>NZ_CP039371.1:0-4800000 GCF_005080685.1 Pseudomonas putida | reverse complement strand
CGAGTCTGTCGAAGAACCCGATGAATCTGAATGAACCCCGCGACTTGGCGTCGCTGATCGAAGCCTTTCTGCTCGCCTCGGGCAAGCCGCAGTCGCTCGAACGCCTCTACGAGCTGTTCGAGGAGGCCGAGCGCCCCGAGCCCAAGGTGTTCAAGAAGGCCCTTGAAGTGCTCGGCAAGTCCTGCGCCGGGCGTGCTTTCGAACTCAAGGAAGTGGCAAGCGGTTATCGCCTGCAGATCCGCGAGGACTATGCGCCCTGGGTCGGACGGCTGTGGGAGGAGCGCCCGCAGCGGTATTCCCGCGCGCTGCTCGAAACCATGGCGTTGATTGCCTACCGTCAGCCGATCACCCGGGGCGAAATCGAGGATGTGCGTGGTGTGGCGGTCAATAGCAACATCATCAAGACCCTGATGGAGCGCGAGTGGATTCGTGTGGTCGGTTATCGCGAGGTGCCCGGGCGCCCGGCCATGTTCGCCACCACCAAGGCGTTTCTCGACCACTTCAACCTCAAGAGCCTGGACGAGTTGCCGGCGCTGGCCGAACTGCGCGAGATGGAGCCTGCGCCCGAGCCGGTTCTGGACCCGGACGACGCACCAGTGCCGGCGCATTTGCAAGCGTTGGCCGATGCCAGCCTGGGTGAGGAAGAGGTAGTGGGCGAGCCGAAGGAAGAGACCAGCTTCCGAAGCCTGCTGGTGGAGCTGGATCAGATGGAGGAGGGGCTGAAGACCGATTTCGATGATCTGCGCGAAGAAGAGCCTGAGGTTTCGGTCGAGGACGAGGGCAAGTTGCAGCCCTGATGGGTGTGCTGTCCGTAGCGGCCTCTTCGCGGGACAAGCCCGCTCCTACAGGGACGACGCCGCACCTGTAGGAGCGGGCTTGTCCCGCGAAGAGGCCGGCACTGCCCACTACCATTAGGCAGAAACAGTCAACAAAGCCCACAAAACCCTCTACGCTCCAGTGCGTTCCCAACCCGAACCGCGTATGATGCGCGGCCTTTTGGCGCGTTCGTCGCCAGAACCCTGTTTTCATTCCTACACCGGGAGGTGCCCAGATGAGTGAGCAAGACCTGCAAGATACCGAGATCACCCCTCCATCCGGCGAAAAGCTGCAGAAAGTGCTGGCGCGCATCGGCGTGGGCTCGCGCCGTGACGTCGAAGCCTGGATCAGCCAGGGCCGCATCAAGGTCAACGGCGTCGAGGCCACCCTCGGCCAGCGCGTCGACCTGCACGACGCCATCGCCGTCGACGGCAAGCTGATCAAGCGCGAGGAGGCTGCCGAGGCCACCCGCCGGGTGATCATGTACAACAAGCCCGATGGCGAGATCTGCACCCGTGACGACCCGGAAGGCCGTCCAACCGTGTTCGACCGCCTGCCACGACCGAAAGAAGGTCGCTGGATCAACATCGGCCGCCTGGACATCAACACCACCGGCCTGCTGCTGTTCACCACCGACGGTGAACTGGCCAACCGCCTGATGCACCCGTCCTACGAGATGGACCGCGAATATGCGGTGCGTGTACGTGGCGAAGTCGACGATGAGATGATCGAGCGCCTGAAAGCCGGCGTGATGCTCGAAGACGGCCCGGCCAAGTTCACCGACATCCAGAAGGCGCCGGGCGGCGAAGGCTTCAACCACTGGTATCACTGCGTGGTGATGGAAGGCCGTAACCGCGAAGTACGCCGCCTGTGGGAATCGCAGGGCATGGTGGTCAGCCGCTTGAAGCGCGTGCGCTTCGGCCCGGTGTTCCTCAACTCCGACCTGCCGATGGGCCGCTGGCGTGAAATGACCCAGGGCGAGATCGACATCCTCGCTGCCGAGGTAGGCTTGCAGCCGGTGGCGCTGCCAGCGGTCAACCTCAAGACCAAGGACCGCATGGAGCGCATGCAGCGCAAATCCTCCCGGCCGATGGGGCGCAACGAGCGGGTACGCAACCTGCGTCCGGCCCATGAGGGCGGCGCTGCCGAGCGTCCTGCGCGCCAGCCGCGCGAAGAAGCGCCGCGCAAGGGCAGCCGCGGCAGCGCCGTGGCCGAGCGCCCGAGCGACATGCGCAAGCGCCCTACCAAGCCCGAAGGTGACAAGCCGGCAGGCCGTGGTCGTGGCAAGCCGCGTGGTTGATTCGCTGCGGTGACCCAAAGCCAGCCTCCGGTCTAATGCAGTTCACTTGAGATTGCCGGGGCTGCTACGCAGCCCATCGCGACACAAGGCCGCTCCCACATTGTCCGTGGTTGCCCTGTAAATAGGGGCATTCACGGTCTGTGTGGGAGCGGCCTTGTGTCGCGATGGGCCGCAAAGCGGCCCTAATGCCGGCGATGTCGTGCTTAAGTGAACAGCATAAGCCTCCGGGCTGGCTTTTTTGTGCCTGCGATAGGCACTCCAGCTTCGCCAACCTGTTGAACGGAAAGATTATTTCGGACGACTGGCAAGTTCTCGAACCACCCTGTAAACAAATCTGTACAAAATCAGCTGAAAGCAGCCCTGTTTTGGGATTTTTCTGTCCTCTGTAAACATGGCTTTCCGCAAGCGCCTTCCTCAAGAGCCCTCCATCTGCGTCCACCCCCTTGCCGCAACCGCTCTACAACGCTGAGATAGCGGGCATTGCCGTGTGCAAGAAGCCCGACCGTAGAGTCGGGTCTACAGAACAAGAAATGGAGGCGCCATGTACGCCGATCACCCAGCCTTCCAAGGCCTCTACCCCAGGCACGCTGCGTTTTTCTCTCGGGAATTGACGCAACGCGTTGACGCCTGCGCGCTTGCGGGGGTATACAGTGCGCCGCGTTTTACCTGTGACCCTCCTGCGTACCCGCGCACTCTTGTTCAAGGCCGGCTGGCTGGCCCGTGCTCAAGAAACCCAAGGTAACCACCTTGCCCATTCCGCTGCGCCACGAGCGCGGTGGGTCCGATTCCGTCACAGATAAAAACAATGCAGGTGACTTCGTTCATGAGTGGACAAAACATGCATTCAGGCGAGCTGAAGCGCGGCCTGAAGAACCGCCATATCCAATTGATCGCCCTCGGCGGCGCGATTGGTACCGGCCTGTTCCTGGGCTCGGCGGGGGTGATGAAATCCGCTGGCCCGTCGATGATCCTTGGCTACGCCATCTGCGGCTTCATCGCCTTCATGATCATGCGCCAGCTGGGCGAGATGATCGTCGAGGAGCCGGTGGCCGGCTCGTTCAGCCACTTCGCCCACACCTACTGGGGCGGCTTTGCCGGCTTCCTTTCGGGCTGGAACTGCTGGGTGCTGTACATCCTGGTCGGCATGTCGGAATTGTCCGCAGTCGGTAAGTACATCCACTACTGGTGGCCGGAGATCCCGACCTGGGTCACGGCGGCCGGTTTCTTCCTGCTGATCAACGCCATCAACCTGATGAACGTCAAGGTGTTCGGCGAGGCCGAGTTCTGGTTCGCGATCATCAAGGTCGCGGCGATCGTCGGCATGATCGGCCTGGGCGCTTACCTGCTGACCAGCGGCAGCGGCGGTCCGGACGCTTCGGTGAGCAACCTGTGGTCGCACGGTGGCTTCTTCCCGCATGGGGTGAGCGGCCTGGTGATGGCCCTGGCATTCATCATGTTCTCGTTCGGTGGCCTGGAAATGCTCGGCTTCACCGCAGCCGAGGCCGACAAGCCGAAGACCGTGATCCCCAAGGCGATCAACCAGGTCATCTACCGGATCCTGATCTTCTATGTCGGCGCTTTGGTCGTGCTGTTGTCGCTGACCCCTTGGGACAGCCTGGTCGCCAGCATCGACGCATCCGGCGGCAGCTACGGCAGCAGCCCGTTCGTCCAGGTGTTCTCGATGCTGGGCAGCGACGTGGCCGCCCACCTGCTGAACTTCGTGGTACTGACCGCGGCGCTGTCGGTGTACAACAGCGGCACCTACTGCAACGCCCGCATGTTGCTGGGCATGGCCGAGCAAGGGGATGCCCCGGCGGCACTGGCCAAGGTCGACAAGCGCGGGGTGCCGGTGCGTTCGATCCTGGTATCGGCGGCCGTGACCCTGATCGCCGTGCTGCTCAACTACCTGATGCCGCAGAATGCACTGGAGCTGCTGATGTCGCTGGTGGTCGCGACCCTGGTGATCAACTGGGCGATGATCAGCTACTCGCACCTGAAGTTCCGCCAGCACCTCGACCGTACCGGGCAGAAGCCTTTGTTCAAGGCGCTGTTCTACCCGTATGGCAACTACCTGGTGCTGGCTTTCGTGGTGCTGATCCTGGGCGTCATGCTGATGATTCCTGATATCCAGGTCTCGGTGTATGCGATTCCGGTGTGGTTGCTGGTGATGTTCCTGTTCTACGTGGTCAAGGGCAAGCGCCGGGTGGTGGCTCAAGCTGCTGCCAAGTAAGTGTTAGCGCTTGATGAAAACCCGATGTCAGGTGACTGGCATCGGGCTTTTTGTTGTCTGTGCCGGCCCTTCGCGGGCTGTAGAAATGTCAGATCTGCTCCAACAACCAACCGCGAAACGCCCGCAGCGAAGGCAACGCCTCGTTCCTCGGCGGATAGATCAGGTAATAGCTGCGCTGGCTGGCAAACGCTTCCCCAGGGCTGAACAACTCGCCCTTGGCCAGCTCTTCCTCCACCAGAATCCGTGGCACCAGCCCAATGCCGATCCCCGCCCGCACCGCCTGGATCAAGTGCGAGGTCAGCTCGAAACTCGGCCCCAGGCGCATTGCCCGGTGCGGCAGGCCGTGGTGGGAGAACCACTCGCCCCAGGCATGCGGGTTGTTGGCCACGTTCAGCAGCACCTCTTCGCTGATCCGCGATGGCCCCCAGCCGTGGTCATCGCCAGCAGCCTGCGGCGGCAGTATCACCACCAGCTCCTCGGCATGCAGGCGATGGCAGATCAACCCAGGCAGGTCGTGGCTGGCCACGCCGATGGCGGCGTCGATTTCGCTGGTAGCGAAGTTGATGGCTTCGATTCGTGAATGAATATGCACCAGCATGCCCGGATGCGCGCTGTAAAACGCATGCAGGCGCGGCAACAGCCACTTGGAACCGAAGGTCGGCAGCGTCGCCAGGCGCAGGGTGCCGACCCCGGACTGGTAGGCCAACGCCTGCAAGGTCGCGCTGCGGATGCGCCCGAGTGCCTCGCTCAGCTCGCGCTGGTACAGCCGGCCGACATCGGTCAACTGCACCTGGCGGCCTTCGCGGCGGAACAAGGTCAGCCCCAGTTGCTGCTCCAGGGCCTGCACCTGGCGGCTCACGGCGCTTTGGGTCAGCGACAGTTCAGCGGCTGCGCGGGTGTAGCTTTCATGCCGGGCAGCAGCCTCGAAAGCCAGCAGTAGCGACATCGACGGAGTGAGGTGTCGGTAATTCATTCATAAAAGTCATCGATAGCGGCAGGATTATCCGTTTGCCCCCGCAGCGAAACTACAGGAACATTGGCCCATACGTCATCCCTGCATGAAACGACCCATGCCGGTACGACAGGTTTTCCGTGAATTAGCCAATATCAAGAGGCCATCCTTCGATGATCGCCCAGCTGCAGACCACCCCGCCGAGCGCCAACTACCCCGAATTCCTCGAAGCCCTGCGCAGCAGCGGCTTCCGTGGCCAGATCAGCGCCGACTACGGCACCCGTACGGTGCTGGCCACCGACAACTCGATCTACCAGCGCCTGCCCCAGGCGGCGGTGTTCCCAATGGACGCCGACGACGTGGCGCGGGTGGCCACTTTGATGGGAGATGTCCGCTTCCAGCAGGTCAAGCTGACCCCGCGCGGTGGCGGCACCGGCACCAACGGCCAATCGCTGACCGACGGCATCGTCGTCGACCTGTCGCGGCACATGAACAGCATCCTCGAGATCAATGTCGAGGAACGATGGGTTCGGGTCCAGGCCGGTGTGGTCAAGGACCAGCTCAATGCCGCGCTCAAGCCCCATGGCCTGTTCTTCGCCCCCGAGCTGTCCACCTCCAACCGTGCCACCGTTGGCGGCATGATCAACACCGATGCCAGTGGACAGGGCAGTTGCACCTACGGCAAGACCCGCGACCACGTGCTCGAGCTGCACAGCGTGTTGCTCGGAGGCGAGCGCCTGCACAGCCTGCCGATCGACGACACCGCGCTGGAGCAGGCCTGCGCCGCGCCTGGCCGGGTTGGCGAGGTGTACCGCATGGCCCGCGAGATCCAGGAAACCCAGGGCGAACTGATCGAGCGCACGTTCCCCAAGCTCAATCGCTGCCTGACCGGCTACGACCTGGCCCACCTGCGCGACGAGCAGGGCCGATTCAACCTCAACAGCGTGTTGTGCGGCGCCGAAGGGTCGTTGGGTTACGTGGTCGAGGCCAAGCTCAACGTACTGCCGATCCCGAAATACGCGGTGCTGGTCAACGTGCGCTACACCAGCTTCATGGATGCCCTGCGCGATGCCAATGCGCTGATGGCGCTCAAGCCGCTGTCGATCGAGACGGTCGACTCCAAGGTGCTGATGCTGGCGATGAAGGACATCGTCTGGCATAGCGTTGCCGAATATTTCCCGGCCGACCCCGAGCGTCCGACCCTGGGCATCAACCTGGTGGAGTTCTGCGGTGACGAGCCTGCCGAGGTCAATGCCCGGGTCGAAGCGTTCATCGAGCACCTGCGCAGCGATACCAGCGTCGAGCGTCTGGGCCATACCTTGGCCGAGGGCGCCGAGGCCGTGACCCGCGTGTACACCATGCGCAAGCGTTCGGTGGGCCTGCTCGGCAACGTCGAAGGAGAAGTCCGCCCGCAGCCATTCGTCGAGGACACCGCGGTGCCGCCGGAGCAGTTGGCCGATTACATCGCCGACTTCCGCGCGCTGCTCGATGGCTATGGCCTGGCCTATGGCATGTTTGGTCACGTCGATGCCGGCGTGCTGCATGTTCGCCCGGCGCTGGACATGAAGGATCCGGCCCAGGCTGCCTTGGTCAAGCCTATTTCCGATGCCGTGGCGGCGCTGACCAAAAGCTACGGCGGCCTGCTCTGGGGCGAGCACGGCAAGGGCCTGCGCTCGGAATACGTGCCGGAATACTTCGGCGAACTGTACCCTGCGCTGCAACGCCTGAAAGGCGCGTTCGATCCGCACAACCAACTCAACCCCGGCAAGATCTGTACCCCGCCCGACAGTACCGAAGGCCTGACCAAGGTCGATGGCGTGACCCTGCGCGGCGACCTCGACCGTACCATCGACGAGCGCGTGTGGCAGGACTTCCCGAGTGCCGTGCACTGCAACGGCAACGGCGCCTGCTACAACTACGACCCCAACGACGCCATGTGCCCGTCGTGGAAGGCCACCCGTGAACGCCAGCATTCGCCCAAGGGCCGTGCTTCGCTGATGCGCGAATGGCTGCGCCTGCAGGGCGAGGCCAACATCGACGTGCTGGCGGCGGCGCGCAACAAGGTTTCGTGGCTCAAGGGCCTGCCAGCACGGCTGCGCAACAACCGTGCGCGCAGCCAGGGCCAGGAAGACTTCTCCCACGAGGTGTACGACGCCATGGCCGGTTGCCTGGCGTGCAAGTCGTGCGCGGGGCAGTGCCCGATCAAGGTCAACGTGCCGGACTTCCGTTCGCGCTTCCTCGAGCTGTACCACGGCCGCTACCAGCGCCCGCTGCGCGACTACCTGATCGGCTCGCTCGAGTTCACCATTCCGTACCTGGCCCATGCGCCTGGGCTGTACAACGCGGTGATGGGCTCGAAGTGGGTGAGCAAGCTGCTGGCCGACAAGATCGGCATGGTCGACAGCCCGTTGATCAGCCGTTTCAACTTCCAGTCGACCCTCACCCGCTGCAAGGTCGGCGTGGCCAGTGTGCCGGCGCTGATGGAACTGACCCCGGAGCAGCGCGAGCGCAGCATCGTGCTGGTGCAGGATGCCTTCACCCGTTACTTCGAGACGTCGGTGCTGGCCAATTTCATCGAGCTGGCGCATCGCCTGGGGCATCGCGTGTTCCTTGCGCCTTACAGCGCCAACGGCAAGCCGCTCCACGTTCAGGGCTTCCTGGGCGCCTTCGCCAAGGCGGCGATCCGTAATGCCGCCCAGCTCAAGGCCCTGGCCGATTGCGGCGTGCCGCTGGTGGGCCTGGACCCGGCGATGACCTTGGTCTATCGCCAGGAGTACCAGAAGGTGCCGGGCCTGGAGGGTTGCCCGACGGTCTTGCTGCCGCAGGAGTGGCTGGTCAAGGTGCTGCCCGAACAGGTCGCGCCGGCAGCGCCGGTACCTTTCCGGCTGATGGCGCATTGCACCGAGAAGACCAACGTGCCGGCCAGTACCAAGCAATGGGAGCAGGTGTTCGCTCGCCTGGGGCTGAAGCTGGTGACCGAGGCCACCGGTTGCTGCGGCATGTCCGGTACCTACGGGCACGAGGCGCGTAACCAGGAGACGTCGCGGACCATCTTCGAGCAGTCCTGGGCGACCAAGCTGGACAAGCAGGGCGAGGCCTTGGCCACGGGCTATTCGTGCCGTAGCCAGGTCAAACGCATGACCGAGCGGCAGATGCGCCATCCGCTGGAGGTGGTGCTGCAGTACGCGCAGCGCTGAAGCCTGCTGGGGCCTTATCGGGCCTCTTCGCGGGCAAGCCCGCTCCTACAAGTACCCCACCGCTCCTGAATTCGGTGAAGTACCTGTAGGAGCGGGCTTGCCCGCGAAGAGGCCCGAAACGGCACCTGAAAAATCAGATCAAGGCACCTGCTTGCGCCCCACCCGCGCCTGCCGGTACAGATACAAACTCAGCACCAGCCCACACGCCGCCGCCCCGGCGGCGAACAGAAACATCGAAGCGAAGCCGAACCCCGCCGCCACCGCCCCCACCAGCGGCCCGGTAATCCCCAGCGACAGGTCGATGAACAACGAATACGCCCCCACCGCCGACCCACGGTTGGCGGCCGAGACCTGATTCACCGCCTCCACCCCCAGCGCCGGGAATACCAGCGAGAACCCGAACCCGCTCAGTGCCGCACCCGCCAGGGCCAGCTCGGCATTGGGCGCGAGCCATAGCATCAGCAATCCCAGGGTCTCCACCGACAGGCACACGATAGCCACGCGGAAACCGCCGATACGGTTGATCAGGTTGCCGAACAGCAGGCGCGCACTGATGAAGCTGGCACCGAACAGGCTCAGGGTCAGGGCTGCATTACTCCAGCCTCGGCTGCTGTAGTACAGAGTGATGAAAGTGGCGATGGTGCCGAAGCCGATCGACCCCAGGGCCAGACCCGAACCATGCGGGAACACCTTGCCCAGCACGCGCAGGAACGGCAGGCGCACGCCGCTGACGATGGGCGCGGCACGCTTGGGCCAGGCCAGCAGCAGGCCGATCACACCGAGCAGGATGATGCTCACGCCCATGCTCCACAGCCCCAGGTGCCTGACCATCAGCACGCCCAGCGGCGCGCCGATCGCCAGTGCGCCGTAGCTGGCGATGCCGTTCCAGGAAATGACCTTGGCGGTGTTCTCGGCGCCGACCCGGCCGATGCCCCAGCCGATCGAGCCCGATCCCACCAGGCTTTCGGCGCTGCCCAATACCAGGCGGCCGATGAACAGGCAGGCCAGGCTCAGCCAGGGCAGCTCGGTGAGAAACGCACAGGCCAGCATGAACACGCCGCTCAGGCCGCAGCCGGCCAGGCCATACATGACCGCTTTCTTGCTGCCCAGGGTGTCGATGATGCGGCTGGCGATGGGGCGGCTGAGCAGGGTGGCGAGGTATTGCACGCTGATCACCAGCCCGGCGATCACGGCACTGAAACCCAGTTCGCTGTGCACGTAACCGGGCAGCACGGCCAGCGGGATGCCGATGTTCAGGTAGCCAATGAAAGTGAACAGGACGATGGACACCACCTGGGCGGTGATGGCCAATGAAGACGTACGGCTTTGTGGCATTGCAAGGTCCATTGCTGCGGTAAGGCGGGCGTGGTGTGCTGCCATCTTAACCACAGCAAGGACGTTTGTGGGTGAAGGTTTTCAGCAAGCGGTCAGACCGGGTATTCGAGCATCCAGGTCACGCTGAACGTTGCCTGCGGGTAATCCAGGCGCAGCCGGGGCAGGACGTAGCCGCCACACGAGCGGCAGGTATCGAGCAGGGTGAAGAACGCGATGCTTTCAACCTCGGCGCTGCGGGCGAGCAGGGCATGATTGAGCGCGGTGGCGATCTGTCGCTCGGCATCGAGGTGGCGTTTGTGGTGGCGCACCGCAAGAAAGTCCGCACGGCGCAGGGTGGTCAATTCGCTGAAGCGCGGGTCCGATGGCAACCCCTGGATCGCCTGCCGGGCATCGATGTAGCGGATGTTTGGCGTTTGTCGCACCGTCGGCACGATCTCCAGTACGCGCCTGCCGGGGGTGCCCGAGAGCGAGAAGAACACCAGGCGGCTCTGGTCCCTGAGGGTTACGCTGGCAAACGCCAGGTTGGCCGGATGCAAGTGCTGACGCAAGGCAGCCAGAGCGCTGGCGTCGAGCAGCGGTGTCGAGGCCGAGAGGGTATAGGGCGCTGCGCTTCCGGTGGCCGGTAGCAAGTCGTCGAGTACGCCGAGCAAGTGCTGGCGCTCTACCAGGCTGGCTTGGTTGAATTGCCGCCACGCCGGGATGATTTCCCGGTTCAGCCCGACCACACCGCTGCGCGCCAGGCCCGCCAGGGCGTCCTGGGCGGGAGCGTGGGTGAGAATATTGCGGGCATGCAGCGGTGGCAGGCGCGACTGCGCCGCTTGCAGGAAGTCCATGAAAGGCGAGCGCTGAATGGGTTCGAAGGTATTGGTCTGGTCGATCCAGTCACGCAACAGTTGGGTAAGGTTGTCGATATCGCGTTGCAGGTTCGGGCGCTGGGTGACGATACGGTAGGTTTCGCTGATTTCCAGGTAGCGATCGATCGCTTCTTCGTCCCGGATCCTGTCGAAATAACGGCGTAGATCGCGCGGTGCCTGTGCCAGCTTGCCGGGCTTCGGTGGCACCACTGGCAGGGTGGCCTGCCACGCCCAAGGCTGGTGCCGGGCGCCATAGAACACGCCGAGGTCGGCTTCGACGACCAGCCATTGCTCGCCGCGCCAGTCTATGACCGCGCCGCGCAACGTACGCCGGTCGGCGATGGTACGTGCAAGCCCTCCCAGGCGCACAGGTGGGCAATGCGCGTTGATCATCCTGATCTGCTCGATGGGCAGGTCATCCGGTAGGCCAAATCCGATTTCCGCCGACGGATCGACCACGATGCGCCGATGGTAGACCGGCGGGGCAATGACGCCGAGCCTGAGTTGGGTTTCGGAGACCGGCAAGGGTTTTATGCGGTTTGGATGCCCGGGTGCATGCTGGACCACCTTGCCCTCACGCACCATTACCTGGGCCCAGGTGTCGAAGCGGGTATTCTGCGGGCGGAAACGGATCGGTGCCGGTTCGATCCGGACTGTCTGGAAGGCGTGGCTGATTTGCTGGCCAAGCAATGGGGTACCGGCGTCATTCGCCGGCGGGCTGAAGCGCAGGGCGATATGCGCTTCGCCGTGGGGGTAAAGCGGGCCTTCCAGGCTAGGTGCCTGGTTGAGCAATGGTTCATGTTGCAGGCGGCGGGCAACGGCTTGTGCCGGACGCTGGCGATAGGCGACGCCCTGGACGATGGCGTCGATGTTGTCGGCATCGCGATAGATGAGCCGCGGCTGGGTCGCGTGCTCCCAGGCCAGGGGCGCGTTGTTGCCGGGGATTCGGTCAAGCAGCAGGCCGTCCGGTGTCTGTCCGGGCAGGACCCGGCGTTGCACCATGAGGTCGTTAGCCGTGGATGTCGACAGTTCGGGCGCGCTGTGCCAGCGCCTGGGCGCAGCGTTGCGTTGGCTCAAGGCGTTCGTGGCTGATTCACGGCTCAAGCGCCTGGCCGCACGGACCATGCCTTGTTGGGCGGTCACGGCGCTCTCACCCAGCACGCTGGATAGCCGCCTGATCGGTTTGAACAGCCGGCCTGCGACGCTGATGGCTCCGCCTGTCACCATGAGCAGGTCGAGCCCACAGCCCAGCGCCTCGGTACCGGTGCGGGGCGCGATGCAGCTGACCCCCGGCACGATGTTCGAAAACAAATTAAGCAAGTAACGGCCCAGGCTGGTCGTGTGCCTGCTGGCGATAAACCGTTCATGGTCGCTCAGGCCTTTGCCCAAGGCATGCAGAGCGTCACGGTTACCCAGGGCGATCGAATCGGCATAACAATCTACCAACGCCGCGACCCGCCCCTGCTCGGGCGCTGCGAGCAATCTGCGGAGCATCGGAAAATCAGCCGAGAGCCAGGGAAGCGCGGTCTGGTTGAAGGTATCGTAGTCGAGGTTCAAGTACTCGGGCAGCTGCGCTGGCTGGATCGCCGGAATGACCTGGACCCGCCATTGCACCCGCTCGGGGAACAGTTCGTAGAGCAGATCGCTGTCCTCGCCAGGGGCATGGACCACCATGCCTTGCGTGCCGACCTCCCAATGCCAGTCCTCGTCCGCTCCCTCGCCGTAGGCCGGGCGCCCGGCGTTGCCGATGTACGATGGCCAGGTCACGGCGTAGGCCGTCCAGGTGCCATCGCGCAGGCGGTCTTGATGATCTTGCGGAAGATGGCCCAGGCAACGTTGCAGGATTGCCTGATAGAGCGTCTTGGCCCGTTGTGCCCAGGCCTCGAACGCGTTGTCGTACCATGCGCTCATGTCGGCTAAGCCTGCGATGTTTCGGTAGCCGGCGCCATGGTCGAGATACCGCTGCAGGTGCAACTGCCCATCGACGTCGCGACCTTGTGGATCCACTCCGGCCAGGCGCAGTCGCTGCCGAGCTTCGTCGAAGCGGTCGGGCAGGTCGCGCAGGCTTTCCTGGTCGCAGGCGGCTTGATAACGGTGCAGCGCCAGTTGCCATTCCTGCTCCGACCAGGGGGGCGAATGGTCGAACCCCCCTTTGATCTGCGCCCACAAGGCCAAGGTGTCTTGCAATGCTTCGGCGGGGATTGGGTCATCCTCTTGCTGAGGCGCCTGCAATACCCGTTCGACCTGTTCGAGCGTCATCGGTCGTTGTCGGGCCATCGCCATCATCGCGCCTTGCCGCAGGGTCGCCCAGCACACATCCGGCGTATAGACGAAGCCTAGAGGGTAGTTTTCCAGCAGCAACTCAGGGGCGAAGCGGCGCATCAGCAGTTCGCTGAGCAGCGCTGCGATCGCAGGGCTGCAGCCGAGGCTGGCCTGGACGCTGTTGGTCAGGTCGAGGCGGATTTCCTCCGGGCTCAGGGTTTCGTTGGTGGCGCTGAACAACTCGAAATCGAGAATGAAGCCGGCGCGCTGGGCTTCAGGTGGATAAAGCGTATCCACCAGCGCCTGCTCGCCGAGCGCGAGGTAGTCGGAAGTCGAGTCCCATGCGGCAGAGTCAGCCAGGTTTCGTGCCCACTCGACGAAGCTGGCCGAGTGCAACAGCGCGTCAAGCACCTGGCTTGGCGGTGCGTTCAGCGCATGCCCCGGCAACATGACCTTGCCATAGGCGTTGGGTTGCTGCCCTGCCGCCAGCTCACGGGCAGTAGGCGGGCGGTAGCGTCGACCCTGTGCATACAGTGAAGCCCCGAGTACCTCGAGCAGATGGGTGAGTGTGTGGGTACCAGCAGAGGGCGCCAGCAGATGCTCAACCAGCAACGGCAATGCCAGATAGTCGTCCAGCGCCAGTGGGCGCGAAGGGCGGCGGGGCATCGTGGGAGGGGTTGGGTCGGGTCCGTAGCGCAGCACTGCGGCGGCAATGAAGCAGTCGCCACGGGTTTGGCACACCTGCCGGGTCCATAGCGTCTGGGCAAGGCTGCAGATCGTGTACGGGTGCGTGGCGGGTGTGGTGTCGGCCATGTCGGCCGCAAGTGTGCCATCGAGGGCGAGTATGACCGTGTACGCCAGTTTTTTCTGAAGCAGGGCCACATGTAACGGCAGTACCGGCGATTGCGCCGGGCGCTGCAGGCAGAGGTTGAAGTGCACGCGCGCGGTTTCGCTGGCAAACGCCTTTTCCAGGCACGCTCGCATGGACTGGTCATGCAGCTCGGTAGGGAACAGGGCGCCCAGTCCCAAGGCCTGATCGAAATGGTCACTGAGCGAGGTTTTCAAGTCCAGCGGCCCAGAGAGCGGGCTATGCAGGCGGATGTGCTCGGCGTCGAGCGAGTCGATGCGAGCGAGGATCTCGGTGGTGTCGGCGGTCTGTTGCACGCTGCTGTCTCCTGTGAAAGGGAGCAGGAGTCTGCGTGGCGCCGCCAGGTGCAGGTGGTAGTGGATTGTTACAACGGAGCAGGGAGTCTTAACGGTGTGAAAACGTGATGACGGGGGTGGCCCGCAGGTCAGCCGTTTTCACACAGTCGGAGGGATGCGCGGTTATTCCTGGTCAGCGCTGGATTTATCGTCGCCATCCTCGACGGCAGGCGTCGGTTCGGTATGGGCAGCAACGGTTTGCTCTTCGGGTTTCAGGCTTGGGAAGGGAAGATTCGGGATTTCATGCATCTCGTCGTTCCTCGCAAGTGTGAGTGAAAAGTCTGCGCCAGGCGCGTTTCTAGGCTCGTTCAAGCTGGGGCAGGATACACAAGTCTGGATGACAGTTTGCATCTTTTCCCGGTCGCTGGTCGGTTTTGCGGGCGGATACCGGACGGGTTTCACGAAAAAGGGGCCTGTCAGCGGCCCCTTCGTTCAGCGTTCACTTACGCCCATCAGCTGTTTCGGCGACCTTGTCGGTGCGCGCGCACATGATGAAATCGTTGCGGTGCAGGCCCTTGATCGAGTGGCTCCACCACGTGACGGTGACTTTGCCCCACTCGGTAAGCAGGCCAGGGTGATGCCCTTCGGCCTCGGCGATTTCGCCGATGGCGTTGGTGAACGCCAGGGCATGCTTGAAGTTCTTGAACAGGAACACGCGCTCGAGCTCCATGTGGCCGTCACGTACTTCGATGTTCCAGTCGGGGATTTCGCGGATCAGCTCGGCCAGTTCCTCGTCGGTGACTTTTGGCGCGTCGGCGCGGCAGGCTTCGCAATGGGCTTGGTTCAAGGCATTCATGGTTGTCTTCCGTTCGAGTTGTGGTCGGGGCGGCTCAGGCGGCGGCCTTGGGCGGAAACTTCGGCGCGTGCAGGCCAAGCTGCATGGCTTGCTGGACCATGCCCATGATGTCTTCGTGGGCCAGGTCGAACAGGCGCTTGAGGTTCGGCAGCACGAAGTACAGCGGCTGCAGTATGTCGATGCGATACGGGGTGCGCATCGCTTCGATCGGGTCGAAGGCCTGGTGCTCCGGCTCGCCGGACAGGCTGTAGACGGTTTCCTTGGGCGAGGAAAGGATGCCGCCACCATAGATCTTGCGACCTTGCGGGGTCTCCATCAGGCCGAACTCGATGGTCATCCAGTACAGCCGCGCCAGGTAAACGCGCTGTTCCTTGCTGGCGGCAAGGCCCAGCTTGCCATAGGTATGGGTGAATTCGGCGAACCAGGGGTTGGTCAGCAGCGGGCAGTGGCCGAAGATCTCGTGGAAGATGTCTGGCTCCTGCAGATAGTCGAGTTCCTCCGGGGTGCGGATGAACGTCGCCACCGGGAAGCGCTTGCTGGCCAGCAGCTCGAAGAAGGTCTGAAAGGGGATCAGCGCCGGCACGCGGGCAACCTGCCAGCCAGTGGTGGCCGCCAGCACCTTGTTGATCTCGCCCAGCTGCGGAATGCGATCGTGGGGCAGCTTGAGCTGGTCGATGCCGTCCAGGTACTCCTGGCAGGCTCGGCCTTCGATGACCTTCAACTGACGGGTGATCAGCGTGTTCCACACCGCGTGTTCCTGCTGCGGGTAGTCGATAAAACCGTGCGCATCGGGCTCGCGTGCCACGTATTGCGTCTGTTTCATGTGGCTCTCCTGGTGAGGGCTTTCTTGTTATGTCCACGACATGATTAGACATTACCCCCGCCAGGGAGGAATGCACGGGACAGGGCACTGCGAGCAGGTAGCCTCTGGGCGCTATTTCGTAACGATTATTTTACAAAAAGACCTGGATGGCGGAAAATCTGCAGCATCCAGCTGGCATTTCGTGGGAAATTGTCAGCTTATCTTTACGACTTTTCTGCGCGTGATCGAAAAAAGTCCGCGCCCGAGAGCTTCCATGCGTATCAAAGTGCATTGCCAGAACCGCATCGGCATCCTTCGCGACATCCTCAACCTGTTGGTGGAATACGGCATCAACGTGCTGCGCGGCGAGGTGGGTGGCGACCACGGTAACGCCATCTACCTGCATTGCCCGAACCTGATCAACCTGCAGTTCCAGGCGCTACGGCCCAGGTTCGAGGCCATTGCCGGCGTGTTCGGCGTCAAGCGCGTGGGCTTGATGCCCAGCGAGCGCCGCCATATGGAGCTCAACGCTTTGCTCGGTGCGCTGGAGTTTCCGGTGCTATCGGTCGACATGGGCGGCAGCATCGTTGCCGGTAATCGCGCTGCGGCGCAGTTGCTGGGCGTGCGGGTGGACGAGGTGCCGGGGCTGCCGCTGTCGCGTTACGTCGAGGATTTCGACCTGCCCGAACTGGTGCGGGCCAACAAGTCGCGGATCAATGGTCTGCGGATCAAGGTCAAGGGCGATGTGTTCCTGGCCGATATCGCGCCGTTGCAATCGGAGCATGACGACAGCGAGGCACTGGCCGGCGCGGTGTTGACCCTGCATCGCGCCGACCGCATCGGTGAGCGCATCTACAACGTGCGCAAGCAGGAGCTGCGAGGCTTCGACAGTATTTTCCAGAGTTCGCGGGTGATGGCGGCGGTGGTGCGCGAGGCGCGGCGCATGGCGCCGCTGGATGCGCCATTGCTGATCGAGGGCGAGACCGGCACCGGCAAGGAATTGCTCGCCAGGGCCTGCCATCTGGCCAGCCCGCGTGGACAGTCGCCGTTGATGGCGCTCAATTGCGCCGGCTTGCCCGAATCCATGGCCGAGACCGAGTTGTTCGGCTACGGCCCCGGCGCGTTCGAAGGTGCGCGTGCCGAAGGCAAGCTGGGGCTTCTGGAGCTGACGGCGGGGGGAACGTTATTCCTCGATGGGGTCGGTGAGATGAGCCCGCGTTTGCAGGTGAAGCTGCTGCGCTTCCTGCAGGATGGGTGCTTCCGCCGGGTAGGCAGCGATGAGGAGGTTTACCTGGACGTGCGGGTGATCTGCGCCACCCAGGTCGATCTTTCGGAATTGTGCGCGCGCGGCGAGTTCCGCCAGGACCTGTATCACCGGCTCAATGTGCTGTCGCTGCACATTCCGCCGCTGCGTGAGTGCATGGATGGCCTGGAAGGGTTGGTGCAGCACTTTCTCGACCAGGCCAGCCGGCAGATCGGCTGCGCCTTGCCCCGTCTGGCACCTTCGGCGATGGACAAATTGGGCCAGTACCACTGGCCAGGCAATGTGCGGCAGTTGGAAAACGTATTGTTCCAGGCCGTTTCGTTATGCGAGGGCGGAGTGGTCAAAGGCGAACATATTCGTTTGCCAGATTATGGCGCACGGCAACCCTTGGGCGAGTTTTCCCTGGATGGGGATCTTTCGCAGATTGTCGGACGATTTGAAAAGGCCGTATTGGAAAGTCTGCAGGCAGAGTTTCCAAGTAGCCGGGCTTTGGGGAAAAGACTGGGTGTGTCGCATACGACGATTGCCAACAAGTTACGGGAATATGGTGTGGGCAAGTCGGCGGATTAAGTGTCGTTAATTGAATCCAGGTCACGTTTCAAGTTACAGCCGTTCGGGCGGTGAAGGGGCCCCCGCAGCAGGGCCCCGATTCAGCGATCAGCCGTTGGAGCAGCCGTTACCCATCACGCGGTACTCGAGAATGTGCTTCTGGCCCTTGGAGTCTTCATAGGTCATGCGGGCTGGTACTACTTCGCAGACATTTGGCACTTCGCTCATGGAGATGACGCGAGCGATGTCCAGATGTTGCGAGTAGCTGTATTGTTCAACCGGAATCTGCTCGACATCTTTTGCTTCATCGGCCAGTGCCGCGCCGCAAAAACCGCCAAGTACCAATACCAGTAAAGCTTTCATTTTCATTTTACCTGTCTAAGGTCGTGATGGGGTGCGCGGCGCTTGTGGCGCCGCGAGTACAGCCAAGTTTCAACTATCGGGATTAGAGGGGGATTAACGTTTGCCTTCGTGGGGGCTGTTGCCAGTTGTTAATCGCCTTTGCCTTGTTGGCGAGATCAATTTTATGCCCCGTTAGTTGCGGGAAACAGAGTCTGTTTTGATAAAGTTTTTTTGCCTTTTGACAGAATCGGTAACAATCGCCCCCGGCAAGCCATCCGGTTTTTCCCCTCGCCAAGCCGCCGCCCGCGGGCTAGAGGGCCCGCGCCAGAGCCGGGCCGGTTCGCAGCGTCGCGCTACTACCATCGTCGAATGGATTTTCCCGCTCTGGTACAGTTACAAACGATTCATACGGTTTCATACAAAAACAACTATTACACCGAGGTAACACAGATGAGTGCGGCTCCACTGTATCCCGTTCGTCCCGAGGTTGCGGCCACTACCCTGACCGACGAGGCCACCTACAAGGCCATGTACCAGCAATCGGTGATCAACCCGGACGGATTCTGGCGCGAGCAGGCGCAGCGTCTCGACTGGATCAAGCCCTTCAGCAAGGTCAAGCAGACCTCCTTCGATGACCACCATGTCGATATCAAGTGGTTCGCCGACGGCACTCTGAACGTTTCCTCCAACTGCCTGGACCGCCACCTCGAAGAGCGCGGCGACCAGCTGGCAATCATCTGGGAGGGCGACGACCCTTCCGAACACCGCAACATCACCTACCGCGAGCTCCACGAGCAGGTCTGCAAGTTCGCCAACGCCCTGCGCGGGCAGGACGTGCACCGTGGCGACGTGGTGACCATTTACATGCCGATGATTCCCGAGGCCGTGGTAGCCATGCTGGCCTGTGCCCGCATCGGTGCGATCCATTCGGTGGTGTTCGGTGGTTTCTCCCCTGAGGCGCTGGCCGGGCGCATCATCGACTGCAAGTCCAAGGTGGTGATCACCGCCGACGAGGGTGTCCGTGGTGGCCGTCGTACCCCGCTCAAGGGCAACGTCGACCTGGCGCTGACCAACCCCGAAACCAACAGCGTGCAGAAGATCATCGTGTGCAAGCGCACCGGCGGCGACATCGCCTGGCACCAGCACCGCGACATCTGGTACGAGGACCTGATGAAGGTCGCCTCCAGCCACTGCGCGCCAAAGGAAATGGGCGCCGAAGAAGCACTGTTCATCCTTTATACCTCCGGTTCCACCGGCAAGCCCAAGGGGGTGCTGCACACCACCGGCGGCTACCTGGTATACGCCGCGCTGACCCACGAGCGGGTGTTCGACTACCGCCCGGGCGAGGTCTACTGGTGCACCGCCGACGTGGGCTGGGTCACCGGCCACAGTTACATCGTCTATGGTCCGCTGGCCAATGGCGCGACCACGCTGCTGTTCGAAGGCGTGCCGAACTATCCGGACATCACCCGCGTGTCGAAGATCGTCGACAAGCACAAGGTCAACATCCTCTACACGGCCCCGACCGCCATTCGCGCCATGATGGCCGAAGGCGAGGCGGCCGTGGCCGGTGCCGATGGTTCCAGCCTGCGCCTGCTGGGCTCGGTGGGTGAGCCGATCAACCCCGAAGCCTGGAACTGGTACTACAAGACCGTGGGCAAGGAGCGCTGCCCGATCGTCGATACCTGGTGGCAGACCGAGACCGGCGGCATCCTGATCAGCCCGCTGCCGGGTGCCACCGGTCTCAAGCCTGGCTCGGCGACCCGTCCGTTCTTCGGTGTGGTGCCAGCACTGGTCGATAACCTGGGCAACCTGATCGACGGCGCGGCCGAAGGCAACCTGGTGATCCTCGATTCCTGGCCAGGCCAGTCACGTTCGCTGTACGGCGACCATGACCGCTTCGTCGATACCTACTTCAAGACCTTCCGGGGCATGTACTTCACCGGTGACGGTGCGCGTCGCGACGAGGACGGCTACTACTGGATCACCGGTCGCGTGGATGACGTGCTCAACGTTTCCGGCCACCGCATGGGTACTGCCGAGATCGAAAGCGCCATGGTCGCCCACCGCAAGGTGGCCGAAGCGGCGGTGGTGGGTGTGCCGCACGACATCAAGGGGCAGGGCATCTATGTCTACGTCACCCTCAATGCCGGTGAGGAACCGAGCGAGCAACTGCGCCTGGAGCTGAAGAACTGGGTGCGCAAGGAAATCGGCCCGATCGCTTCGCCGGACGTCATCCAGTGGGCGCCAGGCCTGCCCAAGACCCGCTCGGGCAAGATCATGCGGCGTATCCTGCGCAAGATTGCCACCGGTGAGTACGATGCGCTGGGCGATATCTCGACCCTGGCCGACCCGGGGGTCGTGCAGCACCTGATCGACACGCACAAGGCCATGAGCCTGGCTTCGGCCTGATAGGCCCCGGCTGCCTCTGGGCAGCCCATGGCCGGCATTGAAAAACCCCGCCCAGGCAACCGGGCGGGGTTTTTGCTTTCCTGTTACCCGACAGACATCGGTAACTCTTCTGTCACCGTTTTCGCACGAGATCGGGGCGACTGGAAACATCGGTGTGCTGTTGTGGGGCGATTTTGTAGGGTTTTTTTACAAGGCTGCAGGCTTCACTTGCCGTGGTTCAAGGCTTTGCCAATAATAGGCCCGTTAATTGCTAGTTCTATAGGTTCTATTCCTTGGCTCTTGCATATATTGCAGAGGCTGTCAACCTCGCCCCACGCTGTTTCTAGCGCTTCTATAAGTAGTTGTCGCTTTCAAGAAATATCGACTTCCGGGCTGTCGTTAAAATGCCATTCACTCGCTCGTGGTCTGCGACCTTGGTCGATACCCCGCGGCTCGCGTTGTACCCATTCGCATGTCGGGCAGCTGTTACCCCTGCCTTGTATTGCCCCGTTACGATGGAGTTACCTGATGAAGAAGCTCGCACTGCTTGGCGCTCTGGCGCTGTCCGTGTTTTCCCTGGTATCGCAGGCCGATGAAAAGCCGCTGAAAATTGGTATCGAAGCCGCCTACCCTCCGTTCGCCTTCAAACAGCCCGATGGCAGCATCGCCGGCTTCGACTACGACATCGGCAATGCCTTGTGCGAAGAGATGAAAGCCAAGTGCACTTGGGTCGAGCAGGAGTTCGACGGCCTGATCCCGGCACTTAAGGTGCGCAAGATCGACGCCATCCTGTCGTCCATGTCGATCACCGAGGATCGCAAGAAGTCGGTCGACTTCACCAAGCGCTACTACCTGACCCCGGCACGCCTGGTGATGAAGGAAGGCACCGTGGTCGGCGATAGCCTGGATGAACTCAAGGGCAAGAAGATCGGCGTGCAGCGTGGCTCGATCCACGACCGCTTCGCCAAGGAAGTGCTGGCTCCCAAGGGCGCCACTGTCGTGCCTTACGGCACCCAGAACGAAATCTACCTGGACGTCGCCGCTGGCCGCCTGGACGGCACCGTGGCCGATGCCACGCTGCTCGAGGATGGTTTCCTGAAGACTGACGCCGGCAAGGGCTTCGCCTTCGTCGGGCCGTCGTTCACCGACGTGAAGTACTTCGGTGATGGCGTCGGCATCGCCGTGCGCAAGGGCGACACGGTCAATGCCGATCGCATCAATGCCGCCATCGACGCGATCCGTGCCAACGGCAAGTACAAAGAGATTGAGAAGAAGTACTTCAACTTCGACATCTACGGTCCAGACTCCAAGTAATACGTCTGGCTCCACCTGTGCAATGGTGCAAACAGCAGGGACGCTGAGGTTTGCACCATTTTTCATTGTCTAGGTCGAGGACCTCATCATGTTGAAAGGCTACGGGGCAGTCATCCTCGATGGGGCGTGGCTGACGCTACAGCTCGCCCTGTCGTCGATGGCCCTGGCCATCGTGCTCGGCCTGATTGGCGTGGCGCTGCGCTTGTCGCCTGTGCGCTGGCTGGCCTGGCTGGGCGATCTGTATTCCACGGTGATTCGTGGCATCCCGGATCTGGTCCTGATCCTGCTGATCTTCTACGGCGGGCAGGACATCATCAACCGGGTGGCGCCGCTGCTCGGCTATGAGGACTACATCGACCTCAATCCGCTGGCGGCGGGAATCGGTACCCTGGGCTTCATTTTCGGCGCTTACCTGTCGGAAACGTTCCGTGGTGCGTTTCTCGGTATTCCCAAGGGCCAGGCCGAGGCTGGCGTGGCCTACGGCATGAGCGCGCGCCAGGTGTTCTTCCGCATCCAGGTGCCGCAGATGATTCGCCTGGCCATCCCGGGCTTCACCAACAACTGGCTGGTCCTGACCAAGGCCACGGCGTTGATTTCGGTGGTGGGCCTGCAGGACATGATGTTCAAGGCCAAGCAGGCGGCCGATGCCACCCGCGAACCCTTCACTTTCTTCCTGGCGGTGGCCGCGCTGTACCTGGTGCTCACCAGTGTCTCGCTGCTGGCCCTGAAGTATCTCGAGCGCCGCTACTCGGTGGGCGTCAAGGTGGCTGAGCTATGATCTTCGACTACAACGTGGTCTGGGAGGCCATGCCACTGTACCTCGGCGGGCTGCTGACCACGCTCAAGCTGCTGGCGCTGTCGCTGTTCTTCGGCTTGCTGGCGGCGATTCCGCTGGGTCTGATGCGGGTGTCCAAGCAGCCGCTGGTGAATCTTGCGGCCTGGCTCTACACCTACGTGATCCGCGGCACGCCGATGCTGGTGCAGTTGTTCCTGATCTACTATGGCCTGGCCCAGTTCGAGGCGGTGCGCAACAGTGTGTTCTGGCCGCTGCTGTCCAGCGCTACCTTCTGTGCCTGCCTGGCCTTCGCCGTCAACACCAGTGCCTACACCGCGGAAATCATCGCCGGCAGCCTCAAGGCCACGCCCCATGGCGAGATCGAAGCGGCCAAGGCCATGGGCATGTCGCGCATGAAGATGTATCGGCGCATCCTGCTGCCCTCGGCCCTGCGCCGGGCGTTGCCGCAGTACAGCAACGAAGTGATCATGATGCTGCAGACCACCAGCCTGGCGTCGATCGTCACCCTGATCGACATCACCGGCGCGGCGCGTACGGTCAATGCTCAGTACTACCTGCCTTTCGAGGCTTACATCACGGCGGGCGTGTTCTACCTGTGCCTGACCTTCATCCTCGTGCGCCTGTTCAAGATGGCCGAACGCCGCTGGCTCGGCTACCTGGCGCCGCGCAAGCACTGAACGCTCTGTGAGAACCGACAGCATGTACAAACTCGAAGTCCAAGACCTGCACAAGCGCTATGGCAGCCATGAAGTGCTCAAGGGCGTGTCCCTGGCGGCCAAGGCAGGCGATGTGATCAGCATCATCGGCTCCAGTGGTTCGGGCAAATCGACGTTCCTGCGTTGCATCAACCTGCTCGAGCAGCCGCACGCGGGCAAGATCCTGCTCAACAATGAAGCGCTCAAGCTGGTGCCCGGCAAGGACGGCGCGCTCAAGGCGGCCGACCCGCGGCAACTGCAGCGCATGCGCTCGCGCCTGTCGATGGTGTTCCAGCACTTCAACCTGTGGTCGCACATGACCGCATTGGAAAACGTGATCGAGGCGCCGGTACACGTGCTGGGCGTGAACAAGAAAGAGGCGCTGGAAAAGGCCGAGCACTACCTGGCCAAGGTTGGCGTGGCTCATCGCAAGGACGCCTTCCCTGGGCACATGTCCGGCGGCGAGCAGCAGCGGGTGGCGATCGCCCGCGCCCTGGCCATGGAGCCAGAGGTGATGCTGTTCGACGAGCCGACCTCGGCACTCGATCCCGAGCTGGTGGGCGATGTGCTCAAGGTCATGCAGGCGCTGGCCCAGGAAGGCCGTACCATGGTGGTGGTGACTCACGAAATGGGCTTCGCCCGCGAGGTGTCCAACCAGCTGGTATTCCTGCACCAGGGGTTGGTGGAAGAGCGTGGTTGCCCGCGAGAGGTGCTGGCCAACCCGCAATCGGAGCGCCTGCGGCAGTTCCTTTCCGGTAGCCTGAAGTAAAGGCTGCCGCTTTGCACCAGAATAGGGCATGCTGCGCAGCGGGCGCGGCATGCTTCGGGCGCCACAGACTCGAACGACCTCAGGTTTCGGACCGTACCTTATGACCACCCAGCGAATCGGTTTTCTCATTTGGCCCAGCACCAAGCCCCTGACCTTGGCGCTGGCCGAAGAAGTCCTGCAGGTGGCCCAGCAGGTGCATCCGGAAGTGGCCTACGAACTGGTGTTCCTGCAGGCCGAACCGGCCAGCGAGGGCGCCTGGCGTTTGCCAGGAGAGCCCTGGAGTGGCCGCCTGGAGGGGTTCCAGAAGCTGTTCCTGCTGGCCGACGAGGCGCCTCTGGCGGTAGGTTCGACGCTGTCCGCCGCGCTCAAGCAGCTTGCGCGCAGTGGCTGCATGATCGGCGGGCTGTCGGCTGGGGTCTATCCGCTGGCCTTGGTCGGGCTACTCGATGGCTACCGCGCCGCAGTGCATTGGCGCTGGCAGGATGATTTTGCCGAGCGCTTCCCCAAGGTGATCGCCACCAGCCACCTGTTCGACTGGGACCGTGATCGCCTGACGGCCTGCGGTGGCATGGCGGTGACCGACCTGTTGCTGGCGGTGCTGGCGCGTGATCATGGCGCAGAGCTTGCCGGGGCGGTGTCCGAGGAACTGGTGGTCGAGCGTATCCGCGAGGGGGGTGAGCGTCAGCGTATTCCCCTGCAGAATCGCCTGGGTTCGAGCCATCCCAAGCTGACCCAGGCGGTGCTGTTGATGGAAGCCAACATCGAAGAGCCGTTGACCACCGACGAGATCGCCCAGCACGTTTGCGTGTCGCGTCGGCAGTTGGAGCGCATCTTCAAGCAGTACCTCAATCGCGTGCCTAGCCAGTATTACCTGGAGCTGCGCCTGAACAAGGCGCGGCAGATGCTGATGCAGACCAGCAAGTCGATCATCCAGATCGGGCTTTCGTGCGGGTTTTCCTCCGGGCCGCACTTCTCCAGTGCCTACCGCAATTTCTTTGGTGCCACGCCGCGTGAAGACCGCAACCAGCGGCGTAGCAGCAGCCCGTTCGAGTTGAGCTCGTCGCCTGTCGACAAGGGCTGACCTTCTCTTCCTCTGTACCGGCCTCTTCGCGCCGACCCGCCGCGAAGAGGCCGGTATCGGCAATGCATTTCTAATGTGAACACCCGTTCACCCAGCCCCCTCTCTCCCGTACACTGCGCGATTGCGACAAAGTTTGTCGCATTGCCGAAAACCTCGGTGAAACTGGGGTTTTGCGCTGTAACAAGTTGTCGCTTGGCCGCAAGGACAGGCGCGGATCAGTCCTTACAATCCCCCCATCGCTCGCCACTTCGAGGCCAGCGTTCCTCTTCAGGAGACTCAGATGTCCGTTGAGCAAGCCCCGGTGCAACGTGCCGATTTCGACCAGGTCATGGTTCCCAACTATTCTCCGGCGGCCTTCATCCCTGTGCGAGGCGAGGGTTCGCGAGTCTGGGACCAGTCGGGCCGCGAGCTGATCGACTTCGCCGGCGGCATCGCGGTGAACGCCCTGGGCCATTGCCATCCGGCGCTGGTCAAGGCCCTGACCGAGCAGGCCAACACCCTCTGGCACGTGTCCAACGTGTTCACCAACGAGCCGGCCCTGCGTCTGGCGCACAAACTGGTGGACGCGACCTTCGCCGACCGCGCCTTCTTCTGCAACTCCGGTGCCGAGTCCAACGAGGCCGCCTTCAAGCTGGCCCGTCGCGTCGCCCATGACCGTTTCGGGCCGGACAAGCACGAAATCATCGCCACCGTGAACAGCTTCCACGGGCGCACCCTGTTCACCGTCAGCGTCGGTGGCCAACCCAAGTACTCCGACGGTTTCGGGCCGAAGATCACCGGCATCAGCCATGTGCCGTACAACGACCTGGAAGCCCTAAAGGCGCAGATTTCCGACAAGACTTGCGCGGTGGTGATCGAGCCGATCCAGGGCGAGAGCGGCGTGGTGCCGGCCGACAAGGCCTACCTGGAAGGCGCCCGCAAGCTGTGCGACGAGCACAATGCCCTGCTGATCTTCGATGAAGTGCAGACTGGCGTTGGCCGCACCGGTTCGCTGTATGCCTATCAGCACTACGGCGTGACCCCCGACATCCTCACCAGTGCCAAGAGCCTGGGTGGCGGCTTCCCGATCGGCGCCATGCTCACCACCAGCGAACTGGCCAAGCATTTCGTCCCCGGTACCCACGGCACCACCTATGGCGGCAACCCGCTGGGTTGCGCGGTAGCCTGCGCGGTACTGGATGTGATCAACACCCCCGAGACCCTGACTGGCATCAAGGCCAAGCACGAGCGCTTCAAGGCTCGCCTGGAGCGGATCGGCCAGCAGTACAACCTGTTCTCCCTGGTGCGTGGTGTCGGCCTGCTGATCGGCTGCGTGCTGACCGAAGCCTGGCAGGGCAAGGCCAAGGACGTGCTCAACGCCGCCGAGCAGGAAGGCGTGATGGTGCTGCAGGCAGGCCCGGATGTGGTGCGCTTCGCCCCGAGCCTAGTGGTCGAGGATGCTGACATCGATGAAGGCCTGGACCGCTTCGAGCGCGCCGTGGCCAAGCTGGTTCAAGGCTGATGCCTGTTCGCCGGCGCCTTAGGGGGGCCGGCGATACCGATTTCCAGAGTGGGTGCGTGTTGGCAGGTTGCTGCCGCACCCGCCGTTTTTCCGTGTCGAGTCTTTCGGCACGCTGACCCGAAAGGAGTGACACCATGCTGGTGATGCGCCCCGCGCAAATGGCTGATCTGAACGATGTGCAGCGCATGGCTGCCGACAGCCCCATTGGTGTCACCTCGCTGCCGGACGATACCGCCCGGCTGGGCGACAAGATCGCCGCCTCGGAAACTTCCTTCGCCGCCGAAGTCATTTTCAACGGTGAAGAAACCTATTTTTTCGTGCTCGAGGACAGCGAGACCGGCAAGCTCGCCGGTTGCTCCGCCATCGTCGCCTCGGCGGGTTATTCCGAGCCGTTCTACAGCTTTCGTAACGAAACCTTCGTGCATGCCTCTCGCGAGCTGAAGATCCACAACAAGATCCATGTGCTATCGCTGTGCCATGACCTCACCGGCAACAGTCTCCTGACCAGCTTCTACGTATTGCCGGAGCTGGTGGGCAGTGGCTGGGCCGAGCTCAATTCCCGCGGACGCTTGCTGTTCATGGCCTCGCATCCGGAGCGTTTCGCCGATTCGGTGGTCACCGAGATCGTCGGCTACAGCGACGAGCAGGGCGAGTCGCCATTCTGGGATGCCATCGGGCGCAACTTCTTCGACCTCAACTATGCCGATGCCGAGCGCCTGTGTGGGCTTAAGAGCCGCACCTTCCTCGCCGAGCTGATGCCGCACTACCCGATCTACGTGCCGCTGCTGCCGGACGCGGCCCAGGAAGCCATGGGCCAGGTGCACCCGCGTGCGCAGATCACCTTCGACATCCTCATGCGCGACGGCTTCGAAACCGAGCACTACATCGACATCTTCGACGGCGGTCCGACCCTGCATGCGCGTACCTCGGGCATCCGCTCGATCGCCCAGAGTCGCGTAGTACCGGTCAAGCTCGAGGATGCGCCGAGCAAGGGCGGCCGGCCGTACCTGGTGTGCAACGGCTTGTTGCAGGACTACCGCGCCGTACTGCTGGAGCTCGACTGGGTGCCGGGCAAACCGGTCAGCCTCGACAGCGCTGCGGCCGAGGCGCTGGGAGTGGGCGAGGGTGCCAGCGTGCGCCTGGTCGCGGTCTGATATCGGGTCGTCGGTGCCCCAGGTATAGAGAGTTTCGCGCTGGCGAAAAGCCGCGCACAAGGAGATAGCATGATCGTTCGTCCTGTACGCAGCAGCGATTTACCCGCGCTGATCGAATTGGCACGCAGCACCGGCACCACCGGGTTGACCTCCCTGCCGGCCAACGAGGAGCGCCTCGGCCATCGCGTAGGCTGGGCCGAGAAGAGCTTCCGTGGCGAGGCCGAGCGCGGCGACACCGACTATCTGTTCGTGCTGGAGAACGACGAGGGCCTGGTGGTCGGCATCAGTGCCATCGCCGGCGCCGTGGGCCTGCGCGAGCCTTGGTACAACTACCGGGTCGGCCTTACCGTCAGCGCCTCCCAGGAGCTGAACATCTACCGTGAGATCCCGACCCTGTTCCTGGCCAACGATCTGACCGGCAACTCCGAGCTGTGCTCGTTGTTCCTGCGCAGCGATCACCGCTGCGGGCTCAACGGTCGGCTGCTGTCGCGGGCGCGGATGCTGTTCATCGCCGAGTTCCCCGAGTTGTTCGGCAACAAGATCATCGCCGAGATGCGCGGCATGTCCGACGAGCATGGCCGCTCGCCGTTCTGGGAGAGCCTGGGCAGGCACTTCTTCAGGATGGAATTCAGCCAGGCCGACTACCTGACCGGCGTGGGTAACAAGTCGTTCATCGCCGAGCTGATGCCCAAGTTCCCGCTGTACACCTGCTTCCTCTCCGAGGCTGCGCGCAGCGTGATCGGGCGCGTGCACACCGATACCGAGCCTGCGCTGGCGATGCTCAAGCAGGAAGGCTTCAGCTACCAGGGCTATGTCGATATCTTCGACGCCGGCCCCGCCATCGAGTGCGAGACCGCCAAGGTCCGCGCGGTGCGTGACAGCCAGACCCTGGTGCTGGCCGTGGGCACACCGGGCGACGATGCCACGCCGTACATCATCCATAACCGCAAGCGCGACGACTGCCGCATCACCGCAGCACCGGCTCGCCTGGCCGCCGGTACCTTGGTGGTCGACCCGGCGACCGCCAAGCGCCTGCGCATGGGCGCGGGCGACAACGTGCGGGCCGTGCCGCTTTCAGCGAGCCGGGAGGGTCAGTAAATGTCCACCCACTACATCGCAGGCCAGTGGCAGGCAGGGCAGGGCGTCGCCTTGCAGTCGTTGAATCCGGTCAGCCAGGCGCTGGTCTGGCAGGGGCAGGGCGCAGACGCCGCCCAGGTCGAGGCGGCCGTGCAGGCTGCACGTCATGCGTTCCCGGCCTGGGCGCAACTGAGCCTGGAGGCGCGTATCGCCGTGCTCGAAGCGTTTGCCGAGCAGCTCAAGGCGCATGCCGACGCATTGGCCCACTGCATTGGTGAGGAAACCGGCAAGCCCCTGTGGGAAGCGGCGACCGAAGTCACCAGCATGGTCAACAAGGTGGCGATCTCGGTGCAGAGCTACCGCGAGCGCACCGGTGAGAAAAGCGGCCCGCTCGGCGATGCCAGCGCCGTGCTGCGGCACAAGCCACATGGCGTGGTGGCCGTGTTCGGCCCGTACAACTTCCCCGGCCATCTGCCCAACGGGCACATCGTGCCGGCATTGCTGGCCGGCAATTGCGTGGTGTTCAAACCTAGCGAGCTGACGCCCAAGGTCGCCGAGCTGACGGTCAATTGCTGGATTGCCGCTGGTTTGCCGGCCGGCGTGCTCAATCTGGTCCAGGGTGCCCGTGAGACCGGCATGGCGCTGGCGGCCAACCCTGGTATCGACGGCCTGTTCTTCACCGGCTCCAGCCGCACCGGTAATCTGCTGCACCAGCAATTCGCCGGGCGTCCGGACAAGATCCTCGCCCTGGAGATGGGCGGCAACAACCCGTTGCTGGTCGATCAGGTCAAGGATATCGACGCGGCGGTGTATACCATCATTCAGTCGGCGTTCATTTCCGCTGGCCAGCGTTGTACTTGCGCACGTCGCCTGCTGGTTCCGCAGGGGAGCTGGGGCGATGCCTTGCTGACCCGGTTGGTCGAGGTATGCCGCAGTATCACGGTGGGCGCCTTCGACCAGCAGCCCGCGCCATTCATGGGCTCGGTGATCTCGCTGGAGGCTGCCCGGGCATTGCTCGCGGCCCAGGCCGACTTGCTGGGCAAAGGCGGGCTGGCATTGCTGGCGATGACCCAGCCGCAGGCCGATGCCGCCCTGCTGACACCCGGGATCGTCGATGTCAGTGGCGTGGCCGAGCGCCCCGACGAGGAATTCTTCGGCCCCTTGCTGCAGGTGATCCGCTACAGCGACTTCGACGCTGCGATCGATGAGGCCAACGATACCCAGTACGGCCTCGCCGCCGGGCTGCTTTCCGATTCGCATGCCCGTTACCAGTACTTCTGGCTGCGCAGTCGCGCCGGCATCGTCAACTGGAACAAGCAACTGACCGGTGCTGCCAGCAGCGCGCCGTTCGGTGGCGTGGGCGCCAGCGGCAACCACCGTGCCAGCGCCTACTACGCCGCCGACTACTGCGCCTACCCCGTGGCTTCGCTGGAGGCTGCCAGCCTTGCCCTGCCGGCGACCCTGACGCCGGGCATCACCCTATAACAACAGGTCCCGGAGCCTTGCCGATGAGATCCTACGAAGTAAATTTTGATGGCCTGGTAGGGCCCACCCACAACTATGGCGGCCTGTCCTACGGCAACGTGGCCTCGCAGAGCAATAGCCAGCAGGCCTCAAACCCCCGTGAGGCCGCGCGTCAGGGCCTGGCGAAGATGAAGGCCCTGGTCGACATGGGCTTCAAGCAGGGCGTGATCGCCCCTCAGGAGCGCCCAGACGTGGCTGCCCTGCGTCGCCTGGGCTTCGCCGGGAGCGATGGCGAAGTCATCCAGCGTGCCGCGCGCGAGGCCATGCCACTGCTGGTCGCCAGCTGCTCGGCGTCGAGCATGTGGGTGGCCAACGCCGCTACCGTGAGCCCCAGCGCCGACACGGCCGATGGGCGCGTGCACTTCACCGCCGCCAACCTCAACTGCAAATACCACCGCAGCATCGAGCACCCCACTACAAGCCGCGTATTGGCGGCGATGTTCGCCGATGACCGGCACTTCGCCCACCACCCGGCATTGCCGGCGGTGGCGCAGTTCGGTGACGAAGGAGCGGCCAACCACACGCGTTTCTGTCGCGAATACGGCGAGCCTGGGGTGGAGTTCTTCGTCTATGGGCGCAGCGCCTTCGACAGTCGCTACCCGGCGCCGCAAAAGTACCCGGCGCGCCAGACCCTCGAAGCCTCCCAGGCCGTGGCCAGGCTGCATGGCCTGCGCGACGATGGGGTGGTCTACGCTCAACAGAACCCGGCCGTGATCGACCAGGGCGTATTCCACAACGATGTGATTTCGGTGGGTAACGGTGAGGTGCTGTTCCACCACGAGGACGCTTTCCTCGACAGCGATGCGGTGCTCGGCCAACTGCAGGCTAAACTGGCCAACAAGGGTGGCCGTTTCCAGGCCATCCAGGTACCTCGGGCGGCGGTGGCGGTGGAGGACGCGGTGCGCTCCTACCTGTTCAACAGCCAACTGCTCAGCCGCGACGATGGCTCGATGTTGCTGGTGGTGCCGGAAGAGTGCCGTAACAACGAACGGGTCTGGCAGTACCTGGAGCAGTTGACTCGCCAGGGCGGTCCGGTGTGCGAGGTCAAGGTGTTCGACCTCAAGCAGAGCATGCAGAACGGTGGTGGGCCGGCTTGCCTGCGTTTGCGGGTGGCGTTGAAGGAATCCGAACTGGCAGCGGTCAATCCAGGCGTTATCATGACCGCGCCACTGTACGAGACGCTCGTGCAGTGGGTCGACAAGCACTACCGCGACCGCCTCGGCGAAGCGGACCTTGCCGACCCGCAATTGCTGGTCGAGTGCCGCACGGCGCTGGATGAGCTGACTCAGATACTGCAGTTGGGTTCGGTCTATCCGTTCCAACGCCAACCTTGAAGAGAGTGAATGTAATGACCGATGCCCTGCGCCTGATCCTCGAAGACCACGACGGCACCCAGCTGGAAACCTCCTGCACCCGTTTCGCCGTGGTCTGGCAAGGCAAGGAAGTATGGATCCAGCAAGATGGCCGCGGTCAGTTGCTGATCGGTGTGGATGTCGAGGAAGGCGATGTCGAGTACGCCAACCTGCTGCTGCGTCCGATGGCCACCAACCTGGTCAGCCTGCAACTGGAGATGGAACCGGCCGAGGTGGGTGAAGACGACGATCACGTCCACGGTCCGGATTGCGGCCACCACCACTAAGGAAGCGCCTATGCTCGCCCTTGGAAAACTGCTTGAGCTGACCCTCACCGATCACGAACCGGCCGAGAAGACCCAAGTGACACCCAAGGGCGTGCGTTTGCGCTGGCTGGGGGAGGGCGCGCTGGAAGTGCGGCCCCCGGAAAACCTCGACAACGGCCTGGACCTGCTGTTGTCGGCAGGTATTCATGGCAACGAGACGGCACCGATCGAATTGCTCGAGCGGCTGTTGCATGGCGTGGCCAACGGCAAGATCAAGCCCTGTGCGCGGGTATTGTTCCTGTTCGGCAACCCGGCGGCGATCCGCAAGGGCGAACGCTTCATCGAGCAGGATATCAACCGTCTGTTCAATGGTCGCCACGAGCTTTCCAGCGGTTTCGAGGCCTTGCGTGCCGCCGAACTCGAACAGTTCGCCCGGGTGTTCTTCAGCAAGCCTGAACGCACCCGGCTGCACTACGACCTGCACACTGCCATCCGTGGCTCGAAGATCGAGCAATTCGCCCTGTACCCTTATAAAGAGGGGCGCAAGCATTCCCGTCGCGAACTGGCCCGCCTGGCCGCGGCCGGCATGGAGGCGGTGCTGCTGCAAAGCAAGTCGTCCATCACCTTCAGTGCCTTCACCTACGAACAGCTCGATGCCGAGGCCTTCACCCTGGAGTTGGGCAAGGCGCGGCCGTTCGGGCAGAACGAGCAGGTCAATCTGGACAAGCTCGAAGAGCGGCTGATCCGGATCATCGAGGGTACCGAGCCTGAGGACGAGGGGTCGCTGGACGGCTTGAAGCTGTTCAGCGTTGCCCGCGAGATCATCAAGCACAGCGACAGTTTCCACCTGCACCTGCCGGCGGATATCGAGAACTTCTCCGAGCTGAGCAAGGGTTATCTGTTGGCCGAGGACCTGGCGGAAATGCGCTGGGTGGTCGAGGAGGAGGGCGCGCGGATCATCTTTCCTAACCCTAAGGTTAAGAACGGCTTGCGCGCCGGTATTCTGATCGTGCCGGATTCGGGGCAGTTGCTCGGCTGAGCAATCCCATGAAAACCTTTTAATTCACCGCCTGTTCCATTTTCCCTTCCCTTGGGCGGTAATTGGCTTGCCAGTGACGAAACCCAGGCCTTAGCATCGGCTGATGTCGGTTTCGCCTTCAACAGCCCGAAAAAGCGAGCATTCGACGCTTTCTATCGCATAAACACACTGCACCGAGACTGCAGGACCGATATAATGCGGCCCTTTGCCGTCGTTTCGTCGACGCGTTTGCCCTCTGGGCCGCCGTTTCCGTGGAAGAACCTATGAAAAGCGCAGAAATCCGTGAAGCCTTCCTTCGCTTCTTCGAAGAGCAGGGACACACCCGAGTTGCCTCCAGCTCCCTGATTCCGGGCAATGACCCGACCCTGCTGTTTACCAACGCCGGCATGAACCAGTTCAAGGACTGCTTCCTCGGTCAGGAAAAGCGCGCCTACACCCGGGCTGTCAGCAGCCAGAAGTGCGTCCGCGCTGGCGGCAAGCATAACGACCTGGAAAACGTCGGCTACACTGCGCGCCACCATACCTTCTTCGAAATGCTGGGCAACTTCAGCTTCGGCGACTATTTCAAGCGCGACGCGATCACCTTCGCCTGGACCTTCCTGACCTCCGACAAATGGCTGAACCTGCCCAAGGAAAAGCTGTGGGTCACGGTTTACGCCAGCGACGACGAAGCCTACGACATCTGGACCAAGGAAGTCGGCGTGCCGGCCGAGCGCATGGTGCGCATCGGCGACAACAAGGGCGCCCCGTACGCCTCCGACAACTTCTGGACCATGGGCGACACCGGCCCGTGCGGCCCATGCACCGAGATCTTCTACGATCACGGCGCTGACATCTGGGGTGGCCCGCCCGGCTCGCCTGAAGAAGACGGCGACCGCTACATCGAGATCTGGAACAACGTCTTCATGCAGTTCAACCGCACCGCCGATGGCGTCCTGCACCCGCTGCCAGCGCCTTCGGTGGATACCGGCATGGGCCTGGAGCGCATCAGTGCGGTGATGCAGCACGTGCATTCGAACTACGAGATCGACCTGTTCCAGAACCTGCTGAGCGCAGCGGCCAAGGCCATCGGCTGCAGCAACGACGAGCAGGCTTCGCTGAAAGTCGTCGCCGACCATATCCGTTCTTGCGGTTTCCTGATCGCCGATGGCGTGCTGCCGTCCAATGAAGGCCGCGGCTACGTGCTGCGCCGCATCATTCGCCGCGCTTGCCGCCACGGCAACAAGCTGGGCGCCAAGGGCAGCTTCTTCTACCAGATCGTCGCTGCCCTGGTGGCGGAGATGGGTGAGGCCTTCCCTGAGCTCAAGAGCCAGCAGGCGCACATCGAGCGCGTGCTCAAGGCAGAAGAAGAGCAATTCGCCAAGACCCTGGAGCAGGGCCTGCGCATCCTCGAACAGGACCTGGCCCAACTCAAGGGCAACGTGGTTCCGGGCGACGTGGTGTTCAAGCTCTACGATACCTACGGCTTCCCCATGGACCTGACCGCCGACATCGCCCGTGAGCGCGAGCTGACCATCGACGAAGCCGGTTTCGAGCGCGAGATGGACGCCCAGCGTGAGCGTGCCCGTTCCGCCAGCGCCTTCGGCATGGACTACAACAGCCTGGTCAAGGTCGACACCGCCACCGAATTCCTCGGCTACGAAGCCACCGAAGGCCAGGGCAAGGTCATCGCCCTGTACAAGGACGGCCAGTCGGTTGACCAACTGGGTGAAGGCGAGGAGGGCGTCGTGGTCCTCGATCGCACCCCGTTCTACGCCGAGTCCGGCGGCCAGGTCGGCGACAGCGGTTACCTGCAGTCCGGCGCCGTGCGCTTCGACGTACGCGACACCACCAAGACCGGTGGTGCCTTCCTGCACCACGGCGTGGTCGCCAGCGGTGCGCTGCTGATCGGTACGCCGGTCGAAGCCAAGGTCGATGCCGACGTCCAGCACGCCACTTCGCTGAACCACTCCGCCACCCACCTGCTGCACGAAGCGCTGCGCCGGGTTCTGGGCGAGCACGTGCAGCAGAAAGGCTCGCTGGTCGACAGCCAGCGCCTGCGATTCGACTTCAGCCACTTCGAGGCGGTGACGCCTGCGCAGATCAAGGCCCTGGAAGAAATCGTCAACAGCGAAGTGCGCAAGAACACGCCGGTGCAAACCGAGCTGACCGATATCGAAACCGCCAAGGCCAAGGGCGCCATGGCCCTGTTCGGCGAGAAGTACGGCGACACCGTGCGCGTACTGAGCATGGGCGGTGACTTCTCCGTCGAGCTGTGCGGCGGTATCCATGCCAAGCGCACCGGCGATATCAGCCTGTTCAAGATCATCAGCGAAGGCGGCGTGGCCTCTGGCGTACGTCGTATCGAAGCGGTGACCGGCGCCGCCGCGCTGGCTTACCTGAACGCTGCCGAAGAGCAGGTCAAGGAAGCCGCGCAACTGGTCAAGGGCAACCGTGACAACCTGATCGACAAGCTGTCGGCTGTGCTCGAGCGCAACCGCCAGCTGGAAAAGCAGCTGGAGCAGCTGCAGGCCAAGGCCGCCAGCGCCGCTGGGGACGATCTCTCCAACGCGGCCGTTGAGGTCAAGGGCGCCAAGGTGCTTGCCGCTCGCCTGGATGGGCAGGATGGCAAGGCCTTGCTGGCCCTGGTCGATCAGTTGAAGAACAAGCTCGGCCACGCAGTGATCCTGCTGGGCAGCGAGCATGAGGGCAAGGTCGTGCTGGTGGCCGGCGTGACCAAGGACCTCTCCAGCCAACTCAAGGCTGGCGACCTGATGAAACAAGCCGCTGCGGCAGTGGGTGGCAAGGGCGGTGGCCGTCCGGACATGGCCCAGGGTGGCGGCGTCGACGTCGCTGCGCTGGACAATGCCCTGGCACTGGCCGTGCCATTCGCAGAGCAGGGACTTTGAGATGAAGGGGCCGGCGGTCTAGTCGCCGGCTCCTTCATGTTGGATGGTTTTTTTGGGGCCCTGTATGGGCTGAGGCACCATTGAAATGGCGTTGATCGTACAGAAATTTGGCGGCACCTCTGTCGGTTCCATCGAGCGGATCGAGCAGGTAGCCGAAAAGGTCAAGAAACACCGTGAGGCGGGCGACGACCTGGTGATCGTGCTGTCAGCCATGAGCGGTGAAACCAATCGCCTGATCGACCTGGCCAAGCAAATTACCGATCAGCCAGTTCCGCGCGAACTGGACGTGATCGTGTCGACCGGTGAGCAAGTCACCATCGCCCTGCTGGCGATGGCCCTGATGAAGCGTGGCGTGCCGGCTGTGTCCTACACCGGCAACCAGGTGCGCATCCTCACCGACAGCGCGCACAACAAGGCGCGCATCCTGCAGATCGACGACCAGAAGATCCGCGCCGACCTCAAGGCCGGTCGCGTGGTCGTGGTGGCTGGTTTCCAGGGTGTCGATGAGCACGGCAACATCACCACCCTGGGCCGTGGCGGCTCCGACACCACGGGTGTTGCCCTGGCGGCGGCGCTCAAGGCCGACGAGTGCCAGATCTACACCGACGTCGATGGTGTCTACACCACCGACCCGCGTGTCGTGCCACAGGCGCGCCGCCTGGAGAAGATCACCTTCGAAGAGATGCTGGAAATGGCCAGCCTCGGCTCCAAGGTGCTGCAGATCCGCTCGGTCGAGTTCGCCGGCAAGTACAACGTTCCGCTGCGCGTGCTGCACAGCTTCAAGGAGGGTCCGGGTACCCTCATTACCATTGATGAAGAGGAATCCATGGAACAGCCGATCATTTCCGGTATCGCCTTCAACCGTGATGAGGCCAAGCTGACCATTCGTGGCGTGCCGGATACCCCGGGCGTTGCCTTCAAGATCCTCGGCCCGATCAGCGCTTCGAACATCGAAGTGGACATGATCGTGCAGAACGTCGCGCACGATAACACCACCGACTTCACCTTCACCGTACACCGCAACGAGTACGAGAAGGCCTACGCCGTGCTGGAAAACACCGCCCGTGAAATCGGCGCGCGTGAAGTGAGTGGCGATACCAAGATCGCCAAGGTGTCGATCGTCGGCGTTGGCATGCGCTCCCACGCGGGCGTTGCCAGCCGCATGTTCGAGGCCCTGGCCAAGGAGAGCATCAATATCCAGATGATCTCCACCTCCGAGATCAAGGTCTCGGTGGTGATCGAGGAGAAGTACCTGGAACTGGCCGTGCGAGCCCTGCACACCGCCTTCGAGCTCGACGCACCTGCCCGACAGGGTGAGTAAGTCGCTGCCAGGAGGGCGCGGCTTAGCCGCGCCCTTCGCGTTTCTGGCTACCGCGCAGGCCCTGTCCTGCCTTGCGTGATGGCCTTGGGGCCGGTGTCGTCGTCCACGACCAGGCCCTGTTCCCTACAGACTGTGGTCCCTGAATGTTTTGCGTGAGGAGAAAGCTATGTTGATTCTGACTCGTCGGTGCGCCGAGAGCCTGATCATTGGGGATGGCGAGATCACCGTGACGGTACTCGGCGTCAAAGGCAACCAGGTGCGCATCGGTGTCAGTGCGCCCAAGGAAGTGGCCGTTCACCGCGAAGAAATCTACCTGCGGATCAAGAAAGAGAAGGACGAAGAGCCAACCCTTTAATTTTTTTGAAGTTTTTTTAAAAAAAAGGGTTGCAAACGAGGGGAGCTGTGTTTAATATTCGCCTCGTGTTGCGGTGAGGTGGCCGAGTGGCCGAAGGCGCTCCCCTGCTAAGGGAGTATACCTCATAAGGGTATCGGGGGTTCGAATCCCCCCTTCACCGCCATTTTTCGTGTAGGGCGCTGTAAACGGTCAAGTTAGCTAACTCGTTGAAATTAAACGAAAAAGTACTTGGCAAAACGATTCAGCGAACTATAATGCGCGGCAAGACACGGACTCATAGCTCAGCTGGATAGAGTACTCGGCTACGAACCGAGCGGTCGGAGGTTCGAATCCTCCTGAGTCCGCCATTTAATGGGCGGTTTTGGAAAGCGAAGCAACCCATTCAACCAGTGGTAATCTGGTCTAAAACTACCAACTACGGACTCATAGCTCAGCTGGATAGAGTACTCGGCTACGAACCGAGCGGTCGGAGGTTCGAATCCTCCTGAGTCCGCCACTTTTGAAGTGGCTCTGCTTGCAAAGACGCTTCAATAAACCAGTGGTAATCTGGTCTAAAACTACCACCACGGACTCATAGCTCAGCTGGATAGAGTACTCGGCTACGAACCGAGCGGTCGCAGGTTCGAATCCTGCTGAGTCCGCCATACAATCAAGAAGCCCGCTCATTTGAGCGGGCTTTTTGTTTTTCCGTTTCGCTGAATTGTCATCGATCTGCAACTAAGCTCTCCTGTAGCTACTGAGGATGGACGGTCGGCGCCGCTGCGCGGCCTAACGCCAGCGTCCAGCCAATGTGCTTTCAACGTCACGGCAATCGTCGCACTGTTGGCTTAACGCGTTGTCACACCTTTATCGCGCAAACGATTGTTCTGGCCAAAATTTTAAGCGATCTGACCGCTAAGGCAGTGTATGATTGCGCCCGTCAGCCCCGCCGGGGCTTGTGGAATACCACCATGGACTTACCCAGTAGTTACTCCTTAACACGATTCATACAGCTTGATCTGACAGATTGATTCTCCCGGCGTGCTCCGCTGCTGGGAGTGGAGTTCGCCTATGACCGAAGTAGAAGTAAAAAAAGGCCAAGACAGCCTGCAGGATCGCCTGGCTCAGGTGGTCGATCTGCTGCAGCGCCACCGTGTCGTCGAAGACGTCACGCATCGCCAGGAAGGCCAGCATCAGGACTTGGTTGAAAACCTCGTTCACCGCCAGAACCTCGTAGAGCTGCAGCGCAAGCTCGACGACCTTCACCCCGCCGACATCGCCTATATCCTCGAAGCCTTGCCCCTGGAAGACCGCCTGACGGTCTGGCAGTTGGTGCGCTCGGATCGTGATGGCGACATCCTCCTTGAAGTCTCCGATTCCGTTCGCCAGTCGCTGATCGCCGACATGGACGATCACGAACTGTTGGCTGCGGCCAAGGAAATGGACGCCGACGAACTGGCGGACCTGGCGCCGGAACTGCCGCGTGACGTCGTCCATGAGTTGATGGAAAGCCTCGATGCCCAGCAGCGTGAGCGTGTTCGCTCGGCGTTGAGCTACGACGAGGAGCAGGTTGGCGCGCTGATGGACTTCGAGATGGTGACCATCCGCGAAGACGTCAGCCTCGAGGTGGTCCTGCGTTACCTGCGTCGCCTCAAGGAGTTGCCGAACCACACCGACAAGCTGTTCGTGGTCGATTACGAAGGCATCCTCAAGGGTGTGCTGCCGATCAAGCGTCTGCTGGTCAACGATCCGGAGAAGAAGGTGGCGGAAGTCATGGCCACCGACCCCGTGTCGTTCCACCCGGACGAAGACGCCTACGACGCGGCCCAGGCTTTCGAGCGTTACGACCTGGTCTCTGCACCGGTGGTGGACAAGAGCGATCGCCTGATCGGCCGACTGACCATCGATGAGATGGTCGACCTGATCCGGGAGGAAAGCGAAAGCGAAGTGCTGAACATGGCTGGTCTGCGCGAGGAAGAAGACATCTTCGCCTCGGTCTGGCGTTCGCTGCGCAACCGCTGGGCCTGGTTGGCCATCAACCTGATAACCGCCTTCGTGGCTTCGCGAGTGATTGGCCTCTTCGAAGGCTCCATCGAGAAGCTGGTGGCCCTTGCGGCGTTGATGCCGATCGTGGCGGGCATCGGTGGTAACTCCGGCAACCAGACCATCACCATGATCGTGCGGGCCATGGCGCTCGACCAGGTGTCGCCCGGCAACACCAGCCGCCTGATGCGCAAGGAGTTGGCGGTCTCGCTGCTCAATGGCCTGATCTGGGGTGGGGTGATCGGTGCGGTGGCGTTCTGGCTGTACGGCAGTTGGTCGCTGGGTGTGGTGATGACCGCGGCAATGACCTTGAACCTGCTGCTGGCCGCGCTGATGGGCGTGTTGATCCCGATGACCCTGACGCGCCTGGGGCGAGATCCGGCGATGGGTTCGAGTGTGATGATTACCGCGGTGACCGACAGCGGTGGTTTCTTCATCTTCCTCGGGCTGGCGACGTTGTTCCTGCTGTAGCCCAACGGCAGGGGGGCGCTGCGCCCCTGGCGACAGGTACAAAAAAGCCAGCTTGCGCTGGCTTTTTGTTTGCTCGCTGAAAGCCTCAGGAGGCGTCGGCGGCCATTTCCACATCGTGAGCGATGAGGGCCACCAGGGCGTTCTGCTGGCGGTGGGAGAGTTGGCGGAAGCGTTGCAGCAACTCGCGTTCATGCAAGGAAAGCTCTGGGCTGTCCAGGCGCATGCTCAGCTCGTCACCCAACGCACCTTCCTGGATAAGGCTCTGTTCCAGGCGCGCGATGATCTCGGAGTTCATGCTGCGGTGATGGTTGCGCGCTACCTCGGCAATGCGCTCACGCATCCCGTCTGGCAGGCGGACGACGAACTTGTCAGCGGTGCGGCTCGAATAAATAGCCTGTTTCATTGGGCGCATATAAATTGACCGGATATCTGGTTCAGGGGAAAGCGGTTCTAAAATTGGCCGCACGAGATGGAAGTACGACCGTGGCGACGACAAAATGTTCAACCGAGATGAAAAATAGGCGGTTCATTTTGCCAGGGTCGCCGTTTCATTGGCGTCAATTCTGTGACTAATAGTGAGCTGGGTACAGGCTTTTTGCCAGTACCAATTATCAGAAATGAGCACTGGTTTGAAAAGTTTCACATCAACCCGGCCTACCTTACCGTCAGCCGTTTGCCGTCAAAAATGGGTAAAACGCAGCAAAGGTCCCGGAAAAGCCCTAGAATGCGCGGGTTTTCTCTCATAGAGCATAGTGGCTATGCAACATGATGCAAGCGATAGCTGTTTCCATTCAGCACGCCTGATATTTTTGGTGGGACCTTCCGGCTCGGGTAAGGATTCGCTAATCGATGCAGCCCGTCCTCGCCTGGCCGCTGCCGGGGTGAAAATTGCCCGGCGAGTCATCACCCGCTCGGCCGAATCCAAAGGCGAAGCTGCACAAGGCGTCACCCCGGAGGTCTTCGAGGCGATGCTTGCAGCGGGTGAGTTCGCCATGCACTGGCGGGCCAATGGCCTGGATTATGGGATACCCGCGCAAGTCGACCAATGGCTCGCGGACGGGCATGTGGTGCTGGTGAATGGTTCCCGGGCGTACCTTGGCGAGGCGCGCCAGCGCTATCCGGACCTGGTGGCGATTCGTCTTGAAGTACGCCCGGAGATCTTGCGTCAGCGCCTGCTCGCCCGCGGGCGAGAAAACGCGGCGCAGGTGGAGCAACGCTTGGCGCGGGGCGCCTCGCTGCAGGGCGAGGTAGAGACGGATGTGCATCGGTTGGATAATTCGGACGCGTTGGAGGTTGCTGTCGAGGCGCTGATCGAGCTGTTGGAGAGTGAAGGGGTGATCCGCAACTGAAGGTGTCGCCGCCGGCCTCTTCGTGGCGGTTCGGCGCCCCGATAAACCCTCTCCTGCAGGAACTTCACCGTTCATGAAATCGGCGGCATACCTGGAGCGGGTTCACCCGCGAAGAGGCCGCCATTGTCGTCAGAAAATTCGCCTGCTGGCGATCCAGGCATGACAAACGGCATCCCGCTGGTTAAGATGCTCGCCGTCCTGTCGCTCGGCCTCCAGGCCCGGCAAAATGTCTCAGTAGCTCAATTGGATAGAGCATCCCCCTCCTAAGGGGAAGGTTGCAGGTTCAAATCCTGCCTGGGACGCCACGCTTCTCCCCTCAGCTGTACATCCCGTGCAACCGCACGTAACCGATCACTCCCACCATCGTGCTGCAGAACAACCACTGCAACGGGCTCAAACCGGCCATTCGGTAGATCGCCTGCAACGGCTTGCGCCAGCGATATTGCCGATGCTGCGGAGCCATCCCTGCCGGCTGCAGCACACCGATGACACCGGTCAGCACATAGGTCGCCAGGCCAAGCACGCCGAGCCAGCTCCAGATCACCAAGCCCAGACCCAGCAAGGGGCCGGCGTTGCGGATGATCAGGTAGCGGCGGTCGCGGCTGATGCCTTTCTTCACGCACCAAGCGCTTACGCGCAGGTCGACATCGCGTAGGCTCGACGCCACGTCGTCCCAGAGGCCCAGCAACCACGAGCCGACCTTGGCTCCCAACAGGGCCGCGAGGACATACACGGGCAGCATGAGCAGCGTCACGGCCAGGCCGGTTTCGGGCAGGCCCTTGAGGGCAAGCGCAATGGTCAGCACGGCAGCAGTGCGCTTGGTTCCGTAGGGTGCGTCTTTGGGTTCGATCAGCTTTTTCCAGAACCACGCGTCATGCATGGGGAACATGCCCAGCATGTCGGCAAAGCGCGTCGAAAAGGCTTCGGAGAGCCGTTCGCAGGCCCGCCAGTCGGCCTCGTCGAAACCTGAGACCAGTGCCTTTTGCCGTTCAGGCTGCTGCGCTAGCAGAAACAGCGCGGCAGCATTGGCTTGCGCGCTGGGTTCGAGCTCGCGGCCATCCGCCAGCGCTTGCAACGCAGCGAGCCAGGTACGCTGTTCGCATCGCCTGTGCAGCCCATGCCACTGTGCTTCGGCGATCGGAGGGGCGGCGCCTGGAATGTTCCAGGCGAATACCCGGCAGACATCCTCGAACAACGCGGGCGGCCATTGTTCATCGGTGTGCAACAGGTTCAGCACATGCACCTGCAGCGCCTGGTGCCGCGAGAACTCGCCCAGCCAGCCTTGGCGACAGGCGCGGGCCAGGCATTCGATAAAGTGCGCATGTTCACCAGCACCGATGTATCGCTCAAGGCTGGCATGCAACTCATTGGCGAGTCGCGCGGCCAGGCGTTGCTGCTGGAGTTCACTGGTTGCAAACGGCTGCCAAGGGGTCAGCCACTGGCGCTGCTCCAACCCCCACTGCAGCAGATTCGGATGGGCCACTGGCGACTCCAGGCAGCGCCTGAACAGCAAGGGTTCTACGACACGTTCGATACCCTTTGCCTTGGCCTCGGACCAGGTTCGCTCGACTGCGCCATCGTCGAACCCTTCAAGTAGCAGTAGCGCTTGCTCGAGGGCTGAAGTCGCAGCCGGTTGAGGGGGAGCGGGGCTGGTGGTTGCGAGCAGCTCGGCCGCCGGTACAGCGGTGCGCTCCTCACGTACCGAATGCAGGGCTTGCTCATAGGCTTCACGCAACCGCTGGAACGCCACCGGATCTTCATCGGGTCGGGTGACCTTGAGCAGCTTGGCGTATTGCCGCTTGATGCTGCGCTCGTCAGCGTCGGGGGATAATTCCAGCACTTGCCAACATCGAGGGATCTGCATCGTTGTCCTTTCAATTGCGCAAGTATCCGCGCACGTCCTTTTGCCCAGAGTGAGAGCTGGAGCCCAAAAATACAATTAAGCCGCATTTGACCGAACTTAATCGATCGCCAGCGTTCTAGGATACCGCTCCGGGCTGATGGCAATGTGTCAGCAGTTCCCGCCGAAATGCCGCGTGAAACCGCGCAACCAGCCTGGATGGCAGAGTTCCAACCGACACTTACAGGGATGCAACCTCTCATGCAGCAGACTTCCAATCAAGCGCCCGCAACGGGGCCAATGGTCGGCCATTACCACTATGGCAAGGCGGCCAAGATCTTCGTCATCATCCTGGCTGCAACGATGCTGTTGCTGGCGGGCGCCATTCTCTACTTCAGCACGCTCTTGCCGGCCAATGACAGCGGCCCTGTGGAGTTCACCACTTCCAGCGGTTCGACCATGCGCTTCAATGGCCAGGTCTCGCTGCTGTACTTCACCAGCGGTTTGCTGGCCGTGCTGGCGCTGGGCGTCTCGGCGCTCTACGCCTGGCACAGCCGCTACCGGCACAGCAGCTATGAGCTGTATGAAAAAGGCGTTGCCTACACCACCAAGGGTGTGCGCACCTATGTGCCGTTCACTGAAATCGAAGACCTCTACCTGTTCAGTTCCGGCCAGACGGTGATGACCGGCATGGTGACCAACCTGGCCTTCCGGCGTAACGCCAGCGAGCCGTTCCACCGGGTGATCGAGCCGCTCAAGCGCTTTTTCGAGTTCCAGCAGTTGTTCCGCGAGCTGTATCTCGCTGCGCGCCAGCCAGCGGTCCTGCAGACGTTGCAGGCGGGCGGGGCGGTGACGTTCAAGTACATCGCCACCGGCGAGGTCTGGCGCAAGCGTATCAGTGGCAACTTCCTCGACGCCAAGACCTTGCCCATCGTGGTTTCCAGAGACCATCTGCAAGTGCAGGGGAGTGAGGTGTCGATCGCGTCGCTGCGTAGCCTGGACACCAGCAACTGGTCCGAGAAGATCACCCTCAAGGATGCCTCTGGCAAGACCGTGCTGTCGACCGTGGCCACCGGCATCATGAACATGGACCTGTTCCTCAACACCCTCGGGCTGCTGATGGAAGATACCGTCGGGCAAGCGCCACAAGCGGCTTCCAGCCAGGCCTGAAGACTCGCCTGGGCGCCGCAGGGCGAGCGCCCGGGCCAACGGCAATCGGATGGTCCGATCGCCCATCGCTCAATAAGGATGAATGCAGTGCAAGCGAAGAATGTATGGGTAGGGATGCTGGTCGCGATGGGGATCCTGCTTGGCGGCTGTGACAATGGCGAGGCGCCGCGCAATGCGTCCGTAACCCAAGGGCAAGGCGAGCAGGAAGCGCCGAGCGCCGAGCAGATCGAGATCGAGAAATACAACTTCTATGTCGACGCCGCGAACCGTGGTGGCAATTTCGGCGCCATCCTGGAAAAGCGCCGCAGCGAGTATGCGAAGGATCTGAAATCGGACAAGCCACTGTCCGATTACTACCTTTTCAGCGCCTATGACATCAGCGGCCTGCGCGACAACCTGACCCAGGCCCTGGCCCTGTCGTCGCCAATGCCCGAGCTAGACGAGCCGGCCAAGGCAATGCTGGTGGCACTGGAGAAGCTCGCGCCGATCCACGCAGACCTCGCCAACTATGCCGACTCCAAAGGCTACCTGGCCGATGGCGGGAAAAAGGCCAAGGAAATGGAGCCCGCGCTGGACGCGGCCATCGAGGCGGTTGCCGTGGAGCAGGACAAGTTCTACGAGGGCCTGGGCAAGCGCGATGAGATCAACACCCAGCAAGCGTTCGACAACGCCGAGAAGGACTCGCTGGATTACTACCGCGCCGGCATCGTGCTGTATGCCAAGCAGTCGGTGCGCCTGTCCAAGGACTTCTATCAGTCGGCGGGCAAGGAGGAAACGGCCAAGCCGTTCGAGGAAAGCCTGAACAAGACCGCGCAGATGATCGAGGGCTGGGACAAGCAGGCCAAGGCCGAGAATCCTCCGCTCAAATGCACCGTCTTGCTGAGCGACCTGAATCGCTTCGTCGGCAAGGGGCGTGAGTCCATCGCCAACGCCCGCAAGGGCGGTTACAAGTACGATGAACAACGCCAGATGATGTGGAAGAACAACAACCCGATCAAGATGGATGCCGATTGGTTTGCGCGCTTCTATGACTCGGTCATCAACGGTATGAACGCCACGCGTTGCAGCTAAGCGTTTCAGTACGGCAAGGCGGTCGCATCCAATGCTGTTCACTTAAGCTCTACATCACCCGCATTGGGGCCGCCTTGCGGCCCTTTCGCGACACAAGGCCGCTCCCACATTGTCCATGCCTGCCCTGTAGATAGGGGCTTTCACGGTCATTGTGGGAGCGGCCTTGTGTCGCGAAAGGGCTGCGCAGCAGCCCCAGCATTCTTAAGTGAACAGTTAGTCGCAAGGGCCGCTTTTTCATGTTTTAGGGCACGTCCGTTCTATCCCCGCCTGACTGCTTCTGACACTCTGCTACATCGTCCCCGCTCCCTTTCTCTCATGTCCTTGCGCCGATGGCGCGCAGAGTTCACCCATGGTCTCCCAGTTGCTGTTCGTCTCGCCTGCTGTCACCGCCTATGCGCTCGGCTGTGTGTTCGTTGCCGCGCTCGCCCGGGGTTTCTCCGGGTTTGGCTTCACCTTGTTGGCGATCATGTCGCTGTCGTTCGTCTTGCCGCTGTCGACCATCGTGCCGGCGATGTTCGTGCTGGAGATTGCCGCAGGGCTCAAGCTATTGCCTTCGATCTGGGGGCATGTGCATTGGCGGTCCATCCGCGTGCTGGTCATCACCTCGATCCTGGCAACGCCGGTGGGGGCCTATCTGCTGGCCAGCCTGCCGGTTAACTACGTGAAAGTGATTCTGGCGGTGCTGATCGTGATCTGCTGCCTTGCCTTGATCACGGGCTTCAAGCTGCAGCGTATGCCTTCGTTCCTGCAGACCGCGGCCACCGGTGCCGGGGCAGGAGTGCTCAATGGCTCCCTGGGGCTGGGCGGGCCGCCGGTCATCGTGTTCTTCCTTGGCTCGCCGTTGGCACTGGAGGCGGGGCGGGCATCGATCATCGCGGCGTTCCTCGCCATGGACGTGGCGGCACTGCCTGCGTTCTGGGCGCTCGACCTGTTCGGCCGCGACGCGCTGCACCTGGGCCTGATGAGCCTGCCGGTGCTGGTGCTGGGCGTGTGGCTGGGGGCACGCATGGCGCAGCGGGTGGAGGAGGCGCTGGCGCGCAAGATCATCATCGTATTTTTGCTGTTGCTGGCGCTGGGCAGCTTTATCTAGGCGCAGGAAAAGTGCCCTAAAATTGGGGCCGCGTCGCGGCCCATCGCGACACGAGGCCGCTCCCACAATGACCGTGAAAGCACCTGTCTACAGGGCAAGCACGGACAATGTGGGAGCGGCCTCGTGTCGCGATGGGCTGCGCAGCAGCCCCGGCATTCTCAGGTTTTGCATGGGTGGCAAGTGGGTCAGGCCCAGATGTCGCCGATGGTGAAGCCTTCGGTGAACGGATCGTCATGGTCCAGCACGAAGGTGTTCAGGCCGTAGATCCAGCTGGTACCGGTGACGGTCGGCACCACTGCCTCGTGCTGGCCGATGGTGGTTTCCTCGATCAGGCGGCCGGTGTAGATGTTGCCCAGTATGCCCTGATGGCGGAAATCCCGGCCCAGCGGCAGTTCGCCTTTGGCATGCAAGGTCGCCATTTTCGCGCTAGTGCCGGTGCCGCATGGGCAGCGGTCAAGGGCGCCGGTCCAGGTTGCCGGGTCATCCCACGAGAACGTGCCAGATGACATGGTGACGGTGTTCTTCCAGTCGGCTTTTGGATCGTCGGAGGGCCCGGACAGCTGCGAGATGGTGATGCCTACGCCAGGATAATCCGGGTGGGCGACCGGCAGTTGTTCGATGGCCGCCTCGCGAATCATCGACGAAACGCGGGCGATTTCGCCGCCGTGCTCGGGCTTGAGTTCCAGGCCTTTGAATTGGCGCACGTCGGCGATGACGTAGAACATGCCACCCCAGCCGACATCGACGCGGACCTTGCCGAGGTGGGGCACGTCGATGACTGCATCGAGATGGGCAGCGAAGGCGGGTACGTTCTGGAAAGTGACGCCTTTGACCTTGCCGTTCTCGCACTGGGCCTTGATGCGGATGAGGCCGGCGGGGGCTTCGAGGGTCAGTTCGGTCAGGGGTTCTTTCATCGGCAGCATGCCCATCTCCAGCAGCACGGTGACTACCGAGATGGTGTTGCCGCCGGACATCACCGGGTACTCGATCTGCTCCATGATGACATAGCCTGCGTCGGCCTCGGGGTGGCAGGGCGGCACGATGATGTTGCAGCAGTGCGCCGGGTAGCCGCGTGGTTCGCGCAGCATCAGCTTGCGCAGCTGGTCGTCATTCTCCTCCAGCCATTTCATCTTGGCGTACACGGTATCGCCAGGAATGTGCGGGACGCCGCCGGTGATCACCCGCATCGGGGTGCCGGCGTGGGTGTCGACCGCGTGGATGGTTCTCTTGAAGGCCATGGGGAGCTCCAGCTTATTGGTGATAGGGTGCGGGTCCCGGCACTTTCTCATCCTTGATTCTCCCTGCCCTATAAGAAATGGGACAGCTCATGTGAGGTTCGCGCAAGAGCAGTCCAGAGTACCCTCCGGCGCCAGGAGGATTGCGCCATGGGGGAGATTCGTACCAGTAGTTGTCCCAGACCTTATAGTGGCAAGGCCGTGCGCTTGGCACAGTGAACGCCTGCAGAATGTAGCCATCCGAGGAGTGTTTCATGAGCCAAGTTCTTACCGTCGTTCGCCAAGCCGCCGAGTCCACCTTGAGTGAAATGGCCCGGCCAAGCTGCCGATCGGCGAGCCTGTCGCCTGTGCAGCGACCGGCCAGCATCAGGCGGACGATGCCGTCAATGCCAGCATTGGCGTGTGGGAAAGCACTCCCGGGGTGTTTCGTCGTCATCTGAAGAACCGCGAGTTCAGCCACATCGTCAGCGGCGCCTGCACCTTCACCCCGGATGGCGGTGAGCCGGTCGAGCTGCGTGCCGGCGATGCGGTGCTGTTCCCGGAAAACTGCGAAGGGGTGTGGACTATCCACGAGACCCTGCGCAAGACCTACGTGCTGTTCTGAGGAGGCGGTCCATGATCGAGCGCATCAACCCTGGCAAGCGTGCCAGCCAGCTGGTGATCATCGATGGCCGCATCGAGACCTCGGGCATCGTCGCCGAGGACCTCGACGGCGACATCGCTGAGCAGACCCGTTGCGTGCTGCGTCAGCTGGAGGCGTGGCTGGGGCAGGTCGGGGCGACCAAGGCCAACCTGTCGCGGATGCAGATCTGGCTGGCAGACATGGGCGAGTTTGCTGGCATGAACGAGGTCTATGATGCCTGGGTCGGCGATGCGCCACCGGTGCGCGCTTGCGTTGGCGCGCCGTTGGCCGCGGCGGGGTACCGTATCGAGATCCAGGCCTTCGGGCAACTTTGACAGCGACGCGTCGACAAGCCGTTTTTTTGGGGCTTCACTGATTCGTGGGGGCTGGGGTTTGGGCTTTGGGATTGGGTGGTTGGTCCGAGGAATGTAGCGGCGCTACTGGCCCCTTCCGCCTTTACGGCGGGTCCCTTTTTTCTTGGAAAAAGGGACGCAAAACCGCTTGCTCCCACATACGGCCCCTACGCTGCGCTTCGGGGTTCCCTCGCTTCGGCGGCTTGCGGGCCCGCGCGGCCTACGACTTGCTCCGCAAGTCTACGTCTCGCGCCTCCGGCTACGCCGGAGGGTGCTGCGCACCTGGCCCTCCAGCCGCCTACGCTCGGCCTCCTGAGGTCGCGGGTAGATCAAGATCAAAAGCAAGATCAACAGCCAGAGCAACGGCAGGCGAATCGCTGCGCTCTCGCGGTTTACCTATCGCTTTGTGTTGGAGCGGCTAATGCGATCTGTCTTTCGAAGATAACGCCAGTGCAGGCGCCGCCCCTAACTTCGCGACGTCAGGAGGCCGAGCGTAGGCGCCTGTAGGGCCAGGTGCGCAGCACCCTTCGGCGTAGCCGAAGGCGCGAGATGTAGACTTGCGGAGCAAGTCGTAGGCCGCGCGGGCCCGGAAGGCGCCGTAGCGAGGGGACCCGTAGCGCAGCGGAGGGCCGGATGCAGGAGCGAGCGGTTTTGCGTCCCTTTTGCCAAGACAAAAGGGACCCGCCGTAAAGGCGGAAGGGGCCAGTAGCGCCGCTACACACAATGGATCCGCTCACGATCTCAATGCCAAGCCAAGCCAAGCCAAGCCAAGCCAAGCCAAGCCAAGCCAAGCCAAGCCAAGCCAAGCCAAGCCAAGCTCAGCCTCCCCAGCCAGGACAAAAGGTAGTCCCAGGGCGTGCTTCTACCATCAATTGTCATGCTCGTTACAGCGAGGCTCGCCTGCGACTGCGCATCATGTTGCCAAAACCAACATGCTCTCTCGCTCAAAGGCACCAACACTATGTACCGTGGATTCTGGTATGCCCAGGCACTCGACCTGGATAGCGATCTCGCCCCTGCCTTGCAGGACTCGATTCAAGCGGACGTCTGCATCGTCGGTGGCGGTTTTCTCGGTTTGTGGTCGGCCATCCGCCTGAAGCAGGCACACCCGGAAAAAACCATCGTCATCGTCGAACGTGACCGCTGCGGTTCCGGTGCCAGTGGCCGCAACGGCGGCATCGCCACCAACTGGTGGGGCAAGTACCTGTCGGTGCGGACCATCTGCGGTGACGTCGAGGCCCGGCGCATCTGCGAAGCAGCGGAGTCGGCCATCGACGAAATCGGCAGCTTCTGCCAGGAGCACGGCATCGACGCCCAGTACCGCAAGGACGGTTGGCTGTGGACCGCCACCAACCAACGGCAGATGAACTCCTGGCGCGTGCTCACCGACGGCCTGCAAAAGCTCGATGTGAACCCGTTCCAAGAAATGGACCGCGAGACCATTCGTGGCCGGGTCGGCTCGCCGCTGGTGCTGGGCGGCATCTACGACCCCAACGCCGCCACCGTGCAGCCGGCCATGCTGGCGCGCGGCTTGCGCCGGGTGGCGCTGAAACTGGGGGTGAGGATCTTCGAGAAATCGCCGTTCACCCACCTGGTGCGTGGCAAGCACCCGGTCGTGCATACCGCCCAGGGGCATGTGAAGGCCAACCACGTGGTGCTGGCGCTCAACGCCTGGGGCGCGCAGTTCCCCGAGCTGCGCCGGATGATCGCGATCATGTCCAGCGACATGGTGGCGACCGCGCCAGTGAAGGCCAAGCTCGACGCCATCGGCTTCAGCCGCGGTGAATGCATGACCGACTCGCGCACCGTACTCAACTACTGGCGTAACACCCCGGACGGCCGGGTGGTGTTCGGCAAGCCGCTGGGCCAGTTCGCCTACGCCGGGCGCATCGGTAACCTGTACGAGAAGCCATCGCCGGCTGCGGACAAGGTCGCTGCCGAACTGCGTCGGCTGTACCCCCAGCTCGAGGACGTGCCGGTGGTCAGCAGCTGGACCGGGCCGATCGACCGCGCCATGAAAGGCCTGCCCAATTTCGGCTACCTCGATCATCACCAGACCGTCAGCTACGGCATCGGCTTCTCCGGCAACGGCGTCGCCACCACGGTATTCGCCAGCCGCATCATCAAGTCGCTGGCCACCCATGCCAACGACGAGTGGGCCAACTGTGGCCTGGTCAACCAGAAGATGAAGTTGCTGCCGCCAGAGCCGTTCCGTTTCTTCGGCGCACACATGGTGCGTGATGCGCTGGTACGCAAGGAGTCCCTGGAAGACCACGACGAGGACGCCGGCTTCATCACCCGCCAGTTGGTCGGCATGGCTCCGGCCGGCTATGTCCCTGCACAGAAAAAATAAGATCAGGATCATGACCGAACATATCGTTTTTCTCGACGACGACGGGCTTGCCGCCTCGACGCGCCTCAAGCGTCCCGACTGCGAACATACCTGGCAGCAGTTTGCCTACACCCACCCCGACCAGGTGCTCGAGCACCTGCGCGATGCCACCGTGGCCTTGACCTGCAGCGTGCCCCTGCGCGAGGAACACCTGCGCCAGTTGCCCAAGCTGAAGATGATCTCGTTGGCGTTGACCGGGCGTGACATCGTCGATGTCGACTACTGCGATGCCCATGGCATCGAAGTCTCCAGCGTGCCGGGCTACGCCGCCAATACCGTGGCCGAGCACAGCATGGCGATGATGCTCGAGCTGTTCCGTCGCCCAGTGGCGTTCAGCCGCCTGATGCGCAAGGTGCAGGCTGGGCAGGCCGAGTACAAGAACATCTATTTCGACCACCGCATCCGCGATGTGCGTGGCAAGCAGATGGCGATCATCGGTAGCGGGCCGATTGCCCTGCGCCTGGCGGAACTGGCCCGTGCTTTCGGCATGGACGTGCTGTTCGAGGACCGTGGTGGCAAGCGCCGAGGCGCCGATTGCCGCCCCTTGGCCAGCCTGCTCAAGAGCTGTGACGTGCTGTCGATCAATGCGCCGCTGACCCCGGAAACCTACGACCTGGTCGGCGCCGAGCAGCTGGCGCTGATGAAGCCCGATGCCCTGGTGATCAACACCGGGCGTGGCGGCATCGTCAACGAGGCGGCGCTGATCGATGCCTTGCGCAACGACCGCCTTGGCGGTGTGGCGCTGGACGTGGTCGAAGTCGAGCCGTTGCACCCGAGCAACCCGCTGTTCCAGCTCATCGACCGCGACGATTTCATCCTCAATCCACACATTGCCTGGAGCAGCGAGGATGCCATGCAGCAATTGATGGATCGCGCCGTCGACAACATCACCGATTACGTTGCACGCAACACTGAAAAAAGGATTCGCAGCGCATGACCATCGCCACCAAGAGCAGCTTCGTCGACGGCGTCTTCGTCCCCCTGGACAGCGGCGCCGACATCCTCGAGAACCGCAATCCGTCCAATCCCGGCGAGGTGATCGAGCGTTTCGTGCGCGCCGACCAGACCCTGACCGAACAGGCCATTGCCGCCGCCCGCAGGGCCCAGCCTGAATGGGCGCACAGCAACCCGCAGCGGCGTGCCGATGCACTGGACTTCATCGGTAGCGAGATCCTTGCCCGCCGTGAAGAACTGGCGACCTTGCTGGCGCGCGAGGAAGGCAAGATCGTCCGCGAAGCCCTTGGCGAGGTTGACCGCGCCGGTCGCTCGTTCAAGTTCTACGCCCAGGAAGCGCTGCGCGCCGAAGGCGAAAAATATCAATCGGTGCGCCAGGACGTTGGCATCGATGTATTCAGCCAGCCATTGGGCGTGGTCGGCATCATCGCGCCGTGGAACTTCCCGATTGCCATCCCGGCCTGGAAGATCGCCCCGGCGCTGTGCTTCGGCAACTGCGTGGTGTTCAAGCCTGCCGAACTGGTGCCGTCTTCGGCCTGGGCCCTGGCCGAGATCATCTCGCGAGCCGGCCTGCCGGACGGTGTGTTCAACATGCTGATCGGCCCGGGCCGCAGCGTAGGCGACACGATCATCCGCTCGCCGCAGGTCGATGGCATCAGTTTCACCGGGTCCGAACATACAGGCCGGCAGATCGCCAGGCTGGCCGCCGAAGGCATGAAGAAAGTCCAGCTGGAAATGGGCGGCAAGAACCCGCTGGTGGTGCTGGACGATGCCGATCTGGAGCAAGCGGTCGACGTGGCGCTCAACGGCTCGTTCTACAGCACCGGCCAGCGTTGCACCGCCAGTTCGCGGGTCATCGTCACCGAAGGCATTCATGACGCCTTCGTCACGCGTCTGACCGAGCGTACCCAGGCGCTAAAGGTGGGCGATGCGTTGCAGGCCAGCACCGACATCGGCCCGGTGGTCGACGCTCGCCAGCTGGAGCAGAACCTTTCGTACGTGGCCAGTGGCGTCGAGCAGGGCGCCCGACTGGTATGGGGTGGCGAGCGTATCGAGAACCCGGCAGGTGCCTATCTTTTCACCCCGGCGCTGTTCACCGAGGTGACTGCGCAGATGCGTATCTACCGCGAGGAAATCTTCGGGCCGGTGCTCAGCGTGCTCAAGGTGCGTGACTATGAAGAGGCTTTCGCCGCTGCCGAGGACACTCAGTTTGGTTTGTCGGCGGGTATCGTCACGACTTCGCTGCGACATGCAGAGCACTTCAAGCGCAATAGCTCGGCGGGGATGGTGATGGTCAACCTGCCCACCGCGGGTGTCGACTACCACGTGCCGTTCGGTGGCAATGGAGCATCCAGTTTGGGCTCGCGTGAGCAAGGCACTCATGCGCGTCAGTTTTTTACTCGCGTCAAAACCACCTACCAACTGGCCTGACAGGGCCTCATCGCCGGCAAGCCGGCTCCTACAGGTACGCCGCCGTGAGGTACCTGTAGGAGCGGGTTTACCCGCGAATGCGACCTCGCAGGCGACACAGGATCACCCCATTCAACCCCTGGCCGGGATCTCGCATTCTTTGAGGTAATCCTCCTATTTCTTCAACTCATGCACGCTTACTCTGCTGTCACGCAAGTGAGTGCGCACACGCTTCGTAATAGCCGTACCGCCGGCTTTCAACATTCTAAAAACAATAGATGGACTCAAAGTCTGCCATCGCCCCTGCGTGCGCGTGGCATTCGACGAGCCGTCTGCATTGCGCAGCAAAAGAGGCAACAGAACGTGACCAATAATCATAAGATTTCATTAGAAGACGCGCCGCTTAACAGTTTCCATAAAAAGTTGGCGATCTATTCATCGGGTGCACCGTTTCTCGATGGATATATCCTCAGCATCATCGGTGTCGTTCTGCTTCAACTCAGCCAGGCCTTGCAACTTAGCGCCCTCGAAGAAGGCATGGTGGCCGCCGCTTCGTTGATTGGCATGTTCTTCGGCGGCTTCGTCGGCGGTCTGTTCACCGACAAGCTCGGGCGCAAGACCTTGTACGTGCTGGTGCTGGTCGCCCTGGCGGTATTTTCCCTCGGCCAGTTCTGGGTCACCTCTGCGGCAGCGTTGATCGGGCTGCGCTTTTTGCTGGGCGTCGCGATCGGCGCCGACCATCCGCTGGCCACTTCGCTACTGGCCGAATTCCTGCCCAAGAAACAACGCGGCTCGCTCCTCGCCAGCCTGGTGATGATGTGGTTCGTCGGTGCTGCGGCGGCCTACGTCGCCGGTGAGTTCATCCTGCGGACCATGGGCCCGGAAGCCTGGCGCTGGGCGCTGGCCAGTGCGGTTGTGCCGGCAGTGTTGTTCCTGGTGATGCGCGCCGGTACCCCGGAGTCGGCACGCTGGCTGCTGAGCAAAGGCCGCACCGCCGAAGCTGACCAGGTGATCAAGCGGGTCTATGGTGACAAGTTCTCCATCGCTGACCTGCCTGAGCCGGTGTCCGAGCGCCGCGTGTCGGTGTGGCAATTGTTCCACTCGCACTATGGCAAGCGCATCTTCTTCGTCAGCATTTTCTGGACGTGTTCGATCATTCCCCAGTTCGCCATCTATGCCTTCGCGCCGAAAATCCTCGCCGCGATGGGGCTGACAGGGGACCTGGCGGCCTGGGGCGCGGTGGCGATCACCATCATCTTCGTGCTCGGCTGCCTGCTCGGGGTGAAACTGATCAACCCTCTGGGCCGCCGGCGCATGCTCATCCACAGTTTCCTCTGGTCCGGCCTGGCCTTGCTCCTGCTGGGTCTGTATCCCGATGGTGCGGGCTTCGTGACCCTGGCGCTGTTCGGCAGCTACGCGCTGTTCATCGGCGGGGCGCAGGTGCTGCAGTACGTCTATCCGAACGAGCTGTTCCCAACGCAAGTGCGCGGCACGGCCGTAGGCCTGGCCACCTCGTTGTCGCGCATCGGTGCGGCGGTCGGTACCTACCTGGTGCCGATGTCGCTGTCGTCGATCGGCATTGCCAACACCATGATCGTTGCCTTCGGTATCTCGATGGTAGGCCTGTTCTTCACCTGGCAGATGGCACCGGAAACCCGTTCGCTCGACCTGGCGGCGGCGAGCGCCGCCTGATCAGGCAAGCGCTTGGCAGGTATCGCGCAGCAGGGCGCGGACCCAACGCTGGCCTGGGTCGCGGTGGGTGCGCTCATGCCAGGCGAGGGTCTTGCTGAAGCCGGGGATGTCCAGGGGCGGCTGGCAGATGCGCAAGCCCGGCTGAAGCTGGGCGAGCCGCCTGGGAATCACGGCGATCAGGTCGCTGCCCAGGAGAATATCGGGCAAGGCCAGGAAGCTGGTGATCGAGACCGTGACCCGGCGACTTCTTCCCACACGTGCCAGGGCCTCGTCGGTAACGCCATGGAAGGCATTGCCGGTCGAGGAGACCAAGGCATGATCCAACGCGCAAAACCGTTCGAGACTCAGGCGTTCGCCTTGCGCATCGGGGTGGTCGGAGCGCATCGCGCAGACATAGTGCTCCTCGAACAGCGGCACCGCATGCAGATCGGGGGTGAGGGTCTGTGGCGTGAGCAGCGCCAGGTCGACATCGCCGCGTTCAAGTTGGCCAGGCAACGCCTGATCGTCGATCGGCTGCACTGTGACGCGCATGTTCGGCGCCTGCGGGCGCAGCGCTCGCAAGAACGGTATCACCACTGCACTCAAGGCGTAATCGGTGGCGGCCAGGCGCACGGTCGACGTGGCCGTGGCCGGGTCGAAGGCTTCGGGTTGCAGCATCGTTGCCACGTCGGCCAGCAATTGCTTGACCGGCACGGCCAGTTGCTCGGCGCGCAAGGTGGGCACGATGCCGCGTTGCGCCCGCACGAACAGTGGGTCGTCGAAGTGTTCACGCAGCCGGTTGAGCATCCCGCTCACCGCCGGCTGGGTGAGTGCCAGACGTGCGGCGGCGCGGGTCACGCTGCGCTCATCGAGCAATGCGTCGAGGGTCTTGAGCAGGTTGAGGTCGAGTGTCCTGATATCAGATTTCATGATGCTCTGGATAAAACATGATGATTGGCGTGATTTCACGCTAGCAGCCATGCTTTGCGTAGTCCATAGCACCCGAGGGATCCACTGATGAACGCAATCCTCTGGCCGGAAGGCTTCGTACCCGGCTTTACCGACAATTTCGCTTCCAATGAAGTCATCGTCGCCGGGTTGTCGGCTGCCCAGGTTTGGCCGTTGCTTAGTTTCGCCGAGCGCTGGCCGGGCTACTATGCCAACTCGGCGAACGTGCGCTTCTACGATGGCGCTGGCCCGGAACTCAAGGCCGGCACCCGTTTCTACTTCGAGACCTTCGGTTTCCCGGTCGAGGCGCAGTGCACCGAGTACCAGGCGCCTGCCGCCGGCGAGCCGGGCCGCATCGCCTGGCATGGCTGGGCAGGTGAGGGCGAGACACGCCTGGATGTGCACCATGCCTGGCTGGTCGAGGATATGCCCGGCGGGCGTGTGCGCATCCTCACCCAGGAAACTCAGAACGGGAACCCCGCCAAGGAATTGGCTCGGACCAAGCCCAATCCGATGATCAACGGCCATCAGGCGTGGCTGGACGGCTTGGTCGAAGCCGCTGCGAAAGGGGCTTGATGCGGCTCGTCGGCGATCAGCCCGGCTCAGATATGCAACGCATGCCCCAACGCACGCAGCGCCGCTTCCTGCACCGCTTCGCCCAGGGTCGGATGGGCATGGATGGTGCCGGCGATGTCTTCCAGGCGCGCGCCCATTTCCAACGACTGGGCGAATGCCGTGGACAGCTCCGAAACCGCCACCCCGACCGCCTGCCATCCGACGATCAGGTGGTTGTCCCGCCGCGCCACCACCCTGACGAAGCCGCTCTTGGCCTCCAGGCTCATGGCCCGCCCGTTGGCGGCGAACGGGAACTGCGCGACGATGCAGTCCAGGCCGTGCTGGCTGGCCTGCTCGGGCGTGGCCCCGACCACCACTACTTCCGGATCGGTGAAGCACACCGCGGCAATCGCGCTGGGCTCGAAGCGTCGTGCCTTGCCGGCGATGATCTCGGCGACCATCTCACCCTGGGCCATGGCGCGGTGCGCCAGCATCGGCTCGCCAGCGACGTCGCCGATGGCCCAGACGTTGTGCATGCTGGTCTGGCAGCGGGCGTCGATGGCGATTGCCGCGCCGTTCATCTTCAGCTCCAGGGATTCCAGGTTGTAGCCCTGGGTGCGCGGGCGGCGGCCCACGGCCACCAGGACCCGGTCGGCCTCCAGGCGCAGTTGCCCGCCCTGGCCGTCGCCGGCCAGCAGGCAACCGTCGGCGTAACCTTCGACGCTGTGCCCAAGGTGCAGCGCGATGCCCAGCTTCTTCAGCGACTCGGCCACCGGCGCTGTGAGTTCGCTGTCGTAGGTCGGCAGGATGCGGTCACGGGCTTCCACCACGCTGACCTCGGCTCCCAGCTTGCGGTAGGCGATGCCCAGCTCCAGGCCGATGTAGCCGCCGCCGACCACCACCAGATGCTTGGGTAGCGACTCGGGCGCCAGCGCCTCGGTGGACGAAATCACCGGCCCGCCGAGGGGCAGCAACGGCAGTTCGACGCTGTTCGAACCGGTGGCCAGCAGCAGGTGCTCGCACTGGATACGCTGACCGTCGACCTCGACATGCTTGCCGTCGAGGATCTTCGCCCAGCCATGGATAACCTTGACGCCGTGCTTTTTCAGCAAGGCCGCGACGCCGGTGGTCAGGCGGTCGACGATGCCGTCCTTCCAGGCCACGCTCTGGCCGATGTCCAGGCGTGGCGAGGTGACGCTGATGCCCAGCGGCGATTGCCCGGCCTGGCGGGTGGCCTGGTGGAACTGCTCGGCCACGTGGATCAGCGCCTTGGAGGGAATGCAGCCGATGTTCAGGCAGGTACCGCCCAGGGCCTGGCCCTCGACCAGCACGGTGGGAATACCCAGTTGCCCGGCGCGGATGGCGGCCACGTAGCCGCCAGGGCCGCCACCGATAATCAGCAGGGTGGTGTCGATGATCGGTTGCATGGTCACTCCACGAACAGGCAGGCGGGTTGTTCGAGCAGGCCGCGCACGGCCTGGATGAACAAGGCGGCATCCATGCCATCGACCACCCGGTGGTCGAACGAGCTGGACAGGTTCATCATCTTGCGCACGACGATCTGGCCGTCGATCACCATTGGCCGTTCGACGATGCGATTGACGCCGACGATCGCCACTTCCGGCGTATTGACCACCGGCGTGCTGACGATGCCGCCCAGGGCGCCGAGGCTGGTCAGGGTGATGGTCGAGCCGGACAACGCCTCGCGGCTGGCCTTGTTGCTGCGCGCCGCCGTGGCCAGGCGGGATATCTCGCCGGCATTGGCCCACAGGCTGCCCGCCTCGGCATGGCGCAGTACCGGCACCATCAGGCCGTTGTCGCCCTGGGTGGCGATGCCCACGTGCACCGCGCCGTGGCGGGTGATGACCTGGGCTTCGTCGTCATAGGTGGCGTTGATCTGCGGGAAATCGCGCAGGGCGACCACCAGCGCACGCACCAGGAACGGCAACAGGGTCAGCTTGCCGCGGCTGTCGCCGTGCTTGGCATTGAGTTGCTGGCGCAGGGCTTCGAGGGCGGTGACGTCGATTTCCTCGACGTAGCTGAAGTGTGCGACCCGGCGCTTGGCATCCTGCATGCGCTGGGCGATCTTGCGGCGCAGGCCGATGACCGGCACCTGCTCGCTGTCGGTACGCTTGGCGTAGCCGCTTGGGGCTTGTCCGGCACTACTCTGCGGCTTGCTCATGAAGGCATCGAGGTCTTCATGCAGGATGCGCCCGGCCGGGCCGCTGCCATGCACGTAGCGCAGCTCGATACCCGCATCCAGTGCACGCTTGCGCACGGCTGGCGAAGCCAATGGCTTGTCGCCTGCCTGGCGCGGCACGATCGGCGCGGCGACAGGTTCGCCAGGCGCCGGGTAGGCCACCGGTTGTGGTTGCGGTGGTTGGGGCTGAGGTTGAGATTGTGGCTTGGCCGCCTCGGTGGCCGGAGCGGCCTCGACCGGCTTGGCCTGGGGGATGTCGACGTGGTTGCCGCTGCCTTCGACCTCGATGCGGATCAGCTCGCTGCCCACGGCCATCACCTCACCGGGCTGGCCACCCAGGGCCAGCACCTTGCCGCTGACCGGCGAGGGGATTTCCACGGTGGCCTTGTCGGTCATGACATCGGCCACCACCTGGTCTTCGGCGATGACGTCGCCGACCTTGACGAACCATTCCACCAGTTCGACCTGCGCGATGCCTTCGCCAATGTCCGGCATCTTGATGACGTGTGTGCCCATTCAGACCTCCATGACCCGTTTCAATGCCGCACCGACCCGCGCCGGCCCTGGGAAGTAAGCCCATTCCTGGGCATGCGGGTAGGGGGTGTCCCAACCGGTGACGCGCTCGATCGGCGCTTCGAGGTGATGGAAGCAGTGCTCCTGGACCAGCGACACCAGCTCGGCACCGAAGCCGCAGGTGCGCGTGGCTTCGTGCACCACCACGCAGCGGCCGGTCTTGCGTACCGAGGCGACGATGGTTTCCAGGTCCAGCGGCCACAGGCTGCGCAGGTCGATGACTTCGGCATCGACGCCGCTTTCCTCGGCGGCCACCTGGGCCACGTACACCGTGGTGCCGTAGGTCAGCACGGTAACGTCGTTGCCGGGGCGAGTGATCGCCGCCTTGTCCAGCGGCACCGTGTAGTAGCCATCGGGCACGGCGCTCTGCGGATGCTTGGCCCACGGGGTTACCGGACGGTCGTGGTGGCCGTCGAACGGGCCGTTGTACAGGCGCTTGGGTTCGAGGAATATCACCGGGTCATCGCATTCGATCGAGGCGATGAGCAGGCCTTTGGCGTCATAGGGGTTGGACGGCATTACCGTGCGTAGCCCGCAGACCTGGGTGAACATCGCTTCCGGGCTCTGGCTGTGGGTCTGGCCGCCATAGATGCCGCCGCCGCAGGGCATGCGCAGGGTCAGCGGGGCGATGAACTCGCCGGCCGAGCGATAGCGCAGGCGGGCAAGTTCGGAGACGATCTGGTCGGAGGCGGGGTAGAAATAGTCGGCGAACTGGATTTCCACCACGGGGCGCAGGCCATAGGCACCCATGCCCACGGCGGTGCCGACGATGCCGCTCTCGGAGATCGGCGCGTCGAACACGCGCGACTTGCCGTACTTTTTCTGCAAGCCTTCGGTGCAGCGGAACACGCCGCCGAAGTAACCGACGTCCTGGCCGTAGATCACCGTGTTGTCGTCGCGTTCGAGCATGATGTCCATGGCCGAGCGCAGGGCCTGGATCATGGTCATGGTGGTGGTGGCCATGGCGGTTTCCGGGTCGATGCTGTTGGTGTGGTCGTTCATCTCAAACCCCCAGTTCCTGGCGCTGGCGGCGCAGGTGGTCGGGCATGTCCTTGTACACGTCCTCGAACATCGAGGCGGCGCTGGGGATATGGCCATTGGCAAGGGTGCCGTACTGCTCGGCCTCCTTCTGCGCGGCGACCACGGCGGCTTCGAGCTCGGCAGTAGTGGCCTGGTGTTCTTCCTCGGACCAGTGGCCGATGGCGATCAGGTGCTGCTTCAGGCGGGCGATCGGGTCGCCCAGCGGGAAGTGGCTCCAGTCGTCGGCGGGGCGGTATTTGGACGGGTCGTCGGAGGTCGAGTGCGGGCCTGCGCGGTAGGTGACCCATTCGATCAAGCTCGGGCCCAGGCCACGGCGGGCGCGCTCGGCGGCCCAGCGCGAGGCGGCGTACACGGCGACGAAGTCGTTGCCGTCGACCCGCAGCGAGGCGATGCCGCAGCCCACGCCACGGCCCGCGAAGGTGGTGGCCTCACCCCCGGCGATGGCCTGGAAGGTGGAGATCGCCCACTGGTTGTTGACCACGTTGAGGATCACCGGCGCCCGGTACACGTGGGCGAAGGTCAGGGCGGTGTGGAAGTCCGACTCGGCGGTGGCGCCATCGCCGATCCAGGCCGAGGCGATCTTGGTATCGCCCTTGATCGCCGAGGCCATGGCCCAGCCGACCGCCTGCACGAACTGGGTCGCCAGGTTGCCGCTGATGGTGAAGAAACCGGCCTCGCGTACCGAATACATGATCGGCAGCTGGCGGCCCTTGAGCGGGTCGCGCTCGTTGGACAGCAGCTGGCAGATCATCTCCACCAGCGACACGTCGCGGGCCATGAGGATGCTCTGCTGGCGGTAGGTGGGGAAGCACATGTCGGTGCGGTTGAGCGCCAGGGCCTGGGCGCTGCCGATGGCCTCTTCGCCCAGGCTCTGCATGTAGAACGACATCTTCTTCTGGCGCTGGGCGACCACCATGCGGCTGTCGAAGATGCGCGTCTTGAGCATGGCGCGCATGCCCTGGCGGAGAATCTGCGGGTCGATGTCCTCGGCCCAGGGGCCCAGGGCGTTGCCATGCTCGTCGAGCACGCGGACCAGGCTTTTGGACAGGTCGGCGGTATCGGCGGCATCGACGTCGATGGGCGGTTTGCGAACTTGACCCGCGTCGTTCAGGCGCAGGTAGGAGAAATCGGTCTGGCAGCCTGGCCGGCCTGTGGGCTCGGGCACATGCAAACGCAGGGGGGCGTACTCGTTCATGCTGTTTACGCTCGCTCGAATGTTGTTTTTGTGAGCTTTGAAACGGCCGCTGCTGGCTGCAGGCTCGTGACTGGCAGGTCAGCGTTGATTACATCTTAGAGGGACGGCAGGAGAATTTTTCTCTCATGTTGGTTGCCTTTGCCGACGAGCGCAGATAAACATTCCCTATAAACACAAAAAACCGGTGAATTTGTCTCATGCGTAAGCTCGACCGTACCGATATCGGCATCCTCAACAGCCTTCAGGAAAACGCCCGCATCACCAACGCCGAGCTGGCGCGTTCGGTGAACCTGTCGCCGACCCCGTGTTTCAACCGGGTCAAGGCCATGGAGGAGCTGGGGGTGATCCGCCAGCAGGTGACGTTGTTGTCGCCCGAAGTGCTGGGGCTGGATGTGAACGTGTTCATTCATGTGAGCTTGGAAAAGCAGGTCGAGCAGTCGTTGCATCGTTTCGAGGAGGAAATCGCCGAGCGGCCGGAAGTGATGGAGTGCTACCTGATGACGGGTGACCCGGATTACCTGCTGCGCGTGCTGCTGCCGAGCATCCAGGCGCTGGAGCGGTTTCTCGATTACCTGACGCGGCTGCCGGGCGTGGCCAACATTCGCTCGAGCTTTGCCTTGAAGCAGGTGCGGTACAAGACTGCGTTGCCGTTGCCGGCCAATGGGATGACATTGCGGGAATAGGATAAGCCTGGGCCGGCCCTTTCGCGGGCAAGCCCGCGCCCACAGGATGGGTGCAATGTTCGGAACCGGCAGTGTCTCTGTAGGAGCGGGCTTGCCCGCGAAAGGGCCGGCCCAGACAACCCTGGCCGCTTGATAACCCGATCATCCCCAGCCTATGTTGTTGCCAGCCCCCAACGACAAGGACAAGCGTCATGACCACCAGCAGACCGCGTTCGCTCGCCGAGCAGCTCAAGGGCATCGACCAGGTCGAATGCGTCACCCCCGATCTCAACGGCGTCCCGCGGGGCAAGGTGATGACCGCCGAGGGCTTCCTCGAAGGCCGCCGCCTGCAGATGGCACGCGGCGTGTTGCTGCAATGCATCATGGGTGGTTACCCGCCGGCGAGGTTCTACGGCAGTGACGACGGTGACCTGGCCTTGGTCGCCGAACCGAGCCAGACCCATCGCCTGCCATGGAGCGACAAGGGCAGGGCGCTGGCCATCTGTGACGCGGTCGAACTCGACGGCACACCTTCGGGCCTGTCCACCCGTGGCCTGCTCAAGGCGGTGATCGGGCGCTACGCCGCACTCGGCCTGGCACCTGTCGTGGCCACCGAGCTCGAGTTCTTCGTCCTGGCACCCAATGTCGACCCGCACCAAGCGTTCCAACCACCGATCGGTCTGGATGGCCGCCGCGAACTGGGCCACTCGGCGTTCAGCGTCAGCTCGAACAACGGCTTGCGGCCATTCTTTGAAGAGGTCTACCCGTGCATGGCCGCGCTGGGCCTGCCACGTGACACCTTCATGCACGAAATGGGCGTCAGCCAGTTCGAGATCAACCTGCTGCACGGCGACCCGCTGCAGCTCGCCGATCAGACCTTCCTGTTCAAGCACCTGCTCAAGGAAGTGGCGCTCAAGCACGGCCTGACCGTGGTGTGCATGGCCAAGCCGCTGGCGCATACGCCGGGCAGCTCGATGCACATCCACCAGAGCCTGGTGGAGATCGGCACTGGCCGCAACGTGTTCAGCGACGCCCAGGGCGCCCCCAGCGAGACCTTCCATCACTTCATTGGCGGCCTGCAGGCGTGCCTGGCCGACTTCACCGCGTTGTTCGCGCCCAACGTCAATTCCTACCAGCGCCTCTGTCACCCGTACGCTTCGCCGAACAACGCCTGCTGGTCCGAGGACAACCGCGCCGCCGGCCTGCGCATTCCGGCCAGCGCACCGGTGGCGCGGCGCGTCGAGAACCGCTTGCCGGGCGCCGATGCCAACCCCTACCTGGCGATCGCCGCGAGCCTTGCCGCCGGGCTGCACGGCATCGAGCAGCGCTTGCCGCCGGCGCCGGCCATCCAGGGCGAATTCGAGGTGCCGCCGCAGCTGAGCTTGCCCTGCACCTTGCATGCGGCGTTGCAGCGCCTGGCACACAGTCGCCTGGCCAAGGAACTGTTCGGTGCCGAGTTCATCGAAGGCTACATCGCGACCAAGACCCTGGAGCTGGCTGATTTCCTCGACGAAATCACCCCGTGGGAACGACGGGTGCTGGCGGCTCAGGCCTGATCGCGACACGACCGCTACTGGACGCGCCCTGGGCCGGTTTTTTTGCAGGCCCGGGCCTGCGTCGCCAACGATTTGCTTTTATGCTTGGCTGCAACCCACCCGCCACCTGACCAGGGAGCTTCACGGGACGTATGCGCAACATCTGGAAGTCTTTTCGCTCGCTGTATTTTGCCGCCCTGATGATGCTGATCGGCTCGGGTCTGTTGAGTACCTACCTGGCGTTGCGCCTGGCGGCCGAGAACGTCGACAGCCTGTGGGTGGGTGCGTTGATGGCGGCCAACTATTTCGGCCTGGCCGTGGGTGGCAAGGTCGGCCACCGGTTGATTGGCCGGGTCGGGCATATCCGCGCCTACGCCACCTGCGCCGGTATCGTCGGCGCTGCCGTGCTGGGCCATGGCCTGACCAGCTGGCTGCCGGCCTGGGTCGGCCTGCGGATGATCGTCGGCCTGGGCATGATGTGCCAGTACATGGTCCTGGAAAGCTGGCTCAACGAACAGGCCGATGCCAAGCAGCGCGGCGCGGTGTTCAGTGGCTACATGATCGCTTCGTACCTGGGCCTGGTGCTCGGCCAACTGATCCTGGTGGTGCACCCGCAGTTGGGCCCGGAACTGCTGATGTTGGTCGCCATGTGCTTTGCCCTGTGCCTGGTGCCGGTGGCGATGACCCGGCGCATCCACCCGGCGCCCCTGCGCCCGGCCCCGATGGAGCCGAAGTTCTTCATCAAGCGGGTGCCGCAGTCGTTGAGCACGGTGCTGGGCTCGGGGCTGATCGTCGGCTCGTTCTACGGCCTGGCGCCGCTGTATGCCTCCAGCCAGGGCTTGCCGACCGAGCAGGTCGGCCTGTTCATGGGTAGCTGCATTCTTGCCGGGCTGGTGGTGCAGTGGCCGCTGGGCTGGCTGTCCGACCGTTACGACCGGGCGGTGCTGATTCGCGGCGTGGCGGTAGGTCTGGCGGTGGTCTCGGCGCCTTTGGCGATACTGCCCAGCGTGCCGTTGGAGTTGCTGTTCGGTATCGGCTTCGTCATTTCGCTGTTGCAGTTCTGCCTGTATCCGCTGGCCGTGGCGTTTTCCAACGACCATGTGGAAAGCGAGCGACGCGTCTCGCTGACGGCCATGCTGCTGGTGACCTATGGCGTCGGCGCCTGTATCGGGCCGCTGGCGGCGGGGGTGCTGATGAAGTACCTGGGGCCGCAGATGCTGTATGCCTTCTTCGTGTTCTTTGCCCTGGTGCTGGTCTGGCGCATTCGGCCCAAGGCGGTCACCGGGCTGCACCAGGTCGACGACGCGCCACTGGGCCACGTGGCCATGCCGGCGGCCGGCTCGCCCTTGTCGGCGGCCCTCGACCCACGGGTGGACGAGCAGACCGTACAGGATGTGATGCAGTCGCCAGTGGCGGCGGAAGATACCGAAGGCGAAGAGAAAGACGAGCCGGCTGGCGAGGCCCAGGCGGAGGATGAAGTCAGCAAGTCGGTTTGAGGTTCGTCGATACGCCTGAACGAAAACGCCACCCAATGGGTGGCGTCGGTGTTTCTACGGGGCGATCAATAGTCGTCCTTGTCGAAGCGCCGTGCTTCACGTTGCAACTGGTACACCAGGCTCTCGATCTTGCGTTGGGCCTGGCCGTTGAGGTTGTGGAAGCGTACCCCGGCGAAGGTGGTGTTGATGCGCTCCTCGAAGTGCAGGTGGCGCAGCTCGACCATGATGTCGGTCAGGCCCAGCGGATTGCCGGCCTTGAAGCGCTCGTACACCTGGCCCAGTTGCAGGCGTTCTTCGACGTTGCCTTCGAAACGCAGTTTGCAGCCGGTGGCGGAGATGTCCAGCAGCTTGCCGCGCAAGGCGCCGTTGCCCTTGAGGTGGGTGCCGTCGAGGATGATGTCGAGCAATTGCGACAACTTCAGGGCCGCACGGAAGGCATTGCGGCGCTGGTGATAGGTCATTTCCTCGGGCAGGCCGCCACGGTAGCAGCGATGGCCGTCGATTTCGGTGATCTTCAGCTCGCTGTGGCATTCCCAGGCGATACGCACGCCATCATGGAAGCCTTCGACGCGGAAAGGCTCGCCGTTCTCGATGAATTTTTCGCCGTCGCGCGGGATCAGTTCGTCCAGCGCCAGGGCATTGCTGTCGCGGTCTACATGCACCACGTAGCTCTGGAACCGCTGGCTGCGCTCGGGGAAGGTGATGATCAGCGGATCATGGCTATCCATCAACTGGCGCAGGTTGGCCACGATCTCCAAAGGGGTGGTAAGCACCTTTGGCGGCTGCGGGGCATCGGTTTCATTGAACACGGGTTATCAATCTCCAGGCAAAAACGACACACGCAAGTAACGGCATTTTGCCAGTATGTTCCGTGCCTTGAATAGAAAAAATCACACCTGGCTGAGCGCCCGGGGCTTGGCCAGTAGGGAAGTGGCACCACGGCTGTTGTAGAGCGACGGGGCATCGCCCCCCATGAGGACTCGGATCTGGTTGGCCGTGGCGTTCTGCTGAACCTGGATGATCTTGCCGTTGGTCACGTTGACTTTCTGGCAGGCTTCCATCAAGTCAGTGAGCATTTGCAGGCGCTCGAGCATGATCTTGCCGTTGGGCGACTTCGCCGCAACGGCTTCCACGCCAGCGTGGTCGGCGCTGTGGCCGAGACCGGTAAGCAACTGTCTACGCCGCTGCCCGTGTTGCTCGAGCAGGATGATCAACGACTGCTTGCGTGCCAGGATCTGTTCCAGCAGCGGCATATTGCGCCCGTGCAGTGCGACCGACTCCTGATTGAGAAGGTCGAGCAACTCTTGCATGGGCGCAATGTCGTGTTCAATCAGTTGCAGCAGCGTCGTGTCGTGCATGGCTAACTCTTGTTTCTAGCGTCCGTGAAGCCAGCGCGCCTTAGGCTTAGCGCTGGGCTTCGAAATCAAGCAGCTTGCTGGCGACCCGGTCGGCGTCGACCTTGTAGCTGCCGTCGGCGATCGCCTGCTTCAACTCGGCCACGCGGGCGCTGTTGACTACCGGCTGATCGCGCAGCTTGTCGGTGACCTGCTGCAACTGCTGGGCCTCTTGGCTCAGGTGTACCGATTCTCCGCTGGTGCTGGCGGTTTTCGTGGCCTCGACGGTTTCGCCGGTTTTTTCGGCGTTGCCGGAGGCGCTGGTGCCGCGCACGCCGCCCGTGATGGACGGAGAATTATTCAAACGACTGATGTCGATGACCATGATGAGAAAACCTCTGGGTATTGGGACGCTTGCCTTGTTTTCGGCCAACCCGAAAGAAACTTTAGGGGCAAATGCACTGCCGCCTGTCAGCCAGCATGCGGTCCCATTTATCGACACAGTTTAGGAAAAGCGGTTCCCCGCCGCCAGCGTTCTCTACATCGCCACCTCGACCTGGCCCGGGCCCGTGACCCTGGCCTTGATCACCCGTTTGGAATTGAGGTTGCGCACCCGGATCTGCTCGCTCAGGCCGCCTTTGCTCAGGGCTTCGCCGGGCATGCGCACGCTCAGGCTGCCGCTGTGGGCGATGATCACCACATGGTCGCCCTTGCGCACCACCTCGGCCTGCTCCAGGTGCTGAGGTGTCAGTACCTGGTCGATCACCGTGGGGCGCAGCATCTTCATGCCCAGCGCCTGGTCCAGCGCGGTCAGGTAGCCTTGGGTCAAGGTCCCCACGTCACGCTCGCGCATGGCCACGTCGCCTTCGCCGACCACGTTTTCCCGTTTCAGCGGCCGGGTCACCACCACCACGTCGCGGAACAGGCGCACGGTGGCCGGGACGAATACCGTCCACGGCGCGCTGCTGTCACAGCGAACCCGCACCGTCACCCGGCCGATCGGCGTGCCGCCGCCTTCGAGCGAAGCGTCCAGTTGCTGGCTGCACAGCGGCATCCGCAGGCGCGGATCCAGCGGGTTGACCTGGATCTCGTAGCGGCCTTCGGTCTGGGTGGTCGCCAGATAATCCTCGACAGTGAATTCAAGAAACCCCTGGGTGACACCGATAAGCTGTTCAGGCAAGGTGAACGCGCTCGCCAGCGTGCGGCCGGCGCAGGCCAGCAGGCACAGCGCGGCCAGCGAGCTGCACAGCGCGCGCGTCAATCGTCGGGAAAATGTCGTTTTCGTGTACATGGCGCTCAAAAAAGCAAAGCCCGTGCCGACTCGGTACCTGATGGCAATAAAAACGGGCTGATTCAAAGAGGAGTCTGGCATGGCTGGTGTTATGGATTCGGTCAACCAGCGCACGCAACTGGTGGGGCAGAATCGCCTGGAGCTGTTGCTGTTCCGCCTCAATGGCGAGCAGCTCTATGGCATCAACGTATTCAAGGTCAGGGAGGTGCTGCAATGCCCCGAGCTGACCGTGATGCCCAAGTCCCACCGGGTGGTGCGCGGCGTGGCCAACATTCGCGGGGCGACCATTCCGATCCTCGACCTGTCGATGGCGACCGGGTTGCCGGGGCTGCAGGAAGAAACCCGCAACAGCTTCGTGATTATCACCGAGTACAACACCAAGACCCAGGGCTTTCTGGTGCATTCGGTGGAGCGCATCGTCAACATGAACTGGGAAGAGATCCATCCGCCACCCAAGGGTACCGGTCGCGATCACTACCTGACCGCGGTCACCCGGGTGGACAACCGCATGGTCGAGATCATCGACGTGGAGAAGGTGCTGGCCGAAGTGTCGCCATCGTCCGAGTCGGTGTCCGCCGGTGTGGTCGATGCCGAGGTGCAGGACAAGGCGGTGCTGCTGCGGGTGCTGACCGTCGACGATTCGTCGGTGGCGCGCAAGCAGGTGACCCGTTGCCTGCAGACCGTAGGGGTGGAAGTGGTGGCGCTCAACGACGGCCGCCAGGCGCTGGACTACCTGCGCAAGCTGGTGGACGAAGGCAAGCGCCCCGAGGAAGAATTCCTGATGATGATCTCGGACATCGAGATGCCGGAGATGGACGGTTATACGCTGACCGCGGAGATCCGCAGCGATCCGCGCATGCAAAAGCTGCACATCGTCCTGCATACTTCGCTGTCGGGGGTGTTCAACCAGGCGATGGTCAAGAAGGTCGGTGCCGATGACTTCCTGGCCAAGTTCAAGCCGGACGACCTTGCCCAGCGGGTGGTCGACCGGATCAAGGCCACCCATTGAAACCGCCAGGGGCAACCCTGGCATCAGTGATTGAATAGAGGCGGCAGCATTGTCTACGGGTAATTTGGATTTCGAACAGTTCCGGGTATTCCTGGAGAAGGCCTGTGGCATCCTGCTGGGCGAGAATAAGCAGTACCTGGTCTCCAGCCGTCTCAACAAGCTGATGGAGCAGCAGGGCATCAAGAGCCTGGGTGAGCTGGTGCAGCGTATCCAGACGCAGCCGCGTGGCGGCTTGCGCGAGTTGGTGGTCGATGCCATGACCACCAATGAAACGCTGTGGTTTCGCGACACCTATCCGTTCGAAGTGCTCAAGAACAAGGTCATTCCAGAGTTCATCAAGAACAACCCGGGCCAGCGCCTGCGCATGTGGTCGGCGGCTTGCTCGTCCGGGCAGGAGCCGTACTCGATCTCGATGGCCATCGACGAGTTCGAGCGCAGCAACCTGGGGCAGTTGAAGATGGGGGCGCAGATCGTCGCCACCGACCTGTCCGGGTCCATGCTGAGCAACTGCAAGACCGGCGAGTACGACAGCCTGGCGATCGCCCGCGGCCTGTCCCAGGAGCGCCTGCAACGCTACTTCGACCCCAAGGGCCCTGGGCGTTGGGCGGTCAAGCCGGCAATCCGCAGCCGCGTCGAGTTCCGCTCGTTCAACCTGCTCGACAGCTATGCGAGCCTGGGCAAGTTCGACATCGTGTTCTGCCGCAACGTGCTGATCTACTTCTCGGCCCAGGTCAAGAAGGACATCCTGCTGCGCATTCATAGCACCCTGAAGCCGGGTGGATACCTGTTCCTCGGGGCTTCGGAGGCGCTCAACGGGTTGCCTGATCATTATCAGATGGTGCAGTGCAGTCCGGGGATCATCTACCAGGCCAAGTGAGGGTAGGGCGGACTGTGGGAGCGGCCTTGTGTCGCGAAAGGGTTGCGCAGCAGCCCCAGACTTTCAGCATCAAGACTTCACCTGCCAGGGGCTGCTGCGCAGCCCTTTCGCGACACAAGGCCGCTCCCACAGGATCAGCGCAGCCTGGTGCCCTTTGATCCCCCTGCTTTGCTGACGTCAATTTTTTGTTTTGCCGCTCTTGCCGCCCGGCAATTGCCGCTTTCGCTTCCCCTGGCGGAAGCACTTTGCCGCTTTTCTGGCAGCGGCGCCTCTCGCAAAACCCCTGAAACCCCGTGCTCAAAGGCTTTGCCAGGTTTGGCACAAGGCTTGCTATACCTTGGCCAACGACACTCCGGTCGACCTTCGAAGGTTTCCCTGACATGAGCATCAGTTTCGACAAGGCGCTTGGCATCCACGAAAAGGCCCTGAGCTTCCGCGCCCAGCGCGCCGAAGTGCTGGCCAACAACATCGCCAACGCCGACACGCCCAACTACAAGGCGCGTGACATGGACTTCTCGTCGGTGCTCGCCGCCGAGAGCGAAAAGCAGCAGAAGGGCGGGCGTTTCGCCCTGGACCGGACCAACAGCAAGCACATCGAAGCCGAAGGGCTGGCCATGGCCGACGATACCCTGCAGTACCGCACGCCAACCCAGCCATCGATCGACCAGAACACCGTGGACGCGCAGATCGAGCAATCGAACTACACCGAGAACGCGGTCGGTTTCCAGGCCAGCTTCACCTTGCTCAACAGTAAATTCAAAGGGCTGGTTTCGGCCCTGCGTGGAGAGTGACCATGTCCCTTGCCAGTGTCTTCAACATTGCCGGTAGCGGCATGAGCGCGCAGAACACCCGCCTCAACACCGTTGCTTCCAACATCGCCAACGCCGAGACCGTCTCGTCGAGCATCGACCAGACCTACCGTGCGCGCCACCCGGTATTCGCCACCACCTTCCAGAACGCCATGGCCGGCAGCAGCCAGTCGCTGTTCGAGGATCAGGGTGAAGCCGGGCAGGGCGTGCAGGTCAAGGGCATCATCGAGGACCAGAGCAACCTCGAGGCGCGCTACGAACCGAGCAATCCCGCCGCCAACAAGGACGGCTACGTGTACTACCCGAACGTCAACGTGGTCGAGGAGATGGCCGACATGATCTCCGCCAGCCGTGCGTTCCAGACCAACGCCGACATCATGAACACCGCCAAGACCATGATGCAGAAAGTGCTGACCCTGGGTCAGTGAGAGGGATAGCCGATGACCACTACTACCGACGCCACCAGTGCTTCCGCGATCTACTCGCAGTATGCGCTGGCCAGTGACACCTCCAGCAGCACCAGCAGCACCGACACGCTTGGCAAGGACACCTTCCTGCAGTTGTTGGTGACCCAGTTGCAGAACCAGAACCCGCTCGATCCCCAAGACAACTCCGAGTTCGTCGCTCAGTTGGCGCAATTCAGCAGCCTGGAATCGATGCAGACCCTCAATGACACCGTCGACACCCTGCTCGGCAACTACACCTCGACCCAGGCCCTGCAGGCTTCGTCCTTGGTCGGGCGCTCGGTCATCACCGAGGCGGACACGGCGACGGTCGCTGCCGGTACTGGCTTGACTGGCCAGATCGACGTGACCTCGTCGACCACCGGCCTGACCGTGAACGTGTACGACGCCGACGGCAATGTGGTGAAGAACATCGACCTGGGCTCGCAGAGTGCCGGCACGGTCAGCTTCACCTGGGATGGCACCGACAACGATGGACTGGCGGTGGATGCCGGTACCTATACCTTCGAGGCCAAGGCCACAGTCGATGGCGAGGAGGTCGCGCAGACCACCTACCTGCCGTCGGTGGTCAATAGCGTCACCGTGGGCAGCACTGCAGGTTCGTACACGCTCAATCTGGCAAGTGGCGAGAGCATCGCGCTTTCGGACGTCAAAACTATCGGATCGTAAGCCGGGCATCGGCACAGGAGTCAAGCAATGTCGTTCAATATCGGTCTCAGTGGCCTCAACGCAGCCGCCACCAGCCTGGATGTCACGGGTAACAACATCGCCAACGTTGGCACCACCGGTTTCAAGTCGGCGCGTGCCGAGTTCGGCGACCTTTACGCCAACTCCCTGTTCCTGGGCGGTTCGCGCTACACCGTCGGTAGTGGTGTAACGACCCAGGCGATTTCCCAGCAGTTCACACAGGGCAACGTCAGCACCACCGGTGCCAGTCTGGACCTGGCCATCAATGGCAACGGTTTCTTCATCACCAGCAACAACGGCTCGACCACCTATACCCGTGCCGGTGCCTTCGGTACCGATAGCTCGGGCAACATCGTCGATGCCAGCGGCAACCGCCTGCAGGGTTATGGTGTGGATGCCGATGGTAACGTTGTTGAAGGTATTCTGACCGATCTGACCGTAAGCACTGCAGCGGTGGCCCCCAAGGCCAGCACCAGCCTGAGCGAAACGCTGAACCTCAATTCGTCGGACACCGTGCCCACCGAAACCCCGTTCGATGCCTCGGACACCGACACCTACAACTACACCTTCAGTACCGACATCTACGACAGCCAAGGCAACGCCCACAGTCTGAGCCAGTACTTCGTCAAGACTGACCAGAATACCTGGACCATGTACGTGACCGTCGATGGCGTGAACCCGGCCGATCCGACGTCCACCACACCTTACAGTGCTGATCTGACATTCAACTCGGCAGGTACCTTGACCGCGTCGACCAGTTCCGATTTCACCGTCGACAGCTTGGGCAACCTGACCCTGACCGACTGGGTTCCGGCCGCCAAGAACGCTGCCGGCACCATGGCCAGCAACGGTGCCTCGGCAGCGACCGATGGCGTGACCATCGACATGTCGGCGACCAGCCAATACAACGCCACCTCGGCGGTGACCGCCAAGTCCCAGGATGGCTACGCGCCGGGTAACCTGTCGTCGCTGTCGATCGACTCCGACGGCAACCTGTTCGGTACCTACAGCAACGGTCAGTCGAAGGTCATCGGTCAGGTTGCATTGGCCAACTTCGCCAACGTCCAGGGTCTGACTCCGGTTGGTGGTACTGGCTGGAAAGAGTCGTACGCCTCGGGTGTGCCGGTTGTAGGCGCGCCGAATACCGGTGTGATGGGGGAGTTGACTGCCGGGGCCCTGGAAGACTCCAACGTCGACCTTACCTCCGAACTGGTCAACCTGATCAAGGCCCAGAGCAACTACCAGGCCAACGCCAAGACCATTTCCACCGAAAGCACCATCATGCAAACCATCCTCCAGATGACCTGATGAAAACGCTGTTCAGGTTGGCGCGGGTATTGTTGTTCGGGCTGCCTCTGGCGGCCCTGGCAGCACCGGCGCCCTGGTACAAGTACCAAAGCATCGAGACCGGCGTGTTCATCTGCACCCAGGTCGACCCCGGCAAGGCGTTCATCCGCTTTGCCGGACCTTTCCGAAACGCCGCCTGCCGCTGAGCGCCAGGCGGCGTTTTTTCGTGCGTCAACACCTTGCCGCCTACCGGCAAACAACCGCCGATTTGCCGGCGCACCTGCCCGTCATCTACACGGCTTGCGGCTCGAAAGGCCCATGATTGCTGGGGTGAAGCGTTTGTCGGGGTTTTGGCCCAAGACTTGCTAACACCTCCTCAGCATGTCAGTGGCGGCGAAAGTCCGTCGAGGGAGAATTGAAGTGGACAAGATGCTGTACGTGGCCATGACCGGCGCCAGCCAGAATGCGCTGGCGCAAAAGGCCCATGCCAACAACCTGGCTAACGTATCGACCAATGGTTTCCAGCGTGACCTGGAGCAGGCTCGCTCGATGCCGGTGTTCGGCGAAACCTTGCCCTCGCGCGCCTTCGCCATGACCGAACGGCCGGCCACCGATTTCGACCACGGCCCGTTGATCGAAACCGGGCGTGAGCTCGATGTCGCGGTCGACGGCGATGGCTGGATCGCGGTCCAGGCCCCTGACGGCAGCGAGGCCTACACCCGCACCGGCAGCCTCAATATCGACTCCCTGGGTGTGCTGCGTACCGGCAACGGCATGGCCGTGCTCGGCAACGGCGGGCCGATCGCGATTCCGCCGGAGGAGCACGTCGAAGTCGGCTCGGACGGCACCATCAGCATTCGCTCCCTGGGCGAGAGCCCATCGGTGATGGCCGAGGTCGACCGGATCAAGTTGGTCAAGCCCGACCTCTCCACCCTGAGCAAAGGCACCGATGGACTGATCCACAGCAGTACCGGTCAGCCCCTCGTGGCGGACGCCTCGGTGAAGGTGGTTTCCGGTTTCCTCGAGGGCAGCAACGTCAACGCGGTCGACGAGATGACCTCGATCATGGCGCTGTCCCGGCAGTTCGAGCTGCAGATTAAGATGATGACTGCAGCCAAGGAAAACGACGAATCGATGGCGCGGGTGCTGCAGCTCAGCTGACACCCGTCCCAACCCCTGTTCGACACTGGCGGCAACCACGCCGTCGCGTAAGGAGAAGACACATGCTTCCGGCTCTCTGGGTCAGCAAGACCGGCCTCGCCGCTCAGGACACCAACCTGACGACCATTTCCAACAACCTGGCCAACGTCTCGACGACCGGTTTCAAGAAGGACCGCGCCGAGTTCCAGGACCTGCTGTACCAGATCAAGCGCCAGCCGGGTGCCCAGTCGACCCAGGACAGCGAACTGCCGACCGGCCTGCAGGTCGGTACCGGCGTGCGCATCGTCGGCACCCAGAAGAACTTCACTGCCGGCAGCCTGCAGACCACCGACCAGCCGCTGGACATGGCCATCAACGGCCGTGGTTTCTTCCAGATCATGCAGCCCGACGGCACCATCTCCTATACCCGTGACGGTACCTTCCACCTCGATTCCGATGGCCAGTTGGTGACCGCCAATGGCTTGGCGCTGGAGCCGGCCATCGTCGTGCCAGCCGATGCCCAGACCTTCACCGTCGGTACCGATGGCACCGTGTCGATCACCACCGCCGGCAACGCCGCAACCCAGGTGATCGGCAACCTGCAGACCGCTGACTTCATCAACCCGGCAGGCCTGCAATCGATCGGCAACAACCTGTTCCTGGAAACCGCCTCCAGCGGTGCGCCGAACGTTGGTACCCCGGGCCTGAACGGTTTCGGTACCACCCTGCAGAACACCCTGGAGAACTCCAACGTCAGCACGGTGGAAGAACTGGTGAACATGATCACCACCCAGCGCGCCTACGAGATGAACTCCAAGGTGATCTCGACCGCCGACCAGATGCTGCAGTTCGTTACCCAGAATCTCTGATTTTTCAATCAGCCGACACCTTGAAGCACCCGTAGCACCGTGAGGTCATGAGCATGAATCGTTTGTCCGTCGTTTTCGCCGTAGGTGGCGCTTGCCTGCTGGCCGGTTGCATGGCCCCGCCGGCCAAGCCCAACGATCCGTACTATGCGCCGGTGCTACCGCGTACCCCGTTGCCGGCAGCCGCCAACAACGGCTCGATCTACCAGGCCGGTTTCGACCAGAACCTGTACACCGATCGCAAGGCATTCCGCGTGGGTGACATCATCACCATCACGCTCAACGAGAAGATGGCGGCGAGCAAGAGCGCCAACTCCTCGGTGGCCAAGGACAGCGAAACCAGCCTCGGCCTGAGCTCGCTGTTCGGTGGTGGCGTGAAGACCAACAGCCCGTTCGGCGGTGGTTCGTTGAGCCTGGATGCAGCCTACAGCGGCACCCGTGATACCAAGGGCGATGCCAAGGCGGCCCAGGGCAACAGCCTGACCGGCTCGGTGACCGTGACCGTCGCCGAAGTGCTGCCCAACGGCATCCTCGCGGTGCGCGGCGAGAAGTGGATGACACTCAATACCGGCGAGGAACTGGTGCGCATTGCCGGCTTGATCCGCGCCGACGACATCGCCACCGACAACACGGTTTCGTCCACCCGCGTGGCCGATGCGCGCATTACCTACTCGGGAACCGGCTCGTTCGCCGATGCCAGCCAGCCTGGCTGGCTCGATCGGTTCTTCCTGAGCCCGTACTGGCCTTTCTGAGTGCGAATCGACATGCTCAAGTTCAAACCGCTGCTGGTGCTGACCGCGCTGGTGTTCGCCTCCTTCGGTGCCCATGCCGAGCGCCTCAAGGATATCGCCAGCATCTCTGGCGTGCGGACCAACCAGTTGATCGGCTATGGCCTGGTGGTCGGCCTCAATGGCACGGGTGACCAGACCACCCAGACGCCGTTCACCCTGCAGACCTTCAACAACATGCTGGCGCAGTTCGGCATCAAGGTGCCGAGCAACACCGGCACCGTGCAGTTGAAGAACGTCGCCGCGGTGTCGATCCATGCCGACCTGCCGGCGTTCGCCAAGCCGGGCCAGGTGGTGGATATCACCGTGTCGTCGATCGGTAACTCCAAGAGCCTGCGTGGCGGCAGCCTGTTGATGACCCCGCTCAAGGGTATCGATGGCAACGTCTACGCCATCGCCCAGGGCAACCTGGTGGTCGGTGGCTTCGATGCCGAAGGCAAGGATGGCTCGCGCATCACCGTCAACGTGCCGTCGGCCGGTCGTATTCCGGGCGGCGCCACCGTCGAACGGGCAGTGCCGAGCGGGTTCAACCAGGGCAACAGCCTGACCTTGAACCTCAACCGCCCTGACTTCACTACCGCCAAGCGCATCGTCGACAAGGTCAACGACATGCTCGGCCCAGGCGTCGCCCAGGCCGTGGACGGTGGCTCGGTGCGGGTGACCGCGCCGATGGACCCGAGCCAGCGCGTCGACTACCTGTCGATCCTCGAGAACCTGGAGATCGACCCAGGCCAGGCCGTGGCCAAGGTCATCATCAACTCGCGTACCGGTACCATCGTCATCGGCCAGAACGTCAAGGTCTCGCCGGCAGCCGTGACCCACGGCAGCCTCACCGTGACCATCACCGAAGACCCGATCGTCAGCCAGCCGGGGCCGTTCTCCAATGGCGAGACCGCCGTGGTGCCGCGCTCGCGGGTCAATGCCCAGCAGGAAGCCAAGCCAATGTTCAAGTTCGGCCCGGGCACCACGCTGGATGAGATCGTCCGTGCGGTGAACCAGGTAGGCGCGGCACCGAGCGACCTGATGGCGATTCTCGAAGCGCTCAAGCAGGCCGGTGCGCTGCAAGCCGATCTGATCGTGATCTGAGGCAGGCTGAGATGAAGACCGTCGACACTGGCGCCTACACCGACCTCAACCGCCTCAATGCGTTGAAGGTCGGGGACAAGGACAGCGAGCAGAACCTGCGCAAGGTCGCCCAGGAATTCGAGTCGCTGTTCGTCAGCGAGATGCTCAAGTCCATGCGCGCGGCCAACAACGTGCTGGCCAAGGACAACCCGCTCAACACCGAGACGACCAAGCAGTACCAGGAAATGTACGACCAGCAGCTGGCGGTCAGCCTGTCCCGCGAGGGCGGTGGTATCGGCCTGCAGGACGTGCTGATGCGCCAGTTGTCCAAGACTGCCTCGACCCAGCGCCCAGGCGGCAACCCGTTCAACCGCGATGCTGGCACCAGCGGTGCCTTGGGCGCCGTGCACCACGCCGCAGCGGACGGGCAGGTGCGCGCGGCGGCGCATAACGATGTGGCCGCGCTCAACCAGCGGCGTTTGTCGTTGCCGAGCAAGCTGACTGATCGCCTGCTCGCAGGCATCGTGCCGGGTGCTGGCAACGCCGCACCGGCCAACACCCTGCGCCGTGGCGCCGGTAGTGCGCCGGCAGCGGTCGGTGCGGCAGGCGAATATGGCGACTGGACCCAGTCGCCGGCCTTCGCCGGGCTGTTGGCCGGCGGCCAGCGCAGCGTGGTCCAGGTGCCGCTGGCGCCCGGCAAGAGCGCCTTCGCCAACGCCGACGAATTCGTCGCCACCATGCTGCCGATGGCCCAGGAAGCGGCCCAGCGCATTGGCGTGGAGCCGAAGGTACTGGTCGCTCAGGCAGCCCTGGAAACCGGCTGGGGTCGGTCGATCCTGCGCCAGAGCGATGGCAGCAGCAGCCACAACCTGTTCAACATCAAGGCCACCGGTAGCTGGAAGGGCGAGCAGGCGAGGGCGCTCACCAGCGAGTTCCGCGACGGCCAGATGGTCAAGGAGTCGGCGGCGTTCCGCGCCTATGGCTCGTACGCCGAGAGTTTCCACGACCTTGCCAACCTGTTGTTGAACAACGATCGCTATCAAGAAGTGGTCAAGTCGGCCGATAACCCAGAACAGTTTGCCGCTGAGCTGCAAGAGGCCGGTTACGCCACCGACCCGAACTATGCCAGGAAGATCTCGGCGATCGTCCGGCAGCTCGACAAGTACCAGACCTACGCAGCCAACGGCACACAAACGACTCTATAAGGCTTGAAGCATGTCGAATCTGATCTCTATTGGGCTTTCCGGGCTGTCGGCAAGCCAAAGTGCCCTGACCACCACGAGTAACAACATCACCAACGTGGCGACGTCGGGTTACTCGCGCCAGCAGACGGTGAATTCGGCAGGGGCCTTGCAGAGTATCGGAGGGGCGGGTTACGTCGGCAGTGGCACGACCCTGTCGGAAGTGCGGCGCATCTACAGTGCCTACCTGCAGAGCCAGGTCAACGCCAGTACTTCGCTCAGTACCGAGGCCAGCACCTACTCCACACAGATCTCGTCCCTCGATTCATTGCTGTCGGACAGCACCACCGGCATCACCAGCGTGCTGTCGTCGTTCTTCAGTGCCTTGCAAACGGCGTCGTCCACGCCCAGTGATACGGCGGCTCGGCAACTGCTGTTGACCTCTGCGCAGACCTTGAGCAATCGCTTCAACTCGATTGCCTCGCAGATGAACCAGCAGAACACCAGCATCAACTCCCAGCTCAGCACGCTGACCGGCCAGGTGAATTCCATCACCTCGTCGATCGCCACGCTGAACCAGCAGATCGTCGCGCTCTCGGCAAACGGCACCGAGCCGACCAGCCTGCTCGATGCCCGTGACGAGGCAGTGCGCCAGCTCAACGAGCTGGTGGGTGTGACCGTGCAGGAGCGTGATGGTAACTACGACGTGTACCTGGGGACTGGTCAGGCGCTGGTCACCGGCACCACCGCCAACAAATTGACCGCCCAGGCGAGCAGTACCGACCCGTCGCAGTACAGTCTGGTCATCAACTACCAGAACTTCAGCACCGATGTGACTTCGGTTGCCACTGGCGGTGAGATCGGCGGCCTGCTGCGGTATCGCGAAGATGTGCTCAACCCGGCGTTGAACGAACTGGGGCGCATGGCCATCGTCGTCAGCGATACCATCAACAGTCAGCTGGGGCAGGGACTGGATCTCAACGGCGACTTCGGCTCGATGCTGTTTTCCAGCATCAACAGCGACTCCGCCATCAGCCAGCGTAGCCTGGCTTCGGCCAGCAACAGCGCAGGCTCCGGCAACCTGGATGTCACCATCACCGACTCCAGCGCACTGACCGCGTACAACTACGAAGTCAAGTTCACCAGCGACAAGGACTACACGGTGGTGCGCTCGGACGGCACCAGCATGGGCTCCTACAGCCTGGATGACGATCCGGCGCCAGAGATCGACGGCTTCACTCTGGCGCTCAACGGTGGCGCCCTGTCGGCTGGCGACAGCTTCCAGGTCATTCCTACCCGTACCGGTGCGACCAACATCAGCACCGTGATGACCGACTACAACAAGTTGGCCTTCGCTAGCGCGCTGACTGGCGTGGCTGGCTCGAGCAACAGCGGTACCGGCACTTTCAGTCTGCCGACGCTGACCACCGACCTGGACATCTACGGCGGCACCGAACTCGCGCAGATGCAAAGCGGGATCGAGAATGCCAGCCCGGTCAAGCTGGTGTTCGACGCCGCAAGCTCGGGTACCCAGGGTTACACGGTCTATAACGCTCAGGGCGTGAGCATCGGTACCGGTACTATCGTGCCGAACCAGGACAACACGCTGAGCGTCACCGTGCCGATGCTCGATGACAGCGGCAACGCGATGTTCGATGCCGATGGCAACGCCATGACCTACACCTTCGAGATGACGGTGAGCGGCTCGCCAGCGGCCAATGACAGCTACAGCGTTTCGTTCAACACGGACGGCACAACCGACAACCGTAACGCGCAGAGCCTGTTGGAGTTGCAAACCGCCAATACCGTGGGCGTGAGCGGCAGCAACGTCGGCATGAGCATCACCAGCGCCTATGCGACGCTGGTCGAGGGCGTGGGCGCGCTGGCCAGCCAAGCGTCGATCGATGCCACCGCTACCGCTGCGGTGCTGACCTCGGCGACCGACAGCCGCGATTCGGTGTCGGGGGTGAACCTGGATGAAGAAGCCGCTGGCCTGGTCAAGTTCCAGCAGTACTACACCGCCTCCTCGCAGATCATCAAGACTGCGCAGGAAGTCTTTCAAACTCTGATCAGCAGTCTGTAAGGGAGGCGATCATGCGTATTTCCACCAACCAGTATTTCGCCAACAGCATGACCAGCTATTCGAAGTCGTTCGCTTCGGTCACCAAGACCCAGGAGCAGATTTCGTCGGGTAGCCGCATCCAGACCGCGGCGGATGATCCGGTCGGCGCTGCCAAGTTGCTCAAGTTGCAGCAGCAGAGTGCCTTGCTCGATCAGTACAACAGTAATATCACTACGGCGACCAATGCGCTGAATAACGAGGAGTCCATTCTCACCAGCATCACCGACTCGCTTCAGCGTGCGCGTGAGCTGACGTTGCGTGCGGGCAGTGGTGGCCTTTCGGACGAGGATCGTGCATCGATCGCCAGTGAACTCGGCCAGATCGAGGACACCGTTTTCAGCTTGCTCAACAGCAAAGACTCCAACGGCAACTACATCTTCGCGGGTTCCAAGAGTACGACTCAGCCCTACGTGCGCAACGCCGATGGTACGTATACCTACCAAGGCGACCAGACCCAGCTGAGTCTGCAGGTGTCCGATACCTTGAGCATCGCGACCAACGACACGGGCTATACCCTTTTCGAGCAAGCCACCAACGTCTCGCGTACCCAGACTACGCAAGTTTCGCCTACCACCGATGAGGGTATCCTGACCCTGACCGCCGGTACTCTGACTTCGTCGCGTAGCTACAACAGCACTTACACCGCAGGCGAGCCCTATACTGTCACGTTCACCAGCAGCACCGAGTTCACCGTAACCGATGCGTTGGGTAACGACGTGACGTCGGAAACCAGTACTGGTGGGTTGATCGATCCGGATGACGAGGCGGGTACCAACTTCACCTTCCGCGGTGTCGAATACGCGGTCAACGTGACGCTCGATGAAGACCAGGCGGCCGACGCAGACACCTTGGTAGGCCAGTACAGCTTCACGCTGTCCAGTACTCCGGACACCATTACTGCCAACCGTCTGCCTAGCAATACCTCGACGGCTCAAGTCACTGGTGGCGCCATCACCGACAACGCGGCATATGCGGCAGGCTTCCCTGAAGGCGGGGCGGTGATCAAGTTCACCAGCGCGACCGACTACGAGGTGTATGCGTCCCCGCTCACCGATTCGAGCAAGGCCATCGGCACCGGTACGGTGAGCGGCTCGACCATCACCGTCGCTGGCGTCACGCTGGATATTTCGGGTACTCCGGCAACAGGTGACAAGTTCACTGTCTCGGCTGACTCCCACGAGACGCAGAATGTTCTCAACACGATCAATACGCTCAAGAACGCGCTGAACCAGTCCACGTCCGACAGTGGAGTTTCGCTGGCGATCACTAATGCCGTGGCCTCTGCGATCGGCAACCTCGATTCGGCCAGCGCCCAGATCGACATCGTGCGTGGCTCGATCGGTGCCCGCGGCAACGCCTTGGACATCCAGACGACCGAGAACTCCAGCCTGGGCCTGGTCAATGCGTCCACCCAGTCGTCCATCGCCGACACCGACATGGCCGAAGCCAGCGTGCAGCTCACCTTGCAGCAAACCATGCTGCAAGCCGCGCAGCTGGCCTTCTCGCGCATCTCGCAACTGAGCCTGTTCGACAAGATCTGACCTTTCGAGCCGAAACGAGCCGCTAACTTTTTGATTAAAAAGAGGCGCTCGTTTCGGCTTTTTTGTATCTTGATGTTCTGATGTGACGTCCCATACCGGTTGTGACCTATGGGTCAAAACGCGCATCTTCACTGTATTGTGTAAACGGGCCCATACAGCCAGGTGTTTCGGGGATATCCGCCCACCCTGCGCAACCCGGCCCGTCGCCCAGGCACCCTCCCGTTCAGGTGAGTGGTGATCTTTAGCTATTCAGTATTGGGAAGCCAGAATGATTGGCATTAAAAGCATAGCGAGCTACGTGCCCTCCGCCGGTCTCGACAACTACGCGCAAGGCGCCAAATTCGGCAAGGATGAGACATTCATCCTTGGCAAGATCGGTTCGGCCTTCCTGCCGCGCAAGGATGACGAGCAGGAAACCTCCGACCTGTGCGTTGAAGCGGTCAACAATCTGTTCGCCAGTCATCCTGAGTTGGATCCAGCGTCCATCGACGCGTTGATCGTCGTCACCCAGAACGGCGACGAAGAAGGCCTGCCGCACACCTCGGCGATCGTCCAGAGCAAGCTCGGCCTGCCTACCCACATCGCGGCGTTCGACATCTCCCTGGGCTGCTCCGGCTACGTCTACGGCATCTATGCGATGAAGGGCTTCATGGAAGCAGCAGGGTTGAAGAACGGCCTGCTGATCACCGCCGACCCGTACTCCAAGATCGTCGATCCGGAAGACCGCAACACCACCATGCTGTTCGGCGATGCTGCCACCGTTACCTGGATGGGTGAGAACCCGACCTGGGTGCTGGGCAAGTCGAAGTTCGGTACTGACGGTACCGGTGCGCCGCACTTGAAAGTGAGCGATGGCACCTTCTTCATGAACGGTCGCCAGGTGTTCAACTTCGCTTTGGTCAAAGTTCCGGCGCACCTGCACGAGTTGTTGGCGGATTCCAATCTGGAATCCACCGATATCGATGCGTATTGCATTCACCAGGGCAGCGCGGCGATCGTCGATGCCGTGGCGCGACGGTTCGAGGAAGGGCAGCCGGAGAAATTCGTCAAGGATATGGTCGAGACAGGGAACACCGTGTCGTCCAGTATTCCGTTGCTGCTCGAGAAGCACATGTTCGACTCGAGCTGGAAGCGCGTGGCAATCAGTGGGTTTGGCGTGGGATTATCGTGGGGTTCGGCGATTATCGAGCGACGCGACTGAAGACTGCTGTTTTTACCGAAACCCGCTTATCTGAGCGGGTTTTTATTTCCAATTTCGATTTTGGTATTTCGCTCAGCGTTGCGCTTATGGCGCGGACTGGCCCCCTTCTTGCACTAATGGCTTAGCTGTCAACAATGCGTCTATTTGAATAGATGCGAAAAAATAGTGTTTGCATGCGAGGGGCCACCCCTCTCGCTTCAGCCATTCTTGCAGAGGTTGTAAATGACTGGGAATCCATCGACCGCCTATGAGGCGAGTTTCGCCTATGCGCAAAAGATGCATGGCGACGGGTACGTCGACGAGGCGATTGCGCAATACCGCGTATTGGCTGAGCAACAGCCAGACGATCTGGCGGTTAAGGTTGCGCTGGGTTCGGCGCTGCTCCAGCAAGGACACGATGCCCTGGCCGAGCCTTATCTGCGAGAGGCCTGGGAGGGAGCGCCGCAGGACATGGCGGCGAACTTCTTCTGGGGCAATTGTTGAATCGTCGTGGCGATCATGCTGCGGCTCACGACTGCTTCCTCACCACCGTTGCTTTTGAGCCCCGCCATGCCGCTGCGCGCCGCTCCCTGGCAACTCTGGCCCTTTATAATGGCGATCTGGATGAGGCTTATCACTGGATCGGCAGTCTCTCGGCATATCAGCCCAAAGGCGATATCAGTGCCGTGAGTGCGCAGTTGGAGATGCTGCTGAACAAGCGCAGCGCCGGCAGCGAATATTATTGCGGCAACGCCTTGGTCTTCTCCCGTTCCAGCAAATCGGCTGAGGGACCTCCCGGCGAGCGTGACCTGCTCGATCTTAATCCAGGGCGGGTCGAGGGTATCTTGGCGCACTGTGGTTGGTCGCGCATTGAGCCAGGCACACTGAACCTTTCGCTACAGTTCGAATTTGAGGATGTGGCTCAGGCAATCGCGCCTGCGTTTTACGAGGCCGGTGCGGGAGTGGTGTATCCAGAGGGCTTCCAGCATATTCCCAAGGCGCGCGTCGGCTACTGGTATTACACCGGCTATGTGCACTATCAGGGTAAACAGGTTCCTGTCCTGTTCCGGCGTGCGGTCACGCCAAACAGTGCTGATGTCATCGAGGTGTTCGCCGAAAATGCCGTGCGCGAAATGCTCGCCGTCGAGGATGGTGCGAAGGTTCTCTGCTACTTCGCGACTCCTGGCGCGTCAGTAAAAGATGAGAAGTGGCTGGCATGCTTGCTTGAGATCTATGCGATCTTCTTTGCTCAGGCTCAGCAGTTCGGTCGTAAGCGCGAACTCTATCAGGGGCATGAAGGCTGGAACATGCCGGGTCAACGGCCGACACTGCATCGTTTCGAGAAGTACGCCCTTGACCGTTGGTTGGATCCGAAAGCTCGCGTGCTTGATATTGGTTGCAATATCGGTTGTTTCGGCATCGAGGTATCGAAGAACGTCGGCAGCTATGTCGGTTTCGATATCAACGAGTCGTTAGTGCAAATTGGCCAGCGCTTAGCGAGCTATCACGCTGCGGACAATTGTGAGTTCCTGACGGCTTCGTTTGAAGACTATCGCCAGAGTAATCCAGGCAAGTTCGATCTTATTTTCTCTTTTGCGGTGCACGTGTGGATCGGCAAACCCATGGACGGCTATGTGGCTGATCTGAAGGAAATGCTGGAGCCTGGCGGCATCGTTGTGATCGAAAGCAACGACCTGGTTCGCAACGACGCCCAGTTCTTTGCCAACATGTCTGCGTTCTACGAGCAGGGCTTCTTCTTGCTGTACAAGGGCAAGCTGCAGGACGATGGTGTCATCAATCGTGGGTTCTGCGTATTCAAGCGCCTGGATTGACCAGTGATAAACGGCCCTTGGAGTCCAGGGGCCGTGTGATTGCCGGGGGTCAAGCGATGATGTGCTCTTTCTTGAGCATGGCCACGACTTCAGCGATGGCGTCTTCCCAGTCCAGCAGCTTTTTGTTGCGGACCATCTCTACACTGGGGTACCAGTAACTGCGACCAGGTTTGATGCCCCAGCGCCAGCTGGGGTTGGTCGGAAGCAGGGCGAAGGTGCGCACGCCCAGAGCGCCAGCCAAGTGCACGGTGGTGTTGTCGATGCTCACTACTGCATCCAGTGCGGCGATCTGAGAGGCTTGCTTGTCCATATCGAGGCGAGCGTCGACTCGAGGGTCGTGGTGCATGGGAACACCCTGGCTGGCTGCGTCTTCACGTTCGGAGGTGCAGGTGTCGTACTGTAGGTCAATCAGCTGTACATCCTTGCATGCCGCCAGCTGAGCCAGATGCTTGAAGGCTATCAAGCGGCTTTGCACGTCGGTGAAAAGTGTCTTGCCACCGCGCCATGAAACGCCAATCAGGCGTTTGCCAGGGAAAAGCGCGCGGTAGTCATCCTGAAGCATTTGCGTTTCTTGCGGGTCAGCCTTCAGGTAGCTTTGCTGTTTTGGGAAGCTGTCCATGGACCTGCGGAAGATGGCGGGCAAGCTGCCGATCGGAATCTGGTAATCGCTCTTTGGCCAGCTTTGCTGGAACATCTTCTTGCCGGCCAGGTCCTGCTCACCTTGCTGTTCTCGGCGTACGAAGTTGATGTTGGGAAAGCTGCGTTTGAATAGTGTGTCGAGCCTGGCATAGATTTCGTAATGCAAATGCTCAGCCACCTGGCTCAGTTCATTGAGCATGCTGGCAAACATGATGTGATCGCCGATACCTTGTTCGGCCCAGACCAACAGGGTTTTTCCTGTCAACGGCTCGCCTGTCCAGCGTGGAATGGCGAACTCCTGATAATGCTCGGGCTGTACGGCAGGCCAGCGCCATTCGTAGTACTCCCAGCCCGCCTCGAATTCGCCGAGTTTCAGCAGATTGATCGCGATGTTGTTGTGCGCTGATGCGTGCTCGGGTTCGAGTGCCAACAGACGTTTGTAGTAGGGCAGCGATTCGGCATACCGGCCCAACTGCTCGAGGGTCACCGCCAGGTTGAGCAGTTGCGTAGTGTTCTCAGGTGTCATTTGCAGTCCGAGCTGATAGCAGCCTACTGCGTCGTGGAACTTCGCTTGTCCATAATACAGCTGCCCCAGGAGCGTCAGGGTCTGCGATTGCTCTTTCGGGTGCGTAAAGCGCTCCAGGGCATCAATCAACAGTGCCTCCAGCTCAGTGCTCCTGCCGCTGCCCTCCAAGGCCTGATAAAGCAGCTTGAAGCGGCGCAGCGTAGGGTGGGCTTCATACCAGCTCCGAGCCTGTGACACATCCCCCTTGAATAGAGCGCTTTCATAAAGGTGAGGGAAGACGGTTTTGTCCACGTTTTCACTTGGCGGCTGCTGCAGCGCCTGGTTGACGTGAGGTGCCGCTTCCGCTTCCTTGCCTTGCTCGAAATAGAGGTGGGCCAACTGGGCATGGCCTTCGGCCAGTTTGGGTGTTATGACCAGCAGCTGTTCATAGAGGCGGATCTGCCCCTCGACATCTTTCTTCTTTTCGGCGAGCTGAAGCGCTTGGCCGATGCGTTTGACCGCTGCATGTTCTGATTGCATGGGCGTCCGGGGTCCTGGGCGGGTGGCGGTGTCTTGACTGATCCGGGAATCAAGCAAAAAGGGGGCCACGGCCCTGCGTTCACCGTTAATTCAGGCTTGTCGAGTGGGGCGGGCTGAACCTCGCAAAAAAAAATTAAAGCAAGTGGCCATGACGACGATAACCCTAGTGAAGGTTCTGCGGGGTGCGTTGAACGGCAACCACACCGCTGTAGAACTCCACCACCGTTAGCCCTAATGCAAGGATCTTGTCATGGCTCTTACCGTCAACACCAACATCGCCTCCCTGTCGGTTCAAAAGAACCTGACCAAAGCGTCCGATTCCCTGACCACCTCGATGACTCGTCTCTCGACCGGTCTGCGTATCAACAGCGCCAAGGACGACGCCGCAGGTTCCCAGATTTCCAACCGTCTGACCAGCCAGACCAATGGCCTGAACGTCGCCATCAAGAACGCCCAGGACGCCAACTCCATCGCCACCGCCGCTGAAGGCGCTCTGCAGGAGTCCACCAGCATCCTGCAGCGTATGCGTGAACTGTCCCTGCAGTCGGCTAACGGCTCCAACAGCTCCGAAGACCAGAGCGCTCTGAACCAAGAGTTCAAGTCGCTGACTGCCGAACTGACCCGTATCTCCAAGACCACCACTTTCGGTGGCGGTACTTCGGGCATCAACCTGCTGGACGGCACTGCTGGCAACTCCGGCACCCTGACCTTCCAGGTCGGCGCCAACGCCAACGAAACCGTCAGCTTCACCCTGAGCGACATGGGTGCTAGCGCCCTGAAAGGCAGCGCATCGCTGGCTACTCTGTCGGTTAACTCCGTAGTAGCTGCCAAGGGCGATGTCATCACTGCTGGTGGTACTCTGACCATCGGTGGCGTGGATATCGAAATCGCTTCCAACTCTTCGCTGTCCGACGTTGTCAGCGCGATCAACACCAACATCAGCGGTGTAACTGCCGTGATGAACTCTGCCGGCACCGGTATCATTCTGACCTCGGGCGACAACATCGCTTCGGTCAGCGCCATCGGTGGTTCGACTGCCGTAGCTGCCATCACCACCGCCAGCACCGGCTCCTCGACCGTCCAGAAGCTGAACATCTCCGACGCCGCTTCCGCTCAGATCGCCACCCAGGTCATCGACGGCGCCCTGAAGCAGATCGATACCCAGCGTTCCGCTCTGGGTGCCATCCAGAACCGTCTGGACAGCACCATCTCCAACCTGCAGAACGTCGCCGAGAGCGCCACCGCTGCTCTGTCGACCATCCAGGACGTCGATTTCGCCGCCGAAACCGCCGAGATGACCAAGCAGCAGACTCTGCAGTCCGCCGCTACCGCTGTTCTGGCCCAGGCCAACCAGCTGCCTTCCGCTGTTCTGAAGCTGCTGCAGTAATACCGGCCTAACGGCTAATAGATGAGAAAGGGCGCCTCGCGCCCTTTCTTGCTTCCGGTTTGAGGGGTGTGATCCATGGACATAAATCTCAATGCGAATTCGGCCTCTGGCAGTCTCGCCGGTGCGGCGCCGGTTGGCTCCGCTCAAGGGCGGCCAGATGCACCCGTCGTGCACGATGCAGAGAAGGATGCTTCGGAAGGCGTCATCCAGACACTGGCGCAGGCTGTCGAAAGCCTTCAGAAAATGTCTGAGTCCTCCCATCGCAACCTCGACTTCTCCATTGATGAAGGCTCAGGCCAAACCGTGGTCAAGGTCGTGGCGAGCGACACGGGGGAGGTGATTCGGCAAATTCCGTCGGAAGTTGCGCTGAAGCTGGCGGAAAGTCTGAAAGAAGCCGACGGACTGTTGTTCAACGACATGGCTTGAGGGAGTGGCGCGGATCTTGTATGCCAATAGGCCATACGTCATGAATCTGCCACTGAGCTGCGCTAAGCGCCAATTTTTGATAGGGAGCCTGAACAATGGGCACTTCCATTAACGGAGTCGGGTCCGGCATCGACATTGACTCGATTGTCTCTGCCTTGGTCTCGGCGCAAAAGGCGCCGAAGCAAAGCCAGATCGATACCGCCACGACCAAGGCCACGACCAGTCTGTCGGCCATCGGTACGCTGAAAAGTGCGTTGGAAAAATTCCAGACGGCCATGGAAGACCTGGCTGAAAATAGCTCGTTCACTGGCATGACTGCGAAATCTTCCGATGAGGAAGCGCTTACTGCCAAAGTTGGTGCCGGTGCTGCGTCCGGTAGCTACGTCATCAAGACGACTTCGATCGCCACCAGTTCCAAGGTCGCGACCCAGTACATTTCCACCGGCACCACGTTCGGTTCTGGTACTTTCACCATCACGCAGGGGGCTGGCTCGGCGAGTTCCGGCTCGACCACGACCATCAAGGTCGCGAACGGCGCCACGTTGTCGGATATTCGCGACAGCATCAACACCCAGCTCAAAGATAGCGGTATCACCGCCAACATCATTTCTGACTCCGAAGGTCAGCGCCTGGTGCTCAGCTCCACGACCACCGGCGAAGGCACTGACATTACATTGACCACGAACTCCGATGCGTTGAAAACGCTGGGGATCGCGGCGGGCGCTCAGGCGTCCGACTCCACTGGTGGGTATGTGGTCGCACCGGCGGCCGATGCGGTCTACACCATCGACGGCCTGTCGATGAAAAGCTCCACCAACGAGATTACCACCGCCATCAGTGGCGTCGAGTTCACTCTGCTGGAAGACGACAGCAAGGCGACCATCACTGTCGATACCAACACCGACGGTCTGAAGGAGTCGATCACTTCGTTTGTCGACGCCTACAACTCTTTGATGTCCAGCATCAAAACGTTGACCACGGTGACGTCCGGCACGGATGACGACGGCAACGCCACCACCACGGCAGCCGCGCTTACTAGCGACGCGACCGTGCGTAACATTGTCAGTGGCCTGCGAAACCAGTTGATCAGCAGCTCCGGCGACGGCGGCACCATCAAGCTATTGTCGCAGTTGGGTATTTCGACCCAGAACGACGGCACGCTGTCCATCGATGACGACGACCTGGAAGCGGCACTGGAAAAGAACGCAGCTTCTGTCGAAGGCTTCTTTACCGGCACCAACGGTCTGCTGACCCGCATGTCCACGTCGCTGGATATCTATGCCGATGACGACGGCCTGCTCGACCAGCGCACCGACTCGCTGAATGACACCCTGTCGGACCTGGCCACGCAGCAAACCAACCTCGACCGCCGGATCACCAAGTATGAGGCGACCATGTACGCCAAGTACAACGCAATGGATACCCTCGTCGCGCAGCTCACGGCTACGAGCGACAGCGTGATGACCACCCTGAACGCGCTGAACAACGCCAGCTCCGACGACTGATCGGGGGCATCGACTTCGTGGGGGTAAAGAAAGCCCCCTCGATGTCGATACAGTGTTCAATGGCGATCATCGCCAAAAGAATTTCACAGGGGCACCGCAATGAACCGTATGGCCGCGCTTCGTCAATACCGCAACGTCAATACCCAGTCAGAAATCCACGACGCATCTCCCCACCGCCTGATCCAACTGCTGATGGAAGGTGGCCTGAGCCGTATCGCCCAGGCACGTGGGTGCATGGAACGTGGTGAAATGTTCGAAAAAGCCAAGCTGATCAGCAAGGCGCTGGACATCATTGCAGGTCTGCGCGAAGCCTTGGACTTCAAGCAAGGCGGCGATTTGGCGGCCAACTACGCGCGCTTGTACGATTTCATGACCCGCCACCTGGTCGAGGCCAACCGCTCCAACAGCGTCAAGTCCCTCGATGAAGTGACCAAGGTGCTGCTGGAGTTGAAAATGGGCTGGGATGGCATCCCTCAGCAAGCTGCGGAGGCACCATGAAGCCCTCGGCCGACGAGCCAGGCTTCAGTGCGCCCGTGCTTGGCGAGTTGAGCATGTCTCAGCGCGTGAGCGCTGCTCGCGCAGCCCTGGCCGATGCCTTGGCCCGGGAAGACTGGGAAGCGGTCGCAGAGTTGGACGTCGAATGCCGCACCTGCGTCGAGGCTGTGCTGAGCGAGCCGGACGTTGATCGTGAGCGCGTGCGCGAAGATCTCGAAGGCTTGCTGGAGCTCTATCGCTCGCTGGTCGCGGACGTTGGCGAAGCGCGTCAGGCCATCGCTCGGGAAATGTCCGAGTACCGTAAAACGACTAGCCAGGCGAAGGTCTACAGCATGTTCTCCGGCTCGCGCCGTTGAAGCTGGGCGTTAAGCAAGGTAAAGAAATGCGTTTGCTGCGGCGGGAGGGTGTTGCTACACGTCAACGTTCGACCGTCCGTCGGCTGATAGAGTCAATGCTCCGGCGCCAAGCGAAATCAGTCGCGCTTTTTTTATGACGAAATGAACCTGTTTGACCAAGCAAAAAGCAGCGCTTCGGTATACCATCTGTTCAGTTAACTCGAAACGCCCCTTTGAGGCGCCATAAAATTGACCTTTACAGATTTTCGACTTAACTAGTGTCTATTTAACTATTTCCGGCATCAGATCATGACCGACCGGTCGGCTTTGAGCTAACTACGCCCTTTGGCGCCGAGAATTGACTAGGGAAGTTGCTATTGCATGTGGCGTGAAACCAAGATTCTCCTGATCGATGACGACAGCGCCCGCCGCCGCGATCTGGCGGTGGTCCTGAATTTCCTCGGGGAAGAAAACATTCCGTGCTCCAGCCATGACTGGCAGCAATCGGTAGCTTCGTTGTCTTCCAGCCGCGAAGTGCTGTGCGTGCTCATCGGCAGCGTCAACTCCCCAGGCAATGTGCTTGGGCTGCTTAAGACAGTGGCTGGGTGGGATGAGTTCCTTCCGGTTCTGCTTTTAGGTGAAATTTCTTCGGCCGACTTCCCGGACGACCTGCGCCGCCGTGTGCTGGCCAACCTGGAAATGCCGCCCAGCTACAGCCAATTGCTCGATACCCTGCACCGTGCCCAGGTCTACCGCGAGATGTACGACCAGGCCCGCGAGCGCGGCCGTCAGCGCGAGCCCAACCTGTTCCGCAGCCTGGTCGGCACCAGCCGTGCGATCCAGCACGTGCGCCAGATGATGCAGCAGGTGGCCGATACCGACGCCAGCGTGTTGATCCTCGGCGAGTCGGGCACTGGCAAGGAAGTGGTCGCGCGCAACCTCCATTACCACTCCAAGCGCCGCGAAGCGCCGTTCGTGCCGGTCAACTGCGGGGCGATCCCGGCCGAGTTGCTGGAGAGCGAGCTGTTCGGCCACGAGAAGGGCGCCTTCACCGGGGCCATCACCAGCCGCGCCGGGCGTTTCGAGCTGGCCAACGGCGGGACGCTGTTCCTCGACGAGATCGGCGACATGCCGCTGCCGATGCAGGTCAAGCTGTTGCGCGTGCTGCAGGAGCGTACCTTCGAGCGGGTGGGCAGCAACAAGACCCAGAGCATCGACGTGCGCATCATCGCCGCGACCCACAAGAACCTCGAGACCATGATCGAGGACGGGACCTTCCGCGAGGACCTGTACTACCGGCTCAACGTGTTCCCCATCGAGATGGCGCCGCTGCGTGAGCGGGTCGAAGACATCCCGCTGCTGATGAACGAGCTGATCTCGCGCATGGAGCACGAGAAGCGCGGTTCGATCCGCTTCAACTCGGCGTCGATCATGTCGCTGTGCCGCCACGGCTGGCCGGGCAACGTCCGTGAGCTGGCCAACCTGGTCGAGCGCATGGCGATCATGCATCCGTATGGCGTGATCGGGGTGTCGGAGCTGCCGAAGAAATTCCGCTACATCGACGATGAAGACGAGCAGATGGTCGACAGCCTGCGCAGCGACCTGGAAGAGCGCGTGGCGATCAACGGCCATGCGCCGACCCTGGGTAGCCACGCGATGCTGCCGCCCGAGGGGCTGGACCTCAAGGACTACCTTGGCAGCCTGGAGCAAGGGTTGATCCAGCAGGCGCTGGACGATGCCAACGGTATCGTGGCGCGGGCGGCTGAACGTTTGCGTATTCGTCGTACCACCCTGGTGGAGAAGATGCGCAAGTACGGCATGAGTCGTCAGGGCGGCGAGGAAGCGGCGGAGGACTGACGGTCCGCGTCGCGCTCTTCGCGGGCAAGCCCGCTCCCACAGGTACGCCACGGATTTCGGAAATTGTGGTGAGCCTGTAGGAGCGGGCTTGCCCGCGAAGAGGCCGGCCCTGCCGCGCCCATTCCAACAAATCCCCATCCCCGGCACGGCTATTGCACTACCGCTGGCAACACACCGTTTTTATGACGGTCAGCCACGCGAGAGAGCACGATGCCCCAGGCCGCCCACTTTTCCAGAGCCCCCGATCCGCAGGGGCGTACCCCGATCGAGCAGGAAAGTCGAGAGGGGCTTGAGCAGGCGTTCGCCCTGTTCAACCAGATGTCCACCCAGCTCACCCAGTCCTACAGCATGCTCGAGGCCCGGGTCAGCGAGCTCAAGGGCGAGCTGGCGGTCGTCAGCGCCCAGCGCATGGCCGAACTTGCAGAAAAAGAGCGCCTGGCCAACCGCCTGCAGAACCTGCTCGACCTGCTTCCCGGTGGGGTGATCGTGATCGACGGCCAAGGCCTGGTGCGCGAGGCCAACCCGGCCGCTTGCGACTTGCTCGGCGAGCCCTTGGTCGGCCAGCTGTGGCGCCAGGTCATCGCCCGCAGCTTCGCCCCACGCAAGGACGACGGCCACGAAGTCTCGCTGCGCGACGGCCGCCGCCTGTCCATCGCCACCCGCTCGCTGGATGCTGAGCCCGGCCAGTTGGTGCTACTCAACGACCTGACCGAAACCCGTCGCCTACAAGACCAATTGGCACGCCATGAGCGGCTGTCGTCGCTTGGGCGCATGGTCGCCTCGCTCGCCCACCAGATCCGCACGCCGCTGTCCGCCGCCATGCTCTACGCCAGCCACCTGGCCGACGACCTGCAGACCCTGGCCCCGGAAACCCGTCAACGCTTCGCCGCCAACCTCAAGGAGCGCCTGCACGAGCTGGAGCACCAGGTGCGCGACATGCTGGTATTCGCCCGTGGCGAACTGCCGCTGGGTGACCGGGTGACGCCCAAGGCACTGTTCCAGGCCCTGCAGCAGGCGGCCCAGGCCCATGTCCAGGGCCATGCCGTGCGCTGGCAGTGCGACAGCCACCTGGGTGAGTTGCTGTGCAATCGCGATACCTTGGTCGGCGCCTTGCTCAACCTGATCGAGAACGCCGTGCAGGCCAGCGCCGAGCCCGCGCGGCTGAAGGTGCACCTGTATCGCCGCGAGCAGACCCTGCACCTGTGCATCAGCGACGCCGGCTGTGGTGTCGCCCCCGATCTGCTGGAGCGCCTGGGTGAGCCGTTCCTGACCACCAAATCCACCGGTACCGGCCTCGGCCTTGCCGTGGTCAAGGCCGTGGCGCGTGCCCACCAGGGTCGGGTCGAGCTGCGCTCAAAGGTCGGCCGTGGTACCTGCGTCAAGGTGCTGTTGCCGCTCATTGCCACGGAGGCCAAGTGATGGCGATCAACGTCCTGCTGGTCGAGGACGACCGCGTGCTGCGCCAGGCCCTGGGCGACACCCTGGAGATCGGCGGCTTCGCCTATCAGGCCGTGGGCAGCGCCGAGGAGGCGTTGCAGGCGGTGCGGGCCGAGGCTTTCAGCCTGGTGGTCAGCGACGTGAACATGCCCGGTATGGACGGCCATCAGTTGCTGGCCCAACTGCGTCGCTTGCAGCCGCAATTGCCGGTGCTGTTGATGACTGCCCACGCGGCGGTGGAGCGTGCGGTCGAGGCCATGCGCCAGGGCGCGGTCGATTACCTGGTCAAGCCGTTCGAGCCCAAGGCGCTGCTGAGCCTGGTGCAGCGCCACGCCGGCGGTGCTGGCCTGGCGGAAGAGGAGGGGCCGGTGGCCTGCGAGCCGGCCAGCCGGCAGTTGCTGGAACTGGCCGCACGCGTGGCGCGCAGCGACTCGACCGTCTTGGTGTCTGGCGAATCGGGCACCGGCAAGGAAGTGCTGGCGCGCTTCATTCATCAGCAGTCGCCCCGGGCCAGTCAGCCTTTCGTCGCCATCAACTGCGCGGCGATCCCCGACAACATGCTAGAGGCCACCCTGTTCGGTCATGAAAAAGGCGCTTTTACCGGTGCCATTGCTGCCCAGGCGGGCAAGTTCGAGCAGGCCGAGGGCGGTACGCTGCTGCTCGACGAGATTTCCGAAATGCCCCTGGGCCTCCAGGCCAAGCTCCTGCGTGTATTGCAGGAGCGCGAGGTCGAGCGGGTAGGTGGGCGTAAGCCGATCCCGCTGGACATCCGCGTGCTGGCCACCACCAACCGCGACCTTGCCGGCGAAGTGGCGGCCGGGCGTTTCCGCGAAGACCTGTACTATCGGCTGTCGGTGTTCCCCTTGGCCTGGCAGCCGCTGCGCGAGCGCACTGGCGATATTCTGCCGCTGGCCGAGCGCCTTCTGGCGCGCCACGTGGCCAAGATGAAGCACGCGCCGGTGCGCCTGTCCGCAGGCGCCAGCGCCTGCCTGCAGGGCCATGCCTGGCCGGGCAACGTGCGTGAGCTGGACAACGCCTTGCAACGCGCCTTGATCCTCCAGCAGGGCGGTGTCATCGAAGCGGCGGATTTCTGTCTGGCAGGCGCCATTCCGTTGTCGGCAGGTCGCCCGGTCGCCAGTCCACAGGCTGCGGTCGAGCCGCTGGAGGCGCAAGGCGACCTCGGCGGCGACATGCGCCGGCACGAGTTCCAGATGATCATCGACACCTTGCGCGCCGAGCGCGGCCGCCGCAAGGAAGCCGCCGAGCGCCTCGGCATCAGCCCGCGGACCCTGCGCTACAAGCTCGCGCAGATGCGTGACGCGGGTCTGGACGTGGAAGCCAGCCTGTACGGCTAAAACCAATTAAGCGATCAATCGGCGGGCTGGCACTCTTGTTGCTAGCTCCAGGCTATCCGCCGCATGCGTGTCAAAAAAATGCGGCCGCCGGAGAGAGAAGTTCATGAGCCAAGGTGTTGAATTCAATCGTCTGATGCTGGACATGCGGGCCATGCAGGCCGACGCCATGTCGCTGCCCAAAACCACTGCCGCCCCCGAGTTGGCGGAAGGTCAGAGCAGTTTCGCCGACATGCTCGGCCAGGCGATTGGTAAAGTGGACGCGACCCAGCAAGCTTCGTCCCAGCTGGCCAACGCCTTTGAAATCGGCAAGAGCGGCGTCGACCTCACCGACGTGATGATCGCTTCGCAGAAGGCCAGCGTGTCCATGCAGGCATTGACCCAGGTGCGCAACAAGCTGGTCCAGGCGTACCAGGACATCATGCAGATGCCGGTTTGAGGACGGAAGTAAGTCATGGCCGAAGCAGTCGTCGATAACGCCCCCGCCAAGAGCGGCCCACCAGCGTCGAAACCGCCGCTGTTCGGCATGTCGTTCCTGGAAAACATCTCGCAGATGCCCATGCTGCGTCAGATCGGCCTGTTGGTCGGCCTGGCCGCCAGCGTGGCGATCGGCTTCGCCGTGGTGCTCTGGTCGCAGCAGCCGGACTACCGGCCGCTGTACGGCAGCCTGGCGGGGATGGACACCAAGCAGGTCATGGACACCCTGGCCGCGGCCGACATTCCGTACAACGTGGAACCCAATTCCGGCGCACTGCTGGTCAAGGCCGACGACCTCTCCCGTGCGCGCCTGAAACTCGCAGCTGCCGGCGTGGCGCCCAGCGATGGCAACGTCGGCTTCGAGATCCTCGACAAGGACCAGGGCCTGGGCACCAGCCAGTTCATGGAAGCCACCCGCTACCGTCGGGGCCTTGAAGGCGAGCTGGCGCGCACCGTGGCCAGCCTCAACAACGTCAAGGCCGCGCGCGTGCACCTGGCGATCCCGAAGAGCTCGGTGTTCGTGCGTGACGAGCGCAAGCCGAGCGCATCGGTGCTGGTCGAGCTGTACCCGGGCCGCGCCCTGGACGCCGGCCAGGTGATGGCCATCGTCAACCTGGTGGCCACCAGCGTGCCGGAGCTGGACAAGTCCCAGGTCACCGTGGTCGACCAGAAGGGCAACCTGCTCTCCGACCAGTTGCAGGACAACGCCCTGACCATGGCCGGCAAGCAGTTCGACTACAGCCGGCGCATGGAAAGCATGCTCACCCAGCGTGTGCACAACATCCTGCAGCCAGTGCTGGGCAACGACCGCTACAAGGCCGAAGTGTCCGCCGACCTCGACTTCAGCGCGGTCGAATCGACCTCCGAGCAGTTCAACCCGGACCAGCCGGCGCTGCGCAGCGAGCAGTCGGTCAACGAGCAACGTTCCAGCAGCCAGGGCCCGCAAGGCGTGCCGGGCGCGCTGAGCAACCAGCCGCCAGCAGGTGCTTCCGCGCCTGAAAACGCCACTGCCGGCGCGCCGGCGGCAGGTGCCATCCAACCAGGCCAACCCCTGGTCGACGCCAATGGCCAGCAGATCATGGACCCGGCCACCGGCCAGCCGATGCTGGCGCCATACCCGGCCGACAAGCGCGTGCAGACCACCAAGAACTTCGAGCTGGACCGCTCGATCAGCCACACCCGCCAGCAGCAAGGTCGCCTGACCCGCCTGTCGGTGGCGGTGGTGGTCGACGACCAGGCCAAGGTCGATGCCAACGGCGAGACCACCCGCACCCCCTGGGGCGCCGAAGATTTGGCGCGCTTCACCCGCCTGGTGCAGGACGCGGTCGGCTTCGACGCCAGCCGTGGCGACAGCGTGACGGTGATCAACGTACCGTTCTCAGCCGACCGCGGCGAAGAGCTGGCCGACATTCCGTTCTACTCGCAGCCCTGGTTCTGGGACATCGTCAAGCAAGTGCTGGGCGTGGTGTTCATCCTGGTGCTGGTGTTCGGCGTGTTGCGCCCGGTGCTCAACAACATCACTGGCGGCGGCAAGCAGGCTGCCACGGACAGTGACATGGAACTGGGCGGCGGCATGATCGGTCTGGATGGCGAACTGGCCAACGATCGCGTCAGCCTGGGTGGCCCGACAAGCATTCTGTTGCCGAGCCCAAGCGAGGGTTACGAGGCGCAGCTCAACGCAATCAAGGGCCTCGTGGCCGAAGACCCGGGCCGCGTGGCCCAGGTCGTGAAAGAGTGGATCAACGCCGATGAGTGACAACCGAGCGGTTACCGCCAAGCTGAGCCGCGTCGACAAGGCGGCCATCCTGCTGCTCTCGCTGGGCGAGACCGATGCTGCGCAGGTGCTGCGCCACATGGGTCCCAAGGAGGTGCAGCGGGTCGGCGTGGCCATGGCGCAAATGGGCAACGTGCACCGCGAGCAGGTCGAGCAGGTGATGAGCGAGTTCGTCGACATCGTCGGCGACCAGACCAGCCTGGGCGTGGGCTCCGACGGCTACATCCGCAAGATGCTCAACCAGGCCCTGGGCGAGGACAAGGCCAATGGCCTGATCGACCGCATCCTGCTCGGCGGCAACACCAGCGGCCTGGACAGCCTCAAGTGGATGGAGCCGCGCGCCGTGGCTGACGTGATCCGCTACGAGCACCCGCAGATCCAGGCCATCGTGGTCGCTTATCTCGACCCCGACCAGGCCGGTGAAGTACTGAGCAATTTCGACCACAAGGTGCGCCTGGACATCATCCTGCGCGTGTCGTCGCTCAACACCGTGCAGCCTGCGGCGCTCAAGGAACTGAACCTGATCCTCGAGAAGCAGTTCTCGGGCAACTCCAACGCCGCGCGCACCACCCTGGGTGGCATCAAGCGCGCCGCCGACATCATGAACTTCCTCGACAGCTCCGTCGAAGGTGCACTGATGGATTCGATCCGCGAGATCGACAACGACCTGTCGGAGCAGATCGAAGACTTGATGTTCGTCTTCAACAACCTGGCCGACGTCGACGATCGTGGCATCCAGGCGTTGCTGCGCGAGGTGTCCTCGGACGTGCTGGTGGTATCGCTCAAGGGCGCCGACGAGCGGGTCAAGGACAAGATCTTCAAGAACATGTCCAAGCGTGCCTCGGAGCTGCTGCGCGACGACCTCGAGGCCAAGGGCCCGGTGCGCGTCAGCGATGTGGAGACCGCGCAGAAGGAAATCCTCACCATTGCCCGCCGCATGGCCGACGCCGGCGAGATCGTGCTGGGTGGCAAGGGTGCCGAGGAAATGATCTGATTTTCGCAGGCAGCCTTGAATCCTGTAGGAGCGGGCTCGCCCGCGAAGCAGGCACCGCGGTGAATGGCACCGGCTTTGCCGGTGTTCGCGGGCAAGCCCGCTCCCACACAGGCTGCATCGGCAGTTGTTGAGTAACTGAAACCATGGCCACGAAAGAATCCCACCCCAGCGACCTGATCCGCGCCGGCGACCTCGAAGGCGTCGACGTCTGGGCGCTGCCCAGCTTCGACCCGGAACCCGAGCCTGAGCCCGAACCCGAGCCGGAACCCGAGGTCATCGAAGAAGAAATCGAGGAAGTGCCTCTGGAGGAAGTCCAGCCACTGACCCTCGAAGAACTCGAAGCCATCCGCCAGGAAGCCTATAACGAAGGCTTCGCCACTGGTGAGCGTGAGGGCTTCCACAGCACCCAGCTCAAGGTTCGCGAAGAAGCCGAGAAGGCCTTGAACGCCAAGCTCGGCAGCCTCGAGCGCTTGATGGGCCACCTGCTGGCGCCGATCGCCGAGCAGGACACGCAGATCGAGCAGACCCTGGTGCACCTGGTCGCGCACATGGCCCGCCAGGTCATCGGTCGCGAGCTGCGCAGCGATTCCAGCCAGATCACCCAGGTGCTGCGTGAGGCGTTGAAACTGCTGCCGATGGGCGCCGAGAACATCCGCATCCACCTGAACCCGCAAGACTTCGAGCTGGCCAAGGCCCTGCGCGAGCGTCACGAAGAGCAGTGGAAGCTGCTCGAGGACGATGCCCTGCTGCCAGGCGGCTGCCGCATCGAGACGTTGCACAGCCGCATTGACGCCACCATGGAAACGCGGATCGAGAAGGTCATTGCGCAACTGTTCGACCAACTCCACGACCAGGCCCTGCATCCGGCGAAGCCGGACATGCGCATCGATCTGGACGCTGCCGATGCGCCTTGACCGCACCAGTTTCGCCAAGCGCCTGGGCACCTATGCCGAGGCGGTCAAGCTGCCGGCCCAGCCGGTGGTCGAAGGGCGTCTGCTGCGCATGGTCGGCCTCACCCTCGAAGCTGAAGGCCTGCGCGCTGCAGTGGGGGGGCGTTGCCTGGTGATCAACGACGACAGCTACCACCCGGTGCAGGTCGAAGCCGAAGTGATGGGCTTTGCCGGCAGCAAGGTGTTTCTCATGCCGGTCGGCAGCATCGCCGGCATCGCGCCCGGTGCGCGCGTGGTGCCGCTGGACGACAGTGGCCGCCTGCCCATGGGCATGAGCATGCTCGGCCGGGTGCTCGACGGCGCCGGCCGTGCCCTGGATGGCAAGGGTGGGATGAAAGCCGAGGACTGGGTGCCGATGGATGGCCCGGTGATCAACCCGCTCAACCGCGATCCGATCAGCCAGCCGCTGGACGTGGGCATTCGCAGCATCAACGGCCTGCTCACCGTCGGGCGTGGCCAGCGCCTGGGCCTGTTCGCCGGTACTGGCGTGGGCAAGTCGGTGCTTCTGGGCATGATGACCCGCTTCACCGAAGCGGACATCATCGTCGTTGGCCTGATCGGCGAGCGGGGTCGCGAGGTGAAGGAGTTCATCGAGCATATCCTCGGCGAAGAGGGGCTCAAGCGCTCGGTGGTGGTCGCCTCGCCCGCCGACGACGCGCCGCTGATGCGCTTGCGCGCAGCCATGTACTGCACGCGGATCGCCGAGTACTTCCGCGACAAGGGCAAGAACGTCCTGCTGCTGATGGACTCGCTGACCCGTTTCGCCCAGGCCCAGCGGGAAATCGCCCTGGCCATCGGCGAGCCCCCGGCCACGCGCGGTTATCCGCCGTCGGTGTTCGCCAAGCTGCCCAAGCTGGTCGAGCGCGCCGGTAACGGCGAGGCCGGGGGTGGGTCGATCACCGCCTTCTACACGGTCTTGTCCGAAGGCGACGACCAGCAGGACCCGATCGCCGACTCGGCGCGCGGCGTGCTCGATGGCCACTTCGTGCTGTCGCGTCGGCTGGCCGAGGAAGGCCATTACCCCGCCATCGATATCGAGGCGTCGATCAGCCGGGTCATGCCACAGGTGGTCGATGCCGATCACCTGCGCCAGGCGCAGAAATTCAAGCAGCTGTGGGCGCGGCTGTCGCAGAGCCGCGACCTGATCAGCGTCGGCGCGTACGTGGCCGGCGGCGACCCGGAAACCGACCTGGCCATCGCCTTGCAGTCCAAGCTGGTCGACTACCTGCGCCAGGGCCTGGACGAACACGCCGGCATGGAACAGTGCCGCGCCGAGCTGGGGGCGATCTTCACGCCTCCGGCAGGGCACTGATAGGCCATGGCCACGCCCAGCCGTGCCGCGCGCCTGGCGCCGGTGGTGAACATGGCCGAGGAGACCGAGCGCAAGGCGGCCCAGCGCCTTGGGCATTTCCAGCAGCTGGTGGCGCAGTCGCAGGCCAAGCTGGCCGAGCTCGAAACGTTTCGTGAAGGCTACCAGGCGCAGTGGATCACCCGTGGCGGGCAGGGCGTCGATGGTAGTTGGCTGCTCAACTATCAGCGCTTTCTCGGCCAGCTGGAAACGGCCATGACCCAGCAGCGCCAGAGCCTGCACTGGCACCAGAACAACCTCAATAATGCCCGTGGCACCTGGCAGAAGGCCCATGCCCGGGTCGAAGGCCTGCGCAAGCTGGTGCAACGCTACCTGGACGAAGCCCGCCGCGCCGAAGACAAGCGCGAGCAGCGGTTGCTCGACGAGTTGTCGCAGCGTTTGCCACGCCAAAGCCAGTTCTGAAGCTGAACCCGGTGGGAGCGGCCTTGTGTCGCGAAAGGGCCGCAAAGCGGCCCCCAAAATTCACGTCGAACCGCTGACATCCTGGGGCCGCCTTGCGCCCCTTTCGCGACACGAGGCCGCTCCCACAACGCCTGCGCTGCAACGGTTTGCAAGCTCTGCCAGTGCCTGCTAAACCTTCAAGACGGGTATCCGCCATCATCGAAGGAATCGCTAGCATGGCCGTCGAAACCGATTTTTCGCAGGATGGGAAAAAGCTGACGATCAGGATCAAGGGCCGCTTCGATTTTGGCCGCCACCAGGAGTTTCGGGACGCCTACGAACGCCAGAATCGCAAGCCCGACTTCGTGGTCGTGGACCTGGGCGCCGCCACCTACCTCGACAGCTCTGCGCTGGGCATGTTGCTGTTGCTTCGCGACCATATGGGCGGAGATGACGCTGAAGTGAGCGTGGTGCACGCCAATTCGGACGTGCGCAAGATCCTGGCCATCTCCAATTTCGACAAACTGTTCGATATCAGTTGAGTGCCGTGATGTCCGCCGAGCAGGCGTTGACCGTGCTGGTGGCCGAGGATGGCGCCGCCGATCGCCTGTTGCTGGCGCAGATCGTCCGTCGCCAGGGGCATGAAGTGCTCATGGCGGAAAACGGCGAGCAGGCCGTGGCGCTGTTCGCCGACAAGCGTCCGCAGCTGGTGCTGCTCGACGCCCTGATGCCGGTGATGGACGGCTTCGAGGCCGCGCGGCGGATCAAGGCGCTGGCCGGCGAGGCGCTGGTGCCGATCATTTTCCTGACCTCGCTGAACGAAGAGCAGGCCCTGGTGCGCTGCCTGGAGGCCGGAGGTGACGACTTCATGGCCAAGCCTTACAGTGCGGTGATCCTCGGCGCCAAGATCCGCGCCATGAACCGCTTGCGCCGGTTGCAGGCCACCGTGCTCGAGCAGCGCGACGAGATTGCCCGGCACCACCACCACCTGCTCAACGAACAAAGGGTGGCCAAGGCGGTGTTCGACAAGGTCGCCCATTCCGGTTGCCTGGGCTCGCCGAATATCCGTTACCTGCAATCGCCCTATGCGCTGTTCAATGGCGACCTGCTGCTGGCCGCGTTCACGCCCTCCGGCAACATGCATGTGCTGCTCGGCGATTTCACCGGCCATGGCCTGCCCGCCGCGGTCGGTGCGATGCCCCTGGCCGAGGTGTTCTACGGCATGACCGCCAAGGGCTACGGCCTGGCGCAGACCCTGCGCGAGATGAACGCCAAGCTCAAGCGCATCCTGCCGGTGGACATGTTCTGCTGCGCGGTGCTGCTCAGCCTCAATCCCCAGCGCGGTACGCTGGAGGCCTGGAATGGCGGCATGCCGGACGGTTACCGGCTGTCTGACCAGGGCGAGGTGCTCGGGGTATTGCGCTCGCGCCATTTGCCGCTGGGCATACTGCCGGCAGAGCGCTTCGACGACAGCACCGAGGTGTTGCCCATGGCCGCCGGGGAGCGCCTGTTGCTGTTGTCCGATGGCGTGGTGGATACCGCCGACGAACAGGAGCGCCTGTTCGGTGTACAGCGCCTGCGCGCCGTGCTGGCGGGCAACCGCGAGCCCGCGCGGCTGTTCGACGAACTGTTGCAGGCCCTGCAGCGCTTTGGTGGGCGCGCCCGCGATGACATCAGCCTGTGCGACATCCGCATGTTCACCCAGGGCGAGCAGGTGCCGGCGCCGACCCTCTACACCGACAGCGGGCGCTCCAGCCCGCTGGACTGGTCGCTGGGTTTCGAATTGCGCGGCGACAGCCTGCGCCGTTTCAACCCGGTGCCGTATCTGGTGCAACTGTTGCAGGAGATCCACGCCTTGCGCCGGCATACTGGCACCTTGCACAGCGTACTCAGTGAGTTGTATACCAACGCCCTGGAGCACGGCGTGTTGGGCCTGGATTCGCGGCTCAAGCGTGACGTGCAGGGTTTTGCCAGGTATTACGAAGAGCGCGCCCGGCGTTTGGCCGCGCAGCTGGATGGCTTCGTGCGAATCGACCTGCGGGTGGAACCGCAAGCCGAGGGAGGGCGTCTGCTTATTGAGGTACGCGACAGCGGCGCAGGCTTCGACGTGGCTGCGCAGCAGGCGCGCCCGGCCTTCGAGCGGCGCCTCAGTGGGCGTGGCTTGAGCCTGGTGCAGGGACTGGCCAGCCGCGCTGAGTGGTGCGAAGGCGGGCGTTGCGCCAAGGCAGAGTTGAACTGGTGAGCCACTGCGGTGGCTTGAATGTGGTCCGGCTTGATCAAGGAGTGAGCAAGTGGCTGAGATACATATCGATCAAAAGGTGTTGAGCGACCTGAAGGAGGTCATGGAAGACGGCTACCTGCAGTTGGTGGACACCTTCCTGGAAGATTCCGAGCGGCGCCTGAGCCAACTGCACGAGGCCAAGAGCGCCGATGAGCTTGCGCTCGCGGCGCACAGTTTCAAGGGCAGCAGCAGCAACATGGGCGCGGTGATCCTGGCCAAGTTGTGCGAACAGCTCGAGGAGCGGGCCAGGCATCAGCCGCTGTATGGCATCGAGGACCTCATCAGCCGCATAGACCAGGAGTACCTGGAGGTGCAGCGTTTCTATCGTGCGCAGGGCCAGGGTGTATCGGCGCCGTGACTTGGCGCGAGTCTTGCAGATCTTCGCCCAGACGTTTTTTTGATTTTGGCGCGGAGATCCATCAATGCCTGTCGCTTCCAATCCCTTGTTGCAAGCCAGCGTCATCGGCGCTCCCTCCCGAGGGACTGGCGCGGTGGCCGACAAATCGGCGCAGACGGCGGCAGATCAGGGCGGCGGCTTCGATCAGGTGATGGCCAACCAGGGCCGTGACAAGCCTTCGCTGCAGGCCGACAAGGGCGTCCAGGGCAAGTCCAAGGACAAGCCGGAGGTGGCCCAGGGCGGCAACCAGGCTGCCGCCGATAAACCGGCGGTTGCCGGTGACGGCAACAAATTGCCAGCCGCGGGCGATGCTACCGCGCAAGCCGGCAACGACAGCGATGCTGACGACAGCAGCCTGCTCGACGCCAGCCTGGTGGCTGGCCAGGTCACCGACGCCCAGCCTGGCGCGCAGTTGATCCAGGCCCAGGCCGAAGCCGTGGCGCCGGTATTGCAGGCGGCGATTCAGCAGCCGGCAGTGGCGACGCCTCAGCCCGCGACCGAGGCTTCGACGTCGGTGGACGATTTCGACCCTGACGCCGACCCGCTGGCCAATCTGCCGACCCTGCGCCTGGCCCTGGAACAGACCGCCCAGGCCAAGGGCACCACCTCCGCGCATGCCGCGTCGACTGCCGATGCGGCCCAGGGCGACAATAATCAGGCTGCCGTCAATAGCTTGGCGAGCCAGGCGATCCAGACGCAAGCCGAGCCTGGCCAGTCCGATACGGGCGACAAGGCTTTCGGCGCCTTGCTCGAAGACGGCCTGAAGGACACCAAGAGCGCCAGCAGCGATACCCGTGTCGACGACTTCGCCGATCGCCTGGCCAGCCTGACCCAGGCCGCCACCGCGAAAACCGCCAATGCCGCGCCGGTGACTGCCAACCCCCTGCAGCAGCCATTGTCGCTGAACCAGAATCCGTGGGCCGAGGGTCTGGTGAACCGGGTGATGTACATGTCCAGCCAGAACCTCAAGTCGGCGGATATCCAGTTGGAGCCAGCCGAGCTCGGTCGCCTGGATATTCGCGTCAACCTGGCGGCGGACCAGTCCACCCAGGTGACCTTCATCAGCGGCCACGCCGGCGTGCGCGATGCGCTGGACAGCCAGGTGCATCGCCTGCGCGAACTGTTCGCCCAGCAGGGGCTGGCGCAGCCGGATGTCAACGTCGCGGACCAGTCGCGCGGGCAGCAGCAACAGGCGCAGCAGGAGTCGAACCTGTCTGGGGTTGCGGCGCGGCGCGCGCAGGCGGGCGATAGCGACCCTGCCGAGTTGGCCGAAGTGTCGCGGCCGATGGAGCAGCAGGTGGTCATTGGCGACAGTGCGGTCGACTTCTACGCCTGATTCCTTTTGCCTGTACCGGCCCTTTCGCGGGTAAACCCGCTCCTACAGGATTTGTGAAGATCCTGTAGGAGCGGGTTTACCCGCGAAAGGGCCGGTACAGACGAAACTCTGCAATCCTGGCATAACACTTGCTCAAGCCACGTCATCCTCCTTGAAACCCCGCTGGACGACGGATTATTGGCATGGCGAAGAGCGACGCAGTGAAAGACCCCGCCACTAAAGGCAAACTCAAGCTGATCCTGCTGATGGTACTGGCCCTGCTGCTGGCGGTCGGCCTGTCGGTGGGCGCCACGTGGTTCATCATGCACAAGGGCGAGTCGGCCCCCGCGCCCGATGCGGCAGCGAGCAACGTCAAGCCGGCAGCGATCTACGAGCCCCTGGCTCCGGCCTTCGTGGTCAACTTCAACCAGAACGGCCGCCAGCGCTACATGCAGGTGAGCATCACCCTGCAGGGCCGCAGCCAGGCCGACCTCGACGCGCTGAAAGTGCACATGCCGGTGATCCGCAACAACCTGGTGATGATGTTCTCCGGGCAGGGCTTCGACACCCTGGCCGGCAGCCCCGTGGGCCAGGAAATGCTGCGTCAGAAAGCCACCGCAGTGGTCCAGGAAGTGGCGCAGAAGGAAGTCGGCAAGCCGGTCGTCGACCAGCTGCTGTTCACCAATTTCGTATTGCAGTAGGAGCCCGTCATGGCCGTACAGGACCTGCTGTCCCAGGATGAGATCGACGCGCTGCTGCATGGCGTCGACGACGGTCTGGTGCAGACCGAGAGCGTTGCCGAGCCGGGCAGCATCAAGAGCTACGACCTGACCAGCCAGGATCGTATCGTCCGCGGTCGCATGCCGACCCTGGAGATGATCAACGAGCGTTTCGCCCGCTACACCCGCATCAGCATGTTCAACCTGCTGCGTCGCTCCGCCGACGTGGCGGTGGGCGGCGTGCAGGTGATGAAGTTCGGCGAGTACGTGCATTCGCTGTACGTGCCGACCAGCCTCAACCTGGTGAAGATCAAGCCGCTGCGCGGCACCTCGCTGTTCATCCTCGACGCCAAGCTGGTGTTCAAGCTGGTGGACAACTTCTTCGGTGGCGACGGCCGCCACGCCAAGATCGAGGGGCGCGAATTCACCCCGACCGAGCTGCGCGTGGTACGCATGGTCCTCGACCAGTGCTTCGTCGACCTCAAGGAAGCCTGGCAGGCGATCATGCCGGTCAACTTCGAGTACATGAACTCCGAGGTCAACCCGGCCATGGCCAACATCGTCGGCCCGAGCGAGGCGGTGGTGGTGTCGACCTTCCACATCGAGCTGGACGGCGGTGGCGGCGACCTGCACGTGACCATGCCGTACTCGATGATCGAGCCGGTGCGGGAAATGCTCGATGCCGGTTTCCAGTCCGACCTGGACGACCAGGACGAGCGGTGGGTCAAGGCCCTGCGCGAGGACGTGCTGGACGTGGCCGTGCCGCTGACCGCCACGGTGGCGCGACGCCAGCTCAAGCTGCGCGACATCCTGCACATGCAGCCGGGCGACGTGATCCCGGTGGAGCTGCCGGAGCACCTGGTGCTGCGCGCCAACGGCGTGCCGTCGTTCAAGGCGCGCCTGGGTTCGCACAAGGGCAACCTGGCGCTGCAGATCATCGACCCGATCGAGCGCCGCTGAGGCGTGCCGGTCGCTCCCCAAGAATTGAATGCCTGTCGAGGAAATCATGGCTAACGAAAACGAGATCAACTCCCCCGAGGAGCAGGCCCTGGCCGATGAGTGGGCTGCGGCCCTGGAAGAAACCGGTGATGCCGGCCAGGCCGATATCGACGCCTTGCTCGCTGGCGATTCCGGCCCTGGCCGCCTGCCGATGGAAGAGTTCGCAAGCTCGCCCAAGCCGAGCGAGAACGTCAGCCTCGAAGGCCCCAACCTGGACGTGATCCTGGACATTCCGGTGAGCATTTCCATGGAAGTGGGCAGCACCGAGATCAACATCCGCAACCTACTGCAGCTCAACCAGGGGTCGGTCATCGAGCTCGACCGCCTGGCCGGCGAGCCGCTCGACGTGCTGGTCAATGGCACGCTGATCGCCCATGGTGAAGTGGTCGTGGTCAACGAGAAGTTCGGCATCCGCCTGACCGACGTGATCAGCCCCAGCGAACGCATCAAGAAGCTGCGCTGAGTGAAAGCTTTGATGCGCGCCGTCACGGCCCTGGGCACGTTGCTGGCCAGCGAAATCGCCATTGCCGCCGCCACCCCGACCCCGGTCGTGCCGGCGGCACCCGGCAGCCTGGGCGGGCAGCTGGCGCAGATGGTGTTCGGCCTGCTGCTGGTGGTGGGCTTGATCTTCTTCCTCGCCTGGCTGCTGCGCCGCATGCAAGGCGCCGCGCCCAAGGGCGGGCAGGTGATCGAGATCGTCGGCAGCCGCGCCATCGGCCCGCGTGACCGGTTGCTGCTGGTGCAGGTTGGCAAGGAGCAGATCCTCATTGGCCACAGCCCGGGCAACATCGAAGCCCTGCATGTCATGGCCGAGCCGGTGGAAGTGCCTGCCAGTGCCCGCCAGGCGGCGCCGGAGTTCGCCCAGCGCTTGCTGGAATTGATGGGCAAGGACCAGAAGGACAAGAAGTGATGAGCCGCGCCTTGCGCATGTTGTTGAGCACCGTGTTGCCGTTCGCGCTGCTGTTGGCCGCGCCGCTGGCGCTGGCCGCCGATCCGTTGTCGATTCCGGCGATCACCCTGGCCAATGGTCCGGACGGGCAGCAGGAGTATTCGGTCAGCCTGCAGATCCTGCTGATCATGACCGCGCTGAGCTTCATTCCGGCGTTCGTCATCCTGATGACCAGCTTCACCCGCATCATCATCGTGTTCTCGATCCTGCGTCAGGCACTGGGCCTGCAGCAGACGCCGTCGAACCAGATCCTCACCGGCATGGCGCTGTTCCTCACGCTGTTCATCATGGCGCCGGTGTTCGACAAGGTGAATCAGACGGCCCTGCAGCCGTACCTGAACGAGCAGATGACCGCCCAGCAGGCCATCGAGACGGCCCAGGGGCCGCTCAAGGACTTCATGCTGGCGCAGACCCGGCAGAGCGACCTGGACCTGTTCATGCGCCTGTCCAAGCGCACCGACATCGCCGGCCCCGACCAGGTGCCGCTGACCATCCTGGTGCCGTCGTTCGTCACCTCCGAGCTCAAGACCGCGTTCCAGATCGGCTTCATGATCTTCATCCCCTTCCTGATCATCGACCTGGTGGTCGCCAGTGTATTGATGGCCATGGGTATGATGATGCTGTCGCCGCTGATCATCTCGTTGCCGTTCAAGATCATGCTGTTCGTCCTGGTCGATGGCTGGGCGCTGATCATGGGCACCCTGGCCGGCAGTTTCGGTGGCGTCTGACGCCGCCAAGGAGAGCCACGCATGACACCTGAAATAGCGGTCGACCTGTTCCGAGACGCGCTCTGGCTGACCACCTTGATGGTCGCCATCCTGGTGGTCCCGAGCCTGCTGGTGGGCCTGATCGTGGCGATGTTCCAGGCCGCCACGCAGATCAACGAACAGACCCTGAGCTTCCTGCCGCGCCTGCTGGTGATGCTGGTGACGCTGATCGTCGCCGGGCCATGGCTGGTGCAGAAGTTCATGGAGTACATCACCGGCCTGTACACCAGCATCCCGCAGCTGATCGGTTGACCGGGCCATGCTGGAGCTGACCGACGCGCAGATCGGCACATGGGTGGCGACCTTCCTGCTGCCGCTGTTCCGGGTCACGGCGATGCTGATGACCATGCCGATCTTCGGCACCAAGATGCTACCCACGCGCGTGCGTCTCTACGTGGCCGTGGCCATCACCGTGGTGATCGTGCCAGCGCTGCCGCCATTGCCCGAATTCGACCCGCTGAGCCTGCGCGGCCTGCTGCTGTGCGCCGAGCAGATCATCGTCGGGACCTTGTTCGGCATGGCCCTGCAGCTGTTGTTCCAGGCCTTCGTCATCGCCGGGCAGATCGTCTCCACCCAGATGGGCATGGGCTTCGCCTCGATGGTCGACCCGGCCAACGGCGTCAACGTGGCAGTGGTCAGCCAGTTCATGACCATGCTGGTCAGCATCCTGTTCCTGTTGATGAACGGCCATCTGGTGATGTTCGAGATACTCACCGAGAGCTTCACCACGTTGCCGGTGGGCGATGCCCTGGTGGTCAGTCACTTCTGGGAGATGGCCGGGCGCCTGGGTTGGGTGTTCGGCGCCGGGCTGTTGTTGATCCTGCCGGCGATCACCGCGCTGCTGGTGGTGAACATCGCCTTTGGCGTGATGACCCGTGCAGCACCGCAGTTGAACATCTTCTCCATCGGCTTCCCGCTGACCCTGGTGCTGGGCATGGGCATCTTCTGGATCGGCCTGGCCGATGTGCTGTCGCATTACCAGGCATTGGCCAGCGAATCGCTGCAATGGCTTCGTGAACTGGCGAGGGCGCGCTGAGCATGGCGGAGAGCGAGAGCGGTCAGGACAAGACGGAAGACCCCACCGACAAACGCAAGCGCGACGCGCGCGAAAAAGGTGAGATCGCCCGTTCCAAGGAGCTGAACACGGTCGCCGTGACCTTGGCCGGTGCCGGTGGTCTGCTGGCTTTCGGCGGCCATCTGGCAGAAACCCTGCTGGAAATGATGCGCCTGAATTTCAGCCTGACCCGCGAGGTGATCGTCGATGAGCGGGCCATGGGCGCGTTCCTGCTGGCGTCGGGCAAGATGGCGGTGTGGGCGGTGCAACCGGTATTGATCCTGCTGTTCGTGATCTCCTTCGTGGCGCCCATCGCCTTGGGCGGGTTTCTGTTCTCCGGCAGCCTTCTGCAGCCCAAGTTCAGCCGCATGAACCCGCTGTCGGGGGTCAAGCGCATGTTCTCGATGAACTCGTTGACCGAGCTGATCAAGGCCATTGCCAAGTTCTTCGTGATCCTCCTGGTAGCACTGGTGGTGCTGGCCAACGACCGCCAGGCGCTGTTGTCGATCGCCAACGAGCCGCTGGAGCAGGCGATCCTCCACAGCGTGCAGGTGGTGGGTTGGAGTGCGCTGTGGATGGCGGCGGGGCTGCTGCTGATTGCTGCGGTGGACGTGCCGTTCCAGCTGTGGCAGACGGCCAAGAAGCTGAAGATGACCAAGCAGGAAGTGCGCGACGAGTACAAGGAGCAGGAGGGCAAGCCCGAGGTCAAGCAGCGCATCCGCCAGTTGCAGCGCGAGGTGTCGCAGCGGCGCATGATGGCCGCCGTGCCCCAGGCCGATGTGATCATCACCAACCCCACGCACTATGCCGTGGCCCTGCAGTACGACCCGGAGAAGGGCGGCGCGGCGCCGCTGCTGATCGCCAAGGGCACCGATTTCCTGGCGTTGAAGATCCGCGAGATCGGCGTCGAGCACAAGATCCAGATCCTCGAGTCGCCCGCCCTGGCGCGGGCGATCTACTACTCCACGGAGCTTGAGCGTGAGATCCCGGCGGGGCTATACCTGGCGGTGGCGCAGGTGCTGGCCTACGTATTCCAGATTCGCCAGTACCGGGCGGGCAAGGGCAAGCGGCCGGATCCGCTCAAGCAAGACCTGCCGATACCGCCGGATCTGCGGCGCGACGACTGAAGGCAGACCTGGCGCAGTTGTTGTGTGGGAGCGGCCTTGTGTCGCGCGCAGCGCCCCTGGTTTTTCAGCTGCGCTACATGGATTGCCGGGGCTGCTGCGCAGCCCTTTCGCGACACAAGGCCGCTCCCACACGGCCCGCGCTGCAACTTGGATCGCCGCATGGGCAAAGTTGGAAGGCTTCTTGCACAGCCACGCCGAAACGCCCTGTGGGCGTCAAAGTTTTGCAGCAAGAGGAATCGCGGTGGATCGCACTCAGTTAATCAGCAACGCTCGCAGTAACCTGGCCGGCCTCGGTCGGGGCAGCCTGGGCGTGCCGCTGCTGTTGCTGGTGATGTTGGCAATGATGATGTTGCCGATGCCGCCGTTCCTGCTCGACGTGTTCTTCACCTTCAACATCGCCCTGTCGATCGTGGTCCTGCTGGTCTGCGTATACGCCCTGCGCCCGCTGGATTTCGCCGCCTTCCCGACCATCCTGCTGGTGGCCACGCTGCTGCGCCTGGCACTGAACGTGGCCTCCACCCGCGTGGTCATGCTCCACGGCCAGGAGGGCCATGGCGCGGCGGGCAAGGTGATCCAGGCCTTCGGTGAAGTGGTCATCGGCGGCAACTACGTCGTTGGTGCGGTGGTGTTCGCCATCCTCATGATCATCAACTTCGTGGTCGTGACCAAAGGTGCCGGGCGTATTTCCGAGGTGAGCGCACGCTTCACCCTCGACGCCATGCCGGGCAAGCAGATGGCCATCGACGCCGACCTCAACGCCGGCCTGATCGACCAGGCGGGCGCCAAGGCGCGTCGCGCCGAAGTGGCCCAGGAGGCCGAGTTCTACGGCTCGATGGACGGTGCCAGCAAGTTCGTGCGCGGTGACGCCATCGCCGGCCTGTTGATCCTGTTCATCAACCTCATCGGCGGCATGCTGATCGGCATGCTGCAACACGACATGTCGTTCAGCGATGCCGGCAAGGTCTACGCCCTGCTGACCATCGGTGACGGTTTGGTGGCGCAATTGCCATCACTGCTGCTGTCCACCGCCGCCGCGATCATGGTCACCCGTGCCTCGGGCTCCGAGGACATGGGCAAGCTGATCAACCGGCAGATGTTCGATTCGCCCAAGGCCCTGGCGGTGTCCGCCGCGCTGATGATCGTCATGGGCCTGGTGCCGGGCATGCCGCACATCGCCTTCATCAGCCTCGGCCTGATGGCCGCTGGTGGCGCCTACCTGGTGTGGAAGAAACAGCAGACGGCCAAGGCGGCTGCGCAGGCCGAAGTGCAGCGCCAGCAAGACCTGCTGCCCTCGCCGCAGCGTGCGCTGGAAACCAAGGAGCTGGGCTGGGACGACGTCACCCCGATCGACATGATCGGCCTGGAAGTCGGCTACCGGCTGATCCCGCTGGTGGATCGCAACCAGGGCGGCCAGTTGCTGGCGCGGATCAAGGGCGTGCGCAAGAAGCTGTCCCAGGACCTGGGTTTCCTCATGCCCACCGTGCATATCCGCGATAACCTCGACCTGCAGCCCAGTGCCTACCGCCTGACGCTGATGGGCGTGATCCTCTCCGAGGCCGAGATCTACCCGGACCGGGAGCTGGCGATCAACCCCGGCCAGGTGTTCGGTACGCTCAACGGCATTGCCGCGCGCGACCCGGCGTTCGGCCTGGAGGCGGTGTGGATCGACGTTGGCCAGCGCGCCCAGGCGCAGTCGCTGGGCTACACCGTGGTCGATGCCAGTACCGTGGTCGCCACCCACCTCAACCAGATTCTGCAGAAGCACTGCCACGAACTGATCGGCCACGAAGAGGTCCAGCAATTGCTGGCGGTGCTGGGCAAGGCGTCGCCGAAGCTTGCCGAAGAGCTGGTGCCCGGTGTCATTTCGTTGTCGGGCCTGCTCAAGGTGCTGCAAGCGTTGCTCGCCGAGCAGGTGCCGGTACGTGACATCCGCAGCATTGCCGAGGCCATCGCCAACAACGCGGCGAAGAGTCAAGATACCGCCGCGCTGGTCGCCGCAGTGCGCGTCGGATTGTGTCGCGCCATCGTGCAAAGCATTGTCGGCACTGAGTCGGAGCTGCCTGTGATCACCTTGGAGCCAAGGTTGGAACAGATTTTGCTCAATAGTCTGCAAAGGGCCGGGCAAGGTCAGGAAGAAGGTGTTCTCCTGGAGCCGAGCATGGCCGAAAAGCTGCAGCGCTCGTTGATCGAAGCGGCCCAGCGTCAGGAGATGCAAGGCCAGGCGGCCATCCTCCTGGTGGCGGGTCCGATCCGTGCCATGCTGTCGCGCTTCGGCCGCCTGGCTGTACCGAATTTGCATGTTCTGGCGTATCAGGAAATTCCTGACAACAAGCAAGTCACCATCGTTGCCACCGTGGGCCCAAATGGCTGAGGTAGTGGGTTATGCAAGTTAAGCGTTTTTTCGCCGCCGATATGCGCCAGGCCATGAAGCTGGTCCGCGATGAGCTCGGCTCCGATGCCGCCATCATCGGCAACCGTCGCATCGCCGGCGGCGTCGAACTGACCGCCGCGCTGGACTACAAGCTGTCCGCGCTGGCGCCGCGCGTGCCCAATGCCGAACTCGAGGAAGAGCTGCGCAAGACCCAGTCGCGCATCGCTTCGGCCCAGGCTGAGCTTGCCAGCCGCGAAGGCGAGGCCCCGGGCAACCGCCAATTGTTCGCCGGCCAGTCGCTGACCGCCGCCGAGCCGCTGATCGAACCCCACGTCGACGAGCCAGTGGCGCCTGCAGCCGCTCCGGCCGCAGCAGTCGACCCGCGTCTGTTCGATGCCATGCGCTCCGAGCTGTCTGGCCTGCGCGAGCTGCTCGAAGTGCAGCTCGGCTCGTTGGCCTGGGGCCAGTTGCAGGGCAGCCAGCCGCAGCAGGCCAACCTCTGGCGGCGTTTGCTGCGCATCGGTCTGTCGGGGCCGATCGCCCGCCAGTTGCTCGACCTCACCCAAGGCATCGAAGAGCCGCGCCAGGCCTGGCGCATGCTCCTGGCGCACCTGGCGCGGATGATCGAAGTGCCCGAGGTCGAGCCGATCGAGGAGGGTGGGGTGATCGCCATGGTCGGCCCGGCCGGCATGGGCAAGACCACCACCCTGGCCAAGCTGGCGGCGCGCTACGTGCTCAAGTACGGCCCGGCCAACGTCGCGCTGGTGAGCATGGACAGCTTCCGCATCGGCGCCCAGGAGCAGCTCAAGACCCTTGGCCGCATCCTCAACGTGCCGGTTACCTATGTCGACCCCGGCGAATCCCTGGCCCAGGCCCTGGAGCCGCTGCTGCGCAAACGCGTGGTGCTGATCGATACCGCCGGCCTGCAGGCCAGCGACCCGGCCCTGCGCATGCAACTGGAAACCCTGGCCGGCCGTGGCATCGCCGCGAAGAATTACCTGGTCCTGGCCACCACCAGCCAGAAGCAGGTGCTGACCGCCGCCTACCACAGTTACAAGCGCTGCGGGCTGGCTGGATGTATCCTGACCAAACTCGATGAAACGGCGAGCCTCGGCGAAGTGCTGAGCCTGGCGATCAGTCATGAACTGCCAGTGGCCTACCTGACCGATGGCCCGCGCATTCCCGACGACCTGCACCTGCCGCGCAAGCACCAGCTGGTGAGCCGTGCGGTCAGTGTGCAGATGCAGGACGAGCCCAGCGAGGAGGCCATGGCCGACATGTTCGCTGATCTCTATCACAACCCGCGACGTGCGGGTTGAAGGCAAGACGTGTGCAAGACAGCTATACCAAAGTACCTACACCCAGGGGCCCGCACGGTTGCCCTTCGTGTGGCCCAGGTCCAAGCGAGACAAGGTAAATAACAGATATGGGTAGCATGCACCCCGTACAGGTGATCGCCGTGACTGGCGGCAAAGGTGGCGTCGGCAAGACCAATGTTTCAGTGAACCTGTCACTGGCATTGGCCGAGCTCGGCCGCCGCGTCATGCTGCTGGACGCCGACCTTGGCCTGGCCAACGTCGACGTGTTGCTGGGGCTGACGCCCAAGCGCACCCTCGCCGACGTCATCGAAGGGCGTTGCGAGCTGCGCGACGTGTTGCTGCAAGGCCCGGCGGTGTGCGCATCGTGCCGGCGGCCTCGGGCACGCAGAGCATGGTGCACCTGGCGCCGGCCCAGCATGCCGGGCTGATCCAGGCTTTCAGCGAGATCGGCGACAACCTCGACGTGCTGGTCATCGACACCGCTGCGGGCATCGGTGACTCGGTGGTCAGTTTCGTGCGCGCCGCCCAGGAAGTCCTGCTGGTGGTGTGCGACGAACCCACCTCGATCACCGACGCCTACGCGCTGATCAAACTGCTCAACCGTGATTACGGGATGAACCGTTTCCGCGTGCTGGCGAACATGGCGCAGAGCCCGCAGGAGGGCCGCAACCTGTTCGCCAAGCTGACCAAGGTGACCGACCGTTTCCTCGACGTGGCTCTGCAGTACGTGGGCGCTGTGCCCTACGACGAATGCGTGCGCAAGGCGGTGCAGAAGCAGCGTGCGGTCTACGAGGCCTTCCCGCGCTCCAAGTGCGCCCTGGCGTTCAAGGCCATCGCGCAGAAGGTCGACAGCTGGCCGCTGCCGGCCAACCCGCGTGGCCACCTGGAGTTCTTCGTCGAGCGCCTGGTGCAACCGAGCAGTGCAGGGCCGGTGTTATGAACGCGAGCGGCTTCAAGATGTACAGCAAGGCGTCCAAGGACGCCCAGTACGAACTGGTCGAGCGCTACGCGCCGCTGGTCAAGCGCATCGCCTACCACCTGCTGGCGCGCCTGCCAGCCAACGTGCAGGTCGAGGACCTGATCCAGGCGGGCATGATCGGCCTTCTGGAAGTGGCCAACAAATACGACGCGAGCAAGGGCGCGAGCTTCGAGACCTACGCCGGCATCCGCATCCGCGGGGCCATGCTCGACGAGGTCCGCAAGGGTGACTGGGCGCCCCGCTCGGTGCACCGCAATACCCGCATGGTCAGCGACGCGATGCGCGCCGTCGAAGCAAGAACCGGGCGTGACGCTAAAGATCACGAGGTTGCTGCCGAACTCCAATTGAGTCTCGATGATTACTACGGGATTTTGAACGATACCTTGGGGAGCCGCCTGTTCAGCTTCGACGACCTGTTGCAGGACGGCGAGCACGAAGGGTTGCACGAGGACGGCGCCAGTGGCCAGGTCGAGCCTTCGCGCGACCTGGAAGAAGAGCGCTTCCAGGCCGCCCTGGCCGAAGCCATCGCCAACCTGCCGGAGCGCGAGCGCCTGGTGCTGGCGCTGTACTACGACGAGGAGCTGAACCTCAAGGAAATCGGTGAGGTGCTGGGGGTCAGCGAATCGCGTGTCAGCCAGTTGCACAGCCAGTGCGCCGCGCGTCTGCGCAGCCGCCTTGGAGAATGGCGGGCACGTTGAGCCCGGGGTCGTTGCAGTCGTTTGCCGTTGTACCGAATTGATTGAGTGCGTGCTCGCAGGCGAGCGCGTTTGAGACTGCTTGGAGGTCTAATTGAACAAAGACATGAAAATCCTCATCGTTGACGACTTTTCGACGATGCGGCGGATCATCAAGAACCTGTTGCGTGATCTGGGCTTCACCAATACCGATGAAGCCGATGACGGCACCACGGCGCTGCCGATGCTCGAAAGCGGCCATTACGACTTCCTGGTGACCGACTGGAACATGCCGGGCATGTCCGGTATCGACCTGCTGCGCAAGGTGCGCGCTCACGAGCGCCTCAAGGGCATGCCGGTGCTGATGGTGACCGCCGAAGCCAAGCGCGACCAGATCATCGAAGCGGCCCAGGCCGGCGTCAATGGTTACGTGGTCAAGCCGTTCACCGCCCAGGTGCTCAAAGAAAAGATCGAGAAGATCTTCGAACGCGTCAACGGCTGAGTCACGTCAGGGGGCGCCATGGAACCATCACATTCGTCTTTGGGGGAGTTCGAGTCGACCCTGAAGAAACATGCCGAGGAGCTGGTCGAGAGCCTTGAGAAGGGCCGTTTCGGCGATGCGGTGCAGTTGATTCATCAGCTGAACCAGACCCGCGACCGCGGCCTGTACCAGGAGGTCGGCAAGCTCACCCGTGAGCTGCACAGCGCGATCGTCAGCTTCCAGATCGACCCGCGCATGCCGCAGGCCGAGGAGGTCTCGCAGATCACCGACGCCACCGAGCGCCTGTCCTACGTGGTGAAACTCACCGAGGGTGCGGCCAACCGCACCATGGACCTGGTGGAGCAGGGCACCCCGGTGCTCAACGAGTTGGCCGCCGAGGCGCAGAACCTGAGCGTCGACTGGCAGCGCTTCATGCGCCGCGAGGTCGCAGCGCCCGAGTTCCGTGACCTGGTCAAGCGCGTCGACAGTTTCCTGACGCACAGCGCCGAGGGCAATCGGCAGGTTGCCGGCCACCTCAACGACATTCTCCTGGCCCAGGACTACCAAGACCTCACCGGCCAGGTGATCAAGCGGGTGACCGCGCTGGTGACCGAAGTCGAAAGCAATCTGCTCAAGCTCGTGTTGATGGCCAGCCAGGTCGACCGTTTTGCCGGTATCGAACACGACCATCAACAGCTTCGTGCTGAAAAAGATCAAGAAAAACATCCGACTCGGGGTGAAGGTCCGCAGATTCATGCCGATAAGCGTGAAGACGTCGTATCCGGTCAGGATGACGTCGACGATCTGCTGTCCAGCCTGGGTTTTTAAGGAGCACGTTTAATGAGCTTCGGCGCCGATGAAGAAATCCTTCAGGATTTCCTGGTAGAAGCCGGCGAAATTCTTGAGCAACTGTCCGAGCAACTGGTCGAGCTGGAAAGCCGGCCCGACGATGCCGACCTGCTCAATGCGATCTTTCGCGGTTTCCACACTGTAAAAGGGGGCGCCGGCTTCCTTCAGCTCAACGAGCTGGTGGAGTGCTGCCATATCGCCGAGAACGTGTTCGACATCCTGCGCAAAGGTGAGCGCCGGGTCGACGCGGAACTGATGGACGTGGTGCTTGCCGCGCTCGACACGGTCAACAGCATGTTCGGCCAGGTGCGCGAGCGTAGCGAAGTGACCCCGGCCACGCCGGAGCTGCTGGCGGCGTTGTCGCGCCTGGCAGAACCTGCCTCGGCCGACGAAGCCGCAGCGCAAGCCGCGCCCGAGCCTGTGCTCGAGGCGCCCGCAGCCGAAGCGGACATCACCGACACCGAGTTCGAGCAACTGCTCGACTCGCTCGATGCGGTGAAGGCCGAAGCGGCTGCCGCCGAGCAGATGCAGGCCGAGGGCGTCAGCGGCGAGGGTGACGAAATCACCGACGCCGAGTTCGAGTCGCTGCTCGACCAGTTGCACGGCAAGGGCCAGTTCAGCGCCGAAGTCGTCGCCAGCGAGTCGCCAGTGGCCGCCAAGGAACCGGCGAGCGACGAGATCACCGACGAAGAGTTCGAGTCGCTGCTCGACCAGCTGCATGGCAAGGGCACCTTCCAGGCCGACGCCTTGCCAGCGGCCAGCGCTGCACCGGCTGGCGCCGTGGCTGCTGGTGACGACATCAGCGAGCACGAGTTCGAGGCGCTGCTCGACCAGTTGCACGGCAAGGGCAAGTTCTCCGGTGATGCGGTCGCAGCGCCGGCGCCTGCCGCCGTGGCCAGCAAGCCGCAAGCCAAGCCCCAAGCCAAACCAGAGCCCAAGCCAGAGCCCAAGCCCGCTGCCGCCGCCCCGGCGCCGGTCGCCAAGGCTGCCGCGCCCGCCCGCGCCGCGTCGCCAGTGGCGGAAAAGCCTGTGGCCAGCGAAGCGGAAACCACCGTGCGGGTCGACACCGCACGCCTGGACGAGATCATGAACATGGTCGGCGAACTGGTGCTGGTGCGTAACCGCCTGGTACGCCTGGGCCTGAACAGCGGCGACGAGGCCATGTCCAAGGCCGTGTCGAACCTCGACGTGGTCACCGCCGACCTGCAGACCGCGGTCATGAAGACGCGCATGCAGCCGATCAAGAAGGTCTTCGGGCGCTTCCCGCGTCTGGTGCGCGACCTCGCCCGCCAGCTCAAGAAAGAGATCAACCTGGAGCTGGTCGGTGAAGAAACCGACCTCGACAAGAACCTCGTCGAGGCCCTGGCCGACCCGCTGGTGCACTTGGTGCGCAACGCCGTCGACCACGGCGTCGAAATGCCCGACGAGCGCGAGGCCTCGGGCAAGGCCCGTACCGGCCGCGTGGTGCTCTCGGCCGAGCAGGAAGGCGATCATATCCTCTTGTCGATTTCCGACGACGGCAAGGGCATGGACCCAAGCGTGCTGCGCGCCAAGGCCGTGGAAAAAGGCCTGATGGACAAGGACGCGGCCGACCGCCTGAGCGAATCGGACTGCTACAACCTGATCTTCGCCCCGGGCTTCTCGACCAAGACCGAGATCTCCGACGTGTCCGGCCGTGGTGTCGGCATGGACGTGGTGAAGACCAAGATCTCCCAGCTCAACGGCTCGATCAACATCTTCTCGGCCAAGGGCCAGGGGTCGAAGATCGTCATCAAGGTGCCGCTGACCCTGGCGATCATGCCGACCCTGATGGTCATGCTGGGCAACCAGGCGTTCGCCTTCCCGCTGGTCAACGTCAACGAGATCTTCCACCTCGACCTGTCGCGCACCAATGTGGTCGACGGCCAGGAAGTGGTAATCGTGCGCGACAAGGCACTGCCGCTGTTCTACCTCAAGCGCTGGCTGGTCCGCGACCAGGTGCACGAGGAGCAGCGCGAGGGCCATGTGGTGATCCTGTCGGTCGGTACCCAACGCATCGGCTTCGTCGTCGACCAGTTGGTGGGCCAGGAAGAGGTGGTGATCAAGCCGCTGGGCAAGATGCTGCAGGGCACCCCGGGCATGTCCGGCGCCACCATCACCGGCGACGGCCGTATCGCGCTGATTCTCGACGTGCCGAGCATGCTCAAGCGTTACGCGGCACGGCGTATTTGATTCTGCTGGCGCACCCGCAGGGGCGCGCCGGCTAATGGAGTGTTTATGGCTGTCAAGGTCCTGGTGGTGGATGATTCCGGTTTCTTCCGCCGCCGTGTCTCGGAAATCCTCTCGGCCGACCCGACGATCCAGGTCGTCGGCACCGCGACCAACGGCCGGGAGGCGATCGACCAGGCACAGGCGCTCAAGCCCGATGTCATCACCATGGACTACGAAATGCCCATGATGGACGGCATCACCGCGGTGCGGCACATCATGCAGCGCTGCCCGACGCCGGTGTTGATGTTCTCCTCGCTGACCCACGAAGGCGCCCGGGTCACCCTCGACGCGCTGGACGCCGGCGCGGTGGACTACCTGCCGAAGAACTTCGAAGATATTTCCCGCAACCCGGAAAAGGTCAAGCAACTGCTGTGCGAGAAGGTCCACACCATTTCGCGCAGCAACCGCCGTTTCGGCAGCTACGCCAGCCCCGCGCCTGCCGCTGCAGCGACGCCTGCGAGCCCTGCACAGGCGCCCGCCAGCAGCCTGGCAACGGCCACGCCAGCTCCGGTACGCAGCGCCGCGCCTGCGCGCGCCGCTGCATCGGCGAGCGCGCCGGCAGCATCGCCCGCGCCCAAGCGCAAGCCCTACAAACTGGTGGCCATCGGTACCTCCACCGGCGGGCCGGTGGCGTTGCAGCGGGTCCTCACCCAGCTGCCGGCCAGCTTCCCGGCGCCGATCGTGCTCATCCAGCACATGCCTGCGGCATTCACCAAGGCCTTTGCCGAGCGCCTCGACAAGCTGTGCAAGATCAGCGTCAAGGAAGCCGAGGATGGCGACGTGCTGCGCCCAGGCCTGGCCCTGCTGGCGCCGGGTGGCAAGCAGATGATGGTCGATGGCCGTGGCACGGTGAAGATCCTGCCGGGTGACGAGCGCCTGAACTACAAGCCCTGCGTGGACATCACCTTCGGTTCGGCGGCCAAGTCGTACGGCGACAAGGTGCTCTCGGTGGTGCTCACCGGCATGGGCGCGGACGGGCGCGAAGGCGCGCGGTTGCTCAAGCAGGGGGGCAGCACGGTGTGGGCCCAGGATGAAGCCAGCTGCGTGATCTATGGCATGCCCATGGCCATCGTCAAGGCCAACCTGGCCGATGCGGTGTACAGCCTGGACGAAATCGGCAAGCACCTGGTAGAGGCCTGCGTCTGATGGATGTGTTGAGCCTGATTGGCCTGAGCCTGGCTTTCGTTGCCATCGTCGGCGGTAATTTCCTCGAAGGTGGCCATGTCGGCGCGCTGATCAACGGCCCTGCCGGGCTGATCGTGCTCGGCGGTACCCTGGCGGCGGCGCTCCTGCAATCGCCGTTGTCCGCATTCAAGCGGGCGCTGCAGATCTTGCGCTGGATCATCTTCCCACCGCGGGTGGACCTGGCGGGTGGGATCGACCGCGTGGTCAACTGGAGCCTGACGGCACGCAAGGAGGGCCTGCTGGGTCTTGAAGGCGTGGCCGATGCCGAGCCCGACCCGTATGCGCGCAAGGGCCTGCAACTGCTGGTCGACGGCGCGGAGCCCGAGTCGGTCCGCAGCATCCTCGAAGTCGACTTCCTGACCCAGGAGGCCCGCGACATCCAGGCCGCCAAGGTGTTCGAGAGCATGGGCGGCTATGCGCCGACCATCGGCATCATCGGTGCGGTGATGGGCCTGATCCACGTGATGGGCAACCTTGCCGACCCGTCGCAACTGGGCAACGGCATTGCCGTGGCCTTCGTCGCCACCATCTACGGCGTGGCCAGCGCCAACCTGATACTGCTGCCGATCGCCAACAAGCTCAAGGCCATCGTCCTGCGCCAGTCGCGCTATCGCGAGATGCTGCTCGAAGGGCTGCTGTCGATTGCCGAAGGGGAAAACCCACGCTCGATCGAGCTGAAGCTGCAAGGCTTCATGGAGTAACCCATGCGTCGCCGTCGCCATACCGAAGAACACGAGAATCACGAACGCTGGCTGGTGTCGTACGCCGACTTCATCACCTTGCTGTTCGCTTTCTTCGTGGTCATGTACTCGATTTCCTCGATCAACGAGGGCAAGTACAAAGTCATCTCCCAGGCGCTGCTGGGGGTGTTCAACGACCCCGAACGGGCCATGAAGCCGATCCCCATCGGTGATGAGCAGCCGCTGAGCGTGCGCCCGGCCGAGCCGTTGATCAAGGACAGCGAGCAGACCGATGCGGGCCTGGCGCAGACCAGCGTCGATCCACTGAAGACCATCAGCGACGACGTGCGCGATGCGTTCGGCGACCTGATCAAGTCCGACCAGATGACCGTGCGCGGCAACGAGCTATGGGTCGAGATCGAACTCAACTCGTCGCTGTTGTTCGGCAGCGGCGATGCCATGCCCAGCGACAAGGCGTTCGACATCATCGAGAAGGTGGCGAACATCCTCAAGCCGTTCGCCAACCCGGTGCATGTGGAAGGCTTCACCGACAACCTGCCGATCCGCACCGCGCAATACCCGACCAACTGGGAGCTGTCGTCGGCGCGGGCGGCGAGCATCGTGCGCCTGCTGGCGATGGAAGGGGTCAACCCGGCGCGCATGGCCTCGGTGGGCTATGGCGAATATCAGCCGGTGGCCAGCAACGACAGCGCCGAAGGGCGGGCGCGCAACCGCCGGGTGGTGCTGGTGATTTCCCGCAACCTTGAAGTGCGCCGCAGCCTGACCGGTTCCGGCAGTGCCAACGCCACACCGGATGCGGCCTTGCGACGTGCTGGCACACAAAGTGCACCGGCTACGCCAACAGCGGCGGCGGGGCAGTAACTCGTCAATTCTCCGTCACCGCCAACACGTTCGTGGGATCGTCGCGGTCCCCTGTAGGAGCGGGTTTATCGGAGCGCCGAACCGCCGCGAAGGCTGCAACTCGGTATATGGCACCGGCTATGCCGGTGTTCGCGGGTAAACCCGCTCCTACCGAGGCCGCGAAATCAATGAGATAGAAGTTGTCCTATGAGAGTCTGGGCAGTAGCCAATCAAAAAGGTGGTGTCGGCAAGACCACCACCACGATCGCCCTGGCCGGCCTGTTGGCCGAGGCGGGCAAGCGCGTGGTCGTCGTCGATCTCGACCCGCATGGCTCGATGACCAGTTACTTCGGGCACAATCCCGATGCGCTGGAGCACAGCTGCTACGACCTGTTCCTGCACAAGGGCGCGGTGCCAGAGGGCTTGCCCGGGCAATTGCTGCTGCCGACCAGCGACGAGCGCATTTCGCTGTTGCCCTCGAGCACCGCGCTGGCGGTGCTCGAACGTCAGTCGCCTGGGCAGAACGGCCTGGGTCTGGTGATCGCCAAGAGTCTGGCGCAGCTGTGGCAGGATTTCGACTTCGCCCTGATCGACAGCCCGCCACTGTTGGGCGTGTTGATGGTCAATGCCCTGGCCGCCAGTCAGCAGCTGGTGATTCCGGTGCAGACCGAGTTCCTTGCGGTCAAGGGGCTGGAGCGCATGATCGGCACCTTGGCCATGATCAACCGCTCGCGCAAGCAGGCCTTGCCGTACCAGATCGTCCCGACCCTGTTCGACCGTCGTACCCAGGCCTCGATGGGCACCCTGAAGGTGCTGCGCGATACCTATGACCAGCAGGTCTGGCAGGGTTACATACCGGTCGACACGCGCCTGCGCGATGCCAGCCGCAACGGCGTCACGCCGTCGCAGTTCGACGGCAAGAGCCGAGGCGTGATCGCCTACCGGGCACTGCTCAAGCACCTGCTGACCTACAAAGCCGCGCTGCGGGTGGCCTCATGAATCGCCCTGTCGGCACTCGCCCGCAACTGGCCCTGCAGTCCTACCTCGATGGGTTGTTGCAGGAAGCCACCGAATTCGACGAACCGCTCCAGGCTTCGCAGGCTCCAGCGGCCGAACCCAGCGATGAATTCGCCGCGGCCGTGCGTGAAGAGCAGGCATTCGATGCTCGCCAGCAGGTCCAGGCGCCTGCGGCCAGCAACGTTGCGCGTCCTTTCGCCGAGCCGCCCGCGCCGATCTTGCCGGCAGTGATGCCAGCCGAGGAGCCCGTGGTCGCGGTGATCGAGACCGACGTGGTGGCCGAGGCCAGCATCCCGGTGTTGATCGATGTACAGGCCGCCGAGCCGGTTGCACCGCTGGTCGACGTCCACCTGCCGGCAGCAGGCGTGCCCACGCCGCCGGCCACGGTCGATGGCCGCCCGGCCTGGGCTGCCGAGCCTTTCGAGTGCTTGTTGTTCGACGTCGCCGGGCTGACCCTGGCGGTGCCGCTGGTCTGCCTGGGCTCCATCTATAGCCTCGAGGGCCAGGAACTGACGCCGCTGTTCGGCCAGCCGGACTGGTTCCTCGGCATCCTGACCTGCCAGGCCGGCAACCTGAAGGTGCTGGACACCGCGCGCTGGGTCATGCCCGACCGCTATCGCGAAGACTTCCGCCAGGGCCTGCACTACGTGATTTCGGTGCAGGGCTACGAATGGGGGCTGGCGGTGCACCAGGTCAGCCGCTCGCTGCGCCTGGACCCGAACGAGATCAAATGGCGCAGCCAGCGGGGCCAGCGCCCGTGGCTGGCCGGCACGGTCATCGAACACATGTGTGCGCTGCTGGATGTCGCCGAGCTGGCCGAGTTGATCGCCAGCGGTGCCGTCAAGCAGATGCACAGCCAACAGCAATGACACCTAACACACCGCCGATGGCGGAATTCAAGGGGTAGGGGAATGAAAAAGTCGTCCGCACAAGGTTCCGAAGATCCGATCCTGCAGTGGGTAACCTTCCGTCTGGACAACGAGTCCTACGGCATCAACGTGATGCAGGTGCAGGAAGTGCTGCGTTATACCGAGATCGCCCCAGTGCCAGGTGCGCCTAGCTACGTGCTGGGCATCATCAACCTGCGCGGCAACGTGGTGACGGTGATCGACACCCGCCAGCGTTTCGGCCTGATGCCGACCGAGGTGACCGACAATACCCGTATCGTCATCATCGAGGCGGACAAGCAGGTGGTGGGCATCCTGGTCGATAGCGTCGCCGAAGTCGTCTACCTGCGTCAGTCGGAGATCGAGACCGCGCCGAACGTGGGCAACGAGGAGTCGGCCAAGTTCATCCAGGGCGTGTGCAACAAGAACGGCGAGCTGCTGATCCTGGTCGAGCTGGACAAGATGATGACCGAGGAAGAGTGGTCCGAGCTGGAGAACATCTGAGTTGATCTTCGAGGCTGCTGTCATCTTCCTGGCGCTGCTGTGGGCGCTGAGCCTGTGGTTGTTCCTCAACTACAGCAAGCGCCAGCGCGAACTGGCCGCCGAACAGGCTGTGGGCGATGCGCTGCGTGACCAGCGCATCAAGGACCTGGCCAAGCGCCTGGACGACTACCAGAACGGTACCGTGCGCATGGGCGAGGCCATCCACGAACTGCGCGCGGTGGTGGCGCCGCTGCCCGAGAAAGTGCAACAGCTCGAACAGCGCGATCCCAACAGCGTGACCTTCACCCAGGCGGCCAAACTGGTCGGCATGGGCGCCAGTGTCTCCGAACTCACCGAAACCTGCGGCCTGACCCAGGCCGAGGCGGAGTTGATGAGGAAGTTGCACCGCGGCGAGTGAGGCCTACGGGCCTACCGGGGGCGCGGGAATCCGCGCTCACTTCGCCCAGCTGTGCGCGTGCCCCATCCTTGCGACCCGGTCCAGGGGCACGTGTTCGCGCAATGTGCGGGCTAACAGACTGAAATTCACGGTATCCGCTATGTCGTGGATCGGCGCGGTCATCAGGTTGCAGATCTCGCGCAATTGCCTGAGCCACGGCAGGCGTTCGTCGATCACGTCGTTGAGCACCCCAGGCCCGCTGATCAGGCTGAGCTTGCGCGCATAGTCGTGAAAGAGCACCGGTTGCAGGATCGGGTCGGGACGGCTTCGGTAGAAGGCCGGCGCTTGCGCATAGCGTTCGAGGATGCGCTCGGAAATCGCATCGAGCGTCGGGTTGCCTGGATGACTGCCGATCATGCTGCTGTTGAACTTGATGTACATGCCCAGCAGGTCGTTGGACACTGGCGGCGATAGCACCAGGCCGTCGTTGGTGGTCTTGAGCTCGATCTGTTGCAGGGGCAGCTCGCCTTGCGCGCCGGAGGCCGCCAGCAGACGGTCATCGGCATCCAGGTAAAGCCCGCCATAATGCTTGAGCAAGCGATAGCGCAAGACATCGCAGGCCGAGCTGAAATTCCTCGCCACTCCGTCATTGCCGTCGATGGCGTCCCGGTACTGGCGGTAGAAAGGCGAATGGTTGAAGTCCTGGAAGAATCCCTGGTCTTCCAAAGCCATCAGCAATGCGTTGGGCGCCCGCTCGCGCAACAGCCGCAAGTTACCGAGGTAGGTGGCATGGTTCTCCCGCGAGAGGAAAATCTGGTAGCGATACGAGGTGCCCTGCAAGGCCTGGGCATTGTGTGCCAGCGCGTCGAGAAATTCTCCCTCCAGCAGTTTGTCGCCCAGCCATACGCTGCTAAGCACCTTGGGAATGGGAGTGCGCTGTAGTTCGGCATAGCGCTGGAAGTCCAGTGGCAGTTCCAGGTCGATGCCCAGACCCCGCAATGTGGCCATACGTTGCGCATCGTTGGCAATGCGGGGTTGCGAGGCGATGACCAGGGCGAACTCGCTTTCGTCGCGGATGATCCAGCGCGCAGGGTCGGCCTGACGTGCATCCTGCGTGCGGATGAAGCTGTCGCTGGCCACCTCGTATTCCACCCAGTCGTTGACGATCCCATGATCGGTACGCAACCAGGCCGCGAAGCGTGAGCGCAGGTGCTCGTCGATGCGTGCGACCAGTGTCGAAGTGGCTTGCGAGGAGACTGTCACCTGCTCGCGGAACGCCATTTCGGCAGGTTCCAGCTCCAACTCATCGACTTGTGGTGCAGCACCGACTGGCACTTCCAGCAGATCCACGAGGCGCTTGCTGGAGAAGAACCCCCGGCGTGCGTAGCGAAACACGCCAGCGGGCCGAGCGACGATGTTGCCCACCGCCGGCAGTGCATTGAACAGGCCGAAAACCTGCTCGTTCAGCCCCTGCTCGCGCTGTTGCAGATCCTTGCCGTTGATCGCGGCATCCAGGCCGAGGCCGAATTGGCCCACGCCGCCAGCCAGCAACAGGGGCGAAAGTTCTGGGAGCACGATCACCAGTGGAGCCAGCAGGGTCGTCATCAGGTTCAGATAGGAGCCCCAGCGAGCCTTGTCGATGTCATGGTTGCTGGTGATCTGGCTGTCGGCGTCGGCGTAGGCGCGTTGCTTGTGCAGCAGGGTCAGGGTTTCGAACAAGTCTCCTTCGATGGGAGGGCTGTATTTCTCGGGGCGATAGTTGATGACGTTTTCCGGTTTCCAGAAACCACTGGTGGCGAAGCCCGCCTGGTGAACCGACAACCGATGCGGCCGGGGATACAGGCCAAGCCCGTCGAGCGCGGTGCGCAGGCCGCTGAACTCCAGGCCATCCGGCCAATCGGCGCGGACGAAGTGGTTGAGCAGGGCCGAGCGTTTGGCGGTATCCCGACACTGTACGGCCAGCCATTGCTGCATGGCCGAGGCGTTGGCGAACTCGTGGAACGGGGACAGGTTGCCCGGGATGTACAGCACCACTTGCGGGCGCGATGCCTGGCTGATGTAAACGATGTTGGACGAGGCATAACCATAGATGTTGAGCATCGCTGCCTGGACATCCTGACGTGGCGCCAGACCCGCAGCCCGCCAGATCGATTGCTGGCTGTCTGGGGAAAGGCTGCCCTCGATGACCTGCCGGTTGCACGCAGCGATGAAGGCGATTTTCAGTGCGCGTTGATAGTGCGCCTGGCGTTTGTGCCAGTAGGTGTCCAACCGAGCCTTGAATTCGCTGTGAAAATGCAGGCCCCAGAGATGGCTCTGAAAGTCCTCGGCGCGCACCGGCAGGCGTGTGTCGGGGCATAACGCGCAGGTTGGGTGCGGCGATAGAGCCCGTTGAAGACCAGGTAGGGTGAGGCATTGGACAATATACCCAGCGGCTCCAGGCGCTCGACCATGTTCAATGTCCCGGTGGGCGGTATGCCTGCCCAATCGCCATAGTGAAAGCCGCCGTAACCGGCGGCGCTTTCACCCTGCCAGTTGCTCAGCAAGGCTTCGACCAGGTTCAGCTTCTGGGTGATGACGGCATTGTCCTGGGTGTACGCACGGCCTTCGCCCAAGGGTTCGGTTTGGTAGTGGAAGGTGATCACGTCGATATCGAGCGGGCTGTCGGTAAAGCCTCGTTCGGCTAGCCAGGCAGACAGTTTCTCGTTGGCGAGCAGGTCCGGGCGGGGGATATCGTGCAATGCCTGGCGGACCAGGTCGAGGTTGGTCGGAGGAATGGGGCGCATACGCTGGCCTTTGAATTGAAAGTGCACAGCGTGACCGGTTGGCGGTGTCCAGACGTGTTAGATAGTGCTATCGCCCGGTGGTAATGCCAAGGTCGCGGGAGAGATGTCGCGTGGCTGCGCAGGGGTATCGTCGAACCCTGGTGGCACCTTGCCCCGCAGTTGCCAGGCGAAGGCGATGATCTCGGCGATGGTCAGGTACAGCGCCTCGGGAATCTGCTCGCCCAGCTCAAGGCGAGCCAGCAGGCGTACTAGCTCTGCGTTTTCGTAGATCGGCACCTCGTGCTCGCGGGCCAGGGCGAGGATGGCCTCGGCCAGGGCATCGTCACCCTTGGCGGTGAGGGTCGGGGCCTGTTGGCCGTCGTAGTTCAGGGCGATCGCCTGGCGCGGTTGCTTCTGCTTCATGCGTTCTCGTCCACCCAACGCTGTTCCACTCGGGTACGCGGGCCTTGGGGGGGAATGCCTGGGTGGCATTCCAGGTCGCCGACCTCCAGGCCGCGGTCCAGCAGGCGCTCGCGCAAACTGCCAAGGTGGCGGTCGATCAGCCGTGCGGTTGGCTCGCGTTCGGCCCACAACTGCCCTGACAGCCGGCCCTGGTTGAGCTGGGCCTGGACTTGCAACGGGCCGAGCGGTGCCAGGTCGAAGGCCAGCTCGATGCGCCACCGCGCCAGCAACGGGTCTTGCTGCCCGGATTGGCGGTCGGCCTGTTGCTCCGGGGTTTCTTCGCGCTGCAGTTTGGCCTGCAGGGGGATGAAGTCCTGCCCATGGCGCACCGGGATCTCGGTTTGCCAGGTGGTCTGCAGGTTGCCGTTCTCCAGCGTGCCGGACTGCTGCAGGCTGCTCAGGGCATGGCTTTGCAAGCGCGAAATGGCCGCGCTGGCCAGGCGCAGCAATTGTTGCAGGTCACCTTCGTCCTCCAGTGCCTGCAGCAGCCGCGTGGGCAGCGGGAACGCGCCTGGCTGCTGCCGGGGGCTGACCCGGTCGAGCAGCCCCAGGGCACTGCGGGCCATGGCTGGCAAGCTCTGGGCCAGGGTGCTCGCGGCGATGGCGGGGCTGCCTGGGGTGTTGGCTGACACCAGCGACACCAAACGCACCAACTGTGCCTTGAGGTCGGTGGCTACCCCGGCGCCAAGCCCCCCAAGCAGCTTGGCCTCAAGAAATGCGCCGCTGTTGTTCAGGGCCTGCGCGAGCGTCTTGGCATTGCCGAGCTGGCGCGCATCCGGCAGGTTGGCGAGCAGGTTGGTAGCCGCAGCGCGCAGCTCGCCGTTGGCCTGTGGGCTGTTGGCGATCTGCTGCAGGCCGCTGAGCAGGCTCGGCAACGACGCCTGGCGGCCTTGCTGGGTCAGCAACTGCTGGGCGATGTCGAGTTGGTCCTGGCGACCGCTCAGCGGCACGAAACGCAGCGACTGGTCGCTCTGCACCAAGGCGCTGAGCAGACTGCCCACCGGCAGTGGGCGCGGGCTGTCGAGGGTCAGGGTAGCGCCGGCCTGGGCAGTGTTGAGCAGGCTCACCAGCGAGCGGAAGCCGGCTGTTTCGCCCGCCGCCTGGGGCAACGGCTGGTTGGTCAGGACCTTGCCTTGCAGCAGGGTGCCGACCGGGACCTTGGCGGTGTCCAGCTGGGTGAGGGTGGCGACGTTGCTGGCGCTGGCCTGTTGTACCAGCACCGCCAGGCGGTTGCTCTCGGGTTGGCTGACGGTGACCTGGCTGCCCTGGGGGATCGGCTGGCTGGAGGTGGCCTGGACCTGGGTCAAGGTGCCGTTGGCCTGTGCCAGGCGCAACACCAGCAGGAACTCGTTGCCGTTCTGACGCAGGGTCAGGACTTCGGCCTGGGCGGTTTCGCCGGGCTTGAGCAGGCCAGGCTGCGCCTGGGTCAGGCTCAGCAGCTCACTGGTCAACGCCGCCTTGATCACCTGCGGGTTGAGGGTGGCTTGAGCGCCGACACTATTGATTTCAGTCATGTATTGTATACAACCTGTCGAACCCGCCTCTTGGCAGCGTGGCCGCACATGTAATAATGCCCGGCCGCCAGCCATTGCCAGTATAACGGCAGCGCGGGGGGCGACTTGAGACACTCACTGCATAAGGCGAATCCGTGACCCTTCACCTCCAAGCCGCGGGCCTGGCCTGCGAGCGCGACTGGCGCCTGTTGTTCGAGCACCTGGATTTCGAGCTGCGCCCTGGCGACATGCTGCAGATCAGCGGCCCCAACGGCAGTGGCAAGACCAGCCTGCTGCGGCTGCTGGCCGGGCTGATGCAGCCGACCGCCGGGCAGATCCTGCTGGGCGGCCAGCCGTTGGCCGAACAACGCCATGCCCTGGCCAGCATCCTGCTGTGGATAGGCCATGCCGCCGGGATCAAGGACCTGCTCACGGCCGAGGAGAACCTGACCTGGCTGTGCGCCCTGCACCAGCCCGCCGACAGCGATGCCATCTGGGCGGCGCTGGCGGCGGTCGGCTTGCGCGGTTTCGAGGATGTGCCCTGCCATACCCTGTCAGCCGGCCAGCAGCGTCGCGTGGCCTTGGCCCGGCTGTACCTGGACAGCCCGCCGCTGTGGATTCTCGACGAACCGTTCACCGCCCTCGACAAGCAAGGGGTGGCCCAACTCGAAGCGCACCTGGCGGCCCATTGCGAGCAAGGCGGCACAGTGGTGCTCACCACCCACCACACCCTCGAGCGCACACCCTCAGGCTACCGCGAACTCAACCTGGGGCAGTGGGCGGCATGAGCGTATTCATCCTGTTGCTGCGCCGTGAGGCGCGCCTGCTGTTCCGCCGTCCGGCAGAATTGGCCAACCCGCTGGTGTTCTTCGCCATCGTCGTCGCACTGTTTCCGCTGGCAGTCGGTCCGGAAAGCCAATTGTTGCAAACATTGTCGCCGGGCCTGGTCTGGGTCGCGGCGCTGTTGGCGGTGTTGCTATCGCTCGATGGCTTGTTCCGCAGCGATTTCGAGGACGGCTCGCTGGAGCAGTGGGTACTGTCGCCGCATCCACTGGCCATGCTGGTGCTGGCCAAGGTGTTGGCGCACTGGATCTTTTCCGGGCTGGCACTGGTATTGTTGGCGCCGCTGCTGGCCTTGATGCTGGGCTGCCGAGCCATTGCCTGCCGGTGTTGCTCGGTTCCCTGCTGCTGGGCACGCCGGTACTGAGCCTGTTGGGGGCGGTGGGCGCGGCGCTGACGGTGGGTCTCAAGCGCGGCGGCTTGCTGCTGGCGTTGTTGATCCTGCCGTTGTATATCCCTGTATTGATCCTGGGCAGTGGCGCATTGCAAGCGGCGCTGCACAATATGCCGGCGACTGGCCATCTGCTATGGCTGGCCAGCCTGACCGCCCTGGCGGTGACCCTGGCGCCTTTTGCGATAGCGGCCGGCCTGAAGATCAGCGTTGGCGAATAACGAGTCCCGGGCTTTCAAGCCCGGCTAATACCCTGGATGTACCTGATGAAAATAAGCTGGACGTGGTTCCACAAACTGGGCTCGCCGAAATGGTTCTATGCCATCAGTGGCCGCCTGTTGCCCTGGTTGGCTGTCTCCGCCTTGCTCCTGCTGGTCACCGGTGTGGTCTGGGGCCTGGCCTTCGCCCCGCAGGACTACCAGCAGGGCAACAGTTTCCGCATCATCTACATCCATGTGCCGGCGGCGATGCTGGCGCAGTCCTGCTACGTGCTGCTGGCGGTGGCCGGGGCGGTGGGGTTGGTGTGGAAGATGAAACTGGCCGACGTCGCCCTGCAATGCGCGGCGCCCATCGGCGCCTGGATGACCGCCGTGGCGCTGGTCACCGGGGCCATCTGGGGCAAGCCTACCTGGGGCAGTTGGTGGGTCTGGGACGCACGCCTGACTTCGATGCTGATCCTGTTGTTCCTGTACTTCGGCATCATCGCCCTCGGCCAGGCCATCAGTAATCGCGACAGCGCGGCCAAGGCCTGCGCGGTACTGGCCATCGTCGGCGTGGTGAACATCCCGATCATCAAGTACTCGGTGGAGTGGTGGAACACCCTGCACCAGGGCGCCACCTTCACCCTCACCGAAAAACCGGCCATGCCGGCCGAGATGTGGCTGCCGCTGCTGTGCACGGCGCTGGGCTTCTATTGCTTCTTCGGTGCGGTGTTGCTACTGCGCATGCGCCTCGAAGTGCTCAAGCGCGAAGCACGTGCCAGTTGGGTGAGGGAAGAAGTGCTGAACAGCCTGGGGCGGAGGGCCGCACGATGAAATTTGCTTCATTCGCCGACTTTGTCGCCATGGGTCACCATGGCCTGTATGTCTGGACGGCCTATGGCATCTGCCTGGCGGTCCTGGCGATCAATGTCGCTGCGCCCCTGTTGGCCCGTCGCCGCTACTTGCAAGAAGAGGCGCGTCGCCTGCGCCGGGAGAACAACCAGTGAATCCGCAGCGCAAGAAACGCCTGTTCCTGATTCTCGGCCTGCTGGTCGGGGTCGCGATTGCCGTAGGCTTTGCCCTGAGCGCCCTGCAACAGAACATCAACCTGTTCTACACCCCGACCCAGATCGCCAATGGCGAGGCGCCGCTGGACACGCGCATCCGCGCCGGCGGCATGGTCGAGAAGGGCTCGGTGCAGCGCTCGGCCGATTCGCTCGACGTACGCTTCGTGGTCACCGATTTCAACAAGTCGGTGCCGATCACCTACCGTGGCATCCTCCCCGACCTGTTCCGCGAGGGGCAGGGGATCGTCGCCCTGGGCAAGCTCAATGCCGAGGGCGTGGTGGTGGCCGACGAGGTGCTGGCCAAGCACGACGAGAAATACATGCCGCCTGAAGTCAGCAAGGCCCTGAAGGAAAGCGGCCAGGCGGCGACCGGTGCGGAGAGCAAGCCATGAACGCTGCGTTGGTGATCCCCGAACTCGGTCAGTTGGCGATGATCCTGGCGATCTGCTTCGCCGCCGTGCAGGCCATCGTGCCGTTGCTCGGTGCCTGGCGTGGCGACAGCCTGTGGATGAGCCTGGCACGGCCAGCCGCCTGGGGGCAGTTCGCCTTCCTGGCGTTCGCCTTCAGCTGCCTGACCCACGCCTTCATGACCGACAATTTCTCGGTCGCCTACGTGGCCAGTAACTCCAACAGTGCCTTGCCCTGGTACTACAAGTTCAGTGCCGTATGGGGCGCGCACGAGGGCTCGCTGCTGCTCTGGGCGTTGATCCTGGGCGGCTGGACCTTCGCCGTGTCGGTGTTCTCGCGGCAATTGCCGCAGGTGATGCTGGCGCGGGTGCTGGCGGTGATGGGCATGATCAGCGTGGGTTTCCTGAGCTTCCTGATCATCACTTCCAATCCGTTCCAGCGGCTGCTGCCGCAGGTGCCAGGCGATGGCCGCGACCTCAACCCGCTGCTGCAGGACTTCGGCCTGATCGTCCACCCACCGATGCTGTACATGGGCTACGTGGGCTTCTCGGTGGCCTTCGCCTTCGCCATCGCCGCCTTGCTCGGCGGGCGCCTGGATGCGGCGTGGGCGCGCTGGTCGCGGCCTTGGACCATCGTTGCCTGGGCGTTCCTCGGGGTCGGCATCACCTTGGGCTCCTGGTGGGCCTACTACGAGCTGGGCTGGGGCGGCTGGTGGTTCTGGGATCCGGTGGAAAACGCCTCGTTCATGCCCTGGCTGGTGGGTACCGCGCTGATCCATTCGCTGGCGGTGACCGAGAAGCGCGGGGTGTTCAAGAGCTGGACCGTGTTGCTGGCAATCGCGGCCTTCTCGCTGAGCCTGCTCGGCACCTTCCTGGTTCGCTCCGGCGTGCTGACCTCGGTGCACGCATTCGCCTCCGATCCATCGCGTGGCGTGTTCATCCTGATCTTCCTATTGTTCGTGGTCGGGGGCTCGTTGACCCTGTTCGCGCTACGTGCCCCGGTGGTCAAGAGCCAGGTCGGCTTTGCCCTGTGGTCACGCGAGACACTGCTGCTGGCCAACAATCTGGTGCTGGTCGTGGCGGCTTCGATGATTTTGCTCGGCACCCTCTATCCACTGGTGCTCGATGCCCTGACCGGCGCCAAGCTGTCGGTTGGTCCGCCGTATTTCGACGCGTTGTTCCTGCCGCTGATGGCGCTGCTGATGGTGGTGCTGGGTATCGGCGTGCTGGTGCGCTGGAAGGACACCCCGGGCAAATGGCTGGCGAGCATGCTGACCCCGGTGCTGATCGCCAGCGTGGTGCTGGCGCCTGTGGCCGGGTTCATCGTCGACGACTTCGACTGGCCGACCTTGAGCGTGTTCGCCCTGGCTGCCTGGGTGGTGCTCGGTGGCGTGCGCGACATCCTCGACAAGACCCGCCACAAGGGCCTGGCCAAGGGGGCGCGCGGCCTGACCCGCAGCTACTGGGGCATGCAGCTGGCGCACCTGGGCCTGGCGGTGTGCGCGCTGGGCGTGGTGCTGTCGAGCAACAACAGTGCCGAACGCGACCTGCGCATGGCGCCGGGCGAGAGCGTCGAGTTGGGCGGGTATCAGTTCCTGTTCCAGGGCGCCAAGCACTTCGAGGGGCCGAACTTCATTTCCGACAAGGGCACCATCGTGGTGACCCGCGATGGCCGCGAAGTGACCACCCTGCACCCGGAAAAGCGCCTGTACACCGTGCAGCAGTCGATGATGACCGAGGCCGGCATCGACGCAGGCTTCACCCGTGACTTGTACGTCGCCCTCGGCGAGCCGCTGGAAAACGGCGCCTGGGCCGTGCGCGTGCACATCAAGCCATATGTCCGCTGGATCTGGCTGGGCGGTCTGCTGACCGGCCTGGGCGGGTTGCTGGCGGCCCTCGACCGACGCTACCGCGTCAAGGTCAAGACCCGGGTGCGTGAGGCCCTGGGCGTGTCTGGAGCAGCTGCATGAAGCGTTGGATCATGGTGTTGCCGCTGGCGGTGTTCCTGCTGGTGGCGGTGTTTCTCTACAAAGGGCTGTTCCTCAAGCCCGACGAGCTGCCATCGGCGATGATCGGCAAACCGTTTCCGACGTTTTCCCTGGCCTCGGTCGAGGGCCAGCGGACCCTGACCCAGGCCGACCTGCTCGGGCGCCCGGCGCTGGTCAACGTGTGGGGCACCTGGTGCCCATCGTGCAAGGTCGAGCACCCCTACCTGAACCAGCTGGCCGAGCAGGGCGTGGTGATCCACGGGGTCAGCTACAAGGACGACAACGCCGCCGCGCAGAAGTGGCTGGCCGAGTTCCACAACCCGTACCAGCTGAACATCCGCGACGAGCAGGGCAGCCTGGGGCTGGACCTGGGCGTGTACGGCGCGCCGGAAACCTTCCTCATCGATGCCAAGGGCATCATCCGCTACAAGCACGTGGGCGTGGTCGACGCCACGGTCTGGCGCGAACAACTGGCGCCGCTGTACCAGGGTCTGGTCGATGAGGCCAAGCCATGAGGCGTTGGCTGGTGGCTGCCGTGCTCGGGTTGAGCGTGGCCGGCGTGGCCCGGGCGGCCATCGACACCTATCAGTTCCGTGACGAGGCCGAGCGCGAGCGTTACCAGGCGCTGACCAAGGAACTGCGCTGCCCCAAGTGCCAGAACCAGGACATTGCCGACTCCAATGCGCCCATCGCCGCCGACCTGCGCCGAGAGATCTTCCGCATGCTCGGCGAAGGCAAGAGCAACCAGCAGATCGTCGATTTCATGGTCGATCGCTACGGCGACTTCGTGCGCTACAAACCGGCGCTCAGCAGCCGCACCTGGTTACTCTGGTTCGGCCCGGCCTTCTCCTGGCGTCGGGATTCGTGGTGCTGGCGGTGATCGTGCGGCGCCGCCGTGGCGCGGCCACGCAAGGTAGCCAGGCCCTGTCCGACGATGAACGCGAGCGTCTCGCCAAACTGCTGGAAAAAGAACAGACCCATGATTGAATTCTGGCTTAGTGCGGGCCTGCTGCTGCTCGCTGCCTTCGGTTTTCTTCTGATCCCGATCCTGCGTGGGCGTAGCCGCCAGCAGGAAGAAGACCGCACCGCCCTGAACGTGGCCCTGTATCAGGAACGTGTCGGCGAACTCGCTGCTCAACAGGCTGCCGGCGTGCTCGATGAGGCGCAGTTGGCCAAGGGCCGTGACGAGGCGGCCCGCGAGCTGCTGGCCGATACCGAAGGTGCCGAACCGCTGCGCCAGGGCCACTTGGGCAAGGCTCTGCCACTGCTGGCGGCGGTGTTGGTGCCGTTGCTGGCGCTGGGGTTGTACCTGCACTTCGGGGCTGCCGACAAGGTCGAGCTGACCCAGGAGTTCGCTGCCGCGCCCAAGACCATGGAAGAGATGACCACGCGTCTGGAGCGTGCCGTCGAGGCCCAGCCGGACTCGGCCGAAGGCGTGTATTTCCTCGGCCGTGCCTACATGGCCGAGCAGCGTCCGGCCGATGCCGCGCGTGCCTTCGAGCGCGCCGTGAGCCTGGCCGGGCGCCAGCCCGAACTGCTCGGGCAATGGGCGCAGGCCTTGTACTTCGCGGCCGACAAGAAGTGGAGCGAGCAGGTCCAGGCGCTCACCGACGAGGCGTTGAAAGCCGATCCCAAGGAGGTCACCAGCCTCGGCCTGCGTGGCATCGCCGCATTCGAGGGCGAGCGCTACCAGGAAGCCATCGACTACTGGAACCGCCTGCTGGTGCTGTTGCCTGAGGGCGACACGTCGCGTGCGGCCTTGCAGGGTGGCATCGACCGCGCCGCGGAGCGCCTCGGTGGCCACGCCGCCAAGCCGGCGGCCCCGGTCGCTGCGCGCCTGAAGGTGCGGGTGGAACTGGCGGCGGCGCTCAAGGACAAGGTCAAGCCCGACGATACCGTGTTCATCTTCGCCCGTGCCAGCGAGGGTCCGCCGATGCCGCTGGCGGCCAAGCGGGTGACCGTGGCACAGTTGCCGATCGAGGTGGAGTTGTCCGATGCCGACGCGATGATGCCGCAGATGAAACTGTCGGACTTCCCGCAAGTCCAACTGGTTGCCCGTGTCTCGCGCGCTGGCCAGCCGACCCAGGGCGAATGGATCGGCCAGGGCGCACCGCTGGCAAATTCCACCCAGGCCCAGCAACTGCTGATCATCGACAGCCCCGACCGGTAAGAGAACGACACCATGCACAACACCCTACGCCTGACCCTGATTGCCCTGGCCGTGGGATTGTCCGCGTGTACCACGCATGAGCCCTACGAGCAGCCGGCGCCGCCGATCGAGACGGCGCCGCCGCACAAGGGGCCGGTGGTCAAGCCGTTGCCGGGTGGGCAACCGTCGACCCAGCCGAGCAAGCCGGCGTCGATTCCCAAGCCGATGCCACGCACATCGGCCAGTTTCGCGCCGCCGCCAGGCGGTGCCAGCCATTGGGATCCGAAGCTTGGGGTGTATGTGCTGGAGAAGAAGACCAATACCTTCTACCGCCAGCGGACCTATTACCGTTATGACAATGGTTGGAGCTGGTCGCTGAGCCCGGATGGGCCTTGGCAGGAAACCGATAGCAGTGGCGTGCCTGGGGGTTGGGGCGGGCGTTTGCCCAGTAACCCATACAGTACAGTTAATCCCCAATTTATCGATTGACTGTACTGGCCACCCATTGCGCATAATGCCCCTTCGAATTGACCCGGAGGTGGCATGAGCAAGACAGTCCTGGTACTGGTTGAATCCGTCGACGATTACCTGCCGTTGCTCGAGCAGGCCGGCTATCGCCTGATCCGTGCGCCATCCCCTGCGCTACGTGCCGATGCCATCGCCCCCCATGCCGGCGAGATCGATGCCGTGCTCACCCGCGGCCCGCTGGGCCTGACCGCCGCCGAGATCGAGGCACTGCCGCACCTGCGCATCATCTGCGTGATCGGCGCGGGCTACGAACAGGTCGACCTGGCCGCCGCCGCGGCCCGGGGCATCATCGTCACCAATGGCGCGGGCGCCAATGCCGCCACGGTCGCCGACCACGCCATGGCCATCCTCCTTGCTCTGCTGCGTGATATTCCCCATGCCGATGCCAGCACCCGCCGTGGCGAGTGGAACCGGGTCATCAGCCCCTCGGTCAGCGGCAAGCGCCTGGGCCTGCTCGGTTTCGGCGCGGTCGGCCAGGCAATCGCCAAGCGCGCCAGCCTGGGCTTCGACATGAACGTCAGCTACCACAGCCGCACCCCACGCCACGACCTGCCCTACACCTGGTACGACAGCCCCTTGCACCTGGCCGATGCCGTCGACATCCTGGTGGTCGCCACGCCCGGCGGCGCCGGTACCCGCCACCTGGTCGACGCCCAGGTGCTCGAGGCCTTGGGCGCCGAGGGTTACCTGGTGAATATCGCCCGCGCCAGCGTGGTCGACACGCAGGCCTTGGTGACGGCACTGCAACAGGGCCTGATCGCCGGCGCCGCGCTGGATGTATTCGATGACGAACCCACCGTGCCCGAGAGCCTCAAGGCCCTCGGCAACACCGTGCTCACTCCCCATGTCGCTGGCCAGTCGCCGGAAGCCGCACGCGACACCGTCGCTCTGGTACTGCGCAACCTGCAGGCGTTCTTTGCCGGTGAGCCGGTGCTCACGCCCGTGCGCCCGTAATCTTCGCTTTCGTTTCCGCCCGGTAGAGGCCGGGCTTTCAGGAGTGTTCGCATGCAACTCGAGATCTTCCAGGTCGATGCTTTTTCCGCCGAGCCCTTCGGTGGCAATCCGGCAGCGGTGATCCCGCTCGAAAGCTGGCTGCCGGACGATGTGCTGCAACGCATCGCCGAAGAGAACAACCTGTCCGAAACGGCCTACTTCGTGGGTAAAGGCGAAACCTATGACCTGCGCTGGTTCACCCCGGCGGTGGAAGTCGACCTATGCGGCCACGCTACCCTGGCATCGGCCTATGTGCTGTTCGAGCAATTGGGCGAGCAGGCCGAGGTGCTGCGCTTCAATACCCGTAGTGGCGAGCTGCGCGTCAGCCGCGGCGCCGATGGCTTGCTGGCGATGGATTTTCCGGCCAAGCAACCGGTGGCCGTGGACATGCCGGCTGGCCTGCTGGAAGCACTGAGCTTGGGCACCGCAAGCGCCGTCTATCGTTCCGACGATTATGTCGTGGTCATCGACGATGCTTCGCTGCTGGAAACGCTCACGCCTGATTTCGTCGCACTTTCGGCCTTCGATGTCCGCGGCATTGCCGTGACCGCAGCCGGTCGTGGCTACGACTTCGTTACCCGTTGGTTCGGTCCGAATGTCGGGGTCAACGAAGACCCGGTCACAGGCTCCGCGCATACCTCGCTGGCCCCAGTCTGGGCCGAGCGGCTGGGCAAGACCGTGCTCAGCTGCGAGCAGGGCGGGGCGCGCAAGGGCCAGTTGCACTGCCAGGTGCCGGGCAATGGCCGGGTAATCATCAGCGGACGTGCGGCGCTGTACCTGCGCGGTACCGTTTACATCTGATCGATGGGTTGGCATCGGCGCGCTTGCCAAAAGCGCGCAATCCTGAGAAAACGGCGCCCTCGTTTATCCGCGTAGGAGATGCCCATGAGTGGCGAATTGCAGATCATCGACGTGCTCGAGGGCGAAGGCAAGGCAGCCGTCAAGGGTGCGCTGATCACCACCCAATACACCGGCTGGCTCGCCGACGGCAGCGAGTTCGACTCGTCCTGGTCGCGCGGCAAGCCGTTCCAGTGCGTGATCGGTACCGGCCGGGTCATCAAGGGATGGGACCAGGGGCTGATGGGCATGCGCGTGGGCGGCAAGCGCAAGCTGCTGGTGCCGGCGCACCTGGGCTATGGCGAGCGCAGCGTAGGGGCGATCCCACCGAATTCGGATTTGACCTTCGAAATCGAGTTGCTGGAAGTGTTGACCAGGGACGATTGAACGAACAGGGGAACCAAACGGCTTGAAGGGACTCTGACCCTGGCACGATGCCGAGATGACATCGACGACACGGATGCCCCGCGGCTTCGGCCCTAGGGTCTTGTGGGGGACGTTACCCTTCTTCCGCCACGAGAGTCTGCCTTCATGAAGTTGCCTACGCCCTCCCGACGTTGTCGCCTGGTCTTGGCCGGCCTTGCATTCGTCGCAGCTGCAGGTGTGGTGACGCAGGCTCTCCTCGAGCGCCGCAGCCAACCCGTAGACGGCACCCAGACCCTGGTGTTCCTGCGCCATGCCGAAAAACCCGGCGAAGGTCTGGGGCAGCTCAACTGCCAGGGCCTGAACCGCGCCCTGGACCTGGCAACCGTGCTGCCCGATCGTTTCGGTGAAGCCGACTACGTGTTCGCCGCCAATCCTTCGCGACACGTCGAGGAAGGTAGCCACGACCATAGCTACAGCTATATTCGCCCGCTGATGACCATCACCCCGAGCGCCATTCGCCTGGGCCTGCCGGTGAACATCGACTTCGGTGCCAACGACACCGATGCCCTGGCTGATGAGCTGATGGACGCCAAGTACCGCAACGCCACCGTCTACACGGCCTGGTCACATGGCTACCTGCCGGACCTGATCAACGCGGTAGCGCGCAAGGCCCTGGGTGGTCAGCAGGCGATCACCGAGGATTGGGACGGCGACGATTTCGATTCGTTGTACGTGCTGACCCTGACCTGGCATGACGGCAAAGCCACCCTCGACACCCGCAACCTGCGCCAGGGTCTCGACGATGGCTCTTCGAGCTGCCCGACGTAACGCCTCAGCGACCCAGTCGCATCGGCCAGCCCAGTACCTTCTTCGCTCGCGGTGTGGCGTAGGTACGCACTTTCGAGGTGCTCAGCCCCAGGCGCACCAGTGATTCGGCGATGGTCACCGCCGCGCTGACGCCATCGACCACCGGTACCCCGGTGCGCTGGCGGATCTGTTCGTCCAGCCCGGCCATGCCGCCGCAACCCAGGCAGATGACTTCGGCCTTGTCCTCGCGCACGGCTCGTTCGGCCTGTTCGACGATGGCCTGCACGGCCCGTTGCGGGTCTTCTTCGAGTTCGAGCACGGCCAGGCCGCTGGCCCGTACCGAGGCGCAACGGTCGTACAGGCCGGACAGCTTCAGGCGGTCTTCGATCAGCGGCACCGTACGGTCCAGGGTGGTCACCACCGAGTATGCGTGGCCCAGGTACATGGCGGTGCTGGCGGCGGCGTCGGTGATGTCCACCACCGGCACGTCGAGCAACTCCTGCAGGCCTTCGCGGCCGTGCTCGCCGTAGCCCGCCTGGATCACCGCATCGTACGGGCCTTCGTAGGCCAGCACGCGGTCCATGACCGCGATGGCGGCCAGGTAGCTCTCGAAGTTGCCTTCCACCGACTCGGCGCCGAAGAAGGGCGTCAGGCCGACGATCTCGGTGCCGGGGGAGGCGACGCTGCGCGCTTGCTCGGCGATCGCCTCGGTGATCGCTTCGGTGGTATTGACGTTGACAATCAGAATTCGCATGGGCAGTTGATCCTTGATCAGTGGCTGTGGTGATCGACAGCGATGCATTCGCCGCTGACATCGTGGTATTGGCGGTTACGCGGCGCGATCAGCAGGTACAGCGCGGCAGCGATGCCCGCGCCGATCAGCCAGGAGAACGGCGCGATGCCGTGGAAGTTGGGCACCAGGGCGAGGACGATGGCCAGCAGCGCCGCTGGTGCGAAGGCGGCCATGGCGCGCAGGTTGATGCCTTTGCTGTAGTGGTAGGCGCCGTCCGGGTGCTCGCTGTAGAGCTCCGGCACGTTGATGCGGCCTTTGCGCAGCAGCCAGTAGTCGGCCATGATCACGCCGTACAGCGGGCCGAGCAGGGCGCCCAGGCCGGAGAGGAAGTACACGATCACCAGCGGGCTGTTGTACAGGTTCCACGGCAAGATCAAGACCGCCATGGTGGCGCTGATCAGCCCGGCGCGGCGGAAGTTGAGATGGCGCGGCGCCAGGTTGCTGAGGACGAACGCCGGGGCGACGAAGTTGGCCATGATGTTCACCGCCACGGTGACGATCAGGAAGGCCAGGCAACCCAGGACCAGGAACAGTGTATTGGGAATGCTGGCGACGATTTCGGTCGGGCTGCTGATGACCTTGCCATCGATCTGGAACTGCGCGCCGCACAGCACCACGGTGATCATCGCGAATGCCAGGATGTTCACCGGCAGGCCCCAGAAGTTGCCGACGCGGATGGTCTTGCGGCACGGCGAGGAGCGGGCGAAGTCGCAGAAGTTGAGCACCAGGGTGCCGTAGATCGCCAGCCACAGCGCACCGCCGGCAAAGATGTTGCGCCACATCTCGTAGCCACGCAGGGGCTCGGCCACCGACCAGGCGATGCGCGCGCCGGCCTGGAAGTACATGAATACCGCCAGGCTGGCGACGGTCAGCAGGATCACCGGGCCTGCGAAGGCTTCGTAGCGGCGGACCATTTCCATGCCGTAGGCGAGGATTGCCAACTGCACCAGCCAGATGGCCACGAAGCACACCCAGCCCAGGCTCGACAGGCCGAGGATGGCGTCGTGGTCGTAGCTGGCCAGTTGCGGCCAGACGGCGGTGAGCAGCACGCGCAGCACCACCGAGGCCAGGTAGGTCTGGATGCCGAACCAGGCGATGGCGATGACCGCACGGATCAGTGCCGGCAGTTGCGCACCATGGATACCGAAGGCGATGCGGCTGATGACCGGAAACGGTACCCCGGTCTTCTGTCCCATGTAGCCGGACAGGTTCATGAAGAAGTACACCAGTGCCGCGCCGATCGCCAGCGAGAGCAGGATCTGCCAGCCGCCAAGGCCGAGGGCGAACAGGCCCATGGCGAACGAGTAGTTGGCGATGTTGTGCACATCGTTGGTCCAGAGCGCGAAGATACTGTAACGGCCCCAGCGACGGCCCTCGACGCGGGTTGGCGCGAGGTCGCGGTTGTGCAGGCGAGGGCTCAGTTCGAGTGGCGGGTTGGTCAGGGTGACGGCGGGGTCGGTGCTGGCAACGGACAGTTCAGGGGCAAGGTCGACACTGGTACTCATTCCGGCAGGCTCCTGATGCATTTGACTGCGATGAGCGGGCGCTGGCGCACGGGCTCGCCATCTCGTCGGTGCAGGCGTTGCATCGCTGGGTTCTGGACGCGGTGGCCGGGATTGGACCGGCGCCGCGGGTTATTGTGTATTTATGTTTCGATGTATTTGTATACAAAAGGCGTGTGCATGAAAGCGAGTTTCATGCCAGGGGGAAAGAGGGGGTAATGCGGAAGAACATCAAGAGTGAGTTTTTCTAATATAAGTAATTGAAATATATAGAGTAATTATTTTTATTGGATGTCTTGGTACGTTGTTTTAGTTGATCGGACGGTCAGGATCAGTTGGTGGGGTTGTGTAACGTATTAGGGCATGATGTTTATAAGTGCACACAAATATGGCACTTACGGTGACATTATTGTGTACATCTTATGAGGCTGTTGGCCTGCACCGTCCTCTTCGCGGGCTTGCCCGCGAAGAGGCCGGTGCAGAAAAACGCTCATTCCATCGGCGGCAGCCGCCGCTTCACCGGGCTTTTCTTGATGATCGCAGTGTTGGTTTCAGCCAGCACATTGATGCGATCGAGCAAGGTGTCCAGTTGCTCCATCGAGCGCACGTGCAACCGGGCGATGAAGCAGTCCTCGCCGGTGACCTTGTCGCACTCGGTGAACTCGGCAATGGCGATGATCTGCCGCTCCACTTCCTGCAATTGCCCCGGCAGCGGCCGGATCCGCACGATGGCCTGCAACTGATAGCCGAAGCTGCGCGGGTCGACGTCCACCGTGTAGCCGCGCAGCACGCCGCGTTCTTCCAGGCGCCGCAGGCGTTCGCTGACGCTGGGTGCGGACAAGCCGCTGATCTGCGCCAGGGCCTTGAGCGAGCGGCGCGAATCTTCCATAAGGGCGTTGATCAGCAATTGGTCGATAGCGTCGGTCATGGGTACCTCGTCAGGCAATTTCATGGATTCACCTTGATAGTAAAGGCGAAAGCCTGGTTACGCCTTTTTTAACCTATGGAAGCTATAGCGGCTGCCTCTGCATACTGTGGCCATCATCAATGGGAGGTGCGGGATGGACAGTTCAGTGCGTCGCGGCTCGCTGGAAATGATCGGCGCCATGCTGATTTCCGGCACCATCGGCTGGTTCGTGCTGGTGTCGGGCCAGCCGGTGCTGGAGGTGGTGTTCTGGCGCTGCGTGTTCGGCACCGCGACCTTGCTGGTGATCTGCGCGGCATTCGGTTTCCTCAAGGCCGGGGTGATCAGCCGCAGCGCCTTGCTGCTGGCGGTCGTCAGCGGGGTGGCCATCGTCGGCAACTGGTTGCTGTTGTTCGCGTCCTATTCCCGTGCCTCGATCGCCATCGGCACTGCCGTGTACAACGTGCAACCCTTCATGCTGGTGGGGCTGGCGGCGTTGTTCCTGGGTGAGAAAATCACCGCCGCCAAGGTGACCTGGTTGAGCGTGGCGTTTCTCGGCATGCTGGCCATCGTCAGCGCCCACGGCGCCGGGCAGGCCAGCGGCGAGGAGTATCTGCTGGGTATCGCCCTGGCCTTGGGCGCTGCGTTCCTCTATGCGGTCGCGGCGTTGATCATCAAGCGCCTGAAAGGTACGCCGCCGCATCTGATCGCCCTGGTCCAGGTCGCTACTGGCGTGGTGTTGCTGGCGCCTTGGGTCAAGCTCGGCGGCCTGCCAGGCGAGCCTTCGGCGCTGGCCAGCCTGGTGACCCTGGGGATGGTGCATACGGGGCTGATGTACGTGTTGCTGTACAGCGCCATCCAGCGCCTGCCGACGGCGCTGACCGGGGCGCTGTCGTTCATCTACCCGATCGCGGCGATTCTGGTGGACTGGGTGGCCTTCGGGCATCGCCTGGCGCCGCTGCAATGGTTGGGGGTGGGGTTGATCCTGCTGGCGGCGGCGGGGATGCAGCAGGGGTGGTGGTTCCGGCCAGCACGGGTCGTGGTGAAAGGATGAGTTGATTTTGCCGGCCCTTTCGCGCCGAACCGCCGCGAAAGGGCCGATACAGGTAGAATGCGCTCTTTCACCTGCCTGCGACCTCCCATGACTTCGCCGATCCACACCCTCGAGCAGCACCTGCTCGCCGCCCTCGACCCCGCTCCGACAGAAACCCGTCGGCTCTTCCACGGCCGTGGCCGCTGCTGGCCGGGCCTTGAGCAGATCACCGTCGACTGGTTGCAAGGCGTGCTGTCGGTCGCCCTGTTCCGCGAACCCGAAGAGGGCCGGTTGGCCGAACTGGAAGCCATGCTGCGCAACCTGGCCGAGCGCCCGCAGTGGGCCGGCCAGGCCATCCTCATCCAGCATCGTTATCTGCCGGACAGCCCCGGGCAGTGGTTGCTGGGCGAGCCTTGCCAGCAGCGCGAGGTGGTCGAGGATGGTCTGACGTACCTGCTCGACCTGGGCGTGCGGCAGAACAATGGCTTGTTCCTCGACATGCGCTACGGCCGGCGCTGGGTGCGTGAGCAGGCCAAGGGCAAGCGCGTGCTCAATCTGTTCGCCTATACCTGCGGTTTTTCCGTGGCAGCGATTGCCGGTGGCGCCGAGCAGGTGGTCAACCTGGACATGGCCAAGTCTGCGCTGTCGCGCGGTCGTGACAACCATCGCCTCAACGGTCACGACGCTTCGCGGGTGGCGTATCTGGGGCACGAGCTGTTCAAATCCTGGGGCAAGGTACGCAAGTACGGGCCTTACGATCTGATCATCATCGACCCGCCGACCTTCCAGCGCGGTAGCTTCGTGCTGACCCAGGACTACGCGAAGATCCTGCGGCGTTTGCCGGAGTTGCTGAGCGAAGGCGGGACTGTACTTGCCTGTGTCAACGACCCGGGGATCGGGCCGGAGTTTCTCATCGAGGGCATGGCCGAACAGGCGCCGGGGTTGGCGTTTGTCGAGCGCCTGGAGAATCCGCCGGAGTTTCCCGATGTCGATCCGGCGGGGGGATTGAAAGCGCTGGTGTTCCGCGCGATTCGATAGCGCCTGTACGGGCCTCTTCGCGCCGGACCGCCGCGAAGAGGCCCATACAGACAAGTCAGGCCGGCACTACCGATGAGGGCAGCGGATACACCTGGGCAAAACTGACGTTCTCGGTCTGGTCCACCCGCTTCTTCAGCCGTTCATTGAACGCCCGGCTCACCGCATATTGCCCACCGGAAATGGTGCGGAACTGCGCCGTCAGCACGAACCCGTTCAAATCCATGCGATCGACCCCGAACACCTGCAACGGCCCCTGCAGGTTGATGCGCAGCAACGGGTCCTCGCTGATCGACTTGCCCACTTCATGGATCAACGCCAACGACTGGTCGACATCGCTGTCATAGGTGAACTGCACCGAGAAGAACGCATAGGCGAACTGCCGCGACTGGTTGGTGACCGCCTTGATCTGGCCGAACGGCACCGAGTGCACGAAGCCCTTGCCGTCGCGCAGGCGCAGGGTGCGGATGGTCAGGCTCTCGACGGTACCGGCGTGGCCTGAGTCGAGCACCACCCAGTCGCCAATCGAGATGGTGTCCTCGATCAGAATGAACAGTCCGGTGATGACGTCCTGCACCAATTGCTGCGAGCCGAAACCGATCGCCAGGCCGATCACCCCGGCACCGGCCAGCAGCGGCGCCACGTTGATGCCGAGGTTGGCCATGGTGGTGATGGTGCAGATGACGATCAGCACCACCTTGATGGCGTTGCGCAGCATCGGCAGGATGGTGCGCACCCGGGTACTCGGTTGGCGACTTGCACGGCGACCCACCGCTGGCTTGAGCGCCTCCTGGATGGCCGTGTCGAGCACCACCCACAGCAGCCAGGTGACCAACAGGATCAGCCCGATGCTCGACAACGAGTTGCTGATGGCCTGGCCGAGGCGGTTGCTCAGGGCGAAGTCGATGACCGAAAAGCCCCAGATGCGCCCGAGCAGTTCGATGAACGCCACCGCCATGGCGATGCGCAACAGGGCGTGAGCCAGGCTGCGCAGCAGCTCCTTGTAGGGGCGTACCCTTTGCGCCATATCCGCCGGGCGTGGCGCCAACAGGTGTTGCAGCACGGTACTGAGGAACACCGTGGACACCAGCAGCACCGTGGTCAGCAAGGCGTTGCGCAGGGCCTTCTGGCTTTCCTCGCCGGCACCGATCAGGTGCACGGCCGAGACCAGGATCATCAGCAGGATCGGCAGGTACCAGACTACCGAGAAAATCCGCAGCGTCTCCTGCAGGGCCCGGTGCTGCAGGCGGTCCTTCAGCGAGCGGTTGCGGATCAGGTGGGCCACGGGCCTGCGCAGGCGCAGCACAAGGCTTGCGAAGATCGCGGTGGCCAGCAGGCCGGTGAGCACGGCGATGCTGGTGGTGATGTTGCCGCCCAACTGGCGAGCGATCTGCGGGCTGGTGAGCGCGTCGCTCCAGGCCGCGAGAAAGCCGATCATGAACAGGGGGCGCGGCGCCAGGCGCCGGATCGCTGCCACGGCGCGGCGCTTGTGGTGGTAATCGAAGATCGTGATCAGGCACAGAATGATCGAGGTGGAGAACAGGCCGCTGCTGGTGGCGTAGGCCAGGCTCAGGCCCAGGGCGCGAGCTACCGAAGGGTCGAGGAAGCGGCTGACGTAGAGTGTTACCGGCAAGCTGACCAGCGCCGGCACGGTGTAGGGCAGCAAGTAGCCGAGCAATGCCTGAAGGCGTGGGCGTTGGCGGATCGCAGCGACATGGCCAATACGTTTGGCGAGCCAGCGCCCGAGCATCGTCAGCAGGCCGAAGCTGGCAATCCAGGTTGCGGACAACAGCAGGAAGTCGCCTGCCAGTTGCAGGCTGTCACGCGCCGAGTGGCGGTCGACCAGGCGCTCCACTTCCTTGGCGGCGCGGTCGGTGCGCAGGCGCCAGGCATCGACCAGATGCGCGTCGAGGTCGAGCTCGGAAGCGGCGCTGTCCAGGCCATCGGCCAGGGCGCCGAGCAGGCCGCCTTGCAGCACCGGTGCAGGTTCGGCAGGCTGATCCTCGGCAGGGGCGGGGGCGGCGGCCAGCAGGTGGGTGCTCAGCAGGCAGCCGAGCAGCAGGGTGGTAAGCGAACGCAGCACTGGAGTACTCCTTGGGCCGGGGTGAGCGGGGCAGGGTTACTCAAGGAACTGATTGCGATGGGGTGGGGAAAGTTCGATGCAGGTGTTGTCAGTACCGGCCCTATCGCCGGCAAGCCGGCTCCTACAGGCCATGGTTGACGCAGTAGGAGCCGGCTTGCCGGCGATAGGGCCGGTACTGGCTACGGCGATTACTTGTTGGTGTAGATCTGGTCGAACACACCACCGTCGTTGAAGTGGGTCTTTTGCACGGTGCGCCAGTCACCGAAGGTTTTTTCCACCGAGAGGAAATCGACTGTCGGGAAGCGGTCGGTGTACTTGGCCAGCACCGTCGCATCGCGTGGGCGCAGGTAGTTCTGCGCGGCGATTTCCTGAGCGGCTGGCGACCACAGGTACTTCAAATACTCCTCGGCCACGGCCTGGGTGCCCTTCTTGGCCACCACCTTGTCGACCACGCTCACCGGCGGCTCTGCTTCGGCCGAGACGCTTGGATAGACCACCTCGAACTGGTCGCGACCGAACTCGCGGGCGATCATCTCGGCCTCGTTCTCGAAGGTCACCAGCACGTCGCCGATCTGGTTGGTCATGAAGGTCGTGGTCGCGGCGCGGCCACCGGTATCGAGCACCGGCGCCTGCTTGAACAGCTTGCCGACGAAGTCGCGGGCCTTGGCCTCGTCGCCGCCTTGCTTGAGCACGTAGCCCCATGCCGACAGGTAGGTATAGCGGCCATTACCCGAGGTCTTGGGGTTGGGCACGATCACCTGCACGCCATCCTTGAGCAGGTCGGGCCAGTCCTTCAGCGCCTTGGGGTTGCCCTTGCGCACGATGAACACGGTCGCCGAGGTGAAAGGCGCGCTGTTGTTCGGCAGGCGCGTCACCCAGTTGTCCGGTACCAGCTTGCCGTTGTCGGCCAGGGCGTTGATGTCGGTGGCCATGTTCATGGTGATGACATCGGCCGGCAGGCCGTCGATCACCGCACGCGCCTGTTTGCTCGAGCCGCCGAAGGACATCTGCAGGTTGACCTTCTCGTTGTGCTCGGCTTCCCAGTGCTTCTGGAAGGCCGGGTTGTAGTCCTTGTAGAAGTCGCGCATCACGTCGTAGGACACGTTGAGCAGGGTCGGGGCGGCGTGGGCGAGGTTGCCGAGGGTCAGGCCTGCGGCGAGCAGCGAAGCGGTGAAGAGTCTTTTCACGTTGCGTCCTTGTTCTGGGTGAGCTGTTGGCAGAATGCCAGCGACTATAGCGGTTGGCATTGTGGCGGTTAAAGAACAAAAAATGCTTTGGTTATGCTGGTGTCTGTATTGGCCCTTTCGCGGGTAAACCCGCTCCTACAGGTACCCCACTTAATTCCAGAACAGTGGGGTACCTGTAGGAGCGGGTTTACCCGCGAAAGGGCCAGTGCCGACACCATCACTGCCCCGGAAAGAGCACACTGCCACAGCGCGAACAGAATGCCGCGCTGGGTTCATGGCTCTTCTTGCTGCAGCGCGGGCAATCGTGTTTCAGCTGATCGCCACGCATCGCGTTGGCCAGCTCTGCAGTGAAGATCCCGGTCGGCACGGCGATGATCGAATAACCGGTGATCATCACCAGCGACGACAGCACCTGCCCCAGGGGCGTCTTCGGCACGATGTCGCCAAAGCCCACGGTAGTGAGGGTGACGATGGCCCAGTAGATGCCCTTGGGAATGCTGGTAAAGCCATGCTCGGGGCCTTCGATCACGTACATCAAGGTGCCGAACACGGTCACCAGGGTCGACACGCTGACCAGGAACACGATGATCTTCTGCTTGCTGCCGCGCAGCGCGTCGAGCAAGTAGTTGGCCTGCTTCAGGTAGGGGCTGAGCTTGAGCACGCGGAAGATCCGCAGCATGCGGATCACGCGGATGATCAACAGGTACTGGGCGTCGCTGTAGTACAGCGCGATGATCCCCGGGACGATGGCCAGCAGGTCCACCAGCCCGTAGAAACTGAACGCATAGCGCAGGGGCTTGGGCGAGCAGTACAGCCGGGTCAGGTACTCGGCCAGGAAGATCGCGGTGAACCCCCACTCGATGGTTGCGAGCACCCCGGCGTAGCCACGGTGCACCTCGTCGATGCTGTCGAGGATGACCGTCACCAGGCTGGCCAGGATGATCAGCAGGAGGATCTTGTCGAAGCGTCTGCCGGCCTTGGTGTCGGTCTGGAAGACGATGATGTAGAGCCGCTCGCGCAGGCTCGTCGGGTTGTCCATGGGCTCGTTCCACTGTGCAATGGGCTGAGCCTAGGGGCTGTGTTTCAGCTGTGCAAGCGAGCCCCGTTGCCCTTTTGGCTGTGTCGCGCCAGATGATTGCCCAGGTGCATCAGCCAGCATGCGACGACGAAAGGCGCAGTGAGTGCAGCGAGCGGCAGCAGGTTGAACAGCGGTTGCAGCAGTAGCGCGAGGGCGATTGCCAGTAGCGTCACCCAGGGTTTTTCACCCTGGCGGCTGAAGGCCAGCGCCGCCAGCGCGGCGTTGAATCCGTAGAGCCCCAGCCACGCCCCTTGGACTTCGCCGGCCAGCAGTGCAGCGCCGCCGCCGACCGCCGAACCGATCAGTGCCCACAGCGCCGCGTAGGGGTTGGCGATGAACACGCCAAGCATGATCAACGCCCCCGCCAGCGGCTGGTCGAGCAGGAAGATCTGCCCCACGCCACGTGCCACCGCGTGCAACGGTTCGGCTTCTACGTAGCCGTTGGCCGAAGGCGAGCCGAACAGCAGGGTAGCCCAGCCGAGCAGCACGAAAGGCGCGGTATAGGCGATCAGCAGCGTGCCGCCGCGCTTGCGCCACTGGTGGGTGATGATGCTGGAGAGGCCACCGGCGGCGATGGTCAGTGGTGGCAGGATCGCCGACCAGGGCAACACCGCGCTGATCAGGATGCCGATCAGCACCCCGTTGTAGCAGTACAGGCCGGCCTGGCGGTCGCTGCGGTCATAACCGCGGCGCTGGGCCGTGAGCAGCCCGGCGAGGGCGCCGAGCAGGGCGCCGCCGACCAGTGCCGGGGCGGTCAGCAGCATGGCCAGCAGGCAGCACAGGCCGCACAGGGGATTGCGCAGCAGCAGCACCTGGCTGAAGCCGTTGAGCAGTGCCGTGGCCCAGTCGGGGCATGGCACGAGGGAATGTTTGGCGTACATGGGGCAGTCGGTAAGGTTTAAGGGGGAGCGGTGGGCCTCTTTGGGCCTCGGTTTTCCGCGCTTGAATGGCACACAACCTACCCTGTAGGAGCGGGTTTACCCGCGAATGCGTCAGTCTGGACAACTGTATCGCCTGGTCTATCGCATTCGCGGGTAAACCCGCTCCTACAAGGTCGGTGTGATGGCTTAGATCAAGGTCTCGATCCGCAGCGTGTTGGTCGAACCCGGCTTGCCGAAAGGCACACCGGCGGTGATCAGCAACGTGTCGCCACGGCTGGCCATGCCCTGGGCCTGGGCGATCTCCAGGGCGGTCGAGCAGATTTCATCGACCTGACGCAGGCGATCGTTGACCACCGAGTGCACGCCCCAGGTCACGCTCAGGCGGCGCGCCGTGGCCAGGTTCGGCGTCAGGTTGAGGATCGGCGCCCGTGGCCGCTCGCGGGCGGCGCGCAGGGTCGAGGCACCCGACTCGCTGTAGTTGACCAGCACCGCCACCGGCAGGATGCCGCTGATGCGGCGGATCGCGCAGCTGATGGCGTCGGAAACCGTGGCTTCGGCCTTGGGCCGGCCAACGTCGAGCTGAGCCTGGTAGTCCGGGCCGTTTTCCACCTGGCGGATGATCTTGCTCATCATCCGTACCGCTTCCAGCGGGTAGTCACCCGAAGCGGTCTCGGCCGACAGCATCACCGCATCGGCACCTTCGGCCACGGCATTGGCCACGTCGGTGACTTCGGCGCGGGTCGGGGCGGGCGAGAAGCGCATCGACTCGAGCATCTGCGTCGCCACCACCACCGGTTTGCCGAGCTGGCGGCAGGTGCCGATGATGCGTTTCTGGATCTGTGGCACGCTCTCGGCGGGTACTTCCACGCCGAGGTCGCCACGCGCCACCATGATCGCGTCGGACAGTTCGGCGATGGCCTGTAGTTGGTCGACGGCCGAAGGCTTCTCGATCTTGGCCATCAGGTAGGCGCGTTCGCCGATCAACTGGCGGGCTTCGACGATGTCCTCGGGGCGCTGCACGAACGACAGGGCCACCCAGTCCACGCCCAGGTCCAGGCCGAAGGCCAGGTCGCGGCGGTCCTTCTCGGTGAGTGGCGAAAGTTCGAGTACCGCTTGAGGCACGTTGACGCCCTTGCGGTCGGACAGCTCGCCGCCGGCCAGCACTTCGGTGTCGATGGCATCGCCATGTTTGGCGGTAACGCGCAGGCGCAGCTTGCCGTCATCGAGCAGCAGGTCCATGCCGGGTTCCAGGGCGTCGATGATCTCCGGATGTGGCAGGTTGACTCGGCGGCTATCGCCAGGCGTGGGGTCGAGGTCCAGGCGCAGGGCCTGGCCGCGGTGCAACTGGACCTTGCCCTGGGCGAAGCGGCCGACCCGCAGTTTGGGCCCCTGCAGGTCCATCAGGATGCCCAACGGGTAGTTCAGTTGCTGCTCGACTTCACGGATCCACTGGTAGCGCAGGGCATGGTCGGCGTGTTCGCCGTGGCTGAAGTTGAGCCGGAAGATGTTCACCCCGGCCTCCACCAGTTGGCGGATGTCGTCGATGCCGTTGATCGCAGGGCCGAGGGTGGCGAGGATTTTGACTTTTTTGTCAGGCGTCATGATGGCGAGGTCTCGAGGATCAGGATGGCGCGGAAGTCGTTGACGTTCGTGCGGGTTGGCTCGGTGACGATCAGCGCATCGAGTGCGGCGAAGTAGCCGTAGCCATTGTTATTGTCCAGCTCACTGCTGGCCGAGAGGCCCAGCGACTCGGCACGGGCATGGCTGCCTGGGGTCATCAGGGCGCCGGCGTTTTCCTCCGAGCCATCGATGCCGTCGGTATCGCCGGCCAGTGCGTACACGCCCGGCAGCCCCTTGAGGCTTTCGGTCAAACTCAGGAGAAACTCGGCATTGCGGCCGCCGCGGCCATTGCCGCGCACGGTGACCGTGGTCTCGCCGCCGGAGAGGATCACGCAGGGCGCTTTGAGCGGCTGGCCGTGCTGCACGATCTGCCGCGCGATGCCGGCATGCACCTTGGCCACTTCGCGCGATTCGCCTTCCAGGTCGCCGAGGATCAGCGGGCTGAAACCGGCCTGGCGGGCTTTCACCGCAGCGGCCTCGAGCGACTGTTGCGGCTTGGCGATCAACTGGAAATGGCTGCGCGCCAGGCACGGGTCGCCGGCCTTGACGGTCTCGGAAGCTGGGTTGGCGAGCCAGTCGATGACCGCTTGCGGCGCTTCGATGTTGTAGCGCTCGAGGATCGCCAGGGCGTCGGCCGAGGTGCTCGGGTCGGCCACGGTCGGGCCGGAGGCGATCACCGTGGCCAGGTCGCCCGGTACATCGGAAATGGCATAGGTGTAGACGGTGGCGGGCCAGCAGGCCTTGGCCAGGCGGCCACCCTTGATCGCCGAGAGGTGCTTGCGCACGCAGTTCATCTCGCCGATGGTGGCGCCGGATTTGAGCAGCGCCTTGTTGATCTGCTGCTTGTCGGCCAGGGTCAGGCCTTCTGCGGGCAAGGCCAGCAGGGCAGAGCCACCGCCAGACAGCAGGAAGATGACGCGATCGTTTTCGTCGAGGTTGCTGACCAACGCCAGCACGCGCTTGGCCACGGCCAGGCCGGCAGCATCGGGGACCGGGTGGGCGGCTTCGACCACCTCGATCTTCTGGCAGTTGGCGCCATGGCCGTAGCGGGTCACGACCAGGCCGCTGACTTCGCCCTGCCAGTGCTTCTCGACCACTTCGGCCATGGCGGCTGCGGCTTTGCCGGCGCCGATGACGATGACCCGGCCGCTGCGGTCGGCGGGCAGGTAGGGTTCGAGGACTTGGCGTGGGTGGGCGGCGGCGATGGCTGTGTCGAACAGTTCGCGGAGAAATTTTTGCGGATCGACCGACATGGCAGGCTCCCAATTATTGTTGTTCTGCAGAATCCAAAACGCCCCTGGAACTGCCTCCGTGCAGGCCGAACCAGGGGCGGGTGTTGCTCGGTGTTGGCATCTTCGCGGGTGAACCCGCTCCTACAGGATCCCACCGATTTTGAAGGCGGCGGTGTACCTGTAGGAGCGGGTTTACCCGCGAAAGGGCCGGAGAGACCTACAACAGGACTACTTGTCGTCGCGGATCGAGAAATTGGCCATGTGCTCCAGCCCCTTGATCAGCGCCGAATGGTCCCAGTTGCCGCCACCCAGTGCCTGGCAGGTGTTGAACACTTGCTGGGCGTTGGAGGTATTGGGCAGGTTGATGCCTAGCTCCTTGGCGCCTTGCAATGCCAGGTTCAGGTCCTTCTGATGCAGATTGATGCGGAAGCCCGGGTCGAAGGTGCCCTTGATCATCCGCTCGGCATGCACTTCGAGAATCTTCGACGAGGCAAAGCCACCCATCAGCGCTTCACGCACCTTGGCTGGGTCCGCGCCGTTCTTGGCGGCGAACAGCAGTGCTTCGCCGACGGCCTGGATGTTCAGGGCGACGATGATCTGGTTGGCCACCTTGGCGGTCTGGCCGTCGCCGTTGCCGCCGACGCGGGTGATGTTCTTGCCCATGGCCTGGAACAGCGGCAGGGCGCGTTCGAAGGCATTCGGGCAGCCACCGACCATGATGCTCAGGGTCGCGGCCTTGGCACCGACTTCGCCGCCGGACACGGGGGCGTCCAGGTAGGCAGCACCGGTGGCCTTGATCTTCTCGGCGAAGGCCTTGGTGGCGGTGGGCGAGATCGAGCTCATGTCGATCACCACCTTGTTCGGGCCTACGCCCTGGGCAACGCCGTTGTCACCGAACAGTACGCTCTCGACCTGCGGGGTGTCGGGCACCATGACGATGATGAATTCGGCTTCCTGGGCCACTTCCTTGGGGTTGGCCAGGGCCACCGCGCCAGCGGCGATCAGCTCGGCCGGGGCTGCGTCGTGGTGGGTGGAGACGAACAGGCTGTGACCTGCTTTTTGCAGGTTCTGGGCCATGGGCTTGCCCATGATGCCGGTGCCGATGAAACCGATTTTAGCCATGAGAGATTACCTCTTTGTATTTGTTGAATCCCGCTGGAACAGGCGCTTTGGGCCCTTTGTGGGAGCGGCCTTGCGTCGCGAAAGGGGCGCGCAGCGGCCCCAGGATTTTCGCCTCGGCAAAGAGGGCCGGGGCTGCTGCGCAGCCCAATCGCGACACAAGGCCGCTCCCACAGGGGGGGCGAGTTGTTCGTTAGATCGCGTTGTGTGTCTTCAGCCAGCCCAGGCCCGCTTCGGTGGTGGTCTTGGGCTTGTACTCCGCGCCGATCCAACCCTGGTAGCCGATGCGGTCCAGGTGCTCGAACAGGAAGCGGTAGTTGATCTCGCCGGTCCCCGGCTCGTTGCGCCCCGGGTTGTCCGCCAACTGGATGTGGTTGATCAGGGGCAGGTTGGTTTCCAGGGTCCGCGCCAGGTCACCTTCCATGATCTGCATGTGGTAGATGTCGTACTGCAGGAACAGGTTGTCGCTGCCCACCTCGGCCTGGATCTCCAGGGCTTGCTGGGTGGTGTTCAGGTAGAAGCCGGGGATGTCGCGGGTGTTGATCATTTCCATGACCAGGCGGATGCCGGCGGCCTTCAACTTGTCGGCGGCAAAGCGCAGGTTGTCGACGAAGGTCTTGCGCACGGTGGCGCAGTCCGGGCCTTGCGGGCGGATGCCGGCCAGGGCGTTGACCTGGGTGTTGCCCAGCACCTTGGCGTACTCGATGGCCTTGTCGACGCCTGCGCGGAATTCTTCGATGCGGTCGGGGTGGCAGGCGATGCCGCGCTCACCCTTGCCCCAGTCGCCGGCAGGGAGGTTGAACAGCACCTGGGTCAGGCCGTTGGCGTCGAGTTGTTGCTTGATCTCGGCGGCGCCGAAATCGTAGGGGAAAAGGTACTCGACGCCGCTGAAACCAGCATCGGCGGCCGCCTTGAAGCGGGCCAGGAAATCCTGTTCGGTGAACAGCATGGACAGGTTGGCAGCCAAACGTGGCATGGTTGTCTCCTTGCGATGAAGGCCCCCGGCGCGCCGGGGGCGTCTGTCGATCAGTCCAGCATCGAGATGGCGGTTGGCGCGTCGTTGCCGACCAGGGCCAGGTCTTCGAACTCGTTGACCGCGTTGATCTCGGTGCCCATGGAAATGTTGGTCACACGCTCGAGAATCACCTCGACCACCACCGGTACGCGGAACTCCTCGGCCATTTTCTGCGCCTTGAGCAGGGCAGGGGCGATCTCGCCTGGCTCGAACACACGGATGGCTTTGCAGCCCAGGCCCTCGACCACGGCGACGTGGTCGACGCCGTAGCTGGCAGCGTCGGTGGCGTTGATGTTCTCGAACGCCAGTTGCACGCAGTAATCCATGTCGAAGCCACGTTGTGCCTGGCGAATCAGCCCGAGGTAGGCGTTGTTCACCAATACGTGCACATATGGCAGGTTGAACTGCGCGCCCACTGCCAGCTCTTCGATCATGAACTGGAAGTCGTAGTCGCCCGACAGCGCCACCACCTTGCGTTGCGGGTCGGCCTTGACCACGCCGAGCGCGGCCGGAATGGTCCAGCCCAGCGGGCCGGCCTGGCCGCAGTTGATCCAGTGACGCGGCTTGTACACATGCAGGAACTGCGCGCCGGCGATCTGCGACAGGCCAATGGTGCTGACGTAGCAGGTGTCCTTGCCGAACACCTGGTTCATCTCTTCGTACACGCGCTGCGGCTTGACCGGCACGTTGTCGAAGTGGGTCTTGCGCTGCAGGCTGGCTTTGCGCTGCTGACAGTCTTCCAGCCAGGTCTGGCGGCACTTGAGCTTGCCGGCGGCCTTCCACTCGCGGGCCACTTCGAGGAACACGTCCAGGGCGGCGCCGGCGTCGGAAACGATGCCCAGGTCCGGGGTGAACACGCGGCCGATCTGGGTCGGTTCGATGTCCACATGCACGAACTTGCGGCCTTCGGTGTACACGTCGACCGAACCGGTGTGGCGGTTGGCCCAGCGGTTGCCGATGCCGAACACCAGGTCGGATTTCAGCAGGGTGGCGTTGCCGTAGCGGTGCGAGGTCTGCAGGCCGACCATGCCGACCATCTGCGCGTGGTCGTCGGGGATGCTGCCCCAGCCCATCAGGGTCGGGATCACCGGCACGCCGGTCAGTTCGGCGAAGGCGACCAGCTTGTCGCTGGCATCGGCGTTGATGATGCCGCCACCGGCCACCAGCAGCGGGCGCTCGGCGTCGTTGAGCATTGCCAGGGCTTTTTCCGCCTGTACGCGGGTGGCCGAAGGCTTGTGCACCGGCAGCGGTTCGTAGGCATCGATGTCGAATTCGATCTCAGCCATCTGCACGTCGAACGGCAGGTCGATCAGCACCGGGCCTGGGCGGCCGGTGCGCATCTCGAAGAAGGCTTTCTGGAAGGCATACGGCACCTGGCCGGGCTCGAGCACGGTGGTGGCCCACTTGGTCACCGGCTTGACGATGCTGGTGATGTCGACGGCCTGGAAGTCTTCCTTGTGCAGGCGTGCACGCGGGGCCTGGCCAGTGATGCAGAGGATCGGGATGGAATCGGCCGAGGCACTGTACAGGCCGGTGACCATGTCGGTGCCGGCAGGGCCGGAGGTGCCGATGCACACACCGATGTTGCCGGGGTTGGCGCGGGTGTAGCCCTCGGCCATGTGCGAGGCGCCTTCGACGTGGCGAGCGAGGACGTGATCGATGCCGCCGACTTTCTTCAGGGCCGAGTACAGCGGGTTGATGGCAGCCCCCGGAATGCCGAATGCAGTCTCTACGCCTTCACGGCGCATGACCAGAACGGCTGCATCGATTGCTCTCATTTTGCTCATGATTTGTGCCTCATCGATTTTGTAATTGTATACAACTTGCTTTGCGCCAAAGTGTATTCACGCCTAGAGGCTCAGGTCAATGGGTTTTCGTCGGTGAAAAGACGTTTCGCTAGAGCGCCCATGAAAACGGGCGTTTGCAGGATCGCATACGTATGTTTGAATTTATTGTATACAAAAATATGATTTGTTGTGTTCTATTGGTCTATCGGTTTTCAACTGCCCTCAGGGCTTCTCACAACAAGAAGAGGACCTTTGCATGAACGCTTTGAACCTGAATGTCGCGGTCGGCCTGGTGAATGCCGCGCTGGCCGCGGGCCGCAAGATCGGTGCCGCGCCATTGACAGTGGCAGTGCTCGATGCCGGCGGGCATTTGCTGGCCCTGCAGCGCGAGGATGGCGCCAGCCTGATCCGCCCGCAGGTGGCCATTGGCAAGGCCTGGGGGGCGATTGCCCTGGGCAAGGGCTCACGCTTGCTGGCGCTGGACGCGCAGCAGCGGCCGGCGTTTTTCGCGGCGTTGAATGGATTGGGTGAACGGCCGGTGGTGCCGGCGCCGGGTGGCGTGCTGATTCGCAGTCAGGACGGTAGGGTGCTGGGGGCGGTGGGGATCAGTGGGGATACGTCGGATATCGACGAGCAGTGTGCGATCAGTGCCATCGAGGAGGCGGGGTTGACGGCGGATGCTGGCGTAGCGGCCTGATTCTCCATCGGCTGTACTGGCCCGCGAAGAGGCCAGTACAGCCGATTCTCAGGCAGCCTCGGGCTCGCAACCCTTGAGCACCATGCGAATGATGGTCTCGGCCGCCGCCTCGTAATCGCTGTCGGCCAGCTTGGCCTTGCCGGTCACCGCCGAGATCTGCCAGTCGAAATCGGCGTAGGTCTGGGTCGCGGCCCAGATGCTGAACATCAGGTGATGGGCATCGACATGGGCGATCTGCCCGCGCTCGATCCAGCGCTGGATACACTCGATATTGTGCCGCGCCTGCTCGTTCAACTGCTCGACCTGGCTCGGCGACAGATGCGGCGCCCCGTGCATGATTTCGCTGGCGAACACCTTCGATGCGTGCGGCAGGTCGCGCGAGATGCGGATCTTCGAGCGGATGTACGCACTCAATACTTCTTTCGGATCGCCGTCGGCATTGAACGGCGTCGACGCCTGCATGATCGGCGCGATGATGCTTTCCAGGACCTCGCGGTAGAGGTTGTCCTTGGACTTGAAGTAGTAGTACACGTTCGGCTTGGGCAAGCCGGCCTTGGCCGCGATATCGCTGGTCTTGGTGGCGGCGAAGCCCTTGTCGGCGAATTCCTCGCTGGCCGCGCGCAGGATCAGTTCCTTGTTGCGCTCGCGAATGGTGCTCATTTTCGGGGATCTTCCTCGTGTCTGGCCACCTCTAAGAGGGATCGGGCATGGTAGCACCGGCCCCAACGGGCGCTCAAGGCAGCGGCTTTGGGCTAGAATCGGGCCCATTCACTCATTTGGAAAGCGCAAACATGGCAGGAAGCAGTCTACTGGTACTGATCGACGACATCGCCACGGTGCTCGACGACGTGTCGCTGATGACCAAGGTCGCGGCGAAAAAAACCGCGGGCGTGCTCGGCGATGACCTTGCGCTCAATGCCCAACAGGTCACGGGCGTGCGCGCCGAGCGGGAAATTCCGGTGGTGTGGGCGGTGGCCAAGGGCTCGTTCGTCAACAAGGCGATCCTGGTGCCGGCCGCGCTGCTGATCAGCGCCTTCATCCCCTGGGCGGTCACGCCATTGCTGATGCTCGGCGGTGCCTACCTGTGTTTCGAGGGCTTCGAGAAGCTGGCGCACAAGTTCATGCACAGCGAGGAAGAAGACCAGGCGCAGCATGCGGCGCGCAAGGAAGCGGTGGCCGACACCAACGTCGACCTGGTGGCCTTCGAAAAGGCCAAGATCAAGGGCGCGGTGCGCACCGACTTCATCCTCTCGGCCGAAATCATCGCGATCACCCTGGGCACCGTGGCCGATGCGCCGCTGACCCAGCAGATCATCGTCCTGGCCGGTATCGCCATCGTCATGACCATCGGCGTGTACGGCCTGGTAGGGGGCATCGTCAAACTCGATGACCTGGGCCTGTGGATGACCCAGAAGTCCTCGAAGGCGCTCCAGGCGGTCGGCAACGGCATTCTGCGCGCCGCCCCGTACATGATGAAAAGCCTGTCGGTGATCGGTACCGCGGCGATGTTCCTGGTCGGTGGCGGGATTCTGGTGCACGGGATCGCACCGTTGCATCATGCCATCGAGGCGTTCAGCGAAGGGCGCGGCGGGGCGTTGACCGGGGCATTGCTCAATGGGGTAGCGGGAGTGGTCGCTGGGGCGGTGGTGCTGGCGGTGGTGACTGCTGCCGGGAAACTGTGGCGAGTGGTTCGGCCCGCGGCTTGAGGTGTATGGCCGGGGTTTTACCCCGGTTCGCGGCGCAAGGCCGCTCCTACAGGTGATGCGCTCGTCTGTAGGAGCGGCCTTGTGCCGCGAAAGGGCTGCGCAGCAGCCCCATGCTCAGGTCAGAAGTGAACCTTGACCAGCAGGCTTGCGGTGTTCTGGTCGGTGGTGAACGCGTCGGAATCCTTGATCCCGTACTTGTTCTTCCAGTAGTCGTACTCGATACCTACGTACAGCTGCTTCTCGCCCAGGTGCATGGCCTTGCCCAGGTCGTACTTGATCTGCGGGTTGAAGTGCAGGTTGGCCTGGTAGGTGCCGTGGCGATTTTCGTCGTTGTCCACCACCCAGTCCATGAAGCCATCGATCAGCACGTCGGAAGAGCCGACCGGAATGGTGTAGGACCAGACCGGGGTAATCTGCCAGACGTTGTCACCGGCGCGGCTGCCATCGGTGGTGCGCTGGTAGAAGTTCAGCTGGAAGTAGTCGAAGCCAGGAATGTCCAGGTCGAAGCCCGGGCCGATCAGGTAGGCCTCGGTGTCACCTTCGCCGAACTCGTAGGTCATCGCCAGCAGCACGTCCTTGACCGGGCCGAACTCCAGCTTCTGGTCGAAGATCTTGCCGAACGACAGGCGCGGGCTGATCTCGCCATAGTAGGTGTTCGGGCCGTTGCTGGCGTCCTTCTTGCCCTGGTAGAAGATCTTGTCGACGAAGATGAAGTTGTCGCCGTACTTCCACGCGTCGGCGTGCTCGAAGGTGAAGGTCTGCTGGGTCTCGGGGTTGACCTTGAAGTTCTTGCCCCACAGGTAGGTGAGGCTGTTGTTCTGCCACTGCAGCAGGTCGCCGGCGAAAGAGGTGCCACAGGCCAGCAGGCCGCCCGCGAGAATCAGGCTGTTGATGATACGCATTGTTGAAGTCGCTCCCTAGGGTGATCAGTTGTCAGCGCTTGTTGATGGCGCCGTTTTTTGTCTTTTTAGTCAGCTTTTTTCGATTGGCCACAGCTGTTTGGCAAGAGTTGCGCCAACTTTCCGGGTTGGCGGCAACCGTCCTGCTCGACGTCGTTCTGCACCGATGAAAAGGGTCTTTCAGGCTGGCAACACATCCACCAACCGCCCGTATTCATTGACCGAGCGGTCAGTTAACGCGGGCAGGATCCGTCCTGCCCTGATCGAGGGGGCGCGCAGATTACTCACTTGCGCGCCTGGCCTCAAGTGCTCCGTCCTGGAGCACGCTGGAACAAAGTTGGGCGTTCGGTCAGTTTCCTAGAAATGCACCTTCACCAGGGCACTGGTCACGCTCTGGTTGCTGTCGACGTTGCCGCGGCTGTCGATGCCGTACTTGTCCTTCCAGTAGCTGTACTCGATGCCCACGTACAGTTGCTTGGCGCCCAGGTTCAGGGCCTTGCCCAGGTCGTACTTGACCTGCGGGTTGAACTGCAGGTTGGCGTGGTAGGTGCCGCGGCGGGTCTGGTCGTTGTCCACGACCCAGTCCATGTAACCGTCGATCAAAATGTCGGATCTGCCCATCGGGATGGTGTAGGACCACGCCGGGGTGATCTGCCAGACGTTGTCGCCCGGGCGGCTGCCTTCGGTGTTGCGCACGTAGAAGTTGAGGGTGAAATAGTTGAAGCCGGGGATGGCCAGGTCGAAGCCGGGGCCGATCAGGTAGGCCTCGTTGTCGCCTTCGCCGCGTTCGTAGGTCATGGCCAGCAGCACATCCTTGACCGGCCCGAAAGCCAGCTTGCGGTCGAAGATCTTGCCGAACGACAGGCGCGGGCTGAATTCGCCGTAGTAGGTGGTGACGCCTTTGCTGGCGTCGGCCTGGCCGTTGTAGAAGATCTTGTCGACGAACATGAACGTGTCGCCGTACTTCCATTTGTTGGCGTGCTCGAAGGTGATCGTCTGCTGGATACGCGGGTTGACCTTGAAATCCTTGCCGTACAGGTAGGTGAGGCTTTCGCCGTGCCACTGCAGCCATTCGCCAGCGTGGGCGGGGAGGGTGGCCAGCAGGCTGCTGCCCAACAGCAGGGACGAGGTGATGCGCTTCATGTCGTGATTCCCGGACTTGTCGTTGTTGGCGTTTTTTTTGTCGCGCAAGCGAGCCCCGTACGGTGCACGTCGAGTGAGCCGAGGCCGTTGCGTGTGTGGCGGATGGGGTGGGGCGGCCGACAGGGCCGCCCTTGCCTCAATGTTGCTGACAGGCCTCGTTGTGCCGGGCGCGGTCGGCGCCACCGAGGATGTTGAACAGCACGTTGAGCACCAGGGCGCTGATGGTCGCCATGGCGATGCCGCTGTGGGTGATGGGTTCCATCCACTGGGGCATTTGGGCGAAGAACTCCGGTCGCACCACCGGGATCAGGCCGAAGCCGACGCTCACTGCCACCAGCAGCTGGTTGCGTCGGTCACTGATGTCCGCTTCCTGGAGAATCTTGATGCCGGTGGCGGTGACCATGCCGAACATGGCGATGGACGCGCCGCCCAGCACCGCCGGCGGAATCGAGGCGATCAGGTAGGCCGCCTTGGGCAGCAGGCTGAGCAGGATCAGCAGCCCGCCGGCCATGACCGTGACGTAGCGGCAGCGTACCCCGGTCATTTGCACCAGGCCGATGTTCTGGGCGAACGAGGAGTGGGTGAAGGTGTTGAAGAAGCCGGCCACGAACGATGCGCCAGCGTCGCACAGCAGCCCGCGCCGCAGCATGCCCGGCGTTACCTCACGGTCGGTGACCTTGCCCAGGGCGAGGAACATGCCGGTGGACTCGACGAAGATGATCACCACCACCAGGCACATCGACAGGATCGGCGCCAGGCTGAAGGTCGGCATGCCGAAGTGCAGCGGCGTGACCACCTGCAGCCAAGGCGCCTGGCCCAGGCCGGAGAGGTCGACCATGCCGATGGAGCCGGCCAGCACGTAGCCCAGGCCCATGCCCACCAGTACCGAGACATTGACCCAGAAGCCACGCATGAAGCGGTTGATCAACAGGATCACGGCCAGCACCAGGCTGGCCACCAGCAGGTAGATGGGCGAACCGAAGGTTTCGGCCTCGGCACCGCCACCGGCCCAGTTGACCGCGACCGGGAACAGCGAAAGGCCGATCGAGGTGATCACCGTACCGGTGACCAGGGGCGGGAAGAAGCGCACGACCTTGGACATGAACGGCGCGATCAGCATGCCGAAGAAGCCGGCGGCGATGGTCGCGCCGAAGATCCCCTGCAGGCCCACGCCGGGCATGCCGGCCATGGCGACCATGCTACCGACGGCGGCGAAGCTTGCGCCCATCATCACGGGCATGCGGATACCGACCGGGCCGAAACCGAACGACTGGATGATGGTGGCGACGCCGGCGACCAGCAGGTCGGCGTTGATCAGGAAAGCGACTTCTTCACGGGAAAGGCCGGCGGCCTGACCGATGATCAGGGGGACGGCGATGGCGCCGCCGTACATCAGCAGCACATGTTGCAGGCCAACCAGGATCAGTTGGAACAGGGGCAGGGGCTGTCGCGGGGGCGCGACGGGAATGTACGCTTGGCGTAACTGGGACATGCAGCACCTCGAGTCTTGTTTTTATTCTCGGATCCAAGCGCCAGGCTTTACGTGGCAGGCTTCATGACGAAACCTGGGGTTCCCGTGGCAAAGCGTGACGCTCGATGCTTGCTTGTTGCGTATCGCTTGAGACAAAGGCCGGCAGTGCCGGCCTTCTCGCAGGCAAACCCGCTCCCACACGGGGAGCGGTGTCGCCTTGCAGTCGTGTTTCAGTTCACCGGGGCGCCCTTGGCGATCCAGTCACCGACCAGCTTGCGCTCCTCGGTGGTCATCTGGGTGATGTTGCCCAGCGGCATGATCTGGCTGGCGACCGCTTGCGCCTGGATGCGCGCGGCCTGGGCCTGGATCTGCTGCGGGGTGTCGAACATCACGCCGGCAGGGGCGGCGCTGAACAGTGGGCTGGTCGGCTTGGACGAGTGGCACACGGTGCAGCGTTCCTGGATGACATTGTGGATCTTGTCGAAGGCGTCGCCGCCAACCTGGGCCGTGGCTTCGGCCTGGGCCGGTGCAGGCGCCTCGGCGGGCTTGGCAGCCTCCTCTTCGCGCAGCTGCGCCGCGGTCTTGCCGCCGACGGCGGTGGCGGGCAACGGCTGGTACTCGATCTTCGCCGCGGCTTGCTCTGGGCTGGTTGGCATTGGCTTGGGGCCGGTGACGTAGGCCAGGCAGATCATCGCCAGGGCGCCGACCGGCAAGGTCCAGGCGTACTTGTTGCTGTCGTGGCGGGTGTTGAAGTAGTGACGGATGAGGACTGCCGCTACCGCGATGCCGGCCAGGATCAGCCAGTTGTACTGGCTGCCATAGGTGCTCGGGAAGTGGTTGCTGATCATGATGAACAGCACCGGCAGGGTGAAGTAGTTGTTGTGGCGCGAACGCAGCAGGCCTTTGGCCGGCAGGCGTGGGTCAGGGGTGGTGTTGTTCTCGATCGCAGCCACCAGTTGGCGCTGGGCCGGCATGATGATGCGGAACACGTTACCGACCATGATGGTGCCGATGATCGCGCCGGTGTGCAGGTACGCGCCACGGCCGCTGAACACCTGGCTGAAGCCCCAGCACGCGGCGATGATCAGGACGAACAGCACGCCGCCGAGCAGCGCCGGGCGTTTGCCCAGTGGCGAGTCGCAGAGCAGGTCGTAGATGAACCAGCCAGCCACCAGCGAACCGATACCGATGGCCACGCCCTCGGCACCGCTCAGGGTGCTGCCGGGGGCAAGCAGGTACAGGGTCGGGTTCCAGTAGAACACCACGCACAGCAGGGCGATCCCGGACATCCAGGTGAAATAGGCTTCCCATTTGAACCAGTGCAGGTTCTCGGGCATTTTCGGCGGTGCCAGCTTGTACTTCTCAAGGTGGTAGATACCACCGCCGTGGATGGCCCAGAGGTCACCCGACAACCCATCGCGCGGGTTGCTGCGGTTGAGGTTGTTTTCCAGCCAGACGAAGTAGAACGATGCACCGATCCAGGCGACACCGGTGATCATGTGAACCCAGCGAATGCTCAGGTTCAGCCATTCGTGAAGGTGTGCTTCCACAGTATGTACCTCATGCCAATCACCTTTGATGATCGACCTTTTCTTATTGGTGGGGATTGAGGATCAGCATCTGTTCCTCGGTGAAGTAATGCTCGTCGCAGTTGTTGCCGGAACCACTGCGATCAACCACCAGGAAGTCATCCCGCTTTTCGATCGTCAGCACCGGGTGGTGCCAGACGCCGCGATGGTAATTGATGCCCTGCCTGCCGTTGCTGCGGAAGGCTCGGACCAAACCTGATACAGGTGCATCGCCAACTGGCGCGACCACGATCAGAAAGGGGTTGCCGAGCAGCGGGATGAAAGCCTGGCTGCCCAGCGGATGGCGTTCCAGCATGCGGACCGTCAAGGGCATTTCCAGCGCGTCGGCGCGGAAGATGCTGATGATGGCCTTGTCCTCGGGCTCGGCGGTTTCGACCGTGGCGAGCTTGTGGAAGCGCATGGTCGAACCGTTGTTGATCATGAAGTGGTCGCTGCCGTCGGTTTCGATCACGTCACCGAAGGGGGCGAAGGCTTCTTTGGTCAGGGGCTCGATCATCAGGGTGCGCATGCGGGTCTCTCTTCTATTGTTCGTCGTTCTTGAATGGGGTGGACCGGCTGGCAGGTCAGGCCCTGGGTACGTTCGCGTCACGCACTCGGGCCAGGCCTGCGCCTGGCCCTCAAAGCTGCAACAGGCGGAACAGGGCGATCAGGTTGATCTGCGCCAGGGCTTCCTTGAACTCGGTGTCGGCATCGTTGTGAATGCGTTTTTCGAAGGCAGCGAGGATCTGGTGCCGATTGCTGCCTTTAACCGCCATGATGAACGGGAACTGGAACTTGGCCTTGTAGGCATCGTTCAGTTCGGTGAAGCGGGCGAACTCCTCGGCGGTGCATTGGTGGATGCCGGCGCCGGCCTGCTCGTTGGTGCTCGATTCGGTCAGCTCGCCCTGGATCGCCGCCTTGCCGGCCAGGTCCGGGTGGGCGTTGATCAGCGCCAGCTGCTCGGCATGGCCGGCGCTCAACAGGATGTCGCTCATGCGCTGGTGCAGCGCCTCGATCTCGTCCAGCTCGCCCGGTTGGCCCAGGTCATGGGCCTTTTCGGCGACCCACGGCGAGTGCTCGTAGATGTCGGCAAAGGCCTGGACGAAGGCGTCACGGCTCAGGGTCGATGGCTTGAGAGTCTTGAAGGCGGTCATCAGGCGTTCTCTTTCTTGTACGGGTGGGTGGCGTGCCAGTGGCGGGCGATGTCCACGCGACGGGCGAACCAGACCTGCTCATGGCTCTTGGCATAGTCGATGAAGCGCTTGAGCGCGGCCAGGCGAGCGGGGCGGCCGACCAGGCGGCAGTGCAGGCCGATGGAGAGCATCTTCGGTGCTTCGCTGCCCTCGGCATACAGCACGTCGAAGGCGTCCTTGAGGTACTGGAAGAACTGCTCGCCGCAGTTGAAGCCCTGCACCTGGGTGAAGCGCATGTCGTTGGTGTCGAGGGTGTAGGGGATCACCAGGTGCGGCTTGCCGGTAGGGTTGTTCGGCTCCCAGTAGGGCAGGTCGTCGTCGTAGGTGTCGCTGTCGTAGAGGAAGCCACCTTCCTCCATTACCAGGCGGCGGGTGTTCGGGCCGGTGCGACCGGTGTACCAGCCCAGTGGGCGCTCGCCGGTGAGTTCGGTGAGGATGCGGATGGCTTCGAGCATGTGCTCGCGCTCCTGGGCCTCGTCCATGTACTGGTAGTCGATCCAGCGGTAGCCGTGGCTGCAGATCTCGTGGCCGGCCTCGACCATGGCGCGGATCACGTCGGGGTGGCGCTGGGCGGCCATGGCCACGGCGAAGATGGTCAGCGGCACGCCGCTGTCCTTGAACAGCTTGAGCAGGCGCCACACGCCGGCGCGGCTGCCATATTCGTAGAGCGACTCCATGCTCATGTTGCGCGCGCCTTGCAGCGGTTGCGCGGCGACCATTTCGGAAAGGAAGGCCTCGGACTCCTTGTCGCCATGCAGGATGTTGCGCTCGCCACCTTCTTCGTAATTGAGCACGAAAGACAGCGCGATGCGGGCGTTGCCCGGCCATTGCGGGTGAGGTGGGGTGTTGCCGTAACCGATCAGGTCGCGAGGGTAGTCAGCGCTCACTGCTATCTTCCTTCTTGTGCGTTAGTGCGGGGTGGGCGGGCCGCGTCGGGATGTCGCACCACCGGATGGGCTGATTGTATACAACTTCTGAAATCTTTTGTAAGCCTGTTTTTCCGCATTTCTGCCCTTTTGTCGCTCCAGCTGCAGCGCTGAAACCTGTGCAAGAAACCTGCCTACTTGGTCAGCTAATAACCTTGGCGTGCAGATAGAGCCTGTATTTGCGACTGATGGCCGTTTTATGGGGCGTGCGACAGAAGGGAGTAAAAAATTGTGTACAATATTTTTTTGAAATGTCTTAATGAAGCCATTCCTGCCCATCGCATGCACTGTGCTGGTGCGAGGGCTGTGTATTTTTTGCCCACAGATTGAACAAGAGGCGACGAGCAAATGGGACGTTTGACCACACACGTATTGGATGCCGCTCACGGCTGCCCGGGTAGCGCGATCAAGGTCGAGCTGTATCGTGTCGAAGGCCAGCAGCTTGAGCTGGTCAACACTGCCCTGACCAACAGCGATGGCCGCGTCGATGCGCCGCTGCTGCAGGGTGACGACTATCGCACCGGCGTCTATCAACTGCAGTTCAGCGCTGGCGATTACTACCGTGGCCGTGGCGTGCAGTTGCCGGAAGCCGCATTTCTGGATGTGGTGGTGCTGCGTTTCGGCATCGACGAGAAGCAGGAGCATTACCACGTGCCGCTGCTGATCTCGCCGTACAGCTATTCGACCTATCGTGGAAGCTAGTTGGTCGCTAGAAGAATCTTCGTAGGTCCTTGGCCCGCTCTCACACTGGCGGGCTTTTTTTCGTCTATGGGTTTTGGGGGCTGTGCTGGCCTCTTCGCGGGCAAGCCCGGTCCCACAGGTTCATCGCAGTCCTCCGGCCTGGTGTCATCCTGTGGGAGCGGGCTTGTCCCGCGAAAGGGCCGGTACAGGCAATGGAAACGAACGAAGGGCGCCGAGGCGCCCTTCGTCTGTGTGTGGCTGGGTTCAGAGAAACACGAACTTGGCGATGAAGATCGCGCACAACACCCACAGGCTGGCCGAGATCTCCTTGTACTTGCCAGTACCTGCCTTCAACGCCACATAGCTGATGAAGCCCAGGGCAATGCCATCGGCCACCGAGAAGGTCAGCGGCATCATGATCACCGTGACGATCGCCGGAATGCTGTCGGTGGCTTCGTCCCAATGGATGTGCGCCATGCTGCCCATCATCAGCATCGCCACGTAGATCAGTGCGCCAGCGGTGGCGTAGGCCGGAATCATCCCGGCCAGCGGGGCGAAGAACATCGCCGCGACGAACAACACGCCGACCACCACAGCCGTCAGGCCAGTGCGACCACCCGCCGCGACACCCGCCGCGCTCTCCACATAGCTGGTCACCGGTGGCACGCCGACCACGGCGCCGAACACGCTCGAGGCGCTATCAGCCTTCAAGGCCCGTGACAGGTTCTCGATGCGTCCGTCCGGCGCGACCAGGTTGGCGCGTTGTGCGACGCCCATCAGCGTGCCGGCGGTATCGAACATGTGCACGAACAGAAACGCCAGCACCACGCTGATCATGCTGACGTTGAACACCCCGGCGACATCCATGGCCATCCAGGTCGGCGCCAGGCTCGGCGGCATCGACATCACCCCGCCGAACTTGACCAGCCCCAGGCCCCAGCCGGCCAGGGTCACGCCGATGATGCTGATGAGGATGGCGCCGAACACCCGTTTGTAGCTGAGGATGGCGATCAGCAGGAAGCACAGCGCCGCCAGCAGCGGGCCAGGCTCGTGCAGCGAGCCGAGCTTGATCAGCGTGGCCGGGCTGTCGACGATGATGCCCGCGGTCTTCAGGCCGATCAGTCCGAGAAACAATCCGACGCCGGCTCCCATGGCATGGCGCAGGCTGACCGGGATGCTGTTGAGCAACCATTCGCGCACTTTCGACAAGGTCAGGAACATGAACAACACGCCCGAGACGAACACTGCGCCCAGCGCCGTTTCCCAGTTGTAGCCCATGGTGCCGACCACGGTGTAGGTGAAGAATGCGTTCAGGCCCATGCCCGGTGCCAGGCCCACCGGCCAGTTGGCGTACAGGCCCATGAGCAGGCAGCCCAGCGCGGCGGCGATGCAGGTGGCGACGAACGCCGCGCCGTGGTCGATGCCGGCGTCGGCCATGATGTTGGGGTTGACGAAGATGATGTACGCCATGGTGATGAAGGTGGTCACCCCGGCGATCAGTTCGGTGCGTACGGTGCTGCCGTGTTGCTTGAGTTTGAAAATCCGCTCCAGCCAGCTCGTTTCGAGCGGGGGCGCGAGATCCAGCGTAGGGGCTTCGGATTTGCGGCTTTCCACAGCGGTACTCCTCAAGTCTTTCTTGTTGTTCTGGAGCCAGTGTCCTGCGCTATGCACTTGGTGGCTCCGCGAGGGAAGGCAGACGTCCGACCGATTTGTTGACTTGTTGGTCAGGAAGTTGCTCGCTGGATTATGCTTTTGTGTACAAAGAATGCAAATAATGTTTTATCTTTTGTTCGCACAAACCCCGGCACAACGGCTATATAAGTAAAGGGCGGCCTGCAGAAAGGGTTCCGCCTGTGTACAATGGCGCCATACCTTGGTCCTTCATTTTTCATCAGGACTTGCCAAGCACCCTCCGACAGGTATTACAGTCGAGGCTTGACTGGCGGATCCTTCGTGCTCGAGAGCCCATGAACGAACAGCTGCAACCTCTGAAAAAACCTGCGCGCACCGGCAAGGCTGGCCGTAGCGGTACCCAGGACGACATCGTCTATGCGCATATTTTCGAGGCGATCCTCGAGCAGCGCCTGGCGCCTGGCACCAAGTTGAGCGAGGAAGCGCTGGGCGAGATCTTCGGCGTCAGCCGCACCATCATCCGTCGTGCGCTGTCGCGCCTGGCCCACGAGAGCGTGGTGCTGTTGCGTCCCAACCGTGGCGCAGTGGTGGCCAGCCCTACCGTCGAAGAGGCACGCCAGGTGTTCTTCTCGCGGCGCATGGTCGAACGCGCCATCACCGAGCTGGCCGTGCAGCACGCCACTGCCGAACAACTCAACGAACTGCGCCAGATGGTGCGCGAGGAGCGCGACAGCTTCTCGCGTGGTGACCGCGGCGCGGGCATTCGCCTGTCGGGCGAGTTCCACCTGAAGCTGGCCGAGGCCGCCGGCAATGCGCCGCTGGTGAGCTTCCAGCGCAGCCTGGTATCGCAGACCTCGTTGATCATCGCCCAGTACGAAAGCGGCAACCGCTCGCATTGCTCGTATGACGAGCACATGCAGTTGATCGACGCCATCGAGGCCCGTGACGCGCAGCAGGCGGTGAGCCTGATGATGCACCACATGGACCACATCGACAGCAAGCTCAACCTCGACGAGGAGAGCGCCTCGGACGACCTGCATGCGGTGTTCTCGCACCTGCTGCAGAAAAAGCCCAAGGTGTCCGCCAAGGGTTGATCGTTCGCCGGTATGACCCCAGGGCCGCTTCGTGTCACTGGTCATCAGCCAAAGGTCTGCTAAATTCTTGTGGGCAAACCTTCATCAAGCAGTTGGGCTTGCGCAATTGATTGCGGGACAACTACTTGAGGAAGGTTTCATGAGCATGTCTCTGGGTACACGGATGGGTGCCGAGCTGGTCGGCACGTTCTGGTTGGTTCTCGGTGGGTGTGGCAGTGCGGTACTGGCGGCCAGCTCCCCGGTCGGCATCGGCGTGCTCGGTGTCGCCTTCGCTTTCGGCCTGACGGTCCTGACCATGGCATTCGCCATTGGCCATATTTCCGGTTGCCATCTCAACCCCGCGGTTTCGTTCGGGCTGGTCGTGGGCGGGCGCTTTCCGGCCAAGGAACTGCTGCCCTACGTGATCGCCCAGGTGATCGGCGCAGTGCTGGCAGCTGGGGTGATCTACTTCATCGCCAGCGGCAAGGCCGGTTTCGAGCTGTCGGCCGGGCTTGCCTCCAACGGCTACGCCGAGCACTCCCCAGGTGGCTACACATTGGCCGCCGGCTTCGTCAGCGAAGTGGTGATGACCGCGATGTTCCTGGTGGTGATCATGGGGGCCACCGACGCCAGAGCGCCGGCCGGCTTCGCGCCGATTGCCATCGGCCTGTGCCTGACCCTCATCCACCTGATCTCGATCCCCGTGACCAATACCTCGGTCAACCCTGCGCGCAGTACCGGGCCGGCCTTGTTCGTCGGAGGCTGGGCGTTGCAGCAGCTGTGGCTGTTCTGGCTGGCACCGCTGATCGGCGCCGCGATTGGCGGCGCCTTGTACCGAGGCCTCGCCCCCAAACCCTAGCGCTGGTGCACGCAGCGGCCGGCGGCGTAGGTTTCACGCACCGTGCGGTCGTCACCCAGGGTCGTGAGCACGAACAAGGTTTCCTCGATGCTGTTGGATTGTTGGAGGCGGTAGTCCAACAGCGGCGTGGCCTTGTAGTCCAGCACCACGAAGTCGGCGTCATTGCCGGGCCGCAGGCTGCCGATGCGGTCGTCCAGGCGCAGCGCGCGGGCGCCGCCGAGGGTGGCCAGGTACAACGACTTGTAGGGGTGCAGGCGTGCGCCTTGCAACTGCATGACCTTGTACGCCTCGTTCAAGGTATTGAGCAGCGAGAAGCTGGTACCGGCACCCACGTCGGTCCCCAGGCCAACGTTGACCTTGAAGCGCTCGGCCTGGGGCAGGTTGAACAGCCCGCTGCCGAGGAACAGGTTGGAGGTGGGGCAGAACGCTACGGCAGAACCGGTCTCAGCCAGGCGCTGGCATTCGTCGTCGCACAGGTGCACGCCGTGGGCGAACACCGAGCGTTCGCCGAGCAGCTCGAAGTGGTCGTACACGTCCAGGTAACCGTTCTGCTCGGGGAACAGCGACTTGACCCAGTCGATTTCCTTGAGGTTCTCGGACAGGTGGGTGTGCAGGTACAGGTCCGGGTATTCCTTGAGCAACTGGCCGGCCATCGCCAATTGTTCCGGGGTGCTGGTGGGGGCGAAGCGCGGGGTCACGGCGTAGTGCAGGCGGCCCTTGCCATGCCAGCGCTCGATCAGCGCCTTGCTCTCGGTGTAGCTGGTTTCGGCGGTGTCGGTCAGGTACTCGGGGGCGTTGCGGTCCATCATCACCTTGCCGGCGATCATGCGCAGGTCCAGGCGCTCGGCCTCCTCGAACAGGGCATTGACCGACTGCGGGTGCACGCTGCCGAACACCAGGGCGGTGGTGGTGCCGTTACGCAGCAGTTCCTTGATGAAGATGCCCGCCACCTTGTCGGCGTGGTCCTTGTCGGCGAACTGCTTTTCGCAAGGGAAGGTGTAGGTGTTCAGCCAGTCCAGCAATTGTTCGCCGTAGGAACCGATCATGCCGGTCTGTGGGAAATGGATATGGGTGTCGATGAAGCCGGGAGTGATCAGGGCATCCTGGTAATGCACCACTTCGATACCGGCGTCCAGGGTCGGCAGCAGCTCGCTAGCCGGGCCGACAGCGCTGATGCGGCCATCTTCGACCACCAGCAGGCCGTCTTCGTAGTACTCATGGGAAGCGTCCAGGCCCACCTCGGCCGGGTCGGCGATGCTGTGCAGGATGGCGGCGCGGTAGGCTTTGCGGGTAAGGGTCATAACACACTCGTCAAATGGCTTGGCTGCGCCGGGAGGGCGGCAGCAACTGGGCAATGGGGCCGGCATTGGCGCCAGCGTCGTGCTGGCCGAAGCAGGCGTTGTAGGTGGCGATGATTTCCCCGGCGATGGACACGGCGATCTCGATCGGCAGCTTGCCCTTGACCTCGGCCAGGCCCATGGGGCAACGCATGCGCGCCATCACGGCATCGTCGTAGCCGCGTTCGCGCAGGCGATGCTCGAACTTGACCCGTTTGGTCTTCGAGCCGATCAGGCCGAACCAGGTGAAATCGTTGCGCTTGAGAATGGCGGCGGTCAGTTCCAGGTCGAGCTGGTGGTTGTGGGTCATGACGATGCAGTAGCAGCCGGCAGGCAGCTCGGCCACTTCGTCGACCGGCTCCTCGCTGACCACCTTGGTCACCCCACTGGGGATGAGCGCAGGGAATTCCTGTTCGCGCGAATCGATCCAGCGCACCCGGCAGGGCAGCGCGGCGAGCAAGGGTACCAGAGCGCGGCCGACATGGCCCGCGCCGAACACCGCGATCTCTGCCTGCACCGCAGCCATCGGTTCGAACAGCAACACGGTGACGCCGCCGCAGCATTGACCCAGGCTCGCGCCCAGGCTGAAACGCTCCAGATGCGGGGTGGTGCGGTGCTCGGCGAGCATCTGCCGGGCGATGTGCAGGGCCTTGTACTCCAGGTGGCCGCCACCGATGGTGTCGAACAGCGCGGTGGCGCTGACGACCATCTTCGAGCCGGCATTGCGCGGTGTGGAGCCGCGTTCTTCGATGATGGTCACCAGTACGCAGGGTTCGCCACGGGACTGGTGGTCGGCGAGGGCGTTGATCCATTGGTGCATGATTCGGTTCCTCTTCAGAACAACGCGGTCCGCTTTTTATTGTGGGAGCGGCCTTGTGTCGCGAAAGGGCTGCGCAGCGGCCCCAAAAATCCCTGCTGCTGCACAAATCATGGGGCCGCTGCGCGACCCTTTCGCGACACAAGGCCGCTCCCACAGAAAAAGCGGAGCGGTGGCGTTACTGGCTCACGGTTTCCAGTTCCCGCTCGGCCGGTTGCTGCAGGGCGTGCGCCTTGCGCATCTGCTCGCAGCCCCACAGCACCCGCTCCGGCGTCGCCGGCGCATCCACCAGCGGTTGCACCTTGTAGTCGGCGATGCTCGCCACGGCGTCCTTGATCGCGCACCAGGCAGCGATGCCGAGCATGAACGGCGGCTCGCCCACGGCCTTGGAATGGAACACCGTGTCCTCGGGATTCTTGCGGTTTTCCACCAGCTTCACCCGCAGGTCCAGCGGCATGTCGGCCACCGCCGGGATCTTGTAGCTGGCCGGGCCGTTGGTCACCAGCTTGCCTTTGGCATTCCACACCAGTTCCTCGGTGGTCAGCCAGCCCATGCCTTGGATGAAGCCGCCCTCGACCTGGCCGATGTCGATGGCCGGGTTCAGCGACGCGCCGACGTCATGCAGGATGTCGGCACGCAGCATCTTGTACTCGCCGGTCAGGGTGTCGACGATCACCTCCACGCAGGCAGCGCCGAAGGCGAAGTAGTAGAACGGCCGGCCGCGGGCCTGGTTGCGGTCGTAGTAGATCTTCGGCGTGCGGTAGAAGCCGGTGCTCGACAGCGAGACCTGGGCGAAGTAGGCCAGTTGCACCAGCTGCTCGAAGCTGACGATCTGGTCGCGCACGCGCACATGGCCGTTGCGAAACTCCACATCTTCCTCGGTGACCTGGTAGTGCCGGGCGGCGAATTCGGTCAGGCGCTGCTTGAGGATCTCGGCGGCATTCTGCGCGGCCTTGCCGTTCAGGTCGGCGCCGCTGGAAGCGGCCGTGGGCGAGGTGTTGGGCACCTTGTCGGTGTTGGTTGCGGTGATCTGGATGCGGCTGAAATCGACCTGGAACACCTGCGCCACCACCTGCGCGACCTTGGTGTTCAGGCCTTGGCCCATCTCGGTGCCGCCGTGGTTCAAGTGAATGCTGCCGTCGGTATAGATGTGGATCAGCGCGCCGGCCTGGTTGAGGAAGGTGGCGGTGAACGAGATGCCGAACTTGACCGGCGTCAGCGCCAGACCCTTCTTCAGGATCGGGCTGTTGGCGTTGAAGCGCCGGATCGACTCGCGGCGCTCGGCATAGTCGCTGCTGGCCTCGAGCTCGGCGGTCATCTCTTCGAGCATGTTGTGCTCGACGGTCTGGTAGTAGTGAGTGACGTTGCGCTCGGTCTTGCCGTAGTAGTTGGCCTTGCGCACCGCCAGGGGATCGCGGCCCAGGTGGCGGGCGATGTGGTCCATCACCTGCTCGATGGCGACCATCCCCTGCGGGCCGCCGAAGCCACGGTAGGCGGTGTTGGAGGCGGTGTTGGTCTTGCAGCGGTGGCCATGCACCGTGGCATCGCCCAGGTAGTAGGCGTTGTCGGAGTGGAACATGGCGCGGTCGACGATCGAGCCTGACAAGTCGGGCGAGTAACCGCAGTTGCCGGCCAGGTCCAGGTTGATGCCGTGCAGGCGACCATCGTCATCGAAGCCGACGTCGTACTCGACATAGAACGGGTGGCGCTTGCCGGTCATGGTCATGTCCTCGACCCGGGGCAGGCGCATCTTGGTCGGTTGGCCGGTCAGGCGCGCGATCACCGCGCACAGGCACGCCGGGCTGGCGGCCTGGGTTTCCTTGCCACCGAAACCGCCGCCCATGCGGCGCATGTCCAGCACTACCTTGTTCATCGGTACGTCGAGCACTTCGGCGACCAGCTTCTGCACTTCGGTTGGGTTTTGCGTCGAGCAGTAGACGATCATGCCGCCATCCTCGGTGGGCATCACCGAGGAAATCTGCGTCTCCAGGTAGAAGTGTTCCTGCCCGCCGATGTGCAAGGTGCCCTGCAGGCGATGCGGCGCACTGGCCAGCGCGTTGGCCGAGTCGCCGCGCTGGTGGGTGTGGCTGTCGAGCACGAAGTGCTTCTTGCGCAGGGCCTCGACCACGTCCAACACAGGTTCCAGGTCCTCGTACTCGACGATCGCCGCCATCGCCGCGCGGCGGGCGGTGTCGAGGTCGCGGGCGGCCACGGCGAGCACCGGCTGGCCGAAGAACTCGATCTTGTCGATGGCCAGCAATGGGTCGCCGGCGACCACTGGGCCAATGTCCTTGAGCCCGGGGATGTCTTCGTGGGTGATGGCGATGCGCACGCCTTCGAAGGCATAGCAAGGCGAGGTGTCGATGCGCACGATGCGTGCGTGGGCGCGGTCTGCGGTGCGCGCATACACGTGCAACTGGTTGGGGAATTCCAGGCGGTCGTCGATGTATACCGCCTCGCCAGAGACGTGCTTGTCGGCGCTGTCGTGCTTGATGCTGCGCCCGACCCCGGTGGCCAGGTCCTGGCGGAACAGTTCGGCCATCTCGGCCTGGCTCTTGGCTGCGTGATGGTTAGACATAAGCGGTCACCCGGGTCTCGATGTGCGGTGTTTGCTGTTCGATGAAGTACTTGCGCAGCAGGTTCTGCGCGGTCAGCAGGCGGTACTCGGAGCTGGCGCGGAAGTCGCTGAGTGGGGTGAAGTCCTCGGCCAGGGCCTGGCAGGCGCGCTCGATGCTGGCCTGGGTCCAGGGCTTGCCGCGCAGGGCCGCTTCGCAGGCGCGGGCGCGCTTGGGGATGGCGGCCATGCCGCCGAAGGCGATGCGCACGCCGCTGACCACGCCATCTTCGATGCTCAGGTTGAAGGCACCGCACACGGCGGAAATGTCGTCGTCCAGGCGCTTGGAGACCTTGTAGGCGCGGAACGTCCAGTCGTTGCTGGCGCGGGGCACCACGATCTTCTCGATGAACTCGCTGTCCTGGCGGGCGGTGATGCGATAGTCGATGAAGTAGTCTTCCAGCGCCATGGTGCGTTGGCGTTCCCCCTGGCGCAGGACGATCTGCGCGTCCAGGGCGATCAGCAGGGGTGGCGAGTCGCCGATCGGCGAGGCGTTGCCGATGTTGCCGCCGAGGGTGCCCTGGTTGCGGATTTGCAGCGAAGCGAAGCGGTGCAGCAGGGCACCGAAATCGGGGTATTCGGCGTCCAGGGCGGTGTAGCAGTCGGTGAGCGGGGTCGCGGCGCCGATTTCCAGGTGGCTGCTGGTCGTCTCGATGCGCTTGAGTTCTGCGATGTGGCCGACGTAGATCATCACCGGCAGTGTCTTGTGCATCTGGGTGACTTCCAGTGCCAGGTCGGTACCGCCGGCCAGCAGGCGCGCCTCGGGATGCGAGCTGTACAGGTCAGCCAGGTCGGCCACGGTCAGCGGCACCAGGCAGCGCTTGTCTCCGCTGTTGAGTTCGTCGGTCTGGGTCGGGGTGATGGCCTTGAGGCGGCTGATGGTCTGCGCCTGCTGGGCATCGAACTGGTCCTGGCAAGGGCGCTGGCAGCTTTGCTCGGCCGCATCGAGGATCGGTCGGTAACCGGTGCAGCGGCACAGGTTGCCGGCCAGGGCTTCCTGGGCGCGGTGCAGGTCATGGCCGCTGCTGTTTTTTTGCAGGGCGAACAACGACATCACGAAGCCTGGGGTGCAGAAGCCGCACTGCGAGCCATGGCAGTCGGCCATGGCGCGTTGCACGCTGTGCAGCTCGCCTTGGTGCTTGAGGCCTTCGACGCTGATCAGTTGCTTGCCGTGCAGCGCCGAAACGAAGGTCAGGCATGAGTTCAGGCTGCGATAGCGCAGGCTGTCCTGGCCGTGTTCGTCCTGAGTCAATTCGCCCACCACCACGGTGCAGGCGCCGCAGTCGCCGCTGGCGCAGCCCTCCTTTGTGCCGGGTTTGCCCAAGTGCTCGCGCAGGTACTGCAGCACCGTCATGTTCGGGTCCAGGGCGTGCTCACGGCGCAGCTCCTGGTTGACGAGAAACTGGATCACGGGGATGGCCTCGCAATGGTTTTATTGTTGTCGGGCGGACTCTAAGCAGACCTGACGACTTGGTCAATATTTTTCTGACTCAAAGGTCAGGAAAAAGCACGAGCCCCTGCCCAACGGCCTGTTGCTGTCCCTTTCCCAAGCATAGATCGCGCCGTCTTTGGCTGCCGGGCGCTGGTCGAATAAACCGCATGCCCCCTCTGCGCGAGCGCTGGCCAAGTGCGCTACAATCGCCTCCTTAGTGCCCAGTCCAATGATTTTGAAGGAAAACCATGACGTTCAAGGCGCCGGACAGCCTCTCCGAGCAGATTGCCGACTACCTCGCAGAGCGGATCATTCGTGGCGAACTCGCGCCTGGCGAACGCATCCAGGAGCAGAAGGTGACCCAGGCCCTGGACGTCAGCCGTGGCTCGGTGCGCGAGGCGCTGCTGATCCTCGAACGTCGCCATCTGGTCGCCATCCTGCCGCGCCGCGGCGCCCATGTCACCGAACTCGGCGAGCACAACGTGCGCAGCCTGTGCACCTTGATGGGCGAGTTCTACATCCTGCTGGGCAACGCGGTTGCACAAAAATGGCGCCTCGACACCGATCTGCGCCCGTTCCTGGACATCCAGCAGCGCCTGCAGCACGCCTGCGACCGGCAGGACATCAAGGCCTTCGTTGCCGACAGCTTCTCGGTGATGCGCGCCGCCTATCCCTTCGCCGACAACCCCTACCTGCAGGAAACCGTGGAGAACCTGCAGCCGGCCATGAGCCGTGCCTATTACCTGGCACTGGATCAGCGCCAGGCGAACATGGTCGACTACCTTGAACTGTTCGCCCGCTTGCTCGACGCCGTGGTCGCCCGCGACCTGCCGCGCATTCGCGAGGTACTCAGCGCCTACAGCCAGCGCAGTTGCGAACTGGTGCTGGCCGCGCTGGCCCGAGGCTGACCGATGCGCCTGAAGTGCATACGGCTGGCCGGGTTCAAGTCGTTCGTCGACCCGACCACGGTCAATTTCCCCAGCAACATGGCCGCCGTGGTAGGGCCCAACGGTTGCGGCAAGTCCAACATCATCGACGCCGTGCGCTGGGTGATGGGCGAGAGTTCGGCGAAGAACCTGCGCGGCGAGTCGATGACCGACGTGATCTTCAACGGCTCCACCAGTCGCAAGCCGGTCAGCCAGGCGAGCATCGAACTGGTGTTCGACAACAGCGAAACCACCCTGTTGGGCGAGTACGCGGCCTATGCCGAGATCTCGATCCGCCGCAAGGTCACCCGCGACGGGCAGAACACCTATTACCTCAACGGCACCAAGTGCCGGCGTCGCGACATTACCGACATCTTCCTCGGCACCGGCCTCGGCCCGCGCAGCTACTCGATCATCGAGCAAGGCATGATCTCCAAGCTGATCGAGGCCAAGCCCGAGGAGCTGCGCAACTTCATCGAGGAAGCGGCCGGCATCTCCAAGTACAAGGAGCGTCGTCGCGAGACCGAGAGCCGTATCCGCCGCACCCAGGAGAACCTGGCGCGCCTGACCGACCTGCGCGAAGAGCTCGAGCGCCAGCTCGAACGCCTGCACCGCCAGGCCCAGGCCGCCGAGAAGTACCGCGAGTACAAGGCTCAGGAACGCCAGCTCAAGGCGCGGCTGTCGGCCTTGCGCTGGCGCGATCTGGACGAACGCGTGCGCCAGCGCGAGGCGGTGATCGGCGACCAGGATGTGGCCCACGAAGCGCTGGTCGCCGAGCAACGCAACGCCGATGCCAGCATCGAACGGCTGCGCGATGGCCATCATGAGTTGTCCGAGCGTTTCAACCAGGTGCAGGGCCGCTTCTACTCGGTGGCCGGTGATATCGCCCGGGTCGAGCAGAGCATCCAGCACGGCCAGCAGCGCCTGCGCCAGTTGCAGGACGATTTAAAGGAGGCCGAGCGCACGCGCCTGGAAACCGAATCGCACCTCGGCCATGACCGCACCTTGCTGGCCACCTTGGACGAAGAGCTGCAGAGGCTCGAGCCCGAGCAGGAGCTGACCCTGGCCGCAGCCGAGGAAGCCGCTGCCACCCTGGAGGAGGCCGAGTCGGGGATGCACGGCTGGCAGGAGCAGTGGGACGCCTTCAATACCCGCTCCGCCGAGCCGCGGCGCCAGGCCGAAGTGCAGCAGGCGCGCCTGCAGCAGTTGGAGGCCAGCCTGGAGCGCCTGGCCGAGCGCCAGCGCAAGCTCGCTGAAGAGCGTGACCAGATGGGCGCCGATCCGCAGGACGCCGCCATGCTCGAGCTGGCCGAGCAGTTGGCCAGCAGCGAGCTGGTGCTCGAAGAATTGCAGTTGTCCGAAGAGCAGGTGGTCGAGCGCCTGGAGGCGCTGCGCGAGCAATTGCAGCAAGCCACCCGCGAGCAACAGCAGGCCCAGGGCGAGGTCCAGCGTCTGGGCGGGCGCCTGGCGTCGCTGGAGGCTCTGCAGCAGGCAGCATTGGAGCCTGCCGCTGGGGCCGCCGACTGGTTGCGTGACCAGGGCCTGGCGCAGCGCCCGCGCCTGGCCGAAGGGCTGCGTGTGGAGCCGGGCTGGGAACTGGCCGTGGAAACGGTGCTCGGTGCGGACTTGCAGGCGGTACTGGTGGAGGATTTCGCCAGCCTCGATTTCCTCGGCCTGGAGCAGGGCGAACTGCGCCTGCTGTGGGCCGAGGGCGAGGGTGCGCGCCAACCCGGCAGTCTGCTCGACAAGGTCGAGGGACGTATCGACCTCGCTCCCTGGCTCGGCCAGGTCAAGCCCGTCGAGGATCTTGCTCAGGCCTTGGCCCTGCGTGCTTCGTTGGCCGATGGCCAGAGCCTGGTCAGCCGTGACGGCTACTGGGTCGGCAGGCATTTCCTGCGTGTCAGCCGCGGCAGCGATGCCGAGGGCGGGGTGTTGGCCCGAGGCCAGGAGATCGAACGCCTGGGCCAGGAGCGACTGGAGCAGGAAGCCGCGCTGGAGCAACTGGAGACGCAGTTGCACACCCTGCGCGAGCAGCAACTCGATCTGGAAGAACAGCGCGAGCAATTGCGCCGCCGCACCCAGGACGAAACCCGCCAGCACGGCGAACTCAAGGCCAGCCTTTCGGCCGCTCAGGCCCGTGCCGAGCAGCTCGAACTGCGCCTGCGGCGCTTGCAGGAAGAACTGCTCGAGCTGCAGGAGCAGCGCACGCTGGAGCACGAGCAACTGGGCGAGGCGCGCTTGTTGCTGCAGGAAGCCCTGGACCTGATGGCCCAGGATACCGAGCAGCGCGAGCAGTTGATGGCTCGCCGCGACACCCTGCGCGAAAGCCTCGACCGCGTGCGCCAGGAAGCCCGCCAGCACGAGGACCATGCCCATCAGTTGGCCGTGCGCCTGGGCTCGTTGCGCGCCCAGCACGACTCCACCCGCCAGGCCCTCGAGCGCCTGGAGCAGCAAGCCGCCCGCCTGACCGAGCGCCAGGAGCAACTGAGCCTGAACCTGGAGGAGGGCGAGGCGCCGCTGGAAGAGCTGCGCATGAAGCTTGAGGCCCTGCTCGAACAGCGCATGGGGGTCGACGAGGAAATGCGCCAGGCGCGCCTGCACATGGACGAAGCCGACCGCGCATTGCGCGATGCCGAGCGCCGTCGCACCCAGGCCGAGCAACAAGCCCAGTTGCTACGTGGCCAACTGGAGCAGTTGCGCCTTGAAAGCCAGGGCCTGGACGTGCGCCGCAAGACCCTCCAGGAGCAACTGCTGGCCGACGGCTACGACCTGCAAGGGGTGCTCGCCACCCTCGAGGCCGAGGCCAGCGAGCAGGGGACCGAGCAGGAGCTCGAACAGATGGACGCGCGCATCCAGCGCCTGGGCGCGATCAACCTCGCGGCCATCGAAGAGTACGAACAGCAGTCCGAGCGCAAGCGCTACCTCGATGCCCAGGATGCCGACCTGGTCGAGGCCCTGGAGACCCTGGAAAACGTCATCCGCAAGATCGACAAGGAAACCCGCAATCGCTTCAAGGATACCTTTGATCAGATAAATGCTGGATTACAGGCACTTTTTCCAAAAGTTTTCGGTGGTGGCAGCGCTTATCTGGAACTGACGGGCGAAGATCTACTCGATACAGGGGTGACGATCATGGCGCGTCCGCCGGGCAAGAAGAACAGCACGATCCATTTGCTGTCCGGCGGCGAAAAAGCACTGACCGCACTGGCGCTGGTGTTTGCCATCTTCAAGTTGAACCCCGCACCGTTCTGCATGCTCGACGAGGTCGACGCACCGCTGGACGATGCCAACGTCGGGCGTTACGCCCGCCTGGTCAAGGAAATGAGTGAAAGCGTGCAGTTCATCTACATCACCCATAACAAGATCGCCATGGAAATGGCCGACCAATTGATGGGCGTGACCATGCATGAGCCTGGTTGCTCACGTCTTGTTGCAGTTGATGTGGAGGAGGCGTTGGCCATGGTCGACGCCTGAGAAAGGGGCATTGCACACAATTGTGCAGCTAAATGCCCCCGCCATGTGCGACAGACGGTGTAAAGTTGTCTTTGGTCGTGCTAGCTTAATGTCACTCGTTTTTTGCGTGGGTAAAACGCCTGTCAGAACATAGAGTTGGCGCCACGTGTTAAAGGGCTTTGAACCCTTTGTTTTCAAGCATATTTTTATAGAGGCACGGGATTACATGGAAATCGGTCTGCGCGAGTGGCTGATCGTCATCGGCATCATTGTCATCGCCGGTATTCTTTTCGACGGCTGGCGCCGCATGCGCGGCGGCAAAGGCAAGCTGAAATTCCGCCTGGATCGCAGCTACTCCAACCTGCCTGATGAAGAAGGCAGTGCCGAGGTGCTGGGCCCGGCCCGGGTACTGGAGACCCAGAAAGAACCTGAACTCGACGAAAGCGACCTGCCTTCGATGAGTGCCCCGGCGCGCGAGCGTGAACGCGAGCCCAAGCCTGCCAAGGCCAGCAAGCGCGGCAAGCGTGCCGCCGAAGCCGCGCAAGGCGACCTGAACCTGGCCGCCGAGCCGCGCGAGCCGGACCTGTTCGCCGACAGCGACGAAGACTTCAGCGCCGACAACAGCCGCAACAGTGGCTTCGCCGCCACCGGCAATGCCGCCAAGGAACTGCCTCCGGTCGAGGAAGTGCTGGTGATCAGCGTGATCTCCCGCGACGAGGGCGGCTTCAAGGGCCCAGCGCTGCTGCAGAACATTCTTGAAAGCGGCCTGCGCTTCGGCGAGATGGATATCTTCCATCGTCACGAAAGCATGGCTGGCCACGGCGAGGTGCTGTTCTCCATGGCCAACGCGGTCAAGCCGGGCATCTTCGACCTGGACGACATCGATCATTTCAGCACCCGTGCGGTGAGCTTCTTCCTTGGCCTGCCTGGCCCCCGTCATCCGAAGCAGGCCTTCGACGTGATGGTGGCCGCGGCGCGCAAGCTGGCCCATGAGCTCGATGGCGAGCTCAAGGATGACCAGCGCAGCGTACTGACTGCCCAGACCATCGAGCATTACCGCCAACGCATCGTCGAGTTCGAGCGCCGGGCGCTGACTCAGAAACGCTGATAGATCCAGACGAAGAGCAGCCTGGGGGCGTGCTGGTCGGTTCGGGGCTGTGGTTGCCTGTACCGGCCCTTCGCGGGCAAGTCGGAGCGCCGAACCGCCGCTCCTACAGATACCCCACCGTACCTGTAGGAGCGGGCTTGCCCGCGAAGAGGCCGGTACAGACACCTTACCCCTTCGAACCCCAGCCACCATCCCCCCAGGCTGCTCTTTTGCTTTGCAAGAGACCCTGAAAAGATGAACGCCGAATCCCGAATCCACGAACTGCGTGCCGAACTCGACCAGCACAACTATCGCTACTACGTGCTCGACGAGCCCAGCGTGCCCGACGCCGAATACGACCGGCTGTTCAACGAGCTCAAGGCGCTGGAGGCCGACCACCCGCATTTGGTGACGCCGGACTCGCCCACCCAGCGCGTGGGTGGCGCAGCCCTGGCCGCGTTCAGCCAGGTGCGCCACGAAGTCCCCATGCTCAGCCTTGGCAACGCCTTCGAGGAAGCCGACCTGCGCGAATTCGGGCGTCGGGTGGTGGAAGGCCTCGACCAGCCGGGTGCGGTCGATTTCAGCTGCGAGCCCAAGCTCGATGGCTTGGCGGTGAGCTTGCTCTACCGCGATGGCCAGTTGGTGCAAGGCGCTACCCGTGGTGACGGCACCACCGGTGAGGACATCAGCGCTAACGTTCGCACCGTGCGCAACATCCCGCTCAAGCTGCACGGTGAGGGCTGGCCAGCGGTGCTGGAGGTGCGCGGCGAGGTGTTCATGAGCAAGGCCGGCTTCGACCGGCTGAATGCCGCCCAGGCCGAGGCCGGCGGCAAGACCTTCGCCAACCCGCGCAACGCCGCCGCTGGCAGCCTGCGCCAGCTGGATTCGAAGATCACCGCGAGCCGCCCGTTGGAATTCTGCTGCTATGGCGTAGGGCAAGTGTCTGCGGCCATCGCCGACAGCCACATCGACACCCTCGAACGACTCAAGACCTGGGGCCTGCCCATCAGCCGCGAGCTCAAGCACGCCGCCGGTATCGAGCAGTGCCTGGAGTACTACCGCGACATCGGCGAGCGGCGTAACAGCCTGCCGTACGAAATCGATGGCGTGGTGTTCAAGGTCAACAGCCTGGCCGCGCAGCGCGAGCTGGGCTTCCGTGCCCGTGAGCCACGCTGGGCAATCGCCCATAAATTCCCAGCCATGGAAGAGCTCACCGAGGTGCTGGACGTCGAGTTCCAGGTCGGTCGCACCGGCGCGGTGACGCCGGTGGCCCGCTTGAAGCCGGTCAAGGTGGCCGGCGTGACCGTGTCCAACGCCACGCTGCACAACATGGACGAGATCGCCCGGTTGGGCCTGCGTATCGGCGACACGGTGATCATCCGTCGTGCTGGCGATGTGATCCCGCAGGTCATGCAGGTGGTGCTGGAGCGCCGCCCGGAACATGCCCGTCCGGTCGAGGTGCCGAGCGAGTGCCCGGTATGCGGTTCGCAGGTCGAGCGCACCCAGTTGGTCAAGCGCAGCAAGGGCAAGGAAACCACCAGCGAGGGCGCGGTGTATCGTTGCGTCGGGCGCCTGGCCTGTGGCGCCCAGCTCAAGCAGGCGATCATCCACTACGTGTCGCGGCGTGCCATGGACATCGACGGCCTGGGTGAGAAGAGCGTCGAACAATTGGTGGACGAGGGGCTGATCGGCTCGCCGGCAGACCTGTACAAACTTGAATTCGACCAGGTGGTTGGCCTGGAAGGCTTCGCCGAAGTCTCCAGCCGCAAGTTGCTCGATGCCATCGAGGCCAGCAAGCGCCCGAGCCTGGCGCGTTTCATCTATGCCCTCGGTATCCCGGATGTGGGTGAAGAGACCGCCAAGGTCCTGGCCCGCTCGCTGGGCAGCCTGGCGCGGGTGCAGGTGGCCTTGCCCCAGGTGCTGACCTATCTGCCGGACATCGGTCTGGAAGTGGCCTACGAGATCCACAACTTCTTCGAGGACGAACACAACCGCAAGGTCATCGAGCAACTGCTGGCCAGCGGCATGCAGTTGCAGGACGAAGGCGAACTGGCTGCCGAGTTCGCGGCCAGCACCACCCTTGCCGGGATGATCGCCAAACTCGACATCGCCTCGGTAGGCCCGACCGGCGCGGAGAAGCTGGTGGCCAAGCTCGACAGCCTGGATAAGATCATCGCCGCCGACGGCATCGACCTGCGCCAGGCGCTGGCCACCAAGCAGGCCGAGGCTGTGCGTGAGTTCTTCAAGGATGAAGCCAATCAGCAGCTGGCGCGGGCTATCGAAGCTCAGTTGCTGGACTTCGGCATGCATTGGAATAGCGAGAAGAAAACCGCCGAAGGCCTGCCATTGGCTGGCCAGACCTGGGTGCTGACTGGCAGCCTGGAGCGCATGAGCCGCGACATCGCCAAGGAGAAGCTGGAGAGCCTGGGGGCCAAGGTGGCGGGTTCGGTGTCCGGCAAGACTCACTGCGTGGTCGCCGGTCCTGGCGCCGGTTCCAAGCTGGCCAAGGCTAGTGAGCTGGGGGTCAAGGTGCTGGATGAGGATGCGTTTGTCGCGTTCCTGGCGGGGCAGGGCATCTCGGTCTGAGTGCCTTCAGCCGTGGGGAAGTAGAGGCAGCGAGTTAGCAGGTGTGCTTTGCGCTCACGAGGCGACGATCTGGATAGCGTGCCAGGCGATTGAAAGCTTTTTTCATCATGTCGTTGATGGTCTCAGGCGACAGCTTCGAGGAGCGATCGACAACGGCCTTCGTTGCAGATGCGCAAAGCCTTTTGTTGCTCTCTTTGATCAACGCAATCGAGACGTTCGACATTTGTACCTTCTGGTTCGGTGTGACGCTCGTATTCGGAACCGAGCCATGGCGAAGCATCAGTGATTTTTATCAATGGGCGAGTCGGGATCAAGGGACGCCCAGCCATTCACGCTGTAGGAAAGGTCGTCGTTGAGCCAAAGCCACATCGAATGAGAACCGCCTTGGTCGTGATGAGCCGCGCAGCAGCCTCAGTTAGCGGCAGCCCTGCCTGCACCACAGGGCTTCTCGCAGCCCATCGCGACGCAAGACCGCTCTCATAGAGCAAAGCATTACTCATTGATTTAACTGAACTCTGTGGGAGCGGGCTTGTCCCGCGAACACCGGCGAAGCCGGTGCCACTCACCGTGTCGCCCCATTCGCGGGACAAGCCCGCTCCCACAGTCACAGTGTCCACAGTTCTCTGCGCGACAGCAGCGCAGCCCAGAAGGGCTGGGTGATCACCCACAGAGTCCGGACCACGTCCCGCATAGCCCTCAAAGACAAGTCATTGAGAAACGATGACTTTTTCTGTCCTCAACGGTTGTATCTTCGCCCCAGACCGGTACAATGGCGCGGCTCGCTGCTTAGCGAGCCGCGTAGTGGTGGCCCCATCGGTCCCCCCGCATTGATTACCCGTTAACCTGGTCAGGCCCGGAAGGGAGCAGCCATAGCGGGAACATCGAGTGCCGGGGTGTGGCTGGTGGGGCCGCCTCCATTTCAGGCCTTCGCATTCTCGAGGCTGTCTCCGCTTATCTCTGTCTTGCCTGTATTTCGAATAGGTGCCTGGGTTGGCCCTACCGCTGTGGTATGCCCTCAAGGCAAACCAGCCCCCACAGGTGCGGCCCACCAGTCTGTCAGAATCGCCGCCCTTGTAGAATTACTGACCTGCCTACGATAAACCCAGCCCAGGCGAAACAAGTTGCGTCAGTGCAACAACTTCGTATCCGCTGGAATGAAGATCTGGCTGTTCCCAAGCGTTCGCCTGAGATATTGAAGGGGGCGGGGTGGGTCGGGAACAATCTTTTTCATGGTGTAACTCCTATATCTAACCAGGAGCTACCACTGTTCTCCCTCTCACAGGATAGGGCGGCAGCCATGCGTGGGGTGAGAGACCGGTAGACATAGGAAAACCCGGCCAGGCTTGAGCCTGCCCACGCACGACTGCCATAGCAGAACGCTTCCTACAATCTAACCTCACAGGCTCTCACACCCGGTCATCAATGTGACGACCCGGTGAAGTTAGCCCTGTGGCAGTTTTCCGACAATATGAGCGCTTCTGATAGATGCGTAGGATAAATCGCTAGTTGGCAAGCTTTGAAGAGCTAGTCCGCAGTTTCAGAATGTCCGCACCCCGATTGCTGGACAACCCACAGTCCCCTTGTTAGTTTCCGCCGTCACATGTTTCAGAATGTGACCGAGGCTAGAGAGCGATATCAGATCGATATCGCTGCGTTAACCGACAAGGACGTATGCAATGAAAAACCTGCAAGGGTTGCCGAGCCTCATCGTGGCGTCGGTGGGGGCTCCAGGCAAAGCGCGAAACCTGCCTGCCGATGTTCAATGCATCCAGTATCTGCTCAACCTGATCACGCCAAGGCTGGGTATGCCCCTGCCTGAAAATGGTCGCACCGACAGCCGTCTGGTGCAGTGCATCAGCCAGTATCAATTCCGCCATCTCAAGTATGCGCACCCCGACGGGGTAGTGGACCCAGGTGGGCGTACCTTCAACAGCCTGATCGAAGAAGCCATTCGCGTACCGGTCAAGTTGCACCCCACGCTGCGCCTGCCGACTTTCGCCAATGCCCTGGGCAGCGTCTATGGCAGCAACAATGGTCCCGATCTGATCCAGGCCACCGTCAATCACTACCTGGCTCGGGCGCGAGCGATCATCGAAGCCGAGCGACGCAATCGGCAGATGGTGCTGCAAGCCACCTGTGACGGCGGGACCACCCTCAGCGACAGCGACTTCCAGAACGCCGCCACCCAGCTTGGCCATGGCATCACCGCCAACCTGGTCAAGGCGTTTGCCACGGTGGAGTCCGGTGGGCGCTCGGGCTTCGGGCCGGCCAACTTGCCGGTGATAGCCTTCGAGGGGCACATCTTCCGTCGGTACACCAAGCACAAGTACGACCGCACCCATCCGTTGCTTTCCTACCCCTACAAGAAGAAAGCCGGGCCCCAATGGCAGGCCAACAACAAGGACCAGGCCAAGGCATGGGAGACCATGGCCACGGCCTTTGCCCTGGATCAGGAGGCGGCCCTGAAGTCGGCTTCGTGGGGTATGTTCCAGATCATGGGGTTCAACTTTGCCGATTGCGGTTACAAGAATGCATTCGACTTCGTGACCGCGATGAAGCTCAATGCCGGTCAGCAACTCAAGGCATTCCTAGGGTTCTGCAGCAAGAACCCGGCGTTCATCAAGGCGGCGAAAAACAAGGATTACGCCGGCATGGCGAGAAGCTACAACGGCGACGATTACGGCGACTACGACGCCAGGATCAAGCGAGCCTACGAAGCACTTGAAGGGAAGAAATAAGATGCTGAAAACATTCTCCGCCCACGTATTGGCCACGGGGGCATTGCTGCTGTGCGGTGTTACGCAGGCAACGGCGGGTAGCCCGGGGTTTGAGCCAGGCCAGTACGAATCGCTGATGCTGGCGGTCACGCCGGAACATCAGGTCGAAGGTTATTACTCCGAAGAAATGGGGCAGGGTGTCACCCGTCATTGCACCTTCTATTTGCAGGGCAAGATCGACGATGCGGCTTCCACGCCGATCACCACCTGGCTCGACGAGGCCTATCCAGGCACCGTAGCGCCCGCAGCGGACGGCGTGACCCTGACGGTGCAAAGGGGCCGCGAGCATCCTGGATGCCCGAGTGTGCTGATGCCGGAAATTGCCACCGGCCTGGAGTTGAGCCAGACCGCCAGCAAGCCGTGGATCGGCCTGGTGACGGTGTCTGTCGACAAGGCCTACCTGTTGAAAACTGCAGGCGGTAAGGCTGCGAAGCGTCCTTACATCGTCAAGGAAGACGTCGTAGGCGTGCTGGCATACAAGAATGGTTGGGCCCGTGTCGAGTTCATTGGCAAAGATGATCGCTCGTTCATCGGTTGGATTCGCGACGATCAGTACACCCGGTTGTTGGTGCCTGGGAGCTGAGTCAGTGCGCTGGCCGGTTGGCTCAGAGCATGCGCACCACCAGAGCCACGGCTACAACCATGACCAGCCCGAACAGGGCGCCTAGGCCCAAGGGTATCAGCGCGTGCCAGGCCGGGGTGTTTCGTTCCCGGCGCATGTCTTCCGCCAGATCTATCAACTCGCGGCGTATGTTCTCGCTGGCTTCTTGTCTGGAGTAGGGCATTGTTATCTCCTTCGAGGTTAGGGCTTACAGGGTTACCAATACGGCCGAGAGACCTGCTAGTGATGTGATCGCGGCTGACCCGACCATGAACGGGTACCAGAAGGCTTCTCGCTTGAGCTTGCGCTCTTCGGCCGCGAACTTGCGCGACTCGTTGGTGAGCTTTTGAGTTTCGGCGTTAAGCCTTTCGAGCTCTAGGTGAGCGAGATCATCGCGTAGCATCGGTGTATCCCGAATTTGATTGGATAAGCCCTGGTTGAAGCTATTGTGCGGTGTTGTCGTTCGACCCTATACCGCTTGTGGCAATAGGATTTGTAGGGCAAGTCCTAAAAAGGAGGGGCGGGGCGCAATGCGGGGGAGTGCGGAAGCGGGCTACGTTCGTTTGCTGAATTTCTTACACTGAAAAATTTGCGATCCACCACCGAAGCAGTGGATCCAAACATCATCAAAGCGAGTATTTTTCTTCGATGTTGCGTTTGTCGAGGGTGTAGCGCTTCAGGTCGATTTCATCGGCGTCCAGCTTGGCGCCGAGTACGTCCAGTTCGTGGCTCTTCAGGTTGGCAACGTGTGCCTTGGTGGCCTGATAGTTAATGGACTCTGCTGCGTTGTGCCCGCTGACCGGGTCCCACAGAATGGACAGCGGCCAGAACAGCAGGTTGACCACGCCGTAGCCATACGAGCGGCCATAGAACGAGCCACCACCCGGCAGCAGGCCAAGGCCGGCCGCGACGCCTGGGCTCTTTTCCTCGACGGCGAGGTTGCGGGCGCGGTAGCCGGCAAGCTCCGATTCCTGAAATGAGTTGAGACCGTTGGCGCAACCCGCGGTGAGTGCAATCAATGTGGCAGCGGTGAAATTGCGAAGCATGGACATCCAGTGTTCCTTGAAGGTGTTGGCGTGCTCGGCCCCTCACGGGGCACGAGTGCGCGCACTCTACATGGAGTGGTGGCCGTTTGGCATCATTTTGAGTGCAGGGCTACCGTGCGCTCGACCAAGCCGCTTCAAGCGATGAGAGCCCCTGCAAGGAGGCGAAGTCGAAGCGTTTGAGGCTAGGAGCGATGAACCAGGGTCCAGATCAAGCCCATGGTCGGAATGTCGACGGCATAGGCGATGAAGATGACGCCCAGCGTGATGGCGGCCAAGGACAGGTACAACTCGTTCTTGTTGGCATAGAGCGGCATAATCTTTCTCCCCAGAAGGAACCCCGCCCTCAGAGCGTAGCACTGTGCCAGCCTGGGGATCACGAACTTCAGGCGAGCGCAGATGCCGTCTATCGCATGGGTTTACAACTAATAATCAGTTGTATTCCTTTGTTCGAATAGAGCGCCTTCGCAGGTCGCTCAGGGCCGTGCCACCGACATCTTTTCGGAATACCCCGACGCCCCATAGCGCTGGACGATCCGCTCCAGTTCCCCCGATTGCCGCATCCGCACCAGTGCTCGCAACAGCCCTTGCGAGGGAATGGCCGGGTCGTTGCGCACCAGGCAGCCCAGCGACTGCTCGTCGAGCACCGCTATGACCTGCAGGCGCTGAGCGGGCGGCACCTGCTGATTGAACCACTGCAACGACAACTGGTTGCTCACCGCAAGCCGGTAGCGGCCGGCCTGCAGCTTTTGCAGGGCGAGCAACTGGTTGCGGCTGTCTTCGCGTTGCAGTTGGCCTTTCGCGAACAAGGGATCGAGGGTGTCGTACACGAACCCCAGCACCGTGCCGATGGCCTGCGAAGGCAGTTGCTCGGGGAGGGCGGGGGCGGTGTCGGTAGCGCGCCCGACCAGCAGATCGCGCTGGCGGATCAGGGGGATGCTCCAGATGAAATTGCCAGGACGGGCGTTGAACCACTGGGGGCTGACATAGCAACGTACATCGATGTCGCCATCTTCCATGGCTTGCTGCAGGCGCAACCGCGCCATCAGGTGATACTCGGGGCGCACACCGGCTTCGCGGGCCATGGCCTGCATCAGATCGAACAGCATGCCCTCCACCGGTTGGCCGCCCTCTACGCGGACCAACGGCATGCTCCAGCTCTCGGCTACGGAAAAGCGCAACACCGGCTGCTCGGCAAAGACGGGGGACATGCACAGCAGCCACAACAGCAACATTTTTCGCAAGACGCATCCTCCCTGAGCTGCGTGCGCCAGTTCATTAGCTTAGACGAGCCACGCAGGGTGCAATTTCGGCCCCGCTCCGCTAGCATTAGCGATCTTCCGCTCGTTCAGGTTGCGATGGTTTTTCGATGAGTTATCAGGTTCTTGCACGTAAATGGCGTCCGCGCTCGTTCCGCGAAATGGTCGGCCAGACCCATGTGCTCAAGGCCTTGATCAATGCCTTGGACAACCAGCGTCTGCACCACGCCTATCTGTTCACCGGCACCCGGGGCGTGGGCAAGACTACCATCGCCCGTATCATCGCCAAGTGCCTGAACTGTGAAACCGGCATCACCTCCACGCCGTGCGGCACCTGTTCGGTATGCCGCGAGATCGACGAGGGCCGCTTCGTCGACCTGATCGAGATCGACGCCGCCAGCCGCACCAAGGTCGAGGATACCCGCGAGCTGCTCGACAATGTGCAGTACGCGCCGAGCCGTGGCCGCTTCAAGGTCTACCTGATCGACGAAGTGCACATGCTCTCAACGCACTCCTTCAACGCCTTGCTCAAGACGCTGGAAGAGCCGCCGCCCTACGTCAAGTTCATCCTTGCCACCACTGACCCGCAGAAGCTGCCGGCCACCATCCTGTCGCGCTGCCTGCAGTTCTCGCTGAAGAACATGAGCCCGGAGCGGGTGGTCGAGCACCTCAGTCATGTGCTGGCTGCCGAGAACGTGCCGTTCGAAGCGGATGCCCTGTGGTTGCTTGGCCGTGCCGCCGATGGTTCGATGCGCGACGCCATGAGCCTGACCGACCAGGCCATCGCTTTCGGTGAAGGCAAGGTGCTGGCAGCCGATGTGCGCGCCATGCTCGGCAGCCTCGACCATGGCCAGGTCTACGGTGTGTTGCAGGCCTTGCTCGAGGGCGATGCCCGGGCCTTGCTCGAGGCCGTGCGCAACCTGGCCGAGCAAGGACCGGACTGGAGCGGTGTGCTCGCCGAGATGCTCAACGTATTGCACCGCGTGGCCATCGCCCAGGCGCTGCCCGAGGCGGTGGACAACGGCCAGGGCGATCGCGAGCGGGTGCTTGCCCTGGCGGCGGCCCTGCCGGCCGAGGATGTGCAGTTCTATTACCAGATGGGCCTGATTGGCCGCCGCGACCTGCCCCTGGCGCCGGACCCGCGGGGCGGATTCGAGATGGTGCTGCTGCGCATGCTGGCGTTCCGCCCCGCGGATGCCGAGGATGCACCGACACCGGTGCTAAAGCCGGTGGGGATCAGCCAGGCCACAGCTGATCCTGCAAAGCAGGTGGCAGCAACGGCGCTGGCGCCCGAGGTGCCTGCCGTCGTTGCCGAACCGGAACCCGAGCCCGTGGTTGAAAGCCGCGTGGCCGTGGCGCCGGAGCCTGAACCCGTGGCAGCACCCGAGCCTGAGCCGGAGCCAGCACTTGAACCTGTGAGCGCTGCGCCCGTGGCCGTGTCGGTGGAGGAAGTCATCGACCTGCCGTGGGAAGAGCCTGCCGCGGTATCGGCGCCGGTCAGCCCAGCGCCGGTCCCGCAGCCAGTACCCGAGCCGACGCCAACGTACGTCGAGGTCCCTGCACCAGCTGCCAGCGCGCCGCAAGCCAGTCAGCAGGACTACGACGAGCCGCCTTTCGACCCGTCCTCCTATTCTCCAGCCGGCATGGATCGCGATGACGAGCCGCCGATGGATGAGGATTACTACGTCGGCGACAGCGATCCGGTGGGCTTCAGCTACCTTGACGAGTTGGCCGAGCACGTCCAGGAAGAAGCGCCCGCCGCCGCGCCGGAGCCGTTGCCCGCGGCCATGCCCGCGACCGGCCTGGCCCTGCAATGGCTGGAATTATTCCCGCAGTTGCCAGTGTCGGGCATGACAGGCAACATCGCGGCAAACTGTACATTGATAGCGGCGGACGGTGACGACTGGTTGCTGCACCTGGATCCGGGCCAGGGTGCGTTGTTCAATGCCACCCAGCAGCGGCGCCTGAACGAAGCGCTCAACCAGCACCTGGGGCGTACCCTGAACCTGCGCATCGAGCTGATCCGCCCCGAGCAGGAGACGCCAGCCCAGGCTGCGGCACGCAAGCGCGCCGAACGCCAGCAGGACGCCGTGGTGTCGATCGAGCAGGATCCGTTGATCCAGCAGATGATCAAGCAGTTCGGTGCCAAGGTGCGACAGGATACTATTGAGCCTGTAGAGGCCCTGGCCAGCCAGGGCCAGTAACGGATAACCATGCGCCCGGCCAGTTGCCGGGCTGCACCCAATGACCCAATCGAGGTATACCCCATGATGAAAGGTGGCATGGCCGGCCTGATGAAGCAGGCCCAGCAGATGCAGGAAAAGATGGCCAAGATGCAGGAAGAGCTGGCCAACGCCGAAGTGACCGGCCAAGCGGGTGGTGGCCTGGTCAGCGTGGTGATGACCGGTCGCCACGACGTCAAGCGCGTCAGCATCGACCAGAGCCTGATGTCGACCGACGAAGACGACAAGGAAGTGCTGGAAGACCTGATCGCCGCCGCCCTCAACGACGCGGTACGCAAGGTCGAGCAAAACAGCCAGGACAAGATGGGCAGCATGACCGCCGGCATGCAACTGCCGCCTGGTTTCAAGATGCCGTTCTAAGGCATTTGCAATGTTAAAGGCCGCCGCTGGGTTCCAGTGGCGGCTTTTTTATGCGCGGTTATTTAATTTGAATGTTTGATCAATAAACCGTGTCAGCTTTCATTCGAGAGTTCGACCGAGCGTCGATGGGCTGCGTAAGTTGCCGCTTCAACCAGTTCACGAAGTTTCGCTTGAGTTTCGAAAACATCGATTGCGGCTGCAGTGGTCCCGTTTGGTGAAGTTACCGCAATCCGCAAGTCGGTGAAATTGGCATGCGGTTGATGTTGCAACGTTGCTGCGCCGAACGCTGTTTGTGCCGCCAGGTCGCGCGCCAGTTGCGGATCCAGGCCCAGCTTGATACCGGCTTCTGCCAGTGCCTCGCTGAACAGGTGATAGTAGGCTGGTCCGCTGCCGCTGATGGCGGTGACGGCATCCAGCAACCCTTCCTCGGCGACCCAATAGGCGCTGCCCACCGCTTCGAACAAACCGCTGATGATGGCCCTGCGCGCTGTGTCCAGTCGCTCGCTGGCGTACAGCCCGGTGCACCCTGCGCCGACCAGGACGGGAGTATTAGGCATGGCCCGCACCACCGGGCTGCGCTGGCCGACGGCATTGCTCAAGGTGCGCTCTGTAACCCCTGCTGCCACGGAGACCACGACGGCCTGGCTGCATTGCCGGTCGTTCAGGCCGGCCAGGGCGGCGCTGGCGTAGGCGGGCTTCACCGCCAGGACGATCAGGTCGAAGGCCCGCTCGGCCGGCACCTCTTCCAGGTGGGCGTAGCGGCGTTGCTCAGGGTCTGGCGTGAGGCCGGGGTCGACGATATTCAAGTGGCTGACCAGCCCGCCGCGCAGCCAGGCGTCGCCTAGTGCGCCTCCCATGCGCCCATAACCAATAAAAAGCACGTTCATTGCTGCCTCGGTGTGTTTGTTGTTGTGTCGCTTTTTAGATTAAGGGCTTTTTCGGGGAAGGTGCAACCAGGGGCAACTTATAAAACGATGGGGCGTTCGCTGAAACCGTTAAGCAATTAAATGACTAGTTGGTCACGCCGCACCATTTTGGTGATGCCAGGGTTTTCTGTCTTGTATATGAATCGAAACAGGGCAATTTCAGGCTATTTTGAAAATATTTGAAGATTAATCGTTTAATCTAGGTTGCACCTTTTTTTGAAACTTGAATAAGATCCGCTCGACACGGTGCAACCCGGTTGCTCTTTTGCGCCAATTCACCCTGTGCTCGCCGACATAACATCAAAAAAACGGAGACTCGAATGACGCCGTCCAGTGCAACCCCTCCTGCAAACCAGGGGCGTGGCCGAGCCTTGGTCGCCAGCCTTACCGGCAGCTCGATCGAATGGTTCGACTATTTCCTCTACGGCACCGCCGCCGCCTTGGTATTCAACAAGCTGTTCTTCCCCACGTTCGACCCGGTTGTCGGCCTGCTGCTGGCCTACCTGTCGTTCTCCCTGACTTTCTTCGTGCGGCCAATCGGCGGGGTGCTGTTCGCCCATATCGGTGACCGCATCGGGCGCAAGAAAACCCTGGTCATCACCTTGTCGCTGATGGGGGGTGCAACCGTGCTCATCGGCTGCTTGCCGACCTACGAGCACATTGGTGTGTGGGCGCCGGTGCTGCTGATCACCCTGCGGGTGATCCAGGGGCTGGGCATCGGTGGCGAGTGGGGTGGCGCGCTACTGCTGGCCTACGAATATGCCCCGGCCAAACGCAAGGGCCTGTTCGGCAGCGTGCCGCAGGTCGGTGTGACCCTCGGCATGCTGCTGGCGACCATGGCGGTGAGCCTGATGGCCCTGCTGCCCGACGAGCAGTTCATGAGCTGGGGCTGGCGTGTGCCGTTCTTGCTCAGTGCCGGCCTGGTATTCCTCGGCCTGTGGATCCGCCATGGTCTGGACGAAACCCCGGACTTCAAGAAAGCCAAGGAAACCGGCAACGTCGCCAAGATGCCGCTGGTCGAGACGCTGCGCGACCACTGGCGCGAAGTGTTGATCGCCGCGGGCCTGAAAGTGGTCGAGACGGCGCCGTTCTATATCTTCTCCACCTTCGTCGTCAGCTACGCGGTGAGCACCCTGGGCTACGACAAGGTCAGCACCCTGAATGCCGTGATGGTCGGCGCGGCGGTCGCTTCGCTGATGATCCCGCTGATGGGGTGGCTGTCGGACAAGGTTGGGCGCAAGACCGTTTACATCGTCGGCATCCTGGCCATCGCAGCGTTCGTCGTGCCGTATTTCATGCTGCTCGATACCCGTACCAGCTGGGGGCTGCTGCTGGCCACGGTGATCGCCTTCGGCGTGCTCTGGGCACCGGTCACCGCAGTGCTCGGCACCATGAGTTCGGAGATCTTCTCCACCCGCGTGCGCTACACCGGCATCACCCTGGGTTACCAACTGGGGGCTGCATTGGCTGGCGGCACCGCGCCGCTGATCGCCACCTTCCTGCTCAGCCGTTACAACGGCAGCTGGCAGCCGGTTGCCATGTACTTGCTAGGCACCGTGCTGATTTCGTTGATCGCCGTACTGGCCGTGCGCTCGCCCAAGACGGGCGAGCAGGGCGCGGTGGTACGCGGCGCCGTCAAGTCGCAATGAGTTGAGCGCATCGGGGCCTGATCAGGCCCCGATTGCCATCTGCTGTTCGCTTCAAGCTATCCGCTTCACATCAACCGTTTCACAACAACCGCTTCGTACGGGTGGCATACGCCTCGCCTGGGGAAGCGTTCGTCCTGGATTCGAGTGCAATAACCATAACAGCAACACTTGGGAGACGAGAGCAATGAGAAAAACGTTACTGGCGATGGCTGTGGGGAGCACCGCGCTGGCAACACAGGCCCAGATGGCGCAGGCCACGGGCTTCATCGAGGACAGCAGCGCCAGGCTCGACCTGCGCAACTTCTACTACAACCACGACTACCGCGACGTCGACAAGGACAGCGTGCGCGAATGGGGGCAGGCATTCGTGCTCAACGTTCAGTCGGGCTACACGCCCGGCACGATCGGCGTGGGGGTCGACGCGATCGCAACCGTGGGGGTCAAGCTCGATGCCCCGGGGCAGGGTTCGGTATTTCCCGAGAATACCGACAGCAAAGGGCGCGCCGAAGCCGCCGACGCGTTCAGCCGGGGAGGGCTGACGGGCAAGCTGAAGGTCGCCAAGACCGAGGCCCGCTACGGCATCCTGCAGCCCAAGTTGCCAATCCTCACCAGCAACGACGCACGCTTGCTACCGCAGCTGTTCGAGGGCGGCATCATCACCTCCAACGACATCGACGGTCTGACCTTGACGGCGGGGCAGATCGAGCACGTGGTCGGGCGCATGTCGAGCAACTTCACCGGCATGGCCGTGGCGGGCGGGCAAGCGCAAAGCAACACGTTCCTGTTCGCCGGCGGCGACTACAAGGGGATCAAGGACCTGACCCTGCAGTACTACTACGCCAACCTCGAGGATTACTACAAGCAGAACTTCTTCGGCTTGCTGCACAGCCTGCCGCTGGCGCCAGGACAGGTGCTCAAGTCCGACTTGCGCTACTTCCGCACCGGCAGCGATGGGGCCAACGCCAGCGGCAAGGCCGGCTATCGCACCTCGGGTTATACCCGTGGTGGCGATGGCGAGATCGACAACAACACCTGGAGCGCCATGTTCACCTATGGCGTCGGTGGGCATGCCTTCAGCCTGGGCTACCAGGAGGTTTCCGATGGCAGCAACTTCGTCCAGCTCAATCAGGGCAGCCTGCCCGGCGAAGGGGCTGGCGGCACCACCCTGTACCTGATCACCGACCGCCTGACCGCCAGCTTCAACTATGCTGGCGAGCGCACCGTGCTGGGCCAGTACGTGTACGACTTCGCTGCCGTGGGCGTGCCTGGGCTCAACCTCAACCTGGCCTACCTCAAGGGTGACCAGATCAAGGTCGCCGGGGCAGCGGATGCCAAGGAGTGGGAGCGTGACCTGGTGCTGAGCTATGTCATCCAGGGCGGGCCGCTGAAGAACCTCGGCTTCGCCTGGCGCAACTCCATGCTGCGCAGCGAAGTGGGCGGTGATGCCGATCACAACCGCCTGACCGTCAGCTACTCCTTGCCGATCTGGTGATGCCTGGGCGTCGCCATGGACAACCGCCCGCGGCGACGCCTGCTTGACAAGGAACGGTTGCCGGAGCGAGTGGGTCAACAGTCTCGACGGGTCGGTGGTTTCCGGCTATGAAGTGGGAGATTTGACGCTGCCCGCCCACGCCGGTATAAACCGGCTCTCATTGATATGTCAGGCCTTCCCCATGAGCTTCAGCCCCCTCATCCGCCAGCTGATCGACGCCCTGCGCACCCTTCCGGGCGTCGGCCAGAAAACCGCCCAGCGCATGGCCTTGCAGCTGCTCGAGCGTGACCGCAGCGGCGGCCTGCGCCTGGCCCAGGCCTTGAGCCAAGCCATGGAAGGGGTGGGCCACTGTCGCCAGTGCCGGACCCTGACCGAGCAGGAGCTGTGCCCGCAGTGCGCCGACGTGCGTCGCGACGACAGCCAGCTGTGCGTGGTGGAGGGGCCGATGGACGTGTATGCGGTGGAACAGACCGGTTATCGCGGTCGTTACTTCGTGCTCAAGGGGCATCTGTCGCCGCTGGACGGCCTGGGCCCGGATGCGATCGGGATCCCGCAACTGATGGCGCGGATCGAGGAGCAGGGCACCTTCACCGAAGTGATTCTGGCTACCAACCCGACGGTGGAGGGGGAGGCCACTGCGCATTACATTGCCCAGTTGCTGGCCGAGAAGGGCCTGGTGGCCTCGCGTATCGCCCATGGTGTGCCGCTGGGCGGCGAACTGGAGCTGGTCGACGGTGGTACGCTGGCGCATGCCTTTGCCGGGCGCAAGCCGATCGCGTTGTAATGTTGGAGCCGCTGCGGCCCATTCGCGGGCAAGCCCGCTCCCACCGGTCTTGCGCAGCTTTCAATCATTACGCAGTACCTGTGGGAGCGGGCTTGCCCGCGAATGGGCTGCAGGGCAGCCCCGCAGCGACTCAGTATTCGCTCAGGGAAAACTCGGTCAGGCAGAAGGTCGGCACCCCAGTCGCCTGCAGCCGGCGCGAGCCTTCCAGCTCGGGCAGGTCGATGATCGCCGCCGCTTCGAACACCTGCGCCCCGGTGCGGCGCACCAGGTTGACCGCGGCCAGCAAGGTCCCGCCGGTGGCGATCAGGTCATCGAAGATCAGCACCGAGTCGCCTTCGCACAGGCTGTCGGCATGCACTTCCAGAAACGCCTCGCCGTATTCGGTCTGATAGCCTTCCGAGAGTACGTCGGCAGGCAGCTTGCCCTGTTTGCGGAACAGGATGAGCGGCTTGTTCAACTGGTGGGCGATGATCGAGCCGATCAGAAAGCCCCGTGCATCCATGGCGCCGATGTGGCTGAACTCGGCTTCGACATAGCGCTCGATGAACTGGTCGGCCACATAGCGCAGCCCACGCGGCGATTGGAACAGCGGGGTGATGTCGCGGAAGATCACGCCCGGCTTGGGGAAGTCCACTACCGGGCGGATGAGGGCTTTGAGGTCGAAGGCGTCGCTGTGCATTGTCGCGGGTATCCTGGAAAAACGAATGCGCCAGTATACCCTGTCCCGGCGGACTCAGGCGTCCATCGCGCCACCGGCCAGCGCGCACAGCTGGATCGGGTCGAGGATATGCACTTCCTTGCCTTCGGCACTGATCAGGCCGTTTTGCTGGAAGCGGGTGAACACCCGCGACACGGTTTCCACCGCCAGGCCCAGGTAGTTGCCGATCTCGTTACGCGACATGCTCAAGCGGAACTGGTTGGCCGAGTAGCCACGAGCGCGGAAGCGCGCCGAGAGGTTGACCAGGAAGGTGGCGATCCGTTCGTCGGCGGTTTTTTTCGACAACAGCAGCATCATCTGCTGGTCGTCGCGGATCTCGCGGCTCATCACTCGCATCAGCTGACGACGCAGTTGTGGCAGTTGGACCGAGAGTTCGTCGAGGCGCTCGAAGGGGATTTCGCAGACCGACGTGGTTTCCTGGGCCTGGGCCGATACCGGGTAGGCCTCGGTATCCATGCCCGACAACCCGACCAGCTCGCTGGGCAGGTGGAAGCCGGTGATTTGCTCTTCGCCGCTGTCGCTCAGGCTGAAGGTCTTCAGGGCGCCGGAGCGTACGGCGTAGACCGAGCCGAAATTGTCGCCCTGGCGGAACAGGAACTCGCCTTTTTTCAGCGGTCGTCCGCGTTTGACGATCTCATCCAGTGCATCCATGTCTTCCAGATTGAGCGAAAGAGGCAGGCACAGTGGAGCCAGGCTGCAATCCTTGCAGTGGGCCTGGTTGTGTGCGCGCAGTTTGACTGGCTCAGACATTTGAATCGATCCTTGTGAAAAACACACATAGGCCGTAAGGGTAACCTACGGCAAGGGTCAGAGGCCAGCTTGCGCGATTGTGCCGCGGCCTGGCCGTGCCCCGGCGGGTGTCTCGCCGAAGCGGTTTGCCTGCCCATAGTGTGCCTGACAAGGCGTATTGTCCATGTGGTTATTCGTCTCGGTCTCAGATCACCCGCGAAAAGCGCTGGCGGTTCTGTAGGGCCAGGTAGGCGTCGAACAGCATGCACACCGAGCGGGCCAGCAGGCGGCCGGCCGGCAGAATGCGGATGCCCTGGGCATCGAGGTTGATCAGGCCGTCACGCTGCATGCTTTGCAGTTGCGGCCACAACTCGCTGAAGTAACCGCGAAAATCGACGTTGAAGGCCTGCTCGATGGGCTCGAAATCCAGCTCGAAGTGGCAGATCAACTGCTGGATCACCGCGCGCCGCAGGCGGTCGTCGTCGTTGCACAGCAGGCCGCGCTGGGTGGCCAGTTGGCCGTTGGCGAGCGCTTCCTGGTAGGTGTTGAGGTCGCTGCTGTTCTGGCAGTACAGGTCGCCGATCTGGCTGATTGCCGAGACGCCCAGGCCGATCAGGTCGCAGTGGCCATGGGTGGTGTAGCCCTGGAAATTGCGCTGCAGGGTGCCTTCCTCCTGGGCCACGGCCAATTCGTCGTCGGGTAGGGCGAAGTGGTCCATGCCGATGTAGCGGTAGCCGGCGGCGGTGAGCTGCTCGATGGTGTTGTGCAGCATCTCCAGCTTGGCCGCCGGTGCTGGCAGGTCATTGCTGTCGATGCGCCGTTGCGGCATGAAGCGCTCGGGCAGGTGCGCATAGTTGAAAACCGACAGACGGTCGGGTTGCAGGCGGATCACCTCGTCGACAGTGCGTGCGAAGCCTTCCACGGTCTGCTTCGGCAGGCCATAGATCAGGTCGAGGTTCACCGAGCGGTACTGCAGGGTACGCGCCGCTTCGATCAGCGTGCGGGTTTGCTCCAGGCTTTGCAGGCGGTTGACCGCGCGCTGTACCGCCGGGTCGAGGTCCTGCACGCCCAGGCTGACGCGGTTGAATCCCAGTTCGCGGAGCAGGCCCATGGTGGGCCAGTCGGCCTCGCGCGGGTCGAGCTCGATACCATAGTCGCCCGAGTCGTCATCCAGCAGGTTGAAGTGGCGGCGCAGGCTCGCCATCAGTTGGCGCAGCTCGGCGTGGCTGAGGAATGTCGGCGTACCGCCGCCGAAGTGCAGTTGTTCGACGCGTTGGAGCGGATCGAGGTGGCAGGCGATCATCTGGATCTCCTGCTCCAGACGCTGCAGGTAGGGCGCGGCACGGCCTCGGTCCTTGGTGATGACCTTGTTGCAGGCGCAGTAGTAGCAGATGTTGGCGCAGAACGGCACGTGCAGGTACAGCGACAGGGGGCGCACCGCTCGGCGGCTCTCGCGCAGGGCGTGGAGCAGGTCGAACGAGCCCACCTGGCTGTGCAACTGCACGGCGGTCGGATATGAGGTGTAGCGTGGGCCGGCCGAATCGTATCGACGAATCAGGTCGGCATCCCAACGTAGGTCGTCGAGCATGGTGGCGGTCCCCGGAAAGAGATGCTGTGTCCGGAGTCTAGGGCTGGCGGTGACAGGCCGTGTTGACTTGTATCAAGGGCTAACGGCGGGTCGGGCGGCCTCCATCAGTGTCCCATCAACCAATGCTGATGCGGCCCAGGCAGGGTCCAGAGGCCGAACAGGATCACCAGCATCCCGCCGGCTACCCGCACGCTGCGCCGGCGCAACAGCGTGCTCACCCGTTCTGCCGCCAGCCCCGTGGCCAGCAGCACCGGCCAGGTGCCCAGGCCGAAGGCCAGCATCAGGGCCGCAGCATGCCCCGCATTGCCCTGGCTGGCGGCCCAGAGCAACGTGCTGTACACCAGCCCGCAGGGCAGCCAGCCCCACAGTGCGCCCAGCAGCAGTGCCCGGGGCATGCTGGACACCGGCAGCAGGCGCGTGGCCACCGGTTGGATGTGTCGCCACAGCCCCTTGCCCAATGCCTCGATACGGGTCAGCCCGCTCCACCAGCCTGCCAGGTACAGGCCCATGGCGATCAGCAGTAGCGCCGCCACTATCCGCAATGCCATTGCCGCGGGGCTGCTGGCCACGGCCCAGCCGGCAAGGCCCAGCAACAGGCCGGCACAGGCGTAGCTGAGGATGCGGCCCAGGTTGTACGCCAGCAGCAGGCGCAGGCGGCGGCTGCGCTGTTCGGGTGGGATGGCCAGGGTCAGCGCGCTCATCAGGCCGCCGCACATGCCCAGGCAGTGGCCGCCGCCGAGCAGGCCGAGGATCAGTGCCGAGCCGAGCAGGGGGAGCAGGTCAGGCACGGGGTGTGGGTTCCTGGTCTTCTGGTTCTGCAGGCTCGGGCTTCACGGCGGCTTGATGGCGCGGATCCTGGTCGTCGAACAGGATGCTGTGGGCGGGGCTGTCGAGGTCGTCGTACTGACCGCTGTCCACTGCCCAGAAGAAGATGTACACGGCCACCCCGACGAGCAGCAGGGCAGCCGGAATCATCACATAGAGCGCGGGCATGGCGTGTTCCTTCCAGGCAGCGGTGTTTCGCTCGACAGCGGCGCCGGGCCGGCCGGCAGGCGGGTCAGGCGCAGGGCATTGAGCACCACGATCAGCGAGCTGACCGACATGCCGATCGCCGCCCACACCGGGGTGATCCAGCCGAGCGCGGCGAACGGCAACATGAGGCCATTATACAAGGTCGCCCACAGCAGGTTCTCGAGGATGTTGCGGCGCGTGCGTCGGGCCAGGTCGAAGGCTTGCGCCAGGGCCTGCAGGCGGTTGGACAGCAGTACTGCGTCGGCGCTGGTCTTGGCGAGGTCGGTGGCGCTGCCCATGGCCACGCTGATGTCGGCGGCAGCCAGCACCGGTACGTCATTGACCCCGTCGCCGAGCATCAGCACGGTGTGCCCCTCGGCCTGCAACGCCTTGAGTCGCTCGAGCTTGTCGTCCGGGCGCAAGCCGCCAATGGCCTGGTCGATGCCCAGCTGTGCAGCCACTTCGGCGACCATCGGCGAGCTGTCGCCGGACAGCAACAGGGTGCGCCAGCCGCGTGCCTTGCAGGCCGCCAGCAGCGCAGGGGCATCCTCGCGTAGCCGGTCGTCCAGGCCGAACCAGGCCAGCGGGCCGCGCGCGTCCCCCAGCAGCAGCCACTGGCCACGGTGTTCCGGCAGGGGAGGTGGAGTGGCGCCGCTCAGCGCGCAGACGAACGTCGCCTGGCCAATGCGCAGCTGCAGGTCATCCACCTGGCCTTCCAGGCCCAGGCCCGGCACGTTGCGCACGGCTTCGGCGGGCAGGGTGGCCTGGCCGAAGGCCCGCGCGATAGGGTGCTCGGAGCGCTTCTCCAAGGCTGCGGCCAGCGCCAGGCAGCGCTCGGCGGGCAAGGCGCCGAGGGGGTGGATGGTGCGCAGGGCCAGGCGCCCCTCGGTGAGGGTGCCGGTCTTGTCGAAGATCACCGTGTCGATCTGGTTGAGGCCTTCCAGTACGTGGCCACGGGTCACCAGCAAGCCGAGTTTGTGCAAGGTGCCGGTGGCAGCAGTCAGGGCGGTGGGGGTGGCCAGCGACAAGGCGCAAGGGCAGGTCGCCACCAGCATCGCCAGAACGATCCAGAACGCCCGCGCCGGCTCCAGGTACCACCACCACAGTCCGATGGCCACGGCCGCCACCAAGCTGAACAACAGGAACCATTGCGCGGCGCGATCGGCGATCTGCGCCAGCCGTGGTTTTTCCGTCTGGGCGCGTTCGAGCAGGCGCACGATGGCCGACAACCGTGAGTCCTGGCCGAGCGCCTGGACTTCGATATCCAGCGTGCTTTCCACGTTCAAGGTGCCGCCTGTGACCTGTTCGCCAGCCTCGCGGGGCAGGGGCAGGTATTCGCCGGTCAGCAGCGACTCGTCGACACTGGAGCGGCCCTCGACGATACGGCCATCGGCCGGGATCACCGCGCCGGGCAGCACGCGTACGGTGTCGCCGCGCTGCAGTTCGCGCAGCAGGATGCGTTCGGCGCTGCCGTTGCCGTCCAGGCGCAGGCACGAGGCTGGCAACAGATTGACCAGCTGCGCGGTGGCCGCTGCGGTGCGCTCGCGGGCGCGGCGCTCCAGGTAGCGGCCGGTGAGCAGGAACAGCGCGAACATGCCGACGGTGTCGAAGTACAGCTCGCCGCTGCCGCTGATGGCGGTCCAGATCCCGGCGCCAAAGGCCAGGGCGATGGCCAGGGACACCGACACGTCCATGGTCAGGTGGCGTGTGCGCAGGTCGCGTGCGGCGCCCTTGAAGATCGGCGCGCAGCTGTAGAACACGATCGGAATCGTCAGAAACAGCGCCACCCAGCGCAGGATGGTGTGCAGCTCTGGCGAAAGGTCGATGTTGAATTCCGGCCAGGTGGCCATGGTCGCCATCATCGCCTGGAACCACAGCAACCCGGCAACGCCTAGGCGGCGCAAGGCGCTGCGGTTCTCCTGGGCCAACTGTTCGGCAGCCTGGTCGGGCTGGTAGGGGTGGGCGGCGTAGCCGATCTGGCGCAGCTCGGCCAGCAGCGTCGACAGGGGCAGCTGGCGGTCGTCCCAGTTCAGGAAAAGGCGGTGGTTGGACAGGTTGAGTCGCGCTTCGGCGACCCCGGGCAGATTGCGCAGGTGTTTCTCGATCAGCCAGCCACAGGCGGCGCAACTGATACCTTCGACCAGCAAGGTGGCTTCGGCCAGGTCGTCTGCATGGCGCACGAAGGCCTGTTGCACGTCGCTGCGGTCGTACAGTGCCAGTTCGTCCTGCAGTTGCCGCGGCAACGCCTCGGGGTTGGCGCTGCTGTCGCTGCGGTGCTGGTAGTAATGCTCCAGGCCACCGGCGACGATGGCTTCGGCCACCGCCTGGCAGCCTGGGCAGCAGAACGCGCGGGGCTCGCCGAGCACCACGGCGGTGAAGTGGCTACCGGCCGGAACGGGCAGGGCGCAGTGGTAGCAGGGCGTGGGCTGGGTCATCTTGGAGCGGTCTTATAGTGTGAGATCGTCGGGGCAGCTTGGCAGCCCTTTCGCGACACAAGGCCGCTCCCACAGGAATATGCGATTTCCTGGGGGAGCGGCCTTGTGTCGCGAAAGGGGCGCCAAGCGCCCCCATGCATGGCAGAGATCATTACTGGTGCTCGGCACCTTGCAGCGCTTCATCGCCCAATTGCAAGGCCAGGCCATGCTCGACCTTTTCTTCCTCGAACAACCGCCACACATGATCGTCCTGGCTGCCTAGCAGTTCGACGAAGCGCCGCCCCTCGACCTTGTCATCCAGTTGCCCGACATAGCGCCCGGCGCCGACACGGCTCAGCGACACCTTGCGATCGCGCTCCGGCTGGGTCGGCGAGATCAGGTTCAACTCCAGGCTCTGCGGGTCGCTGTTGCCGGTCAGGCGCACGTCCACTTCACCGGTCAGCTCGTCGAGGTGCACGCTGGCCTTGAGGTTGAGGGTCTGGGCCAGCAGCTCGCGGTCCAGCGAGCGGTTGATGCCCTTGCCGGCCTCGTAGTAGTTGTCGTTGACCAGGTTGTCCGGGTTGCGCACGGCGATGCTGACCATGGTCAGGCTCAGGCACACCGAGGTGGTCAGGATGCCGATGATGATCCAGGGCCAGAGGTGCTTGTACCAAGGGCTGGCGGCGGTGGCAGCAGGCATTGTGCTTGTTCTCTCTCAGCGGATCTGTGGGCCGATGAAGCGGCTCTTGGCTTCGACCTGGCTGTCGCCGTCGTCGGCGCTCTTGAGGATGAAGGTGATTTCGTTGGTGGTCGAGGGCAGTTTCTCGGGGGCGACCGACAACTGCACCGGCAGGCTGACGATATCGCCGGCGGCCACGCTGATCTCGCGCTGGCCCTCCAGGCGCAGGTCCGGCAGGCCCGCGGCATCGAGCACGTAGACGTGGTCGCGCTGGTCCTTGTTCATCACCTTGAGGCTGTACACGTTCTCGATCCGTCCCTGGGCGTTCTCGCGGTACAGCACCCGGTCCTTGCTGACGTCGAAGCCGACCAGCGAGCGGGTGGCGAACGCCGTGGCCAGGGCGCCGATCATCACCAGCAGCACCACCGCGTAGCCGATCAGGCGTGGGCGCAGCATGTGGGTCTTCTGCCCGGACAGGTTGTGCTCGGTGGTGTAGCTGATCAACCCGCGTGGGTAGTTCATCTTGTCCATGATGCTGTCGCAGGCATCGATGCAGGCCGCGCAGCCGATGCACTCGATCTGCAGGCCGTCGCGGATGTCGATGCCGGTCGGGCAGACCTGCACGCACATGGTGCAGTCGATGCAGTCGCCCAGGCCCTTGGCCTTGTAGTCGACGTCTTTCTTGCGCGGGCCACGGGTCTCGCCACGGCGCGGGTCGTAGGAAACGATCAGGGTGTCCTTGTCGAACATCACGCTCTGGAAGCGGGCGTACGGGCACATGTACACGCACACCTGCTCGCGCAGCCAGCCGGCATTGCCGTAGGTGGCCAGGGTGAAGAATCCGACCCAGAAGTAGGCCCAGCCATCGGCCTGGCCGGTGAAGAATTCGCTGGCCAGTTCCCGGATGGGCGAGAAGTAGCCGACGAAGGTCATGCCGGTGACGAAGCCGATCAGCAGCCACAAGCTGTGCTTGGCCAGCTTGCGCAGGAACTTGTTGCCGCTCATGGGGGCTCTGTCGAGCTTCATGCGTTGGTTGCGGTCACCCTCGGTGACCTTTTCGCACCACATGAAAATCCATGTCCAGACGCTCTGTGGGCAGGTGTAGCCGCACCACACGCGGCCGGCATAGACCGTGACGAAAAACAGGCCGAAGGCAGCGACGATGAGAATGCCCGACAGCAGGATGAAGTCCTGCGGCCAGATGGTCGCGCCAAAGATGTAGAACTTGCGCTCGGGCAGGTTCCACCAGACTGCCTGGTGACCACCCCAGTTCAGCCACACGGTGCCGAAGTACAGCAGGAACAGGAACGCCCCGCCAACCATGCGCAGCCTGCGGAACAGGCCGGTGAAGGCGCGGGTGTAGATTTTTTCCCGGGCGGCGTAGAGGTCGACGGAATCCTTCCCTTTGCTGGCAGGCGGGGTGACATCATGTACCGGAATTTGCTTGCTCATCATCAAGTCCCACGGCAGTGGAAAAACGCCGCGGCCAGTGCTTGCCGGCCGTGGTCTCGCGCGTGCTGCTGGCGCTCTGCGGTCCATGATACGCCGGTGATGGCACCGCGGGGTGAGGCTGCGACCTTTAGTCGCGTTGGGTTGGTGGCGTGAGTCGTGTTATGGCGGGTGTCAATTGATCCAGGTCAGCTTGTGCGGTTTTTACCGACCCCTTCGCGGGCAAGCCCGCTCCTAAATGTAGGAGCGGGCTTGCCGCGAACGGGCCAGGCCTGCCTTACTCAGCCTTGGCCGGTTCCGCCTGATGCGACAGGCTGTAGACGTAAGCGGCCAGCAGATGCACCTTGTCGTTGCCCTGCAGTTGCTCCTGGGCCGGCATCTGGCCCTGGCGGCCATAGCGGATGGTCTGTTGCAGCTGGGCGAAGCTCGATCCGTAGATGAACGCCTGCGGGTGGGTCAGGTCGGGTGCGCCCATGGCCGGCGTACCTTTGCCCTCAGGCCCGTGACAAGCCACGCAGTTGGCGGCGAAGATCTTCTGGCCGTTTTCGGCATCGGCCTTGACGCCTTCGGGCAGGGCCGGTTGTCGAGTTTAGCGATCACGAACGCGGCCACGTCGGCCACGCCCTGTTCGCCGATCACCTCGGCCCAGGCCGGCATCACGCCATGGCGACCGCCCATGATGGTGGTCTTGATGGTTTCCGGCTCGCCGCCCCAGCGCCAGTCGTTGTCGGTCAGGTTGGGGAAGCCGTAGGCGCCCCTGGCGTCGGAGCCGTGGCACACCGAGCAGTTGGAGGCGAACAGCCGTGCGCCCATCTTCAGTGCCTGCGGGTCCTTGGCCACGTCCTCGATGGGCATGGCGGCGAACTTGGCGAAGATCGGCCCGAAGCGGGCGTCGGCCTTGGCCATTTCCTTTTCCCACTCGTGCACGCCGGTCCAGCCGGGCTGGCCGTTGCTGAACTCGGTCTGCTTGTCGTTATCCAGGTAGCTGTAGCCTGGCAGCACGCCTTTCCAGTTGCCCAGGCCCGGGTACAGCACGAGGTAACCGAGGGCGAAGATGATGGTTCCGACGAACAGCCAGAACCACCATTTGGGCAGGGGGTTGTCGTATTCCTCGATGCCATCGAAGGCGTGGCCGACGGTTTCGTCGGTGACCTCGTCGCGCTGGCCCTTGCGGGTCGACAGCAGCAGCCAGGTCAGCGAGAAGATGGTGCCCAGGGTCAGGACGGTGACGTACAGACTCCAGAAGGTTGTCATTGTTGTTTGCTCCCAGAAGCTTTTGCTTGCGCTTGCTCGACGTGCCGGGTGGCCTCGGGGTCATCCGCGAAGGGTAGCTGGGTGGCTTCGTCGAAGTCCTTCTTGCGCCGTGGGTTGAACACCCACACGGCCAGGCCGACGAAGGCCACCATCACCACGACGGTGCCCAGGCCGCGAATCATCCCGATATCCATCAGCGTCACCGTTTGCTCTTGATGATGGTGCCAAGACCTTGCAGGTACGCGACCAGGGCGTCCATCTCGGTCTTGCCCTTGACCGCGTCGCGGGCGCCGGCGATGTCCTCGTCGGTGTACGGCACGCCGAGGGTACGCAGCACGTCCATCTTCTTCGCGGTGTCCTTGCCGTCGAGCTTGTTCTCCACCAGCCACGGGTAGGACGGCATCTTCGATTCCGGCACCACGTTGCGCGGGTTGTACAGGTGCGCGCGGTGCCAGTCGTCGGAGTAGCGCCCGCCGACCCGTGCCAGGTCCGGGCCGGTGCGCTTGGAGCCCCACAGGAACGGGTGGTCCCAGACGCTTTCGCCGGCGACCGAGTAGTGGCCGTAGCGCTCGGTTTCGGCGCGGAACGGGCGGATCATCTGCGAGTGGCAGCCGACGCAGCCTTCGCGGATGTAGATGTCGCGCCCTTCGAGCTCGAGCGCGGTACGCGGCTTCATGCCCTCGACCGGTTTGTTGGTCACGTCCTGGAAGAACAGCGGGACGATCTGGGTCAGGCCACCGATACTCACGGCGATGACCATGAAGAAGGCCAGCAGGCCTATGTTCTTCTCGACGGCTTCATGCTTCATCAGTGCGCTCCCACGACGACGATCTTGGCGGCTTCCTCGGCCTGTACCGGATTGGCGGCACGGACGGTACGCAGCACGTTGTAGGCCATCAGCAGCATGCCGGAGGCGAAGAACGCACCGCCGAGGGCGCGGACGATGTAGCCAGGGTGGCTGGCTTGCAGGGCTTCGACGAAGGAGTAGGTGAGCGTGCCGTCATCGTTGATGGCGCGCCACATCAGGCCTTGGGTGATGCCGTTGACCCACATCGAGGCGATGTACAGCACGGTGCCGATGGTCGCGAGCCAGAAGTGCGCGTTGATCAGGCCCACGCTGTGCATCTGCGCGCGGCCATACAGGCGCGGGATCATGTGGTAGACGGCGCCGATGGAAATCATCGCCACCCAGCCGAGGGCACCGGCATGCACGTGGCCGATGGTCCAGTCGGTATAGTGCGACAGCGAGTTCACCGTCTTGATGGCCATCATCGGGCCTTCGAAGGTGGACATCCCGTAGAACGCCAGCGACACCACCAAAAAGCGCAGGATCGGGTCGGTGCGCAGTTTGTGCCAGGCACCGGAGAGGGTCATCATGCCGTTGATCATGCCGCCCCAGCTCGGTGCCAGGAGGATGATCGACATCACCATGCCCAGCGACTGCGCCCAGTCCGGCAGGGCGGTGTAGTGCAGGTGGTGGGGCCCCGCCCAGATGTACAGGGTGATCAAGGCCCAGAAGTGGACGATCGACAGGCGATAGGAGTAGATCGGCCGTTCGGCCTGCTTGGGCACGAAGTAGTACATCATGCCCAGGAAGCCGGTGGTGAGGAAGAAGCCCACGGCGTTGTGGCCATACCACCACTGGATCATCGCGTCGGTGGCGCCGGCGTAGGCCGAATAGGACTTGAACAGGCTAACCGGCAGCGAGATGTGGTTGACGATGTGCAGCATCGCCGTGACCAGGATGAAGGCACCGTAGAACCAGTTGCCGACATAGATGTGCTTGGTCTTGCGCTTGACGATGGTGCCGAAGAACACCAGCGCGTAGGTGACCCAGACGATGGCCAGGAGGATCGCCAGCGGCCATTCCAGCTCGGCGTACTCCTTGGTGGTGGTGTAGCCCATCGGCAAGGTGATCAGCGCGCCGACGATCACTGCCTGCCAACCCCAGAAGGTGAAGGCGGCCATGCTGTCGGAGATCAGCCGGGTCTGGCAGGTTCGCTGCACCACGTAGTAGCTGGTGGCGAACAGCGCACAGCCCCCGAAGGCGAAGATCACCAAATTGGTGTGCAGTGGGCGCAGGCGACCGAAGCTGGTCCATGGCAGGTCCAGGTTCAGTTGGGGCCAGACCAGTTGCGAGGCGATGTAGACGCCGAGGCCCATGCCCAGTATCCCCCAGACCACCGTCATGATGGCGAACTGGCGGACGACCCTATAGTTATAAGCGGTCGGACTGATTACAGTGCTCATTCTAAGGTTCCACGGTTTTGGTATTCTTGTTGGGACGAGGCGAGTGTACACAAATAAAGGCTTGTAATGTGTACCGTTTTTCGCCTTTTTCTGATCGATCGGTCAAGCTTTTTCTGCCGGCGGCGTCAGGCCATACGCCGCGTCTGCTTCGCCCATTGGAAGCGCAGCCGCTGTGGCAACAAGCTTAGTTCCGTTCGGAGGGGGTGCAAGGAAGGAGGTATAGCGGGGAAAAGGGGCCGCAAGGCGGCCCCTGGATGTTGCGGGGGATCGTTACTGGGAAGTGGCGCTGCCTTGCGACAGGCTGTACACGTACGCTGCCAACAAATGCACCTTGTCGTTGCCCTGGATGTCGGCCTGGGCTGGCATCTGGCCCTGGCGACCGTAGCGGATGGTCTGTTGCAACTGGGCGAAGTTCGAGCCGTAGATGAACGCCTGCGGGTGGGTCAGGTCCGGTGCGCCCATGGCCGGTGTGCCCTTGCCTTCAGGCCCGTGGCAGGCCACGCAGTTGGCGGCGAAGATCTTCTCGCCGTTCTCGGCATCGGCCTTGGCGCCTTCTGGCAGGCGGCGGTCATCGAGCTTGCTGACCACGAACGCGGCCACATCGGCGACGCCCTGCTCGCCGATCACCTCGGCCCAGGCCGGCATCACGCCATGGCGCCCGTTCATGATCGAGGCCTTGATGGTCTCGGGCTCGCCGCCCCAGCGCCAGTCGTGGTCGGTCAGGTTGGGGAAGCCATAGGCGCCCTTGGCGTCGGAGCCGTGGCACACCGAGCAGTTGGAGGCGAACAGGCGGCTGCCCATCTTCAGTGCCTGCGGGTCCTTGGCCACTTCTTCAACGGGCATGGCGGCATACCTGGCGAAGATCGGTCCGAACTTGGCGTCGGCCTTGTCCATCTCCTTTTGCCACTCGTTGGCCCCGGTCCAGCCGTTCTCGTAGCCAGGCAGGATGCCCTTCCAGTTGCCCAGGCCGGGGTACAGCACCAGGTAGCCGGCGCCGAACACCAGGGTGCCGACGAACAGCCAGAACCACCAGCGCGGCAGTGGGTTGTCGTATTCCTCGATGCCATCGAAGCTGTGGCCCATGGTCTGGTCGGTGGTGTTCTTGCTCTGGCCCTTGCGGGTCGAGAGCAACAGCCACGCCAGGCCGATCAGGCTGCCGATGGTCAGTACGCTGATATAGGTACTCCAGAAGGTGGTCATTGCCGATTCTTCCTCATGGCAGGTTCTTGCCCGGCAGGGGGCAGGCGGTCGTCGACGAAGGGCAGCAAGCGTGCTTCGGCGAAGTCACGATCGCGGCGGCGGTTGAAGACCCACAGCGTCAGGCCGATGAAGGCGACCAGCACCACCAGGGTGCCCAGCCCGCGGATCATGCCGATGTCCAGTTCCATCGCATTCACCTCTTGTTCTTGATGGCGGTGCCCAGCACCTGCAGGTAGGCGACCAGGGCATCCATTTCGGTCTTGCCCTTGACCGCGTCGCGGGCGCCAGCGATGTCTTCGTCGGTGTACGGCACGCCGAGGGTGCGCAGGGTGCTCATCTTGGTATCGGTGTGGCTGTTGTCGACCTGTTGCGCGACCAGCCACGGATAGGACGGCATCTTCGACTCCGGCACCACGTTGCGCGGGTTGTACAGGTGCGCGCGGTGCCAGTCGTCGGAGTAGCGGCCACCGACTCGGGCCAGGTCCGGGCCAGTGCGCTTGGAGCCCCACAGGAACGGGTGATCCCAGACGCTTTCGCCGGCGACCGAGTAGTGGCCGTAGCGCTCGGTTTCGGCGCGGAACGGGCGAATCATCTGCGAGTGGCAGCCGACGCAGCCTTCGCGGATGTAGATATCGCGCCCTTCGAGTTGCAGCGCGGTGTAGGGCTTCATGCCCTCGACCGGCTTGTTGGTGACGTCCTGGAAGAACAGCGGGACGATCTGGGTCAGGCCGCCGATGCTCACGGCAAACACCATCAGCAGGGCCAGCAGGCCGACGTTTTTCTCGATGACTTCATGTTTCATCAGGCACTTCTCCTCAAGCCGGCTGGGCAGTGGCGGGGGCATCCAGGGCGGCTGGTGCACGCACCGTGCGCCAGGTGTTCCAGGCCATCAGGAACATGCCGCTGAGGAAGATCGCGCCGCCGACGAAGCGCACCACGAAGCCTGGGTGGCTGGCCACCAGGGTTTCGACGAACGAGTAGGTGAGCGTGCCGTCGCTGTTCACCGCACGCCACATCAGGCCCTGGGCGATGCCGTTGACCCACATCGAGGCGATGTACAGCACGGTGCCGATGGTGGCGAGCCAGAAGTGCGCGTTGATCAGGCCGATGCTGTACATGCGCTCCTTGCCGAATACCTTGGGAATGGTGTGGTACAGCGCGCCGATGGAGATCATCGCTACCCAGCCCAGGGCGCCGGCATGGACGTGGCCGATGGTCCAGTCGGTGTAGTGCGACAGGGCGTTGACCGTCTTGATGGCCATCATCGGGCCTTCGAAGGTGGACATGCCGTAGAACGCCAGCGATACCACCAAAAAGCGCAGGATCGGGTCGCTGCGCAGTTTGTGCCAGGCGCCCGAGAGGGTCATCATGCCGTTGATCATGCCGCCCCAGCTTGGCGCCAGGAGGATCAGCGACATCACCATGCCCAGCGACTGCGCCCAGTCCGGCAGGGCGGTGTAGTGCAGGTGGTGAGGGCCTGCCCAGATGTACAGGGTGATCAAGGCCCAGAAGTGGACGATCGACAGGCGATAGGAATACACCGGCCGTTCGGCCTGCTTGGGCACGTAGTAGTACATCATCCCCAGGAAGCCTGCAGTGAGGAAGAAGCCCACGGCGTTGTGGCCATACCACCACTGCACCATGGCGTCGGTGGCGCCGGCATAGATCGAGTACGACTTGGTCAGGCTGACCGGCAGCTCCAGGTTGTTGACCACATGCAGCATGGCCACGGTGAGGATGAACGCACCGAAGAACCAGTTGCCCACGTAGATGTGCTTGGTGTTGCGCTTCATCAGCGTGCCGAAGAACACGATGGCGTAGCTCACCCAGACGATGGTGATCAGGATATCGATCGGCCATTCCAGCTCGGCGTATTCCTTCGAGCTGGTGTAACCCAGCGGCAGGGTGATGGCCGCCAGCAGGATCACCAGTTGCCAGCCCCAGAACGTGAACGCGGCCAGGCCCGGTGCGAACAGGGTGGTCTGGCAGGTGCGTTGCACCGAATAATAGGAGGTGGCGAACAGTGCACAGCCGCCGAAGGCGAAGATCACCGCATTGGTATGCAGCGGTCGCAGGCGGCCGAAGCTGGTCCAGGGGAGGTCGAAGTTGAGTGCGGGCCAAGCCAGTTGAGCGGCGATGAAAACGCCGAGCCCCATCCCGACGATTCCCCACACCACCGTCATGATGGCAAATTGGCGGACCACCTTGTAGTTATAGGCGGTACTGCTGGTTGTGTTCATGTATGGGTTTCCATCCACGGTTATTTTTGGCAGGCGTTACAGCGAGGCAAGCATGATTAATGGGCAAAGTGCCGGTATTGACGGGGATCAATGGGCGCAGGTCGGAAATGTCCCAGGCTTGCGCTGCGATCCGCCGCTAAATCAGAGGGATAGCAGTGTTGCGGGGTGCTTGATCCTGGCCCATGGTGCGGGGGCGCCGATGGACAGCGGGTTCATGGAGGACATGGCGCAAAGGCTGGCGCACCAAGGCGTTGCGGTTGTTCGCTTCGAGTTCCCGTACATGGCCGAGCGGCGTGTCGGCGGCGGCAAGCGGCCGCCCAATCCGCAGAAGGTGCTGCTCGAGCACTGGCGCGAGGTGTACCGGCAGGTGCGACCCCTGGTCGCAGGGCGCCTGGCGATCGGCGGCAAGTCGATGGGCGGGCGCATGGCCAGCCTGCTCGCCGACGAGCTTGGCGTCGATGCTCTGGTGTGCCTGGGTTATCCGTTCTATGCAGTGGGCAAACCGGAAAAACCACGGGTCGAACACCTGGCAGCATTGCGCACGCCGACATTGATCGTGCAAGGGGAGCGTGATGCGTTGGGTAATCGCGAGGCGGTCGAAGGGTATGCGCTGTCACCTGCGATCGAGGTGAGCTGGCTGGCGGCGGCGGACCATGATCTGAAGCCGCTGAAGGCTTCGGGGTTCAGCCATGAGCAGCACCTGCAGGCGGCGGCTGAGAGGGTGGCGAGTTTCCTGGCAGTCTGATGTCGGCTCTTTCGCGGGACCAGCCCGCTCCCACCAGCCCAAGGGCGGTGCTGGACCTGTGGGAGCGGGCTTGTCCCGCGAAGAGGCCGGGCAGGCTAGCGCTTAGTCGCGGTACTCGCACAGGTAGGCAGTGTCCACGGCCACTTTCAGCTGGAACTTGCTGTCGGCCGGTACGTTGAACTGGCTGCCGGCCTTGAAGGTTTCCCAGTTGTCGCTGCCTGGCAGCTTCACGGTCAGGGCGCCGGAAACCACGTGCATGATTTCGCGTTTGGCGGTGCCGAACTCATATTCACCCGGGGCCATCACACCGACGGTGGCCGGGCCTTCTTCGCCCGCGAATGCGATCGACTTGACGGTGCCGTTGAAGTACTCGTTGACCTGGAACATGGGCGACTCCTGAACAGAGGGATGAAAAAAGGCTGGCCAGTATGCCCAAGGCCATGGGAGCCGTCATCTGCTTTCAGGTGTCGCCGACCTCGAGCGCGGGCAGGCACAACGGCAGCAGTCGCGCGGTGTTGCGTGCATCCTCCAGGGCGCGGTGTTGCTGCCCGCAAAACTGCATGCCAGCCAGCTGCAAGGCGCCATTGAGCCCGGCCGGTCGCTGCAGGTGGCGGGCCTTGGCGAAGCGTTGCTTGAGGTTGATGTGCGGTACGCCGCGCAGCCGGCTGTCGACCTTGTGCCGCTGCCATTCCTGCAGCAGTTGCTGGCGGTCGTAGTCACCCCAACTGACCCAGGCGTGCAACTGGCCCTGGTGGTGCCCGAGCCAACGCTCGAAGCATGCCGAGACCGCGGCGAAGTCGTCGGCACCATCGACGTCGGCTTGGCTGATATGGGTCAGCTCGCGGCAGAAAGGGGTCAGTTGTGGCCGCCGGCGCGGCCGCACGAAACGCTGGAAGTGCTCGACTTCACGGCCTTCGCGGGTCACCAGGCTGGCGCCGATTTCAATGATTTCCATCTCTGTGACAGGCCAGCCACCTTCGTCGGTGGTGGCTTCCAGATCGATCACCAACCAATGGCCCATACCAGGCTCCCTTGCAGATCCTGTTAGAGCGTAGCCAAAACGCAGCGCCACGGCACCCCTGTGGCAGATTGCCTTCATTTTGGCATAACCAGTAGTTGTGCCAGCCAGGGAAAACGCCTAGCTTAGTCGCATCCAGGTATGAACCGTGATGAGTGTCCGTCTTGACTCCAGCGCCCGGCCTCAAGGCCCTGTCCACCCTGTTGATGCTGGCCGCAGCATGGCTGGCCGCGCCGGCCTGGGCCGCCGAGGCAGTCGAAGTCAAGATCGGCGCCGCGCATTTCCCGCCGTATACCGTGCGCCCCGAGCAGGGTGCCGACAGCGGCCTGCTGCCACAGTTGGTCGAGGCGCTTAACGCGCTGCAGGCCGGCTACCGTTTCATTCTCGTGCCGACCTCCATCCAGCGACGCTTCGGCGATTTCCGGCAAGGTCGCACCGACATGGCGATTTTCGAGAACCCGCAATGGGGCTGGCAGCGGATTCCACACCAGGCCGTGGACATGGGGCTGGAAGATGCGGAAGTGTTCGTGGCCAAGAAAGCCGATGGGCATGACCAGCATTATTTCGACAACCTGCACGGCAAACGTTTGGCGCTTTTCAATGGCTACCACTACGCCTTCGCCAACTTCAATCCGGACCCGGCCTATCTGCGCCAGGCATTCGACGCCACCCTGACCTATTCCCACGACAGCAATCTGCTGATGGTCCAGGCCGGTCGGGCCGACATCGCCTTGGTCACCCGCTCGTACCTGAGCGACTTCCTGGTGCGCAACCCGGGCAGCCTTGACCAACTGCTGGCCTCCGAGCGTATCGACCAGGTCTACCACCATTACGCACTGCTGCGCCCCGGCGCGCCGATCAGCGACAAGGCCTTCGCCGAGCTGCTGCGTCACCTGCGTGAATCGGGCGAACTGGCGCGGATCTTCCAGCCATATCGGATCATGGTGCAGGCTCCGAACGACTAAATTCCCTCGCAGCGGTCACGTTTCCAGGTGAGTTCCTCTTCTTCTTACCTGGGAGCCATGACCATGCCGTTTGAAACCGCTTCACAGCCCCTCGGGCGCCCACCCAAGCCGGTAGGTGAGGTGTACCGGCGTTTCGATGCCCGCCTCGGTAGCTGGGTTTCGTTGCGGACCCTGGAGATCGCCCACGACCTCAATCGCTTCAGTCGTTGGCAAAACAACCCGCGGGTGGAAGCGTTCTGGCAGGAAGGAGGCTCGTTGGAGCAGCATCGCCAATACCTGGCCAAGCTCGAGGCCGATCCCCACACCCTGACCTTGATTGGCTGCTTCGACGATGAGCCGTTCGCCTACTTCGAGGCGTACTGGGCCAAGGAGCACGGCATCGCGTCGTACTACAAGGCTGACGACTACGATCGTGGCGTTCACATGCTGGTAGGCGAGGAGTCGCACCGCGGCCCGCACAAGGTAGCCAGCTGGCTCTCGGCCCTGGTGCACTACCTGTTCCTCGACGATCCTCGGACCCAACGGGTGGTCGCCGAGCCCTGTGTCAGCAACGGCAAGATGATCGGCTACATGCACGACCAGTGCTTTCATTGCGAGAAGGAATTCGACTTCCCGCACAAGCGTGCGGCGCTGATGATCCTGGGGCGGCAGCGGTACTTCGATCATTGCAAGCTTGCCTAATGGCAAGGGCAGGCAGGGCGCTGCGGCCTCAGCCCTGCCGGTTGGCGGTCTTGCGGCAATGCACCAGGGCATCGCGAATCATGAAGTTGACCAGCGTCGGCGACACGCCCAGTTCCTTGGCGATGTCCTTCTGCGGTACACCGTGCAGGCGATACATCTCGAAGGCGTAACGTGTGCGTTGGGGCAGGTCGTTCAAGGCCTCGGCGATGCCTTCGAGGGCTGCCAGGTTGATATGGGTCGCTTCCGGCGAAGCGTTCTGCAGGACCACGTTCAGGCCTTCCTCTTCGCTACCGGAATACTTCAGTTCCATCGCCTGTTTGCGATAGTGATCGATCGCCAGGTTGCGCACGATCTGGAACAGGTAGCTGAGCTGGGCTTTGAACGATGAGGTGATCTGTGGTGCTGCGCTCAGTCGGAAGAACGCATCCTGCACCACGTCCTCGGCCCGAGAGCGGCAGCCGGTGATGCGTGCCGCGATCTTGACGAGAATGTTGCGGTTGTCGACGAACGCCTGGAGCAATGGTGAATCGCACTTACTTGTGGATAATTGTTCCGCCATGGAAGTCACCTAGTCTCTGGTAGTAAAGGAAGCGCCCTGGGCGGGGAAGCTTCCTACGACGTGCGACAAACTAGGCAATATGATAACGATTGTCAAATACGAAAGATAATTAGTTTCTATTGGTTTCCGTTCTAAGGGCTGGTCGACGTCTGCTGCTGGCGGTGCTGGCTTGCGTCATCAGCGCTTGCCGAGGATTTTACCCAGCATCTCTGGCTGCGGCGCACCCTGCTGGGTCTGCAGATCGCCATTTTCATCCTGATAGAAGATCGCCGGGGTTGCCTGCAGCCCTAATTCCTCGAGCAACGCCATATTGCCTTCAAGCTTCGCCTGCACCGCAGCCGGCACCGTGGTCAACGCCTTGAGCGTGCTCGCCTTGCCGGCCTTTTCATGTTGCGCCAGCGCTTTGGCCGGGTCGTTCGCCGCCAGTAGCGCCGCCGATTTGCCTGGGCTGTCCTCGCGGATGATGCCGACCATGATGTGCCGCAATTGGACCTTGCCTGACTCTACCCAGGGCCGCGCCTGCTGCCAGAACATGTTGCAATAGGGGCAGTTCGGATCGCTGAACAGGTACACCACACGCGGTGCGTCGGCCTTGCCGTCGGCGATCCAGGCAGCTTTTTCCATCTTCGCCCAGATGGCTTTGCTCATCGGGGCGTACACCCATTTCTGCAGCGGCTCGGCGCTCAGATCGCGGCCTTGCTCGTCGAACAGGCTGCCCACCAATACGTGCTTGCCGTCGGGCGTGAGGTAGAAGGCGATACCGTTGTTGCGGTACTCGGCGGCATAGCCGCGCAAGCCATCGGGGGCGTCGAAGCTGCCCTTGATCACGGCGCCCTTGGCTTGCAGTTGCTGGATCGCCTTGGGCAGTTCTTCTGCCTGCAAGTGCGGCGCGGCCAGCACGGCCAGGGTCAGGGGGAGCAGTGCAGTCAATCGCATGTCATTTTCCTTGTACGGCAGGGGCGGGCGCTGCGGCCCGGTCGAAAGGTTCCAGGGCGTGGCGCAGGCTGCCCCGGGAGAGTTCGCCCAGGTGGCTGCCGACCAGCCGCCCGGTGGCGTCGTAGAACAAAGTAGTGGGCAACGCCATCGAGCCGACGCGCTGGGCCAGTTGACCGCTGCCGTCGAACAGTACATGGGTCAGGCTCAGGCCCGTGGTGGCGAGAAAAGTGCTGACGTTCTCCGGGGTTTCGCCCTGGTTGACGAACACGAAGCGCACATGCGGATAGTCGGCCTGGGCCCTTTGCAACACGGGCATCTCGCGCCGGCACGGTGGGCACCAGGTGGCCCAGATGTTGATGACCAGCGGCTGGCCGCGGTAGCCCTGGAGTGCCACTGGCTGGCCGGCGGCATTGCGCAGGCTCAGGTCGGGCAGTTCGGTGCCCTTGCCATACAGGTGGCTACCCAGGCTGGCCAGCCCCCAGAACAACGCCCCACTGAACAGTGCCCAGGCCAGCGAGCGGCGCAGGCCGGGTTGTCGCCAGCCCTGCCACAGGGCTCCCAGCACCAGGCCGGCAAGGCCTGGCCAGAGCAGGAAGCCGCCATCGCGGATATCGATGATTTGCAGCGGCTCGTCCTGGTACATCGGCCAGTACGCCACGACGAAGCCCAGGCGAGCGCTGACCAGGCCGATCAGGAACAGGTTGAACAGCGCAGATTCGGGGCTCTTGCCGCCGCGCCGGGCGACCCACCAGCCGACCACGCAGGCGATGGCGAGGGCGGTGAGCAGCAGCAAGTGGTTGAGGGCCATGGTCAATGGACCGAGGGTTACCGTCAGCATCAGCCTTGGCTCCGGGTCTGGTTCCAATGGTCGAGGAAGGTCCGTGCATCCACCTCCCCGGTGATGCGCCGTGCCCGGCGCTCCTCGCCTTGCGGCCCGATCCACAGGATGCTTGGCGGCCCGGGGACCTGGTAGCGTTGCAGCAGCTCGCGGCTGGCCGGGACGTCGGCGGTCACGTCCAGGCGCAGCAGGCGCACCCCGGCGAGGCTGGCCTGTACTTCGGGTTGCGCGAACACGTTCTTTTCCATCGCCTTGCAGGCCACGCACCAATCGGCATAGTAGTCGAGCATCACCCACTGGCCTTGGGCCTTGGCATCATCCAGCTGGCGTTGCAGCTCCTGCGGGTGGCTGACGGTGACGAAGCTGTCCTCCTTGTGCGCGAGCGCCGCCGGTGCCGTACCGGCAAACGGGCGCAGTGGCTGCCAGAGGTCGTCGCCTCCGGCGGCGGCACCGACCAGCAGCAGGCCGCCCCACAGGGCGCCGAGCAGCGGCACTGCACGAAGCGCAGGCAGGCGCTGAAGGGCTGGCCAGGCGGCCCAGCCCAGCGCGATCAGCCAGGCGCCACTCAAGGCCAGCAGCAGCGGCGCGCTGATCAGGCTGCGCACGGTGTACAGCGCCATGGCCAGGAACACGAAGCCGAATACGCCCTTGACCCTGTTCATCCAGGCGCCTGGGCGGGGCAGGTAACGGTTGCCCAGGGTCACCAGCAACAACAGCGGCAGGCCCATGCCCAGGCCCAGGCTGAACAGCACCAGCGCGCCCTGCAGTACATCGCCGCTCTGTGCGATATAGAGCAGCGCACCGGCGAGTGGCGCGGTCATGCACGGTCCTAGCAGTAGCCCGGACAGCGCCCCGAGCAGCGCCGCGCCATACAGGTTGCCACCACGGGTACCTTGCCCGGCGCGGTCCAGCCGGTCGCGCACGGCAGCCGGCAACTGCAGTTCGAAGGCGCCGAACATCGGCAGGGCGAGCATCACGAACAATCCGGCGAGGCTGCCCAGCAGCCAGGGTTGCTGCAGCCAGGCCTGCAGGCTGGCACCCAGCAACGCGGCGACCACCCCCAGCCCGGCATAGACCAGCGCCATGCTCAGCACGTAGACCCCGGCCAGCAGCCAGCCGCGCCGGGCGCTGGCGCCGTTGCCGAGCACCAGCCCGGCGAGGATCGGCAACATCGGCAACGAGCAGGGGGTGAACGCCAGCAACAGGCCGAGGCCGAAGAAGGCCACCAGGCTCCAGGCCAGGGAGGCACGCTGCAGGTCGCTGGCCAGGGCCTGGTCGCTGGCTTGCTCGCTGGCTGGCGCAACGACCGTGGCGGCACCACCGCCCAGATCGATCACGGTGGTCTGCGGCGGGTAGCACAGACCGGCATCGGCGCAGCCTTGCCAACCCAGGCGCAGTTCGCCCTTGGCGCTGGCGGGAACCAGCAGTTCGAGCTGGTCGCGATACACGGTGCTGTCGCCGAAGAATTCGTCGTGGTGGTTTTGCCCGGCAGGCAATTGCGGGTGTTGCTCTGTGGGCAGGCCGTCGAACTTCAGACGCTTTTGGTACAGGTAGTAGCCTTGCTTGATCTGGAAGTACAGGCGCACCTGGCCGTCCGCCTGGCGGTCGTGGCTGAGCACGAAGGCCTCGTTGACCGGCAGGAAGTCGGGTTTGACATCGAATGGGTTGGCCTGCAGCGGGCCGGCCAGGAGGAATGTCAGAAAGAGCAGGAGGACGCGCATGTCTTCGCCTTGGCAATGCTGGAAGTCAGGCCATCCTGGCCGGGGCTGATTAACCCAAGGTTAACCCGGTCTTACAGCTGTGACGTGGAAAGCCGTCCGAACCATCCGACGTTGCCTATCCCGCCAACCTTGGCAAAGGTCCATAATCCCCCCTTAATCCGCTCATAGTGCAATGCCCTTAACATCACCCTGGGAGCTTTTCACCATGCACGTTCTGCTCTGCGAGGACGACGACCTGATCGCCAGCGGCATCTGCGCCGGCCTCACCGCCCAGGGTCTGACCGTGGACCGGGTCGCCAATGCCGCCAGTGCGCGGGCCATGCTCCAGGCTGCGCAGTTCGACGTGATGATCCTCGACCTGGGTTTACCCGACGAAGATGGCCTGAAGCTGCTGCGCCGCCTGCGCCAGCAGGGCGAGACCCTGCCCGTGCTGGTGCTGACCGCCCGCGATGCGGTCACCGACCGGGTCGATGGCCTGCAGGCCGGTGCCGACGACTACCTGCTCAAGCCTTTCGACCTGCGCGAATTGGCCGCGCGCCTGCATACCCTGTTGCGTCGGGTGGCCGGGCGCGCGGTGAACGTGATCGAGCATGGCCCGTTGCTATACGACCCCAGTAGCTGCGAGGCAACCTTGGCCGGCCAGCCCGTCGATTTGTCGCGACGCGAACAGGCCCTGCTCCAGGCCCTGTTGCAGAATCCAGGCCGGGTGCTTTCCAGCGAGCAGCTCAAGGATTGCGTGTACGGCTTTGGCGACGAAGTCGAGAGCAACGCCCTCAACGTGCATATCCACCACCTGCGACGCAAGCTCGGCAACGGCATCGTCGAGACCGTGCGCGGCCTGGGTTATCGCCTTGGCCCTGCCCAGGCACCGGGGCAGGTGGCGCCATGAGCCTGCGCGTACGCCTGAGCCTGATCCTCGGCAGTGCCTTCGTGATCATCTGGGTGCTCGCTGCGGCCTGGATGTTGCGCGACCTGCGTCAGCAGATGATGTTCTCCCTCGACCAACGCCTGGTGGCTTCGGCGCGCATGGTTGCCGGGCTCATCGACCAACTGCCGCAACCCCTGGCGGCAAAGGGCGAGGACGCGCACTTTTCTGCCGATCAATTCAGCGTGCCGGATGGCATGGCCTGTCAGGTCAGCTCGCTGCGCGGCGAGATCCTCGCCAGCAACCACAAGCATGACGGCGCCATGGATGACGAGCGCAGCGGTTTTCGCGACCAGACCATCGATGGTGCATCATGGCGCACCTTCACCTACAACCATGGCGATGTGCGCATCACCACTGCCGATCGCCACCAGGAGCGCGAGGCGCTGAACCAGTCGATCCTGCTGGCAGCCTCGGCACCGGTGCTGATGGCCCTGCTTGGCAGCCTTGGCCTGGTCTGGATCGGCCTGGGCAAGGGGCTGGAACCGCTCAACCGAATGCGCGACGCCCTGCGAAGGCGGCGCGCCGACAGCGTCGAGCCGCTGCAGGTGGCCGGCCTGCCCAGTGAGTTGCAACCGCTGCTCGACACCCAGAACCAGCTTTTCCTGCGCATCGCCCAGACCATCGAGCGCGAGCGCCGCCTGACCGACGATGCCGCCCACGAACTGCGCAGCCCGTTGACCGCGATCAAGACCCACCTGCAAGTCGCCCGCATGACCGACGGGCACCTGCGCGAGCAGGCCCTGGAGCATGCAGAACAGGGCGCCGACCGGATGCACCGGACTTTGGAGCAACTGCTTATGCTGGCCCGGGTGGAGGGCAGCCTGTCGTTCGAGGACGGCGTGCAATGCAGCGCCGAGCAGGTGGCCCTGCAGGCGGTGGAAGATGCCGGCGGTGGCGACAACCGGCGTATCGTCCTGCACCTACCCGAGCAGGCTGCACGTATCTACCTGGGCATGCCGGCGCCGCTGGCGGTGGCGGCGCTGCGCAACCTGCTGGACAACGCCCTGCGCCATGGCGGCGACAGCGCGGTGGAGCTCGATGTGCAGATGGCCGATGGGCAGGTAGGGTTCATGGTCCGCGATCATGGGCCGGGGATTGCCGAAGCCGATCTGCAACATCTGACCGAGCGATTCTGGCGCAATGGCCAGAGTGGTGGCTGCGGGTTGGGCTTGGCGATCGTCCAGGCCATCGTCCAGCGCTGTGCCGGCAGTCTGCGGTTCGACAGCCAGGGCGATGGCTTGCGGGTGCTGCTGCAGGTGCCGGCGCGGTCGGCCAACTGAGCCCCGGCGTGGCTCGGGGCGTATGGGACGTGCTGGGGGGCGGTTGCTGGCAATATTCATAGTTTGTAAGATTGCACGCTGATATCACTTAGTCCCGCACCCCTGCATTCGACGTCGGGCAGGGCGACGCCAGGTGCAATCGTGGAACATTACTATCGCGAATTGGTGAGCTTTCTTTCCTCGCGCCTGGGTAACCGCCAGGCGGCCGAGGACGTTGCTCACGATGCCTACCTGCGGGTGCTGGAACGTACCGCGACGCAGCAGATCGAACACCCACGCGCCTTCTTGTATCGCACCGCGCTCAACCTGGTGATTGACCGCCATCGCAGGCATCAGGTGCGCCATGCCGAATCCCTGGACGTGCTCGATCATGATGAGCAGTGGCATAGCCCGGCGCCGACTCTTAAGATGCAGCAAGATCAGCGCCTGGCGTTGATGCGCAAAGCCCTGGATGAACTGAGCGGGCCTTGTCGCGACTGCTTTGTGCTGCGCAAGCTCGATGGCCTGTCGCACCAGCAGATCGCCGATCGGCTGGGCATTTCCCGCAGCCTGGTGGAGAAGCACATCGTCAATGCCATGAAGCATTGCCGCCTGCGCATGCGCCAGTGGGACTCGTAAAGCGGGTTGTAAACGCGAATCGAAAATTAGTCTGCCTGCAACTTGCGTTCTACCTGTTTCCCGACAACTATCAATGATGACCCCGCCGGGCACCGCCGGCCGGTAGCCTGCACGGGCGCAGTTCAGGTCAAGGAGTTTCGCTCACACCTTACTGCCAGGCCCGATCATGACGAACAAGTCCTTGCGCATCCTCATTGCCGAAGAACATCCGGGGCAGCGCCTGCAGCTGGAGAAGATGCTCAACCGGCTGGGCTATTACCGCATCGCGCCGGTGGAAAGTTTCGAGGAGTTGCAGCGTCTGGTGCAGTGCGCCCTGCAACCGTTCAACCTGTTGCTCGGGAGTATCGAACTGGGCACCCACGCCGGGGTCGACATGGCGCGCTTCTGTCGGGTCAATGCGCAAATCCAGCATGCCTTGTTGTATCACCCACAGCATGTGACGGTCCCTGCCGTTGCGCCGGGGCAGCGTCAGTCTGTGAGCGTGAGTCTGCCGCAGGCACCGGATAACGACGCATTGGAGTCGTTCATGGCGATCATCGACGCGCCGATGCTGATCGGTACGCTGGAGGTGCCGCCTGCCGTTGCAGGTCGTGCGGACTATCCACGGCAGGGCGCACGCATGGGCCATACGGTGTTCAACCGCTAGGGCAGGGCGACAGCGGGCACCGGCCCCTCGGCATTTGCTATCCTCTTGGCCTTTGCCGATCTTGCGGACCCTGCCATGACTGCCATCGATACCGCTCGCCAGCCCCGGTTCAGCCGCGGCGACCACCGGACCCTGGGTCTGGCGGCACTGGGCGGCGCCCTGGAAATCTACGATTTCATCATCTTCGTATTCTTCGCCCTGACCCTCAGCCAGTTGTTCTTTCCGCCGGAAATGCCCGAGTGGTTGCGCCTGCTGCAGAGTTTCGGGATTTTCGTCACCGGCTATCTGGCACGGCCACTGGGCGGCATTCTCATGGCCCACTTCGCCGACCACCTCGGGCGCAAGCGGGTATTCAGCTTGAGCATCCTGATGATGGCGCTGCCCTGTCTGCTGATCGGCGTGATGCCGACCTATGCCGACATCGGTTACGCCGCGCCCCTCATCCTGCTGGCCCTGCGCATCCTGCAAGGCGCGGCAGTCGGTGGGGAAGTACCCAGTGCCTGGACCTTCGTCGCCGAGCATGCCCCAGCAGGGCGGCGTGGTTATGCCCTGGGCTTCCTGCAGGCCGGGTTGACCTTCGGCTACCTGCTGGGGGCCTTGATCGCTACCTTGCTGGCCCAGTTGTTCACGCCGCAGGAAATCCTCGACTACGCCTGGCGGTATCCGTTCTTGCTCGGTGGCGTGTTCGGTGTGATCGGTGTATGGCTGCGCCGCTGGTTGAGTGAGACGCCGGTGTTCCTGGCACTGCGCGAGCGCCAGGAGCAGCCGGTGGCCTTCCCGCTGCGCCAGGTGTTGGGCGAGCACCGCCAGGCGCTGATCCCGGCCGCGCTGTTGACCTGCGTGTTGACCTCGGCAGTGGTGGTGTTGGTGGTGATCACTCCGACGCTGATGCAGCAGCGCTTCGGCATGAGCGCTGGGCACACCTTTGCCCTTAGCAGTGTCGGCATCGTGTTCCTCAACCTTGGCTGCGTGCTGGCCGGCATGCTGGTGGACCGCATCGGGGCCTGGCGGGCGCTCATGCTCTACAGCCTGCTGCTGCCTTTGGGCATCGGCGCGCTCTACGCAAGCCTGGTCGGACAGTGGGGCGCGACTTGGCTAGCCTATGCACTGGCCGGTCTGTCCTGCGGTGTGGTGGGGGTGGTGCCGTCGGTCATGGTTGGTTTGTTCCCGGCGCAGATTCGGGTATCGGGGATCTCGTTTACCTACAACGTTGCCTATGCGTTGTGGGCCAGTACCACGCCGCTGGCGCTGATTGCGTTGATGCCTTGGAGCCCTTGGGTGTGTGTTGGTTTTTGCCTGATCATGGGCACGGTTGGGTTGTTGACGGCTTTGTACTTTGGGCGCCGTGAGACGCTGGGCTTCGCTGGTGAGGTCGTGCTGGCTAAGTGACAAAGGATCTTCACGGATTCTTGGGGGCTGGGGCTGGGGCTGGGGCTGGGGCTGGGGCTTGGGGTTGGGGCTTGGGGTTGGGTGGTTGGTCCGAGAGGTGTAGCGGCGCTACCGGCCCCTTCCGCCTTTACGGCGGGCTCCTTTGTTCTTGGACAAAGGAGCGCAAAACCGCTTGCTCCCACATACGGCCCCTACGCTGCGCTTCGGGGTTCCCTCGCTCCGGCGGCTTGCGGGCCCGCGCGGCCTACGACTTGCTCCGCAAGTCTACGTCTCGCGCCTCCGGCTACGCCGGAGGGTGCTGCGCACCTGGCCCTCCAGCCGCCTACGCTCGGCCTCCTGAGGTCGCGGGTAGATCAAGATCAAGATCAACAGCCAGAGCAAGATCAACAGCCAGAGCAACGGCAGGCGAATCGCTGCGCTCTCGCGGTTTACCTATCGCTTTGTGTTGTAGCGGATAGCGCGGTGTCTCTTTCGAAGATAACGCCATTGCAGGCGCCGCCCCTAACTTCGCGACGTCAGGAGGCCGAGCGTAGGCGCCTGTAGGGCCAGGTGCGCAGCACCCTTCGGCGTAGCCGAAGGCGCGAGATGTAGACTTGCGGAGCAAGTCGTAGGCCGCGCGGGCCCGGAAGGCGCCGTAGCGAGGGGACCCGTAGCGAAGCGGAGGGCCGGATGCAGGAGCGAGCGGTTTTGCGCTCCTTTGTCCAAGAACAAAGGAGCCCGCCGTAAAGGCGGAAGGGGCCAGTAGCGCCGCTACACACAATGGATCAGCTCACGATCTAAATGCCAAGCCAGCTCCCCAACAATCCATGGCCCACGAAAAAGCCCCCAGCTCTCGCGAGACGGGGGCTTTTAGTAGCGCCAGCCTTACATGTTCGGGTAGTTCGGCCCGCCGGCGCCTTCAGGAGTCACCCAGGTGATGTTCTGGGCCGGGTCCTTGATGTCGCAGGTCTTGCAGTGCACACAGTTCTGCGCGTTGATCTGGAAGCGCTTGCTGCCGTCTTCCTGGCTGACCACCTCGTATACGCCCGCCGGGCAGTAGCGCTGGGCCGGCTCGTCGTACAGCGGCAGGTTAGTGGCGATCGGAACGTTCGGATCGGTCAGCTTCAGGTGGCAGGGTTGTTCCTCTTCATGGTTGGTGCTGGAGAGGAATACCGAGCTGAGCTTGTCGAAGCTGAGCTTGCCGTCCGGCTTGGGGTAGTCGATCTTTTTCGAGTCGGCCGCAAGCTTGAGGCAGGCATAGTCCGGCTTGGTGTCGTGCAGGGTGAACGGCAGCTTGCCACCGAACCAGTTCTGGTCGACGTAGTTGAACGCACCGCCCAGCAGTGGACCGAACTTGTGCAGCGCCGGGCCGAAGTTGCGGCTGGCGAACAGCTCTTCGTACAACCAGCTGGCCTTGAAGGCACTGACGTAGCCATTGAGCAGGTCGCCACCCTCGCTGCCGGCGATCAGGGCGTCGGCCACGGCGTCGGCGGCGAGCATGCCGGATTTCATCGCGGTGTGGCTGCCCTTGATCTTGGAGAAGTTCAGGGTGCCGAGGTCGCAGCCGATCAGCGCGCCACCGTTGAAGACCATCTTCGGCAGCGAGTTCAGGCCACCCTTGCAGATGGCGCGGGCGCCGTAGCTGATGCGCTTGCCGCCTTCGAGGTACTGGCTCATCACCGGGTGGTGCTTGAGGCGCTGGAACTCATCGAATGGCGACAGGTAAGGGTTGGAGTACGACAGGTCGACGATCAGGCCGACCACCACCTGGTTGTTTTCCAGGTGATAGAGGAACGAGCCGCCGGTGTTCTCGGCGCTCATCACATCCAGCGGCCAGCCGGCGGTGTGCACCACCAGGCCTTGCTCATGCTTGGCCGGGTCGATTTCCCAGATTTCCTTGAGGCCGATGCCGTAGTGCTGGACGTCCGACTCGTTGTCGAGGTCGAAGCGCTTGATCAGTTGCTTGCCGATGTGGCCACGGCAGCCTTCGGCGAACAGGGTGTACTTGGCGCGCAGTTCCATGCCGGGGGTGTACAGGCCGTCCTTGGGATTGCCTTCGCGGTCGACGCCCAGGTCGCCGGTGACGATGCCGCGCACCACGCCGTTCTCGTCGAACAGCGCTTCCTGGGCGGCGAAGCCCGGGTAGATCTCGACGCCGAGGTTTTCGGCCTGCTGGGCCAGCCAGCGGCACAGGTTGCCCAGCGAGATGATGTAGTTGCCCTGGTTGTGCATGGTCTTGGGCACGAACATGTCGGGGACTTTGCTCGAGCTGCCGGCATCCTTGAGCACATAGATGTCGTCGCGCTTGACCTCGGTATTGAGCGGCGCGCCCAGTTCTTTCCAGTCGGGGAACAATTCGTTCAGGGCGCGTGGCTCGAACACCGCGCCGGAGAGAATATGTGCGCCCACTTCCGAACCTTTTTCGACCACGCAGACGCTGATCTCGCTACCGGCTTCGGCGGCCTTCTGCTTCAGGCGGCAGGCGGCGGACAGGCCCGCCGGGCCGGCGCCGACGATGACCACGTCGAATTCCATGTATTCGCGTTCCACTGGTTCTCTCCTACTCATCAAGGCTCGTGCTGTTGCTTTGGTCTTATTGGGTGTTGGACGGTCATGCGCGCTTGGCGGCAGCGCCCTGCATCGGGGCCTGGCTGTAGCTGCGAAAAAGACGGACTACACCGTTTTTGTCCTGGCGCGCATTATATCTACACCACGTGGCGGGTCCAATACAAACGTTTGTTTGAATTTGCCGCAGGCCAGTAAAATCACAGGAAGGCGGCTAGAGGGTGACCGATTTGCCGTATTGACCGGATGGGGTGTTACGGTCAAGATACGAGCGGTTTAACGCTCGCCGTAGGCTGATCGTCGGGCGCAGGCGTACCCCTAAAGACCAGGCGTGGAGCAGGCTGTTTGGGCCAGAACGCATTTTGTAGTGGAGTCTACACGCCACGACAGAAAATGACTCGCGGGTTTTTGCCGCAGCAGTCGAACGCAGACTGTTCGGTCATCGTGAAGTTCGCTCCGTCCGGTTCGTTTTTAGAGGTGCCCTTGTACCCACGCGCATCGCCAGGGCATGGCCCCAGGCGACATTCTATTCACCGGAGAGTAACGAGGAATCCATGAAGGTTCTTGTAGCTGTCAAACGAGTGGTCGACTACAACGTCAAGGTTCGCGTAAAGGCGGATAACTCCGGCGTCGACCTTGCAAACGTCAAGATGTCCATGAACCCCTTCTGCGAAATCGCCGTGGAAGAAGCCGTACGCCTGAAAGAGAAAGGCGTGGCCAGCGAGATCGTTGTCGTTACCATCGGCCCGACCGCGGCCCAGGAGCAACTGCGTACCGCCCTGGCCCTGGGTGCCGACCGTGCCGTCCTGGTCGAAGCCGCTGACGAGCTGAACTCCCTGGCCGTGGCCAAGGCGCTCAAGGCCGTCGTCGACAAAGAGCAGCCGCAGCTGGTGATCCTCGGCAAGCAGGCCATCGACAGTGACAACAACCAGACCGGCCAGATGCTGGCCGCGCTGACCGGCTACGCCCAGGGCACCTTCGCCTCCAAGGTCGAGGTCGCTGGCGACAAACTCAACGTCACCCGTGAAATCGATGGCGGCCTGCAGACCGTTTCGCTGAACCTGCCAGCCATCGTCACCACCGACCTGCGCCTGAACGAGCCACGCTACGCGTCGCTGCCGAACATCATGAAGGCCAAGAAGAAGCCGCTGGAGACCGTAACTCCGGACGCGCTGGGCGTATCGCTGACCTCCACCAACAAGACCGTGAAAGTCGAAGCCCCGGCTGCTCGCAGCGCAGGCATCAAGGTCAAGTCGGTGGCCGAACTGGTCGAGAAGCTGAAGAACGAAGCGAAGGTAATCTAAATGACTATCCTGGTTGTCGCTGAATACGAAAACGGTGCCGTAGCCCCGGCCACCCTGAACACCGTCGCCGCTGCCGCCAAGATCGGTGGTGATATCCATGTCCTGGTCGCTGGCCAGAATGTGGGCGGCGTCGCCGAATCCGCTGCCAAGATCGCTGGCGTGGCCAAGGTGCTGGTCGCCGATAACGCGGCCTACGCCCATGTGCTGCCAGAAAACGTCGCGCCGCTGATCGTCGAGCTGGCTAAGGGCTACAGCCACGTGCTGGCCCCGGCCACTACCAATGGCAAGAACATCCTGCCACGCGTTGCCGCGCTGCTGGACGTGGACCAGATCTCCGAGATCATCTCGGTCGAGTCCGCCGACACCTTCAAGCGCCCGATCTATGCCGGTAACGCCATCGCCACCGTGCAATCGAGCGCTGCGGTCAAGGTCATCACCGTGCGTACCACCGGCTTCGACGCCGTGGCCGCCGAAGGTGGCTCGGCTGCCGTCGAAGCGGTCGGCGCTGCTCACGACGCCGGTATCTCGGCCTTCGTCGGCGAAGAGCTGGCCAAGTCGGACCGCCCAGAGCTGACCGCTGCCAAGATCGTCGTCTCCGGCGGCCGCGGCATGGGCAACGGCGACAACTTCAGCCACCTGTACAGCCTGGCCGACAAGCTCGGCGCTGCCGTCGGTGCCTCGCGCGCCGCAGTCGACGCAGGCTTCGTGCCCAACGACATGCAGGTCGGCCAGACCGGCAAGATCGTCGCCCCGCAGCTGTACATCGCCGTCGGTATCTCCGGCGCGATCCAGCACCTGGCGGGCATGAAGGACTCGAAAGTGATCGTTGCGATCAACAAGGACGAAGAGGCACCGATCTTCCAGGTGGCCGACTACGGACTGGTCGCCGACCTGTTCGAAGCCGTGCCGGAGCTGGAAAAGCTGGTCTGATCCGTCTGCTTCACTTATAAAGAAGCCCGGCCCTCGTCATGAGGGCCGGGTTTTTTTTGCGGTATCCGCACCGGTCTCATCGCCGGCAAGCCGGCTCCTACAGGTTCGACGCAACCCGGTAGGAGTCGGCTTGCCGGCGATGAGGCCAGTGAATACAAAACAAGGAGTGAAGGATGGTGTTATCCAAAGCGGGCAGGCTGCTGGCATGCATGACAGCGCTGCTGTCGCCCCTGGCCATGGCGGCAGGCAAATGCGAGCGCCTGGTCGCCACCGGCAGCCCGGATGCACCGCCTTACTCCTGGCAAGACCCCAAGGACCCCCGTCACCTGATCGGGGCCAACGTCGACCTGCTGCGCCAGGTGGCCGGCGAGCTCGGTATCAAGGTCGAGGTGCTGCATGCCGGCAAGCGCGACCAGGCCCTTGAGGAAGTCCGCAGCGGTCGTATCGATCTGTTGCTCGATACGCCCATGCAAGTCGAGCAACTGACCGCACTGGACTACATCCATCCGCCATTGCAGCTCAACGAGTATCTGGTATGGACCCGTCATGACGGACAGCTGGTGTTCGACGGCCCGGCCGATCTGGCGCGCTACCAGGGCAGTATCTCGGAACGAGCGCGGCTGACCCCGGCCTTCGATGCGTTTGCCAGGGCCCAGTTGCACTTGGTAGCGGCGCAGAACCTGACCCAGGCCTTCCAGAAACTGGTGTTGGGCCAGGTCGACTATGTGTTGGCCGGTCGCTATTCAGGCATGGCCATGACCCAGAGCCTGGGCATGAGCAATGACCTGATCGCCCGTGGCCTGCCGGTGGATCGTCCGGGCCTTTACTTGGCCGTTTCGCATAACTCGGCATGCAATGACAGCTGGCTGCGTGGGCAGCTGGCGAAAAAACTGACAGAATTGCCGATCTCCGGTACGTCCGAAGCCGTGTTGCAGCGCAACGTCGAGCGCTGGAAGGCGCAGATGCAGCTTTCGCCGGACGCCCCCAAACAGTAGGAAGCGTGTGTGAGAACCCAATCACTGATCCTTGCCGCGGCCATGTTCGGCCTCGCCGGCTGCGCCAACGACCCGGCGCCCAATGAACAACTGCGCATTGCCGAGCAAGCGCTGGAGCAGGCCAAGGCGGTTGGCGCCACTGAGGAAAACCCGGCGTTCAAGATGGCTAGCGAGAAGCTCGACCGCGCCAAGAGCAACATGCTCGGTGAAAGCTATCGCGACGCACGCATGCGTGCCGAGCAAGCCGAGCTGGATGCCCGCCTGGCCGAGGCGCAGGTGCTCAACCAGAAGAGCGACGAACAGCTTGAACTGCTGCAATCGCGGGTCAAGCGGCTGCGCAAGCAGTTGGAGGTGCAGCCATGATGGGTATCAAGCCGATGGTTGCGCTGACGCTGCTGGCGTTGACGGCGGGCTTGCAAGGCTGCGCCAGCCAGCGTAGCGAGGCGGCCCTGGATGAGGCCACGGCCAGCTTCCAGAAGGTCAAGGACGATGCCGATGTGCTGCGCAGCGCGCCACGTGACGTGATCCGTGCGGGTGAGTCGCTGGGTCGGGCCGAGCGCCTGTCCAGCTACGTGGGCACGGGCGCCGATGTGCGCCACTACGCCTATCTGAGCCAGCGTTATAGCGAGATCGCCAGCGAGCACGCCAAGCTGGCGCTGAACCAGGAGCGCCGGACCAAGCTCGACCTCGAACGCCAGCGCCTGCAGTTGGCCCTGCGCGAGGCCAAGCTGGCCAGCGTGCAGCAGCAGGGCAAGTGGGTCGAGTCGCAGATCGCCGCGCTGGCTTCCGAGCAGGCCGACCGTGGCCTGGTGATGACGCTGGGTGATGTGCTGTTCGATACAGGCCGTGCCGACTTGAGAAACTCCGCCAGCCGTACCGTGCTCAAGTTGGTTCAGTTCCTCCAGCTCAACCCGCGTCGCGTGGTGCGCATCGAGGGTTACACCGACAGCACCCGCGCGCCGGAAGACAACCTCAAGCTGTCGCGTGACCGCGCCCAGGCCGTGGCCGACATGCTCGTTGACCTGGGCATAGACGAGAAGCGCCTGCAGGTCGAAGGCTATGGCGACCAGTACCCGATCGAGGCCAATGCCTCGGAGCGGGGCAGGGCGCAGAATCGCCGGGTGGAGATCGTGTTCTCCGATGACAAGGGCAGGCTCGCCCCGGCGCGTTGACCCTATGGGGTGGGCTTTCTCACGAGAGGGCCTGCTCCGATCCTCGGCGTGTCACTCGTCTCGTTCGTTGCCTGGTAACTGTACGGTTGGCTATTCTGCAATCTGTGCCAGTACACTTTGCAACTGTTACGGTATTCTCTGCCGTCAGTGAATCACACAAGAACAACGAGCCCGTCTGCGCGTCGAGATATCGCCATGACCAACCTGCTGCTCTACCAGCGTATCGCCCAGCAACTGGCCGATGACATCCGTCGGGGTGTCTACCAGCCCGGCGAGCGAGTGCCCTCGGTGCGCAAGATGAGCGCCCAGCTCAACGTCAGCCACGCTACGGTGCTGCAAGCCTATGCCAACCTGGAGGACCAGGGGCTGATCCGCGCGCGCCCGCAGTCGGGCTACTACGTGCACCAGACCCCGGCCCTGACCGCGCAAACCCCGGACATCGCCCGCGTCGAGCGGCCTGGGCTGGTGACTCGCGCGAGCATCATCCAGCAAGTGCTCACCGAGGCGCGGCGCGATGGCGTGTTTCCGTTCGGTGCGGCGGTGCCGCATGTCGACTACCTGCCTGTGCGAGCGCTGCATCAGCAGATCGCAAAGGTTACCCGTTTCCATAGCCCGCGAGCGTTCAGCTACATGTTCAGCCCGGGCTTCGAGCCGCTGCGTCGGCAGATCGCGATTCGCATGCGCGATGCCGGGGTGCTGGTCGACCCCCGTGAAGTGGTAGTCACCCATGGCTGCGTCGATGCCCTGCAGATGTCGTTGCGAGTGCTGACGCGGCCAGGCGACCTGATCGCTGCCGAGTCGCCGACCTACTATGGTTTGCTGCAACTGGCCGATCTGCTCGGCCTGAAGGTGATCGAGATTCCCAGTGACCCTTCCACGGGTATCAGCCTGGAGGCGCTGCAACTGGCGGCCAACCAGTGGTCGATCAAGGCGCTGGTGTTGACCACGCGCTTGAGCAACCCGCTGGGCGGCACCGTGCCGGAAGAGCGGCAGAAGCAATTGCTGCGGCTGGCCTCGGACTACGACATTCAGATCGTCGAGGACGATATCTACGGCGAGTTGATGTTCGAGCAGGGCAAGACCAAGGCGCTAAAGGCTTTCGATCGGTTGGATCGGGTCATCTACTGCTCGAGTTTCTCCAAGACCTTGTCACCCGGCGTGCGGGTTGGCTGGATGGTCGCGGGGCGCTATCAGGACGAGATCCAGCGGCTGCAGACGTTCACCACTCATTCGGCGTGCAGCGTCACCCAGATGGGTGTCGCGGCCTATCTGGAAAATGGCGGCTACGACCGTCACCTGCGCTACATCCGCCAAGAGTACCGCAAGAACCTCAGTGCCTACCAGTTGGCGGTGCAGCAGCATTTCCCCGAAGGTACGCAGATGACCCGGCCTACCGGCGGATTCATCCTCTGGGTGAGCCTGCCGGGGCGGGTCAATACCCAGGAACTGCACGTCCGGGCGCTGGAGCAGGGCATCAGCATCGCGCCGGGGTTGATCTTCAGCAACACCGAGCAGTTCAACCACTGTATCCGCCTCAACTGCGGTATTCCGTGGAACAAGGAAGCCGAGCGTGCGGTGATCACCCTTGGCCTGTTGGCCCAGCAATTGTGCAGGGAGTCGACAGGTTCGCTTTTGTAGGCTTGCCAGCGGGCCGCGGAACGGAGAGCATACGCACTTTTCCAGCCTGCCCGTCGGTAACCATGAATCTGTTGCGCGCTTTTGCCCTAGCCATGTGCCTTGTGCCGCTCTGCCTGTCAGGTGGTACGGCCGTGGCCGCGCAACCTGCGGCCCAGCCAGCAGCGGCCAAGGCCAAGCCGGTACAGAAAGCGGCGCAGAAAAAGCCCCAGCCGGTGCGCAAGCAGGCGAAAAAGCCCGCCGCCACCCAGCGCAAGGCGGCAGCCAAGCCGATCAGCAAGTCGGTCGCCAAGCCGCTACCCAAGCCCAAGCTCGACCTCAGTCTGCCGGTGGAAATGGTCAATGATCTCGAGCCGAACGTCGGTGGCAAGGTCGTGCGCCGCAAACCTTTGCTGCCTGCGATGTTTCCCAGCAAGCCGGTCGTGGACGACAGCCCTTTCCAGTTGAACGGTCGGCTCATCAGCAATGAAATGCAGCTTCAATTGCGCAACGACAGCCGCCGGGACGTGGAAGGGGCTGCGATCGAATTCGAGTATCGCCAGTAGCGCCGGTCAACTGACTGCCGGGTCACGGCAGATTTCATCCGGACGGCAATTTCAAACATATGTTTGAGCCGTTACTATCCAGGGACGTTCGTCCCGTTCTGTTCCAGGGAGTCCTGATCTTGGTGAAGCGCCATGAATTGTCGTGAGGGTTGCGGTGCTTGCTGCATCGCGCCGTCCATTACCTCCGCCATGCCGCGTATGCCCCAGGGCAAGCCGGCAGGGATGCGCTGCCTGCACCTCACTGCGGCAAACCTCTGCGACCTGTTCGGTAAGCCCGAGCGTCCGGCGGTGTGCGGGGGTTTCAAGGCCGATGCCGAGGTATGCGGCAGTGACCGCGACGAGGCGATCAGGATTCTCGGTTGGTTGGAGCAAGTGACGGCGGCGTGACGGTTGGCTCTTCGACAACAAGGATAAAGATGATGAGATCGATCAAGCGTATTGCACTGCTGTGTGGCATCGGCGTCCTGCTGGCGCCAGTGGCCTGGGCCGAGGACTGGCAGGTGGCCAAGGACGAGGAGGGCATCAAGGTGTCCCTCAGTGAAGTGGCGGGCTCCAAGTACAAGGCTTATCGCGGTGTGACGCTGATCAAGGCGCCGCTGGCCAGGGTCCTGGCGCTGCAGGAGGATGTCGCGGGCGCCTGTGCCTGGATACACGAATGCCAGTCGCAGAAGCTGCTCAAGCACGAAGGCGACCAGAGCTGGACCTACACCCGGTTCAACACGCCATGGCCGGTGACGCCGCGCGATTCGGTGCTGCATATCACCACCGTCAAGGAGGCTGACGGCAGCCTGACCCGCACTCTGGTCGAAGAGCCGACCTATATTCCGGAAGAAAAGGGCTTTGTGCGGGTGGCGAAGGTGCAGGGCTTCTGGAAGCTGGTGCCCAAGGGTGAAAGCACCGAGGTGACCTATCAGGTGCACACGGAGCCAGGGGGTAGCGTGCCTGCAATGGTGGCCAACAAGTTCGTGGTCGATTCGCCGTTCAATACCTTGAAAGGGTTGCGCGAGCGGGCCGAGAAGAACTGAGGTTCATTGGGTGTCTGTGCTGGCCTCTTCGCGGGCAAGCCCGCTCCCACAGGTACGGCACAAGCCCTGGAGCCTGTGAGGCTCCAGTGGGAGCGGGCTTGCCCGCGAAGAGGCCTGTACAGGCTGTGCGAATAAAAAAGGCTGCCCGAGGGCAGCCTTTTTGCGTTGGGCTCGAAGAGCTTACTTGCGGTCTTTCAGCTCGGCGATGTCGCGTTGCAGCTCGCCGGTGTACAGCTGGCGCGGACGGCCGATCTTGTACGGGCTGGAGAGCATTTCTTTCCAGTGCGAGATCCAGCCTACGGTACGCGCCAGGGCAAAGATCACGGTGAACATGCTGGTCGGAATGCCGATCGCCTTGAGGATGATCCCCGAGTAGAAGTCGACGTTCGGGTACAGCGAGCGCTCGATGAAGTAAGGATCGGTGAGGGCGATCTCTTCCAGGCGCATGGCCAGTTCCAGCTGCGGGTCGTTCTTGATGCCCAGCTCGCCCAGGACTTCGTCGCAGGTCTGCTTCATCACGGTGGCGCGCGGGTCGCGGTTCTTGTACACGCGGTGACCGAAGCCCATCAGCTTGAACGGGTCGTTCTTGTCCTTGGCCTTGGCGATGTACTTGTCGATGTTGGAGACATCGCCAATTTCATCGAGCATGGTCAGTACGGCTTCGTTCGCACCGCCGTGGGCCGGGCCCCACAGTGCGGCGATACCGGCGGCGATACAGGCGAACGGGTTGGCGCCCGAGGAGCCTGCCAGGCGCACGGTGGAGGTGGAGGCGTTCTGCTCGTGGTCGGCGTGGAGGATGAAGATCCGGTCCATTGCCTTGGCCAGTACCGGGCTGATCGGTTTGATCTCGCACGGGGTGTTGAACATCATGTGCAGGAAGTTTTCCGCGTACGACAGGTCGTTGCGCGGATACATCATCGGCTGGCCCATGGAATACTTGTAAACCATCGCGGCCAGGGTCGGCATCTTGGCGACCAGGCGCACCGCGGAGATCTCGCGGTGTTGCGGGTTATTGATGTCCAGGGAGTCGTGATAGAACGCCGACAGGGCGCCGACCACGCCGCACATCACCGCCATCGGGTGAGCGTCGCGGCGGAAGCCATTGAAGAAGGACTTCAGCTGCTCGTGAACCATGGTGTGGTTTTTCACGGTGCTGACGAACTGGGCCTTCTGCTCGGCATTCGGCAGTTCGCCGTTGAGCAGCAGGTAGCAGGTTTCGAGGTAGTCCGATTTCTCGGCGAGTTGTTCGATCGGGTAGCCGCGGTGCAGCAGCACGCCCTTGTCGCCATCGATGTAGGTGATCTTCGACTCGCACGAGGCGGTCGCCATGAAACCTGGGTCGAAGGTGAAGTGACCAGTGGCCCCCAACCCGCGGACGTCGATTACATCAGGACCAACGGTGCCGGTTAAAATGGGCAGCTCGACGGGGGCAGCGCCCTCGATGACCAACTGCGCTTTTTTGTCAGCCATGTGGCCTCCTATTAATGCTTGAAATCATCAGACAGACCCCCCACGCAGGGCCCGCACCACTATAGAGGGATAAATTCGAATGTCAATTTGCCTAAAGGCTGGTTGAAACCGCCCCGCAGGCCTGATTTTTCACGAATTTCTCGCCCGTTTACGCCTTTTGTTCATTAAAGGCAATGCGCTATTTGGGCTAGCCCATCACGTTGTCATAAGCAGCCTAACTGTCTATACTCGGCAGCCGACCGCCAGGGGCTTGCAAGCCCGAACTGCTGGGGGTCGCCGTTCCCTGGGTGGTGGGTACCTGACCAGTACACTTACCAACAACTTTGCCCTGATTCGCTAGGGGCTCTTCAGTGTGAAAAAAGCCGTGAAAAGCCAACGACCTGTAAACCTAGACCTAAGGACCATCAAGCTTCCTGTCACTGCGTACACGTCCATTCTGCACCGTATCTCCGGCGTCATCCTGTTCCTGGGCCTTGCCATCATGCTTTATGCACTGGGCAAGTCGCTGGGTTCCGAGGAAGGCTTCGGTGAGGTGAAGGCGTGTCTGACCAGCCCGCTGGCCAAGTTCGTGACCTGGGGCCTGCTGTCCGCCCTGCTTTATCACCTCGTGGCAGGTGTACGCCACCTGATCATGGACATGGGTATCGGTGAGACGCTGGAAGGCGGCAAGCTGGGCTCGAAAATCGTGATCGTCATCTCCGTGGTGCTGATCGTTCTGGTGGGAGTTTGGGTATGGTAACCAATGTCACGAACCTGTCGCGTTCGGGCCTCTATGACTGGATGGCGCAGCGCGTATCGGCGGTCGTTCTCGCGGCTTACTTCATTTTCCTGATCGGCTACGTGGTCTGCCACCCCGGCATCGACTACACCCAGTGGCATGGTCTGTTCTCCAACAACGCGATGCGGATCTTCAGTCTGCTGGCCCTCGTTGCCCTGGGCGCCCACGCCTGGGTCGGCATGTGGACCATCGCCACCGACTACCTGACGCCGATGTCGTTCGGCAAGTCGGCGACTGCGATTCGTTTCCTGTTCCAGGCGGTATGCGGCGTTGCGATGTTCGCTTACTTCGTCTGGGGTGTGCAGATTCTCTGGGGTATCTGATCCATGGCTAGCATTCCTACTATTTCCTTCGACGCCATCATCATCGGTGGCGGCGGTGCCGGCATGCGCGCAGCGCTGCAGCTGGCCCAGGGCGGTCACAAGACAGCCGTGGTCACCAAGGTCTTCCCGACCCGTTCGCACACCGTATCCGCCCAGGGCGGCATCACCTGCGCCATCGCTTCGGCCGACCCGAACGACGATTGGCGCTGGCACATGTACGATACCGTCAAGGGTTCCGACTACATCGGTGACCAGGACGCTATCGAGTACATGTGTCAGGAAGGCCCGGCTGCGGTCTTCGAGCTGGACCACATGGGCCTGCCGTTCTCGCGTACCGAAACCGGTCGTATCTACCAGCGTCCGTTCGGTGGCCAGTCCAAGGACTTCGGCAAGGGTGGCCAGGCTGCCCGTACCTGCGCGGCATCCGACCGTACCGGTCACGCGCTGCTGCACACCCTGTACCAGGGCAACCTAAAAGCCGGTACTACCTTCCTCAACGAGTACTACGCCGTTGACCTGGTGAAGAACCAGGACGGCGCGTTCGTCGGTGTGATCGCGATCTGCATCGAAACCGGCGAAACCCTGTACATCAAGTCCAAGGCCACCGTGCTGGCCACTGGCGGTGCGGGCCGTATCTACGCCTCGACCACCAACGCCCTGATCAACACCGGTGACGGTATCGGCATGGCCCTGCGTGCAGGCGTTCCGGTACAGGACATCGAGATGTGGCAGTTCCACCCGACCGGTATCGCCGGCGCCGGCGTTCTCGTGACCGAGGGCTGCCGCGGTGAGGGTGGCTACCTGATCAACGCCCACGGCGAGCGCTTCATGGAGCGTTACGCGCCGAACGCGAAGGACCTGGCTGGCCGCGACGTAGTCGCCCGTTCCATGGTCAAGGAAATCATCGCCGGCAACGGTGTGGGCCCAAACAAGGATCACGTACTGCTGAAGCTGGACCACCTGGGCGAGGAGGTGCTGCACAGCCGCCTGCCAGGTATCTGCGAGCTGTCCAAGACCTTTGCCCACGTCGACCCGGTGGTCGCACCGGTACCGGTCGTACCGACCTGCCACTACATGATGGGCGGCGTTGCCACCAACATTCATGGCCAGGCCATCACCATGGACGCCGAAGGCAAGGATCAGATCATCCCAGGCCTGTTCGCCGTAGGTGAAGTGGCGTGCGTATCGGTTCACGGTGCCAACCGCCTGGGCGGCAACTCGCTGCTCGACCTGGTGGTCTTCGGTCGTGCTGCCGGTCTGCATCTGGAAAAAGCGCTGAGCGAAGGCGTGGAATACCGCGACGCCAGCGACACCGACGTCGACGTTGCCCTGAATCGCCTGAACAAGCTCAACGAGCGTACCACTGGCGAAGACGTCGCCAGCCTCAAGCGCGAGCTGCAGAGCTGCATGCAGAACTACTTCGGTGTATTCCGTACCGGCGAATACATGCAGAAGGGTATCGAGCAGCTGGCTGGCCTGCGTGAGCGCATCGCCAACGTCAAGATCAACGACAAGTCCCAGGCCTTCAACACCGCGCGTATCGAAGCGCTGGAGCTGCAGAACCTGCTGGAAGTCGCCGAAGCTACCGCCATCGCGGCCGAAGCCCGTAAAGAGTCCCGCGGCGCGCACGCCCGTGAAGACTTCGAAGACCGTGACGACGAGAACTGGCTGTGCCACACCCTGTACTACCCGGGTGAGAAGCGCGTTGCCAAGCGTGGCGTCAACTTTGCGCCGAAGACTGTTCCAGCCTTCGAACCAAAAGTCCGGACTTACTAAGGGTGGCTGCTATGTTGAAAGTCGAAGTTTATCGTTACAACCCGGACACCGACGCGGCGCCCAAGATGGAGTCGTTCGACGTCGATACCGGTGGCAAGGACCTGATGGTTCTCGATGTACTGGCGCTGATCAAGGAAAAGGACGAAGGTTTCTCGTATCGTCGTTCCTGCCGTGAAGGCGTTTGCGGTTCCGATGGCATGAACATGAACGGCAAGAACGGCCTGGCCTGCATCACCCCGCTGTCGGGTGTGGTCAAGGGCAACAAGCTGGTCCTGCGTCCGCTGCCGGGCCTGCCGGTCATTCGTGACCTGGTCGTCGACATGAGCATCTTCTACAAGCAGTACGAGAAGGTGAAGCCGTTCCTGCAGAACGACACCCCGGCGCCGGCCATCGAGCGCCTGCAGTCGCCAGAAGATCGTGACAAGCTGGACGGCCTGTACGAGTGCATCCTGTGCGCTTGCTGCTCGACCTCCTGCCCATCGTTCTGGTGGAACCCGGATAAGTTCCTGGGCCCCGCCGCGCTGCTGCAGGCCTATCGCTTCCTGGCCGACAGCCGTGACACCAAGACCCAGGAGCGCCTGGCGTCCCTGGATGACCCGTTCAGCGTATTCCGCTGCCGCGGGATCATGAACTGCGTAAACGTTTGCCCGAAGGGTCTGAACCCGACCAAGGCAATCGGTCACGTACGTAACATGCTGCTGCAAAGCGGCACCTGATACAAAGCGTTGTACCTGCAGTAAGCCGAGGTGCGGGTGGTGAGCCCGCACTGAGGTAAAACCCGAGCAAGGGCCCACAAAGCCCGCGCTCATTACCTATGAAGATGAGACCAGCAGGGGCTTCCGGGCTGGTACCCGGAAAATCAGCAGGATCCAGGTGGCGTGGTTCAGTCGCTTTGCTCGGACTTTTCCAGGTTTGCTGTGGCTCTCGCCGATCAGTCCCCTAACCGAGGGTGACCAAGCATGCAAGAAAGCGTGATGCAGCGCATGTGGGATAGCGCCCACCTTTCAGGTGGTAACGCTGCATATGTGGAAGAACTCTACGAGCTCTACCTGCACGACCCTAACGCTGTGCCAGAAGAGTGGCGCACCTACTTCCAGAAGTTGCCCGCCGACGGCAGCACCGCTACCGATGTATCGCACTCTACAATCCGCGACCATTTCGTACTGCTGGCAAAGAACCAGCGCCGCGCCCAACCGGTATCTGCCGGGAGCGTGAGCAGTGAACACGAGAAGAAGCAGGTTGAAGTTCTGCGACTGATCCAGGCCTATCGTATGCGCGGTCATCAGGCTGCCAAGCTCGACCCGTTGGGGTTGTGGCAGCGCCCTGCGCCCGTAGACCTGTCGATCAATCACTACGGCTTGACCAATGCCGATCTTGATTCGACCTTCCGTGCCGGCGACCTGTTCATCGGCAAAGAGGAAGCGAGCCTACGCGAGATCTTCGAGGCGCTCCAGAAGACATATTGTCGCACCATTGGCGCCGAGTTCACCCACATCACCGATTCCGAGCAGCGCAGCTGGTTCCAGCAACGCCTCGAAAGCGTGCGCGGCCGTCCGGAGTTTTCTGCCGACGTGCAGGCTCACCTGCTCGAGCGCGTGACCGCCGGTGAAGGCCTTGAGAAGTACCTGGGCACCAAGTACCCGGGCACCAAGCGCTTTGGCCTGGAGGGTGGCGAAAGCCTGATCCCGATGCTGGACGAAATGATCCAGCGCTCCGGCTCGTACGGCACCAAGGAAGTGGTCATTGGCATGGCCCACCGCGGCCGTCTCAACGTCCTGGTCAACACCTTCGGCAAGAACCCGCGTGAGCTGTTCGACGAGTTCGAAGGCAAGAAGATGAACGAGTTGGGCTCCGGTGACGTCAAGTACCACCAGGGCTTCTCCTCCAACGTCATGACCCCGGGCGGCGAAGTCCACCTGGCCATGGCGTTCAACCCGTCCCACCTGGAAATCGTCTCGCCAGTGGTGGAAGGTTCGGTACGTGCTCGCCAAGACCGTCGCAACGACACGGTCGGCGACAAGGTCCTGCCGATCTCGATCCACGGTGACGCTGCGTTCGCAGGTCAGGGCGTGGTCATGGAAACCTTCCAGATGTCGCAGACCCGCGGTTTCAAGACCGGCGGTACCGTGCACATCGTGATCAACAACCAGGTCGGTTTCACCATCAGCAACCCGCTGGACTCGCGCTCCACCGAGTACGCCACCGACGTTGCCAAGATGATCCAGGCGCCGATCCTGCACGTGAACGGCGACGATCCGGAAGCGGTCCTGTTCGTGACCCAACTGGCCGTCGACTACCGCATGCAGTTCAAGCGTGACGTGGTCATCGACCTGGTCTGCTACCGTCGTCGCGGCCACAACGAGGCCGACGAGCCCAACGGCACCCAGCCGTTGATGTACCAGCAGATCAGCAAGCAGCGCACCACCCGTGAGCTGTACGCCGAGGCCCTGATCCAGTCCGGTCGCATCGACGCCGAACGCGCCCAGGCCAAGGTCGACGAGTACCGCAACGCCCTGGACAACGGCCTGCACGTGGTCAAGAGCCTGGTCAAGGAGCCGAACCGCGAGCTGTTCGTGGACTGGCGCCCATACCTGGGCCATGCCTGGACCGCGCGTCACGACACCCGTTTCGACCTCAAGACCCTGCAGGAACTGTCGGCCAAGCTGCTCGAGCTGCCGGAAGGCTTCGTCGTCCAGCGCCAGGTCGCCAAGATCTACGAAGACCGCCAGAAGATGCAGGCCGGTGGCTTGCCGATCAACTGGGGTTACGCAGAGACCATGGCCTACGCCACTCTGCAATTCGAAGGTCACCCGATCCGCATGACCGGCCAGGACATCGGCCGTGGCACCTTCTCGCACCGTCACGCGGTGCTGCACAACCAGAAGGACGCCAGCACCTACGTGCCGCTGCAGAACCTGTTCCCGGGCCAGCCACGTTTCGACCTGTACGACTCCTTCCTGTCGGAAGAAGCGGTACTGGCGTTCGAATACGGCTACTCGACCACCACGCCGAACGCGCTGGTGATCTGGGAGGCGCAGTTCGGCGACTTCGCCAACGGTGCGCAGGTCGTGATCGACCAGTTCATCACCAGCGGCGAGCACAAGTGGGGCCGTCTGTGCGGTCTGACCATGCTGCTGCCACACGGTTATGAAGGCCAGGGGCCGGAGCACTCCTCCGCGCGTCTGGAGCGTTACCTGCAACTGTGCGCCGAGCACAACATCCAGGTTTGCGTACCGACCACGCCGGCACAGATCTACCACCTGCTGCGTCGTCAGGTCATCCGTCCGCTGCGCAAGCCGCTGGTCGTACTGACGCCGAAGTCGCTGCTGCGCCACAAGCTGGCCATCTCGACCTTGGAAGACCTGGCCGAAGGCTCGTTCCAGACCGTGATCCCGGAAATCGACGCGATCGATCCGGCCAAGGTCGAACGCCTGGTCATGTGCAGCGGCAAGGTCTACTACGATCTGCTGGAAAAACGCCGTGCCGAAGGCCGCGAAGACATCGCGATCCTGCGTATCGAGCAGCTGTATCCGTTCCCTGAGGACGACCTGGTCGAAATCCTGGCGCAATACACCAACCTCAAGCATGCGGTCTGGTGCCAGGAAGAACCGATGAACCAGGGCGCCTGGTACAGCAGCCAGCACCACATGCGCCGTATCCTGGGCCGCCACGACAAGGCGCTGGTCCTGGAATACGCCGGTCGCGACGCTTCCGCCGCGCCTGCTTGTGGTTACGCATCGAAGAGCGCCGAACAGCAGGAAAAACTGCTGCAAGATGCCTTTACTGTCTAACGCCTTCGCGCACCTGAAACCGAATTTAAGGAAACACTGATAATGGCTATCGAGATCAAAGCCCCAACCTTCCCGGAATCGGTTGCCGACGGCACCGTTGCCACCTGGCACAAGCAGCCGGGCGATGCCGTCAAGCGTGACGAGCTGATCGTCGACATCGAGACCGACAAGGTCGTCCTGGAAGTGCTGGCCACCGCCGACGGCGTGCTGGGCGCGATCGTCAAGGGCGAGGGCGACACCGTCCTGTCCGACGAAGTGCTGGGTTCGATCGTTGAAGGCGGCGCCGCTGCCGCCGCTCCAGCTGCCGCTCCGGCCGCAGCTGCCCCGGCTGCCGCTGCCGCCGACGCTGGCGAAGACGACCCGGTTGCCGCTCCAGCCGCGCGCAAGCTGGCTGAAGAGAACGGCATCGACCTGGCTAGCGTTGCCGGTACCGGCAAAGGCGGTCGCGTCACCAAGGAAGACGTGGTAGCTGCCGTCGCCAACAAGAAAGCCGCTCCGGCTCCGGCTGCCAAGCCTGCCGCCGCTGCTGCCGCTGCCGTTGTCGTCGCCGCTGGCGATCGCACCGAGAAGCGCGTGCCGATGACCCGTCTGCGTGCCAAGATCGCCGAGCGTCTGGTCGAAGCCCAGTCGAGCATGGCCATGCTGACCACCTTCAACGAAGTCGACATGACCGAAGTCATGGCTCTGCGTTCGAAGTACAAGGACCTGTTCGAAAAGACCCACAACGGCGTACGCCTGGGCTTCATGTCGTTCTTCGTCAAGGCCGCCACCGAAGCCCTGAAGCGCTTCCCGGCAGTCAACGCCTCGATCGACGGCAACGACATTGTCTACCACGGCTATGCCGACGTCGGCGTTGCCGTGTCCAGCGACCGTGGCCTGGTGGTACCGGTGCTGCGTAACGCCGAGTCGATGAGCCTGGCAGAAATCGAGAACGGCATCGCCACCTTCGGCAAGAAGGCCCGTGACGGCAAACTGGCCATCGAAGAAATGACCGGTGGTACCTTCACCATCACCAACGGTGGTACATTCGGTTCGATGATGTCGACCCCGATCGTCAACCCGCCGCAGGCTGCCATCCTGGGTATGCACAACATCATCCAGCGTCCGATGGCGATCAACGGCCAAGTGGTCATTCGCCCGATGATGTACCTGGCGCTGTCCTACGACCACCGCCTGATCGATGGCAAGGAAGCCGTGACCTTCCTCGTCACCATCAAGAACCTGCTGGAAGATCCGTCTCGCCTGCTGCTGGACATCTAATCGAGCAGCTGCAAGCTGCAAGCGGCAAGCTTCAAGTTGAAGCCTGTCTGTCTTGCGGCTTGCAGCTTGCCGCTTGAAGCTGACAAGGAATCTTTTATGACCCAGAAATTCGACGTAGTGGTGATTGGTGCAGGTCCTGGCGGCTATGTTGCTGCCATCAAGGCCGCACAACTTGGTCTGAAGACTGCCTGTATCGAGAAGTACACCGATGCCGAGGGCAAGCTGGCCCTGGGCGGCACCTGCTTGAACGTAGGTTGCATTCCTTCCAAGGCGCTGCTGGACAGCTCCTGGAAGTACAAGGAAGCCAAAGAGAGCTTCAACGTCCACGGTATCTCCACCGGTGAAGTGAAGATGGACGTCGCCGCGATGGTCGGCCGCAAGGCTGGCATCGTGAAGAACCTGACCGGTGGCGTCGCCACCCTGTTCAAGGCCAACGGCGTCACTTCGATCCAGGGCCACGGCAAGTTGCTGGCCGGCAAGAAAGTCGAAGTCACCAAAGCTGACGGCACCACCGAAGTCATCGAAGCCGAGAACGTGATCCTGGCTTCGGGCTCGCGTCCGATCGACATTCCGCCGGCTCCGGTCGACCAGAAAGTCATCGTCGACTCCACCGGCGCCCTGGAATTCCAATCGGTACCCAAGCGCCTGGGCGTGATCGGCGCTGGCGTCATCGGCCTGGAGCTGGGTTCGGTCTGGTCCCGTCTGGGTGCCGAAGTGACTGTCCTGGAAGCCCTGGATACCTTCCTGATGGCCGCCGACACCGCGGTTTCCAAGGAAGCCCAGAAGACCCTCACCAAGCAGGGCCTGGACATCAAGCTGGGCGCTCGCGTCACCGGCTCGAAAGTCAACGGTGAAGAAGTCGAAGTCACCTACACCGACGCCAACGGCGAACAGAAGATTGTCTTCGACAAGCTGATCGTCGCGGTCGGCCGTCGTCCGGTCACCACCGACCTGCTGGCCGCCGACAGCGGCGTGACCATCGACGAGCGTGGCTACATCTACGTCGACGATCACTGCGCCACCAGCGTTCCTGGCGTCTACGCCATCGGTGACGTGGTGCGTGGCCTGATGCTGGCCCACAAGGCGTCGGAAGAGGGCATCATGGTCGTCGAGCGCATCAAGGGCCACAAAGCCCAGATGAACTACGACCTGATCCCGTCGGTTATCTACACCCACCCGGAAATCGCTTGGGTCGGCAAGACCGAACAGACCTTGAAGGCCGAGGGCGTTGAGGTTAACGTTGGCACCTTCCCGTTCGCGGCCAGCGGCCGTGCGATGGCAGCCAACGACACCGGTGGTTTCGTCAAGGTCATCGCCGATGCCAAGACCGACCGCGTTCTGGGTGTTCACGTGATTGGCCCATCGGCTGCCGAACTGGTACAGCAGGGCGCGATCGCGATGGAATTCGGCACCAGTGCCGAGGATCTGGGCATGATGGTCTTCAGCCATCCGACCCTGTCCGAAGCGCTGCACGAAGCAGCGCTGGCCGTGAATGGCGGTGCCATCCACGTAGCCAACCGTAAGAAGCGTTAATTATAAAAACCACGGCGGATTGCCCGTCGTGAGTCTTGCGTGCATGACTCACCGCGGAACGTCCGCCGGACCGGATCACAAGGGATAACCCAGGGTCACAACGGTCACAGGTGGTGCGGCGCCAGTTCTGGCGCAGCACCGAAGCGCAGTACCTAACGAAGACGGTAAAAAGCATGAATCTTCACGAGTATCAGGGTAAGCAGCTGTTCGCTGAGTACGGCCTGCCAGTATCCAAGGGTTTCGCTGTCGATACCCCTGAGCAAGCGGCAGAAGCCTGCGACAAGATCGGCGGTTCGGAGTGGGTGGTCAAAGCCCAGGTCCACGCTGGTGGTCGCGGTAAAGCGGGCGGCGTCAAGCTGGTTCGCAGCAAGGAAGACGCCAAGGCGTTCGCTGCGCAGTGGTTGGGCAAGAATCTGGTCACCTACCAGACCGATGCCAACGGTCAACCAGTTTCCAAGATCCTGGTCGAGTCCTGCACTGACATCGCCAAAGAGCTGTACCTGGGCGCTGTAGTGGACCGTTCGAGCCGCCGTATCGTGTTCATGGCTTCCACCGAAGGTGGCGTGGACATCGAGAAAGTCGCTCACGAAACTCCCGAGAAGATCCTCAAGGCTACCATCGACCCACTGGTCGGCGCTCAGCCGTTCCAGGGTCGCGAGCTGGCTTTCCAGCTGGGTCTGGAAGGCAAGCAAGTTCAACAGTTCGCCAAGATCTTCGTAGGTCTGGCCAAGCTGTTCAAGGATCACGACCTGGCCCTGCTGGAAGTGAACCCGCTGGTGATCAAGGCCGATGGCGACCTGCACTGCCTCGATGCCAAGATCAACATCGACGCCAACGCCATGTACCGTCAGCCTAAGCTGAAGACTTTCCACGACCCGTCGCAGGACGACGCCCGTGAAGCCCACGCTGCCAAGTTCGAACTGAACTACGTTGCCCTCGAAGGCAACATCGGCTGCATGGTCAACGGTGCCGGCCTGGCCATGGGTACCATGGACATCGTCAACCTGCACGGCGGCAAGCCAGCCAACTTCCTCGACGTTGGCGGCGGCGCTACCAAAGAGCGCGTTACCGAAGCGTTCAAGATCATTCTGTCCGACAGCAATGTCGCGGCCGTACTGGTCAACATCTTCGGCGGCATCGTGCGCTGCGACATGATTGCCGAAGGCATCATCGGTGCAGTGAAAGAAGTCGGCGTCAAGGTTCCGGTCGTCGTTCGCCTCGAAGGCAACAACGCCGAACTGGGCGCTAAAGTACTGGCAGAAAGCGGTTTGAACATCATTGCGGCCACCAGCCTGACCGACGCTGCTCAACAAGTTGTCAAAGCTGCGGAGGGCAAGTAATGAGCGTCCTGATCAATAAAGACACCAAAGTCATCTGCCAGGGCTTCACCGGCTCGCAGGGTACTTTCCACTCCGAACAAGCCATCGCCTACGGCACCAAGATGGTTGGCGGCGTGACTCCGGGCAAGGGCGGCACCACTCACCTGGGCCTGCCAGTGTTCAACACCGTGAAAGAAGCGGTAGAAGCCACCGGCGCTGACGCTTCGGTCATCTACGTTCCGGCTCCTTTCTGCAAGGACTCGATCCTGGAAGCAGCCTTCGGCGGCATCAAGCTGATCGTCTGCATCACCGAAGGCATTCCTACCCTGGACATGCTCGATGCCAAGGTCAAGTGCGACGAGCTGGGCGTGACCCTCATCGGCCCGAACTGCCCAGGCGTGATCACTCCGGGCGAGTGCAAGATCGGCATCATGCCAGGTCACATCCACCTGCCAGGCAAGGTCGGTATCGTTTCGCGTTCCGGCACCCTGACCTACGAAGCGGTCAAGCAGACCACCGACGCCGGCTTCGGCCAGTCGACCTGCGTGGGTATCGGTGGCGACCCGATCCCAGGCTCGAACTTCATCGACATCCTGAAGCTGTTCCAGGAAGACCCGAAGACCGAAGCGATCGTCATGATCGGTGAGATCGGCGGTTCGGCCGAAGAAGAAGCCGCGGCCTACATCAAGGCCAACGTCACCAAGCCTGTCGTTTCGTACATCGCCGGTGTTACCGCACCTGCGGGCAAGCGCATGGGCCACGCCGGCGCCATCATCTCGGGTGGCAAGGGCACTGCGGACGAGAAGTTCGCCGCCCTGCAAGACGCGGGTGTGAAGACCGTGCGTTCGCTGGCTGACATCGGCAAGGCGCTGGCCGAGCTGACTGGCTGGGAAGTCAAGAAGTAATACTGCTACACCCCTCACGCGCACAGAGGCCACCTTCGGGTGGCCTTTGTCGTTTTTGCAGGGCGAGGTTTTTTCGATGGGTTTAATAGGAATTTTCTGAGAGACGGCGCTTCTTTTGCTTTCGATAATGGTCGCGTCCTCGGTCACACAGACGACAAACCGGTTCATACATCGGACAAACGGGTCCGTTACAGTGCGTTTGTCGGGTAAAACGGTTAATCTACGCGTTCACTCTGTGCCCGTGCCCCAAAAGGGAACGACACGCTAAACGGGTCTGGCTCACCAAGCCGGGCAGCATTTCCCTCACCCATGGGGAAATCCCCTCTCGAATCCCGATTTCAGCAGTGTGGTACTACCCTAAATGAAAGTTCTTAAAGGCCAGGATATCCTGGCGCTTGGCTTTATGACATTTGCGCTTTTCGTAGGTGCAGGCAACATCATCTTTCCGCCCATTGTCGGCCTGCAGTCCGGTCCGCATGTGTGGATGGCCGCTCTCGGCTTCCTGGTGACCGCAGTCGGTCTGCCGGTCATCACCGTGGTCGCCCTGGCCAAGGTCGGTGGCGGCATGGATGCCCTGAGCAGCCCGATCGGCAAGTTCTTCGGTGGCTTGCTGGCGGCCGTGTGCTACCTTTCGGTCGGTCCGCTGTTCGCGACGCCGCGTACCGCCACCGTATCGTTCGAAGTGGGCGTCGCGCCGCTGACCGGTGAAAGCCCAACGGCATTGTTCATCTACAGCCTGGTGTATTTTGCCGTGGTGCTGGCGGTGTCCATGTACCCGGGCAAGTTGCTCGATACCGTGGGTCGCTTCCTCGCGCCGCTGAAGATCATCGCCCTGGCCGTGCTGGGTATCGCTGCCTTCGCGCTGCCTGCCGGTACCATCGGCGAGGCCCAGCCGGCCTATGCCGCAGCCGCGTTCTCCAAGGGCTTCTCCGACGGTTACCTGACCATGGATACCTTGGGTGCCCTGGTGTTCGGTATCGTCATCGTCAATGCCATCCGCTCGCGCGGTGTCGAATCGCCGAAGTTGATCACCCGCTACGCCATCATCGCCGGCCTTATCGCGGGTGTCGGCCTGGCCCTGGTGTACATCAGCCTGTTCCGTCTGGGTGCCGGTAGCCACGCCATCGCGGCCGACGCCACCAACGGTGCGGCGGTATTGCATGCCTATGTGCAGCACACCTTCGGTTCGCTGGGCAGCGGTTTCCTCGCGGTATTGATCGCGCTGGCCTGCCTGGTGACCGCGGTTGGCCTGACCTGTGCCTGCGCCGAGTATTTCAGCCAGATCCTGCCGCTGTCGTATCGTGCTCTGGTAGTGATCCTGGCCGGCTTCTCGCTGCTGATTTCGAACCTGGGCCTGACCAAGCTGATCATGTTCTCGATTCCGGTGCTCACGGCCATCTACCCGCCATGCATCGTGGTCGTCGGCTTGAGCTTCGTGAAAGACCTGTGGAACTCGCCGACGCGCATCCTGGCGCCGGTGATGCTGGTTTCGCTGGTGTTCGGCATCGTCGATGCGATCAAGGGCAGCAGCGTCGCCCATGTGCTGCCAGATTTCATGGCGCACCTGCCGCTGAGCGATCAGGGCCTGGCCTGGCTGGTACCTTCGGTAGTGGCCCTGGTGGGCGCGGTGGCGTGTGACCGCCTGCTTGGCAAGCCGCGCGAAGCGCTGGCCTGATGTGTCGAAGCCAGCGGTAGCTGTCGGCCACAAGCCGTAGGGCAGCCACCAAAGGTCTAGATGCCAAAAGCCCCGTATCCGGAAGGATGCGGGGCTTTTTGTTTGTCTGTAGCGGGCGAATTTTTTGGAATCGACGTGTGCCTTTTGCATTCATCGGGCGTCGAAATGCGGTCACTCGTCCCTATGTACGCCTGGCCCTCGGGAATCCTGCATGAACTTCATTCAAAGCAACCTCTACAACCTCCTGGCCGTTTGTTGGTTCGCCCTGTGTTGGGGTGGATACACCCGCTACGCCATCTGGAAGGGCCGCGACACGGCATGCCTGGCCAGCGTCCTGCATCTGTATCGCGAGGACTGGATGCGCCGCATGCTGCTGCGCGACAACCGCATCGCCGATGCCAGCGTGATCGGCAATCTCGAGCGCAACGCCTCGTTCTTTGCCTCCAGCACCCTGATCATCCTGGCGGGCATCCTCACCGTCCTGGGCGCTTCTGACCGCGCACTGTCGCTGCTGGCGGACCTGCCGCTGGTGCAGCAGGCGTCGCAAGGCATGTCGGAGATCAAGCTGCTGTGCCTGGCCATGGTCTTCGTCTACGCGTTCTTTACCTTCAGCTGGTGCATGCGCCAATACAACTTCGCGGCGGTGCTGGTGGGCTCGGCGCCCATGATCGGCGAGCGCCTGGTCAACGAGATGGAGCGTAAGGCATTTGCCTCGCGTGCCGCCCGGGTGTTATCGCTGGCGGCCAACCAATTCAACTTGGGATTGCGCTCTTATTACTTCGGCATGGCCATGTTGACCTGGTTCATCAGCCCTGGGTTGTTCATGGCGGTGAGTGTCGGCGTGGTATTGATCCTGTATCGCCGCGAGTTCCATTCCGCCGTGTTGGAAGTGATGGTATTCACACCCACTGAAAGTGTCGCGGAGCCGATTCGGGAAGCGAGCAGCGAGAACGCCTGAAACGTTTAATCGATTTATGGCAGATACAAAAAAACCCGACGAAGTCGGGTTTTTTCGTACGGCTTGGAATTACTGCTTGGCAGGCTCGGCTGGGGCAGTTTCCGGAGCCGGAGTAGCCGGAGCGGCTTCTTCGGCAGCCTTCTGCTCGGCTTCAGCCTGATCTTTGGCGGCTTCGGCGTTTTCCTTGGCAGCCTCGTTCACTTTATCCTGAGCTTCGCCCATCTTCTCCTGGGCTTGCTCGGCGTGTTGCTGTGCGTCCTGGGCTTTGTCTTCGCTTGCTTTATCGCAAGCGGCCAGACCCATGGCAGCGGCCAGCATCAGAGCAAAAGCAAAAGGTTTACGCATGGGGGTGTCTCTCCTTGGTGGAATAACTGTGACTTGATCCTTGGAGCGCTATGATACGACAGAAGTTCCGGAAAAATTACAAATATATAACGTCCTATTCTATATGGACTTTTTTCGGGATTTATGCAGCTTCGTAAGCAGGGGCTAATGCAATCATGGAAGTGTCAGCATGAATACAACAAGTTTGATGGCCATGGCTGAGCGCTTTCTTGGCGCATTGAAACATTGCCAAATGTTGCAAATGCGCGTCACCCACGCCGATGCCGAGGGTATGACCCTGGTGCTGCCATGGTCGCAGCGGATCGTTGGCAACCCGCAGACCGGCGCGGTCCATGGTGGTGCCCTGACCACGTTGCTGGACACCACGTGCGGCATGGCCACGCTGTGCGCGTTGCCGCGCTTCGAGGTATGCCCGACCCTGGACCTGCGCATCGACTACATGCACCCGGCGGAGCAGGGCAAGGACATCTTTGGCCATGCCCAGTGCTATCGGGTGACCCGCGATGTGATCTTCACCCGTGGCAGTGCCTACCAGGACGACCCGGCACGGCCGATCTGCCAGGTGGTCGGGACGTTCATGCGCCTGGGGCACGACGTGCGCGGTGGCATCGGCTTCGGCGCGCGGCTCAAGGAGGACCAGGCATGATCCCGGCGGCGGTCCGTCAGCAACTCGATCAGGCCCACGCCCAGGGTGACTACCGGCCGTTGCTGGCGCTGATTCCCTACGCCGGCCTGATCGGCATCGAATGCCAGCGCCAGGGCGATGACCTGCTGTTTCGCCTGCCGGCCAGTCAGGACAACGTCGGCAACCCTTTGCTGCCCGCCCTGCATGGCGGGGTCATCGCAGGCTTCATGGAACTCAGCGCCGCGCTGTACCTGTTGATCTACAGCGATAGCGCGAGCATTCCGAAGATCATCGACTTCTCCATCGACTACCTGCGCGCCGGCCATTTGCGTGACACCTACGCCCAGTGCCAGCTGTGGCGCCAGGGGCGGCGCGTGACCAATGTCGCCATCACCGCCTGGCAAGCCGACCCAGGCGCGCCGATCGCCACGGCGCGGGCGCATTTCAAGGTCGAACCGCAAAAGCCCTTGAAATCGTCCGGGCAGCCCCCATCTGCATGACATCCCGCCGTTAAAGCAGGCCGCTGGGGCTGCCAGGCGATAACTGCCATCAGATCGGAGTTTTGAAGACCATGAGTGCGGAAACTCAAAAAGAAACACTGGGCTTCCAGACCGAGGTGAAGCAACTGCTGCACCTCATGATCCATTCCCTGTATTCGAACAAGGAGATCTTCCTTCGCGAACTGATCTCCAACGCTTCCGACGCCGCCGACAAGCTGCGCTTCGAGGCCTTGGCCAAACCGGAGCTGTTCGAGGGTGACGCCGACCTGAAGATCCGCCTGAGCTTCGACAAGGAAGCCGGTACCGTGACCCTCGAGGACAACGGCATCGGCATGAGCCGCGAAGACGTCATCACCCACCTGGGCACCATCGCCAAGTCCGGCACCGCCGACTTCATGAAGAACCTGACCGGTGACCAGAAAAAAGACTCGCACCTGATCGGCCAGTTCGGCGTCGGCTTCTACTCGGCCTTCATCGTCGCCGACCAGGTTGACGTGTACAGCCGTCGTGCTGGTCAGCCAGCCGCCGAAGGCGTGCACTGGTCCTCCAAGGGCGAGGGCGAGTTCGAAGTCGCCACCATCGACAAGCCACAGCGCGGCACCCGCATCGTCCTGCACCTGAAGAAGGACGAGCAGGAGTTCGCCGATGGCTGGCGCCTGCGCAACGTGGTCAAGAAGTACTCCGATCACATTGCCCTGCCGATCCAGCTGCCCAAGGAGCAAGCTGCCGCCGAAGGCGAGGAGCAGCCTGCCGAGGAATGGGAAACCGTCAACCGCGCCAGCGCCCTGTGGACCCGTCCGCGTACCGAGATCAAGGACGAGGAATACCAGGAGTTCTACAAGCACATCGGCCATGATTTCGAAAACCCGCTGGCCTGGAGCCACAACAAGGTCGAAGGCAAGCTCGAATACAGCTCGCTGCTCTACGTGCCGGCCCGTGCGCCGTTCGACCTGTACCAGCGTGAAGCACCGCGCGGCCTGAAGCTGTATGTGCAGCGCGTGTTCATCATGGACCAGGCCGAGTCGTTCCTGCCGCTGTACCTGCGCTTCATCAAGGGCGTGGTCGATTCCAACGACCTGTCGCTCAACGTGTCCCGCGAGATCCTGCAGAAGGACCCGGTCATCGATTCGATGAAGACCGCGCTGACCAAACGCGTGCTGGACATGCTCGAGAAGCTGGCGAAGAACGAGCCAGAGCAATACAAGGGCTTCTGGAAGAACTTCGGCCAGGTGCTGAAGGAAGGCCCGGCCGAAGATTTCGCCAACAAGGAGAAGATCGCCGGCCTGCTGCGCTTCGCTTCCACCCAGGACGACAGCGGCGAGCAGAGCGTTGCCCTGGCTGACTACCTGGCGCGCGCGAAGGAAGGCCAGGACAAGATCTACTACCTCACCGGTGAATCGTATGCGCAGGTCAAAAACAGCCCGCACCTGGAAGTCTTCCGCAAGAAAGGCATCGAGGTGCTGCTGCTCACCGATCGCATCGACGAGTGGTTGATGAGCTACCTGAGCGAGTTCGATGGCAAGCAGTTCGTCGATGTCGCGCGTGGCGACCTGGACCTGGGCAACCTGGATTCCGAGGAAGACAAGAAGGCCCAGGAAGAAGTCGCCAAGGACAAGGAAGGCCTGGTCGAGCGCCTGAAGGGTGCGCTCGGTGAAAGCGTCGCCGAAGTGCGCGTTTCCCACCGTCTGACCGACTCGCCGGCGATCCTGGCGATCGGCGAACAGGACCTGGGCCTGCAGATGCGCCAGATCCTCGAAGCCAGCGGGCAGAAGGTGCCGGAGTCCAAGCCGATCTTCGAGTTCAACCCGACCCACCCGCTGATCGAGAAGCTGGACAGCGAGCAGAGCGAAGACCGTTTCGCCGAGCTGTCGCATATCCTCTTCGACCAGGCTGCCCTGGCAGCTGGCGACAGCTTGAAGGACCCGGCGGCCTACGTTCGTCGCCTGAACAAGCTGTTGGTCGAGCTGTCTGCTTGAGTTGATGTAATGGAAAGCCCGCTTCGGCGGGCTTTTTTCATGGCTTTGAAAGAACAGCGCCTAAGGAGTGCTTGATGAGCAAGGTAATCGTCGAATCGTTGGTCTATCACCTGTCTGGCAAAACCTACGAAAGCCGTTTGGTCTATACCCCGGGCGCGTTGCCGCAACCCGGCCTGGTGATGGCACCGAACTGGATGGGTATTGCTGAAGGTGCCGAGCGCATCGCCAAGGAAGTGGCGGAAAAAGGTTACGTGGTGTTGATTGCCGACCTGTACGGGCAATCGGTGCGCCCATCCAATGCCGATGAAGCCGGGGCGGCGATGATGCCGCTGAAAAACGACCGTGGCGAGCTGCGCAAGCGCATGCAGGAAGCCCTGTCGCAATTGCTCGGCCAGTCCAAGGCATTGCTCGAGCCAGGCAAGGTGGCGGCGTTCGGCTTCTGCTTCGGCGGCTGCTGTGCGCTGGAGTTGGCGCGTACCGGTGCCGACCTGAAGGCTGCGGTGTCGTTCCACGGCACCCTGGACACGCCGAACCCCGAGGATGCCAAGCGCATCAAGGGCTCGGTGCTGGTACTGCACGGCGCCTCCGACCCGCTGGTGCCGAAAGAGCAACTGCCGGCCTTCGAGGACGAGATGAATGCCGCCAAGGTCGATTGGCAACTGCTCAGCTACGGCGGCGCGGTGCATTCGTTCACCGATCCGAATGCCAACGTGCCGGGCAAGATGCAGTACGACCGCCGTACCTCGGAGCGGGCGTTCCGCTCGATGCACAATCTGTTGAGCGAAGTGTTCCAGCGCTGATAGCGCCAGGGGCTGCTGCGCAGCCCAATCGCGACGCAAGGCCGCTCCCACAAAAGGAGTGCGCGCTCAACCGTGAGAGCGGCCTTGTGGCGCGAAAGGGCCGCAAAGCGGCCCCAAGCTCAACGAGGCAACTCGATTCTAGAAGTCTCTCCTGGAACGCCAGGCCAGTCCCCCGCAGCCCACCTCGCCCTGGCCTGCTCGATCAATTCCGGATCACTGGCGACAAAGTTCCAGTTCATCCGCCGTGGCCCATCCAGCGGTGCGCCCCCGATCAACACCAGTTGGCATTCTCCTTCGGCATACAGGCTGACCTGCTCGCCTTCCGGCAGCACGATCAGGCTACAGGCCTCGACCTCCTCATCGTCCAGCAGCAGTTCACCATCGAGCAGGTACAACGCTCGCTGGGCGTGCTCGTTCGGTACCAGCAACGTCGTCGCTGGTTGCATCTGCACATGGGCGTACAGGGTAGGGGAGAGCACCGGTACGGGCGACTCCAGGCAGAAACCGGTGCCGGCGATCATGCAGATGCGTATGCCCAGGTTGTCGCTGACCGGCAGGCTCGCGGCTGGGTGATGGCTGTAGCTCGGGTCGCCTTGCTCGGCATCGCGCGGCGAAGCCAGCCACACCTGCAGGCCATGCAGTCGCGAGCCGTGGGCGAGGGCATCGGCCGGTGTCCGCTCGACATGTGCCACACCGCGCCCTGCGGTCATCCAGCTGACGTCGCCGGGTAGCACGCGTTGGTTGGAGCCCAGGCTGTCCTTGTGCTCGATCGCGCCTTCGAACAAGTAGGTCAGCGTGGACAGGCCGATATGCGGATGCTGACGGATGTCCATGCCACTGCCGGGCGCGTAGGCGGTTTCGAGCATGTGATCGAAGAACACGAACGGACCGACGCTGCGGCACTGGGCCGAGGGCAGTGGGCGCAGGATCGGTTGGCCCTCGACCGATTCGGCGCGTGGGCGGATGACCAGGGGGCTGCTCATGATGGGCTCCAGGCAAGGCGAATTCACCCCAGCATAGCGGGTTGGCTGGCAATGCTGAACCGTTGCGCTTGACGCCATGTCTACCCTTCTCATACCCGCAAGAAGGAAGCTGCCGATGATCGTCAAAGCGCTGGCCGGCCTGTTGTTGTGCGCAGGGCTCTGCCAGGCCGCGCAGGCCCGTGAGTATCGCTACAGTGATGCGCACCTGCACTATGTGGACTTCTTCCAGGAAACCGAAGGCATGCCTGCGCTGATCGCAGCCATGGACGAGGCCGGCGTCGAGCATTCGATGATCTCGGGAATTCCGGTAGCCAAGAAGTGGCACGAAGACGAACCCAAGCGTCCGCGCTACTACGCCGGCGACGATGCCGACGCTTATTGGTACAGCGCCACCGACATCTATGTGGCGGCGGCGCTGGAAGGGCTGCCTGCCGAACAGCGCAAGCGCTTTCATCCGTTTCTCACTGGCTTCAATCCGGTGGACAAGAACGCCGCCAGTCATATCGAGCGCATGCTCGACCTGCACCCTGGGCTGTGGCAAGGCATTGGCGAGGTGTTCACCCGCCATGACGACCTGACCGCTCTCACCAGCGGCGATACCCCTCGGGCCAACAACGAAGCCATGACCCGGGTCTATCACCTGGCCGCCGAGCGCGATCTGCCGGTGCTTTTGCATTCCAACATCACCTCCAAGCGCGAGCGCAACCCGCTGTATCTGGCCGAGATCGAAGAGCCGCTGCGTAACCACCCGCATACCCGTTTCATCTGGGCGCATGCCGGGAGCAGCATGGAGATTCATCGGCACCAGACGCAGATGGATTTCCTGTTGCCGGTGTTGACGCGGTTGCTGGAGGATTACCCGAACTTGTATGTCGACCTGTCGTGGAGCGTGCTCGAGCCGTATCTGCTGGATGAACAGGGGAAACCGCGCAAGGAGTGGCTGGCGCTGGTGGAGCAGCATCCTGAGCGATTCATGTTGGGGTCGGATGTGGTGGGGCGGTTTGGCAGCGTGGGTGAGCAGATGCGGGGGTTCGAGCCGTTTCTGGATGCGTTGCCGGAAGCGGTGGCGAACAAGGTGGCGCGGGAGAATTTTCTGGGTGTTCTGTCAGGGCGACAATCGAACACAAAAGAAAACGCCCCGAACTAGTCGGGGCGTTTTCACTTACCGCTGCAGCGTCTTACTTGCCTTCCCAGCGCTTGAGCACCAGGGTGGCGTTGGTGCCGCCGAAGCCGAAGCTGTTGCTCATGACCGTATCGATCTTGGCGTTTTCTTCGGTCTTGCGCAGGATCGGCAGGTCGGCGACCTCCGGATCCAGCTCGTCGATGTTGGCGGAGCCGGCGATGAAGTTGTTCTCCATCATCAGCAGGCAGTAGATCGCCTCGTGCACGCCAGCGGCGCCCAGCGAGTGACCCGACAGGCTCTTGGTCGAGCTGATCTTCGGCGCTTTGTCGCCGAACACTGCGCGAACACCCTTGATCTCGGCAACGTCACCGACCGGAGTCGAGGTGCCGTGGGTGTTCAGGTAGTCGATCGGGGTGTCGACGGTGGACAGCGCCTGCTGCATGCAGCGGATGGCGCCTTCGCCGCTCGGGGCGACCATGTCGTAGCCGTCGGAGGTCGCGCCGTAGCCGACGATCTCGGCGTAGATCTTGGCGCCACGGGCCAGGGCGTGTTCCAGCTCCTCGACCACGACCATGCCGCCACCACCGGCGATGACGAAGCCATCACGGTCGGCGTCGTAGGCGCGCGAGGCCAGTTCCGGGGTGTCGTTGCGCTTGGTCGACAGGGCGCCCATGGCATCGAACAGGAACGACTGGCTCCAGTGTTCTTCTTCACCGCCACCGGCGAAGACGATGTCCTGCTTGCCCCACTGGATCTGCTCCAGCGCGGTACCGATGCAGTGTGCCGAGGTGGCGCACGCCGACGAGATCGAGTAGTTCAGCCCCTTGATCTTGAACGGAGTGGCCAGGCAGGCCGACACGGTGCTACCCATGGTGCGGGTAACGCGGTACGGGCCGACGCGCTTGACGCCTTTCTCGCGCAGGGTGTCCAGCGCTTCCATCTGGTTCAGGGTCGAGGCGCCGCCGGAGCCAGCCACCAGACCGGTACGTGGGTTGGAAACCTGTTCTTCGGTCAGGCCAGCGTCCTTGATCGCGTCCTGCATTGCCAGGTAGGCGTATGCCGCAGCGTGACCGACGAAGCGGTAGACCTTGCGGTCGATCAGTTCTTCGAGGTTGAGGTCGATGGAGCCGGAAACCTGGCTACGCAGCCCCTGTTCCTTGTATTCCGGGTTGTAACGGATACCCGGACGGCTGTTGCGCAGGTTTTCGGTGACGGTAGCTTTGTCATTGCCCAGGCACGAAACGATGCCCAGACCAGTGATAACGACGCGGCGCATGCGAATAACCCTTAGAAATTGTCAGTGGAGGTGAACACGCCGACCCGCAGGCCTTCGGCAGTGTAGATCTCGCGGCCATCGACGCTGACCGAGCCATCGGCGATGGCCATGTTCAGCTTGCCCTTCAGGACGCGCTTGATATGAATGTTGTAGGTAACTTTCTTGGCGGTGGGCAGTACCTGGCCAAAGAATTTCACTTCACCCGAACCCAGCGCACGGCCACGGCCTGGCAGGCCTTGCCAGCCGAGGAAGAAGCCGACCAGCTGCCACATGGCATCGAGGCCCAGGCAGCCTGGCATCACCGGGTCGCCTTCGAAGTGGCAGGCGAAGAACCACAGGTCCGGGGTGATATCCAGCTCGGCGACCAATTCACCTTTGCCGTACTTGCCGCCTTCTTCGCTGATGTGGGTGATGCGATCGACCATCAGCATGTTCGGGGCGGGCAGTTGCGCATTACCTGGGCCGAACAGCTCACCGCGACTGCAGCGCAGCAGGTCTTCCCGAGTAAAGGCGTGTTGTTTGGTCATGCGAGCTCCTCAATAACCCCCTGTGGCAGGGGATGAATCTTCCCGGCCGGCCCGGCGTGCATATGAGCCCGGGGCGGCAGCCTACAGGTAGACTATTGCGTTGTGGTGAAAGTCACAGCGCACCTGGCGAAAGAAGTACAGGTGTGCACTGAAACGTCTATTTTCAGGGCCGAAATGGGTCCTGTCCAGTCTTTAAGACTGCCGCACTTTATCATTTATCGCCAGTCGCCGCTGCCTGGCCGGGTAGCCAGCGTTGCAGTATCCGCTGCAATTCCGTGCGGCGAAAGGGTTTGCTCAGGTAATCGCTCATGCCTGCGGCCATGCAACGCTCCCGATCGCCCTGCAGGGCGTTGGCGGTCAGGGCGATGATCGGTAGTGCACTGCAACCGGGCAGTTGGCGAATCCGCCGGGTCGCTTCGTAGCCGTCCATGTGCGGCAGGCGGCAGTCCATCAATACCGCGGCAAAGCGCTGCTGGCCGACCCGCTCGACGGCCTCGAGGCCATCCTGGGCCACCTGCACCTGCAGGCCGAGGCTGCGCAGCATGGCCTCGATCACGCTCTGGTTGACCGGGTTGTCCTCCACCAGCAGTACCGGGCCTTGCTCGGCCATGGTCACAGTGCCTGGCGCCGGTATGGGCAGTGGAGCCGGAGGAGGGCTGGCCAGGGCCAGGGGGATCTCCAGGGTGAAGGTCGAGCCCAGGCCTTCGCGGCTTTCGCCGCGCAGCTTGCCGCCCATGCGCTCGGCCAGGGTCCGCGCGATCGACAGGCCCAGGCCGGTGCCGCCATAGCGGCGCGAGATCGAGCTGTCGGCCTGCTGGAAGGCGACGAACATCATCTCCAGGCGCTCGCCATCGATGCCGATGCCGGTGTCGCGCACGCTGCAGGTGAACCACAGCAACTGGCGGTCGAGCAGTTGCCAGTGCGCCTCGACCTCGACCTGGCCGCGCTCGGTGAACTTCAGCGCATTGCCGATCAGGTTCAGCAGGATCTGGCGGATTCGCGTCGGGTCGCCAACCACCTGCGGTTGCGCGGCATCGGTCGGCAGGTGCAGGTAAAGGCCGAGACCGCGCTGCTGGGCGCTGTGCTGGAACGACTGCACGCTACTGGCGATCAGCTCGCCGAGGTCGAAGTCGATGTGTTCGAGTTCGAGCGTGGTGCGCTCGATGCGCGAGAAGTCGAGGATGTCGTTGATGACCTTGAGCAGGTGCCCGGTCGACTCGCTGGCCACCGCTGCATAGTCGGCCTGCTCGCTGGTCAGTTGCGTGGTTTCGAGCAACTGCAGCATGCCCAGCACGCCGTTCATCGGCGTGCGCAGTTCATGGCTCATCATGGCCAGGAATTCGGACTTGGCGCGGTTGGCCTGCTCTGCCTCCTCGCGTGCCTGGGTCAATTGCGCGATGGCTTGTTTCTGCTCGGCGCTGGCCTGCTCCAGGGCGCTGGCCAGGTTGTTGATGTGGCGCGCCAGGTGGCCCAATTCACTGTCGTCGACCACCGGCAGCGGCGTGTTGTACTCACCCTGCTGGATAGCCCGGACTGCGTGGCCCATGTCGCTGATCGGCTTGGCCAGGCTCAAGGCCAGGCGGCGGGCGAGAAGGAAGGTGAACAACAGGGCGAACAGGGCGAGGATGCCGGCCTTGATGACGATTTCCTGCTGGCGCTGGCTGAACGCATCGTCGGACATGCCGACGATCACCCGCCCCAGGTAGTCGTCACCGATGGCCGGCGTCGGCGCCTTGCCTTGCTGCAGGAAGTCGCTGTCCAGGCGTATCTGCTGCAGGCGAATGGGCGCCTGGAACACCTCCACCCGTTGCGCGCGGTTGGCGCTCTCGTTGGACTGCTCGACATACACGAGGATGTGATTGCGGCTGTCCTGGACTTCCAGGAAGCGCACGTGGGGAATGCTCAGGGTGGCCCTCATCAGCCCCTCGAGCACCTCGTTGTTGCCCGAAATCACCCCGTATTCGGACGCCGGCGCCAACTGGTTGGCGATCAGTTGCCCGGTGTGGTTGAGCTCCTGGCGCAAGTCCTGGATGCGCACGAAGGTGAAGAAGCTGATCAACAGCAGGGTCAACAGCAACGCAGGCCCCAGGCTGATGATCTGGGTGCGGGTATGGATATCCCAGCTCAGGCGCTTGCTCATGGCAGGGGGGCTCCTTCGGCCAGGGCCTTGACGGCGGCGTTCGGATCGATCGGTTCCAGGCCCAGGGCGCGGGCTACCTGCTGGTTGCCACTGACGCCGAAATGCGCTGGGTAAAGGCTGCGCGGCCAGTGTGCCGGGGGTTGGTCGAGCAAGCGGTCCAGCACCGCCAGCCAGTCGTCCTGGTCGCTGTAGGTGCTGGCCAGGGCGCCGGCACGGACGAATCCGACGTTGGGGCCGACCAGTGCCATCTGCCGGCTGTAGCTGCTGAGCAAGAGGTTTTTAGCCGTCTTGGAGTTGTACAGGTCGGGGTCGTCGAGGCCGAGCAGGACGTCGCTGCTGGCCAGCAGGTTCTGCAGCGGGCGGCTGTCACGCAGGTCAGGCCAGTCCTGGGCGATGATTTCCAGGCCCAGAGGCCGGGCGGCCTGACGCAGTTCGTCGAGCAGGAACTGGCTATGTTCGCCATATAGCACACCGATGCGCTGGGCCTGCGGCAACAGGTAGCGGGTCAGACGCAGTTGCCGTGCCAGGGGTGGGTCGCTCCACAGCAGGGTCAGGTGCCCGGGGCGCGACTTTCCCAGGCGTTGCTGCGCCTGTACCCGGCTGATGCGCATGGCCAGGGCGGGTGGCCCGGCGTTTTCACCCAGGCGCCATTCCAGCGCCGCATTGTCGAGCAGCACCAGACGCGTGTCGGCCTTGAGTTGGCTGGGTTTCGGTAGCTCTGCCAGGGCCATGAAACGCACCTGATCGTGCTGGCGCCGATCGGCCAGGGCAGTGACGAAGCTGCGGATGCCCGGTTGGTCTTCGCCACCGACCAGGAGGATTTCGCTGGCCGATAGCGTGCCCAACGGCCACAGGCAGAACAGCAGCAGGTGCAGCAAGCGCACCATCAGAATTCCAGCTCCGCGCTGACGCTCAGGCGGTGACGGCTGTCGTAACGGTTTTGCACCAGGGTGGTCGGTTGGTCGTCCAGGCGCTGTTGCCACAGCGCGGCAAGCTCCAGGTTGCTGCCCTGGATGCGAAAGCGCTTGGCTACGCGCAGGTCGAGGCGCTGGTAGCGGTAGCCGTTGAGGGCGTCGTCGCCGTAATAGAACAGCGCGCTCGACCAGTTGTCGCCCCATTCGCGCATCCATCCGGCCGAGCCGCTGTTGCGGGCGGTGAGGCGGCTGTCGGCGGGGTTGCTGGCCCAGGCATCGACGTAGGCGTAGGTCAGGCGCAGGCGGTCGCGCCGCGTCGCACGCCAGTCCAGCTGGGCTTCGCTGCCGCTGAAGCGGGCCTTGTTGGCATTGCTGGCAATGTACTGGTTGTTCTTCAGGGGCTCGCTGATCATTCCTGTGATCTCGTCGTAGAACAGCTTTACATCCATGTTCAGGTCGATGTCGCTGAACGAGCCGTTGTAGCCCAGCTCGCGCGAGCGCATGCGTTCCTGGTCGAGGTCGCCCGGACCACGGGTCTTGACGAAGTATTGGCCGTCTCGCAGGCCATACAGGTTGGGCGTGAGGTTCTTGACCGTGTAGCTCCAGTTGACGTTGTTCTCGAACATGTCCGGCGAGCGGATCGCTTCGGAATACACCGCCCGCAGACCATGGCGCGGGGTGATCAGGTAGTTCACCGCCATGCGTGGCGTCAGCGAACTGCCGGAGAGGCGCGAATCCTCGAACATCGCGCCGCCCTGGACGATCCAGTGTTCATCGGCGCGCCACTCCAGCTGGCCGAACAGGCGCCAGGTCTGGTCGTCGATGCTGCCGTTGAAGTAGGTCTGCGAGTCGGCCCGATCATAGCGGTAGTTCATGCCGCTGAGCAGCCGCAGGCTGTCGGTCAGGCTGAGCGTGTCCTGGATTTCCAGGTCGTAGCGGGTCTCGCGGGTGCTCTGGTCGACGTCGCCACAGACGGTCTGCCTGCCGTTGAGTGGGCTACCCGGGTTGTTCCACTGCTGGCTGATCGCGTTGATCAACCCCTGTTCGACCGGGTTGCTGCCGGCAGGCGGCGAGCCGGCATTGCGGGCAACCTTTTCGGCCAGGTTCGGGTTCAACTGCCACAGCCGGGTCAGCTCCGGGCTGAACGCCAGCGCGGCATCACAGGCGCGCCAGACCTGCTGGCGGTCGAAGTGCTGCGCCGAACCCTGCACATAAAGGCTGTGTTCAGGGTTGAAGTCGATGTTCCAGCGCACCGAGCCTGCGTAGTCCTTGGCATTTACGTCGGCATTGTCGCCCGCCTGGTAGCTGCCGAACACCGGCTGGTAGGTATACGGGCGCTGGTTGCTGCCTTCCTTGGCCGCCAGTTGCCACTCCAGGGTCTGGTCGGGGGCCAGGGTGTGGCTGACACTGAGGTTGAAGCGGTTGAGGCGGCGGCTGTCGCGGTAGTCGTTGCCGAACTGGTCCTGGTCGAAGCCATCGTCCTGCTGGCCCGACACCGACAGGCGCAGGTCGCCGCCGTCCCAGCCGAAGCCGTGGCTGAGGTAATAGTCGTTGATGCCATCCTGGCCACGGGTGAGCTTCATTCGCGTGCCGTGGCTGTCTGCCGGGTTGCGGGTGAGGATGTTGACCACCGCCATCAGCGCGTTGGCGCCGTAGCTGACGGTGTTGGGGCCGCGGAAGACTTCGATGCGTTCGATGTCCTCGATGGCCACCGGAATGTCGCTCCAGTCCACCGTGGCGAGGCCCGCGCGGTACACCGAACGGCCATCGATCAGCACCTGCATGCGCCGCGCTTCGCTGACGTTGCTGCCGTGGTAGTTGACCGTGGCCTGGTTGCCGGCGCTGTAGCCGATCATCATGCCCGGCACCAGGCGCAGCAGCTCGGGAATGTCTCGCGCACCACTGGGGCGGATCAGCTCGCTGTCGAGCACGGTCATGCTGCCTGGCACCGCCGCCGGGGATTGTTTCAGGCGGGTGGCGGTCAGAACCTGGGGCAGGTCGGTGTTGTCGATGAACAAGTCGTCGGCCATGGCCGGGCCACCGAGCAGCGCGGTCAACAACAACAGGCGAGGGTAGGGGGGCGTGCCAGGAAACACGGTACGGCCTTGTTCCGATAATGAGTCAGGCATGTTAACCGACCGTGCGGCTTTTGCCAGTGATCGGTGATGTCGGCTTGGCGCAGGGCGGGCGAGCCGTATAATGGCTCGGTCGCCACTTAATTTTTGGCTTTAACGGACTGGATATGACTGAACAGCAACCTGTTGCGGTTCTGGGAGGCGGCAGCTTCGGCACCGCCGTGGCGAACCTGCTGGCCGAAAATGGCGTGCCCGTGCGCCAATGGATGCGCGATCCCGAGCAGGCCGAGGCGATGCGCGTCAATCGCGAGAACCCGCGCTACCTCAAGGGTATCCGGGTGCACGATGGGGTCGAGCCGGTCAACGACCTGCTGGCAACGCTGCAGGCCAGCGATCTGATTTTCGTCGCCCTGCCTTCGAGCGCCCTGCGCAGCGTGCTGGCGCCCCATGCCGAACTGCTGCGCGGCAAATGCCTGGTCAGCCTGACCAAGGGCATCGAGGCGCACAGCTTCAAGCTGATGAGCCAGATCCTCGAAGAAATCGCGCCCCAGGCGCGCATCGGCGTGCTTTCCGGGCCCAACCTCGCCCGCGAGATCGCCGAGCATGCATTGACCGCCACGGTGGTCGCCAGTGAAGACGAAGACCTGTGCCAACGGGTGCAGGCCGTGCTGCACGGGCGCACGTTCCGCGTCTACGCCAGCAGCGACCGCTTCGGCGTGGAGCTGGGCGGGGCGCTGAAGAACGTCTACGCGATCATCGCCGGCATGGCCGTGGCGCTGGGCATGGGCGAGAACACCAAGAGCATGCTGATCACCCGTGCGCTGGCGGAAATGACCCGCTTCGCCGTCAGCCTTGGCGCCAACCCCATGACCTTCCTGGGCCTTGCCGGGGTCGGCGACCTGATCGTCACCTGCTCCTCGCCCAAGAGCCGCAACTACCAGGTCGGTCACGCCCTGGGCCAGGGCCTTAGCCTGGACGAGGCGGTCAGCCGCCTGGGCGAGGTGGCCGAAGGGGTCAATACCCTCAAGGTGCTCAAGACCAAGGCCCAGGAGGTGCAGGTGTACATGCCGCTGGTGGCGGGCCTGCATGCCATCCTGTTCGAGGGCCGTACCCTGGAGCAGGTGATCGAACACTTGATGCGCGCCGAACCCAAGACCGACGTCGATTTCATTTCCATCAGCGGTTTCAACTGAGCCGCAAGCGGCCCTGACCCCAGCAAGGAGCGACACATGAACGATTCCCCGGAGCGTGCCCAGCGCGAGTCCATCATCCTGCGGGTACTGTGGATGCTGGTGTTCCTGGTGGTATGGCAGTTGGCCGAGCTGCTGCTCGGCGGCCTGGTGCTGGTGCAACTGATCTACCGCCTGGTGTATGGCTCGCCCAGCGCGAGCTTGATGAACTTCGGCGATAGCCTCAGCCAGTACCTGGCGCAGATCGGCCGCTTCGGCAGCTTCCACAGCGACCAGAAACCCTGGCCGTTCGCCGACTGGCCGGCGCCGCGCGCGCCCGAAGGCGAAGCGCCGCATGCCGTGGCCCCGGCGCCGCACCCTGTGCGTGACGAGGAGCCCAAGCTGTGAAGCTCTGGGTGCTGCGCCACGGCGAGGCAGAGCCGCGGGCCAATACCGATGCCGAACGGCGCCTGACCGGCCATGGTCGCGAGCAGGTGCTGCACAGTGCCGCCCATTTGCTGGGGCAGCCCCTGCAGGCAATCATCGCCAGCCCCTACGTGCGGGCGCAACAAACGGCGGCCCTGGTGCACGACACGCTCGGTTTTGCCGAGCCAGTACGCACCGTGCCCTGGTTGACACCGGAGAGCGATCCGCAACAGGTACTCGGCGAAATCGAGCGCCTGGGGCTGGAGCATGTGCTGCTGGTCAGCCATCAGCCGCTGGTAGGTGCGTTGGTTGGATTGCTGGAGCATGGCCACTTGCAGCAACCGGCGCCGATGAGCACGGCCAGCCTGGCCGAACTCGAAGCAGATTGGCCGTTGGCTGGCCTCATGAGCTTGCGCGCGCTGTACCATGCCCCGTGAGGCGATGCCCGGAGGATGACCTGATAGCCCTCGGCGATGACCTTTCCGGACGTTGCCTGGAGCTCGGCGGTTACCGACAATGAGCCATCATTCCAGTCGCGGACCCGCCGCCATGTCGCAGCAGATCTTCTTCGCTCACGCCAACGGCTTCCCCTCGGCCACCTATGGCAAGCTGTTCGCCGCACTGGCACCGGACTATCAGGTGCGCCACCTGGCACAGCACGCCCACGATCCGCGCTTTCCGGTGGATGACAATTGGCTGAACCTTGTCGATGAACTGCTGCACCACTTGAGCCAGCAGGACGCACCGGTCTGGGGGGTTGGTCATTCGCTGGGTGGGGTACTGCACCTGCACGCCGCGCTTCGTCGCCCTGAATACTATCGAGGCGTGGTGATGCTCGACTCCCCGGTGCTGACCCGCGCCGACCAGTGGCTGATCCGTGCCGCCAAGCGTTTCGGCTTCATCGACCGCATCACCCCCGCAGGGCGCACGCTAGGGCGACGCGAGGCCTTCGCCGATCGCGACAGCGCACGTGACTACTTCAGCGGCAAGACCCTGTTCCGCCACTTCGACCGCGACTGCCTGGAGGCCTACCTCGAGCATGGCCTGCAAACGTCGGATGACGGCTTGCGCCTGCGTTTCGACGCCGCTACCGAAATCAGCATCTACCGCAGTATCCCGCACCTGAGCCCGGCACCCGCGCATCAGTTGCAGGTGCCCTTGGCGATGGTCCGCGGCGAGCGCAGCAGGGTGATCCGCCGCCATCATGCGTTCGCCATTCGGGGCATGGCGCAGGGTGAGTACCACAGCGTGCCAGGCGGCCACATGTTCCCCCTGGAGCGGCCCGTGGACACCGCCAGCCTGATCAAGGGGCTGTTCGATCGATGGAGCCAGGCATGTCCACACACGTAGAGGAAATCCGCCTGACCCTCGGGCACATCGAACTGGCCGCCCACCTGTTCGGCCCTGCGGATGGGCTCCCCGTGATCGCCCTGCACGGCTGGCTGGACAACGCTAACAGCTTCGCCCTCCTGGCGCCGCGCCTGCGAGGGTTGCGCATAGTCGCCCTCGATTTGGCCGGGCATGGTTATTCGGCGCACCGTCCGGCAGGGGCGGGGTACGCCCTGGCCGACTACGCCCACGACGTGCTGCGGGTTGCCGAGCAACTGGGCTGGCAGCGCTTTGCCCTGCTTGGCCACTCGCTTGGCGCGATCATCTCGGTGCAACTGGCCGGCGCCTTGCCGGAGCGGGTCAGCCACCTGGCGCTGATCGATGGCGTGGTGCCGCCCTCAGGCCCGGAGGTCGATGCTGGCGAGCGCCTGGGGCTGGCCTTGCAGGCGCAACTGCGCCTCGATGGAAAGCGCAAATCCGTGTACGCCACATTGGAAGATGGCGTGCGAGCCCGCATGAAGGGCATGGTCGCAGTGAGCCGCGAAGCCGCCGAGCTGCTTGCCCAGCGGGGCCTGATGCCGGTGCCCGGCGGCTACAGTTGGCGCAGCGACAGCCGCCTGACCCTGCCATCGCCGATGCGCCTCAGCCAGGCCCAGGCCATGGCCTTCGTGCACCGGGTGCAATGCCCGAGCTGCCTAGTGGTGGCAGCCGATGGCATGCTCGCGCGCAACACTGAGCTGCTGGAGCAGCTACCCTTTGAGCAGGTGACGCTTCCCGGCGGCCACCACCTGCATCTCAACGATGAACACGGCGCGGCCCTTGTCGCAGACTGTTTCAATCGCTTTTTTGGCTTTGCTTGACTTGCACCGGACAAGTACCGAGGCTTGGCGGGTTGAACAGGGAGACAACCATGCAATTGCCAGACATCCTGGAGTACTACCTCGGCGCTGATCGCCGCATGGGTGGCCAATGAGCGCACCCGCTTGTATCCGTACGTTTCTCGCCGGCTGCCTGGCGCTGATTGGCGCCTCGGCCTGGGCCGGCAGCCTGCCGGTACCGGATGATGCCACGGTGGTCGACCAGCGTCCGGCGGTGGAGCAGGAACGCTTCTACCCGCTTGGCCCGCTGCGCCGAATCAGTGGCCGCCTGCGCCTGGAAAGCAAGATCGAAGGCCATGGTCAGGTCAGTTCGGTCACCTATCAGTTGCCGATCGAGCGTACCGCCCGAGAAGCCTTCACCAGTGCCCGCGAAGCGTTGCAACGCGATGGCGGTTACCCGCTGTTCTGGTGTCAGGGCCGCGATTGCGGCGAGGCCAGCCTGTGGGCCAACGAGGTGTTCGGCAACGCGCGGCTCAACGGCGGCGACGAACAGCAGGCGTTCATCCTCCTGCGCCGTTCGGCCGAGGAGGCCGACACCCTGGTGGCACTGTACAGCGTGACCCGGGGTACCCGACGCGGCTACCTGCATGTCGAGGAGTTCGTCGCTGGCAGTCCGCTGGGCGAAATCCTGCCGACCGCAGCCACGGTGCTGCGGGAAATGCGCGATACCGGCAAGCTCGACTACCCTGATCTGAAAGCGCCACAGCCGGCCTGGGTGACCTTGCTCGGGCGCAGCCTCAACCTCGACAGCACCCTGCGTGCCAGCCTCAGCGGCGCCGAGGCCGAAGCCTGGCGCGAGGCGCTGGTGAAAGCGGGGGTTCGCAGCAGCCGTCTCGAAGTTGGCGCTGCCCCTACCGAAGGCCTGCACCTGGAGTTGATTCGTTGAGCGGGCACCGTCATGGTCAATAACGATCGGCTACTGATTCAAATACTTCTGCTGACCCTGTTGGGCGCGGCATTGTGGGTGATGGCGCCGTTCATGTCGGCGCTGTTGTGGGGGGCGATCCTGGCGTTTGCCAGCTGGCCATTGATGCGTTTGCTCACCCGGGTGCTGGGTGGGCGCGAGACGTTGGCGGCCAGCCTGCTGACCACGGCCTGGATCCTGATCGTGGCGCTGCCGCTGGTGTGGCTCGGCTTCAACCTGGCCGACCATATCCGCGATGCCACGGCCTTCGTGCGCGATATCCAGGTCGATGGCTTGCCCGATGCGCCGGCCTGGGTGGCCAACATGCCGTTCATCGGCGAGCGGCTGGTGCACTGGTGGGAGTCTCTGGACCAGCAGGGCGCGGCCTTGATCGCCTCGATCAAACCGCACCTGGGGCAGGTCGGCAACTGGTTGCTGGCGCGCAGCGCACAGATCGGCAGTGGGGTGCTGGAGTTGACCCTGAGCCTGGTGTTCGTGTTCTTCTTCTATCGCGATGGCCCTCGGTTGTCGGCCTTCGTGCTGCGTTTGCTGCATCGCCTGGTGGGCGAACGCGCCGACTACTACCTCGACCTGGTGGCCGGGACCGTGCAGCGGGTGGTCAACGGTGTGATCGGTACTGCGGCGGCGCAGGGCCTGCTGGCGCTGATCGGTTTCCTGATCGCGGGGGTGCCGGGGGCGATCGTGCTGGGGCTGGTCACCTTCATGCTCAGCCTGATCCCCATGGGTCCGCCGCTGGCGTGGATCCCGGCGACCGGTTGGCTGGTGTGGAAGGGCGAATACGGCATGGCGGTGTTTCTCGGCATCTGGGGCACGTTCGTCATCAGCGGCGTGGACAACGTGCTCAAGCCCTACCTGATCAGCCGTGGCGGCAACCTGCCGCTGGTGATCGTCCTGCTCGGTGTGTTCGGTGGCTTGCTGGCCTTCGGCTTCATCGGCCTGTTCATCGGGCCGACCTTGCTGGCGGTGGGCTACAGCCTGTTGTTGGACTGGAGCCGCAACGCGGAGCAGCACAAGCCTCATTTGTGATGTTTGATGGCCTCATCGCCGGCAAGCCGGCTCCTACACGAGCCGGCTTGCCGGCGATGAGATCGATCAATACTTCCCGATCAGTACTTCCCGATCAGTACTTCCAAGTCACCGAAGCTGTCAGGTTACGCGGCGCACCATAGTTGGTAGACCCCGCCGACTGATACAGCGACAGCAGATACTTGCGATCGAACACGTTGTTCAGGTTCAGCGACGCGCTCCAGTTGGCGTCGAAATCATAGCTGCCCATCAGATCGACCAGCGCATAGGCTTCCTGGCGGACCCGGTGGTTGCCATCGGCCTCGGTCGCACTCTGCCATTGCACCCGGGTACCCACCCGAGCCTGCGGCATACTGGGCAGGCGATAAGTCACGCTGCCGCGCACGCTGTGGCTGGGCACGTAGCGGCGGGTCTTATCGCCATCTCCATCCTCGATGTGCACATAGGTGTAGCCAGCGGCCAGGTCCAGGCCGGGCATGGCTTCGCCGGAGGCTTCCAGCTCCACGCCGTGGCTTTTGTTGTCCTCGCCGCGATAGGCGTACTGGCCACCGATGATTTCGCCCGTGGTGACCGCCACGTTCTGCTGCTCGGTCTTGAACAGCGCCGCGCTGACGGTGAGGCGATCCTCGAGCAGGCTGCCCTTCACGCCGACCTCGGTGCTCTTGCCTTCCAGCGGCTCGATCACGCCGCCGGCGGTGCTGCGCAGGTACTGCGGCTTGAAGATTTCGGTCCAGCTGGCGTACAGGCTCCACTGCGCGGTCAGGTCGTAGACCAGCCCGGTGTAGGGCGTGACCTTGCCGTGCACGCGGGTGTCCTGTGCCGAGCCATAGCCCATGCCTTCGCCATCGGCGCTGAGCATGCGCGCCCCGGCGATCCAGTGCAGGTCGTCGGTGAGGCTGAAGCGGGCGCCGGCGTACAGGCTCTTCTGGCGGTCGGTGAAGTGCTGGGTGTTGAGCTCGTCGGTGTAGTCGAACGGCGGTTTGACCACATTGCCGGCCAGCGCATCTTCCAAACTGACGATCTGGTAGCCGGAGGCGTCATAGTAGTGGCCGCGCTCGTCGTGGCGGCTGCGGCCATAGTTGGCGCCCACGGTCAGTTCATGCTCGCGGCCGAACAACGAGAATGGGCCGGACAACTGCGCTTCACCGGTGTACTGGTGCTCGGTACTGGTGGTGCGGTTCATGTAGGCATAGACGGACGTCGCCGTGGCCGGGATCGCATAGAGCATCTGGGTGTCCTGATGCTGGTTGGTCCCGGTCACGCTCAGCTTGCCTTGCCAGCCGCCACCAAAATCATGCGCCAGTTCGGCGAAGGCCCGTTGGGTGTGGATGTTCCAGTAGGTCCAGGGTTGGCCGATGCTCGAACTGCGGCTGCTGTAGTGAATCGGGTTGCCGGCGTAGTCGGCCATGGGCAACGCGCCCCAGGTGCTGCCGTTGGAGTCGCTGCGTTGCTCGGAAAATCCTACGGTCAGGGTGTCGGCATCGGACAGGTCGAACGCCAGCAGGCCAGCCATGACATTGATTTCGTGGCTGTACTGGTCGAGGTACGAGTTGCCCTTGTCGTGGGCGTAGATGAAGCGCCCGCGGACCTTGCCGTTGTCGGTCAACGGGCCACCGACATCGACGGCCACGCGACGGTTGTCCCACGAGCCGACGCTGGTGTCGATGCGCGCCTGGAAAGTCTCGGTGGGCCGCTTGCGCACGAAGTTGACCGTCGCCGATGGGTTGCCGGCGCCGCTCATCAGGCCGTTGGCACCGTGCAGCACGTCGATCTGCTCGAACTCGGCCAGGTCCTGGTCGCCCAGCAGCACGCCGGAGGAAAACGGCATGCCCATGCCGTCGTATTCGAAATTGTCGATGACGAAGCCGCGTGAGGTGAAGGCGGTGCGGTCGGTCTCGAATTGCTCGACGGTGACGGTGGGGGCGTTGCGCAGGGCATCCTTGACGCTGTTGAGCTTGAAGTCGTCGATCTGCTCGCGGGTCACGCTGGAAATCGCCTGGGGCGTTTCCCGGTCACTGAGGCCCAGGCGGGTCGTGCTGGCGGCCGGCTTGGCCTGATAGCCGACGCTTTGGCCGTTGGCCTGCGCCAGTTGGAACTGGATCTGGGTGGGCGCGAGGTTTACCGTGCCATCGGCCTGTGCGCTGTCGCTCGGTACCAGGTACAGGGTGGCGGCATCGGTGCGGGCGAAGTTGTAGCCGCTGCCCTGCAGCAGCCTGCCCAGGCCTTCTTCGGCAGAATAGCTGCCGACTACCGAGGTGCTGCGCAAGCTGGCATCGACGTTACCGTCGAGCAGCACGTTCTGTCCGGATTGCTGGCTGAACACCAGCAGCGCCTGGCGCAGCGGTTGGGCAGGGATATTCAGTTGCAGCTTGTGCTGGGCACTGGCAGCCGCGGTGCCGGGCGCTGCGTGGGCCTGGATGGCGCCGACCAGCAAGGTGCAGGCAAGTGCCGCGCTCAGCGCGCTGCGCTGCCAGCGTGGGTGAACCGGGTGATGCGGGTTGAATCGAGTGGCCATTCAGGCGTGCCCCCTGCAATGCAGATATGCGAATAACTCTCAGTGCCGTTAAGACGCATGGGGTATTTGAATTTCTGATGGCGAATTGAGATTTTTCTTACGCAGGGTAAAGCAGGGTGACCAGATCGGTGTAACGCGAGGTGCGCACGGCCAGCGCACGCGACAGCACGTCGAGCATCTGCTCTGGGTGCTCGAGGTTGAGGATCAGGCTCACGCGGCGTGCGCCGAGCTGCTTGTCCATGATGAAGATGCGGCCTTCGCGCCAGCGTTGCAGTTCATCGACCACACCCTGCAACGGCTCGTTGAAGAACACCAGACGGCCGCTGCGCCAGGCCAGCATCTGCTGCAGTTCGGCACGTTGGATTTCGCCCGTGGAGGCGGCATCGAAGCGCAGCGACAGGCCTTCTTCGAGGTCGGTTTGCTGGCTGGCACTGATCACCTGGACACGATGACGGTTGACGGCCACCAAGGCCGAGTCGTTTTCGCACGACAGGCAGAACTCCGCCTCGGCGGTACGCAGTTGCCCGGCCTGGGTGCGCACGCTGAATTCACCGGCACTGCTCGGACGAACCGTGAAGAACGCCTGGCCATGCAGCAGTTCGACACGGCGGCGGTTGGATGAAAAGTCCAGGTTCAGCGCGGTGTGGCCTGCCAGTTCCACGGTCGAGCCGTCCGGCAGGCGCTCGATACGCCGCTCGCCCACTGCAGTGCGCAGGTCGGCGAACGGCGAGTCCATGCCCTTGAGCCAGAACGTACCACTGGCCACGCTGACCGCCGCCGCGCTGGCGGCGATGCCCATGCCGACGAAGCGGCGCCGCGACAGGCGCGGTGGCGGCGCCGCTACGACGGGGGCCGGTTGCAGCAACAGGGCAGAAGCACCCCAGAGCTGTTCCAGCTCGGCATAGGCTTCGGCGTGGCGAGCGTCGGCCGCCAGCCAGGCGGCCCAGGCCTGGCGTTGCTCGGGCGTCGGCGCGCCGCCATGGAACAAGGCGAACCAGGCGCTGGCCTGATGATCGATGTCATCGGCGGCGCAGGCGGCAGTGGCGGAATACGGTGGTTCGGAATTCATGGGCTCAACGCTTGGACGATGGAACGGGCAGGGCGGTGTGGCAGGCCGGCTTTCAACGCGACATGCCTTGTTTGAGCAACTCCAGCGCTTTGACCATGCGGCTGTAGGCCGTTTTCGGCGAGATACCGAGGCGTGCGCCGATATCGGCGTAGGTCATGCCTTCGACCCGCACCATGAGGAACACCTCGCGGCAGGGCGCGGGCATATTCTGGATGACTTTGTTCAACGCGGCCAGTTGTTGATTGGCGATGGCGGCCTGTTCCAGTGTCGCGCTCGGTTGCGCCACGGCATTGGCTTCCTCCGAGTCCAGCGACTCGCTCTTGCGGTGTTGCTGGCGGCGGGTGTGGTCGATGAACAGGTTGCGGGCGCTGGAGAACAGGTAGGCCCGCACGTTCTCGATGCGGCTGCGGCCCAGTTGCTCGGAGAGGCGGATGAAGGTGTCCTGGGTCAGGTCGGCAGCCGTGTCCTTGCAGCGCAGGCGGCGGTCCAGATAATCCTGGATCTCCTCGCGGTGGGCGAGGTAGAGGGCCTTGAGATCTGAGCCGGACATGGGGACACCTTAGAGGGCATACGGACGAGCGCGGGAAAATACCACAAATGAGAATTGTTTTGATTGATGTTTTTCGTGGGTCTAGGCTCTGTGTTGTGCTTTCAGGCCTCTTCGCGGGTAAACCCGCTCCTACAGGTACCCAACCGATTTCAAGAGCGGTGGGGTACCTGTAGGAGCGGGTTTACCCGCGAAGAGGCCCGAAAAGACAGCCCGGAAGCCGATCTTTACGCGTTCTTTATTCCTACCCTGGCCACGCCATCTCGTCTCTTTACGCCCCCCTCCCGGACAATTTCCCTACATCGGCTCACGCCGTACCCAAGGGAATTTCATTCATGCACAGTTACGATTACGCACTGCTGCTGGCGTTCTTCGCCATCGTGCTGCTACCGGCCCCATGGCTCGGGCGTTTCTACTACCGGGTCATGGAAGGCCAACGCACCTGGCTGACCCCGCTGCTCGGCCCGGTTGAGCGGGGCTGCTATCGACTGGCCGGGGTGCGCGCCGATCAGGAGCAGGGCTGGAAGCAGTACACCCTGGCCCTGCTGGCCTTCAACCTGGCCGGTTTCGGGCTGCTGTTCGCCGTGCTCCTGCTGCAAGGCCAGCTACCGCTCAATCCGCAACACCTGCCTGGTCTGGAAGGGTCGCTGGCCTTCAACACCGCAGTCAGTTTCGTCACCAACACCAACTGGCAGGCGTACAGCGGCGAGGCCTCGGTCAGCTACCTGAGCCAGATGCTCGGCCTGACCGTGCAGAACTTCGTCAGCGCTGCCACCGGCCTCGCCGTGCTGGTCGCGCTGTGCCGGGGCATCGCCCGCCGCTCCGTGGCTACCCTGGGTAACTTCTGGGTCGACATGACCCGCGCCACGCTCTATGGCCTGCTGCCGCTGTGCCTACTGCTGGCGCTGCTCCTGGTGTGGCAGGGCGTGCCGCAGACCTTCGCCGACTATGCCCATGCCGTGACCCTGCAAGGCGCCGAACAGACCATCCCGCTGGGGCCGGCCGCCAGCCAGATCGCCATCAAGCAACTGGGCACCAACGGCGGCGGCTTCTTCGGCGTCAACTCGGCGCACCCATTCGAAAACCCCACGGCGTGGAGCAACCTGTTCGAGGTGGCGGCGATCATCCTGATTCCGGTGGCGCTGGTGTTCACCTTCGGCCACTACGTCAAGGACCTGCGCCAGAGCCGGGCGATCCTCGCCTGCATGTTCGGCCTGTTCCTGCTCGGTGGGGCGGCTGCATTGTGGTCGGAGTACCAGCCCAACCCGGCGCTTGCCAGCGCCCAGATCGAACAGAGCGCACCGCTGGAAGGCAAGGAAAGCCGCTTCGGTACCACCGGTTCGGTGCTCTGGACGGTGACTACCACAGCCGCTTCGAACGGCTCGGTCAATGCCATGCACGATAGCCTCAATCCACTCACCGGCATGGTCGCGATGGTCAACATGATGGTTGGCGAGGTGATCTTCGGCGGCGTTGGCGCAGGGCTGTACGGCATGCTGCTGTTCGTGCTGATCGCGGTGTTCCTGGCGGGGCTGATGATCGGCCGCACGCCCGAGTACCTGGGCAAGAAACTGCAGGCGCGGGAGGTGCAGCTGCTGGTGGCGACCTTGCTGGTGATGCCGGTCGGCGTGCTGCTGCTCGGCGCCGTCGCGGCCAGCCTGCCAGGCCCTGCGGGGGCGGTGAGCAACCCCGGTGCCCATGGCTTCAGCCAACTGCTGTATGCCTACACCTCGGGTACCGCCAACAACGGCTCGGCCTTCGCAGGCTTCGGCGCCAACAGCGTCTTTCACAATCTGATGATCGGCCTGGCCATGCTGATCGGGCGCTTCGGCTACATCCTGCCGATCCTCGCCCTGGCCGGCAGCCTGGCGGCGAAGAAGAGCGTGCCCCAGGGCCAGAACAGTTTCCCCACCCACGGCCCGTTGTTCACCACGCTGCTGCTGGTGACCATCGTGCTGGTGGGTGGCCTGACCTTCCTGCCGACCCTGGCCCTGGGGCCGGTCGCCGAACACCTGAGCCTGGGTTTCTGAGGAGCCGACCATGAACATGCCCATTCCCGAAGTCAAAACCGACCACGGCGCCAAGGACCAGACGGCCTTCGCCGCGCTCTGGCGCCCGGCCCTGGTGCAGGCCTTCGTCAAGCTCGACCCACGCCAGCTCAAACGTGCGCCAGTGATGCTGGTGGTTGCCCTGACCGCCATGCTTACCACGGCGCTGTGTTTCGCGCCCGGCAGCGGCGTGAGTACCGCCGTGGCGGTGCAGATCACCTTGTGGCTGTGGTTCACGGTATTGTTCGCCAACTTCGCCGAAGCCCTGGCCGAAGGGCGCGGCAAGGCTCGCGCCGACAGCCTCAAGGCCGGCAGCCAGGGTTTGATGGCCCAGCGTCGGCAACGCGACGGCAGTTTCGAAAGCGTCGCCGCCAGCCAGTTGCGCAAGGACGATGTGGTGCGCGTGGTGGCAGGCGAGATGATCCCCGGCGACGGTGAGGTGCTCGAAGGCATCGCCGCCGTCAACGAGGCTGCCATTACCGGTGAGTCGGCGCCCGTGATCCGTGAGTCTGGCGGCGATCGTTCAGCCGTCACCGGCAACACCTGGCTGGTGTCCGACTGGCTGCTCATCCGCATCACCAGCAACCCAGGCGAATCGACCCTGGACCGGATGATCGCCCTGGTCGAAGGGGCCAAGCGGCAGAAGACGCCGAACGAGATCGCCCTGGACATCCTGTTGGTCGGATTGACCCTGATCTTCCTGATCGTGGTGGCCACCTTGCAGCCGTTCGCCCATTTCGTCGGCGCCAGCCTGCCGCTGATCTTCCTCGCCGCGTTGCTGGTAACGCTGATCCCGACCACCATCGGCGGCCTGCTTTCGGCCATCGGCATCGCTGGTATGGATCGCCTGGTCCGGCTCAACGTCATCGCCCGTTCCGGGCGGGCAGTGGAGGCCGCTGGCGACGTGCACACGCTGCTGCTCGACAAGACCGGTACCATCACCTTCGGCAACCGCCGCTGCACCGCGTTGTACGCGGCGCCGGGCGTGAGCGCCCGGGAGCTTGGGGAGGGCGCCTTGTTCGCCTCGCTGGCCGATGACACTGCCGAAGGCAAGTCGATCGTCGACTACCTGCGCCAGTTGCACGATTTCGTCGAGCCTAGCGCCGGGCAGTTCGAGGCGGTAGCGTTCAGCGCCGAAACCCGGCTGTCGGGCATCGACTTCGGGCCACACCGCTATCGCAAGGGCGCCGTCGATGCGGTGCTGGGATTGGTCGGCGTGCAACGCCTGGAGATGCCAGCCGCCCTGGCCCGCGAGGTGGAACGCATCGCCCAGGGCGGCGGCACGCCGTTGCTGGTGTGCATCGACAAGCGCCTGCTCGGCGTGATCCACCTCAAGGACGTGGTCAAGCCGGGCATCCGCGAGCGCTTCGCCGAGCTGCGCAAACTGGGTATCCGCACGGTGATGGTGACCGGCGACAACCCGCTGACTGCCGCCGCGATTGCCGCCGAGGCGGGTGTGGATGACGTGCTGGCCGAAGCCACCCCGGAGAAGAAACTGGCACGCATTCGCCAGGAGCAGAACGAGGGGCGCCTGGTGGCGATGTGTGGTGACGGCGCCAACGATGCGCCGGCGCTGGCCCAGGCCGATGTGGGCATGGCCATGAACGATGGCACCCAGGCGGCCCGCGAGGCGGCCAACATGGTCGACCTGGACAGCGATCCGACCAAGCTGCTGGACGTGGTGCAGGTCGGCAAGGAGCTGCTGGTGACCCGCGGCGCGCTGACCACCTTCTCGATTGCCAACGATGTGGCCAAGTACTTCGCGATCCTGCCGGCGCTGTTCGCCTCCATCTATCCGCAGCTTGGTGTGCTCAACCTGATGCACCTCGCCAGCCCGCAGAGCGCGATCCTCTCGGCGATCGTGTTCAACGCGCTGATCATCATCGTGCTGATTCCGTTGGCGCTGCGCGGGGTGCGCGTCCAGGCGGCGAGTGCTGCGCACCTGTTGCGCCGCAACCTGCTGATCTATGGCCTGGGCGGCATCCTGGTGCCGTTCGCCGGGATCAAGTTGATCGACCTGCTGCTGACTGCCTTGCACCTGGTCTGAGGAGGCCACCATGAAGACTTTTGTACGCCCGGCGCTGAGCCTGCTTGTGCTGATGACTGCGATCACCGGTGTGCTGTACCCGCTGGCAGTGACTGCCATTGCCCAGGTTGCCTTCCCTGCCCAGGCCAACGGCAGCCTGGTGCGCGATGCACAGGGCCAGGTGCGTGGCTCGGCGCTGATCGCCCAGGATTTTGAGGGTGACGGCTGGTTCCACTCGCGGCCTTCGGCGGGCAACTATGCCACCGTCGCCAGTAGTGCCAGCAACCTGGCACCGAGCAACCCTGCGCTGGCCGAGCGGATCAAGGCTGAGGCAGCGACGCTTTACCAGCCCGGGCAGGGGCCGGTGCCGCAGGCATTGCTGACCACCTCCGGCAGCGGGCTGGATCCGCATCTGCCGCCGCAGGCGGTGGCCTACCAGATACCGCGGGTGGCGGCAGCCCGGCAGGTGCCGGTGGCGCGCTTGCAAGCCTTGCTGGAAGAGGCCACCCTCCACCCATTGATCGGGCCGCCGGTGGTCAATGTGCTGGCATTGAACCAGGCCTTGGACACCCTGGCTCATTGATGTTCGGGGGCCCTGATTGAAGGTATTCGCAAAGGATGAAACATGAGTGACTCCACCCGCGCCGATGCGCTGTTGGCTACCTTGCCGCGTAGCGGTCGCGGCCGGCTCAAGGTCTTTCTCGGCGCTGCCCCCGGCGTGGGCAAGACCTACGCCATGCTGCAGGCTGCCCACGCCCAGCAGCGTCAAGGCGTGCACGTGATGGCCGGGGTGGTCGAGACCCACGCCCGCGCCGAAACCGAAGCCCTGCTTGCCGGCCTGCTCCAGCAACCGTTGCTGCGCAGCGAATACCGTGGCGTCACCCTCGAGGAGATGGACCTCGACGGCCTGCTCAAGGCTGCCCCGGCGTTGGCCCTGGTCGACGAACTGGCCCACACCAATGCGCCCGGCAGCCGCCACGCCAAGCGCTGGCAGGACGTGCAGGAGCTGCTTGCCGCTGGCATCGACGTGTACACCACAGTCAACGTCCAGCATCTGGAAAGCCTCAACGACAAGGTCCGCGACATCACTGGCGTGCAGGTGCGCGAAACGTTGCCGGACTGGATCCTGCAGGAAGCCTATGAGCTGGTGCTGATCGACCTGCCGCCGCGTGAGCTGCTCGAGCGCCTGCGCGAGGGCAAGGTGTACGTGCCGGAGCAGGCACGGGCGGCGATCGATGCCTTCTTCTCGCAGACCAACCTCACCGCCCTGCGCGAGCTGGCCATGCAGACCGCCGCAGCCCAGGTCGACGCCGACCTGGCCCACGGTTACCGCCAGCGCGGCGAGGAAGCGCCGGCCCTGCGCGGGCGTCTGTTGGTCGGCGTGGACGGCGACGACCAGGCCGAACGCCTGGTGCGTCACGCCAGCCGTGTCGCTCAACGCCGGCATCTGCCCTGGAGCCTGGTGCATGTCGACAATGGCCGACTGCGCGACGAGAACGCCCGTCAGCGCTTGCAGGCGGCCCAGCAATTGGCCGAGCGCCTGGGCGGCGAAGTGGTGGTGCTGCGTGCTGGCGAGGTGGCGCATACCCTGATCCAGCACGCCGCCGAGCGGCGCGCCAGCCTTGTGCTGGTCGGCCAGTCGCGTGATCGTCTGCACCGTCGTTGGTTCGGCGCCGGTGTGGCGGCGCGGCTACTGCGCGAGAGCCATGGCCTGGAGATCAACGTGCTCGACCGCGACGACCAGGCGCGTCCCGCCCGGGCTGCGGTCAGCCGGGTGTGGGAATGGCGTCATTATCTGCTGGCACTGCTGGCCACCGGGTTGGCAGCGGGTCTGGCCTGGGCAGTGGCCAGCGTGCTGGCGTTGCCCAACATCTCGCTGGTGTTCCTTGGCGCGGTGCTGCTGGTGGCGGTGCGCAGTAGCCTCGGCCCGGCCCTGGCCTGTGCGGCGATGTCGTTCCTGGCCTACGACTTTCTGTTCATCCCGCCGCATTTTTCCTTCAGCATCCAGCGCGAAGAAGACGTGCTGACGTTGGTGTTCTTCCTGCTCGTGGCAACGCTGACCGGTAACCTCGCCGCCCGCCAACGCCGCCAACTGCAAGCCCTGCGCGAAACCCAGGCGCAGACCAGCCAACTGCTCGACCTGTCGCGCCGGCTGACCGTGGCCACCGATCGCCAGGCAGTGTTCAATGCCGCCGGTCAACACCTCGGCGGCTGGCCTGACGTGCACGCCAGCCTGTTCGAGCGTGACCGCGAAGGCCAGTTGCAACTGGCCAGCGGCGAGGGCCAGGCGTTGAGCGACAACGAACGCGCCGCCGCCGAGTGGGCCTGGCAACACGGCCAGGCAGCAGGCTTGAGCAGCGATACCCTGCCCAACGGCCGTTGGTGGTGGTGGCCGCTGGCAGTCGACGACCAGCCGCTGGCCCTGCTCGGCGTGCGACCGCGTTCGGGCGAGCCGCTCAGCGCGCAGCGCCGGCGCCTGCTCATGGCCCTTGGTCAACCCCTGGCCCAGGCCTTGGCCCGCGCCCGCCTGGCCGAGCAACTGGAGGCGGCCCGCCTGCACGGCGAAACCGAGCAGTTGCGCAGTGCCTTGCTGGCGTCGGTGTCCCACGACCTGCGTACGCCGCTGACCGCCATGCGGGGCAGCATCGACAGCCTCCTGGCGCTGGGCGAGGTGATCCCGGTCGACGATCGCCGTGAGCTGCTCGAAGGCACGCGCAACGAGGCCGAGCGCCTCGATCGCTACATCCAGAACCTGCTCGACATGACCCGCCTAGGCCATGGTGGGCTCAAGCTCGCCCGGGACTGGGTGGCCCCCGCCGATATCGTCGGCAGTGCCCTGAATCGTCTTCGCGTGGTGCTGGCGCCATTGCGCGTGCACACCGACGTGCCTGCCGAACTGCCGTTGCTGTTCGTGCATGCCGCGTTGATCGAGCAGGCGCTGATCAATGTGCTGGAAAACGCCGCGCGCTTCTCGCCGACTCAAGGCCGTCTGCAATTGCGGGTGTCGGTAGTGGGTGAGCAACTGCACTTCGCCGTGTGTGACGAAGGTCCCGGCATTCCCGTGACCGAGCGCGAGAAGATCTTCGACATGTTCTATACCGCTGCCCGGGGCGACCGCGGTGGGCAGGGCACTGGCCTGGGGTTGGCGATCTGCCAGGGCATGATCGGTGCCCATGGCGGGCAGATCCTGGTGGGCGAAGGCATCGATGGCCACGGCACCTGCATCACTCTATGCTTGCCGCTGCCCCAGCAACCCGAAGCCGAAAGCGAAAGCCCATGAATCCGTCCGCCACCCTCCTGGTCATCGATGACGAACCACAGATCCGCAAGTTCCTGCGCATCAGCCTGAGCTCCCAGGGTTACAAGGTGATCGAAGCGGCCACCGGCGGCGAAGGTTTGGCCCAGGCTGCACTGGCCAAGCCCGACCTGGTGGTGCTCGACCTCGGCCTGCCGGACATGGACGGCCAACAGGTGCTGCGCGAACTGCGCGAGTGGAGCGCGGTGCCGGTGATGGTGCTGTCGGTGCGTGCCAGCGAAGTGCAGAAGGTCGATGCGTTGGATGGCGGTGCCAACGACTATGTCACCAAGCCGTTCGGCATCCAGGAATTCCTGGCCCGGGTCCGGGCGTTGCTGCGCCAGGTGCCCCAGGCGGGCGGCAGCGAGGTGGCGGCGAGCTTCGGGCCGCTGCGGGTGGACTTTGCCTTCCGCCGGGTGACCCTCGATGGCGTCGAAGTGGCGCTGACGCGCAAGGAGTATGCATTGCTGGCTCAACTGGCCGGGCATCCGGGGCGGGTAATCACCCAGCAGCAACTGCTCAAGGACATCTGGGGGCCGACCCATGTCGACGATACCCATTACCTGCGCATTGTTGTCGGACATCTGCGGCAGAAGCTAGGTGATGACCCGACGGCGCCGAGGTTCATCATTACCGAGGCGGGGGTGGGGTATCGGTTGGTGGCGCCGGGGGCGTGAGTTGAAGCCGCGGGCCCAGAGTCGCGCAATTCAATTGATCCGCCACTCGTGGTGGCGCCCCTGCGCCATGGATAGGGCAATCGTGGCGGGTACGATCGGCCTTATGGGCGTTTCCTTTTATTTGGTTTGATGGGGGCTTCCTCGAAGGCCTCTGGGGGAGGCGGTGCTGCACGGACGTTGAACACGCGGCAGATAACGTACCAGCAGACGGCGAGGGAGAAGTTGTAAGGGAACAGCACAGCCCAGAAGGGTAGTTGCCAGTTCTTTTTGCCTTGCATTTCACCGGGCTCGCCGGTGCGCCAGGGGGCGTAGTGGCGCCACGCTTCTGCTGGAGTCAGGCAGATGGCGTGAAGCGGTCTGTGCCACCAGTTGGGCTCGCCAGGTGGGGGGAGTTTGTCGGGACCGTGGTCCATGAAGTGGCGGAGGTATTCCCAGACTTCGGCGACGTATTGGATGTCGGGTTCGGTGGGTTCGTTGCTGTCGATCCAGAGGCAGTCTTTTTGATAAAGCTTGCCGTCTGCGCGCGGGGGGGCGAAGGCTAATGCATAGCTAGTGCTGAACGATGAGCCGCCGAATTCTCGGCGCGAAAATAATGCGCCCTCTAATTCACGCCAGTCGAAACTGATTAAAGTTTTGATTCGTTGGTAGTAAATTTTCTTTGTCTGGCGATTGAGATAAAACCCGGAAAGTTTTTTGATAAAAAGTATTCGATATACAAGGAATGGAGCGAATATGAGCGGTCCGCAGGCGAGCATGGCTGCGAAGGTGTAGGCTCCCTCACGAGAATAGTTTCGTGTGGGATCGTATATGTGTGGGTAAGTATATAGTGCAATGCATATCATCATGGCGGTATAGAGCTTGGCCATGAATACGGAATCGGTTACCCAGGGGTTTCGCAGGGCTAAATAACCTCCATGGATGGAGTGCAGTTGGCCTGTGATTCTTGGGCTGAATCCTGTTGGCGTGCAGGGCTTGAATAAATTAGTGATGGCCATTGGTTAGTTTTCTAGTTTAAAGATTTCTGTTGATTCGACATTTTGGCAGAGGCCCTGACTCGGGCGGTAATTGATTGTCAGCTTTGCAGTTTTTGCTTGTTCGACTTCTTGCTTGATGTTCAGTACTAATCCTGCTGATGTGATATAGCAGTTCGGAGACGGCTTGAGTGTTCTGCTCTCACTCCCAAGACTTAGATACCCTGACCATTCGCTCTGGCCGATCATGAATTCCCGCAATAATATCGTGAATTCTACTGTAGGGTTGTTGGTAGGTACGTTGTTCGAAACGATATTCGTCCAGTTAGGTAGAGACCAAGTGTTTTGGTTGTTCCATTCGCTGGATAAGTTGTTGAGGCCTAAGCCGCTCGAGTCTTCAATTGTTAACATGATGGGCGCGAAGGTCTCGATGTGCCACGCCTTCAGTTCATCAATCAAGGATGGATAGCTCGGGAGCTTTTGATTGATGTCCAATGTGATGTTGTGCCGGGATTCGCCATCATTGTTCTTAGTTCCAAAGATGCTTCTGGCTGCCCAAAGCTCTAGAGGGGAGTGGATTCTTTGGTGTGCTTTAGAGTGAAGGTAAACGCCACCTGCTATCAACGCCATGCCAATTAATACTACCCCTGCTGCAGCCCATCCTGCGAAGGGTATTACGGTCGTGGCGCCCGCAATAGCGAGGCCTGCTTCTAAAGTTAGAAGGGATCCGGCCGCAAGCGTGAAACCTCCAGTTATAGTGTATTTACTTGCCACGGAATCACCGTTCTGATCCTGGCGGATACCTTTGGCGATGTCAGAAAGTACACCTAGGATTATCGTAGGGTAGCCAGATAGTCGTGCAAATAAGTTGCTGCCTAAAAACTTAATAAATCCGTTTCCAAATGCTATTCCAGGCGCTGACGGGCTGATTCTTAGCATTAATGCCTTTTGAGTTGCTCTGGCGCTGACTAGTGTTGCCGCCGCCGCCCCCATCACACCAAAGACCGAAGCTGCAAATCCGCTGCTGTACTCCAGCGCATCGCTGTCCTGCAGGTTGTTATAAGCAGACTTCAGCGAAATCACGTTAAACCACAACATGCCCGCGTTCAAACTACCTCCCACACCAGAAGTGAGGAGGCCAAGGAAGTTCGGCTTAAGGTACGAAGTGGTGGTCATTTCGAGCGTGACTGTTCGGCTTCCGCTGATACGCAGTTGTCTCATTTCCTCAACCTGCGCCATTCCGCGTTTCAGGTAACGCTCCACCTCCTGACTGAATGGGTTCTCGCGGATCAACTGGTCGGTAACGCTGTAACGAGCGGCCAGCAAACCCAGCGCTTTCTCGGCATTGCCCTCACGAGCGGCCAGAGATAGCTGTTGGCGAAGGCTATTACTTGCACTCCAGCGAGTCGCCCCGCGCATGCGCTTGAGCACCACCGTACTCACCGACTGAGCCGTCAGGTCGGTGATGCCGGCCATCGCCGGAAAGCGACCGGCCAAGCCTTCGATCACATTGTCGCTGCCGCCGAGCAAGGTCCCGACCGCGTCGGCCTTGTCCTTGAATGGATTGAATGGCGCCAGCGCTGTGTACAGTGGGCTGTCATGGTTATCCAGCCATTGCTCCAGGCGCTTGAAGCGACGGTCATCGTTCTCCGTCCCAGGCGCGGGCTGGCTCATGGGATGGATTAGCAGGGCCAGGGATATTTCCAGCCCGCGGGCGGAGGCTTGTTCATCGCGGTCATAGCAGGACAGGGCTGCTGCCAGGCTGTAAGGATCGTCGAGGTGCTGGCGTTCGGCAGTGGCCAGCCAGATGTCGTGATCGTGGCTGGCGTGCAAGGCCAGCTTGCGCAGGCCTGCAATACGCTGCGCCATTTCATCGCGGTCGTTCAAAAATTGCAGATACTTGGCGGTATCGATGCGTTGCCCCAGGCGCGCCCCGCCTTCTGAATAGTCTTCGTGGGTCAAGGCCCGGAAGCGTGCCTCGGCGTCGGACCACGAGCGTTTCGCTGAGCGCAGCAGCAAGCGCTGCGCAGCTTGCTCAGGGGTTGCCGAATCGCTCGGGTAGAGGCTTTCCAGGGTCTTGTTGAGCAGTAGCGCGACCAGATTGCGATGATGGAAGTCGCGGCTTTTGTCGCTGATCCGCTCGACGTCCAGTTGATAGCAAGCCGCTACGCCAGCCTGCTCGGCGCCTTGCGCCGGCTTGGTGTATTCCAACTGTTCGGCGGGCATCAGATCGCGCAATTGGTGCTGGAAGGCCGAAACCGTCAGGCTCAGGTCCAATGCCATGCCCTCGGCATCGCTCAATGCCACCACTGCCGGGATTTTCGGCTGTGTGTAGGGATAATGCCGCGCCATGGCCGACAGCCTGCCGATGGGCAGGATTTCGTGAACGGGGTGGCTGCTCCAGGTCAACGACATACGTTGATCGGTGGGCTTGAAATCTTCGACCCAGGTTCTCAAGGCGCTGACGGGCAACACATGCGGTTGGGTAGACGGCAGTTTGTTTCCCGACACCAGTTCAGCCATGTTCAACTGACGCATATGTCGCCTGCGCATGGCGACCGAGCGGGTGATCCGGCGGGTCGTGGCATTGGTCCACAGGTGCGGGCTGTAGCCGATCCAGACTTCCTCGGCGAGGTCTTCGCAGGTATCGGCCCAGACCCAGCTTGTGCTGTAACCCGTGAGATAGCGGTTACGCTGGTGGTAGCCTTCGAGCCCTTGGTAGCGGAGTTCCTTGTACTGTCCGTTGCCATCGTATTCGTGAATGACCAGCTTCTCGCCCTCGGTGCCTTTCATGAACACATAGACATAGCCAGGGCGCAGCGCGCGCAAGGTATACGCAGAGTGTTGCAATGGAGCGAAGCCTTGTTCCAGATTGAAGCTGGAGTCGGTGTACCGACAGGGCGGGGCGTCGGCGGCGCGCGGAACGATGGCATAGCGAATGGGCAGGATAGGTACGCGTGCACTGCAGGGAGGGCCAGACGTTGCGCTGCTTACCGAATGGTCATTCATGGGCCGACTCCTTACTGGCGAGTGAGAACGACACCACTTCGAGCTGCGTCGTGCCGACCAGGGCTTGGAAGGTGAAACGCAGGTCGGATTGGCTAGGCATTTTGTGTCCTCGTCTACCGTCCCGCGCTTCGCTGATACGCACTGCGGGGTGGTATTTATGGTCAGGCGTCGGGTTGACGCTGAGGCCTGAACATTAGCGAGGAACCCATTTGGGGTGGTGAGTTGCAGGTCTGAAAAACCTGTAGGAAATCTCGACAGGCGCTCTGTAGTGAGCAGTTGTCAGAAGTCTTCACGAATCAACTGCCTGCACCCCCGCTGCCCAGACGTGCGACATTTGTGCAGTTGACATCCCCTCGATAAACAAATTGTTACGCATTAGATAGCCTGCTACCATTCCGATCCCGTGAGATACGATGTCATTCATGTGAATGACTGCATGAGTGCCGTCGGACAAGAGCAGGGCACATACCTGCCACCCGCAGCGCTTCACGGGCCTGAGTGATTAGTCATAGGTAGACCTGCATGTTGTTAGCCAAAGAAACCTCGCGAAGGAAGTTCCTGCTTTCTTCGCTGATTGCCTTGCCCGCGATGGGCGTCACCGTCAACGGCCTGAGCGCGGCGATGGCGGCGGAGCTGGCGGCGCCGAGCCTGGACAGCTATACCCCGACCTTCTTCACACCCGCCGAATGGACCTTCGTCCTGGCCGCCTGCGACCGGCTGATCCCCGCCGATGGCCGCGGCCCAGGTGCGTTGGAAACCAATGTGCCGATCTTCATCGATCAGCAACTGGCCGGTGACCTGGGCAGCGAGATCTACCTGGAAGGGCCGTTCGACCTGAACGCGCCGGCAACCCTGGGTTATCAGCTGCCGTACACCCCCCAGCAGATCTACCGCAAGGGCATCGCCGCGCTGGAACACTGGTGCCAGGCCAACCTCGGCCAGCACTTCGCGCTGTTGGCGCTGGAGCAACGCGACGAGGTGCTGAAGAAGCTGCAAGCCGGCCAGGTCGACTTCGCCGCCCACGGCGAGGACGTGCTCAAGGGCAAGCTGTTCTTCAACGAACTGCTCAACCACAGCCGCCAGGGCTGGTTGGCCGATCCGATCTACGGCGGCAACAAGGGCATGAAGGCGTGGATCGCCATCGGCTTCCCCGGTGCCCGGGCCAGCTACCTGGAATGGGTCGCCCAGCACAACGTTCCGTACCCCCTCGGCCCGGTCAGCCTGACCGGCCAGCGCGGTTGATCCCTTCGCCCCGAGTTACAGCATTCAAGGTTTTTTATGGCACAGATTACCAATGACGAAGTCGACGTCGCCGTCGTCGGCCTGGGTTGGGCCGGCTCGCTGATGAGCATCGAGCTCGCCCAGGCGGGCTTGAAGGTACGCGCCTTCGAGCGCGGTGAAGACCGCAGCAATGCCGACTTCGCCTACCCCAAGCCGGCTGACCAGTACGCCTACGGCGTGCGCAACAAGATCATGGTCACGCCCAAGGATGGCGCGCTCACCGTGCGTCACAACCTCAAGGGCACGGCATTGCCGACCCGCCAGTGGGGCGCGTTCGTGCCTGGCACCGGCGTGGGCGGCTCGGGCCTGCACTGGACCGGCGTGCTGATCCGCCCGACGCCGACCGACATCAAGCTCAAGACCTACGCCGACCAGGCCTATGCGCCAGGTATTCTGCAGAGTGACATGACCATCGGCGACTTCCCGTTCACCTGGGACGAGATCGAGCCGTACCTCGACAAGTTCGACAAGATCTGCGGCCTGTCCGGCAACACCGGTAACCTGCGTGGTCAGATCATCGAAGGCGGCGACCCGTTCGAAGGCCCGCGCTCCAACCCCTTCCCGCTGCCGGCGCTGGAAGACACGCTGAACAACACGCTGTTCGCCGATGCCGCGCGCAAGCTCGGCTACCACCCGTTCCCCAACCCGTCGGCCAACGTCTCGCGGGCCTGGAAGAACCCCTACGGCAACCAGATTGCGCCTTGCAACTACTGCGGCTATTGCAGCAAGTACCCGTGCCTGAACTACTCCAAGGCCTCGCCGCAAACTGCGGTGATGGATGCGCTCAAGCGCATGGACAACTTCGATTACCGGGTCAATGCCAACGTCCTGCGCGTCGAGCTGCACCCCGACGGCAAGACCGCCAAGGGCATCACCTACATCGACGGCCAGGGCAACGAGGTGTTCCAGCCGGCGAAAATCGTCGTGCTGGCCGCCTTCCAGTTCGTCAACGTGCGCCTGATGCTGCTGTCGGGCATCGGCAAGCCGTACAACCCGATCACCCGCGAAGGCACCATCGGCCGCAACTACGCGTTCCTCAGCAACGGCGGCGCCACGCTGTTCTTCAAGGACAAGCACTTCAACCCGTTCGCCACCGCGGGTGCCACCGGGCAGATGTTCAACGACGTCTCGCCGGGTAACTACGATGGCCCGTCGCTGGGCTTCATCGGCGGTGCCAAGATCCACAGCTCGCAGGCCACCGGCACGCCGATCGGCACTGCCTTGCCTGGCGGCACCCCGGAGTGGGGCCAGGGCTGGAAGGAGGGCATGCAGGACTGGTACGGCCACTCGATGAAGATCAGCATCTCCACCGGCTGCATGTCGTACCGCGACCATTACGTCGACCTCGACCCGACCTACAAGGACCCGTGGGGCCAGCCGCTGCTGCGCATCACCTTCGACTGGAAGGAGAACGAACTCAAACTGCAGCAGCACCTGCGCAAGATCGTCCTGGACATCACCAAGGAGCTGAATCCCGACAGCTACAGCGAAAGCTTCCTGGGCATGGACTCGCACTGGGACATCACCAAGTACGTGTCCACCCACAACGTCGGTGGCGCGATCATGGGCGACTCGCCGAAAACCAGCGCGCTCAACCGCTACCTGCAGAGCTGGGACGTGCACAACGTGTTCGTACCGGGCGGCAACGCCTTCCCGCAGAACTTCCAGGCTAACCCGACCTCGATGATCGGTGCGCTGACCCTGTTCGCCGCCCAGGCCATCAAGGATCAGTACCTGAAAAACCCTGGCCCGCTGGTGCAAGCGTGAGGAGCGAGAACATGAAAGCCAGATCCCGTTCCGTGTTACTGATCCTGGTCGCGCTGGCGGTGCTTGCCACCGTGCTCGCCTGGATCGTCGCCGGCCTGCTCAACCGTGGCGGCGATGCCGAGGCCAAGTTGACCCAGGCGATTACCCCCGAGCTGATCGACAAGGGCGCCTACCTGGCGCGTGCCGGTGACTGCGTGGCTTGCCACACCGCCCACGACGGCGGCAAGCCGTTTGCCGGTGGCCTGGGCATCGCTTCGCCGATCGGTACCATCTACTCGACCAACATCACCCCGGACGAGAAGACCGGTATCGGCCGCTGGAGCTACGGCGAGTTCGAGCGCGCAGTGCGGCGTGGCATCGGCCACGATGGCAGCGCGCTGTACCCGGCAATGCCGTTCCCGTCCTACGCCAAGGTCAGCGACGAGGACACCCAGGCGCTGTACGCCTACTTCATGAAAGGTGTGGTAGCGGTCGAGCAGCCGAACAAGGCCAACGACATCCCTTGGCCGCTGTCGATCCGCTGGCCGCTGGCGTACTGGCGAGCGATGTTCTCGCCAGCGCCGCAGGCGTTCGTCGCCGGCACCCGCGATGCCCAGCTCGCCCGCGGTGCCTACCTGGTGCAAGGTCTCGGCCACTGTGGCTCGTGCCATACGCCGCGGGCCCTGACCTTGCAGGAAAAAGGCCTCGACGAGTCGACCGGCACCTACCTGACCGGCGCCGAGCTCAACGGCTGGAACGTACCGGCCCTGCGCGGCATGCCGCACTGGAGCCAGGAAGAGCTGGTCGAGTACCTGGGCAGCGGGCGCAACGCCAAGGCCTCGGTGGCCGGTGAGATGACCGACGTGATCGCCAACAGCACCTCGCACATGAGCGACGCCGATCTGCAGGCCATGGCCGCCTATCTCAAGGCATTGTCGCCAGTCAAGGGGCCGGCCTATCAACAGCAGGCCGAGCGCAGCGCGGCGACCACCGCCAAGCTGACCGCGGCCAAGGACCTGACCTTGGGCGAGCGGCTGTACATCGACAACTGTGGCGCCTGCCACTTCGTTTCCGGTGAAGGTGCGCAGCGGGTGTTCCCGCGGCTGGATGGCGCTTCAGTGGTCAATGCCGACAACGCCGATGCCTTGCTGCACGTGATCCTCGCAGGCGCGGCGACGCCGTCGACCGAGCGCGCACCTTCGGTGCTGCCGATGCCGGGCTTTGCCGATCGCATGGACGATGCCGAAGTGGCGGAGCTTGCGACCTTCCTGCGCCAGGGGTGGTCGAACCAGGCTTCGGCAGTGACCGCGGAGCAAGTGCGTGCGGTGCGGGGTGCGTTGCACCACTGATGGGCTGATCACCCGCGAAGCAGGCACTGCGCTGTCTGCTTCGCGGGCAAGCCCGCTCCTACAGGATCTTCACCGTTGCCAGGGCTGGTGCGGTACCTGTGGGCATGCCCGCGAACACCGGCATAGCCGGTGCTATGCCCCGCGGTGTCTGCTTCGCGGGTAAACCCGCTCCTACAGGATCTTCACCGTTGCCAGGGCTGGTGCGGTACCTGTGGGAGCGGGCTTGCCCGCGAACACCGGCAAAAGCCGGTGCCATGCCCCGCGGTATCTGCTTCGCGGGCAAGCCCGCTCCCGCAGGGTTCACACTGAAGCCGAGAAGGTATTCTAAGCGCTGGCAACGGCCTCCCGGGCCGGACGCGGCTTGGTCGATGACTGGCTAGCCGTATCCAGCTCCCGCTGCAATCGACGGAAGCTTTCGCCAATGGTTTCGATCAACGCCCCATCCTTCACCGGATCAAGTCCCGGATAAGGCTTGCCGTTGTAGTCGCCGGCATACCTCAATACCGCTTCGACGCTTTCCCCGTTGTCCTGGTAAACCTGCCTGATCACCTGGGCTTCCCGATCCTTGCCATCGGCGCAACCTAGCGCATAGTGGACGGCCAAGGCTGCCCCGAAGGCGAGGGTTGGCGTCGGGATGCCATGTTTGCGGGCCAGATCGATGCTGCTGAAAATGCGCTCGTTACGCTGCAACTTGCGCAGCGGATCGCGCCCGACCCGCGCACAAGGGTCGCGGAACGAGGTCTTGCAGCGCTCCAGGAAGGCATTGGCGAAATCGCCGACGGCCTCCGCCATCTCGGCATTCTCGGCCACCAGCGCTGGCCCTACCTCCTCACGGACCAGGCGCTCGGCCAACGCGCTCACGCGGGCATCGCCCATGGCCTGGCCGACCCAGGTGTAACCGAGCAGGCCCGCGTACCAGGCAACAACGGCGTGCGGGCCATTCCACAGGCGGTTCTTGATGACCTGGATCTGGGCGATGTCGGTGACCGTCTTGACCTGGCGCAGACGCTCCAGCAGATCGCTGCCGCGCTCGACGTACAACGGCATGTCCGGTTCGCTGTTGAACAGGATCAGGTGCAGTTGGCTCAGGGCGCTGCTCGATTGGGCAAAGGGCCGGAAGTGCCGGATGAGGCGTTCGTATTCCGCTGCTGGCTTGGACGACGGAGCCGTGGTTGCAGGCTCTTCTTCGAGGCTGTTCTGGAACATCTGCGACTTGATCCGCAGTTGCCGCACCAGCGCGTCGTTGCTGAGCTTGGAGACGATGCGGCTGACGACCGTCTCGGCGAAATGGGTCTTCTGCAGGATCTGCTTGCCGATTTCCGGCGTGCACAGCAACGCCAGCTCCGCTTGCACATGCCGACGCACGAACGCGGCACCACCGATCTTGTTCAGCACGATCAGGATGGTCAGCTCGCGACCACGACGCTCGAAGCGTTGCAGCAGCCCTTTGGCGATGACCTGGGCCTGGCTGCGGATGGCCTGTTCGGGCAGGCTCATGCCGATGATCTCGGCGGCGGTGTACATGTCGATGACCGCGTCGTCATCGTCCATGTCGATCATGCGCACATTGTCGATGGTCTGGTCGAACGAGGTTGCGCCATAGCGGACGCTGTAGCTGCCGAATGCCGAAACGCTTTCCCTGAGCATGCGCGAACGGCTGGCGGCGATGATTTCGCACGGCCGGGTGTAGCCATCCCAGTGGCAGAATACCTGGGTCAGATAGCCGCCCCCGATGGCGCCGAAACCATGGATGCCGACGCGAAACTGGTTCAGCGACTGCGGAAAGGGCTCGTTCAGCGCTGGCATGCCCAGGTCGGGTACGCACTCGCTCAGGTCGGCGAGGAACTCGGTCATGCTGTGGTAGGCCGCGAGGGCTCCAGCCTTGACCTCGGGCGCCGGCGGCTTGATGTCCTCGATGAGGATCGCCTGGCCTTCGGCACGTATGGCCGACAGCATGCCGTTTTCCGAATCCTCGACCATGAAGCACTGGTCAGGCTCGCAATTGAGCGCGCGGGCCGCACGCAGGAAGATTTCCGGATGAGGTTTGCCCTGGCTGACTTCGTCGCCGCAAACGGTGATGTCGAAGTACTTGAGCACGTTGGCGTTGATCAGGTACTCCTCGGCGATGGCGCGGCGGCTGGACGTGGCGACCGCCAGGGTCAGGCCGGACTTGCGCAGGCGTTCGAGCACTTCCAGCAGGCCGGGCTTGATCGGCACGCCGTGATTGCGCACGTGTTCCAGCTCGAGCTCATCGGCGCGCTTGCGCACCTGTGCGTAGGGGAAGTCTTCACCGTTGTGGGCCTTGGCCAGGGCTTCTGCCCTTTTTGCGCTGAGGCCCAGCGAGCCGATCAGGGTCTGCTCGCTCAACGGCTTGCCGGCGATCTCCATGGACGCTTGTTTCAACGTCTTGAAGCGCAGGCGCTCGGTGTCGAACAGGGTGCCATCCATATCGAAGATGGCGCTGAAAATACGTTTACCTTGGAAAAAGATCATGCGATGCCCTTGTGTTGCGTGAATACGGTTCGCCTGCAAACGGCGCAATGGCGCGTGCGGCGCGATAACGGCAGCGTTGGGCAGTCAGGTAGGAGGCAGGCGATCGACCGGGGCACGCTCGGGCGTGACGCAGAAATAAGGCGGGGCGGAGCGGGGAGTGCAGAGGAGGTTTGCAAGCTTCGCGGCGAGGCGGGCTAGGGTGCTGGCTTTGAGGTCACGCCCACTGGTTGCACCTTGGTGTGCAGACAGTGGGCGAGAACAGCGATGGATACGTGTGATTCCAAGCATGAGGTGCTTTTCTTCCTGTTTCGTTACCGATTCCTTTTTACCCTTGCACGTATGCGCAACGACTTGCAAGGCGCAGGGGCCGGCATTACGGGCCGTCGAGGGGTGTTGGGAGCGCTGTAGGCCAGGGGTGGCGGGCGCTGAGGTGCATGGGAAGAAAGTCGTAATTTTTCTGATGTCATTTGCAGTGGTGAAGAAAGGTTGGCTTGGATTCGGCGCTGCCGCCAGTTTCCGATCACGCACCCTCTAGCTCCCGCCATGTATCGCCCCGCGCGATAACAGCCAACACGAAAATCGCATCTTCGCCCTGACGCACCGGCGTATACGCCATCCATGCGCTATCGACGTCTGGATCTCAACCTGCTGGTCGCCCTGGATGTGCTGCTTGAAGAATGCAGCGTCAGCCGGGCCGCGCAGCGCCTCAATCTTGGCCAGTCGGCGACCAGTGCCGCGCTGGGGCGGTTGCGTGAGCACTTCCAGGACCCACTCCTATACCGATCCGCCGCCCCTGCTGCCCAAGATCGATTACATGGACCACCAACAGGGCTGGCCGGAAATGGCCGCGATGTTCCCTGGGCTGCGCAAGGAAGACTTGCCGGGCGACGAGTCATGGGCAGCGGAACGCCTGCAAATCACCACCCACAGCGGTACCCACATGGATGCGCCCTGGCACTACGCTTCCACCACCGACGGCGGCAAGCCCGCGTTCGGCATCGACGAACTGCCTTTGGAGTGGTGCCTGCAGCCTGGAGTGAAGTTGGACTTTCGGCACATGGACGACGGCCACGTGGTCACGGCGACAGAGGTCGAGGCAGAGCTGGCGCGCATTGAACACGAACTACAGCCACTGGACATTGTGCTGGTGAATACCCGGGCCGGTAGCCTGTTCGGCCAGCCTGGTTATCTTGAGGCCGGAGTGGGGATGGGCCGCGAGGCGACCCTCTACCTGCTGGAGCGCGGGGTAAGGGTGGTCGGCACCGATGCCTGGAGCTGGGATGCGCCGTTCAAGTACACCCGCGAGCGCTTCAGTGAAACCGGCGATGCCTCGATCATCTGGGAGGGGCACAAGGCCGGACGCGACATCGGTTACGGGCAGATGGAAAAGCTGGCCAATCTGGAGCAACTTCCGGATCATGGTTTTCTGGTCAGTTGCTTCCCCTACAAGATCCGTCGAGCATCGGCGGGCTTCGTGCGGGCGGTGGCAATTCTGTAGGCGTATGGCCAACGCAGGAGAATTGCATTCATCCGTCACCCGGCAGTCCGTGACAAAGGCATTGCGGTAGCGATCTAACGCCTGGGCCCGCTAGCGAGAGGCGACCTTGTATGACGCTCATACCAGGGACGCCTCCAGGCCTCCCGTGTTCGATATCAAGGCAGCCGTTGCCTAGCGCTTTTCCGATCGACCCACCCTGTGCTCTGGTCGCAGCGCAAGCTCGGTCGCAAGGCGCAACTCACGGCGGCAGCCAGCGGCAACGAGCTGCTGGCCTCACGCTGTGCTGTCGACCTCCAGGAATGCCGCTTCCAGCAATTGCCGGGTGTAGGGGTGCTGCGGGGCATGGAAGATAGCCTGCGCATCCCCTTGCTCCACTACATGACCATGGCGGATGACCATCAACTGATGGCTCAGCGCTTTGACTACCGCCAGGTCATGGCTGATGAACAGGTAGGTCAGGTTGTACTTCTGCTGCAGGGTGCGCAGCAGCTCAACCACCTGGCGTTGCACCGTTCGGTCCAGCGCCGAGGTGGGCTCGTCGAGCAGGATCAGCGCCGGTTTGAGCACCAAGGCCCGGGCAATGGCGATGCGTTGGCGCTGGCCGCCGGAGAACTCGTGCGGGTAGCGGTGGCGGGTGCGTGGGTCCAGGCCCACTTCCTCCAGCGCGGCGATGATCGCCGCTTCCTGCTCCTGGGGCGTACCGATGCGGTGGATGCGCAAACCCTCGCCGACGATGTCCGCCACTGACATGCGCGGGCTGAGGCTGCCGAAGGGGTCTTGGAACACCACCTGCATTTCCCGTCGCAGTGGCCGTACCTGCTTCTGGTTCATGTCCTCCAGGGCTTGGCCATGGAAGCGGATGCCGCCACGGCTGGCGATCAGTCGCAGGATCGCCAGGCCCAGGGTCGACTTGCCCGAACCACTCTCACCGACGATGCCCAGGGTCTGGCCTTGGGGCAGGCTGAAGTTGATGCCATCCACTGCCTTCACATGGTCGACCGTCTTGCGCAGCAGGCCTTTCTTGATCGGGAACCACACCTTGAGGTCGTCAACCTCAAGCAGCGGTGCGCCGACCGGGTTGTGCGCAGGCAGCCCGCTGGGCTCGGCGTTTATCAGCATCTGCGTGTAGTGATGCTGCGGTGCGCTGAACAGCGTGGCGCAGTCGGCCTGCTCGACGATCTGCCCGCGCTGCATCACGCACACCCGGTGGGCGATGCGCCGCACCAGGTTGAGGTCGTGGCTGATCAGCAGCAGCGCCATGCCCAGGCGCGCCTGCAGCTCCTTGAGCAGGTCGAGGATCTTCAACTGCACGGTCACGTCCAGCGCCGTTGTCGGTTCGTCGGCGATCAGCAGTTCCGGCTCGTTGGCCAGGGCCATGGCGATCATCACCCGCTGGCGCTGGCCGCCGGAGAGCTCGTGGGGCAGGGCCTTGAGGCGTTTGCGCGGTTCGGGAATGCCGACCATCTCCAGCAACTCCAGGGTGCGTGCGGTGGCTTGCTTGCCGCTCAGGCCCTTGTGCAGCAACAGGATCTCGTTGATCTGCTTCTCGATGCTGTGCAGCGGGTTGAGCGAGGTCATCGGCTCCTGGAAGATCATGGCGATACGGTCGCCGCGGATGCGCTGCATGGCCTTTTCGCCCTGCTGCAGCAGGTCCTTGCCCTGGTACTGGATGCTGCCGCTGGGATGGCGGGCGAGCGGGTAGGGCAGCAGGCGCAGGAGCGAGTGGGCGGTGACCGACTTGCCCGAGCCGCTCTCGCCGACCAGCGCCAGGGTCTCGCCCTTGCGGATATCGAAGCTGATGCCGTCGACCACGCGGTTGACATGCTCGCCGGTGACGAACTCCACCGCCAGGTCACGCACTTCGATCAGGTTCTGTTCACTCATATCACTTCCTCGGGTCGAAGGCATCGCGGGCGGATTCGCCGATGAACACCAGCAGGCTCAACATGATCGCCAGCACGGCGAAGGCGCTGATGCCCAGCCACGGGGCTTGCAGGTTGGACTTGCCCTGGGCCACCAATTCGCCCAGCGACGGTGCGCCTGGCGGCAGGCCGAAGCCGAGGAAGTCCAGCGCGGTGAGGGTGCCGATGGCGCCGGTGAGGATGAACGGCATGAAGGTCATGGTCGAGATCATCGCGTTGGGCAGGATGTGCCGGTACATGATCGCGCCATTGCGCATGCCCAGGGCCCGGGCGGCGCGCACGTACTCGAGGTTGCGACCGCGCAGGAACTCGGCGCGCACCACATCCACCAGGCTCATCCACGAGAACAGCAGCATGATGCCCAGCAGCCACCAGAAGTTGGGTTGCACGAAGCTGGCCAGGATGATCAGCAGGTACAACACCGGCAGGCCCGACCAGATCTCCAGGAAGCGCTGCCCGGCAAGGTCGACCCAGCCGCCGTAGAAGCCCTGCAAGGCCCCGGCGATGACGCCGATGATCGAGCTGAGAACGGTCAGCGTCAGGGCGAACAGCACCGACACGCGGAAGCCGTAGATCACCCGTGCCAGCACGTCGCGGCCCTGGTCGTCGGTGCCCAGCCAGTTGTCCGCCGAGGGTGGGGCCGGGGCGGGCACGCGCAGGTCATAGTTGATGCTCTGGTAGCTGAAGGGAATGGGCGCCCACAACACGAAGCTGTCTTTCTTGGCTAGCAGCTCGCGAATGTAGGGGCTCTTGTAGTTGGCCTCCAGTGGGAACTCGCCGCCGAAGGTGGTTTCCGGGTAGCGCTTGAAGGCCGGGAAGTACCACTCGCCGTCGTAGCGCACGGCGATCGGCTTGTCGTTGGCGATCAGTTCGGCGCCCAGGCTCAGGCCGAACAGGATGAGGAACAACCACAGCGACCACCAGCCGCGGCGGTTGCCCTTGAAGCGCTCGAAGCGCCGGCGATTGAGAGGGGACAAGGCCATGTCAGTGCTCCCGGCTGGCGAAGTCGATGCGCGGATCGACCAGGGTATAGGTGAGGTCGCCGATCAGTTTCACCACCAGCCCGAGCAGGGTGAAGATGAACAGGGTGCCGAACACCACCGGGTAGTCGCGGTTGATGGCCGCTTCGAAGCTCATCAGGCCGAGGCCGTCGAGCGAGAAGATCACTTCGATGAGCAGGGAACCGGTAAAGAAAATACCGATGAAGGCCGAAGGGAAGCCGGCGATCACCAGCAGCATGGCGTTGCGGAACACGTGGCCGTACAGCACCCGGGGTCGGCTCAGGCCCTTGGCCTTGGCGGTGATCACGTACTGCTTGTTGATCTCGTCGAGGAAGCTGTTCTTGGTCAGCAGGGTCATGGTGGCGAAGTTGCCGATGACCAGCGCGGTAATCGGCAGCACCAGGTGCCAGAAGTAATCGAGAATCTTGCCGGTGGTGCTGAGCTCTTCGAAGTTGTTCGAGGTCAGTCCGCGCAATGGGAACCAATCGAAGTAGCTGCCGCCAGCGAACAGCACGATCAGCAGGATGGCGAACAGGAACGCGGGGATGGCATAGCCGACGATGATCGCCGAGCTGGTCCAGACGTCGAAATGGCTGCCGTGGCGTACCGCCTTGGCGATGCCCAGCGGGATCGACACCAGGTACATGATCAGCGTGCTCCACAGCCCCAGCGAGATCGACACCGGCATCTTCTCGGCGATCAGGTCGATGACCTTGGCGTCGCGGAAGAAGCTATCGCCAAAATCCAGCTGGGCGTAGTTCTTGATCATGATCCATAGCCGCTCCGGCGCCGACTTGTCGAAGCCATACATCTTCTCGATCTCGGCCACCAGCGCCGGGTCCAGGCCTTGCGCGCCGCGGTAGTTGGAACCGGCCACCGAGACCTCGGCACCGCCGCCGGCAATGCGGCTGGTGGCGCCTTCGAAGCCTTCGAGCTTGGCGATCATCTGCTCGACGGGGCCGCCGGGGGCGGCCTGGACGATGACGAAGTTGATGATCAGGATGCCGAACAGGGTCGGGATGATCAGCAGCAGGCGCCGCAGGATATACGCCAGCATGTCAGTTCGCCTCGTCCGCGGGAGCTTCAGTGACCGCCGGGGTCACGTTGGGCTTGATCCACCAGGTATCGATGCCGACGTCGTACTTGGGCGATACCTCGGGGTGGCCGATGTGGTTCCAGTAGGCCACGCGCCAGGTCTTGATGTGCCAGTTGGGAATCACGTAGTAGCCCCACAGCAGCACACGGTCCAGCGCCCGGGTGTGATCGATCAGGTTCTGGCGCGAGTCGGCATTGATCAACTGCTCCACCAACTGGTCGATGGCCGGGTCGCGCAAGCCGATGAAGTTGCGGCTGCCAGGGTTGTCGGCGGCAGCGCTGCTCCAGTATTCGCGCTGCTCGTTGCCGGGCGAGTTGGACTGCGGGAAACCGCCGACGATCATGTCGAAGTCGCGCGAGCGCAGGCGGTTGATGTACTGGGAAACGTCGACACGGCGGATGGTCAGCTCGATGCCGAGGTCGGCCAGGTTGCGCTTGAACGGCAACAGCACGCGTTCGAACTCGGTCTGCACCAGGAGAAACTCGATGCTCACCGGCTTGCCCTGGGCATCGACCATCTTGTCGTTGGCGATCTTCCAACCCGCTTCCTGCAACAGCTGGTAGGCCTTGCGCTGCTGGTCGCGGATCATGCCGCTGCCATCGCTGACCGGGTTGTGGAAGGCTTCGCTGAAGGCCCGCTCGGGAACTTTGCCCCGCAGCGGTTCGAGGATTTTCAGCTCGTTGTCGCTAGGCAGGCCACGGGCGGCCATTTCGGAGTTTTCGAAGTAGCTGCCGGTGCGGGTGTAGGCCCCATTGAACAGCTGCTTGTTGGTCCACTCGTAGTCCAGCAACAGGCTCAGCGCTTCGCGCACGCGCACGTCCTGGAACACCGGGCGGCGCAGGTTGAAAACGAAGCCTTGCATGCCGGTGGGGTTGCCGTTGGGCAGTTCTTCCTTGATCAGGCGGCCGTCGCGCACCGGGGGGACGTTGTAGGCGGTGGCCCAGTTCTTCGCGCTCATCTCCAGCCAGTAGTCGAATGCGCCGGCCTTGAGCGCCTCCAGGGCCACGGTGTTGTCGCGGTAGGAGTCGAAGGTCATCAGGTCGAAATTGTACAGGCCCCGATTGATCGGCAGGTCCTTGGCCCAGTAGTCCTTGACCCGCTCATAGCGGATCGAGCGCCCGGCCTTGACCTGGGCGATCTTGTACGGGCCGCTGCCCAGCGGAATCTCCAGGTTGCCGCGGGCGAAGTCGCGGTCCTGGTACCAGTGCTTGGGCAGTACCGGCAGTTGACCGAGGATCAGCGGCAGCTCGCGGTTGTTCTTGTGCTTGAAGGTGAACTTCACGCGCAGCGGGTCTTCGGCGACCACGTCTGCCACATCGGCGTAGTACTGCCGGTACAGCGGCGCACCTTGCTTGATCAGGGCATCGAAGGTGAATACCACGTCCTCGGCACGGATCGGATGACCATCGTGGAAGCGTGCTTCAGGGCGCAAGTAGAAGCGCACCCAGCTGTTGTCCGGAGCCTTCTCGATCTTGCCGGCGACCAGGCCGTACTCGGTGAACGGCTCGTCCAGGCTCTGGCGCATCAGGGTGTCGTAGATCAGTCCCACGCCCTCAGCGGCGACGCCCTTGTTGATGTACGGGTTGAGGCTGTCGAAGCCACCGAAGCTGGACTGGCGGAAGGTGCCGCCCTTGGGCGCGTCGGGGTTGACGTAGTCGAAGTGCTTGAAGTCGGCCGGGTATTTCGGCGCCTCGTCGTAGAGCGTGAGCGCATGTTGCGGTGCGGCCACGGCCGGAAGGCTCAGGCAGGCGAGCAGTAGGCTGCCTGCCAGCCGGCGCAGGCGGGGCATTGGCGTCATTGGGCTTTCTCCGAAGTCTTGATCCACCAGCTGTTCAGCCCAAGGGTGTAGGGCGGCGTGGTGACGAAGGCGAACCGGTTGCGGTAGGCCAGGCGATGGTTGTCGAGGTACCAGTTGGGGATCATGTAGTACTGCCATGAGAGCACGCGGTCCAGGGCGCGGGCGGCGGCGACCTGGTCATCGCGGGTGCGGGCGGCGAGCAAGGTGTCGAGCAAGTGGTCGACTATCGGGTCCTTGACCCCAGCATAGTTCTTGCTGCCCTTGGTCGAGGCTTGGCTCGAGTGGAAATACAGCCATTGCTCAAGGCCCGGGCTCAGGGTCTGGTTGAGGGTCATCAGGATCATGTCGAAGTCGAACTGGTCCAGGCGTTGTTTGTATTGGGCGCGGTCCACGGTACGCAAGTGGGCGTCGATGCCGATGCTTGCGAGGTTTTCGACATAGGGTTGCAAAATGCGTTCGAGGTTTGGGTTGACCAGCAGCACTTCCATGCGCAGCTGCTGGCCCTTGTCGTTGACCAGGCGTTGGCCATCGAGCTTCCAGCCGGCCTGGCCGAGCAGGGCCAGCGCCTGGCGCAGGGTCTGGCGGCTGATGCCGCGGCCATCGGTATGGCTGACCTGGTACGGCTGGGTGAACAGCGCATCGGGCAGTTGCTCGCGCCAGGGCGCCAGCAGCAACCATTCCTTGCCGGTGGGCAGGCCGGTAGCGGCGAATTCGCTGTTGGGGTAGTAGCTGGTCGAGCGGCGGTAGGCGCTGCTGAACAAGGCGCGGTTGGTCCACTCGAAGTCGAGCATCAGGCCCAGGGCCTGGCGCACGCGGGCGTCGCTGAAGGCCGCCCGGCGGCTGTTCATGAACAGGCCCTGGGTCTGGGTCGGGATGCGGTGAGGGATCTGCGCCTTGATCACCTCGCCGCGGCGCACGGCCGGGAAGGTGTAGCCGTTGGCCCAATTCTTGGCCTGGTGCTCGATATAGATATCGAATTCGCCTGCCTTGAAGGCTTCGAACGCCACCGTGGCGTCGCGGTAGAACTCGTACTCGACGCGATTGAAGTTGTATTTGCCACGGTTGACGGCCAGGTCCTTGCCCCAGTAGTTCTTCACCCGCTCGAACACCAGGCGCCGCCCAGGCTGCACCTCGGTGATGCGGTAGGGACCGCTGCCCAGGGGTGGGGTGAAAGTGGTGGCCTTGAAGTCGCGGCCCTGCCAGTAGTGCTTGGGCAGCACCGGCATTTCGCCCAGGCGCAGGATCAGCAAAGGGTTGCCGGCACGTTTGAACACGAAGCGGATGCGCAGCGGCCCGAGGATGTCGACGCGGGCGACCTCCTGCAGGTTGGTGCGGTAGATCGGGTGGCCTTCATTGAGCAGAGTGCGGTAGGAAAACGCAACGTCTGCCGAGGTAATCGGCTTGCCATCATGCCAGCGCGCTTCCGGGCGCAGGTTGAACACCACCCAGCTGCGGTCCTCGCTGTATTCCACCGAGCTTGCGATCAGGCCATAGCTGGAGGTGGCCTCATCGCCCGAGGGGTCGTATTGGCCGGTGCCGACCATCAGCGTTTCGTTCAGCTCGCTGATGCCATACTGCAGGAAATTGGGCGTGGTGACCGGGCTGCTGCCCTTGAAGGTATACGGGTTGAGCGTATCGAAGGTGCCGAATGCCATGGCCCGCAAGGTGCCGCCTTTGGGCGCTTGCGGGTTGACCCAGTCGAAATGGGTGAATGTGGCTGGGTACTTGAGCGTGCCGAACTGCGCGTATCCGTGGCTTTCGCTCACCTTCGCGGCTGCGGGAAAGCTCAAGGCCAGGCTGAGAGACAGCAGGAGGGGACGTATCAAGTCGGCATCCGATCCAGGGCATTGGGCTTTGGTCGGAGTACAGTAACAGCTTGGCGGGGTTGGAAAAAGAGAGGGAGGAGGGGGAATTCAGGAGGGCTACAAGGTAGCCCCCCTTGGCCGTCAGCGCGACAGGTAGACGGTCAGCGTCTGGCCTGGCTTGAGCGCGTGGCCGCTGCGTGGATTCCAGCGCTTGAGGTGTTTCATTTCGACGTTGAAACGTTTGGCAACCAAATACAGCGAGTCACCCTTGCGCACCTTGTACTGGGTAGAGCGCTGGCCAGAAGCGGCAACCCGGTTGCCGGCTGCACCTGGCGCGCTGCCGCCCCGCAGTGCCAGTACCTGGCCCGCCTTGACGCGGTTGCCAGGCAGCTTGTTCCAGCGCTGGATATCCTTGACCGAGACCCGGTTGGCCTTGGCGATGGTGCTCAGGTTGTCGCCACGCTTGACCCGATAGCTGCGCGCGGTGGCCGGAGCCTTGGCTTCTGCCACGGCGCGCTCGAACACGGCTTTGTTCGGCTGCAGGCTGAGCAGTTGCTCGGGCTTGAGGTTGGACAGGCTGTCGCTCAGCAGTTGCGCCTTGGCGGTCGGCACCAGCAGTTGCTGGGGACCGTCCACGGTCATGCGCTTCTTGAAGGCCGGATTGAGCTGGATCAGCTCGTCTTCGTCGATGTTGGCGAAGGCGGCGACCCGCGTCAGGTCCAGGCGCTCGTTGATGGCGATGGCTTCGAAGTAGGGTTCGTTGGCGATCGGGCTGAGATTGACGCCATAGGCCTCCGGGGTGGAGACCACTTGCGACAGGGCCAGCAGCTTGGGCACATAGTCACGGGTTTCCTGCGGCAGCGGCAGGTTCCAGTAGTCGGTGGGCAGGCCGAGCCGTTCGTTGCGCTCGATGGCCCGGCTGACCGTACCTTCGCCAGCGTTGTAGGCGGCCAGGGCGAGCAGCCAGTCGCCGTTGAACATGTCATGCAGGCGGCTCAGGTAGTCCAGCGCGGCATTGGTCGACGCAGTGATGTCGCGGCGGCCGTCGTAGAAGTTGGTCTGGCGCAGGTTGAAGTGGCGACCCGTGGAGGGGATGAACTGCCACATGCCTGCGGCATGGGCGCGCGAGTAGGCCATCGGGTTGTAGGCGCTCTCGATGGCTGGCAGCAGGGCCAGCTCCAGGGGCATGTCGCGTTCTTCGAGCCGCTCGACGATGTAGTGCAGGTACAGGCTGCCGCGTTCGCTGGCGTTCTCGAGGAACGAGGGGTTACTGGCGAACCACAGGCGCTGTTGTTCGATGCGCGGATTGACGTCGATGCTGTCCTGCAGGGCGAAGCCCTGGCGCATGCGTTCCCAGACATCCTGCGGGGCCTGTTCGGCCGGTTTGACCGCGAACGTCTGGGGTTTGTGCTTGATCCGCGCCTGGTAGCTGTGTGCGCGAACGCTGTCGGATTCGTCGAGTTGACGGGTGCTCTGGCAGCCCACCAAGGTGGCGGCCAGGGCCAGCGCACTGACCTGGGCCAGGCGCGTCAAGGCGACGGAATGAAAGGTTCTGCGGCTACGGGAAGACATCGGCGGGGACAGTTATCCGGGCAAAAAATTTCGGCGATTCTAAAAACCGCTCCCAGCCGGGTCAACCTTTGACCGCATCATGCGATATATCTTGGGGTTATCAGAAGGTGTCCTTCCAAGACCTCAAGGCAGCAAAAACAGCGGCTTGGCTTGTATTGGAAAGCCCCTTCCATTCGTCTGCTTTTTGTTTAACGGATGTTTCAGCGGTACGCAGGAAGGGGTTGGTCTGACGCTCGAGGCCGATGGTTGATGGCAATGTGATGCGATTGTCGGCACGTAGCCGGGTAACGTCCTCGAACCGTTGGGCAACGTGTGGATTTTCCGGCTCCACGGCCCTGGCGAAGCGCAGGTTGCTCAGGGTGTATTCGTGCGCGCAATACACCTGCGTGGCGGCTGGCAGGGCGGCCAGGCGGGCGAGGGCGGGCTGCATCTGTTCGGGGGTGCCTTCGAACATGCGCCCGCAGCCGGCAGCGAACAGGGTGTCGCCACTGAACAGCAGCGGCACGGGCGCCTGGGCGGTGTAGTAGGCGATGTGGCCGAGGGTATGGCCCGGTACGGCCAGTACGTCGAAGGTCAGCCCGAGCACATCGACCTGGTCGAGGTCGTCCAGGGCCAGGTCGCGGCCGGGGATGCGCTCGTTCGCCGGGCCGCAGACACGTGCGCCGGTGCGCTGCTTGAGGCGCTCGACACCGCCGACGTGGTCGGCGTGGTGGTGGGTCACCAGGATGTCGGCCAGTGTCCAGTCGGGATGGGCATCGAGCCAGGCCTCAACCGGGCCGGCGTCACCCGGATCGACCACCGCGCAGCGGCGTTTGGCAGTATCCTGTAACAACCAGATGTAGTTGTCGGAGAAAGCGGGTAGTGCATCGATCTGTATCATGGTGCGGATCCGATTCGCCAAGCGTGGGACATGAAGGCATCTTAGCCGCGATGGCGCGGTGCGAGAACCTTCGAGGGAGAACGCAATGACCGACCAAGCCTTTGCCCAGGCCGATCCGGACTGGGTCAAGCTGATCAGCCTGGCCCGTGAGTGGTTCAACGGGCCGATCGGGCAACTGATGTTGAAAGAAGAAGAGAAGCTGCTCGAAGAGGAGCTTGGACGCTTCTTTGGTGGCTATCTGGTGCACTATGGGCCTTGCGCCGATGCGCCCCCTACCGCCCCGCAGGTGCAACGCAACGTGCGCCTGGGCGCGCCGTTGCCTGGGGTCGAGATCGTCTGCGAGGAGCAGGCCTGGCCCCTCGGTGAGCATGCCGCGGACGTGGTGGTGCTGCAGCATGGCCTGGATTTCAGCCTGTCGCCCCATGGCTTGCTGCGCGAGGCGGCCAGTGCCGTGCGCCCGGGTGGGCACCTGTTGATCGTCGGCATCAACCCCTGGAGCAGTTGGGGCGTGCGCCATGTGTTCAGCCACGGCGCCTTGCGCAAGGCGCGCTGCATCTCCGCCTCGCGGGTGGGGGACTGGCTCAACCTGCTGGGCTTCGCGCTGGAGAAACGCCGCTTCGGGTGCTATCGTCCGCCGCTTGCCTCGCCGGCCTGGCAGCAACGCCTGGCCGGTTGGGAGCGGGTTGCTGGCGGGCGCCAGGGCGCGGGCGGCGGGGTCTACCTGCTGGTGGCGCGCAAGATGGTGGTCGGCTTGCGACCGCTGCGCCCGCAACGTCGCGAGCCCATGGGCAAGCTGCTGCCGCTGCCGCTGGCCAAGGTCAACCGCAGCGCCGCCGACCCTGATTCCGAAAAGCACTGAACATGAGTGGTACATGAGCGATAACGTCGAGATCTACACCGATGGTGCCTGCAAGGGCAATCCTGGCCCCGGCGGCTGGGGTGCCCTGATAGTCTACAAGGGCGTCGAGAAGGAGTTGTGGGGCGGCGAACGCGAAACCACTAACAATCGCATGGAGTTGATGGCCGCTATCCAGGGCTTGATGGCCCTCAAGCGTGAATGCGAAGTGGTGCTGACAACCGACTCGCAGTACGTGATGAAAGGCATCAACGAGTGGATGGTCAACTGGAAAAAACGTGGCTGGAAGACCGCCGCCAAAGAGCCGGTGAAGAACGCCGACTTGTGGCAACTGCTCGATGAGCAGGTCAATCGGCACAAGGTCACCTGGAAGTGGGTGCGTGGGCATATCGGCCACCCCGGTAACGAACGCGCCGACCAGTTGGCCAATCGTGGCGTCGACGAGGTGCGCGCAAAGCGCTGAGCTGAGGTAGAATCCCTGGCTTTTTCATGGACTCAACGTGGAGCCTGCGCGTGGAGCAGCAGCAAGATAAGCGGTTCGTAATCCTCGATACCGAAACCACCGGCATGCCGGTTACCGAAGGCCACCGCATCATCGAGATCGGCTGCGTCGAGGTGATTGGCCGGCGCCTGACCGGGCGGCACTTCCACGTCTACCTGCAGCCGGACCGCGAGAGTGACGAGGGGGCGATCAACGTCCACGGCATCACCGATGCGTTCCTGGTGGGCAAGCCGCGCTTCGGCGATGTAGCCGAAGAATTCTTCGAGTTCATCCAGGGCGCCACCCTGGTCATCCACAACGCGGCGTTCGACGTTGGTTTCATCAACAACGAATTTGCCCTGCTCGGGCAGCACGACCGCGCCGACATCTCGCAGCATTGCACCATCCTCGACACCTTGTTGCTGGCGCGTGCTCGTCACCCAGGCCAGCGCAACAGCCTCGACGCGCTGTGCAAACGTTACGACATCGACAACTCTGGCCGTGAACTGCACGGCGCACTGCTCGACTCCGAGTTGCTGGCCGATGTCTACCTGGCGATGACCGGTGGCCAGACCAGCCTTTCGCTGGTTGGCAACGGGGCCGATGGGGACGACGAAGGGCAGGGCAGTGGTGGCAGCGAAATCCGCCGCATCGTCGGGCGTGCGCCCGGGCGGGTGATCATGGCCAGCGCCGAGGAGCTCGAAGCCCATGCCGAGCGCCTGGCGGCAATCGCCAAGTCGGCGGGTGGGCCATCGATGTGGCAGACCCTGAGCGAAGCGCCAGCCAGCTGATCGCTCGGCTGGTCGCTCAACTACCCTGAAGGTACACCCTGTCCTTCGGAGGTAGTTGCCTGATGTACAAGGACCTCAAGTTCCCCATTCTCATCGTCCACCGCGCCATCAAGGCCGACAGCGTGGCCGGTGAACGCATTCGCGGTATCGCCGACGAGCTCACCCAGGACGGCTTCACCGTCATCAAGACGGCCGATCACGCCGAGGCGCGGCTGGTCGCAGCCACCCACCATGGCCTGGCCTGCATGCTCATCGCCGCCGAAGGCGCTGGCGACAACACCCATCTGTTGCAGAACATGGCCGAGCTGATCGGCCTGGCGCGCCTGCGCGCCCCCGAATTGCCGATCTTCGCCCTCGGCGAGCAGGTGACCCTGGAAAATGCCCCGGCCGAGGCCATGAGCGAGCTCAACCAGCTGCGTGGCATCCTCTACCTGTTCGAAGACACCGTGCCGTTCCTCGCACGTCAGGTAGCACGCGCCGCGCATCGCTATCTCGATGGCCTGCTGCCGCCGTTTTTCAAGGCCCTGGTGCAGCACACCGCGCAATCCAATTATTCCTGGCACACGCCCGGTCATGGCGGTGGCGTGGCCTACCGCAAAAGCCCCGTTGGCCAGGCTTTTCACCAGTTCTTCGGCGAAAACACCCTGCGCTCGGACCTGTCCGTTTCGGTACCGGAACTGGGCTCGCTGCTCGACCACACAGGCCCCCTGGCCGAGGCCGAAGCGCGCGCCGCGCGCAACTTCGGCGCCGATCACACGTTCTTCGTGATCAACGGCACCTCCACCGCCAACAAGATCGTCTGGCACGCCATGGTTGGTCGTGGCGACTTGGTGCTGGTCGACCGCAACTGCCACAAGTCGGTGGTGCATGCGATCATCATGACCGGGGCCATTCCCATCTATTTGTGCCCAGAACGCAACGAGCTGGGGATCATCGGACCTATCCCGCTCAGCGAATTCAGCGCCGAATCGATCCAGGCGAAGGTGCAGGCCAACCCCTTGGCCAAGGGGCGGGCACCGCGTATCAAGCTGGCGGTAGTGACCAACTCCACCTACGACGGCCTCTGCTACCACGCCGGGCTCATCAAGCAGGCGCTGGGCGCCAGCGTCGAGGTGCTGCATTTCGACGAGGCCTGGTTCGCCTATGCCGCCTTCCACGAATTCTTCAGCGGGCGCTATGCCATGGGCACCGATTGCGTCGCGGGCAGCCCGCTGGTGTTCAGCACCCATTCCACGCACAAGCTGCTTGCCGCCTTCAGCCAGGCGTCGATGATCCACGTGCAGGAAGGGGCTCAGCGCCAACTGGATCGCGACCGTTTCAACGAAGCGTTCATGATGCACATCTCCACCTCGCCGCAGTACGGCATCATCGCCTCGCTGGATGTCGCCTCGGCCATGATGGAAGGCCCCGCTGGGCGTTCGCTGCTACAGGAGATGTTCGATGAGGCACTGAGTTTTCGCCGAGTCCTGACCAGCCTGCGCGAGCGTCTGACCGTCGATGACTGGTGGTTCAGCATCTGGCAACCGCCGGCAGCGGAGGGCAGTCAGCAACTGGCGGCGCGAGACTGGTTGTTGCAGCCAGGGGCAGCCTGGCATGGTTTTGCCGACGTGGCGGATGACTACGTGCTGCTCGACCCGCTCAAGGTGACCCTGGTGATGCCGGGCCTGAATGCCGGTGGCGTGTTGGGCGAACACGGCATTCCGGCGGCGGTGGTCGGCAAGTTTCTCTGGGAGCGTGGGCTGGTGGTGGAAAAGACCGGCCTGTACAGCTTCCTGGTGCTGTTCTCGATGGGCATCACCAAGGGTAAGTGGAGCACGCTGCTGACCGAACTGCTGGAGTTCAAGCGCCATTACGATGGCAATACCGCGCTCGCAGCCTGCCTGCCGAGCATCGTCGCGGTCGACGCCGTGCGCTATCAAGGGTTGGGGCTGCGCGACCTGTGCGATCAATTGCACGATTGCTACCGCGCCAATGCCACGGCCAAGCAACTGGTACGCTTGTTCACCTCGCTACCGGAGGTGGTGATGAGCCCTGCCCAAGCCTACGATCACATGGTCCGTGGCGAGGTAGAGGCGGTCCCGATCGAGGCCCTGGAGGGCCGGATCGCGGCGGTGATGCTGGTGCCATACCCACCGGGTATCGCATTGATCATGCCGGGCGAGCGTTTTACCGAGAAGACCCGTTCCATCCTCGATTACCTGGCGTTTGCCCGTGCTTTCAGCAGCGGCTTCCCCGGGTTCGTCGCCGACGTGCATGGGCTGCAGGCCGAGAACGGGCGCTACACGGTGGACTGCATCAAGGAATGCGAATGATCTCGACGCCGCTCTGCGCCAGTTCGAAGCGATCTTCACCCAGGTGGGTGACCCGATCGCCGATGGCCAGGCGGTAGGTGGTGATCGGTGCGCCCAGGGTGCTGCCGTCTGCCTGGAGCGTGGACTCCTGGAACTCGTGGACGGGATAGATGCGGCCTTCGGCGTCACGGGCGTGGAATTGGCCGACCATTACTGCTGCCATTTAGGTGAAAACCTCTGAATTACGTAGGAAATGTCTGCAGGGATAGACCATAGAAGATACCTGGAAGTTTTCTGTTGCAGGAAAAAAAACCAAGTCGCCGAGCAGTGTCATCTATAACTACAACGTCTCTTAACCCAGCAAAGGTTGGAAATCGCCATGACCCAGGTGTATTCGGTAGCGGTAGTCGTCGGCAGCTTGCGCAAGGATTCCTACAATCGCAAGGTGGCCCGGGCCCTTTCAGAGTTGGCGCCGTCAAGCCTGGCGCTGAAGATCGTCGAGATCGGTGACCTGCCGCTGTACAACGAAGATGTCGAGGCCGCCGGTGTGCCCGAGGCCTGGACGCGTTTTCGCGACGAAGTACGGCGCAGCGATGCGGTATTGTTCGTCACTCCGGAATACAACCGCTCGGTGCCCGGTGCCTTGAAGAACGCCATCGACGTTGGCTCGCGACCTTATGGCCAGAGCGCCTGGAGCGGCAAGCCCGCCGCGGTGGCCAGCGTTTCTCCCGGGGCCATCGGTGGTTTCGGCGCCAACCACGCGGTACGCCAGTCGCTGGTGTTTCTCGACATGCCCTGCATGCAGATGCCCGAGGCCTACATCGGGGGGGCCGCTAGCCTGTTCGACGAGGCCGGCAAACTCAGTGACAAGACCCGGCCGTTCTTGCAGGCCTTCATCGACAAGTTCGCTTCCTGGGTGAAGCTGAACCGGGCGGTCTGACAGGCCTGTTGCGCCTGTCCCATTGCATTCGCGGCGAATCGCCGCGAATGCCTCGACGCCGCTCCGTCAGAATGCCTGCGGCATTTCGCCCAAGGCCAGCCGCCGGTTGATATCGGCCACCACCTGCGGCAGGTCGTTGATGGTATCGACCAGATAGTGCGGCCGCGACCCCTCGAACATCGCATGGATCCGCTTGCGCTCGCTGTCCAACTGCTCCGCGCCCAGCGCCTGGTATGCCTCCCAGGTCAGCCCCAGGGCATTGCCCGAGCACACCAGCGCCACGGTCCACATCCCCGCCCGACGGCCTTCGAGAATGCCTGGGACGGTATCGTCGACCTTGACGCAAGCCGCCACGTCGTCGATACCCAGTGCGATCACGTTGGCCAGTGCCTGGGCCGGCCAAGGACGGCCATTCGGCGTCTCGTCGGTGGCCACCACGTGGTCGGCGACGTAGCCATTCTGGGCCGCCAGCTCCACCACCTTGTCCATCACCACTTTCGGGTAACCCGAGCACGAGCCGATCTTCAGCCCGTCCTGGCGCAGGCCGGTCAAGGTGTCCAGGGCGCCGGGGATCAGCGCCGAATGCACGGCGATCTTCTCGATCTGCAGCGGCATGAAGCGGTTGTAGATGGCGGTCACGTCATCGTCGGTCGGCGTGCGGCCAAATACCTTGCGATAACGCTCGGCGATTGCCGGCACGTCGCACAGGGTACGGATATGGTCCCACTTGCCCATGCCCATCGGGCCCCGGGCTTCCTCGATGGAAACTTGCACGTCGAATTCGGCAAAGGCCTCGACGAAGATCTGCGTTGGCGCGAACGATCCGAAATCGACCACCGTGCCGGCCCAGTCGAGGATGGCGGCTTGCAGCTGGGTAGGGTTGCTGTAGTTCATGTGCGCTGATTCCTGAAATAGGGTGGGCAAAGGGGTCAGATGTCCAGTACTTCCATTTCCCGCAATACCTGGGCCACGGCATCGACGGCGGCCTGCATGCCTTCGGCGCCGACCACGCCGATGCAGCCGACGCGGAAGGTTTCGACCTGGGTCAGCTTGCCGGGGTAGAGGATGAAGCCCTTGGCCTTGACCCGCTCGTAGAAGTCCTTGAACTGGTAGCGGGCGTCATTCGGCGCGTGGAAGGTGACGATGATCGGCGCCTGGATCTCGGCTGGAAGGAAGCTGCGCAGGCCGATGGCGGCCATGCCGTCGAGCAGCGTCTTGCAGTTGTCGGCGTAGCGCTGGTGGCGTGCGGGCAGGCCACCTTCCTCGTTGTATTGCTGGAGGGCTTCGTGCAGCGCCGCTACCACATGGGTGGGCGGGGTGAAGCGCCATTGGCCGGTCTTGGCCATATAGGCATGCTGGTCGTGCAGGTCCATGGCCAGGGAGTGGGCATTGCCCTCGGCGGCAGCCAGGGCGCTTTTCTCGGCGAAGACGAAGCCCATGCCCGGTACGCCTTCCAGGCACTTGCCGGAGGCGGCGATGAGCGCTTCGAAGGGGATATTGCGGGCATCGATGGGCAACGCGCCGAACGAGCTCATGGCATCGATGACCAAGCGCTTGCCATGACGCTTGACCACCTGGGCGATCTCGGGCAGCGGATTGAGAATGCCGGTGCTGGTCTCGCAGTGAATCAACGCCACATGGGTCAGGGCTGGGTCGGCAGCCAGCAGGCGGTCGACATCGGCGGCGGTGGTCGGTTGGTCCTCGGCGGTTTCGAAGGTGCTGTAGGCACGGCCCAGCACCTTGCAGATCTTCGCCAGGCGCTGGCCGTACGCACCGTTGATCAGCACCAGGACCTTGCCGTCGCGTGGCACCAGGGTCCCGATGGCGGCTTCCACGGCGAAGGTGCCGCTGCCTTGCAGCGGCACGCAATGGTGGCTGGCGCTGGCGTCGAGGATAGCCAGCAGTTGCTCGCAGACGCTGGCGGTAAGCTGGTTGAAATCGCGGTCCCAGGAACCCCAGTCCACCAGCATGGCTTGGCGGGTGCGCGCCGAGGTGGTCAATGGGCCAGGGGTCAGCAGAATCGGGGCGTTGCTCATGCCGAGGTTCCTCACATGCGGTGGGCTGAATCTAGGGTGCTCAGGTTGCAATTCTCCCTTGTATCAATCAAATTGTTTGTTGTTATGCCAGTCATAAGTCAGGCCGATAGATATGAATTTGTTCCAACTGCGCGCCTTCGATGCCGTCGCCCGCGAGGGCAGTTTCACGCGCGCCGCAGCGCGCCTGTTCATCAGCCAGCCGGCCGTCACCGGGCACGTCAAGGCGCTGGAGGAGCATTATCAGATCACCCTGCTGCGGCGCACCGCCCGGCGGGTAGAGTTGACGGAGGAAGGCACGCGCCTGGCGGCGATTACCCGAGCCATGTTCGGCTTGGCCGAGGAAGCCCAGGCCATGCTCGAGGCCAACCGGCAGTTGCTGACCGGGCGCCTGGAAGTCGCCGCCGATGGCCCGCATCGGGTCATGCCGATGCTGGCGCAATTGCGTGAGCGCTACCCGGGCATTACCGTCAATCTGCGCCTGGGCAATGCCCAGGAGACATTGGCCGCGTTGTTGTCCGAGCATGCGGATGTCGCCGTGCTGACCGAAATCGAGCCGCGCCAGGGGCTGTATCTGCAGAACCTGTGCGAGTCGCGGCTGTGCGCGCTGCTGCCAGCGGGGCACGCCTGGGCATCCGCTCCGGGCGATTTGCCCTTGGCCGATTTGCACGAGCAGATCATGGTGCTGCGCGAGCCCAGCTCGACCACCCGTCGGACCTTCGATCGCGCCTGTGCGTCTGCCGGAATACAACCACGGGTGCTGCTGGAGCTGGACAGCCGCGAAGCGGTGACCGAGGCTGTGGCTGCGCAGTTGGGGGTGGGGGTCGTCTCCTCGACCGAAGTGGCCAACGATCCCCGCGTGGTGGCGCGGCCCTTGGCTGGCAATGCGCTGGTCAACCAGCACATGATCGGCTGCCTGGAGCGGCGCCGCGAGCTGCGGCTGATTCAGGCGTTCTTGCAACTGGCAGGCGAAGCATGAGCGAAAAAGACACCATTTCCATGCAACTGGTGCGTGAGGCCCTGTTGCAGACCTGTCCGGCAGGCGAGCCGGACGCCCCGTTGCTGGCGCGTGCCGGCATCGACATCGAACAGTTGCGCCAGGCCGATGCGCGGGTGAGCGCCGATGCGTACGCGCGTCTCTGGCGTCTGTTGACCCGGCGCTGCAACGATGAATTCTTTGCCATGGACCGGCGCGGCTTGCCCAGTGGCAGCTTGGCTTTTCTCTGCCGGGCAAGCATGGCCCAGCCGAGCGTGGCGGCGGGGCTGGAGACTGCCCTGGCGTTTCTTTCACTGATGCTTGCAGACCTGCAACCGAGCCTGGTGCGTCAGCACAGCCTGGCCGAAATCGTCATCAACGAGCCGTGCGACACGCCGCGCCGAGCGTTCACCTATTTCACTTTCTGGATGATCGTGCACGGGGTCGCCTGCTGGTTGGCGGGGCGGCGCATCCCGATCCTGGCCATCGAACTGCGCTGCGCCGAGCCGCCGTTCTGCGACGACTACCGGGTGATGTTCTCGGAAAACCTGCAATTCGACCGCCCGCGCACGCGCATGATCGTCGCCGGCGATTGCCTCGACCTGCCGATCAGGCGCAGCGAGGCGGACCTGCAGCGTTTTCTGGCCGAGGCGCCAGGCAATATCCTGGTCAAGTTCCGTGACCCGGACAGCCTGGCCAGGCGTATCCGCCGCCATCTGCTGGGCATGGAGGCGGCCCATTGGCCAGATGCCGAACAACTGGCCAGTGAGTTGTGCATGTCGGCCTCGACCCTGCGCCGCCGCCTCGGTGAGCAAGGCCAGACCTACCAGGGGCTCAAGGACAGCGTGCGGCGCGAGCTCGCCATTGCCTGGTTGGCCGAGGCCGCGCTGGGCCTGGCGGAGATTGCCGAGCGCCTGGGCTTTGCCGACAGCAGCTCGTTCTACAAGGCGTTTCGCAAATGGTTCGGCTGTAATCCGGGACACTACCGCACCCTGATGTTGCAGGGGCAGGAGCGACGCTAGCCGATGCGCTTCCCTCTGCCGTGACAGGTTGCGCAGGTGCAGAGTCAGGGTTTGGCATCCATCCGGGTACAACCATGACGCAAGTGACCACCACCACGCTCGACCACGCCCCCGACCGTTTCGTCGCGGCCCGACTCCCTCAGTGGCTGAAGCAGGCATCAGCCGCGCAGATCAACACGCTGCGCGAGCGTTACGCTGCCCACCGGCTCAGCCATCGACGGCTCACCGAAGCGCTGGCGCCGTTGCCGACGCCGCAGCAATTTGCCCTGGCTGCCTACACGCCCCTGCTTGACGGACCAGCCGCCGACATTGGCTTCGCGGGCCTGCAATGGCTGGATATGCGCCGGCACTTCAGCGTTCCACCAGGCGGAGGATTGCCCAGCGACGAGCTTGTGCCGGTCCGCTCACCTGCATTGCTGCGCTTGATGCAGAATTTTCCCGCTGGTAACCCTTCCTACATTGGCAGCGGCTTGGTGATCAGCGGTCAGGATGCCGTGCTGTCGGGGGATCCAAACGCGTTTGCCAGGCGTTGCCGGCAGTTGGATGTCGGCAAGCAGTACCAGGCGTTGCTGGAGCAGCAGTCGAACACGCAAGTACGAGGGCTGCTTGCCGATCACAAGCGCACCGGGTTTGCCCTGGCTGTGGAACTGGCGGCTCTGCAAGGCCATTTGAGCGCAGGCCAGCACGCTGCGCTGCGCAACGTTGCAGCGCCCGATCCCACGTACGCTGCGCAGGCCCTGCATGCGTATCCGGGGCAGTTGAAAATGCTCCACTGCCTGGCGGCCGATAGCCTGCTGATGCAGTTGCGTGGCCCGCAGGGAGAGGACCTCGGCATGGTGCTCTACCTGCCGCAGGATCCTGATCGGCCGCTACGGCATTTTTCCAGCCTGGCACAGCTCAATGACGTCCTGGCCGCTGACCTTGACCAACCCAGTGTGCATCAGCGGCTGAGCGAACTGGTCGGGTTGCGTGAGCGGGCCGACTTCAATGCTACGTTGGGCAAGCGGCTGCGCGATGATGACACCGACCTGGAGCTGGAGGGCGTAGCCCTTCAAGGCGACGTGTTCAAGCATCTGGCGGACAGCCATATCCTGCGGCTCAAGGACGACGCACGCTTGCTGCTGGTACCCAATGCCGATGCCGACGACAGCGATGCCCAGGCGCGTTTGGATCGCTGGGAGGGCATCGGTATGGGGGCGGTGGGTGTCGCTGGCCTGTTCGTGCCGGGGCTGGGCGAATTGCTGTTGGCGCAGTTGTTGGTGCAGACGGGCGAGGAAACCTATGAGGGCATCCGCGCTTGGGCCCAAGGGCATCAGCATGAAGCGGTGGAGCACCTGCTTGGCGTCGCCGAGGTGGTGGCAGTCACCGCCGTCACGGTTGCCGGTGTTGGCCTGGTGGCCCGGGGCTTCATGCGTAGCGATTTCGTCGATCGGCTGCAGCCGGTCGAGCTCGATGAGCAGCGGATGCGTTTATGGGATCAGGACCTGAGGCCATTCGAGGTCGATGCCAGCGAGCCTGTGCTGGAGGATGACGGCTTGTTCACCGACGGCGATCGCCGCCTGCTGCGCATCGATCGGCGCTACTATCAGGTGCATCAGCCGCAACAGGAGGGGCCGTGGCGATTGCGCCATCGCGCAGGTGGTGATGCTTTCGAACCCGAGGTCCACCACAACGGCGAACGCTTTTGGCGTTTGCGTCTGGAACGCCCGCTGGATTGGAACGACAGCGCCAGCATGCTCGATCGCTTGTGGCCGAGCGATCCGCCGCTGTCGGCGACGCGGGCAGCGCAGGTATTGCAGGCCGCAGGAATGGACCAGAACGAACTGCGTGGGCTGCTGGTGGAAAACCGTCCGGTACCCTTCAACCTGCGCGACTCGCTACGCAGGTTCGCGGCGCACGCACGGATAACCAGGCTGTTCGAGCGCCTGCGGCAAATGCCGAGCAACCTGGATGATCCGCACATTCTCGCCTGGTGCAAGGCCCAGCCTGGGATGGAGCAACTGAGCGAGGCGCAGATCGCGGCTCGGCTTGGGCAACATCCGCTTGCCTGGCGGTCACGGTTGTTCGCCTTCCTGAGTGCCGATCCGCTGCCGGACGATCCGTTGCTCGCATTGCTCAAACGCGATTTCCCCGGCCTGCCCGACAGCTACGCCGCCCAAGCCGTGCTAGGCATCTCGCCAAGCCTGCAGCGTGCGGCGATACTGGAAGGAAGGGTACCGCTCGTCATCGCCACCAAGGCCCGCTCGCTGCTGGGCTTCGCACGGCTCAACCGCGCGGTGGAGGGGGTATTTCTGGATGACAGCTACACCCCGGAAACCGGCGAACTGGTGTGCGCCCTGTTGCGTCGGCTACCGCGTTGGCCAAGGCAGGTGAACCTGGAGTTGCGCGAAGGTACAGATAGCGGAAGGCTATTGGCGACCCTGGACCCACAAGGTCCGCCGCAAACGCGTGTGATACTGGTGAAACGCGATGGTCGATTCCGTTTGTATGATCATCGTGGGCTCCCCCGTGAAGAAGATGTGGACGAGCCGGGTGATGTGTTCAGCGCCATCGTCGCGTTGCTTAGCCCTGGGCAACGAGAAACGCTCGGTCTTGCTGGCGACGACCCAGCCTCAAGTCTTCGCATGAAGCTGATCGAACTGATGCCTGCCGAGCGCCGCGACATGCTCAACCTGCTGGGGTGGCGTGACGCAGCGCCCTGGTTCAATCCAGGTGCTCGCATGAGCAATGGACGGATCGGCTATCCGCTCGGCGGCCTGGTTTCGCGACGCCAGGGGGTGGTGGGCACGTTCCGCGGCCGGATCCGCTCGTTGTACCCGACCTTCAACGAGGCCCAGGTGGAAACCTTCATGCAGCGTCTGCTGAGTGAAGAAGGATCACCCTTCGATCACTTGCTGCAACACGAGCGCAACTACGCGCGGCTGGACCGGACGCTCGATCGCTGGCAAGGCGCAGTACGCAGCCGCGCGGTCCGTGTGCAGCGGCTGCACTTGGCCAATCTATTGCGCGCGGCCTGGCGCATGGAGGGTGAGGTGATCCTCGCCGCCGATGGCCGCAGCGGTAGTCTGCGGCTCAATCTCAGCGGCTGGCGTGTCAAGCATCTGCCATCATTGCCGGCGGAGGTGGACCTGACCCATGTGGGCGAGCTGATCTTGGCCGGGCAGGACCTTGAACAAGTGCCGGCAAACTTCCTGCGCTGCTTCGGCCACTTGCATACTTCCTGCGCTGCTTCGGCCACTTGCATACCTTGACGGTGACCAACAACCGCCTGACCACCATCCCGGCCGGCATCGTTCATTTGGGCGAGCTACGCCACCTGACCCTGATGGCCAACCGTATCCGCATGACCAGCAGCAACCGCGAGGTACTCCTTTCGCTGTCACGGTTGCCTTGACGGTGACCAACAACCGCCTGACCACCATCCCGGCCGGCATCGTTCATTTGGGCGAGCTACGCCACCTGACCCTGATGGCCAACCGTATCCGCATGACCAGCAGCAACCGCGAGGTACTCCTTTCGCTGTCACGGTTGCATTCGTTGAACCTCAGTCACAACCCCCTGCACTCCCTCGACTTGCGCTTCGAGACAGCGCCGCTACTGCGGGCCCTGCGGCTGAATTTTTGTGGCCTGACCTCGGTACCCCAAGGCCTCGAGCTGTGCCAGCACCTGGATTTCGCGGACCTCAGCGACAACTCGATCACCGAGCTACCCGCCCCGCTCATGCAAATGCCCTGGGTCTTCCGTGCCAGGATCAACTTCAACCGCAATGCATTGTCGGCAAGGACGCGCGAGGATTTCTATGGCGTCGACCGGCATGGTGTGACCCTGAGGCCGCGCCGGCCCGCCAGCCAGTTCATGGACAGGTGGGTGGAGGGCGAGCCACCTGCCACTCACTTGGCCAGGTCGCAACTGTGGGCACGGCTGCGTGCCCGAGAGGGCAGCGCCGGGCTGTTCGACGTGTTGCAGGCCTTGACCGATGCCAGCGACTTCACCCAGGCGACCGACTATGTCCGTAGTCAGGTGTGGAGTTTGCTGGAGGCACTCTCCCAGGACGAGGCGCTGCAACAGCAGATCTTTGCCAGTGCGGTGGAGCCGAGAGGGTGCGTGGACAGCGTGGCGGAGCGCTTCAGCCGGTTGCAGATCGAGGTGCTGGTGTACAAGGCCGAAAAACGCAGCGCCGAGGCTGGTGCGCGCGCACAGCTGCTGGACCTGGGCCGGCGTCTGTTCCGTCTGGAACAGGTCGATCAATATGCCTTCGGGGTGATCAGGCAAAGACAACGCGACGGCCTGCACGTTGACGACCTTGAGGTCGTGCTCGGCTACCGCATCCGCCTGGCCGATGCCCTGAGCTTGCCTTGCCAGCCACGCAGCATGCGTTTCGCGCCCTTGGCAGCGATCACTGCCCAGGACGAACGCGACGCCCTGGCCGCAGTGCGGGCCGCGGAAACCTCCGAAGCAGTGGCGCAGAGCGTGGTTCGGCGAGATTTCTGGATCGCCTACCTCCGTGCTCAGCACGCCGAGGCGTTTGCTGACATCGACGCGTCCTTCGAGGCGCGTGGCACGCAACTCGATGAACAGGTGGAGAGCCTGGGCAGCCAGGACTACCGCCAGCGTTGGGATGAACTCGCCAGCGAGCGCGAGGCGGCCCGGCATGACCTGGCGTTGCAGTTGACCCGCGAAACCCTGGCGCAAGGGCAAGGCGCGTCCGGCCAAACCGCTCATCGCGATTGACCGCTTTGGCCATTGTCCGCGCGCGGCCTTGGCGGGACCATCGTCAGACCTTTGGTGCGATTCCAACAATAAGAAACCAGGAGTCTGACGATGCGCGATTACGCCGAGGCTGTTCGTTCGTTCCAATATGCCGATGCCGTGACAACGGCCTTGCATGGCAATCTGACCGCGCTCAACGCGTGCGTCGAGTGTTGCGATCGCCATGTCGGCGGCAACCGCACGGCGTTGGTCTGGGAAAACGCCGAAGGTTGCGGCAAACGCTATAGCTTCGAACAGCTGCAGCACCTGGCAGGCCGTTTCGCCAATGTGCTGCACGCCCATGGGGTTGGCCCCGGTGATCGGGTGGCTGGTCTCATGCCGCGTACGCCTGAACTGTTGGTGACCATTCTGGCCACCTGGCGGCTGGGTGCGGTGTACCAGCCGCTGTTCACCGCCTTTGGGCCCAAGGCCATCGAGCACCGCCTGCATCAGTCCCAGGCCAAGGTGGTTGTCACCGACCTGGGCAACCGTGGCAAGCTCGACGAGGTCGCCGATTGTCCGGCGCGTATCACCGTCAAAGCACCGGCCGGCGAAGCGGACTTCCAGCGACTGCTCGATGCCGTAACGGCCGAACACCCGCCGGTCATGCGCAGCGGCGACGATCCATTTCTCTTGATGTTCACGTCTGGCACCACCGGCCCGGCCAAACCGCTGGAGGTGCCGCTGCGCGCCATCGTGGCATTCCAGGGCTACATGCGCGATGCCATCGACCTGCGCCCGGACGACAGTTTCTGGAACCTGGCCGATCCCGGCTGGGCCTACGGACTCTACTATGCGGTCACCGGCCCGTTGGCCCTGGGCCATGCCACCACCTTCTACGATGGCCCGTTCAACGTAGAAAGCTGCGCACGGGTGATCGACAAGCTGGGTATCACCAATCTGGCCGGCTCGCCCACCGCCTTCCGCCTGCTGATTGCTGCCGGTGAGGGCTTCTCGGCACCGATCAAGGGCCGGCTGCGGGTGGTCAGCAGTGCCGGCGAGCCACTCAACCCCGAGGTGATCCGCTGGTTCCGCGACGAGCTCGGCGTCACCATTCATGACCATTACGGGCAGACCGAGCTGGGCATGGTGCTGTGCAACCACCATGGCCTGGAGCATCCCGTGCATCTGGGGTCGGCCGGTTTCGCCATTCCCGGGCATCGCATCGTCGTACTCGACGACCAGGGCAGCGAGCTGCCCGCCGGCCAGCCGGGCATCCTTGCGGTCGACCGCGAACAATCGCCGCTGTGCTGGTTCGGCGGCTACCACGGGCTGCCGACCAAGGCCTTCGTCGGCAAGTATTACCTGAGCGGCGACACGGTCGAGCTGAATCAAGATGGCAGCATCAGTTTCGTCGGTCGTAGCGATGATGTGATCACCACCTCGGGCTACCGGGTGGGGCCGTTCGATGTCGAAAGCGCGCTGATCGAGCACCCGGCAGTGATCGAGGCGGCGGTGATCGGCAAGCCCGACCCGGAACGCACCGAGTTGATCAAGGCCTTCGTGGTGCTGGCAAGCGGCGTCCAAGGCAGCGCCGAACTCGAAGAAACCTTGCGCCAACACGTGCGCAAGCGCCTGTACGCCCATGCCTATCCGCGTGAAATCGAATTCGTCAGCGAGCTGCCCAAGACGCCGAGCGGCAAGCTGCAACGCTTCATCCTGCGCAATCAGGAAATCGCCAAACAACAAGCGCAGCAGGCCGTCAGCGCCAGCGCCTGAAAGGACCCCACATCATGCACATCGTCAACAAGCACTTCATCGTCAGCGGCGCAGCCTCCGGGCTAGGCGCTGCCACCGCGCAGATGCTGGTCGAGGCCGGCGCCAAGGTCATGCTGGTCGACCTCAATGCCCAGGCCGTCGAGGCCAAGGCCCGTGAACTGGGTGACAACGCCCGCTTCGCGGTCGCCGACATCAGCAACGAGCAGGCCGCACAGGCTGCCGTCGATGCTGCGCTCAGCGCCTTCGGCAGCCTGCATGGGCTGGTCAACTGCGCAGGTATCGTGGGCGCCGAGAAAATCCTCGGCAAGCATGGGCCGCATGGCTTGGCCAGCTTCGCCAAGGTCATCAACGTCAACCTGGTCGGCAGTTTCAACCTGCTGCGCCTGGCTGCGGCGGCCATGGCCGAAGGCAGCGCCGACGAGGCGGGCGAGCGCGGGGTGATCATCAACACCGCCTCCATCGCCGCCTACGACGGGCAGATCGGCCAGGCCGCCTACGCTGCCTCCAAGGGCGCCATCGCCAGCCTGACCCTGCCCGCTGCCCGCGAGCTGGCGCGCTTCGGCATCCGCGTGATGACCATCGCCCCCGGCATCTTCGAAACCCCGATGATGGCCGGCATGACCGAGGAAGTGCGCGATTCTCTGGCCGCTGGCGTACCGTTCCCGCCGCGCCTGGGGCGCCCGCAGGAATACGCCGCGCTGGCCCGTCACATCATCGAGAACAGCATGCTCAACGGCGAGGTGATCCGCCTCGACGGCGCGCTGCGCATGGCTGCCAAGTAAGGAGTGAACGACATGTCCATTGCCAACGACCCGATCGTCATCGTCAGCGCCGCACGCACGCCCATGGGCGGCCTGCAGGGCGACTTCAAGAGCCTTACCGCGCCGCAGCTGGGCAGCGCGGCCATCCGTGGTGCGGTCGAGCGTGCGGGCATCGATGCCGCCAGCGTCGAGCAGGTGCTGTTCGGTTGCGTTCTGCCTGCCGGGCAGGGCCAGGCACCGGCGCGCCAGGCTGCCCTCGGTGCTGGCCTGGGCAAGCACACCACTTGCACCACCCTGAACAAGATGTGCGGCTCCGGCATGCAGGCCGCGATCATGGCCCACGACCTGCTGCTGGCCGGCAGCGCCAACGTAGTGGTCGCTGGCGGCATGGAAAGCATGAGCAATGCCCCGTACCTGTTGGACAAGGCGCGCGGCGGCTATCGCATGGGCCATGGCCGGGTCATCGACCACATGTTCATGGACGGCCTGGAAGACGCCTACGACAAGGGCCGCCTGATGGGCACCTTCGCCGAAGACTGCGCCCAGGCCAACGGCTTCAGCCGCGAAGCCCAGGACCAGTTCGCCATCGACTCGCTGACCCGTGCCCAGGAGGCCATCGGTAGCGGCCGCTTCGCCGCCGAGATCGTCCCGGTGGAGGTCACCGAAGGCAAGCAGACCCGGCTGATCAAGGACGACGAACAACCGCCCAAGGCGCGCCTGGACAAGATCCCGCAGCTCAAGCCGGCTTTCCGCGAAGGCGGTACGGTGACCGCGGCCAACTCCAGTTCGATCTCCGATGGTGCCGCCGCGCTGGTGCTGATGCGTCGTTCGCAAGCCGAAAAGCGTGGTCTCAAGCCGCTGGCGCTGATCCATGGCCACGCCGTGTTCGCCGACACCCCGGCGCTGTTCCCGACCGCGCCGATCGGAGCCATCGACAAACTGATGCAGCGCACCGGCTGGAGCCTGGGCGAGGTCGACCTGTTCGAGATCAACGAGGCCTTCGCCGTGGTCACCCTGGCGGCCATGAAACACCTCGACCTGCCACATGACAAGGTCAACATCCACGGCGGCGCCTGCGCCTTGGGCCATCCGATCGGCGCCTCGGGCGCACGTATCCTGGTGACCCTGCTGTCTGCCCTGCGCCAGAACAACCTGCGCCGTGGCGTGGCGGCCATTTGCATCGGCGGCGGCGAAGCCACGGCCATGGCCGTCGAATGCCTGTACTGAGGTGAATCATGCTGGTAACTGACGAGCAACAACAAATCGCCGACGCGGTGCGAGCCTTCGCCCAGGAGCGGCTCAAACCCTTTGCCGAGCAGTGGGACAAGGAACATCGCTTCCCCAAGGAGGCCATCCAGGAAATGGCCCAGCTCGGCCTGTTCGGCATGCTGGTACCAGAGCAATGGGGCGGCAGCGATACCGGCTACGTGGCCTACGCCATGGCGCTCGAGGAAATCGCCGCGGGCGATGGCGCCTGCTCGACCATCATGAGCGTGCACAACTCGGTGGGTTGCGTGCCGATCCTGCGCTTTGGCAACGAGCAGCAGAAGGCGCGGTTCCTTACCCCTCTGGCCAGCGGCGAGATGCTCGGAGCGTTCGCCCTGACCGAACCGCAGGCCGGCTCCGATGCCAGCAGCCTGAAGACCCGTGCCCGGCGCGAGGGCGACGAATACGTGCTCAATGGCAGCAAGCAGTTCATCACCTCGGGGCTCAACGCCGGGGTGGTGATCGTCTTCGCCGTGACCGATCCCGAGGCGGGCAAGCGTGGCATCAGTGCGTTCATCGTGCCCACCGACGCGCCGGGCTACCAGGTGGCACGGATCGAGGACAAGCTCGGCCAGCATGCCTCCGATACCTGCCAGATCGTCTTCGACAACGTGCGGGTGCCGGTGGCCAACCGCCTGGGCGAGGAGGGCGAGGGCTACAAGATCGCCCTGGCCAACCTCGAAGGTGGGCGCATCGGTATCGCCTCGCAGGCGGTTGGCATGGCGCGCGCGGCGTTCGAGGTGGCGCGCGACTATGCCAACGAGCGGCAAAGTTTTGGCAAGGCATTGATCGAACACCAGGCCGTGGCCTTCCGCCTGGCCGACATGGCCACGCGCATTGCAGTGGCCCGGCAGATGGTTTTGCATGCCGCAGCACTGCGTGATGCCGGGCGCCCAGCGCTGGTGGAAGCCTCGATGGCGAAGCTTTTCGCCTCGGAAATGGCCGAAAAGGTCTGTTCGGATGCCTTGCAGACCTTGGGTGGATATGGCTATCTGAGCGACTTCCCGCTGGAGCGGATCTATCGCGACGTTCGCGTCTGCCAGATCTACGAGGGCACCAGCGACATACAGCGCATGGTCATTGCGCGCAATCTTTGAAGGAGCAGACTGCATGGCATTCGAAACCATCTTGTTGGATATCCACGGCAAAGTCGGCCTGATCACGCTCAACCGCCCCCAGGCGCTGAACGCGCTCAACGCGCAAATCGTCGGCGAGATCAACCAGGCCCTGGACCAACTCGAGCGTGACCCGAACATCGGCTGCGTGGTGCTCACCGGCTCCGCCAAGGCTTTCGCTGCCGGCGCCGACATCAAGGAAATGGCCGATCTGCAATACCCGCAGATCTACGTCGATGATCTGTTCAGCGACGCCGATCGCATCGCCAACCGGCGCAAGCCGATCATCGCGGCCGTGTCCGGTTTTGCCCTGGGTGGCGGCTGTGAACTGGCGATGATGTGCGACTTCATCCTCGCTGGCGACAACGCCAAGTTCGGCCAGCCGGAAATCAATCTCGGTGTGCTGCCCGGCATGGGCGGTACCCAGCGCCTGACCCGTGCAGTGGGCAAGGCCAAGGCCATGGAGCTATGCCTGAGTGGTCGCCTGATGGGCGCCGAAGAAGCCGAGCGCGCAGGCCTGGTGGCGCGAGTGATACCACAGGCCGAGTTGCTGGAAGAAGCGCTGAAAGTGGCAGCCACCATCGCCGGCAAGTCGATTCCGGTGAGCATGATGGTCAAGGAGAGCGTCAACCGCGCCTTCGAGGTCAACCTCAGCGAGGGGGTTCGTTTCGAGCGCCGGGTGTTCCACGCGGCGTTCGCCACCGAGGACCAGAAGGAAGGCATGGCGGCGTTCATCGCCAAACGCGAGCCGCAGTTCAAGGATCGCTAGGCTCGACCCCGGCTAGCCGGTAACCCCGCAGCCCGCAAGCTGTGGGGTTTTCTTTTGTTCGTACGACCAGCAAGGCACGGTCGTGTCGGTGTTGCATCTCGCTGGCGCAAGCACCGACCAGCGGAATCCGGGCCAGTTCAGGTAAATTCCCCCCTGATTGCTGTTGCTCCGTGCGACGTGGCGCCTTAGACTGCCGCCCCCTGTAAAAGAGTGCCGGTTGGCGCTTGAAGAATTCCGTGCTCGATGCCGAGGCATCGAGCGCACCCGAATCGCCCAAATGCACATTTTTTCATAGAGATATCGATGACCAAGGAACAGTTGCTGGCCATGTCGGCCGATGACTACATGAACGCCGACCAGCTGGCCTTCTTCACCGGCCTGCTGCAAGCGATGAAAGTCGAAACCCATGAACGCATCGAGCTGAGCCGCGCCACCATCGAAAGCCTGGATACCCCATCGGATCCAGCAGACGTGGCTTCGGTCGAAGAAGAGCGTCACTGGCTGGTCAACGCCATCGAGCGCGACCAGCGCTTGCTGCCGCAGTTGGAAATGGCCCTGGGCCGTATCTTGGACGAGAGCTTCGGCTGGTGCGACGACAGCGGTGAGCCAATTGGTCTGCAGCGCCTGCTGATCAGCCCGACTACCAAGTACTGCATCGAAGCCCAGGAGCGTCACGAGCAGCTCGACCGTCACCAGCGGCAGATCTGACCGAGCGCGGTGCGCAAAGCCCCACGGAGCGATCCCTGGGGCTTTTTGCATTGTCTGCTTTTCGGGGCTGGGGTTTGTTGCCAGCCGCGCAAGGCTGCCTTTGTCATGTCGTACTTTTCCTGGCGTCGACTCAGGCGTATCATTCGTCCATCGTTAGGCTGCTAAGTAATGCGCCCAGCCGCGATGGGATGTAGCGGTAGCGGATAAGAAATATCGTTTCCCTCTCGACGGATTTCAGTGTTTTCGTGCATATTTCCGCTTGCAATGCCTTGAATGGCGCCAGCGTCGACTTCTTCCCTGGCCCATAACTAATCATTGCATCTTTTCCGGTGTAACCGTTGTCACACGTTACGCTTCCCGATTGGGAACTATGTCGAAAGCCTCGCGCGACGCTTGTCTGGTAGTGCGCCTTGACTATTCCTGCAAGCTGCATCGCCAAGTGGCACAGATAGTTCGCGCATTACGTCATTACTATTTTGTTTATCGACTTGAAATGGCCGTGCCTCGTCTAGAACGGGCGAGGGCGGGACGTTACCGGTTTGAGGATCACTTCATTGGCAGTCAGTACTCTTGATACCCACGCCTTGTTTGCCTTGGGCGATTTGCGCGGCAAGTTGGCCAAGCTGTTCCAGGGGCGTTTCATTTATGTTACCGAGCAGAGTCCAGAAGGCCTGTACATGGCCGAGATCGATACCGACAGCGCGTTGGTGGTCGATGACAAACAGCGCCTGGAACTGAAAGTGGGCGACCACTTCCGCGCCGCTGTTCTGCCCAGCCGTGAAGGCGGCAAGTTGGAAATGCGCTTTCGCGATATCAAGCTCAATGTCTATGGCGTCGGCGATTACGCGTTCGTCTCGGTGCCCGAGGGCGACGGCATCGTGTTCCGCGAGGGCCAGGGCGTGATGTTGGTGTTTGCCGCCCAGCAGCAAGTGCAGGAAGGCCTGGGCAAGTTGCTCAAGGCGGTGACCGGCAAGGTCGCGAAGTGGCGCAAGGGCGAACTGACCACCTTCAAGGCCAGCGAATGAGCGACGCCACAGGTGACGGGCGCGCCGCCTTTCATCGTGAGCATTCGGCAGCGGCGGTCGCCGAGGCCGAACGCCTGCTGGCCATGCGCGAACAACTGCAAGGCGCCTGGCTGAACTGGGTGGCCGGGCAGCTTTATCAGCTCAGCCCGCCGCCTTACGCCGCCATGGTCCGCCGCGAGCTGCAGCGCCTCGCTCAAGGCTGAAAATTCAGTTGCCGCGGTCGTGGCCGCTGCTGACTTCCTCGGGGACGGGGTCGCGGGCCATGCGCTTGCGGAACAACGCGGCGCGGGCCAGCAACAGGGTAGTGACCGGCACGGTAATCGCCAGCAGTACCGGGATCAGCCAGGCGTGCAGTACCGGCGCCTGCTTGAGCCACGAAAAGTACAGGATCGACGCCAGCGCCACGCACCAGGCGCCGATGGTCGAAGCCAGGGCCGGTGGGTGCATGCGCTGGAAGTAGTCCTTCAGCCGCAACAGGCCCACGGCACCGATCAAGGCGAACAGGCTGCCGATCAGTAGCAGGGCGGCGGTCAGCAACTCAAGCCAGAGCGGCAGTTCAGGGGTTGTGCTCATTCGATCACCTCGCCGCGCAAGAGGAACTTGGCCAGGGCGAACGAGCCGACGAAGCCGAACAGGGCGATCAGCAACGCGCCCTCGAAATAGGTGTCGCTGGCGTAGCGAATGCCAAGTACCAGCATCATCAGCATGCCCAGGATGTACAGGTAGTCCAGTGCCAGCACCCGGTCCTGGGCGGACGGGCCGCGAAACAGCCGTATCAGCGCCAGGGCCATGGCGAGGGCGAGGATGAACAGGCTGGCGAGGAGTGCGTTGGCGAGCAGGCCAGTCATTGGAAAATCTCCATCAGCGGGCGTTCATAGGTGTCCTTGAAGTGCTCGATGAAGCTGTGCTCGTCTTCCAGGTCGAAGACGTGGAGCAACAGCACGCTGCGGTCCAGAGCCAGTTCCGACCAGACCGTGCCGGGGACCACGGTGGTGATCATCGACAACGCGGCCAGGCCGTGCGCATCGCGCAGGTCCAGGGGGATTCGCACGAACCTGGAGCGAGGTGGGTGGCTGTTGGCGCGCAGAACCCCGCGGGCCACCTGCAGGTTGGATACGATCACGTCGACGCCGACCCGGCCAATCAGCCGGGCAATCGTCATCGGCTTGCGCACATGCGCATGCTGGGGGCGCAGGGGCGCCATCAGGATCGGTGCAAGTATCGCCAGGGCTGCGGCCAGCAACACATTGCCGGGGCTGACCGACAGGTTGAGCAGCAACCAAAGCGCGAATAGCGCAAGCGACAGCAGCGGGGCGGGAAACAGTCGCTTCATGGCTGCACCTGTACGTCGAGGGTAGTCGGGCCCGGCAGCGGCCTGGCGGCCATCACCGCCTGGATGTAGGCATCCGGAGCCTGCAGGCTGGCGGCGGTGTCCTGGGTGTAGCGCAGCAGGGGCTCGGCGCGGAAACTGAGAATGCTGCACAGGCCAAGTAGCACCACCACTGCCAGGCACTCGTAGCGGCGCAGCAGTGGTGAGGGGCGCTCCTCGGGTTTCCAGAAGCGTTGGATGCCAACGCGCCCGAAAGCGATCAGCGAGGCCAGGCCGGACAGGATCAGCAACGCTACCAAGGCCCAACCCGGCGCCGACAAGGGCTGCTCGGCAGGCACGCCAAGACCCAGCGGGTTGAACAACGCGCTGATCAGGTTGAGCTTGCCGATGAACCCCGAGAACGGTGGCATGCCGATGATCAGCAGTGCGCAGGCGATGAAGCAAAGGCCGAGGAAGGCCATGGTCCATGGGATGACCTGGCCGATCACCGCTTTTTGCTCGTCGTCGAGGTTGATGCCCTTGGGCGGGTGTAGCGACTCGAGCGGAGAGGGCATCACGCCTTCTTCGTCTTCCAGGGGCAACTCGTTGGCCGAACGTGAACGTTCGATCAGCTCGGCGAGCAGGAACAGTGCACACAGGGCCAGGGTCGAGCTCACCAGGTAGAACAGCGCCGCCCCGGTCAGCGCAGGTTGGGCGAAGCCGACCGCGGCCAGTAGCGTGCCGGCCGAGACCAGGATGCTCAAGCCGGCCATGCGCTCCAGGCGCTGTGCGGCGAGAATCGACATGGCCGCCACGGCGAGGGTGACCAGGCCACCGTAGATCAACCACTGGCCACCGAAATGTGCCGACGCGCCGGCTTGGTCGGAGAACAGCAATGTCCACAGGCGCAGCAGCGCATACAGGCCGACCTTGGTCATGATGGCGAACAGCGCCGCTACCGGTGCACTGGCCGAGGCATAGGCCGGCACCAACCAGAAGTTCAGTGGCCAGATACCGGCCTTGACCAGGAATGCCATCGCCAGGATCGCGGCCCCCGCGTGCAGCAGGCCACGGTCGGCCTCCGGCACGAGTGGGATCTTCAGCGCAAGGTCGGCCATGTTCAATGTGCCGGTGACGCCGTAGAGCATCGCCGCGCCCACCAGGAACAGCGATGAGGCGAACAGGTTGATGGCGATGTAGTGCAACCCCGCGCGCACCCGTGCCCGACCCGAACCATGCAGCAGCAGTCCGTACGAGGCTGCCAGCAGCACTTCGAAGAATACGAACAGGTTGAACAGGTCGGCCGTCAGGAAGGCGCCATACAAACCCATCAGCTGGATCTGGAACAACGCATGGAAGCTGGCGCCGGCGCTGTCCCAGCGGGCCCGGGCGAACAGCAGGGCGCTCACGCCAATGACCCCGGTCAGGGTCAGCATCAACGCCGACAGGTGATCCAGCACCAGCACGATGCCGAACGGGGCAGGCCAGTTGCCGGGCAGGTAGACACCGATCGATTCGGCCTGGCCCTGGGTGCGTACCCACAGCAGCAGGCTGACGGCGATACCCAGGCCGATGAAGCTCGACAGCAGGTTCAGGCGCGCCTTGATCTGCCGGTGTTTCTCGCCGATCAGCAGCATGATCGCCGCAGTCAGCAGCGGCAGCAGGATCGGTGCGATGATCAGTTGGCCCATACCACTCATTCGTCGCGCTCCCGGCCATCCACGTGGTCGGTGCCGGTCAAACCGCGCGAGGCCAGCATGACCACCAGGAACAGTGCGGTCATGGCGAAACTGATGACGATGGCGGTGAGGACCAGGGCCTGTGGTAATGGGTCGGTGTAGTGCAGCAGGTCCTGGGTCACGCCATCCTTGATGATCGGCTCCTTGCCGATGAACAGGCTACCCATGCTGAAGATGAACAGGTTGACCCCGTATGACAGCAAGCACAGGCCCATGATCACCTGGTAGGTCCTGGGGCGCAGGACCAGCCACACACCAGAGGCGGCCAGCACACCGATGGCGACTGCAATGACTTCTTCCATCAGGCGGCTCCTGCTTGGCTGGGTTTGGCCGGGTTGCCCGGGCGGTGGGCGCGCACCGACTGGTGGGCGAGGGCGGTGAGGATCAGCAGCGTCGAGCCGACCACCACGGTGTAAACGCCGACGTCGAAGAACAGCGCGCTGGCGACATGGATATCGCCTAGCAGCGGCAGGTGCAGATGCGCGGTATGGGTGGTGAGGAACGGGTAGCCCAGCACGATGGCGCCGACTCCCGTCAGGGTGGCGCAGAGCAGGCCCGTGCCCATCCAGCGCAGCGGTCGCAGGCTCATCTGGGCCTCGACCCACTGGGTGCCAGCGACCATGTACTGCAGGATGAACGCCACCGACATCACCAGGCCGGCGACGAAGCCGCCGCCCGGCTGGTTGTGGCCGCGCATGAACAGGTACATCGACACCAGCAGGGCAATCGGCAGCAGCAACCGCACCAGCACCGCAGGCACCATCATGAAGCCAAGCGCGGTATCTGCGGCATGGCGAGGGTTGACCAGGTCGGTGACCACGTCGGGGGCCAGCAAGCGCTGCTGGGCTGGCAGTTGCATGCTTTCCTTCGGTGGGCGGAAGCGCCGCAACAGGGCGAACACGGTCAGCGCCACGGCCACCAGTACGGTGATCTCGCCCAGGGTGTCGAAGCCACGGAAATCCACCAGCATCACGTTGACCACGTTGGTCCCGCCACCCTGGGGCAGCGCCCGGCTGAGATAGAACGAGGAGATGTCGTTGGGAGTCGGCCGGGTCAGCATCGCGTACGACAGCAGCGCCATGCCGCCACCGACCAACACCGCCAGCAACAGGTCGCGCACACGGCGCATGCGTGCACGGTCCTGGCTGCCCGGCAGCGGCGACACGCCTTCGATGCGTCGTGGCAGCCAGCGCAAGCCCAGGAGGATGAGCACGGTAGTGACCACCTCGACCACCAGTTGGGTCAGGGCCAGGTCCGGTGCCGAGAACCAGACGAAGGTGATGCAGGTCATCAGGCCGCAGACGCTGACCATGATCAGCGCGGCCAAACGATGGTACTTGGCCTGGTAGGCCGCGCCGATGGCGCAGGCGATGGCAATCAGCCACAGCGCGACGAACACTCCGGAGCCCGGGATCTTCGGTCGATCGCCCCAGCCCAGGCCGCTATAGAGCATGGGCGTGAGGCCGGCGAGAAACGCGGCGAGCACCAGCATGAACAACTGCGATTGCAGGCGGCGGGACGTCAGCAGCCGCTCGAGGCGACGAGCCACCAGCATCAGGCGAACCTGGCCGTGCTCGAACAGGCGCTTGCCATTGAAGCGCTCGATCAGCGGCGGGTAGGGGAAGCGCCCCAGACGCAGTTGCTTGCGCAGCAGCAGGTAAAGGACGATGCCGCCGCTCATGGCCACCAGGCTCATGATCAGCGGAGCGTTCCAACCATGCCAGATGGCCAGGCTGTAATCGGGTAGCGTACCGCCTACTACCGGCAGTGCGGCGGCAGCCAGCAGCGGGCCGACCGACTGGGCAGGGAAGATGCCCACCACCAGGCAGGTGAGCACCAGCAGCTCGACCGGTGCGCGCATCCAGCGAGGCGGCTCGTGGGGAGTATGCGGCAGGTCCTCGGCCTTGGGGCCGAAGAACACGTCGACGGTGAAGCGCAGCGCGTAGGCCACGCTGAAGGTGCCGGCCAGGGTGGCGATCACCGGCAGCGCAGCTTCGACCCAGGCGGTGGAGCTGATGAACACGGTTTCGGCGAAGAACATTTCCTTGGACAGGAAGCCGTTCATCAATGGTACGCCTGCCATGGAGGCACTGGCGACCATGGCCAGCGTGGCAGTATAGGGAACCAGCCTGATCAGGCCGCTGAGGCGGCGGATGTCACGGGTGCCGCTTTCATGGTCGATGATTCCGGCGGCCATGAACAGCGAGGCCTTGAAGGTGGCATGGTTGAGGATGTGGAACACCGCGGCGACCGCCGCCAGTGGGCTGTTCAGACCCAGCAGCAGGGTGATCAGGCCGAGGTGGCTGATGGTCGAGTAAGCCAGCAAGCCCTTGAGATCATTCTGGAACATCGCGGCGAAGGCGCCCAGCAGCAGGGTAATGGCGCCAGCGCCGCCGACGATCCAGAACCATTCCTCACTGCCCGACAGCACCGGCCACAGGCGCGCCAGCAGGAACACCCCGGCCTTGACCATGGTCGCCGAGTGCAGATAGGCCGAGACCGGTGTGGGCGCGGCCATCGCGTGGGGCAACCAGAACTGGAAGGGGAACTGCGCGCTCTTGCTCAGGGCGCCGACCAGGATCAGCGGCAACAGTACGGGGTACAGCGCGTGCTGGCGAATGATGTCACCGGCAGCCAGGACCTTGTCCAGGTCATAGCTGCCGACCACATGCCCGAGCAGCAGGGCCCCGACCAGCAGGCACAGGCCCCCGGCGCCGGTGACCATGAGCGCCATGTAGGCGCCGCGGCGGGCGTCGGCGCGGTGGTGCCAATAGCCGATCAGCAGGAACGAGAACAGGCTGGTCAATTCCCAGAAGAACACCATCTGGAGAAGGTTGCCGGAAATCACCAGGCCGAGCATGGCGCCCATGAACGCCAGGAAGAACGCGAAGAAACGCGGTACCGGGTCCTGCGGAGACATGTAGTAACGGGCGTACAGGGACACCAACGTACCGATGCCCAGCACCAGCAGCGAGAACAACCAGGCGAAGCCGTCCATGCGCAGCACCAGGTTCAAGCCCAGGCTTGGCAACCAGAGGAATTCCTCGCGGATCACCCCGCCATGGGCAATCTGGGGGTACAGCAGTGCTACCTGGACGGTGCCGACCAGGGCCACGACCCCGGCCAGTATGGACTCGGCGTTTCGGGCGTTGTGCGGCAGCACGGCCGCCAGGCAACTGCCCACGAACGGCAGAAGCAGTAGCACTATCAAAGACATAGCGGTCTATTCTAGAAGGATTGCCAAGGATCATACGTGCCGGGATGTCGATCACCAACACGCAAGCTGTCGCAGAATCCTACAAAAGCGCTGTGACAAGCTGTTTTTTTATAACAGTTTTTTACAGAGCATAGCCGCTGGCGAAAGGTTCATCGGCCGCTTTGGCGTTCGCCTTCGATTTGTGTTTCCGGTGCCTCGGCTTCGCTGGAAGCACGACGAAACTTCAGTTCGCTGACCACCACTGCCACCACGATCAGCAGCCCGCCGAGCAGGGCAACGCCCGGCAGACGTTCACCGGCAATGCGCCCGACGATGCCGGCCCACACCGGCTCGCCGGCGTAGATCAGTGTGGCGCGGGTTGGCGAGATCGACTTCTGCGCCCAGTTCATCGCCACCTGGATCACCGCGCTCATGGCTCCCAAGCCCAGCGCGCTGAGCAGCAGCAGCCAGGAGAAATCTGGCAGGCGCTCTTGGGTCGGCACGATCATCAGGAAAGACAGCAGCGAGGCGGTGGCCAATTGCACGACAGTCACCCGGCGCACATCGACTTGGCCTGCGTAGCGGCTGATCAGGATGATCTCACCGGCGATGGCGACGGCGCTCACCAGCGTTACCACTTCTCCTTCGCGCAAGTGCAAGGCGCCGCCTTCCGGCCCGGCCAGCAGCATGAGCCCGACGAACGCCAGACAGATCCCGATGCTTGGCATCAGCCCAGGGCGGCGGCCGAGCACCAACCACTGCAACAGCGGTACGAAGGGTACGTAAAGCGCGGTAATGAACGCCGACTGGCTGCTGCTGATGGTTTGCAAGCCCATGGTCTGCAGGCCGTAGCCAAGCATGATGGACGTGCCGATCAGCACCCCCGCCTTCAGTTCGGTGAGGGTCAGGCCCGCCAGCGATCGCGCCGAGACCAGGCCGACGAACAACGCCGCCGCGGCAAATCGCAGTCCGACGAAGAACATCGGGCCGCTCACGGTCATGACGTTGTGCACCAGCAGGAAGGTGCCACCCCACAGCATGGTGATGAACACCAGCACCATTTCGGCTTTGCTCAGGCGCAGGGTGATGGCAGATTGGGGTTGGCGGGTAGGTGGGGTCATGGTCTTGCACACTCGAAGGGGGGCGGCGCACAATCGCCGCAAAAGTGGGCAGTATACTGCGCAACCTGCATAAGTGAGCAATATAGTGCACAAAGATTCAGCGCACCGCGCCTCGGTGCTGCAGCACGTCAGCCTTAATGTCCGCGGACTGCGCAATGCCTTGGGGATGAGCCAGAGCGCCCTGGCCGAGCGTTCTGGGGTGAGCCGGCGGATGCTGGTGGCGATCGAGGCGGGCGAAAAGAATGTCAGCCTGACCACGCTCGACCTGATCGCCGAAGCCCTTGGCGTGGCGTTCAGCACCTTGATCCAGGCGCCGGACCTGCGCGACCCGAGCCGTATCGATGAACTTGCGTGGGCCGGCGAGCACCCGCAGAGCAAGGCCGTGCTGCTGGCGAGCAGCACGGCTCGACGCGAAGTGGAGATCTGGGAGTGGACACTGGCGCCTGGCGAGCTCTACACCAGCGAAGCGGATGCTGAGGGCTGGAGCGAGCAGATCTACGTGACCGAGGGCCAACTCACGCTGATCATCGAGGGCGTCGAGCGGTGCCTGCAGGCTCGGCAGTTCCATGTGTTCCCCAGCAACTGCCGGTATGCCTATCGCAACGATGGCGACCTACCCGTGCGCTTCGTGCGCAATGTGGTGATTTGACCCCGGTCAGACCAACTCGTCGGTCTTGACCACCTTGGCGTAGGCAAATGCAAGCGCCGCCATCGCCGAGTCGTGCACATGGGCAGCCGGTACCTGCTTGCCGTCGAAGTCCAGGGGCAAGGTGGCGCAGGCATCGTGCACGACGGTCACATCATAGCCGAAGTCGGCGGCGGCACGCGTCGCGGCATCGATGCACATGTGGCTCATGCTGCCGGCGATGGTCAGGGCGCCGACGCCATGCTGGTCCAGCGTGGTCTTCAGGTCGGTGCCGAGAAACGCATTGACCTTGTGCTTGAGCACCACCGGTTCGCCGGCCTGGGGAGCAACTTTCGGGTGAATCGCCGCGCCTTGGGAGTCGGGGGTGAAGAACGGCGCGTCGGCACTCTCGAACTCATGCCGTACATGCACCACCAGGTCGCCACGCTGGCGTGCCGCGGCCAGCAGCCGGGCCGCGTTGTCGGCGGCCTGGTCTGCACCGTCGAGGGTCCATTTTCCGCCGGGGAAGTAATCGTTCTGGATATCGATGAGGATCAGGGCCTGCTTGCTCATGCTGCCTCCTGTGGCAGTGGTCGGTGGATGACGTTAGTTATAGGCTGTAGGCACCGACCTGAGAATTGGCGCGATCGACACAATGACGGCAAAAACTGACAGCCCTGGCAGCTTGGAAATCGGCCTGCTGGTCTATCCCGGTGCACAGCGCGCGGCGTTGCATGGCCTGGGCGACCTGTTCGCGGTGGCCAATCGAGTTGCTCGGGAGCTTGGCGCCGTCGACCTGCCGTGGGTGCGGGTCAGTCACTGGCAGGTCGACGAGGCGGGGCAATTGCAGTGTGTCGAAGGCCAAGAAGTGTTGCCTCAGGCGCTACGGGTCCTGATCGTGCCGCCGAGCCTGGAGTCAACGCCCGCGCCGGCGCTGCTCGAACGCTACCGAGCAGCGCTGCGCCAATGGCATGGTCACGGCACGGTACTGGCCTCGGTGTGCGTAGGCGTATTTTTCATCGCAGCCAGTGGGTTGCTCGATGGCCGCTCGGCCAGTACCCATTGGAACTATGCGCAAACCCTCGCCCAGCGTTATCCCGAGGTGCGGGTGGAGGCCAACCGGGCACTGCTCGACGATAGCGACATCATGACCTCGGCCGGCCTGATGGGCTGGACCGAGTTGGGCCTGCGGCTACTGGAACGCTACCTGGGCGCATCGGTGGCCTGGGAAACCGCGCGCTACCTGTCGGTCGAGCCGGTCACGACGCCTCTGCCCGGGGCGCTGTTCAATCCGCGGTTGGACCATGGCGATGAAGCTGTGCTGAAAGTACAGCACTGGTTGCAGGGCAATGGCGCACAAGAGGTCGATCTGGAGCGCATGGCGGACTACGCCGGCTTGGAACCGAGGACGTTTCTGCGACGTTTCCGTATGGCTACCGGCCTCAAGCCTACCGAATATTGCCAGCAGGTACGGGTGGGGCGGGCCTGCAGGATGCTCGAGTTCACCCGGCGTACCGTCGATCAGATCGCCTGGGGCGTGGGTTACCAGGATCCAGGCGCGTTTCGCAAGGTGTTCCAGCGAATTACCGGCGTGACGCCGAGTGACTACCGACGGCGCCTCGCATCACCCGCTGACGCCGGGTTCACGCATACCACGGCGCATAGTGCGGGTAGCGGTCCAGGCGTGCGCCCACCACCATCTCGTTGACCCAGGCGGCAAGGATCGAGCTGTAGGCTTTCTGGCTCTCCTCGCTGGACAAAGCATGGTCGGCGCCGTCCAGGATACGGTGGGTCAGCGAGTGGGCATTAACGAACGCCGAGCGGTAGCTCATCAGGGTGTTGTGCGGCACGTAATCGTCTTGCTCCGACTCGACCAGCAGTACATCACCGTCGAACTCGGCACAGGCGCCCAGGGCTCGGTTGTCGGCAGGGCCCAGGGCGCGCTGGCGATAGGCGTTGAGGCGCTGGCGGTCGAGTGTCTGTTTGGGCGTGTCCCATTCGTCGTCCCAGTACATCGCGGGCACGCGCAGGGCCAGCCATTTGACCGGTCGCAGACGGGTCAGCAGGGTCGCCAGGTAGCCACCGTAGCTGCTGCCGATCAAGGCAATGGCACTGCTGTCCACGGCCGGGTGACTGGCCAGGCGATCGTAGGCTACCAGCAGGTCGTTGAGGTTCTGTTCACGGGTCACGGTCAGCCGCTGGCTCTCGGTCTTTTCATGGCCGCGCAGGTCGAAGGTCATGCATACGCAGCCAAGGCCGGTGATTTGCCTGGCGCGCGCCAGGTCCCGTTGCTGGCTGCCGCCCCAGCCGTGGACGAACAGGATGCCCGGCATTTTGCTGCCTGGGCTGACCAGGGTGCCGACGATGGTGTCGTTGTCCACCTGCAGCTCCACGGTTTCACTCTGTATGGCCATGTTCACGGATCTGCGCAAATTTGCTGAATTGTCCGAGTTCACTGTCTTGTCCTTGGTAGAAAAGGGTTGCGTCGGTGGGGAGGTCGGGATGGCCGAATACCTCGTGCGAAGAAGCGCGGACCCGCTGCAATCCGGGGTCGTCGACAAACGCCTGCAGCGCCAGGAGTTCCGCACTGCTGGCGCCTCCCGGGCGCCAGGATTGCTCCAGCACGCCGCTGCGCAGGTGCCCGCCGGCGTTGGTGCCGCGGGCGATGTCGTAGTTGCGGCGCGAGGCGATGAAACCCGGCAGGCAACGCTCTGCGGCTCGCTCGTAGTTGAGGGCCTGGGTGATGGCCAGGCGTAGATGGTCTTCCAGGGGAAGTTGCAGCAATTGCTGGTAGTCGCCGCGCACTACCAGCAGGTCCGAGCCGCCATACACCTCGGTGCCCTGGTGATCATGGGTCAACTGCTGGGTGCCGTAATAGCTGCAGGTGATGCCGGCGACGCGGACTTGGCCGACGCTTAGCGTCTCGACGTCGACAAGGTTTTCCTCGAGCGTCAGGCCCCAGGTCATCAACTCCTCCTCGTCCATGGCTGCCAGCAACGGCTCGAGTTCATCGAGTTGCTCGATCACGTGCTGGCCACGGCCAGCGGTTGCGCGGACCGGCTTCACCCGCAGGGTGCCGTCGGCGAGCAGCAGTCGTGCGGCCTCGCGTGCGTCTTCCTTGCTGAAAACGGTGTAGCCCTTGAGTAATGCGCTACTCGCCAGGCGAGCGAAATCGTCGGTCCAGCCAGGCGGAAAGATGCCGTTGGCCAGGCGGGGGTGGGAAATCGCCTTGGTGGCCATGTAGGGCTGGCTGACGACGCCGCCGAACAGATCCCGCTCGCTGCGGATGCCCAGCGCCGCATAGCGCTGGGGGTCGATCAAGGTCTGCGTGGCCAGGTAGTAGTAGCGATCGGCGGCCTTTGGCGGCTTGGTTGGCTGCACGTGCGCGCAGCCCAGCAACGTTGCCAGCCCCTCTGCCAGCTTTAGCTGGGTGGCACGTTCGTGATCTGGAGTGTGCTCGCGGGTGTCGAGCACCACTACAGCGTGTTTGGCTTCGTAGGATCGAGGCATGACAGGGCCTCCAGGCATTCTTAATGATTCTGAGGCCCTTGCCCGGAAGGAAGTTCACCTTCGCCGGCTACCCCCGGATTTCGACATGACCAGCGGGCGATGAGATTGCAGGGCAGATAAGGCTGCTCCATTATCGTGATCTTGAATCATCCCGAAGTGGCCGCAGGAGTGCGCATGAACGTTCACACCACCATCAAGCAGAGCGTGCCGGAGCGCCTGGCGCACGTGCGCGAAGTCATGGCCCGGGAGGGTGTCGATGCCCTCTTGGTGCCGTCGGCTGACCCGCATCTTTCCGAGTACCTTCCAGGCTATTGGCAAGGGCGCCGCTGGTTGTCCGGTTTCGACGGGTCGGTGGGCACCTTGGTGGTGACGGCGGACTTCGCCGGGGTATGGGTCGACAGCCGTTACTGGGCACAGGCCGAAAAGGAACTGGCTGGCAGCGGTATCGATCTGATGAAGCTGCAGCCGGGCAAGCCGGGCGCCCTGGAGTGGTTGGGCGACAATGTCCGGGACAAGGGCGTCGTGGCGGTGGACGGTGCGGTCATGGCCTTGGCTTCGGCACGCCAGTTGGAAGATCGCCTGAGGCTGCGCGAGGTGAGCCTGTTGACTGATCGCGACCTGCTGGAGCAAGTCTGGGAGGGGCGTCCCGCGCTACCGGCGAACCCGGTCTATCAGCACCTGCCGCCACACGCGACGGTCAGCCGTATGGAAAAACTGGCCCAGTTGCGCGAGAGCCTGCAGGAAAAAGGCGCGGATTGGCACTTCATCGCGACGCTGGATGACATTGCCTGGCTGTTCAATCTGCGCGGCAGTGATGTGTCCTACAACCCAGTGTTCGTTGCCTTCGCGCTGATCAGCCAGACGCAGGCGATTCTGTTCGTTGCTGCCGACAAGCTCGACGAGCAGTTGCGCCAAGTGTTGGCGGCCGACGGCATCGAGTTGCGTGATTATGCGCAGGCCCGCCAGGCGCTCGCTGAACTGGCACCGTCCAGCCGGCTGCTGGTCGATCCGGCGCGGGTAACCTGTGGGTTGCTGCAGCACCTCGATGCCCAGGTCGAATTGGTCGAAGGGCTGAACCCGACCACGCTGAGCAAATCGCGCAAGGGTGAGGCGGAGCTTGTACATATCCGTCAGGTAATGGAACAAGATGGCGCGGCCCTGTGCGAATTCTTCGCCTGGTTCGAAGCGCAACAGGGCCGGCAGGTGATCACCGAGCTGACCGTCGATGAGCAGTTGAGTGCTGCGCGTGCCCGTCGGCCGGGCTTCGTTTCGCTGAGTTTCTCGACCATTGCCGCGTTCAACGCAAACGGCGCGATGCCGCATTACCGCGCCACGGAGCACTCCCATGCAGTGATCGAGGGGGATGGTCTGTTGCTGATCGATTCCGGCGGCCAGTATCTGGGCGGGACCACCGATATCACGCGGATGGTTCCAATCGGCCAGCCGAGCCTTGCGCAGAAGCAGGACTGCACGCGGGTACTGAAGGGCATGATCGGCCTGTCGCGAGCCACGTTCCCTCGCGGCATCCTGTCACCGCTGCTCGATGCGATCGCCCGCGCACCGATCTGGGCGGATCTGGTCGACTACGGCCATGGGACCGGGCACGGTGTCGGGTACTTCCTCAACGTGCACGAAGGGCCGCAGGTGATCGCCTACCAGGCTGCGACCACGCCGCAAACGGCCATGCAGGCCGGCATGATCAGCTCGATCGAGCCCGGTACCTACCGGCCGGGTGAATGGGGCGTGCGCATCGAGAACCTGGTGGTCAATCGGGAAGCAGGCAAGAGCGCCTTTGGCGACTTCCTGGACTTCGAAACGTTGACCCTCTGCCCAATCGATACCCGTTGCCTGCTGCCGGAGCTATTGGCGAAGGAGGAGCGGGACTGGTTGAACGGTTACCACGACAGCGTGCGTGAACGGCTTGCGCCACTGCTCGCGGGCGATGTGCTGGCGTGGCTCGAGGCGCGTACGGCGCCGCTCTGAGAACGTGGCCCGAGCTTGGATGCAGCAAGGGCAGCGCTAGGCTGCCCTTGTTCATTTGCAGATGACGATCATGCTGCGGCTGGTGTACCCGGCTGGGTTGATGCCGAACAGGTAGTCCCCGGGCTCCTCGTCGGTATCCCCGGAGCGTGCCACGACCTTGTACCCACGCGAGGTGCATGAGGACGCTGCCTTGCTGTAGCACTTGTCCCAGGACGACGAGAGGCCTGAGCAGTTGATGTGCAGGCCCTTCTTCCCTTGCTTGACCTCGGTCTTGGCCGTTGCGGCACATCCAGCAATGGCCAAAACGGCCAGGATGAGCAGAATACGTTTCATTCCTGTCCTTAATTGCAGGGCTGACGAGCTGTCTGACCCTGTCGTTATCGCTTTGGTTCTTCCTGAAAATGCCCCAGCGTCCGTGTTCGGTCCAATAGTAGATAGCGTGAAGATTATGATCTGGTGACAGCTTAATCAGCGAGACGAGTGACTACAATCATTAATCCCGTCACAAATGAAAAGATTTCTCATATCAGTCGGCTGCTACCGGCGGGCTGGACGCCTTTCGCATGGCCAACGTGGCGCCCACTGATGCAATGATGATGGCGCCAATCGCCAGCCACTGGGTCATGCTCAGCACCTCGCCGAGGAATACCAGGCCGGACAGTGCGCCGATGGCGGGCTCGATGCTCATCAATGTACCGAAAGTGCGCGCGGGCATGCGGGTGAGGGCGACCATCTCGAGGCTGTAGGGCAGGGCGGTGGACAGTACGGCTACGCCCAGGGCCAAGGGGATCACGGCGGGAGTCAGCAGGGCGCTGCCTGCATGGACGATACCTATGGGGGCAACGAACAGGGCTGCGACGACGACTCCCAAGGCCGCGCCCTGGATCCCGTGTTCGGCGCCCGCGCGCTGGCCAAATAGAATGTATAGGGCCCAGCACACTCCGGCGCCGAGTGCGTAGATTACGCCTCGCAGGTCGAGCGACTGGCCTGCGTGGCCGACCGGGATGAGCAGGAGCAACCCGGTCACGGCGAGGGCGATCCACAGGAAGTCGAGTGCTCGGCGCGATCCGAACAAAGCGACGGCCAGGGGGCCTGTGAACTCGAGTGCCACGGCGATGCCCAGTGGGACGGTTTGCAATGCCATATAGAAGAGGAAGTTCATGCCGCCCAGGGCCATGCCGTAAATCACGATGTCGCGCAGGGCCCTGGCAGTCAGGCGTGCACGCCATGGGCGGAGGATCAGCAGCATGATCACGGAGGCGAAGATGAGGCGCAGCGTGGTGGTGCCCTGGGCGCCGATGATGGGAAACATGCTCTTGGCCAACGAGGCGCCCGATTGAATCGAGGTCATGGCAATGAGCAGCAGGCCGATAGGGAATAGAGTGGCGGCCAGGCTGCGGGGCTGGGTGTTCATTTTGGAGATGGAGATCCTGGGAAGGGTGTGCGGGTTGTGCACTATAGTGCGCAATGGGTATGTGTGGCTAGGTGGGGGCATTGTGGGGGGTGTATGTAGGGGGCAGGGGTTGTGGAGGCGTTGGGTGGTCGTCGTGGGTTTTGTGGTGAGGCGGGGAGGTGTACGCCATGGCTCTTGCAGCGGCGCGTAAATCGAGCGCCGCCCGCGCGGCGCATCGCGACGCAAGGCCGCTCCCACATTTGTTGCAACGTGCCACTTTCTGTCAGGCCATGGTTGTTCGCCTTTGGCGGCACCACGGAATATCGTGGTGCGCCCGGCGCCAACACAAATATCGCCCCGGGCCCACCAGGCTGGCAACCATGCCCTACCAGACATAATTGGCCCGAAACAGATGTGGGAGCGGCCTTGCGTCGCGATTCGCCGCGCGGGCGGCGCTCGATCTCATGGGCGCTGAAGGTGTTATGGCGGGCCCCTGGTGGCCTCAACGCGGTCCTTTTCCCTAAATATCTGATTTTCTTCAAATTAAGTGTTGACGCCGTTTCGAATCTCCTTATAATGCGCACCACTTCCAGCGACAACGGAACGAAAAACTCCTTGATATTCAACGAGTTATATAGTTCGGTAGCGCTGAAAGGGCTTCGATCAACTGATCGGCAGCGGTGAAAAAGGCAGTTGACAGCGGTTTTAAACGCTGTATTATTCGCCTCCCGCTACGAGAGATCGCAGCGAGTCAAGTGTTTGAAGCTAAACGAGTTTCTCGGAAAAAACTTCAAATAAACGCTTGACACGAAATGAGGAAAGCGTAGAATGCGCGCCTCGGTTGAGACGAAACGCTCTTAACCAAACGCTCTTTAACAAATTGAATCAAGCAATTCGTGTGGGTGCTTGTGAGTACGGACTGATAGTCAAAAAGATTATCAGCATCACAAGTGACCATGCGAGAAATCACATAGTCATTTGAGATTGCTGAGCCAAGTTTAGGGTTTCTTAAAAACCCAAGCAGTATTGAACTGAAGAGTTTGATCATGGCTCAGATTGAACGCTGGCGGCAGGCCTAACACATGCAAGTCGAGCGGATGACGGGAGCTTGCTCCTTGATTCAGCGGCGGACGGGTGAGTAATGCCTAGGAATCTGCCTGGTAGTGGGGGACAACGTTTCGAAAGGAACGCTAATACCGCATACGTCCTACGGGAGAAAGCAGGGGACCTTCGGGCCTTGCGCTATCAGATGAGCCTAGGTCGGATTAGCTAGTTGGTGAGGTAATGGCTCACCAAGGCGACGATCCGTAACTGGTCTGAGAGGATGATCAGTCACACTGGAACTGAGACACGGTCCAGACTCCTACGGGAGGCAGCAGTGGGGAATATTGGACAATGGGCGAAAGCCTGATCCAGCCATGCCGCGTGTGTGAAGAAGGTCTTCGGATTGTAAAGCACTTTAAGTTGGGAGGAAGGGCAGTAAGCTAATACCTTGCTGTTTTGACGTTACCGACAGAATAAGCACCGGCTAACTCTGTGCCAGCAGCCGCGGTAATACAGAGGGTGCAAGCGTTAATCGGAATTACTGGGCGTAAAGCGCGCGTAGGTGGTTTGTTAAGTTGGATGTGAAAGCCCCGGGCTCAACCTGGGAACTGCATCCAAAACTGGCAAGCTAGAGTACGGTAGAGGGTGGTGGAATTTCCTGTGTAGCGGTGAAATGCGTAGATATAGGAAGGAACACCAGTGGCGAAGGCGACCACCTGGACTGATACTGACACTGAGGTGCGAAAGCGTGGGGAGCAAACAGGATTAGATACCCTGGTAGTCCACGCCGTAAACGATGTCAACTAGCCGTTGGAATCCTTGAGATTTTAGTGGCGCAGCTAACGCATTAAGTTGACCGCCTGGGGAGTACGGCCGCAAGGTTAAAACTCAAATGAATTGACGGGGGCCCGCACAAGCGGTGGAGCATGTGGTTTAATTCGAAGCAACGCGAAGAACCTTACCAGGCCTTGACATGCAGAGAACTTTCCAGAGATGGATTGGTGCCTTCGGGAGCTCTGACACAGGTGCTGCATGGCTGTCGTCAGCTCGTGTCGTGAGATGTTGGGTTAAGTCCCGTAACGAGCGCAACCCTTGTCCTTAGTTACCAGCACGTTATGGTGGGCACTCTAAGGAGACTGCCGGTGACAAACCGGAGGAAGGTGGGGATGACGTCAAGTCATCATGGCCCTTACGGCCTGGGCTACACACGTGCTACAATGGTCGGTACAGAGGGTTGCCAAGCCGCGAGGTGGAGCTAATCTCACAAAACCGATCGTAGTCCGGATCGCAGTCTGCAACTCGACTGCGTGAAGTCGGAATCGCTAGTAATCGCGAATCAGAATGTCGCGGTGAATACGTTCCCGGGCCTTGTACACACCGCCCGTCACACCATGGGAGTGGGTTGCACCAGAAGTAGCTAGTCTAACCTTCGGGAGGACGGTTACCACGGTGTGATTCATGACTGGGGTGAAGTCGTAACAAGGTAGCCGTAGGGGAACCTGCGGCTGGATCACCTCCTTAATCGACGACATCAGCCTGCTGATGAGCTCCCACACGAATTGCTTGATTCATTGTATAAAGACGATCAAGACCCAAAGTTTTACCCTTAGGTCTGTAGCTCAGTTGGTTAGAGCGCACCCCTGATAAGGGTGAGGTCGGCAGTTCAAATCTGCCCAGACCTACCAATTTTGGTTGGAATGATGAGCACCCCATGCCTCTGGATAAAGAGTGGTGAGGACGGCTCTTCTGCAGTTCAAATCTGCCCAGACCTACCAATATGCGGGGCCATAGCTCAGCTGGGAGAGCGCCTGCCTTGCACGCAGGAGGTCAGCGGTTCGATCCCGCTTGGCTCCACCACGTTTGCTGTAACGCGTAGTACTTGATCAGAACTTAGAAATGAACATTCGTGAATGAATGTTGATTTCTGACTTTTGTCAGATCGTTCTTTAAAAATTCGGATATGTGATAGATATAGACTGAACACCAGTTTCACTGCTGGTGGATCAGGCTAAGGTAAAATTTGTGAGTTCTGCGCGAAAGCGCAACGTACGAATTTTCGGCGAATGTCGTCTTCACAGTATAACCAGATTGCTTGGGGTTATATGGTCAAGTGAAGAAGCGCATACGGTGGATGCCTTGGCAGTCAGAGGCGATGAAAGACGTGGTAGCCTGCGATAAGCTTTGGGGAGTCGGCAAACAGACTGTGATCCAGAGATCTCTGAATGGGGGAACCCACTCAGCACAAGCTGAGTATCTTGTACTGAATACATAGGTGCAAGAGGCGAACCAGGGGAACTGAAACATCTAAGTACCCTGAGGAAAAGAAATCAACCGAGATTCCCTTAGTAGTGGCGAGCGAACGGGGACCAGCCCTTAAGTTGATTTGAGATTAGTGGAACGCTCTGGAAAGTGCGGCCATAGTGGGTGATAGCCCCGTACACGAAAATCTCTTATCAATGAAATCGAGTAGGACGGAGCACGAGAAACTTTGTCTGAATATGGGGGGACCATCCTCCAAGGCTAAATACTACTGACTGACCGATAGTGAACCAGTACCGTGAGGGAAAGGCGAAAAGAACCCCGGAGAGGGGAGTGAAATAGAACCTGAAACCGTATGCGTACAAGCAGTGGGAGCCTACTTTGTTAGGTGACTGCGTACCTTTTGTATAATGGGTCAGCGACTTATATTCAGTGGCGAGCTTAACCGAATAGGGGAGGCGTAGCGAAAGCGAGTCTTAATAGGGCGTTTAGTCGCTGGGTATAGACCCGAAACCGGGCGATCTATCCATGGGCAGGTTGAAGGTTAGGTAACACTGACTGGAGGACCGAACCGACTACCGTTGAAAAGTTAGCGGATGACCTGTGGATCGGAGTGAAAGGCTAATCAAGCTCGGAGATAGCTGGTTCTCCTCGAAAGCTATTTAGGTAGCGCCTCATGTATCACTGTAGGGGGTAGAGCACTGTTTCGGCTAGGGGGTCATCCCGACTTACCAAACCGATGCAAACTCCGAATACCTACAAGTGCCGAGCATGGGAGACACACGGCGGGTGCTAACGTCCGTCGTGAAAAGGGAAACAACCCAGACCGTCAGCTAAGGTCCCAAAGTCATGGTTAAGTGGGAAACGATGTGGGAAGGCTTAGACAGCTAGGAGGTTGGCTTAGAAGCAGCCATCCTTTAAAGAAAGCGTAATAGCTCACTAGTCGAGTCGGCCTGCGCGGAAGATGTAACGGGGCTCAAACCATGCACCGAAGCTACGGGTATCATCGTATGATGATGCGGTAGAGGAGCGTTCTGTAAGCCTGTGAAGGTGAGTTGAGAAGCTTGCTGGAGGTATCAGAAGTGCGAATGCTGACATGAGTAACGACAATGGGAGTGAAAAACTCCCACGCCGAAAGACCAAGGTTTCCTGCGCAACGTTAATCGACGCAGGGTTAGTCGGTCCCTAAGGCGAGGCTGAAAAGCGTAGTCGATGGAAAACAGGTTAATATTCCTGTACTTCCAGTTATTGCGATGGAGGGACGGAGAAGGCTAGGCCAGCTTGGCGTTGGTTGTCCAAGTTTAAGGTGGTAGGCTGAGATCTTAGGCAAATCCGGGATTTCAAGGCCGAGAGCTGATGACGAGTTGCCTTTAGGCGACGAAGTGGTTGATGCCATGCTTCCAAGAAAAGCTCCTAAGCTTCAGATAACTGGGAACCGTACCCCAAACCGACACAGGTGGTTAGGTAGAGAATACCAAGGCGCTTGAGAGAACTCGGGTGAAGGAACTAGGCAAAATGGCACCGTAACTTCGGGAGAAGGTGCGCCGGTGAGGGTGAAGCACTTGCTGCGTAAGCCCACGCCGGTCGAAGATACCAGGCCGCTGCGACTGTTTATTAAAAACACAGCACTCTGCAAACACGAAAGTGGACGTATAGGGTGTGACGCCTGCCCGGTGCCGGAAGGTTAATTGATGGGGTTAGCGCAAGCGAAGCTCTTGATCGAAGCCCCGGTAAACGGCGGCCGTAACTATAACGGTCCTAAGGTAGCGAAATTCCTTGTCGGGTAAGTTCCGACCTGCACGAATGGCGTAACGATGGCGGCGCTGTCTCCACCCGAGACTCAGTGAAATTGAAATCGCTGTGAAGATGCAGTGTATCCGCGGCTAGACGGAAAGACCCCGTGAACCTTTACTATAGCTTTGCACTGGACTTTGAATTTGCTTGTGTAGGATAGGTGGGAGGCTTTGAAGTGGGGACGCCAGTTCTCATGGAGCCATCCTTGAAATACCACCCTGGCAACTTTGAGGTTCTAACTCAGGTCCGTTATCCGGATCGAGGACAGTGTATGGTGGGTAGTTTGACTGGGGCGGTCTCCTCCCAAAGAGTAACGGAGGAGTACGAAGGTGCGCTCAGACCGGTCGGAAATCGGTCGTAGAGTATAAAGGCAAAAGCGCGCTTGACTGCGAGACAAACACGTCGAGCAGGTACGAAAGTAGGTCTTAGTGATCCGGTGGTTCTGTATGGAAGGGCCATCGCTCAACGGATAAAAGGTACTCCGGGGATAACAGGCTGATACCGCCCAAGAGTTCATATCGACGGCGGTGTTTGGCACCTCGATGTCGGCTCATCACATCCTGGGGCTGAAGCCGGTCCCAAGGGTATGGCTGTTCGCCATTTAAAGTGGTACGCGAGCTGGGTTTAGAACGTCGTGAGACAGTTCGGTCCCTATCTGCCGTGGACGTTTGAGATTTGAGAGGGGCTGCTCCTAGTACGAGAGGACCGGAGTGGACGAACCTCTGGTGTTCCGGTTGTCACGCCAGTGGCATTGCCGGGTAGCTATGTTCGGAAGAGATAACCGCTGAAAGCATCTAAGCGGGAAACTTGCCTCAAGATGAGATCTCACTGGGATCTTGAATCCCCTAAAGGGCCGTCGAAGACTACGACGTTGATAGGTTGGGTGTGTAAGCGCTGTGAGGCGTTGAGCTAACCAATACTAATTGCCCGTGAGGCTTGACCATATAACACCCAAGCAATTTGCGCGCCGAGCCAAATTGTGGTGGTGAAGACGAAAGAACCGAAAATTCGGCTCACAAATTAAAAGCAGCACAAATTCACATATCCGAATTCGCTGGGCTGTCCATCTGGACATTCTGGCAACAGAATTTCTTGACGACCATAGAGCATTGGAACCACCTGATCCCATCCCGAACTCAGCAGTGAAACGATGCATCGCCGATGGTAGTGTGGGGTTTCCCCATGTGAGAGTAGGTCATCGTCAAGATTCATTTCGCAAAACCCCTATCTGCGCGAGCAGGTAGGGGTTTTGTCTTTTCTGGCTAGCCGCGCGCCAACTCTGCCAGGTGCGCCGCCGCTTCTTCGCTCTTGAGTACCAGCACGTCTCCTTGCAGGGAATCGAGCACCACCTCGGCCGTATTGCCTATCAGTGCTCCCGTGATCCCAGTGCGTGCCACGGTGCCGATGACAGTGACCACGGCATCGTATTCCTGCTCTATCTCAGGAATGATCACATCCGCCGGACCTTCCTTCACATGCAGGCACTCAGGGGCGATGCCGTACTCCGCCTGGAAGCGCTGGCATGCCTCCCGATAGCGTTGTTCGATGGTTTCGCTCAACTGATACACCGGGTCGGCCGAGGCCAACATGGGTGAGGGGTGGGCGCTGATCACATGCAGTTCGCCCTTGGCCAGCCCGGCAATGGCATAGCCGTGATCGATGATGCTCGCATGCAGCCGACGATGATCTTCGTCTTCGTTGCCCACATCCACGGCCGCGAGTATCACGCCTCCAGTCCAGGGGCGCTCGTTCTTGACCATCAACACCGCACACGGGCATTGGCGCAACAGTTTCCAGTCGGTCGGGGTCAGCAAGGCCTTTTTCAGCGGGTTATCGGGTCGATGGTCCTTGATCACCAGTTCACAGCCCTCCGCTTGCTGCACCGCGATGATCGATTCATGCAATGTTTCATGCCAGGTCTGCTCATGGGTGACATTGTCATAGCCATCATCGTGCAGCTGGCTACCGAGTAGGCTGAGCAACGCGCTATGGTCATGCTTCCTGTCGCACATCAGCAGGTGCAGGCGAGCGCCCGTCACGCCAGCGATCAACTTGGCGCGGGTCAGTGCGCGGCTATGGGCATGTTCGGGGTCGAGCACGACGAGGATGCTACGGACGGCTTGCATGGACGGTAACTCCTACTAAGGTGGTCAACGCTGACTATAGCCGGCGCCGCTCGCGCCGCCGCTTGATGTACATCAAGCATAGTCACTGGCGTTGGCCGTCACCGCCGGTATAATCGCCGGTCCTGCGTTCAACGTGATTTGTAGCCCTATGTCCCTGATCCCCGAAATCGATGCTTTCCTTGGCTGCGCGACCCCTGACGCCTGGATCGAAGCGGCATTGGCCGATCAGGAAACCCTGCTGATCGACCACAAGAACTGCGAGTTCAAGGCCGCCAGCACAGCCTTGAGCCTCATCGCCAAGTACAACACCCATCTTGACTTGATCAACATGATGTCGCGCCTTGCCCGCGAAGAGCTTGTACACCATGAGCAGGTATTGCGCCTGATGAAGCGCCGTGGCGTGCCGCTGCGTCCGGTGTCGGCAGGGCGCTATGCTTCCGGTCTACGCCGCCTGGTCCGTGCCCATGAGCCTGTGAAACTGGTTGATACCCTGGTGGTCGGGGCATTCATCGAGGCCCGTAGTTGCGAGCGCTTCAATGCGCTTGCGCCGCACCTGGACGAAGAGCTGGGCAGGTTCTACCACGGGCTGTTGAAAAGCGAGGCCCGCCACTACCAGGGTTACTTGAAACTGGCCCACCAGTACGGCGAGCCTGCCGACATTGCCCGCCGGGTCGATCTGGTAAGGGAAGCAGAAGCCGAACTGATCCAGTCTGCCGACCAGGAACTACGGTTCCACAGCGGTATTCCGATGGTGCAGGCCGCCTGATCGGGGCCATGTGGCTTGCCGTCAGTCCCGCCGGCCCAGTAGCAGCCCTACCACCAGGCCAAGGCCTGCCGAGATCGCCACGGTTTGCCAGGGGTGCCCGCCGATGTAATCTTCGGTCGCCTCTACTACCGGCTGCGCTCGGCTGCGTACCTGGCCTACGGCCTCGCTCGCCTGGCGCAGCTTCAGACCGAGCTGTGCGCGCAGGGTGTCGGCTTCTTCGCCTACCAGGGAGGAGCTGCGGTTGAGCAGCTTTTCCGATTCCTCGATCAAGGCCTGCAATTCGCTGAATACCTGATCCTTGATCTGCTCGCCATGGGCAGCTGCTTGGTTTTTTCGAGCCATGAACACGTCCTCGTCGATGGTTGGTTAGAACAATGGATTTCGGCGCGGCGGGAAAGTTGCCCTGGGTTACGATGTCCCGTCGCTACGGTGTAAGATAGCGGCCATTTTTCATTGGCAGGTATCTCATGAGTTTCAATCTCGCCAACAAGAGCTTCCAGGAACGGGCGCAGATCGAGGCGGAGAAAGCCCGTTTGTTCGAGATGTGGCAGAGCAACCTCGGCAAGGCCAAGGGCGAAGCTGCCCGGCTGATTTCGGAAAAGTCCCGGCGCAAGGGTAAATGGGCGGAATGGGTGCGTGCCGAACTGGACGCCATGTCGCCACCGGACTACGCCAACCTCGTGCGCAGCGAAGTCAACAAGATGATGGCCGCTGCCAGCGCCAACCGCTGACCCTTACCAGATCAGGCTGCCATTGTTTGGCAGGTCGAGCTTGCCTTCGTCGGTGAAGCGCACCGTCCCCAACGGCCCGCCCGCGAGCTTGCCGCGCAGCTTGTAGGGCATCCCTTGTAGCGAATCGAGTTTGCCCAGGCCGTAGGCCTGGCGCAGGAAGGAAAACGCGGTGATGCTCACCGGCACCGTGATGACCGCTTCGTCGTAACGACCAATATGCCCCTTTTGGTCGCTCACTCCGGCCGCCAACGGCTGGCCGTTGACCTCCAGGTTCAGCGCGATGCCGTTGTAGTCGATGGCGTTTTCATTCGGGTTCTGTACCCGCATCTTTACCGCCATGCGCATTTCCAGCTCCTGCCCGGGCAGAGGCTCGATACCGATCACGCTGATAGTGAGCGGATCGCGCGCCTGGAACAGCGCGCAGGCGTGCAACGCACCCAGCATCAGCAAAACCAGCAACAAACGCGCGCAGCGGTGCAATCGGACAACCATAGGGGCAACCTTGCCAGCGGAGTCGAGCCTGCAGTGTGGCAAACGTATGCCGTAGTTGAAAGTGCCGGGTGATATCAAAGATACTGTTTCTCATTCACGCCCGACAATTCTTCCTACTGGCAGTGTTTTATCCCAATGCTGACGTCTCCCGTGTCTGGTCTGCTGGCAAGTTTCCAGGAGCACTACGACGACCTGTTGCAGTTTCTGACCCGACGCATGAGCGATCGGCAGCGTGCCGCCGACGTGGCCCAGGAGACCTATCTCAAGCTGGCGAAAATTGACGAGCAGGCAGTAACGGTACTGCACGCGCGCAGTTTCATATTCCGCGTGGCAGGCAACCTCGCTATCGATGCCTTACGCCGCGAGCAGCGCCTGGCAGCCAGCCATGAAGACAGTGATGGGGCAGGTGAGGTGGTTTGCCCGGCCCCAGCCCCAGAAGCTACATTGCTGGCCCGGGAGCGCCTGCAAATGCTGGATGAGGCGCTGCTGAAACTGCCCGGCAACGCCCGTCAGGCATTGCTGCTCAACCGCGTCGAGGGCCTCACCCAAGCGCAGATTGCGCAACGTCTGGGCGTTTCCGAGAGTATGGTGGCAAAATACATCGGCCAGGCCTTGCGCCATTGTCGCGACTGGCTCAAACACAACCATGACTGACACCTCGACCATGCAAGCTCCCCAGCCCATCAGCGACCTGTCCGACGATGCCCTCGAGTGGCAGGTCCTGCTGCATTCGGGCAATGCCGGCGTCGCCGACCAGGCGCGCTACCTGCGCTGGAAGCAGTTGAGCCCGGACCATGCCGAAGCGGCCGCTGAGGCCGAGGCGTTGTGGCTGGACCTTGGGTCTACCCCAACCGCCCAGGCATTCGAGGCGCCACCGCTACGTCGGCAAAAACGGCATTGGGCTGCAGGCATCGCGGCCTCCTTGGTGCTCGTGGTGGCAGGCTACTGCAGCTGGCAGCAAGCGCCAGTGTGGTTGGCCGATTATCACACCGGAATCGGTGAGCGGCAGAGCTTGACCCTGGAGGACGGCTCGCGGGTGCTGTTGAACAGTGCCAGTGCCCTGAGCGTTGCCTTCGATGGCAAGGAGCGACGGGTTACCCTGCAGGCCGGCGAGGCGCTTTTCGACACCGCCACCGATCCGCGTCCTTTCGTGGTCGAGACTGCTGGCGCCACCGTGCAGGGCGGGACCGCGACGTTCAGTGTGCGTCGAGACGGCCAGGTGGTCCTGGCCAAGGGCGAGGCACGGCAAGGCAATCATGAGTTGGCGGTGGCCGCCGACGCCAGCGCACTCACCGCCTGGCAGCGCGGCAAGCTGATCTTCAATGGCAGACCGCTGGGCCAGGTACTGGCCGAGCTGGAGCGCTACCAGCATGGCCGCATCCTGGTGCCCGACAGCAAGCTCGCGGCCCTCGAGGTCAGCGGCGTGTTCGACCTGGACGACCCCGAGGCATTGCTGCGCACGCTCGAGCAGCGTTATGGCCTCAAGGTCACTTATCTGCCCTGGCTGGCAGTCGTGTACTGAAGCTGTAAAAAATAATCGAAATTTTTTTCATTCGGCACTGCAAGTTCCTGCAAGCCAGATCGTCGTAGTGGGACTGATCAGCAACCCATTCTCATTTACGACTTGTCTGGAAGCTCATTCGTGCCTCTCATGCCCATGCCGCCCATCCCTGGACAGCCGCACCGTCGCGGCGGTCGACTCCACCATGTCTTGTTGTCCTGCAGCGCCCTGGCGATGCTCGCTGGCCCCCTGCAGGCATGGGCCAGCAGCGACGCGCAGGTGCAGGTCCAGGCCCGGCAGGTACCGCTCGACCTGCCGGCGCAGCCGCTGGACCAGGCCCTGACGGCGTTTGCCGACCAGGCCGACCTGCACCTGTTGTATACCACCGGCGACGTCCAGGGGCTGACCAGCCCGGCGTTGCAGGGTAACTACAGCGTCGAACAAGCCCTGCAGCAATTACTCGACGGCAGCGGCATGGCCTGGCAGTACAGCGACAGCCGCACCATTACCCTGCGCAAGGCCGAGGGGGCTCCCCAGGCCGTGAACCTCAAGCCCATCGAAGTCAGCGTCGCTTCGCGCACCAGCACCGCGATCAGTGAAATCCCCGGCACCGTCTGGGTGGTCGACCAGCAGCAGTTGCGCGAGCAGATCGACAGCGGTGTGAGCCTCAAGGAGGCCATCGGTAAACTCGTACCCGGTCTCGACCTGGCCCCCGAAGGGCGGACCAACTACGGCCAGAACATGCGCGGACGCAACGTGCTGGTGATGATCGACGGGGTCAGTCAGAACAGTTCGCGTGGCCTGTCGCGCCAGTTCGACAGCATCTCGCCGTTCAACGTCGAGCGCGTCGAGGTGTTGTCCGGTGCCAGCGCGATATACGGCGGTGGCGCCACCGGCGGCATCATCAACATCGTGACCAAGAAGGGCGAGGCGGGCGAAACGCGTTTCGAAACCCAACTGGGCGCCAGCAGCGGTTTCAACAACAGCGATGACCTGGCAACCCGTTTCGCTCAATCGATCAGTGGCGGCAACGACCGGATCAATGCCCGCCTGGGGGTTTCTGGCGAGCAGAACGAAGCCTTCTACGATGGGGCAGGCGACCAGATCTTCATCGACAACACCCAGACCGACCTGCAGTACAACCGCACCCTCGACGTACTCGGCAGCGTCGGCCTGAAGCTGTCCGATGAACAGAGTCTCGACCTGCTCGCCCAATACTACGATTCCGGCAACCACGGCAGCACCGGCATCTACTTCCCCAACCTCAACTACAACGCGCCTTCCGACCTGGAGGACGCCGAACTGCGCAGCGGTTATTCCTCGGACCTGGAGCCGCGTACCCGGCGTTTCCTGTTCAACGCCAACTACCACCACAACGATGTGCTGGGCCAGGACTTCTACCTGCAGGCCTCGTACCGCAAGGAAGACGACAACTTCTATCCGTTTCCTTACTACAACCGCGCCACCCCCACCGGTTCACGCGGGGTATATTTCGCCGCCTCACAGCAGAACTTCGAGGTCACCAGCCTCAAGGGCCTGTTCGCCAAGCAGTGGGATACCCTCAAACTGACCTACGGCGTGGACCTCGACCGTGAACGCTTCAATGCCCAGCAGACTACCTTCGACGCGCTCACCTCGTCGGAAAGTGGTGGCCTGGACCTGGATAAAGAGAGCAAGGCCGATCGCTATCCCAGCTATCGCGTCGATGGCGTCTCGGTGTATGCCCAGCTCGACTGGCACGCGACCGACAACCTGACCCTGTCCGGTGGCGCCCGGCGCCAGCAGATGGACGTCGATGTCAGCGACTTCAAGGGCGTGCCCGGTGGCAGCAACGACTATCAGGTCAATCTTTACAACGTCGGTGCGATCTACGATTTCAAGAACGGCCACCAGGTCTGGACCAACTACGGCGAAGGTTTCGACCTGCCTGATCCGGCCAAGTACTACGGCAAGGCCGGCATGAGCGTGGCCGACAACCCGTTGGCCGGTATCAAGAGCCGCCAGGTCGAGCTGGGTTGGCGCTATGCCGACCTGGATTGGGATGCTCAGGCCGCGCTGTACTACATCTGGTCGGACAAGATCATCAACGTCGACTCGCAGACGCTGACAATCGACGTCGAAGACCAGAAGAGCCGCGACTTCGGCTTCGAAGGCGCGCTGACCCGGCACTTTCAGAGCGGCTGGGAAGGTGGCGGTACGTTGCACTTGACCCGCTCCGAGGAAGAGGACGCCAATGGCGGCTGGATCAAGCGTGATGCCCGCTATGCTTCGCTGTCCAAGGCCACAGCCTTCGTCGGTTGGAAGGGGGATGGGCGCAGTGCCCGGTTGCAAGCCAACCACGCGTTCAGTTTGAAAGACGACGCCGACCACGAGATCGACGGCTACACCACTTTCGACCTGCTCGCCAGTCAGGATACCGGGTTCGGCACCCTCAGCGCGGGTATCCAGAACCTGCTGGACAAGCAGTACAGTACCGTCTGGGGCCAACGCGCGACGCTGTTCTATTCGCCGACCTACGGTCCCGCCTACCTTTACGACTACCAAGGGCGTGGGCGCACCTACACCCTCACGTGGAGCATGGCGTACTGAGGGACTTGGCGAAGGTCCTGCACGGCTGGCATGCAAGCCGTGCAGGATTTTCGAATTAAAGCGGGACAGCGGCGGGTTAAGGCCCATACTGAAATATCAGGAATCAACTCCACACGCACTCACACTTTTGCCGCGAACCCTTCGCGCCTTAGGCTATCGAATCGCAAAGGCACGACTTTTCGTACAGGAGGTGAAGCATGAATCCCGTATTGCCGACCCTGATCGTTGGCCTGATGCTGTGCTTGCCGGTACAGGCCGCACAAACCCAGCCGTTGCAACTCGCCGCGAGCAACAACAACCCGTACAACAGCCCGATTCCCCGGGCCAACCCGAACAGCCGTCAGGGCACCCTGCAATCCACCCCACCCGTACGTGGCCCTTCGACCGCGCCCAACGTGCGCACGCCGAGCCTGGATAACCGCGGCATCGGCAATGGCGACAACCTGCGCCGCCAGCAACAGACGCCCAATCTGGAACCCACAAGGCCACCGCGCGACTCGCAACGTGCGCCATAAGCCTCTTCAGGAAGGAACCACCCATGCTTCGACGCAACTGGATGACCACCCTTGCCGCTGCCGCCCTGCTGCCCTTGTTGGCGCACGCCGCCCCCGAGCAGCAGTTTCCCAGTGAGGAAGGCCGGCTGACCGTCAGTACCGTCGCCGATGGCCTGCGAAACCCCTGGGCGCTGGCCTTCCTGCCGGGTGGCAAGGACATGCTGGTGACCGAGCGCCCGGGCAATCTTCGAGTGATTAGCGCCGAAGGGAAGGTCGGTGCGCCGATCAGCGGCGTGCCCAAGGTCTGGGCCGAAGGCCAGGGCGGCTTGCTGGACGTAGTGCTCTCGCCGGAGTTCGACAAGGACCGAACCGTCTACCTGTCCTATGCCGAAGAGGGCAGCGACGGCAAGGCCGGCACTGCGGTGGGCCGAGGTCAACTGTCCGAGGACCGTGCGCGGCTGGACAACTTCAGCGTGATCTTCCGCCAGCAGCCAAAACTGTCGGTGGGGAATCACTTCGGCTCGCGCCTGGTGTTCGACCGCGATGGCTACCTGTTCATCGCGCTGGGCGAGAACAACCAGCGCCCCACCGCGCAAGACCTGGACAAGCTGCAAGGCAAGGTGGTGCGCATCCTGCCCGATGGCACGGTACCCAAGGACAATCCCTTCGTCGGTCAGAAAAACGTGCGCCCGGAAATCTGGTCGTATGGCCATCGCAACCAGCAGGGGGCGGCGCTCAATCCGTGGACCGGCAAGCTCTGGACCCATGAACATGGGCCACGCGGCGGCGATGAGATCAACATTCCACAAGCGGGCAAGAACTACGGCTGGCCGATCGCGACCCATGGGATCAACTACTCGATGCTGCCGATCCCGGAGGCCAAGGGCAAGCAGGTCGAGGGCATGGTCGGCCCGCACCACGTCTGGGAAAAGTCGCCGGGCATCAGCGGCATGGCGTTCTATGACAGCCCGACCTTCAAGGCCTGGGACCACGACCTGTTCATTGGGGCGCTGGTCAGCCAGGAACTGATCCGCCTGCAGCTCGACGGCGACAAGATCGTGCACGAGGAGCGCTTGCTGGGTGAGTTGAAAGCACGCATTCGCGATGTGCGGGTCGGCCCGGATGGCTACCTCTACCTGCTGACCGATGCCAAGGATGGGGCGTTGTTGAAGGTCGGCCTGGAGCAGAACTGAAGGTGCCGGTCGGCTGTACCGACGTCATACCCGGCAAGCCGGCTCCTACAGGTACGGCGGCGAGCTGTGCGCGACTGCGATGACCGCGTAGGAGCCGGCTTGCCGGCGATGGGGCCAGTACAGACAATAGAGCCCCCACAGCCCCAGGCCGGATGCCATGCCAACTCCGCACTCGCTCTACGACCAAGCCCTGACCGAGCACGGCTACGCCCCTGACCCGGCCCAGGCCACTGCCGTCGCGGCGCTGCAAACCTGCTTCGAGGCGCTCGAACAGGGCCGTACTACACGCGGTCTCTACCTCTGGGGCCCGGTCGGGCGCGGCAAGACCTGGCTGATGGACGTGTTCCACCGCTGCCTGGACATCCCCGCACGACGCCAGCACTTTCACCACTTCATGGCCTGGGTGCACCAGCGGCTGTTCCAGCTCAACGGTACCGCCGACCCGCTAACGGCCCTGGCGCGAGAGTTGGCTGGGCAAATTCGCGTGCTCTGCTTCGACGAACTGTTCGTCAGCGACATCGGCGATGCGATCATCCTCGGGCGTTTGTTCCAGGTGCTGTTCGACCAGGGCGTGGTGATCGTCGCCACATCCAACCAGCCACCCGAGCAGCTCTACCGCGACGGTTTCAACCGCGAGCGGTTCCTTCCGGCGATCGCCGCCATCGAACGGCACATGCAGGTGCTGGCGGTGGCCGGCGATCAGGATCATCGCTTGCACCCGGGCCAAGTGCGGCAACGCTACTGGGTGGCCACTGCGGGCAGCGCAGGGGCGCTGGAGCAGGTGTTCCACAGCCTGAGCCACGAGAACGTCACGACCGAGCCGTTGTCGGTCGGCTCGCGACAGATCCAGGTCATCAGGCGCAGCGACCAGGTGATCTGGTGCCGCTTCTCCCAGCTGTGCGAGCAACCGCTGGCGGCAACCGAGTTCATGGCCTTGTGTGACCGTTATCAGGCGATCCTGCTACAGGATGTGCCGGCGTTGGGCGGCCAGCAGCGCGCCGGGCGCATCGCAAGGGGCACCGAGGACGCCGCGGCGCGGGTCGAGGCGGGCGACCGCGAGCTGCCGATGCTGTCGCCCAAGGATGACGCGGTGCGACGTTTCATCGCCCTGGTGGACGAATGCTACGACCGCCGGGTGGCCCTCTACGTGGAAGCCCAGGTGCCGCTGGATGAACTGTACACCCAGGGCTACCTTGCCTTCGCCTACCAGCGCACCCTCAGTCGCCTGCGCGAGATGCAGTTGCAGCGCTTCGGTTGAGGCGGGAATCGCGTGCGAGCCAGTCCAGCAATGCCTTGTGGAATTGCTGCGGCTCTTCGATCTGCGGCGCATGGCCCATGCCCGGGAAGGTGACCAGCTCGCCCTGGGGGATCAGCTTGGCCACGCGCGGGCCCAGTTCCTTGTAGTTGCCCAACTGCGCCTTGAGCGCTGGTGGGGCGATATCGCTGCCGATGGCGGTGGTGTCCTGGTCACCGATCAACAGCAGGGTCGGCATCTTCAGGTTGTGGAACTCGTGGTACACCGGTTGGGTGAAGATCATGTCGTAGATCAGCGCCGAGTTCCACGCCACCGCTTCATGCCCAGGGCCCTGGTTCAGTCCCACCAGCATCTGCACCCAGCGCTCGTACTCAGGCTTCCAGCGCCCGGCATAGTAGGTCTTGCGCTCGTAGTTGCGCACGCCTTCGGCGTCGAGCTTGAGCTCGCGCTCGTACCACTGGTCCACCGTGCGGTAGGGCACGCCCAGGGCTTTCCAGTCTTCCAGGCCAATCGGGTTGACCATCGCCAGGCGCTCGACCTGCTGCGGGTACATCAACGCGTAGCGGGTGGCCAGCATGCCGCCGGTGGAGTGGCCCAGGATGACCGACTGGCTCACGCCCAACTGCTCGAGCAGGGCATGGGTGTTGGTCGCCAGTTGCTGGAAGCTGTATTGGTAATGCGCCGGCTTGCTGGAGGTACAGAAACCGATCTGGTCAGGTGCGATGACGCGGTAGCCGGCCTGGCTCAGGGCGTCGATGGTGGTTTCCCAGGTGGCCGCGCAGAAGTTCTTGCCATGCATCAGCACCACGCTGCGGCCATTGGCCTTGCCCTTGGCCGGCACGTCCATGTACCCCATCTGCAGGTCTTGCCCCTGGGACTTGAAGTCGAAGTGCTTCAGCGGGTGAGGATAGGCGAAGCCTTCGAGCTGTTTGCCATAGGTGGTGGGTTCGGCAGCGGTGGCGGTGCCTGCGACGAGGCAGGTGAGGGCCAGGGCGGTTGCGCGCAGCATGGGGGCACTCCGTGTAGGGCCATGTAGGAATTGGCGACTGTAACAGTCAGAGCGCTACCTTAACCGGTAAAGGTGTTACCAAGGATGAAACCAACCCAAGGTGATCATCGCCACGACGATGTAGCGGCCGCCCTTGGCCAGGGTCACCAACAGCAGGAAGCGCCAGAACGGCTCGCGCATGATTCCGGCGATCAGGGTCAGTGGATCGCCGATGATCGGCATCCAGCTCAGCAGCAGTGACCATTGCCCCCAGCGTTGGTAGCGTGCCTGGGCACGCGCCAGTTGTGCTTCGCTGAAGGGGAACCAGCGCCGAGCGCGCAGGTGCTCGACGGCTCGGCCCAGCAGCCAGTTGACCAGCGAACCGAGCACGTTGCCCAAGGTGGCCACCAGCAGCAGGGGCAGCCAGGCATCGGGTTGGCGCAGCAGCAGGCCGACGAGCACCGCCTCCGATTGCAGGGGCAGCAGGGTGGCGGCGCCGAAGGCGCTGAGAAACAGCGCCCACAGGCTGAGCATCAGTAGTTGGCGACCACGGTGTCCTGGCCATCCTGGGTCACGCCGATGACCTGGTAGGCGTCCTTGTGGTCACCCATCTCCATGCCTGGCGAGCCCATGGGCATGCCGGGCACGGCCAGGCCCTTGAGGTCGTCGCGCTTGGCCAGCAGGCGGACCTGTTCGGCTGGCACATGGCCTTCGACGAACTTGCCGTCGATCACCCCGGTGTGGCACGAGGCCAGGCGCGGGGCGACGCCCAGGCGCTGCTTGACGGCACTCATGTTCGGCTCGACATGGTCATTGACGGTAAAGCCGTTGTCGCGCAGGTGGCTGATCCAGGCCTTGCAGCAACCGCAGTTGGGGTCGCGGTACACATCGATGGTTTCCGCGGCTTGGGCCAGGCCGGTGATGGCGAGCAGGCCGAGGGTGAGCAGGTGTTTGCGTAGCATGGCGGCTCCTTGGGTTTTCGTACCGATCGAGTGTCGGCCGGCAGCATAGCGCAGGCGCCGGCCCATTGCCTGTCTACTGGAGGTCGGGCAGGTCACGCATCAGTAGCCCGAATTGAAGTGGCACTTGCTCGGGAATAGGCAGGTAGACCACGTGCCCATCCCCCGGCGCCACCTCGGTTGGCTGCTGCGCAGTGTCGCGCAGAAGGTCCAGTTGGAAGTGATAATTGCCGTAGGGGGTCATCAATTCGAGCTGGTCGCCCAGCGCGAAGCGATTTTTCACCCGCACCTCGGCCAGGCCGTCGACCCGTTCTCCGGTCAGCTCACCGACGAACTGCTGGCGCTCGGAGACCGAGTTGCCGCGCTGGTAGTTCTGGTATTCGTCATGCACATGGCGGCGCAGGAAACCCTCGGTGTAGCCGCGCTGGGCCAGCGATTCGAGGTTGAGCATGAGGCCGCGATCGAACGGCCGGCCCGCGGCAGCGTCGTCGATGGCCTTGCGATAGGACTGCACGGCCCGGGCGCAGTAGAAGTGCGACTTGGTGCGGCCTTCGATCTTCAGCGAGTGCACGCCCATGTGCAGCAGGCGCTCGACGTGCTGGATGGCGCGCAAGTCCTTGGCGTTCATGATGTAGGTGCCGTGCTCGTCCTCGAACGCCGGCATGCTGTCGCCTGGCCGGCTGCTCTCTTGCAGCAGGAACACCTGCTCGGTGGGCGCGCCCAGGCCCAGGGTCGGCTCCACCTGCTGGACGATGTCTCCGGTCACGTTCTCGGCGGCCGGTGCCGCATCGTACTTCCAGCGGCAGGCATTGGTGCAACTGCCTTGGTTGGCGTCACGCTTGTTCAGGTATCCCGACAGCAGGCAGCGACCGGAATAGGCCATGCACAACGCGCCATGGACGAAGACCTCGAGCTCCATGTCCGGCACTTGCTGGCGGATCTCGGCGATTTCCTCCAGCGACAGCTCGCGCGACAAGATCACCCGGCTCAGCCCGAGCTGCTGCCAGAATTGCACGCTGGCCCAATTCACCGTATTGGCCTGCACCGACAGGTGCACCGGCATCTCTGGGAAGTGCTGGCGCACCAGCATGATCAGCCCGGGGTCGGACATGATCAGCGCATCCGGACCCATCGCGACTACTGGCGCCAGGTCCTTGAGGAAGGTTTTCAGCTTGGCGTTGTGCGGCGCGATGTTCACCACCACGTAGAAGCGCTTGCCCAGGGCGTGCGCCTCATCGATGCCCAAGGCCAGGTTGGCATGATCGAATTCGTTGTTGCGCACCCGCAAGCTGTAGCGCGGCTGGCCGGCGTAAACCGCATCGGCACCGTAGGCGAAGGCGTAGCGCAAGGTCTTGAGGCTGCCGGCTGGGGCCAGCAGTTCGGGTTTGGCGAGGGAGTTCATGACGCACCGGGGGTAAAGGCGCGGATGCTAGAGCGTCAGCGGGAGAGACGCATTGACCTGAATCAAGGCGGCGATGGCACTTTTTCGACAGCGGCGGCCACTAATGTTCCAGGACACTCAAGGAACGCCCATGAACGAAACCTCGCTGCAGAACAAAGCCTTGGCCGTACTCCTGGCCCTGGTGACCATCGCCTTCGTGTGGATCATGCTGCCGTACTACGGAGCGATTTTCTGGGCGGTGATCCTTGGCATCCTGTTCGCGCCACTGCAACGCAAGCTGCTGTTGCGTTGCGGCAGGCGGCGCAACCTGGCGGCGCTGATCACCCTGTGCATCTGCCTGTTGATCGCGGTTCTGCCGGTCGCGATCATCAGCGCCTTGCTGGTCCAGGAGGGCGCCTCGCTGTACCAGCGTATCGAAAGTGGGCAGTTGGATATCGCCGGCTACATAGAGCACGGCAAGGACATGCTGCCGGCGTTCGCGCAAAACGCCCTGGACCGCATGGGTATAGGCAACCTCGACGGCTTGCGCGAGAACGTCACCCAATGGGCCACCCAGGGTAGCCAGTTCCTGGCTGGCAAGGCATTCAGCTTTGGCCAGGGCACCTTCGAGTTGATGGTCAGCCTGGGCGTGATGCTGTACTTGCTGTTCTTCTTCCTGCGCGAGGGCGCCGAAGTCGCGCGACGGGTCCGCCTGGCTGTGCCGCTCCCCGAGGAGCAGAAGCGTCGGTTGCAGCTGAAATTCAGCCGGGTGGTGCGGGCGACGGTCAAGGGCAACGTGCTGGTGGCCGTGACCCAGGGTGCGCTTGGCGGGTTCATCTTCTGGGTGCTGGACATCCCCAGTGCCCTGGTCTGGGCGGTGCTGATGGCGTTCCTGTCGCTGCTGCCAGCCGTGGGGGCGGGGATCATCTGGGCGCCGGTGGCCGCGTATTTCCTGCTGACCGGAGCGATCCTGCAAGGGGTAATCCTGACCGCCTTCGGCGTGCTGGTGATCGGCCTGGTGGATAACCTGTTGCGGCCCATTCTGGTGGGCAAGGACACGCGCATGCCCGACTACCTGATTCTGGTGTCGACCCTCGGCGGGCTGGCGGTATTCGGGCTCAATGGCTTCGTGATCGGGCCGCTGATCGCGGCGCTGTTCCTGTCGAGCTGGGCGATCTTCGCCTCCAGCAAGCCGCAGGTGCAGCTGCCGCAGTAGGAGCATGTTTCAGCGGAAACTGTAGGAAACCCCGGCATAGACCCCGAAACCTTCCCCCGGGGTCGAGCGGGCGACGTCCTGCCCGGCGTCGTCGTATCCGGGGGTGACCGTCGCCGCATAGCGCTTGTTGGTCAGGTTGCGCAGGTCGAGCCAGGTCTGCCAGTCCAGCTTCGGCGATTCCCACCCCAGACGTGCGCCCAGCAGCGCATAGGCATCGGCGTGGTAGCTGTTGGCGTAGTCGACTTGCACCTTGGACGCCATCTGCGTGTTGACCCCGGCGTAGAACCCGCTCGGCCAGTCGTAACGCAACTCGGCCTGGTAGTAGTGCATGGGAATGCCCGGCAGGCGGTTGTCGCCGAACTGTTCGTCGTCGCGGTAATGGAAGTCGCTGAAGGTGTACGCCTGGCGCAGGCTCAACTTGCCGGTACCCGGGCGCTCCCACAAGATGCTGTCCAGGCCGGCCTCGACGCCCTGGTGTACCGTGGGGCTGGCGTTGAACTCCTTGGCCGGCATGCCTTGGACGATTTCCGCGAGCAACAGCTCATGGCGCACCTGCGAGTAGTACCAGGCCAGGTCCCAGTGGCCCAGCGCCGAATCGCCGCGGGCACCCAGTTCGAGCGTGGTGGCGGTTTGGTTCTGCATCTCGATCGGTTGTGTGGCGACCGTAGAGCTCCAGATCAATGCCCACGGGTGTGGCGGCTCCACCGAACGGCTGAGGTTGCCATAGACCTGCAACTGCGGGTTGATGTCGTAGCGCAGACCCAGGCGAGGGGCGTAGTCCCAGTCATGCTGGCTAACCTTGCCGCCGTCTTCGGGCCAGGTGACCGCGCTCTCGCGGCGGGTATAGATCATCGCCAGGCCGCTGGTCAGCCACAGGTCGGGCACCAGCTCCAGCTCGTTGCCGACATGCACCACGGTGTCCGAGCCCTGGTAGGTGAAATCGCGTGAGCGCGCGCCGAACACGTCGCCGCTACGGGCGAATTGCGAAGCGCCGCTGTTGGGCAGGTGCTTGGTGGTGCGCCAGCCAATGGTGGTCTTGCTGTCGTGACCGAACAGGGTGTCACGACGCAAATAATTGAGCGTACCGCTGACGTCGCTGTAGGCGACCTTAAGGCGCATCGGGCCCTCGCGCAGATCCATCGGGTAGTCGTGATAGACCAGCCCGGCTTCGAGCCGTGATTCATCGTCCAGGTAGAACGTGGTCTTGTTGGCCACCCAGGTGCTGCCCGGTTGCGGACGGCTGTCGTCACGGGCCAGGTAGGCGGCGTTGGCCGCGCGTGGATCGTGCTTGATCTGCTGCTTGGTCAGGCGACCGGCCAGGTCGTTCTCGGTTTCCCGGTAGCGCAGGTAGAAGCGGGTTTCCAGGTTGGGGTTGAAGCGGTAGCCGACGTTGGCGGCGATGCCTTTGGCGCTGCCGCTGCTGTGCTCCTGGTAGCCGTCGTATTGCGAATCGGTCAGCGCCACGTAGTAATCGAGGTTGCCCAGCACCTGGCCCGAGCTGATATGGCGATGCTGGTAACCGCGGCTGCCGACCTCGTAGCGCAGCTGCAAGGGGGCGGCATCGTAGCCGGTATGGGTCACGTAGTTGATCGCCCCGCCCAGCGCCAGGGCGCCCTGGTCGAAGCCGTTGGCGCCACGCAACACTTCGGCCCGGCTCAGCCACAGCGGCTCGAACAGTTCGTAGGGAGTGCCACCGGGGCCGGTCAGGGGCAGACCGTCGAACATCGTGTACACGCCGGAGCCGTGGGCGCCGGGCGCACGGTTGATGCCCGAACCACGGATCGACAGCTTGATCCCGTCATTGCCCGCCGATTGGGCGAACACCCCTGGCTGATAGGCCAGCACGTCCTGGTTGCTGGCAACCCTGCCTTGCCCGACGTGCTGCATGTCGATCAGGTTGCTGGCGCCAGGCACTGCCTGCAGGCGCGCGCGGGCATCTTCCAGTTCGCTTTGCTGCTCATCGTTGATCAACACCTGGCCCAGCTCGATCGCGGGTGCAGCCCAAGCGGGCTGGCCAGCCGTGAACAGGGCCAGCAGGCCAAGGCGGGGCGAGAGGGGCAAAACGGGACGCATCGAACGGCTCCAGACGAAGGGAGGAAGGGGCAGTGGCGTTGTGACGAGCGAAGTGCCGCGTAAAGCACGCGCAATTCGAGTTAATTGCACGACGCTGAGGGGGAACGGATTTGTACGGCTGTTCTTTACAAACCGCACGAGTGGAGCGCGGGCCGCGAGCTCCGTAAGTTTATGCCCAATGCGGCGGCACTTTTGCGCGCCGCCACCGGCAATGACTTGTGGAGGCTGATGATGAGAACCAACCTACAACCTATAGCCGAACATCCAGCGGACTCTCCGATTCGCCTGACCCCTCGGGAGGAGAAGGTGCTGCTGTGGTGCGCCTATGGCAAAAGCTCATGGGAGATTGGCCAGATCCTCGAATGCCAGGAATCCACGGTCAATTTCCACGTGGGTAACATCCTGCGCAAATTCGACGTTTCCACTCGGGTTGCCGCGGTAATCAAGGCTATTCGCTATGGCATGCTAGCCGAGGAGTGAAGGCATGAACATAACCACCACGTCCATGTCCGGACCTCCCGACGGAGCGGTACCAGTGCCTTGTGCCCCACGCTTTCCTGATTGCCACGACCCGTTCTGGCCACGTATCGAATTGTCGGTGCTGCGCGAGCGACTTGCCCTGGACGCGCAGGTCAGCGATGCACGCCTGGGCCTGGCCGTGCGCTGTGCAGCCATCGCTGCCGCCAGGGAGTTCGCCACCTGGCGGGCAGCCCTGCGTGGTCGGGGTTACCAGCGGCTGGAGGATCTCGCCAGCCATCGGCAGGGACGCGCATTGTCGCTGTGTTATTCACGTTATCTGGAGGCGGCGGCCATGAAAGCACTGGCCCACACCAGCGAGCAGCGTAAAGCCGAGAAAGGAGAGCACTATGGATGATTTCGCGTGGGTGAGCGCTGCGTTGAGCGAGCGCATCGAGAACGAAGGCCGGGTACTGTTCGGCGCATTACTGGGGGCGGTGCTGATCACCCTTGCTCGTGGCCAGCTGATCCTGGTACCGCGCAAGCGCCTATCGGCGCTCAGCCAAGGGCTGTTGGTGCTCCTGGCACTGGGGGTCGGTTACCTGTTCGAGCCCCTGTTGACCTCCCTGGTGCCATCGCTCACACCTGGCATGGCGGCGTTCGTCGCGGCGGTGGCGGTGATTCCGGTCTGTCTCAAGCTCATGGTGTGGCTGGACGCGGTGGACATGCGCGACATCCTGCAGCGCTGGCGTCGCTGATGTCAGCCGGGGAGGGTATCCGCTACGCGACTGGCAAGCCTGTCGAGCTTGCGCTCCAGTTCCTGAATGCGTTGCTTGTCCTTGATGAACAGCAGCGCGGCCTGGCGGTCTGCCAGGGACAGGCTGCGCAGATCATCGAGCGCTGCGCTTTCCCAATCGGACTGGGCGTCAGGTTGATTTGCCAGCGTACCTTCACCCAGCAGCAGCCAATCGAGGGAGCAGGCGTTCTGTCGAGCAAGTTCTACGCATAAGGAGTACGGAACGCTTGCGCGCACTTTCCAGCTGCTGAGTGTCTGTGGGCTCACATTCAAAGCTCTGGCAAGCTGCACATCGGTGTTCGACCCGGTCAGTTGTTTAAGGCGAAGAAGCACCGAAGCGAAAAAAACACTACTCATTATGGATATCCATTACTGTTTTTGCGTCATTCCCTAGGCTTAAGCTAATGATTAAGAGTAGAAAACCTGCATTTTGAGGATATTTCGGAATGAAGCATGAAGCAACGAAAAGCCCTTTCTGCACCGTAATAAATACCGACACAGATCGACGATTAATCTTACAGATTACACATTTTTTCAACCTTAGCAGGTATTTGCCGTGAGTACGTATAAGTTGGTCTGTCCGCATTGCAACAGCAAGATGCGTATTCGTACTAGCGAAGGGCGTCATATCTTCTTGAGAGTGGCGTATTTGCAGTGCACCCAGGAAGCCTGTGGCTGGTCGGTCAGGGCCGAGTTCGAAATGACCCATGAACTATCACCCAGCGGCATGCCTAACCCCGCAGTCCATCTCCCGTCGGCCAACAGTGAGCTGCGACGTGCCGCCGGGCAACGAGAAACCGCCGTTTCGTCAGGCAGATAGCAAAGCGCTACCTGACGCAGAAAAAAAAACACCCCGCATGTGCGGGGTGTTTTTCATTGTGCTCCGATCAGCCGATCAGCTGCAGGCCGGCTTGTTGCACCAGATCCAGCAGCGGCTGCGGGTATACGCCGAGAACGAAGGCGAGGATGGCGATGGCCAGCAGCATCACGCCACCGGTACGTTGCTCCCACTTCAACGGTGCGTCGTGGCGACGCAGGTTCGGCTCGACCAGGTACAGGGTGACCATGACACGCAGGTAGTAGTAGACGCCGATGGCGCTACCGATCACCAGGGCGCCGACCAGCCACCACAGGTGCGACTCGACGCCGGTGGCGATGATGTAGAACTTGCCGATGAAACCGGCAGTCAGCGGGATACCCGCCAGCGACAGCATCATCACGGTGAGCACGGCGGTCAGGTATGGACGGCGCCAGAACAGGCCACGGTACTCGTACAGCGCGTCAGCGTCACGGCCGCCGTATGGCGAGGACATCAGGGTGATGACACCGAAGGCGCCCAGGCTGGTGATCACGTAGGTGACCAGGTACACGCCCATGGCTTCCAGGGCCAGGCCCTTGCTGGCGACCAGCGCGATGACCAGGTAACCGAAGTGGGCGATGGAGGAGTAACCGAGCAGACGCTTGAGGTTGCTCTGGGTCAGCGCCAGCAGGTTGCCGATCAGGATCGAGGCGACCGCGATGACGGCCAGGACGGTGCTCAGCACGCCGCTGCTGGCAGCAGGGGAGAGCATGAACAGGCGCACGACCACGGCGAACACCGCCACCTTGCTGGCGGTAGCCAGGAATGCGGCGACCGGTGCCGGGGCACCCTCGTACACGTCCGGCGTCCACAGGTGGAAGGGTACCAGCGACAGTTTGAAGGCCAGGCCGACCAGCATCATGCCCAGGCCCAGTTGGGCCACCAGGCTCGGCATGTTGGTCGCGGCCAGCACCTTGCCGATCTGGTCGAAGGTCAGGCTACCGGCATCGGCGTACAGCAGGGCCATGCCGAACAGCAGGAAGGCCGAGCCTGCAGCCGACAGCACCATGTACTTGATGCCGGCTTCCAGCGAGCGCTTGTTGAAGAAGGCATACGCCACCAAGCCGTAGACCGGCACCGACAGCAGCTCCAGGCCGATGAACAGGCCAGCCAGGTGATTGGCACTGACCAGCACCAGGCCACCAAGGGCCGACATCAGCAGCAGCAGGTACAGTTCTTCACGGTTGCCCGGGAAGCCCTTGGCGCCCTCGCCAAGGTAGGCGTGGGCGAGGGTGACGCAGGCCAGGGTGGCAACCAGGATGATCGCCATGTACAGGCAGGCGAACTTGTCGATGGTGACCAGCGAGGTCACCGCCAGCGGGGCGACCTTCAGTGCCGGCAGGATCGACAGCAGGGCCAGGTTCAGCCCCACGGTGGACAGCAGGAAGGTCTGCGAGTGGTTGCGCTTCCAGGCGATCGCCAGCATCACCACCACCGTGGTGATGGTGGTGATCAGCATCGGCGCCAATGCGATGAAGTGTTGAGTGGTGAATTCCATAGCGCTCTTACCGGGCCGAAGCGAGTTGAGTGAAAGCGGAACCGAGCCACTGCTGCACACCACTCATGGTGGCGGCAGAGGTGTCGAGGAACGGCTGCGGATACACGCCCAGCAGCACCAGCAGCACCGCCAGGCCCAGAACCATGACCAGTTCGCGACTGTCCATGCCGGCCAGCACGGTGTCGGCCTTGGCCGGACCGAAGTAGGCGCGGTGGATCATGATCAGCGAGTAGACCGAACCGAATACCAGGCCGGTGGTGGCGATCACGGTGATCCATGGCACATGCGCGAAACTGCCGATCAGGATCAGGAACTCGCCGACGAAGTTGCCGGTGCCTGGCAGGCCCAGAGAGGCGGCGGCGAAGAACAGGCTGATGGCGGGCAGGTAGGCGATGCGGTGCCACAGGCCACCCATCTGGCGCATGTCACGGGTGTGCAGGCGCTCGTACAGTTGGCCGGACAGGATGAACAGCGCGGCGGCCGACAGGCCGTGGGCCAGCATCTGGATCACCGCGCCTTGCAGGGCCTGTTGGCTGCCGGAGTAGATACCGATCAGCACGAAGCCCATGTGCGAGACGCTGGAGAAGGCGATCAGGCGCTTGATGTCGGTTTGCGCGAAGGCCAGGAAGGCACCGTAGAAGATACCGATCAGGCCCAGGGTCATGGCGATCGGCGCGAACTCCGCCGAGGCATTCGGGAACAGCGGCAGGGCGAAGCGCAGCAGGCCGTAGGCCGCGGTCTTCAGCAAGATACCGGCCAGGTCCACGGAACCTGCGGTCGGTGCCTGGGCGTGTGCGTCAGGTAGCCAGGAGTGGAACGGCACCACCGGCAGCTTCACCGCGAAGGCGATGAAGAAGCCCAGCATCAGCAGGTATTCGGTACCGGCCGGCAGCTCGGCCTTGAGCAGGTCGCTGTAGTTGAAGGTGATGACGCCGGTGTTGGTGTAGTTGACCAGGACCAGGCCGAGGATCGCCACCAACATGATCAGGCCGCTGGCCTGGGTGAAGATGAAGAACTTGGTCGCCGCGTAGATCCGGGTCTTCTTGCCGTCTGCCGAGCTGTGACCCCAGAGCGCGATGAGGAAGTACATCGGCACCAGCATCATTTCCCAGAAGAAGAAGAACAGGAACAGGTCCAGGGCCAGGAACACACCGACCACGCCGCCCAGGATCCACATCAGGTTGAGGTGGAAGAAGCCGACGTGACGCTGGATTTCTTTCCAGGAGCACAGTACCGACAGCACACCGAGCAGGCCGGTGAGCAGGATCATCAGCAGCGACAGGCCGTCGAGGGCCAGGTGGATGCTGATGCCGAAGCGCTGGATCCACTGGACTTTGTATTCCAGGGCCCAGGCAGGTTCGGCGCCCGGAGCGGGAGCGAGGGTGTAGTCGCCGGTGCCCCACAGCCACAGGCCGATGCCGAGCAGCAGGGACATGGTCAGCAGCGCGATCCAGCGCGGCAGGGTGGCGCCGAAGCGCTCACCCAGCCAGCACAGGAAGCCGCCGATGAAGGGGATCAGGATCAGCCAAGGCAAAATCATGACGGGTTCGTTTCCTTTTGCAGAGTCGCAAGGTTCGCAAGGTTCGCAAGCTTCATGGTCATACCGCAGCCACTACCACAGCGCCGAGTACCAGCACTGCGCCAACGGCGATCGAAGCGGTGTACCAACGCAGCTGGCCGGTTTCGGTCTTGCTCATGGCGACGTTGCCGCCGCGAGCCAGACGAGGAATCAGGCCGATGCTGCGGTCAACCGGGTCCTTGCGCAGGATGTGGCTGATCAGCAGGTAAGGTTTGACGAACAGCTTGTCGTAGATCCAGTCGAAGCCCCAGGCAGCGAACCACCAGGCCGACAGCACCCGGCCGATGCCGCTGTTGGCGACGGCGCTGACGAAGCGACGCTTGCCCAGGAACAGCAGGGCCGACAGCAGGATGCCGGCGATGGCGATGGCACCCGAGGTGATCTCCAGCGCGTGCTTGGCTTCGCCACCGGCGTGGCCGGCGCTTTCAGGCAGGACGCCAGCGAGCGGCGGGGTGATCCAGGCGCCGACGAAGGTCGACAGCACGATCAGCACGCCCAGTGGCAACCAGTGGCTGATGCCGTGGCCGGCGTGGGCTTCGGTCTTGGCTTCGCCGTGGAAGGCGATGAAGATCAGGCGGAAGGTGTACAGCGAGGTCATGAACGCGCCGACCAGGCCGGCGTACAGCAGGCCGGTGTTGCCGCTGGCGAAGGCTTCCCAGAGGATCTCGTCCTTGGAGTAGAAGCCCACGGTCACGATCGGCAGGGCAGCCAGGGCGGCACCACCGACCACGAAGCTGGCGTAGGCCAGGGGCAGCTTCTTCCACAGGCCACCCATCTTGAAGATGTTCTGCTCGTGGTGGCAGGCGACGATCACCGCACCGGAAGCAAGGAACAGCAGGGCCTTGAAGAAGGCGTGGGTCATCAGGTGGAAGATCGCCGCGTCCCAGGCACCCACGCCCAGGGCCAGGAACATGTAGCCGATCTGGCTCATGGTCGAGTAGGCGAGGATACGCTTGATGTCGGTCTGTACCAGCGCGGCGAAGCCCGCCAGTACCAGGGTCACGCCACCCACCACCCCCACCAGGTGCAGGATGTCCGGCGCCAGCAGGAACAGGCCGTTGGTACGGGCGATCAGGTAGACGCCTGCGGTCACCATGGTGGCCGCGTGGATCAGCGCCGAGACCGGGGTCGGGCCGGCCATCGCGTCGGCGAGCCAGGTCTGCAGTGGCAGCTGGGCCGATTTACCGACTGCGCCACCCAGCAGCATCAGGGTCGCCAGGACCATCCAGGTGTCGCCAGCCTGGAACTTCTGCGGTGCCAGCACCAGCAGCTCCTGTACGTTCAGGGTACCCAGCTGGGCGAACAGGATGAACAGGCCGATGGCCATGAACACGTCGCCGATACGGGTGACGATGAACGCCTTGAGCGCCGCGTTACCGTTGTTGCGGTTGCTGTAGTAGAAACCGATCAACAGGTACGAGCACAGGCCCACGCCTTCCCAGCCGAAGTAGATGAACAGCAGGTTATCGCCGAGGATCAGGAACAGCATGCTGGCAATGAACAGGTTGGTGTACGAGAAGAAGCGCGAGTAACCGGCTTCGCCACGCATGTACCAGGACGCGAACAGGTGGATCAGGAAGCCGACACCGGTGACCACGCCGAGCATGGTGACCGACAGGCCGTCCAGGTAGAGGGTGAAGTTCGGCGCGAAGCCGTCCACCGACATCCACTGCCACAGCAGCTGGCTGTACGCACCGCCTTCAGGCGGCGCGACGTTGAACTGCCAGATGACGTAGGCGGCCGTGGCGGCCGAAAGGCCGACCGAGCCGACGCCGATCAGCGCCGAGAGGTTCTCCGAGAACCGCCCGCGCGAGAACGACAGCAGCAGGAAGCCGATCAGGGGGAAGACGAAAGTCAGGAAGAGAAGGTTCATCCGCGCATCTCACTGGCAGCATCGATGTCGAGAGTGTGGAAGCGGCGATACAGCTGCAGCAGGATCGCCAGGCCAATGCTGGCCTCGGCGGCTGCTAGGCTGATCACCAGAATGAACATCACCTGGCCGTCGGGTTGCACCCAACGGGCACCGGCGACGATGAACGCCAGGGCAGAGGCGTTCATCATGACTTCCAGGCTCATGAGCACGAAGAGGATGTTGCGGCGGACCATCAGGCCAACCAGACCTAAGCAGAACAGGATGCCGGCGACCGCCAGACCATGCTCGAGAGGGATAGCACCCATGATTTACTCCTTCGCCTCAACGCGGCCCAGGTGGAAGGCGGTGACGGCTGCAGCGAGCAGCAGCATCGAGGCCAGTTCGACCACCAGCAGGTACGGGCCGAACAGGCTGATACCCACTTCTTTCGGGCTGACGGTGGTACCGCTGATGGCCGCGCCACTCGGGGTGACGAACAGCACGTACAGCAACTCCAGTAGCAGCAGCGCGGCGAGGATCACCGGCCCCGCCCAGATACCGGGCTTGAGCCAGCCGCGCTCCTGGGCGACAGAAGCCGGCCCGAGGTTGAGCATCATCACCACGAACACGAACAGCACCATGATGGCGCCGGCGTAGGCGATCACTTCCAGGGCGCCGGCGAACGGCGCACCCAGGGCGAAGAAGATCATTGCCACGGAAATCAGCGAAATGATCAGGTAGAGCAGGGCGTGCACGGGGTTGGTGCCGGTCACCACCCGGAGGGTGGAGACCACGGCGATCCCGGATGCGAAGTAGAAAGCGAATTCCATCTTTCTGTCCTTATGGGAGCAAGCTCTTCACGTTGATCGGCTCGGCTTCGTTCTGTGCAGCGCCTTTCGGCTTGCCAGCGATCGCCATACCCGCAACACGGTAGAAGTTGTAGTCAGGGTTCTTGCCGGGGCCGGAGATCAGCAGATCTTCTTTCTCGTACACCAGGTCCTGACGCTTGAACTCGGCCATTTCAAAATCCGGAGTCAACTGGATCGCGGTGGTCGGGCACGCCTCTTCGCACAGGCCGCAGAAAATGCAGCGCGAGAAGTTGATGCGGAAGAACTCCGGGTACCAGCGGCCATCCTCGGTCTCGGCCTTCTGCAGCGAGATGCAGCCGACCGGGCAGGCCACCGCGCAGAGGTTGCACGCCACGCAGCGCTCCTCGCCGTCGGGGTCGCGGGTGAGGACGATGCGGCCGCGATAGCGCGGCGGCAGGTACACGGGCTCTTCGGGGTATTGCAGGGTGTCGCGCTTGCGGAACCCGTGGGAGAACACCATCGCCAGGCTGCGCAGCTGAGTGCCGGTGCCCTTAACGATGTCGCCGATATACTTGAACATGGGTCAAATCCTCACTGGGCCGCGACGGCTGGCGTGTTGTAGAGCACGATCGCAGCGGTTACCAGCAAATTGATCAGGGTCAGCGGCAGGCAGAACTTCCAGCTGAAGTCCATCACCTGGTCATAGCGTGGGCGCGGGATCGAGGCGCGCAGCAGGATGAACAGCATGATGAAGAATGCGGTCTTCAGGGCGAACCACAGGAACGACAGTTGCGGCAGGATGCCGAACGGACCGTGCCAGCCGCCGAAGAACAGGGTCACCAGCAGCGCCGAGATGAGGATGATGCCGATGTACTCACCGACGAAGAACATGCCCCATTTCATGCCGGCATACTCGATGTGGTAGCCGTCGGCCAGCTCCTGTTCCGCTTCCGGTTGGTCGAACGGGTGACGGTGGGTCACGGCGACGCCAGCGATGAAGAAGGTACAGAAGCCGAAGAACTGCGGAATGATGAACCACAGGTTCTGTGCCTGGTACTCGACGATATCGCGCATGTTGAACGAGCCCACCTGCACCACCACGCCCATCAGCGCCAGGCCCAGGAACACTTCGTACGACACGGTCTGCGCCGAGGCGCGCAAGCTGCCCAGCAGGGCGTACTTGTTGTTCGACGACCAGCCGGCGAACAGCACCGCGTAGACCGAAAGACCCGCCATGGCGAAGAAGAACAGCAGGCCGATGTTCAGGTCGGCGACGCCCCACAGTGGGGTGATCGGAATCACGCAGAAGGCGATCAGCAGGGCGCTCATGGCCACGACCGGTGCCAGGGTGAAGATCATGCGGTCGACGAAGGGTGGGTTCCAGTCTTCCTTGAAGAACATCTTCAGCATGTCGGCAGCGATCTGGAACATGCCGAACGGGCCGACGCGGTTCGGACCGTAGCGGTCCTGCCACCAGCCCAGCAGGCGGCGCTCGACGAAGCTGAGCAGCGCGCCGCAGACCACCACCGCGAGCAGGACCACGATGGCCCGGACCACGGTGAGGATCACATCGATCACTTCGGGGGTGAACCAGCTCATTGTGCTGCCTCCTGCAGACCTTCGACGGATGCACCGAAGATGGCCGGCGGAATGCCGGCCAGGCCTTTGGGCAATGCAACCAGGCCAGCGCCCAGTTCTTCATTGATACGCAGCGGCAGGCGCAGCGCCTGGCCTGCAACGTTCAGGCTGAGCAGGGCACCTTCGTTGACGCCCAGGCGGTCGGCTTCGGACTTGGCCAGCGCGACGTAGGCAGCTGGAATGCGCTCCTGCACCGGAGCTGCGCGCGAGGAGTTCTCTTCGCTGCCGAACAGGTGGAAGAACGGTACTGCGGTCCAGGTACCACGGGCCGGGTTGAAGGCGCCCGGAATGGCGTTGAACCAGTTCAGGCGATCGCCTTGCGGCTCGATCAGGCGCACGCCTGGGTCACCGGCACGCAGGTGACCACCGACCTCGTCCTGGAACTTGTTCCAGGCCTGTGGCGAGTTCCAGCCCGGCGACCAGGCGAACGGCACCTGCTGGCGCGGTTCTGCCGAGCCCGAATAGCCTTCCATGGAGAAGGCGAAGGCGGTGTCCTTGTCCTGCGGGGTACGCGGCTCGTGCACGCTGATGTTGGCGCGCATGGCAGTACGGCCGGAGTAGCGCAGCGGCTCGCGAGCCAGCTTCATGCCCTTGATGCGGAATGCGGCACTTGGCGCGGCATTGACGATGCCGGCCAGTTGCGCAGCGGCTTCGGCGCAGGCGCTGGTGACGTGATCGAGCTGGGTCCAGTCCACTGGCTTGTTCAGCAGGGTGGCACGCAGCGCGTGCATCCAGCGCCAGCCTTCGTGGATCTGGATGCTGCTGTCCAGGTACTGCGGGTCGAACACCTGGAAGAAGCGCTGGGCACGGCCTTCCTGGCTGACCAGGGTACCGTCGCCTTCGGCGAACGAGGCAGCCGGCAGCACCAGGTGGGCGCGCTCGACGGTCGGGGTCTTGGAATGGTCGGCGACGATAACGACCTTGGCAGCGGCCAGGGCAGCGTCGACCTTGGCCGCTGGAACGCGGGCGTACAGGTCGTTTTCCAGTACCACGATGGCATCGGCTTTACCGCTGATCACCGCGTCCAGCGCGGCATCGACGGAATCGCCACCGAGCATGGCCATGCCGAGGCTGTTGGCCTCTGGTACGACCAGGCTCAGCGAGCCGTTCTTCTCGCGCAGCTTGAGGGCCTTGGCAATGTTGGCGGCGGCTTCGATCAGCGCCGGGTCGGCCAGGGAGGTGCCGGCGACCACCAACGGGCGCTTGGCGGCGACCAGGGCGTCGGCGATGCGCTGGGCCAGGGCCTTGGCATCATCGTCCAGGCCGGCGACGGCCGGGGCGCTCGGGTCGATGGCGTGGGCCACGGCGAAGCCGAGGCGGGCGAGGTCCGCCGGGGCGGCGTGCACGCATTCCTCGGCGACGTCGTCCAGCTTGGTCTCGGCCAGGCTGGCGATGAACAGCGGATAGAGTGCGTGCTGGCCGATGTTCTTGACCGCAGCGTCGAGCCAAGGCTGCACTTTCATGCCTTCGGCCATGGCCTCGGCCTTGCCCTTGGTGGCCTGGCGCACGGCCAGGGCGACGCGGGCAGCGGTCTGGGTCAGGTCTTCACCGAGCACGAACACGGCGTCGTGGTCTTCGATGTCGCGCAGGGTCGGGACCGGCAGCGGGCTGTTGTTCAGCACGTCGAGGACCAGGCGCACGCGTGCCAGCTCGCCGGCTTCCATGCCCGAGTAGAAGTACTCGGCGCCCACCAGTTCACGCAGGCCATAGTTGCTTTCGAGGCTGGCGCGTGGCGAGCCGATGCCGACGATGGTGCGGCCGCGCAGCAGGTCGGCGGCTTTGTCCAGGGCAGCGTCCAGGCCCAGATTGGTGCCGTCGGCCAGCTGCGGCTGGCGCGGGCGATCCTTGCGGTTGACGTAGCCATAGCCGAAGCGGCCACGGTCGCACAGGAAGTACTGGTTGACCGAGCCGTTGAAGCGGTTCTCGATGCGGCGCAGTTCGCCGTAGCGCTCACCGGGGCTGATGTTGCAGCCGCTGGAGCAGCCGTGGCAGATGCTCGGGGCGAACTGCATGTCCCACTTGCGGTTGTAGCGCTCGGAGTGGGTCTTGTCGGTGAACACGCCGGTCGGGCAGACCTCGGTCAGGTTGCCGGAGAATTCGCTCTCCAGCACGCCGTCCTCGACGCGACCGAAGTACACGTTGTCGTGGGCGCCATAGACCCCCAGGTCGGTACCGCCGGCGTAGTCCTTGTAGTAACGCACGCAGCGGTAGCAGGCGATGCAGCGGTTCATCTCGTGGGCGATGAACGGGCCGAGGTCCTGGTTCTGGTGGGTACGCTTGGTGAAACGGTAGCGGCGCTCGTTGTGGCCGGTCATTACCGTCATGTCCTGCAGGTGGCAGTGACCGCCTTCCTCGCACACCGGGCAGTCGTGCGGGTGGTTGGTCATCAGCCACTCGACGACGCTGGCGCGAAACGCCTTGGACTCATCATCGTCGATGGAGATCCAGGTGCCGTCGGAGGCAGGGGTCATGCAGGACATGACGATACGACCACGGGTGTCGTTCTCGTCGGTGTACTGCTTGACTGCACACTGCCGGCAGGCACCGACGCTACCGAGCGCCGGGTGCCAGCAGAAATAGGGGATATCGAGGCCTAGCGACAGACATGCCTGTAACAGGTTGTCCGCACCGTTGACTTCGAGCGCTTTGCCGTCTACGTGGATAGTGGCCATTGTTCAAAGTTCTTCGTTGGCCCGCGTGAGCGGGCGTGGCTAATGGAAATCGGTGAGCCTGCGACCGGCCGCGAATCGTTCGGGCTGGCCTGCGGGCTGGCGGGTGGCACGGACCACCCGCGTTCTATCTTTTTATGCGCCGACCACAATCGGCTTCGCCAAATTTGGGCGCAGGGTGTCACCTGCAGTTGCAGGCGCGACACCGGCCTCGAACTCGGACCTGAAATACTTGATGGCACTGCCCAGCGGCTCGACGGCACCCGGTGCGTGAGCACAGAAGGTACGGCCTGGGCCGAGGAAGTTGACCAGACCCAGCAGCGTCTCGATGTCTTCGGCGCGGCCTTGGCCTTTTTCCAGGGCGCGCAGCATCTTCACGCTCCACGGCAGGCCGTCGCGGCATGGAGTGCACCAGCCGCACGACTCGCGGGCGAAGAACTCTTCCATGTTGCGCAGCAGCGAGACCATGTTGATGCTGTCGTCAACGGCCATGGCCAGGCCAGTACCCATACGGGTGCCGACCTTGGCGATGCCACCGGCGTACATCTGCGCATCGAGGTGCTCGGGCAGCAGGAAGCCGGTACCGGCGCCGCCTGGCTGCCAGCACTTGAGCTTGAAGCCATCGCGCATGCCGCCAGCGTAGTCTTCGAACAGCTCGCGTGCGGTCACGCCGAACGGCAGCTCCCACAGGCCAGGGTTCTTCACCTTGCCGGAGAAGCCCATCAGCTTGGTGCCGTGGTCCTCGCTGCCTTCGCGGGCCAGCGACTTGTACCAGTCGTTGCCGTTGGCGACGATCGCCGGCACGTTGCACAGCGTCTCGACGTTGTTCACGCAGGTCGGCTTGCCCCACACGCCGACGGCGGCAGGGAAGGGCGGTTTGGACCGCGGGTTGGCGCGGCGGCCTTCGAGCGAGTTGATCAGCGCGGTTTCTTCACCGCAGATGTAGCGGCCGGCACCGGTGTGCACGAACAGCTCGAAGTCGAAGCCCGACCCCAGGATGTTCTTGCCCAGCAGGCCAGCGGCCTTGGCTTCGTCGATGGCGCGGTTGAGGTTCTTCGCCGCGGTGGTGTATTCGCCACGCAGGAAGATGTAGCCACGGTAGGCCTTCAGGGCGCGGGCGCTGATCAGCATGCCCTCGACCAGCAGATGGGGCTGCTGCTCCATCAGCATGCGGTCCTTCCAGGTGTTGGGCTCCATTTCGTCCGCGTTGCACAGCAGGTAGCGGATGTTCATGGACTCGTCTTTGGGCATCAGGCCCCACTTAACGCCAGTGGGGAAGCCCGCGCCACCGCGGCCCTTGAGGCCAGAGTCCTTGACGCTCTGCACGATGTCGTCGGCAGACATCTCGGCCAATGCCTTGCGGGCAGCGGCGTAGCCGTTCTTGGACTGGTACTCGGCAAGCCAGACTGGCTCGCCATCGTCACGCAGGCGCCAGGTCAGCGGGTGGGTTTCGGCCGAACGCGCGATGCGGTTGGCCGGGCCGAAGGAAGTAATGGTCATACGTAACCCTCCAGCAGTTTGGAGACGCCAGCAGGCTGTACGTCGCCAAAGGTGTCGTCGTCGATCATCAGTGCCGGGGCCTTGTCGCAGTTGCCCAGGCAGCACACCGGCAGCAGGGTGAAGCGGCCGTCGGCGGTGGTCTGGCCGAGGCCGATGCCCAGCTCGCTCTGGATCTGGCTGACCACCGACTCGTGGCCGCCGATGTAGCAGACCATGCTGTCGCACACGCGGATGATGTGGCGGCCGACCGGCTGGCGGAAGATCTGGCTATAGAAGGTGGCGACACCCTCGACGTCGCTGGCCGGGATGCCCAGCACTTCGCCGATGGCGTAGATGGCGCCATCCGGCACCCAGCCACGTTCCTTCTGGACGATCTTCAAGGCTTCGATGGACGCCGCGCGCGGGTCCTCGTAGTGATGCATTTCGTGCTCGATGGCCGAGCGCTCGGTTTCGCTCAGGGCGAAACGGTCTGTCTGGATAAGCGTGTTGTTCATGCTTAGCGGTCCACGTCAGCCATAACGAAGTCGATACTGCCCAGGTACGCAATGAGGTCGGCGACCATGCTGCCTTTGATCACCGAAGGGATCTGCTGCAGGTGCGGGTAGCTCGGGGTACGGATCCGGGTGCGGTAGCTCATGGTGCCGCCATCGCTCGTCAGGTAGTAACTGTTGATGCCCTTGGTCGCCTCGATCATCTGGAACGACTCGTTGGCCGGCATGACCGGGCCCCACGAGACTTGCAGGAAGTGCGTGATCAGGGTCTCGATGTGCTGCAGGGTGCGCTCTTTCGGTGGCGGCGTGGTCAGCGGGTGATCCGCCTTGTACGGGCCTTCCGGCATGTTGCGCAGGCACTGGTCGATGATGCGGATACTCTGGCGCATCTCCTCGACACGGACCATGCAGCGATCGTAGGCATCGCCGTTGTGGGCCAGCGGTACTTCGAACTCGAAGTTCTCGTAGCCGGAGTAGGGGCGGGCCTTGCGCAGGTCGAAGTCGCAACCGGTGGCACGCAGGCCGGCACCGGTGGTGCCCCACTCCAGCGCTTCCTTGGTGTTGTACGCGGCGACACCGATGGTACGACCCTTGAGGATGCTGTTCTGCAGGGCGGCCTTGGTGTACTCGTCGAGGCGCTTGGGCAGCCATTCGACGAAGTCCTTGACCAGCTTGTCCCAGCCGCGTGGCAGGTCGTGGGCGACGCCGCCGATGCGGTACCAGGCCGGGTGCAGGCGGAAACCGGTGATCGCCTCGATCACGGTATAGGCGCGCTGACGGTCGGTGAAGGTGAAGAACACCGGGGTCATGGCGCCGACGTCCTGGATGTAGGTGCCCAGGAACAGCAGGTGGCTGGTGATGCGGAAGAACTCGGCGAGCATGATGCGAATCACGTCGACCTTCTGCGGCACCTGGATACCCGCCAGCTTCTCGACCGCGAGCACGTACGGCAGGTTGTTCATCACCCCGCCGAGGTAGTCGATACGGTCGGTGTAGGGGATGAAGCTGTGCCAGGACTGACGTTCGGCCATCTTCTCGGCGCCACGGTGGTGGTAGCCGATGTCCGGTACGCAGTCGACGATCTCTTCGCCGTCCAGCTGCAGCACGATACGGAACGCACCGTGGGCCGAAGGGTGGTTGGGGCCGAGGTTGAGGAACATGTAGTCCTCGTTGGCGCCCTGGCGCTTCATGCCCCAGGCTTCCGGGTTGAAGCGCGCCGATTCCTCTTCGAGCTGTTGCTTGGCCAGGGTCAGGCTGTACGGATCGAACTCGGTGGCACGGGCCGGGTAGTCCTTGCGCAGCGGGTGACCTTCCCAGGTCGGCGGCATCATGATGCGGCTCAGGTGCGGGTGACCGGCGAAGTCGATGCCGAACATGTCCCAGACTTCACGCTCGTACCAGTTGGCGTTCGGCCAGATGCCGGTCACCGATGGCAGGTTCAGATCGCCCTCGCTGAGCGAGACCTTGATCATCACGTCGCTGTTACGTTCGATCGACAGCAGGTGGTAGAACACGCTGAAGTCGGCGGCAGGCAGGCCGCGGCGCTGGGTGCGCAGGCGCTCGTCGACGCCGTGCAGGTCGTACAGCATGCTGTAGGGCTTGGCCACGCCACGCAGGAAGCTGAGCACTTCCTTGAGTTGGGCGCGTTTGACCCACAATACGGGCATGCCGGTGCGGGTTTCTTGGGCGACGAATGCTTCGGCGCCAAAACGGTTGTGCAGTTCGACGACCACATCCTGGTCGTCTGCCTTGTAGGGCGGAATGAAAATAGCGTTGTCCGCTGTCATGGTCTCGGTCGCTTTGGGTCAGCGTTAAGAATGAAGCCAGGCCGCCGGCTCCTTCGGGAGCGGGCGGCAGGTCGCTGGATCAGACTTCGTCGGGGCTGCGCAGGTTGGTTACCGCAATGCGCTGTTCACGACGCAGGTCTTTCTGGGCTGGCATCTCGGCACGGTAAATACCTTGATCACCAACGACCCAGGAAAGCGGGCGTCGTTCTTGGCCGATCGACTCCTGCAGCAGCATCAAGCCTTGCAGGAAAGCCTCAGGGCGTGGCGGGCAGCCGGGCACGTAGACGTCCACGGGGAGGAACTTGTCGACCCCCTGAACGACCGAGTAGATGTCGTACATGCCGCCGGAGTTGGCGCACGAACCCATGGAGATGACCCATTTCGGCTCGAGCATCTGCTCGTACAGGCGCTGGATGATCGGCGCCATTTTCACGAAGCAGGTACCGGCGATGACCATGAAGTCGGCCTGACGCGGCGAGGCCCGGATGACTTCGGCGCCGAAGCGGGCGATGTCATGGGGTGCCGTGAAGGCCGTGGTCATTTCCACGTAGCAGCAGGAAAGGCCGAAGTTATACGGCCAGAGGGAGTTCTTGCGACCCCAGTTGACCGCGCCACGCATCACATCTTCGAGCTTGCCCATGAAGATGTTCTTGTGGACCTGGTCCTCCAGCAGTTGATCGGTGACGGTTTCCCGTTCACCGACCGGGTACTGCTCGTTGGGCGCATCCGGATCGATTCTGGTTAGGTTGTATTGCATGCCAAAGCCTCATTGTTTCAGCTTCGCTTGCCGCTTGCGGCGACCTTCGGGAGCCCAATCGAGCGCCCCGACGCGCCATAGGTAGACAAGACCAGCCAACAGAATTGCTATGAAAACGAGTGCTTCGACGAATCCGGTCCAGCCGCTTTCGCGGACGGACACAGACCATGCATACAGGAATAGGGCTTCGATATCGAAGATCACGAACAGCATCGCGACCAGATAGAATTTGGCGGACAGGCGCAGGCGGGCGCTGCCGACGGGCAGCATGCCGGATTCGAAGGGTTCGTTCTTGGCGCGACCCCAGGCCTTGCTACCGAGCAGGCTGGACAGGCCGAGCATGAAGGCGCACAGGCCGACGACACCCAGGAGGAAGATGGCAAAGCCCCAGTTGTGGGCGATGAGTCCTGCCGAATCGGACATGCTAGAAATCCTTATACAGAGACCCAGCTCTGCAGTCTGAAATAAGTAGAGCAGCGACTTGGTGTCGCAGACGCAGTGACCAAATGTCGCAGCTGAATCAATCGCGCTGATTTTATGGGTAAACCCGGTACAAGTAAAATTTCTGTGGCAATTTTATTCGTAGGATTAAGAACAAAAACCTCGGCTAACTGGCTGAAACCCTTGAGTTTCGGGGATTGCGCACGCTTTTGTTAATTATGTTTCTTGCCGGCTGTAACGAAATGCTAATTCCGTAATGATAATTAATATCATTTAAATGAGTCGGTTTAATTCGCCTGTTTGCCCGCATTACGAAGTTCATGTGCGCGCCTCCCTACTTGCAAATGCGAAAAACTCTCGTTCTACAGGTATTCGATCGGGCGCGTACCGTCCTGGGTCAATGTTTTGTCGATGAGGGGGTCGCGGGTGCCTATATAAGGAAGGCACGCTGGCGTGAAGGGGCAGGTGGCTTGGACGAGGCATGGGCGGTCCTTGCTGCTGTGCTGCCACAAGCATAGACCCGATCCATGATATTGCTGTGTTCGTCTCGGCCCATTCGCGGGCAAGCCCGCTCCTACCGGGCTAGTGCCGGTTCGAGATGCGTGGTGGTCCTGTAGCGAATAGGCCGCAGCAGACAAAAAACAAGGCCCGGGGCGCTGGCGAGCCCCGGGCCTGTTTCAGCACGTCGCTATCAGTGGAACTGCTCTTCCTCGGTAGAACCGGTCAGGGCGGTCACCGACGAAGCGCCACCCTGGATCACAGTGGTCATGTCGTCGAAGTAGCCAGTGCCGACTTCCTGCTGGTGCGCCACGAAGGTGTAGCCCTTGCTGGCATCGGCGAATTCCTGCTCCTGCAGCTTCACGTAGGCGGTCATGTCGTTGCGGGCGTAGTCGTGCGCCAGGTTGAACATGCCGTGCCACATGTTGTGGATGCCGGCCAGGGTGATGAACTGGTGCTTGTAGCCCATGGCCGACAGCTCGCGCTGGAACTTGGCGATGGTGGCGTCGTCCAGGTTCTTCTTCCAGTTGAAGGAAGGCGAGCAGTTGTACGACAGAAGCTGGTCCGGGTACTCCTTCTTGATCGCTTCGGCGAAGCGACGGGCTTCGTCCAGGTCCGGCTTGGCGGTCTCGCACCAGATCAGGTCGGCGTACGGTGCGTAGGCCAGGCCGCGGGCGATGGCCTGGTCGAGGCCGGCACGGACCTTGTAGAAGCCTTCACGGGTGCGCTCGCCAATCACGAACGGCTGGTCGTACGGGTCGCAGTCGCTGGTCAGCAGGTCGGCGGCGTTGGCGTCGGTACGGGCCAGGATGATGGTCGGTACGCCCGATACGTCGGCTGCCAGGCGTGCTGCCACCAGCTTCTGTACGGCTTCCTGGGTTGGCACCAACACCTTGCCGCCCATGTGACCGCATTTTTTCACCGAGGCCAGCTGGTCTTCGAAGTGCACGCCGGCGGCGCCCGCTTCGATCATGTTCTTCATCAGTTCGTAGGCGTTCAGCACGCCGCCGAAACCGGCTTCCGCGTCAGCCACGATCGGCGCGAAGTAATCGATGTAGCCTTCGTCACCCGGGTTCTTGCCGGCTTTCCACTGGATCTGGTCGGCGCGGCGGAACGAGTTGTTGATGCGCTTGACCACGGTCGGTACCGAGTCGACCGGGTACAGCGACTGGTCGGGGTACATGGACTCGGCCGAGTTGTTGTCGGCGGCCACCTGCCAGCCCGACAGGTAGATGGCCTGGATGCCGGCCTTGACCTGTTGCACCGCCTGGCCGCCGGTCAGGGCGCCCATGCAGTTGACGAAATCTTTTTCTGGGCGGAAGGAGGGGTGGGCACCTTCGGTGACCAGCTTCCACAGTTTTTCTGCACCCAGGCGCGCCAGGGTGTGCTCCGGTTGCAGGGAGCCACGCAGGCGAACGACATCGGCGGCGGTGTAGGTACGGGTCACGCCTTTCCAGCGCGGGTTCTCGGCCCAGTCTTTCTCGAGGGCTGCAATTTGCTGTTCGCGTGTCAGTGCCATGGAAATAAACCTCGTCGCATCGATCTTGGGGTAATTGTGCTGATGCTCGGAATGCCGATCAGGGTGCCAGGCGGCTGTCCTGTTCGCAGGCTTGCGGTGCGACGCGAAGGCTCGAAGGGGGAAGGAGGTGCAGGCCTGGCCAAGGTGTGCGCCTGCAGGTCGGCTCGTGGTTGCCTTGCTGCGGTGCGACGCGATTGCCGGTTCTGCGGTGATGCGCTTCCGTCCCTCGGGACAACTTCTTCGTTGCAGTCGCAATCCCGTCGAACCGCCTTGTGGGCCGTATAGACACGAGGTGCCTCCAGGGGTGGGAGGAGGGCGCCTCGAAGGCCCTTGCCAGGGCCCCTGATTAGCGGGAGCGAGGCCATCATGCCCTTGAGAAAAAGAGCCTGTCAAATGTTTTGTAGTGCTTTTTTTCGCTTACTACATCCTTGGTCTGATACGACTCGTCGGTCAGTTTCGAGGCCGTTGGTCGAGGCCTCGAATTGTCTGGGTTCACTCCAGAAGGTCGACTTTTACCCGCAAAGTCATGTTTTCACCCCGTTGAGTGCTGTAGGTGATGGCCGACGAGGACTGGTCGGCCTGACTCTGCTGGTTGTAACCGGCCAGGGTGATCCACTCCCCGAGCCTGCCGGTGATGGTCGTGTCGGTGCTTTGAACTTTCACTACATCTGCGCGTTCGTGACTGATGCGATCATTATTGCTGCTTATTTGCAGACGAACCGTGTCTCCGCTCAAGCTGGGAGTGACGTAGAAACCTTGGGTCACATTGCGGTATTCGGTGTTGCTCTGGATACGCCCGTAGCCGTCGGTGCTGGTGCTGGTAATGGGGATGCTCTGACCGACCTGGATCAACGCCGGCTGACCTTCGCTGGCCTGGATCTGCTGCAGGCCGCCGTCCCGATTGGAGGTGCCATAGCTGATTATTCGGGCGTTGCCGCGGTTGTCCTGGAAGTTGCTGTCGCTGTTGTCGACGCTGATCAACAGGCGCTTGGGGGCGGTATCGAGTTGCTGCAGCAGGGCGCGCAGGTCATCGATGCGTTCAGGGCTGGCGTTGACGATGAGCTTGTTCTCGAAGGCGCTGACCGTTCCGTCCTTGCCCAAGAAACCCTGAGCCGTCGGCAGTAGTTCGGTGCTGGTACGGTACTGCAATGGCAAGACTTCGGTGGCAGCCTGGGCGGCCAGGCTGCCCGCCAGGAGCAAGGCGGCGATGAGGGGGCGTAGCGGCATGTGGGTGATCTCCGCGAGTGGAATCATCATGATGGCAAAATTTGTCGGTATCGTGCCGGCTGTGCATCACAGGCTGTGTTTTATCTCGAATTATCCTATAGGCTATAAATTATAGTTACGGTGATAAATGAGGATATTGACATGAGTCCATCGCGTCCTATGTTCCGCCGCGAGCAACTGGCCCAGGCCCTGGCGCGCGACTTGGCCGGTGAATCGTTGGTCGACTTCAGCTCTGGCATGTTCCTCGCCGCGCCGCGACGTACCGGCAAGAGTACCTTCCTCAACAACGACTTCATTCCAGAGTGCGTGCGACGCGGTTGGCTGCCGGTGTACGTTGACCTGTGGTCGGACCGCGATGTCGACCCGGCCACGTTGATCAGCGGCGCCATCGGTACCGCCCTGGCCGGTTTCGAGGGCGCCTTGGCGCGCACTGCGAAAAAAGCCGGCATCGACAAGATCAACCTGTTGCGCACCTTGAGCTGGGACTTCACCCGCCCACAGCTGCCGGCCGGCACCACCCTGGCCCAGGCCCTCGCCGTGTTGCACCAGGTGTGCGGGCAGATGCTGGTGCTGATCGTCGACGAGGCTCAGCACGCCCTCAACAGCGAGGAGGGGCTCAACGCCATGTTCGCCCTCAAGGCGGCACGCGACCACCTCAATCGCGGTGATCGTCCCGATGGCCTGCGCCTGGTGTTCACCGGCTCCAGCCGCGACAAGCTGGCCAACCTGGTGCTCAAGAGCAAGCAGCCGTTCTACGGCGCCAGCATCACGCCGTTCCCATTGCTGGGCCGGGATTTCGTCGAGTTCGTCACCACGCTCTGGAACGGTCGCCTGGCGGCGAGCAACCAGTTCAAGGTCGAGGACCTGGAGTACGCCTTCGAGTGCGTAGGGCGGCGCCCGGAAATGCTCGGAAAGCTGCTCACCGAAGTGAGCCTTGGCTTGGGTGAGGCCGGCAACCTGGGCCAATTGCTGCGCACTGGTGCGCTCAACCACCAGGCCGGGGTATGGAGTGACTACGAAAGCGCCTGGAACGATCTGTCGCCCCTCCAGCAGGCCGTGCTGCATGTGATGGCCGAGCGTACGCTGGGGCGGCAGCCCTTTTCGCCCTTCACCGAGCAGACCCTGCTCGAGGTCAATTGCAAGCTGGAGCACGCCCAGGCGCAAGCCAATGCCAGCACCGCCAATGTGCAAAAGGCCTTGGATGCCCTGCGGGACAAGGAGCTGGTATGGAAAGCCAACCGCGGCGAGTACGCCCTGGAGGACGGCGCCATGGCCGAATGGTTGAGCCGCGGCGGGCACGCGCGGTCATAGCGGTGGCTGCTGTCAGACAAATTCCGTAACATCGCGGGCCTCGATTTTTATCCGGCCCCCATCCCGGCCCTGTGCGCTGCACCTGGCTACAGGGGGCAGCCACAGGACGCCCATGAAAACCGCCAGACTCCGCGCCGACGTGCTTGCCGGCCTCACTACCTCGTTCGCCCTGGTGCCCGAGTGCATCGCCTTCGCCCTGGTAGCCCACCTCAATCCACTGATGGGGTTGTACGGCGCCTTCATCATCTGCACCCTGACCGCGCTGTTCGGTGGTCGCCCGGGGATGATTTCGGGCGCGGCCGGCTCGATGGCCGTGGTGATCGTCGCCCTGGTGGTGCAGCACGGTGTGCAGTACTTGCTGGCCACGGTGTTGCTCGGCGGGTTGGTGATGATCCTGTTCGGCGCGTTGCGCCTGGGCAAGCTGGTGCGCATGGTGCCTTATCCGGTGATGCTCGGCTTCGTCAATGGCTTGGCCATCGTCATCGCCATGGCCCAGCTCGAACACTTCAAGGACGGTGAGCGCTGGCTCAGCGGCACGGCGCTGTACCTCATGGTTGGCCTGGTCGCGCTGACCATGCTGGTGGTGTATGTGCTGCCCAAGCTGACCCGCTCGGTGCCGCCAGCGCTGGTGGCGATTCTCGGCGTGGGCCTGCTGGTGTATTTCCTGGGGCTGCCGACGCGCACCCTCGGCGACATGGCGCACATCGCCGGTGGCCTGCCACAGCTTGCGCTGCCGCAAGTGCCGTGGAACCTCGAAACCCTGAAGATCATCGCCCCGTACGCGGTGTTGATGGCCATGGTCGGCCTGCTGGAAACTCTGCTTACTCTCAATCTCACCGACGAAATCACCGAGAGTCGCGGCTTCCCGGACCGCGAGTGCGTGGCCCTGGGCGCCGCCAACATGGTCTCGGGTCTGTGCGGTGGCATGGGCGGCTGCGCGATGATCGGCCAGACCGTTATCAACCTCAGCTCCAATGGCCGGGGCCGGCTGTCGGGTGTGGTCGCCGGCGTGATGATCCTGCTGTTCGTGCTGTTCCTGTCGCCGTTGATCGAGCGCATTCCACTGGCGGCGCTGGTCGGGGTGATGTTCGTGGTGGCGCAGCAGACCTTCGCCTGGGCCTCGCTGCGGGTGCTGCACAAGGTGCCGGTCAACGACGTGCTGGCGATCGTTGCAGTGACCGTGGTCACGGTGTTCACCGACCTGGCCATGGCGGTGCTGTTCGGTATCGTCATCGCTGCGGTGAACTTCGCCTGGCAGCATGCGCGCGAGCTGTATGCCGACAGTCGTGAAGACGCCGAGGGTGGCAAGCACTACCAGGTGCACGGCACCTTGTTCTTCGCCTCGACCGCGCCGTTTCTCAGCCAGTTCGACCCAGCAGGCGACCCGGCCAAGGTGACGCTTGACTGCCAGCACCTGCGGTTCGTCGATTATTCGGCGGTGGCTGCGTTGAAGACCTTGCGCGAACGATATGCCAAGGCGGGTAAGCACCTGCGGGTGGTGCATTTGTCGGAGCGTTGCAAGAAGCTGTTGAAGCGGGCGGGGGAGCAGCATTAGAGAAAGTGGTCGCCTGGGCAGGCCCTTTTGCGGACAAGCCCGCTCCTACAGGATCCCCACCGACATCAAAATCGGGGCAGTACCTGTAGGAGCGGGCTTGCCCGCGAAGAGGCCCGCCCAGACACCGCAAATCACTCCCCGCGGTTTTTCTTAACGATCGCATCGGCAATGCTCGCCGGTGCCTCTGCGTAACGGGTGAACTCCATCGAGTAGCTTGCCCGCCCCTGGGTCATCGAACGCATCGATGTGGCATAACCGAACATTTCGCCTAGCGGCACCTCGGCCCGGATCACCTTGCCAGCCGGGGTTTCGTCACCATCCTGGATCATCCCGCGGCGCCGGCTCAGGTCGCCCATGATATCGCCCTGGTACTCCTCGGGCGTGACCACCTCGACCTTCATCACCGGCTCGAGCAACACCGCGCCGCCTTTCTGCGAGAGCTGCTTGGTCGCCATCGAGGCGGCGATCTTGTAGGCCATCTCGTTGGAATCGACATCGTGGTAGGAGCCGTCGAACACCGCTGCCTTCAAGCTGATCAGCGGATAGCCGGCCAGCACGCCGTTCTTCATCTGCTCCTCGATGCCTTTCTGAATGGCTGGGATGTATTCGCGCGGCACCACCCCGCCGACGATCTCGTTGATGAACTCCAGCCCTTCCTTGCCTTCGTCACCCGGCGCGAAGCGGATCCAGCAATGGCCGTACTGGCCACGCCCGCCGGACTGGCGGACGAAACGGCCTTCGATCTCGCAGGTGTTGCGGATCTTCTCGCGATACGCCACCTGCGGCTTGCCGATGTTGGCTTCGACGTTGAACTCGCGGCGCATGCGGTCGACGATGATGTCCAGGTGCAGCTCGCCCATACCGGAAATGATCGTCTGGCCGGTCTCTTCGTCGGTGCGCACCCGGAACGAGGGATCTTCCTGGGCCAGCTTGCCCAGGGCGATGCCCATCTTTTCCTGGTCGGCCTTGGTCTTGGGCTCCACCGCCACGGAAATCACCGGGTCGGGGAAATCCATGCGTTCGAGGATGATCGGTTTGTCGATGTCGCACAGGGTGTCGCCGGTGGTGACATCCTTCATGCCGATCAGCGCGGCGATATCGCCCGCGCACACGTCCTTGATCTCGGCGCGTTGGTTGGCGTGCATCTGCACCATGCGGCCGATGCGCTCCTTCTTGCCCTTCACCGAATTGAGCACGGCATTGCCTGAGCTGAGTACCCCGGAGTACACGCGGGCGAAGGTCAGGGTGCCGACGAACGGGTCGGTTGCGATCTTGAATGCCAGGGCGGAGAACGGCTCGTTGTCGTCGGCGTGACGCTCCAGGTGCTTGTCTTCGTGGTCCGGGTCGGTGCCGCGAATCGCCGGGATCTCCGAGGGCGCGGGGAGGTAGTCGATGACTGCGTCGAGCATCAGTGGCACGCCTTTGTTCTTGAACGACGAGCCGAGGATGGTCGGCACGATCTCGTTGTTCAGGGTGCGCTTGCGCAGACCCGCCTTGATCTCGTCGATGGTCAGTTCCTCGCCGTCGAGAAACTTCAGGGTCAGCTCGTCGTCGGCTTCGGCTGCCGCCTCCACCATGTGCGCGCGCCACTCGTCGGCCAGCGCCTGGAGTTCAGCGGGGATCGGCTCTTCGCGGTAGCTGGTGCCGTTGTCGTCATCGTTCCAGTAGATGGCCTTCATCTTCACCAGGTCGATCTGGCCGATGAAGTTCTCCTCGCTGCCGATGGCCAACTGGATCGGCACCGGGTGGTGGCCCAGGCGCTGGTCGATCTGCCGGACCACGCGCAGGAAGTCGGCGCCCTGGCGATCCATCTTGTTGATGTAGGCCAGGCGCGGCACGTGGTACTTGTTAGCCTGGCGCCAGACCGTCTCCGATTGTGGCTCGACCCCGTCGGCGCCGCTGAACACCACCACCGCGCCATCGAGCACGCGCAGCGAGCGCTCGACTTCGATGGTGAAGTCGACGTGGCCGGGGGTGTCGATGATGTTGAAGCGGTAGCGATGGGCGAACTGCTTGGTCGAGCCTTGCCAGAACGCGGTGGTGGCGGCCGAGGTGATGGTGATCCCGCGCTCCTGCTCCTGGGCCATCCAGTCCATGGTCGCGGCGCCATCGTGCACCTCGCCCATCTTGTGGTTGACGCCCGTGTAGAACAGGATGCGCTCGGTGGTGGTGGTCTTGCCGGCGTCCACGTGGGCGACGATGCCGATGTTACGGTACAGCTCGATAGGCGTTGTGCGGGCCATGGTCGACTACCTGCGGCAGATGCGGGGATTCTCCCAAGGTAGCAGACCGGGAGAATCCTGCCGCGCCGCCGGACGTCAGTCGGCCTGGGCTTGCAGCATCCACTGGCCATCCACTTCGCGGGTAAGGCCGCTGGCCGGCAGCAATGCCAGCAGGCGCGGGTGCAGGGCGGCCTCGGTGAAGGTCTTGAGCGTGGCCAGGTCGAGCGCGCCGATCGGAGTGAGGTCGGCCTTGGTGTACGACAGCCAGGCTTTTTTCAGCACCTGCAGCACATCGCTGCCGGCAGTGCTGGCGAAACGGCGGTGCAACTGGCGGCCTTCGAGGTCGAAGCTGTGCTGATGGCTATAGCTGGCCGGGTCGCCACCTTCGCTGCAGCGGTGGCAGGTGCATGGGCCGTCGCCGAAGGCGTTGCGCAGGTAGTTGTTGAAGTCCACGACGGGCTTGAGGGTCAGGCGTTTGTCGACCTCGAACAGGTCGGCGATCAGGGGTTCTTCGGCGCTCACTCGGTGTCCTCGTGTGGTGTGGCGTGCATCGCGGGCACCCTAACAGATTGGGGGCGGGGAGGCCATTTGGAATCTCCTGTTGCAGGCCTGGCCTCTTCGTGGGTTTATCCGCGAACAGGCCGCTAGAGACAACCGCCAGTACCTGCCGTACTCTACGCGCCCGTATCTCCAACATAGTCACCGAGGTAACCCCGCTTGAGCACCAAGTACCCGTACATCGCCACCGTCACCGTCAGCGCCGAAGACCGTGGCGGCGACACCGAGGCCTCGGAAAACCCCAACATGCGCGTCGGCCTCGAGGCGGTGACCGAAACCCTGAAGAAGGTCCATTTCGTCGGTACGCTCGCGGCTCCGGAAAAAAACGCCACGCACATCTGCGTGACCTTGGAGAACGGCCTGACCTACTACGGCCCGATCGTCAACGGCCACGCCGAACTCGAAGGCGGCTGGATCGCCTTCGAGTCCGACATGCTCACCCCCGAGGAGCTGGGCCTCTAAGGCTCATCCCAGTTCCGCCAGGCACTGCTCGAGGATATCCAGACCTTCCTCGAGCACCTCGGCCTCGACGGTCAGCGGTGCCAGCAGGCGAATGACGTGTCGCGCCTTGCCGCTGGGCATCAGCAGCAATCCCTTGGCCCTGGCCACTTCCAGTACCTTGGCCAGTTGCGTCGGCGCAGGGCTGCCATCGGCATTGACGAATTCGATGCCACGCATGGCGCCGACACCGGTCAGGCGACCGATGAACGGGCTCAGTCCAGTAGCCTTCCACCGCGCATGGCGGCTGACGATGGCCTGTTCCTGGCGCTCGCCCCAGGTGGCGATGTTCTCGTCGCTCATCTGCGCAAGGCTGGCCAGTGCTGCCGCGCAGGCAATCGGGTTGCCCGAATAGGTCCCGCCCAGGCCGCCCTTGGGCAATGCCGCCATCAATTCCTTGCGCCCAACCACTGCGCCCAATGGCATGCCTCCGGCGATGCTCTTGGCCAGCAGCAGCAGGTCCGGCTCGATGCCCAGGCGCGGGAAAGCGAAGCGCTGTCCGGTGCGGCCGAAGCCCGACTGGATCTCGTCGATGATCAGCAAGATGCCGTGCTCGTCGCACAAGCGCCGCAGGGCCTGGGCAAAGGTCGGGTCCAGGGCCAGGAAGCCCCCTTCGCCCTGCACCGGCTCAAGAATGAACGCCGCCACATCCTCCACTGCCAATTCCACGCTGAACAGGCGGTCCATGGCGTTGAGCGCCTGTTCGCAGCTGACGCCGGTATCGGCGCTGGGGTAGGGCAGGTGGTACACCGGCCCAGGCAGGTCACCGACGCGTTGCTTGTACGGCGCGACTTTGCCGTTGAGGTTCAGGGTGGCCAGAGTACGGCCGTGGAAGCCGCCATCGAAGGCGATGATCGCGCGTTTGCCGGTGGCGCCGCGGGCCACTTTCAAGGCGTTTTCCGCAGCCTCGGCGCCGCTGTTGGTGAGCATGCCGGCCAGCGGATAGCCCACGGGCACGAACTGGCGCAGGCGCTCCATCAATTCCAGGTACGGGCCATGCGGCGCGGCGTTGAAGGCGTAGTGGGTGAGGCGACCGGCCTGGGCCTGGATGGCCGCGACCACGGCGGGGTTGCAATGGCCCAGATTGAGTACGCCGATACCGCCGACGAAGTCGATATAACGTTTACCATCGGTATCCCATACTTCGGCATTGCGGCCATGGGAAAGGGTAATCGGATGAACGATGGCAATGGATTGGCTGATACTTTCCTGATTCATGAGCACGCGGACCTTGTTCGAGTTGCTTAATATCCAAGCGTGCCGGGGTATTATTCCGCAAACGAATTATTGGATTGCGGTCATTCCATGGATTCATGAACTTTTCGATTGGCGGGGGTATTTATCGGCCCTTTCGCGGGCAAGTACAGGCCCACTCAATCCCCCTCAGCCACCCGCTTGCGAATCCACTGCACGAAGGCCCTGACCTTGGGCACCTCGGCCGCATGCTCGGCATGGGCGATGAAGTGCCGCCCATTGCTGGCCACCGGGTGGTCCCAGGCCACCACCAGTTTGCCCTCGCTCAACTCCTCGGCAACCAGGTAACGCGGGATCAGGGCAATTCCGCAGCCGGCGATGGATGCGCGGATGCACAGGTAGAACGTGTCGAAACGCGGCCCGTGGTAACTGTTCTGGCTATGCAACCCCAGGCCGAGAAACCATTCGTGCCAGGCCTCGGGCCGCGACGCGCATTGCAGCAAGCGGTGCTCGGTGAGTGCCTGGGCACTGTCGAAGCGGTGCCTGGCCTGCAGTTGTGGGGCGCACACCGGCACTACCTCCTCGCTGAACAGCTCGATGCAGGTCGCCCCGGGCCAGGTGCCCTGGCCGAAGAAAAAGGCGATGTCGGCCTTGGCCTGCACCAGGTCGAATGGCTCCAGCTCGTTGCGGATGTCCAGGTGGATACGCGGGTGGCGCTCGCCGAAACCCTTGAGTCGGGGCACCAGCCAGCGGGCGCCGAAGGTCGGCTGGGTGGCGATGCGCAGTACCTCGGTCTCGTCGCCGTAGCTGAGGATGTAGCGGCTGGAGATGTCGATCTGGGTGAGGATCTTGTTCACCTCGGCCAGGTACAAGGCGCCCGCCGGCGTCAGGTGCAGGCGCCGGCGAATCCTCTGGAACAGCGAGTGCGCGAGCATTTCCTCGAGCTGCGCCACTTGCTTGCTGACCGCGCTCTGGGTCAGGTGCAGCTCCTGGGCGGCGCGGGTGAAGCTCAAGTGCCTGGCAGCGGCTTCGAAGCACTGCAAGGCTGTGGTTGAGGGCATCAGGCGTTTGGACATGGCGGGCGCATACCGAGCAAAAAAGGAAGGAGTTCATTCCGTATCGGAATCATGTGCTTCGAAAAGGTCGTTTGTTGACCCGGGCCTATAGATTAATACTGACCTCGATCAACGATGACAACCGGTGTTGCGAAGTCGGAGGAAAGTGCACGCCACTGCGATCAGAACAACAAGAACAGCAACATCACCTACCCGAATTCTGCTCCAACTCTTCAGCCGCCCAACGTAGCGGCCGACCCATTCGAGGGTTCTCCATGGCTTCGCTAGACAATAAAAAACAGCGTTCCCTGCAGCACGGCCTGACTTCCCGTCAGGTTTCCATGATTTCGATCGCCGGCATCATCGGCGCCGGCCTGTTCATCGGCTCGTCGAACGCCATCGCCACCGCTGGCCCGGCCATTCTCATCTCCTATGCCATGACCGGCCTGCTGGTGCTGCTGGTGATGCGCATGCTGGGCGAAATGGCCATCGCCAACCCCAACAGCGGTTCGTTCTCCACCTACGCCAGCGAGGCCATCGGCCCCTGGGCCGGTTTCACCATCGGTTGGTTGTACTGGTGGTTCTGGGTGCTGATCATCCCGGTCGAGGCCATCGCCGGCGCCGATATCCTGCATGCCTATTTCCCAGCCGTGCCGTCGTGGTTGTTCGCCTTCCTGATCATGGTCGTTCTGTCGGGCACCAACCTGGTCAGCGTCAAGAACTTCGGTGCATTCGAGTATTGGTTCGCCCTGGTCAAGGTGATCGCCATCCTGGCCTTCATCGTCGTCTGCAGCCTGGCCGTGTTCGGCTTCTGGCCGCTGGCCGAGGTGTCCGGGGTCAGCCGCCTGTGGGACAGCGGCGGCTTCATGCCCAACGGCTTCGGCACGGTGCTCGGTGGCGTGCTGATCACCATCTTCTCGTTCTTCGGTGCCGAGATCGTCACCATTGCCGCCGACGAGACCGCCAACCCCAAGGACAAGATTCGCCGCGCCACCAACCTGGTGGTGTACCGCATCGCCATCTTCTACCTGGCGTCGATCTTCCTGGTGGTGTCGCTGGTGGCCTGGAATGACCCCAACCTGAAAGCTGTCGGCTCGTTCCAGCGCGTGCTGGAGGTGCTCAACGTGCCAGGTGCCAAGCTGCTGGTCGACCTGGTGGTGCTGGTGGCGGTGACCAGTTGCATGAACTCGGGCTTGTACACCGCATCGCGCATGCTCTATTCGCTCGGCGCCCGGGCCAGGCCCTGAGCATGACCCAGCGCATTTCCGGCGCTGGCGTGCCCACCGTGGCGGTGATCCTCTCGACCCTGGCAGGCTTCGTCGGCTGCTTCGTCAACTACGTGCTGCCGGGCAAGGTGTTCGGCTTCCTGCTCTCGACCACTGGCGCCATCGCCTTGCTGGTGTACCTGGTGATCGCTGTTTCGCAGCTACGCATGCGCGCCCGGGCCGAGCGCGAAGGGCGGGGGCTGGAGTTGAAGATGTGGTTGTTCCCATGGCTGACCTGGGCGGTGATCGGCACCATCGTGATGGTGCTGGGCTATATGCTGTTCAGCGAAGCCTACCGCTACGAAACCCTGATGACCGCTGGGGTGACCCTGTTCATCCTGCTGGTGTCGCTGACCCAGCGCAGCGGCAGGGTAGTCGCGCAGGCGGCCTGACGTTTCTGCTTTAATGGGGGCGTTGCGCGCCCCCATTTCAACAAGTACAGGAAGCGTATGAACTCACATCCACTGTCCCTCCAGGCGTTGGCCGCGCCAGAAGGTATCTGCTACGGCTGCGGTTGCTCCCACCCCAGCGGCCTGCACCTTGAAAGCCATTGGGACACCGACGGCATCCACCTGCTGTGCCGCCACTCACCCGACAGCACCTTCACCGGTTGGCCTGGGCTGGTCTACGGCGGGCTGCTGGCCATGTTGGTAGACTGCCACTCGAACTGGACGGCAATGGCCTATCACTACCGTGCCGAAGGCCGCGAACCGGGCAGCCTGCCGCGTATCGACTGCGTCACCGGCACCCTTGGCATCAGCTACCTGAAACCGACGCCCATGGGCGTGGAACTGTTGCTCAAGGCGCGAGTGGAGGGCGAGGTCGGGCGCAAGAGCCGGGTGATCTGCGAGGTCTGGGCCGGCGATGTGCTCACGGTCAGCGCCGACTCGGTGTTCGTACGGGTCGATACCGAGAAGCTCAAGCTCAAGGCTCACGGGCAGGTTTAGGATTGGGACGTATCTTGAAACTGTCGCAGCTGACTTGCGCTTCCTGGTCTCCATAGCCCCAAGGGAAGTCGAAGCTGCCCTCAAGCGACTGCATGATGAAGTCTATATCTTTCACTTCGAATGTTCCGGCTTCAATCAACAGTACGTTTTTGCCGTAGAGACCGAACTCGACAAAAATAAGCCCTTCGTCCTCGTTTTCGTCTTCAAGCTCGTAGGATCGTTGTCTCGGTTCGCTTTGCCCTGACAACCTTAGCCAATACGTAGGTTCGTCTCCCTGAAGTTCGCTGATGGCTTCAATCTTGAAGCCATCATCCCACCAATCCTGACTTGTCACCGTAAACAGCATCTGCTGAACTTCTGCTCGCTGCTTGCTCGTCAGCTTGATTTGAAGGGTGTTGGACATGGCCTTTTCTCCTGATTGGAGGTTCTCATTCTCAGTGAACTTCGTCGGTCTCGAAGCCAAGGCAGTTGACGGTGACCCGTTGCGTGCCGTGGACGCAGCTGAAGTTGAACTCGCCCGACAGCCAATGGAAGCGGTAGTTGATGTGGGTGAGCAGGAAGTCGCCTTCATATATAGGCTCGGGCTGCTGGTCATGGGCGCCGAATTCGACCTGTACGCGACCGTCCCAGTTATCGTCGCTCTCGAGTATATAAAAGCCTGGTTCAGGGCCCTGTTGCCCGATCAGGTGCATCCAGTAGCCTTCGCCCTCCGCCTCGATACGAAAGCCATCGTTCCACCAGACCTGGCGGCGGACCTGCAGTCGCCCAGGTGCAGTTCCCGCAGTGCTATCGATCGTCAACCGAATCTCGTTGAGCATCCTTTCCCTCCCAGCTTGCGCTTCGCTGCGCGTCTGGCCAACACGCTAGGGGGGAAATGAGTGGGCGTCTACTGATAAAAATGCCAGGTACCGGCCAGGTTCAAAAAATGTGACTCAGCAGCCAGTACAGGCTACCGGCCAGCAACATGGCCGCAGGCAGGGTCAATACCCAGGCCAGCAGCAGGTTGATCAACGTGCGTTTCTGGATGCCCGAGCCGGTTGCTACCATGGTCCCGGCGACGCCCGAACTCAACACATGGGTGGTCGATACCGGCAGCCCGAACATGTCCGCCGCGCCGATGGTGCACATCGCTACCACTTCGGCCGAGGCGCCCTGGGCATAGCTCAGGTGGGTCTTGCCGATCTTCTCGCCCACGGTCACGACGATGCGTCGCCAGCCGACCATGGTGCCCAGGCCCAGGGCGATGGCCACCGCCACCTTGACCCACAACGGGATGTAGCGGGTGGCGTCGTCCAGCTGGGTCTTGAGCAGTTGCAGATGGCTGCGGGTGTCGGAGTCGAACACCACCAGCTTGTTTTTCTCGATCAGGCGGATGGTTTCACTGGCCAGGTACATGTCATTGCGCACGTTGGCCATGGCTTCGGCCGGCACCGCCTTGAGCGAGCCGTAGCCCTCGACCTGGGCGCCGATCTCGCCGGTCAGTTCGGCCAGGGCCGGTATCAATTGGGGGGTGGCCTTGGGGGCGGAAATGAAAGCCGTCAGCGTGTGCCGCACATCTGCCGGCGGCGTTTGCGGATCGGTGCGTACCAGCGCCTGGCGGGTGACTTCGGCGACAGCGGAAAACTGCAATGCCTGTTCAGCGGGCATGGTCTTGTTCAGTGCGTATGCCATGGGCAGGGTGCCCACCAGGATCAGCATGATCAGGCCCATGCCTTTCTGGCCGTCGTTGGAGCCGTGGGCGAACGACACGCCGGTGCAGGTCAGGATCAGCGCACTGCGAATCCACCAGGGTGGCGGGGTTCGGCCCTCCGGGGCCTGGTACAGCTCCTTGCGCTTGACCAGTGCACGTAGCGCAAGCAACAGCAGCGCCGCACAGGCGAAGCCGATCAGTGGCGAGAACAGCAGCGCATAGCCGACCTTGCTGGCCTGGCTCCAGTCCACCCCGCTGGTGCCATCGCGCCCATGCATCAAGGCGTTGGCCACGCCCACACCGATGATCGAGCCGATCAGCGTGTGCGAGGACGAGGCTGGGAGGCCCAGCCACCAGGTGCCGAGGTTCCAGATGATCGCTGCCAGCAGCAAGGCGAAGACCATGGCGAAACCGGCCGAAGACCCCACCTTTAGGATCAGTTCGACCGGTAGCAGGGCGATGATGCCGAAGGCCACCGCGCCGCTGGAGAGCAAGACGCCAAGAAAGTTGCACAGCCCCGACCATACCACCGCCACCGGCGCTGGCAGCGAGTGGGTGTAGATCACCGTGGCGACGGCGTTGGCGGTGTCGTGGAAGCCATTGACGAATTCAAAGCCCAGGGCGATCAGCAAGGCCAGGCCTAGCAGCAGGAACGGCGTGACCGTGGTGACCACCGTGCCGCTGGCGCTGACGTCCTGCTTGAGGCTCCAGGCGGTATAGGCGATACCGGCCATGAGCAGGCCGAAGAACATGACGAGCGTGGCGCGCCCGGGTTTATGCGAAAGCTCCGGGCGGGAATCGCGTTGGGCCAGTGGTTGCTGGCTGGCCAATGACGGGGTTGCCATGATGGCTCCGAATGGCGTGTGGCGAAGGTGCCGAGGGCCTTGAGCTTAGAAACAATTCACCGGGGCGACGTGACCTTGGTCAATGAATTGCCTAGTCTCAAGACAGGCGGTCAGGAACGAAATACAGCATGATCCGGTGCAAACGTGTCTACCAGGCGGCAGAGCGGGGTGATGGCCAGCGCATACTGGTCGACCGCCTGTGGCCACGTAATCTGCGCAAGGAGGCCCTGCATGGGCAGTGGCTGCGGGAGGTGGCGCCGACGTCCGAATTGCGCAAGGCGTTTCATCAAGGCGAAGTCGATTTTGCCGGTTTCACCCAGCGTTACCGCGGCGAACTGGCCGCGCATCCCCAGCACTGGTACCCGCTACTGGATCTGGCCGCCAAGGGCGACTTGACCTTGCTGTACGCCGGCAAGGACACCGAGCACAACAATGCGCGGGTGCTCGCCGATTGGCTGGAGGACGAACTGGAGCGCCGCGGGCCAGCAAATTCGCCGGTATGCTATGCGCAATGAATGGCCCCTAACCTGCCAACCCGAGCCTGCATGCGATGCCTCTTGCCCTAGTACCTGCAGACCTGAGTCACCGCACCTTTGCCCGTGACCTCACCCGTCGGGCCATGCTGCCTTATTACCGCGAGTTCGACCTGCTATGGATCGAAGAGGCCTTCGACGAAGCCTGGGGTTGGCGCGAGCAATGGCTGGTGACCGAGGACGATACCGTACTGGGCTATTGCAGCCTGAGCCAGGACCGCCAGGCCTTGTTCATCCGCGAACTGCATCTGTTGCCCGAGCAACGGGGGCGTGGCGTTGGCAGCTGGGTGCTGGAGCAAGTGGCGGATTGGGCGGCGCAACGCCATTTGCCGCTGGTGCGCCTGATGGTGTTCGCCAGCAATCCGGCCCGGCGCCTGTACCTGCGTCATGGCTTCGTCGAGATGGGCGCCGACGCCTGTTTCGTGCGCATGCAACGCACCCTTGGTCAGGCTAGTGGCGTAATGGTGGCTTGCGAGGAGAAGCCTTGATGGGCATAGTGTCCGATGATCGCCCACTGGAGAGTGGGCCCCCCCTGATGTCAAGCAAGCAAGGAGAGGTTTGGTATGAATGGACTCGGTTCACGCCTGAGGGAGGAGCGTGAGCGCCTGGGCATGACCCAACGGGTGTTTGGCGATATCGGTGGTGTCGAACCCAACGCCCAGGGCAAGTACGAAAGCGGCGAACGTACACCTCGGCTCGACTACCTGGCGGCCTTGGTCAACCGGGGCGTGGATGCTCTCTACGTGCTCAGCGGCGCGCGTACCCCGGTACCTCTGGGCAACCTTTCCGATGCAGAAGCCGGACTGTTGGGGGCGTTCCGCCAGTTGCCGGCAACCGACCAGGCGGCGTTGCTGCATTTGTCCGAGCGCCTGGCAGGAGAAGGTGAAACCCGTCAAGCACCGGGCTTGCGCCGGATTTGATGTCGGACATTTCGGAAGGAAGTTTTGCGCTAGGCCGATCCTGAAAAATTTTGTTAAGGTGACGGGATCCAATCGCCCTGTTGACGAGGTGTCTGCTTGATTAGGGTCCTAGTGGTCGACGATCACGATCTGGTACGAACCGGTATTACTCGCATGTTGGCCGACATCGACGGCCTGCAGGTAGTGGGCGAGGGGGATTCGGGGGAATCGGCGCTCAAGCTGGCCCGCGAACTGAAGCCGGATGTCGTGCTGATGGACGTCAAGATGCCTGGGATCGGCGGCCTGGAGGCGACCCGAAAACTGCTGCGTAGTCACCCCGACATCAAGGTGGTGGCGGTAACGGTGTGTGAGGAAGACCCATTCCCCACCCGTTTGCTGCAGGCCGGCGCCGCCGGTTATCTGACCAAGGGCGCGGGCCTCGACGAAATGGTCCAGGCCATCCGCCTGGCCTTTGCCGGCCAGCGCTACATCAGTCCGCAGATCGCCCAGCAGCTCGCGCTCAAGTCGTTCCAGCCGCAAGGGTCGCCGTTCGACGCATTGTCGGAGCGGGAAATCCAGATCGCCCTGATGATCGTAGGCTGCCAGAAAGTGCAAATCATCTCCGACAAGTTGTGCCTGTCGCCCAAGACCGTCAATACTTACCGTTATCGGATCTTCGAAAAACTCTCGGTTACCAGCGACGTCGAGTTGACGTTGTTGGCCGTTCGCCACGGTATGGTCGACGCAAGCCTTTAATTCATGTCCCAAGCTTTCGATGCCAGCGCATTCCTGGCGACCTGCAGCGGCCGTCCGGGCGTCTACCGGATGTTCGATGCCGAGGCTCGGCTGCTCTACGTGGGCAAGGCCAAGAACCTCAAGAAGCGTCTCGCCAGTTACTTCCGCAAGAGCGGGCTGGCGCCGAAGACGGCTGCGCTGGTGGCCCGCATCGCCCAGGTCGAGACCACCATCACCGGTAACGAGACCGAAGCGCTGCTGCTCGAACAGACGCTGATCAAGGAATGGCGTCCGCCTTACAACATCCTGTTGCGCGACGACAAATCCTATCCGTATGTGTTTCTCTCCGATGGCGAGTTTCCGCGGCTCGGTATCCATCGTGGTGCGAAAAAGGCCAAGGGCCGCTACTTCGGCCCTTACCCCAGCGCCGGTGCCATTCGCGAGAGCCTGAGCCTGTTGCAGAAGGCATTTTCGGTGCGCCAGTGCGAGGACAGCTACTACGCCAACCGCACCCGCCCGTGCCTGCAGTACCAGATCAAGCGCTGCAAGGGGCCGTGCACCGACCTGGTCTCGGCCGAGGAGTACGCCGAGGACGTGCGCCACTCGGTGATGTTCCTCGAGGGCCGCAGCCAGCAGCTGGGCAATGAGCTCAACGCTGAGATGGAAAAGGCCGCGATGGCCCTGAACTTCGAAAAGGCCGCCGAGCTGCGCGACCAGATTGCCCTGCTGCGCCGCGTGCAGGACCAGCAGTACATGGAAGGCGGCTCGGGCGACGTCGATGTGGTCGCTGCCTTCGTCAACCCAGGCGGCGCCTGCGTGCACCTGATCAGCGTGCGCGGCGGTCGGGTGTTGGGCAGCAAGAATTTCTTCCCGCAGGTGGGGATCGAGGAAGAGGTGAGCGAGGTCATGGCCGCGTTCCTCTCCCAGTACTACCTGGGCAATGCCGAGCGCGAACTGCCGGGCGAGCTGATCGTCAACGTGGTGCATGAGGACTTCGCGACCATCAGCAAGGCGGTGCAGACCCTACGCGGTCGCGAGCTGCAGATCAGCCATCGGGTACGTGGCACCCGCGCGCGCTGGCAACAGCTGGCCGTGACCAACGCAGAGCAGGCGCTCAATGCGCGCCTGGCCAACCGTCAGCACATGGCAGCGCGCTTCGAGGCGCTGGCCGAAGTGCTGGGCCTGGACGAAGTGCCGCAGCGCCTGGAGTGTTATGACATCAGCCACTCCAGCGGCGAAGCCACCGTGGCCAGCTGCGTGGTGTTCGGCCCCGAGGGGCCGATCAAGTCGGATTATCGCCGCTTCAATATCGAAGGCGTCACCGCCGGCGACGACTACGCCGCCATGCATCAGGCGCTGACGCGTCGCTACGGACGGATCAAGGACGGCGAGGGCAAGCTGCCCGATGTGCTGCTGGTGGACGGCGGCAAAGGCCAGTTGAACATGGCTCGCGAGGTGATGCAGGAACTGGCGTTCACCGACCTGACCCTGCTCGGGGTGGCCAAGGGGGTAACGCGCAAGGCTGGTTTCGAGACCCTGTACCTCAACGACGTGGCCCATGAATTCACCCTCAAGGGCGACAACCCGGCCCTGCATCTTATCCAGCAGATCCGCGACGAGGCCCACCGCTTCGCCATCACCGGCCACCGCGCGCGCCGCGGCAAGGCCCGGCGTGTGTCGAGCCTGGAGGACGTGGCAGGGGTGGGGCCCAAGCGGCGCCGCGACCTGCTCAAGCACTTCGGCGGCCTGCAAGAGCTCAACCGCGCCAGCATCGACGAGATCGCCAAGGCACCGGGTATCAGTAAAAAGCTTGCGGAGTCGATTTATGCCAGCCTGCATAGCGAGTAGAATGCCGGGTTCAACCTGCAGCCAGTCGTGCCGATGAATATTCCAAACCTGCTCACCGTACTACGCGTCCTGCTCATCCCGATCTTCATCCTGCTGTTCTATGTGCCCTACCACTGGAGCTACATGGCCGCCAGCAGCGTGTTCGCCATTGCCGCCGCCACCGACTGGCTGGACGGCTACCTGGCGCGTCGGCTGCAGCAGAGCACCCCATTCGGCGCATTCCTCGACCCTGTGGCCGACAAGCTGATGGTGGCTGTCGCCCTGGTACTGCTGGTGCAGGTCCACGCCAACTTCTGGCTGACCCTGCCGGCAGCGGTGATCATCGGTCGCGAGATCGTGGTTTCGGCCCTGCGCGAGTGGATGGCCGAACTCGGGGCGAGGGCGCATGTGGCGGTGTCGAACCTGGGCAAATGGAAAACCGCGGCGCAGATGCTGGCGCTGGTCATCCTGCTGGCCAACCCGCCGTTGCTGACCTTCTGGGTCGTGCTGGGCTATGGCCTGTTGCTGGTAGCGGCGGCGCTGACCCTGTGGTCGATGTTCCACTATCTGCTGGCTGCCTGGCCGCACCTGCGCGAAGGTTCGGAACAGAAATAAAGTTTTTTTGAATCAAGGGCTTGACGGCGTTTGCCAGATCATTAGAATGGCACCCATCACGACGCGGGAATAGCTCAGTTGGTAGAGCACGACCTTGCCAAGGTCGGGGTCGCGAGTTCGAGTCTCGTTTCCCGCTCCAGTTATAGATCTACGGAGTTCCACGGAAGTCTGTAAGTCGTTGAAAAAAGGGCCGAAAGGCCCTTTTTTCGTTCCAGCGAAAACTACCGAAAACCGGGGGTAGCCGGACAAAATGAGTCCAGAAATGAGTCCAGAATTGGAAATCGACTCATTCGGTTTTCCGGTGGAGCAGGGCAGATAACGAGACGAGCATTTGGCCTCTGACAGATTCAGGAGGTCACTATGGCACTCACGGAAATGGCGATTCGGCATGCTCGAGTCACCGCCAAGGAGTACACGCTCGCAGACAGTGATGGCTTGTTCCTCAACGTCACTGCCCAAGGCAGCAAGATCTGGCATTTCCGATATTACTGGGAGGGCCGGCAGAAGCGCATGTCCTTCGGCAGTTACCCGCAGGTGGGGCTGCGTGACGCGCGGGAGCGGCGCGACGAGGCACGAGCGCTCATCGCTCAGGGATACAATCCCTGTGAACAGCGCAAGCAGCAGCGTGTAGCCGTGCGCCTTGCCAATGATCAAACCTTCGATGCTGTCTTCGAGCAATGGATTGCCTTTCGCAGGCTGAGTCTCAAAGAAGGACGACAGAGCACGTTGTCGCAGATCCTGCGCATTTTTGCCAAAGACATTCAGCCCTACATTGGCGAGCAGTCGATCCATGAGATCAATCGGCATGTGCTCATGGATCTACTCAGTCGCATCGAGAGCAGAAAAGCCTTCACCACCGCAGAAAAATGCCGGACCTGGCTCAATCAGCTCTTTCGCTATGCGCTCGTACGTATAGCCGGGCTAGAGCACAACCCAGCCGCCGATCTGGATGTGGTGGCAGTGCCTAAGCCGCCGGTGGAGCACAATCCGTTTCTACGCATGGAGGAGCTTCCACAGTTCCTGGGCAAGCTGCGAGCGTTCCGCGGGTCGCAGCAGACGCAACTCGGGATCCGCTTGTTGCTGTTGACCGGGGTGCGTACTGGTGAGTTGCGCCTGGCAACGCCCGATCAGTTTGATCTTGAGCGTAGGCTTTGGATCATCCCGCCGGAAGTGGTCAAGCAGCTCCAGCTCAAGATGCGCAAAGCGCGTCGGCAAACCGCCAAGGTGCCGCCCTATATCGTTCCGCTCTCTATTCAGGCGACCGAAGTCGTGCGTCTGTTGCTGGATCAGGTGGTTCCGGCTCAACGGCACCTACTCACCCATCGAAGCGATTTGAGCAAGCGCATCAGCGAGAACACGCTGAACTCTGCGTTGCGACGTATGGGCTTTGCTGACCGGCTTACGGGGCACGGTGTGAGGGCGACGATCTCAACGGCGCTCAATGAGATCGGTTACCCAAAGATTTGGATCGATGCGCAGCTTTCACACGCTGATCCGGACAAGGTGAGCTCGGCGTACAACCATGCGGAGTACGTCGAGCAACGGCGAACGATGATGCAGGACTGGGCCAACCGGTTAGATCTCTGGCTGCAGGGACACGTCAAGGCGGCGAGCTCGCCGTTGACCATTCAGTTGGAAGGGGCATCTCAGCTGTCGCTCGGGCTACAGGGTTTGCCTCTCACTCCCGTACGTAATGGCATGAATCCAGGAATGAATGAAATGCCTGCTGAACGCAGCAAGCCACCAGCGGATCGAGTCGGCGCATCGGAAGCGTCTGCTGTTCGGTTGGCTTCTGATATCCAACGGACTCGTACGGAGATGCTCGAAACTTATGAAGCAGCGACCAATCTACCTCTCCTGTCTTTTGCACGCCTGGCCGGAAAGTCGCGAGATCAAATCAACCGTGATATCAAGGCACGACGTCTGCTGTCACTTAGCTTGGGAAATCGAGGCCAGCGTATTCCTGATTGGCAGTTGGATCCGCTGAAGCACAAGCTGGTGCTTGCAGTCTTCAAGTCGTTGCCTCAGCTCGAAGCTTGGGAGGTCTATCGTCTGCTCAGTGAGCCACACGATGGGCTGAGAGGGCGTACACCGCTCGATGTTGTGCAACCGGGGAATTTTGAGAGCACCTTGTCCTCATTGATTCGGGGACGGTGATCGGCATAGCTGGTCTGTTGCCCATTCTCCCCTTGCATGGGGTGCAAGGGGTCGAGTGTGCGGATTCCACGACACTTGGACACCCAGCCCACGCTCATTTGGACACTCGTTCCACGCGCACTTGGACACCTGATCCACGTCCACTTGGACAGGCAGTCGGAGCGCAGCGACGCAGGGTTGCATTGTTAGTCTGAAGCCCCTGCCACCGTCAATTTCGTCGTGCGTTTACGCATCGATTCACCCTTCAGTTCGATCCGATAAGCGTTGTGCACCAGCCGGTCGAGGATTGCATCGCCCAGGGTCGGATCGCCGATCAGTGCATGCCATTTGTCCACCGGCATCTGGCTGGTCACCAACGTCGAGCGGCTGCCGTAGCGGTCGTCCAGCAGTTCGAGCATGTCGCGCCGTTGCGCTGCGCTAAACGGCGCCAGGCCCCAGTCGTCCAGGATCAGCAAGTCCGTCTTGGCATACCCCGTCATCAGTTTGGCGAAGCGCCCATCACCGTGGGCTAGGCCCAGCTCTTCCATCAGGCGTGGCAGGCGTAGGTAGCGCACGCTGTAACCATCGCGGCAGGCCTTGTGGGCCAGGGCGCAGGCGAGCCAGGTTTTGCCCACGCCCGTGGGGCCGCCGATGATCAGGTTCAGGCCATCGCGCAGCCATTGGCCGCTGCCCAGTTGCAGGATCAGCGACTTGTCCAGCCCACGAGGGCTGCGGTAGTCGATGTCCTCCAGGCAGGCGTTGTGGCGCAGCCGAGCAGCCTTGAGGCGGGTCGTCAGCCGTGTGTTTTCACGCTCGGTCAGCTCGCGGTCGACCATCAGGCCGAGGCGTTCGTCGAAGCTCAGGTCGTTGATGTCAGGCGTCGCCTGTTGCTCGCTCAGCGCTTTGATCATGCCGTGCAGGCGCAGGGTTTGCAGCTTGTCCAGGGTGGGGTTCGGTAGCATTTCAAGGTTCCTTGTTCAGGTCAGTGGTAGTAGCCAGGGCCGCGCAGGTTGGTGTGTTCGTCGGGCAGCAGGGGCAGGTTTTGCTGGGCCAGCGGCAGCCGTTCCAGCCCTTGGCGCAGGATCGATTCGAGGCTTTTGTAGCTGCACGCGCCCAGTGCCAGCGCACGCTGGCAAGCGGCCTCCAGCCGCGCTTCGCCGTGCTGTTTGCTCAGGCGCAGGATGCCCAGGCATGCGCGAAAGCCATGCTGCGGATGGATTCGGCGTTCGAGGATGTGGGCGATGACACCAGCGGTGTTGGGCCCGGTCTGCTCGGCCCAGCGGATCAGTCGCTGTGGCGTCCATTCGGCATGCTCGCGGTGGCTCTTGGGCATGTGCTCGGTTTGCGTGGTGTGGCGGCCTTTGTGCGGCGAGCGGCGGTGGCTGGCCACACGCTGGTTCGCGTGGAAGCACTCGACGGTCTGGGCGGTCAGGCGCACTTCGAGCTGGTGCTTCACCAGTTGGTACGGCACCGAGTAGAAGTGGCCGTCCACTTCGACGTGGTAGTCGATGTGGACGCGTACGTTTTTCCATTCAGCGTAGACGTAGGGCTGTTCCGGTAAGGCCTGCAACGCAGGTTGGTCGATGGCTTCGAAGGCCGACCGGCGTGAGCCGGGCAGCTTTTTGAAGGGCTTGTGGTTGAGCCGATCCAGCAGCAGTGCGATAGCGGTGTTGAGTTCGCCCAGCGAGAAGAACTGGCGGTTGCGCAATGCCGCCAGGATCCAGCGTTCAACCACCTGGACGCCGACCTCGACCTTGGCTTTGTCCTTGGGCTTACGCGCACGGGCAGGCACGACGGCGATGCCGTAATGCTCGGCCAGGTCGCGGTAGCTGGGGTTGATGTCGGGCTCGTAGCGATGCGCCTTGCTGACACCGCTGCGCAGGTTGTCGGGCACTAGGATCTGTGGGGCCGCCCCCAAAAATGCCAAGCAGCGCGCATGCGAGCCCAGCCAGTCAGGCAGCGTTTGTGACCAGGTGGCTTCGGCGAAGGTGTAACTGGATGCACCGAGAACGGCGACGAAAACCTGGGCCTGGCGGATTTCACCGGTCTGCCGGTCGATGACCGGTACGGTTTGGCCCGCGTAATCGACGAACAACTTCTCGCCGGCGCGGTGCTCCTGGCGCATGGCCACGTCGACCTTGGCGGCCCACAAGCGGTAGTGCTCGCAGAACCAGCTGTATTGGAAGCCTTGCGGGTGGCTGAGCCGGTACTCCTGCCAGAGCAGGGCCAGGGTTACGCCGGGGCGGCGTAGTTCGGTGTGCACCCATGCCCAGTCTGGTATCGGGCGTTGATCGCTGGGTACTGTTGGGGCCGGTGGGAACAGAAGCCGTTCTAGCTCGGCATCCGACAATGACGTTGGCCAAGTCAGCCCGCAGGCGTTGAACCGGTGCAGGTAATTGCCAGCACTGCCGCTACTGATTTGCAGGCTTGCGGCGATCTTGCGCACGGACAGGCCGGCGTCGAACTTTAGGCGTAGTACCTCTCGGATTTTACGCATGGATAAACGCTCCACGACGACCTCTTCGCTTCGAAAAAGAGGTCGATGGTAGTGAATAGTCCTGCGTTGCTGCCTGCCTGAGCTTGGGGCTGATCAGTGAGCGCTCACTGTCCAAGTGCTCGTGGAATCAGTGTCCAAGTGTTCGTGGAATGGGTGTCCAAGTCAGCGTGGAATCACTGTCCAAGTGTTCGTGGAATGGGTGTCCAAGTGCGCGTGGAATCCCCAGTCGAGTGTTCGAATCACTCCGTCCCGACCAAAATACTCCAAGAAATCCAGTCACTTAGCGGTGACTGGATTTTTTTATGCCTGTGCGTTTTTCGGCAATGTGTACGGGTCACCCTCATGGGTTACACAAAAGTTCGTTCACATAGGTGACAACACCTGAAGTCTTACATAACCATCATCGGCTTCTCGCTCATCGACCCTGCCGAGAATGATTGGGCCGAAAATAACATCCCACACCCCATCCCCGACCTGCTCCAGCCCAATGGTCTGGTGTTTGAGTACATAACCTACATAGATTCTCAAACCCCTTCGGTTGACGATGCCACTACAGTCAGCTTGCAGGCTCTCGATATGACTGGGGTAAGTCATTTCGGGTAGTTTTTCCGGAAACGGGCGTGGCGAAGGCTGATAACAGGACGCTGGCGTTTTCTGCTTCAGTGCTTCGTGCAATCGCTCGTAATTGTAGTGTTGCCGGAAGCGGTCGAAGTGCCGCTGTTGAGCCTCCCAAGCCACTGCAGGCGGGGATGGAAGCGTACTTTTGAGTGTCCGGTGCATACGCTCGTGCCGACCATTTTGCTCCGGCCTGCCAGGCGCAATACGTTCAGGAATGATGCCCAGGCGCAGCCACCAAATAGACAGCTGGGAGAGGCCTGCGCGCCCTTTACTCGCAAACGGCACGCCATTATCGGTTCGGATACGTTCAGGTAGCCCGTTTTCGCGAAAGACCTCAGCGAACACAGTCTGTGTCTCCAGAAAGTTCGTGTTGGCCATGCTGTGGCACGCAAGCAAGAAGCGACTGGCGTGATCCATAATCGTCAACGGATAGCACCAAACCCCTGCTCCTGTCAGAAACTGGCCTTTGTAGTCCGCAGTGAATAGCTGATTGGGCGACTCCGCTTTCTCCAACGGCTTGGGATAGACCGCTACACGCTGACGCAGGCGTCGCGGCTTGATCAGCTCGGCCTTCTTGAGGATGTTGTAGATCGTTGTCTTGGAGGGAGGCGCCTGGTCTGGAAAACGCTCCTGCAATGCTGCCTGGATCTTCTTGGGCCCAGGCTCCGTTTGGCCTTGACCACGCAGCTCGATGATGGCGTCGCGAACGGCGACGGGTACAACCCAGTCTTGTGTCAGCCGGCGACGACTGCGCTCCTCCAGGCCCGCCGGGCCCTCTTTCTCGTACCGCTCGACCCATTTGTATCCGGTCTTTCGACTGATCTCGTAGGCCTCGCAGAGGGCGCTGAAGCTAGGCGGACCCTGCAGGTAATCCGCGATGAAAAGCGTTTTCATGTCCATAGGTTTCAGCTCTCGCCAAGGCATGGTGAGATCCTCGAAAAACCGACCCTGCCAGTTAAAAACTGTTACCTATGTGCGTGAACTGATTTGTAACCCATGTGGGTGAGTCATACCAATGGTCATTTTTGCCCCACTTTTTGCCCCACCGAAGATTTTTGATGCCTTAGGCGTTTTTTGATTGCCCGCACCGTGGCGCTAGCGATAATCACGTGCCTTGGCCGTGAACCAGTGAGAATCTGGATTAAATTGTTGGGTCTGAGAATCAGAAGCCCGCTCCGCTCCCGTTGAGTACCAGCCACGCGTTTTGCCTCAGTGTGTCTCGGAGGTATGCCAAGGGTGCGTCATAGCGATGCTGTCTAGTTGGCATGGGGCGAGGGGAGGTATCGCTAAACGATTTATGAGTTCGAATGACTACGCTTCCGCCACTAATTCTTATTAAAACCCTGATTTTTCAGGGTTTTTTATGCCTGCCGCATTTCAGCCCATCCTCCAGCCCATCCTTTGGCGTCTGGCTTTCAGTGGATTTCAGCAGAATTTCCGCTGAACGGTCGGCTCGACAGAGAGCTGCTCGCTGCTCCCGAGGGAATGCCTACAAAGGGTGTCTCGTTGTGATCAGGTACAAGCTACCCGAGATCCGAGTGCTCGCATCATCAGTTTTGGGTACTGAGTGGCGGAAGCGGTGCTTCCCAGCGTCAGGAGATTGGATGACATGGTTAAGGAATTTCAAGGGTGATCTGGTCACCCTTGACCGCGTTGTGCAGAACCACCTGGAGGAGCTCGTGCGCCAGTTCAAATGGGCGCTCAGCTCTCGGCAGATCTTCGAGTGGCAGAAGATGACGCGTCCTGAAACCCTGACCGACATCCAGCGCGCGGCGCGGTTCCTCTACCTGCAGCATGCTTTCGTTGGCAAGGTTAGGCGTGGTAACAGACGCCAATGAACATCCCAGCGACCACCAACAGGGCGATCAGCAGCACCATGTCGTAGCCATAGTTCTGGTCTGGACAATGCCGTTGCCTGCACGTCTTGAGGGATCTTCCAAGGTAGGCAGTCGACCTTCGGCAACGACCATGGTCGGGCTGAAAAGGGCACTGACGATCACAGTGCGGCGCTTCAGGATAAGGCAATGGATCATCACAGCGACTCTATCAGGACAGGAAAAAGAACGTCAGCACCAGGTACAGCGCGACGAAACGGATCACGACACCGACGAACTGGCGATTGCTAAGTCGTTGCTCTGCCCACCCGGTGTAGGCGGTACGAATGGCCCAGGCACTCCAGAGCAGCATCACGGCAAAGACCAGTGAGGACCAGGACAGACTTTTGCGAATGGGTGAAACCGCTGTGGGCCTGGAACGTGGATTGCTGGGCTGCGGTCATGGCGTGTCGACCTCGCCGGTGTACTCGCCGAGCATGGCCGCAGGATCGCGTAGCTGGCCGCGCTGAGGCGTCAGGTAGTCCTGCACGACGGTGCGGATGCGCTGTATGTCCTCGCGTAGAAGCAGGTAGTCGAAGTGGTAGTGGGCAGCAATCTGATGGGAGAGGGCAGCACTGTTTTCGGCGTGCCGTTCTAGGGCGTCGAGCTGGCGGAGTACGGTGACCAGTGGGCGCGTTCCAGGTCATGTTCGATGGAGGTCGCCCCAGCTTGCTCGGTCAACGTCTGAACACCAAGCCCTAAGATGATCTACTCTAGTCAGATACTTGAACATGCTCGCGGCATCCGGTCTTCGGGAGTGACGCGAGCATGTACTTATGGGTGCAACGTTTTAGCAATCAACACGGTTTAAATACCGACCCGGTTAAATCCTCGAGCTAAGGTGCGCGAGTAGATCTGGAATTAAGAGATAGTATCAGCACTCAGTCCTCCAGCCTGGAGGCAGAGCCAGCGGCATCAGCTACGTCTAGGCACTGCTGACAGATATCAGTTTTCCAATCAGATTTATGTAGCTGTCCTCGCAAACGTTGTAAATGGTTGCTCGTCGACAGCTGCGTCGGCACTGAATGCTCGCCGCTAGTGAGATCCGACTCGAGTGCTGCCTTGATCCCGAAGCGTTCAAGGATGCGTATACCCAAGCTAGGCTGCCCAGGCTGTTTGATGTGCTCCAATACCGATAGCTCGGGTGCATGTTTGAGATGGCTGAACGAGAGGCGGTGAATTTTGATGCGCTTTGACAAGCTCCTGACGCACCAACCTACCAAGGTGTCAACAGCTTTCTTCACGCGGTGTCTAGACATCTCTTGTCGCACAGAGCCCAAGATCAGCCTTTACCCCAAGGCTGCCTTCCTGATTTTCTTGAATCTACTCTTCAGTGATTGGGTAAGTAGACGTAGTGATGGCTAATGGATACTATTCGTGTTTTGCACTGACGCGCAGTCGAGTAGTACGTACTCCCATGCTCTACTGCCGATCAAGGATTGATTTCCTGAGGAGGAAAAGCCTGAAATGGAGAGTTTATCTTGGGGATAATTACCTTTTTGCTCATGGGTGGGGTTTCAGGAGGAATTGCGGGGTGGGCTTTTTTTGCATTTGGGGATAAGAAAGAGAAATATATATCTGGCGCCTCAGGAGTCGCCGTAACGGCAGTTGAGGCTTACGTTGCTCTGAAAGCATTCATGGCGCCTGGACAAGATCCAGCGCCGCTGATACTTGCACTGATAAGCTCTCATGCGATAGCTTTTGTTGGTGTAATCATCTTGTTTGCATATCTTCTTGAGAAGCAGGACGCTCGATTCAAAATCACTATAATAGATGTGATTTTTAGCAATAGTAAGGCTCTAAGTGCTTATCATGATTCGCGAAAGGCTGAAATAGACGGTCGTTTGAAGAAAGAACTGAATATAGAAGCGATCGAGAAGTCTCGAGCGGATCTGGAAGAAGAGATTAGTCAATTTCGAGCGGAAGAGTCTTTGTTCAAGGATGAGGTGAACGACGCTAGAGCGCTTTTAGAGCAAAGAGGCGAGCTTATTGATAGTAAGTTTTCGATTGTTATTCCGCAAAAATACAAGCATTGCATAAAGCCAGATTTTTTTGAGCTTTTACCACGCCATACTCAAAAAGTCGGTGCCTTTTACGCCAAGCTACGTCCTCTGACAGAACAGTTCATTAAAAATGATCATGGTTTAGCAACTAACGAAGAGGTTTTTGATAGCTATTTGTTAGGGGTGGCAAGCTACGTTAGAACTTGCCTGTTCGACCAAGCAGCAAATACAGGCGAAAATGAGGTAAGAGTTCACTTTCGCAAGCTTGACTCTAAGTCGATGGTTTATAAGGCTCACGTCGTCTTGTCGGATTTAGATCAGGCTGTGTCTGATTTGAAAGTGGATAACGGCTTAATCAAGGCATCTCAGGCTTCGAGGCGTAGTCTTGTTTATTCAGCGAATAAAAAGGATGCATATAGTACGGGTAGTGAGCATCTTTGGCAGGATTATTTGACCTATGTATTTGAGCAGATAAAAGACGGAGAACACCCTAGGTTCACCTTTGGTATCTCAGTAAGGCATAAGGCTGTGTATTCTAATCTTCTGTATTTCCTTAGCTTTATTCAAATTGAACAAATTATTCAGCAGGATATGATTAGGCTTCACAATCATCTTTCAAAAAATCTTAGCGCTAAGGTGGCTTAAATGGAAGTCGACAAAAGCGAGTTGCTCCTACGGATAAATGGACTTATGAAGGCTGGTGAGCATGATAAAGCTAAGCGATTGATATCGATTTTGCATGAATTGATTCGCAAGGAGATGGAGGAGGATGAATTTCATCAGACCCTTACGCTTGATCGAGTGGGGAAGAAAGCGTACAAGTCTGAATAGTATTGGTATATAATGGCTGCCGACTGCACAAGTGCTCTAGGGTGAATTGCAGTTGGCAGTAATTCCCATCGCAAATTGGTCTTTGGAGTAGGTTAAGGTCGTGAGCGGAAGTGAAAGTATCACGATGCTTGTCTGCAAATAAAGCCTTTGATGTTGCGAGCATGTTCATGCCTTAGGTTCTGTACGACAAGCCAGCCAGCCAGCCAGCCAGCCAGCCAGCCAGCCAGCCAGCCAGCCAGCCAGCCAGCCAGCCAGCCAGCCAGCCAGCCAGCCAGCCAGCCAGCCAGCCAGCCAGTGAGACCATGGCGACATAGCTTTTCGCGAGCTTGTCGAAGCGCGTTACGGTTCGGCGGTTCTCTTTCAGCCAGCCAAACATACGCTCGATAATGTTGCGCTGTCGGTACTTCGGTCGATCAAACAGCCTGGGTAAGCCAGGCTTGGGTGTGCGCTTCATTGATCGCAGTGGGATGACGGGCTGCATCGGATATTGATCGCAGTAACGGCGTAGCGCTTCGGCGTCGTAGCCCTTGTCAGCAAGCAGCCTTTTACAGCGTTTGTGCGGGCGGCCAGATTGGCTCGATGGAATGCTGACTTCGTCCAGCAGTGGCTGGGCGTAGCTGATGTCATTGGCTTGACCGCCAGAGAGAGAAGGACGCACAACGGTGTCCCCCGTTAGTGTCGCAGAGCATGTGGATTTTGTTTGTCAGGCCGCCGCGACTGCGGCCTAAAGCGTGATCGGCAGGCTCGTCAGACCCCCTTTTTTCCCGGCGCCAGAAGAGGCTCGGGTTGCGCGTACTGCGGTGGAGTCGATCATCCAAGTTTGCAGGTCGATCAAGCCTTGCTCATTCAATCTCAGGTGCTGGCGTTTGAGCATCTGATCGAGCGTCCCCTGATTTCGCCAGCCCCGAAATCGTTGATACACCGTTGACCATGGGCCAAATCGATCCGGCATATCTCGCCAAGCAGCACCCGAACAGAGCCCCCATAGCACGCCATCGAGCATCAGGCGGTCGCTCAGGCGCGGTCGCCCCCGGCCATGGGTTTCGATGAAGAGATCGGAGATCTACATCCCAGGCCTGGTCCGAGAGTTCGTAACGCTTGTCATCACAGAATTCCTTTCCGTCGATGGCGGGGGACTCTACAAAATCTCAGCGCTCAAGGTGCGGCGATTGGGTTTCTCGGGATTTCGTACAGAGACTGGTGCCAAACTATAAACTCGTCTTTCTTGATAAGCCCGTTGGTCGCCATAGCGTTCTCGAGTGTCGTTTATCGCGTCAACTGGAGCGCCTGGAGAGAGTGTCTTCAGTAAATCGATTTCACCCTCGTTGTGAGCGTTAACCAGTGATTGTGCGATGGTGTCGAAGTGCTGGTAACGACACTCCCAGTGATCGCTGAAAACTGTCTCCAGCAGCATCCCGTTTTGAGCAAGTTCAACGGTGTCTGCGCGGGTAGGGAGAATCATCCGAGGCTCCTCAGGGGGACGCGAAATTGATGGCAAATTCTATCGGCTGGCAGGGCAGGGGGGAACGCCTTTTCGCTCTGGTGTGGGGCCTTGGAGGCGGCTGGAGCAGCCCCTTGGGGGGTAATCGGCGCGTGTTTTGGTGAGGCAGATCGTTTAGGCTCTGTACGAAAAGCCTTGATACTCGGTGATGCTGCGTTGAAAACAGCCTCGGAATGCTCATTTACAACCCGTAAACTCCGCTTCCTCGGCTGTTTTCGCCTTGCCTGACCTTCGTCTCAAAACTTTTCATACAGACCCTAGAGGTAAAGGTGCAACGAGTTGCACCTTTTGAGGTATGGTGCAAAAAACGCTTTGAAGCCCCGATTTTTTGCTGGATTAGAATGCGCTCACACCGGGATGCGTAGGGTGTCTAGAAGACAGGCTAGACCGGGGGCTCCTGATACAAGGGTTCGAATCGCAACGCTTCCGCCACTAATTTTCATTAAAGCCCTGATATTTCGGGGCTTTTTTGTGCCTGACTGTTTCTGGTCACCCATCTGGTCCCCCATTTTTTGTTTGGCTTCCTCTGGCGTTCTGCGGGTTCTGGTGGACGTTCTGTCTTCATGGGGCCGCTAACTCATATCAGGATGGGGCTATTCAGGTTTCACTAACGACAGGTCAAACTCGGAGCTACAAGTCAAATGCCGTCACCACTCCTAAAGGCGCGTGGCACAGGCGTGCCCTGCGCTAACGGGCGATTTGGGCATCAATGGGTGACTGTCCTGACGATTCCATCGGAAGCCAGCAGCAATGCGCTAGGTGCTGCTCGGTACTTGTGGTGTTCAGCCGTTATGCACTGATATCGTCTCTCTGACGGGTCGCTGCGTGTGGCCGCCGCTGAAAAGATGCTGAGCATGCCTGATTCCGAATCCACTCTATTGCCTAACCTGTTACACCTGCGAACCCTTGTGAGGGTTGCCGATAACCGTACGCTTACGAAGGCAGCCAAAAAGATGCTGCGCTCGACGTCGGTGGTCCATGATGGGATCGATGAGCTTGAGCGCCAGCTGGGCGTCAGCTTGTTCGAACGTGCCCCGGGTGGCTGGAAAATTACCGCGCAGGGGAGCTGCGTGCTGTCGCGGGCCCGTCGCATTCTTGCGGAGCTTGCAGTATTGCCGGCCATGCTCGGGCAACCGCCGGTCACCGTTCATGAGCAGCTCTACTTGCTTAACGCGCGCAGGCTGATTGCTTTTATCAAACTTTGCCAGATGAAGAATATGGGGCGTGTGGCTAAGTCGATGGCCGTCACTCAACCTGCGATCAGCAGCGCCATCAAAGCCATGGAAGCTGGGACCAACACGCAGCTGTTCGAGCGTCATGGTCGTGGGGTTCGTCCCACCGAAATTGCACTCGCCATCCTGCCAGCCATTCGCCGCACTGTTAATGAACTGACGCACATCGCACGGGACCTTGCGGCATTGGCGGGGGAAGTGGAGGGTAAAGTGCGAATAGGTGCTTTACCCCTCAGTCGCACGCGTATAGTGCCACAGGCCATAGCTTGTGTTATTCAAGCTCACCCCAATGTTCAGGTGGATACGTTCGAAGGTAGTTTCGAGCAGCTCGAGACGGACTTGCGTAATGGCGACCTTGATCTGGTTTTTGGTGCTTTACGGGCTGACGAAGGAAGCCCCCTGGTCACCGAAGCGTTGTTCGATGAGAGCCTGGTCATCATCGCCAGAGGCAACCACCCTATGCGGTTGGCCCCGCATGAATTGCACACGCTCACCGATGCGCAATGGGTTCTACCTCGTTCGCAAAGCCCGGCCCGAGACATGATAGTCAAAGCGTTCGCCTCCCATGGCATGCAGCCTCCGATAGCCAAGGTCGAATCGGGTGACATGGCTATCATCCGTGGTTTGTTGGCTTGCACCGACTTGTTGGCCATCGTTTCCAGCCATCAGTTCGAAAAAGATCTGGCAAGCGGCGAGCTTGTCGTACTCGATGTCACCTTGCCGCAAACGCCGCGAGCCATAGGCATTATGACTCGCAAGGGCGCCATGCATCCGCCAGCAGTGGTTGCCATGATCCAGGCATTGAAAGAGGCGAGTTTGCCTTGAATACCGCTCGGCGTGCCCAGCGATAAAAAAAAACGAAACCCGTCTAAGTATTTCCGACCCCATGGGTGCGGCGTAGTCCTTTACAGTCGATGCATACCCCGCACCGCTGATTAGGAATGCGTATGGCCAGAATAATAGGGGGGCTCGCAGTCTCCCACACCCCGACGATTGGGTTTGCAGTCGACCACGACAAGCAGGATGAGGCCGCCTGGGCGCCCATTTTCCAAAGTTTCGAGCCTATAAAGCTCTGGCTGCAAGCCAATCAGCCTGATGTGTTGTTCTACATTTTCAATGACCATGTCACCTCTTTCTTCTTTGACCACTATGGCGCGTTCACCTTGGGTGTGGATGATCGCTACGAAGTCGCGGATGAAGGCGGCAACCCGCGCGACCTGCCAGCGATAGGCGGGCATGTCGAGCTGTCCCGGCACATAGGCAAGAGCCTGATGGCCGATGAGTTCGACATGGCGTTTTTCCGTGACAAACCTCTGGATCATGGTTTTTTCTCGCCCATGTCGGCGTTACTGCCCCACTCCGATGGTTGGCCGCTCGAAATCGTGCCGCTGCAGGTCGGGGTGCTGCAGTTTCCCGTACCCAGTGCCCTGCGTTGCTACAAGCTTGGCCAGGCATTGCGTCGCGCTATCGAAAGTTACCCTGAGGACCTGAAGGTGGCTATCGTCGCCACGGGCGGTGTTTCTCACCAAGTACACGGTGAGCGTTGTGGCTTCAATAATCCCGAATGGGATGCTCGATTCCTTGATTTGCTGGTGAACGACCCGCTGGTGTTGACCGGTATCACGCAGGCCGAATATGCGGCCCTAGGTGGCATGGAAGGGGCGGAAGTAATTACCTGGTTGATCATGCGGGGTGCACTGTCCAGTAATGTCAAACAGGTCCATCGGGACTATTACCTGCCTTCAATGACCGGTATCGCTACGTTGTTGCTGGAAAATCAAGCCGAGCGGCCATCCACAGCCGAAGTCGAGCGTCATCTGGCCCATGTTAACCACCAAGTGGCTGGCATCGAACAATTACCCGGCACTTACCCCTACACCTTGGAGCGTAGTGCCAGAGGCTACGCACTGAACAAATTCCTTCGTCGCTTGATCGAGCCGGCTTTCCGCGCGCAGTTTCTGAGCGAGCCGGAGATGTTATTCGCCGAGGCCAATCTTAGCGAAGAGGCTCGGGATCTGATCCGGCGCAGGGACTGGCGCGGAATGATCCACCACGGGGTAATTTTCTTCGTGCTGGAGAAATTGGCGGCTGTCCTCGGGGTACCCAATCTTGTGGTGTACGCGGCTATGCGTGGTGAGCCGCTAGATGTCTTCATGAAAACCCGAAATCAGCAAGTGCTGTATTCCGTCGCTGCCAAAGGCAACAACTGATCATCCTCGAAGGACAAAAAAATGACAGATTCCACTAAAGCTGCATTGGTAGTCAGTGCCCATTCTGCAGACTTCGTGTGGCGCGCCGGTGGCTCCATAGCCCTGCACGCTGAGCAGGGCTACGCTATGCACGTCGTGTGCTTGAGCTTCGGCGAGCGCGGCGAGTCCGCCAAGTTGTGGCGAAAGGGCGGCGACATGACTGAAGCGAAGGTCAAAGCTGCTCGCCGCGAAGAGGCCCAGCGTGCCGCCGATATTCTAGGTGCCAGTATCGAATTCTTCGACATGGGCGACTATCCGCTGCGTGCCGACACCGATACCTTGTTCCGTCTCGCTGATGTGTTTCGTCGGGTGCAGCCAGAGTTCGTGCTGAGCCACTCGATCAAAGATCCATACAACTATGACCATCCACTGGCCATGAATCTCACTCAAGAGGCCCGCATTATTGCTCAGGCAGAGGGCTATCGCCCGGGTGAGAAGATCGTAGGTGCCCCTCCGGTGTATGCCTTCGAACCCCATCAGCCTGAACAGTGCGAATGGCGCCCAGACGTGTTGCTGGACATCACCAGCGTTTGGGACAAGAAGTACGCCGCTATCCAGTGCATGGCTGGGCAGGAGCATTTGTGGGAGTACTACACGCGGGTGGCGCTGCAGCGTGGCGTGCAGGCGAAGCGAAACATTGGTATTACCGCAAAACGAGACATCATCTACGGCGAGGGGTATCAAAGTGTATTCCCGCGCGTAACTGAAAACCTTGGCTGACCACCCTACCGGGAGATACGCATGAACTCGCTAATTGGCAAAACCGGCATCGTGGTCCGTCAGATCGATCGCGCTGCGCCTTCGGTCATCGAAAATTTCGCCCCGCTGGGCGTGGCCACCATTCATGAAGCCCAAGGGCGCAAAGGCTTATTTAGTCCCAGCGTCAGGCCTATCCAGCAGGGAAGTGCGATCGTTGGTAGCGCCGTTACCGTGCTGGTGGCGCCAGGCGACAACTGGATGTTTCACGTCGCGGTAGAGCAGTGCCAGCCTGGCGACATCCTGGTAGTAGCGCCGAGCTCGCCGTGCCAGGACGGCTACTTCGGTGATCTGCTCGCCACCTCGTTACAGGCACGCGGAGTACTTGGACTGGTGATCGCCGCCAGCGTGCGCGACAGCACTACCTTGCGTGAGATGGGCTTTCCCGTCTGGTCGGAGGGGCTCAGCGCTCAAGGCACAGTGAAGGAAACGCTGGGGTCGGTAAATATCCCGGTGGTGTGCGCGGGCCAGCTCGTTTACCCCGGGGATGTAGTGGTGGCTGATGACGACGGCGTGGTGATCGTGCGCCGAGATGAGGCGCACCAGGTATTGCAAGCCGCAGTGGAGCGCGAGGCCAATGAATTGGCCAAGCGCGCGCGTCTGGCCCAGGGCGAGCTTGGTCTGGATATCTACAACATGCGTCCGCGGCTGACTGAGAAAGGGTTGCGCTATGTCGATCATCTGAGTGAGTTGGAGGGCTGACATGGCCCAAGTACGCACACCCTGCCTGTTGATTCGCGGCGGCACGAGTAAAGGTGCCTATTTTAGTGCTAGCGACCTGCCAAGCGATCCCGGGTTACGGGATCGCTTCCTGCTAGCGGCAATGGGGTCGCCCGATGCACGGCAAATCGATGGAATTGGCGGAGCCGACTCGTTAACCAGCAAGGTCGCTATCATTCGTCCATCGCAACGTGACGATGCGGATGTGGACTACCTGTTCGCTCAGGTCGTAGTCGATCAGGCGCGTGTCGATTATGGGCAAAACTGCGGCAACATCCTTGCTGGAGTGGGGCCGTTTGCCCTGGAACGTGGTCTTTTACCTGTCACTGGCGAGCAAACCGCCGTACGCATCTTCATGGAAAATACCGGCCAGATCGCAGTAGCGAAGGTGCTGACTTCGCCGGACGGCGTGGCCTATGAGGGGCAAACGCGGATCGATGGCGTACCGGGTACTGCCGCCCCGGTCGTCATCGAATTCGAGGACGTGGCAGGGTCAAGTTGCGGGGCGTTGCTGCCAACCGGCAATACACAGGATCTCATCGATGGCGTTATGGTCACCTGTATCGACAATGGCATGCCGGTAGTCTTAATCAAAGCCTCAGACATGGGCAGTACTGGCCTGGAGGCGCCGGCAGTGCTCGACGCCAACGCACAGCTCAAGGCGCGCTTGGAGAGCATTCGGCTTCAAGCTGGACCCTTGATGAATCTGGGGGATGTGCGTGAGCGTAATGTTCCAAAGATGGTGCTGATCAGTGCACCAGGGCAAGGTGGGGCTATCAGTACTCGCTCATTCATCCCTCACCGTTGCCATGCTTCGATTGGTGTATTTGGGGCGGTGAGTGTCGCGAGTGCCTGCCTCTTGCCTGATAGCGTGGCAGGGTCGCTGGCTGTGGTAACCGATGACACCCTACAGCGTGTGTCTGTCGAACACCCCAGCGGCGAATTCACGGTGCAGATCCGCCGTGAGGGCGAAGGCTTGGCCTGCGGGCTGGTGCGGACCGCTCGCGTTCTATTTGACGGCGATGTCCTCACGCCTGCCATCCGTTGAAAATCCCCTGAAAACCGCTTTGCAAAAAAGGCCCTGGTACTGAAGCAGGGCCTGCCCTCCCCGTGCTCTCAACTTAAGCGCCCCATGGTGATTGCCTTGCTGCTGCGACTTCAGCATTGCCCCGTGCTTGAGGCCGCCGTTCGAGATAAGAAGAACCGAAGGCGCTATAACTTCAACCGCCACGACAGCTGGGCTGCTGCCCGATAACGTACTCCCTACAGATCACGAGCCTTCTTCGGCTGGCTCGAAATAACAAGAAACGGGAGATTAGCCCATGCTGCAAACCAACCCTCGGCCGGCCCGTCCACGTGGCCAAGCGATGGCAGACCATCGAACTCCATTGATCAAGAACTGCTGGTATGTTGCTGCTTTGAGCAGCGAAGTAAGCCGTAGTCTGCTTGAGCGCCGTCTGCTCGACACCTCGGTGGTAATGTACCGCACCGAGGCCGGAGCACCGGTCATCCTTAATAACCGCTGCGCCCATCGTTCGTTCCCGCTGAGCAAGGGGCGTCTGCAAGGCGATGATGTTGTCTGCGGTTACCACGGGATGGTTTACGCCCCGAGCGGGCAGTGTGTGGGCATGCCTGCCTTGCCTAACCCGCCGACCCATGCCTGTGTAGCCAGTTACCCAGTCATCGAGCGTGCACCATTCATTTGGGTATGGATGGGGGATCGTGACAAGGCTAATCCTGAGCTGGTCCCTGATACTCAATGGCTGGCCCACCCTGAGTGGAAAACCTTGGGCGGCGAGTTCCAGTTCCATAGCAACTATGTGGCGATGCACGAGAACCTCCTGGATCAGACTCACTTCTCGATCCTGCACGCCAAGACTGGCATTGGTACCCCAGCCTATGTGCGTTCTGACCTGGATGTCCGTCAGGAGGGCGATCGCGTCATCATTCTTCGAGCCCTGAAGAATTCTCCTCCGCCGCCGGTATACGCAGTGCCGATGAAGTTGGAAGGGCGCCCGGTGGACAGGTTTTCGGATGCTCGCTTCGAATCACCAGCGATTCACATCGCTCACGCCAAGATCGTCAATCTAGAGCCACGTGAAGGCGAGGCGCTGGAGTATCTGGTGAATATCACTCATGCGTTCACGCCTGAGAGCCAGAACACTCTGCATTATTGGTGGTTCAACAGTCGTAACTTCCACCACGAAGATGCCGAGATCGATCAGTACGTTCTGGACAGCCATCGTGCTGCCTACCTCGAGGACGTCGAAGCGCTGACGTGGATTCAGGAACTATTGGACAAAGAGCCGGGGACGGTAGAAGAGCTCAGTTTCGCACCCGATCGCCCTGGCATCATGTGTCGCCGTACGCTGCTGCGCCTGTCGCAGTTGGAAAACGGCATTCCTGTGCAGCCGGCTTGAGGCCAGGAGGACGACATGATTGAAGTCATTGTGGCTAAAAAGCAGCTCGAGGCTGTGGGGATCTACAGCTTCGAACTGGCTCGCGAGGATGGCTCGCCATTGCCGGCATTCAGCGCTGGTGCGCATATCGATGTGCACTTGGCAAGCGGCCTGACCCGCCAATATTCGCTGTGCAACAGCGCGTCAGAGAATCACCGGTATCAGATTGCCGTGCTGCGTGAGCCAGCCTCGCGTGGCGGCTCCGAGCAGATGCACGACGTTGTGAGTGAAGGGCAGCGCCTGACGATCAGCACGCCACGCAACCTGTTCGAACTGGATAACAGTGCAGGCCATTCGTTGCTCTTTGCGGGGGGCATCGGCATTACTCCGATTTTGTGCATGGCCGAGCGCCTGAGTCACGCTGGCGCATCCTTCGACCTTTACTACTCGGTGCGCAGTGAGGACCGTGCAGCCTTCGTCAAGCGCATGAAAGACAGCCCGTTTGCTGACCGCGTGCACCTGTGTTTCGACGATCAGGCTCCGCTGGACGCGACGAAGGTGCTGGCCAATCCCGCCGAAGACACCCATCTCTACGTGTGCGGCCCGGGCGGATACATGGAGTTCGTCCTGAGTACCGCGCGCGCCCAAGGTTGGGTCGAGGCGAAGTTGCATCGCGAATATTTCAGTGCTGGTGAGCAAGCGAACGCACCCGGTGAAGCTTTTGAAATCGAGATTGCGAGTTCAGGCGAGGTCATGCGTGTAGAGGCTGACCAGACCATAATCGACGTGCTCTATGACGCGGGAATTGATGTCCCTGTCTCCTGTGAGCAAGGGGTTTGCGGGACCTGCATCACGCGTGTGCTCGACGGTATTCCTGAGCACAGGGACAGCTTCTTGACCGATGCGCAACGTGCGCTCAATGACCAGTTCACTCCGTGTTGCTCCAGGGCCAAATCACCACGCCTGATTCTGGACCTGTAACGACGGGCCGGTTCGCCGGCCACTTAGCGCCACCCCACAATAAAAACAATGATGGGATTTCGATGAATACGACCATGATCGTGCGTGCTTTCGCGGCAGGCGCCTGCGCCTGGCTCAGCCTTCCAATCTATGCCGATGACGTGTTGGCCCCTCCTGATGTGCAGAGTGCCCGACCGCTGCGTCCCGGTATCGCACGTTGGGCGGAGGACTATAGCTTTCTGAAGGATCCCAGCAAGCGTACCGACCCGCTCGATGCGCTGCGTTACATTCCATTTGGCGAAAGCAATTGGGTTACCTTCGGTGGTGAGGCTCGCTACCGTGCCGACAGTCACCAGCAGCCATTTTTTGGACTCCGTGGCCGGGACTCGAACAGCTATTTGCAGCAACGATTGCAACTCCATGCTGATTTGCACTTGCTCGATGATCAGTTCCGCATCTTCACCCAGCTGCAGGACACCCGCTCCTGGCGCAAAGCTTTCTTCTCGCCTAACGATCAGAGCGATACCGAGCTACAGCAATTTTTCGTCGACTGGAATCTGCAAATGCCGGCAGGCTACAAATTGACGACGCGGGTCGGACGGCAGGAGCTGGTGTACGGCAATCAGGTGCTGATCAGCGACCGCGACGCGCCAAACCTGCGGTTCAACCTCGACGGCGTGAAGTTGATGCTCAAGACGCCGGGGGGCTACAAGATCGACGCTTTCGCTCTGCGCCCAGTGGCATATGGGCTGAAGTCGTTTGACGACGAGTCCAGCGACGATATCGTTTTCGCCGGGTTGTACAGCACATTCAACTTCAGCAAGCCGTGGAATCTGGATGTCTACGCGCTGGATCTGGAAACCAACAACCGCAGCCTCGCCGGCTTGACCGGGGATGAAGTGCGCTATACCGCTGGCACGCGTATTTTCGGCAAAGCTCAGGGCTTCGATTGGACATGGGATATCGCTGGACAATTTGGCCATCTGGATGACGCTAACTTGCGCGCCTGGGCGGTCGCAGGTACTAGCGGTTATACCTTTGACATGCCGGGCCAGCCTCGTATTGGCCTACGCACGGACATCGCCAGCGGTGACAAGAAGCGTGCGGACAATCATGTGGAAACCTTCGACCCGCTGTATGGAAAAAATGGCTACTACGGCGAGGCCGGTGTAACGACGTTGTCGAACCTTATTGTGGTAGGCCCGCAAGTGGCGTTTTCACCGACGCCGGCGCTGCGTATCGAGCCTGCGATTTATGGGCTGTGGAAGCAGCAAGCCGAGGATGGCGTCTACTTCACCGGTATGGGGCTTGCACCAGGCACTACCCAGACCGACAGCAAGCACGTCGGCACCATTTACAAGACGACCGTCCGCTGGCTAGCCACGCGCAACCTGACAGTGGATTTCGACTGGGAGTATCTCGATGCCGGCAGCGCCCTGACCGAAGGCGGCGGCAAGAGCCTGCACTTCGTCAGCCTGCGTCCAACCCTGCGTTTTTGAAAGCATGATCGATAACTACAAGATGAGATCTGTACTATGACAACGCCTACCGTGGATATTCGCGAGTGGATCGACTCGCGGCCGATGACCCGCTATCAGTGGGGTATCCTTTTCCTTTGTTTCTGTATCGTCACGCTCGATGGGTTCGATGCGGCGATCATGGGCTTCATTGCACCTGCCATTCTTCAGGAATGGGGGATCAGCAAGACCGCGTTCGGCCCTATCATGGCGGCGGCTATGGTCGGCCTTGCTGTGGGCGCATTGGTATCGGGCCCATGGTCCGACAAGATTGGGCGGCGCAAGGTATTGCTGGCGTCGGTATTGACCTTCGGTGTGTTCAGCCTGCTGAGTGGTTTTGCCCAGACACCTGTGCAACTCGCCATCCTTCGATTCTTGACCGGGCTCGGACTAGGTGCCGCGATGCCCAACTGCACGACGCTGCTGTCCGAGTTCATCCCAGCAAAAATGCGCGGATCACTGGTCACTCTAATGTTCATGGGGTTCGGCTTGGGTTCGGCCATGGGCGGTTTCGTATCCGCGTGGATGCTGCCGCATTGGGGCTGGACGTCGCTGCTAATCCTGGGCGGTGTGCTGCCACTGGTGTTGTTGCCGTTCATTTGGCGCGGCCTTCCGGAGTCGGTCGAGTTCATGGTCAGCAAGGGCTATCCGACGGACAGGATTGCAAAAGCCCTTGGAGCGTTGGGAGGGCTTTTTGACGCCGCGTGCATATTCACTCTGCAGGGAAGTGGGGGCGATGCTCCGAAGGGCCGTGTTGCAGGATTGTTTACTGGCCCCTATCGGCGCATCACCATCAGCCTGTGGTGCACCTACTTCATGGGGCTGTTGGTCATCTACTTGTTGACCGGCTGGTTGCCGACCCTGATCAAGGATGCAGGCTTGCCAATCGAGCGCGCCGCAGTGATCACCGCGTTGTTCCAGCTTGGTGGTCTGGCGGGCATCTTATTGGTGGGCTACACGATGGACCGCGCAAGTCCGCGCAAGGTTATTGCCAGCGCATACATCGGCGGGGCCGTCTGCGTGTTTGCGATTGGCCTACTGGCGGTGGAAAGCTCGCTGTTAGGGGTGTTGGTTCTACTCGCTGGGTTCTGCATCAACGGCGCGCAAACGGGGCTGAATGCCTATGCGCCGGGGCTATATCCAACCGCTTTCCGCGCCACTGGCGTCAGCTGGATGCTGGGCATCGGCAGGTTCGGTGGCATCGCCGGGTCCATGATGGGAGGCGCGCTGCTCAGCCTTGGCATGCCTATGAATGTTGTGTTCGCGGTGCTGGGGATTCCCGCCATTCTCGCCGCATGTGCACTGCTTGCAGGTCCCAGAATCGCCTCTGCCCGAGTAGCAGTTTCCCTCGGCCATTGATCGGCCACCCTCTTCTAATCAGCGGCGGCTATCTAGGCTGCCGCTGCCCCTCCAAGATCATTTCAAAAGCCAAGCAAAGGCCGGGCGTGGCAAGCTGAGTGTCTGCCGGGAGGTGGTCCGGGCTTGCCGGTTCGGTGGACTCCCGATCAGGATTGAACAATAATTTTGTTCGACTATGCCAACGGCATACCCGTGGCTTCCCCGCTTCGCACGGTTCGCCATGCACTAATAATCATCACTTCAGCTTCGGTCCCGCTCCCATGCCCAGCGATACATCGCCGTCTGTTTCTAACGTACGTTCCAGCAGTGTCGACGAGGTCATCGCATTACTGCGTTCCCATGGGCCGCTGTCGCAGGCCGAGTTGGTACGTATGACAGGCCTGTCGAAAGGCACGGTGAATAATGTAGTGAAGCGGCTCCTGAAGGAGAGTGTGGTCAGCCTGCGCCAAAAAAACCGCAAGGAGGCGTGGGTTACGTTGGGAGTGGGAGTGGATGCCATTGCCACGGTGGAAATCCAGGCACATAGAATCAAAGGTACGCTGTTCGACTTCAATCAGCAGGCTCGGTTCGACCACTGTCTGGAACAAGGAGAAGGGGCGGAGAGTCCCAGCTCGCCGAATGGCGTCGTAGATCTGTTGCGCGCACTGTGCGAGATGTCGGGAATCGCGGCAGCGGAGCTTGCCTGCATATCGGTGGCGATCCAGGCATCAATCGATCGTGCCAGTGGTGCCATCGTCGGTTGGGCTGCGAGCCGGCTTCCTGGGTGGCGAGATATCGCGGTGGCCGAGGAATTGGAGGCGTTGCTCGGTCGTGCAGTAATCGTCGATAACGATGCCAACCAAGCGGCCTACGGTGAATGGATGTGGGGGTGCGGTCGCGGCTGCGAAGATTTTTTCTATCTTCTTTGCGCTCAAGGCGTGGGGGGAGGGCTGGTAATCAATGGCAAGGTCTATCGGGGTGGCACCGGAGTCGCGGGAGAGGTAGGTCACATGGCGCTAGATGAATCAGGTCCCGTCTGTTTCTGCGGGGGGCGAGGCTGTTTGCATTCGCTGGTTTCGGAACGGGCCATTCTCGCAGCGCTGAGCACCTCAGAGAGCCCGCAGTTATCGCTAGCTGCCGTCATCGAGGGAGCTCGGGCCGACGACGCGGCCTGTAGGCGGGTGCTTTTCGAGGCTGGCCTGAGCCTTGGTCGTGCGGTCGCCCATACAGCGCGCGTCATCGCCCCGAGCATGATTGCGCTCGGGGGGAGTTGAGCCTGGCAGGTGCATTGGTGCTCGACAGCATGCGCAGCTCCCCCGAGGTGCAAAACCTAATGAACATATCTTCCTCAACTCAACTTGAAGTTGCGCAGATTCACGACGCGGTCACCTTGGGCTGCGCAGCGTCGGCGCTGACGTTTCTGGGGCGGGGTATCAGTGAACTGCCAGAGTGGATGGGAGTGCCCCGCTACGCCGGGGCGAGGATTCCAGCGCAGCTGAACTGATTGAACAATAGTTAATTGTTCAATAGGTCCGTTTGTCCAAATCTCGATCCTTCAATGGCATCGAATTATCTCCAGCTAAACTGAGGAAGCCAATAAATATGGGGCTTCTAGCGTCATGTTCGGTTTCGGGTCAGGCTGCTTGTTCAGATCGAAGTGAAAAAAACGGCAAACGCATATTGAACCAAACCATATTGAATGGTACAAAATCCCTATAAGAAACGTATATGGTTCATTAGTGGCTCGCTGTGCGAGGCTAAATCCGTATCACGACAAGAATTGGGATAAAGATGAACAAAGCTAGCTATGATGTCGTTGTGGTTGGTTCAGGAGCTGCCGGTGGTTTCGCTGTAAAAGAGCTGACAGAAAGGGGCTTCGATGTCCTACTGCTGGAGGCTGGGCGCAGTATCACGGCTGAGGATTTCCGTACCGACTTCTCGGGGCCTCGTGAAAAGGGCATTCAGCTCTGGGCCAGGGCTAAGGCTGCCCTTTCAGGTCAGCCGATTCAATCCAAGGTGGCAATGTACGCCAAGCAGCTTAGCCACCTGTTCGTCAACGATCGTGAACACCCATACAGCACGCCCGCCGAACATCCTTTTCTGTGGATACGTGGCAAGCAGCTGGGTGGGCGATTGCATACCTATGGGCGCATGCTGCTGCGCTGGTCTGATTATGATTTCAAGGCGGCCAGTCGCGACGGTCATGGTGAGGACTGGCCCATCAGTTACCATGAGCTGGCCCCTTATTACGACAAAGTGGAAGACTTCCTCGGGATCCGAGGCTGCCCCGATAACGTCCGAAACGTGCCCAACGGCAACTTTGTTGGCCCCTCGAAATTGTCTAGCGCCGAGAGTGAATTCAAGCGCAAGACCATGCAAAACTGGCCTGACCGTCAACCTATTGCATGGCGCTACATGCCGCCAAATATCAAAAGGGTGCCCCAGCCCATCCTGGCTGCACAAGCGACCGGACGATTGACGGTGCGCACCGATGCTGTGGTGGAGCAGGTGTTGACCTGCCCCGACTCCGGCAAGGCCACGGGGGTCAGCTTTATCGACCGCCACACCCGTGAGCAGCACAAGGTGCAGGCGAACATCGTCGTCCTTTGCGCATCAGCCATTGAGACCGTGCGCCTGCTGCTCAACTCTCGCGGCGGCAAGCACCCGGATGGCATTGGCAATGGCAGCGGCGTACTAGGGCGCTATTTCATGGACCAAGTACCCAGCATCATCATGGGGTCTGTCCCTGGTCACAAAGGTTCGGAACTCGACGATACCGTACCAGCTGACCCTTTCTACGGTGTCTCAGGTGGGATCTACATACCCCGCTTCGAGAATCTCGATCAACAGACCGCTGGTGATTTCCTGCGCGGTTATGCGTATCAGGGCACCATTGGCAGGCTGTATACGCCTCAGGACCGTGATGCGAAATTCGGCATCATGGGCTTCGGAGAGATGCTGCCGTACGCCGACAACACCATCACCTTGAACCCGTCGCGCAAGGATCGCTGGGGCATGCCGATCGCCCACATCACTTGCAGCATGCGTCGCAACGAAAAAGCCATGCTGGGTCGACAGGTCGCGAGTATCGAAGAGATGGCCAGCAATGCTGGCTTGAAGATGGAGTTCAATGGCTCGGTATTGGGCTTGAAAGAAGGTGCTGGCGGTGCGTTTCCCGATGCTGATCCGCTGAGCCGATTCCTCTTTCGCACGAACTTCCGTAAGTCCATGGTCATGGGTGCTGCGATCCATGAAAGCGGCGGGGCGCGGATGGGTAGCGATCCCGGCAGCTCCGTGCTCAATGCCTACAACCAATGTTGGGAGGTTCCCAACTTGTTCGTGACCGATGCGAGCAGCTTCGTAACGGGTGGATGTGCGGGCACGACCTTGACGTTGATGGCACTGACAGTTCGTGCCTGCGAATACATTGCCATACAGCGCCAACGCGGCCAGTTGTAATCCGCAAAGCAGCGTTAACCCTATCTACAACAATAACAATGTGAGTTGGGCTTATGACTATCAAACGGTTACAGGCGCACCTGCTTGCAGGCGCGCCCCGAGAAATCAAGTGTGGCCAACGCACGGTATTCATCCAGCTCAGTAGCATGATGCTGCTCGAGTTCGTGATATTCGGCGCATGGTTTGCCACGCTAGGTTTGGTACTGCAGAACCAGGGACTGGCCAGCTATATTGGCCCCACCTACTTGCTATGCGCGATCGCTGCCATGGTTTCGCCTTTGTTTCTCGGGGCATTGGCAGATCGCTTCATGGAAGCACAATGGGTATTAGCGCTGGCGCATCTCTTGGGCGCCGTAGCATTGTTCATGCTGCCAGCGACTCTGGAGAGCGGCAGAGTGGGCGTGTTCCTTACGCTGATCTTTTGCTACATGCTGCTGTTCATGCCGACCCTCGGTCTAGTCAACTCCATCTCGCTTCGCCATCTGGGCGAGAGCCGCATGAGCTTCGCTTACATCCGGGTATTTGCCCCACTGGGCTGGGTGCTGGCGGGCCTGGGCATTGGCTGGGCTGGCCTGTCCGCATCGACCTCGATCTTCACTGTCGCGGCTGCCGCTAGTGCGGTGCTCGGCCTGTATGCACTGCTGCTGCCTGCCACGCCTCCGCCGGTTCGCCAGAGTCGCTTCACCCTCGGGGAGCTGGTCGGGGTGAAAGCATTCGTTCTGTTTCGCAACCGCAACTTCACGGTCCTTCTTTTCTGTTCGCTTCTCACAGCAGTCTCTCTGGGGATTTACAACGCTTTCAGTGCCGCCTACCTATCGGCCCTAGGCATCACCAATGTGGCCGGCACACTTGGGCTTGGGCAGCTTTCCGAGGTGGTCTTCATTGCCACTATCCCATTCGTCCTTTCCAAAATCGGCATGAAGTGGACGTTGTTGGTAGGGATCGGCATGTGGGCGGTGCGTTTTCTGCTCTTCTGCCTGGCACCGGAGCACGGAAACCAGTTGGCCGTGATTGGCGTGGCGCTGCACGGCATCTGCAATGACTTCTGTGTGGTCATTGCCGCGATGTACATCGATCGGCTAGCCCCGCAGGAACTCGCGGCCCAAGCGCAAAGCTGGGTCATCCTCGTGTTCTCCGGCGTCGGTGCTGCGATCGGCTCTGTTATTTCCGGCGCTGTCTACGGTCATTTCGTAGCGCCTGATGCTGCATCGGGTGGGCACGCCTGGATCGCGCTGTGGGCCGTACCGATTGGAGTGGTCGTAGTGAACATGCTGATCTGGATCTTTCTGTTCAACGATAAAGAGGTCTCCGAGGCGTGAGCCTTGCGATGACTTTTCGGGAGAAACGAATGTTCGATAACTACTTGGTCAGGGCGGATAGCCTTAAAAACCGTCGTCAGGATGGGCAGGTGGTAGGCTTCTCGATCGCTGTCCGGCATGCCAACTACCGGGGAGTCTATTTGTCTTTGCACAATGGCTACTACATCGAGGTCGATGGAGTTGAATATCCGGTGAGCGTGCAGTCCTTCGAGATCAATGGACGCCCGCCACGCAGTTTTGACGAAACGCGTAACGCCGTGCATGAGCACTGGGATTATGACGACGAAGCGATCCTGCACATCCAAGTACCCGGTGGGCTGGCGCCTGGCTTCCATAGATTGCGCTTTCAGCAATCGGTTCTTGCCGCCTACGGCTACCTGCCAACGGATGAACAATGGGTGACTGACCCGCCTAAGCCTGGGACCGGTGCTGGCTCCGATAAAACGCCGTATATCGTTACCTACATGCTGCAAATGAACGAGCAGGAGACACACTGATGGCGATGAAACTAGGCGTGTCGCTGTACAGCTATCAGCAGTCGCAATTTTTCAAAGAGCTTGACCTTGAGGCTCAGATTCGCGAAGTGGGAGAAAACCTCCCTGGTGCTAACGGCATCGAAATCGTTGACGAGATGTCGCTGCGTTATCCTGATCCCGGGGCTGATTTCGTCGAGCGTTGGTTCGGCTGGATGGACCGCTACCGCACTGTTCCGGTGACGATGGATGTGTCGTTCGACGTGCTGCAGTTCCGTGACCACGTCATGGACCATGAGGAGTGCGCCGAGCGCTTGCGACATGACTTGCGCCTGGCCAAGCGTTTGGGCTTTCAAAATGTGCGGGTGCTTTCCACCTGTCCCTTAGATGTGATGGTTCGTGCGCTGCCGCTGGCCGAGCAGCTTGACATCAGACTGGGTAAGGAAATCCACCAACCAATGCCACTGGAAGGTGAGCAGGTCACTGAGATCCTGGAATTTGTGGCGCGCAGCGGTACTCGTCACCTGGGTATCGTGCCTGACTTCGGGATCTTCCAGACGCGTCCGCCCCAGGTGATACTCGACCAATTTCAACGCCGGGGCGCAAGCCCTCGAGCCTGTGCTGCTTCGGTAGAACTGGCTCAACAGTTGACGGCTGGTCAGGCGCCGTTCGCCGCTATCGACATGTCCTTCCACACGGCCGGCAACCTGCGTTCGGGGTTCAAGCGCTTCTTGCACAGCGGAGAATGTGAACCCGAGTTTCGTGCAGCGTTTTCCGGGATCAAGGCCATCACCCAAGAGTGCGTTACTGAGCCCAGCGATTTGGACTACACCGTTGTCGTCGAGGCGTTGATGCTCTCGCGTACCAATCCAGACCTGCTGCGTCAGATGGCTCCTCATGTGGTGAGCATTCATGGCAAGTTCAATTATATGTCCGAGGTGCCGGGGGCGCCGGGTACGTACGAAGACGCTGCCATGGACTACGTTTCCCCTCTGCAGGCCCTGCAAGCCGGTGGTTACGACGGTTACATCAATTCGGAGTACGAGGGGCAGCGATATTTCCAGGATCGCACGCGCGCCGAAATGATGGATGAGGTAGAGCAGGTGCGCCGCCATCATGAGATGTTGCGCAGGTTGCTGGGCCTATGAGTACTTACAATGCATCCGGCGGAGCATTGACCGCGTATGTCGGCACCTACGGGGCGCATCCCGGAGCTAATGGCGGCGGCATTTATCAGCTGCGTCTGTGCGACCACGGCACAGAACTGCTTGTCGTCGGTCGCACTCCCTCGCCGGTGGAGGCGGGGTACCTAGTGTACGCTGCGGATACACGCACGCTGTATGCCGTCGATGAGCGTAAAACCGATGGTAGAGGGCCGGTGGCGCCACCAGCGGCGGTTCATGCTATGCGCGTGCACCCCGTGGATGGCGCGCTGAGCGCAGTGAACTGGCTGACAGCCCCGGCCCACGGCCAACCTTCTTGAGTTACTGTGCCAAACGACGTTTGCTCTTCACTGCCAATCACGGCGACTTCCAGCATGTCGAGAAAGTAGTGCGTAAACCCGACGGCAGTTGGACGACACGCTACGAATACGATGATTCGACGGTGGTCGTGTATGGCCTGGATACAGACGGCCGGTTGGCGTGCATCGAGGACATCCTGGTCCTTGCAGGGCATGGAACCGACCCCAACGGCTCTGCCCAGAACGACGGCCATGCGCAAGCCAGCCCTCATGCACATAGCGCCGTAATCGATCCGAGTGGCCGCTATCTGCTGGTCTGCGACAAAGGCACGGATCGAGTGTATGTGTACACGGCAGAACCACGGCCAGCGTTGGTGTCGGTGTGTCAGTTCGGTCCGCAAACGGCGCCTAGACACTTGGCGTTTTCATCCTCGAGCCGGGCGTACATGACTTTGGAGCTGTCGTCCGAAGTGGTGACATTGGCTTTTGATGGCGACAGTGGCCAGCTCACGATGATAGCGCGGTGCACGACCGTAGCCGAGGGTTTCTCGGCTCTCAACGAGCCTGCTGAAATTCGGGTGCATCCCAATGGGCGATTCGTATACGTCAACAACCGCGGCGAGGATTGCCTGGCTTGGTTCGAAGTGCAAAACGATGGTGCATTACGCCGTGCCGGGGCCGTGCGACTGGCTGGCTCGCTTCATCCAGGTGTGGCTGCGCGCAGTTTCGCGTTCGCGCCATGCGGTGAGTTCATGCTCGTCGCTGATCGTCCGGCCCACCAGGTGCGTTCCTATGCAGTCAGCCCCACCAGTGGCGGGCTGGTGTTACTGGCCGAGGTGAACATACCGGATCCCGCCTACATCGAGTTCGTGCAACTGCCACCTGCGGGAGAACAATGACCATGTCTGGATTGAAGGTCGTGATACTAGGTGCCGGCATGATTGCTGACATCCATCGGCGGGCTGCGTTGCTGGCCGGTGCGCAACTCGTCGGGGTCATGGCGTCTAGCCTGGAGCGGTCGCAGGGCATCGCCCGAGCCTGGGCGACCCAGGCGTTGACATCGCTGGATGACCTGCGGGCGATGAAGCCAGATGTAGTGCACGTGTGCAGTCCAAACGGCTTGCATGTGGAGCATGCCGAAGCTGCGATGGCTGCTGGCGCTCATGTGATTTGCGAGAAACCGCTGGCCATCGATGTGAGGGGCGCCGCGCGGTTGTATGCCCAGGCGCAAGACGCCGCTCGCATTGCCACTGTGCCCTTCGTCTATCGTTTTCATCCGCTGGTTCGCGAGCTAAAGGCCCGCGCCGAAGCGGGTGAATTCGGCCCTTGGCAGCTGCTGCACGGTAGTTATTTGCAAGATTGGATGATTTCACCGCTGACGTCGAATTGGCGTGTGGATGCGAAAGCCGGTGGGGCCTCGCGCGCGTTCGCTGACATTGGTTCGCATTGGTGCGACTTGATGGAATTTGTCACCGGAGAGCGTATCGCCAGTGTCAGCGCTGCGATGACGATTACCGTTGCTCAGCGACCAAGCGGTGGGGCGGGCAGTTTCGCAGGGCAGGGAAGTGGGCGACTGCAGGACGTCGACACTGAGGATGCTGCCTGCGTGATGTTCCGCACCCTGTCGGGAGTTCTGGGCTCGGTAAATGTCTCTCAGGTGTCTGCAGGACGCAAAAACCGGCTTTGGTTCGAGTTCGATGGGCAGCATCGCAGCGCTGTTTTCGACCAGGAGCAGCCTGAGACTGCATGGCTCGGCGGGGTCCGCTCGAGCGAAGTGCTTTACCGCGACCCTGGAGTCGGTGCACCCGATGCGCGCAGGCTTTCGACGCTGCCAGCGGGACATGCCCAGGGTTATGGGCATTGTTTCGAGCACTTCGTTGACGATACGTACAAAGCCATTATGGGGGAAACAGTGGCTGGCTTGCCGACCTTTGCCGACGGGCTGCGCTCGGCGCAGATTGTCGCCGCCGTGGTCGAGTCCGCTCGCACGGGAAACTGGGTCGACGTTGCAGCCACGAATGAGGAGTCAGGGTCATGAGTGTAACTACCCCAGAGGTCACGTTATTTACCGGGCAGTGGGTAGATCTGCCATTGGAGGAAGTGGCCCGGCTTGCCGCTGAGTGGGGTTACGATGGGCTCGAGCTAGCTTGCTCTGGTGAACATCTGGATGTATGGCGAGCTGCGGAGGATGCAGACTACTTGGCGGAGCGTAAAGCAATCCTGGACCGCCACGGCCTGTGCCTGCGTGCGATATCCAATCATCTGGCGGGCCAGGCGGTGTGCGACGATCCGATCGATTTCCGCCACAAGTCGATCGTACGCTCCCGTACATGGGGCGATGGCGTGGCAGAAGGGGTACGCCAGCGCGCAGCAGAGGAGATGAAACTGACTGCTAAGGTCGCGCGCAAGCTCGGGGTGGACACGGTGGTCGGTTTCACCGGCTCGTCGATTTGGCCTTACGTGGCAATGTTTCCTCCAGTAGATGAAACGGTAATCGAGCAAGGTTTCGAGGACTTCGCACGTCGCTGGAACCCCATTATGGATGTGTTCGATGACTGCGGAGTTCGTTTCGCACACGAAGTCCACCCGAGCGAGATTGCTTACGACTACTGGTCCAGCCAGCGCGCTCTGGAGGCGCTGGGGCATCGCAAGGCATTTGGCTTCAATTGGGACCCGTCCCACATGATGTGGCAGCACATCGACCCTGTGGGCTTCATCACTGATTTTGCAGAGCGTATCTACCACGTCGATTGCAAGGATACCCGGTTGCGACCGCAGAACGGGCGTGCAGGCGTATTAGGATCGCACTTGCCATGGGGCGATCCACGCAGAGGTTGGGACTTCGTCTCGACGGGCCACGGCGATGTGCCTTGGGAAGATGCCTTCCGTGCATTGCGAGCAGTGGGCTACAACGGGCCAATCTCTATCGAGTGGGAGGACGCTGGCATGGATCGAATGCACGGAGCCAAGGAAGCCGTGGGTTTCGTGCGCTCTTTGCTATGGAACTTGCCGCATGCTCGCTTCGATGCGGCCTTCTCAGGTAACTCCGGCGGAGCCGTTTGAAACTGAGGCATGTAACCTGAAGGCCGCAGCAGGCTTTCAGGTGTTTTAATACTGCTTGTACATATGCGAACAACGAGTTTCTCCAATAACAAGAATTGGGGCGCAGGTATCGCTTGCGCTCTAAAATAACTCAAGGTGTCATATGAAGTGCTTAATTGCTGGCGCGTGTGCTGCTGTCTCTTTGTTAGCGGTCAATGGTTCTGCCAATGCCGAAGGGTTTTCCCATACGTTGACTGGAAACTGGGATGGCATCAGGGATAATTGGGTTGATCAAGGCTACTTAGTTGAAGGTAATTATCAGAGCCAAACAGCGCACAACTTTACGGGCGGCGATCGCGAGTTGACCCGCTACACTGACCAGTTCAGCCTGATAGGCACTTTCGATTTCGAGAAAATCTTCAATTGGGACGGTGCCACGTTTCAGGCCATCATGACCGAGCGCAGTGGTCGCAATCTGAACATCGACGCCAATATCGGTGCCTATGATCAGCTGCAAGCCATTTGGGGGCGTGGGCAGACCTGGTGGTTAACCATGTTTGCCCTTAAACAGAAAATGCTGGACGACCGCTTGGAACTGCGTGTGGGCCGGCTGACCGTAGAGCAGGACTTCGATACCCAACCGTGCGATTTCCAGAACATCACGTTCTGCGGAGGACCTCAGGGCAACCTGGTAGGCGATTACTGGATCAACTGGCCTGCCAGTCAATGGGCTGGGGTGGTCACCTGGCACACTTCGGATAGCGCTTACGTCAAAGCCGGCGTCTATCAATTGAACGAAACTTACCTTGACAGCGCGTGGGCGCGCTCCAATGCCTGGAAGCCCAATTTCCCCTCCGGGACCGTAGGCGCTCTGGTACCCGTGGAATACGGCCAGACATCTCGGCTGTTTGGCCAACCCAGCAAATACATGCTGGGTGCATGGTACAACACCGCCGGAGGCGGCGACCGCTACCTCAATGAGGAGCGGGACTCGCTGGGAAGTGAAGGCGGTAAGGCTTTGGAGCGGTCCGGACGCTATGGCGTCTACTTCACCGCCATGCAGCAATTGACGGGAAACGCCAGTAAAGGCTGGAACGCTACGTTCAACCTCGCAGCGGCAGACAAGGCTACCTCCTATCTCGACCACCAAGCCACATTCATGTTGCAGTACAAAGGGGTGTTTGATCGGCCTGCAGATTTCATAGGATTGGCTGTGGGTGCTACCCACGGAAACCCCCGGTATGCCGCCTATCAGCGCGATTGGAACCGGGCGAACCCGGATCAGACGGTGCGTGTCTTCGATGGGTATGAGTATGAGAGCGAAGCGTTCTACAACTGGTCACCTGTGCCAGGTGTGAACTTCAGGCCGAACGTGCAATGGATCGTCCATCCCGGGGGTTCGGACAGCGGGTCCGCTCTGGTACTTGGCCTCAATACCTTGGTCCTGTTTTGACCGTCGTACTGCCATGTGAACCAATCCTGTCGGCGACAACTTGAAGGTAAAGCTGATACCTGTTTCGCTTTTATTTATATGGATAATGGTGTTCAAAAGCATGGCAAGCCTTTGTCCTGCCTGGTGCGCGATCGAATTTATTCGCTAGGGTATGCCGGGACGGGCGGCTTGTCAGTGAAGGGGTCACGTGTAACTGTTCTAGGGCTGTAAAGCTTTAGCAGTTGAGTCGTTATATAATAACAGCGGAGATGCAGATGAGCGCGTTCAATCGAGGTGTCGTTTATGTCGGCGCTGGCCACGTGGAAGTTCAGAATATTGACTACCCAAAAATGCAGGATCCGCGGGGTCGTAAAATAGAACATGGCGTAATTTTGAAAGTCGTGTCGACCAATATATGCGGTTCTGATCAGCACATGGTACGGGGGCGCACCACCGCCCAAGTTGGCCTTGTGCTCGGTCATGAGATTACCGGTCAAGTGATCGAAAAGGGCACGGATGTCGAACATCTGCAGATCGGTGATCTGGTCTCAGTCCCGTTCAACGTTGCTTGTGGCCGCTGCCGCTCGTGCAAAGAGCAGCACACCGGCGTGTGCCTCACCGTCAACCCGGCCCGCGCCGGTGGCGCCTACGGATACGTTGACATGGGTGATTGGACGGGAGGGCAGGCCGAATATGTGCTGGTGCCTTACGCCGATTTCAACCTGCTGAAATTGCCTGATCGCGACCGAGCCATGGAAAAGATTCGTGATCTTACCTGCCTGTCGGACATCCTTCCCACAGGCTATCACGGCGCCGTGACCGCCGGTGTAGGTCCTGGAAGCACCGTCTATGTTGCTGGCGCGGGCCCTGTCGGGTTGGCAGCTGCCGCTTCGGCGCGCCTACTGGGAGCTGCGGTAGTAATCGTAGGCGATCTAAATCCTGCCCGACTGGCGCATGCCAAGGCTCAAGGTTTTGAAATTGCCGACCTCACCTTGGACACTCCTTTGCATGAGCAGATCGCCAACCTACTCGGCGAGCCGGAAGTCGACTGTGCAATCGATGCCGTTGGTTTCGAGGCGCGCGGCCATGGGCACGAGGGCGCCAAGCATGAGGCCCCGGCAACGGTGCTCAACTCCCTCATGCAGGTAACTCGGGTCGCGGGCAAAATTGGTATTCCTGGACTCTACGTTACGGAAGACCCTGGCGCCGTGGACGCAGCGGCAAAAATTGGCTCGTTGAGCGTCCGCTTCGGATTGGGCTGGGCGAAATCACATAGCTTCCACACAGGGCAAACGCCAGTGATGAAGTACAACCGGCAGTTGATGCAAGCCATCATGTGGGACCGGATCAATATCGCCGACGTGGTGGGTGTGCAGGTGATCAGCCTGGAGGATGCGCCGCGCGGATACAGTGAGTTCGATGCGGGTGTGCCGAAAAAATTCGTCATCGATCCGCACCGCTCGTTCTCCTGAGGCCTACTTCGGCTCTGCATCAGCCGGTCTTCATCGAGAAATAGTCCATTCAGATCGGCTGATCAACCACAAAGTCTCTGCTATCGGTTTGTCGCATTCGATCAAGTTGGGCCAACAGAGTCAACGTAGTGCTGGCATGTGGGGGCCGCTTCCTGACACTCACCCCAAAGAGCTGGCAAGATTGAAGGCTGAGACGGTTTAGGCCGATACGAAATCCACTGCGTTAGGAGTTCACCTCTCAGCGCTTCGATCATGCCAGCTTGAACGGCGGGAGCACCAAAGGCTAACGCACCCATGCAAAGAGCAGAGCGATCATGGGCATCGGAAGGTCAATGGCGTGCGTGATCGCGATTAGGGTGAATACGAGCGCAACCAGCTTACATCGCAGGGTTGCGTATCAGCTCACATGTCTGCAGTGATAGGAATGGATTTGCAGGTGGAGTGACGTCGGCAATGCTTGCTGCTTCGAGAATCAGGTAGCCATTCAGGACGCTTTTTTTGCGAGCGCCTCTTACCGCGCAGGTCCATATGTTCTGTCCATTTGCTCGTTTCTGATGAATACCCAGCCTTTCAAAGTGACGTTGAATGTATCGCCAAGGTGCGATCTTGCCGTCCCTTTCCGCTTGCACTGGATGTTCCGCGGCGTAGCGTTGGAAAATGCCCGGCGTGACAAGGAAAAAGTAACCCTCCACGGTGTGGACCTTCGCGTTGCTGTCGTTAATCACCAATCGATGACTGCGGACACCGTCGCGCAGCCACTCTAGGAAGGCCAGCCCTATGGCATCCTGGGGGGGCACAGTTGTGGACTGCAAGTTTCCAGTACTTGATTCAGTTTCAAGCTGACCCGGCTCTTCCAACATATCCATCAAATCGTCGAGGTAGTGGAAATCCTCATCCAAGTGCGCTGTGGTCGGCCGCTTTTCATCCGCGGCAATCTGCGGTCCATCAGTGCTCGACTCGCTGGGTTCACTGGTTGGTAGGGGATGGTCAATCATCGGTTCAACCGTGCCACTAAAGCATTCTGGCCGAGGTTCATCGGCCCAGATAAGGCTTGGGTGCAGACGAAGAAAGGTAAAGCGATGCTGCCAGTTATCGTCTGCGACGGTCGCGCTCCATACCGCTTTGCCCTCCGGTGTCGCATCCACTAATCCATGTGATTGCAGCTCATCGAACAAGGCGATGTTGGAGGAGGGGATGCCATCCACGGCCTGAGCGAGCAGGTAGGCGCGCAGTTTGTCGGTGGCGGTCTTGCTGACTAGCCAGAGATTGTCCTGAGTGAGCCAGCCGGCCGCACCGGGCTGGTTGAGCTTGAACTCATTTTTTACCAGGTGGCGCAGGCCCGTGAGCAGATGATGCTGCAGCGCGTGTTTAGGTGCCTGCAGGGCCTTGGTGGGGTTTGCACCGATGTTCTGCGCGGTGGATACCCGGTCCGCTTGCAGCACCAGCTCTCCGAGGATGCCGGCGTGCTCGTAGTGGTTGGCCAGCAGGAAGAGCAGGTGGCTCCACAAGACCGGATGGTTGCTGAGCCAGTCCAGTTGGAGAGGCGTCAAGATCTGTGTGTACAGCAGCCCCGTGGCGGCGCCGTGTAGCTTGTAGTCACGACCGGCCACGTAGCGAAAGCGGTAGGGCTGGGTCAATGGACCGTGCCAGGGGTGCCACACCTCATCATTCTGATACTCCACCCGCAGGTCGACGGCAATCTTGCCAATGTCATGGAGCAGGGCGCTGTAGGCAATCGCCGCGCTCCAGGCGTCCGCCTGCGCGGCCTGATCTTCCGGTGCGGCACCGCTGGGTAGCAAGTACGACTGGCGCAGCTTCAGGCTGCAGGCCACCAGTTCCAGCCCGTGGTCCAGCATGCCGCCTGGGTAGGCATGGTGGTGGCTTTCGCTGGCGGGGAGTTGCTGTACATAGGCGGCGTAACGGCGGATTGGATCAAGGTAGAGCCGATCGAACTGAGGTTCCGAGAGCGCCGTGTACTGCCAGATGCGCTCCAGCAGCTTTCTCCGGTGGTCGGCACACAGCAAGGATTCAGCGGGGAGCGGGAGGAGAAATCCCTCGGGCGCTGAAGCGAGCGTGGGCTCCGCGCCATTGCCTTTTTGATGTTTGAACCACCAGCGCTTCATTGGATTACCTGCTTTGCATTCAGAAGGTCCTTTTGCCTTTTCGGATAGGCCTCTTACCCTTGTGCCCCTTACTATTGCCGCCGTTACCCTTTAACGCCTTGAGCCTTTTCGCGAACGCGAAAATGCGAAGCCCGGCGCATCGGGTTACCTGTGGGACCGGAATGGCCAGTCCTTTTCCCGGGAGGTAGACTGTCCGACATTATTTGGGGGACGGTAGCCTGATGACGTTGAGCGATGCCATTTTGATCGTGCTACTGGCTGACCGAATTCATGGGACGGATGCTGCCATTCGAACGGCCGCCACGCGTTGCGCGAAACAGCTGCCACGCAGTCAGCGCGACATGCTGTTCAAGATCGGCAATAGTGCTGCACCTCGTGAACTAGTGGGGCACCTTTGCCAGTTCTTGCCACTGATGTCCAAACTGCTCGAGATTTTGCCGCCCGACCACCCGGCGTATATCGAGGCAGTTGAAGCAATGCGCCGCTACCACGACGCACAGCGCACAGGTGGACCTGAAATCGAAGTGGAAAGATTGCGCTTGATTGCTGAGTCACTTTTCCAGGCTGTAACCGACTACCAGATGAAGGCCTTCGGCAAGGGCGGCAGAACACTCCAGTGATCCACAATTATTCGAGATGCGCGACGTCGCGAATGACCGCTATCGATCCATAGTAGCCCTCACGACCCGTCCGCATACGACCCGAAGCAGCCTGTCACGGTCCTGTTGGTCAGGATAGGCTTGGCCGGGAGCCCGGCCAAGCAGGTTGCCACATCACAGCCGGGGATCGTTTGCCCATGTGGTGCCGTAGTAGTCGTGGATACCTCTGCCCCAGGTCGGATCGCTCATATTTGGCCAGTTGTCCTTATCGAAGCCTGGGGCGTTCTTCAGGCGGTCCTTGTCGGCATCAAGGATGAAGCGCTTGTTCACCGTATCCAGGCGCAAAGCCCCCCATGGCACCGCGAACAGCTTTTCACCCATGCCCAGGAAACCGCCGAACGACAGTACAGCGTACGCAACCTTGCCGCTGGCAGTGTCCAGCATGATTTCCTTGATATCACCCAGATCTTCGTCTTGCGTGTTATACACGTCGTTGCCGATAAGGGTATCCGCCCCCATTAGCCGCGGCCCTGGGCCGCGGTCTCCCTCGGCAGTGAAATCGGTCCGTCCCTTGTACATACCGTACTTGTCGCGTTCTTCGAAATTCATAGTGCGCTCCTGGCCAGAGGCCTTAGGCAGTAGAGCATCTCGACTTTCGGTTCAAGGCTGCTCGGGTAACGCCAGAGCAAATGCCCGGCGTGATCAGGCGAATCTTTCTAACCGCGCGATATCCCTCGAGCATTCAGCAAGGCTGGTATGAGAGGCCGGCGGGACAGCGAGCGACGGGATAGGACACTAAGCTGCGATGGCTTGGATGCGTTTCTACGACGCTCAGAATAGGAGAGTGGTCTGAATAACCAGTCGTTCGCTATTTGCGACCGACGGTGAGAAGTGGAGTTGACTGAAGCGGGGTCGCTTTGGGCCGATTATCGCCGTTCGCAACTTACTGCTTTCGACCTAAAGCTGTCACTCGTGGTAAACGAATTCCACTGCCAGCCCATACTGTAGCCCCAGGAGATATAAGCACCATGGACTTTGTAGCAATCGTGCTTCTTGGCATGTGGCTTTACGCGATGGTAAGCCATGAGCGCAATTAAGGCGGCTTTCATGGCACGCGCTCATCAGGAGCGCGTGGGGCGAACGGTGGTCGTGAAATAGCAGCTCAGGACTCACGCCAGAAAATTCTTCTGGTATTTGGTAGTAGTGGTAGAAATGCCATCAATGATAAACAGGCCGTTACTAACATGACCAATGTCATACTAAGGCTGGTTTCTTCATATAAAATTCCCACTAGCCAACTGGCAATGCTCGCGCAACCGAATTGAGTTAATCCGAGTAGCGCTGACAAACTCCCTTTACTTGCTCCGCCGCTTTCCATAGTCATAGCTGTTGTGCTCGCCGATGCCAGGGGTAGCGCAGAAATTGCAGCAGTGGCAATCAACACAAAAGGCCATGCGCCCAATTCATCCCCCCAGGTAAGCAAGATCAGGGTAAGGCATAGATTACAGGCCATGCAAGTTAAAAATACGGTCTCCTGCTGAGCGTTTTTCAAGAGCACCCTAAGACATTGTGAGCAGATGACCATGCCCAAGGTAATGCCTGCGAATACCCATCCGTAGGTACCACGGCTCATACCAAAAACCGACATGAACACAGCTGGCGACCCAGCAATGAATGAAAATAAGGCCGAAAAAGCCATGGCGCCACTGAGCAGAGGAAGGATAACAAACTTCTTTTTCAACAAATTTCCCATTGCCGCAATTTCTTGCTTCACATTGCTTCGCTTTCGTTGGTTGGCCGGTTGGGTTTCAGGCAACAGCCAGTAAACCGCGAAAAGACAACAGCATCCAAATAGCGTCAGGAAAAGGAAGATTGAGCGCCATCCACAGGTGCTAACTAGCGCACTTCCTGCAACCGGGCCGACAATCGGCGCAAATGCGCCGACCAGCATGACGGTGGCGAGTTTATCTGTCGCCTCTCGCCCGCTGTAACGATCAGCAATCATCGCGCGGCACAAGACCATCCCAGCACAGCCGCCTACTGCCTGAATCAAACGCAGGAAAATGAATGACTGGATACTCGTCGCCAGCATTAGTCCTAGTGATGTGATCACGAAGATTGCCGCCCCCACGATCAGTGGGGGCTTCCTGCCATAACGATCGCTCAGTGGGCCATAAAGAATCTGTCCTAAGGCCAGCCCCAGTACAAAGATTGAGAGGCTTGATTGCACGCCTGCCAGGTCCGTCTGCAGATCTGATGCGATTGAAGGGAAGGCAGCAAGATACATGTCAGTTGACAGGGGGGCGAAGGCCGTGAGTGCCGAGATCAGGTAGATCCAGGCCCTATCATTCCCTAGACCAGATTTCAATCGCAACTGCATTTAGTAACTCCTCGATTCTTTGCGGCGATGCCTGGCATGAGCGATGTAGTGGCACGTCTCATTTCCGGCATCTCGGTGACACACCAGCGTTGTGATTCAGGCCATTTTTCAAAAGCCGTTTCTACCCTCACGGGTCGCCTTCCATCGCTCGCAGGATGGCATGGACGTCCTCGGCCAAGGGTAGGTCTCTGGTTGAGTACTGAATTGTACAGTACTGATTGGTCCAAGGCTCCATCGTTGGCAAGGTTTTTGTTCGTTCGAGTGTGGCCTCACACCTAATTGTCACCAAAAAACCTATGAACCCATTGAAAACAAAGAAAAATATCGATTTTCTCGTGTAGTTAGTAACCTGTCCCGTGTGATGGGATGGCTACGTGCTTTCACTTTGGAGATAGCGAAAAATCTATTGACAGAACTGTTTCGTTCCTAGGATATTCAACTGGTGTGCTACTGCTGCCGAGATTTGGAAGGCACGTGATCACAAGACAGCTGCTGAACGACTTCGCGGGCGCTGGGATAAAGGGTTTAGATGTGAGCGCGACGCAACCGACCTGAAACGAAGGCTCGGTACCCGGCCGAAGTGACTGAGGCAATTATGCAAAAATAAGAATAAGTACAGGAGTAGTAGGACGTGGTGACCAAGACACCTCAGTTTGATGCGATCGTCGTCGGCTCGGGAGCTGCCGGAAGCTTTGCGGCTAAGGAGCTTACCGAGGCGGGTCTACGGGTAGCGCTGCTTGAAGCGGGCCCGCCTATCACACCAGAGTTTTTCGTCAATAAAGGCGAGCGTCCCTCTCGGAGTGGCTTTTTTCTTCGGGCCCGGATGAAGGCATCGGCGCTAGGACAGTACGTCCAAGCGCGGGTGATCTTCTTCAGTGAGCAACTGCGCCACCTGTATGTAAATGATTGGCAAAACCCCTACACGACGCCCCGGGACAAACCTTTCCTGTGGGTGCGTGGCAAGCAGATCGGTGGTCGCCTTCATACCTTTGGGCGGGTATTGATGCGCTGGAGTGATTACGACTTCAAGGGCGCTTCCAAGGGGAGTGGTGGCAAGGACTGGCCTTTCGATTATTCGGAGCTCAGCCCCTTTTATGAGCGTGCCGAGCGTTTTCTAGGCGTTCATGGCACGTCAGAGAGGGTGCCTACACTGCCTGATGGGAGTTACGCCAAACCATCCAAGCTGGTGCCTGCAGAGATGACTTTTAAGAAGCGTCTTGAAGGCCTGTGGCCTCGCCGTCGAGTCGTACCTTGGCGATATGTGCCGCCGCATCCAGAGCGTGTGCCCCAAGCGATCCTGGCTGCGCAACGCACCGGTCTGTTAACCATTCACGCCAATGCCGTTGTGAAGCGTATCGAAGTTGACCCCGCTACGGGGCGAGCAACAGGGGTTGTATATGCCGACCGTGAATCTAAGCTCGAACATCGCATCGACGCGCGCGCTGTAGTGGTATGCGCCTCGCCTGTTGAGTCGGTACGCCTCCTTCTCAACTCGACCTCACCGAACCACCCCCGAGGATTGGGTAACTCGAACGGTCAACTTGGGTTGTTCTTTATGGATCAATGCCCGGCACTGTTAATGGGGCGTTATGCACCCGCGCAAGGCTGGGAAGAAGATGACTCCACACCTCCTGACAGTTTTTACCGTGCTCCTGGAGGGTTCTACATTCCTCGTTTTACCAATCTCGACAGCCAGGACAAGGAGGACTTCAAGGGGGGGTACACGTACCAAGGGGCAGTGGGTCGAATGCCTGTTGCGAGTGAGGAAGCGTCATTTTTCGTGATGATGGGTTTCGGAGAAATGCTGCCTCATCGCGACAACACAATCACGATCAATGGAGAGCGAAAAGACGCCTGGGGTGTGCCGGTTCCGCACATAACCTGCAGCATGCATGAGAATGAACAAAAGCTCTTGAAGTCTTTGGTCTCATCTGCAATGGAGATGGTAGAGCAGACCGGCGGAACTGTGGATATGGTGATATCGCCGTTAGGCTTGATTGAAAAAAACCGTGGAGCATTCCCCGAGGCCAGCCGTCTGGGGCGCTGGATGTTCAGGCGCAGAGCCAAACACAGCATGTGTTTAGGCGCTGCTATTCACGAAAGTGGAGGGGCCTGCATGGGAGAAGATCGAGATAACTCGGTATTGAATCCGTTTAACCAGTGCTGGGATGCACCCAACGTGCTGGTTACAGATGCCAGCTCATTCCCTACAGGCGGAGCGCTGGGAACAACTTTGACATCCATGGCAGTCACCATTCGTGCCTGCCAGCACCTTGTGCAGGAGATGCGTGCAGAACGTATTTAAGCAACTGAATCCCTTTATTCCAATAAGACAAACAGCCTGAGTGACATAAAGCGTCACTCATGGGAGGGGTAGTGAACGAACAGTCAAATATTTCAAATGCCGGTCGTTCGGGCGACCTTCTCTATCATGCACCGAGCCTTGGCATGGAGCACCCGGTCAAGGGGGTAGGGGAGAGCGTCATAGATTCAGAGTCAAACTGGAAGTTGTTGGGGCTCTGGCTAATCGTTGTTTTAATTGTTTCTTGCCCTGCCTTTGGCGCTGCCGTAATTAATACCCATATGGCAACGGCATTGAACCTGGACAGAGCTGTGCTGGGTGCTGGCTTTGGCCTAGCTTCCGCCACCATGGGTGGAACAGCTCCCTTCCTGGCCATTGCATTTCGTCGTTTTGGTATTCGGAATGTGATGCTTGCAGGGGCGGCGATGGCCGCGATATCTGCAGTCCTGATGTGTACGGTCGTTACGACCGGTCCCGCGTTTATCATTTGCTATGGCCTGTTGATGGGGCTGGGCGTCGGTGCGGCGGGGATTCTTCCTACTCAGACCATTGTTTCGATCTGGTTTCGTGGTCGTCGTGCGCTAGCCGTCTCTGTTGTCATGTCGGCAGGAGAGTTCGCGGGGATCGTCATGCCCCCATTCTTTGCTTGGCTGATCACTTCAACCGGTACTTGGCGTTCCGGTTGGTGGGTCGCACTCGGATGCATAGTGATAGGTGCGTGCCTGGTTTATTGGATCGTTCCCAAGAACCTTTCGATGAACAAGAAAGAGTTGGATGTCGGGCCAGGCGAAAGTGCGGATGATAATCGGACTTCCCGTGTCTATAAAACTCCTGTGCCTTGGGTTGTGGCTGATGCTATGCGCACTCGGCAGTTTCTGATCATTGTGCTGTTCGGTATTGCCAATAGCCTTGGTTGGATCTTCTTCCTAGCCCACGGCGTCGAACACATGCAGGACCTTGCTTATGGTTCTACGATCGCCGCATCTGCTATTTCAATCATTGTAGCATCTTCGTTCTTCGGCACGATGTGTGCCGGGCTGCTAGGGGATAAAGTCCCTCCTCACATTCTCGCAACACTGGCCCTGCTAATTGTCAGTACCGGATTGTTTTTGGCTATGTCGCCCTCTGGGCTGACCGCAATGGTACTGTTTGCTGTGATCTTTGGATTTGGGTACGGCGCCGGCCAAGTTTGCGGCATCACGATGATGATGAATTACTTCGGAGCCAAACCATTCCCCGCACTGCTTGGTATCAGTATCGCAGTTAGCACGATTACCAGTGCAATTTGGTCGACGGCTGCAGGTGCCATCTACGACCAACTGCACTCGTACACGCCAAGTTTCATCTTTGTTGTTGGTTTGACGTCTTGTGTGGCGCTGCTGCAACTTTTTGCATCGCCACGTTCGATCCGCCGGGAACGAGTACAGCAATAAGAGTAATAGTCGCCTGATAAGGTAACGGGAGGAAGAGATGCAAGGTCATAGTATTTCTGAAAAAGCGCCGGCGCTGCAGGCGCAAGAGGGGGCGGCTAAAAAGCCTCGGTTGGGCGTATCAATCTACAGCTATAGCAATACGCTCGGCAATTGCATGACATTAGAGGACTGCTTTGAAGACCTCCATGATATGGGTTGTGGTAGCTTTGAGCTGTTGACGAGTCATATCGAGAATTACCCAAACCCCTCGACAAAATGGATCGATAAATACTGGGGGCTCTGCGAAAAGTACAACGTGCAGCCGGCTGAATTGGGTCAGTGGTGCGAAACGCATTTGTACCGCGGGCGCATGATGACGGACGATGAAATCGTCGCGAACATGGTGCGTGATTTCAAGTTGGCAAACACGCTTGGTTTTAAGAACCTACGTACTAAGCTGACCTCTGTGAATATTTTCTGTGACCCAGAGCCAGGGTGGGACCGCTACCTGGAAAAGCTGCTGCCCTATGCGGAAAAGTATGATGTTCGCATGCAGTCCGAGTGTCACATTCCAACGACGCTGAATCGCCAACATATCTCCGACTTCATCGATTTTATCGAAACACGCCAGACAAAGCATTTCGGGATAAATGTGGATTTTGGTACGTTCCAGAATGCTTGGCCTGACGATATTTTTGGAAGTATCCCAAAAGAATTCCTCTGGAAAGACAAGATGCCAGTGCCTTCCTTGCCAGAAGATATCATTAGGGTGCTGCCGTACTGTCAAACGTGCCATGCGAAATTTAACTACATGGATGAAGACTTCAGCGAGCGTACCATTCCCTATGAGCCAGTTCTCCAGATATTGCTAGAGCAAGGCTGGGAAGGGGACTTGATCTCCGAGTATGAAGGACCGAACAAGACGGATCCGGCGTTTGTTGGGGATCAACTGCGGCGTCAACACGTGATGATGCGGCGTATTTTGGGTTATTAAAGGGGCGAGGAGTTCTCACGATGATCGAAAGTCATTGCTGTATTCAAATGCGAGGTTTTCATAACCTCAAAGACAGCAGCGGGGCCGTTTGGGGCTTTCAATTTCGCTTCCATACCTTGTACTACAAGGGGCTGTGGCTAAGTCAGGTGCGTACCGGTGCGGCTATTGTTGATGGCGTGGTCTATCCAAAAGAGTCACTTATTTGGAATATTCAAGGCATCGACTATACCCGTGAAGAAATGCTTGGGCGAGGCGATCAGTACTGGCAGATAAATGATCCTGCCGTCGTTAAAGTACCGAAGCCGGGCGGCTTGGCTCAGGGGTACCACGATGTCTCGGTAGAGTTTGGTTGGGTAAACAATTATAACCGAGCTCTGGAGCAGGAAGTGGACGGCAGCGGTTTGGGTAATGCGGGGCCGCTGCTCCCTGGTGTATCCATGGAGAGCATCAAGCAGCGCCGGCTTCTTCTGGTCTGCTAATGCATCCTGGTGCGCATAGATGTTAGTTGTTTGAGGCCTTGTAGGGCCTCAAACTTCACTGTGTCTTGCAATGAGGCACAGCGCATGTCGACATAATCCCGTTCATTCGCTTTTTGTCAGGGTAAATGCTACTAGTTCGGGCGCAGTAGAACAGTCTCAGTACACGAGTTTGTAGAAGTAAGTGTTGAGTAAGTGACGAGCGTTGTTTAACACGATCTTCGTGCTTCATTGCTATGGGTGCAGCGGTGGCTACTTGCCCCGTAAATAATTTTCTGAACAATAAGACCCCTGGAGGGGGCTACTCATGCGGACTCAAGCGTTTTATTCTGCATTGCCGATGTTGTTGATGTTAAGTTCTTCAGCCTATTCAGATGACTCAAAATTATTGAAAGTGGCAGCCGATCCCTGTGCTCGACCCTTTGTGATTGGTTCGGGGGTTGGGTCCTTCCCCGAGCCTTTGGCAGGATGCAGTGAGGCGGGCCACCAGGCTATCTTGGACGCAGAGTCCAACTTCGGAGTGCGTCCGGCCAATGAGAATGCAGGGCATCCTCCGCCTGGTGCTCCTATTCCTGAATTGGTCATGATGGCGTTGCCGACAGCAGAAGTCACTGCAGGGCCTCCAGCGCTGCCGCCGCCAGATCCAAAGATCGGCAGTGGGCATGTGGTGCCAGACGGCAATCTCAAAGGCATCGGCCCGATGCAGTTGCTACGCGGCTTTGATGACTTACTCGGTGCGCCCCCTCAGCGCAATGGGTTTCTTTTTAATGGTGCCGCGCTCGATGTGATGGGCGGCTCGTATGGGCGCATTCAATCGTTAGCTCAGGTTGGAGGGCAGCATGAAAACTATTCATTGTTCGCCGCGGTCAGCGATTTGTATGACCGTGGTTGGCAAGATCATTCGCCTACCCGTTCAAGGCAGTTTACCGGAGACTTTGGCTGGCGCAGAGATGAAGATGAGTATCACCTCAGTGTGCTGAACGTTTCCAACGAGAACATGGGTTACGGGTTTCAACCGATCGAGTTGATCGATCGCGATCGCTCGCGCACGGTGAGCTACCCTGCTGGCGTCGAAGTTAAAAGCACTCGAGTCAACTTTAGCGGCGACTATCGACTGTCGGATGGCTGGCATGCCAATAGCAATCTATTCTTTGGGGAGGGACGCCGTGATACCACCTTTACCACGAATAGCCCAAGCAATCCCGTCGCCTGCGCTGATGATGCGTCACTCTTGTGTTATGGAAGCAGCCCACTGCTCGATACTAATGGCCAGCAGGTGCCCAATGTGTTGGCAGGTACCGGGCGTAGTTATGCAACTCTTTCAGAGACGGCGACGCGCACGAATTACTGGGGAGGCGCTTTTAGTTTTTTGAACGACAACTCCTTATTTGGCAGGCCTAATCAATTCGTGGTGGGCGGGGGCTATTCTGGCGGTGATAGCGTCAGTTCTGCTCAGACTACGCTCGGGTTACTGACCGAGGATGGCGGCTTTGGAACATCGTTAGGTGTGTTGGCAACTCCTGGTGCAATCGTGCCGCAGCGCGTAAAAGTTAGATCTAACTATATTAACCTATATGCCAGCGACATAGTGGGGGTTACGGACCGCCTGAGCGTCGGTCTTAGCGGTCGATGGACCTATTCCGTGTTAGATCAGCGCGATTCGATAGATACCAGTCCCGCCTACAACGAAACACGCAAGTTTGGTCATTTTTCACCTTCGCTAGGATTCACTTTTGCGTTGACGCCTGCTGTAATAGCCTATGCCGGCTATTACGAAATCGCGCGCGTCCAAACACCTGCAGGCCTGTATTGTGATAGCCCGGAAGCCGCTTGTGGGTCGGGAGCACCTTGGATGGTCGCCGACCAGATTCAGAAGCAAGATATTTTTCAGACCTATCAAGTGGGCTTGCGTGGCCAACTACCTGACTTCGCAATTTACGACAACAAGGTTCAGGTCGCTTGGAATGCTGGTTTATACCGCACCGATGAATCAGATTTTCAGGTGATGAATCTCGCCACCGGTGTTGTAACTTTGCAAGATGTCGGTAAGACGCGTCGACAAGGTGTGAAGCTTGGGGTGGAGGTTGCGTCAGGTCCATTGACGACTTTCTTTGATTACACTTACACCGATGCTCGGTACCTATCGACTTTTGACTTCTATAGTCCTGTCAACTCGCAAGCGGATGCCAATGGAAATATTCACGTGACGCCGGGTGACAAGATGAGTGCGACGCCGGAGCACGTGCTCAGGTTCAGTGCTAAATACGACATTACTCCTAACTGGTCTGCAGGGGCACTTGTTCGCGCTGCCAGCAGCTCTTATTTCTTGGGGGATGAAGTTAATGCTGAAAGGAAGCTCGCCGGATTTACTGTTGTGAATTTTAATACGCAATATCGAGTTAGTAGCAATCTGGAATTATTTGGTATCGTCGAGAATGCTTTCAATAAAGAATACGCCGTGGCCGGTGTGTTTCTACCAACACCTGCAATTCTCGGTGCCATTGGAATGCAGAGCGATGGTGATGTGCGTTCTTTATTGCTGGCTCAGCCTCGCTCGGTTTATGCAGGATTCCGTTATAAGTTTTGAATTTTATATTCCAGTATGCTCAGGGAGTTTGGCAGGTGCTCGGATGTAGATAAGCGACAGCCTGCGGCTTTCGGAAATATTTGATAACCGGTTGAAGGAAAAAATCTATGACCCGAGTCGTTATTTTGGGAGCGGGGATGATTGCCGAAGTCCATCGTCGGGCTGCACTGGCGGCAGGGGCCCACATTGTCGGTGTCATGGCGTCTAATGCGGCGCGAACCCAATCCGCAGCTGACCGCTGGGGCGTGCCACCTGTCCTGAGCCTGCAAGACTTGAAAGAGGTTGCAGCAGACGTTGTGCACGTATGTAGCCCCAATGCCTTACATCTTGAACATGTCAAAGCTGCTATCACCGCTGGGGCCCACGTGATTTGTGAAAAACCGCTGGCGACTCGGGTAACGGATGCAGAATCTCTGCAGCTCTTGAGCGTCCAGCGTCGTCGTGTAGGAACCGTACCGTTTGTCTATAGGTATCACCCATTGGTGCGTGAGTTGCGGGCGCGCGTGCACGACGGGGAGTTCGGGCGCTGGCAGTTGCTGCACGGCAGTTATCTCCAAGACTGGATGTTGTCCCCGCGGGTCTCGAATTGGCGAGTCGATGCACGCAATGGCGGCCCTTCACGAGCTTTTGCCGATATTGGCTCGCACTGGTGCGACCTGATGGAGTTTGTCACTGGGGAGCGCATCGCGAGTGTGATGGCTTCGTTTAGTGTGACCGTCGCCGAGCGTCCGGTCAGTTCTGCAGTGAGCTTCACTCACGGCGATCCTGTGGAGCCGGTCATGACGGTGAATACCGAAGATGCGGCATCGGTGATGTTCCGTACAGAATCGGGTGTTTTGGGGGCCGTCGTGATTTCGCAAGTCTCCGCTGGTCGCAAGAATCGCTTGTGGTTCGAATTCGACGGCGCGCAGAAGTCGGCGGTGTTCGACCAGGAAAACCCAGAAACTGTCTGGCTAGGTAGCCAAACCAGCAACACTATCCTTGCTCGCGATCCTGGCCAAGGTAGCGCCGATGCCCGGCGGCTTTCCTCCTTGCCGGCGGGACATGCACAGGGGTATGCGCAGTGTTTCGAGCATTTCGTCGCAGATACCTACGCTGCCATCAACGGGGAGGTGCGGGAAGGCCTGCCTACGTTTGTCGATGGTTTGCGCGCAGCGCGCATTGCCGAAGCAGTGATTGAATCTGCTCGTAGTGAGCAGTGGGTCGCGGTCTCTCGCGTGTGAGAGTCGCGCGCCGATGCAGTTACAAGTCCTTGGAGAATCTTATGTTCCGCACTACTTCCCCAGTTACTCTGTTTACCGGGCAATGGGTTGACCTGCCTTTGGAGGAGGTCGCTCGACGAGCTGCCCAGTGGGGTTACGATGGCCTTGAAATTGCCTGTTCCGGCGAACACCTGGATGTCTGGAGGGCCAGTGAAGACCCTCGGTATCTCAATGATCGTCTTGATATTTTGAAACGTCATGGTTTGCAAGTGCGCGCCATCTCGAATCACCTTGCCGGGCAGGCAGTTTGCGATGATCCTATCGATTTTCGCCACAAAAATATCCTGCGTGGTCGGGTTTGGGGCGATGGCCAGAGTGAAGGGGTGCGCCAGCGCGCAGCGCAGGAGATGAAGCTGACCGCACAGGTGGCACGTCAGTTAGGTGTCGACACGGTCGTAGGCTTTACCGGGTCATCCGTCTGGCAATACGTCGCAATGTTCCCCCCCGTGCCGGAAACTGTCATTGAGCAAGGTTACGAAGACTTCGCCAGGCGATGGAACCCAATCCTGGATGTCTTCGACCAAGAGGGTGTGCGCTTCGCGCATGAAGTACATCCAGGCGAAATCGCTTATGACTACTGGACCAGTCAGCGCACTCTGCAGGCCCTGGATCATCGCAAGGCGTTTGGTTTCAACTGGGATCCATCCCACATGCTTTGGCAAGGTCTTGATCCAGTCGGTTTCATTACTGATTTCAGCGACCGCATCTACCATGTGGACTGCAAGGACACTCGACTGCGCCGTGGAAATGGCCGCAGCGGTCTGCTCGGCTCACACCTGCCCTGGGGGGACCCAAGGCGGAGCTGGGACTTTGTTTCTACAGGGCACGGCGATGTGCCTTGGGAAGACGCCTTCCGTGCATTACGCAGCATCGGTTATCAGGGGCCGATTTCCATCGAATGGGAAGATGCAGGGATGGACCGAGAGCACGGTGCGGCCGAGGCGGTAAATTTCATTCGTTCGCTCCTATGGAAGCTTCCTGAATCACGCTTTGATGCGGCATTCAGTACCAACTCCGCTGCTTAGCAGCTCAACAGCCCATTGAAGTAGCAACTACCGCCACCCCCAATCCCGCCTTCCAGAACCCGGTTTGTGCAAGGCATGGTCGCGACGGGATTGGGTGGCCTTGTCAGCGTTGCAGGAGTGGTGGCCTCAACTACGCCATCCCAGCGCCGGCGCAACCTGGGTCAACACTGTCTCGACAATGCGGGCACAGTATTCCACTCCCAGTTGGTTCGGTACTGTCAACAGAAGCGTATCTGCTTGCGCGATTGCCTCATCGTTGGCCAACTCGCGGATCAGCCGATCGGGATCTGCTGCATACGACCGGCCAAAAATTAACCTCACATCGCCAAAGTAGCTGATTTGGTCTTGGCTTTGTGCATCGCCACCGAAGTAGTGATGATCCTTTCGGTCCAGCAATGGGAAGATGCTGCGGCTGACTGACACCCTGGGCGCATGCAGGTGACCGGCTTCGCGCCAAGCTTCACGGTAAGCCCGAATCTGAGTTGCTTGTTGGAGGTGAAATGGGCGTCCGTCCTGATCATCCATCAATGTCGAGCTCTGAAGGTTCATGCCTTGGCGAGCGGCCCATTGTGCTGTGGCAAATGAGCTGGCTCCCCACCAGATGCGTTCCTGCAGGCCTGAAGAGAACGGCTCAAGGCGCAGCAGTCCTGGTGGGTTGGGATACATTGCCTGTGGGCTGGGTGCGGCGATGCCTTCGCCACGCAATGCATTCAGAAGTGTTGCGGTATGTTCGCGGGCCATGTCAGCGCACGTTTGACCTGGCGCGGGTATATGGCCGAAGTGACGCCACCCGTCCAGCGCCTGTTCTGGAGAGCCTCGGCTGAGGCCCAGTTGCAGGCGTCCGTTTGCAATGTGATCGGTGGCACCAGCCGTCTCAGCCATGTACAGCGGGTTTTCGTAACGCATGTCGATAACGGCGGTACCAACCTCGATCCGCGAGGTGCGTGCGGCGATTGCTGCTAGCAGCGGGAAGGGGGAAGCGAGTTGGCGGGCAAAGTGGTGCACTCGGAAATACGCCCCGTCGGCTCCCAGTTCTTCGGCGGCGACGGCGAGATCGATCGATTGATGCAGTGCGTCGGTTGCTGAGCGAGTTTGCGATTGAGACGATGAGGTCCAGTGTCCGAACGAGAGAAAACCTATTTTTTTCATGGTGTGGAATTGTCAAAGGTCAAGAGCGCACGACGGGATTGGCGTCGGCAGAACGCGGGGACATGCCTCGCAGTGGAGTTCGCCCTGCTCGATCATTGGTCGGTAACAATCGAGCAGGGAGGGGCACAGATGTATGTATTAGGTCCCAATGTGGCTGGGCGTGCTGTGCTGGCGGGCTCGACGAATCGAGTGGGGCGAGGCGATCAGTTGTAGTAGGGCAATTATCACCGCCAAGGTGATGCCAATAGGGAAAACCGATGCGTAACTGTGTAGGTGATCGAAGATTGCACCGGCACCCACTCCACCGACCGTGCCGCCAACAGCCCCCATCGCTAAGATGATGCCGTAAAGCACCGGGAAGGCCCGGGTGCCAAAATAGTTGGTCAGGGTTGTGATCCAGCACACTTGGGTGGCACCGTAACCCAGTCCGAATAAGGTCGCGAACAGCACCAGTGCATAAACCCCGTTGGGTGCTTCCGCCAGCGCCAGGCCGGCCGCGAGTATCAACATGGCGATTGCGCCGAGCAGGTGTGGCGCGAAGCGGTCCCCGAGCAATCCGGCCGCAACATTACCTACCAGCGATGCTCCGACAATGATCGATACGGCTGAGGCGGCGATGGTCGACGAATAACCCAAGTCCTGCAGGTGCTCGACCCCATGGGACAGAAAGAAAACCCAGATAATGCAATTAGTAAGGCTGTAGAGCAGAAGGCAGGAGAATTGGCGAGTCCGGATCGCGTCACTCACCTTCCAAGGTGTTGGGGTCTTGTACACCTTGGTTCCCGAGGAGTGCAGGTCCACTACCGGAGGGCTGACCTCCATCGTGTGCGGGTCCGGTGTGAGGTTGGTCGGTATTACCCAGAGAATCAGCACGCCGGCGACCAGCAAGCAACATATCGTTACCCACCAGCCTGCTCGCCAGTCGCCCGCTTGTTCGATCAGCCATGCAAACAGTGGCGAGCCGATGATGCCTGCGAAATCGATCGCCGAAAGCACCACGGAGACGGCAAGCGCGCGACGGTGTCGGAACCAGGAGGCGACCACTGTCTGGACGGGCAACACGCCAGCTGCGCCGACACCCAGCCCGAGAACCAGTCCGTAGATGACTATGAATTGTGCTCCACTGTTCACCACGGTGCCCATCAACACTGCGCCGATGAGTGCCAATAGCGTGCCAGCGATCGCCACCCTGCGAATGCCGAAGTAACTGAACCCGAGTGCAACGAGTGGCGCGGAAATGCTCATGACGGCCACGAAGAGGCTCATGCCGGCACCGAGCAGCGTGCGTTCCATCTGCAGCGCTTCGGCCATGTGTGCATTGATCACCGATGCGCCTATCATTGGCGAGGAGACTATCAACGCTACGATGAGCCACAGTGGTACCAGCTTCCAGGTTGGCTCCCTGGTGGTGACCAAATTGCCTTTGGAGTGCTTCATTACGGTCTCCATCTGCGATTCTGAGCCGGACGTAAAGCAAGTTGTTCCGTCGCGGCTAGGCTTTTGTTTTTGTTCTTGCTATCCGCAGCTCGTATCGGTCAGGTTGGCCTGTCCGATACGAGAAACGCAGTCGATCCTGGGCACGCAGCGCATAGGTACTACGGCACGGGGCCGTCTCTCAATCGGCGTTCCATGTGTCGTATGGGGCTGGCGGAGCAGGTATCAGCTGCGGGGCACGGTTAATGTCATAGCGCGTGTCGACCGATGGTGGTTCATCATATTTAGCCTTGCCGGCAGCCAGCGGTGGCTCCGGCGGTGGGGCACCATCTGCCCAGCTGCGATAATAATCGGCGGCGAAAGTCGGGTAGACGTTCAGGTGCCAGATGCGCCAGCCGTCGTCAGTTTTGATGAAGTCCACCGAGTACTTGCACCAGTACCAAAAGGCAATGCGCGGCGAACCCTCGACCCAGAAGAACTTGTGGGCTTCCTGACCTGGCGAGTTCCATACCGCCTTGGCGGTACGAGCGTCACCAGCGACCTCAATGATGGGGGTGGTCAGTGTATGTTCAACAATCTCGCCCCGCAGGTCTCGGGGTGCGAGATCCTCTTCGAACAGGATGCCGAAGCAACGCTGGGCAGCGTCGATGCCGAAATATCGGCCAAAGGGACCGTCGATGGTAACGTCTTCGCGCTCGGCGAATAGCTGTACGATTTCGGCATTGCGAAACGCTGAGTGAAGGTATTGGTAACGGCTCATCAGGTTTTGTACTTCGACGGCCGCCTCCAGGCGTTCAATTCTGGTTTCCAAGGATTGCGTATTCATCTGGTCAGCTCCGTGGTCAGTACATGGCGTCTGCGTGGGGCCCCAGGCCCTGACCGAGCAGCGCGCGGCCTGCAAGCATCTGCGCATAGCGCCAGTCGAGCACTGCGTGATTGCGCATTACCTGGGTGTTTCGGCAGATCAGCTCCAAGGGGTGGCCGTCACGCTGAATGCTGGCCCCGGCATTCTGAAGCAGTATGTCCACGGCCTTGAGGGCTTCAGTGCCGCTGGCCGTTACGCATAGATTTAACCGAGCACGTTCCTCCAGCGCAGGCTCGTCGCTGCCGCGGCGGTATAGGTGCTCAGTGCGGGACACCGCCTCGTCGAGCAGTAGCTGAGCGATTTGCAATTGTTGCGTGGCTTCTCCAAATGCTGACCAAGTACCTGGCTCTTCGACGAGCAACTGGCGGCTGGCCGGCCGCATGCGATGGGTCATGGCGGCAGGGTACATTTCAAGGGCTGCTTCAGCCGTGCCTACCGCAACCGCGCCGTGAATCAGTGACAGCACGCGGTACATGGGGTACTGCAACACGTGGTAAGACGGATAAAGGGCTGCACCATCGTTCTCGCGAGACGAATACCGGATGAAGTCCACCACGCGATGTTCGGGGATGAAGGCGTCACATAGTTCGAAGTCATTCGAACCCGTTGCTCGCATACCTGGGACATGCCAAGTGTCATGGATCGTTCCTTCGTCGATTCGAGCGATCACTGCCAATGGCCCGGTTTCCGGGCTTCCGGCTGAAACCACCACCCACTTCGAGTGCAGGATTGCTGAGGCGAAACGCCAGCGACCACTGACTCGATAGCCACCCTCGACGCGTTCGGCGCTGCCGGGAGGGGCCGCCGCCGCCGCTGCCAGGCCTTCGCCGTCAGAGAACACCTCGGCCTGGGCCTGGGCATTGAGCCGACTGAGAAGCCATTCGTGGGAGATCAGAAAGGCCGCGACCCAGCCCGTTGATGCATCGCCGCGGGAAAGATGACGAACGATCTCAATGAACGCGGCAAAGCTGATGGATGAACCTCCGGCCTCCACCGGGCGCATTGCCTTGAGCAGGCCGGCTTCGCGCATCGCGGCAATTACCGCCTCTGGGATCCGGCGTGATCGGTCGGCTTCACGAGCGTACTCTCGTACCATTGGCACCAGGTCTTTCGCAGCCTGAATCAGGCGTGCCTCACTGGAGGAATAGGGTGTTGGAAGCTTGGTATTGCTCAGGTTCATCGTTGTCATTTCAGGTCTCCTTTCTGGTTGCCAACGTCCGGCAAACCTCCTGCAAACATCGTCGGTGCAGTGCGGCCCAGTACGTCTCGACCACTCAACTCGGCGAGAGGGTCGAAGCGAATAGCACCGTGAGAGCAGAGCACTCGAATATCGCGATGGAAGCGTTGTACCGGGTTACTCAGGGCAAATGCCGAAGACCCGAGCGCTGCTTCGAGCTCGGCGATCGCGTCCGCACACAGCTGGATTGCGTACACCAACTCCATATGCAGACGGGTAGCCTCTGGAGGTGACAGATCCATTCCCGCTTCGCTGAGGCGATCAATCCCGTTCGCAGCATGTTCGATCGAGGCACGAGCCACGTCGATTGCGGCGCGCCCTTTGCCAGCACTAATTTGAGCGCCTGGACAGTCGGCAATGGTCGGGTAGGGCAGATTGAAAGGCGTGCGCTTGGGTGCCATGTCCATGAAGCATTCCATGGCTCCCTCTGCCATACCCAGTGCGACAGCGGCCAGGTTCAATGTGATGACGACGATGCGGGCCTGATCGCGCCAGGTGAACGCCGCGCCCTGGTATCGATCTTTGAGGGTGCCCATGCGCTGGGGAAGTTCTGACAGGTCGAACAAGCGATGGGCGGGTACAAATACATCATGCTCGGTGAGGATGGTATTGCTCGCCGTCGCCGCCATCCCTGCTGTGTTCCAGTCATCAAGAATGGTGTAAGCCTCGCGGGGAAGCAGGGCAAGCCCTCGGGCAGTGCTGCCCTCGATGTCGACCCCGACCATGGCCCACTGCGCGGTGCGACATCCGCTCGCAAAGCCCCAGCGTCCGCGTACCAGCCAACCGCCTTCTACGGCCTTGGCGCTGCCAACCTGGCGAGCGAAGATCGATGCGCCAACCAGTCGAGGGCCGCAGTTGCTCGGGCTGCCATCGAATACTTCGCGAACCGCTTCGGCAGGGTACGCGACTACCAACAGATGATTGTTTGCTGCTGTCGCAGTCAGCCAGCCTGCCGAACCATCTCCGCGTCCGACTTCGCGCAGGACCTCGACAAGGTCGCGGGCACCGGCGGCCAAACCGCCAAACTCCAGCGGGGTTCCAAGATCGAATACGCCAATTTCACCCAGGCGCTGGGAGGCATCTGTAGTAAGAAAACGTTGGCGTTCGGCTTCGTCAGCCTGCTTGCGTAGTAACGGAACCAACTCAGCTACTGCCATGCGCATTTGCTTGGCTGTAGTTGAAAGGGTGTCGTGGGGGGAGAGCAGCAGGGCTTTTGCGTCAATGGCGCTTTCGCCTGCCAGCGTCTCGAGTGTCCGAGAAATGGTGGTCATCGGGAGCTCCTTCAGTTCAGTCGATCTGGACCCGGACATCATTAATGCTCCGGCGGTGGGGGCGGGAGTGCGGCACTCCAGTGTTCCGTCATCTGTCCGGTGCGTACCCGGAACATGGTGGGCACGAAGCGCTCGACGTCGCCGCTTGGTGCCCCCTGAAGCAAGAGAGAAACCACTTCCCCCGCGTTCATGATGCAGATCGGCATTGGGGGCCAGAGGTCGATGCCGGCCTCAAGTGCACCACGGAAGAACGCAGCCAAAGGCGCCCTGCCATTACCCAGGTGTGGGTCATGCTGACGGTAGTCGGAGCTGAGGAAGCGTTCGAGCAATGCATCGATGTCCTCGGCTAATCGGCCGCTGGCGATTAGCCGAGCGAGTTCGCGCTGAAAGTCCACGACAACTCGCCGACGAGCAGTGTCCTCGGGGGTGTCGCTCTGCACCAGTCGGTCGATGTATTCCTCGTTGTCCATCCAGCACCGGAAAAATGCGGGATCGAGGATGGTTGCGAGGTTGCCTTCGAAGCGATAGGGAGGCGAGAGCGAAGTTGGATCTGAGTTCAAGTGCAGGTCTGCCACTGGGCTTTCTCCTGAGTGCTGTTTTTATTGTTCTGCGCAGCATTAGCTGGCGTGCGATCAGTCTATTAGTGAACGGTACTGTTCTGTCAACATTTACTTGCCTGCATTTTTTGGTTGTTGCGCTCTGTAAGCACCTGAAATTTCGGCAGTGCAAAGGTGATTTTTGGTAGTTAACCTATTAAAAACAGTGAGTTAAACGTTAATTTTGGCGAAATTTTTGATTGGGTGGGATAGCCGGATTGGCTAAAGACATGGCGCTTGCAATGGCTCGAAAGCTTGTTTAGAGTACGAAACAGTACACACAAACAAGAAAGTGGAGATAGCCGTGGTAGAGCTTCCCGAAAAAAACGTACAAAAGAGCCCTCGTGCAATGCATGAGGTCGAACAGGCTGTGGAGGGGCTTGCTTCGGATGATTTTCGTCAGGCCTTTCGAAGCCATCCAGCTGGCGTGGCGGTAATCACTGCAGACGATGGCGGCGGGCCGGTCGGCCTGACCGCAACCTCGGTGTTCTCGGTAAGTGCCGAGCCTCCGCTGTTCTCGTTCTCGCTCTCGTCGGCATCGCCGACGGCTCAAGCAATTGCAAATGCCGACACGTTGGTCATCCATCTGCTGGGTGTAGAGCAGCGGGAAATAGCACAGCTGTTCTCTTCCCGTGGCGCCGACCGATTTGGCGATACGCGCCGATGGGCGCGCTTGGGCAGTGGCGAGCCGTACCTGGTCGACGCACCTATCTGGGTCCGAGGCCGGGTGGTTGAACGCCTGCGGATGCAGGCAGGCGCATCGATTGTGATCGCTTGCCATGCGCTCGAAGCGCATTTCCCAGCGGCAGATGAATACTCGCCCTTGGTCTATCACGACCGCGCCTGGCATCAGCTTGGAGCGCACTCCAGGTTGCCCGACTGATTCGTCGGCTTCCTCAACTCCCGTTCAATGAAATCAGCGAAGGAATAACCATGCCCAAATTACTGATCGTCATCGCCAGCACTCGACCAGGGCGCCTCGGGCTACCCATTGGCAAATGGGCCGCTGAGGCGGCGGCAGCACATGGTGGATTTGAAGTCGAAGTTGCCGACCTTGCCGAGCTTGACCTCCCCTTGTTCGATGAGCCCTTTCCTCCGCGAATGGGCAAGTACATCCATGAGCGCACCCAGCGTTGGAGCGAGCGGGTTGCCGCTGCTGATGCGTTTCTGTTTGTGACGCCAGAGTACAATTACGGTCCTCCCGCTAGTCTGCTCAACGCCATTACCTACCTGTACTGGGAGTGGACCTACAAACCGGCTGGTTTCGTCAGCTACGGGGGCATGGGGGCAGGCCTGAGAGCGGTGCAAGCGCTCAAGGATACGGTCACCGCTGTGCGGATGATGCCGGTTGCCGATGGTGTCGCAATCCCATTCGTGATGAAGCAGGTGCAAGACGGCGTATTCCATTCGACGCCCATCATCGATGAAACCTTGCCTTTCCATCTCAATGAGTTGCTGCGCTGGTGCAATGCTCTGGCACCATTGCGTGCCGAAGTGCCATTGCGCCGCCGTGAGCTGCCACCTGGAGCACCACCACCTCCACCTGCCGGCGCACCAGTCGCAGCGAACATTGCTCCACCTCTTGAAGGAGTGCGGCAGTGATCATCATCGAAGACATTGCCTTCGTCCGCTACCAGGTAACCGATCTTGGGAAGATGCAGGGTTTTCTTGAAGACTTCGGGATGCAGCGGGTGGCGCTTACCGCCACTGCGCTGTACATGCGCGGAGCGGGAACCGCTCATCATTGCCATATCAGTGAACTCGGCAAACGCAATGCAGCCGTTGGCTTCGGCGTATTCGCCCGGTCTCTAGCTGATTTGCAGAAGCTCGCCGCGCAAACGGGGATGCCTGTCGAGGATAATCCCGAACCTGGAGGAGGTAAGCGGGTACGGTTACTTGATCCTGCCGGTTTTCGCCTGGACGTCATCCATGGTCAGGCTCGTCATGAGCCTTTGCCGGGAAGAGCTCCGGTGCTTATGAACGCCTCGTCCGAGCGCCAGCGTTTTGGCCGAACGGTGAGGGTTGGCAGGGCTCCGAGCCAGGTCATGCGCCTTGGGCATGTCGCGGTGCTGGTGCCGGACTTCACCGCGTCGTTGGCGTTCTACCGTGACGTGCTGGGTATGCGTATTTCCGATACCTACTGGGCGGGCGAAGAGAGCAACACGATTGCTGCGTTCCTGCACTGTGGGTTAGGTGATCAGTGGACTGACCATCACACCGTAGCGTTGATCGCAAGCGAGGAGCCTAATGCCCGCTTCGATCATGCGGCCTTTGAAGTGCTCGACCTGGATGACCTGCATCAGGGGAGCGAGCACCTGAAGGCCCAAGGTTACAGGCACTCATGGGGCGTTGGTCGTCATGTTCAGGGCAGTCAGATCTTTGATTACTGGCGCGACCCGTTCGGCAACAAGATCGAACATTGGACGGACGGGGATCTAGTCAACGATAGCACGCCCACCGGTCACGCACAGATAAGCAATGACGAGCTCAGTCAGTGGGCTCCCCCGCTGAATCCCGAATTCTTTAATTGAATACGCTGTATCCCACTTCCCTGGAGAACCCATGAAACTTGCGCGCTACAGCTACAACAACAAGACCATTATCGGCGCCATTCACAATGAACGTGTGGTGCCTTTGTCCGAGCTGGATCCTGCTGCACCTGCCACCGTGCGTGAGGTCCTGGCTGCAGGTCCGGAGCTGCTTGCAAGGCTCGAGAAGGCACTGGTCACCAGTCGTGGCGGCGTGCCGCTGGTGGAAGTACGCCTTGAGGCGCCAATTCCTGATCCGCAGAAGTACCTTGCCATCGGCATGAATTATCACGACCACGCAGAGGAGTCGCGGCGTGCTGGCTTGAAGGTGCCGGAGCATCAACTTTGGTTCAACAAGCAGGTCAGTTGCATCACTGGCCCGTTCGACCCGGTTTACAAGCCCCGTGTAAGTGAGAAACTCGACTATGAGGCTGAGTTGGGTGTCGTGATTGGCCGTCGTTGCCGCTATATATCCGTCGAAGAGGCTGCCAGTGTAATTGGGGGATACTTCGTTGCCAACGATGTATCAGCGCGCGATTGGCAGTTCAGGAGCCCGACCTTCACCCTGGGTAAGTCGTTTGACAGCCATGGCCCAATCGGTCCGTGGATCACCACAGCGGACGAAGTCACCGATCCTCATGCCTTGCAGATGCGCCTGTGGGTGAACGGTGAATTGCGCCAGAGCACCTCTACCGGGGGCATGATCCACAACATCTGGCAGCAAATAAGCGAGCTCTCTCAAGTCATGACGCTTGAGCCTGGAGATCTGATCGCGACCGGCACCTGCGCTAATGTCGGCATCGCCCTTGGCAAGTTCCTCCAGCCTGGAGATGTGGTGCGCGTTGAGATCGAAGGACTTGGCAGTATCGAAAACCCTATTGCGGTTGACCCTCTGTAAGTCACGAAACGGTGCGTGTTATTGCGCACCGATCGTACTAAGGACTCTGATATGTTCGAAGTGTATTTATTGATCGATGGAAAGCCGAAAGCGTCGAGCAACGAAGCGAAATTCGAGCGGCGTAATCCTTTGTCGGCGCACAGTGTTTCACGTGCAGCTGCGGCAACGGTAGAGGACGCGCAGGCAGCGGTCGATGCGGCTTTCCGGGCCTTTGGGGCATGGTCGAAGACAGGTCCAGGCGAACGCCGAGAGTTGCTGTTAAAGGCCGCGGAGGTTGTCGAGGCACGCGCTGATCGATTCATCGAAGCGATGGCGGCGGAGACCGGAGCTAGCGAGTCGTGGGCGCAATTCAACGTGCAATTGGCAGCCAACATCCTACGTGAGGCCGCTGCGCTGACCACTCAAATAACGGGTAGCGTGATTCCCTCGGATCAACCGGGCAATCTGGCGTTGGCTATGCGTCAACCAGCAGGTGTGGTTGTCGGCATGGCTCCCTGGAATGCCCCGGTAATACTTGGTGTCCGCGCCCTCGCAGTGCCGTTGGCCTGCGGTAACACAGTGGTATTGAAGGGCTCGGAGCTTTGCCCTCACACCCATGAGCTGATCGTCGACGCATTATTTGAGGCGGGTTTACCTGCTGGAGTCGTCAACTACCTTACCTGTGCGCCGGGAGATGCAGCGTCAGTGGTGTCATCGATGATTGCGCATCCAGCCGTGCGCCGAGTGAACTTCACGGGCTCTACCAGGGTTGGTCGCATGATCGCGTTGAGCTGCGCCGAGCACCTTAAACCTGCCGTGCTTGAGCTCGGGGGCAAAGCTCCTCTGTTAGTGCTTGACGACGCGGATCTGGATGCGGCGGTGGATGCTGCAATCTTTGGAGCGTTCGCTAACTCTGGGCAGATTTGCATGTCGACCGAGCGGATCATTGTCGATCAGAGCGTTGCCGATGAGTTTGTTGAACGACTGGCAGCTCGCGCCAAGAGCCTGCCAATGGGTGATCCCCGAGAGATGACGCCCGTTGTGCTCGGCTCATTGATTGATGACGCTGCGGTGGCTCGCTGCAATGCGATGATCGATGATGCGCTGGCCAAAGGCGCCACCTTGCTGTGCGGGGGCAAGGCTAGCAACACATTGATGCCTGCCACGCTGCTCGATCATGTCACCTCGGATATGAAGATTTATCACGACGAGTCGTTTGGGCCGGTGAAGCCAATAGTGCGCGTGAATGGGGTGGAGTCGGCAATCACTTGTGCCAACGATAACGACTATGGGTTGTCCGCTGCTGTCTTCGGGCGCGATGTTTCACGTGCATTGGAGGTGGCCGGGCGCATCGAGTCGGGGATCTGCCATGTCAATGGTGCCACCGTTCATGACGAGGCGCAGATGCCCTTTGGCGGCATCAAGGCCAGCGGATACGGTCACTTTGGTGGTCAGGCGGGAATCGACGCCTTTACCGACCTGCGTTGGATTACGCTCCAGACCACTTCACGTAAATATCCTTTCTAACACTGCAGCCCAATAGGAGTATGACAATGACAATCGAATTGAGGCCAGGTGTGCGTTATCGGATGCCCGTGGTGTTCGGCCCGGCTCCAGGCCCTCGGCAGAAGGCCGATGGGACGATGTGGACGGCTGATGAAACCGGCATCATGCAGGCCCAGTGGATGACCGTGAAGTACCGTACTGAGCGAGCCAGTCTTGAACGTATCCTGCCGCCCGGTTTCGAGTTGCGTGGAGAGCCCGAGGTGCACGTTTCCCTGGCTTACTTCAACAATCTTTACTGGCTGGCCGGCCGCGGCTACGGGATCCTCAACGTGGAAGTGCCTGCGGTGTATACCGGAAAATCGGAGCGTATTGAGGGAGCCTTTTGCCCAGTGCTGTTCGAAGGTATCCCGGACGCGATCATGACTGGGCGCGAAGAGTTAGGGTTCCCTAAGTTGTTTGCCGAAATTCCGAAGTTGGCAATCAATCACCAGGCCGGAACTGCAGGCGGCGAAGCTTCCTGGTTCGACTTTCGCTTCTTCCAGATGGAGCTTCAGGGCTTGAAGGAAACCCACGGCGACAAAAAGCTGCCAGGGCCAGGCGGTGCAGCGCTGTTCTATAAATACCTACCGCGCACGGGTAGTTCAGGTTCCGGTGGGTGTGACGTGGCGTATGTGACGACCTCTCAGCCGTTGCCAGATGCTGAAGGGGACAGTTCGCCGATCAAATTCAGCGATGCAAATTTCAGGAAGTGGACTGCCGAAGCCGGATCGGTGGCTTGGAATCGTGCGACGTTTGAGCAATTGCCGACAACGTTCCATATCATCAACGGTTTGGCCGATCTGGAAAATTTGGAGTTCCTGGGCGCTGAAATGATCGAGTTCTCGGCGCCTGGCGTCGCAGTGTCTGCAAATGTGCTTCGGCCAGTGGAAGGCTGAAACATATACGAGGTGACGTCCTCAGTCAGGGCCCAGGTTCCAATTTGGTTCCTGGGCTTTTTGCTCTCGTTACTCAGGCGCGGCGGACCAGCTTCATGAGCACGTCATCTACCAGTGAAGTGAGTACACGCTCATCGATGATCTCATCGAGCATTGCCCGATGCAGTAGGGCAGGTAGTGCAAGTTCCGCGACGAGGTTTAAGTCTGCCTCGGGGGAAACCTCGCCGCGGGCGATGGCGCGTTTGAGTGGGCGTTGAAGAGACTCGCGATAGTTTTCTCGGGTTTCCTGACGCATGACGGCCATGATGGTCGAGTCTCTTTGGGCGCCATCGATTAGGGCAATGATCAGGCGCTTGTTGGTTTGTAGCATCGCTGCTGCAGATTGGAGAATGGCGAGAAACTCCTGGCGCAAGGAGCCCAAATCACCAGGGTCGCCAGGACTTGCACCTCCAAAGCTCATGCGAATGGCATCGCGGATCAGCTCCGATTTGGTAGCCCAACGCTTGTACAAGGTTTGTTTGGACGCCTGTGCAGCAAGAGCAATGGCGTCAATGGTCACCCCCTCGATACCACGGTCCGCTACGAGTTCGAGCACGATGCGCTGAATGTCCTCAAGCCGTGATTCCCCGCGCGCGCGTGGTGTTTGTGGTTTGAGAGTGGATTTGTCGGATGCTTTTTTCTGGCGTTTAGGCGCCTGGGCAATGGTATCGATCACGTTTTCTTCGGGCGTTTGCACAATGCTCTTTCCGTATCTGAGGGCAGCGGTGGCGCGGGTGGCCAAGCCCTCGAAGAATGTCTGCAAGTAGCGGGGCTCGGAAGGTTAGATTACAGGATGGCGAACCACAGGGTGAGGATAGCACGATAAGGTCGCAAAAACGGTACTGGCTTGTTTGTTTTGTCGGATTTTAGTGGCAGTCTCGACGCCGAGGTTTGGGCTGGAAAGCCAGAAGCGTCCTTTCTGGTCGGGACTCTCGTGGTAAAAAGAGAATTTGATATTTGCTCCTTTTTAAAAAAATTTTATGGAACGAGTAAGTACAAAATCCGTGAGCAGTTGCTCTTCAGTCATCCTTGCCTTTGGGCTCACCGCTGCCAAATCGACATGCCGTCGACGGTACTGACTTGAATGCTGCAAGGTATGCGGGAACTGCTTCGGATTATTAGCTCTCCCCGGACGACTTCATGAATCGCTGGTGTGCTGATGTCCTCCAGTTGCGCTTGAATAACGTCCACGGCCTTTCTCGCCATGCGTTCGATCGGTTGAGCGTAGGTAGTCAGCCCTAGCAGCGGCCAATTGGCCATTTTGATGTTGTCGAAACCGACCACAGAGATATCCTTGCCAGGTGAAATGCCAGACTCGAACATTACATTCAGTACGGCAATAGCCGTCAGGTCATTGGCGCAGAAGATCGCATCCGGCGGCTCCGGCAAGGCTAGCAGTCTCTGCGTTGCGGCCATTGCCTCGAGCATGTCGAAATTGCCCATTTCTCGTAAGGGCTGGTTTTGGCCCAGTTGTGCAAGCCTTGCATAGAAACTCTGTTCCCGATCACGGCTGGTAGAGGAGTGAGCTGCACCCGCAATGAAAGCCGGTCGACGATGGCCTGTCTGAACCAGGTAGTCTGCTATCAGGGCGCCACCGTCGGTATTGTCACCCGTAACGCTCGATATTGCCGGCGAATCGACTTTGCGGTTGAGCATCGCAACAGGCAGGCCAACCCTTTTGCACTCATCAGCAAAGCGTGAAGAAAGACTTGCTGAAACCATGATTAGAGCATCAACCCGGTGCCGCAGCACATCTTCCATGATCGGGTCGGAATTTTCCTGGTGGGCTGTCGAAAATAGCAATACCCGATACCCCTCAGGTTCCAGTGCTTTGGACAGGCACTCCAGCACTTCCGCATAGAAAGGGTTGGTCATGCTCGGTACCACCACACCGATCAGCCCTGATCGACGTGTAATCAGTGAGCGAGCCACCAGGTTGGGGCGGTAGCCCAGAGTGGTGGCTGCCTCCATCACCTTGGCTCGAGTTGCCTCGGCCACACTGGCGCCCTTGGTGAAGGTGCGGGAAACCGCTGATTGTGAAACACCGGCAAGCTTGGCCACATCATGCGCGGTCACTGGTCGACGGACTGAATCAATCATCTTGAGCCCAGCTCTAGGCAAATCACTATCGTAACGATTGCAGGGCGACCCAGTCATCCAGGTCCTACAGGAAAACTTGGCTATGCCCCTTCTCATGGTGACGAGACTGATTTAACATCGGCTTGCATACGTATGCAATCGTCCTCAAAAAATAACAATCGTGGAGGCTGCACATGGCCAAATGGCTCAAGAAAGGCGTAGAAGCACAGGTCATCAAAGAAGCAGACCAAAAGGTTAGGGAAACGGTCGAGCAGATTCTCGCTGACATCGAGGGCCGCGGTGACGCCGCAATTCGTCAGCTCTCGATTCAATTCGATAAATTCGAACGCGACAGCTACCGGCTCACCCCGGCAGAAATCGATGCGTGCTATTCGCAGCTGAGCAAGCGGGATTTGAATGACATCTCCTTTGCCCAAACCCAGGTGCGCAACTTCGCCCAGCATCAGCGAGACAGTATCCGAGACTTGGAAGTCGAAACGCTTCCTGGCGTCATCCTCGGTCATAAGAACCTGCCGATCAATGCTGCGGGCTGTTATGTGCCTGGTGGCAAGTATCCGTTGCTGGCATCAGCACACATGTCGGTGCTGACGGCCAAGGTTGCCGGTGTGCCACGGGTTGTCACCGCCGCGCCGCCGTTTCAAGGTAAGCCGGCACCTGCCATCGTGGTTGCGCAGCACATGGCAGGGGCAGATGAAATCTATTGTCTTGGCGGTATTCAGGCCATTGGTGCCATGTCAATCGGTACGGAGAGTATCGCTCCAGTAGATTTCCTGGTGGGGCCGGGTAACGCATTTGTTGCCGAGGCAAAACGGCAGCTGTTTGGTCGTGTGGGGATCGACCTGTTTGCAGGGCCAACCGAGACCCTAGTGATTGCAGATGAAAGTGTCGACGGCGAACTTTGTGCCACAGATCTGCTCGGGCAGGCCGAGCATGGTCCGGATTCTCCGGCAATACTGCTCACTACCAGTGAATCTCTCGCTCGCGACACGCTCGCCGAGATCGAGCGTCTGCTGGCGATCCTGCCAACTGCCCAGATTGCCCGCAAAGCGTGGGACAGTTTCGGTGAGGTAATCGTCGCTGACAGCGACGAAGAGATGCTGGCTATTGCTAACGAACTGGCCTTCGAGCACGTGCAGGTGATGACACGTGATCCTGACTGGTTCCTCCAGCACCTGCGCAATTACGGTGCGCTGTTCCTAGGACCGCGCACGAATGTCGCATACGGTGACAAGGCTATTGGTACCAACCACACCTTACCGACGAAAAAGGCGGCGCGTTACACCGGCGGATTGTGGGTTGGCAAATTCCTTAAAACCTGTACTTATCAACGGGTGATTAGCGACGAAGCCTCAGCGCTGGTGGGATCCTACTGTTCGCGCTTGTGTGCGCTTGAAGGTTTCGCCGGACATGGCGAGCAGGCCAATATTCGCGTGCGTCGTTATGGAAAGCGTAACGTGCCGTACGCCGGGATCGATGAATAACGAAGACCACATAACGCCAGGTTTGGCTTCATTCGTGACCACGGTGTTCTCGCAGAAGGTATGTGCAAAGCCGTTGTCGCGAATGGCCAGTTCAGTCTTGACGTGTGCAACTAGAATGCAGGAAACACCAATGTCTAAACATCACCCATTCTCGCCACCGTCCTTTCGACTGGACGGTAAGATAGCCCTGATCACCGGCGCCAGTGCTGGCATCGGTGCTGGCATTGCGTCGGCGTTCAGCGCCGCAGGGGCAAAAGTAATTATCCTGGCGCGCAAGCTTGAGCCGTTAAACGAGCTTGCTGCCAGTATCGAGGAGCAAGGCGGTCAAGTGGAAATCGTGGCTTGTGACGTGACGGATCGCATTGCAATTCGTTCTGTTATTGCTGCTATGCCGCGCCTGGACATCCTGGTTAACAATGCAGGCACCAATTTCCCTGAGCCTGTTCTTGAGGTGACTGATGAGCACCTAGACACCATGCTTAATCTTAACGTCATGGCTTGTTTCGTAACCGCTCAAGCGGCGGTGAAGAAAATGCAAAGCAACCCTGGGCCCAACCCCGGAGTGATCATCAACATTTCCTCGCAAATGGGGCACGTTGGCTCGCCCAACCGTACTGTTTACTGCATGACCAAGCACGCGGTCGAAGGCCTTACCAAAGCGTTGGCAGTGGAGCTTGCCGGCATTGGTATTCGGGTCAATACAATCTGCCCCACATTCGTCGATACTCCCTTAATCCGACGCATCGTCGATACCCCGGAAAAAGTAGCATTCCTGCTGTCGAAGATACCAATGGGGCATATGGCGCAAGTGGAGGATGTGGTCGGGGCGGCGCTTTACCTTGCAAGCCCAGCCGCTCGTATGGTCACGGGTACCTCATTGATGGTAGACGGAGGCTGGACTGCACAGTGAAGGGAGGTCGATATGGCTAGGAGTCGCTGCCCTGATTTGGCAACGCTCCTTGTCATTTCGAACTTCATCAAGTCGGCACCCGCATTTGTAATAAACAGCCTGATTCAGGGGCGCTCCCTAGCACTTCAAGTTTCAACGCATGTCGTGCACTTGTGATAAACAATGTGCGTCCATCTACCCCTCCGAAACATAAGTCAGTAGGGCTGGGTACTGGTAAGCCAATCATACGGTCGAGATTGCCTTCTGGATCGAAGCGCGCAAGGCTCCAGCCGTCGAGTTGAGTCGTCCAAACTCCACCTTCCGGATCCAGTGCCAAACCGCTTAAGGTGCCACCGCCACGTGGAAGGGAGGCTAAGCGGCGAATGGAAGGGTTGTTGGTGTGAAGCTGCAGAATATCGCCATTGGCAGGCACTAGTGCATGCACCGTTTCGCCTTTGGCATCCCATTGAAACGCGCAGATTTCTTCTGGTAATGACCATCCGTGGCGTAGTTCACCTTCGGCGCTGACCTCGCCGACAATGCAGCCATTGCTATTTTTTGCGCAGGCCCACAGTGCACCAGAAGGGTGGGTAGCCAAGGCTAGTAAGCGGCTGCCCAACAGGTCTTGGCGCGGGTGTTCTCTACCTTCCCAATCAACTAGGGACCAGCCGCCAGCTTGAGATATCAATAATCCGTCTGTTTGCAGTTCCATTCCTCGCACACCGTCGAGAGCTGGCTGCAGTAACCGCTTGCTCAATTGCAGTGGCCGATGCTCGGCGTTGCAGGCAAAGCAAAGGCCCCGGTAGGGGCCTTTCTATTCAAGTGAAAAGTCACGCCATGAGCCGTTCGGTGGTCTCGCTGGCGTGATTCGACTGCAGCGCCACTAGGTACTCGGACGCCTCACGGGCCTGACCGCTGGCGCGGAAGATGGCCCGCTTATCTTCCTTGAGGATCTTCAACCACGACGCCAAATACTCTTCGTGGCGCAGCTCGCCCTGGGTGCCGGTGAGGGCGCAGAGGAATGCCGCGCCCATTTCGGCGACCAACTCCTCGAAGGCGTACGCCGTGGAGCCGAAGGCGTGCCCACCCGTGATGCCTTCCCGGTTGAGGCGGCCGTGGTGACCCGACCAGTGCGTCAGTTCATGTAACGCGGTTGCATAGTAGCTGCCGACGTCCGTGAACTGGGCCTTCGTGGGCAATTGGATGAGATCCCGTATCGGTAGATAGAATGCGTCATCCCCGTAGCGATGCTCGATACGGGCGCCGCTGGCGGCCAACAGTCACTCGGCAGGTGCATGATCGATGAACGCCACCGGATCGTCACTCTCATCGTGGTGCTGCTCGTCGTTGGGTAGTCCCTCGGTCTGCTCAATGTTGAACAGGCAATGCGTCCGTAGCAGTGCGAACTGCACCATCTTGACGTTACCTTGCTCATCAAGGACGACCTGACCGTCTTCGTCGTGCGCTTCCTTGCTCATGGGTTTGTACAGCACCCCGAGGGTCGATTGTTCGCCCTTGCGTACGTGACCACCAGCTTTGCGGGCCTGGTTGTAGGTGAGCCAGCGATCCTGGTGGTATCCGCGCAGGCGGGCTTCGGCCCACAGTAGTGGAATGTTGATGCCGGCATAGGGGCGCTGGGTGATCGCGTTAATGGGGAAAGGTGCGTCAGCACTTGAGCCTGAAGTGGTCCAGGGTTTGATCCACGGAATGACCCCGTGGCTCAGGGCACTGACAATCTTGTTGGTGACGTCCAGGTAGATATCGGACATGACGTTCTCCAGTCAAAGAAGGGGAACGCTGCCCGGCCGGGAAGGGTTCCCGGTGGGGTTAGTGGACAGTGGTAGTGTGGGCGTTCAGGCCGATGAGATGTCCACACCGATCTCATGTGGCAACCTGATGTGAAGAAAAACAGGGCCGGTCTCTGGCGTGATGTGAGTCACCAGTAACTGAGGGGCAGTTGCCGATGAGCGTGAGTCGTTCTGGGAAGGTTGGCTGAGCGGTAGCTCGAGCGACTGGTGCAGGTGGCGACGGTCTACCGATGCCAGGGCGATGCCCAATACGGCTTGCAAGCGCTGCCCTGATTGCTCGACTGCGTCAGTAGCCGTACCAACCTCTGCGATGAATTGCCATATGCCTGGGCTTAGGACAATGGCGGGTAAGGAGCGGTTCTTACTGGACACTGTTGCCTCCCGGGAGCTGATCCTGCGATGGCTTCACGCGTAACTCGAGGGAAGTCCCATCGCCACAACTCACACTGCGAACTGGGCGTGTCTAGGCATTAAAACGCGCTTGCCTGTGGGGTCAATGCTCAATCTAGGGCACCGAGCAGGTCGAGTTTCCAGCCGCTTCCAGCGAAGGCTTTCCATCCCAAAATTCCAGATGAATGGCTCGCTGCTGTTGGCGTGGAGATTGATTGGAGCGATATCCCAGAGAGACACAAACTCGTGCTTCCCTGGAACATCGTATGTGTCTCCAAAGCAGTCAGGACTTCCCGGGCAGGGCAATCTCAGCAGCGATGTACAGGTGTGTGGATGTGGCCTCAATCACCAATGCCCCGTCGGTGCCGCGTAGGCTTTCCAGAACGGGATCATCAAGGTCGAAGTACTCGGCGAAATCGTCGCCACCGAATTCACTGCGTGCGCGATTCCACCAGGCGTCAAAGTCGTCGACGTCAGGGTTGCAGCCCATGGCGTAGGCAATGTGTTTGCGGCTGCCTCCGTCGGGTTTGTTTTCGCCGAACTCGGACATGAGGTAGACACCCTGGTCTTTGACCAGGACGACTCGGCAGCCGATGACGGCAGCTTCAGTCAAGACAGCATGAAGTTCTGTTCCTGTGAAGCGCAACATGGTGAGTTCCTCCGGGCAGTGCAGAGGAATGCCACCCATGCGGGAAGAATTCCCAGCACGGAAATGGAAAAGGAGCTTCAACGGAGCAGGGCTCAGTGAGGCCGATGTGAAAGGGCGCTCATCACCGCGGGGGCGGTAACCGGGCGAGCCACCGAACGCTAATCGCCCTTGGGACAACCGTCACGGGAGTGACGTGGCCTTGAAGGTTGAGGCCACCTGGGGTGCTGGAATTCCAGCGCTTGCAGGTCCGGTTTATCAAGCGGGTTGGCATAGCGTCAATGGTTATTTTCAGAAGGGTGCACTGTGTCAATCCATGCAGTGCCACTGACGATGACCAGCGTAAACCAAATGATCAACGGTCATGGAAATCCTCGGGAGAGGAGTAAGCTAAAGCTTGGATCCAAATTGTCTGTAGCGGTTTGGCCGCAAGTGCGGTGAAGTAAATGGAGGTACGAAAATGAAGGCCCCAGCTACTTCAAACTCTTGCCGTACTCCATTCGGCAGGTACTTGATTCGTGCCGCAGGTCGAGCGGGACGATTGGTGAGTCAGCTAGAAGTCAGCGTTATGCACTCATCGATTTTGGCGAGCGTGCCGTTTGGGTATCGTCGGCTCGGTATGCAGACCGTTAAGTTGATTCTCTTGCTTGCTGTCGCATCAGTCGCATTAATCCTGGCTATCGGAATGGTTGCTCTGTGGACCATCGCGGCGCTGCCTATCAGTACTGATAGGCAACCTCGGATACATGAAATGAGTCACCCTCGACATCATCTCAGATATCCAGAAATGTACGATGACGATGGCACCCCGAGGTAAGCAGTCATTTCGATTTGGGGGCTGCCGACATTAGTTGCGATGTCCCTTTTCAGCCTGTGCCTGAGCCCCTTCCGTTGCGCGCGTCAAGAGAGTTTGTACGCCACTGCCCACGTTGTATCCAGCCCAGCTCATTACGCTGAGGAAAAACATCGGCAACACGACAAACATTACTCCCATCACATACTCGATGACTTGTGCAGTGACCGTCCCATCCATGAACCCTGCTGTTGGCAATGACATTAGCGCCTGGTCCGTGGCAGAGACCTGGTGGTACAGCGTGTCGAGCATACTCGAGTCGATCCAGCGGGCCAGCTCCCACCAAAACGTCAGCATGTGCAGCGTGAACAGCGCGAATGTGATCGTCATCAACGCCTTTAGCTGGTAGGTGCTGATCAGCAGCACCAGCGGCAAGCTGATGATCGTGCCCATGATCAGGAAGGCCTGCACCATGGGCAATGCAGCGCGCAGTGCATTCATCGCTGGGAAATTGCTGAAAGAACCCAGTGCCAGGCCGGTATTGGTGGCGAGGTTGTTGAGCCCTTGCGTCAACGAGCCGCCTCGCGCACTGCTGCCGTAGTCCTGGAACACCTGACCAGGCGCCATGCTCAATGACTGCTGGCGCGGGCTCACCAGTTCACGCAGGGTGGCATCTTCGATTTCGGTCGAGCTGCGCCCGGTCAGCCAGCCGCGCAACTGCGTGAGCAGATTGGGATCGACCTTGGCGACCAGGCGATCGCGCAAGCCGACTGTGGCATCACTCCACCATTGCTTGCAAGTCGGGTAACCTGCTCCGTTGTCCAACTGGGGCAGAGAGGTATCTCGCGTCTCGTTATATGGCCAATCAACCCGAGGCGTGCGCGAGCGATCCGTGTCGTAGTAACCCGGCGTGTCGAGTAGGTAAGTCGAGCCAATCCAGGACGCATCGTAGCTCTGCGATTCGTCCAGCTCGGGGCGGTTGGTAAATAGTCGCGAGCGCGAAAAGCCATAGCAGTCGCGAGTAAAGTCGGCGACCTCCTGCAGTAGTACCTGGTCATTGATCCGCGAGCTGTCAATCTCCATGCGCATTGCACGAATGTCGGGTGCGCAGGGAATCGACGCTGTGGCAGCGGCGGTGATGCCCTTGCTCATGGCATGCACCAGGTACCACCACACCGGCACGTTGGCGGATTTCTCGCCGATGGTATTGAAGGTGGTTCCCCAGGCCGTGTCGGCGGGCTTGGCCATCGACACGCCACAGCGCTGGCTCGCCGCATCGTCGAAGGTCACGGAGGACAGGTTGAGCGGGAAAAACGGCATGCAGCCAAACAGGATGACGACGTAGCTCATCCACAGCCGGTTCTCGACGCGGGGGATCGACAGCAAGCCCTTGTTGCCCTCGTCGGCCCCCTGTTGGCGGGCGGATAACCACTCCTGCAGGATAATCGCCCCAAACGGCGCAGCGAACAGCCCGGTGTCCGCCAGCGTGTTCCAGATGCCGTTGTTGATGATCCACGCCAGCAGCGACAGGTAGTATTCGAGGTAGCTGTTGGTGCTCATGTTCATGGCTGCACCTCACACGCGCGACAGTTCGACCAGGATGATCGAGCTGAAGCCGATCAGACCCAAACGCAAGAGCCGTTGCTGGTCTTCAGGGGGCGGCCGCAAGCGGAGTGCTCCGGTCCAGCCGGCGAAAATCAGGGTGTACAGTAGGGCTCGCCAGTAGGCGAGATACGGCGTACTCCCCCGTGACTCCTTGATCCATTCCAACTGGGGGCCGCTCAATTGCAGCGCCATCGAGGCCATCAGCAACATGACCATCACGACGCCGAGGATCAGCAGGCCCCGAACGACCGAGCTCCTCACAGAAAACGGCATCATGGCGTGCTCCTTCCCTGATTCGCTCGCTGCAGGCGGTCTGGGCGTGGATCGCGCTGGTCGATATTGCGTGAGGCATCGGCGCCACCGGCGTGGCGATCAAGGACCAGGCTGGCGGTATTGGTGGCCAGCGCTTGGCGCACTTGCAACTCCGTTTGCAGCAGGCGGATCTCGCGCTCCAGCGTTTCGACGTTACTGTTGAGGGCGGTAGTGGCGGGCTGCGCCGACGCCACATTGGGTTCACGGCTACCGGCCAGCAACGTGCGCTGCAGCAGCATCGCCTTGTAGATCACGCTCGACAACGCGGTCTCGCTGGCCAAACGTCGGGCCAATAGGTTCTGATCAGGGTCATCGCGCAGGCCCTCGATGACGCCGCGCGAGACCTGCAGCAACGGGCTGGAGACTTTACCGAGGTTTTCTGGCGTGGGCTCCTCTGCGCCCGACAGCATGCGCTGCAAGCCCTCAAGATGCTGCGTGTAGGTTTCCTGGATCAGTGGCGTAAGACCGGCGCCCGCGCTCACGCGCAGCGTCTCGCAATCGTCACAGGTCTCCACCTCGGTTTCGCCGAGCACGCGAGCGGCCCATTCGGCAGCCTCCTCGGGGCTCGCCCAGGCCTGGCAGATCGCGCCGTTCTGACAACTCGAGCCGACGGCCGAGGTGTCTTCGACTGAGCGGTTGTGCAGCAGGTTGTAGCCCGCTTTGACCACGTCCGAGGTCACCCGGATCGGCGCCTGGCCATGACCGCCGGCTTTTTGCCCGCCGACCCAGCTGACCCCGTTGTTGCCGTTGTTCGATTCGGTGTCCTTTACCGCAGTCACGGCATCACCGTCGGACTGCTCCAGGTTGTGCTGCATTTCCTGGTTCTTCGCCAGTGCCCCCCAACCGGCCTGGTCCACCTTGTCAGCCATCTTCGCCGCCATCGCCTGGCAGGTGAGCTTTGACCGGTCAAAGTCGATGCGCCCCTGCAGCACGCCGTTGCTCAGCAGCTCGTACAGCCCGGGGTTGGCGCGCTGGATGATCATTGCCGGCAGCGACATCACCGCCTGGGTGGCGTTCTGGATGACGTTGCCCATGATCTGCTGGAAACCCTGGGTGGCACCGTTGAGCTGGTTCTGCAGGGTGTTGGAGAGGTTCATGTTTCCGCACATCATGTTTGCCCGCCAGGACAGGCCCACTCCGAGTCCGCTGGGACGGTAGAGCGAGGACGGCGCGCCCGCCGCCGACCCGCCACCGATGGTGTACATCACCCGGTCGTCCAACACCTGGGCCTGGTCGCCCAGGTGGTAGCCACTCTCGGCGGCGTGGCCGACGGTGCAAACGAAGAGACATACCAACCCGATCGAGAGGGTGTTCATCACTGGCCTCCATCAAAATCGATGCTGAATAGGAAGGTCTGGCCCATGCGTTGGCAGCACCTGTACGGGCGCCACAGCGACCAGGCGTAGGCGCCCTCGGCACTCTGGATCTTTGGGCTGGGGAAGATGGCGCAGGTGGTCTGCACCATCGGTGCGAGCAACTGCCAGCGGTGGTTGTTGAGGTTGTTCTCCATCACCGGCTGCGGCGGCCAGTAACCGGGAGCTGGCATCGGCTGCAGCGGCAGATACACATGGGGTTGGCCTACGCGGGTGATGAAGTCACTGGCGCGCTGCGCCATCACCGCAGCGGCCTTGAAGTCGTCGGGCTGTACCAGGAAGCCTTGCCGTGGATAGACGCTGCCCCACATGTTGCCGAGGGCCTGGCTCCCGATCTCGCGCACGCCCGGGACAAGCGCCTGCGGGTACACGGACTCGGGAAGGGCGTGGCGCCACGCCAGCGGATCAAGCGTGCTGAGGTAGTAGGGCGCAAGCGGCACCGCTCCACTCGGACACGCATAGCCGAAGCTGTTGGCCAGGGCCGTCAGGGCAGCGCCGCCGGGATGCCCGATGCCGTCGACATTCTTGAAACGGGGCAGGTTGTTGCGCTGCGCCGAGGGCGTGATCAGGTTGCCCCCGCCTTGCGCCATGGGCGTCGGTGCCGACAGGGCAGACATCTCGCTCCAGGGGTTGCTGCCGGTGTCGGAATAGCTCGACACCACTAGCTCGGGAATGAAGTGGCGAATCTTGGGCGAGGTTCGCACCGTGCAGCCGAAGGGCGTGCACAGCAGCCAATAGCAGACCCCGACGACGCGGTACTCCAGACACTGCAGTGATCTGACTGAGGCAATGATGGCGGGGGTGGTCAGCGCCAGGCACTGCTCGGCAGCCATGAGCAACGCGATCGCGAGAAAGGCGCGACCTCGGCCAGGTTTCTTCGGCTGTGGCGTTCGGCATGGGGTAATCAGGTTCATCGGCAGCGCTCGGCAAGGGACAACGGTGTGCATCCATGCGCCGAGTTGCAGCATCGCGGATCAGGCTAATGAGGGGGACGGACAAACCGAGACTCGTACGTTCGGTTTCTTCAGCCGGCAGGATCAGGACAGCAATCTGTCCTAAATCACCGATTGAGTACAAATGTACTCCTGTCGATTTTTATTGATCAGCAGGCCCAGAACATCGTGTGTTCCGAGGTTCAGGACATGCCCCGCAGGCGGTCGATTTCCGCCGCAATCTGCAGCGCAGCCTCCAGCTCGGACAGCTGATGCGCTTCCATCAGCCGCCAGCGTTGAGCCTTTTCCTCGGGCTCGGTCATGGCCAGGGCGAGGTACAGGCTCGGCGGAACTGCGCGAAATAGCGTCTCCAGTTGCTTCGACAAGACTACCCCCTCGGTGTATTTACCCGAGGCTTTGCTCGCCGACAGGAGCAGGGTCTTCTGTGCTGGCGTGAGTTTCTTGAAGCGCGCGATCTCTTCGATCTCCGCCGGCGGCATGTTCAGGCAGATCCACCACTCGATCATGTTGAGCATGGTCTGCGCCGCGTCGGGGAAGTCGGCCAGGTTTTGCGTTGCCAACCAGAACCAGGCGCCGAGCTTGCGCCACATTTTGGTGCCTTTGACCACGAAAGGTGCCAACAGCGGGTTCTTGGTGATGATGTGGCCTTCGTCGGTGACCATGATGATCGGGCGACCGAGGTATTGGTCGCGTTCGGCAAGGTTGTTCACCGTGTTCATCAGGCTGATGTAGCTGATCGACATCTGCGCTTCATAGCCCTCGCGGGCATAGGTGGCGAGGTCGACGATCGTGACATCGCTTTCCGGCCAAGGGGTGCCAGGCCGATCAAATAGCGCACCCTCAAAGCCCTGGCAGAACAGGTCGATGGACTCGGCCATTTCCTGAGCCCGCTCGCGACGCTTGTCGGGCAGGTGGGCGTCGCTGGCCACCGTGCGAAGCGCATCACGGACATGGCGCGTCATGACCTGCTGGCCGCGGGCCGCACACTGCCTGGCGGCGTCGAGGATGCACTCGCGAATCAGGCTGCGGTCTGCCCGGGTCAGTCGCGCTTCTTCCTTGGCTTCGCCCCCGGTGATCATCAGGCGGGCGGTGATCTCCAGCTCGCCCAGCACATCGCGTTGCTCTTCACTGCCCGAAGCGTCTTCATCCAGGTCTTCGGTCGACAGACTGGCGACCTGGTCGGGGCGTTCGATCAGCCGGCGGGCATCGGCGAAGGGAGCCAGGCTCAAGCCGCTGCCCGGTTTCAGTTGGACCTTGTTGACGGTCAAACCGAGGGTGGCGAAGTAGTCGCCCTGCAGGCCAAAGGAGTTGCCGGCTTCGACAATGAACAGCCGAGGCCGGTACACGGCCATGACCTGCATCAGGATAGAAACCAAGGTGGCCGACTTGCCGGCGCCGGTCGGGCCGAACAACAGCAGGTGACCATTCATGGAACGGTCGAAGCGTGACAAGGGATCGAACGATAGCGGAGCGCCACCTCGGTTGAAGAAGGTGATTCCCGGATTGCCGGTACCGATGCTGCGTCCCCACAGCGGCAGCAGGTTGGCAACATGCTGGGCAAACAGCAACCGAGTGTACCAGTTGCGCTTGTCGCGTGCGGGGTTGTAGACCATCGGCAGCCAGCGCAGGTAGCTGTTGCACGCGGCCACTTCATCGCCCTCACGCACCGGCTGCAGGCCGGCACCGAGCAGTACATTGGCCGCCTGGATCGAGCGCTGGCGCAATTGTTGTTCATCGGCGCCGCGCAGGTACAAGGCCAGGGTACCGCGGTACAGCTTGTGCTGGCGGCCGATCAGTGCGCGGGCCTCTTCCACGTCCTGGCGGGTCTGGGTCGAGGCCAGGTTTTCACCGATGGCTTTGCGCGCCAGGCGGTTGAGCTGCTCCTCAAGCACATCTTGGGGCGTAATCACCAAGGTCAGGCTGAGGATGGCCTGCTCGGGTAGTTGATCGAACAAGGCATTGAGCGCCTCGCCCTTGCGGGTCTCGCCGGTCAGCTGGCCGATATGGGGCGGCCTGCGCAGTTTGTCGACCACCATCACCGCGTGTGGCTGCCGATCGAAGTACCACAGCCCCTGCTCGATGTTCGAGCGCGGCTCGTGGAAGAACAGCCGTTCGGCAAAGTCGTGGTCGAATGGCAGTGACAGCCCATCGCCGTCATGGGTCTCTGTGAAGGGGACGCGCTGATAGAACGCCGCCGGCGATTCGCCAGTGAGGGTGGGGGCCGGGTTGAACCAAGGCAGCAACCACGCGTAGAAGTCACGCCCATTCAGCCGACGAGGATTGACCCCGCAGGCCTGCAACGAGGCCATCAGGCGGTCACAGGTCCTTCCCAGCAACTGAGCAGGGTTTTGCCCTTCGTCGTCGGCCTGGTCACCGAGCCAGCGATAGACCACTAGCCGAATCCGTCGATTGCTGCCGCGCCAAGGCAGGTGCGACACAACAGGGTCGTCAAACAGTCCGCCGGGCTTGGCAATGGCGCCAAGGTGACGCCGAATCGACGTGAGGAAGGCGGTGGTGAACGGTGTGCCTGTCGCCCGGGGTGCAACGTACTGCCCCAGGCGCTCCAAGTACGGGGAAAAATCACTGTCGTCCTGGCAGAAGAACTGGACCACCCAGGGCGCTTGATCAAGCTCATCGAAACTGTCCTGCAGCGCATCTTCCAACGCATCGCGCGCCGCCATCAGCCACTCGGGCTCGCGGCCCTCGGTGCCGATCGGCTGCAATTCGAACACGGCGCCCACCGAGCGGTTGTCGTCGAGCAGAAAGCACTGTTCCTCCTCGAGGTATTCGACCCAAGGCAAGTGGTCGGTGAAGCTGGGGTAGTGCGCGTACTGCGCAGCCTCGTCTGCACGTGTTGCGCGCCGACGCTGCGCCGCGCGCCAGGGCTTCCAGCGCGGTGGGGTGCGATCGGCATCCTCATCCATCACAGATCGTCCAGGCGTTCGCCGGGCAGCGCGTACTGGACCTTCTCGTACAACGGGAACACGGTCGAGTAGCCAGGCACGGGTGCCTGTTGGGTACCGGCCAGGTGCGGATAGACGTACATCACCAGGTCAGGGTTGGGCAGGCGTGGGAACTGAGCGCGGATCTCGTTGGCGGCCGTACGAGTGTAGGCACTTTGGTCCTTGATCAGACGCTCGGGATCGAGAACCGGCCGGCGCAGCTCACCGCGGGCCTCTTGCAACTGCTGCGTGCCGACGGTGCCACCGCTGTTCCAGATATCCAGCATGGTGTGGTCGCCGTGGGGCAGCATCTCATCCTTGCTGGTGGTGCAGCCTGCCAGAAGTAGGGACAGCAGCAGGCTAATCCAGGTCCAGTACCGAAACGGATGGGCGTTCATGATTCACTCTCCGGCCTTTGGGTTCGTAGTCGATGCTGATTTCGTGATCTAGGTGCAAGGCCACTTTGGCCCCGGGCGGAACGTAGATGGCGGCAAAGGCTTCGCCGTAGAGCTTGTTGACCCAGTCACGAATGTCGCCGATGCCACCGCTGATGACCGAGTTCAGCGCGCTGTTGCCACTGTTCTGGCTCAGCCCCAAGCTGCCGCTGGCCGAGTTGATGAACGAGGTGTTGGTCTGTTCGCTGCCCAGCGCTGCGGCGAAGCCGGCGCCGGCTGCGGTGATCAGGCTCTGGCTGCCCAGGTACTGCTGGGCATTGGAGCGGCGCTCGCCGGCGATGCAGGGAATGCCGTAAGGGTCGGAGATGTAGCCCAGGCCCCCGCGGATTTTTTCGGTGTCCGAGGTCTGTGCGCTGCTGCGGTTGCGACTGACCACCTTCTGTGGCTGCGGCACCGTGCGAACGGTGCCGTCGCTGAAGACAAAGGTCATCGACTCGACCTGGCCGCGCACGCAGGACAAGGTCCAGTCACCGGCCGCGGTACCGCTCATGACAGCACCGACCACGTCCGGCAGGTCGATGCCGTTGGCGGTGAGGTTATCCGGTCCCACCAGCACCTTGAACGGGTAGGGATCATTCACCGTGCCGTCCACCGGCACCCGGCCAAGCAGGGCAGTCATGGCGATCGAGCCCATCAGGGTCGAGTTCTCGGGGATGGTGTAGACCGGCTTGGCGCCTTCGGCCCGATCCTGGGTGTTTTCCAGGTCGCGCTTGCCCTTGGCCACGGCGCGCAGATGGTCTTGGCTCCGGTCGATGGCGTTGTTGTCCAGGCCATGCAGATCCTTGAACTTCGACGTCAGAGACGACAACGGCCCCTCCGCTTTGCTGGCCCCCTCCTGGCCGGCACGTGCATTGGAAGGCTCGACCCACTGCACCGCATCCGCTGACGGTTGGGCTCCGGAGAATTGTTGCTCGTCACCCGGCTCGAGACCGAAGCCCGCGGGTACATCGGACTTTGCTGCCGGCTTGCTGGTGAGCTGGTCCTTGAGTCGGGACAGCAAACCCTGGGTCTCGCGGTGCTGTTGCTCGGCCTTCTGCCGAGCAACGTTGGCCTGCTGGCGCTGCTCGGTGACTTGTTGGGTGACACTGCTCAGCGTGCTCTGGATCCGGCTGTCGATATTGCCTTCGCGCGTGCGCAGCCGGTTGTTCTCAGTCTGCAGGGTTTCGTTGCCTTTCTTCAGCGACAGCATCTCGCTGCGCATCGCCTTGACCTGGCCAATCAGCGTCGCCACGGTGTCGCGCGGCGTGTCGCCAGCGATGCCGAGTGCCTTGGCCTGGTCAGGGCTGAGTGCGGTGTTCTCGGGGTCGTGGGCAGGTTGTCCATCCGGCGCCGCCATCCAGGATCTACCGATGATCAGCACAATCCCCAGCAGGACTGCTGGTACCAGCCATTTCAGCAAGCCGTTAGCTTTCATGATCGGCGGCCTCCGGTGCAGGTGGTGGCAGCAGCAGTGCGTGCTTCAGGTCGCCGCCGCGGGTGACGAGGTACGCCACGGTGGTGTCTTCAGGTGTGCCGGTGTGCCCCAGGTACTCGTGCTGGAAGGTGGCGGCATACAGGGTGGCCTGCAAGTGACGCGGGTCCAGGGTGATCTTGCCTGGCCCACGGTTGACGATCTTCACCGCCGTCACCCAATAATCACCCAGCCGCCAGGCCGCGAGCCCCTTAACGGATACGTGCTCGGTCGGCAGCAGTGTGCCGAATCCAGAGGAATCACCCAGCGGGACCCGACGCACTCCGGGCAAGGGCGCCACGGTACGCAGAGGCGCATACAGGTTCTGCGCCGCATACCGAGTCAGCACAACTGGTACCGGCGTGGCTGCAGGGGCTGCGTCCGGCTTGGTGTCCACGTCCGGCGTCTGCGCCTGGACCACGATCTTGACCGGCTCAAGTGACTCGCTACCTTCGAGCGCTTCGATATCGATCAAGATGATGTCCCCCGACTTCACCGACTGCAGCTGGAGGCGGGTAGGGGGAATGGCTTCTGACGCACGCAGGTACACCGTCCCACCCACCGATTGCACGCGCAGCTTGTTGGTGATCGCACTGGGCAATCCGACCCGGACATCTTCATCCAACATCAGGACACGTTCCTGACCCACTGTCAGCGGCACGGCCAGCGGCAGGCGGTCCCAATATTTGACCTCGACGGCGGCTGCGGCTGAACACCATCCGGCGACCGAGACCAGCATCAGGATCAAGACACGCATCATCATGCACCTCCAGGCAGCGTCAGCTTCTGCGGTGTGCCTTCGTAGCAGTCCAGGGCCAGGCCCCACTTGTTGTGCTCAGGGTCGACATCGAAGCGCACCACGCGCAGGGGATACCGCACGACCACGCGCTTCACTGGCTCGGCGGCGTAGTATTCGTCAGCATTCAGGTCGAGCTTGACCAGCCAGCTGTGCTTATCCAACTGCTTTACCCGTAGGTCTGGATCATCGCTGTAGCCGCGGCCCAGTACCTCGTACACACCGCGCACGCGGCCGCGCAGTTCGCCGGCGGCCTTGCGGTACTCGAAGTCGCCATCGAAAAAGGTTTTGCAGGCCGGTGTCAGGTAGGGCTGCAGGGCGAAGATCGCGCGGTGGTAGTCGACCTCGCCGTCGGTGGGCCAACGGTTCAGTTGGCCGAAGATGTAGAGGGCAAAGGCATAGATGTTCTCGGGAGGAACATCCCACCATTTGCGCGTGCTACCGGAGCGTAGATCCGGCGGTACGTGAATGGTCAGTTCAGACGGTGCGGACTGCCAGCCATACCAGAGCCCACTGCACAGCAGCGCTAGTATCGCTACGGCCAGGCGTAGGCTGAAGATATGCGCCTGCTGCGCATCCACCTTGTTGCGGAAGCGGCTCATGGGGTGGACCTCGTATGTCGGCGCGTACGGCGGACTGTCCATGGGCCGGAGTGCAGTATCAGGAGCTGAGAGCCGACGCCCCAGTTCACGGCCAACTGCCACTGAAGGCGTCGATACAACCAAGTCTCGGGGCGGGCGCGTTTGGCACGACGCAGCAGCTTGCCGCCACCGAGCAGTACCAGCGCCATACACAGGAACATGCAGGTGGGGAGGGTGGCGATGGAGGCAGTGGCCACCGCCAGCGGTGCGCCGAGAATCAGGCCCAGTACGGCACCCACGATCAGCGCGACCCACATCTCGTCGTTGGTGAGACCGCGCAGGACGGCCGGGTCGCGGTTGAGGCGCTCCGGCAGAAAGGTCAGCGTGCCGTCGGGGAGGGTACTAGGGACGTCTGACATGGCAACCTCACAGGATCGTCGCGGCTTTGGTGAGGAACCACAGGATCACCACCACTAGCAGCGCACCGACGCCGACCACGGCACCGAGGTCCTTCCAGGTCTTGCGCTGGTTTTGTACGTCGGCGTAGACGGTAAGCGAGTGCCAAGCCACTCCAAGGAAGGCGAGGGTAGCGATCAGTAGACCGAGCAGGATGCCGCCGTCGTAGGCATAGTTTTTGATGGTGTCGATCAGGCCTGAGCCTTCGCCGCGGGACGGCGCTTCCATGGTCGGCAGGTCAGCCCTGGCCAGCGTCGAGCTCAGCAGCACCAAGCCGCCGAACAGGGCTTTTCCATAGGTAGCCCGCAGCAGGGGCAGCGGAAGGAGGCAGCGACGGGAGAGTTTCATGGCAGGTTCTCCAGATTACGACAGCATGAAAAACATCAGCACGATCAGGGCTAGGGCCAGACGCAGCGTGCTGCCGCCGAGCGCACCGAAATTGAGATTGCCGGCCGCCCAACCGCGGTAGCCCGTCCACAGGGCCCAGGTGCACCAGAGCAACGCCAACACCAGCACCGAGGAGCGCCACAGCACCGAACTGAGCTGCGGCGCAAACCCGGCCACGGCCGAGAACGCGCTGAGTTGAGCGTCAGTCATGCTCATCGGAGGGGCTCGAGTGGGGTGCTTCAGCACGGTACTGGCCAGCCAGCTCGAGCAGGTCAGACGGCTGCGCGCGGGAGGGCGATAAGTATTGTTGGATGCCTTCACGCACACGTTCTAGGTCTGCCGCAAACCTCGGATAGTCGAAGCGATAGCGCGTTCCAACTGCATCGTCTGAGCTGCTTTCCGCACGCTCGGCCAACTGGTCGATGGCAGTGAACTGGCGTTGCACGAGCCCCAGATCCGAGCGCTCGCGACTTTCTTGCGCAACAGCCGGAAGGGTTGCTAGACAAATCACAAGCAACGGGAAGGCATACGTCCTCATGGCAGGCTCCAGAGCAATCTCTGGTCGCCACCATTACCGAGCGGGCGAGTTGAGGCACGAGTTAAAAGGATTCTTGGCCTTTCGCTTTCTGGCGACGTTGGGCAGAAGTGGGGTGAGCCTGGAGTGAGGTATTGAGGGGCGATGCGGACCTGTCGGCGCTGCAGGCTTATTTCTAACGCTGCAGCGAGCACCTGAAAGGCTAGTCAGTCATCAGTCGGAGAATGACAGCTCCGCCTGAATTGCGCACGGAGCGCGCGAAGGCATCTTCGGTCGAGGATTGCGTGAACTGGCCGGCAAAGGGGGCTCAGCTAAATTGTCCCCCAGCGTGGCCTGTAGTCCTGGAATTTGACCCTCCGACTCAAGTGCTCGAATCTCGTTCCTGGTCCTGCCAAGCAACTCATTCGCCGTCTGCCCCGTATCCTCGCTCAGCGTCAACGCCAGCAGCGTCAAAGGGCTCAGTTCCAATCTCTCGCTAAGCTGCTCAAGTTTGTCCAGTGTGATGCTCGATCTACCAGTTTCGAGCTTGGACAAGTAGGTGCGGCTGGTTGTGTCGGAAAATCCGCGCTGGGTGATGTTGCGCTGACTGCGTAGCACTCGAAGCACATTGGCAAACGATGACTTCAATGTCATGAAATTACCTGAGGAGTCGGGCGTTTAGGTGCATTTTGCGGCGACCGTAGATGGGAAGGCAACCCGCCCAGGCCTTCTGGTTCCACTCTTACCAGGTCCTTTCGATGCCAGGGACCATCCTGCGGACGTCTGCTTTCGACCCAGCGCGGACTTTGGGTAATGCTCAAAATAAAGCAATCAGGGTGTTGAAAAAATAATGAGACGTAGTGTGCATAAACTGTTCTGGCCGAGCTATGATTTGTCGGCCCGATTGCAGGTAGCGTTCAATCGAGATCAGGGAGGGCGGCACATGCTCAAGAGCATTGATAAAATAAAAGGGCTCGGGGTTTATCAAAATTACAGCAAGCCTGCGGGCACCCAAGAATTTAGAATCAAGAACCTTATCTTCGGTTGGAACTATTCTGGGAAGACTACCCTTTCCCGTCTGTTTGCCCAGCTTGAGGCGAAGACAGCCAATCCGGACTTGTCTGGATGCGAGTTCTCCTTTGGTACCGGCAATGATACGATCACCGAGAAGAACTTCACTCAGAGCAATATCTCAGTTCGCGTTTTCAACTCTGACTTTGTAAAAGCTAACCTGCACTTCGATGGCGGAAGCTTTAACCCCATTCTTCTGCTCGGCAAAGATTCTGAGGAAGCACAACGGAAGATCGACTATCTGGGGGAGCGCATCAAACGTTCTGATTCAGTACAGCGCAAGCTGAATGGGGAGGTCGAGACTCTGAAAACACGCATTTTCCAGGCTAAGACAGAGACGGCAAAGTTTATTCGACAACGCTTAAAGATTCACCCCCTATACAGCCGCACATTTGGGGCAGGATGTGCTGGCAGTGAGTCTTCTCGACTCTCAGCTCTTGATGGATAAAGAACTCTCCGACGCCATTGAATTGGCATTGACGCCTGACTCCAAGAGGCCAAACACTGTTGATGAGCTTCACGCAGCTCCCGCAATCGAGGAGCTGTATAAAGAGGCATTGACGGTGCTTGCCGAAACGCCAAGCTTCTCCAGCACTCTAAAGCATCTTGCGGAGCAACCCGTTATAGAGCGCTGGGTGCAAAATGGCTTGCATCTACACCCTACTGCTGGCGCATGTGAGTTCTGCGGTAACGATCTTTCACTGGAGCGCCTTGAGATATTGCACACTCATTTTTCGAAAGATTTAGCAGACCATCAAGAGAAAGTGGACGGATTGCTTAAGCGAGTGAGCGCGGCCGAACTCAGATTGACATGGCCGAAAGCTGCGGAACTAAACCCGCAATTTCGAGATGGATACAACCTCGCAATTGATGTGTTGCCAGCTACTATCGATGCTCTCAATCAAGCGGTCAAGAAACTCGCTGGCGAAGTTCAATGCAAGGCCGATGACCCACGCAAGGCTATGAAGCCCAGCACATTGGCGCAAGGCCTAGAGGTAGAAGTCAAGGGTGCAGTAGCAGCTGTCAATGCAATAATAAAACAAAACAATGAATTGGCCTCAAACTTCACCAAGGCCAAAGCTCACTCCCTACGGAAAGCAAAGCTTCACTATGTACAACAGTTTCTTGATGGGCAGAATGCTGCTGGCCTGGAGGTGAAGAGGGAACGGCAGAGCACGCGGTGCGAAAGGCTGAAGGCCTACGCCACGAAGCTCCAGGCAGAAATCGACAGACTCCAAGCCGAGATCAGTAAAGCTCAACAAGGCAGAGAGAAAATTAATGAACGCCTTGCTACTATGATGGGGAGTGAGGCCGTTCAAATAAAGGTCGTCAAAGACGCAGCAGGCCAAGATCGATTTCAAATGATCCGAAAGAGTGGGGTCGTCGCCAAGAACCTGAGTGATGGTGAGCGAACCGCCATTGCCTTCTCATACTTTCTTACAAAGCTGCAAGAAATCAACCCTGCAGAGTTCCAAGAGACCATCGTCTATATCGATGACCCGATTTCAAGCTTGGACGCTAACCACATTTTCCAGGTGACTGCTGCTATACGGGCGCTGTTCTTCATCCAGCAGGATAAGAACGAACCGTGGCAAACGACGTGTAAACAGCTCTTCATTTCCACGCACAATTTTGAATTCTTTAATCTGCTCAGGGAGATTAAGCCTGTGGCGAATAAACAGGGGGCACGGCTCTTTCTGATCAGGCGGATTGCTGAGAAGTCGTCAGTGCTGGAAGACATGCCTGGATCGCTTGCACGCTATCAGTCCGAATATCACTTCCTATTCGAAGTCATTCACCGCTTCAGCTAGGCACCTGACAAAACTGCACATGACGTGCTGATGTTGCTCCCGAATGCGATGAGGCGATTTATCGAGCTCTACACTTACTCTAGGCTTCCTGGGCCGAAGGATGCAGAGCAAGTGGACGATCGCGCAGAGGCTCTGTTTGGCGTCGAGCGGGCAAATCGAATCCTCAAGATTTTCCACTATTTCAGCCACGGCAACACGCTTGATCGGCTTGCAGGCAACAACGAACTGATTTTCGATCTGGAGCACGCCGTCAGGGATCTAATTGAAGCCATTTCTGAAAGAGACAAGCCGCATATGGATGCCTTGATTGCAGCGATACAAGCGTGACCGCATATGCGAATTCCGAATGCTTTCACTGGACCGCCCCTGCCGTCGTGGATAGTTCTAAGCGACAGCTTGGAGGGCGGAGCCTTCATCAGACGAGCTTCTGTTCCTGGTCGACGGTTGTCTTTCACGAAGAACATATTGGGATGATTTCAGCCATTCAAAGATATTTTTTGAACGTTGTAGCGGTGATCGCCACCATGAAACCCAGCAATGCAGCAGAGGGAAGTAATACCCAGTTTGGATTCAGTGACCAAGGGAGCGACAGATAGATTACCCAAGGGCTGATCATCACCGGCAGTAATGTGCGCTTGGCTCGGTGATAGACAAAGCTGCTCTCCCTGTCCGCCCCGAACTTGCGGAGGTCACGGCGCATCAACCCGTCGACTACGCCGGTGAGCACCGCAAGCAAGAACAGGGGCGTGGCCAACGTGAGCACGGTCAGGCGCACGACGAAAGTGCAGACTGTGAACAGGGCCGCCAGCAGGTATTCCTGTCCTCGGACGTATGCTTGAGCTAGCTGACCTTGCAAAGACGCCTCGCGACTGAGCAGTTTCAGCTGGATGTCAGATTGTGCCCAGCCGGAGCGGACCACAACCCAATCGTTGAGGCGCTCAAGGATTTTCGCGGTTGCTTGCGCTGGCTCCTGCACTAGTAGCGAGCTCCTGAAGTGGTTGCTGAGCCATCCGAGCTCCTTCAGCCACATGGCATGGCTGTGATGCCAGCCTTGCTCTGGCCAGAACCACAGGATGCCCACGAGCTCCACAATGATGGAGAACACCAAGGAGGCGAACAGCAGGCCGAGCAATCGCAGGCACAGCTCAAGCGTGCCGAAGATCAGCCCAGGTCGTCGTTGTGTCTGAGGCGGGTTGGTTGCGGTAGTAGGCATTAGAGGCTCCCAGGTGTTGGCTGGCTACCAGGTGATCACGGGGCCGATTTGCGTCCCGGTGGCGGCATCTCGGGATCGAAATTGACCGTCGGCGCACCGCCGGCACTGCTCCACCAACTCCCCGCATTGGCGTTGTAGGACTCGCGCATACGCGCAGCCAGGGTCTGCAGGTCAGCCGGCATCGCATCGTCAATGGCCGGCTTTGGCAGGGGCATGCGGACCTTCCACAGTTGCCCGCCTTCCTGGAACGAGAACATCTGCCCCTTGGGCAAAGCGATAATGTGCGCCGGTTCGATCAGCGGTACCGACGTTATGGTGACCCGGTCCTGCGAGGAGGAGGTGAAGTCGGTGCGGGCGTCAGGATCGGCGGTGTCCGTTGCACCGGAGACCAGGGTACGGGTCTGCACGTTGACCTTGGGCAATTGATTGGTCAGCAGTTCGGCGGTCGCGGTTTCCCGTACGCGTAGCATTTGCAGGGTGTTGAAGTTGCCGATGACCTGGCCGGCTTTGGCTCGGCTGCCGATGCGCGCCTCGATGTCGCTCAAGGTCTGGGTGTAGGCGGTTACCTGGATACCGGCACCGCCGCCCTTATTGATCAGCGGGATGAACTCATCGCCCATCAGCTCGTTGAACTCGTCGGCGTGTAGGTTGATGGGCACCTTGTCGGTCTCCCTGGAGGAGTTCGGGAGACCGTGGTCGATACCGTGTTTGTAGATGTGCCCGGCGACGGAGACCAGATCGGCAAACATTGAGTTGCCGACCGCTGCGGCTACCTCGGCATCGGACAACGCATCCAGGCCGACGTAGACGATGCCGCGCTTGCGGATGATTTGCAGCCAGTCGAAGATCGGCCGTGGATCGTCCAGGTCGGCATAGTTGGGGGCCAGCAACTGGGCCGTCTTGCCACTGGTGAGCTTTTCCAGCAGAGGCAGCAGCGAGGCGACGATCTTGTCGAAGTAGGTGCGGTCGTAGCGCACCGCCGAGCGCAGGCCATCCATCACCGGGTCGAATAGGCGCTTGGCAGTCAGGTACTGCTCGATGGCGACCACGCGTTTCTCGCGGCCGATCATGTGCCGTGGCACGTTCTTTTCATTGAGGCGAGCCTCGAGATCCACGATGGTCTCCCACGCCTGCGGATCATGGCGGGCGAAGAAGTGCTGGGCGTACTCGATGAACAGCGCGTCGATGTTCACCACATGGCGCTGGATCTGCAGGTAGTCTGGGCGCCGGCCGAGCTCGATCAGGGCTCGGGCGATGATATTGACGAAGCGCCAGGCGAACTCGCGAAATGCCGCTGAGTTGCCTTCACCGCTCAGCTGGCCAGCGATGCGGGTGGCCACTTCCGAGATGCGACCGAAGCGGCCGATGGCATTGTAGCGCGCGGAAATTTCAGGCCAGCCCAAGTGGAACACGTAGAACTCATGTTCACGGCCAGCGAGTCGCGCTTCCACGTACATGCGCTTGAGCAGGTCGGCATCACCTTTGGGGTCGAAGACAATCACCACTTCCTGGCTTGGCCGATGAATGTCCTGGGTGATGTAGACCTCGGCCAGGCGTGTCTTGCCGACCCGCGTGGTGCCCAGCACCAGGGTGTGGCCCACGCGTTCGCCCAGTGGCAAGGAGGCTTCCTGCTCGCTGGGCTCGACGCCATGCAGCAGCGGTGAGCCACCCACGGGCGGCAGCGGTCGTACCGGGTTGAGCGGACTGTCCCAGGCGGTCAGCCGTGGCAGGAGGGAGAGCCCTGGCGGCGCTTTTTCCAGGAAGTGCTCCAGACGCCGTGCCCACTGGTAGGCCGCTGACTGGTTGACGTAGCGGGCGAGTGCGGGATCCTGTGCTTCTAGCAAACGCTGGGTATGCAGGCGGCTCCAGCGAAAGCCTCGGCCCATGAACAGACGCTTGCTGCTGACCGGGATCTGTCGGCTGGTCAGCGAGTAGCGGGGCAGGCGGCGGATGTTGCGCCGATAACGCAAAACAATGCGGGCCTCATTGAGGCGCTTGAGACCGAAGGCGGTATAGGCCAGGGCCATTCCGGCACCGACCTCCGGCGACAGGGCTACCGCCCAAGGCGAATGCAGGCACAGCGCACCGGCACCGGCGCAGATCCCCACGGTGTACAACTCCACTGCCGGGCGCAGCAGAGATTCCATCGCATGATCACCCATAGCGGTTCCTCACTGCTCCAGGGCGGTCGGTGTGATTAGTACCGGGTAGTGCTCCAGCTCCAGCCGCTCGGCGATGTCGTCGCCACTGACCGGCCAGATGGTCAACCCAAGTGCTGCCGCCTGGATGCGCTGCAGCGCTGCAGCATCGGGGACCTCAACGGCTAAGCCGTTGGCGCCCAACTGCTTCAGCGCTGGCGCGTGCTGAGTCAGCCACCCCAATGAGGCGGCGTCCGCACCAACCAAGAACAGCGGGACCATGCCTGGCAGATCCAATGCTCTGCGCGGCACCTCACCCGGCGTGAGGCGCGCACTGTGCACTGGCAATACCCAGCTCAGTTTTTGTGGGTCGAGCCGTTCAACCGGCTCGGAGGGTTCGGCGGCCAGGGCTGGGTTCGTTGGCACAAGCCATGCCCCGACAGTCAATGACCCCACCAGCCCGCAGATTAGTGCGCCCCGGCGAGCGTCAATCATGAACGTGGCCCTCCGCGGCTGGGTGTGGAGATTTCAAGGCGCTGCCAGTGCTGGTTGAACTGCATGCCGTAGCGCGCCGCCGGGGGCCCGCCCGCAGGCCGGTGGTAGCGGCCGGCGGCGATGACCCAGTCACCGACGTCGGCATAGTGCTCGCGCAGCAGGTCGGCGGTGACAGCGAGGTTGCTACGCGGATCGAGGGCATCGCAGGCGCTGGGGTAGCGCTCCGGGTGATACCCCAGGTTGGTTTGCCCCAGGCCGACATCGATGCGCTTGGGGTCGTGCCGGCTGAGCGCCACGGTCAGTGCGCTACAGGCCTGGTCACGGGTGGAAAAACGCTGCGGCGTGCCGGCCACATTCAAGGTCCACGGCCAGGGAACAAGCTGCCCACGCAGCGGAGTGCCGCTCTCCTGCTGGGCAATGGCGAACAGCACCGAGGCCGGTATGCCGGCCTGGGCGGCGGCCAACTGGTACGCCGGCGGAGGGAGGCCGCCTGCTTGGGCGACAGTCATCCCCGTCAGGGCCAGGGCGAGGGTCAATCGACGCGCTGCCATTTCCCTTCCACCTGTTGAAAGCGCGCGGGCAGGGGGCGGCTGGCGCCGAGGGTGAACCAGCGGCCCCGGTCGTGATTGAGGGTGACCTGGCCGCTGCCAACCTGGGCAGGGGTAATGCCCACCGTGCGCGCCCATTGCCGAATGCGCGCATCGTCGCCCTGGCTGCCCACTAGGTAAACGTCCAGGTGGGCGCCCGTGCTCAGCCATTGGCGGAGGCTGGCCTCGCAGGTCGAGCATGGGTCCTCCACAAACACCGTATAGCGCGCGTTGTCCGAAGGGGATGCGGCATCACTCATCCCCTGCACCGGCAGCAGCCCCGGGAACAACCGCTCCCAGGCAGCGGTATAGGCTTTCTGATAGGCCAGTTCGCGCTCGGCGCGCTTGGCTTCGAGTTGCACCTGCAACTCGGCATAGCGCTGACGCTCCTGGTCCGAATCGGCTTCCACGCCCAGGGTGGTCAGCGGGTCGAGTTGCGGTGACCAGTACTGGCGGGGCCCGCTCTGCAGACGCTCGAACTTGGCCCATTCATCATCGGTCAGCCCCCAGGCCTTGGCCTGTGCTTCAGATCGCGCTTGCTGCAACGCGGCCTGCTCGCTGGACTGCTGCTGCGTTTCGACCGTGGCAGGTGCGCTCCATCCCGGGCCTGTCACCAGGCAGATGGGGAGTAGGAGCAGCGAGAGGGTGGTGAACCGGACCATACGCACCTCATTACGGCAGGGGCAGCGAACGTTCGCCGAGGCCAGGCACATGGAACACGGCCTGATTCCGGCGAATGGTCTTGAGCTGCCAACCGTTCAAGCTGTCACCGAGCTGCAGCAGGTGGACGGTCGACAGGGCATGCGCGCCGGCCGGTTGAGCCGAGACAAACCGGACCTCGCCACGGGTCTCGACACCCAGCAAGGTGAATGGCGGCGTCGGGGCTTGGGCTTTGGCGGCCGGTTTGGCGGGAGCTGCAGGCTGGGGTTGTGCGGACGGCACAACCGCTCGAGCCTCGAAGGCGTGGACGGCGGTTTCGGCGTTGCCCAATCGCTGTTCCAGCGCGGCCAGATCGGCATTGGTCGGACCCAGCGGCACCGCTTCAATGGACTTGAGCGAAGCGCTCACCTCATCCAGCTGTTTGCTCAACGTCGCGAAGGTCGCGTCCTGCTGGCGCTGGTGCTCGCCCAGCACATTCACTTGCGCTGGGAGTGCCGCAAGGTCGGCGTTGAGTGCATCGAGATCCCGCCGCAGCGCCGGGGCTGGATCGGCTGGCGCATTCTCCGCGGCGACCAGGAGCGCGGTCAGTTGTTGCTGGTGGTTGTAGGTCACGGCGGCCAGTACGGCGGCGCCGAGGCACAGGGCCCCGAGCACCAGGGCCTGAAAGTGATGGACCTTCATGGCGCGGTCTCCAGGGGCGGGCGAGGTGGGGCGGGCACTGGTGCGCGAAGGGCGTAGCACACGCTGCGTTCGACTGGATCGATCACGAGCCGCCAGGCCGGGCCGCCGAGGATGGTCAAGGCGTCCAGCAGCGCCATTGGCCCGAGTTGGTGCTGCACGGCCGGCAGAGGGCGGCTGAACAAGGTGGTGACCTCGGCGCGGTTGGCGCAGAGTGAGTAGCCTGAGCGCTGCAACACGTGACGTAGGGCATCACCGACCGTCGCGTGCAGCGCCGGTGAAATCTGCACGGTGATGAGCTGGAACAACGGCTGACGCTGTTCCAGCGTCGGCCGCGTGCTGACCAGGGTGTAGCGGTCCTGGCGGACCCACGCTGGTGACGCTGACAACTGCTTGGACGGGATGGCCGGAGCTGGTACGGCCTTGGCTGGCGCCGTCGGTGGGGTGATGGCAGGCGAGGTGTTGCAGCCCGCCAGCGCGAGCATCAGAACAAGGCAAGGGAATGCGGGCGTGTGCATGAGCAGATCTCGACAGTAGGTGCCGACACCTTGCCAACGCGCGCTAGCTGCACCCACTGATAAACCGAAGTTGGCCGGCCGGTTTATCGAGCCCAACACATGAAAAAGGCGCCCTCTAGGGCGCCTTGGGTCAATCGACAGTAAACTCCGGAAGTCCTGCCAGAGGGGCTGCATCGGGATCGAACACCAGGAAGCGCGTGTCGGCTTGGCCGGCCAACAACAACAGGGTCATCAACACCGGCGGCACCTGTTCATCCAACAGGCGAATGCAGACGTCCGCCGCTGAGCAGCCGAAGCTTTCTACATGGGCGCTGCGGTGCCAGGGTGTCGAGTACAGCTTGCAGCCGACAGAACGGTTGCTGACCAACTGGAAGCATTCAAAGAAGCTGCCAGGTCGTTCGCTGCGGGCAAGCTGCTCAAGGTAGGCGTACTCGTCAGCCGGTAGGTGGGAGGAGCTGATCTCCCAGCTGCGGCTGTACTGGCCGGTGGCAAAGGACAGCTGCTGCATCAGGTGCTCCGCCGCTTCCAAGCTGGGAAGGTCGCCAACGTGTACCGAGCCACTCAGCCGCTCAGCGGTGACTTGGTACAGCACGGTGGTGACCACACCGTCCGCGGGCAACTGCATGCGAAGAAAACCTGAGACATCCTGGCCTTCCGTGATGACCACGCAGTCGTCATCGAACACGCAGGCCTGGCAGTTGATGTGATCGTCGTCAAGGTCGAGCTGGGCGGTGTGTAGGGGGCGGTAGCAGGGCGGGCACTGGTCGTCGTAGTGGATCTGGACCACACGTTCGCAGGCGAATGCATGGAAGCCGCGGGCAAAGGGGTTGGGGGTTGAGGTGAGCATGGTGGCGCTCCAGTTGAAAGAGACGCCACCCCATGCAGGCGGTGGCGAGTGAGAGGGTTAGATCCAGCCATATTCGGCCAAGGACAGGGGCTGACCTTCGCCGACGATGATGTGGTCTAGAACGCGCACCTCGACCAGCGCCAAGACTTCGATCAGGCGGGTCGTCAGTACGCGGTCGGCACCGCTGGGCTCAAGGCAGCCGGAGGGGTGGTTGTGGCTGAGGATGACCGCTGCGGCGTTGTGTGCCAGTGCCTTGACCACCACTTCACGGGGGTAGACCGAGGCACCATCGATGCTGCCGAAAAACAACACCTCGAAGTCCAGCACGCGGTGGCGTGAATCGAGGTAGAGCAGGGCAAACACCTCGTGGTGATAGGGCGCCAGGCGCAGCTTCAGGTAGGACGCGGCGTCGGCAGGTGTGATCAGCACTTCGCCGCGCTGAAAGTAGCGTTGGTCCAGCAACTGCATGGCTTCGCTGATCAATGCATCTTCGTGGGCGCGTTGGGTCAGGACGGGGTCGAGGGGCTCGACCAGGGTCAATGGCGTGTTCATGAGCAGAACCTCGTGTGCAGGGGCGCTCCGGGAGGAGGCCCCTGTGGGTAGGGTCAGGCGGTCACAGGCGGGTGAAACGATGCCGGGTGCCGTGCAACGCGGAGTGGCAGCCTTCGCAGGGGTGAGTGGAGAAGGGGTCGATGCCGACACCGGTGTCCGGATCGAAATCAGCGCTGAGCGGCAACAGCACCTGCAGCTCTTTACGCATCTGCGCGATTCGCTGATCGACTTCGGCCTCGCTGTAGTACAGCGACAGTGCGCTGAAGTCGTCGTAGGCCACGGCGTGCAGGCAATCCTCACAGAGCCAGTAACTCTCCATAGCAGCCTCTGGGGGTGAGAAAAGGCGCTCATGTGAGCGCCTCTGTGGTGGGGCATCAGTCTCAGGCAGGCTGCGTCGCCTGGTTCGGAGCCTGATCGGCACTGCGTGAAGAGTCCGGCGCATCCTCACCAGCCGCTTCGGACGGCTGATCAGGCGAGGAAGCATCCTGCCGAGTTGGCGCTTTGTAGGTGAGCTGACCGTTGACCTTGATCCACTCGATGAAGATCAGCCGACCTTTGAGGCTGGCACCGGGTTGGCCTTTGCGCTCACCTTTTTCGTAGGTGAAAGCATCGACCCAGAGGTCGCCAATGCGAAACGCGATCAGCACCTTGCGTTCGGCACGGACATCCTCGAGGTGTTCGCGGATCAGCCGTTCGGCTTCACCGCCAGCGACCTTGCAGTCGAAGCGGGTGTACTCGACGTCATCCGACGCACCGTGCAAGGCGGCAATGTCGCAGGCCATAAAGGGCTGGCCTCGCCGCACTGGCACCTCACGCACGCGGTTCAAGTAACCAATGCCTTGGGTGTGCAGGTTGAAGTAGGTACTGGGGGCAGCAGTGTTTACCGAGGTCATGGTGAATCTCCTGTTTGCGAGAAACGCGGATATTCACCGGCCCTGGCGGGGGTGAGTCCGCAAGGGAAGGTCAGGTGCAACAGCAGTGGTGTAAGAGCGCTCATCATCGCGGGGAGCGATAACCGTGCGAGCCGCCGAACGCTAGTCGCACTTTGGGAGGAACCACTCTGGAGAGAGCGTAGCCTTGCAGGTTCCGGCTACCTGGTGCTGTCAACGACAGCGCGGTGCAGTTCATCTATAGAACGGTGCGCAGCGCCCGTCAACAGCGGTTTTGACTGGGTTCAGAGGTGTGGGCGTGGGTGGTACACAGTAGATTCAAACACGCGAAAAAAAAGCCCAACGGTTGTCGGGCTAGGAACAGAAAGGCCACCCTTGATCCGGTCCATTGACAGCGAAGTCGTCGCTTCACTTCAGCTGTCTCCTCACCCTGATCAACCGACCCTTGTCGTGGCCTGGGTCGGGATAACTGGCACGCATCCGCGCACAAACGGCGCCCGTTTTTCGCCGGCGGGCACCGGCACTGAGCATCGTCGCCGAGGCGGATGACCCCTGCAGCCTAAAGCAGGTCGCACGGGTCATCCGTCTCGGGAATCTTGGACATCCGGAACAGTGATGCAGCGTAGTGAAAGAGGCTCCGAACTCAACGAGTCTGGCCGAGCTGCCCGGAGCGAATCGGCCTAGGGTCGCCAACGGCGAGGGGCCTGTCCACTACATCAGCGACTGGCCCCAGCGTCAAGCAGTCATGTCCGCTTCGGCTTGGCGGGCGCCGCGCTGGCCTTCACTGGCTTGGTGCCCTTGCAGTCCGGGTAGCGCACACAGGACCAGAAGTTGCCGGTGCGGCCTTTGCGCTGGCGCATGGGACTGCGGCACACGGGGCAGGCTGGACCTTTCGAACGGGGTAGCTGCAGGTTCAACGAGGCTTGGCTGCGCACGACCTGGGTGAGCCAGGCCGACTGCTTGGCGAGAAACGCCTCGACACTCAGCTGCCCGGTCTCGATCCGTGCCAGTGCTTGTTCCCACACTGCTGTCATCACCGGGTCAGCAACCTCACGCGGAACGGCTTCGATCAACGTGTGGGCGGCGGCAGACGCCGCCAGGCTGCGCTTTTTCTTGGTCAGGTAGCCGTGATCGATCAGGCCCTGGATGATCGCGGCGCGAGTGGCCTCGGTGCCGATACCAATGCTGTCTTTCAAGGTTTGCTTCAGGCGCAGGTCGGCCACCTGGTTGGCGATGGTTTTCATCGCTTTGACCAGTGTGCCTTCGGTGTAGGGTTTGGGCGGCTGGGTGCGCTGCGTGTTGACCATGGCGTCGCGTACAGCAACCGAGGCGCCTTTCTGCAGGGTGGGCAGCCGCTGCGTTTGCTCGGTCGGCTCAGTGGCATCGGTTTCATCGATCACGGCTTTCCAGCCACGCACCTGGATCTGCTTGCCGCGGGCCAGCAACTGATCGGCCCGGCTGCGCAACTGCACCTGGGTCTTCAGGTATTCGTGGTGGGGCAGAAACTGCGCCAGGTAGCGGGCGCGGATCAACGTGTACACGGCGCGCTCGCGCTCGGACAACTGATCCAGCGGGATCACCACGGCGGTGGGGATGATGCCGTGGTGGGCGGTGACCTTGCTGCCGTTCCAGGCGCGGGCCCGCCGTGTCGGATCGAGTTCCTTGAAGCGCTGGCCAAGCGTCGGGTCTGCTGCGGCCAAGGCCTTTAGTACGCGCGGTACCTCGTCCAGCATGCTCTCGGGTAGGTAGCCACAGTCGCTGCGAGGGTAGGTGGTGACTTTGTGGGTTTCGTACAGTGCCTGCGCCACACTGAGGGTTTCCTGCGCGCCCAGGCCGAGTTTGGCCGAGCAGATCTCCTGCAGCGTGCCCAGGTCGAACGGCAAGGGCGGCCCCTCCGTCACGCGTTCAACGTCGACCCGCTCGACTTGTACGGAATGCGCCGCTGCCAGGCGCCGGGCAGCCTGCTCGGCCGCCACCTGATCAACGCAACGACCGGCATCATCGCAGTGCGCAGCGGGTGGCTGCCAGCGTGCCCCAAACTCCGCCCCGTCAGCGTGCAGCACAACGTCCATGGTCCAGAACGGCCGGGCGACAAAGCTGGCGATGGCGCGATCACGCTCAACCACCAGACGCAGGGTCGGCGTCTGTACACGGCCCACGGGCAGCGTGCCGTCGAAGCCGGCGCGTCGACCAAGCAGGGTGAACAAGCGGCTGAGGTTGATGCCAACCAGCCAATCGGCCCGGGACCGGGCGAGGGCACAGTGGTACAGCGGCAGGGTTTGCTCCCCCGGGCGCAGCGCCTCCAGAGCCCGGCGGATCGAGGCGTCATCCAGGGCGGACAGCCACAGGCGAAGGATCGGCCCCTGATACTGGCAGCGCTCAAGGATCTCCCGGGCAATCATTTCGCCCTCGCGGTCCGCGTCGGTGGCAATCACCACCTCGGCGCAGGTTTGCAGCAGCCGGCTGATGGCCTTCAACTGCGCGGCGACCTTGGGTTTTACCACCAGTTGCCAGTGCTGCGGGATGATCGGCAGGTGCTCTAGTGACCAGCGCTTGAACTGATGGCCATAGGTTTCTGGCGGCGCGGTCTCTAGCAAGTGCCCCACGCACCAGGTCACGGTCACTCCCGTGCCCTGCAGGCAGCCATCGCCGCGACGATGGGCTTGCAGCACCCTGGCAATATCGCGGGCTTGGGACGGTTTTTCGCAAATGTAGAGACGCATGACGTGGCCCTCTCGGTCAGGTACCGACAGGGTGGTCGCGTGACAGGGGAGCGCTAGAGAAAAGCTGAACTGGTCGAGATCATATCGGTGTAGCCACCAGCGGCGAGCGACTTACCGTTGCGTGAGGTGTGCGGTCACGGTCTGCAGAAGGTCCAGGGCAAACTGCTTGTCCGTCTCGCCAAGGTCCTTGATCAACGAGGCAATCTTTTGCTCCTGGTCCTGTGGCCGAGGACTGATGGCCAGCAGCAGTTCATCGGCCGGACAGCCATACATATCCGCCAACTGCAGCAGCTTGGGCACGGTCAGCTCGACCTTGCCACGCTCCATGCGCGACACCGCTTCGGTGCCGATCTCCAGGCGTTCACCGACTTGCGCTTGGGTAAAGCCCTGGGCACGGCGGTACTTGGCCAACTGGCGGCCGATGTGTTGTGGGCTAGGCTCTTTGACTGGCAACGGGGTGGCTCTCCAATTCAACCCGTATGGTTGACCAACCACCCGAAGATATGAACGCCCTTAAAGGTTGACTAACAACCTATTGGGGCGTATCACCCAATGAGAGTACGGTGACCTGACCGTCACATGGAGATAGCGGATTGGACGAACTTGAGCAGCATGAAGCGGATGCGTTAGCGATCAAGGCCTGCGAGTTGTTCATGGCCACCCATCAAGAACCTGACAATCAGGCCGCACGTGCTAGGTTGATCGCGTGGGTCAAGGAAGCGCCGGCGCACTGGCGGGCGTTCCTTGCCCTGGACCAGTACCTGGCGGAAGTCAAAGGGTTGATCGAGGGGGACGACCTGCGTGGCGTTGCCCGCGGCGTGGGGCCCCGCGACTGAGCGGTATCGCGCTGACGGGCACGGTTCCACTGACGTCCACCCGCTCAGGTCGACTTGCGGGTGGTTTTCTTGCTGGCCGGCTTGCGGTTACTGCCAGCGCTTTCACTCGCCTTCTCGCGCATGGACACGCTGGCCAGGCGATGGGGCAGGATGCCGATGTGCCGTGCCTCCACCTTGAACGTCACCCGGGCATTGTCCTCGCTGTCTTCCCACTCATCCTTCACCGTTCGGCCCATGACCAAGACGCGCATGCCTTTCTGGTACAAGGTGCTCCAGTGCTCGGCATCGCGGTGCCAGAGCTCGACCGGTGCCCAATAGCCGCCGCGATCTTCATAGCCGCCCTCGCGCGGTACCGGATTGTCGAAATAGACATTCAACCGCAGCAGCCGCTTTGGCTCGTCCGGGTTGTTGTTGAACTCCTGAAACTCAGGCGGACTGCCGATATTGCCTTCGCCAACAAAGAACGTGCTCATGGGTGTTTCTCCTCGGTGGTGGTATCGAAAAGGACGTCATCGGCATGCGCGAGCTTGAGGGCGCCCAAGAGGACCTGGCGATAGAGCGAGTTCAGGCTGCTCATCTGCAGGTTGAGGACGATCCGGTTGGCCTCCAGCTGGTACAGCGCCTGGCGCAACTCCGGCTGCAGCAACGGATGCTCCATCACCTGCCCCCAGACCTCCACGCCCATGCGCTTGAAGTCCGGGCTGCGCCAGCGGAGGAAGCAGGCGCCCTGGGAGCTGTGCTGGACGCTCAGTCGCAACTCGAGCAACGAGAAGGGTGGCTGCGCCATGATCGCCAGCATCGCGGCCATCAGCGTCTCGAGTTCGCCGCGCAGCTGTTTGATTGTCTCGGCGAACTGGAACAGCTCCCCCTTACCCTTAAAAGGCTTTAAAAGGCCTTTTAGAGAGGCACTGTGTTCAAACTCGCGATAGGCCTCCGATGACAGGCAATGAGCGATCGCTTCGGCCAGGGTCATGCTTCACCGCCTTCGGCGGGGGCGCCGGGCGAGGGCTCCACGCCGGTCTCAAGTGGATCGGCCTCGACGGTCAACGGTGCGTTTGTTGGACGGACGATGGGCGGCGCGAATTGCGAGCGCCGCGTGCCTTCGAGAATGTCTTGCGGTGGGATGCCGAACTTGTCGATGGCTTCCCGAGCGCGGGCGTTGTTGGCGGCCATGTCATCTCGGCTGACCCCAGCGAGCCGGTACAGCTGCGCCATGCTGAACAGGCTGCGCAGCAGGTGAGCGCCACGATCGATCCAATGCTCCATGTCGACCCGGCCAATCAGCGCCGTGTGGTGGGCCAGCAGGACCCGGCGCACCAGGCTATCGTAGTCGGTCAGCAGGTAGACGGCGAGAAACCCCAACTGGCTGCCGATGAACAGGGGCAGGGTGACAGGGTGGATGTTCAGGTTGTCGCCGATGCTGACCTGGGAGGGCAGGTCGCGCTCGACCAGTTTGACTTGCTCGGTCAACGCCAGCAGCTCGGCCTTGGCCTGCAGTACCTTGTCTTCGAGTTGCAGCATGAACCAGTCGGCGAAGGGGTCGTCCTGACTGCTCGCCTGCTTGAGCAGGTTGGTGACGCTGATGTAGCCCGCCATACCCATGATGGCGAACACGCCTTCGCGTGCGGCACGGCCTTGCCACAGTCGTGCTGCGTGATGCGTGTGCAGGGTGAGTGTGATGCTGCTGCGCAGTGAGCCCAGGTTGAGCTGGTAGTGGTCGACCATCGCCAGATCCTCGCCGTCGGAATGACGCCGACGATCTGCGCTCTCGGGCAACCTGGCAGTGATCAATTTGAACGCGATGGGCTCACATTGCCCCTACTTTCGATGGTCCTGCCATTGATGCCACTGTGATCAAATCCACTGAGTGCCAACGCAGCTAATTGCTTCCTCCTGGTATTGGTCAAAGCTGCGACCTTACAGCCATCACGCAGATCACACTCCTTGAATGATCATGTCTGACTAGAACACGTCACTGGAGTGATGCCACTGTGATCAAATCCATCGAGGTCCGCTGAACGCTGGAGACTTGGAATACTCAGCGCGCTGTTAGGTTGCCCCGTTGACGACACCGCAGCGAAGCTTGAGCTGCTCCAGGTACGCCTTGGCCAGCGGCGAGGCCACGCGGCTTCCGGATTCCCGTGAGCGCTCATCAGCCGGCTCAGGCGGGCGAATGCGCTTGCGCGGTGCTGGTGGTACATCGCTTCGTGCGGCCCAAAGCGTGAATTCGCCCTGGCAGGCTCGCTTGATCAGCCCCAACAAGTAGGCAATGGGTTTGCGAATGTCGCCGCGGCTACAGCGAACCGCTGCTTCATTGATCACCGCTTGTCGCTGTTCGGGCTCGAGCTGGCGCAGCGCTTGGTTAGCCCGGCGTTGTTCAGTCGGGCTTAACTGCAGACCCGCTGGCCAAGCGGCGCTGCCATCGGCCGAGGTGGGCGGTACTGTACTTTTTTTGCTTTGTTTTTGTACGGTACGGTACTGCGCTGGATTCCGAACGACAGCCGCCGTCGGGGCATTCACGCTGGGTTCGGAATCGGTCGAGGACGGTGCGGCAGACCGAACGCTGTGCGCTTCTCCCAGTTCGGAATGCTCGACCTGGCTGTCGGTCTGCAGCGGCAAGGCCTGTTGAGCGCCTGTTGCGGGGAGCGAAGCCATCATGGCCAAGGCCTCGTCAGCCACCTCCGGATCCGCCCGCAGTTCCTGGAGGAGGTGCTGAGCGAGATCGCGCACACCTTTGGTGGCGTGGGACAGGTTTTGGCTGATCAGGGACAGGTAACCGGCATCTTGGTCGATGGCTTGCGCCGGCGTTAGTGGCGCGTCGTGTAGCACGTAGACGCAGCCGCGCAGGCAACCCTGCTCATCGCGATAACGTTCGCTCAGGCTGAGCCAGCGGGTGGCACGCAGCACGTTCAGCGCTCGGGCGAGGGTCTCGCGTGAGGCCTGTGCGCCACAGGGACTGGTCGCCAGGTAGGGCTGTAGGTCCTGGTAGCGCGGGGTTCGCATTTGCCGCTCGGTGATCAACCAGCGCAGCACCAACCAGAGATTGCGCTCCACGGGCGTGAGCCGGCGATCCTGTAGCAATCCCTGCGGTAACGGATCGTGGCTGCCGTGGTATACGAAGCCTGGCCCCTCCGCCAGCGCACGGGCGACCTTGGCTTGTTCGGCCTGCTCCAGACAGCGCTTGAGCGTGACCATGCTCTGGCGCACCACATCAGCCCAGTCCACGGTGTAGAAGTTCAGCATGGGATACCTCCATAGAGCTCTATCTGCTGCCAGATCAGGGTCAGGCTGATCTGTTGTTCCTCGGCCAGCATCATCATCGCGTCCAGCGGCTCGCTGTCCGGATCTTCAGCCCGCAACTGGCGCCAGCGGTTCCACACCGCATGTTCCTGGACTTCACTGAGCTGGACGGGGCGACCACGGTGGGTCTCGATCTTCAAGATGCGTCGGCGCAATGCCGTGTCGGAATGGTCGAGGCCGAAGCAGCGGTACATGATGTTCGAACTCGCCCCCAACTTCAGGGCACGGTTGATCAGCCGCTCGTTCAGTTCGTCGCGTTCGGCCTGGGCGATCAGGCGACGCAGCACCGTGGTGTCGACCTTGATCTCGACCCAGGCGATCGTGGAGTGCGCCAGGTGGGACAAGGTGGTGGGCGGCAGCGACTGCAGCACCTCGATGTCCTCGTCGCCGAGGCCCAAGGCCTTGCACCGTTGCAGTCGGCCATGGCGCAGTTCATGCAGGACCTGGTTCAACATGGCGTGGTTCAGCAGATTGAACGGCGTGCTCATGCGGTACCTCCGGGTGTCAGCGGGTGGACGACAGCGTGAGTTCGATCAGGCGTCGAGAGAGCCGGATAAGTGAAAACAGTTGCGCCAATTGAGGGTCGGGGAGCCGCTCAATCCCGATCGCGAGCGCTGGGCGCTCGATCAGCGGAAGATCGTAAGCACCCAGTAGCAGTTGGCCGAACAATGCCGCCGGGAGTTGCTGACGTTGCTCCCAAGCAACGTCATCCTGCACGCGTAACAGCGCACCCAACAGCAGCTGAATCCCAGTGCGGTGCGGTGTCGAAGGCGCTGCTGTATCGGGCGCCAACGAGAAACCCAGGCCTTCCTCCGTGGCGCAGACCATGTGTGGCGCATTGGCGTAGCCGGCCAGTTCGCTGGCCAACTGCGCGCAGGCCTGGCGCAGTTGCACCAGGTCTTCTATAGCCGGCGGTATCGGCCAGAGGGTATCCAGTGAATCGGGCAAGCACAGGCGCCCAGCACTGCCGATATCGGCAGACTGAGCGGGCGGTGGCGCAGTTGGAGTGCGTACCTGTTCACGGGTGACGGCAGGAGGCTGCTTCAGGTCTGCCTGTTCGGGTTGCCTATCAGCAGGTTGCGGAGGGCAGACCAGCTCCGGTGAGTGGAGCCCCGTGGGGGCTTCAGGCTCACTACCGGAAGTGGTATCGGTGTCTTGGCCCACGCCCAGCGGCGAGGGCAGCGACCGGTCGGGCGTCAGTGGCTGACGTGATGCCTGGCCGCTATCCTGGAACAGCTCCAACGCCAGCAGGCGTGGTGACTGGTCCAAGGATTTCGCCATGTGCGCGAGCAGTTCGTCCTGCAGCTCGGCGGTGTCCAGCTCGGCGGCTGTGCAGTCGAACGTAGACAGCACCTCCAACCACAACGCGGTGAAATCCAACCGTGTCGCAACGTACCGATTCCACACCGATTCGGCACGTCGACGCAGGTTAAGGGTCCGCTCGATCGAAGGTCTGCCCAAGCCGGCGTACAAGGTTTGCGGGATCGCCGGCAGCAGGTGCTCCAGGGTGTCCAGCATCCGGCTGATGTGCGATTGCGAGATTGGGTAGCCGCCGGCCGATAGTTGCGCCGCCAGTTCACGTTGACTCAGGCTACCACCGTCTACCAGAAGCATGTCGCGGAACTTGGCCACGGCCAGGGCCCGCTCGATGAAAGTCAGTTGGCCGTGCAGGTCACTTTCGGCCAGATGGCCCAGCAGCGTATGGAGCTCCGACTGCCAGGGGCGAAACAGGCAATGGATGCGGAAAAAACGGTCGTCACGGGTTTCTTGCCACAGTTCGCCGAGGATACTCAGCCGTGTATTGCCGCCATTTCGGATGATGAACTGCGGCTCGCCGGGCCGGCGCGTGATAGAGGGGGGCTGGTCCAGGCCGCGGTCGCGGATGGAGGCCTTCAGTTCCTCGTACAGCGGATTACGGATGAAGCGTGGATTATGCTCGTAGGGCCGCAGCTGCTCGAGGGTCACCACCATCGGCGTGTCGCAGTCGGGATCGGTGGGCGATACCTGTGTTGCCCGCTGTGGGAAGTGCCCGTGCTGGAGCTGGCGTGTAATGTCTTCGGAGGTTGGTGGTTTCATGGGTTTGCCCCTGATCTGTCAGTGCAGGCGGCCCCGCCCTGGCCTTCCCAGTTGTCTGCGTGGGTGGGGCAGCGGGGGGAAGGGCAGGGCACTAGGCGGGTCGGCCGGTGACGCATTCCTCTGAGGCAATGCTGTCGGGATAAGAGCGCGCACGGCCCCTGGGCTGGGCCAGTCGCTGCTCCCACTCCGGGAACAGTTCATTGGCCAGTGCCCGCATGACATCGGCCGCGCAGCGACTGCGCGATCGAGGGGCGGCTTTCGACTCGATCCGATGCACCGGCAATCCCAATGACGCGGCATTGAGGTACGCGACGCGATCGGGAATCACCGTTTTACAAACGCTGACATGCGGGTCGGCGGCAAAGGTGTTGCGCAGGCTCTGCATGATCAGGCAGGTATCGCGCCGGTTGGCGTTCACCTGATTGAGAAGCAGTTTCACCGGGGGCAAGTACACGCCGAGGTAGCGGTAGGGTTCCAGCTCTTCGAACAGGCCGAGCGTGCCGCGGCGCAGTTCGCGTGCCGCGAGCATTTCCGGTGGCAACGGGCATAGCGCACAATCGGAGGCGAGGATGGCCATTTCCACCACCACGCTGCGCGCGCCCTGGGTGTCGACGATCAGCACATCGTACTGATCGGCAAATGCGGGTAGCAGGTTGCACAGGCGCAGTCGGCCATCGGGCGCGTGCAGCAGTACGGTGCCCAGGTGGCCCGCGCGGTCGTTGGAAACGATCAGTTCAAGCCGCGGGATGGTGGTGACGGAAATGATCTGCTCGGCAACCGTGAGCCGCTGCGAGATCAGTTCGTAACTGCCCGCTTCACGTGACTTGCACAGAGCGTAGTAGCTGGACAACGTCGGTTGACTGTCTAGGTCGAGCAGCAGCACCTTCAAGCCCGCGTCGGCAAGCAGGCCGCCGAGGTTGGCGGCAACCGTGGTCTTGCCGGCCCCGCCCTTGGTCGAGATCAGCGAAAGGACTTTCATGGCACTACTCCCGAACAGACAGGCGATCCTGAACCCACTGCTCAATCTCCAGCGAGTCCCAACCGACCGCGCGCGTGCCGATGCGCCGGCATTGCGGGAATAGTCCGGCCTTCATCAAGTTGTAGATGTGCGAGCGTTTGAAGCCGGTTTTTTGTTCCACCTCATCGCGGCGCATGATGTGGCGATCGGCGGAAGCTGGGGCAGGGCTGGCCGGTTGCATGGTGTCACTCCTTAGCGCCATGTGGCGCGCAGTGGGATGTGACAGTCAGTGAAGGTCCGTGGGGGTGAAAAATCATTGCCAGGCAATGGCCGCCATTGCCTGGCTATTCGGAGTTAGGCCTGCTCCGCTTGGGCCAAATGGCGGCGAGCCAACGCAAATTTCCGATCAAGGGTGTGTTTGCTCAAACCATGTAGGCCGGGAAATTGAGACAAAATAGCCTGGACTACCGCAGTCTGATTTTTATAGATCGACTGCACTTGGCCGGATTTCGACTTGCCTACGGTGATTGCCAGTAGGGCGCCGATGATCGTGTAGTGGACGCTGGCGGAGGCTTCAGGGGCTGGCTCCGCTGCATCAAGCTGCGCCGTTAGCTCGTTTTCATGGCGCTTGTAGACCGTCATCTCTTCGACAACAGAATCGTAGGCCTGATGCATTTTCTCAAACTCACGCGCGTAGAAGTCCCGTTCAGCTTGCACAGCCAAAAAGGCGTTCAAACTCACGCATTCGAGGTGGTCGATATTTTTGGGGAACAGGAATTCGGGTTTTTCCTCCGGATGGTTTAGCGCAAACCAGGCCCGCAGATCCGGACGGCGTATGGACCAATACACTCGCTCGGCGTGGTCGTTGAGCGTAATGGGCCCGCCGAGGAACGTTGCCGGTAGCTCACCCGCGGCAATGGCGTCGTAGATGCGCTCCACATAGAAGTGGAGACAGGGCCACTGCGGAAAATGCTTGAGTAGCTCACCTGAGTGGGCTATTTCGACCTGTAAGATCTCTGCGGTGTGATCGGCCAGATCGCACCAAAGAATTGCCGCATCGATGGGGTGATAGCAGCTTTTGATCGCGTCCATGGAGAACAGCCTCCAGCTGAAGTCGTCCTAATCGCCGATGGGATCATTATTTTGAATCTCATTCGAGCGAGCTAGACTCCGAAAGCAGTTTCGGATCCAATAACGTGACAAAGTATTTTCATTATAGTTCGCCGTAACTCTTCAGGCTGCGACGAGTTTTGACGTAGATCAGTGGGGATTGTGGTTCGGTCGCAGTGCCCGACCACCTTCTGATTGAAGCGCTTTAGGGCGGCCTGCATCGTCGAGCTCGACTTGTATCAGCAACCCCCTCAGTTGCTCCATAGCCGGTGTGGCCTGGCTACCTCTGCGTGTTACCAACTCGTAGGGGTCGCTTACGGACTTGATGGCCAAGGGCAAGATGCATACGCGGTTGTGCTGGACGCACTGCTTGGCCACATCGATTGACACAAGCGCAACGAATTCGGGCTGGTTCTGCAGCAGTGACAGCGTTGCCAGAATCGACGTGGTCTCCACCAGGTGCAGAGGGAAGCGGATGCCCGCATCATGGAACTCTCGCTCAAGCTGCACCCGCATAGGCATGTTGGCCCGGTAGACGATCCACCGACTTTCAGCCAACTCCTCCAAGCGAAGTGCTCCAGCGGCCTGGAGGGGGTGGTCGATGTTGGCGATGACCGCCAGAGTCTCGTCCTGAACAAACGCACTCGAGAAAAGATGCGGCGAACTGCTCACACTCGTCCGACACAGGGCCATGTCCAGACGCCCGCTCTCGATCTGGGTTAAGAGCGATTGGCTGGTGTCCTCAATGATCTCGAATGACATTTCCGGCTGTATAGCAGTCAGCTGGGAGACCGCCTTCATCAACAGCGGCACTGCCCCCATGATCGCCCCCACCGCAAGGCGTCCCCCGACCCCTCTCAGGATCGCATCCAAATCGTGCCGCAGGTTCGAGATATCAGTCTGCACCACCCTGGCGTACCTGATGGCGCAATAGCCGGCAGCCGTTGGTTCAAGCCCACGGTTGTTGCGATTAAAAAGCGTCGTACCAAAAGTCGTCTCGATCTCCTGAAGGGCCTTGCTTGCCCCAGGTTGTGTCAGCCCCACGCTATTTGCGGCTCCGAGAAGAGAGCGGTGCTCGTCCAGCTCGATGAGCAATCGCAGGTGTCTAGCGTGGAGCCTGGACATGATCGAGTTGAGGGACGGGGTCATTTGGTATGAATCCTAGTTATACCTGTATGGATTGTTCTCAATACCACGGCTGAATTCAGATTTCTATACTGGCGCGGCACGATGTCGCACTCGGTGCGGCGGATTGGCCTGAGATCGGCCCAAAATAACAAAGCCAGTAGGCTCGAGGAGACTCCATGTCCCTGATCAATTACATCACCCAGATCCAGTTTGAAGTCGGAGCTATTTCGCTCCTGCCTGCAGAGTGTCAGCGCATTGGTATTACCCGCCCTTTGATCGTCACTGACCGTGGTGTCCGTGCGGCAGGTATCGTCGATGTAGCTCTGAGCAAATTCACCGACTCCACTGTTCAGCTGCCGATCTATGACGGCACGCCACCCAACCCAAACGAAAATGCTGTTCGTGAAGCAGTGGCCATGTTCAAGGAATGCGGTTGCGACGGCATCATCGCCATCGGCGGCGGTTCCGCTATTGACCTTGCCAAAGGTGTAGCCGTATGCGCCAAGCACGAAGGCCCGCTGAAAAGCTTCGCTGTCATCGAAGGTGGTCTGGCTCGCATCACTCCAGCAACGGCCCCTGTGATCGCAGTGCCGACCACTGCCGGCACCGGCAGCGAAGTTGGTCGTGGCGCCATTCTCATCTTGGACGATGGCCGTAAGGTTGGCGTGATCTCCCCCCACGTTGTTCCAAAATCTGCAATCTGTGACCCGGAACTGACTCTTGGCCTGCCTGCAGTTTTGACTGCTGCTACCGGGATGGATGCGATTGCCCACTGCCTCGAAACCTTCATGGCTCCGTCGTTCAACCCACCTGCGGACGGTATTGCATTGGACGGCCTGTGGCGTGCCTGGCGCTTCATCGAAACCGCTACCCAAGATCCGAAAAATCTGGAAGGTCGCACCAACATGATGAGTGCTTCCCTGCAAGGCGCTCTCGCGTTCCAGAAAGGTCTGGGTTGCGTTCATAGCCTGAGCCACTCGCTGGGCGGCATCAATCCTCGCCTGCACCACGGCACTCTCAACGCAATCTTCCTGCCGGCTGTGATCCAGTTCAACCGCAAGGCAGCGACCATGGTCAACGAGCACAAGACAGCGCGTATTGCTCAAGCGATGGGGTTGGCTGACGAAAGCCAAATCGAAGATGCGATCCGGGACATGACCCGAGCACTCGGCCTGCCAACCGGCCTGCGGGAGCTGGAAGTCACTGAAGACATGTTCCCCAAAATCATCAAAGGCGCTCTCGCAGATCACAGCCATCGCACAAACCCGCGTGAAGCTTCTGCAGAGGATTACCAGTGGATTCTCGAGGCCTCCATGTAAGCCTCGAAATCCTGCCCTCATCCAATAACAAGAAAGTGAACGCCTATGAACACCAAATATGCGGAAGCGGAGCTCAACCGTAAGCCTGAAACGGTGGCGAGCTCAAACCCCTTCAAGAAGTACCAGGTCATCACCGTCAGCCTGCTGCTGGTGATCGGCATCATCAACTATGTGGATCGGAGCGCTCTGTCGATTGCAAACACCTCTATCCAGCGGGATATGGGGATTACGCCTTCCCAGATGGGCATCCTCCTGTCAGCGTTCTCGTTGGCATATGCCCTGGCTCAGCTTCCACTGGGTGTGATCATTGATCGCCTGGGCAGCAAGATTTCAGTGGGCGCAGCGCTTCTTGGCTGGTCTGTTGCTCAAACTGCTTCTGGCTTGATCAACACATTCTCTGCGTTCATCGGTTTGCGGATCGTGCTGGGTATCGGTGAAGCACCAATGTTTCCTTCAGCTGCTAAGGCACTTTCAGAGTGGTTCGAAGCTGAGAAGCGTGGGACGCCCACTGGGATCGTGTTGTCGTCGACATGCATAGGGCCTTGCATCGCGCCACCACTCTTGACCCTACTGATGGTCAATTGGGGATGGCGTGGCATGTTCATTGCCACCGGCGTTTTTGGAATCTTGATCGCTGCCTGCTGGTTCGCCTTCTACAAGAGCAAAGAGCGTTTTTTGGCTGAGCTTCCTGCAGAGGAACGCGAACGTCTACTGGCTACGCAAGCACAGAGGCAGGCAGCAATTACAGCAAGGCCCAGCGTGAAAGCTCAGTTGAGCGCGTGGGCTGAGCTGTTCCAGCACAAAAGCACTTGGGGTGCAGTCCTGGGGTTCATGGGCGTGATCTACATGCTATGGCTGCACCTCACCTGGTTGCCAGGTTATTTCGAGCGTGAGCACGGTCTCAGCCTGTATCAAACTGCCTGGATCGTTTCCTTGGCCTATGTATTTGGCGCCTTGGGCACCATCGTCGCTGGCCGTTTCTGTGACCGACTGGTGAAGAATGGGGCCACCGTACTGGGTAGCCGGAAGTTCGTAGTTGTCTGCGCACTGTTCTCAGCTGCTGCATTCACCATCCCTCTGTCGTTCGGCAGTGGCTTCATCCTCAGCGTGGTGTTGCTGTGCGGTGCATTGTTCAGCGTCAACATGGCCAGCTCAACTGCTTGGATGATCGCTAACACAGTCGTGGATAGTCGACGGGTTGCTTCCTTCGGCTCTATCCAGAACTTCGGCGGTTACCTGGCGGGATCGGTGGCACCCATTGTCACTGGCTTCAGCATCCAGCAATCCGGCTCATTCGCTTCCGCATTTTTGATCAGTGCTGCCGTGGCATCGGTGGCAGCAATGGCTTACGTGCTTCTTCTGAAGCAGCCCATTTCCACTGACAAGTAACAAGTTTTCGGAGTAGATATATGCAACTCACAGGTGAACAACTAATCGGTTATCAAGCGGTGCGCGGCGAAGGCCGTGAACTCCTTGCGATCAATCCTAATAACCAACAGTCTATTCCAAGCCCTGTGTTCAACTGCGCAAGCGCAGCTCTGGTTAACGAGGCCTGCGAGCTGGCCGAACAGGCGTTCGACTCGTTCCGCTCCGCTGCACCTGAATTGCGTGCCCGTTTTCTCGAAGAGATTGCGGAAGGGATCGTAGGCCTGGGCTCTACATTGACTGAGCGTGCTCACCTCGAAACCGGGCTGCCCATGGCTCGACTTGAAGGCGAGCGGGGACGCACCGTCGGTCAGCTGCGGCTTTTCGCATCTGTTCTTCGCCAAGGCCGTTGGCAGGATGCGACACTCGACTCGGCTCTGCCAGATCGTCAGCCGCTTCCACGCCCCGACCTGCGCATGTGCAAAATTGCGCTGGGGCCTGTCACCGTCTTCGGTGCAAGTAATTTCCCGCTCGCTTTCTCTGTCGCAGGTGGCGATACCGCTTCCGCACTGGCCGCAGGTTGCCCTGTTGTCGTGAAAGCACACCGCGCTCACCTGGGAACCTCCGAGCTCGTAGGGCGAGTGATCCAGGAAGCTTCGAAGCGCCTTGAATTGCCTGAGGGAACGTTCTCGCTGATTGTCGGTGATGGCAACGATGTAGGACAGCAGTTGGTATCGCACCCGGCTATCAAAGCCGTAGGTTTCACCGGATCACGTAGCGGTGGCCTGGCATTGATGCGGGCAGCGGCAGCGCGGCCTGAACCCATCCCCGTCTACGCCGAAATGAGCAGCATCAACCCGGTATTCCTCCTGCCAGGTGCACTGTCTGCTCGGGCAGAGTCCATCGCCACCGGCTTCATCGACGCTCTGGTAATGGGCGCAGGCCAGTTCTGCACCAACCCAGGCATCGTGCTTGCAGTCGATGGCCCTGACCTGGAAGCCTTCCTGGACAAGGCCGGAGCTCATCTGGGCGACAAGGCTGCGCAAACCATGCTGACTCCTGGCATTCATTCTGCCTATTCGCAAGGGATTGATCGCATCACCAGTCAGTCCTGCGTTCAGGCCGTTGCTTCAGGCCAGCCTGATCTTGGAGCCACACAGGCACAGGGGCATCTCTATCAAACGACCTTCGAAAGCGTGGCAGCCAATGCACAGCTCTTGGAGGAGGTGTTTGGCCCGGCAGCTATCGTCATCCGTTGCCAGAACGTCAACGAAATGCTCGCGTTCGCCAAATCCATCGAGGGTCAGCTGACGGCGACACTTCATCTTGAAGATGAGGACTTGGCGATTGCTCAAGGGTTGGTGCAAGCCATGGAGAAGAAGGCTGGCCGCGTATTGGTCAACGGCTTCCCAACTGGCGTGGAGGTATGTGACTCCATGGTACACGGCGGTGCTTTCCCTGCTACCTCTGACAGCCGCACAACGTCGGTTGGTTCGACTGCAATCGACCGCTTCCTTCGTCCTGTTTGCTATCAAAATTTGCCAAATGTCCTCCTCCCTGAGGCATTGAAGCAAAACAACCCTTTGAATATCTGGCGCCTGGTAGACGGAAAAACCACTGCTCCGAAAGGCTAGAGCAACAAATGCCAGCAGCCACACGCAGCCGTGGCTGCTGGCATCCAATTGATCAAATGGCGGTTGCAGAAGCTGAGTGCAACACGGTCATTGAATTGAAGCTGGAGCATCATGCCGCATAACCATGGCCTTCTGCATCACCTCGCCCATAACTTCGATTGGGCATTTGAAGTCGAAGCGCTTACGCGGACGCATGTTCAGTTGCAGTGCGACCCCTTTCTGAATCAGCTATGTTGATGAGGGATTCATCCTTAACGAACATGCAGAAGCCGTGAAACGTGCGCAGAACTCTGTTTTGAAATGGGTGCAAGAGCAACTGCCCAAGAATTAAACAAGATGAACTTCCCCAAGAAATATACTGAAAGCATTGTTGGGAAGGTTCTTCGACAGCCCGCAATTTACGGGTCTTTTATCGCTATGGAGTGGGACGAATCAGGTAAGCCGATTCAGGTCAAAAAAGAGATTAAAGGCTATTATCCGGCAGTAATTTCAGAGTCAGAGTTTTATAGAGTCGGCGCAAAATTGAGTGAGCGACAAGACCCAAAACTTGCAGGGCGAAAGGTCGCAGAATTCAAAAACATCTTACGAGGGATTGTTTTTTGTGCCTGTGGCTCGGGCTTCCGTTACCACGCACAAAAAAGAGAGTATGTTGACTTGGTGTGCTCGGCCTCATTGGCTGGGCGCTGCACGTATGCATCACCATGAAAAGGCGTCAGATATAGATATGCACGAATAGAGGAAATATTCCTTGCCTACCAATCCCTTATCCCATTTCACAGAATAATACCAAAGTCTAAGGATATTAAGTCGCTGGAAAATGAAAAGCAAGAGCTAGCTGGAAAAATTCTTCAACAGGAAAAATCGTTAGCAAGCAATTTCGACATTCTTACTAATGCCTCGGAAACGGCCAAAAAATACATTCTAAGCAAAATTGAGGAAGTAGCTCACGACTTGGATCAGCTTAAAGCAAAGCATAATGAGATTAGCCTAAGAATTAGTTCGCTGCATCTGGCCAGTAAATCCATGCTTAACGTTATGGGAATTTACAAGTTCCTTTTGAACGAGCATGGGCGAATGCGAGTAAATAATTTCCTAATCGGTCAAAACGTAAGAATTACTATAACGCCTATTAAGAAAAACATTTCATCATGGATGTTCACTTGGCTGATGAGCACATTGACCGCATCAGTTTCACCCCGAATGGATACACTGCCGAAAAGAAGCCCCATCTCTAAATCGCTACCAGCCCTAAAACGCACCCAATCAAAGATTTGGCACCTTTTAGGGCTAATATAAAATTTATTCATGTGCAAAATTCATCGCTTCACCCCTAGCTCTTTGCGATCTGACTTTTTCAGTAAGTTCGCTAATTGGCAATGCCTTGCTGAATAGCCATCCTTGAACAAGTGCATCAGGACAGAAATCAAGAATTGCTTTTTTCTGAGCTTCCGTCTCCACGCCCTCAAAAATTATTTTTGCGTTTAAAGCTTTTGCTATTTCATGAATCTTTTGCAGCACTACTGCTGCCGGAGAGTCTGTTCCAGCAGCTTTTGAGAACGACTTGTCAATTTTTATAATATCAACATTGAGCCCGGCCAGATAGGATAGACTTGAATATCCTGAGCCGAAATCGTCAATTAATACTTTATAACCAGAAGCTCGAATGGACTCAATTTTTTGTTCGACCTGGCTAATTTCAGCCGTTGCCCCTTCAAGAATTTCAATTGCAATCTGGCTAGCTGATACGCCGTGACTTCTTGCTGTATCTGATATGTGTCGAATTAGACCGCCATCCAGCAGGTCCTTGGTTTCAATGTTAAAACTCAAATATACTCCCGGATGGCAAGCCAGGCCTCTCGAACACTCTTCCAAAGCCCTATTAACAATCAGCTTGTTCAGCTTCTCTTGCAAACCAAGAGTTTCCGCTTTTTGGATGAAGACATTTGGAGGGACTGATCCGAATTTCTTATCGTGCCAGCGCGCCAAAACTTCGAACCCGGAAACCTTGCCGGTCTTGCCATGAACAATTGGCTGATATGTAGTTGATATTAGCCCATTTCTAATAGCGTATTTTAAACGATATGAAAGTGAGTTTCTAACTCTACGATATTGGTGGGCAGCATAGAAAGCCAACAAGCCCAAAGAACAGCCAGTTAATGCGACAAACAGGAAAAGAGTAGGTTTGCTGGCCTTGAAAATATTTGCTTGAATGTTCGAGCTAACACAAATGTCGTATTTTTCAGAGCACACTCTTGCAGATGCGCTGCTTAGGATATTTCCTTGCTGAAAATCGCCGAACGTGCGCATGATGGTTTTGCCGTCACGAGAGACAATAAATGCATTTAATTCTGCTGGCGGTGATTCAAAAGGTGCAAATGCGGTGGGTGACGTAACCACAAATGAGTTTTCTTTTGCTGAAACATCAATTTTTATTGCGCCGGGAAAATAGCTTGAAGCTGCACTCCACAGCCTAACATTGTTTTTCGTAAGTCTACCCTCACCAGCCAACCTGAAAGCAGGGATTACGCCCCACATAGCGGAGCAAGTAATAGTGTTGTTTTTTATTCGCCCTGCATCTTTTACAAAGCGATATTCATATAAAACTCGTTTTAACGTGTCTAGGTCAGTTAGCCCGCAAGACTCGTCAGAGGTATTGTTTAGCTCATCAAGTGCAGCTGTAAGGTTTCCTGCGACCATTTCGGCATGATTGAGAATAACCTTAGCGTGGGACTCTATCCTGTTATCTGCACTAGCCAACCATAAAAGCTGTGTCACTCCAAATGAGAACAGCACTCCAACTGTCAGGCATCCAGCTAAATAGCACAGAGTGCTTTTTTCGAGCTTTTTCATGCGCACCGCACCACCCATGATTCCCTATTTCCGCCTTATGCCATATCTCTGTGGGGTTGCATAGGGGCTATATGAGCATTTTCAACCATCACGCTATGCGTGACGGCGCTGGACAAATCCAGCGCCAAATGTTGGCCCTAACAAGTCAGGGCCAGCCGGACAAATCCGGCTAAAAACCAAAGCCTCGGACAAGTCCGAGGCGCTGGACAAATGTAAGGGATCCATCATCCCCACATTCCAAGCGTCCACCTGATTCACGATGCTGCGCTCCCGATTTCTTTCTGGAGCCAGCCCACCATGATGCGTCCCGACAGCAAAGTCGAAAAAGTCTACCTCTATCCCAAGTCCGTGGACTTTCGAAAGTCCATCGACGGGCTCACTGCCCTGGTCGAACTGGATATCAAAGTCGCCGTGTTCGACCCGGTACTTTTCGTCTTCCTCAATAAAGCCCGCAACCGCATTAAGGTGTTGTACTGGGAGCGCAACGGCTTCTGCCTTTGGCTCAAGCGCCTCGAAGCCGAGCGTTTCAAAACCTCCCCCGACGCCACCGACGAAGCTATCATTCTGACCGTCCAGGAACTGAATTGGCTACTCGACGGTTTCGATCTCTGGCGCAACCGTCCGCATCAGGTTTTGACACCCCGTTTCGTCGCTTGAGCCGGTATAATCCGGGCCATGATTTCAGTGCCCGATGACCTTCCTGACGACCCTGCCGCGCTCAAACAACTGCTTGCGCAGTTGTTGGCCGAGCGCACGGTCGATAAAGGCCAGATCGTCGATCTTAAAGAACAGGTCAAGCTGCTGCGCGACCGACTGTTCAATCGCAAGTCGAGCAAACCGTCGAGTCCAACACACCCCAACTGGCGTTGTTTAACGAACCTGAAAGCCAGTGGGTACCTGCCGCTGATGATGCTGACGAAGACGTTGTTGCCCCGACCGAGCCGCGTGGCAAACGCAAACCCCTGTCGGCTGACCTACCACGTATTGAAGTCATTCATGACTTGCCCGATCACGAACTGACTTGCGCCTGTGGTTGCCGCAAACACGTGATTGGCGAGCAAACCAGCGAACAGCTCGACATCGTGCCGATGCAGATCCGTGTGCTCAAACACGTACGCAAAGTCTATGGCTGCCGTGGTTGCGAAACTGCGCCGGTCACCGCTGGCAAGCCGGCGCAATTGATCGAAAAGAGCATGGCCAGTCCCAGCGTGCTGGCCATGTTGCTGACCACCAAGTACGTCGATGGCCTACCGTTGCACCGCTTCGAGACGGTGCTGAGCCGACATGGTATCGAGATTCCCCGGCAAACCCTGGCCCGCTGGGTCATCCAGTGCAGCGAACACGTTCAGCCATTGCTGAACCTGATGCGTGACCGCTTGCTGGAAAGCCCGGTGATCCATTGCGACGAAACTAGAGTGCAGGTGCTCAAAGAGCCGGGTCGTGATCCGACCAGTCAATCCTGGATGTGGGTGCAGGCCAGTGGCCCGCCTGATCGACAAGTCGTGCTGTTCGATTACACCACCAGTCGCGCGCAGGAGGTGTCGCTGCGCCTGCTGGAGGGCTATCGCGGCTACGTGATGACCGATGATTACGCTGGCTACAACGCGTTGGCGCTACAGCCGGGTGTTGAACGACTGGCGTGCATGGCGCATGCCCGGCGTAAATTCGTCGAAGCGCAGAAGGTGCAGCCCAAGGGCAAGACCGGTCGCGCCGATGTTGAGCTGACGATGATCAACAAACTGTATGGCATCGAACGCGACCTCAAGGATGCCAGCGATGAACATCGATTTATCGGTCGTCAGGAACGAAGCCTGCCGATCCTTGAGCAGTTGAAAAGTTGGCTCGACAAGACGCACTCGCAAGTGACATCGCAAAGCGTACTGGGCAAGGCGTTGCATTATCTGGCAAACAATTGGAACCGCCTGGAACGCTACGTCGAGGCGGGCCACCTGCCGATCGACAACAACCTGGCAGAGCGGGCCATAAAGCCGTTTGTGATCGGGCGCAAGGCTTGGCTGTTCAGTGACACGCCCAAGGGAGCCACGGCCAGCGCGCAGATCTACAGCTTGGTCGAAACCGCCAAGATCAACGGCCAAGAGTCCTATACGTGGCTGCGCCACGTACTTGAGCGACTGCCGCATGCGTCGTCAGTAGCAGACTACGAAGCGCTGCTGCCATGGAACTGTTCGCCAGAGATGCCACGGTAACCTTGGCTTCCACCTTGCGGTAGGTGGGGTTCATGGATCGTTTACAGACCTTCGCACCTTGGCGAGCCTCCGTGGTGGCGTTCAGGAAGGACAGCGCATGCTGTTCCTGTTCTGGTCACTCAATTTCATGGGTATGAGCTTCCAGGTCAACAGTATGAACTTTTGGGTTGAGGCCAAAGCCGTAGCAGAGAGGTCCTTCCCCAATGGTGATTGGGAAGAAGCGGCGCTTGGAACCGTGTTTGAGAAGGTCTGTCAGCATTGCAGAGGTGAGAAGGTCGAGTTTAATGGGGAAAGCTATAAGCCACTCTACACTCCCCGTAATTCAACGCTGATACGTGCTTTCAATATCACGCCGGAGGAACAACAACACATGATTACTATCATTGATCCAGTGGAAAGAGCACGCCGAGGAAAAGAAAGGAAAATATGGGTGCGCAGGCAGCGTGGAGCGAGTGAACAGAAGAATAGTGATGCCCGAACTAAGCCATGGGAAAAGTTAGGAATAGGCAAAACGACTTATTGCAAGTGTAAGAAGTTACAAAGGCAGCAAACTTGGGGGTTACAAGTAGGGTGAACTACTTCGTCCTGTTATCTAAGGGGATGCTGCGGTGAGGGGGTTTTAAGTATTATTTGAATCTGCCTTTTAGACATGGTTTTGCTCTTGCAATTTCCAGCGCCGAAAGACCATTAAATCATTGTCTTGCTCTTGATTTTTTAAGTTTAAGTTTTACGATATAAAAACAACAATATTAGGCATTACATGACATTTAAAATCTACAATCTCACCCTTAACAAGGGACTAAAAAGCGAAATGCAGACCAGGCTGACTATAAAGCAGGGCTTTGATATTTATCGTATTGAAAATGATAGTTTTTGGGAGTGTTACGCTGGTGAATGGGAGCGTAAAAGTCTCTCTTATAGTGGTATAACCAATCAGCACTATCTTGGTGATCTCAAATTAGACCGGGTAAGTGCATGCCTCTTTTACTATCAGGTTGATGTCTTCCTGCCCTTGCCGTAGTATTTGATAAATTTGTTCATGGTCGTCAGTTTAGTAAAAACCTAAATACTCTTCAGCGTATGTAGTTCGGTGGTGAAAACGAAGAATCTACTCTCAGTTTCAAAAAGCATGAGTTTTCGTTGAATAAATTGGTAGAATGGCATTGGGATAATCATAGTAGGTCGAATATAACAATAGGTAAGGTTTTGGTTACGCCTAAACTACTGGCTGATTTTCAGCAGTCCCTGCTACGAACTGAACAGCAAATAGAAATCCCACCAGAAATGGCCCGAGGGATGTTCTACACTGGAGAGGATGATGCTTTTGCCTTTGGTTAAACAACCCCGTAAGGGGAGCATCTTGGCGAATCCTTCTCCCTCCTAATCCAAGAATTTTTCTTAGACCGAGAAAACTTCTCTTCTAAGGTCAATCACCTTTTGGATTTTCTCCCGATAGGTTTTCCAGATGGGTATATCAAAGGATATGCTTTGTTCAACAATCAGGCGTGCATGAGCTTTGCAATGCCCATCAAGAAATCGCCATGCATCCATTTTAATGCTCAAATCGTCTTGATTAAATATTGCAGGATTGAAAGAAAGGAAAAACTCTAAGACTTTAACCCCTTCGATTCGGTCGGATAGAATTATCTTTTCTAATTCACGAATTGAATTATTGATCTGAATGACTGCGCCTTCATAATCCTTTGCTTTATCCATTGCCACGCACTCCTCTTTTCCCAAGCATATACACAACCTACAAGGCTGTCAATTTATTTGCCATCGCACGAAAGTCTTGGTGAGACAAAAGTTGGAATTTAACTATATCAGGGATAATAGCCCGTGAGAGAACATCTTGGCAAAGGCTGTTCACACATGCACTTAAAATTTTGCTCTGGAATGCGCCATTGGTATTCAAACCAACACGGCGCAAAGCGCGTATCATTTTGGATTGCGCATTCGAATGTGATTTCCTCTGACCAGAGCCTCAGATTTTAGTTGGTAAATCTCTCCGACTCGAAAAGCATAAAAGTCTTGTGATTCTACCGGGACAATTTTCTTTTCTATCCTATGGTCTTCATCGTCGAGATCCATAGTGGTGACTAACGCCAAGCAGACAATTCCCTCATAATCGTTCGGGTCATTTCCACTGTCCAAGTCGAAATACCAGTCCTGAACCGATGAAATGCGATGGATTTCGATAATTTTCTGTCGCATCCTTTGCTTCCTGCTTTTGGTGTTTCACGACACTAGAAATAATTCTTTGCCCAAGGCAATAATACTTTGGTCTAATAAAAACCGCCTTGCTAGGCGGTTTGGTCAAGAGCTTTAAGGTGTTGTGCTGCCATTTGCGTTATCTCTACTGAATTTCAGCGCAATAACTCCGCTTCCGTTCGTCCCGCAATAAGTTGATACGTCTGATATTTTATAACAGTCATTGTATTTCACAGTTCCTACGCTATCCCATCCTACTGCTTTTTGAGATTTCACGATGTTCGCACAAACCTCTACCTGCTTCAGATCTGAAACGACTAGCGAGCACCGATACTCGCACCAGCAGATTAAGATTGCGGGCTCGCTGGATGTGATTTCAGGTGGCAAGCCTTGATTCGACTTCCTATCCAGTCACACAGGATCATTCGCACCGAAAGCAGCAGGCTTTCAGTAGATCGCACCGTACTGACTGATCACCACGCCTGAGGTTGTATTCAAATGTTTGGGTTTCTGCACTGCGCATCCAGCCAGTCGATAAACACCCGCAAGCGTGGCGTTAGACGTCGATGGTGGGGGTAGAGGATGGTGATGGGTAAATCCGGCGGTCGATGCTGGGGCAGTACTTCGATCAAGCTCCCGTGTTCCAGTTGACGGGCGACATGGTAATAAGGGACTTGGACGAGGCCGAAGTTAGCCTCGCAGGCAGCCACATAAGATTCTCCATTGTTGACCGCCAGGCTGGCTGGCAGGGTGCGAAGCAACACCTGGCCGTGGACGCAGAACTCCAAATGTTGCAGCTTGCCGGTGGTGGCCGATAGGTAGTCCACGCAACGCTGCCCTTCGAGTTGTTCGAGCTTGGAGGGAAGGCAATAACGGGCCACATAGTCGGTACTACCGCAGGTGACCTGGCGCAACGGGGGCAAAGGGTGCGCGACCAAGGTTGAGTCCGACAGTTCGCCGACTCTGACCACACAATCGACGCCTTCTTGTACCAGATCAATCATTCGGTCACCGATGCCGATCTCCAGCATGATCTCGTGGTAGATTTGGTAAAAGGTGGGCAGTGCCGGGATGACCACCAGACGGCCGAAAGAGGCCGGCCAATTCAGGGCTAATGTAATTGCAGGTCTCATTTCCAGCGGATGGCAGGCTCAGGAAAGTATCGCTTGCCGACTCGAGGGCCAGTTTGCCGGCTTTGGTCGGCACAAAGTCCATTGTCGGCATTTCATCGTTGGTGCCGAGCTTTAGGAGTCTGCCATTGAACGTCACCGTTTTGTCGGTCAGCGTTGGTTGCTTGCAAGGTGTAGCGGCGTGCGGCGGCGGGCACGGTCAGTGATGTCGCTTGATACCGGGCAGTGTTGAGCACCAGCAGGGCGAGGCCGCTCGGTTGCTCACGTAGATGTTGCTAAGAGATCGTAGAGAAAGCGAGCACTAAGCTGTAACGTTTGGATAGGGGGTGAGCATCACTCCACCGGAAACTTGGTCATACGTCCGCGTGGTCGTCGAGTGCATGAAGCTTGATGGGATTATCTCCAACGTCGTGAGAGTAGATGGAATGTACGGGAGGGCATCTCGATACTTGGTGCTGTTGATCGCAGTCATCTCGCCGTTTGAGGGAGTGATCATGAACGATTTCAGGTAGCATCTCTATTACAAGTCCCCGGCATGGTCGTCGATGAACTTGCTGAGACTTAACCGCATGCGCAATTCGGTCATGGCGTAGGAGCAGTACTGGCATGTCCTTTCAATTTCTAAAGTTGATATCTTCGGCGAGCAGTGACGCCATGGTACAGCCCGACATTCTCATGTGCGAGCCAGTTAGAGGGCGTCAGATGCAGAGCCTGGCGGGTGTCGAGCCATGAGCTTGACTCTGGGTGAGGTCCTGAACCTGCCCGGCTTGGAAGACATGAGGGTCCGTGCAGGCGAGCTTTACTTGCAACGGCGAGTATGCTGGTCCTACGTGGCGGGAAATGAGGGTATCACCGCGTGTAAAATGGGCGGCGAACTAGTATTTATTTCGGAAATCAATTACCTATGTGACGAACGCAAGCTACTCACTTTGGTCGAGACTGGTGCTGTGTTGGGTATTGCCGGGATGGTGGTTCTTACTGGAGGCCCGTTTCCCCAGTGCATCCCGTCTGCAGTGATCGCTCGTGCTGAACAGTTGGGCTTGTCGCTGATCGAGCAGCCCTCTCCGCTGAAGTTGGTGTTTGTGACCCACCTGATCGATACGGCCCTGATGCATATGACTCAAGTGCGGCGCTCACGTAACCACATTCTCGGCCAGTTGCTGACCGGAGATTACCCGAGTCTGGCCATTGCCCGACAGCGGGCTGCGCATCTGCAACTGATGCTTGATATTCCACGGCGACTGGTCGTGCTGCGCTTGTCAGGTATCGAGACGCTGTTTGAGCGCCAAGGCTTGGCCCAAGGCGAGCAGCTGTGGCAAGCCACTCGCCAGTCCATGGAAGACCAACTTGAAGCCTGGGATCGCAGCCGCCCGGGAACGATGACGGTAGAGATGCCGGGCGACCTCTTCGTGCTACTGCTGGCGGATGCCGATGACCTAACGGCAGCCTTGACCACGTTGCGTCGGCAACTGATCGGAGTGGCAGGGGAGTTGGATATGTACATGGGCCTGTCGAGCGTTGCTGAAGATTGTGGTCATTACCGCCGAGTGCTCAACGAAGCGCGCCAGGCGCTGAATGTGGCGCAGAAACTGCGCCCGGAGAGCGGTTACTGCGATTTCAACGAGTTGGGCGTGTTGGGTTTGCTGCAGGGGGTAGTCGACCGCACGCTCATCGACGACTTCGTCGAAAAGACACTCGGCCCGTTGTTCGTGGCCGGCCGTAAACACCCTAAAGTACTCGTGCATACCCTCGACGCTTTGCTCAAGGAAAATGGCAACGGGCTCAAGGCTGCCCAGCGCCTGGGACTTCACCGTAACACCATCAATCAACGTATCCAGCGCATCGAACAACTGAGTGGAAAATCCCTGGACGATCCACTTTTTCGTATGAATGCTTCGATCGCTATTATGGTATGGCACATGTCTGTCGCCCGAGGTAAGGAATAATGACATGAACATCATCAATGCGCGCCTGCGTAGCAAGCGTAGTCCGCTTCGTCCTGAATGGCATGACATCTAGCCAGATCCAAGTGATGGTCCAAAACTGTGCGGAATGACCGAGATTCCCCTGCAGAATTGTGGTGGCGCCCTCGTGGAGCGCACATTCACTTGGATGCCCTCACATTGCGGGCCAGCTGAGGGGAGCATGGCGAGGAAATCCTGGGCCGCGCCACGAAAACTAACGACAGGGTTGTTCAGTGAAGTGAAGAGACTACCTTTTTCCGCTCGCCGATTGGTGAGACACCAAAGAAACGACTGTAGCACTTTGAGAAGTGTGCTGGCGAAATGAAACCACAGGCGAGGGCGATATCACGCACTTGGGATTCACTGTGTAGCAATAGTTGCCTAGCCCGTGTCAGGCGTAGTTCCAAGTAATACTGACTCGGTGTGTTTTGAAGATGCTTGTGGAACAAACGCTCCATTTGCCGAACCGAGATCTCATTTAGTTCTCCAAGCTCTTCCAAGGTCATCGGGTCTTCAAGGTTGGCTTCCATGATTGTAACAATCTGACTGAGTTTGGGCTGAGAAGTGCCGAGCTTTTGCCGCAAAGGCACGCGCTGGCGCTCTTGCGAACCACGTACTCGATCACATAACAGCAGTTCAGCCGCATGACTGGCAATGTCCCGTCCGCCAGGTTCTCGGGCAATCAGTTGTAGGATCATGTCCATGGAGGCCACGCCGCCGGAGCTCGTGAAACGGTCACGGTCAAGCTCGAACAGTTGGTTGGAAATGATAATGCCGGGAAATCGCTCTTTTAGCGCCTCGATATCTTCCCAGTGGATGGTGCACCGATAACCCGTGAGCAGATTGGCGCGCGCTAGCAAATGGCTGCCTGTGCAAATTCCGCCCAATGGTACTTGGTCATGTGCCAACTTGCGAAGCCAGTTGAGGATGGGGCGGGTATTGTGGTCGGAGACTATCGGGTTTGGGCCCACCACGAACAGCATGTCCAGCTTTGGGGCATCCTTGATACTGAAATCGGGCAGGATTCGCATGCCGTTGCTGGCACTCACTGGCTCCATGTCGGCTGCAATGATCAGGGTCTGGAACATGGTTTTGCGTGCTGCCAGGTTGGCCATGCGCAAGGTTTCCACCGCCGAGGCGAAGCCAATGGTGGTGAAATTGGGAGTGACCAGGAAACCGACGACCTTCAGCGGCGGGGCATCATTGACAGGGTATGCCGGTGCCGACGGCGAGGATTTCAACGTACCCATCAATATGACTCCTTGAATGCAAAAATGACGTGCTCTGCGTCTGTTTGTCGTAAATCGGCAATTCATTATGTTTAGGTTGATGCATTTATCCGAGTGATAGTACACGCAGTGCCTTAGCATTGGGAGGTGCCCCGGCGAAAAGCAAAAAAACCTGCGAAAGTAACGCCTTCGCAGGGTGGGTAATGAGTTGGCCTGGTCAGGCAGGCTTGCTCGCCACCGTGGCCGAAGTGCTCCTTCTAGACGAGAAAATGGCGCTCATGCAGACGATGGACAACGCCAGCGCACCGGTTGCCACCACTTCCATTCGATGCCCTGGCATCATCAGCATCATCGTCAAGATACTGATGATGGAGAAGATGACCAGGTAGCTGAGCCAGGGGAACAGCCACATCTTGAAGTCCAGCGCAGTACCTTGGCTATCCATCCGTTTACGCAGAACCAATTGCGAAACAGCGATTGCCAGATAGACCAGAAGCGCTACCGCCCCCGAACTTGCCAGCAGGAAGGAAAACACCTCGTCGGGAGCAAAGTAATTGAGTGCTGTGGTCAAGAAGCCCACTGCGGTACTGGCCAGCACTGCAATCACTGGCACGCCCGCCGCTGAGGTGCGCTGCAGAACGCGAGGGCCGTCGCCGCGCTTGCTCAGCGAATAGACCATGCGCGATGCGGTGTAGATGGCCGAGTTGAGGCAACTGGCAACGGCAATCAGCACGACGATATCGACGATCATCTTGGCGTGCGGGATGTTCATCAGCTCAAGGGCCCGTTGATAGGAGCCGACCTGCACCAGCATGGGGTCGTTCCAGGGCACGATGGAGATGATCAGGAACACCGAGACGATGTAGAAGATCCCCATTCGCCACACCACGGAATTGGTGGCACGGGTGATTTGCTTGGAGGGGTTTTTCGACTCGGCGGCGGCAATGGTGACAATTTCGGTTCCCATGAAACTGAACACGGTGGTGAGCATGGCACCGATGACAGCGGTCATGCCGTTGGGCATGAAACCACCAAACTCATCACTCAGGTTGACCACACCGCTAACTGAAATATCGGGCAGCGCGCCTGTCAGTGCCAATGCACCCAGAGCAATGAACCCTAGCACCGCGATAACCTTGAGCATCGCAAACCAAAACTCGAATTCACCGTAGCGCGCCACACTGAACAGGTTGGTTACGGTCAGCAAACCGGTCACCACCAGTGCGAATTCCCAGGTTTCTATCGCAGGGAACCAGGCATGCAGAATGGCCGCTGCTGCAATGGCTTCGATTGGAATGACCAGCACCCAGAACCACCAGTACAGCCAGCCAATGGTAAAGCCTGCTGTACGTCCCATTGCGCGCTCGGCGTAGGTGGAGAATGACCCGGTATCTGGCGAGGCCACCGCCATTTCTCCGAGCATGCGCATGACCAGAACGACCAGTGTGCCAGACATGATGTACGCGAGAATTGCCGCAGGACCGGCTGCAGCAATGGCATGCCCCGAGCCGATGAAGAGGCCGGCGCCAATAGCGCCGGCGATTGACAACATGGTGACGTGGCGCTGCTTGAGGCCGGGGGCCAGAGTTGAGTTGCTGGACATGCTAATTACCCTTTTTATTCTTGAGGGAGGGTGAACTGCGAACGGCGGTGCTGCTCTGGGCTGGAGATCGGTGTTATTTCTGCAGGTCGAAGGCCTCCCGCACAGCGCTGCTAATGCCCTCTACGCAAACTCGCAGAATCAACTCGCCTTTTTCTCGGTTGGCGCCCTTAGGCGAGGAAAGCGTTCCGCAGGCGGGGGTGCGTTCAGGGATGATGGGGAAGACATCGTAAGGTGGGAATTTTGCCGGAGGGTGGTCGACGGCGCGGCTCAGGTCGACCTTTTCAGGGTGCAGGGCCAGCATCAGTGAAGTTTCGAAAACGCCACCGTGTTCGATGTCCCAGCCGAGGAAACCTTCGGGGTAGAGCTCTTCGATGACCGCCGGCGCGTTGACGAAATCCCAGTAGGACAGAACGACCACCTTGAAATCGGTGATACCGCCATAACGCAGTTCGCGCAGCGCCAGGTCGATGCCTTCGACGATGAACATCGAGTTTTCATAATGGCCATTCATCAAGACCAGCTTGCGCGCCCCATGCCGGGCGAGTTCGCGGATGATGTCCTGGATGGTATGGGTCAGCGTTGCGCCATCCAGGCTGGTGGTGCCGGGAAAGTGGTTGCCACCTCCCGACTTCTGTTGTGACTTGTAGCCATAGGCCAAGGCGGGTAACACCAAGCCGTCGACTTCTCGCGCTACTGCCTTGCACAGGGCGGTAGGCAATAGCACATCCACCTCCATGCACATGTGATGACCGTGCTGCTCCAAGGCGCCCACCGGCAAGAAAATCGTGCTGCCGGAAGCTACCTTCTGTGCGTACTCAGGCCAGGTGAGTTCGCCAACCACTACGCTTTCGTTCATCGGTTATCTCTCTTTATTCTTGTATTCGTTGAAGTAGTCCGTTTGCAGCGAGCCAGTACATGCAACGATTTGATCAGATCACAACGACATTCACTTGTCAGTTCCCGACCTGAATTTGACAAATGCTGACGGACCTGCGGTACAGGTGGGTCGGGTGGGGCAGGGGGCGAATTTGACAAATTACAGGTCGGAAAAACACAACTTGCCCTGATGGCAATCTGCTGCAATCGGTAATCACACAGGCGGTGAAAACCTTGGGGAAGCGGGGCGAAAGCGCGGCTGGGCCAAGGCACTTTTGATTACCAAGGGTATCTCCATGACGCGTCGCGCCGATTTTTCACGCCGTACATTCATCAAGAACAGCAGCATTTTGGCCGGTGTGGCGGCGCTCTCCGGGGTACTTCCGAACAGAACCTTTGGCGCAGCCGAAAAAGAACTGGTGATACTGGCGTGGGCAGGCCACGCCGCGCCCGACATCGTCGCGGATTTCGAGCGCGAGCATGGGGTCAAGGTGCGGGCCAAGTACTACACCGGCGGCGATAACATGCTGGGGCTCATTTCGCAGTCACCACCGGGCACCTTCGACCTGATCCTGTCGGATGCCGAGTATGTGCAACAACTCAACGCCGCCGACTATATCGAGCGACTGGACCCTGCCGATTATCCCTTCGATGACTTCTACCCAGAGTTTCAGCACTTTCCAGGGCACTGGCAGGGCGATGAACTGTATTCGGTCATGGTCCGCTTCGGCTTTCTCGGTATCGCCTTCAATACCCAGTTGCTGCCGGAGTCCAAGGCGAAAAGCTACCAGGTGTTCTGGGACGATAGCCTCAAGGGCAAGGTCGGCCACTTCGACTGGCACCTGCCAAACCTGGGCCAGATCAGTTTGCTCAATGGCAACAGGCTGCCCTACGACATCGACGCGGCGCACTGGAAGAGGCTCCAGGACAAAACCATGAGCCTACGCGGACAAGTGGCCGGGTTCTTCGATTATGGCGGTACCTTCTCCTCCCTGAAAAACGGCCAGATCCACGCGATGTGTGGCATTGGCGACTGGATTACCGGGGTCTTGCAGCGTGCCGGGGCACCGGTAAAAACAGTGATACCCGAGGAGGGCGGCCTGCAATGGACCGAGTCTTATTGCATCGCCAAGAAAGCCCGCAGCCCGGAACTTGCGAAGAAGTTCATTCAATACATCACCTCCCCTGAAGGCCAGGTGAAGTCGGCGAAGATGGAGGCTTACCCAGCGCTGATTCCCAATAAGCGCGGCTGGGAGTTGCTGAACAAGACCGACCTTGCCGAAGCCAGACGCCAAGGCATGGTACTGGGCCAGCGCAATGTCATGGACGACATCCGCGAGGGGCGTATTCAGTATCGCGCGCTCCCCATGCAGCAGAGCCTGGAGGACTGGAACGACTTCTGGTCGCAGTACAAGGGCGCTTGATGGCGCCTACATAGGAGCGGCGTAATGATTTCGAACAAGCTATCGCCCCCACTGCCCGCCAGTGAGGAGCCTGCACGCACGCGTGGGCAGTTCGGCAAGCGCACCTGGCGCTTACCGGGGTATGGGCTGATCCTGTCGCTGCCGATAGTGGTCTGGCAGTTACTGTTTTTTGTAGCGCCCTTGCTGTTTCTGCTGACCATCAGTTTTTGGCTGGTGCGCAACTTTCGCATGGTCCCTGCGTTCGAGTGGCTGAACTGGAAGTACCTGTTCAGCCGCGAGTACTTCTGGGATGCCTACTTGCACACCTGGGCGATGGCGGCGGGGGCCAGTGTGCTGATCAGTGCCGTAGCCTTTCCGTGCGCCTATACCATTGCCTTCAAGTTCCGCGAATCGACCCGGCAATGGTTGGTGCTGTTGTTGATCACGCCATTTTTTACCAGTTACCTAGTGCGCACCTATTCCTGGCAAGTCTTTCTCAGTGACCAGGGGCTGCTCAATAGCGCCCTGGCGTTGCTGGGGATTGGGCCGTTGCCCTTGCTCAATACCAGTTTTGGTAGCTATGTGGGTTACTTCACCCTGTGCCTGCCGCTGGTGGTGTTGCTGCAGTTGTTCAGCCTCATGTACATCGACCGCACGCTGATCGAAGCTGCCCACAACTTGCGCGCGGGCCGTCTGCGCACGGTATTTGGGGTAGTGATTCCATCGGCGCGGGTCGGCATCGTCATCGCCGCACTGTTCTGTTTCATCATGACCTTCGGTGACTTTGTCAGCCCGCTCTATCTGGGGGGCGGCCAACCACCAACCTTGAGCACCCTGATTACCGACACGACCAAATCGGGGCAGCAATGGCCACGCGCGGCGGTTATTGCCACGACGATGATCGTGACCTTGCTGGCCACGGCGTTCCTGATGGTTCGCCACGCCTACAGGAGGCGCGCATGAACGAACACCGTGTCATCAACTTCATGCTGCGCAGCTTCGTCGTCCTGGTGTTCTTGTTCATCCTCACGCCTATCATTGGCAGCTTCGTGTTTTCCTTCAACGTCGACCGCTTCCCATCCTTGCCCCTGGGTGGCTTCAGTTTGCGCTGGTACGAAGCGATTGCCGCCGACCCGCAAGTCTGGCAAGCCTTCAACAACAGCCTGGTCGTCGGTGTGGTGGTATCGCTGGTTTCCACGCTGCTGGGCTTCACTGCCGCCTATACCGACTTTCGTTATCACTTTTTTGGCAAGTCGGTGTACATGGCATTGGCACTGCTGCCTCCTACCATTCCGGTGGTGATTCTGGGCCTGGCGATGCTCGCGTTCTTGTCGCGAATCGGCCTGTCCGGCGAGCTGTATGCCGTCATGATCTGCCACATCGTCATGTGCTCACCATTCGCCATGGCGGTGATTCGCATGCGCCTGGCGCAGATGGACCCGCAACTGGAGGCCGCCGCCTGGAACCTGAGCGCCAGCCAATGGCAGGCCATGCGCTACGTGATCCTGCCGTTCACCGCCCCGAGCATTTTCGCCGCACTGTTCGTGACCATGGCCGTGTCGTTCGACGAGTTCGCGGTGGCCTGGTTCGTTTCGGGCCTTAACGAGACAGTCCCGGTACGCATCCTCAATACTTTGCAAGGGCAGGTCAGCCCGACCATCAATGCGATAGGCACGATCGTTTTCATCACCACGATCACGCTGACGATCGTTGCCCAGGTTTTGCTCATGCGCCGGCAGAAGAAACCGGCTGACGGCAAAAAAAGCTGAACATCCCATGCCGACGCAGGAGCTCCCCATGACTCAACCGTTAGTGGTATTCGATAACGTGACCAAACACTTCGGCAGTTACGTCGCTGTCGAACCGATGAACCTGGAAATCTACAAGGGCGAGTTCGTCGCGATCATGGGCTCCAGTGGCTGTGGTAAAACCACCACGCTGCGCATGCTTGCCGGGCTCGACAAGCCCAGCAGCGGTGAAATTCGCTTGAACGGCGAGCGCGTCAACGACCTGTATTCCTGGCAAAGGGACACCCCGCTGGTGTGGCAGAACCTGGCGCTGTTCCCCTTTCTGAGCGTGCTTGAAAACGTTGAGTTCGGTTTGCGCATGCGCGGCATGGGCAAAGCTGAACGGCGCAAAAAAGCCCTGCACTGGCTAGAGCGCCTGGACCTGGGCGAGTTTGCCAACCGTGATATCAGCATGCTTTCTGGCGGGCAACGGCAGCGGGTGGCGCTGGCGCGTTCACTGGTCACCGAGCCCCCGATACTGCTGCTGGACGAACCGCTCAGTGCCCTCGATGCGCACTTGAGCGTGCGCATGCAGGCGGTGTTGACTGGGTTGCAGAAGGACCTTGGCATCACCTTCGTCTATGTCACCCACAGCCAATCCGAAGCCTTCGCCATGGCTGACCGCGTGGTGATCATGAGCCGTGGCCGGGTTGAGCAGATTGGCACGCCCAAGGATATTTTCTTCGAACCGCACAACCGTTTTGTCGCTGAATTCGTCGGCGGCAAGAACATGCTTGGCGGCGTTGTGCTTGGCTTCGACGACACCGGGCTGGTGCAACTGGACTCGGCGTATGGTCGCTTTCTGGCACGCTTGCCCGAAGACCGATCTGTTGCGGTAGGGGAAGAGGTCACCCTGTGCATCAGTGCCGAACATATCAACCTCGCCGCGCAACCGACCACAGCCAGCCGCCTGGCGTGTACCGTGATGGGGGAGGAATTCATTGGGTCAATGGTCAACATATACCTGGAAGCCGCCAACGGGCTGGAACTGCAAGTGCAGAAGCCGTACGCGGATTACGACCTACTTGGGCTCAAGAGCGGGCAGAGGGTGCATGTCGGGTGGGACGATGCGCGGGCGCTGATTTTACGTGGCAATTAGAGGTCGATATCTGACATCTGCGCAGGGGCGGCAGCGTGGACAATTGTAGACGTACCCACGCCCAGTTGACCCGAAGGAGGCAGTACATGCAGCAATTGACTGAAACCAGCGAAAACCTGGCCAGCGCCGTGCGTATTGGCTTCCTGCTGGCCGAAGGGTTCGATTTCTATGCCTTGGCCGCTGCGCTGGAACCCTTGCGCCAAGCCAACGACGTGGCCCGCTGCGTGGTCTGCGAATGGCAGATACTGAGCCTTGAGGGCCAGCCGCTGAAGGCCAACAATGGCATCGTGGCGGCCACCTTGCAACTGAGCCAGGCCAAGCCCCTCGATGTGCTGATTCTGTGCCTTGGCAGTGAATTGCAGTTGTGTACCGACGACAGTGTCCGCGAATCGCTGGCGCTGCTGACCAAACCGACCTGCCGCACGCTCGATGTCGGCGAATTGGCCGAATTGATCAGCGTTGCCCGGTTGTCCCCGTAGCGCGTGTTCACCCGCTACCAGAGCTGAACCTGCCTCGATAATTATATTGATCCGCGCCTGCAATGGGTGCGACATCGCGCGCTTCTCTCCTTCATTCCCCCTCATCCATACCTCTGCCTGTTCTTGCCGCAGCGAGGCCTGTACGGCAGTGGCGGGCAATATTGTCCTTTCCACAGCGGCGTTTACAGCAAGGCGGATCTGATCATCTAGGGGTCGGATTCGCGCAAAAAAGGCCGCCTTTTATCTGTTCGAATGATCTCCAGTGGCACCCAAAACAGGGCCTCTCTACTGATCACCTACCAAGGAGTGAAGACATGCAAATGCCGAAAACAATACAGATTCAAAACGGCGAAAAAGTTAAGCCGACGTTCTCGCACCAGGAATACGCCAACCGTCAATCCAAGTTGCGCAGCTATCTGGCCCAGAACAATATCGACGCCGCCGTCTTCACGTCTTATCACAACATCAACTACTACAGCGATTTCCTGTATTGCTCGTTTGGCCGTCCTTATGCCCTTGTGGTGACTCAGGACGCCGTGGTGTCGATCAGCGCTAACATCGACGGTGGCCAGCCATGGCGGCGTACCGTGGGCACCGAAAACATCATCTACACTGACTGGCAGCGCGATAACTACTTTGTCGCGATTCAACAAGCCTTGCCCAAGGCCGGACGTATCGGGATCGAGTTCGACCACTTGAACCTGGTCAACCGCGACAAATTGGCCAGCCGTTATCCCCAGGCCGAGCTGGTGGACGTCGCCGCGCCATGCATGCGCATGCGCATGATCAAGTCGGCTGAAGAACACGCCATCATTCGTCACGGTGCCCGCGTTGCCGATATCGGTGGTGCTGCGGTGGTTGAGGCTCTGCGTGACCAGGTGCCTGAGTACGAAGTGGCGCTGCATGCCACCCAGGCCATGGTCCGTGAAATTGCCCGTACTTTCCCCGATTCCGAACTGATGGACACCTGGACCTGGTTCCAGTCTGGTATCAACACCGATGGCGCGCATAACCCGGTAACCTCTCGCAAGGTCAATAAGGGCGACATTCTGAGCCTCAACTGCTTCCCGATGATCGCCGGTTACTACACCGCGCTGGAGCGCACGTTGTTCCTCGACCATTGCTCCGATGAGCACCTGCGCCTGTGGGAGGTCAACGTCAAGGTCCACGAGGCCGGACTGAAGCTGATCAAGCCAGGCATGCGTTGCAGCGATATTGCCCATCAGTTGAACGAGATTTTCCTCGAGCACGACTTGCTGCAATACCGCACCTTCGGTTATGGCCATTCGTTCGGCACCCTGAGCCATTATTACGGCCGTGAAGCTGGTCTTGAGCTGCGCGAAGACATCGACACCGTGCTGGAACCTGGCATGGTCGTGTCCATCGAGCCGATGATCATGCTGCCCGAAGGGCTGCCGGGTGCGGGTGGTTACCGCGAGCATGATATTCTGATCGTCAATGAAAACGGCGCTGAAAACATCACCAAGTTCCCATACGGCCCAGAACACAACATCATCAAGAAGTAACCGAGCAAGCCGCACAGGAAACTGTGCGGCTTTTTTTATCAGTATGTCGTTGTCCATGCCCAAGGTTCAAGGAGGACATGTGTGGAGTACACTACAGCGCACGCTCGCAATGAACGGGGGCTGCCGCAACCTTGCAAAATTGCCAAGGGTTCGCGGCTTTTTTATTTCGCCTGCAGCATCATTTTCGTAGCCTTCAACCTTCGCACTGCATACCCAAGCCTCGGCGCTGTGCTTGCCGATATATCCAGCGACCTAGGCCTGACGCCTGCCGTCGCCAGTGCAATTACCACGCTGCCTGTACTTTGCCTGGGGTTGTTCGCGCCCGTGGCGCCCTGGCTTGCCCGCAAAATAGGCACAGAGCGCACGATATTGGTATTGATGGTGGCATTGTCCGTAGGGCTATTGATACGTGGCGCCGGGAACGTCAGCGGCCTGGTGGTCGGTTCGATCGTCATTGGCAGCGCCATCGCAATCATCAATGTATTGCTCCCTGGGCTTATCAAACGCGACTTCGCCAAGATCACCGGGCTGATGGCCGGCCTCTACTCCATGGCGCTGTTGAGCGGGGCGGCGACTGCCGCAGGGTTCACCCTGGCGCTGCAAAGCACCTTGGGCGGTGGCTGGACGACGGCGTTGGCGCTGTGGTCAGTGCCGGCAGCGGCAGCCTGTGCCTGCTGGCTTTTCCAACTGCCCAAGGGCAGTGCGCTGGCACCCAAGGCTGCGCCGCGCGTACGAGGGGTGTGGCGCTGCGCGCTAGCCTGGCAACTCACGCTGTTCATGGTGCTGCAATCGATGTATTCGTTTACCGTGTTTGGCTGGCTCGCCCCGTTTCTGAATGGGCGGGGGATGACACCGCTGGAGTCCAGCGTCATCGTCTCCAGTTCAATCCTGCTACAAATGGTCGCTTGTCTGTTCGGGCCGCTGATAGCCACACGCTTGCCGAATCAATCCTGGTTCAATGTTGTTGTGGTGGTGCTCACCACGGTCGGTTTTCTCGGCTGCCTGTCCGCGCCGCTCGACACGGTATGGCTGTGGGGCGGGGTACAAGGCATCGGGCAAGGTGCCTTGACTTCCATTGCCATCACCATGATTGTGCTGCGCTCGGCAAACGCACAGGTTGCGGCAGAACTTTCGAGCATGGTGCAAGGCGTCGGCTATGGCCTGGGCGCACTCGGGCCGTTGCTAGTCGGGGTGCTTTATACGCCGGTCATTGGCTATGCGCACGTTGAGATATTTCTTAGCGGGGTAGGCGTAGCGATGCTGTATTTCGGATATACCTCAGGTCGACGCCGACTCGTGGCAGCCCGCCATTAGCGCTATCCTCCAGCTGACACCTAGTCACCGGAGCGCTCGGAACATCAAGCGAAGCGGTACAGATCCACTTGGAAATTGACGCAGAAAAGATGAAGCTGCGGCTACAGACTGTCGAGCATCTTTTTGGAACTCCCAAATACTGGATGAGAAGCACCCACTTCCTGGCCAAAGCCCTGTCCAGATCCAACTACCCGATTATCCCGATGAAGCAGATGACCTTCGCCGATGCTGAGTCCGCCGGTATGTGTGAGCAGACCCGCAATGAGTTGTTTCTTATCGAGAAGGATCAAGTGATTCCATGGAAGGATTTGATTGCTCTGATTTAGCCGCACTACGCGAAAGTCGAAGGCGGTCTTCCAGCCTATAAACGCGGTTCCCTGGCAGAGCTCGTTGCATAGGGGCGTGCGTGTTTCCTCGGAGATCAGGTGCTCCACCATGTTGCAATGCTCAGCAGCGCAACGCCAAACCCCAATGCCACCACAGCGCCCGGTCGGGAGGCCGAGCTTTCTTCGCGGATGTGCCGCGCTGACCTGCGATAGCCGCCGCCAATCAACAGCGAATAGACGGTGCCGATAGCCACTGCCATGAGCATGAGTGTGGTCATGGCAACGTAATGGGCCAGGGGATGACGAAAAACGATGCATCCCAATACCAAGGTAGACAGCACCGTGCGCTCCCAGGTCAACGCCGTGGGCTCGGGCTGCAGGCCTTGGTCGTCATGCAGGGGCATGTTGGGTGTCCTCAAGGCAGCAACAGCAGGGTGGAAACGATCAGCCCGAACAAGCCCAGCAGCGGTGCCAGGATCGGGTACGGAAGCGCTTGCCGATGACGCAGGGCGCGCTCGACGTTGAGCCAACGTAGGGTCGCATTGACGCTCACTAGCAACGCCATGCCAGTCAGGGCATGGGACAGCAGCGTTTGTGGGCGGCCGGCCAACAGCTCCAGCGGCAGTGCATCCAGTGCGATGCCGCTGGCTAGCAGGGCAAGGGCCGTGCGGATCCAGGCCAGAAAGGTGCGTTCATTGGCGAGCGTGAAGCGTGGGTCGGGCTCGCATCCATCGGCCAGTGCAAAGACCTGACGGAATCTGGATTTAAACGATTTTTCAGCGGGTGGATGCTGCATGGCAACAAACCTTCTATTTAAACGCCGGTGTTGTACGGTCGATTGACCGCCTGCGTTGGCATTCTGAATGGTTTTGTTTGTCTGGCTAGGTCAGTTCTTGCTGAATGCTATGCACTTCTTGGCAACGGCCTTGCTAAAAAAGCACAGCGTTGCTCGAATATCTGCATAGCCCACACATTGGGCGGTTGGCTAAGGTCAGGCTGGGTAAAGCATCCGACCAATTATATTTTAAAGAGGTGAACTATATGGCGTCCGGGAAACTGCACTCCGCGCAAAACGTGCCACTGCCTTTCGGTGGTGACGACATAAAATCCATGATCGGCCGTAAAGTCTGGAACGTGCTGGGTACTTCGTATTGGCCGATTCTTGGCGGGGATGATCAAAGCAGTTTTGCCTGGTTGACCTATGACCCGCCCGGCAGCTTCATACCGCCGCATACGCACCCTATCCAGGATGTGCATGTGTTCGTCCTGGAAGGCGAGTAGCGATAACAAACTATGGTGCGCAGCACAGATTTAGGTATCTGCCCATCAGTTTCTTGCGCACCATCCACAGATTCGACAGGGCAAACAGCGTGGTCAGATGAACCGTGTTTTTCACCTAACCACGGATCCGGGTTTTCACATGGACGAACTGACGCTTGATCATCCGAAACGGGTGTTCGACCTTGGCTCGGGTCTGTGCTTTTACCCGCTCGATCTCGCGCTTGGTCTTGTAGATCAGGCTGCGCTTTCTCAGCTTCGTGTACGTACTGCGACGCGCTGCAATCTGCCAGATCACCTTGCGGCCTTCATGCTCTTCCCGCTTTTCAACACCGGTATACCCCGCGTCGGCATAGACCGCGTTCTCGTCACCGTGCAGCAGTTCAGTCACTTGCGTCACATCTGCGACATTGGCCGCAGCACCCTGGACGTGATGCACCAGGCTCGATTCTACATCGGCACCGATGTGGGCTTTCATGCTAAAAAAGTACTGATTCCCTTTCTTGGTCTGATGCATTTCAGGGTCACGTTTGCCTTCTTTGTTCTTGGTCGAACTGGGGGCGTGGATGTTTGTGGCGTCGACGATGGTGCCTTGGCGAAGCGACAGACCTTTGTCCTGCCAGTAGCGATTGATTACGTCCAGGATGCCCGCTGCCAGTTGGTGTTTCTCCAGAAGGTGCCGGAAGTTCATGATCGTGGTGTCTTCAGGGATCGGAGCGCTGAGCGTCAGTCGAGCGAACTGGCGCATCGAGGTGATTTCGTACAGGGCCTCTTCCATGGCTGGATCACTGAGAGAAAACCAGTTCTGCAGCAGATGAATGCGCAGCATGGTCTCTAGCGGATAGGGCTTGCGACCACCGCCAGCCTTTGGGTAATGCGGCTCGATCAGTGCCATCAGGCCGCTCCACGGAACAACTTGCTCCATCTCGGCCAGTAAGCACTCTCGACGGGTCTGCTTGCGTTTGCCGGCGTACTCGAAATCGGAAAAGCTCATCTGACTCATGGGACTGGCTGTAGCTCGTGGTGGAGTGGTGGGCTATTTCAGCACAGCAGGCGGGAGCTGTGCTGAAACTCGATCGGAGAATCCTTAAGGATTTTATTTTCTCGCGGTTTCCTGATAGGTCTGAATTTCAAGGTTTGTGACAGCTTTGAGAAATTGTCTGGATGAGTTGGAGCCCAGTGTTTAAGGCTCTGAGATAACAGGTGTTATTGTCGAAAACCTTCAGATAGCGAAGCAACTCAGAAGGGCCCGGATTGTAGTCCTGGCCAAAGCGAGCCCGGTCGTGGGTGTGGTAGTTGCTGAAGTGGGTGGTGAAGCAAATGACGACCAGCACCTTCTCACCAGTTTCAGGGTGCGTGCGCACCACAGGATGCTCGGCATCCGGGTAGCGATCCTTGAGCGCCAGGCGTTTTTCGATCGGCATGGCCGCGCCGAAACTGGCCTCGATGCTGTGCCGGGCGCACAGGCCTTGAACCTTGGCTTTTACGTCCGCTGGCAGGCGCTCGTAGGCCACCACTATGTTCGCCCATTAGGTGTCGCCGCCCGCGGGCAGGCATTCCAGGCAGCGGAGCACCCATGGAAGGGCTTTCGCGTCAGGTGGTGTCAGTGTGCCTGGCGTTCTTGTAGCGGTCCACCAGGGTTCCCGGTGATTTGTGGATCTGCACCAGGCCAGGGTAGTCCGGGTGGCTGCCGACCACCGGGTGATCTTCCCGCTCGGCGAAGCACCGGGCGAACGCCACATACTCGGCGTGGCTGATGTCCCGATTGCGCAGGAACAGCACTCGGTGCTTGAGCAGTTGCTGGCGAATTTCGGCGAACAGCCCAACGTCATGGATGGCGTCGGCCAGGTTCAGGCCAACCAGTTCGGCACCGATGGTGCAGGTCAATTGTTCGACTTGCATGATGTGGCCCGCCCTTAGATGCAGAAGATCGATGAGCCGGTGGTCTTGTGTGCTTCAAGGTCGCGATGGGCTTGCACGGCATCCTTTAGCTCGTAGCGCTGGTTGATTCCATCTTGAAGCGGCCACTGCTGACATGGTCAAACAGCTCGCCGGCCATGGCGGCTTTTTCGGCGGGGTCGGCAATGTAGTCGGCCTGGGCCGGGCGGGTCAGCATCAGCGAGCCTTTGATCGCCAGGATCTGTGGGGCGAATGGCTCGATGGTGCCGGAGGAGGTGCCTACACAGACCATCAGGCCTCGGCGATTAAGGGAGTCCAGCGAGCCCATGAAGGTACTGCGCCCGACACTGTCGAACACCACGTTGACGCCCACGCCGTCTGTCAGCTCGCGCACGCGCTTGGCTACATCTTCGTGGCTGTAGTTGATGATGTGGCTGCAGTTATGTGCACGAGCCAGCTTGGCCTCGGTCGACACGGTGCCGATCACGTTCAGGCCGAGCAGCTTGGCCCATTGCGAGACGAGCAGGCCGACACCGCCGGCGGCGGCGTGCAGCAGGATGCTGTCACCCGGCTTGAAGTCGTACAGGTGGCGCAGCAGGTATGACGTGGTGAGGCCGCGCATGGTCATGGCTGCGGCAGTTTCGCAGCTGATGCCAGCAGGCAGCTTGATTAGCGGCGCGGCGGGGATGACGCGCTCGGTGCTGTAGGCGCCTAGGGTATTGATGAAGCCGTAGAGGTGACGCGGTCACCGACGGCGACGTTCAGGGCTACCACCACGACTTGGCTATGGCGCCGCGTCCACCTGTTCAGAAGATCTTGAAGGGCACGTTGACGATCAACCGAAACTCCTCGATGTTACCTTCGGCCTGATACTCACTGGCGCGGTGCCACACATACCCGCTGACTATGCTGGCCCCCGTCAAGCTGCCCGACTGGACCACATAATTGACGAAAGCCCCGACTTCATAGTGGCTTTCGTCGCTTTGCTTGAGTACCGACGAATAGATGCCGTTGGCCCCACCGTCATAGTGAGTGCCATCGATACCCCAGCCCTTGATGTACCACAGGTTGGTCTTGAAACCCGGCAGGCCGTAGGCGGCAAAGTCGTTAATGTAGTTGATTTGGAATGAGCGTTCGTTCGGGCCGTTGTAGAACGACAACTGGGTATTGGGCAGGTTGATCGCGTTGGTTTCGATCACGTAGTCGAAAAATTCATCACCCTTGATCTGCTGCAAACCCAGTTTCAAGCTGTGGTTCTTGTACTTGGGTGTCACGCTGATGCCATACGCCTGCTGCTCGATCTTGCCAGCCACCTCCTGCCCGCTGGATTGTGTGTTGTAGAAATCGAACTGCACGTCGGTGCTGATCGTGTCGCCCTTGAATTGCCTGCCAAGGCCCACGTATTCGCGGTCCCAGATGTCTTCGAAACGGGAAGCATAGAGGCTGGCGCGCCAACCGCTCTTGGCCAGGTAATCGGCACCCGCGTAAGCGACCCAGTCGCCGCTGACTCGGCGCGAGCCGAAACTTGGGCTCAAGTCCTGGCTGCCGGCACCGGTTCGTGGCGTGGCTTTGTCGAAGTAGCCGGACTTGACCGTCAGCCCCTCTATTTCGTGGCTTTCAAGTGATACCCCATCGTAGGACGACGGCAGTGTTCGAGTGTCGGCATACGCCATGACGGGTGTCTTGACCTGATGCCTGCCAACTTTCAGGACGGTGTCCGAGACGTTGAACTTCAGCAGTGCAATGCCCAGTTTGCTCCAGTCATCGACCACGTTACCGTCCTTGTCCACCAACAGCCGATTGCTGCCGCCTGCGGTTGCCAGTTTGCCGCGCTCGAGCGCCATGGCCGAGTACAGCGACAGATCCAGGCCAAAGCCGACCATGCCTTGAGTAAACCCGGAAACATAATCGAGCTTGAACCCTTCCAGCCATGCCGTGCGGTCACGCACCGGGCGGCGTCCTTCGGATGTCTGGGCGTAATAGTAAGTGTCTTTGCTGGCGATCTCGTGGGAGTACCATTGGCGGGTATTGAGGGTCAGCGAACTGTCCTCTATAAAGCCAGCCTCTTTGGCCTCGGCGATCATCGGCGTCAAAATGAACACGGCCGAAAGCCCTACGACCACTTGGGTCGAACGAACGGTATGCATAACGTCCTTCCTTATGGATCTTTTTATTGTTGTGAAGGTGCAATCACGCTCGGTCGCCGCGAATGATGTTTGCGACCCAAGGGCGCTCTGCGCATCGGCGAAGAGCGCCCACGCCTTTCAGCTGTGCAGGTAACCCTGGACTAACGCCACCCAGCAGGTGGCCCCCAGTGGAATGACGCGGTCATTGAAGTCGTAATGATCGTTGTGCACCGAACAGCCGGTGAACTCGCCATTGCCATTGCCGAGGACGAAATAACAACCCGGCCTTGCGTTGAGCATCCAGGCGAAGTCTTCGCTGCCCATCAACCGCACCGGCATTTGCTTGAGCACGTTCTCAGCGCCCAATACCGCCTCGACCACGGTGCGCAAGCGTTCGGTCTCGGCTTCGCTGTTGACCAGCACCGGGGCCAGCAACTGGTAGTCGATCTCAGCGCTGACCCCGTAACTGGCGGCTTGGCCGGCGACGATTTCGCGGATGCGCCGCTCCACCAACGCGCGGATTTTTGGCGTGGCGGTACGCACGCTTACTTGCAGGCAAGCCGTTTGCGGGATGATGTTGTAGGCGCTACCGGCGTGCACGGTACCGACCGTGATCACGGCCGCATCGTCCGCGGCAAGGTTGCGTGAGACCACGGTCTGCAAGGCGCCGATGATTGCGCCCAGCGCGGGAACCGGGTCGATTGCCCGCTCGGGCATTGCGCCATGCCCGCCGCGCCCGTTAAGGGTGATGGTCACACGCTCCGAAGAGGCCATGAAGCCGCCGCTTTGCACCACGGCTTGGCCAACTTCAAGGCCAGGCATGTTGTGGTAGGCGTACACCGCGTCGCAAGGAAAGCGCTTGAACAGGTCATCCTCGATCATCAGCTTGGCCCCGGCCAAGCCTTCCTCATCGGGCTGGAAAATCAGGTTCAATGTGCCATCGAAGCTCGCCGAACGCGCCAGTTGTTCGGCGGCGGCCAGCAAGGTAGCAGTGTGGCCATCATGACCGCAGGCGTGCATGCGCCCTGGGTGCTGGCTGGCCCACGGCAGGCCGTTTTTTTCCAGAATTGGCAGGGCGTCCATGTCGGCGCGGATACCCAGGCTACGCTCGCCGTCGCCGCGCCTCAGCACGCCCACCACGCCGTGGCCGCCGATACCGGTGTGAACCTCGTAGCCCCAGCCGCCGAGCATCTCGGCAACCAGCGCTGAAGTGCGCGGGGTGTCGCCGCCCAGCTCGGGCGCGCGGTGAATGTCCTGGCGGATCAGGGCGAAATGGGCTGCGCTGTCTTGCAGTTCATTGATGATCTTGAAAATGCTCATGGCTGAGTCCTTATTGGCGAATGAGTGAGGTTCAGGCGCGGCCTGGGTGTTCAGGGAACAGCCGCAGCGCGGCCAGGCTCAGCGCTACGGCGCCAATCAGGTAGGCCGCCGGCGTCAGCGGGTTGCCGGTCAGGCCGATCAGCCAGGTCACCAGCAGCGGCGAAAAACCACCGAACAGGGTGACGCCGAAGCTGTAGATGATCGACATGCCGGTCACACGTTGCTCACGTGGGAAGGCTTCCATCAGCAGGGACATGAACGGTCCGATGCCGACGGCCAGCGGCATAATCAACAGCACGATGGCCAGCATCATCAGCAGCGAATTGCCACTGCCCAACAGCAGGAAGGAGGGGTAGACCATAATCAGCGGCATGCCCATGGTCCAATACAGCATTGGCTTGCGGCGGGGCATGCGGTCAGCCACGCGCGCAGCGATCGGCGGCATGATCGCCAGCAGGGCGCTGGCCAAGCCGACCAGGGCGAAGGCGGTGCTGGCTGGATACTGCAGGGTACGAATCAGGTAGGTCGGCATGTAGAACACCACCAGGTACATGCTGACCGTAGAGCTGGCCATCGTCGCGATGCCCAGCAGCAGGGTGCGCCGTTGGGTGTTCAGCAGCTGGCTCAGGGGAGTGGCTGCATCGCCTGGGGCGTGGGTTTCATCCAGGTGGCGGCGAATGTACCAGCCTACCGGGCCGATCAGCAGGCCAATCACGAAAGGCACCCTCCAGCCCCAGCCTTCGAGGGCTTCAGGGCTGAGCAGGTGGCTCAGCAGCAGCCCACTGAGGGCAACCAGCAACGCCGCGGCGCCCTGGCTGGCACCCTGCCAACTGACCATGAAGCAGCGGTTTGCGGTGGTGCCGGACTCCATCAGAAACGCCGAGGCAGTGCCCACTTCGCCACCGGCCGAAAGGCCTTGCAGCAGGCGCCCGAACACCAACAGCACGGTGGCACTGATGCCGATGCTGGCATAGGTTGGGCAAAAGGCGATGATTGCGGTGCCGATGGTCATCAGGCCAATGGTCAACGACAAGGCGGCCTTGCGCCCGTGACGGTCAGCGACCCGGCCAATCAACACACCGCCCAGTGGGCGCATCAGAAAGCCCACGGCAAAGGTTGCCAACGACAGCAACAGGCCGGCGAAGGCTGAATCGCTGGGGAAGAACAGTTTGCCGATGATGGCGGCGAAAAAGCTGTAGACCGTGAAATCGTAAATTTCCAGGGCATTGCCCAGGGATGAGGCAATGACCACCCGGCGCATGTCAGGCGAGGTTGGCTGTGCACGTGACTGGTCGGCTGTCGCGGAGGTCGCACTAGCGGTTGTGGTTTTCATTCTGCTTTCCTGAACCCATCTGCTTGTTGTGCCGCCAGTTTTGAGGCTTGCCGGAATATCTGCACTTGGCATTTCTGCAAGGCCCTCACAAACGGTACAGGCGCAGGTGTCCTGCAGCGCTGCGTGGGCAGCCTGCTGGGCAGATTCGACATCATGTGCACCACGCGTGGGCAGAAAGTGTTTCGATTGGTAGCTTGTGCAGTTAATACGGGCCAGAAAAGGCGTGTAATCCGGATGACGCAGAGCTTTGCCGGCGCGTTCCTCAAGGTCTTGAGTATTGGTAAATCCGGGTGCCTAGGGCTGCTGTGTGGCGGTCTCCAGCGACTGGCGCAGCAGGCCGTGTAACAGGCTGGCGGTAGTGGTCAGGTAGCTGCGGTTGATGCACACCAGGTTGATGAAGTAGTCCGGTATCGGCTCTTGTACCTGAACCGTGTGAAAGTGCTTGGACATATCGCTTAAGCCAACCAGGTCATGCCCCAGCGCCGGCTCGCTGATGGGCATCACCGCATCGCTGTCGATCAGCATCTTGACGGCGAGGTTCATGGCCGTGCATTCAATTACCTGACGGGGGCGGGCCAGGGCGCTACCCTGGAACAACTGGTTGAACTGTGACTGCGCATCGCTCAACGGGTCAACGCTTATCCAGGTGGCTTGCTGCAACTGGCGCAGGGATTTGACATGGCGCAGCGGGTGGTCCTTGCGTACCACCACCACGCCCGCGAGCCTGCACAGCGGCTGCCAGTCCAGGCCAACGGTGCTGGCCGGCAGTTGTGAGGTCAAGGCAAAGTCCAGCAAGCCGTCGCGCAGGTGTTGCAGCAGTTGCGTCGGGCGCATTTCCAGTATCCGCAACATGACCTCGGGATGTTTCTGCTGGAATGCCAATAGCACTTGCTTGAGGGGGGCCAGCAGCGCTGTCACCGGGGTAACGCCCACGGTAATCTCGCTGACCACCTGGCCTTTCATGTCTTCGATTTCCTGGCGCGCACGGCGCACGCTCTCCAGTGCTTGGCGGGCATGCCCGAGCATGCGCTGGCCATATTCGGTCAGCTTCATACCCTTGTTTCAGCGCACCAGAAATGTGATGCCCAGTTCACTCTCCAGTTCCTTGATCGCCCGGCTTAGTGCCGACTGAGTGAGGTGCAGGACCGCCGATGCGTCTTGCAGGCTGCCGGTTTCGTGGATGGAGACCAGCGCGCGAAGTTGATGAAGTTTCATTATTTTCCTAGCGATGTAGCTACGCTTTTTACCGGCAAGTGTGCCAGATCGACCCTTTGGGTGAGAAGCACGACTGACCCAGTAAGGCTAGCAGGGCGATTCACTTGCTAGCGTCGAAAGATGAGTCCAGAATCAAGGCTATTCCGCTTCCAGGAATGACGTAAAACCCTTTTCTTTCAACAGCTCGCAGGCCCGATGCGAGTCTCGTTTCCCGCTCCAAATAAAGATCTGCAGAGTTCGCAATGGCTCTGCAGGTTGTGAAGAAAGGGCCTTCGGGCCCTTTTTTCGTTCCTGCCGAAATTGCCGTAAGCCAGTCGTACTTCCCCTCCGGCATCCATTCCCGACCCTCATTCCTGCGCCAGCCACGTGCTGTCGATTTCTGCACCGCACCAAGGCGAACTGCGCCAAAGCGGTGCGCGCCCATTTGCCAATCAGCTGCCCGGCAGCGGTTTATGGCCGCGTAATGGCATTGGCACGCTTCATGCTTTTTTCCCTTTGTTCAAGTTGCTTGAATAAAAATCCTGAGCCATTCAAGGGGAAATACAATGAGGCGTCTTCCGCTCAAAATGCTGTCTCTGTCACTGATCGCGCTGTGCAGCATGTCGATGGCACAGGCAGAAGATCTTCTGCAACGGGTCACGCAGAAGAAACAGATCGTGGTCGCCACCGAGGCACGTTTCGCGCCCTTCGAGTCGGTGGAGAACGGCAAGATCGTCGGTTATGGCGCCGACCTCATGCACTACGTTCTGGATGCAGACCTGCCGGGCGTCAAGGTGCGCCAGTTGGACCTGCCGTTCCAGGGCATTCTCCCAGGCCTGGACACCGGCAAGTTCGACTTCGTCGTGACGTCGGTAACCGTCAACAAGGCGCGCTTCGAACAGTTCGCCTTTACCGTGCCCATCGCCGAGTCCACCGTGGCGTTGCTCAAGCGCGCGGACGATGCCGACATCAATACCCTGAACGACCTCAACGGGCGCGTGATCGGGTCGCAGTCGGGCTCGGGCCAGTTGGCGGTACTGCGCGCGCTCGATGACAAGCTCAAGGCCCAAGGCCAACCAGGCATCAAGACCATCAAGGAGTATGTGGGCTTCGACGAGGCCTACGCCGACCTCGCCAATGGTCGTCTCGATGGCGTGGCGCAGTCGTTGGCCAACCTCGGCCCGCTGATGAAAGCACGCCCAGGCCTGTTCGCCACGTTGCCGGACATGGTCGGACCCACCACCTACTTCGGCTGGGTCGGTCGCAAGGATGCCGACAGTGCCAGCCTGGTCAAGCTGTTCAGCGACGGCATCGCACGTGCAGCCAAGGACGGCACGCTGAAAACGCTGCAGGAAAAATGGTTCGGTTTCACCATGGACCTGCCAACGGACGCCATGCCAGCACCGAGCATCTGAGTCGCTGATGATGAACGATTTCAGCAACCGCCTGGCCATGTATTGGCCCGCCCTGATCGAGGGCGCATGGACCACGCTGTGGCTGTGCGCCCTCGGGATGCTGCTGGGTTTCCTGCTAGGGGTATCGCTCCACCTGCTGGCCAATGGCCGGAGCCGCCTGGGCGTCGCCTTCACCAAGGTCTATGTCAGCTTCTTCCGTGGCACGCCCATGCTCGCCCAGCTGCTGCTTCTGTTCTACCTGCCGTCGGCGTTGGGGATGGACGTTGCGCCGATGGTCGCCGCAGTGGCGGCGCTGGCACTGAACACCGCGGCCTACCAGTCGCAGATCCTGGGCAGTGGATTTGCCGCGATCCCTCGTGGGCAAATGGAAGCCGCCGGCGTATTCGGCATCGGCAAGTTCGACAGGCTGATACACATCCAGTTGCCACAGGTGGTGCGCCTGACATCTCCCGCGCTGATTTCCGAATTGATCGATGTGATCAAGGTGTCTGCCGTGGTTTCGGTCATCTCCATCACCGACCTGATGCGCGTTAGCCAGCAACTGGTGTCGCAAACCTATCGTCCGCTCGAGGTGTACCTGGTGGCGGGCCTTTTCTACCTGGCGCTGACCAGCCTCCTGAGCCTGCTCGGGAGCCAGCTGGAGCGACGTTGGCAGGAACGCAGCTAATGCCTGAGCTAATCAGTTATCTACCCGACTTCGCCAATGCCCTGGTGGTCACGCTGGGCATCAGCCTCGCCGCCGCGTGGATCGGTTTGGTGCTGGGCTTCACGCTCAATGCCCTGCGCCTTGCGATACCGGGCTTCGCGGCCCTCTACCGGATGTACGTATGGCTCATTCGCGGAACGCCTTTCCTGGCCCAGCTTGCAGTCGTGTACTTCGGGCTGCCGGTGATCGGCCTGCGCCTGGAAGCCGTCGAGGCGAGCATTCTTTCACTGGCGGTCTACAGCGGCGCCTATTTTGCCGAGCTGTTCCGCTCTGCCTGGGCCAGCGTGCCCAAGGGGCAACTGGAAGCTGCGCGCGTGCATGGCATCTCGCGCAGCCGCACCTTCTGGCATGTGCAGGCACCACAAGCCATCGCCTTTGCGCTTCCGTTGCTGGGCAACCAGGTGATCCTCACCATCAAGGAAAGCGCCGTCACCTCCATTATCACCGTCCCGGAACTGACCATGACCGCCGGGCGCATCGTCTCCACCACCTTTTCCTACGTCATGCCCTACGCCTTGCTGGTGTTGAGCTACTGGCTGCTGACCAGCACGGTCGCGGTCATGGCCGACGCGCTGGGGCGGCGCATGACGCGCTACCTGCGAGGCTGATCTGATGAGTAACCTCCCGCTTCTCGAACTGCGCGGCGTCGGCAAGTCGTATGGCTCCAACCGTGTCCTCAGCGGCTTCGATCTGAGCGTGCAACCTGGAGAGATCGTCTCGCTGATCGGGCCGTCAGGCTCGGGCAAGACCACCGCCCTGCGCTGCATGAACTTCCTCGAGCAATACGACGAAGGCGAGATCTGGATCGACGGCCAGCTGCTGGGCTACAGCGGCAGCGGCAGACGCGTGGCCGATCGCGACAGCGAAGCCAAGATCGACGAGGTGCGCAACCCGCTGTCGATGGTGTTCCAGCAATTCAACCTGTGGCCGCACATGACCGTTCGGGAAAATGTCATCGCGCCTTTGGTGCTGGGCAAGAAAATGGACAAGTCCGAGGCCCGCTCGCGTGCCGATCAGGCCTTGGTCCGGGTTGGCCTGAGCGCCAAGGCCGAGGCCTATCCCGCACGGCTGTCCGGAGGCCAGCAGCAACGCGTCGGCATCGCCCGGGCGTTGGCGGTCATGCCACGCCTGATGTTGCTGGACGAGCCGACCTCGGCGCTCGATCCGGAGTTGGTCGAGGAAGTGCTGCAGGTGATTCGCAGCCTCGCCAACGAGGGTATGACGATGGTCATGGTCACCCACGAAATGAGCTTCGCCGCGCAGATATCCAGCCAGGTGGTGTTCATGGAAGCCGGAAAGATCATCGAAACCGGAGCGCCTCGAGCCTTGTTCGGTGCGCCAAAGACCGAACGCTTGCAGCGGTTTCTCACCCCTTGGTTCAACCGCAGCCTGACTCCGGCTGAGCAGGTGATGCCATGAACTCCGAAATCGTCATGAATGCCGTGTCCGGCGCACGCTTGCAATGCCTGCTGGATGCCCTGGCCACCTTCGGGCCAGGTCGCGACTCAGGGATGAACCGCCAGGCGCTGTCGGAGGAAGACTTTCAGGCCAGAGCCTGGTTGATCGCGCAAGCGCAAGCACTCGGCTGCAAGGTCTGGACCGACGCCTGCGCCAATCTGTTCATTCGTCGTGATGGCCGTGAAGACCTGCCGCCGGTCATGACCGGAAGCCACATCGACACCCAGCCGACCGGGGGGCGCCTGGATGGCTGCTACGGTGTGATGGCCGGGCTGGAATGCTTGCACGCGCTGGCCGAGGCCGGTGTACGGACGCGCCGTCCGATCGAGCTGGTGGTCTGGACCAACGAAGAGGGCAGCCGTTTCAGCCCGGGGGCGATGGGCTCGAGCGCCTATGTCGACCCGCAGCGATTGGCGGACTACCGAAACAATCAGGATGCAGATGGCATCACCGTTGGCGCAGCGCTCGACGCGCATGCGGCACGCTTCGCCGACCTCCCGCTTCGCGAAAAGATCGCGACCCATGCGTTCGTCGAGCTGCACATCGAACAAGGCCCGGTGCTGGAGCAAGCCCAGGTCCCGCTTGGCGTGGTATCCGGGATCCAGGGCGTTGGTTGGTACCAGGTGCGCTGCAAGGGAGCCTCGGCCCATGCCGGCACCACCCCGACCCACATGCGCCGTGACGCCGTATTGCTGGCCATGACTGCGCTCGGGCGTATCGACACCCTGGCCGATGCCCTGGCAGGTGAGGACAAGCGCCTGACCTTCGGGCGTTGGAACGTGCACCCCAATGCAATCAATACCATCGCGGGCGAGGTGACGTTCAGCATCGACTTCCGTCATGCCGACCCCGCGATGCTGGAGGCGTTCGACACCCGTTTGCGCGATTGCCTGCCGGCTGATGCCGAGCTGACCCGCCTGTTCTCGCATGCCCCGACCGCGTTCGACGCGCAGGTCATCGGCGTGCTCGAGGCCGCCTGCGATGCCACCGGGCTTCCCTGGCAGCCGATCCGCTCCGGCGCCTTCCACGATGCCATGTACCTGGCCGGGCATTGCCCGACCGCCATGCTGTTTGTCCCCAGCCGCGATGGTATCAGCCATAACCCGCTGGAATTCACTGAACCGACGCAATTGCACGCCGGTGCCCGGGCTTTGGCCTGGAGCCTCGTTGCGCTTGCCGAACAACCCTGAGCCCATAGGAACCAACATGACACACGTTACCCATAGCCACGACTTCCCCGCATGCTGCCAGCCAGACAACGGCTCCTCGCTGGGTATCAATCCAACCCTGCAGGAGCCAATTTCGCCGGACGGCTCCCCGGTGCTGGGCGAGCGCTATACGGTCCCTGCTCGCTGCGGGCGCGCCGTGCGCCTCAAGGCCGGCCAGGTCATCAAGATCGTCAACGACCACGGCACCCAGGTCTGCGACACCTGGCTGTTCAACAGCGAAGACATGAGCGAGTTCCTGTCCATGGAGCATGCCCGTGCCCACTGCAATCGCATCATTCCCAATGTCGGTGACGAACTGTTCAGCAATCGCCGTCGTGCAATCGGTACCTTGCTCAGCGACACCTCGCCGGGCGTGCACGACACCTTGATGGCCGCGTGCGACCTGCATCGCTACACCAACCTGGGCGTCGAGGGTTATCACGACAGCTGCGCCGACAACATGCGCCTGGCACTGGAGGCAATCGGCCTGCGCTCTCGCGAGGTGCCCCAGCCGTTCAACCTGTGGATGAACATCCCGGTCAACCCGGACTACACCGTGCAATGGTTGCCGCCCGTTTCGAAAGCCGGCGACTATGTGGAAATCCGTGCTGAAATGGACGTGATCGTGGTGATGTCCGCCTGCCCTCAGGACATCGTGCCGATCAATGACCTGAACCCTGTGGAAGTCTCGTTCTCGGTCCACGACTGACCGTATCGCCCAGGTGGACGACAGGCATCGATACGCCTAGGATGCCTGTCGCCGAGTCCTTCATGCGCTTTATGAACTGAGGAATGCATGTCCAAAGCTAGCCACACGCCTGTCACCAAACCCCAGCATTCCGAAGGGTTGCCGAGCTTGAGCGTGCGCCTTCGTCACGCCCGCAAGGTCGCCGGCCTGACCCTCAAGCAGGTTGCGCAAGCGGCCGGTTGTTCGGAGAGCCTCATCTCCAAGCTGGAGAACGACGCGGCTTCGCCTTCGCTGGCCATGTTGCACCGGCTTGCGTTGGCGTTGGGCAGCAACGTGTCGGAGCTCACCTGCGAAGACTGGGTGTCGGAGGAGCCGGTGTTGCGTGCCGGGCATCGACAAGTCAATCGCTTTGCCGAGGGCAAGAAAAAAGGCTACATCGACCTGGAGCGCATCACGCATATCCAGAGGGGCGGTTTGTTGCAGGGCGATATTCACATCATCTCGCCAGGCATGGTCAGCGAAATGATCGAGCATGTCGGCGAAGAGATGGGGTACGTGATCGAGGGTAGCCTCGAGCTGACCCTTGGCGACACCACATACACCCTCAATGCAGGGGATTCGTTCCACTTCCCGAGCAATGTCTCCCATGGTTATCGAAACATTTCCGACGAAATAGTCCGCATCCTGTGGATCAACACACCAGCGACCTTCTAGCGGTCTAGGTACTGGCCTTGCGTCGCGCCTGGCGAGGCTTGGTGGCCGTGCCCTTGGCGCTGCTGGCAGTTGCCTTGCCCTTGCCGCTGCCACGGCGTTTCTTCTTCCATGCAGGCGCCTTGCCTGCCGCTGGCCCGCTGATGCTCAGGCGCAAGCCGCTGCAGCGCTGCACCAGCTTGCCCATCCAGGCCGATTGGCGGGCAACGAATTCCTCCAGGGTCATCTCGCCGCTTTGCACCATGTCCAGCGCCTGTTCCCAGATGGCGGTGGTGCCGGGGTCGGCAATCGCGCGCGGCACGGCGTCGATCAGGCTGAACGCGGCCGGCGTGGCACATAGCGCCTTGCCGTTCTTCACCAGATAGCCACGGTCGAGCAGGCCCTGGATGATGCTGGCGCGGGTCGCTTCGGTACCGATACCCGTGGTTTCCTTGAGCTTCTGCTTGAGGCGCGGATCGTCCACCAGCTTGGCAACGTTTTTCATCGCCTTGATCAGGTCACCCTCGGTGAATGGCTTGGGCGGTTGCGTCCACAGGTCCTTGAGCTGCAAGCCGCGTACTGCGCAATCGTCGCCTTTGCGCAGAGCCGGAAGCACCTGGGCTGGCGCGGCTTCGCGGCCTTTGCTCGGGGTCAGCGCCTCTGGCAGGGCGCGGCGCCAGCCGGGCTCGACGATTTGCTTGCCGACGGCGCGCAAGGCATGGCCAGCGCAATCGAATTCGGCCTGGGTACGGTCGTATTCGTGATTGGGTAGGAACTGCGCCAGGTAGCGGGCGCGGATCAGCGTGTACACCGCCTTGTGCTTGGCCGGTAGGCGTGCCGGGTCGCTGGCTGCCGCGGTCGGGATGATGCCGTGGTGGGCGCTGACCTTGGCGTCGTTCCAGGCCCGCGAGCGCCGGTGTGGCTCGAGGTGGGCTTGCAGCGGGGCGAGGCTGGTGTCCGCGCGCTGCAGTGCGGCAAGGATGCCCGGCGCCTCGGCGTGCTGGCTCAACGGCAGGTAGCCACAGTCGCTGCGCGGGTAGGTGATCAACTTGTGGGTTTCGTACAGCGCCTGGGCGATGTCGAGGGTTTCCTGGGCGCCAAGGCCGAATTTTTTCGAGCACAGCTCCTGCAGGGTGCCGAGGTCGAAGGGCAGGGGGGCGGCTTCGCGGACACGTTCGGTGGCTACCTCCAGTACCCGGGCGGTGCCTGCAGCGCCCATGTCGGCGGCGGCCTGCTGCGCCAGGGTTTGATTCAGGCAACGACTTTGGTCGTCGCAGGCGTCCTCTGGCGCGCGCCACTGGGCGTTGAACGTCTGGCCGGCATGTTCGAGTTGCGCCTCGATGGCCCAAAACGGTACCGGCACGAAATCGGCGATGCTGCGGTCGCGGTCCACCACCAGGCGCAGGGTCGGGGTTTGCACCCGGCCCACCGGCAGCACGCCCTTGTAGCCGGATTGGCGGCCGAGCAGGGTGAACAGGCGGCTCATGTTCATGCCGATCAGCCAGTCGGCGCGTGAGCGGCCGAGCGCCGAATGGTACAGGTTGAAGGTCTGCTGCCCTGGCAGCAGGCGCGACAGCGCTTTGCGGATGGAGGCGTCGTCCAGCGCCGAGAGCCACAGGCGCTGGATTGGCCCGCGGTAGCGGCAGTGTTCGACCAGCTCGCGGGCGATCATCTCGCCTTCGCGGTCAGCGTCGGTGGCGATGACCAGCTCGCGAGCCTCGCCGAGCAAGCGCTTGACGGCCTTGAACTGGCTGGCGGTCTTGGGCTTCACCTGCATCTTCCACTTTTCCGGGATAATCGGCAGGTCGGCGAGGTTCCAGCGTTTGTAGCGTTCGTCGTAGCTGTCGGGTGGAGCGGTTTCGAGCAGGTGGCCGATGCACCAGGTCACGCACACATCGGTGCCTTGCCAGCAACCGTCGCCCTTGCGGGTGGCGCCGAGGACCTTGGCGATGTCTTTTGCCTGGGAGGGTTTTTCGCAGAGGAACAGGCGCATGGCCGGGAACGCTTCATCGAGGGTGATGGGCGATAGAATGCGCAAGCGAGGGCGCGTAGGCAAGTTTTATCTGGATGGATGTACAGCGTTTGTCGGTCGGGAAGTGTCCGGCAGTCCGGCCTCATCGCCGGCAAGCCGGCTCCCACAGGGATTGTAGGAGCCGGCTTGCCGGCGATGAGGCCAGTGGGGGATCAGGCTATTTCGCGGGAATCGCGCACCATGTCCACATGCGGGATGCCTGCCTCGAGAAACTCCTCGCTCACCACGCGAAAGCCCAACCGCTCGTAGAACGGCGTGGCATGCACCTGGGCGCTGAGCATCTGCTGGCTGAGGTCGCGGTTCTGCGCCTCGCGGATCACCGCGTTCATCAGCGCGTCGCCGACCTTCAGCCCGCGCCAGTCGCGCAGCACCGACACCCGGCCGATGGTGCCGTCGGGCAGCAGGCGCGCGGTGCCGATCGGGTAGTCGCCTTCCAAGGCCAGGAAGTGCAGGGCGGTCGGGTCTTCTGCGTCGAATTCCAGCTCCGGCGGCACATGTTGCTCGGCAACGAATACCGCGCTGCGGATGCGGTGGATATCGGCGTGATCCTTGTGCCAGTCGGCGAGGCGAACGCTGATCTTATTCATTGGCAAATCCCAGGCTTCCTTGTTTGACCAGCTGGCAAACCAGCGTCAGGCCGTCTTCGTCTTCCAGCCACTCTACAAGGTTTTCGATGTGCAGTGCGTCGGCCGCGCAAATCAGTTTCAGCAGGTCGCGCAGGTGGCCCGGCAGCAAACGGCTCTGGCCGCTGGCGAACAGCAGCAGGTTGTCGTCGACTTCCGACCAGGCCATGCGCGCGCTCGGATTGCGGATCAGGATGGCGCCCTGTTCCAGGCTGTCGATCAGTTCTTCCTCGCTCAGTTCTTCGCCGCTGACCTGCTCGGGGTAGCGCGGCTCGGTCATGAACTGGCCGAACCAGGTCAGCAGCAGGCGCTCGTCGCCCATGTGTTCGGCCAGCAGGGCCTTGAGGCGGTCCAGGGCGTCGTGCTGGATCTGGTGCGGGTCGCTGACAGGCTGGGCGTCGGCGTCGCTGTAGCGCTCTTCGTCGGGCAGGAACTGGCCGAGGAAGTCGGTGAAGTGGGTCAGCACTTCGGCGGCGCTCGGTGCGCGGAAACCGACCGAGTAGGTCAGGCAGTCGTCTTCGGCCACGCCATAGTGGGCCAGGCGCGGCGGCAGGTAGAGCATGTCCCCCGGTTCCAGGGTCCATTCGCCGCTCTGTTCGAATTCGGCGAGGATGCGCAGGTCGGCATGCTCCAGCAGCGGGCTGTCGCTGTTGCACATCTGGCCGATCTTCCAGTTGCGCTTGCCGTGGCCCTGCAGCAGGAACACGTCGTAGTTGTCGAAGTGTGGACCGACGCTGCCACCGGGGGCGGCGAAGCTGATCATCACGTCGTCGATGCGCCAGCTCGGCAGGAAGCGGAAGTGCTCCAGCAGTTCGGCGACTTCCGGCACGAACTGGTCGACGGCTTGTACCAGCAGGGTCCAGTCCTGTTCCGGCAGTTCGGCGAAGGTGTCTTCGGTGAACGGGCCGCGGCGCAGTTCCCACGGGTGCTCGCCATGCTCGAGCACCAGGCGCGACTCGACTTCTTCTTCCAGTGCCAGGCCGGCCAGTTCGTCGGGGTCGATCGGGCTGATGAAGTCCGGGAACGCCTGGCGCACCAGCAGGGGCTTCTTCTGCCAGTAGTCGCGCATGAATTCGCGGGCCGAGATGCCGCCGAGCAACTGCAGTGGAGTATCAGGATTCATGTTCAACCTATTGAAAAAACGTAGTTTTCGTCCGGGAATAAAAACGCCCGGCTAAGCCGGGCGTTGAGCACGACGCTCAGCTTAGATGCGTTTGGCCTGGGCCGCCGCGTTACCGATGTAGGTGGCGGGGGTCAGTTGCTTGAGCTCGGCCTTGGCTTCGGCTGGCATGTCGAGGCCATCGATGAAGGTCAGCAGCGCTTCAGGGGTGATGCCCTTGCCACGGGTCAGCTCCTTGAGCTTCTCGTAGGGGTTCTCGATGTTGAAGCGGCGCATGACGGTCTGGATCGGCTCGGCCAGGACTTCCCAGCAGGCGTCCAGGTCGGCGGCGATGCGGGCCTGGTTGACTTCCAGCTTGCCGATACCCTTGAGGCTGGCCTCGTAGGCGATGACGCTGTGGGCGAAGCCGACGCCCAGGTTGCGCAGCACGGTGGAGTCGGTCAGGTCGCGCTGCCAGCGCGAGATCGGCAGTTTGCTGGCCAGGTGTTGGAACAGCGCGTTGGCGATGCCCAGGTTGCCTTCGGAGTTCTCGAAGTCGATCGGATTGACCTTGTGCGGCATGGTCGAGGAGCCGATTTCGCCGGCGACGGTCTTCTGCTTGAAGTAGCCCAGCGAGATGTAGCCCCAAACGTCACGGTCGAAGTCGATGAGGATGGTGTTGAAGCGCGCGATGGCGTCGAACAGCTCGGCGATGTAGTCGTGCGGCTCGATCTGGGTGGTGTAGGGGTTGAACACCAGGCCCAGTTCGTCTTCGATGAAGGCACGGGCGTTCTGCTCCCAGTCGATCTGCGAATAGGCCGACAGGTGGGCGTTGTAGTTGCCCACGGCGCCGTTGATCTTGCCCAGCAGCGGGACGGCGGCAACCTGGGCGATCTGGCGCTCCAGGCGGTACACGACGTTGGCCAGTTCCTTGCCCAAGGTGGTCGGCGAAGCCGGCTGGCCATGGGTGCGCGAGAGCATCGGCACATCGGCGTGGGCGTGGGCCAGGGCGCGGATGGCGTCGGCGATCTGGCGCATCAGCGGCAGCAGCACTTCGTCACGGCCGGCGCGCAGCATCAGGGCGTGGGACAGGTTGTTGATGTCCTCGCTGGTGCAGGCGAAGTGAATGAATTCGCTGACCTTGGCCAGCTCAGGCAGCTTGGCGGCCTGCTCCTTGAGGAGGTATTCGATCGCCTTGACGTCGTGGTTGGTGGTGCGCTCGATTTCCTTGACGCGTTCGGCGTGCTCGAGCTTGAAGTCGGTGGCCAGGGTGTCCAGCAGGGCGTTGGCTTCGGCGGAGAACGCCGGCACTTCGCCGATCTGCGGGTGGGCAGCCAGGCGCTGGAGCCAGCGCACTTCGACCAAGGCGCGGAAACGGATCAGGCCGTATTCGCTGAAAATGGGGCGCAAGGCCTGGGTTTTGCCGGCGTAGCGGCCGTCTACAGGGGAAACCGCAGTGAGCGAAGAAAGCTGCATGGGGTGTTCTCGGACAGTCAGGCTTTTGGAAGGGCGCATATCATACATGAAAAATGCGTCCGGGTCGGGTGGCTGACCAAAGGTCGGGCCTGTGTAGGGGCGGCCTTGCGCCGCGATGGGCCGCAAAGCGGCCCCGGAATCCAGAGCATGGCTCGAATTTGCGGGGTCTATTCTGCAGCCCATCGCGGCGCAAGGCCGCTCCTACACGGTTCGGCGTTGCCTTTCAGGAAGGCGAACGCATCATGTCGTACAGTTCGTTGAGCAGCTTGCGGCGGCTGAATACCAGCTGCCAGCGGTGCCCGCCCAGCTGACGCCACAGGCGCGCGGCGCGGATGCCGGCGAGCAGCAGGGCGCGGATCTTCGAGGCGTTGCTGGCCTGTTGCAGGAAGCGCATGTCGCCATGTACCTGGATGCGCTGGCGCAAGGTGCTCAGGGTGTCCTGGTACAAGGCTCCACTGGAAGCGATGACGTTTTCGTGAACCAGGCCGAAATGCTCGGCCTGCGACTGGATCTGCGGCAAGCGGTTGCCGATGGTGTCGAGCAGGTCGCCGCGCTTGTTCAGCTGGCGCTCAAGGCCGAGCATCGACAGCGCGTAGCGCAGCGGCTCGCGCTGCAGGCTGCTGGAGTCGCGCTCGAGGGCGCCGACCAGGGCGCGATAACCGTCGCGCAGGTTGAGGTCGTCGCCACCGAACACCTGCAGGGTGTTTTCCGGGTCGCGCACCAGAAGGCTGCCGAGCATGCAGCCGATGTTGGCCTCGCTGGCCTGGCCGGTGCGGGCGATGCGGTCGACGAGCACGGCAGCCTGGAACACACCGCCCAGGGCAATCAACTGCTCCTGCAGGTTGCTCATGCGCGCGGGCTCCACGGCTCGGCGGTTTCGATCACGCCGCCGCCCAGGCACACCTCGCCATCATAGAACACCACCGACTGGCCGGGGGTCACTGCGCGCTGCGGCTCATCGAACACCGCGCGGTAGCCATTGGCAGTGCGCTCCAGGGTGCATTGCTGGTCGCTCTGGCGGTAGCGCACCTTGGCGGTTAGCTGGCGCGGGCTGCTCAGGTCGATTGGGTTGACCCAGAAGATCTCCGAGGCCAGCAGCGCGCGCGAGAACAGCCACGGGTGCTCGTTGCCCTGGCCGACCACCAGCACATTGCGGGTGAGGTCCTTGTGCAGCACGTACCACGGCTCGTCACCAGCATCCTTGAGGCCGCCGATACCCAGGCCCTGGCGCTGGCCGATGGTGTGGTACATCAGGCCGTGGTGGCGGCCGATCACTTCACCTTCGGTGGTCTCGATATTGCCCGGCTGCGCTGGCAGGTACTGCTTGAGGAAGTCGCTGAAGCGGCGCTCGCCGATGAAGCAGATGCCGGTCGAGTCTTTCTTCTTGGCCGTGGCCAGGCCGTGTTTCTCGGCGATGGCACGCACCTCGGGCTTTTCCAGCTCGCCTACCGGGAACAGGGTGCGGGCGATTTCCTTGCCGCCGACGGCGTGCAGGAAGTAGCTCTGATCCTTGTTCGGGTCCAGGCCCTTGAGCAGTTCGGTCAGTTCCCCGGTGTCGCGGCGGCGCACGTAGTGGCCGGTGGCGATCAGGTCGGCGCCCAGCGAAAGCGCGTAGTCGAGGAAGGCCTTGAACTTGATTTCGCGGTTGCAGAGGATGTCCGGGTTCGGCGTGCGGCCGGCCTTGTATTCCTCCAGGAAGTGCTCGAACACGTTGTCCCAGTACTCGGCGGCGAAGTTGGCAGTGTGCAGCTTGATGCCAATGCGGTCGCACACGGCCTGGGCATCGGCCAGGTCTTCACGGGCGGTGCAGTATTCGGTGCCGTCGTCCTCTTCCCAGTTCTTCATGAACAGACCTTCCACCTGGTAACCCTGCTCCATGAGCAGGAGGGCGGAAACGGAAGAGTCCACGCCGCCGGACATGCCGACGATGACGCGGGTCTTGGCGGGGTCTTTGAGTGCTGGGCTGGTCATGGCTACCGATGTGTATCAAGGGGGAAAAACGCCGATTCTATCAAACCCGCGCCCGCGCGTCAGTCGCGTAGCAGGGCGAGGCTGTGCAACGGGCCTTCGAGGTAGTCCTCCAGGCAACGTGGCACCAGCTCGCTGCGCCAGCGGCTGGGGTCGGCGAGCAGTTCTTCGCGGGTCAGCCAGACGGCGCGAATGATATCGCTGTCCAGTGCCAGGTCGGCGTGATGGCGCACGGGGCGGGCGGCGAAGCAGATGCGTTGATAGGTCACGCCATTGCTGGGCGCGGTGTACAGGTAGATGCCGACGACGCCGGTCAGCTCGACTTCCCAGGCGGTTTCCTCGAGGGTTTCGCGCAGGGCGGCCTGGGGCAGGGTTTCGTTGGCTTCGAGGTGGCCGGCGGGTTGGTTGAATACGTGTTGGCCGGCCTTGAACTCCTCGACGAAGAGGAACTTGCCTTCGTGTTCGACGATGGTGGCGACGGTGATGTGGGGTTGCCAGGTCATGTGCTGCTCCTCAAAGGCTGGCACGGTCCCTTGTAGGAGCGGGTTTACCCGCGAATGCGGCGGTGAGCTCAACATCGCATTCGCGGGTAAACCCGCTCCTACAGGGGCATGGTGTCGATTAATTGCCAGAAAGCACAAACCCCGGTGCGTGGCCGGGGTTTGTGTTGTTACATCAAGCGAACCTTACAGCGCGGCAATCGCGCTGTTCAGGGTCTGGCTTGGGCGCATCACCTTGGCGGTCAGCTCGGCATCTGGGGCGTAGTAGCCACCGATGTCGGCCGGCTTGCCCTGGACGGCGTTGAGCTCGGCGACGATGGTCTCCTCGTTCTCGGTCAGGGTCTTGGCCAGTGGGGCGAAGCGTGCCTGCAGGGCGGCGTCGTCGCTCTGGGCAGCCAGGGCCTGGGCCCAGTACAGGGTCAGGTAGAAGTGGCTACCACGGTTGTCGATACCGCCGACCTTGCGCGAAGGCGACTTGTTGGTGTCGAGGAACTTGCCGGTAGCCTGATCCAGGGTGTTGGCCAGGACCTTGGCGCGTGGGTTGTCGTAGGTGTTGCCCAGGTGCTCCAGGGAAGCGGCCAGGGCCAGGAATTCACCCAGCGAGTCCCAACGCAGGAAGTTCTCTTCGACCAACTGCTGCACGTGCTTCGGTGCCGAGCCGCCAGCGCCGGTTTCGAACAGGCCACCGCCGTTCATCAGCGGGACGATCGACAGCATCTTGGCGCTGGTGCCCAGTTCCATGATCGGGAACAGGTCGGTCAGGTAGTCGCGCAGCACGTTGCCGGTCACCGAGATGGTGTCCTTGCCTTCGCGGATGCGTGCCAGGGAGAACTTGATGGCCTCGACAGGTGCCAGGACGCGGATGTCCAGACCGGTGGTGTCGTGGTCCTTCAGGTACTTCTGCACCTTCTCGATCATCACGCCGTCGTGGGCGCGAGCCGGGTCCAGCCAGAACACCGCAGGGGTGTTGCTCAGGCGGGCACGGTTGACGGCCAGCTTGACCCAGTCCTGGATCGGCGCGTCCTTGGTCTGGCACATGCGGAAGATGTCACCGGCTTCGACGTTCTGCTCCAGCAGGACCTTGCCCTTGCTGTCGACCACGCGCACGACGCCGTCGGCCTTGATCTGGAAGGTCTTGTCGTGGGAGCCGTACTCTTCGGCCTTCTGCGCCATCAGGCCAACGTTCGGCACGCTGCCCATGGTGGTCGGGTCGAAGGCGCCGTTGGCCTTGCAGTCTTCGATGGTGGCTTGGTAGATGCCGGCGTAGCAGCGATCCGGGATGATCGCCTTGGCGTCTTGCAGTTCACCGGCGGTGTTCCACATCTTGCCCGAGTCGCGGATCATCGCTGGCATCGAGGCGTCGACGATGACGTCGCTCGGTACGTGCAGGTTGGTGATGCCCTTGTCGGAGTTGACCATGGCCAGGGCTGGACGCTGGGCGTACAGGGCCTGGATGTCGGCTTCGATCTCGGCCTGCTTGTCCGCTGGCAGGTCCTTGATGCGGGCGTACAGGTCACCGATGCCGTTGTTGGCGTTGAAGCCGACCTGGCTCAGTTCGGCGGCGTGCTTGGCCAGCACGTCGTTGTAGAACTCTTCGACGATGACGCCGAACATGATCGGGTCGGAGACCTTCATCATGGTGGCTTTCAGGTGGACCGACAGCAGCACGCCGGAAGCCTTGGCATCGGCGATCTGCTCGGCGATGAAGGCTTTCAGGGCCTTGCGGCTCAGGGTGGCGCAGTCGACGACCTCAGCGGCTTTGACGGCGGTCTTTTCCTTCAGCACGGTGGTGCTGCCGTCCTTGCCGACCAGTTCGATGCGCAGGCTGTCGTCAGCCTCGATCAGGGCGGCTTTCTCGCTGCCGTAGAAGTCGCCTTGGCTCATGTGGGCAACGTGCGACTTGGAGTCGGCGGCCCAGGCGCCCATCTTGTGCGGGTGCTTGCGAGCGTAGTTCTTGACCGACAGCGGGGCGCGGCGGTCGGAGTTGCCTTCGCGCAGCACCGGGTTTACGGCGCTGCCCTTGATGCGGTCGTAGCGCGCGCGGGATTCTTTTTCCTCGGCGGTGCTCGGCTCGTCGGCGTAGTCAGGGATATTGAAGCCCTTGCCTTGCAGTTCCTTGATCGCCGCCTTGAGCTGCGGTACCGAGGCGCTGATGTTCGGCAGCTTGATGATGTTGGCTTCAGGAGTGGTAGCCAGCTGACCCAGTTCCGCCAGGTGATCGCCTACTTGCTTCTCTGCGCCCAGTTGCTCCGGGAAAGCCGCGAGGATACGGCCAGCCAGGGAGATGTCGCGAGTTTCGACGGCGATGTCAGCCGAAGCGGTGAACGCCTCGACGATCGGCAGCAGCGAGTAGGTGGCGAGGGCGGGGGCTTCGTCGGTGAAGGTATAGATGATCTTGGAACGGGTGGGCATGCGGGTTAACTCTCTATGTGCTGAGCGTGCTCGAGTCTCGAGGTGCGCAGGGTAGGCGCATCGCCCAGGCAGCGCCATGAGCGGAAAGTCGAGAGGCTGCGAGCGGTGATGGTGGATGCATCAGTCGAGCGTCAAGTGCTGAGCTGCGGTAACAGCCCAGGCTTAGTGGCCAGGCTTTGTGGCCTGTACCTGGCCGAGGGCGAGCCGCATTTTCCAAGGGTTCGCCCCGATGACCCTACGGTCGCGGCGCAGTATATCAAACCAATCGGGCTATTCAGCAAGGCGAAGTGACATCGGCCCATTTATAAGACCAAAGACGTAGGGGCAATGTGGCCGGTTGTCGCAGGGCTTGCAGGGTGGTGGATGTGGTTTAGGCTCATTGCATCGCATGAAGTCCAACCACGACCCGCAAGCGGAGTAGTGCACCATGGGATACCAGAAAATCAAGGTTCCGACCGACGGTAGCAAGATCACCGTCAATGCCGACCACTCGCTCAATGTGCCCGACAACCCGATCATTCCCTTCATCGAGGGCGATGGCATCGGGGTGGACGTCTCGCCCGTCATGATCAAGGTCGTCGATGCCGCCGTGCACAAGGCCTACGGCGGCAAGCGCAAGATCGCCTGGATGGAGGTGTATGCCGGGGAGAAAGCCACCCAGGTGTATGACCAGGACACCTGGCTGCCGCAGGAAACCCTCGATGCGGTGCGCGACTATGTGGTGTCGATCAAGGGGCCACTGACCACGCCGGTCGGAGGCGGGATCCGTTCACTGAACGTAGCCCTGCGCCAGCAGCTCGACCTGTACGTCTGCCTGCGCCCTGTGCTGTGGTTCCAGGGCGTGCCGAGCCCGGTCAAGAAGCCCGGTGACGTCGACATGGTGATCTTCCGGGAGAACTCCGAGGACATCTATGCCGGCATCGAATGGAAGGCCGGCTCGCCCGAGGCCGACAAGGTGATCAAGTTCCTCAAGGAGGAAATGGGCGTCACCAAGATCCGCTTCGACCAGGATTGCGGTATCGGCGTCAAGCCGGTTTCCCGCGAGGGCACCAAGCGCCTGGTGCGCAAGGCCCTGCAGTACGTGGTCGACAACGACCGCGAGTCGCTGACCCTGGTGCACAAGGGCAACATCATGAAATTCACCGAAGGCGCCTTCAAGGATTGGGGCTATGAGGTGGCCCGTGACGAATTCGGCGCCGAGCTGCTCGACGGCGGCCCGTGGATGAAGTTCAAGAACCCGAAAACGGGCCGCGAAGTGGTGGTCAAGGATGCCATCGCCGACGCCATGCTCCAGCAGATCCTGCTGCGCCCGGCCGAATACGACGTGATCGCCACCCTCAACCTCAACGGTGACTACCTGTCCGATGCCCTGGCGGCGGAGGTGGGCGGTATCGGCATCGCGCCCGGTGCCAACCTGTCCGACACCGTGGCCATGTTCGAGGCCACGCACGGCACCGCACCCAAGTACGCAGGGCAGGACAAGGTCAACCCCGGTTCGGTGATACTGTCGGCAGAGATGATGTTGCGGCACATGGGCTGGACCGAGGCGGCGGACCTGATCATCAAGGGCACCAATGGTGCCATCGGCGCTAAGACGGTCACCTATGACTTCGAGCGTTTGATGGACGGCGCCACGTTGGTCAGCAGTTCAGGCTTTGGCGAGGCGATGATCAAGCATATGTAGCGAACGACAAAACGGCCGCCCTGTCGAAGGGTGGCCGTTTCGAACGTCTACCGTGTGGCTAGCGCGTCAGGCTTCGAGTGGTATGCTCGAGGTCTGCGTTGCGGTGGGTTCGCTGACCGTGGCAGTAGCGTTGGTGATCTGCGTGGCGTGCAGCCCCTTGGGGCCTTGGACGATCTCGAAGTTCACGGCCTGTCCGGCTTTGAGCGTCTTGTAGCCGTCCATCTGGATAGCCGAGTAATGGGCGAACAGATCATCGGTTTTGCCGTCTTCATTGATGAATCCGTAGCCCTTGGCATTGTTGAACCACTTGACTTTGCCGCTTGCCATCCCTATGTCCCTCTGCAAAGGACTCCATCACTGGAGTATCATCCACTTCATCCGCATACGAACCATGCGAAAAATCTGGTTGACTGCGCGGATCTTTATCGACCACGGTGGGTTCCTATTGGTTGTAACACCGTTTTGCCGATAGTCAAGGTCATGCGGCGCCCGCGCCGGCGACGGCCTTTGCGGTCAACCCACAACCTTAACCTGTCGATCGTGATGAAATTCTTTCCATGCATGCACCTAGCGAGATTCGACTAACATTCAATCAGGATCGCCCGCAATCGAATGAGGACGATGGCTCTGGTCTCGCGGTTCAGGAAGCCAAGCCGATCCTGCAGGCGCCACCGATGTACAAGGTGGTTTTGTTCAACGACGACTACACGCCGATGGATTTCGTCGTCGAAGTGCTCGAGACGTTCTTCAATCTGAACCGCGAGCTGGCGACCAAGATCATGCTGACCGTCCATACCGAAGGGCGGGCAGTGTGCGGATTGTTTACCCGTGACATCGCCGAAACCAAGGCCATGCAGGTCAACCAATACGCCAGGGAAAGCCAGCATCCGCTACTCTGTGAAATCGAGAAGGACGGTTAATCGCCGACCACTTGGGTATGAGGTGAAGCTATGTTAAACCGCGAGCTCGAAGTCACCCTCAATCTTGCCTTCAAGGAGGCCCGTTCGAAGCGTCATGAATTCATGACCGTCGAACATCTGCTCTTGGCACTCCTTGACAATGAGGCTGCCGCGACCGTTCTGCGCGCCTGTGGCGCCAATCTCGACAAACTCAAGCATGACCTGCAAGAGTTCATCGATTCCACCACCCCGTTGATTCCGGTCAACGACGAAGACCGTGAGACCCAGCCGACCCTGGGCTTCCAGCGCGTGCTGCAGCGCGCCGTGTTCCACGTGCAGAGTTCCGGCAAGCGTGAAGTCACCGGCGCAAACGTACTCGTGGCGATCTTCAGCGAACAGGAAAGCCAGGCCGTGTTCCTGCTCAAGCAGCAGAGTGTGGCCCGTATCGATGTGGTCAACTACATCGCCCATGGCATCTCCAAGGTGCCGGGCCACGGCCCCAGCACCGAAGGCGAGCAGGACATGCAGGACGAGGAGGGTGGCGAAGCGTCCTCCTCGGGCAACCCGCTGGACGCCTATGCCAGCAATCTCAACGAGCTGGCCCGTGCCGGGCGCATCGACCCCCTGGTAGGGCGTGAGCAAGAGGTCGAGCGCGTTGCGCAGATCCTCGCCCGGCGGCGCAAGAACAACCCGCTGCTGGTCGGCGAGGCCGGTGTCGGCAAGACCGCCATCGCCGAAGGCCTGGCCAAGCGCATCGTTGACGGCCAGGTGCCCGACCTGCTGGCGCAGAGCGTGGTGTACTCCCTCGACCTCGGCGCGCTGCTGGCCGGTACCAAGTACCGGGGCGACTTCGAGAAGCGCTTCAAGGCGCTGCTCGGTGAGTTGCGCAAGCGCCCGCAGGCCATCCTGTTCATCGACGAGATCCACACCATCATCGGTGCGGGTGCGGCGTCGGGCGGGGTGATGGATGCCTCCAACCTGCTCAAGCCGCTGTTGTCCTCGGGCGACATCCGCTGCATCGGCTCCACCACCTTCCAGGAATTCCGCGGCATCTTCGAGAAAGACCGTGCGCTGGCGCGGCGTTTCCAGAAGGTCGATGTCAGCGAACCGTCGGTAGAGGACACCGTAGGCATTCTGCGCGGCCTGAAGGGCCGTTTCGAAAGCCACCACAACATCGAGTACAGCGACGAGGCCCTGCGTGCAGCGGCCGAGCTGGCCTCGCGCTACATCAATGATCGCCACATGCCGGACAAGGCCATCGACGTGATCGACGAGGCGGGCGCCTACCAGCGCCTGCAGCCCGAAGCCAATCGGGTCAAGCGCATCGACGTGCCACAGGTCGAGGATATCGTCGCCAAGATCGCGCGGATTCCGCCGAAGCATGTCACCAGCTCCGACAAGGAGCTGCTGCGCAACCTCGAGCGTGACCTGAAACTGACCGTGTTCGGCCAGGACGCCGCGATCGACTCGCTGTCCACCGCCATCAAGCTGTCGCGTGCCGGCCTCAAGGCACCGGACAAGCCGGTCGGCTCGTTCCTGTTCGCAGGCCCCACCGGTGTCGGCAAGACCGAGGTCGCTCGCCAGCTGGCCAAGGCCCTGGGCGTCGAACTGGTGCGCTTCGACATGTCCGAGTACATGGAGCGGCACACCGTGTCGCGCCTGATCGGTGCGCCTCCTGGCTATGTCGGGTTCGACCAGGGTGGCCTGCTGACCGAGGCGATCACCAAGCAACCGCATTGCGTGCTGCTGCTCGACGAAATCGAGAAGGCCCACCCGGAAGTCTTCAACCTGCTGTTGCAGGTGATGGACCACGGTACCCTGACCGACAACAACGGGCGCAAGGCCGACTTCCGCAACGTGATCCTGATCATGACCACCAACGCCGGCGCCGAAACCGCCGCGCGGGCCTCGATCGGCTTCACCCATCAGGACCACGCGTCCGATGCGATGGAAGTCATTCGCAAGAGCTTCACGCCGGAGTTCCGCAACCGCCTGGACACCATCATCCAGTTTGGTCGCCTCAGCCACGAGACGATCAAGAGCATCGTCGACAAGTTCCTCATCGAACTGCAGGCGCAGCTGGAAGACAAGCGCGTGCTGCTGGAAGTCAGCGACGACGCCCGCGGCTGGCTGGCAGCTACCGGCTACGACGTGCAGATGGGGGCACGGCCGATGGCGCGGCTCATCCAGGACAAGATCAAGCGGCCGTTGGCCGAGGAGATCCTGTTCGGCGAGCTGGCCGAGCACGGCGGTGTAGTGCATGTCGACCTGCGCGATGGCGAGCTGGTGTTCGATTTCGAGACCACGGCTGAAGTTGCGTGATGGCGAGGGCCGCTTTGCGGCCCATTCGCGGGACAAGCCCGCTCCCACAGGTGCAGTGCAGTCCTCAGCGGCAGCGCAGTACCTGTGGGAGCGGGCTTGTCCCGCGAATGGGCTGCAGGGCAGCCCTCGGCAATCTTGACGGCACAAAAAAGCCCGGCACATGGCCGGGCTTTTTCATGGCTGGAGCTTAGCGCGCGCGGTAGGTGATGCGGCCTTTGCTGAGGTCGTACGGCGTCAGCTCGACGCGGACCTTGTCGCCAGTGAGAATACGAATGTAGTTCTTGCGCATCTTTCCGGAGATGTGCGCGGTTACGACGTGCCCGTTTTCCAACTCCACGCGGAACATGGTGTTGGGCAGGGTGTCGACGACAGTACCTTCCATTTCGAAGCTGTCTTCTTTCGACATGCAGTAGAGCCCTCGGTATCCAGTGTAGGCCCGACGCATAACCGCACCGGGCAAAAAAGTGGCGTGGATTATGCCCGAAAATTGTATGTCAAGCCAATGCCTTTCAGTTGAGGCTGACCCAGCGCTGGTTGATCAGCAGTTCGATGGGGCGGTACTGGGTCTTGTAGTTCATCTTCTTGCAGTTCTTGATCCAGTAACCCAGGTACACCGCTTCGAGGTCCTGGCGCAGGGCCTCGGTGACCTGCCAGAGGATGGCGTAGCGACCGAGGCTGCGGCGCTCTTCCTCGGGCTCGTAGAAGGTGTACACCGCGGACAGTCCATTGGGTAGCAGGTCGCACACCGCCACTGCCAGCAGGCGGCCCTCGAGGCGGAACTCGTAGAACCAGCAGAACGGCAGGTCGCGGACCAGGAAGGTGGAAAACTGGTCACGGCTGGGCGGATACATGTCGCCATCGGCATGGCGGGTCTCGATGTAGCGCCGGTACAGGTCGAAATACTCTTCCTTGAACGCCGGGCGCGCGGCGGTCACGGTCAGGTCGGCGTTGCGCTTGAGGATGCGCCGCTGCTGGCGATTGGGGATGAAGCGGGCGGCGGGGATGCGTGCAGGCACGCAGGCATTGCAGTTCTGGCAATGAGGGCGATAGAGGTGGTCGCCACTGCGACGAAAGCCCATTTCCGACAGATCGGCGTACACATGCACGTCCATCGGCTGGCTAGGGTCGAGGAACAGGGTGGTTGCCTGCTCGTCCGGCAGATAGCTGCAGGAGTGGGGCTGAGTGGCATAGAACTTCAGTCGCGCCAGCTCTGTCATGATCAACCCCCTCGGTGAGACTTTGCTTTAAGTGTAAGCCAGCTGGCAGAACTCGCCTAGCAAACCCAGGTAGCGCCATTGGGCTGGTCGAGGTGTTGGCGCAGGTAGTCGGCGAAGTCGGCACGGCTGATGGCGCGGGCGCCGAGGCTGTGCAGGTGGTTGGTGGGCATCTGGCAGTCGATGAGGACGAAGCCTGCATTGCGCAAATGTTCGACCAGCGTCACGAAGCCGACTTTCGAGGCATTGTCGGCGCGGCTGAACATCGACTCGCCGAAAAACAGTCGGCCCATGGCCAGGCCATACAGGCCGCCGACCAGTTCGCCGTCCTGGCGTACCTCGACGCTGTGGGCGATGCCGCGCTGGTGCAGCTGGCAATAGGCCTCACGCATGTTGTCGGTGATCCAGGTGCCATCGGTGTAGTCGCGGGGCGCGGCGCAGGCGTCGATGACGGCGCGAAAATCGCTGTCGAAGCTCACCTGGTAGCGGCCCTGGCGCATCAGCTTGGCGAGCGAGCGCGACACGTGCAGCTCGTCTGGGAACAGTACGGTGCGAGGATCGGGCGACCACCAGAGAATCGGCTGGCCATCCTGATACCAGGGGAAGCAGCCATGGCGATAGGCCTGCACCAGTCGCTCGGCGCTCAGGTCGCCACCGGCGGCAAGCAGGCCGTTGGGATCGTGCAGGGCTTTTTCCAGCGGCGGGAAGGTCAGCGAATCGCGGGTGAGCCAGGTGAGCATGGTCTATCGTGCGGTGGGGGAGGGGAGAGGTCAGCATGGCGCGTGCGGCTTTTCGGGTCAATGCTGGCCTCGTCGCCGGCCCCGGCAGGCAGCACAAGATGTAATTTCCTACACATTAGGATGGCTACAGGCACCATCCGGCACATTTGCTGTCACACCTGTGCAAAAACACAGCATAAGCCTTTGTCACGAAAGAAAATGCATGCTCAAATTGCAGTCATACGAAAGTCGCCCCCACTCAAGCGCCTCATGGCGTGCCGCCATGGCGGCCGGCGGGCAGTAATGTTAAAAGTAGTGGTTCATTGGCCGCACACCTGGCCGATCACTATTGGACGCGCAGCACGCGCAGGAATAGACGCGTTTTGAAGAAATCCACCGCAACTCCAGCTCCATTGCCTGTGCCCCTGTGGCGGCAGCAGCTGCATTACCGCCTCAAGGAAGGTGCGTTGATCGCTGTCGGCGCCCTGTGCCTGTATCTGTGGATGGCGCTGCTGACCTACGACACCTCGGATCCAGGCTTCAGCCACACCAGCAACGTCGACCAGGTGCAGAATGCCGCCGGTCGTGCCGGAGCCTACTTCGCCGACATCCTGTTCATGGTGCTGGGCTATTTCGCCTACATTTTCCCGTTGCTGCTGGCCATCAAGACCTGGCAGATCTTCCGCGAGCGTCACCAGCCGTGGCAGTGGAGCGGCTGGCTGTTCTCCTGGCGGTTGATCGGCCTGGTGTTCCTGGTGCTGTCGGGCGCTGCGCTTGCGCATATTCATTTCCATCCGGCGACCAGCATCCCGTTCTCCGCCGGCGGCGCACTGGGCGAGAGCCTGGGCGATCTGGCGCGCAACCTGCTGAACGTGCAGGGCAGCACGCTGATGTTCATCGCCCTGTTCCTGTTCGGCCTGACCGTGTTCACCGACCTGTCGTGGTTCAAGGTGATGGACCTGACCGGCAAGATCACCCTCGACCTGTTCGAACTGGTGCAAGGTGCCGCGAACCGCTGGTGGGAGGCGCGCAACGAGCGCAAGCGCCTGGAGGCGCAGCTGCGTGAGGTCGACGACCCGGTGTTCGACCTTGGGCCAAAGGCCACAGACAAGCGCGAGCCGGCCAAACCGGCCCTGCGCGAGCGCCTGTTCAAGCGTGAAGAAGCACCCGCCCAGCCCTTCGAGCCTCGCGAGCCGACCCTTGGGCGCGAGCCAACCCTTGCTCGCGAGCCTGTGGTGGCGCGTGAGCCGGTGGTATCCCGCGAGCCGGCTCACGCGGCCCCGACCATCGTGCCGCCCGCTGCTGCCCGGGCGCCGGAGCAAAGCAAGCGGGTGATGAAGGAGAAGCAGGCGCCGCTGTTCGTCGACAGCGCCGTGGAAGGCACCTTGCCGTCGATTTCCATTCTCGATCCTGCCGAACAGAAAAAGATCGAGTACTCGCCAGAATCCCTGGCCGGTGTCGGTCAGTTGCTGGAAATCAAGCTCAAGGAATTCGGCGTCGAGGTTTCGGTGGACTCCATCCACCCAGGCCCGGTCATCACCCGTTACGAAATCCAGCCGGCGGCTGGCGTCAAGGTCAGCCGCATCGCCAACCTCGCCAAGGACCTGGCGCGTTCCCTGGCGGTGACCAGCGTGCGTGTGGTCGAGGTGATCCCCGGCAAGACCACCGTGGGCATCGAGATCCCCAACGAAAACCGGCAGATGGTGCGGTTCTCCGAAGTGCTCGCCACGCCCCAGTACGACGAGCAGAAGTCGCCGGTCACCCTGGCCCTGGGCCACGACATCGGCGGCAAGCCGGTGATCACCGACCTGGCCAAGATGCCCCACCTGCTGGTGGCCGGTACCACCGGTTCCGGTAAGTCGGTGGGTGTGAACGCGATGATCCTGTCGATCCTGTTCAAGTCCAGCCCGGAAGACGCGCGGTTGATCATGATCGACCCGAAAATGCTCGAGCTGTCGATCTACGAAGGCATTCCGCACCTGCTGTGCCCGGTGGTCACCGACATGAAGGACGCCGCCAACGCCCTGCGCTGGAGCGTTGCCGAGATGGAGCGCCGCTACAAGCTGATGGCGGCCATGGGCGTGCGGAACCTGGCGGGCTTCAACCGCAAGGTCAAGGATGCCCAGGAAGCGGGTGAAATCATCCACGACCCGTTGTACCGTCGCGAAAGCATGGACGACGAGCCGCCAGCGCTGAAAACCCTGCCGACCATCGTGGTGGTGGTCGACGAGTTCGCCGACATGATGATGATCGTCGGCAAGAAGGTCGAGGAATTGATCGCCCGTATCGCCCAGAAGGCGCGGGCCGCCGGTATCCATCTGATCCTCGCCACCCAGCGCCCGTCGGTGGACGTGATCACCGGCCTGATCAAGGCCAACATCCCGACCCGCATGGCGTTCCAGGTGTCGAGCAAGATCGACTCGCGGACCATCATCGACCAGGGTGGCGCCGAGCAGCTGCTTGGCCACGGCGACATGCTCTACATGCCGCCGGGCACCAGCCTGCCGATTCGTGTACACGGCGCGTTCGTCTCCGATGACGAGGTGCATCGCGTGGTCGAGGCCTGGAAGCTGCGTGGCGCACCGGACTACAACGACGACATCCTCAATGGCGTGGAAGAGGCCGGTAGCGGCTTCGAAGGCGGCGGCGGGGGTGGCGATGGTGAAGATTCGGAAAGCGACGCCCTGTATGATGAAGCCGTGCAATTCGTGCTGGAAAGCCGCCGTGCGTCCATTTCGGCGGTGCAGCGCAAGCTGAAGATCGGCTACAACCGCGCCGCCCGCATGATCGAGGCGATGGAAATGGCGGGTGTCGTTACCCCCATGAACAGCAACGGCTCGCGGGAAGTCATCGCCCCAGGCGGCCCACGCGATTGATCGTTACCCTGCCGGGCGCCATCTGTGGCGCCCGGCCCAATCACTGCTCAACGAGGATTTCCATGCGCGCGATTCGCATGCTGTTGGTTTCTGCCCTGGCCATGGGCTCCGTGTCGGCCACGCTCTCGGCGCACGCCGGTGAGCAGGATGTGCAGCGCCTGACCCAGCTGCTGGAAAAGTCGCAGACCATCCAGGCCAACTTCTCCCAGTTGACCTTGGACGCCGGCGGCACCAGCCTGCAGGAAACGTCCGGCAAGATGACCGTCAAGCGCCCGGGCCTGTTCTACTGGCACACCAATGCGCCGCAGGAACAGGTGGTGGTGTCCGATGGCAAGAACGTCACCCTGTGGGACCCGGACCTCGAGCAGGCGACCATCAAGAAGCTCGACGTGCGCTTGAGCCAGACTCCGGCGCTGCTGCTGTCCGGTGATGTGTCGAAGATCAGCCAGAGCTTCGACATCACCTCCAAGGAGCAGGGCGATGTCATGGATTTCACCCTCAAGCCGAAAACCAAGGACACCCTGTTCGACTCGCTGCGCGTGTCGTTCCGCAAGGGCCTGATCAATGACATGCAACTGGTCGACAGCGTCGGTCAGCGCACCAATATCCTGTTCAATGGCGTCGAGGCCAACGCCGCGGTATCCGACAGCACGTTCAAGTTCGATGTCCCCAAAGGCGCGGACATCATCCAGGAGTAACCCGAGGCCGTGATGGACCTGTTTCGAAGCGAACCCGTTGCCCAGCCCTTGGCTGCCCGCCTGCGTCCGTCCAACCTGGACGAGTACGTCGGCCAGGAGCACCTGCTGGCCCGCGGCAAGCCGCTGCGCGAGGCGCTGGAACAGGGGGCGTTGCACTCGATGATCTTCTGGGGCCCGCCAGGGGTCGGCAAGACCACCCTGGCGCGGCTGCTGGCGCAGTTTTGCGATGCCCACTTCGAAACGGTCTCGGCGGTGCTGGCCGGGGTCAAGGAGATCCGCCAGGCCGTCGAGGTGGCCAAGCAGCAGGCGGGCAGTACGGCCGGCGTACCATCCTGTTCGTCGATGAGGTGCACCGCTTCAACAAGTCGCAGCAGGACGCCTTTCTGCCCTACGTGGAAGACGGCACGCTGCTGTTCATCGGCGCCACCACCGAAAACCCCTCGTTCGAGTTGAACAACGCACTGCTCTCCCGGGCCCGGGTGTACGTGCTCAAGAGCCTGGACGAGGCGGCGCTGCGCAAGCTGGTCAACCGGGCGTTGAGCGAAGAGCGCGGTCTGGGCAAGCGTAACCTGCGGGTGGGCGACGACGCCTTCAAGATGCTGATGGCTGCCGCCGATGGCGATGGCCGACGCATGCTCAACTTCCTGGAAAACGCTTCCGACCTGGCCGAAGACGGCAGCGAGATCGACGTCGAGATGCTGCAGAGCCTGCTCGGTGACAGCCGCCGCCGTTTCGACAAGGGCGGCGAAGCCTTCTACGACCAGATTTCCGCGTTGCACAAATCCGTTCGGGGCTCCAACCCCGACGCTGCTTTGTACTGGTTCGCACGCATGCTCGACGGCGGCTGCGACCCGCTGTACATCGCCCGGCGCGTGGTGCGCATGGCCAGCGAGGACATCGGCAACGCCGACCCACGGGCGCTGAGCCTGTGCCTGGCGGCCTGGGATGTGCAGGAGCGCCTCGGCAGCCCCGAGGGCGAACTGGCGGTGGCCCAGGCCATCACCTATATCGCCTGCGCGCCAAAGAGCAACGCCGTGTACACGGGTTTCAAGACCGCCCTGCGCGAGGCGGCCGAGCATGGCTCGCTGGAAGTGCCGTTGCACCTGCGCAACGCCCCGACCAAGCTGATGAAGCAATTGGGCTATGGCGATGAATACCGCTATGCCCACGACGAACCCGATGCCTATGCGGCGGGTGAGGACTACTTCCCCGACGAGCTCGAGCCCCGCCAGTATTACCAGCCGGTGCCGCGCGGCCTGGAGTTGAAGATCGGCGAGAAACTGCGCCACCTGGCCGACCTCGACCGCAACAGCCCACGGCAACGGAGAAAACCGTGATCGCACTCATCCTCGCCGTCAGTGCCGGCGGGACCGCCGGCACCCTGTTGCGTTTCGCCACCTCCAACTGGGTCGTGGCGCGCTGGCCGCAGCACTATTATACCGGTACGCTGGCAGTCAACCTGGTGGGCTGCCTGCTGATCGGCCTGCTGTATGGGCTGTTCATGCACAAACCGTTCGTACCGGTCGAGCTGCGCGCCGGCCTGATCGTCGGCTTTCTCGGCGGCCTGACCACGTTTTCGTCTTTTTCGCTCGATACCGTGCGCCTGATGGAAAGCGGGCAAGTGCCCCTGGCCTTGGGCTATACCGCTATCAGCGTGGTGGGCGGGCTCCTGGCCACCTGGGCCGGCCTGTCCCTGACCCGTTTCTGAACCAACACCTACCCATAACGAGAGAACGATATGCTCGATTCCAAACTGTTACGCGGCCAACTTCAGGAAGTGGCGGATCGCCTGGCCTCCCGTGGCTTCAGCCTGGATGTCGCGCGCATCGAATCACTGGAAGAGCGCCGCAAGTCGGTGCAGACCCGTACCGAGCAACTGCAGGCCGAGCGTAACGCCCGTTCCAAGTCCATCGGGCAGGCCAAGGCCAAGGGCGAGGATATCGCGCCGCTGATGGCTGACGTCGAGCGCATGGCCAACGAGCTGGCCGCCGGCAAGACCGAGCTGGACGGCATCCAGGCCGAACTCGACGGCATCGTGCTGACCATCCCCAACCTGCCGGACGCCAGCGTGCCGGTAGGCGCGAGCGAAGACGACAACGTCGAAGTGCGCCGCTGGGGCACTCCGACCCAGTTCGATTTCGAGATCAAGGACCACGTCGCCCTGGGTGAAATCAGCGGTGGCCTGGACTTCGAGGCCGCGGCCAAGTTGTCCGGCGCCCGCTTCGCCGTGCTGCGCGGCCCGATTGCCCGCCTGCACCGCGCCCTGGCGCAGTTCATGATCAACCTGCACACCGCCGAACACGGCTATGAAGAGGCCTATACCCCTTACCTGGTGCAGGCTCCGGCGCTGCAAGGCACCGGCCAGTTGCCCAAGTTCGAGGAAGACCTGTTCAAGATCAGCCGCGAAGGCGAGGCCGACTTCTATCTGATCCCGACCGCCGAAGTGTCGCTGACCAACCTGGTGGCGGGCGAGATCCTCGACGCCAAGCAACTGCCGATCAAGTACGTCGCTCACACGCCATGTTTCCGCAGCGAGGCGGGTGCCTCGGGCCGTGATACCCGCGGCATGATCCGCCAGCACCAGTTCGACAAAGTCGAGATGGTCCAGGTGGTCGAGCCGTCGAAGTCGATGGAAGCCCTGGAGGGCCTGACCGCCAACGCCGAGCGCGTGCTCCAGGCCCTGGAGCTGCCATACCGCGTGCTGGCCCTGTGCACCGGCGACATGGGCTTCAGCGCCGTGAAAACCTACGATCTGGAAGTGTGGGTACCGAGCCAGGACAAGTACCGCGAGATCAGCTCGTGCTCCAACTGTGGCGACTTCCAGGCCCGCCGCATGCAGGCCCGCTGGCGCAACCCGGAAACCGGCAAACCCGAGCTGGTGCACACCCTGAACGGTTCCGGCCTGGCCGTTGGCCGTACCTTGGTGGCGGTGCTGGAGAACTATCAGCAGGCCGATGGCTCGATCCGCGTCCCAGAAGTGCTCAAGCCTTACATGGGCGGCGTCGAGGTCATCCGCTAAATGGATTACCTGCCACTGTTTCACAAGCTGCAGGGCGGCCGCGTGCTGGTCGTCGGCGGCGGTGAGATCGCCTTGCGCAAGGCGCGCCTGCTGGCCGATGCCGGCGCCGCGCTGCGTGTGGTGGCGCCCGATGTGGACGGCCAACTGGCTGGGCTTGCCCGTGAAGGCGGCGGTGAAGTGCTGGTGCGTGGGTATCGGGCGAGCGACTTGGACGGTTGTCGCCTGGTCATCGCGGCCACCGACGACTCAGGGCTCAACGCCCAGGTCTCGGCGGATGCCCAGGCGCGTAGCCTGCCGGTCAACGTGGTGGATGCGCCGGCCCTGTGCACGGTGATCTTCCCGGCGATCGTCGACCGCTCGCCGTTGGTGATCGCGGTGTCCAGTGGCGGTGACGCACCGGTGCTGGCGCGTTTGATCCGCGCCAAGCTGGAGGCCTGGATTCCTTCGGCCTATGGCGAATTGGCCGGGCTGGCCGCGCGTTTCCGGCACAAGGTCAAGCGCTTGTACCCGGATGTCAACCAGCGTCGTGGCTTCTGGGAGACCGTGTTCCAGGGGCCGATCGCCGAGCGTCAGTTGGCCGGGCAAGGCGCCGAGGCCGAGCGCCTGTTGCAGGCCATGGTCGACGGCGCGCCGGTGCAGCAGGGCGGTGAGGTGTATCTGGTGGGCGCGGGGCCGGGCGATCCGGACCTGTTGACCTTCCGCGCCCTGCGCCTGATGCAGCAGGCCGACGTGGTGTTGTATGACCGCCTGGTGGCTCCAGCGATCATCGAGATGTGTCGCCGTGATGCCGAGCGTATCTACGTTGGCAAGCGTCGCGCTGACCATGCCGTGCCGCAGGAGCAGATCAACCGCCTGTTGGTCGATCTGGCCCAGCAAGGTAAGCGCGTGTTGCGCCTCAAAGGCGGCGACCCGTTCATTTTCGGCCGGGGTGGCGAGGAGATCGAGGAGCTGGCCGAGCAGGGAATTCCATTCCAGGTGGTGCCGGGGATTACCGCGGCCAGTGGTTGCTCCGCCTATGGCGGGATTCCGCTGACTCACCGCGACTATGCCCAGTCGGTGCGCTTCGTGACCGGCCATCTCAAGGACGGCACCAGCAACCTGCCCTGGGATGACCTGGTGGCGCCGGCCCAGACCCTGGTGTTCTACATGGGGTTGGTGGGCCTACCGACCATCTGTGCCGAGCTCATCCGCCACGGCCGTGCCGCGAGCACGCCGGCGGCGCTGGTTCAGCAAGGCACCACGCGCAACCAGCGGGTGTTCACCGGTACCCTGGCAGACCTGCCGGACCTAGTGGCCCAGCATGAAGTGCATGCGCCGACCCTGGTGATCGTTGGGGAAGTGGTGCAGTTGCGTGACAAGCTGGCCTGGTTCGAAGGGGCGCAGAACAGCTGAAATCATTGGGGCCGCTTTGCGGCCCATTCGCGGGACAAGCCCGCTCCCACAGGTACGGCGCCGTTTTCAAAGCCAGCACCAAACCTGTGGGAGCGGGCTTGCCCGCGAATGGGCCGCAACGCAGCCCCACTGATCAGCGCCATTTTCAGCGCCCGCACCAAACCTGTGGGAGCGGGCTTGCCCCGCGAATGGGCTGCGAAGCAGCCCCCGCGATATCAACCTTGCCAGATCCCCTTGCCCACCAACCGCTCCCGGTCATGGGGCAATGTGAAGTCCTGCAAGGGCCCCTTGGGCACGATCCCGTTCGGGTTGATGGTCTTGTGGCTCATGTAATAGTGCTTCTGGATGTGCTCCATGTTCACCGTCTGCGCCACGCCCGGCCACTGGTAAAGCTCACGCAGCCAGTTGGACAGGTTCGGATAGTCGCTCAGGCGCCGCAGGTTGCACTTGAAGTGCCCGTGATACACCGCGTCGAAGCGCACCAGCGTAGTAAACAGGCGCACGTCGGCCTCGGTCAGGAACTCGCCAGCCAGGTAGCGATTGCGGCCCAGCAGGTCCTCCAGGTAATCCAGCTCGTTGAACACGTCATCGAACGCTGCCTCGTACGCCTCCTGGGTGGTGGCGAAGCCTGCGCGGTACACGCCGTTGTTTACCGCCGGATAGATACGCTCGTTGAGCGCCTCGATGGTCGGACGCAGCGGCTCGGGGTAAAGGTCCAGGCGGTTGCCGGTCAATTCATCGAAAGCGCTGTTGAAGATGCGGATGATCTCCGACGACTCGTTGTTGACGATGCGCTTCTCTTTCTTGTCCCACAACACCGGCACGGTCACGCGCCCCGTGTAGTGCGGGTCGTCCTGGGTATAGCGCTGATGCAGGTACTGGAGGGCGTCGAGGTGGTCGCCGCTGGAGCCTTGCTCGGTATCGAAGGTCCAGCCATGATCCTGCATCAGCCAGCTGACCACGGATACATCGATCAGTGGCTCCAGGCCTTTCAGGGCGCGCAGGATCAGCGTGCGGTGGGCCCATGGGCAGGCCAGCGAGACATACAGGTGGTAACGGCCGGCCTCGGCAGCGGGGAGTTGGTTACGGCGCTGGGCATTTTCACGCTTGAACGTGCCGTCCTTGCCAGTTTCATACCACTGGTCATGCCAGCGGCCGTCGATCAAAAGGCCCATGGTGAGCTCCTAGAAAACAAAAGTCGTTTGTCGTTGGAGCTCAGTCTAGAGAAAATCGTTCGAATAAATAGCGCAAATACCGCACCCTAACTATCTACTTATTCGATGCTTTCCGCGCGCCCCAGTATTCGCGCGCTTTCTCGAACGCCTGCTCCTGCGTGCTGCCTAAGCCGCGCAGGGCAAGGGCCATGGTGGCGACGACCGCCAGGTCGCCATAGCTGTCCTCGGTCTCGCCGCGCCACACCGCCAGCAACTGGTCAGGCTCGAGGCTCGATGGCTTCACATGGCGACGCTCGCTCATGGCTGGCCATTCCTCGTCCCAGGCTTCGCCACCCGTGGTGCCGTAAAGGTGGCTGATGGTATCGGGGTTGACCTCGATTTCCCCGCCATCGCCCCTGATCACGATGGCATGGTCGCCAAGCAACTGGCTCGCCTCGCGATGCACGGCCTGGTAACCCGGATGGAAGATGCTCTGCAGGCCGCAGCGGGCGCCGAGCGGGTTGAGTACCCGAGCCAGGGAGTGGATCGGTGAGCGCAGGCCGAGGGTATTGCGCAGGTCGATCATGCGCTGCAGTTGCGGTGCCCAGTCCTGCAGCGGGAAAAACGCCAGTTGATGCTGGTCGAGCGCCTCGCGCACCTGCTGCCAGTCGCGGCACAGCGGGATTTGCAACAGCCCGAGCACCTGCTCGGTGTACAGACGCCCAGCGGTGTGCGCGCCGGCCCCGTGCAGTAGGATACGCACACCGTTGTCGGCCAGGCATTTGGCCGCCAGCAGGTACCACGGCAGGTGTCGGCGCTTGCCCGCGTAGGTCGGCCAGTCGATGTCCACGGCAATGCTCGGCGCGTCGAGGTGCTTGCGCAAGGCCTCGGTGAAGCCTGCGAGCTCCTCGGCGCTTTCCTCCTTGTGTCGCAGCAGCATGAGGAAGGCGCCCAACTGGGTGTCTTCGACCTTGCCTTCGAGCAGCAGAGTCATCGCCGCCAGGGCTTCCTCACGGGTGAGGCCGCGGGCGCCGCGCTTGCCTTTGCCAAGGATGCGCACGAATTCGGCGAACGGGTGCTCGGCCGGGGTTTGCAGGGTAAGCGGAAGCGGTTCGGTCATATGCAGTTGGTCGGCTTGGGCAGGCCCGCCAGCTTGGCGGCGAGTTTGGCAGGGGTGCCGTTGAACAGGCGGTTCAGGTGCGGGCTGTTGCCCTTTTCCACACCCAGCTTGAGCGCGGTGTACTTGATCAGCGGACGAGTGGCCGGTGACAGCTCGAATTCTGCGTAGAACTGGCGCAGCAGTTCGAGGATTTCCCAGTGGTCCGGGGTCAGCGCAATGGCTTCGCGGGCGGCCAGGGCCTCGGCCACGGCGGGTGACCAGTCTTGCAGGTCGACCAGGAAGCCGTCCTTGTCCAGGGCGATGGCGTTGTCGCCGACAGTCAGGGTACTCATAGCCAGCTGTTGACCTTGTCGTAGTGCAGCGACAGTTCGACGAACGCCGGGTAGTCCACGGCCTTGGCCAGTTCGCTGTCGATGGCCCGGGCCTGCAGGTCTTCGTCGAGGGCGAACAGGCGCTGGGCAAGGCCTGCGGCCTGCAAGTGGCGCTGGGGGTCGCTGCCGCTGCTCAGGGCGTAAACGGCATCGCCGCACAGCAGCACGCCATCGTCGGCGCCGAGCAGGCGCAGGCAGCTTTCCAGGCGCTCATCGCCGAACGGGGAGTGGGATAACACGTGCAGGGTTGCCATCAGAGCGTCACCACTTGGTCGAAACGGGCAATCAGGGCCTTGAGCGCGGCATCGTCCAGCACTTCTACCGGCAGCTCTAGGCTGTCGGCAGCGAGGCCTCGGCGGGCCAGGCTGTGCTGGCAGGCGAACAGCTCCTCGACACCGAACATCGGCAGTGCCTGCAGGTTGGCCGCGAGGTTTTTCTGTTGCACGGCAGCTGGCTGCTGGCCGGGGGCAAGCTGGAGCACGCCGTCATCTAGAAACAGCATGGCCAACGGCAGGTCGAAGGCGCCGCCGGCCAAGGCGATATCCAGCGCTTCACGGGCGGATAGGCCGTTCCAGGGGGCCTGGCGGCTGATGATCAACATGGATTTGGCCATTTCAGTCGCCTCCGAAGCAGACCAGGCGGTCGGCGGTTTGCGCGGCTTCGTGCAGTTGGCCGAGGCCCGACAGTTCCCAAGGCTTGGGCAGGTTCACCGCGGGGCGTTGGTAGCGATTGGCTTCGGTTTCATCGAGCACGCCACGGCGCAGGGCGGCGGCGATGCACACCACGGCGTCGAGCTTGTTGATCTCGACGAAGGCGCGCCATTGGCTGGCGATGTCCTGCTCATCCTGGGGCGCGACCACGTTGGCCGAGGCGCTATGCACCCCGTCCTGATAAAAGAACAGCCGGGCAATCTCGTGCCCGCCAGCCAGCACCGCCTCGGCAAAACGCAGGGCGCGGCGCGAGGAGGGCGCATGGGCTGGTGAAAAAACCGCGATAGCGAATTTCATGGACAACTCGTGCAAAGGAATGCGGCCATGATAAAGCAAAAAAGCCCGTTCCCGCTCGTATACGGCGGGTCGGGCTTTCTATCCATCGAATTGAATTGCATGCAACCTGGGCTTGGCGCAATCCCTGTAGGAGCCGGCTAGCCGGCGATGGGCCGCATAGCGGCCCCAAGGCCCTGGCAACACCCAGATCAAGCCTGTTCCTTGCTCTCCGGCAGGAACCAGTTCAGCACCAGCGCACAGATACCGCCTGTAGCCACACCCGACTCCAGCACATTGCGAATCGCCGCCGGCATGTGCGCCAGAAACTCAGGCACCTGAGCCACACCCAGGCCCAGGGCGAGCGACACAGCGATGATCAGCAGGGCGCGGCGGTCCAGGCGAGTGCTGGCCAGGATATTGATCCCCGAAGCGGCCACCGCACCGAACATCACCATCGCCGCACCACCCAGCACCGGCTCCGGCACCGCTTGGATCACCCCGGCAACGCTCGGGAACAGGCCCAGCACCACCAGCATCACGGCGATCCACACACCGATATGGCGGCTGGCGATGCCGGTCAGCTGAATCACCCCGTTGTTCTGGGCGAAGATCGAGCTGGGGAAGGTGTTGAACAGGCCTGCCAGCAGCGAGTTGGCGCCGTTGACCAGCACACCGCCCTTGATGCGTTGCATCCACACCGGCCCTTCGACCGGCTGGCGCGACACCTTGCTGGTGGCGGTCACGTCACCAATGGCTTCCAGCGAGGTCACCAGGTAGATCACCAGCATTGGAATGAACAGTGCCCAGGAGAAACCAAGGCCGAAGTGCAGCGGCGTCGGTACCTGGAACAGCGCCGCTTCGTGCATGCCGGTGAAGTCCAGGCGGCCCAGGTAGCCAGCCAGCGCGTAGCCTGCGGCCAGGGCGATGACGATGGCGCAGCTGCGCATCCACACCACTGGAATCCGGTTGAGAATGACGATGATCGCCAGCACCACGCCCGACAGCAGCAGGTTTTCGCCATTGGCGAAGGTGCCATTGGCCATGGCGCCAAAGCCGCCGCCCATGCTGATCAGGCCGACCTTGATCAGCGTCAGGCCGATCATTAGCACCACGATGCCGGTCACCAACGGGGTGATCAGGCGTTTGACGAACGGCAGGATGCGCGACACGCCCATTTCGACGAACGAGCCGGCAATCACCACACCGAAGATCGCCGCCATCACGCTTTCCACCGGCGTGCCTTGCTTGACCATCAAGGCGCCACCGGCAATCAGCGGGCCGACGAAGTTGAAGCTGGTGCCCTGCACGATCAGCAAGCCGGCGCCGAATGGCCCGAAGCGTTTGCACTGAATGAAGGTGGCGATGCCGGAGATCACCAGCGACATGGAGACGATCAGGTTGGTATCGCGTGCGGACACACCAAGTGCCTGGCAAATGAGCAGGCCCGGCGTAACGATCGGCACGATGATCGCCAGCAGGTGTTGCAACGCCGCCAGCAGGCCGATCAGCAGCCGCGGCTTGTCCTCGAGGCCAAGCACCAGTTCATTGGCAGGCGCCGCCGCGCCTGGGCTGTGTTCGTGTGAGCTCATCGAGAAAGCGGTCCGGCAAGAAAAAAGGGAGCGCATTCTAAGGGCTGTGACGCGATTGCGGTAGTGGCAAGCACGTTAGCGGCAAGATCGCCGGCTATGTGCGCAATAAGCTGACTTAACGGTCAAGTCACAGGCATGAAAAAGCCCGCCGAAGCGTAATTCTATTTACTTAAGTTCTGCATCGCCGGCATTGGGACCGCCTTGCGGCCCATCGCGACACAAGGCCGCTCCCACACTGACCGTGAATACCCTATTTACGGGGCAAGTTTGGACAATGTGGGAGCGGCCTTGCGTCGCGAAAGGGCTGCGCAGCAGCCCCAGCATTCTTAAGTGAACAGCATTACCGTCGAAGCGGGCTTTTCAATAACAGGGTGCGATCAGTCGTCGCTGCCCATGATGCCGAACAGCTGCAGCAGGCTGACGAACAGGTTGTAGATCGAAACGTACAAGCTGATGGTCGCCATGATGTAGTTGCGCTCACCGCCATGAATGATGGCGCTGGTCTGGAACAGGATGCACACCGACGAGAACAGCACGAAGCCAGCGCTGATCGCCAGTTGCAGGCCGCTGATCTGGAAGAAGAAGCTAGCGACCACGGCGCCCAGCAGCACGAAGAAGCCGGCAGTGATGAAGCCGCTCAGGAAGCTCATGTCCTTGCGGGTGATCAGCACGTAGGCCGACAGACCACCGAACACCAGTGCGGTCATGGCGAAGGCCGAGCTGACCACCTCGGCGCCACCGGTCATGCCCAGGTAGCGGTTGAGGATAGGGCCGAGGATGAAACCCATGAAGCCGGTGAGGGCGAAGGTGGACACCAGGCCCCAGGCCGAGTTACGCAGTTTGGCGGTGAGGAAGAACAAGCCGTAGAAGCCGATGAGCACCACGAAGATGTTCGGGTAGCCGACGCGCATCTGCTGGGCAACGTAGGCCATGACGCCGCTGAAGACCAGCGTCAGCGCCAGAAGGCTGTAGGTATTGCGCAGGACCTTGCTGATCTCCTGCTGCTCGACCTGCTGGCCGTGGTGAACGGCATAATCCTGTTCGCGCATGGCGACACTCCTTGGGTAAACCTGTGGTTTTGAAACGTCTGATGCATCGAGTCTAACAGAGCTCCTGCAACCGGCGACATAGAGAGTTTGACAGCGTGTTTCATTACGGTATGATTGCCGCCGCAAAACCTGCTGGAAGCGTGGCCGAGTGGTTTAAGGCAACGGTCTTGAAAACCGTCGATGGGCAACTATCCTAGAGTTCGAATCTCTACGCTTCCGCCATATTCAAAGCCCTGATTATTCAGGGCTTTTTGCGTTTTTGGGGCGTGGAAAAACGACCCGTGGAAAGGCCCTCGGGAAGGGTATCGGTGCAATGGTATTAGGACGCGTCCTAAAACTTTGCTCATTTGGTCGGTTTGGCGAGTGCCCCGACGCGTCGGTAGACCCGCTCGGTAATGTCTCCTTTCGTGTGGCCGAGCAGCAGGCTGGCATGGTCAACGTCGGCAATTTCCGAGGCCGCCTTGGGTCGAATGTCGCGGAACTGGAATTGGCTGATACGGCTCGCCAGTACCTGGTCGCCGGCGGCGGCCGCTTCCTTCACTGCCTCCTCCCGGGCGTCGTCCCAACGGTGCCTTAGCATCGCCGCGGTAACCCTTTTACCGGTATCGGTGAGTATCAAGTAAGGCGATCCGTGCGCCGCATTGCGCTTCAGGATCTCCTCAATGAGGACGCCCAGGCCGCTGGCCAGCCCGTCCACCTCCAGCAGGATCCGCAACTTCTTGTGGGTTTTCTTCTGCTTCACGCCGAGGGCTTTGTCCTCGATGTCGTCCTTCCTCATCACCAGCACGTCCGCAGGACGCTGGCCCGTCAAGTACGCCAAATCCATGGCGACCTTCAACTCCTCAACCGCTTTTGCGTAAACCGCCTTCCATACCGCGTCGTTGGCGTAGAAGTCTCGCGGCGTCTCCTTGTTCTTCCGCACACCCTGGCAGGGGTTTTCCTTCGACGTTAGGCCCCATTCTCTGGCCAGGTTGTAGACGTGTGACAGGAGCGCAATCTCCCTGTTCGCCCGGACTGGCGCTGACCGGGCGTCGCGGTACTGAGCAACCAACGCCGGCGTAATTGCATCAATGGGCGCCTCTTCGAAGAACGGACGCAGCTGACGCAGTTCGGCGAGGTTGTCCTTCTGTGTGCGGGGTGCCTTCTTGGGGATGATGTCCCGCTCATAGCGGTCGAAGATCGACCTCATGAGCAACAGATCGCGCGGTTTGTCCTTCGCTTCCAGTTCGGCCCATTTCAACCTGGCCACGTTCAGGTCTGGTCCAAGGGCGATTTCCTTGCCTGACTTGTCAAGGTAGTAGTAGCTGACCCAGACCTTGCCACTCTTGCGCGTGCGCTTGCGTTCGTACAGCCGGGGAGGAAGGTGGCGGTTTTCAGTCTTGCGGGGGCGCATATCACCTCACCTTTGAAAAGTCCGGCGTCCAGGCCGGTGCTTGCGTTGGTGGGGGCGGTGCCAGTGGCACCACCTCCAGAGTCACACCCAGCTTCATGCGGGCGTACTGACGGCCTACCAGGGGGCGACCGCCGCGGCTCTCGACGAAGTGCCAGCCGCGATCGTTGAGCCAGCGGCGCTGCCAGCCCCTGGCTTTGTAGCCGGTCAGATCGGCCAGCTCTTCGTCCGAAAGGATCTCGGTTTCCATGGGATGGTCTCCACGCCGCCGGTGGCGGCAGGTTGGTGGTCAGGCTTTGGCCGGGAACCACTCGTTGTCATATTCGAACTGGCTGACCAGCTCGACTGACATGTGAGGGATCTCGCGCTCGAAGCGCAGCGTTCCGTAGTGGCGCTCAACGAACGCCTTCGCCTCCTCGACGAAGTGCTCCTTGAAGATGCGCACCAGGTGGTCGGCCGCCTTCTCAAAGTCCTCTTCGCGGTAGTTCTCCTCGACCAGGGCGCCGCGGCAGATACGCCAAACGCAGCGTTTCGGCTGGGCCTCGGCCGCATGGATCTTGAGGGCCATTTGGTCGCGGGCGTAGCGCAACTGATCCAGGGTCAGGGTTTCCACCCACTGGTCAGTACCGATCCGCATGGTGTGGCCGTGTTCGCACTTGATTTCGGGCATAGGTAATCCTTGCCCGCACATGTCGGCGGGCTTGAGTAGTAGGTGGAGGGGTTAGGCGCGGTGGCCGCGCTTGCAGAACCAGTCGAGGGCGTCGACGATCAGCGGGTTTTCGTACCAGTCCTCGATCTCGCGCTGCTCACAGCGATCGCGATAGAAGGTCGGCCCCAGGTAGCTGTGCCAGTTCAGGTACACGCAGGTGCCGTCCGCCAGGCGAAGGCGATGGGTTGGTGAGAAGCAGACATAGCCGCAGCCAATCGGTACGCAAGTCATCCGATAAGCTCCTTCGGCACCTGGACGAACTCGCCCAGCTTGTAACGCACGAAGCCTCGGCAGAACGCGATGAGGGCAGTGGGGCCGTAGCACCAGACACCCGCGCCCTCCGGCCCGCCGCTGTAGCAGACGTCATCGGCCAGGCCTGGGCAGTGCTGGGCGCTGCCGCGGTGCCTGTCGATCAGCTGGCCGCCTTGCGCCCAGCAGGTGGACGGTCGATAGCCGAAGCCCAGCGCGGCACCTCGGATGCTGATGCTGCAGGGCGCGCCATCGGGGTGCCACACGGTTGTCCGGCATTCCGGGTCTATGGTCCACCCTGCAGCTATGGCCACCGCCCAGTCCAACGGAGCGCCGACCAGGTTGGAAACCCTCACGCTGATCAGGTCGGTCATGCCCTCTGCTCCTTCCGACGCTCCACATCGATCTGCTCGTAGAGGGCATCCACTCGCTTCTGCTTGCGGTTAATCGCCTCAGAGCGGCGCAGATGGTCCCTCATGGCCTTGTCATATGGCTCGATCTTCTCAATCAGCCGAAGTCGCTCGTTCGGGTCTTTCGACGCGTTAAACTGCTTTGCCAGACGATCGCGCTCGCCAAAGTCGAGGTAATCAAGTGCGCGGTTTTCCTTCTCCATCTCATCGATAACGGCGGCCGATTGCCGATGCCACCGCAGGTACAGAACATCGCTCTTCTTAGGCTTGATGAAAAAGTGCTGCGACCTGATCCAGTCCACCAAGTCTTCCTTGGTCATTTGGTCGAGCACATCTTTGCGGGCGACTTTGCTCACAGCTGATACCTCTCATCAATCCAGCGCCCAGGCGCCGTAGCGGGTGTAGGTTCGGGTTGGGTTTCGTGCGGGGAGAGCTGGCGCTCGTTGCCGGCCTGCAGCTGGCTGTCGGGGATGCAGCTGATGCCGACCCCATTCAGCAGGTAGCAGGTGACGCCGCGCTGGCTGTCGTGCTGCACGTCGATGACGTTCTCGGTTGCGCTGGCGCCGGAGGCCAGCAGCAGGAGGCAGAGGGCGAGGCGGGTCATTAATAGCCATCCCAGTTCAGTTCTTTGATGAAGTCGCCACCCGAGCACAGTCGCTCGTCTGCAATCGCGTCCACGCCATTGAGGTCTTCCAGAGCGGTCTTGGCACGCTCCATGGCGAGCTGGGCGTGTCCGAGCTGGCGCCGCTTCCTCACTTTGTAGGAATGAAGGGCCTTCGCTTTATCCGGGTACGCAAACCGGCGCCCATACGATGCTTTCAGCACGCGCTTGACGTGCGGGCTCTTGCGACCTTGGGCCACGCACATCCGGGCCAGGCCAACAAAGCGATAGGGAGCAATCCAATAGCAGTGTTCCGACTCGCGAAGCACGACAAAACGCTGGCAGACGATGGTCACCCCATCAGGGCTGATCTCGTCCACGTATCGGAAATGGTCCGGCCAAGCCGGTTGCTTTTCTGCAGGCATGACTTCGTCCTTGGCCGCCATATCGCGGCAGTGAATAGAGGGGAGAGGGTTACAGCTCGGCTGGAGTACGTTTGTACTCCTTGGGATCATTCGCCCTGGTTGAGCGCGTTCCAGGCTCTGGCCAAGCCGGCATGATCAGCCGCTCGGGCTTCCTTGTGGCAGTTGTCACAGCGGATGCTGTAGGGCAGCTGCTGGCTGCTGTCGTGGCCAGTGTTGAAGCCCTTGCAGTTATCGCAGCTGGTGCAACGGCTGGGTATTTCTTGCTTTTCGCTGGCGATTAGGGCAGCGCGGATCTTGCGCTTCAGCGGAGTGCTTATATCGTGCTCCCACGCCTCACCCAGCAGGGCAAACAGATCGGTCAGCTGGGCGCGCAGGTCGTCGCGCTCCTGCTCGACGGTGGCGCAGAGGCTCGCAACCTCATGCAGTCTCGCTTCGCATCGATCAAGAACGCCAGGATCGGCGTTGGTGTAGAGCTTGGCGCCGAGCTTCGGCATGCGCCCAGCTGCCCAAGCGATTTCATGCAGGCCTTTGCCGAATGCCACGACTTCGCCCACCGGAATCGCCTGGCTCTGCTCGGCAGGGATGGAGGCATTCAGCGGTCCCAGTCCAACAATCGGCAGCCCAGTCTCCGCCGCATCCCTCTCTGCCTCTTCTTTGGTCCACCAGATGGCAGTACCAACCATCCAGGCTATAGGGTCGGGGTTGGGCTGGGGGGCTGGCCGTGCAAGCACTTCGTGAATTTCCCACTTGGCAGCGCTGTCGTTCGGCAGGTGCGCCAGGGTGAGGTCTATCAAGTCACGCGACAAGCTGACCATCTCGGTGTTGCTGGATCGGTTTTCTGTGGGCATGGGGATACCTCGACGCTTAGAATTTGCGGCCATTTGGAGGGGAATATGCTCAACGATTATGGGAAAAGTCTGTTCAAACCTTGGTGCTCGGTTCAGAACGTCGTGTGGGGATTAGCATTAGTTTTCTTGGCCGGCCTAGCGATCAGAACGTTTCAGATGGATAGCGATGAAATTGCAGCGTGGGTTCAGGCGATCGGTTCGGTGGTCGCGATAGTTGCAGCTACGTTCATTGCCGGAAGCCAAGCGCGACGTGAGCAGGCAAGATCGGAGCGTGCCGATGCAGTTGCACTTGAGGCCTTAATCGTACTTGCGGAAAGGTCAGCTCACGCAGTTAAGCGCCTGCATGAGAAACAACGGCCAAATCACAGAAGCGGTGAGGATGTAGCCTATGTCACGGCATGCTACGAGTCCTTCGTAAAAATTGATCTTCTGACGCTTCCCAGTATTGCCGCTCTTGAGCAGGTCATGATCATTCGAAGTAATTTGGAGGTTGCTTTGCAGCAGGCCGAGCTGGCCCAGCAACTGCTTCATCCCCCCGCACAACTAGACGCCCATAACTTGGTGCAGGCGGCGTACATAGTGTTAGCTGGAGCGGAGTTGAACTTGAAATTACTGCGTGCCCATGGGTGACCTAAGTCAAGCTAGGCGGCGCGCAGTAATTCCTCAATAACCCGTTGACCAGCCAGCGGCGGCACGGCGTTGCCGGCCATGTGCATCGTCAGCCGGTGATTGTCGGGCCGCAGGGTATTGGCCGGAAACGACATGGCGGCCAGGGCCTCGCTGGCGCTGAGCATCCGCATTTTCTCGCCATCGACCAGTGCCCAGCGGTCCAGGGTGGTGATGGTGCCGATTGGCCGATTGATGTCGCGGCCCGTGGTGCCGGAGCCTTTACCGTAGTAGGGCATGATGAAGCGATCGCCGAAGCGCTGGCGCCCGTTGCGAACCCGGTCGAGTGTGGCCTGGGCTCGGCCAGGCTTCTCGATGAGCGACCAGCGCCCGGCATCGAAGTCGAGGAAGCTGGCTGCAGGTACATGTCGTTCCTGCGGCAGCTGAAGCATCAGCGGGGCCTTGCTGCGCGTCAGGACCATGAACAGGCGCACCCGGTGCTGCGGCACGCCAAGGTCGGCGCAGTCCACGATGTGCGGCGCCGCCTGATACCCCAGCGCCTGCACCGCCTGCAGCCAGGCCGGGTAGAGCACCCAGTCGGTGAACTCAGGCACGTTCTCGATCACCGCCGCTTGTGGCCGGTGGAACTCGAGGGCCGATACCGGCGCCCAGGCCGTCGAGCGCGATGCGTCGTGCTCAGGGTTGCCCGACTTTTTGCCGCGCGCCTTGGCATGTCCTTGGCAACAGGGCGAGGCTAGCAGGATGTCGTGTGCCGGAACCTGCTCCCAGCGTGCTTGGTGCAGGTCTTGGCAGACGTGCTGCGTGTCGGGGTGGTTGGCGCTGTGCCATTCAACGGCCACTGGCCAGTGGTTGGCCGCCCAGAGAACCTGGACGCCTGCGGCGCGCGCGCCGGTGCTCCATCCGCCGAGGCCGGCGAACAGGTCAATTGCTGTGGTCATGGTGATTTTCAATCCTCGGCATCCAGCCGTGATAGATTTCAAGGAAATCAAAACGCTGGAGTAGTCATGGTTACGGTGGTCGAAGTAGTTCTGGAGCTGCGAGCAGATGGATTCATCAACAGTGGGAAGGTCACCAAAGGATGGGTATTCCGTTGCGTAAAAACGGGTGAGATTACGTGCCAGGTCGAAGACCGCATCCGTGGAGTGGATATTCCTGTCGGTCCGTTCAGCAGCATTGATGAAGCCAGGGCTGCGCTCCTGAAATACTGGGATAATTGCAATGCGGCGCTGCAAAACGAGCATTGGAGGCCAACCGGTTACCCGTGATCCTCGCCGGGGAGGCGTTATCGTTGAATAGGGGAAGGCGCTGGCGGGCAGCGCCGGAGGGTCAGGCGGCTTTGACCTCGCCCTGCTGGGCGACTATTGCCTTGGCTGCGTGGTTGAGCAGGTACAGGCGGTTGATCAGGCTTTCGCGCGGCTTGTCGATGGTGATCTCCCAGTAGTCGCAGCCCAGGCCCAGCTCTTCGTGGTGCTCGCCCATGAACATGCTGGCTTGCTCGACGTAACAGATTTCGTCGGCCTCGCTCAGGCGGTCATTCAGCGAATCCCAGAAGTCGCGGCCATCCCCGCCATATTCAATGGCCGCGAGATGCTCTTTAACCAGATTCCGGAGTTCGTCCCAGCGGCCGGCCTCGTGGCGTCCGCCGTCGTTCCGCATCCACTCGGGCAGAGCGCTGTACTGGTCCTCGTCGATTTGCTCGCAGACCTGGTTGCATACGCCAGTCACCAGTGCCGCGCGGAAGGCTTGCTCGTCAAACTCACGCTCGCGGCAGTGCTCTTCAAGCTTCGAATGGATGTAGTAGCCGATGTCGTCACCGGCCAGGAACTCGATGCCGTAAGACAGGCCGACGTTGAAGGTCAGGCCGCCAATATCACCGATAGTGGCGATACCGAAGCGGGTGATGAGGATGTCGAATGCGTAGCTGGTGGTGCGCGGTGCCTTGCAGCGCCAGACCTTCAACTGATCGGTGTCAGCCAGGACGGTGTATTCGTGGTCTTTCAAGCACTCGGCGGCTCGCTCGCGCCGCTTGGCCTTTTCGGCTTTTCGCTGGGCAATCCATTCTTGGTGGCGTTGTTCGTCGTTCATGGCTTTCTCCATGCATGCGCCGCCCTCCGTGGCCGGATGCGGCATGGTGGCAATTTGGTTTGGGATGGGGTATTACGGGTGACCGGCATGGGGCCGGGCTAGGGAGCTTCAATGAAGATTCGTACGGAACATCAGAACCTGGGCGCTGCACTGATGCAGATCGCTGAGGACGACAATTTCACCGCCATCAATCCCCTGCGCCTCAGGGGCGCAAAAATCAACAATGCCTTCCTGATCAACGCCGATACTTGCCTTTTCCTCAAGTACGGACAGGAGCCGAAAGGCCCGCATCAAGAGTACAAATTCACTTTCTCCTCTGACGTTCTGGACTCGATTGAGCTGTCCACCGAGTTCTATCAGAAAATTTTCATCGGGCTTGTTTGCGTTGAGGATCAGGAGATTTGCCTCATCGACATGGAGCAGATGACCGAAATGCTGCAAGCGCGAATTAAAACCGCGGGGCAAGAAGAGGAGGTCTACCAGGTCCTCGTGACTGTTCCGGAAGGAAAGAGCTTGCGCGCTTACACCAATGCATCTGGCCGCAAGGGCGTAGTTGCAGGCAAGGAGAAAGTTATCTCCCGCAGCCGCTTCCCGTCGGGGCTCTTCGCCTGAGGTACACCTTTCAGTCTGAGTGGCAAATGAGTGCTTGGCGCTCACTGAATTGCTGAAGCTTCCGCGCCACAGATGGTGACACCGTGATTTCGTGGCGCGGAGGTGTCAGCAGCGGCAGCGCGCCGCCCCGGCCCAGCCCATGCAGGTGATGAATCATCAGCGTCATCGCCTCGCCCTGTTCCTCGATCCCGGCCCACTCCATCAGCTCCAGCAGGGCCTGTTTAGTCCCTGGTCGAACCTTCAAGCGCAGGTCTTCTTCCTTCACTTTGGCTGCCTTCTCGCGCCGACGCTTGTCGCGCGCCGCCTGGTCCATTGCCATGGCCGATACCTCCCAAGCCGCTGGGCGGCAGATTGATGTGTTGCTGGCGCCGGCCGTACCGGACGCGGGCGGTGATGCGTTTCATGCTCTTCGCTTCGCTCGCTTCTCGGCTGTGGTCGGGAAATCGATCTCGAAGTCGCGCAGGATGCGGCTGAGCTGCTTGTAGGAGATCTGCAGCTCGCGAATGACATCGACCCGCTTCATGCCGACGTTTCGGTAGGCAATGATCTGCTCTGCTTTCGCCCGGTCCTCGACCTGGTCGCTGAGCTTCTTGCCCAGGTTCCCCTTGCCCCGATTCGGGTGGGGCTGGAACTTGAAGCCGCCTTGCTTAACAGCGCGAACCAGTGCGGATTGCGAAAGACCGGTATGCGCCATGGCTTCGGCGTAGGTCATGGTCTTGGCCAGCTGACGCAGGTAGTCGAGCTGTTCGAGGCGTTTGGCCACTCGCTTTGGCACGGGAGGCTCAACCTTGCGTTCAGGCTCGAACTCACGGCGGGGACGATGCGGCACGTAATCATTGCTTGGCAGCGTCACAACTGCGCCGCCGTGCACGAAGAAGTTATCGATGCTGGCGTTGAGCTGGGCCAACAGCTGTGCGCGCTGGTCTGGGATAGGCGAGCCGATCACTGCAGGCCTCGCTTGCTGGCGGCGCCGGCCTCCATCGCGTCAACGAAGCGCATCGCGGCACGGTGGCTGAAACAGAAGCCTTTGGTCTTCCCGGTGGCGATCTCGATGATGTGCCAGGCATTGCCCTTGGTGACGGCCTGAAAGAAAGGGCCAGGCGCTGGGGCAGGGCGCCCGATCAGCTCGTAGAACTCAGCTGTGGCCATCACGGAACGAGCGCGCAGGTCGGCCAGGCCGCTCACACGCTCTTGCATGGAAGGGTGCATGGTTTGATCCTCGGTAGGGTCAGGCGTGAACTTCCAGGCTTTCGGCCCGGCGAACGATTCGAATCTGGGCGGTGCGCCGCTCTGGCGCTCGGCGATCGCGGCGCATGGGGTCGCTGTCGTCGATCACCACATGCATTGCGATGAGGCTGGCGAGCATGATGCAGAGCGGGCTGATGATCTGTTGGCGCATGGCCTTGGTGACCGCCTCGATGCGGCGCCCGGCCTCCAGCTTGAACAGCGCGGCCTCGATGCGGTTGGCCACGGTGCCCGGGCTCACCGCCATCTGGCGGGCGATTTCTTTGGTGGTGAGGCCCTGGGCCACCCACAGCATTGCTTCAAGCTCGCGGGGAGCCAGCGCTTTGCCGAGCTGGCCTATCCATGAGCCACAAGTGATCGTTTCCATGAAATGTCCTCGGTGGGCTGCATTGATGTGTGATCTGGCCGGTGCTGGGCTCCGGCTCGGAGTGTCCGCCTGCGCTGGGTATCAGCCCAGCGCTCAAACTCCCGGCTTGTTTGAAACGCGTCCGCGCATCAGCCTGCGCATTCAGATCACACACCGATGCAGCCTGCGGTCTGGGCAGGGCATCGGGCCGTCTGTCCGGCTGTCATGGGGTCAGATGTGAGTCAGCGAAAGGTCGCTGATGATGCAGATCGAACCATCCTCGGCCGGCGTGGCATCGGTGTAGTCGACCTGGTTGTAGACACCGCCGTGGAATTCGAAGAGATGCGAGTCCCAGGTGTCGTCTAGCTGCAAGGCACCCGATGTACCCGATACGCCATTGCACTCAGCTGCAACGGTGACTTCGCCGCCAGCCGTAACATGGATGCTTACGGTGAACTTCGCCCCAAGCGGGACGCCTTTCAGCACTGTCGAATTGACTGGGTTGGTCTGGTTATAGGTGGTTCGAAACCCCATGGTGATGTTCCCCTTGTTCCAGAACACCTTCACAGGAGGGCTATCGTCGCCCCGTACGTGCATTTGTGAGATGACCACCTTTTGCGCAGAGTTGACCTTGGTGAGCGTCATCTCCTGCCGATTCCAGTGATCGGCGGCGCTGGCCAGCGTCCAGTTGGTCGATTCGGACCATTCACAGCGGGTTCGATGGGTGCTTTTGCTGGACGCACCTTTGGTGGGTGCAGAGAACTGAATGGAACCGTCGCTCAGTACCTCAACGACGCTGGGAAACTGGGCGATCGCCACCGCTCCGTTTACTTCCAGAGCGACGGGATTCGTCGAAGACACTGGCACGGGGGTGGTGATCGTTAGATTGCTGATGTTTACGGTCATGGGTTACTCCTGACGATAAAATCATTGGCCTGGCACGATTGCCTTCCAACCGTGATGCGGACTCCCGCATCCCTCTGCGCACTTCGAAAATGCGCAGAGGGATACGTGGCCGAGATGACCATCGAGGATTGGCCCTGTCACCAGGGCCAGCCTGTGAAAGCGAAGTGATCCAGGCGCCCATCGTTCTCTGGGCTACGCGCTTCCCCGCATTGGCATGCGCGCCACTTGGTTACCTAAACCCAGCTCACTGCATGAGGCAGCTGCTGCCCTCATGTGCCGCTGAGGGTGACGGGTGTCGAGTTGTGTAAAGAGCGGTGGCGGTGAGGCCTCGGCAATCCCTTGGAAGTGACTGCTTGAAATGAAATTTAGCCTTACGCTAAAGTATCGTCAATAGCTCAGGGCTAAATTATTTTCGCTGGGCGGCAAACTCCTGCAGGAGTGGACCTATTGAGTAAGGCCTTTACCTGAGATTTAGCACTGCGCTATGATTCCGAAATCACTGTACGAATATACAGTTTTCGGAGATGGAGCTATGTCCAAGCAGAATAAAACGGCGCCGAAGCAGCGCCAGGAAATGGCCGGGCTAGAGAGGCTTAGCTTGAGGGTATCGTCGATGATCAACCACCCGATCGCGCAGACGCAGCGCTGGGTGACGATTCACCGGCTCGACACAGACGGCGAGGCGGAGTGGGAGGAGGTAATGGGGCTTCTGGTCGAGACGCCAGAGTTGGACCTGACATTCAACGATGACGAAAGCGTGACCGTCCGCTGGGAACGAAGCAGCGTTGAAGCGCGGGACGACTTCATCATTGAGCAGGACAGCGTGGAGGAGGTAGAGGAGACGGCGCCCTTCTGAGAGACATGAAAAAGCCCGCTGAAGCGGGCTCCGGTCAATTCTTAGATGATTCGGCCTTTGTCTCTGAGCGAATCCGCATCTCGCTCACAGCTTTCGATATTTCTTTCACATCATCGCCGATGGACTTCACATCCTCCCGAATGTAAGCACTGAAGCGAGCATTTTCTTCCTTCTGGGCTGATAACCCCCACTGCAAGGTGCCCATGAAAACTGCCAGAACGGCAATGGCAGTGCCGATAGCCCACCATTTCGCATTCTGGAGAGCTTCTACCGTACGATGGTTCGCTGACTGGAGATCGCTCACTGAGTTGGCGATGTCGGAAACCTTCCGATCAAGGCGCTCCTCGATCAGCTGTAGTTTTGTGTCGATCTCTTCGCGGGTCATGTCGTTCATACGACCAGTATGGACAGACTTCTTTTGAATGTCATCCTCAGGTTGAGGCGCGGAGGCGGGGGCAACCTTGAACGACGGGACGGCCTTAGCGAATCCATCTTTAATGTGGTCGCAAGTCGAAAACCTAGTCATTCGATTCGTCCTCGAGACTGCTTTCTTCGCCCGATAGATCAAGTTCAAGCTGTTGCGCCACCGCCCAACGCTTCACGATCCGAGCTAGATGGCAGCGCATGTATCCGCAATTGTCGCAGTAGATTGCGAGCGCGGATACGCTTGCTGGTCTCGGGCCATCTTGAAGTGTCAGCCGGAGTCTAAACGCGTTCAGCGTGTCGCCCTCGTTAGGTGGACAGATGACAGTCCACTCATCGCAGCCACAGGCCGGACACACAGAGTCAGGGGTCTTTTCCCTGAGGAATTCAGCGAAGTCCTCGGCTGTCACGGTAAGGTTGTGACGCCCCTTCATGTCGTTTGCTTCCTTAATAGACATCACTTCACCCTTTTCTTTAGCTTTGGCTCGCGGCCCGCCCAGCGCCATGCAATTTGAACTTTTTGGCAATGATGAGTTAGACGAGGTGCGCATTCCAAACCAGCAGCACCCTGGCCTGGATGTACGTCTCCTCGCGACGGATCAACCGGTCCTTGTGCATTGGATTGTCCGAAATCATCTCGAAATTATCCTCATCCGCGATCTGTAGGCGCTTGATGTACTCATGACCACCCCAGGAGAAGTAGTAGATCCCGTCGCCAGCGAACTCGCGGATGCTGACATCAACGATCAGCGGGTCGCGGTTTTTGATGGTTGGCGCCATTGACTGACCCCAGCCCGTTACCAGCTTCAGGTGGTAGTGCTCTTTGAACTCGACGCCCAGTTCACGCAGGTGTCTGGGGCTAACGCGCACGTCCTGCAACATCTCGGGGAAGTCATGGGTTTGCTCCCCGACGCCCATGGCGCCGCGCACGTCATAGTGGGCAATCCACACCTCGTCTCCCACCAATCCTGGCCGGTTGAAGTCGGCCTTCACGACTCCGCTGTCGGCTGGAGCGGCAGCCGGAGCTGGCTCCTCGGCTGCAGCCAGTAGCCTCTGACGAGTTTCCTCAGGAATACCTCTCCCGCTTTTCGCAAGCATCTGCTTTACGAGGTCAGCAGCCGACAGTTTGCTATCCACGGGCTCAGTCAGTGGCTGCACTTCGTCTACCGAGGGGATCGAGTCGAACCAACCTCGAGGCAAATTCTCAACTTCCTCGATCCGGCGCGCCACGTCGTCGCCCAGGTTCTTCGCCGTCTTGTCGGAGAGGATCTGGCTCAAGTGCGCAGGAGCCATCCCCCAGCGTTCCGCGCAGGATCCTTTTCTTTGGTTGCCGATCAGCTTGATCAGGTTGTGCTTGCGAATTTCGTAGATATCCATGGCGCGAAGAATGCCAGTGTTTAGCCCAGTGCTAAATGTGCGCAAAGCTAAATTCCCCTTGCCCGAACATTAGCCATGAGCTAAATTTCGACCTATGTGTAAGGAGAAACCACATGAATGATCACCTCCGTGATTGGTTGGCTACCGCCACCAATGATCGTCGGCGGGATGTAGCGGCCGCAGCTAAGACCACTGTCGGCCATCTTTGGCAGCTCGCAGGTGGTCATCGAAAAGCCTCTGCCGAAATGGCGGAGCGCCTGCAAGACGCTTCCGGTGGCGAGATCACCATCGCCGGGCTTCGCCCAGACCTCATTCCATTTGCCCGTAAAGCCCTCCAGGTAGCTCGTCCGGCGATCACGGGCATCGATGAAGCGAATTCTGCTTGATCTGGAAGGGCTTCGGTAGATGACCGAAACACCTGCGAATCCATCCAGTACCGGAATCGCAGACGAAAAAAAACCGCCTGGCAGGGCGGCTTTCTCTACAACACACATCGAGGTTGATTATGCACCGCGTGACCGATGCAGGCAATACCACGCATTCCACGTCAGTTTTTGGCATTTCGCCAAATCTGACGCGTCAGGCTGTCAGTCATGGAGGGCGTTCGTAATGGCACGTATCCGCACCATCAAGCCTGAGTTCTGGACCAGCGAACAGGTCATGGAGTGCTCGGCGATGGCTCGACTCCTGTTCATCGGGATCTGGAACTTCTGCGACGACGCAGGCAACCACCCGATGTCCCCCAAGACCATCAAGGCTCTCGTTTTCCCTGGCGACGACATCACTGCGTTAGCGGTCGAGGGCCTGCTCGCTGAGCTGGTATCGAACCGACTGATCACCATCTACGAGGCGGCATCGAAGCAGTACCTGCACGTCAACGGATGGCACCACCAGAAGATCGATAGGCCTACTGTAAAACACCCTGAATTCGTTGAGCCTTCGCCGAGCGATCGCCGAGAAGACAGCGAAGGCTCGTCTAGCGGTGATCGAGGCCTCACCCCCGGAAGGGAAGGGAAGGGAAGTAATACACACTCTCCGCGTGAGCCGTTCGCAATGTTCCTCGACTGGATCCCTGACCAGGTTCAGCTTGAGGCTTACGCCAAGCGTTCCGGGGTAGCTATCGAGGAGTTCTCGGAAAAGGCCATCTCGGGTTTTGTCGTCCATCACGACGCGAAGGGGCTGGCCAAAACCGAGAGCCAGTGGATCGCCGACCTGGTCGGCTGGAGAAAGCGCGACCTTGCGAATGCCGCGAAGGTCGTTCCTCTGCGGTCAGGATCTGGTGGCCACCAGCTCGACGACAGTGATACGTCGTGGATCGAGCAAGGAAGCGCCCAATGAACCCAGTCGCAGTTGTAACTCATGGCCTTTGGGCCAAGGTTCAGTCCGGCCAGCACGTCTCTGCTGGATACGAGCTGCCCGATGACGTGAAGGCAGAGCTCAACCGGAAGACAGCGAAGGTGATCAACGATCTGTTCCGTGATCTGCGATCGATCTGCACCGCCTGGAAGCAGGCTTGGCCAGACCAGGCCACATACGATGCGTCCAAGCAGCAATGGCTGACCGCTTTCCTTGAGGCCGGCATCTGCAATCCCGAGCAGTTGCAGTTTGGGCTGATGCGCTGCCGCCAGTCTGGTGCGGCGTTCATTCCTCCGCCCGGTGAGTTCATCCAGTGGTGCCAGCCGTCGCCCGAAATGCTCGGCCTCCCAGCATTGGCGGCCGCTTTCCGAGAAGCGACTCGCAATGCCCACCCTGCTATGGCTGGCCGGGGCAAGTGGAGTCATGACGCGGTCTGGCACGCGGCGAAGGAGTGCGGCTTCGAGAACCTCAACAAGCTTCCATCCGATGCCAGCTCGAAGTTGTTCGAGCGCAACTACACCATCGCAGTTCGGCGGCTAATGGCGGGTGAGCCGCTGCAGAAGATGCCTCTGGCACTTCCGGAGGAGGTTGCGGCGCGCCGCACTCCGCAAGTCGGAAATTCTGCCTTGGCAGCCATGCGCGCTCGCTTGGCAGGGCGCTGATCAATCAACCTGCAAGGAGGCGTCCCATGCGCCAAACAAAACTGACCAAAGCCGCACGCGGCCGGGAATGCCAGGTACGTATTCCGGGAGTGTGCAACGGCAACCCCGAGACCACCGTGCTCGCGCACTACCGCCTGGCCGGCACCTGTGGCGTCGGCAAGAAGCCGCACGACATGCAGGGCGCTTGGTGCTGCAGCGCCTGTCATGACGCCTGCGACGGGCGCAGTAAGGCCGTCGATCGCGACACCGCTCGCCAGTACCACGCGGAGGGCGTCATGCGCACCCAGGCGCTGCTGATCAACGAGGGGGTGCTGGTCGCATGAATGCCCACGCCCTTCGCCCGTTCAAGGCCAAGCCGGCCCGCGCCAAGCCCGTCGACAGGGAAGGGCAGGAGCAGGCCGCGCTCATGAAAGAGCTGCAGCTGCGCTACCCGCAGGCGTACAAGTTGATCTACCACGTCCCGAATGGCGGCCATCGAGTCAAGGCTGTGGCCGGAAAGCTCAAGGCACAGGGCGTCAAGGCCGGCGTGCCCGACCTGGTGCTTCCGATGGCTCGCGGCGGATACTTCGGCCTGTACATCGAGTTCAAAGCCATGCCGCCATTCGATGCGCCGGTGTCGCCGAGCCAGGACGCCTACCTGCAGGCGCTGGCCGGCCAGGGTTACCTGGCGATCGTGTGCCGGGGCAACATCGATGCCGTCGAGGCCATTCGCGCCTACCTGCTCCAGCCTGTGACGGTGGCCGCATGACGGTCGTGGTCGCGCTTTCCGATGCCGAGCTTCGCCGCCGGGCGGATGATCGAAACGTAGTGCTGCTGCGCGATCCGCGTCACCCTGGGCTGTACCTGCGCTTCACCGAGAATCGCCCGCGGGGTACGTGGTACCTTGTCGTGAGCAAGCAGTGGAACAAGATCGGCACCTACCCGGACCAGTCGGCCAAAGTGGTGCTGGCTTCGCTGCCGGAGGTTCGCCAGCGCCTGCTGAGCGAGGGCAAGGCCGCCGTGTCGGGCTGGCAGACGGTCGGCGAGTTGCTGGAGTGGTTTGCCGACCGTGTGGAGCGCACCCGCAACCTGTCGAAGAGCCGGCGGGCCACGGCCAAGTCGGCCATTGCCTGCCACCTGCTGCCGCGCATCGGCGGCCTGGCCCTGGCCGATGTGAGCCACAGCACCTTGGACAACCAGCTGGTCTGGCCGATGCAGGAGCAGCTTTCGCTCGAGTACGTGCGCCTGGTGTTCGGTCTGTTGATCGACGCCTTCCGCAAGGCTCACGCCCTGGGCCTGGTCACCCGTAACCCGATGGCCGGGATCAAGTTCAGCGACTTCACCAAGGCCAAGATCAAGGCCCGACCGGCGCGCCTGCGCGGAGTACAGCTTGAGGACCTGCTGAGCCAGCTGGCCGAGGTGATCACCGACGAGCCTGCCGACGCCATGCTGGCCCTGCTGATGCTGTGCCACGGCAACCGCTTGGGCGAGACCCGCCAGGCCCAGTGGACACACATCGCCCTGGCCATCCGCAACTGGCACCTGCCGGCCGAGAACACCAAGACCCGGGCCGAGCACTCGCTGCCACTGACCGAGCAGGTGTGCGCGCTGCTGACCTGGTACCGCGAGACCCAGCGCGCCAAGGGCTACACCGGCCAGTACCTGTTCCCGGGCAAGAGCGGCAAGTGCCTGAGCGAGAAGCAGGCTTCCGAGGTGTTCACACGCCTGGGCCAGGGCGAGTGGACCAGTCACGACCTGCGCAAGCTGGCCAGGACCTGCTGGGCGGAGCAGGGCATCGACTTCCTGATCGGCGAGCTGCTGATCAACCACGCCATGGGCCACAACGTCCAGGCCTACATCCAAACCACTGCCGAGGAGCGCAAGCGCGCTGCCCTGGAGCAGTGGCACGCGTTTCTAGACAGCAAAGGCTTCGACCGTATTCACGGGTTGAAGGAGGGTAGAAACGCAATTTCGGGTAATTCCCTGGAGGCCAAGCAGCACGCGGCCTGCGGTGTGATTCAGGAATCAACCATAAGCGAGGATTCGAAATGAGCGATCAGTACATGTTCAAGCCGAGCATCAGCCTCTGGCAGCACTACGTGACGATCCTGGGGATTGGCGGGATGAGCCTCGCGGTTTCGCTCGGTTCCGGGTGGATGGCCGCGGCCGTCGTGGTGACGTTCTTCGGTTGCGCGGCTGTCGAGGTTTACGTTGATGCGCGCGGTGCAGGTCGCGGATGAGCAAGAGACACGGTCCGGCCTTCAAGAGGGCTGTGGTCGAGTTGGCTCAGTGCCCTTTGTGCCGTGGGAGAGCGGTCACCAAGGGCTTGTTTCACGAACTGCCATGCGGCCACTGCAACGCCTCGGGCTGGGTAGTAGCTGCAACAGGCGAGGCCTTGGCCCTGGATGAACTGGTGACCCAGCTCAGCATGAGGCTGCAGGCCGCGACACAGCAGATCGAGCAGTTGAAGAAACCTCAGGTCAGCGGGCCAGAGGCGACATATCAGGGAAGCAACCGGCGCGGCGCCGGCGGCACCAACTACACCGGGGATTGAGGGGGAAGGACATGAGCCATTTGGATAGAACTGCTGAAGAACTGCTGGTGCACTGGGGTCGCTGGGTTGTGCTGGGGTCGGGAGTGTCGTGCTGCGCTTCGCGGGAAAACACCATTCTTGACCCGATCATCACGGACGATGAGGCGCTGGTGATAGATCGCCTGGTTGGCCGATTGCGCAACCGCTATCCCGAGTGCGGGCAAGTGCTCATCAAGTACTACACGGCTTTCGACACATCGCTAATGCAAGTGGGAAAGAAGCTTGGCTTCGGCGAAGAGAAGACCCGCCAGCTTTGGAAGGCGGGTGTTGCCTGGATCGACGGCGCGATTGATGTTCGACGTGAGGCCGCTTGACATCCCCGGTCCTCACCCGTATCTTTCGTGTTACTTTGCGGTAGGTGCGCGAGAGCAAACTCGCCATCACCAGCAACCACCATAGAGCCTCGGCATTTGCCGGGGCTTTTTCGTTTCTGGAGAAATGGATGGACCCGACCGACTTCGGCCCAGGCACAGCCACCTGGCTGACCGGCTCGGGCACTGTGCTGCTGGGCGGCTTCCTCTGGCTACGTAAGTGGCTCTCCAGGGATGCGGCAGACAGAGCAATGGACACCGCGGATATCGGCGTCGTCCGCCGGCTGAATGAGCTGTTGGATATCGAACGGGAGGCCCGCAAAGAAGCTGAGGCTCGGGCCGATCAGTTCGCCAAGGAGCGGAATGAACTCGCCGCTGCTGTTGGCCGGATGGAAGGGAAGATCGAAGCCCTGACAGGCCAGGTGTCGCAGCTCACTGAGAAGGTGACGAGCCAGAGCGCAGAGATCTCCAGGCTTCGTTCACAGCTTGGAGGTGCAAACTGATGGACAGATGTGCATTGGAGTTCATCGCTCGACGCTGGTGGCGACGAGCCGAGGTGTGGTTCATCGCTGTGCTGCTCATTGCAGGCGGTGCGGTGTTGGGCTGGCAGTCTGCCTACTGGGCGATGGCCAGCACCCAGGCCCAGCAGGTGAACGAGATCCGCAAGGCATACGACGCCGCAATGGCCGAGCGTGACAAGCGTCTGGACGACCTGACCAGCAAGGCCGAGAGCGCCGCTACCAAAGCGTCGAAGGCAGCAACCACCGCGACCCAGGCAGCCGACAAGGCTGATGAGGCGCTGAACCGAGCGACGCAGGAGGTTCCATGAAGCGCGATGATCAGTCCCGTCTGAGGTATCTGCTGTCCTCCCGCCCTTTGATCGTCAAGCGTGAAGGTATGCATGTCTGCCTTCACGACGCTTTCAGTGGAGAGGTGCTGGCAGGCCAGACCAAGGTCCAGCTCATCCAAGAGCCAGGCGAGGTGACGCGCTTGGTTGTCGAGTTCAGCTGTGATGGCGAATACGTTCGCTTGGACGGCGAGTGATGGCCAGGCTCAAGACGCTCGGCTCCCGCATCAAGGAGAGCGCAGGCTCAAGGGTCAAGGTGGTGACACCTGGCAGTTGGCGAAGCGGCATGACCAGCTCCCAGCGTGGCTACGACTACCGCTGGCAGAAGGCACGCGAGCAGTACCTGCGAGACAACCCGCTGTGCGTGTACTGCGCTCGTCAAGGCCGAACCACCGCAGCCAACATCGTTGACCACATCGTCGCTCACCGAGGCGACAAGGATCTCTTCTGGGATCAGGACAACTGGCAGTCGCTGTGCAAGTCCTGCCACGACTCGGTCAAGCAGGCAGAGGAGGCTGCCGGCCTGGCTGGCTGAGGTCGCCAGGCGGCGCGGATCGTCAAAAGGCGCTTCGAAGCACGGCAGTGGCGTGCCTCGGGGGTAGGGGGCGGTCAAATAATAGCGATTCTCACGTATCTAGACCGCCACCGACCCCACGTAGACATTTTTCTCCCCCCTCAAGGTTTTTGTTAATGGTGTTAACAGACAAACAGCGACAGTTTGTTGACGCTAAGGCCAAGGGCGCGTCCAACAAAACAGCAGCGGAAGCCGCAGGCTGTAAGGCTTCGACCGCTGCAGCGTCGGGCTCTCGGTGGATGAAAGATCCCAAGATTGCCGCTGCAGTTCTGGCTCGCAAAGCAGAGCTGAGTGTTAACCCTGAGCCCAAGAGTCGAGCACGCAAAGCGAAGGGCGACGAAACCGCCGGAGAACCCGCCGAGGTCAACGAAGCTGACGGCGAGTTCCTCAGCTGCTTGCCCTCGACCCAGGACCCGCTGGAGTGGTTGCTGGCCTTGATGAACGAACCGAGGGCGAAGGTCTTCGACCGGCGCAACGCTGCGCAGACGGCCGTGCCCTACATCCACGGCAAGAAAGCCGAAGCCGGCAAAAAGGAACAGAAGGCGGAGGCCGCAAAGGTGGCCGGCAAGGGCAAGTACTCCCAAAGCAAGCCGCCCCTCACTGTCGTCAAGGGGTGACACATGCTTTGGACTACAGCCTGCCCTGACTGGTGGCGGCGACTGGCTGCCGGCGAATCGATCATCCCTGAACCGCTGTTCCCTCAAGAGGCTGAGGAAAGCCTCGAAGTATTCAAGGGGCTTCGCATTGTCGACGCTCCCGGCAGCCCAACCATCGAGAGCGCGTGTGCCCCTTGGGTGCTCGCTTTCGCAGGGGCGGTGTTCGGCAGCTACAACACCGAGACCGGCGAGCGCCTGATCCGGGAGTTCATGCTGTGCATCCCGAAGAAAAACAGCAAGTCGACCATCGCTGCCGCGATCATGCTGACGGCCCTGGTCCGCAATTGGCGGATGTCGGCCGAGTTCATCATCCTCGCCCCGACCAAAGAGATTGCCGACAACGCCTTCGTGCCGGCCAAGGACATGGTCAACAACGATGAGGAACTGAAGGACCTGCTGCACGTCCAGCCGCACCTCAGGCTGATCACCCACCGCGAGACGGGTGCAACCTTGAAGGTGGTGGCCGCCGACAGCGACGTTGTGGGTGGCAAGAAAGCGGTAGGCGTGCTGATCGATGAGGCCTGGCTGTTCGGCAAGAACCCCAAGGCTGCGGACATGATTCGTGAGGCCACTGGCGGCCTGCTGTCGCGGCCTGAGGGCTTCATCATTTGGCTGACCACGCAATCGAACGAGCCGCCGGCGGGTGTGTTCCGTTCCAAGCTGAGCTATGCCCGCGGTGTGCGCGACGGTCGCATCGACGACAACCGCTTCCTCCCGATCATCTACGAATTCTCCAAGGAGATGATCGATAGCGGCGCGGCCAGGCGGCCCGAGAACTTCCACCTGGTCAACCCGAACATGGGTTACTCGGTGGACCGTCCGACCCTGGTGCGGCTGCACATGCAGGCCGAGATCGACGGCGAGGCGGAGATGCGAGGCTTCCTGGCCAAGCACCTCAATATCGAGATTGGCCTCGCGCTGATGTCCGACAGCTGGGTCGGCGCTGCCTTCTGGGAACCCCAGGCGAGAGAGGGTATGACCCTCGACGACTTGCTCGAGCAGTGCGAGGTCATCGTCGCGGGCGTCGACGGCGGCGGTCTGGATGACCTGCTTGGTCTGGCGGTTATCGGTCGGGTGCGTGAGTCCCGCACCTGGTTGCATTGGGCTCACGCCTGGGCCCATCCATCGGTACTTGAACGGCGAAAGTCAGAAGCGCCACGCCTGTTGGACATGAAGGCAACCGGTGACGTGACCATCGTGGACAAGATCGGCGACGACGTGGATCAGTTAGCCGCCATCGTTTCGCGGATCAACCAGGCGGGATTGCTCGACAAGGTCGGACTTGACCCCGCCGGCATCGGCGCCGTGCTGGATGCGCTGGCTGATGTCGAGATTGATGAAGAGCAGGTGGTCGGCATCTCGCAGGGTTGGAAGCTCACCGGCGCGATCAAGACGACCGAGCGGCGGCTCGCCGAGGGCTCGTTCATCCACTGTGGGCAACCGCTCATGGCCTGGTCGTGCGGCAACGCCAAAGGTGTGCCCTCGGCCAACGCCTTCCTGATCACCAAGCAAGCATCGGGCACCGCAAAAATTGACCCGCTCATGGCGACCTTTAACGCCGTGTCGCTGATGGCCCTCAATCCCGAGGCCCGCGGCGGTCTCGACGACTACCTCAACCACGGCTTCTTCGGATTAGTAGGCTGACCATGGCATTCAAATGGTACAACCCCGCGACCTGGGGATTCTTCGGCTTCACCGATCCGACCACGGGCGACTATGTCGAGGTTGACTTAGAGGTGGGTGGCAAGCGCACTAAGTCTGGTGTTCGGGTATCCCCCAAAACTGCACTGTCGATCAGTATGGTCTGGTCCTGCGTCAAGATCCTTTCCGAGTCACTGAGCGGCCTGCCGCTCAAGCTGTACGAGGACAAGGATGGAGGCCGAGCGTTGGTCACCGGCAACGACCGGATGCTCAAGCTGCTGCGCAAGCCGAACCCCTACATGACCATGCTGAACTTCCTGAAGTTCGTGGTCGTGAACATGGCGTTACGGGGCAACGCATTTGCGTTGATCGAGCGGAACATCCACGGCGACCCGATAGGCCTGGTGCCCCTGGATTGGCGGACGGTCAAGATCGACACCGACGATGACCTGCTTTATGTGGTCACGCCAAGTGAGGGCGATCCCTTCCCGGTGTCGCCTGAGAACATGCTCCACTTCAAGTTGTTCAGCTTGGACGGCGTCGTGGGGCTGTCGCCAATCGAGCACCAGGCCGAAACCATGGGCCTGGCGAAGGCTGGCCAACAATGGTCGGCGCGGTTCATGCGCAAGGGCGGCTTCACGGGCGGTTACGTCATATACGAGCAGTTCCTCACCAAGGCCCAGCAGGCCCAGGTGATGGAGAAGTTCCCGGATGTGCGTAAGGCCGACGCGGACGACATCGGCAAGATGGCCATCTTGCAGGGTAACCCGAAGATCGTCCCGGCAGGTATCAGTCAGAAGGATGCGCAGTTCATCGAGTCTCAGCAGTTCCAAGAGGAGGCGCTGGCGGGCATTTATGGCGTGCCGCTCTGGCTAGCCAACCGCGCCGGCAAGACCTCGATCATGGGCTCCAACCTCGAGCAGCAGCTCACCGGCTACATCACCTTCGGTCTCAAGCCCTTCATCGACGCGGTGGAGGACGAATTCAACGACAAGCTCTACCGAACGGCCTCGCGCTTCTGCGAGTTCGCCGTCGAGGGTCTGCTGCGTGCGGATAGTGCCGGTCGTGCCACCTACTACGGAAGTGCACTGGGCGGCTCTGGGGGCTCCGGCTGGATGACCATCAATGAAGTCCGCGTGAAAGAGAACCTGCCTCCCCTGGAAGGCGAAGAATACAACCGGGTCACCCGGTGGGAGATGGAGAAAAATGGCGAGCCTTGAATGCCCATTCGAACTCAAGTCCGTTGACGAAGCCGGAAATTTCGAGGGCTACGCCGCGGTATTCAATAACGTGGACCTTGGCGACGACGTGATCGTGCCAGGGGCATTCACCAGGGTGAAGGCAACCCGCGGCGGCAAGCTCAAGCTTGCCCTGTACCACGACCTGACCCGCCTGGTCGGCGCTGCCGATTACAGCCAAGACGACCATGGCCTGCTGGTGAAAGGCCAGGTCAACCTCAATGTGAGCTACGCCCGCGATGCCTACGAGCTGATGAAGGCCGAAGTCCTCGACAGCATGTCGATCGGCTTCAACACCATCAAGGCCGATTTCGAGGATCGCGCTGGCCGGCGCGTGCGCGTTATCAAGGAGGCCGAACTCTGGGAGGCCTCCTTCGTACCGTTCGGCATGAACCCTGAGGCTCATGTCCTCAGCGTCAAGTCGGACATCAGGCTTTTCGAGAAGGCCCTGCGCGAACGCATGGGTCTCTCGCAGAAGGAAGCGGCGGCAGTCGCTTCGCTCGGCTACACCGCGCTACGCCGTGACGGCGGGAGCGAGGCCACGGCGATCGTGGATGAGCTGAAAGAAATTCCCAACTTGTTCACCCAATATTTCGGAGTGTCGCCATGAGCGAAGTGAAAGAACTGAAGGATTCCATCGAGCTGCAACTGAAGAGCGGCTTTGAAGGGCTGCAGAAGAAGTACGATGCGGCGATGGCCGAGGTCGAAAAGGGCAACAAGGTCAGCACTGACCTGAAGAAGCTGATCGACGACCAGAAGGGCGAGTTGCAGAAGGTCATCGACCAGGTCGTGGATCTGGAGCAGAAGGGCGTCAAGCTGCGTGGCCAGCCGGGCGAGGGCAAGAGCTTCATCGACATGATCAAGAGTGATGACAGCTACAAGGCCCTGTCTTCGAATTCGGCTAACCGCGCCGAGATCGAGGTCACCAAGTCTGATCTGGCCGCCATGAAGGAAGTGAAGGTCACCAGCGCCGGTGTTGTCGCTCCGGTGTATGACACCACCATCCAGCCAGGCATTCGCCAAGAGCTGAGAATCCGCGACCTGCTCACCGCTATCCCGGTCACTGGCCAGAACTACACCTACTTCCGTGAGCTGCTGCATACTCGCGGCGCCGGTATGGTCGCAGAGGGTGGCACCAAGCCAACCAGCGACGTGACCTTCGAATCGGCAACCGATCGCGTCAAAAAGATCGCGGTCTGGATGCCCGTGACCGAAGAAGCGTTGGCCGACGTTCCCCAAATGCAGGGGTACATCCAGGAACTGCTGCGCTACGACTTGAAGCTCGAAGAAGAAAACCAGATCCTCAAAGGCGATGGTACTGGCGAAAACCTGAACGGTCTTATGACCCAGGCCACCATCTACGACGCCAACTTGACCAAGGCTGGCGATACCTCGATCGACATCGTGCGCCGTGGCATCTATCAGGTTCGCAAGCAATCGAAGCTGTCCGCCGATGGCGTCGTGATGAGCGAGCTTGATTGGATGAACATCGAGCTGCAAAAGGATGGGGAAAACCGCTACCTGTTCGCCAACCTGCAGGGCCTGGTCACTCCGATCCTCTGGGGTCGCCCGGTAATTACCTCGGACAGCATGGACGAGGGTGATGCAGACTCTGGCGGCGAGTTCCTGATCGCCAACTTCGCCCGCGCTGCAATCCTCTTCGACCGCATGAGCTATCTGTTCAAGATGGGTCTGATCAACGACATGTTCATCAAGAACATGATCGCGCTGCTGGCTGAAGAGCGTCTGGGCCTCGGCGTGCGCCGCAAAGAAGCCCTTGTCAAGGGCAACTTCCCGCTCGCCGTCTAACCCATCCTTCAAGGCCGGCGTATCGCCGGCCTCTTTGTTTCAGGAGGCAGTATGCACATCAAGGCTCTGTGGGGTTTCGTCGGCAACGCCGAACTTCTGGGCGCCGACTCGGCCAAGGTCAAGCGTGGCCAGGAGTTCGAGAAGGCCGACGACGAGTATGCCCACACGCTGCTGGGCAAGGGCTTGGCGGTCGAGGTGGATGCCAATGGCAAGTCCCGATTGGCGAAGCCGAAGGAGACCAAGCCTACGGCGCCCAAGGACGACAAGGCCGCTGCCGAGAAAGCTGCAGCAGCAAAGGCAGCTGCTGAAAAGGAAGCCGCTGATAAGGCTGCCGCCGAGAAAGCCGCAGCCGAGGCCAAGTAAATGCTCGACCTGGCCACCGTGAAGATGCACTTGCGGGTCGACGGCGACGAGGAAGACGCCTTGATCGGTGGCTACGTCGCAGCGGCCAAGTCCCATGTCGAGCAGCACTGCGACCGCAAGCTGGTAGAGACCGACCCGATTGAGCCCGAGGAGATGGGGTTGACCGGCGATGTCGAGCAGGCCGTCCTGCTGCTGGTCGGCCACTGGTACGCCAACCGTGAGGCTGTGGCGGTCGGCACCATCGCTACAGCAATGCCGCTCGCTGTCGAGCGGCTGCTCTGGTACAGGAAGCGCTTCTGATGAGAGCCGGACCAATGCGCCATCGAGGCTTACTCAGCAAGCCCGAGCGCGCTCAAAACGAAACCGGTGGCTTCGACGAGGTCTGGGTTGAGGTCGGCAAGGTCTGGGCAGAAATCACAATGCCTACCGGTCGCGTATCGGCGGTTGCCGAGCAATTGGAAGCTGTTGTGAGTGCGGAGATCCGCATCAGGCCGAGGCCAGACGTTCAGTCCGGTTGGCGCTTCACTGAAATCAGCACCGGTACGGCTTACAAGATCGAGGCTCCGTTGCTCAACAACGAACGGGACATGCTGCGGCTGCTGTGCTCCAGCGTCCCCAACCCATGAGGTGAACCATGAAAATTCAAGCATTGGGCCCACTTACCGGCGCCTCCGGCGAGCGCGTGAAGGGCGAGATCTTCGAGGTGAAGAAGGAATACGCGGAGGGGCTGATCGCCCGCGGCTACGCGGTGGAGGTCAAGGAAGCGGCCCCGGCTGCGGAAAAATCTGCGAAGGCCGCCCAAGCCAAGGAGTGATCTATGGCGCGGCGCTCCAGCATTCGCGGTGATATCCGGCTGCGCCGGACGCTGCGCAACATCCACAAGACGATGGACAACGAGCTGCAGCCGGCGATGGTGCAGGCGGCGAACCGCATCCTAGAGACCCAGCGGCAGCTGATACCCAAGGACACCGGGGCGGCGGCGGCGGCTTTGAAAGTGTACGTCTCACCGAGCGGCCTGGACGCCCAGATCGGCATACGCGGTAAGCGCGACAACAGAAGGTTCTTCTACCTGCGCTTCATCGAGTACGGAACCAAGGGCTACGTCGGCGGCAAGCGCGCCGGGGATCGCAACCGCAGGGCCACGAACAAGAGCGACGGCACGCACTTCTTCGGCAAGTACCCCGATATCCCGGCCAGGCCAGCCCACCCCTGGCTGCGCCCATCGATGCAGGTCAACCGGGAATATGTGATGGCTGATATCGAGGCGGCAGTTCGGCGCACGCTGCGCAAGGCAAGCCAGGGGGTGGGAAATGCCTGATCCTTCGGTAGCACTGCAGAATGCAATTTTCGCCAGGCTGAAAGCCGAGGTCAGCTGCCCAGTCTATGACGGTGCCGGCCTGAACACGCCGAAGCCCTACGTTTCTATCGACCGCGAGATCTCGGTGAACACCAGCCCCATAGCGGGCCGGAAGCGGGAACAACGCCTGTTCTACCTGTCCGTCTGGTCCGACGCCGCCGGCCAGGCCGAGGTCAAGCGCATCAACGGCGAGGTCATCGCCGCTCTGGATGAGCGCCGGTTGCCGCTGGAAGTTGGCCGCGCCGTCTCCGTTCGGGTCGAGCAGTCCGACGCCCAGCGCGACGCCGACGGCATCACTTACCAGGGCTCGATCACGGTTCGCGTGATCACCACCCACTGAATCACCCACCGGCCGCGCTGCGGCTTTTATCCAATGTGCCTTTGGAGGAACCCCCATGGCCGAAGACAATTTGAACACAGCTGCCGGCTGCCGCTTCTCCATTGGCGGCAAGACCGGCGCCGACACCCAGACCGAGTACGAGGCCGATACCTACGTGGAGGTAGGTGAAATCGAGGACCTGGGCGAGTTCGGCGACACCTTCAGCAGCGTCACCTTCACCTCGCTCAAGGATGGCCGGGTGCGCAAGTACAAGGGCACCGCCGATGCTGGTGACCTGACCGTCACTGTTGGCCTCGACAACGGCGATGCAGGCCAGAACGCGGTCAAGACCGCCCACAAGGACCGCAGCAAGGGCGACTACAACATCAAGATCACCCTCAACGACGGCGATCCAGATGCCTCGCCGGTGGTGAATCCAACCACGTTCTACTTCCGTGGCAAGGTGATGAACAACACTGTGGCGCCTGGAGCCGCTGACAACGTGGTCCGCCGAAATGTCACGATCGGCATCAACTCCGACATCCTCGAGTTGCTGCCGGCACCGGTCACCCCATAACCGAACCGGGGCTCCGGCCCCGGCCTCACTGGACTGAGCTATGAACAACACTCTGCACGGCACCATGACCGTGAAGTTGGGCGATGAAGAATTTACCCTGCGGCCCACTCTCAAGGCGGTTAGGGCGATCGAGAGCCGCTTCGGCGGTCTGCGCGGCGCATCTGGAGCCCTGCATGCAGTCGGCGTGGATGCGGTGGCCTTCATCATTGCCGCCGGCGCCGGCCTGGAAGGGAAGGCTGCCGAAGCGTTGCCCGAGAAGGTCTGGCAGGAAGGTGTGGCCGGGCTGACGCCGCTAGTCACCAAGTACCTTGGCGCTCTCTACAATCCGCGAGGCGTAGACCCGGGAAACGACCAGGCCGGGACGGCGTAAGCGCTGTCGAGGACGGCAGCTACGTCGACCGGCTTTATGGGATTGCCACCGGCTGGTTGGGTTGGGCGCCTGATGTGGCCTGGTCTACGCCGCTTCCTGAACTGTTCATGGCCATGGATGCCAGGATTGAATGGGCTCAGATGACCAACCCGTTCGGCAGCGGGAAGAAGCAGGGAGCGAAGGAGAAGCCAACTGCATCGAATGTCGCTGACAAACTGAGGATGGCATTGACTGGGAGAAAGGCATGAGCAGCCTGTAGAATCTCATGCTTTTGACAATAGGGACGTTGAACATGACTTTTCTGATGATCCTATTTACGGTCGCTGTCCTGTTTGCGGTTTACGTGATCTGCTCTGTAATGGCAACGACTTCGAAGACTGCTGAGGGCAAGATCCGGTTTACGCTGGCCATTGCGGCGGTGGTGCTCATTGGCGGCTGGTTGTGGTTTTACTCATGGAAGACCAGTCCGCAGCGTGAGATCGAAGCGCAAATAAAGGATTGCGGAAACACGACGCTGGCTTTCGTTATGTCGCAGAACTTTGTGAAGCAGAGGCTTAAGTCTCCGGCGACTGCGAAGTTTCCATACGTGAACGATCGCGGTGTTGATGTCGTGCCTGATGGTAAGTGCGGATTCCTCGTATCGGCATATGTTGATTCTCAGAATGGGTTCGGCGCTGTGGTCCGAAGCCATTACCAGGCATCACTTTCTTATGACAGAGCAACAGAGCTTTGGAGGGTTGGTGACTTAACCGTCCAATAGAAGTTATCCCTTACACAACCCGCTACGGCGGGTTTTCTTTTTTCTGGAGATCAGAATGGCCGATCAGCAAGTCCAAGGAATGTTGGTTCAGATTGAGGCAACAACAGCTCAATTGCGACGTGAATTGGCGAACGCCGATCAGCTGGTTTCCAACACCAGTCAGGCAATTGATCGAAACCTGGCTACCGTTGACTCCGCGTTCGACCGAACTGGCGCAGCGGCCCAAGGCGCAGGAACACTCATGCGCGGGGCCTTTGCAGCGGTGGCTGGAGCAGGGCTGATTGGGAGCATCATCAAGCAGGTAGATGCCTACGGCCAGATGTCTGATCGTATGAGGGCTGCAGCTGGCAGCGCAGACGAGTATCAGATGGTGCAAGAGCACCTGATGCAGACCGCTCAAGAGACCTACCGGCCACTTGCTGAGGCCCAAGAGCTCTACATCCGCACTGCAGATGTGATGCGCTCCCTTGGATTCAACACCCAACAGACGCTCGACATCACGGACAGCTTCAGTTTCCTCTTGGTTACCAACGCCGCTTCTGCGGATAAGGCTAGCTCGGCGCTGGATGCTTACTCCAAAGCACTAGCGACAGGGAAAGTTGATGCGGATGGCTGGATTTCTATCCAGACGGCGATGCCGACAGTGGTGGACGCAATTGCTAGCGCGACGGGCAAGAGCACCGACGAGGTGCGCAAACTTGGCAGCGAGGGAAAGCTTGCTCTTGATGACATCAACATCGGCCTGCTCAAAACCGTTGAGGTAAATCGCAAAGCAGCGGCGGAAATGTCTACCAGTGTTCAGGATGCCTTGAACAATATCAGCAACGCCACCGGCACTTTTCTAGGGAAAATGGAGGAGCAAACGGGCGCTGTCGCAGGGCTATCCAAGTTCTTGGTTATTCTGGCGGATAACGTGGACCTGGTCGCGGTGGCAATGGGCGGAGCTGGGGTTGCTGCCCTGACCAACTATGTGGCCAAGTCCGGTATGGCGCTGAAAAGCGCGCTGGCCGATAGAGCTGCGCGTAAAGCCCAGGCCGAGGCGGTTCTGCAGGCTGCCATCGCCGACCAGCGCAAGGCAGAGACCGTCACCATTCTGGCCGCCCGCGAGGCTGCTGCAGCGCGAGGCACAGCGGTACAAACTCAGATGTCTATCCAATTGGCCCAGGCGCGCCAGCGAGAGGCGGCTGCCACGGCTGCTGTAGCAACTGCCCAGGCTGGTCTGCGGACGGCAGGTGCAAGTCTGCTTGGCATTCTGGGTGGTCCGATGGGCCTTGTTCTGCTCGCCGGCACCGCCGCTGCCAGCTTCCTGCTGTTGAGGGACAACTCAGACTCACTCGAGAAGAAGTTGGGAGACCTCAGCGACCCGCTCGACCAGCTGGTCGAGCGCTTCAACAAGCTGAATAGTGCGACCCAGGCCGTGGCGTTGCGCGAGCTTCAGGGGAAGATCGAAGAAACGCAGAGCCAGCTGTCGCAGGTGTCGGGCTCGATTGCCGATCGCTTCGAAAATGACCTTCGCGGTGTTGGCGCAGCTGGTGTCGACGGCCTGGTGACTGGCCTGGCGCCCATGCCAGCGGAGGCACAAAAAGCGCTCGACCTGGTGCGGTCAGCAGCGAAAGAGTTTGCCAATGGCGCGGTTGTGGACTGGAAGGCTGTCGCCGACCAGGTGCGCGGGATCCCTGGCGTTACCGAGGCGATGGCCCAGGCGATCGAAACGGGGCAGATCAAAGCCTCCGATCTCAGCGGTGAGCTGCAGAATCTGAAGTCCAAGCTCGCCGAGTTAACGGGCGAGACGGATCGCAACACGGCTTCGACTACGGCCAACAATGCCGCGAAGGCCGGCATGAGCACTGCGGGGCAGACCTACCTCGACACGCTGCAGAAGCAGCTTGCCGGCCTGCAAGACAACGGCGACATGATCAAGGTCGTCAACCGTTACCTGGCCGAGCATACCGACCTCACCGAGGCTGATCGGCAGGCCGCCATCTCTTTTGCAAATGCCATCGAAGCGCAGAAGAAGGCCAACCAAGGGGCGAAGCAGGAAACCAAGGATGCCACCACCGCGCAGACCAAGCTGGCGCAGCAGCTGAAGGAAGCGGCGACGGCGTACCAGCAGCTGAAGAAGGCGTATGACCCAGTTGGGGCTGCCTCCGATGAGTTCCAGAAGCAGACCAAGAACCTTGACCTGCTGCTGGCTGAAAAGAAGATCACCACTGAGGAATACGGCAAGGCGATTGGCGCACTGGCCGAGCAGTTCAACACCGCAGTACAAGCTTCGACTGGTCTGTCGCGCGCGATGAAATACCAGGCCGATCTTGAACGTCAGCTGGCGATCGCTCAGCAGCAAGGGGATGCGGCTGCCGCTGCGGTGGGCATGGGCGACAAAGCCGCGAGCCGTGCGCAGGCCAGGCTGGCGTTGGAGCAGGATAACAACAGCAAGATCCTGGCCTTGCGAGAGGAACTGGCCACCGCTTCAACCGCAAAGCAACGGCAGGAGCTGGAGCAACAGATCGCGCTGCGGCAAGAGTACGGCGCCAAGCTGGTCCAGGTTCAGGAAGATACATTCACCAAGATCGACGCGGCGCAGTCTGATTGGACTAATGGCGCTTCGGCGGCCATGCAGAACTACCTCGACAGCGCAGCCGATGTCGCGGGGCAGACCCAGGAGCTATTCAGCAACGCTTTCAGCAACCTGGAGGATGGGGTCGTCCAGTTCGTCAAAACGGGGAAGTTCGAGTTCAAGGATTTCGCAGACTCGATCATCGAGGATCTGATTCGCATCCAGGTGCGCCAGGCGGCCGCGGGCTTTCTAAGCTCGGCGTTCGGCTTCCTGGGCGGCGGCAGTTCGGCGCTGGGGCAAGGCACCATGTCCGGCTTCAGCGAGGGCTCGTTCGTGGCCAATGCGAAGGGCGGGGTCTACGACTCGCCTAGTCTTTCGGCCTACTCGGGTGGCGTCTACGACAGCCCGCAGATGTTCGCCTTCGCCAAGGGTGCCGGCATCTTCGCGGAGGCCGGCCCTGAGGCGATCCTGCCACTTCACCGCGGCCCCGATGGTTCGCTGGGCGTGATGGCCGCTGGCGCTGGGGGCGGCGAGGGTGGCGACTCTTCGGTCAGCTTCGGAGGTATCACTCAGCACTTCCACTTCAACGGCGGGACTGGCGGAATCTCGAAAGCTGACATAGAGAAGGCTGCTCTCGATGGTGCTCAAGGCGGATACAATCTGATGCTCCGAGACTTCAAAACCAACGGCGCCGGGCGGCAGATGCTGTCTAAGCGATAGGCAGGACGATGAAAATTACCGATCTGGATTTACAGGAAATGATCGCCGAGATTGCAGGGGCGGTGTCGCCATTTGTCTTTGGCGACCTCGGGCCAGGCACGCCGGCTAAAACGTACGTTGAGCGTGCTGCTTTGCAGGGCGAGGTGATGGGCAGAATTCTCGCCGTGCTGATGAGTGAGAAGGTTTGCCCTGATTCGATTGGCCAAGATATCGAACGGTGTTCCGCCTATATGCAGGAGCAGATTACCAAGCAGGTCAGGTCGGGGATCGGCCCGGGAGGAGCGATCAGCGCAAGTGTTGTGGCCAATGGGTTGGCGCGTAAGGAAGCCAACGAATGATGGTGACGTAAATAACCCTCGATGCATCTGGCATCCCCAAAACTAGACTGTGGCCCGCTTCGGCGGGCTTTTTTATTGGAGCTACCCAATGGCGGAAGAATGGCCCGAGGACCTGGAGCCCACGGAGATCACCTGGGGCATCGTCCACAACAACCGAGCGTTCACTTCCTCCCTTTCGAATTCCCAGCAGATCGTGGCGAAGCCCGGCTCCTACTGGTTCTGCACGCTGAACTTCGGTGTGCTCTACGAGGAGGATGAGCGCGAACTGACCGCGCTGCTGGGCCGGCTGCACGGCATGTTTGGCACGGTCAATATCCCGTCCCTTACGCGAATGCGGACGGACAACATCGGGGCACCCACGGTGCTTGTCGCCACGGCCCAGGCCTCGTTCCTGCAGTTACAGGGCATGACCGCAAGCCGCCGCGTATTCAGCCGCGGCGACTACATCACCATCAACGGCGAGATGTTTGAGGTGGTGGAGCACGCATCGAGCGATGCCACGGGCAAGGCCACGGTCTACGTGAATAAGCGCGTGCGCAAGGCCATCGCCGCCGGCACCAAGGTGGAGTACCAGAACCCGTACTGCGAAATGCGGCGCATGGACGACACCAACCAGTGGACCATTCAGCCTGTCGTGTCGAACGGCAGCTACCAATTTCGGGAGGCCTTCTGATGGCGAGCGGAATCTTCCCTTTCAGCCAGGCGGTGGTGGACATCATCGCCCGGGGAAACTTCATGTCGGTGTACGCATGCCAGCTGGATTTTCCAGACGGCATGGTGTTCGCGCACACCGGTACCGGTGACCTGGTCATCGATGGGATCACCTACCAGGGCGTTGGGACATTCGGCTCAGTCGGCCAGTCGCAGGAGAGCAGCAACTCTGGCTCCCCCATGTCGGTCGAGCTGACGCTCAACGGCCTCGATGTGCAGATCATCACCGAGACCTCGCTCAAGGGCTGCCGCGGGCGCGCGGGCAAACTGATGTTCGTGGCGTTCGCCGAGGACGGCACCTATGCCGCCGACATCCTGTTCAGTGGCCGTATGGATGCCGCCAAGTTCTCCTACGCTGGCAACGGCGAAGAGGGCAACAGCATCACCGTCCCACTGATCGACCGTATGGCCGAGTGGAACCGCACCGGCACCGAGCGCTGGACCGATGAGAACCACCGGGCTCGCCGGCAGGACGACCGCTTCTTCTTCGCCATCGCGCAGATCGCCGACTGGCCCATTTACTGGGGCGCCTCGAAGGACGCTCCGAAGTTCACTTACGAGAGCTGACTATGCGAAAGCGCGACTGGACGACTCAACTCGCCACCACGATCAAGGCCGCCACCGAGCGGCCTTTTTCATGGGGCGAATTTGACTGCTGCCTGTTCGCCGCTGACTGCGCGGTGGCGGTGTGCGGAGTCGACCCCGCTGCCGCCTACCGAGGCAAGTACGCCACCGAGGCAGGAGCCAAGCGCTTGCTCAAGCAGGTGCACGGCTCGCTTGAGGCAGCTTGGGACGCCTGCTTTGGGCGCGTGCAGCCGGGTCTTATCCAGCGTGGCGACATTGCGCTGTACGACGGCCCCAATGGCCGGGGCGTCGCGGTGTTCTGGGCGGATGAGTTCTGGTCGGTGGCGCCTGATGGCGCAGGCCGGATCGAGTGTGAGCCGTTGACGGTTTGGAGAGTTGAATGAGTTCGGCAGTCAAGAAGGTCGCCCAGGTCGTCGTCGGCGCCGTCATCGGCTTTGCCCAGGGCGGACCGTGGGGCGCGGTCGCCGGCGCGGCGCTGGCGTTCTACGTGGCATCGCAGCAGGACCAGCTCGATACCGGCTCCCTGCGCGCAAGCGAGCCGTCCAGCCAGACCCTGCGCTCGTCCAAAGCATCTGCGCGGTACATCCTGGGCCGCGTGAGCACCGGCGGCGTGCTGGCCTGGGGCCAAGAACAGGCCGGTAGCCAGACCAATGGCGAGTGGTTGCACATGGTCTACGTGCTGTCAGAGGGCGCGATTGCCGGCGTGGACGAGATCTACCTGGGAGAGGAGTTGATCGCCACATACGGCAATTCCGCGTCCTACGAGGTGGTCATTGACCCCACCGAGGTCAATGCCTTCCTCAAGGCGAACTGCCCAGATTGGCGCGACACACAGATCGGCCGAGGCCTGTCCTATGTCCGGCTGTCCTTCAAGTACGACGCCGAGAAGTACCCTTCGGGAATCCCCGATGTGCGGTTCGTAACCCGTGGTCGCCGCGACATTTACGACCCGCGCACCGGCACTACCGGTTACAGCGAGAACACGGCCCTACACATCCTCTGGTTCCTGCGCAATCGCTGCGGCGTGCCGGACGACGAGATCGTCTTCGCGAGCTTCGCCAGTGGGGCGAACGTCTGCGATGAGTCGGTGGAGAATCCTGAGGGCAGCTCGTCCTTGCGGTACCGCTCCGGCTGCGTGATCGGCGCCGACGAGTCGCGCACGCAGGTGCTCCAGAAATTGGAGGCGGCCTGCGGGGGCAAGGTGATCCGCGTGGGCGGTCGGTGGATGCTGCAGGTCGGCGCCTACTACGGCCCGTACGACTTCGAAATCACCGAGGACATGGTGACTGGCACGGTCACCGGCAGCACCGAGCCGTCCAATGACGCGGCCATCAACACCGTACGCGGCACGTTCATGGACCCGACCCAGGCCTGGGCCGAGACCGACTATCCGGAGGTATCGGTCGCGGAGTGGGTGATCGAGGACGGCGGCGAGGCCGCTGAAACGCTGGCCTTTCCGTATGTGGACGACCCCTACCAGGCTCAGCGCCTGGCTAACATCGAACTGCGCCGCCGGCGCGCGGGCGGTACGCTCAGCATCCCGATGAACTTTATGGGCTACAACTGCAGGCCAGGTCGGTCGGTGAAGGTGAACCTGCCATCGCTGAACATTGTGGGCGAATTCATCGTCACCGACTGGTCGATGGCCGACGACACCGGCTGCAACGTGGCGGTAGCGCAGAACGAGCCGGCGATCTTCGGGGATGCGGTGGGCCAGCCGTACGACCCGATTGGGTTCATCAACCTCCCGGCTGGCGGCCTGGGCAGCCCTACCAACCTTGTGTGGACTGCTGACGGTACCGCCGAGGTAGTGCAGGGCGTGCTCTCTTGGGCTGCGCCGGCCGGCACCGTTACCGGCTATGCGATAACCGTGCGCCAGGGCAACACGGCTGTGCAGGCCCAGCAAGTGCCGGCGACCACGTTGCAGCTACCGCTGTCGGGCCTGGCGTCGGGCAATTACACGATGAGCGTGGCCGCACTGGGTCCGCTGGCGCGCTCCGGCGAGGCGAGCATCACGGTGAACATCGATGGCCCGCCCGTGCCCGAGGCGTGCGTGGTGCAGTCGACCATCGACACGATCACGCTGCTCCCGAGCAACCCGCTTCATGGCTTGAACGGCGGCACCTACGAGTACTACTTCACCCAGGATCCGCAGGCCACCGCTGCGCAGGCGCAGTATCTTGGCCGGGGGCTAACCATGACCCACACCGGGCTGGCGTTCTGGACCAACTATTACTACTTCATCCGGTCCCGCAACGCCTACGGCGTCAGCGGATTCCTGAAGGTGCCGGCGTCGACCTCCACGGACGTGACCACGATGCTTGCGGCACTGGCCGGCCAGATCGGGAAGACCCAGCTGGGGCAGGACATCCTGACGGAGCTGGAGAAGATCCCAGGCCTCGAGGACAAGATCGACGCCTTGGGCGCGCTGACGGCGTACGACAAGGACACGGCCTACGCCAAAGACCAGATGGTGGTCGTCGACGGGAAGATCTACCAGGCCAGTCAGGCAGTGCCGGCTAACGCCTCGGGCGCGAATGCACCGCCGAACGCCACTTACTGGATCGACGTGGGCCAATCCCTGGCCACCGCCAACGGCCTTGCTCAGCAGGTAGCCACCAACACGACGAACATCAGCACCATCGACGGCAAGGTGACCGCCCAGGCCACCGCCTTTGAGGCGCTGCGCGCGGCGTACCGCGACGATGACGGCGAGGGAGAGCTGGCTGACGCGTTGAAAGGCTGGGACAGCACCGCGGCGATCGCTACCGAGCAGAGGGTACGGGCATCCGAAAACATGGCCATGGCCGAGCGGGTGACGACGCTCGACGCCAGGGTTGGCGACAGCGAGGCGAACATCACCGAGTTGCAGCGAGTGGTGGCCACCAATGAGTCCGCCACGGCGACCAAAATCGACCAACTGAATGTGTCGCTTGGCCAGACCAACGCCGCGGTGCAGACCACCAGCCAGGCCGTCACGGCTCTGGATGGCAAGGCCAGCACCATGTGGTCGGTGAAGATGCAGGTCAACGCCCAGGGCCAGTACGTGGCTGCTGGCATTGGCCTGGGCATCGAGAACGGCCCGGCGGGTTTGCAGAGCCAGTTCCTGGTGTCTGCGGATCGGTTCGCGGTGGTCAACGGCATCAACGGCACGCTTTCCTCGCCTTTCGTGGTCCAGAACGGGCAGGTTTACATCAACCAGGCGTTCATCAACCAGGCGTTCATTCAGAACATCGTTCTCGGTATGACCTTGAGGTCCCAGGCGGTTGATTCTCAGGGGCGTCCGCTGATTGAGCTGAACATGGTCACCGGAACTTTCAGTCTTCGTGGACAGGGCAGCGATGGCAGCTTGGCGATCAACCCCAACGGGGTGTACGTCTACGACGCCAGCAGCATAGAGCGCGGTGCGCTGGGGAGGATGACCTGATGGCTCTCTATGGATTGAGGACAAAGGACGCCGCGGGCAACGTCACGCTGGATACTACGGTGACGCCGATCCGCTCGCTCAAGATGATGACTGTCACGGGTAACGGCTCCTTCGAGCAGACGTTCTCGATACCTGAGATCAAGGTCCAGTCGTTTGTGGTGGTGGACGCGCTTTCTGACTCTGGTCAGAACACGTGGACACCACCGGCCTTCTGGTCGGCTGGATCGCTGAGGCTTCGCCAGCCTGGCACCAGCACCTGGGAAGTGATGATCCTTTCCCAAGGTGGGGAGCCGTTTGCCGCACCAGGTACATACGGCTTCCGGACACGTAACGGCGATACCCTGACCCAGATCGACTCGATCAACCGGGTGCTTTCTGTGCGCGCCAATGGATCCTTTTCATTCGGTGGCACGCAAGCTGGGCTGATCCAGACAATGACCGTTTCATTCCCATCCGCGATAACCACCTATGAGCGTCCCTTGGTGTTTTTCAATGCGGTCAATTACATGATGGTTGGGAATTTCAGGATCATCGGGTCTCCAGGTAACTGGACAGGGTTTGCAGTCAAGTCATGGAGCTATGCAGGTCATGGCGACATCGCCAAGAGTCCCCAGACAATCAAGTGGTTCTGCGCTTCGTATCAGACGTTCGCCAGCGTAGCAGGGCAGTACGGGGCGTCTGTCCGCGATGCAAGCGGAGCGTTGACCTTCGTCACCTCGGCAAACCTGGCGCTGCTCAATGGTCAGCCGGCGAACAACTCCTTCGTCGTGGCGGGCGACCCGATCGCCAACGGCCAGTACTACAACGCCAGTTACCAGATGCCATGGACAGGAAGCTTTGACGACTACGTGCTGGCCAACGCCCTGTTCTCGGTCACGAACGTGGTTCAGACGGAGCAGCCCTACCGAACGAATTTCGGCGGATTCCTGCCAGGCAACCGCAACATCCTCCAGATGTACTGCGAGAACTACGACTCGATTAACCCGCTGGGCGTGAACGGCCGGACGCTGTTTGCCTCTAGGCCCATGAAAACCCTTTGACGATAAATCTGGAGCATTCCATGCCCTGGTACAGAACAGGCACCGTGGCGATCACGGCTGGCCAAACGACGGTGACCGGTACCGGCACCTCCTTCGCGCTCAACGCCCGGGTGGGCGATGCGTTTCAAGGCCCGGATGGCCGCTGGTATGAGGTGACCAACATCGCGAGTGCCACGGTGCTGAGCATCCTCCCGGCCTACCAAGGCGCGACGGTGAGTGGCGGGGCCTATGGCCTGGCGCCCATGCAGGGTTACGTGAAGGAGTCTGCCGACCGCCTGAGGCAGTTGGTGGACCAGCTCGGGGCGACCTTCGCCCTGTTCGGCGGCGCTACGACTATTGAGGCGCTGCGCCAGAACATCCTCGCGGCGACCCGTGGCGCGAACAGCGACATCACCTCTCTTTCCGGACTGACCACAGCCCTCAGCGTCGCCCAGGGCGGTACCGGCGGCAAAACCCAGGCTGCTGCCCGAACGGGCCTAGGTTTGGGCGCGGCTGCCGTGGCGGCAATTCTTGGCACGGTGAGTCAGAGCGGCGGCGTGCCGACCGGCGCGATAATCGAGCGCGGCAGCAATGCCAACGGTGAATATGTTCGGTACGCAGATGGTACGCAGATTTGTTGGGGGCAAAGGACTTGGTCAACAGGAATAACCACCTCCGCCAACTCGTCGTTTATTAGTGCGGGAGGCGATACGATCACATGGCCTATCGCATTCTCCACCAATACGGTTTGCCTTACCGCAGGCGTGGGGGGCACTAGCACATCAAGGGTTACAGTGCTTCCGTACCGCAGCAACTCGCAAACTGGGACAACGGTCTTTCAGCACTACGCCAGCGTCGCCTCTGGCGTGGATGTTGTATACAACTGGATGGCAATTGGCCGCTGGTTCAACTAGAGGTTCAAAGTCATGATCATAAATTTATCTCCGGTCCGTATGGACGAGAAACTCGAGACATCCCTTTCCGGGGAGGCGCTCACCCTCAATGGCGAGGTATTCGACTTCGCGCCTCTCGAAGACGGCGCCACTCTGCCGCAGGAAGCGATCATCTCCAAGTGGATTGCTGGACCGGTAGAGCGAGTGGGCGGAGAGTTGCGCCTGACCATCATCCTTCCGCACGGCCCAACTGCGCCCGAGACTACCCGGTATCCACAGCCGCTCATTGTCCGGGGCGATGGCGCGATCAGCCTCCCGATCTATGACATACCTCAGCAGGCCGTGACGCTGATCGACAAGGAGGAGCAGCAGTGAGCAATATCGACTGGTCACAGATGATCACCGCCGAGATGAAGGCCGCCCAGGCAGCGGAGCAACTGCTGGCCGAGGCACAGGCTGAAACGGCCCGTCTCCGCCAGGTAGCCGACACCGCCATCACGCCGCTGCAGGACGCCGTCGATGTTGACGACGCCACCGACGAGGAAAAGGCGCTGCTCACCCTCTGGAAGAAGTACCGCGTCGCGCTGAACCGCCTGCCTGACCAGGAAGGCTACCCAGCCAGTATCAGCTGGCCCGCGCCGCCGGCTTGACCTTCACCGCATCCGAACACCGACCGCCGCCTGGCGGTATTTTTTTGCCTGGAGAAAACCCATGACCCAATCCCAGCCCCGCGGCGTGCGCAACCGCAACCCCGGCAACATCGATTTCAACCCGCGCAACGACTGGCAGGGCCAGATCGGCAAGGAGCCTGGTGGCCGCTTCGCCATCTTCGACACGCCCGAGAACGGCATCCGCGCCCTGGGCAAGCTGCTCATCAACTACCGGGGCAAGGACGGCATGCCCGGCGTGGGCGGGAAGGGCATCGACACCGTTCTGGAAACCATCAACCGCTGGGCGCCGAGCAACGAGAACGACACCCAGGCCTATGCCTCTGCCGTGGCCAAGCGGATCGGGGTGGGCACTACTGACCCGATCAACATCAAGGACCCGGCCACGCTACGCGGGGTGGTGGTGAGCATCATCATCCACGAGAACGGCGGCAACCCGTACCCGGCGGCGATCATCGACGAGGGTGTGCGGAGGGCACTGGCATGACGTCCTGGGCGATTCGATCGCTGGTGCTTCTGGTGCTACTGGCGACCCACTACTGCGCCTACCAGCATGGGCGATCGGTGGAGCAGGCAGTGGCCGGCCAGGCCTCAGCGAAGAAAGACAGCGGCGACCGCCTGGCCGAGGTGCTGGGCGAGCGCGATGCACGACAGGAAGAACAACGCCGCGCTGATGCGCGTGAGGAGGCGAGGGCACATGGTCAGGAACAAAGAACGATCGATGATGATGGCGCTGCTGGTGCCGATGCTGCTGGCCAGCGGCTGCGCGACGACGGCGCCAAGCTCGCCGCCACCGTCAGTTGCCCCGCCACGGATACCGCCGCTATCGCCAGAGGCCAGGCAGCCACCCGCGCCGCCATGGTGCTCTCCGACTTGCTCACACGGGCTGATGAACGAGCGGGAGACTTGGCGAAGGCTTATGACGGCGCCCGGCGAGCAGGCGAGCAATGCCAGCGAGAGTACGACGCCCTGACACCGCCCGGCTGAGCGGCAGTTGCTCGGCTGCAAAGCACTCGCTACGATACTGTATACATATACAGTATTGGTGGCAGCCATGTACGTCTACCTTGTCCGGCGCCGCGCTAACGGCGTGGCCATCCCTCCAGAGCAGCTACGAAAATCGCAGCCCTTGGAAGCCGACCTCCATATGGGTGAGAACCACAGCCGGCCGCTGGGCCGGATCTCGACGCAGGCCTGGGTGTTCAACCCTACGCCAGGTCCTGACGTTATCCCGCGCCTGCACGACGCCAGGGTCACGTCCATGGCACAGGGCGGCCTGAGCCTCACCGGCGTGGAAGAGATCGACGGCGTGCTGTATGCGCAGTCGTGGTGGTGCAGGTCGCGATGATGGGTAGCTCTCTGCCGCAGGCCTGGCTGGCCGAGTTGAACGACCAGAGCGCTCTGATCACCGATCCGGATGGAAGGGCCAGGGTGCTTTGCGAGATGGCATTTGCTGCCCGGCGCCGGGAGGATGTGGATGCGGGCGGTCTTTCCGACATGCTGGAGTTTGTCGAGTCGGCCCGGCTGTGGGCACTGCTCGAGCATGAGTTTGATGCGGGGAGGGAGTCGCGCTAGCCAGGACGGCAGGCGTTTCGGCTGGGTGCCGGGGAGGGTTGGCGGCTGTCTAAAACTGCGCCAGGGCTTCTCGGTTTTACTGGGCGAAACTCGCTCAAAGTCGCCAATGCATATTAGACAGCATCGACGCATAGGCCGCATGTGGCGCGGCCTGAGGTCTGTTTTTTCTGCTACTGCTGCAGTACTGGGGTCACAGGTGCTTTGGCGCTGGTCCGTACTGCTCGAGCAAGGAAGAGAGCAGCTGTTCGTCTGAATGCTTCCATATTGTGTGATCTGTTGACTTCACCGGCGAGAAGGAAGAGCTCATTACCTCTGAGTGTTTGCAGGTCATTACGCAGTCTGCCGGGGCATCCCGATTGACGGTGGGTTTGAAGTCTTCCCGTTCGGTGCCGCGCTCCCAGCCGCGCGGAGTCAGATGCCACTCGGTCCATTCATTGCTTGCTGCCATGGGGATCACTCCTTGGTGTGGATCGCTACTTTGGCGGCTTACTTCATGCCCTGCAAGTACCCTCAAAATCGGTTCCAAAACTGAAACGGCGACCCTTGTAGTATGCGGCCTGTAGCCGTGCCGTTTCGTGTTTGTTTTGGAATCGATTTAGGTGCTGGCGCCGCATGGGGTGGGCGCTTATGCCACGGTCTTGAAAACCGTCGATGGGCAACTATCCTAGAGTTCGAATCTCTACGCTTCCGCCATATTCAAAGCCCTGATTGTTCAGGGCTTTTTCGCAGAGCGCCCCTGGTTTTCCAGGCACATTCCAAGCGCTGAGATGCCGTTTCTCGCCCCCTTCCGCCGACAGCTCCATCGTCGTCTGACCATCGTCTTGCAGAGGCTGTGATTGGGGCTTGCTGCAGAGCCTGATCCAGGTCCATAGCCCGTGCGCGTACACTGGCCAGCATCGGCGACAGGGTTGCCTTTCTCGGTCATAACTTGACTGCTTCGATCTTGAATTCTTCAGGGTAACGCTGACGACTCATGGCACCAATCTAGGCCTCATTACGCGGTTTGGAAGTGTCTACTAAACCAGCGGCGATTCATTTCTCCGGTCTTGGCGAAGAAGATGGGGCGACGGCCTGTATGTATAGCCCCCGGCCTCGTAGTGTTCTGATTTCGAACGGCGCCTGCAGGGTCTTGAGCACTTTCCTCAGATAACAAATCTGTACTTCTATGATCTTGGTGCCGGGATCGAACCGGTATCCCCAAATTTCCTCATAGATCGTCGTTCGGCTCACGACGTTTCCCTGATGGCGAAGAAGCAATGTCAGAAGCCGGCAAGACGTGGCCTTGAGCGGAAAGTGAAGATCCTTGAATCTGACTGTCCGCATGCTTGCATCCACGATGAGCTCACGCACCGGCGTCGTGAAAGCTTGCTCATCCTCAGGACGTCCTAGGTACGAATTGCTTCCCACGCCATTCCGGGAGCTGAAGCTGGGCTCTAAAGTCGCCATCTATCTATTGGTCAAGCAGCTTGGTTGAAGAGCAGGGGAACGCCACATGCCTCACTCAATCGATGCATGTAATCGCGCACTTGATCTGGGAATTCAACAGCTCGAACGATGGAAAGCGAGCGCAATACGGGCCAAAGCGTCACCTCGTTGATGCCGATTGTTTTTCTGTCCTTCACCAGTGGGACAAGCTCTTTGATAAGAGGCTGCAGTTCCGCCACCAGCTTGGATGTGGCTCCTCGCAAAGCCTCCAGATCTCCGAAGGCTTGTTCCTCTCGCAGCCGGTACGCCTCTCTTGCTACTGGCGTGTTGATTTCTGCGAAGTCTGCCTGGACGAAGCGTGGTATGAATAATTTGAGTGCCGTGGGCCAGACTTCTTTGACCCAAGCATCCAAAGTTGGGTCTTGCGGCGCCATCAGTACTGTCGGGCCGATGCCATCGAGATATCGCACGATATCTAGGCTTTCCCCCATATGGCTGCCGTCTTCCTTTTGCAGGATCGGCACAGCCTTTTTTCCAATGAGGCGCAGGGGCGTTTCGGCATCGCCCTCCATGATGACCTGAAGCATCACCGGGAGACTCTTGAGTCCAACGATCATCCGAGCACGCGTGCAGAACGGACAATGTTCGTAGATATAGAGTTTCATCATTCAAATCTTTCCAGTTCACTACCGTTAGGCCTGGGTGCTCAGAACTGCACCGAGCGTGTCAGCCCGCCATCCACGAGCAAGTTCGTGCCGGTAGTAAAGCTTGCAGCAGGGCTGGCCAGGAATACGACCGCTCTAGCTACTTCCTCGGGTGTAGCCATGCGGCCCAACGGGTTTTCAGCTAGACATTTTGCGAAGGTCTCGGGCTGGTCGCGCTCTATGTCACCCCATACGCCCTCAGGAAAATACACGTTTCCCGGGGAGACAGAGTTCACCCGAATACCTTCGTGCGCATGGCGTGCAGACAGCGTTTTACCGTAGTGCAGCAAGGCTGCTTTCAGTACACCGTAAGGCTCTGCGAACATATCGACTTCGCGGCCCGATACGCTGGAAATCAGGACGACCGATGCGGCTTGCGATTGACGCAGGGCGGGCAAGGCGGCTTTGACCATCGTCGCACTTCCCAGTAAATCGGTGTCGAAGGCTCGCCGCCATGTATGCAAGTCATCTCCGCCAGCCAGAGCGCTCACATTCGGCACGACGATATCGATTCCACCAAGACGCTGCGCTGCATCCGTGACCCAGGCCTGCACCTGGTCGGGCTGGGTGACATCAACGGCGGTACCGATGGCGTCATGACCGAGTGCTTGTTGCGTCGTTTGGACGCCTGCGGTACCCCGAGCACAGAAGGCCACTTTGGCGCCCTCATCGAGGAACAACTTGGCAATTGCCCGCCCGATACCCCTGGAAGCGCCGCTCACCAGTACGCGTTTTCCTTGCAAACCCAAATCCATGATCAAACTCCTCTGTGAATCAGTGTCAAGACGGGGCCCACGCGGGCCCCGTCAAGGCATTACTTACGCAGCTTGTATGCGATGATTTCGTCGCTGGTGCCGGTTTCCATGAAGGCGTGGCCAGACGCTGAGACGAGCACATACTGCTCACCATCAACCTCGTACGAGATCGGGTTGGCTTGGGCGCCCGCCGTCAACGTGTCTTCCCACAGCACCTTACCGGTAGTCGTGTCGATGGCACGGAACAAGTTGTCAGTCGCCGCGCCGACGAAGGTGAGTCCACCTGCGGTGACCACCGTTCCGCCATTGTTCGGCAAGCCGATATTCAGTGGCAGATGAGACGGGATGCCGAAAGGCCCGTTGCGACGCGCGGTACCCAGCGGCTCGTCCCACACGGTCTTGCCGGTATCCAAGCTGATTGCACGAATTCCGCCATAGGGAGGTGCCGAGCACGGCACGCCGGTGCCCCAGTTACGCCATCCCGCATTCACACTGATCGCGTAAGGCGCGTTGACCTGCGGATAGGTCGATGCGCCACCTTCGCCCTTGCCCGATTTGCTGCCAGCTTTGTTCAGAGAGGTCTCATCGACCTTTGGCGCATAGATAGGTTTGAGCCCCATCTTGTCTGCCTGCTCACGCGGTATGAGCTGGTTCAGGTTAGGAATGTCGTTGTAATTGGCGATTAGCAGTCGTCGTACTGGGTCGATCGCGACCGAGCCCCAATCGGAGCCACCGTTGTAGCCTGGGTATTGAATCCAGGGACGATCCACCGATGGTGGCGTCAGGTAGCCTTCGTAGTTGGCCTGGCGGAACTGGATGCGGCACATCAATTGATCAAGTGGTGAAAAACCCCACATGTCCGCTTCGGTTTTCGGTGCCTTGCGCAGCGTGTGCCACTCGGACGTAGGTTGAGTATCAGCCAGGAACTGGGGTTCAACGGAGCCGCCTTTTGGCGCTTCGACTTCACCAATCGGAACGAGAGGCTCGCCAGTTGCACGATCCAGGATGTAGATATCACCCTGCTTCGTTGGCAGCAGTACGGCAGCCACTGGTTTTCCGTCTTTGCCAGGGAAATCAAGAAGTGTCGGCTGGCTGCCCAGGTCATAATCCCACACATCGTGGCGGATGGTCTGGAAGTGCCATACGTCCTTGCCGGTCTTCACGTCGACGGCCACCAGTGAGGTCGAATACTTGTTTTCTGCCTCGCTACGGTTGGAACCGTAGTAATCAATGGAGGAGTTGCTGATCGGTAGGTAGACGTAGCCAAGCTGCTCATCGCCCACTGCAGCCGTCCACATATTCGGGGTGCCACGGGTGTAGGTGCTGCCTTCGGCTGGGCCATGAACGTTTTCAGGGTTACCCAGATCCCAAGCCCAGGCCATTTTCCCGGTGATTGCGTCGTAGCCGCGGATCACCCCAGAAGGTGCATCCTCATCCTGACCGTCGCGAATTTGTGCCCCTGTGACCACCACGCCATTGACGATGGTAGGAGGGGCTGTAACCGCATACCAGCCGGGGACTTTTTTCCCCAGACCTTCCCAAAGATCCACAGTACCGTTCTGTCCGAAGTCCTTGCATGGCTCGCCTGTGCGCAGATCTACAGCTACCAGCCTCGCATCGAGTGTCGCTTCTACCACACGGCTGCGGCATTGTGCGGACTCAGGGATCTCTGGTGCGGTGTACACCGCCACGCCGCGGCATGCTGCTGCGTGAGGAATGGCCTGATCAGGTACTCCAGGGTCGTGACGCCAGTTTTCCTTGCCGGTTGCAGCGTTGATCGAAATAAGGATGTTTTTGGCAGAGCACATCAGCAGGTCGTTGCCGACCTTGACCGGGGTTGTTTCAGGCGAGTAGCGACTGCCAGGATTCGGCAAATCCCGTGTGTGATACACAAATGCGCGCTCCAGATGCCCGACGTTTTCCGGGGTAATCTGCTTGAGTGGGCTGAAGCGCTGAGCGTTGTGATCGCCGCCATAGAATGGCCAATCGCTGCCGACCTGCGGCATCTGCTGAGCTTGAGCGAACTGCACCTGAAGCGCGCAAGAAACGGCGAGCGCCAGTGCGCTTCTGCATTTGACTGATAGGAACATGACAAACCTCTTTACGCAGCAGAGCGAGGGGCGCGACGCAGTGACGGCGACACGGCAAGGATCAACAACAGGATGACGGTGATTGCCACGAGACGTGGTACAAGCCCCCACCAGTTGAGTCCGACTTCCCATAAAGCCCAAATCAGCGTCAGGCCCCAGATCACGGCGAACAGGTGCACGGCTGCAAATCGTTGCCTGCACAGCAGAACAGCGGTTACTACGCATCCCGCCCCAGTGAGGGCGTAATACCAGCTACCGCCCAAAGCCATCAGCCATACGCCTCCGCCAAAAAGGGCCATGCCAAATGCCCCCAGCGCCAGGGCTAACACGACGGTCGCCAGCCGCCATTTCCCGCTGTGACCAGCCGAGGCCCGGCCGTTGCTGCGGGATTCACTACTACGTTGATTCATGACGCTACTACTTCCTTCATTTGCTATTGATTCAGGCCATGGCCTGTTTGCCGGAGGCTGCAAAGCCGATGGGCCGACGCGTACAGAACATCGAGAGGACTGAGCCGATCACAAGTAATGCGCCGACGACGACGAAGGCCAAGGCGAAGCTGCCAGAGCCGGCCACCACGTAGCCGGTCACGATCGGAGCGAGCAGACCGAACAGATTGCCGACTGCAGTGATGAAGCCAGCTGCAGTGCCGACGTCGTCTTCCGAACGCACCAGATCGTTGACCAGCGAGAGGTTCAGGGAAATCGCTGAGGCACAAGTGGCCAGCGAAAGCGTGATGACGAAAAGAATTGCCCAGGTATTGTCGATTGCAGGAACCAGGAAGATGACCGAAGACGCCAGCAGAACGCTGGCAACGACCATGCGCCTCTGTCCCGATTCTGCGGCCCCTGGGCGCATCACTTTGTCACTCAAGCGACCAATGACGATGGCAAGCACTGCAGCGCCCAGATACGGAATCGCGGTGTAGATACCGCTCGACATCACCGTCAGACCTTTCTCGGCTTGCAGATAGCTTGGCAACCAGGTCAGGAAGAAGTAGGTGGCATAGACCGCACATCCATGGGACAGGGCGATGGCCCACATGCTGCTTGAGCGAGCGAGGCCTTTCAGACCAAGGGAAACAGTCCGGGCAGGGTCTGCGCTGGAGGAGATGCTGCCAGCGGCAATTTCTGCGCGTTCGGCATCCCCCAGCCACGGCGCTTTAGCGGGATGGCTGTACCATCTCAACCAGGCAGCCAGCCAGACGAAGCCCAATGCACCGGCCACGACAAATGCGATGCGCCAGCCGAATGTACTGATCAGCCAGCCGAAACCAATGGCACCAATGGCGGGCCCGACCAGGCTGCCGCTGTGGAAGACTGCAGTGGCCATACCGCGCTCTTTGAGCGGCATCCATTCGCGGATGACCCGGGCACCGGCGGGGTAGGTGGTAGCCTCCCCCATGCCCATGATCAGCCTGCAACTGAGCAATGAGATGAAACCTGTCGACAGTGCGGTGCAGGCAGTTGCCACCGACCAGACACCTATCCCATAGCCGTTGACCTTTTTCGGTCCGAAGCGGCCTACGAGATAGCCCATGGGGATGAGCGCGAGAAAGTAGAGCCAGACGAACGAGGAGAAGAGGTATCCCATCGCAACCGGCGAGATGTCGAACTCTTCCTTGAGAACTTTGGACGCGACCGAGAGCGACACACGGTCGACGTAGTTGATCAAGGTCAGGGTGAAGAGAAACGCATAGATCCATACACGTTTTTTCTTCAGAAGATTGGTGCCTTTTTGCATCGCCATCACCTTTGTACTTATTGGGACGATCCAGAGGAGCAACGGAGTGTGCGGAACGAGAGCCCGCTCAACGTACCCAGGCAGAAGGGCATTCAACGTGAGCGGGCGCTACCGTGAGGGCAGGGAATGGTCAGCCTAGCCAGCGCTGAATGTTGGCGACCATGACGTCTTTGGAGATGCCGTAGCGGTCGTGCAATGTCGGCAGTGCGCCTGCATCCAGGAACTGATCGGGCAGCGCAACGTGACGCACTTCAGGCTGTACGCGGGCCTGCAATAAGGCCATGGCGATGGCCTCACCCAGGCCGCCGATTTGAGTGTGGTTTTCCGCAATGACTACCAGGCGGCCTTCGCGCCGGCATTGCTCCAGGATGGTCTGGACATCGAGCGGCTTAATTGTCGGAACGTGCAAAACGGCGGTGTCCACTTTGTGCTTGGCCAATTCGTCTGCGACTTCCAGAGCACGCATTGTCATAAGGCCCGAGGAAATGACCAGCACATCGTTGCCATCGCGTAGGCGCTGGGCTTTACCGAGCTCGAAACGGTAATCGTACTCGTCGAGAATCAGCGGTACCCGCCCACGAGGCAGGCGCATATAGACAGGGCCGTCGTGCTCAGCGATCGCGGCCACGCACTGCTCGGTTTCCAATGCGTCGCAAGGATCGATAACCATCATCTGCGGAATCGCGCGCATCATCGCTAGATCCTCTGTAGCCTGATGGCTCGGGCCGTACCCAGTCGTCAAGCCCGGCAGCGCTGCGCAGATTTTGACGTTCAGGTTCTCCTCAGCGATGACTTGATGAATGAAGTCATAAGCGCGTCGGGTGGCGAATACCGCGTAGGTGGTGGCGAAGGGCACGAAGCCTTCCTTGGCCATACCGCCGGCGGCAGCCATAAGCAATTGCTCAGCCATACCCATTTGTAAGAATCGCTCTGGATAGCGCTGAGCGAATATGTGCATGTCGGTGTACTTAGCCAAATCCGCAGTCATGCCGACAATACGAGGGTTCTTTTGACCTGCCGTGACCAGGGCGTGGCCAAACGGTGCCGAGGTGGTTCGCTGCCCCTCGCTTGCGATAGAAGCGATCATGGACGAAGTCGTGAGTTTGGGCTTTGGCGCGGTGGCGTTCATTGTGGGCTCCGGGTCGCGTAGATCTCGTCGAGGTCTGTAAGTGCTTGCTGCCACTCCTCGGGCTCGACCCGGATGAAGTGGTTCTTGTCCCGCTGCTCCAGGAATGGCACACCCTTACCCATCAGGGTGTCGAACAGGATCACGCGAGGTTTGTCCCCCGTGAAACCACGAGCAAGGTCGAACGCCTCGATCACCGCCTGTAGGTCGTTGCCGTCTACACGTTGTACATGCCAGCCAAACGCCGCCCATTTATCGACCAGAGGCTCGAACTGGAGGATGTCATGGGAAGGGCCATCGGCCTGCTGGCGGTTGATGTCTACCAGGTTGATCAGGTTGCCCAACTGATGATGCGAGGCGGACATTGCCGCTTCCCACACCGCGCCCTCGTCCAGCTCCCCGTCGGACATCGAGTTGTAAACGAAGGCATCGTTGCCCTTCATGCGTAGCGCGAGGGCTTGGCCTACCGCGATCGCCAAGCCTTGACCGAGTGAACCACCCGAGATCTCCATGCCGGGGGTATAGGTGGCCATACCGGACATAGGGAGTCGGCTGTCGTCGGAACCGTAGGTCTCCAGTTCTTCTTCGGGAAGCACCCCGGCTTCCAGCAGAGCTGCGTATAGCGCGATGGCGTAATGACCATGCGAAAGCAGGAATCGGTCACGGCCCTCCCATTCAGGATCCTCAGCACGCATGTTCATGGCGTGGCAGTAAGCAACGGCAAGCACGTCGGCCCAGCCCAGCGCCTGGCCCACATAGCCCTGGCCCTGAACCTCGCCCATGCGCAAGGCGAAACGCCGAATACGCCACGCATGTTCCGACATCCTGGCCAAGAGCGGGTGGTGAATCTCGGTCATATTGTTCTCCATTGGTGACCAGCGATCCGGGATTGCTGACGCAAACTATTCATCGGTCAGCAACCTAATTGGGTAATCTCCTGATATTCATGTAAAAATAATGGCTCGACAAAAGGTTTAAATTCGTCCGTTAATGAACTGGATTCATCAATGAAACTGTTGAAACGGGTGCCTCTTCCTGCCCTCAGGGTTTTCGAAGCAGCGGGCCGTACCTGCTCGTTTATCGAGGCAGCAAAGGAGCTCGATCTCTCCCCGAGCGCGGTCAGCCATGCGATTCGCAAACTGGAAGCGGCCGCCGGACTCACCCTCTTCACGCGGAACACGCGCAATACCGCCCTGACGCCAGAAGGCGCCATGCTGCTGGATCACGTTCAGCGGGGGTTTGAAGAAATGAGTCGAGGCCTTGCGATCGCGACCAACGAGCCTGCAGTACCTCTGCGTCTGCACACCGCGCCTACATTCGCCAGCCAGTGGTTGGTGCCGCGGTTAGCGAGTTTCCTGAAAGATCACCCCGGCATTGATCTGCGTATTTCGGCGAGCACGGACTATGCGCTGTTCGATAACGATGATTTCGACCTGGACATCGTCTACGGTGAGCCGAGACCTTCGCCCCATGAGAAGACGCCGCTACGCATCGAGGAGCTGACACCGCTATGTAGCCCGGAGGTCGCCAAGTACCTGCGCACCCCACAGGATTTGTATTCCCAGTTCCTGATCCAGAGCGACGGCCAGTCCATCCAGTGGAAAGGCTGGTTTGCAGCGAACGGCATGCAGCCGCCGAGTAGCTACGGTTTGGCGTTTGACAGGAGTTCCATGGGTATAGCCGCTGCGGCAGCAGGGCTGGGGGTCGTACTTGAGTCTGACCTGGTAGCCGAGCAGGAGTTGGCTAGTGGCCGCTTGGTCAGCCCGCTTCGCGATGTCAGCAATAGCGTTCGCTACGTGGGTCACTACCTGGTGCACCCACGCCGTCCTCGGCAGGCCCAGGCAGTTCACCAGCTAAAGCACTGGTTGTTCAAAGAGTTGGCCAGGAGCAGTCGACCCACGACGTGAGGTGATCTGATGAAAATTTATGTTCCTATGCTCATGGCTGCCGTCATGCTATCGGGATGTGCTGTCCAGCCTGAAAAGCCCGTGATGCAGGACGCTCAGTACGAAAGTATCGCGCTGGCATTGACCACAGGGGAGGCGTGCGCGATCGCGGGGAGGATGGACATGAACTTGGCGGCTGCCAACAGCCTGACGCTTGAGGAGCAAATTGACGAGTTTCAGTATGATCCGGCAAGGATGCATGCTGAGCGGCAACGAGCCGCTTTCGACGTCCAGCAAAAGGGTGGCGTGACACAAGCAGCGTGCAATGTCCTTACCTATGAGGTGCTCAGGACGCAGGCGGTCCGCCAGACTGCGAACGATGCAGACTTGGCGCGCAAGCGGATGGCACTGCAAATGCTGAAGATAGACAGCCGGGTGGATCTCGGACAATCGTTCATTGCCATGGCCGTACGCAAAGGCGAACCAAAGCCGGATATCAGCACTATGCAGGGGTTGCGCACAGTGCTGCAACACAGCGCCTCTGTCGCCTATTCCGACAGCGCAAGCGGCGTATACCTTTCCAAGACGTTGTTCCCTCGTATGCACCTTGGTAGCGAGTTCGAGGCCAAGGCCCACATGATCCCGGCCGAACCCGTTGGCGCCGTAGTCGCTCGGGGGCAGGCGCAGATCGGCTTCCAGCAGCTAAGTGAGCTCAAGCCAGTGAAGGGAATCGACATTGTGGGCCTCATCCCGGCCGAAGCTCAGAAGATGACCCTGTATTGCGGCGCTGTCGTCAGCAAGAGCCAGCACCATGCTGCAGCCCAGGCATTACTCGACTACCTGGCGTCACAAGAAGCCGACGCAGCCATCAAAGACAGTGGTCTGACGCCACTGGCTCACACCGCCAGTTAACGGTATAGGCCGGCAGATGGTCCAGGTCGGTGCGCATAGCTGGCTCGGTTAAACGCGCCTTGGAACAAGAATTGCTCCTCCCCTGCAAAAGCACGCACCTGGGGGAACGCAAAAATGACTCAAGACGACCGCTACTACATGATCTTCGTCGTAGTCGCCGTGCTGGTCCTGGATCTGCTGGCGACCATGATCTTCCTGAAGATCATCGCCTGACCCATTCACGGGGCGAACCGTACCCGTAACCGGGCCATCCGAACATTGGAATCGGCCCAGCCCTCATCGCATCAGACCACAAGCCACTATGCTTGCGAAACCGCGCTTGAATGGCGGTTTCGCATGCCCAGCGTAGTTTCAGCCAGGCCTGTTGGTCAGAAGCCCCAAATGCTGTGAAGGCTGCGCGACCCGCTCGATTTCATTCAGCAATACCTTCACCATCGCGCTGATGTGCTGGGCGGCGCCGATCCTTTTTCGGTCGGCCAGCATGACGCCGGTGTAGTCCAGATAGCGGGCGCATTCGAGCAGGTTCGAGGCTTCTGTCGATACGCGTTTGAGGCGCGCGCCTGGGGCGACGGTGAGCATGGGCATAGGTGGCTGGGGACTGAGCGCTGACAGTCTTTGATTGAAAGTGAGAAGGCCCATGGGGTCGTTTGCATGCATGGTGGTTTTCCGTTGGTTCTGCGGCGAGTTCTGGGGCGCTGGGGCCGCTTTGCGGCCCTTTCGCGACACGAGGCCGCTCCCACCCGTGGGGTGGGGTTGGGGGAGGGCGTCAGTGCTTTTCCTGATGGTTCATGCCCAGTTCGGCGTCATCCAAGAGGGCCTTGGCCAGGGCGCTCAAGTAGTGCGAGGCCCAGATCAGCTGGGGTTGTTCTTCCATCACGCCGGCGATGGTGAGGTCGCGTACGTAACCCAGCAATTCGGAGGCTTGTTCGCGGGCGTATTCGCAGGGGATGCCGGGGGATATGCAGAACAGCGGCTGGGTTTGGTCTTCGCCCTGGTAGAACTGGGTTTTGCCGATTGTGCGTTTGCGGTCGTTGGACATGATTTTTCTTTCCCTGAAATTTTGGGTGCCTGGGCAGGCATCATCGCCGGCAAGCCGGCTCCTACACGTGTCCACCGCCAAGCTGGGGGGATCGTGGTGGGCCGTGATTGGAACCGGCCTTAACTGCAATGTGGCCAGGCCAGGCATAACGTGATGTGGATTAGTGGAGGACTTGCTGATCCGTTCGGATCTGGACTTGGGCCAAAGCTGATTCGATCAACTTTCGCAGGCCTTCAAGTTCATGCACCGTCGTCATGATCAGCAACGCCGCCGGAGACCTGGGCTGCATCAGGGCAGCCTGGTGCGCAACGGCTTCTGCGCAGAGCGCGTAGTCCGAGGCCATCATCAGCGTGTCTTCCAGGGATTGGGGATTGGGTGGATCGGGGACTATCTTCAGCATCGTACTGTGTTCTCAATGGGGCCACCGCCGATCCGCTGTCAAACGGAAAGGTGGCAGCTGTGCATAGGTTGACAGACCGGCGAACACAGAAACCGGCGCACGCGAGCGTGCCCCATGCACAACCGCCATGAACGGCGATGCACTGTGTTTCGTGACGGCCTGTCAAAGCCGGTCGTTGATATGCAACGACCCACCGAGACTAGGATGCTGTTAGAGCGACCGCAACGAAAAACAGGCGGGCCTAGTATCTTTGGGAAACGTCCTACAAGAAAGAGCCTTAATCTGATTTCTTGTCCGATACATTTGCGTATCCGGGCAGTGACAAATCGCTGAACCATCACGCTCCCCCCACGGTCATTCAATCGACACATGCGAACGATAAGCTCGGAAAAGCAACCTTCCACGAGCTCAGTTCAACCACATGACCCGGGACTACGCATGAAGGCAATGGACACTGCTACCGCAAAACGAAAAGGCATCAAGCTCCGCGCCACGGTGATCTGTCGCCGTGATGGCGAGGTGCTGTTCGTGCGCAAGCGCAACGCCAAGTGGAACCTGCCCGGTGGTACGGTCGAGCGCAATGAAACGCCCTTGCAAGCGGCGCGGCGGGAGATGGTCGAGGAAACCGGCCTGGATTTCGACGAACTGCGCTATATCGCCGAGTACCGGGAAGAGAAGGTCATCCACTACCTGTTCGAAGCCCGTAAAACCACAGCCAAGCCTCGACCTCTGAACGAGATCGAGGCCTGTCGCTGGCTCAGGCCCAAGCAGGTAGCCAAGCGCCGGGTCAGGCGCCCGATCAGGACCATCCTCAAGCGCTGTGCATGAGGCCCCTCAGCTGAAAATGCCCAGCAGCAACGTCGCACCAATCACCGTAGAAGCGCCGCCGATACGTGTGGAAATCTGCGCGAAGGGCATCAGCGACATGCGATTGCAGGCCGAAAGAATGGCCACGTCGCCGGTGCCGCCCAAGCCGCTGTGGCAGCAAGTGACGATAGCCGACTCGATGGGGAACATCTTCAACAGGTTGCCGATGAGAAAACCTGCCGCAGTCATGGCGACCACCACCGAGGCGCAGACCAGCACGTAACCTACCGAGAACACGCTGGCCACGCTGTCGAGCGGCACGTACAGCATGCCCAGGCCGATCATCACCGGCCAGATGAACGCCGTGGAAATCAACTTGTAGAAGCGCTTGCTGCCTTTTTCCAGGCGCTCGGGCAGCACCCGCACGTACTTGAACACCACTGCCACCAGAATCATCATCACCGGGCCTGGGATGTGCACCAGCTTTTCCAGCAGCCCACCCAGCACGAAGAAGGCGCAGATCAGCAGGACGCCCGCGCCCATGTAGCGGAAGTCGATGGCGCTGTCGTCCTCGGCTTCCTCGCGGAAGAGGTCGTTTTGTGCGCGGGCGCGGATCAGTTGGCCGTCGCCGTTGAGGTGCGGTTTGCGCGCTGCCAGGCGGGCGAGGGTGCCGGCGCAGATGATCGCCACCACGTTACCCACCACCGCCGCAGGCACCAGTTGCGCCACATACTGCTCGGGCGTGCCACCGAGGATGTGCGCGTAGGCCAGCGACAGCGGCAGGATGCCTTCGCCAATGCCGCCGCCGATGATCGGCACGATGATGTAGAAGAAGGTGTGGTGCACCGAATAGCCGAAGCACACGCCCACCGCCAGGCCGGCCAGCACAGCGGCCAGGGTGCCGACTACCAGCGGCACGAACATGCGGATCATGCCCTGCACCAGGATCGTCCGGTTCATGCCGAGGATGCTGCCGACCACCAGGCTCGCGATCACGAAATAGAGGAAGTTGGCATCCTTCATCAGCATCTTCGTGGCGTCGATGGTGGTGCTGCCGAAAAAGCCGTAGTACACCAGCACCGAGGGCAGCAGCAGGCAGAGAATGGCACCCCCGCCGATGTCGCGTAGCAACGGCAGGCGCTGGCCGACCTGGCCGAGCAGCATGCCCAGGGTCATGATCACGGCCAGGCCGCCGATCATGGTCTTGGGCAGGTAGCCCAGGTGGGCGGAGAGAAAAACGATCAGGGCGATACCGAGGAAGTAGGGCAGCGGGATCACGCCGATTTCATACTCCAGCAGCGCGCTGAAGCGGCGCCGGTTCGGGACTGCATGGGTTGCGAGGGTCATGCTGAGTTCCTCTGTTTATTGTTGTGCGAGGAGGGGCTACAGGGCCAGGTTCACGTGTGTTGCCAAAGGCATGCCTAGGCTGGAGAAAATGCTATCCTTCGCCGATTCGTAAAGGAACGGCGCATCCATGCACGCTATGAACACGAATCATGAATCAACGCCGCTGCCTGATGACCTGCGCGTGTTTCTCACGGTCATTCGCATGGGCAGCTTTTCGGGGCGGCGTTGGAGCTCGACCAGTCGCCTGCCTACGTCAGCAAGCGCATCAAGATTCTCGAGGAAACCCTGGGCACCCGCCTGCTGCATCGCAGCCCTCGGCGCATCGCCTTGACCGACGCAGGCTTGCGCGCCCAGCAATGGGCGGTGCGCATCCTCGACAACCTCGATGACTTCATGGGCGACCTGAGCCAGGTGCGCAAGGCGCCCCGTGGCTTGCTGCACGTGTGCAGCAGCTTTGGCTTCGGGCGTAACTACGTGGCACCGGCCATCGCCGAGCTGTCCAGTGCCTACCCGGACCTGGAAGTGCGCCTCGATGTATACGACCGCGTCGTCGATATCGTTGCCGAAGGGTTCGACCTGGAGATTCGCGTTGGCGATGACATTCCTGGGCAGCACATCAGCCGCCAGCTGGTGGCCAACCGCAGGGTGATCTGCGCAACGCCCGAGTACCTCGAACAACGTGGCGTACCTAGCACGCTGGACGATTTGGCCGGGCATGATTGCCTGGTGCTGAAGGAGCGCAACAACCCCTTTGGCGTGTGGCAGTTGCGCTCGGGCGAGCGGGAAGAGGAGGTGCGGGTCAACGGCCGGCTCTCGTCGAACAACGGCGAGATCGTCTTGCAGTGGGCGCTCAACCACCGAGGCTTGCTGCTGCGTTCGATGTGGGATGTCAAGCCGCTGCTGGAGCAGGGGCGCTTGGTGCAGGTGCTCCACGACTACAGCCAGAGCGCCAACGTCTGGGCCGTTTACCCGACGCGCCTGGCGGACTCCGCCAAGCTGCGGGTGTGCGTGGAGTTCCTCGAAGCGAGCTTCAGCCGCCTGCGCGCCGACTGAAGCCCAACGCCGGCTCAGGCGAGCCAGGGGTTGGCTTGCAGGTGCCGGGTTTCGAAGCTGCGGATCTGTTCGCTGCGGGTGAGGGTGCTGCCGATGGCGTCGAGCCCTTGCAGCAGCGCCTGCTTGCGCAGGGTGTCGATGTCGAACGCCAGGGCGCGGCCATCGGCCAGGAGGATATGCTGCGCCTGGAGGTCGACGGCGATATGCGCGCCTTCCGCCTGGCTGACCAACTCACCCAGCTCCTTCAGCTCGGCGGGCGGCAATTGGATGGTCAACACGCCGTTGCGTTGGCAGTTATCAAAGAAGATGCCGGCGAAGGTCGTGCCGATCAGCGCGCGAATACCCAGTTGTTTCAAGCCCCACACCGCATGTTCGCGGCTCGACCCGCAGCCGAAGTTCGGCCCCACCACCAGAAATGCGCTGTGTTGCCAAGGCGCCTGGTTAAGTACGAAATCCGGGTTGGCGCTGCCGTCTTCAAGGAAGCGCAGATCGAAGAAAGCGCCACGGTCCAGGCCACTGCGGTCAATGCCCTTGAGAAACTGCTTGGGCATGATCACGTCGGTGTCCACGTTGGCGGCCAGGATGGGCGCGGCCACGCCCTCTACAAAATTGAATGGTTGCATCTCAAGCCTCCAGGACCAGTGTACGAACGTCGACCAGGTGGCCGGTTACCGCTGCGGCGGCGACCATCGCCGGGCTCATCAGATGGGTGCGGGCGCCCTGGCCCTGGCGCCCTTCGAAGTTGCGGTTGGTGCTGGATGCGCAGCGGTCGCCGGGGTTGAGCACATCGTCGTTCATGGCCAGGCACATCGAACAACCGGACTGGCGCCATTCGAAGCCTGCGTTCTTGAAGATCTCGGCCAGCCCTTCGGCTTCGGCGTGATCGCGCACTTGCGTGGAGCCGGGCACGATCATGGCGCGCACCCCCGCAGCGACCTTGCGGCCCTTGACCACCCGCGCGGCATCGCGCAGGTCCTCGATGCGCGCATTGGTGCACGAGCCGATGAACGCGTGGCTGATGCGGATGCCGCTGAGCGCAGTGCCCGGCTGCAGGTCCATGTAGCGCAGGGCGCGCTCCAGGTCGCGGCGCAGGATCAGGTCGGGCTGGGTGCTGGGGTCGGGCACGCAGCCGGTGATCGCGGCGGCCTGGTCGGGGCTGGTGCCCCAGGTGACCATCGGTTGCAGCTGCTCGACATGCATGTGCACTTCACGGTCGAACGTCGCGCCCTCGTCGGTGTAGAGGGTTTTCCACTGCGCCAACGCGGCCTGCCAGAGCTCACCCTTGGGTGCGCGGGGCTTGTCGGCGAGGTAGGCGAAGACCTTTTCATCGGGGGCCATGAACGCACCTCGCGCCCCGGCCTCGACGGCCATGTTGCAGATGGTCATGCGCGCCTCGACGCTCAGTGCACGGATGGCGGGGCCGGTGAATTCGATGGCGTAGCCGGTGGCGCCGGATGCGCCGATCTGGCGGATCAGCTCCATGATGATGTCCTTGGAAACCAGGCCCGGCCCGGGCGTGCCGTCGACCGTGACGCGCATGCTCTTGAGGCGCTTGTAGACCAGGGTCTGGGTGGCCAGCAGGTGTTCGATTTCCGAGGTGCCGATGCCGAAGCCGAAGGCGCCCAGTGCGCCGTAGGTGGTGGTGTGGCTATCGCCGGCGGCGACCACCATGCCAGGCAGGATGAAGCCCTGCTCGGGCGCGACCACGTGTTCGATGCCCTGGCGTTTGTCCAGCACGTCGAACAGCTCGATGCCGAAGTCGCGGCAGTTGCGGGTGAAGTAGTCGACCTGCAGTGCGCCCCCGGCATCGGGCATGGTGGCGACGCGTTCGGCGGCGGTGGGGTTGACGTGGTCGACCACGCACAGGGTCGCGGCGGGGCGCCATACCGTGCGCCCGGCTTCGCGCAGGCCGCTGAAGGCCTGCGGGCTGGTGTATTCGTTGGCCACCTGACGGTCGATATAGAGCAGCACATGCCCTTGATCGTCCAGTTCGCAGACGGTGTGGGAGTCGATGTGTTTCTGGTACAGCGTTCTGGGCGCTTTCATCGCTATCGGTACCCGATGTTGTTATTGGTACAGCCCGCAGGCGTCACGTTCACTGCAGGGCAGTGGTGGGGCCAGCTTAGCGAGTCCGGGAAGCGAATAAAGGTGGGGAATGGAGAGGGTTGATTCACGAATTGTGAATCAATAGAGGGTTGCAGGTTTATCGGTGTTGGCTTCTTCGCGGGTAAACCCGCTCCTACAGGATCCCGCCGATTTTGAAGGCGGTGTTGGCTTCTTCGCGGGTAAACCCGCTCCTACAGGATCCCGCCGATTTTGAAGGCGGTGTTGGCTTCTTCGCGGGTAAACCCGCTCCTACAGGATCCCGCCGATTTTGAAGGCGGTGTTGGCTTCTTCGCGGGTAAACCCGCTCCTACAGGATCCCGCCGATTTTGAAGGCGGTGTTGGCTTCTTCGCGGGCAAACCCGCTCCTACAGGATCCCGCCGATTTTGAAGGCGGTGTTGGCTTCTTCGCGGGCAAACCCGCTCCTACAGGGGCCCGCCGATTTTGAAGGCGGCGGTGTACCTGTAGGAGCGGGTTTACCCGCGAAAGGGCCAGAGAGGCCTACAACAGGATTACTTGTCGTCGCGAATGGAGAAGTTGGCCATGTGCTCCAGCCCCTTGATCAGCGCCGAGTGGTCCCAGTTGCCGCCACCCAGTGCCTGGCAGGTGTTGAACACTTGCTGGGCGTTGGAGGTATTGGGCAGGTTGATGCCTAGCTCCTTGGCGCCTTGCAATGCCAGGTTCAGGTCCTTCTGGTGCAGATTGATGCGGAAGCCCGGGTCGAAGGTGCCCTTGATCATCCGCTCGGCATGCACTTCGAGAATCTTCGACGAGGCAAAGCCACCCATCAGCGCTTCACGCACCTTGGCCGGGTCCGCGCCGTTCTTGGCGGCGAACAGCAGTGCTTCGCCCACGGCCTGGATGTTCAGGGCGACGATGATCTGGTTGGCCACCTTGGCGGTCTGCCCGTCGCCATTGCCACCGACCAGCGTGATGTTCTTGCCCATGGCCTGTAGCAGCGGCAGCGCGCGCTCGAATACCGCGGTGTCACCACCGACCATGATGCTCAGGGTCGCGGCCTTGGCGCCGACTTCGCCGCCCGATACGGGGGCGTCCAGGTAGGCAGCACCGGTGGCCTTGATCTTCTCGGCGAAGGCCTTGGTGGCGGTGGGCGAGATCGAGCTCATGTCGATCACCACCTTGTTCGGGCCCAGGCCCTGGGCAACGCCGTTGTCACCGAACAGCACCTCTTCGACCTGTGGAGTGTCGGGGAGCATGACGATGACGAATTCGGCTTCTTGCGCGACTTCCTTGGGACTGGCCAAGGCCACTGCCCCCGCGTCGGTCAGCGACGCCGGAGCGGGTTTGTGGTGGGTAGAGAGGAACAGGCTGTGACCTGCCTTTTGCAGGTTCTGAGCCATGGGGCTGCCCATGATGCCGGTGCCGATGAAACCGATTTTAGCCATGAGAGATTACCTCTTTGTATTTGTCGAATCCCGCTGGAACAGGCGCTTTGGGCCCTTTGTGGGAGCGGCCTTGCGTCGCGAAAGGGGCGCGCAGCGGCCCCAGGATTTTCGCCTCGGCAAAGAGGGCCGGGGCTGCTGCGCAGCCCAATCGCGACACAAGGCCGCTCCCACAGGGAGGCTCGAGTTGTTCGTTAGATCGCGTTGTGGGTCTTCAGCCAGCCCAGGCCCGCTTCGGTGGTGGTCTTGGGCTTGTACTCCGCGCCGATCCAACCCTGGTAGCCGATGCGGTCCAGGTGCTCGAACAGGAAGCGGTAGTTGATCTCGCCGGTCCCCGGCTCGTTGCGCCCCGGGTTGTCCGCCAACTGGATGTGGTTGATCAGGGGCAGGTTGGCTTCCATGGTCCGCGCCAGGTCACCTTCCATGATCTGCATGTGATAGATGTCGTACTGCAGGAACAGGTTGTCGCTGCCCACCTCGGCATGAATCTCCAGGGCTTGCTGGGTGGTGTTCAGGTAGAAGCCGGGGATGTCGCGGGTGTTGATCATTTCCATGACCAGGCGGATGCCGGCGGCCTTCAACTTGTCGGCGGCAAAGCGCAGGTTGTCGACGAAGGTCTTGCGCACGGTGGCGCAGTCCGGGCCTTGCGGGCGGATGCCGGCCAGGGCGTTGACCTGGGTGTTGCCCAGCACCTTGGCGTACTCGATGGCCTTGTCGACGCCTGCGCGGAATTCTTCGATGCGGTCGGGGTGGCAGGCGATGCCGCGCTCACCCTTGCCCCAGTCGCCGGCAGGGAGGTTGAACAGCACCTGGGTCAGGCCGTTGGCGTCGAGTTGTTGCTTGATCTCGGCGGCGCCGAAATCGTAGGGGAAAAGGTACTCGACGCCGCTGAAACCAGCATCGGCGGCCGCCTTGAAGCGGGCCAGGAAATCCTGTTCGGTGAACAGCATGGACAGGTTGGCAGCGAAGCGTGGCATAGGGCTCTCCTTAAAGGTCTCGAAGGGTCAGAATCGACGTCGGCGCATCGGCGGCAGTGGTCGCGAGTTCTTCGAATTCGTTGACGGCATTGATCTCGGTGCCCATGGCGATGTTGGTCACCCGCTCCAGGATGATCTCCACCACCACCGGCACCCGGTACTGCTCGGCCATGCGCTGCGCTTCACGCAGGGCAGGGCCGATGGCATGGGGCTCGAACACGCGGATGGCCTTGCAGCCCAGGCCCTCGACCACGGCGATATGATCCACGCCATAGCTGGCGGCATCATCGCACGCGTTGATGTTCTCGAATGCCAGTTGTACACAGTAATCCATGTCGAAGCCACGTTGTGCCTGGCGAATCAGCCCGAGGTAGGCGTTGTTCACCAATACGTGCACATATGGCAGGTTGAACTGCGCGCCTACCGCCAGCTCTTCGATCATGAACTGGAAGTCGTAGTCGCCCGACAGCGCCACCACCTTGCGTTGCGGGTCGGCCTTGACCACGCCGAGCGCGGCCGGAATGGTCCAGCCCAGCGGGCCGGCCTGGCCGCAGTTGATCCAGTGACGCGGCTTGTACACATGCAGGAACTGCGCGCCGGCGATCTGCGACAGGCCGATGGTGCTGACGTAGCAGGTGTCCTTGCCGAACACCTGGTTCATCTCTTCGTACACGCGCTGCGGCTTGACCGGCACGTTGTCGAAGTGGGTCTTGCGCTGCAGGCTGGCTTTGCGCTGCTGGCAGTCTTCCAGCCAGGCCTGGCGGCACTTGAGCTTGCCGGCGGCCTTCCACTCGCGGGCCACTTCGAGGAACACGTCCAGGGCGGCGCCAGCGTCGGAAACGATGCCCAGGTCCGGGGTGAACACGCGGCCGATCTGGGTCGGTTCGATGTCCACATGCACGAACTTGCGGCCTTCGGTGTACACGTCGACCGAACCGGTGTGGCGGTTGGCCCAGCGGTTGCCGATGCCGAACACCAGGTCGGATTTCAGCAGGGTGGCGTTGCCGTAGCGGTGCGAGGTCTGCAGGCCGACCATGCCGACCATCTGCGCGTGGTCGTCGGGGATGCTGCCCCAGCCCATCAGGGTCGGGATCACCGGCACGCCGGTCAGTTCGGCAAAGGCGACCAGCTTGTCGCTGGCATCGGCGTTGATGATGCCGCCACCGGCCACCAGCAGCGGGCGCTCGGCGTCGTTGAGCATGGCCAGGGCTTTTTCCGCCTGTATGCGGGTGGCCGAAGGCTTGTGCACCGGCAGCGGTTCGTAGGCGTCGATGTCGAATTCGATCTCGGCCATCTGCACGTCGAACGGCAGGTCGATCAGCACCGGGCCTGGGCGGCCAGTGCGCATCTCGAAGAAGGCCTTCTGGAAGGCATACGGCACCTGGCCGGGCTCGAGCACGGTGGTGGCCCACTTGGTCACCGGCTTGACGATGCTGGTGATGTCGACGGCCTGGAAGTCTTCCTTGTGCAGGCGTGCACGCGGGGCCTGGCCGGTGATGCAGAGGATCGGGATGGAATCGGCCGAGGCGCTGTACAGGCCGGTGACCATGTCGGTGCCGGCAGGGCCGGAGGTGCCGATGCACACACCGATGTTGCCGGGGTTGGCGCGGGTGTAGCCCTCGGCCATGTGCGAGGCGCCTTCGACGTGGCGAGCGAGGACGTGATCGATGCCGCCGACCGCCTTCATCGCTGCATAGAATGGGTTGATCGCAGCGCCGGGAATGCCGAACGCCACTTGCACGCCTTCGCGGCGCAGTACCTGAACCGCCGCCTCGATCGCTCTCATTCTGGCCATGGTGTTCTCCTGTCGGGTGGTCGATATTTTTCTTAATGAGTGCCAGCATGGAGTACGGACTGGCCTGGTTGAAGGCCGCTTGGTTAGATTCTGTCGATACCTGAGGTATGGAATGGGGCGATACGTTGAGTTGCAGAGCTTCGTGCAGGTGGCGCAAAAGGGCAGCTTCGCCGCCGCCGCGCTGGTCGAAGGCGTCACGCCGGTGATCATGGGGCGGCGCCTCGACAGCCTGGAAAAACGCCTGGGGGTGAAGCTCATGCATCGCTCCACCCGCGGCCTGAAACTGACCGCCTTGGGTGAACAGTTGCTGGAGCGGGCCAAGCAGGTGTTGCTCGATTTCGATGATCTGGAGGCGGCGATCTGCAGCAGTTCATCCCTGGTCAAGGGCAGCCTGCAGATATCGGCGCCTGCAGCGTTCGGGCGGGTGCATGTGGCCCCTCACGCACTGGGTTTCCAGCAGCGCTACCCCCACGTGAAGCTGGCCTTCAACCTGACCGACAGCGTGGTCGACCTGGTCAGCGAAGGCTACGATCTGAGCATCCGCATCGGCGAGATCCGCGACCCCAACTATGTGGCGGTGAAGCTGTTCCCCAACCGCCGGGTGGTGTGCGGCACGCCGGAGTACTTCGCCCGGCACGGCCGCCCGCAAACCCTCGAAGACCTGGCCGAGCACAACTGCCTGGCCTTCACCCTGCAAGGCGGCCAGCAACGCGGTTGGACCTTCCTGCGCGAGGGGCGGCCGGTGGCCATGAAGGTCAGCGGCAACCTGGCCTGCAACGATGGCGAGCTGCTCGCCTCGTGGATGCAGCAGGGCGTCGGTATCGGCTGGCGCTCGACCTGGGAGATCCAGGCGGCGCTCGACCAGGGCACGCTGGTCACGGTGCTCGACGAGTTCGCGCTGCCAGACTACGACATCCAGGCGGTGTGGCCGCAACAGCGCCACTTGCCAGCCAAGGTGAGGTTTTTCGTCGACTACCTTAAAGAGGTCTACAACACAGCAGGATACTGGGACGATGCCGGCGCTTGATTGCAATCCCGCGCCTGCTTGGTATATTGAATGCAAAATACAACAAGCAAACGAGGCCATTTCCATGCCGTCAGTACGTCGTCCGTTGCCCGTCAAGTTCCGCGGCCCAACGCTGCTGGAAACCCCATTGTTGAACAAAGGTACTGCCTTTTCGGCGAGTGAGCGCGAGCAGTTTCACCTGCTCGGCCTGCTCCCAGCCCACGTCGAGACGCTGGAGCAACAGGTGGCCAGGTGTTATCGGCAGTTCAGCGAGGCGCCCGGCAATCTGGAAAAGCACGTCTACCTGCGCTCGGTCCAGGACCGCAACGAAACCCTCTACTACAAGCTGGTGGAAACCCATCTCGAAGAGATGCTGCCGATCATCTACACCCCAACCGTCGGCAAGGCCTGTCAGGAATTTTCCCGCATTTACCGCAGCTACCGTGGCGTTTTCATTTCCTACGACGACCGCGACCGTATCGACGAAATCCTCAACAACGTCACCAAGGACAAGGTCAAGGTGATCGTCGTCAGTGACTGCGAACGCATCCTCGGCCTTGGCGACCAGGGTGTGGGCGGCATGGGCATTCCGATCGGCAAGCTGTCGCTGTACACCGCCTGCGGCGGCATCAGCCCGGCCTACACGTTGCCGGTGGTACTCGACGTCGGCACCGGCAACAGCACCCTGCTCGAAGACCCCGAGTACTTCGGCCTCAAGCAGCCACGGGTGCGTGGCGCCGACTACGACGCGTTTCTCCAGGCCTTCGTCGACGCTGTGCAAAAGCGCTGGCCCGATGCCTTGCTGCAGTTCGAGGACTTCGCCCTGACCACCGCCATGCCGCTGCTGGCGCGCTACCGCGACAAGGTGTGCTGCTTCAACGACGATATCCAGGGGACCGCTGCAGTCACCGTCGGCACCTTGCTGGCGGCCTGCAAGATCAAGGGCGAACCGCTGTCGCGTCAGACCATCGCCTTCGTCGGCGCAGGTTCCGCTGGCTGTGGCATCGCCGAGCAGATCATCCAGGCCATGGTCGAGGAGGGGCTGAGCGACGCCCAGGCGCGCAGCCAGGTATTCCTGCTCAACAGCAAGGGCCTGCTCACCGACCGCCAGGAAGGGCTGTACGACTTCCAGAAGCGCCTGTCGCACCCGACGGCGTCGCTGGCCCAGTGGGGCTACCAGGGCGACTGGCCGAACCTGCAGGAAGTGGTGGCCAATGCCCGGCCGACGGTGTTGATCGGCGTGTCGGGCAAGGCCGGGCTGTTCACCGAGGACGTCATCACCACGTTGTACAAGGGCTGCGCCAAGCCGATCGTGATGCCGCTGTCCAACCCCACTTCGCAGATCGAGGCGCATCCGGCCGACATCCTGCGCTGGACCGACTGCCAGGCGCTGGTGGCCACCGGCAGCCCATTCCAGCCGGTCGAAGTGGACGGGCGCACTTTCCGCATCGCCCAGTGCAACAACTCGTACATCTTCCCCGGGGTCGGCCTGGGCGTGATTGCCAGCAAGGCGCGGCGAGTCACCGAGCGCATGTTGATGGCCTCGGCCAGGGCGTTGGCTGCCAGCGCACAGGCGGGTGAGATGCTGCCGCCGATGAACGAGGTGCAGCGGGTGAGCAAGGATATCGCCCTGGCCGTGGCCCTCGAGGCGTGCGCCGAAGGCGTGGCGCCACAACAGGAGGAAGCGGCGCTGCGCGAGGCGATCGCAGCGACGTTCTGGGAGCCGAAGTACCGCGACTACGTCACCGCCTGACAGCAAGCGGCGCCACACGAATGTCCTGTGGCGCCGCAGGCTTGTCCGTTCAGCGGTGTGGCCGGTTAATCATTGGATGTCGAGTGTTACCGGTGGCAACCCTTCGATCACGCCGGCGACTTTTCCCTGGGTTTTGGGGATGTACATGCCGGTGAACGAACCGGTGGTGATCACCAGGTCCTTCGACAGCGTGCGCCCCTGGCCGGTGTGGTGGTTGACCAGCCACGGCAGTAGCCGGCGCGGGTCGCCCGCCGGGTTCGCGGCGGTTCCCGGCACGATGCTCTGGTCGTTGAACAGGAACTCGAGCGAAGGTTGGGCGAAGGGGAAATCTGCCCGGTAGGGCACGAACGCCCCGACTATCAACGCGCCGTGATTGAGCAGGTCGGCCAATTGGGTCAGGGGCTCGACCTTCGGCCAGGCGGCAAAACGGCTAGCGACGATTTCCACGGCTGCGGCCATTTCGCCGATGCTGCCGAGCACTTCCTCGTCGCTGTACGCTTGCTCACGCGGGGCGAAGTCGCGGTTGAAGCGAAAGGCGATTTCCAGCTCCAGCGCCGCTGGCGCGTAATCGGTCCGCTTGAACGAAGCCGCCTGGGTGTGGACGCACTCGGCGGGCAGGGGCGAGCCCTGGACCGGCCCGGTGTGAGATTTCGAGCCGATCTTCCAGCCGCCAGGGGTGATGCCACGCAGGTCGAAGATCGCTTGCTGGGTCTGGTAGGCCGCCGTGAAGTCCTTTGGATAAAGCGCCTCGTCGAGTTCCCCCAATGCATTGCCCTGGCGCTGCGCATCGACGATCAATTGCGCCAGGCGCGTGGGATTGACTGCTGTATTCAAGGTGTCGCTCCTTTTCAAGCGCCCGCGCCTGACGCGCGGGCTCATTGCTCATTTGCCAATGGCGGGAGAGGGTTGCGCGTCGCTGGCAGGTGCCAGCGGCGGCTTGGCATACTCGAACTTGTTCTGCGGCTTCATGCGGAACGACAGTATCACGCCGATCCCTAGCAGGATGATGCTGACCAGAAACGGCAGCTGCCAGTTGTCGAAGGTGTCGATCAGCATACCCGATGCCACCGGGCTGATGATCGCGGCCATGGCGGAACCGGTGTTCATCATGCCGCTGGCGGTGCCGGAGTGGTCGGGGGCGATGTCCATGGGGATGGCCCACATCGGGCCGATGGTCATTTCCGAGAAGAAGAAACCAATGGCCAGGCATGCCAGGGACACGTGCAGGTTGGTGGTGAACATCAGCGGCAGCAGCGACAGCAGCGTCAGGCTGAGGCAGATGGCGACCATGCGGCTGCGGGCCTTGTTCAGGTCCTGGGTCTTGGCGTAGATGCGGTCGCTGACGATACCGCCCAGCGTGTCGCCGACCACGCCGCCGAAGAACACGGCGGAGGCGAAGATGGCGGTGCCCTTGAGGTCCAGGCCCAGGTTCATGAAGTACATCGGCACCCAGCTCAGCAGCAGCCAGAGCGTCCAGCCGTAGCAGAAGTAGACGATGGTCACGGGTGCCATGCGCCTGAACAGGCGCCCCCACGGCAAGGGTTGCTTGCTTTTGCTGCGCAGCCCCGGCAGTGAGTCCAGCTCCTCTTGCGAGATGCGCGGATGGTTCTTCGGCGAGTCGGTGAACACCAGCGCCCAGAGAGCGACCCAGACGAAGCTGATGATGGCGCAGGCATAGAACGACTCGCGCCAGCCGTAGGCGGCCATGATCGCGACCATCGCTGCCGGCGCCAGGGCATTGCCGAGCCTTGCGAAAGCATGGGTGATGCCCTGGGCGAAGCCGCGTTTTTCCTTGGGTACCCAGCGTGACATGGCAGCCGTGGCTGCAGGGAAGGTCGCACCCTCGCCAAGGCCGAGCAGCACCCGGGCGACGATCAGCGAAACGAAGCCACCGGCAAGGCCGGTCATGAACGTGCCGGCCGCCCAGATGATGCCGCAGACCACCAGGGTTCGCTTGGCACCGAAGCGGTCACTGACCCAGCCGCCGATGATCTGGAAGATCAGGTAGGGATAGGCGAAGGCAGAAAAGACGAAGCCGATCTCGGTCTTGCTGAGTCCGAATTCAGGGCCGAAACCTACAGCGGCAGTACTGACGTTGACCCGGTCCAGGTAGGTGATGAAGTACATGGCGCACAGCATGAACAGCACCACGGTGGTGGGGCGCAGACGAAAAAACTTCATGGTCTATCTCCAATTTCTTATTGTTCTCGCCGACAACGCGAGGATTCGGGATAGTCAGTCGTTCATGGCACTGCGGCAGTGCCGCAGTGCGCTTCACTGCGAGGGGCCAGTCATTCGCGGCGCAGTGGCACCGCTTGCGCACCCAGGTAGTCCATTGCCGCCAGCACGCCACTCGATTTCAGTTTAACGCCCGCCAGCTGCAAGCCCATTTCGCAGCCGGTCAGGGTTGCCATCAGCGTCAGGTCGTTGCAGTCGCCCAGGTGGCCGATGCGAAACATGCGCCCCTTCATCTTGCCAAGGCCCGTGCCCAGCGACATGTCGAAGCGTTCGTAGATCACCTTGCGCACGGCGTCGGCGTCGACGCCTTCAGGGGTCATGACGCCGGTCAGCACGGGGCTGTACACGCGCGGGTCGGCGCACTGGATGTCCAGCCCCCAGGCGTTGACCGCGCTGCGGCAGGCCTGGGCGAGGCGTTGATGACGGCTGAAGACGTTGTCCAGGCCTTCGCCGAGGATCATGTCCAGGGCTTCGGCCAGGCCGTACAGCAGGTTGGTGTTGGGCGTGTAGGGCCAGTAGCCGGTCTTGTTCATCTCGATGATTTCGTCCCAGCCCCAGAAGCTGCGTGGCAGTTTCGCCTGCTTGCTGGCTTCTATGGCTTTGGGCGACAGGGCATTGAAGCTGATGCCCGGCGGCAGCATCAGGCCCTTTTGCGAGCCGGACACCGTGACGTCCACGCCCCATTCGTCATGGCGATAGTCCGCCGAGGCCAGGCCGGAAATGGTGTCGACCAGCAGCAGGGCGGGGTGGCCCGCCGCATCGATGGCCTTGCGCACGGCGGCGATGTCGGAGGTCACGCCGGTGCTGGTCTCGTTGTGCACCACGCACACCGCCTTGATGCGCTGGCCACTGTCGGCGCGCAGGTGGGCCTCGATCATCGCGGCATCGACGCCACCGCGCCAGCCCTCGATCCCCGGCCGGCCGATGAACTGCGGCTTGAGGCCCAGGTTCACGGCCATCTTCTGCCACAGCGTGGCGAAGTGCCCGGTTTCGAACATCAGCACTTCATCGCCGGCGCTCAGGGTGTTGCACAGCGCCGCTTCCCAGGCGCCGGTGCCCGACGCCGGGTAGATGACCACCGGGTGCACGGTCTTGAAGATCTTCTTGATGCCGTCGAGCACCTTGAGCCCGAGTTCGCCGAACTCCGGGCCGCGGTGGTCGATGGTGGGGTAGCTCATGGCCCGCAGGATGCGATCCGGTACCGGGCTGGGCCCAGGAATCTGCAGGAAGTGGCGGCCGGCAGGATGGAAGTCGAGCGTGAGCATGGGTGTCTCCTTTTGTTTTTGTATTTTGAATGCAATATACAATAGCAGCCGGTCGAACCTCGTCAAACGCCAATTTGTGCAAGCCGGGAATGGCCGGATTACGAGGCTTTGAACTATGATTGCGAAGTCTGAGGGGGGATTTTGCATGCAATATTCAGATTCTGCGGGACCGGCGGCGCTCGATCGGGTGCTGCCGAAAGTCGAACGTCAGCGGTTGCACGACACCGTGGTCGAGCACCTGCGCACGTTCATCACCGAAGGCATCCTGGCGCCTGGTCAGAAGCTCAACGAGCGTGAGTTGTGCGAGCACCTGGGTATTTCCCGCACGCCGCTGCGCGAAGCGCTGAAGGTGCTGGCTGCCGAGCGTCTGATCGATATCGCGCCAAACCGCGGCGCCAGCGTCGCGCGCTTGTCCGAGGTGGAGATGCGCGAGGCATTCGAGTTGATGAGCGGCCTGGAGGCGTTTTCCGGCGAGCTGGCCTGCGAGCGCATCACCGCCGAGGAAGTGGCCGAGATCAAGGCCATGCACTATGCGATGCTGGTGTGCCGCAACCAGGACGACCTGGCGGGTTACTACAAGCTCAACCATGCCATTCACGAGCGTATCAACCTGGCCGCGCGCAACAGCCTGCTCAGCCAGCAGTACCAGCAGTTGAACGCTCGGCTGCAGGCGTTCCGGTTCCGCTCCAACCACCTGCCGCCGAAATGGGACCGCGCCGTGCACGATCACGAAGAAATGATCGAGGCCCTCGAAGCCCGTGACGGCAAGCGCTTGAGCGCCATCCTGCGCCATCACCTGCTGGAAAAACGCGATGCGGTGCTGGTGCTGATGGCCACCCAGGAGGCGGCCCAAACTCGCTGACCGGGAGTCATGCATGTCGGGGATCGAAAGCGATGTAGCACTGGCCGGGGCGGCGCGCGCGCGCACCCGGCAACTCAGCGAGGCGCGGTTGGTGTTGTATGCCGGGGCCAACCTGCCCAGCGCCGAGGTCATCGGTGCCTATGCACCAGGGCTGAGTGCCTATCCGGCGATGGGGCCGAGCTTTGCCAAGGAGCAGCCGGATACCGATCTGGTTTCTCGCCTGGAGCAACGTGTCGAAGCGCTGGCCTGCGAGGTGTTCGGCGCGGGTTGGGCGGAGGTGCGGTTACCCAGTTGCATCCTGGCCAATCTGGCGGTGTTCCATAGCTTCGCGGCGCCTGGCGACCTGCTTCTGGCGCCGGCTGCTGGCCATGGTGGGCACCTGAGCCAGCGTCGGGGTGGTACGCCGGAGCTTGCGGGGTTACGTGTCGAGGACCTGCCGTTCGATGCCGTGGCTTGTCGGTTGGATGGCAAGCGTGCGGCTGCCCAGGTGCGGCAGCGAGAGCCGAAGCTGGTGATGCTGGGGCGCAGTGTTCTGCTCGAGCCTGACGATATCGTCGAGGTCGTGGAGGCTGCGCATGCCGTCGGTGCGCTGACGATATTCGATGCCTCGCATGTGTCGGGGCTGATTGCCGGCAAGACGTTTCCGAATCCGTTCGAAGCGGGTGTCGACCTGATCACCACGTCGACCTACAAGACCCTGCCGGGGCTGCCCCAGGGCCTGGTTCTAGGGCGTGAGCCCGAGCATGCTGTGAGGTTCAAGGCGTTCCTCGATCGGTACTTCCTCGCCAACTATGACGCCGGGCGCCTGCCGTGCCTGTTGCAGTTGCTCAGCGAGGTGAAGCGGGACGGGGAGGGGTATGCACGGCGGATCACTGGCAACACCGTGGCCTTGGCCGATGCTTTGCGTGAGCAAGGTTTGCCGGTGATGGCTGGCGCTACGGTGCGGCAGGCGACGCACCAGTTGTTGATTCCGCTTGGCGATGCCGCGGACCCTCGCGCCGTGATGCGGCAGTTGGAACGCAGCGGTATCGTCGTCGGCACCTGCGCGAACCCTTCGCGCCCAGGGCAGCATGCGCTACGGCTGGGCACGCAGGTTTTGACCCGGCTGGGGTTGGAGCCTCGGGACATGGCCGATATCGCTGGGCTGTTAAGGCGCGTATTGGCAGGCGAGAGCGATGGCGGAGCCGAGGTGAAGGCGTTGCTCGCCCGTCCTCGCTCGGTGCAGCCCCTGTAACACCGGCAAGCCCTGCGGTGTCCTCTTCGCGGGCAAGCCCGCTCCCCAGGATCCTCACCGCTGCCAGGGCTTGTGCGCTACCTGTGGGAGCGGGCTTGCCCGCGAACACCGGCAAAGCCGGTGCCATGCCCCGCGGTGTCCTTTTCGCGGGTAAACCCGCTCCTACAGGATCTTCACAGCTGCCAGGGCTTGTGCGGTACCTGTGGGAGCGGGCTTGCCCGCGAACACCGGCAAAGCCGGTGCCATGCCCCGCGGTGTCCTTTTCGCGGGTAAACCCGCTCCTACAGGATCTTCACAGCTGCCGGGCCTGCGCGGTACCTGTGGGAGCGGGCTCGCCCGCGAACACCGGCGAAGCCGGTGCCATCGGGCCCCCGATCACGACCCCTGCTTGAACTTCAACCGCCATGCATGCAGCAACGGCTCGGTATACCCGCTAGGCTGCTCCCGCCCCTTGAACACCAGGTCACTGGCCGCCCTGAAGGCATACGACCCTTCCAGATCCGCCGCCATCGCCCGGTACGCAGGGTCCCCGGCGTTTTGCCCGTCCACCACCTGGGCCATGCGCGCCAAGGTCGCGCGCACCTGCTCGCTGCTGACCACCCCGTGGTGCAGCCAGTTGGCGATGTGCTGCGCCGAGATCCGCAGGGTTGCGCGGTCCTCCATCAGGCCGACGTCATGAATGTCCGGCACCTTCGAGCAACCGACGCCCTGTTCGACCCAACGCACCACGTAGCCGAGGATCCCCTGGCAGTTGTTGTCCAACTCGGCCTGGATATCCGTGGCGCTCCAGTCCCGCGTGGCGCTGACCGGCACCGTGAGCAGGTCGCGCAGCAGGCTGGCGCGCTCTGCGCCCAGCGAAACACGTTCCAGCTCGATCTGCACCTGACGTACGTCCACCTGGTGGTAGTGCAGGGCGTGCAGGGTGGCGGCGGTGGGTGAGGGCACCCAGGCGGTGTTGGCACCGGCCTTGGGATGGGCGATCTTCTGTTCGAGCATGGCCGCCATCAGGTCGGGCATGGCCCACATGCCCTTGCCGATCTGCGCATGGCCACGCAGGCCACAGTTCAGGCCCACCAACACGTTGTTGCGCTCGTAGGCCTGGATCCACGCCGTCGACTTCATGTCGCCCTTGCGCAGCATCGGCCCGGCTTCCATGGCCGTGTGCATCTCGTCACCGGTGCGGTCGAGGAAGCCGGTGTTGATGAACACCACGCGCTGGGCTGCCTGGGCGATGCAGGCCTTGAGGTTGACGGTGGTGCGCCGCTCCTCGTCCATGATGCCCATCTTCAAGGTGTTGCGAGCCAGGCCCAGCAAGTCTTCGACACGGTCGAACAGCTCGCTGGCGAAGGCCACTTCGGCCGGGCCGTGCATCTTCGGCTTGACGATGTACACGCTGCCGCTACGCGAATTGCCCCGGCGTTGCAGGTCGTGCAGCGCGGCCAGGCTGGTGACCACGGCATCGAGAATGCCTTCGGGGATCTCCTGGCCGTTTTCATCGAGCACCGTCGGGTTGCTCATCAGGTGGCCGACGTTACGCACGAACAGCAGCGAACGCCCCGGCAGGGTCAGGGTCGAGCCGTCGCGGCCCTGGTAGCTGCGGTCGGGGTTGAGGGTACGGGTAAAGGCCTTGCCGCCCTTGCTGACGCTTTCGGACAGATCGCCCTTCATCAGCCCCAGCCAGTTGCGATAGACCAGGACCTTGTCTTCGGCATCCACGGCTGCCACAGAGTCTTCGCAATCCATGATGGTGGTCAGTGCCGATTCGAGCAGCAGGTCCTTGACCCCGGCGCGGTCGGTGCTGCCGATGGCGCTGGTAGGGTCGATCTGGATCTCCACGTGCAGGTCGTGATTCTTCAACAGCACGGCCGTGGGCGCCGAGGCCTGGCCTTGGTGGCCAAGGAACTGCTCCGGCTGCGCCAGGCTTGCGCTTTCGCCGGTGCCCAGGGTCACGCGCAGTTGGCCATCCAGTACCTGGTAGGCGCTGGCATCGACATGCGAGGCACCTTGCAGGGGGAAAGCTTGATCGAGGAAGGCGCGGGCGAAGGCGATCACCTTGTCGCCACGTACCGGGTTGTAGCCTGGGCCTTTCTGCACGCCGTCGGCCTCGCTGATGGCGTCGGTGCCGTACAGCGCATCGTACAGCGAACCCCAGCGAGCGTTGGCGGCGTTCAGCGCATAGCGTGCATTCATCACCGGCACCACCAGCTGCGGGCCGGCCTGGGTGGTGATCTCGGTATCGACGTTGCGGGTATCGACCTTGACCTGCTCGGGCTGCGGCAACAGGTAGCCGATGGTTTCGAGGTGGCGCTGGTAGGCCGCCATGTCCTGTACAGGGCCCGGGTGGGCGCGGTGCCAGGCATCCAGCTCGGTCTGCAGGCGGTCGCGTTCGGCCAGCAGCGCGCGGTTACGCGGGGCGAGGTCGTGCACCAGGGCGTCGAACCCTTTCCAGAATTGCGCTGCATCGATCTCGGTGCCAGGCAGGACTTCGCCCTCGATGAAGCGCTTGAAGTTGTCGGCTACGCTCAGGCGCTGGCACGCTACACGCTCGGTCATGTCATTCTCCTAATGCTTGATTCGTTGATCCTTGCCGGCGCGCTCAGAGCGCGGCGATACCGGCGGCTGCCACCTGCGCGTCCTGCTCGGCCTTGACCCCGGACACGCCTACCGCGGCAATCACCTGGCCATCGACCACCACCGGCAGGCCGCCTTCGAGCGAGGTCAGCAGCGGGGCGCTGACGAAGGCCGTGCGGCCACCGTTGACCATCTCCTCGTAGCCCTTGGTGTCACGCCGGCCCAGGGCCGAGCTGCGGGCCTTCTCGGTGGCGATGTAGGCGGCGATCGGCGCGCAGCCGTCGAGGCGTTCCAGGGCCAGCGGGTGGCCGCCATCGTCGACCACGGCAATGGTCACTTTCCACTGGTTGCGTTGCGCCTCGTCGCGGGCGGCGGCGAGGATACGGGCGACGTCGGCTTGTTCCAGTACGGCTTTGCGTTGCATGGTCTTCTCCTAGATGAGGGCTTCTTCCACCAGTTCGATCCAATGGCGCACGGGCGTGCGCCCAGCCCCGTCGAGGTGGGTCTGGCAACCGATGTTGGCGGTGACGATCACCTCCGGGTTGCCGCTTTCCAGCGCGTTGAGCTTGTTGTCCCGCAGTTGTAGCGACAGCGCCGGCTGGGTCAGCGAATAGGTGCCGGCCGAACCGCAGCACAGGTGGCTGTCGGGCACCGCGGTGAGACTGAAGCCTAGACGGCCCAGCACGCCTTCGACGGCGCCGCCTAGTTTTTGCGCATGTTGCAGGGTGCACGGGCAGTGGAACGCCAGGCGCCGATCGGCGTGCACGCCGAGGCTTTCCAGGGGTTCCTCGCGCAGCACTTCGACCAGGTCGCGGGCCAGGGCACTGACCTTGTCCGCCTTGGCGGCATAGGCCGGATCAGCGGCGAGCAGGTGGCCATAGTCGCGGACGAAGGCACCGCAGCCGCTGGCGGTCTGGACGATGGCCTCGGCCCCGGCTTCGATCGCCGGCCACCACGCGTCGATGTTGCGACGGGCCCGCTCCAGGCCCTTGTCCTGGGCGTTGAGGTGATAGTCCACCGCGCCGCAGCAACCCGCCTCGCGCGCTGCGGTCACCGAAATGCCCAGGCGGTCGAGCACACGGGCCGCTGCGGCGTTGGTATTGGGCGACAGGCTCGGTTGCACGCAGCCTTCGAGCATCAGCACCTTGCGCGCATGCTGGCGCTGTGGGCGCGGCTTGGCCGGCTGCGCATGGCGTGGCAGCTTGGCTTGCAGCGTTTGTGGCAACAGCGGCCGCAGGGCCTTGGCGGTCTGCGTCAGTGCCTTGAACACTGCAGGCCGTGGCACCACGCTGCGCAGGCCTTCGCGCAGCAGGCGCTGGCCAAGCGGGCGCGGGACTTTTTCCTCGACCACGGCGCGGCCGATATCGAGCAGGCTGTGGTACTCCACGCCCGAGGGGCAGGTGGTTTCGCAGTTGCGGCAGGTCAGGCAGCGGTCCAGGTGGCGTTGCGTCTTGGCCGTCACCTCCTGGCCTTCGAGTACCTGCTTGATCAGGTAGATGCGCCCGCGCGGGCCGTCCAGTTCGTCGCCCAGCAACTGGTAGGTCGGGCAGGTGGCGGTGCAGAAGCCGCAGTGCACACACGAGCGCAGGATGCGTTCGGCTTCCTCGGCGCGAGGAAGGCTTTTGGCGTATTCGCTCAGATTGGTTTGCATGGCGCGCTCTCAGACGTCGGCGTACAGACGGCCAGGGTTGAAGATGCCCTGGGGATCGAGTTGCTGCTTGAGGTTGCGGTGGTAGCGCAACAGCGGTTCGGCCAGCGGCTGGAACGGCGCCGGGTCCTGGCGGAACAACGTCGCGTGGCCACCGGCCTGGGCCGCAGCGGCGCGAATGGTTGCCGCCGGGGCGTCGGACTTCAGCCAACGCTGGGCGCCGCCCCAATCGAGCAACTGCCTGCCAGGCAAGGTCGGGAGCTGCGTGTTGTTCGGCAGCGACAGGCGCCACAGCGGTTCTTCGCCAGCAAAAAAGGCCAGGCGCTGCTCGCGCAGCTCGACCCAATAGCGACTGTCCAGCGCCTGGCCGCCGAGCCGGTCGACAGCCGATGCCACCGAACCTTCACCACCCTCCAAACGCAGGTGCAGCGCTTCGCCGTCATGGCAGGCGGCAGTGATCGGGATCGGCTGCTGGCCCCACTCGGCCAGCTCGCCCAGGGCCTGGCGGGCATCCATCGGCAAGCGCAGGCTCTGGCATGCGCGCGGCTTGGGCAGCACTTTGAGCGATACCTCGACCAGCAACCCCAGGCAGCCGAAGCTGCCGGCCATCAGCCGCGACAGGTCGTAGCCGGCGACGTTCTTCATCACTTCGCCGCCAAAGCGCAGCAGCTTGCCGTGACCGGTGATCACCCGGGTGCCGAGCACGTAGTCGCGGGTCGAGCCGGCCCATGGCCGGCGTGGGCCGGACAGGCCGGCGGCGACCATGCCGCCGAGCGTCGCCTCGGGGCCCAGGTGCGGGGGTTCGAAGGGCAACATCTGCCCTTGGGCCTGCAACGCCGCTTCGATTTCCGCCAGTGGTGTACCGGCACGGGCGGTGAGTACCAGTTCGGTCGGGTCGTAGCTGACGATGCCGCGGTGCACGCGGGTGTCGAGCACCTCGCCCTGAACCGGGCGGCCGAGCATGGCCTTGCTGTTGCCACCCTGAATGCGCAGCGGCGTGCGTTCGTTGAGCGCCTGGTTGACCTGCTCCAGCAACGCCACGCTGGCGTCGTGATCGTGTCGCATCAGAAACGCTCCAGTTCAGGGAACGGCAGTTGGCCGTGGTGCACGTGCATCGAGCCGAATTCGGCGCAACGATGCAGGGTCGGGATGTTCTTGCCGGGGTTGAGCAGGCCCTGTGGATCGAAGGCGTGCTTGACGGCGTGGAACAGGGTCAGCTCGTCGCTGTTGAACTGCGCGCACATCGCGTTGATCTTCTCGCGGCCCACGCCATGCTCGCCGGTGATGCTGCCGCCCACCGCCACGCACAGTTCGAGGATGCGCGCGCCGAGCGCTTCGGCGCGCTCCAGCTCGCCGGGCTGGTTGGCATCGAACAGGATCAGCGGATGCATGTTGCCGTCGCCGGCATGGAACACGTTGGCCACACGCAGGCCAAACGCTTCCGACAATGCGCCGATGCCGATGAGAACCTCGGGCAGGGCCCGGCGTGGAATGGTGCCATCCATGCAGTAGTAGTCCGGAGAAATGCGCCCGACTGCGGGGAAGGCGTTCTTGCGCCCTGCCCAGAAGCGCGCCCGTTCGGCCTCGTCGCAGGCCAGGCGCACGTCGGTGGCTCCGGCTGCCCTGAGCACCGCGTCGACCCGCTCGCAGTCGTCCTGCACGTCGGCCTCCACGCCATCGAGCTCGCACAGCAGGATGGCCGCGGCGTCCACTGGATACCCGGCGTGGATGAAGTCTTCGGCTGCGCGGATCGACAGGTTGTCCATCATCTCCAGGCCACCGGGGATGATCCCGGCGCTGATGATGTCGGCCACCGCCCGGCCGGCTTTTTCCACCGAGTCGAAGCTGGCCAGCAGTACCCGGGCGACCTGCGGCTTGGGCAACAGCTTGACGGTGACCTCGGTGACGATGCCGAGCATGCCTTCGGAGCCGGTGAACAGCGCCAGCAGGTCGAAGCCCGGGGCGTCGAAGGCGTCGCTGCCCAGGGTCATGCATTCGCCTTCGACGGTGAGGATTTCCACTTTCAGCAGGTTGTGCACGGTCAGCCCGTACTTCAGGCAGTGCACGCCGCCGGCGTTCTCGGCCACGTTGCCGCCGATCGAACAGGCAATCTGCGACGAGGGATCGGGAGCGTAGTACAGGCCATGGGGCGAGGCGGCTTGGGAAATGGCCAGGTTGCGCACGCCGGGCTGGACCCGGGCGAAGCGGCCCTCGGGGTTGATCTCGAGAATGCGGTTGAAGCGCGCCATCACCAGCAGGATGCCTTGCTCCAACGGCAGCGCACCGCCAGACAGCCCAGTGCCGGCACCGCGTGCCACCACGGGCACGTTCAACGCGTGGCAAATCTTGAGCAGCGCCTGAACCTGTTCGATGCGCTCTGGCAGCACGACCAGCAGCGGCACCACGCGATAGGCCGACAGCCCGTCGCACTCATAAGGGCGCAGGTCTTCGAGGGTGTGCAAAATCTCCAGGTCGGGCAGGGCCGAGCGCAGGCGCTCGAGAAGCATCGCCTTGTCCACTCGGGTCAGCGCGCCGTCGACGCGCTCGTCGTAGAGAATGTTCATAGTGCTCACTTTTGTCTTTTTTGTTTAAAGAGCCTGAGGCTCTCCAAGCTGAACGTTTTCGAGACTGCGGCCTGGGCGGCGCGGCGTCGAGAGGTAAGCGAACTGGTCCTACCACTTTGTCGGCGGGCGGTGGCGAAAAGCTGGATGGTTGGGGGCTTGCTGGGCTAGGATCGATTTCAGTGTATTGGGTGAATCAATGACTGGTCCTACCAGTTAGCACGAGGTTTCGATGGCCAGTTCGCCGCATGTCAAACAAGAAAGGGTTCAGGTCGCTGACCAGGTCGCCGAGCGAATCGAGAAGTTGATCGTCGACGGCGTCATCAAGGTCGGGCAGGCCTTGCCGTCCGAGCGGCGCTTGGTCGAGAAGCTCGGCTGTTCGCGCTCGGCACTGCGCGAGGGGCTGAGGATTCTCAGGGGCAGGGGCATCGTGGAAACCGAGCACGGTCGCGGCTCCTATGTCGCCGACCTGACCCGTACCGACAACACCACGCCCCTGATGCATTTGTTCAGTTCGCAGCCGCGCACGCTGTTCGACCTGCTCGAGGTGCGCGCCTTGCTCGAAGGCGAGTCGGCCCGTTTGGCTGCATTGCGCGCCACCGAGGTCGATCGCCTGTTGATCAAGCGGCGCTTCGACGACATGGTCGCCGCCCACGAAGAGGCGCAATCGCACGATCCCCGCGAGCAGGCGCGGCTGGACCATGCATTCCACCGGGCGATCAGCGAGGCCTCGCACAACCCGGTACTCGTCCATACCCTGCAAACCCTCAGCGACCTGACCCTGAGCACCGTGTTCGCTTCGGTCAACAACCTCTACTGCCGACCCGCGCAGAAGCGCCAGATAGACCGGCAGCACTCACGGCTGTATCACGCCGTGATGGAGCAGTTGCCGGAGCAGGCGCAGCGGGCCGCCAAAGAGCACATCCACAGCATTCGCGACAATCTGCGCGAGATCGAGCAGGAAGAGCAGCGACTGGTGCGGGCCACCATGCGCCTGGAAGGCTGGCGCTGAGGGCCGCTTGGACTTTATTGCAAGGTAGGTGGCCGAAGCGCTTCAGGCAGGCCTCTTAGCACCTGCTCGATGCGCTCGATGTGTTTGCCCAGAGCCGCTGCTTTTTCTTCCTCGCCGCCTTCACGCAGGCGATCGCGAGAGCGGCGCAGGTCGATCAATGTCCTCTGTAGCCCGCGTGCTGCGTAGTGGAGCTGTTCCATGATGTTTCTCTTTGTGGTGGGCTTCCGTGCCGTTTGTAGGAAGCGCGGACCGTAACAGCTCGGAGTTGGGGTCGGAACTGAGGTTTCATACAGGCATCGAGCGGGCGGGTATTGCGGCCTACAGTTCTGGTCATTGTTTCCTACAAGTGTAGGAAGGACACGTTTCCGTTGGTAAACGATGGCTGGGCAGACGACGCCTCGGCGGGCTTGGTCTGTAACGAATCAAAGGGTGCCCAGGCCAGCCACGCCTGCGTAGATCCCATATTGGCGATTTCCGCAGGCAGCTGACATGTTGTGTTTCACAAATGGTCGGCATCCACTACCGCCTTGGCGAATGCCTGCGGTGCTTCCTGGGGCAGGTTGTGGCCGATGCCTCCGCTGACCAAGCGGTATTCATACTTGCCGGTAAACCGCTGGGCATAGGCCTCGGCAGGCGGATGTGGGGCGCCGTTGGCGTCGCCTTCCAGGGTAATGGTCGGCACCGTGATGCTCGGCAGCTTGGCCAGCTTGGCCTCCAGCGGATCGTATTGCGCTTCGCCCTGGGCCAGCCCCAGGCGCCAGCGGTAGTTGTGCACGGTGATGGCCACTTGATCTGGGTTGTCCAGCGCCTGGGCGCTGCGCTCGAAGGTGGCATCGTCGAATGCCCACTTGGGCGAGGCGGTCTGCCAGATGAGCTTGGCGAAGGCATGGCGGTTGGCGTCATAGCCGGCCTGGCCACGGGCCGTGGCGAAATAGTACTGGTACCACCACTGCAACTCGGCGCTCGGCGGCAGTGGGGTCTTGGCAGCTTCCTGGCTGCTGATCAGATAGCCACTGACCGAGACCAGCGCCTTGACCCGCTCCGGCCACAGCGCCGCGACGATGTCTGCGGTGCGGGCACCCCAGTCAAACCCGGCGAGCACGGCGTGCTGCACGTGCAAGGCATCCATGAACGCGATCAGGTCGCTGGCCAACGCCGTCGGCTGGGCATTGCGTGGCGTTTGCGCCGACAGGAAGCGGGTCTGGCCATAGCCGCGCACATAGGGCACCAGCACCCGGTAGCCCTTGGCGGCCAGGGCCGGGGCGACTTCCTGGAAGCTGTGGATGTCGTACGGCCAGCCATGCAGCAGGACCACTACGGGTCCATCGGCCGGGCCCTGCTCGACGTAGGCCACGTCCAGTACGCCAGCCTTGATGTGCTTGAGCGGGCCGAACGTATCCACGCTGCTGGCAGACGCCTGGGCTGGCGCTTGCGCGGCCAGGCTGGTGGCGGCGGCGGTCAGCCCGAGTGGCAGCAAGGCACAGGCGAACAGGGCTGCGTGGGTCAGGCGGCGGGGAGCGGTGGCGGGGCGGCTGGCGAACATGGGCATCTCCTTGCGTGGGCATCGGTGCGGTTGATGCAGCCAGTAAAGAAGATTGCTGTATCTGCACTGTGTCCATGGCGTGGGCATGTTGCCTGGTTGTGTGTCAGGTCGCAGTTTGTACACATAAAGATACAATGGCCTCGAAGGCCCGCCGTGGTTTTTGCGGTGTGTTGTCGATCGAGCGCCGCCCGCGCGGCGCTCGGTCTAATGACTGCTGAAAATGCCCTGCCGAATCTATAGCACGGCCGATCTGATATGGTTTTTTTCCATCAACCTGCATCTGTAACCGTATCAGCCTCGGCAGGACAATGAGTGCCATCTCCTCATTACATCGCAGAGGTTCCGATGGGCAAGCTGGCACTGTTCTTGGGTGGTTTCCTTTTGTTGACGATTCTGGTCGGTCTGCTCGGCACCATTCCGCCGAGCTGATCTGATTAGTTGTGCCGATTCCGGCCTGATCTTGGCAGCGTGCAAGGCAAGCCAACGCGGCGTTGCTGCGTGTGCGATAAGTCGTTCTTTATGCGGGGAATTCTGTCCACAAAAAACGTGGGTAGGTCTGTGGATAACATTCTGCAGGCCAGGTGGGCGGCGGTCTCTGTCAAATTGAGCAGAATTTGAGCAGCCCTTCTCGCGGGGCTGCATCAGATGACCTGGCGGGTCGCTTCGGCCTGTTCGATCCGGTTGCGGCCATGGGCCTTGGCCCGATAAAGGGCCTGGTCGGCACTGGCCAGTAGCTGGTCCAGGCTCGGCGCGGGCGCATCGGCGGCGCAGCCGGCAAGGCCGATGCTCACGGTGATCTGCAGGCGTGCATCGCCCTGTGCCACATGCAGGTCCTGCACTGCCCGGCGCAGGCGTTCGGCAGTGAACAGCGCACGTTCCGGGGCCAGTCCCGGGATCACCACGACGAACTCCTCGCCGCCCATGCGCGCCAGCAATTCGCCGTCGTGCAGGTGTTCTTGCAGAGTCATGGCGAACTGGCGCAGCACCTGATCGCCGACCGCGTGGCCGTGCAGGTCGTTGATCGACTTGAAGTGGTCGATGTCGAGCATCATCAAGGTCAGCGGCAGGGCGGGCGCATGCTGCTGGCGGCTGTCGAGCAACGCATTGGCGCGCCGGGAGAAGGCACTGCGGGTGAGCACGCCGGTGAGGTGGTCGATGCTCGCCTGATGCGCAAGGCGCGCCATGAGGCTGCGATTGGCCTGGCTGACGCAGGCGACTACGAGTGGCCCGAGCACCAGCATGGCGATGCCCAGGCGCGCCGACATCAGCGTGGTCACTCCGCTTTGGCTTTGCGGCACGCTGAAGTGCATGAGGTTCTGCGCCACCGCCACGATCAGGGTGCTCCCTGCCGTCAAGGTGAGCAGGGAAACCAGGAAGGGCGAATAAGTCCACGCGCACCACAGCAGTGCTGCGATCGGGAAGGCGATGGCTCCTGGACCGCCGAACACGATGCTCAGCCCCAGCGATGCCAGCAGCACCAACAGCTGCGCCAGGCGCACCGGGTGGCCGCCGCTGCGTACCAGGGCACGGGAAGACGGCGCAGTGAGCAACACCGGTAGTACCAGCACGCTGGTCGAGAACTGTTCACTGAACCATGCAAGCCAAGTGGCCCACAGCGACTGCTCGAACCACGGCGTGGCCATCACGCTGGCCAGGGTGGCCGCTACCATTGCGCCTGCGGCGCAGGCGCCGAACACGCTCAGCACGCCCTGTGGCGTGCGCATTCGCCGGTGCAGCCGCGGCAGGCGCGACAGGATTGCCCAAAGGGTCACGACCACGCCGAGGTTACACAGGTTGAACCACAATGCCGGGGCCCAGGCGCTGCCGGTGGCAAGGTCGGCCAGGACCATCGCCAGCCACACCAGGGCGAAGCCGATCGGCGTCGCCTTGCGCGGGTAACGCAATAGCACCCCGGCCAGCACGGCATTCACCGGCCAGAACAACGACAGCGATTCGATGGGGCGTGCCAGGATGCCACCGAGGGTCAGGGCAAGGGTCAGGCAGAAAAGGATGGCGTAGGACAACAGGCGCGACTGGGCTGGAGAAACCATGGGCTCGACCGGCAAGCGGAGACGGAATCCAGGACGACGGCTGTGAACACCTGGGGCAATAACAATGCAGTGTGTTTCCAGACACTGGCTGATGTCAATCTGCCGCACGCTTTCGCAGGCGGCAGGCATATGCTCATGGCCTTCACAGGCGGAAGATCCATGGCACCATCAGCACGGTCACCAGCATCACCAGTACCGTAAAGGGCACGCCGATCTTGATGAAGTCGGCGAAGCGGTACTGCCCTGGCCCCAGTACCAGGGTGTTCACGGGCGACGATACCGGCGTCATGAACGCGGCCGAGGCGGCGAGGGCCACGGTCATGGCGAACGGATACGGCGACATACCCAGTTGTGCGGCCGTGCTGATCGCCACCGGTGCCATCAGTACGGCGGTGGCGGTGTTGGAGATGAACAGCCCGATCACTGCGGTGAGGGCGAACAGGCAGGCGAGGATGGCCAGCGGGCCGGCGCCGCCGAGCACGCCCACCAGGCCGCTCACCGCCAGGTCGATACCACCGGTTTTCTGCAGCGCCTGGGCGAAGGGCAGCATGCCGACGATCAGCACCAGGCTCTGCCAGTGGATCGCGCGGTAGGCGCTGTTCATGTCGATGCAGCGGCCGGCACCCATCAGCAGGCAGCCGATCAGGGCCGCGAGCACGTTGGGCACCACGCCGCTGACCATCAGCGCGACCATCACCGCCAGGCTGATCAGCGCATGCGGTGCACGTTCGCGGGCCGGCGCGACCTGGTCGATCTCTGCGGGCATGCTCAGCACCAGGAAGTCGTACGGGCGGCTTTGCAGTTGGCGTATGGCCTTCCAGGGCCCGACCACCAAAAGTGTGTCGCCCAGGCGCAGTTTTTCTTCCAGCAACTGCGCCTCGATGGCCGACTGCTCGCGGCGCAGGCCAACCACGTTGAGGTCGAAGCGCGTACGGAAAGCCAGTTCCAGAATACTTTTGCCGATGCACTGGGAACCTGGCGGCAGCGAGACTTCAGCCATGCCCAGGTCTTGCGATTGATCGATGAAATAGGCTGCCTTGAAGTGCAGGGGCTCGAGCTGCATGGTCTGGCACAAGGTGCGCAGGTCATCGCCGTCACGCGGGCCGAACAGGTCGAGGAGCAACACATCGCCCTGATGCAGCACGGTACTGGAGTCTGCCGTCATCACCCGGGTGGTGAACTTGTGCTGGCGCTCGATGCCGATCACGTTGGCGCCATGGCGGGTGCGCAGCTCCAGCTCGCCCAGGGTGTGGCCGATCAACGGCGAATGCGGGCGGATGCGCAGGCGCCGCTCGCGGCCGTTGAGCTTGTAGTCGAGCACCAGGTCGAGCAGGGTGCGCCGCGTTTCCACCCGGCCGTCCTTGCGCGCCTCGCCCTTGAGCCAATTGCGCGTGAGCAGCATGTAACCCACGCCGAGCACCAGCACCACCAGGCCGAACGGGGTGAAGCTGAAGAAATGGAAACCTGCTTCGCCGCGGCGCACCAGTTCGCTGTGAACCACGACGTTGGGCGGCGTGGCCACCAGGCTAAGCATGCCGCTGATCAGGCCGGCGAAGGCCAGTGGCATCATCAGGCGGCTGGGCGAGATACGCAGGCGCGCGGCGATGCTCAGCACCACCGGGATGAAGATCGCCACCACGCCGGTGGAACTCATGATCGATCCCAGGCCGGCCACCGATACCATCAACAGCACCAGCAGGCGCGCCTCACTGTTGCCGGCCCGTTCGCTCATCCATTCGCCGATGCGGTAGGCGATGCCGGTGCGCACCAGGCCTTCGCCGATCACGAACAATGCGGCGATGAGCACCACGTTGGGGTCGGCGAAGCCCGCCAGGGCCTGTTCGACGGTGAGGATCCCCAACAAGGGCAGGGCGAGAATGACCAGCAACGCGACCACGTCCATGCGTGGGCGATTGACGATGAACAGGGTGACGACGACGGCCAGCAGGCCGAGGACCCAGAGTAGCTCTTGGTTCATGGGGGGAGGGTGTTCCTTCACTCAAGGGGCACGATAGACAGTAGCAGCCAGTGTGCCAGCCTGCGGTGAAGGCGTTATTGACATGTTGCAGGAATTTGCCCGCGGCGGGGCAGGCCAGGGACGGCGCCCTGGCCCGGAGGGATCAGTGACGGTGGCGGCGGTGCTTGTGCTTGTGGCCGCTGCCGCTGCTGCGGTTGTTGTCACCTACATGGTTGCCCAGCGCGCCGCCGGCCGCGCCGCCGAGGCCTGCACCGATGGTGGAGCCGGTCGAACCCCCGACCGCGCCGCCCAGCAACGAGCCACCAGCCGAGCCCAGGCCACCGCCGATCGCGGCTTCGGTACGGTTGCCCTTGCGTGCGCCCACGGCGCTACCGGCTGCGCCGCCCAGGCCCGCGCCGATGGCGGCGCCCGTCTTGCCGCCCATCGATTGGCCGACGATATTGCCCAGGGCACCCCCCAGACCGCCGCCAACGGCGGCAGTACCGTCACCGGCGAAAGCGCCCTGGCACAGGAGCAGGCCAAGGGCGAGGGAAGGCAAAGTCAGACGCATGATATGAACCTCAGAGGAATCATCGGGTAAAGGTGGGTTGAACAGACGCTTCAGCGGTAGTAGCGGTCACGGTACTGACGGTTGTCGTCGTCGCGATCGTGACGGCGGTGGTGGCGGTCGCCACGGTCGTGGTCGCGCCAGCCGTCGTCGTCGCGGTAGTGGTGGTGATAGCAGCCTGCGCTGAGCAGGATGGCGGCGAGTAAAGACAGGCTGGCAATGCGCTTGATCACGATATAGGTCCTTGATCCGCAAAGGTTTACGGGACACCTACTGAGACTGGAAACGATCCATTTGGTTTCCTTGCCGCGCAAGATTTTCTGGCGCCAGCGATAAGCGGCACAGGCAGGCGAGGAGGTGGGAGGGGGTGAAACAGAAGGGAGGGCCGCCAGGATGGCGGCCCGGAGGTATTCAGGAGGCGGGATGGATGGCCAGGATCACGCCGTTGGTGATCTGCACCAGCACGTAATGGTCGCCCATGCGCACCCAGTGGCTCTCCTTTTCCGGTTCCGGCAGGCCCTTGGCCTTCCAGTCGGCGATGGTCTGGTCGTCGCGCTTGTACTGGTCGGGGGCCTTGTCACCGACTTTCACTTCGCGGTTGTGGGTTTCCGGACCCTGCATGCTTTCCTCGGCCGAGGGCGCCGCCGAGGCGGTCATGGGCAGCACGGGCAGGCCGGCGAAGAGCAGGGCGCAGATCAGGGGAAGCGGTCGCATGGCAGTTCCTTGTGCGGTAATAGGTCTTCATTGCGACAGCGCCGAACGCACGACAATTCACTCCGATTGCCCGGCAGTGCTAGAGTCGCGTTCTTTTTTCTTACCGAGGGTGGAACATGCGAGCGATCGTGCCGATGGCCGTAGTACTGATGCTGGCCGGTTGTGCTTCAGCGACCATGGATGCGGCGCGTGGCGGCAAGCCGGCGGCCCAGTTCGACTCGCAGAAGGCACCGCAGCTGGTTGCCCAGTGCATCCAGTACAGTTGGCAGGATGACGTGCGTTTCGGCGTCGACGCCAGCGGCTACCTGGAGCCGCGTGCCCAGGGCGGCCTGACGGTGTATACCCGTGGCGCCGAGTCGTTCGTTGATGTCTATCCGCAGGCTGGCGGCACTCGCGTCGACTACTACGCCAAGCAGAATGATGGCGTTGCCTTGCAGCGCCGCGCGGCCGCGGCAACCTGCCTGTAGCTCAGGCAGGGCCGCCGGCGCGATCAGGAGTCAGGACAGGTAGCCACCGTCGACGTTGAGCGCGGTGCCGGTGGTGTAGCTGGACGCATCGCTGGCCAGGTACAGCACGGCGCCGGCCATTTCCTCGGGCGCGGCCACGCGCCTGAGCGGGATCTGCTGTAGCGCAACGTTCAGGATCGCGTCGTTCTTCACCAGCGCCGAGGCGAACTTGGTGTCGGTCAGGCCCGGCAGCAGCGCATTGCAGCGAATGCCGAACTGCGCGCACTCCTTGGCGAACACCTTGGTCATGTTGATGACCGCAGCCTTGGTCACCGAATAGATGCCCTGGAAATGGCCGGGCGATACACCGTTGATCGAGGCCACGTTGATGATGCTGCCGCCGCCATGCTCGCGCATCAGCTTGCCGGCCTCCACCGACATGAAGAAGTAACCGCGGATATTCACGTCCACGGTTTTCTGGAAAGCGCTCGGGTCGGTGTCCAGCACGTTGCAGAACTGTGGGTTGGTAGCGGCATTGTTGACCAGGATGTCCAGGCGCCCGAACTGTTCGCGGATGGCGCCGAATACCTGCTGGATCTGCTCCAGCTCACCAATGTGGCAGGCCACCGCGGTCGCCTTGCCGCCCGCTTTGATGATCGCGTCGGCGACCTGTTGGCAGCCTTCGAGCTTGCGGCTGGAAACGATCACATGGGCGCCCTGCTGGGCCAGCAGATGGGCAATGGCCTCGCCGATGCCGCGGCTGGCGCCGGAGACGAAGGCGATCTTGCCGTCGAGGTCGAACAGGTGGGTCTTGGACATGCGGTGTTCCTTGTCGGTCGTCGGGGCGGTTGTCAGAGCGCGGACTTGTCGATGACCTGCAGGGTCATCTGCTCGAGCAAGCGGTTCATGTCGATGAACTGGGCGAAGCGCTTGTCCTGGGTCTGGCCGTGGTAGTAGCGGTAGTAGATCTGCTGGACGATGCCGGCCAGGCGGAACAGGCCGTAGCAATAGTAGTAGTCGAAATTGTCCAGGCGGATACCGGCGCGCTCGGCGTAGTGGTCGACGAACTGCCGGCGCGTCAGCATGCCCGGGGCGTTGCTGGGCTGGCGCCGCATCAGTTGCACAGCGGGCGGGTCGGTGGCCTCGATCCAGTAGGCCAGGCTGTTGCCCAGGTCCATCAGCGGGTCGCCGATGGTGGCCATCTCCCAGTCCAGCACGCCGATGATGCGCATGGGGTTTTCGGCATCGAGGATGACGTTGTCGAAGCGATAGTCGTTGTGCACGATGCCCGGGCGCGGGTGGTCAGCAGGCATCTTCTCGCGCAACCAGGCCATCACCTGCTCCCAGTGCGGCGCATCCGGGGTCAGGGCTTTGTCGTAGCGGCTGCTCCAGCCCTCGATCTGGCGCTGTACGTAGCCTTCGGGCTTGCCCAGGTCAGCCAGGCCACAGGCCTGGTAGTCGACCTGGTGCAGTTGCACCAGGCGGTCGATGAAGCTCTTGCACAGGTGTTCGGTACGCCGGGCATCGAGGCCGAGTCCGGTGGGAATGTCCGAGCGCAGGATCACGCCCCTGACCCGCTCCATGACGTAGAACTCGCTGCCGATCTGCGCCGTATCGGTGCAGTGCACATAGGCCTTGGGGCAGTAGGGGAAGCCGCTGTTGAGCTGGTTGAGGATGCGAAACTCCCGGCCCATGTCGTGCGCGGACTTGGCCTTCTCGCCGAAGGGCGGCCGGCGCAGCACGAATTCACGGCCTGGGTAGGCCACCAGGTAGGTCAGGTTGGAAGCACCGCCAGGGAACTGGCTGATGCTCGGCGAGCCTTCGAGCCCCTCGATGTTGTCCTTGAGAAAGGCGTCGATGACCCTCGCGTCGATTTCTTCGCCGGGGCGTACCTGGGTGGAGGGGTCGGTGAGCGTCATGCGTTTTCCTTATTATCTGTCGCAAGGACTATTGGCTAATTTAATGGCCAGCGCCGACTGGAACAAGCGTCCCAGCCTCCCCATAGGCGAGGGTGTTGCCGGCCGATCAACTGTCTTGATGACGCGTCTGCTCGGCGCGCAAAAAAAAACCGAAGCCACCAGGGCTTCGGTCTTCGTCTCGCATGGCTGGCCTGGCACTCAGGCCGGGAACAGCTCGCTCAGCTTCATCGACAGCATCATGTCGCCTTCGACGCGCAGCTTGCCGCTCATGAAGGCCTGCATGCCGTCGGTTTCGCCGTTGACGATGCCTTTGAGGGTTTCGCTGTCCATCACCAGGGTGCAGTTGGCATCCGGGTTTTCGCCTTCCTGCAGCTCGCAGGTGCCGTCCTTGACGATCAGCGCGTAGTGCTTGTCTTCGTCGGTGACGTTGAAGCCGAACACCAGGTCCAGGCCGGCGGCAGCGGATGGGTTGAACTTCTCTTGCATCTTCTTAACGGCATCAGCTACGGAGGTCATGGTGCATTCCTTATAGAGTGGTTTTCACGTCCCCGAAGGGACACAACAGGCCGGGTCATCGATAGGTGATGAGCTCCGGCGCCTTCAACAGCTGCACATGCGCCTGGCTGTTGAAGGTGGCCAGGGACACGTCGCGGCCGCGGAATTTCAGCTGGCTGAGCGACGTGTTGATGATCTGCCAGTTCAGCGCGAAGGCCTGGCTGGGGGTGATGCGTGTGACCAGGTGGAGCAGCGCGGCAATGGTACCGCCGGAGGTGAAGATGGCAATGTTGTCGCCACTGCCGGCCTGGTCCAGCACCCGCAGCAGGCCCGCTTCGACCCTGCCGGTGAAGGCCTCCCAGGTTTCCAGGCCTTCGCCCTGGTGCTGCCCATCGTGCCAGCGTTGCACCATCAGCGCGAACAGGCGCTGGAATTCGCTGCGGTGCTGGGCACCGTTGCGCAGGATGTGCAGCGCGTCGGGTTCGTCCGCCAGCAGGCCTGGGGCCAGGGCACGTACGACACCGTCGGCATCGAACTCGTTGAACGCCGGGTCGGTCTCAATGGCCGGAGCCGGGCAACCTGTGGCCTGCATCGCCTGCAGGGCGAGGCGGGCGGTGTCTTGCTGGCGCCGCAGGCTGCCGGCCAGGCAACGATCCAGGCGCACCCCAAGCTGCGCCAGGTGCTCGCCCAGGGCATGGCTCTGGCGCGCCCCGGTGGCCGACAGGACGTCGTAGTCCTCGGCGCCGAAGGAGGCTTGGCCATGTCGGATGAGGTACAGGTTGCCCACGAAGAAATCCGGCCGTTGGAAGGTTGATGCGAGGTTAGGATGCGCCACCGAGGCTGTCAACGAAAAAACATACAAGCGTTTGAAAAGCTTGTTTGAACTGTGTTGCCAGCATTTGCACCGGCTGGCAGGGTCACTGGCGCACCGGTATGCTTGCTACAGTTTCGCGCCGCGCAGGCGCTGGTCTATCAAGGAGTCAACGTGGAGTTTCTTGCCGAATACGCAAGCTTTCTGGCCAAAACCGCCACCCTGGTGATCGCCATCCTGGTGGTGCTCTCCGCCATCGTCGGCATGCGGGGGAAGGGGCGGCGCAAGTCGGGTGGACAATTGCACGTCACCCGCCTGAACGAGTTCTACAAGGAACTGCGCGAGCGCCTGGAGTCGGGCCTGCTCGACAAGCCGCAGCTCAAGGCCTTGCGCAAGCAGCAGGCCAAGGCGGAAAAACAGCAGAAGAAGGGCAAGGGCAAGGCCGAGGAAAAGCCCCGGGTGTTCGTGCTCGACTTCGACGGCGACATCAAGGCCTCGGCTACCGAGAGCCTGCGCAACGAAATCACCGCGCTGCTGACCCTGGCCACCCCGCGTGACGAAGTGGTGCTGCGCCTCGAGAGCGGCGGCGGCCTGGTACACAGCTACGGCCTGGCCGCCTCGCAACTGGCGCGCATCCGCCAGGCTGGCATCCCGCTGACCGTGTGCATCGACAAGGTAGCGGCCAGCGGCGGCTACATGATGGCCTGCATCGGCGAGAAGATCGTCAGCGCTCCGTTCGCCGTGCTCGGCTCCATCGGTGTGGTGGCGCAGTTGCCCAACGTGAATCGCCTGTTGAAGAAGCACGACATCGACTTCGAGGTGCTGACTGCCGGTGAGTACAAGCGCACCCTCACCGTGTTCGGTGAAAACACCGAGAAGGGCCGGGAGAAGTTCCAGGAAGACCTCGACGTGACCCATCAGTTGTTCAAGGATTTCGTCAGCCGCTACCGCCCGCAGCTGCATATCGACGAAGTGGCGACCGGCGAGGTCTGGCTGGGCGTCGCTGCACTCAACCGCAAACTGGTGGACGAGCTGCGTACCAGCGACGAATACCTCAGCGACCGTGCCCGCGAGGCCAACCTGTTCCACGTGCACTATGCCGAGCGCAAGAGCCTGCAGGAGCGGATCGGCGTGGCGGCGAGCGGTACCGTGGAGAACACCGTGGTCAGCCTCTGGAGCAAATTCGGCCGCTTGCGCTAACACCTTGAACCTCTTGAAGATTTTTTTAAATCAGGGGGTTGCAAGGTTGTTCGAATGCAGACATAATGGCGCCCATCGAAACGCAGCGAACTTTGAAAAAGGTTCAGTGTTTCAAGGAGATAGCAAAGCGTAAGCAGCTAGATCCGACTTTGAGGCCGAGTAGCAAAGTGGTTATGCTCCGGATTGCAAATCCGTCTACGCCGGTTCGATTCCGACCTCGGCCTCCATATTCGAAAGCCCCGCAGATTAACGTCTGCGGGGTTTTTCTTTATGGGCTGAAAAAGGCAGGAGTTCCGAAACTAAAGGCATGGAGTTCCGAAACCTCAGCCTTTCGAAGGCTTGGCGATGGCCCCGACGCGGCGGTAAACACGCTCGGTAATTCCCTCCTTTGAGTGCCCCAACAGCACGCTTGCATCGCTCAGGTCGTTGATCTCCGACGCCGCCTTCGGTCGGATATCGCGGAACTGGAACTGGGCGATTCGATTGGCCAGGTCAGGCTTCTTCTCGACCTCGGCTTTCACTCTGGCGTCCTCCCGCGCATCTGCCCAGCGATTGCGCAGCATCGCCCAGCTCATGCGCTTACCGTGCTCGTTGACGATGAAGAACGGCGACAGGTGCTGGCTGGTGCGGATCATGATGCGCTCGAGCAGCAGTCCCAGGCTGTTCTTCACTCCGTCCACCTCAAGGACGATCCTCAATCGTTTGCTGGTTTTGCCCTGGCTGACCAGTAGATAGATTCCCTCCACATCGTCCTTTCGCATGGACAGTACGTCTGCCGGTCGCTGGCCGGTCAGGTACGCCAGGTCCATCGCATCCTTCAGCTCCGGTGGAGCTGCCTCATACACCGCCTGCCACACCGTTTCGTTGGCGTAGAAGTCGCGCGGTTTCTCCTTGTTCTTTCTCACGCCCAAGCACGGGTTATCCCGTGTGGTCAGCCCCCATTCCCGCGCCGTGTTGAAAACGTGGGAGAGCAGGGCGATCTCCCTGTTTGCGCGTGTCTTGGCCGACCGCGAATCCCTGTACTGGGCGATCATGGCTGGCGTGATGGCATCGATCGGCGCTGAATCGAACACGGCCCGCAGCTGCTTGAGCTCGTAGATGTTGTCCTTCTGCGTCCGTGCTGCCTTGCCCGGGATGATCTTGCGCTCGTACTCGTCGAAAATGCCCTGCATGGTCTTCAGTTCGCTCGGCGTCGCCTTTGCCTCCAGGGCCGCCCACTCCAGCTTGGCTTGCACCAGGTCGGTACCGAGTGGGATTTCCTTGCCGTTCTGGTCGCGGTAGTAGTACCCGACCCACACCTTTCCGTTCTTCCTGGTGCGCTTGCGCCGGTACATGCCCGGCGGCAGGTCGCGATTCTCGGTACTTCTGGGTCGCATTTCACTTCACTCGGGAGAAGTCAGGGGTCCAGGCTGGCGCCGGGGGTGGTGCAGCGGTCACGGGGACGGTGTCGATAACCACGCCGCCCAACTTCTGGCGAGCGTACTGGCGGCCTACCAGGGGGCGACCGCCGCGGCTCGGAGTGTAAGCGGACTGACTGTCAACCTCACCGCTCCAATCCTGGCAAGTATGTCGATCGTGCTGGATGGCAACGGCAAGGGCCTGAAGATTTACAAGATGAATCCCACCAGGCCGAAGATCCGCGGTGGTGACATTTTGATGCCTACCAGCGGTGTGATGATTGCTGGGCTTCTCGGCGATGTAACGCGCAATGCCCAATTCGAGTACGTGCGGGTATTTGGTACATCAGGTGGCGGCATCATTCACCAGCGGGCACTTGGGGGAACTTCCCTGTTCTGCGAGACATTCAGCGATAGGGAGTCAGCAGCGGCTGACAACTACGGGCTCAGACTCAGTAACGCGCAGCATTGTCTTGTTTCGGGTGGGACATTTCACGCTAGGCGGCATGGCATCACCATGGGAGGTAACGATTTGCCTGGCAGTGTGCCAACGCGCTTCTGCGTTGTTGATGGCGCAGAAACGTCTTCTTGGGATGTCCAAGGGTCGGATATGCATGGAAACGTTGAGCATTGCCAGTACGTGAACTGCATCCACCGTAATGGCGTGACTATCAGCGGCAATCACAACAGTGTGCGCGGTGGCACGGTCTTCGCTCCAGCTCTGGCTGCCACGGGTAACGGTGTTGCAATCTCTATCAACGAGATGCGTGGAACCAGCTTCCTGTTTGAAGGTTTCAAGATAATCGCAGACGGCGATCCTTCGACTACCAGCCGGGGTGTGATTGATTGCGGAGGAAACAGTGTGAGCATGTCAGCGGACACCATTCTAGGTGGGTGCATGACTTTCCGCGATATCGATATGAGCGCGCCGAATGCTAGGATTCCAATCAAGATTGTAAACCGTGGATCTACTGCTACAGGAAAGTGTGTTGACATAAAGATAAACTGTCCTGATTCCCCTGTAACTCGTTCCTCGAACGGCATAATTCAGAGCCTCTCAGGCACTCAGTTTGACCGCGTAAGATTTGAGGTTGATCTTCCGAACGCAGGCGCACCAGCAGGCACAACCATCGATGCGGCAAAGGTATGCGGCATGACTGAGGGTGGTACAGTTGCAGCAGTGACAACCGCCACCACATTCCAAGATGTGCCAATCACCTTCAATCGAAGGTTCCCTAAAGCGCCGTCAATGCGCCTGAATGGAAACCTTTCTGCTGCCGGGGTGAACATATTCTACACACCGATATCAATTACCACGAACGGCGCAACACTTCGTATCTATACGACCGGGGGTAGCATGACGGCAGGCGTAGCAGTGAATCTGATGTGGGAAGCTATTCTTAACGAATAGCTTCACTTTTAATCAAAGCCCTGTTGGATTCCAGTGTTCAGAAAATTCCTTCAAAGTTTTGTTTTTTGTTATTGAATAAAGGTTATTTAGTAGGTAGATGTGGGTGGAATGATATCGGATGTTGTAGTGCGGTTTTTCTCGACCATAAGTCCTGAAAGTAAGGTCATATGATGAGGATCCCCCGAAGTCGTAGTAAGGTAATATTTTAACTAATGTCTTCATGCCTTCTTGAAAAGCTTCATGCGCCTTTTCTGATCCGGTAACACTCCACCAGTCATATAATCCTATCAGGGTAAACATATAGCCGTTAAGCGTGTAGATTCCACGGTCACCAATGTACTCTTCAAAGAAAATATAATTGTTGAGAGACGGATCAAGTCCAGCCATTGAGCTAAGTGGGCCGCCATGAGATACGGGGACCATTAAAAAATCTAGAGCCTTATTACCTGCGTCAAGATAATCCTGACGCTTGTCAAATGTATAGGCTCTAGCAAGAACGCTCATGGCCAAACCTTGAGCCATTCCGCTAGACCAGCCGACAGGGTATGATTTTGAAAGCGCGTAATGCTTGAAAGAGAAACCATACCTAAATGATCCATCAAATCCCTGCATGGACATTAGTTTATTTGTGGCAGCCCAAAACTTATTTGTTGGTCTTTCAGGAAGATTCTTTCCGTACTCGTACAGCGCGAAATTTGAAATTGTTATTGGGTTATACTGATATTGGCTTTCGTACAAAACTGTCGGTAGCCCATTTCCATCGAGCTTGATACGACCCTCATTCTTGAATGACTGGGTTTTGCTGTAGTTCATGTAGTCTCCGGTAGGAGAGTACTCTTGCGACCTGAGAGCAGGTCTGTATGGGGATTTTTTAAAATCCTCTAAAAGAGATTTTCCGTATTCATAGTTGCTTTCAGACACGACTGGATCTGGCCATTTAGGTATGAATTGGTAGCCAACATATCCGACTAGCGCGAGAGCTATGACTGAAACTACGGTAATTGATATTTTTTTCATCGGTCCATTGATCTTTGATTAGCTTTATGAAACGCCGAGCATGATAGCGTCGGCTGCCTGATAAACCAACGTCGAGGCGTGGCAATGCTGCACATCTGGTCAATAATTGATCTGTCGATTCGCCTACTCATGGTGGTTATATGGACACCAGCAATTTCGCTGTGCCGGGAACGGTGACGGCCACAACGGTGATCTGACCGGCAAGCGCAACAAGGGTACACTGCTGCTGAGCGATGGCCCGAACGAGGCAGCAGCTGGTGATGTGGTAGGAGTTCTGGTCATTGGCCGGCTCGCATGACGAGGGACAATCCTGGGACACTGGATGTCCCAAATGCTCATGAACTACCAACACCAGCCATTAAGGCATAGACCAGTGATTACGCGACCTACAGCCTGCAGGGCGCGAAAAACCTAGGCCCTATAGCGGATTGCAAATCCGTCTACGCCGGTTCGATTCCGACCTCGGCCTCCATATTCGAAAGCCCCGCAGATTAACGTCTGCGGGGTTTTTCTTTATGGGTCGGAAAATGTGGAAGTTCCAGAACGGGGGATGGTTTCAGGGGCGTGCGCCACATTTGGCTTGTTTTCTTGCTCCGTCGGCGGAGCTTCTCATGCCTGCATCGTCTAGATTTCATGGGGTCACCTATGCATAAGGAATCAGTCATGGCCAGGTGTGGATTCGTCATCGCGGCAATCACATCCATTTCGTTGCTGGCCGGGCCAACGCTCGCGCTGGCCGATCCCGGTAATGGGAAGGGGCAAGGGCATGGCAAGGGCCAAGGGCATGCAGAAAGCCACCAGAAGAAAAGCGGACACTACGATGGGCACTCAGGCCCCTCTATCGACCGTGGCGATGTGCTGGGCATTTTGAGAGGCCATCGTGATTACTGGAGCCCTGGGCCAGCGTTGCCGCCGGGTATCCAGAAGAACCTGGCGCGAGGCAAGCCGCTTCCGCCCGGGATCGCCAAGAAACTCGATGGTCGCTTGCTTGGCCAATTGCCGCACTACGATGGCTATGAATGGCAGCAGGCGGGGGTGGACTTGATCTTGGTGGCCGTGGCAACGGGCATTATCTACGAGGTGCTCAACGGCGCGCTGGACTGAGCGCAACCACCCGGCACAAAAAAACGCGCCAGCGGCAGGCCCTACCGTTGGCGCGTTTTTTCGACAAGCCTCAGAGCTTGGAAGACGGGGTCTCGACCACCTCGGACGCCTCAGCACTGGAGATCGATTCAACTGCAGGGGTGGCAGCAGCCGGCATCACGTTGGTCAGTGTGACCGCATATTTACCCAGGTCGGTTTCCATGCGCTGGAAGTTCACGGCCACCTTCTCACCTTGCCAGGCCATGACTTCGGTCTGGTAGGACGCGCCGGATTTCATCTTGATCCACTGCATGTGCTGGTCGCCCGGCTCGCCAAAGCGTTGGGTCAGCATGTCCGTTACCAGGTACAGGCTGTTGGCGTTGCCGCTGAATACCAGTTGGTTGAGTTGGCCGTCCTTGAGGTTGGCGACCAGCGTGTAACCCGGCGAGATCGGCAGGTAGGGCAGGCCGCGGACTTCGAAGCTGTCAGGGTTGGCGGTGGCGACACGGCACAGGCCCTCGGGCTTGCTGCCGTCGGCGGCGCACTCGGGCACTTGCTGGACGAAGTCGCCCTGCAGATCTACACCGAGGAACGCGGTCGGTTCCTGCGACCAGGTGCTGCGGTTTTCATCAGCCCAGGCAGCGCTCACAATGAGCAATTGCGCCGAAATGACGAGAAGGGAAAGGGGTTTCATGGAATCCGTCCTTGGGAATATATGGACAATAGGAGTGCAGAATACTCGCCCGGAAGCGGTCTTCAATGCTGCCAAAGTGCTATGCGTACAATGGTAACAATGTCGAAATGATGTAGGAAGGCCTCCATTTGTAATGGCAGGCGCGCTTGAAGTGTGAGATGCGTCACAAAATCGAGGGGTGTTTGGCGTGGGACAAAGAAAAACCCGCCGCTTGGGGCGGGTTCAAAGAACGTTTGGAGCTATGCCAGGATACCTATTCACATGTCAGAATTTTGTGAAGGACAGTGGATCTTTTTCCAATCGTCAGGCATGGGTCAGCTCCAGGCGGCTTATCACACAGATCGAGGCATCATCGGCCGGGGTTTCATCGGTGTAGTCGACCTGGTTGTATACCCCGCCATGGAAGTTGAAGGTGCGGGTCGCCCAGGAGCTTGCCAGTTGCAGGGTCGCGGCGGTGCCGTTGCGTCCATTGCAGCTGGCGTTGACCGTGCAAGTACCGCTGCCGCTGACCTCGATGACGACCTCGAACGGTGTGCCCAATGGCACGTCAGCCAGCAAGGTGCTGCTGGTGCTGGCCACCTGGTTGAATTCGGCGCGCAGGCCGACGGTGATCTTGCCCTTGTTCCAGAACACCTTGATTGGCGGGTTGTCGTCATCCTTGACGTGCAGTTGTGAAATCACCACTTTCTGCGCCAGGTTGACCTTTTCCAGGGTCATTGCCTGAGCGTTGCGGTGGCGAGTGGCGCTGCCAAGCGCCCAATACACGGCTTCCTTCCATTCGCAGCGAGTGCGGTGGGTGCTTTTGCTCGATGCCCCCTTGGTGGGGGCGGTCATGCGGATCGAGCCGTCGGGCAGGCGGGCCACTACCTGGGTCAGGGTCGCCAGGGCCTGGGCACCGCTCACTTCGAGCGCAACGGGGTTGCTGGCGGATTTGGGCACCGGGGTTGTGATGGTCAGGTTGTCGATATTCACGGCCATTGGCGTTCTCCTTTGAAAGACAAGTCCTGCCTTTCTTGCGAGCCTTGGCACGGGCTGCAAAGTTCCGGCTTTCTGCCCAGTGGCCGCGCATAAAAAAGCCCACCGTGAAGGTGGGCAACGAACGTCTGAAGGGAGAGCCTGCAGACTACAGCGGGTTGGGTTAAGCGGGGATTAACCCAAATGCATTGACCACAGGCGATGATGTGCCTATACAGGCCTGGCCAATTCCCAGGAGCCAATATGCGCGACGAAGATGACCTGAATGAACCCGAACACGATCACCTGCTCGACCAGGAGTTTCTCTACGACGACCTCGACCACGAAGCGGATGCCCAGGGCGCCGAGGACGAAGTCGAGGAAGATGAAGACACGCTGGATGACTTTCTCGATGACGACGAAGGCCACCCAGCCTGGCTCGACGATGTCGACGACTGAGTCAGCGTCCGTCGACCGAGAAGCGCCCCGGCCCGCTTACCGCCAGTAGCAGCAGGCCGCCGATGATGCTCAGGTTCTTCAGGAACTGGGTCATGTTGGCGCTGCGCTCTGGGTCGACCATGTTCCAGAACGGGTGGCCAATCAGCGCGGTGCCGAGCACGAAGAGGGCGAACAGAAACGCCAGTGGCCGGGTATAGAAACCCAGGATCAGCACGATCGCGACGAAGAATTCCATGAACACTGCAACCGCCGCCGCCAGCGTTGGGGCAGGGGCTCCAAGTGAACTCATGTAGCCGACCGTGCCATCGAAACCGGTGAGCTTGGCCCAGCCTGACAGCACGAACAGGATCATCAGCAGTACGCGTGCGAGCAGGATGATCAGGTCGCGTTGGCCTTCGAACAGGGAATAGCGCATGGCGGTGTTCCAGTGGAGGAGGACAAGCTCCACTCTAGCAGTTGCATGGCGGTTTGCTGGCGCGCAAGGGCAAGCGCGGCGGGTAGCTGGAAATTGATCGTCCAGCGTGACGAAAATAGTACATTGGCGAGTGCGTGAGTCGGCGTCAGATGCAAGAAAGCCCAGCGTTCACTGGGCTTTTCTGCTTAAAACTGGTGCCCCGAGCCGGACTCGAACCGGCACGTCTCGCGACGGCGCATTTTAAGTGCGATGTGTCTACCAATTTCACCATCAGGGCATGACGGGAAGCTGGCGATTAGACACGAAAAGGCGGCGGAAATCAATGTATTAGACGCTGTCGCGGCCTTGTCCTACAGGTTTGTCCCGGTGCAGGAAGCCCTCGCCGTAGAGGCTCTGGCAGAACCGGGCGCGCCTTTGATGAGCCTGACTATGGCCAGGGATGTGTCAGGCTAAGGGTGGCTCGCGGCGATATACCTGCAGCTTATATGCACCAATGTTATATATCCCCCGTGCGCAGCGCCTATGATCAAGAATGGAGACCGTCGCGCCGGGTTGATTGACACCACAATGTCAATAAGCCACTGTCGCGGTTTAAATTGGATCCAAGAGTGTGAAGCCATGACCCTGGCCACTCCTCCTGCCCAACCCGGACGTTTGATTCGTCCCCGGCTGTTCTGGCGCCTGTTGTTTGCCCAGGTGGTGCTGCTGGCCGCCTTCCTGTACCTGTGCCTGATCTGCCTCGGGGGTTATTTGCTGATGCTCGCGTTCGATGCCGAGTACCCTGACACGCAACGCTTGCAGGCCCTGCTCGGAGGTGGTTCGATCAGCCTGGTCGGGGCCTGGCTGCTGAAAGTGGCCATGCCGCGTCGGGTCAGCCCATTGCTGATCGAGGCAGACCCGTGAACGGCCCGTGCATTCCTCGCGCTTGAGCTGTCCGGCCAAGCCCGTTGTATCCCTCCCGCCGTGCCAGTGGAGCGTGTATGGTTTCAGCTGAATGTCTCGACCAGGCGGTGATGCCTGCCGAGCGCTACGAGCAACTGGTGCAGTCGGTGGTCGACTATGCCATCTACATGCTCGACCCCCTTGGCCACGTGGTGTCGTGGAACGCCGGGGCAGAGCGGATCAAGGGCTATCGCGCCGACGAGGTGATCGGTCGGCATTTCTCTTTGTTCTTCACTCCTCAGGATATCCGCGACGGCCGCCCCGAGCGGCTGTTTCGCGAAGCGCTCGACAAGGGCGTGGCGCAGGATGAAGGTTGGCGGGTGCGCAAGGACGGTACGCAGTTCTGGGCCCTGGCCGCGCTCGATGTGATCCGCGACGAACAGGGCCAGATCGTCGGGCTGGCCAAGGTCACGCGGGACATCACCGACCGCCGCGAGTCCGCCCAGCAGCTCGATGCCGTGCGCGCCCAGCTGTTCCAGGCACAGAAGCTCGAGGCCCTTGGGCAGTTGGCCGGCGGTATGGCCCATGACTTCAACAACCTGCTCACCATCATTCTCAGTTCCGCGCGCCTGGCGCTCAATGCGCAGGACCCGGCGCGGATCCAGCGCATGCTCGAGCACATCGTCGATGCTGGACAACGCGGGACGCAACTGACCCAGCAACTGCTCAGCTTTGCCCGCCACCGGCAATTGAACGTGACGCGCATTGCCCCTGCCGAACTGATCGCATCCACGCGTGGTCTCATCGAGCATGCATTGCCCAGCGCTATCGCGCTGCACCAACGCGTGCCGTCCGACCTGCCATTGATCGATGTGGATGCCGGACAGTTGCAGATGGTGCTGCTCAACCTGCTGTTCAATGCCCGCGATGCCATCGAGGGTGAAGGGCGTATCGAGCTGTCGGTGGACACCGTGACATTGGCCGGTGAAGTGGATGGCTTGTGTGGCCCGCATGTACGCTTCGATATTCGGGATACGGGGTCGGGTATCGATCCTGTCGTGTTGCCGCGGATCTTCGAACCGTTCTTCACCACCAAGCCCTTCGGCAAAGGTACGGGCCTCGGGCTCAGCCAGGTGTATGGCTTCGCCAAACAGAGCAATGGTGCAATCAGCGTGGCCAGCAGCGTAGGCGAAGGCAGTTGCATGAGCCTCTACCTGCCGGCATGTCCAGGCGACCCCCGGTAAAGGAAGGCATCATGGTTCAGGCATTGCAGCGGTTGACGACTGGAATAGAGGGGCTCGATGCCCTGCTCAAGGGAGGCTTGGTCGCGGGCGCCTCCTACATCGTCCAGGGCCCACCGGGTGCGGGCAAGACCATCCTGGCCAACCAACTGGCCTGTAACCACGTGCGCCAAGGGGGCCGCGTGCTGGTGGCGACCTTGCTCAGCGAGTCCCACGAGCGGTTGTTCCAGTACCTGGGCACATTGGAGTTCTTCGACCCCACGTTGGTGGGGGACCCCATCCAGTTCGTCAGCGCCTTCGACACCCTCGAGCAGGAAGGCCTCGAGGCTGTGGTGCGGCTGCTGCGCCAGGAAATTTCCCGGCAGCAGGCCAGCCTGTTGATCGTCGATGGCGTACTCAATGCTCGGGTACGTGCCGAAACCACCCTCGACACCAAGAAATTCGTCTCCGAACTGCAGGGGCATGCCGCCTTCGCCGGCTGTACCGTGTTGCTGCTGACCAGCGCGCGCCTGGACGAGGGCAGCCCGGAGCACACCATGGTCGACGGCGTGATCGAGCTTGGCGAACAACTGGTAGGCAGCCGCGCGGTGCGCCATGTCCAGCTGCGCAAGACCCGTGGCAGCGCGGCGTTGTCGGGCCGACATGAGTGCTTCATCGACGACCGCGGGCTGCACGTGTACCCGCGCCTGGAAGCGCTGTACAGCCACCCAAGCCAGTACGGTAATGACGGCCTGGAGCGCGTCACCAGTGGCGTGCCGACGCTGGACGCGATGCTCGAAGGGGGGCTGGCCAGTGGCTCGGTCAGCCTGTTGATGGGCCCTTCCGGGGTCGGCAAGACCTCGTTGGGGCTGGCTTTTCTCGGCGCATCCACGCCTGACTCGCCGGGCCTGCATTTCGGCTTCTACGAAACCCCGGCACGCCTGCGCCTGAAGGCTGCCTCGTTGGGCTTCGACTTTGCCGCGCTGGAGCGCCAGGGCGCCTTGGCGCTCAGTTGGCAACCTACCACAGAGGGGCTGTTGGACGAGGTCGGCGCTCGCTTGCTGGCACAGGTGGATGCCCAGGGCAGCAAGCGCGTGCTGATCGACAGCCTTGGTGCTTTCAGCCGCCTGGCAGTCGAGCCGGCGCGGCTCAATGGCTTTTTCCGCGCGTTGGCCGGCGAGCTGCGAGCCCGTAACGTCAGCGTGATGCTGACCTGGGAAATGCGCGACCTGTTCGGCGCGGAGATCAGTGCGCCGGCGCCGGACCTTTCCAGCCTGGTCGACAACCTCGTGTTGATGCGCTTCGTCGAGCTGGACTCGCAGTTGCGGCGCTTGTTGTCGATTCTCAAGGTGCGCGACAGCAACCATGACCCTGCCTTGCACGACCTGCAGATCGGGCCAGGAGGTATTACCCTGACCCGTGCGTTCGAAGGTGCCTGTGGGGTGTTGTCGGGTACGCCCGTGCCGCAGGGCAGTGGCTGAAGGCTCGCCCATGAACACTATCCTGGTCGTCGATGACGAGTACCTGATTGCCGATATCCTCGGCTTCGCCCTGGAGGACGCAGGCTATCTGGTGGAAAAGGCCAGCAACGGGCGCAAGGCCCTGGAAGCGCTGCAGGACAAACGCGTGCAGCTGGTGATCACCGACTACATGATGCCGGTGCTCAATGGCGAGGAGCTGGTGCGGGCGATTCGCGAGGAACTGGAACTGGCGGACCTGCCGGTGATTCTCATGAGCGGCGCCCAGGCAAGCCAGGGCCTGGTCTGCCCGCAATGGTTCGCGGCAGTTTTCGACAAGCCGTTCGACATGGACAGGATGATCGCCAAGGTTCGGGAGCTGCTAGGCACCTGAGTGCCGGTTGGGCGCTTGAGGCGCAGGGCTGCGCCTGAGCGGGCGGGGCAGAACAAGCGCATCCGTGCGGCTTGAGGACGAACGATCAGTGATGATCTTCGTTGCCCTTTTCCGGGGCCGGGCTGCCAGCCTGGATGCGTTTGAAGATTTCCTCGCGGTGAACCTGGACATCCTTGGGTGCATCGATGCCGATTCTCACCTGCATCCCTTTGACTCCCAGAATGGTGACTTTGATGTCGTCGTTAATGACGATGCTTTCGCCAACCTTACGGGTGAGTATCAGCATGTAGTTCTCCTTGGTGATATAAAAGTCCGTCGGGCCAAATGCCGCGGCGGTGGGAGCCTGTCCCTCTTCCTTCTCATTAAAGACGCTTTCGGCGGATAGTAATTCCCCGAACTCACAAAAACTGTTGAGTGTCTTCACTTGCAGGCGCCGAGATAAAGCCTCAATGAAGCGTCGGCGAAGGTGCTCGCTGGCAAGAATAGGGGGCTTCGCGCCGGATGGGAAATTTCTCTGCATGATCGTTTAGATAGCCCTGTTCAATCGGTCGTGAGCGCCTCCTGCGCTTGCAGAAACAGCAGCAATGCCACTTCCTCCGCCTGCAAGCCTTTGCGGCGGCGATGCCTGGGTAGATCCGCGAGCCGCCCCAGGTGGTAGTGTTCGAGCACGGCAGGGTGGATGTAGCAGCGTCGGCACACTGCCGGTGTGTTGCCCAGGCGCTGGGCTACCTGGCGAACGATGGCCGCCACTTGGCGCTTGGCTTCGCTTTCCGGCTCCCAGGCCAGGGGCCGCAGCAGGCTCAGCGCCAGGCTGCTGCCCGCCCAGGTGCGATAGTCCTTGGCGGTGAAGTCGGCCCCGGTCAGTTGCTGGAGAAACTGGTTCACCTCGCTGGAGCCGACGCTGTGGCGTTGGCCTTGCTCGTCCAGATACTGGAACAGCGCCTGCCCGGGCAGCTCCATGCAACGTTTCAGCAGGTTGGCCAGGCGCCGGTCGCGCAGGGTGACGTCGTGCTCGACACCCCGCTTGCCGCGGAACTGGAAGCGTACGGTGCTGCCCTGGACCTTGACGTGACGGTTGCGCAATGTGGTCAAGCCGTACGACTTGTTGTCGCGCAGGTACTGCGGATTGCCGATGCGGATCAGCGTATTGTCGAGCAGGCTCACCACCAGTGCCATGACCTTTTCCCGGTCCAGCCCCGGGCGTGCCAGGTGCAGTTCCAGTTGTGCGCGCAGCTTGGGCAGCGCCTGGGCGAAGGCCAGCATGCGCCCATACTTGTGCTGGTCGCGCAGGGCGCGCCACTCGGCGTGGTAGCGGTATTGCTTGCGACCGCGGGCGTCGCGGCCGGTAGCTTGCAGGTGACCTTGCGGGTCGGCGCAGATCCACACGTCGGTGTAGGCCGGTGGGATCACCAGCGCGGCGATGCGCGCCAGGGTGTCCGGATCACGCACCCGCTCGCCGTCGGCGTCCAGGTAGATGAAGCGATCGCGCCAGCGCTTTCGGCTAAGGCCGGGCTGGCTGTCGTCGACATAGTGCAGGGAGCGGGGCAATGGGCAGTCGAGCATGGACGCGTTCCGTCGAGCAGGTATTGCTCAATGGACAGCGCGCTCAGCCCAACAGTGCCACCGACTTTATCTGCGCCCACAGTGCCTGGCCGGGGTGCAGACGCAGTTGGTCCGCCGAGTAGCGGGTGATGCGCGCCAGCAGGGTATTGCCGCCGGCATCCAGACTCACCAGCACATGCGCGGGGTTGTCGGCCGGGCGGCTTTCCCGGACATGCACCAGCAGGCGATTGAGGATGCTCGAGGCGCTGTCGGCCGCCAGCGCCAGGCTGACATCGCGGGCCTGGACCTTGATACGCAAGGTACTGCCGATGCTGTGCGCCGGGTGGGCGATGCGCAGCACTGGGCCTTCGCTGCCAGGCAGGCGCAGGTCGAGCAGATCGTAGCGGGGGTCGTGGCCAACCACCCTGCCATCGAACACCACCCCGGCGTCATCGTCCTGGGCCAGTGAAAGGTCCAGGCGTGCCAGGGTCGTGCCGATCGGGCCGCTGGCCGTGGCCCGGCCTTGTTCCAGCAGCACCAGGTGGTCGGCCAGGCGGGCGACTTCGTCCTGGGCATGGCTGACGTACACCACCGGGATATCCAGTTCGTCGTGCAGGCGTTCGAGGTAGGGCAGGATCTCGCGTTTGCGTGGCCCGTCCAGCGCGGCCAGCGGTTCGTCCATCAGCAGTAGCCGCGGGCTGCTCAGCAGGGCACGAGCGATGCCCACGCGCTGCGCCTCGCCACCGGACAGGGTGGCTGGCCTGCGCTCGAGCAGATGGCCGATGCCCAACAGCTCGCTGGCCTGCGCCAGGCTGACCTTGCGCTGATTGGCCGCTACCCGGCGCCAGCCGAATTCCAGGTTGCCGCGCACCGACAGGTGCGGGAACAGGCTGGCTTCCTGGAACACGTAGCCCAGCGGGCGCAGGTGCGGTGCGACGAAGTGGCCACGGGCGCTGTCTTCCCAGACCTCGCCGTTGACCTCGATGTAGGCGCTGGCAGCCCGCTCGAGGCCGGCCAGGCAGCGCAGGCAGGACGTCTTGCCCGAGCCCGAATGGCCGAACAGCGCGCTGATGCCGCGCCCTGGCAATTGCAGGTCGACATCCAGCTTGAAGTCGGCGCGCACCAACTGCAGGCGCGCCACGATCGATGCGGTCATATCAGCTCCAGCCAGCCTTGCCGCGGCGCCCTGCATACAGCATCAGCAGCACCAGGAAGGAGAACACCAGCATGGCCCCGGCCAGCCAGTGGGCCTGGGCGTATTCCATGGCCTCGACGTGATCGAAGATCTGCACCGAGACCACGCGGGTCTTGTCGGGAATGTTGCCGCCGATCATCAGTACCACGCCGAACTCGCCTACGGTGTGGGCGAAGCCGAGGATGCTGGCAGTGACGAAGCCTGGGCGGGCCAGCGGCAGCACGACGTGCACGAAGGTGTCCCAGGGGCTGGCGCGAAGGGTGGCAGCTACTTCCAACGGTCGCTGGCCGATGGCGCCGAAGGCGTTCTGCAGCGGCTGTACCACGAAGGGCATCGAATACACCGTCGAGCCGATCACCAGCCCGGTGAAGCTGAACACCACGGTGCCCAGGCCCAGTGCCTGGGTCGCTTGACCGAGCCAGCCGTGCGGGCCCAGCGCGATCAGCAGATAAAAACCAATGACCGTCGGCGGCAGCACCAGCGGCAGCGCCACCACCGCACCCACCGGGCCGCGCAACCACGAGCGCGTGCGCGCCAGCCACCAGGCGATGGGCGTGCCCACCACCAGCAGGATCAGGGTGGTCAGGCTGGCCAGTTTGATGGTCAGCCAGACCGCCCCCAGGTCACTGGCGTCCAGTGGCATCAGCGTTCATAACCGAACGACTTGATCACCGCTGCCGCTTTCGGCCCCTTGAGGTACTCGACCAGGGCCTTGGCCGCTGCGCTGTCCTTGCCTTTGTTGAGGATCACGGCGTCCTGGCGGATCGGCTCGTGCATGTCGGCCGGGACGATCCATGCCGAGCCGCTCTGCACCTTGCCGTCCTTGTAGATCTGCGACAGGGCGACGAAGCCCAGTTCAGCGTTGCCGGTGGAGACGAACTGGTAGGCCTGGGTGATGTTCTGGCCTTCGACGATCTTGGCCTTGGTGGCGTCGGTCAGGCCAAGCTTGGCCAGCACCTGGGTGGCGGCCAGGCCGTACGGGGCGGCTTTCGGGTTGGCGATGGAGAGGTGCTTGAACGCGTTGTTCTTCAGCACTGCGCCCTTGTCGTCGACGTAACCGTCCTTGGCCGACCACAAGGCCAGGGTGCCGATGGCGTAGGTGAAGCGCGAGCCGGGAACGATTTCGTTTTCGGCTTCGAGCTTGGCCGGGGTGCTGTCGTCGGCGGCGAGGAACACTTCGAATGGCGCGCCGTTCTTGATCTGCGCATAGAACTGCCCGGTAGCGCCGTAGGCGGCGACCAGCTTGTGCCCGGTGTCTTTCTCGAAGTCCTTGGCGATGGCCTGGATCGGCGCTGTAAAGTTGGCGGCGACAGCCACCTGGACTTCATCGGCCCAGGCGCTGTTGAGGGAAAGCAGGCTGGCCAGGGCGGTGGCGGCCAGGTGGGTCAGGCGGATACGCATGAAGACAGCTCCTTGGGGGGCATCGTTATAGCGTGAACTATATAGCGATAGGCCAGTGCTCGGGAAGGGGCCTGTCGGAGCGCTGTCAGCCTGGAGTCAGCGCCCGCAGCGGCTCAAGGCCTTGTCGGCAATGTCCCGTGTCAGATCAGCTGCTGGCAGGTGCCGGCCCAGGCGCAGCCCCTGGCCCGCCCAGAGGTTGCTGAAGTCACTGTTGCCCTGCGGGTCGGTAATCGCCCGCAGAGGCATCAGCGCACCGCCAGCCAGTGGAAAGCGTGGGGCGAGTTCGCTCATCGGCCCCAGCTCGCGCATGATGCGATTGTTGATACCGCGCGCCGGGCGACCGGTGAACAGGTTGGTCAGCGCTGTGTCGCTGGCCGGCGCGTGGTCCAGGGCGTGGCGGTGAGCCGGCGACACCTTGGCCTCGGGGCAAAACAGGTAGGCGGTACCGATCTGCACGGCCGAGGCGCCCAAGGCCAGGGCCGCGAGCAGACCGCGATGGTCGCCGATCCCGCCTGCGGCGATCACGGGCACCTGCACCGCATCGACCACCTGCGGCACCAGGGCGAAGGTGCCGATCTGGCTGGTGATGTCGTCGCTGAGGAACATGCCGCGGTGGCCGCCAGCTTCGTAGCCCATGGCAATGATGGCGTCGCAGCCATGGGTCTCGAGCCAGACAGCTTCTTCCACGGTAGTGGCACTCGACAGGACCTTGGCGCCGCTGGCCTTCACTCGCTGCAACAGGTCCGGCGCCGGCAGGCCGAAGTGGAAGCTCACCACTTCCGGGCGCAGTTGCTCGATCAACTGGCAGCTCTGTTCATCGAAGGGTGCGCGGTTGGAGACCGGCGTCGGCGCTGCGTAGTCCGCGCCAACCTCCTGGTAATACGGCTCCAGGGCCTGCTTCCAGCGCTCGGCGCGCGCAGCGTCCGGCTCGGGCGGCTGGTGGCAGAAAAAGTTCAGGTTCAACGGGCCGCGACAGGCGTTGCGGAAGGCCTCGATCTCGCTGCGCACCTGCTCGGCGGTGAGCATGGCGCAGGGCAGGGCGCCCAGGCCACCGGCGTTGCCCACGGCGATCGCCAGGGGTGAGCCGCAAGCACCGGCCATGGGCGCTTGCAGGATGGGCAACTCGATGCCCAGCAGATCGAGGATACGTCGGTCGGGCCAGTTGCTCATGCGCTGCTCCTTCTATGCCGGTGTGCTGTTTACAGGGCTTTGCTGACCTGGATGTCGCTGATCTTGTCGGCGTCGTCGCCGTGGATCTTGCGCAGGGCATCCAGCGCTTGCTCCTGGGAGGCGTCCGCCATCAGGGCGAAGTCCCAGCGACGCTGGCCGTCGAGTTTGTATTTGATCACGTACTTGATGGTCTGGGTCATGGTGCGAGGTATTCCGATGAATTAGCCGAGCTTCGACGAAGAGCGGCGGACGATCTTGATCTTGTGGCTGAAGGTCGGCTTGCGGGTAACCGAGATCGGCCGCGCGGTGACGGTGTCGATGGTGATGTTCCAGAAGCCGGTGCTGGGCACGGTGATCTTGGCCGGGAAGCGTTCGAAGTGGCCGCCGTGGTAGGTGTGCCGCCCGCCGTTCTTGAAGCTGCGGAAGTTGGCGTCGTTCATCAGGCGGATGTTGCAGCGCTGGGAGCACTCGATGACGACGATGTCGTCCTCGTTGAGGTGCTCGCGCTGGTGTATGAATTTCATGTGATGCTCCGCAAGGTTTGGTTCTGCAAACGCGAAAGATACCACGATGGCGCGATACACTGCCGGGCGGTATGACAGGGCGAAGATATTTACGCCAAAGCAGGGAGCAAAACCGCCTGGCTGCTGTCGAAATGATTTCATCGAAGGCAGAGGTGTGGCTAATGAAGTGGGTGGTAGCGGCGTTGTCCCTGACGTTGGGTGGGTGTGTCAGTGTTTCCGAGCTGGAACAGTCGCATGAAACGCTGGATGTGATGTCCGGCAAGACCCCGCGCGAATACGCCGATTGCGTGAAGCACAAACTGGCAGACAGCCGGGAGCCGCTTGAGGAAGAACAGCGTGGTGATGGCTTGCGCCTGATCGTGCCGCAAAAACTCACCGCCGGCGCAGGCCCGGCTGCATTGATCGACATCGACAAGCGCGGCAGCGGCAGCAGCATCAAGTTGCATGAGCGGCTGAACAATTTCCCGCTGCGCCTGGGTGATGTGCGCACCGCCGCAACCCAGTGCATCTCGGGCAGTTGAGCGGGCGCAAGGCATTCTCGATCAACCCGTGAAAAGCCATCTTCGGATGGCTTTTTGCGTTGTCGGGCGTCTCTGCACGGGGCTGCAATCGAGCGGGATACGCATGCCCGCGATATTCGATGACCGTAATATTTACGATCCCTTTGAACTATCTACACTGGGTTATCTCTATCATGGCATCGGTCGGCCACGGGCGGGGCATTGTAAGGTGACTGCCGCCTGATTAGACTGCGCCGAAACCCATAGGCCCAGCCTTCGTTTAAGGACGTATATGATCAAGAAATGCTTGTTCCCGGCAGCCGGTTACGGCACTCGCTTCCTGCCTGCTACCAAAGCCATGCCCAAGGAAATGCTGCCGGTGGTCAACAAGCCGCTGATCCAGTATGGCGTCGAGGAGGCGCTGGATGCCGGCCTGAACGAGATCTCCATCGTTACCGGCCGCGGCAAGCGCGCCTTGGAAGACCACTTCGACATCAGCTATGAGCTGGAAAACCAGATCAAGGGCACCGACAAGGAAAAATACCTGGTCGGCATTCGTCGCCTGCTCAACGAGTGCTCGTTCTCCTACACGCGCCAGACCGAAATGAAAGGCCTGGGCCACGCCATTCTGACCGGCCGCCCACTGATCGGCGACGAGCCGTTCGCCGTGGTCCTGGCGGACGACCTGTGCGTCAACCCAGAGGGTGATGGTGTACTGACCCAGATGGTCAAGCTGTACAACCAGTTCCGCTGCTCGATCGTCGCCATCCAGGAAGTCGACCCGCAGGAAACCAACAAGTACGGCGTGATTGCCGGCGACATGATCCGCGACGACATCTTCCGCGTGACCAACATGGTCGAGAAGCCCAAGCCTGAAGATGCGCCGTCGAACCTTGCGATCATCGGTCGTTACATCCTCACCCCGGATATCTTCGACATCATCGCCAACACCGAGCCAGGCAAAGGTGGCGAGATCCAGATCACCGACGCCCTGATGCAGCAGGCGCAGAATGGCTGCGTGATCGCCTACAAGTTCAAGGGCCAGCGCTTCGACTGCGGTGGCGCCGAAGGCTACATCGACGCGACCAACTTCTGCTTCGAGAACTACTACAAGGCAGGCAAGGCTTACTGATCCAAGCCTTCGCTGACACTGGGGCTGCTTTGCAGCCCTTCGCGGGCCAAGCCCGCTCCCACAGGACTGTCGCACATCCATGGATATGCGCAGTACCCTTGGGAGCGGGCTTGGCCCGCGAAGGGCCGCAAAGCGGCCCCAGTGCGTTATGCTGGGCCGCTGCCTAGGAGACTGAATACATGGCCTACGATTTTGATCTGTTCGTGATTGGTGCCGGCTCCGGTGGCGTGCGTGCCGCACGCTTTGCCGCAGGCTTCGGCGCCAAGGTGGCGGTAGCCGAAAGCCGCTACCTGGGAGGCACCTGCGTCAACGTCGGCTGCGTGCCGAAAAAACTGCTGGTGTACGGCGCCCACGTGGCCGACGAGCTGGAGCAGGCTGCAGGTTTTGGCTGGACCCTGGAAGAGGGTCATTTCGATTGGGGCACGCTGATCGCCAACAAGAACCGCGAGATCGAGCGGCTCAACGGCATCTACCGCAACCTGCTGGTCAACAGCGGTGTCAGCCTGTTGCAGGGCCATGCGCGCATCACCGGTGCCAACGAAGTCGAGGTCGACGGCCAGCGCTACAGCGCCGAGCACATCCTCATCGCCACTGGCGGCTGGCCGCAGGTACCGGACATCCCCGGCAAGGAACTGGCGATCACCTCCAACGAGGCGTTTTACCTCAAGGCCCTGCCACGCCGCGTGCTGGTGGTCGGGGGTGGCTACATCGCGGTCGAGTTCGCCGGGATCTTCCAAGGCCTGGGTGCCGACACCACGCTGCTGTACCGCGGCGACCTGTTCCTGCGCGGTTTCGACGGCTCGGTGCGAACCCACCTCAAGGAAGAGCTGGAAAAGCGCGGCCTGAACCTGCAGTTCAATGCCGACATTCAGCGTATCGATAAGCTCGAGGACGGCAGCCTGAAGGCCACGCTCAAGGACGGCCGCGAGCTGGTCGCCGATTGCGTGTTCTACGCCACTGGCCGCAGGCCGATGCTGGACAACCTGGGCCTTGAGAATACCGGTGTCGAACTGGACGAGCGCGGCTACGTTCGCGTTGACGAGCAATACCTGACCACCGCGCCATCGATTCTCGCCATTGGCGATGTCATCGGCCGCGTGCAACTCACCCCGGTTGCCCTGGCCGAAGGCATGGCCGTGGCGCGTCGCCTGTTCAAGCCCGAGCAATACCGCCCGGTGGACTACCAGAACATCCCGACTGCGGTGTTCAGCCAGCCGCCGATCGGCACCGTGGGTCTGACCGAGGAGCAGGCGCTGGAAGCCGGGCACAAGGTGCAGGTCTTCGAGAGCCGCTTCCGCGCCATGAAGCTGACCCTCACCGACATCCAGGAAAAGACCCTGATGAAACTGGTGGTGGATGCCGAGACCGACAAGGTGCTGGGTTGCCACATGGTCGGGCCGGACGCTGGCGAGATCATCCAGGGCCTGGGCGTTGCCTTGAAGGCCGGGGCCACCAAGCAGCAGTTCGACGAGACCATCGGCGTGCACCCCACCGCAGCCGAGGAGTTCGTCACCATGCGTACGGCGACCCGCTGACCGCGCATCGCACGTCGCCAAGCATGGGAGCGGCCTTATGTCGCGAAAGGGCCGCAAAGCGGCCCCTCGATATTGCGCCAAGGCTGATATCGTTTGGGCTGCTACGCAGCCCGCTCGCGACGCAGGGCCGCTCCCACATACCCAGTGGTTGGTTGGATGAGCCGCGCAATCCTTTGCTCAGCCCAATCCCTTCTATTAATAAACCTCGGTTATAGCCAAAACCAATCATCAGCATGAGCTTTGCCAATGAGCCTTTGTCACGGCCAGCGGTTAGGATTCTCTCCGTCAACTGATTTCAACCCCATGAAGGAGCGTCTCTCATGCCTATCATCAACAGCCAGGTCAAACCGTTCAACGCCACCGCCTACCACAAAGGCGAATTCGTTCAGGTAAGCGAAGCCGACCTGAAGGGCAAGTGGTCTGTCGTGTTCTTCTACCCGGCCGACTTCACCTTCGTCTGCCCAACCGAACTGGGTGACCTGGCCGACAACTACGCCGAGTTCCAGAAGCTGGGCGTGGAAATCTACGGCGTGTCCACCGACACCCACTTCACCCACAAAGCCTGGCACGACACCTCGGAAACCATCGGCAAGATCCAATACCCGCTGATCGGTGACCCGACCCACATCATCTCGCGCAATTTCGACGTGCTGATCGAAGAAGCCGGCCTGGCCGATCGCGGTACCTTCGTGATCAACCCGGAAGGCCAGATCAAGATCGTCGAACTGAACGACGGTGGTGTAGGCCGTGACGCTGCCGAGCTGCTGCGCAAGGTCAAGGCTGCCCAGTACGTCGCCGCCCACCCAGGTGAAGTCTGCCCGGCCAAGTGGAAAGAAGGCGAAGCCACCCTGGCGCCGTCGCTGGACCTGGTCGGCAAGATCTAAGCAAGACCATGTGTCGATCGCGGGCGGTGAGCAGCCGCCAAAGCTGAAGTAGTCACCGCCCCGTAAAAACGCCCGGGCGATCTCGCCTGGGCGTTTTTGTATCCAAGTTTTGAAAAAAGGAATCGCCCGTATGTTGGACGCCACGCTTAAATCGCAACTGAAAACCTACCTGGAGCGGGTCACCCAGCCGATCGAGATCGTTGCATCCCTCGACGACGGCGCGAAATCCCGCGAATTGCATGACCTGCTGGTGGAAATCGCCGGTCTGTCGAACCTGATTACCCTGAGCGCGGACGGTACCGACGCCCGTCGTCCTTCGTTCTCGCTCAACCGCCCGGGGGCCGACATCAGCCTGCGCTTCGCCGGCATCCCCATGGGTCACGAATTCACTTCCCTGGTGCTGGCGCTGCTGCAAGTCGGCGGCCACCCCTCCAAGGCCAGCGCCGAAGTGATCGAGCAGATCCAGGCACTGGAAGGTGAGTTCACCTTCGAAACCTACTTCTCGCTGTCGTGCCAGAACTGCCCGGACGTGGTCCAGGCGCTGAACCTGATGGCTGTGCTCAACCCCAACGTTCGCCACGTGGCGATCGACGGTGCGCTGTTCCAGGACGAAGTCGAGTCGCGCAAGATCATGGCGGTGCCGAGCGTCTATCTCAACGGCGAAGTGTTCGGCCAGGGCCGCATGGGCCTGGAAGAGATCCTCGGCAAGATCGACACCAACGCAGGTGCCCGCCAGGCCGAGAAGATCAACGCCAAGGACGCCTTCGACGTGCTGGTGGTCGGCGGTGGCCCTGCTGGCGCCGCAGCGGCCATCTACGCCGCGCGTAAAGGCATTCGCACCGGTGTCGCGGCCGAGCGTTTCGGCGGCCAGGTGCTCGACACCCTGGCCATCGAGAACTTCATCTCGGTGCAGGAAACCGAAGGCCCGAAACTGGCCACGGCGTTGGAAGAGCACGTCAAGCAGTATGACGTCGACATCATGAACCTGCAGCGCGGTGAAGCGCTGATCCCGGCCACCGACGGCGGCCTGCATGAAGTACGCCTGGCCGGCGGCGCCTCGCTCAAGGCCAAGACCGTGATCCTCGCCACCGGCGCCCGCTGGCGTGAAATGAACGTCCCGGGCGAGCAGGAGTACCGCGCCCGTGGCGTGGCCTACTGCCCGCACTGCGACGGCCCACTGTTCAAGGGCAAGCGCGTGGCGGTGATCGGTGGTGGCAACTCGGGTGTGGAAGCGGCCATCGACCTGGCGGGCATCGTCGCCCAGGTGACGCTGATCGAATTCGACAGCCAGCTGCGTGCCGACGCCGTGCTGCAGCGCAAGTTGCACAGCCTGCCGAACGTCAAGGTGATTACCAGTGCGTTGACCACCGAAGTGGTGGGCAATGGCGAGAAGGTCACCGGCCTGCGCTACAAGGACCGCACCACCGACGAGGTGCACGACCTGGCGCTGGAAGGCATCTTCGTGCAGATCGGCCTGCTGCCGAACACCGATTGGCTCAAAGGTACCGTCGAACTGTCGCCGCGTGGCGAGATCATCGTCGACGCCAAGGGCCAGACCAGCGTACCGGGCGTGTTCGCTGCCGGTGACGTGACCACGGTGCCGTACAAGCAGATCGTCATCGCCGTGGGCGAGGGCGCCAAGGCATCGCTGGCGGCGTTCGACCACCTGATCCGCACGTCGGCACCCGCGTAACTGCATCGCGACCCTTTCGCGGGACGAGCCCGCTCCCACAGGATCCGCACTGTTTTCAACACTGTGCGGTCCCTGTAGGAGCGGGCTTGTCCCGCGAAAGGGCCCTGACAAGCCAAGCTGAACCTGAGGATGTCTATGCTTACTGCAGACCCCTCAGGAACCCGACCCATGACCCTGATCAGCCGCGAACCCTGGTGGCTAGTGCCACCCAAGCCCGGGCAGCAGGAGCAGGACCTGCACTGGGGCTACCTGGAAATCTACGCCGATGGCCGTACCGTGTTCGTCGACCAGCGCCCCAGCGACCGGGAGCTGGCCGAACGCAAGAGTTGCCGCAATTTCCCCGACCCGGAGCCTTGACCGGCTCAGCCTTCGAGCTCTGCCAGGCGTGCTTCGAGCGCCGCTATCCGCGCTTCCAAGGCTTCGATCCGCTCCTCCGACACACTGCCACCGCCGCTGCGGCCACCGCTTTCCTGCTGGCGTGCGGCAAGGATCGCCTCGATTTCCGCCGGATCGCCCAGTGCATGGGTATAACGGTCCTCGCGTTGCCCCGCCTGGCGCGGCAGGTGCAGGGCCAGGCCGCGTGAAATCAGACGCTCGAGCTGGTGCTGGACCTGCTCGGTGTCGTCGAAGGCATGCAGGCGGTTGCTGCGGCTCAGCAGCTCGCTCAAGGTCTGCGGCCCGCGCAGGAACATCAGCCCCATCAGCACCAGCTGCGCGGGCACCAGCTCCAGTGCCTTGTCCACGCGATGCTCCCAGCGGTCCGCTCGGCTACCCATCTGCAGGCGAGTCATGTCCTGGCCTTCGAGGGCCCGAAGGGCCTGGCCGACCTGCCCCTGGGTGAGGTTCATGACCGGCTCGCGGCTGGTTTTCTGGTTGCAGGCCAGGAGCAGCGCATTGAGCGTCAGGGGGTAGCTTTCCGGGCTGGTGGCCTGCTTCTCGATCAGCGAGCCGAGAATACGGATCTCGATGCTGTTGAAGCGGCCTTCGCCTGCGGTTTCTTGGTCGGACATGGCCCTGTCTCTTTACTAGGAAAAGGCCACTAGCGTAGGTAATGCGCCCGCCTTAAGCAATCACCGGCCCGCTTGCCGCTCCTCGGCCATGCACGCCGCTGCGGTGAACAAGACGTCGGTCGATGAGTTGAGCGCCGTTTCGGCCGAATCCTGCAGCACGCCGATGATGAAACCCACCGCGACCACCTGCATGGCCACCTCGCTCGGAATGCCGAACAGGCTGCACGCCAGCGGGATCAACAACAGCGACCCACCCGCCACGCCCGAGGCGCCGCAGGCGCAAACGGCCGCGACCACGCTCAGCAGCACGGCCGTGGGCAGGTCGACGGCGATGCCCAAGGTGCTCACCGCCGCCAGGGTCAGCACGGTGATGGTGATCGCCGCGCCGGCCATGTTGATGGTCGCACCCAGCGGAATCGATACCGAATAGGTGTCTTCGTGCAGGCCCAGGCGCTCGGACAATGCCAGGTTGACCGGGATGTTCGCGGCCGAACTGCGGGTGAAGAACGCCGTGATGCCACTCTCGCGCAGGCACAGCAGGGTGAGCGGGTAGGGGTTGCGACGGATCTTCCAGAACACGATCAGTGGGTTCATCACCAGGGCCACGAACAGCATGCAACCGATCAGCACGGCGAGCAGGTGCAGGTAGCCGAGCAGCGCCTCGAGGCCGGATTCGGCCAGCGTCGAGCTGACCAGCCCGAAGATGCCCAGTGGGGCGAAGCGAATCACCACGCGCACCATCAGCGTCACACCATTGGACAGGTCCTCGACCACGCCACGGGTGGTCTCGCTGCCCCGGCGCAGGGCCACGCCGAGGCCGATGGCCCACACCAGCACACCGATGAAGTTGGCGTTGAGCAGGGCATTGATCGGGTTGTCGACCGCGCTCAGCAGCAGGTTCTGCAGCACCTCGGTGATGCCGCCGGGGGCACTCAGGCTGGCGTCGGCGGCGCTCAGCGCCAGGGTCGAGGGGAACAGCATGCTCGCGCCCACCGCTACCACCGCGGCGGCGAAGGTGCCGAGCAGGTACAGCCAGAGGATCGGGCGGATATGGGTTTGCTGGCCCTGACGGTGATTGGCGATCGATGCCATCACCAGGACGAACACCAGCACCGGAGCCACGGCCTTGAGCGCACTGACGAACACTTTGCCGAGGAAGGCCAGGTCGCGGGCTGCTTCGGGGGCGAGCAGGGCCAAGGCGATACCCGCCAGCAGGCCGATGATGATCTGCGTTACCAGGCTGATGCGGTTGAGCAGACGAAAGACGGGGGTCATGTGCAGCGCTATCTCGGTTGCGGAAAAGGGGGCGACCTTACTATAGCTGCCCGGTCATTCACCAATGGAACAACTCCCGTCTTGCCCCTTCCGTAATCGCCACGATGCCAGGGTGCTTGACCTTGCGCTCCACCGAAATGGCATAGAACGACTCGTGCACCGCCTCGGTCTGCCCGATCAACTCGACCCCGTATTGGCGGCAGACCTCCTCGGCGATCACGCTCGGCGCCACGAAGATGCCGCTGCCCGATTGGCCGAAGGCCTGCATCAACGCGCTGTCGTCGAATTCGCCGATGATCCGCGGCTGCACCTGCTGCTCTCCCAGCCAGCGCAGCAGGCGGCTGCGCACCACGGTTTCCTGCCCCGGGATCAGTAGCGGTGCATCCTGCAGGCAACCGGGGAAGGGCCCGGCATGGCGCCGGGCCAGGGCCGGGGTGGCGAAGAAGCTCAGGCCGCACTCACCGAGTTTCTGGCTGTAGCCCTTGATGTCCAGGTGGCTGGGCATCGGGCTGTCGGAGATCACCAGGTCCAGGCGCTGGATCGCAAGGTCTGCCAGCAGCCGCTCGAGCTTGTCTTCCCGGCAGTTGATGCGCAGTACATTGTCCAGCTCCATGGTCGGCGCCAGCAGGCGATAGACGATGGACTTCGGCACCACGTCGGCCACGCCTACGCGGAACAGGATCTGCTCCTGGGGGCCTGCGCGCAGCAGGGTTTCCAGCTCTGCGCCCAGCTGGAACATCTGCTCGGCGTAGGCCAGTGCCTGGCGGCCGGTCTCGGTCAGTTCGAGCTGTCGGCCGACGCGCTGGAACAGCTCCAGGCCGTAGGTGTGCTCGAACAGGCTGATCTGGCCGCTGATGGTCTGGGGGGTGAGGTTGAGTTGTTCGCTGGCGCGCACGATGCTGCCGGTCTTGGCCACGGCCCAGAAGTAGTGAAGCTGGCGGTAATTGAGCATCGGTCCGGTCCCGATTCGTAAAAACCGAAGTATAACCGCTGAAAATACGAATTTTACTGATGTATGCGCCTCTCTAGAATTGGCCCCCATCAGGCGCCACAAGGCGCCGCCGGTTTATCGATCAGCGAGGACCCCATGCTCCATCTAAAATCCATCGGCACCCCCTTGGTGCTGGCACTGGCCCTGCTAAGCCTTGCCGGTTGTGACCAGGCCGAGAAATCCGCCCAGCAGATGCTCGACCAAGCCGCCGAATCGGCCAAGCAGGCCATCGACAAGACCAACGACGCGGCCCAGCAGGCCTTGAGCGACGCTATCGGCAGCGATGGTGAAAAGCCCAAGGCCGCAGCGCCCGAACAGCGTACCCAGGACATCTGACCCAGACCCGATGCAGGATTGATCAATGGAATATTTGCTGGAACTCGCCGCTAGCCCTACCGCCTGGGTTGCCCTGGCCACGCTGGTGGCCATGGAAGTCGTGCTAGGCATCGACAACCTGATCTTCATCTCCATCCTCACCAACAAACTGCCAGTGGAGTACCGCTCCAAGGCCCGCCGCGTGGGCATCAGCATGGCCCTGGTGATGCGCCTGGCGCTGCTCAGCACCGTGGCCTGGATCGTCCAGCTCACCGACCCGGTGTTCGACGTGTTCGGCCATGCGTTCTCGTGGAAGGACGTGATCCTCATCGCCGGTGGCCTGTTCCTGTTGTGGAAGGCGACCAAGGAAATCCACGAAAACGTCGACCCGCACGGCGCCAAGGAAGAGGCCAAGGTATCGTCCACGGTCACCCTGGGCTTTGCCGCGGCGATCTTCCAGATCCTGTTGCTGGACATCGTCTTCTCGGTCGACAGCATCATCACCGCCGTGGGCATGACTGAGCACCTGCCGATCATGATCATCGCCGTGATCAGTGCCGTGGTGGTGATGATGGTGGCGGCCGACCCGCTGGCCGACTTCATCAACAAGAACCCGACCGTGGTGATGCTGGCCCTGGGCTTCCTGATCATGATCGGCATGACGCTGATCGCCGAAGGCTTCGGTGCCCATGTGCCGAAAGGCTACGTGTATGCGGCGATGGCGTTCTCGACGCTGATCGAGATTCTCAACATCATGGCTCGCCGGGCGCGGCTCAAGCGCGAAGCGGCCGAGGGTTGAGGCCACGAACGGAGAAGGGGGCGCATCGCGCCCCCTTCTCGTTGTAACGGGATCTGTTCTTCAATGCGCCCCGGCATGGCGCCTTGCACGGCGTGCGGGCTGCGGCTTGGCGGCGGGCTGCGCGGGCAGGTGATGGTGCTGCGAGTGGCGCCGCACGATGCGTAGGACGCCCCAGAGCATGGCGGCCGCGACGCTCAGCCACATGCCTACCAGCATGAGGATTGCCATTGTCAGGCTCATGTGTGCCTCCTTATCCCGGCCTGCGCAAGGCGGCCATCCGGACACACCAGAAGTTTAGCTCGGCACCTGTGACGTTCCATTGACCGAAGGTCTATTGCTTGGGCCATTTGGTTCCTAGCCGCCGGCCTACTATACCCACAACGCCTGCGCCCTTATCATCGTGCCCAGGGCCGGGCCGCACGCCTGGCGTTGGAACTAGCGAGTGCCCATGCAGCAACATTTCTTCACTCCCCGTCGTCTGCTGGCGGCCTGTCTGCTGGCCGCCACACTGGCCGGTTGCGCCAGTGCCCCGCCGGTAGCGGTCAAGGGCGTGCCGCAGAAGGTCGAGATCAGCAGCGTGCCGTTCTACCGTGGCAACGCCAACCACAGTGGCGCCATGGCCCTGGCCGCGGTGCTGTCGCAGCAGGGCGCGCCGATCACCCCAGGCCTGCTCGACAAACCGCTGAAGCTGCCCGAGGGCGCCGACGCGCTGGATACCGGCATCCCGCGCGTGGCGCGTGAATACGGCATGGTCGTGTACCCGCTGGACAAGACACTGGATGCCTTGCTGGTACAGGTCGCCGCCGGCAATCCGGTGCTGGTGCGTTATCAGGAGGGGTCGGCCTGGTGGAGCGAGCCGCGCTATGCGGTGCTGATCGGCTTCGACCGCTACAAGGGCCGGGTGCTGTTGCGTTCGGGCATGCATCGGCGGCAGATGATGACGTTCGACGAATTCGAGTCGGCCTGGGCCGAGGAGGGGAGTTGGGCGGTGCTGGTGCAGCCTCCGCGCCAGCTGCCGGCCCAGGTGGACCACCAGCGCTGGTTGCAGGCCGCCGACGAACTGGCCCGGGCTGGCCAGGAAATCGCCGCGAAACAGGCCGTCAACACCTTGGGTCAGTGATAGGGCAGGCTCTTGTAGGAGCGGCCTTGCGCCGCGATGGGGCGCGTAGCGGCCCCAGCAATCTGGGGCGCTGCCCATATCTTGGGGCCGCTACGCGCCCCATCGCGACGCAAGGCCGCTCCCACAAGGGGTAATGCGGTGCCTATAAAACCCGATCAGAAGCCCAGGCGATCACGCAGGCTGTAGTACCAGGCACCGATCGCGCTGAACGGCACGCGGAACATCTGCCCACCCGGGAACGGGTAGTGCGGCAGGCCGGCGAACGCGTCGAAGCGCTCGGCCTGGCCACGCAGCGCCTCGGCCAGTACCTTGCCCGCCAGGTGGGTGTAGGTCACGCCATGGCCCGAGCAGCCCTGGGAGTAGTAGATGTTGTCGCCGATCCGCCCAACCTGCGGCAGGCGCGACAGGGTCAGCAGGAAGTTGCCGGTCCAGGCGAAGTCGATCTTCACGTCCTTGAGTTGCGGGAACGCCTTGAGCATCTTCGGACGGATGATCGCTTCGATGTTGGCTGGGTCGCGGGCACCGTAGACCACGCCACCGCCGAAGATCAGGCGCTTGTCGCCGGTCAGGCGGTAGTAGTCGAGCAGGTAGTTGCAGTCCTCGACGCAGTAGTCCTGCGGCAGCAGGGTACGCGCCAGGTCTTCGCCCAGTGGCTCGGTGGTGATCACCTGGGTGCCGCATGGCATCGACTTGGCGGCCAGTTCCGGCACCAGGTTGCCCAGGTAGGCGTTGCCGGCGACGATGATGAACTTGGCCTTCACCTTGCCCTGCGGGGTGTGCACCACCGGGTTGGCGCCGCGCTCGATGCGCACGGCCGGGGTCTGTTCATAGATGACGCCACCCAGCGACTCGACCGCAGCGGCTTCGCCCAAGGCCAGGTTAAGTGGGTGGATGTGGCCGCCGCTCATGTCCAGCATGCCGCCGACATAGCTGTCGCAGGCCACCACTTCACGGATGCGCTTCTGGTCCATCAGCTCCAGCTGGGTATGGCCGAAGCGCTCCCACAGGCGCTTCTGCGATTCCAGGTGGCCCATCTGCTTGCTGGTCAGGGCCGCGAACACGCCGCCGTCCTTCAGGTCGCACTGGATGTTGTACTTGGCCACGCGCTCGCGGATGATGCGGCCGCCTTCGAAGGCCATCTGGCCCAGCAGCTGTGCTTCTTTAGGGCCGACGGTGCGCTCGATCACGTCGATGTCGCGGCTATAGCTGTTGACGATCTGGCCGCCGTTGCGGCCCGACGCGCCGAAACCGACCTTGGCGGCCTCGACGACGGTGACCTTGAAGCCGTTTTCCAGCAGGAACAGTGCGCTGGACAGGCCGGTGTAGCCGGCGCCGATGATGCACACATCGGTCTCCACCTCACCCTGCAGCGCCGGACGTGGCGGCACCGGGTTTGCCGAGGCGGCGTAGTAGGACTGTGGGTAGGGGGTATTGGACATGCTCGAGGAACCTCGTGTTTTATATTTTTAACGAATGTACCGATGCTATCAATAATAATAAACACCCGCTAGTCGTCCGGTGAAAATCCTTTACCAGGGACGCGCTGGCTCCTTTCTATAAACAGTTTAAGATTCAGTAGCTTAGCGTGAAAAAAACAGTTGACACTGGTTTTGGAACGCGTAGAATGCGCCCACATCGAAGGCACATAGCTCAGTTGGTTAGAGCACCACCTTGACATGGTGGGGGTCGTTGGTTCGAGTCCAATTGTGCCTACCAAATTCGACGAAAGGGGCGATCCGCAAGGGTCGCCCTTTTTGCTTTGGACTGCTGAAAGTTTTTGATTTTTTTGAAAAAAAAGCTTTACAGCCTCCCGTTCGATTACTAATATGCGCACCACACGACAGGCACATAGCTCAGTTGGTTAGAGCACCACCTTGACATGGTGGGGGTCGTTGGTTCGAGTCCAATTGTGCCTACCAAACAAAGTCCCGGTTTCCGGGCAACGAGAAGGGCGATCCGAGAGGGTCGCCCTTTTTGCGTTTTCGCTTCCGGCCTTTGCTGTCTTCGACTGTACGTCACGACCGTAGCAGCCTGTAACGGATGGTCGCGGTCCGGCGCCAGGGCCAGCATGCTAGAATCCGCCCCTTCGAAACTGGAGGTACACACGTGCGTAAACTGGCAGTGGTAATGGCAGTGCTGGCCCTGGCGGGCTGTGACAACGAAGTCGAGGGCGTGCACAAGCAGGTCGCCGAGCACCTGCACAACCCCAAGACCGCCAAGTTCGGCAACGTGCGCATCGACACCAAGGGCACCATCTGCGGCCAGGTGCGTGGCAAGGACGACGCCGGCCAGTACGAGGCGTATCGCAGCTACGTCGCGATCAAGGACGATGCGGGCCAGTACCAGATCATCGTCGACGACAGCGGCGACAACCTGCGCATCCGCGAGTATTGCGGCGGCGCCGACCTGCAGCGCCGTGCCGAGGCCCTGGCCGGCCAGCCCGCGCCGCAAGGCTGGGACGTGGAGGTGATCCAGGGCGCCAACATGGGCGCGCTGAGCGACATGACCGCCCGCCTGATCGAAAAAGGCATCCCTTCGTCGGTGGAGTACCGCGACGGCAAACCGGTGGTGCTGATGGGTCCGTTCCCCACCCGCGAGGAAGCCCAGGCACGCAAGGCCGAGGTCATGGCCAAGCTCGGTACCGACTCGGTCGTGATCCAGCACGGCGCGCAGCGCTAGTCATGCGCCGCCCGACCCGGCTATGCTTGCCTCAGGAGAGGTTGAACGGGGAGGGCCTTTATGTCGACGCTGGAACGGGCCATTGCCGTAGCCGCCAGGGCGCATGAAGGGCAGTACGACAAGGGTGGGGCGGCGTATATCCTGCACCCGCTGCGGGTGATGATGCGAGTGGACACGCCCGAGCAGCGTATCGTCGCAGTGCTGCACGACGTGATCGAAGACACGCCGCTGACCCTTTCCGACCTGGCCCGCGAGGGCTTCGCGCTGAAGATTCTCGCCGCCCTGCTGGCGCTTAGTCGCCGCGAAGGCGAAAGCTATCTCGACTTCGTCGCCCGCCTGGGTGGCGACCCATTGGCGCGGACCGTGAAGCTTGCGGACCTGGCCGACAACAGCGACCTCACCCGCATCGCCACCCCGGGGCCCGCCGACCTGGCGCGGCTGGCCCGTTATCGTGAAGCTCGCGCCTACCTCGAGGCGCTCGCCTGATCCTGTCGCCACCGCTGCCTAGCGGCAGTTGCCAGCCTTGTGAAAGCCCGCTGCTTGCGCTTGGGCTTCGGAGTCGAACAGCACCTGGTTCTTCACGGCCACCTGTGTGTAGCCAGGGCAGCCATCGGCCAGGTGATACACATGGCTGTTGCGGTTGCCGACGATGCCGCCACCAGCACTGGCGAGCGATGGTTTGACCGCAGGCGCTGGAGCCTTGGCCGGCCTGCTCGCCACTACGCCGTCGCCTACCGGCGTGTAGCCCAGGGTCCATTTACGCTCGCCGCTGACGAAGGGGTTGCCGTGCCCCATGATCCTGGCGATCCGCCGGTCACGCTCCTTTTCCCAGGCACTGACGGGGTGTTGTTTGTCCCAGGCCATGAGCAGTTGCTGCTGCTGGCGGGACATGCTCAGTTTGTAGCGATCGAACATGTAGAACGTGGTGCGCGCGACCAGGCCCTTCACCTCGTCGCGTGGCTCTGCGGCTTTGCGCTGGAAGTCGATCCGGGTGGTGCACTGCCCGTAGATCGGCGCCACGCCGGAGGCCATGCCGTAGTTGAAGTTGCTGCGATCGCCGTTCACTTCGCCCACGGCGGGGTACAGATTGAACAGGTTGGCTTCCATGGCACGGAAGGTCGGGTCGGCGTCCTCGCAGTGCTCACGACCGCCGTTCTGCCAGCACTGGCGCTGGTGGCCGAACGTCCACGCCGGCACGATGTGCTCCCACTCGGTTCGCTCGGCGCGGCTCTGCTGCTTGCGGGTTTGATACCCGCACGACTTGGCGTCGACACGGCCGCCAGACTTGCCGACCCAGGTCCATTTGCAGCCACAGTACAGCTCGCCCATGGCGCTGCTGGCCTGGTCGAGGTAGACCTGTTGCTTGGCTACGACCTTGGCTTCGGTGAATGTCGCGGGTGGGCTGGCGAACGCGCTGCAGGCAGCGAGGGAAAGGGTTACAGCGTACAACCACTTCTTCATGAAAACACATCATCAATCAGGGAGCGCGATGGGCATCGGCTCCGGTTTCTATTGGGCGTCACCGCCGGTATTCGGGTAAAGCCTGGTTCTGGGCTGGGGCGCCAGCGTTGCCGAACAGGTCAATCTTCCTTGGGCACGGTCCAGAAAATCTGCACACCGCCGTCGTCGCGGTGGGCGAGGGTGACGTTGTCGTTCTCGGCGATTTCCTCGAGCAGGGTTTCCCAGTCATCGGGCGACTCATGTTCCAGGCGGAAGATCAGTGCGGCGCGGCTGCGTTGGGCGGTGGGGCTGTTGATGATCTTCTGGATGCGTACACCCAGTTGTTCATAGCTGCTCGGGGTTGCGGAGGCGGTGTTGGCCACGGAGTATTCCTTATTTTGCTGTATGCACATACAGTATTTCACTGTAAGTTTTTTCGCAACAGCAAGTGGGGCGAAATCCGTATAGGACCGTGGGAAGAAGATTGGTTCCGCGCCTGTTTCAATGTCCGACTTGAGCTGTAATTTCGGTGGTAGAGTGGGTGGCGCAATGATATTGCCGTGTCGATGGAAACCGCTCCGGTTCTTTGGAATAATTCGGAAACTCCGCGGCAGAGAGGCCGCAGGCGCCACGCTATGGGGATTTGACAAACACCGATCCCGTTACCATAGTGAGTCAACGCAAACGTTTGCGATCCGATAAAAACCACAAGATTCGGGGTCCTTTCCATGAAGCTGCCGTTCCACGGTCGTCTCCTCGCGCTCGCCGTCACCTCGGCGGTCGCGCTCTGTGCACCTTTCACCGCCGTCCACGCCGACGAAAAACCCAAGGTCGCCCTGGTGATGAAATCGCTCGCCAACGAGTTCTTCCGCACCATGGAAGACGGCGCCAAGGACTACCAGAAAGCCCATCCCGAAGACTTCGACCTGGTCGCCCACGGCATCAAGAACGAAACCGACACCGGCGAGCAGATCCGCATCGTCGAGCAGATGGTCAATTCCGGCGCCAAGGCCCTGGTCATCGCTCCGGCCGACTCCAAGGCCCTGGTTTCGGCGGTGAAGAAAGCCATGGACCAAGGCGTGGTGGTGATCAACATCGACAACCGCCTCGATCCCGAACTGCTCAAGAGCAAGGGCATCAGCGTGCCCTTCGTCGGCCCCGACAACCGCAAGGGCGCCCGCCTGGTCGGCGAGTACCTGGCCCAGCAGAAGCTCAAGGCCGGTGACCAGGTCGGCATCATCGAAGGCGTGCCGACCACCACCAACGCCCAGCAGCGCACCGCAGGCTTCAAGGACGCCATGCAGGCGGCGCAGATGAACATCGTCTCGGTGCAGTCCGGCAACTGGGAGATCGACAAAGGCAACGCCGTCGCCGCCTCGATGCTCAACGAATACCCCGACCTCAAGGCGCTGCTGGCCGGCAACGACAGCATGGCGCTGGGCGCCGTCGCTGCCGTGCGCGCCGCGGGCAAGGCCGGCCAGGTGCAAGTGGTGGGCTACGACAACATCAACGCCATCAAGCCGATGCTCAAGGACGGCCGGGTGCTCGCCACCCTCGACCAGGCCGCCAGTCAGCAAGCGGTGTTCGGCATTCAGGCGGCGCTTAAAGTGCTCAAAGGGGAAAAGCCGGACGTGGATGCCGACAACGTCATCCAGACCCCGGTCAAACTCATCACCCAGCCCTGACCCCGCAGGAGAGTGGCCATGTCTGCATCGGCCAATGACGTGGTGCTGGTCGCCACCGGCCTGGGCAAGACCTACGCCCAGCCCGTGCTCGCGGGCGTCAGCCTGAGCCTGCGCGCCGGCGAGGTGCTGGCGCTGACCGGCGAGAACGGCGCCGGCAAGAGCACGCTGTCCAAGCTCATCTGTGGCCTGGAAACCCCGACCACCGGGCAGATGACCTATCGCGGCCAGGCCTACGCCCCAGGCAGCCGCAGCCACGCCGAGCACCTCGGCGTGCGCATGGTCATGCAGGAGCTCAACCTGCTGCCGACCCTGACCGTGGCGGAAAACCTGTTTCTCGACAACCTGCCCAGCCGTTTTGGCTGGGTCGACCAGAAGCGCCTGCGCCAGCTGGCCCAGGCGGCCATGGCCCAGGTCGGCCTGGAGGCCATCGACCCGGACACCCTCGTCGGTGAATTGGGTATCGGCCACCAGCAGATGGTGGAGATCGCCCGCAACCTGATCGGTGACTGCCATGTGCTGATTTTCGACGAACCCACGGCCATGCTCACCGCACGTGAGGTCGAGCTGCTGTTCACCCAGATCGAGCGCTTGCGCCAGCGCGGCGTGGCCATCGTCTACATCTCCCATCGCCTCGAAGAACTGCAGCGCGTGGCCCAGCGCATCGTCGTGCTGCGCGATGGGCAGTTGGTGTGCGACGAACCGATCCAGCGTTACAGCAGCGCCGAGCTGGTCAACCTGATGGTCGGCCGCGAACTCGCCGAGCACATCGACCTGGGCCGCCGCACGCTCGGCGGCACGCTGCTCAAGGTCGAGGGCCTGGGACGTGGCAGCAAGGTGCGCGATGTGTCGTTCGAAGTCAGGGCAGGGGAGATCTTCGGCATCTCCGGGCTGATCGGCGCCGGACGCACCGAGTTGCTGCGCCTGATCTACGGCGCCGACCGCGCCGATACCGGCCAGATCGCCATCGGCCAACCCTTGCGCCAGGTGACCATCGACTCGCCCAAGGCCGCAGTCAAAGCCGGCATCGCCCTGATCACCGAAGACCGCAAGGGCGAAGGCCTGCTGCTGTCGCAGTCGATCGGCGCCAACCTGTCGCTGGGCAACCTGGAGGCCGTGTCTCGCGCCGGGCTGCTCGATGCCGGCGCCGAACAGGCCCTGGCCGAGCGCCAGATCGAGGCCTTGCGCATCCGCAGTGCCGGCCCGCAACAGGTGGTTGGCGAGCTGTCCGGTGGCAACCAGCAGAAGGTGGTGATTGGCCGCTGGTTGGCCCGCGACTGCCAGGTGCTGCTGTTCGACGAGCCCACCCGTGGCATCGACGTCGGTGCCAAATTCGACATCTACGGCCTGCTGGCCGAACTGGCGCGCCAGGGCAAGGCCTTGGTGGTGGTGTCCAGCGACCTGCGCGAGTTGATGCTGATCTGCGACCGCATCGCCGTACTCAGCGCCGGACGCCTGATCGACACCTTCGCCCGCGAGCACTGGAGCCAGGACCAGCTACTGGCCGCGGCCTTCGCCGGCTACCGAAAACGTGATGCCCTGCTGCACGATGCAGCGCCCAGGATGGACCCATGAAAAGCTCCCCCCTCGACACTCCCGACAGCACCCCGGTGCGGCGCAGCGGCCCGTACTTCGGCCTGGGCACCTACCTGGGCCTGGCTGGTGCCTTGCTGGCGATGATCGTGCTGTTCTCGTTGCTCAGCAGCCACTTCTGGTCGTACGCCACCTTCAGCACCCTGGCCAACCAGATCCCCGACCTGATGGTGCTGGCCGTGGGCATGACCTTCGTGCTCATCGTCGGCGGCATCGACCTGTCGGTGGGCTCGGTGCTGGCCCTGGCGGCCTCGACCGTGAGCGTGGCGATCCTCGGCTGGGGCTGGGGCGTGCTGCCGGCTGCACTGCTGGGCATGGCCATCGCCGCCCTGGCCGGCAGCATCACCGGTGGCGTCACCGTGGCCTGGCGCATTCCGTCGTTCATCGTTTCGCTCGGCGTGCTGGAAATGGCCCGTGGCCTTGCCTACCAGTTCACCGACTCGCGCACCGCCTACATCGGCGATGCCTATGCCTGGTTCTCCAACCCGCTGGCCTTCGGTATCTCGCCGGCCTTCCTCATCGCCTTGCTGGTGATCGTGCTGGCACACTTGGTGCTGACCCGCACCGTGTTCGGGCGCTACCTGATCGGCATCGGCACCAACGAAGAGGCCGTGCGCCTGGCCGGCATCGATCCGCGTCCCTACAAGGTCCTGGTCTTCGCCCTGATGGGCCTGCTCGCCGGGCTGGCCGCGTTGTTCCAGATTTCCCGCCTGGAGGCCGCCGACCCCAATGCCGGCGCCGGCCTCGAGCTGCAGGTGATCGCCGCCGTGGTGATCGGCGGCACCAGCCTGATGGGCGGGCGCGGCTCGGTCATCAGCACCTTCATCGGCGTGCTGATCATTTCCGTACTGGCCGCAGGTCTGGCCCAGATCGGCGCTTCCGAACCCACCAAGCGCATCATCACCGGGGCGGTCATCGTCATCGCCGTGGTGCTCGACACTTATCGCAGCCGGCGTGCAGGCCGGCGGAACTGAAACCATGGCAACCATCAAAGACGTCGCGGCCCTAGCGGGCATTTCCTACACCACCGTGTCCCATGTGCTGAACAAGACGCGCCCTGTCAGCGAGCATGTGCGGCTCAAGGTCGAGGCCGCGATCCGCGACCTCGACTACGTGCCCAGCGCCGTGGCCCGGTCGCTCAAGGCCCGCAGCACCGCCACCATCGGCCTGCTGGTGCCCAACAGCGTCAACCCGTACTTCGCCGAACTGGCCCGGGGCATCGAGGATGCCTGCGAGCGCAACGGCTATTGCGTGATCCTGTGCAACTCCGACGACAACCCCCAGAAGCAGCGCAGCTACCTGCGCGTGCTGCTGGAAAAACGCATCGACGGACTGGTGGTGGCGTCGGTGGGTGAAGACCAGGACCTGCTGCAAAGCCTCGCCAGCGTGCGCACGCCCATGGTCATCGTCGACCGCGAGCTCGAAGGTGTCGACGCCGACCTGGTGCGCATCGACCACGAGCACGGCGCCTACCTCGCCACCCGCCACCTGCTGGAGCTGGGTCACGAGGACATCGCCTACATCGGCGGCCCGGCCGAGACCGGTGTCAGCCGCTTGCGCCTGGCCGGTTTCCGCCGGGCCATGGCCGAGGCGCGACTGGCGGTGGCCAGCAACCGCGTGCAGCACTGCGACTTCACCAGCCCCGGCGGCCATGCCACGGCCGCGCAGTTGCTCGATGGCGAGCGGCCCACGGCGATTTTCGCCGGTAACGACATGATCGGCTTCGGCGTGCTGCGCGCCGCCGCCGAGCGCAACATCAGCGTGCCCGGCGAGCTGTCGGTGATCGGCTTCGACGACATCGAGCTGAGCCGCTACGTGTACCCGGCGCTGAGTACCGTGGGCCAGTCGATTCGGGAGTTGGGCGACAGCGCCGCGGCGTTGTTGCTGACCCGCATCGGCGACCCGCACGGCCCGGCCCAGCAGCGCATCGTCGCCCCGCGCATCGTGCCACGCGAGTCCACCGGGCCGCGCCCGACCCTGTTCAACGATTACCGCTAAGGAATAGCCATGCAGGCCAAGGTAGTGGTGGTAGGCAGCCTCAACATGGACCTGGTGGCCCGCGCCCAGCGGCTGCCACGGCCGGGCGAGACCCTGGCCGGCGATGCGTTTTTCACCTTGCCGGGCGGCAAGGGCGCCAACCAGGCGGTTGCCGTGGCGCGCCTGGGTGGCAGCGTGGCCATGGTCGGCAACGTCGGTGACGACGCCTATGGCGAGCAACTGCGCGCGGCATTGGAAGTGGAGGGCATCGACTGCCAGGGCGTGAGCGTATGCGAGGGTGTGTCCAGCGGCGTGGCGCTGATCACCGTGGATGCCAGCAGCCAGAACTGCATCGTCATCGTCCCAGGTGGCAACGGCCTGCTGACGCCGCAAGCCGTGCAGCGTTTCGATGCGTTGCTGCAGGCTGCCGAAGTGATCATCTGCCAGCTCGAGGTCCCGGCCGATACCGTGGCCTGGACCCTGGCCCGCGGGCATGCGCTGGGCAAGCGGGTGATCCTCAATCCGGCGCCGGCCACCGGCCCGCTGCCGTCCGAATGGCTGCCCCATATCGACTACCTCACGCCCAACGAAAGCGAGGCCGAGGCGTTGACCGGCCTTGTCGTGAACGATGAGGCCAGCGCCCGCGCTGCGGCCCAGCACCTGTTACAGTTGGGCGCCGGCAAGGTGATCGTGACCCTGGGCGCCCAGGGGGCCTTGTTCGTCAGCCCTGAGGGCAGCGCGCATTACCCCGCGCCGAAGGTCAAGGCGCTGGACACCACGGCGGCAGGCGATACCTTCATCGGTGGCTTTGCCGCCGGCCTGGTACGTGGGCTGGAGGAGGGCGAGGCCATTGCCTTCGGCCAGCGCGCTGCAGCGTTGTCGGTCACCCGCGTGGGTGCCCAGCCATCCATCCCTTGTCTGAAGGAACTGGACCCATGAAGAAGACCCCTCTGCTGAACGTGGCCTTGTCGCGGGTGATCGCCGGGATGGGGCATGGCGACATCCTGGTGATCGGTGATGCCGGGTTGCCGGTGCCGGCGGGGGTGGAAGTGATCGACCTGGCGCTGACACCGGGGGTGCCGGACTTTTCCAGTGTGCTGCGGGTGGTGCTGAGCGAGTTGCAGGTGGAGCGGCACGTGTTGGCCGAGGAGATGAAAGCCGTGGTGCCCCCGGCCATGGTCGAGATCGAGCGTTCGCAGCGCAAGCTGGGCAAGCGTGAGTGGGTGAGCCACGAGGCGTTCAAGGAGCTGTCGCGAAGTGCCCGGGCCGTGGTCCGCACGGGTGAGTGCCAGCCCTATACCAACATTGCCCTGATCTCTGGGGTGATCTTCTAGCTGATGTGGATGGCACCGGCTGCGCCGGTGTTCGCGGGGCAAGCCCGCTCCCACAACGACCGCGCCTTTTTCCAGGACGGTGAAGATCCTGTGGGAGCGGGCTTGCCCCGCGAACACGGGCGCAGCCCGTGCCATCCCCCACCGATCAGCCTATCACCCGGCACTCGGCTCGATAGCCACCGCCCCATGCGGCGCATACCGCTCGAACACCTGGTCGATAAAGCTACGCGCCGCCTCGCTGCCGCGATCACGCACCAGCAGGTCGATGGCAATCAGCAACAGTTCCTCCGGTGTTCCCGGGCTATAGGCACTCTGGCCCTCGGCCCATTTGACCTTGATGTCGGCGTCGATACTGTGGCTGCTCATGAAAGGCTCTCGCTGCGGGCCTGGTGCGGAGGGGCGAACGCCGGATCCTGGCGTTCGATGGAGGCACGGTGCGCTCCACTTCTTGCAGTGAATCATGACTTTGCGTCAATGGCTCTGCGACCTAAGAATAAAAGGCCATCAGCCACAAACCAAGCACCCTGTGCAAAATCCGGTGACGATTGTCTTGCACCCCGGGTCGCCTATTCAGGCAGACTTTGTCGGTTTTGCAACAAACCGTAAGCGGAAGTGTCGCAATAGACAGTTCCCAATTCGATTAGGAGGATTCATGTTCCGTACCCGTGCTTCCCTGGCGACCTTGCTGCTGGCCACCGCCCTGGCCGGTTGCAGCAGTGGTGGCTCGTCGGGCACCACAGCCCCGACCGCCCCGGTAGGCAACGATGGTCGCTGCCAGGCCAGCGGCGCCGATTTCGCCATCGGCAAGCCAGGCACCGCCGAGCTGCTGGAGCAGGCGCGCAAGGCCAGTGGTTCGCAGATGGCACGCATCCTCAAGCCGCATGACGTGGTGACCCTGGAGTATCGGTCCGAGCGGTTGAACCTGGGCGTGGACGAGCAGGGCGTGGTGACGCGGGTCAACTGCGGGTGATGTAGTTGTCTGTGCCGGCCCCTTCGCGGGACAAGCCCGCTCCCACAGGTATTCCACAGTTTTCAAACGCTGTGGGGTACCTGTGGGAGCGGGCTTGTCCCGCGAAGGGGCCGGCACAGACCACCACAGACCACCACAGACCACCACAGACCACCACAGACCACCACAGACCACCACAGACCACCACAGACCACCACAGACCACCACAGACCACCACAGACCACCACAGACCACCACAGACCCAGCAAAACACCATAAAAAAACCCGCCACGAGGGCGGGTTTTTTTACAGCTATCCGAATTACTCCGGACGAACCTGTGCAGCCTGCATGCCCTTCTGGCCGCGCTCGGCGACGAAGGAAACAGTCTGGCCTTCTTTCAGGCTCTTGAAGCCGTCGGATTCGATGGCTTTGAAGTGTACGAACAGGTCGTCGCCGCCGCCTGCTGGGGTGATGAAGCCGTAGCCTTTCTCATCATTGAACCATTTGACGGTGCCTTGTTGGCGATTGGACATGGGTGAATCTCCAGAACATTTAGTTTTTTCGGTGGTGCAATGCGGCCGAGGCTACGGAGCACGGGGAACATCATAGTCTAATTCTGCGGATGTAGCGCCTTTTACGTTCGCAGGATATTGATCCAGGGCAAATAATCCCTGGCCTGCTCTGGCTTTAAGGTTTCAGCTCTTTGGTGCGCAGGCCTGTCTCACAACGTCTTGCGCCTTCTGCATCAGCTTGGCGTCGACGCCATCAGTGCTGTCCAGGTCGGCAATCTCTGCGTCGGTGAAATTCTTTTTGATCGTCTGGGCGCCACACTCACAGTGCTTTTTCGCGGTCGCGGCGTCAACGCCCTGGCCGCTGGCCACCTGTTGGCACTGGGTCATGTAGTGGCCCTCCTTCCCGGCAGGGAAGTTGCCAGCATTGGCAGCCACAGGCAGCAGCAGGGCGCCGGCGGCCGCCAGGGCCAGAAGAGACGGTACTCGCATAACCAGTTACTCCTTGGGTTAAGGTCTCATCAAGAGTAGGTTGCTTCCCTTGGTCTGATAGGAAATTTTTTGCATTAGTTCACCGCTTCGTTGCCATTTTCCAAATATTTTCTACGGCCTGCCCAGGCCCCGTGCTAGCATGCTCGGCTTGCAGCTGACAACGTGCAGCCTGCAGCTATCTTTATTTCTTTCCAGTCACTCTGGTTCGTCCCTGGTAAGCCGAAAGGCTTCTGCCACTGTGAGGCAGGCTTCCCCCGTGGAAGACAGGTCGGATCTTGTACTGGCTCATCCCAACCCACGTGACCTTTGGTAGGGGTCACCACTAGGAGAGGAGGCGCCATGCCCATTATTACTCTTCCCGATGGCAGTCAACGTTCGTTCGATCACGCCGTATCCGTAGCCGAAGTCGCCGCCTCCATCGGTGCGGGCCTGGCCAAGGCCACCGTCGCCGGCAAGGTCGACGGCAAGCTGGTCGATGCCTGCGACCTGATCGACAAAGACGCCACCCTGCAGATCATCACCCCTAAAGATGAAGAGGGACTGGAGATCATCCGTCACTCGTGCGCCCACCTGGTCGGCCACGCGGTGAAACAGCTGTACCCGACCGCCAAGATGGTGATCGGCCCGGTCATCGACGAAGGCTTCTACTACGACATCGCCTACGAGCGCCCCTTCACCCCTGAAGACATGGCCGCCATCGAAAAGCGCATGATGGAGCTGATCGAGAAGGACTACGACGTCATCAAGAAGATGACTCCGCGCGCCGAAGTCATCGACGTGTTCAAGGCCCGTGGCGAAGACTACAAGCTGCGCCTGGTCGAAGACATGCCGGACGAGCAGGCCATGGGCCTGTACTACCACGAAGAATACGTCGACATGTGCCGTGGCCCGCACGTGCCGAACACGCGCTTCCTCAAGGCATTCAAGCTGACCAAGCTGTCCGGCGCCTACTGGCGCGGCGATGCCAAGAACGAGCAGCTGCAACGTGTGTACGGCACCGCCTGGGCCGACAAGAAGCAGCTGGCCGCCTACATCCAGCGCATCGAAGAAGCCGAAAAACGCGACCACCGCAAGATCGGCAAGCAGCTCGACCTGTTCCACCTGCAGGAAGAAGCCCCGGGCATGGTGTTCTGGCACCCGGCCGGCTGGACCGTCTACCAGGTGCTCGAGCAGTACATGCGCGAGGTACAGCGCAAGAACGGCTACCTCGAGATCAAGACCCCGCAGGTCGTCGACCGCATCCTCTGGGAGCGTTCCGGCCACTGGTCCAACTACGCCGAGAACATGTTCACCACGTCGTCGGAAAGCCGTGATTTCGCGGTCAAGCCGATGAACTGCCCGTGCCACGTGCAGGTGTTCAACCAGGGCCTGAAGAGCTACCGCGACCTGCCGCTGCGCCTGGCCGAGTTCGGTGCCTGCCACCGTAACGAGCCGTCCGGCGCGCTGCACGGCATCATGCGCGTGCGCGGCTTCACCCAGGACGACGCGCACATCTTCTGCACCGAAGACCAGGTGAAGAAAGAAGCCGCCGACTTCATCAAGCTGACCCTGGACGTGTACAAGGACTTCGGCTTCAGCGACATCGCCATGAAGCTGTCCACCCGTCCGGCCAAGCGCGTAGGCTCCGAAGAGCTGTGGGACCGTGCCGAAACCGCACTGGCCGACGCCCTGAACGAATCGGGCCTGGAGTGGGAATACCAGCCGGGCGAGGGCGCCTTCTACGGCCCGAAGATCGAGTTCACCCTGCGTGACTGCCTGGGCCGTAACTGGCAGTGTGGTACCCTGCAGTACGACCCGAACCTGCCAGAGCGCCTGGACGCCAGCTACATCGCCGAAGACAACGCGCGCAAGCGCCCGGTGATGCTGCACCGCGCCATCCTCGGCTCGTTCGAACGCTTCATCGGCATGCTCATCGAGCACTACGCCGGCGTGTTCCCAGCCTGGCTGGCACCGACCCAGGCCGTGATCATGAATATCACCGACAAACAGGCCGATTTCGCCCTCGAGGTGGAAAATGCTCTGAACGGTAGCGGATTCCGTGCCAAGTCGGACTTGAGAAATGAGAAGATCGGCTTTAAAATCCGCGAGCATACTTTGCTCAAGGTCCCGTACCTTTTGGTTATAGGGGACCGCGAAGTCGAAACGCAAACCGTCGCAGTGCGTACTCGCGAAGGCGCAGACCTGGGCTCCATGCCCGTCGCGCAGTTCGCTGAGCTCCTGTCGCATGCGGTTTCCCGGCGTGGTCGCCAAGAATCGGAGTAATGACTATTAAGCGTGAAATGAGAAACGATAAACGAGCTGCACCGAAGGCCCCGATCAACGAGAATATCTCGGCCCGCGAGGTTCGGTTAATTGGCGCAGACGGCGAGCAGGTTGGCATCGTCTCGATTGATGAAGCGCTTCGTATCGCTGAAGAAGCGAAGCTGGATCTGGTGGAAATCTCTGCAGACGCGGTACCCCCTGTCTGCAAAGTGATGGACTACGGCAAGCACCTCTTCGAGAAGAAGAAGCAGGCCAACGAAGCCAAGAAAAACCAGAAGCAGATCCAGATCAAAGAAATCAAGTTTCGTCCAGGGACGGAAGAAGGGGATTACCAGGTAAAACTACGCAACCTGGTACGTTTCCTTAGTGATGGGGACAAGGCCAAGATCTCTCTGAGATTCCGCGGCCGTGAGATGGCCCACCAGGAGCTGGGCATGGAGCTGTTGAAGCGGGTCGAAGCCGACCTCGCCGAATACGGCTCCGTTGAGCAGCATCCGAAGATGGAAGGACGCCAGCTTATGATGGTCATCGCCCCCAAAAAGAAGAAGTAATCTCCCGGGCACGGCAGGCCTGATGATTATTGTGTAATTTTTATCGAATGCGGAGTTCCAACATGCCAAAAATGAAAACCAAGAGCGGTGCTGCGAAGCGCTTCCTGAAGACCGCTTCCGGCTTCAAGCACAAGCACGCTTTCAAGAGCCACATCCTGACCAAAATGTCGACCAAGCGTAAGCGTCAACTGCGCGGTGCCAGCTTGCTGCACCCGTCTGACGTTGCAAAAGTCGAGCGCATGCTGCGCGTACGTTAATTTCGGTCAAAGATAGAGGAAGTTACTCATGGCTCGTGTAAAGCGCGGCGTAATCGCTCGTAAGCGTCACAAGAAAATCCTGAAACTGGCTAAAGGCTACTACGGCGCTCGCTCGCGCGTATTCCGTGTTGCCAAGCAGGCTGTCATCAAGGCTGGTCAATACGCCTACCGTGACCGTCGCCAGAAGAAGCGTCAGTTCCGCGCCCTGTGGATCGCTCGTATCAACGCCGGTGCCCGCACCAACGGTCTGTCCTACAGCCGTCTGATTGCTGGCCTGAAAAAGGCGTCGATCGAAATCGACCGTAAGGTTCTGGCTGACCTGGCAGTGAACGAAAAAGCGGCGTTTGCTGCGATTGTCGAGAAAGCTAAAGCCGTTCTGGCTTAAGTACCCACGACAATCATCCGGCGGTGTTCGCGCCGCCGGGTGTAAAACGTCATCGATAGGGGAAGAGCCTTCAAAGCTCTTCCCCTATTTCGTATCTGGAGTCTGTACATGGAAAACCTGGATGCGCTGGTCTCCCAAGCCCTGGAAGCTGTGGAGCGCGCTGAAGACATCAATGCCCTGGAACAGATCCGGGTTAATTATCTTGGCAAGAAGGGCGAACTGACCCAGGTGATGAAGACCCTGGGCAACCTGCCAGCCGAGGAGCGGCCGAAAGTCGGCGCGCTGATCAACGACGCCAAAGAGCGCGTCACCGTCGTGCTCAACGCACGCAAGGCAGCCTTCGAAGAAGCCGAGCTCAGCGCTCGCCTGGCCGCCGAATGCATCGACGTCACCCTGCCAGGCCGTGGCCAGACCACCGGCGGGCTGCACCCGATCACCCGTACTCTCGAGCGCATCGAGCAGTTCTTCACCCACATCGGCTACGGCATCGCCGAAGGCCCTGAGGTCGAAGACGACTACCACAACTTCGAAGCGCTCAACATCCCCGGCCACCACCCGGCCCGGGCGATGCACGACACCTTCTACTTCAATGCCAACATGCTGCTGCGCACCCACACCTCGCCGGTGCAGGTGCGGACCATGGAGTCGACCCAGCCGCCGATCCGCATTGTCTGCCCAGGCCGTGTATACCGCTGCGACTCGGATATCACCCACTCGCCGATGTTCCACCAGGTCGAAGGCCTGCTGATCGACCGCGACATCAACTTCGCCGACCTCAAGGGCACCATCGAAGAGTTCCTGCGCGTGTTCTTCGAAAAAGAACTGGCCGTGCGCTTCCGCCCGTCGTTCTTCCCCTTCACCGAGCCGTCCGCCGAAGTCGATATCCAGTGCGTGATGTGCTCCGGCAAAGGCTGCCGCGTGTGCAAGCAAACCGGCTGGCTCGAAGTCATGGGCTGCGGCATGGTGCACCCGAACGTGCTGCGCATGTCTGGCATCGACCCGGAAGAGTTCCAGGGCTTCGCCTTCGGCATGGGCGCCGAGCGCCTGGCCATGCTGCGTTATGGCGTCAACGATTTGCGTCTGTTCTTCGACAACGACCTGCGGTTCCTAGCCCAATTCCGCTAGGCCCAATCGACGACACTTTCAGGAGAACAGCATGAAATTCAGTGAACAGTGGCTGCGCGGTTGGGTAAACCCGCAAGTCTCTCGTGATGACCTCGTCGCCCGCCTGTCCATGGCCGGCCTCGAAGTCGACAGCGTCACCCCGGCCGCCGGCCAGTTCAGCGGTATCGTCGTGGGCGAGATCCTCGCCACCGAACAACACCCTGACGCCGACAAGCTGCGCGTGTGCCAGGTGAGCAACGGCCAGGAAACCTTCCAGGTCGTTTGCGGCGCCCCTAACGCACGCCCAGGCATCAAGATCCCGTTCGCCATGATCGGCGCCGAACTGCCAGGCGACTTCAAGATCAAGAAGGCCAAGCTGCGCGGCGTCGAGTCGTTCGGCATGCTCTGCTCGGCTGCCGAGCTGCAGATCAGCGAAGAAAACGACGGTCTGCTGGAACTGGCCGCCGACGCCCCGGTTGGCGAGAACATCCGCCAGTACCTGAGCCTCGACGACGCCAGCATCGAAATCGGCCTGACCCCCAACCGCGGCGACTGCCTGTCCATCGCCGGCCTTGCCCGTGACGTCAGCGCCCTGTACGACACCCCGGTGACCCGCCCCGTGGTGCCTGCCGTGCCGGCTGCCCATGACGAAGTGCGCCCGGTCGAAGTCAGCGCCCCGGCTGCCTGCCCACGTTACCTGGGCCGCGTCATCCGCAACGTCGACCTGAGCAAGCCGACCCCGCTGTGGATGGTCGAGCGCCTGCGCCGCAGCGACGTGCGCAGCATCGACGCCGCCGTCGACATCACCAACTACGTGATGCTCGAACTCGGCCAGCCGATGCACGCCTTCGACCTCGCCGAAATCAACGGCGGCATCCGCGTGCGCATGGCAGAGGAGGGCGAGAAGCTCGTCCTGCTCGACGGCCAGGAAGTCGCCCTGCGTGCCGACACCCTGGTCATCGCCGACCACAACCGCGCCCTGGCCATCGCCGGCGTGATGGGTGGCGAGCACAGCGGTGTCAACACCGAGAAAACCCGCGACCTGTTCCTCGAAAGCGCCTTCTTCGAGCCGATTTCCGTCGCTGGCAAGGCCCGTTCCTACGGCCTGCACACCGATGCCTCGCACCGCTACGAGCGCGGCGTCGACTCGCAGCTGGCCCGCGAAGCCATCGAGCGCGCCACCGCGCTGCTGCTGGAAATCGTCGGCGGCGAAGCCGGCCCGGTCGTCGAAGCCGTGAGCGAAGCGCACCTGCCCAAGGTCGCCCCGATCACCCTGCGCGCCGACCGCATCACCCAGATGCTCGGCATGGAAATGGCCCCAGCCCAGGTCGAGCAACTGCTCAATGCCCTGGAGCTGACCACCACCAGCAACGAGGCAGGGGTGTGGACCGTCACCGTTCCAAGCCACCGCTTCGACATCAGCCTGGAAGTCGACCTGATCGAAGAGCTGGCCCGCCTGTACGGCTACAACAACCTGCCGGTCCGCTACCCACAAGCGCGCCTCGCGCCCCAGGGCAAGCCAGAGACCCGCGGTGAGCTGCCGAACCTGCGCCGCCTGCTGGTCGCCCGCGGCTACCAGGAGGCCATCACCTACAGCTTCATCGACCCGAAACTGTTCGAGCTGTTCAGCCCAGGCGTAGAACCCCTGCAGCTGGCCAACCCGATCTCCAGCGACATGGCCGCCATGCGTGCGTCCCTGTGGCCGGGCCTGGTGAAAGCGCTGCAGCACAACCTCAACCGCCAGCAAGACCGCGTGCGCCTGTTCGAAAGCGGCCTGCGCTTCGTCGGCCAGCTCGGCAACCTCGCGCAGCAGCCGATGATCGCCGGCGTCGTCACCGGCAGCCGCCTGCCAGAAGGCTGGGCGAACGGTCGCGACGGCATCGACTTCTTCGACGTCAAGGCGGACGTCGAGGCCCTGCTGGGCTACTCCGGCGCCCTGAGCGACTTCAAGTTCGTCGCCGGCAAGCACCCAGCCCTGCACCCAGGCCAAACCGCCCGCATCGAGCGCGACGGCAAGGAAGTCGGCTACCTCGGCGCCATCCACCCAGAGGTCGCCAAGGCCCTGGACCTGGACCGCCCGGTGTACGTGTTCGAGCTGGTACTGGGCGATGTGGTCGAAGGCCGCCTGCCGAAATTCAGCGAACTCTCCAAGTTCCCGGAAACCCGTCGTGACCTGGCTTTGATCGCAGGACGTGATGTAGCTTCTCAAGACGTGCTTGAAGTAATTCGTGACAATGCAGGCGAATGGCTCACAGACCTCAGGCTGTTTGATGTCTACCAGGGTAAAGGTATTGATCCTGATAGAAAAAGCCTGGCGGTTGGCTTGACCTGGCAGCATCCATCGCGCACTCTTAACGACGATGAGGTGAACGCCACGCTGCAGACTATCCTCACCTCGCTCGAACAAAGGTTGAACACCACGTTAAGGAAATAACGGCATGGGTGCTCTGACGAAAGCTGAGATGGCCGAAAGGCTGTACGAGGAGCTGGGGCTTAACAAGCGTGAGGCCAAGGAGCTGGTCGAGCTGTTTTTTGAAGAAATTCGGCACGCACTTGAAGAGAACGAGCAGGTCAAGTTGTCCGGTTTCGGCAACTTCGACCTTCGCGACAAACGCCAGCGGCCGGGCCGCAACCCTAAAACAGGGGAAGAGATCCCGATCACCGCTCGCCGTGTCGTCACCTTTCGTCCAGGGCAGAAATTGAAAGCCCGGGTTGAGGCCTATGCTGGAACCAAGCCATAACGACGAGCTGCCCCCCATTCCGGGGAAACGCTACTTCACCATTGGTGAGGTGAGCGAGCTCTGTGCGGTGAAACCGCACGTGCTTCGGTATTGGGAACAAGAGTTCCCGCAACTCAACCCGGTCAAAAGGCGCGGGAATCGGCGGTATTATCAGCGGCAGGACGTGCTGATGATTCGGCAGATTCGGGCGCTGTTGTATGACCAGGGGTTCACCATTGGGGGCGCGCGGTTAAGGCTCTCCAGTGATGAGGCCAAGGATGACACTACCCAGTACAAGCAGCTGATTCGGCAGATGATTGTTGAGTTGGAGGATGTGTTGGTGGTGTTGAAGAAGTGAGCCTTGGTGCGGTGGTGGGGTGAAATTTTTTTGAGAAAAAGCTTTCACTTATCAGCGGGTTAGGGTACATTCTTCAACGTTCTCAGAGATATTGAGAATGAGTTCGGGGCGTAGCGCAGCCCGGTAGCGCACTTGCATGGGGTGCAAGGGGTCGAGTGTTCGAATCACTCCGTCCCGACCAAAAATCCCTAAAAAATCCAGTCACTGTGAAGTGGCTGGATTTTTTTTGTTTGGTGATTTTGTTGTGGTGCGTACGGCCACTCTGATGCGCGGTCGGGCGGTATGGCGTCTATGCTGGGCCGGGGTAAGTTGAACTAAGAATCCATCTAGTTGATTGTTGGAGCTATTTTTCTTTTTTGCTCTCAGCTGGAATACCGTTTGGAATGCTATTTGGTCGGAAACTAGGTACAGCCATGAGCATTTCACATTTCTCACTCTCGCTGGTCGACCTAATTTGAATAGTCAGCCGCTCGGAAGAGGGTGAGGCTGACGTTGAGTCCATCAACGAACGAATTGAAACCTCCAGCGTTATTCGCAAGCGGATTTTTTATGTAATTGCTGCGCTGGCAGAACTCGAGCGCAACCTCTTTCGAGAGTGATCTCGTGGAGGAGTGGCGGCTCGGGCCCATGGGAGGGCGATGGGCGCAAGCCACCGCTTGATCCTCGCCAGGTGCGTGAGATGAAAGCTCTTCTCAGAAATATTGAGGTACAGTCTAGTGACGTGACCCGCCGCTATGGCATTTCGCAGCCGACTTTGTACCCTTAATTCCGCTCATTCAATGCGGTGGAGACAGGCTGTGGTCCAAGCGTATCGCTTGAACCTAGGATGAGGCAACAGTCGCGGCTTAGGCAACAGTCGTCTGATTTAACGTAACGTTACTTGAAATTTAGGCCGGTAGGACTTACTGTTCGCCTCAGCTCATCTACCAGCCTTCGGGTGTCAGCGTAGAAGGAGTAACGGCCCCGTCCTCCTACGGAGGGCGCGGCCAGCCTAATTCCCTTCGCTATACTGCTCCCAGCGCTTTTCGAGTTTTCTCTGCTGATGCTCCCGCTCGACCGGATAGGCCGTCCAAGGCAGGATGTAGTCCTTGCGCTCGTCCAGAACCACTAGGTATTGGGCTTCGGCAAACCAGATCAGCAATCGATGACCTGACCCCTTCGGTTCGCGCCAGACCTTGAGCGCGGAATCGGCAGCATTTTCGATAATCGGCTTGGGCCAGCGAATGCGCTCGCTACGCCGCAAGTCGGGCAGGCGCTCCGCTTCGTCGTCGCCTTCGGAAATCATGTGCCAGAAAGTTGCTTCCTTTCCTTGGATAACCGGGTGGCGCTTTAAGGCCAAGCGCTTGCCTGCGAATTCAAGTTTTGACTCAACGAAGTCGGTACAGAAAATTTGGTAGATGGCTTCCAGATAACGAGAGAAATCGCCCCCGTAAGCCTTGAGTTCCTCCAGCGGTGGCAGCCATCCCGGCAGGCTCATGCGCCGTTGCTCCCATTCCAGAAAAACAGATTGAATTTAGACTCGCGCAATAGGGTATTTTGCTTCAAGCTATAGCGGCTGCGCTCGCGGATACGCTCTATCAGGCGCTGCTTGGCTTCGCTGCCTGCAAGCTCACGATGCAGATAGGACAATGCGCCTATGAGCAGGTCGGCCAACTGCAGCTGCTCCGCCTCGTGTGAGTGAATGCGTTGTACCCGGCGGATCATTCTGCGCGAGAAGTCGTAGGCATTATTGGCCAGTACTTCATGCAGCTTGGCGACCTTCTCATGCCCCAAGGTGTCCTTGATGTCGATGTAAACGTGATAACCAGCTTCCGGCTCGAAGATAGTCTTGAGCATCGAGAAGTACATTTTGTAGTACCAGTCATCATGGCTCTGCCGGTACTGCTGATGATTGAGGCGGGCCTTGTCAGCCACGATCAGAGCGCGGAAATGCAGGTCGTCGTCATCGAAGAAATAGTCGATGCAGTCCAAATAGAACTGCAGCTTGGTCGCGCCTACCTTGGTCCACTTGATCTCGAACTCCGGCAGTAGCTTGTGCCTTAACTTGATTTCACGAAGGCGTTTGGCGATCTCCAGGCGCTTAGCTTCAGGGCACCAGACCGCACCCAGCACCATGGCCTTCTGGCCATCGTTCTCCAGATGGCAAGATTCATCGCAATAGATATTGAATATTTTGCTCATTACCCCACTGCCTGCTCAATCACGGTGCTAGCTAGCTGATCGTTAAGTTGGTTGGCCTGGGTTAGGCTGGCTTTAAGTCGATCACAAAGGGCCATGAGCTGATCGACTTTGGCAACTATTCGGTGTTGCTCGGCAAGAGGGGGGAGCGGAATTCGAATGTTGGACACCTCTGTGCTATTAATGTTTTTTACGCCGCTTGTAGTTCGTATTGGGGATTCAATGGAGTAGCGGACATCAAGTGACTTCATCGCTAGCTGCAGGTAGTAAGAGCTGATACAGGATTTCGGGAATCGTATTCTAATTAGATATCCCGCAAATGCACAGTGAGTAACCGAGTCTGTTACTACCGCAGTTTTTCCTACCAGTGATGCACTGCCGTTTGACCTGATCATTAATAAGTCTTCAGGCAAAAGCTTCAGTGCATCAATCTCATCGCTTGATAAATTTCCATATTTTAGGTCGTCTAGCAGGATTGACGGATCTCCGATGTTCGGAATTCGGAGTACCGGCGTACCAGTGCCAGAATAGTCGCATTTAGTTGCCGTACCATATCGTAAATCAGCTATTAAGCGCCCTAGCCGTGACCAGCTCCAATTTTTTGGCAGTTCGAATGGGAGGTCCTCAAGAGGTAATAGCGGTTTTTCTTTTTTTAACTTTCCATCGATCAGAAGTTGTTTCTTTCCCTCAGCGATACGCTTCAGTAACTCGCTGGCAGGCTCGTCACTAGGATCTTGCGGGACCAGTTTTCCCATTACAGCCAGTTGCAGCAGGGTTTGCTTGAGGGCGTCGATGCTGGGGTCGTTAGTGAATAGAGTGTGGAAGTGCTCAGCCATGCGGTGCCAGTTGGCACCAAAGTCGGTGGCGTTGCTGGCTTGGGTCAGGCTGTTGAGCAGCGCTTGCACCAGTTGGGCGTGGGCGCTTTCGATGTCGGTCTGCTGGGCTTCCAGGCGATCGCACAGGGCCATCAGCTCATCGACTTTGGCGACGATGCGGTCTTGTTCGGCGAGCGGGGGCACTGGCAATACCAGCCTTTCCATTTTCTCTTTGGTCATGTGAACCATAGATACGCCATGGCCAGCAGCTTTGATCTCTTGAGTCTGCTCCAGCAAATAGTTGTATAGGTAATGCTTGCTGAGCTGACCTTTGGCGTAAAAATCGAGCTTCCAGATGTGGTAGTGGTAGATTGAGCGCTCACCATGCCAAATGAATGGTCCGAAGGATGCAGACCAAGCAAACAGTAAGTCTCCCGGATTGCAGTACTTATCCTCTTCAAGGGTGAGGGTCGAGTAATACCAATGATTGGATGTAAATAGGTTCCCAACTCGCAGGACGGGCGTGCCTGCGTCTAGCAGCTCTTCTTTCTTGTAGGCCCTACCATTAAGTACATTCACAACATCAGCAAGTCGAGCACACGCCCAGCCCGCTGGCAGCTCAAATGCTGGATCTTCGGCATCTCTTTCAGACAGCGCCTTCTGCTTCTTGATCTTGCCCTCAGCCACCAACCGCGCCTTTTCCTCGGCAATACGCTTGAGTAACTCGCTGGCCGGCTCATCACTTGGATCTTGCGGCACCAACTTGCCGCGCACCGCCAGTTCCAGAATCAGTTCACGCAGCTTTTTGATACCGTTCGGTGCACCAGCCAGTAGTGGCAGGTTATCGGTAAGCAGCGTCGTCATATCTCGCGCTCCAGGGCTTCAGCCAGCACGGCCTTAATCTGGTCGCGCAGGTCGCTGATCTCGCCTTGCAGCGTGGCGTAGTTGCGCAGCAGTTCGTCCGGGTCGTGACTGATTTGTTCGCCGATATGCGGGTTTTTGCAGTCCAGGTTCCAGTTGCGCGCTTGCAACTCTTCGACGCTGACCAGCCAGGCAAATTCGTTCTCCACCCTTGCGGCAAAGCCATCGGCCTCGCTTCCCCACCAGGTTTCTTCCACTGAGAATTCTTCGATGCGCATGGGGCGGGTCTTGGAGTAGTTCTTTACTCCGGTCGGGTACTGGTGTTCGTAGAACCACACTTGTTTAGTTGGTGTGCCTTTGGTGAAGAACAGCAGGTTCGTTTTGATGCTGGTGTAGGGGTTGAAGACACCGTTAGGCAGGCGAACGATGGTGTGCAGGTTGCATTCGGTGAGTAGCTTTTCCTTGATACGGCTTTTGATGCCTTCGCCGAACAGAAAGCCATCGGGTAACACCACGGCGGCGCGGCCACCGTCTTTGAGCAACTGCATGATCAGCACCAGAAACAGGTCGGCGGTTTCGCGGGTGCGGAAGGCCGCGGGGAAGTTGGTTTCGATGCCGTCTTCTTCCATGCCGCCGAAAGGCGGGTTTGCGACGATACAGTGCACGCGCTCGCTCGGGCCCCAGCTGATCAGCGGTTTGCTCAGGGTGTTGTCGTGGCGGATCTGGCTGGGCACCTCGATTCCGTGCAGGATCATATTGGTGGTGGCCAGCAAGTGCGGCAGCGGCTTTTTCTCAACGCCGTAGATGCTGGCCTGCAGGATGCGTTCGTCCTCGGCGGTTTTTACATAGCGGCTGCGTTTGTGCTCGATGGCGCAGGTTAAAAAGCCGCCAGTGCCGCAGGCCGGGTCCATGACCTTCTCTTCCAGCTTGGGATCGACCATGCGCACCATGAATTCGGTGACCGGGCGCGGAGTGTAGAACTCGCCCGCGTTGCCGGCGTTCTGCAGGTCGCGCAGCAATTGCTCGTAGAGGTTGCCGAACTCGTGGCGTTCCTGGGCCTTGTTGAAGTCCACACCTTCTTGAATCTTATTGATCACCTGGCGCAGCAGCTGGCCAGATTTCATATAGTTGTAGGCGTCTTCAAATACGCTGCGCACCACAAAGGCCGAGGGTGTGTTGCTGTATTCGTGCAGGTTCTGCAGTTGGGGGAAGAGGTTGTTGTCGATAAAGTCCTTCAGCGCATCGCCAGTCATGCCTTCCGGGTCAGCTGCCCAGGTGCGCCAGCGGCAGCTGTCGGGAATGGGTGACTTGTAGTTGTCGTCCATCAGTTCCCATTCCAGCTCGCGGTCATCGAAGATCTTGAGGAACAGCAGCCAGACCAGCTGGCCAATGCGCTGGGCGTCGCCATCGACGCCGACGTCTTTGCGCATGATGTCCTGGATGGACTTGATGGTGGAGCTGATGGACATAACGAATTCTCAATCGGTGTGGCAAAGCGGGGGATTGTAATGGAGTTGGCTGCTAAGGGGGACAAGGCTCCGTCGTTGCCCACCCTACGGGTAGAGCAGATTAACTGGCGTACAGCGCGTCTTCCAGTTCATGGATAGCTTTGTTGTAGCCAGCTTTGCCACCAAAGGCTTTAACCAGTTCGATGGGTGCACCGAGCTGGTTAAAGGGATCGAGCTGGAGGATTTTGATGTCCTCGATGTGCTCAATGCCGGTGTCGGCGTATTTATCCAGCAGCGCTTCCAGCACCTGGCGGGCTGCACCGGAATACTTGGCGAAGTAGTTACGTTTTTTCACCTGTTCGGCGCGTTCTTTACGCGACAGCGGCGGTTGGTCGAAGGCGACGTGGCAGATCAAGTCAAACGGATCGAGTGGCTTGCCCTGTTTCTTTTCCACTTCTTCGGCCAAGGCTTCCCACATTACGCCTTGGGCTGCCATTTCGTCGATGATGGCTTTTTTCTGCTCGGCATCACTCCAATGGCGCAGAAAATCGTCCAGCGAGGCGAACTGTTTTTTTATGCAGGTGCGGGTGTAGTCGTGCAGCGATTCGGTGATCAGTCGGCCATCCGGGCCGTAGTACTGCACACGCTCGGCGATGACATAGATCGGGATGCTGTCGATGACGTACTTGATGCGCCTCTTGCCGTCTTCCTCGCCGGTAAAGTCCAGATCATCACCTTCTCCATCGCTACCTGCACTGATGCCATCTCCTTCAAGTAAATCGTCGGGCAGAATTGGCGGCTCGCTGCCTTCAGGGGCGTAAACCACCACCGGGTCACCGTCGAAGGCCGGGTCGGCAAACAGCTCGGTGGCCTTCTTGAAGTCCATGATGGTGAACCAGTATTTGCCGAAGTCTTCATTGATTCGGGTGCCACGGCCGATGATTTGCTTGAACTCGGTCATCGACTTGATGTGCTGGTCGAGCACGATCAGCTTGCAAGTCTGCGCATCGACACCGGTGGTCATCAGCTTGCTGGTGGTGGCGATGACCGGGTAGCGCTCTTCCGGGTTGATGAAGTTATCCAGCTCGGCCTTGCCTTCGTTATCATCGCCGGTGATGCGCATGACGTACTTGCGGTTCTCAGCCACGCGCTCGGGGTTGAGGTTGACCAAGGCCTGGCGCATACGCTCGGCGTGATTGATATCGTCGCAGAAGACGATAGTTTTCTGGAACGGGTCGGAGGCCTTGAGGAACTCGGTGACCTTCTGCGCCACCAGTTGGGTACGCGCCTCGATGACCAGGGTGCGATCCATGTCCTTGAGGTTGTAGATGCGGTCTTCGATCAGTTCGCCATTCTTGTCGAGCATGCCCTTGGGTGGGCGCCAACCTTGCAGGTCTTTGTCAAAGTCGATCCGCACCACTTTATAGGGCGCGAGAAAACCGTCCTCGATGCCCTGTTTGAGGGTGTAGCTGTACACCGGTTCACCGAAGTAGGTGATGCTGGACACCTCTTTGGTTTCCTTCGGTGTTGCGGTGAGGCCGACATGTGTGGCGTTGGAGAAGTAGTCGAGAATCTCGCGCCATGCAGAGTCCTCGGCGGCGCTGCCACGGTGGCATTCGTCGATCACGATCAAGTCGAAGAAGTCGCGGGAGAACTGCTTGTAGACGTTCATCTCTTCTTCAGCGCCAGTCACCGCCTGATAGAGCGACAGGTAGATCTCGTAGGAGGTGTCTATCTGGCGTCTGGCGATTTTGGTCATCGCTTGGCTGAAGGGCTTAAAGTCGTTGTTCTTTGTCTGGTCGACTAGGATGTTGCGGTCGGCTAGGAATAGGATTCTTTTTTTCTGTTTTGATTTCCATAGTCGCCAGATGATTTGAAAGGCGGTGTAGGTTTTTCCAGTGCCAGTTGCCATTACCAGCAGAACGCGGTCCTGCCCGCGCGCTACCGCCTCAACGGTGCGGTTGATGGCGTTCATTTGGTAATAGCGCGGCATACGTCCAGAGCCCTCGTCGTAGTAGGGCGCTTCTATCTTGTGTTGAGCAGCATTGTCCAGCCCCTTCCATTGGCAGTAGCGGTGCCAAAGTTCGGCAGGACTAGGGAACTGATCCAAGGAGAGTTCAGTTTCGACGTTGCTGCCTGTCCCGCTGCGATCATGAAAGAGGAAGCCATCGCCATTGCTGGAGAATACGAACGGCACATCCAACGCCTCTGCATAGCCAAGAGCTTGCTGCATACCGGAGCCAATGGAGTGCTTGTTATCCTTCGCCTCGATCACAGCGATTGGCAGGTTGGCTTGGTGGTAGAGGATGAAGTCTGCACGGCGTGCTTCGCCCCGGCTGTGAAGCTTGCCACGGACCATAATACGGCCTTTGGTGAAGCTGACCTCCTCACGCACCTGTTTGTGCATGTCCCACCCAGATTGCTGGATGGCTGGGGCGACGTATTTACTGCAAATGTCCCGCTCGGAAAGTGATTTCTTGTCCATGGCTGGCTATGTCCCTATGACGTGCTGCGGACTTTATCAGAAGGGCTAGAGGCATGCTGCCAGTATCAGCAGCGAGGACTTTCATCCTCCGTCGTCTGGCCTATCTACGTCCTGAGAGCGGTTGAAATCTATGACTTTTCTAAAGGACAAGCGAGCAGTCTCGCAGTCAGCAAGTATTAATACCAGGTATCGTCACTGCGCCGACCTGGGACATACTCAGGAAACCAAGCCACACGCTTTCTCTGTCAAGCCTAGGGAGTTTGTCGGTGCCAGCGTTCTGCGATTTATTGATCGCCGTTGATAGGTGCGCGGTGTTGGGTGATTTGCTCATAGCGCTCACATGCCTACGCCGCTCGTAGTTCATGGAGGCCTTTGAGGCCTGGGGCATACAGGTTATCCCGCGCCGGGCGGATGATTGTTGGCAGAAAACTCAGGTCCCTTTCATGTGCTGCAATCAGGTCGCGACTACTCGCAAGCGATCCTTGCTCCGCAAACTCAAGCGCCTTGCGGACATGGTCGGCCACCGCAATTCGACGGGTCGCCTTGGTGCCCTCCAGAATGTTGATCCTGCCTAGGTCTATTGCCTTGCGGTTTAACCGTGGAAGGTCAGCCAACATGGTCTCACGCGGCGCATACCGGTGGCTCGCGACAACAGTGCAATCAAAACAGTGTGTGGCTAAGCACATAGAGGAGGTTCCAAATCTCGTTCGAAGGGCGGGGATCCATGGATCATGGTACCTGGCAAAAGATCCAGAGGGGCACAGGTGTGATGGATGAATCCGTGAATGGGACCATCATGCTGAGGGGTTTCGGTTGCGCCCCTGGCTTCAGTGAAATGACGCTTGGCGCAAGTCGTCTCTTTGAGTCATCGGCGGTAGAGACGAAATGAGAAAATAGCCTCAGAGAGCGCAGAGCTTGAGCTAAACACATTGAAAATACGTGGCGACGAATGGTGGAGCGCCGCAGAAACGATTAACCAGTAAATTGTTCACTGTCCAGCACAGGGTGGCCATTGATTGGCCATCATTTGGTGCTAGCATCGGCTTTTTCCATTGGACGGATGGCCCCATGAAAGCCTTGATCGATGTCATTCCCACTGCCGAACAGTTGGCCCTTTTCTCGCGTGTCAGTCCTGGCGTAGAGGTCATTCGAGGCGCAGCAGGAAGTGGTAAGACGACTACCGCACTTCTAAAGCTACGAGCTTGCGTCGGCTTCTACCTCAGCCGTGCGCGCCGCCAAGTTAATCCCAAACCGGTCAGAGTCCTTGTGCTCACCTACAACCGCACACTGCGCGGCTACATCAGCGAATTAGCGGAGCAACAGCTGCCAGACACGGGTATCTCGGTTGAGATTTCCACGTTCAACAAGTGGGCAAGACGCTTGACCGATGCTGATAACATCCTTGATTTCGAGCAAACCGAGCGGTTTCTGCGTCAGAACCTGGCCAAGACCCGGTTGGATGTAGAGTTTGGTTTGGAAGAGGCGCTATACGTCCTGGGGCGGTTTGAGACGGATCAGTTGGACGACTACCTCTCTACTCGACGAGAAGGGCGTGGTAGCACACCTCGTATGGAGCGGCCTGCACGGCAGATCTTATTGGACGAGGTCATCCGTCCCTACATCGATCACAAGCGCACTCGGGGTCTGGTCGACTGGAACGATCTCGCCTGCACGATTGCGTCTCATGATTACGAGCAATGTGACGTGGTTGTCGTTGACGAAACCCAGGATTTCTCTGCCAACGAGATCCGAGCGCTTCTGCGTCAATGCTCCCCTGAAGCGTCTGTGACCTTTGTATTGGACAGCGCGCAGCGCATCTACACACGTAATTTCAATTGGGGCGAAGTGGGTGTGACTTTGCGCTCGGAGAAAAGCCATCGGCTCGAGACAAACTATCGAAACACCCACGAGATCGCTCGCTTTGCGAATGCGTTGCTCGATGGTGTCGCGATGGATGACAACGGTACCATGCCGAACTTCAACACCGCCCGAGGTCATGGGCCTAAGCCTATCGTTTTGATGGGTGAGTACTTGGATCAGGTCAAGGCAGCAATCGAGTTCCTGAGCGAAATTGACCTTGAACAGAACTCCGTTGCTTTCTTGCACCCCAAAGGCTGGTTCCGAGACCTCATGCCGGCATTGCGCCGGGCAGGATATCCCTTTGTTTGCATTGCCGGTAACTCCGAGTGGCCCCAGGGTGAAGAGAACATCGCTCTGTGCACGATTCACTCCAGCAAGGGACTGGAGTTCGATCATGTCATCATGATTGGGCTGGACGGGTCGGTGCTGGACGTGAATGCTCCGGACGAGGAGGAAGATGATGACGATGACGGCGGTGGCTATGAGCCCTCTGCTCGCTTGCGTCGCTTAATCGCCATGGGGATCGGGCGTGCACGTGACAGCGTCATGATTGGCTTTAAACCCTCCGACACCCCAGATATCATGCGCTTCGTCGAGGAGGAGCTGTATGAGGGCAGGGACGTATGAACATCGAGCAATTTATCGAGCAGCGTGGCATCGAATCTGTTGTGCATTTCACGACCAACAGGGGGTCGTTGGGGATCTTCGCTTGCAACGCGTTGAAGTCGCGACAGCGGCTGAACGCAGATGAACAGCTCAAGCATATTTTTCAACCTAATGCCAAGTACCGGGACAAGGACTTGGCGTGGCTTGACTATGCCAACCTGTCTATCAGCCGGATCAACATGAATTTTTTCAATACCTGCTCAGGGAGCTGGCATCGAGAAAAGGACTTTTTCTGGTGCATTTTCGACTTCGCGCCGGAGATCATGCTGCATGACAATGTACAGTTCACCACCACGAACAACATTTATACCGGTAATTTGAGGTCTCCTGGTCTGGAGGGCCTCCAGCGCGCATTTCAGCAAAAGACGCATCAGTATTCGAGTTATTATGCGGAACGAACTGAAGGGTTCCCTGAAAACGAGACGACTTGCAACCAAGCGGAGATTCTGTATCCGGGAGAGGTTTCAACTCGTTATCTGCAACGCATCTACGTGCGTTGTGATGAACATTCGGATGAGCTCGCAGGACAAATGGCTGCCACGGCCCATCCAGCGGTCGAGGTCTTGGTCAGGCCCGAGCTCTTCGAGAAAATTAGGTGAAAAAGAATATGTCCGAATCCAGGCTGAAACGCACGATATCCTCAGCTCTTTGGTCGGCTTACGGCGATGCGTTGGGTTTTCCTACAGAGCTCGCTTCGGAGGATTTGGTCAAAAGGCGTGTGGGCCAAACCAAATCCACGCGTACTAGCCAGTGGAAGCGTCTGGTAGGCGGTAGGTTCGGTGCAGACGTCACCTTACCCGCAGGTTCTTACTCTGATGATACCCAGCTTCGACTTTCTACGAGTCGAGCTATCTCCGGTCAAGGGTATTTCGACGTCGAGGCATTTGCAAAAATAGAAATTCCGGTCTGGCAAATCTACGCGCTTGGCGCAGGCCGAGGTAGCAAAGCGGCTGCAAGTTCTTTGGCGAATAGGGGTACTGCTTGGTTTAGCAATTTTTTTAAAGGATATGAAAGTGGGGGTGGCAATGGTGCTGCTATGCGCATTCAGCCTCATGTGTGGGCCGCTAGCAAGTTAGACGATAAGCCGTCTTACCTTGTTGACGTCATCCGTAATGCTATCTGCACTCATGGTCATATGCGCGGGATTGCGGGTGCAGTGGTGCATGCGCTTTCTCTGGCTCATGTCATGCAGCATGGTCGGATGTCTTCGGATAGCGATTGGCTTCGGTACAGTGATGATATTCGAAGCATTCCGAAGCTCATAAAGAGTGACACGGATCTGCTCACTTTTTGGGTGCCTACTTGGGAAAGAAACAGCAAAACTACACTGGAACGCGCCGCTGATGAGGTAGCCAATGAGTGGAGTCTATCTGTTGGCAAGGCTATGGATTGGTTCGCGCAAACCAATGAATCGCCCACGGTTTTGTATGTAAAGATAGTAGAGGATGATAACGGCCTTAGCAAAGAAGAGCGGGGTTCCGGGCTCAAGTCGGCGCTGTTCGCTAATGTGGCTGCGTATTTGGGGCAGCGAGCCGGATCCCAAGAGATCATGGAAGTAGTTGCCAATCTGCTTTGGAGTGATACTGATACTATCGCGAGCATGGCCGGTGCATTGATTGGTGCAGCAAAGCCTGATGCGAAGTTTATTGGTGAGATTCAAGACGAGCCGTATATTCGGATGGAGGCCAACCGTCTTTTCAACATCAGTCAAGGCGCTACAGAGCGAACTTTTTCCTATCCGGACACCTTGTATTGGCAGGCGCCTAGAGCAGTCATTGATACACTTACCATTTCTGACGGCCAGTACGTTCTTCAGGGATTCGGTTCTGTCTCACCCTCCGGTCAGAGATTTAAGGGTCGACAGAAGGGGGTTACTTGGCAGTGGTTCGGGACGTCTTGGGGGCAAAGCCTTCTGGTTCGGATGCGTGCTGAGTTAGGGTTGGACAGCGAAGCTGTTGATAAAACCGTTGAGCGTGATAAGAACATTGCTGATCTTTTCGATTATCAATCGGATGATAGCGAAGTTGAAAGTGAGCTGTCGGTGCTGGATGCAGATGTTGCATATGATGCTGAAGCTGTGGTGCCAAACTTTATAGCTCAGAGCAGCTATGGGGATAATCAGCAGGAAGTTGCTATTGATGTTTTGTCTGAGGAGGATATCATTCCCGGCGAAACCGTCGCAATTGATATCGATGCACTGTCTTCAGAAGCGATCAAAAGCTTCGATCCAGAGTTGATAGGCCGGCACCTGCTTTTGATCGCCGAACACCCCAATGGGGTGACGCTCGCTACCGGCTATGCCTCGATTGTGGCGAAAGCGAGAGCTACACGTCTTCGTCATAAGCGCGGATAGGGGAGGGATCTGACCTTGCGCAATTTTGTGTGAAGATTGCGTGAGGCCCTTTATCCTCATACAACTTCCTACAGCTTCTAGGGTAGTACTGCTCCCTCTTCGGATCTCGACCCTCCGCAAGCAAGCCATTGGGCCTGTCCTGTGGCAACGGACAGGCCCACGTATGTGTTAGCGATCTTTTCGCTCACGTCCTTGGCCTGTCGCTCGACCTCGTACAGAGCACCAATCAAAGGCCTGCTCGGCCAACTGACTCTCGTTCGCCGCATGCAAGTCAAGGAATTTGGGGCGCGCATGAGCAAGGCTGCCAATCGACGCTGTCCCGTTCGATATTGGTCTCATAGCCGGCTAGGTCACCGCACACTAACTGCCGCGTCAGTTGCCCAGGAAGCTACGTGCATGCTCATCTCAAAGAGGACCCCATAGAGCCTCCATGGAGGACGAGGTCCCCATGGTGTGAATCTGGACACGATTCAGTAAATGCTGCCATTGATGCTCCAGCCAATCTTCCCAGCGCTACCATGACGGGTACGATCTTGTACTTCGACATCGTGGTGGCCGCATGCTATCATTTTGATAGCATTCGGCTCGGATAGAGTAACTAAAAATGATCAAAGAAAAATATTTATATTTATTTTACGTTGTTTTGGTTGTATGTGCGGCGTTCGGGTTGGACTTGATTTCGTCGAACGTTGCAGTGGAGTTCAGTAATAAAGTTAGGTTAAGTGCGGCGGGTGATAAAATTACTTCCGTGGAGGCTACTTTTCCTTTATGGTATCAAGTAGTGGGGTTGGTGAAGAATTTTCTATATGGGTTGGGTGCGGCAATATTCATCACTGTTTTTATTGCTAATAGATTACAAAAAACGCTGCATGATGAAAAGCAAGATGAGTTAAATAGGCTGAATGAAGCGATCAGTGTTAATGTTTTTGATAGTCTTTTCAAGACTATAATTCCTGAGGCGATTTTTAAAATAATAAAACAAGAAATTATTGAAAATAAGGTGCTTCGGAAAGAAGCGAAGTGGATCTATGATTTTACTCTGTGTGGCGATGTGATTGTTTGCAGGCAAACCACACGCTACGAGCTTCATAATTTGAGTCATCAAGAAATATCTAATCCAATCCGCCTGGATCTCGATGCGCTTGGCGGTAGCTCTTACAGGTTGATATCCGCTGAATGTCACGGACAGTTTGGTGAGGTTTTAGTAAAATATAATCCTGATGATGCATCCAAGAATATAAATATTGATGTTGCGCAGCAGGGTAATAAGCTAACAGTTTCTTATTCGGTGAAGATTCCTGCAAAAAGCTATGCGGAATATAATACGGTTTTTGAGAAGCATTACAGGGGGGATATCACAGATGCACAAGGTACGAAGGTCCCGGTAGTAGGTGCTGATATAATAGTTAACTTTCCGGTCGGATATCATTTTGATATCAGTCCTTTGATGTCTACTGTTCCTCGCTTAATATCTGAAAGCTCAATTCAGAAAATATTCAGGGTCGACGGTGGAGTACTTCCCAATCAGGGGTTTGTTTTTTATCTGGTTAAGAAAGATGTGGATGTTGTTGTGGATGAGCGCGAGGTTGTTGTGTCACTTGAAATGCCAGATGTTTAAGGGCGGTTCATGGTGGGGGAGCAGTTTTGCATAAGTGCCCGAGTGTATGGGTAAAATTAGTGTCCCGCGCCATGTTTGGCGCGTTGAATTCTAATTCAGATAATTTCGCTGCTATCTAGCAAATCCCGTTGTGCCAATCATGGAGTGTGAAACCACTCCAAGGCGGCAGTCCCATGACCACAACCACCTTTCACCGCATCCAGCCGATTCAAAAAGAAACCTTCCCAGATTGCCAATCACCAGGTCGTCAACCTTGGAGGGCCTTGACAAATACGGGCTGGGCGTTTTCGATGCGGTGTTGTTCATCGAAGAGGATTCGACGTCCTCTTCGAACACGAATCACCCGATTCGACAACCATCGGGCAACTTGCAGATCGGTCAGACAAAGCATCACGGCAATCACCTGCAAGTTGCCCTTCTGACAATCTATGCGTGCCTTCAACTCCGATCACGTTTATCAGGCGCATAAAACTCCGCCCGCAACCGCGAAGGCAGCATCCCTTGCTCAATCTCTTCCAGGAGGACCTTAACCATGTCCAGAACGTGGTGAGCCGCCGCTTTCATTTGCTTGTCGTCACTCATCACAGCGGTCTGGTCCAGGTACCGGGCGCAGTCCATCAGTTTTCGGGCTTCTGTCGAGGCGTATTGGAGAGTGATGCCTGGGGAAACGGAGAACAGGGGTTGGGCTCGGCTGTAGCTGGGGCGCAGGTTTTGGTCGAGTACGGGGGGGACTCGGGAGGGTTTGCATGGCATGCGATTGGTCCTCGGGGTTGGCGGGGGATGGCACGGGCGAAGCCCGTGTTCGCGGGTAAACCCGCTCCTACAGGGTTTGTGCTGTTTTTGATGTTGGTGTAGAGCCAGTGGGCGCGGGTTGAGCGGCGTAGAGGCCGGGTTGGGCCAGCAGCGTTCAGCGGCTCAGGCCTAGCTCGGCATCGTCCAACAGGGCCTTGGCCAGGCCGCTGAGGTAGTGGGCGGCCCACATCAGTTGGGGGGCGTCTTCCATCACTCCTGCAGCGCTCAGGTTGCGGGCGTAGCCCATGAATTCGGAGGCTTGTTTGCGGGCATGCTTGCAAGGAATGCCGGGCTCGATGCAGAACAACAGCTGGGTCTGGTTTTCACCTTGGTGGAACCGGGTTCTGCCTACCGTGCATTTGGGGTTGGAATCGTCCATTGGCATTGGTCATTCTCCCTGAAGTTTCGTAGGTGCCTGGGCTGGCCCTATCGCCGGCAAGCCGGCTCCTACCTGCCCACCGCTCAAGCTGGGGGAAGGGAAGGGTGGGCATGTGAGGCAAGGTCGCTCGCGATGAGGCCAGGCCAGGCATAACGTGATGTGGCTTGGTTATGCGGGCGGCTGATCTGGACGCTGCTGGACCTGGGCCAACGCTGAGGCGATCAACTTTCTCAAGCTTTCAAGCTCATGCGCTGTCGCCATGATCAGGGCCGTTGCCGGCGACGTGGGCTGCATCACGACAGCCTGCTGCACCACGGCTTCTGCGCACCGCGCATAGTTCGCGGCGACCATCAGCGTATCTTCGAGGGAGTGGGGATTGTTCGGTGGATCAGGGACTATCTTCAACATGGCTATTTACCTTATTGGAGCGTCCACCTACCTGCTGTCAAACAGAAGGGTGGCAGCTGTACGTGGGTTGACAGACCGGTGGCAAATAGCAAAGTCCCGGCGCACGCGAACGTGCCCCACATACAGCTACCATAAAGGGCTAGCCATAGACTAATTGCCGTCCAGCCTGTCAAAGCTGCATCGTTGATGAGCAACGACGCCCCGAGACTAAAACGCCTCCCGACCAGGCCGCAACGGAAAATAGGCCGCAACAGTATCTTTGGGAAACGTCCTACAGAGAAGAGCCTTAATCTGATTTTTTCCGCCTCAGATTTTTATACGCATTGTTTCATATGGGCCTACAACCCCATCGGTCGGCAGCCGTGAATCCAACCCCGTGCATCAGGTCTCAAGCAGTACCCGCCCAGTAACCCTTGGAGACGCTCATGCTCAGTTACCTATGGATCGGTGCCAACGACGTCAACGCATCCACCGCCTTCTACGACGCGATCCTGCTCCCACTCGGCTACACCAAAGACGACTCCGAAGACGTCAGCAGCTACGCGCTCCCCAACACCCCAGACAAGCTCAACGGCCCCGGCACGGTGCACGTCGGCAAACCCTTCGACGGCGGCCCAGCCACCCCCGCCAACGGCATGATGCCCGCGTTCCGTACCCAATCCCGCGACCAGGTCGACGCGCTTCACGCAGCCGGCGTGGCCCATGGCGGCACCAGCGAGGGTGCTCCTGGCACGCGCGCGCTTTATACTCCCGACTTTTACGTCGCCTATCTGCGAGACCCGACCGGCAACAAGCTCGCGGTGTTCTTCAGTGGTTGACGCGCAAGGTAGCAGGGGTATCGAATGCTGTTTGTGGTACTGCTCGGCGGCAAGCATCCGCGGGCGAAGATAGAGGTGCACGATGTCGCGTTCGTCGTGGCCGATACGTTGGAGCAAGCCTACCCGCAGCTTCGCGAAAGCTGGTTCGGCAGCCCCAAAGGCGTACACATCGATTCATGGATGGCCGTCGACGGGTCGAGGGCTGGCGCGTGGAGCTGAGCCCACTGGCGCCGTTGCCGGGTGCGCCGCGCCTGTACTTCATCAACCTGGGTGGCTACGAGGCGGGGGCGTTCGGCGAAGCGCACCAGTACCTGCTGGTGGTGGCGCGGGACATTCGGGAGGCCAAGGAGAAGGGCAAGCGGCAGATCCTGTCACACTGGGAAAAAGCCCACACCGATGCGCTGCTGGACGTGGATGACTGCTTGCCCATCGATGCCGTGGGCGGGCGCTATGTGCATCTCGTCGAAGGGCCCCATGCTGGGGTCGTGCAGCGCAACGACTACATCGTGCTTCCATAGGCACTGTCATGCTGACTATCTCGAACAACGTGCATCTGCCGGATGCCGAAATCGAACTGACCTATATCCGCGCCCAGGGCGCGGGTGGGCAGAACGTCAACAAGGTGTCCAGCGCCGTGCACCTGCGCTTCGACATCCGCGCCTCGTCGCTGCCCGAGTTCTACAAGGAGCGGCTGCTGGCGCTGCGTGACAATCGCATCACCGGCGACGGCGTGTTGATCATCAAGGCCCAGCAGTACCGCACCCAGGAGCAGAACCGCACGGACGCACTGGCGCGTCTTGCCGAGTTGATCATCGCTGCCGGCAAGACCGAGAAGAAACGCCGGCCTACCAAGCCGACCCTCGGCTCCAAGACCCGCCGTCTCGATGGCAAGGCCCGGCGCAGCACGGTCAAAGCGGGGCGGGGCAAGGTGGACTACTAGTGCGAGTGATGAAGGGGCGCTGGCAAGGCTCGGTTACGGTCCAGCCAGTCGCGCCTTCTTGTATCGCCATGTATCAGCAGCGCCCGCCGATACGTAGTGGTTCAAGCGGCAGGGTTCGCTGACACAGGCCAGGTACGTTCCGGGCGTCAAATGGACTCCATCGAGGCACAGCGCCTCGGAGCGACTGAACAGCCCATCGAACCCCGGAGAGCACCGCCATGAACCGCAAAGCCATCTACACCGCCTGCCTGTTTGCCGCCCTCAACGTCTGCACCCTGGCCGCCCGTGCCGAAGCCGCCGACAGCGCCCGCAACTACACGTACGGCACCCAGCTGGACATCAAGAAAGTGCTCTCCACCCGCCAGGACGCAGCCCCGGCCTGCGGTGTGGTCAACGCCCAACTGACCTACCTCGACTCCCACGACCAGACCCAGGTGCTTAACTACCGCACAACGGCAGACAACTGCGTCGGCGAGAACTGAAACCCCACCTTCACAGGAGTACGGCCATGAACTGGTGATTCACATCCCCTGGCGCAGGGCTCGACCGCGGGTTCCTGCGCCAGTAGCGCTGCCATGCGCACCCGCTCCGCCAGCCAGCGCGCCTTCACCTTGCGCGTGACCTTGCCACGGGGTGCCTTGATGGTGATCTTAATGATGTCGAGGTCCTTACCGAGAGAGAACCAAGATGCTCCTACATCGATCGACCTGGGTTGAAACCGAACGCTTCCTGCAACGCAGCCGTACCATCGTCATCCCTATCGGCTCCAACGAGCAGCACGGCCCGACCGGGCTGTTGGGCACCGACTGGATGTGCCCGGAAATCATCGCCGTCCAGGCGCAGAAGGACGCCGATATCCTCGTTGCGCCGACCTTCAACATCGGCATGGCCCAGCATCACCTGGGTTTTGCCGGCACGATCTCGCTGCGGCCGTCGACCTTCATCGCGGCGATCACCGACTGGGTCGGCTCGCTGGTGGCCCACGGCTTCGACAAGATCCTGTTTCTCAACGGCCATGGCGGCAACGTGGCATCGATCGAGGCGGCGTTTTCGCAGATCTATGCCGAGGCCAGTTTCGCCCGGCGCCCAGCAGGGTTTGCCCTGAAGCTGTGCAACTGGTGGGACCTGGAAGGGGTCGAGGCGCTGGCCAAGGAGCAGTTCCCCACGGGGCATGGCATCCATGCCACGCCATCGGAGATTGCCGTGACCCAATGGGCATACCCGGAGTGCATCAAGACGGCCGACTACTCGCCACAGGTCGCCAACTGGGGGCCTATCCGCGAGGCCCAGGATTTCCGTGCCCGGCATCCGGACGGGCGGATGGGCTCGGACCCGGGGCAGGCCACGCCGCAGAAGGGTGGGCAACTGGTGATGATGGCTGCGCAGGGGTTGGTGAAGGCGGTGGATGCGTTCAGCCGCGAAAGCAATCCGGGGGATTCTGACTGACATTCATGCCGGTAACCTGCGAAGTCGGTTGTGCCGATCATGGCATCTCGAACCACGTGGCCATTCGCGGGTAAACCCGCTCCACAGGATCTTCACAGCAGCCCAGGCCTGCGCCGTACCTGTAGGAGCGGGCTTGCACGCGAACACCGGCAGGGCCGGTGCCATGCATTGAGGTGTCTGCTTCGCGGGCAAGCCCGCTCCTACAGGATCTTCACCGTTGCCGAGGTCGGCACCGTACCTGTAGGAGCGGGTTCACCCGCGAACACCAGCAGGGCCGGTGCCATGCCCCGCGGTGTAATCTTCGCGGGTAAACCCGCTCCCACAGGACTGCTGTGCGTTCCTACAGAAAAGAGCCCTCACGGTGGGGTGGTGGTAAGCTGCTGCTGGTGGAAGTAAGTGTTACGTTATAACATGTGAGGCCTCATTCAGGTCTCGGCTCGTGTTACTCACGTTCGCTCAATGGTCCGCGACCCGGTCACACAAAGTTTCACCAAGGGATGCCCGCGATGACAGAGCAAGAGCTTCTTTCGATGCCAGACCAAGCCTACATGGACGCCACACAACAGGCGTTCTTCCGCGCACTGTTGCTGTCCCAGCGCACCGAGCTACAGGCGCGGATCTCCAGCGAATTCCAGGCGATGCGGGAGTTCGAGCCCAGCAGCGACCCTTCCGACTTGGGCACTGTCGAGGAGCAAAGGCAGTGGCAACTGCGCCTGCTGGAACGCGAAAAAAAACTCCTGGACAAGATCGACGAAGCGCTCGAGCGGCTCTCCCGCGGCGACTACGGCTGGTGCCAGGAAAGCGGCGAACCCATCGGTCTGCGACGGTTGCTGTTACGCCCAACCGCGACCCTGTGCATCGAGGCGAAAGAACGGCAGGAGCGCCAGGAGCGGCACATGCGTGAAAGCTGACCGCTCCCGGGCGCCCGCCGAGGGCGCCGAGCAACTTGCGCAACACAATTCAAAACATCGAAAGGCTGTCCTTATGTATGGATGTATGAAACGCGGCAGGGTATGGGTTCTGACTGGCGCAGCGCTGACAGGATTGGGCGCATCGGAACCTGCGAGTGCGTTGGAAGTCGAGGCACCAGAGGTGGCGGAGCTCGATGCGATCGAAGTCACGGGGGAGGGCGGGCGTAGCGGGCGCCTTGATCCATTGGCGCGCAGCAAGGTCAGCAACGACGCGCAGAGTCTGCCTGCGGCGGTGTCGACGATCACCGACGAAGAGCTTCGCACCCTCAATGTGGATCGCGACATCTCCAACATCTACCGCCGCGTGCCGGGTGTGGTGGCCAACAATATCGACCAGGGCGACACCGGTAACGGTTTTCGCATGCGCGGGTTCGCCACCAACGGCACTCACGGCGCGGATGTGGCGGTGTATGTGGATGGTGTGCCGCAGAATATCCCGTCCAGCCAAGGCGGCGCAGGGCATGGGCCGGTGTTCATGGAATGGCTGACGCCGCAGATGATCAAGCGTGTCGATGTCATCAAGGGCCCAGTTTCGGCGCTGTTCGGCGATCAGAACCGCGCGGGAGCCGTGAATATCGAAACGCTCGATGGGGGGGATGTCGCGTCGAGCATTGGCCTGGACATCGCCAGCTATGACGGGCGCCGGGCCAACCTGGTGCTGGCGGGCGAACACGCAGGCTTCGAGTCGCTGTTCGTGGCCGATGTGTACAAGACCAATGGCTATCGAAAAGCCGCCGAAACCAACCGCGACAACTATTTCTGGAAGCTTTCCAAGGTCTTCGACGACGCCAGGTATTCGACCCGGTTCAGCCACTATGAGTCGGATTTCAAGAACGACGGTTATCTGAACCTGCCTGCACTGCGGGCCGGCACCATCGGTCGGCGCGACACCGACAACCTGTATGGCTTCGGCAACGCCAATCGCAATACCCTCGTCTTCAATCGGGCGCCAGCCTATGACGAAGCTGGCCTGTACTACGGCGGTTATTACGAAAACTTCAGACGCGTACGAGCCATTTCCAACGGCACCGTTACCCACAACTACGGCAAGGATGACCGCGACATCTATGGCGGGCGAGTCGCTTACAATTTCGTCTTTCCAGACACCGCAGCGCTGATGGTAGGGGCCGATATACGTCGCGACAAAGGCGATGCCTTCCGCCAGCAATACCGAGACTTCGAGCCCACGCCGAATTTCTACTACGACTTCGACATGGATCTGATCACCTATGGCGTATTCGCCCAGGGCCAGTACAAACCGTTCGAATCACTCAAGCTGTTGGCCGGGGTTCGCTACGATCGCTTTGACTATGACATCGACAACCTGAAATTCCGTAACGCCGATACGGGCTATCACAGCTCTGTCACCACACCGAAGTTCGGGTTGGTATGGACGCCCATCGAACAACTCGAACTGTTCACCAACGTCGCGCAGGGATTTCGCTCACCTGCCGCGGAATACATAAGCTCCGGTAGCAGCAGTGCGCTGCCGCCGAGCCAGACGGGTGGGCAGGTCAACGGCGATGTGCGGCCGAGCAAGGTCAAGTCCTACGACATCGGCTTCACCGTGAGGCCTACGGAGCGGTTGTCGAACACCACCGAGTTCTACTACATCGAAAACGACAGCGAGACCGTGCAGACTTCGCCCGGGGTCTACGAGCAAGTGGGCGACACCACCCGGCGGGGTGCTGAAACCAGCTTCATTTACCGGGTAACGTCCACTGTCAGCACCTACATGAGCTACGGGCGAATCATCGACGCGGTCATCAACAATCCACCGGCGGGTACCGGCGCTCTATTGGTCGTGCCGGAGCACACCTACAAGGCGGGCGTGCAGTACCGCAATGCCTTCATGAATGGCCAGCTGACCCTCAATGCGGATGTGTACCACCTTGACGGCATTCCCTATTACATCGGAACAGAGAAACATGAGATGCCGCCCTATACCCGGTATGACCTGCGGGCGAGTTACGACTATCGGGATTATCAGTTCAGCGTGTATGGCACCTTCCAGCCTCATCGCTACGGAACTGAAATTGCCTACGGTACCAACAGTGGCCTGGTGATTGTTCCGCAACCTTCGACGACCTTGGGTGCTTCGGTTCGGTATTACTTCTGAGACAGGTCAGGGCCGCATTGCGGCCCCGGGCTGCCGTACTGATGCCTAGAGTTTGTACTGGATGGTGTAGGACTCATCATCTCTAGGCTCTATGGTGATCGGCAATCCGAATAGCTTGCCGCCACAGTCACTGACGATGCATCGGTACACGGCGCCTTGCCTGAGCTGAGCCCACAAGCCTTCATCATGGATGATGATACCCACGACGCGGTTTTGTGGATCCTCTCGGACCTGAGCCACCTGATAATCAAGGTCGCAGCCGAATTCAGGGGTAGTAAAGTCTGGGTCGTAGCCGATGAGTACCCCATGTCGCTTGAGATCGTCCCGGATCCGCTCAATCACCTCATTTGCTTCTTGTTTTATCATGATCGCTATCTCACGGTTCATGCCCTCATCAAAACTTTAGCTGACCCTCAAGATTTCGTTGTTTATCGGCGAGACCGGCGACTCACCCTGGCCTGACAATTCTGCCAGTACCGACAAACCCTCGTTGTGCCCATCATGGTGTGTCAAACCACTGCGCGGCGGCAGCCCCTATGAGCAGAAGCAGCTTTGAGCGCATCAAGGCAATCCTGGAAGACGCGTTCCTGGATTGCGAGATCATGAGGGAGTCCACCCTGGGAAGCCTCGATGACGACGGCCTGGACGTTTTCGATGTGGTGCTGATGATCGAGGACGAATTCGAAGTGGAACTCGCCATCCCTGATGAGCGTTTTGATTCGACTACGGTCGGGCAACTTGCCGATCAGATCGACCACGTGCTGCGAAAGTGAGTCTGCAAGCCGACGTTCCAGCGGCGTCCCGGCTGGCCTCTTCGCGGGCAAGCCCGCTCCCACAGGATCAGCGCTGTTCTTGAAGCCGGCGCCGTACCTGTAGGAGCGGGCTTGCCCGCGAAGAGGCCAGCCAGGACACAGCAGGTCTCCCACAGGACCAGCGCTGTTCTTGAGGCTGGCGCCGTACCTGTAGGAGCGGGCTTGCCCGCGAAGAGGCCAGACAGGACACAGCAGGTCTCAACGGCGCAGCCCCAGCTCGGCATCACCCAACAGTGCCTCGGCCAGGGCGCTACCCAATTACCTGGCAAAACTGCCAGTAGAACCCTCCCGCTGCTGGTTGCATGATCATCCCCAAGGCCACCCCTGGCCGTTTGCAATCCAGCGCACTGTTCGAGGATCAAGAAGATGCCAGCAGAAAGACAAAGCGGCACAGTCAAATGGTTCAACGATGAGAAGGGCTATGGCTTCATCACGCCTGAGTCCGGCCCGGATCTGTTTGTGCATTTCAGGGCAATCGAGGGGAACGGTTTCAAAACCCTCAAGGAAGGTCAAAAGGTCAGCTTTATCGCTGTAGAGGGCCAGAAAGGCAAGCAGGCCGATCAAGTGAGGATCGAGATGTAGCTCGCCGATCTGTCAGCCCAGTGCGACCTCCCAGCCTACAGGAGACGCAGTCATGACCCGCAAAGACCGACAACCTGTCTCGTTCAAAGCCCTTCACACCTCGGCGCCCGATCCTGCCGACGTCATCTTCCGCCGCGAAGCGTTCGCCGACGGCACGGCGCAGATCAAAGAGGGCCAGTCCGTCAGCTATGAACTGGCCCTGGGCGAAGATGGCCTTTGGTATGCGGTGAACATCATCATCGAAGACGATGAGCCCAAGCCCGATTAGCTTCTGGGCTCATTGGCCACCCTCTAACGTGGACACGGCGAGGGCGCAGACTTCCATTGCATCAGCCGACACCCCATGCCGCTGCTCGAGCACGGCGGACAACCCAGCGCAAGCGAGGATCAACTGGCATAGGCGGATGCGGTCTATTCCCGAGGCGGCATTGACGATCTCAAGCCTTCGCTCGAACAGCTTCGCCGCCAGGCCCTGATTTTTCAGCGGAGCGAAAAACAGAAGGGCATAGTCATAGCCTCTGTCCCCATACAGCCCCTTGGGGTCGATTGCCCGCCACCCGGCGCGACCGAAGTCCAGGACATTGTCATGGTGGAGGTCGCCATGAAGCGCCACGCGCTCTTGCTCGGACGCCAGCAGTTCGCAGGCAAGTTCGGCACCTTTGCCAACCAAGCCGCCTCGCTGGCCGGCGACCCGAAGCAGCGGTCGAAACCAGTGAACGAGGCTGATGAGGGACAACGCCTTGCCAATTCGATGTGCATGCAGGCGAATCGCGACGTCACAGATCAGCTGGGTGGCTTGATCGTCCTGGCCTTGCGCACTCATCCGGGCGAGGGATCGACTGCCACCGGCACGTTCCAGTAGCACCGCATCATCGTAATGGGCCAGCACCCGCGCTGCGCCTTCGCCTGCCCACTGCATCATCAGCCGTGCGCCGGCCTGCTCCATTGGGTTGTCGGTGACCTTCAACATGGCCGGGATACCTTGGTACTGCACAGGCAAGAGCCAGGAGGTCGTGGATCGAAAAGGGGTACCGTCTTTGGTCAAACTCCATTGGCGTATGAAGCGGGAAAAATCGGGTGCATTCATGAACATTCGCATCCTTGTCGGCTGTCGCGCTGAACGATGGCCTATTAGGGGGACGACGCTCGGATACAGGCAACTGGCAGAAATGGTAGGCGCGGGTGACAGCAGGTGGCGTAGCTGCTCAAGAGGCTGGACACCGTGTTCGTCCTGCCGGTGGGCCTATACAGCTTCTGAGCCTGGGGGGGAGATAGCGCAACTGGAGTGTTCGCTATCGATCCTGAAAACTGCCAGTAAGGATCCGGGATGCATAAAGCCTAACTGTCTATTTTGCAGCACGGAAATGACATTCGTCCTCGTACCCAACACTCCCACCGTTGTCTCGGCCGGTTCGAACCTCTTTAAACAAGGCACTTTGCCCGTTGGCCCACTCCTTGCTCTGCCCCCTGTGAGATTGACTATGCCAATAGAAACTCGCCTAATTTAAATCAGGTGGGGAGCAAGACCTTGAAACGTCAACACCGGGCAACTTCTGCAGTATTCCGACATTCATCCCTATTCGCTGTAAGCAGCGCACTATTGACCTTCACCCCGTGGGCCTCGGCTGACGATCCCGACCCCAGCGGCGACAAGCGCCTGGGCACCGTCACCGTCCAGGCCGCCAAGCAGAGCCCTGCGCAGGTCGCTCAGAGCAAACTCGACGAGGTCGCGGGTGGTACCAGCCTGGTGACCCAGGCCGAAGTCGAAAAAGGCCGCTCGGCGACCTTGGAAGATACCCTGGCGTATCAGCCCGGGGTCTATGCGCAGTCTGCCGGCGGCAATGATGCCATCAAGATTTCCATACGCGGCTCTGGCGCCAACACCTCGCCCGGTTATTTCCGAGAAGGCACCAAGTTTCTCTTCGACGGCCTCGCGCTGACCGGTGCCGGCGGTACACCCTATGAACTTCTCGATACCCAGGGGCTGAACTACACCGAAGTGCTGCGTGGCGCCAACGCCTTCGAGTACGGTGCATTGTCGCTCGGCGGGGCGATCAACTTCGTGACCAACTCCGGGCTGACTGCGCCGGGCAACCGCATCAAACTCGAAGGCGGCAGTTTCGGCTGGCAGAAGCAGACCCTGAGCACGGGCGGCGTGGTCGGTAATGCCGACTACTACGTCAGTGTCGACAACGCCAGGCGTGATGGCTACCAGGACTTCACCTTCACCAAGGCCAAGGGGGTGGTCAGCAACTTCGGTTATCGCTTCAACCCCAAGCTCGAAACACGCCTGTACATCCGCTACCGCGAGGAATACCACGAGAACTCCGGCACCCTGACATTGGCGCAGCTGAAAAAGAACGCCAAGCAGACCAACGCGGCCACCTATGCGTCCCGTGGCGACTCCACCAAGCGCGGCTCCACCTGGGTGGGCAGCAAGACCACCTATACCTTCGATGACGACGCCACCCTCGAAGCCGGGCTGGTGTACCACAACTACCCGCAGATCCTCAGCCGCAAGAGCACCGTCAACCCCAACTACTGGGACTGGCGCGACATCAACTACTCACTCAAGTACAGCCGCACCGACCAGTTGTTCGGCCTGCCAAGCACCACCACCGTGGGGTGGAGCAGTACCCAGCATATTCGCTCAGGCGTGCGCACCTACAGTGGCGACAAGGACCTGGGCATCCTGCAGAAGCAGGTCGAGTACGACGGCTCGTTCGACCATGTGTTCACCCTGGGCAATGACCTGGGCCTGACCGACAACCTGTACCTGGCCACCGGCCTGTCGGCGATAGAGATCAAGCGTGACATCAATGTCACCTTCAGCGATCGCGCCAACACCAGCGGCTTGCCGGACCATTACAAGTACGACGAATGGAAGCTCGCGCCGCGAATCGGCCTGCGTTACTACATCGCCCCAGACGTGCAACTGTTCGCCAATGCCAGCCGCACCATCGATCCGCCAAGCTCCTGGTCCAGCTCCGGCTCAGGGGTCACCAGCAACTATGCCAAGCCGCTGGTCCCGCAAGCGGCCAACACCATCGAGTTCGGCATCAAGGGCAAGTCGGGGATTTTCGACGGCAGCCTGGCGTTCTACAAGTCGTGGGTCAAGAACGAACTGCTCAACGTCGAAGTGCTTCCCGCCACCAGCACCTCCGCCGCAGTGGTATCCACCTCCAATGCCACGCCCACCATCCACCAAGGTATCGAAGCCGGCCTGAGTACCCGTCTGTGGCAAGGCGCCAACGGTGACAGCCTGACCTGGCGCCAAGCCTACACCCTCAACGACTTCCACTACGAAAACGACCCTCTGTTCAGCAAGAACGAGCTGCCGGGCCTGCCCAAGCACATCTACCAGGGCGAGCTGCAGTATCAGTGGGCCAACGGTTTCTACGCCGGGGTCAACGTGCGCACCGCCTCGAAAACCGCAGTGGACTACGCCAACAGCTTCTACGCGCCGTCCTACACCCTGTGGGGCGCACGTCTGGGTTACGACGACCCGGGCAAGGCCTGGCAGGTGTACCTGGACCTGAAGAACATCACCGACCAGGACTACGTGACTGCGGTGCTGCCAACCTACAACTCACAGGGCAGGGACGTGGCGTCGCTGTACCCAGGTGACGGTTTCGGTGCGTTCACGGGTGTGACCTATAACTTCTGATCCTGACGATGAGGTGTTCGTCTCTAGGTTTGCAGCGCCGCGTAAATCGAGCGCCGCCCGCGCGGCGCATCGCGACGCAAGGCCGCTCCCACATCTGTTTCGGGCCAATCATGTCTGATAGGCCATGGTTGTCAGCCTGATGGGCCCGGCGCGATATCTGTGTTGCCGCCAAAGGCGAACAACCATGGCCTGACAGACAAACAAATGTGGGAGCGGTCTTGCGTCGCGATGCGCCGCGCGGGCGGCGCTCGATCTCCGAGACAATGTCCATTTCACGACAAGTTCTACCCAGCCGCACCACCCGCATCAAGACGAATGACATTGCGAATACGTTCCCTTCACCTTTTTTTCACGTGCCCTCATGCAAGCTACACCCATCCCTACGTGATAGTTCTTGCCCGCCTCGGCGGGCTTTCTTTTGCCCGCGATTCCACCTGGCCTGCTACAGCGCCCGCAACATCTCCCAGAACGACGCCCCCACCCCGGTAATGCTCTCACCCGCGATCAACCCCGCCGCCGCTGTAATCGCGAAGCGATCGGTGACGCTCGGCCAACGGCAACTGACCAACCAGGTGAGCACCGCACCCAATCCCATCATCAACGCAATCGACGCCGGCAGTATGAATGCCAGCCCCAGCGCGGCAGTGCTCGGCAGCCAGCGGGCCCATCGTGGCGCCAGCAGGCTGTCCAGCGCGCCCAGCAGCACGCCAGCCGCGCTGCCGGCCACTATCGCCCAACGGATCTCCGGCGACAGCGCGCCCAGCCCCTGCGTCAGCGTCTGGGCCACGGCCTTCCAGGTCGCCACGGCCGGGGCGGGCCACTGCGCGGTCAGCAGCATGCTCTGCGGGTCTGGGATCAACATCAGGTACACCAGCACGCCGACCACGCTGCCGATGAAGATACCGATGCATTGCGCAATCAGCTGCTTGTGGGGCGTGGCACCGATCGCCAGGCCCACCTTGAAGTCGTTCATCAGGTCGGTGGATTGCCCTGCCGCGCCACCGGCCGTGTTGGCGCTCATCAGGTTGATCGCCACCTGGCCCGGGGCGACCAGGCCGAAGCTGAGCTGCGACAACTTGCCGATGGCGCCAATCGGCGCAATGCCAGTGGCGCCGACCACGCGTGCGGCGACGACGGCCAGGCAGACCGCCAACGGAATGCTTAACAACGCCATCCACCAGTCGATCCCGAACAATAGCGCCTGCAGGGCCACTACCAGGACGATGGCCAGCAGCAGGCCCGATGCGGCCCAAGGGGAAAACCGCATCCTGGCGCGCGGCGCCCGATTGACCACGCGGTCGCTGGACGCTCGCCGTGACACGTGCAGCAGGCGAACCAACAGGGAGGTCAGGGTCGCGCAGACCATCAGACTCACGCCCGGCCACAGCAGCCATTCGACCAGCGCGCCGAACTGCGGGCCGCTGGCGTTCGTGGGGAGTACCACCAGGGCATGCTCGATCAACCACGGCGCCAACCCGCCCCAGGCCAGCGCGGCGCCGATCAACAGCGTCAGGCCCACGCGAATACCGATGATGCCGCCGAAGCCGATGAGCATCAGCGAAGGGTCGAGGGTGAAGGTCAGGCGCTCGAGCGCAGGCGTGGGTGCCCAGCGGGGAATCGTCCAGGCGAACACGTCGATCCATTTCACCAGCCCGGACAACAGCGCGGCGCTGCACAGCACCTTGATCCGGGTCATGGCTTCACGTCCCTGGTTGTAGATCTGCTGCAGCGTTTCCAGAGTCGCCATGCCTTCGGGGAACTTCAAATCATGGTCGTTGAGCAGGGCGGGGCGCAGGTACCAGGCAATCCAGATACCCAGGAAACTCACGGAAAATACCCACGCCATCATCGGCACCGGATCCAGCTGGTGCCCGGTGAGCAGGGTGTAGGCCGGGATCGGCGCGACCAGCCCGCCGGAAACGATCGAGGCGGCGGCCGACGCGACGGTCTGGTTGATGTTGCTTTCGTGCAACGTCCACGCGGGCCGGCCGTTGCTGCGTCCGGCCAGGGCCTGCCACAGGGCGAAACCGACCAGCAAGGCGATGATCGACATGTTGAACGACCAGCCGATCCTGAGCCCTGCATACACGTTCGAAGGCGTGAGCAAAATGCCCAGCATTACGCCGGTGAACACCGCTCGCAGGCTCAGTTCACGTTCGACACAGACCTTGGGGAGGGCGTTTGTGGGGGCATCTGCCATGGCAATCCTTTGTGCATGTCGCAAGCGCGGTCTGGACAACTGAGCCTCGACAGCCACGAAGGTTCACTGGTGGTGCTGGTGTTCGCGGATCGACCCGGATGCCAGTGCGTTGGCAAATGGGGCCGCGTTGCGGCCCATCGCAGGCAAGCCAGCTCCCACAGGCCCTGCATGTCCTTCACGAGCAGCGCCTTCCTTGTAGGAGCTGGCTTGCCTGCGATGGGCTGCAAAGCAGCCCCCGCGCGCGCCTATCATTTCTGTCAGTTGTGGCGCCTGAAAGGCGGGCCAATCATCATCGAGGCTGACTCTCGATGGAGCGAGCAAATGTCTAAACCTGCGAACCTGAAGTCCAGCAGGGAACACCAGTGGATGACAGGTATCGATGAAGATCTGAACGTGACTGTCTCAGCAATTGGAATCACCCGGTACGGCGTCGACCAGCTCGGGTTCATCAAGTACGTACAACAGCCGGCAGTAGGTCACAAGCTCGCAGTGGGTAATCGCTGTGGTGTAGTGGCGTCAGCGCGCCATGCGAACGTGCGCCACCGCCCTCCTGGTCTACTTCAGAAAGTTCAAATCCAACGGATAGTCCAGAATGATCCGGGTCTGGTCCAGATCATTGGCAATCGCCCCATAATCACCCCCCGTACGCATCGACGCATGCAGGACCCGCAGCGACAGGTTCTTCGCCGGCCCCGACTGCACCACGTACTTCACCCAGAGATCACGCTCCCATTGCGAGCCGTCGCTGACCGCCTGGTAGCGCGCGTACGCACCGCCGGCCCCACGGCCGTCGATATCGGTACCGCGTATGTAGCGCGCCGTGAAGCTCAGCCCAGGTACTCCGAGCACCGCAGCATCGAGGTCGTAGCGTGCGCTCCAGGCCCGCTCGTTGGGGCTGTTGAAGTCGCTGCCCTGGGAGGCGGCGTCGAGTTCGATGTCGAAGCTGTTCCACACGTAGTCGAAAGGTTGGTCGCCATCGATCCGGGTGTAGGCGACTTCGAACTTGTGGCCGGCCAGCGCATAACCCACGCGGGCACTCCAGGCATCGTTGCGAATATCGCCGAGCAGTGAGTTGCCGGTATCACGGGTGCGGTAGTAGTTGGCGCCAGTGTTGAATACGCCACCCACCTTCAATGGCACCCGGTATTCGACGGAAGCAAACTGCTGTTTCCAGATGTTGTCCAGTTCCGAACCATATAGCTTGATCTTCACGTTATCGAAGCCGGTGTAGATACCACCGTAGTAGCTGACGAAGTCACTGTCGGCCTGGCGCCCGCCGTATGCGGTCCCCAGTTTGCCGCCATGATTGGTCTCGGCACGATCGCTGCTGGAGGTGAACCGTCCGCCATTGAGCGTCAGCCCGTTGAAAGTGCGGTCGGTGAGATTCCAGCCCCGTAGCGTTTGCGGCAGCAGGCGGATATCGCCGTACTTGAGCACGGGAGAGTCGGGGAACAGGTCGCCATAGGCCAGTTCGGTACTACCGATACGCATCTTCACCGCGCCACCGGCCTTGGAGTACTCGCTCTTGGGAGCGCCCTGGTTGTCGCGCGAGACGATGCCGCCATTGCCGATGCCATCGCCGACCCGGCCTTTGCCGCCATCCAGTTTCACCGCGCCCATGTAGTGCAGGTCCAGGCCGAAGCCTACCAAGCCCTGGGTGAAACCGGAGTTGAACTTGGCCAGCACACCCTGGGCCCATTCCTGACGATAACTCTGCCGTTCGCCGGCAGGATTCAGGTAACTGCCGTTACGGTTGTCGGCGTTCCAGTAGAAATTCCTGAAGCCAACCGTGGTCGTGCTGTCTTTGAGAAAGCCATGCTCGGCTTCGCCTGCATCGGCCATGGAACCGCACAGGCAGGCACTCGCACCCGCCATCCCCCACGTGAAAACTTTGCGCCACATAGACACTTCCTTTTTGCCAGATTCAAGAACGGCAGCGTGAAGATTTATTGTTATTGGCCCTGCGTCGTCGAACGGGCAGCCGAGGGCCTGGTCGCTAACTTGGGTTGAGGCAAGTTGCGACGCTTTATTGTTGTTTTGCGCGTGAAAACCGCTTGGCGCCTATCCCCGGCAAGCCGGCTCCTACAGGCGCCATGTCGCCGGGAAGGGCGTCTAAGCGGTCAGGCCGTCGAAGAACCGCGCGGCGTTCTCATCCAGGGTCGCGATGTCGTAGCCACCTTCCTGAACCACCACACAGGGCAAGCCCAGCGCCTTGATTCGCTGGCCGAGCAGGCGGAAGCCTTCATGGCTGACGGCCACCTTGGACTGCGGGTCGCCCTCGTAGATGTCGAAGCCCAGCGACAGCACCAGTACATCCGGGGCGAAGTCGCGCAGCGCCGCTGCGGCCAGGTCCATACAGGCGAAGAAGTCTGCCTCGCTGGCGCCGTGAGCCATCGGCAGGTTCAGGTTGAAGCCTGCACCCGCACCGGTTCCGGTCTCGTCATCGAAACCGGCGACCACGGGGTAGAAGTTGGTCGGGTCGCCATGAATCGACACGTACAGCACATCGTCGCGGTCGTAGAAGATTTCCTGGATGCCCTGGCCGTGGTGCATGTCGGTGTCGAGCACCGCGACCTTGGCGAACTTGCCACGCAGCACCTGGGCGGCGATGGCTGCGTTGTTCAGGAAGCAGAATCCGCCAGCGGCTTCGGCCCGGGCATGGTGCCCCGGTGGCCTGCACAGGGCATAGGCGGCGTGGTCGCCCTCGATCAGCGCATGGGCGGCGGCCACTGCGCTCTGCGCCGACCAATAGGCCGCCTGCCAGGTATGCTCGCCGATCGGGCAGCTGCCGTCGGCCAGGTAGCGGGCGGTCTTGCCGAGGATGCCGCGCAAGGGGTTGCCTTCGCGGATGAAGATATTGGACATGACTTCATCGCCCCAATCTTCCGGTACCTCGTGCCACTGCTGGTAAGCGCTGCTCAGGTAGTCCAAGTAAGCCGAGCCATGCACCGCTGCCAGCGGCGCCAGGCCATGGTCGGCGGGCTGATGCAGCGGGTAGCCGAGTTTCTCGACCACCGCCAGCAGCGGATCGATGCGGCTTGGAAGTTCCTGTGGTTGGCGCATCTGGCCGCGCGACAGGTAGGAGCGGGGATGGTGCAGGCGTTGAGCGGGGTGGAAAAACGTTTTCATCGATGACCTCTTGGTAACGCGTGCGATCAATAGCCCAGTTCGGGATCGACCAGGTTGTTCAGTGCCAGCCCTGCGCTCAGGCGCGACACGTTGTCGGCCACTTGCTGGGCGATGCACAGGTCGGAGGCGGCCGATGCCATGTGCGGTGTCACCCAGACGCCCGGCGTGTGCCACAGCGGCGACTCAGCGGGCAGTGGCTCCTGTTCGAACACGTCGAGCAAGGCGCCGCGCAGTTGGCCACTTGCCAGAGCCTCGCGCAGGTCGTCAGCGTCGAGGTGTTGGCCGCGACCGCAGTTGATCAATGCGCTGCCTGTTGCCATGTGGCGGAACACTTCGTGGTTCAGGACGCCATGGGGGTTGGCGGTGAGCGGCAGCAGGTTGACCAGCACATCCAGCCCAGCGAGAAAACCCTGCAGCGCATGCGCGCCGTCATAGGTCGTGACGCCGTCGATCTGCCGCGGCGTGCGTGCCCAGCCGCGGACGTCGTAACCCGCTGCGGCCAGACGCTGTGCCACCGGCGCGCCAATCGCGCCCAGGCCCATTACGCCGACCCTGAAATCCTGTGCCTTGCGTTGCACCGGGCGCTGCCAATGTTGCCTGGGGTTGCCAGCGATCACCTGGTCGAAACCGCGGTGAAAATGCAGCACGCCCCAATGCACGTACTCGCTCATGCCCTGGGTGTGATCGGGGTCGACCACCCGGCATACCGGTACCTGTGCATCACGCGAGCCGTCCTGGGCCAGGTGATCGACGCCCGAGCCGATCGAGTGCACCAGACGCAGGTTCGGCAAACCTCCCAGGCTGCCCGCGGGAGGGAACCAGCAGACCGCCACTTCGGCCTGTTGCGCGTGGGCGTCGTCTGGCCGCATGACGTCCAGATGCGGGGCATATTCGGCGAACAACGCGGCCAACCAATCCGTCAGTCCGGGGTTCTGGCAAAGCAATACGAGGCGGGCCATGGTCAGCTGCACCAGTCGCTGCGCTGCTCGTCGATCAGACTGAGCGCGGCCTGCCAGGCCATGTCGATGATGCCGTCGATGCCATCGCGGGCAAATTGCGCGGCGGTGTGTCGGCACACCTCCTCGCTGGGGAAGTTCAGCGCCACGCCGGCGGACATCGCTTGGACCTGCGCCTGGCAGGCGCGCTCGAGGAAATAGATCTCGTGAAACGCAGCCGCGACGCTGCCACCCGCTGCCAGCAGGCCGTGGTTACGGAGGATCATCGCCTTGCACGAGCCGAGGTCGGCGACCAGGCGTTCGCGCTCTTCCAGCGACAGCGCGATGCCCTCGTAGGTGTGATACGCCAGGTTGCCGTAGAACTTCAGTGCGTGTTGGGTCAGCGGCAACAGGCCGTCACGCTGCGCGGCTACGGCCATGCCGGCGGCAGTGTGGGTGTGGATGATGCAGTGCAGGTCTGGCCGCGCATCGTGGATGGCCGAGTGGATGACGAATCCGGCCACATTGACCTTGCCATCGTTGTAGTGGCTGTCGACCACCTTGCCGTCCAGGTCGATCAGCACCAGGTCGCTGGCGCGCATCTTCTCGAACGCCACGCCGTAGCGGTTGATCAAGAAATGCCGATCAGGGCCCGGCACTCGCAGGGTGATGTGCGTGTCGATCAGGTCGGTCATGCGGTAGTAGGCGATCAGGCGGTACAGCGCGGCGAGGTCGCAGCGCGACTGCCATTCGATGTCCGAGAGGGTGAGAGGCTTGCTCATCAAGCGATTCCTTGCGAGGTGGAGAGGGCGACCGGCTTGCTGTTGGCGCTGCGCAGCTGGGCCAGCCCCAACACGCCGGTCAGCGACATCAGCGCCAGGACACTGAAGAACATGGCCAGCGGGACCCATTGCCCGGCGAACTGGCCGGCGAGGAAAGTTCCCAGCATGGGTGTCAGGCCGCCGGTCAGGCCGCTGCCCAGTTGATAGGCGATGGAGATGCCCGAGTAACGCACCCGCGCCGGGAAGGCTTCGGCCATGTAGCCGGCGATCACTGCATACAGCGCCGACAACAGGACCACGGCCAGGGTGATGCCGGCGGTCATGTAGACCACGTTGCCAGTCTGTACCAGCAGGAACATTGGGTAGGGGGCGAGGATGCACAGCGATGCCACCCACTTCAGGAAGCGCCCCTCGCCCAGGCGCTCGGCGAGCATGGCCGAACAGGGTTGCGAGAGGAACTGCAGGATCGTGACCACGAACAGACAGTTGAGGATGGTGGTCTTGGCGATGCCCTGGTACTGGGTGACGTAGGTGATCATGAAGGTGTTGGTGAAGAAGAATCCACCGGAGCCGATGGTCACGGCCAGGGCTGCGAAGATAATGTTGCGCCAGTTCTTGCGCAGCACTTCCGCCACCGGGTTGTCGGAGGTCTGGTCGTTGTCCTTAACCTCGGCGAACTCAGGCGACTCCGGCACGCCGAATCGGATTGCCAGGCCGACGATCATCAGCAGCCCGCTCATCAGAAACGGAATGCGCCAGCCCCAGCTCATCAGGTCGTCCTGCTCCATCGAGGTGATGAAGCGGAAGGCGATCAACGCCAGCAGCAGGCCCGCCGGGCTGCCCCATTGGGCGAACGAGGCGAAGAACACCTTGCGGCCCTTGGGGGCGTGTTCGCTCGCCATCAGCACCGCGCCGCCCCATTCGCCACCGACCGAAATACCTTGCAGCAAACGCAGGAAGATCAGCCCGATCGGCGCCCAGATACCCACCTGGGCGTAGGTCGGCAACAGGCCGATGCAGGTGGTGGCAACCCCCATCAGGACGATGGTCACCAGCAGCATCTTCTTGCGCCCGAGGCGATCGCCCAGGTGGCCGAACACCATGCCTGCGAATGGACGGGCGATGAAGCCGACCGCAAAGCTGCCGAACGCGGCCATGGTGCTGAGCATCGGGTTGTCACTGGGGAAGAACAGCTGCCCGAGGACCAGGGCCGCAGCGAAGGCGTAGATGTAGAAATCGTAGAATTCGATGGTGGTGCCGATGAAGGCAGCCGCCGCGGCACGACGCGGGGTGGGGGAGTTGCGGGTCATCTGAGGCTCCTGGGCGTCATTGTTATAGGCAGGAGAAGAAGGGGCCCTGCACGGGCAAGGCAAAGGCACTCTGGCGGTGCGTTGCTAGATGTTGAGGCAACACCTATTCTAGGAAAAGCTTCTAATTTAAATACTTAAGTATAAGACCAACGAATAATGACGACGCCCGCAGTGCCGCCTACCCGAAACGCCGAAGCCAAGCGTTTTCTTAACGATCGTCTGGACTGGAACCTGTTGCGGACATTCCTGGTGATCGGCCAGGAGGGCAGCATCAGCCGGGCGGCGGCCCGCTTGCACCTGAGTCAGCCGGCTATCAGCCAGGCACTCAGGCGTCTGGAAGAGCAGTTGGACAGCGCGCTGGTGGTGCGTCGTGGACCGCGTATAACCCTTTCGCAGGCGGGAGAGGAAGTGATGCAGATCGCTGCCGAACTCTACGGTACGGTGTCCCGCCTGGGGCCTGCGCTGGACAGCCCGGCCGAGACGGTGACGGGCAAGATCCGCCTGCTCAGCATCAGCCGCATCCAGTCACGTGCCTACGATGATTTTCTTGCGCAGTTTCATAATGACTACCCACAGGTAGAGCTTGAGATCGACGTGCTGCGCAGTGCGGATGTGGTCAGTGGCCTGTTGCAGAAAACCGCATCGTTCGGCCTGAGCCTGTGTCGTACGCCCCAGCCGCGGCTGGAGCAGCGGGTCTTGCTCGAACAGCGCTACGCGTTCTATTGCGGCAAGCGCCATCGGCTGTTCGGGCGCAAGAATCTGTCGGTGGCGGATTTGCAGGGCGAGAATTTCGTCAGCTTCACCAGTGACCAGATCGGCGGCAATCTGTCGCCGCTCACGGTGTTCCGTGATCAGCATGGTTTCACTGGGCGCCTCATCGCTTCGTCGCCGAGCCTGGATGAAATCCTGCGCCTGGTCGGCGCGGGTTATGGCATTGGTTGCCTGCCGGAGCATATCGTCGCGGCGGATGTACAAGCCAATGAACTCTGGCGTTTGCCGCCATGGGAAGGGGTGATCGACGTCAACGTGTACCTGTTGTGGAACCGCGAGCAGAAGCTGACCCAGGCCGAGTCGATCTTCCTCGATCGTTTCCAGCAGATGCTCATGACCACCGATCCCGCTGATCGGTTCTGACATTCTCGGTGCGCAGCCGGCATACTCAGTCAATCCAACAACCCACGCGCCCTGCCAATCGCTACCGCCTCCGTACGCCCTTGCGCGCCAAGCTTGGCGTTGATGTTGCGCAGGTGCGATTTGACGGTGGATACGGGTAGGAACATCTTCAGTTCCAACTCTCGGTGGTGCTGCTGGCGCTTCGCCGCCTGTTCGACCCAAGCACTAGCTCATGTAGTCGGCAGGTGGCGCGGGAAGCGCTGCCAGCAAGGATTTCAAACCATCGCTCCATTGCGTGCGAATCTGGCTGAAGTAGGCATCCTCGCTGCCGATACGCATCTGTTCCCTGGCTTCGAAACTGTCCTTGCGATACACCAGCACGTCCAGCGGCATACCGACCGACAGGTTGCTGCGCATGGTCGAATCGAACGAGATCAGGCCGCAGCGCAGCGCTTCGTCGAGTGGGGTCTGGTAGGTCAGGTTGCGATCGAGAATCGGCTTGCCGTACTTGCTCTCGCCCAGTTGCAGGAACGGCGTGTCCTCGGTGGCCTGGAAGAAGTTGCCTTGGGCGTAGATGTTGTAGATCCCCATCGGGCCACCGGCGATTTGCCCGCCGACGATGAGCGCGCAGCTCAGGTCGGCTTTCGAGGCGAGTTTGCTGCAATCGCGCAAGATCACCTCGCGCAGGGTGTCGGCGACCATGACCGCAGCATCGTAGAGCGTGCCCACGTTCAGTAGGTGCGCAGCAGACGTGCGGATACGCTGGTTGAGCAGGTTGACGACCGACTGCGAGGTGGCCAGGTTGCCGGAAGTTTGCAGGACGATCAGCCGATCGCCCGGAACACTGAAAACGAACAGTTTGCGGAACGTGGAAATCTGGTCAATGCCCGCGTTGGTGCGTGAATCGGAGATGAAGACCAGCCCGTCCGCCAATTGCATGGCGACGCAATACGTCATGTGTGCGCTTACCCTGTGTCTGGAAAAATGATCCCGGCTACCCGCCGACGGGCGCCAGGCCCGTCATTGGTGCTGTACCTGGACGTGCGCCTGCATCGATTCGGTGCCACCGCCCCGACGCACGCCCCGGACCGGGCAGGCGTCGAGGTAGTCCAGGCCGACGGCCAGCTTGAGGTGGCGTTCGGGCCGGGTCAGGCGGTTGGTGATGTCGAAGCTGTACCAGGCATCGTCCAGCCAGGCTTCGGCCCAGGCATGGCTGGCCAGGTGATTTTCGTCCTCGGTGCACAGGTAGCCCGACACGTAGCGCGCCGGGATGCCGAGGCTACGGGCGCACGCCAGGAATGCATGGGTATGGTCCTGGCAGACGCCAGCGCCACCGGCGAAGGCCTCGACGGCAGTGGTGCCCACCGACGTCGCGCCTGGGCTGTAGGGCATGTGGTCGGCCAGGGCCTGCATCAGTTCGGCCACCGCTGTGCGGTCACGGCGACTGCCGCATTGGCGTGCCGCGAAATCGCGCAGGGCATCGTCGGCCTGGGTCAGCTTGCTGGTGCGCAGGAAGGGCAGCGGCGATTGGCTACCGGCTTCCTGTTCGCAGCCCGGGTCGATCTCGACCAGGCCCTGGGCAGTGAGGTCCAGGTTGCCGTGGGGCTTGTCCAGGGTCAGCACATGCAGGATGTTACCGTAGGGATCGATCTGGCTGTTGACCTTGCAGGGCAGGTCCAGTTGCCATTCGAGGATGCGCTGGCGTTCGCTGCTGCGCGGTGTAAGGCGCAGGAACTGGATGCTGTTGCTCACATCGCTGGCGTAGCTGTAGTGGGTGTCGTGGCGGATGGACAGTTTCATATGACCTCCAGGTAAGCGTTGTGCACGGTCTGACCCAGTTGATTGATGCGCCCCACGAAGTCGGTCAGCCACAGGTGCAGCCCGGCTTCCATGATCTCGTCGATGGCGGTGTAGCGCAGCCTTGCGTTCAGTTCGGCGGCCATGCGCTGGGCGGGCCGCCCCGTCTTGCCGGGCAGGCTGGCCAAAATTTGGTCGAGCTCCTCGATGCAGGAATGCAGCGAGCGCGGCACGTCCACCCGCAGCAGCAACAGCTCGGACACCGACTGGGCAGTCGGCGCGTTGCGGTAGATTTCGTTGAATGCCTCGTAGGAGGTCAGTGCGCGCAGCAGGGCGCTCCATTGGTAGTAGCCGCGAGCCGAGTCGTCGCTGACTTCCTCGGAAGCCTCGCCGAACATTTCATAGCGTGCGTCGAGCAGGCGCAGGGTGTTGTCGGCCCGTTCCAGGAAGGTCCCTAGGCGAATGAAGCCGTAGGCGTCGTTGCGCATGATGGTGCCCGAGGTCGCACCACGGAACAGGTGCGAGCGCTCCTTGACCCAGTCGCAGAACTGGCTGATGCCATAGCGGCCCAATCCGCTGTTGGCGATGTTGCGCATTTCGATCCAGGTGGCGTTGATGTTCTCCCACATATCGGCGGTGATCCGCCCGCGCACCGCATGGGCGTTGGTCCTGGCCGCCTGCAGGCAGCAGTAGATGCTGCTGGGGTTGGTGGCGTCGAGGGCGAAGAAGTGCAGCATGCGCTCGGTATCGAGTTCGGTGTGGCGACGGATGTAGTCGTCCAGGGTGCCCGAGGCCAACAACGACATCGCCAACTCGGCATGACCATCGGTGCGCCCGGCCTGGGGCATCAACGACAGCAGATAGCTCACTTCGAGCATGCGCGCGAGGTTCTCGGCGCGCTCCAGGTAGCGGGACATCCAGTACAGGTCGGAAGCGGTTCTCGAAAGCATGGCGTCAGTCCTCCACCACCCAGGTGTCCTTGGTTCCGCCGCCTTGCGACGAGTTGACCACCAGCGAGCCTTCCTGCAGCGCCACGCGGGTCAGGCCGCCGGGCACCAGGCGGGTTTCGCTGCCCGACAGCACGAACGGGCGCAGGTCGATATGGCGTGGGGCAATGCCACTCTCGACGAAGGTCGGGCAGGTGGACAGGCACAACGTCGGCTGGGCGATGTAGGCATGCGGACGGGCCTTGATGCGCGCCCGGAAGTCTTCGATCTGCGCCGCGGTCGCCGCCGGCCCGACCAACATGCCATAGCCGCTGGAGCCCTGGGTCTCCTTGACCACCAACTCCGGCAGGTGAGCCAGCACGTGAGCCAGGTCCTGGGGCTTGCGGCATTGCCAGGTGGGGACGTTCTTGAGGATCGGCTCCTCGGCCAGGTAGAAGCGGATCATCTCGTCGACATAGGGGTAGATCGACTTGTCATCGGCGACCCCTGTGCCGACAGCATTGGCCAGGACCACGTTGCCGGCGCGGTAGACCGCGACCAGCCCAGGCACGCCCAGCATGGAGTCGGGGTTGAACGACAGGGGATCAAGGAAGTCGTCGTCCAGGCGACGGTAGATCACATCGACTTGCTGTGGCCCTGCTGTGGTGCGCATGTAGACATGGTCGTCGCGCACGAACAGGTCCGCGCCCTCGACCAGCTCGATACCCATTTCGCGGGCCAGGAACGCGTGTTCGAAATAGGCGCTGTTGAAGCGGCCCGGGGTCAGCACCACGGCGGTGGGGTTGTCCAGGGGGCTGGCGCTCTTGAGCGTGTCGAGCAACAGGTTGGGGTAGTGATCGATGGGCGCTATGCGCTGCGCGGCGAACAGTTCGGGGAACAGGCGCATCATCATCTTGCGGTCTTCGAGCATGTAGCTGACACCGCTGGGAGTACGCAGGTTGTCTTCCAGCACGTAGTAGCTGCCGTCGCTGTCGCGCACCAGGTCGACGCCTGCGACATGGGCGTACAGCCCGCGGTGCAGGTCCAGGCCCTGCATGGCGACCTGGTAGCCTTCGTTGGCCAGCACCTGCTCCGGCGGGATGATGCCGGCCTTGAGGATGCGTTGGTCGTGGTAGATGTCCTGCAGGAACAGGTTCAGCGCCTGGACCCGCTGAATGCAGCCGCGTTCGACCGTGCGCCATTCACTGGCGCGAATGCTGCGCGGGATGATGTCGAAGGGAATCAGGCGTTCGGTGTCCTGCTTGTCGCCGTACAGGGTGAAGGTGATGCCGGCGCGATGAAACAGCAGATCGGCCTCGCGTCGACGTTGTTCCAGTAATTCCAGGGGGGTGTTTGCCAGCCAGCGGGAGAACTCTTGATAGTGAGGGCGGCAACCACCGTTCGCATCGTACATTTCGTTGAAAAAAGCCCGGGTCATAGCCACTCCTTGCCACACCTGCCGACGTTGATGGCGCACCTCTTTGTTCCAGCGCTGGAGTCCTTGCAATGAGGATGCCGGAACGGCTTGCCGGCTCTAGGTAGGGGCGGGCAACGACGGGGGAGGGGTGCAGGGGAATGGCAGCGGTGTCGTGTGGCACTTGATCAGCGCGCGGGTGCCCCGGCGATGCCTCACAACAGTGCGTGGCCCTGCTAGGACGTGAACCCCACTCCGGTGCGCAATGCCGCATTGCGAATGTGCTCCTGCATCGCACGTTGTGCGCCGGCCTGATTGCCGCGGGCGAGCTGGCGCAGGATCTTGCGGTGTTCCTGCCACGTCTCCATGGCGCGTTCCGGGCGAATGAACGGCAGTTTCTGGCTCTCCAGGAAAATATCCTGGCTGGCGGTGATCACTTGCAGCATGGCGCGATTGCCACTGGCTTCGAGCAAGCGCTGGTGGAAGGCGAAATCGAGCCGGGCGGCGCTGTCGAAACGCCCTGCCCGGAGCTCCTGGCGCATCGCCTCGACATTGGCTTCCAGCTCGTCAATGTCTGCGGCGCTCAGGTACAGCGCGGCAAGCCCAGCCGCGAAGCCCTCGAGTGCATAACGCAACTGGAAGGTGTCGACGGCGGACACCTGCTCGGCGTACGGCCAGGCGAAGCTGGGGGCGGGGGCGGGGGGCTCCTGGACGAACACCCCCTTGCCCGGCTGAACGCTCACCAGCCCCAAGGCGCTCAACGACGACAGCGCCTCGCGCAGGGAGGCTCGGCTGACACCTAGCTGCTCAGCCAGATCGCGCTGGGACGGCAAGGCATCGCCAGGCAGGTAGCCGCCATCGCGAATCAGCTGGCGAATGGCGTGCAGGGCAATTTCCGGGACGGCGCGGGGGAGCATGTCGAGCATCTGTTCAGACCCGTTGGGCAACGATCTGCGCTTTGTAATGGCTTTCCCGGTCGCCTGGCAAGCTTTGCGCCGCTCTGGCGCAGCCGGGCACGCGGCTGCACGAAAGCGAGGCGTTCGCCGCGCAACTGTTCAGACCAGTAAGACCTCACCCAGCCACGGCTTTTCTGGCCTGCGCAGCATGCAGGGCAATGCTGGCATGGCCTGTGCAATTTCCGGCGGGACAGGCACTTCACTGCATCCCCAGAGGCATTTCCCATGAAAACCCTTCGCTCCCTGCTCCTTTCGACCCTGCTCTGCGGCGGCGTTCTGGCCGTTTCCCACGCGCAAGCCGATGCGCTGGCCGACATCACCGCCCGCGGCGTACTCAAGGTGGCCGTACCCCAGGACTTCCCGCCCTTCGGCTCGGTCGGGCCAGATCTCAAGCCTCGTGGCCTGGACATCGATACCGCACAACTGCTGGCCGACAGACTGGGCGTCAAGCTGGCCCTGACCCCGGTCAACAGCACCAATCGCATTCCGTTCCTGACAACCGGCAAGGTCGACCTGGTGATTTCCAGCCTGGGCAAGAATGCCGAGCGCGAAGCGGTGATCGATTTCTCCCGTCCGTATGCGCCGTTCTACCTGGCGGTGTTCGGGCCGCAGCAAACGGCGATCGCTGACATCGGTGCCATCGACGGCAAGACCATCAGCGTGACCCGCGGCTCGATCGAAGACATGGAACTCACCGCCGTTGCTCCCAAAGGCGCGACCATCAAGCGTTTCGAAGACAACAACTCGACCATCGCCGCCTACCTCTCGGGCCAGGTCGAGTTGATCGCCAGCGGTAGCGTGGTGATGGCCGTCATCGCCGAAAAGAACCCGGACAAGGTGCCGGTGATGAAGGTCAAGCTCAAGGACTCGCCGGTCTACGTCGGCCTGGCCAAGCAGGAGCCGGCCTTGCTGGAGAAGGTCAACGCCACGCTCGATGCGGCCAAAGCCGATGGCAGCCTCAACAGCAATGCCGAAAAGTGGCTGAAGCAGCCTCTCCCTGCTGACCTCTGATCAGCCCCTGGAGTGTTTGCCCCATGGCTTATCAATTCGATTTCGCCCCGGTGCTGGCCCAGGGCGACCTCTTGCTCGAAGGCGCCTTGTTCACGCTCCAGCTGACGGTGGTCGGGACCCTGGTCGGGGTCGCCATCGGCATCGTCGGTGCAGGCGTGCGCGCCTGGCGCCTGAGGCCGTTCGATGCGCTGTTCGGCCTTTACGTCGAGCTCATCCGCAACACACCTTTCATCGTCCAGTTGTTCTTCATTTTCTTCGGCCTGCCGTCGCTAGGGGTGCGATTGACGGAATGGCAGGCGGCCATGCTGGCCATGGTGATCAACCTGGGAGCCTATTCCACCGAGATCATCCGCGCCGGTATCCAGGCCATTCCCAAAGGCCAGTTGGAGGCTGCGGCAGCGCTGGCCATGAGCCGCTTCGAGGCGTTTCGCCACGTGGTCCTGCAACCGGCGCTGGCCAAGGTCTGGCCGGCCCTGACGAGCCAGATCGTGATCGTCATGCTGGGCTCGGCGGTGTGCTCGCAGATCGCCACCGAGGAGCTGTCGTTCGCGGCCAACTTCATCCAGTCGCGCAACTTCCGTGCTTTCGAGACCTACCTGCTGACGACCGCCTTGTACCTGGTCATGGCGATCGTCGTGCGTCAGTTGTTGCTCTGGCTTGGGCAGCGCTTTCTGATGGGGAGACGATGAATGGACTTCACCTTGTGGGACATCGTGCGCAACCTGCTGGTGGGCTTGCAATGGACCTTGTTGTTGTCGTTGGTGGCCTTCGTCTGTGGTGGCATCGCCGGCCTGTTGCTGCTGCTGGCACGCATTTCCGAGCACCGCCTGCTGCGCGCAGCGGCCAGGGGATACATCGAGCTGTTCCAGGGTACGCCATTGCTCATGCAGCTGTTCATGGTGTTTTTCGGCATCGCCCTGTTCGGCATTGATGTTTCGGCATGGATGGCGGCCGCGATCGCCTTGACGCTGTTCACCAGCGCGTTTCTCGCGGAGATCTGGCGAGGCTGCGTCGAGTCCATCGCCCGCGGCCAGTGGGAGGCCTCTGGCAGCCTGGCCATGAGCCGCCTGGAACAGCTGCGCTACGTGATTCTGCCCCAGGCCCTGCGTATCGCCATTGCACCCACCGTGGGCTTTTCGGTGCAAGTGGTCAAGGGCACGGCGGTGACGTCCATCATTGGCTTCACCGAGCTGACCAAGACCGGCGGCATGCTGGCCAATGCCACCTTCGAGCCGTTTCTCATCTACGGCCTGGTGGCCGTGGGTTATTTCATCCTTTGCTATCCGCTCTCGCTGAGCGCCCGTTATCTGGAAAGGAGGCTGCATGCCCCTGCTTAGAGTGTCTGCATTGCACAAGTATTACGGTGACCACCATGTGCTCAAGGGCGTGGACCTGACCATCGAGGAAGGTGAGGTAGTCGCCATCATCGGGCGCAGCGGTTCTGGCAAGAGCACCTTGCTGCGTACCCTCAATGGGCTGGAGTCGATCAGCGACGGGGTGATCGAGGTCGATGGCGAGTACCTCGATGCCAGCCGCGCCGACTTGCGCGCGCTGCGCCAGAAGGTCGGCATGGTGTTCCAGCAGTTCAATCTGTTCCCGCACTTGAGCGTGGGTGAGAACGTCATGCTCGCCCCCCAGGTGGTGAAGAAGGTCGACAGGGCGCAGGCGCGCCAGTTGGCGGAGCAGATGCTGGCCAGGGTGGGGCTGGGCGACAAGTTCGACGCGTATCCCGACCGCCTCTCCGGCGGTCAGCAGCAGCGCGTCGCCATCGCTCGGGCGCTGGCCATGTCGCCAAAAGTGTTGCTGTGCGACGAAATCACCTCGGCGCTCGACCCGGAGCTGGTCAACGAGGTGCTCGGCGTGGTTCGCCAACTGGCCAAGGAAGGCATGACACTGATCATGGTTACCCACGAAATGCGCTTCGCGCGGGAGGTGGGAGACAAACTGGTGTTCATGCATCACGGCAAGGTGCATGAGACGGGGCATCCTCGCGAGGTGTTCGCGTCGCCCAGGTCGGCGGAGTTGGCGAACTTCATCGGCAGCGTCGCAGGGTAGCGACTGGGGCTGACAGGCTATAACGCTTGACGCGTGAAATTTTTACTGTATTTTTTCATGAAAAATAACTCTAAAAATTTCACGGCAGTCCCAAGCGATGAAGATGCACGAAGAGGTTGAAGCCCTCGCGATCCTGATTCACGACCTGCGCAAGTTCAAGAACCTGACCCTGGGCGAACTCGCCGAGCGCATCGATCGCTCGGTCGGTTTTCTTTCCCAGGTCGAGCGCGGCGTTTCCCGGCCCACCGTGGCGGACCTCACCGCCATCAGCGAAGCGCTCGGTGTATCGACCGCGTACTTCTACAACCTGAGCAAGCCCCGCAGCATCAACTGGGTCACGCGCCCCCATGAGCGGCGCACGCTGTACCTCGCCTCGGGGATCACCGATGTGCTGGCGTCGCCCACCATCGCCGGTGCTTTCTCCATGCTCGACAGCCACCTCGAGCCCGGCGCGACCAGCGGCGAACCGTACCTCAGCGACCGCTCCGAGCAGGGCTGCTTCGTGCTCGAAGGCGAACTCACGGTCTGGCTGGACGACGGCGACGCCGTGACCCTGCAGGCCAACGACAGCTTCCAGCTGCAACCCCACGCGCAGTTTCGTTACGCCAACCTGACGGAACATCCCACCCGCGTGCTCTGGGTCTTCAACTGAATTCGTTCACCTCACAAGGACAAGAAGATGAGTGTCATCTTTCCGGATCTGCTGACTGAAGTGCGCTCGTTCCGGGCGCAGCACCCAGACATTCGCTATGTCGACCTGATCGCACTGGATATCCCCGGGCATTTCTACGGCAAGCGCTACCCCATGGACATGCTGGAGAAGGTCGCCGCCGGTACGCCGCTGAAGCTGCCGCAAAACTGCGTGCTGCTGGGCACCCAGGGTGGCTTGTACCCGATTGGCGACTATTGCTTCGCCGATGGCGACCCCGATGCCGTTCGGCGCCTGGTGCCGGGCACCTTGAAACCGGTGCGCTGGGAAAAGGAACCCATCGCGCAGATGCTCATCACCTCCGATGGCACTGCCAAGTCTATCGAGTTCGAGCCCCGTGAAGTGCTGGCCCGCGTGCTTCAGCGCCTGGCCAAGCGCGGTATCCGCCCGGTGGTGGCGTTCGAACTGGAGTTCTACCTGTTCGACCGCAAGCTCGACAACGGCCTTCCCCAGTTCCCACGCGACACGGCCACCGACGACCAGGACGACCAGCCGAACATGCACATCGAGCGGCTGTCACGCTTCTCGCAGGTGCTGCACGAGATGGTCGATGGCGCCAACGAGCAGGGCGTGCCGGCCAACGTCATCACCGCGGAGCTTGGCCCTGGCCAGTTCGAGATCAACTTCTCCCACAGTGACGATGCCCTCGCCGCGGCAGACTGGTCGGCGCTGTTCTGTCGCAGTACACGGGGTATCGCCCTGAAGCACGGCTACCGCGCCAGCTTCATGAGCAAGCCTTACCTGAATGCGCCGGGCAGTGGCATGCATGTGCACGTGAGCCTGTACGACGATGCCGGCAACAACCTGCTGGCGGGTGCCGAGCAACGCAAGCTGCGCCATGCGGTGGCGGGGTGCCTGGAGCTGCTGCCGCACTGCATGCCGATCTTCGCCCCCAACCACAACGCCTACCGCCGCTACGGCGCCATGGTCAACGCGGCGAGCAAGGCCAGCTGGGGCTTCGAGGACCGTGACGCGTGCATTCGCATCCCCGAGTCCGACCCGCGCAACCTGCGCATCGAGCACCGCCTCGCCGGCGCCGATGCCAACCCGTACCTGGTATTGGCCGCCATCCTGACCGGGATGGAGCATGGCCTGGATCGCGCCGTCGAACCGATCGCGCCGCTCAACGACAACCGCCAGAGCGGCATCGACTTCCCCAAGGATGCCCTGAGCGCCCTGGCTGCGATGCGTCACCACCCAGTGATCAACCAAGGCCTGGGCAGTGAGTTCGTGATGGTCTACTGCGAAAACAAGTACCAGGAGCAACTGGATTTTATGAACCACATCGATGCCCGCGAATACCGCTGGTTCTTGTAGTCGCTGGCGTAGCGACACCGCCCCCCTTTTTCAACACCACTCGCAAACTGGATTTGCCGGAGGAAGATATGCCCCGTGTGCCCGTTATCGGCATCACCGCATGCACGAGCGTGATCGAGCAGCATGCGACCCAGACCATCAGCGAGAAGTATGCGCGCGCGGCAGCCAAGGCGGCGTGTGGCTTGCCCATCGTGATACCCAGCCTCGCCGAGCTGATCGATAGCGACGACATCCTCGACGTGGTGGATGGGCTGATCTTCACCGGCTCGCCGTCCAACATCGAACCGTACCACTACGACGGCCCGGCCAGTGCCACGGGTACCCATCACGACCCTCTGCGCGATGCCACCACGTTGCCGCTGATGCGTGCGGCCATCGCCGCGGGTGTGCCGGTGCTCGGTATCTGCCGAGGCTTTCAGGAGATGAACGTGGCGCTGGGTGGCACCTTGCACCAGAAGGTCCATGAGACAGGCGTGTTCATGGACCATCGCGAGGGCAAGGGCGAGCCCATCGAGAAGCAATACGGCCCAAGGCACACCATGCACATCGAACCGGGCGGCATGCTCGACCGCATGGGCCTGCCGGCGATCATCGACGTCAACTCCATCCACGGCCAGGGCATCAATGTGCTGGCCCCTGGGCTGAGGGTGGAAGCGTTGGCGCCGGATGGCCTGGTCGAAGCGATCTCGGTGCCCGACAGCAAGGGGTTTGCCCTGGCCGTGCAATGGCACCCCGAGTTCCAGGTCATGGACAACCCGCATTACCTGACCATCTTCCAGTCCTTCGGCAAGGCCTGCCGGCAGCGTTCGGTATTGCGCCAGATGCTGTTGAAGTCCGCCTGAACACCGACCTTTTCCAACGATAAGAAAACCTGATGGAGTGCAGTCAATGAGTGAACAGAATTCGCAGACCCTGGCCTGGCAAGCGATGAGCCGGGACCACCACCTGGCCCCCTTCAGCGATGTCAAGCAACTGGCCGAGAAAGGCCCGCGCATCATCACCTCGGCCAAGGGCGTGTACCTCTGGGACAGCGAGGGCAACAAGATCCTCGATGGCATGGCGGGCCTGTGGTGCGTGGCGATCGGCTACGGCCGCGACGAGCTGGCCGAGGTCGCCAGCGCGCAGATGAAGCAACTGCCGTACTATAACCTGTTCTTCCAGACCGCGCACCCGCCCGCGTTGGAGCTGGCCAAGGCGATCGCCGACGTGGCCCCGAAAGGCATGAACCATGTGTTCTTCACCGGTTCCGGCTCCGAAGGCAACGACACCGTGCTGCGCATGGTCCGCCACTACTGGGCGATCAAGGGCCAGAAGAACAAGAAGGTGATCATCGGCCGCATCAACGGTTACCACGGCTCCACCGTGGCGGGCGCGGGCCTGGGTGGCATGAGCGGCATGCACCAGCAGGGCGGTTCGATCCCGGATATCGTGCACATTGCCCAGCCGTACTGGTATGGCGAAGGCGGTGACATGAGCGAGGCCGACTTCGGCGTGTGGGCGGCCGAGCAGTTGGAAGCCAAGATCCTCGAAGTCGGCGTGGACAACGTCGCCGCTTTCATCGCCGAGCCGATCCAGGGTGCCGGTGGCGTCATCATCCCGCCACAGACCTACTGGCCGAAGATCAAGGAGATTCTCGCCAAGTACGACATCCTCTTCGTCGCCGACGAAGTGATCTGTGGCTTCGGCCGCACCGGCCAGTGGTTCGGCACCGACTACTACGACCTCGAGCCCGACCTGATGACCATCGCCAAGGGCCTGACCTCCGGTTACATCCCCATGGGGGGCGTGATCGTGCGGGATGAGGTGGCGAAGGTGATCGGCGAAGGTGGCGACTTCAACCATGGCTTCACCTATTCCGGGCACCCGGTGGCGGCGGCGGTGGGGCTGGAGAACCTGCGCATCCTGCGCGAGGAGAAGATCATCGAGCAGGTACACGAGAAGACCGCCCCGTATCTGCAACAGCGCCTGCGCGCGCTGGCCGACCATCCGCTGGTGGGCGAAGTGCGTGGGCTGGGCATGCTCGGTGCGATCGAGCTGGTGAAGGACAAGGCCACCCGCGCCCGCTACGAGGGCCAAGGGGTCGGCATGATCTGCCGCCAGCACTGCTTCGACAGCGGCCTGATCATGCGCGCCGTGGGCGACACCATGATCATCGCGCCGCCGCTGGTGATCAGCATCGAGGAGATCGATGAGTTGGTGGAGAAGGCGCGCAAGTGTCTGGATCTGACGTACGAGGCGGTTCGTTGAGGGGCGGGGGCTTGGCGGGGTATTTTCAGCGGCCTTGAGATCGGGCGCGCCCGCGCGGCGCATCGCGACGTGTGCGCTGGAGAGGTGTAGTGCCGCACAAATCGAGCGCCGCCCGCTCGGCGCTTCGCGGGGCAAGCCCGCTCCCACATTTGTTGCAACGAACCTATGCCTGATAGGCCATGGTTGTCAGCCTTGTCGGGCCGACACGATAGTTGTGTTGGCACCCTGGGCCCACCGCGACATCTCGGCGTGCACCAAAGGCGAACAACCATGGCCTGACAGACAGTGGCACGTTGCAACAAATGTGGGATCGGGCTTGCCCCGCGAAGCGCCGCGCGGGCGGCGCTCGATTTGTGCGGCGCCACACCTCTCCAGCGCACGCCTAGAGAAGCGCCGCCCCCACAAATCCCCGGCGGGCCGTTGCCCCTCCGCGAACCATTTGCTTTGTGCAACGAATCATGTACTTTCCAGGCCTGTCCTACAGTCGCGATTCAACTATGAAAGTGCACGAAGAGATCGAAGGCCTGGCCGTCCTGATACGCGACCTGCGCAAATTCAAGGGCCTCACCCTGGGCGAGCTGGCCCAGCGCATCGGTCGCTCGGTGGGCTTTCTCTCCCAGGTAGAACGCGGCGTATCGCGCCCGACCGTGGCCGACCTCACGGCCATCAGCGAAGAACTCGGCGTCTCCACCGCCTATTTCTACAAACTCGACAAACCCCGCGAACTCGACTGGGTCACCCGCCCGCACGAGCGCCGTACCCTGCACCTGGCAGGTGGCATCACCGATGTGCTGGCCTCGCCCACCATCTCCGGTGCGTTCTCCATGCTCGATAGCCACCTCGAACCCGGCGCCAGCAGTGGCGAGGAATACCTGGACGACAGCTCGGAACAGGGCTGCTTCGTGCTCGCGGGCGAGCTGACCGTCTGGCTCGATGGCGGCGAACCCGTCACGCTGCGCGCCAACGACAGTTTCCAGCTGCAACCCCACGCACGTTTTCGATACGCCAACCTGACCGACCAGCCCACCCGCGTGCTCTGGGTGTTCAGCTGAGGGGCGGACGAACCCAAGCCACCTATGTTTTACTGCTTCGCCGCATCATTTAAGGAAGAGTGATAGTGATCATTGGTATCGACCTGGGCACCACCAACAGCCTGGTGGCTGTCTGGGAAGGGGACAAGGCCCGCATACTCCCCAATGCCTTGGGCGAGCTTCTTACTCCAAGCGTCGTCGGCCTCGACGACCAGGGCCAACTGCTGGTAGGCGATATCGCCCGCGAGCGCCTGCACACCCACCCGCACCTCACTGCATCGCTGTTCAAACGCTACATGGGCAGCGCCCGGGAAACGCAGCTTGGCAATCGCGCCTATCGCGCCGAGGAACTCTCGGCAATGCTGCTGCGCAGCCTCAAGGCCGACGCCGAGCGCGCCCTGGGCGAACCGGTGCACGAAGCCGTCATCAGCGTGCCGGCCTATTTCAGCGATGCCCAACGCAAGGCCACGCGCATCGCCGGCGAACTGGCCGGGCTGAAGGTCGAAAAGCTGGTCAACGAACCCACCGCCGCCGCCTTGGCCTACGGGCTCGAGCAGCGCAGCGAAGCGAACTTCCTGGTCTTCGACCTCGGCGGCGGCACCTTCGACGTGTCGATCCTGGAACTGTTCGACGGCGTCATGGAAATTCGCGCCAGCGCCGGCGACAACTTCCTTGGCGGTGAAGACTTCGATGACCTCATCGTCACCCACTTCATCGCCAAGGTCGGCGTCACCGACCTTCCGGACACTGCCCAGCCGGCCATCGCCCAGCGCCTGCGCCGCGAGGCCCAGCGGGTGCGCCATGCCCTGGGGCAGGCGCCAGTCGAACGCTTCACGCTGCGCGAGCAGGCCCGTGAGTGGGACCTGGAATTAACCCAAGGCGAACTTGCCGACATCGTGCGCCCATTGCTCGACCGCCTGCGAGCGCCGATCGAGCGGGCCATGCGCGATGCCCGCATCAAGGTCGCCGAGCTCGACGAAATCCTCCTGGTCGGTGGCACCACCCGCATGCCGCTGGTGCGCAAGCTGGTCGCCTCGTTGTTCGGGCGCATTCCCTCGATGCAGCTCAACCCGGACCAAGTGGTGGCCCAGGGCGCAGCCGCCCAGGCCGCGCTGCAGGCCCGCCATGCCTCCCTCGAAGAAGTGGTGCTCACCGATGTCTGCCCCTACACCTTGGGCATCGAGACCACGGTGCAGCAAGGCACCGGCTACCAGAGCGGCCATTACCTGCCGATCATCGAGCGCAACACGGTCGTGCCCGTGAGCCGCTCGCGCACCGTGTCGACGCTCCACGACAACCAGAAGCTGGTCAAGCTGGAGATCTACCAGGGCGAAAGCCGGCTGGTGAGCAACAACATCTTCCTCGGCGAACTGGACATCCCGGTGCCGCCGCTCAAGGCCGGCGAAGTATCGCTGGAAGTGCGCTTCACCTATGACAACAACGGGCTGTTGGAGGCGCAGGTGTACCTGCCGGTCAATGGCGAAACTCGCCGCCTGGTGATCGAGAACAACCCCGGTGTGCTGCAGCCAGAAGAGATCGCCCAGCGCCTGGCTGCCCTCGAAGCCCTGAAAGTGCACCCCCGCGACCAGCAGATCAACACGCTGCTGCTGGCCCGGCTCGACCGCTTGTACCAGGAAAGCCTCGGCGATGGCCGCGACCATGTCGCCGCGCTGGCCAACTATTTCCAGCAGATGCTCGACACCCAGGACGAACACCAGATCCGCAAGGCCCGCAGCGACATCAACGAGCGTCTGGCGCATTTTGAAGGTGAGGTCTGAGCCACCATGAGCCACTGGCAATTGCTCGAACTCAGGCCCGACGCCGACGAGCGCAGCATCAAGCGCGCCTATGCGCGGCTGCTCAAGAGCCACCGTCCGGACGATGACCCGCAGGCTTTCCAGCGCCTGCGTGAAGCCTACGAGGCGTCGCTGGACGAGGCGCGCTGGCGTGCACAGCTCGATGACGAAGACACTGAGCAACTCATCGAGCCCGCACTGGCTGCAAGCGAGCCTGCCCTGGAGCATGCTGCGCCGCAGGTCGACATCCCAATAGCGGCCATCCCGCCAGAACCGTCTCTGGAGCAGATGCAAGCGTGGCTGGCCGAGGGCAAGGAGCGCCAGGTGATGGACGCGCTGCGCCATTGGCTGGCCAGCGACTGGCTGCTGCCGTTCGAGCGCCGCGATCAGTTCGAACAGAGCGTGTTGGACCTTCTCGAATCCGCCGAACATTGGTCTGCGGCCTTTTTCGAGGGTGTCTGCCAGACGATGGGGTGGGACGAAGCCAAGGGCAATCTGCCCTGCGAATACTGGCGCTGGGACCGTTTCATCCGCCATTGCGAACTGCACGCCATGGAAGAGGGCGTGCGCAACGACTTGGCCAGAAACGACGACGACAAAGCGCTTGGCCAACCGGCTGCCTTGCTCCTCAAACCCTTGAGCGATGGTCGGCGTCGTGCGCTGGCAGACGGTTTCACCGGTCACGATTGGCAGCGCTTTACCCAGCTTGCCGAAACCATCGAGTACCAACATCCCGAACTGCCTGAGCGGCTGGGGGTGACGCCACTGGACAACTGGCGGGACTGGTTGCCGGCGGCCACCTATCGGCCAGTGTTCGTGTTCCTGTGGCTCGCGTTGTCGCTGGTGATCCTGCCTTCGCTGATCGGTTACTCGAAAGCCAAGGGCGATCTGGCTGCCATGCTGGTCATTCCCCTGTTCGTACCGGGGGTGCTGTTCCTGGGGCTCAGGGCCTACCGGTTGTGGTCGATGCTGGCGGTGCCCATGGCGTCGCTCGACGTCGTGCTGAGCCGCTGGTTGCTGCCGCGCCGCGTGTACCGACAAGGTGCCGGGCTGTTGCTGCTGCGCCACATACTCCCTAGCCTGGCGCCTGCGGCCCTGGCCTATGCCTGGGCTGGTGATGTGCTGTGGTTGCGCTGGGTCGGTTCGACCGTGGTGTTCCTTGGCACGCTGTATTTCACCAATGGCGTGCTGCGCGGCGGCAAGCTGTCGATCTGGGATCGGGCTGCGCGGGCCGTCAAGGCCAGGTTCGCACGTTTGCCGTGGCACCTGTTGCGACGCCAGGGCGTCCTGATCTGCCTGGCCGCGATTGCGATGGGGTTCTGGGTCTACCTGCGCTCGCGGCCCGGCCTTTAAGACTGAGCGGGGCAGATGGGTAGCACCGCAGAAATCGCGCGCCGCCTGTGCGGCGCTCGATTTCAGGGACGCTGGAAATGAAGTGACAAGTACCTCTCAAACCTAACCTTGATCGTAGCGTCCCGATCGTTTCGCCCGTCAATGTATTTTAATCAATAAAAAAACATTTACATTCAGCTTGAACGCTGCAAATATGTCTCTGCAATCCAAAAAAAACAAGATCGCTTCCGGCGCTGATCCAGTCAGGCCATAACAAGAACGATACGATCAAAACCTTGAGACCGGGCCTGCCTTTACCGGTCCTTCAGCGAAGGAGATCCTCTCCCGTGCATCGCTTCCGTAATCCCGCAATGGGCCGCACCTTGCAGGCGCTGGGCCTCGCGACCCTGACCACATTCACGCCATACGCCCTGGCCGAAACCATGCTTCGCGTCGGCCTGGGTGCCGACATCCGCAGTACCGAGCCAGGCGTCAACCGCGACGAAAACACCGATACCGTCATCCTGCATGTGGTCGAGGGGCTGGTAGCCCATCGCGAGGATGCCTCGGTCGGGCCGCTGTTGGCGCAAGCGGTGAACGTTTCCGACGACAGACTCAAGTACACCTTCACCTTGCGTGATGGCGTGCACTTCCAAAATGGCGCGACCCTGAGCTCAACCGACGTCAAATGGACCTGGCAACGCTACCTCGACCCGCAGACCCAGTGGCGCTGTCTGCCAGAATTCGACGGCCGGGGCGGGGCGAAGATCGTCGATATCGCCACCCCCAACCCACAAACCGTGATTTTCACCCTCGATCAGCCCAACGGCCTGTTCCTGGCCTCCATGTCGCGCCCGGACTGTGGCGGTGCCGGTATCCTGCACCGCGATTCCGTGGCCGCCGACGGCAGCTGGAAAGCCCCGATCGGAACCGGGCCGTTCAGCTTCGCCGAATGGAAACCGGGCCAGTACGTGCAACTCAAACGCTTCGAAGGCTACAGCGCACGCAACGAGGCGGGCCCCGATGGCTTTACCGGCAACAAGCAGGCGCTGGTCGACAGCGTGCGCTTCATGATCATCCCCGACCCGTCCTCGGCCAAGGCCGCGCTACTGTCGCGCAACGTCGACCTGCTAACCGACGTCACCGCCAGCGACGCCCAGGAGCTCAAGGCGCTACCGGGCATCCAGGTGTCGGCCAGCCCGATCATGGCCATCTGCGGCTTACTGTTCCAGACCAACGACCCGCTGCTCAAGGACGCACGCATCCGCCAGGCCATCGCTCACTCCCTGGACTACGCGCAAATCGTCAACGCGCTGTCCAATGGCCTCTCGCAACCTAACAATTCGGCGATCCCCAGCACCAGCGCCTTCCATGACGAGGTCGCCAAGCAGGGCTACCGCTACGACCCCGCCGAAGCCCAGCGCCTACTCAAGGAGGCTGGCTACAACGGGCAACCGATCAAGATGCTGGTCAACAAACGCTATCAGCAGATGTTCGACATGGGCGTGCTGGCGCAAGCCATGGCCCAGGCCAGCGGCTTGAACATCCAGATGGAAACCCTGGAATGGGGTACTCAGCTCGAGCGTTACCAGAGTGGTAACTACCAGATGATGTCGTTCTCCTACTCGTCGCGATTGGACCCTGCGCTGGGCTTCGACTCGTTGATGGGCGACAAGACCAAGGAGCCGCGCAAGGTCTGGGACAATCCGCAAGCCCAGGCGCTGTTGCGCCAGGCAACGCGTGAAAGCGACACGGCCAAGCGCCAGGCGCTGTTCGACCAGCTGCACGGCATGATGATCCACGACACGCCCATGGTGATCATCTACAACGGCACGGTGACCGGGGCGCTGCGCGACAGCGTGCAGGGCTACCACTCCTGGCCGGTGGCCAAGCCACGGTTGTGGGGCGTCAGCCTCGCGGCGAAGTAGGGTAAGGGGTCTGAACAATGTTGCGCTTTATCCTGCAAAAGCTCGGCATGGCCGTGCCGACCTTGCTGCTGATCTCGCTGATGGTGTTCGCGCTGATCCGCCTGATCCCTGGCGACCCGGCGCTGCTGATGCTCGGCGACATGGCCGACCCGCAAAGCCTGGCCGACATGCGCCAGAACCTGGGGCTGGACCACTCGCTGGTGAGCCAGTTCCTGATCTGGTTCAAGGCGGTGCTCAGCGGTGACCTGGGCTTCTCCATCAGTACCCGCGAGGCGGTGTTGCCGCTGATCTTCGAGCGCTTCGCGGTCAGTGCCAGCATCGTTCTGGTCGCTGTATTGCTGGCGACCCTGATCGCCGTGCCATTGGGCCTGCTGGCTGCCTGGAAGCAGAACAGCGCGCTGGACCTGGGGCTGGTGATGAGTGCCACGCTGCTGCTGTCCATTCCCAGTTTCTGGCTTGGCCTGCTGCTGCTCTATGCCTTCGGCATCAAGCTCGGTTGGTTGCCGGTGGTGGGCTACGTCAGCTTCGGCGAGGCGCCCTGGCAGGCACTCAGCTACCTGGTGCTGCCGATCGTCACCTTGACCCTGGTAGAAGTCGGCGCCATCGCCCGCATGGCCCGGGCCAGCACCATCGAGGTGTTGCGCCTGGAATACATCGCTCACGCCAGGGCCAAGGGCCTGTCGGAGCGAGCTGTGCTGTGGCGCCACGCCCTGCGCAATGCTTTCGCGCCGACCTGGACGCTGGTCGGGCTGATTCTCGGCAATCTGCTCGGCGGCATTGCCGTGCTGGAAACCGTGTTCACCCTGCCGGGTATCGGGCGGTTGATGGTCGATGCGATCTTCGCTCGCGACTACCCGGTGCTGCAGGGCTGCCTGTTGCTGATCACCTTCGTCTACGTGCTGGTCAACCTGTTCGTCGATCTGCTCTACCCACTGTTCGATCCAAGGGTGAAGTTATGAGTTCGAAACCCTCCTGCGCACCCCTGGTCCCACTCGCCGAGCCCGTGCGCAAGGCGCCTCGGGCCTGGCCTGCGGCCAACGCGCTGATCGGTGCCTCGCTGCTGTTGGCGCTGGTGCTGCTGGCCCTGCTCGGTGTGCTGTGGACGCCGTACGATCCACTGCGCATCGACCTGCTGGCGCGCCTGCAAGCACCCTCGGCGGCGCACTGGCTTGGCACTGATGAGTTCGGCCGCGATGTGTTCAGTCGCCTGTTGATCGGTGCCCGCACCAGCCTCTGGATCAGCCTGCTGTCGGTCAGTTTCGCAGTCATCGCCGGTACCTTGCTCGGCATGCTGGCGGGCTACTTGCGAGGCTGGACCGATCGCGTGCTGATGATGTTCAACGACGCTTTGCTGGCGTTCCCTGGCATTCTCATGGCCCTCGGCATCATGGCGATCATCGGTGCCAGCCAGTACGGCATCGTCCTCGCCCTGGGCATCGCCTACACGCCGTCGGTGGTACGTGTGGTGCGCGGCAGCGTGATGTCGCTGCGTGAGCTGGAGTTCATCGAGGCATCGCGGGTGATCGGCAACTCCGAGCTGTACACCATGCTGCGGCACATCGCCCCTAACTGCCTGGCGCCGCTATGCGTGCTGGCCACCAGCATGTTTGGCTGGGCACTGCTCTCGGAAAGCGCCCTGAGCTTCCTGGGCCTGGGCGTACCGCCGCCAGCGGCGACCTGGGGCAACATGCTCGCCAGCAGCCGCCCGTACATCGCTTCGGCGAGCTGGCTGGGTGTCTTCCCTGGCTTGTTCATCTGCCTGGCGCTACTGGCCATCAACCTGTTCGGCGATGCCCTGCGCGATCGCCTCGACCCCCGGATGAGGAAGTGATCATGTCCCAGTCGAATACGCTCCTGCGGGTACGTGACCTGCAGATTCGCGTGGGCGAGCACGGTGCGTTGGCCGTCGATGGCCTGAGCTTCGACATGGCCCCCGGCGAAATCGTCGCACTGGTGGGTGAGTCGGGCAGCGGCAAGACCATGGCTGCGCGTGCCGCGATTGGCCTGCTGCCCCTGCCGATGCAGGTGTGTGGCGGCAGCCTGGAGTTTGCCGGCCGCGACCTTGCGCGCCTCGACAACCAGGCCCTGGGTACCATTCGTGGCGCGCAGATCGGCATGATGTTCCAGGAGCCCATGGTCTCGCTCAACCCCGCGCTGACCATCGGCCGGCAGATGGCCGAGGCCCTGCAACTGCATACCGAATTGGACCTGCAGCAGATCCATGAGCGCTGCGTGCAGATGCTCCAGCGCATTGGCATCGCCGACGCCGAACGTTGCCTGAAGGCCTATCCGCACCAGTTTTCCGGTGGCATGCGCCAGCGCATCATGCTCGCCTCGGTGATGCTGCTGCGGCCCAAGCTGTTGATCGCCGATGAACCGACCACGGCGCTGGATTGCCTGGCGCAACTGGACGTGATCGAACTGATGCTCGAACTCACCCGTGAGCAGGGCACCGCGGTGCTCTTCATCAGTCACGACCTGTCGCTGGTGGCGCGCTATGCCCACAAGGTGGTGGTGATGCGCCACGGCAAGGCGGTGGAGCAGGGCGCCATTGCCGATATCCTCCTGTCGCCGAAGGCCGAGTACACCCGTCAGTTGCTGGAGGCGTTGCCACGCCGTGGCGAACTTCCTCCCTTGCCTGCCAGCGAGGGGCCCCTGGTGCAAGTGGACCAGGTCTGCATCGAGCACCCAGGCCCCGCCAACTTCTGGGGTAAGCGCCAGTACAAGCGGGTAGTGCATTCGGCCAGCCTGAGCATCGCCCCAGGCGAGACCCTTGCCCTGGTGGGCGGCAGCGGTTCGGGCAAGACCACCCTCGGGCGCTCGTTGGTCGGCCTGGTCAAGCCATGTGCCGGAGCTATCCACTTCAAGGGCGTGGACATTCTCAAGGCCAGCAACCGCACGCATCGTTTGCAATGCCAGATGATCTTCCAGGACCCGTTCTCGTCACTCAATCCGCGCATGCGCATCGGCGAAATCCTCATCGAGCCGCTGCGGCACGAGCCGGGCCTGAATGCCAGCGAGCGGCGTGAGCGGGTCATGCAGACCATGCGCGACATCGGCCTGCCGGAGGCATTCGCCGAACGCTTCCCTCATCAGCTCTCCGGTGGTCAGCGCCAGCGCGTGGCGATCGGTCGGGCGCTGGTGCGACACCCGCAACTGGTGATTGCCGACGAACCGATTTCGGCCCTGGACATGACCATCCAGAAGCAGATCCTCGAGCTGTTCGAGCGGCTCCAGGCCCAATACGGCTTCGCCTGCCTGTTCATTTCCCACGACCTGGCGGCGGTAGAACGTATCGCCCATCGGGTGGCGGTGATGCACCAGGGCGAGGTGGTGGAGGTGGGCAGCCGCGAGCAGGTCTTCGACCACCCACAACACCCTTACACCCGACAGCTACTGGCAGCGGCCAGCCCGCTGGAGAAGCTCGACGACGGCAGCTACCGAATACGTCGCGCCGGTTGACCTGACCCCTGACTGACGCCCACATGCCGGCAGCAAACCGGCGTGAAGGGGGAAGTCATGTCCGAAAACAACAAGAACAACATCCTCACAACGACTGCCGGGAGCCAGAAACATGAAACACACTCACCTGAACGTACTGATGACGGGCGTAGGCCTGCTGTCCGTACAGGCCCACGCCGACTTCATCAAGGACAGCAAGGCATCGCTGGAGCTGAGGAACTACTACTTCAACCGCGACTACCGCGAAGACGCCGGGCAATCCAAGCGCGAGGAATGGGCCCAAGGCTTTACCTTGAACGTGCAATCGGGCTTCACCGAAGGCGTGGTCGGCTTTGGCGTCGATGCCATCGGCATGCTCGGCCTGAAGCTCGATTCCAGCCCGGACCGCTCGGGTTCTGGTCTGCTGGCGCGGGACAACGAAGCAGAGCCGGGCAAGCCGAGCTACGCCAAGCGCGCCCAGGACGAATATTCCAAGCTGGGCGTCACCGGCAAGATGCGATTTGCCCAGAGTGAACTGCGCACAGGCCACCTGCTGCCAGACTTGCCGACGCTGCAGCCGAACACCAGTCGGATATTCCCGCAGACCTTCCGCGGCACGCAGATCAGCTCCGGCGACATTCCGGGCCTGGCGCTGATCGGCGGGCAGATCGACCGGGTTCGTCAGCGCGAGTCGACCGACTACGAGGAAATGGGCCTGACCAGCCAGAGCGGGGCTTATAGCAGTGCGGCGAAAAGTGACCGCTTCCGCTTCATCGGCGGCGACTACAAACTGACGCCGAGCCTGCAACTGACCTACCACTACGCGCAACTGGAAGACATCTACCAGCAGCACTACGTAGGCATGAAGCACAGCTTCGCCCTGGGTGGCGGCGCGCTCAAGACCGATATCCGCTACTTCGACGCCGACAAGTCCGGGTCAGGGTTGGCGGGCAAGGTCGACAACCGCGCGCTCAGCACCCGCCTGGCGTATAGCCACGGCGGCCACACCCTCGGCGGCGGCTATCAGGAGCAGTTTGGCAGCACCCCGTTCACCTACGTCGACGGGACCAACACCTTCCTGTTTTCCGAGTACCAGCTCAGCAACTTCTCCCAGACCAAGGAGCGCACCTGGCATGCACGCTACGACTACAACTTCGCGGCGCTGGGCATTCCGGGCCTGATCTTCTCGACGCGCTGGGCCAAGGGTGACCAGGCGGTGGTCAAGGGCTTCGATGGTGAAGCCCGTGAATGGGAACGCGATATCGACCTGGGCTACGTGATCCAGGGCGGGCCGCTCAAGGGGGTATCCCTGCGCTGGCGCAATGCGCTGAGCAAGTCCAACTACCTGCGCGACATGAATGAAAACCGCGTGATCATCGGCTACACCGTGGCGCTCTGGTAATGGACCTACGCCTTGCTCCGCGCCACGCCCATTTTGCTCGCAACCTCCAGGTGGCGATGGAGCAGGGTGGAGGCCCATTCGTTATCGCCTTGCTCCAATGCATCGAGAATCGCCAGGTGCTCTCGGCACGAAGCCTTGACCCGCTCGACGTTGTTCACCGAATGGAACTCGGTCAGTCGCCGCAGACGGTTCTGCTGTTGCACTGCCTGAAGGATGTAGGCGTTGCCCGATGCTGCGGCCAGCAGCTCATGGAACTGGGCGTTGCTCTCGAAGAAGTTCTTGCTTTCGGCGATGCCTTCGAGCAAGTCCAGCTGTTGCTTGCGGCAGCGCTGCAGCTGCTCCTGGTTGAGGCGGAAGGTCGGCTCCAGCAGGCCGGCCGGTTCGAGCAACATGCGAAAGCGGTAGCTCTCGAAGCGTGTCTGCTTGTCGCTCAAGGTCGGTGCGAACTGCCAGCCGTGACCATGCTTGCGGTGCATCACGCCCTCGTCGGAGAGGCGCAGCAGGCAGCGGCGCAACACGCTCTTGCCCACCTCGTAGCGGCGCAGCAGGTCGCTTTCGGAGATCTGGTCCGGCAGCGACTGATTGAGGCGGTCGTCGATCAGGCGCGCGTACAACGCGTCCTCTTCGTTCTGCAGTTCGCCAGCGCCCAGTTCCAGCGCGGCAGGCTCGAGCGGTACGCGGAAACCGTGGTTGGCCATCGGCTCGATCAGCTGCTGATCGGCCAGGTACGCCAGCGCGCCACGTACCGGCGAGCGCGACACGCCAAAGCGTTCGGCCAGCTCCACTTCCTTCAGATGGTTGCCCGGCGCCAGTTCGCCGCTCTGGATGGCCGCGAGAATCTGGCCAGCAACCTTGGTCTGCAGCGAAGTGAGTTGAACCATGGACGACGTCGTTCCTATGACAGGGAAAGTAAGCCTGCCCGGCATGCCCCTGGGCCCAGGACGCATGCAACACAGGCAGCACGAAGTACAGCATTGCAAGAATCTATTTACGCATCTTTGTTTTATTTTGCATATAAAAACAGAGATGGTTGCCAGCGTTATTTTAAGGAACACCATTGATGAGTTACATCCCGCTTCCCCGTGCCTTGCCCCAGGACAAGGGTGTCGATCCACAGGCCGTCGTCGATTTTCTCGAAGCGGTGCAGTGCGACGGCCTCGAGCTGCACAGCTTCATGCTGTATCGCGACGGCGCCGTGGTCACCGAGGCTTTCTGGCACCCCTATGCGGCACGGCGTCCCCATGTTCAGCATTCGGCGACCAAGAGTTGGACGGCCACTGCCATCGGCCTGCTGATCGATGACGGGCAACTGGCGCTGGATGACAAGGTGGTGGGGTTCTTCCCGCAGTTGTGTCCGCCGCAGGTGAGCGACAACTTGGCGGCAATGACCGTCGAAGACTTGTTGACCATGCGCACGGGGCATCGCCGTGGCATCTCGGGCGGCGATTGGCGCAATGTTTCCAGCAGTTGGGTTGCAGCGTTTCTCAACGAGCCGGTAGACGAAGCACCTGGGCAGTCGTTCATCTACAGCAGCGCCAGCAGCTTCATGCTTTCGGCCATCGTCACCCAGGTCACGGGTAAAACCGTTCACCAGTTGCTCGACGAGCGTGTGCTGCGCCACATGGGCATGGACCCGTTGTACTGGGACCTGGCGCCAGGCGGCTACAACAGTGGCGGCAACGGCTTGAGTTGTACCAGCGAGGATGCCTTGAAGTTCGGCGTGCTGCACCTGCAGCGCGGTGGGTGGCAAGGGCGCCAGTTGTTGTCTGGCGAATGGGTCGATGCTGCCACCTGCAACCAGGTCGACGATGTGTGGATGGGCGAGTTCGATGGCAAGCAATACTTGCCACGGGATGCTTCCAACGCCGCAGGCAACCGCCGCGAAGGCTACGGCTACCAGTGGTGGATGATGCGCAATGGCGGCTACTACGCCTCAGGCGTGTTCGGTCAGCAATGCATCGTGCTGCCGGCGCAGAACACCGTGATCGTCTTCACCAGCGGCTTGCGCCTGGGCGAAAAACGCCTGCACGCGGCGCTCTGGGAGCATCTTTTCGCCGGCCTTGGGCGCAGCGCGCAAGCGCCTGAGGCCGCCCAGGCGCAGCTCGACGCAATGCTCGACGGCCTGCGTTTGCCCGAGCTGGAGGGTGCCAGCGATTCGCCGGCAACCGCTGAGCTTGCGGGGCGCTACCGGATGGAGCCGAACGAGGACCAGGTCGCCGAAATTGCCTTGGCATTCGACGCCGATGGCTGCGACTTCACCCTGGTCGATCATCGTGGCAGCCATCAGGTGCGGATCGGCTTGCGACAACCAAGCGAATCGCAGACCAGCATCACCGGCAACTACCTGCACCACCAGTACCAGCCCGAGCAGACCCCGGTGGTGGCCCATGGACGCTGGGACGCAACAGGCCGCCTGCACATGCTCTGGCGCTTCGTCGAGACCGCCTTCACCGACCACGTCGACTGCCGCCTGGAGCAGGGCGTGCTGGTGTTCGAGCGTGGTGTGAACACCAATGCCGGAGCCCTGCAACGGCCGACCCTGCGCGGTCACCGTATCTGAATGACTATTGGAAGGAACGACGCCATGAACCAGCCCTTGCACACTGGCCTGTGGGCCCCCTTTACCCCCATGCGCGACTTCGCCCGCGAGCCGATGCTGTTCGAGCGCGCCGAGGGCATGCACTATTTCACCCTCGAAGGACGCCCGGTGCTCGACGCCATGGCCGGGCTCTGGTGCGTCAACGCCGGGCACGGCCAGCCGCGTATCGTCGAGGCGATCCGTGAAGCGGCGGGGCGCCTGGACTTCGTCTCGTCGTTCAAGATGAGCCATCCCGATGCCTTGCGCATGGCCGATGCGCTGGTCGGCATTGCCCCGGACGGCCTCGACAGGGTGTTCTTCACCAACTCTGGCTCCGAAGCCGTGGACACGGCATTGAAGATTGCCCGCGCTTACCATCAGGCGAGGGGCGACAGTCGCCGGACCAAGCTGATTGGCCGTGCCAAGGGTTATCACGGCATGGGCTTCGGTGGGTTGTCGGTGTCGGGTATCGGGCGGCAGAAACGCGATTTCGGCCCCCTGCTGGGCGACGTCGCGCACCTGCCGCTGCCTTACGATGCCAGCATGCGCTTCAGCCCCGGCCAACCAGAGCAGGGGGCCGATTACGCCGATGCGCTACTGCAACTGCTGGAAGTGCACGACCCGGCGACGGTCGCGGCGGTGATCGTCGAGCCGGTGACCGGCTCTGGCGGGGTGTATGCGCCTCCTGTGGGCTACCTGCAACGCCTGCGAGAAATCTGCGATCGCCATGGTGTACTGCTGATCTTCGACGAAGTGATCACTGGCTTCGGCCGCGTGGGCGCGCCTTTTGCCGCCCAGGCCTTCGGCGTGGTGCCAGACCTGATGACCACCGCCAAGGGGTTGACCAATGGCGCGGTGCCCATGGGCGGAGTACTGGTCAGTGGTGCGGTGTACGAGGCGTTCATGCAGGGGCCAGTGTCGGCCATCGAACTGATGCACGGCTATACCTATTCGGCCCACCCGCTGGCCTGTGCTGCGGGCCTGGCAACATTGGCGGTTCATCAGGAGCTGGGCATCGATGCCCATGTCCAGGCTGTGGCGCCGGTCTGGCAGGCCGAGGCGTTGGCCTTGCGCGGTCATCCGCAGGTGCAGGATGTTCGGGTGATTGGCCTGCTGTGTGCAGTGGAGTTGCGTGGGCACGATGGCGCGCCTGCACCCGCTGCACAAGTGGCGCGCCAGTGCTTCGAAGATGGCGTTTTGGTGCGTGCGTCGGGTGACAATATCGTACTGTCGCCGCCACTGATCGTGTCCGCCGGGCAGATTGGCCTGATTTTCGACACCCTGCGCCGTGCGCTGGAGCGCGTGGCATGAACCCACTCGACTTCTACATCGATGGTCGCTGGGAAACGCCCCTCGGACGGCCGACCCTGACAGTGATCGATCCTCATGACGAGCAACCGTTCAGCCGCATCAGCCTGGGCAACCGCGTCGACGTCGATCGCGCCGTCGCGGCTGCCCAACGGGCCTTCGTGGCGTTTTCGCAATGGACCCGCGAGCAGCGCCTGGAACTGCTGGCCGCGATCATCGAAGGTTACCGCCAGCGCAGCGAGGAACTGGCCCATCTGGTGCACCGGGAAATGGGCGCACCGCTGTCGTTGGCCCGCAGCGCCCACGTACCGGCCGGGCTCGGTCATCTGCAGCGTGCTCATGAGGTGCTGCGCGACTACCGTTTCGATCGCATGCACGGCAGTACCTTGATCACCCGTGAGCCCATTGGCGTATGTGGTTTGATCACGCCGTGGAACTGGCCGCTCAACCAGCTCACCTGCAAGGTCGCCCCGGCACTGGCCGCTGGCTGCACGATGGTGCTCAAGCCCAGCGAGCGGGCGCCGCTTTCGGCGATGTTGTTGGCCGAGGTGCTGCACCAGGCTGGCGTGCCGGCTGGTGTGTTCAACCTGGTCAATGGCGACGGCCTCACGGTGGGTGACCGGATTGCACGGCATCCCGGGGTCGACATGGTGTCGTTCACTGGGTCCAACCTGGCGGGTGTCGCGGTCTCCAAGGCAGCGGCCGATACGGTCAAGCGGGTGTCGCTGGAATTGGGCGGCAAGTCGGCCAACCTGATCCTGGAGGATGCCGATTTCGACGCCGCGGTGCGCCATGGCGTCAGCGGCTGCTTACGCAACAGCGGCCAGTCCTGCAATGCGCCGACCCGGCTGTTGGTGCCGCGCCATCGCCAGGAGCTGGCCATCGAGATCGCGTGCGAGGTTGCGGCCGGGGTGTGCTTCGACGATAGCGACCCTGCCACCAGCATGGGCCCGCTGGCCAATGCTGCGCAGTACCTGCGTGTCCAGGGCATGATCGGCGCAGCCATCGAGCAAGGCGCACGGCTGGTCTGTGGCGGCGTCGGCCGTCCGTTGAATGCCGACGCTGGCTATTTCGTCCAGCCCACCGTGTTCGCCGACATTACCTCGGGCATGGCGATTGCCCGCGAGGAAGTGTTTGGCCCGGTGCTGGCGATCATGCCGTACGACAGAGAGGAACAGGCCATCGTATTGGCCAATGACAGCACCTATGGACTGTCCGGTTACGTGACGGCAAGTGACCCGCTACGTGCCCGTGCGGTGGCCCGGCGGTTGCGGACTGGGATGGTTCATCTCAATGGCAGCAAAGCCGACAACGGTGCACCGTTTGGAGGTTACAAGCAGTCTGGCAATGGACGGGAGTGGGGCGTTCATGGGTTGGAGGAATATCTGGAGGTGAAATCGATTTTCGGCTACGGGGCGCATTGACGCTCATGGCGACCAGAGCGGGTCGTTGGCCATGAGCGTGGTTACCCAATCGGTAAAGGCTCTGACCCGTGCCGAAAGGTGTCGTGTATAGGGGTACACGACGCACAGGGGCATGCTTGCCAGGCGCCACTCCGGTAGCACCGGCACCAGCGCACCGGTGTTGAAATGGCGGACGGCTTCGGCCGTGGGCAGGAAGGCGATGCCAAGCCCGGCGACTGCAGCGGCAGCGGTGGCACTGCCGTTGTTGAAGTACATGGTTGGCGGCTGATCCAGTGTGAAGCTGGCATCTCCACGTGTCAGGGTCGGCACGTAACGCCTCTCGGTAGCTGGGAACTTGAAGCCGAAGTGCTTGTGGCTGGGAAGGTCCGCAGGCGACTTGAGAGGGCCAGCACTCGCCAGGTAGGTGGGAGAGGCACAGAAGCAGAAATGCATCTGGCCGATAGGGCGGCACACCAGGTCCTGGTCGCTGATCACGCCGCCGCGGATGGCGCAGTCGACACCTTCCTGAACCAGGTCCACGACGCGTTCGCTGCAGCCAATGTCGAGATGAATCTCGGGATAGCGAGCGGTGAATCCGCCCAGCGCAGGGACCACGAACAGGATGCCGACGGGCGAGGGCATCTCGATGCGCACTCGCCCCCGCACCACGTTGCGGCTTTGGGAAATCGAGGCTTCCAGTTCATCCACGTCATCGATGACCGCACGCGCCCGGAGGTAGTACGCGGAGCCTTCGGTGGTCGCTGACACCTTGCGCGTGCTGCGATGCAGCAGCTTGATGCCGAGCAAGCTTTCCAATGCCTGCAATTGCCCCGAGACCGTGGTCTTGGCTACACCCAACGAGTCGGCGGCCGCACTGAAGCTACCCACCTCGACGATGCGGCAAAACGCGCGCATTGCCTCTAAACGATCCAGTGCCATTGTGCGAGTTCTCGTACGAATAAAACGATTAGACCTAGTTTATCCGAGTTTTCGATTTGCCTACAGTCGCTGCCAGGCCACGCCTCGTGGCGAATTCCATGGAGAACCACAATGCGTACAGCGCGTATCAACTACTACGATGCCGCCCCCCAGGCGATGAAAGCCATGATGGAGCTGGAAAAAGCCGCCTCGAAATCGGTGCTGCCGGCTTCGCTTCAGGAGCTGGTGCGCATTCGCGCATCGCAGATCAACGGCTGCGCATACTGCATCGACCTGCATACCGCCGATGCGCTGAAAGCGGGCGAGACGCCTCGGCGCTTGATGGCGATCAGTGTCTGGAAGGAAACGCCGTTCTTCGATGCGCGCGAACGCGCGGCGCTGCTGTGGACCGAAACACTGACACTGGTAGCAGAGAAGCACGCACCGGATGAGATCTACCGAGACGTTGCGGCTCACTTCAGTGAGCAAGAGTTGTCCGAGCTGACGTTCGCGATCGCCGCCATCAATGCCTGGAACCGCTTCGGTGTGGGTTTTGCCATGCAACCGAAGTGAGCTGCTGCCGCCTGTCGTCGACCGGGCACTCGTCGCTACGGGACTTTCTCTCAGTTATAGGCGCAGATGCCCTGCGCCATCGATGGGAGAGCTCTCATGGCAATCGACCGTCGTGCGTGGAGGGGCGCAGTTGCGATCAACCGTTGAGTGTTACGGCTTGCAGTGCACGCTCCTCAGTCAATGGCTTCAACAGTTCGATCGAATCACCCGTGCGCATGTAAAGAAAATAGTGGCCATGCTCATCGCGCAGAATCCGATAGACCTCTGCGGTTATGTCCGTGCTTGGCACGGTAACTTTGTCCACCAGCAATTCATAGCGGTAGATTCGCAGGCCTTCCAGAGCCTTCGCGAAGCGCTCCTCCATGCCCGCCCGCCAACGGGTGCGCTGATAGCGGATTATCCAAATCATCGCTGCTAGCAGCAGCCCTGAGAGAGCGAACATGAAGAGGGTTTTCACTGACAGTTCCCTGTGATGAGTGAGGAGGGATCATATCAAACCGTCAGCATGGACTTTAGCCAGGAGGGGGCTGACACTTCGCGCTATCGGCATTTGGACCAAGGTAGGTCATGACTCACTCGACGCGCGCAAGAACCCTCCTGTTGCTGCTGGCTGCAGCCTCGCTCACCGCCTGCATTCCCTGGAAACGCGAACGGCCTGCCTATGCCGACCTTTGCGAAACCGAGCACGCATTCACGGTGCCGGGGGCCCTGGGCGAGCGCACGATCCACCTGGAAACCTATCTCTATGATTACGACGCGCGATGGAGCGACGAGCCGTTCAAGCAGGTCTTGCATGTGCAGTATCCAGGAGAGGAGTATCCGAGGCCGGAGTTCTACGTCCAGCTGATCGCCTACAACGAAGGTCGGCAGCGGCCGGCGTCCAGGTCGCGACGCGGTGAAGCGCCGGTGCCGATCCTGTATGACAGCCGCCAGGCCTTCATCACCTTCGAGGATGGTTCGCGGCTACAGGCCAGGCCCGAGGTGTACCTGGGAGGGCCAGTGTACGACTACCCGAACTTCAGCCCCAAGTCTGCCCGGACGTCGCCCTACGACATCAACGGTGACGAGGTGCATCGGCTCATTCCGAAGATCACCAACAACAAGCGCTACGGGTCGGCCTATGTGATTTTCCAGACCGACCGGTTCGATGCTGATGCCAGATGGACCATCAACCTGGGCATGCTGGAGGTGGAGGGTCGCAAGGTGGACATTCCACCGTTGAAGCTGTGCTATCACCCGGTGAAGAAGTGGATCGGCATCGAGCCGTTGATGAAGCCATGAGTCTCATCACCCGCGAAGCAGACACCGCGGTCAACCTCAGGCCATCTGGCTCAGGGTCCGGCGGAAGCGCCGTAGCGACACCATGAACAGCACCATGCCGATCACCAGCAATGCCAGGAACGGTTTCCACACCGTCTCCAGTCCCGCCCCGCGAAACAGGATCGCCTGCCCCAGGCTGACGAAATGGGTGGTAGGCGCCGCCAACATCACGTTCTGCACCAACTCCGGCATGCTTTCACGCGGCGTCTGCCCGCCCGAAAGCATGTTCATCGGCATCAACGTGAGCATCAGCAACAAACCGAACTGCGGCATGCTGCGCGCCAGCGTGGCCATGTAGATGCCCATCGATGTCATGGCGAACAGGCACAACGCCACGCCACACAGGAACAACCCGATGGAGCCCTGGATCGGCACATGCAGCAACCCGCGCACCACGATACTGAGCGACAGCGCAGTGGCCAGCAGCACCACCAGCCCCATGGCCAGCACCTTGGAGGCCATGATTTCCCCAGGGGTGACCGGCATCACCAGGATGTGCTCGATCGTGCCATGCTCGCGCTCGCGAATCAGCGCTGCCCCGGTGAGGATGATCGACAGCATCGCCACCGAATTGATGATCTCGGCGATGCTGCCGAACCAGGCCTTTTCCAAGGTCGGGTTGAACCGCGCTCGCAGCACCAGCTCCACCGGCAGCGCGCTGGTGGCCCGGTAACGGCTGGCGAACTCGTTGACCTCGCCCATCACCACCTGCTGGATATAGCCATTGCCGGTGAACGCCTGGCTCATGCGCGTGGCATCGATGTTCAGCTGGATTTCCGGGTCGCGGCCGGCCAGCAGGTCTCGCTGGAAATTGGGCGGAATGTTCAGCACGAAGGTGAACTGGCCATTGTTCATGCCAGGGTCCACCTCATCGAGACCGATCATGCGCGGTAGGGTGAACTCCGGTGGGTAGAAGGCCGAGACGATGCGCGCCGAAAGCGGCGAGTGGTCTTCGTCGACGATGGCGATGGGCGCGTTGTGCAACGTTTCCGGCACTGCGGTGGCTGAGGTGTAGATCGACACGCTGAACACGTACACCACCAGTATCAGCATCACCGGGTCGCGCAGCAGGCTCCAAAGCTCCTTGCGGCCCAGGCGCAGTATGTTCTTCAGTTTGCGCATCTCATCGCTCCTGCTTCTTCAACAGGGCCACCGCGGCGCCGAGAATCACCGGCACCGCCAGCAGCAGGTTCCACATCGCCCCGCGCAGGTCGTCGAAGCCAAGCGCCTTGCTGAACACGCCGCGGCTGATGTTGAACATGTGCGTGGCCGGATAGGCTTCCCCGACCAAGCGGCCCATGCCCTCCATCGACGACACCGGGTTGAGCAGGCCGGCCAGCTGCGTGGCCGGCAGCAGGGTGCCGATCATGGCGAAGAACATCGCCGCGATCTGGCTGTTGGTGACGGTAGAGGCGAGCAGGCCCATGCCGGTGGAGATGATGCAGAAGATGAACATCGCCAGCATCAGGGTCGGGTAGCTGCCTGTGACCGGCACGCCGAACACGGTAACCGCCAGAAGGCTCATGCAGAAGAAGTTGACCATCGCCAGGAAGATGTAGGGCAGTTGCTTGCCGATCAGAAATTCCGTGCGGGTGATGGGTGTGACGTACAGGTTGAGGATCGAACCCAGCTCTTTCTCCCGCACCACCGACAGGGCCGTGAGCATGGCCGGCAGCATCAACAACAGCAGCGGAATGACGGCGGGCACCATGGCCGGCAGGCTGGCGATGTCGGGGTTGTAGCGGTAGCGGCTCTGGATGTTGGCCAGCGCCGAAGCGCCGGCGCCGCGCAGGTGGCGGGTCTGCTCCTGCAACCAATGCTGGTGGATGCCTTGCACGTAGCCTTGCACGGTCTCGGCGCGCTGTGGCATCGAGCCGTCGATCCAGGCACCGATCTGCACGTCGCGCCCGGCCACCAGGTCGCGGCCGAAGCCGGACGGGATTTCGATGGCCAGGGCGATCTCACCGCGGCGCATGCGCCGGTCCAGGTCGTCGTAGCTGGTCAGCGGCGGGCGCTCGATGAAGTAGCGCGAGCCCTCCAGGCTCAGGGTGTAGCTTTGGCTGAAGGTGGTCTGGTCGTGGTCGAGCACGGCGTAGGTGAGGTTCTCGACATCCATGTTGATGCCGAAGCCGATCACGAACATCAACAGCAGCGAGCCCGCCAGGGCGAGGGTGGCGCGGATGGGGTCGCGCTTGAGCTCCAGGGTTTCTCGCCAGCTGTAGCTGAGCAGGCGCTGCAGGCTGAACCCGCGGTGCTTGGTGGTGGGCGCAGGCTGCTCGGGGGCGGCACCGCTTTCGGCTTCTGCCTGCGGAGCGGAGGCCTCGCCGCTGGCTTCGATGAGATAACCGATGAAGGCTTCCTCGAGGGTGCTGGCGCCACGCTTTTCTACCAGCCTGGCGGGGGCGTCGCTGTCCAGGACCTTGCCCGCGTGCATCATCGACATGCGGTCGCAACGCTCGGCTTCGTTCATGAAGTGGGTAGAGATGAAGATCGTCACCTTGTCCCGCCGCGACAGCTCCACCAGCAAGGTCCAGAAGTTGTCGCGGGCCACCGGATCGACCCCGGAGGTCGGTTCGTCAAGGATCAGCAGCTCGGGCTTGTGGACCATGGCCACCGCCAGCGACAGGCGCTGGCGCATCCCAAGCGCAATGGCGTCCGGCAGGCGATCCAGCACCTGGCCGAGGCCGAAGCGCTCGACCATTTCCGCCACCCGCGCCGGGACTTCGGCATCCGGCACATGGAACAACTGTGCATGCAGCACCAGGTTCTGGCGCACCGTCAGCTCGCCGTAGAGGGAAAATGCCTGGGACATGTACCCGACCCGGCTGCGGGTGTCGATGTCCTTGGGATCGATTTCCTTGCCGAACAGCCAGGCCTGGCCTTCGCTCGCTGGCAGCAGGCCGGTGAGCATCTTCATGGTGGTCGACTTGCCGCAGCCGTTGGAGCCGAGAAAGCCGAAGATCTCGCCACGGCGGATGCGAAACGACACATGGTCGACGGCGGTGAAGTCGCCGAAGCGCATGGTCAGGCCTTGGGCCTCGATGGCGATGTCGTTTTCATCGGCCTGCAGCGGCGGAATCACCACGGGCTTGTGGCCACGCTTCTTGTCTTCGGGCAGCAACTGGATGAAGGCTTCTTCCAGCGACGGGCACGTGGTGCGCGCTAACAGTTCCTCGGGCGTGCCGGTGGCCAGGATGCGCCCGGCGTCCATCGCCACCAGCCAGTCGAAGCGCTGGGCTTCGTCCATGTAGGCGGTGGCGACGATCACGCTCATACCGGGGCGTTCGCGGCGGATGCGTTTGATCAGCTCCCAGAATTGCGCGCGGGCCAGCGGGTCGACGCCGGTGGTGGGCTCGTCGAGCAGCAGGAAGTCGGGGTCGTGGATCAGCGCGCAGCACAGGCCGAGCTTCTGTTTCATGCCGCCTGATAGCTTGCCGGCAGGGCGTTCCAGGAAGGTGTGCAGGCCGGTGCTGCGGGTCAGGTCGTCGATGCGTTTGCGGCGCTCGCCAGGGCCATGGCCGAACAGGCGGGCGAAGAACTGCAGGTTTTCCTCGACCGAGAGCGTGGGGTAGAGATTCTTGCCCAGCCCTTGGGGCATGTAGGCGATGCGTGGGCACACGGCGTCGCGATGGCGCTTGCTGGCCATGTCGCCTTGCAGCACTTCGATGTGGCCCTTCTGGATCACCCGGGCGCCTGCCAGCAATGACAACAGGCTCGACTTGCCGACACCATCCGGGCCGATCAGGCCGACCATGCGACCGCTCGGCAACTCCAGGCTCAGGTCATCCAGCGCCAATGTGGCGCCATAGCGCAGTTCGACGTGCTCGACCCGCGCCACGTAGCTTGGGGGCGACGCGCTCATGGCTTACTCCGTAAGCGTCGAGGACAGGCCGGCGGGCCACTCGGCATCGGGGTCCAGCTTGACCCAGGCCACGCCCGGCAGGCCGGTCTTGACGTATTCCAGGTAGCGTTGCAGCAACGCCGGTGGGATCTGCGCCTTGACCCGGAACATCAGTTTCTGCCGCTCGGAGGCCGTTTCCACGGTCTTGGGTGTGAACTGCGCGGCGCTGGCGACGAAGGATACGGTGGCAGGCACCGGGGTGTTCGGGGCTGCGTCCAGGACGATACGCACCTCGCTGCCCAGGGCCACCTGGCCGGCGACTTCGTTGGGCAGGAAGAAGGTCATGTACACGTCGGACAGGTCGATCACGTTCAGCACCCGGCCACCCGCGGCGAGCACCTCGCCGGGCTGGGCCACGCGGAACTGCACGCGGCCGCTGCGCGGGGTCTTGAGTGCGCTGTCGCGGATATCGGCATCGATGCGCTGTACCGAGGCCGTGGCCGCGCCAACCGCCGATTCGGCGCCGATGCGCTGGGCTTGGGCGGCGTTGATCGCGGCCTTGGCAGCCCTGGCCTGGGCTCGGGCCGCGGTCAGAGCTGCCTGGGCGCCGCGAACGGTGGCGCGGTCGTCATCCAGTTGTTGCTGCGAGGTGGCGCCTTCCCTGGCCAAGGTTTGAGTGCGCCCGTGGCGGCGTTGGGCAGCGTCCAGTTCGGCTTCGCGCTGAACGACCACCGCCTCGGCTGCCGCTGCATCGCTTTCACGCAGGGCCACCTGGGCCTCGGCGGCAGCGACGGCGTGCTCGGCCTGGCGCAGGCTGGCTTCGGCCTCGTCGCGTTGGGCCTGCAGGCTGTCGAGTTGCATGGTGGCCAGCACCTGGCCGGCTTTGACGAAGTCGCCTTCGTTGACCAGGATGTCCTCGATGCGCCCGGGCAGCTTGGTCGCCACGTCGATCTCGGTGGCTTCTATGCGCCCGTTGCCGCTGACGAAACCATCACCGGGGCCGCTGTCGGCCAACTGTTGCCATCCCCACCAGGCCAGCGCTGCAGCGCCGACGGCGATGGCGGCGAGGAGAAGTTTGTTCTTGGGCAAAGCGGATAGCAGGGTCATGGGCGGCTCGACGCGTGTGCGAAGGTGAGTGTCTCGGGCGAGAGGAGCCAGGGGAGGGCGCTGGCGCGCGGGCCGGCGGCTGGGAGCGATGCGTGGATGACCATGGCAAACCTCTCTTCCCTGAGCGTTGCGGGGCATATGCAGCCCTTGGGGGCTGCATCAAAGGTAGCCCTGTATTTTGTAGAGTGACACTCTGCGTGGAGGGTATTTTTGATTTGGGGCAAAGGGTTGGGGGGCTGGGCGCGGCAAATGCGGCGGGTAGATAGGGACCTTAACTGGTACAGAATATGCGTCTGTCTTGGATCACAGCGAGTTCCAGCGACGCCGATGTACGCCGGTTCAAGACCCAGCAATGCTGGGTCGTGGGTCTGCGTAGTGCAGACCAACGATTTTCATCACTTGGTGCTTGCTTCATCACGCATGGCGATTTCGACAATTTTTTCAGGGGTCATGTCTCTGTCATAGTCGCCATGGCCGAAATACTCGCCTGGCCAATAAATTAGATCGAGCACACGAGGAGAGAGGTTAGCCTTTAGTTGCATCAACCAGAAATGGCACGATGCCTCGTCGCCATCGACCTCCATGACCCGCCTGGTTAGTTCTACCAATTCATCCTGGGTGATGTCTGGAATGCGACGTACATATGGGGCGGATAGGACCGCATGTACCCATGTTTCGTGGTCCTGGCCGCCGTAAATGCCCTGGAATTCGATGAACTCGATAGCCGTAGAGGCAAGTCGATTGAATTCGGACAACTGCTCGATCGTTTGGTTTGGATCGCCACCGTCAAGAATCTCGGCCAGTTCGGTCAAGCGCGTGAGTAGCGGTTCATCGAAGGTAGGGGGCATAAGCTCTGGGCGGAGATGCATATTGGGAGTTGTACGGTCCATGTTTATCTGGAGTCCTTGAAAAGCTGAAGTGGGGAGGAAGCTAGTTTGCCTAAGTCGTCAAAAGTGAGCTTGTAGGAAGCTTCTGAGGCTATAGTAGTCGGCTAGTCAGCAGTGTTGTAAGTCAGAGTCGACTGGTCTCCGGAGGTTTGCTGTGGCGGGCTAGCTTCTACCGTAACGCATACTGCTAATTAAGAAGTGGCAGAGCCCTGCGACTACTTTACAAGGCTCTTTGTTTTCAATCGGTTCAAAATTATTCAGGTTTGAAGCCAGGCTTGCCATGGGCTGCACGCCAAGCCTTGACTTCACTGACGATAGCCTGTGGTCCTTCCTTTCCTGGATCTGGGAAGCAGAACAAGTCGGATCCTTTCGGGTGTTCTGTGATCCGCTCAAATTCAAATATTGCGTTGAGGTGGCCTCTGTCTGAGCGATAGTCAACCGTGTAGATTTTTATTACGAATTCAAGAAACTCATTCTCAGTGAAGTCGGTTATGCGTTTGTTCATTTTTGTTTGGTTTCCTTATGGATCTCGATATGTTGTCGCGGCGTGACTATGACAAGGTTGGCTTTAGCGGCGGCGATGCGGTCGGCTTCGGCCTTGGCTTTAGCGGCAGCGATGCGGTCGGCTTCGGCCTTGGCTTTAGCGGCAGCAACGCGGGCAGCTTCGGCTTTGGCGGCCGCAGCGTGCTGGGCCCGGTGCCGGGCACGGATTTTATCCGTAGGTGAAGTGGCTACTTGGGTGTAAAGGTGGAAGTACTCCACCATCGATTGGGCTTTTGCTGCGACAGCACGGTAGCTCGCTGTGAATCGCTGCTTGAAGCGCTCGATATCTTTCTGGGGTTTTCCGTACCGCTTCTCGTAATTAGCGACGTTCACGCGATTGGGGCGCGATTCGATGCTGTAACCCAGCCACTTCTTCGCGATCTTGTCTGCCGCCGCGCCTTGGTCGAGCCGGAGTATCAACAGGTCTTCGACGATGTATTGCTTACGGGTAGCCGCTTTTAAGTTGCGGTAAATAGATGTTTTGAGTTGGGCCGCAATAAGGGCTTCTATCTGCTTCTTGGTCTTACCGAACTCGGTAGGCGTTATCTTCTTGAATGAGGCCTGAATTTTGTCGGCAGCAGACACCGCCGGATTCACGGCAGGTGTTCGCGCGGGCTTGCCCGGAGGAGCAATGGCGTGGGGGATGGCAGGAAACTGCGTGCCAGACGGGTGGGGAATCCAGTGCGTACCCCACCCAGGACGATGCTGTGTCGGGCGGTTGGTTGGGGTAATTATTAAAGGAGGTAATTCAATTGGGCCTTGCATGGTGCTCTTCACTGGTTAAAGGGGGCGTGAAGAGTCGCTAAGTTGTGGCTTATATGGAGCGGTGTAATAGTTCCGCTAAAGGTAACTGTTCAGTCCGGGGGGAGGGTGCTAGTTCAGGGTATGAAAATTTTAAGGTAGGTAAACAGTTGGAGCGATGCGCCGCGCGGGCGGCGCTCGATGTGTGGGGACTGCAAATCTCCAGCGCACGCGGCGCTCGGTTTGTGCGGCGCCACACCTCTCCAGCGCACGCGTCGCGATGCGCGGCGCTCGATCTCCCAGGCGCTACAAATCCCCCGCCAAACTCAAGGATGAAACGTGCGCCCCAACGCATCCAACCGGTTGGCAATCGGCGGCAACCGCTGGCTGCTCGAGGCCAGGTGCTCGACGTCGGCGGCGGTATGCTGGGCAATGTCTTGCACTGCCTGCAGGCGCCCGACCACCTCCTGGCTGGCCGACGACTGCTCCCGTGTCGTGCAGACGATCTGCCCATTGAGTGCATCGATCTGCGCGATATCGCTGCCCACCGCTTGCAGCATCGCGACCGCCTGCTGGCTGTCCTCGACGCAACGCGCCACGCCTTCGCTGCTCTGCTGCATCGCCTCGACCGCGTGGCGGCTGCCCTGTTGCAGGGCTTCGATGATGCTGCGGATTTCCTGGGTGGATACCGCAGTGCGCTGCGCCAGGCTGCGCACTTCATCGGCCACCACGGCGAATCCACGACCTTGCTCGCCAGCGCGCGCGGCTTCGATGGCGGCGTTGAGCGCCAGCAGGTTGGTCTGCGCGGCGATGCTGCTGATCACCTCCAGCACGCTGCCGATCTGCTGGGTCTGTCCAGCCAGCTCCTGCACCGTGGCATGGGTGCCCTGCAGCCGCGAAGCCAGCTGAGTGACTTCGACCAGGGCCCGGTTCACGCAGTCCTGGCCTCGGTTGACCTGCGCGCTGGCCTGGCCGGTGTGCTCCACGGCCTGTTCCACATGCACGGCGATACTGCCCATGGCATCGCCCATGCGCTGCATGGATCCGGTCATCTGGGTGATTTCCGTCAGTTGGTGCTGCGCGCCCTGCACCAGGGTGTGACTGGTGCTCGCCAGTTCCTGGCCGAGTTCGCCCAGGCCCTGGGAGTCACGCACCACGCCGTCGACCAACGCGGTGATCTGCTTCAGGAAACGGTCGAAGCGTTGCGCCAGCGACACGTGCACCGGGTCCTCGGCGCCGGCTTCCTGGTCGGCGGTGAACTGCGAGGCGGTGGCCAGGATCTTGTCCAGCATGTCCTGGCTTTCCTCGGCATCCGCACGGCTCTGCAGGGTCAGGTACAGCAGGGCGACGGTTTCCATCACCACGTAGAAGGCGTGCACGAAGATCATTGTCCAGCCGCCGTGGTGAGCCATGACGAACACCGGGTAGCCCTGGTGTTGCAACACATGGAACAGCACGTGATGGACGGCGATGGTCGCGGCGGCGACCAGGATCGGCAGCCAGTCGCGATAAAAGGTCAGCACCGCCAGCAAGGCGAAGATGCCGAAGTGCGATTCGATCACCCCTTCGGCCTGGTTGATGTGCAGCGCGGCCATGACCATCAACCCGAAGGCCAGCGCGCAACGCATGCTGCGGCTGCCACCGATGGCGCGGTACAGCGCCGTCAGCACCAGGCAGGTACCGCCACCTACCACCAGCGACTGAATGAAAGTCTCGTGCCAGAAGGCCAAACCGAGTGAAAAACCGAACATCAACCAGATCAGCCCTAGCATGATCCGATCGGCTTTGCGGTAATGCTTCAGGAACCGGGGGGTGTGCGGCATGCTCGATCGCTCCATGATATACAGCCGAGAATAGCCGTTTGCCATCACTCTGCCAGAGTCCGCCATGCAAATGGATACATTGACGGATATGGCGGATCGCAATGCCGATATGGCCTCTAGCCGTGGGTGAGCATCAGCTGCGATGGCTTGGCGACGATCGACAGCTCCTGCTGCAGGTTCTGCCCGATCAGCGCCCGCAGCTCGTGCAGGCCCATGAACGTGATTAATAAATCTGTCCCCTTTTGGCCGTCCCCTTTTGGCCTCCTTTTGGCCTTGGCCGTATCCGCTGCGGTAGAACTCGACTTGTGCTGTCAACTTTTATTGAAAGTGTACTTATTCTCGAGCATGAATTTTGGTGCGGTCCATTTTGGACCTTTCACATATCCACCGGCTTTTTGCTCAATCAAACCGTCGCTTGTCATTTTTCTGATCAGTTCGATGAGGCCAATGCAGTCACCTAGGTGAATCCAGTTGTTCTGGGTGTAAAGCCTGTCTAGCTGTGGGTGCGAGATGCCAGTACCTTTGGTGAAAAATAAAACTACATCCGTAGGAGATTCGTTTTTAACTACGTCGTGAATGGTGTTCATGGATTTTCCCGCTCAAGCTGGATTACGTCTGCTTCTAAAGCTTCCGCTGTATATAATAGCTCGGCATCTGATCCAAGCTGATAGTCTTCCAAAGTGGCTGCGTGAGTATTGTTCCAAGTCTCGCCGCCGTCAGCTGGCAGAGTTTTATCAGCGATGCCAAGGGCGCGCAAGCGCTCAAGCTCCCTTATTTCATGGGTGAAAAATCGCTTGTCGATGTCGGTTGCTTGTAGTTTGCCCTGTAGAATTTTTTCGAGTCTATCTATCATAATTTTGTTCGCGTCTGAAGGCGGGAAGCGACTTGTGTGTAATTTGACTAACTCGACGGCGTCTGCTGTGAGCCGGGTTTTTCTCCAATCCAGTCGTTCAATTGGACCCCCGGCTTTTTCAGGGTTGTAGGGGCGTCCGCTGTAAGTCCCTATGGTTGTCGCGCCGGGATAGGGAGAGTTGAAAACCACGTACAGTGGCGGTAGGCCAGACTCTGGCGGGAAGCAGTAGATGCAGTCTTTATAATTTGGTGGTTCATGGGCAGGGAGTGGTGTCGCATCTGTCCATGCTCGTCTGAGGTTTACACCTTCATAGGGATCTGCGGGTATCGGGATGCCGGGGGTTGTAGTTGCTGATCCCCTTTGGGTATGAATCGGAAAGCTGAGCATGATTGGAAAATCATGTGATGGAATCGATGTGTAGATATTGTTTTCTTTGTCCAATATCAGGGGGCGTACGGGTACCTTCTTCTCCGCATGGGTAGCATTTGCTTTATCCGTAAGTGTATACGTGTCGAGATTGGCATGAAGCCGGAGCGAGGAATCGAAAGTCCCATGTTCAAGGCCCATGTCATGAATGTTGGCAGGAAGGTCAGGAATGAGTAAGTCAGCAGGCATGCTCAGGGCTGATTCATGGTACAAGTCAGCATTCCCTAGTTCTGCTGAGTAGAAAAATGCCCCAATACCCAGTCTGAAAACCGGGGTTGCAGCAAGGCCAAGCCTTTTGAGTCTCTGTATTCCGCCGAGTAGTGCGCTTTGAAGGCTTTCGGTTGTTGATAGGGTGGTTAGTGTTGAGCTGAGTTGAATTGTGGAGTTAAGGTTTAAAGTGATAGATTTGCTGTTACGGTCTTTGGTGCGGTTTTGTCGTAGTATTTTTATTGCTTCAGGGTGAAATGACTCGAATTCGCTTTGGACTTTCTCAAGGCATTTTTTTAGCACTATTTCAATTTGCGCGGCGGTAGCGGCCCTCATTAAATAGTGCAGCTCCTCCTCGATCCAGTGGATGCTATGTCCGTCGCTGTCTAAGTCGTATGCGATATTTTCAAAGTGATGGCCTATGTCATTTATGCTTGTGGTGTAGATGTCTGCTGCCCTAAAGCGATTGAGGCGATGAGGCGTCTTTTTTCTAATTTTATTATAAAGAAATAGTAGAAATTTCTTTTTGGCATAAAGGTGGTTTGTCTGGTCTGGATGGAGTTTTTTTATGTTTGATAAGTGTTTTGTTAAATAGCTTTGAAATCCAGGTGTGCCGGCCGGGCGAGTGGCCTCGATTTCTTTCACCGTATTTATTGCAATGGTTGCTGCGTTGGTGTGAATCGCTTTTATTGATAACGAGGCTATGTTTGGCGGTTCTATGGGCAGTGTGCATGGGGTGTCCCATGAAAGGATATTTTCGAAGTCATAGCTGAAAGTTTCGGTTGAGTATATTTCTTGCAACTCAGCGCTCGTTAAGGTTTTTCGAGAGGTCACGTCCATTTCCAATAGTGCGGATTTGAGACGGAAAGTATTGGAGAGCTTGTAGTAGAAGCTGCAGATGGAAGTATTTCAGGGCTGCCGCCCGCGCTAGAGACTTCGGCTATAAGTCGCAGATACGGGAAATTGACCGGTGCAGGGGGACTAACTGTGCGATCAACGGTGTTGATAAAAAGAGTCGTGCCAGAGCGCCAAGTGCCGGGGACACCTGGCGGGCGAGAGGAGCAAGCGTTAAGAGGGTGGTGGCGCTAGTAGGTGCATGCCACAGGCGCTGAAAGTGTTGCGCCGAACTACATCCCACCCCGGCGCACGTGCTTGACCAACACCTTCTCCAACAACTCCCACATCGCAGGCTCGGTACTGAACGCCACATTGAAGCGCATCCACCCGGTGGCCTGGGCATCGACCATGAACAACTGCCCAGGGCCGAGCATGATGCCTTTTTCCAGCGCGTCGTCGAGCAGTGCCGCGCTGTCTGGAATCGCCGGGTGGCGGGTCCAGATGTACATGCCTTCGTCAGACTCGATGAACAGCTCGAAGCCCAGCCGGTGCAGGTGCCGACCGACTTCCTGGTGGGCCTCGGCCAGGCGCTGGCGCAGGCGCTTGAGGTGCTTGCGCCAGCGGCCATCGATGACTGCGGCATAGACCACGCGCTCCATCACCTGCGAGGTGGTCAGGCCCGAGCGCATCTTCAGGTGCAGCAGTTTCTGCATCAGTTCGGGGCTGGCCAGCATATAGCCGACCCGCACGTTGGGCGAGATGCTCTTGGAATAGCTGCCCACGTACACGACCTGCTGCAGGTGGTCGAGGCTCGCCAGGCACGGCTGCGGCTCGGCCATCATGTCGGCGTACAGGTTGTTTTCCACCAGGCGGAAGCCATGCTGGCTGGCCAATTGCAACAAACGGTGCAGCTGCGGCAGCGGTGTGCGCGAGCAGGTCGGGCTGTGCAGGTGCGGCTGGGTGAAGAACGCGGTTGGCTTGTGGTGGGCCAGCAAACGCTCGAGCTGATCGAGGTCGTAACCAGCAGGTGTGCGCGGTACCCCTACCAAAGTCGCACCCTGGGTGCGCAGGATGCTCATCAGGTTGGGGTAGCCCGGATCGTCGACCAGCACCACATCGCCCGGGCGTACCAAGGTCCGGGCGGCCAGGTCCAGGGCCTGGCTGGCGCCGTGGGTGAGCATCAGTTGCGATGGATTGGCGACGATCGACAGTTCCTGCTGCAGGTTCTGCGCGGTCAGCGCCCGCAGCTCGTGCAGGCCCATGGGGTCACCATAGCCAGACAATTCCAGTGGGCTCCCGGCCACCTGGCGCAGGCCGCGACGCAGGCCGTCCTCGTACATCCAATCGTTGGGAAGCCAGCCGCAGCCGGGCTTGTACGGCAGCTGGCGGATCTCGAAGATCTGTTGCAGGTACCACTCCGAATTGAACGTCGGGCGGTTGGCGTCGGCTTCGCTGGCCTGGCTTTCCAGTAACTCGTTCGCTGCACGATTGACGAAGAAGCCTGCATTTCCCTTGCTGACCAGCAAGCCCTGCGCCACCAGACGGTCATACGCCTCGACCACGGTGAAGGTGCTGACCGAGTAGGTGGCGGCGAAGGCGCGGATCGACGGTACCTTGGCGCCGGGCTTGAGTGTCTGGTTGTCGATCAGCTCGCGCAGCCCGTCGATGATCTGGTTGACCAGCGGGGTGGATGAGTCTGGATGTAGTTCGAACATTGGGGTGCCTTCAGGGGGGTGCACGGCGCCGCGCGCCTGCAGGGTGTCGCAGGTGTATTGCATTGGAGGCCTGTACAGTGCAGTGCGGATTTCATGCCGCTGTGCATGGCTCTCTGTGCCCGACATTTTTACATTAGGTGTCAGATATCGCCACATAAAGCATTTCAGTTCGCCCTGGGGGCAACCCGGGGCGCGTCAGCAGGCCGCCATGGATGGCCTGCGTGTGTTCGTTCACACCATCCTGCCCGCAACAGCACTGATGTATAGGTGAGACCGATTGCCATCGGGGTTTCACGGTTTTCCTTGGATAAAAAGAAGCACGGGGTACACAACTGATGGACGCAACATCCACAACCACCAACGCGAAAGGCGAGCACGAGAGCAAGCTTAGTGCCTCGCTCAAGTCGCGCCACCTGACAATGATGTCGATCGCCGGGGTTATCGGCGGCGCCTTGTTCGTCGGTTCCGGCAGCGTGATCCACAGCGCCGGCCCGGCCGCGGTTCTGGCCTATCTGGCAGGCGGCATCCTGGTGGTCCTGATCATGCGCATGCTCGGTGAAATGGCGACTTCCTCGCCCGACACCGGCTCGTTCTCCACCTATGCCGACCGCGCCATTGGCCGCTGGGCCGGCTTCACCATCGGCTGGCTGTACTGGTGGTACTGGGTCATCCTCATGGCCTGGGAAGCCTACGTGGCGGGCAAGATCCTGCATGGTTTCTTCCCCGATGTGAGCGTCAACGTGTTCGTGCTGGCCACGACCCTGGTGCTGATCACCGTCAACTTCTTCAACGTCAAGCACTACGGCGAGTTCGAGTTCTGGTTCGCGCTGATCAAGGTGGTGGCGATCGTCTGCTTCCTGGTGGTGTGTACCGCCGCTGTGATGAACATCTGGCAGTTCGGTGAAGTGCGAGGCATGACCCACCTGACCGCCGAAGGCTTCATGCCCAACGGCATGACCACCGTAGTCGGGGCCTTGCTCGGGGTGATGTTCGCCTTCCTCGGCGCCGAAATTGTCACCATCGCCGCTTCCGAAGCCAAGGACCCGGCTGCCCAGATCGTCAAGGCCACCAACTCGGTGGTATGGCGTGTGTGCCTGTTCTATGTCGGTTCGATCTTCCTGATCGTCTGCCTGGTACCGTGGAACGACCCACACCTGGGCGTCTCCGGCTACGGCGCCTACCGCCGTACCCTGGAGCTGCTGGGCGTACCGCATGCCGAGCTGCTGATGAACTTCGTGGTGCTGACCTCGGTGAGCAGCTGCCTGATCTCGGGCCACTACACCGCTTCGCGCATGTTGTTCTCCCTGGCCCAGCGTGGCGACGCGCCGTCGTTCTTCAAGATCACCCGCGCCGGCACCGGCGTACCGGTGTTCGCGATCATCGGTTCGTGCGCCGTGGCGGTGGTCTGCGCGCTGATCAACTTCAGCGAGACCCTGCGTCCGAAGGACGTGCTGGAAACCCTGATGAACACCACGGGCATGATCGCCCTGCTGGTATACCTGGTGATCGCCTTCTCGCAGCTGCGCATGCGCCGCAAGTTGATCGCCGAAGGCAAGGAAGTCCGCCTGAAGATGTGGCTGTTCCCATGGCTGACCTACCTGGTGATCGCGTTCATCGTGGCTGCCCTGGTGACCATGGCCTTCATGCCTGACTACCAGATCCTGGTGATCTCCACCGGTATCGCCGCGGCAGTGGTGGTGGCGATGGGCGTGGTGCACCAGATCCGCACTGGCAAGCAGCACTAAGCACTAGTCGTTGTTGGAAGCGGCCGGCTCCCTTTGGGACCCGGCCGTTTCGCGTTGTTGGGTGTGGGTTTTTTCGGCGGGCATGTGAAAGCGCTGGTTCATCCAGGGCGAGCCGAGCAGGGCGGCGGCGGCGATCAGGGCCAGGATGGCGACGGCGAGGAATGTCTTCATGGGCATGCGCATACAGGGACAGACTTGCAGCATAGTCGGTCGGTTCCCCCTCTCTCGCTGGCCTGCACATGGCTTATGCTCAACACACAGCCCGTCACAAGGAGTCGACCATGGCCTGGTCCGCCACCCAGTATTCCCTCTTCGAAGATGAACGCACCCGCGCCGTACGCGACTTGCTGGCCGCCGTGCCGCCACGCCCGGTGCGCCATGCCACCGACCTTGGCTGCGGGCCGGGCAACTCCACGGAGGTGCTGTTGCAACGCTGCCCGGACGCTCAGGTGACCGCGCTGGACAACGACAAGGACATGATCGACAAGGCCCGCGAGCGCAAGCGCCTGCACATTCCGCGGGTGCGCTGCGACATCGCCGACATCGCCACCTGGGCGGCGCCCGAGCCACAGGACCTGATCCTGGCCAATGCGTCCCTGCAGTGGGTGCCCGACCATGCCACGCTGTACCCGCACCTGGTGCGCCAGCTGAGCGAGGGAGGCAGCCTGGCCGTGCAGACGCCGGACAACCTCGAGGAACCGGCCCACCGCTATTTGCGTGAAATCGCTGCCCATGGTCCTTGGGCCGAGCGCTTTGCTGGCTTCCAGCTGCCGCCGCGGCATCAGGCGTCGTTCTACTACGACCTGCTGAGCCCGGTGTGTGCGCGGGTGGACGTATGGCGTACTACCTATCACCACCCTTTGGCCGGAGGCGCCGAGGCAGTGGTGGAATGGTTCAAGGGCTCGGCACTGCGGCCCTATCTGGCGAAGCTGGACGAGCAGGAGCAGGCGGGGTTCCTCCAGCAGTATCTGGAGGCGATGCGCCAGGCGTATCCGCCAGCCAGCGATGGCAAGGTGCTGTTGCCGTTTCCCCGGTTGTTCCTGGTGGCTACCCGCTAGGGCGACGCCAGCGCCAGAGGACATAGCCGTAGATGGCGAGGTTGAGCACGAGTGCGATGCTGCCCAGCAGCCACTGGATGTGTGGCGTCAGCCCTGCGGGGTAGATCAGTGGCCAGATGTAGTGCTCGACGAAGCCGCCAGGGTAGCCGGCGTCGCCAGCGGCGTGGCGCAAGTGGTTTTCCCAATCGGTGAGGGGGCAGGGCAGGTGCAGGTATTCCACTGCCAGGCCCCAGGCCAGGGCGGGCAGGTGGATGAGCAGGGCGGGGCGCCAGCGCAGTACCAGCAGGCCGCCGAAGAGGACCAGCAGGATGAAGGTCAGGTGCAGCAGGACCAGGGTGTCGGCGGCTAGACGCGGGAGCATGGTGAGTGGGCCTGGGCGTTGGGTACAGCCAGTTTAGTTGTGTTGGCTGCACCGGCCCTTTCGCGGGACAAGCCCGCACACAGGTACTGCACCGCTCTTGGGCCCTGTCCACATACCTGTGGGAGCGGGCTTGTCCCGCGAAAGGGCCTGTGAAGCCCCTACAGCTCTTCCTGCACCACCTGCAGAAACGTCGCCACCACCCGCCGCGTACGCTGCTCGCTCAGGCACACCAACGTCTCGGTCAAATGCCGCTGACAATCGACGATCGGCAGCGCACACACCCGTGCATCAGCCCCGAACTCGGCTGCCGACACCACCCCAACGCCAATCCCCACCACCACCGCTTCGCGCGCGGCCTCGCGGCCTTCCACCTGGATCGCCGGGCGAATGCGTAGCCCGGCGCGCTGCATCTCCTCTTCCAGGGTCTGGCGGGTCACCGACCCAGGCTCTCGCAACACCAGCGGCGTGTCGTCCAGGTCGGCCAGGTTGATCGAGCCACGGCTGGCCCACGGGTGCTGGTGGGAGACGAACGCCACCATCGGGTCGCGCCGCAACGGCACGCAGTGCAAGCGCTCGTCATCGACGTCACGGCCCAGCAGCGCCAGGTCGGCCTGGTAGCTGAACAGCCGAGCCAGGGATTCATCGGTATTGCCGGTCTCGACCTTGACCTGAATGCCTGGGTAGCGCTGGCAGAAACGGGCGATCTGCGGCAACACATGCACCGGCGCATCCACCGCCAGCACCAGGCTGCCGGTGTGCAGGGCGCGGGAGTCCTGCAGCAGCTCATGGGCCTCGGCCTCGCAGGCGAACAGGCGCTGGCTGATGCCTAGCAGGCGCTCGCCGAGATCGGTCAGGTGCACGGAGCGCTTGTTGCGGTGAAACAGCAGCACACCAAAGCGTTCCTCGAGTTTCCGCACCTGATCGGACACCGCCGGCTGGGTCAGAAACAGCTTCTGCGCAGCGCGGGTGAAGCTGCCGTGCGTGGCCACCGCATGGAATGCCTTGAGTTGAGCGTGGGATACCGACATGGCGACTCCAGTAACAAGCTGGGCTTATGTGTGAAATACGATAAATCGATTTTATTTATCAGTCATCAACTGTTTCCATACCCATCAACCCAGCGCGACCGCCTTCTGCGATCGCCGGGCCATGGCGCGCGGTCCTGCGCCATCTGACCAGTGACGAGCCTTCGTCATGCAGTGCGCACCACAACAACAAAACAGGCGTTTCTTCACATTCTGCCGGCACACTCGAGCAAGAGGTCAGATTCACATGAACCAATCCCTAGCCACGATCAAGCGTTGGCGCGTGCAGATTTTCGCAATCACCTGGCTGGCCTACGCCGCCTTCTACTTCACCCGCAAAGCCTTCTCGGTGGCCAAGCTGGGCATCGGCGAAGACCCGACATTCATGCTCGACAAGGCCGCCATGGCCAACCTCGATGCTATTTACCTGGCCGCCTACGCCGTGGGTCAGTTCACCTGGGGCATGCTCGCCGACCGTTTTGGCCCGCGCGTGGTGGTGCTCGGCGGGTTGCTGATTTCGGCCGCCGCGGCGGTGGTGATGGGCAGCTACGCGACCTTCCCGATCTTCGCCACCTGCATGCTGATACAAGGCCTGGCGCAGTCCACGGGCTGGGCCGGGCTGTGCAAGAACATCGGCAGTTTCTTCCCGGCCGTGCAGCGCGGTCGCGTGCTTGGCTTGTGGAGTTCGTGCTACGCCTTCGGCGGCCTGGTCGCTTCGCCCTTTGCCGGCTGGTGGGCGTACACCCTGGTCGGTAGCTGGCACGCGGCGTTCTTCTCAAGCGCCGCGGTAGTGGCCGCGGTAGCGGTGCTGTTCTTCTTCCTGCAGCGCAACAAGCCCGAGGATGTCGGGCTGCCGGCGGTGGAGCCCGAGCCGCAGAGCATGGCCCCTGGCGGCAACCTGTGCAGCGTCTGGGCACCACTGCGCGAGATCCTGCGCAACCGCACGGTGCTGACCCTGGGCCTTGCGTATTTCCTGCTCAAACCCGCGCGCTACGCCATCTTGCTGTGGGGGCCGGTGATCGTCTTCGAGCAGATGCCGTCGGTGGGCAAGGTCGGCGCGGCCATCATTCCCACCGCCTTCGAGCTGGCCGGGTTGCTCGGGCCGATCCTCATCGGCCTGGCCTCGGACAAGCTGTTCGGCGCCCGGCGCATGCCGGCCTGCGTGATCAGCCTGATGCTGCTGACCCTGACGTTGGCGGCGTTCATGGCGGCCATGCACACCGGCAACGTGTTGCTGGTGGTGGGCCTGCTGTTCGTCATGGGCCTGACCCTGTATGGCCCTGACTCGATGATCAGCGGCGCCGCCGCCATCGACTTCGGCACGGCCAAGGCCGGCGCCACCGCCGCAGGCTTCGTCAACGGTTGCGGTTCGGTGGGCGCGGTGCTCGGCGGGCTGCTGCCAGGCTACTTCGACGGCGTCACGGTGTTCATCGTGTTCGCCGGCTGCGCGCTGTTCTCGGCGCTGGTGCTGTTGCCGCATTGGAACAGCCGCCCGGCGAGCGAGGCCCAGGCCAATGACGTGGCACCCAATACCGCGATGGCGATCAAGCCATTGCGCACCTAGAGGAACGTGAAGCGATGAGACCCTTCTGGCTGCAACAGGCCCTGGATTCGGAACAGCAGCCGGCCTGCCCGCCGCTGCACGGCGACGCACGCTGCGATGTGTGCATCGTCGGCGGTGGCTACACAGGTCTGTGGACGGCCTTGCAGCTCAAGGAGGCGCAGCCGTCGCTCGACGTGGTGCTGATCGAGGCCGACATCTGTGGCGCTGGCGCCAGTGGACGTAACGGCGGCTGTGCGCTGTCGTGGTCGGCCAAGTACTTCACCCTGGCGCGGCTGTTCGGCGAAGAGGAGGCGGTGCGTCTGGTCCGTGAGTCGGAGCGCAGCATTCATGCCATTGGCGCGTTCTGCACGGCCAACGGCATCGATTGCGACTACCGCCTGGACGGGACCCTGTACACCGCGACCAACCAGGCCCAGGTGGGCGCCACCGATGCGGTGATCGCGGCCTTGCAGCAGCGCGGCATCAATTCGTTCGAGCGCCTGCCGCTGGAGCAACTGCAACGCCTGGCGGGCTCGGCGCGGCACCTGGAAGGCTGGTTCTCGCCAGCGGCGGCCACCGTGCAGCCCGGGCGACTGGTGCGTGGCCTGCGCCGGGTGGCGCTGGCGCGCGGCGTACGCATTCATGAAGGCACGGCGATGACTGGACTGGAGCATGGCGCGCCAGCCACGGTGCGCACGTTGCACGGCAGCGTTCGTGCCGACCGCGTGGTGCTTGGCCTCAATGCCTGGATGGCGCGAGCCTTCCCGCAGTTCCAGCGCAGCGTGGCGATCGTTTCCAGCGACATGGTGATTACCGAACCATGCCCGGAACTGCTGCAGGAAATAGGGCTCACTACCGGTGTCAGCGTGCTCGACTCGCGGATCTTCGTGCACTACTACCACAACACCTCCGATGGCCGGCTGATGCTCGGCAAGGGTGGCAACACCTTTGCCTTCGGCGGTCGCATGCTGCCGGTGTTCGACCAGCCGTCGCCGTATCGCCCGCTGCTGCGCGAGAGCCTTGGCGGGTTCTTCCCGGCATTGGCGCACGTGCCATTGGCGGCGAGCTGGAACGGGCCGTCGGATCGTTCTGTGACCGGCTTGCCGTTCTTTGGCCGGCTGGACGGGCAGGGCAACGTATTCTACGGCTTCGGTTATTCCGGCAGCGGCGTCGGGCCATGCCACATGGGGGGGCAGATACTCGCTTCGCTGGCCTTGGGGCAGGACAACGCCTGGACACGCTCGCCGTTGGTCAATGGGCCGCTGGGGTTGTTCCCACCCGAGCCGATCCGCTACCTCGGATCGTTGCTGGTGCGCGATGCCATCCGCCGCAAGGAGCGCGCCGAGGATCGCGGCCAGCGCCCACGGCGCCTGGACGTGCGCCTGGCGCGCTTCGCCGCAGCGGCGGGCAAAGCCGACAAGGCGTGAGCGGGCTGCGAGATTTCTTGTCGAACCGATGGCCGAGGGCGTATAAACTGCTCCCACTTTTATGGCCGGTCGCTTCCTGAACTGGCCGCTGAAACAAAGAGAGTCGACATGGGCGCACAGTGGAAAGCCAAGCATAGAGAAACAGCTGCCAACGCCAAGGGCAAGATCATGGGCAAGCTGGCCAAGGAAATTCAGATTGCGGCCAAGTCTGGTGCCGACCCGGATATGAACCCGCGCCTGCGACTGGCCATTGTCCAGGCCAAGAAAGCGTCGATGACCCGTGAAACCCTCGAGCGTGCGATCAAGAAAGGCGCTGGCCTGGATGGCGAAGCGGTGCAGTACCATGCCGTCAGCTACGAAGGCTTCGCCCCGCATCAGGTACCTCTGATCGTTGAATGCCTGACCGACAACGTCAACCGCACCGTGGCCCAGATCCGCGTGCTGTTCCGCAAGGGCCAACTGGGCGCCAGCGGCTCGGTGGCCTGGGACTTCAACCACGTCGGCCTGATCGAAGCGACCCCGGAAGGCGATGCCGACCCGGAAATGGCTGCCATCGAAGCCGGTGCCCAAGACTTCGAGGAAGGTGAAGAAGAGGGCTCGACCCTGTTCATCACCGACACCACCGACCTCGATGCGGTGCAGAAAGCCCTGCCGGAGCACGGTTTCACCGTGACCTCGGCGAAGATCGGCTACACCCCGAAAAACCCGGTAAGCGCCGCCAGCCTGAGCGCCGAGGCACTGGCCGAAGTCGAAGCCTTCCTCGAAGCGATCGACGAGAACGACGACGTGCAGAACGTGTACGTTGGCCTGACTGCCTGATCGCAACACTTGGGCCGCCCTGCGGCCCATTCGCGACACAAGGCCGCTCCCACGACTGCAGCGCCGCATCAGCAAGCAGCGCGGTATTTGTAGGAGCGGCCTTGCGCCGCGAAACGAGGGCAACGCCCTCGCCAGCGGACCGGAGCCGAACCCGATGAACCCCACCTTCGCCTCCCTCAGCATCGCCCACCTGCGCACCCTCGATCAGCTCCTGCACCTGAAAAACCTCAGCCACGCCGCCGAGCGCCTGGGTGTCAGCCAATCCGCCCTGAGCCGCCAACTGGCCCACCTGCGTGAAGCCTTCGACGACCCCTTGCTGGTGCGCCAAGGCCGTGGCTACGTGCTCAGCGAGCATGCCGAAGGGCTGGTCGAGCCATTGCGGCAGGTGCTCGATGAACTGCAGGCCCTGCGCCAACCGGCGGCTTTCGACCCGGCGCGCTGCGAGCGGCGCTTCTGCCTGGCTGCCTCCGACTATGTCGCCGAGCACATGCTGCCCCTGCTGGTGGCGGCGCTGGAGCGCGAGGCCCCAGGGGTGTGCATCGACTATCGGACCTGGCAGGCCGGCCAGTACGGATTGCTCGCCAGTGGCGAGATCGACCTGGCCACGACCCTGTTCGACGAATCCCCGCCAAATCTTCACGGCCGCCTGCTGGGTGAGGACCGGGCGGTGTGCCTGATGCGCGACGACCACCCGCTGGCCGCGGTGCAGGCGCTGAGCCAGGACGATTACCTCGGCTGCAAGCATGTGCGGATTTCCGGTGGTGGCGACAAGGACAGCTTCATCGACCGCCACTTGCGCGCCCAGGGCCTGCAACGGCGGGTGAGCCTGGAGGTGCCGTTCTTTTCCGCCACCGTGCAGGTGATCGGCAACAGCCAGGCCCTGGCCACCGTCCCCGAGCACATTGCCCGCCAGTTGTGCCGGCTGCACCGCCTGGCGTGGCGGCCGCTGGGGTTCATCGAACATACCCAGCGCTATTGGGTGGTGTGGCACCAGCGCTTGCAGGCTTCGGCCGAGCACCGTTGGTTGCGCAACCGGGTATTCGAGTTGTGGCGCCAGTCGCAATTCGGGGTGCAGGGTGGGGTGCCGGGTTCGCCATAGTAGGTATGCGTGAAGTGGGGTTCTTGGGGGCTGGTTGACGGCCTAGACTGAGGCCTTGTGTTGTCTGTGCTTGCCCGCGAAAGGGCCGGTATGGACACCGAATCATCTCCAGGAGCCCCCACGTGACCCCAGAACAATTCCGCCAGTACGGCCACCAGCTGATCGACCTGATCGCCGACTATCGCCAGAACATCGCCGAACGCCCGGTCATGGCCCAGGTCGAGCCGGGCTACCTCAAACAGGCCCTGCCAAGCCAGGCCCCCCAGCAAGGCGAGGCATTCGAGGCGATCCTCGGCGATGTCGACAAACTGCTCATGCCCGGCTTGTCGCATTGGCAACATCCAGACTTCTACGGCTACTTCCCGTCCAACGGCACGCTGTCCTCGGTGCTCGGCGACTTCCTCAGCACCGGCCTGGGCGTGCTTGGCCTGTCGTGGCAGTCGAGCCCAGCGCTGAGCGAGCTGGAGGAAACCACGCTCGACTGGCTGCGCCAGCTGCTCGGCCTGTCGGCGCAGTGGAGCGGGGTAATCCAGGACACCGCGTCCACCAGCACCCTGGTGGCATTGATCAGCGCCCGCGAACGCGCCACCGACTACGCCCTGGTGCGCGGTGGCTTGCAGGCCGAGGCCAAGCCGTTGATCGTCTACGTCAGTGCCCATGCCCACAGTTCGGTGGACAAGGCGGCGTTGCTGGCCGGCTTTGGCCGCGACAACATTCGCCTGATCGCCACCGACGACGCCTTCGCCATGGACCCGCAAGCCCTGCGCGCCGCCATCGAGCAAGACCTGGCCGCTGGAAACCAGCCCTGTGCCGTAGTGGCCACCACCGGCACCACGACCACCACCGCCCTCGACCCACTGCGGGCGATCGGCGAGGTCGCCCAGGGCCACGGCCTGTGGCTGCACGTCGACTCGGCGATGGCAGGTTCGGCGATGATCCTTCCGGAGTGCCGTTGGATGTGGGATGGCATCGAGCTGGCCGACTCGGTGGTGGTCAACGCGCACAAGTGGCTGGGCGTGGCCTTCGATTGCTCGATCTACTACGTGCGCGACCCACAGCACCTGATCCGGGTAATGAGCACCAACCCCAGCTACCTGCAATCGGCGGTCGATGGCGAGGTCAAGAACCTGCGTGACTGGGGCATCCCGCTGGGCCGTCGCTTCCGCGCCCTGAAGCTGTGGTTCATGTTGCGCAGCGAAGGGGTCGAGGCCTTGCAGCAGCGGCTGCGCCGGGACCTGGATAACGCCCGTTGGTTGGCCGAGCAGGTCGAGGCGGCTGACCAGTGGCAGGTACTGGCACCTGTGCAGTTGCAGACCTTGTGCATCCAGCATCGGCCGGAGGGGTTGGAAGGCGAGGCACTGGATGCGCATACCAAGGCCTGGGCCGAGCGGCTCAATGCATCGGGGGCGGCGTATGTGACCCCGGCGACCTTGAATGGGCGTTGGATGGTGCGGGTGTCGGTAGGGGCGCTGCCGACCGAGCGCGGGGATGTGCAGCGGCTGTGGCAGAACCTGCAGGACGTGGTCAAGGGGTGAGGGCGTTGGGGGCTGCTGTGCAGCCCATCGCCGGCAAGCCGGCTCCTACAGAGGCCGTGCGGTGCCTGTGGAGCCGGCTTGCCGTGGCCGTCAGTGGCTCACGGCCTGAAAGCTGTCTTTGCGGCTAGCCTCGTACGCCTGCTTCTCCATCGGCTTGGCCTGCGGATTACCCAGGTCTTCCATCGCCAGGCGGTGGGTTTCCGGCGCGATGTACGCTGCCAGGGCGCACACACAGGTGATGAAGAACGCCAGGCCGCCGACCACCATCGGGATGTTTTCCGAGCCGGGCGGCGCCACCAGGGCGAACAGCGCGGGCAGCATTGCGGTGAGCATGGTGCCGATGTTCTGCGCGATCGCCATGGCCGAGACGCGGTAGCGGGTGTGGAACAGTTCCGGGTAGAAGCTTGGGAACACCGCGTTGTAGCCCTGGTACACCATGCCCCACATCACGATCGAGGCGGCGAAGGCCAACGGTACGTTCTGGATGCTGATCGCATACAGGTAGACGAACGCCAGCAGGCCCGAGCCGATGCAGCCGGTGATCATGGTCGGGCGCCGGCCGATCTTGTCGGACAGGTTGCCCACGAACGGAATCACCAGTACCGCGACGATGTTGCCCACCACCGGGATCCACAGGTAAACGCTCTTGTCGAAGCCGATGCCGTAGGCCGGCTGCACCGCGTAGGCCGCGCCGAAGATGGTCGCCACCACCGGGATCACGTTCATCAGGGCCATGAACATCACCAGCACCATGTGCTTCCAGCTGTGGCGGAAGGCTTCGCTGATCGGCGACTTGGCTACCTTGTCCTGCTTCTCTTCATTGACGAAGGCCGGCGTCTCGTGGACTTCCTTGCGGATGATGAAGCCTGCGATCAGCACCATGGCGCTCATCAGGAACGGAATACGCCAGCCCCATTCGTTGAAGGCTTCGCTGGGCATGAAGTAGGCCAGCGGCAGGAACACCGCCGCTGCCAGTACCTGGCCGGCCTGAACGCCCTGCAGGGTGAAACTTGCGTAGTAGCCGCGCCGGCCGAACGGCGCGTGCTCCATGATCATCGAACTGGCGCCGGAGATCTCGCCGGCCACCGCGAAGCCCTGGATCAGGCGCAGCACCACCAGCAAGGCCGGGGCGAGGATGCCGATGTCGTGGTAGGTCGGCAGCAGGCCGACGGCCATGGTCGACAAGCCCATGAGGAACATGCACAGCAGCAGCACGTTCTTGCGTCCGCGGGTGTCACCCCAGTGGCCCAGCACGAAGGCGCCGACCGGGCGCGCCAGGTAACCCACACCGTAGGTCGCCAGCGAGGCGATGATGGCCATCTTGGGGTCAGTATTGGGGAAGAAGATTTGCGGGAAGATCAGGGCCGCAGCCTGGGCATAGATGAAAAAGTCGTAGTACTCGAGTGCCGAGCCGATCCACCCGCTGGCGGTCGCTTTCTTGGCTTGAGAGCTGGAGTGAGCCATCGTTGTCTCCATTGTTCTTGTACTTATTATGTTCGTTTCTGGGTTAGTCGAAGCAACTTCCGCCGAGCGACCGGTTGGGCAGGAGGACACTCGGTATGGCTGCATCTGGCAATCATGGTTGCCCACGGATTGGCGCTGTAGCAATTCGCGAAAACGGGTTGTGTTCGATAATCGAACAGAAAACTAACTGTTCCGTACAAAGTGATTGAAGGGCAGACTTTACCTGCGAATAATCGATCGTGCCAGAAACGGTTACCTGTCGTTTTGCACGTTCCGGCGCCGTCGTCATACCCATAACAAGGAACTCCAGTATGCAGCGTTCGATAGCCACCGTGTCGTTGAGCGGCACCCTGCCAGAAAAGCTCGAAGCCATCGCCGCCGCCGGTTTCGACGGCGTGGAAATCTTCGAGAACGACTTGCTCTACTACGCGGGCAGCCCGCGCGAGGTACGCCAGATGTGCGCGGACCTGGGGCTGGCGATTACCTTGTTCCAGCCGTTTCGCGACTTCGAAGGGTGCCGCCGCGACCGCCTGCAGAAGAACCTCGACCGCGCCGAGCGCAAGTTCGACCTGATGCAGGAGCTGGGCACCGATCTGGTGCTGGTGTGCAGCAACGTCCAGGCCGACGCCCTGGGTGACGAGCGACTGCTGGTCGATGACTTGCGCCTGCTAGCCGAGCATGCCGGCCAGCGCGGCCTGCGCATCGGCTACGAGGCCCTGGCCTGGGGGCGCCACGTCAACACCTACCAGCAGGTGTGGAACCTGGTGCGCCAGGCTGACCACCCGGCGCTGGGGGTGATCCTCGACAGCTTCCACACCTTGTCGCTCAAGGGCGACCCCAGTGCCATTCGCGACATTCCAGGCGACAAGATCTTCTTCGTGCAGATGGCCGATGCACCGATCCTGGCCATGGATGTGCTGGAGTGGAGCCGGCACTTCCGCTGCTTCCCCGGGCAGGGCGAAATGGACCTGGCAGGTTTTCTGGCGCCGATTCTGGCCACTGGCTACCGTGGCCCGCTGTCGCTGGAGATCTTCAACGATGGCTTCCGCGCCGCGCCGCCCCGGCAGAACGCCGCCGATGGCCTGCGTTCGCTGCTGTACCTCGAGGAACAGACCGGCCTGCGCCTGCAGCAGCAGGGCATCGCTGTCGAGCCTGGCGTGCTGTTCAGTCCTCCGGCGGCCAGTGCCTACGACGGGGTGGAGTTTCTCGAGTTCGCCGTCGACGAAGCAGTGGGCGCGCGTCTGGGGGGGTGGCTCAAGCGCCTGGGCTTTGCCGAGGCCGGCAAACACCGCAGCAAGGATGTTCGCCTGCTGCGCCAGAACGACATCAATATCGTGCTCAATGCCGAGCCGTATTCGTTCGGCCACAACTTCTTCGAGGCCCACGGCCCGTCGTTGTGCGCCACCGCCTTGCGGGTGCGTGACGAGCATGCGGCCCTGCAGCGCGCCACCGATTTCCGTGGCCAGCCGTTCCGTGGCCTGGTCGGCCCCAACGAGCGCGAGGTGCCGGCGGTACGGGCGCCGGATGGCAGTCTGATCTACCTGGTGGGGCAGGGCGATGGCCCGAGCCTGTACGACACCGACTTCCGCCTCGACGCCGGCGCGCAGGCCAGCGGCGGCCTGCGCCGTATCGACCACATGGCCCTGGCGCTGCCGGCCGAGTCGCTCGACAGCTGGGTACTGTTCTACAAGAGCCTGTTCGACTTCGCCGCCGACGACGAGGTGGTACTGCCCGACCCGTATGGCCTGGTCAAGAGCCGCGCCTTGCGCAGCCAGTGTGGCAGCCTGCGCTTGCCGCTGAACATCTCGGAAAACCGCAACACCGCCATCGCCCACGCGCTGTCCAGCTATCGCGGCTCGGGGGTGCATCATATCGCCTTCGATTGCCAGGACATCTTCCAGGAAGTGGCGCGGGCCAAGGAGGCCGGTGTGCCGCTGCTGGAGATCCCGCTGAACTACTACGACGACCTGGCAGCGCGTTTCGACTTCGACGACGAATTCCTCAGCGAGCTGGCGTACTACAACGTGCTGTACGACCGCGATGCCCAGGGCGGCGAGCTGTTCCACGTGTATACCGAGCCGTTCGAGGAGCGTTTCTTCTTCGAGATCATCCAGCGCAAGGGTGGTTATGCCGGGTACGGCGCGGCGAACGTGGCGGTGCGCTTGGCGGCGATGGCCAAGGCGCGCAGCGGGGCGCCGCGCAAGCCGGTATTGTAGTTTTTTCTGTGCCGGCCTCTTCGCGGGTAAACCCGCTCCTACAGGGCCACCGCTGTATTGTAGGAGCGGGTTTACCCGCGAAGAGGCCGGAATAGGCAATCACCCCTCTACACTACCCGACCAAAAGCGCGCTTCCCACGTCCGCCCCGCTCACGGATAATCCCCCACTTATTCCAATAAATAGCCTGTGAGTGGGTATGAGTGATTCGCTAGTCAGCCTCGGCCAGCCTGAGATCGGAGGGGGGCGCAAGTCGCGCAAGAACAACCCCGAGAAAACCCGCGAGGACATCCTCCAGGCCGCCATCAACGAGTTCGTCCAGCAAGGGCTGGCCGGCGCGCGGGTGGACGCCATCGCCGAGCGCACCGCCACCTCCAAGCGCATGATCTACTACTATTTCGGCAGCAAGGAGCAGCTTTACGTCGAGTGCCTGGTCAAGCTCTACGGTGACATCCGCAAGACCGAGCACAGCCTCGACCTCGAGTCGCTGCCGGCCGAGCAGGCGATCCGTCGCCTGGTCGAGTTCACCTTCGACCACCACGACCGCAACGTCGATTTCGTGCGCATCGTCTGCACCGAGAACATCCACTACGGCGAATACGTCAAGCAGTCGCCGGTGATCCGCGAGATGAGCAGCCTGGTGCTCGAGGCACTGGCCCGCACGCTGCGTCGTGGCGAGCAGGAGGGCGTGTTCCGCCCGGGCATCGAGGTCATCGACCTGCATATGCTGATGAGCTCGTTCTGTTTCTACCGGGTGTCCAATCGCCACACCTTCGGCGAAATCTTCCAGATCGAGCTCTCCGACGAGACGGTCAAGCAGCGCCACAAGGACATGATCTGCGAGGCGGTGATGCGCTATATCCGCGCCTGAGCCGCAGTCATTCGCCCAGCCGTTGCTCGCGTGACGGCGGGTAGCCGAAGTAGGCCGCATAGCACTTGCTGAAGTGCGACACCGAGACGAAACCGCAGGCCACCGCCACCTCCATCACCGACAGGTCGGAGTACTGCAGCAGGCGCCGGCTCTTGGTGATGCGCAGCTCCATGTAGTAGCGCCGTGGCGAGGTGCCCAGCTGGGCCTGGAACAAGCGGTCGATCTGCCGCCGCGAGCGGCCGCTGTAGGCCGCCAACTGGTCGAGGCTGAGGGTTTCCTCGAGGTTGTTTTCCATCAGTTCGACGATGGTGCGCAGGTGCAGGCTCATGGATTTCTTCGCGCCTGGGCCGACCTGGCGATAGCGGGCACCGGAGAACGACAGGATTTCCTCCACGCCCTCGGCCAGGCCATCGCCATACAGCCGCCGCACCAGGCCCAGCATCAGTTCCATGGCGCCATTGGGACTGGCGGCGGTGAGGCGGTCGCGGTCGAGGGTGAAGCTGGCCGGGGTGATGCGCGTTTGTGGGCTGCGCTCGGACAGGCTGGCGCGCTGCTCGGGGTGGATGCTGCAGCCATAGTCGTCGAGCACCCCTGCGCGGCCAAGGAACCAGGCGCCATTCCACAGGCCGCCCAGGGCCATGCCGTGGGCGGCGCAGTCATCGAGCAGGCGGTCGAGCACCGGGTACTTGAGCGCGGTGCGCAGGCCGCCGCAGACCACCAGCAGGTCCAGCTCGCGCAGCGCCTCGGGGGCCAGCTCAGTGGCCACCAGCTCCAGGCCGAGGTCGCTCAGCACCCGGTCGCCGTCCAGTGACAGCGGGGTAAAGCGGAAGCTGTCGGCGCGCAGCAGGTTGGCGGTGACCAGCACGTCCATCGCCACGGTGAAGCTGGCCATGGAGAAGTGCTCGAGCAGCACGAAGTCGACCCGGTAGGGAGCCGCCTCGCTGCCGGCGCCGGGCTTGAGCCGGAGCATGTTGCTGGTACTGGTCTTCTTGCTGAACTGGCGTGGGGTAGGCACTCTGGACTCCGCTTCCTGGCTTGCCGGCAGAGTGTGGCGGGTGGCACGGGGAAAGACAATCCGAATGAACCCTTGGCAGCTGCTATAACCCAATAGAGAACACGCTAACGGGAGAGTGCATATGGAAGTCGGAACCCTCTGGATCATCGTCGCTGCGGTCGTGATTCTGCTGGAGATCTGGGCGATCTGGCACATCATCGGCAGCGACAGACGCGCCGAACGGAAAATGTTGTGGATCGTCTTCGTGGTCTACGCGCCGTTGCCGGGGTTGCTGTTCTGGGCTTTCAGTGGGCCGAGGGCGGTCAAGGGGCGGGCGGTGTTGCAGGAGAAGTGACGGGCGCGGCGGCATCGCGAAGCGTGCGCTGGAGCGTTGTGGTGCCGCATATATCGAGCGCCGCCCGCGCGGCGCATCGCGGCGCAAGGCTTCGGGCCAATTATGTCTGATAGGCCATAGTTGTCAGCCTGGTGGGCGCGGCGGGATATCTGTGTTGCCGCCAAAGGCGAACAACCATGGCCTGACAGACCGTGGCACGTTGCAACAAATGTGGGAGCGGCCTTGCGTCGCGATGCGCCGCGCGGGCGGCGCTCGATCTCAAGGACGCTGAAATACTCAAGCCCTGCGCTTTCCAGTCCCTGAACAACCAAAATTCTGTGAACCACTTCACAAAAAAACACCCTGCACGGCATAATGCCATTACCCATTCATCAGGCTCGCCCGCTCTAAGCCGGGGTTCCTTTTCGTGCACGCCGCAGGTTCAGGGAAATCTCATGTCGCTAGTCGCAAGTCCCGACATCATGTATCGGCTGTTGATCCAGAGCATGGTGGACTATGCCATCTACATGCTCACCCCCGACGGAATCGTCGCTAATTGGAATCCCGGTGCCCAACGCGCCAAGGGTTACGACGCCGATGAGGTCGTCGGCCAGCACTACTCGCTGTTCTACAGCGAGGACGAGCGTGCCGCCGGCCTGCCTGAACTGAACCTCGAACAGGCGCGATCGACTGGGCGCTTCGAGGAGAAGGGCCTGCGCGTGCGCAAGGATGGCACGGCGTTCCACGCCCACGTGGTCATCGATGCCGTGCGAGATGATCGCGGCCAGTTGCTGGGCTTAGCCAAGGTTACCCGCGATATTTCCGAACGCCGCCGCCAGGAGCACGAACTGCTGCAGGCCAAGGAACTGGCCGAGCAGTACAGCCAGGAAATGGCCACGGTGTCGCAGTTTCTGGATTCGGTGATCGCCAACATTCCGGCCAGCGTCATCGTCCAGGACCTGGCCAGCCAGCGTATCCTGCTGGCCAACCAACAGGCCGAGGACCTGTTCGGCGGGCGCGACACGCCAATGATCGGCCGCTTGCCGTCGGAATGCCTGTCGCCAGCCGTGGCCGACTTCCTGGAACAGCAGTTGGCCCGAGGCGCACGCAGCGCCAAGGGTTATGCCGCCGAAACCCGTGTCGACACCGCCTGTGGCCCGCGTACCCTGCGCAGCCGTGCGCTGCTCAGCCAGAACCGCGAAGGCCAGGCCGACTACGTGCTGTTCGTGGCCGAGGATGCCACCGAGCAGCTTGCCGCCCACGCGCAGATCCATCACATGGCGCACCACGACGCGCTCACCGGGCTGCCCAACCGCACCTTGTTCAACGAGCGCCTCAAACAGGCGCTGCTGCGTGGCGAGGAGAGCGGCAAGCTGACCGCCGCGCTGTGCCTGGACCTGGACAATTTCAAGAACATCAACGACTCGCTCGGTCACGCCTTCGGCGACAAGCTGTTGCGCGCCTTGGGCAAGCGTCTGCGCCGCGAGTTGCGCGAGCACGACACGCTGGCGCGCCTGGGGGGCGACGAGTTCGCCGTGGTGCTGACCCGCCTGGACAACCGCGAGGCCGCCTGCAACACCGCGCAGCGGCTGATCGACGCCATCTGCCCGCCGTTCCAGATCGAAGGCCATCAGTTTTCGGTGGGCGTGAGCATCGGCGTGGCTATCGCGCCGGACGATAACGAACAGGCCGAGCAACTGCTGGGCTACGCCGACATGGCCCTTTACGAGGCCAAGCGCAATGGCCGCAACCGCTACGAGTGCTTCCACGTCGAGCTGGATGTGGCTGCGCGCCAGCGCCGCCTGGTCGAGACCGACCTGCGCACCGCCTTGCACCTGGGACAACTGCATTTGCATTACCAGCCGGTGGTCGACCAGCAGACCCGCAGCGTGACCGGCTACGAGGCGCTGTTGCGCTGGGAGCACCCGACCCGGGGCATGGTCATGCCGATGGACTTCATCCCGATCGCCGAGGAAACCGGCCTGATCCACGAGCTGGGTGCGCGTGCGCTGAACCTGGCGTGCCAGGAGGCCGCCAGCTGGGGCACCGACCAGACCGTTTCGGTGAACCTGTCGCCCGTGCAGTTCAAGAACACCAACCTGGCGCATTCGGTGGCCTTGGCCCTGGCCGACTCCGGCCTGGCGCCCCATCGCCTGGAGCTGGAGATCACCGAGTCGGTGCTGCTGGGCAACAGCGATGAGAACGTGCGCATCCTGCGGGCGCTGAAGGACCTTGGCGTTTCCATCTCGCTGGACGATTTCGGCACTGGCTATTCGTCCCTGGGCTATCTGCGCTCGTTCCCGTTCGATCGGATCAAGATCGACAAGTCGTTCGTCCATGACATGTGCGAGAGCCGCGAGGCGATGTCGATCATCCGTGCGATCACCGAGCTGTCCAACAGCCTGATGATCAAGACCACCGCCGAGGGCGTGGAATCGCCAGAACAGATGCGGCGCCTGGCAGCGGAGGGCTGCTCGCACTTCCAGGGCTACCTGTACGGCAGGCCTGCGCCGGCCAGCGAGCGCCTGACGCAGGTGCAAGCGGTGGCCGGCTAACGGCCGGCCAGGGGAGGGCTTAGTCGTTCCAGTCCGGCGCGAACTCCGGGCTGACGACCCGCCGATTCTTTGGCAAACCGGCGATCAGTGCACGATCTTCATCATCCAGGCGCAGCTCCAGTGCTGCCAGGTTGGTCAGCTGGTTTTCGCGGCTGCTGGCCTTGGGGATCGCGGCCACGCCGTCCTGCGCCAACAGCCAGCTGAGCGCCACCTGGCTGGGCAACACGCCGTGCTTGCGGGCAATGGCCTGGATCTCCGGTTGCTCGGCGGCCTGGCCACGGGCCAGTGGGGTATAGGCGGTCAGCAACAAGTCGTGACGGCGGGCATAGTCGAGCAGCGGCTGTTGGTCGAGCAGCACGTGGTATTCCACCTGGATCGCCGACAAGGGCGCACCGAGCTCCTCGACCACCCGGCGCAGCAAGCCGAGCGGGAAGTTGGCCACGCCGATATGCCGTGCCTTGCCCTCGTCACGCAGGGCCACCAGCGTTTCGATGCTGCGCGCCAGGTCCATGTCCTTGCTGGGCCAATGGATGTGGAACAGCTCGACGTAGTCGGTGCCCAACGTACGCAGGCTGTCTTCCAGCGACTGGCGCATGGCCTTGGGCTCCAGGCGATCCCACCACACTTTGGTGGTCAGGTGGATCTGTTCGCGTGGCACGTCGCTTTCGCGCAGCGCCTGGCCGACGGCCTCTTCGTTGCCGTAGGCAGTGGCGGTATCGATGTGCCGGTAACCCAGCTCCAGGGCCTGGCGTACGGCCTGGGTGCACTGCGCCCCGGTCATTGGCCAGGTGCCCAGGCCGATGGCGGGCAGGTCCAGGCCGTTGCGGGTGGTGAGCCTATGCATGAAAACTCCTTGTCACGGGTAGGTTTGCGGTCGATGTTGCCCGCTCGACGGAGGTCGAACCATGCGCCCACGCCGGAAAGTGGTCGATCAGCGAACAGAAAGCGCCGATGCTTGATGCGGCGTCTCAAGGAACTTTCATAAGTTGTCGTATCTCTTCTAGAATTCCAGCTGTTGCACCCGCCAGGCCAGCCCTGCGCGGCCTTCCCCGGGCCCGGCATCCAGCCGCGCCGCAGTCGAGAACGCCATGAGTTCCAGCACACCGTTGTCCGGAGTCAACCAACCGCTGCGCGGCATCGCCTTGGTGGTGGTGGCCACCTTCCTGTTCGCCAGCCACGACGCCTTGTCGAAGTTCCTTGGCGGCGTATACCCGGTGGTGCTGGTGGTGTGGGCGCGTTATGTGGTGCATACCCTGCTGATGGCGGGCATCTTCCTGCCCAAGGCGGGCCTCAATGTGCTGCGCACCAATCGCCCGGTGCTGCAGACCCTGCGTGCGCTGTGCCTGCTCAGTACCAGCCTGCTGTTCACCACGGGCCTGCAATACCTGCCGCTGGCCGAGGCTACCTCGGTCAACTTCCTCGCCCCGGTGTTGGTCACCGCCTTGTCGGCACCGCTGCTGCGCGAGCGGGTCACGGTGGGGCAATGGGTGGCGGTGGTGCTGGGGTTCGTCGGCGTTGTGGTGGTGGTACACCCGGGCGGGGCGATGTTCACCCCGGCCATTCTCTATCCGTTCGGCTCGGCCATGGGCTTCTGCTTCTATCAGTTGCTGACCCGGCTGGTGTCGGCCCACGACAGCCCGACCACCAGCAACTTCTACGCGGGGCTGTGCAACACCCTGGTGATGAGCGTCCTGGTGCCGTTTTTCTGGGAGTTGCCGCGCTGGGACCACGCTTTGTTGATGCTGGCCCTGGGCGGCTTCGGCATGAGCGCGCACCTGCTGCTGACCCAGGCCTTCCGCCATGCCGCGCCAGCGCTGCTGGCGCCGTTCAGCTACTGCCAGATTGTCTTCGCCGGGCTGTTGGGCCTGTTGATCTATGGCCAGGTGCCGGACGATGCCAGCCTGCTGGGTATCTCGATCATCTGCCTGAGTGGATTGGGCGCGGCGTGGATGCAGCGCAAGCGTTGAGAGAGCCACGCTATCGACGTGCAATACCGGGTCTATTAGCTCTCTGCCCAGGGTCGACTAGTCTTTTCCGTGCTTTGTGTATTTGTTTGACCTGACGAGGGGCAGATCGGGCGCAAGCGCTCGTCTGAAGAACAACTGGCATAGACCGGAAATCTGGATAACCGACCCAAAGGTAATAGCAGATGTCGAACGAATCGAAATGCCCGTTCCATCAAACCGCAGGTGGCGGCACCACCAACCGTGACTGGTGGCCTGACCAGCTCAACCTGAGAATTCTCCATCAACATTCCAGCAAGTCCGATCCGATGGATCCGGACTTCGACTACGCCAAGGCGTTCAAGAGCCTCGACTTCCAGGCCTTGAAGAAAGACCTGACCGCCTTGATGACCGATTCCCAGGACTGGTGGCCCGCCGACTTCGGCCACTATGGCCCGTTGTTCATCCGCATGGCCTGGCACAGCGCCGGCACCTATCGCATTGGCGATGGCCGCGGCGGCGCAGGCTCCGGCCAGCAGCGTTTCGCCCCGCTCAACAGCTGGCCCGACAACGTCAGCCTGGACAAGGCCCGGCGCCTGCTGTGGCCGATCAAGCAGAAGTACGGCAACAAGATCTCCTGGGCCGACCTGATCGTGCTCACCGGCAACGTCGCTCTCGAGTCCATGGGCTTCAAGACCTTTGGCTTCTCGGGTGGGCGCGCCGACGTCTGGGAGCCGGACGAGGACGTGTACTGGGGGTCGGAAAAGGTCTGGCTGGGTGGCGATACCCGCTACGGCAAGGCCCAGCCGCCGGGGCAGGGCGACCTGGTCGCCGAGCCGCAGAAGCATGGCGAGGAACAGAGCCGCACCTTGGCCGGCGAGCGTAATCTGGAAAACCCCCTGGCCGCAGTGCAGATGGGCCTGATCTACGTGAACCCGGAAGGGCCGGAGGGCAATCCTGATCCGGTGGCTTCGGGCAAGGATATCCGTGACACCTTCGGCCGCATGGCCATGAACGACGAAGAGACCGTGGCGCTGATCGCCGGTGGCCACGCCTTCGGCAAGACCCACGGCGCCGGCCCCGCCGACAATGTCGGGCCTGAGCCAGAAGCCGCGGGCCTTGAATTGCAGGGCCTGGGCTGGGCCAATAAGTTCGGCACCGGCAAGGGTGGCGACACCATCACCAGCGGCCTTGAAGTGACCTGGACCTCCACCCCGACGCGCTGGAGCAACGAATACCTGAACAACCTGTTCAACTTCGAATGGGAATTGACCAAGAGCCCGGCTGGCGCCAACCAGTGGCGGCCCAAGGATGGCAAGGCTGCAGGTACCGTGCCCGATGCCCACGACCCCGCCAAGCGCCACGCGCCGTCGATGCTGACCTCTGACCTGGCCCTGCGCTTCGACCCGATCTACGAGCCGATCGCGCGCCGATTCAAGGACAATCCCGACCAGTTGGCCGACGCTTTCGCCCGCGCCTGGTACAAGTTGATCCACCGCGACATGGGCCCGCTGGCCCGCTACCTGGGCCCGGAAAATCCGCAGGAAGAACTGCTCTGGCAAGACCCGCTGCCCAAGGCCGACTACCCGCTGGTGAGCGAGCAGGACATCGCCGCGCTCAAGGCCAAGGTATTGGCCTCGGGCCTGAGCGTCGCCGAGCTGGTGGGCACCGCCTGGGCCGCAGCTTCGACCTTCCGTGGCTCGGACAAGCGCGGTGGGGCCAACGGCGGACGCATTCGCCTGGCGCCGCAGAAGTTCTGGGCGGCCAACCAGCCCGAGCAACTGGACAAGGTGCTCAAGGCGCTGGAGCAGGTGCGTAGCGAGTTCAAGGCCGGTGGCCAGCAGATCTCCCTGGCCGACCTGATCGTGCTGGCAGGTTCCGCTGCCGTGGAGAAAGCGGCCAAGGATGCAGGACACGCCATCACCGTGCCGTTCCGTCCGGGCCGCACCGACGCGTCCCAGGAGCAGACGGACGTCGAGTCGTTCGGCGTGCTCGAGCCGCTGGCCGATGGCTTCCGCAACTTCAGCAAGAGCAAGTACAGCGTCAAGGCCGAGAAGTTGCTGTTGGACAAGGCGCAGTTGCTGACCCTCACCGCGCCCGAGCTGACCGTGCTGGTCGGCGGCCTGCGGGTGCTGGGTGCCAACCATGGCGGCAGCAAGGACGGCGTGTTCACCGACCGGCCTGGCACCCTGACCAACGACTTCTTCCGCAACCTGCTGGACATGGGCGTGGAATGGAAGCCGACTTCGCCCGACAACGACAGCTTCGAGGGCCGTGATCGCAAGAGCGGCCAGGTGAAATGGACCGGTAGCCGGGTCGATCTGGTGTTCGGCTCGCACGCCCAGCTGCGTGCGCTGAGCGAGGTGTACGGCAGCTCGGACAGTGGCGACAAGTTCGTCAAGGACTTCGTCGCGGCCTGGGTGAAAGTCATGGAGCTGGATCGTTTCGACCTGAAGTAGAAGCACCTGTAGACGAGCGAGCCCGCAGCCCCGGGTACGACGCCGAACACGGCGTCGCACCTGGGGCTGCGGGCTCGCTCGTTGATTGGGCGGTGGCCATTGCGCCAATTCCAGGTCGGATAGATACAAAAGCGTCCTTGTTCGTTCTGTTGCAATGCCTCTCAGGCGGCCGGCCTGAACCGCGTGCTCACAACGACAAGGAACACCCACCATGCAAATGCCCCAGACTCTGAAAATCCGTAATGGCAACAAGGTGCAGCCGACCTTCTCTGCGCAGGAGTACGCCGCCCGCCACGCCCGACTGCGGGCGTACATGGCCGAGCAGGACATCGAGGCGGCGATCTTCACCTCGTACCATAACGTCAATTACTACAGCGATTTCCTCTACTGCTCGTTCGGTCGTCCCTACGCCCTGGTGGTGACCCAGGACAAGGTGGTGTCGATCAGCGCCAACATCGACGGCGGCCAGCCCTGGCGGCGCACGGTGGGCACCGACAACATCGTCTACACCGACTGGCAGCGCGACAACTACTTCGTCGCCATCCAGCAGGCCCTGCCGCTGGCCTCGCGTATCGGCGTCGAATACGACCACCTCAACCTGCAGAACCACGCCAAGCTCGCAGCCTGCTATCCCAAGGCCGAACTGCTCGACATCGGTGCGCCGTGCATGCGCATGCGCATGATCAAGTCGGCCGAGGAGCAGGCGTTGATTCGCCATGGCGCACGGGTTGCCGACATCGGCGGTGCAGCGGTGGTCGAGGCCCTGCGTGACCAGGTGCCGGAATACGAAGTGGCGCTGCATGCCACCCAGGCGATGGTCCGCGAAATCGCCCGCAGTTTCCCAGACAGCGAACTGATGGACACCTGGACCTGGTTCCAGTCCGGGCTCAACACCGACGGCGCGCACAACCCGGTCACCCGTCGCAAGGTCAACAAGGGCGACATCCTCAGCCTCAATTGCTTCCCGATGATCGCCGGCTACTACACCGCGCTGGAGCGCACGCTGTTCCTCGACCATTGCCCGGACGACCACCTGCGCCTGTGGCAGGCCAACGTCGAGGTGCATGAAGCAGGGCTCAAGCTGGTACGCCCAGGCATGCGCTGCTGCGACATCGCCCGTGAACTGAACGAGATTTTCCTGCGTCACGACCTGCTGCAGTACCGCACCTTCGGCTACGGCCATTCGTTCGGCACGCTCAGCCACTATTACGGCCGTGAGGCGGGGCTGGAGCTGCGCGAAGACATCGACACGGTGCTGGAGCCGGGCATGGTGGTGTCGATCGAGCCGATGATCATGTTGCCGGAAGGACGGCCGGGGGCGGGCGGTTATCGCGAGCACGACATCTTGATCGTCAACGAAACGGGCGCCGAGAACATCACCCATTTCCCCTATGGGCCGGAGCACAACATCATTCGCACATGATGCCGCTGCCGGCCTGCTGCGCCCGCGGCGGCCGGCACACACAACAAGAAACCACCTGAATGACCTTTAGACCCTGCCTCCAATTAGAAGAACCAGAGGGTATCCGTCATGACCAGCACCACCCTGAACGCTCCCACCCTCGACGGCGCTGCCCCCAGCGCCGAACGCCAGGCCCTGCGCAAGGCCGCCCGTGCAAGTTTCATGGGCAATTTCGTCGAGTGGTTCGACTACGCCGCCTACGGCTACCTCGCCACCATCATCGCCGCGACCTTCTTCCCCCAGGCCGACAAGACCACCGGCCTGCTGGCGACCTTCGCGGTGTTTGCCCTGTCTTTCCTCGTCCGGCCGCTGGGCGGTGTGGTCTGGGGCCACTTCGGCGACCGTCATGGCAGGCGCAACGCCTTGTCCTTGTCGATCCTGATCATGTCGATTTCCACGTTCTGCATCGGCCTGCTACCGGGCTACGCGCAGATCGGCTTGTGGGCACCTTGCCTGCTGCTGTTGATTCGCCTGGTGCAAGGTTTTTCCGCCTCGGGCGAGTACGCCGGGGCTGCGGCATTCCTTGCCGAGTACGCGCCAGCGGGCCGGCGGGGGCTGTATACCAGCATCGTGCCTGCGAGCACCGCGGCAGGCTTGCTGTTCGGCGCGGCGTTCGTGGCGGTGCTGCATGAACTGCTGAGCAGCGAGGATCTGCACAGCTGGGGCTGGCGCCTGCCATTCCTGCTGGCCGCACCGTTTGGCCTGGTGGGGCGTTACATTCGCATGAGCCTGCAGGACACGCCGAAATTCCTGGAGATGGAGCAGCGCCTGGAGCGCAAGGCTTGCATGACCCCCGCGCCTATCCGCGAGTTGCTGACCCGGCATCGTCGCAGCCTGGCCATCGGCCTGGGTGTCACGTGCCTGAATGCGGTGGCGTTCTACCTGCTGCTGAGCTACATGCCGACCTACCTGTCCACCGAGATGGGCATGAGCGAGCGCGATTCGTTCATTGCCTCGACCGTGTCGCTGGCCACCTACATCGGCTTGATCTTCCTGATGGGACGACTGTCCGACCGGTTTGGGCGCAAGACCATGCTGGTGGTGGCTTCGCTGCTGTTCCTGGGCTTGACCGTGCCGCTGTTCAAGCTGCTCGATGGCCAGCCATTGCTGGTGATCCTGGCGATCCAGATCTTCTTCGGCGCGATGCTGGCGATGAACGATGGCACCTTGCCGTGCCTGTTGGCGGAACTGTTCCCGACCCGCGTGCGATTCAGCGGTTTCGCCTTGAGCTTCAACCTGGCCAATGCCCTGTTCGGCGGAACCGCCCCGTTCATCGCCACCTGGCTGATCCAGGTCACCGGCAGCAAGCTGGCACCGGCTGGATACCTGTTGGCGGCGGCGCTGGTGGCATTGCTGGCGATGCTGATGTGCCGGGAGACGGCCCATGCGGACCTGAAGGACTAGTCCGGCTTCCGCACGACCACCCGCTCAGTGCAACGAAGCCTGTCGCCGCTCGCCCAGCGGCGACAGGCCGAAGAAGCGGCTGTAGCTCTTGGAGAAGTGCGCAGGCGAGCTGAACCCGCACGCCAGCGCCACCTCCCGCACCTGCACATCGCTGCGCAACAGCAGTTCCCGTGCCCGTGACAGGCGCAGTTCGAGGTAATACTGGCTCGGCGTGCGCTGCAGGTACTTGTGGAACAACCGCTCCAACTGGCGAACCGTCACTTCGTTGAGGCTGGCCAGCTCTTGCAGGCCCAACGGCTCTTCCAGGTTGGCCTCCATGATCGCCACCACCTGGCTCAGCTTGGGTTGCGCGCTACCGAGCAAGGTACGCAGCGGCACCCGCTGGCGCTCGCGTTCGCCGCGGACCCGGTCGCACAGCAGCAGTTCGGCAGCCTTGGCGGCGACGTCCTGGCCGCCGGCCTGGCGCGCGACCAGTTGCAGCATCATGTCCATCGCTGCCACGCCCCCGGAGCAGGTGAAGCGGTCGCGGTCCAGTTCGAACAGTTGGCTGGAGATGACGATGCCGGGAAAATGCTCTTGCAAGGCCTGCATGTCTTCCCAATGGATCGTGCAGCGGTAGCCTTTGAGCAGGTCGGCCCTGGCCAGCAGGTAGCTGCCGGTGCAGATCCCGCCCAACGGCAGGCCGCGACGGGCCAGTTGGCGCAGCCAGTCGACCAGCGGGCGGTTGCTGCGGCTGCGGTCGATCGGGTTGGCGCCGACCACGAACAGGGCATCCAGGGGCGGAGCGTCTGCAATACTGTAATCAGGCAGGACGCGCATGCCGTTGCTGGCCATTACCGGCTCCGGGCTGGCGGCAATCAGCACGGTACGGTACAAGGTGTGACGCGCTGCCAGGTTGGCCATGCGCAGGGTTTCCACCGCCGACGCCAGGCCGATGGTGGTGAAATTGGGCAATACCAGAAATCCGAAGGTCTGAGAGGGAGTGGGCGTTGCCTTTGCGCAAGCGGGGTGGGCCATTGCGATCTTCCTGTACAAGCTGAGCCTGGGTTCGTCAGGGGCAGTGGTAGAACAAGCCTCGCATGTTTCTTGTTGTCATGGGCCGTGGTAGCCGGGCAGATCTTACACCCGGGGACCGCGGCCAGGAATGGACCCGATTGCAAACAGAAGGTGAACGTAGTTGAACCCCGAATCCATGCTGGCGGCGTTGCGCGGCTTTGTCATCACCCCTGACGCCATCCAGGTGCTGCCCAATGCCGTGGCCTACCGCACGTGTCTGCTCGAACGCATCCGGTCGGCGACCCGGCGCATCGTCATCGTCGCCTTGTACCTGCAAGAGGACGAAGCGGGCCAGGAAGTGCTCGATGCGTTGTACCAGGCCAAGGCTGCGCGACCCGAGCTTGAGGTGGTCGTGGTGGTCGACTGGTTCCGTGCCCGTCGGGGCCTGCTCGGCGCCGGCAGGCAGCCGGGCAATGCCGCGTGGTACCAGGCCCAGCGCCAGCTGCGCGGGTTGGACGTGGTGATCTACGGCGTGCCGGTGCAGACCCGCGAATTGTTCGGCGTGTTGCACCTCAAAGGCAGCATCATCGACGATTGCGTGCTGTACACCGGCGCCAGCCTGAACAACGTCTACCTGCACCGTTTCGATCGCTATCGCCTGGATCGCTACCACCTGTTCCATTCACGGGCCTTGGCCGATTCCATGGCCGAGCTGGTCCAGCGCCTGCTGCACCATACCGCGACGCCACGCCTGGACCTGCCCGCGCCGCCTACCTCCCGGCACTTGCGCGGTGACATTCGGCGCCTGCGCGCACGACTGCGGCGCATGGACTACACCGCGCCCCTGCCTGGCGCAAGCGAAGGATTGCGGGTCGTGCCGTTGCTCGGGGTGGGCCGCGGCAACCCGCTCAACCGCACGCTGTGCGCGCTGCTGGCGGTCGCCCGTCAGCAGATCGTGATCAGCACGCCGTACTTCAACCCACCCCGGGTGGTGATGCGCGAGATCGACCAGGCCCTGGATCGCGGTGTGCAGGTGGAATTGATCGTCGGTCATCGCACTGCCAACGATTTCTATATCGCGCCGGGCGAGCCGTTCAGTGCCAGCGGGGCGTTGCCGTACCTGTACGAGGACACCTTGCGCGCCTTCACCCGCCGCCGTGCGGCAGCCATTGCCCGGGGCCAGTTGCAGGTGCGTATCTGGAACGATCCGGGGCACACCTTCCATGCCAAGGGAGTATGGGTCGACCAGCGCTACAGCTTGCTCACCGGCAACAACCTCAACCCGCGTGGTTTCAACCTCGACCTGGAGAACGGCCTGCTGATCGACGACCCCGCAGGGCTTTGGCTGCAACCCAGGGAGGCCGAGCTGCAGGGCATTCGTGAGCATGCGCCGAGGATCGAGTCGCCGGCTGAGCTTGGGGAGAAGGCCGAGCACCCCAAGGAGGTGCGCAAGTTCCTCCGGCGCCTGCGTTACAGCCGGCTGGAACCGTTGATCAAGCGGGTGCTGTAGGCCTCAGGCCGGGGCCTCTTCGCCAGCCGCGGCCTTGGCCGGCTTGTGCCCGGGCTTGAGCCGCGATACCGCGAACAGCACCACGGCCAGCCCCAGCAACTGATAGATGGAAATGTCCTCGCTGAGGATCGCCCAGGAGGCCAGTACCGTCAGCACCGGGCCGAGATTGCCGACCGCGGCGGTCTGGGTCGGCCCCATGCGCTGGATCGCCAACGCCACCCAGTAGATCGGCAGCACGGTGGAGAACACCGCCATCAGCCCGGCATTCAGCCAGACCGCGCCAGGCAGTTGCCATAACTGACCGACCGGTGCCACCACCAGGTAGTGCGCCAGCACCATCACCGATGACGCCGCGCCGCACAGCCCGGCCAGGCGCATCGAGCCCATGCGCTTGAGCATCATCCCGGTGCCGGAATAGTACAGGGCGTAGGTGACGGCACTGGCGAACACCCACAGCGAGCCCAGCACCACCTGATGGCCCATGCCGGACACGCTCAGGTCATGCACGAAGGCGATGCCCAGCCCCAGGTAGCACAGGCCCATTGCGCCCAGCGTGCGGCTGCTTGGCCGTTCCCGCAGGGCAATGGCCTGGAAGATCAGGACCAGGGTGGGGTAGGTGAACAAGATCAGCCGCTCCAGCCCGGCGCTGATGTATTGCAGCCCGTAGAAGTCGAACAGGCTGGCCAGGTAGTAGCCGAGCAGGCCCAGCAGGGCTACGCGCAGGCCATCGCCCAGGCCCAGTGGTGTGCTGGACTGTCCGCGGCTGAACCACACCAGCCAGGCGAACAGGGGCAGCGACAGGCCCATGCGCAGGGCCAGCAGGCTGATGGCGTCCACCGCGCCGCAGGCGTAGGCGAGCTTGACGAAAATGGCCTTGAAGCTGAAGCCCAGTGCGGCCAGCACGGCGTACAGCGCGCCGCTTTGCAATTGGCGTTGAAACAGGCTGCGTAGAGCGTTCATGGAGTCTCCATTTCCTGGCTGTCCGGGTATTCTGAACAGATCTGCGACAGGCTTGAACCTTGTTTATGCACTAGGCTGTTGGCCCGTGGCAGTGACGCGTGTGGGGCTATCATCGGTCGGTAATGGCTGGTTGATATCATATTGCGACTAAACCGCCGCGCGGCCCTGCGAAAAGTCATTGTAAGCGCATACAATCAGGCCTTTTCCGTTTAACCAAACAGGCCACACTTTTTATGGCGCTTGACCCTATCACGATGCTGACCATCACCATCGCCCTGGCAGCGGCTGCTGCCCTGTACCTGGCGATCGAATGGCGCAGCGTGCGTGAACCTTCCTTGCTGTTCTGGAGCGCCGGCTTCACCACCATCACCATTGGCAGCACCTTGGCGCTGCTGCGTGGCATCGGCTTGCTGTTCATCGGCATCTGGTTCGCCAACGGCCTGCTGGTCGTGGCGCATGCATTCTTCCTGATCGGCGTGGTGCGTTTCACCCAGACGCGCCTGTCGTGGGCCTGGCTGTCGATCGTGCTGGTGTGGTTCGCCTTATTGCTGCTGCCGGTCGGGCCGCAGTGGTCCAAGGTCATGCTGATGGTCAACTCGCTGTTGGTGGCGCTGTTGACGCTCAAGGCCAGCTTCCTGTTGCGTCCCCACGGCAAGTCGCTGAGCGTGGGCGCCGTGCAACTGCGCTACGTGCTGTTGCTGCACGGCCTGTTCTACGTGCTCAAGGCGATCATCGCGGTGACCCCGGGCACCTTGATCGATTTGGCCACCTTCGGTGGGCTGATCATCCAGATTTCCCTGGTCGAGGGGGCGATGGCGATCATGCTGATCGCCTTGTCGATGACCGGCACCGTGCGCTATCGCCGCGAGGAGCGGATTGCCCGCCTGGCGGCGCGTGACCCGCTGACCGCGCTGTACAACCGACGGGCGCTGGAGGTGCGTGCCAGCCATCTGTTCAAGGAAGTGACGGCCGCACGGCCTGGCGCTTTGCTGTTGATCGACATCGACAACTTCAAGCTGGTCAACGACCTGCACGGGCATGCCGCAGGCGACCGGCTGCTGGTGGCCTTGAGCGAGATGATTCGCGGCGTGCTGCCGGAACGTTCGTTGGCGGCGCGGTTGGGTGGCGACGAGTTCGTGATTCTGTTGAGCGATGCTTCCGGGGACCGCGTGGTGGAACTCGGCAGCCGGCTGCGCGACGAGTTCCAGCGCATGGCCGAGCAGGCCGTGCCGACCCCGGAGGCGGTGACCTTGAGCATCGGCGCAAGCCTGTTCGACCAGCCACCGCCGAGCCTGGCGGCGTTGATCGAGCAGGGTGACGTGGCGCTGTATCAGTCCAAGCGAGGCGGGCGCAACAGCATTCGCCTGAATGACCGCACTGTGGCCAGCCCGGTCCGCTAGCGGCGCGTTGTGGCGGGGTAGGCGCCGGCTTGCCGGCGATGGGGCCGCCAAGCGGCCCCCGGTGGTTTCAGGTCACGACCTGGTAGCACGGCACATACGCGGTGCCGCCCGGCAGCTTCATCCGGTGCTGGTCGACGAACGCCTGCAGCAACCGACCCAACGGCTCCAGCACCGCGCTGTCACCACGGATCTGGTACGGCCCGTGCTCCTCGATCAGGCGGATGCCCTTGTCCTTGACGTTACCCGCCACCACCCCGGAAAACGCCCGGCGCAGGTTGGCCGCCAGCTCATGCGGCGGTTGTTCGCGGTGCAGGGCCAGACCGGCCATGTTGGCATGGGTAGGATCGAACGGATGCTGGAAGCCTTCTTCGATCCGCAGCAGCCAATTGAAGTGGAAGGCATCGTTGCGTTCGCGACGGAACTGTTTCACCGCCTTGAGCCCCTCGACCATCTGCCGGGCCACCTCGGCCGGGTCGTCGATGATGATCTGGTAGTGGCGCTGCGCGGCCTCGCCCAAGGTAGCGCCGACGAACTCATGCAGCTGCTGCAGGAACGGCTCGGCGCTGCGCGGGCCGGTGAGGATGACCGGGAAGGGCAGGTCCTGGTTGTCCGGGTGCATGAGGATGCCCAGCAGGTACAGGAACTCCTCGGCGGTGCCGGCGCCGCCGGGGAAGATGATGATGCCGTGGCCGACACGCACGAAGGCTTCGAGGCGTTTCTCGATGTCGGGCAGAATCACCAGCTCGTTGACGATCGGGTTGGGCGCTTCGGCAGCGATGATGCCCGGTTCGGTCAGGCCCAGGTAACGGCTGCCGTGCATGCGCTGCTTGGCGTGGGCGATGGTCGCGCCCTTCATCGGGCCCTTCATCACGCCAGGGCCGCAGCCGGTACAGACGTCCAGTTTGCGCAGCCCCAGTTCGTGGCCGACCTTCTTGGTGTACTGGTATTCCTCGGTGCTGATCGAGTGGCCACCCCAGCACACGACCATTTTCGGCTCAACGCCGGGGCGCAGGGTGCGGGCGTTGCGCAGCAGATGGAAGACGTAGTCGGTGATGCCCTGGGAGCTTTCCAGGTCGATGCGCTGGCTGGCCAGTTCGCTTTCGGTGTAGACGATGTCGCGCAGGGCGCTGAACAGCATCTCGCGGGTGCTGGCAATCATTTCGCCGTCGACGAAGGCGTCGGCGGGGGCGTTCAGCAGTTCCAGGCGCACGCCACGGTCTTGCTGATGGATGCGGACTTCGAAGTCCTTGTAGGCTTCGAGGATGGTCTTGGCATTGTCGACATGCGCGCCGGTGTTGAGGATGGCCAGGGCGCACTGGCGGAACAGGGTGTAGAGGCTACCGGTACCGACTTCGCTCAGTTGCTGGACTTCACGTTGCGACAGCGTTTCCAGGCTGCCTTTGGGGCTGACGGATGCATTGATGACATTGCGTTGGGGCATCTAAGTCTTTCCTGTGCAGGTAAAACATCCTTCTTTGACAACACCATACCGGCAAATGTGCGTGGCAACGAGGGGGTGTCGGAAAAAGCTTCGCGGGCTTGCCCGCGAAAAGAACGACGCCGATCTACCCGGATCAACCCAGCAACCGCTGCACCCCCAGGGTAATGGCCAATCCACCGCCGACCAGCCACAGGTTGAGAATCGCCCCGGCCACCAGCGCTCGTGGCCCGGCCTGGCGGATCTGGCTGAAGCGGGTCTCCATGCCCAGTGCCGTCATGGCCATGGTCAGGGCAAAGGTATCGAGCTGATTGACCGCCTCAGTCACGCCACCTGGCAGCACCTGCAGCGAATTGACCAGTACCAGGGCGAGAAAGCCGAAGGCGAACCAAGGCACGGCAATGCGCCCATTGCCCACGCCTTGGCCAGCCTGGCGCGAACGGTTGACCCACAGCCCCACCAGCAGCAACACCGGTACCAGCAGCATCACCCGGGTCATCTTGACGATGGTGGCGATATGCGTGGCCTCGGGGCTGACATTGCTCGCCGCGCCCACCACCTGGGCCACCTCGTGCAAGGTGCCGCCGAAGAACAGCCCGGCACCGAGAGTGTCCAGCGGCAGCCAGCCGAGATTCAGCGCCAGCGGATAGAGCAACATCGACAAGGTGCCGAACAGCACCACGCTGCCCACCGCCATGGCGCTCTTGTGCGGTGCGCTGCGCAAAGCCGATTCGAAGGCCAGCACCGCAGCCGCGCCACAGATCGCGCTGCCGGCGGCGGTCAACAGGGCGGTATCGCGGTCCAGCTTGAGCAGGCGGGTGCCGCACCAGACACCGAGCATCAGGGTGCTGGCGACCACCAGCACGGCCACCGTCAGCCCCGACCAGCCGACCTCGGCGATCTCCTGCAGGCTGACCCGCAAGCCGAACAGGGCCACGGCGATGCGCAGCAACGTGCGTGCGGAAAAATCGATACCGCTGGCCCAACTGGCCGGCACGCCGTCGCGCAGGCCGTTGCCATACAAGGCGCCGGCGACGATGCCGACGATCAGTGGGCTGATGCCGAGGCTGGCGACAGCGGGTAACGCGGCCAACTGGGTCACCGCCACGGCGAACAGGGCAACGAAGAGGATGCCGTTGAGCCGCCCGCGGGTGGCTTGGGTAGGCGTAAACGAGAAGTGGGAAGAATGCGTGGCCATGGTGAGTCCTGCGCAAGGGTAGTTTCGACAGGGACTACGATAATCCGGTTATAAGCTTATAAAAAATCGTCATTTACAATGCGAAATATCCGTTTAGCTGATATTTTGAATTCATGACCCCAGAACAGCTGATAACCTTCGCCACCGTCGCCGAGCATGGCAACATCAGCCACGCAGCCCTTGCCCTGCACCTGTCACAGCCTGCGGTATCGGGCCAGCTCAAGTTGTTGCAGGAGGCCTTCGGCGAGCCGCTCTATCAGCGCGCCGGGCGCGGGGTGCGGTTGACGCCGGCGGGCGAGCAACTGCTGGCCCATGCCCAGCGCCTGCGCGACACCTTCCGCCAGGCCCAGGCACTGCGTGAAGCGATGCTCGGCCTGGAGCGTGGCACCTTGCGCATCGGCGCCAGCACCACGCCGGCCAGCTACCTGCTGCCCTACCTGCTCGCCGACTTCCAGGCCCGTTACCCGGATGTCGTGGTGACTACCAGCAACGGCAACAGCGCCGAAATCGTCGCGGCGCTGGACAACGTCGATATCGCTCTTATCGAAGGCCCGCCTGGGCAGTCGCTGCCCTTGGGCACCGAGGTCACGCCCTGGCGCGAGGACGAGATCGTTGCCATCGTGCCCAGTGGTCACCCGTTGGCGGGGCAGGAACGCCATGTGCTGAAGGCGCTGGGCGATTATCCGCTGGTGCTGCGCGAGAGCGGCTCGGGCGTGCGCCAGATGGTCGAGCGGGCGTTCGCCCGTGAGGGCGTGGCGATGCGCGTGGCGCTGGAGATCGCCGGAGTGGAAGGGGTCAAGGAGGCCGTGCGGGCTGGGATGGGCATCGGTTTCGTCTCGGCCATGTCGATCAGGCACGAGGATGGCGCACTGCACCGGGTGCGGATCGGGCCACTGCCGCTGGTACGGCGTTTTTCCATCCTGATGCCGCACGCGGCCACGCCTTCGCGGGCGGCTGCGCGGTTTTTGGAGATGTGCCTGGGGTAGGCGTGCGCTAGGGGTTTGCGGTGGCGCTCGATGTATGCGGCACCACGACCCTCAAGCGCACACTCAATCCACCAACCGAGCAATCAGGTCAGCCGTATTGTTAACCGCGTACTTCTTCAACAAACTGCACCTGTGAATATCCACGGTCCGCGGGCTGATACCCAGCGTCTTGGCCGCCTCCTTGCTGGTCTGGCCATCGACGAGCAGGGCCGCGACTTCGCGCTCGCGGGGCGTAAGGGTGACTTTGCCGTGGGAAGGGTGTTGTTCCTGCTCCGGGTCGGTGAAGACCCAGGCCGCATGTTGATAGGGGTTGGCTTCATTGAACCCATAGCCCCTGACCGTGACCCAGAAGTGCGAGCCGTCCAGGCGCCTCATGATGCGATCGTCATTGAAGTGTTCGTGCCGGGACAGCAACGGGGCGAAGTGTTCGGCGGCCTTCAGGAAGTCTTCTGTTCGGGATAGAGCAGCGCGAAAGAGGCGCCGATGATGTGCTCCGGGGTGGCACGAAACATTGTCAGCGCGCGCTCGTTACAGTGGGTGATCTTACGATTCTCGGCAACGATCACGGCCACTGGAAGATGGTGGAGAATACGCAGGGCATCAGGCCCGCTGTCATCACTGCTCACGCCTCGACCCCTTGTAAGTGGCTTTCCAGAGCCCGAGTCGCTTCCCTTTTTCAGTTGATCACCTAGGTGATCGCGATGCCTGGACCCCTCGGTACGGCCGCCCTATGATGACATCAGCTTCGATTTGGCGACAACCGATCGCTGTTTCAAGGCCCTGCTGCGGTTGCAGCGGTGAACTTCGAATCCCCTATTTCAAATAACAATACCGTATTCAACTTCCCTGCGATTGACGTGGCGAAAGACCCTGCGCGTCGCCTTGCCGATTAAATCCTTGCTTCATTGCTGCCCATCCTAAACGCACGTTTGTGCGGCCAATTAAAAAAAACCAGGAGAGCAACTGCATGAGTAATAGTGCGCCTGTGTCACCTTCCATGCTCCGCAAAGTGACCACCGCAGCGGCGGTCGGCAATTTCGTGGAGTGGTTCGACTTCGCCGTCTATGGCTTTCTGGCAACGGTGATCGCCAGGCAGTTCTTTTCCAGTGACGACCCCAATGCGGCGCTGTTGCAGACCTTCGCCGTGTTCGCCGTGGCCTTCGCGTTCCGCCCGTTGGGCGGTGTGGTGTTCGGATCCCTCGGCGACCGCTACGGACGCAAGCGGGTCCTGTCGATGACGGTATTGATGATGGCGGGGGCCACCACGGTCATCGGGCTGCTGCCCACCTATGAGAGCATCGGCCTGCTGGCACCCATCCTGCTGACGGTGACGCGCTGCATCCAGGGCTTCTCCGCTGGCGGCGAATACGCCGGGGCTTGTGCCTACCTCATGGAGCATGCGCCACGGCACAAGCGCGCCTGGTATGGCAGCTTCATCCCGGTGTCGACCTTCTCCGCATTCGCCTCGGCGGCGGTGATCGCCTACCTGCTCGATGCCAGCCTGTCGCCCGAGGCCATGAGCAGCTGGGGATGGCGAGTGCCGTTCCTGGTCGCGGCGCCGCTGGGGATCGTGGGCCTGTACCTGCGCTGGAAGATGGAAGAAACGCCGACCTTCAAGCAGGCCATGGCCACTGAAGACGATCACGCCCATTCGCCATTGAAGGAAACCTTCAAGCACCACAGCGGCACGATTCTCCGGCTTGGCGCGTTCATTTCGCTGACCGCGCTGTCGTTCTACATGTTCACCACCTACTTCGCCACGTACCTGCAAGTGGTCGGCCAGCTCACCCGTGCGCAGGCCCTGATGGTGTCGACCATCGCCTTGCTGTTCTCGGCGGGCGCCTGCCCCGTGGCCGGTGCCTTCGCCGACCGCTTCGGGCGGCGCAAGACCATGGGCTTCACCTGCCTGTGGGCCATTGTCGCGGTGTTTCCTGCCTATTGGCTGGCCAGTTCCGGCGACCTGTACGCAGCCGTGCTGGGGGTCATATTGCTGGCGGTGGCTGCGGTGTTCTCAGGCGTGGTCACGGCCGCGCTGCTCTCTGAGGTTTTCCCGACCCGGGCCCGCTACACCGCATCGGCCATCACCTACAACGTGGCCTACACCCTGTTCGGCGGTACTGCACCGCTGGTGGCGACCTGGCTGATAACCCTCACTGGCAGCAGCCTGGCGCCGGCCTTCTACCTGGTGCTGATCGCCCTGCTGGCGATGGCCGGCGGGCTGGCATTGCCAGAGACGTCGCGCATCTCGCTGCACGATGAACACGACGCCGAGCCTTCGCCTGCGCAGCGCTGCGCGAACAGCCAGGGCTGAGCACCAACCTGAGGTGCGCGGGGTGAGGCTCGCGCATCGACCCACCAAGAGGTACACGATGAACCCACGTGAGATACATGACGCCAGCATCGTCATCGACGGCCTGATCATTGCCAAATGGAACCGCGAGCTGTTCGAGGACATGCGCAAGGGCGGGCTCACTGCGGCCAACTGCACGGTGTCGGTCTGGGAAGGCTTCAAGGCCACCGTCGACCAGATCGCCGCCAGCCAGAAGCTGATCCGCGACAACAGCGACCTGGTGATGCCGGTGCGCACCACCGCCAACATCCGCAAGGCCAAGGAGCTGGGCAAGACCGGCATCCTCTTCGGCTTCCAGAACGCCCATGCGTTCGAGGACCAGATCGCCTACGTCGAGGTGTTCAAGCAGCTGGGCGTGGGCATCGTGCAGATGTGCTACAACACCCAGAACCTGGTCGGCACCGGCTGCTACGAGCGTGACGGCGGCCTGTCGGGCTTCGGTCGCGAAATCGTCGCCGAAATGAACCGCGTCGGCATCATGTGCGACCTGTCCCATGTCGGCTCCAAAACCTCCGAAGAAGTCATCCTTGAATCGAAGAAGCCGGTCTGCTACTCGCACTGCCTGCCTTCGGGCCTCAAGGAGCACCCGCGCAACAAGTCGGACGAAGAGCTGAAGTTCATCGCCGACCATGGCGGCTTCGTCGGCGTGACCATGTTCGCGCCGTTCCTGGCCAAGGGCATCGACTCGACCATCGACGACTACGCCGAGGCCATCGAGTACACCATGAACATCGTCGGTGAAGACGCCATCGGTATCGGTACCGACTTCACCCAGGGTCACGGCCAGGAGTTCTTCGAGTACCTGACCCACGACAAGGGCTACGCCCGGCGCCTGACCAACTTCGGCAAGATCATCAACCCGCTGGGCATTCGCACCGTGGGCGAATTCCCCAACCTCACCGAAACCTTGCTCAAGCGCGGCCATTCCGAGCGGGTGGTACGCAAGATCATGGGTGAGAACTGGGTCAACGTCCTCAAGGACGTGTGGGGCGAGTAACCAGGGTTGGCCGCCGGGCAAGCCTTGCAAGAAAGCGCGTCGATTTGCTCGGCGGCCGGTATCATGGGCACACCGCGATTCCGCCAGAGTGAACCATGAACCGTCAGAAAAAGATCAAGCAACTGCTCAAGGCCCATGCCAAGAAGGCCGCCGCCAAGCTCGCGCCGCGCAGTAACAAGCCCAGGTACATCAGCAAGGCGGACCGGGAAAAGCTGGCGGCGCAGGAGGCGGAGCAGGTGAGTGCGCAGCCGAACGGGGACTAGGCTGTTGATTCACCCCACCTGAAACACGTGCTTCAAATACGCCACGAAATTCTCGTCCCGGCATTGCGTCTTGCCCGGGCTATCGGAAATCTTCGCCACCGGCGCGCCATTGCAATCGGTCATCTTGATCACGATGTTCATCGGCTCCACCCCAGGAATATCGCAGGTCAACCGCGTCCCGATGCCGAAGCTCACGTTGATCCGCTCGTGCAAGGCCCGGTACAGCCCAAGCGCCTTGGCGAAGTCCAGCCCGTCGGAGAAGATCAGTGTCTTGCCTTTCGGGTCGACCCCCAGCCGCTCGTAGTGGGCGATGGCTTTTTCCGCCCAGGCCAGCGGATCGCCTGAGTCGTGGCGCAGGCCATCGAACAGCTTGGCGAAGTACAGGTCGAAATCCCCCATGAAGGCGTCCATGGTGATGCAGTCGGTGAGGGCGATGCCCAGTTGTCCGCGGTATTCACGTACCCAGCACTCCAGCGCAGCCGCCTGGCTGTCGACCAGGCGTGGGCCGAGTTGCTGGTGCGCCATGAACCATTCGTGGGCCATGGTGCCGATGGGCCGCAGATCGTATTCACGGGCCAGGTGCACGTTGCTGGTGCCGACGAAGCGGCCAGGGAAGTCGTGCTTGAGAATGTTCACGACCTCTTCCTGGACCCGGTAGGAAAAACGCCGCCGCGTGCCGAAGTCGGCCAGCTGGAAGCCCGCCAGTTCCTCGGTGCTGGCTTCGCACTGCAGCCAGTCGAGCTTCTGGTACAAGCGCTCGCCGACCTGCTCGATCACTACATCCCGGTAGCGATAACGGTTGCGTACTTCGCTGATGATCGCCAGCAGTGGGATTTCATAGAGGATCACGTGCAGCCACGGCCCCCGCACGCGGATCGCCAGTTGGCCGCTGTCGTCCAGGCCGATCTGTACGTAGCGCAGGTTGAAGCGGAACAGGCTGAGGAAACGGATGAAGTCTGGCTTGATGAACGGGATCTTTTCCAGGTACGCCAGCTGGTCGTGGGTAATCGTGACCTCGGCCAGTTGTTCGACCTGGTAGCGGATCTCGGCGAGGTAGGGCGCAAGGTCTTCGCCGTTGCGGCAGCGGAATTCCCACTGCACTTCTGCGTTGGGGTAGTTGTGCAGCACCGCTTGCATCATGGTGATCTTGTAGAAGTCGGTGTCCAGCAGGTTCTGGATGATGCGCGGGCCGAATACGCTGTCGCTCATGGGCGGCCTTCCTTGATCAGAGAGAGCTGGTAGTCGAGTGCGGCCTCGTCGCCGCAGAGAACCACGCCTTCAGCAGCCAGCGCGCCGCAGGCGGCAATGGCGCCTTCTTGGGTCAGCGCGCGGCAGGCGGGCAGGTATAGAAGCACCTGGAACCCGGCCCGGCGCAGTTGCTGGGCAGTGGTCTTGACGCAGTAGTCCAGGGCCAGGCCGCCGACGATCACGGCGCCTACCTGCTGCACCTTGAGGTACTCGATGACCCCGGTGGAGCGGCGTTCGGCGAGATCGTGGTAGCAGGCCCCGTAGGGGTGCAGGTCGGGTTCGACGCCTTTCCAGACGAAGTAGTCGTAGTCGATGGGGGCGGGCAGGCCTGGCAGCAGTTCGAAGCCAGGGGTGCCGGGGACGCAGTGGCTGACCCAGGTCAGGTCGGCGTTGTCCAGGGTCAGGGGCTGGAGCATTTGCCCAGGTTCGGCAACCACCCAGGCGGCGTTGGCGGGGTGGGCGTCCTTGCTGCCCAGGCGCAGGTCGGCGCGCTGGGCCATGGCGTTGAGGTCCGGGGCGATTTCGTTGCCCTCGGGTACCGGCAGTTCCTGGGGGGCGTTGGCGGTGAAGCCGTTCTGCGCGTCGACATCGAAGCTGGCGATCTTCATGGCGGTTCTCCTCGCTGGAATGCCTATATAATCCACCTGGTGAAATAAGTGTGTCAAGCATAAAACCTTCAACAGTGCTGGCTTGCGTTACTTAAAGGCTCTGGTGGAATATTGCGGAGTCAACAAGGAGGCTCCCTGGTGAGTACAGTAGAAGTCCTGGCCAGTGTCGATATCGTCGCCCTGCGTCTGGCCCCGAAGCCCAGCATCTACAAGTGCTTCTGCACCGTCGCGAGCGCGAGCCGCATAGAGGGCAGTGGGCATTGCCTGGCGTAATCGTCAATGGACGCACCCCGGATAACAGTCTGGAGGCTGCCGCCGACCGCGCCTTGCGCGAAAAGGCCCAGGTGTCGCCGCGTTACCTGGAGCAGGTGGGCACCGAAGGCAATGCTTTTCGCGACCCGCGCGGTTGGTCGTTGAGTACTTGCTACCTGGCCTTGCTCGATCCGCAGCAACAGGTCGAGGGCGACCAGCTGGCATTTTTCGAGTTGGACAGCGTATTGGCGCGCAAGGTCCTGTTGCCGTTCGACCACAACCTGCTGGTGGAGCGCGCCCGTGAGCGGCTGGCGGCCAAGACCGTGTATAGCAGCGTACCGCTGTATCTACTGGCGCAGAGGTTCACCGTGCTCGATGCGTTGGGGGCGGTGCAGGCCTGCCTGGGGCAGACGGTGAACAACACCTCGCTGCGCAAGCGCCTGGAGCGGTTGCGCGAGTTGGGGTGGGTGCGCGATACCGGGGAGAAGAACCAGCCACGGTTGGGGCGGCCGCAGCAGTTGTATCAATACACGCCGCAGGGGGAGCGGCCGTTCATGTTCGATCGTAGTTTGCTGCCCGAAGGCGGCTGAGCGGCCTCGTACTTGTGGGAGCGGCCTTGTGTCGCGATAGGGCCGCTCCCACAGAAAGCAGATCAATGTGCGCAGCGGCTGGTATCCCCTTGCTCGGCAGGCGTCTTGCGCGCTGCGGCGAGGAGGGTCGCCAGCACGATCAACGCAGCGCCGGCCCCCATGCGCAGGGTCGGTTGCTCGGCGAACAGCCACCAGGCGCCGATGATCGCGTACACCGGCTCCAGCGCGATGATCATGCCGGCGGTGCGGGCTTCCAAGCGCTCCAGGCTCTTGACGAACAGGAACTGTGACAGCCCGGTGCAGAACACGCCCAGCAGTGCCAGGTTGACCCAGTCATCGCCGCCCAGGCTGGTGTTGCCCAGGTGCGTGAAGGCGAAAGGCGACACCAGGGCAGCCACCACCACGTTCTGCCAGAAGGCCACTTGCATGGCGTTCATGCTGGCCGCGCGGCGACGGTTGGCAACGGTCAGCAGGGCGAACGACAGGCCCGAGGCCAATCCCCAGAGCAGACCCACGGTGCCTTTGTCGAGCAGGTCGAAGGTCGGCACGACCAGCACCAGGCCAGCGGTCACCAGGGTCAGCAGCAAGGCTTGGGTGGCGCCGATGCGCTGGCCGAACACGCTGCGTTCGATCAGCGCGATGAACGCCGGGAAGCTGGCGAAGCCCAAGGTGGCCACTGCTACGCCGCCGACTTTGACGGCGATGAAGAACGTCACCCAGTGCGCGGCCAGCAAGGCGCCGGTCAGGCCCAGTATTGGCAGGTTGCGCATTTTCAGCGCATCGAGCAGGCGGGTGCCCTTGAGCCCGGCGACGAAGCCCAGGGCGATGAAGGCGAAAGTGGCGCGTCCGAAGGTGATGATGCTGGCGTCGGCCTCGATCAAAGCGCCGAGGATGCCGGTCAGGCCGAACAGTATGGCAGCGATGTGTGCAACGAACAGGGCGTTGCGCTGGCCGGTGGCAGCACCGGCAACGGGGGCAGAGGTAGCGATCATGGCAGTCAAGTCTTCACAAAAAGCGGGCGCAAGCACTCCCTACTGGCGCGGCGCGGGTCTTCGATTCTGGGAGTTTTATAGTTAGCCCGGACGAATTGTCCGGTGCGGGGCGCCACAGCGTTGGAATTGTGAAGCGAGGCTGCTTACTCGCGGATACCACACCCACCAGCCCACGGCGCGGGGCTGGTCGGTGTGTGTATTATTTTTGTAGACAGGGTTTGCAAGCCGATCGCGGGCGACGTGTGCTTGTCTGATCGCGACATGCACGCGTGCCGATGGGCGCCATGCTACTCGTCGCCGTAGTTCATGATCGATAGCAGGCGAATCGGCACCTGCACCAGTTGCTCCGGGCCGTGCGGGGTTTCGCCGTCGAAGGTCAGGCTGTCGCCAGCCTGCATGTGATAGAGCTGGTTGCCGTGGCGGTATACCAGTTCGCCTTCCAGCAGATGCAGGAACTCGGTACCGGGGTGGGCGAAGGTCGGAAACTCCTCGCTGGCGTCGTCCATGCTCACCATGTAGGCCTCGAAGTTCTTCTTCGGCCCCCTGGCGTGATTGAGCAAATGGTAGGTATGGCCTTTTTCCGTGCCGCGGCGCACCACCTCCAGGCCTTCGCCGGCTTTTACCAGCAGCGCGTTGCCGTCGGGCTGGTCGTATTGGCTGAACAGCTTGGCCATGGGCATGCCCAGCACGTCGCACAGGCGGCTCAGGGTGTCGAGGCTGGTAGAGACCTGGGCATTCTCGATCTTGCTCAACATGCCCTGGCTGATTCCGGCGATGCGCGCCACGTCGGCGAGCTTGAGGGACTGGGCCTGGCGCTGGCGCTTGATCTGCAAGCCCAGGTATTGCTCCAGGCGAAGGCGCGGTTCGGTTTCGGTCGACATCGAATGTCCTGCACGGTTTCAGTTCAAGAATAAAGATTTCGCACTGGGAAAGTGCGTTGAGCGGCTGCTTGGGCCGGCGTTTTCCTGTGGTGAAAACTAGTTTCCCACATATTCGACATAAATTCTGCTGTGAGGGGGCGGGCCTCTTCGCGGGGAAACCCGCTCCTACAGGGGATGGAGGGTGGGTTTGGCAGGGAACTGATCTTTGCCAAGGCAAAGTTGGCAAGCGCATTGCATTCCTGTGAGGAAAGTAAGTTTCTCATGCGGAATCAGTGCCCCTCACCCAGGAGTGATCAATCCATGTTGCCAGCAGAAACCCAGCGCACCCTCGACCAACACGGCATCAAGTACGTGCTGGCGCAGTTCGTCGATATCCATGGCTCGGCGAAAACCAAGTCGGTGCCGGTCTCGGGCCTGAAGATGGTCGCCGAGGAGGGCGCGGGCTTTGCCGGGTTCGCCATCTGTGGCATGGGCATGGAACCCCACGGCCCGGACTTCATGGCCCGCGGTGACCTGTCCACGCTGATTCCGGTGCCTTGGCAGCCGGGCTATGGCCGAGTGGTGTGCGTCGGCCACGTCAACGGCCAGCCCTGGCCCTATGACAGCCGCTATGTCTTGCAAAAGCAGGTCCAGCGCCTGGCCGACAAAGGCTGGACCCTGAACACTGGCCTCGAGCCCGAGTTCAGCCTGTTCCGCCGTGACGAAGGCGGCAAGCTGCAGCTGGTGGATGCCTCCGACAACCTCGACAAGCCCTGCTACGACTACAAGGGCCTGTCGCGCTCGCGTCTGTTCCTCGAGCGCCTGACCGAAGCCCTGCAGCCGGTAGGCTTCGACATCTACCAGATCGACCATGAAGACGCCAACGGCCAGTTCGAGATCAATTACACCTACAGCGACGCCATGGAGTCGGCTGATCGCTTCACCTTCTTCCGCATGGCCGCCGGCGAAATCGCCAACGACCTGGGGATGATCTGCTCGTTCATGCCCAAGCCCGACCCCAAGCGCGCCGGCAATGGCATGCACTTCCACCTGTCGCTGGCCAGTAGCAGCAACAAGAACCTGTTCCACGACCCGTCCGACAGCAGCGGCATGGGTCTGTCCAAGCTGGCCTATCACTTCGCCGCTGGCCTGCTGGCGCACGGCCCGGCGCTGTGCGCCTTCGCCGCGCCCACGGTCAACTCGTACAAGCGCCTGGTGGTCGGCCGCTCGCTGTCCGGCGCCACCTGGGCCCCGGCCTTCGTCGCCTATGGCGCCAACAACCGCTCGGCGATGGTGCGCATTCCCTATGGCCGCCTGGAGTTCCGCCTGCCGGACGCCGGCTGCAACCCGTACCTGGTGACCGCCGCGATCATCGCCGCCGGCCTCGACGGCATCGACCGTGAGCTCGACCCCGGCCAGATGTGCAACGAGAACCTCTACAACCTGAGCCTGGAAGAGATCGCCGCGCGCGGTATCAAGACCCTGCCGCAGTCGCTCAAGGAAGCCGCCGACGCCCTGGACGCCGACCCGCTGTTCCGCGAGGTGCTCGGTGCCGAGATCGTCGACGAGTTCATCAAGCTCAAGCGCATGGAGTGGGTGGAGTACTGCCGCCACGTCTCGGATTGGGAAATCCAGCGCTACACCGAATTTTTCTGATCACCAACCCCATCCCTGGTCATCCGCTACAAGCGGCGGTTGGCCACTGCCTAGAAGGAGCATCACCATGTGTGGAATCGTAGGTCTGTACCTGAAGAAGCCGGCGCTGGAAGCCCAGCTCGGCAAGCTCTTCGAACCCATGCTCGAGGCCATGACCGACCGTGGCCCGGACAGCGCCGGCTTTGCCATCTATGGCGATGAGGTCGCCGACGGCTGGGTCAAGCTGACCCTCCAGGCCACCGACATCGACTACCCCTGGGCCACCCTGATGGGCCAGCTGGAAGGGCGCCTGGGCTGCTCGCTGGACTGGTTCCAGAACGCCAGCGCCGCCGTGCTCAAGCTGCACGCCAGCGAGGCCGCGGCCCGCGAAGCGCTCGCCGAACTGGCGCCGGGCGTGCGCATCATGAGCGCCGGGCAGAGCATCGAGATTCTCAAAGGCATGGGCCTGCCAGCGGAAATCTCCAGCCGCTTCGGCTTGGCCGGCATGAAAGGCAGCCACATCATCGGCCACACCCGCATGGCCACCGAAAGCGCCGTGACCATGGAAGGTAGCCATCCGTTCTCCACGGGCGCCGACCTGTGCCTGGTGCACAACGGCTCGCTGTCCAACCACTTCCGCCTGCGCCAGGAACTCAAGCGCGAAGGCATTCATTTCGAAACCGACAACGACACCGAAGTCGCCGCCGGCTACCTGACCTGGCGCCTGCAGCAGGGCGACACCCTGGCCCAGGCGCTGGACGGCGCACTGCAAGACCTCGACGGCTTCTTCACCTTCGCCATCGGCACCCGCAACGGCTTTGCCGTGATCCGCGACCCGATTGCCTGCAAACCGGCGGTGCTGGCCGAGACCGATGACTACGTGGCCATGGCCTCGGAATACCAGGCGCTGGCCAGCCTGCCGGGCATCGACAAGGCCAAGGTCTGGGAGCCGGCGCCGGCCACCCTGTACGTCTGGGAACGCGAGAGCGCCTGACCCCTCACTGAATTTGCGGAGACTTGCATGAACACGATCGACCTTTCCAGCACTTCGGTGCGCGACCTCAACCAGGCCTTGCACGGCGAGGTGCAGGGCAGCGAGTGGCGGGTCAGCCACCCGGACGGCAAGCACAACCTGGCGGTGGGCATCAACCAGGCCGTGACCGTGGATATCGACGGCCACGCCGGTTACTACTGCGCCGGCATGAACCAGCAGGCCAACATCACCGTGCACGGCAACGTCGGCGTGGGCGTGGCCGAGAACATGATGTCCGGCTCGGTGCGGATCAAGGGCAGTGCCTCGCAGGCCGCCGGCGCCACCGCCCATGGTGGGCTGCTGGTGATCGAGGGCGATGCCGGCGCTCGGTGCGGTATTTCCATGAAGGGCGTGGACATCGTGGTCGGCGGCAGCATCGGCCACATGAGCTGCTTCATGGGTCAGGCCGGGCGCCTGGTGGTGTGTGGCGATGCTGGCGACGCCCTGGGCGATTCGCTGTACGAGGTGCGTATCTACGTCAAGGGCGCGGTCAAGTCGCTGGGTTCGGACTGCATCGAGAAGGAGATGCGCGCCGAGCATATCCAGGAGCTCCAGGCCTTGCTCGACGAGGCCGGCCTGCAACACAAGGCCGCCGATTTCAAACGCTACGGCTCGGCTCGCCAGCTGTACAACTTCAAAGTCGACAACGCCAGCGCGTACTGATCAAGGAGCAACCCCATGAGCGAACAATTCCCCCCGGTACTGCGTGAGTCGGCCACCTTCGATCGCCTGACCATCCAGGAAATCCAGCGCGCCGCCGAAACCGGCATCTACGACATCCGTGGTGGCGGCACCAAGCGCCGCGTGCCGCACTTCGACGACCTGCTGCTGCTGGGCGCCAGCGTGTCGCGCTATCCGCTCGAAGGCTACCGCGAAAAATGCGGCACCGACGTGGTCCTGGGCACGCGCTTCGCCAAGAAGCCGATTCACCTGAAGATCCCGGTGACCATCGCCGGCATGAGTTTCGGTGCCCTCTCGGCCAATGCCAAGGAAGCGCTGGGCCGTGGCGCGACCATCGCCGGTACCAGCACCACGACCGGTGACGGCGGCATGACCCCGGAAGAGCGTGGCCAGTCGCAACACCTTGTCTACCAGTACCTGCCGTCGCGCTACGGCATGAACCCCGACGACCTGCGCAAGGCCGACGCCATCGAGGTGGTGCTTGGCCAGGGCGCCAAGCCGGGCGGCGGCGGCATGCTGCTGGGCATGAAAGTGACCGAACGGGTTGCCGGCATGCGCACCTTGCCGATCGGTGTCGACCAGCGTAGCGCTTGCCGTCATCCGGACTGGACCGGCCCGGACGACCTGGCAATCAAGATTGCCGAGCTGCGTGAAATCACCGATTGGGAAAAACCCATCTACGTGAAGATCGGCGCCAGCCGGCCGTACTACGACGTCAAGCTGGCGGTCAAGGCCGGTGCCGACGTGATCGTGCTCGACGGGATGCAAGGCGGTACCGCGGCTACTCAGGAAGTGTTCATCGAGCACGTCGGTATCCCGATCCTGCCGGCCATCCCGCAGGCGGTACAGGCGCTGCAGGAGATGGGCATGCACCGCAAGGTGCAACTGATCGTCTCGGGTGGCATCCGCAACGGTGCCGATGTGGCCAAGGCCATGGCCCTGGGCGCCGATGCCGTGGCCATCGGCACGGCAGCGCTGATTGCTTTGGGCGACAACCATCCACGCCTGGACAGCGAACTCAAGAAGATCGGCTCGGCTGCCGGTTTCTATGACGACTGGCAGAACGGCCGCGACCCGGCCGGCATCACCACCCAGGACCCGGAACTGGCCAAGCGCCTGAACCCGGAAGAGGCCGGCCGGCGCCTGGCCAACTATCTGCGGGTGCTGGTGCTGGAGGCGCAGACCATGGCCCGCGCCTGCGGCAAGTCGCACCTGCACAACCTCGACCCCGAGGACCTGGTGGCGCTCACTGTCGAAGCGGCCGCCATGGCGCGGGTACCGCTGGCCGGCACCGCCTGGGTGCCGGGCCAGGCCCAGTACTGATTTGACGACAGGGGGCCGCTTTGCGGCCCTTTCGCGACGCAAGGCCGCTCCCACAAGGGACCGTAATCTCCTGTAGGAGCGGCCTTGCGTCGCGAAAGGGCTGCAAAGGAGCCCCAGATGCCCCCATTCGCACAGGAGTGACCCCATGAAGCTTGCCCTTGCTGTTGTGCTGTTCGCGTTGACGCCACTGGCCCATGCCGCCGAGCCCGCCCTGGACACTGGCAACACCGCCTGGGTGATCTGCGCGGCGATGTTCGTGCTGATGATGTGCATCCCCGGCCTTGCGCTGTTCTATGGCGGCATGGTGCGGGCGAAGAACTTCCTCTCGGTGTTCACTCAGTTGTTCGCCGTGGCCGGCGTCATCGGCATTCTCTGGGTGCTGTTCGGCTATAGCCTGGTTGTGGATACCACGGGCATGGTCGAGGGTGAGCTGAACTGGAACAGTTTCGTGGGTGGCCTGGACAAGGCGCTGATGCTCAACATCGGCCATGACAGCCTGGTCGGTACCATCCCCGAAGGGGTGTTCGCGGTGTTCCAGCTGACCTTCGCCATCATCACCCCGGCGTTGATCGCCGGCGGCTTTGCCGAGCGCATGAAGTTCAGCGCCTCGCTGTTGTTCATGGTGGCGTGGTTCATCCTGGTGTACGCGCCGGTCGCGCACATGGTCTGGGGTGGGCCGGGCGCCCTGATGGTCAACTGGGGCGTGCTCGACTTCGCCGGCGGCACCGCGGTGCACATCAACTCAGGCGTCGCCGCCTTGGCCGCTGCGTTGGTGCTGGGCAAGCGCAAAGGTTACCCGCAGGTGGCGATGCCGCCGCACAACCTCGGCTTCACGCTGGTTGGCGCGGGTATGCTGTGGGTCGGCTGGTTCGGCTTCAACGTCGGCTCCGGGCTTGCGGCCAACGAAGGGGCAGGGGTGGTGATGCTGGCGACCATGGTTGCGGCCTGCGCCGGGATCGTCGGTTGGTTGCTCAGCGAGAAGATCATGCATGGCCGGCCTACCGCATTGGGTGCGGCTTCCGGTGCCCTGGCCGGGCTGGTAGGGATCACCCCGGCGTGCGCCTTCGTCGGGCCGTTGGGGGCGGTGGTGATCGGCTTGCTGACCGGGGCGATCTGCTTCCTTGCCGTGACCCGGCTCAAGCAGGCGCTGGGGTACGACGACAGCCTCGATGTGTTCGGGCTGCATGGGATCGGGGGTATCGTCGGTGCGCTGTTGACCGGGGTGTTCGCGGCGCCCGCATTGGGAGGGTATGTCGAAGGCGTGTCGCCGGTGGCCCAGGTGCTGGTGCAATTGAAGGGGGTGGCGTTCACCTTCGTCTATTGCTTCGTGGTCAGCCTGGCGATCCTCGGCACGTTGAAGCTGGTGATCGGGTTGCGGGCCAGCAAAGAGGAAGAGGAGCAGGGGTTGGACCTGGCGGAGCATAACGAGCGGGCGTACAACCTCTGATTGATGGGTGGCCTGCACCGGCCCATTCGCGGGTAAACCCGCTCCTACAGGTACCCCACCGCACCTGAGCATGGTGGCAGTCCTGTGGGCGCGGGTTTACCCGCGAAAGGGCCGGCGCAGACCCAGTCAATAGCCGATCAGTGCCCCATGGCCAGCTTGGCACTCACCTGGCGACGGCGGTAAGCACTGTCTCGCGAGGCCAGCCACCAGTACAGCGGCGAGGTGATCGCCAGCCCCACCAGCCACGACAGGTCTGCACCGTTGATGTGCGCGGAAATCGGCCCGACGTACAGCGGCGTGTTCATGAACGGGATCTGTACCACGATCCCCACTGCATAGGCGATCAGAGCCTGCGGGTTGTAGCGCCCATAGATACCGCCGTCGACCTTGAAGATCGACTGGATGTCGTAGTCGCCCTTGTGGATCACATAGAAATCGATCAGGTTGATCGCCGTCCACGGCACCAATACCACCAGCAGCACCAGCACCATGTCGACGAAGTGGCCGATGAAGTCCGCCGAGGCGAACACCGCCACCACGCAGCAAGCCGCCAGGACGATCAGCGACAGGACCGCGCGGCTCTTGGCGGTGGGGATCCAGCGGTAGGCGAAGGTCTGCACCAGGGTGATGATCGACAGCACTGCGCCATACAGGTTGAGGGCGTTGTGGCTGATCACGCTGAGCAGGAACAGCACCAGCATGATCGGCCCGAGGGTACCGGTGGCGAGCTTGACCGCATCCATGGTATCCATGCCGGCCGGGATCGCCAGCACCGCCACGGCACCGAAGATGAACGACAGGCTCGAACCCAGGGCCGAGCCCAGGTAGGTGGTCCAGAAGGTCGAGCTGACCTTGACGTCGGCCGGCAGGTAGCGCGAATAGTCCGACACGTAGGGGGCGAAAGCGATCTGCCACAGCGCCGCCAGCGACACGGTGGCCAGCCAGCCGGCAAGGTTGAAGCCGCCGCGGGTCAGGAAGTCGTCGCTCTGCACATGGCTGAAGATGTAGCCGAAGCCGACCACGATGCCGATGCCCAGCACCCAGGTGCCGATGCGGTTGAGCACGTGGATGAAGCGGTATCCGATGATGCCGATGATGCCCGAACCAAGGGCGCCGACGACGATACCCACCGGCACCGGCACGGACTCGACCACGCCATGCAACGACTTGCCGGCCAGGACGATGTTGGAGGCGAAGAAACCGATGTACATCACCCCGGCGATGACCACCACCAGCAGGGCGCCGAGCGAGCCGAACTGGGCGCGGCTCTGGATCATCTGCGGGATGCCCATCTGCGGCCCCTGGGCCGAATGCAGCGCCATCAGCACGCCGCCGAGCAGGTGGCCGACCAGGATGGCGACCACGCCCCACACCAGGTTCAGGTGAAACAGCTGCACGCCGAGCGCGCCGGTAACGATGGGCAGCGGCGCGATATTGCCGCCGAACCACAGTGTGAACAGATCCCTTACCTTTCCATGGCGGTCTTGCGGCGGTACGTAGCCGATCGTGTGTTTTTCTATAAGGGGTGCCGTATTGGCTGCACTGGTCATGACTGACTCCAAGGCAAGGTAGGGCGGCGCAAGCTGCCCGGGGGCGTGCCGGCGATGGGCGACGCGTTCTTGTTGGAGCGATGATGCGGGGCGGGGGGATAACGGGAAATTAGTAAATTTGTGCCCATAAACCTTAAAAAACCTAAGGCTGACAAAAGGTTAAGCGGCTGACGGTAGCAAGGAAGGTGCCAGGTGTCTGGAGGGGCCTAGAATGCCCGGCTCGGGGTGGGTGCGGGATTTCGAGCGCCCCAAGGTGGTGCGTCATGGGCATTGGCAGGGCAGGCGCCATGGCTACATCGGCAACATCCGATCCTGAATCACCTCTTTCATCACCAATGTCGAACTCAGCCGCTTCACATTGGGAATGCTGGTCAACTGCTCGTCATACAGCTTCTGAAATGCCGGCAGGTCCCTGGCTACCACATGCAGCAGGTAATCCGGGTCACCAAACAGCCGCTGCGCCTCGACGATCTGCGGTATCTCGCCCAGCGCCGCCTCGAAATCCGCCACCGGCTGGCGAGTGACTTCGCGCAGGGTGACGAACACCAACGCAGCAAAATTCAAACCCAGTGCCGCGGGGGCCAGGCGGGCGTGATAGCCGAGAATCGCTCCCGACTCTTCCAGTGCCTTGAGCCGCCTATGGCAGGGCGAGAGGCTCAGGCCAACGCGTTCGGCAAGGTCGGTCACGGACAGGCGTCCGTCTTTTTGTAGCTCGGCAAGAATCTTTCTGTCCGTGCGATCCATCAAGAAGAATCTTCCAGTTCAAGGTGGTTACAGGGAAATATACGAAAGAAACTCCTCAAGCGAAATGCGTAGGCTTTCTTCATTCGCCAACCCGTGAAGGAAGACTCAAGTGGCAATCAGTGTATTGACGGCGTTCTGGGCCGTGTCGATGTTGTTCGTCATCACCCCCGGCGCTGACTGGGCTTATGCCATCTCGGCGGGTATGCGTGGACGGTGGGTAATGCCCGCAGTAGCGGGAATGCTCTCGGGGCACCTGCTGGCGACGCTGGTGGTGGCAGCCGGGGTGGGGAGCCTGCTCGCTGGCCATCCGCTGGCCCTGACCCTGCTGACCCTGGCCGGCGCCAGCTACCTGCTGTGGCTCGGTGGCAACCTGCTGCTCAGCCCGGCGGTGCCGCAGGCTGCCAACGCAGGCGCTGGCGAGACAGGCGCGCGCTGGGCCTTCAAGGGCTTTTGCATCAGCGGCCTCAACCCCAAGGTGTTTCTGCTGTTCCTGGCCCTGTTGCCGCAATTCACCGACCCACAATCGAACTGGCCGTTGCCGTTGCAGATTCTCCTGCTGGGGCTGGTGCACCTGTGCAGCTCATTGGTGATCTATTCGCTGGTCGGGTATGGCGCCAAGGCCGTGCTGGGTAGCCGACCGCAGGCGGCCAGGTGGGTGGGCAGGGCGTCGGGGGCGGCGATGGTCCTGGTGGCCTTGGGCCTGTTCGCGGCGCAGTTAGGCTAGCCGCTGGCGGGGCACTCCGTTGATCGTTTTGCGGCATTGGGTGGAACGATTCGTTTAAAGCACATCTCCTATTCTCATAAGGAAGGCAAACGTGCTCGGGACGCCCCAGAAATGGCTGTGCTGCAACAACACGAGAGCGACGTCGCTAGGCCCCAGCCGAGCTTCCTTTCCAATGGGGGAGCGATCGGCGATCTGCTGCGCGCGATGGACTGGAGCGAGTCGCCTCTAGGGCCTCCGGCTGGCTGGTCGCCGCACCTGCAGATGGTGATGGCCACGCTGCTGCCGGCGCAGGCCCAGTTCGTGTTGTTCTGGGGCAGCGCCTATGTAGCGTTGTACAACGAAGCTTATGCGCCGACCATCGGCACCAAGCACCCCCAAGCCCTTGGCCGGCCCGCGCGAGAGCACTGGCGCGAACTGTGGGAAGACCTTGAACCGCTGCTGCGCGGTGTGCGAGAGACCGGCCAGACTTATTCGGCCAAGGACCGCGCCTTTTACATCGAGCGTCGGGGGCTGGGCGAGACTGTCTATTTCGATGTGTCCTATTCCGCCGTGCGCGAGGCCGACGGCTCGGTCGGCGGTGTGCTGTGCCTGGTCACCGACACCACCGAACGGGTGCGATTCCAGCAGCGCCAGGCGTTCTTGCTGGAACTGGGGCGCACCTTGCCCGGCCTTGGCGAGGCCGAGCGGATCGAAGCTTACGCGGTGCGTCGGCTGGCCGAGCAATTGGGTGCTGCGCGGGTGTGCTTTGGCGAAGACCAGGGTGATGGTTCTACATTCCAGGTGGCCCAGGAGTGGGCCGATGGCGTGCCGTCGCTGATCGGCCGGCAAACCTACCAGACAATCGGTAGCTCACTGCGTGAGCGGCTGCTCGCCGGCCAGGTCGTGCAGCAAGCGTACGATAGCGCGGTCGCGAAGCAGACCGGGCTCAGCGCTTCGCTGCATGTGCCGGTGCTGCGCGCCGGGCGCCTGGAGGCGGTGCTCGGAGTGGACTTCCGCATGCCGCGCCAGTGCCATGAAGACGAATGCCAGCTGGTGGAGGAGGCCGCCAAGCAAGCCTGGGCGGCCATTACCCATGCCCGGGCCGAACGTGCCTTGCACCTGCTCAACGAAAACCTGGAAGAGCGCGTGGTGGCGGCACTGGCCGAGCGTGAGGCGGCCATGCGTCAGCTGCACGAGGCGCACAAGCTGGAGATGATTGGCCAGTTGACCGGTGGTATCGCCCACGACCTCAACAACATGCTCACGCCGATCATCGCCTCGTTCGAATTGATGCGCCGCCATCCCAACTCCGACCGTGCTCCGCGCCTGATCGACGGCGGCCTGCAAGCCGCCGAGCGGGCGCGCAACCTGGTCGGGCGTCTGCTCAGCTTCGCCCGCCGGCAGACCCTCAAGCCGCAGGCGGTGTCATTGGCGGCGCTGGTCGAGGACATGCGCGAACTGATGGCACGCTCGCTCGGCCCGACCATCGCCGTGCAGGTGCAGATCGACCCGACGTTGCCGGCCGTGGTGATCGACCCGCACCAGTTGGAACTGGCTCTGCTCAATCTGGTGGTCAACGCCCGCGATGCCATGGCCGATGGCGGTGCGCTGCGTATCGCTGCCGGCGTCGGCAGCAACGGGCAAGCGATGCCGGTAGGCGTGGGAGCGGCCAGGTTGGCCTGGCTGCAGGTCAGCGACAATGGTTGTGGCATGGACGAGGAGCAGCTGCGACGCTGCATCGAACCGTTCTACTCGACCAAGGGCGTGGGCAAGGGCACCGGGCTTGGCCTGCCGATGGTCCAGGGCCTGGCGGTACAGTCGGGCGGCAGTTTCGACATTCGTTCCCGGCCTGGCCAGGGCACCGAGGCCACCTTGTGGTTGCCGGTCAGTGAAGTCGCGGCAGCCAGCCCTGCCAGCGTACCGGTCGAACTGCCGTTGGCCGCACGCCCTAGCCGGGTGCTGCTGGTGGATGACGAAGCCATCGTGCGTCATGCCACTGCACTGCAGTTGGCCGACCTTGGCTATGAGGTGGTCCAGGCGGCCAGCGCGGGTGCGGCGCTGCAACTGGTTGAACAGGGGCTGCGGGCGGATGTGCTGGTGACCGACCACATCATGGCCGACATGACCGGGATACGCTTCGCCCAGAGCCTGCGTGAACGCCAGCCCGAGCTGCCGGTGCTGATCATTACCGGCTACGCCAACCTCACCCCGCGGGAGCTGAAGGGCTTCGAGGTGTTACGCAAGCCCTTCCGCGGCGATGAGCTGGCCCACAGCCTGGCACATTTGCTGGCGGACAAGCGCTAGCCCTTCAAGACGTCGCCAAGCGCCTGGCAAACCTGCTCTGCCGAGTACGGCTTGGGCAACAGGGCAAACCCTTGGTGGCCGCCCTCGGCGATCGCGTCGCTGTAGCCCGAGGTAAGAATCACCGGCAGGGTCGGGCAGCGTTCGCGCAGAATCCTCGCCAGTTCCAGGCCACCCATGCCCGGCATCAGCACGTCGGAAAACACCGCATCGAAATGTTCGTCGTCATTGGTCAGTTGCAGCAGCGCTTGTTCGCCCGAGCTTGCCCAGAAGACCCGGTAACCATGGTCTTCGAGAATCTGCGCGATGAAGCCGCCGACCTCGGGGTTGTCCTCCACCACCAGTATGCGCTTGTGTTCCAGGGATGGCCGGGATTGCACAGGGGGCTCGTCCAGCGCCACCGGCTGCGCTTGCGCTGCGGCGACCTGTGGCAGGTACAGGGTGAACTCAGTGCCTTCGCCCGGCATGCTGATCACGCGGACGTCGCCACCGGACTGCTGGGCGAAGCCGAACACCTGGGACAAGCCGAGGCCGGTGCCTTCGCCGGGCGCCTTGGTGGTGAAGAAGGGGTCGAAGATGCGTTCCAGCAGATCGCTGCCGATGCCGACGCCGCTGTCGCGCACCGAAATGGCCACGAAGGGCCCTGCCTGGGCCGGCTGGCCGCGCAGGCTGGGCAGATGTTGCCCGGGCGTCAGGCACAAGTGCAAGGTGCCCTGGCCATTCATGGCGTCGCGGCCGTTGAGCATCAGGTTGATGACGGCGGTTTCCATCTGGCTGAGGTCGGCATGTATGTGGCAGGGCGTCTCGGGTAGCGTCAGGGCGACGCGAACCCGGGCACCGGAGGTGGTATCGAGCATTTCGGCGATGGCCTGCAACCGCGCGCCGGCCTCGAACACTTCGGGGCTCAACGCCTGGCGGCGGGCGAAGGCGAGCAGTTGGCCGGTCAGCTTGGCGCCACGGTCGACCGTGTCGGACACGGTCTTGAGGTAGCGCTGGCGCTGCTTTTCCTCGAGGTTGGCGCGCTGCAGGAAGTGCAGCGACGAGCGGATGATGGTCAGCAGGTTGTTGAAGTCGTGGGCCACACCGCCGGTCAGCTGGCCGATGGCTTCGAGTTTCTGGGTCTGGCGTAGCACCGCTTCGGTGTGCTGCAACTGGGCGGTACGCTCCTCGACCCGTTGCTCCAGGGTCGCGTTCAGTGTCTCCAGTGCCGCCATGGCTTCGCGCAGTTCGGCATTGGCCTGGACCCGCTGGATATGCGCCCAGCAGCGTTCCGTCACCTGGGCGATCAGGGATTGTTCGTAGCTGCTCCAGGTGCGGGGCAGCTTGTCATGGATAGCCATCAGCGCGGTCAGGCGACCGCCCTTGATCAGCGGCATGCAAACGGTTGCGGTGATGCCGATGGCCTGGAAGGTCGCGGCTTCGCGGGCCGCGATCTCCTTGAGGTTGTCGTTGATCACCAAGGGCAGGCCCGCTTTCAAGCGTTGTACCGCCAGCTCGCCGAAATCGGCCAGGCGGTACTGGCCGAGCAGGCGCGGCGAGCCCGCTGCCACCCAGTCACCGCAGATGGTGAAACCGTCCTCGTCCGGCTCCATCACCGCATAGGCGCAACTGGACAACTGCAGGTGCTCGGCGAGCAGCCGCGTGGTAATGGCCATGATCCGATCGGAATCGGTCGCGTTGGCCACCGCACGGCCGAGGTTGTCGAGAAAGCTCAGTCGTTGGTTGGCGAGCACGCTGGCGGTGGTCTCGGTCACGGTGTCGATCATGCCCAGCACGTTACCATCCTGGTCGCGGATCGGGCTGTAGCAGAACGTGAAGTAGGCGAGCTCAGGGCCGCCGTTGCGGTCGATGGTCAGCGGGAAGTCCTGGATGAACACGGCCTCGCCGGCCAGGGCGCGGTCGGCGATGCCGCCGATCTCGCTCCACGCCTCCTGCCAGATCTCGCTGAAGGGGCGGCCCAACGCCAGTGGCTTGTTGCCCAGGATGGGCGTGAACGCATCGTTGTGCAGCGTGAGCAGGTCAGGCCCCCACATCACGGCCTGTGGGAAGTGTGAGCCTAGGCACAGCGCGACGGTGGTCTTGAGTACATCGGGCCACTGCTCGAGCGGACCGAGGGGGGTGGAAGCCCAGTCGTGGTTGCGTATCCGCTCGGCCATGGCGCCGCCGCCGTCTAACCATCTAGCCATTTACCCTGCCGACTCCATGCGTTTGGCACCCTAGAGTGCACTGTAGAGCCAAGCGAAGCGAGGTATTTGTGTGGGCGGAGCATTGGCTCGTCACGCTCAGCGAATGAAATGCACCTTGCCGGTGTCGTCATTGCCCATGTAGATGCCGTACACCCCGGCCTGGCGTTCGAGGATGTAGCGCTCGAGGATCTGCCGGATGGCCGGGTAATAGATCTCGTCCCAGGGGATCTCGTCGGGTTCGAAGAACTTGTAGGCCAGGGTTTCCGGCCCGTACTGCCCGGTTTCCTCGGTGGCGATGGCGCGGAAGATGATGTACACCTCGCTGATCGTCGGCACGCTGAAGATCGAGTAGGGCGAGACGATCTCGCCACGCACGCCGCTTTCTTCCCAGACTTCACGCAGCGCTGCCTGCTCGGTGGTTTCCCCGGCTTCCATGAAGCCCGCCGGCAGGGTCCAGGTGCCTGGGCGCGGGGGGATTGCGCGTTGGCACAGCAGGTACTTGCCCTCGCGTTCGATGATGCAGCCGGCGATGATCTTCGGGTTGAGGTAATGGATGTAGCCGCAGCCGGTGCAGTGCAGGCGTTCGTGGGTGTCGCCTGTGGGAACGCCCCGAGCCAGTTCCGTGGTGCAGTGTGGGCAGTAGCGCGGGGCGTTGGGCATGGTCAGCGGCCTATGCGTTGCTTATATACGTGGATCCTTCAGGGCCAGGGGCTCGACCATGTCGCGCACCTTGGTGTTGTCGTCCTGCTTCTGGCGCAGGTAGTCCAGGGCCACCTTGGCGGCGGCGCGGACGTGGTCGACCGAGGCCTGGTGAGCGACCAGCGGGTCGCCACCCTTGATCGCCTCGACGATCTTTTCCATTTCACGGTTGCTGGCGCCCCGGCGGTTTTCCTGCGACACCGAAGTGGCGCGCAGGTAGCTGATGCGCGCCTGCAGCTGGCGCAGCTGCTGGGCGGCGACCTGGTTGCCGGAGCCTTCCAGGAGCACGTCGTAGAAGCCTTGCACCGAATCCAGCACCTGTTGCAGCTCGCCTTCTTCCAGGGCCTCGCGGTTGACCTCCAGCGCCCGTTCCAGGGCACGGATGTCCTTGGCCTTGGCGTTGAGGGTGAACAGCTGGACGATCAGGCCTTCGAGCACGCAGCGCAGCTCGTAGATGTCGCGGGCGTCTTCCAGGGTGATGATGGCCACCCGCGGCCCCTTGGCGTCGGCGAATTCCACCAGGCCTTCTGATTCGAGGTGGCGCAAGGCTTCACGCACCGAGGTGCGGCTGACGCCGAGGCGGTCGCAGAGGTCGCGCTCGACCAAGCGGTCGCCTGGGAGCAGGTGGAAGTTCATGATCGCGCCACGCAGCTTGTCGAGCACGATTTCGCGCAGTGTTACGGGGTTACGGTTGACCTTGAAGCTGTCATCGAGTGGCTGGCGTTTCATCAGGTGCGCTCTTTATGAGGCTGTTGCGCCAACATCGCGGAGTGCCCCGAACCGAGGCATTCCTTGCAGTGGTTCGAACAGCCCGTTGTTAACGGGTTGACTCCGCATCGGCTTCGGCGAACGCTTCGCGGGCCAGGCGGAAACTGTCCACCGCCGCGGGCACGCCGCAATAAATGCCGACTTGGAGCAGGATCTCGCGAATTTGTTCACGGCTCAGTCCATTACGCAAGGCGCCGCGGATGTGCAGCTTGAGCTCGTGGGGCCGGTTGAGCGCGGAAATCATCGCCAAGTTTATCATGCTGCGCTCTTTGAGCGACAAGCCGTCTCGCCCCCAGACATGGCCCCAGCAGTACTCGGTGACCAGCTCCTGCAATGGCTTGGTGAAGTCGTCGGCGTTCTGGATCGAGCGATTGACGTATTCCTCGCCAAGCACCTGGGTGCGGATCTGCAGGCCTTTTTCGTACTTTTCATTGCTCATGCGCAGTGCTCCAATAAAACAGGGGCCGCATCCGAGGGTGAGCGGGTAGCGCGGCCCCTAAAAAACAGGGGCATCGGTGTTGGATTCTTCGCGGGCAAGCCCGCTCCCACACGTACTGCACAGGTTTGCAAAGCAATGGCATTCCTGTGGGAGCGGGCTTGCCCGCGAAGAACCCAACACCGACTCACATGACTATCAACCCAGCGGCGGCAGGGCGCCCAGCTTGCCCTTGTGATACACCATCGGCGTCACCGGCTCGGCCGGCAGCACCAGGTTCTGCACAGCGCCAACGATGATCGCATGGTCGCCGCCATCGTACTCGCGCCACAGCTCGCACTCGATGATCGCCGTCGCCTTGGGCAGCAACGGGTTACCCAGCTCGCTCAGGTGCCAGTCGATGCCCTTGGCCTTGTCCTTGCCCTTGCCGGCGAACGCATAGGCTTCGGCGGTCTGGTCGGCGGACAGCAGGTGGATCGCGAAGCGCTTGCTGTCACGCAGGATCGGGTAGGTATCGGAGGCATAGTTGGGGCAGAACAGCACCAGCGCCGGGTCGATCGACAGCGCGCTGAAGGCACTGGCGGTGATGCCGACGATGCCGCCGTCGGCGTCCAGGGTGGTGACCACCGTGACGCCGGACGGGAAGGAGCCCATCACGTCTTTGTAGATGCCGGGTTCGATCATTTTCGTGTTCTCTCTTCAGCGCATCACGAACGGGTCGGGCATGGGCGCGGTGGACAGGTTGATCCACACGGTCTTCAGCTCGGTATAGGCAAGCACCGAATCGATGCCGCTCTCGCGGCCATAGCCGCTGTTCTTGAAGCCACCGATCGGTGCCATGGCCGAGACCGCGCGGTAGGTGTTGACCCAGATGATCCCGGAACGCACGTCACGCGCCAGGCGATGGGCACGCCCCAGGTCGCGGGTCCAGATGCCGGCTGCCAGGCCGAACTGCGAGTCGTTGGCGATGGCCAGGGCTTGTTCTTCGGTCTTGAAGCGGATTACCGCCGCGACCGGGCCGAACACCTCTTCCTGCATGATGGTCATCGAGTTGCTGTCGCACTCGAACAGGGTCGGCTCGTAGAACCAGCCGTCACCCTCGACCTCGGCACGCTTGCCGCCCATGTGCAGTTCGGCGCCTTCGGCCTTGGCCGCGGCAACCAGGCCTTCGACCACGGCCAGCTGCTGCGCGGTGGCCATGGGGCCCATTTCGCTGGCGTCGTCCTGCGGGTTGCCGATGCGGATACGCTTGGCGCGGGCGATCAGGCGCTCGACGAATTCGTCGAAGATCTCGTCTTGCACCAGCAGGCGCGAGCCGGCCACGCAGCTTTGTCCGGAGGCGGCATAGATGCCGGCGACGGCGCCGTTGATGGCGCTGTCCAGGTCGGCGTCGGCGAAGATGATGTTCGGCGACTTGCCACCCAGCTCCAGCGACAGCTTGGCGAAGTTCTCGGCGCTGCTGCGCACCACGTGGCGGGCGGTGGCGGCGCCGCCGGTGAAGGCGATCTTGCGCACCAGCGGATGGCGGGTCAGCGCTGCGCCGGTGCTTGGGCCGTAGCCTGTGACGACGTTGACCACGCCGGCCGGGAAACCGGCTTCCAGCGCCAGGCGGGCAAGTTCCAGAATGGTCGCCGAGGCGTGCTCGGACGGCTTGAGCACGATGGTGTTGCCGGCGGCCAGGGCCGGGGCCAGCTTGATCGCGGTCAGGTACAGCGGGCTGTTCCACGGGATGATCCCGGCCACCACGCCGATCGGCTCGTGCACGGTGTAGGCGAACAGGTCGGGTTTATCCAGCGGCAGGGTGCCGCCTTCGAGCTTGTCGGCAAGGCCTGCGGTGTAGTGGAAGAACTCGGGCAGGTAGCCGACCTGGCCGCGGGTTTCGCGGATCAGCTTGCCGTTGTCGCGGCTTTCCAGCTGGGCCAGGTGTTCCTTGTTCTCGGCGATCAGGTCGCCCAGGCGACGCAGCAGCTTGCCGCGTGCGGTGGCGGTGATGCTGCGCCATGCCTGGCTGTCGAAGGCGCGTTGGGCGGCCTGCACGGCCAGCTCGACATCGGCTTCGTCGGCGTCGGGCAATTGCGCCCAGGCCTGGGCGGTGGCCGGGTTGAGGCTGTCGAAGGTCTTGCCGCTCTGGGCATCGAGCCATTGGCCGTCGATGCACATCTGGAAACGAACGAGGGTCATGCAACAATCCCCTTGGCGGATTCGGTAAGCGTGCGGGCTTCCTTGAGGAAGTCCAGCAGCATCTTGTTGACTTCACGGGGTGCTTCCACCGGCATCATATGCCGTTGTTCGGCGAGCACCACGCTTTGTGCGCCAGGAATGCTGGCGGCCAGTTGCCGGGCCATGGCCGGGGTGGAGCCGGCGTCGAGTTCACCGGTGGCGATCAGCGTCGGCACCTGGATGCTGCCCAGGTCGCCTGCGCGGTACATGTCCTGGGTGGCGAACAGCGAATAAGTGGTGTGGTAGCCCTGCGGGTCGTTGTTCGCCAGCACCTGGCGAATGGCCGCGACCTGCGCCGGGTTGGCAGCCTTGTATTCCCGGCTGAACCAGCGATCCAGCGCAGCGTCGACGTTGGCGTCGGGGCCCAGTTCAGCCGCCTGGGCGGCGCGGGCGATGACCCCGGCGCTCTGCTCGGGGGTGCGGTTGAACACGCTGTTGAGCACTACCAGCGCAGACAGGCGCTGCGGGTAGTTGAGGGCGAAGGCGCGCGCGACCAGGCCGCCCATGGAGAAACCGATCACGGTCGCCTGCTTGATCTGCAGGTGGTCGAGCAATTCGGCCAGCTGCGCGGCGTAGCCTTCCAGGCCGGTGTCGGCGGCAGGCAGCGCGCTCTGGCCGTGGCCGAGCATGTCGTAGGCGATGACGCGGTAGTCGTTGGCCAGGCCCACGAACTGCCCGCCCCACATTTCCTTGTTCAGGCCCACCCCGTGGATCAGTACCACGGGTTGGCCCTGGCCTTGATCCAGGTAACTGGTCCCGGCCGGTGTACGTTCAGCGACAGGCTGAATCATGGAGGGCGCTCCTTGAAGGTCGGGCGTGGCGCTTGCACGCAACGCCCCGGCCCGTCTGGTTGTTGTTATTGAGCGTTGGCTTTTTCGGCAGCCAGTTCTTCCAGGTCGATGTAGCGATTGCCGATGCGCGGGTGCAGGCGGCCGCCGTCGGCAGCGCCCAGGACCACGACGATCTCATCGGCGCGTGGGGCGTCTTCGATCTGCATTTCCAGGGTGATGTAGTGCGAACGCAGGCCTTCGTCGTCCTTCTGCATCATCGGGATCTGGATCGAGGTGCCTGGGCCGCCGCGCTTGTTGGTGAAGCTCAGGTAGCTCTTGGCCTGCACGGCTTCGCGGTAGTGGTTGCCGAAGCGCAGGGTGTGGATCACCGCCGAGGCATGCTCGATTTCGCCGTCGGCGCCGACCACGGCAGCCTTGCCGTAGGCTTCGATCTTGTCGGCACCGCCGATGGCAGCGGTCAGGCGCTCGACCATCAGGGCACCCAGGTCCGAGCAGTTGGCGCGGATCTCCGGCTTCAGATCTTCAACGAAACCGCGACCGGCCCATGGGTTCTTGATCACCACGGCCAGGCCGACCATGGTCACCGGCTTGTCGGTGGCCTTGCCGCCTTCGATGCGGGTCTCTTCGGAGTAGGTGACGATCTTGCGGATTTCGAAACTCATGGGTGGCTCCTGGTGAGGGTTATCAGCTCTTGTTGTCTGATGGTATACCATAATATTTGTTGTGCAAGAGGGCGCTTGAAAAATCTCTTGCGAAGGGACGAAAGGTGGGCTGATGTCTTGGTTTATGGGGTGTCTGTGCCGGCCTCTTCGCGGGTAAACCCGCTCCTACAGGTACAGCGCCGGCCGTGAAGGCTGAGACGAACCAGTGCGAGCGGGCTTGCCCGCGAAGAGGCCGCTGCAGACCCATAAAAAAGCCCGCTCGCGCGGGCCGCCGGGGCCCTCGTGAGCGGGCGCGTCCCGCAATGCTTCAGGTAATGGGAATTCAAGCGAACGCCGGCACCACTTCCTTGATGAACAGCTCGAGCGACTTCTTCTTCTCGGCGTGGGGCAGGCTGTTGTCGCACCAGAAGCTGAACTCGTCGACGCCCAGTTCCTGGTAGTACCTGATACGCGCGATGATCTCCTCGGGCGTACCGATCATGGTGTTCTTGCGGATATTCTCCAGCTGGAACGCCGGCACTTCGGCGAACTTGGACTCAGGGCTCGGCTCGAGGAAGCCATTGACCGGGGTGGTCTTGTTGCCGAACCAGGCATCGAAGGTACGGTAGAAGCGCGAAATGGCCTGGGCGCCGACTTTCCAGCCTTCGGGCTCGGACGGGCTGTGCACGTGGGTGTGGCGCAGCACCATCAGTTGCGGGCGTGGCACGTCCGGGTTGTTGTCCAGGGCGGCCTGGAACTTGTTCTTCAGGTCCAGCACTTCTTCGTCGCCCTTCATCAGCGGGGTGACCATGACGTTGCAGCCGTTGGCCACGGCGAAGTTGTGCGAATCCGGGTCGCGTGCGGCGATCCACATCGGCGGGGTGGCGTTGAACGGCTTCGGCACGCTGGTGGAGGTGGGGAATTTGTAGACCTCGCCTTCATGGGCGTAGTCGCCTTCCCACAGCTTGCGCACTACCGGGACCATCTCGCGCAGGGCCTTGCCGCCGTCGGTGGCAGGCATGCCATTGGCCATGCGGTCGAATTCGAACTGGTAGGCGCCACGGGCCAGGCCGACTTCCATGCGACCGTTGCTGATCACGTCGAGCAGGGCGCATTCGCCCGCGACGCGGATCGGGTTCCAGAAGGGCGCGATGATGGTGCCGGCACCCAGGCGGATCTTCTCGGTGCGTGCGGCGAGGTACGCCAGCAGCGGCATCGGGCTTGGCGAGATGGTGTATTCCATGGCGTGGTGTTCGCCGATCCACACGGTGCTGAAACCGCCGTTCTCGGCCATCAGGGTCAGTTCGGTCAGGTCTTCGAACAGCTGGCGGTGGCTGACCTGTTCATCCCAACGTTCCATGTGCACGAACAACGAAAATTTCATGGGGCATTCCTCAACGCTTGAAAGTGTCTGGCGCCTGGCAGGGCAGGCGCCAGGTGTCTCGATTCAGGATAGGCTTCAGGCAAACGCCGGCAGGCTGGCCATCTTGCCGCGGCAATAGACCATCGGTCGTGGCGCTTCTTCAGGGACGATCAGGTTGTGTACCTTGCCGACCATGATGGCGTGGTCGCCACCTTCGTATTCACGCCACAGTTCGCATTCGATGATGGCGGTGGCGCCGGCCAGGATGGGGTTACCCAGCTCGCTCAGGGACCACTCGATGCCAGCGGCCTTGTCCTTGCCCTTTTTCGCGAACGCATAGGCCTCGGCCTGCTGTTCACCCGAGAGCAGGTGAATGGCGAAGCGCTTCTGCTTGATCAGCACGGGGTAGGAGTCGGAGGTGTAGTTGGGGCAGAACAGCACCAGCGGCGGATCCATCGACAGGGAGGAAAAAGCGCTGGCGGTCAGGCCGACGACCGAGCCGTCGTCGTCCAGGGTGGTGATGACGGTCACGCCGGATGGGAAGGAGCCCAGGACGTTCTTGTAGACGGTTGCGTCGATCATCTCGTGTACCTCTAAAAGGCTGCGGTGGTCCGCGGTTTTTATCGTTGATGTGTCTGATGGTATACCGTAATACCTATTTTGCAAGCGGAATTTTCAGACCTGGGGGTTACACGATGAACGGCCCAAAGCCACGGATAACGCGGGCTAGAGTGGTGAGGCGGTTTGTCGCGGGGCTTGCGCGAACGGATCAGTGGGCGTTTTTTCGTGCGGATCAGTGTTGTCAAAAGTTTGGAATACCATAATATGGTCCGCAGCTGAGAGGCCGCCTAGATGCGGTTTCCTTACAAAGATAAAAACGACCTTTCGAGCTGAAAACCATGTCCCAACCGTCGTCGCAACACCAGTTTGTCGAGAATCACACGGTCGATTACGTGCCACCTGCCGAGCGCCATGGGAAGGCGCGCGACCTGTTCACCCTCTGGTTCAGCACCAACATCGCGCCACTGCCAATCGTCACCGGTGCCATGGTGGTCCAGGTGTTCCATCTGAATTTGTTGTGGGGGCTGATCGCCATCGTGCTGGGCCATCTGATCGGGGGCGTGGTGATTGCCCTGGCCTCTGCGCAGGGACCGCAGCTGGGCATTCCACAGATGGTGCAGAGCCGCGGCCAGTTCGGCCGTTATGGCGCCTTGCTGATCGTGTTCTTCACCGCGCTGATCTATGTCGGCTTCTTCATTTCCAACATCGTCCTGGCGGGCAAGACCATCCACGGCATCGCCCCGAGCGTGCCGATGCCCGGCGCCATCGTCATCGGCGCCTTGAGTGCCACCGCCATCGGCGTGATCGGCTACCGCTTCATCCACATTCTCAACCGCATCGGTACGTGGGTGATGGGTTCGGCGCTGTTGGCCGGCTTCATCATGATGTTCGTCCAGGAGCTGCCGGCCGACTTCTTCAGCCGGGGTGCCTTCAACCTGTCGGGCTTCATCGCCACCGTTTCACTGGGCACCATCTGGCAGATCAGCTTCTCGCCGTATACCTCCGACTACTCGCGCTACCTGCCGCGTGAGGTGGGTATCGCCAAGCCGTTCTGGGCTACCTACTTCGGCGCGACCCTGGGCACCATCCTGTGCTTCAGCTTCGGTGCGGTGGCCGTGCTGTGCGTGCCGCAAGGCACCGACGCGATGGACGCGGTCAAGCAGGCCACCGGCTGGCTCGGTCCGATCCTGATGGTGCTGTTCCTGCTCAACATCATCAGCCACAACGCCCTCAACTTGTATGGCGCGGTGCTGTCGATCGTCACTGCCATCCAGACCTTCGTGGCGCAGTGGACGCCGAGCATCAAGGTGCGGGTGATCCTCGCCTCGATCATTCTGGTGGGTTGCGGCCTGGTGGCGCTGAACGCTTCGGCGGACTTCATCGGCCAGTTCATCGGCTTGATCCTGGCGCTGTTGCTGGTGCTGGTGCCGTGGGCGTCGATCAACCTGATCGACTTCTACCTGATCAAGAAGGGCCAGTACGACATCGCCTCGATCTTCCGTGCCGATGGCGGCATCTATGGGCGCTTCAACCACCACGCGATCATTGCCTACGCTTGCGGCATCCTGGTGCAGTTGCCGTTCGCCAATACGTCGCTGTATGTGGGGCCGTACTCGAATATCGTCGAAGGGGCCGACTTGTCCTGGCTGTTCGGGTTGATCGTGACGGTGCCGCTGTATTATTGCCTGGCGACGCGGGGCAAGGCGGCCGAGAAGGCGGGGCGGGTCGTTGGGGTTAATGACTGATCGATTGATGTTGCTGCATTGGGGCCGCAAAGCGGCCCCAGCTGTTTACCGGGTCAGACCTTGAACTGCGCCACCATGCCGTTCAGATCCACCGCCAGGCGCGACAGGTCCTGCGCCGCCGCACTGGTCTGATTGGCCCCCGCCGAGGTCTGCATCGCCAAGTCGCGGATGTTCACCAGGTTGCGGTCCACCTCTCGCGCCACCTGCGCCTGCTCCTCCGAAGCACTGGCGATCACCAGGTTGCGCTGGTTGATCGAGGCGATCGCTTCGGCAATCACTTCCAAAGCCTGCCCAGCCCCCTGGGCAATTTCCAAGGTACCGGTCGCACGCCCCTGGCTGCTGTGCATGGCCGCCACCGCCCGCTCGGTACCATTCTGGATACCCGCGATCATCTGCTCGATCTCGGCCGTGGACTGCTGGGTGCGGTGGGCGAGGGCGCGGACTTCATCGGCCACCACGGCAAAACCGCGGCCCGCTTCGCCGGCACGCGCGGCTTCGATGGCGGCATTGAGCGCCAGCAGGTTGGTCTGCCCGGCAATCGCACCGATCACGTCCAGCACCCGGCTGATCTCGTTGGCGTTGCTAGCCAGTTGTTCGATCTCGGCGGAGGTGCCGGTGACGTCCTCGACCAGTTGCTGGATCGAGGCCAGCGCCTGGTTGACCTGATCGCGGCCATCGCGGGTGCTGTGATCGGCGCCCTGGGAGGCATCGGCGGTGCTCACCGCGTTGTTGGCCACTTCCTCGACGGCAGCGGTCATCTGGTTGACCGCAGTGGCGGCCTGGTCGATTTCCGCGCTCTGCTGATGCAGGCCGCGGCTGGTGTCTTCGGTGACGGTATGCAGTTCTTCGGAGGCCGAGGCGAGCTGATCGGAGGAAGCGGCGATCTTGCGAATGGTCTCGCGCAGGTTCGTCTGCATGCGGCCCAGGGCGCGCAGTAACAGGGCCGGCTCGTCGCGACCAGTGACCTGGATGTGCGCGGTGAGGTCGCCGGTGGCGACACGCTCGGCCACGGCTACAGCGTCGGCCAGCGGCACGACGATACTGCGGGTCAGCAGGGTGGCGATGGCAGCCAGTGCGAGCATGATCACCACCAGGGCGCCAACGATGGCGTTGAATGCCTGGTCGGCCACATCGCTGCTGCGCTGCGAGGCGTCCTCGGCACCTTTGCTGTTGTAGTCGATCAACGCACTCATGGCCTTCATCATGCTGTCGGCGTACTGGCTGAGCGGGCCACTGATAAGCTGCTCGGCTTCGCCGATGCGGTTGCCGGCGATGTCTTCGAGCACCCGTGCCTGCAGGTCGAGGTACTGTTGATGGGCGGCGGAGAAGGTATTGAACAGAGCACGGTCATCGGCGGCGACGATGGTGCGGTCGTAGTCCCTGAGGCTGGTCTTGAGTTGTTCGTTGATGCCCTTGAGCATGTCCAGGTTGCGGGTGCGCTCGGCGGTCTCGCCAGCCAGCGCCGCGCGCAGAGTGATGGCACGGGCCCGGCCGAGGTTGGTGCTGACTTCACTGAGGGCCACGACGGCGGGTATCCAGGTGACGCGGATCTCGTCCGTGGCCTTGTCCATCTCGCCCGTTTCATGGAGTGCGGTCAGGCCCATGGCCAGCACCAGTACGCCTAAAAGGGCAAACACGCTGGCTGCGCGTGCGCCGATCTTCATATTCCTTAACTGCATCGAGTGCTCCTTGGCGGTGACGTGCAGGCGTCAAGAGCATGGACGGATGGCCGGGTTCACCGGGGTGAAGCCAGGCTCTCGATGCGCTGCGGTTTGAGTGGGTGCCTCACCCTCGTAGGTTTTTTATTAAAATGATGACATATGGCCATCAGCCATGGCCAGTAACGACATGTCTAGACAGATCCGCCATTTGTCGACGGATCTGTCAGGTCGTGCCGATCAGACGATCGCGATCAGCGGGTCGGCTGCGGCCAGCGCCAGGCTACGGTCAGGCGCTGGCGGGTAGATCCAGACCGAGTTGATCTGGCGCTTGAGGGCCTTGCCTTCCTGCCCGTGCAGTTTCAGTTCGCGCTCCCAGCCCTCGCTGAACGTTGCACCCCATTCGCCAAGGTCCAGGCAGGTGACGTACTTCGGCTGGCGGTACACCACAGGTTGCACGCCGAGCAGATCGGCCATGGCGTTGTTGCCAGAGTGGCGGCCCATGGGGATGGCGTGCTGGCAGGTCATCAGGGCGTGGTTGCCCACTTCGTCGACGGCCGCCCAGGCGGTGTCGCCGGTGGCGTAGATGTGGTCCTGGCCGATCACCTTGAGATGATCGTCGACCTTCAAACGGCCGAAGTTGTCACGCTCACCGGCGACCTGTGCGGTCAACGGGCTGGCCTTGACGCCGACGGTCCAGATCACGGTGTTGCTGGCGATGTGTTCGCCGTTGTCCAGGGTCACGCCGCCTGCATCGACGGCCACCACCGAGGCACCGGTCAGCCATTGCACGCCGGCTTGTTCGCAGGCGGCGACGATCGACGGTTGGATGCCAGCACCCAATGCGCCGCCGATGCTCGCGCCGCGATCCACCAACAGCACCCGAGGCGTAGCCCCGGCGCCGAGGATGGCGCGCAGGCGGGCGGGCATTTCCGTGGCGGTTTCGATGCCGGTGAAGCCGCCGCCGCACACCACCACGGTATCGCGGGCAGGCGAGGCGGGCAGGGCGGCCAGGCTCACCAGGTGTTGCTCGAGGCGCATCGCCGACTCCATTTGATCGACATCGAAGGCATGTTCGGCCAGGCCCGGTACCGCCGGGCGTGCCACCTGGCTGCCGGCGGCAAGGATCAGGCGGTCGTAGCCGATGTGTTGCACCTGGCCGCTGGCGTCGGTGTAGCTGACGCTGCGCGCGTCACTGTCGATGGCTTGGGCATTGCCGGCGATGAACTGCACGCCCACGGCCTCGAACAGTTCGCCCAGTGGCGCCTTCATGCGATGCACGTCGGCTTCGTAGAAGCGGGGGCGGATACGCAGCTCCGGCTGCGGCGCGAGCACAGTGATGCTCAGGTCGTCACGCTGGGCCTGGTCGAGCAGGCGGGCGGCGCTCAGGGCGCTCCATACACCGGCAAAGCCGGCACCGATGATCAGGATGTTCGATTTCATGAAAGAAGCTCCGCAAGGTTCATGACTGGATTGACTGGCTTCGATGGCAGGCGTCGTGCCGCTCGAATAACTACGACTGTAGTTGTCGTAGTTATGGGCGGCAAGCTTTTTCCGCAGGCAGGGCGGGATGACGCCGCCATGGTTCTCGACGAAAACCGCTTGGTTCAAGGGGGGAGTGGCAATTCATGCGTCTCGGAATGCCGACGAATGGCGGTAGGGTGCTTTGCCATCCCGTCAGGAGGGGCGTACTATTTGCGACAGATTTGGTCGGAGATTGATATGTCGTTGTACAGTGCTGGCGTCGAATATGGCATCCATTGCCTGCTGTACCTTGTGGATGAGCGCGGCGACTCTCGCGAATCCAGCGTGCGTGACCTGGCGGAGTTGCAGGGTGTGCCCCAGGAGTACCTGGCCAAGGTGTTCACCAAGCTCGCCCGCGCAGGGTTGGTAGCGGCTACCGAAGGCGTGCGCGGCGGCTTCCGTCTGGCGCGGCCGTCGGACGAAATTACCGTGCTGGATATCGTCCGCGCCATCGATGGGCAGAAAAAGATCTTCGACTGCCGCGAAATCCGCGAGCGCTGCACGTTGTTCGAGGGTTCGCCACCGGGCTGGGCGACCGAGGGCACCTGTGCCATCCATGCGGTGATGCTGGGGGCGCAGAAGCGCATGGAAGAGGCGTTGGCCCAGCAGACCATACTCGATCTGGCGCGGCGTTTCGGGCGCAAGGCGCCAGCGGAGTTTGGGCAGAAGGTCAATGAGTGGATGGGTGAGCGGCGTGACGGCAAGGGGGGTGGAGACATTCCCGTCAGTCGAGAATAACTATTGACTTCGATTCAGCGACCGACTGACGCTTAATGGCTGCTCTGAATGCATTGCAGGCTAATGCATGGCGAGATACGCGGGAGTGCTTCAGCCTGCGATCAATGGTGCTCCCATTCTACCTATCGTCCAATGTGGCCGTCCGTGCAAAGGCTGTAAATGGTTGCGCGCCGACGGATCGTGCTGCGCTTCGACAAAAGCGCTAAAGCCTCTTCACCTGTGCCTTATCAACATTTTTATGCGGTCCTTGATAGTGCCGAGGCTTTGGCAGTTGCCGATGGAGCGCGTTTTGTCTGCGTAGGCCTATATCCTCAGAAGACTGTCAACTGTCATTAATGATAGTTGCACGTCGAGCACGAGAGACCATTATGTCGTATCAGGTGTCTTATTATTTCAATGTCTGAAAAGGGAGTCAGTACAATGAATAACTTTGATATTGATGCGGCTTTTATCAATTCTCTTGTTTCGGTAAATAAAGGCACCGGTCGATGTGAGTTTAGTCTGCCGCTCGCGCGCCTGTTAGGTGAAACCAGTGGGCTGCCGATAAACTTGACTGCCAGTTGCTTGTTGGAAAGCGCTGCGTCTGATCTGACCTTTGATATTTACCCTTCTGGCACATGGCGGGCTACCGGGGGGGGCAATTATCCGACATTCGGGGTTGAGGTTCAAGGCGTACCGCTTAGTGACGGGCGACGTATGAGTGGACGAGCCGAGGATGATTCAAGCCACGCGTCCGTTGGGCCAGGGTACCTCTTCGATGCATCGGATTTTTTGCTTAAAAGAAAAAAGGCTTTTCCAGAAGGTGCGGACTACCAGAACAAGGCGCTGAAAGAACAAACCATCTGCATTCTCCATAAAAGTGGCCTGTCAGAACTATTCGATTGTGTAGGTGCACCTGAAGAATCGGGCCAGAGCAAGGTGTTACTCAGGTGCATCGTTGACGCCCTCGGTAAAGGCTTCCATTTTACGTGGGAGTCCGCCCTGGATCAGCCGCGTGTAACCGAAATCAAGGACGAGATCGGCCCGGTATTGACCGCAAGCTGGAATCGTGATGGCGATGTACCAAAATTAAATGAAATCGTTGTATATCCTGTTGGGCAAGAAAAAGTAACTTACAGTTGGGAGTATGAAGACGGCAGCATAACAATCAGCATGAAATGCTCCGATCCGCTCGTGGAGGCTACGTACTATAAGATCACCAGCGTCGACGGCGAGAAAAGTATTCTCACCAAAGTAGCCTATTCGGATGGAAATCATTCGTTTCCCTATGATTCGACAGAAAAGCTGAAGTGGAAAGACGGAAAGCTTCATACGCGTACTGTGAAATTACCCGGTGCCGGTGAAAATAGCACAGAAACGTACGTGTTCAGCGGGCGCAAAGCAGTTGTCAATTACCATACCGGCAAAGCGCTCACGGCCACTGCTACATACGAATTCTCTGAGGATGGCTCACATAAGATAACGACAGTCGTGGGCGGGGCCACCGCCATCAAAGCACTGGACTTACAGCAAGATGTCGGCAAGGGGCTAGTCTCATGCCGGTCCACGTACACGGTAGATGGGCGCACCCTCCAGGATCACACCTCAACATTTGACCATGAAGGAAATCTTGTCAGTCTCGAGAGTGATACTGAGAAGTTGGAGTGGACGTATTATAATAACTACACTCGCTACGCGGTATCCAGTGAGTTTGAATTAAGTGACGTTGATCGCACAATAAACGCTTCGCTGCTCACGCCCTGGTTTCTGTTGCTCAGCAATGTTAGGCCAAGCACAAATTTCACCTCAAGTGTTGTAAAAAAGTTTACCTCGATTCGTGAGTACGCCACCAATGATTATGCAACGGAAACGTTTAACCTCCCAGTAGAACTGGGCTATCCGGGCGACGCAGTAGGGTTCTGTAGTCACATTGAGTCTGAACGTTTTACGCGTAAGACCGCGTCAGCGGCGGTGGATGTCAAGATAACGTATTTCGGTTACACCAAGCTGACACCGATGAAGAACGCACTCATTGATCGCCCTCACGCCTTGGTATTGGCAAGAACGCTCACGGTACTGGCACCCCAGCTTGAGACAATAGATGTATCTAAGGTTCAGCTCAAGATAGCGACCGCCGCGGTAGCGGACATGGTGAAAGCGCTCGAAGAATGTGCTGAAAAAACTAAAGATGATGAATATATCAGCGACAAGTTTAAGGCTGCCATACCCGGGATTCAGCAGGCGGCAAAAGACCAAAGCAAAAAAAATAGCATGGGTTATAAGCTGACGCACTGGAGCGACAGCACCATGGCAGTAGAAGAGTTTACGTATCACTCGGATGCCAAAAAAGCCAGTTTTGGCAAGTTGGCGTCAAGCACTAGCTATCGACTGACCGCCAGCGGCGCGGAAATAGAGGCGTCCAGAGTGACGGTTCAACATACGTATGAAATAGATAAAAAAGAGCCGCGCCGGACCACGCAGACGACAAAAACCACAAGCGAGGCAGGGATGGTAGAGTCCAAGCAAACGCGTGACGGATACGGTCAGTACCTAATTGAAACAGTTGATACGCAGGGTATTAAGACAACGTATGGGTTCAGCAAAGGGCGCCTGGCAAGTGAGAAGATTACTCAGGGGGGCACGGTGCTGCAAAATAACAACATAAGCTATGCGCTTTTGCCCCAAACTAAAAGCTATCAGATTGAAACGACTGGCTTGAAGGGTGGGGTGCAAAAAAAATTCGATAAGTTTGGGAGGGCAACCGGTATATGGAAAAAAAGTACTTCTGACGGTCACTGGAAATGCGTACAGAAGATTGAATATACCTATGATGGGTATACTTGCACCCTCTACGGCAATGCCCCGAGAGAAATAAATGTTAAGCTGGATACTCTCGACTACGATTCTGCGGGTCGTCTGCAGAAGTACATCCAATTTGATTACAAGGATACGTCAAAGCTTCACAGTACTCGTGAAGTTACTACTGTCTGGCAGGCGGATGGGAAATCCTCAGATCAAACGGTGCTGTTGAAGGATCGCAACGGTAAGGCGACAGAAAAAATCACACAGCAGGTCTCCGTGACGTCAAACACGGAAAAACTGGTGCGCGGAAATTATACGCAAGAACTCGAACTCGGTACCGACGAGCGAACGCTCATCCTTCGCAACTATAGCAATGATGCGCATCTGCAGACAAAATTCGAGTTCGATGAGTTTGGTCAATTGGTTGGGTCAGAGCGTTTCAAGAAAAAAGGCAAGAGCCTCACGTCCCTGGGGCGGGATGTCGCATCTTACGATGCGTTTGGACGGCTGGTTGAGGCCAAACCGCACAATAGCACGCGTCGTGCTTATACCTATGACCCCCTTGGACGCCTGCTGAGTCAGCAGTTCAATGGTGGAGTGTTGCGTTATGAGTACGCGGGGGCTGCATCCATTAGCGGGGCCACTGGACTGACACTCGAGGCCGGTGACAAGACGTCACGTGCACTGGGTAGTCAACACTGGACGGCGTGGGGACAATTGGATTCACAAACCCTCAACGGTGTCGAAAACAAGTATACCTATAAGGGTATCAGTCCCATTCCCCAAAACGATAATCAACAGCCAGCGGCGACGCTACCCGGCTATATCTCGCAGTGGGACCCAGACACTCTGACCTATACCGAAACCTGCCCCGTAGGCCTCAATGCGACAGATGATACCAAAAAAACGCTATCGACCAGTCTGCAGCTAAGTGTGCGTGGCAAGATCCTGAAAATGACCGACATCGCGGGCAGGGTCACAGCCTATTCCTACGATGCACTGGGGCGCTTGCTGGAGCAGCGTAGCGACGCTTGTGTCACTGTGTCTGTGTATGCCGATAATGGTCAACTCCAACAAGAAACGATCGAAGATATAGCCAATGGCCGTACGCTGACCGTTACGTATGCTTATGATTTGCTGGGTCACGAAGTGTCTAGGGAATTTGTATGTGATGGCGTGTCCACACTGAAGTTAGTTCGTCAACTGACAGAGGGACGGTTGACCAAGCAACTACTGAGTGTCAACGGAAAACAGCAAGCCAGTGATACCTATACGTATGATCAGTATGGGAGGCTTGTCAGTTGGACGGCCGACAATAAATCATACGCGTATAGGACCGACCTCGACGTCATCGAGCAATCTTACAAGTACGATGAGCTCGGTAACGTCATTGAAACTAAACTGACGGGTCCCAGCGCCACGTCCTGGTCGCCCGTCATGAAGCGCGAATTTGATTCCAAGGTGCCAGGCTTACTGGCCAAGCACTCCAGTACGACTATAAAAAGTGATAAAAAAGGTCGTTGGGTCGCGGATCATGTATCTTATCTGGATAATGGGAAGGTCAAAGGCAGCAACTGGTTAGGCGCTAACTATGGCGGTAACCCAAGGGTGGAGTATACCTACGATGACGAAGGCCGTGTGCGTGCTCTTTTCACAACGGGCGATGATAGGCCGCGGGGTTTTCAGTTGCACTATAGAGCAGGCAAGGTCTACGCGCGTAGTCAAATAACGAACAATACGAATATGTGGGGCGGCGCTACTGAAAAGCAGACAATACTTCTCAATGAAAGTGTGGGTTGCTACCTCAGTCAAGCCAATGTGCTCGCGCCGGAAAGTAAAGCATCTTCCATGACGCATTTCGAGTTGCGGGATGCGGCCGGTACGGTTTTTGCCAGTATCGACAGTGCGGGTAATATTACCTATCACAACTATTCACCTTACGGTCATCGTCCCGTGGACCCTAACTGGGATAATTGGCTCGGCTTTAAAGGCGAGGTGCAGCTTCCAGACGGTGGCTATTACCTTGGTAGTTATCGTGTCTATGACCCCCTGATGATGTCTTTTCGCACGCCTGACAGTGCAAGTCCATTCGGGGTCGGCGGTCCCGCAGCCTATGTTTACTGTGGCGGCGATCCTGTGAACTTTCACGATCCAAGTGGACATGTGCGAGAGGAACACTTCAGTTATACGTTCGCCCCGCCGTTGTACACAACCCGTGAATTCAAGATTGGTATGGCTGTGGCAGGTATAGTATTGGCACCTCTAGGGATGGTCTGAAGTAGCCATGTGCTTCTGGCCGGCTTCGACCATCGCTGATTTTGAAAGTGGCGAGTCGACCCAAAACGCTCAGATCACTGACTCATTCCTGTCTTTTTAGCCGCAGCGAGCACCTCGCGGCGGCTATTCCCCACATTACAGGCGCACCTCTCCTGCATTGCTCAGTAAATGTCGACGGGCCATCCACAGATTCGACAGGGCAAACAGCGTCAGCAGCTGTGCCGTGTTCTTGGCCAGGCCACGGAAGCGCGTCTTCACATAACCAAACTGGCGCTTGATCACCCGGAACGGGTGCTCGACCTTCGCCCTTACCTGCGCTTTGGCTTTTTCGATCTTGCGCTTGGCTTTGTACAGGACGCTGCGCTTGCCCAGTTTCTGGTAGGTGCTACGCCGGGCGGCAATTTGCCAGATGACCTGACGACCTTCATGCTCGGGGCGTTTCTCCACTCCGGTATAACCGGCATCGGCACAGACCACGTTTTCGTCGCCGTGCAGCAGCTTATCGACCTGCGTGACATCGGCCACATTGGCCGCCGTGCCCACCACACTATGCACCAGGCCCGACTCGTCATCCACACCGATATGGGCCTTCATGCCGAAGTACCATTGATTGCCTTTCTTGGCCTGGTGCATTTCCGGGTCGCGCTTGCCGTCCTGGTTCTTGGTCGAACTCGGCGCATGAATCAGCGTGGCATCGACGATGGTGCCCTGGCGCAGCGACAGGCCGCGATCTCCCAGGTAGCCATTGATCACGCCCAAAATCCCTGCCGCCAGCTCGTGCTTTTCCAGCAGGCGACGGAAGTTGAGGATGGTGGTTTCGTCGGGAATGCGCTCCAGGCTCAGCCCAGCAAACTGGCGCAGAATGGTCGTTTCGTAGAGCGCTTCCTCCATTGCCGGATCGCTGTAGCCGAACCAGTTCTGCATCAGATGTATGCGCAGCATCGCCATAAACGGATAGGCCGGACGACCGCCTTCACCCTTCGGGTAGTGCGGCTCGATCAGGGTAATCAAACCCTTCCACGGCACCACCTGATCCATCTCGATAAGGAACAATTCCTTGCGGGTCTGCTTGCGCTTGCCGGCGTACTCGGCATCGGCGAAGGTCATCTGCTTCATCAGGCGTCTCGGCGGGTGAGATCAGGCATTCTGCCAAATCTGGAAGTCCTCTTCAGAGTTTCCTTAACGCCTTCCGATCTCATTACCCTGCAAGGCTGGATGAGGATGAGTACGCTGGCACAGGCCCTTGCCGAACGGGCTCGCATCCTGCTTCTGCTGGCTGATGGAATGACTACCAGCCGCGCCAGATGGCCACCGGCCTGCGTACCAGCGAGGCGCGATTGTTGATGGTGCTGGAACATGATTCGTCCTTCGGCATGGCAGAACTGCAGCGCCAGGTGGCGATGCCGGCGCGGGAAATAGAAGAGGCCGTGGCGATCCTCACCGGCAAGGGACTGGTACGGGAGGAGGGCGGCCATTACGGATTGACCGCGGCTGGCATCGAGCATGCGGAAATGCTCGCGCGTATCGCCGAGGAGCAGCAGCAGAGGATGTTCGCCGCGTCAGCCCGACGGAGATCGACACCTTCAAGAACGTGCTCAAGGGCCTGCTCGGCCGGGATTGAAGCATCGCTAGCTGTGCTCTCTCGGTAGGTTGTTCATCCGGGGCGAGTTCGCGGACAGAAGCCCCGGCTGAGCCGGCATGGCCTCGCTCATAATGCCACCCGCTCGAGCGTTTCTATTCAGCACATGCAGCCAATGTTCGTGCGTCGAGCAGGCCACGCGGGCAGTGGCGTGTCGCTGTGATCCGGCCAAGAATGCCCCAGGCACTCCCGAGGAGACGCGCGCCTTATAGGCGATCTTCACCTGTATTCGCGACCACCCTGGAAAACCAACTGAGGGTCGGCAATCCCGCCGGAGCGCACGGCAGATTACCTGGAGCCGTGTTGTCCATCATGCACGGCGCCTTCAGCGGTAGGGCCGTTCAGGAGTTGGCTCTTTCGTTCCAGCGCGATTGTTTAGGACTCAGGTAATACGCGCCCGAACCATGGCCTTCATGCTGCGCTCGTTGCGCCAGCGCCACGCTTACGCCGGGGCAGGGCTCGCCTGGAGGCTGCCCCGGCGGTAGCTTTTAGAACGGGTAGTGGCGTGGCTGCGTCTGCAGCGATACCCATTGGGTGGTGGTGAATTCCTCGATCGCCCAGTCGCCGTTGAAGCGGCCCAGCCCGGAGTTCTTCTCGCCGCCGAAGGGGACGTTCGGCGCATCCGCCACCGACATGTCGTTGACGTGGGCCATGCCCGAATGGATGCGCCGGGCGAAGCGCGCGCCACGCTCCAGGTCGCCGCTGAACACGGCGGCGGAGAGACCGAAGGCGGTGCCGTTGGCCAGCTCCAGGGCGTGCTCGGCGTCGCGGGCGCGGAGGATGCCGGCGATCGGGCCGAAGATTTCCTCGCGCGCCAGCTCCATCTCGGCGGTCACCTCGCCGAACACGTGGGGTGCGAACAGCAATCCGCGGGATTCGCCGCCCAGCAGCAACTCGGCGCCTTCGCGCTTGGCCTGTTCGACCTTCCTGGCCAGTCCGTCGAACTGCTTGCGGTTGATCACCGGGCCGATGGCGGTGGCCGGATCGCTGGGGTCGCCGACCTGCAGGCCGCGTACCTGCGCGACGAAGCGCTCGACGAAGGCGTCGTACAGCGGTGCCTCGACGATGATGCGGTTGATCGCCATGCAAATTTGCCCTTGATGCAGGAACTTGCCGAACACCGCGGCCTTCACCGCCTGCTCGAGGTCGGCATCGGCGAGCACCACGAAGGGGTTGTTGCCGCCCAGCTCCAGCGCCACGTGCTTGAGGTGCGCGCCGCCGCCCACCTGGCGGGCGATGTTCTGCCCCACCGGGGTAGAGCCGGTGAAAGAGATCAATGCGGGCACGGGATGCTGGACGAAGGCATCGCCGATCTCGCTGCCGGCGCCGACCACCACGCTGAGCACACCGGCCGGCAGTCCGGCCTCCTCGAACAGCTTGGCCAGCAGCAGGCCGCCGGTTACCGGGGTGTCGCTGGCCGGCTTGATCACCACCGCGTTGCCCAGCGCCAGGGCCGGCGCCAGGGAGCGCTGAGTGAGGTGCAACGGGAAATTCCACGGGCTGATCACCCCGACCACGCCGAGCGGCTTGCGGTAGATGCGGCTTTCCTTGGCGGCCACGTCGCTCTCGACGATGCGTCCGTGCACGCGGTTGGGGAACGAGGCGGCCTCGAGGGTGATGGCCTTGGCCGAGGACCATTCCACTTCGGCCTTGATCCGGGTGCTGCCGGACTCGCGGACGATCCAGTCGACCAGTTCCTCATGGCGTTCGTCGAAGATCTGCGCGGCGCGCAGCAGCACCGCAGCGCGTGCCGACGGTCCCAGGGCGGCCCAGGTTGGTTGGACTTCGGCGGCCTTGGCGTAGGCTTCGTCGAGGTCGCTGCGATCCGCCATGGAAATCTCCAGTAGCGCTCGTTCGTCGAACGGATCGAATACCTGCAGGGTACGACCGGCGCTGCCGGGTCGCCACTGGCCGGCGATGGCTTGCAGATGGAGATCCTGGTACTTCGTGGGAGTGTTCATTCATGCTCTCCTGAGTTGGATGCTGGCATGTTGTTCGAGAATGTTTGCACGCTTTCGTTCGCTGGACGGGGCCGCCAGAAGGGGCGCTCGCCCGGCCTACTCGATCGGTTCGTAGGGCAGGCCGACATAGTTTTCGGCGATGGTGGTGCGCCCGGCCAGCGAACCGACGAAATAGTCCAGTTCGGTTTCCAGCATGCGCCGGGTGAACGGATCATTGTCCGGGAAACGATGCAGCATCGAGGTCATCCACCAGGAAAAACGCTCGGCCTTCCAGATGCGTCGAAGGGCGATCGGCGAATAGCGTTCGATCAGGTCGTGGCGGCCTTCATGGAATACCTTGACGAGGATGCGATGCAGGGTGCTGACGTCGCTGGCGGCCAGGTTCAGGCCCTTGGCGCCGGTGGGCGGGACGATGTGCGCGGCATCGCCCACCAAAAACAGCCGGCCATACTGCATCGGCTCGACCACGAAACTGCGCAGCGGAGCGATGCTTTTCTCCAGCGACGGGCCGCTGACCAGGCGTCGCGCGGCCCGTTCCGGCAGGCGGCGCTTGAGCTCGTCCCAGAAGCGTTGGTCCGGCCAGTCTTCGACTTTCTCCTCCAGGCCCACCTGCAGGTAGTAGCGGCTGCGGCTGGCCGAACGCATGCTGCTGAGGCTGAAGCCGCGTTCGCTGCTGGCGTAGATTAGTTCCTCGTTGACCGGCGGGGTGTCGCTGAGCAGGCCGAGCCAGCCGAACGGGTAGACCCGTTCGAACTCGGTCAGCACGCCCTGCGGGATGCTTTGCCGCGACACGCCATGGAAGCCATCGCAGCCGGCGATATAGTCGCAGTCCAGGCGCAGCCTTTCGCCGTTCTGCTCGAAGGTGACATAGGGGGCGTCGGACTGGAGGTCGTGCAGTTGCACGTCGCCGGCCTCGTAGACGCTCGGGGCGCCGCTGGCGGCGCGGGCCGCCATCAGGTCGCGGGTAACCTCGGTCTGGCCATAGACCATCACCGTCTTGCCGCCGGTCAGGCCTTTCAGGTCGATGCGCTCGCGGCGACCGTCGAGTACCAGCTCGAAGCCGTCGTGCACCAGGCCTTCGGCATCCATGCGCGCGCCGGCTCCGGCTTCGCGCAGCAGATCGGTCATGCCCTGTTCCAGTACGCCGGCGCGAATGCGCCCGAGCACGTAGTCGGGGGTCTGGCGTTCGAGAATGATGTTGTCGATACCGGCCTTGTGCAGCAATTGGCCGAGCAGCAGGCCGGAAGGGCCGGCGCCGATGATGGCGACTTGAGTCTTCATTGTTGTTGTCCTCGGGAGCGGGCGAATGCCGGCAATGGCATCGCAACGCATTGGGTAAGTGCGGTCTCGGGGCTTGGATTTTTCGTGAAGGGTGAGATTTGAAGGCAATATCCAACACATTTCCTGGACTTTTCGATGGTTCCCGCCTGGAAAGGCCGGCACCTGGCTCGAGTGCCATGACATTACTGCCGGGGAGCCGCGGGATGGCAATGTCCAGGCTTGCGCGCTTTCGACTATGACCCATGACAAGTCGATTTCACCAAGCCTTTTTTGGTCTGTCGACTCGCTGAATTGGTGTTTGTGCATCGAGCGCCCGCTATCCAGCATTACCTTTTCACCCGTTATTCCGTGGCGCTCGCACGAGTGGCCAGACTCCCTTGGAGTGCCAGAGCGGCGCGGACCCGACGCAGGCGGAGGCCCGTTCGTCCGAGCCCGTGCGATGCCCGTGTTGAGCGGATCAACAATCGAAAATGGAAGCTGTCGATGAAATTCAATCCTGCCTGGTTGCCGCTGCTGATCGGCTTTGCGCTGGGTTGTTCCAGCTCCGTTACGTTGCCGGTTCTGCTTGGCCAGGTTACCCAGCGCTTCGGCCTGAGCGCTTCCCAGGGTGGCCTGCTGGGAACGCTGGAGCTGAGCAGTACCGCTCTCGTCGTGCTGCTGGCGTCGCGGTGGCCGCGGCTGGGCCAGGGACGCGCCCTTATGGGTGGGGTCGCGCTGGCGATACTGCTGGCCAATCTGATCTCGACCTTCTGCCAAGGGTTCTGGATATTCGTGCCGGCCCGTGCCGTTGCCGGTATCGGCTACGGCCTGCTGCTGGCCGATCTCGGGCGCAGGGTCGGCCACAGCGACGATCCTCAGCAACTGTTCGCCCTGCAGCAGATCGCCATGGTGGTGATGGCCATCCTGTTCTATACCTCCATGCCTTCGCTGATCGCCGGGTTGGGCACGCCCGCGCCTTTCGCATTCGTGTCGCTGTCAAGCCTGTTGTTCCTGCTGTCGGTGTTCGCGTTGGGGGCTGGCGACAAGGTCGCGGTAACTACCCCGATTGCGGCGCAGGCGCCGCTGTCGCGGAGGCCGCTGGCGATCTCGCTGTCCATCGTGCTGTTGTGCAGTACCTATGGCGCGCTCTGGGCTTACCTGCCTTCGGCGGCGCTCCAAGCCGGGATCGGGGTGTCCGCATTGAGCACGACACTGGCGGTCGGTGCGCTCGCCAATCTGCTGGGCGCGATCGCCGCCGAGCGCATCGGTCTGCGCTGGGGATTCGCACCTGTCTGGCTGATGCTGGCGCTGGCAGCACTGGCACGCATAGGCGTAATCAGTGGCGAGGGCAGCCTGTTCCTAGTCTCGGCCGTGGTGCTGCCGTTTACGATGATCTTTGTCACGCCCTATTTCTTCGGCCTGCTCGCCTTGCTCGACCGTAGCGGGCGGGCCGCGGCGGCGGGCCCCGGCTTCCTGATGATAGGCAACGCGCTGGGGCCGCTGATAGGGGGGCTGGTGATCGCCTGCAGCGGCCTGTCGACGCTGGGCATGCTTGGCCTACTGGGCTGCGTTGTGACCTTCGTTACGGTCTATGCGGTCAGGCTGCCGCTGCGGGCGGACATACAACAATAAGAGCGAACAAGAGGTTTGCATGACGATACCCAGCGATCTGTTTTCAATCAAAGGCAAGGCCGCATTGATCACCGGCGGCACCAAGGGCATCGGCCTCATGCTGGCGCGCGGTCTGGTGGCCGCCGGCGTGCGTACCGCGATAGCGTCCCGCAGCAGCGACGACTGCCGCCGTGCGGAAGCGGAGCTGAGCCGCATCGGCACCTGCATCGCGATACCCGCCGATATCGCAACCGCTGCCGGAAGAACCCTGGTGCGCGAGACGCTTGAAAGCCGCTTCGGCGCACTCGATATCCTGGTCAACAATGCTGGGGTCATCAGCGAAGCTCCGTTGGAAGAATGCACTGAAGAGAGCTGGGACCGGACCTTCGACGTGAACGTGAAGGCGGGCTTCTTTCTTGTCCAGGCGCTATTGCCCTTGCTGCTCAAGCAGGGCTCGGCCGAAAGCCCCGCGCGAATCATCAATACCGGCTCGATTGGCGGGTTGTCGCTATCGAGCCGAGAGAACTACGCCTACATGGCCTCCAAGGCGGCGGTGCACCATCTGACCAAGGCGCTGGCCGTGCAGTTGTCCAAGCGGCATGTCACCGTCAACTGCATCGCGCCGGGGCCGTTTCCGAGCGAAATGGCGGCATCCGCGCCAGCGGAGATCTTGGCGGCGCTGTCCCGCCAGGTACCACGGGGCCGCATGGGCACGGCGGAAGACATCGTGGGCACGGTGATCTACCTCGCTTCACGCGCCGGCGCCTACGTGAATGCCGCGATCATCCCGCTGGATGGCGGAATGACCGGCGCCTTGACCTTCGATCGCGTCTGACGCACCCACCTGCGGCTCGCATGGCGGCCGAGCCCGGCGGTTGAGATGGAAAGCGATTGGGGGCGGTGCTTTGGGCGGCGGGCTCCTTGCCAGGCATAGTGGTGTGTTTGAAACGCGATGGACCTTATAATGGCCGTATTTGGGCATCGCATAGGTAGGGAAAATGGAATTGCGACATCTGCGTTACTTTGTAGCAGTTGCCGAAGAGCTCAGCTTCACTCGGGCGGCAGAGCGCCTGCATATCTCCCAGTCGCCACTGAGCCGGCGCATCCAGGATCTGGAGGGCGACATCGGCGCGTTGCTGTTCGATCGCAGTGGCTCACGGCTGGAATTGACTCCGGCAGGCCACGAGTTCCTCCGCCAGACGGTGGTGGTTCTGGATCAGGTCCAGCGGGCCACGGAGAGTGCGCGGCTGCTCGCGGAGGGGCATGCGGGCACCATACGCATCGGTTACATGGCGGCGGCACTGTATACCGATGCGGCGCTGGGGTTGTTCAAGCTCTTCCAGCAACAGTTTCCCAAGGTGCGCTTCAGTTTCATGCTGATGCCACATGCGCAGCAGTTCGAAGCACTGGCCGATGGCCGACTGGACCTGGGGCTGGTCTACGGCGGATGCATACCGTCCGGTACGCTGGCGCATGTGCCATTGACCAGCGACCCGCTGGAATTCATGTTTCCGATCGGACATCCCTTGCTTTCGAGCCCTCGGCTCGAACTGGCCGACATGCGCGAGGAACCTTTCGTCATGCCGTTCCAGGCGCACATGCCGGGGCTTTTCGAACAGCTCACGGCCGCGTGGGCGGCGCGCAATTTCCGCCCCCGGGTGGTCATGGACAGTGACAGTTTCGCGACCACCGCGATGCTGGTTTCGGCCGGAGTGGGTATCGCGTTCGCCGGACGACAGGCCGGGCAGCGTTTCTCGGGACGGGTGGGGGTACGTGCCGCCGATGATTTCGAGTTCACCTGGGGGGCCGATATGGTCTGGTTGCCGACGCACGAGTCGCCGATTCTAAAACGCTTGCTGGCCTATGCATCAGTGAATGAATGACCTTCTGCCGTTACGTTGGCCATGAGCGATTCAAGTTGATATCCGCGGCCTTCGAATGTCATTCCTTGTGTCGCAGATTCCTTGCAGGTGTTTCTGCACCTTCGATGTTCGTCTTCCGCTTAGCTTTTTTGATCTGAATCCATGCCGAAACAGTGTTGGTGTTCATCCGCCAGCGCCTGCGATGATCCGTTGACGGGCTGAGTCAGGCCGAAACGTCAAGATGGGGATTCAAGAACAATGTCAAAGCGCACATTACGAATCGGTGCCGGTTGCTCCGCTGATACCACAATCGCCTGGCCGCAAATGGCCAACTTCGGCGAGCTCGATTATTTCATTGCGGACTACCTGTACGAAGCGAGCGTGGCCAACTTCGCGGCGGAGCTCCAATACGAGACCGGCACAGGCTTCGCGGCCGAAGTTGCCGGCCCGGAGCTCGAGCCATGTTTCCGGCGTTTCATCGAGAAAGGCATCAAGATCATAACCAATGCCGGTGGGCTGAACCCGCTTGGCTGTGCCGAGGCGCTCCACGCGGTCACTCGCCGCTTGGGGCTCGAGCCGAAGATCGCGGTGGTCCACGGCGACGCCGTGCTCGAATTGCTGGCGGACGGCGCTCACGACATGTTCACCGGTGAACCGCTACCGGAGGACCTGATCAGCGCCAATGCGTATTTTGGCGCCAAGCCCATCGCCGAAGCGCTTGCCCTGGGAGCGGATATCGTCATCACCGGCCGCGTGGTGGATTCGGCGATGATCGTTGCCCCGCTGATGCATGAGTTCGGCTGGGCCTGGGACGATTACGATCGTCTTGGCGCCGCGACCGCCATCGGCCATTTGCTCGAGTGCGGCCCCCAGCCTTCCGGCGGCATCTGCACCGACTGGAAGGATATCGACTGGTCGAATACCAGCTTTCCGATCGCCGAGTGCTTCGATGACGGCACGGCGATCCTGACGACGGTGCCGGGCACCGGTGGGCGGATCGACGTCGGCACCACTGCTGAACAGATCCTCTACGAGATCAACGATCCGCAGCGCTACTACATGCCGGAGGTGACCTGCGATCTGAGCGAGCTGACGCTCGTGCAGCAGGCATCGAACCGCGTGCTGGTGTCGGGCGCCAGGGGCTATGCGCCGACCAGCACCTACAAGGTTTGCTGCATGCAGGCACAAGGATGGCGCAGCGTGATCACCGGCGTCATCAGCGGCCCTGAGGCCGAAGAGAAGGCGCGGCGGACGGTCGACGCGGTGCTCGTGCGGATGCGTCGGCTGGCAACGACGGCCGGATTCGGCGAGTTCCTCAACACTCACTTCGAACTCATCGGTTCCGGCGCCAGCCAGGGTGTCCATGCGCTCCGCCATGAGGCGCGGGAAATCGTCTATCGCGTGGTGGTCGATCATGCCGAGCGCGCAGCGGTCGAGCCGCTGGCCCGTGTCGGCCGCTCCTCTTCGGTGTCCATGGCGCCGGGTACCGGCGCTTTGTTCAGCAGTTCCGTTGCGCCGCTGATGCGCATGTATTCCACCTTGGTCGAGAAGCAGCGGATTCCGGTTCTGCTCGCCTTCGAGGGTGAAACGCGGCGGGTCGAGGTGCCGACCCATGGCGGCTTCGACAGCGTCTCGGTCAAGCCGCATGCGCCAATGCCGGTCGCTACGGCTGGCGCGGGCACCTCCGTGGCCCTCGTCCAGCTCGCATGGTTGCGCTCCGGCGACAAGGGCAGCCTGTCGAATATCGGCGTCATCGCCCGGCGGCCGGAATACCTGCCGTGGATCAAGGCCGCGCTCGATTGCGAGGCGATCCGGGACTGGTACGCGCACCTCTATGAGAACCCGCTCAGTGCACGCATCGAGTGCCACGAGCTGCCTGGCTTGCACGCCTTGAACTTCCTCATGTACGGAGCCCTGGGTGGGGGCGCGGTGTCTTCTCCTCGTTTCGATCCGATGGGCAAGGGGCTGGCGCAGCAGTTGATAGAATTCCCGGTTCCGGTACCTGAAGCGCTGTTGAGGTAGGTCACGAGGCGGCGCTTCGCGACGGAACCAGGCGTGGCCGGCGGTGCTTTTTTGGTCTGCGCCATGGCCGAAAAGGTGTTGGTTAGCAATAGGTCGCCTTCAATAGCCTTGGTTCGCGCATCATTTGCCTGCGGCGAATCATCCCATGCACGATGATAAAAATAATGATTCAGGGGTCCAACCATGACTATTTTCGAACAACCCAATGCAATGCGTCCCGAGGTAAAGAACTTTCTGTCCAGGCAGCATCGATTGCTGATCGGCGCCGAATGGTTGCCTGCACGGTCGGGCCAGACGCGGGCGGTCTTCGATCCGGGCACCGGCCGGCAGATCGCGACTGTCGCCGAAGGGGGTGCAGAAGACATCGACGCGGCCGTCGTCGCTGCTCGCCAGGCCTTCGAGCATGGTGCCTGGCCCGCACTGAAACCCAGCGAGCGGCAGCGTCTGATGCTCAAGGTGGCGGATATCATCGAAGCGCACGCCGATGAGCTGGCCGAGCTAGAAACACTGGACAACGGCGCGCCGCTGTTTTACTCGCGCAATTTCTTCGTCATGCTGGCGGCGGAGCAATTCCGTTACATGGCCGGCTGGTGTACCCGGCTCAACGGCGAGAGCATTCCGATTTCTGCGCCCGGAGAGTGGCATGCGTACACCCTGCGCGAGCCGGTCGGCGTCGTCGGTGCGGTGGTGCCGTGGAACGTTCCGCTGATGATGGCCGCGCAAAAGCTGGCGCCGGCCATGGTTTCCGGGTGCACGGTAGTCCTCAAACCGGCGGAAAACACCCCGCTGACCGCGCTGCGTCTTGCCGAGCTGGTGCTCGAGGCGGGCGTTCCGCCGGGCGTCTTCAATGTCGTCACCGGTGATGGTCTCAATGCCGGCAACCGCCTGGTGGAGCATCCCGACGTCGACAAGATCACCTTCACCGGCAGCACCGCCGTCGGCAAGCGTATCGTCCAGGGCGCGGCGGCGACGCTGAAGCGCGTATCCCTCGAACTGGGCGGCAAGTCGCCCGCCATCGTTTTCGATGATGCCGATCTCGATATCACGATTCCTGGCGTGGCCAACGCCGTGTTCTTCAACTCGGGGCAGGTCTGCGTCGCCGGCACTCGACTGTTCATCCACAAGAAGATCTTCGACCAGGTGGTCAGCGGCGTCGCCGAGCAGGCTCGCCAGCTCGCCAGCACCATCGGTCATGGCTTGAACCTGAATACCCGCATGGGGCCATTGGTTTCCGCCGAGCAACTGTCGCGGGTGAGCGGTTATATTGACGTCGGCCGCTCCGAAGGTGCGGAAGTGGTCACCGGCGGCGGCCGCTTGGGGGACGGTGGCTACTTCGTCGAGCCGACGGTACTGGTGAACACCCACAGTCGGATGACGGTGGTGCGCGAGGAGATCTTCGGACCGGTGGTCTGTGCGATTCCCTTCGATAACGACGATCTCGAAGCACTGGCGCTGGAAGCCAACAACACCCGCTACGGCCTATCCGGCAGCGTCTGGACCCGCGACGTCTCCAAGGCTCATCGCATGGCCAGGCGGATCCGCGCCGGCACCATCGGCATCAACGCTCACGGTGTGCTGGACATGGCGCTTCCGCTCGGTGGCTACAAGGAGTCGGGTTGGGGCCGTGAGTACGGCATCGAAGCGGTGCATGCCTATACCGAGATCAAGACGGTCTCGACTCGCCTCTGAGCGGGACCGCTTCCGCGCCCGAGCCAGGGTCGTCCCCGGATTTCCTGGCCCCGGCTGAATCCAACCATCGCTACGGAAAACAATAAAATGCGAGAGGATCGTTTCCAGGACAAGAACGTCGTGGTGACCGGCGGAAACAGTGGTATCGGCCTGGCGGCTGCGCAGCAGTTCGCCGCCGAAGGCGCCCGCGTGATGATCATCGGCCGTAACCAGAAAACCCTCGACGAAGCCCTCGCGACGCTGGGCGAAGGTCATCTGGCGGTGCGCGCCGACATGGACAACCTGGACGAAGTCCGGCGCGTCGTCGACATCGTCAAGACCGAGATGGGAACTGTGGATGCGCTGTTCGCTAGCGCCGGCATCGCGATTCTCATGCCTTTCGAAGAGATCACCGAGGAGCGTTGGGACAGGTTGATGAGCATCAACCTGAAGTGCCCATACTTCCTGACCCAAGCCTTGGTGCCCTGCTTCGGGCCAGGCAGCTCCGTGGTGTATTGCAGTTCGATCGGCGGGGTGAAGGTCGGGCCGCTGTCGTCGCTCTATGGCGCCAGCAAGGCCGCCATGCGCCACATGACCCGGTCACTCGCCTGCGAGCTGGCCGACAAGGGCATCCGGGTCAACGTCCTCAGCCCCGGTCCGATCGATACCCCCATCACTGGGCGCTCCGAAGGTATCGACGATCCGCAGGCCGTGCAGAACTTCCGCAACCTGATCACCGGCAACGTGCCGATGAAGCGCATGGGGACGCCCGACGAAGCCGCGGTGGCGGCGGTATTCCTCGCATCCGACGAAGCATCCTTTATCACCGGCGCGGAAATCATCGTTGACGGAGGCATCGTCGGTACGACCTGACAGGCCGTCGCAAAGGCAAAGCAGTCCGTGTCGCCATTGCGTCGTTAAAGGTGCGAAATACTGATTCATTTCTCGCGAGTCGCACTCTCCAATTGCCTGCGTCTTTCCTGTAGCGGCCAATAACCCCTACACCGGTAGGTATTTCAGCTACCGCAGTACAAAAACAAAAAACAGGAGTCGTTATGTCGCTTGAAGCCAATAAAGAATTGGTAAAGAACTTCTACCAGTCGATCGTCGTTCGCGGTGAGTTCGACAAGATCCCCTTGTACATGGGGGAAAACTACACCCAGCACAGCATACTAGCGGCCAATGGCGTTGAGGGACTGAAACAGTTCGTCAGCGAGCATCGGGCAAAATATCCCGATACCAGGCTCGAGTTCAAAAGAGTCATTGCCGAGGGCGATCTGGTGGTGACGCATTCCCATGCCGTGTTCTACGAGGGGCACCAAGGGTCGGCCGTCATCGATATCTTCCGGGTCGAAGACGACAAGGTAGTCGAGCATTGGGAAGTCTTTCAGGACATTCCGGAACGTACGCTCAGCGGAAACTCGGTGTTCTAATGAGTATCGACAATGGCACAGAACTCGCGACTACCCCTTAGCGATACCGCTGGCGACGCACGCCAGGCCGGCGAGGTCGACTTCGATTCGCTGGCCTGCCGGGAGCTGGCCGCGCGACTGCGCCAGCTCAACCTGAATCTGCTGCCGGTGCTGCAGAAGCTGCTGTGCACCCGCAGCGTCGCGCACACCGCCAATGCGCTGAAGCTGACACCACCGGCGATCAGTCAGGCGCTGCGGCAATTACGCAGCATCTTCGACGACCAGTTGCTGGTGATGAACGGCAGAAGCGGACAGCTGACGCCTCGGGGCGAACAGTTACGTATTCCGCTCTCGCGCATCCTCGGCGAACTGGATCGGCTGCTGCAGCCACCGGCGGCGTTCGAGCCGAGCCAGGAAGCCGCGCATTTCCGTATCGCCACCGTCGATTACGTCGGCTTCCTGCTCGGGCCGGGTCTGCTCAATGCCTGTGGCCGGCTCGCGCCGAACGTCACCCTGGAGTTCGTGCAGATGGAGTTCCATGGGGCCAAGGACCTGAGTCAGGTGGATTTTCTCATCGCACCTCGTGAGACCTGGCCCACCATCGGCAAGCGGGCGGAATCCACCGAGCTGTGGCGAGAAGATATCGTCTGCATCGCGGGGCCGGCCAACGACCGGTTGACCTCGCCCATCGATCCGCTGCTGTTTCAGGGCTTGCGACATGTCGGCTTCCAACTGCCTTGGGCTTCGCAGCAAACCAGGGGGCAATTGCAGCCGACCTACTCGCTGGAATCATCCAGCGTATGTACGACACCGAGTTTCCTGTCGCTCGGCGCCATGGTCGCCCAGACGGACTGCGTGGCCCTGGTCCCCCGCCGGCTGGCCCATGCGTTGCACGCGCCGGGTGTCGAGGGTGCGCTGCGAACTCTCGAAATCGATTATTCGAATACCAGCGTGGTCATCGATCTCTACTGGAGCCGGGGAACCAACAAGCGCGGCCACGAATGGTTGCGGGCGTTGCTGAAGGAGACGGCAGCAGAACTCTGACGATTCGCTACCCCAGCTGATCCGCTGCCTGATCGGGTGGCGACTGGCGCTACCAATCCATCCTGGTATCTACATACGGTAAGGCGGTGGTTTGCCGCAGGTCCCGTCTTGATTTTCGGTAGGCAAGCAGCGTCGGTTCGGAAAGGGTCCACCTGTAGGAGCCTCGACGGCCCGGCATATGCCTGTAGAGGGGGGGGCGTAGCCCGGGCGCGCCCCCGGCTGCTCTGAGCGTCAGCGTCGATCGCCGCTAGGCCAGATGCCCTGTTTGCCGGGGGCGAGGATGCCGTTGGGGTCGAGGGCATCCTTCAGCGTCCTGTTCAGGCGGCCGAGCGCATGATCATTGAAGCTGAACTGCGCGCTGATGAGGTCCATGAACTCCAGGTGGCCACGATATTCCCCGTAGCCCAGCGCAGCGACTTCCCTGACCATGTCGCCGGTTCTGGCGAAGGTCGTCCGCACGTCCTCCGGTTGCGTGGCATCAAACAGGATCAGGGCCAGCAGTTGCATGCTGCGGGGGGTGAGGGCGAAGGCGGCGCCGAAGTCCTGGCCGAGTTCCGCCATGTGTCGGTTGAGCACGTCCATGAGGATCTTCCCGTCCGCCCCTGACAGCGGCGCGATGGGGGCGAAGCCCACGTGTCCGGGCCGCTGGTGGCCGTTCCACTTCATCATTTCCTGCAGGTCCATGCTGGGGATGCCACCCAATGCCTGATCCGCCGGATGGACATCCTGCGCCGGGGCGTCGCCGGCGTACTGGCGGGAGACTATGGTCAGCCCGGAAAGGTGCGCGACGGCCTTGGCGATGGCGTTGAACTGAGCGTCCATCATCTCGGGGCTGCCGTACAGGCCGACGCGCGCGGCCCAGGCGCCGAGCCCGAGCTTCTGCGCCATGGCCTTCTTCGCTTCTGCCGGCAGGGCGCCCCGGCCGGCATACCAATCGGTCTTGCGGGACAGGGCGATACCCTGGGCCATCATGTTCATCACGGTCGTGCGGTTGCCGATGGTCCGGTTCAGAACCAGAGGCTGCAGCGCGTCCAGCAACGGATAGACATCCTCCTCGTTGGCCGCGTGCAGCCAGACCGCGCGCCACGCCTCCGGCTGGGGCATCAGCCAGAGGCCGGCCTTGGTGACGATGCCGAAGTTCGACTGCATGAACAACTGGTCATGACGCGGGCCGAAGCCCCTTGGATGGGTCTGCCAGTTGCGGCTGTTCGGCTGGCCGCCCATGCCGGTACGCACCAGGTCGCCGTTGCCGAGGATCACCTCTAGGCCGCATATCTGATCCGCATGCTCGCCATAGGGGGTGTAGCCGATCCCGTGTTCGAGGGCATTGCCGATAACGCTGCCCCAGCACAGGTCCGGCACGTCCGTCCACAGCTTGTAGCCATGCAACCTGAGATGGGCGTGCAGCTCGGCGAAGGTGACGCCGGGCTCTAGCAGCACGTAGCCATATTTTTCATTCACTTCCAGGATACGGTTCATTCTTCTCAGGTTGACGATGACCGATCCGCTGACGCGCGGCGCCCCGCCCCCGTAACCGTTGTTGCGTCCCTGCGACGTCGTCCACAGGGGAATCCCGAAGCGGTTGGCGATCGCCACGATCCGCTGGAGCTCTTCGCTCGAGGCTGGTTGCAGCACCAGGCTGGCGCGGTGTTTGCGCGAATCGGCGGCATCGTATGGATCGTCGAAGCCGTCATGTTCAGTCGGCGTTTCCAGCACATTGTCCGCGCCGACCACGTCCCGGAAGGCGGTGACTGCATCGCCGAACCGCTGAGGATCGATGCCGGCCGGTATGTTTTCGAGAGTCTTCATTATTATTGTCCTTGTAGTTTCGCTTGCGAATGCTAGAAGTCTTTGGTGCTCCGTTCAATCTCGGCGGTTCGAGCCGCGCTTCAGATGCTGTTCGTCTGTGCCGCGAACCTGCTCTTGCGGCTCAGACTCATGATGCAAACGAGCAGCAGGAAACTCAGCAGCGCGCCACCGACACCTACCCAACGCAGCATTTCTATTCCGCCCAGCCCGATCATCCAGGCGCCCGCTACCGGAGCGATGGCATTGCCGACCACGATGAAGGCCGGCCCTGCCGAGACGGCCCTGCCGCTGCGATCCAGCTCGTTGAGCAAGCTGTACAGGTAGGGAATGACGAAGATGATGGTGAGCGGCAGCGCCAGTGCGCAGAAGGTGAACCAGGCGAGGCTGGCCGAGCCGAAGCCTGAACGGGAAACCGCCATGAGCCCCACGCCGATCGTCAACGGAATGAAGCGACCAAAGCGCAGGCCGATCTGTGCGCCAGCCGCCGATACGATCAGGCTGCCGAGCGCCCCGAGCGACAGTATGTTGCCGATCGAAGTCAGGGACAGCCCGGCGTTTTCCCCTCCGCGGGGCAGATAGGCCCACATCGCGGCTTCGGTCCCGACCAGCAGCAGGATGCAGGCATAGATCGCGATAATGCCGGGATGCAGGCTCTTGGTCGGCAACCCGATGCGTCCCACCGGGTGCATGGCGGAGGCGGCACGTTCATCACCCGGTTTCAGCAGGGTGCAGGCAAGCAGCATGAGCAGGCAGGTGACGGCCATGTAGGCGAAGGCGGCGCCTTGACCGAGGATGGGCATCAGCCTGGGCGTGGTGATGAAGAAGATCCCGGCCAGGACCACCACGGCGAACTGCTGCATGGCGAAGATCCGCTGTGCATTGTCTCGCATGGCGGAGCGCCTGGTGATGTCGGACAGGATCAGGCCGGAACCCAGCCCGACCAGGACGCGTGCGAGTACGAAGAGGTTCATAGAGGCGGTGCTGGCCGCCAGGATGTTGGCACACAGGCAAACCAGCACGGCCAGCACCAGCGGCAGCCGAGTCGTGCCGTTATGCCGCCAGGCGGCCATCAGCAGCGTGGCCAGAACCGCGCAACTGAGTTCGGCCGAACCGATCATGCCGCCCTGCATCACGGAGAGGCCGAAGCGCTCCGCCATCGGACCCAGCCAGATGGGCAGCAGGACGGTATTGGCGAAGCCGATCGGGTAGCCGATCAGCAAGGGCAGGATACTGGGGTCGAATTTTCGCTGCACGCGGATCACCTCTGCACGAGAATTATTGTTGTTGTCTTGCGCGCTCCTGATCGAACAGGAGCGCGCTATAGCAGACACTGTGGAAGTCCGAAGATACTGATGCTTTTTTCGACTCGCCAAGACCTTTTGGGTCAAGGGGCAGACCTAATGGGCCGTATCCGGCTTCCCGTCGGCGCTGGAGTCTGCCTCTGACCGAGCGGGCACATCCGTCAATCGGCGGTCTGCATGCCGGTTGGAGCGGTACCGGGTTTCGCACCGCGCCCTGGCTACGAAGAATGACTTCCAGCGGCGTGGGGCAGCGGATAGCGGTCGGCCGGGCCGGTCGATCCGTCCCGCCAACCTTTTTGGTCTGCCCCTTAACCAAAAAGGTGTTAGTGGCCGGGCGGCCGATTCAATACCGTTGAGCGCGTCTTGCAGCATGTCGCTCTTTGCCCCGGTTCCTATTGGCCGACCACAACTAGGAGGAGAACTGCCGCTGTTGGGGCATAACCGGTTGCTAATGGGCTTCTGCGAAGCATCGAAGACGAAAAGCTCGACAAGGATTCACTGCCTCGCTTCAGGCGAGACAGGCCCATCCAGCAGCGGAAACCGAGCGTTTCGTCAGCGTGAGCAGGACCGCGGGTGCATTGCGGACGTCCGTCGCCGGCGACGGGGTTTGAGGCTACCTGAATCTCCCTTTGCGCAATATAAGGGGATCAGTTGCAGAGTTTCTAATTCTAAAAATAATAAGGATAAAAAAGTTATGCCAGTCCATCATCTCCTTGCTTTGTGCAATGCCTTACCCCGCCTAGGCGAGCGCGCCAGGCCAATGGCGATCATCCGCTTCGCTTTCCTGATGGCTATCTCCAGTGCCACTCAGGCATTCACACCAGAAGAGCCGCAAAGACAGACGAGCCCGAGTTTCCCAATATTCGAAGAGGCTGGCGACACGCTCCGTAGCCATGGCATCAGCCCTCGTCTCGTCTATTGGTCGCAGTTGCTTACGAATCCGACGACTGGGCCGCGCAAGCACGAATACGGCCTGTCCAACAACCTGCTGGTCGGCGCGGACTTCGATCTTGAGAAGATCGCCGGGATATCGGGTGCCAAGTTCAATCTCGAATATATCGCCTTTCCCTGGAGGCAAAATCTGGGCGATGACCGCGAGAACATTTTCAATGCGACAGGGAGTTTCCTGGCGGCGGATATTTCCAACGATGTTTCCAGCGGCTATCTCTCGCAGTTTTCCTACGAACAGCATTTTATGGATGACCGTTTGCAGGTCATACTCGGGCGCTTCAGCGCGGCCACCTATTTCAATTACGACGGTCATGAGGAATGCACGATCATCACGGCCTGCCACGATGTGGTCTGGAAAAACTCCAGCGGAACCCTGCCGCCCCCTTATGGAAGCTGGTCCGCTTTCACTCGTTTCAATTTCACCGACAGTCTGTATATGAAGGCTGGTTACTTTCAGTCCGATTTCACCCAGTACGCCACGCAAGGGCATGGCTTCAACTGGAGCTTCAGCAACTCCAGCGGTGAGAACATCAGCGTCGAACTGGGCTACAAGGAAACCTTCGAGCAGGCCGCCTATCCCGCCCACTATTGGTTGACCGGTTATATCAATAACAACGACCAAGTCGATCCGCGTTCCGGGCTGGTCGACGGCGACAGTGCGGAGGGCATGATGTTCAACTTTCGCAAGGCCGTATGGCGCGCGGATGGTGGGAAATCGCAGGATCCCTATCCGGAATCGCTGACGTTGTACGGGACCTTGAGCGCCAATCCGGAGCCCAATCAGCCCTTCGACTATTTCGCCGAAGCAGGGGCGTCATACTTGGGCCCGTTCGGCCGGCGCCACGACATCGCCAGTGTCTCATTGGATTACGCCAGGGTAGGCGAGCGCCATCTGCAGGCCCAGAGAGCCGCGCGGGTGGCCTTGGGGGGAGCCGATGCCTCGGCATCCAGGGACACCTATGCGGTCAAGCTGAGGTACCTGGCTTCGCTTCCTCGCGGCGCCTTCATCGAGCCGATGATCACCTATGCGATCAACCCGGATAATCAGTACAACACCAGTGCATCGAGGGCCGATGACGGAATCGTGTTCCGGCTGGTCTTCGGCATCAATCTGGGTACCTTCCTCGGGCTTTCGCCGGAGCGGTGATTCCGAAGGATCCGCTGGGGCGCCGACGTGGAAGTCAGGAACGCCGAAATCATCCCGCAGCCCATGAAGCCCCCTCGGCAACGGGATGGCACCGCGTGGCAGTTCGCTCAGGCCGGATTGCCTCAAGCAACGTCCGTCTCTTGAGTCGGCAACCGCGGTGCGCCGCAGGTTGCCTGCAGTCACCGCGGCCTTTCGCATCTCGGCTGGAGCTGCGGTCAAAACCACCGCTGCAGCCGGGATGAACGAGACGCCGGCCTTTTGCGCACCCCGTCAGACGTTGTCCACCCAGTTGCCATGGATGGCCGGGCGCAGGTGGAACGGCACGCGGATGCGGGCGATCGGGCCGTCCTCCAGCTTGCTCGCATCGAGCAGGATGAATTCCGAACCGGGGCCCTTGTCCTTGATCAGGTGCAGCAGCAGGTAGCCATCGCCCTCCGGCGAATCCGTCGCCCGCGGGATGAACACCGGCTCGGCAGGGGCCGCGTCCGGGCCGACGCACAGCGTGCTGACCTGGCCGGTTTCGAAGTCGTAGCGGTCGATGCAGTTGTAGTCGACGATGATCCATTCGGCGCCCAGCGTCGGCTTGCGCCGGTCGCGGCTCAGCGCCCAGCCGATGCGGGCCTTGCGGGTGGCGTAGCGTTCGTCCACCCGCGGCGCTTCGATGAACAGGTCGTCGCGCAGCACCACTTCCTCGAAGGGTTTATCGAGGTCGTCGAGGTCGATGATCCAGTCGGTCAGCATCGTCAACGGCCCCGTCGCGGCGGCTTCCGGATCCTCCATGCGCTGGCCCCAGTGGGCCTCGATCTCCTCGTTCGGTTCGGCATCGAGCAGCGGGAAGGCGGCTGGCTGACTCGGATCGTTGGGGCAGCCGAGGATGTGCAGGCGGCGACCTTCCTCGTAGGCGTTGAAAAAATGGAAGCCGAAGCGCGGCGGCCCTTCGACCCAGCGGATATCGCTGGCCTCGCCGTTGCGCGGCAGTACGCCGAGCAGGGTCGGCTTGCTGTTGTCCCACCAGTAATAGGGCAATCCGGCCTCGACTTTTTCCAGGACGGTGGTGGTGGGGAAGAGCGGGAATACCACATGGTTTTCCGTGACGACGAAGTCGTGCAGGAAACCGGCCCAGGGTGCTTCGAACCACAGCTCCCTGGTCATCTTGCCGTGCTTGTCGATCACATAGAAGGCGATGTCGCGGCTAGCGATGCCCTTGGCCTGGAAGCCGAAGGTCAGCAGTTCGCCAGAGAACGGATCGAGCTTGGGATGGGCCGAGATATGCGGGCTTTTCAGCGCCCCACCGGCTGTCCAGGGACCGAGGGTTTCCAGGCTGTGCGGGTCCAGTTCGTACATGCGCGAGTCTTCCTTGAGCGCCAGCAGATGGCCCGCATGCATGATCATGTTGGTGTTGCCGGTGCCACGCTCGATACCGGCCGCAGCCGGATCGTCGGTGTAGGGATTGCGGTAGTCACCGAAAATAGAACGGCCCGCGGCCTGTTCCGCAAGAAAACGTGGTGTGCGCACGTAGCGGCACTGGTAACTGGCCCGCCCATTCTCGATGTGCAGGCGTGAAGCCATGCCGTCGCCGTGGATGAACAGGTCGTCGCCGCGCATGGGGGGGAATTTGGGATCCGGGCCGGTACGGTAGAAGCTGCCGCGGATACTGGCGGGGATTTCACCCTCGATTTCGAGATCGGTGGTCTCGGCTTCGATGCGCGAAGGGCGGCATACCCCACGAAAGGTCACGGTATCGGGGAATAGAAACGACATAAGAATCTCCCAGTTATTGTTGTCTGATCGTTACTCAGCGGGTTCCGCTCTGAATCAGCGAAATCGTGTGCTGGCCCGCACGCAATAGAGAGTGTGGCCGGATGACTCTACGGCAGACTGGAAACTCCAAGTACCGCACTAGAAGTAAAGCGTGCATTAAGCGCTGCTAAGGGCGCGCAAAGACCACCGGCATGGTTATGCTATCGAGAGACCAGGATTTTCCGAGGATCGCCCCGCCATGCATGCATCTTTTATCCCCCACGTCGAGCGCCTCGTGGCAGACGGCAAAGTACGCGTGGTCCTGCGTATTGAGCGGGGCAACTACATCAACGTCGACACTGCCGATTATTGGGTGATTGAGAAAACACGCTGATCGACGACATGCATCCAGGGGCTCAGCGAGCGGCTCCGTGGCGGCTGCTCGGTAATATAATTTAACGTGCGCTTGAACGTTACCCAAGGGAAGTATCGCACAGACGCGGTGCAGATTTTTTGATGGGCAGGTTTTCTAGGGGCTGACATTGGCTGGCGCGCCGAGTTTACAGTTCGGTCACGTGACACACCCGCGATATGCCAAGGGCGGGCAGGAACGGATTAGCAGACACCGAGCGTGATGTATGGTGTCGCGTCGTCAGTTTAGCTGTGCTCCAGTCGGATAACTTTTGTTCATGGAGGTCGAGGAGGGGCGCGACCTAGTTTGGCGTAACCCAGCTATCAGGCCAATGCATTGGCGCATGATCATAGCGGCCGCTACACCGGTGGGGGCCTGAGTACGCCCACGAAAATGCCCGGACCTGGTTATTCCGCATGCGATGGACGTCAGTAGCGGTTTCTGCCTGGGGGGCGCCCGCTGCCAGCCTCGATCTCTATTGGTGATTGCTAAGGAAACTCTGAAGAGGACTTCCAGATTTGGCAGAATGCCTGATCTCACCCGCCGAGACGCCTGATGAAGCAGATGACCTTCGCCGATGCCGAGTACGCCGGCAAGCGCAAGCAGACCCGCAAGGAATTGTTCCTTATCGAGATGGATCAGGTGGTGCCGTGGAAGGGTTTGATTACCCTGATCGAGCCGCACTACCCGAAGGGTGAAGGCGGTCGTCCGGCCTATCCGTTTATGGCGATGCTGCGCATACATCTGATGCAGAACTGGTTCGGCTACAGCGATCCGGCAATGGAGGAAGCGCTCTACGAAACGACCATTCTGCGCCAGTTTGCTGGGCTGAGCCTGGAGCGCATTCCCGACGAAACCACCATCCTCAACTTCCGTCGCCTGCTGGAAAAGCACGAGCTGGCGGCAGGGATTTTGGGCGTGATCAATGGCTACCTGGGAGATCGCGGCCTGTCGCTGCGCCAGGGCACCATCGTCGATGCCACGCTGATTCATGCGCCGAGTTCGACCAAGAACCAGGACGGCAAGCGCGACCCGGAAATGCACCAGGCCAAGAAAGGCAATCAATGGTACTTCGGCATGAAGGCCCATATCGGTGTGGATGACGAGTCGGGCCTGGTGCATAGTGTGGTGGGCACGGCGGCCAATGTGGCCGATGTCACGCAGGTCGATAAGCTGCTGCACGGCGACGAAAACGTGGTCTGTGCCGATGCCGGTTATACCGGAGTGGAGAAACGCCCCGAGCATGAAGGTCGTCAGGTCATCTGGCAAATTGCCGCCCGGCGTAGCACCTACCAGAAACTGGGCAAGCGCAGCGTCCTGTACAAAGCCAAGCGCAAGATCGAAAAAGCCAAAGCGCAGGTAAGGGCGAAGGTCGAGCACCCGTTCCGGGTGATCAAGCGCCAGTTTGGTTATGTGAAGACGCGCTTCCGTGGCCTGGCCAAGAACACGGCACAGCTGCTGACGCTGTTTGCCCTGTCGAATCTGTGGATGGCCCGTCGACATTTACTGAGCAATGCAGGAGAGGTGCGCCTGTAATGTGGGGAATAGCCGCCGCGAGGTGCTCGCTGCGGCTAAAAAGACAGGAATGAGTCAGTGATCTGAGCGTTTTGGGTCGACTCGCCACTTTCAAAATCAGCGATGGTCGAAGCCGGCCAGAAGCACATGGCTACTTCAGACCATCCCTAAGCCGTTCGAATGTCGACTTCCAGGAATCTTCCTCCATTGCGCGAAAGCGCAAGGGGCAAATGGATACCGTCATCGGGGCGAATAGCCAGGCGAGGGCAGCGTGTTCAGAGAGGAAGTCAAAGTCGATCGCTGCCAGCAACCGTACGCCTTCTGGTACACGGGGTGACCATTCAGACGTGGGCCGGTTACTTCTCGCGAGAATGGTGCTCGATGCAGGCGACTTTGCTCTCGAAGACCTGCTCGCCGCCGGAAAGGTCTAGCGGGATGCGAAGTCGCTCAGCCGTTCGCACAAATGCGTTTTCTTGGCCATTGATGAGCATGTGCCCAGCGCACTGCATGTCCGTCTTCTTGTGGCAGACGAACGAGTCGGCCGCGAGAATTTCGATGATCCGATCCTTGCCCAACCAACCCCGCAAAGAGTCCTTGCGAAACGGGCAGTCTCGGCAGGGCTTCTTGATGTGAGGCAGGTTGGACATGGCTCTGAAATTCCGTGAAGCCCACGCGGGCTGGGGCGGTGGTATGTTACAGCCGGTCGATGAAACGGGACACAGCTTCAATGGTCGGTTCGGCAAGCTCGTGGTAGGCACGGAAATGGAAGCCTTCCTCTTCTCCTTCCCACTCCGCCAGCTCATCAGCATCGAACGACCAGCGTTTGCCGGCATGGGAGAACTCTACGGGACCGAAGGAAAGCAGCCATTTCACTACAACTGCGCGCACATCCGGATGGTCTGAGGCAAACAGCCCGGCGGCGAGGCTGTCGCTGCCTACATCGGCCAAACGCTCGTACCAGATGGCACCATCCCACTCCTCGACCGAGTCGTCATGCAGAAAAGCGACTTGTTCCGCTGCGCTCTCGGCCAGCTTCAGCAGTGTGGCGTACCCCACGGCCACGAGGGTGCGGTCGAGATGTTCGGCATTGGCCTCCGCGTGGCTGAAGATGGCGTGAAGCAGTACGCCCACGTCCTCTGCATCTTTGCGGCGTTCGTTGGTGAGAATCATGGGGAAGTCTCCTGTCGGTTTGGGCTTGAGAGCCTTGCTCGTGTTGAGCACATTGCGAGGGTTCTTTACGCTGTGAGATGACAGTCTCACGAGCCTTCGGAAGTGCAAGGCAATGTGGCTTCCCAATTTTTCTGGATAATGTCGTAACCCATCTGAGACCCCAGTATTTCCTAGGCTGTAACATACTTTTTTGACGTGTAACCTACGGTGAGTTACAGTGAAAAAAACAGAGTTACAAGGTGCCGGGGATATGTCGAATCTACAGGACGACGCGAAGACCTACATCGAGGCTGTCCTCGGTGTGTCAGCGCACCTTGAACCGGTGGGATTCAAGGTGTCTTTCAACATCCGTGACAGCTACAAAATGTTCGAGTTGACCATTCCGCTGGCGAGCAACGCGGTTGTCGCCTTGGTCCTGTTGGTCCCTCGGGATGAGAAAGATTATCCAGGCATCGTAAAGCTGCAAAAGCACGTCGACCTGGTGCGTAAAGCTTCCAATCGGATCATCACCTACGTTTGCAGGTCCCTGACGACCCAGGACCGTCGGAGTCTGATCACGCATCAGGTCAACTTTATCCAACCTGGCTTCCAGATGTTCATCCCGGAGTTGGCGCTGGACCTGAGAGAGAACTTTCGTCAGCGACGAGAACAGGGTGAGGTCGCGGCCCTCCTACCAGCCGCTCAGGCAATGCTGCTTTCTTGCCTCTATGGTGGTAACACCGAAGACACGCTATTCACCACAAACGCTCTGATGGGCGACCTCAACTACAGCCGAATGACCTTATCTAGGGCAGTCGATCAGCTGACATCGCTATCGTTGATTGCCCCTGCGAAAAGCGAGCTGCAGTGGAGTACCTACGCCTTCAACGCATCACCTGCAGAAGTGTTCAGCAAGGCCAAGCAATACCTGCGGTCGCCCGTCAGAAAGAAAATTGGCATTACTCGCAATGCTATCCGGTCGGCACCCGGTGTCTTCCTGGCAGGAGAAACTGCTCTCGCCCAATACACGATGCTTGCGGAGCCGAAGCAAGCGGTGTGGGGGATGACGAAAAAAGTGTTCACCGACATGCTGGCGCTTCAAGCGTTCAAGATTGCCGAGTCGGTGGACACCATTGAAGAGTGCGTTGAGATCTGGGCGTATCCGTCACTCTACGAAAGACACCATATCGCCGACGAAGCTTCGTTGCTTCTGAGCTTGGAAGACAACCCCGACGAACGCATTCAGATTGCGTTGGATGAACTCAAGGAGAAGGTTACATGGCTAGCGTGAGAGGCCTAGAACTGTTCGGCCACCACTTCCGCGATTTCCGTGATCGCTACGTACTGATCGGTGGCGTGGCCTCCGCTCTGGCAATGGAGGATGCGGGCGATAGCTTCAGGGCGACTAAAGACCTGGACATCGTTTTGGTGGTCGAAGCGCTGGATGCCGGATTCGTCGCGCATTTCTGGTCGTTCATAGACGCGGGTGGTTACCAGATCAGGCTGAAAGGCGGCGAAAAACCCTGTTTCTATCGCTTCGATAAGCCCACGGATGAGGCCTATCCGGCCCAGATCGAACTTTTCTCGCGGGCGCCGGACGGTCTAGACCACGAAGAGAACGCAACACTGATCCCGATCCCTACGGACGAAACGGTCTCCAGCTTGTCGGCGATACTCCTCGATGATGCTTACTACCGCCTGCTTTTAACCGGCCGCTTGGAGAATGGTGAGTTGTCGTACATCGGCGCTGACCGCCTGATCCCGTTCAAGGTCAAAGCATGGCTTGACCTGTCTGAGCGAAAGAAGAACGGGGAGCAGGTCGAAAGCAAGCACATCCGAAAGCATCGAAACGACGTCCTGGCGCTGACTGGTTTGCTGGATGGCGTGGTCACTGAGCTGCCGGAAAGCATCATGGCCGACATGAAACTCTTCCTTGAACTGTTGCCGGCTGAAGACGTCGATTTCAAGCAGCTCAACCTCAAAACCAATATGGCAACGATCATCGATCGCCTTGGGGAATCCTTCGGGCTGACAACCGCCTGACGTTTTCGCTCAGAGGCGCGACAGGCCTATCTGAAGCTCTTGGGAGCCGTCAGATCCCAAGGGCATGGGGAGCATCACCCGTGCTTCTCCAGCAATGCATCCAGCGCGGTGGCCAGGTCAAAGGCGGCCCACTGGTAGGTGACAAACAGTTCAGCACTGCTCATTGATTCGCCGTGCCCTTGTCTCAGGTGTTCCGCGCGGGCAGCGCGGTAGCGATTAACGGCATCGACGGTGTGTTGATCAAAATGTGCGCCGACTGCTGCAGATATGCCTGCAGGTAACGCACTTCAACGCCTTGTGGGGTGCTGCTCATAGGCGGGCAATCCTCTCCCTATTTTCTTGCAAGAGCTCGCAGCGCATTAAAACGAGAAACTCGCCCTTTCTTGTTCAGCGCAACGGACAAGGCAACTCCGATTGCTTGTAGTGGTGCAGCTACAGTTATCAAGGTCACGAATGCTGCGAGGAAGTAATCCTTCATCTGGTCAGTGGTTAACGCCTCATTCCACGCATAAGCGAGCAACATCGCGGTGAATGCGCCCACCACGTAGAGCAGTACGAAGCTGCTGTGCTGCAAAGGTTGTGGTTTGGTCATAATCCTTTCCTACGTGCGTTGCCCTCCGAGGACTCGGGCCTGGTGGTCGCAGAAGCTCTCGAGGATGAGAAAGCGAACGGCATTCGGTTTGCAAGAGCCACCTACTGCCGGCGCTCGCCAATCTCGTCTAGCATGTTGAACATCGGTTGATGTTCTGCTTCGTGCTAGTCACGATCGATCAGATTGAGCTTTTGGCTGAGCATGTGATCTTTGCCCAGTTCGTCCATTTGCCGCCAGTAATCGGCACTGCCGCCGGGATGATCGTCGGGCGAACACGCTGCCAGTTCATCAAGCTTGGCCTTGTCCTCCTTTGCCGCCAGGACAGCAATCTGTCTACCAAAGTCCTCGGCGGCTCGTTCTGCTGACAGGTACAGATCAGCACCTTCGTCAGTACCATGACCCACTGCTTGAAAAGCCGAAAGGGCCTCGCGGTATCGGGACAGGGCTTCGGCCGCCTTGGCGTCAAGGGTCACAGTCATTCCTGGGGTGGTTATCATCAATTCGAACCTGCATTCTCGCGGGCGCGGAAATCGCCCGCCTTCTACGGGCTCGGCCCCGGTTTCTTAGGCCGGGGCTTCGATGCAGCAGCTGAGCGAATTCCTCGTATTTAAGGCTGGGTGTCTTCAGTAAGCGAATAGCCTTCCTCCGGGGTGCAGAGGATAAAGGATACTCCCCAGTAGAGGTGGCTCACGATCAAGCTCTTGCGGACTTTGAACTGCATGTGTTCGGCCTGACGGAGCTGCGCCGCGTGAGGATGGTGGTCAGGCAGCCAATACTCGGGCCCGAAACTGGCCAGAGTGCGCCGGGCAGCGCGAATCAACTGGTCAGCAAAGTCTTCCTCTTCAAACGAGAACGTGAAGTGGATTTCGTCGTCTCGCGGGTCGATGGGCTCCACACGTTCGAGGTAGCGCGGGATGATTTTTAGATCATCCCACAGCCCTTGCAGGGCCGCGTTCAATCGCTGGAGCTTATTCTGTTGGTCCATGATGTCGGTAATTCCGTCGATTGCTGGACGTTGATGCATTGCCCATTATGGCTGCGGCAAAGCTCGGAGGTAGTGGGGCTGCGATTTTATCTGATCAGTAGTCTTGCAGTTCGAAGATTCCAGCTGAGCGAATCAAGAGGTCGCGCACCTGGTCTTTCGTTGCCGGCTCGTCCGGGCCAATTGACCAGCTACCAGCGCCATGGTGGACGACCCACTCTTGGCCAATTACCCAAGTTATAGGGCCGTACTCTTCAAGCAGCATTCGCCGCATCGCTTCCGCTAACAGAGGCTGCAATGGGTCAGAGGCCGAAATGAGTTCATCATTTTCAACCTGGCCAAGGACGTCCCATTGAGTAAGTTCGTCAGCCTGTGCATTCCAGCGGTCCGCAGCGACCTGAGTAGGATGTTTTGTATCCATGACAAATTTCCGTGCTAAGCGGGCTTGTTGGCCGGAAGATCGAAGCTGAAATTGGCCCCTTTATGCCCTCAACCCCGTCTTCTTAGGGGCTGAGCTTGTGGTGCAGCAATGAAAATTCCTGGCTACGTCGACGATTGCCCGATCAGGGCGTGAAGCTTCTGTTCGCAAGTAAGCCGCGCGGTTAGAAGTACCTTCTCGGGCCAACCTGAAAACTCGGGGTAACGCCCCATATCTGCGATCTGAACAAAATTCAGTAGCCGCTGAGCTTCGCTTGGAGTGAGCGCCTTTAAGTCAAAGGAATGCGTATTTGCCAAGACAGCGAAAATTTCGTTGCTCGTCTTCTCAAAGATGGGATCAGTTGCAAATGCATTGAGATTCATCAAGGGCCTATTTTACCTCGTTCAGTTTGCGGAAGCAGCCTGAGCACGCTCTAGGTGGTCATACGCTTGGCGCATCAATAGGTCGGCTACCTGTTGGCCCTGTTCACGCTCGGTCTTGCTATCAGTCCACTCAAGCAATCGTAGGTGGTCGGCCGCTTCTTTCAAAGCCAAGAAGCGGGCGTACAGTTCATCGGGCGTTAAGCGCTTGGCCATGGGGTATCCTGAGTATTCGTTGTGGGGTCAGCGTCTCACCGCTCGCCGGAACCGCAAGGCTATACACAGCCATGGATGAGCGTGCCATGAGCTACACAGCGAATGCTGGCATTTTCCCCCACTTTAGCTGTTTGCAACTTCTAATCCGGGTCGTCATTGGGGCTAAACCTACGTCAATGCCTGCCAATTGCCATGGGAATCAGATGCGCTGCCTGGGATTATCAGCTGTCTCTCAGGGAAGGTCCCCATGTATGTCGTGATACTGCCGTAGGAGCTGCTCCTCGATGTATTCTGCGTAGCGATCGGCCAATGCCGAGCAGCCGTTAAGACCCAGCTCAGAGGCCTGGCCCTGTTCGTCATAGACGACGCCTGAAACGACGCGGAACTCAAGTTCACAATACCCCTGGGCATCCCAGTCGCTGGTCCAGATCGCGGGATGCGCAGCCTCGATCACCACGTCAGTGATTTCGCATTGCAGCACGCAGGCCTCCGCCTCAATGGCCACCTCATACACAAGGTCCTCCCGGCCTGCTCATAGCAGATCCGTGTCGCTCTCAAGGCTGATATCCGCCGCGGGCTTGTCGTCTCGCAGGCCCTTGAATACCGGATGTCGGAGCTTGCCCGCAGGGCTGAGCTCAGCAAACTCCACTTCACAGACCTGGCGCGGCTCGACCCACACGACGCTTTTGCCCAGTTCAGGCGGGTCGACCAAGGCCGGACGCGGACGCGCGAGCGCTGGAAGGGTCGCCCGCAATGTCTGCAGGCTGAATCTGTCCAGGCCTGAACGCACTCGGCCGGCGTACACCAGCCCGCCTGCATCATCATGTATTCCAAGCAGCAACGAGCCAATTCCTGATGTTGTCCTTGTGTAGCCAGCGATCACGACCTCCTGCCGGTTGCGACATTTCAGCTTGATCCATGCTCCGTCACGCTCGCCGGTATAGATACTGCCATCGCGCTTTCCGACCAGGCCTTCCAGCTCCATACGGCAGGCACTGTGCAGCAGCTGCACCGGATCGGCATCGAGCGTTTCAGAGAAGCGGACCTGGTCCAGCGGGCAGTGCTCCAGCAGTGCGCACAGGGCATGACGCCTTAGCTCCACTGGCTCGCTTCGGAGGTCATAGCCATTGAGGTAGAGAAGGTCGAAGGCAACGTACACCAAAGGGTCGGTCTGGCCGGAATCGAAGGCAGGTCTGAGGGCGTGGAAAACGGGGCGGCCATCCTCATGCTGAAACACAATTTCGCCGTCCAACCACGCCGAATGCACTGCCAGCCTGGCCAGGTTTCGGGCGAGGCGTGGGAGCTTCCTTGTCCAATCGTGGCCGTTCTTGGTGAACAGCTGCACCACCGGACCATCGATCCGCGCCAGGAATCGCCAGCCGTCTAGTTTAATTTCGTATCGCCAGGCACCACCAGCCGGTGGCTTAGTCACCAGGCTCACCAGTTGCGGCTTGATCCGGGGTGGGATCGGAGTTTTTGTGCCGGCCATGACGAATTCGCCCCGTAGGCCCTGAATATGATGTTGATCGTCTTCCGCGACGAAAGATCCGAGGTTTAGATCGGTGGGCCCGCCAGCCATTCTTTGGGAGGGGAAAGCGTCGCGTAGGCCCCCCCAGAGATGCCATCATGTATAGCTAAATCGGCCGGCCAAGCAGGAATTTCACCTGCGGCACCCGGCCCTGACCTGATTCGATGGCAGATGCCGCGCATCCTGCGGAATAGACTGGTGACTGAATGATTGATAAACCTCCCGCGGCGACCGATCGCCAAGAAGATTTCGTAGTTCGTGACGGTGTGCGAATGACTGTGCGTGATGCAACGGACGCGGCTGCGGCGATGTTTCTTCTTGGCCAAGAGTCAGCAGTGCACGGGACGCCGCTTCCCCAGTTGGATGCTACCAGTGATGCCTTTGCCGATGCCAAGGCTGGTTACGAAGCGAATTTCAAGCAAGAAGACTGGGAGGTTGAGTTAGCCGGCGACGGCCAGGACCTCTACGGCATGACTGGGCGCGGTGGCTCACCCGACTACTTCAGAATCTGGGGTGGGATCGACCACCAGAATGACTGCCCAAGCAATGACTACAGCTTCAACTCGCTGTACTTCAATGGTCAGCGGGACCCGGAGGTGATCTGGCAATTGGCCTATGAGCTGGTGAACATCTTCAACGGCGCCAGCGAGCTGTTTTCCTTCAAGGCGAGGAGGCAGACTGTTCGGGAGATTTACTTTCTCGATAAGCCTGTGCGTCGCAGGCAGCAAGCACGGGTCATCGCGCTGTTGGGCCGGCCTCGCATGCACCAACACAGGTGGGAGGAGCAGCTGGGCAAGGCCCTGCAGATGTCACCACGACTGGGATTGTTGGTCCTAGCCACCGAAAACGAGGACATCTACATGATGCTTAAGTACCTCGGGTTCGAGGCAAGCTGGTCCAACTATTACAAGCTGCTCGAGACGATGGAAACCCATGCAAAGCTGAAGGGGAAGGAGATCCCTGGAGCAAAGGCTGAAAGAGGCAGATTCACCAACAACGCCAACAACTTCTCGCTCGTGGGCTACGACGCGCGCCACGGTCTGAAGGCCCTGAGCGACCGTCAGAACACTGAAACTGCCATGAGCCTTGAAGAGGCTCATGCGTTCATCACAGGCCGGTGCAAGGGTTATCTGAACACTGTCTACCCGGAGTACTTCAAGTTTCCTTGACGGGGATTGCGGGGTACTGGGGTACCGTTGATGATCACGGTCACTCATCGGTCAGTCTGGCACGTCAGGGATCAATTCCAGATCCCTGGCGTCGAGGCCCGACAACAGGCTCAAAGACTCATCCATCGCCATGCAGGCACTCAACAGCGCATCGCACTCACGCTGGATGTTGATCCAGAAGACGATTGCCGCATTCACATACGCCAGCATGCTGGGGAAGCGGCCGGTTTCCCGATTCGACCGGGCCACTGCCTCGGCGATCGACATGCGGACACCGTCAGGCAACCTGATGACGACCTGGTTGCCAAACCGGGGCTGTTTGACTGGCTCGATGCCAACCCTTTTCACATTGGCGAGCACTTGGTCGGCCAGTGGCTGCCCAAGGCGAGCAACGAGGATGTTCCGCGTGGCAATGGTGCGCTGGCGGCCGGCGAGGGATTCCATCACGGCCGCCACAACCTCTGAGTTGGCGCTGCGGCCGTGAACCTTGCCCAGTGAGGTCACCGCATCGATCAACGCCCTGGAGGAGCGGATCACATACTTGTCTGCGGTTCTCGAGCTGTACGTAGGTCGTGGTTGCTGCGGAGTCCGGGCATTGGCGAGCGCTTGCTGAGCGATTGGGTTCTTGGGTGCGAACATGTCAACTGATCTTGAGGTAAATGGGTGATCAAGCCTGCGCAGGGCCGGCTTTGATCGGCTCAATTGGACGTGGCGGCCACCGTGAAGCATCCGCCGGATGGCAATCAATCTCCTTCCAGCACCCCATCATTGCCGAGGACCGGGCGGCCATGGTCAAGACGTGCCTGAATCTCCCTCTCGTTCTGTTCTCGAGCCTTGTGGTTCAGCTTGTTGCGCTCGGATTGCCAGTGCAGGTTGTAGTGATCGACCCAACGGGCCATGGTCGGGTAGTCGATGCGCTGGCAAACGAAATTGACCTTTGGAGATGTGTAAAAACTCTCTTCACCTTCCTTAGGATTCACATCAAACGCTTCCTTCACAATGCCGGCCAGGCCGTATTGCTCATCCGTGCTCCAGAACACAGCGCCTCCACTCAGGCCGCTCAAACTGCCGCGTTCAACGGGTTCAGACAGTTCGCTGTGGAATTGAATCTGGTCGCTGTCGCTACCAGTGCTGATGCACTCAGCAACCACCTCGACGCTTGGCATGGCAAGGCGTTCACCGAGGGCGTCGATGACAGCATTTTTGTCCACGGTAGGAAAACCGTATGCCCTGCCATGCGTAGGTGGCCAGGGCATCTTGGTTTCCTTGGTTTCTGGAAGGATCTCGAAGGCCTCTTTGCCCAAACGGCTCAAATGCTTCTCGGTCACCTTCAGCAAGGCCACATCGGGATCGCGCTGCGGAAACAAGGCGGGAGGTGAGATGAAGGGACCATGGAGGATGACGCCCTGATTTACCGGACAAAAATATTGCCCACTGAGAGGGCAGCTTTTCTCCATCCACTTATTCAACTCGATCACCACATGCTTGGCGGTGAGGGCATAAATCTCCCCGTCGAATCGAACAAAGGTGACCGTGGCGGTTGGCGCGGAGGGCGTCGGCAAATAGCCGCGTTCGGGGCGGTAAAGCCCGGCAGCAATTGCAGCGACGTAACGGCTAGCGCGCACTAGGCCACTATGCTTAGGAAATGGGGTCATGCGGGCTTCGCTCAGAGGGGGAGGCTAGTATACCTTTCGCCGAAACCGGTTTGCAGGCGTCCTGCAGCGCTTTAGAACGGGGATGAGCGCTGCCAGGGCCCTATCAACCCTGGGCACCTCGCTCGTCTGCAAGCATCTCGTCGAGCAGTCGCGAGAGACTGAGCCTGGTGGGGGCGTCATCCCGCAGCAGGTCACCCTGTCCATCCCGCTCATAGGCAACGATCAATTGCGCTTTCCATTGCACACCCTCCAGCGTGTGGTCTGGGCTCAGCCCCCGGCCGATGGTCACCCGAGCTGCACGATAGGCGTGGTACCACTCGGACCGTGATGCTTTGTAGTGGCCAAGCCCCGGTTTACGGCGGAATGGGAGTGGCATCGTGGTCTTCCTCTCTGAAGGGTGGCCGGCTGGGCGCCGGACGAGGCACTGGGTGGTCAAGCTGGCAAGCATGTGTACACGGGTAGGCGTTACTGCGCCGGAGCTGGCCAGCGCATTTCCACCTGGGATCACCCATGGCGGTCAAGCTGCGTGTCTGGCATCTGGCAGGGCGCCATACGCGTAGTGTTCGGCGATTTGCTCGTTGACCTTGTCGAGCAAGTCGGGACGCTTGAACTCTAGGTGGAGGTTGCTGTTCTTGAATGCCTTGGCCCGGTAGTAGCTGTCCTCAAACACCTCCAGATTCGCGAAAGCAGCATTCATCGCTGACTCCAGTGACCTTGGCTGGAAGGGCTGTTGGTCCAGAGTCTTCATGACCCGATCGATGTCATTGAGCTGGTCGGATGCCGTGTCGTTCATGCCGTACTGGATATAGAGACCGCCAGTGAGATTGGGTCGCACCATCGACTTCATGATGACCTTTTCGCCGATCCGGAAAGGCTCGGCCTCGTTGGTCCGATAGGCCTTGGAGAGCCAGCGGAAAACGTTGAATACCCCACGGCGAAACATATCGGTCGAGCGCAGCTGCAGGTCGATGAACGTCGCGCGGATATTGTCTTCGGTGAACTCGGGGGGCGAGTGCTCCAGGCTCCGTTCGAACGTGCCGACTTCCTGTGTATCCATGAGCTGTTTGAAACCCGTCAGGTCCATGGCCCGGCGCCACATCTTGCTGTCCAGTTCACAGCGGACCTTCCCCAGATCCTCCTTCAGCTGTGCGCCGTAGGGCTTTAGGTAACGGCCGTGCTGGCTCAGCAGGTCCTCAGCCATCTGCAGGCTGCGGTGGGCATCTTCAATCAGCCGCAGCGCTACCTGGCGCGCTTTGAGCAGGTCGGAAAGGGTGGTGGGCAAGGCCAGCTGCTTGAAGTGGTTCATACCAGGACATCCTACGCGAGGGGTGGGTCGCTGGTGGCGGCGGGCTATCGTCCGGCGGCCGCACCAGCGGCTATGAATCGATTCTCGCGTAAGCCTGGAATTTGCAAGCCGCGCCGGTGACAGCAAGGAGGCGGGGCGCTCCGCCAACATGTGAACGATCTACATCGCTTGCTAACTTCAGTAGGAAGACGGACGTATATCAAGCATGGGTTGGAAGGCTATGCGGAAGGTTTGCTTCTCACCGACTTGAACCCAAGTCGCCACTTCTCGCCTATACCCGCTATTCCCCGAGCAATTGCCCCCGCCTTGTGGGTCGGACCCAACGCCTATCAAGTGTCTACCCGGCTTGAGGAAAAAGTTGGCCTTCTCGTTGTTGTCCAGCCTCGCAGAAAGGACGCCGTCGACATAGACACCAAAGTAGCACTGGCCAGCTGCGAACGCGCTTTCCCTGAGTACAGTGACACGCGCGTCCTTGCCATGGTCTTCAGTCTGGTAGGCCAGCACTCGCTCGCTTGGGGCTGGCGTCGCCTCTCCTACAGTCGGTGGCGCAGCACAGCCACCGAGCATAGTGGCAATCGCGGTGGCGGCAAAGAGTGAACGCATTACTTCCATCCTTGTGGTTAAAGGGGCGCAAAGCTATCACTGCACTCACCGCCCGCCAAGCGCGCGGCCCTGAGCTGGCTCTACTTCTGTGAGAGTCGCGCACCAGCACGCTCGCGCCGCAAACGACAGCAGTTCAGACATACCGGGTAGGGGGGCGAATTGGAGCTTATGTACGAAGGGTGCTGGGTAGGCTAACCCTATCCTGAGTGGTTAATCGAGAGCTAATGCGCATGCCGGAAAAGCAGACTTTGAGGCCAAAATTTGGCCAGCAGAACTGGTTGGGGGATGTCGAGAAACCGCGCTACTTCACGCGGTATACGCTCCCAGGACTCGTTCGCCTGGTGTACAGAGGTTTGGTTAACGTGATCGGGTTCATCCTGAGTTTGTCGGCAGTGTTTACCGTCGCCCGGTGGGCCTTGGAACGCGTGGGGATGAGCGTCGACGGCCCGCCTATTACCGGGATCGAGTGGTGCATCGTTGCCGCTGTGGCGTCCGTTGTGGCTGCCCGCAAGTGGCGCCAAAGGGCCAAGCGTTCCTGTCTGAAGGTCACACCTCTGGCTAAGTTCTCAAAGCGGCGGGCGGAGCGCTGATTGGCTGGATAGTTACCGGCCGCTAGGTGAATCATTAGTCTAACCAACTAGGTCATTAGTCTTGGTAGGTCAGCAGTTAGTGAACACTAGTGGTTAAAATGAGAGGACTATTTAAGGCCGCAAGTGATCAGTCTAGAGCCAATGCTTAAGGCTTAGGAATATCTGTACTGGACCAAACTTAGGCTTTTCTGATAGGTTCTATTCCGGCCAGATCCGAGTTAAGCAACTGGTCAATTTGCCCCAATGACGATCTAGATGCGAGCTAATAAAGCATGTCAGTATCACGCCGAGTTAACTTTTCCAAGAAAACACGTGCAATCCTTGCTGGTTCAGCTGGACACATGTGCTCGTATCCAGGATGCTTGTATCCCTCCACAGGGCCTGTCGTGCTGGAAGACGGTACAACCGAGTTGAAGGGCGTTGGTGTTGCAGCTCACATCTATGCCGCATCACCAAATGGGCCGAGGCCTGGCCTAGAGTTGTCTGATAAAGAAAAGGCAGCAGAAACTAATGGAGTGTGGTTGTGCCCGACTCACTCGGTTCAAGTGGATCAGTATCAATTCGAGTATCCCCCCGAGCGGCTGTTGGATATGAAGCGTGTTCGAGTCTTTGCGCACGCATTAACGATAGAGTCGACAGATTTTGGATACCTGACAGTGAGGGTAGGGCCTCAGAGGGTAGATGAAATCGTTCGTGCTCACCTGCCGGACCTGGATTTACATAAGGAAAGCATTAAGTCAAAGGTAAAAGCTCTCTATCTTCGGATCGAGATAGCATTGTCCTATTCTGAACTAGGTCTGCCGACAGCGCCGTTCGAAGTTGCGCATATACCACGATTAACTCAAGCTGTTCGTGAAATCATCACCGAAAAGCTTAGGTATTCGGACGGTAACGACCAGTTGTGGCGCAACGTTATTGCTTCATGGGATGCTCAATTCGAGACTCACCGAGATCCACAGCCCCCTATGACCAGTGTAGGGCATGCGGCTACTGGGGTTCAGTTCAGTGCGCGCAATCCAAAAGACGGGTCCATTCTGAAAGAGCGGTTGAATACTCATTCGTTCATCCTTGTCACTACTGGTAGTGGAGAAGAGTATGATCGACGAGAAAAAACCATTACGGTGGTAAGTACGGCATCCAAAGCTCACCCCTTCAACTGGCAATTCAAGGTTAGACCATCCAATCGGACATTTGAGGTTTGCGTTAGCAAACTCACTGTCCATCCAAAAATTATGCTTACTCCTGAGGATCGGAAGTCCTTTGAAGCCTATGCTGCAATCATCGATAAACTTGATGCAGGCTGGGAGCCTGTAGCGTTTTTAGCAATGACGTTAGAAGATGGAGAGCACTCACGAGACTTCCACCCTACGCCGATCTCAATACACAATTCAATTGACTTTGATCAACTTGCCAAGCTCAAAGCTAGGGTTAAACGTCTTCGGCTTATGAATTCGATTGCGGACCAGTTCCAGGCCGCAGTACAGCCCTCCAGTGTGCTGTTCCATCAGGCGGTTTCGGACGAGACCCTAGAGCAACTTTTGACGGGGTTCCTCGAGAGCTTGGGGCCCAAGCCATGGCCGCTGGCATTTGATTCAGAACCTCTAGTGGTGAATGATCAACTCAAAATCGTTCTCTCGCTCCGGCGCTCACGCCGGTCTGGAGGTTTCATCGTTAGGGCCAGATAACTGATCACGCGGCAAGGAGCGTAAGAGAATGCCCGTGGCCCTTCACCGGGGTCGACAGATGCGCCGCTGCCGCTGTGGCGTGCATTGAGGCTGCGCGCAAGTTTCGTCAGAAGGACAAGCTTGCCAATCTCAGGGTCTACCCCTGCCTATGTTCGCCAAGGGGCAGGCGGGCACTGATTCAGCCAGTCACCGCCCGCGGCTTGGGGGACTACAGGATATTTTCCAGTCGAGATTGCTCGGCCGCTTTTAGGTCGGTAACGATCCGCGCCAACGGCCCATCAGGGGCGCCGATGTGGACGAGGTTGGCGATGTTCTCGCTGGTGAAGAAGCGGCGACCCGCCGCAATTTGCTCCTGCGCCCTGATGAGGTTTTGGGGGACCTCGCCGACCCATTTGGCCGTTTTCCCAAGCTCGCGCACTTTCCACTGTTCCACATCATCAGCCTTGCAAGTGCTGAGCGACTGGAGCGGCTGCAACAGGTTGGTGATGAGCATGTCCTTGATGCGCGCCTTGATGAACGCCAACCCTTCCAGGGTGGCAACCAGCTCTTCCCCGTGCGGGGCGTCGGCCTGGCGTCCCTTGGTGTTATTGGTGGCGTAGTAGGCCTCGAGGTCCAGCCCGGTCAGCCGCACGCTGCGAGTGATCCTGGTGTCATCCTTCTCCGCACGCTGTTTCAAGACAGCGTAGATGCTGGGGCCGATCGCCCCATCAGTCGCTGCTTCTGGTCCTGCAAATCCTGGTAGTCGGCCTTTATCTTCGCCAGCGTGCTGACCATGGACGGAAGCTGTCCGATCAGGTCCTGGACCACCTTGATTCGTCGGCGTCGCGCGACTTCCTGGTCGACCCGCTGACGCTGGCGGGTGAACTGCAGCCCGAAGTACTTTCGTCCGCAGTCGACACCGATACCCGTCTCGAGCCCATCACTCGTGGTGATCAGATAGCCCGAGTAGTGCAGTTGCCGGCAGGCCGAGATGCCGCAGTTGACCTTGTCCAAGAACTTATAGGGCCAGAGCACGTCCTTCATGGCGCGTTCTCCTTGCGGGTGAAACTCGAGTTTCGGATGAAAGCCCTCTCGCGCCAGCAGGTCTTCGTAGCGCTCAAACTGGGGGTACGTCTGCTCCAATGTGCATCTCCTTGATAAGCGGCCAGATAGGGCGGCCTGGCCTAGCAATGACTGAATGCTTGCACATGCCTCTGACATTGCAGCTTTCCCAGGCACCACGGCGACGGCGAGAAGGCCTCGGGATAGAGGCCGACGGGAGACCGAGCAGCGCGATGACTGCTCAACAGGGCGAATGCAGGGAGGCCGGCGGCCAGGGCGGCTGGCCGGTGAGGGCCTACTGGCGCTGTTCAAGCTCAACGATGAAAACGGGACTTCCGCTGGCCTCGAAGCGGTTCTTCAGCTCGGGCCGCAACGTTTCAATGAAGTGTGTAGCATCCGTAGTTGTGGCCTGGATCAGCGCATCGAGCGCATCGCCGTAACTGTATTCTTCGCCCTGCTCCCGCATCTTCTCCTGGTACGCCTCTGCCAAAATGCTCTGCTCATCCTCCAGAAACATCTTGGCGAGGTAGCGGGTGCATTCACGCTTGGTCTTCGAAGAACCAATTGGCTCACCCTGTGGGTCATAGAGAATCCAGCTGGAGGAGTGTTTGTTGATTGCGTAGCCTTCATAACTCATCGTCGATCTACCCATATCAGGTCTAGTAACACGCTGTTTCGCCTAGAGTGTGCTGCTTCGCAAAAGCCGCAAGCTCCCAATCCGCCCCTGCCGGGGTGCATAGGGGCCTAGATTCGGCGCTGAGAGGTCCAGGAGGAGCCGGCCGTCGAACTTTCAGGGACCCAGGGCATGCAGAAGTGATGCGCTTTGCAGGGGCAGAAGCAATAATGACCGCGGACAGCTCAGCTTGCGGTTTGCTGTTGACGTGAGAGGGTACTCAGCACGGCATTTCGCCGGGCAAAGACAACTCAAGGGAGTGGAGAGTGAACGAGATCAATGCAGCCCAGGCCGCAGAGCTGGTGGCCGGTATTCAAGAGGCGGGGGTCGCCGTGATTGGCGCCCGAGCGCTCAAACAGCGACTGGTAGAACCAGGGGAGCCGGCGCTGACTGTGCACGCTGCCATTTTCACAGCGGGTGCGCACGGCATCACGTTCCACGCAGATCCAGGAGGGATTGACCAACCCGCGCTGGTAGAAACCTTTTCCGCTGTTGTGCGGCCAGATCAGGCGGTGGTAATGGCTGAATTGCTCTCCGCCAATCTAGCTGGCAAGCCGGCACAGAATGGCAACATTGCGACGGCTCGAGTCAACGCCCCGCCACATCCCAAAGAGAACGGCACCTTTGAGGGTATACGCTCGCTGGTGAGGCACATGTTCCCCTGGGCGATTGCCTTGTGCCTGGCTGCCTTGGTGTACATCGCCTTCAAACATGACCTGGACAAGGCAACCAAGCTGGGACTCGTTATGTTCACGCTGCTGACCACAGTGTGGTTCTACAGCACAAAGGATACGGTGCATGGGCCTAAGTTCCGAAACATGACCCGGACGGCCAAGATCAACACCGTTCTCAGACTGTTCGGACTCTGCATGTCCGTGGCGGCAATTAGTTATGTGCTCCCAACTCTGTTCCGCTGAGGGGGAGGCTGACGGCCTCCCTTACGATGTCCTTAGGCTGCAGGCGTGGCTTGAGCCGTTGGCCAAGATTGCCCAGGTCGAATGCGACGGCATGACCCAAGTCATATCGCATCTGCTGCACAAGAACAGCATCGAGCACGTTGTGGCCGGTGGCGAGCTTGTCGACCTGCGGCGCTTGAATGATCCGGCCGGGGGCCGCGGTGCAGATTGCGGGGTCGCGCACTGGTGGCTGGAGCTTGGCTTCGGTTACATCATCGATTTTCGAGCGAGGATGTGGATGGGCCCCCACGCGCAGCACGGTGTCTTTATCCCGAAAGAGGGCCGGATCGAGTATCGCACTCAGCGTCGAGGGCACTTCAAGCCGCTCTCGGAGCCGATATTGGACCTGATGGCAGAAATCAGCGTGAGCGAGTGGCCAGCGTTCGACTAAAGCGTCTATCGCAGCACGGGACCCGCACTACCCAGGCACTATTCCGCTCCTGCAAGCTCTATTCAACGGCCGAGTTTGCTCGGTTACTCCGTATCCAGCCTGGCCAACAAGCGTTGCAGTCCCGGGGGCCCAGCCGCGCTCGTTGGGTGGTTTACTCAGGCCTTTATCGTGCCTTCCTTTAAGCATGCGCGTGATTCAGATCAATCGCGAGGTGAGGTGGCGGATGCGATACGCGGCTTGAGCGGTTTTGAGATCGTATTGGTTCATGGGTGAGTCCAGTAGTGATCAGGCCGCTAAGCCGGCGCTGGCCTGCTGGCTGGCGTCTATGCGGGAGAACTCCAACACCCATACCCAGGGGTTGGCCGCCCAGCGATGGGGGGCAGTAGCCTCGAGTGCTGCGCCGCAGGGGAACGACCAACCATTGTTGTGGCGCCAAAGTGTCTGGAACGAGTTTCGGGGAGTAGGGACACAGAACGTCCCGTCCCCGCCCAGGTGATAGTCCCGCCAGAATTGTCGCTCGTGCGGGTCGTCCGGGTTGTTCTTGGCCACCGGGATGATGCCCTCAGCGACACAATGCTCGTCGCTGATCGACTGTAACCGCTCCACCCGGACAGCCGTGATTTCCAGCAGGATGCGCCTGGCGAAATGCGGCATCCGCGCGGCAGGACGCAGATTGCTCGGATAATCCCAGTGAGCGACGGAGCCGTTGAATCTCGGATTTTCGCGGCCGGCGTAAAGCACCGGCTGCTTGTCGACGACATAGCGCGACAGCATCACGGACTCGCAGGGTGACAGGTACGCTTCAGTGTCCTCGCGCACCCAAAGCCGATCGCCAGGCTGGCCCAGTTTGCACAACGCCCCGGCGTGGTCTGCGACCCATTCGGGCGACTGGTCAATCAGCCACTTGGCCGCGGCGCCGGTCACGGCAAAGCGGGTTGCATGCTTACGACCTTCCTGAATGGCTCGGACCATATGGGTGTTGAAGAGAATCGTGCGCTCTTTCATCTGCAATCCTTTCCACTGCGCAAACTCTGCGCCTCTTGTACTGGCAAAGCCCGCGGCGGTGGCGGGCTGCTGGGCAGTGCGTTGTTCCTTTAGGCGGTGCTGTAGGGCCGTTCCGCCGTTACTGCTCCTTGATTGGTGTGTTCTGCTGTGGCATCCATCACCTGGACCTCCAACTCAGCGAACTCATCGGCGAGGGCTTGTGTCACGACATCCAACTCTAACGGTGTGAGCCCAGAAGGGCCCGGCCAAATGCGGACAAGCGCCGCTTCGCGCCACATGATCGAACGTCCTTGGGTGTGCGATTCCCTTCCGGCCACGGCCCGAATGACGTTGTGAAGCGCTTCCAGATCGGCCAGGAAGCGAGTATCGGAGGAGAAGGCACCGGTAAAGACCTCGCCGTCGGCTGTTGCAACGGTATTCAGTCGCATGTCCAGGTGCAGACGATTGCTTATGGCCTTTTTCCGCCCCCAGGAAAACAACAGGGCTACCGCCAGGCAGATCACGAGCATCAGCAAGGCCGCGCGTTGGCTGCTTTTGGGGACGTGCCCCAGGATGTGGAACTGTAGCCCACACCAGAGCAGCGGGAGTGTTGGTACCCAGAGGAAAGCCTTCAATGCATTGTTCATATCACCTCTCTCAAACTTCGAAGTCCGGGTCAATGACCCAGGTTTTCCCTTGCTGGCGACCACGACCGGCCGCTCTCGCAGGGCATATAGGGCATGCCTGCTTCTCTATCAGGAAGTGCCAAGCAACGCTGAGCACATAGCGCATACTTCCTAACGGTGGCCAAACATGTCGGTTTGTCGGTCCAGCGGGTCTACCTTGCGCACATACAGCGGGTGCCCCAGCTGGCGCCGGATCTCGTTTAGCCAGGCTCTGTAGGGGGCGTTTTTGCGACCATCCCATGGGTAGGCGGCTGCCAGTGCCTGGCGCAGTGTTTTCAGGTCGCTCCTGCCCACACGACGAATGACTTCCGCGATGATCGGGGCCGCTTTATCCCCCCAAGACATGACCCATATCCCCTCGCTCCTAGCCGCGAACATGTGTTGAATGAGGCTCTCATGGAACGCTGTGAGCGCAAGGTGGTGTTGGTACCCACGAACGGGTCGAAAAGGAGCGCCAACCCCGTGGGCACGGGGCTGGCGGACCACTTCAAAGTTTATGAATGCAGGGTAGGGGGAGGCGGACAAAATCAGGCCAAGGGCCAGACCCGTCGACAGCCAGGAACTCGCTGAAGCGGCCACGTTCGAACCGCAGACTGTTCAGCTTGCGGGCAAGCCCCTGTATCAACGGCAGCGGCGACATCTCAGGGTAGTTGGGGCGTGCATGGAACAGCGTGCACACGCTACGAGGGAGCTCACCCCGCACTACCTCGGAAAGCACCTGGGCACACACGATGAGAATGTGGCGCCTCTGCTGTGCGAGTGAGATCCATCGTTCAATGATCTCTGGTAGCTCGTCGCAATAACCCACCTCATCAAGCACGATCACGGTGCCGGGGGGAGAGCCATTGCCTGGTAGGTCGCCGGTGTAGTCGCGGCCGTGAAGCTTGATGCGGGACCCATGGCGGCGCATGAGGGCCTGAAGCAGGTTATCGCTAACCCAGGTCTCAGGCAGGGAAGAGCCAATAGTCGGGAAGGCCCTGTCCGTGATCCAGTGCAACTCCGCATCGGTGTGGCCACGCAGCTGCTGGGCGGCCAGCGCTACGGCGAAGACACTTTTACCCGTGCCCGAGGGGCCGGCCAGGAGCATGGCCGGAGCACGGAACGGTACGGCGAGCGGAAGGGGCTCTAGCGAGAACCGAAGCGGCAGTTGCAGGCACGCCAGCGGTTGATTGAGGAGCTTAAGCCGCTCAATTGCCCGGCTCCACAGCATGTCGAGCCCATTCGCCTTGGCGACCTGGTTCTGAGCTTCAGCGAGAAGGATACCGTGCGCCCTGGCTAACGATTTAGCGTCCTTCTTGGCTTGGGCAACGGACACGCCATTGGGGAAGCGAAGGTTGTCTGACATCAGCATTTCTCCGAGGGAAAGTTAACCCGGCCCACGAAGCACTTCCCAGACGGACAATGTGATGTATTGGAGGGTGTGGCTCGACTGTCCTTTACCGGACTTCGCCGTGGTGGGCCGTCGTGCCTGTCGAAGAGGCACGAAGGAATTCTGACGCCGGGGGAGCGCTAAGGTAGGGCAATCCGTACCCGTTACCGGGCCAGATGGAGAAATACCCGGTACGAAGCGATGGCTTCAGACCGGGGCGAAGAACCTTCGTGGGGTCATACTCGCGGGTACAGCGCGGGGGCACTACGGCGCCCTGGCACGCTTAGGCCAGCAGGCCACCTGGCAGGAGTGGGTTCAATCGTCGTCGTTACGGTGAAAGCCTGTAATCGGATGATAGAACGGGCCGGGGTCATCTTCTTCAAACCAGTCCTTGCGCTTCGGCCTGAGTGTTTTGTGGGAGGCCATGAGGTTGAAGTGCATGACCATGGGAACTGAGCACGCGATGACCAGGAGGAAACTAAGCGCGGAAATCCAACCACCCAATGCATGACGGGCGTAGGCTGCGACGCAGGCCGATGTCACCGCCAGTGCTACTGTTCCGACCCCTTTCCAGATGCTTCTGGTCAACATTTTTTCACTCATCGGGTAAGTGGGTGCACGGTCCAATTGTTGCCGGACTGGCTTAAAGGTGGGTATCGCTATATCAGTCGGGTTGTGCGAGTGGTAAATCGTGCCAAGTGTCGACTTCGAACTCGTCCGGCTTCAAGCCCAGGCGCTGTCCATCCGGCATGATAGCCGCCACAGCACCGTAACTGTTGGTCCAGACCGGGAGGGTTTGGCTAATCACCGCGGTCGGCACATTGCCGGTAATGTAGCCGTAGCCGATCACCGGCATGGGATCGGCAAGCACTGTCTTGACCATGCGAACCGTGCACGGCACTCGATTGCCGAACGGGTAGCTCTCGTCACGGTGATGCAGTGCAGGGCAGTCGACTGAAGACATGTCAGGCATCGCTCCTCTTGAGAGTGAAAATTGCGCCTTGCTCGCCACCTTCGAGCCGGCTCTCAGCACACGGTTTGGATGCGACGGAGGTACTTCCTGAGAGGGGAAGCTTGTCCCCACCGGGTGCCTGGGTCGGGAGAACCTCAGGCGATGAGCACGAAACAGGTGCGCGAATACTGCCGTTCCCAGGCCCGATCAAGCGCGTCGGGCCACTCAACTGCAGTAATCCACACATCCGGTTCACGGCGTGGGTGCAGCCCCCGCCGGGGAAGCGCCAGGCATCGGCTTTCAACGAGTAGGTGGGCTGGTGAGAGAAAATGTTCAGTGCCCCGTTATTCTCCCGTGCCGCGACGACGTAAGTCTCACCATCAATGAGCTCGTGGTACCGCTCGAATTCAGGTAGTAGATCTTCCGGCATCAGCCCCCCATGTTCGTCCCGCTGCCTCAAGCTGGTCCACCAGTTGCGAATAGCCATATCGTCTCCCTTCAACCTCTCAGCGCGCAAAAGTAGCACGCCGCCCTTATGCACACTCAGCCCGGCGGCGGGATTGGGTGCCGTATGCCTCTTCGCGCAGGACTGATCGCACCGCGCGGGTCCGCAACGACTCAAACTGGTTTTTCGAGGGTTCATAACGCAGGCGCTCGGCCGCACTGGAGATCTGTCGAATGCGTGAGCGCAGCCAATTGGCATCGGCCGTGTATGTGGCAGTGGGATTGTTGGCCTTTAGCGCACGCAGCTTGAGCTCGAGCTCGGGGGTCATGATCACGCGGCCCAGCACGTGAAAATCGCGATGGTGCAGTGTCGCGCAATCCTCAGCGCTCATCGCCTCCAGGTTCGAAGGGATGCCAGCGCAGAAACGGTCCGTCTGGAAAATACGCTTGGCGTGCGCGAGCATTACGCCAGCAGACAGTGCGCCGCGCTGCAGAGGGATGATGACTCGAGCTCCGGCACTGATCCAGGCGCGAACCCGTTCAGCGTGCTCACTCCACAGCGTCAGCGTTGCCGTCTGATCGCCAATGACGTCTGGCGCAACAATGCTCAATCCACCTGGTCGGTCCGTCATGTTGAGCACAGACTCATAGGTGCTGAATACCTTGGTCCAGCTCACCAGCTCGCCCTTCTGAAACGCAGCAAAGGCGCCTGAGTCGATGAAGACTGCCCCACCTGAATCCAGGTAGCGGGGAAGCGTTCGAATGACCTTCAACGTGTCCAACAGGGTGGCCACAACCCCTACGGCCACGCGCTCTTCAACGGCAGCTCGCAGGTCCCCCTGCGCGGACATCCCGGAGTGATAACTATGTTCCCAAGAAAACGACATGGCGGCTCTACCGGTTACGGGACGCGACAACCGCGTCTCTCACGACCAGTACCCAGCTCGAGGGCTGGGGTAGGGGCGGCTCTTGCTCTCAAGGCCAGCATGCGAGCTGGGTGACGGTGCAGTCTGGCCGGCGAAGCAGCAGCGGTGAATGCTCCCTACAAGAACACGGTGTCTGTGATGGTCTTGCTGCCATCGGCGCCGATGGTTGTCATCTTCAACCGAGCGCCTTCGCCGCCGCGCGGCTCAAAGCACTCAGGCGGGTCGATCAGGAAGCCCACGGCGCGTGTCTCCTCGGTACCCAGGGAGTAGCCGTGGCAGAAGTCCTCGTTCTCCGGCAGGCGCTCTACAAAGAACGGTCGCACCAGTTCGACCTCTTCAGGGGTAAGCGGGTAGAACACATTGTTCGAGTGCTGCATCAAGCGGGGCCCGTTGTCTGCTTGGCACAGGATGTAGTTGTCGGAGCCGAACTGACCTTGCTTCAAGCGAACCTGAGCCACCCAGCCGATCGAACCGAGCGCTGAATAGCCGTGCGGTCCAGTCATCACGTACATGCCTTGCACTGGCACGCGGTTCCCGGTGAACCCGCCAACGGTCTGCATCCAACGAGCTTCGTGGTCGGCCCTGATTGCATCGTTGATCTGCGTGTGGATGGCTTCAAAGCGGGCCAGGGTGGCGTCATCTTGCTGCATGGGGCATAGGTCCTTGCGTTGGCCTGTCCAGGGGTCTGTGTACGTCCTGGAGCTTCTCACGGGCCTTCAGTTATGCAAGTCCTTAACTGTTGGCGTATCCCAACCAATGGCAGCGCAGCAATGAGCGGAATTTTGTACGTAGGCAACAACCGCAGGGCTTGAGCTGAAGTGATCAATAAATTTTGTTCTTGAATAAGTAGGTTGGGCGAGAATCATCAATGAGGCTCGCCCAAAGTTCATTAGGGATGGTCTGAAGTAGCCATGTGCTTCTGGCCGGCTTCGACCATCGCTGATTTTGAAAGTGGCGAGTCGACCCAAAACGCTCAGATCACTGACTCATTCCTGTCTTTTTAGCCGCAGCGAGCACCTCGCGGCGGCTATTCCCCACATTACAGGCGCACCTCTCCTGCATTGCTCAGTAAATGTCGACGGGCCATCCACAGATTCGACAGGGCAAACAGCGTCAGCAGCTGTGCCGTGTTCTTGGCCAGGCCACGGAAGCGCGTCTTCACATAACCAAACTGGCGCTTGATCACCCGGAACGGGTGCTCGACCTTCGCCCTTACCTGCGCTTTGGCTTTTTCGATCTTGCGCTTGGCTTTGTACAGGACGCTGCGCTTGCCCAGTTTCTGGTAGGTGCTACGCCGGGCGGCAATTTGCCAGATGACCTGACGACCTTCATGCTCGGGGCGTTTCTCCACTCCGGTATAACCGGCATCGGCACAGACCACGTTTTCGTCGCCGTGCAGCAGCTTATCGACCTGCGTGACATCGGCCACATTGGCCGCCGTGCCCACCACACTATGCACCAGGCCCGACTCGTCATCCACACCGATATGGGCCTTCATGCCGAAGTACCATTGATTGCCTTTCTTGGCCTGGTGCATTTCCGGGTCGCGCTTGCCGTCCTGGTTCTTGGTCGAACTCGGCGCATGAATCAGCGTGGCATCGACGATGGTGCCCTGGCGCAGCGACAGGCCGCGATCTCCCAGGTAGCCATTGATCACGCCCAAAATCCCTGCCGCCAGCTCGTGCTTTTCCAGCAGGCGACGGAAGTTGAGGATGGTGGTTTCGTCGGGAATGCGCTCCAGGCTCAGCCCAGCAAACTGGCGCAGAATGGTCGTTTCGTAGAGCGCTTCCTCCATTGCCGGATCGCTGTAGCCGAACCAGTTCTGCATCAGATGTATGCGCAGCATCGCCATAAACGGATAGGCCGGACGACCGCCTTCACCCTTCGGGTAGTGCGGCTCGATCAGGGTAATCAAACCCTTCCACGGCACCACCTGATCCATCTCGATAAGGAACAATTCCTTGCGGGTCTGCTTGCGCTTGCCGGCGTACTCGGCATCGGCGAAGGTCATCTGCTTCATCAGGCGTCTCGGCGGGTGAGATCAGGCATTCTGCCAAATCTGGAAGTCCTCTTCAGAGTTTCCTTAGCTACCCATGATACCTTCCAGCACGTTAATTTCTTCTTGGCGTAAACCAGGCAAGAAGTAGTTCAGATCAAAATGCAGAACGCCTGGTTGGTTGTCCAGCCTCATGAAGCTAGTCATGTCGTTCCAGAGATGTATGAGATCTTTGTCGGCAGTAACAAAGTATGCGTTATAATCGTGATTTCGTATTTCGCTGAGAAAAATAAATAAGGAAAATATGTCAAGCGCGCCATTGAATGCGTGACCTTTTGCAATGTAGTCAGGCTGATTGAATTTAAGTAGTTTCAGCGTTGGATTTAGGCTTGCACCAGAAATTGCTTTGAACACAATGGCTGTGAACACAGAATGCATACTCTGGACGTTAGTTTTTTTAGCCAGGGCCAAGATCTCCATAAAACCTTCTAGCGTTCGAGGAGGCTTATTACCTAAGCTATAGTACTTGTAGGACTCTTCAATGAATTGCACAAGGCTATCAAGGCCGGCAAAAAAATCTTCGCTTGCTTCATGCAGTGTAAGGAGAGACTCCTCTGTTGCCATGATGGTAACATTTGGAGCGCGCTTTTTCATCTTGCCTATAAAATATCCCAGTTCCTTTTTCATCTCCTCAAGGCTAGGCAGTTTTTTGTCATGCCGATTGTTTCCCTCCAGTAAAATAGGTTTTGGGTCGATGATTATTTCTCTTTTTTGGAATAAATCTACCACGACCTGAATGGAGTTAACTGACGCATTGCCGTTGTTGTCAATATGATTTCTTACCGTGGCAAAGGCATTTTTGTCGAAAAGTAAGACGGCTCCATTTGGGATAAAGGCAAGTGGGCGCCATCCGCCGGGAGACAGCGCAATAGCATCACCTTTTGAGTGGAGCCACTTGGCAGGTAGCACCGACTGATCTTTGAATTTCTTATTATTGCCTTTCTTATACGTGACGTTTCGAGCCTTCAGCTGTACGTATAATCCCGCATCATATTTAACGAAATCCTCCCAATTGAAGTCGATAAGGTCAGCTGCGTCAAAACTGATAAATTCGTCTTCGTCTAGCTTGAAATAGAACACATCATTGCTTGGCATAAAAATCCTTTTTCTAGTAAATGAGCAGGAAACACTTGCTCTAAAGCTCAGATCTTACTGTGCGCACTGCACGATCAACCAGCCGCCGCGCCCGGTTGGGTCATGTGTTCTAGTACCTGTCGGATAAGTTGGCGTTCATCTCCGTAGTGGTAGGATGATGGCTCGTGAATTGCCAGTTGTCTGCTGCGCTCATCCCATTGGGCATACCAGGAATCCTTCGCGTCGACATAGATGCGAGGACGACCAGGAAACTGATCAGCGGTAATATCGATGATGAAACCGCAACCCTCTAACCAAGCGTGAGATTGGCTGCCATTCATCGCGCAAACGTAGTGGAACTCACCGATGTCCATCGTGTTGAGGTATTCCCCTACCAGCTCACAGACAGTCCCACAGCAGCTCTCCGGAAAGTTTCGCAAATGCTCCGGTGCGTCCCCTGATTTTACGACTTCCTCAAAAGCATCACGTAAGCGGGTAGCCAGTTGCATCAGCGAATTTTGAAGCTGGGATTGCTGCACTTTTTGATTTACATCCATGAACAAATTCCCTTGATAGTGAAAAGGGCCCCGTGGGGCCCTGTGTTTGTGTTCTAGCGGTATTACGTCGCGAACCAGCTCCCAAACGGGTCGGCGTGGTTCTGGGCTTTCAGTGTGTCCCATTCGAGTTCTGTGTACTGGCCTGCCCAAACCGGGTTGCGGTCCCTGGTAAGTGCGTCTGGACGTATCGCTGATGTCCTGTGGCGAGTTACTGGCAGTAAGCCACATCGGTTGGGTGAGCTCAACTGAATGACGATGCCGTTGTCAGTGAGGTTCACGCCGCTGGAGCAGCAGCTATCCTCAATAAAATCGCCTCCTGCAGTGGGCTCAGCCTGCAACCACTCCAGGCGCAATCGTAATGTGTCCACGGGGATCACCACATGAGCCGCGATCCGTTCGTCATGCAATCGGTGGAGCGTGCGCGTCGGTGGGTAGAACTGTGCTCTGAAGGCATGGGTATACCCCCTGAAGATTCCGCGCAGGTACTTGCTGGCTTGTGTGGCTTCGGATCCTGGGATGTGATGGCCTACGGCATTGAGACCCTTCCGCCATCAATACCAGACGAGCGTCTTGCGCCCGCACAGTTCCTGGATCGGCTGTTGGGCCAGTTGGCCATCCTGCTCGACCAGTTCGATTTCCAAACGCCAGATGCCACCAGGTTGCTGCGCAACCTATCGCCCTCGAGTAACCGGCCTTTTACTCAGTTTGAGGCTGCAGCCGGCGACCATCCAGCCAGTGCGCAGGTAGAGTTTCTCCGTTCGAAATTGTTTGAAACCTTCGAGCTACTCGCTTCCGATGATGCGGATGAAGAGGATGCAGAGGTCGAAGCTTTCTTGCCTCCCATCGACCCTGAAAGGGAGGAGATTGCGGCGGTGCTCGGCCGAGACCCTAGAGCCATCAACTGGATGGGAATCTTTGGTTGCCTGGGCTGGGAGGGCGCACTCAAAGACGATGCACCCGGTATCGACGAGCCGGCATACCTGATTCAAGACGCGACATTGGGCACAGTCCCCGTGTATGTGGCGCCGGCCGTGTATCCGCCTGACATGGATGATGATGATTTAATGTTCCCGGTGCGGCGCCTGGTACGGACCATCTGTGTAGGTGACCTTGCCGCATCAGGCGAGTACGCAGGCGTTGCGCTGCTGCTCCTGCAGTGGCCGCTAGTAAAAGAGGTAGATGGGCAGGTTTATTGCCACCTGGGCAGTGCCTACGTGGCTGCCGAGAACAGATGGGTGGATCTGCTCTTCAACATGGCTTGTACCAGTGTTTGTGAGCTCCTCGATCTGAACAGTCAGGTCACCGACATCAACCAAGGTGCTGATTGCCTAGCAGACACTGGCCGACAGTTCAGCAACATCGCTACCTTGTTCCTGTCAGGCTTGAGCCTGGATGAATACGAAGACATGCCCGAACAACTGGATTTCGAGATCATTCCGGGTCTCTTCGATGAAACAGGTTGGGTGCTGCAGCGAATTGAGCTTCCAGCAGAGCTCCGCTGGCCTGAGGAGACGGAGGATTGACAGTTCGCTTGATCGGTCTTTGCCTGGCGGATATTCATCCCTCGCGATGCGTTGTACACTCAGCAAATCTTCAGTTCTGCGCCCCTGGTTGACCAGGAGCGGGAAACCCCAGCTGGTGGTCACCAGCACATCACAAACCCTCGCGGGGCTATCCCGCCAGGGGAGCTCTGCGGATTCTGCCGACGGAGCATCCACCATGAATAACGAACCCCATTCAGCCGAACCTCTGCCCTGCATCTCCCGCCACTTCACCTGCGGTGCAGTCGCAGTGCATGTCAGCGAGCATGGTGGGTCATACGACATTTTTGCTGACGATTCGTGCTCGGAATACCTGGGCAACGTCTGCTCGCTGTCTGAGGCAGCACGTTTCCTGACGCAAGATGATTCTGAGTAAGCCATAGACGGCCAGCCCAAGGCATGCCGGTTCCAAACTGAAGACCCCCATCAAAACCCTCGCGGGCCAACTCCGCCAGGGGTTGCTCCGCGTTTCAATCAAGGAGCAACACATGCACATTTCCGTTCTCTTCAACTACACCGAATCCGTCATCCCGCCACGTTGCCGCAAGCCGCGCACCGTGACCCGAGATGATGGAAAGGTGGATGTCAGCATCCCGGTGTTGACTGGTGATCAAGCGCCAGTGGCCATTCGCGTAACCGGTAATTTCATAGGGCGCGATCAGGCGTTCTCGTATGAGCTGCGGTGGTGGGAAGGGCAGCTGTGGTCCCCGATCTCGCTCGATCATGCTTTCGAGCCGCGCGGCCGCACCACGGGCCAGGACAACTGGGATTGGCCTGAACTGCCGGAGGTCGTTGATCTTCGTAACGGTGGGCGCAACCTGTGCCACACCTACGACTTCCAAGGGACCTACGGTAGCAACCCCATCGAGGATGTTGAGGCTGATATTCATGCCTTTGCCGAACGCCACACTGTCATCGACGGGATTCCTCATCGTGCAGTTGCAGAACCCCGTTACGTGACAATGACGTTTGGTCTCAGCGGCAACCATGGTGGTACCGCGGTGTTGCTTGCCAACTGCTTCAACATCAACCTCAAGGCCGAGAGTTATTTCGGGCTGTTGGAGCTGGAGGCAGCATTGTCGTATGCAACCCAGGTCGCAGAGAAACGCGGTGACACGAAGAGCCTTCCCATGCGGTACGCCGGGCCGACATTCGAAGTACTACTGCCTGAAGTGGTGACCATTCGCAATCCGCTGGCGCTGCGTGCGCTCAGCAAGATCTGTGAGTTTGGCACTGCGCCCGAGCAGGCTTTGGCCGGCTACAAGATCGCCTCCACGATTGTGGATACAGAGGAGGGGGCTCTGGTGCTGTACGAGGGTCAGGATGTGCGTCTGGTCCGTGGCGCTGCAGTGTTTGGGGCGCCCGGCAAGCAAGAGTTCGCCGTGATGGTACGGCAACCTATTCGTCGTTTGCTGTGCTCGTGCTGTGGCGGAGTCACTCGAGGGCGTCAGTGGAGCAACCGGGACGAGGGCTATGGTCTGTGCGTGTTTTGCATCGACTTCTGCAGTCGCAACGAAACCCCTGAGCGCTTCCAGAGCCTCTATGGGGTTCGAGGTGTCCACTTTGATGTTCCGGTAGCGTAGTGCGGACCCGTTCTGTCAACGTCTCGTAAACTGCTGTGGGCTCATAGCTGGGCCCGTCAGTGGATCTGAACCGCCGTTGTTTGGGCGTTCAATCTTAGGAAGGTGCGATATGGAATACCTCGAGTACAAGGCAGCGGAATCTGCAAAAACGGCTGATATCCGTCGCATGAGGGCAACGCTCGTTCAGGCCGGCTACATGGCCAGCGAGAACGATGTAGAGCGCTTGTGGGACGACTATAGCTTTGCTTTTCGGATGAGGCCCAGCTGGGCGGCGCTGCCTGACGATGACGGGGAGTTGCTGAAAATCCTCCTCATCGGATTTGGTGTTAATGCTGTGCCGTATGACATCGACTCCGATTGCTTCCATTCATGGCCTTCACACTGGTGAGAAACTGCCAAGTACGAAGCAACAAACGCCGGGAGTGATCTCCCTCGCGACAGGAAATAAAAAACCGCCGGCATTTGATGCTGGCGGTTTTTTTGGTCTCGGGGGAGGCGTTGGTAACGATCAGGCGGCGTCCTGTCCCATTTCAGCTGCCGCTACGGGCTTGCCACAGCTATGGCAGAAGCGAACACCGTGCTCGGTCGGGGTCCCGTCGTTCAGCATCCATTTCTCTCCACATCCGGTGTCCCAGTTGGAGTCATGGGTGTTGTGCGTCCAAGTGCAGGTTTGTGGCACGCGCTCGGCGATGGGAGCCGGCGTTACCGCTTCGACGAGCGTCAGGAGGTCTGATAACGCATCGTCGTACCATGAGTAGCTGCAGCCTTCCTGGATCTCCTGATTGATCCCCTCAATTACGGCTTCGCGGGTACGATCATCCCAGTCGGCGATTTTGCCCAGCTGCCCCCGGACTGCGGTGCTGAGGCCTTCGCTGGCGGCGGCGCTCGGGTGTTCGTCATCGCGAGAGTTACGGGCCACGCGCACGAACAGGTGAGCATTCCAGGCTGTGCTAATGGCCTCCCATTTCTTCAGCGCGGCGGTGCGGGCGCCAGCGCCAGAAAACATCAATTGTTCGCACTCGGTGTCGTCGAAAATGATCAAGTGCGGGCATTCTTCGGGTATCGACATGGATGCCTGGCTTTCCAGCATTTGCCGAACCTGATACGTACGCACGGCACGAATCAGTTCGGCCACGTTGCAGTTGGTGACGGGGGACTCGGCTACTGGGTCTAGGCCTTCGATCAAGGCCTCCATGGCCTCGAGACGGTGACCCGGAATCAATGCGACAGCGCTCATCGTGCATCTCCATGTACAGGTTGTGCGGTCGGGCCAGGCAGCAGGCTGATTGCGAGTTGCCCCAGGCCGCGGTCATCGTGATCTTCATTCCCTTCCTGGCCGGCGGCGAGCTCTCCGATGTCGCCAAGGTACTGCTCAGTTCGAATGGCCAAATGCATCGCTGGCAAGTTTGCTTCAGACCAGCGCCGCAGCAGGGAATTGCTCTGCTCGAGCTGAGCCTGGAGCTGAGTATTCTTCTGCAGGGCAGATTCCAGCGCGATGTTGCCAACACTCAGAAGCTGGGTGCTGATGGAGTTTGTCTTGGCGTCGAAGGGTTCAGCTGAGGACTGCACAACGGCCTTGCCAAAACCCTCGCAGATCGCCTCCCAGAGCTCCAACGCCCTACCTCCGCAGCACCTGGCTTTCTCAGCAATGAGCTCGGCGAGCTCCTCACCCAGTTCTCTTGGAAAACAAATCAACCGTTGACTGTCCATTGCAACATCCTCGGGAGTGAACTGGTTGGCTTTCGATGATCCAGGGATTTCAGGAAGTGCAAGCTCGGTAGTCCATGAGGCAGCGGTAGCCCCGCGAGCCATGACGGTCATGGCCTACTCTTCGACGGCTGTGATTTGGTCGATCGAGCCTTTCCAGTAGCCGCCATCCTGGTCGCGCACCTTCACGCGGTCTGAATCGGGGTAAACCTCAACTACATGACCTACCCCGTAGGATGTGATGTCTGTCTGGAATAGCACCTCTCGGTGGAGGAGGGGGGAAGGTACTTCGCTGATCTCGGACATGGTGGACCTCCAACGGACTTAAGGGGGGAACGCGCTAAGGCGCGAGCGTGGGGCTCAGTCGATTGTGCCCAGCTGTTCCCGGGCCGTAGGTGTCGATCCGTTCCACGGACAGGGCCGCATCAGCTGGCGCTGAAAACAGAAAACCCGGCGCTCGGCCGGGTTCGGGAATCTGTGCCAGTTACGCTGGCAGTCGGGTATCGCCCGGCCCCTCTCCCTTACCAGGGAGACTTCCTGTTCCCAGGAAGGACCGCCAGAGGCGGTGGAGGTGGCTAGCCTGTGCCCCCATTACTGGAGGTAGGTCTAACCGCAGAGCCATCAATACCTGCAGTTGTTGTTTGGGCCGGTCTTGCTGGTCCGGGGCACACACTGCACACCCCGCGGAAGTGCCTTTCGGCGCATCCAGGCCTTCGGCTTGCGCCTGAGCCCCACTGTTATGGTCGTGGCCACCTTCTGGACGTCTAGGATCTGGGCGGGAGCTGGGTGGGCCTGGTGCCCTTGTTGTCTCCCTTTGAAAGCTATTCTCCACAGATCCGAGAATGCGCAAGAGCACGTGTCACGCGATTTCATGGTGTAGTGGGGTGGGGTGGGGCCAAGTCATTTTTGGACGGCTGACCCAATGGACGGGAGGCGACCCCTCAGATCGCTGGAGGAGCAGGGATTTACTTGATGCGATGGGGGCAATTTGCTATTGCACATTCATCCGGGCGACCCACGTCATAGAGGACTAGATGAAGCCAATATCGATCAATGCCAACCAGCTCGCAGTTGCACTGCCCAAGGTACAGCCTGGCCTGCGGAAATACAGTGCCATCCAGGTGCTGGTAAAGGGGGATATCACAGGATTTAAAGACCCGATATTGAGACGATCCTACAACGGTTTCTACCGTGTTCGTCGTGGCCAGCCATGGCAGTCGGCCTACTTCGACCTTATGCACCAGACCCGAATACAGGGACATGACTTTTCGAAAGTCCTCACTGCCTTGCATCAGGCGACAGGCAGATATGAGGCTTCTTTTGCCAGCAAGCTCGTAGCTACACTGGATACCACTCAGCCAGTCATCGATTCAGTGGTTCTGAAAAACCTGAGCTGCAAGCTACCAGCCGCGTCATCGCCAAACCGAGTGATGGATATCGTGGCGCTCCATGGCGACCTGAAGCAGAACGTACAGAGCTTCCTCGCAACGGTTGAAGGCCGCAGGTTGGTTGCCCAGTTCAAAGCCTCTTACCCTAGCCATGTAATCTCAGAGGAAAAAATGGTCGACCTCGTGCTTTGGCAAATGCGTTAGATAACGACGATGTACGCTGCGAGGCGCCTGCTGACCATTTGAACGGCTACTGGTAAATCTAGTGAGTTTAGGTGGAGGGGTAGGTAGCGGACGCCATTCCTGGAGATTGTCCTCAGAAAGATTTGTGACAGTACGGGCTTAGCCCTTGCTGTCCCAGACTGGGACAATTGTGATGCCCACAAGAAATTGTGACTTGGTAGACGGGCATCCAGGCCCAGAGGTGGGGGCAGCGTTACGCGGAAACAGGCGAGGAAAAGCATTGAGGGAGTTCCTAAGGAGGAGCTTAGAGCTCGGGGAAGCACCTTTCCGGCCCTTGCGGGTACCGGCTCCCTCAATGGTCACCAGAGTTTAGCTAGCGACAGTAGAAAAGATCGCAGCATATGATGCCGCGTAGCCACCAATTCGGCCCCGTGCAAGGCCCGTTATGGCCGGCGAGGTGGGTGGTCAGGCGGGTCACACGGCGAGCAGCTGGAGATCTGCCGCGGTATGAGCTGTGCCGCCGAAGTTCAGGCGGCGATAGAGCTCCTTCAGCAAAGACTCATCAGCCTGAAATTCGAGCTCAATGCAGGGGAAAATCACGTTGTCGAAGCGCCGGCGTTTTTCGCCAAGGCTCAGGTCGCTGTAACGAATCCCGTCGAAGACGGTGATTTCGTCCTTCACAAAGCGCGCGATCGATGTGATGCGTTGTTGCCCGTCGAGCAGCCAGCCGGACATGTAGCGATCGTTATCGCCCTCATAGTCGCGGCCGTTGATGACATAGAAACCGGGGTTGAAGCCCAGGAAGATCCCCTCGACGAAGGCGCGCTGCTGAGCCTCAGTCCATACGAACTCACGCTGCCATGGCGGAAGTACCAGGTTCAGCAGCTGGCGCTCTTCAGGGATGTTTGGGACCGCTGGCGTCCCTTCCCAGAGCATGCTGATGGAGTAGGAGCGTTCGACACCATCAAGGATCGGTTTTGGGAGCAGGGTAGTGGACATGGGGTTTCCCTAATGGAAGTGGCACAAGTGGGCTCATGTTCACCCATGTCCTCAGGTACGCAAGTCGCACACGGTCACCAGGCGAAGTCTGGCGCCGGTGCCGAAACGGCGTACTGTGCACTCGGCTCAAGGGCATCTGCGAAGTGTTGGCTGCTACACGAGCAGCAGCTAACCACTGATGCCACGTTACCCATGCAGAAGCGGTTGCTGGCACATTTCGTCAGCGAGCTGACGGCAAATCTCTTCCCGCAATTGTCGGTCCTGCTCGCGGATAGTCCGATTGCGCTCTTCGCGGGCGCCGTTGAAGCCCTCCACGATGTAGATGAAGTTCACCGGATTGCAGGGCCCGCGCCAGCTGAGCATGTACTCTCGGCAGCGGGCACGTCTCTCGGTGTCCATTGCGTAGTACGCCGACCGCATTTTGCGCCAGCTCCTGGCCAGAGAGTCGCGCCATTTCTGGTCGGTTTTCCTGGATACGCTTTCGCGTCGAGACTTTTCGTCATCCCAATCCCGCTGCTCGGATGCAACCTGCTCGGCAAACAAAGGAAATGCATCCTGTTCGCGCTGCATCTTACGCGCGAACGCCGATTCTTTACGCGGTGTGAAATTGACCCCTTCGTAGCGGGGGTAGCGATCAAAGCGCATGGCCGTCCTCCAAGATGTTCTTTGGTGACAGCTTTTCACGGGAGGACAGACATGCAACCGTCAGTTCGGCGCCTGGACTGGGCCGCCGGCATCTAGGGAGAAACCCAGGCAGCAGCCTTTATCGCCTCCATGGAGGAGCTGACGGCACCCACCATAGGTTAGAAGTACCTTCGGGTCGGGTAATGACCAACTGCCCAGGAAGGGGTGTGGGGGGCGGCATGAGCGCAAGCACTGTGCCCGCAGCGGGCTTGCAGTTTCGAGAAGGGTGCGAAGCTGGTAAAGAATTCAACAGCCGGATCCGCACCATGACCAGCCAGCAAGAAATTTTTTCGATCAGCACCGCCACGCCTGTCGATCTTCCCGAGGTCAATGCGGCGGTAGGTGAGCTGGTCGAAGATACTTTCGAAGAGTTTTTTGCGCCGGTGGCTTTCGATGCCGTCGCCCAGCTGTTGGCCCGCTACAAGGCTGAGGAAGCTGACATTCAGGCCGTGGGGGCGTTTATTCAAACTCCCGGTTACCGTGGCGCCCTAGGCCATTTTCTTGCGGGCAACACTGACAAGTTTGCCCCGGCCATCCGAAGCTGCTTCGGGGATTTATACGCCATTGAGGGCGCAGTGGCGCACTTGAACGGCTGCTACTGGAACGAACTGTTGAGCCTGACGGACGTCTTCGAGTTCATGCCGTACAAGCGGCGTCAGGAGTGGTTGGAGCAGATCCAGAACGGCACTGCCCCCGCGTTTGAAGAGAGCACTGTGCGAAGTACCCTCCAGAGCATGCTGGCATCCAGGTCCAGGTACTTCGCCGAACGGGTTGATGGCGTGTTCGAGGCGCTGTCAGAGACGCACGTGACCAACAACCCGGCCGGCTTCACTACGAAATTCATCATCGACTATGCCGAAAGCAAGTCGGGCTACATCTCGGACCTGCGCAACATCATTGCCCGCTTCATGGGGCACCCAGAGCAACAGGCCGGAAACGGTCACAAGCTCCTTGCATTGCTCAGCAAGCGCACGGGCGAATGGCATTGGGTCGACGGTGGCGCCCTGCGCATGAAGATGTTCAAGGTCGGCACGCTGCACGTCGAAGTTCACCCGGAGCTGGCGGTCCGGATGAACAGCTTGCTGGCGCACCTTTACCCGATGGCCATCCCATCCAGCTTCCGTACGAAGCCGAAGCGGCCACCCAAGAATTTCCCGGTACTGAGCAAGTCACTGCCCCAGGAAGTGATCAAACTGCTGCTGGAGCCAAAGACCCCAGGGCAAATCCGCTACCGCCCCATCACCGAGAACCCGCACGCGGTGTATTTCAGTACCGATCCACGTGAGGAAGAGGCCTATCAGGTGCTCGAGGCGCTGGGCGGTGTGCGGCACAACATGCACAAGTTCGTCTGGTATGAATTTGACTACGACCCGCGGCCGGCCATTGCACAGGTGGCTATCAGCGGCATGCTGCCGGATGACAAGAGTCACCAGTACTACCCGACACGAGAGCGCTTGGGCGACCTGGCGGCGGAGTTGGCGGAAGTGTCCGAGCAGCACATTTGCCTCGAGCCTTCGGCGGGCAACGGTGCGCTGGCTGCAAGGATGCCGCCTGCGACCACCACCTGCGTCGAAATTTCACCCATGCGCTGCAAGGTACTGCAGAGCAAAGGGTATCGGGTTATTGAAGGGGACTTTCTCGCCTGGGCGGATAATTGCGTTGAGCGCTTCGATCGGATCATGCTCAACCCTCCATTCGCAAACAACCGCGCGACGCTCCACCTGCAGGCCGCCGCTGGGCTATTGAAGGAAGACGGCCGCCTGGTTGCGATTCTGCCGGCCTCGCTGAGAGGTAAAGACTTGCTCCCCGGCTGGAACCTGAAGTGGCACGGGCCCTTCTGCAACGAGTTCGATGGTACCGGCGTATCCGTGGTGGTTCTCCTTGCTACTCGTCGTTGATTGGTCAATGCGCCGTATGTACCACTCGAAGGATCTTCCAGGCGGTCGCGCCCAAGTGCGGGCACGAATTGACGACCGAATGGGGCTCATGCACGAGATGATGGCGCCTTACCAGATGGGGCCTGCCACGCAGGGTACGACGAAGGGATCAATCCATGTTCAAGGCAAGTTCGGCTCGGGCTCTGTGTGGGATGGTCGTCATCGGGCTTAGCCTGGGCCTCTCTGCGTGCAGCCATGGCACCAAGTCTGAACGCCTGGCGCAGGCGGTCCGGGAGTCGATCGCCAGTGGTTCGTCGAAGACCGCTTACGAGGGGTTGCGGCGACAGTTCGACCGTATTGAGGGTGAATGCGACCGGCTCCTTAGCGGTTGCCACAGCCCCGAGTTCGGTGTCGTGAAGAAGTGGGCGGTGAAAGAGCTCCGGGGGATGCTGTTCGATGGTGCTCGATCGGGTGAGTCATGGGCCATCGAGAGGCTCTTTGGTTCCAGCCCAGACGAAGTCGTGACTGCATCTGTACGACGGAAAGGGGCGCAGCTGATCTTGGCGGCGGCAAAGCGGGAGGGCGCGCCCGCAGCTGCCCTGGTGCAGGCGGGACTTATGTACAAAGTCGGGTATTACACCGAGCAGGATCTTGGCTACGCGAAGGCGAACCTTCAACGGGCTTGGCAGAAGGGGGCCATCCGTGCGGCCGCAACCCTGGCCGAACTCGCGCGCCAAGAGAGTGATTCGGTCAACGCTTACCTGTGGGCTATCCGCTGCGGTTCGCCATGCTCAACGTCTGAGCGTCTGAGCGCGCATGAGGCTGAATTGAAACCTGGTCAGGCGCATCAGATCCGAAGAATAGCTCGCGATACTTCAGTGCTGGCTATTGCTGTGGCAACTGGTGAGCCGGCCGTCAAATAACTATTAAACGGCCGCCTCAGTTGGAGCCCCGCTCTCTTGGAACGGCGTTGATCAGCCGCGGCGTATGATGCGATTTTGCACCAGGAACCAACACATATTTAGAGCAAAGGTACGACCAAGTCTCGCCATGTGGTTTTCAGGAACGCCCACAGGTCGATGGGCGCCCGAACTCAGGAATCCAAAGACCCCGGCGAGCCCTTTCTCTTCCTCGAGGGTAATCTCGCCGCTAGATCGGAGGAAGCGAATCACATCACCCCATTTCGCCGGATCGTACATGTCGGTTGCCTTCAGTTGGCTTGCGACTTCGGCAGCAATATCCACCGCCAAAGCTTCAAGTGCCACCCGTGCGTTAGTTAAGGCAGCATTGTAGTCAGGTGGGCTGGAGCGGAATGCCTCGGCTGAGTCGTTGATCTTGTCGATGATTGCTTCACGTTGCAGCCCTGCCGAATCGCGAAGCGCAATGATCAAATCGTCTTCGATTGGGGCCGCGTCCGAGATCGAAGGGTCAGTTTGCACCAATTTCTTGCCTTCGACGGAATAACCGTCAATCAATTGACATTGAGTCAGATCGTGAATTCGTTCGTCGAACACCGACTTCGGTGACACGTTGGCGCGAAGACTGCTCGGCGTTGCAATGATCTCCTGAAGGATGAGGAGCAAATTTCTGTCACTTTGATCGCGCACAACCTGGATGAGGCTTATCAGCAAATCAATGGGGTAGCGTAGGGTGAATATTGTGTTTGCCGAAAAGCACAACGGAGACTGAGGGGGTCTGCAGCGCTAGAAATTGGGCGAGCGAGTAGCGCGTTCGCTGGCTGATCATTGGGGGAGCTCCTGACGGTTTAGCATCTTAGTATGCCGGTCTGGTTGTCAGCTCGAATAGTCCCGCTGAAGAGCCGCTTGCTCGCCCCAGCAGTTGGCCCCAGCGGACTTGCTGGTTAACAGCCGAAGGCCCGTTCAGCAGCCCACTCCGCATCAAGTTGCCGGGAGATTCGTGCTTCCTCGCGGGACTCGCGACGCTGAATCACCAGGTTGCGCTTTTCTGCGAAGGTCATGGCGGCAACGTCTGGCACCTGAACCTTGCCGGAACGGTTGCAGGCCGTGCAGGCCACGTTGTACTCGCCGGCCATGTAGGCGGCCTGCTCATCCTCGTGCATCTCTTTCCATTCACTCGAAGTAAAGCCATTCGAGAATGCTGGGTTGTCGACAGTGCCGTTGCCTTCGCAGCATTTGCAGATGACCCATTTGAGCTTTTTCATCGACCGTTCCTCGCGGTTCGTGTGGAAGGACCACTTTATGTCAGCCCGTATGACCTGCAACTGCAGTAAACATGCACGGCCCGCTTGAGTGACTGTTCTTGGGGCGGATAGGGCGGTTGCGCATCAGGTACTCCATGAGACGCTACATGCCACTGTTCTAGGAAGTACCCATGGACCTTTTCAAGCAGGCCTGTTGGCTTTTGTGCGAGACACCCATTCACGGCCTTTTGAGGAGCAACTCGGTCGGCCGGGAGGACAAAGTCGAGAAGGCGAAGCGGCAGCACGAGTTGTGCAGTTTCTACGTTGCGGTCGCAATGGGATTGAGCTGCACGAGCTAGGCCAGCAAGCTCTATGAAGCCGAGTTCACAGCAGTCTATGACACGACCCTCCGACTGACCGATTACCTGGAGAAAGTGACAGGCTTCCCTCTCAGCCCCAGGGCTGACTACGATGCTCTGGCACCGCTATTCTTCGATAATTTTCACGAGCTGGCGCTTGCGGCGCTTCAGACGACTTCCGAGCGAAGCCCCTCATTGTCGCCGCCAGCCCGATCCCACCAATGTTGATGCCTAGGAGGATCAGCCGTGAACACTTTCAGCCGGCGCGTTTTCGACAACATTGTGCCCCTTTCAATTGCCGGGAAACTGCCTGAGGCTTTCGCCGAATGGTGCTTCACCGACCAGGTGCGCGATCACGAGGCACCAACGGCTGATTGTCAGCTCTGCGATCAGGAGCGGGTGCGGTATCACTACCAGATCAGAAACGCCAGCAATGGGAATACGCTCTGGGTAGGGTCTCAGTGCATCCTGAGGTTCAATCTGTCGGTGTTTGAGGGTGGTCGACGGCTGTCGCCAGATCAAGCCAGGAAGAAACTCAACAACCTTGAGCAGGTCATGAGGTACGAGGCCTGCTTACGTGCGCTTGAGCGGCTGGCGGAGGCCGAAGAGAACGACATTCTGGCAAAGGCGCTGGCCTACTACCGGAAGAATCAGTACCTGACGCCGAAGTTTGCGTTCGTGGTGCTATGGCGGCTGCACAAGCACCAAATTGATCACAGCCCGTCGTTCTTCAAGATCAACCTGAAACTCACGCGCAATCAAGATGCGTTGCGGGCGATGCCGCTAACCCATGTGCACATGATCTGGCCGGCGCTTTCTTCCGCTCAGCGTGAGATTGCCAAGCGTCTCGGGCATAGGGAGCCAGACCGGCCAGCTGCACGTAGCGAATGAACGTCTGGCCCCCAATGAAAAAGCCCCGCACATGTGCGGGGCTTCTCTTTTTACTGGTTGGTTAGTACCACGACCAGGTGTTCGCTGAAGGGCCCAGATGGTGCACCCAGGGCGACCTTCAGTTTTTCAACAATGACATCCCAATAGGGCATGGCGCAGTCGGTCCCTTCGCCGGTGAGGCTTGGGTCGACAAAGGCCACCACATCGGCGATATCGTCAGTGCCAATGGGCCCTTTTCTATCGTGCCAGGTCATGACGTTCGAGCTGTTCACGAAAGCCTGAAAACCGGGATCGGCGAAAAGTTCGGGGACTGCCAACTTTAGACCGAAAATCTGTCGAGCTTCGGCGTCCATGATGGCTTGAGTGATTGCGGCATTGTTCATCAGTGCTCCTTCCTTCTGGGGAGGGAGTCAAGCCCCATGGGGGCTGTGACCCCCAAGGGTTGTCGGTGATTCGATGGGAGGGTTAGAACTCTAAGATCCCTTTCGAGACCAAGACGGCGTGAATCAAGTCGAATGCCGCTGTCTTGCATTCGACCGCGCCGTCACCCTCGGACAGGTTTTCAAAGGCGGTGCTGATGATGTCCTCGACGTCCAGCTCCTCGAACACCTCCTCTGCCATCTCCTCGAACGATTTGCCCTGCGTGTTGCTGACGCGGAGGGAGTAAGCTCGCAGCACTTCGACAACCTCTGTCACGGTAACCGAGCAGAGGGGACTGCCGAAGACTTCCGGCTGGTCCAATGCGGTTTCGCTGTCGACTGGAGCGGTGCCGGGAAAGAACGTGTCCTTGTCTTCTTCCTGCCAACCAGGCAAAGCCACAACCAAGGTCAGGTTGCTGTTCATGGCCGCTGCGGAAGAAAACGCGTTAAGTGGGTCTTCGGCGTAGACACCGTACGAAACGATCTGCCCAGTGACATCGTCGATCGCGATAACAGTGAACTTTTTCATGTGTAGCTCCTTCGGGTGTGAGAAGGAGCCCAGGCCCCATAGGGGCATGAGCCCCTGATGGGTTTGTGAGAAGTGCTGCTTCGGCCTAAGCCGGGTGTAGCTGACCCGCAGGTGCCTTGCGGGCACGATGAGGGGGCATCATAGCACCGGCCGGCAGTGAGCCTGCAAGGGGGGATTATTGGCAGGTCTTTGCGAATGATGGTGAACCTGACCGCACAAATCGAGCAGACACACCGCCTCTATCTCAGTGAGCAGTTCTGAGGCCGTTCAGCTGGACTTTCCCTGAGCTGGCCCGCCGGCGATGTCAATCACCATCGGCTGTGCCGCAAGGTTTCGGAAAGTGCTTGCTGAAAAAACATGTTCCCGCCCTTGAGGGTCAACCTAATTCCAAAGCGGTAGTTGAGCGCAACGATTTGCGCGCTCTGGGTGTAGAAGGGACGTTCAGCCCCTAGTTTGGCAAGCAGATTATCCGAGGCTCGGCGGATCGTGGCTTCGTCTAGAACGTCACTGAAGAAGATGTCGTTGAAGTAGAAGCAATGGTTCCACGTCTCAGCCAGCTCGTAACCGAGTTTCACCTTGGCGCAACGTTGGATGGCCTTTTCCATTTGCTCCTTGGTAACTTCGCATCGGATCGCAAAGGCCTCTGGGTGAATACTGTCAGGTTCTGACCATTGACCGGCCTCAAGACCCACAAAACCAATCGGCTCCCATCCATTTGCCATACTCTCGAGCAGCTGTGAGTAGGCCTCGACTTCAGCACGTTCATGCATCTCGTGACTGTGGCGCGGGGTAATGGACGGACCCATGTGCAATGTGCTCTCGGTTCGGCACTCACCGTCTTTGAGGTTCACGGTCAGTCGCCAATCGAAGTTGGACGCTCGGTGGGCGGTATTGTCAATGGCCAGGGTCGCGGTTTCGCCGTCCATCACGTTGTAGTCATGCTCACTGACGCAGGTGCCCTGCACCCACATGAACGGCTCTGCAACTTCGCCGGTTTCAGGATTTCGGGTAGTGATCTTCACGTACACATCATTGGCGTAGAGTCCCTTGCCATCCCAACCGTATTTCTTCATCTCTGCAGCCCAAGAGGTGACAATGCGAATCGCACGGCGCCGGTCTGCACGGTAGTTATCAGGACTAATGAATTCGCGTGTCTCAACGACTGGCTGGGCAACGGCCGCGGCCGCCTTCATGAGTGGTTTGAGCTCAAAGCAATCCGGTGGGAGCGGCATCCGTGTTCCGAACGCTTCATCCTGTATTCGGTAGCACTTGAGGGCAGCTGACACGAATTCACGTCTGACCGACTGTTCGTCAGGATTGGGCCAGTGATTCCAGACAATCTCATCCAAACGCTGTGGCCCGATCTGGCTTACGAGTTCACCGACATCGTTCATGATGATCGTGAGCCGCTGTGCAAACTCGCGAACCCCCTTCATCTCAATTACAGCCTCCGGCGGGAAGTCGTCCTGGAACTCGTCGATCAGGATGCCATGCGTGCCGCATAGCCAGATCCCATTCGAGATGTCTTTTATCTGATCAGGGCTAACGCCTTCCTGCTTTCGAGGTCCGCCCTCCGACGCCGGGTAGATGTGTGCCGCCACGGCAATGCCGGCTGCTGAATCCTCGCCGTCAGTATTGACGGCCGGACCCGTGGTGAATCTGAGGCATGAAGGGTAGCTGCACAGGAACCCAGCCCGTTTCGCCAGTTCAAGTTTGGTGTTCTTCGAAAAATTGATCCGCCTGCTTTTTTTCTTCGGTTCGGTGGGGCTTGTCATGGTTCAGGTCCTGGTACAGAAGCTTGGTTATGCAGAATCACAGACAAGGCAAGCTGTGCCCGGTAGCGAAGCGGCTTTTCAGAGCCCGCTAGACTAGGGAAGGGCTGACAGTATGCCCAGTCTTGTCCAGGCGAAATGTTCTATCGAGTCCGCTAGTTCGGCCGTTAGCGGGTTTCCATCAACTCTTTCGTCGGTGCCTTCTGACGATTTTCCGGGCAGGGAACAGGTATTCCCAAAGTGCTCCGCCAGGTTGTAGTATCAAGGCTCATTCTTTCCCATGTGCATGGCGAAAGAGCCGCTTGAAAACAAGCACACTTCCACCCTCTGGGGACTCTGTCCTTTTTGGGCTCGGGTCTCCACCTTTTCCTGGAGAGACCCATGCAAAGACTTTACGAACAACAACGCCACCTCGCTTCGGTGTTCGTCGCTGGCAATCAAGACCTGGTGGCGTCTGTCGCCGAAACCGCCGTCTTGGTGGCCAACGAGTTCCTCGAGCAGTTGGCCTCGAAGATCCTTCTCCCAAACGCCCTCACCAATCTACAAACCTTGGCCCAGCGGTCAAAGATTGAGGTCTTCGGTCTTCGTCTTCGCCAGCATGCCTGTGAGTTCTCCCAGGCGCGTGCGAGCAGCACATTCTGGGAGTTGGTCGATGCCCTCTCTGCATTAGGCGATGCTACCGGTACCCAGTGGCCCTACATGACGCAGGATGTGCGCTTTGCACGCCTCGGACATGCACGGGAACATCTGGACCAATGCAGCCTAGTGCTCAGTGAGGAAGCTTCCAAGTTCACCGCGTGATGCTTGATTGACCCAGCCTTCATTGGTGGTTCCATCGAGCTACTCAGAATCAACACCACCCACAACGGGGCATGCCCGTTGTGGGCTGCCCTCCATCGTAGGAGCGGTAAACATGCACACTCACGAGATGAAAAAACACGTGTTGCAGGGACTCGAGGCCGCGGGTTGGAAGGCTGTCGATGACAAGTCGTTGTCGCTCCCCTGCGTCGCCAAGAAGGACTTTGAAACTGCAGCTGGCGTGAAGACGGCGCTGGCGTATGTCGTCGATACGCCGGATGCGTGCTTGCGTGTCAGCGGCGAGTACACCAGCGAAGGTAACAACGTCCTGAGCACCACGGCATTCTACGTGTGGTACCGGCCTCGACCGACTTCACCCACAACGATCGATGTCGATGAGCACCTGTTCAAGCTACGCGAAGAGGTGTTGCCGGAAGACCTGATAGCAGGTGCCAAAGTATTCGCTCAGGCGGCTGAAAAGGAGATATCCGAAAGCTACGCTGTGCGGCTGCATCGGCATCAATCGTAAGGTTGTTGTGTCTGAGTTCCACCGGCTGTAGAGGCGCTTAAAGAGCGATCCTCTACGCCGTCACTTTTTAAACCCACTCGGGGCCTTCCCGAGTGGGGGGCTCCGAGCAAACACTTGGAGTTCGACCATGATTGATTGCAAATCCACTTTCACCCGTACTATCCAGCACCCTGAACTGGGCGAAGTCATCCTCACGGCTGAAGTCAGTCCTTGCGTGTGGATGTACAACACCGCCTTCCAGCTTTCGATCCAGTTGCCTGGCAGGGGGGGGCATATCACTTCGCGTGTGGAGGGTCTCAAGCTCGCCGATGCAACTCAGGCCCATGTGGACGAGTTGCTTGGTGCGGCTCACATCAAACCCTGCGTTTGCGAAGGGTGCATTAACCCTGCGTTCGACCCCTCGGTCTGCGACACCAATCGCGCAGGCAAATGTGAATCCTGCTTCATCGCTGAGCTCAATGCTGAGTGGGAACAGGAGGAGAAAGAGGAACAGGCGCGGCTGAAGAAGGAACGGGAAAAAGCCAAGGCCAAGGGATACACGCATGTCATCGATTTGGTGGTTCACCCCCGAAATGGTGATGACAAGTTCGTCTCCTACTACGTCAAGGACGCAACACCCGAGATGGCCATAGGGCTACTCAAAAAAAACCGATCTGTTGTGCTTGATAGCTATCGGATCGAGCAGTTGTAGAAATGAGAAACCCGGCCTCGAGGCCGGGTTTTTTGCTTTCTGGGTTTGCGCGATGAACGCAATGATCAGCGCAGCAACAACCTGGGCACCTGGACAATATCGCCGACCTTCAGGCGGATGAGCGCCCGGCAGAGCGCGATCGCCGCAGTGGCGCCAGTGCTCCAGTTGAGAAGCCCGTTTCGACGGTAGCCTGCAACGGCTACGTCCTTGGATACCTGGTTAGGAGGGCCTTGAACCGCAAGCCCGTGCGAATCAACCCAGGGCGCAGCGAGAGACAGGTCCTCGTGCGGGTTGTAGCGCTTGGTGAACACCAGTGCCTGGCCGGAGTATCGTTGGAAAACACGCCAATTTGTGAGGTAGCCCGAAGGTCCTTCGAGGAAAAGATCGAGCCCCTCGGCCTTACCGGCTGCCCAGGCCAGCGCTTCGCCCTCAAGGTTGTCTGTACGCACCCCCATCAGATCCAGGGTGTCCTCGCGGGTCTGAGGAATAGGGAAGGTGAGCTCTACACTATTCATGCTGCCTCCTGACAATCCTGCCGGTTTAACAGACGGTATTTCCACGGGTCATTGACCTTGGAGAAGGCGGCCATCGTCCCGGGGCTGACGCTATTGCCGCACATGTGAGTTTGTTCTGTGATGGTGAACGGTTTGCCGTCGTGGCCGTGGGCAATCTGGTACGTTTCCGGGAAACCCTGCGCCAGGTAGAGCTCGCGCGGGCGTAGCATGCGTTGGTAGAGATCCACCATGACCCAGGGACTTCCATTGATCCAAACTGTGACCAGGGCCAGCCGCTCCTTGGTCGTCATGGTGGTCGCCGGGCTGTCGTTCGCGGCCGCCTTATGTGCGGCAGCGTGGTGGTAGCGCGTCAGGAAATCAGATACGCGCAACGCTCCCGCCAAATGCTCAGGATTCAGTGACCATTCCTCGGCCCAGTCGTTGTTGCTGGCGCCAGCACTGTCTTTGGCCGCGCCAGCCTCAAGGTGATCAACAAGATGGACCAGGTGGGCTGCGGCCAGTTGCTGCTGGCTGCCCTTGGTGGTGATGGTGCTCATGCTCTTCAAAACGCTGTGAGCGGCGGTCGTGTTCTTTCCGCCATTGCATTGAATGAGCACCGGCGACACCAGGGAAAAATGGCCGCCCTTGACCCCAGCGCATATAGTCGGGAGCGCTTTGTCCGCGGCGAATACCCGCTGCCGGGAGCCGTTGGCGTGTTCCGTCATGAACGGGGTCAGTACCGAACTGGCCGGCCTCGAGTCACTTCGTTGCGCTGCTGAGGCGGCGTGTGTGGCGGCCACCGTGAATGGCTGGTCTCTATCCAGGACCTCGCGCACCATTCCTTTGGCGAGACGCTGGAGGGTCTTTTCTGCCAGTGGGCGTTTGCGGGTGAAGATTGAAGTTCCCATGTCGCTGAAGTCGAGGCATTCAGCGGCGGTCCGGTAGGGTTTCTGTCCCTTGGCCGGTTTGGCCGCGTGCGTCTTTGGCGGCGCCACGGGCTTCTGTCCATCGGCGGTGGCAATCATATACAGGCGTTCGCGGGTGGTCGGATCGCCATAGTCGCAATTGCGCTCCACCCAGTAGTTGACCGCGTAGCCCAGGCGCTGCAGCTCCCCCAGGAAGTGGCGCCAGGTACGCCCCTTGCGCTTGGGATCCGGGATCAAGAACTGCTCGTGGCGCGGCACCCGCTCACCCACATCCGCTACCGTGCCGTCTACCTTGATGACTCGGCCGGTAGCCTTGTCTCGCTTGGCGATCATTGGCCCCCATTGCTGAATCTGCTTGATTAGAATTACGGGCTACACTGTGGACCTTAGGGAGGCACGATGAGATTAATGAAGCCGAAGTTTCAGTCGTACGCTGAAGCAAAAAGGAATATTGAAAAAGCTGGTCTTGAGTTAGCAAGCTTTAATCATTGTGAAACAAGCGAAGTTCGACTGCCATTTTTGTTGGGAGTTGATGGAAAGCCAGTTTTTGAGGTTCACGATTTTCTTCATGAAAAAATGTTTTATCTCGGGAGCTACAAGTCACTAAATTCGATCCGAACGTACTCTGAGAGCCTTCAGCATTGGTTCGTCTATTTGGAAGGTGAAGATCTAGAATGGAAGAGCGTGTCGGTGCGGAATATAGTTGGCTATAGAAACTATATGAAATCCAGTGGAGGCACTTCCAGAAAGTCTCTGAGCGCGGCAACGGTAAATCTACGCATTAATGTTGTTGTGGAATTCTATCGATATTGGTGGTCAGAGCAATATCGTAGCCATGGAAGTGTTCAAGCAAAAAGTAATATTGAAAGATCGAGATCACGAACCGTCAGACTTAGAGTTAATGCAGACAGGAAAGGTGCTAGAGCATTAACCCTGGAAAGCTGCGCTGAGATCTATAGTCAGCTCAAAGGTGTGCACAGGTTAGTATTTCTTTGGTGTGTATGCACAGGCATGAGAATCAGCAGTGTGTTGAACCTAGAGCTGAGTCAATTTAATAGATTAGCTGAGGCAGGGGGGCACGGGTTTATCGAAGTTGAAGTCAAGGGCGGGCGAAAACAGAGTGTGTATGTCCCAGGATTGGTAACTGAAGAAACAATTAGCTACATACTGGTTGAAAGATGCCTAACTCCCTCGATAAATTCCGATTCAGAAGAAAAGCTATTCCTTAATTCTAGGGGCCAATACGTAACTAGAGGTTGCTACTACTCTGCATTCAAAAGGGGGTGTGCGGCGAAAAACATAAAATCAAACCCTCATCAAACTAGAGCCACATTTGCCACTCACCTAGAGAGTCGGTTGCAGCCGGTAAAAGATACTCACCATCTCGATCCTCTCAAAATCATTCAAGGTCTTCTAGGGCATGCTAGCTCAGACACGACGCAGATGTATTTGGAGAATATCAAGGGTAGGCATATAAACGTCACAGGGCTAATTGAAGATTATGCGAACGTGTTTAGAGAATATGAAGGATGAGCGAACTTCAAGCATTTTTTTTTGACGAAAATAGAAAGAGAGACGATATATATGATTTCGCCGCATGGGGGGTGTCGCAAGAACTCCTGCTGGATCTTCGGTCCGCGTTCATTGATCTCACAGGAGCATACAAAGCCAGAAGTAGGCGACAAGCTTGGAGGTCAGTAAGAAAGTTTTTAGATTACATAGAGGGTAATACAGATTTTTCTAGCCAAATGCTTAGGAACTTTGGGACATTAGAGGAGCAGCAGCTGCTATTGGGAACCTGCCAAAGTCACTACAATTTTGTGAGTCGTATGGTTAGGTGGTTGTCCGAACATAGCGATAATAAGATATGGTCAAGTCAGCAGTATGAATATAGAAAATTTACAAGGGAGTTGAAATCCTCACGTTCTAAGTATATTGGCCCTGAGGAGTTGGCAGAAATTGTTCGCATATGTAAAAAAGAAATCTCCCAGATTAGGTCAAGGTTGGAAGTGAGGCGAACAATTTTGGAAGGCGGGAAAGTTAAGCATTCCGAACTCACTGAAAACGATGTGCAAAGTCTAAAGTTCCTTATCAACCTAGAAAGTAACGGGGTCTGGTCCCAGCGACAGCTTGCACAGCCAGGTACAAGTCGACTATCGCACGTGGGTTTACGTCGTCTCCAGGCCTTTCGTGAGCTGAATCCAAGAAGCATACTTCCAATTTATCTTCTGATGATGATTGAGACTGCAGCAAACCCGATATCGCTACTTGAAATTAAAACTAACTGTGTTGAGTCTCACCCTACGGATAACTCCCTATCAATCGTATCATGGGATAAGCCACGAGCTTCTAATGAGCAGCGCGTGTCCTTCCTAAAACAAGGCCAGTTTTCAATCGCAGCACTTGTGGACTTGACTTTGAGCGGTACAGAAAACATACGAAGAATTGCGGGTGTAGACGAGGATTTACTTTTCATCACAAGATCAGGCAGCAAGGTCAAAAGGGTTAGCATCCAGGGAATACACGATCAACTAACAAAGTTCAGGGCCGAATACTCATTACATAAATTTAGCTTTGTGGATATTCGGAAAAGCATCGCTGAGCTTATGAATGGAAAGCATCGCTCACAAGCACATGTTGCACATATGCTACAGCATAATGGTTTGTCGACCGTACTAAGATATATAAATCCTAGAGAAAATCATCACAAAGCTTTTGAAAGAATTTCAAAAATACAAGGTGAGATGATACGTATAGCCACGGTAGTCGAGGCTGATAAACTTCCACAAACACTATTTGGTTTTTCTTGTGGTCGTGAGTCAGAAGCTAAAGATTGCTTAGAGTTTACCAATTGTGCTGTGTGCAAGAATGCGCTTGTGATCATAGATGACCCACGGTACGTCGCACGTATCCTGAAGTCTAAGTTGTTTCTAGAGGAGATGGAGTCATCATCTGCGCTACAAGCTGACAAAATTGTAAGATTCAACCATGTTTATAAGTCAACTCTTGAACTTATTAGAGGGGAGATTATACCAAAAATAACCAAAGGAGTTATTGCGAAGGCGGAAGCATTAATCTCCGAAACTCCAGATCTGCCGAGAATGTACTAATATGCTTCATAGAAATAACGAGCCTGAATTATCGAACCCTCTTTCGGCATTGATGTTGATCTTCGGAGTTGATTTTAATGCCGGTGTATGGGTTTTGAATTCGACAATAGATTCGGCGGCGGATAAGAAAGTCTATCTCGATTGGTCGTCATACGCGAAAAATGAGTCTGAAGATAAATTAAGCGAAAAATATCTACTGATTCTTAAGAAAATAGCAGGATGTTTGTTCGTTGGGCTTGGTGCCAGTAAAAATGCTCCTAGTACTATTAAAACTAAAGTATATATGATTTCAGCCTTTCTAACCGAAGCGCAGCGGGCTGGAGAGCATGAGCTAAGCATAATTACGGCACGTAAAGCTCAATCGATATTTTCTAGCATGTGTGACAGGGTTTCGCGAGGGGGGAAATTATCAGCTTCTACGCTGGCCTCGAGGATGAACGCGATTAGGCTGCTCTATTACTTGAAGGCAAAGGTAGGTACCGGCTTAGCCGTCGATCCCTTTCCGCCGAGACAACAGAGGCGCATACAGCTGAACGGTAGGAACAAGTCTTTCTGGGAGGCCCCGCCAGAGCCTGTAGCGCTCCATATTCTAAAACGATCAATAGAGATTGTAGAGGACCTAGGGCCGGACATAACTAGGATCTTTACTAAATACTTCTTAGGTATTCAGGATGCTATAGAGCGTGGAAATACAACCAGGAAGAAGATATCGCCATATGGAAAAAATGCCATATCGGGCGAGGCGTTTAGCCAATGTGTCCGAATACCAGAATTAAAAAGTTTTTCAGCGTGTAACCCTCTACACGTTGCATATCTTCGTAAACAGTTAGTCACCGCTTGCTTTATCGTCATTTCCTACACAGTAGGCGCCAGGGTTAGTGAGATTAGGCGTGCTACGTCCACTAGCATTAGAAGTGTTCAGCACTCATCAGGCGAGGTTCTTGAATATTATCATGCGGCTCGATCTAAACGTAATTTTAGGATGTATGCAAAGCAAAATATGGAAGTTTCCGGCGAGGTTCCTTGGGTGATCTCACCAGCGGCGAGTAAAGCCTTCAAAGTACTAACGAAATTAACTGCGCCTTACAGAGAACTAGGTGGTATAGACAGTTTGTGGTTGGTTGCTGGCGGTAATTCGCTGATGGCTTTCAATCTAAGTAAAGTGCCAAGTATTCTATCTGCAAGCTAATTTAACTCCAGGTTAACTGAGTTTTCAGAATTCATTGATCTTGAGGGAGCTACCGGATGGGCGGGCAGAATACACACTCACCAAGGTCGGAAGCATTTCGCTCGATTTGCAGCAAAGCGAGACAGACGAAACCTAGCTGATTTAGCTATTCAATTTTCTCACGCTACCCCTTATAGCGTTGATTACAGCTATGCCCAGCCAGATGGAGAGTTCAAAAGGATCATCGCAGAAGAACTGTCTGAGGAAATTAACAGCGTAGCTCGGGCCCTACGAGGAACAAACCCCGAAAGTGTCTATATTGGTGCTGGAGGAGGTGAGCGTTTGTCGCAGGTTAAGAAATTCTTGGGAAAATTGGTCAGCACAAATGATGTAAAAAAACTTTTAGCAAAAGGCACAATTCTTGTGCCCTGCGATTGGGGAGTGTGCCTGTACAGGCAAGAGACCAGCGCTTGCGATGGAGATAAGGAGCAGCCTAATCCCATTAATAGGAGCCCATCTGTGTGTGTGGGTTGTAGCAACTTCATTTCTACTAGTCGAAATAGAGGCTGGTGGCAAAATTATGTAGACGATAGCGTTACGATCTTGAGGCAGAAAAATATATCTGTTCAGGCCAGAGCGGTTCTGGAACAGCGGTTAAATGAAGGCTTGAAGGTCCTAGATTCCCTGAGTGAGGAAGATTGAAGTGAATGTGCGAGAGAGCTTAATTTGTGCTTTAGAAAGATTAGTTCATGATAACTGCCAGGATGTTACGCTTTCTTCGTTGTCTTCGATTGTCGGCGTAAGTAGGTCAACTATTTATAAGTATTATCCTGACATAGTTTCGCGGGTGAGAGAAATTAGGCATGGTCCTAGTAAGCCGGTGCAGCCTAATATTATGTTGAAAGCACAAAAGCTCTCGCTTAAAGTGAAGGAGCTGGAAAGCATGGTATTGACGCTAACAAATCTATGCTCATCTCAGTTGTCTGAAATCTCAGAAATGAAGTCGAGTCATCAAGATGATATTGAGAGCTTGAAATTGAAGATTGAGTTCTTAGAAAGCGAGTTGAATAAGAGTCGACGTCCAAACTTGAGGGCGGTTGATAAGAGTTAATCATGCCGAGAGTTGCGTCTAAGTAAATCGAGTAGCTCTTGAGCTAGGCTGTCATTATTGTCCTTTGCGTAAGCCCTCACAATAATTACAAGAGGGTGTGTGTTCAATGAGCATGCAAACTCTTCCAGTTTATCTAGCGAAATCAGTTTTTTGCCGCTTTCTACGTTACTCACATATGTCTGACTTGCGCCTAACTGTTCTTGAGAGACTTTTTGTTCTGCTCTAATTTCTTTTATCACTTCTCCGATTGCCGACTTTATATCCATTTGATCATTCCGCTCAAATGGATTATTCAGCACGTTTGAAGGTGGTCGCACCATGCTCTATAGAGTATGATTGTGTTTTTCCCTAGATAGAGCCGTATGAAAAACAAGAATAGGGGTGTAGAAAGACCTCCATCAAGACTTGAAATGGTTGAGCTCATCGAGAGCCTTGCTGGCACAGAGTGCGGCGCAGCTAGGATTTTGCCTATAGCAAGAGACGTTTTGGTCGAGATCCTAGATGACGAGAAAGACAGAGCCAATAATTGGTCTTGTTTTGATAATAGAGAGTTGACCGATACGGTCTTGCGATTTATATGCGCTTACCGTATTCCTGTTGAAGGTTCTGCATATTTTAATCTGGAAACTGACTGTGTGAGTTACCTAGACTTTTACAGTAAGAGTAACTTATCTAAGTCTGGTGGGGCTGTTCGAGTTCCGAGGGCTGTTAATGGTTTTAAGTTGGCAGAGAGGTTGAGGGCACAAGGGAGTGAGGTTTTTATTGTTGAAAATGTATATGAGTTGCGGTTGTGGATTTCGATTTGGGGTGGCAGCGCTTTGATAGCGACAGCCTTGATGAAGGTTCTTGACGAAATGCTTGATTAGCGTGCTGCTAAATAAAGAGCCTAAATGCGATTTGGCTCTAGTATTTGAGTGTGAAGAAGATTGAGTTTGTTTTGCTCTGGCAACGCCTTTTGGGTCCTCTCATTCAGCTGGAGGACCCATCGCCCTTACTTAAAGTTGGTTCGCGTCTTCAAGTGCTAACGGTTGTTGAGTAGCCGGAGGCTGCGTGGTCGAAATTGTCGCTGAGTACTGAGAGAAGGCCTCCGTTAAGTAAGAAACAAGAGCTTGACAGCAACGAAGCATTTCATCTGTTTCGTATGCCTTGTAGCTAAAGTTCTGGTGCGTGAGGTCATGACGAATATTTGAAAGATAATCCATGGCTTTAATCTTGAATTTCTTTTCAGCGTCTGCTCTTGGATTGTCGTTGCCGGCCTCGGATGGCTTGTGCGTAAATGTCCTGTCGAGGCCAATTTCAGCAAATCGGGGGCTTGCAAAATTTACAGATGATTGCGCCCCTTTATAATGACCGATGTGCCATTGTAGAGTGTCTATACAATGACGTATCAAATTGAGGTTGGATTCTTTAAATGAAATCTTTTCTTTCAGCTCAAGCACGTTTTGTAGCGGGAAGAAAAACTCAAGAATTTTGTATAGCCCTAAGAATACGTTTTCTATTTTGCGTGAGCGCACTACTGAATATAATTGGCTGAAGAGCCAATCATGATGATTTTGCGGAAGCGCCCTTGCAAGCTCGATTATATCGTCCTTTAGAAAACGTACAAATGGCTTGTCTTGCTCAATGTAAAGCATAACTTTCACGTACGACGCTAGCTTGTGTTCTTCTGCATCATCCGTAGAAACTTTGAAAGTCAAAATGGGTGGGAAGTAGCCGAATAAGTCATCGTCAAAGATCTTTTCATTTGCTACGCGCAGAGGAATCGGAGAATTGAATTTAACGCGCGCATTCGCCGCAAATTTAGCGAGCTGAATAAAATGTAATTCAGACTGCTCCTAGGCGGTGGGGTGTTGGCCACCGCGCTGGGGGCTGCGTCAGGCAGCTTGACCCTCGCATCAGCCTTATTGGAGGAAAGTGACCCGGCACTTGCTTCTGCACTCGATGTTCTGGCATTTGGCAGCGGGTTGGCTAGCTTGGCGGCTGGCTTGTCAGGAGGTAGCCGTGTCGCTTCCAGGGCGCTCGCGGGTGCAGGGACACGGCAGAATATTGTCGGCGCTAAACAATTTTTCACTAAAACGATGGCTGGGGTGGATAACTATACTTTCGTCGATAGGTGCGTGACAGTGTACCGTGACGTCCATAAGGGTGTGGCGCGGTTGGTTATCAATCTTCATGGTACGCCAAGTGGCTATGGTGTCACAGGTGCAGGCGCATTGAGGGCAGAAGCTGTTATAGATTTTCTCGAAGCCCGCGGCGTACCGATTCGCACCTATTCAAAGGTCAAGTTGCACATGTGCCATTCCGCAACTCCGTATGATGTACATGGCTCTACATTCGCTAGGGATATGGCGTACGCGCTAAAGGCAGAGGTCAAAGGGTACGAAGGGGAGATGCAAGTGTGTGGCCTATTAGGTGAGCGTGTCGTGCCGATGCGCGACACTGAATTTTTTGATGTTGGCTTTGATAAGATGAAGGAACTAGTCGGCGAGGAAACAATTCTTCGCGAGTGGCGACCTAGGAAAGTCGACTGGGTGAGAGATAGTAGTTCACGCATCGTGCGGGACGCTAACAACGTGCCGGTTCTTAAGTCGTATCCTAAGTTTAATCCAGTCACGTATCGGTGCGCGCCTGGGAGCTTTAAAGTGGAAGTTATTCCGGGCGATCATAGCATGGAAAAAATCATGGCCAGGTGGGCAAAAAACAAACATGCTTACGTCAATCCGTTCGACGAGGATTTATTCCAAAGCGAATTGCAGAGCGGGGGCTTATGCTAGGCGTTGTATAAAGTGGGGGTAACCTGGTCACTCGTGAATGAATAGCGTGGTGCGCATCGAAAAGGAAGGGCCATGCTAAAGTCATTTTGTTTAAGGCAATAGAGCTAATAGAGAGGTCCGATCCTCGCTTTAATAATGGAAAGCCACTCATTCGAGTGGCTTTTTCCTTGTTACGGAGTGATGGACAACGTCCAGCAGAACGCCGGTGCGGTGGGGAATGTTCGTCAAACCAACACATGTACAAAGAGGCGGCAGTTATTTTGCCCGGCGTTTGATTAGGCTTTAATCACCGCCCCTCATGCTGACGCCGATACGCCCCCGGCTGCACCCCCATGGCCTTGGCAAACGCCCGGGTGAACGCCGCCACCGACTGATACCCCACCTGCGCGCCCACCTGTTCCACGGTATTGCCCGCCCGCAGCAGCTGACACGCCTGGCGCATGCGCAGCGCCAGCAGCACCTGCCCCGGCGACTGACCGGCCAGCTCGTTGAAGCGCTTGAAGAACGCCGAGCGCGAAAGCCCCGTGCACGCCGCCATGCTCTCCAGTGTCCAGGCCTGTCCAGGCTGCTCGATCAACTGCTCCAGCAATCCGCCGAACGCCGGCTGGCGGGCGAGGGCGACCAGGCCGCCGAGCGACTGCCCGGCATGCACCTGCTGGCGTAGTCCATACAGGAACAGCAAGTGCGTCAGCCGCTCCAGCAGCGCCTGCGAGGGCGTCGGGGTGCGCTCGCATTCTTCCAGGATCAGCCCGAACAACGCCCGCGCCGCATGCCCGGACGGCTCGTCGGCGCGCAGCAGTATCCAGTCCGCCAGCCCTTCGACGATCAGGGTCGATAATCCCGGACGAAAGTGGAAAAACCCACACACCAGGCCCACGCCGTCGCTTGCGGTCGGCTCCAGCGCTTGCATCACCTGGCGCGGTTGTGCGCAGGCGGCGACCGGGTCTTCATCGCTCGACAAGCGGTAGCCCAGGTCGCGCAGCAGGAACACCGCATCCCCTGCTTCCAGCCGCACGGGTTCGGCCTGGTCGTCCAGATGCAGCCAGCAATGCCCCTGCACCACCAGGTGGAAACTGGCCCGGCCCATGCCCTGGGTGCTGGCATGCCAACCGCCGCAGTAGCGGCCGACATGAAACAGGCTGGCGTCGAGCTCGAGGCCTTCTAATAACCAATCGACGAGGTGGCTGGACGAAATCATCTAATGCAAAGACTCAGGAGCAAGGAAAGGCGACTGATGAATATGGAGGGTAATTCTTATAACCAACAGACTGTATAGACACACATCAAGGAGACCACTCCATGTCCTCGCGCATTACTCTACACACCCTGCAGAGCGCCCCGGAAGCAGCGCGTCCGTTTCTCGAGAACGCACAGAAGAATTCCGGCTTCATCCCCAACCTGCTGGGCGTGCTGGCCAACGCCCCGGCGGCGCTGGAAACCTACGTGACCGTCTCGGCGCTCAACGGCAAGTCCGAGCTGACCCTGGCCGAGCGCGAAGTGGTGCAGCTGATCGCCGCCACCAACCACGGCTGCGACTTCTGCGTGGCCGGGCACACTGCCGTGGCCCTGAACAAGGCCAAGCTGCCGCAGGAAGTGGTCGATGCCCTGCGCGCCCGTGGCGAGCTGCCGGATGCCCGCTACGAGACCCTGGCCGAATTCGCCCGTGAAGTCATCGCCACCCGCGGCAATGTCAGCGATGCCACCTACCAGGCGTTCCGCGATGCCGGTTTCAGCGAAGGCAACGCGCTGGAAGTGATTCTCGGCGTCAGCCTCGCAACCTTGTGCAACTTTGCTAATGTGTTCGCCCAGACGCCACTCAACGACGAGCTGAGCAAGTACCGCTGGCAGCCTGAAGCGTAACCAGCCTCGGTGCCGGCCAGGCCGGCGTTTTCAAAGGAGTAGGGACATGCTTGATTCCGCATTTCGACAATGGCTGGATGCCAATGCCGAGGCAATCGACCAGGGCCAGTGCGACCCGCACCTGGTTCTGGCGCAGATCGCCGAGTCGCAGTTGCTGCGCGTCGGCGTCGATCCGGACCTGGGTGGCAGCGGCGGTGAAACGAGCGACGCGGTCGAGGCCATCGCCGCCATTGCCAGCCGCTCGATGGCCGCGGCATTCGTCTGCTGGGGCCAGCGGGCATTCATCGAATACCTGCTGCAAAGCCCAAATCAGGGGCTGCGCGAGCGCCTGTTGCCGTGCTTGCTGACGGGCGAACTGGCCGGTGCGACCGGCTTGTCCAATGCCATGAAGTTCCTGTCCGGCATCGAAGCGTTGCAGGTGCGTGGCAGGCCGTTGGCCCATGGCTGGGCGCTGGAAGGGCGCTTGCACTGGGTGACCAACCTGCGCAAGAGCGGCTTCGTGGTGGCCGCGGCCATCGAGGATGACGCCGGTGGCGCGCCCTTCGTGCTGGCGATTCCATCCACTGCCCAGGGCCTTGAACGTTCCGACGACCTGCAACTGATGGGCCTGCAATCGAGCAATACCGCCGCACTGGCCTTCTATCAGGTGGAATTGGCACGTGACTGGCTGCTGCACGAAAACGCCCGGGAATTCCTGCCCAAGGTGCGTCCGGCGTTTCTGGCCTTGCAGTGCGGCATGGCCATTGGCTTGGCCAGGCGCGCGCTGGAGGAAGTACGCCAACACCTCAATGGCCGCGCTTCGTTCCTCGAAGAGGCGCGCCAGGTGCTGCATGAGCGCCTGGAGAACACTGTCGGTGAACTCAAGCAGGGCCTGCGCGATGGCCGCTTCCAGAGCCAGCCGGCGGCGTTGTTCAAGCTGCGCATCACCCTCGCCGAAAGTGCCGCCGACGCGGTGCAGCTGGAATTGCAGGCCAGCGGTGGCAAAGCCTACCTCAACCAGTTCGGCGAAGGTTTCGCCCGCCGCTGGCGCGAGTCGGCCTTCGTGCCGATCGTCACGCCAAGCCTGGTGCAATTGCGCGCCGAGCTGCAGCGCCAGGCAGCCGTTGCATGAGTCAGCCGCTGCTCGAAGCCAATGGCATCAGCCTCGGCTACCCGCGCGAGGGCGGCTGGCAAGAGGTGCTGGCGCGGTTCGACCTGCAACTGGCACCAGGGGAAGTGGTGACCATCCTCGGCCCCAGCGGGGTCGGCAAGTCAAGCCTGCTGCGCGTGCTGGCCGGCTTGCAGGCACCGCGTGACGGCCGTGTGACGTTGCACGGCGAGCCATTGCAGGGGCCGCATCCACGCCTGGCGGTGGCCTTTCAGGACCCCAGCCTGTTGCCCTGGCTGAGCCTGGAAAAGAACGTCGCCTTCGGTCTCGACTTCGCCCGTCAGCCCAAGCTTGCCGCCGCCGAACGGCGCGCCCGCATCGACCATGCGATCGAAGCCGTGGGCCTGGCCCATGCGCGTCACCAGTACCCGGCGCAGCTGTCCGGCGGCATGGCCCAGCGCACCGCGCTGGCCCGCTGCCTGGCGCGCCAGCCTGAGGTGTTGTTGCTCGACGAGCCGTTCGGCGCGCTGGACGAAGTCACCCGCGCCGACATGCAGCAATTGCTGCTGCAGCTGATCGCCACCCACAACACGGCGGCGGTGCTGATCACCCATGACATCGACGAAGCCCTGCTGCTCTCCGACCGCGTCCTGCTACTGGGCAACCACCCGGCGCATGTGCTCGGGCAATGGCCCATCGACCTGCCGCAGCCGCGAGCGCAGCGGGTCGAGGAACTGGGCGCGCTGCGTATCGACATCCTGAAAACCCTACGGCGGGCGAGCCGCACAGCCGACCCTTCACCTTCCCCGTTGCCTTCGGAGCCTGTCCATGTGCATGGATGACTGCTGTTCCTCTTCTTCGCGTCGCGACTTCCTCAAACTCAGCGCCATGCTCACCGCCGCTGGTGCCGTGCCGCTGCTGGCGAGCCTGCAGGCGCGCGCTGCCGCCGAACCGGACGCGCCGGTGCGCATCGGCTACCTGCCGATCACCGACGCGACGCCGTTGCTGGTGGCGCACAACAATGGCCTGTTCGAGGCCGAGGGCATCAAGGCCGAGCGCCCGGTGCTGCTGCGCAGCTGGGCACAGGTGATCGAGGCGTTCATCTCCGGGCAGGTCAACGTCATCCATTTGCTGTCGCCGATGACCGTCTGGGCTCGCTACGGCAGCAAAGTGCCGGCCAAGGTGGTGGCCTGGAACCACGTCGGCGGTTCGGGCCTGACCGTGGCGCCGGACATCACTGATCTCAAGCAGTTGGGTGGCAAGACCGTGGCCATCCCGTTCTGGTACTCGATCCACAACGTGGTGCTGCAGCAAATGCTCAACGACAACGGCTTGACCCCAGTGTCCAGGCCGGCCAACGCGCAGCTGGCGGCCAACGAGGTCAACCTGCTGGTGTTGCCGCCTTCGGACATGCCGCCGGCCCTGGCCAGCAAGCGCATCGCCGGCTACATCGTCGCCGAGCCGTTCAACGCCTTGGCCGAGAACCTCAAGGTCGGCCGCGTGCAGCGCTTTACCGGCGACGTCTGGCGCAACCATGCCTGCTGCGTGGTGTTCATGCACGAGCACGACCTGAACAACCGCCCGCAATGGTCGCAGAAGGTGGTCAACGCCATCGTCAAGGCCCAGCAGTGGACCCGCGACCACCGCGCCGAGGCCGCCGCGTTGCTGTCCAAGGCCGGCCCCAACAAATACACCCCGCACGAGCCCGCAGTGCTGACCAAGGTCCTGGCGCCTGCCGCCGAAGACCGGGCCGGCTATATCGCCAGCGGCGCCATCAAGCACCAGCAATGGGACGAGAAGCGCATCGACTTCCAGCCGTATCCGTTCCCCAGCTACACCGAGGAGCTGGTCAAGCGCCTGAAGAACACCCTGATCGAGGGTGACAAGGCATTCCTCGCCGATCTCGACCCAGCGCACACGGCCCGCGACCTGGTCGACGACCGCTTCGTGCGCAATGCCATCGCCTCGGTCGGAGGGCCCTCGGTGTTCGGTATCGCCGACAACTTCGAGCGTAGCGAGGAGTTCGCGGTCTGATGCGCAAGCATGTCGTACACGCAGGCCTCGGTCTGGCCGGCCTGCTGGGGTTGTTGCTGTTGTGGTGGGCCGGGGTGCGGGTGTTCGGTGAGGCCGATGGCCTGTCGGCACGTTTCGCACCCCAGGCGACCCTGGCCAGCCTGGTGGAGTTACTGGGACAGGGCGAGGTCTACGGGCACATCTGGGTGAGCCTCAAGCGCATTCTGGTCGGCCTGCTGCTGGCATTGTTGATCGGCGTGCCGCTGGGCTTGCTGGTCGGCAGCTACCGGCACCTGGAGGCAGCCACCACGCCGGCGTTCCAGTTCCTGCGGATGATCTCGCCGCTGTCGTGGATGCCGGTGGTGGTGATGCTGATGGGCGTGGGCGACCAGCCGATCTACTTCCTGCTGGCGTTCGCTGCGCTGTGGCCGATTCTGCTCAATACTGCAGCCGGGGTGCGTCAACTCGACCCACGCTGGTTGCAACTGAGCCGCAGCCTCAGCGCCACGCGCTGGGAAACCCTGTGCAAGGTGATCGTCCCCGGCGTCATCGGCCATGTGCTGACTGGCGTGCGCCTGGCCATCGGTATCCTGTGGATCGTGCTGGTGCCATGCGAGATGCTCGGTGTCAGCGCCGGGCTGGGCTATTTCATCCTCGATACCCGCGACCGCCTGGCCTACTCGGAACTGATGGCCATGGTGCTGCTGATCGGTGTGCTGGGCTTCGTGCTCGATGCCCTGGCGCGCGGGTTGCATCGGCGCTGGGTACACGCTTGAGCCATTGACCGTATCGTGCCGGGCGTGCTCTGCTCAATCGTCGGTTCGCCGGCGATTGGGAACGTGACGCGTCCCGCCCACCACGATCATTCAATGGAAACCGAAGGTCCCCATGTCCGACTACACGCTGCATTGCTTCGCCGAATCCGGCAACGCCTACAAGGTCGCACTGATGCTCGAACTCACCGGCCAGGCCTGGCAGCCGGTGTTCGTCGACTTCTTCCATGGCCAGACCCGCGACCCGAACTGGCGCGATCAGGTCAATGAGCAGGGTGAGGTACCGGTACTGGAACATGCCGGGCAGACGCTCACCCAGTCGGCCCTGATTCTCGACTACCTCGCCGAACTCACGGGCCAGTTTGGCCCGCGTAACGCCGAGGAAAAGCGCGAGATCTGGCGCTGGATGCTGTTCGACAACCACAAGTTCACCAGCTACTACGCAGCCCTGCGATTCCTCCTGTGCCTGAAGAAAACCGGGGAGACCGACGTCACCGGGTTCCTGCGTGAGCGCGCCACGGCCGCCTACCGCATCGTCGATGCGCACCTGGCCAACGAGCCGTTCATGGTCGGTGGCCGGCTGACCATCGCCGACCTGTCCTTGGCAGGGTACGTGTTCATGCCGGAAGACACCGGCATCGCGTTGGCCGAGTTCACCCATATCGAAGCCTGGAAAAAGCGAATTCAGGCGGTGCCGGGGTGGAAGCATCCCTACGACCTGATGCCTCGTGCGGCGTCGTGACGGTTCGACTCGCCCAGTCGGTCCGGAAAAACGGTGCAGAGCTTGCCCGCGAAGCCGACAACGTGGTGGATGGCACGGGCTTGGCCCGTGTTCGCGGGGCGAGCCCGCTCTCATAGAACAAAACATAACTCATTGATTTAGCGGGGATCTGTGGGAGCGGGCTTGTCCCGCGAACACCGGCGAAGCCGGTGCCATCCACCGCGTCGCCCCATTCGCGGGACAAGTCGGGGCGCCGAACCGCCGCTCCCACACGAGTCGCGCTAGATTCTGGAGATTGAGCAAGACAGTTGCATACCTGGGTTCCTGATCGGTTACCCCTGGCCAATCAGATCGACAGGCGCACCACGCGGTTGTCCAGCGGCGCCTGTTCCTGCGCCCGGCGTTTGTTCACCACCAGCTCACCGATGGCGATCAGCCGGGTCCGCGTGACATTGCGCGAAAGCCCCAGCAACTGCGCGGTATGCACCTGGTTGTAATGGCAGAAATGATAGGCCGAGCGCAGGAGCGCGTTTTCGACCTTCTCGTACAAGTCCCCAGGCTGTTCTTCGTACAACCGGCTGAAGGCCTGTTGCAGCAAGTCGTCCACCGCATTACCGGCAGGCGCTTCGTCCTGGCGTTCCAGGCGCAGGTGGGACAGACGCAGGTCCTGAGCCTGGATCACCCCGTCGCCACAGGTCAGCAGGCTGTGATGGATGACGTTCTCCAGCTCGCGAATGTTGCCCGGCCAGGCGTACTCGACCAGCTTGGCCTGGGCCGGGCCGCTCAATTCCACCGGGCCGTAACCCAGGCGCTCGCTGTAGCTGCGAATGAAGTGCCGGGCCAGCGGCAGGATATCGCCGGGGCGCTCGCGCAGCGGGTGCAATTGCAAGGTCACGACGTTCAGGCGGTAATACAGGTCCTCGCGGAAATGCCCGGCGTTGATGGCCTTTTCCAGCTGAACGTTGGTGGCTGCCAGCACGCGTACGTTGATCGGGATGCTCTTGCGTGAACCCAGGCGCACCACCTCGCGTTCCTGCAGCACGCGCAGCAGCTTGACCTGGATCGGCAGTGGCAGGTCACCGATTTCGTCGAGGAACAACGTGCCGCCGTTGGCTTCCTCGAACCAGCCGGCCTTGGCCGCCAGGGCGCCGGTGAAGGCGCCTTTTTCATGGCCGAACAGCTCGGCCTCGACCAGCGACTCGGAGAACGCGCCGCAGTTGACCGCGACGAAGGGCCCGTTGCGCCGGCCGCTGAGGTTGTGGATGTGACGCGCGACCAGCTCCTTGCCCGTGCCGGTTTCGCCGATGATCAGGACGCTGGCCTCACTGGGGGCGACCTGTTGCAAGTGGGCGAGCAGCGCCTGCGATCTGGGGTCTTCGAAGACCTGTGCGGTCGCCCTGATCGAGGTAGCCAGTGTCGGTGACGGGGGGAGGGTCAGCAGTTGCATGGAAAGCCTCAGGAATAGAAGGACGGGGCCGGACGCGTGCCGCTCAGTGCCCACTCGCCGAGCTCGTGGATGCGGTAGTCCACTGGATCGTGCAGGGTCTGCGTGCGCAGGTTGCGCCAGTGCCGGTCGAAGCGCAGCGAGGCATGGGTGGCGCGGGCGCCGGTCACCTCGAACAGGCGATTGCAGATGTCCAGGCCGTGGCGGGTTGCCGCGACCTTGGCGGTGCCGATGGCCAGTGCCAGGTCGCCGCGTTCCTCGGCGCTCAGGGTGTGTTCCTTGGCCCATGCAGCATCGAGTTGGTGCGCGGCACGCTCGATCAACAGGCGCACGCTTTCCAGCCCCACCCAGAACTCGCCGTAGTGACGCAGGACGTAGGGGTCCTGCTCGGGCGTCTGCGCGCCAGAGCGGTACCATGGCCGGCTTTCCTTCAGGGTGTACTGGCGGGCCTCGTTGAAGGCGCCCTCGGCAATCCCGAGGAACAGGTTGCTGAAATGCAACTGGGCGATCAGCGGACGCAGTGCGGCGAACGGCGTGCTCAAGGGACCTGGGTCGAGCAGCAGCTCGTTGTGCTCGACCCGCACCCGCTCGAAGGTGGCGCTGCCACTGTCGGTCTGGCGCTGGCCGATGTTGTTCCAGTCGCTGTGCAGGGTGATGCCGGTGCGCCCGCTGGGGATTGCGGCGATCAGCAGCTTGCCGCCAGCGCGTTCATCCACCGCCGAGGCGATCAGCATCTCCGAGTCGCTGGCGCCGGAGCAGAAGCTCTTCTTGCCCGAGAACTCGCACCAGCCGTCGAAGTGCTTGACCAGCGTGCGGGTATCCAGCGGGTTCAGGGCGTTGCCCCAGAACCAGTGCTTGCGCGCGGTCTGCTCGAACCACGGCTGCCATTGGTCGGGCCTTGCGAACAGGCGCACGGTCGCCAGCATCAGGTGGTGAAAGCCGAACACGTGGGCCAACGAACTGTCGACCCGGGCGAATTCGCGCACCACTTCGAAGGTGTCGGACCAGCTGGCGCCCTGGCCGCCGAACGCCTGGGGAATGACCAGCGACAGCAGGCCGCTGTCGCGCAGCGCATCGCGTTCGGCCTTCGGCGTGCCACCGCGCTCGTCGCGTTCGACGGCGGTCTGCGCGAACTGCGCGGCCAGCTCCTGGGCGATGCTCAAGGCAGGACGGCGGGCGGCAATTACAGGTGCATTCATGGCCGCTCCTCAGGCGATCTTGCGCAGCGCGTGGTGGGCGCCGAACAGTGGTACCGCGCGCTCGGCGGCCAGGCGGATGCGGGCAGCGAGGGCTTCGCTGGAAATCTGGTAATCGGCAAGCTCCGCCTGGCTTGCGAACACGCCGATCGGCAGGGTCAGGGCTTGCAGGAAACTGAACAGCGGACGCAGCTGGTGGTCGAGCACCAGCGCATGGCGTTCGCTGCCACCGGTAGCGGCCAGCAGCACCGGGGTGTCGACCAGGGCGTCCTGGCCGATCAGGTCGAACAGATGCTTGAAGTGGCCGGTGAAGCTGCCGCGGTAGACCGGAGTGGCGACCACCAGCAGGTCGGCTTTTTCCACCAGGCGCAGTTGGTGCTCGACCGGGTCGGGCAGCTCGCTACGCCACAGGGCGGCGCCGAGTGGGCGGGCGATGTCGCCCAGTTCGATCAAGTGCGGGCGAATGTTCAGGTGTTGGGCCAATTCGGCGAGAATCGCCTCGGTCAGGGCCAGGGTGCGGGAAGGGCGACCAGTGCCGCCGGACAGGGCGACGACGTTCAATGGGGTGCTCATGGGCAGGTCTCCGGGTCTTCATCGAGTAAGGGGACTTTGCTTGAGCAATCGTCGTGCCGTGTTTTAATTCTTTTGTAGATCAACAGGTTGCGCTGGTTGATGCGCGACTGGTGTTGCTTGGTGGGCGCTGATTGTTGATCAGGTGTTGCGCTGCGAACAGTTGGCCAGGTGTTGGCGGCTGTACAGTTGGGGAAGTTATAGAGGATTTGAGGGTGTTTAAAAAAGAATAAGAAAGAATATTATTATGCGATTTTGGTTTTAGGTTGTGTGGTGGGGCTGGGAGCGTGCGCTGGAGATTTGCAGTGCCGCACAAATCGAGCGCCGCCCGCGCGGCGCATCGCGACGCAAGGCCGCTCCCACATCTGTTTCGGGCCAATTATGTCTGGTAGGCCATGGTTGTCAGCCTAGCGGGCCCGGCGCGATATGTGTGTTGGCGCTGGGTGGCACCCCGCTATTGCGTGGTGCCACCCAAGGCGAACAACCATGGCCTGACAGACAGTGGCACGTTGCAACAAATGTGGGAGCGGCCTTGCGTCGCGATGCGCCGCGCGGGCGGCGCTCGATTTGCGCGGCGCCACAACTCTTCAGCGTACGCTTCGCGGGCGGCGCTCGATTTGCGCGGCGCCACAACTCTTCAGCGCACACTTCGCGGGCGGCGCTCGATTTGCGCGGCGCCACAACTCTTCAGCGCACGCTTCGCCGGCGGCGCTCGATATCGGCGCCACTACACACCCCAAGCGCACACCAGCCCCCCCTACGAATGCGGCCCCGGCTTCGCCGGCGCCACCCCCGCATACTCCGGCTTCAGATGCCCCTGCTCATCCAGCAGATACGCATCCATCACCTCGCGCACCACCGGCCCGGCCACCCGGCCCCCGGCCTCACCGTTCTCGATCATCACCGCCACCACCACGCTGGGGTGGTCGGCCGGGGCGAAACCGACGAACAAGGCGTTGTCGCGGTGCCGTTCGAGGGTCTTGTTGCGGTTGTAGCGTTCGCCCTGCTTGATTGCCACCACCTGCGCCGTGCCGCTCTTGCCGGCGATGCGGTACTGCGCGCCAGCCGCGGCGGCGCGGGCGATGCCGCGCGGGTCGTGCATGACCATTTGCATGCCTTGGCTGACTTGGTCCCAGGCGTGCTTGTCGTGCAGCACAATGTCCGGCATTGGGTTGGAGTCGGTTGGCGTCTCGCCACCCACGGTCATCGCCAGATGCGGGCGATGCCACACCCCCTTGCTCGCCAGCAGGCTGGTGGCCTGGGCCAGTTGCAACGGCGTGACCTGCATGTAGCCCTGGCCAATGCCAAGGATCAGGGTCTCGCCCGGGAACCAGGCCTGGCGGCGCGTTGCACGCTTCCACTGGGCCGATGGCATCAGCCCAGAGGCCTCCTCGAACATGTCCAGCGAGACCTTCTGGCCAAGGCCGAATTCGGCCATGTAGTCGTGCAGGCGGTCGATGCCCAGCTTGTGCGCCAGGTCGTAGAAGTAGGTGTCGTTGGAGCGCATGATGGCGGTGTACATGTCTACCCAGCCATCGCCACTGCGGTTCCAGTTGCGGTACTTGTGGTCGTAGTTGGGCAGCTCGTAGTAACCCGGGTCGAACACCCGGCTGCCCGGGGTGATCACCCCACTGTCGAGGCCGGCGATGGCCACTTCCGGCTTGACCGTCGAGCCCGGCGCATAGAGCCCGCGCAGCACGCGGTTGAACAGCGGCCGATCGATCGAGTCGCGCAGCGCGGCGTACTGCTTGAAGCTGATGCCCTTGACGAACAGGTTGGGGTCGAAGCTCGGGTTGCTGACCATCGCCAATACATCGCCGTTGGCCGGGTCCAGCACCACCACTGCGCCACGGCGCTGGCCCAGGGCTTTCTCGGCGGCCACCTGCAGGTGGCTGTCCAGGCTCAGGACGATGTCCTTGCCGGGTATCGGGTCCTGGTGGTTGAGCACGCGCATCACCCGGCCCTGGGCATTGGTCTCGACCTCCTCGTAGCCGACATGGCCGTGCAGCTGGCTTTCGTAGAAGTGCTCGATGCCGGTCTTGCCAATCGACTGGGTGCCGCGGTATTCGGTGCTGTCGAGGGTCTTGGCTTCCTTCTCGTTGATGCGCCCGACATAACCCACCGAGTGGGCGAAATGCTCGGCCAACGGGTACTCGCGAATGAACTGCGGCTCCACGTCGAGGCCCGGGAGGCGGAACTGGTTGACCGCCACCAGGGCGATCTGTTCTTCGCTCAGGCCCACCATCAGGGTCACCGGCTCGAACGGCTTGCGCCCGCGGCGCAGATCCTTGTCGAACTGCTTGCGGTCATCCTCGCCAAGGCCCAGCACCTGGGTCAGGGTGTCGAGCACCTTGGCCGAGTCGCCAGCGCGCTCGCGAGTCATGGTGAGGTCGAAGCTGGGCTTGTTGTCGGCCAGTACCACGCCGTTGCGGTCGTAGATCAGGCCGCGCTCGGGAGCGATGGGCAGCACATGCACGCGGTTGTTTTCCGACACCGCGGTCTGCTGGTCGTGCTGCACGACTTGCAGCACGTAGAGGCGGCTGACCAGGACGGCGACCAGGCTGAAGACCAGGGCCGCGCAGGCCAGCAGGCGGCGGTTGACCAGGTGCTTCTCTTTCTCGTGGTCCTTGAGGGGGATCGGTTGCGGCATGGGAACTCTGTGGGCTAGCGGCGGGGCACAGGCGCCGCCCAGCGATCGGGCCAGGCAACGGCGCTGCTCAACCATTGGGCCGCGCAGCGGCGCTGGGGCCGGGGATGCTACGCAACCCAGGGGCTCCCCTCAAGACGAGCCACTGTCCGGTAGCGACCCAGGCGGCGTCGATCACCCGTCATCAGGGCGCTCACCGCCAATATGAAGATTTGTTCATACGCCCCTTGCAGTGCCTGCCCCGGCACTCGGCCGCGGCTTGGCATCGGCCTGGTGTGGCGCGCACGGTTGCGATCCCTGCGCTACCGTGTAGGGGCGCAGGCGGCGCTAGAGCGCTAGATTGCACTGTGCCACTATTGCGCATTCGCGGAGCAGGAGCCGGCAGCCATGAACAACCCTGGGCGGGGCGTGTCCCTGCAATATGTGGTGGCGCTGGCCATTATGCTCGGCATCCTGCTGCTGGGCGCGGGCCTCGCCTGGCAAGGCTACCAGGGCATGCGCCAGGCGTTGGTGGCTGCTGCCGGCGACGCTGCCCATCAGGTCGCCAAGACCATCGACGAACGTGCCCGCAGGTTGATCGAGCCTGCGCAAAGCAGCTTGCGCATGCTTGCCTTCACGCCGACCCCCGCCAGCCTGGAGCAGCGCCTGGAGCGCTTGCCGCAGTTGGTCGAGAGCCTTGGTGTCAACTCGATGGTCAGCTCGGCCTATGTCGGCTCTAGCAACGGCGAATTCCTCCTCGTCCGCCGGCTTCGCGACCCCCAGCTGATGCAACGTTTTGCTGCGCCTGCGGGCACCGAGTACCTGGTGCAAAGCATGAGCCGTGGCGAGAACGGCGAGATGCAAGGCGAGTGGCGTTTCTACGACCAGAACGTGCACCTGCTGCAAGCGCAGGCCAAGCCCGACTACCACTACGATCCGCGTCCACGGCCCTGGTTCGTCTCGGCGTCTACCCGTGCCAGCACGGTGCTGACCCGGCCGTATGTGTTCTACACCACTCGCGAAGTGGGCCTGACCCTGGCCCAACGCAGCGTCGATGGCGCATCGGTGATTGGCATGGATGTCTCGGTCAACGACTTGGCGCTGGAGAGCCGCGACCTGCGCATGACCACGGGGACCGAAATCGTCGTGATCGATGAGCGCGGCCAGGTCGTGGCGTATCCGGACCTTGAGCGCATGATCGTGCGCGACGGCGAGGCGGTGCGCCTGTCGAGTATCGGCGAGCTGGGCATACCGAGCCTTGCACGGATCCATGCGGACATGCCCGAGAGCAAGCAGCCGCAGTTGTACGAGGTCGAGGGCGTACTCTGGTACGGGATGCGCGTGCCGTTGATGAGCCTGGCCGGGCATAACCTGGAAGTGTTGCTCGCTATCCCGGCCCGCGAACTGCTGGCCGGGGCGCGCAACGTATTGTTCGAGCAGTTGTTGTGGACCGCTGCATTGATGGCCGTGCTGCTGTTGCTCGGTGGCTGGCTCGGCAAGCGCGTCGGCCTGCCGCTGCGCACGTTGGCCCGGCAGGTGCGCGGCCTTGCGGGTTTCGACTTCAGTCGCGAAGTGGGGGTCACCTCGCGGGTTACCGAGGTGCGCGAATTGAGCCAGGTGCTCAGCCGCATGTCGGGGACGATCCGCAGCATGCAGCAGATCACCCTGACCCTGAGCCGTGAAAGCCAGTTGGAGCGGATGCTCGACGGCGTTCTCACACACTTGGTGGAGGCCGCCGGGGTCAAGGCCGGGGCGGTGTACCTGCTGGATGTCGATGGCGCTCGGCTGCGCCTGGCCGCTTCGTGTGGCGTGGAGGGTTACCCGGATGAACTTGCGGTGGACACGAAGCAGCAGGGCGACCTCGCCGCTGCCGTGACCCAGGCCCTGCATTTGCGAGGCTCGAGCCTGTCGGTGGTGCTCAACGACCGTGACCAGGCGCTGCTGGGCGTACTCGTGCTGCAACTCGAGCAGTCCCCCGCCAACGACGAGGTGAGCGAGCCGTTCCGGCGTTTCGTCCACGAGTTGTCCGGCGCCGCTGCCGTCGCCATCGAGACCCGCCAACTGGTCGAGGCCCAACAACGCCTGCTCGATGCGATGATCAAGCTGCTCGCTGACGCCATCGATGCCAAGAGTCCCTACACCGGCGGCCACTGCGAGCGCGTGCCGCAACTGGCGGAGATGCTCCTGGATCAGGCGGTGAGCGCCAACGCCGGCCCGTACGCAGGTTTCACCATGAACGAGGAGGAGCGCTACGAGTTCCGCGTGGCGGCCTGGCTGCACGACTGCGGCAAGGTCACCAGCCCCGAATACGTGGTCGACAAGGCGACCAAGCTCGAAACGCTGTACAACCGCATTCACGAAATCCGCACGCGTTTCGAGGTGCTCTGGCGCGATGCCGAGCTGGCCTACTGGCAGGGCCTGACCGCGGGTGCCCAGCCCGAGGTGTTGCAGCAGGCGCTGGACCAGGCTCGAGCCGAGCTGCAGGACGATTTCGCTTTCGTCGCCAAGGCCAACATCGGCGGTGAATTCATGCAGGAAGCGGACATCGAGCGCTTGCAGCGCATTGGCCAACGTCGCTGGCAGCGGCACTTCGACAACCGCCTTGGGCTTTCCCGTGACGAGGAGGAGCGTTTCGCCGGCGTGCCGCCCACGCCATTACCTACCGAGGAGACGCTGCTGGCCGACCGTCCCGAGCATCACGTGCCCTGGGGCGTACGCAAACCTGCGGTGGACAAGCACGATCCGCGCAACGTCTGGGGCTTCGACATGCGCCTGCCCGCCGATGCCAGCAACTATGGCGAGCTGTACAACCTGTCGATCCGCCGCGGAACGCTGACCGACGAAGAGCGCTTCAAGATCAACGAGCACATCGTGCAGACCATCATCATGCTCGAATCGCTGCCGTTCCCTCGCCAGCTCCGGCGGGTGCCGGCGATTGCCGGCCACCATCACGAGAAAATGGACGGCACCGGCTACCCGCGGCGATTGGGGCGTGAGGATCTGAGCATTCCCGAGCGGGTCATGGCCATCGCCGACATCTTCGAGGCGCTCACAGCCGCCGACCGGCCCTACAAACCACCGAAGACCTTGTCCGAGTCGGTGAAGATCCTGGTGTCCATGGCCCGCGACAACCACATCGACGGCCAACTGCTGCGGTTGTTCCTCAGCACCGGGGTATACCGCGAGTATGGCGAGCGCTTCCTGCGGCCCGAGCAGATCGACGAGGTGGACGTGGACTACTGGCTGGCGCAGGTGCCCGCCACCTGACGATCTTGCATCAACCTCATCGGGATCGCACCTTGACCTCCCGTGGCATCCCCAGCGCCCGTTCGGCAATCACATTGCGCTGGATCTCGTTGCTTCCGCCATAGATCGTGTCGGCCCGGGTGAACAGGAACAGCGACTGCAATCGGCTCAATCCATAGGGCGCGCCGTCGAGCACCTCGGCAGCATCGCCGAGCACGTCCATGGCCAGCTTGCCCAGTTCGACGTGCCAGTTGGACCAGGCCAGCTTGTAGATCATCGCCTCGCGGCCAAGGCTGCCATCCTGCGGCCCGGAGAGCATGCGCAGGGAGTTGTAGCGCAGCACCTTGAGCCCCGACCAGGCCTGGGCCAGGCGTTGCCGCAACAGTGGGTCGCGGGCGGCGCCGTTGGCGCGGGCGATGCGCATCACTTCCTCCAGCTCGTTGTGAAATTGCATCTGCTGGCCCAGCGTCGACACGCCGCGCTCGAAACCGAGCAGGGCCATGGCGATCTTCCAGCCTTCGCCGGGCTGCCCGACCATGTTGTCTCGCGAGGTCGCGGCCTGGTCGAAGAACACCTCGTTGAACTCGCAGGTGCCGGTCAGTTGCTGGATGGGGTGCACGCGGATGGTCGCCTGGTCCATCGGCACCAGCAGGAACGACAGGCCCTGGTGGCCGCTGCTGCCAGGCTCGGTGCGGGCCAGCACGAAGCACCAGTCGGCCTCGTGGGCCAGCGAGGTCCAGACCTTCTGGCCACTGATCAGCCAGCGTTCACCGCTGGCGTCCAGACGCGCACGGGTCTGGACATTGGCCAGGTCCGAGCCTGCGCCGGGTTCGGAGTAGCCCTGGCACCAGTACGCCTCGCCCTTGAGGATGCCCGGCAGCAGCCGCTGGCGTTGCTCGGGCGTGCCGAAGGCGGCGAGGGTGGGGCCGACCAGCCCTTCGCCGATGTGGCCCATGCGCCCGGGGCCGCCGGCCCGTGCGTACTCCTCGTGAAAGATCACCTGTTGGCTGATGCTCAATCCGCGCCCGCCGTCCTCGGCTTTCCAGCCCACGCCCACCCAACCACCGGCGGCCAGTTCGCGTTCCCAGGCCTTGCGTTCGCTGGGGAAGCTGTGTTCGTCGCCAGGGCCGCCACGAAAGCGCAGCGCCGCGAATCGACCTTGCAGGTGCGTGGCCAGCCAGTGGGCGATTTCTTCGCGGAAGGCTTCATCCGCCTCGCTGAATCCGATTTTCATGCGCGTTCTCCCAACAATTCGGTGGCCAGGCATTCACGGTGCCACGCCGGATTGCCGAGCAATTGCTCGCTGGCTCGGGCGCGCTTGAAGTACAGGTGCGGGTCGTATTCCCAGGTGAAACCGACACCGCCGTGCAACTGGATCGATTCGGCCGCGCAGTGGAAGAACGCTTCGCTGGCGTGGGCCTTGGCGGTGGCTGCGGCTGCCAGCAATTGCCCGCGCACCGCTGGGTCGCCGTCCTCGGCCAGGTATTCGCGGGCCACACAGGCGGCGTACCACACCGCCGAGCGGGCGCACTCGACCTGCAGCATCATGTCGGCGCAGCGGTGCTTGATGGCCTGGAAGCTGGCCACCGGCCGCCCGAACTGGTGGCGCTCGGCGGTATATGCCAGGGTAAGGTCCAAGGCTTGCTGGGCCCCGCCGAGCTGTTCGGCGGCCAGGCCGATGGCGGCAATGCGCAGTGTTGCCTGGAGCAAAGGCCAGGCCTGGTCGGTGCTGCACAACAGCTGCGCCTCGCCGACTTCGACCTGGTTCAGCTCGATGCGCGCCAGGCGGCGGGTCTGGTCGAGGGTAGGCAATGCATGGCGTACCAGGCCAGGCGTGTCGGCAGGCACGGCGAACAGGCTGATGCCGTGCGCGCCGACGCTACCAGGGCGACGCGCGGCGATCAGCAGCAGGTCGGCCTGGGCACCGTCGACCACCTGGGCGAGGCAGCCGTCGAGGCAGTAACCGGTGCCGTGAGGACGCAGTTCGACCTGCAGTTGCGTGGCCTCCAGCGGGCAGGCGAGGGTGGCGTGTAGCTGGCCGGCGGCGATGGCCGGCAACCAGTGGGCCTGCAGCGCCTGGTTATCGGCCAGCAGCAGGGCGGGGGTGGCCAGGCAAGTGGTGGCGAACAGCGGCGAGCCGAGCAGAAAACGTCCACATTGCTCCAGCAGCACGGCCAGTTCGACGAAGCCCAGGCCCATGCCGCCGTGGGCTTCGGGCACCATCAGCGCGGGCCAGTACAGCTCCTGGCCGATACGTCGGCACAGCTCGGGTCGTAGTCGGCTGCCCGGCTCATGCCTGCGCGTACCGCGTGCGAATCGCAGGCCTGGGCGAGAAAACGCTCGGCACTGTCGCGGATCATCAACTGTTCCTCGGTGAAAGCGAACTCCATAGGGGCATCTCTAGGCTGGTGGGACCGCTGCACGGCCCCAGGATTCGAATGGACAACACCTCGAATCTAGGGCCGGGCCGCCACCTGCGAATCATTGAAACGGACTAGGCCCGCAACCCGCCCCGCCCCGCATTGCGCTTAGTCTCAACGGACGATGAGCGCAGCGCTGGCGCTTTGCACAATGTTCCCCAAGGCAACCCTTGAGCCTGGAGGAACATGGGCATGATCGACATTCGTGGTTTGAGCTACTTCGTCTCGCAGATCGAGAACCTCGGCCAGTGGCAACGCTACGCCGAGGATGTACTCGGCATGCAGGTGCAGGCGGCACCCGGCGGCGGCCTGTACGTGAAGATGGACGAGCGCCCTTACCGCATGCTGGTGGTCGAGGGTGATTCGCCGCGCTATCTGGCCAGTGGCTGGGAACTGCCCAGTGAGCAGGCCTTCGAGCAGGCCCTGCAGCATCTGGAGCGCTGTGGCGTGGCCTGGCAGGTCGGCAGCAGCGAAGCCGTCGAGCAACGCGGCGTGCAGGCGCTGGTGACGCTGACCGATCCCTCCGGCAATGCCCACGAGCTGAGCTGGGGCCATCGCTCCGACTGTCAGCCATTCGTCTCGCCGCAAGGAGTGCCGCGCTTCGTCACTGGCGACATGGGCCTTGGTCACACCGTGCTGCCGGCGCCGAACTTCGACGCCACCCTGGCGTTCGCCAAGGACGTGCTCGGCTTCGGTCTGTCGGACATCTTCAATTTCCGCCCCGACCCCTCGGCGCCGCCGGTGCGTATCCACTTCCTGCACTGTGCCAATGCCCGCCACCACAGCCTGGCGCTGGCCGAATATCCGGTGCCGTCGGGCTGCGTGCACGTGATGGTCGAGGTCGACTCGATGACCGAGGTCGGCCGCGCCCACGACCGCCTGCAGGCAAACGGCGGGCAACTGTCGGCCACCCTCGGCCAGCACCTGAACGACCGCATGACCAGTTTCTACATGAAGACACCGTCCGGCTTCGACCTGGAGTACGGCCACGGCGGGTTGCAGGTCGACTGGACCGAGCACTCGGCCTTCGAGTTCACCCGCGTCAGCATCTGGGGCCACGACTTCTCGGTCGGTCGCCAGTAAGGAGCAGTTGAGCATGAACAAGCAAATGACCACCGCCGACGCCGTCGCTCAGTTGCGCGACGGCATGACCATCGGCTTCGGCGGCTGGGGCCCGCGGCGCAAGCCGATGGCCATAGTCCGCGAGATTCTGCGTTCGCCGGTCAAGGACCTCACCGTGGTCGCCTACGGCGGCCCGGAGGTGGGCATGCTGTGCGCGGCGGGCAAGGTGCGCAAGCTGGTGTTCGGCTTCGTCACCCTCGATGCCATCCCGCTCGAGCCTTATTACCGCAAAGCCCGCGAAGCCGGTGAACTGGAGCTGATGGAACTCGACGAAGGCATGTTCCAGTGGGGCCTGCGCGCCGCCGGCATGCGCCTGCCGTTCCTGCCCACCCGCTGCGGCCTGGCCACCGACGTGACGCGGCTCAATCCGGCGCTGAAGACCGTTCGCTCGCCCTACGACGACGGCGAGGTGCTGTTGGCCATGCCGGCGTTGGAGCTGGATGTGGCGTTTGTTCACGTCAATGTCGCCGACCGCCTGGGTAACTGCCTGGTCACCGGCCCCGATCCGTATTTCGACCACCTGTTCGCCCGCGCCGCCAAGCAGTGCTTCGTTTCCTGCGAACGCCTGGAGGAGCGCCTGCAACTGGACGCCGAGCAGGCCCGCGGCAACACCTTCGAGCGCTACCTGGTGACCGGTGTGGTGCATGCGCCGCTTGGTGCCCACCCCACCTCCTGTCCGTCGGACTACGGCTGGGACCTTGCGCATCTCAAGGACTACGTCGCCAGCGCCCAGGAAGAAGGCGGCTGGCAGCGCTACGTCGAGGCCTGCGTGGCCGGCGGCGAGCAGGCCTATCAAGCGCACAACGGCGGTGCCGCGCGCATGGGCGCCTTGCCCCTACCTGTGTTCTGAGGAGTCCAAGCATGACTGCCACCTGTGAATTCACCCTTGCCGAACTGCTCATCGTCGCCGCTGCCGAAGCCTGGCGCGGCAATGGCGAGGTCATCGCCTCGGGGCTGGGCGTGATCCCGCGACTGGGCGCGAGCCTCGCCAAGCTGACCCATAGTCCGGAACTGCTGATGACCGACAGCGAGGCGTTTCTGGTCGAGGAACCTTTGCCGCTGGGCCCACGTGGCGAGCATGTGCCGCGCTACAGCGGCTACCTGTCGTTCGAGCGGGTGTTCGAGTGCGTCTGGGGCGGGCGTCGCCACGCCATGATCGGGCCAACCCAGGTCGACCGCTGGGGGCAGACCAACCTGTCTTGCGTCGGCGACTACCACAAACCCCGCACGGCCATGCTCGGCGTGAGGGGGTTGCCCGGCAACAGCATCAACCACATCAACTCGTTCTTCGTGCCCAATCACAGTACGCGCGTCTTCGTCAGTGGCGAGGTGGACATGGTCTCGGGTGTCGGCTTCAAGGCCGAGCGCTGGCCTGAAGGCGCGCGTCGCGATCTGATGGACATCCGCCAGGTGGTCACCGACCTGTGCACCCTGGACTTCGACGGACCCGGCCGCGCCGTGCAGGTGCGCACCCTGCACCCCGGCGTGAGCTTCGACGAGGTGCAGGACAAGACCGGCTTCCCGCTGCTCAAGTCGGCGCAGCTGCGCGAAACCCAGCACCCCACCGCCGAGCAGCTGGCGCTCATCCAGCGCCTCGACCCCCATGGCTTGCGCGCCAGCGCGATCAAGGGCAACCCGCCTGGCATCCGCACTGCCTGAGGACTCCGACATGCACAGCAGCGACAGCCAATTCGTCAGCCGCCAAGACACGGCCGAGTACGAGACCGACAGCCCGGTGCTCTATGCCGTGGCCGATGGGATCGCCACCCTCAGCCTCAACCGCCCGGCGTTCAACAACGCGCAGAACTCGCAGATGACCTACGCCCTGGACGCAGCCCTGCGCCAGGCGGTGGACGACGACAGCGTCAAGGTCATCGTGCTGCGTGGCGAGGGCCGGCATTTTTCCGCAGGCCACGATATCGGCACCCCCGGGCGCGACATCAACAAACCGTTCGAGCGTGCGCACCTGTGGTGGGACCACACCAACAAGCCCGGTGGCGAGCAATTGTATGCCCGTGAACAGGAAGTCTACCTGGGCATGTGCCGGCGCTGGCGCGAGCTGCCCAAACCGACCATCGCCATGGTCCACGGCGCCTGCGTGGCCGGCGGGCTGATGCTGGCATGGGTGTGCGACCTGATCGTCGCCAGCGACGATGCGTTCTTCCAGGACCCAGTGGTGCGCATGGGCATTCCCGGGGTCGAGTATTTCGCCCATCCCTTTGAGCTGAACCCGCGCATCGCCAAGGAGTTTCTGTTCTGCGGCGAGCGCATGAGCGCCGAGCGTGCCTACCAGATGGGCATGGTCAACCGCGTGGTGCCGCGTGAGCAGTTGCAGCAGGCAACCTATGACCTGGCTGCCAGCATCGCTCGCCAGCCGCGCATGGGCCTGGCCCTGACCAAGCAGGCGATCAATCACGTCGAGGACTTGCAGGGCAAGCGCACGGCCATGGATGCCGCGTTCGCCTGGCACCACTTCGCCCATGCCCACAACGAGCTGCTGTCGGGCGACAAACTCGGTGGTTTCGACGCCAAGGGCATGGCCCAGGCCAACAAGCAGGCGCTGCAGGGCGAAGGGGGCAAGCGGTGAGCCGCTGGATGAACACCGCGCTGACCGAGGCCCTGGGCTGCCGTTATCCGGTGGTGCAAACGGCCATGGGCTGGGTATCCGATGCCAACCTGGTGATCGCCACGACCCAGGCTGGCGGTTTCGGCTTCCTGGCCGGCGCGACGATTGCCGCGCCGGCGCTGGAAGGCGAGATCCGCAAGGTGATCGAGGCCACCGGCGCCAGCAACTTCGGCCTCAACTTCCACATGTTCCAGGACAACGCGGCGCAGTGCGTCGACCTGGCCATCCGCTATCGCTTGCGTGCGGTCAGCTATGGCCGCGGGCCGGATGCCCAGACCATCGCCCGCTTCAAGGCGGTCGGGGTGCTGTGCATACCCACCGTAGGCGCCCTCAAGCATGCGCTCAAGGCCCAGGAGCTGGGCGCCGACCTGATCACCTTGCAGGCGGGCGAGGGCGGAGGCCATACCGGCGGCGTACCTGGCTCGATCTTGCTGCCGCAGGTGCTGGCGGCGGTGCGCGTACCGGTGATCGCCGCGGGCGGCCACTCCACCGGGCGTGGCCTGGCCTCGGTGTTGGCGGCCGGCGCCAGTGGCATCGCGATGGGCACGCGGTTCTTGATGACCCGTGAATCGCCGACGCCAGCCACAACCCTGGCGCGCTATCTAAAGGTGAGCGACCCGCAACAGGTGCGGGTGACCACGGCGGTGGATGGCATGCGCCACCGCATGATCGAAAACCGCTTCATCAATCGCCTCGAACAGGCCGGGTCGTTCGGCCGCCTGCGCATCGCCCTGGTCAGCGCCTGGCAATGGAAACAGCAGACCGGCATGAGCCTGGGGCACATGGGCAGGGTGTTTCTGCGCGCCCTGCGTGAAGACCCGGCAGCGCTGTCCCAGGTGGTCATGGCCGCCAACCAGCCAGTGCTGTTGCAGCGTTCGATGGTCGACGGCGAGCCGGACGCCGGCATCCTGCCCAGCGGCCAGGTGGCGGCGGCGATCGACGAGCTGCTCAGCTGCCGCGAGGTCATCGAAGCCATCGTCACCGAGGCCGACCAATGCCTGAACACGTTGCTGGCGCGCTGCCCGGCCGAGCCTTCGGCAACTCCAAACGACAGACTTGCCCTCAGCGGAGAACGCTCATGAACCCGGCTTTCACTATCCAGATCGACCAGGGCATCGCCGAACTGGTGATCGACAAACCTCCGGTCAACGCCCTCGACAGCCAGCAATGGCGTGCCCTGGCCGTGCAGATCAGTGACCTTGGGGCTAACCCCGAGGTCCGCGTCATCGTCATTCGCGCCGAAGGGCGCGGCTTCTGTGCCGGCGTCGACATCAAGGAACTGGACGCCCACCCCGAGCGTATCGTCGAGGTCAACGCCGGCAACTACGAGACCTTCAAGGCCGTGCACCGCAACCCGGTGCCGGTGATCGTCGCCGTGCATGGCTTCGTGCTCGGTGGTGGCATCGGCATCACCGGTGCCGCCGACATCGTCGTGGCCGCCGAGTGCGCACGTTTTGCCCTGCCGGAAGTGGACCGTGGCGCCATGGGTGGCGGCGCGCACCTGCAGCGACTGTTCCCCGTGCAGAAGGTGCGCTACCTGTTCTTCACCGGCGACAGCATCGGTGCCCGGGAGGCCCAGGCCTATGGCTTCATCGAGCGCGTGGTGGCCAAGGAGCACCTGCGCGAAACGGCGCTGGAAATCGCCGCCCGCATCGCCGCCAAGAGCCCGACCATGATCCGCATCGCCAAGGAGGCGCTGAACGGCATCGAGGACGGCAACCTGGAAGACAAGTACCGCTGGGAGCAGGGCTTCACCCTGCAGGCCTACACCAGCCCCGACTCGGCCCAGACCCGTCGGGCGTTCGTCGAAAAACGCGAAGCCAAGTTCTGAGGGAACGCCATGCAACTGACCTATACCCCCAAACAGCAGGCATTTCGCGCCGAGGTGCGGGCCTGGCTCGCCGACAACCTGCCACGCGAGCCGCTGGCCAGCTACGACACGCGCGAAGGCTTCGAGCAGCACCGCGCCTGGGAGGCGACGTTGTTCGAGAGCCGCTGGTCGATGGTGATGTGGCCGGCCGAGCTGGGCGGGCGCGGCTGCGACCTGATCGAGTGGCTGATCTTCGAGGAAGAATACTACGGCGCCGGGGCGCCAATGCGCGTCAACCAGAACGGCCAGTTGCTGCTCGGCCCGACCCTGATGGAATTCGGCACTGCCGAGCAGAAGCGCCGCTTCCTGCCGCGCATGGCGGCCAGCCTGGACATGTGGGCGCAAGGCTGGTCGGAGCCCAATGCCGGCTCCGACATGGCGGCGATCACCAGCAAGGCGCTGCTCGACGGTGACCACTATGTGCTCAATGGCCAGAAGACCTGGTCGACCCGGGCGATTTTCGCCGACTGGCTGTTCGGCCTGTTCCGCAGCGAGCCCGGCTCCAGCCGCCACCATGGCCTGTCGTTCCTGATGGTGCCGCTCGATGCGCCTGGGGTGAGCATTCGCCCGATCAAGGCGCTCAACGGCAAGGATGCGTTCGCCGAGGTGTTCTTCGACGACGTGCGCGTGCCGGTGGCCAACCGCATCGGTGCCGAGGGCCAGGGCTGGCATGTGGCAATGGCCACCGCCGGTTTCGAGCGCGGGTTGCTGCTGCGCTCGCCGGCGCGCTTCCAGTACACCGCACGCAAGCTGGTCGAGTTGTTCAAGGCAAGCCCCGACAGCGCCGCTCGCGACCCTGGGCTGATGGACGCGGTCAGCGACTGCTGGATGGGCGCCGAGGCCTATGCCCTGGCGGCCTACCACACGGTCGGGCGCCTGGCCCGGGGCGAGCAGATCGGCGCTGAGTCGAGCATCAACAAGATCATCTGGTCGGAACTCGACCTGAAGATGCACGAAACCGCCATGCGCCTGCTGGGGGCGCGTGGCGAGCTGCTGGCCAGCGCGCCGGCTGCCGTGAAGTCGGCCAGTTGGCTGGAAGGCTTCCTGTTCGCCCAGGCCGGGCCGATCTACGCCGGCACCAACGAGATCCAGCGCAACATCATTGCCGAGCGCATGCTCGGCCTGCCCAAGTAAGGACCAGGCCATGGACTTCACCTTTACCGATGACCAGCTGTCGTTTCGCGAAGCCATCAGCCGTTTCCTGATGACCGAAGCAGCCCCGGAGATGCTCCGGGACATCTGGGAAACCGATGCCGGACGCTCGCCGGACCTGCGCAACCGCATCGCCGCCCAGGGCCTGACGGCGCTGTCGGTGCCCGAAGCCGAAGGCGGGCTGGGCATGGACGACGTCGCCTGGGCACTGATGACCCAGGAACTGGGCTACTACGGCATCCCCGATTCACTGGCCGACACCGCCTATGTGGCCGCCGGGCTGCTGGCCAGCCTCGACCCCGGCCACCCGGCGCGGGCTGAACTGCTGCCACGAATCGCCGAGGGCAGCCTGCGCCTGGCGATCAGCCATGGCATCAACCCGCTGGTCAGCGATGCGCAACTGGCCGAAGTGCTGATTCTGCCTGCCGCTGACGACCTGCACCTGGTGCCGCGCGCGGCGGTGGACGTGCAGGCCAACCCGAGCATCGACGCCTCGCGGCGCCTGGGCCTGGTGAGTTGGAACCCGTCGCCGCAAACCTTGCTGGCCGCGGGCGAGCAAGGTCGTCGCCTGCAGGCACGGATGCTCGACCGGGGCGCGTTGTCGGTGGCCGGGCAGTTGCTCGGCCTGGCCCAGCGCATGCTCGACCTGTCGGTGGACTACGTGGCCCAGCGCAAGCAGTTCGGCCGGCCAATCGGCAGCTTCCAGGCGGTCAAGCATCACCTGGCCGACGTGGCCCGTCAGATCGAGCAGGCCAAGCCGGTGTTGTACCGCGCCGCCCACGGCCTGGCACGGGATGCGGCGAATGCCTCGGTGTGGGTCTCGCAGGCTCGCCTGGCCTGCTGCGAGGCGAGCTGGCTGGCAGCGCGCCAGGGTATCCAGGTGCATGGCGCGATGGGGTACACCTGGGAAGTCGACCTGCAGATGTTCATGAAGCGGGCCTGGGCGCTGGACGCCTCCTGGGGCGACCGCGGTTTCCACAAGTCCCGTGTCGGCGCTTACCTGTTCGCCGACGACGCCCGGCTTGGGCCGGGTCATACCTTCGAGGAGTAGCACATGGCAGAGGCTTATATCGTCGACGCGCTGCGCAGCCCCACCGGCAAGCGCAAAGGCGCGCTGGCCGAGGTCCACGCCATCGACCTGGGCGCGCACGTGCTCAAGTCGCTGGTGACACGCAACGCGATTCCTGCCGAGGATTACGACGACGTGATCTTCGGTTGCGTCGACACCATCGGCGCCCAGGCCGGCGACATTGCCCGTACCAGCTGGCTGGCCGCCGGATTGCCGCTTTCAGTGCCCGGCACCACGGTCGATCGTCAGTGTGGTTCGTCGCAGCAGGCGCTGCATTTTGCCGCCCAGGCGGTAATGAGCGGCACCCAGGACGTGGTCGCCGTTGGTGGCGTGCAGACCATGACCCGCATTCCGATTTCATCGGCGATGCTGGCCGGGCAAGCCCTGGGCTTCGCCGACCCATTCAGCGGTAGCGAGGGTTGGCGTGCGCGTTTCGGCACGCAGCCGGTCAACCAGTTCTATGCCGCCCAGCGCATTGCCGATCATTGGCAGATCAGCCGCGAGCAGATGGAGGTGTTCGCCCTGGAAAGCCACCGGCGAGCCCTGGCCGCTAGCGCCAGTGGACGCTTTGCTCGCGAGATCGTTGGCTGCCAGGGGCTGCTCGAAGACGAGACTCCGCGCCAGACCAGCCTGGCGAAAATGGCCGAGCTGCAAGCGGTCGATCCACAGTTCCCGTCGATCACCGCTGCGGTTTCCAGCCAGACCTGCGACGCCTCGGCGGCGCTGCTGGTGGTCTCGGAAGCTGCGCTCAAGCGCTACGACCTGACGCCCCGAGCGCGCATCCATCACCTGACGGTGCTCGGCGACGACCCGATCTGGCATCTCACCGCACCTATCGCCGCCACCCGCCGGGCCTTGCAGCGCACGGGCCTGCGCATGGCCGACATCGACCGGGTGGAAATCAACGAAGCGTTCGCCTCGGTGGTCATGGCCTGGAGCAAGGAACTCGACTACGACCCGGCGCGTACCAACGTCAACGGTGGCGCCATCGCCCTTGGCCATCCGCTGGGTGCGACCGGCGCCCGGCTGACCACCACGCTGCTCAACGAGCTGGAGTGCAGCGGTGGTCGCTATGGCTTGCAGACCATGTGCGAAGGCGGTGGCCAGGCCAACGTGACGATCATCGAGCGGCTGTGAACTGCGCATTTCATTTCAAGCAAGAAGGATTCGGACATGGCGATATGTGAAGGCCGCACGGTGATCATCACCGGTGCCGGCGGTGGATTGGGCCGCGCCTACGCGCTGGCGTTCGGCGCCGAGGGCGCCCGGGTGGTGGTCAACGACATTCGCGCCGAAGCGGCGCAGGCGGTGGCCAGCGAGGTGCGCGAGGGCGGTGGCCAAGCCATCGCCAACAGTGACGACATCACCAGCCTGGCCAGTGCCCAGCGCATCGTCGACGCTGCGCTCGAGGCGTTCGGTGAAGTGCATGTGCTGGTCAACAACGCCGGGGTATTGCGTGATCGCATGTTCATCAGCCTCGACGAAGACGACTGGGACCTGGTGATGCGTGTGCACCTCAAGGGCCATTACTGCCTGGCGAACATCCTCGGACGCCGTTGGCGCGACCTGGCCAAGGCCGGCACCGCGGTTGCCGGACGGATCATCAACACAAGCTCGGGGCCGGCCTGCAGGGCTCGATCGGCCAGTCCAACTATGCCGCCGCCAAGGGCGGGATCGCTGCGTTGACCCTGGTGCAGGCGGCCGAGCTTGCGCGTTACGGCGTCACAGCCAATGCCCTGGCACCGGCGGCGCGCACGGCGATGACCGAAAGCGCCATGCCGGAGGTGGTCAAGGCGCCCGAGGATGGCAGCTTCGATGCCTGGGCGCCGGAGAACGTCGCACCGCTGGTGGTGTGGCTGGGCAGCGTGGAGTCGGGCCAGGTGACGGGGCAGGTGTTCGAAAGCCAGGGTGGGCGGATCTCCCTGGCCGACGGCTGGCGCACCGGCACCACCGAGGACAAGGGCGGGCGTTGGCAGGTCGAGGAGATCGGCCCGGCAGTGGCGCGGATCCTTGCCCAGGCCCCAGCGCCGCAACGGGTCTGGGGCAGTTGACAGCCTCGGACCGGACCATTGATGCGAGGAAACCGCAGATGAGACAAGCTCCCCCCTATGTCCCCGGCCACCAGTTGCTGGCCGGTAAATCGGTGCTGATCACCGCCGCCGCCGGTGCCGGCATCGGCTATTCGGCGGCTCGGCGCAGCGCCGAGGAAGGCTGCCGTGCGCTGATGATTTCCGATGTGCACCCACGTCGCCTGGAGGAGGCGGTCGAGCGCCTGAAGGCGGAAACCGGCCTGCAGGCCATCTACGGCCAGCTGTGCGACGTCACCGTGGAGGCCGATGTACAGGCGCTGGTCGACCGCGCCGAAGGCCTGCTGGGCGGTGTCGATGTGCTGATCAACAACGCCGGGCTCGGTGGCCAGAAGGCAGTGGTCGAGATGAGCGACCAGGAATGGTCGCGGGTGCTGGACGTGACCCTGACCGGTACCTTCCGCATGACCCGGGCCATGTTGCCGCACATGCAGCGGCGTGGTGCCGGGGCCATCGTCAACAATGCCTCGGTGCTGGGCTGGCGGGCGCAGAAGGAGCAGGCCCACTATGCCGCGGCCAAGGCCGGGGTGATGGCGCTCACCCGCTGCAGCGCCCTGGAAGCGGCCGAGCATGGGGTGCGCATCAACGCGGTATCGCCGTCCATCGCGCTGCACGAGTTTCTCAAGAAGGCTTCCAGCGAAGCGTTGCTGGCCAGCCTGGCCAGCCGTGAGGCCTTCGGCCGCGCCGCCGAGGTCTGGGAAGTCGCCAACGTGATGATGTTCCTGGCCAGCGACTATGCGTCGTACATGGTTGGTGAAGTGTTGTCGATCAGTTCGCAGCAAGCTTGAGGAGCCCACCATGAGCCACGTCTTCACCACTGCCCAAGCCTTGCTGGCCGCCGAGGGCACCGACCTGGGCCACAGCGACTGGCTGACCATCAGCCAGCAGCGCATCGACCTGTTCGCCGAGGCCACGGGCGATCACCAATGGATTCACGTTGACCCCGAACGGGCCGCGCAGGGGCCGTTCGGCGCTTGTATCGCCCACGGCTACCTGACCCTGTCGCTGGTCAACCTGTTCCTGCCGCAACTGCTGACCCTCGAGAACCTGGCGATGGGCATCAACTACGGCAGCGACCGCGTGCGCTTCCCGGCGCCGGTGCGCGTGGGGGCGCGAGTACGCGGCCATGGCCAGATCCTGCGCGCCGAACCGGTGGCCGACAGCGTGCAACTGGTGGTGCGCGTCAGCGTCGAGATCGAGGGCGAAAGCCGTCCTGGCTGTGTGATCGACACCATCAGCCGTTACACCTTCAATCCTGTAGCCGAGTGAACCATCATGGACCTGAATGAAGCAGTCATCGTCGCCACCGCACGTACCGCGTTGGCCAAGTCGTTCCGTGGGTCGTTCAATGACACCGAGGCGCCGGTGCTCGGCGGGCACGTGGTGCGCGCCGTGGTCGAGCGCAGCGGCGTCGAAGCACATGCCATCGACGACGTGATCATGGGCGCCGCCGTGCAGCAGGGCACCCAGGCCTACAACATCGGCCGCCTCTGTGCCTATACCGCTGGGCTGGGGCACGGCGTGCCGGGCATGGCCGTCGATCGCATGTGTGCCTCCGGCCTGATCAGCATCGGCATGGCGGCCAAGGGCATCGTCACCGGGGAGTTGAGCATTGCCATTGGCGGCGGCGTGGAGTCGCTGTCGCTGACCCAGACCAAGCACAAGAACACCTATCGGGCGCAGTCCCAGGCTGCGCAGGCGATGATGCCGGATGCCTACATACCGATGCTGGAGACCGCCGAGATCGTCTCGCGCCGCTATGGCATCAGCCGCGCCGCGCAGGACGAGTATTCGTTGCAGAGCCAGCTGCGCACGGCGGCCGCCCAGCGTGATGGGTTGTTCGACGAAGAGCTGGTGCCGCTGGAGGTCGACAAGCTGCTGTTCGACCAGGACGGCCAGCCTGCCGGGCACCAACGGGTGCGGGTCGAGCGTGACGAATGCAATCGTCCCGGTACCCGGCTCGAAGACCTGGCGGCGCTGAAACCTGTGTGGAAGGACGGTAAATGGGTGAGTCAGGGCGAGTTCGTCACGGCCGGCAATGCCTCGCAGTTCTCTGACGGAGCTTCGGCGAGCCTGTTGATGAGCCGCGCCGAAGCGCGTCGGCGCGGGCTGACGCCACTGGGCATCTACCGCGGCATTGCCCTGGCTGGGTGTGCGCCGCAGGAAATGGGTATCGGGCCGGTGCTGGCGGTGCCCAAATTGCTCAAGCGGTTTGGCCTGGGTGTGGCAGACATCGGTTTGTGGGAGATCAACGAGGCGTTTGCCTGCCAGGTGCTGCATTGCCGGGATGCGCTGGAGATTCCGGCGCAGCGGTTGAACGTCAATGGCGGGGCGATTGCCATCGGCCACCCGTTTGGCATGTCGGGTGCACGGATGGTGGGGCATGCGTTGCTGGAAGGGCGCCGCCGTGGGGTGCGTTATGTGGTGGTGGCGATGTGCATCGGTGGCGGGATGGGTGCGGCGGGGTTGTTCGAGTTGCCGTGATGACCCATTCGCGGTGCCTGGCACCGGCCCAGCCGGTGTTCGCGGGCAAGCCCGCTCCCACAGGATCAGCGCCATGCCCAGGTCAGGCTGCGCACCTGTAGGAGCGGTTTTACCCGCAAATAGGCCCTCCCAGTCATAACCCGGCCCCAGCCACCACGCGGTACCTGTAGGAGCGGGTTTACCCGCGAATAGGCCCTCCCAGACATAACCCGGCCCCAGCCACCACGCCGTACCTGTGGGAGCGGGCTTGCCCGCGAAGCCGACACCGCCGTACTGCAGGCACCCGTCACCCGTGACAGCCCCCGCTAACCCATTTGGACGATGCCCCCAACCCAACCCAGCCAGATGATCCCGGCACAACTCCAAGAGGGTCACCCCAATGAAGCCTGCCTCGCGCCAGCTGACCGGGTACGTGATGAGCGCCATCGTCATCGCTGCCGTCGTCTTAGCCTTCGCTCCCCGCCAACCCCCGCCGCTTGCGGTCACCGAGGTCCTGGCCGATCGGGTCCAGGTCAACGCGCTGCTGAGCACCGGCGATCGGCTCATCGCCGTCGGCGAACGGGGTACCGTGCTTACCAGTCGTGACAGCGGTCGCAGCTGGCAGGCCAGCCAACCCGGTACCGGTCGCGATGCCACGCTGACCGGTGTGGTCGCCCTGAGCCCACAGGTACTGGTTGCGGTGGGCCACGACGGCTGGATCCTGCGCTCTGCCGATGGCGGCCAGACCTGGCAGGAAAAGCACCATGACGCCGACCTCGGCGAGCCACTGCTGGGTGTCTGGAGCGGTGACGGCCAGCACGTGGTGGCCTACGGCAGCTACGGCAAGTTCCTGGTCTCAAGCGACGCCGGTGAACACTGGGCGGCCCGCGATATGCCCGGCGATGGAGCCCACTTCAACGGCCTCGACGGTGGCGCCGACGGCCGCCAGTTGCTGGTAGGCGAGCAGGGCCTGGTGCTGCGATCCAGCGATGGCGGCCAGCATTGGCAGCTGATGCCGGCGTTCTACAACGGCTCGCTGTTCGGTGTGGTGCGCCTGTCTGCCTCTTCCTGGCTGGCCTACGGCATGCGTGGCCATGTGTTTCGCAGCCACGACTTCGGCGACAGTTGGCAGCGCGTCGAGGTCGGCAGCAGCCAGCCGATCTACGGCCACGCCCGTTTGCCGGGGCAGGGCGGGCTGGTGCTGGTGGGCGGTGCCAGCAGGTTGATCCGCCTGGACGCCGAAGGCAACCTGCTGGGCATCGACCAGCGCAGTGGCCTGGGGACCTTGACCTCGGCGGTGGGGCTCAATGGCCGCCACCTGCTGGTGGCCGGTGAGCGCGGCGTATTCCAGGGCGCGCAGCCTGCCGTTGCGCTCGGTCAGGAGGCGCGTCCATGAGCGCCCGCTTCACCGAACACGGGGTACGCGCTTGCGCGGACCTGCTGCTGCGCCATCGCCGGGTGTGGCTCGGGCTGTTCCTGTTGGTCACCCTCGCGCTCGCCTACAGCGCCACCCAGGTCCGCCTCGACCCGGGGTTCAACAAGCAGATCCCGGTTCGCCACGACTACATGCGCAACTTCCTCGACTTCAGCCAGGTGTTCACCGGGGCCAATCGCCTGCTGGTGAGCGTACGCTGGAAAGGCGAGGGCGACCTCTACAACCCCGAATTCCTCAAGGTGTTGCAACAGGTCACCGACGATGTGTTCTTCATCCCCGGTGTCAGCCGGCCAAGCGTGACCTCGCTGTTCACCCCCAACGTGCGCTATGTGGAGGTCACCGAGGACGGCTTCGTCGGCGATCTGGTGGTACCGCCGCAGTACGCCGGGACCCCCGAGGACCTGCAGAAGGTGCGCAGTAATGCCGCTCGCGCCGGACAGATCGGCCGCCTGCTGGCCAATGACCAACGCGCGGCGCTGGTGCGCGCCGATCTGCAGGACAGCGACCCACGCACCGGCCAGCCAGTGTCGTACGTGGAGGTCGGCAAGCGCCTGGAAGACATCCGCGCCCGCTACGCCAGCGCCGACATAGAGATCAATGTGGTGGGCTTCGCCAAGCTGGTGGGCGATGTCGTGGAGGGGCTGAACACGGTGTTGCTGTTCTTCGTCGTCGCCTTCCTGATTACCGCCGCGTTGCTCTGGGCCTACTCGCGCTCGTTGCGCCTGACCCTGGTGGCATTGCTGGTGGCGGTGCTACCGGTGGTGTGGTTGCTGGGGCTGCTGCCGCTGCTGGGCCTGGGTATCGACCCGATGTCGGTACTGGTCCCGTTCCTGATTTTCTCCATCGGCGTGTCCCACGCGGTGCAGATGACCAACGCCTGGAAGCAGGACCTGCAGGCCGGTGCGACAGCCCGGGAGGCGGCCCATTCGGCGTTCTGCAAGATCTTCGTCCCGGGCTCGCTGGCCTTGCTGATGAATGCCTTGGGCTTTGCCGTGATCATGCTGATCGACATCCCGATCGTCCACGAACTTGGCGTGACCGCCTGCCTCGGGGTATTGCTGATGATCGTCACCAACAAGATGCTGTTGCCGCTGGTGCTGTCGTACCTCAAGGTCCGGCAGGCCCCAGCAGCGCAACGTGAGGCTCGCCAGCACCCGCTATGGTGGCGCCTTTCGGCCCTGGCGCTGCCCGGGCCAGCGCTGCTGGTGTTCGCCGTCAGCCTGGTGCTGTTGGGGGCGGGCGTGCTCAAGGCGCGCCAGCTGGCGGTAGGCGATATCGGCACTGGGGCCCCGGAGTTGCGCGCCGACTCGCGCTACAACCTCGACAACCAGCGAATCGTCGGCAGCTACGCCATCGGCCTCGACGTGCTGGCGGTGTTCGTGCAGACCCCCGGCAGCGACGAAGCCTGCCTGGACCCGGCGGTGATGCGCGCCGTCGAGGCGTTCGACTTTCAGATGCGCAACGTGAGCGGCGTGCAGTCGGTGCAGAGCGTGGCCGGCATGGGCAAGGAAATGATCGCCGGCAACAACGAAGGCAACCCGCGTTGGTCGGCCATCCCAGGATCCTCACGAGGCCTGCAGCAAGGCTCGATGGCCTACACGCCGGATGCCGGGCTGGTCACCGAGGGCTGCCGACGCATGCAGGTGCTGGTGTTCCTCAACGATCACGAAGGGACGACCGTGGCCCATGTGCTCAGCGAAGCCCGGCGCATCATTGCCAGCGTCCAGGTGCCGCAGGCGAGCTTCCACCTCGCCGGTGGCAATGTCGGGGTGATGGCGGCGTCCAACGAAGCCGTGAAGCACGCCGAGGCCTGGATGCTGGCGGCGCTGTTCTGTTCGGTGGGGCTGTTCTGCCTGCTGACCTTCCGCTCGCTGCGCGCAGTGCTGTGCATCGTGGTACCGCTGGGTATCGTGGCGATCCTGTGCAATGCACTGATGGCGCTGCTGGGCATCGGCCTGAAGGTTGCGACCTTGCCGGTGATGGCGCTCGGGGTCGGCGTGGGCGTGGACTACGGAATCTACCTCTATGAGCGTATCCAGCATGAGATGGCTGCCGGCCAGGACCTGCGCAACGCCTTCTACCGCGCCATGTGCCAGCGCGGTACTGCAGCGGTGTTCACTGCCCTGACCATGTCGATCGGGGTGGGTACCTGGGCCTTCGCCCCGCTCAAGCTGCAAGCCGACATGGGCATCCTGCTGGCGTTCATGTTCCTGGTGAACGTGTTCGGCGCGATCTTCCTGTTGCCGGCACTCGCCGCCTGGTTCGATCGCGACCGGCCCTTGGTGGCCCACATGCCTGCGTCCATTCCCCAAGCGGGCCATTGAAGGGATATCCCCTCGACCATCATGCGGGCGCGAAGAACGCACCCGCTCTGGAGCCTGTCCATGCAAACCACGCTGTCCAACGCCCAGGTGCTGGCCCGGTTGGGCATCGAACTTGGCGAATACGAGCGCCTGATCGGCAACATGTACGACGCGGCGCTGGACACCCACCGCCTGAACGAGGCACTGCAACAACTGCGCGAGCTGTTCGCCGCTCGTTACGTCACCTTGATCCTGCGCGTACTCGACGAACCTTTCCTGTCGCCGATGATGGTCGCCGGTGATGTCGAGCCGGGCGAAGGCGGTGTCAACCATTTCGCCTACTGCGAAAAAGCCTCGCTGTTCGATCGGCTGGCGAATGACACGGTGTTCACCATCGACCAGTTGATGAGCGATGCCGACTGGGCATGTTCGTCGTTCTACCTGTTGTACTGCGCCCCCTATGGCTGCTTCCACATGCTCGGCGTCGACATCAGCATGCCCGACGGTGGGACCTTGCGCTTGCGCATCAACAGGCCACGCGAGCAGGCACGGTTCGGCGAGCTCGAGCGGGCTCTGTGCGCCATGCTCATACCGCACCTGCGCCGCGCCTTGCACATGCATGCGCTGCTCGACCGCAGCGCCTCGTTGGGCACGCTTTATTCGCAGACGATCAATCGCCTGGCGGTGGCGACCATCGTGCTGGACGAAACCGGCAGCGTGCTGCAGTGCAACCCGGTAGCCCGTGAAATGCTCGCCAGCAACGATGGCCTGAAGCTGGTGGGCGGGCGCCTGGAGGCGACCTATCCGAGCGACAACCGCGAACTCTGGCGGCTGGTACGCAATGCCTTCCAGCGCAGTCGCCAAGGAAATCTGCCAGAGCAAGGCGCCGAGGCGATGTCGGTGTCGCGGCCTTCGGGGCAGGTGAACCTGGGCGTGGTAGTGGAACGGGTGCCTTCCCAGGAGCTGGTCGAGGGCAAGGGCAAGCCGACGGTGGTGGTCTACGTGCGCGATGCGGTGGGCAAGTCGCTGGTCAGCAATGCGCTGACCGCGCAGCTGTACAACCTCACTCCGGCCGAGACCGGGCTGGCCTTGGAACTGGCCAACGGTCTGTCGCTGGAAGAGGCCTCCGAACGCCTCAACATCCGCCGCAATACTGCCCGCGCGCACTTGCGTTCGATCTTCTCCAAGACCGGGGTGAGGCGCCAGACCGAACTGGTGCGGATCATGCTCAACAGCGTGGTCGCGCTCGGCGAGCCCAGCACCCTGCCGGTGCAGGTGCGTTAGTCCGAGCGGACGATGCTCGGGGCGCGAGGGCGTACCGATACTGGGCCACCGCTATCGGTAACCAAGGAGAACAATAATGACCGACAGTATTGCGGCCCGTCGCGGCCTGCCCGGCAACTGCCGCAGCGTTGCCCTGGGTCTGTTGCTGGTGGCTGCCGCGCCAGGCCTGGCGCTGGCTGCCCCGGAGGATGTGGAGCGCCTGGGCAAGGACCTCACCTGCATGGGCGCCGACCCCAGTGGCAACGCCGATGGCAGCATTCCGGCGTTTGCCGGCAAGTGGCTGGGCGCACCGCCCCATGTCGCGTTCAAGGGCACTGGCCAGCATCCTGTCGATCCGTACCCTGACGAAACGCCTCTGTTCGTGATCACCGCCGACAATCTGGGGCAGTACGCCGACGCCTTGTCGGACGGGCAGAAGGCGCTGTTCAAGCTCTACCCGGCAACCTTCAAGATGCCGGTCTACCCCAGCCACCGGGATTTTCGCTTCGACGACGCGGTCTGCCAGGCGACTCGCGAGAACGCCGGGGTCGCCAAGCTGGTGGACGATGGCGAAGGGGTGGTCGGCAAGACCGGCGGCACACCCTTCCCGGTACCGCGCAGCGGCCTCGAACTGTTGAAAAACGCCTCCACCTTCACCCTGCGTGCCTGGACCGAGGAGTACACCTCCGACAACGCCTATGTGCTCAAGGACGGCAACATCAACTGGGGCCGCGTGCACTCGCGCAACCTGGCGCCGGCCCTGGAACCGGGCAAGGTGGGCGACACGGTCGGCAACTCATCGTTCTACCTCAACGAAACCCTGCTACCGCAGCGCGACAAGGGCGAGATCAACACTGGCACCGAATTCTGGAACGACAAGACCGAACCGCGTCAGGCCTGGCGCTACGACCCAGGCACGCGGCGGGTGCGGCAATCGCCAGGGTACGGTTTCGACATGTCGTTTCCGGGCAGTGGCGGTTCGATCACCGTTGACGAGGTACGCCTGTTCAACGGCTCGGGCCAGCGCTACGACTGGAAGATCGTCGGCAAACGGGAGATGTTCATCCCCTACAACGCCTACCGCGTACACGCTCCGGAGCTGAAGTACGCCGACCTGCTCACGCCCGGGCACCTCAACCCGCAAGCCATGCGCTACGAGCGCCATCGGGTATGGGAGCTCGAGGGTACGCTCAAGCCTGGGTATCGCCACCTGTATGGCAAACGCAAGCTGTACATCGATGAGGACACCTGGTTCCCGATGCTGGCCGACAACTACGACAACCGCGGCGAGCTGTGGCGCACCTCGATGGTCAACTACTTCTACGCCTACGAGTCGCAACGACCGCAAGCCGGTGTCGGCCTGTACCACGACCTCAATGCCGGCAGCTACCTGGCCTTCAACCTGATCAACCAGCAGCGCAGCGGCTACCTGCTCAACCGCACCGGCTTCAGTCCGCGCGATTTCGGCCCGGAGGCGGCGCGACGTTTCGGCCAATGAGGCCCGCTCGGGTCTGGCCTAGTCCGATTGAGGGATGAGGGCCAGCCATGGCTGCTCAAAGATAGCCGCCAGGTATTCCCCCCTGAGTCTGCAGGGGTATTGCCGGTGACTGGCGTATCCAATACAGGAACAACAAGAACATGACCAAACTCGCCGAACTTTCCATCGAAAGCGCCCAGCGCACCCACCGCTACGCCAGGGGCTGGCATTGCCTGGGCGTGGCCGACGACTATCGGGATGGCAAGCTGCATACCCTCAACGTCTTCGGCACTCGCCTGGTGGCGTTCGCCAACAGTGCGGGCGCCATCAGCATTCTCGACGCGTTCTGCCCGCACATGGGCGCCGACCTGTCCCAGGGCAGCATCGAGAACGACACCGTGGTGTGTCCATTCCACCACTGGAAGTACGACACCAGCGGCAAGTGCGTGGAGATCCCCTACTGCAAACGCATACCGCCCAAGGCCAAGACCCGCAGTTGGCTGACGTGCGAGGAAAACAACCTGTTGTTCGTCTGGAACAACCCGGAAGGGCGCCCACCGAAGGAGGGCGTGGTCATCCCGCACCTGCCTGAAATGGACGACCCGGAGTGGATCCATGACTGGAACATAGACACCATGCTGATCGAGACCAACCCGCGCGAGCTGGTCGACAACCTGGTCGACGCCCAGCACTTCGGCCCGGTCCATGGTACGCCGACCAAGTACTTCGCCAACGTGTTCGAGGGGCACATCGGTCGGCAGATCTTCCAGGGCGACTCCGAGCGCCTGGGCGGCGACCTGATCGCGCCTTCGGCGTATTACGGGCCGGCGACCCACTTCACCGAGCTGAGCTCGATGTTTGGCGAGGCGAGGGTGCATGCGATCCTGCTCAACAGCCATGTGCCGGTCACGCCGGACAGCTTCGTGCTGCGTTTTGGCTGCATGGTCAAGCGGGTACCGGGGCTGACCGATGAGCAGAACCGCGAGATCGCCAAGGCCTACGTCAAGGGCAACCGCGACTCGTTCTACCAGGACGTCGACATCTGGAAGCACAAGGTGCGTATCGACAAGCCGGTACTGGCCGAGAACGACGGCCCGGTGTACCAGTTGCGTGAGTGGTACCAGCAGTTCTTCACCGACGAGGACCAGGTGCCGGCGAGCATGGCCGAGCGGCGTGAGATCGTCACGGTGGATGAACGCTGAGTTCGGTTGTGCCCCGCGAGCCTTGCTGGCGGGGCCATGGGTCGAGAGGTTGACCATGAAGATACAGAGCTTGCTGGCGTATTGCGTGCCGCTTTCGGTGGTATTGATCATCGGCCTCACGCTGCTGGCTTCGGCGCCGCCGGAGTCCGCCGCGGCCAAGGCATGCCGGCAGATACCGGGGTGCATGAGTATTCTGCCGAGCTTCCAGGGGTTGGCCGGGGTGCGGTGAGGCGCAAGGTCCTATCGCCGGCAAGCCGGCTCCTACAGGCACACCGCTTTCCTGTAGAAGCCGGCTTGCCGGCGATAGGGCCAGTGGCGGCTCACCACCCCTCGAACCGCGCCGGGCGTTTCTCGATGAACGCCTGCATCCCTTCCTTCTGATCGCGCGAGGCAAACAGCAACGCATTGGCCTTGCGCTCCAACGCCAGGGCCGCGTCCAACGGCGCATCCATCCCCGCGAGAATCACTTCCTTGATCTGCTCGGCCGCCAGCGCCGGCATGGCCGCGATCACTCGCGCCAGCTCCAGCGCGTGTGCCTGCACCTGGTCATCGTCGACCAGGTCGCTGACCAGCCCAGCCACCCAGGCTTCCTCGGCACTGATCGGTTGCCCGGTCAAGGCCATGCGCATGGCCTTGACCTTGCCTACGGCGCGCACCAGGCGCTGGGTGCCGCCGATGCCGGGCATGATGCCGATGCGGATTTCCGGCTGGCAGAAACGCGCACCGCGCCCGGCCACGATCAGGTCGGCGAGCATCGCCAGCTCGCAGCCGCCGCCGTAGGCATAGCCGCACACGGCGGCGATCACAGGCTTGGGACAATGCTGGATCGGCGCCCAGACCCGCTCGGTGTGCCGTTGGTAGATATCGATCGGGCCGACCCCGGCCATGCTGCCGATGTCGCCACCGGCGGCGAATACCTTGTCGCCACCTGTGAGCAGGATGCAGCGCACTTCAGGGTCGTTCGCCAGTTCCGTGAAGTGCCGCGAGAGCAGGGCTTGCAGCTCCAGGCTGAGGGCATTGGTGGCGTGTGGGCGGTTCAGTCGCAGCAACGCCACGCCCGCGAGCGGGCGTTCGAGCAGGACCGGTAGAGCTGCGCTGTCTGGCATGGTTTTCCTCACGTGCAAGGGGGCGCGATGGCCGCCAGTGTTGCCCCGTGCCCTGGCCCATTCATCGTCCGTTCAGACGAAGTACGGCTCGCGGCGAGCCTCTAGAGTCGGTTTGCACAGCAGACCGAGGAACATCCAATGGGGCTTGATTTCAGTGGCAAGGTGGTGCTCGTCACCGGTGGCAGCAAGGGCATCGGCGCCGGCATCGCCGAAGGGTTTCTGGCAGCCGGAGCGCAAGTGATCGTCTGCGCCCGCAGCCAGCCCGAGCAGTTGCCCAGCGCCAACGGGCGCTGCGCGGTATTCATCGCCGCCGACGTGCGCGATGGCGATTCGCTGCAGGCGCTGTTCGACACCCTCGAGCGAGATTTTGGCCGCCTCGACGTGTTGGTCAACAACGCCGGTGGCAGCCCATTGGCCGTCGCGGCCACGGCCTCGCCACGCTTTCACGAGAGCATCCTGCGGCTGAACCTGATCGCGCCGCTCAACGCCGCCCAGCATGCCAACCGGCTGATGCAGGGCCAGGCCGAGGGCGGTTGCATCGTCTTCATCGGCAGCATCAGCGCCTTGCGCGCGTCGCCCGGCACCGCTGCCTACGGTGCGGCCAAGGCCGGGGTCCTGGCGCTGGTGCAGTCGCTGGCGGTGGAGTGGGCGCCGAAGGTGCGCGTGGTCGCGGTCAGCCCAGGCCTGGTGCTGACCGACCAGGCGCACCTGCACTACGGCAGCGAACACGGCATCGCCGCCGTCAGTGCGGGTATTCCGGCTGGGCGCATGGCCGATGCCAGCGACATCGCCAACGCCTGCCTGTACATCGCCTCGCCCCTGGCCAGCTATGCCAGCGGTTGCAACCTGCTGCTGCACGGCGGTGGCGAGCGCCCGGCGTTTCTCGGCGCGGCCCAGACCCTACCGACTTGATCGACCACCTGGCGGTGGCCGTATCGGCTTGCCGCCTTCACGTTGCAGGAGACGACTTTGGCTGATCCACAATTGCTATCCAGCGTGCGCGCCCTCGTGGGCCGCGAATATGGCCGGGTGTATGCCTGGGATGCGGTGAATGCGCCGATGATCCGCCAGTGGTGCGAGATCATGGGCATCGACAACCCGCTCTACAGCGACGCCGACTTTGCCCAAGGCAGTCCGTACCAGGCGATCGTCGCGCCGCCGGCCATGCTCCAGGTGTGGACCATGGAAGGGCTGCATGCCAACAACTACCCGCCGGGCTCCACCGACCAGAATCCATACGAAGTGCTCAAGCTGATCGAGGAATACGGCTACGCCTCGGTGGTGGCGGTGAACTCCGAGCTGAGCTTCACCCGCCCGGTGCATGTGGGCGAGCGGCTGTACTACACCACTCGCCTGGATGCGGTGGGCGACGAGAAGACCACCGCCCTTGGCACCGGTTTTTTCGTCACCCTGGTGATGAGCCATTTCGTGGAAAAACCCGAGGGCGATGAGGCGGTGGGCGAGCTGCTGTTCCGCGTGTTCAAGTTCCGCCCGGCCAACCCGCAACCGGTGGCCAAGGCCGAGCCAGTGCAGGCCAAGGCCAAGCGCCCGCTGCCAGGTGTCAGTGACGACACCCGGTTCTTCTGGGAAGGCTGCGCCGAAGGCCGCTTGCTGATCCAGCGTTGTAGCGCTTGCGCCACCTTGCGCCATCCACCGGCCCCGGTGTGCATGCATTGCCACAGCTTCGAGTGGGACAGCGTCGAGGCAAGCGGTCGCGCCAACCTGTATTCGTTCGTGGTCATGCACTACCCCGAAGTGCCGCCGTTCGACCACCCCAACCCCATCGGCCTGATCGAGCTGGAGGAGGGCGTGCGCCTGATCGCCGGGCTGATCGGTGTGCAGCGCGAGCAACTGCAGATCGGCCAGCGCCTGCAGGTCGAGTTCCACACCTTCGACGAGCAGCAGACCCTGCCGTTGTTCCGGCCCGTGGCCGAACAGGAGCGATAGCCATGGACTTTCAGTTGAGCGAAGACCAGCGCGCCTTCGAGCAGATGGCCGACAGCCTGTTCAGCGACCACTGCCAGGACGATTACCTGCGCCAATGGGATGCCAGCGGCGAGCCGCTGATGGCGCCGCTCTGGGCACTGTGCAAGGAAACCGGCCTGCATGCCCTGGCGATTCCGGAGCAGTACGACGGCAGTGGCCTGGGCATGACCGAGCTGATGCTGGTGCTGCAGGCCCAAGGGCGCAGCCTCGGCCAGGTGCCGCTGTGGCGCCACCAACTGGCCGCCGCGACCCTCGCTAACTTCGGCCAGGGCGACAGCGCGCAACTGGCCGCCCAGGCGGCCTCCGGCGAGCTGTTGCTGAGCCTGTCGCTGGAGGGCCTGCAAGCTGCCCATGGCATCGCTTTGCGCGCCAGTGCCTGTGCCGGAGGTTGGCAGGTAGCGGGCCGGGTAGCGGCACTGGCGTTGGGCGGCCAGGCCCAGGCGGCGCTGCTGCCGGTGCTTGCCGATGGCCAGCCAAGGCTGTTGCTGCTGGACCTGGACGATCCGGCCGTGCGTCGTGTGCCGGGCGTGCTGACCCACGGCGAAGCGATCGCCGATGTCCAGGTCGAGGGCCTGCGAGTGGCCTGCGACCGTGTGTTGCCCGCCGCCGCGTTGACTTGGCTCGAACCACGGGTGATCGCCGCGCTGGCCGCGTTGCAACTGGGCGTCAGTGCCGAGCACATTCGCCGCACCGTGGACTATGTCGGCGAGCGCCAGCAGTTCGAGCGGCGCATCGGCAGTTTCCAGGCCGTGCAGATGAGCATGGCCGACGCGCATATCGCCCTCGAGGCCCTGCGCAGTGCCTTGTGGCAACTGTGCTATCGCCTGGACGCCGGCCTGCCGGCGCCGTCCGAGGCCCAGGCCACGGCCTGGCTGGCCTGCGAGGCCGGGCACCGCATCGGCCATGTCGCCCAGCACGTGCACGGCGGCATTGGCGTCGACCTGACCTACCCGATTCACCGCTTTCTCTATTGGAGCCGCGCCCTGGGCATTGCCTTGGGCGGTTCGGCGGCATGCCTGGAACGGCTCGGCGACTGGCTGAGCGACAACGACAAGCTGGGATGGAAATATGACCTCGAAGAACACCAAGCGCTTTGACGATGTGCGCCCCGGCGAAACCTTGCCGCCCCTGCAGGTACCGATCACCGTGGCGCTGATCGCCGGCGGCGCCATCGCCACGCGTGACTACTTTCCCGGCCACCACGACCTGGATGCCGCTCGTGAACTGGGTTCGCCCCATGTGTTCATGAACATCCTCACCACCAATGGCCTGGTGCAGCGCTTCGTCGAGGGATGGGCGGGGCCGTTGGCGCGCTTCACCGCGCTGAAGATCAAGCTGGGCGTGCCCAATTATCCGGGCGACTGCATGACCTTCAGCGGCAGCGTGACCGGCCAGGACCCCGAGACCCGCACGGTGGAAGTGACCCTGAGCGGCAAGAATTCCATGGGCAACCACGTGACCGGCACGGTCGCGCTGGTGCTGCCATGACCAGCGGAGGCAGCATGAACGACCTTTCGATTTCCGGGCGCGCCGCGATTGTCGGGCTGGGCGCCACCGAGTTTTCCAAGAACTCCGGGCGTACCGAACTGCGCCTGGCCCTCGAAGCTACCCTGCAGGCGCTGCGCGACGCCGGCATCGACCCGTCCGAGGTGGAGGGTTTCAGCTCCTACTCGGTGGACAAGGTCCCGGAATACGAGATCGCTCGCCTGCTGGGCTGCAAGGACGTCAAGTTCTTCTCCCAGGTGCCCCATGGCGGCGGCGCGGCCTGCGCACCGATCATGCACGCGGCGATGGCCGTGGCCACCGGGGTGGCCAAGGTGGTGGTGGTGTACCGGGCGATGAACGAGCGTTCCTGGTACCGCTTCGGCAGCGGCAGCTACGGTTTCGCCGCCACGCCGATCTTCGACAACGTCAACTACGGCTGGTACATGCCCCACGGCTTCCATACCCCGGCGGCCTGGGTCGGCATGTTCGCCCAACGCTATATGCACACCTATGGCGCCACCTCGGAGGACTTCGGCCGGGTGGCCGTGGCCGCACGGGATTTTGCCGCCAGCAACCCCAAGGCGTTCTTCCACGGCAAGCCGATCACCCTGGAGGAGCACCAGGCCTCGCGCTGGATCTGCGAGCCGCTGCACCTGCTCGATTGCTGCCAGGAGTCCGATGGCGCGGTGGCGCTGGTCATCACCTCGGCCGAGCGTGCCCGCGACCTGCGGCAAAAACCGGTGACCATCAAGGCCGGCTCCCAGGGCATCACCCACGGTCAGCAGAGCATGACCTCGTTCTACCGCGACGACATCACCGGCCTGCCGGAGATGGGCGTGGTCGCCAAGGAGCTGTATCGCCAGTCCGGGCTCGGCCCCGAGGCGTTGCAGACGGCGGTGATCTACGACCACTTCACCCCGTTCGTGCTGCCGCAACTGGAAGAGTTCGGTTTTGCCCGGCGTGGCGAGGCCAAGGAGTTCATTCGCGCCGGCCACCACGCCCGTGGCGGCAAGCTGCCGATCAACACCCATGGCGGCCAGCTCGGCGAGGCGTACATCCACGGCATGAACGGCGTCGCCGAAGCGGTGCGCCAGGTGCGGGGCACGGCGGTCAACCAGGTGGCGGACGTGGAGAACGTGCTGGTCACCGCCGGTACCGGCGTGCCCACCAGCGGCCTGATTCTTGGCGCAGCCTGAGGAGCACTTCATGTTCGTCGATCTCACCCCCGAGCAACATGCGCTGCGCCGCCAGGTGCGCGATTACTTCCAGGCACTGATGACACCCGAGCTGCGCGCACGTCTGCGCGGTCAGGAGGGCGGCGAGCTGTACCGCCAGACCGTGCGCCAGATGGGCCGCGATGGCTGGCTCGCGGTGGGCTGGCCCAAGGCCCACGGCGGTCAGGGCTACGCCGCCACCGAGCAACTGATCTTCTTCGAGGAGGCCAACATCGCGGGTGCGCCACTGCCGTTCGTGACCATCAGTACGGTCGGCCCGGCGCTCATGGAGCATGGCAGCGCGGCGCAGAAAGCGCGTTTTCTACCCGGCATCGCCGCCGGCGAAATCATGTTCGCCATCGGCTACTCCGAACCCGATGCCGGCAGCGACCTGGCCGTGCTCAGGACCAGCGCGCGCCTGGATGGCGAGCACTTCGTGGTCAACGGCAACAAACTGTGGACCTCGGGCGCCGAGTCGGCGGACTTCATCTGGCTGGCTGCGCGTACCGATCCGAGCCAGGCGAGGCACAAGGGTGTGTCGATCCTGATTCTCGACACCCGTCTGCCAGGGTTCTCCAGCACGGTGATCCCGACCACCAGTAACCCGACCGCCGCCACCTACTACGACAATGTGCAGGTGCCAAGGGACATGCTGGTCGGCGAGCTGCACGGCGGCTGGAAGCTGATCACCTCGCAGCTCAACCACGAACGCCTGGGCCTGGGCTCCTGGTCGGACAAGGTCGTCGGGCTGTTCCGCCGCGTCTACCTCTGGGCCAAGGCCCGCGACGAGCAGGGCCAGCGGGCGATGGACAAGCCCTGGGTGCGCAGTTCGTTGGCCGAGTGCTATGCACGCCTGGAGGCCATGCGCCTGATCAACCTGCGCATCGCCGCCAACCTCGAGCGCGAGCAGATGGACGTGGCCTTGAGTTCGTCCACCAAGGTCTATGGCTCCGAGTCGGCCATCGAAATCCTGCGAAGGCTGTCGGCCATCGTCGGCGCCAACGGCGTGGTCCGCGGCGGCTCTGCGGCCGCTGCACTGCACGGCGATCTGGAGTACGAACTGCGTGCCTCGGTCACCGTGACCTTCGGCGGCGGCACCAACGAAATCCAGCGCGAGCTGATCGCCCAGTTCGGCCTGGGCATGCCGCGTACCCAGCGCTGAGCCGGCAGCGTTCGATTCAGCCACAACAACCACAACGAAAGGCCCCGCCCGCGGCACTGACCGGGGCCGGGCCGAGGGTTGCATCCGATGAGCACGATAGAGCAATTCCGGCACGACACCCGTGCCTGGCTGGAAGCCAACTGCCCGCAGTCGATGCGCACCGCCATGGGCGAGGGCGATGTGGTCTGGGGCGCCAGCCAACCGCAGTTTCCCAGCGACGACGCGCGCCTGTGGTTCGAGCGCATGCGCGACCAACGCTGGTTCTGCCCAGACTGGCCCGAGGCCTACGGTGGCGCCGGCCTGGATGCCGAGCAGGTGGCGGTGCTGGAAAGTGAAATGCGCCGCCTCAAATGCCGGCCACCGCAGATCAACCTGGGTATCTGGATGCTCGGCCCGGTGCTGCTGGCCTACGGCAGCGAAGAGCAGAAACGCAGCCTGCTGCCGCCCATGGCACGGGGCGAGGTGCGCTGGTGCCAGGGTTTTTCCGAACCCAATGCAGGTTCCGACCTTGCCAGCCTGAAGATGGCCGCGCGCGATGCCGGCGACCACTTCGTGGTCGATGGCAGCAAGATCTGGACCTCCTACGGCGACAAGTCCGATTGGATGTATGCGCTGGTGCGCACCGACACCCAGGCACCCAAGCACGAGGGCATCAGCCTGATCGTGCTGGACATGCGCAGCCCCGGGGTCAAGGCGGTGCCGATCGACCTGATCAGCGGCAAGTCGGCGTTCTGCCAGGTGTTCTTCGATGCCGTGAAGGTGCCCAAGCGCCAGTTGATCGGCCCGCTCAACGGCGGCTGGAACCTCGGCAAGTACCTGCTGCAGCACGAGCGCAAGGCCATGTCGAAGTTCGGCGAGTTCAGCCTGCCTTCGCATTTCGACCTGCTGGCACTGCTGCGCGAATATCTGCCGCGCCCCAGCAGCCAGGCGGAGCTGGCCTTGCAGGCGCGAGCCGTGGCCTGCGCCATGGACGAGCATGCCTATGGCCTGACCGTGCAGCGCATGGCCGAGCAAGGTCGCAGCGGCGACGACATCAGCGGGCTGATGGCGATCATGAAACTGCTGCACACCGAGCAGGAGCGCGACAAGTTCGAGGTACTGCTCGACGCCATGGGTGGCCATGCCCTCGGCTGGCAGGCTGCGGGCTTCAGCGAGCGCGAGCTGGCAGTGACCCGCGCCTGGCTCAACAGCTATGCCCTGACCATTTCCGGTGGCGCTTCGGAAGTGCAGCTCAACGTCATCGCCAAGCGCGTGCTTGGCTTGCCCGACGGCAAGAAAGGAGTGTCGGCATGAACCTGCGTTACAACGACGAACAACGCCTGCTCGCCGACAGTGCGCGCGACTTTCTCGCTGCCCGCAGCCCCGTCGCGGCGCAGCGGCGCCTGCGCGACCAGGGTGTGGCGCAAGGCTTCGACAGCCAGCTGTGGCGCGAGGCGGTGGAGTTGGGTTGGAGCGCGATTCCGTTCGCCTCGGACCTGGGCGGGCTGGATTTTGGCTGCATGGGCCTGGGGCCGATCTTCGAGGCCAAGGGCCAGCATTTGTCGGCCTCGCCGCTGTTGTCCAGCGTGGTCCTGGCCGGTTCGCTGCTGGCCTTGAGCGGTTCGGCGCAGCAGCAGGAACAATGGCTGCGGCCTGTGATCCGTGGTGATAGGCGTGTTGCCCTGGCATTGGAGGAGGGCGGGCGGCATCGCCCCCACGACGTGGCCTTGGCGGCCGTTGTCGACGGTGACGGTTATCGCCTGAATGGAGAGAAGTTCTGGGTCATCGATGGCATCGATGCCGATGCCTACGTGGTAGCGGCGCGTACTTCCGGGCGACCGGGCGAAGTGCAGGGCATCAGCCTGTTCCTGATTCCTGCCGACACCCCCGGCGTGCACTGCAGCGCGCTGGCGATGATCGATTCGCGCAACAGCGGACGCTTGCGCCTGGATCAGGTGCGACTTGGGCCGCAGGCGTTGCTGGGGCCGGCAGGGGAGGCATGGGCGGCGTTGGATGCAGCGCTCGACCGGGGCCGGGCCTGCCTGGCGGCGGAGCTGCTGGGCGCTGCGCAACAGCTGTTCGAAACCACCGTGGAATACCTCAAGACCCGCGTCCAGTTCGACGTGCCGATCGGCTCGTTCCAGGCCCTGCAGCACCGCGCCGCGAAACTCTACACCGACCTGGCCTTGGCGCGCAGCGCGGTAATGGCTGGGCTGGCGGCACTCGATGACCCGCAGTTGCAGGCGGCCCAACGGGGGCGGCTGGTCAGCCTGGCCAAGTGGAAGGCAGGCGATACCGCGCTGAAAGTCGCCAACGAAGCGGTACAGATGCACGGCGGCATCGGTGTGACCGACGAGCTGGATGTCGGCCTGTATCTCAAGCGGGTCCGAGTCGCCCAGGCCTGCCTGGGTGATCGCGACTTCCATTGCGAACGTTACGCGGCCCTCGACGAAGCCTGCGCCTGAGCGCAGCGGCTGGAGAACCACTGATGAGCATTGAACGTTGGCAACAGGCCTGGGCGCAGTTGATCGGCCCTGGCTCGCCTTTCGAAGTGATCAACCCCGACGATGGCGGCCCGCGTTACTTCCGCCACGCCCCGCGCAATTTGTTGCAGGTGTTCGACGCCGCACGGGTGCATGGCGACAAGGAATTCGTCGTCTGGCAAGCGCAGCGCCTGAGCTATGCCGGCTATTTCGAGGCTGTCGATCGACTCGCCGGTCAATTGGCCGGGCCGCTGGGCCTGCGTCCTGGCGAGCGGGTGGCGATCGCCATGCGCAACCAGCCGGCGTGGCTGGTGGCCTTTGCCGCCATCCAGCGTTGCGGCGCTGTCTGCGTGCCACTCAATAGTTGGGGGCTGCGCGACGAACTGCTGCATGGGCTGGAGGACAGCGGTGCGCGGCTGCTGATCGGCGACGATGCGCGGCTGAGCCTGCTTCAGGACGACCTGGTGGCAGCCGGGCGCACCTTCATCGTGGTCGGGCGCGACACCGACGCGGATCTGCCGGCGCGGTGCCTGCGCTACGAGGACCTGCTGGCGGCAGATCCGTTGCCGATGCCGGCCCTGGACATCGAGCCCGAGGCGCCCGCGCTGATCCTCTACACCTCCGGAACCACCAACCGCGCCAAGGGCGTGTTGTCCAGCCACCGGGCGATCTGCCAGGCGCTCACCGCGCTGGAGTTCCAGGGTGCGTTCTGCGCGCTGACATCACCCGAGCGGGTGGCCGGCATGCTCGGCAGCGGCTTCGCCTCGACCAGCCTGATGGCCGTGCCGCTGTTCCATGTCAGTGGCCTGCATGCCCAGTTTCTCTCGGCGCTGCGCGGTGGCCGACGCTTGTTGCTGATGTACAAGTGGGACGCCGAGCAGGCGCTGGACCTGATCCGCGACGAGCGCTGCACCCAGTTCAACGGCGCGCCGGTGATGATGCAGCAACTGCTGGCTTCGCCGCGCTATGACGGCGCCGACACCGCCAGCCTGTACGGCCTGGGCCTGGGGGGCGGGGCGTCTTCGGCGGGATTGCTGGACGAGATGCTCGGGCGCAAGCCCCAGGTGATCGCCGGCAGCGGGTACGGTCTGACCGAAAGCAACGGCATTGGCGCGGCCATTGGCGGCGATCTGTTCGCCTACCGCCCGGCTGCGGCGGGGTGGCCCTTGCCGATCGTCGAGGTGCGTATCGGCGACACCCCGTCGCAGCCACTGCCTGCTGGCCATGAAGGGCTGATCTGGCTGCGCTCGCCGACCTTGATGGAGGGCTACTGGAACCTGGCCGAGGCCAGCCGCCAGAGCTTGCGCGACGGCTGGCTCGACACCGGCGACCTCGGTTACCTCGACGCCGAGGGTTTCCTGTGCATCAGCGGGCGGGTCAAGGACCTGATCAACCGCGGCGGCGAGAAGATCTCCGCTGTCGAGATCGAGACCTGCGTCAGCGACATGCCCGGTGTGCTGGAGGCGGCAGCGTTCGCCCTCGACGACCCGTTGCTCGGTGAAGTGGTGGCGCTGGCGATCCATGGTGCGCCGGCCAGCCTGCCGGCGGACGAGCAGGTGCGCAGCTTCATCGCCGAGCGCCTGGCGGCCTACAAGGTGCCGGCGCAGGTCTATCGCGTCGACCAGCCGCTCCCGCGCAATGCCACCGGCAAGGTGCTCAAGGCCGAGCTCAAGGCGCGTGTTTGCCGTGCGTGATGTTTAGTCCCTCCGGACGATGCCGTGCCGGCCGGAAGCGCAACAATGAAGCCATACCAGAAGCCTTATCAGCGAAGGAGGCAGTACATGAAAACAACAACAGGTGTGATGCTCGCAGCCGCTCTGAGTCTCAACACGGGCCTGGTCACCGTCGCCCAGGCGGCCGTGTCGCCAGAGGAAGCCGCCCGCCTGGGCAAGGACCTGACCTGCGTCGGTGCCGAGCAGGCGGGCAACGCCGAGGGCACCATTCCCCCCTACACCGGCAAGTACCTGGGCGAGGTGCCGGGCTGGAAGCACGTCAAGTTCTCCGGTGATCAACCGGTGGACCCGTATGCCGACGAAAAGCCGATCCTGACCATCACCGCGCAGAACATGGACCAGTACGCCGCGCACTTGACCGATGGGCAGAAGGCGCTGCTGAAGAAGTATCCGAGCAGCTACAAGATGAACATCTATCCAGGCCATCGCGATTTCCGCTATCCCGACTACGTGTGTCAGCGGGTCAAGGAGAACGCCGTTGACGCCAAGCTGGTGAACGACGGCATGGGCATCGAGGGCCTGGGCCAGGTGCCGTTCCCGATTCCGAAGAACGGCATGGAGGTGCTGTGGAACCATCAACTGCCTGCACGCGCCTACACCGAGGAGAAGATCTCCGACCTGGCGTCGGTGCTGCCCAATGGCAGCATCGGCTGGGGCCGCGCCCATGCGCGCAACTTGTCCCAGGCCAACTCGCCGACGGTGGAGCCCAAGACCTCCGACATGATCCAGGCGATGAGCTACAACACCACGCTCAAGCCGGCCCGTGACAACGGCGTGATCAGCATTGCCCACGAGCCCTACAACTTCGTCACTTCGTCGCGTCAGGCCTGGTCCTATAGCCCGTCGACCCGTCGTGTGCGGCAGATGCCCGGGTATGGCTACGACCAGCCGATGATCGGCACCAACGGCACCATGACCGTGGACGAGGATCGCCTGTTCAACGGTTCCCCCGAACGCTACACCTGGAAGCTGCTGGGCAAGCGCGAGATCTACAGCCCGGCCAATACCTTCAAGGCCAATGCCGGCACGGTCAAGTACGCCGAGCTGCTGACCCCCAACCACCCCAATCCGCAGTACATGCGCTATGAGCTGCGCAGGGTCTGGGTGGTCGAGGCGGACCTCAAGGAAGGCTACCGTCATGTCTACGGCAAACGCGTGCTGTTCATCGACGAGGACACCTGGAACGCGGTGATGGCCGACAACTACGATGCCCGTGGGCAGCTGTGGAAGCATGCGATGGTCAACTACTACTACCATCCGGACATGAGTGGCTGGCAGGCGGGATCGCAGTTCTTCATGGACCTGAACTCGGGGCAGTACACCGGTTACGGCATGACCAACGAGGCCAAGAAGGGGCCGATCCTCAACGAAAGCAAGTTCACCCCGGACATGTACACCGCCGATGCAGCGAGGGCGATCGGGCGGTGATGGGTTGACCCTACAGGAGTGAACCAAGGCCTGGCAGGGGTGACCCTGCCAGGCCTTTTGCGTTTGGTGGGTTGCGAAGCGTGCGCTTGAGGTATGGGGTGGCGCACACATCGAGCGCCGCCCGCGCGGCGCTTCGCGGGGCAAGCCCGCTCCCACATCTGTTTCGGGCCAATTATGTCTGATAGGCCATGGTTGTCAGCCTGGTGGGCCCGGCGCAATATTTGTGTTGGCGCAGGGCACCCCGATATCCCGTGGTGCCACCAAAGGCGGACAACCATAGCCTGACAGACAGTGGCACGTTGCAACAAATGTGGGAGCGGGCTTGCCCCGCGAAGCGCCGCGCGGGCGGCGCTCGATAGATGCGGCACCACACCTCTTCAGCGAACACTTCGCGAAGCGCCGCGCGGGCGGCGCTCGATCTCATGACCGGTAAACCTGTCGTGACGAGCACCCGGTGCTACACGGGTACTACCTGCGCCGCCTTCCCAGCCGCCAGGCCCTTGATTTGCGCCCGATACCGCGGCAATGCCAACGCCAGGAACAGCGCCGCCAACACCAGCAACCCCACCGAAGCCGCCAACGCATAACGCAACGACTCGCCCTGCAAGCTTGGCAGGAACAGATCGCTGAGCATGCCGATCAGCAACGGCCCGAGGCCAACCCCGAGCAAGGTCATGGCCATGACGAAGATCGCCGTGGCCTGGGCCAGGCGGTTGGCTGGGAACAGATGGGTGATCGCGCCCAGGCAGGGCGTCGCCCACCACACGCCAAAGAAGCCGAAGGCGCTGTAGAACAGAAAGGCCTGGGGCACCGGCGTGTCGCCGATGTAGAAGGCAATGCCCTGTGGCCACAGGAAGTAGGCCAGGGCAAAGGGAATGCTGAGCAGGGTGCCCAGCAGCGGCACGCCGATCTGCCAGCCGACATCACGTCGCGCCAGGCGATCGGTGAGCATGCCGCACACCAGGGTGCCGATGGTCGAGCCACTGCCGCCGATCACGCCGACCAGAAAGCCCGCCTGCTGCATGTTCAGGCCGTGCGAGCGGATCAGGAAGCTCGGGCTCCAGGTACCGATGGCATAGCCGGCAATCGCCGCCGCGCCACCGGTCAGTACCAGCCAGGTGAACGACGGCATGCGCATCAGCTCCACCAGCGTCTGCAGCCAGCCTTCGTGGGATACGGTGGCAGCCTTTTGCAGGCGTACCGGTGCGGGCGTGCGCACGGTCAGCAACAGCAACAGCCCGAGCAGGATACCCGGCGCGCCGATCAGCAGGAATGCGTAGCGCCAGCCATGGTGCTGGGCGATCCAGCCGCCCAGGCCGAGGCCGACGATGGCCCCCAGGCTCGAACCGAGCATCAGCACCGCCAGGGCCGTGGAGCGACGTTGTGGCGGGTACAGGTCGGAGACCATCGCCACCGACGGCGCGGTGCCGCCGGCCTCGCCGATGGCCACGCCGATCCGCGCCAGGACCAGGGTGAGGAAGTTGCCGGCCATGCCGCAGAGCATGGTCATCAGGCTCCAGGCCATGCAGCTGAAGGCAATCACCGGCTTGCGCCCGATGCGGTCCGAAAGCCGCCCCAGGGGCAGGCCGAACACCGTGTAGAACACGGCGAAGGTCACCCCTGAAAGAAGCCCGATACCGGTATCGGAAATGCCGAACTCGAGCTTGACCGGTTCGATCAGGATCGCCATCAGCTGACGGTCGATGTAGTTGAAGACGTAGATGCTGGCCAGGACCAGCAAGGCGTAATGGGTACGCCAGGTCACAGGAGGGGATGGGTTCACTGTACAGCTCCGTTTCTTGTTTTAGGTGCGCACGATGCTCGGCGCATCCTGGCACGATTTCATCGTCTGTTCAGACCAGTTTCGGCGCTTGCTGGGCCGCTTGCGAGGGGCTTCGGGCAAGGCGCACAAGACTAGTCTCGACGGACGATGTTTCGCACCTGTCCAGGGTGAATCATTCAGCTCATCTCCGGTGTTTCGCGGCCCTTGCACACCGGCAACAAGAAGAGTGAAGGAGCTGAAATGAGCATCTTGTTCGAGCCTGTGCGGCTGGGCGAACTGCAGTTGGCCAACCGTATCGTCATGGCCCCGATGACCCGCAGCCGCGCCGACCACCAAGGCGTGCCGGGCAGCGACACGGTCGCCTACTACCGTCAGCGGGCCAGCGCCGGGCTGATCGTGGCCGAGGGCACCGCGCCGTCGGCCAGTGGCCTGGGCTACTGCCGCACCCCGGCGATCTACAGCGCCGAACAGATTGCCGCCTGGCGCCAGGTGACCCGCGCCGTGCACGCCGAAGGCGGGCGCATCGTCCTGCAATTGATGCACGTCGGGCGGGCCGCCAGCCGCCACAACAAGCCCCACGGTGCCGCCACCGTGGCGCCGTCGGCGATCCGCGCGCGCGCCCAGGTGTACAGCGATGCCGCCGGCATGGTCGACACCGAGTTGCCCGAAGCGCTGAGCCTCGAGGGCATCACCGGGGTGATCGACGACTACCGCCAGGCCGCGCTGAATGCCCGCGAGGCGGGCTTCGACGGTGTCGAGCTGCATTGCACCAGCGGCTACCTGCCCATGCAGTTCATGGCCGCTGGCAGCAACCAGCGCAGCGACGCCTACGGAGGCAACGCCCGCAACCGCGTGCGCTTTGCCCAGGAGGTGCTCGAAGCCATGGCTGCCGCCATCGGTGCCGGTCGGGTCGGCCTGCGCCTGTGCCCTGGCAACCCCTACAACGACATCGACGACAGCGAACCGGCCGTGACCAGTGCTGCGCTGTGCGCGGCGGTGGCGCCGCTGCACCTGGCCTACCTGCATGTCATGCGCTCGCCAGTGCCTGGCCTCGACGCGTTCGCCCTGGCGCGCAGCCACAGCAGCCAGGGCCTGATTCTCAACGATGGTTTCGATGGCCAGTCGGCGCGTGCCGCGCTGGAGGCGGGCGAGGGCACGGCCGTTTCCTTCGGCCGGCATTTCATCGCCAACCCCGACCTGGTCGAGCGCCTGCGCCACGGCCGGCCCCTGGCCGGGTTCGATCGCAAGACCCTGTATACCCCCGGGCCGGCGGGCTACAGCGACTACCCCTGTTGGCAGGCGAGCCTGGAGGTGACGCAATGAACCTGCCGCTCACGATGACCTCGGCCAGCCAACACCCGGTCAGCCGCGAGCAGACCCAGGCTCTGCTTGACCTGCGCAGCGCCGCCAGCGCGCAGATCAAGCCCCGCGACCTCTACACCCTGGCCGACCGCCTGGAGGCGCAGGCCGATACCCACGCCGAGCGCTCGTTCCTCATTTATGGCGAACAGGTGCTGAGCTACGCCGAAGTCGACCGCCTGGCCGATCAGATGGCCCATGCCTGTGTGGCCCGTGGCCTGCGTCCCGGCGATGTGTGCGCCCTGGCGATGGAAAATCGCCCGGCGTTCTTCGCCTGCTGGTTCGGCCTGGTCAAGCTCGGGGTAGTGGTGGCCTTCATCAACACCCAGGTGGCCGGCAAACCCTTGGTGCATGCGCTGCAAACCACTGGCGCAAAGGCGCTGGTCGTGGGCGAGGAGTGCCTGGGCAACCTGCAGGCCACCGAGGGCCTGCCGCACCTGCCGGTGTGGCTGGTCAACGACGCCGAACAGCCATGGCCGGGCGCGCTCCCTGCCGGCATCGACGCCAGCTTCGCCGCCGACCTTGCCGGCGCGCCGCGCAGCCGCTTCCCGCGCGAACTGCGTGCTGGCATCGAAGCTCAGGCACCGACGCTGCTGATCTTCACCTCGGGCACCACTGGGCTGCCGAAAGCGGCGCGCTACAGCCACATGCGCTGGATGTCGTCGGGCGATGTGATGGAAGTGACCTTGCAGGCCACCGCCGATGATGTGTTCTATTGCTGCCTGCCGCTTTACCACGGCGCTGCCGCCACTTCGGTCACCTCCACGGCGCTGCGCGTCGGCGCCAGCATCGTGGTGCGCCGCAAGTTCAGCGTGCGCGAGTTCTGGAGCGACGTGGCACGCCATCGCATCAGCGTGTTCCAGTACATCGGCGAAATCTGCCGCTACCTGCTCAACCGCCCGCCACAGGCCGGGGAGCGTGAGCACAGCCTGCGCTGCATGCTCGGCGCCGGGCTGTCGGGCGACGCCTGGCAGCGCTGGCTCGAGCGGTTCGGCCCGCTCCAGGTGTTCGAAGGCTGGGGCGCTACCGAAGCCAATACCAACCTGATCAATGTCGACAATTACCTTGGTTCCTGCGGGCGTGTACCGGATTGGAGCCGCACCAATCTGCGCCTGGTGCGCTACGACGTGGAGAACGATTGCCACCCACGCGATGCCAACGGCTTCTACCAGCTGTGCGAGGTCGGCGAAGTGGGTGAGGCCATGGGCTTTATCGTCGACCACCCGGACATCGGTGGCGGTCGCTTCGAGGGCTATACCTGCCAAGCGGCCACCGAGAGCAAGATCCGCCGCAATGTGCTGCAGGTCGGTGATGCCTGGTGGAGCTCGGGCGACCTGCTGCGCCAGGACGCCGACGGCTACTGCTACTTCGTCGACCGCATCGGCGATACCTTCCGCTGGAAGAGCGAGAACGTTTCTACCCAGGAGGTGGCCGACGCCCTCAGTGACCTGCCGGGCCTGGAGCTGATCAACATCTACGGCGTGCAGGTGCCGCAGCACGAGGGCAGGGCGGGCATGGCCGCGGTATTGATGCAGCCCGGCCAGGCGTTCGACCCGCAAGCGTTTTACCAACTGACCGAGGCGCGCCTGCCGCGCTATGCCGCGCCGATGTTCGTGCGGGTGAGCGCGGCAGCGGACCTGACCAGCACCTTCAAGTTGCGCAAGGTCGACCTGCAACGCCAGGGCTACAGCCCCGAAGCCTGCAGCGACCCGTTGTTCATCCGCGATGAAAGCAGCCGCAGCTACCAGCCGTATTCCGAGCAGATGCTGGCTCAGGTCGGGCTGCCAGCGTTCGTCGGTGGCCAGCATGGCTGAACGTGACGGTGACGAGCAGACGCTGGAAGGTGGCCTGCGTTACCCCTGGCCGCAGGCACAAGGCAGTGGCGAGTGGCGCGAGGTGTCGGACGGGGTGTGGTGGCTGCGCATGCCACTGCCATTTCGGCTCGACCACATCAACCTGTACCTGTTGCGCCACGGCAGTGGTTGGGTAGTGGTGGACAGCGGCATGAACACCCCGCAAACCCGTGAGGTCTGGGAGCGCGTGTTCGCCGAGCTGTTCGCCGGCCAGCCGGTGCTGGCGGTGATCTGCACCCATTACCACTCCGACCATGCCGGCGTGGCCGGCTGGCTCGCCGAGCGCTATCGCTGCCCGATCTACATGACCGCGAGCGAATACCGCTCGTTGTATCAGGCAGTACCCGCCGGACAAGCTCCAGGTTGGGACTTCAGCGACTTCTACGCCAAGGCCGGCTATGACCAGGAAGCGATCGGCGAGTTGTACCGGTTGATCCAGAACGGCCACTTCCGGCCGCTGCACTTCAACAGCTATCGGCGCCTGCGCGAAGGCGACCGCCTGGCCATCGGCGACCGCCACTGGCGCGTGGTGATCGGCCGTGGCCACTCTCCGGAGCATGCCTGCCTGTACGCCGAGGACGGCAGCGTGCTGATCGCCGGCGACCAGGTACTGCCGCGCATCACCCCCACCGTGGGCGTGCACGCCACCGAGCCGGAGGCCGACCCGCTGCGCGAATGGCTGGCCTCGCTCGAACACCTGCGCGCGCTGCCGGACAGCGTGCTGGTGCTGCCGGCCCACGAGCGGCCGTTCTACAACTTGCATGCGCGCCTGGACCAACTGCAGGCCCATCACCAGGCCCAGTTGTCGCGGATGCTGGCCAGCTGTGACGAGCCGCGCACCGCGCTCGAGCTGATGGCCGTGTTGTTCCCCAAGCTGTCAGGGCGTTTCGACGAACTGATGGCGCTTGGCGAAACGTTGGCCCATGCCAACTACCTCATGGCCGAAGGGCTGCTCGTGCGTGAACTGCAGCAGGGGCATTTACGCTACCGCCGCAGCTCGCCGGGGCAACCGGGGTTCGCGCCCGGCCCGACGGCGACGTTGAACATTCCAGGCAGCCAGCTGGTTGCCCATCAGGAGAGTCCGTGTGATCGACAAGAACAACAATAACGGTACGGGCCTAGCGACTGGCCTTGCTTGCCGCGGCGTGCCGCTGGTCAGCCTGACGGCGGCGATCGCCCTGGCCTCGGCGCCGGCCTGGGCGGGGGAAACCATCGAGTTCGACAATGGCGCGACCATCGACTGGTCGGTGACCACCAGCTATGGCATCGGCGTGCGCCTGGGCAAACCCAGCGATCGCCTGATGGGGGTCAACGCCGACGACGGCGACCGCAACTTCAACCAGGGCAGCCTGACCACCAACCGTCTGGGGGCACTGGGCGAGATGATCATGCGCAAGGACAACTACGGCGCCGTGGTGCGGGCCAGTACCTTCTATGACGATGTCTACCACCGCAAGAACGACAACGATTCGCCGGCCACGGTGAACAAGGACGGCGACAACGACGAGTTCACCAGCGATGCGAAATACTACAGCGGTGGCCGCACACGCCTGCTGGATGCCTACGTGTTCGGTGGCTGGCGCTTCGACAACGACTCGATGCTCGACGTCAAGGCCGGTCGCCATATCGAGTCGTGGGGCGAGAGCCTGTACTACCCCGGCGTCAACGGCGTGCAGAACCCCTCGGATGCGGTCAAGGCAGCGCAGCCAGGGGTCGAGGTCAAGGAAGTCCTGCTGCCGGTCGGCCAGGTGTCGGCCTCGTACCGTTTCAATCCGCAGTTCACCTTCGGCGCCTACGTGCAGTACGAATGGAAAGGCACCGAGCTGGCCCCGGTGGGCAGCTACCTGTCGGGTACCGATGTGATCGGCCCGGGTCGCGAATTCCTCATCACGCCGACCGGCAACGTGCCCTACCGCGGCACCGACGAGCCGCGTGACAGTGGCCAGTGGGGTGTGCAGTTGCGCTACCGGCCCGTGCCGGCCCTGGAGCTGTCGCTGTTCCACGTCAACTACCACGACAAGAACCCGGCCACCGCACTGGTTGGCTATAGCCCGGTGGCAGTGGGCGGTGGGCAGTTCGCCTTCGCCGCCAATGGCTATCGGGTGAAGTACTTCGAGGACATCAAGCTCACCGGCATCAGCGCCTCGACCAAGCTCGGCGAAACCCAGATCGGCGCCGAATGGTCGTACCGCGACGGGGCGCCGGTGATGGTCAATACCGGCCTGGGCCCGACGCCTGCACGTGGCAAGGGCCAGCAGTTCCAGCTCTCGGCCATGCGCGTGCTGGGCGATCGTCCCTGGGCCAGCCAGACCACCCTGACCGGCGAAATCATCCACGTGCGTGTCGACAGTGTCGACGCCACCTCGGCGGCCGGGAACCTGCAGGGCGTGGCCCTGTTGCCGAGCCTCGAACCCTTGGTCGGAGCATCCGATGACTACACCTACAAGACTGCAACCGGCTGGCGCTCGCGCGATGCCAGCGCCTTCACCGTCGGCGCCTCGTTCAGTTATCCGGGGGTTTTCCAAGGCTGGGATCTGGAAGTGCCGGTGCGCTTCTCCAACGTGTTCAGTGGCTCGACGCCCATGGCCGGGAGCATATCCGGCGTGCAGGGTGACCGCCGCCTCAGTGTAGGCACCACCTTCAAGTACCTGGGCAACCTCGAGGCCGCGCTCACCTACGTCGGCTACCTCGGCTCGCCCGATGCGATCAAGCGCCCGTACGCCGATCGTGACTACGCCACCTTCTCGTTGAAATACACCTTCTGACTGATCACCTGGACTACGCTGGCGCCCGCAGGCGCCGGCACGGAGGCACTATGGGGCTCAAAGGCCACGCAGCAATAGTCGGTACCGCGCAATACAAACCGGAAAAGTACGCGACGGCGCCGAAGATGTTCCACCTCGAACAGGTCGCCGACCTGGCCGCCCAGGCCTTGCGCGATGCCGGCCTGCAGGCTTCGGACCTCGATGGGCTGGTGATCAACGGGCCGCACTTCCACGAAGCCTCGGTGTTCGTGCCAGCGATGGCGGCGGAATACCTGGGCCTGCGGTTGAATTTCGCCGAAGTGGTCGACCTGGGCGGTTGCACCTCGGTCGGCATGGTCTGGCGCGCTGCCGCGGCGATCGAGCTGGGCTTGTGCCAGGCGGTTCTGTGCGTGCTGCCGGCGCGCATGGCGCCATTGGGGCCGGATGAGGACGCGGGGTGGATGGCCAGGGCCATGCGCTTCGGTGGCCACAGCACCGCCTTCGGGGCGCCGGAGGCCGAGTTCGACCTGCCTTACGGGCACATGGGCCAGAACACCGGCTACGCGATGATCGCGCAGCGCTATGCCGCCGAGTATGGCTATGACCCACGGGCGCTGGCGAAGATCGCCGTCGACCAACGCAGCAACGCCCAGGCCAACCCGCAGGCGATGTTCTTCGGCCAACCGCTCACCGTGGAGCAGGTGCTGGCCAGCCGCAGGGTCGCCGATCCACTGCACGTGCTGGAAATCGTCATGCCGGTGGCTGGTGGCGCGGCGCTGATCATCACCAACAAGGAACTCGCCGCGCGGGCCCGCAAGCGACCGGCGTTCATCACCGGTTTCGGCGAGCACCTGGCGTTCAAATCGCCGACCTACGCCCAGGACATGGTGCACACGCCCATCGGCCCGGCCTCGCAACGCGCCTTCGCCATGGCCGGGTTGAAACCAGGCGATGTCGATGCTGCGCAAATCTACGACTGCTACACCATCACCGCCTTGCTGACCCTGGAAGACGCCGGATTCTGCGGCAAGGGCGAGGGCATGAAGTTCGTCAGCGAGCACGACCTGACCTGGCGCGGCGATTTCCCCATGAACACCCATGGCGGCCAGCTCAGCTTTGGCCAGGCCGGCTCGGCCGGTGGCATGTCCCAGGTCATCGAGGCGGTCACGCAGATCGCCGGGGCTGCGGGCGAGCGCCAGTTGCAGCGCTGCGACAGCGTCTATGTCTCCGGCACCGGCGGCGTGATGAGCGAGCAGGGCGCATTGATCCTTCAGGGAGCATGACGATTATGTCGAACAACAAACCGATGCCTGTGGCAACCGAGATTTCCGCACCGTTCTGGGAGGGGCTCAAGGCCCGTCGTCTCCTGGTGCAGCGCTGTGGCGCCTGCGCGCAGTGGCTGTTCTACCCGCGCCGGCACTGTCCGGCCTGCCTGGCGCCGGACCCGGCCTGGCACGAGGTGAATGGCCAGGCGACGTTGTACAGCTACACCTTGACGCGGATTCCGACCCTGCCGGACTTCATCGATGAAATGCCCCAGGCGCTGGCGGTGGTCGAGCTGGCCGAGGGCGTGCGCATCAACACCACGCTGGTGGGGGTGGAGGAAGGGCAGATCCGCATCGGCATGCCGTTGCAGCCGGTGTTCGCCCAGGTAGACGCCAAGGGCACCCGGCTGTTGCGCTTCACCGGGGTGGACCAGGACGCTGCCCGTCTTGAAGCGCAGCCCGTCGTCGACGATACCTCGCGCGAAGAGGCTCCCTCGACGCGCCTGCAGGTCGACTGCCAGGACCAGGCCGGTCTGCAGGCTCTGGTCAGCGAGCACTACAGCGACTGGAGCAACAGCCTGCTGGTGGACCAGGCGCTGATCGATGCCTTTGCCCAACTGTCGGGCGACGATTACTGGATCCACACCGACCCCGAGCGGGCCCGGCGCAGCAGCCCGTTCGGCGGCACCATCGCCCACGGCGCGCTGGTGCAGGTGCTGCAGTCGCGGTTGAAGCTGGCGCTGGGCTTCGAGATCACTGGCTTCACCACGCAGATCAACTACGGCTCCGACCGCCTGCGCTTCCCGGCGCCGGTACCGGCTGGTTCGCGCATTCACGCCAGGGCCAGGGTCAAGGCGGTGGAGGTGAAGCAGCGCGGTACCCAGTTGACCCTGGAAATCAACACCCATGTGGTCGGCCAGGAGCGACCATCGGTGATCAACGACCTGGTGATTCTGTATCAGCGTTGAAGGTTGCCAGTTTCCTATCGGCTGCAGGTCTGGCGCCGGCCCTGGCAGCAGTGAAAGCCCTGTAGGAGCGGGTTCACCCGCGAAGAATGCGCCGCGGTCCCTGGCACCGGCTACGCCGGTGTTCGCGGCTAAAGCCGCTCCTACAGGTCTGGCACCGGCTACGTCGGTGTTCGCGGCTAAAGCCGCTCCTACAGGTCTGGCGCCGGTCCTAGCAGCAGTGAAACCCCTGTAGGAGCGGGTTCACCCGCGAAGAATGCGACGCGCTGCCTGGCACCGGCTCTGCCGGTGTTCGCGGGCAAGCCCGCTCCCACAGGTCCGGCGCCGGACCTGGCATCGGTGACAGGGCCATTACTGACAAACCTTAAGCCATTTGGACGATGTTTCCCGCGCGCCCCCGTCCGACTATCCCCCATGCCCCCCGCCCGACAAGAACAAGAGGAACGGTTCCATGGTTGCGTTGTACCTGCACCTCGATCGGGAGCGATGCCCATGCGCTCGGTGATCGGTTACCTGGTCTGCCTGTTCGTGGGCCTGACCATCGTGTTTACCTTTCTGCCCCATCCCGATGCCTTGCCCGCCGATGATCCCCTGCGCGCCGACCGCGTGCAGATCAATGCCTTGCTCGACCTCGACCAGCGCGTGCTGGCGGTGGGCGAGCGCGGCAGCATCCTGCTCAGCGACGACCAGGGCAGGAGCTGGCAAGCGGCGGTGGTCGAGCCACAACGCCAGGTCGCGCTGACCGCCCTGGTGGCGCTCGACGGCAAGCGCCTGCTGGCGGTTGGGCACGATGGCTGGATCCTGCGTTCCGACGATGCCGGCCGGCACTGGCGCGAAGTGCGCCACGATGACCAGCTCGGCGAGCCGCTGCTGGGCGTGTGGGCGGCAGGCGCCGAGCGGGTGCTGGCCTATGGCAGCTTCGGCAAGTTCTATCAGTCCGACGACGCGGGGGCGACCTGGCGGCCACTGGCGCTGGAGATCGACAGCGCCCACCTCAACGGCATGGACGGCGACGCGGCAGGCCGGCGCATGCTGGTCGGCGAGCAGGGCCTGGTGCTGCGCAGTACCGACGGTGGCGCGCAGTGGCAGGCTCTGCCGGCGTTCTACAGCGGCTCGCTGTTCGGCATCGTGCGCCTGAGCGACGACGACTGGGTGACCTACGGCATGCGCGGGCATGTATTCGTCAGCCACGACTTCGGCACGCACTGGCGCCAGGTCGAGGTCGGGAACGCGCTACCGCTCTACGGCCATGTCCGCCTGCCGGGTGGCGGGTTGCTGATCGTCGGCGCTGGCAGCTCGCTGGTGCGACTGGATGCCCGTGGCGAACGGATCGACGCCAAGCGCCTGGCCGGGCACGGCACGTTGACGTCGGCGGCCATGGTGGGGTCACGGCTGCTGTTGGGTGGTGAGCAAGGGGTATTCGATGCCAGCGAGGGCGACCTTGCCACGCTGGGCAAATGAGAGGCGATTCATGAAAAAAGCACAGACCCGGAGCGCTCGCTGCGTCGAGGCCACCGCCAATGCATTGATGAAGGGCCGCAGAGGCCTGCTGTTGCTGTTCGTGCTGTTGACCCTGGGCTTGGGCTATAGCGCGACCCACACCCAGCTCGACCCCGGCTTCAACAAGCAGATCCCGGTACGCCATGACTACATGGTCAATTTTCTGCGCTTCAGCCAGTACTTCACCGGGGCCAACCGCTTTCTCGTCAGCGTGCGCTGGAAGGGCCAGGGCGACCTGTACAACCCGCAATTCCTCGATACCCTGCGCAAGGTCACCGACGACGTCTTCTTCATTTCCGGGGTCAACCGGGCCAGCGTGACCTCGCTGTTCACCGCCAACGTGCGCTACATCGAAATCACCGAGGAAGGCTTCTACGGCGACGTGGTGGTGCCGCCACGCTTCAACGGCAGCCCGCAAGACCTGGCTCAGGTGCGCAGCAACGCCGCAGCCTCGGGGCAGATCGGCCGGCTGATCGCCAATGACCTGAAGTCGGCGATGGTGCGAGCCGATCTGCAGGACATCGACCCGCAGACTGGCAAGCCGGTGGATTACGTCGAGGTCGCCAAGCGCCTGGAGGAGCTGCGCCACAAATACGCCAGCGCCGACATCGAGATCAGCATCGTCGGCTTCGCCAAGCTGGTCGGTGATGTGGTGGAGGGGCTGAACACGGTGATCGGCTTCTTCTTCATCGCTTTCGTCATCACCGCGTTGCTGTTGTGGCTGTACGCCCGTTCCTGGCGCCTGACCCTGGTCGCCCTGGTGGTGGCCTTGCTGCCGGTGGTATGGCTGCTGGGGTTGTTACCGCTGCTGGGGCTGGGCATCGATCCGATGTCGATCCTGGTGCCGTTCCTGATCTTCTCCATCGGCGTGTCCCATGCGGTGCAGATGACCAATGCCTGGAAGCAGGACGTGGTGGCCGGGGCCAGCGCCCAGCAGGCGGCGCGCTCGGCGTTCTGCAAGATCTTCATCCCCGGCTCGCTGGCGCTGCTGATGAACGCGCTGGGTTTTGCCGTGATCATGTTGATCGACATCCCGATCGTGCATGAACTGGGCGTGACGGCGTGCATCGGTGTAATGCTGATGATCGTCACCAACAAGCTGATGCTGCCGATCATTCTCTCCTGGCTGCGCCTGGAACCGGCCACGCTGCAACGCGCCCAGGCTCGCGAGGCGGGGCGCCATCGCCTGTGGTGGCGGCTGTCGGCGTTGGCCGAGCCGGGCCCGGCGCTGGCGGTGTTCGCGGTGAGCCTGGCGTTGCTCGTGGCCGGGGCCTGGAAAGCGCGTGAACTGGCGGTGGGCGATATCGGCGCCGGCGCGCCGGAGCTGCGCAGCGATTCGCGCTACAACCAGGACAACGCACGGATCATCGGCAGCTACTCGATCGGCCTGGACGTGCTGTCGGTGTTCGTCGAGGTCAAGGGCATCGAGGAAGGCTGCCTGTCGCCAGAGGTGATGCGGGCCGTGGAGGCCTTCGACTTCCGCATGCGCGCAGTGACGGGTGTGCAGTCGGTGCAAAGCGTGGCCGGCATGGGCAAGCGGGTCATCGCCGGCAACAACGAGGGCAACCCGCGCTGGGCGGCGATCCCGGGTTCGGCCCGCGGCTTGAGCCAGGGCGCACGGGCCTACATGCCGGACGATGGGTTGGTGACCGAGGGTTGCCAGCAGATGCAGATCCTGGTGTTTCTCGCCGACCACGAAGGCGCGACCATCAGCCATGCCATCGGTGAAGCCCGACGCATCATCGACGATGTACGCACGCCGAAGGTCGACTTCCTCCTGGCCGGCGGCAATGTTGGCGTCATGGCAGCGTCCAACGAAGCGGTCAAGCGCGCCGAGGTGATCATGCTGGCGGCGCTGTTCGGCTCGGTGGCGCTGTTCTGCTGGTTGACCTTTCTTTCGCTGCGCGCCGTGCTGTGCATCCTGGTGCCGCTGGCGATCGTGGCGATCCTGTGCAACGCGTTGATGGCCATGCTTGGCATCGGCCTCAAGGTCGCGACCCTGCCGGTGATGGCCCTGGGCGTCGGGGTGGGGGTGGACTACGGCATCTACCTGTACGAGCGCATCCAGCACGAGATGGCTGCCGGCGCCAGCCTGCGCGAGGCGTTCTACCTGGCCATGTGTCAGCGTGGCACCGCCGCCGTGTTCACCGCCCTGACCATGTCGATCGGCGTCTGTACCTGGGCCTTCGCGCCGCTGAAGTTCCAGGCCGACATGGGCGTGCTGCTGTCGTTCATGTTCCTGGTCAACGTGCTCGGGGCGATTTTCCTGCTGCCGGCACTGGCGGCCTGGTTCAACCGAGGGCGGCCGTTGGTCGCCCGCCAGACGGCGCCGAGGCCGGTGCTGGCGGGCGCGATGGAAGGAGACATCCGGTAATAAAAAATAAACCCTGGCGCCCCTATTGTCGGCGCCAGGGCGGCCAGCGAGACTGGGCCGCGTACATCGCAAGCAGCACCCGGGCCATTGCCCCAGAGCCGAAACTATAAAAATAACAAGGGAAGGCCACTGCCTTACCCGAGCGAGGAGAAGACTGTGGAAAAAGCTGTCTTGACCCATGAAGCACTGGCCAGCCTCGGCTGCGACCTGGCGACCTTCGACCGCCTGGTCGGTGAAATCTATGAAGGCGCCCTCGACCCCAAGCTGATGGCCCGTGCGCTGACCAGCTTTCGCACCTTGTATGACGCCAACTACGTGACCTTGATCCTGCGCGTACCGGATCAGCCGGACATGGGCGTGATGATCATCTCCGGCGATATCGAAGGGGCCGGCGAGATCGGCTACATGACCTATCCGCAAACCAATACGCCATTCGCCAACCAGCCGCCCGACCAGGTGTTCACGGTCGACGACATACTGACGCCAGAGGAATGGGAGCGCAGCGCCTACTTCAAGATGTTCTGCAACCAGCAGGACGTGTACCACGTGATGGGCGCCGACATTTCCACCCCGGACGGCGGCAAGCTGCGCTTTCGTGTGACCCGGCCCAAACGGGCGCCCAACTTCTCGCCCGCCGAACGCGCGTTGTGCGGCATGTTCCTGCCGCACCTGCGCCGGGCCATGCAGGTGCACAACCTGCTCGACCGCAGCGAGTCGCTCAGCGAGCTGTATTCCCAGGCCATCAGCCGCCTGTCGGTGGCTACCCTGGTGCTCGACGAGAGCGGCAGCGTGTTGCGGGTCAACCCGGTGGCCCAGGAGATCCTGGGCAGTGGCGACGGCCTGAAACTGGTCGGCGGGCGTCTCGAGGCAACCTACCCGAGCGACAACCGTGAGCTGCAGCGGCTGATCCGCGCGGCGTTTTCCGCCGATGCGCCGAAAAGCGCCGAAGCCATGTCGGTGACGCGGCCGTCTGGGCTGGTCAACCTGGGCCTGGTGGTGGAATCGATCCCTTCGCTGGACTGGGCCGACGAGCGCGGCAAGCCGGCGGCGCTGGTGTATATCCGCGACGCGGCGAGCAAATCGCTGGCCAGCGAGGTGGTGACCAAGCAGCTGTTCAACCTGACCCGCGCGGAAACCGCACTGGCCATGGAACTGGCCAACGGCTTGTCGCTGGAAGAAGCCGCCGAAGAGCTGAACATCCGGCGCAACACGGCGCGGGCGCACCTGCGTTCGATCTTCTCCAAGACCGGCGTGCGTCGGCAGACCGAACTGGTGCGGATCCTGCTCAACAGCGTGGTCGCCTTGGGCAAGCCGAAGGTCGCGCTCAAGGCGCCCGAGCGGCTCAAGGTGCCGCTGCCGCAACTGGCGGTCGCGCGCCGTGCCTGAGCCCTGGCCCGGGCGTCGGCCTTAGTCCGCAAGGACGATGCCGGCGCGTTCGCGGTCTGCCGATACTGGCGGACCTATCCTGGAGATCGATTATGTCTGTTACAGCTATCACGGGCAGTGCCTCGGGCATTGGGGCGGCGGTTGCCGCGTTGTTGCGCACGGCAGGCCATGAGGTGATCGGAATCGACCGCGCCAATGCCGAGGTGCAGGCTGATCTATCGACTGCGCAAGGGCGGTCGGCAGCGATTGCCGAGGTGCTCGAACGCAGCGGCGGGGTGCTCGACGGCTTGGTCTGCTGCGCCGGGGTCGGCGTGACCGCGCCGTCCTGCGGCTTGATCGTGGCGGTCAACTACTTTGGCGTCAGCCAGTTGCTCGACGGATTGCAGGGCGCGCTGGAACGCGGTCGCAACCCCGCGGCGCTGGTGATTGGTTCGGTGGCCGCCACCCAGCCTGGGGCCGAGCAACAGGCGATGACGGCGGCGATGCTCGAGGGCGATGAGGCCCGCGCGCTGGACCTGGCCGACAGCCTGGGCCAGCCGCATGTGGCATACGCCTGTTCCAAATACGCCATTACCCAGCATGCCCGCAGCCTGGCCCTGGCCTGGGGGCAACGTGGCATGCGCCTGAACGTGGTGGCGCCGGGTGCAGTGCAGACGCCGCTGCACCAGGCATCGCTGGACGATGCCCGCTTCGGCAAGGCGGTGCGCGAATTCGTCGCGCCACTGGGCCGTGCCGGGCGCCCGGAGGAAATCGCCGCGCTGGTGGGGTTCCTGCAGTCCGAGCAGGCGCAGTTCGTCCACGGCAGCGTGGTTTTCATCGATGGCGGCATGGACGCGATGGTGCGTGCGCCGCGTTTCTGACAAGGATCGCAAATGAACAAAGTGGCCTTCATTACCGGCGCCAGCCGTGGCATCGGCCGTGCGGCGGCGCTGGCTTTCGCCCGTGCCGGTTATGACCTGGCGATCAGCGCGCGCACGCTCGAGGAGGGCGAGCAGCATCCCCACGCCTTGCGCGATGCTGAAGGTGCGCCGTTGTCCGGTAGCCTCAACGGCACGGCCGAGGCGATCCGGGCGTTGGGCGCACGGGTGCTGGTGGTGCCGATGGACCTGCTCGACAGCGCCTCGGCCGAGGCTGCCTGCGCGGCCGTGCTGGCCGAGTACGGGCGTATCGACGTGCTGGTGAACAATGCGATCTACCAGGGCAGCGACCTCAACTCGACCTTTCTGGCGTTGCAGCCCGATACCCTTGAGCGGATGTTCAAGGGGTACATCCTCACGCCGTTGCTGCTGACCCAGGCGGTGGTACAGCGGATGCTGGGGCAGGGCGCTGGCGTAGTGATCAACGTCACCTCCGGTGCCGGCGAGAGCGATCCACCGGTAGCGGCGGACAAGGGCGGCTGGGGCTATGCCTATGGCGCCGGCAAGGCGGCGGTGTCGCGGTTGTCGGGGATTCTTGCGACGGAGCTGGGTGGGCGGGGGATTCGTGCCTACACGTTGAACCCTGGCGTGGTGACCACCGAGGCATTGAAGGTGACCATCGGCGAGAAGGGCGTGATCGCCTTGCGCGCCGGCAGCGCACCGCCTGAAGTGCCGGCGGCGGTGATGTTGTGGTTGGCCACCGATCCGCAGGCGCAGCAGTACCAGCGGCGCACCGTGGCGGCGCAGGCGTTGGCCCTGGAGCATGGGATCGTTGCCGATTGGCGGTGATCCGAGGTGGGTGGCACGGGCTTCGCCCGTGTTCGCGGGTAAACCCGCTCCTACAGGAACAGCGAGGTTCTGCAGAATACCGCTGTGACTGTAGGAGCGGGTTTACCCGCGCATAAGGGCCTTCAGGCCCGGCGCTTGGCCAATGTCATGGCAGTGTCTTCGATCATGTCCTCCTGCCCGCCGACCATCCCGCGCCGGCCCATTTCCACCAGGATCTCCCGCGCCGACACCCCATACTTCTGCTCGGCGCGCTTGGCGAACAGCAGGAACGAGCCATACACCCCGGCATAACCCATGGTCAGCGCATCGCGGTCGCTGCGGATGGGGAAGTCCATGATTGGCACTACCAGGTCCTCGGCCACGTCCTGGATGGCGAACACATCCACCCCGGTGTCGATGCCCATGCGCTTGCACACCGCCACCAACACTTCCATCGGGGTATTCCCGGCCCCGGCACCCAACCCTGCGCAGGCGGCGTCTATGCGGCTGGCACCGGCAGCGATCGCGGCAATCGAGTTGGCCACGCCCATCGACAGGTTGTGATGGCCATGGAAGCCGATTTCAGTCTCCGGGCGCAGCGCTGCACGCATTGCCGTCACCCGTTCGCTGACCTGATGCGGCAGCAGGTAGCCGGCCGAGTCGGTCAGGTAGATGCAGTTGGCGCCATAGCTTTCCATCAGCTTGCCTTGGCTGGCCAGGCCCTGCGGGCTGTTCATGTGCGCCATCATCAGAAAACCCACGGTGTCCATGCCCAGGTGCCGGGCATGGGCGATGTGCTGTTCGCTGACGTCGGCCTCGGTGCAGTGGGTGGCTACGCGCAGGGTGCTGACACCCAGCCCGTGCGCCATCTTCAAGTGCTCCACCGTGCCGATACCCGGCAGCAGCAGTGCCGAGACCTTGGCTTGCTTCATCAGCGGGATGACTGCCGACAGATAGTCCTCGTCGCTGTGCGCCGGGAACCCATAGTTGACCGAGCTGCCACCCAGGCCATCGCCATGGGTCACCTCGATCAGCGGCACCCCGGCGGCGTCCAGGCCGCAGGCGATGCGCTGCATTTCGTCGAGGCTGATCTGGTGGCGCTTGGGGTGCATGCCGTCGCGCAGGCACATGTCGTGTACGGTGATGCGTTTGCCGGAAAGGTCCATGGTCGGCTCCTTAGGCCAGGGCGGTAGGGGTAGGGCGCAGCAGCAGCTCGCCTTTGATGATTTCCTCGGCGAACAGCTCGGCGGTACGCGCCGCGGCCGCGGTCATGATGTCGAGGTTGCCGGCGTAGCGCGGCAGGTAGTCACCCAGGCCTTCGACCTCCATGAAGATCGACACGCGCTTGCCGTCGAACACCGGCCCGTTGACCAGGCGGTAGCCCGGCACGTAACGCTGCACCTGCTCGATCATCGCCTGCAGGGCGGCGCGGATCGCGTCCTGGTCCGGTTCGTCGTCGGTCAGGCAGTGCACGGTGTCGCGCATGATCAGCGGTGGCTCGGCGGGGTTGATGATGATGATCGCCTTGCCCTGCCGGGCGCCGCCCACCTGTTCCACCGCACTGGCGGTGGTGCGGGTGAACTCGTCGATATTCTTGCGCGTGCCCGGGCCCACCGATTTCGACGCGGCAGTGGCGATGATCTCGGCATAGGCCACCGACTGCACGCTGGACACCGCGGCCACCAGCGGGATGGTCGCCTGGCCGCCGCAGGTGACCATGTTGACGTTCATCGCCCCCAGCCCCAGGTTGGCCTTGAGGTTGACCGGCGGCACGCAGTAGGGGCCGATGGCCGCAGGGGTGAGGTCGATCATCAGCACGCCCAGGGCGTTGAGCTTCTGGCTGTTCTGCGCATGCACGTAGGCCGAGGTGGCATCGAAGGCGATCTGGATGTTGTCCTCCAGCACATGCGGCAACAGGCCGTCGACGCCCTCGGCGGTGGTTTTCAGGCCCAGTTCGCGGGCGCGCGCCAGGCCTTCGGAGGCGGCCTCGATGCCCACCATCCACACCGGTTCCAGCACCTCGCTGCGCTTGAGTTTGTACAGCAGGTCGGTGCCGATGTTGCCCGGCCCGATCAATGCACATCGGATCTTCTTGCTCATGTTCATGGCTCCACGGAAAAGTCAGGGCACGAAGCGCAGACTGGACTGGCCCAACCCGCTCATGCTCAGGCTGATGCGGTCACCGGCGGTGACCGGCACCAGAGGCGCGAGGGCGCCGGAAAGAATGATCTCGCCACGCCGGAACGGGATACCCAGCTCGCCCAGGGTGTTGGCCAGCCACGCGACCGCCGCGCACGGGTGGCCTTGCACCGCCGAACCCAGGCCGCTGCCAGCCGGCTCGCCGTTCTTCAGCAGTTGCATCTGTACCTTGGCCAGGTCCAACGTGCGCGGGTCGACGCGTTGCTGGCCCAGGGCGAACACGCCGCACGAGGCGTTGTCGGCGACGGTGTCCTGGATGCGGATCTGCCAGTTGTCGATGCGCGAATCGACGATCTCGAAGCAGGGCATCACCCACTGGGAGGCGGCCAGCACGTCTTCGGCGCTGATCCCCGGGCCGTGCAGGTCCTCAGCGAGGATGAAGGCGATTTCGCCTTCGGCGCGGGGTTGGATCAGATGGTGCCGGGACAGGCTGACCGCGCTGGCGTCCTCCACCTGCATGGCGTCGGTGAGAAATCCGAAATCTGGCTGGTGCACATCGAGCATTTCCTGCACGGCGGGGCTGGTCACGCCGATCTTCTTGCCGACCACGCGCTCGCCCAGGCTTTCGCGACGCTCAAGGAAGGCCAGCGAGATGCGGTACGCCTGCTCGAGGGTCAGGTCTGGGTAACGCTGGGTCAGCGGTTGCACGGTATGGCGGCCGCGCAGGGCGTTGAACAGCTCGTCACCGAGCGCTGTGATCAGATGGGCGTCCATGACGGAGCTCTTCATGAAGGGACTCTCTGTGGGTGGGTATATCTGTGGGTTGAATAAAAAAAAGCCGGCGCGAGCGGATGGGTGGCCGGCTGAGGAAACGAGGTCAGCCGACCCAGACGCTGGAGTCGGCGCCACCGTCGACGTCGATGATCTTGCCGGTGACCCAGGCCGAGGCGGGGCTGGCCAGGTACAGCGCGGCGGCAGCGATGTCTTCGGGGCTGCCCAGGCATTTGAGCGGGGTGTTGGCCTCCATCGTCTGGCGCATGGCGGCTGGCATCACGCTGTTCAGCGCGGCAGTTAGGGTCGGGCCTGGAGCCACGGCGTTGACCCGCACCTGCGGCGCGAAATCCTGGGCCAGCAGACGGGTCAGGTGGCTGAGCGCCGCCTTGGCCGTGCCGTAGGCGCTGAAGTGGCGCTGCGAGTAGCGGGCAGCCACCGAGCTGATATTGACGATGTTGCCGCCACCGGCATCGCGCATCAGCGGCACGCACAGCTGGCAGAACGCATACGCACTGGAGACGTTGAAGCGCAAGATTTCGTCGAATTGCTCCGGGCTCAGGCCCAGCGGGTCGTTGGGGCCACCGCCGCCGACGTTGTTGACCAGGTGGGTGATGCGGCCCAGGTGCTCATGGCTCTGGCGCACCAACGCCTGGCGCTGTTCGCTGTCGTTGACGTCGCAGGCGAAGGCCAGGCCATTGCGGCCCAGGGCCCGGACTTCCTCGGCCACCGCCTGGACATCGTCCAGTGAGCGCGCGGCGCAGACCACATCGGCGCCGGCCTCGGCGTACGCCAGGGCAATCGCCCGGCCGATGCCACGTCCGCTGCCGGTGACGATGGCCACGCTGCCATCGAGTCGGAATCGCTGCAGGATACTCATGACGGTACCTCCTTTTAGGGCTCTGTTATCAGCGCTGTCGATGGAGCCGACTATGGCGGTGGCGCCGCCCGTCAGCATCGTCTCAACGGACTAGCGCGCCAGGCCCTGCGGGCCCTAGTCCGCTTTGACGATGAACGATCGCCTGGGCGACCCGATGATCGATCCCAGCTCGCGCAGTGGCGCAGCGAGACCGGGAGAGACCAGTGATGCACAGCTTGCGAGAAAAGACCCAGGAAGAAGTCGAACTGATCGAACGTGCGCGGGGCATGGTGGCGCAGCTCAAGGCCCGCGCGGCCCAGGCCGAGCGTGACTTGCGCATCCCCGACCAGACCATCGAGGAGCTGCAGGCGGCTGGCTTGCTGCGCGCCCTGCAGCCGCGCAGCTTCGGCGGTTACGAAGTCGATCCGCGGACCTTTTTCGAAATCCAGATGATCCTCGCCGAGGGCTGCATGTCGACCGCCTGGGTCTATGGCGTGATGGGCGTGCATCCCTGGCAAGTGGCGCGCTACCCGATCGAGGCGCAGCGCGAGGTCTGGGGACAGGACCATGGCGCGCTGATCTCCTCGACCTATATGCCTGCGGCCAGGGTCAGCGTGGTACCCGGGGGCTATCGCATCAGCGGGCGCTGGGGTTTTTCCAGTGGCAGTGAGCATTGCCAGTGGGTGCTGCTCGGCGGCATCCTCCCGGCCGATGGCGACTTCGCCAGCGAGCATGGCACCTTCCTGCTACCACGTGCCGACTACCGCATCGAGCCCAACTGGGATGTGCTCGGCCTGCGTGGCACCGGTAGCCACGACATTGTGGTCGAGGATGCTTTCGTCCCGGCCCACCGCGTGCAGCGCACCAACAACTGGCAGATCGAAGCGACGCCGGGGCGCCTGGTGAACACCAACCCGATCTACGCGATTCCGTTCGCCCAGGTGTTCTCCCGTGCAGTCTCCACCTCGGCGATCGGTGCCCTGCAGGGGGCCATCGATACCTTCCGCGACAACGCGGCCCAGCATATCGGCAAGCACGGCGCGCGCACCGCCGACGACCCGGTCGCGCAAACGGCGGTGGCCGAGGCGGTGATCACCGTCGACAGCCTGAAGCTGGTGCTCGAACGCAACTACGAACACTTGATGCAACTGGCTCGTGCCGGCGAGTACCCGGACACCGAGACGCGCCTGCTGTACCGCTACCAGTCGTCCTACGTCACCAACATCTGTGCCGAGCGCATCAGCGACCTGTTGCGCAGCATGGCCGCTTCCGGGCTGTACAACAGCAACCCGGTGGCGCGGTTGTTCCGTGACCTGCACCAGGCACGCGGGCATATCGCCAACAACTTCATGGCCTACGGGCGCAGTTTCGGTGCGGTGCAGCTGGGCCTGCCCAATCCGGACCCGTTCGTCTGAGCCGGGTGAAAGCGAGTACCTGAACCATGAATGACTATCTTGCCTTGCGCGTGGCGCGGGTGATCGAGGAAACCGCCGACGCCCGCTCGCTGGTGTTCGAGGTGCCTGCGTCACTGGCCGAGCGCTTTCACTACAAGCCGGGCCAGTTCCTGACCTTGCGGGTGCCATTCGAGGGCGGCTGGTTGCCGCGTTGTTACTCGCTGTCGAGCACGCCGCTGCTCGATGAACCGCTACGAGTCACCGTCAAGCGCGTGCGTGACGGCCGCGCTTCGAACTGGCTGTGCGAGCAATTGCAGGAAGGCCAGACCCTGGAAGTACTGCCGCCGGCCGGGGTGTTCGTGCCCCGTGACCTGCAGGGCGACCTGCTGCTGTTCGGCGGTGGCAGCGGGGTGACGCCGGTGCTGTCGATCCTGCGTTCGGCGCTGCTGGCCGGGCAGGGGCGGGTGCTGCTGATCTACGCCAACCGCGACGAGCACTCGGTGATCTTCCGCGACGAGCTGCGCATGCTGGCCTCGGCTCACCCGCAACGCCTGCAGGTGGTGCATTGGCTCGACTCTTTGCAAGGCGTGCCGAGCGTGACGCAACTGGCCGAACTGGCGCGGCCGCTGCTCGATGCCCAGGCCTTCATCTGCGGCCCGGCGCCGTTCATGGATGCCGCCGTGCAGGCCCTGGCCAGCCTCGGCATGCCCAGTGCCCGGGTCCACGTGGAGCGCTTCGTGTCGTTGCCTGCCGAGGGCGAGCTGGCGCAGGCGAGCCAGAGCGAGGCGGCCATGGCGGCGAAACTGGCGGTACGCCTGGACGGCGCCGACCACAGCCTGGACTGCGCCAGCGGCGAGACGCTGCTCGACGCCATGCAGCGCGCCGGCCTCAACCCACCCAGCGCCTGCCGGGTTGGCGGCTGCGCGTCGTGCATGTGCACCCTGGAGAGCGGTGATGTCGAGCTGTTGCACAACGATGCCCTGGATGCCGCCGAGCTGGCCGAAGGCTGGATCCTGGCGTGCCAGGCCGTGCCCACCAGCCCGCTGCTGCGGATCCGCTTTCCCGAGTGATGCCGATGAGTGAGCCTTGCATGAACCCGATCCTCAATGCCTTCGACGCACAGGCCTGCGCGCCTGCCACCATTGCCCGTCTGCTGTTCGACAGTGCCCGGCGTTTCGCCGGCCATGCTGCCATCGAGGACAACGGCGAGCGCCTGGACTACGCCGATCTTCCGGCCCATGTGCTACAGGTCACCCGTGCCTTGATGGCGCTGGGCATCCAGCCGGGCGACCGGGTCGGCCTGTGGGCGCCCAACGGCCGTGAGTGGATTCTCGCGGCACTGGGTATCCACTGCGCCGGCGTCGTGCTGGTGCCGGTCAACACCCGCATGAAGGGCGCTGAAGCCGCCGACGTGCTGGGCCGTAGCGGTTGCCGGGTGCTGTTCGTGCAACAGCGCTTTTTGGACGTCGACTACCCGGCGTTGCTCGCCCCGCATCGCCCGGCGACCCTGGAGCACCAGGTGATTTTCGCCTGCGACCAGGAGCCTGGCGCGCAGGACCTTAGCTACGAGCGCTTTCTGCTCGGCGCTGCGACCGTCGAGAAGCTCACCGCCGAGCGCCGTGCCCTGAGCATCCAGCCCGAGGCCATCTGCGACCTGCTGTTCACCTCCGGCACCACCGGCAAGCCCAAGGGCGTGATGAGCGCCCATGGCCAGAACCTGCGTGCGTTCTCCGAGTACGTGCGGGTGCTGGGGCTGGTGCCGGGCGATCGCTACCTGATCGTCAATCCGTTTTTCCATGCCTTTGGCTACAAGGCCGGCTGGCTGACCTGCCTGATTGCCGGGGCGACCATCCTGCCGCACGCGGTGTTCGATGCCGAGACGGTGTTCCAGCGCATCGCCCGCGAGCGCATCAGCGTGCTGCCTGGGGCGCCGACCTTGTACCTGTCGCTGCTGGCCCATCCACGCCTGGCCGAGACAGACCTGTCGAGCCTGCGCATCGCCGTGACCGGTTCAGCGAGCATTCCGCCGAGCCTGATCGAGCGCATGCGCAACGAGTTGGGGTTCAGCGTGGTCACCACCGCCTATGGCCTGACCGAGTGTGGCGGCCTGGCCACCCTGTGCGACCCCCAGGCCCCGGCCGAGGTCATTGCCGGCACCAGCGGGCGGCCCTTGCCAGGCACCGAGGTGAGCATCCGTGACGCCTCCAACCGTGCCGTGGCCCAGGGTGAGACCGGGGAGATCTGCCTGCGCGGTTTCCACATCATGCAGGGCTATTTCGACGACCCGCTGGCCACTGCCGAGGCCATCGACGCCGAGGGCTGGTTGCACACCGGCGATGTCGGTCGCCTCGACGCGCAGGGCAACCTGGCCATCACCGACCGCCTGAAGGACATGTACATCGTCGGCGGCTTCAACTGCTACCCGGCCGAGATCGAGGCCGCGTTGCTGGCCCATCCGGCGATCGCCCAGGTGGCGGTGATCGGCATTGCCGATGCCCGCATGGGCGAGGTCGGTTGTGCCTGCGTGGTGCTGCGCGAGGGCCAGCAACTCGACGAGCAGGCACTGATCGGCTGGAGCCGCGAGCGCATGGCCAACTACAAGGTGCCGCGCCAGGTGCGGTTCTTCCCGGCGCTGCCGCTGAACCCTTCGAACAAGGTCGCCAAGAACGACCTCAGGGCCTTCGTGGCCCAGGCCTGAACGTGCGCCAGGAATTGAACAGAACAATAACAACAAAGGAGAGCAGCATGTCGACGTCGAACACGGGCCTGGCCCGGCGCCGCTGTCTGGCCATGGCCCTTGGCCTGGCCAGTGGCGGTGCCGCCGCCGGGCCGACCTTGGAGCTCGGTGAGGACACCACCCTGGAGTCATCGCTGACGGTCAACTACACCGCGTCCATGCGGACTGCCAAGCAGGCCAACCAGTACCTCAACGACATCAACAACGACGACGGTACCCGCAACTTCAAGCGCGGGTCGCTGATCACCAACCGGCTGAGCCTGTTCGGCGAGCTGCGCCTGCGCCATGACAACGTCGGGGCGGTACTGCGTGGCAGCCACTTCTACGACGACGTCTACCACGAGCGCAATGCCAACGATTCGCCGCAGACGGTGAACAAGGTCGGTCGCCCCGATGGCTTCGTCGAGGACACCCGGCGCCTGAGCGGCAGCAAGGCGCGCCTGCTCGATGCCTACGTGTATGGCAACTACGAGCTGGGCGAAACCCAATACCTGTCGGTAAAGGCCGGTCGCCACCTGGTGGCCTGGGGCGAGAGCCTGTTCTGGGCCAACATCAGCCAGGGCCAGGCGCCCGTCGACGCGACCAAGTTCAACGTGCCCGGCACCGAGGCCAAGGACGCCTACCTGCCGGTGGGGCAGGTGTCGGCGTCCTGGTCGCTGAACGAAGACCTGGCGCTGGTTGGTTTCTACCAGTACCAGTGGGAGAAAACCCAGCTCAACCCAGTGGGCGACTACTTTGGCAGCGACTACTTCGGCCCGGGCGCGGAGTTCTTCCGGCTCAGTGCCGGGGTGATCGACAGCTTGCCGGACAAGACCTTCACCGGTGCCAACTATGCCGGCGAGGTCAAGCCACGCGACAGCGGCCAATGGGGCATGGGCGTGCGTTATCGGATTACCGAGAACACCGAGGTGGGGCTGTTCCACTACCGCTATCACGAGCGGGTCGGCTCGCTGTTCTTCGACTTCACCGGGCAAACCCACTACTCGTCGAACTCGCGCATCAGCCAGCGCGCAAATGCCGGCGCGGCGCCTGCCTACCGACTGGGCTATTTCGAAGATGTCGAGCTGACGGGCGTGAGCTTCAGCTCCAAGGTGGGCGATTCGGTGCAGTACGCCGGCGACCTCAGCTACCGCGATGGCGCATCGGTGTACCTGAACAATGGCGCGCCGACCACCGGGCAGATCTGGCAGGGCAACCTCAACGCCTCGTACATCCTCGGGCCGAGCTGGCTGGCGCAGCAGACCACGTTCATGGGCGAGGTGGTGCACCAATCCATCGAGGGCGTCGACACCCTGGTCATCAGCGGTGGCGGCGCTGGCGTGGATGGCAGCTTCGACGACTTCCAGTCGGCGACCCAGACCCGTGGCTCGACCTTGCTGGGCGTTGGCGCCTACATGGACTACCCGTCCATCGCCGACGGCCTGGACCTGACCACCCGGGTGGTCTGGCAGCAGAACGTCGACGGCAGCGCCTACCAGGGCCTGGGCCGCGACGAGAAGCGCCTGACCGTCGGCGGCGATTTCAAGTACCTGGGCAATTTCCAGGTCGGCCTGACCTACGTCGCCTACCTGAGCTCGCCGGACATCGCCCAGGGCCGCCTGCTGGCGGACCGCGACTACCTGTCGTTCAACGCCAAGTACACCTTCTGAGCCTACTGCACCGAGGACAAGGCCTGTGATGAACCAGACTCCAGAACGATCGCCCTTCAATCCTGTCAGGATCGGCCCGCTGACCCTGAAGAACCGCTTCGTCAAGGCGGCCACCAACGAGGGCATGAGCGCCCAGGGCGTGCCCTCCCGGCAACTGGCCAAGCTGCACGCGGACCTGGCCAGCGGCGGTGTGGCATTGACCACCGTGGCCTACTGCGCGGTCAGCCGCGACGGCCGTACGTTGCCCAACCAGTTGATCCTGGAACGCGATAGCCTGCCGCACTTCAAGGCCCTCACCGATGCCGTGCATCGGGCAGGCGGGCTGGCCAGCGCGCAGATCACCCACGGCGGTTGTTTCACCTTCATTCGCGAGCGCTCCACGCCACGGCCGCTGTCGGCCAGTGGCGGTTTCAACAAGATCGGCATGATGAGCGGCATGTTCCTCAAGCAGGCCATGAACGAGGCCGACATGCAGCAGGTGGTGCGCGATTTCGCCCAGGCCGCGCGGCTGGCCCGTGAGGCCGGTTTTGACGCGGTGGAAATCCACATGGGGCATGGCTACTTGCTCAGCCAATTCATCTCGCCGTTGTACAACAAGCGCCGCGACCAGTATGGCGGCAGCCTGGAGAACCGCCTGCGCTTTGCGCGCCGGGTGCTGCGCGCGGTGCTCGATGCGGTCGGTCAGGACCTCGCCGTGGTGTGCAAGTACAGCATCACCGAGGGCGTGCGCGCCGGTAACAGCGCCGAGGACGGTGCGCAGATCGCCCGTATGCTGGAGCAGGAGGGCGCGCACCTGCTGGTACTCAGGGCGGGGATGAACGCAGAGTCGATCACCACCATGTTCGGTTCCTCGTTCCCCAAGGAGAACCGCGTACAGCAGAAAAACCCGCTGATCGCCCTGGCGATGGCGCTGCAGCGGCGCATGGATCCGGTGGTGGAGTTTCGCGAGTTGTACCTGCTCGAGCATGCACGCAAGGTACGGGCGGCGGTGAAGATGCCGCTGGCTTATTTGGGCGGAGCCAAGAGCCTGGCGAGCATCGAGCAGGTGATGGCCGAGGGTTTCGACCTGGTGGCGATGGGGCGGGTGTTGATTGCCGAACCCGACTATGTGAACAAGCTGGCCAGTGGTGCGAGCCGCAATTCGATCTGCACGGCGTGCAATCGCTGTGTGGCGATGATGTATACCCCTGGGGGGACCTCGTGCGTGCTGGGGCAGCCGGGGGATGCGCAGCTTAACAGCCAGCCGGCTGCGGGCTGAGCCGACACTGCAGTGCCTGGCACCGGCTAAGCCGGTGTTCGCGGGGCAAGCCCGCTCCCACAGGGTTGGCGCTGGCCTTGATGACGGTGAAGATCCTGTGGGAGCGGGCTTGCCCGCGAATAGGCCCTCGCAGATACAGCCCGACCTCAGCCACTGCGCCGTACCTGTAGGAGCGGGTTTACCCGCGAACACGGGCCAAGCCCGTGCCATCCACCACGGTGCCGGCTTCGCGGGCAAAGCCGCATCCCACACGAGGGATGCAGCGCCCTCGATCACCCGTGCTGCAGAAACTCCAGGCAACTGCGGTTGAACAGCTCGCGATGCTCCACCTGCACCCAGTGCCCGCAGCGATTGAGCACGATGAAGCGTGCCTGGCGCGCCCCATCGATGATGTACTGCGCGCCACTGACCGGATTGAAGTTGTCGTTGCTGCCCCAGAAACCGAGGATCGGGCATTCGATTTCACCCAGCCGCGCACGCATGTTCGGCACCCGCATGGTGCTGAACAGGTTCTTCGGCTGCGTCACCGCCACGGCCACTCGCTCCAGCAGCAACTCCTCGGGCAGGATCGAGTCGTCGAACAGTTGCAGGCTCATCATGCTGCGCATTTCACCAAGACCAATGGGGCCGGCATTGAACAGCCCGACCATGCGCAGGATGCCTGGCATCTGGAAGTAGGTTTCACGCTCCTCGACACCACCCGGTGCCAGCAGTATCAGCCGCTCCGTCAGCTCAGGCCGACGCAACGCCAGGCCCAGCGCAATGGCACCGCCCAGGGAGTTGCCGAGCACGGTGCAGCGGTCGATGCCGATCTGGTCGAGCAGTGCCGCGACGCAATCGACGAAGAAATCCAGCTCGTAACGAACCTCCTCGGGTTTGTCCGAACGCCCGAAACCGGGCAGGTCGAGCACGATGTTGCGATAGCCAGCCGCGACCAGCTGCGGGTAGTTGCCCTTGAAATTGCTGAATCCGCTGGCACCCGGCCCGCTGCCATGCAACCACAGCACCACCGGGCCCTGGCCCTCGTCCAGATAGTGCAGGCGCAGGCCGTTGGGCAGGGTGGCGTAGTGGCCAGTGGGCAGGGGCAGGTCGACGGGTTGGTTCATGCCGGTTCTCCAGTTCTCGATGGGGTGAGGGCACGCCGGGCAGGCCATCCAGCCGCTTGAAGGGGAAGGCCTGGCCAGCCCGGTATGCGTTTCTGGATCCTCTGCCGCCTGGGCCAGGTCGGCATCGTCCATCCGGACCACGACGCGGCTGCGACGCTAGTCCTATCGGACGATGCCCGGCACTGGCCTGCGCCCAATGATGGTGAAGACCAACGGGCTTCAACCAAGGGGAACACCATGAAACTGCAGAACAAAGTGGCCTTCGTCACCGGCGCGGGGCAAGGCATGGGCCAGGCCATCGTGCGCCGATTCGTCGCCGAAGGGGCCAAGGTGGTCGCCGTCGACCTCGACCAGAAGGCACTCGCTGCCGGCCTCGCCGACCTGGGCGAGCAGGTGCTGGCGCTGGGCTGCAACGTCGCTGAGGCGGCTTCGGTGGCCGATGCCATGGGCCAGGTAGAGGCGCACTTTGGTGGCCTGGACATCGTCGTCAACAACGCTGGCGTCGGCGCGCTCGATGCCTTCCTCGACACGCCCGACGACAGCTGGGCGCGGGTCATCGGGGTCAACCTGGGCGGCACCTTCCTGTGCTGCCGCGAAGGCGCCCGGCTGATGCTCAAGGGCAAGCGCCAGGGCGTGCTGATCAACCTGTCGAGTACCGCCGCGCTGACTGGCGAAGGGCCAAGCCACTATTGCGCCTCCAAGGCCGCGGTGATGGGCCTGACCCGCTCGATCGCTCGTGAGCTTGCGGCCCAGGGCATCCGCGTCAACACCCTGGTGCCGGGCCCGACCAACACGCCGATGATGGCTGGCATCCCCGACGAGCACATGCAGGCACTGCTGAAGAACGTGCCGCTGGGACGTATGTGCGAAACCGATGAAATCGCCCGCGTGGCGGTGTTCCTGGCCAGCGATGATGCCAGCTTCATCACCGGACAGAACATTGCGGTCAACGGCGGCATGGCCTTTATCTGACGAGGAACGAACGATGAGCAAACGACTGCAAGGCAAGATCGCCTTCGTGACCGGCGCCGGCTCCGGCATCGGCGAAGCCACCGCGCTGCGCTTCGCCGAGGAGGGCGCCCTGGTGGTGTTGTGCGGGCGGCGCCGCGAGCCGCTGGAAGGCGTGCGTGAGCAGATCCTCGCCCGGGGTGGCTGCGCCGAAGTGGCGGTGGCCGACGTCAGCGACGAGCAGGGCTACGTCGCCGCGCTGCGAGCCTGCGCCGAACGCCACGGTGGCCTGGACATCCTGGTCAACAACGCGATGGCCTACACCTGGGGCGGTATCGACAGCATGACCACTGCCGATTGGCACGCCAACTTCGCCACCACCGTGGACGGCACCTTCTGGGGCACGCGCACGGCCATGCAGCTCATGAAGGGCAAGGGGGGCTCGATCGTCAACATCGCTTCCATCTGTGGCCTGTTCGGGACCGCCTGGATGGCCGGTTACTCCGCCGCCAAGGCTGCGGTGATCAACTTCACCCGCGCGGCAGCCAGCGAAGGCGCAGCGCACAACATCCGCTGCAACGTGATCATCCCCGGTGTGGTCGACACACCAGCGACCGCCGGCATGCTCGGCGACGCCAAGGCCCGGGCCAACACCGAAAAAGTGATCCCCATGCGCCGGGTCGGCCTGCCCCAGGAACTGGCCAACGCCATTCTGTTCCTGGCCAGCGACGAGGCTTCGTACGTGACGGGGGCCAGCCTGGCGGTGGACGGTGGACGAGGGTCGGATTTGTACACGGTGCTGGAGTGACGAGCATGGAGACTACATCGCTGCTGCAGCGCATCGATCGCCTGGAGTCTCTGGACGCGATCCGCCAACTGGCCGGCAAGTACGCGCTGGCGCTGGACATGCGCGACATGGACGCCATGGCCAACTGCTTCGCCGCGGACGTGCGGGTCGGCCGCGACAAGTCTGGCCGTGCCCACCTCAAGGCGTGGCTGGACGAGACCATGCGCAAGCAGTTCCATGGCACCTCCCACCATCTGGGCCAGCACATCATCGAGTTCAGCGATGCCGACCACGCCACGGGCGTGGTGTATTCGAAGAACGAGCATGAGACTGGCCCGGAGTGGGTGATCATGCAGATGCTGTACTGGGACGACTACGAGCGTATCGACGGACGCTGGTGCTTCCGCCGGCGCCTGCCGTGCTACTGGTACGCCACCGACCTCAACAAGCCACCGATCGGTGGCTTGAAGATGCGCTGGCCGGGGCGCGAGCCCTACGCCGGGAGTTTCCATGAACTGTTCCCGTCCTGGGACGCGTTCTGGGCCCAGCGGCCAGACAAGGATGCCTTGCCGCAGATCGCCGAGCCGGCGCCGCTGGAAGGGTTCCTGCAGGCCTTGCGGCGTGGCGCGGGGGATCCGAAGATCCGCGTTCGATAGGGGCAGGGTGGGGCCCTTTTCGTGGTCAGTGCCGGCAACATTGGCTGGAACGCTGGGATGCGGGTGCTGAACCTATCGCCACCGATGCTGACCAGGCTTGCGCAGCGGCACCAGGTCGGGGCTATGATCCCTGCACCCGGTCGCTATCGAGGTGCGTGTGTTCCGCTTCCTGGTCATCGTCTTCCCGTACTTCAACGCCGCGGCCACCACGGCGTTCGTCGACCCTTTCCGCGCCGCCAACTACCTGGCCGGGGAAAGCCGCTTCCATTGGGAGTTCGCCTCGTTGCAAGGCGGTGGCATCCGCGCCTCCAACGGCATGGACATGTTCACCCAGTCCCTGGCGAACCTGCGCGACGAGCCCTGGGACCTGGTCCTGCTGTCGTGCAGTTGGTCGCCGGAGCAGCATCACAGCCCCTATCTGCAGGGCCTGCTGCGGACCTGGGCGAGCCGAGGCTGCATGCTCGCCGCGCTGGACACCGGAACCTTCCTGCTGGCCGAGGCGGGCTTGCTGGCCGGGCGCAAGGCCACCGGGCACTACGAGCACATCGATGCGCTGATCGAGCTGTACCCCGATGTCACCATCGTCGAGGACCTGTACGTCTTCGACCAGAACCGCATCACCTGCTGCGGCGGCGCGGCCGCCACCGATACCGCCTTGCAACTGATCCGCAACCTGCACGGCGAGACGCTGGCCAACGAGGCGGCGCGCTATGTCTTCCACCAACAGTTCCGCCCCGGTAGCACGCAACAGAACCCTGAGGCCCAGCAGCCCTTGGGCCATACCATCCCACTGGTGGTGAAGCAGGCGATCAAGCTGATGGAAACCCATCTCGAAGAGGTCATCAGCATTCCCGAGATCTGCGAGCAGGTGGGTATTTCCCAGCGCCAGCTGGACCGGCTGTTTCGCCAGGTAGCCCACAAGACACCAGCCCTGTACTACCGCGACATTCGCCTGGACCGCGCCCGGGGGCTGGTCACCCAGACCGACCTGGCGCTGACCAAGGTCGGCGTCGCCTCGGGTTTTCCCAACCAGTCGCACTTCAGTCGCATCTACCGCGAGCGCTTCGGCCTGACGCCGCGCCGGGACCGCCAGGAAGGCCGGGTGCCGTTCGACTACCGGGCCTGGCCGATGCACCAGGTCGGCAAGGAGCATTGAAACATGTCGTTTTTTGCAGGGTTGCAGCGGGCGCATACCTAAAAACGACAATGGCCGAATAAGCACAAAACACGGCGAATATTAAACATTTTCGCCGCCTCAGTCAGACCACTATCAACCCCACACAACGGGCACATCCCCATGCCCGTGATAATAAAAGGGCCGTTGATATGACTGAGTTGCTGCATCCTCGCCAATTCGAAACGATCAAGCAGGGGTACGACCCGGACCCGCTGCGCTCCCAGTCCCTGCGTGCCGACGCCTATGTCGAACCCGAGTGGTTCCGCCTCGACCAGCAGGCGATCATCGCCAAGTCCTGGCAGTGGGTGTGCCACGTCGAGAAGGTGCGCGAGCCTGGCAGCTACACCACGGTGAACATCGCCGGCATGCCCATCGCGGTGGTGCGTGACCAGGACGGCACGCTGCGCGCCTTCTACAACGTGTGCAAGCACCGCGCCCACCCGGTGTTGCAGGGCGAGGGCAAGACCCGGCGCATCGTCTGCCCCTATCACTCCTGGTGCTATGGCCTCAACGGCAGCCTGGTGGCAGCGCCGCATGTAGGTGGGCTCAAGGACTTCGACAAGGAAGAGATCCACCTCACCCCCGTGCAGGTCGAGGAGTTCTGCGGCTTCGTCTACGTCAATCTCGATGCGCAGGCGGCGCCTTTGCGCGAGCAGTCCGGCGACCTGGCCAAGGAGATCCTGCACTGGGCGCCGGACATCGAGAAGCTCACTTTCGCCCACCGCCTGACCTACCAGATCAAGTCGAACTGGAAGAACGTGGTCGACAACTTCCTCGAGTGCTACCACTGCCCGACGGCGCACAAGGACTTCTGCACCCTGGTCGACATGGACACCTACAAGGTGCAGACCCACGGTATCTACTCGAGCCACATGGCCGAGGCCGGCAAGGGCCAGAACTCGGCCTACGACGTGTCCAAGGCCAGTGTGCGTACCCATGCGGTGTGGTGGCTGTGGCCCAACACCTGCCTGATGCGTTACCCGGGGCGCAGCTCGATCATCGTGCTCAACATCGTGCCCATGGGCCCGGATCGCACCTTCGAGACCTACGATTTCTTCCTCGAGACGCCGGAGCCGGACGACATGGAATGCGAGGCCATCCGCTACCTGGACGAAGTGTTGCAAGTCGAGGACATCTCGCTGGTGGAGAACGTCCAGCGCGGCATGCAGACGCCGGCGTTCGACCAGGGCCGCATCGTCACCGACCCCAACGGCTCGGGCAAATCCGAGCATGCCCTGCATCACTTCCACGGCCTGGTGCTCGAGGCCTATGCGCGGAGTGTGAAGCCATGAGCGGCCCATTGGCAGGCAAGGTGGCACTGGTCACCGGAGGTATCGGCGGCATCGGCCGGGCAGTGTGCGAGCGCCTGATCCAGGAAGGGGCGGTGGTGTATGCCGCCGACCTGTCCAGCGCTGCACCGGTACCGGATGCGCACTGCGTGCGCCTGAACGTCAGCGACGAAGGCCAGGTGCAGGCGCTGATGCAGCAGGTGCGCCAGGCCCATGGGCGCCTCGATGTGCTGGTCAACGCCGCTGGCATCGAGGTCGAGCACACCATCGAGCACACCAGTCTCGAGGTGTGGAACCGGGTCTTCGCGGTCAACGTCACCGGCACCTTCCTGATCAGCAAGCATGCCTTGCCACTGTTGCGCGAGAGCGCCGGGGCCAGCGTGATCAACTTCGGATCGTACGACGGCTTCATCGCCGACCCGGGCCTTGCCGCCTACTGCGCCAGCAAGGGCGCGGTGCATGCCCTGACCCGGGCGATGGCCTGTGACCACGGCCCAGAGGGCATTCGCGTCAACGCGGTGTGCCCGGGGTACATCGACACGCCGATGCTGCGCAGCTTCTTCCAGGACCACGGCGACATCGCCAGCCTGGAAAGCGCCGTGCGCGACGTACACCCGACCCGGCGCTACGGCACCCCGCAGGACGTGGCCAACCTCGTTTACTGGCTGGCCAGCGACGAGGCCCGCTACGCCAGCGGCCAGTTGTGGATTCTCGATGGCGGCCTGACCGCCCAAGTTCAACAAATGAAACTGTGAGCCTCGCCATGCCCAAGTCCGTGATCATCACCTGCGCCACCACCGGTGGCGTGCACACCCCGACGATGTCGGAATACCTGCCGATCACCCCGCAGGAAATCGCCGATTCCTCCATCGAGGCGGCCCAGGCGGGGGCCTCGATCATCCACCTGCATGCGCGCAACCCGCAAACCGGCAAGCCCGACCCACGCCCGGAACTGTTCCAGGACTTCATGGGGCAGATCCACCGCCAGAGCGACGCGGTGCTCAACGTGTCCACCGGTGGCGGCCTGGGCATGACCCGCGAGGAGCGCCTGCGCGCGGCCCTGGCGGTGAGCCCGGAAATGGCCTCGCTGAACGTTGGCTCGATGAACTTCGGCATCTTCCCGATGAAGGCCAAGTACAGCAACTGGAAGCACGACTGGGAGCCGGCCTTCCTCGACAGCACCCGCGACTTCATTTTCCGCAACACCTTCGCCGACATCGAATACATCGTCAAAGAACTGGGCGAGGGGCACGGTACCCGTTTCGAGTTCGAATGCTACGACCTGGGCCACCTGTACAACCTGGCCTGGGTGATCGACCAGGGCTGGGTCAAGCCGCCGTTCCTGATCCAGATCGTCTTTGGCGTGCTGGGCGGGGTGGGCGCCGACCTGGACAACCTGATGCACATGCACACGGTGGCGCAGAAGCTGTTCGGCAAGGACTACGAATGGTCGGTGCTGGCTGCCGGCAAGCACCAGATGAGCTTCGCCACCCAGGCCGCGATGCTTGGCGGCAACGTCCGGGTCGGGCTCGAGGACAGTCTGTTCATTGGCGCCGGCGAAAAGGCCAGGAGCAATGCCGAGCAGGTGCTGAAGATTCGTTCGATCGTCGAGAACCTCGGCCTCAAGGTGGCGACGCCGGAGCAAGCGCGTGCACGCCTGGGCCTGAAGGGGCGCGACAAGATCACCCTGTGATCGCCATTGGGGAGACACCCATGCATACCAAGATGTTGATCGACGGCGAGCTCGTCGAAGGCGCTGCCGCGCCCTTGCAGGTCATCGATCCGGCCACTGGCGAGGCGATCGTCGGCGTTCGTCAGGCCGACGACGCCCAGCTCGATTGCGCTGTGCGCAGTGCCCGGCAAGCGTTCGAAACCTATGGGAAAACCACCCCGGCGCAGCGTGCCGGGCTGCTGACGGACATCGCTGGCGTGGTCGAGGCGCATGCCGAGGAATTGGCCGCGCTGGAGAGTCAGAACGTCGGCAAACCCTGGCCCTCGGCGCTCGACGACGAGATGCCGCTGACCCTCGACACGTTCCGCTTCTTCGCAGGCGCCGCGCGAACCCTGGGTGGCGTGGCGGCGGGGGAGTACGTGGCTGGGCACACCAGCCTGATTCGCCGTGACCCGATTGGCCCGGTGGCGGCCATCGCGCCCTGGAACTACCCGTTGATGATGGCTGCCTGGAAGCTGGCGGCGCCGCTCGCCGCCGGTTGCAGCGTGGTGCTCAAACCCTCTGAGGTGACGCCGCTGTCGACCCTGCGCCTGGCCCAACTGCTGGCCGACGTGGTGCCTCGGGGCGTGATCAATATCGTCCACGGCAGCGGCGCCTCGACTGGCGACCGGCTCATCAACGCCGAGGGCATCGAGGCGGTGAGCATCACCGGCTCTCCCGCCACCGGCAGCGCTGCCATGCGCGCCGCCGCGCAGCAGATGCGCCAGGTGCACGTGGAACTGGGCGGCAAGGCGCCGGTGATCGTCTTCGACGACGCCGACATCGACAAGCTCATCGCCACCTTGCGCGCCACGGCCTTTTTCAACGCCGGTCAGGACTGCGCGCAGCCATGCCGGCTGTTGGTCGCCAGCAAGGTCTATGACCGCGTGGTGAGCGAGCTGGCGCAAGCGGCGGCCTCGATCCGGCTGGGCGCGCCGCGGGCTGTCGGCACCGAGATGGGCCCATTGGTCACCGAGCAGCACCGCCAGCGCGTGGCCGGCTTCGTCGACCGCGCCAGGGCCTGCGCAGAAGTGGTGAGCGGGGGGCGGATCGAGCCCGGTGGTGGCTTCTTCTACAGCCCCACGGTGGTCGCCGACGTCGACCATTGCGCCGAAATCGCCACCCAGGAACTGTTCGGGCCGGTGGTCACGGTGTCGCGTTTCACCGACGACCAGGATCCGATCGCTCTCGCCAACGCTACCCGCTACGGCCTGGCTTCATCGCTGTGGACCCGCGACAGCGGCCGGGCGATGGCCGCGAGCAGCCGGCTGCGCTACGGCTTCACCTGGGTCAACACCCATGGCGTGGCCACCCCGGAAATGCCGTGGGCGGCGATGAAAGGTTCGGGCCACGGTTGCGATATGTCGGTGTTCGCGCTCGATGCCTACACCAGTGTTCGCCACGTCATGCTGGCCCATGGGTGATCGACGATGAACAGACCCGTAGTGATCGTGACCGGCGGCAGCCGGGGGATTGGCCGGGCCATCGTCGACCTCTTCGTCGCCCAGGGCAGCCAGGTGCTGACCTGTGGCCGGGGCGCGAGGCCGGATGACCTCGACCCTGCGGTCGAGTGGGTCCAGGCGGACGTGTCGCGGGCTGCGGATGCGCGGCTTGTGCTGCAGCGTGCCGAGCAGCGTTTCGGCAGGGTCGAGGTGCTGGTCAACAACGCTGGCGTGCAGCTGGAAAAGACCGTGCTCGAAACCACCGACGACGATTGGGACGAAGTGATGGGTATCAATGCCCGTGGCACCTTCAACCTGTGCCGCGCGGCGCTGCCGGGGATGCTCGAAGGCGGCGGCGTGATCGTCAACGTGGGTTCGATCTCCGGGCTGGCTGCCGACCCATCGATGGCCGTGTACAACGCCTCGAAAGCCTTCGTGCATGGGCTAACCCGCTCGATTGCCGTGGACCATGGGCCGCAGGTGCGCTGCAACGCGGTCAGCCCCGGCTGGATCATGACCGCCATGGCCGAGGACGGTTTCGCCATGGCCGCCGACCCGACCAAGGCCAAGCATGACGCCCTGGCCAGGCACCCCGTGGGACGCTTCGGCCAACCCCAGGACATTGCCGAGACCGTGGCCTGGCTGGCCTCAGACGCGGCGCGTTTCATCACCGGGCAGTGCATCGTCGTCGATGGCGGCCTGACCTGCGCATCCCCCTTACAACCGAGGTTCTTCTGATGAGTGAATTCGAAAATGTTGCAGTGATCGGCGCCGGGGTCATCGGCGCCAGCTGGGCCGCGTTGTTCCTGGCATCGGGGCGCAATGTGGCGGTCCATGACCCTTCGCCGACGATGGAAGCCGATGTGCGGGCGTACATCGACAATGCCTGGCCGACGTTGCGCGAACTGGGCCTGGCCGAAGGCGAACCGGGCGAGTTGAGCTTCCATGCCGATGTGGCCAGTGCCGTGCGCCAGGCCGACTTCGTACAGGAAAGCGTGCCGGAGCGGATCGCCATCAAGCATGAGCTGTTCGCCGAGCTCGAAGCGGCGCTCAAGCCCGGGGCGATCGTCGCCTCGTCCGCTTCGGGCCTGCGTCTGGGCGAGATGCAGGCGGGATGGCAGGACCCTTCGCATTTCATCCTCGGCCATCCGTTCAACCCGCCGCACCTGATCCCGCTGGTGGAAGTGATGGGCAACGACAGGACCGCCGCTGGCGTGGTCGAGCAGGCCGAGCGTTTCTATCAGTTGGTGGGGAAAGTGACCATCCGGGTCAATCGCGAGGTCAAGGGGCACGTGGCCAACCGCTTGCAGGCCGCGCTGTGGCGCGAGGCGATTCACCTGGTGAAAAGCGGCGTGGCCAGTGTCGAGGATGTCGACAAGGCGGTGTGGGCCGGGCCAGGGCTGCGCTGGGCAGCCATGGGGCCGACCCTGTTGTTCCACCTCGGCGGCGGTTCGCAAGGTTTGAGCTCGTTCTGCCAGAAGTACACCGAGAGTTTCCACGGCTGGTGGGACGACCTGGGCGACCCGCGTCTGGATCAGGAAACGGCCGCGCTGCTGGTCGAGGGCGTGCACCAGGAGGCCGGGGACGACAGCTGGAGCACCCTGGCTGGCAACCGCGACGCACTGATTACCCAGATGTTGAAGGCGACGGCCCCGCTGCGGCGCCGTTGAGTACGAGGCCCTGGGCGCGAGTTGCCCAGGGCCGGTTTGCCGTTGCGTGAGGTTTGCCATGCCTGATGATGTATTGACCTTGCAGGTCACCGACCTGATCACCGAAGCCAAGGGCGTCGTGCTGGTCGAGCTGCGCTCGCCCGATGCGAGGCCGCTGCCGCCGTTCACGCCGGGTGCGCACATCGAGCTGCATCTGCCCGGGGGTATCGTGCGCCAGTATTCGCTGTGCAACGATGCCCGCGAGCGGCATCGCTACTGCGTCGGGGTTGGCCTGTCGGCAGCCAGCCGGGGCGGCTCCCGGCACGTGCACCGGTCCCTGCGGGTGGGTGACATATTGCAGGTCGGCGCGCCGCGCAATCACTTCCCGTTGCAAGAGGATGCGCCGGGCTTCGTGTTCTTCGCCGGTGGCATCGGCATCACGCCCGTGTGGTCGATGATCCAGTGGTGCGAGGCCAACCGTCGGCCCTGGCACCTGCATTACCTGGTGCGCAGCCGCCAGCGCGCGGCCTTTCTCGAAGAACTGAGCGCTTTTGCCGACAACGTTACCCTGCATGCCGACGACGAGGCGGGCGGCTTGTTCGACGTACCCGCGGCCGTCGCTCGTCAACCGGCCAACGTGCATTTCTACACCTGCGGCCCGACGCCGTTGATGTTGGCCGTGGAAGCGGCGGCGAAAAGCTATGCCGAGGAGCAGGTGCACTTCGAATGGTTCACGCCCAAGGCACCGATCCACGACACCGGCGACAGGCCGTTCAGCATCGAGCTGGCGCGCAGTGGTAGAACCTTCGAGGTGCCGGCGGACCAGACCATTCTCCAGGTGCTCGAGGCCAATGGCCTGCGAGTGGACAGTTCGTGCCGCGAAGGGACCTGCGCTTCATGCGAAACCTGCGTGCTGGACGGTACGCCGGACCACCGCGACAGCGTGCTGACGGCGGCCGAGCGCAAGAACAACGACGTGATGATGATCTGCGTGTCCCGCGCATTGTCCGCCACCCTCGTGCTCGATCTCTGACCCAAGACTTCTGGAAGGACCTGCTTGTGAACAATCTGCTGCTCATCCACCAAGCCAGCATCGTAGAGGACTGGATCGACTACAACGGCCACCTGCGCGACGCCTTCTACTTCCTGCTGTTCAGCCACGCCACCGATGCACTGATGGATCACCTCGGCCTGGACAGCGATGGCCGCGCCGCATACGGCCACACGCTGTACACCTTGGAGGCGCACATCAACTACCTGAGCGAGACCAAGTTGGGCGAGCGAGTCCAGGTGTACACCCAACTGGTCGACCACGACAGCAAACGGCTGCACATCGTCCATCACCTGTACCGCCCCGGGGATGCGCAACTGCTGGCAGTGAGCGAGCAGATGCTGATGAACATCTCGACCGAGAGCGGGCGTGCGGCGAAATTCGCCAGCGCCGTCGAGGCCAGGGTCGGCCAGCTGTTCGCCGAGCACAAGGGCTTGCCGCGCCCGGGTTATTGCGGCCGTGTCATCGGGATTCGTCGTTAGCCAGGACGCTGTAGCTGCACCCACAACAAGACCGCTTCGCCTCTGTAAAAACAACAAACTGCCGCTTCCCATAGCTGCCACAGAGAGGACCTTGCGTCATGAAAATTGCACGTTGCGTCACGCTGTGTACCGCCCTGGCTCTGTCGCTCGACGCCGTTGCCGGGGAACCGGCCCAATGTCGACTGGTGCGCATGTCCGACCCCGGCTGGACCGATATCCAGACCACCACCGCGATCGCCACCACGCTGCTGAAAAGCCTCGGCTACCAGACCAAGTCCACCCTGGTCGGCGTACCGCTGACCTTCAAGGCTTTGTCCGAAGGCCGCAGCATGGACGTGTTCCTCGGCACCTGGTTGCCGACCATGGAACCGGACCTCAAGCCCTACCGCGACGCCGGCAGCATCGACATCGTGCGGGTCAACCTCAAGCACGCCAAGTACACCCTGGCGGTGCCGCAGAACCTGTGGGACCAAGGGCTCAAGGACTTCGCCGACATCGCCCGCTTCAAGGATGCCCTGGGCGGCAAGATCTACGGCCTGGAACCGGGGGATGGCGGCAACAACGCGGTACTCAAGGCTATCGGCGACAACGCTTTCGGCCTCAAGGATGCCGGATTCTCGGTGGGGGCCTCGAGCGAGTCGGGCATGCTGGCCCAAGTGGAACGGGCGCAGCGGCGCAACCAGGCGATCGTCTACTTGGGTTGGGAACCGCATCCGATGAATACGCGCTTCGACATGCAGTTCCTCACCGGCGGCGACGCCTATTTCGGCCCCGACTTCGGTGACGCGACGGTCTATACCAGCACCCGCAAGGGCTATGTCGACGAGTGCCCGAACGTGGGCCAGTTGCTGAAGAACCTCAGCTTCACCCTGGACATGGAAAACCACATCATGGGCGCCATCCTCTACCAGAAAATGGAGCCAGAGGCGGCGGCCAGGGCCTGGCTGAAACAGCATCCCGATGTACTCGACGCCTGGCTGGAGGGTGTGACCACGTGGGACGGCCAGCCGGGCCTGGCGAAGGTCAGGGCCGAGGTAGCGACGGAGGTGGCACAGCAATGAAAGTCGAGACACGCAGCATTGAGTTCGTGCCTCACAGCGAGCGCTATGGCAGGCCGCGCCGGCTATTCACCGTGTGGTTCAGCTCCAACTTGCAAGTGACTGCGCTGATGATCGGCACCTTGGGCGTCGCAGCCGGGCTGAGCCTGCTGTGGACATTGCTGGGGTTGGTCATCGGCGCGCTGGTCGGCACGGTGTTCATGGCCGCGCATTCTGCCCAGGGGCCGCACCTTGGCGTGCCGCAGATGATCCAGAGCCGCGCCCAGTTCGGCGTCTTCGGTGCCGCCATCCCGCTGCTGGTGATGGTCACGGCCGCGGTATTGTTCATGGCCGCCAGCGGCGTGTTGATGCGCGACACGCTCAAGACGCTGCTGCCGGTCAGCGACAACCAGGCGATCGTGATGATCGGTGCCGCGACGTTCCTGATCGGCGTCGTCGGCTACGAGCTGATCCACCGCATGGGCGCCTGGATGACGCTGCTGTCGACCTTGGTATTCGGCACCGCGCTGGTACTGATCCTGGTCCGCGCCCGGTCGTTGGGCAGCCTGCAGTTCAGCGCAGGTGGCTTTTCGATGCCGGTGTTCAACCTGGTGATCGCCCAGGCGGCGTCGTGGACATTGGGGTATGGGCCGTACGTGGCGGATTACTCGCGCTACCTGCCAGCCGACGTGCGCACCCGTGATACCTTCTGGACTACCTACTTCGGCTGTGCCCTGGGGTCGCTGGGCATGATGGCGCTGGGGGCGTTGCTGGCCGCGGTGCTGCCTGCGGCGTTGCACCTGGACCCGGGCGCTGCGATCGCCAGCCTGTTCGGCCCCTGGGCGAACACCGTGCTGGTGGTGATCGTGCTGGGCGTGGTGCAGTACAACGTGTTGTGCCTGTACAGCGCCTACATGTCCAGCACCACCATCTACAGCGGTTTCGCCACGCTGCGCCAGGTGCGGCCCGTGACCAAGGCGGCGGTGATGGCAGTGCTCTCGGTGCTGGCGTGCCTGATTGCCACGCGCACCCAGTATCACTTCGACACGTTCTTCGCCGATATCCTGATCGGGCAGCTCTACCTGCTCATTCCCTGGAGCGCGATCAACCTGGTGGACTACTACCTGGTGCAGCGGGGCGCTTACCACATCGCGGATCTCTACGATGCGCAGGGCCGATATGGACGCTGGAACGGCAAGACCATGTTGGTGTATGCGGTGTCGGTGATCGGCACGGTGCCGTTCATGCAGTTCTCGTTCTTCGAAGGCTACGTTGCACGGTTGATCGGCGCGGATGTCAGTTGGCTCGCTGGGCTGGCCTTGGCGGGAGTGCTGTATTTCATGGTCAAGGCGCCGCCAGCGCTGAGGCGTAGGGCGAGCCTGGCCAATGTCGAGGAGTAGGGCGATCGGAGCCCGTTGCCCTATTGATCGGAAAACAGATCGAACATCAATTGCCGCAGCCACCGATTGGCCGGATCCTTGTTGAACCGTGCATGCCAGAACAGGTTGATCTCGATGTTCGGCAGCTCCAACGGCGGCGGCAGGATGCACAGGCCGAAGGGGGCTTCGTAGCTGGTGGCGAAGCGCTCGGGCACCGTGGCCAGCAGGTCGGTCTGCTGCAGGATATGGCCTACTGCGACGAAGTGCGGCACTTCCAGGCGCACGTTACGCGCCACCCCGGCCTTGGCATAGAAGGTATCGACTTCACCATGGCCGGTGTTGGCTGCCACCACCCGGACATGGCCGTAGTTGCAGAACCGCTCCACCGTCAAGGGTTCGCGCGTGGCCGGGTGACCGGCTCGGCACAGGCAGACATAGCGGTGGTGGAACAGGCGGCGCTGGAAGAACCCGGCCTGCAGGTGCGGCAGCAGGCCGACGGCCAGGTCGATGGTGCCGTTCTGCAAGCCCTCGGCAAGCGTGTCGCTGGTGTTGCGCAGCGTGCTGATGGTGCAACCCGGGGCGCGTTCGGCCAGGGCATCCATCAGTTTGGGCATGAAGTAGATTTCGCCGATGTCGGTCATCGCCATGGTGAAGCGCCGGGTGCAGGTTGCCGGGTCGAAAGTGTCCTGGCGGGCGAGGGCGTCGCGCAGGGTCTGGATGGCCATCGTCACCGGCTCCGCCAGTTGCAGGGCGTAAGGCGTGGGCTCCATGCCCTGGTAGGTGCGCACGAACAACTCGTCCTGCAGTGCCGTGCGCAAGCGCTTGAGCGCGTTGCTCATGGCCGGCTGGGTCAGCCCCAGGTGCTCGGCGGCGGTGGATACCTTGCGGTCGATCAGCAGTTGGTTGAAGACCAGCAGCAGGTTCAGATCCAGGTCGCGCAGTTCCATGGCAGCTCGGTAATATTCACAGTGGTGATGTGATCTATAGGCTACACGATATTTATCAATGTCCGCGCAGGGGTAATCATCCGGGCACACCAATAACAATCAGCCCACAGGGTGCCTTGCCATGCATGAATCTTCTGCTCGTCTGAACGTCTCCATCGTCGGTGGTGGTATCGCTGGAGTCGCCCTGGCACTCGACCTGTGCCGCCATGCCCATTTGAACGTGCAATTGTTCGAAGCCGCCGCGGCCTTCGGCGAAGTCGGCGCTGGGGTGTCGTTCGGTGCCAATGCCGTGCGCGCCATTGCCGGCCTCGGCATCGCCGAGCCCTATCGCAACATCGCCGACAGTACCCCGGCGCCCTGGCAGGACATCTGGTTCGAATGGCGCACGGGCGAGGATGCCCAGTACCTGGGCAGCAGCGTAGCCAAGGGGGTCGGGCAATCGTCAGTGCATCGCGCCGACTTTCTCGATGCGCTGGCCCGCCAACTGCCGGCGGGCGTCGCCCGGTTCGGCAAGCGTGCGCAACGGGTCGAGCAGGCCGGTGAGCAGGTGCAGGTGACTTTCACCGATGGCACCGAGCATCACTGCGATCTGCTGATCGGCGCCGATGGCATCAAGTCATCGATTCGCGACCATGTCTTGCAGGGACTGAACCAACCCCTGGCAGCGCCACGCTTCAGCGGTACCTGTGCCTACCGCGGGCTGATCGACAGCCAGCAGTTGCGCCAGGCCTACCGCGACCGCGGCCTGGACGAACACCTGATCGACGTGCCGCAGATGTACCTGGGGCTGGACGGTCATATCCTCACATTCCCGGTCAAGCAGGGCCGACTGATCAATGTGGTCGCGTTCATCACCGATCGCAGCCGGCCCGACCCGGTCTGGCCCAGCGACACACCTTGGGTGCGCCAGGCGACCCAGGCGCAGATGCTCGCGGCCTTCACTGGCTGGGATGTCGCCGCGCAAGTATTGCTGGAAAATATTCCCAACCCTTCGCTGTGGGCGCTGCATGACCTGGCTGAATTGCCCGGCTACGCCCATGGCCGGGTCGGCCTGATCGGTGACGCCGCTCATGCCATGCTGCCGCACCAGGGCGCCGGTGCCGGGCAGGGGCTGGAGGATGCCTGGCTGCTGGCTCGCTTGCTGGTCGACCCGAACGTGCTCGGCAAGCGCCCTGAGGCTGTGCTGTTGGCCTATGACGCCGTACGCCGACCCCGCGCCTGCCAGGTGCAGCGAACCTCCTTCGAGGCCGGCGAACTCTACGAGTTGCGCGACCCCGTGGTGCGGGGCGACAGAGCGGCGCTGGGCAAAGTGCTCGCCGAGCGTTTCGACTGGCTGTGGAACCACGATCTGCACGAGGATCTGGTTCAGGCGCGTGAGTGGCTTGGATTGCAGTCGAGTGCATCTCTTGATGCTAATGGCAATATGATTCCTGCTTGAAGCGGTTATGAGCTAATAGCGATTTACCGTAGAACGAAAGAGCCTGTCTTCTATCTTTATGACGATTGGTGATTGGTCACGGCTGATTTTATGTCTTTATGATCTGACCCAACATGACCAGAGACAGGGATCAGCTCGATGACAATTCACATAACACCGGTGGCGGGGCGTATTGGTGCGGAACTGTCCGGCGTAAAGTTGGGTGGCGACGTCAGTGAGGAAAACTTCTCCGTCATTCATCAGGCACTGTTGAAATATAAAGTCCTGTTTTTCCGCGACCAGCATCTGGACGACGCCGAACACGAGGCGTTCTCGCAGCGCTTCGGTGACCAGGTGCCCCATCCGACGCTACGCTCCGAGGCCAACAGCACCGCCATCCTGAACCTCGACGCCAAGGAAACCCGGGCCAATTCCTGGCACACCGACGTGACCTTCGTGGCCAACTATCCGAAGATATCCATCCTCCGTGGCGTGGTCATTCCACCCTATGGTGGCGATACGGTGTGGGCCAATACCGCTGCAGCTTATGCCGACTTGCCGGCACCGTTGAAACTGCTGGCGGATAATCTGCGCGCCTTGCATACCAATCTTTATGATTATGCCGCGCCCCATGCCTGCGCATTGAAGCGCTATCGCGAGCAGTTCACCGCCGATGTTTACGAAACCGAACATCCGCTGGTTCGTGTTCATCCAGAATCGGGTGAAAGAAGTTTGCTTCTTGGGCACTTCGTCAAACACATACAGGGTGTCAGCCAGAACGACTCCAAACAGTTGCTGCGATTGTTCCATGATCGCATCACCCACCTCGACAATACCGTGCGTTGGCGCTGGCAGGCTGGCGATGTAGTGATCTGGGACAACCGCGCCACCCAGCATGTCGCCATCAACGACTATGGCGATGCCCAGCGCATCGTGCGCCGCACCACCATCGACGGCGATGTGCCGGTGGGCGTGGATGGCCGCCCGAGCACGGCGCTCAAGCCCAGCCCCGACTCCCGCTCGCCAAAGACCGAAGCCGACAAGAAACACCTCGCTGCCTGACCCCGCCAATCGCATCGACACAAGGATGGCTCACATGAAGCTCAATGGCATTCGCCTGTTCAACAAAGGCAGCATCGCCGCGACCCTGGCCGCGCTCCTGGCAATTCCCGTGGCCGAGGCCGATGTGCTGCGTATTGGCGTCGCCACGGCTGGCGGTGGCGACCCGGTGACCTTCAGTGGCTCGCCGCTGGGCATCGTGCGCAACCAGCAATTGCTGGAAAAAGCCTTTGCCGGTAGCGGCACCGACGTGCAGTGGTTCTTCTTCAAGGGGGCGGGGCCGGCGGTCAACGAAGCGCTGTCCAACCAGCAACTGGACTTCGCCTACCAGGGCGACCTGCCGGCGGTGGTCGGGCGCTCCAACGGCCTGGACACCAAGCTGCTGGCGGCGGTGGGTGTGCGTGCCAACCTGTACCTGGCGGTACCCAAGGGCTCGCCGATCAAGCGCATCGAAGACCTCAAAGGCAAGAAGGTGGCGATCTTCCGGGGCACCAATGGCCATCTGGTGATGATCAACCTGCTGGCCGAGCATGGGCTGACCGAACGCGATATCAAGGCGATCAACCTCGATACCGGTAGCTCCCAGGCGGCGTTGATCTCCAACGGCGTCGATGCCGCGTTCGGTGGCCGCGAGCTGTTCAAGCTGCGCGACCAGGGCCTGATCGACATCGTCTACGACAACCCCGAGCAGAACGTGCGCTACACCCGGCAAACCGCCCTGGTGGTGCGCACGGCCTACGAAAAGGAACACCCGGACAACGTGCAGAAGGTCGTCGATACCCTGGTGGACGCGGCCAAGTGGACGTCCGAGGACAGCCACCGTGACGCCGTCTTCACCGAGTGGGCCAAGAGCAACGAGCCGGCCGAGTCGCTGCGCGCCGACTTTACCGGCGTGCCACTGCGCGACCGGGCCTCGCCGCTGGTCGATGAGTTCCTGGTCGGCCGTTACCAGGCGGTGGCCGAGCAGGCCAAGCAAGAGAAGCTCATCCGCCGCCCGGTAAGCATCGACGGCTGGTTCGACACCCGCTACCTGAACAAGGCGCTGGAGGCCAAGGGCCTGGAGCATTTCTGGACACCCTACGCCCCCGATGGCAAGCAACCGGCACGTGATGCGGTAGCGGCCACCGGCACCGCCAAGCAGGGAGGCTAGACCCATGGCCAGGGCACAGAGCGCTCGCGTCGAGCACTATCCCGCGCCGGCCTTGCCGCGCGATAACGTCAAACGCCTGCCTCCGGCAGCGGCCCGCTCGGTGCGCAAGGTCGAGGTGGCCAAGCCGTCGCCGTGGTCGTTCAGGCCCGCTGACAAGGCCTTGCCCTGGCTCTTGCCGCTGCTGTTGCTTGGCCTTTGGTACCTGGGCGTGGAACGCGGATGGCTGTCGGAACAGGTGCTGCCACCGCCGGCGTACGTCTACGAGTCGTTCGCCGACCTGGCCAGCAGTGGCGATCTGTGGTTGAACGCCTCGGCCAGCCTGCAGCGGGTGGTGGTCGGTTTTGCCCTTGGCAGCTTGTTGGGCCTGGCCCTGGGCGTGGCCATGGGCTTGTCACGCACCCTCGAGGATTACCTGCTCCCGACCTTCAACGCGCTGGTGCAGATTCCGGTGCTGGGCTGGCTACCGTTCGCCTTGCTGTTGTTCGGCATCGGCGAGACGCTCAAGTACGTGCTGATCGCCAAGGCCGCTTTGGTGCCGATCACGCTGTGCACGTTGCAGGCGTTCCGCCAGGCGCCGAGGAACCTGCTGGAAGTCGGTCAGGTGTATGGCTTCAGCCGTTGGCAGAGCATCACCGCGATCGTGCTGCCGGCAGCGATCCCGACCCTCTTCACCGGTTTTCGCCTGGGCTTCACCAAAGCCTGGTTGTCGCTGGTGGTGGTGGAACTGGTGGCCTCTAGTGAGGGGTTGGGCTACCTGATCGTCTATGGCCGGCAACTGTTCCAGCTGGATCTGGTGATGGCCGCGGTGGTGGTGGTCGGCGCACTGGGCCTGCTGTTCGACCGTGCCTTCGACTATGCCGAGAAACGCCTCGACCGGGGCCGGCCACGTCTGGGAGGGCAGAGCGCATGAGTACGACGCTCGTTGCGCAGCAACCTGCGCGTCGCCGCTATCGCGGTTGGGTCCTGCCAGTGGCGGCGATCGCCCTCTGGTGGCTGGCATCGCACCAAGGCTGGAGCCAGTCGGGGCTGTTCGTCTCGCCGGAAAAGGTAGTGGCCACGGCCTGGGAGCAGATCGCTTCGGGCAAGTTCTGGCGGGCGATCTCGGCGAGCCTTGCGCGCAACCTCAGCGGCTTCGTCATTGGCACCGCGCTGGGGCTGGTGCTGGGTTGCCTGCTGGGCCTGTCGCGCTATTTCGAGCGCTTGGTCGGCCCGAGCTTCAACACCTTCAAGCAGATTTCGCTGTTCGCCTGGATCCCGCTGATATCGGTGTGGTTCGGCCTGGGAGACGTGGCCAAGGTGGTGTTCCTGTCGCTGGCGGCGCTGGTGCCGGTGGTGGTCAATACCTGCGACGGCCTGCGCAACGTGCCGCCGAGCCTGCTCGAGGTCGCCCGGGTGTATGGCTTCAGCCGCTGGCAGACCATCGTCTCGGTGATGTTGCCGGCAGCCTTGCCGTCGATCTTCACCGGCCTGTACCTGGCGCTGGTGTATTCCTGGCTGGCGACCATCGGCGCGGAATACCTGCTGGTGTCGGGGGAGGGCATCGGTAACACGCTGATCGATGGCAGCGAGCATTTCATGATGGACCTGGTGCTGTTCGGCATGCTGGTCATCGGCCTGGTGGGCTGGGCGCTGAACGCGCTGGCCCGGACGCTCGAACGACGGCTGCAGCGCCTGTATGGCATCACGTCACGTTGATCGGCATTTTCACAAGGATCGCAGCATGCACAACAACGGCCTCATCCTGGAGCACATCAGCAAGCGCTTTGCTTCCCGACCGGGCAGCGCCACGCATTTGCAGGTGCTCGACAACGTCCATCTCGACATCGCCCCCGGCGAGTTCATCAGCATCGTCGGTGCCAGCGGCTGCGGCAAGTCCACCTTGCTGCGCCTGATCCTGGGCCTGGACGAGGAATACGACGGGCGCATCCTGCTCGATGGCAAGCCCATCCAGGGCACGGGCCTGGAGCGTGGCATCGTGTTCCAGGACCATCGCCTGTTCCCCTGGCTGAACGTCGAGCAGAACGTCGCCGTGGGCTTGAAGAACTCTGCACTGAGCGCCGCGCAGAAGCGCGAGACGGTACGCGAGCATATCGAGCTGGTGGGCTTGCAGGACTTCATCGACGCCTACCCGCACCAGATTTCCGGTGGCATGGCGCAGCGCGTGGCGATCGCCCGCGGCCTGGTCAACCGCCCACGGGTGCTGTTGCTGGACGAGCCGCTGGGCGCGCTCGACGCCTTGACCCGCGCGCGTTTGCAGGGCGAGCTGCAGGACATCTGGGCGCGGGAAAAGATCACCATGATCCTGGTCACCCACGATGTCGACGAGGCAGTGTTCCTCGGTGACCGGGTGGTGGTCATGCAGCCCAACCCGGGGCGTATCCGGCGCGTGCTGGACATCGACCTGCCACGCCCGCGCAACCGCAGCGACAGCCACTTCATCGCCTTGCGCGACGATGTGCTCAGCGACTTCGCCGAGCTGCACTGAGGCCCGTCAATCCACATTTTTCAGGGAACGGAAATGTCCGAACGCCAGCTCAGCCTCAACCTGTTCATCTATCCCAACGGCCACCACGAAGCCGCCTGGCGGCACCCGCAGTCGGTGCCGGAAGCGTCCATGGACATTGGCTTCTATCAACAACTGGCGTTGCGCGCCGAACGCGAGAAGCTCGATGCGATCTTCTTCGCCGACTCGCCGTCGCTGGCCGAGAACGACCGCGAAGGCCTGCGCATCCGCTTCGAGCCGATCACCTGGCTGGCCGCCATCGCTGCGGTCACCCAGCGCATCGGCCTGATCGCCACGGCCAGCACCACCTACAGCGAGCCTTACAACCTGGCGCGTTCGTTCAGCGCCCTCGACCATCTGAGCAAGGGCCGTGCCGGCTGGAACATCGTGACCACGTCGCTGGCTGCCGCCGCTGCCAACTTCGGCCTGGACCAGCATCCCTGCGCCCATGACCGCTACGCCCGCGCCGAGGAGTTCGTGCAGGTGGTGGGTGATCTGTGGGACAGCTGGGAGGACGATGCACTGGTACTGGACAAGGCCGGCGGCGTGTTCGCCAATGGCGACAAGGTGCACCCGATCAACCATGTGGGCACGCATTACCGGGTCAAGGGCCCGTTCAATTCGCCACGCTCGCCCCAGGGCCGGCCCGTGCAGGTGCAGGCGGGCTCTTCGGAGGATGGCCGGGACTTCGCTTCGCGGCACGCCGAGGCGATTTTCACCGCCCATCAGACCTTGCACAGTGCCAGCGAATTCGCCAGGGACATCCGCGCCCGAGCCCGTTCGGCGGGCCGCGATCCACGTCAGTTGAAGATACTCCCGGGCATCAGCCCCTACATCGGCAGCACCGAGGCCGAAGCCCAGCGCAAGTTCGACGAGCTCAACGAACTGGTGCTGCCGCATGTGTCGCTCGGCCAATTGCGGCGCATGTTAGGGACCGATCTTTCGGGGCAGGACCTGGATGCACCGTTCCCACGGCACCTGGTCGACTTCCAGGGCAGCCAGAGCCAATCGAGCCGGTTCAAGTTGATCATCGATATCGTTGACCGCGAGCAGCCGACGTTGCGCCAGTTGATCCATCGACTGGCGGGCGCGCGTGGGCATTGGGTGCCGGTGGGCACACCGGTGCAGATCGCCGACCTGATCGAGCAGTGGTTCCGGGCAGGGGCGGCAGATGGGTTCAACGTGATGCCGCCGGCGTTTCCCGACAGCTTCGAGGTGTTTCTCGATGAAGTGTTGCCGATCCTGCGCAAGCGCGGGTTGTTCCGCAGTGAGTATGCCGGGAGCACGTTGCGCGAGCACTATGGGCTGGAGCGGCCGGGGTCGCGGTTTGCACTGAAGTCTGCTTGATCGGTGCCGGCCTCTTCGCGGGCAAGCCCGCTCCCACAAGTATTTCATCATCCTCAAGATCGGAGCGATTGCAGAACCAGGAACTGGCCAAATTGGTGGGGTTGTCCGCCTCGCCGTGCCTGCGGCGGGTGCGTCTGCTGGAGGATGCCGGGGTAATCGAGCGTTATGTCGCGCTGGTGGACCCGGCCAAGGTCGCCCTGGGGCTTACCCTGTTCGTGCGGGTCTGGCTCAAGCGCCAGGACCAGGAAACCACTGACCTCTTCGTCGAAGCCGTGCGCCTGTTGCCCGAGGTGGTGGAATGCCATGTGATGGCCGGAGACTGCGACTTGCTGTTGCGGGTGGTGGCAGCGGACCTGGACGCCTATCGCCGCTTTCAGGTCGAGCACCTGACCAGCCTCAGCGTGGTGCAGAACGTCAAGACCGAGGTGCCGATGGAGAAGATCAAGCTGACTACCGAGCTGCCGGTGTAGCGAACAATCGCGCCACCGCCAGCCAGGCCGGTGGCGCCAGGGCATGGGCGCTCAGGCGCGGCTTGCCTTCCAGCGGCGGATCAGCAGTTTTTCCAGCTCGACGGCCAGGAACACCAGCACCCCGATGCCCAGCGAGATCAGCCAGCCACTGAAGGGCAGGGCCACGGTGTGGAAGGCGGTCTGCATGAACGGTACGTAGATCACCAAACACTGCAACAGCACCAGCGCCAGGGTCACGGTGAGCAGGGCGCCGTTGCGCAGCAGCGCCGCGTTCAGCGAGAACGCCTCCTGCAGGCGGCAGTTGAACATGTAGGCCCACTGCGCGGTGACCAGGGTGTGCAGGATCATGGTGCGGATGTGGTCGGTATCCTGGCCGTCGGCGATCAGCCAGGCCTCCAGCAGGAAGGCTGCCGTGGTCAGCAGGCCACCGACGAACAGCACCCGCCACACGGCGAACAGGTTGAGGATCGATTCGCCGGCATTGCGCGGCTTGCGCAGCATCATCCCGGACTCGCCAGGCTCGAAGGCCAGGGCGAAGGACAGCGTGGTGGAGGTGGCCATGTTCATCCACAGGATCTGCAGCGGCGACAGTGGCACCACCACGCCGGTGAGGATCGCCAGGACGATGATCAGGCCCTGGGCCATGTTGGTCGGCAGGATGAACAACACGGTCTTCTTCAGGTTGTCGTAGACCCGCCGGCCCTCGCGCACGGCGTTGGCGATGGTCGAGAAGTTGTCGTCGGTGAGTACCATGTCGGCGGCTTCCTTGGTCACCTCGGTGCCCTTGATGCCCATGGCGATGCCGACGTCCGCCTGTTTCAGTGCTGGGGCATCGTTGACCCCGTCACCGGTCATGCCGACCACCTGCTGGTTGGCCTGCAGGGCACGCACCAGGCGCAGCTTGTGCTCGGGGCTGGTGCGGGCGAACACCGAGTACTGCATGGCCACGCGCTTGAGCGTGGCGTCGTCGGTCTGTTCCAGCTCCTGCCCGGTCATGGCACGCAGGTCGGTGCCCATGCCGAGCATGCCGGCGATGGCGACGGCCGTGTCGGGGTGGTCGCCGGTGATCATCTTCACCTCGATGCCCGCCCGTCGGCACATGGCGATGGCCTCGATCGCCTCGGGGCGCGGTGGGTCCATCAGCCCGGCCACGCCGAGGAAGATCATGCCCTGCTGGAGGTCCTCGTGGTCGATCTCAGGTCCCGCGTCCGGGGTGGGCCGGTAGGCCGCTGCCAGCATGCGCAGTCCATGGCTGGCCACCTGGCTCATTTCCCGCTCCCAGTACTCGCGGTCCAGCGGTTCCGGGCCGTTGGCGCCGAGCTGCTGTTGGCACATGCGCAGCAGCACGTCGGGGGCTCCCTTGAGGTAGACCAGGCTGGCGCCGTCGACGTCGCAGCGACGGGCCATGTACTTGTAGGCCGAGTCGAAGGGGATCTTGCCGAAGCGCTTGACCTCCGGTATCTCCAGCGCGGCCTTGCGCGCCAGTACCTTGAGCGCGCCCTCGGTGGGTCCGCCAACCACGCTCCAGCGCCCGTCGTCGGTGCGCTGCAGGCTGCTGTCGTTGCAGATGTCGACGGCGTGGATGAACGCCGCGAGGTTGTCGTGCTGGCTCCAGTCCAGCGTCTCGGTGGCACCGGCTAGGGTGATGCGCCCCTTGGGCTCGTAGCTCTGGCCTTCGACATTGAAGATGGTGGCGGCGGTGAGCACGCTTTTCACCGTCATCTCGTTCATGGTCAGGGTGCCGGTCTTGTCCGAGCAGATCACGCTCATGGCGCCCAGGGTTTCCACGGTCGGCAGCTTGCGGATGATCGCCTTGCTGCGCGCCATGCGCTGCACGCCGAGCGACAGGATGATCGAGACGATCGCCGGCAGGCCTTCGGGCACGGCGGCCACGGCCAGGCTGATCAGCGACAGCAGCAGCTCGCCGAACGGGTAGTCGTGCCAGAAGAAGCCGATCACGAACAGCACCACCATCATGCCGATGATCAGCTGGAAGATGCGCTTGCCCAGTTGGGCGATCTGCAGCAGCAGCGGGGTCTGGTTCTCGTCGACGGTGGCGATCATCCGGTTGATCTTGCCAAGCTCGGTGGCCGCGCCGGTTTCCACCACCACGCCCTTGGCATTGCCCGAGCTTACGTTGGTGCCGGAGTAACCGAGGTTGGTGCGGTCGGCCAACTGGGCCTCGTGTTCGATGGCCTCGCTCTGCTTGGCCACGGTGAGCGACTCACCGGTGAGCATCGACTCCTCGACCTGCAGGTGGTGGATGTCGAACAGGCGCACGTCGGCGGGGATCTTGTCCCCCGGACGCAAAATGATGATATCGCCGGGCACCAGTTCGCTGGCGTCGATTTCCAGTTTTTGCCCGTTGCGCACCACATGTGCACTGCTGCTGAGCATGCCGCGCAGGGCAGCCAGGGACTTTTCCGCCTTGTTTTCCTGGACGAAGCCGATGGTGGCGTTGATCACCGCCACCAGTAGGATGACCAGGGTGTCGGTCCAGTGGCCCATCAGCGCGGTGGCCACGGCGGCGGCCAGGAGGATGTAGATGAGCACATCGTTGAAATGGCGGATGAAGCGCAACCACGCCGGATCGACGTCCTTGGCCGGCAGGGCATTGGCACCCACGCGCAGCAACCTGGCGGTGGCTTCTTCAGGCGCCAGGCCGTCGGCGCTGGTCTGCATGTCGGCCATGGTCTGCTGTACGCTCTTGCGGTACCAATGCCCGGCATCGGCCTTGGTGGTGCGGATTTCCTCGGTTTGAGTTGCTGCCATGGGACTCTCCCGCCTCCTGCCAATCGACTAGTTGAAAAGGCTGATCTTGAGCTTGTGCCAAGCATAGACGCTGATACCGCAATGGCCTTGCTCCAGGGCAAGCACAGCGAAAATATGCTCAGGCCTTAGGTAAATCCTCGACCGGCTGCCCCTGCACAGGCGCCGAGCCCAAGGTAAAGTGACGAAAAGATTTCCAAGGCGCCGCTCCGGCGCCACAGAGGTGCCCATGGCTTCCTATACCCTGCGTCAACTCAAGTACTTCGTCACCACGGTCGAGGCCGGCAGCGTCGCCGAGGCCTCGCGCCAGCTGTACATCGCCCAGCCGTCGATCTCCACGGCGATCAAGAGCCTGGAGGAAAGCTTCGGTGTGCAATTGTTCATCCGCCATCACGCCCAGGGTGTGTCGTTGACCCCCAGCGGCAAGCGTTTCTACGCCAAGACCCGGACGCTGCTGCAGATGGCCCATGAATTCGAGCAGAACGCCCTGGCCGACAACGACACCGTGGCCGGGCAGATCGACATCGGCTGTTTCGAAACCGTGGCGCCGCTGTACCTGCCGCGGCTGATCGCCGGTTTTCGCGAGCGTTACCCGGGTGTGGACATCCGCTTGCGCGATGGCGAGCAGCAGGACCTGATCCAGGGCCTGACCGCGGGCAGTTTCGACCTTGCATTCCTCTACGACCACGACCTCGACGGCACCATCGAGACCGAGCCACTGATGCCGCCGCAAAAGCCCTACGTGTTGTTGCCGGAAAAACACCGCTTCGCCAGCCAGGCCCAGGTGTCATTGCGCGACCTGTGCCCGGAGCCGATGATCCTGCTGGACGTGGCGCCCAGCCGTACCTACTTCGTCAGCCTGTTCAACGAGTTGGGGCTGACGCCGAACATCGTCTTCAGTTCGCCGTCGATCGAGATGGTGCGCGGGATGGTGGGGCAGGGGTTCGGTTTTTCGCTGCTGGTGACCCGGCCCCATTCGCCGTTCACCTATGACGGCCAGCGCCTGGTGATGATCGACATCGCCGAGCCGGTGGCGTTGTCGGGGCTGGCAGCGGCGCACCTGAAGCGGGTGCAACTGACCAAGCCGGCGCAGTTGTTCGTCGAGTTCTGCCGGGAGGAACTGGCGAAGCTTTGAAAGCTTCGCCATCGACACGCGCGATGCTTACGCCTGATCCGGTACCACCGCGATCACGTCGATCTCCATCAACCACTCGGCCTGGGCCAGCCCCGCCACCACCAGGCCGGTGGAAATCGGGAAGACCCCCTTGAGCCATTTGCCGACTTCCTTGTACACCGGCTCGCGGAAGCGCGGGTCGGTGATGTAGGTGGTGGTCTTGACGATGTGCGACAGGTCCGAGCCGGCTTCTTCGAGCAATTGCTTGACGTTCTTCATTGCCTGCTCGGTCTGTGCACGAGGGTCACCCAGGCCGACCAGCTTGCCTTCGAAGTCGGTACCGACCTGGCCACGCACATAGATGGTGTTACCGGCCCGCACGGCCTGGCACAGGTCGTTGTCCAGGGTCTGGTTGGGGTAGGTTTCCTTGGTGTTGAACATGCGGATGCGAGTGTGGGTAGGCATCAGTGGGCTCCGAGGGTGCTGACGTTGCGGGTAGAGGTGGCGTGTTGCTCCGCGGTGCGCTCATCGCGGTCACGGTAGGCCAGGTAGGTACGTTGGGTGGCGATGTGCCCGGCGACGTGCTTGGCGTCGTGCCATACGCCCCAGATGAACGACGAGCCGCGGCGCGACAGCCAAGGCAGGCCGAGGAAGTACACGCCAGGTTCCTTGGACACGCCGCGCTGGTGCTGCGGCTTGCCGTTGGCATCGAAGGCGTCGACCTGCAGCCAGCTGAAGTCCACGCCATAGCCGGTGGCCCAGATGATGCTGGTGACGCCGGCCTTGGCCAGGTCGAGTTCGCGCAGCGGGTTGCTCACGCAGTCCGGGTCAGGCAAGCGCTTGCGCGCTTCTGGCTCCTGGGGCAGGTCCAGGCCATTGCGCTCGATGTAGGCGTCGGCGGCATCGAGCAGGGCCAGGTAGTTGTCGTCGCCACGGTTGATGTTGTCGGCCAGGTTGTCCTGGAAGCGCGCCACGCCGTTGTCGAAGGACTGGGTCAGGCCGACCAGGGTCATGCCCTGGTGGGCGAGGGCGCGGAAGTCCACGGTGTGGCCGCCACGGGCACCGGACACGGCGATGGTCACGTGTTCGCGGCCGGGTTTGGCGATTTCGGCATCCCACTCGCCGAGCACGCCCAGCCACCAGCAGAAGTCACGGTTGCGGTAGCTGCGCGGCGGGCGGTCGTGGGCGCCGACCGACAGGTACACCTGGCGGCCGGCGCGCATCAGCTCTTCGGCGATCTGCACGCCGGAGGAACCGGCGCCGACCACCAGCACCGCGCCTTCGGGCAGTTGCTCGGGGTTGAAGTAGGCGGCGGAGTGGATCTGGTGCAGGTGGGCGTCTTTCGGCGCGATGGCCGGAATGACCGGCTTCTGGAACGGGCCGGTGGCCGCTACCACGCGGTTGGCGCGGATCACGCCTTGGTTGGTGTCGATGGTGAAGCCGGGGCGATCGGCGTTGCGCACCACCTTTTTAACTTCGACTCCGGTACGCACCGGCAGGTTGTACTTGCGCACGTACTGCTCGAAATAGTCGGCGACCTGCTCCTTGCCGGCGAAGGCGTCGGCGTCGAGGTCGAATTCCAGGCCCGGGAAGCGGTCGTGCCAGACCGGGCCGTTGGCCACCAGCGAATCCCAGCGTCCGGTGCGCCAGGCTTCGGCGATGCGGTTGCGCTCCAGTACCAGGTGCGGCACGCCAAGCTTGCTCAGGTGTTCGCTCATGGCCACGCCGGCCTGGCCGGCGCCGACCACGAGGGTGTCGATTTCGATATTGTTCAGTGTCATTTTCCGAGCCCTTGTTCAGGCGGTTGTTGTCAGGTCGGTTCGATGGACCGCTGTTGCCTGGGGCCAGACTAGGGAGGGGCGTAACATCGCGAAAATAGTATTTAGCTGGGGCTTGCCGATAAATTACCGAAGGGCTCGTGGGGCAAGGGCTGGGGCCAGGATCGGCGGCGTTTTGCCGGGGCCTTAGGTTTTTCCTTGGCAATGCCGAGGAAAATGTTGGTTTCGTCCCCGGCGGGGCTTGCAGAGAATCCTGTTAAACCAGAACAGGAGCTGCACCATGACTTTCTCCATCATCGGACGCTGCCAGGAAACCGGCCAGGTCGGCATCGCCATCAGTTCGTCGAGCATCGCCGTGGGTGCCCGCTGCCCGTGGGTGCGTGCCGGCGTGGGTGCGGTCTCGACCCAGAACATCACCTTGCCGGCCCTCGGCCCGCAGATCCTCGATGCCCTAGAACGCGACCAGGTGCCGCCAGCGGCGGCCCTGGACAAGGTGCTCAGTGCCAACGGCTGGAGCGAGTATCGGCAGGTGACGGTGATCGACAGCCAGGGCCAGGTGGCGCTGTTCACCGGCAAGGAGGCCCTTGGCGTGCACAATGCCGTGGCTGGCGAGCAGTGCGCGGCGGCGGGCAACCTGCTGTCTTCGCAGGCGGTGATCGAAGCCATGGTCGCAGCCTTCGAACAGGCTGGCGGCCACCTGGCAGACCGCCTGCTGGCGGCGATGCACGCGGCCATGGCGGCCGGAGGCGAGGCGGGGCCGGTGCATTCGGCGGCGTTGAAGATCGCCGGCGAGCACACCTGGGCGCTGGTCGACCTGCGTGTGGACTGGGCCGAGCACGATCCGATCGGTGAGCTCGACCGCCTCTGGCAGGCCTACCGCCCGCAGATGCAGGACTACGTGACCCGCGCCCTCAACCCTACCGCAGCGCCAAGCTATGGGGTGCCGGGCGATGAGTGAGGTGTCCAGCCGCGCACTGCTCGAGCGCCTGGTGGGCTTTGCCACCGTCAGCCGCGATTCCAACCTGGAACTGATCGGTTTCATCCGCGACTACCTCGCCGGGTTGGGCGTGCAGAGCGAGCTGTTTCTCAACGACGAAGGCACCAAGGCCAACCTGTTCGCCACCATCGGCCCCGATGATCGCGGGGGTGTTGTGCTCTCCGGTCACACCGACGTGGTACCGGTGGATGGCCAGGCATGGACGGTCGAGCCATTCGCCCTCACCGAACGCGATGGCCGCCTGTACGGCCGGGGCACTGCCGACATGAAAGGCTACATCGCCTCGGTGCTGGCCGCGGTGCCGGCGTTTCTTGCCGAGCCGCTGTCGATGCCGGTGCACCTGGCATTCTCCTATGACGAGGAAGTCGGCTGCCTGGGCGTACGTTCCATGCTCGCGGCCTTGCAACAGCGCCCGCACAAGCCGCGCTTGTGCCTGATCGGCGAGCCGACCGAGCTCAAGCCGGTGCTCGGCCACAAGGGCAAGCTGGCCATGCGCTGCGAAGTGCACGGTGCGGCCTGCCACTCTGCCTATGCGCCCTATGGGGTCAACGCCATTGAGTACGCCGCGCGACTGATCGGCAAGCTCGGCGAGATCGGCGATGCGCTGGCGCTGCCGGCGCACCACGACGAGCGTTTCGACCCACCGTTCTCGACCGTGCAGACCGGTGTGATCAAGGGCGGTCGGGCGCTGAACATCGTGCCCGAGGAATGCGAATTCGACTTCGAGGTGCGCGCCTTGCCCGGTTTCGAGGCGCAGCGCGTGGCCGACCAGTTGCAGACCTACGCCGAGGCCGAGCTACTGCCGCGCATGCGGGCAGTCAATGCCGCCAGCGATATCCGCCTGCGCCCGCTGAGCGCCTACCCGGGGCTGGCCACTGCGCAAGACAGCGAGGCGGCGCGGCTGGTGGCATTGCTCAGCGGCTCCGATACCTTCGGTACGGTCGCGTTCGGCACCGAAGGCGGGTTGTTCGACCAGGCCGGCATTCCTACGGTGGTCTGCGGGCCAGGGAGCATGGACCAGGGGCACAAGCCGGACGAATTCGTCAGTGTCGAGCAGTTGCAAGGCTGTGATGCGATGCTGCTGCGCCTGGCGGCATACCTGCGCCAGGCCTGATCGGGGCGGGCTCTTCAGCCCAGCTCAGCTCAGCGCGCGACATCGATGCCGCTGGCGCTTGCGGGTTCACCCTATCGGGTGATTTTCCAGGGCAGGCACTCATGGGAACATCCGCTCAACAGAACAACGATGCCGCCTCATGCCAGGCAGTCTTTTTTGGGTGGATGCAGACGTGGATAGTGCTCAACTCACTTCAGTGCGGTGGTTCGAGGCAATGGCCAAGGTTACCGCGGCCATTGGCACACCCGGGTTCGCCGCGGCACTGATCGAGGCGCTGGCGAGCGTCGGCCCGGTGAAGGCCACCACCGTGTATCTGTATCCGCACCAAGGCTTGCCCTCGGCCTGGTTCGAATGTGATGGCGCCGGGCCCTGGGCGCCGGAAGGCAACGTGCGGCGCTACCTGTCGGGTTTCTACCTGCTCGACCCGTTCTACGAGGCCAGCATCGAGAACGTGCCATCGGGCTGCTATGCCCTGGAAGACGTCGCCCCGGATCACTTCAAGCTCAGCGAGTACTACCTGGCGTTCTACCGGCATTCGTACTTCGAAGACGAGATCAACTACATCCTGCAGTTGGGCAAGGGCCTGAGCCTGGCGGTTTCCCTGGCATTCACCGACGAACTCGAGGGTGACACCAAGGCACGCTTCAAGTGCATCGGCCCTTGGGTGCTGGCGGTGCTGGCCAAGCACTTCGACGGCTACCAAGGCCGAGGTGGGCGGATTGAAACGGGTTGGGAGCAGCAGGTGCATGCTGCGCTGAGCAACTTCGGTTCGTCGTTGCTGACCGAACGCGAGTGCCGCATCGCCCAGCTCATCCTGCGCGGCCACTCGACCCGCTCGCTGGCCGAACGCCTGGGGGTCTCGGAAGACACCATCAAGTCCCACCGCAAGCACGTCTACGCCAAGCTCGATATCGGCACGCAGTCGGAACTGTTCTCCCTGTTCATCGATGCGTTGGCCAACGCCCAGGGCGTGCTCGGCCGAGACCCGCTGGAAAGCTACATGGGCAAGCTGCGCTGAGCGCCGCTGCCTCGCTCCACCCCATACCAACAAGGAACACCCGCCATGAACGCGCCTTTCGTACCGCAACGCCAGACCCGTGACTACCAGGCCAGCGATGCCGCTCACCACATCCATGCCTTCCTCGACCAGAAGGCCCTCAACGCCGAAGGCCCCCGGGTGATCGTCGGCGGCGAGCGGCTGCACCTGTGGGACAGCGAGGGCAAGCGGTACCTGGACGGCATGTCGGGCCTGTGGTGCACCCAGCTCGGTTACGGCCGCAAGGACCTGACTGCCGCCGCCGCTGCGCAGATGGACCAGCTGGCCTACTACAACATGTTCTTCCACACCACCCACCCGGCGGTGATCGAGCTGTCCGAACTGCTGTTCAACCTGTTGCCGGGGCACTACAGCCACGCGATCTACACCAATTCAGGCTCCGAGGCCAACGAGGTGCTGATCCGTACCGTGCGCCGTTACTGGCAGGTGGTCGGCCAGCCGAGCAAGAAGATCATGATCGGCCGCTGGAACGGCTACCACGGCTCGACCCTGGCCGCGACGGCGCTGGGCGGCATGAAGTTCATGCACGAGATGGGCGGCCTGATCCCGGATGTAGCGCACATCGACGAACCCTACTGGTACGCCGCTGGCGGCGAGCTGTCGCCGGCCGAGTTCGGCCGGCGCTGTGCCCTTCAGCTGGAGGAGAAGATCCTCGAACTGGGCGCCGAGAACGTTGCCGGCTTCATCGCCGAGCCATTCCAGGGCGCTGGCGGCATGATCTTCCCGCCAGAAAGCTACTGGCCCGAGATCCAGCGCATCTGCCGCCAGTACGACGTGCTGCTGTGCGCCGACGAAGTGATCGGTGGCTTTGGTCGCACGGGCGAATGGTTCGCCCACGAGTACTTCGGCTTCGAGCCCGACACCCTGTCGATCGCCAAGGGCCTGACCTCGGGCTATGTGCCGATGGGCGGCCTGGTGCTGAGCAAGCGCATCGCCGAGGCGCTGGTGGAGCAGGGCGGGGTGTTCGCCCATGGTTTGACCTATTCCGGTCACCCGGTGGCGGCGGCGGTGGCCATCGCCAACCTCAAGGCCCTGCGTGACGAAGGCATCGTGCGCCAGGTGAAGGAAGACACCGGGCCGTATCTGCAGCGGATACTGCGTGAGGTGTTCGCCAACCACCCGCTGATCGGCCAGGTGCAGGGCGCCGGGCTGGTGGCAGCGTTGCAGTTCGCAGAAGACAAGACCAGCCGCAAGCGCTTCGCGAACGAGAACGACCTGGCCTGGCAGTGCCGGACCTTTGGTTTCGAGGAAGGGGTGATCATTCGTTCGACCCTGGGGCGGATGATCATGGCGCCGGCGTTGGTGGCCAGTCATGGCGAGCTGGATGAGTTGGTGGAGAAGACAAAGGTTGCAGTGGATCGGACTGCCCGGTTGGTCGGGCGGTATTGAGATCGGGCGCTGATGTGTTCGCTTGAGATCTTCAGCGGCTTTGAGATCGAGCGCCGCCCGCGCGGCGCTTCGCGGGACAAGCCCGCTCCCACATCTGTTTGGGGCCAATTATGTCTGACAGGCCATGGTTGTCAGTCTGGTGGGCCCGGCTCGGTATTTGTGTTGCCGCCGGGGCGCACCCCGATACCTCGTGGTGCCACCAAAGGCGAACAACCATGACCTGACAGACAGTGGCACGTTGCAACAAATGTGGGAGCGGGCTTGTCCCGCGAAGCGCCGCGCGGGCGGCGCTCGATTTGTGCGCCACTGCAATGCTCCAGTGAACACCCCGCGCCCCCACCTTTCCTCCAGATCCACCCCCGCCCAAATCCCAATCCAAATCCCACTCCAAAACCAACAACAAACCGCCCCAAGCGCCCCCAGGAGCCCCCATGCAAACGCAACAATTCTGGCAACAACGCGCCTCCACCCTAACCCTACCCACCAAGGCCCTGATCCAAGGCCGCCAGCTCAGCGCCTCGACCGGCGCCACCTTCGCATCCATCAACCCCGCCACCAACCAACTACTCGCCCAGGTAGCCTCCTGCGCCCAAGCCGAAGTCGACCTCGCCGTCGCCAGCGCCCGCCGTGCTTTCGAGCAAGGCCCCTGGCCGCGCATGGCCCCAGCCGAGCGCAAGAAGGTGCTGCTGCGCCTGGCCGAGTTGATCATGGCCAACCGCGAAGAACTGGCCCTGCTCGATTCGCTGAACATGGGCAAGCCGGTAATGGATGCCTACAACATCGACGTGCCAGGCTCCGCGCATGTCTTCGCCTGGTACGGCGAGGCACTCGATAAACTGTATGACCAGGTCGCGCCGACCGCAGCCAACGCGCTGGCCACTATCACCCGCGAAGCCCTCGGCGTGATCGCCGCCGTGGTGCCGTGGAACTTCCCCCTGGACATGGCCGCCTGGAAGCTCGCACCCGCCCTGGCCGCAGGCAACAGCGTGGTGCTCAAGCCCGCCGAACAGTCGCCGTTCTCGGCCTTGCGCCTGGGCGAACTGGCCTTGGAGGCCGGTCTGCCGGAAGGTGTACTGAACGTGGTGCCAGGTTTGGGCGAGCAAGCTGGCCGTGCCCTTGGCCTGCACCCGGATGTGGATTGCCTGGTGTTCACCGGTTCCACCCAGGTGGGCAAGTACTTCATGCAGTATTCGGCGCAGTCCAACCTCAAGCAGGTCTGGTTGGAGTGCGGTGGCAAGAGCCCGAACCTGGTCTTCGCTGACTGCCAGGACCTGGACCTGGCAGCGGAGAAGGCCGCCTTCGGCATCTTCTTCAACCAGGGCGAAGTGTGCTCGGCCAACTCGCGCCTGTACGTGCAGCGCTCGATCCACGACGCGTTCGTCGAACGCCTGCAAGCCAAGGCCCGTCAGTGGCTGCCGGGTAACCCGCTGAACCCTGCCAGCCGTGCCGGGGCCATCGTCGATGCCGAGCAGACCGCACGCATCGCCCGCGCCATCGGCCAGGCCAGCGAGGAGGGCGCGCGCCTGGTGTGTGGCGGCCAGCGACTGACCATCGATGGCGCCGACAACTACATCGAGCCGACCATCTTCGCCGAAGTCGGGCAGGGGATGAGTCTGGCGCGCGAGGAAGTGTTCGGTCCGGTGCTCGCAGTGAGCGCCTTCGACACCGAGGAGCAGGCCATCGCCCTGGCCAACGACAGCATCTACGGCCTGGCCGCCTCGGTGTGGAGCGACGACCTCAACCGCGCGCACCGGGTCGCCAAACGGCTGAAGGCGGGCACGGTGTCGGTGAACACGGTCGATGCCCTGGATGTGAGCGTACCGTTCGGCGGTGGCAAGCAATCGGGTTTCGGTCGCGACCTGTCGTTGCATTCGTTCGACAAGTACTCGCAGCTCAAGACCACTTGGTACCAGTTGCGCGGTTGACCCTGGCCCAATGAAAAGACGCCGACGATCACTCGTCGGCGTCTTTTTTCATGGATGACGCAACAAGGCCATCTACAAGCGTCAATCGGCCATCTGCAGTTCTGGCAGCTTCACCCGAAATGCCCGCGTCAGTCCCAGCAAGAACAACACGCCGGCGCCCATCCAGCACAGGCCGATGGTGAAGGACATGCTCGACAGGCTGGTCCACAGCCATACCGTGCTGAGAAAGCCCAACCCTGGGATGAGGCCGTAGCGCAGGGCGTTCTGAGTACCACGCAACTTCTGGTCGATCAGATAATGCTTGATCACGGCCAGGTTGACCGCCGAGAAGGCGAACAGCGCGCCAAAGCTGATCATGTTGGCGACCGTATCCAGGCTGATCACCAACGCGGTCAGCGAAACCAGCCCGACCAGCATGATCGCGCAAGCCGGCACGCGCTTTTTCGTCACCAACTGACCAAACACCCACGGCAGCGCACCGTCGCGTCCCATGGCGAACAGCACCCGGGACACGCTGGCCTGGGAGACCATCGCCGAGGCAAAACACCCGGCGACGTAGGTGGCGGTGAAGGCACTGGCCAGCAGTTGGCCGCCGGTGCTGCGCATCACTTCCACCGGCGCCGAATCGGGGTCGGCGAAGCTGCTCCAGTCGGGGTGCACCAGTTGGGCGAAGTACGACACCACGAGAAACAGCAGGCCACCGCTCAACGACACCGCCATGATCGCCTGAGGGATGCGCCGGGTAGGGTTGGTGGTTTCCTCGGCCATGGTCGACACCGCGTCGAAACCGACGAACGAAAGACACAACACGGCCGCCCCGGCCATGATCGCCGAGGCGCTGAAGCCCTCGTGATAGAACGGCGAGGTCAACGACACCGGCTGCGCCTGGGCGGACACGGTCTGGATCGACAGCGCCACGAACACCACGATGAACACCAGTTGGGCGACCACCAGGATCCAGTTGACCCGGGTCACCGACTCGATACCGATCAGGTTGAGAAAGGTCACCAGGCTGATCGAGCCGAGCACCCACACCCAGGGGTGGATGTCCGGGAAGTATTCCGACATGTAGATGCCGATCAGCAGATAGCTGAGCAGCGGCAGGAAGATGTAGTCGAGCAGGAGCGTCCAACCGGCCATGAACCCTGCGCAGGCACCGAAGGCCTTGCGCGTGTAGGTGTAGACGGAGCCCGAATAAGGGTGGGCCTGGACCATTCGGCCATAGCTGTAGGCGGTGAACAACATCGCGCCCAGGGTCAGCAGGTAAGCGGTAGGCAGGTGCCCCTTGGTCATCTGGGCGACCAGCCCATAGGCGGAAAACACCGCCAGCGGCACCATGTAGGCAAGGCCGAAGAGTACCAGCGCGGTCATGCTCATGGATTTACGCAAGCGTCCGGTTGAGTTCGAATGTGAAGGGGAATGCGCAGGGGGCGTGGCGGTTGTGGTTGTTGTATGCATTGCTAACTCCTGATGTCGGATGCAGGACGCCGCGGTATACGAGCGGGCTCGATACCGGTGAAGGTCGGATGCGGACGATTGATCGGGGCAGGTGGGCGCAAGGTTGCCCGGGTGCAGCGAATGGGACTAGCGGATGAGCCCGGTGTCGCCGATTGGCGGGAAGGGGGGACCGCACAGGGCGGGCTGGGCGAGGGATGGGTTCATGACATTGTTCTCTTTATTGTCAAGGCACGAAGGGTAAGGCCGCTCATTGGCTTCTGTCGAAGCCGTTGAAACTGTGCACGCCAAGGGGCCTTGACGAATGCTCCCACAGTCATCCGGCAGGTAAAATCACCCCTTGGGGTGATGGCCGTGACCACGGTTGAGCGCTGGATCGTTACCGCAACGGTGACGCCCCGGTGGCGGTAGCTGTATCGTTAGCAAAACAACGAATGCACCTTCGCTATCAATGTGGGGCCCATGGCATCGACCTCTGCAACCCGCGGCCTGACCGCGCTGACCTTCGCCCTGGTGCTCAGCCAGTTCTTCCGTACCTGCCTCGGGGTCATGGCACCTGAGCTCCAGCATGACCTGGGGCTGACGCCAGCAGGCTTCGGCACCTTGTCTTCGTGCTTCTTCCTGTCGTTCGGCTTGGCGCAGATCCCCGTGGGCATCGCCTTCGATCGCTGCGGGGTAGGCCGCCCTGCACGCTGGCTTTTGGCCCTGGGAGTGGTGTCCGCGGCGCTGTTCGTGTTCGCCCCGGGCGGGTTGTCGGCAATGCTCGCCCAGGTCGGCCTGGGCCTGGCCTGCGCCCCGGTGTTCATGGGCTTGATGCATTACGCGGCGCAGCGCTTGTCCGGGCCGCAGTTCACCTCGTACATCAGCGGCGCCAACGCCATGGGCATGGTCGGCGGGCTGTGCGCGACCGCGCCGCTTGGCTGGGCGGTGGACACCTTCGGCTGGCGGCCCGCGATTGCCTGTTCTGCACTGATCATGCTGCTGGTGACGGTGTGCGTCTGGCGCACGGTCGAGGATCGAGCGGACTGCCCAGCGCAAGGCGAAAGCCTGGGAGGGATGCTGCGGGCGAGCCTTGGCTTGCTCGCGGTGCCGGCGATGTGGACGTTGATCCCGATGTGCCTGGCGATGGCCGCGGGTACGTCGTTCCGCAACGCCTGGGGCGGGCCGTACCTGGCGAGCGTGTTCGACCTCGACGCGGGCACTCGTGGCGTCGCCCTGGCGGCCCTGAGCCTCGGGGCGCTGGTGGCGGCAGCGGCGCAGCCGTGGATTCTGCGTCGCTATTCGCTGCGCTCGAGCATCCTCGGCTGGACGCTCATGACCTTGCTGACCGCACTGGTGCTGGTCGCCTGGCCCGATGGTGCGGTGGTTGCCAATGTCGGGCTGTTGGCAGCGCTGGCCACTGTCGGGGTACTGCACCCGATGGTCATGGCCCATGGCCGATTGTTGCTGGCGCCACACATCAGGGGGCGGGGGCTCGGGGTGCTCAACAGCTTCGTGTTCCTGGGGTCGGCCCTGGCGTCCTGGGTGTTTGGCCTGATCGCAGACGCAGGGCAGGTCGCCGGTAGCCCCGCGCCGAGCATCTACGCCTGGATCTTCGCGACGGCGGCGTTGTTGCTGGTGGTGGGGTTGGCTGCCTATTCCTTCAGCCCGGCGGTGCCGTCGACCGACGTTAGACGGGGCTGACTCGATCGGCGCCTTGATTGCCGTGCATGGCGACTCGGCGCAAATCGGCGATATCTCGCTTGGGCGGCAAGCCAAACTGCCGCCCATATTCGCGGCTGAACTGCGAAGGGCTTTCATAGCCAACCTTGAACGCGGCCGTTGCGGCGTCGAGGTTCTCATTGAGCATCATCCGCTTCGCCTCGTTCAAGCGTATCCATTTCTGATACTGCAGCGGACTCATGGCGGTCAGCTGACGAAAATGCTGGTGGAAGGTCGAGAGCCCCATCTGGACCTGCGATGCCAGGTCGTCCACCCGCAAAGGCGAGGCGTAGTTCAACTTGATCCAGTCGATCGCCTTGGCGATTCGATGCCCTTTGCTACCGACCGAGGCTATGTGCCGCAAGAGCGGGGCCTGGTCGCTCATCAGCAGGCGGTAGTGAATTTCCCGTTGCAGCAGCGGCCAGAGCACCGCGATTGCATCGGGCTCATGCAGCAACTCGACGAGCCTGGCGAATGACGCCAGCAGTCCAGGTGACAGCGTACCGACACCTGCGCTGCCCGCTATCGGCTGACCCGATGCTGGTAGACGAACATCTTGGGCGATGAGCTCAGCCAGGGTGCGCAGGTCCAGCCGAAACACCAGCCCCAGGCAAGGGGCATCCTTGCTTGCCTGGGTCACGGCCGAGTGCGCAGGCAGGCTCAGCGAGGTGACCAGGAAACCGTCGCTGCCGTAGGGGTATGCATCGCCCCCGATGACCATCTCCTTGGCACCCTGCACCACCAGCACGATGCTGGGTTCGACCATGCAGGTAACCGGCAGGCAGGGTGCATCGCGCCTGTAGACGGCGAGATCGGTTATCGGCGTGGAGAAGTCGCCGGGTGCCGGCGTCAGCGAGGCGATGATCCTGCACAGCGATTGCTGGGCGCAAGACGAAGCGGTGCTGGCTGTGGAGGTGTTCATGTTGGCGAAGTCCGTAGTGTCACTGCAACTGTATGCTCCCGTTTGTCGGGCTGTCCATGGGTGCGCAGGCAAGGCTGGACGAATAGGCAAGGAATTCACAGTACCACTCTACTGATGCTGCGGATCGGGCGCGGATGATGGCAGCCGGTCCCCTATTCAGTCCCGGAGCAGCGATGAGCAGTACCGCGTTACCTGTCCAACGTACCAGTCGCCCAGCATGGGGCGCTGTCCTGGCAATGTCGCTTTGCGCGTTCGCCCTCGTGGCTTCCGAGTTCCTTCCGGTCAGCCTGCTCACGCCCGTAGCCACCGATCTGTCGCTCAGTGAGGGCCAGGCCGGGCAGGCTATCTCGATCTCTGGCTTTTTTGCCGTGATCACCAGCCTCATGCTCGCCCGTCTCACCCGCGGTATCGATCGCAAAGTGGTGCTGCTGGGTACCACTGCATTGATGGTGGTTTCGGGCACCCTGGTCGCCTTCGCCCCCAACTACACAATCCTGATGGCTGGCCGGGCAGTCCTCGGCGTCGCGATTGGCGGCTATTGGTCGATGTCGACTGCCGTGATGATGCGGATAGCCCCCGATGGGCAGGTGCCCAAAGCGATCGCGATCATGCAGGGCGGTACGGCCTTGGCGACGGCCATCGCGGCCCCGATAGGAAGTTACCTTGGAGGCATTATGGGTTGGCGAGGCGCATTCTTCTGCGTCGTGCCGCTTGCCGTTGTCGCTCTGGCCTGGCAGGCATTTACCTTGCCACCCATGCCGAGCGAGCGTGCTTCAGGCTCCGCGGCGGGGACGTTGCGCCTTCTGGGTAAACCAACGGTCGCGCTGGGAATGGCGGCGGTGGCGCTGTTGTTCATGGGGCAGTTCACGCTCTTCACCTACCTGCGCCCGTTCCTGGAGAGCGTGACCCGGGTGGACGTGCCCATGCTTTCGCTGCTGCTGTTGATCGTCGGCGTTGCCGGCCTGGTGGGCACGATGGTGGTCGGCACGTTCATCGGCCGCCATTTGGCCAGGGTGTTGATCGGCATCCCGCTGATCATGGCAATCGTCGCGTTCGCGGTGGTCGCAGTAGGTTCGTGGCTGGTACCCACTGCCTTGTTGCTGGGCATCTGGGGCCTGATCGCAACCTGTGCACCGGTTGGCTGGTTCACCTGGTTGGCCCGCACGCTACCCGAGGATGCGGAAGGGGGAGGTGGCTTGATGGTGGCGGTCATTCAACTGGCCATCACGCTCGGAGCCACGCTCGGTGGCCTGTTGTACGACGGTATTGGCTACCAGGCGACCTTCATCGCCAGCGGCACGATGCTGATCGTTGCAACCTTGCTGACGTTCAAGGCCCGGCGCCTGTAGTCGCACGGCTAGCGAGCGCAGCCCATCGCGGGCGGATGGGCTGGCCCTTGCAGCAAAACGCCCCGATCAGAAGCCTTCCAGCACGATCTTGCCCCGCGCCTTGCCGCTCTCGATCAGCGCATGGGCGCGCTTGAGGTTGTCGGCATTGATGGCGCCGAAGTGCTCGCCCAGGGTGGATTTGAGCACGCCCTGATCGACCAGCGTCGAGACCTGTTCCAGCAACTGATGCTGCTTGATCATGTCATCGGTTCGATAAAGCGAGCGGGTGAACATCAGCTCCCAGTGCAGCGACAGCGACTTGCGCTTGAGTGGCATCACATCGAGCTGCGCCGGGTCATCGATCAACGCCAGCTTGCCCTGCGGACGCAGCACCTCAACCAGTTGCGGCAGGTAGGTGTCGGTGTGGGTCAGGCTGATCACGTAGTCGACCGGGTTCTGCCCCAAGGCTTCCAGCTGCAGCGCAATCGAAGCACCATGGTCGATGACGTGGTGGGCGCCCAGGTCCTTGACCCAGGCCTGCGTTTGCGGGCGTGAGGCGGTGCCGATGACGGTGAGCTCGGTGAGGGTGCGGGCCAGTTGAACCAGGATCGACCCCACTCCGCCACTTGCGCCGATCACCAGCAGGCGCTGACCCCGGCCACCGTGCTGTTCGATGCCCAGGCGGTCGAACAGCAGTTCCCAGGCGGTAATCGAGGTCAGGGGTAAGGCGGCAGCGCTGGCGTAATCCAGGCTGCGCGGTTTATGCCCGACGATGCGCTCATCGACCAGGTGCAATTCGCTGTAGCTGCCAGGGCGATCGATGGCCCCGGCGTAGAACACTTCATCGCCGGGCTGGAACAGCGAAACCTCGGCCCCGACTTCGCGGACGATACCTACCGCATCCCACCCCAGCACCTGCGGTTGGTCGCCCCCTCGGCTGGCCCTGATCTTGGTATCGACCGGGTTGACGGCGATGGCCTTGACTTCGACCAACAGGTCGCGGGCGCCGGGAGTGGGCGTGGGCAACTCGCTGTCGACCAGCGCTTGGGGATCGTTGATCGGCAAACCGGGTTGGGTATAGACGACGGCCTTCATTGGCGTTACCTCGATGAATTGAACCGATGAATTGAACGTAGGAATCAGGCTAGCTGCTTCGATTGCTGATAAAAAGTGGCTCAATCGAGCAGGACTTTCTCTACTGCAGTGAAAATACCCGGCGCATCGGTCACGGGTTGGTGCCGTAGCGGGGTGCGAGCTGGCTGTTCGAGAGCAGGCCTGCCAGGGCCTGGCGGCTGGCTTCGTAGGTCTGGTACGGCGCAAGGTCGTGCAAAGACGGTATCGACACCAGGACGCCGTGGTCGAAATCCTTCAGCGCGCCGTCGACCAGGTCGCCGGCCGTCATCACGATGCCTGGGTCCAGGTGTGCCAGGGGCAAGCCGCCGATTTCCCATAGTTCGGTGGCGGTAGCACCGGGAAGCACGGCCTGGATGCGGATGCCCTGGGCGGACAACTCCTTGTGCAGCGACTGCGTGAACGCAGTGACATACGCCTTGCTGGCCCCATACACGCCATTGAGCGCCTCGGGAGTCAGGCTGAGAACAGAGGAGATGTTGATCACCGCGCCCCGCTGACGGGCGACGAAGCCGGGCACCGCTGCATAGGTCAGGCGGGTGAGGGCGGTGACGTTGAGGCTGATCATCTCGGCCATCCGTTCGACGTCGCTGTCGAGCAAGTGGGTATGCGTGCCGATGCCCGCGTTGTTCACCAGCAGGGTGATGCTCGCGTCATCGCGCAGCTTGTGCTCGACCTCGGCGAGGTCGCCTGGGTTTGCGAGGTCTGCGGGGAAGACCTCGACGCTTCGCCGGGTTTCGGACGTGATGCGGCTGGCGAGGGCGTTGAGGCGTTCCCGGTTGCGAGCGACCAGGACCAGGTCGTAGCCGCGGCGGGCCAGGCGCTCGGCGTAGATCGCGCCAATGCCGCTGGACGCGCCAGTGATCAGTGCAGTGCCTTGATGCAGGTTGTTCATGGTCCAGCTCCGTGTGTGGGTACTGGCGTTCATGATGCGCAAAAGCGGGCTTGTCTCAAATGACGTATATGGTAGTGTTTCGAGACATCCACAACAGGTGTCCAGCCATGCATCGCGTCGGCTATCTGATTCCCGAAGGTTTCCAGGTCATGTCCCTGGCAACGCAGACCGTGTTCGAGTTCGCCAATATCGTTGCCGGCGAAGCGGTCTACAGGATCCAGAATTTTTCGCTCGACGGCGGCACGGTGCGGTCCTCGCTGGGCATGCACATCGACACCTTGCCGCTGGGCGCGCCAGGCCTGGCCGATACCTGGATGGTCGCCGGCACCCTGACGCCGTTGACGCCCCCGCGCGAGGAAGTGTTGCAACGCGTGCGTGAGTTCGTCGGCGGGGCGCGACGCACCGCTGGGCTGTGCACCGGTACGTTCGTCCTGGCCCAGGCCGGGGTCCTGGACAACCGGCGCGCCACCACCCACTGGGCCTATGCCAAGGCCTTGCACAAGCAGCATCCACGCATAGCGGTCGAGCACGATCGGATTTTCATCGTCGACGGCCCGATCTGGACGTCGGCTGGCATGACCGCTGCGCTGGACATGGCGTTGGGCATGGTCGAGAAAGACCTGGGCGCGGAACTGGCCAGGTCGGTTGCGCACAAGCTGGTCATGCACCAGCGGCGCTCTGGGGGGCAGTCGCAACATTCCGAACTGCTCACCCTGGCGCCGAAGTCGGACCGCATCCAGACCGCCCTGGAGTACGCCCGCAAGCATCTGGCCCGGCCCCTCACCGTCGAGGAGCTTGCCGAGGCCGTACACCTGAGCCCAAGGCAGTTCACCCGCGTATTCACTGCAGAAACCGGGCAGTCACCGGCCAAGGCGGTCGAAAGCCTGCGCCTGGAGGCTGCCCGCCTGATGATCGAGCAGAGCCGCCACAGCCTGGATGTGGTGGCGAAGGAAACCGGGTTTCGCGACCGTCGCCACCTGCGCGAGGTGTTCATCCGGGGTTTTGGCGTGCCTCCCCAGGCCGTGCGCCGGGATGCCCGGCGCGTGCTTTAGCGTGCGTTCGCGCCTTGGCGCAGCAACCGATCGAGCTCCTGCTGAGCCTGCGCCGCCTGGCAATGCGCTTCGAGCAGCGCGTACACGTCATCGCACTCCAGCTTGCGGCCTTCGCACATCAGCCCCGCAGAGAGAATGCGGATATGCGGGCGGGGCTTTTTAAGTGCCATGGCCTGATTGCCAAACAGCTGCAGCGTGGCACGGTGGGTGGGCAGGTTGGCGTCAGGGCGCAGGATCAGTTGCTGCTGCATGATGAATCCTTCGTCCTTGACCTCGATGCCGATCACATCCAGCAGATCGACCGGTGCACTCAGCGAATCGACCGTCAGCTGGCTGCGGGTCAGGCGCATGAAGGGCTGGGTGCCGGCGTTGCGATGTTGCCAGGTCATCACGGCAAAACCCGCCGTCATCAGGGCGGCGCACACGGTCAGGCCGGTGGACCCCACGTGGATGCCCCAGCCCAGCAGGCACGCCGACACCAGGACGAGCAATGGCCCATAGCGCTTGTAGCGGCGGGTGTTGGTGAACGCCCTGATCGCCGGTACGCGCTCGACGACCCGCTTGAGCTCGCTGATGACCCGCGCCTGTTGTGCGTCCCGCACCTGGTCGTATTCGGCGCTCAGGGACTCGCTCAGCGAGGACAAGGGGTCTGGTTGTTGCAGGGTGGTCATGGGGTACTCCGAAATGATGGATAACCGCGCAAGCTGCGCGCGGTGGTTCAGGCCTGCCGGTCGGATTGGCGGGCCTTGAGCGCCTGCAGTTCCGCGTAGGCGCGGGCGGCGTCGCAGTGGCTGAGGATCAGGTGCATCACCTCCTGGGGAATCAGGACGCTGCCGTTGCGGTCCAGGCCGTACATCGACAGGTGGACCTGCGGGGGCCGGCTGTGCTCGGCCTTGGCCTTGGGCATCATCGGCCCGACCGGATTGTGGCTGGCAGGTAGCGGCGCGCCCTCGCGAAGGGTGAGGGTGATGTGCAATTGGCGGCTGTCCTTGACCCTGGCCTGGGTCAGGTCCAGCAGGTCGATTTCCGCGTCCAGCGTGCGAAACCACAGGTGCGTACGGCTCAAGCGCAGCAGGGGGTGCTTGCCGGCTTCGCGCTGCAGCCACACACCGGCGCCGAGGAACACGCCCATGCCCAGGCAGATCACCCCGGCCGGCCAGGCCTTGCTATCGCCGATGCAGAATGCGCCCACACCAAGCATGAACAGCGAATACATCAGCAGAATGCCGCGTACCTTGCGGCTGTCGGTCAGTTCGGTGACTTCCGGCACGCTGGCCAGGATCTGCTCGCGCTCTTCGATGGCGGCGCGCAGTTGCTCGCTGGTGTTGGCGTTGAAGTCGCCGGTCAGGGACTCGGCCAAGTTTGCCGATGGATCTTCAGGACGGCTCATGTGCGCACTCCAGGGTCAGGTAGCAGTGGTCGCCGGGCTGGGGCTGGCCAGTTGGCCGAACCAGTGGCGGTCGTAGTCGGTGGGCTGGCGGGTGGCCTCGGCCAGCAGTTGCGCGTCCAGCATCACGCCCAGCTGCTGCAGGCGCAGGGCGGTCGGCGGGTGGCTGTCGAACGGGTGTGGCACGGCGCGGCCGAGCACCTCCTCGCTCAAGCACAGTGGATGCACGCGCAGGTGCTCGGCCAGGGCCTGGATCAGGTCCTTGCGTTGGCGCTGGTGCAGCAGGGCGTCGATGGCGCCGTCCAGGGCGATGACGCGCAGCAGTGCCTGGCAGAACAGCCGTGGCCCAGCCACTTGGGCACCAGCCCTGTCGGCCACCAGTTCCTGGGCGCGGCTCCAGTGCTGCACGGCGATCTGGAAGTGGTGCAGGAAGCGCTCGGCCATCCAGATGGCCGGGCGTTCGAGCCATGAAGGTGGGGTGCCTTCGCCGGTGATGACCGAGAAATGCAGGCACATCAAGCGAAAGCGGGCGCCCACCTCGCTGCCACGTTCGGTGTCACGGCTGCTGAAATGCCCGAGTTCGTGGCCGATGACCGAGGCCGCCTCGTCCTGGCTCATGCACGACAGGTAGGTCAACGGAAGGTACAGGGTGCGCCCGCTGAGCAGTTGCCCGGAGGGTTGCAGCATGACCTCGACGCTGGTGACGAAAAACGATTGGTCGATGCCCACGACGATGTGATCGGGTACTGGCGCGCCGGTAGGCCTGGCCAGCGATTCGACCCATGCCCACAAACCAGGGGCGTCGGCGCGGCTCAAGGTTCGGCCGAGAAAGGTCGAGCAAGGCGCATCGAGCGCCAGCCATTGCTGACGCAGGCGCAGGATGAGCAAAGTGCCGACGTACAGTACCGGCACCACCGGCAGGCACATCAGCAGCATCGCCAGCGTTCCGGCCTGGGGGGTACTGTGGGCCCAGCTCAACTCATAAAGCAGCGCCAACCCGAGCGACCCATCAGCAATGCCGTGTGCACCATCAGGCATTGGCTCAGGGCGCGCCAGCTGAGGGACAGGTGGTCATGCAGGAAGTCTCGTGAGCGCACCGCCCGCCAGGCATCCACGCGCAGCTTCAGCCAGGTGGCAGGCCCGGCCAGCAGTGCGGCGATGGCCAGCCAATGGCTTAGCGTGGCCAGCACCTGTCGCAGGTGCAACCCGCCGCGGTCGGCATCGGTCTGTTCGACGATGCGCTGGAAGCGTTGGCGCCGGGTGTCTTCGTCGATCACCAGCTTGCGTTCTTCGCGCGGCAGTCGTTCGAGCAGGGCGTCACTGGGGCTGGCCAGCCATTGGCGCATGATCTGCGCCTCTTCCAGCGCGCTGTCCGCGCGCCAGCTTTGCAGGCTGCTCCAGCCCATCAGCAGCAGCGGCACTACCAGCAGGGCCAACACCCAGGCCAGCCGCTTCAAACGCCCCATGGTTCAGTTGGCCTGCAGGTAGTCGGTGAGGAACGCCTGGGCATTGCCCTGATTGGACAGGTATTCGTCGTAGCCGACGGTGATGTCCTGGGTCTCGTTGGGCAGGTACAGGGTGCCCCAGCCGTTCTGCAGGACCAGCACCACGAACTTCTTGCCGTCGACGGTGGTGGAGTAGCGGGTGTCCTTGGAGGTCTTCTCTACGGTCATCTTCTGGATGCGCATGTCCCAGTCGTGGTCGATCCCGCCCACTTGCACCAACGCTTCATTGGCACTGCGCTCGCCGATGCGCAAGGTCCAGACCTTGGCCCCTTGCTGGCCCGAGTAGGCGACCACCTTGTCGGCCACTGGCGGGCGCTCGGCGGCGTGGCACAGGCCGCTCAGCAGTGCCAGGGAGGTGGCGACGACAGCGGCCCATTTGCGGATGGTTAGCATGGATGTAGCTCCTTGAATGGGAAAACGCGCCATTGAAGGGGCTACGCGGCAACCTGCCAACCACAGTGGCTGCGGAACACAACTAATAGGCCCGTGGTCACAATCGCTGACGTTCGGATTGTGTTCGCGTTAACATTCCGACCCTTGCAAACCACACCCGAGAGAATACCTATGGAAGGGTGGAACCCATACCTGGATGCGGAATTCCGTTTCGACCAACCGGAAAAGCTCGACCAGGCCGGTGTGTTGGATGCCGGCACAGGGGCGATCATCGGCAGCTCGGTGGGCCATTACCGGGCGCGCACCGTGCGCCCGCATCTGCAGTACTTCGACTGTGACCTGCAGTTCCCCGAGCCGCTGCGCATCAACAAAGTCCTGCCCGGCAGCCTGTGCATCGTGCAGGTGCTCAAAGGCCAGTGGCAGCACCGCGTCGATGGCCGGCACAACGCCTACACCACCGGAGCCCCTCATACCTTGGGCCTGAGCGAAAGCATGGAGGCCGTGGACCAGCTACCGGCCGGCAGCTACGTGCGCATGGCCGGGTTGCGCATTGCCGGCGACTACCTGCATGAGCTCGCCGAAGAGGATTCCTCGCTGCAACCGTTGCTCGGCCTGCTCGCCGACGGCGTGCAGTTCGCCGAACTGCATCGCTGCCAGGCCTTGGGCAACCTGTTTCAGCGGCTCTACCATTCGCCTTATCAAGGTGCTCTGGAGCGCTTGAACCAGGAAAGCCTGAGCCTGGCGGTACTGGTGGAGCTGGCCCAGCATCTCAAGCGCCAGCCTGGCGTACCTGCGCCGGCAATTCGTGGTCAACGAGACCTGGCCCACGAGGCGCGCCGCCTGCTCGATGCGCAACTGGCCGAGCCACCCGGTAGCCAGGCGCTGGCGCAGCAGCTGGGCGTAGGCGAAACCACGCTGCGCCGCGCCTTCAACCAGGTGTTCGGGCAGTCGATGCTGCAGTACGTGCGCCGCCAGCGCATGGAGCTGGCGCGAACCCTGCTGCGTCAGGGTAAATGGCAGGTCGCGCAGGTCGCCTACCGCATGGGCTACGCCAACCCTGCCAATTTCAATCACGCCTACAAGGCGTATTTTGGTCATCCGCCGGGGCGGAACGCTGAAGTTCCTGGGTGGCACCTGCATAGGGTATTTCTTCGTTCAGTCATCTATGCTGGCGGCTGTTTTCCTGCCGGACAGCGCCATGCAACCTCTCGATCATCTGTCACTGCACCTGTTCGTCGTGGTCTGCGAAGCGGGCACCATCTCCGCTGCCAGCGAACGTGCGTTCATGGCGCCGTCGGCGATCAGCAAGCGCATTTCCGACATCGAGGCGCGGTTCGGCACACCGTTGCTCAAGCGCAGCAAGCGCGGGGTCGAGCCGACACCGGCAGGGCTGGCTCTGTTGCGCCATGCACGAGGCCTGACGCGGGCCATGGAACGCCTGGAAAGCGAGCTGGGCGAGTTCGCCGAAGGCGCTCGCGGGCATGTGCGCGTGCTGGCGAACATTTCCTCGATCATGGAGTTCCTACCCGAGGAACTGTCGGCCTTCATGCTGCAAAACCCGTTGATCCAGGCGGACATCGAGGAGCGATTCAGCCCAGACGTGGTCCGCGGCGTGGCCGAGGGCAGTGCCGACCTGGGTATCTGTCGCAAGTCCATGGCCATCGGCGACCTGGAGTTCGTGCCCTACCGGCAGGACCACCTGGCCGTGGTGGTCAAGGCCGATCACCCCCTGGCCGACTGCAACAGCATCGCCTTCTCCCAGACGCTGGAATACGAGCACCTGGGGCTATCGGCCTTCGCCACCCTCAATAATTTCATGTGCCAGAGCGCCGAGGCTGCCGGCAAGGAGTTGCGCTTTCGTTCGTACGTGTCGTCGTTCGATGCTGCCTTTCGGTTGGTGCAGTTCGGCCTGGGCCTGGCGGTGTTCCCGCAGGAGGCAGTGGCGCGTTACGCGCAATTGTTCGACCTGCGGGTCATTCCCTTGACCGATGATTGGGCGCTGGGTGAATTCGTCATCTGCATGCGTGATCGTCATGCATTGAGCCTGTCGGCGCGGCGTTTGCTGGATCACCTGCTCAGGCGTGCACCCGCCTGGCAAGCGCACGCCTGAGGCCATTGCCATCCATCGCCATCGACGATGGATCAGCCCGTGAAAGACGTCTTTTCTGGCTGGCGTCCAGCTCATAGTCTGGCCGCACGCTTCAAGCCAGAGAGAGCCCGATGAACACAATAACAATCAATGAAGTCGGCATGCGTGATGGTCTGCAAAGCCTGCAAACGGTGATGCCGACCGCTGCCAAGCAACGCTGGATCGACAACGCCTACGCCGCTGGCGTGCGCCATATGGAAGTCGCCTCGTTCGTGCCGGCCCGGTTGTTGCCACAGATGGCCGACGCCAAGCAGGTGGTCGCCCACGCCCTGACCTATCCCGACCTGGTGGTCACCGTGCTGGCGCCAAACCTGCGCGGTGCCCAGGACGCGCTGGAGTCCGGCGCCCAGCGCATCGTCGCCCCGGTATCGGTGAGTACCGCCCATAGCCTGGCCAACGTGCGTCGCACGCCCCAGGAGATGGTCGAGGCGCTTGGCCGCATGTGCCAGCTGCGCGACGAATCGGGCCGTCATCAGGTACAGATGATCGCAGGCATGTCGGTGGCCTTTGGCTGCACGCGCCAGGGCGAAGTGCCGCTGAGCGATTTGTGCGCACTGACCCGTCAGGTGCTGGAAGCCGGTTGCGATCTGGTTTCGCTTGGCGATACCACTGGCTACGCCAATCCCGCCCAGGTGGCGACGGTGATCCAGGCAGTGCGCGCCATTGCCGGCGAGCGCCTGCGCGCCGCGCATTTTCACGACACCCGTGGCCTGGCGCTGGCCAACAGCCTGGTGGCGGTGCAGCAGGGTATCCGCGAGCTGGATTCCTCGCTTGCTGGCCTCGGCGGCTGCCCGTTCGCCCCCGGCGCTTCGGGCAACACGGTCAGCGAAGACCTGGTGTTCATGTTGCAAGCCATGGGGTATCACACCGGCATCGACCTGCCTGCGTTGATCGCCTCACGCCAATTGCTGCGTGACGCTTTGCCCGAAGAACCCCTCTACGGGGCCATCGCCCGCGCAGGCCTGCCTCTCAACTTCCAAGGGATCGCCTAATGTCCAGACTCCCCCTGGACGGCATTCGTGTCGTCGAAATCTCGCACATGGTCATGGGCCCCACCTGCGGCATGATCCTGGGTGACCTGGGTGCCGAGGTGATCAAGATCGAACCCACCCGGGGCGACGGTACTCGCCGGCTGCTGGGCGCCGGGGCGGGCTTCTTCCGTACCTTCAACCGCAACAAGCAGTGCATCGCCATCGACGTCGATACGCCCCAGGGGCGCGATGCGGTACTGGAACTGATCGATACCGCCGACGTGTTCATCGAGAACTTCAAGCCTGGACGAATGCACAAGCTGGGCCTGGACTACGCCACGCTGCGTCAGCGCAACCCGAAGCTGATCTATGCCTCGCACAAGGGCTTTCTCAGCGGCCCGTACGACAACCGCCTGGCCCTGGACGAAGTGGTACAGATGATGGCAGGGCTTGCCTACATGACCGGGCCGGTCGGTCGGCCGCTGCGGGCCGGCAGTTCGGTCAACGACATCATGGGCGGGATGTTCGGCGCCATCGGTGTGTTGGCAGCGCTCAACGAGCGCAACACCAGCGGGGTCGGCCGCCAAGTGCAGAGCGCACTCTACGAGAACTGCGTGCTGCTGGCGGCCCAGCACATGCAGCAGTACGTGGTCACGGGCGAAGCGGCGGCGCCCATGCCCAACCGGATCAGTGCCTGGTCGGTCTATGACGTGTTCACGTTCAAGGGCGGTGAGCAGATGTTCGTCGCCGCCACCGGTGAAGGCCAATGGCATGCGCTGTGTCAGCTGCTGGACCAGCCCGCGCTGCTGGACGACCCTTCGCTTGCCACCAACAACGACCGGGTGCTGCAGCGGCCACGCCTGCTGGCACACCTGGCCGAGGTGTTCGCCACGCTCGATGCGCAGCAGTTGGCAGTGCAACTCGAGGCCAACGGTATTCCGTTCGCACCGATCCGCCGCCCGGAAGAATTGTTCGACGACCCGCACTTGCGAGAAAGCGGCGGCATGGCCGACCTGCATCTGGAGGACGGCAGCAGCACGCCCATGCCGTTGCTGCCGCTGTCGCTGGATGGCCAGCGCCTGCAACCGCGCCGGCCGATTGCGCGTATCGGTGAGCACACCCGCAAGGTGATGCGTGAGCTTGGCTACAGCGATGAACACATCGCTGAACTGTGCGCCGCCGGGGTGCTCAGGACCGATGACCAGCCAAGTGGAGCGTGCTGAATGGCGATCTATCGATACGACGCGCTGACCCCGGATATCCATCCCGAAACCTTCGTGGCCGAGCAGGCGACCGTGATCGGCGCCGTTAGCCTGGAGCAGGGGGCCAGCGTATGGCCTCAGGCCGTGCTGCGTGGCGACAACGAGCCGATCCGCATCGGCCAGCACAGCAATGTGCAGGAGGGGGCGGTGCTGCATGCCGACCCAGGCTTCCCGCTGACCGTGGGCGCCAACGTGAGCATCGGCCACCAGGCGATGCTGCATGGCTGCACGATCGGCGAGGGTACGTTGATCGGCATCCAGGCGGTGGTGCTCAATGGCGCGGTGATCGGTCGCAACTGCCTGGTCGGTGCGGGTGCCATCGTCACCGAAGGCAAGGTGTTCCCGGACAATTCGTTGATCCTCGGCGTGCCAGCCAAGGTCGTGCGCGAGCTGAGCGCAGAAGCGCTCGCCAACCTGCACGCCAATGCCGCCGACTATGTGCGAAAGGGCCAGGCCTGCAAGGAAAAACTCGTGCGCATCAGCTGATACCTGTCTACGCGGCGCCCAACCCGGGCGCCGCCGCTCTCCAATAATTACAAGAATGGAGATCCACCATGGTTGCCTTGACCGGTGAACTGGCGCCCGAGCGTGCCAACGACCACATCAATGAACTGCTGCTGTACCGTCGCGTGGCCTGGCGCATCATGCCGCTGGCCATCATCTGCTTCCTGTTCTCCTATTTCGATCGCATCAACATCAGCTTCGCCAAGTCGCAGATGCAGGCCGAACTCGGCCTCAGCGATGCCGCCTACGGCCTGGCCGCGAGCATGTTCTTCATCGGCTACGTGTTGTTCGAGGTGCCGAGCAGCCTGGGGCTCAAGCGTTACGGGGCACCGGCCTGGATCTGCCGGATCATGGTGTCGTGGGGGCTGGCCACGGCGGCGCTGGTGTTCGCCTATACCCAGTACACCCTGTACTTCCTGCGTTTTCTGATCGGCGTGATGGAGGCCGGCTTCGGCCCGGCGATCCTGTTCTACCTGGCGTGCTGGTTTCCCAGGAAGCATCTGGCGAAGATGAACGGGTTGTGGTTCCTCGCCGTACCCCTGGCCGGTGCCGTGGGCGGGCCGGCGGCGGGTTTCTTGCTGGGCACCATGGACGGCGTGCTGGGCCTGGCCGGTTGGCACTGGCTGTTCCTGATGTCGGGCCTGCCGTGCGTGGTGCTCGGTGTGCTGGTGCTGTTCAAGCTCGACCGCGACATCGAGTCGGCCCGGTGGCTGAGCCGCCAGGAAAAGGACCGGCTGGTCGAGAACCTGGCGCAAGATCGGCGGACGGAGAAACCAGTGCTCGGCTCGATCTGGCGGGTGCTGCTGACTCGCGAGGTGGCGATCATGGCGTTCATCTACTACGTGGTGAAGACCGCTTCCTACGGCCTGAATTTCTGGATGCCGCACCTGATCAAGTCGTCGGGCGTGCAGGACATGCTGATGGTCGGCATGCTCTCGGCGCTGCCGTATGCCGTGGCTTGCCTGGGCATGGTGGCGATCACCCGCCGCTCCGACCGCACCGGCGAGCGCAAGCGTTACCTGGTGTACTGCCTGTTGGCCTCGGCCCTTGGCTACTTGCTGGCCTGCCTGTATGCCGATTCGTCCTGGGCGATGATGGCCGCGCTGGTGCTGGCCACGGCAGGCACTTTCATCGCGATTCCGATCTTCTGGACCATCCCCCAATCGACTTTCTCGGGCCTGGCCATCGCCACCGGCACCGCCGCGATCAACTCGGTGGGGCAGTTGAGCGGCATCGTCGCGCCGGTGATGGTCGGCAAGATCAACGACCTCAGCGGCAGTAGCTACATGGGCATGCTGTCGATCGCTCCACTGATTCTCATCGCTTGCCTGGTGGTGATGCGCTACGTGAAAAACCCCAAGAGCTGAGTTGTCCGGCCCAACCGCGCTTTCCAACAAGAACAACAATAGAGGCGACCCATGAACACCTTCCCACCGCGGCGAGCATCGCTGATGCTCGCAGTGTTTTCCTGCGTCTGTCAGTCGGCCCAGGCGGGCTTCGTCGAGGACGGCAAGGCCAGCCTGGAGCTGCGCAACTTCTACTTCGACCGCGATTTCCATGGCGATGCCGCCACCCAGAGCCGACGTGGCGAGTGGGCCCAGGGCTTCATGCTCAAGTGGCAGTCCGGTTATAGCGATGGCGTGCTTGGCCTTGGTCTGGATGCAGTGGGTATGCTCGGCATCAAGCTCGACTCGTCACCCGAGCGCAGTGGCACCGGGTTGTTGCCCAGGGGCAGCGACAAGCGCGCGGTGGACGACTACGGCAAGGCGGTCGCCACGCTCAAGGCAAGGCTGGCGCAGAGCGAGTTGCGGGTGGGTGGGCTGAGCCCGCAGCTGCCATTGCTGGCCTCCAACTACAGCCGCCTGTTCCCGCAGTGGTTCAATGGCGCGCAGTGGGTGAGCAAGGACCTCGACAATGTAACCCTGACCCTGTTGCAGGTGGATGCGACCAAGCTGCGCGACTCCACCGACTTCGAGGACCTTACTGCCATGGCGCAGCAAGGTGCCTATTCGGCGACGGTGACCAGTGACCGCCTGTACTACGCCGGCGCTGACTACCAGCCGCTGAAGAACCTGACCCTGAGTCTGCACAGCAGCCAGCTCGAAGACCTGTTCCGGCGCGATTTCGTCGGCTTCAAGTACAAGCTCGGCCTAGGGCCTGGCGAAGTCTTCACCGAGTGGCGCTGGTTCAATGCCCGGGAGCAGGGCAGGGCGTTGCTCGGTGAGGTCGACAACCGCACCCTGAGCACCCATTTTGGCTATAGCCTGGCCGGGCACACGTTCAGCGGTGGCTACCAGAAAATCGACGGCGATACGGCCTACGCCTATGTGGGCGGCACCGATACCTACCTGTTCAGCGAGCAGCAGGTGAGCACCTTCGCACTGGCCAACGAACGGGCCTGGATGCTGCGCTACGACTACAACTTCGCCGCGTTGGGCGTGCCAGGGCTGACCTTCAACGTGCGCTACGTCAAGGGCGACCAGGTCGACCCGCAGCGCATCGCCACGACCAAGGGTCGAGCGCTGGCGGCGCGGGGCGGGGAGGGCGAGGAGTGGGAAAGAACCACCGACATCACCTATGTGGTGCAGTCGGGGCTCTTCAGGAACGTGTCGTTGCGCTGGCGTAATGCGAGCATGCGCTCGAATTTTGCCGATGCGGCGGATGAAAACCGGGTGATCGTGGGGTATGTGTTCGAGTTTTGAGGCGTCAATGCCTGCTCGGTGTGGGCTGTTGTCCGGCCTATGTGGGAGCGGCCTTGTGTCGCGATGGGGCGCGCAGCGGCCCCAGGATCGCAGCGGCGCCGCGGCATTTGCCGGGGCCGCTGCGCGCCCCATCGCGACACAAGGCCGCTCCCACACGTCAAAACTGCTCCGCCGCCAATCGATACAGGCTCTGGCTCCCCGCCCGAATGCTCGCGTCCAGCGCCAGGCTGCGCGGCAGCAAGCGCTGGAAGAAGAACTCGGCGCAGCCCAGCTTGGCGCCATAGAAGTCCGTGTCCTCGCTCAACCGCTGATGCGCCGCAGCCGCCATGCGCGCCCACATGTAGGCATAGGCCGTCAGCCCGAACAGGTGCAGGTACTCCACCGCCGAGGCACTGACCAGATTGGCATCTTCGCGAGCCTGGCCGATCAACCACTGGCTGGCGCTCTCCAAGCGCTTGAGCGCATCCAGCAGGGCCTCGCGATGCAGGGGCGCGTCGACGCAGAACGCACGGATTTCCGTGGCCAGGCTGGCCAGGGCCTGCCCGTTGTCGGCCAGCACCTTGCGCCCGAGCAGATCGAGCGCCTGGATGCCGTTGGTGCCCTCGTAGATCTGTGCGATGCGCACATCACGCACCCGTTGCTCCTGGCCCCACTCGCGGATGTAGCCATGGCCGCCGTACACCTGCTGGCCCAGTACGCAGCTTTCCAGGCCGTTATCGGTGAAGAAGGCCTTGGCCACCGGGGTCAGCAAGGCGACCAGGCGCTGGGCATGTTCGCGCTCTCCCGGGTCCTCGGCGTACTTGGCCAGGTCCAGTTGCTGGCCGACATAGGCGGCGAAAGCACGACCGCCCTCGGTGAGGGCTCGCATGGTCAGCAGCATGCGCCGCACATCGCCGTGATGAATGATCGGATCGGCGACTTTGTCCCTGGCTTGCGCGCCGATGGCGGCGCGGCTTTGCAGGCGTTCGTTGGCATAGCGGGCGGCGCTCTGGTACGAGGCCTCGGCGCAACCGATGCCCTGGATGCCGATGGACAGTCGCTCGTAGTTCATCATGGTGAACATCGCGGCCAGGCCCTTGTTGGTTTCACCCACCAGGTAGCCGACGGCGCCGTCGAAGTTCATCACGCAGGTGGCCGAGGCCTTGATGCCCATCTTGTGCTCGATCGAGCCACAGTGCGCGGCGTTGCGCGCACCCAGGCTGCCATCGGCCTCGACCTGGAACTTGGGCACCAGGAACAGCGAGATGCCCTTGGCGCCGGCTGGGGCGTCGGGCAGCTTGGCCAGAACCAGGTGCACGATGTTCTCGGTCAGGTCCTGTTCGCCGCCGGTGATGAAGATCTTGCTGCCGCTGATGCGGTAGCTGCCGTCGGCCTGGGGTTCGGCGCGGGTGCGGATCAGCCCCAGGTCGGTACCGGCGTGCGGCTCGGTCAGGCACATGGTGCCGGCCCAGCGGCCTTCGTACAGCGGGCCCAGGTAGGTTGCCTTGAGCGCCTCGCTGGCGTGGGCGTCGATGGCCAGGCAGCTACCGGCGCTCAGCGCCGAATAGAGGCTGAAGCTGCTATCGGCGGCGTACATCATCTCTTCGAACAGTACCCCGAGCATCTTCGGCATGCCCATGCCGCCATGCTCGGGGTTGCCGCCCAGGCCTACCCAACCGCCTTCGCGGTAGATCTGCCAGGCGTCGCGAAAGCCGTCGGGTGTGCTCACCTGGCCAGCCTCGAAGCGCACCCCTTGCTCATCGCCATTGCGGCTCAGCGGTGCGATCAGTTGCCCGGTGAGCTTGGCCGCTTCTTCGAGAATGGCATCGGCCGTGTCGGCATCGATGCGCTCGGCCAGGGCGGGCAGGCGGGCCCACAGCGCCGGCCCCTGGAACACTTCATGGAGCACGAAGCGCATGTCGCGCAATGGCGCGTTGTAGTCAGTCATGTGGGTGCTCACCGTTCAAAGGGCCTTGGCCCGGTCGCGCAGGAGAAATTTCTGGATCTTGCCGGTCGAGGTCTTGGGCAATTCGCCGAACACCACCGTCTTCGGCACCTTGAAGCCGGCCAGGTGCTCACGGCACCAGGTGCTGATATCGCTCTCGCGGGTGGCGCCATGGCCAGGCTTGAGGGCGACGAAGGCGCAGGGTGTCTCGCCCCATTTTTCGTCCGGGCGCGCCACCACGGCGGCTTCGAGCACCGCCGGGTGCTTGTAGAGGGTGTCCTCGACCTCGATGGTCGAGATGTTCTCGCCGCCGGAAATGATGATGTCCTTGAGCCGATCCTTGATCTCGACATAGCCATCGGCGTGCCACACGGCCAGGTCGCCGGTGTGGAACCAGCCGCCGCGGAAGGCTTCGGCGGTAGCTTCGGGGTTTTTCAGGTAGCCCTTCATCACCGTGTTGCCACGCATGAAGATCTCACCCAGGGTGTTGCCGTCCTGCGCAACCGGTTGCAGGGTTTGCGGGTCGGCGACCATCAGGCCGTCAAGGGTCGGGTAGCGCACGCCCTGGCGCGACTTGATGCGCGCACGTTCCTCCAGCTGCAGCTCGTCCCACTCCTCATGCCAGGCGCAGACGGTGACCGGCCCATATACCTCGGTCAGGCCATAGGTGTGGGTGACCTTGATGCCCATTTCCTCCACGGCGCCGATCACCTTGGCCGGGGGGGCGGCACCGGCGACCATGGCCTGCACCGGGTGCTCGATGGCGGCCTTGGCGCTGTCGGGCATGTTGACCAGGGCGTTGAGCACGATCGGTGCGCCGCACAGGTGGCTGACGCGATGCTCGCGGATCAGGGTGAGGATCTTCTGCGGGTCGACCCGGCGCAGGAACACATGGATGCCGGCCTGAGCGGTGATGGTCCAGGGGTAGCACCAGCCGTTGCAGTGGAACATCGGCAGGGTCCACAGGTAGACCGGATGGTGGCCCATGCCCCAGGTCATCTGGTTGCCGATGGCGTTGAGGTAGGCGCCGCGGTGGTGATAGACCACGCCCTTGGGATTGCCGGTGGTGCCCGAGGTGTAGTTGAGGGAGATCGCCTGCCACTCGTCATCGGGCCACTCCCAGGCGAACTCAGGGTCGCCCTCGGCAAGCAAGGCCTCGTAGTCGAGGTCGCTGACCGACTGGCCTTCGCCGTATTCGGGGTCATCGACATCGATCACCAGCGGCGGGTGTTCGAGTAGGCCCAGGGCGTCACGGATCACGCCGTGGAACTCACGGTCGCTGATCAGCACCTTGGCCTCACCGTGCTGGAGCATGAAGGCGATCGCCTCGGCATCCAGGCGCACGTTCAGGGTATTGAGCACGGCGCCGATCATCGGTACGCCGAAGTGTGCTTCGAGCATTTCGGGAATGTTCGGCAGCATCACCGCCACGGTATCGCCACGGCCGATACCACGACCGGCCAGGGCGCTGGCCAGGCGCCGGCAGCGCTCGTAGGTCTGGCGCCAGTTGCGGCGAATGGAGCCATGGATCACGGCTGGATAGTCGCCATAGACGGCGGCGGTGCGTTCGATGAAGCTCAGGGGCGTGAGGGCAACGTGATTGACAGGCGCGGGCATCAGGCCCTGGGAGAAGATAGACATGCGATAGTCCTGTTTGGGAGGCAGGCGCAGCCAGTGCGCTTGATCCCCGGTGGCTGATTGTTAGCTCTGATTAGGGTTGGGGTGGCCAATGGCGCGGGCCGTTCCCCTGTCGCATTTTTACGCGATGGCCCATATTAGCTGGAAGATAGACCATAGCAATATGGTAGAACTACTAGATCTGATCAGATGGGTACCCTGGAAATGAACGTCTTTGCCTTGCTGGACAAGGATCCACAGCCCAGTCTGCTGGTGGCTGCCGACGCCCAGCCGCTGGGCCAGAATGCCGCGCTGCAGGCCCTGATGTCTGGCGTAGGCAGCCTGCAACGCTGCCTGCCAGGCAATCACGTTGCGTTGGTGCACGCTTGCCTGCACCAGGGGCGAGCCATCGAAGAGGTCGAAATCGAGGTCGGCGAGCGCATCTTGTTGTGGACCTACATTCCCGATTCAGCCAGGCAGCAGGCCCTGGTACGTTGTCGCGATGCCAGCGAGGAGCGCCGCAGTAGCCGGGAAGCCAGCCGCGCCCGACGGCTGTACCGGTTGATCACCGAAAACACCACCGACCTGATCTCCCGCCACAGCCCCAAGGGCCACTTCCTCGATGCATCGCCCGCGGCGTTCCGCTTGTTGGGGCTGTGGCCTGAGCAATTGCGCGACCAGCCGGTGCAGGCGCTCCTGCATCCGGACGACTGCGGCCAGCCACTGTTGCTGGCGGCAGCGGCCCTGGCCCAGGATGGCTATCACACCATGACGTGCCGGGTACGCCACGCCGATGGACACTACCGTTGGTTCGAGATCGCCAGCCGGGCCATTCGCGAAACCTACACCGGCGCGGTGGTGGAAATCATCAGCGTGTCGCGTGACATCAGCGTGCGGGTCGAGGCCCAGGAAAACCGCCGGCGCCTGGCCGAAGTGGTCGAGGCCAACACCGACCTGGTGCTGTTCAGCGACCGCCAGGGCCGACTGAGCTACCTCAATGCCTCGGCCCGCCGTGCCCTGGCTCTCGAAGGGCTGGAGGCGCTGCCGGAACTGGCCTCGCTGCTCGATGAAAGCACCCGCCAGGCTCTTGCGCAGGAGGGCTGGGATTGCGCAGAGCGCAACGGCGTGTGGCAGGCCGAAGCACGCTTGCAACCCTGGCGCGAGGGCGCCGCGTTTCCGGTTTCCCTGGTACTGCTGGCCCATCGCTCCGCTGGCGGTGAACGCTATTACTCGCTGGTGGCGCGCGACATGACCGAGCATGAACTGCGTGAGCGCCAGCAGCGTCGACACCAGGACGAACTGGCCCACACCGCACGGCTGGTAACCCTGGGCGAGCTGGCCTCGGGCATCGCCCACGAGATCAACCAGCCGCTGGCGGCGGTGGCCAATTATGCCGCCGCCAGCCAGCGCTACCTGCTCGGCCTGGACCACGAGCCCAAGGCCCGCGAGCGCATCGGCCAAGGTCTGCAGCGCATCAGTGAACAGGCCACCCATGCCGCCGAGGTGATTCGCCGGCTGCGCGCCTTCCTGCGCAAGGGGCCGCGCCGGCTGCAGGCGCTGGACGTGGCCGAAGTGGCCAGCGAGGCGGTGCGCTTGTGTGCCTGGGAAGCGGCCCGCGACCAGGTGGCGGTCGAGCTGTACATGGCCGCGGGCCTGCCAGCGGTCTATGCCGACCGGGTGTTGCTGGAGCAGGTGCTGATCAACCTGTTGCGCAATGCCATCGACGCCAACCGCGAGCAGCACGCCAACCAACCCTCCTGTATCCTGCTCGGCGCCGAGCGCCAGGGCGATTGGCTGGAGATCGAGGTGACGGATCAAGGACCAGGGGTACCGGCCGAGCGTCTCGATGAGATCTTCACTCCGTTCATCACCAGCAAACCCGAGGGCTTGGGCCTGGGCCTGTCGATGAGCCGGAGCATCGTCGAAGGCTTTGGCGGCAGCCTGCGCGCACGCAGTGGCGCGCAGGGTGGGCTGGTGCTGTGCTGCCGGTTGCCGGTGAACAACTGATGGGGAGAGAAGCGGTGCTGAAGACGAAGGTGTATGTGGTCGATGACGACCAGGGCATGCTCGATTCGACGGTCTGGCTGCTGGAATCGGTCGGCCTGGAGGCTGTGCCGTTCACCCATGGCCAGGCGTTTCTCGATGCCCTGGAGCCCAGCGGCCCGGCCTGCGTATTGCTCGATGTGCGGATGCCCGGCATGGGCGGGTTGGCCGTGCAGGATGCCTTGCGCAAGCGCGGGCTCGAGCTGCCGGTGATTTTCGTCAGTGGTCATGCCGATGTGCCGATCGTGGTACGCGCGTTCAAGGCCGGCGCCTGCGACTTCATCGAGAAACCCTACAACGACCAGTTGCTGCTCGATAGCGTGCAGGCGGCTTTGCAGCGGGCGGGGAACTCCTACATCGGAGCAACGGAACAGGCCCAGGTGCAGCAGCGAATCGACAGCCTTACGCCGCGTGAGCGGGACGTGTTCATCCCATTGGTGCAGGGCTTGAGCAACCGCGAAATCGCCGAGCGCCTCGACGTCAGCGTCAAGACCATCGACCTCTATCGCGGCCGGGTGATGAAGCGCATGCAGGCTGAAAGCCTGCCTGCGCTGGTGGGAATGGCGATCGCCTGTGGTCAGGTCGAGGCGATCGGTTTGCGCGCCAAGGCGCCAGTGCCGGTAGCGGAAGTTTCCTGAACCGCGGCGGCAACCGGCGCAGCGGTTCAGGCCAGCGACTCCTCGCGCCGGTAGGCATAGGTCTCGGCAAACCGCGACAGCATGTAGGCGCTGCACGATACGGGCGGGTACTTCGGCGGGTTGTCGCTGCTGGAGCAGTTGGGCAGGCAGCTGATCTCGGTGTCGGGGTGCGGTTCGGCGAAGAACGGCATCGAGTAACGATCGACACCCAGCGGGCTGATCACCCGGTGCGGCGTGGACTTGTAGCGATCGTTGCTCCAGCGCGCCATCATGTCGCCGATGTTGACCACGTAGGTGCCTTCGATGGGGGGGGCGTCGATCCATTCGCCGTCCACGCTGCGCACCTGCAAACCACCTGCGTTGTCCTGGTACAACAACGTCACGCAGCCATAGTCGGTATGCGCGCCGGCCCCTTGCTGTTCGGCGCTGCTGGCGGTCTGGCGTGGTGGATAGTGGATCATGCGGAACACACTGATCGGCTCGGCGAAGCGCTGGTCGAAGAAGTCCGGCTCGATGCCCAATGCCTCGGCCATCGCCCGCAGCAGAGTCAGCGACAGCTCATGCATGTCCTGGTAGTGCTGTTGCATCAGGGCCTCCCACCCGGCGATCGCCGGGTGGCGGTTGGGGCCGCGCAGGGGTTTTGCCGCAAGCACGTCGGGGTGTTCGGCGCTCATGTGCAAACCCATGTCGAAGGTTTCCTTGAGGTCGCTCGGCCGGTTGGGGTCGAGCTGCTCGGTGGCGATGGCGCCGTAACCGCGATGGTGCATGCTCTGGGTGATGTCGATGCGCAGTTTCTCTTCGGCCGGGCGGGCGAAGAAATCTTGTGCCACCGCTTGCAACTGGGCGATGCGCGTGGCCGCGATCGGGTGCCCCTTGATGTAGTAGAAGCCCCATTGCCGGCAGGCGGCGTCGATCTGCCGCGCCACGGCGTGGCGGGCGGCGGGATCGTCTTGGTAGAGCGGGGCGATGTCGATGATCGGCAGGCTGTTCATGACGGGCTCCGGGTCACTTGGGCAGTTGCGCGGTGACGCCTTTGACGTAGTAGTTCATGCCGGCCAGCTCGGCGTTGCTGGCCACGACGCCATCGGCGATGCGCACCGCACCGCTCTGGTCGAGGATGGGGCCGGTGAACGGGTGGAACGAGCCGTCCTTGATGCTCGCGATGATCTGCTCGGCACCGCTTTTCACGTCGGCCGGGACCAGGTCGCTGATCGGCAGCTCGACGGTGCCTTCGGCCAGGCCGCCCCAGTAGTCCTGGGATTTCCAGGTGCCATCCATGACCGCCTGGGTGCTCTTGATGTAGTGCGGGCCCCAGTTGTTGACGATCGAGGTCAGCACCGCTTTCGGCCCGAAGTGAGCCATGTCCGAGGCGTAGCCGACCGCGTAGATGCCGCGACGCTCGGCGGTCTGGATCGGTGCCGGGCTATCGGTGTGCTGGAACAGCACATCGACGCCCTGGTCGATCAAGGCATTGGCAGCATCGGCTTCCTTGCCTGGGTCGAACCAGGAGTTGACCCACACCACCTTGATCTCGGTGCCGGGGTTGTACTTGTCCAGGGCCAGCTGGATGGCGTTGATATCGCGGAGCACTTCCGGGATCGGGAACGAGGCGACGTAGCCGATCTTCTTGGTCTTGGTCATCTTCGCCGCGAGATAGCCGCCGACGTAGCGGCCCTCGTAGGAGGTGGCGAGATAAGTGCCAAGGTTCTTGTCCTGCTTGTAGCCGGTGGCGTGTTCGAAGGTGACCTTGGGGAATTGCTTGGCGACCTTGGCGGCGGGGTTCATGTAGCCGAACGAAGTGGCGAAGACCAGGTCGTAGCCGCCCTTGGCCATGTTGCGCAGCACGCGCTCGGCGTCGGCGCCTTCAGGCACGTTCTCGACGAAGCTGGTCTCGACCTTGTCGCCGAACTGCTTGATCAGGGCCTGGCGACCCTGTTCATGCTGGTAGGTCCAGCCGTGGTCGCCGATTGGGCCGATGTAGACGAAACCGACCTTCAACGGGTCGGCGGCGCAGGCGCACAGCGCGCTGGTGAGGCCGATGGCGACGGCCAGGATGCGTAGCAGATTCTTGGTTTTTTTCCGATGCATCAGGGGTGGCTCCTGTAGGTCTTTTGTTGTGGCCGTGTCGGGCTGTACGGGTATTGCAAAAAGCTGACCAGGTGGGCAAAAAACTACGTTTCGCGGGTTGCCGGCGGTTTGGCCTGGGCGCGGTGGAGCAGGCGTGGTGCGCGGTGCTCGAGTGGTTGCACCTGGCTGGTGCGCAGTTGCGACTGGCCCTATCGCCGGCAAGCCGGCTCCTACACCGTTCACGCAATTGCGCAACACCTGTAGGAGCCGGCTTGCCGGCGAAAGGGCCGGTAGCATCAACCCCTGATCAACGCCCGGCCTTCCACGGCTGGCCGAGCGACACCGGCGCGTACAGGCGGGTCTTGATCGCATCACGCGACAGCACCACCAGCACCAGGATCGTCGCCACGTAGGGCAGCATCGCCAGCAGGTTGGCCGGGAAGCTCACACCAATGCCCTGGGCCACCAGGTGGAGAATGCTGGCCAGGCCGAACAGGTAGGCACCGAGCAGCAGCCGGAACACCCGCCAGCTGGCGAACACCACCAGCGCCAGTGCGATCCAGCCGCGCCCGGCAGTCATGTTCTCGGCCCACATCGGCGTGTAGGCCAGCGACAGATAACCACCCGCCAGCCCGGCCATGGCACCGCCGAACAGCACTGCCAGGGTGCGCACGCGCAGCACTGGCAGGCCCATGGCACTGGCGGCATCGGGGTTTTCGCCCACAGCTTGCAGCACCAGGCCGATCCGGCTTTTCAGCAGCACCCAGGCAACCAGCGCGAACAGCGCGAAGGACAGGTAGACCAGCACGTCCTGGTTGAATAGCATGTGACCGACGATGGGCAGGTCCGCCAGCACAGGGAACGCCACCGGCTCGAAGCCGGTCAACGGTTTGCCGACCCAGGCGGTGCCGACGAAGGACGACAGGCCCACGCCGAAGATGGTCAGGGCAAGACCGGTGGCCACCTGGTTGGCCTGGCAGCCGAGCGCCACCAGGGCGAACAGCCCCGACAGCAGCATGCCGGCCAGGCACGCCATCAGCACGCCGAGCCACAGGTTGCCGGTGGCATAGGCGGCGATGAAGCCCACCACCGCACCGAACAGCATCATGCCTTCCTGGCCGAGGTTGAGTACGCCGCTCTTTTCGCAGATCAGTTCGCCGAGGGCGACCAGCAAGAGTGGCGTGCCGCAGCGCACCATGGCGTAGAGGATGTTGCCCAGCAGATCGAGATCCATAGTCGAAGCCTCAGCCTGCGCGCCCCTGGCGGCAGGCAAACGAGTAGGTCAGGGGGTCAGGCGCTGGCGGTTTCCGCCAGCGGCGCACGGCGGCGCCAGTGCAGTTTCAGGCGCGGCCGGTAGAGGATCAGCACGTCGCAGGCGAGCAGGTAGAACAGCATCATTCCCTGGAACAGGCCGGTCAGCGACTGCGGCAGGTTGAGGCTCATCTGCGCGTTCTCGCCACCCAGGTAGAGCAGCGCCATCAGCAGCCCCGCCACCAGGATGCCGAGCGGGTTCAGGCGCCCGAGAAAGGCCACGGTGATCGCCGCATAGCCGTAGCCAGGAGAGACCTGCGGCACCAGTTGGCCTATCGGCCCGCTGACCTCGCAGACCCCAGCCAGGCCCGCCAGGCCGCCGCTGATCAACAGCGCCAGCCAGACCAGGCGTTTTTCGCGAAAGCCAACGAAGCCGGCGGCGCGTTGGTCGAGCCCTAGTACCTTGATCTGGAAACCCAGGAAGCTCTTGTGCAGCAATACCCACGCCGCCACCAGGGCCAGCAGCACGAAATACAGGCCGACATGCAACCTGCCATCCTCGAACAATGCCGGCAGGCGGCTGGCGTCGCCGAACATCGCCGACTGCGGGAAGCTGAAGCCGTCCGGGTCCTTCAGCGGGCCATGCACGAAGTACAACAGCAGGTTCAAGGCGATGTAGTTGAGCATGATGGTGGTGAGGATTTCGTTGGCGTTGAAGTGCGTCCGCAGCCAGGCTGCAAGCGCTCCCCACAGGGCGCCGGCGAGGGTGCCGGCAGCCAGCACCCAGAGCAGCGCCCAGTGGCTTTCCCAGTCGATGATCTGAATTGCCAGGGCACTGCCGGCCAGGGCGCCGATCAACAGTTGGCCCTCGGCGCCGATGTTCCAGATGCGCGCCTGGTAGGCCACGGCCAGCCCGAAGGCGCAGAGCAGGATCGGCAACGCCTTGAGCAGCAGTTCACAGAGGCCGTAGAAATCGCTGATCGGCTCGATCAGCAAGGTATGGAAGGTCAGCAGCGGGTCATGGCCCAGGGCGCTGAACAGCAGGGCGCCGCTGACCAGGGTCAGCAGGCCGGCGAGCAGCGGGGACAGCAGCAACATGGCGCGCGATTGCTGGATACGGGGTTCGAGGGATAACAACATGGCGGGCTCTCGTCAGGCGGCGTCTTGCGGGGCGTCGAACTGGCCGGCCATCCAGCCGCCGACCTCCACGGTATGGGTCTGGGCGGTGGCCTTGAGCGGCGAAAGGCGCCCGCTGCACAGTGCACCGATGCGGTCGCTGATCTGGAACAGCTCATCGAGGTCTTCGGAGATCACCAGGATCGCGGCGCCGGCGTCGCGCAAGGCGATCAAGGCACGGTGGATGGCCGCGGCGGCGCCGACGTCGACGCCCCAGGTGGGGTGGGCGGCGACCAGCAGCTTGGGGTTCTGCAGGATCTCGCGGCCAAGGATGAATTTTTGCAGGTTGCCGCCGGAGAGGCTGCGCGCTGTGGCCTGAGCGTCGGGCGTTTTCACCGCGAAGCGCTGGATGATCTGCTCGGCCAGGGCCTGCACCTTGCCCGAACGGATCAGCCCCCAGCTGACCAGACCTTGCTGGAAGGCGGTGAGCAGGGCGTTGTCGGCGAGGGTCATGTCCGGCACGGCGCCATGGCCCAGGCGCTCCGCAGGGACGAAGGCCAGGCCCAGGGCGCGACGGGCATCGGGGTGCAGGTGGGCCATGGGTTGGTTGTCCAGGGTGATACGCTCGCGTTCGCTGGTGGGCAGGCGAGCTTCACCGCTGAGCAGCGCCAACAGCTCGTCCTGGCCATTGCCGGCGACCCCGGCGATACCGACGATCTCGCCGCTGCGCACTTCCAGGCGCAGATGCTCGAACGAGGTCCCGAATGGGTCTTTGTTGCGCCAGCTGAGGTCGTCTACACGCAGGCGTGGCAAACCACCGGCACTTTTCGCGTAGCTGGCCTCCAGCCCTTCGGCGTCGCCGACCATCAAGCGCGCCAGCTCCAGGTCGCTGCAATGGGCCGGCACGCAGTCGCCGGAAACACGACCGGCGCGCAGCACGGTGGCGCTGTGGCAGAGGGCGCGGACTTCGTTGAGCTTGTGGCTGATGAACATGATGCTGCAGCCCTCGGCGGCCAGCGCGCGCAAGATGACGAACAGCTCGTCGACCTCCTGCGGGGTCAGCACCGAGGTGGGTTCATCGAGGATCAGCAGCTTGATGTCCTGCATCAGGCAGCGAACGATTTCCACGCGCTGACGCTCGCCGATCGACAGGCTGTGCACCAGGCGCTCGGGCGCAAGGCCCATGCCGTAGCGCTGCGAAACCTCGCGGATGCGGGGCGCCAGTTGCCGGGGCGTACCGGCTTCGCGGCCCAGGGCCAGGGCGATGTTTTCCGCCACGGTCAGGGTCTCGAACAGGGAGAAGTGCTGGAACACCATGCCGATCCCCAGGTTGCGGGCCTGGGCGGGGTCGCGTACCTGCACGGGTTGGCCTTCCCACAGCACCTGGCCGGCGTCGGGCGCGGTGACGCCGTAGATGATCTTCATCAAGGTGCTTTTGCCCGCGCCGTTCTCGCCGAGCAGGGCATGGATTTCACCAGGGGCGATGCGCAGGTCGATGCGGTCGTTGGCCAGCGTGCCTGGGTAGCGCTTGGTAATGGCGCGCAGTTCCAGGCGCAGGGACGAGGGGAATTCGGACATGAGGCTGCTCGACGTGGAGGGGTTGAGCAGCCTCGAAGCAAAAACATGGCCAAGTGGTCAGATTATTGTGCCGAGGCCCGTGGTAAAGGGGTTGGCTGGGGGGGCGCGTGGCTTTGGAGGGGTGAATGGAATGGATGCATGTGCGGTTTTGGGGCGGGCGGTCGGCCAAAGTGGTGCGGCGGCGCTTGGGATTTGCGGTGTGTCGCTCGGTGTGCGCTGGAGAGTTGCGGGGGCGCGGATATCGAGCGCCGCCCGCGCGGCGCATCGCGACGCAAGGCCGCTCCCACATTTGTTTCAGGCCAATTATGTCTGATAGGCCATGGTTGTCAGCCTGGTGGGCCCGGCGCGATATTTGTGTTGGCGTAGGGTGCACCCCGATATTCCGTGGTGCCCCCAAAGGCGAACAACCATGGCCTGACAGACAGTGGCACGTTGCAACAATTGTGGGAGCGGCCTTGCGTCGCGATGCGCCGCGCGGGCGGCGCTCGATGTGTGCGGCACCACACCTCTTCAGCGCACGCTTGGCGATGCGCCGCGCGGGGGGCGCTCGATATCCGCGCCCCCGCAACTCTCCAGCGCGCACCCTCACCAATCCGTCCCCTGACCCAACAGTTCCAGCGCATGCTGGCGCAACTCCAGCAGCCGCGGGTCATCCCGCCGCCGCGGATACGGTCGCTCGACCTTCAACTCGGCCAACACCCGCGCCGGTCGGGCCGAGAACACCAGCACCCGGTCACACAGCAACAGTGCTTCCTCCACATCATGAGTCACCAGCAACGAACTGTAGGCCTGTTGCTGCCACAAACGGATCAACTCGCTCTGCATAGCGATCCGCGTCAGTGAGTCGAGCTTGCCGAGCGGTTCGTCGAGCAGCAGCAGGCGCGGCTCGTTGATCAGCGCCCGGGCCAGCGCCGCGCGCTGTGCCATGCCGCCTGAAAGCTGTCGCGGGTAAGCATCGCGAAACTCCAGCAAGCCGACCTTGCGCAACGTCTCGTCGACCCGCGCCCGTTGCGTCTTCAGTTGACCCCGGGCCTGCAAGCCGAGGGCGACGTTGTCCCACACGCTGCGCCAGGGGTAGAGCGTGGGATCCTGGAACACCAGCACCCGCGAATGGTGCGGGCCGTCGATCGCGCCGCCGTCCGCCAGCAAATGGCCGTGCTGGAGGCCTTCCAGGCCGGCAACCAGGCGCAGCAGGGTGGACTTGCCGCAGCCGGATGGGCCGAGCAGCCCGACGCTTTCCCCAGGCTGCAACTGCAGGTCGACGTTGTCGAGCACCGGCAGGCGCTTGTCGCCCAGGTCGAAGGCATGGCTCAGGCCACGAATGTCCAGGGCCATGCCACTTTCACGGGGCACGGTGGCGTGGGCGGGACTTACCATTTGACGGCTCCTTTCTGCCAGGACAACACCCGGTCGCGGACGATGAACAACAAGGTGATCAGGCCCGAGCAGAGCAGGGCCATCACCAACAGCGCGGCGTACATGTTGGCGTAGGCCGCCCAGCCCTGGGCCCATTGCAGGTACCAGCCGAGCCCTGCCTTGACGCCCATCATCTCGGCCACCACCAGCACCGAGAACGACGCGCCCAAGCCCATGAACAGGCCGACGAAGACATGCGGCAGCGCGGCGGGAATAGCCACCCGCAAGACCAGGAAACGCGAGCTGGCACCTAACGTTCGCGCCACCTCGTAGTAGGCCTTGTCGACACTGGCGACGCCCGACCAGGTCAGCACGGTGACCGGGAACCAGGTCGCCAGGGCGATCAGGAAGACGCTGGCGCTCCAGCTGGAGGGAAAGAAGAAAAAGCAGATCGGCAGCAGCGCCGTGGATGGCACCGGGCCAAGAATCCGCAGCACCGGGTGCACCCAGTAGCCGATCCGGTGCGACCAGCCAATGGCCACCCCGGCGATGAAACCGGCGCTGCCTCCGAGCACCACGCCGTTGATCAGCAACCACAGCGAATGCAGCAGGCTTTCGCCCAGGCGTGGCCAGTCGTCGAGGAAGACTTCGATCAGCGCCTGGGGCGGGGCGAAGAACGGCACCGGCAACAGCACCACCTTGGCCGTCACCAGCAGCCAGGCGCCCAACAATACCGGCAACGCCGCCAGCCACGCACCAGCGGGGCGCAGGCGTTGCACGAGGCGGGCGAACGGCCCTGGCAGCAGGGCGATCAGCGCCAGCAACACGCCCACCACAGCCGCTGCAACGGCCAGCTCGAAGGTGTACGGCCATGGCTTGCCGCCATCTGGGTACAGTTCGGTGAAAAGGCCCAGGGCTATCCACGCCAGTGCCGCCAGCAGGCCCGCTCGCCAGATGGCTGCAGCGGGTGCGACCTTGGGCTGGGTTTGCTCAAGCGAATACGTCGGCATGGACATCCTCCGCGAACGCCAGCGGGTCGGTGCGTGGGCGCAGCACCTCGATGTTCTTCAGGTCCCGGGCATAGACGGCGATCTCCTTCACGAAGGTGTTGCCCACCGAGTAGTAACCATGGGTGTGCTCGGTGAGGATGGCATGCACTTCCTCGCGCGAGGTATTGACCGCGAACTTGAGAAACTCCTCGGCCACCGCCTCGGGGTTGCGCGAGGCCCAGGCGTGCGCCTGCAGGATCGAATGGGTGATGGCCGCCGCCACTGGCGTGTCGTCGCGCGCCAGCTTGCCGCTGACGCCGACCACGCAGCAGCTCATGTTGGCGTATTCCTCGACCATGTTGGTGGCCAGTTCGGCGAAGCCCGGTTGCTGCTTGACCCGGTACATGAGCGGGTCCGAACCGCTGGCGGCCTGGATCTCGCCTTTCTGCAGGGCAACGCTGAGCAGGTCGATCGGGTAGACCCGCCAGGTCACGTCGCGCAGTGGGTCGACGCCATGGCGCTTGAGCATCAGGGAAAAGAAGTTCTTGTCCGCCGCGGCCATGTCGGTGACGCCGATGGTCGCACCTTTCAAGGCCTCGAAGGATTTCGGGCCGTTGTCCAGGGTCAGCAGGCGCAAGCAGCCGCCGTGGGTGCCGGCGGTGAGTTTGACATCGAAACCCTGTTCCAACGCCTTGAGCCAGCGCAGGGCCATGCCGGTGGCGGCGTCTGCCTTGCCGGTGGCCATGGACTCGAGCAGCACCTCGGTGGAGTTGCCGAAGTTGACGAACTCCACGTCCAGGTTATGGCGCTTGAAGATGCCCTGGCTGTCGGCCACCGCCACCGGCGCGAGGCACACGGCATTGAGGTTGGTCGCCAGCTTGATCTTGCGCGGCTCGGGCAGCACCCAGCGCGTGCTTTCCAGGTCCAGCCCACTGCCTACCGGCTGTGTGGTGTGGCCGGCATGGGCGCCGTGATCGTGGTCGGCGAAGGCGAAACGGCTGGCGAAAGCGGCTGCCGACGCGGTGCCTGCCAGGGCGAGGAGTTGACGACGGCTTAACGAGGATATGGGCATGGCGCCTCCATTGCGATCAAAGGGGGCAGGCACCACGTGGTCGGGTAGCGTGCGCGTCTGGCGGTGAGGTTCCTGTTCAGAACCAAACGCTATGGGCGCTTAAGCTAGAGGCTTTCCTTCTTTGAGTGAAATTCAATTTAGGCATAACCTAATATGCGGAAAAGTGATTTTAATCGATGCGGTTTTCCGGGGAGGGTTGTCGGTGTCTGTGTGGGCCTCATCGCCGGCAAGCCGGCTCCTACAGGGGCCGAAGCTTGCTGGCGTGGGGAGGCTTAGCCCTTGGCTGTGCGCTTGTGCTTCTGTGGGTCGTCGAACGGCAGGGTATGTGCGATGGCTTCGACCTGCAGGCTGCCCCTTACCGTCAGTGGCAACCCCTGCTCGGCGGCACAGGGATCGAGCCGGGCGATGGCCATCGACTTTCCGGTCAGGCGCGAGTACATGGCGCAGGTGATCACGCCGACCTGGCGACCCTGGTACCACAGGGTGTCGCCGGCTTCGGCGGCGGTGTTGCCATCGAGCAGTACGCCAAAGATCTTGAAGCGCTCCCGGCCCTCGAGTCGCCGATGCTCGCCGGCGCCCCGGAACTCCAGCTTGCCGGGCGATACCGTGAAGTCGAGCCCCAGCTCCCACAACGTATCACCCGCCTTCTCGCCGGCGAAGGGGTACATCTGCGAGTTGTCGTAGGGAACAGGTAGCTCTCGACTCGCAGCCAATCCAGGGCGGTGAACGCGCAGGGGATGATGCCGTGGGCCTTGCCCTGCGCGAGGATGCCATCCCAGATGATGGGCGCGTCGGCGGCCTTGCAGAAGATCTCGTAGCCGCGTTCGCCGGTGTAGCCGGTGCGCGAGATCATCACCGGTCGCTCGAACAACCGCGTCTGCAGGTGATGGAAGTAGGGCAGGTCACGGATCCCCGGCACATGCTCGGCGAGAAAATCCACGGCCCTGGGGCCCTGCAGCGACAGGTCGTGCAGGTCGTCGTCGAACAACACCGCCACCTGGCGACCCTGGGCCGAGCGCACCAGCACTTCGTGGCCACTGCCCGCACCGTGCACCACCATGAAGGCGTTGGGGCCGGTGCGGTAGATGATGCAATCGTCGATGAACCTGCCGTCGTCGTCGAGCATGCAGGCATACACCGACTTGCCTGGGTAGAGCTTGCCCAGGTCGCGGGTGGTGGCCTGGTCCAGCAGGCTCTCGGCGTGGGGCCCCACGTAGTGCACCTTCTTCAGCCCGGAAACGTCCATCAGGCCGGCGTGGGTGCGGATGGCTTCATGGTGGTCGGCAAGGTCGCTGTGGTAGGTCCACGCAGTGCCCATGCCGTTCCAGTCTTCGAGCTGGGAGCCGAGCGCCAGGTGGCGGTCACGCAGGGCACTGATGCGCCAGGAGTTGGCCATGGAGATTCCTCTTGTTGGCGAGTGGATGACGAGGTGTCAGGCGCTGCAGTCGAACGGGCGTAGCCATTCGATGAGAGCCTGGCGGTAGCGGGTGATGCCCTTGTAGTCGGCGATGGGGTCGGGGAGGTCGCGGATCACCCGGTGCAGGCGTTGCGCCCAGGCGCGCTGGGTGGCCAGTTCGTCGAGTCTGATCAGGTAGGTGCGAATGCCGAACAGCACGGCATTGGAGCGCGCCAGGCGCAGCATCAATTGCAGCTCCACGCGCAGGTGGACCCGTTCGCCGGCATTGCTGGCGGTGACCGTACCGCGCTCGCTGCCCCATTCGTGGAAGGTTTCCGGCGAGGTGTCGAGCCGGGGATTGATGGTCAGGGTCCAGTTCAGGCGGCGCACGGGCTGCGCGACCTGGAGGTTGAGCAGGTACTTCAGGGCTCGGTCGAATACCCCCAACTGGTGGGCCATGGGGACCGGCGAGTGCCACTGCTTGAAGCTCATGCCGGCGTCGAAACGCAGCGACCAGTCGGCGGGGCAGGTGACCATGCCCGCATCCATGAACAGGTCGTTGTCGCGCTGGTCGAGCAGGGCGAAGTCGCCCTGTACCTGTCGGGTGATGTACTCCAGCGGTTCGCAGGGCAGGCTTTCGGGCTCGCCAAAGGTGAAATGCTGGTCGATGCCCAATGCCAGGTTCTGCCAGTGCCAGGCAGCGCCCTGGCGGGACAGGCGGAACACCGTGGGGTAGTCTTGCGCTAGGCGTGTCATCAGCAGCTCCAGGGTGTCCCAGGTGGCTTGGGCCATGTGCGGCATCACCAGGCAGCGTTGCGGGTCGCGTTCCAGCACCTGCGCCCGCTCGGCCATTTCCGAGAGATAGTGTTCATCGACGTCGAACAGGTGCTCGAACACCGAGCCCGGGTCGCGGGGCACAGCAGGTTCCAGGTTGACCGAGTACAGGTACTGGTCCTCCGGGAAGGGGAACGGAAAGCGGGCGATGGCGGCCGGGCTGTTACGGAACGTGAAGTCGTCGCGGAAGGTTTGCTTCGGCGTGAAGGTCAGGGACATGGGTAGGTCTCCGTTCAGAGGTCGAGCAGGAGCGGGCGGCCGCAGCCGCGCGATACGCAGGGCATGAGGTGGGTCTTGCGCTGTTCGGTGGTGAGATACAGGTCGCGATGTTCCACGTCGCCTGCCAGCCAGTGCGTCTGGCACTGCCCGCAGACCCCGCCGCGGCACAGGTTGGGCACTTCCACCCCGAGCCGTTCGAGGGCTTCTAGCAAGCTCTCGTCGGCTGCCACGTGCAGCCGCTTGGCGCTGCGTACCAGTTCGGCAGCGAAGGGCTGGCCGGGCTCGGCCCGGCAAACGCTTCCCAGTGCACCCGGCTTGGGCTCCAGCCCAGGCGACCGGCCTGGGTCTGCAGATCGGCCAGCAATGTTCGCGGCCCGCAGGCATACACATGGGTGCCCAACGGGCGGCGCTGCAACACCTGGGCGATATCGAGCCGGCGTTCGCCGCTGGGGTAGGCATGCAGTCGCTTGCCGAGCGCATCGCGCAGTTCGTCCAGATAGGCATCGCTGGCACCCGCTCGGTAGGCGTAGTGCAGTTCGAAGTCAGCCCCGGCGCGCAACAATTCGAAGAGGTAGGCCTTGAACGGTGTGATACCGATGCCGGCTGCCAGTAGCAGGTGCTGGCCGGCTTGGCGCTGCAACGAGAAGGCATTGGCCGGTGGGGTGATGCGCAGGGTGTCGCCGACCCGCAGATGCTGATGCAGGTAGCGCGAGCCGCCTCGTGAAGCCTCTTGGTAGCGCACCGCGATCCGGTAGGGGCCATTGGCCGCAGGGTCTCCCACCAGCGAATAGGCGTTGCACCGACCATTGGGCAAATGCACCTGCACGTGGCTGCCGGCAGAGAAACCGGGGAGCGAGCCTTCCACTGCCAGCAGGCTGAACTCGCGGATTTCCGGCGTCAGCAAGCGCGTCGCAGCGACGCGGACATCAAGGGTGGCGTTCATGGTCGTGGCTCCCGACGCGGCTGGTCGGGGTCGGCGCACACGCCCAGATAGGCGCCTAGCCGCCGCGAGAAGTGCTGGCGCACCTCCAGTACCACCCCGCAGTGGGCACATGCTATCGGCCCGGCGAGGCGAGTTGCCTGGCAGTTTGCGCAGTGCACGCAGAACACCTGTCGGCAGCCGTCAGGGCGCCTGACGATGCGGATCTCGTCGGGCTGCATTCCCGCCTTGCGCGCCAGGGCATGCAGCGACCAGACGAACGCTTCGTCACCTTCCAGGACCAGGCGAAGGCCAACGCATGCGTGCGCCAAGCGCTCGCTCAACGCCTGCTGCAGTGCGCTTGGGTCGGTAATGCCGCTCAGCTGTAGGTGATCGATGCGGGTATCGCTCAGTTCTACCACCAAGCGCTGCAGGGTTTCGACCGCGTCGTCCTGGGTGACCAGAAGGTAATGCGGGGTTGGCGGATAGGGCTCTGCTACGGGGTAAAGCGGCACGCTGGTGGGTGGGTAGGGAGCGACGCTGGACATATGATCCTCGCGGAGTTCTATTCCTGTTGGGGAATATACTTTCCCAGTAGGAAATATCACTCAATCCGCTATCGGGCATATGCCCTTTGGGGTAGTCCACCGCCGAAGGCACGTTTGTTGCTGTCGATCAGTGCCTGCCCGGCGCGACCCGCGAAGAGGACAACAGGGATGCTTTCAACCGCAACGGCACACGCCCATGTCTGGGAGGACCTGACCGACCGCGAAGGCCAGACCCTGGCCCTGCTGACAGCCGGCTACAGCAACAAGCAGATCGCCCGCGAGCTGGGCATCAGCGACGGCACGGTGAAGATCTACGTACGCAACCTGCTGCGCAAGTTTCGCCTCAGCTCGCGCCTGGAGCTGGCTACCCGAATCCATAGCACGGGGTCTGCCTGGCGTGTGAGCGAACAGCGGCCGCTGCACAGCGAAAGCGCGCCCGGGGCCGACCACGCACCGAATCCGTTCATGCAGGGGCTGCTGGATGACCTGCCCGGGCTGATCTACCGAGGTGGCAACGACCGGGCCTGGTCGATGGACTATGTCAGCGCAGGCTGCCTGGCCCTGACGGGTTACCCCGCCGATTACCTGGCAGGGGGCACGGCATCGCGCAGCTTCGGCTCGCTGATCCTCGAAGAATATGCCGACTACATCTGGTACTGCGTGCAATGCGCGCTGCTCAAGCGCGAGCCGTATCAGCTCGAGTACCGCATCCGCTGCGCGGGCGGGCAGATCAAGCGGGTGTGGGAAACCGGCGTGGGCATGTACACCCGCTCGGGTGAGGTGATCGGCGTGGAAGGGGCGATATTCGAGCGCCGCACCGGTTAGCCGGTTTCGCTCAGTCGCCGAGGGCGAAGGCTACCGCTGCTCGGGCGTGCAGCTCGGTGGTATCGAGCAAGGGGATGGAGCTGTGCTCGGGCTTGATCAGCAGGCCGATTTCGGTACAGCCGAGAATGATCGCCTGGGCGCCGCGAGCGGCGAGCGATTCGATGATGGCTTGATAGGCCTTGCGCGATGCCTCGTCGATAACGCCCACGCACAACTCCTGGTAGATGATCCGATGCACCGTCTGCCGCTCGGTGGCGTCCGGCACCAGGACATCCAGCCCCAGGGGACGCAGGCGGCTCTTGAGAAAATCTTCTTCCATGGTGAAGGCGGTACCGAGCAGGCCGACCTTCGTCGCCCCGGCCTTGCGTGCCGCTTGGCCTGCCGGGTCGGCAATGTGCAGGAAAGGAATGCCGACCGCCGCTTGAATCTGCGCCGCGACCTTGTGCATGGTGTTGGTGCAGAGCACCACGCAATCGGCGCCACCGGCTTCCAGGCGCCGCGCCGCATCCAGCAGAACCGCGGCGGCATCTTCCCAGCGCCCGGCATGCTGGGCTTGCTCGACAGGCCCGAAGTCGACGCTGTAGATTAGCGTTTGCGCCGACCGCAGGGGCCCCAGGCGGTCACGCACCTGTTGGTTGATGAGGCGATAGTATTCGGCGCTGGACTCCCAGCTCATGCCGCCGATAAGGCCGATGGTGCGCATGTGGTGCTCCCGTTTTGGTCAATCGTTCACCAGGAAGTGTCCGGTGCAAGCAGACGACGGTCTATCAGGAAATTTCAGATGCTGAGCCAGCACCTGCTGGGTGACAAGCTCTGCCTGCAGCTTCTGCCGCGCATGGCTTACAGTGCCCGCGACCCGGTGCGCTGGCATTCGTTGGGCATCACCCTGGAGCGCCAGCGAGGCGTGCATGCGATCGACTCGGACCGCCGTGCGGACTTCGACACCTTCGCCGGCGTGCTGGCGCAGACGCCGGTGGGCGTCGAGGTGTTTTCCGAGTCCGCCCGTGGCGGTGAATACCTGGTGCTGCGTCTGGAGGCGGCGCTGGCCCAGCAACTGCTGCCGGTTACCGCTCAGCGTGTCCAGGCCGGTGGGCAGCGACAGGCCTTGCAGCAAGCGATGGGGCTTCGACGTCTGCTGCTTGCGTGCGAAACCGATCGGTTGGCGCTGGAGGAGGCGGCAATGGCCTTCCTCGCGCAGGCCAGGGCTCCAGAGGCGCAGCCGAAGGTCCAGCCCAAGGCAGTTGTCCGGGTGCTGGACCAGATAGGCGACGAGCATCATCTGCCGCTCAGCCTGGATCAGTTGGCCAATACCTACGGGCACAACGCGCTTCGGTTCCTGCGCGACTTCACCCAGGCCATCGGCCTCACGCCGCATGCGTACCTCGTTCAGGTGAGGCTGCAAGCGGCTCGGCATTTGATCGAGCACACCGATCAGGACCTGGCCAGCCTTGCCCTGGAGGCGGGCTTTGCGCACCAGTCGCACATGGGCAGCGCGTTTCGCAAACACCTTGGCATGACGCCTGGGCAGTACCGCCTGCGGGCAGGCCTCATGGCCGGCAAGCCGGCTCCTGCAGGCCCCCCAAGGCTATGAAACTCGCCAGGTCTCCTGTAGGAGCGGGTTTACCCGCGAAGAGGCCCTTGCAGGCATACCCGGCCACAGTCACCGCGCCGTACCTGTTGTAGGAGCGGGCTTGCCCGCGAAGAGGCCAGCCCAGGCAGCACAAAACCACCGGCAAGAATGCACCGCGATCAGGCATCGCGTCATTTACCATAGTCCTCTAGCCACTCATCCTGCCGGAGCCATTCCATGAGCAACACCTCATTTCGCCACCCCATCGACCAGGACGCCGAGCGCTGCTACGCCATCGAAATCGGCGCCTACGAGGGTGACGAAGCCGCCACCCTGGAAAAGATCCGTACCCGGATCGCCCAGTATCCCGAGGGTTTCCTCCTCCTCGAAACCGAGGGCACCATCGTCGGTTTCATCAACAGTGGCTGCGCCCACGAAGTGGTGATGTCCGACGAGGCCTTCAAGGAACTGATCGGCCATGATCCGCTGGCGCCGAACGTGGTGATCATGTCGGTGGTCGTCGACCCGGCGCACCAGGGCAAGGGGTACGCCAAGCGACTGATGACTGAGTTCATCGCCCGCATGCACGCCCAGGGCAAGGCCACTATTCACCTGATGTGCAAGGAACGGCATGTCGAGTTGTATCGCAAGCTTGGCTATCAGTACGTGCAGCCGTCGCCCTCGGACCACGGTGGCATGGCCTGGCACGAAATGGTCATGGCGCTTTAACCACCCCAGCATCCTGTGTGTAGACTGTGCCCCTGGTAAACGACAAGGAACTCGTCATGCTCCCCACCCCGGCCGATATCGACGCGCTGATAGGCTTTCTGCCGCAGCTATACCCCAACGGGGTGCCCATCGAGGCCTACACCTTCAAGGAACCGCACCCTTGGCCGATCTACGCCAAGGTGGTCGACGACTTCTACGAACAAGCCCGCAAGGATTGCTGGCTCGACATCGATTATCGTCCCACCGCAGATCGCCTGGTCAGCGAACCTGGCGCCATCGAGCAAGCGAGCCTTGCGCAGTTGCAGAGCCTGGTGACCTACTACGTGAGAGGCGAGCGCTTCTGCGACGGGCATTGGGGCACGATGATTGCCAAAGGCTATGTGCAGCGCCTGCTCACGCGCCTGGCGCAGCTGCGTGAGGCCATGTAGCGGGTTTTTGCACAAACCCCTTGGATCTGCCGCCTAACGTAAATTAGAATCACTCCTATTTACGTTGCCGCAGAGCCTTCCCCATGACCGAAGCCGCGCCGTCCCAGGAGCACAGCCTGCCAGCCCTCTATCGCGACCACCGCGGCTGGCTGGAAACCTGGCTGCGCCGCCGTCTGGGCAACGCCTGGGATGCCGCCGACCTCAGCCAGGACACCTTCCTCAAGGTGCTCGCCAGCCACCAGTCACTGGCTGACATCCGTGAGCCTCGGGCTTACCTGCTGACCGTGGGCAAGCGGCTGCTGAGCAACTTTCACCAGCGGCGCAGCCTGGAGCAGGCCTACCTGGAAGCCTTGGCGCAGCTACCCGAGCAGAGCCTGCCGTCGCCTGAACAGCGCTGGATACTGCTGGAAACCCTGCAAGCGCTCGACGCGTTGCTCGACGGCCTCAAGGCCCCGGTGCGCAAGGCGTTTCTCTGGAGCCAGCTGGAAGGCCTGGGCTACTGCGAGATCGCCGCGCGCCTGGCAGTGTCCGAACGCACGGTCAAACGCTACATGGCGCAGGCCTACGAGCATTGCCTGCTGGCGGAGCTGTGATGTCCATCGCCAACGGCAATACCCGCGAGGTGGTGCGCGCCGCCGCACGCTGGCTGGCGCTGGTGGAGTCTGGCAAGGCCGGTGACAGCGAGCTGCAACGTCTGGCGCAGTGGCGGGCCAGCGATGCCACGCACGAGCAGGCCTGGCAGAAGGCAATGCAACTGCGTCAGCGGTTTTCCCAATTGCCCAGCGAGTTGGCTCTGGCCACCCTCGATCGCCCGCAGGCCAGCCGCCGAGCACTGCTCAAGCAGGCGCTGGCTGTCGCGGCAGTGCTCCCCACCGGCTGGATGCTGGCGCGGCAGTTGCCGCTGGAAACCTGGACGGCCGATGTACGCACGGGGGTAGGGGAGCGTAGGCAGTTGGCCCTGGCAGACGGCACCTTGCTTGCCTTGAACACCGACAGCGCGGTCGACATCGACCTGGCGGCGCGCCGGCTAAAACTGCTGCGAGGCGAAGTGGCGGTGAGTCTGCCCGGCAGCCTGGGCCTGGCGATCGAGGTGCCTTTCGGCCAGGTAGCGGTCGCTTTCGGCGACGTCTGCCTGCGCCTGTTCGACGAGGCTTGCCGGGTGTCGGTGGTCAAGGGCTCGGCCAGCCTGCAGCCGTTGCGCGGTGGTGCCCTGGTGCTAAGCGCTGGTCAGCAGGCTCGGCTCTACGCAGAAGGCGCAGGTGCGGTTCGCGGCCTGGACGAATGGACCCTTGGCTGGCGCGAGGGTGCGCTGCGCCTGGACGACCGGCCCCTGGGCGATCTGCTGCGTGAGCTGCGCCGCTATCGCCCTGGGGTGCTGCGCTGGTCGTCGGCGCTGGAGGCCCTACGCGTCACCGGTACTTTCCGCCTGGACGACACCGACCGGGTCCTCACGCTGCTCGCTGCCAGCCTGCCGCTGGAGGTGAATACGCGTACACGTTACTGGGTCACCCTGGTGCCGCGAGAACATCATGCTTGAGGCTGTCCCCTTTTTTTCGCTCGCCGGTCATTACCGGTAGAGGAAAATCAGAGGAGCTTTTTTCAATGCCCGCAGTAAAGTCTTGCCGCCTGATGCACATCGGGTTTGCCATGAGCCTGTTCCTGAATGTACCCACCTGGGCCGACGAAAGCGCCCGACGCAGCTACCAAGTACCCTCCGGCAGCTTGGGCGCGGCCTTGACCCGGTTCGCCGACCAGGCCGGCGTCAGCCTGTCGCTCGACCCGGCGCTGGTGAGTGGCCGGCAGAGCGGCGGGTTGTCGGGCAGTTACCGCATCGATGAAGGCTTCCTGCTGTTGCTCCAGGGCAGCGGCTTGCAGCTGCAGCCGGTCGGCGAGGGGGCGTTCACGCTGGTGCCTGCTGCCGAGGGCGCCAATGCCCTGGAGATCGCGCCCACCAGCATCGTCGGCGGCCAGCCGCAGGACAACGATGGCCAGCCGTACGCCGGCGGCCAGGTCGCCCGCAAGGGCTCGCAGGGGCTGCTGGGGTCGCGGGACTTCATGGACACCCCGTTCAGCATGACCACCTACACCAGCGACGTGGTCAAGAACCAGCAGGCCCGCACCCTGGGCGACCTGATCGCCAGCGACCCCTCGGTACGCGCCACCAATCCCGCCGGTGGCCGCTTCGAGCAATTCACCATCCGCGGCTTCAGCCTGTTCAACAGCGATGTGTCATACAACGGCTTGTACGGCATCTTGCCGACCTATTCCATCGACATGGAAATGGCCGACCGAGTCGACATCATCAAGGGCCCCAGCCAGCTGATCAATGGCATCTCGCCACGCGGTAGCGTCGGGGGCGGCATCAACGTGGTGCCCAAGCGGGCGGGCGACAAACCGCTTACCGAGTTCACCGGCAGCTTTGCATCGGGGAGCCAGGTGGGAGGCGCGGTGGACATCGGCCGTCGTTTTGGCGAAGGCGACCAGTTCGGCGTGCGCTTCAACGGCGTCAAGCAATCGGGCGATACCGAATGGGACCACCAGAGCGTGGACCGCGAGATGGCGGTGCTGGGGCTCGATTTTCGTGGCGAGCGCCTGCGGCTTTCGGCTGATGTGGGGCATACCGAGCGCGACACCGATGCGCCGCAAGAGCGGGTGCTGGTTGGCGCCAATGCCAAGGTGCCGAACGCCGACGATGTGCGACGCAACTATGCCCAGGCCTGGAGCAAGGCGCGCACCGACGACACCTTCGGCGCGCTGAACGCCGAGTACGATATCAGCGAGTCGCTGCTGGCCTACGGCGCGGTCGGCGCACGCAAGAGCAACCATGACTTTCTGCGTCACAACGTGTCGATCATCAACGATGCCGGCGATTTCACGGTACAACCGCGTGATTTCACCCGGGACGAGAATGTCCGCACCGCCATGGCCGGGTTGCGCAAGTGGTTTCATACCGGGCCTGTCAGTCATGAGTTGAACCTTGCCGCCAGCTACTTCTACATGGACTTCACCAACGGCGGCGCGCGCTACGCGTCGGCGCCCAGCAACCTGTACGACCCGGTGACCACGCCCACCCCCGGCACCCCGACGCGCATCGATGCGCAGGTGTACACCGAGAACCGCTTTTCCGGCCTCGCCCTGGCCGACACCCTGGGCTTTTTCGACGACCGCCTGCTGCTGACCCTGGGGGCGCGTTGGCAGCGGGTCCAGGTGGATGACTGGAGCGATGGGGTGAAGGGCGACACGGCCTATGACGAGGAAAAGCTCTCGCCGTCGGGCGGGGTGCTGCTCAAGGTCACCGACCAGCTGTCGCTCTATGCCAACTACATGGAAGGCCTGAGCCAGGGCAAGATTGCCCCGTCGACGTCGATCAACGAAGACCAGATCTTCCCACCCTTCACCAGCCGCCAGGTCGAAGTCGGGGCCAAGTACGACCTGGGCCGCGTGGCGTTCACTGCCAGCGCCTTCCGTATCCGCCAGCCTGCCTACGAGACCAATCCCGGGACCCGCGTGTTCGGCCCCAATGGTAAGCGTGACAACCGCGGTATCGAGCTGAGCGTGTTCGGTGAGCCGCTAGGGGGCGTGCGCGTGCTGGGCGGGGTGATGTACATCGACAGCGAACTGACCGATACCGTGGGCGGTGCCTACGATGGCAACCGCGCCCCGGCGACACCTGAGTACAACGTCAACCTCGGTGCCGAATGGGATGTGCCTGGCGTGAACGGGCTGACCCTGACGGCGCGTGGTATCCATTCGAGTTCGCAGTACCTGGATCAGGACAACAGCAAGCAGATCGATGGCTGGGAAAGGTTCGACCTGGGGGCGCGATATGCCTTCAAGGTCGATGCTACCGAGGTGACTTTGCGCGCCAGCGTCGAGAATGTGCTGGATGAGCGTTACTGGGCTTCGGCGGGGGCATCGGATGACAGTGAGCCGGGGCTGACGTTGTCGACGCCGCGGACGTATTTGTTGTCGGCGACATTGGGTTTTTGAGGGGCTTGGAGGTGTTAGGCGAGCGGTTTGTAGTAGCGGTAAGGTCTAGCGCCGCTCGCGCTTGGTGGTGTCGGTGTGGTTGGCGGTGTTGCGTCATCCATCTTCCCTATTTTTTCAGAAGTATCCTACGCGCTTGTGCTGGCGGTTCCAGGGTTGGCGAAATACCCTACGGATCGCGTCGGCACGCGTCTGATTGTGCAGGGAAACATGGCTCCTTAGGCTGTCCCGGTCGCTGGCAATTCAGCGATCGGGGTGTGGAAACCCTGGCAGTAGATATGGCGAGCGTCGTTACGACAGCTGCATGCGGGAGGCTTTCGAGCCTACCGGGTTCGCCATATGCCTGGTTTTCCACCCCGTGTGCAGTTGTCACCCCAATGTGTGGAAACGGATGGGTGGCACACGACTAATATGGTGCCGAAAATGAAGACAATCGTTCCCGACCCACCGCATTTCTACGATCTCCCCGACGGTACAACCCTCAGTAACGCCATCATCGAACGGCTTGTGCCGATGGAGCATGTAGTGCTGAACATCACTCATTATCTGATGCTCGCCTACAACCACAGCCGTCGCACACTCGATAGCATCGAGGAAGAAGGCATGCGTGAATCAATGATTAATGGCCTGCGCTCCATGCAGATCGCTTGGGCCCAGGCGGATGCCCTGGCTTCGGCGCTCGAGCGCAATCCATTTCTGCATTGATAGTGGCCTAACCGGCCTCTTCGCGGGCAAGCCCGCTCCTACAGGATTTGTGTTGATTTCGAATTTGGCGCTGTACCTGTGGGAGCGGGCTTGCCCGCGAACACCGGCTCCGCCGGTGCCATCCACCACCGAATTGAGGGAACTGACCCCATGGCAACCACTGACCCCACCCACGCCACCACCGCCGGCATCGAAACCTTCGACCTGTTCCGCCTGCAACCCGGCATCCCCTTCGACCACGCCTTCAGCCAACTCTCGATCCTGCTCGGCTGCATCCGCCACCTCACCACCGAAGCCGAGATGGAAAACGACCGCAAGGCCGGCAGCGCCGCCCGCATCCTCAGCGAAATGGCCAAGGCGCTGATCGACGACATGGAGCTGGGTATGAACAAGACCCACTGAAACCCCGTTTCATCCGCGTCAAAGGCCCCTTGCTTCCGTGTTAGTGTCAACCACATCCACCCAACAAGGAGCCAATCATGGAACTAGGTATCAAGGGCCGCTGGGCCATCGTCTGCGCTGCCAGCCAAGGGCTGGGCAAGGGCTGCGCCGAGGCCTTGGGCGGGGAAGGGGTCAACCTGGTCATCAACGCCCGCACCGCCAGCACCTTGGAGCAGACGGCCACGCAACTGCGAGTCCGCTTTGCCGGCATCGAAGTGCGCACGGTCGCGGGGGACGTGGCCGATCCCGCTGTACGCCAGGCCCTGCTGGCGGCGTGTCCGCAGGTCGATATCCTGGTCAACAACGCCGGTGGCCCACCCCCAGGCGATTTCCGCGACTGGGGCCGGGAGGAGTGGATCAAGGCGCTCGACACCAACATGCTCACGCCCATCGAACTGATCAAGGCGGTGGTCGACGGCATGGCCGAGCGCGGCTTTGGCCGGGTGGTGAACATTACCTCGGGCGCAGTGAAGGCGCCGATCGATATCCTTGGGTTGTCCAACGGTGCCCGCAGCGGCCTGACCGGCTTCATCGCCGGGCTGGCCCGCCAACAGCGTCTGGCCGGGCGCAATGTGACGGTCAACAACCTGCTGCCGGGCGCCTTCGACACCGCCCGCCTGCAGAAGACGTTGCAGGCCGCGAGTCAGGCCAGTGGCGACCTGCAAGCGACGACCGAGGCTCGGCGCCAGGCGATTCCAGCCGCGCGTTTCGGCAACCCCGAGGAGTTCGGCGCGTACTGCGCGTTTCTCTGCAGTGCCCAGGGTGGGTTCATTACCGGGCAGAACCTGCTCATCGATGGCGGGGCCTACCCCGGCACGTTCTGAGCGTTTCATGACGTATGGGTGTGAGGCGTGTGCTGGCGCATGCCTCAAACCACATCACAGAACAGCATTTTTTACGCTCTTTTTACGACCCGCCCGGCTGCCTGTAGGGATACTGACCGCCGCGATGCCGTGGGATGGCACGCGTCTACGCCCGTCAGTCCAGAGAAGCCATTCGTGAGCCAGTCCGCCGTCGCAGCACACCCCCCTCAGTCCGCGAAAACCTCCGCCACCGCCATGCTCGTCGCCGCCGTCGGCGTGGTCTACGGTGACATCGGCACCAGCCCGCTCTACACCCTCAAGGAAGTGTTCGCCGGCCACTATGGCGTCCAGGCCAACACCGCGGGTGTGCTCGGCGTGCTGTCCCTGGTGGTGTGGTCGCTGCTGTGGGTGGTGTCGATCAAGTACGTGCTGTTCATCCTGCGTGCCGACAACAATGGCGAGGGCGGCATCATGGCGTTGACTGCACTCGCCCATCGCGCAGCTGCTCCTCACAAGCGCCTGGGCAAGGTGCTGGTGTTGCTCGGCCTGTTCGGTGCTGCGCTGTTCTATGGCGATAGCATGATCACCCCGGCGGTTTCGGTGCTGTCGGCGGTGGAGGGGTTGCAACTGGCGTTCGACGGTATCGACCATTGGGTCGTACCGCTGGCCGTGGTGCTGCTGGTGGCGCTGTTTCTCATCCAGAGTCACGGGACCGCACGCATCGGCAGGCTGTTCGGGCCGATCATGGTGCTCTGGTTCGTGGTGCTCGGCGCGCTGGGTGTCCATGGCATCGTCCAGCATCCGCAGGTGCTACAGGCGCTCAGCCCAGTGTGGGCGGTGAAGTTCTTCATCCTGCACCCAGGCATGGGCGTGGCGATTCTCGGCGCCGTGGTGCTGGCGCTGACCGGTGCCGAAGCGCTGTACGCCGACATGGGCCACTTCGGTCGCAAACCCATCGCCCGCGCCTGGTTCCTGCTGGTGCTGCCGGGGCTGGTGCTGAACTACTTCGGTCAGGGCGCATTGATCCTCGAAAACCCAGACGCCGTGCGCAACCCGTTCTACCTGCTGGCACCCCAATGGGCGCTGCTGCCCATGGTCGCGCTGGCAACACTGGCGACCATCATCGCCTCGCAGGCGGTGATTTCCGGCGCGTTCTCGCTCACCCGGCAAGCCATCCAGCTAGGCTATGTACCGCGAATGTTCATCCAGCACACCTCCAGCGAGGAGCAGGGGCAAATCTACATCGGCATGGTCAACTGGATGCTGATGCTGGGCGTGGTGCTCCTGGTGATCGGTTTCGAGTCGTCCGGCGCGCTGGCGGCGGCCTATGGCGTTGCCGTGACCGGCACCATGCTGATCACCACGCTGCTGGCCTCTGCGGTGGTATTGCTGCTGTGGAAGGCGCCGCGCTGGCTGGCAGTGCCGCTGCTGTTGGGTTTCTTGCTGGTGGACAGCCTGTTCTTCGCCGCCAACGCGCCGAAGATCATCCAGGGCGGGGCGTTTCCGGTGATCGCTGGAGTGGTGCTGTTCGTGATGATGACCACCTGGAAGCGCGGTCGGCGGATCATCGTCGAGCGCCTGGACGAAACCGCGTTGCCACTGGATCTGTTCATTACCAGTCTTCAGGCCCAGCCACCGCACCGGGTCAGCGGCACGGCCGTATTCCTGTCCGCCAGGCCCGAGGCAGTGCCCCATGCGCTGCTGCACAACCTGCTGCACAACCAGGTGTTGCATGAGCAGGTGGTGCTGTTGACCGTGGTGTTCGCCGACGAGCCTCGCGTCAACGCCGAGCGGCGTTGCGAGGTCGAGGCGTTTGGCGAGGGCTTCTTCCGTGTGAGCCTGCATTTCGGTTTCATGGAAGAGCCCGATGTGCCCCTGGCGCTTAGCCGCTGCCCGCGTGCCGATCTTGATTTCGGCCCCATGCGCACCACTTATTTCCTCAGCCGCGAAACCGTGATCGCAAGCAAGCGGATCGGCATGGCGCGTTGGCGCGAGCACCTGTTCGCGTTCCTGTTGAAGAACGCCAACAGCAATTTGAAGTATTTCCAGTTGCCGCTGAACCGGGTAATCGAGTTGGGGACGCAGGTGGAGATGTAACCATGCTGCCAAACATGGCCTGTGTGCGCCACTTACCAACGGTACAGGGCTAGATTTACGCCTGGAAGGGCGCCCGTATTTGAGTCGGTAGGCTGAATAACGTGGCCTGCAGCCCCTTCGGGGGCTGCATCAAGGCGTCACACCGCCTAAGCATTAGTCGGAAAGTTGCTCTATCGCGTGCTCTGCCACTCAATCGTCACACAGCTGTAACATAGCTATTGCAAAGTGCTCCGGCCAACACATGGAGCTCTTTCGATGATACGCCTGATGAAGTCTGCTGCACTCGCCGTCTCGGTCTCTCTCTGTGCCTCGGGCGCCTTTGCCGAGAACGTTCGCCTGACCGGCTCCGGCGCCAGCTTCCCAGCACCGATCTACCTCACCTGGTTCAAGGATTTCAGCAAGAATACCGCTGGCGTGACCGTCGACTACCAGTCCAAGGGCAGCGGCGCGGGTGTTCAGGACTTCCTGAACAAGACCGTCGATTTCGCCGCCAGTGACTCGGCCATGAAAGACGAAGAAATCGCCAAGGTCGGCGAAGGCGTGCAACTGCTGCCTATGACTGCCGGCGAGATCGTCCTGGCCTACAACCTTCCAGGTAACCCGAAAGGTCTGAAACTGCCACGTGATGTGTACTCCAACATCTTCCTGGGCAAGATCACCCAATGGAACGACCCGCAGATCGTCGCCGCCAACCCGGACCTGAAACTGCCTGACACCCCGATCACCGTGGTCGTGCGTGCCGACTCCAGCGGTACCACCGCAGTCTTCACCAAGCACCTGTCGACCATCAACCCGGCCTTCAAGCAAGCACTGGGCGAGGGCAACACCGTCAACTGGCCTGCCACCGACAAGTTCATCAAATCGCCGAAGAACGATGGCGTGACCGCCACCGTGCGCCAGACCCCAGGTGCCATCGGCTACATCGAATACGGCTTCGCCAAGCTGGCCAAGGTCGACTTCGCCCAGTTGCAGAACAAGGCTGGCCAGTACGTGGTGCCGAACGCCGAGAGCGGTGCCGAGGCCCTGGCTGCGGTGAAGATGCCGGAAAACCTGGTGGCCTGGCTGCCTGATCCGGATGGTGCCAAGTCCTACCCGATCACCACCTACACCTGGATGATCTTCCGCAAGGACAACGGCAACCCGGCCAAGGCCAAGGCCATGCGTGAAATGGTCGAGTACAGCCTGACCGAAGGTCAGAAGATCGCTGACTCGATGGGTTACATCCCGCTGCCGCCGTCGGTTGTCGCTGAAGTGCGCAAAGCCGCTCAGAACATCCAGTAACACTTGCCTGACCGCTCCCGACGTGCGTGACAGCCGCGTCGGGAGCATTTGACCTTTGTCCCGGAATTAGCCAATGAACACACCTTTTGCCATACCGGATAACCCCGACTCAGCGTGCCAGCCACCCTCGGCCAAGGACTTTTTGGTCGATCGCACCTTCCGTGCGCTTGCACGTATCGGCGTGGTGCTGGTGCTGGCCCTGGTCGTCGCATTGGTCTTCGAAGTAGGGAGCAAGGCACTTCCGGGTATGGAAAAGCATGGCTTCGACGTGCTGTTCGGCAGCGTGTGGGATGTCAACCAGGGTAAATACGGGATTCTGCCGGCGATCTGGGGCACGCTTTACAGCGCCTTCATCGCGCTGCTGATCGCAGGCTTCTTCGGCGTCAGCATGGCCATCTTCCTTACCCAGGACTTCCTGCCCGCCAAGCTGGCTGCAGTGTTCCGCACCATCGTCGAGCTGCTCGCCGCCATCCCCAGCGTGGTCTACGGCCTGTGGGGCATCTATGTCGTGATCCCGGCGATTCGCCCGTTGACCGCATGGCTCAACAGCGAGCTGGGCTGGATTCCGTTTTTCAGCACTTCCTTGAGCGGGCCTGGGCTGCTGCCAGCGGCACTGGTGCTCGCCATCATGATTCTGCCGACCATCGCCGCCGTTTCCCAGGATGCGCTCACCAGCGTACCGATGAAAACCAAGCAAGCGGCCTACGGCATGGGTACCACCCACTGGGAAGCGATTCTCAAGGTGATGGTGCCCTCGGCTGCCACCGGTATTTTCGGCTCCCTGGTGCTGGGCCTCGGCCGTGCGCTGGGCGAAACCATGGCCCTGGCCATGCTGGTGGGCAACGCCAATACCATTTCCCTGTCCTTGTTCGCCCCAGCCAACACGCTGGCGGCGTTGCTGGCCCTGAACTTCCCGGAGGCCGGCCCGAACGAGGTGGAGATTCTCATGTACGCCGCGCTGGTACTGATGTTCATCACCCTGCTGGTGAACGTGTTTGGCTCGATGATCATGCTCTACGCCCAGCGGGGTAACAAATAATGACCGACCTCACGACCCCAGGCGTCGCCTTGCCGAGCCTGCAGCGCCGCTTCGAAGGGCGAGCCCTGCGCAGCGTGGTCCTGACCAGCATGGTGTGGCTCGTTGCCCTGCTGGCCAGCGTGCCGCTGATCTCGGTGTTGTACATGCTGATCACTCGCGGCGGTGCGCGTCTTAGCCTCGAGGTGTTCACCGAGCTGCCGCCTACCGGCTTCGAGATGGGTGGCGGTTTCGGCAACGCCATGGCCGGCACCTTCGTGATGGTCGGCATCGCCGCAGCCATCGCCGTGCCGGTCGGTATCCTGGCGGCGGTGTTCCTGGCCGAACTTGGCCCCGACAGCAAGCTGGCCAACGCCGCGCGCTTCGCTGCCAAGATGCTCACCGGCCTGCCATCGATTCTGGCGGGTGTGTTCGCCTACGCCCTGGTGGTGATGACTACCGGCACCTACTCGGCCCCAGCCGGTGGCGTGGCCCTGGCCGTGCTGATGCTGCCGATCGTCGTGCTGACCGCCGAGGAAGCCATGAAGATGGTGCCCAAGATCATGAAAGATGCCGCCTACGGCATGGGCTGCACCCGCGCCCAGGTGATCTGGAAGATCGTCCTGCCAACCGGCATGCCGGCAATTCTCACCGGCGTCATGCTGGCCGTGGCGCGCGCCGCGGGCGAAACCGCGCCGCTGCTGTTCACTGCGCTGTTCAGCAACTACTGGATCTACCATGACGGCAGCCTGGCCGTCATGAACCCCACGGCCTCGCTTGCCGTACTTATCTACAACTTCTCTGGCATGCCGTTCGACAACCAGCTGGAGCTCGCCTGGGCGGCCTCGCTGGTGCTGGTGATGATCGTGCTGGTGGTGAACGTCATCAGCCGTATCTTCGGCAAGCCCAAGTACTAAGACAGGGAGCATCTGAACTTGAACGTATCCACTGCGCAACGAGCCGCTCCGATGATCAGCCAAACACCTGTAGTCATGGACTGCAAGCTGGACAAGATTTTCTACGGCAACTTCATGGCCGTGCGTGACAGCCATGTACCGATCGAGAAGAACAAGATCACCGGCTTCATCGGCCCGTCGGGCTGCGGCAAGAGTACCGTGCTGCGTAGCCTGAACCGCATGAACGACCTGGTGAAGGGCTTCCGTTTCGAAGGCCACGTGCACTTCCTGGGCCAGGATGTGTATGGCAAGGGCGTCGATCCGGTGGTGGTGCGCCGCTACATCGGCATGGTGTTCCAGCAGCCGAACCCGTTCTCGATGAGCATCTTCGACAACGTCGCCTTCGGCCTGCGCCTGAACCGCTACAAGGGCGATCTGGGTGATCGCGTCAAGCACGCCCTGCAAGGGGCCGCGCTGTGGGATGAAGTCAAGGACAAGCTCAAGGTCAGCGGCCTGTCGCTGTCCGGTGGCCAGCAGCAGCGCCTGTGCATTGCCCGCGCCATCGCCACCGAGCCGGAAGTGCTGTTGCTCGACGAGCCATGCTCGGCCTTGGACCCCATCGCCACCCGCCGCGTCGAAGAGCTGATGGTCGAGTTGAAGAAGGACTACACCATCGCCCTGGTGACCCACAACATGCAGCAGGCGATCCGTGTCGCCGACACCACTGCCTTCTTCTCGGTCGATATTTCCCAGGGGACCCGTACCGGCTACTTGGTCGAGATGGGCGCGACCACGCAGATATTCGAGAACCCCCGCGAGCAACTGACCAGCGACTACATCAGCGGCAAATTCAGCTGAGCCGTGGCTCGCTCGGGGTGGTTTTATTTTTCAGTTTGTTTCGGGATCGCCAATGCCTGTAACGCGTCGTCTTGATCTGTCTGCGGTAGAACGCGCACTGCGTGAGGTGCAGAGCCGTTTCGCCGAACTCAGCCGGCACTTCACCGAACCGCGTGATCCGTTCACCGACGAGGTGCTGTTGAATGTGGTCGAGGGCTATGCCCTGATAGACGACTACGTGGCGCGGGGCATCGATCTTTTCGAGCTGCAGCAGGTGAACCTGATGCTCGAACTCAATGCCACGGTGCTGTGCGGTCGCGACCCGGCACGCCGGCAGGAGTTCGCCCAGCACCTGGCCGCCACCGAGGCGCACTTCTTCAACAACGTCGAAGGCGGCATCAAGGACCTGTACAACTGGTACTGCTCGTACCGCAGTGATTCGGTGTGGAAGCGCGCGGCGGGGGTGTATGTGCGAATCCTGAGCAAACCGCAGCTGTTCATCGAAGGCAACAATCGCACCGGCTCGTTGATCGTCAGCTACCTGTTGATGAGAGCAGGGCTGCCACCGTTCGTACTCTCGCTGGACAACGCCGAGGGTTACTTCAATCCGTCCTCGGTCATTCGAAATTCCGCCAAGCATGGCGTCAAAGCCTTGTACGAATTGCCCAAGATCAAGAAGAAATATGCGGCATTCCTCGAAGCGCAGGCGCCTGAACCGAAGGCGTTCTTCCTCAGTGGCACACCACAACCTATCTACCAGGGGAGCCACTGATGGCCCGCTATCCGATGCTCAATCACTGGCGACCTTCCACGCAGCAGGCGTGGCAAACCTTGGGGCGCGCGTTCACGCGGCCGAGAATGCGCATTTCGTTCGATATCGACGACACGCTCGCCTGCTTGCCGGAGCACAGCGCCGCTGAAGACAGCAAGCTGCCCGAGTTCGTCCACCGTTGGCTGGGCGAGCCGCTGCGGGTCGGTACCCGTTCGCTGATTCGCGACCTGCGCCGCCAGGGCTGCAGTGTCTGGATCTATACCTCGTCCGGGCGCACCCCGGCGTACATCCGGCGCTGGTTGATGCTGTACGGCATTCGTGTGGATGGCGTGGTCAACAGCGATCGGCACCAGCATGTGCTGAACGAGCAGGGCTTTGCGAAGGGGCCGTCCAAATACCCTCCGGCGTTCGATATCGACCTGCACGTCGATGACTCCGAGGGCGTGCGCATCGAAGGCGACGATCACGGTTTCCGCGTGGTCGTGGTGTGCCCGAAGGACGAAAGCTGGACGCAGAAGGTGCTGGATGCCGCGGTGGGTGTCCAGCAAACCTTGGCCTGGCAGCAGCCGCATCGCTATGAAGCCCCAGTGCGCCAGCAGGCGCTGACGTCCTGACCCGTTCGTGCCGCGGTGTCCTCTTCGCGGGCAAGCCCGCTCCCACAGGGATATCGCCGCCTGCATGTGCTGCGTTGATCCTGTGGGAGATCACCCAGCCCTTCTGGGCTGCGCTGTCGCGCAGAGAACTGTGGCCACTGTGGGAGCGGCGGTTCGGCGCCCCGACTTGTCCCGCGAATGGGGCGACGCGGTGGATGGCACCGGCTTCGCCGGTGTTCGCGGGACAAGCCCGCTCCCACAGATCCCCGCTAAATCAATGAGTTATGTTTTTTCTATGACAGGGGGCTTGCCCGCGAAGAGGCCGGTCCTGTTTTTACGTTGGATGGCACCGTCATGGCGAAAGAACTTTCAGGGTTAGCAGAAAAACGATTACCCCGCCATGCAACTAGTTTCCGAAGTCTCCCACAGGGATATCGCCGCCTGCATGTGCTGCGTTGATCCTGTGGGAGATCACCCAGCCCTTCTGGGCTGCGCTGTCGCGCAGAGAACTGTGGCCACTGTGGGAGCGGCGGTTCGGCGCCCCGACTTGTCCCGCGAATGGGGCGACGCGGTGGATGGCACCGGCTTCGCCGGTGTTCGCGGGACAAGCCCGCTCCCACAGATCCCCGCTAAATCAATGAGTTATGTTTTTTCTATGACAGGGGGCTTGCCCGCGAAGAGGCCGGTCCGGTTTTTACGTTGGATGGCACCGTCATGGCGAAAGAACTTTCAGGGTTAGCAGAAAAACGATTATCCCGCCATGCAACTAGTTTCCGAAGTCTCCCACAGGGATATCGCAACCTGCATGTGCTGCGTTGGTCCTGTGGGAGATCACCCAGCCCTTCTGGGCTGCGCTGTCGCGCAGAGAACTGTGGCCACTGTGGGAGCGGCGGTTCGGCGCCCCGACTTGTCCCGCGAATGGGGCGACGCGGTGGATGGCACCGGCTTCGCCGGTGTTCGCGGGACAAGCCCGCTCCCACAGATCCCCGCTAAATCAATGAGTTATGTTTTTTCTGGGACAGGGGGCTTGCCCGCGAAGAGGCCGGTCCGGTTTTTACGTTGGATGGCACCGTCATGGCGAAAGAACTTTCAGGGTTAGCAGAAAAACGATTACCCCGCCATGCAACTAGTTTCCGAAGTCTGCGCAAGTTCTTTATTGGCTTTATTGTAAAGGGTCAATGTATAAGTCTGCCCTAAGCTACTTTCCACCAATGTGTAGTGCCCACCCGCCTTGAACGTGTCATAGGCGACCGAGGCGTTGCAGATCTCGCCATTACTATCACCGTCGCCCTCGACGAACAGGGTCGCTCCCAGCCTGTGCTTGCCCGCGGGCACCTCGAAGAAGCGCCCATCGTCCAGCCGTTTGCCATCGAGCGTTTCTGCCATCAACGTCGTTGCCGGCTCTTCCCGTAAACTTACCCAGGCCTCGTCAGGGCTGGCTTTGGGCATAGGCCCGGCACACCCTGCAAGTATCAAAAGTGCCCCCGCCAGCGGCACCACCAAGCCCCAGTTAGCAAGCATCTTGCCCCCCATTACGACCCCTTAGACTTCAGCTGCGAATGATTCGCATAGGATGCCAGTCAGTCGCTTCGCTTCAAGTGAATATGCCCGGCCGTTTTTCTTAAATTACTTTAATGGAGGTTTAACCGACGCGCTGGGAAGGCCGTGGAAGACTGCGCCGATTCAACTTTCGGGGGCGCGCATGCTCGGTCTGGTAAAAACGGCATTGCACAAGCCATACACTTTCCTGGTGTTGGCGATCGTGATTTGTATTGTGGGGCCGCTGGCGGCGGTACGCACGCCAAGTGATGTATTTCCCGATATCGGCATACCGGTCATTGCTGTGGTTTGGCAATACGCGGGCTTGGCGCCGGATGCCATGTCCGGCCGGGTCATCTATACCTACGAACGCGCCTTGAGTACGACAGTAAACGACATCGAACATATCGAGTCGCAGTCGTTGCCAGGCATGGGCATCGTCAAGATATTCTTCCAACCCAGTGTCGATATCCGCACTGCCAATGCCCAGGTCACCGCAGTCTCGCAGACCGTGCTCAAGCAAATGCCTGCAGGCATCACGCCGCCGCTGATCCTCAACTACAGCGCCTCGACCGTGCCGATTCTGCAGATGGCGTTCTCCAGCCCGACGCTGTCCGAGGCGCGGATCCGCGACCTGGTACAGAACAGCATTCGCTTGCCGCTGACCTCGGTACCGGGGCTGTCGATGCCGACGCCCATGGGCGGCAAGCAGCGCCAGATCACCCTTGACCTCGACCCCCAGGCCCTGGCCGCCAAGGGCCTGTCCGCCGAGGATGTGGCCAATGCGCTGGCTGCGCAGAACCAGATCATCCCGGTGGGCACGGCGAAGATCGGCCGCAATGAATTCACCATACTGTTGAACAACAGCCCGACCGCCATCGACCAGCTCAACGAGTTGCCGGTCAAGATCGTCGACGGCGCCCAGATCACCGTCGGGCAGGTGGCGCATGTCCGCGATGGGGCGCCGCCACAGACCAACATCGTGCGCGTCGACGGCCGCCGTGCGGTGCTGATGCCGGCGTTGAAGAACGGCAACAACTCGACGCTGTCGATCGTCGGCGGCATCCGCGACATGCTGCCACGCATCGACGAGACCCTGCCACCCGAGCTCAAGACCTCGCTGCTTGGCGACGCCTCGACCGTGGTCAAGGAATCGGTCGGCAGTGTCGCCCGCGAAGGCATCATCGCCGCCTTGCTGACCAGCGCCATGATCCTGCTGTTTCTCGGCAGCTGGCGCTCGACGGTGATCATCGCCGCGTCGATTCCCCTGGCGGTGTTGTCGGCCATCGCCTTGCTGGCGCTGAGCGGCCAGACCCTCAACGTGATGACCCTAGGCGGGCTGGCCCTGGCCGTGGGCATCCTGGTCGACGACGCAACGGTGACCATCGAAAACATCAACTGGCACCTGGAACAGGGCAAGTCGGTCAGGCAGTCGATCCTCGATGGCGCCAGGCAGATCGTCGGTCCTGCGTTCGTGGCCTTGTTATGCATCTGCGTTGTGTTCGTTCCGATGTTCATGCTCCAGGGCATCGCCGGATACCTGTTCCGGCCCATGGCATTGGCAGTGATGTTCGCCATGGGGAGCTCTTTTATTCTGTCGCGTACCTTGGTGCCGACCCTGGCCATGTTCCTGCTCAAGCCGCACCGGGTGGAGCAGGGCGAGGGCCGGCATCCCGAGGACGCTTACCTCAATCACCACGAAGGCGACAAGTCGGTCAATCCATTGGTACGTCTGCAAGCGGGCTTCGAGGTGGGGTTTGCCCGGCTGCGTGACGGCTACCAGGGGCTGCTGGCGTTGGCGCTGGCCAATCGACGTGGGTTTCTGCTCGGCTTCCTGGCGTGCGTGCTGGCCAGCTTCGCCTTGCTGCCCACCCTCGGTGAAGATTTTTTCCCGGAAACCGACGCCGGTGCGATGGCCTTGCATGTGCGCCTGCCGTTGGGCACGCGCATCGAAGAAAGCGCCGCGGCCTTCGACCGCATCGAGAGCCGCATCCGCGAGGTGCTGCCGGCCAATGAAGTCGAGTCGATCATCGACAACATAGGCCTGCCCATCAGCGGCATCGACATGGCCTACAACACCAGTGGCACGGTCGGGCCACAGGATGGCGACATCCAGGTCTCGCTCAAGGCCGGCCATGGTGCGACTGCCGAGTATGTGAAGCGCCTGCGTGAAGTGCTGCCGGATAGCTTCCCGGGCACTACTTTCGCCTTCCTGCCGGCGGACATCAGCAGCCAGATCCTCAACTTCGGCTCGCCGGCACCGCTGGACGTGAAGATTTCCGGGCCCAACGATGCCGCCAACCGTGCCTATGCCGCGCAAGTCATGCGCCGCCTGCAGCACATTCCAGGCATTGCCGACCTGCGCCTGCAGCAGTCCGAGAACTACCCGTCGCTGCAGGTCAATGTCGACCGCAAGCGTGCTGCCGAGCTGGGCATCACCGAACGTGACGTCACCGCAAGCCTCGGCGCCTCCCTGGCCGGCACTTCGCAAACCGCGCCGACCTATTGGCTCAACCCGGCCAATGGCGTGTCGTACTCGGTGGTCGGCTCGACGCCACAGTACCGCATGAGCAGCATCGCCCAGCTCGAAGCACTGCCGATCACCGGCAGCACCGGCCATACCGCGGTGCTCGGCGGCATCGCCAGCCTGGCGCGGACCAACACCGCCGATGTGGTCAGCCACTACAACATCACGCCGACATTGGACCTGTACGCCAACGTCCAGGTCCGCGACCTGGGCGGCATCGCCGCAGACATTCAGCGCGTGATCGACGATACCGCGCACCTGCGTCCCAAAGGCGCCACCGTGAGCCTGCACGGGCAGATCACCGCGCTGCATGAAGCCTTCCATGGCTTGGGCCTGGGCCTGCTGTGCGCCGTGGTGCTGATCTACCTGCTGATCGTGGTCAACTTCCAGTCCTGGATCGACCCGTTCGTCATCATCACCGCGCTGCCCGCCGCGCTGGCCGGCATCGTCTGGATCCTGTTCGTCACTGGCACCACGCTATCGGTGCCGGCGCTGACCGGGGCGATCCTGTGCATGGGGGTGGCCACTGCCAACTCGGTGCTGGTAGTCAGCTTCTGTCGCGAACGCCTGGCCGAGCACGGCGATGCCATCAAGGCTGCGATGGAAGCCGGCTTCACTCGTTTCCGGCCGGTGCTGATGACCGCCCTGGCGATGATCATCGGCATGTTGCCGCTGGCCCTGTCCCAGGAGCAGAACGCGCCCCTGGGCCGGGCGGTGATCGGCGGCCTGATCGTCGCCACCACCGCGACCCTGCTGTTCGTACCGGTCGTGTTCAGCCTGGCCCACCGCCGCTCAACCCCTCACGCTGTCGTTGGAGAAAACCTGCATGCCTAGCCAATTCGTCCCTGATCGCCGACGTCTGAAACTCGTGGGCGGCGCCGGCTTGTGCCTGGCCGCATTGGTCGTGGTGTTCGGTGTGCATGCACGGCAGCGCCAGGCCGCGGATGTTCAGGCCTGGACCGAGGGCAGGGCGTTGCCTGCCGTGGTCACCATCAGTCCGATGATGAATGCCGCTGGCGAAACCCTGAGCCTGCCGGCCCACCTGCAAGCCTGGAACATGGCGAAGGTCAATGCACGCGTCAGTGGCTACCTCAAGCACTGGCAGGTGGACATCGGCACGCAGGTCCTGGCCGGCCAACCACTCGCTGAAATCGACAGCCCCGAACTGGACCAACAACTGGCCCAGGCCAAGGCGCGACTGGCGCAACACCAGGCCAGTGCGGCGCTGGCGGAAAGTACCTCCCAGCGCTGGCAGCACTTGTTCGCCAGCCATTCGGTATCGCGCCAGGAAGTCGATGAGAAGGTGGCTGCCGCCGCCGTAGCGGGCGCCGATGCCCAGGCGGCCGAGGCCGATTATGCAAGGCTGAAGGACCTGGCGGCGTACAAGGTCATCCGCGCGCCGTTCACCGGGACCATCACCGCCCGCCATGCGCAGGTCGGCCAGCTGATCAAGGCCGACAGCGACAATGCCACCTCGCTGTTCGACATCGCCGACAACCGCCGTCTGCGCTTGTACGTGCCGGTACCGCAGAACTACGCCAGCCAGATACTGCCCGGCATGCGGGTGCAGTTGTCGGTGCCGGAGCGCCCCGGCCAGCACTACACCGCCGCGTTGCTCGGTACCTCCACCGCCGTTGACCAGGGCTCGGGCACCTTGCTCGCCCAGTACGCCGTGGATAACGCTGCCGGCGCCTTGCTGCCAGGCGATTATGCCAGTGCAAGCATCATGCTGCGCGCCGACCCCAATGCCGTCAGCATTCCTTCCAGCGCCTTGATCTTCAGGGCTCAGGGCCCGCAGGTGGCGGTGCTCGATGCACAAAGCCGCGCGCACCTGCGCAGCATCCACATCGCCCAGGACCTGGGCAGCAAATTGATAGTCGACCGTGGCCTGGGCTTGCGTGACGAGGTGGTGGACAACCCGCCCGATGCCTTGCGCGACAATGACGCGGTGCGCAGCGTGACCCCGGGAGGTGCTCATGCGCCGTCGGTCTAAGCGTGTTGGTCTGATGCTGTGCCTGGTTTTGCAAGGTTGCTCGCTGGCGCCGCAGTACAACGCGCCGGTGGTGGCGCTGCCCAGTCACTATGGTGAACGGGTGGGTGCCTGGCAGCAGGTTGGCGCAGACACGCAACTGCCTGCGCAGTGGTGGACGCTGTTCCATGACCCGCGCCTCGATGCACTGCAGGCGCAACTGGCGGCTTGCAACCCGACGCTCGCTGCCGCGCTGGCCCATTACGATGCGGCAGCCGCCTATGCCCAGGGCCTGCACGGCGGGCTCTGGCCCCAGGCGACGGCGAGTGCGACGCCACTGCGCCAGCGCCAGTCGGATCGCAGGCCGCTGCGTGGCGATACCCAGCCTTCGATCTACGACAGTGACACCGCCGGCTTGAGCCTGGACTTCGACCTGGACCTGTGGGGGCGCCTGCGCAACCAGGTGGCTGCCGGTGATGCGACCGCGCAGGCCTCGCGGGACGACCTGGCCGCTGCACGCCTGAGCCTGCAGCGCCAGCTGGCGGTGTTGTACGTGCGTGCCCGGGGCCTGGATGCCCAGCGCCAGTTGCTCGATAGCGCGGTGGCAGACCGGGCACGCCTGCTGACGCTGATCCAGGAACGCTACAACGGCAACATCGCTTCCGAATTGGACCTCGACCGGGCTACGGCCAGGTTGTCGGAGGCCAAGGCGGCGGCGGATGACGTGATCGCCCAGCGCACCCTGGCACAGCATGCCATCGCCGAGCTGGTAGGCAGCCTGCCGGGCCAGTTCGCCCTGTCGTCGGACCCGACGCCGGTCAACCTGCCCCAGATACCTGCCGAGCTACCCGGCAAGCTGTTGTTGCGCCGTCCCGATGTGGCGGCTGCCGAACGCCGCGTGTTCGCCGCCAATGCCAGTGTCGGTGTGGCGCGTGCCGCCTGGTACCCGGATTTTGGCCTGGTTGGGTTGCTGGGCGGGCAGACCCAGGGCAGCGGCAACCTGCTGGCCGCCGCCAATCGGTTCTGGGCGGTGGGGCCGGTGTTGCAGCTACCGGTGTTCGATGGTGGTCGCCGGTCTGCCGATGAAAGCAGGGCCAAGGCCGAGTTCGAAGCTGCGGCGGCGCAGTACCACGGCAAGGTCCTGCTGGCCGTGCGCGAGGTCGAGGACAACCTGGCACAGGTGCGCGACCTGGCGCGTGAAGCCGCGGACGTGGAGCAGGCAGCGGATGCCGCTGGCAGTGCCGAGCAGATTGCCTTGCACAGCTATCGACAAGGCGCGGTGAGCTTGCTCGACGTGCTGACCGCGCAGCTCGATGCGTTGCAGGAGCGGCGTAAGCTGCAAGCCCTGCAGACTCAGCAGCTCGATGCCTGCATTGGCCTGATGGCGGCACTAGGAGGAGGCTGGGAGAGCGGTGACCAGTTGGCCGCCATTCCTGTTCTTGAACCCTCTGGGTGACACGCCAAAGCGATTCTTGAAGGCGCGGGAAAAATGGCTGACGTCGTTGAAGCCCCAGGCAAACGCCACGGCGGAGATCTTCTGCAGGTCGGTCTCGCGGTCGAAGGCCGCCGCGCAGCGGTCCAGCCTGCGTTCTAGGATGTACTTGCCGATCGACAGCCCCTGTTGGGCGAATGCCCGGTGCAGGGTGCGCTTGGAGGTGCCAAGGTCGCTGGCGATCAGGTCGGGGGTCAGTTCGAAGTTGCCCAGCCTGGCCTCGATGTAGCGCTGGGCTTTTTCGAAGAACGACTTCTGCACCTGGGCCTGGTAGGACGTGGGGGCGTCGTCCGGCCGGCAGACGAAGCTTGGCCGGATCACGCCAATCAGCGCCTCCATGACTGCCTCGCAATCCGCAGCGGGGCCGGTGTCCTCGAAAAACTGTTGGGTGATGAAGCCTGCGATGGCGCCTATGCGTGTGTTGGCGCAGAGCTTCTGGTTAAGCAGCAGGCGGCTGTTGGGCTGGCTGCTATCGAGCTTGTGGCGCGGGATGACCAAAGAGATCTGTTCGGAGAGGCCAGAAAAATAGAAGTCGCTGGGCCGCGCGCTGTCGAGCAGTACCAGGTCGCCCGGGCCGATGACGGTCTGGGTGCCGCAGTGCTCCATCACGGCACTTCCCGACAGCTGGTGGACCAGGTAGAAGAAGTCGTGACCGTCGCGCTTGATGTCCTTGGCACTGCGGTGGATGTGCGAAGAATTGCTGGCGATCTTCGCGCCGAAGCCGGGCTGGGCCGGACAGATCGCCCCTTGAAAGCTTTCGATGCCCTGGCTGACCGGCGGTTCGGGGTGGAATGCGCCGCACTGCTCGGCCAGCGTCGACTCCCACAACTGATAGCCGACGGAGCCCTGCAAACGGTCGCCAAACGTCTGGAGTTGATTCATGACGCACCTTTGTAGTGTGCTCAGATGCCAGCAGCCTGGCTGCATCTGTGTGTGCCAATCCGCGGCCATTCCCGTGGCGACGGGCCAGTTCTCCCGCGTTGGCGGAATACTTTGGTAACATGTTAATCATCTGGGTGGCAATGGTCTAGTGGGGCGGGGCGAGCGGGGATGATATTGCTTCGGGATGCTGCAGCCGGGGCGAGCGGCTGCGCAGGAGAAAGGTCAGGCAACCGCCAGGTAGTGCTTGACGAACGACTCGCTCAGGACTTCCCAGAGCACTGGCGTGCCCTTGGTCACGAACCAGGTATCACCGGCCTTGTAGCGGGTCGCCTGGCCAGTGGATTCGTCGGTCAGCTGGATCTCGCCGGTGACGATCACCGCCTGTTCGTCGAATGGGTAGGTCATGCGGAACTTGCCGCGGGTGGTGCCGAAATAGCCACTGCTGACCGCATCGGTGGGTGCGCCGTGGGTCAGCCGACCAAAGGCTTTCACTTCGCCTTCGAGAATGGTCGAGCCCAGGTCGGCAACGGTTCCCCAGGCGTCGAGGTCGGTCAATTGCACGCCCGGCTGGATGGCGGTGAGGGTCATGGCAGTACTCCAGAAAAGAGGAAGTTGAGGTTCTTTCATTGGGCCCTTGCGGCTCGCTTGCTGTCTTGTCCTGGCGTGCCAAGGCGTTAGACCAGCCTGCCAGGGGGCGTGGGGTCAGAGGTGAATTTCGCCTTCGGCGTACAGGTCGGCCTGTAGCCGCCAGCCTTCGGCCTTGCGTTCCCAGACGAACAGCGACTTCATCTTGAACGGCTCGCCCTCCCTGGGCTGCACGTACCAGGTCACCCAGCTGTAGGCGGCGTCTTGCGCCAGGGGCTGGACGTGGTCGATCCGGAGCGTCGCTTTGACGGTGTCGGCGATGAGTGCGCCGACCAATTCGGTCAGTTGCCGGGTGCCCTGGTAGACCGGCGCCTCGCCGGGGCCGGTGATTTGCGTCTGCTCGGTATAGAGCTGCTCGACGATCGCCGGTGCATCGGCGGCGAGCCAGCACTGTTCGAGCACGTCCAGGCGCTCGCGCAGGGCTGCATGCAGTTGGCTTGTCATGCTGTTGCCTCGTGTTGGTGGTTTATCGTGCTCAGCGCCGGCCGTTGCCGTAGCCCTGGATCTGGTGGGCGACCTTGCCCAGGGTGCAGATGAGGTTGCGCCAGCTGTCCTTGCCGATCACGCGCTTGCGCGGGATCGAACTCATCACGTCCCAATGCCGCGAGCCCTGGGTCATGCCATCGGCGACCACCCGTGAGACCACGTGGCTTGGGGTCACGCCAAACCCGGAGTAGCCCTGGACGAAGAATGCATTGGGCTGCCCGGGCAGCGTGCCGACCTGTGGGAACAGGTTGGCCGTGCATTCCATCGGGCCGGCCGACGCTCTTGCGAATGCGTTCCAGGTCATGACCGATGCCCGCCATGACGTGGCCGCCATTGCGCCCCGAGCCGCCGAACCCCAGGTAGCGCGCTTCCAGTAGCACGGTGTCGGTCACTCCGCGCTCGGCGAGCTCCAGGGCGGTACTGACGCCGGAGAAACCGCCACCGATGACCACCACCTCGGCGTCGATGTCAGCTTCGAAGTCGGGAAACTTGAGGTCGTACTTGCGGGTGGCGGTGTAATAGGTGCTCGGATTTTCGACGGACAGCATGATGTGGCCTTTTTTAGAATTATCGAGTGATGCGTTCTGGACTCAGTACCCTGTGCTCAGCCCTTGGCCAGGTCCTCGGGATAGGTGGTGGTGTTGAGCACACTGAGGCGCGAGTTGAAGGGCTGCACGAGGGTGGTCGCCGGCCTGGTCGGTAGACCAGCGGAGCGAGGCGTGATCGTGGAATACATACACGGTGTCGGCGTTGGAAGTTAGAGCCATGGTATTCATCCCTCATCGTTTTTGCGGTATTTGGAGCGCACTGCAGCGTCAGGCTCAGGCGTTATGCGGGGTGGTCGGGTTGGTCGAGTGGTGGCGGTCCTGGAGCTTGCGCAGGCCGAAGAGCACCACCGACAACAAGAGGATGCCGAGACCGATCAACAACTCCTTGTTGCCGCCGTAACCGGCGAGCTCGGTCGAGGCGGCGCCGACCAGCACGATCAGCCCGGTCAACAGACTCAAGGCCCAGCCGATGGGTACCCAGCCGCGCCCCAGTCTTACTGGGCGGACGGCGCTGGCAGCGTCTTTGCGCAGCCACAGGAAGCCTGTCAGGGCGAAGAAAATCGAGGCCACGTAGCCGATGTTCGCCGTGACCAGGATGGCCAGCGGCGAAGACAGCAGGAAGATCATGGCGATGTTCAGTACCACTGCCACGGTCATGCAGCGGCCCGGTACCTGGTGCTTGTTCAGCACGCCCAGCTGGCGGATGGTCAGGCCATCCAGGGCCATGCCGTAGAGTGCCCGCGAGCCATCGGCCAGGGAGGCGTTCAAGCCCATGAACAGGCCGACCAGCAGCGTGCCGACGAAGAAGCTGCTGTACTGGTTGCCCAGCAGCACGTCGAAGGCGCCGATGAAGAAACCGTTGGGGTTGTCGATCGCCGCTTGTTGGTCCACCAGGCCGCCGAGGGCGAACGCCACCGCGGCGAACACGGCAACGGTGTACAGGCCGGAAGTCACCAGGGCCAGGCGCATGTCTTTCTTGCTTCGGTATTCGGGGCCGAAGGCGGCGCACATCTCGGTGCCATAGGCGCTCCAGGCAATCAGGAACAGCCACATCAGCGCGGGACGGCCCGTGCTCCAGTCCAGCGCTGGGAGCTGTTGCCAGGCGCTCTTGAAGTGGGCGAAGCTCCAGGCCTCGCTGTACAAGGGCGCGAACGCCAGTACCAGGATCGGGATCAGCAGCAGTACGCCCATGTACTTGGACACCGACGCCGCCAGTTGCACCCCGAGGCGGTTGAACTGCCAGAACACCACGATCAAACCGGCACCGATGAACTGGACGAGGCCGATGCTCACCGAGCCCAACGAGTAGCTCCAGGTCTGATCGGCGAACCACTGCGCCTGGATCAGCGAGCCGGCACTGACGCCCACGATGGACAGCACCGCCGACCATCCCAGCCAGTAGCCGAACGAAGCGATGGGGCCCACCAGGGTGCAGCGTCGCTTCCAGCCTTCGGTGGCGATCATGGCGATACCGCCCGGTTTGTCCGGAAACATCGCGCTGACCTCGAGGAAGATCCAGTTCTGGCACGCGCCTATCGCCGCCGACCCGACCCAGATGAGCAGGGCGCCGATCGGCCCCAAGGCACCGAGGGCGTAGCCGAACGAGGCGAAGATAGACCCTGATACGGCCATCGACAGGGCGAAGGCATCGGTCCAGCGCAGGGTCTGGGATAGGTGCGGGGCATTGTTTTCGTTGTTGGCCACGACAGAAATCCTTGGAAAGTGTAAGGCGGTTACATTTAGTTCATACCAGGGCCCGGCAGGAAATGACCTACAGCGACCACCGGTTGTAAATCGGTGCCAAGCGGCATCAGAAGTTGGTCACCAGGAGCAGTTGGGCGTAGACGTTGGTCCGGTCGCTGCCCAACTGGCTGCCACCTCGCTCGGCACTGTGCTCGGGCTTGTAGAAGCCGACCAGGGGCAGTACCTGCAGATGCTCGTTGACCGTCCATTCGCCATAGATATCGAGCTCCTTGGCGCTCAGGTCCTGAGTGGCGGTGTTCAAGGTGTCGAACTTGAACAGCATGGCCCCGGCATTGAAGGTGGGGCTGACAGCCAGCTTCAGGCCCACTTGCTGGATGCTGGCGTTGCTGTTGAACGGCCCTGCATAGTTGCCGGCAACTTCACCCTGGAACCAGGTGCCCAGCTCCCGGCCATTGCCGTAGAAGAGCGGGTCGTAGCCTTCCGAGAAGCGGCTGTAGCGGTAGTTGACCCTGGGTGCGAAGCGCAGGTCGTCGAAGGTCCAGCCCGCTTCCAGGTACCAGGCGTTTTCATCGCTGCGCGGCTTGCGTTCGGTGGCGTATTCACCGGCCAGGAACAACCCCGGTACGCCGGCATTGCCCTGGGCGCGCAGGCTGTAGATCTTCATGCCCTTACGCTCTGGATACAGCAGCTCGGCGAAGGTCTTGTCGGTGTCGAGCACCTTCAGCGCGGTCAGGCCGACGGTGCCCTGGGCCGTAACGTTTTCCAGGGTGGCGACGGCCGTTTCCGGTTCTGCCTGGGCACGGTTATCCGATTTCAGCCACATCAGGTCGCCGCGCAGCCCCTCCTTGCCACCCAGGCGTATGACCGCGGTCTGGTCGAATGCCTTGCGGCCTGTGAGGTAATAGGCGCCACCACGGTCGAGATGGCCATCGAGCAGGCCCTTGCCGAAGTTCAGGGCATCGCCGGAAACGATGAAGCCGTCCCCGATCACGATGTTCTGCCGCCCGAGTGACAGGTCGATACCGTCATTGCCGAGCATCGGCAGGCGCTTGCCCGACGTCCAGCCGATGTAGGCGTCCTCTATCTTGGTGGTGCGTTCGTCGCCCAGGGTCCAGCCCGCTGAGTCACCGTCGCCGAACGTGGCGCTGGACACCAAGTTCAGGGCTGCGTAGGTGCTGGTGGAGTGTTGATCGGTGTGTTTGAGGTCAAGCCCGTATTGCAACACCGCTTCTTGCCAGGACGTCGAACCCGATTTGCGATCCGGCGCTTGCGCATAGGACTCACGGCTGCCATATACGCCAAAGGCGGCGGACAGCTTGGCGTCGATGACCGTGGCACCGTCGTCATACTGGGACAGGCTGTTGGCGTTTGGTGCGCCAAGCAGCACGGGTGCCGTACAACTCAGGGCAAGGCACAGCGAACGCTTGTTGCGGGGTGTGAAGGCCATCGACGCTACCTCTGCATTTTTTAGAATTGTCTGAGTGCGAGACACAGCTTGTTGTGTGGGCAGAAGGCTAACGTCTGGGGATTGGCGGGTGCTTGACCGAGGGAGCCAAGGGCTCGCCTGTGGGTGCCAAGATGCGGGGGAAGGGAGATGTGGTGGGGAGGGGCGCGGCAGGCCTGGGAGGCCCGCCGCGAATCAGTGGGTAGAGATCAATACTTCCAGGTCACCGAGGCCGTCAGGTTACGCGGTGCGCCGTAGCTGGCAGTGGTGGCATTGTTGTACAGCGACAGCAGGTATTTGCGGTCGGTGACGTTGTTCAGGTTCAGCGACGTGCTCCAGTTGCTGTCGATGTCGTAGCTGGTCATCAGGTCGACCAGGCCGTAGGCGTTCTGGTGGATGGCGCTGTTGTCGTCGTTTTCCACCTTGGTCTGCCAGCTCAGTCGGGCGCCAACCTTCATCTGCGGCAGGGCCGGCAGGCGATAGGTGACCATGCCGCGGAAGGCGTGGCTCGGTACGTACTTGCGTGCACGGTCGCCGTCGTCGTTGTCGATGCGCACATAGGTGTAGCCGGCGAGCAGGTCCAGGCCAGGTATCACCTCGCCGGTGGCTTGCAGTTCTACACCGTGGCTCTTGAATTCGTCGGCCGTGTAGTACTGGCGACCGTTCTCGACGCCGCCATACACGGCGACGTTACGTTGTTGGGTCTTGAACAGTGCAGCGGTCACGTGCAGGCGTTCGTCCATGACGCTGCCCTTGAGACCGACCTCCATGCTCTTGCCTTCCAGCGGATCGAGGAGTTTTCCGGAGATGTCCGCCACGTTGTACTGCGGGTTGTAGATCTTGGTCCAGCTGCCATACACGCTCCAGGCATCGTTCAGGTCATAGACCAGGCCGGTGTAGGGCGTGACCTTGCCGTGCTCGCGGGTGGAGCGTTCTGCGCCGTAGCTGTCGCCCTTGCCGTCGGCGCTGAGCATGCGCGCACCGGCAATCCAGTGCAGGTCGTCGGCCAGGCTGAAGCGGGCGCCGGCGAATACGCTCTTCTGCGTATCCTGGAAATTCTGCGACAGCGCTTCGTTGGTAGCGCCAAACGATGGCATTGGGGTTTTGCCTGCCAGGATGTCCGACCACGACGTTTGGAAGAAGCTGCCGTTGACCAGGTCGGTGTCGTACTCCTGGCCTTTCTGATGGGTGCGGCCATATGCGGCACCGAAAGTCAGTTGATGCTCGCGGCCAAACAGGCTGAACGGGCCTTGCACCTTGGCCTCGCCCAGCAGTTGGTGAGCTTCGCTGCGGGTGTGGTTGGCGTAGGCATCCGCGACGTCATCGGTGACCGAGTCGACATAGAGCATGTTGGTATTCTGCTTTTCCTGCACGCCGGACGCTGTGAGGGTGGCGTGCCAGTCGTTGCCGAAATCATGCTTGAGCTCGACGAAGGCGCGCTGGGTATGCAGGTTCCAGTAGGTCCACGGCTGGCCGATGTTGCTGCTGCGGCTGCTGTAGTGGATGGCATTGCCAGCGCTGTCGGCCAGCGGCAGGTTGCCCCAGGTACTGCCGTTGGAGTCGCTGTTGTGCTGGGAGAAACCCACGGTCACGGTGTCGGCGTCGGTCACGTCGATGGCCAGCAAGCCGGCGGCGATGTTGCGCTCGTGGCTGTAGCGGTCCATCCACGAATTGCCTTTGTCGTGGGCATAGATGAAGCGACCGCGCACATTGCCGCTGTCGGTCAACGGCCGGAAAGGTCGACATCGACGCGGCGGTTGTCCCAGGAGCCTACGCTGGTGTTGACCTGCGCCTGGAAGGTTTCGGTCGGGCGTTTGCGCACGAAGTTGACCGTGGCGGACGGGTTACCGGCGCCGCTCATCAAACCGTTGGCACCGTGCAGGATGTCCACCTGCTCGTACTCGGCCAGGTCCAGTTCGCCTACCAGCACGGTACCGACGAAGGGCATGCCCATGCCGTCGTACTCGAAGGTGTTGATGTCGAAGCCGCGCGAGGTGAACTCGGTACGATCGGACTCAGTCTGCTCCACGGTCACCGATGGTGCTGCGCGCAGGGCGTCCTTGATACCGTTGATCTTGAAGTCGTCGAGCTGCTGGCGGGTGATGGTGGTCACCGCCTGGGGCGTCTGCTTGTCGGTCAGGCCCAGCTTGGTGGTGGTGGACGATGCCTTGCCCTCGTATCCCTGGCTGACACCATCGACGCTTTCGTTGGTACCGACGATCTCGGTGGCGGGCAGAGTCAGGTCGTTGGCGGCATGAGCGATGGGCAGGGCGCTGCAGGCGCCGACCAGCAGGAGGCTGGCAGGGATATGACGTTTCAAGGAGAATTCCTAAAGGGAAATGGTTACGAAATGTGTTTAATAATCTGAATGAGAATCTAACTCAAACGCACATTGCATTTCGACAAATTTTTCACATCCCGTCACATCTGCGGCGATTGCCTGTGCCGCCGGGGATTACTGCGGGCCTGTCTCCATGGTTTCTGCACATTTGCTGTTTATGTTCGCGGCCTTTGCCGTGAAGCCATGAGGATGTCGATGCAAGCGCATTCAGAGTTGGATCCAGAAAGCATCCAGATCCACAAGTTTTTCGTCACGCCCGTCGCCAGCATCGTTCACCCCCAGGCAGCAACGCTGAACAACCAGCTTCGCGAGGTCATTGCCAAGCGCATGGAGGTGGATCGGGGGGCTTCGCACAGCAACCAAGGCGGCTGGCAATCAACCGCCGACTTCACCGAGTGGGGTGGTGAGGCTGCACAAGCGCTGCTGGCCTTTGGGCGCAATTTCGCCAGCCAGTTGACCGCCGTCCACAGTGCCGAACATGGCTTCATCGAGCCTACGTTCGAGTGGCGCCACAATGCTTGGGCGAATGTCAATTTCGCAGGCGACTCCAACGACCTGCATGGCCACCCGGGTGCCTATTGGTCTGGTGTGTACTGGGTGGACGACGGTGGCCGCCAGGAAGATCCGGCGGTAGGCGGCGACCTGGAGTTTCCCGACCCGCGAGGGATGATGCCTTCGGCCTACAATCCCGACCTAAGGATGCGTATCGAAGGGTGCTTGACGGCCGGCTTCAGCAGCACGGTTGCGCCTGCGAGCGGAACCTTCATCATGTTTCCGTCGTGGCTGATGCATTCGGTGCGACGCTACAACGGCAAACGACCACGTATCTCGATTGCCTTCAATTTCGGCGTGTAGCGCCAGGCTGACGCTCAATACTTGAGGTCGCGCGCCCGTTCCCGGCCTTGCTGCTTGGTGTGACGTTTGTCCTGCCGGCAGCCGGCGTTGCTCTGCATGTCGGCGTGGCGGCAGTCCTGTTTGATCTGGCGGGCGTCTTGACGGGTTTCCTGGCGCACCTCGCGGGCGGCCTGGCGCCGTTCGGCGCGCTCGGTCACCGCCGCCGATGCCTGTAGCGCCGAGATGCAAAGCAGCATGACCGAGATGAGGCAAAGCAAGCGGGAAGAGGCCATGATCAGGGTGCTCCTATGCAGAATCAGCGGTCGCGAAGGACCTGAGCCTATTAAGTACAGTCGCTTCTGCGCCGCTGACCTAGAACCAAAAGCAGCAAACCCATCGCCGGCTTAGAGCCTGAAAAGAGCCGGCCCTCGCTTATCAATCATGAGTAATCTTGAAGGTTTCACATATCCAGACTAATACTAAGGGACTGCCGAAGAGGGATGGTCATGCAGACGCGCTTTGTAGTGGTTCCCGCCGTACCTTTGGAAAAAGAGCTGTTCCCTCGCCGCATCGGCTTCCCCGGCAACCTGGCGCCAGGCTTTGATCTCTACGACACGAGTGACAAGATCCGGCTGAACTTCAACTTTCCCAGCCGGGCCGAAGCGGAGTACGAATGCGCGCTTCGCAATAGCCAGCAAGGTGCCAACGGGATGAACCTCTTGGGGCATGGTTGAAGCTTGTGATCCGTGGCTACTGGGGCTTATCTGTCGTCTACCTGCGAAAGCGGCCTGGCCACCGACTCGAGCGATTTGCGCTCGGCGCAGACGCCCCAAAGCGCCTGGGTCAAAGCGGCTATGATCATCAGCGCCGCTCCCAACAGATACCCATACAGCACATTGGTACGCTCGCCGGTTTCGATCAGGGCGCCAAAGAGGGTGGGGCCGACCAGGCCACCCAGGCCGGTGCCGAACGCATAGAAGACCGCGATGGCCAGTGCGCGGATTTCCAGTGGGAAGGTTTCGGCTACGGTGAGATACGCCGAACTTGCCGCCGCCGAGGCGAAGAAGAAAATCACCATCCAGGCGATGGTCTGTTGGGTGACATCGATCATTTCCTGCTGGAACAGGTAGCCGCTGACGGTCAGCAGCACCCCGGAGATCAGATAGGTCGCGCTGATCATGATCCGCCGCCCCACCACGTCGAACAGCCTCCCGAGCAACAGCGGGCCGCAGAAATTACCCAGGGCGAAGGGCAATACATACCAGCCCACCTGGGCCGAGGGCACGTGGTAGAAATCGGTCAATACCAGGGCATAGGTGAAGAAGATCGCGTTGTAGAAGAATGCCTGGGCGGTGAGCAACGTCAGGCCCACCAACGCTCGGCGGCGATGCTCGACGAACAGGCTGTGAAACACTTCACGCAGCGGTGTGTGGTCGCGGGCACGCAGGTTCAGGGGCGGCGCTTGCATCGCTGGGATCTCGATGCCGCGTTCGTGGTAATGGCGCTCGATGTTGGCGACGATTCGCTCGGCTTCCTCTGGCTGGTTGTGGATCATCAGCCAGCGTGGGCTTTCCGGCACCCATAGGCGCATCAGCATGATCACCAGGCCCAGCAGCGCCCCGATGCCGAAGCACAGGCGCCAGCCCAGTTCGCCGCCCGCCACCGCCGGATCGAGCAGCACCGCTGCGCCCAACGCACCCAGCGCCGCGCCGATCCAGAAGGTGCCATTGATGGTCAGGTCGACCCAACCGCGGTATCGCGCCGGGGTGAATTCCTGGATGGTCGAGTTGATCGCCGTGTACTCGCCGCCGATACCTGCACCGGTGAGGAAGCGAAAGAGCAGAAAGCTCCAAAGATTCCAGGAAAACGCCGTGGCCGCCGTTGCGCCGATGTACAGGAACAAGGTGATGAAGAACAGTTTGCGCCGGCCCAGGCGGTCGGTCAGCCAACCGAAGAACAGTGCGCCGAGCACCGCGCCGGCGATGTAGGTGGCGCCGGCCAGGCCAATCTCGGTGTTGCTCATGGCCAATGCCGGGCTTTCCTTCAGTGCGCCGGACACGGAACCTGCCAGGGTGACCTCGAGCCCGTCGAGCAGCCAGGTAATGCCCAGCGCCAGCACCAGCAGCGTATGAAACCGCGTCCACGGCAGGCGATCGAGGCGGGCGGGGATGTCGGTGCTGTAGAAGCGCTCTTGCGTCGAGGCACCGTTGGGGGACTGCAAGGTTTGGGTCGTCATGACACTCTTAGGCTGGCGGGGCGGGTATGCCCGGCGGGTGGCTGTCGAAGACCAGGCGAATCGGATCGCGCGCCCTCGGCAGGGCGCGCACTCGAACATCAGGCGGCGCGTTTTTCGCCTTTGAGCAGTTTTTTCTGGGCTTGCATTGCTTGCCCCATTGCCTCGAGTTCCTTTTTTCCGAGGAGCTTGCGGGCAGTCGGGAACAGTTCGCTTTCCTCTTCTTCGATGTGGTGCTCAAGCAGCTCCTTCATCACCTTCACTCGACCGGCGAACTCCACTGTGCTGGTGTCGGTTTGCAACAGATCCGGGATGACCAGCGAGTCCACTGCACGATGCTCTTCCTTGGCTTCGTAATACATCTTCGCTTCCTCTTTGCCACCGGCCTGTTTGATGGCTGGGTACAGGATTTCTTCTTCCAGTGCCGTGTGTATGGACACCTCCTGCTTGATGCGCTCAAGCAGCTCGGCCCGTTTCTTAACCGCACGCTCAGTCGTCGAAGACAACTCATCGAGCAGTTTCTTCACCAATTGATGGTCCTGAACCAACAGTTCGATTGCATTCATGGGGCACCTCTTCACAGGCTGGGGAAAATCACGGTTGCCTTGAGTGGAGTGGTGCGCGAAGGGCAAGGTTCAGCTTGAATGATTGGTGGGTGGTTTGCTGGGGAGGCTGGCGGGGATAGTGGAAAGCGCACGGCTACATCGGAATACTTGTGTAGGAGCCCGCCTTGGCGGACTCCTACGGATGGGCGAATTACTTGATCAGCGGTACGCCACTGAGTTCCTGCAACTGCTCGAAGTTGATGTCGGCGCAGATTTCTACCACTTTCAAACCATCGGACGTCACTTCCAGCACGGCCAGGTCGGTGTAGATACGGCTGACGCAACCGATGCCGGTCAGTGGATAGGTGCACTCCGGCACCAGCTTGCTTTCGCCGGACTTAGTCAGGTGGTCCATCATCACGAACACCTGGCGGGCGCCGGTGGCCAGGTCCATCGCGCCGCCCACTGCGGGGATCGAACCTTCGGCGCCGGTGTGCCAGTTGGCCAGGTCGCCTTTCACCGAGACCTGGAAGGCGCCCAGAACGGCGATGTCCAGGTGGCCGCCACGCATCATCGAGAACGAATCGGCGTGGTGGAAGAAGGCGCCACCGGTGAGCAGGGTCACGTGCTGCTTGCCCGCGTTGATCAGGTCATCGTCTTCCTCGCCCGGCGCGGGGCTTGGGCCCATGCCCAGCAAGCCGTTCTCGCTGTGCAGGAACACTTCCTTGTCGCCCAGGTAGTTGGCCACGAGGGTCGGTGCGCCGATGCCCAGGTTGACGTACGCGCCTTCCTGGATGTCTGCGGCCACGCGCTGGGCCATCTCGGAGCGGGAGAGTTTCTTGGTGATGGTCATGGCGGGCCTCAGACAGCTTTGGCGATCGAAGAAGCGGCAGTGCCGGGGACGGCAACCACGCGCTGGACGAAGATACCCGGAGTGATGATGTGCTCCGGATCCAGTTCGCCGAGTTCGACGATCTGGTCGACCTGGGCGATGGCGGTCTTGGCGGCCATGGCCATGATCGGGCCGAAGTTGCGGGCAGCCTTGCGGTAGATCAGGTTGCCCCAGCGGTCGCCCTTGTATGCCTTGATCAGCGCGAAGTCGGCGTGCAGTGGCATTTCCAGGACGTACTGGCGGCCGTCGATTTCGCGGGTTTCCTTGCCCTCGGCCAGCAGCGTGCCGTAGCCGGTTGGCGAGAAGAACGCACCGATGCCCGAGCCCGCTGCGCGGATACGCTCGGCCAGGTTGCCCTGCGGGACCACTTCCAGTTCGATCCTGCCGGCGCGGTACAGCTCGTCGAAGACGTAGGAGTCGGACTGGCGGGGGAACGAGCAGACCACCTTGCGCACGCTGCCGGCCTTGAGCAGGGCGGCCAGGCCGATCTCGCCGTTGCCGGCGTTGTTGCTGATGATGGTCAGGTCGCGGGCACCGGTGTCGATCAGGGCATCGATGAGTTCGGATGGCATGCCGGCAGTGCCGAAGCCACCGACCATGATGGTCGAGCCGTCGGATATCCCTTCCACCGCGCTGGCGATGGACTCAAACGTTTTATTGATCAAGGCGAGCTCCTGGTTGTTCCTGGAGTAGGGTTTTTCAACCTGGCTGCCGCGCGGTGAGACGGTGGGGGCAGTCAGGGCTTGGAATTGTTAGCTGACTTGCCTATAGCGTGCCGCAAGATGGGGCAACAGGGGAGAGGGTTTGGCGGTATTTGTGCGGTTATCGAACGATTGTGCGATGTGCGGGCAGTGCTGCCAGTGATCCAGGGCGCGCGCTCGCCAGCGCTCCACCCTTCCTCAAGTGCGCTGTGGCCGGGCGCAATTCAACGCTGCAAGGGCAATGGCCAACGCCGCGCCCGCGTAGGCCCAGATCGCCGGGACCTGGGGCAGCAGCACCCCGGCCAGCATTGGCCCGAGCCCTGCGCCAATATCGCGCCAAACGGCGTTGCCGGCCAGTGCCTGGATGCGCTCCTGCGGGTTGCGCAACGCCACGAGCGTCATCACCAGCGGCAGTTGCAAAGCGCGCAGCAGCAACACGAAGAAGGCACCGATGAACAGCCAATGGCTGCCGAACACCAGCAGCGCCAGCGAGGTTGCCAGCGACAGCAGCACCAGCATGCGCAGCGGCCCGAAGCGATCGGCCAGGCGCCCGCCGAAAGGGCTGAAGAGCATCTCGCTCAAGTATCGCACCGCCATCAGCACCCCCGCGACCAACACCCCTGAGCTGCCGAGATGGGTTTGCGCATAGAGCGACAGGCCGAAGATGAACAGGCCGTCCAGGGTCACGCCCTCGATGAAGGACCAGGTGGCGATGCTGTCCGGCAGCCTTAAGCGTCTACCGCTGCGGCTGGCAATCTGATGACCCTGGGAGGGTAGGGCGCGGGCGCGCCACAGCCCGCACAGGGCACTGACGCAGAGCACGAAGAACACGCTGCGTGGGCCATAGGCCAGGGCCATCACCGCGCCGAGCGGCAACGCCAGCATCGGCCCGATGGACAGTGTCGCCCGTGAGCGCCCGGCGCGGCGTGCGGCACCCTGGGGCTCGGCGGTGGCCAAGGTCTGGGTGCTCAAGTTGAAGGTGGCGAAGCACAGCCCCCAGACCAGGCGCAGCACCAGCAGCGCGGCGAAGCCGGAAAGCGTCGCGCTGCCCAGCGCGCATGCCGCCGCCGCGAGGGCTGCAAGGCTGCAAGCCGTGCGATCGCCATGGCTGGCATAGAACCTCACCACCCAGCCATAACCGAGGATGCGTACCAGGCGATTGGCAGCCAGCAACAGTCCCGCCTCGGCGAGTGTCACGCCAAAGTCCGATGCGTACATCGGCAGCAGCAGATAGAGCAAGACGTCACTGGGCAGGCACAGCCCCAGCACCTGGGCGGCGTTGCGGGAGTCTCGGTCGGCGCGGAGGGCTTGCGCCGGCAGGGCAGCGGACGACATGACGATCTCGTGACAGAGGCAGGGGAGGGAGGATAACCCGTTTGGCCGTGCCTGTGGATCCAAAAAACGTCTTCGTGTGCGGGGTGCAGGAAACCGATCGGTATGCCTGCCCCCGGCTGGTGTTTTAGTTCGTTAGTGCCGCCAACGTGCTGACTTGCAATGCCGCCTTGCCGTCCAGTACTGCCGCCAGGACAGTAAACGCCGGGCCGGCCAGGTGCGCTTGGAGTGCAGCCTCATCGCGCCAACGCTCGATCATCACCAGCTCATTGGGCTGACCATGGGTTTCGAACAACTGGTAGAGCTCGCAACCGTCTTCCGACTGCGTAGCGGTGACGGCCTCGCGCAGTGCCTGCGTGACAACGTGCTCATGCCCCTGTACGACGCTGATGCGAGCGACCACGGTTACCTTGGCGTTCATTCGGACCTCTGTTTCGATCTGGGAAAAGTGTCGAGCATACCCGTGCTTGGCGGGAAAGTGCGTCCCCTGTGCGGGGACGCCCACGCACTGGTCGAACCCTGCCCACTCGCGGTATGCGCTTGACAGGGTATCGGCTTCGATTAGAAGAGCGGCACTGAATAGCTCACCGTCAGCCGATTCTGATCCTGATCCCATTCGCTAGGCACTCCGCTGCGCAGCATGCCGTTGCGCCAGCTGAAGCCCAGCCCCTTGAACGTCCCGCTCTGCACCACGTAGTCCAGGGCGATGTCACGCTCCCATTCCTTCTCGTCGCCACCCGAGGCCATGCGGATGTTGGTGCCTTTGAGGTAGGTCACCGAAGCCACCAGCCCTGGGACACCCAGGGCGGCGAAGTTGTAGGTGTACTGGCCGAAGGTGGTGCGTTCGCCGGCGCGGGTGAAGCTGGTCACCAGGCGGTCGGTGAACAGGTAGATGCTCGACCCGGCGGCGCCTTCGCCAGTGTTGCCCTGGTTCAGTTGCACGAAGTTGCCGCTGTCGGACACCCGCTGGTGGCCGAGCAGCACTGCGTGGCCGCCGATGGCATAGGTGAACATGGCGCTCCAGGTGTCGTTGTCGATCTTGCCAGGCGTATCGCCAAGGCCGCTCACCTGGTAGCCGGCCGCACGGCCACTGGCCGAGTCGTTGCGCCCGTCGGCGTCGGTCTTGAAATAGCGCAGGTCGGTGGTCAGCGATTGGTTGTCGGCCAGCACCCAGGTGTGCACCAGGCCCGCGAAATGCTGCACGTAGTAGTCCTGGAGCTGCGCCGCGTAGTACTGCAGCTTGAGGTCGCGGGTCAGTTGGTAGTCGGCACCGGCAAAGAGGAACTCGTTGCTCTCGCGGCTGCCACCCGCCACGGCAAGCCCCGAACGGTTGCTCGAGCCGCGGCCGGTGGTGTGCTCCAGCCGCCCGCCGGTGAGGGTCAGGCCGTCAATTTCCTTGGAGGTGACCATGCCGCCTTCGAAGGTCTGTGGCAGCACGCGACCATCGTTGGCCACCAGGATCGGCAACTTGGGAAGCAGCGTGCCGTAGCGTGCCTCCGTTTGCGAAAAACGCAGCTTGCCGGTCAGCCCCAGCCGGCTCCATTCGTCGACGGCACTGCCATCGCTGTCGTCAGGGATCATCGAGCTGCCGCGGTGGTTGCCTGCGCCACCGTCCAGGCGCACGCCGAGCATGCCGAGGGCGTCGACGCCGAAGCCGACGGTGCCATCGGTGAAGCCGGACTTGTAGTCGAAGACGAAGCCCTGGGCCCATTCGGCGGTCTTGCTCTGCCCGGCCGCGCCGGGGCGGTCACGGAAGTCGTTGTTGAAGTAGTAGTTGCGCAGGTTGAGGCTGGCCTTGCCATCCTCGATGAAGGCGGCCTGGGCAGCGGGTAGTACGAAGGTGCTGGCGGTGAGCAGGTACAGGGGCGCGCGTGGCTTTCTTGTCATTGTTGTTTTCCTGAAGGCGAAAGGGCGCCCGAGACTTCCGGGCGCAAAGGGTGTGGTACAACGCAGGGTCAGTCGGGCAGCCACTCCTGCAGGGTCAGCTCGACGGTGATGAACGACAGGTTGCGACCGCGCTGCAGGCGGCCGGCGAAGATGTTGCCGGCGGCGTCGGCCAGCACCGCCTGCAGGCGGCTCTGTCCGGCGATGACCTCGCCGCTGAGGCTGAGGATTTCGATGCCAGGGCCCGGTACGTGAATATCCTGCATGCCTTGGCGGCCCAGGTAGTGCAGCTCGCCATCGATCAGGCTGCCGAGGCCGCCACGGACCACGGCGCAGGTGATGCCATGGCTGGCGCAAAGCGCTTCTGCGCTGTCGATGATGTCTTCGTTGGGTTTCAGTCGGGCGACCACCAGGCGGCCCAACTGGCCACTCTGCACCTGCGAATCGGTGATAGGTGGAGCAAGGGTCATGAGGCCTCCTTGAGCACGGGGTGCAGCAGGTTGAACTGGGTTTCGGCGTCGGGCTGCACCTGGTAAGCCACCTCGTCGAACAGGCACAGGCGGATCACCAGCGGCTCGTTGCCGACGATCAGCCGATTGAGCACCAGGTGGCCGCCGTGCTGCTGCCCATCGCGGTCGATGAAGCCTGCGTGGCAGTGCAGCAGGGGAGCGCCGCTGGCGTCACGGCCAACGGTGAGGGCGCCGCTGATGAAGGTGATGTAGCCATCCAACACCACTGGCTGGCCGTAATCGTAGGGGCGTTGACTGTCGCAGGTGGTGACCATGCGGTGATAGCTCAGGTGCGCCGCACCGCCACAGAGAATACGCCCCACCGCGCTCTGGTAATGGCAGCCCTGCAGCACCGCCAGCAGGCCTTCTGCGACGTTGCAGGCCAGCGGCAACTCGACGCGCAGTTCCTGGCTACGCGCCACCTCGCAGTCGAGCAGGCGCGGTTGCTGTGGCAGGCCGCCGTGGATGAAATGGCGCACGCCGCCGTGGGTTTCGAAGTGGGGCGTCATGCCGGCTGCTCCTGGCCCGCTTCGAGCAGCGTGCGGATGTGCTTCTTGACGATCTTGCCGTAGCCGGACTTGGGCATGTCGTGCCAGCGCACGAAGCGTTTGGGCCACTTGTAGCGGGCCAGGCGTGGCTCCAGATGGGCCAGCAGTTGTTCGTCACTGACATCGAAGGTGGTGACGATCACTGCGCAGCCGCATTCGCCCCATTTCTCGTCGGGCATGCCCAGCACTGCCACCTCGTTGACCGCCGGATGGGTCAGCAGCGCCTCCTCGATTTCCCGGGGGTAGACGTTGGAGCCGCCGGAGATGTACATGTCCGAGGCGCGGCCGGTGATAAACAGGTAGCCCTGCTCATCGACATGGCCAAGGTCGCCGGTGTGGAACCAGCCATGGCGGAAGCACGCGGCGTTGGCCTCGGGGTTGTTGTAGTAACCGGCGAACACCGCCGGGCCACGCACGCAGATTTCACCGTCGCTGCCGGTGGGCAGTTCGGTGCCGTCTTCGTCGAGGATCGCCACCTGCATGCCGGTACGTGGGTAACCACAGGAGCCGACCTTGGCCTGGGGGCTGTCCTCGGCATCGTGGCAGTCGGCCGGCAGCACGGTGATGTTGCCGGTCACTTCGCCCAGGCCGTAGTACTGCACCAGCACCTTGCCCAGGGTACGCAGCGCGTGGCACTGGTCGGCGCGGTACATCGGCGCGCCCGCATAGATCACATAGCGCAGGCTGCTGTGGTCGTAGCGGTCGACGGCGGGGTCTTCGGTAAGCATCTTGACGATGGTCGGCACGGTGAACAGGTTGTCGATGCGGTGTTCCTGCACCAGGCGCCAAGCCTCGTCGCAGTCCAACCGCTCACCGGCTGGTAACACGCAGGCTGCGCCACGGGCGACGTTGACCAGGGCGTGAATGCCGGCACCATGGGACAGCGGGGCGAGTACCAGCGAGCGCGACTGCTGGCTCAGGCCGGGCATCAGATCGGCCAGGTGGTTGTTGACCACGAACGCCATCTGCCCGTGGGTGAGTACACCAGCCTTGGGGTAGCCAGTGGTGCCCGAGGTGTAGAAGAACCACAGTGGGTCGTGGTAGCGCACTTCGGCTGGGCGGAAGGTTGGCTGCAGCGGTGCGCCTTCGTCGAGCAGGGCGTCGTAGCCCAGTTCGCCGTTGCGCGGTGTGCCGATGGCGATGACCGTCTGCAAGGCAGGCGAAGCGTCGCGCACGGCGTCGACGTAATGGCCGAAGCCCTCGTCGTAGAGCATCGCCACCGCCCCGCTGGAGCTGCCCAGGTAAGCGGCTTCCGGTGCGGTGATGCGCACGTTGGTCGGCACCCAGACCACGCCAAGACGGAACGCCACCCAGGCGCTCTCGAACAGCTGCAGATTGTTGCGCGCATGCACCAGCAACCGATCGCCCTGTTTAAGGCCACGGGCGCGCAGGGCTGCGGCGACGCTGTCGACCCGGCGCAGCAGCTGGCTCCAGGACACGTGCTGGTCGCCGCGGATGAAACCGGGCTGGTCGGGCAGGCGGCGGGCCACCTGGGCCAGCAACTCGCCCAGGTTCATCACGTTGTCGATACCGGTCATAGCACGCCCTCCAGGATGCTCACGTAATTGGTGACGGCTGCGCCGCCCATGTTGAAGACGCCGGCGCGGTCGGCGCGGGACAATTGCATATCGCCGGCCTGGCCGCTGAGCTGCATGGCTGCCATCACATGCATCGATACACCGGTGGCACCGATCGGATGCCCTTTGGACTTGAGCCCGCCCGATGGGTTGATCGGCAGCCGGCCATCCTTGTGGCTGATGCCCTCGGCGATCACCCGCGCCCCCTGGCCCCGTTCGGCCAGGCCCATGGCTTCGTACTCGAGCAACTCGGCGATGGTGAAGCAGTCGTGGGTTTCAACCAGCGACAGGTCATCGAGGGTCAACCGTGCCTGGCTCAGCGCCTGTTGCCAGGCGCGTGCCGCACCTTCGAATACCGTGGGGTCGCGGCGCGACAGTGGCAGGTAGTCGTTGACCTGCACCGCCGCACGAAAACGCACGGCGGGGCCGCTGCCGTCGTGCTGGTCGGCACGGCTGATCACCAGTGCCGCCGCGCCATCGCTGATCAGCGAGCAGTCGCTGCGCTTGAGCGGGCCGGCGACGAAAGGGTTCTTCTCCGAGGGTGTGCGGCAGAAGTCGTAGCCAACGTCGCGGCGCATGTGCGCGTAGGGATTGTGTGCGCCGTTGGCGTGGTTCTTGGCAGCGATCATCGCCAGTGCATCGGACTGGTCGCCATAGCGTTCGAAGTAGGCGCTGGCGATGTTGCCGAACACCCCGGCGAAGCCGCTTTCGGTGTCCGCTTCCTCACGGGCGTAGCAGCACTTGAGCAGGATCTTGCCGACCTCGGCGGTGGGCAGGCTGTTCATTTTTTCGAAGCCGACCACCAGCGCATGTCGCGACTGGCCACTGAGCACTGCCTGAAGGGCGGAGTGGATGGCTGCAGAGCCGGTCGAGCAGGCGTTCTCAACCCGCACCGCCGGGGTGAAGCGCAGGGCGGGGATGTGGTTGGCAAGCAGCGCGCAGGGGAAGTCCTGGTAAAGGAACCCTGCGTTGAAATGACCGACATGCACCGAGTCGATCTGCTGCGGGTCGAGCCGGGCATGGGCCAGCGCGCCGAGCGCCGCGTCGGCCATCATGCGCTCGGGGTCGATATCGGGAAACTTGCCGAAAGGGGCGTGGTACCAGCCGGTGATGAGGGGTGAATCCATGAGGTGAGTCCTCGCTCGATGGGTTTGCGAGGTCGATGGCAAGAACGGTGCCAGCCCCTTGGCAAGGCGTCTGCGCCGTGCTTTTGTGGCGCGTGGCGAGGGTGTCGGCAGGTAGCAGCGAGGTGCTACAGGTGTCGCCCTGAAGCCCCAGGCGACAGTTCCAGGAGACACCTGTTACAGCCCAGGCGTTTGCAGCGACCTCGTATCACAAATTGATACATCGTCGCTCGATCGGCTTCAGGTCTTGTAAATCATAGGCTTAGGGGTTGTTTTAGGCCTTTGCGAGCATCGCTTGGCGCTGCCGAGCCAGGGTGGCACCCCAATTGCTATGTCACTGACACCATCGCCTTATCCCACTCGATCAATAAGAACAAATAGGTCAGGAGAGCTTCATGAGCGATTTCACCCGCCGTTCCTTCATCAAGACGGCCTCCGTAGCATCGGCCGCGGTCGCCGCCGCCGGCCTGGGCCTGTACAGCGGCAACAGCCGCGCTGCCGACTTCAAACTCAAGTACGCCAACAACCTGCCCATCAGCCACCCGATGAACGTACGGGCCCGGGCCATGGCCAAGGCCATCAAGGAGGAAACCAACGGGGCACTGACCGTGCAGGTGTTCCCCAGCAGCCAGCTCGGGAGCGACACCGATACCCTGGCCCAGGTGCGCTCTGGCGCGGTAGACCTGTTCTCCCTCTCGCCCGTGATCCTCGGCACCCTGGTGCCGTCGGTGCAGATCAGCGCCGTGGGCTTTGCCTTCAAGGACTATCAGCAGGTGTGGAGCGCCATGGACGGCGCGCTCGGTGAGCATGTGCGCGGCGAGATCGCCAAGACCGGCACGCTGTTCGCTTTCGACCGCATGTGGGACAACGGCTTCCGCGTCACCACCACCAGCACCCGCCCGGTGACCAGCCCTGACGACTTGCGCGGCATGAAGCTGCGCGTGCCGCCCAGCCCGATCATCATGTCGATCTTCCGTGCCCTGGAGGCAGCGCCCACCAGCATCAACTTCGCCGAGGTTTATTCGGCGTTGCAGACGCGCATCGTCGAGGGGCAGGAAAACCCCATGACCCTGGTGTCCTCGGCCAAGCTGTACGAAGTGCAGAAGTACTGCTCGCTGACCAACCATGTGTGGGATGGTTTCTGGATGCTCGGCAACAGCGCCTCGTTCGCCCGCCTGCCGGCGGACATGCAGGCCATCCTGCGCAAGCATATCGATGCCGCGGTGATGGGCCAGCGTGAAGACCTCGCCAAGCTCGAAGGCACCACTCGCGACACCTTGAAATCGCAGGGGCTGGAATTGGTGGAAGCGCCCGCCGATGCCTTCCGCGAGAAGCTGCGCAGCGCCAACTACTATGCCGACTGGCACGACAAGTTCGGCGACGAGGCCTGGGCCATCCTCGAGCAGTACGCCGGGAAGCTGGCATGATGCGCGCCCCAGCGCTACCGGCCTCCACCGTTTCGCAGCGCCTGCCGGCCCGGGTGCTCATCTGCCTCAACAGCTGGGCCATGCGCCTGGTTGGCGTGATCGCGGTCGCCTTGATGGTGATCGAAACCTTCGTTCTGCTGGCAGGGGTGATTTCCCGTTACGTGCTGCACAGCCCGCTGATCTGGTCCGATGAACTGGCGTCGTCGCTGTTCATCTGGCTGGCGATGTTCGGCGCGGTGCTGGCGCTGGACCGTGGCGAGCACATGCGCATGTCGGCGCTGGTGAACAAGCTGCCGGAAGCCTGGCGCGGCTTCAGCGAGACGCTGTCGGCGCTGATCGTGTGCCTGTTCGTGGCGATGATCATCTCGCCGGCCATGCAGCATTCCCATGAACAGATGTGGATCACCACGCCGGCGCTGGGTATCCCCGATGGTGTGCGTGCCGCAGCCTTGCCAGTGGGGGCGATGCTGATGCTGCTGGCGGCGGTGGCGCGCATGGCGCGCTACTCGACGGTGCGCCAGTTCATGGCCGGGCTGGCCGTGGTCGGCGCGGTGGCTGCAGCATTGTGGCTGGCACAGCCACTGCTGGCGGCGATGGGCAACTACAACCTGGTGGTGTTCTTCCTGGTGCTGCTTGGCGCCTGCGTGTTCGGCGGTATCCCCATCGCCTTCGCCTTCGGCACGGCGACCATGGCCTACCTGGCCCTGGCCACCCATGCGCCGTTGTCGATCGTGGTCGGGCGCATGGATGAAGGCATGTCGCACATGGTCCTGCTGGCAGTACCGCTGTTCGTGCTGCTCGGTGTGGTGCTGCAACTGTCGGGCATGGCCCGTACGCTGATCGACTTCATGGCCTCGCTGCTGGGGCATGTGCGCGGTGGCTTGCAGTATGTGCTGCTGGGGGCGATGTTCCTGGTTTCGGGGATATCCGGCTCCAAGGTCGCCGACATGGCCGCCGTGGCTCCGGCACTGTTCCCCGAGATGAAACGGCGGGGCTCCAAACCCGAGGAACTGGCGGCGCTGCTGTCCGCCACCGGGGCGATGACCGAGACCATCCCGCCGAGCCTGGTGTTGATCACCATTGGCGCCGTGTGCAGCGTGTCGATTACCGCGCTGTTCATCGGCGGGCTGATGCCGGCGGTGGTGGCGACTCTGGCAATCGCGGTGGTGTGCTGGTGGCGCTCGCGCAAGGAGGAAGGCCCGAAGATCGAGCGTGCACCGCTGTCGCGTGTGGCCAAGACGTTCCTGATCGCCTTGCCTGCGTTGGCGCTGCCGCTGCTGATCCGCGTAGCCGTGCTGGAAGGGGCGGCCACCGCTACCGAGGTGTCGACCATCGGCGTGGCCTACGTGGTGCTGGTGGGGTTGGTGATGCACCTGTTCATGCGCCACATCGAATGGCGGCGGCTGTACCCGATGCTGCTTGAAGCAGCGGCGTTGTCGGGGGCGATCCTGCTGATCATCGGCATGGCGTCGGCCATGGCCTGGGCGTTGACCCAATCGGGCTTCTCGCAGTCGTTGGTGGAACTGATCGAGGACATCCCCGGCGGTGTCATCGGCTTCATGGTGGTGACCATCCTCACCTTCCTGATCCTTGGCAGCGTGCTCGAGGGCATTCCCGCCATCGTGCTGTTCGGCCCGCTGATGTTCCCCTTGGCCGAGATGCTTGGCATTCATCCGGTGCATTACGCCATGGTGGTGATCCTGGCCATGGGCGTGGGGCTGTTCGCACCGCCGCTGGGGGTGGGCTTCTACGCCGCCTGCGCCATCAGCAAGACGTCTTCCGACCATGTGATCCGCCGCGTCTGGGGTTATCTCGGCGCGCTGCTGGTGGCGCTGGTGGTCGTTGCCTGTTTCCCGTGGATTTCCATCGGTTTCCTCTAAGAGAGCCCTGACATGAGCCAAGCTGCGAAAACGACTTTGCCTGTATCCGCCCACGGACGCGTGGCCCTGGTGACCGGTGCCGCCATGGGCATTGGCGCGGCCATCGCCGAACGCCTGGGACATGACGGCCATACGGTGGTGGTGGCCGATATCAACCTGAATGCTGCCCAGGAGATGGTCGCCGGCCTGCAGGCCCAGGGCATCGACGCCCTGGCCCTGGCCATCGACATCGGCGATGCGGCGTCGATCAGCGCGCTGTTCGACACCCTGCGCGAGCGCTGTGGGCGCTGCGATGTGCTGGTCAACAACGCCGGTATCGCCCGCACCGAGCCATTCCTGGACACTGAACTGGAGGGTTGGCAGCGGCTGATGAACGTCAACCTCACCGGTACCTTGCTGTGTAGCCAGCAGGCCGCCCAGCTGATGCGCGAGCAGGGCTGGGGGCGGATCGTCAACGTCGCCTCCATCAGTGGCATGCGGGCCAGCATGGGGCGTACCGCCTATGGTACGTCGAAGGCTGCGGTGATCGGCCTGACCCGGCAGATGGCCATCGAGCTGGCCGAATATGGCATTACCGTCAACGGTATCGCTCCAGGACCTGTGGACACACCCCTGACACGTACGCTGCATTCGGCTGCGACTCGCGAGTCTTATGCCCGGGCGGTGCCGCTGCGGCGCTATGGCACACCGGCGGAGATGGCCGGCGCGGTGGCGTTCCTGGCGTCGGAGGATGCGGCGTACATCAGCGGGCACGTGATCCCGGTGGATGGTGGTTTCATGGCCTCGGGTATTCTGGAGATCTGACCCGGACCTTGTGGGAGCGGCCTTGTGTCGCGAAAGGGCTGCGCGGCAGCCCCAGCTATCTGTGCTTCATCGCTGAACCCAGGGGCTGCTGCGCAGCCCTTTCGCGACACAAGGCCGCTCCCACAAAGAGCTCGCACGCTAAGAAGTGGGCTTCAGTCTTCAGTCTGGCGCCGCGCCTGGTCTTCCCGCGTCGCCTGCTCACCGGCCTGCAGGGCCGTCTCGACAAACGTGGCAATGCACGGGTTGTGGTTGTCCGCCTTCCACACCGCCACCACCTCGATCACCGGCGCTTCGCGCAAAGGCCGGAAGCTGGTGCTGGCCAGGCGCATGTTGCGCATCGAACGTGGCACCATGGCCACCCCCAGGCCTTCGCCGACCAGGTTGACGATGGTCTGCTGCATGTTGATCTCGAGGCCGATGTTGGGGGTCACGCCGTGCTGCAGGCAGTAGTTGCAGATCATGTCGTGCAGGGCAGGGGCGATACGCCTGGGCACGATGATGAACGTCTCGTCGGCGAGTTCGCGTGGCTCCAGCAGCGTCTGTCCGGCCAGGCGGTGGCCGGGTGGTAGTACCAGGGTCATCTCCTCACGGTACAGCGTGACCGTCTCCAGGCCTGTGCAATCTTGCGGGCGGTACATGATCGCCACATCCTTGTTGCCGCTGCTGATGTCATGGGCGAGGTCCAGCGGCAGGGTCTCGGTGAGCTTCAGGTTCACCTGCGGATAGAGCGCGGCATAGCGCCGAGTGATGGCCGGGGTGATGCTATAGGCAGTCGACATCATGAACCCTACCGACAGCTCGCCGGCAGCACCCCGCGCCGCTGCCAGCGCATTGCGCTTGGCCTGCTCGAAGGCGGCGAACACCGTGCCGGTGTCGAGGTAGAAGCGCTGGCCGGCCTCGGTCAGCTCGACCCGCCGGCGCGAGCGGTCGAACAGCTTGACCCCCAGTTCTTCTTCCAGCAGCGCGATCTGCCGTGACAGCGGTGGCTGGGAGATATGCAGCTTTTCGGCGGCGCGACCGAAATGCAGGGTTTCGGCCAGGGTACGGAAGTACTGCAGGTGGCGAAGTTCGATCATGATGCTCTCAAAGGTATCAGTCGATGCTTGATTATGTATTGGAAAATATAACTGCGCCTCCCTAATGTGAACCTGCAACACCCCCTCGGCCCCGGCAGTGCCACAAGCGCCGCCCGCCGGCATAGTCACAAGCTATAGAACAAGAAAAAGGTGACGCTAAATGACCGCTTCGACCCACCCTGTTCGCCCGTGCCTACCCGCCGTTCCCGAATGTGATATCGCCCACGACAGCGACCCGCTGGTGCGCCAGGCCTTTCGCCGTGCGCTGCGCCTGATGGAGCGCGGGATCGCCGTGTTGATCCGTGGCGAGACCGGCACGGGCAAGGAAATCCTCGCCCGCGCACTGCATGCCCACAGCCAGCGCCGTGCCGCTCAACTTGTCGCGCTCAACTGCGCCTCCATTCCCGAAACGCTGATCGAAAGCGAGCTGTTCGGCTATTCCCGCGGCGCCTTTTCCGGCGCGCTGCCGGGGGGCAAGAAAGGCAAGGTGCAGCAGGCCGACGGCGGCACGCTGTTTCTCGATGAGATCGGCGACATGCCATTGGAGCAGCAGACGCGTTTGCTGCGGGTGATCGCCGAGCGCGAAGTGACCCCGCTGGGCGCCGAACGCAGCGTGCCGGTCAACTTCGCCCTGGTCTGCGCCACCCACCAGGATCTGGCGGCAAAGGTAGCCGACGGCAGCTTTCGCGAAGACCTGTTCTACCGCATCGCCACCGGTGTGGTAGAGCTGCCGCCCCTGCGTGAGCGCAATGACCGCGGCGAATTGCTGTGCAACATGGTCGCTTTCGAGCTGCCCGGTTGTGAGCCACGGCAAGTGCTGAGCGACGTCTGGGCGCTACTGCTGGCGCACCCCTGGCCGGGCAACCTGCGCCAGATGCGTGCGGTGGTGCGTTATGCCTGCGCTGTGATGGAAGGTACCCGTATCCAGCGCAGCGACCTGCCGCTGGACTTTCTCGGCCAGTGCGAGCCTGGCCCGCGTGAAGCGTCCCTGCCGCTGGCAGGCAACATCACCCCGATCCGCCGCCCGGCGCAGCAGGGCGATGAGCGCGCCGACGTGCTCGACACCCTCCAGGCCTGCCGCTGGAACATGTCGGCCGCCGCGCGCGAGCTGGGTATCTGCCGACCCTCGCTGTACCGGGTGATGCGCCGGCTGGACATCCCGCCGCTCAAAGAGCAACTGGCGCTGGGTGCCTACGGCACCGCCTGAGCCCTCTTTCATTCGCTGATTCGATCAACGCCCTTTGCGATGCAGAGGGCGCGCCTGGCTACGGCCTTCAAAAGGGATAACGACAATGAGCAACACTGCCGTGCAAGCAGCACTGAATTTCAGCTTGGCCGGGCGTACCGCGCTCGTCACTGGCGCCGCTCGTGGCATCGGTCACGCCATCGCAGTGGCGTTGGGGCATGGCGGGGCAAGGGTGGCCCTGTGCGATCTGGACCCCGCGGCCGCCGAACAGGCCGCGGCTGATTTGCGCGAGCAGGGCGTCGAGGCGGTGGGCGTAGGTGTGGATGTGGCCGATGAAGCGCAGGTGCTGGCGATGGTCGAGCAGGTCGAGGCGCAGTTGGGGGGCGTCGATATCCTGGTCAACAACGCCGGGATCGTCTCCACCGCACCGCTGCTGGAGCTGACCACGGCGGAGTGGAACCGGGTCATGGCCATCGACCTCAACAGCGTGTTCTTCTGCGCCAAGGCGGTGTTGCCAGGCATGATGGCGCGGCGCAGCGGGCGCATCATCAACATCGCCTCGGTGGCCGGCAAACGCGGTGGCGGGTTGCTGGGCAACAGCTGCTACGCGGCGGCCAAGGGCGCGGTGATCGCCTTGACCAAGGGCCTGGCGCGCGAGGCGGGGCCTTACGACATTACCGTCAACGCTGTGTCACCTGCGTTGACCGACACGGAGATGACCAGCGTGCTGGCGCCACAGGCCAGGGCCCAGGTGCTGGCGCAGATGCCCTTGGGGCGGGCGGGGACGCCTCGGGATATTGCCGCAGCGGTGTGCTTCCTGGCATCGGCCGAGGCAGGGTTCGTGACAGGGGAGATCATGGACGTCGATGGCGGTTTCATGCGCGACTGACTGCGCGAAAGTGAACAAACCGTGCGCAGCGCTCGGTTTGCCAATAGCGTCCCGGGCTTATTCTCACGCGCAGCGCAAGGTGAGCCCGCCGTCTACCACCAGGTCGACGCCCGTGATATAGCGAGCGCCATCCGACGCGAGGAACACCGCCGCGTTGGCGACATCCCAGGCGTTGCCCATGAAGCCCATGGGGCACTGGGCATGCCGCTTGTCCAGCATCGCCTGGGTCTCGCCGCCATAGGCCTGGGTCAACGAGGTGCTGACCATGGGGGTGTCCATGAAGCCAGGCGACACGCAATTGGCCCGGATACCCAGCGGCGCGTATTGGATGGCCACATTTCGAGTGAAGGCGATCATCGCCGCCTTGGTCGCCGAATAGCCCACGTAAGGAAACCCCAGCCAGCGCTGGGCGGCGATGGACGCAATATTGACGATGGCGCCACTGCGCTGCCCCTCCATGACCGGCAGTGCATACTTGCAGGTCAGGAACAGGCTGGTCTGGTTGACCGCGATGAGTTTGTTCCAGCTGTCCTCGCTGGCCTCCACCGGGCCGCCGGTTTCGGCGATACCGACATTGTTGTGCAGTACATCCAGCCCGCCAAAATGATCCTGCGCCGCGTCCACCATCTGGCGCATGTCCTGTGCGCTGGTGACATCTCCGGTGAAGACTTCGCAGCGGCCTCCCTCTTCGAGGATGATGTCGCGGGTTTGCCCCACCGAAGCCGCATCGCGGTCCACGGCCAGCACCCGGTAGCCATGCCGGGCATACATCACGGCAGCGGCCCGGCCATTGCTCCAGCCATCGGCAATCGCCCCGGCACCTGTAACGAGCCTACCAGGGCCTGTCCGGCTCCACCGCCATGCCTTACTTGATCGGCACCGATGCCTACCTGACCAACTACATGATGGCTGCCGACTTCATGGAAGCCAGCGAGCGCACTTGGCAGCTGCGCTACGCCTACGACTTCGTCGGCCTGGGCATCCCCGGCCTTACGTTCTCGACCCGCTACAACCATGCCGATCATGCCAACCCGGCGACCTTCGCCGGGGAAGGGCGCGAGTGGGAGCGCGATACCGACCCTGCCAGTTAAAAACTGTTACCTATGTGCGTGAACTGATTTGTAACCCATGTGGGTGAGTCATACCCGGTAAAGACTTTTACCGGCTTTTTTTTCGACCCTCAATATTCGTCGGAACCTGTTTGCGCTCAGGGCATACCAAACAAAGGACCAAGCCACTAGCCAAGGAGCACATGCATGAATATTGGGGTCGTTACCTGGACATTGGGCTTGACTGAGCCTGGGCCAGTTGTCGCCAAAGTCCGCGAGCTGGGGCTTGATGCGCTGCAGTATGCGGGCGATTTTCGCGACTGCAGCGGCATCGAACTGAAGGAGAAGGCCGCCGCCGCAGGCCTCAGGATTCTAGCGATCGACCCTTTCAACGCAGGCCCGCCGGAGCCAGATGCAGCCAGTGAGCAGGGGGCTATAGCGTACTACTGCAAGCTGGTCGACTTTGCAATGGACGCAGGTCGTGTGCCGGTCACATTGCAAGGCCTGGCGCTATGGACGCGCAACTGCCCGGATCGGCAAAGCGCCTGGCAGCGGCTGTTGGCCTGTTGCAACGCTGTAGATGCCTACGCGCGCGAACGAGGCGTGCGTACGCTCTACGAGGTATGCAACCACTACGAACTTCCCCTGGTGAATACCAGCGAAGCCTGCCGAGGTCTCATCAGCCAGATGGCCGGCGGTAACCTGCAGATGATCCTCGACAGCTTCCACATGAATATCAATGAGCGCGACCCGGTCGCAACGATTCGGCGCCATGCTCCGAACACAGGTATCTACCATATTTCCGATTCCGGTCGTGGCGGCATGGGTAGTGGGCATATCGACTTCCGGGAGCAGTGCGATGCGCTGCTCGCGGCAGGGTTTGAGGGTGATGTGGCTATCGAGCTGGTGTTGCCACACCTCACCCCAAACTCACCACCCCAGACGGCTGAGGACCAACAAATGCTGGATGCTGAAATCATTCGCAGCGCCGTCGCTTGGCGCAGCTACCTTTCCCAGGGCGGCGGCGCGTAAGCGGATCAAACCAGTCATTTTCTGGGGTTTGCAGTTCGTCGGCCGGGTCATGGCTTGTCGGTGCGCGCTTGCATCTGAGTTGCCGATACCGCTGCACGTTGCAACAGGCCGGGCAGATCAGCAGCCAGCAGCTTGCCGTCTTGTTTGACGAGCCTGCCATCGACCATCACGGTGCGTACGTTTTCCGGTCGGGCCGAGTACACCAGCAGGGCCGCGGGATCGCCACCGGCAAACCCCGACGTATTGATGTCGTCAAGGGCGATGATTTGCAGGTCGGCGCGCTTGCCAGGGGTGATCGAGCCAATTTCGTCTGCACGCCCCAGCGCCGCGGCGCCACCCTGTGTCGCCAGCCGTAACAGGGCCCGCGGGTCGGGCGCTGCTTCGTTGCGCAGCCCGCCGCTCCAGGTCAGGGCCGCCAGGCGAAGGCTGGCGAACATGTCCGCACTGCCTGCCAGCGCGTTGCCATCGATGCCCAGCCCTTGTCGTGTCACTGCGCTGAAATGGTCCAGGCGGGTCAGGCCGTAGCCGACCCGCTGCTCGCTGACAGGAGTGAGCGACAGACTGCCTCCGGCTTTCTCCAGCGCCTGAAGTTGGTCCGGTGTGGCGTCGGTGGCATGAACAACCGTAAGGCCAGGATAGAGATAACCGCGTGTGATAAGCGCGTCAAACATGGGTTTCGCTTCGCCGCTGACATGCACCTGAATCGGTATTTTCAGGCGGCGAGCGGTATCGTACTCGCGCTGGCGCATCGCCCAGTTGGCAGCATCGTCGCGATTACGGGGCAGGCGCCATGCCAGGCCCATCCGTACCAGGCCGTCGCGCTGTTGGGCAAGCGCCTCGAGCTGCTCCAGATCGACGGGGGAGCGGGTGGTCTTGTCGGGGCCGCCGTAGAACAAGGTGGCGCGAATGCCCGCATCCTGCAACGCGCGAAGACCGGCCTCGCCGTGCGCAGGCGACAATACGTTGTCAAAGAAATCGCCCGTGGTGGTGATTCCGCCCGCCAGCAGCTCCAGTGCCCCCAAGCGCATGGCGGTGTAGGTATCGTCGGCGCTCATCTTTGCAGCCAGGCGCGAGCTGACCGGGAAGAACTGGCCTTGGTGGTTCCTGAATTGCCCGCGCATGGTCGTAACGTAGAGGTGGTTGTGGGTATCGATGAAACCTGGCAGGACGATCTGCCCGCGGGCATCGACACGGCGCGCATCGTCGGCCTGCAGATCGCGCCCCACCGCCACGATGCGCCCGTCCCTTATCAGCACGTCCCCTTGATCGATGTCGCCCAGGGCCGGATCCATCGTCATGATTCGCCCTCCTTGAATCAATATCGAAGCCGAGGGTTCTTTCGCGGAAGTCAGTTGCCAAGGTGAGCAGAGCAAGAACAGCAGCACGACTATCGGTGACTTCATGCGTTTCTTCCTTTTAGTGACGTAGTGGCGATGCCTAATGCTCGGCATGCAGTTGTTTTGCCGCAGTCAGGGTGTGTCTGGCTCGGGCAACCTGCTCGGCCTGGACGGCCGGCGCTGCGTTACCCCAGCTGTTGCGTACATAGGTAAGGACAGCAGCGATATCCGCATCACTCAATTTCCAGTCGAACGAAGGCATGCCGGCACCGGTCAGGTTATGTTCGGTTACCACCGCCTTGCTTCCTTTGAGCACCGTGCCGATCAGGTTCGAACCACTGGGGGTGCGTACCCCAGGATTGTCGGCGAAGGCGGTTACCATGCCGTTGATGCCTTCGCCGTTAACGTTGTGGCAGGCCATGCAGTTGTACTCGTAGACCTGCGCGCCGCGCTGCATCATCGGTTCGCTGACGGCCAGCGGCCGCGGTGGCGCGGCGCCGGAGCCGGGCAGGGACTTGAGGTACTCGGCTATGGCGGCCAGGTCCGCGTCGGTCAGGTGCTGTGTGGAGAACTCGACTGCTTCACCCATGGGGCCGGAGGCGATCGCCTGGTGATTGGCACCGGTCTTCAGGTAGGACTGGAGCTGTTCACTGTTCCAGTTGCCGAGGCCCCGATAAGCATCGTTGGTGATCTCCGGCGCATAGCTGCCGAGCAGTTCGGCGCCCTGGAGGTACTGGTCGGTATCGCCGCCGAGCAGGTTCTTGGGTGTATGGCAGGCTGCGCAGTGGCCTGCGCCATCGACCAGATAACGGCCGCGGTTCCACTGCTCGGACTGCTCGGCTTGGGGCACGAACGGCTTGTTGTTGAAATGCAGCAGGTTCCAGCCGAGCAGGCTCAGCCGAATGTTGTAGGGGAAGCCAAGTGTGTTGGCGGGGGCCGATTGCCGGACAGGCTGCAAGGTGCGCATGTACGCCCACAGGTCATGCATGTCGGCATCGCTGATGTTGACGTAGGCATTGTAGGGCATGGCCGGATAGAGCAGTCGCCCATCCTTGTGCCGGCCATGGCGCACCGCCCGAAAGAAGTCACGCTCGGTCCAGTTGCCGATACCGCTGCTGCGCTCGGGGGTGATGTTGGTCGAGTAGATGATGCCGAAAGGTGTTTGCAGGCCGTACCCGCCTGCGTAGGCGTTGCCGTCTGGTGCAGTGTGGCAAGCGGCGCAGTCTGCCTGCCGTGCGATGTAGGCGCCTCGGGCTACGGCAGCGGGATCGACGCGCGTCGCATCAGCGGCGGTCACCCGGTCATCGGCGACGTTGACCGCGGTCGTGTCGCCATTGATCAGCAGGGCGCCACCCAGCCCTGCCAACGCCATCAGCGCCAATGCTGTTACTGTCTTCTTCTTGTTCATCGGGTCATCTCATGCCTGTACCAGCGGGCCGGGTTTTTTGATGTACTGCTCGATGATGGCCTTTGCCGTCCACAGCGCCAGGGCGCCAATGGTCACCGTCGGGTTATACCCGCCGTTATTGGGGAACGATGAAGCACCCAGAACGAACACGTTGTGCGCCGCCCAACATTGCTGGTAACGGTTCAGGGCGCTGGTGTTGGGGTCGGTACCCATGACCACGCCGCCATTGGTATGGGAGGAATCGTTGGCACGGAACGGGGTGTAGTGGTCGGCGGCGAAGTTGTACGACTCGATGTGCGTACCGCCAACCTCGCGTGCAATTTGCTCGCACTTGTTGCGGATGAACTCGCCTGAGCGCTGGTCGTTGAGGTTGTAGTCGAAGGTCATACGCATCAGCGGCCGCCCGTAATTGTCCTTGTAGGTAGGATCAAGGTCGAAATAGGCTTGCTCGTGGGCATAGCTGGTGCCTTGTCCCTGGATCATCGCCCAGTTCTGGTAGCTGTGGCGGAACGCCTGTTTCCAGCCCTTGCCCCAGGCAGGCGCGCCTTTGGGGAGTACGCCCGCCATTCCTATCGGCAGGCCGCTGTTGGACAGCGACTGGATGCCGGCACCGCCGATGAAACCAAGGCCGCTGTGGTCGAAGTTGTCGGCGTTGAAGTCGTCGATCTGGATGGCCAGGCATCCGGTGTTTATGAACGGGTTGAGGTGTTCATTCTCGAACCATAGGTAGGCATAGGAGAGCGTCTGGAAGCTGTAGTTGCGGCCGATCACACCACGGCGAGTGCGCGGGTCGTAGGGCTCGCCGATGCCCGAGAGCAGCATCAGGCGCACATTGTCGAGCTGGTAGGCGGCGACGATGACGATGTCGGCGGGCTGTTCGCCCCGCACGCCGTGCTTGTCGATGTAGCTGACCCCGGTCGCAGTCTTGCCGTCGGCAGACTTGTTGATGTGTAGCACTTCGGTTTCGGTCAGCAGCTCGAAGCTTGGGTGGCGCATCAGCGCCGGCACCACGCAGGCATTGGGGCTGCTCTTGGACCAGTTGCCGCAACCGAACAACTGGCAGTAGCCGCAATAGGTGCAGGGGCCCATGCGCACGCCCAACGGGTTGACGTAGGCCTGGGAGATCGTGCCGGCGGGTACCGGGAAAGGGTGGTAGCCCATCTCGGTGGTCTTCTGGGTAAAGATGTCATTCCAGTGGCTGGGGACCAGGGGAGGGGTCGGGAATTCACGGTTGCGCGAACCTTCGAAGGGGTTGCCGCCGGGCATCACCTGGCCTTGGATCACCCCGGCCTTGCCGCTGGTGCCGGCGATGCGCTCGAAGCGATCATAGAAGGGCTCGAGTTCGGCGTAGGTCACGCCCCAGTCCTGCACCTGCAGACCCGCCACCAGCTGCTGCTTGCCGTAGCGCTCCACGGTTCTGCTGTAGGGCTCGAAGTCGAACGGATTGAATCGCCAGGACGCGGCGGCCCAGTGGGTACCGGCGCCGCCAACGTTGTTGCCGAGGGTCAGGTTGCTCCACTCGCGCACCGGCAGGGCCTGCTGGCCGGCGTGGTTGCGCATGGTGTAGGTTTCCAGGCGTGGCGCCTGGAGGATTTCCTTGCGGGTGGCCCAGCGCAGTTCGTCGGTGTCCACCGAGGGCGGAAAGTCGCTGGCGGTGTCGCGCCAGGCGCCACGCTCGATGGCTACCACCTTGAGCCCGGCCCGGGCCAGTTCCTCGGCGATGATCGAGCCGGACCAGCCCAGGCCGATTATCACCACATCCGCTTTGGCTCTTGTCGTTCTCATCTGTATTCCTTGGGGGGCGGGCAGGCTCAGGCCGGCAGGGCCACGGGGCTGCCTCGCGCAAATTGGGGGGAAGGTGGCGGGCGGGCTCAGCCCGCCCGGTCGAGCAGGCTCACCGGCTCCAGGTCGAGCGGCAGGCCTTTCCTGTGCAGGTATGGGCGGTAGTCGTAGCGGGCGCCGGGGAAACCGATCAGCCGCCAGCCAACCATGTCGCGGTTGCCGCCATACATCGGGTCGGCGAGGTACCCTTCGCGCACGTTCTGCAACAGCAGGGCGAAGAAGTCGGCGTCCAACGGCGCGGTGCCGGCCTCCATCGCTTGCAGCAGGGCATCCTGCTGCTCACCGCTCAGGCCGCTGAACGGCCGGGCGTGCTGCCGCTGGCAGTACTGGCCGAGCCGCGCCAGGCCTTCCCGGTAGCGCTGCGCAGGCGTCAGCCTGAACTGTGGCCCTTGCTCGGGCGTGCCCTGAACGTATGGGCCGAGGCGGTAGGTGCTGGCGGCCTGGCCGTAGGGCCCGGCCAGTTGCCGGTCGAGAAACACCACGCAGCCGGCCTGGCTGGCGCTCATGCCCAGCTCGTCCTCGGGGATCAGACGGTCGAAGATGGCCGCCACTTCCCGGGCCTCTTCTGTGGTGAGGTAGGTAAGGGCGCCCGGTTTCGCGGGCTGGGGCAGAGCGTCTGCGTGGGTGCCGATGGCCTGCGGCCGGTCGCTGGCGAGCACGCCGGCACTGACCTTGCCGACGGCGCCAAGGGCGCTGAGTTGAACGAGTGAGATCAGGGCTTCACGTCGATTCATGTCCATCATCCTCAGGACGTGCGTCGGCCAAGAGGTACTGGCGACGCGTGCGTTATTGTTATGGGGCCGGCCTTGTGGCTGGCGGGGCGAGTCTAGGGGCGCAGCGGCGACCCGCGCCACGACTGTTTTGACGGGTTTCCTTCAAGTTTGTCGCAGGCTACTCTTGCCCGACTTCAGCAACGGTGCATCCACGGGGTAGGGCGGTTATGGCTTCAGACGGCAAAGGGCAGGGGCGTGCGACAGTCACCTTGAGCGATGTGGCGCGCCTGGCCGGCGTCGCGCCGATGACGGTGTCGCGCTACCTCAACCAGCCGGATACCGTGCGCGAACCGACACGGCTCAAGGTGCGTCGGGCCATCGAGCAGACCGGCTACGTGCACAACCGCCTGGCCGGGGCATTGAAATCCAGCCGCACCCGGTTGGTAGCGGTGGTGGTGCCGATGGTCACCAACCCGATCTTCTCCGACACCTTCCAGGCCATCAACGAGCGCCTGATCAAGGCCGGTTACCAGGTGTTGCTGGGCGTGTCCGGCTACCAGACCGAGCAGGAGCAGGAACTGCTCGAGGTGATCCTCAGCCGCCGCCCGGACGGCATCATCCTAACCGGCACCCTGCACACCAGCCTCAGCCGCAACCGCCTGCGCGCGGCCGGCGTGCCGGTGGTGGAAACCTGGGACCTGTCCGCCGAGCCGATCGACATGCTGGTCGGGTTTTCCCACGAACAGGCTGGGCGCGAGGTGGCGCGTCAATTGCTGGGCCAGGGCTACCGACGCTTCGCCCTGCTGGCCGTTGACGATCCGCGTGGTTTGCGCCGGGCCGACAGCTTCGTCCAGGCCCTGGCCGAGCAGGGCATCACCGACGTCCAGCGCCAGACCTGGCAGGGCCTGCCGTCCCTGGCCCAGGGGCGTGAAGGCCTGAGCATGCTGCTGGAACAGTCCGCCGTCGATGGCGAAGGCCCTTGCGCCGTGGTCTGCACTTCCGACACCATCGCCCAGGGCGTGCTGACCGAAGCGGCCGCCCGCGGCATCGCGGTGCCCCGGCAACTGGCGGTGATGGGCTTTGGCGACATGGCTTTCGCTGCACACACCTTTCCGGCCTTGTCGACGGTGCGCATCGACGGCACTCTGATGGGCGACACAGCCGCCAGGTTGCTGTTGGAGCGCCTTGGCGGCGATAGGCAGTCGCCCGCGACCATTGATATCGGCTTCAGTCTGGTGCAGCGCGAGAGCACCAGAACGCTTGAAAGTTAGCGTTAACATTTCCACGCTTCTGAAAACTTTTTTCAAAATCCACTTGTCCTGAAATTTGTGATGCGCTAGGTTTTTTTGCAGAAATGGTAACGATACCATTTGCGGTAATGCACTCAGGATAAGAACAATGTCGAAGATCACCTGTGTTAGAACCCTGCGTCTGCCCGAACGTCCCAAGCTGCTCTGGCTGGAGATCGAAACCGATGAAGGCCTGGTTGGCCTGGGCGAAACCTTTCGCGGTGCCGCCACCGTCGAGGCGGCCATTCACGAACTCATCGCCCCAGGGCTGATCGGCCGCGACTCACGGCAGATCGAAGCCATTTCCCTGGAGCTCACCACGCCCTACGTGGGTTACCACAGCGCCAGCGCTGAAATCCGTGCCGCCAGCGCTGTGGACATCGCCCTGTGGGACCTCAAGGGCCAGCGTCACGGTATTCCCATCCATGAAGCGCTCGGCGGTGCCTGCCGCGAGCGCATCCGGGTGTACAACACTTGCGCCGGTTACGAATTCAACACCCAGCAGGGCGCCCGTCGCGAGATCTGCGCAAGTGACCGCGCCCAGGGCCCCTATGACGATCAGCTGGCCTTCAGCCGCGACGCCGGCGACCTGGCCATCAGCCTGGTGGAGGAGGGGTACACGGCCATGAAGATCTGGCCGTTCGACCAGTTCGCCCGCCAACCCGGGGCCAACACCATCAGCCTGGACGAGGTGCAGAAAGGCTGTGAAGCGTTCCGCCAGATTCGCGCGGCGGTGGGCAACCGCATCGAGATCATGTGCGAATTGCACAGCCTGTGGGACAGCACGGCAGCCCTGCGTATCTGCCAGGCGCTGGAAGCGTTCGATGTGTACTGGGTAGAAGACCCGCTGTGCAAAATGGATGACGCCCAGGCCCTGGCGGACTTGCGCAACCGTACCCGGGTGCCTATCTGCGCCAGCGAGACCCTGGGCGGCAGCGCCGCCTACCGCGACCTGCTCAAGGCCGGTAGCCTCGACTACCTGATGCTGGACCTGGTGTGGTGCGGCGGCTTCACCGAAGCGCGCAAGATTGCCGCGCTGGCCCAGGCTTGGAACAAGCCGCTTGCGCCCCATGACTGCACCGGGCCGGTGGCGTTGTTCGCTGGGCTGCACCTGAGCCTGCATGCACCGACTGCAGTGTTGCAGGAGGTAGTAAGGGCGTCGCTATCGACCTGGTACGGCGAACTGGTGACTGCACTGCCGCAGATCGACTCAGGCTTCGCGCTTGCGCCGCAACGGCCTGGTCTGGGCACGGCACTGCGGCCTGAAGTACGACAACGCGCCGATGCGACCGTGCGTGAAACCCACTGCTGACTGATTGCTGCGCGGCGACCTAAAAGGTGGCTCGCCCTCGCAATCCGGTATCGAGAATACAATGAAAAAAATACATTCTCTGCGCCGCTTCATCGCCGAACACCGGCGCCATGAAGTCATTGCCCTGCTGTTCGTGATGATGATCATCAACCAGGGTGACCGCGCCACGCTGTCCATCGCCGGCGCCAGCCTGGCCGATGAAATGGGCCTGGGGCATGCCCAGATGGGCTGGCTGTTCTCGGCCTTCGCCTGGGCGTACATGCTCTTGCAACTGCCGGGAGGCCTGGCGATCGACCGCTTCGGCAGCATCCGCGTGCTGGGCTTGGCGATCATTGCCTGGTCGGTGTTCACCGGGCTGATCGGCACTGTCGCGATGATGCCGGTGGGCCTGGCCTTCGTCGCCGTATTCGCCTTGCGCTTTCTGGTCGGCGCTGCCGAGGCGCCGTGCTTTCCGGCCAACAGCAAGATCGTCTCGATGTGGTTCCCCACGGCTGAGCGTGGGACTGCGACGGCGATCTTCAATTCGTCCCAGTACTTCGCGGCAGTAGTGTTCACACCTCTACTGGCGTGGATTTCCACCCGCTGGGGCTGGCCGTGGGTGTTCTACGTGATGGGCGTGGCCGGCGTCGCCATGGGCTTGGTGTTCATCCGCCGGATCAAGGCACCGGTCGAGCACTCGACGTTGACGCCAGTGGAGCTGGAAACCATGCGCATGGGCGGTGCCAGCCTACGTGAGCATGGCGCCAGAAGAGCGCAGGGGCAGGGCTGGCGCGACACCTGGATGCGTGCTCGTGGCCTGCTGCGCCAGCGCATGTTCCTCGGCATCTACCTGGCGCAGTTCTGTATCAGCACGCTGACGTTCTTCTTCCTCACCTGGTTCCCGGTATACCTGGTGCAGCAGCGCGGGCTGTCGTTGCTGGATGCCGGGCTGTTGGCGGCGGTGCCAGCGATTTGCGGCTTTGTGGGCGGGATCACCGGGGGTATGGCTTCGGACTGGATGTTGCGCAAGGGGATGTCACTGACGTTGGCGCGCAAGCTACCGATCTTCATCGGCATGGCGCTGTCGATGAGTATGATCCTGTGCAACTACGTGGAAACCAACCTCCTGATCGTGCTGTTCATGGCCCTGGCGTTCTTCGGCAAGGGCGTGGGCGCGCTGGGCTGGGCAATCATCGCCGATGTCTCGCCCAAGGACAGCATTGGCATGAATGGCGCGATCTTCAACACCTTTGGCAGCCTGGCCGGCATCGTCACCCCGGTGGTGATCGGCTACATGGTGCAGTCGATGCACTCGTTCAACGGTGCCCTGGTGTATGTCGCGCTGAATGCCGTCGGCGCGTTCGTCAGCTACCTGCTCATCGTCGGCCCGCTGCAACGCCCCGACGACAGCTCGAACCCGCAAGGCCGCGACCGGTCCGCGCCATCGCTCAAGCCCGCTACTGCGCGCTGATTCCATTACTGAGAAGGACAACAATAATGAACGCATCAGGACGTACTTCCCGCGCTTTGCGCATTGCCGGTTTTGCCCTGGGCCTTGCCTGCGCCCCGCTGATACAGGCGCAGGATCTGCCGCCCAGCGGCCAGCCGCTGACTGAGGTCGCCCGTCTGGACTGGCTGTGCAACGCCGTGGCGCTGACCTCCGGTGGCCGCCTGTTCGTCGGCCTGCCGCGCTGGCCGGGCTTCGAGAAAACCCCGTCGATCGCCGAGGTGCTGCCCGACGGCAGCCTCAAGCCGTTCCCGGGCGGACAGTGGAATGCCTGGTCACCGGGCAAGCCGAGCGCTGCGGCGCTGGTAAAGATCAACACCATCCATATCTTCGACGACGACACCCTGTGGGCCATCGACCAGGGTGAGGATGCCGGCCCCAAAGGCATCAACCTCGGGCAGAAGATCCTGCAGTTCGACACCCGCGACGGCAAGCTGCTGCGTAGCATCAGCCTGCCCGCCAGCGTGTTGCCGGCCGGCGCCAACCTCAACGACCTGCGTCTGGACAGCGAGCATGCCTATGTGACCGACTCGGGCCTGGGCGCGATCATCGTCATCAACCTTAAAACCGGTGAAGCCGTGCGCCGCCTGGCCGGGCATCCGTCGACGCAGATGGCGCCCGAACGCCGACCAATCGGCGAGAACGGCCAGCCGCTACTGCTGGCTGACGGCAGCGATCACCAGGTGCATTCCGACCCTATCGAGATCAGCCCCGACGGCCAATGGCTGTACTACCAGCCGCTGAGCGGGCCGTTGTGGCGGGTGCCGACCGCAGCGTTGCGCGACACGCGGATCAGCGAGGCGGAGCTGGGCAAGCAGGTCGAGTTCGTGCATGACACCAGCCCGCTGACCGGCACCGCGATGGACAGCGCCGGCAACGTCTACCTGGGCGAGTATGACCGGCCGCGTGTGTCGGTGTACGCCCCGGACGGTACGCTGCGCGTGGTCGCCGAGGACCCGCGGCTGTGGAACCCGGATGCGATGATCATTTCCGACCAGCGCGAGCTGTACATCCCGGTACCGCAGAGTGCGCGCATGGCCTCCAACCGTGGCCCTGGCGGCCAGGACGCGATCGTGCGGCCCTTCATGATCTACAAGGTGCAGCTGCCGGCAGCCCTGGGCGGGCGCGAAAAAGTCCCGGCCGTGGCCGGCAAGCCGCTGGCCACCGTCGCCCGCTGACCCACTTACCCCTTCGAACCCTTTGATGCACTTGCGAGCCCTGAGCGGCTCGCGAGCAGGGCGCCCCTGCGCCCGCATTCAGCCAGCCCTGCGCAATCACGCTCAGGGCACTACCCCAGGAGATGTACCGATGAAAACAACAATGACCATCGCCGCCTTGTCCCTTGCCTTCGCCATGGCGACCTCCGCTCAGGCGGCCAGCCCGGCAGCCACGGTGGTGGCCCAGGAAAACCTGTCTACCGCCGCTGCCCAGCAGCTGGCGCAGCAAGCCACCGAACTGGCAGCCAGCCGCGCCATGAAGATCTGCATCGCGGTCACCGATGCCGACGGCCACCTGCTGGCCTTCACCCGGATGCAGGGAGCCTATGCCGGCTGCGTCGAGGCCTCGATTGCCAAGGCCACCTCGGCCGCGCGCTTTGCCATCAACACCATCACGTTCTATGACCTGGCGCGCAAAGAGAACCTGGCCATCGGCACCATCCCCGGCATCCTGCCGGCGGTGGGCGGTGTAGTGGTCAAGCACGGGGGCAATGTGGTCGGTAGTGTCGGCGTCAGCGGTGCCACCGACCTGACCGAACAGAAACTCGCCGAAGACGTGGCAGCGACCTTCCACTGATGGCCGTGGCCCTGCGCGCCATTGCGCGGAGGGCCAACCTGGATCGATTGAAAAGGAATTGCAGATGAACGTTCATTTCCGGCGCCTGTTCCTGGCTGGCCTCACTCTGTTTGCCGTGCCATGGGCTCAGGCCAGTGAAGGCACTGCCGTGCGTGGCACCATCCAGCTGTCCCTGGGCGGCGCGGCAGCGCTGCTCGATACCGCCGTGGCCAAGGCCCGCGCCGAAGGCACTCACCCGTGCATCGCGGTGACCGACGCCAATGGTTACCTTCTGGCCTTCAAACGCATGGACGGCGCAGCCCCGGGTTGCATCGAGGCGGCGATCAAGAAGGCCAACTCGGCGGCGATCAACGACGTCGACACCGTGGTGTTCTACGACCTGGCGCGGCAGAAAAACCTGCAACTGGGCAGCATCCCCGGGATCTTGCCCGCCGTCGCCGGGGTGGTCATCCGCCAGCAGGACCAGGCTGTCGGTGCCTTGGGCGTGGCTGGCGGTGCCAGCGATGACCAGGAGCAGCGCATGGCCACCGAGCTTGCGCGTGCCTTCGAGAAAACGCTGCCTGCCAGCCACCCCTGAGAGAGGTTCGTGATGAACAGTCCTGTACGTTCCCTGGATGTGGTCGAGGGCGCCTATGCCAACGACTACGGTCTGCTCAAACCGTCGCGCATGCCCAACACGCTCAGCGTGGCCGGGCTGGCGGCGACTCTGGTGGCCGCCCTTTATTGCGGCTGGGGCAACCACACGTTGCCGGATTTCGCGGCCTGGTCGAGTACGCTGTGGATGTGCGTCGCCTTGTTCAGTGCGGCGTTGATCACCCCCAGAACATTCGCCCCGGGCTTCCTGATGTCGTTGCTGCCGTTCCTAATCGCCTGGCGCGTGGCGGCAATGAACGATGCGCATGTCATGGTCTGGGTCGCAAGCATCGCCGCCGTGCCGCTGTTGCTGCAGTTCGCCGACTGCGTGCTCAACGACCTGCGCCGTGATCGCAACAAGCCAGGGGCCTGGCTGGGGTTGCTGTTGTGGCAGACGACGATCATGCGCATGTACTTCGGCCTGAACGAGCTGTGCCACAGCTCCGAGAAGATCTTCGCCGGGCTGGGCTGGTTCCATCGGTTGGAGACGGGCTTTCAGGGCTTTGGCCTGGGCGAGGTCGCGGCGTACTTCGTGGTGTTGGGTGGGCTGATCGAGTTTGCCAGTGCCGTCAGCGTCGGGCTGGGGTTGTTCGCAAGGCTGGGGGCATTTGTGAGCCTGGTGTATTTCCTCGTGGCTACGGTCGGTTTCGGCGGTGAGTGGAGCCGGGGCTATGCCTGGGCTTCGCCGGGCGGGGGCGGCTGGGAGTACGTGATGCTGCTCATGGTGGTGTTTGCCGGAGTCATGGTGACCGGGGCCGGCAAGTTCTCGCTCGATGGCTGGCTGTTGCGTCGGGGCTGGATGCCGCGTCGATTGCGGTGGTTGGCGTTCAATGAAAAGTGGGGGCGCCACACTGGGTAGGAGAAGTACGCGCAGTAGGCGAAAGCGGCGCAGGCATGGCAGACTCCGCGTCTTTGGTTACTGGATGTTTCTAGGTGGACAAGATTGACCGTCGCCAAGGCATGGCTGATGTCGCCCAACTGGCCGGCGTCAGCCTGAGTACCGTCGATCGTGTGCTGAACGAACGCGGCAGCGTTTCCGACAGCAAGCGTCGCAAGGTGCTGCAGGCAGCCCAGGCGCTGGGGCTCAAACGCCTGCTGCCGTCTGCGCTGCATGGCTTGCTGCGCTTCGATTTGCTGCTGGTAGACAGCGCCACCGACCATTACCGGCGCCTGGCAGCCGCCTTCGTCAAGCAGGCGCAGATGCACCGCTCGCGGCTGGTGCTGCAGCGCCACATCTGGCAGGAACGTGATCCGCAGCAATTGCTGGATCTCATCAACCAGCCCAGGGTGCCGCGCCAAGGGTTGATCGTGGTTGCCCAAGATACCCCGCAGGTGCGTGAAGCCCTCAGTGCGCAGGTCGCTGCTGGCGTGCCGGTGATACTGGTGACCAGCAGCCTGCCTGGGCTGGAGGGGGCAATCTACGCGGGTATCGACAACCATGTCGCTGGCCGCGCCGCCGGGAGACTCATGAGCCAATGGGTTACGCCGGCCCAGAGCCGTGTGCTGCTGGTAACCAACTCATTGCTCTATCGCGCCCATCAACAGCGTGTGCAGGGCTTTCTCGAGGTCATGGCCGAGCGGGCGCCGCAGGTCGAGGTGCTCGGGCCAGTGGAGTGCTTCGACGATAACCAGCTCAATGCCGCAAAGATCAGCGATTACCTGGCTCAGGACGCTGGGGTGGTCGGGCTGTACACCACTGGCAGCGGCTCCACGGGTGTGCACCAGGCGCTGTCCAGGCACGCCGGGCGGTTGGTCTGGATCAGCCATGAGGCGACTGCACAGCATGCCGACATGCTCCGCGAAGGCCTGTTGTCGCTGGTGCTCGATCAGGATCCTGAAGGGCAGGCCGAAGCGGCCATCCAGCAACTGCTGTACGCCAACGGTGACCTGGACGCACCGCCGCAGGTGTGGCCGCAGCTGCGCATGGTCATCGACGAAACCCTCCCGCCTGCCACGTGTTGAAGCGATTTTGACGTAAACACGTCAATGCTCTGATGGCGCGGCGTTATGTCGCGCCATAGACTTGCACCCGCCGTGACCGGCAGGTTACCAGTTTCGCTCCCCCGTACACCGCGTTTTTCGTTCACACGCCAGATCCCCATCGCCCCCGACGAGCCCGTCCGTGCTCGCCGTGTGCCTTTGCGCGCCCGAAATTCCGCGACCTGCCGCACGGCTCCCCCGTGATTGTCGATAAGGAGAACTCCATGAAACGTAGGGACGCCTTGCGTTCAATGGGTGCGTTGTTCGCCGCCGCTGGCCTGGCCAAGGTCGGCGCAGTTGAACTCAAGTCGGTGCCGCCCGAAACCGGCCTCAACCGCGAAATGCTGCCATCCCCGGTCATGAGCGGCGGTCAGGGCAATGTCTTCAAGGGCCAGGCGCGCGCCACCCTGACTGCCGTGTTCGACCGCCTGATCCCTCACGACGAGCTGGGCGCTTCGGCCAGCGAAGCCGGCTGCGTCGACTACCTTGATGCGCAGATGAACGGGCCCTATGGCGAGTCGAAAGACTTGTACTTGGACCAGCCGCTGCGTGCCGATGAATCTCAACTGATGGGCCTGACCATCAGCCTGCGCACGCGCCGCGACTACACCTTGGCTGGCCTCGACTTCATCGATCGCCACGCCCGTAAGCTGCATGGCCGTGCCTTTGCCGAACTCGGCGGCGAGCAGATGGACGCAATCCTGCGCCAGCTCGATGAAGGCCGCCTGGACTGGGAAGGCGTCGGTAGCGGCAGCCGTTTGTTCGAATTCCTGCTGCTCAGCGTGCGCGAAGGCTATTTCGCCGACCCGCTCTATGGCGGCAATCGCGGCATGGTCGGCTGGAAGCTGGTTGGGTTCCCCGGCGCCCGTTACGACTACCGCCAGTACATCGACCGTCGCGGTCAGAACCTGGGCTTGGAGCCCATCAGTCTGATCCCGGTGAGCTGAGGCCAGAGGAAAACAACATGGCAATTACACGTAAAAAAGCTGACGTAGTGATCGTCGGCCTAGGCTGGGCCGGGTCGTTGATGGCCGAAGAACTCACGCGCGCTGGGCTGGAAGTGATCGCGATCGACCGCGGCCCGTGGCTCGACACCTCTACCGACACGCCGCCGGCGGTCGACCCCGACGAGCTGCGCTGGACCATTCGCCGCGAGCTGCTGCTGCAGCCAGGTGATTACACCCTGACATTCCGCAATCATTCCGGGCAGACCGCAGTGCCTACCCGTGAACTCAAAGCCTTCCAGATGGGCAAATCGGTCGGTGGCGCGGGTTTCCACTGGGCCGGCATGGCCTGGCGCTTCTCCGAGTGGGACTTCCGCGTGCGCTCGGCGACCATCGAGCGTTATGGCGCCAGCAAGCTCAAAGGCCTGGAGCAGGTGCAGGACTGGGGCATTACCTATGCCGACCTCGAGCCTTTCTACGACCGCTTCGAGCGCATCGCCGGGATTTCCGGCGTTGCCGGCAACATCAACGGTGAGCTGCGCCCCGGCGGCAACCCGTTCGAGGGCCCGCGCAGCCGCGAATTCCCGACCCCGGCGCTTAAAGACTCGCGCCTGATGCAGATGTACCGCTCCAGCACCGAGCAAATGGGCTTGCACCCGTTCTACATCCCGGTGGCGCACGTCGGTTCGGCTTACGTGAACCCGCTGGGCGTGAGCATGGCGCCGTGCACCTACTGCGGCTACTGCATGTTCCACGGCTGCGGCAACTACTCCAAGTCCTCGCCACAGGCTTGTGTGATCCCTGCGCTGATGCGGCGCAAGAACTTCACCCTGATCACCCAGGGCTATGTGACCAAGATCCACAAGGCCGAGGACGGCAAGACCGCCACCGGCGTGAGCTACTTCGACGAGCAGGGCCGCGAAGTGATCCAGCCGGCCGATATCGTCGCGCTGTGCTCGTTCACCTACGACAACGCCCGCCTGATGCTGCTCAGCGACATCGGCAAACAGTACGACCCGGTGACCCAGACCGGCACCATCGGCCGCGCCTACAACTACCAGACCTGCGCCGGTGCGCATGTGTGGTTCGAGGACGAGACGCTCAACCCCTTCATCGGGGCCGGCGGCCTGGGTATCCAGGTGGACGACTACAATGGCGACAACTTCGACCACAGCGCGCTCGACTTCATCGGTGGCGCCGGCCTGCTCACCGTCTCCCGCGAGGGCATGCCGATCGGTCGTTCGGGGCTGTTGCCGCCGGGCAGCCCGCGCTGGGGCAAGGGCTTCAAGCAGACCTACAAGGACAACTACCAGAACTACGGGATCATCTTCGGCCAGGGTACCTCGATGCCAACCCGCGATGCCTACCTGTCGCTGGACCCGAACTACAAGGACCGCTGGGGGACGCCGCTGCTGCGCATGACCTTCGACTGGAACCAGAACGACCGCAACATGGCGCGTTTCATCGAGCAACGCGCCGTGGACATCGGCAAGAAGATGGGCGCCAAGCATGTGCACACCTTCAACTCGGCAGCCCGGTCCTGGACCCCGTACGACGAAAATTCCAACCACACCCAGGGCGGCATGATCATGGGCGAAGACCCGCGCACCAGCGCAGTCAACACCTACCTGCAGAGCTGGGACGCGCATAACGTGTTCGTGGTCGGCGCCTCGGCCTTCCCCACCAACGCCGGCTACAACCCTACCAGTACCGTGGGCGCCCTGGCCATCCGCACGGCCAGGGCGATCCACGAGAAGTACCAGCACAACCCCGGTTCCCTGGTGTGAGGCCTGCGATGATCAACAAGAAAACCGCCCTGATCGGCGGCGGCGTGCTGGCCCTGGCCGGCGCCGTGATGCTCGGCCTGGTGATCCAGGCCAACTCCACCGCGCGCTCGGACATGGCCGACGATTCTGTGCGCCTGAGCGACTTCCGCTCACCTGACGCAGCTCTGGTCAAGCGGGGCGAGTATGTGATGCGTTCGGCCGACTGCGCGGCCTGCCATACCGCCAAGCACGGTGACTTTGCCGGTGGCTACGTGATCGGCACGCCCTTTGGCGATATCCAGTCATCGAATGTCACCCCTGACCGGGAAACCGGCATCGGCAACTACACCGAACGTGACTTCTTCAATGCGGTGCGCCAGGGGCGTGGCCGGCACGGCATGCTGTTCCCGGCAATGCCTTACACCGACTACACACGCATGAGCGACGATGACCTGCATGCCTTGTGGGCATTCTTCAGCACCCTGGAGCCCAAGGTCCACGAAGTGGACGAGCTGGCGGGCATGAACTTCCCGTTCAACCAGCGCCTGCTGATGGCTGGCTGGAACTGGATGTTCTTCGAGAACAAGCCGTTCGTGCCCGACCCTGGGAAAAGCCCCGAATGGAACCGCGGGCGTTACCTGGTGGACGGCGCAGGGCATTGCGCCGCCTGCCACAGCCCGCGCAACGGGCTGGGTGGGCCGGTGGTCAGTGAGGCGCTGTATGGCGGACTGGTGGGTACCTGGTTCGCGCCGAACATCACCAACGACCGGCACTTGGGGTTGGGCGACAGCTCGGTCGAGCAGATCGTCGATTACCTTAGAACCGGCAGCGATGGGGTGGCTGTCGCCAGCGGGCCGATGGCCGAAGCCATCGAGAACTCGACCCAGCACCTGACCGATGCCGACCTGCGTGCAATCGCCGTTTATCTCAAGTCACTGCCGGGCAGCGGGCTACCGGCACCCGAGGCGCTGGCAGCCTCTGAGCCGCGCATGCAGCGTGGCGGGCAAGGGTACGAGGTGCATTGTTCAGCGTGCCACGGCACAGCAGGCGAGGGCGTGAGCCACATGCTCACCGGCTTTGCCGGCAACAAGGCGATCCTGGCCGGCAATACCGACACCCTTACCAGCGTGGTGCTTGGTGGCGCGCGGGCCGTGCACACCCACACCTATGTCACCGGGGCCGGCATGCCGGCGTTCGACTGGAAACTCAGCGATGCCGAGATCGCCGACATCCTGACCTTCATGCGCAACAGCTGGGGCAACAGCGCCGCAGCGGTGTCGCCCGATGAAGTGGCGAAGATGCGCAAGCGGCTCGAGCTGCCTGAGCAGATGCGCGCCAGCGTTCGGTAAACATCTGTCGTCGGCAAGCCCAGTGCTCCGGTAGGAGCCGGCTTGCCGGCGACAGGTCCCTGTCAGTCTGCAGACCAATAACAAAGAGAATTCCATGCTCCCTTTCAAACATCGAGCCCTGCTCGCCGCCATGGCCTGCGCACCGCTTGCCCACGCCGCCAAACCTTTTGCCAGCGATTCGCCATGGGCCCTGGGCGACTGGAACGGCACCCGCAGCGATCTGGCCCAGCAGGGCATCGACTTCGAATTCGCCTACGTCGGCGAAATCGGGACCAACCTGGATGGTGGCTACAACAATGATCGTAGCGCCAGCTACAGCGACCAATACGCCCTCGGCGCGCGTTTCGACCTCCAGAAGCTGCTCGGCTGGCACGATGCCCGCTTGCAGCTGACCGTGGCCAACCGCAACGGCGACAATATCTCGAATGAACGTGTCGGCGACCCGCGCGTCGGCACCTTGAGTTCGTCCCAGGAAGTCTGGGGCCGCGGCTCGCATTGGCGCATGACCCAGCTGTACTTCCAACAGGCGTTCTTCGACCAGCGCCTGGACATCAAGGCCGGCCGCTTCGGCGAGGGCGAGGACTTCAACAGCTTCGACTGCAACTTCCAGAACCTGACCTTCTGCGGCTCGCAAGTCGGTAACTGGGGAGGCATCTGGTACAACTGGCCGATCACTCAGTGGGCCCTGCGAGTCAAGTACGCACTCGCGCCTGAGCTGTTCGCGCAAATTGGCGCGTACGAGCAGAACCCGTCGAATACCGACAATCCCAACGGCTTCAAGCTCAGCGGCAGCGGCACCAAAGGTGCGGTACTGCCGGCGGAGTTGTTGTGGAAACCGCGCATCGACGGCCTGCCAGGTGAATACCGCGTGGGTTACTACTACAGCACTTCGAATGCCAACGACGTGCTCGAGGACAGCAATGGCCAGCCAGCGGTGATCAGCGGCGCGGCGTATCGCAGTGCATCGAGCAAGCACGGTGTCTGGCTCGGCGCCATGCAGCAGGTGACCCGGCACGCGGGCGACGCCTCGCGGGGGCTGACGCTGTTCGCCATGGCCACGGCGCACGACCGCAAGACCAGCAAGGTCGACCACTACGTGTCGGTCGGTGCGATCTACAAGGGCCTGTTCGACGCACGCCCAGAAGATGACATCGGCCTGGCGATCTCCGAAGTACACGTGAACCCGGCCTATCGCAAGAACGCGGCACTAACCAACGTGGTCAACGGTGTCGACGATTACGCGGATCCCGATTACCTGCCAGTGCAGGAAACCGAATACAACGCCGAGCTCAACTACGGCGTTCACTTCACCGACTGGCTGACAGTCCGCCCGAACCTGCAGTTCGTGCGCCACCCCGGTGGGGTAAGGGAGGTGGATGATGCCTGGGTAGCTGGCTTGAAAGTGCAAGCGACGTTCTAACCGCCCTCGGCGGGCCGCGTTCAGGCAGGGCATCCTTGCTGGACGGATGCGTACGCCGGGCAGCGCTTCTAGAATGTAAATTCCTGAGCCACAGGAGATTGTCGTCTAAAGGTTTTCAGTTGATTAGGTCCAATTGAAGAAGCGTTAGGCAGGTCGCTTCGCTTATCTAATCTGACCCCAATCTGATTTGGATGGGCGATGGAGGAGGTAGGCGAGCGGCCGTACTGTTGCAGGGAATTGGGAAAGAGATTTGGATTGTTGCGAGACTGTCCCTTGAGTGTGCTACTGGACAGTGTAGAAAACAGAGACTTCGGGGTTTGCGAATGATGGCAACGCTTTCGCCGTAAAAAGCGTTGCCGTATTTGCTGGCGTTTGAATGGAGTCAGGCCGGAGCTGTTTGGTGAGTGGTATTGTCCACTTTGTTTCGAACGAACAACCAGACGGCCAATGCCCCTGCAACACCGAGTACGCCGGTAACCACAAATGCTGCACTGTAGGTTCCGGTCACCTGAATGATCACCCCGGTCAGTGTCGGAGCGAAGAGACCGGCGCAGTTCCCCATACCGTGCATGAGGCCACCAGCAGTGCCGACATAATAACTAGGTACGGTGTCCTGAATCAGCGCCCAGTAGGCTGATGCCGTCAGCATCAAGAAGCCAATGGCAACGGACATGAACAGAACGACCATCTCCGTCGATTCCGAGCGGCCACTGATGCCAATACAAGCGGCAGCTACAGTGAGGCAGGTGACCAGTACGACCTTGCGGGAGAAAAGCTGACGCCCGGTCTTCTGGTAGATGCGGTCAATTAGGAAACCGCCCGCTGCCATGCCGCAAGCACCAACCAGCCAAGGGAAGGCAGTGATCCAGCTCATGTCCTGGAGGGACACGCCTTTGGTATCCACCAGGTAGCTGGGGAACCACGTCATGAAGAAGTACAGCGTGTAGTTGTAGCAAAACAGCGAGAAGCCGGTGCATAGAACTGCGGGGCGCAGAAGCACGGACGCCAGGCTTGGTTTGTCAACCGGTTGGTCAGTATGACTGACGGTCTCTCGACCTTCATGGATTTCAACAAGTTCGGCAGCGCTTACTCTCGGATGATCCGCGGGGTTATCAGTAGCGATGAATTTCCAGGCCACAGCCCAGAGCACTCCAATAGCGCCAACGATCACAAACGACCATTGCCAACTCAACGATAGGGCGAGGAAGCCAATCACCGGCCCCGCCAGCGCACCACCCAGCGGCCCACCAGCTTGGTTAATGCCGACGGCCCGAGCACGCTCGCGGATTGGGAACCAGTTGTTGACTACCTTGTTAGCAGTGGTGGGTACCGGACCCTCACCAACGCCGAATAGGGCGCGGACGATCAGCAATGACCAGAAACTGAATGCCGTCGCGGTGAGTGCGCACAGGGCGGACCAGATGCACATGGCATAGAGGAATACCCGTTTCGGGCCATACCGGTCAGCCAGATAGCCACCGATGAAGTTGAACGCGGCGTAGCCGACGAAGAAGCCGCTGAATACCATCCCCTTTTCGCTGGGCGTAAGCTCAAAGCTCTTGGTGATAAAAGGCATCGCAACCGAGAGCGCAGCGCGATCCATGTAATTAATAACCATCGCGATGAACAGCATGGTCACGATGAACCAACGGTACTGACTTTTATTGTTATTCATGTAGGTTCGCCTAAGGAAGGACGCGCAGGCCGAGGAGATCCTGCGCGCTTTAGGTGGAGGATATGAATCAGCGCTTCTGGGCAGCTACGGCTTCATCAACCATGTCGAAAAGGCTGTAACGTGGCACCCAGCCCAGTAGTGCGCGAGCTTTGGCTGCGGTGCTGTGCGGCTGGCCCAGTTCGGCAGGCAACTTGGCTTCGACGTAGCGGCGACCGGTGGCTTTGGCCAGGTACGGAATGAAGGTGTCCAGACCTACCAGGCTAGGCGGCGCCAGGTTAAAGGTCTCGCCAATGGCCGTAGGCTTGTCGAGCATAAGCAACAGCGCGTCCACGATGTCGCGTACATCGGTGAGCTCTTGAGTGTGGGCGTTGCCGTTCGCGTCACGAGCAATCAGCAGCGGGTCGTCGTCGGCGGCAAGCGGTTCAAGAATTTCCAACAGCCGTTGAACATCGCTGGCGGCGGAGTTTGCGTTGTGGCTGCTTGCGGCGCGCAGGCTATCGATACGACCCTGTAAGGAGAAAGCCGGACGCGAGTATTCGCCCTTGGGGTCGATCACTTCTGCAGCAGCTTCGATGTGCGAGAAAATCGCAGTGCTGACTTTGAGGTTCGGATTGGTGCGAGCGAAGAAGTCCAGCAGGTCCTGACCCAGCAATTTGGTCATGCCGTAGAAGCTGTAGGGCTCGCGCGGATGGTTTTCGTCTACTGGGCGGTAGCGAGCGAAGCGAGTTGGGTAGACCTGGTCGCTGGAAGCGAAGATCAGTCGTACGGGGTGTTGGGCGGATTGACGTGCGGCGCAGTCGAACACGTTGTAGCTGCCGGTTACGTTGGCCTGCCACAAGCGATCACGGTCTTCAGCGCGGAAGGAAATCAGTGCTGCCAAGTGAAAGACTGCTTCAGCACCTTCCATCGCTTGGGCAACGCAGTTGCGGTCAGCGAGGTCACCGGTGATGCATTCAATGCCAGCGGCTTGAGCCGTGGAAAGGTTTGGGTCACCTGGCAGAACGACGGTGCTGATGGAGTGACCACGACCCATCAGTGCTTTCGCGACTTGGCTGCCTACGCGACCAGAAGCACCAGTAATGAATACCTTCACGAGTAAATCCTCTGAATTGTTATTGGTTGGGACATGCATGCACGGTGCGGTAAAAGGTCGCAGGCGACAATCAACTTCCCGGTAGACTCGTCCTACTTCTCCCGCACTGTGAGAATGTCTGAATTCATTTCGCTCTAGATCGCCCGCTGGACTGCCTTTGCGATGGCGTCATAGAACAGTTCCACCTGTTCGACTTCCTTAGCTCTCAGGCTGGCGTGAACCAGGCCTTGACCAATGTGTAAATCAGCTGGGATGCCGCCGTCCTGCAGCAACGCTGCATACGCTTTCCCTTGGTCACACAGCGGGTCGTACTCCGCAACGCCGATAAAGGCTGGGGCCAGGCCCGACGTGTCTTGTAATTTAAGAGGAAGAGCCTGGGGGTGATCTCTGTGCGAGGGGGTGGGCACATATCCCTGTAGCGAGGTAAGCAATCCCGCAGTGGTTAGCATGGGGGCATACGCATGCTGCTGCATCGAAGGCAGGTGAACAGAGTCGGTTAACACCGGATACACCAGCACCTGCAGTAGGGGTTGTTCCATCGCACTCTCTCGAATAGCGACGCAGAGGCCTGCGGCAATCGTTCCACCTGCACTGTCACCCGCAACGATCAGCCGCTCTCGGCTCAAGGCTGACCACTTTCCCTCTCGCAAGGCGCGCCATACGGTCAGGGCGTCCTCCAAAGGCGCCGGATATGGATGCTCCGGTGCCAAGCGGTAGTCAACTGCAACTATGGCCACCTGCATTCGCTTGAGCAGGGCAAAGGCAAACCAGTCATGGGTTGTATGGCTCCCCATGTTCCAGCCACCGCCATGTAAATAGAGCAATGTTGGCCAGCCACCGTCAGGCGCCTCGCCGTTGGGTAGGTAGATCCGAATCGCGAGATTACCTATCGCATCATCGAAGAAGCTGACGTTGGCTGGAGCCTGTGGAGTGAAGTGACGACAGGCTGTGGCAAATGCTTCCCGTCTGGATTGCAGGCTTTCATCCCTCGCTTTGAACATCGCGCTGGCGTCGATGTACGCCACCAAGTTGGGGGTGAGGTCGTATTCCGTCATTCGTCGTACCAGGGCTGAAGGGCCTGTGCAGCCTATCCCGGTAAGCATTGATGGGCGCGGGTTTGCGCAGGTCTGGCGAACAGAACTCTCGCTATATGAGAAAACCACAGTTGCCGAGTGACGATGACGTTTTGTCGCAGGGAGAGTAACCCCTAGCATCGGCTCCAGTTGCTGGCTCGACGAGCCTGCCGTCCCATTCAGCCTGGAGAACAATAAATGGCTATTCACCAGTATTCCGACGACTACGACAACAGTGCTAATCGCAACGTCGCGGTAAGCGATGAAACCCTGGAGAAACTCTCTCGTTGCTCCAGCGGTTCGCTGACCACGCAGCTGTTCAAGCGCGGTTTCCGTCAACCAGCGTTCGTCGGTCTGAAAGCCATGAGCCGAAATGCCAAGCCTTTTGCAGGTCGTGCGTTCACCATGCGGTTTATACCGGCGCGGGAAGACATTGATACCTACGGCACCATGACCACCAAGCCTAATGGCGACAATTTGCAGTGGCAGGGCGTGGAGCAGATTCAGCCGGGCGATGTGTTGGTTATCGATAGCCGTAACGACCCAGCCGCAGCTTCCGCTGGCAACATTCTGGTCACCCGCCTTTTGGCCCGAGGCGCCCGCGCCATTGTGACCGACGGCGCCCTGCGCGACGGCAGTGAAATTGCAGAGATGACTCTGCCGGCGTACGCCCGAGAAATCACCGCGACTACCCGTATTTCCTACCATCACGTGGCCGACCTGCAGGTGCCAATTGGCTGTGCAGGCATTGCCGTGTACCCAGGCGATGTAATCGTTGGCGACGCAGATGGCGTGACGCTGGTCCCTGCGCACCTTGCCGCTGAATTGGCCGATGTGTGCTTGGAGCAAGACGACATCGAAAACTACTTGGCCATGCGTATCGCCTCCGGTGAGGCGCTGTGGGGTGTCTACCCACCAAGCCCCGAGGCCGTCGCCGCCTACCAAGACTGGGTAGCCTCCGGCCGTCCTGCTATTCCATCGATCATTGCCAAGAAGGACTGAGATCATGGCCGAGCATAAGCACGCCCAGACCATTCGCCGTTACTTCGCGGCCTGCAACGAAGCGGACTACGACAAGTTGGTGTCCTGCTTCACTCCTGACGCCGTGCACTACTTCCCAGATGGGTTGCCGGACATTCCGTGGCGTACTGCCGACACCATCGCACGCAAGTGGCAATGGTGTGTGGAAAACCTCGGTTCACAGTGGACGATCGAGAAGATCTTGGTCAGCCATGACAGTGACGAAGCGGTGATTGAGTGGACGCACTGGAAGAGCAAACTGAGCACCGCACTGCGGGGTGACGAGTGGTACATCTTCGACAAAGACAGTGGTTTGATCAAAGAGATCCGCGCTTATTACGCATCGCCTGCCGACAAGCAGGTGTCCATTAATGAACTGGTTGACTTCGATTATAGCGGTCGTGGCTATCACCTCGAACCGGCCACTAAGGAAGCATGAACATGACCCAGTTAAATGCGCAACAAACCATTGATCATGCTGTGGCCTCGGCCGTCCAAGCTGCGCCATTGTGGGCCAAGGCCAGCGTCGAAGTGCGCACCCGGCTGCTGAGGGGGCTGGCCCAAGCGCTGGAAGCTCACCAGGCTGATCTCGTAGCGATTGCTGATAAAGAAAGCCATCTTGGCGCCGGTCGGCTCAACGGCGAAGTAGCGCGTACTGGCTTCCAGTTGCGCGGCTTCGCCGAGCAGCTCGAAAATGGCGCGGCCCAGGGCAAAGTAGTGGACGAGGCTGCTGCCGGTGCACCGCCAGTTGGGCGCCCGCAATTGACCCGTGTACAGCGCCCACTGGGACCGGTGGCAACGTTCTCGGCAAGCAACTTCCCGTTCGCCTTCTCTGTACTCGGTGGCGATACCGCATCGGCACTTGCGGCTGGATGCCCGGTGGTGGTTAAAGCTCACTCGGGCCACCCGAAGCTATCTGTTGCTGTCTACGAGCTCGCGCGTCAGGTTGTGGTGGCACAAGGACTGCCGGAAGGTCTCATCACTCTGGTGGAGGGCGCTTCACGCGGCGCGGGGGGCTACCTCGTGCAACATCCTGACATCGCAGCGGTGGCCTTCACTGGCTCCTATCAAGGCGGTACCGCCTTGTGGAAACTGGCCAACGAACGTCCTCGTCCAATTCCATTCTTCGGAGAGCTCGGCTCGATCAATCCACTGGTGGCGTTGCCTGCCGCGCTACAGGCAGACAGCCAGAACCTGGCCAACACGCTGGCCGGCTCGATCACCCTCGGCTGCGGGCAATTCTGTACAAGCCCTGGTGTTATCGTATTGCTCGAAGGCGAAGCCAGCGAGCGTTTCGTTGAGCAACTGGGTGCTGCCCTTGAACCGCTCCTCACTCATGCCATGTTGACGCCGTCCATGCGTGACGGTTTCGAGCGTGCCACGTCAGTGGTGGGAGCACATGCCGAGGCAATCTTCACAGGTACCGAAGGTGTTGGGCCTGCTCCACGTCTTTATCGTACCGATGCAACGTCGTTCATCGCTAATGCCCATCTGCGTGAAGAAATGTTCGGTCCGGCTGCATTGGTCGTGACCGCTTCTGATCTTCGCCAAGTCGAGCAAGTGCTGGCGGCCATCGGTGGCACGCTCACCGCCACCCTCTGGGGCGCCGACGACGATACTGCCGACAACCGCTCACTTGTTCACGCTGCCGAACAGATCGCTGGCCGAGTGCTGTTCAAGGGTGTGCCTACCGGTGTGGCTGTTTGCTCTGCACAACAACACGGTGGCCCATGGCCGGCCTCTACAGCTCCGCAGACCACGTCGGTTGGCTACGCGGCGCTTGAGCGTTTCCTTCGTCCAGTAGCGCTGCAAGACGCGCCAACTTGGGCACAAAAGTAAAAAAGAGGGCGAAATCATGATGCGTCATATCGTTATGTTTCGTCGCCGTGCGGATGTCGACGCCCAGCCCGGCCTTGAGGCTGAGCTGGTCGAACGCATGCATGTACTGCCTCAGCAGATCGACTTCATTCGGGACTGGCGAGTGGCGGCCAATGAGCTCGATAGGCCGATTTGCTGGGACTATATCCTGGAATCCAGTTTCGATGATTCCGCTGCGGTCGAACGCTACCTGCCTCACCCTGCTCATCAGGCGTTGGTGAAAGACTTGAAGCAGTATTTCGAGTGGGTGGCGGTCGACTACACCGTTTGACATCGACAGCGATAACAACAGACGCGCCCCAACGAGGGCGCGCGGAGTCACCGATGAATAACAACAAGTCCTACCGCTGGACAATCCTGTCCATGCTTTTCCTCGCCATGGTTATTAACTATGTCGATCGTGCTGCGCTTTCGATCGCCATGCCTTTTATCACCCAGGACTACCACCTGACCCCAGCCGAGAAAGGACTGATTTTCAGCAGCTTCTTCTTTGGCTATGCGCTGTTCTGCTTCGTCGGCGGTTACCTGGCCGACCGTTTCGGTCCCAAGCGCGTGCTGACCTGGTCGATGGGTTTCTGGTCGGTTCTGTGCGGTTCTACCGCCCTGGCTTTCAATTTTTGGTCGCTGTTGATCGTGCGTGCCTTATTCGGCGTCGGCGAAGGCCCGGTCAGTACTACCGCCAACAAGGCCATCAATAGCTGGTTCCCCATCACCGAGCGAGCTCGGGCCATTGGCATTGCCCAGGCGGGCGGCCCGTTGGGCGGCGCGTTGGCGGGTCCGATCGTTGGCTTCCTGGCCATTTGGCTGGGTTGGCGCGTTGCCTTTGTGGTGATCGCCTGCATTGGCATTCTTTGGGCGGTCGCTTGGTGGCGCATGGCTGCATCCACGCCCAATGAACACCCTCGGGTCAGTGCCGAGGAACTGGCACTGATTAACGCCGAGCGCGATGTTCCGGTGCAGGCGGCGGACGAGGCACCTCGCACCCCGGTCATGCAGGTCATCACTCAGCGTGCGGTGCTGATCTCCGGGCTGTCGCTTTTTTGTTACAACTACATCCTGTACTTCTTCATGACCTGGTTCCCGAGCTACCTGATCGACGCCAAGGGCATCGACCTCAAATCGATGAGCGTGGTCACCGCGCTGCCGTGGCTGGTGGGTACGTTCGGCTTTATCGGTGGTGGGTTACTGATCGACTGGGTGTTTAAGCGCACCGGGCGCCGTCTGTATTCGCGCAAGCTGGTGCTGGTCAGCTGCCTGCTGGTGGCCGCTAGCTGCGTCGCCCTGACAGGGCAGCTTGAAAGCATCAGCGCGGCGGTGGCGGTAATGACCGTTGCCGTGGGCTTCCTGATGCTATCTGCACCAGCCTACTGGTCGATGATCCAAGACGCTGTACCTGATCATCAGGTTGGTACCGCTGGCGGCTTCATGCATGGCCTAGCCAATCTGTCCGGGATCGTGGCACCTACGGTTACCGGGATCATTATTCAGTCGACGGGCACCTTCTCCAGTGGCTTTGCCTTGGCCGGCGCGCTGGGCATTGTTGGAGCTGTCATCGTGGCGCTATTCGTAAACGAACGAGCCGCGGTCGAGGCAGCCCCTGCCATCGTGTGAATACAATTTGCCGTGCAGCAATGCCTGGCGCGGCAGTCAGCAATTCGAGGAGTATCAGGAATGCAAACCTTGTTGATCACCGGTGCCGCAGGCATCGTCGGTACCGCGCTTCGCCCTCTGCTGCGCGAGCACTACCAATTGCGTTTGCTCGATCGCCGACCAGTCGGCGATCTTCAGCCGGGAGAAACAGAAATCGTAGGCGACCTTACCGATCCCGCTTTGGTTGATCGCGCAGTTCAGGGCACGTACGGCATTCTTCATTTAGCGTGTGCACACGGTACTGACATTGCGTTCCAGGCGACGGTCGAGCCCAACTACCACGCGACGCTGTATCTGCTGGAAGCTGCGCAACGGCATGGCGCAAAACGTTTCCTCTTCACCAGCAGCCACCATGTGGTTGGGCAATATCGAACCGATGCAGCCGAGACCTTCGATGATGCAATTCCAGCGCCTGATAGCTATTACGCGATGAGCAAGGTCTTCGGCGAAGCCGCCTGTGCGGCGTTCTCCCAGCGCTACGACTTGGCCACCTTCATTATCCGAATCGGTAATGCGGACGCAAAGGTTTCTGACGCGCGTCGCCTGCGTATGTGGACCAGCGGTCGAGATCTTGCCCAGTTGATCCGCATTGGCCTGGAGCATCCCGAGGTACGCCAGGAGATCGTCTACGGCGTCTCGGAAAGCCCCAATCCGCTGTTCAGCAACGGCCGTGCCCGCGCCCTCGGCTACCAGCCGAAAGACAATGCCAAGGATCATCTGGCACCTGAATACCTGCCTTACGAACAGATGGACCCACACACATCTGGTCGCGACCATGTAGGTGGAGCTTATGCCGGTGCGCCATTGGTGAGCGTACTTGGAGCGCGGTCATGAAAATTGCCAGTATCAAGACCTTCGTGGTCGAGATACCGTTCCACGACGGCGGCAACCCCAAGATCATCACCCCGATGACCTGGCACACGCTGGAAAACGTGCTGGTGCGGGTGGAAGACGAGCTCGGCAATGTGGGCTGGGGTGAGGCATTCGGTTATTTCGTGGCCGATTCGGTAAGGGCAATGATCGATCGCCTGATCGCCCCGTTGGCCGTCGGCCAGACCATCACCGATATCGCGGCATGGAACTTGGACACCCAGCTACGGTTGCACATCTTCGGTCGTTACGGTGTGACGATGTTCGGCTTATCTGGGGTGGACATGGCCCTCTGGGATCTGCAGGCCAAACGTGAGGAACTGCCCCTGCACCACCTGCTGGGTGGCGGTACCCGGTCATCTATTCCCGCTTATGCCAGCTTGGTCCGTTATGGCGAAGGCTCGATCGCGCCGAAAGTCTGCGAGCGCGCGCTGCGCGAAGGTTTCAAGCACATCAAGCTGCACGAAAACGTTGTCGGGGAAGTCGCCGAGTGCCGTCGTGCCATCGGCCGCGACATTCCTCTGGCCACCGACGTCAACTGTTCATGGGCAATCGACGCCACTCGCGAATGGTTGCCAAAGTTGGCCGAAATCGACTTGGCATGGCTGGAGGAACCGATCTTCCCCCCAGAAGACTTCCAAGCGCTGGCCAGCTTACGCGGACATGGCGTGCCGATATCCGCCGGTGAGAACTGGTGTACCGCTGTGCAATTCGAAGAAGCCCTTCGACAAGGTGCAGTGGATTCTATTCAGCCATCGGTAACCAAGGTTGGCGGCGTCAGCGAGTGCATGCGCATCGCCAATCTGGCTGCGCAGTACGACACCTTGGTTCTGCCTCATAGCCCGTACTTCGGCCCTGGCCTATTAGCGACCCTTCACCTGGCCGCCGCTCAGCCAGGAGTGCCATTGGTGGAATACCACTACGTCGAGACGGATGGTTGGCTCTATGACATCAAAGGGTTGCTGCACGATGGACTGATGCATGTTCCAACGGCAGCAGGCCTTGGGCTTGAAATGAACATGAGCGTATTCGAGCAGTTCCGCCGAAGCTGAGCCCGCCCGAACCGCGACCCTAATAACAACCCCCACCGGCGTGTAAAAACGCGCCGGGCGGGACGCTGCATGCTTGAAAAAGGAACTGCCAATGACTCGCGTAGAACTCAGCAATAAAACTTGGTCGTTGTCGCTAATTCCCGAGTGGGGCGGACGCGTCGCGCTGATGCAAGCGGATAGCGTGGACATCATGACCCCGCTGGTAGCCGACAGCTTCGATCCATTGGCATGGCCAAGGGGTGGTATCTATCCGCTCATGCCTTATTCAAACCGGGTTCGTGAGGCGAACCTGATGCATGAGGGGAAATCCTATTCGTTGCCTCCTCATCCTGCGGCTCTCCCGCATACCCTGCATGGCGTAGCGCAAACTTTGCATTGGACGGTGGCTGCAAGGAGTGCAGACAGCGTCATCTTGGTCTGCCTTTACGAGGGAGAACATTGGCCGTGGCCGGTAAGGTTTGAGCAACGTTTCTCCTTGGGCGGCAATACCCTTTCGGTACGGCTTGCCGTTACCAACCTGGGTGAGACATCGATGCCCGCAGGCTTGGGCCTGCATCCCTATTTCCACCGCCATCCAAGGATGCGTGTTGAGCTTAATGTAGGGCGCTCTTGGCAGATTGATGATGAGTACTTACCAACCGGCAAGTCGGATGCAGTGAGTGCTCCAGTCATCATCGATGACGCGCTGGGGCAAGAGTTGGCCTTGTACGGTTCGCAGTGGGATGGCGAGCTCAAGGTTGATTATCACCAAGGTCATTTGCTCATGAAAGCAGACGAACCTCTTACCCATTTCGTCGCGTTTGCCCCCCCTGGTGCTCCTTATCTTTGCCTGGAGCCCGTCTCGCACTTGGCGGATGCCTTTAACAGTCATGTCAGCGAGTGGACAGACCGAGGCACGAATGTGGTCCAGCCCGGCCAAACGCTGGAGGCGAGCGTGCGATTTATCTGGTCACCACGCTGACACCTGCACGCAGCGGTGAGCCCGCTGCGCACACTGAATGTCCAAAGGAAAATAATAAGAATGCAATTCAGTCAACCTCGTTCCTCGTCCGTATCCGCCATCGCTCTTTGTGTATCAGGGCTCATTCCATTGTCGGCACAAGCTGCGTTCTTCGAAGACAGCAAGGCCAATCTTACGCTGCGCAACTTCTACTATAACCACGATCTGCGCGACTCGACCGCGCCCGCCCAGTCCAAAATTGAAGAGTGGGCGCAGGGATTTATCTTCAAAGCCCAATCTGGTTATACAGACACGCCGATTGCCGTAGGTGTGGATGTCTACGCAGGCTTAGGCTTAAAACTAGACTCTTCACCGGATCGTAGCGGCAGTGGTTTGTTGCCTGGCGCCTATAAGCGCGTCGGCGCCCCTCGCAATTCCGATCCGCGCTCGGCAGATGAGTATTCGGAAGCCACAGCGGCAGTGAAGGTTAAAGTGTCGAAGACGGAGCTCAAGGTAGGTGGGCTTTTCCCAAAGATACCGCTGGTGTATGCCGGCGATTCGCGGTTGCTGCCGCAATTCTTTGAAGGCGCGATGCTAGATATCAACGAGCTTGATCACTTCAGCTTCAGCCTCGGGCAAATGCGCCAGGTCAACTATCGCGAGTTCAGTGGGAGCCGGGACATGCAGACCGGTAACTATTTCAACGTGACGGGTGACCGATTCACCTATCTCGGCGGGACCTGGCTGCCCGACCCAAGCCTGTCGGTAGGGGTTTGGGGTGGACGGCTGGAAGATGTCTATCAGCAGACGCTGTATACCGCTACGAAGTATGTCGATCTGGGGGGCGTGCGACTGAGCGGTACGCTGAACTATCTCGACAGTAAAGAGGACGGCGCTGCTCGCGCCGGCGACCTCGACAGCCGCATGACCTCCGGCCTGCTGAGCGCCGCGTATGGTTTCCAAAAGGTCACGCTGGGATACCAATACAATGCCGGTGACAGCGCCTTACCTTTCTTGCATGACACTGACCTCCCAGGCGTTTCCAACGCTATCCAGGTCCTGCGCTTTGACAGAGCAGGAGAGCGCTCCTGGCAGGCGCGCTATGACGTTGACTTCGCCGGTCTCGGGGTACCCGGCCTCTCTGCGTTTGCACGATACGTTCGTGGCGACGACTTCGAGGTCAATGGCCAATCCGGCAAAGAGTGGGAGCGTAACTTGGACATCACCTATGTCATCCAAAGTGGGCCTCTCAAGGACTTGGCCTTGCGCTGGCGCAATGTGGAGATTCAAGGGGACGTCACTGGACGAAGGGATGAGAACCGTGTGATTCTCACCTACACCTTCGCCCTTAAATAGCTCAGACAGGGCCGCGTGTGACGGTCGCGGGGGCTCCGCGACTGTCCACAGGAGTGCACATCACTGTGCCCGACCAAGGGGCTGTTTTGAGTGCATGACGGCTGACTGCTTGGCGCGAAGAGGTAATGTACAAAGTGGTGCCATCATTACCGCCGAAACAGAGGTCAGTAGGTGATGCAACAGGGACGCCAAGCATCTGCTCGATGTTACCGTCACGGTCGAATTTGACAATGCTCCAGCCATCTGATAGCGCGGTCCAGACGTTGCCTTGTTCATCCACGGCAAGGCCGCTCAGCAAACCCGAACCCTTGGGAAGCGTGGCGAAACGACGAACCTGACTGGTTGAGTCGAGCCTAAACAGCGTGCCGGAGTCAGCAGCCAATGCAAACAGTTGGGCCCGGTGAGGGTCCCAAGAAAGGGCAGTGATCGCTTCGTTAAATTGCCACTGGCTGGCCAATGTCCCGTCCCGGTGCACCTCGCCGACTTTCCATTGGCCGCTGCCCATGCGAATAGCCGCCCAGATCCGCCCCTGTGGATCGCTGCAGATGCAGGTCGGCATTCCAAATCCCCATTTACCACGGCTGCGAACTCGACCCTCGCTGACAAATAGGTATTCATGTTCCAGTGCGATGAACTGACCGTCAGCGGTGAGTTCCATACCGATGACAGGGTGTTCAGGCCGAAAGATCTTTTCTGTGCCCTCGCAGGTGTATCGGTAGACCGCGGGTGCAAGTCGATCGACCCAGTAAAGGCATTTCTCCCGCCCGCTCCAGCGGGGAAAGCCCCCTAAGAACGCCCAGCGGTCATCGATTGGCTGCAAGACATCCGGTGTGTTACTGACTTGGCGAACCGTCAATTGGCTGCCGACTCGTTGTGCTGACGCTGCGACTTCTGGCCCTAGGAGGTCCAGGCGTTTACGTGTAAGTCGGTAGGCTGGACCGGCAATGCTCAGCGCCCCCCTTACCTGACCTGCAGCATCAATGATCGGAGCAGCTACACACCGAATACCCAGGACGATCTCTTCATCGTCGATGGCGTAACCACGGGTGCGGGTAACCTCAAGCTCAGTCAACAGACGTGCCCGATCAGTAATGGTGAGTGGGGTAAGACGCTCCAACTGAATTCTTTTCAGCAGATCGCGCCGTTCAATCTCGGCAATCGCGCTGAGAATCGCTTTGCCCTGGCCGGTGCAGTGCATCGGCTTGCGTTGCCCCATTGCCGCCGCAGAACGGTTGCTGTGCGCGCCGTCGCATCGTTCTAGAGATAATACGTGTTCACCATCACGCACTGCCAGATAGGTGGTCTCGCCAGTCAAGTCGCGCAATGACCTTAATTCGAAGCTGGCGGCAGCGACAAGGTCGGGCTCGAGCCAGGCGCCGCGCACCATTTCAAGGTACCGAAAACCGAGTCGATACCGTTTACCAGTGCTGTCACGCCTAATCATGCCGCGATCGATCAAAAGGCCTAGTAAGCGGTAAAAGGTCGCCCGGGGCAGGTTTACCTGCGCGTTGAGTTGCTGGGGTTCGAGTCCGTCAGCTGATAGACCGATTGCCTCCAACAAATCGAACGCTTTTTCGAGTGCGGCAGTACCCTTGGTTCGTTCCATATCACCTCTCCTTTATTTTTGATACATATCACGATATGAGAGGTTCTGGCGTGCAACCAGGTGATGCTTCGTAAAAAAATCCCACTATGCGGGACTTGCCTCTGCGCTGATCGCCGGCTTCGCTGGAACGGCTGGCTGTGTGAGAGCGATTTTCAAAGTAAAAGGGGGACGCTTATGAAGCGATCCATTGAAGGGAAGCCAGTCAAGTTGCTTCAGCAGTACTTAGACAAATTGCATCACCGCGCTTGGGCTTTTGCTGGCGAACGCACGCCTTCAGGTGCTTTCCCGAATCACCAGTCTGAAGCCGACATCCTCCACTTGCGCCCCACGCTCCAGGCTGCCTTCGATCCGCTGCAGCAGAAGCTCTGCCGTACGCAGGCCAATGCGCCCGCCGTCAACACTCACCGTGCTCAAGCGCGGGTGGGTATGCGCGGCGAATTCCAGGTTGCCGAAGCCCATCACCGCCAGGTCCTGAGGCACCTGCAGGCCGTTGGCCTGGGCCTCGGCCATGACCCCCTGGGCGAGCAGGTCGATGCTGCAGATCACCGCATCCATAGGTACCTTGGCTGCCAGCATCCGGGCCATGGCTTCACGGCCGTGGCCCATATTCACCGGCACTGCTTCGAGCTCGCAGGCAACTACCTCAACGCCGGCTTCACGCAGGGCCTCCACACACGCCTGGCGCCGCCGAGTGGCGCGGGCATCGTCGCTCCAGACCAGGCCCACGCGGCGGTGGCCGCGTTCGATAATGTGCTCGGCCATGGCCCGGCCAACGGCCTCGTGGGAAAAACCGACCACCGTGTCGATCGGGTCCTGCGCCAGCTCCCAGGTCTCTACCACCGGAATGCCTCGGGCGATCAGTTTTTCCCGCGCTTCAGGGCTTTGCAGCTGGCGGGTCAGCACGATGCCGTCGGGGCGGCGGGCGAGGATCGCATCGATCAGTTCCGCTTCACTTCTGTTTGCCAGGTCTGACTGGCTGAGCAGCAACTGGTAGCGGGCCGTGGCCAGTCGCTGACCGAGCTGGGTAATGGTGTCGACGAAGGCACGGTTGGCGACATTCGGTACCACCACGATGACCAGCCGGCTGCGCTGCGAAACCAGGGCGCCCGCGAGCATGTTCGGTACATATCCCGTCTTGCGGATGGCATTGCGCACCTTTTTCTGGGTTTTCTCCGACACCAGTTCCGGCCGGTTGATCACCCGGGAAACGGTGATGGGCGAGACCTTGGCCATCTTCGCCACGTCGTCGAGGGTGGCAGGGGCAGCCAGCGGTGGTTTCGGGTCAGCGACGGTAGCGGGCGTTTCCAGCATGGGGGCCTCTGGACGGGAGCTTTGAGCATGTTGCCGATGTTACCGGAACGGCGCGCGTTTTTTGCATTTCCTGCTCATTCCCAAAGTATGGGAATTCACTGCGAACGGACATTTGCAAAGCCCGCCAGCTCGAGCCTAGGATTAATGACAGCGCTGTCATTTGATAGCGCTGTCATTGGTCGAAAACAGCTCTCCTGCAGGGCTGCGAGCTGCCAGAATTCGAAGCAGGTGCCGGTGCAAGGCCCTGCACGACGCCAATAAAAACAATGAGGCAACCGCGATGCACAACCACGACACCTACGCCGCCGGGCCAGCCCCCGGCGCCGTTGCCGCGTCCACCACAGCTACCCGTTATCGCTACCTGATCCTGGCCCTGATCACCATGGTCCTGGCCTTGAGCAGCGGTGACCGCGCCGCCCTGTCGGTAGCGGGTTCCGACATGAGCAAGGAGCTCGGCATCAGCTCGGTGGAAATGGGTTACCTGTTCTCCATCTTCAGTTGGGCCTATGTAATCTTCCTTATCCCCTCGGGCTGGCTGGCGGACCGCTTCGGCTCGAAGAAAACCATGGCACTGGCCATCTGCGTATGGTCAGCCTTCACCGTGTGCATGGGCCTGGTGCACTTCGTCGGCATGATCGTGCCGCTGCTGCTGGCACTGCGCTTTCTGCTGGGTGTGGCCGAGGCGCCGGTAGGGCCGGCTTCAACCCGGGTGATCGCATCATGGTTTCCGTCTGCGGAGCGGGGTATGGCCGGGGCCATCTTCAACAGCGCCCAGTACATCTCGCTGGCGTTCTTCACCCCGTTCATGGGCTGGCTGTGCTACGCCTTCGGTTGGGAATACGTGTTCATCGTCATGGGCATCGTCGGCTTCGGCATCGCCGCGATCTGGTGGAAAAACTACTACCTGCCGGTCAGCCACCCGAAGATGAACGGCGAGGAACTCGACTACCTGCGCAAGGGCGAAGCGCTGGTCGACCTCGAAGCCCAGGCTTCGCTGCCCAAGGAAAAGCGCCGGAACTCGTTGACGGAAGTCGGCCTGCTGTTCAAGAGCCGCATGTTGATCGGCATGTTCCTCAGCCAGTACTGCGTCAGTGCGGTGACCTGGTTCTACGTCACTTGGTTCCCGATCTACCTGGTCAAGGAGCGTGGCTTCGACATCCTCCAGGCCGGCCTTGTCGCTTCGATCCCGGCCCTGTGCGGGCTGATCGGCGCAGTGTCGTCGGGGTTCTTCTCCGATTACCTGTTGCGTCGTACCAGATCCCTGAGCATTGCCCGCAAGACGCCCATCATCACTGGCGTGCTGCTGAGCTCGAGCATGATGCTGTGCAACTACGTCGATGCCCAGTGGCTAGTGATCGCCGTTATGAGCCTGGCGTTCTTCGGCAAAGGCTTCGGCAACCTCGGCTTCAGCGTGGTGGCAGACACCGCGCCGCGGGAAATGATCGGTATGACCGGCGGCGTGTTCAACGCCTTGGGCAACACTGCCGGCATCGTCACCCCGGTGGTGATCGGTTACCTGCTGCACTCCAGCGGTTCGTTCAACAGCGCACTGATCTACGTCGGTGCCCACGGCCTGCTGGCAGCTTTTTCTTACCTGGTGATCGTCGGTCGCATCCAGCGACTGCAGCTATCCGACCTGACCGGAAAAACTTCCAACGCTCAATGATCAAGAGGAAGACCGCATGATCGAAAGCAACGTGTACATCGCCCCGAAAATCGCCGCGCTGCAACCTGGGGCCGCCACCACCGACAGCATCGAGTGGATCAAGCTGTCGTACACCGTACTGCCGCTGGGCGCGCCGATCAGCGATGCCAAGGTCTTGACCGGTCGGCAGAAACCGCTGACCGAAATCGCCTTCTTCTTCGCCGAAATCCGCACCCGTGAAGGCCACGAAGGCATCGGTTTCGGCTACTCCAAACGTGCCGGTGGCCCCGGCATGTACGCCCACGCCCAGGAAATCGCCCCGACGCTGCTGGGCGAAGACCCGAACGACATCGCCAAGCTCTACAACAAGCTGCTTTGGGCCGGTGCTTCAATGGGCCGCAGTGGCCTGACCACCCAGGCCATCGCACCATTCGACATCGCCCTGTGGGATCTGAAAGCCAAGCGCGCGGGCCTGCCGCTGGCCAAGTTGCTGGGCGCTCATCGCGACTCGGTACAGTGCTACAACACCTCCGGCGGCTACCTGTCGACGCCCCTGGAAAAGGTCCTGGAAAACGTGCAGACCTCCCGTCGCAATGGCATCGGCGGCATCAAGATCAAGGTCGGCCAGCCGGACACCAGCATCGACTTCAAGCGTGTGCAGGCGGTGCGCGAGCAACTGGGCGAAGGCTTCCCGCTGATGGTCGACGCCAACCAGCAATGGGACCGGGTTACCGCCCAGCGTTTCTGCCGCAAGCTCGAGCAGTTCGACCTGACCTGGATCGAAGAGCCGTTGGACAGTGCCGACGTCGAAGGCCACGCCGCCTTGGCTGCGTCGTTGGACACCGCCATCGCCACCGGCGAGATGCTCACCAGCTTCAACGAGCACGCCCAGCTGATCACTGCCAACGCTTGTGATTTCGTCCAGCCCGATGCGCCGCGGGTAGGCGGTATCACGCCGTTCCTGCAGATCATGAACCTAGCCAGTTTCAGAGGCCTGAAGCTGGCCCCGCATTTTGCCATGGAAATCCACCTGCACCTGGCGGCAGCCTACCCGGAGGAGCCGTGGCTGGAACACTTCGAATGGCTAGAGCCGATGTCCAATGAACGCCTGGAGTTGCGTGAGGGCCGCATGTGGGTGCCCAACCGCCCAGGCCTGGGCTTCTCCCTCAGCGAACAGGCCCTGGCCTGGACCCAGCACAGCATCGAGTTCGGCAAACGCCCGTGAGCAAGCCTTGGCGGTGGCGAGCGTGCCGCCACCGTCATGGGCGTCATACCTATAGGAAAACACCATGAGTTACCGTGAAGTCAGCCCAGTCATTCGCCTCGATGCCGCCGACAATGTCGTGGTCGCGCGTATCGAGATTCCTGCCGGCACCGCCATCCCCGGTGAAGGCGTCACCATCCAGCAAGCCGTGCCGCTGGGGCACAAGGTCGCTGCCCGGCTGATCACCAAGGGCGAGCCGGTGCTCAAGTACAACACGGTGATCGGCTATGCCGCCGAGGATTTGCCGCCTGGCACCTGGATGCACAGCCACAACATCGTCTTCGGTGAAACCGACCGCGATTACCGCTACGGCCTGGACTATGTGCCCACCGACCTGCTGCCGCCCGAGCAGCGCGCGACTTTCCAGGGCATCGTCCGCGAGGATGGCCGCGTGGCCACCCGCAATTACCTCGGTGTGTTCGTGGTCGGCAACTGCGGTGCCACCGTGGCGCGCAAGATCGCCAACCACTTCGACGAGCGCCGCTTGGCAGGTTTCCCCAACATTGATGGCGTGGTGCCTTATGTGCACGAAATCGGCTGTGGCATGGAAATGACCGGCGAGCCGATGGACCTGTTGCGTCGCACCATCGGTGGTTACATCAAGCACCCCAACACCGTGGGTGCGGTGGTGATCGCCCTGGGCTGCGAGCGCAACAACATCCACGGCTTCTTCGAGCAGGAAGGGCTGGTGGAAGGCGACATGCTGAAGAAGCTGGTGATCCAGGAGGTCGGCGGGGTGAAAAGCGCCACCGATCAGGGCATCGCGCTGATCGAAGGCATGCTGCCCAAGGCCGACCAGGCGCGGCGGCAGCCGGTGTCCGCCGAGCACTTGATGATCGGCATGCAATGCGGCGGTTCGGATGGATTCTCCGGCCTTTCGGCCAACCCGGCGCTGGGCGCGGCGGTGGATATCCTGGTGCGCCATGGCGGTACGGCGATCCTTTCGGAAACCTCGGAAATCTTCGGCGTCGAGCACACCCTGACCGCCCGCGCCGCCACCCCGGCGGTGGGCCGCAAACTGATCGAGCGCATTGAGTGGTGGCTGGAGTACAACCGCGGCCGCGATACCCAGATCAACGGCCGCGTCAGCCCCGGCAACAATGCCGGTGGCCTGGCCAACGTGCTGGAAAAGTCACTGGGCGGCGCGAAAAAGGGCGGCAATGCGCCGCTGATGGACGTGTACGAGTATGCCCATCCGGTGAAAACCCACGGCCTGGTGTTCATGGATACCCCTGGCTACGACCCGGTCTCGGCCACCGGGCAGATCGCCGGCGGTGCCAACCTGATCGCCTTCACCACCGGCCGCGGCTCGTGCTTCGGCTCAGTGCCGGCGCCGACCTTCAAGCTGGCCAGCAACTCGCCGATGTACCAGCGTATGAGCGATGACATGGACATCAACTGCGGGCAGATCATCGACGGCGACAAGACCATTGCCCAAATGGGTCAGGAGATTTTCGAGCGCCTGCTTGCCCATGCCTCGGGGGAAGCGACCAAAAGCGAGCTCAATGGCTTGGGCGAGGATGAATTCTGCCCGTGGCAAATAGGCGTGCTCGCCTGACCCGGCCTCTTCGCGGCTAAAGCCGCTCCTACAGGTTCGCCTCGATCTTAGGGGCTGTGCAGTCCCTGTGGGAGCGGATTTATCGAGGCGTCGACCGCCGCGGAAGGGCCCTCTCGGAAATCACAATAACAATGGCCGGTGCGAAAACCGGCCAAGGGACCTGTCATGCATAAAAACAACAAGACGCTGCCCGCTGCCATCCTGCTGTCCGCTGCGCTCCCGGCCCACGCTGGAGGTTTCCTGGAAGACAGTCAAGCCTCCCTGAAAGCCCAGAACTTCTACCTCAACCGCGACTTCCGCGAAGACGCCGGCATCTCCAAACGTGAGGAGTGGGCCCAGGGATTTATCTTCGATTTCCGCTCCGGCTACACCCCCGGTACGCTCGGTTTCGGCATCGACGCCCTCGGCATGCTCGGCCTGAAGCTCGACTCAGGCCCAGGCCGCAGTGGCACCGGCTTGCTGCCGGTGGGCGACGATGGCCGCGCCCCTGACCAGTACAGCAAGTTTGGCCTGACCGCCAAGGCGCGTCTGTCGAAGACCGAGCTGAAGATTGGCACCCAGCTGCTCAAGTACCCGACCATCGCCTCCAGCACCGGGCGCATCCTGCCACAGACCTTCCAGGGCGGTGTGATGACCTCCAAAGAGCTGGATAGCCTGACCTTCACCTACGCGCAGATCGACCGCACTACCAAGCGTGACTATTCCCATACAGAGGCCATGAGCCTGGTCAACAAGAACCGGCGATTCAGCGGCACCCCCGAGGCTGACGACTTTCGCATGGGGGGTGTGGACTACTTGGTCAACCCCAACCTGAGCCTCAGCTACCAATACGGCGAGCTCGACGAGATTTACGGCCAGCACTATTTCGGCCTGCTCGGCAGCACCTCGCTGGGCCCCGGCAAACTGGCGCTGGATGCGCGCTACTTCATCAGCGACGACAAGGGGGAGGCGCTGGCCGGTCCGGTCGACAACCGCACGCTAAACGTGCTGCTCAGCTACAGCCAGGCCGGGCATACCCTAGGCGTCGCCTATCAGGGGCTTTCCGGCTCCACGGCCATGCCTTACCTGATCGGCACTGATGCCTACCTGACCAACTACATGATGGCCGCCGACTTCATGGAAACCGGCGAACGCACCTGGCAACTGCGCTATGCCTACGACTTCGTCGCCCTGGGCATCCCCGGGCTGACCTTCTCTACCCGCTACAACCATGCCGATCATGCCAACCCGGCCACCTTCGCCGGGGAAGGACGCGAGTGGGAGCGCGATACTGACCTGGGTTACACCATCCAGTCCGGGCCGCTGAAGAACGTCAACGTGCTGTGGCGCAACGCCGCGCTGCGTTCCAATTACCAACGCGATATCGATGAGAACCGGCTGATCGTGAGCTACACATTGCCGCTGTTCTGATCGCTCAGGTCATGTACGAGGAGTAGCCGCCGGGTATTGGCGGTGTGGCCGGTAAAGACTTTTACCGGCCTTTTTTTCAACCCGTCTGCTGCCCTTGCTCCAGCAGCCTGCCGACGACGGCTAGAGACTGTCAGGGTCGCCGAAGAACATCTGTATCCGCGACCGCAACCAACGCTCCGCCGGATCATTATCCTGCGCCCCCCGCCAAGCCATGTGCAGCTCGAAACTGCGCACCTCGATCGGCAAGTCTTCAGCGCGCAAACCGCCGGCAGCGGTCAGCACATCCGCCGTGTAGTCCGGCACCGTGGCGAGGATATCGGTGCCCGCCAGCAAGCTCCCCAGGCCATTGAACTGCGGCACCGCCAATACCACATGGCGCTTGCGGCCGATCTCGTCAAGCGCCTCGTCGATGAACCCGGACAAATCCCCGGCAAACGACACCAACGCATGCGGCCGGGCGCAGAAGTCATCGAGGCTGATGCTGCCCGGCATGCTGTCGGCCCGCAGCAGCTTGGGTTTGCTGCGCCGCAGCACCTTGCGCTTGGCATTGGCCGGCAGGTCGCTGGTGTAGCTCACGCCCACCGAGATTTCGCCCGAGGCCAGCAGTGTCGGCATCAACAGGTAGTTGACCCGCCGCACCACCAGGACGATACCCGGCGCTTCGGCGCGGATGCGCTTGAGGAGTTGCGGCAGCAGGGCGAACTCGGCGTCGTCCGAGAGGCCGATGCGAAAGACCGCATTGCTGGTGGCCGGGTCGAACTCGGCGGCGCGGCTGACTGCAGTGGAGATCGAGTCCAGCGCCGGCGACAGCAGGGCGAAGATCTCGTGGGCGCGGGCCGACGGCTCCATGCTACGGCCCGTGCGCACGAACAGTGGGTCGTCGAACAGGTTGCGCAGGCGCGACAAGGCCGCGCTGATCGCCGGTTGGCCGAGGAACAGCTTCTCGGCGGCGCGGGTCACGCTGCGCTCGTGCATCAGGGTTTCGAACACGATCAGCAGGTTAAGGTCTACGCGACGCAGGTCGTTTCGATTCATCGGTGCGCTTCGCCTAAAGTGGGGCAGGGGTGAATCTTAAGGCCAAAGGCTGTTACCCTGCACCGGTTTCCGGGCATTGATACGCTCAGGAGCCCAATCGATCATAAGCATGTCGACTATTAATGGCTGCTGATGGTCTAACGGGCAAAGCCCGGATAAAGTTCGTGGTAATACGAGATTCACATAGGCGAGGTATGCGATGTCCCGCATCATCCGTTTCCACAAGTTCGGCGCGGCCGATGTGCTCCGCTTCGAGGAGCAGGCCGAACCGACGCCTGCTGCCGGCGAGGTGCAGATCCGCGTCGAGGCCATCGGCATCAGCTGGTACGACGTGCTCTGGCGGCAGAATCTGGCACCGTCCCAGGCACGCCTGCCAGCCGGGATCGGCCATGAGATGGCCGGGGTGGTCACGGCGGTCGGCGAGGGCGTAGAGGACATCGCGGTAGGCGATCGGGTGGCCAGCTTCCCGGCCACCAGCCCCAACGAGCACCCGGTGTACGGCGATGTCATCGTGCTGCCGCGCACGGCCATCACCCGGTATCCCGACCTGCTTACGCCAATCGAAGCCAGCGTGCACTACACGCCGTTGCTGATCGCTTACTTCGCCTATGTCGACCTGGCACGCGCCAAGTCCGGGCAGACCGCGCTGGTGACCGATGCCAGCCACTGCGCTGGGCCGGCCTTCGTGCAACTGGGCAAGGCCCTGGGCCTGACCGTGTTCGCCGCTACCAAGGAGCCCGAGCAGCGCGAGTACCTGTTGGGGCTGGGCGCCGACAAGGTGATCGTCACCGAAGAGCAGGATCTGTTGCTGCAAATCGGCAAGTACACCGGTGGACGCGGCGTGGACATGGTCCTCGATGGCATGGGCGGGCCGCAGATGTCGTTGCTTGGCGATGTCCTGGCCCCGCGTGGCAGCCTGGTGCTGTATGGCCTGCAAGGCGGCAACCAGACGCCGTTCCCGGCATGCGCGGCGTTCCAGAAGAACATTCAGTTCCATGTGCACTGCGTGAGTAACTTCACCGGCAAGCCGGAGCTGGGCATCATCCAGGACCAGGTGGCGTTGCACCGGGCCCTGCGCGACATCAACCAGTTCACCGCCGACCAGCTGCTGACTCCGCAGATCATCAAGGTCTACCCTTTCAGCCAAGTGGTCGAGGCACATCGCTACATGGACGAATGCCCTTGTGGCGGACGGGTCGTGCTGGACCTTGCCAAGCCGTAGCCGGCGACAGCTGCACGGTTCAGAAAAAGCCCAGGTTGATGACCTGGGCTTTTTTGTGTCCGTAATTCCTACAGCGCGTAAGTGTAAGTTCCTACAAGTCTTATATGTCGCCAATTGACCTGCGTCATATGTTGGAAAGGTTTTTTACTTGAGCGGTCTTTATGTTGAATGCAAGGTGGCTTTCCTTGCTGACTGCATGGTTTTTTTACTTTGATCTGTATCTTTTATTCGTTCTGCAACGCTCGATAATGGCACGGTGATAGTTTGCCAAGCGGCGGCGCAAAGCGTTCTGCCGCCTCGGTTTAGCTGATATCGATGTGAAGAAGATTTTTATCTCTGGGATGCTTCCTAATAGTTTGTAGGACGTTTCTTTAACTGGATGCTCTGTGCCGCTGTCTTCTGGCAAGTGCGGGGGTGAACTAAAAAGTTGGCGAGGTGACCCAGTGACAGTAACTCACGATCAGGCCATGTCTTTCATCTACGAGCAGGTACTGGAGCGTTTGATGGGGCACATGTCCCCGGCGCAGCGGGCCTCGGTGCAACTGCTGGTACAGCGTTTGCTCGTTTCGGCAGGGGGTGCCGAGCACATCGGCACGTTCCGCCTGCTGGTGGTGCACGGTAACGACCGGCGCAGTGCGCGATTGCTGGCGGTACTGCGTGCGGCCCAATTGTGTATCGCCCTGCGTGCGCCGGGCACGTTCCAGTTGCGGGTGCTGATTGCCTGCCTGCCGGGCCCCAGTCGCGCTGTGATGCAGCAGCACGAGCGCTGTTTCAACGCTCTGTTCATGGCTGACGACCCCCGCGTGCAATTGCAGATCATCGAAGGCGCCGAGGCAGTGTCGTTCGATTGCCGAACCCTGTTCCACTGCAACGACTGGGTGATGCACCGGCGGTCGCTGCTACTGTTCGGTCATCTGCGCGAGGCCGGTTGCCAGGCCCTGTTGGGCAGCCGCTTGCATCTGGAACTGGCCAGTGCCGTGTGCCGCGTCATCGACGATAGCGAGGCACGCGCTGATGCGCTGGTCACGGCCTTGCCAAAGCGTGAGCGCCTGCGCTATCTGGCCTGGGCGCGACGCTTGCTGCGGCTGGCAGAAGCACGTGGCACTCAACCTGCCCAGCAGTGCCTGGCGGCGCTCCTGGGTGGGTTGAGCCAGCTCCACACCATAGCCGAGTCGCCACTGGAAATGTTGCACCCGCAGGTGAACGTGGTCGCCGACGAAAAGGCGCCGCTTTGCAGCATCAACGTCGATGACCTGCTGCCGCACCTGCGTGACGAGAGCCAACTGGACGTCATGCTTCAATGCGCTGGCGAAACGACCCAGGACGGCTCGCCACTGGCTGCTTTCCTCGATTCCCTGGCGCTGTCGCAGCTGGCGAATCTCCTGCAACAGTGTGCCTCGTCGAGCGAGCAAGCGCCGAGCCTGGCCGAGGAGGGCAGCGATGTCGTCGTGCAGGCGGCTGTGCTGGCACCCGGCCCAAACGTCTATGGCCTGGAGCCAGCGCACAGCAGTTGCCTTTTGTTCCGGCCCTTCGTCAACCGCGGTCAGGCGCTCGAAACGTATCTCAGCTGCTGCCATCCCGACATGCTGGTGGCGCTTCCATATCTGCTGCGGGCCTTGCAAGGGCAACCCTGTCCGGACGCGATCAAGGACTGGCTGGTCAACACCAGTGGCTTGCCTCTCATGGCGCTACAGGCGATCTTCGACGGTCGTGTGCCTCTGCGGGCGCGCCGCTTGCTGGCAAGCCTGGCGCGACGCGACGCGAGTCTGGTCCTGAGGCCGAGCGGCGAGGCCAAGCGCTGATGGGGCGTTCGCCATCGGACGAGTTCGCCTACCAGGCGGTCTACCGCTATCTCGAAAGCCAGTTCGACAATGCCCGGCGCAGCGGCCAACTGCGCTTGCCATCGCTACGCGCGCTGGCACGGGTGCTGCGGGTCTCGCTGGGGACGGTGCAGACTGCCTATGCTCTGCTCGAGCATGAGGGGCGGGTAGTCTCGGTTCCCAAGAGCGGCTATTTTCTTCGCGTCGATGATCAGCTTGCAGACGGGCCTGGCGCTGCCTTGTCGGGGATGCCTGCACAGGGCAGCGCGTTGAAGCTCCCGCAGCGTGCCCTGCTTACTCACGAACGGCGCCTGGCCCGCCAACAAACCCGACGCTGGGGGGCGGCGGCGGGTGCTGGAAGCGAACAGCTTCAGAACGTCGTGGCCAAGCGCTACACCCGATGCTGCGAGCATCCCTGGCGTGCCGAGGACGTGCACCTGGGGCCCGACGTGCGGGCGGTGCTGGAAACGCTGCTGCCAGCCCTCGGGCTGCGCGGCGCCATGGCGCTGGTCGCCTCGCCCTGCTGCTGGCGGCTGCTGAACGCATTGCAAGAGGTGGGCATGCGGGTGCTGGAGGTGCCATCCGATGCTTACGGGCAGTTGGACCTTGCGGCCATGGCCCGGCAGCTGAGGGACGAGCCGGTGCGTCTGGTCGTGATGCCGTCCTGCCTGGGCATGCCTCAGGGGCGGTTGTCGACACAGCAAGAGCAGCGAACGATTGCCGAACTGTTGGCCGGTCGCCCGCTGTGGCTGCTGGAGAACGACTTGGACAGCGAATTGTGTTTCAGTACGCCGCCCAAGTTGCGTCTGCGCGATCTGGTCGATCCTCAGCGCTTGCTGATACTGGGTTCGCTGTGGGCCACGGCGGGAGCCGAGGCGCCTTACGCCTACGTACTCAGCCGCCATGCCGAGGCCGGCCGAGCGTTCACCCGGCGCGCTTTCGAGCTGGCCCCACTGCGCCAACAGGCACTGGCCTGCCTGCTGAGCAAGGGCGAGACCGATGCCCACCTGAGGGGGTTACGCGGCGATCTGCAATGGCGCATGGACTACCTGTGCCAGCAACTCTGGAACCTGTGCGGAGAATGGTTGACGTTCGAGCCGCCGGAGGGTGGCGGCCTGGTTTGGGTACGCATGCGTGAACCTGGGGCCGTGCGCCAGGCGCAGGCGGTGTTGGCGGGGTCGGCGCTGCAGGCGCTGCCTGGTGATTGGTTCAGCGTGCAAGGCGGTTACTCGCAATGGCTGGCCTTGGCCTGGCTTGGTGAGCACCCCGACCCGCTGAACGAAGCGCTGCAACGCTTGGCGCGGGCAATCGCCCCGAGGGTCGACGGGTAGCGCTCGACCGTTGATCCAGCGCGCTTGCCAGCGCCTGCGATCTGTATGTATAACCAGTGCCAAGCCCTGCAACCTGACTTCGCCTCGTGATTGCCCATTCCGTCGATGACCCGTTCTACTACCTGCACAACTTTCGCCAGGTACTGATGTGGGTCGAAAAACGCTATGCCGACTTGCTCGATGAGCAGGAACTGGCTTTCCTGCATCGCTTCGCCCTGCTCGAACAGCCCGCCCAGGCGCTGATGGTGCGCATGGTCATGCGCAAGGGCGAGCTGTTTCGCCTCGACCGCCTGACCTACGCCGAGATCGGCGCCACCGAGCAGGCCTTGCAGCCTTTGCTGGCACTGGGTTGGGTAGCAGAGCCTGCACAACTGAGTCTCGAGCAATTGTTTCACCTGTTGCGCAAGGACGAGTTTGCCAGCTGCTTTGCCGCCTACCTGGCCCGCCCACGGGCCAGCAAGCGTGAGTTGCTGGCTCAGCTCGAACCCCTGGAGCTGGCGGCCAGGCCCCTGGGCGAGTGGTTCCCGGCGTTGCCCGTGGCCATCGTGCAATGGCATCAGCAAGATGTGTGCGACCGCATGCGGCTGTTGTTTTTTGGCAACCTGTACCAGGACTGGTCGGATTTCGTGCTCGCCGATCTGGGTCTGCTGCGCTACGAGCAGGTGACCTTCAGTGCCGATTCGCGGGCCTTGCGCCAGCGTGACGACGTCGACCTGGCGATGGCCCTGCACCAATGCGCCGAGCGTCTCGAGCAAGGTGATGCACCCACCCGGATCCTCGCCACGTTGCAGGGTCTGCGCAGTGACAACCCCTGGCTGGCGCGGCGCCATGCGCGCCTGCTGTTCGCCCTTGGCCAGCAGTGCGAGCGCCTTGGCGAGTGGGATCAGGCACTGGCGCTGTATGCCGACTGCAGCCATGCGCAGGCGCGCATACGTCAGGTACGGGTGCTGGAACGCAGCGAGCGCTGGCCGCAGGCCCATGCGCTGGCCTTGCAGCTGGCTGCCGCGCCGGCCAATGCGCTCGAAGTCCAGGCGCTGGAGCGCATGCTGCCGCGCCTGGTGCGCAAGCTCGGCGGGCCGCCGCAACGCCGTCGTCGCAGCGCGCCACTGGAGCTGATCGAACTCGAGTTGCCACGGGACCATGCCGCGCTGGGCGTCGAGGAGGCGGTGCGCCAGCACTTGGCCGAAACGGGCGCAGCGGTGCACTACGTCGAGAACACGCTGTTGAACAGCCTGTTCGGCCTGCTGTGCTGGGAAGCGATCTTCGCCCCGGTGCCGGGTGCATTCTTCCATCCGTTCCAGGCCGCCCCCCAGGACTTGCACGACAGCGACTTCCAGCTGCGCCGCGCCGAACTGTTCGACGCCTGCTTCGCACGCCTGGACGACGGTAGCTACCGCCAGGCGATCCGCGATTGCTATGCGGCCAAGCAGGGCCTGCAATCGCCGTTCGTGTTCTGGCCCATGCTCGGCGAGGCCTTGCTCGAACAGGCGTTGGCCTGCCTGCCGGCAGCGCAGCTCAAGCAGTGCTTCCTGCGCTTGCTGCAGGACATTCGCAACAACCGCGCCGGCATGCCCGACCTGATCCAGTTCTGGCCAGAGCAGGGCACCTACCGCATGGTCGAGGTCAAGGGGCCGGGCGACCGCCTGCAGGATAACCAACTGCGTTGGCTGGAGTTCTGCCGCGAGCAGGGCCTTGCGGTAGCCGTCTGTCATGTACGCTGGAGCGAGGCTGCATGAGCTACAGAGTGGCGGTTCGCGCCCTGTGCGAGTTCAGCGCCAAGGTCGGTGACCTCGACCTGCGTTTCACGCCGTCGCCCACTGCCCAGGAGGGCATGGAGGGCCATCGCCGAGTGGTCGCCAGGCGAGGAGCGGAGTATCAGGCGGAAGTCACCTTGGAAGGTGAGTACCAGGGCCTGAAGGTCCGTGGGCGTGCCGATGGCTACGACCCGACCGCCAATCGCCTGGAGGAAATCAAGACCTACCGCGGCGACCTGGCGCGCCAGCCACACAATCACCGGCAATTGCACTGGGCCCAGGCCAAGGTCTATGCCTGGTTGATGTGCCAGGCGCGGGCTTTGCCGAGCATCGAGGTCGCGTTGGTGTATCTGGACGTCGACAGCGATGCCCAGACGCTGATCAGCGAGCCCTACAGCGCCGCCGAACTGGAACGCTTCTTCCACGCCCAGTGCCAGCGCTTTCTCGGTTGGGCGCGGGCCCAGGAGCAGCGCTTGGCCGAACGCAACGTCGCCTTGCAGGCCTTGGGCTTTCCCTATGCACAGTTTCGGCAGGGCCAGCGGCAACTGGCCGAGACCCTGTACAAGGCAGTAAGCACCGGGCGCTGCCTGATGGCCCAGGCCAGCACCGGTATCGGCAAGACCTTGGGCACGCTGTTTCCATTGCTCAAGGCCATGGTGCCGCAGGGGCTCGACAAACTGTTCTTCCTCACCGCCAAGACTCCAGGCCGGGCGCTGGCTCTGGACGCCTTGCGCCAGATCACCGATGCCACGCCGCAACCGGCGTTGCGCACGCTGGAGCTGATCGCGCGCGACAAGGCCTGCGAGCACCCCGATAAAGCCTGCCATGGCGAGTCGTGCCCACTGGCACGAGGTTTCTACGACCGCCTGCCCGCCGCTCGCGAGGCCGCTGCGCAGTTGCCCATGCTCGATCGCGCCAGTTTGCGTGACGTAGCATTGGCGCATCAGGTCTGCCCGTATTATCTGGGCCAGGAGATGGCCCGTTGGGTCGATGTGCTGGTGGCCGACTACAACTATTACTTCGATGCTCACGCCCTGTTGTTCGGCCTGTCCCAGGTCAACCAGTGGCGGGTGGCGGTATTGGTCGACGAAGCGCATAACCTGGTCGAGCGCGGTCGTGGCATGTACAGCGCCAGCCTCGACCAGGGCCAGTTGCTGGCATTGCGCCAGAGCAAGCCGCAGGGACTGGTCAGCGCCCTGGACCGGTTGAACCGGCAGTGGAACGCCCTGTACAAGGACCAGCGTGCTCCGTACCAGGCCAGCGAGCAGTTGCCGGACGCATTCTTGAGGGCATTGCAGCAGTGCCTCGGCCTGATCCAGGCGCGGCTGAACGAAACGCCCGCTGAAGTGGACCCGCAGGTGCTGCAGTTTTTCTACCAGGCGTTGCAGTTCAGCCGGGTAGCGGAACTGTTCGACGAGCATTTCCTGTTCGATATCAGCCAGCGCGAGGGGGCGCGCAAGCGGCGCCTGGCCACGCTCTGCCTGCGCAACGTCAACCCGGCGCGGCTGCTGGCTCCGCGGATGCAGGCGGCGCGCAGCGTGACCCTGTTCTCCGCCACCCTCAGCCCGAGGCGCTTTTATGCCGACCTGCTGGGCATGCCCGGCGATACCGCCTGGCTGGAGGTCGCTGCGCCGTTTCGCGCCGAGCAACTTGAGGTGCGTATCGCCAGCGAGGTCTCGACCCGGTATCGCGAGCGCCAGGCGTCGCTGGCGCCCATCGTCGAGCTGATCGCCACGCAGTACCAGCGTCAGGCGGGGAACTACCTGGCGTTTTTCAGCAGTTTCGAATACCTGCAGCAAGTGGCTGCGCTGCTCGCCGAGCGATACCCGGGTATCCCCGCCTGGGCCCAGGCGCCGGGCATGGATGAAGCCGCACGCCAGGGCTTTCTCGAGCGCTTCGTCGCCGACGGCGAGGGGGTCGGCTTCGCGGTGCTGGGCGGCGCCTTCGGAGAAGGTGTGGATTTACCCGGTACGCGGTTGATCGGCGCCTTTGTGGCGACGCTGGGTCTGCCGCAGGTCAACCCGATCAACGAGCAGTTCAAGCAGCGTTTGGGTCGACAGTTTGGCGCTGGGTTCGACTATGCCTACCTGTACCCGGGCGTGCGCAAGGTGATCCAGGCAGCGGGGCGGGTGATCCGCGGTGACCAGGACCGTGGGGTGTTGGTGCTGATCGATGAGCGCTTCGCCGAGGCGCGGGTGCAGCAGATGTTCCCGAGCTGGTGGCAAGTGGCGGCGCAATAGGCCCAGGCGGCTTGGCAAAATGCCATGTGCTCCCCCATCGCATGGCGCTGAAACTCCCAGTACACTGCGTGTTCCAACACCCACATCCGTTGAACTCGAGGTTTTTGCATGACGCTCAGTCCTTTGGCAGGCAAGCCGGCTCCGGCCAGCGTGCTGGTCGATATTCCCCGCCTGCTCACCGCTTACTACACCGGCCGCCCAGACGCCGCCGTGGCGGCCCAGCGCGTGGCCTTCGGCACCTCGGGGCACCGGGGCAGTTCGCTGGAGCTGAGCTTCAACGAACATCATGTACTGGCCATCACCCAGGCCATTTGCCTGTATCGCCAGGAAAAGGGCATCGACGGCCCGATCTTCATCGGCGCCGATACCCACGCGCTGTCCGCCCCGGCTGCCGCCAGCGCGCTGGAGGTGCTGGCGGCCAACGGCGTGCGGGTGATGTTGTCCAAGGACGACGAGTACACCCCGACCCCAGCGGTGTCCCACGCCATCCTCTGCTACAACCGGGATCGTGACCAGGGCCTGGCCGACGGTATCGTCATCACCCCTTCGCACAACCCGCCACAAAGCGGCGGCTTCAAGTACAACCCACCCAATGGTGGCCCTGCCGACAGCGACGTGACCAAGTGGATCGAGGCCAAGGCCAACGAACTGCTGGCCGCCAACCTGGACGGCGTCAGGCGCATGGATCACGCCCAGGCGTTGCAGGCATCCACCACCGAGCGCCACGACTACGTCAGCCATTACGTCGAAGACCTGCAGAATGTCATTGATTTCGACGTGATTCGCTCGGCCAACCTGCGCCTGGGCGTCGACCCGCTGGGCGGTGCTGGCGTGCGCTACTGGTCGGCGATTGCCGAGCGCTACCAGCTGAATCTGGAAGTGGTGAACACCGAGGTCGACCCGACGTTCCGTTTCATGAGCGTCGACTGGGACGGGCAGATCCGCATGGACCCATCCTCGCCGTATGCCATGCAGGGCCTGATCGGCCTGCGCGAACGCTTCGACGTGGCGTTCGCCTGCGACCCGGACCACGATCGCCACGGCATCGTCACCGCCGATGGTCTGTTGCAGCCGAACAACTACCTGGCCGTGGCCATCGATTATCTGTTCCGCCATCGCCCGCAATGGCGCAGCGACGCGGCAGTGGGCAAGACGGTAGTGTCCAGCGGTCTGATCGATCGCGTCACCGCGCGCCTGGGCCGTGAACTCTACGAAGTGCCGGTAGGCTTCAAGTTCTTCGCCCAAGGGCTGTTCGATGGCGCGTTGGGCTTTGGCGGCGAAGAGAGTGCAGGGGCGTCGTTCCTGCGTTTGGACGGCTCGGTCTGGGCCACCGACAAGGACGGTCTGATCCCGGCCTTGCTGGCGGCGGAAATGACCGCTCGCACCGGTCGCAACCCGAGCCGGGCCTATGCCGACCTCACCGCTGCGCTGGGCAAGCCGTACGCCACTCGGGTAGAGGCCAAGGCCGATGCACGGCAGAAGGCGCTGCTGAGCAAGCTGTCGCCCGAGCAGGTCAAGTCGACGGAGCTGGCCGGCGAGCCGATCGAGCAGATCCTCAGTCACGCGCCGGGTAATGGCCAGGCGATCGGCGGGCTGAAGGTCATGACCGCCAACGGCTGGTTCGCCGCGCGGCCATCAGGGACCGAAGACATCTACAAGATCTACGCCGAAAGCTTCGTCGACGAGGCGCACCTGCAGCGTCTGGTGGAAGAAGCCCAGGTGCTGGTAGACGCGGCGATCGCCTGATCGACGCTGGGCCCCGGCAAGCGGGCTCCTACCGTTGCGTACAAAAAAGGCCGCTCGCCACAATTACCTTGTGGGAGCGGCCTTGTGTCGCGATAGGGCTGCGTAGCAGCCCCCTTGGCCACTGAATCAGGCCACGTCGACCAGCACGATCTCGCTGTCCTCGATCGCGGTCACTCGCAACACCTCCTCCTGCTCGATCGCCACGCCATCACGCGCCTTGGCCTGCACGCCGTTCACCTCTACCAGCCCCTTGGCCGGCACCAGGTAGCCCCGGCGTCCGGCATCGAAGCGATACTCGGCGCTTTCACCCGCCTGCAAGGTCGCCGCCACCAGGCGCGCATCGGTACGAATGCGCAAGTTCTCCTCGTCGCCAGCGCGGCCACTGGCCAGGGTCACGAAGCCTTCGCCACGTTCGCCTTTGGGGAATGGCCGGGTGCCCCAGCTCGGCGCCTCGCCGACCCGCTCAGGCACGATCCAGATCTGGAAGATCCGCGTGTCGACCTGCTCCAGGTTGTACTCGCTGTGCACGATGCCGGTACCGGCACTCATCACCTGCACGTCACCGGCCTCGGTACGGCCCTTGTTGCCCAGGCTGTCCTCATGAGTAATGGCACCTTCGCGAACGTAGGTGATGATTTCCATGTCGCGATGCGGGTGCGGTGGGAAGCCACTGCCGGCGGCGATCAGGTCATCGTTCCATACGCGCAGGTTGCCCCAGTGCATGCGTGCCGGGTCGTAGTACTCGGCGAACGAGAAGTGGTGATGGGCGTCGAGCCAGCCGTGGTTGGCATGGCCGAGTTTTTCGAACGGTCGCAGTTGCAGCATGATCGCGCTCCTCAATCAGTGGAATGAGGCAATGATGCGCTAAAAAAAGATCGAAAATAAGCGTAAATATCGGCTTGTAATGATCACATAAATAGATAGTTATTGTTGTCTGCCTGCTTTCGTTTCGTCACCTAATTGACTGATATTCAAGCAATAGCTGGCGATTTTTTGCCGATGGGGCGAACATGCCCGCTGTCTTGATTTTCACCGGAGTGACCGTGGCTCACGAGCATCCTCAGCCCCCCGCCGAACTGATCCCGCCTGCCCAGTTGCCCTGGTTCCGCCGCCTAGCGGCACGCCTGCTGGGCCGAGGCTTGACCCGCCTGCAGGCGCAGCACCGCGATTCGTGGTTCCTCGGCCATGTCAGCGGCCAGCGCAGCGGTCACACCGATGGCATGCGCGAGGGTTTGGAGCAGGGCAGGATCGAAGGCTATGAAGCCGGGCGCCAGGTGCTGGTGATTCGCGATACCCGCCCTGAAACCGCCGCTGTACCCGGGTGCGACGACAACCTGTTCGACGACTGGCGCCTGCCGCTTTCGGCCGAGCTGAAAAAGCGCTTCAAGGCCGATGTAGCCCAGCGACTGCCGGCCGAAGCCCAGCCAAGCGCTGCGCAATGGAAGCTGATATTCAGCGAAACGCCGTCGACCTGCGTGGTGGCCGGCGCCGGGGCGGGCAAATCGACCTCCCTGGTGCTGCGTATCCTGCTGCTGCGCCACTATCTGGGCTACGAGCTCGACGCGATGACCGTGGTCACCTTCACCCGAGAGTCGCGCAAGGACTTCATCAAGCGCCTGGTGCAGGTGTTCGCCCTGTGGCAGCTCGATCTGCAGCCGGCCCAGGCCCGCGAGCTGGTGCGTACATTCCATTCCCGCATCCTGCCGCTGGTGCGCAGCCTGCCGGGCTTCGGCCAGATGCGGGCATTCGAAACCCTGGGTAACGAGCTGCCGGCCGGACGCGAGGCAGAGGGCGAAAGCAACCCATTCGACCTGCGCCTGAATGATGCCCAACGCCAGCAGCTCAACCTCTGCTACCGCGACCTGTTGCAAGGCAATCCGCGTTTTGCCGAGATCATCGCCACCCTGCGCCGCGAAGCGTTGCAACTGAAGCCACTGGACCCGGATCACCCCGATGTGCAGAAGCGTGTGCAAGTACTTCAGCTGGCCGCCCAGCGCGACGAAGAACTGTGCGATGTGATCGAGGACCTGTGGTTCGCGGCAGGCGCCTGGCCGATCAAGGGCATCGAGCCATGCCGGGAAACCGTTGAAATTCGCGGCAGCCGTTTTCACGTCCATGGCCGCCTGGCGGGCACCGATGCCTGGGTGGTGCTGGGCTTCGATCCGGGCGAGAGCGCCCAGTACCAGCGCCCCGGTGCCAAGCTGGCGGTGCGTGCCGAGTGGGCGGTCAAGCGCACCTTGCTGCAGGCGTTCTGCGACAAACCGCTGATCTGGCTCGATAACTACGCCATGGCCCGGCGCCTGGCGGCCTCCCTCGCGGGCGACGCAGTGGCCGGGCCCGGCTTCGAGTACAAGGTCAAGGGTGAATTGGCGCCCGCGCCACTGCTGGACGCCTTCGTCGGCGCCGCCAACTTCATCGAGAACCTCGGCCTGGATGTCCATTGCGCCGTCAGCGCCATGAGCTTTCCCAGCGGCGACAGCGACGCACTGTTCTTCGAGGCCCTGGCGTTGTACTGGAAGGCGCTTGAGGCGCACCTGCTGGGCCTCTCGCCGCCGGTGATGAGCTACAACCGCATGTTCGCCCTGTTCGGCGAGAACAACCCGGAAAACCTGCGCTTGTTGCCTGACCCGCTGCTCCGGCCGCTGGCGCACCTGATGATCGACGAGTTCCAGGATGTGTCGCCGCAGATCGTCAGCTGGCTGCGTGCCAGCCTCACGGAAATCCGCCGCCGTGGCCCGGCCATGCATACCGGGCGCAATGCCCAGCATTCCTCGCTGATGTGCGTGGGGGACGATTGGCAGTCGATCTACGGCTGGCGAGGCAGCTCGCCGAAGTACTTCATGGAGTTCACCAAGGCTTTCCCGTCCCCGGCCAATACCCGGGTCATGCTGGTCGACAACTACCGTTGCCAGCAGCAGGTGATCGACGCTGCCGAGCATCTGGTCAAGGGCACGCCGGCGATCGCCGGGAAAAAAGCCCGGGCCAGCGGGCCGGCCGCGCAGTTGCCTGGGGCGCCGGTACGCGTGTTCGACCGCGACGAAGCGGCCTTGGGCGAGACACTGCTCGAACACTACCAGCGCGGCGAGTCAGTGATGATGCTGTACCGCAAGGGCAGTGACAAAGCGCTGATGAGCGACCACCTGCAATCGGTTCTGCAAACCGAGGCCATGCTCCCCGCCGAGCAACGCCGCTTGCGCCAGCTGACCTATCACAGCGCCAAGGGTCTGCAGGCCGACGCGGTGTTCATGCTCGGCGATTGCCAGTACCTGACCAGCTCGCCGTACAAGAACCAGGTGTATCGCCTGGCCGGGCTGGGGCGCTCCGGCGATGCCCAGCCATTCGATACGGCCCAGAAGGAGGAAGTACAGCGCCTGGCCTACGTCGCGGTGACCCGTGCGGTCAGCCATTGCTATTGGCACGTCGAAGCGGCCAACGGCGATGCCCAGGGTGCGCCACGCGCATCGAGCCAGGTGGACGGCCGCCAGGCCTTCTTCGAGGACCTGCGCGGCCAGTAGGGCGGTCAGCCGTTGGGGTCCTGTTCGCCTGTCAGGCTCATGTACAGGGCGTCGAGTGCAGCTTCACGCGCGCCCGCCACGGCGCGTGACGCTTCATCGTATTGGCTGGAGTTGAGTGCGATGCGCTGCAACCGGCCTTGACTGTCCAGCGGTGAGGCGGACAGCCAGCCCGTGAGTTGCCGCACGACATCTGGCGCAAGGCGAGCAGAGGGCTCACTGCTGGGATCGGCACAGTAATCGAGGTATTCCTGGGCATCGCTCCAATCCGTTTTCACGGCCTCGAAGCGCTCTGCGAAGCGCTGTTCCAGGAAGCGCATCCAGCTCGGTTGCCGGGCGATCCAGCCACGCCGGGTCGCGGCACCTTCATCCATCAGGCGCACCGCGTCGGCCACGTTATCTTCGACGAGCGGGGATACCTGGGCGGTTTGCCGGTAAAGCATGTCCTGGCTGGGTTCAGGGAATTCCAGCTCGCTGGCCAGCGCCTGGCGAAGCGCCAGGCGGATCTCGATCTCGTCGACCATGGCCTGTTCAAGCTCCTCCAGGCTGAGGTCATCCAACTCGTCGAGCGGGGGAAGGTCCGGCATTCTCGGTTGCTGCTCCGTTGGCAGTTCCAGCCAGGCGCGGTGCGCGGCTTGTCGGGCCGCGCGCGCGGTATAGATACGGCTGGCGAGGACGTTGACCTGCTCGCGACGAAACAGGCGACGATAGAAATTGAACAGGTGCGGGCCGCGCAACTCGGCGTCGGTGCTTTCATCGAAGGCAAGCAACTCTACCTCCAGGGTGCTGAAACCATCTGCTCCGGCATCGCCGCAGGAGGCAGGGAACTGCGCTGCAACTTCTTCAAGACGCGTGCGCAGCTGGGTATCCTGGCTGGCCCGGGTGAGCATTCTCCAGACCTGATCGCTCAATGCCTGGGGGTTGCCCCGAGCTTGCGCCGACCGGCCAAGGCGTTCTACCACGTCACGCAACGAGGCGTTATCGCCGTCGTCGAACAGGTCGCGCCAGGTGCGTTGCTGAGCCGCGTTGGCGTGGTCCAACCAGTTCACCGCCTGGTCCGCAGGCAGGAACCCCTCTGCTTCCTCGACCCTGGCTCCGGCAGTGCGCAAGCGCCGAGCCAGCCGTGGCTGCAGGCGGTTGAAGTTGAAATCCAGGCGCCACAACAGTGCCCTCTGCGCGCTGCCAATGGTCTGGAAGTAAGGCGTGGCTAACAGATGGTCGAGATCGGGAAGGTCGGTGATCCTGTTTTCGTCGAGGGCCACGGAGCGCAGTTGGCTGCCTGGGTTGGCCATCAGCTCCATCAGGCTCGCCGGCCACTGCGTCAGTCCGCATTGGCTCAGGTTCAGCGAATGCAGGCGCAACAGGCCCGCCACGTTCGGTACCTCGCCTAGCTGCGGGTTGGCTGACAGGTCGAGCGTTTGCAGTCGGGTCATCTGCCCGAAACGCTCGGCCTGCACCTGGTTCAGGCTGATCTGGTTGTGGCGCAGGCGCAGATGCTCCAGCGGCAGGCGGGTGAATAGGTCGAGGTCTTCTTCGGACAGGCTCAAGGCGTTGCTGCTGAGGTCCAGCGAGCGCAGTTGGGTCAGTTGCTCGAGCGCTCGGCGGCCCTCGTCGGTGAGCGCTTGCAGTTCGTTGGACGGGAGGATCAGTTCACGGAGTCTGGGGGTGTTGCGCAGGGCGCGGAACAGTGAGCCCGTGTCGAAGCCTGGCCCGGCAAAGGCCAGCCTTAGCGAGCGCAAGAACGGGAAGCTCTGCAGGAAGCCTGGGGGAAGGGATTGGATGGGGCCGCCATACAGCGACAACGACGCCACGTGGTCGAAGCGTGCGGGTAGCAATGCTGGCAGGGATTGTAACCCCTCGAGATTGAGTTCGAGTGCGTTACCGCCGGCAGCACGGTGTTGGCGGGTGATCGCCGGAGGATCGGCGCGCCATGCTCGATTCAGATGCAGGCGCAATCTGGCGTGGGCCGGTCGATACGCCGTGTCGGCAGCCTGCACCCAGGCTTGCAACGTGGCGTCCAATGCCTCCTGCTCGCGTTGCAGGGCCGTGATCTGCTGGCCAACGTCGCCGCGTTCGCGCAAGCGCGCCAGCAGTTCGCGGCGCTCGCGTGCGGTCAAGCTGGGGAACAAGTCTTGCAGGCGCTCGTCGGGAATGTTGCGGACCAGGTTACGCAGCCGCTCGAACAGCCTTGGGCGACCGCTGAGCGGGTATCCGATCCGGCCGTCGCTCAGGCGCATGGGAGACCTGAACCCCGGGCGAGGCACCTGTTGGCCAATCAGTGCGGCGCAATGTGCACGGTCGGCGAGTGCCGACTGCAGGATGCTTTCGGTCGTTGCACCGGGGTGTTCAGCCAACAGGGATTGCTGCAGCGCCCTGCTGTCGGCATTGGCCAGGCCAGGGCGATACAAGCCGGCGAGCGCCCGATCCAGACGCACGCGGCTCTGCAACAATCGCGCCTCCTCGGCAAGACGCAGGGGGACGCGTCCTGCTACCAGGCGCGAGCGTTCGGCTATCGTGGCTCGGGCGTCAAGCTCAAGCACTGCCCGGGCTGGCAGGCTGGGAAACTGCCTTGCAAGGGTGACATGAGCACTGTCGAATTGCGGCTGACGCTGCTGGTAAAGGCTCCCGATCAGGCTGTCGCGGCGCGCCTGCAGACGTAGCGCCAGGCGCTCGTCCAGGTCGCTGGCCGACAGCGATGAGGCATCGCCACGCAACGAGGCCCGTGCGGATTCGTCGAGCTGCGCCAGTACCGTTTTGCTGAGCTGGCCGCTTTCCAGGTCGTTCAGGGTGAGGACTATTTCCACATGGGGATGCGAGCCTGGCGCTGAGTAATGGCTCGCCAAGCCCCAGGGTTCAGGGCCGGCGAAAACCTTGAGCGCGTAATCCGCTGGCCAGCCCGGCAAGTGCGGTAGTTCAGCGACCGCATAGTGTTTGTAGGCTGCGAGAGAGCGGCCGTGGCGCACCGCCTCGATTATCGCATCGGCCTCGCGATCGCAACCGAGGCGCATCAGGCTATCGGCCAGCAGCGCGGGCGGCGGCTGATGATTGATGTGGGCGTAACGCAGGGTATCTGCCGTGGTTTCGGTGCTGCGCATGGCGAAGGACAGTTCGCTGTCGTCGAGGCCGTCGGCCAGCGGCCCGAAGCGACGCACCAGCTGCACATCGCTCCAGTCCAGCGGTGCCTCCATTACCAAGCGCCAGGCACCGTCGCCGTTGTCGCTCAAGCGTGCGGCATAGCCTGCGCGGGGGTGGCGCGCGCGCAGATGGCCATCGGCGCCTTGCAAGGTTTCGATGACTTCGCCTTCGATACGGATGAAGCGGTGATCACCTTGCGTATAGATGCCCCGCGAATCGGGTATCGCGCGCTCGTTCAGGAGCGTGTCGCTGCGATAGCCATCGAACGAGGGGGACCACAGCCTCTCCTTGCCGTCGTCCCAGACGCTGCGCATCGCATCGACGAATCCCGCCTGCTTCAGCGCCATGCCTGCCCCAGCGACTGCGGCGACGGTCACCACATTGAACAGAATCGACTCGACCTGGGCCAAGGCCTGGGCGTTGTCGCCTTGCTCCCAGGCCTCGATGCCATGGAAGACGCTGCCCATGATCTGGGCGGCGCCCAACGCCATCATCAAGGGGTTCAGGGCGGGGATGAACATTGCAGCGACGTTGAGCACGGTCAGCCCGGCATCCAGCCAATGGGTCAAGCGTGCCAGGCGCTGTTTGGCATCCACGTCGGCGGTCGGCACGGCAATCGCCCTGGCATCGCTCTTGAGTCGCAGCACATGCAGTGCATGCAACTGAGCCCAGGGTTGATCGGGCAATTGCGTGACGGCAATCGTCAGGTGCGCCTTGGGGCGCAGGCCCGTTGCGTTGTCTGGGTTGGCGAATAGTTTTTTGCGCAGAGCGCGTTCCAGTTCGGGCTGCAGCTTCAGTGGTGCCAGTGCAGTGAGGCGCTGCCGCGAAGCGGTGTCGGCCAGCGCTTGGCGCAAGGCGCGGGTGGCGTCGGCACGTGAATCGTATTCACGCACGCTGTCGTTGGTTGCGTTGGGCAGGTAGACGATGATCGGGCTTGGCAGTCTGTCGTCGTCGGTGCCGATCAGCAGCAGCTCGTGCAGGGCGATGGTTTCCAGGGTCACACGCCAACAATGCAATGCCCGCGCGCCGTAGCGAGGTGCCGCGATACCCGCGCACAGTTGCTCGATGGCGGCCAGACCGGTATCGCTGAGGTTGCCGCGCATGAGCGCGATGTGTCCCTGCACGCGCAGTTCGGCCCGGCTGGCGTCGGTCCATAAGGTCGGCAACGTGGCCTTGGGGCGTCGAGCACATGGGCCAGGTGTTGCTGGTAGGCGCGGCCCAGATCGAGTCGTCGACAATGGTCGATGAAGCCGGCCAGCGTCAGCCCGGGTATCGGCTGGATGTCCGTGGCGCTGCGTTGCAGGCGGTCGAACGGGTGGACCTCGTTGTCGGCGGTAAAGTTGTGCAGCGCGGCTTCGAGCAAGGTTCGGGTTTGAGCCGCACCCTTGGGTACCACGGGGGAGCGCTCGCGAGGTGGTGTCTGGCCCAGTGGCGATGGGCCTGTCGTGGGCTGTTTCAGCTCGAAGGGCTGATGCACGAACAGCGCTTCGGTCACTGACACCTCATTGTTCAGGCGGTTACTCAGCAAGGGCTCGCAGAACTCGACGATGCCCTTGAGCGGCGCCAGCGCCGCGTGCAACGCCTGGCGTCGAGCGTCCCGCTCGGCGATCGCATCGCGCAGGGCTTGTTGCCTGGCTGGGCTGGCCTGGGCGAACCAATCGACTGGCTGGCCCTGAGAATCCAGGAATTCGCTGCGTAGGCGGCTCAACATCGGGCCGACATGCTCGGGGTGCAGGGCCTTGCTCCAGCGGGGCAGGGTGCGCGAGATCTGTGCGTGGTGCAGTGGTAGGGCCATGGTGGCAATCCTTTGCAAGAAAGATATCCATCAAGCCCTTTGCGCCTGGCAGCTGGGTGGTACTTGGCTAGCCCCTGAAGAGGGGTCGGTCTTGCACATGCGACGGTCGGTGAGGGACCAGCGTTCGGCGGCTGCCTGGGCCACTGTAACCTGCCGGCCTGACGCGCAGGCGCCAGGCGCAAGCCAGGGAGAAAGCGTATGCATTCGCGGTTCGGTCCCAGGGACCATCTGCTGGATTTAAATGGCATCGAGGTGGCTGTGCGCACCTGGGGCCCGGAAGACGGCATTCCGCTGTTGGCCTTGCACGGTTGGCTGGATAACGCCGCTTCGTTCGAGCGCTTGGCGCCGATGCTCGATGGCTGCTTCGTGGTGGCCCCCGACCTGGTCGGCCATGGCCGCTCGGACCACCGCCGGCACGACAGCGGCTACTACCTGTGGGAGCATGCCGAGGACATGCTGGCGGTCACCGACAGCCTGGGCCTGGCGCAATTCCACGTCCTGGCCCATGGCATGGGGAGCGGTATCGCGTCACTGCTGGCAGCGATGACCAGCGGCATCGCCAGCATGGTTTTCCTCGATGGCATGGGCGCACCGTTCACCGTGGCCGATGACGATCGCGTGCAGCATCTGGCGCGGGCCTATCGGCTCAAGCGCATGGTTCAGCGCAGCCAGGCGCAAGGCTTCAGCGAGCCGCACGGCAGCCGTTTCGTCGACCTCGAAGCCGCCCTCGAACAGCGGCGCAAACGCCTGGATGGCGAGCTTTGCGACGATGCAGCGCGGCTTTTGGCGCTGCGTGACCTGTTGCAGTTGAGCGATGGCTACTGCTGGCGCCACGACCCTCGCCTCGTGTTGCCCGAACCCATGCCCCTGACCGAGCGCGAGGCTTGCGACCTGCTGCGCCAGATCCGCTGTCCGCTGTACCTGATGCTGGGGCGCCAGGGCGCCTTTGCCGACGCCGGATTCGCTCGGCGCCAGGACGCATTGCCCAGCCAGGCCAAGGTGTCCTGGCACCCGGGCGGGCATCACTTTCACCTGGAAGCGCCGGACCGCGCGTTGGTCGATCAACTGCTGCGCATTCTCGCCCGACACGAAGGGAGCGGGTTGCTGCGACGGGTAAACGAGTGAAGCGCATGGCCAGCGGTTCCGCTGCTGGGCTAAGGTAGCTGCCGACGCCCATAACAAGGAAAACCGGCATGTCATCGCTCGACCTCCAATCACCTCGAACGCACTGGGTGCAAACACCGCAAGGCAAGTTGTTCGCCCAACAATGGTCGCCAGCGGAGGCGGGAGCGGTGCCGATCATCCTCTTGCACGACTCCTTGGGATGCGTAGAGCTATGGCGTGACTTCCCAGCGCAACTGGCGGCAGCCACAGGGCAACAGGTGATTGCCTACGACCGACTGGGCTTCGGCCGGTCCGATGCGCACCTTGGCTTGCTGCGGCGCGGGTTCGTCGAGGCCGAGGCGCTCGAGGGCTTCGCCGCGTTGCGCGAGCAACTGGGCATCGATGAGTTCGTGGTCTTCGGTCATAGCGTTGGCGGTGGCATGGCGGTGAGCTGCGCGGCTGCATACAGCGGGCAGTGTCGTGGCGTGATCACCGAGTCGGCGCAGGCGTTCGTCGAAGACCGCACACTCGAAGGCATTCGCGCTGCTGATCGTCAATTTGCAGAGCCTGGGCAACTGGAGCGCTTGCAGCGCTACCACGGCGACAAGGCCGCCTGGGTGTTGCGTGCCTGGGTCGATACCTGGTTGGGCGCAGACTTCGCCGATTGGTCCCTGGATGCAGTGCTGCCAGAGGTGGTTTGCCCCCTGCTGAGCCTGCATGGGGAACAGGATGAGTTCGGGTCGAGCGCCCATCCTGAGCGCTTCGTGGCCATGGCCGGTGGCCCATCGGTGATGCGGATGTTGCCAGGGTGCGGGCATGTGCCGCATCGGGAGCAGGGGCCGGTGGTACTGGACGAGGTGCTGCGGTTCCTGGGCTGATCCGTACCGCTTCGAAACGGCCGTCCGGGCGGTGGATGCTGGCCAGTGGATATCCCGCCAAAGCCGATTATGCTTCAGATACCTTGCCGTGATCCGAGGCGCGGTTCGCCGTACCTGCGTGACCCGATGCAAGCCCTGAGGCCCGGGTGCGATGGTGGAATACATGTGAGGTGCTCCGGCCTGCCATAACGACAAGACGGAGGCACCCCATGGCGGTTCTCGACAGCGCATCCACGGGCAGTAGCGCGCCCCAACGCGGTATCACCAAGGAGGAGCGCAAGGTCATCTTCGCCTCGTCCCTGGGCACGGTGTTCGAATGGTACGACTTCTACCTGTACGGCTCGCTGGCGGCGATCATCGCCAAGCACTTCTTCGCCGGCGTCAATGAAACCACCTCGTTCATCTTCGCTTTGCTGGCCTTTGCTGCAGGCTTCGCCGTAAGGCCGTTCGGCGCCATCGTGTTCGGCCGGCTGGGCGACATGATCGGGCGCAAGTACACCTTTCTCATCACCATCGTCATCATGGGCCTGTCCACCGCGGTGGTAGGCCTGCTACCGAGCTACGCGGTGATCGGTGTGGCCGCGCCGGTGATTCTCATTACCTTGCGTCTGCTCCAGGGCCTGGCATTGGGTGGCGAGTACGGGGGCGCTGCCACCTACGTCGCGGAGCACGCGCCCAAGGGGCGTCGGGGCTTCTTCACGGCGTGGATCCAGACCACCGCGACCCTGGGCCTGTTCCTTTCCCTGCTGGTGATCCTCGCTTGCCGGACCGCGCTGGGTACCGAGGCCTTCGAGGCCTGGGGCTGGCGCATTCCGTTCCTGCTGTCGATCCTGCTGCTGGCGGTTTCGGTGTACATCCGCATGCAGCTCAACGAGTCGCCGGTGTTCATGAAGATGAAAGCCGAGGGCAAGGCGTCCAAGGCACCGCTGACCGAGTCCTTCGCCCGCTGGGACAACCTCAAGGTGGTGATCATGTCGCTGCTGGGCGGCACCGCCGGCCAGGCAGTAGTGTGGTACACCGGGCAGTTCTACGCGCTGTTCTTCCTGCTGCAGATGCTCAAGATCGACCCACAGACAGCCAATCTGCTGATCGCCGGCTCGTTGCTGATCGGTACGCCGTTCTTCATATTCTTCGGGAGCCTGTCCGACCGCATCGGCCGCAAGAAGATCATCATGGCCGGTTGCATCATTGCCGCGCTCACCTATTTCCCGATCTTCAAGGCGCTGACCGAGTACGGTAACCCTGACGTGTTCGTGGCCCAGGAGCAGAATCCCGTGGTGGTGGTGGCCGATCCCGGCCAGTGCGCGTTCCAGTTCGACCCGGTGGGCAAGGCCAAATTCATCAGCTCTTGCGACATCGCCAAGAGCCTGCTGGCCAAGCGGGCCATTCCCTACACCAACGAGGCGGCCGAACCTGGCAGCGTGACGCAGATCCGTATCGGCGAGCGGGTGTTGCCGAGCTTCGAGGGCAGCAGCCTGGCGGCGGCCGACTTCAAGGTGCAGAACGATGCCTTTACCGTCACCCTGGGTGGGGCGCTCAAGGAAGCCGGGTATCCAGAGAAAGCCGACCCGGCGAAGATCCACTACCCGATGGTGCTGTTGCTGCTGACCGTGCTGGTGATCTACGTGACCATGGTCTATGGCCCCATCGCTGCGTGGCTGGTCGAACTGTTCCCGGCGCGCATCCGCTATACCTCCATGTCTTTGCCGTACCACATCGGTAACGGCTGGTTCGGCGGCTTCCTGCCGACGGTGGCGTTTGCCATGGTGGCGGCTACCGGGGATATCTATTACGGGTTGTGGTACCCAATCGTGATCGCGGTGATGACGGCGGTGCTGGGGATCTTCTTCCTACCGGAGACCAAGGACCGGGATATCAATCACGCGTGAGGCCGGTGTCTTCAGTACCGGCCCTATCCAGGGGTCGGTGCTGAAGGATCAGTCGAAGTACCCTCGCAGGCTGAAGGCATACCCGATGTCCACATCCGCCTCGCCTCGGCTCCAGCGCTTGTTCATCACGAATTCGAACGCCGGCTCGAACAGCCCGTCGCGTACCACGGCCCCGGCCAGTACCTCGACGTCGTACCAGCCATTCTCGATCTCGATGATTGGTCGCCCCGGTACCTGGTAACGCGCGAGCAGGTCGCCGAGGGTCTTGTTGGTGAAGTGCTGAAGGATGCGCCAGGTGTAGAGCATGACGGCGCGGTTCTCGATACGTAGTACGTAACCTGTACGATGATGCTTCAAGCGGCTGCCCGGCTCACGCAGGGCCGGCGTCTGCCCGTCCAGGGTGAAGATGATGTGGTAAGGCAGGTTGTCGACCCCGGCCAGGGGCACCACCACGCCTTCGCGGACCGCCCGGTCACCGCTGTCGGTATGGGTGAACTCGGTCGCCAGGTCATCGGGCAGGCGGTTTTCGTACTTGAAGCGATCGAGCAGCTGGATGTCGCCGAGCAAGAAATAATCGACCAGGTCATTGAGGACTTCGCTGAATTCGTGGCGCATCTGTTTTCCTTGTTGTTGGCGCACAAGTAACAGATGCAAATGTAGCGAACCCCACTGCGACCTGCCATAGACGACGTTCAGTGCTTCTGGGCGATCTGGATCAGATTGCCGCAAGTGTCGTCGAACACGGCCACCGTGACCGGGCCGAGATCGGTCGGCGGCTTGGTGAAATGCACGCCGGCTTTGCACAGGCGCGTGTACTCCGCCTGGATATCCCGCACCCCGAACGAGGTGGCAGGGATACCATCTTGCTTCAAGGCCGCTTTGTAGGTTTTCGCCGCAGGGTGGGCATCGGGTTCGAGCAGCAGTTCGACGCCGTCAGAATCCTTGGGGGAGGTGAGTGTCAGCCAGCGATGCTGGCCATTGGGGATGTCATGCTTGGGCTCGAAACCGAGCACATAGTGATAGAAAGCCAGGGCCTTGGCCTGGTCGTCGACGAGGATGCTGGTGACAACGATCTTCATAGGCGCACACCTTTTCCTGGAGACGTTACTTAACAAGTAAAGACGTTCTGGCCTATTCCACCAGCGAAGGGGTTGGGCCAGCCAGGTTCAATGAGCCGTTTTGCCGGCCGGGCTGTCAACTGGCAAATCTACCAGTAGCCAGGTCGATGCGGCGGCGCGACGCCCTGCACAGCTGCGCGGCGAGTGCGACTCAGATCGCGATCGCACCGCTGACCAGGCCATACAGGGCAATTGCTGCGCCTAGTATCACCAGGACGAAAACCACACGCTCGAAGCCTGTGAACAGTTGGCGGGCCTGTTCGCGCCGCGCCTTGATGTAGAGCAGCGTCCCTGGGCCGTAGATCAGCGCTGACAGCAACACGTACTTCAGCCCGCCGGCCCAGACCATCAGCACCGCGTAAGCCGTGGCGAGCAGGGCAATCAGCAGGTCCTTGCCGCGCTCGCCGGGTTCGCTTTCGTAGGTTTCCCGGCTCCCCGCCAGCTTGAGCGCATAGGCAGCCACCAACAGGTAGGGGATCAGTGTCAGCGAACTCGTCAGTTCCAGAGCCAGGGTGAAGGCGTATTCCGTGAACCAGGTCAACAGCAGGAACAGCTGCACGAACAAAGTGGTCAGCCACAGCGCCGAGGAGGGTACCTGGTGGGCGTTTTCGCGGGTAAGAAAGCTTGGCATGGCCTGGTCGTGTGCCGCTGAGTACAGCACTTCGGCGGCGAGCAGGGTCCACGACAGGTAGGCGCCGAGCACCGAAATGATCAGACCGATACTGATGAATATCGCGCCCCAGCGCCCGACGATGGCTTCCAGCACGCCAGCCATCGATGGCTGGCGCAGGCCGGCGAGCTCAGGGCGCAGCATCACGCCATAGCTGAGCAGGGTGATCAGCACCAGCAGGCACAGCACGCCGATGAAGCCCAGTACCGTGGCGATGCCGACGTCGCGGCGGTTGCGTGCATAACGCGAGTACACGCTGGCGCCTTCGATGCCGAGAAACACGAATACCGTGACCAGCATGGTGCTGCGCACCTGGTCGAACAGCGATTCGCTCGGCGCCGCCATGTCCAGGGCCGCGTGGCCGACCCGGCCGTAGTCGTCCAGATGTGCGAGGTCGGCAGCCGGCCCTGCAGCGGCGTTGCCCCAGAAGTTCTGGCTGAACAGGTCGCTGTCGAAGGCGGCGATGATGACCACGACGAACACCAGGATCGGGACCATCTTCGCCACCGTGGCGATGGTGTTGATCACCGCCGCCTCCTGTACGCCCCGCAACACCAGGAAGTGGAAGCCCCACAGCAGTACCGACGAGACTGCGATGGCCGCGACCGTATTGCCATCGCCGAACACCGGGAAGAACGCCCCCAAGGTCGACTTGATCAGAATGAAGTAGGACACGTTGCCGATGCAGGTGCCGGCCCAGAAGCCGAACGCCGAGGCGAAGCCCAGGTAGCTGCCGAAGCCAGCGTTGGCGTAGGCGTAGATGCCGGAATCAAGGTCGGGGCGACGCCGTGCCAGGGTCTGGAAAACGAACGCCAGCATGAGCATGCCGGCGCCCGCGATGCACCAGGCGATGATCGCGCCGAGCCCGCCGGTAGCGCGGCCGAAGGTGGCCGGCAGGGAGAAGATCCCGGCACCGACCATCGAGCCGACCACCAGTGCGGTAAGCGACCATACGTTGAGTTTGCTTTGCGTGGCGCTGCTCATCGGTCTTGGTTCCCCCCCCAGGTCAAGTAGGTCAAGTGGGGTTGAGTAAAGACCGAGCGCGAGCTTTCTGCCATCGTTGGCACAATCGCCGACAGGTTCTTGCAAGGGCCAGCCTGCCGGCGATTTGGGGCCACATCGCGGCCCGTGGGGCATCAGAAGGTGGCCTTGACCTGCAGGCCAACCACCAGGGCATTGTCGATCGCCTGGCCTGAGAACGCGCCTGGCTCGATGATGTATTGCACATCCGGGCGCAGGTTCAGCCAGGGGGTTGCCTGGTAGCCGTAGCTCAGTTCGATCAACTGTTCGGCACTGTCGATGTCAGGGAACTGCTCGCCGTTGTTGAATGCGGCGTCCTCGAGCAGGTCTCGGCTACGCGGGTTGGGCACCGCTCGGCCATAGCCCAGGGCCACGGTGTCGCGTGGGCGACCTTCGAACGGCTTGTACAGCACCACGCCAGCGCCATACCACTTGGTGAACGGCGAGGCGGCCTTGCTCGACGCCGAGTATTGACCGAAGGCGTGCAGGCTGCGGCCCGGCAGGGCGTCGTCGTTCCACACGGCCTGGTCGACCAGCAGGTAGTGGCCGCTACGTCCGGACACTTCCTTGTCGCTGCCGATGCGCTTCACGTCGGAGCTGTCGTAGTAATAACCCAGCTTGTACTCACCTGGCAGCTCGCCTTGCAGCTTGTAGACGAGCTCCACGGGCACCACGGTACCGGTGGTGTGCTTGGGCCCCAGGTGCCACGCACGGCTGGAGTTGCCATTGCTTTCGGGGTCGACGTTGAACGCGGCCACGCGAAGCTGCCAGGCGGGTGACAGGTCGTATTTCACGCGCACGCCCAGGTGTGCGTTGGGGTAGTTGGTCCAGCCGCTGCCGCCGGACATGTTCAGCGGGTGACCGCAGAAACCGGCGTTCATGAAGTTGCACAGGATGCCGCTGTCCAGGCCGCCCAGGTCGTTGCCCATGGCCATGTAGCCGAGCTTTACATTGAGCGCCGGGGTGAACAGGGTGCGCTCGTAGCTCAGTTCGGTGAGGCGGGTGTAGAGGCCGCCGAAGTTTTCCTGAATGGGCAGGCGGTTGCCTACCAGGTCTTCGGAGGCGCTGTTGCCGCGGCGGTCGTTGATGGTCAGTTGGACCTTGCCGCCGTTTTCCAGGCCGTACAGTTTCGACAGGTCGAACTGCACGCCGAGCTTGAGGTTCTGCGAGTAGCGTGCCGAGCGGTGCAGGCCGCCGTGGGCGTTGTAGGCGGTTTCGCCGCTGTAGTCGCCGGTGAACTTGATGCCGTCATCTTCGAGCTGGTGGCGCAGGCCGCCCCAGTCGCCGGTCATGGTGCTGCGCGAGAACATGTCACCGTCGGCCAGGGCAGGGGTGCTGGCCAGGGCCAGCAGCAGGGTAGGGGTGATGCGAATTGCGGATGGCATTGCTGTGTCTCGTGTTGTTTTTCAGGGCCTCTTCGCGGACAAGCCCGCTCCTACCTAGGTCAAGATTCAAACCTGTAGGAGCGGGCTTGCCCGCGAAGCTGGCGATGGGGTCTTACGGCAGAGCGTAAGAAATCACGTAGTCGCCACGATCAGTCGACTGGCGCGCACCACCAGCGGTGATGACCACGTACTGCTTGCCGGTCTTCGGCGAGACGTAGGTCATCGGGCCGCCCTGGCTGCCGACGGGCAGGCGGGCCTTCCAGATTTCGTTGCCGTTGCTGCTGTCGTAGGCGCGCAGGTAGAAGTCCTGGGTGCCCGCGATGAACACCAGGCCACCTTGGGTGGACAGGGTGCCGCCGAGCGTCGGCAAGCCGATCTTGATCGGCAGGTGCATGCGGATGCCCAGGGGGCCGGTATCCTCGACAGTACCGACCGGAACCTGCCAGGCCACCTGGCGGGTCTTCATGTCGACTGCGGTCAGGGTGCCGAAAGGCGGTGCCTGGCAAGGGATGCCGGCGACCGACAGGAAGCGGTTCTTGTTCACCGCGTATGGCGTGCCCTTGAGCGGTACGGCGCCCATGCCGGTGTTCAGCGCTTCGCCACCGGAGGCAGCGTCACCCTTGTTCTGCGACGGGATCATCTGGATCCACAGGCCCAGGCGCATGTCGTTTACGAAGATGAAACCGTGTACCGGGTCAGTGGAGATGCTGCCCCAGTTCATGCCGCCCAGCGAGCCGGGGAAGCTCAGCGACAGGTCGCTGCCTGGCGCGGTGTACAGGCCGTCGTAGCGCATCTTCTTGAAGTCGATACGGCACAGCAGTTGGTCGTACGGGGTGGCACCCCACATGTCCGACTCGGTCAGGGTCTGCGCGCCGATCTGCGGCATGCCTACCGATTTCGGCTGGGTCGGGGAGTATGGCTCGTTAGGAATGTTGCCCGGCTTGACCGGCACTTCGTCGACCTGGGTCAGCGGCTTGCCAGTGGCACGGTCGAGCACGTAGATCTGCCCGGCCTTGGTGCCGATCACCACTGCAGGAACGGTCTTGCCGTCGTCCTTGGTGAAGTCGATCAGGCTCGGCTGCATCGGCAGGTCGAAGTCCCACAGGTCGTTGTGCACGGTCTGGAACACCCACTTCTGGTTGCCGGTGGTGGCGTCCAGCGCCAGTACCGAGGCACCGTAGGTGTGGTCCAGCTTGCTGCGCTCCACACCATAGATGTCGGTGGACGAAGAGCCCATCGGCAGGAATACGGTGTTCATGTCCGGGTCGTAGGACATCGGTGCCCAGCTGTTGGGGGTGCTGCGTACGTAGGTGTTGCCGTCAGCTGGCGCTTCGCGGTCTTCCGGGTTGCCCGGGTCGAAGGCCCACTTCATGGCGCCGGTGATCACGTCGAAGCCGCGAATCACGCCGCCTGGCATGTCGGTCTGGACGTTGTCGGCAACACGGCCGCCAACCACCACGGTAGTGCCGGCCATCAACGGTGCGGAAGACAGCTGGTAGTAGGAATCGGGCACGTCGCCGAGGCCGGCCTTGAGGTCGACCTGGCCGTTGTTGCCGAAGCCCTGGCAGAACTCGCCGTTGTCCGCGTCGACAGCGATCAAGCGGCCGTCGATGGTGTTGGTCAGCAGGCGACGTTGGCAGTTGGCACCCGCCGCTACGCTACCGCCGGTGATTGGCGAGCTGTTTGGCTGGGTCGGCTGGGCGATGGCGGTAGTGGCGTCGAAGTAGGCCATGCCACGGCAGCGCTGCCAGACCTTGGACTGGGCGTTGATCTCGTTCTTCCACAGCTCTTTGCCGGTGTCGGCATCGAGTGCGATCAGGTTGTTGTGCGGGGTGCAGATGAACACCTTGTTGCCGACCTGCAGCGGGGTCAGCTGGTCTTCGGCACCGTTGCCGTCGCTGATGGCGACGTCGCCGGTGTGGTAGGTCCAGGCCACCTTGAGCTTGTCGACGTTGTCGCGGTTGATCTGGTCCAGCGCGGCGAAGCGGCTGCCACCTTCGGTATTGCCGTAGTGGGCCCAGTCCTTCTGCTCCTTGCCGGCTTCGACCGGGGTCATCCCCGGGCCCTTGCCGTTAGGTGCGACGCTTGGGTGTGCGACGAACATGTTGCCGGCGGCGATCACCAGCACCACGGCCAGCACGCCGGCCAGGCCGTAGGCGCCACGCCCGGCAACGCCGCCGCTGGCACGGGCCAGCATGGGGTAGACGAGGGCCACGACCATGCCGATGGCGCCGAACATGAACAGGCGTGAGAACAACGGCCAGAACACCAGGCCGGCGTCGATCACCGCCCAGATGGCAGTGCCGAGCAGAAACACGGCGTACAGCCAGGCACCGGCAGGTTTGCGCCGGGCAATCAGCACACCGGCGATGGCCATGGCCAGGCCGCCGATCAGGAAGTACCAGGAGCCGCCCAGGCCGGCGAGCTTGATGCCGCCAGCGGCGAGGAGCAGGCCAAGCAGGGCGATGATCACGCCCAGGCCGGCCAGGATGAAGGTGGAGGCGCCAGAGGCGCGCGGTGTTTCGTTCATGCCAGGTATCTCAGCAGGTGGAATCGGCGCAGTTTAAGCCCTTAGCAAGCTAATTAACAAGTTAGTACATTAACTTGTGGGGCTGATTGTCGCAGGGGTGAACTCGCCTGAATGTGCTGAAAATTCTAGATCAAGCGGCTAAAAATGCACGGTTTGTCATGAACGGTGCGAATCAGGGAATCGTGACCGTTAGACTTTTGTCTATCGTTGGGCCTGCCGTCGGATGGCAGGCCCGCATCGGTCAGAAGTGGTAGCTGGCGGTCACTACGGCGGCGCGGGCATCGCCGTATTCGATGGCCGAGGAACGCGCGGCAGACCCAATGCGTTGGCGTACGCGCTCGACGTAGGTCTTGTTGAACAGGTTGTTGACGTTCAGTTGCAAGTCAAGCTGTTCGGTGACCCGGTAGCTGAGCATGGCGTTGTGCAGCCAATAGGCATCGAGCTTGGCGTTGGTGCTGGAGGTGACGTTGCGCTGGCTGACATGGCGGGCGCCGTAGCCCAGTGTCCAGGCGTCGCCCAGGTCATAGGTGGTCCACAGGTTCAGCGAGCGGGGTGGGGTATTGGCCAGGGCGTGGCCCTTGGCCGCAGAACTGGTATTGCCTGGCGCAGCTTCGAGGGTCTGGCTGTCGAGGAAGGTGAAGTTGGCGAATACGTTCCACTGCGGGCTCAGACGGCCCGTCAGGCCCAACTCCACGCCTTGCACGCGCTGCTTGCCGGATAACTGCGTCGCGCCACTGGCCAGCGTTTCGCGGGCGTTGTGCTTGACGATGTGGAACAACGCGGCATCGAGTTCCAGCGTGTGGTCGAGCAGGGACCACTTGCTGCCGAGCTCCCAGGCTTCGGAGCGCTCGGGTGCGAGCACCTGGGTGTTGCCGTCCAGGCCACGGCCGTTGCCGGTGAGGCTTTCCACCGTTGGATTGAAAGAGTTGCCCCAGGAGAGGTAGAGGCGGCCGTTCTCGGTGGGTTTGTAGACTACCCCGGCGCGGCTGCTCAGCACGCGATCGCTGGCCTTGTATGCCGAGGTGCGGGCACGCTCCGGGGAATAGGCAGCGGTCTTGCCGACGAGTCGGTCCTGCCGCAGGCCCAGGTGCAGGTCCCAGCGTTCGTCCAGGGCGATGGTGTCGAACAGATAAAGCGCGTAGGTATCCAGGGTATTTTGGTTGTAGCGCTCGGTCGTCCGTGCGAGGGGCCTGGCCAGTACCCCGGTGGGTTCCCGAGGGCATAGCCGTTGGCGGGATAGCCGGCCTTGCCAAGGCCATGGTTATAGGTTTCGAGGTCGAGGGTTTCGCGGGAAAGCTCAACCCCAGCGACCCAGTCGTGGGTCATGCCCAGCCAGCGGGCATTGCCGATCAGGCTGGTCTGGTTCATCCACAGCTCGGTGGTGGCCTCGCGGCCGTAGCCTTGCGGCCCCGCCGGTCGATAGCGCCCAACGGGCAGCCCGCGGGTATCGACCTGGGCGGCAGAGACCACGGTATCGCGCTCGAGGCGGCTGTAGCGGTTCATGTGCAGCAGGCGTACGTCATCGTTGAAGCTGTGCTCCAGCTTCAGGGTAAACATGCTGTGCACGGCCTCTTCCTTATCCAGGCCCTCCAGGCCGAAGTACGCCTCGCGCTCGACACCTGCCAGACGCTTGCCATCGCGCGCGGGCACGCCGTAATCAGGCAGGTTGTCGTCGACCTGGTGCATCGCGCTGAGCGTCAGGCGGGTACTCTCGCTCAGGCCCAGGCTCAGGCTGGGAGCCACGCCCCAGCGCTCTCGTCGGGTGCTGTCGCGGCCGGGAACCTGGTTCTTGTGCTGCATCAGGTTCAGGCGAATTGCGCTGTTTTCGCCGATGTCTTCCAGCGGCTGGTTGGTGTCCAGGGTCAGGCGTTGGTAATGGTCGGTACCCAGGCCTGTGCCCAAGTGGATGAAGGCGCGCTGCTCGGGCTCCTTGCTGATGATGTTGACGCTGCCACCGGTGGTGCCGGCGCCGCCGAATACCGAACTGGGGCCCTTGATGACCTCCACCTGCTCGGTGTTGAAGCTATCCGAGCGGGTGGTCTGGGCGGTGTCGCGCAAACCGTCGACCCGCAGGTTGCTGTCGGCCGAAAAGCCGCGGATGTTGAGGCTGTCGCCGGAACCGCCGCCGCCTTCGCCGGCATTGAAGGTGATGCCCGAGACGTTGGCCAGCACCTGGCGCAGTCCCAGCGCCTGTTGACCGGCAATCAGCGGGGCGGGTACCACGGTGATGGTTTGCGGGGTATCGAACAGGGGCGCTGGAAGCTTGTGCGATGCCGAGTAATCGGTCCGCAGGCCTGGAGCTGGTGCGTTGACTTCGGTGGCCTCCACCTCGAGTGGGGCGGAGAACTCGGGCGAGCCGTCGGCGCAGGCCGAGGCGGAGCCAAGACCGAGGGCGGAAGCGGTGAATACATGGCGGAGACGGCAGTCGGTGATCAGAGAGTACATGATGAAATGTCCAGAAATCGGGCGCACTGCGCCGCTGCCTGGTTCGCCAGGCAGGGATTGGAAAGGGAATCAGGGAGCGGTTTTTTCAGGCGCCGGGGCTGGCCGTGTCGCCGCCATAGAACACCGCCAGCCACACCGTCGGGGTGTCTTGCGCAGTCCATTCCACGCGGTGGCGGCAATGGGCGGGGATGTCGAGGCAATCTCCTGGGACCAGCAGGCAGGTGTGCTCGGCCTGTTCGAAACGCAGGCCGGCGCTGCCGCTCAGCAGCAGGATCCACTCGCCCTCGGGTTGGTCGTACCAGAAACCGGGTGGGCTTGCCTGGCCGTGGGATACGATGCGCTCGATGCGCAGGTCGGTGCGTTGCAGCAGGGTCTCGACCCACTCGGCGGCAGCCGGGTCACGGGTGGGGATGGGGGCGAACAGGTTGGTGGGTGTCATGGGGAAACTCACTGAAGAGGTGGTGTTCCACTATGGACGCGCTGCTTCAAGGACGCGCTTCTTGACCGTCCACGCTGATTGTAGGACCGTTCTCTGATTTGGATACCGGGGCAGATATGGACAAACTCCTGGCGATGAAAATGTTCATGGCCACTGTCGAGGCTCAGGGTTTTTCCGCTGCCGCGCGCAAACTGGCGGTGGCGACCTCCTCGGTGACCCGCCTGGTCGACGCCCTGGAAGCAGAGCTTGGCGCTACCTTGTTCAATCGTTCCACCCGCCAGGTCAGCCTGACCGAGGCGGGCCTGCGCTACTACGCTCGGTCACGGGAGATCTTCGAGGCCCTGGACGCTGCCGACGCCAGTGTCGCCGACCGTGGCGAGGAACCGGTCGGGGTGCTGCGCTTGTGCCTGCCGGTCGAATTCGGTCGACGGGTGATCGCTCCACACCTGGGGCCATTTTTGGCCCAGCACCGAAATCTTGAGCTGGACATCGACCTCAGCGATCGCCTGGATGATTTGCTCGACGGCCGCTACGACCTTTCCATCCGCCTGGGTGACCCCGCGCCCAGCGACGAACTGGTGTGCCGCCAGGTCGGTCGCTTCGAGCGCTGGCTGGTGGCTAGCCCGGCCTACCTGGCGCAACGCGAGCCGTTGGCGCATCCGACGCAGTTGCTCGATCACGCCTGCCTGCGTTTTCGCTACGGGCAAAAGGCTCGGCCCTGGCGTTTGCGCCGCGGCAGCGAGGCCCTGGAACTGAGCGTGGCAGGGCCACTGCGCAGCGCCAATGCCGACATGCTCCGTGAAGTGGCACTTGCAGGCGGAGGCATAGCCTTGTTGGCCGACTGGCTGGTGCAGGAGGACGTGGCGGCTGGCCGCCTGCAACGCCTGTTTGGCCAATGGCAGGCAAGCCCTGGCGCCGCCAGCGACACGATCAATGCATTGTACCTGCCCAACCATCGCGGCTCGCGTCGGGTGCAGGCGTTCATCGGCTTCTGCGAAGCGCTGTTGCAACGCTGAACCCGAGTCGTTGCGCCTGGCGCAAAACCCTGTTGCGCCCGCATGGGATTCTATCGGGCGGTGCGTCTGGGTAAGGTGCGCAGCATATCCGTCCTGTTCGAGGAACCCCGCATGAATCCTTCCCTAGCCGTTGCCGGCCCATCGGCTCACAGCCTGAGCCGAGCTTTGGTAGCGCTGTTGGCGTTCTGCTGTGGCGCGATCGTCGCCAACATCTACTACGCCCAGCCCATCGTCGGGCTGATCGCACCGGACCTTGGCCTTTCCGAACAACACGCCAGCCTGATCGTGTCCCTGACTCAACTTGGCTATGCCCTGGGCCTGTTGCTGCTGGTGCCGCTGGCTGACCTGCTGGAAAACCGCCGGTTGATGATCTGCACCGCCGTACTGGCCACCGTCAGCCTGTTGCTGGCCGGCACCAGCGGTCATGGCCAAGGGCAGTTGTTCCTGGCTTATGCGCTGTTGATCGGCTTCAGTTCGGTGGCGGTACAGATGTTGATCCCGCTTGCCGCGCACCTGGCACCCGAGCAGCAGCGCGGGCGGGTGGTGGGCAACATCATGGGCGGCCTGCTGCTGGGTATCCTGCTGGCCAGACCGTTGTCGAGCGTGGTGGCCGACCATTTCGGCTGGCGCACCGTGTTCATCGGCGCGGCGGCGATCATGCTGGGGATCATCCTGTTGCTGGCACTGACCCTGCCGCGCCGGATGCCCGAGCACAAGGCCAGCTACGCCGAGTTGATGCTATCGCTGGTGTCCCTGTTGCGGCGCTATCCGCTGTTGCGCCAGCGCTCGCTGTACCAGGCGTTGATGTTCGCCGCGTTCAGCCTGTATTGGACAGCCGTGCCGATGGCCCTGGCCGGTAGCCATGGCCTGACACAGAGCCAGATCGCCGTGTTCGCCCTGGTTGGCGCGGTGGGTGCCGTCGCAGCCCCGCTGGCGGGGCGCCTGGCCGATGCCGGACATGCCCGCCGCGGATCGCTGCTGGCCTTGACCCTGGCCCCATTGGCGCTGCTGCTGGGCCTGAGCGCACCGGGCTACAGCGTGATAGGCCTGGGCCTGACCGGAGTTTTGCTGGATTTCGCCGTGCAGATGAACATGGTGATTGGCCAGCGCGAGGTCTATGCACTCGACCCCGCCAGCCGCGGGCGTCTCAATGCGGTGTACATGACCAGCATTTTCCTGGGCGGGGCCGTGGGCTCGGCGGTCGCCAGCGCATTGTTCGTGCAATATGGCTGGCATGGGGTGGCGCTGGTCGGTGCTGGCTTGCCAGCCTTGGCGTTACTGGCATTCCTGGCAACCGGCCGACGTGCCTGAGAGGCGCTGGGGCGCAGTCAACGCCCCAGCGGCAACGCCACCCCGATCAGCGCGAACAGGCTGCCGCAGCAGCGGTTGAAGCGTTTGCCGCCGCGGGCAAGCCAGGGGCGGATGCGAAACGCCATGCGTGCCAACAGGTATTCGACCAGGCATTCCACGCCAGCGAAGGTCGCCGCCATCACCACGAACTGCAACAACAGGCCGCGCTGTGGGTCGATGAACTGTGGCAGGAAGGCGCCATAGAACAGCAGGACCTTGGGGTTGGCCATGGCCGACAGCAAGCCTTGGCGCAGCAGTCCGGCATTGCTCAGCTGCGCCGCGTGCGTGGTGCTTGTCAGGTGCAGGGCTGGGCTGCGCCACAACTGGATGCCGAGCCAGACCAGATAAGCGCCGCCCACCCACTTGAGTACGGTCAGCACCGAGCCACTGGTTTGCAGCAGCGCGGTAAGGCCGAACATGGCCAGGGCGATCAGCGCACTGAAGCCGATCACCCCACCGGCGATGGTGAACAAGGTGCGTCGGGCCCCATGGATTGCGCCGTGGGTCAGGGCCAGCAAGCTGTTCGGACCAGGGGTCAGGGACAAGCCAATGCTGGCGAGCAGATAGATAAGCCAGGTGTCGAGTGCCATGTGCGATCAGCCTTTGCGCTCAGATGGGAACAATGGGGGCCGGGCTATCGCCCGGCGTGGTCATTGTGGCGTACCGAACAGCCCGGTCCAATAGATTCCAGCGTCGCTCTTCGGGTCGGTTGCATAGGCGGCGCCCATTTCCCGGAAGTCGGGGTTCATCAGGGTGGCGCAATGGCCAGGGCTGGCCAGCCAGCCATCGACCACCTTACGCGCTGTGTCGCGCCCGGCAGCGATGTTTTCGCCGATTTGCTGATAGAGGTAGCCGGCCAGCTCGGCGCGGTCCCCCGGGGTGCGGTTGTCGCGGTCGATGTGGTCGAAGAAGTTCTGGTTGGCCATGGCCCGGGTGTGGCTGGCGGCCACGCCGGCCAGGGTGGTGTTCCAGGTCAGGGTCGGGGCCGCAGCGAACGGTTGGCCGCCGCACTGGCGCGCAACCTTGCGTGCTGCATTGACCTCCTGCAACAACTTCTGGCCTTCGGCCTGCCAGTCGCCCAGACGCCCGCTGAGCAAGGGGCGGGCCAGCACGATGCGCCAGTCGCGGCCTTCCTGGCTGACACCAATGTCGACGAACTGGGGGTCGAGCACCACCTGGCAGAAGCTTTCCTCGATGGCATGCATGGCCGCGCGGGCGTCGCGGGGCCGGACAGGCTGATGGCCTGGACGTTGACCATGGGATAGGCGGCGCGGGTCATGGCTTGCTGCAGGTCGCGAGTGCCCTCCGGCGACAGGGCCAGACGGGTGTCACTGTTGAGAGGGGGCAGCTCCAGCGACGCTTCGCCGCCGCATGGCTGAGCCTGGCTGCGGTAGACGTTGATCGAATCGATCAGTTGCGCCTCTTCGCCGGTAACGGCCAGGGCCGCGGTCGAGATGACCAGCCCTGCCGACAAGGCAGCAACGGATGACAGGACGCGCATGTGGATCTCCCTATGACTGGCAGCGTCGTGGTGTGCGCTGCTCATCCTACACAAGCCCGGGGCTTTTGGCCCCGGTCATGTGCAAAGCAAAATGAAGGCCGCAAAGGGGGTTGGCGGCAAAAGCATGAGTAGACCACCCAGGGTAGGAAAAGTGCGACACTTTTTGAATCGTTCTTGTTGCTCTCTGGCCCTTTGCCTTGAATCATCGACCGTGCCCGACGGCGGCTGTTCCGTTGCCGTGGACCCTCACCGGGCCAGGGCTTGGTTCGGCTTGTAGAAGATGAAGTGGCGGGTCTCGGCAGTCTTGCGGTAGGCCCTGGCCCAGTCAGGATGGACCTGGCGATCGTGGAAGTAGAGGGCGCCACCGGTGGAGTCCTTGAGTTGCTGGTTGAGCGCCTTGCGCGCGATCTCCTTGGCGATGTCGTAGCGCTGTGGCTCCTCGACCTGGTCGGGACGCCCGTCGCACCACCAGGAAAACTGGCACGCGCGCGTTTCGACGCCCTGTTTGACGACGCCGCAGAGGGTGTCGGGAAAACCGTCATGGCCCAGGCGATTGAGCACCACGCTGGCCACCGCGCTCATGTCCTTGTCGTCGGCGCCCTTGGCTTCCCAGTAGATGGTGCGGGCCAGGCAGGTGATGCTGTCGTCCATTGGCGACTGGCCAGCCGGGTCCACGGCGCGCACCTCGCCCGTCGTCAGTTTTTCGCGTGGTTTTGGCGGGGCGGCGTCTTCCACCACCTTTTCCTCGAGGGCCTCGGCCTTGTCTTCGGCGACGGATGCCTTGCTCGCCTCGGTGGCGAACAAGGGGGTTGCCAGCAAGGTCGCGGTCAAGCCGATCACCATCCCCGTCAGGCGCATGGTCGAGGTCTCGAACTGTGGACTGAATCACAGTCTAGCCAAACGCAATCGACTTGGCCTGGCGGGGCGTTGGTTCATGGCTCAGTGCCGTGGCGGCCATAGGCCTGGCTGATGCGGTCGATGACCATGGCCAGCGCGACGATGGCCAGGCCAGCCTTCACGTCCTGGCCGACGTTCAGTGTCTGAATGCCCGCCGGTACGTCCTCGCCCAACCCCCGCGCACCGATCGTCGACGCCACCAGACAGCGTGAGGGCTTCGGGGAAGCCACCGGTCATAGGCCTGCCTCGACTCTGGCTGCGTGCTCGGCCGGCAGCCAGGGCTTCCATATGTCCGGGTTGGCCCGTAGGAACGCGAGCGCGGCTTCCCGGGGCGGCTGGCGGGTTTCGTTCATGTGTGCCAGCGCCTTGTTCAGGCGGTCGATGGGCAGGTCGACTTTCTCGAACACAGCCACCAGTTCTGGATAGCTCTCGCGAAATGCCTTGGACACGGCGATCGACAGTTTCGCCGGCAGTGACTGACTGCCCCGTGGATTGGCGTTGTTCGGGTCCATCAAGGTTTTCCAAGCCTCGGCGTCGTAGGCGGGTTCTGCCAGGCGTACCAGGTCGTAGCGACCGATCAAGGGTGAGGGACTCCAGTAGTAGAACAGCACCGGCTGGCCGCGGCGGATCGCGGAGGCGACCTCGGCATCGAGGGCGGCGCCGGAGCCGCTGCGAAAGTTGTTGTACAGGCTATCGAGGCCATAGGCCTTGAGCTTCTGGCTATTGACCGTTTCCGAGGTCCAGCCACTCGGGCTGTTCAGAAAGCGGCCCTTGCCGGGGGATTCGGGGTCGCGGAACACGTGGTGGTAGCGCTTCAGGTCATCGACGCTGCGTAGCTCGGGCGCGAGTGGCTTGAGATCGCGTGCGGGGTCGCCTTTGATGACGTAGGCAGGCACCCACCAGCCTTCCTCTGCGTTTTTCACGGTATCGCCCAGGGCGAACACCTGGCCTGCCTGTTCGGCCTTGACCCAGGCGGGGCTGCGCCCGGCCCACTCCTCGGCGATGACTTGCAGGTCGTTGCGGGCGAGGGCGACTTCCATGCTCACGGTGCTGCCAGGGAGGGTGTCGGTGGGGTAGCCGTAACCGTGCTCGACGATCAGGCGCAGGACTTCGGTGGTGAAGGCGCCGCTTTCCCAGGCAATGGCACCAAAGTGGATGGGCGCGGATGGGTTTTTCGAGGTGGCGTCTTTCGAGGCGGCAGTGTCGGTGCTGGCCAGGCCGACAGCCAGCAGCAGGCCGGCCAGCAGGGTGGGAATCGTTTTCATGAGCCCTCGTCGGTTGCGGATCCTTGCGGTCCGAAAAAGTGTAGACGACGAGGGTTGCGGGGCCGCTGGAGGCCCGCGCAACGATCAGACGCGGAACTGGTCCATTAGCGCCTGCTGCTGGTTGGCCAGGCTGTTCAGCGATTGGCTGACGCGCGCAGACTCATTGGCCTGGCCAGACAACGATTCGGTGACATCGCGGATGGTCGCAACGTTGTTGTTGATCTCCTCGGCCACCGCGCTTTGCTCTTCGGCAGCCGAGGCGATCTGCAGGTTCATGTCGGTGATCACCGTCACTGCCTGGCCGATGCGCTGTAGCGCGGTCACTGCCTGGCCGACCTGCTCGACGCCGCCCTGGGCCTGGCGGTGGCTGTTGTCCATCGCGCCGACCACTTCGCGGGTGCCGTTCTGCAGGGTTTCGATGACCTGGCGGGTTTCCTCCACCGACTCCTGGGTACGGCGCGCCAGGTTGCGCACCTCGTCGGCGACGACGGCGAAGCCGCGCCCGGCTTCCCCGGCACGGGCCGCCTCGATGGCGGCGTTGAGGGCCAGCAGATTGGTCTGCTCGGCGATCGAGCGGATCACCTCGAGCACCGAGCCGATGCGCTCGCTGTTGTGCGCCAGGCCCTCGACCTCGGTCATGGCATTGGCCATCTCGGCGGCAAGGGTATCGATGCTGCGGGTGGTGCGCTCGATCACCGCCAGGCCCTCGCGGGTCGCCTGGTCGGCTTCGCGGGCAGCCTGGGCAGCTTGCGCGGCGCTGCGTGCGACATCCTGGGCGGTGGCGCTCATCTCGTTGGACGCGGTGGCTACCTGGTCAACCTGGCGGTACTGCTGCTCCATGCCGGCGCTGGTTTCGGTGGCGATGACCGAGGAGCGGTCGGCGGTGCCACGGGCATCCTGCACCGAGCGTTTGACCTCGGCGATGATCGGTTGCAGTTTGTCGAGGAAGCGGTTGAACCAGCTGGCCAGTTCGCCCAACTCGTCCTGCTTGTCGTAGTCCAGGCGGCGGGTGAGGTCGCCTTCGCCGCTGGCGATGTCCTTGAGCATGCTGGCCACGCCGAGGATCGGCCGGGTCACGCTGCGCGCCATCAGCCAGATCATCAGCAGGCCGATCACCGCCGCCGCCAGGCCCAGGCCGAGCTCAAGCAGGGTGCCGCTGGTATTGAGCGCGTCGAGTTCTTGCTTGAGGCTATCGGCAGGTCCGGTCAGGACCTCCTCCGGAACATCCAGCACCACGCCCCACGGGCGACTGCCGGGGATCGGCGCGAAGGCGGCCAGCACCTTCAGCCTTTGCTGGTCGTGGGCGATGGTCATTTTACCGTCGGCCAGCTTGCGCACCAGTTCGGCGCCCTGGCGCGGATCGACCTGGTCGAAGCGCTGGGCCAGCTTGCTGGCGTCGGCACTGTAGCCGGCCAGCAGACCTGTGGGGCTGAGAATGCCGACGGTGGTGCGGCCTTCGTACAGCCCGCGACTGGCGTCCTGGCTGAGGGCTTGCAAGCTGTTGAGGTTGATATCCACCGACAGGGTGGCGATGACCTTGCCGTCGACCGCCAGCGGGAAGGCGATGCTGGTCATCAGCACGCGCTGGCCTTCGATGTCATAGAAGTAGGGTTCGGTCACGCAGACCTTGGCAGTTTCGCGCGGGCAACTCCACCAGGCATTGGCAGGTTGGCCGCCAGCGCCGATCTCGGTATTGGCCATGTCGTGTTCCGGCAGCGCCATGGAGGTCAGGGTGCCAGCCCGGGGCTGCGACCAGTACAAGGCGAAGCGGCCGCTCTCGTTGCTGCCCAGCGCCTCCTGGTTGACGAACAGGCTGTCCTTGTTGTCCAGCGCATTGCGCTCAAACACCAGCGACAGCCCGAGCAGCTCGGGGTTGGCTTGCAGGGCGGCTTGCACCTGGCGGGTCATGTCCTCGCGCAGATCGAAGGCATCGATGAAGCGTTTTTCCGCCTGTTCACGCAGGAACAGCACCTGGCGGGAAAAGCCGGCGCCGTATTGGTAGGCATCCATGAACTGGCGCCGGATGTTCAGGGCCTGTACCTCGCCCTGCGACTCGATCCGCGCCTGTGCGGCTTCGGCAAGCATCTGCGAGCTGCTCGCCTTGACCAGGTCGGAACTGTGGTCCATCCGGTACAGCGAAAGCCCGACGAGCAGGGTGACGATACCGGCCAGGCAAAGGCCAGCGAGCAGCGTGATCTTCCACTGGATGGAGAGTTGGCGCAGAGGCATGGAGAGTACCCTTGTAATTGGAGTGTGGCTTGCCTGTGTATCGGCGGGGGCGGCGGCTACTTTATTGGTGCGGGCGTTTTAATGGGGGTTTCATGGATTTGTGGATAGATGGGCTGTTCGCTTGGGAGATGCAGTGCGGCAGATATCGAGCGCCGCCCGCGCGGCGCATCGCGACGCAAGGCCGCTCCCACATCTGTTTCAGGCCAATCATGTCTGGTAGGCCATAGTTGTCAGCCTGGTGGGCCCGGCGCGATATTTGTGTTGGCGCAGGGGCCTCCACGATTTTCCGTTGTGCCCCAAAGGCGAACAACCATGGCCTGACAGACAGTGGCACGTTGCAACAAATGTGGGAGCGGCCTTGCGTCGCGATGCGCCGCGCGGGCGGCGCTCGATCCCGACAACAACCTAAACCTCAAGCCAACCACCTTGAAAACACCGCCAATCCGTGACGTTCCTCTACAATCCACGGTTTTGACATCCTCCGCCCACTGCGGCAGAGTGCGCGCTTTTTTTCTGTCGCAACGAGGGAAGCCAAACCATGAATGCAGTGATCGCCGCAGTCGGCATCATGCTGATTCTCAGCCTTTCACGCGTGCACGTGGTCATCGCCCTGATCATTGGTGCGCTGGTCGGAGGGCTGGTCGGCGGGCTGGGTATCGAAGGCACGCTCGAGGCGTTCAATGGCGGCCTCGGTGGGGGCGCCACGGTGGCATTGTCCTATGCCTTGCTCGGTGCCTTTGCCGTGGCCATTGCCAAGTCCGGCCTGGCGCATGCATTGGCCGACCGCGCCCTGGCGATGGTCGACCGCCAGGGGCATGCCGAAGGAGGCAAGGTCAAATGGCTGCTGATCGGCTTGATGCTGGTGGTCGCCGTGGCTTCGCAGAACATCCTGCCCATCCACATCGCTTTCATTCCGCTGCTGGTACCGCCGCTGCTGTATGTGCTGACGCGGTTGCGCATCGACCGGCGGCTGGTGGCCTGCGTGATCACCTTCGGCCTGATCACCCCCTACATGTTCCTGCCAGTGGGCTTCGGCAACATCTTCCTCAACCAGATCCTGCTGGCCAACGTCGCCCGTGCCGGCGTCGACATCAGCGGGGTCAATGTCACCCACGCCATGGCCATTCCGGCTGCCGGCATGCTCGCCGGCCTGTTGCTGGCCGTGTTCGTGAGCTACCGGCGCAAGCGCGACTACGACCTGGCACGTATCGAACAGGTCGAGCAGGTGACGGTGCAGTACAACCCGCTGACCCTGATGGTGGCCGGCCTGGCGATTGCCCTGGCGTTCATCATTCAGCTGTGGCTGGGCTCGATGATCATCGGCGCCATGGTCGGATTCCTGGTGTTCTCGCTGTCGGGCATCGTGCGCTGGAAAGACACCGACGACCTGTTCACCGAAGGCATGAAGATGATGGCCATGATCGGTTTCATCATGATCGCGGCCTCAGGCTTCGCCGATGTGATGAAAGCCACCGGCGAGGTCAACAGCATGGTCGAGGCTGCAGCCCAATGGATCGGCCATAGCAAAGGCATCGGTGCATTGCTGATGCTGCTGGTCGGCCTGTTGGTGACCATGGGCATTGGTTCGTCGTTCTCGACGGTGCCGATCCTCGCGGCGATCTTCGTGCCGCTGTGCGTGCAACTGGGCTTCGACCCGCTGGCTACGGTGTGTATCGTTGGCACCGCCGGCGCCTTGGGAGACGCAGGCTCTCCAGCATCGGACTCGACCCTGGGACCGACCTCCGGGCTGAACGTCGATGGCCAGCATCACCACATTTGGGACACCGTGGTGCCAACCTTCATCCACTACAACCTGCCGTTGCTGGCGTTCGGCTGGTTGGCGGCGATGGTGCTGTAGGGGGATGCTGCTGTAGGGAAAGGATCAACCGTTGTTGGGCGCAGGGGAAATGCTGTTGAGGACGGTGCTGCCGTCCTTGCTGCGGGTCAGGTAGACCGGCAGTACCTTGGGCAGGTTGTCCACCAGCCGACCGACTTCGCGGGTGTTGTAGATGCCACTGATGCGAATGTGCCCGGTGGCCTGGTCGGCCAGCCGCAGCGGTGCATCGAGGTACCGGTTGATCACCGGCAGCGCCTGGTCGAGGCTGAGGTTGTCGAGGATCAGCTTGCCGCTGCGCCAGGCCAGGGTGTTGCCGTAGTCTTCGCTCTGGGCCACTTGTGGCTCGAAGTCGCCCGCGCGATAGCTGGCCTGCATGCCTGGGCTCAGGTGGTAGCCGCTGCCGCTGCCATCCGTGCTGACCAGTACGGAACCCTCCACCAGGGTGACCTTGACTTGGTCCTGGTATTTCCACACGTTGAACTGGGTGCCGGTGACACGCGTCTGACCGCGTCCTGCCTGGACGATGAAGGGGTGCGTGCTGTCGTGCGTGACCTTGAAGAACGCCTCGCCACGATCGAGGGTGACCTGGCGCTGGTCCTTGTAGTTGAAGAAGGTCAGCTCGGTGTTGAGGTTCAACTCCACCGTGCTGCCATCGCTCAGTTGCACGATCTGCATGTGGTCGCCGGCTTCGAAGTGCTGATAGCGGTTGGGCAGCCAGCCTTGCTCCCAGCCCATCCAGCCAAGCAGGGGCAGCACCGCGAGGGCGATGGCCGCTGCCGAAGCCAGGGGCCGCCAGTTGCGCGGCGCGGCAGCCGGGCTTGGTGGGTTGAACTCCACCACGGTGGCGGTGCGTGGCAGCAAATCGGCGGTGTCCCAGATCTCCAGCATCGCCTCGTACTCTTCCCGGTGACGCGCGTCCGCCGCTACCCAGCGGGCAAATGCTTCACGCTCGGCGGCCGTGCAATCATCGGCGTGCAAGCGCATGCACCAGTGCGCGGCGGCATCGGTCATGGCATCGTCGGGGTTGGCGTTGAGGCGGTCGTGGTTCATTGCGGCTCCGGGTTTTGCGCATTCTACCCTCGCAATGGTGTATCGATAAACGTCGTAATGGCGAATGACTATCAGTCATGCGCTTTTTCGTCGGAATTGCGAGTGATTCCGATCCCCTGATAGGCATACGGAGCCCTGAAACCGGCATTTTAGATAGCCTGCTAATCAGAGCTTTGACATTGACTGCCTAGGCAGTAATATTTGCACACAATTACCCGAGTCGTTATCGATGCCTCATTTCACTCCGGAAAACTTCGAAACCTGCGCCATCGGCATCCTGCTTGGGCGTGCGGCACTGCTCAAAGACCGCATCCTCGATTCGCACCTGGAGTCCGAGGGCATTACCGCGGCGCAGTTCAAGGTGTTGATCATCGTCACCCAGTACCAGGTGGATACGCCCGCCGAGCTGTGCCGTTACCTGGGCCTGGATAGCGGCTCGATGACGCGCATGCTCGATCGCCTGGTGCAAAAGGGCCTGATCGAGCGCAATCGCTGCGCCGAGGACCGCCGTCAGGTGCGCCTGGCACTCACCAGCGAAGGTCAGCGCGTGGCCAACCGCTTGCCAGAGATCGGCGCTGCGGCGATGAACGAGCTGGTCGGCGTTCTGCAACCTGAGGAACTCACCACCCTCGAAAGTCTGTTGACCAAGCTGCTGGTGAATGCTGGCGACCCGCTGATGATCCGCCGCTTCGGCGATCGTTGATCCCTGTTACGTACTAGCCAAGGTATTATCATGGCCACTCCCGCTGACACCCCGACTCCCTCCGAACAGGGCTCGCCAAGCAAGCGCAAGGCCTGGCTGCTGGGCCTGCTGTTGCTACTGATCGTCGCCGGAGCCTGCACCTACGCCTGGTACACCCTGGTCGGGCGCTGGCAGGTAAGCACCGACGATGCCTACGTCAACGGCAACGTGGTGGAAATCACCCCATTGGTCGCTGGCACCGTCACCAGTATCGGCGCCGATGACGGCGATCTGGTGCATGCCGGCCAGGTACTGTTGAAGTTCGACCCGGCCGACAGCGAAGTGGCCTTGCAGTCCGCCGAGGCCAAGCTGGCGCGCACGGTGCGTCAGGTGCGCGGGCTTTACAGCAATGTCGATTCGCTCAAGGCGCAGTTGCAGACCCGTCAGGCCGAGCTGCAGAAGGCGCAGCAGAACTACAACCGGCGCAAGGTGCTGGCCGACAGCGGTGCGATCGCCGCAGAGGAAATCTCCCACGCTCGTGACGACCTGACCGTCGCCCAGGCTGCGGTGAACAGCGCCCGCCAGGAACTCAACACCAGCACCGCGCTGGTGGACGATACCGAGGTCTCTTCGCACCCCGAGGTCATGGCTGCTGCCGCCGACTTGCGCCAGGCCTACCTCGATCATGCCCGTACCACCCTGGTCGCGCCGGTTACCGGATACGTGGCAAAGCGCACCGTGCAACTTGGCCAGCGCCTGCAACCGGGCACCGCGACCATGGCAGTGATCCCCCTGGACCAAGTGTGGATCGACGCCAACTTCAAGGAGACCCAGCTGCGCGACATGCGCATTGGCCAGCCGGTGGAAATCACGGCCGACCTGTACGGCAGCGAGGTCAAGTACAGCGGCACGGTCGATAGCCTGGGCGCCGGTACCGGCAGTGCCTTTGCCCTGTTGCCCGCGCAGAACGCCACCGGCAACTGGATCAAGATCGTCCAGCGCGTGCCGGTGCGTATCCACATCAATCCCGAGCAACTCAAGGACCACCCGTTGCGCATCGGCCTGTCGACCATCACCGAAGTCGATCTGCACGACCAGAGTGGCCCGACCTTGGCGCAACAGCCGCCTCAGCAGGCCAGCTTTACCACCCAGGTGTACGACCACCAGCTGGCCGAAGCCGATGAACTGATTGCGCGGTTGATTCACATGAACAGCGCCGCCGGCAAGACGGCCCAGCGATGAGCAAGGAAGCGCCTGCGCAGTTCACCCCGCCGAGCCTGTTGCTGACCACCATCGGCCTGTCCCTGGCAACCTTCATGCAGGTGCTGGACACCACCATCGCCAACGTGGCCTTGCCGACCATTTCCGGAAACCTGGGCGTGAGCTACGAACAGGGCACCTGGGTGATCACCTCGTTCGCGGTAAGCAACGCCATCGCGCTGCCACTCACCGGTTGGCTGAGCCGGCGTTTCGGCGAGGTCAAGCTGTTCATCTGGGCCACCTTGCTGTTCGTGCTGGCGTCGTTCCTGTGCGGTATCGCCCAGTCGATGCCGGAGCTGGTCGGCTTCCGGGTCTTGCAGGGTGTGGTGGCCGGGCCGCTGTACCCGATGACCCAGACCTTGCTGATTGCCGTGTACCCACCGGCCAAACGCGGCATGGCCCTGGCTTTGCTGGCGATGGTCACGGTGGTGGCGCCTATTGCCGGGCCGATACTCGGAGGCTGGATCACCGACAGCTACAGTTGGCCGTGGATCTTCTTCATCAACGTGCCGATCGGCTTGTTCGCTGCCGCCGTGGTGCGCCAGCAGATGCGCACGCGGCCGGTGGTCACCAGTCGCCAGCCGATGGACTACATCGGCTTGCTGACGTTGATCGTCGGGGTCGGAGCATTGCAGGTGGTGCTCGACAAGGGCAACGATCTGGACTGGTTCGAGTCGTCGTTCATCATCATCGGTACCTTGATCTCGGTGGTGTTCCTGGCGATCTTCATCATCTGGGAGCTGACCGACCGCCACCCGGTAGTCAACCTGCGGCTGTTCGTGCACCGTAACTTTCGCATCGGCACCATGGTGCTGGTGGGGGGCTATGCGGGCTTCTTCGGCATCAACCTGATCCTGCCGCAATGGCTGCAGACGCAGATGGGCTACACGGCGACGTGGGCGGGCCTGGCCGTGGCGCCGATTGGCCTGTTGCCGGTGATCATGTCGCCGTTCGTGGGCAAGTATGCCCACCGTTTCGACCTGCGGGTGCTGGCGGGGTTGGCGTTCCTGGCCATCGGTGGCAGTTGCTTCATGCGCGCCGGGTTCACCAGCGAGGTGGATTTCCAGCACATCGCCCTGGTGCAACTGTTCATGGGGATTGGCGTGGCGCTGTTCTTCATGCCGACCTTGAGCATCCTGCTGTCTGATCTGCCGCCGCACCAGATTGCCGATGGCTCGGGGCTGGCGACCTTCCTGCGTACGCTTGGGGGGAGTTTCGCGGCGTCGCTGACCACGTGGATCTGGATTCGCCGGGCGGAGCAGCATCATGCTTATCTGAGCGAGCACATCAGCACGTTCGATCCGGCGACCCGGCATACCCTCAAGCAATTGGGGGGTGCGGGGCCGCAGGGGTATGCGCAGCTGGAGCAGATTCTCAACGCGCAGGCGTACATGATGTCCACGGTCGATTACTTCACCCTCATGACCTGGATGTTTGCCGGGTTGATCTTGTTGGTCTGGTTCGCCAAGCCACCGTTTACGGCCAAGGCGGCAGCGGCGGGGTCAGGGGGGCATTGAAGCCTAACTCCAAAAGCCGAATTCCCATGGACTGGCTTTTCACCTATTGTCGGAAGTCCGTTACCAGCGATGGGTAGGTCCATGGAGAAAGTCATCGTCATCACCGGTGCCAGTCGCGGCATCGGCGCGGCCACAGCGTTGCTGGCCGCTCGTCAGGGTTATCGAATCTGCATCAACTACCATGCCGACGACCAGGCTGCCGAGCGCGTCCTTGCCCAGGTACGCGCGCTTGGCGCCGAAGCCATCGCGGTGCGGGCCGATGCCAGCGTCGAGGACGAAGTGATCCAGTTGTTCCAGCGCGTGGACCACGAGCTTGGGCCGGTCAGCGCCTTGGTCAACAACGCCGGAACCATCGGCCAGCAGAGCCGGGTGGACGGCATGTCCGAGTTTCGTCTGCTCAAGGTCATGAAAACCAACGTCGTCGGTCCGATGCTCTGCGCCAAGCATGCGCTGCTGCGCATGTCTCGCCGCCATGGCGGCCAGGGTGGGGCCATCGTCAACGTATCGTCAGTGGCCGCACGGCTTGGATCGCCCAACGAATACGTCGACTACGCCGCCTCCAAGGGCGCGCTGGACACCTTCACCCTGGGCCTGGCCAAGGAAGTGGCCGGCGAAGGTGTGCGCGTCAATGGCGTGCGCCCCGGCTATATCCATACCAGCTTCCACGCATTGTCCGGCGATGCCGATCGGGTAGCCAAGCTCGAACCGGGCTTGCCCATGGGGCGGGGTGGCCAGCCGGAGGAAGTCGCCGAAGCGATCATCTGGCTGTTGTCGGACAAAGCGTCCTATTCCACCGGCAGCTTCATCGACCTTGGTGGCGGGCGCTGAGTCGGCAAGCGCTCAGGATTGCAGCAGCTCAGTGGCGCGCTCGGCCAGCAGCGCCAGGCTGAACGGCTTGTTCAGGACGCGAGAGTCGGGTATTGGCTGGCCTTGGTTGAACGCAGCGCTTTCGTCGTATCCGGTGATGAAAAGTACTTTCAGACCGGCATGCAAGGCCTGGGCGTGTTCGGCCACCTGACGGCCATTTACCCCATCGGGTAGCCCGACATCAGTGATCAGCAGATCTGGACGAGGACTGTTGTACAGATGGTCGATCGCAGAATGCCCTGAGTCGAACACCTGCACCTGGTGTCCCAAGTCCTCCAATACCTCGGTGATCACCCGGCGCATCGCCGCCTGGTCCTCTACCAGCATGATCCGACAGGAAGCCGCTATGGGTAGTGCAAGCGTATGCGGCGTATACTCCTGATCCGTCGCAACCCCTCGATAACGGGGCAGGTATAGCTCGATATGACTGCCAACACACAGCTCTGACTGAATGTGTAGCTGGCCACCGGATTGCCGCACGAAACCGTATACCATCGACAAGCCGAGCCCCGTCCCTCGGCCAATTGGCTTGGTTGTGAAAAACGGGTCCACGGCACGCGCCAGTACGTCTGCCGTCATGCCTTGGCCGGTGTCCTTCACACCCACACGTACGAAATCGCCCTCATGTAGGTCTAGATCCCGGGCTCGCTCGGCATCGAGGGAGACATTGTCGGCAGAGATACTGACGAGGCCGCCATTGTGCATGGCGTCACGCGCATTCAGGCAAAGGTTCAGCAGTGCACTCTCCAATTGGGGGGGATCGATGAACGTGGGCCACAGCGCCTCGGCGAAATGGCTGCGCAGCGAGAAATCCGGACCAAGACTGCCCCTTATCAAGTCCTCCATATCTTCGACCAGCCGACGTACGTCGGTAGCTTGGGGTTGTAGGGTTTGTTGGCGCGAGAAGGCTAGAAGGCGATGCACCATTGCCGACGCGCGCTGGGCTGAACTGTTGCTAACGGCCAGAAGGCTGGCAAGCTCGTCGAAGCGCCCTTGTTGTATCCTCTGCTGCATCAATTCCTGGGCACCCAGGATACCGCCGAGGAGGTTATTGAAGTCATGGGCAATGCCGCCCGTGAGCTGGCCTACCGCTTCCATTTTCTGTGCTTGACGCAGGGCCTGCTCGGCTTGGATCAAGCGCTGCTGGTCAGCGACCCGTTCGCTGATGTCGTAGGCGAAGACGAAGGCGGCGACCACGACACCATCATCGCCGCGAATACAGTTGAAACGGAGTTCGTAATAGCGCTGGGCAGGGCTAAGGCCGAACAACTCGGTCACGATGAATTGCTCACCGGAAAGCGCCCGTTGCCACAGGCTCAGGATCATGTCGTGTTCGCGCTGATCGCACTTTAGCAACGCTGGCATCGCATCACCGACGCTGGGTAACGTTCCGTAAAGGGAATGAAAGTCCAGCCTTGCCTGGCGGTTGATGGCCAGCCAACGCATCTCTGTATCCAGTACGTGGACATTGGCCGCGCTGTAGTCGACCAGCCGGGAGAAAAACTGCCGCTCGGAAAGCGCGGTATGCACCTGCTGCTCGAGATTTTCGTTGATCTGCAGCAGCATCTGATCGGCTTTGCTCCGCGCAGTGACATCCCTGAACAGCACTGCGACCTGGCGTCGAGTAGCAGGTTCGATCCGAAAGCAGGTGACTGCAAGGATGTGGCCAGTGGCTATCAGCTCTTGCTCAAAGTGTGATGACTCCCCTGTGCGCCACACTTCACTAAAACGCGCTACCCATTGATCCGCTTCGTTGGGAATCAAGTCACGTACGCATTTACCGACCACATCCCCGGTCCCGGCATGTTTCACATAGGCAGCATTGGTCAGCACGTGCGAATAATCGCTGAGCGGGCCGTGCGGGCCGTCGAGCAACTCAAGGATGCCGAAGCCTTCATCCATCGTTTCGAACAGTGATCGGTAGAAATGCTGGTCGTTCTGTTTGTAACGCGCCAGGCGCGATTCGAGCTGAGCATTGATGCGCTGCAATCTTTCGATTTGCTGGATTGGCGAGGATTGGCGGCGAGAGGACATCACGATGCTCGGCAGAAAGGTCTGCGCTGACTGTAGCGGGTCCTCGCGATAAGCGGTAATGATTCGGAAACTTAAAACGAACGAATGATACGCCCCAGCGTTTCCATGGCGTGCTCGGCGCTAGAGCCCCAAGGGCTGCCGTAATTCAAGCGTATGCAGTTGCCGAATCGCTGTGTCGGGGAAAAAATCGGCCCCGGTGCGATGCTGATGCCTTGGGCGAGCGCCAGATGGAACAGCTTGAGCGCGTCCAGTCGTTCGGGCAGTTCCAGCCACAGGAAGTAACCCCCAGAGGGTTGGCTGACCCTCGTTTGCGATGGAAAGTACTGGGTGATGGCGGCAAGCATGTTGGCTTGCTGGCCCTCCAGCGCATAGCGCAGCTTGCGCAGGTGACGATCGTAGCCACCGTGCTGCAGGTAGTCGGCGATGGCCGCCTGTGCCGGCATCGAGGCGCATAGCGAGGTCATCAACTTGAGCCGTTCGATCTTGCGCGCGAAGCGCCCGGCGGCCACCCAGCCGATCCGGTAGCCGGGTGCCAGGCTTTTGGCAAACGAGCCGCAATGCATCACCAGGCCCTGGGTGTCGAATGCCTTGGCCGGTTTCGGAGCCTGCTGCGAATAATAGAGTTCGGCATAGACATCGTCTTCGATCAATGGCACCTGATGGCGTGTGATCAGTTCCACCAGCGCCTGCTTCTTCGCCTCCGGCATGCTGGCGCCCACCGGATTCTGGAAATTGGTCATGCACCAGACGGCCTTGATCGGGTGCTTTTGCAGGGTTTGCGCCAGTACGCCCAGGTCCATGCCTTCGCGGGGGTGCACGGGAATCTCGACTGCCTTGAGCTTCAGGCGCTCGAGCACTTGCAGGCAGGCATAGAACGCCGGCGCTTCGATGGCCACCAGGTCGCCGGGCTCTGTCACCGCTTGCAGGCACAGGTTCAGGGCCTCCAACGCGCCGTTGGTGATCAGCAGCTCCTCCATCGGCAGCATCAGGCCGCCGACCATGTAGCGCAGGGCAATCTGCCGGCGCAGCTGCGGATTGCCCGGCGACAGGTCGGTGACCACCATGCGTGGATCCATGGCGCGGCTGGCGCTGGCCAGCGAGCGTGACAGGCGCTGCAAGGGGAACAGTTCAGGGCTGGGGAACGCCGAGCCGAACGGCACGGTGCTGGGATCCTTGATCGATTCCAGGATCGAGAACACCAGTTCGCTGACATCCACCTCGGTGGACTCGCTCAGTGGCTGTTCGGCCTGCGGCTCGCGGAAGGGGCGCGGCGTATTGGCGTTGACGAAATAGCCCGAGCGCGGCCGTGCGCGGATGAGCCCACGGCGCTCCAGCAGGTAGTAGGCCTGGAACACCGTGGACGGGCTGACCCGGTGGGTCTGGCTGGCGTAACGGACCGACGGCAGACGCTGGCCAGGGCCAAGCACCCCGGAGCGGATCAGTTCGGCAATGTCGTCGGCAAATTGTTCGTAGCGTTTCATACGGGCTCGGCAGGCGAGGGGGTCGGCCCAGTATGGCGCCTGAACTGTTTGCAATACAGGAGCAGGCTTGGTGATTTGAACCGTATCAGATGACAGAGCCAGGTGTGCTGGCCTTCAAGTGCTTGCGGCTATCCCTGGCGCCTGCGACGGTGAGCGCATCTGCCTCGGCTTCGGTGATCGGCACGCGCTCGCCTGCCAGCACCGCCACCGACATGCGTAGATGCTCGTCGGTAACGATTTCGATTTCCTCACCTTTGCCTTCAATGGGCAGGTGATCGCCAATGAGCGTGCAGGTGGATCCGTCGATTTCGATGGGCATGACTGTGGCCTCCTGGGGCGGTTATCCATTGAGACCGCAGCGGGAGGCGGGACGTTGCATTCTCTGATCTAGCCTTTCGCGTCGGATCGCCGCAAAAGGGCTGGAACACACAGCGAAATCTCATGGTCAACCGCTTATCCAACACGGCGGGAGATCTTCGATGGACCCATGGTGGGATTCGATCTGGCAAGCCATCGAGGCCGAATTCGCCGATATCGCCGATACCCGGGAAGTCACGCAGATCATGGTGCGCCTGCTGATGGCCGCGGTGCTCGGCGCGGTGCTGGGGTTCGAACGCGAACACAAGGGTAAATCGGCGGGTGTACGGACCCATATGCTGGTGTCATTGGGTGCGGCGCTGTTCGTGCTGGCGCCGAGCATGGCCGGTGCCGACGCCCAGGCACTGAGCCGGGTCATCCAGGGTATCGTCGCGGGGATCGGTTTTCTCGGGGCGGGCACCATCCTCAAGGGCAACGGCCGGGACACCAGTCACGTCAAGGGGCTGACCACTGCGGCAGGCTTGTGGATGACGGCGGCGATCGGCACGGCGGCCGGCATGGGGCGCGAGGCCACGGCGCTGATCAGCACGGTGCTGGCGCTGCTGGTACTGGGTACGATGCCGTTGCTGGTGGAAAAGATCGAGGGGCAGGAGAAGGAGGAACAGGCGGTGAAGCAGGAAGAGGAGGAGGGCAGGAAGCACTGAGGGGAGCCGAAGCTCCCCTCAAAGCGTTGTTGCCTGCTCTTTTCTTATTATTGAAGACTGGCCTTTTGTTGTTTTTGTAAGCCTGCCTCGGTGTAGCGGGTGACCCCCATGCGGGGTCAAGAGCAAACGTATTTTTTTGAGCGCTGACCTGTTTTCATCTTGCGATCCGTTCTGACTGCCGCTACCTGAAGGTAGTTTTATTGTTCTGTGTCAGCCCGCGGGGACGAACCCCTGGAAAATCTGTCGACTCCAAAAAAATCTGCTTGCTACGCCTCTGCCGTGTTGTTCTTGTTATGTCAGAGCCGTTACCTGTTGTTTTTATTGGGTATCGCATTTTTGTTGTTCTTGTACCAAAGATATAGCAGGTGCCGTGCCAACTTTTAAAAATCCTTTAAAATCAATGTGTTAATGATTTTGAGTGGATTGCGTGGCCGGGAAATTCTGTCGATTTGTTTCCCTGTTACCCGATTTTCTGTGGTGGTGGGCAGGGGAGGTAACACTCCCGCCCACACTTGTGTGACACCCGTATGACTCAGTGCGCGCTGCGCGCCCGCGCCACTCGCGAGCCGTTGGCGCGCCCGAGCACGGCGCTGATGCGCTGGCCTGCGGCAATCAGCTTGTCGAGGTCGATGCCGGTGTCGATGCCCAGCCCTTGCAGCAGAAACACCACGTCTTCGCTGGCAATATTGCCAGTGGCGCCCTTGGCGTAGGGGCAACCACCGAGGCCGGCCACCGAGCTGTCGAACACGGCGATGCCCTCGAGCAGGCTGGCGTAGACGTTGGCCAGCGCCTGGCCATAGGTATCGTGGAAGTGCCCGGCCAGCTGTTCCCTCGGCACCTGGGCAGACACCACTTCGAATAGGCGGCGGGTATCGCCGGCGGTACCGGTGCCGATGGTGTCGCCCAGCGAGACCTCGTAGCAGCCCATGTCGTGCAGGGCCCGCGCCACCGGCGCCACCTGCTCTGCGCTGACCTTGCCTTCATATGGGCAGCCCAGCACGCAGGACACATATCCGCGCACCCGCACGCCATGGCTGCGGGCCGCCTCCATGATCGGCTCGAAGCGCTTGAGGCTGTCACTGATCGAGCAATTGATGTTGCGTTGGGAAAACGCCTCGGAAGCCGCAGCGAACACCGCCACTTCCTTCACGCCGGCCGCCAACGCATCCTCGAAGCCACGCAGGTTGGGGGCAAGGGCTGCATAGGTGACGCCTGGGCGTTGCTCGATGGTGGCGAACACCTCGGCGGAGCCAGCCATCTGCGGTACCCATTTGGGCGAGACGAAGCTGCCCACTTCTATATAGCCCAAGCCAGCCGCGCTCAGGTCGTCGACCAGGCGCACCTTGTCGGCGATGCTGATGGGTTGGGCTTCGTTCTGCAGGCCATCGCGTGGCCCCACTTCGACCAGGCGGACTTTGTTCGGCAACGGCATGGCAAGGCTCCAGTGACGGGTCAGGCTTTGTGGTTGTTGTTCAGGGTGGCGGCCAGGGCCTGTTCGCAGCGTTCCTGGGCGGTGTCGAGTTCGAGCTGCATCTGATGGATGTCGAGCATATGTTGTTCGAGCTGACTGCGACGTTCGGCGATCTTCGCCAGCATGCTGTTGAGCTGCTTGAGGTTGCCGCTGGTTGGGTCGTACAGCTCGATCAGCTCGCGGCATTCGGCCAGCGAGAAACCGATGCGCTTGCCGCGCAGGATGAGCTTGAGACTGACCTTGTCCCGCGCCGAGTAGACGCGTTCGAGACCGCGACGCTCGGGGCTGAGCAGGCCTTGTTCTTCGTAAAAGCGGATAGCCCGGGTGGTGATGTCCAGCTCACGGGACAGGTCGGAAATGCTGTAGGTCTGGCTGCTCATGCGTGGCGCTCGACGGAAGGTATGCCACTATCCTGAATGCAGGTTGACGTATACGTCAAGCAGAAGCCGAAACCACCCTGTTGTGCCGGCTGTGGTCAGTCTGGTTGTTGCGCTCGGCGGTAGTGGTTGGGGGTCTGGCCGCTCAGGCGTTTGAAGAACCGTGCGAAGTAGGTCGGATCGCTGAAACCCAGGTTGTCCGATAGCTGGCCGATGCTCATCTGGGTGTAGGTCAGGTTACGGCGGGCTTCGAGCAATAAACGCTGGTGAATGACTTGCAACGCGGTTTGCCCGCTCAGCGCCCGGCACAGTTGGTTGAGTTGCAGGCTGGTGATGTTCAGGCGGGCGGCAAACGCCTCCACGCTCAGGTGCTCGCGGTAGTGCGCCTCGACCAGGCGCAGGTATTGACCCAACAGTTGGCGGTCCCGTTCGTCGCGGTTACGCGGCGCCTGGCCCAGTTGCTGGCGGCGGCTGATCCACACCATCAGGGCCGTTACCAGCGCCTCGAGCATGGCCGCACGTGCTGGCGCCGTCCCCTGATACTCCTGCTGCAGGGTCTCGATGAGGCTGCGCAGCGAGCGCCGGTCCTTGCCCAGCGCATAGCACCCAGGGGCCGCCAGCACGTGCAGCGGCGCGCCGAGACGCTGCTCCAGATCGGCTACCAGGGCGGGGCCGAAGGTAAGGACGTAGCCTTCGATGTCGGCGCTGAAACGAAACCCGTGCACCGCCAGCGGTGGCACCACCTGGATGGCAGCCTCGCGGATGATGGTGTTCACGCCTTCGATCTGCACCTGGGCTTCGCCGCGCTGGACGTACAGCAACTGGCACAGGTCGGCATGCTGGTGCGGCTTGATTTCCCAATGGTGCAAGCGGCTGCGTGCCGGGATCGACTCACAGTGCAGCAGGTCGGTGCTGGGCCAAGCCTGGTTCTCACCATAAAGCTGGAACAGTGGCACGCCCGGTAAGGTGGATTTCATTGTTATCTGCCTGTTCGTTAATCGAACGTTTTTTGTAAAAGTGCAGTTTTTGCATCGGATAGCACACTTTTTTAGCGGGGTTTGCCCGTAAAAATGCAAGGGCAAACCCTAACAGCAGATGCTCGCCACTGCCAGAGGTGGGGCGCCATCGCCACAACGAGACAACAACAATGAAAACTCAGGTTGCAATTATCGGTGCGGGTCCGTCGGGCCTGCTGCTTGGCCAGCTGCTGCACAACGCTGGCATCGAAACGGTCATCCTTGAACGCCAGACTGCCGAATACGTACTTGGCCGCATCCGCGCCGGTGTGCTCGAACAGGGTACCGTCGATCTGTTGCGCGAGGCCGGCGTCTCGGCCCGCATGGACGAGGAAGGGCTGGTTCACGAAGGCGTCGAACTGCTGGTGGCCGGGCGCCGTCAGCGCCTGGACCTGAAAGGCCTGACCGGTGGCAAGACGGTGATGGTCTACGGCCAGACCGAAGTCACCCGCGACCTGATGCAGGCGCGCGAGGCCAGTGGCGCGCCGATCTTCTATTCTGCCAGCAATGTCCAGCCCCATGAGCTCAAGGGCGAAAAGCCCTACATCACGTTCGAAAAAGACGGCGAGACCTACCGCCTGGATTGCGACTATATCGCTGGCTGCGATGGCTTCCACGGGGTGTCGCGGCAAAGTATTCCCGAAGGTGTGCTCAAGCAGTACGAGCGCATCTACCCGTTCGGCTGGTTGGGTCTGCTGGCCGATACGCCGCCGGTCAATCACGAGCTGATCTACGCACACCATGAGCGGGGCTTCGTGCTCTGCAGTCAGCGGTCCAATACCCGTAGTCGCTACTATCTGCAGGTGCCGCTGGACGATCGCGTCGAAGCTTGGTCGGACGAGCGCTTCTGGGACGAGCTCAAGGCGCGTCTGCCTGAAGATGTCGGTGCGCGACTGGTCACTGGGCCTTCGTTGGAAAAGAGCATCGCGCCGCTGCGCAGTCTGGTGGTCGAGCCGATGCAGTACGGCAACCTGTTCCTCGTTGGCGATGCGGCGCACATCGTTCCGCCTACCGGGGCCAAGGGGCTGAACCTGGCGGCTTCCGACGTCAACTACCTGTTCCGGATTCTGGTCAAGGTTTACCGGGAAGGGCGTACCGACTTGCTTGAACAGTATTCGCCGTTGGCGTTGCGGCGGGTTTGGAAGGGGGAGCGGTTCAGTTGGTTCATGACCCAGTTGCTGCATGATTTTGCTGGGCACAAGGATGACTGGGATCAGAAGATGCAAGAGGCGGATCGGGAGTATTTCCTGTCGTCCCAGGCGGGGTTGGCGAATATTGCCGAGAACTATGTGGGGTTGCCTTACGAAGAGGTGGCTTAGGTCGGCATTTGGCATTTGGCATTTGGCATTTGGCATTTGGCGTTGGCGTTGGGCGTTGGGTGAATATCCATTTGCGACGGTGGCGTTGAGTCACCTTTCCGCTTTTACAGCGGGTCACTTTTTGTCAAACGCCACAAAAAGTAACCAAAAAAGGCTGGCTCCCACATACGGCCCCTACGCTGCGCTTCGGGGTTCCCTCGCTTCGGCGGCTTGCGGGCCCGCGCGGCCTACGACTTGCTCCGCAAGTCTACATCTCGCGCCTCCGGCTACGCCGGAGGGTGCTGCGCACCTGGCCCTCCAGCCGCCTACGCTCGGCCTCCTGAGGTCGCGGGTAGATCAAGAGCAAGAGCAAGATCAACAGCCAGAGCAACGGCAGGCGAATCGCTGTGCTCTCGCGGTTTACCTATCGCTTTGTGTTGGCGGCTAGTGCGTTCTGTTTTTCGAAGATAACGCCAGTGCAGGCGCCGCCGCTAACTTTGCGACGTCAGGAGGCCGAGCGTAGGCGCCTGTAGGGCCAGGTGCGCAGCACCCTTCGGCGTAGCCGAAGGCGCGAGATGTAGACTTGCGCAGCAAGTCGTAGGCCGCGCGGGCCCGAAAGGCGCCGTAGCGAGGGGACCCGTAGCGCAGCGGAGGGCCGGATGCAGGAGCAAGCGGTTTTGCCTACTTTTTCCAAGAAAAAAGTAGGCCGCCGTAAAGGCGGCAGGGGCCAGTAGCGCCGCTACACCCAATGGATCAGCTCACGATCTAAATGCCAAGCCAAGCCAAGCCCAGCCCAGCCCAGCCCAGCCCAGCCCAGCCCCTCAAACCCTCAAGGCATCCCCAACCACTCCGGCAACGCCAACGATATAAACGGCACATACGTCACCAAGATCAGGAACAGCAACAGAATCGACAACCAAGGCAACGCCGCACGAATGGTCTGCCCCAAGGTCAACCCAGTCACCGCCGAGGTCACGAACAGGTTAAGCCCCACCGGCGGATGCACCAACCCGATCTCCATGTTCACCACCATGACGATCCCAAGGTGAATCGGGTCGATCCCAAGCTTCATGGCAATCGGGAAGAAGATCGGCGCCAGAATCAGGATGATCGCCGAAGGCTCCATGAAGCTTCCCGCCACCAGCAGCACGATGTTGACCATGATCAGGAAGCCAATCGGCGTCAGCCCCTCGGACATCACCCACTGGGTGATCTGCTGGGGAATCTGCTCGGTGGTCAGCACGTGGGCAAAGAGCATGGCGTTGGCGATGATGAACAGCAGCATGATGGTCAGCCGCCCGGACTCCAGCAGCACCTTGGGGCAATCCCGCAGGCGCATGTCCTTGTACACGAACAACGCAATGAACGCCGAGTACACCGCCGCCACGGCTGCCGCCTCGGTGGGGGTGAACATGCCGCTGTAGATGCCGCCGAGGATGATCACCAGCAGCAACAGGCCCCAGAACGCGCGCCTGGCGGTGCTCAGCCACTCGGCGAAACTGGCCCGGGGTTGTGCCGGCAGCTTCTTCACCCTGGCAACGATGTAGATCGTCACCATGAGCGCCACGCCCAGCAGGATGCCCGGTATCACACCGGCCATGAACAGCTTGCCGACCGAGGTCTCGGTGGCGGCCGAGTACACCACCATCACGATCGACGGCGGGATCAGGATGCCCAGGGTACCGGCGTTGCAGATGATGCCCGCGCCGAATTCGCGTGGGTAACCCGAACGCACCATCCCGGCCACGGCAATCGAACCCACAGCCGCTACCGTGGCGGGCGAGGAGCCCGACAGCGCGGCGAACAGCATGCAGGCCAGCACCGCAGCGATGGCCAGGCCGCCTCGGATATGGCCGACGCAGGCATTGGCGAAGTCGATCAGGCGTTGCGCCACGCCGCCGGTGGTCATGAACGCACCCGACAGCAGGAAGAACGGAATGGCCAGGAAGGTGTAGCTGTCGGACGTCTCGAACAGCTTGATCGCCAGCGAACTCAGCGAGTCCTGGCTGAACAACAGGATCGACAGCGCCCCCGACAAACCCAGGGAAATCGCGATCGGCACCCCCAGGAACATGAACACGAACAACAACAGAAACAGACAGAGAACCGTCATCAGTGATGCTCCTCACCGGGGTTGGCCAGCTTGCTCGCTTCCGCGGCCTCGTCGGCCAGGCCCAGGCCGTATTGGCGGTGGGTGTAGAGGCGGTAGAGGATTTCCAGGTAGCGCACGATGATCAGGGCGAAGCCCAGTGGCACGATCAGGGCGATGTGGCCGATCTTGATGCCGTAACGATCCAGGTCCTCGGCGCCGATACCGGCAGCGAGTACCGCGCTCACCCACTTGATGCTGGCCAGCAGGAACAGCCCGGCGTAGGCCAGGCAGCAGGCGCAGGCGATCATCGCCAGGACCCGCTGCACCGGTTTGCGCGTGCGCCGCACCAGCACGTCGACGCCCAGGTGGCCGGCGGTACGCACGCCATACGAAATGCCGAAGAAGATCAACCAGCCGAACAACACCTTGGTCAGGGCGATGCTCCAGGTCATTTCCTGGGCATAGCCCATCAGGTGGTCACCGATCGCCAGCAGCAGGTCGCTGGCCCAGGCCCAATGATCACTGAGGCTGTAGAACATCGAATAGAGGTTGTTCAAGGCCACGTAGATGAAGGTCACCAAGGTCATGGCCGCCAGGAGGAAGGCGATCATGCCTTCCTCGAAATGCTCCCAGACACGCCTGAGCGCTTGCATAGGAATTCTCCACGAAGAGAGGGGTGGGCCACCCAGGCGACGGGTGGCCCAGACAGGGCGGGGTGGCTGTCAGGACGCTTTGTTGGCGTCGTCGGCGGCCTTGATCAGGTCGGCGCCGATCTGGTCGGAGAATTTCTCCCATACCGGGCGCATCGCCTCACGCCAGGTTTCCCGTTGCTCAGCGGTGATCGGGTCGATTTCGCTGGTCTTGGAATCGATGATCTTCTGCTTCGAGGTCTGGTTGAGCGCCTCGGCCTGTTTGTTCACCTCGACGGTCACCTTGTCCATGATCGTCTGCAACTCGCCCCGTACGTCTTCAGGCAGGCCATTCCAGAACTTGGCGTTGGTGATCACCATGTAGTCGATCAGGCCGTGGTTGGTCTCGGTGAAGAATGGCTGCACTTCGTTGACCTTCTGGCTCTCGTAGTTCGACCAGGTGTTCTCGGTGCCGTTGACGGTACCGGTCTGCAAGCCCTGATAGACCTCGGCGAAGCTCATCTTGCGCGGGTTGGCGCGAATCGCCTTGAACTGCTCCTCGAGCACGCTGGAAGCCTGCACGCGGAACTTCAGGCCACGGGCGTCCTTGGGCAGGATCACCTTCTTGTTCGCCGAAAGCTGCTTGAGGCCGTTGTGCCAGTAGGCCAGACCACGGATCCCCTTGTCTTCCATGGAGGTCAGCAGCGCCTTGCCTTGCGGGCCTTGCTGAAAGCGGTCGACTGCGGCCAGGTCGTTGAACAGGAATGGCAGGTCGAAGATCTGCACCTGCTTGTTGTAGTGCTCGAACTTGGCCAGCGAGGGCGCCAGCATCTGCACGTCGCCCAACAGTAGGGCTTCCATTTCCTTGCCGTCGCCGAACAGCGACGAGTTGGGGTAGACCTCGACCTTGACCTTGTCCTTGAGCTGCGGGTCTTCGGCGACGAGTTTCTGGAACATCAGCGCGCCTTGGCCTTTGGGTGTGCTGTCGGCTACCACGTGGGCGAACTTGATGATGATGGGATCGGCGGCCTGGGCCAGGCCCGCCATGGACACGGCGGCGGCGCACAATAGCGCCTGGGTGAGTTTGAACATCGATGACACCTCGGATTTATTGTTGTTGAGGGTTGGCATAAAGATGGCGCAATGGGCTGCGTGTGGAGAATCAGCTTTTGTGTAAGGCGGCGTTCGGCAAAGCCGAACGCGGGCGAAATGACTGCCCCTGCCGCTCCCACGCTGTTCAGCCTCGATGCTGGCCCAATAGCCGCTGCGCCCGCAGCAATACCGGCGCATCGACCATCTGCCCGTCCAGTTGGAAGGCGCCGGCGCCATTGGCAGCCGCGCTGGCCGACACCACTCGACGCGCCCAGGCCAGCTCTTCGCTGCTGGGCGCCAAGGCGGCATGGATCACCGACACTTGCTTGGGATGGATGCACAGCGCTCCGCCGTAGCCCATGTCGCGGGCATGGCGCATCGCTTGCCGCAACCCCTCAGGGTCGCCGATGGCCGGGTACACGCCATCGAGCGGTGGCAGCAGATCGGCGCCGCGCGAGTGCAGTTGCACCGCCATGCGCGCCTGATCGAGGAACTGCCGGGCGGCCTCGCTTTCGGTATTGAGATCGAGGTCCAGGGCCAGGTCGAGGCTGCCGAACGACAAGCGCTCGACGCCCTCGGCGGCAGCGATCTGTGCCAGTGCCAGCAGGCCCTTGGCGCTCTCGATGATCGGCCAGATCGGCTTGCCGCCGTGCCAGGCGACCGCTACCTGGGTGGCATTTTCCACCTTGGGCAGCAGCAGCCCGACGACCCCCGGCTGCTGCGCGCAGAAGGCCAGGTCGTTGGCATGCTCCGGGTGTTGGGGCGCATTCACCCGGACCCACACCGCGGCTTCTGGCTCGACCTGCAGGAACGCTGCGAGGTGCGCTCGGGCCTGCTGTTTCAACGGCTCTTCCACGGCATCCTCGAAATCGACGATGACCGCGTCGGCTCCGGCTGCCAGCGCCTTGGCGAAGCGCTCGGGGCGGCTGCCGGGGACGAACAATGCGCTGCGAACCCGGTTCATACCACGCCTCCGGCAGCCAGGTCGGCCTGTTGCTCGGCGCTGAAGCCGAGCTCGGCAAGAATCGGCTGGGTGTGCTGCCCCAGCCCCGGCACCGCGTCCATGCGTGGGCTGAACGCGGCATTGCGCCCCGGCGGCAGCAGCGACGGCAACTTGCCGGCCGGGCTGTCGACCTCGCGCCAGCGGTCGCGGGCGCGCAGCTGTGGGTGTTGCCACACCCCGTGCATGTCGTTGACCCGGGCATTGGCGATCTGCGCCTGCTCCAGGCGCTCCACCACATCGTCCAGCGACAGGCTGGCGAAGCGCTCGATGATCAGTTGACGCAGCACGTCGCGGTTTTCCGAGCGCTTGAAGTTGGCACTGAAGCGGTCATCGCTGGCCAGCGCCGGGTCGAGCAGCACCTTGTCGCAGAACAGCGCCCATTCGCGCTCGTTCTGCAGGCCGAGCATGATGGTGCCGCCATCGCCGGTGGGGAAGGGGCCGTACGGATAGATGGTCGAGTGCGATGCGCCTGCCCGCGGCGGTGGCGGCGCACCGTCGTAGGCGTAGTACATCGGGTAGCCCATCCATTCCACTAGGCTTTCCAGCATCGATACGTCGATGCGGCTGCCAACGCCCGTCTTGTCGCGCAGCATCAGCGCTGACAACACCCCGGTGTAGGCGTACATGCCGGCGGCGATGTCGGCGATCGAGCAGCCAGCCTTGGCCATCTCGTCCTCGCCAGGGCCGCCGGTTACCGAGAGGAAGCCGCCCTCGCTCTGGATCAGCAGGTCGTAGGCCTTTTTCTTTTCATAAGGGCCGCCTTCGCCGTAACCGGAGATATCGCATACGATCAGCTGCGCAAAGCGCGCGTGCAAGGCCTCGAACGACAGGCCCATGCGCGCTGCCGCGCCTGGGGCGAGGTTTTGCACCAGCACGTCGGCCTTGGCCAGCAGCGATTCGAGGATACCTTCGGCAGCGGGTTGCTTGAGGTCGAGGGTGAGGCTCTCCTTGGAGCGGTTGGTCCAGACGAAATGCGAGGCCAGGCCGTCGACGCGTTGGTCATAGCCGCGGGCAAAGTCGCCGCTGCCGGGGCGCTCGATCTTGATCACGCGGGCACCCAGGTCGGCCAGTTGCCGCGTGCAGAACGGCGCTGCGATTGCGTGCTCCAGGCTTACGACAGTGATGCCGTCAAGTGGACGGGGCGTGGGTTGGGTCATGTCAATCACCTGTGGGTCTGGGTTGCGGGGCGCGGCTCAATGCAGATCTGCCAGCGTGCTGGCGTCACGCAGTTGCCACACCCGTTCGATCAGTTGCTTGCCCTGGGCCTCGCTGCGTGCACCGGAGTAGGCCAGCAAGCGCTGGAACTTGGCTTCCAGCTCCGGGCGACTGAGGGTGTTGCCCGGGTCGCCCTTGGGGTCGTCGATGGCGGCGCTGTAGTGGCGCCCCTGCACATCGGTGACCTCAACGCGGCCGAGCCAGCGTGCCGGATAGGCCGCATCCACTTCTGCGTCGAGCTGCATCTGGACCTTCTCGCGCAGGGCGGCGACCCTTGGGTCGGTCAGTGCCAGGTCGCGGAACTCCAGCAGTTGCGCGCTGCCATGCACGGCGATCAGGCCCAGTACGGTGCCCATGGAAAACTTGGCTTGGTGCACGGTGGTTGGGACGGTGACCCGGCCGAGCACATCGATGGCACCTTGGTGCACGCGGGTCACCACCTTGGCGATCTGCTCGTGGCCCAGGCCTTCGCGCTGCATCAGGTGCAGCAGGGCATCGGCGGCGGGATGGGTGTGGCGGCACGAGGCGTGGAACTTGAACGAGGTCTCGACCAGTGCCCAGCGCGTACCCAGGCGATCGCTCAGGCGTGTCGGGTCGGCGTCGCTGGACATGCCCGCAGCCATGCCTTGGTCGCCTTCGAGGATGTTGCGTGCACCGCTGAGGCCGTCGGCGGTCAGGTAGGCGGCGAGCAGGCCATCGGCGGCAGCCTTGGCAGTGTGCAGTTGCTTGGAGTCAGCGGCATCGCGCAGGAACTCCCACAGCCCGGCGGCCTGGGTTCCGGCGCTGCCCAGCAGGTTGATGAACTGCTCCTGGTTGAAATCGAGCAGCTTGCCCACGCCTACTGCAGCGGCCAAGGTGCCGACCGTGGCGGTGGTGTGGAAGATGCGGTAGTGCGAACGGCCAAGGAACTCGCCGATGCGAATGCCGGCTTCATAACCCGCAACGGCTGCCAGCAGCAGGTCCGGGCCGGACTTGCCGAGGTCTTGCGCGGCGGCCAGCACGGCGGAGAACACCACGGTCGCCGGGTGCAGCACCGAGCTGTTGTGCAGGTCGTCCTGTTCGACCAGGTGCGAGGCAGCGCCGTTGACCAGGGCGGCGAAGTAGGGCGAGGAACTGCGCCCGTTGGTCAGGATCCGCGCGTTGCCCTCGGCTGGCCCCATGCGCTCGGCATAACGCTCGAACAGTGGAATTGGGTGCGAGCCCTGGCTGGCCAGGGCCGAGCCCAGCCAGTCGAGGAACAGGTCCTCGGTGCGGTCGAGCACGTGGCCGGGAATCTGGGCGTAACGCAGGTCGGCGAGAAAGCCCGCCAAGGCTTGGGTATGGTGCATGGTCAGGCCCTCAGAAGCTGCGTGGCAGTTCGAGCAGATGCTCGGCCACATAGGAAAGGATGAGGTTGGTGGAGATCGGCGCTACCTGGTACAGGCGGGTTTCGCGGAACTTGCGCTCGACGTCGTATTCGCAGGCGAAGCCAAAGCCGCCGTGGGTCTGCAGGCAGGCATTGGCGGCTTCCCAGCTGGCCTTGGCGGCCAGGTACTTGGCCATGTTGGCGGCGGCGCCAGCGTTGCGGCCGCTGTCGTATTCCTCGCAAGCGCGCCAGCGCATCAGGTCGGCGGCTTCGATTTCGATATGCGCCTCGGCGATGGGGAATTGCACGCCCTGGTTCTGCCCGATCGGCCGACCGAATACCACGCGGTCGCGGGCGTAGGCGCTGGCCTTCTCGACGAACCAGCGACCGTCGCCGATGCACTCGGCAGCGATCAGCGTGCGCTCGGCATTGAGGCCGTCGAGGATGTAGCGAAAGCCCTTGCCTTCTTCACCGATCAGGCTGCTGGCGGGGATTTCCAGGTTGTCGAAGAACAGCTCGTTGGTTTCGTGGTTGACCATGTTGGCGATGGGCTGAACAGTCAGGCCGTTGCCGATCGCGTCGCGCAGATCGACCAGGAAGATCGACATGCCTTCGGACTTCTTCTTCACCTCGGCCAGCGGCGTGGTGCGCGCCAGCAGGATCATCAGGTCGGAGTGCTGGACCCGCGAGATCCATACCTTCTGGCCATTGATCACGTACTTGTCGCCTTTGCGCACCGCAGTGGTCTTGAGCTTGGTGGTGTCGGTCCCGGTAGTGGGCTCGGTGACGCCCATCGACTGCAGGCGCAACTCGCCGCTGGCGAGCTTGGGCAGGTAGTAGCGTTTCTGTTCGTCGCTGCCGTTACGCAGCAGGGTGAACATGTTGTACATCTGGCCATGGACGGTGCCGGAATTGCCACCGCAGGCATTGACCTCTTCGAGGATGACCGACGCCTCGGCAAGGCCCAGGCCCGAGCCGCCGAATTCCTCGGGGATCATCGCCGACAGCCAGCCGGCATCGGTCATGGCCTTGACGAAGGCTTCGGGAAAGCCCTTCTCCTCGTCGATCTTGCGCCAGTAGCTGGCATCGAATTCGGCGCACAAGGCGCGCACGCCTTCGCGGATGGCGTTGAGGTCATCACTGTCGTACGTATGCATGGGATATCCCTGTCAGGTATCAGTCGAAAAGCACTTCGGCGCTCTGCGCGACGCCATCTCCGTTGCCCGCCCACAGTTGGGCCTGGCCGGGTTCGCTGATGTGGCCGGCGACTTCGAAGGGGGTCGGAACGGTCAACGGGCGTACGCCGCGATAGGCGAAGCGCCGCACTTGCTTGCCTGGGTTGGCGCGCAGGAACGCGCGCAGGTTGAGCGTGGCGATCATCGGGCCATGCACCACCAGGCCGGCGTAGCCTTCGGTATCGGTGACGTAGGGATGGTCGTAATGGATGCGGTGGCCATTGAAGGTGACGGCGGAGTACCGGAAAAGCAGGGTCGGCGTGGGTGCGATCGTTTCGCTCCAGTCAGCGTGGGCAGGGGTCGCCTGGCTTGCGAGCTTGGGCGGGTTGGGTTCGCGGTAGACGATGTCCTGCTCTTCGCGCACGCACAACTGGCCATCTTGCGAGTAGTCGTGGCGTACGGTGACGAACAGCAGCGCGCCGGTGCGGCCGTGCTTTTCCTCGATGTGGAGGATGGTGGACAGGCGCTCGGCCTCACTGCCAACCCGCAGCGGGGCGATGAATTCAACGCGGCCCCCGGCCCACATGCGGTTGCGCTGGTCGGCCGGTGGCAGAAAGCCGCCACGGGCGGGGTGGCCGTCGCTGCCCAGTTGCGGCTCGGGCACCGGTTCCTGGAAGAAGCACCACATCCACAGCGGTGGCAGCGGTTGCCCGACGGCGGGGGCGATGTCGCCGAAGGTCGCGGCGATGCGCTTGACCAGATTGCGGCTCAGCTCGTCATGGACCCGCTCGGTGCGGCCGATCCACGGGCTGTAGTCGATGGGCGGATTTATAGCAGTCATCACCATGGGCCTCTGCATTTGTTGTTATGCGGCGATCATGCGAGGCGTCTGGCATTCTGTGAATTTGCATTTGCATAAAGCAGCGTTCATGTATGCTGAACGCCATGAGTTTGCCTGCACCGGAGCCCGCATGCATTTTGACCTGGCTGACCTTAGGCTTTTCATTCACATCGGCGAATCGCCGAGCCTGACCCAGGGCGCGCGTCGTGCGTTTCTCTCGCCAGCCGCTGCCAGCGCCCGCATCAAGGCACTCGAGGCGCAGCTCGACACCCGTCTGCTGTACCGCGACAGCCGCGGCGTCGAGCTGACCCCTGCAGGGCACAAGCTGCTGACCCATGCGCGCCTGATCATGCGTCAGGTGGATTATCTCAAGGCCGAGTTCACCCAGTTCGGCACCGACTCGGCCGGGCATATCCGCATCTTCGCCAACACGACTGCAGTCACCGAGTTCCTGCCCGAGGTACTGGCAGGCTTTCTGGCCAAGCGCCCCGGCGTGACCGTCGATCTGCAGGAGCGTCTGTCTCGGGATATCGTCCGTGGCGTGCTCGACGGCAGCAGCGACATGGGCATCATCGCCGGGCCGGTGGAGGCCAGTGGGTTGCAGGTCATGCACTTCAGCACCGACCGCCTGGTGTTGATCGTGCCGGCGGGGCACGAACTGGCGCGCTCAGGGAAGGTGACGTTGAAGCAGACCTTGGCGTTCCAGCACATCGGTTTGCACGATGGCAGCACGCTGCTGAGTTTTCTGCGCGATCACGTCGAACGCATGGGGCTGAGCCTGTCGCTGCGCATTCAGCTGTCCAGTTTCGAGGCCATCTGCCGGTTGGTGGAGGCGGGCGTGGGCATCGGCATCCTTCCCGAATCGGCGGCGCTGCGGCACAGTCAGACCATGAACCTGGTCACCATCACCTTGGACGAGCCTTGGGCGGTACGCGAGCGCAGTATTCTGGTCCGCGAGCTGGATGCGCTGCCTGGGGTGGTGCGGGCGTTGATTTCTACGCTGATGCCGGCGGGGGCGGTGGGGGGCTCGGCGGTAGGGATGTAGTGCGGCGTTTCGCGAAGTGTGCGCTGTAGGGTTTTGGTGTCGCATATATCGAGCGCCGCCCGCGCGGCGCATCGCGACGCAAGGCCGCTCCCACATCTGTTTCGGGCCAATTATGTCTGATAGGCCATGGTTGTCAGCCTGGTGGGCCCGGCGCGATATCTGTGTTGCCCCAAAGGCGGACAACCATGGCCTGACAGACAGTGGCACGTTGCAACAAATGTGGGAGCGGCCTTGCGTCGCGATGCGCCGCGCGGGCGGCGCTCGATTTCAGCGGCACCCCAACTCCCAAGCGCACGCTTCGCGATGCGCCGCGCGGGCGGCGCTCGATTTGTGCGGCACTGCAACTCTCCAGCGCACGCTTCGCGAAGCGCCGCGCTACCAATCTCAAGCGAACCTACCAAGACCCTAAAAGAAACTCCGCTGAGCCTTCAAGGTAACCACACTCTCGCAATAGGTATTGATGCCCGCATAAGCATCGCAGCCACCCCCACTGAGATCGGAGTTGCTGTAGATCAGATCCAGATCCAGGCCCAGCCAGGGCCGCGAGAGCTGCAGCGACCAGTCTGAGAAGGCATCGACCTGGCTGCCATCGCCGATGGTGAAAGGGGTACCCAACTGGTGATGGGCCAGTTTGACCGTGAGGTCCACATCAAGCAGCGGCAGGCGCCCTAGGTCGGCGAACAGGGTGCTGGTGCGGTTGTCGGGGTTGTCGCGCAGCGCACCGCCGATGCGGCTGCCAAGTATCGAAAGGCCGCCATACAGGGCATAGCTGTCGGGGCCGGCGATGTTCGGTTGGCTGTAGTGGATCAAGCCCACCTCGTAGCCGAGGGTGCTGTCGAAGCGGTCCTTGTAGCCCAGGTAGCTGTCCAGGCGCAGGGTCGAGTCCGGGGCCACGCCCATGCTCGGGGCGTACTGGCCGAAGTACAGACCGCTCGGGTGGCTCAGATCGAGACCGCCGTGGAAGGCGCCCACGGCGCTGGGTGAAATCAACCCCTGGGCCATGCTGCGCGAAGGTGTGGTACCCAGCGTGAAATTGAAGTCGCCCAGTTCGCGCTGGATCTGCTGGGCGTGCAGCGTCGGGCTCAACAGCAGGGCCGCGCTCAGCAACAGAAGGGGCCTGGTCATGGTCTCCGTCCTGGAAGGCTTGCTCTAGAGGGGGCCAGGATACCTGGGTTGGCCGGCAATGGTACACCGTCAAGGGCGAACGGGTCGCGATTGCAGCTGCCGCAGGCAACTTTCCGATCATTGGCGTGCCGGTATTTGGCGTTGCGCTACGCTTGAAAAACCGAGCCCAGCGATACTGCGGGGAGCCTGAAATGGAGCCGCAAGCGCAAGTGCAACGTCGGCCTCTGCTGGAGCCGATCGACCGCATCACCGAAGTCATTTTCGGCCTGCTCATGGCCATGACGTTCATTGGTTCGCTGAGCGTGGCCACCGCCCAGCGCGAAGATGCACGATTGATGCTGATCGCGGCATTTGGCTGCAACCTGGCCTGGGGATTGGCCGATGCCGTCATCTTGTTGTTACGCACCTGGACCGAGCGCACCCGTAGCCGCACTCTGTTGGCCCGCCTGCAAGCGGACCAGATCGGCGCGCTGGGCCGTCGCCTGATCGGCGAGGCGCTGCCGGAGCGTATCGGCCAATCCCTGGACGACAATGGCCTTGAGTTGCTCAGGACGCATCTGTTACGCGATGCCGGGCGTGCATTGCCGGCGCGGCTTGGCGTGGATGATTTCAAGGCGGCACTGGCGACCTTCCTGCTGGTGGTGCTGGCCACCTTCCCGATGGTCGTTCCGTTTCTGCTGATAGAAGCCACCGGCATGGCCATCCGCGTGTCGCATCTGGTGGCGTTGGCCATGCTCTACCTGGCCGGTTGCCTGCTGGCGCGGTATTCAGGCGGGCGAACCCAGCTCACCGGCCTGTGCCTGGCGCTGGTCGGCGCGGCGCTGATCCTGGCGATCATCGCCCTGGGCGGTTGAGGTCGGCATGTGCGCAGAACGGACGGGCGAACTCTGGAGCAATGGCAGCCCTTTGCTAACTTTGTTCCACGGCACGGCTGCCGGCTGTCCAACCACTTTTCCAACGCGGTATGACCTCATGGGGAACTGCGATGCGCATGCCATTGTTATGCGTCGTGTCGGTGGTAGTGTGCCTGAACCTCCCAGCCGGCAGCGCGCTGGCTGAAGACCTGCCGGCGCCCGATCCCGCGCCGGCGCAGGCCAAGCAGGCGGTGTTCAACCAGGAACAGCTGGTCCAGATGACCGCGCCCATCGCACTGTATCCCGACCCGTTGCTGGCCCAGATATTGATGGCCGCCACCTACCCAGGCGAGGTCAGCGAAGCGGTGGCCTGGTCCAAGGCCAACCCCAAAGCCCAGGGTGACGACGCGGTCAAACAGGTGGCGAGCCAGCCCTGGGATCCGAGCGTGCAGGCGCTGGTGGCGTTTCCCCAGGTGCTGGTCACCCTCGGCCAGGACCCGGTCTGGGTGCAGCGCCTGGGCGATGCCTTCCTGGCCCAGCCCGACGACGTCATGGCCAGCGTGCAGCGCCTGCGCCATCAGGCCCAGGCTGCCGGCAACCTGCAAAGCAACCAGTACCAGAACGTCACCGTGCAGGCCGCCCCGGCGCCGAGTGCCCAGGCTGCTGGCAACGCACCTGCCGCACCTGCCAGCACTAGTTCGACCACCACCATCGTCATCGAGCCTGCCGACCCGCAGGTGGTGTACGTGCCCACCTATAACCCGACCACCACCTATGGCACCTGGGCGTATCCCGCCTCACCACCGGTGTACTACCCACCATCGCCGCTGTACTACGCGGGGTCTGCGCTGATGGCGGGGCTGGCGTTCGGCGCGGGCGTGGCGATCATCGATTCACTGTGGGGCGATTGCGACTGGGGCAACAACGACATCGACGTCAACGTCAATCGCTACAACAACATCAATGCCAATAACCGCATTGGCAACAACCAGGGCAAATGGCAGCACAACGCCGTGCACCGCGATGGCGTGCCATACCGTGACAATCGTAGCCGCGAGCAATACGGCCGCCAGCTGCAAGGCGCCAACCAGCGCACGGCCTTCCGTGGCGACGATGCGCAACGCGCCCAGGCCCGTGACCGGGCGCGCTCGTCGATGGACCGGGCTGGGATCGAACGGCCCGCCACTTCCAACCAGCAAGCGCGTGAGCGCGTCCGCGAAGCCAAGGCCAGCGGTAACCTGGGCAATCGGGTCCAGGCCGGTGCCGATCGCTCCGGGGTTGGCGAGCGCCGCCAGGAACCCCGGACCCAGCGCGAACATGCTCCCCGGGCGCAAAACACCCAGGCCCGCCAGGCCGTGCAGAACCGGGCGGGTAGCAGTGCCGGCAGAGCCCGTGACAACGCTTTTGCCGGCGTGCGTTCACCGTCGCGCAGTGCGGCGCAGGCCAATCGGGGCCGCACCAGCCAGTCGTTCGCCCAGCGGCCGAACACCTCGCGCGCAGCCGGCAAACAGATCTCGAGGCCCAGCGCGCCAATGCGCCGTGGCGGGGGAGGTGGCCGTCGATGAACAGCAAAGCGATCGGTGCCGCATGGGCAATGGCGTTGAGCCTGGCGTGCTCAGGCCTGGCCCTGGCGCAACAGGCGTTCACCGCCCCCGAGCAAGCGGTGGATGCCTTCATCCAGGCCCTGGGCGTCGAACCGCCCGACGAGGCGCGTCTAGCCCAACTGCTCGGCGATGACTGGCGCACCTTTATTCCCCGAGGCGGCGTGCAACGCAGCGATGTCGAAGCGTTCTTGCAGGCCTACCGCGAGCAGCACAGCCTGCAACGCAATGCCGATGGCAAGGTCATCCTGGCGGTCGGCCCCGATCATTGGACGCTGCCTATCCCGCTGAGCAACAGCCCCAGCGGCTGGCGCTTCGACCTCAAGGCCGGCCTCGCCGAAATCCGCGCGCGGCGCATCGGCCGCAACGAGCTGGCCGCCGTGCAGTCGGTGCTCGCCTACCATGACGCGCAGATGGAATACGCCACCCAGGACCGCAACGGCAATGGCGCACTGGAATACGCCCAGCACATCTTCAGTACGCCCGGTAAGCACGACGGCTTGTATTGGGACGATGAGCAGGATGGCCAGGTCAGCCCGCTGGGGCCGCTGTTCGGCAAGGGGCGTACCGGCAAGGACTGGTACGGCTACCATTTTCGCATCCTCGACGGGCAGGGCGCCTCGGCACCGGGCGGTGCCTACAGCTACCTGATCGGCAACCAGATGAGCCGTGGCTTCGCCTTGGTCGCCTGGCCGGCGCGCTACGGCGACAGCGGCGTGATGACCTTCATGATCAGCCATGACGGGCAAGTGTTCGAAAAGGACCTCGGACCGCACAGCGACCAGTTGGCCAAGGCCATGACGCGCTTCGACCCGGACGACAGCTGGAAGGAAGTGGACGTCGACAGCGATGATTGAGCGGCACTGGGGCACCGTGCCGCACGATGGCTACCAGATGTTGAAGGTGTAGGTGATCAGCACCCGGTTCTCGTCCACGTCGGTGGTTTCACTGCCGCGGTACATCACGTTGCGCAGGCGAAAGCCCAAGCCCGCCAAGGGGCCGCTCTGGATCACATAGCCCAGGTCGATGTCGCGCTCGCGTTCGGTGGCCGACTGGTTGCGGATCTGGAAATCGTCGGCGCGGATGTAGCGAGCCATCAAGGTCAGGCCAGGCAGGCCCATGGCCGCGAAATTGTAGTCGTAGCGCAGTTGCCAGCTGTCCTCGCCAGCCCGGACGAAGGGCTGGTAGGTGCCGTTGTTGAACGCCCAGGGGTCGGCGACCAGCAGAAACGGCAAGCCCGTCTCGCCGCTCTGCTGCTGGTAGGCAACGCCCAGCGAGTGGCCGGCGCTGGAGTAGGTGACCATGGCTGCGCGAAAGCGGTTGTCCACGGTGGTGCGCCCACGACTGTCACTGTCGAACAGGCGCAGGTCGGTCTTGAGCTTGCGATCGCCACCCAGTGGCAGGGTGTAGACCAGATCGGCGATGTTCTGCTGGTAGTTGTCCTTGAGTTCGGCGCGGTACAGCGTGCCGGTCAGTTGCGGGGTGAAGTTGTACACCGCGCCCGCGTAGTTGAAGCGGTCGGTCGGTTTGCCTCCTGTTGAGCCATCGGCGTACATCACGATGTCCTCGTAGTCGCTCGAATCGCGCTGGTGCATCTGGCGGAACTGGCCGCCGGTCAGGGTCAGGTCGTCGATGTCGTTGGATTGCAACTGGGCGCCCTGGTAGGTCTGTGGCAACAGGCGAGTGTCGTTGCGCACCACCACCGGCAGCACTGGCTCGTGATCGCCGACGGTCAGCACCGTGTTGCCGATGCGCGCCTTACCGGTCACACCGAGGAAGGCGAATTCGTCGGCGGGGCTGCCGCTCACCGGGTTGCGTCGCAGGGCGCCAGTGCCGCTGGTGCCGCTGCCGGAATCGAGCTTGATCCCCACCAGCCCCAGGGCGTCGACGCCAAAGCCCACGGTACCCTCGGTGAACCCCGACTGCGCACGCAGCAGGAAACCCTGGGTCCAGTCCTCGGCCTTGCTCTGGCTCTTGCCATCGTGGCGCGGGGTATCGGGCTGGTCGGCATCGCGGAAGTCGCGGTTCATGTAGAAGTTGCGCAGTTCGAGGCGCAGGTGGCTGTCGTCGATGAAAGCGGCGTCGGCCAGGCCGGGGCTGAGCAGGGCGGCGAGCAGGGGCAGTTGCCTGACAGGTGAGCGGGTGAGATACGGCATGATGTTTACCTGTAATTGTTTTTGTTTTTGAGCAGGGCGGATAAACAAATGCGTTAAATCATTTTGTTGCGGTTTTTTGTTCTGAATTCAATGTCAATGGTCGCTTTAAACATATCAATATCATTACCTAAATAGGCGTTATTATCTGCTGCTCCAAGTGGCGCCTGCTTACTGCCTGAGTAAGGTTGTCTGGGGGTGACGCCGCCCGGTCCTGATGACCGGGTGGCGACAGGGTCGTTTTCAGTCCTCGTTACTGGTGGGCGGGTGGTCGCCGCCCAGGTCGACCTTGCTCAGATCGGTATTGAGCTTGTTCAGCAGGTGCAGCAAGCCGACCGTGTCGTCGAAACTGAAGCCCTGCAAGGCCTGGCCGTAGAACTCGTAGATGCGCCCTTGCAAGGATTGCCAGAACCGCAGGCCGGAGGCGGTCAGCAGCACCAGGCGAGCACGGCCGTCGTCCGGGTGTGGCACGCGCACCACATGGTTGTCGCGTTCCAGGCGCTTGAGCACGCCGTCCAGGTTCTGGCGGCTCACCACCAGGTACTCGGTCAGTTCGTTGAACGAAACACCTTGTTCGGCGCCCTCGCGGGACAGGGCACCGAGTACCGCCCATTGCACGGTGCTGATGCCAAATTCGCTCTGGACCTGGCGCTGCAGGGTGTTTCCGGTCTGGAAGAGCCGGAAGAACAACCGGTTAGGGATGCTCTTCGCCTCGTTGGTGGTCATTACCGCTCCTTGTCCGATCGGCTAACGGGTGCGCTGCCAACACGGGGCGCATGGGTTACTTGGGGGTGAGTTCCCGGGCGATGATGTTCTTCATGATCTGCGCGGTGCCATCGCCGATCTGCAGGCCAAGCACATCGCGCAGGCGCTGGGCAAACGGCAGGTCTTCGCCGTAGCCGGTGTGCCCGTGGGCCAGCAGGCACTGCTTGACTACATCGAACGCCAGCTTCGGGCCCCACCATTTGTTCATCGCTGCCTCGGCATTGTGCGGCAGATTGCTGTCCTTAAGCCACAACGAGTAGTAGCACTGCAGGCGTGCGGCATGCACGTAGGTCTGCAATTCGGCCAGCGGGTGGGTCAGGCCCTGGAAGGCGTTGAGGCTCTGGCCGAAGGCCTGGCGCTCGGTCAGCCACTGCCAGGTCTCGTCCAGCGACTGCTGGGCCAGCGCCAGGCATTGCAGGCCGATCAGCGCGCGGCTGTAGTCGAAGCCCTGCATGACCTGCTTGAAGCCCTTGCCTTCCTCGCCCATGCGGTGGTTCAGCGGCACCCGCACATTGTCGAAGAAGATCGAGCCGCGGCCGATGGCGCGTTCACCGGCGTCGTCGAAGCGGGTGGTGCTGATGCCGGGCAGGTCCATCGGTACCAGGAACGCGCTGATGCCGCTGGCGCGTTGCTCTGGCGTGCCGGTGCGGGCGAATACCACGGCGACATCGGCCTGGTCGGCCATGGAGATCGAGGTTTTTTCGCCATTGAGCACGTAGTGCTCGCCCTGGCGCTCGGCCTTCAGGCGCAGGCTGGCAGCGTCGGACCCGCCGCTGGGTTCGGTCAGGGCGATGCACACCACCTTGCGCCCGGCGTTGATTTCGCCCAGCCAGTGGCGGGCCAGCTCGGGGTCGGCATGCTGGGCGATGATCTGACCATTGAGCGAGGCCAGCAGTGGAATGTAGGCGACGTTGAAGTCGCCGCGCGCCAGCTCCTCGATGATGATGCCGGCGGTGACGCAGTCCAGGCCGCTGCCGCCGTATGCCTCGTCGAGTTCGCCGCCGAGCAGGCCCATGTCGCCGAGCTGGGTGATGGTCGTGCGTTCGATGCGCCCGTCACGGTCGCGTTGCCGATAGCCGGGGGCGAGCACTTCGCTGCTGAAGCGGGCGACGCTTTCGCGGATGGCGTTCTGTTGTTCGGTGAAGGCGAAGTTCATGTGTGTCTCCTGACCCGCTGGCACTGGGGCGCCGCCCTGGGCAGGGCGGCGCAGGGGGTTATTTGTAGAACTTGCGGAAGTCCGGTTTGCGCTTTTCCTTGAAGGCGGCGACGCCTTCGCGCGATTCCTCGGTTTCGTAATACAGGCTCAGGGCCTGCATGCCGAGGCCGCCGATGCCGGCGATGTTCTCGCTGTCGGCATTGAAGGAACGCTTGGCGATGGACAGGGCGGTCGGGCTCTTCTCGAGGATCTCGTCGCACCACTTCTGCACTTCGGCATCCAGTTCGGCGTGGGGTACCACGGCATTGACCAGGCCCCAGTCCAGCGCTTGCTGGGCGCTGTACTTGCGGCACAGGTACCAGATTTCCCGGGCGCGCTTTTCGCCGATCAGGCGCGACAGGTAGGCGGTGCCGAAGCCGGGGTCGACCGACCCGACCTTCGGTCCGACCTGACCGAAGATGGCCTGTTCGGAGGCGATCGACAGGTCGCAGACCACGTGCAGCACATGGCCGCCACCGATGGCGAAACCGTTGACCCGGGCGATCACCGGCTTGGGCACTTCACGGATCAGCCGCTGCAACTCTTCGACCGGCAGGCCGATCAGGCCGCGGCCATCGTACTGGCCTTCGTGGGCACCCTGGTCGCCGCCGGTGCAGAAAGCCTTGTCGCCAGCGCCGGTGAACACGATGACGCCGATGGCCTTGTTCCAGCCGGCGCGGTTGAACGCGTCGATCAGCTCCATGCAGGTCTGGCCGCGGAACGCGTTGTAGCGCTCCGGCCGGTTGATGGTGATGGTGGCGACGCCGTCGTTTTCTGTGTAGAGGATGTCTTCGTAGTTCATGTCGATACTCCTTGAAGGCCGGCTTAGCCGGCCATGGTCAGGCCGCCGGACACGCTGATGACTTGTCCTGTGATGAAGTTGGCGTCGTCGCTGGCGAGCAGGGCGATGATCCCGGGGTAGTCTTCCGGCTGGCCAAGGCGGCGCATCGGCACGGCGTTGCGGAACGCTTCCAGGAGCTTGTCCGGGTTGTTGGAGGTGGCCGCCACGCTCTTGAGCAGCGCAGTGTCGGTAGGGCCTGGGCAGACCACGTTGAAGTTGACGTTCTTGGTCGCAAGCTCGCGCGCCAGGGTCTTCGACAGGCCCACCAGGCCTGCCTTGCAGGCGGCATACACGGCCTCGCCGGAGGAGCCGACGCGGGCGGCGTCGGAGGCGACGTTGATGACCTTGCCGCCACCGGCCTCGAGCATTTTCGGCAGCACCACGTGGTGCATGTTCAGGGCGCCGGTGAGGTTGATGTCGATCAGTTGCTGCCACTGCTGCGGTTCGGTCTTGAGGAACGGCAGGAAGCGGTCGAAGCCTGCGTTGTTGACCAGCACGGTGGGTGTGCCCAGGTCGCTTTCGATGGCTGAGACGGTGGCGACGATCGCTGCATAGTCGGTGATGTCCGCGGCATAGGCCTTGGCCTGGCCGCCTTGTTCGAGGATCAGGTCGACCGTGGTCTGGGCTGCCGCCTGGTCGCGGTCGAGCACGGCTACCCGGCTGCCTTCCTCGGCGAAACGCTGGCACACGGCGCGGCCGATGCCGCCGCCACCGCCGGTGATGATCACGGTTTTACCTTGCAGGCCTTTCATGGGGTCGTCCTCTTGTCGTCAGTGCTTGAAGGTGTGATTCCGGCTGCGCTGGCGCGGCCCAGGCGGATGTCGCGGGCCAGCTCGCGCAGCTTGAACTTCTGGATCTTTCCGGACGGAGTGCGTGGCAGTGCTGGCAGCACCTCCAGGTATTCGGGCAGGTAGTTCTTGCTCAGGCGGTGCTCGAGCAGGAAGGAGACCAACTCGGCCAGGCTCAGCGCGGGTTCGCCTTCGTGCAGGGTGACGTAGGCGCAGACCCGTTCGCCCAGGCGCTCGTCGGGGCAGCCGACCAGAGCCACCGAGGTGACGGCGGGGTGGGTGTAGATGAGGTTCTCGATTTCCACCACCGGGATGTTCTCGCCGCCTCGGATGACCACGTCCTTAGTGCGCCCGGTGATGCGGATGTAGCCGCGGGTGTCCATCTGCGCCAGGTCGCCGGTGTCGAACCAGCCGTCGCGGTCGACCGTGTACCATTCCGGGCGTTTGAGATAGCCGAGGAACAGGCTGGCGCCGCGCACCTGTAGGTGGCCTTCGACGCCTGCAGGCACCTGCTGGCCATGGTCGTCGAGCACCCGCACTTCCATGTAGGGCAGGGCGCAGCCGTCGGTGTGGGTGGCGCGTTCGGTGTCGTCCTCCGGGAAGGTCATGGTCACCGCGCCGGTCTCGCTCATGCCCCAGGCGGACACCACCTGCGCGCCCATGGCCTGGCTGGCCTTTTCCACCAGGATGCTGGGGATTGGCGCGCCGGCGGCGGCGAACACCCGCAGCGAGGCCAGCGCTTCGCCATGCTCGGCGGCGATATCCACCAGGTCGGCCAGGAACGGCGTCGATGCCATGGTGAAGGTCGGGCGCTCGGCTGCTGCCACCTGGGCGGCGAAGCGCGGGTCCCAGACATCTTGCAGCACGGCGGGTGCCTGCAGGTAGACGGGCATCATCAGGCCATACAGGAAGCCGGTCTGGTGGGCCATGGGCGAGGCCATGAACACTACGTCGTCGCTACCCAGGTGCAGGCGTTCGGCGTAGGGGCGAATGTTGGCGAACAGGGTGTTGGAGCTATGCAGCACGCCCTTGGGCTCGCCCGTGGTGCCGGAGGTATACAGCAGCTGGACGATGTCGTCGGCATGCGGTCGGCGGTCGGCGAACAGGGCCTTGGCATCGACCTGTCGTTCCCAGGGGTGATCGAGCAGCAGGCGGGTGAAGCTGTCGTCGCCACCGATGGTCAGTACATGCTCGAGGCTTGGCAGGGTCTGGCGCAGGGCGTTGGCCATGGCCTGGTAGTCGAAGCCGCGGAAGCTGTGCGGCACCACCAGTACCCGGCTTTGCGCATGTTCCAGAATGAAGCGCAGTTCGCGCTCGCGGAAGATCGGCATCAGCGGATTGAGCACCGCGCCGATACGCACGCAGGCCAGGTGCAGGGCGAACATCTGCCACCAGTTGGGCAACTGGCACGACACCACGTCGGCTTTTTCCACGCCCATGGCCGCCAGGCCCAGCGCAATGCGGGTGACGTGGCGGTCGAGCGCCTCGCGGGTCAGTTCGATGCGTTGGCCATCGCCCACCCGGTAAGCCACCAGGGCAGTGGTGTGTGGCGCTGCGGCCAGGCCGCCGTCCCAATAATCTGTAATGATGTTGTCTTTCCAGGCCCCGGAGGCCTGGAGGGGTGAGCGACGTTCCAGAAGCTGGTTTGTTGTTGTTTTCATTGTATATACCAGTGATTGATACGTGGCGTTGTCGACAGCCACACTGCCGTTGGCGATGAGCGAACAATACGCTCGTGAAAATTATTATGTCAACATGTTGTCTTTATGTTTTCTGCTGGCATAGACTCGGTCCAAGCCTGGTGCTCGTCCTTCGCGAGCACCGCCGTCAATCAAAGAGGAGCGCGCCCGTGGCCTATGAAAACATCCTCGTCGAGCAGCACGGACCGGTCGGGCTGATCCGCCTGAATCGGCCCGCTGTTCACAACGCCTTGAACAATGCCCTGATGAGCGAGCTGGGCGAGGCGCTGCGCGCCTTCGAACGCGACCCCGAGGTGAGGGCGATGGTGATCACCGGCAATGCCAAGGCCTTCGCCGCCGGTGCCGATATCGGAGAAATCCAGGGGCAGGCATTTGCCGATGCCTACATGGACGAGTTCATCACCGCCAACTGGGAGCAGGCCTGCCGTTGCCGCAAGCCGCTGATCGCGGCGGTGGCAGGCCTTGCGCTGGGCGGTGGTTGCGAACTGGCGATGATGTGCGACCTGATCATCGCCGCCGACGATGCCCGCTTCGGCCAGCCGGAAGTACGTGTCGGCACCTTGCCGGGGGCGGGCGGCACGCAACGCCTGACCCGCGCCATCGGCAAGGCGCGGGCGATGGACCTGTGCCTGACCGGGCGCCTGATGGATGTGGCCGAGGCTGAGCGGGCCGGGTTGTTGAGCCGCGTGGCGCCTGCCGCGCAGTTGCTCGACGTAGCCCTCGAGGTGGCACGCGAGATCGCCAGCCACTCGGCGCTGGCGGTAAAGCTGAACAAGGAAGCGGTCAACCGGGCATTCGAGACCACCCTGGCCGAAGGTGTGCTGTACGAGCGCCGGCTGCTGCATGCCAGCTTCGCCAGTGCCGACCAGAAGGAAGGCATGCAGGCGTTCACCCAGAAGCGCGCCCCGGTCTGGCGCCATCGTTGAGACGGCCATTCGTTCACCCATCGCAGGCAAGGGCCTGCAGGAGCTGTCCATGTCTTCTCCCGTGAAACTGACGCTGGTCGACCGACTGGCGTTGATCCGGATCTACAGCCCGCCGGTCAATGCCTTGGGTCATGCCGTGCGCGCCGGGCTGCTGGAGGCCCTGCGCGAGGCCGAGGCCAACCCTGGCGTGCGCATGCTGCTGTTGCATTGCTCGGGCCGGACCTTCATCGCCGGTGCCGATATCCGTGAATTCGGCCAACCACCGCAGGCACCGACCCTGCCTGAAGTGACGCAGGCCATCGAGGCATGCCGCAAGCCGGTGGTGGCGGCCCTGCATGGTTCGGTGCTTGGCGGGGGACTGGAAGTGGCGATGGCCTGCCATTACCGCATCGCTCGCCAGACCACGCGCCTCGGCATGCCCGAGGTCAAGCTGGGGTTGCTGCCCGGCGCTGGCGGTACCCAGCGGCTGCCGCGCCTGGTGGGCGTCGCCCGGGCCTTGGAGATGATCGTCGGCGGCGAGCCGATCGATGCATTGCAGGCCCTCGACGCCGGCCTCGTCGATGCACTGTTCGATGACGAGGAAGAACCGGTGACTGCCGGCCTGGGCTATGCCATGCGCCTGCTGGCGGCCGATGCCCAGCCACGGCGTAGCGGCGAGCTCGGCGTCGCGTCGGTGGACGCCGGGCTGTTCCAGCAGCAGCGCCTGCGCGAAGGCCGCGAACGCCCTGGCGCGTACGCCCCCTTGCGTTGCATCGCCGCGGTCGAGGCTGCCACGTGCCTGCCATTGGCCGAAGGCCTGCAGCGCGAACGCGCACTGTTTCTCGACTGCATGCAATCGCCCGAGCGCGCGGCCCTGGTCGAGGCGTTCTTTGCCCGGCGCCAGGCGGCCAAGGCCAGCCACGGCGCGGGCTAGGCTGCTCCCCACATTCTCGAGGAAAACTCCATGGACATCGACTACACCGCCAGCGAGCTGGCTTTTCGCGACCAGGTCCGGCAGTTCCTGGCTGACCGGCTGCCGACCGATATCGCCACCAAGGTGCGCCTTGGCAAGCACTTGGACAAGGCCGACCACCAACGCTGGCAGCGCATCCTTGCCGAACAGGGCTGGTACGCCGCCAACTGGCCGGTGGAGCACGGCGGCACTGGCTGGAGCGTGGTCCAGCGGCACATCTTCGACGAGGAGTGCGCTGCGGCGGGTGCGCCCAGGCTGATCTCGTTCGGCGTCAACATGGTCGCTCCGGTGATCATCAAGTTCGGTACCGAGCAGCAGAAGGCCCACTACCTGCCACGCATCCTCGACGGCCAGGACTGGTGGTGCCAAGGCTACTCCGAGCCGGGCGCGGGCTCCGACCTTGCCAGTCTCAAGACCCGCGCCGTGCGCGACGGCGACCATTACGTGGTCAACGGCCAGAAGACCTGGACCACCCTCGGCCAGCATGCTGACATGATCTTCTGCCTGGTGCGTACCGACCCCGAGGCGCAGGCCCAGCGCGGTATCAGCTTTCTCCTGATAGACATGCGCAGCCCCGGCATCACGGTGCGCCCGATCATCACCCTGGAAGGCGAGCACGAAGTCAACGAGGTGTTCTTCGATAACGTGCGGGTGCCGGTGGCAAATCGCGTCGGCGACGAGAACCAGGGTTGGACCTGCGCCAAGTACCTGTTGACCCATGAACGCACCGGCCAGGCCGGCATCGGTGGCTCCAAGGCGGCGCTGGCGCACCTCAAACACGTTGCCAGCGTCGAGCTTCGAGGCGGCCGGCCACTGCTCGACGACCCGCTGTTCCGCGCCCAGGTGGCAGAGCTGGAGATGCAACTGCTGGCCATCGAGATGGGTACCCTGCGCATTCTCGCCGCCGCCCAGGAAGGCGGGGTGCCGGGGGCCCAGAGTTCGATCCTGAAGATCAAGGGCTCGGAAATCCGCCAGGCCATCAGCCACCTGCTGCGCAAGGTCCTGGGCGTGCATGCGCTGCCTTTCGTCGAGGCCGAGCTGGCCGTCGGCGAGCCACCCGAGCCGCTGCACGCCAGCTACAGTGCGGCACCGGCCAGCCAGTACTTCAACCTGCGCAAGCTGTCGATCTACGGCGGCTCCAATGAAATCCAGAAGAACATCATCGCCAAGATGATTCTCGAACTCTGAAGGGGCACGGCATGGACTTCAAACTCAGCGAAGAGCAGCAGATGCTCAAGGACACCGTGGCGCGCCTGGTGCGTGACACCTACAGCTTCGAGCGCCGCGAGGCATATGCACGCAGTGCCCTGGGCCATGGCGCCGATTTCTGGCAGCAGCTCGCCGAACTGGGCCTGTGCGCCGTGCCGTTCGCCGAGGCGCAGGGTGGCTTCGGCGGCAACGGCGTGGACAACATGCTGGTGATGACCGAATTGGGCAGGGGGTTGTGCCTGGAGCCTTACCTGACGTCGCAGATCCATGCCGGTGGGCTGCTTGCCCAACTGGCCGAGAGCGACGCGCATCAGGCTCTGCTCGAGGACGTGGTCGCCGGCCAGGTGCAACTGGCGCTCGCCTGCGAAGAGGCGCAGAGCCATTACTGCCTGGAGGATGTGCACACCCACGCCGAACTGCGCGGCGGCAGCTGGCACCTGACCGGGCGCAAGGTGGTGGTGATTGGCGGTGGCAGCGCCGCGCGCCTGCTGGTGAGTGCCCGCACCCAGGGCGGCGAGCGTGACCTGCACGGCATCAGTCTGTTCCTGGTGGACCCGGCAGGGGCGGGCGTGAGCCGCCGCGAGCATGCCAACATCGATGGCCCGCGCGCATGCGAAGTGCTGCTCGAAGACGCGCCTGGCCAATTGCTGGGCGAGATCGGCGAGGCGCTGCCGCTGCTGCGTTATCACCAGGGTCGGGCAATCGCCGCGCAATGCGCCGAGGCGCTCGGCAGCATGCAGGTGGCCTGCGAGCTGACCCTGGATTATCTCAAGACCCGCAAGCAGTTCGGTGCACCCATCGGCAAGTTCCAGGTGCTCCAGCACCGCATGGCCGACATGCAGGCGGAGCTGGAGATGGCCACGTCCATGGCGATCCTGGCTGCCTGTGTCGCCGACCAGCCCGACAGCGTTGCACGCACGCAGCGCTTGAGCGCCGCCAAGTTCATCGTCACCCGCGCCGGGCGGATGATCGCCGAGCAAGCGATCCAGCTGCATGGCGGCATCGGCATGACCTGGGAATACGTGCTGGCCCATCATGCCAAGCGCCTGGTGATGCTCAGCCATCAGTTGGGTGACGATGACCATCACCTGCAAGCCTATGCCGCCCTGTTGTCGGCGGCCTGAAGGAGCGCGTATGCATTCGTTCAAGCGTATCGGCGTCATTGGCAGTGGCGCGATGGGCCGGGGCATCGCCCAGTTGTTCGCCAGCGCGGGTATACCGGTGTTGCTGCACGACAGCCGGCCCGAGGCCATCGAGCAGGCGCTGGCGTACAACCGTCAGCAGTTCGAGCGCCTGGCCAGCAAGGGAAAACTCGATGCCGACGGGCTGGGCGTGGCGCTGGCGTGTCTGCAACCTGCGCCGGCACTGGCCGATCTGGCCGATTGCGACCTGTTGATCGAGGCGATCATCGAACAATTGGAGGCCAAGCAGGACCTGTTTCGTCAGCTGGAGACGTTGGTCGGCACCGATGCGGTACTGGCCAGCAATACCTCGTCGCTGTCGATCGGGGCTATCGCCAGTGGTTGCCGGCACCCGGAGCGGGTGGCTGGATTGCACTTCTTCAACCCGGTACCGCTGATGAAGATCGTCGAGGTGGTGCGCGGCGAACGCACTGCGGCGCAGGTGATCGAGCGCCTGAGTGCACTGGCCGAACATGCCGGGCACTACGCGGCGGTGACGCCGGATTCACCGGGTTTCCTGGTCAACCATGCCGGCCGCGCCTATGGCCCGGAGGCCTTGCGTATTCTTGCCGAGGGCATTGCCACGCCGGCGCAGATCGACCGGATACTGAAAGACAGCCTGGGTTTTCGCATGGGGCCGTTCGAGCTGTTCGACCTGGTGGGGCTGGACGTGTCCCATGCGGTGATGGAGTCGATGCACCAGCAGTTCTACCAGGACCCACGCTACGCGCCCAGCCCTTTGGTGCCGCCGCGTCTGGCGGCCGGGTTGCTTGGCCGTAAGAGTGGGCAGGGTTTCTATCGCTACCTTGATGGCGTACTACAGGCACCGGAGCCGCAAGCCGTGGCGGTGGTGACGCTGACGCGGCCGTTCTGGCTCGATAGCCGCGACCCATCGGTCCGCGAACAGGTCGGGGCGGTGCTGGAGCGAGCCGGGGCGCGGCTGGAGGAGGGGCTGCAACCGAGCGAGCAGGCGATCTGCCTGGTGACGCCGCTGGGCGAGGACGCCAGTACGGTGATCGCTCGCAAGCTACTGCCACCGGTGCGCACGCTGGCGCTGGAGACCTTCGCCGGCTTCGATCGTCGGCGGGTGCTGATGCGCCAGCCGGCACTGGACGCCGAGGTGTTGGCTCAGGCGCGAACCGCTCTGGGCGGCGATGGCGTGGCAGTGGAGGTTATCAATGACTCGCCTGGGTTCATTGCTCAGCGGGTGCTGGCCAGTATCGTCAACCTTGGCTGCGAGATCGCCCAGCGAGGTATTGCCGAGCCGCAGACGCTGGACCAGGCGGTGCAGTTGGCATTGGGATATCCGCATGGGCCTTTGGCGTTTGGTGATCGCCATGGGCCGGAGCTGATCCTGCAGATTCTGCAGGGGATGCACGGGGTGTATCAGGAGCCACGGTATCGCGTCAGCCCCTGGTTGCGGCGACGGGTGCAGTTGGGGCTGCCATTGACTGCGCTGGAGTGAGGGTGCCGATCAGCCGATCGGGTCCTGCCCCAATACCTTGCTCAAGGCCACTCGTGCATCTTCGAGCTGCACCAGGGAAGCATGCCGGGCGCCAAGCGCATCGCCATTCTGGATGGCGGTGAGAATCGCCTTGTGCCGGGGCAGGGCAAGTTCATCGAAATTGGCGCGCTGGTTCGAGTAGCGTACCGATTCGCGCAAGGCCATCGACAGCATGTTGCACAGGTAGGCCAGCAGGTCGTTGTGGGTGGCATCGGCGATACGTGCGTGGAAGTCCAAATCCGGCTGCAGACGTTCTTCGTGGTTACGCGCGGCTTCCATGCGCTGGTAGGCCTCGTCGATCGAAGCGACGTCCTCGGGCGTGGCATTGGTGGCGGCCAGCGCGGCGGCGGCCGGTTCGATGACCCAGCGTACGCTGGACAACGTATTGAAGAATTCCTGTTGCGGCGTGGCTTGCATCAACCAGTGCAGCACGTCGGGGTCGAGCATGTGCCAGTCATGGCGCGGCCGTACCTGGGTGCCGACCCGTGGGCGGGCCTCGACCAGACCCTTGGCGGTGAGGGCGCGCATCGCTTCACGGAACACCGGCCGGCTGATCGCATAGGTTTCGCACAGGCTGGCCTCGGAGGGCAGTTTCTGCCCCGGTGCGAGTTGGCCGGATACGATTTGCAGGCCGAGATCCTGGACCAGGGTGGCATGCATGCTTTTGCGCGTGGTGGGCTGGCGGTAGTTCATGTGGGGCGGGGGAGATCCTTCGGGCGGAGGCTGCGCATCATAGCACTACTGTGATGGGAGCCGACCCTGTAGGAGGGGGGTTGCCCGCGAACCAGACACTGCGGTGCATCGCACGGGCGGTGCCCGTGTTCGCGGGTGAACCCGCTCCTACAGGGATCGCTGTGGTTGGGTGCAGCGATAGCCCTGTAGGAACCGGCGAGACTCAGTGCGAGTGCTTGGGCACCGCCGAGCCTCGGCAGCCGACCAGGAAGTCGAAGTCGCAGCCTTCGTCGGCCTGCATCACATGATCCAGGTACAACTTCGCGTAACCGCCAGTGATCAGTTGCGCTGGGGCCTGCAGGTCGGCCAGACGGCCAGCCAGTTCCTCGTCGGAAATATCCAGGTGCAGGCGGCCTTCCTTGCAGTCCAGTTCGATCCAGTCGCCTTCGCGCACCGCCGCCAACGGCCCACCTGCCGCCGCTTCCGGTGCCACATGCAGGACCACGGTGCCATAGGCAGTGCCGCTCATGCGGGCATCGGAGATGCGCACCATGTCGGTCACGCCCTGGGCCAGCAGCTTGGCCGGCAGGCCCATGTTGCCGACCTCGGCCATGCCCGGGTAGCCCTTGGGTCCGCAATACTTCATCACCAGCACCGAGTTGGCGTCCACGTCCAACTCTGGATCATTGATGCGCGCCTTGTAGTCCTCGAAGTTCTCGAACACCACCGCACGACCACGATGCTGCATCAGCGCCGGGGTCGCCGCCGATGGCTTGAGCACAGCGCCCTTGGGCGCCAGGTTGCCGCGCAGGATGCAGATGCCGCCATCGGCCACCAGCGGTTTGTCGAGCGGGCGAATGACTTCTTCGTCGTACAGCGGCGCGGCCTGGCAGTTGTCCCACAGGCTCTTGCCATTGGCGGTCAGCGCGGCAGGGTTGGGCAACAGACCGTGTTCGCCGAGGCGGCGGATGACGGCAGGGAGGCCACCGGCATAGTAGAACTCTTCCATCAGGAAGCGCCCCGAGGGCTGCAGGTCGACCAGGGTCGGCGTACCGCGGCCGACGCGGGTCCAGTCTTCCAGTTGCAGGTCGACGCCGATGCGTCCGGCAATGGCTTTCAAGTGGATCACCGCGTTGGTCGAGCCACCAATGGCAGCGTTGACGCGGATGGCGTTCTCGAAGGCTTCGCGGGTAAGGATCTTCGACAGGCGCAGGTCCTCGCGGACCATGTCGACGATGCGCATGCCCGACAGGTGCGCCAGCACGTAGCGGCGCGCGTCCACTGCCGGAATGGCGGCGTTGTGTGGCAGCGAAGTGCCGAGTGCTTCAGCCATGCAGGCCATGGTCGAGGCGGTACCCATGGTGTTGCAGGTGCCCGCCGAGCGCGACATGCCGGCCTCGGCCGAGAGGAACTCGTTGAGGTCGATCTGGCCGGCTTTGTAGGCCTCGTGCATCTGCCAGACGATGGTCCCGGCGCCGATGTCCTTGCCTTTGTGCTTGCCGTTGAGCATCGGCCCGCCAGTGACCACGATGGCCGGCACGTCGCAGCTGGCGGCGCCCATCAGCAGCGCGGGGGTGGTCTTGTCGCAGCCGGTCAGCAGCACCACGGCATCCACCGGATTGCCTCGGATCGCTTCTTCCACATCCATGCTCGCCAGGTTGCGCGTGAGCATGGCGGTGGGGCGCAGGTTGGACTCGCCGCTGGAGAACACCGGGAACTCCACCGGGAAGCCACCGGCCTCCAGCACACCCTTCTTCACATGCTCGGCGATCTTGCGGAAATGCGCGTTGCAGGGCGTGAGCTCCGACCAGGTGTTGCAGATGCCGATGATCGGCTTGCCCTGGAATTCATGATCGGGGATGCCCTGGTTCTTCATCCAGCTGCGGTACATGAAACCGTTCTTGTCGGTGGTGCCGAACCATTGGGCGGAGCGCAGCGGGCGTTTGTTATCAGACATGAGTGAGACACCTTCATTGGTATTACTATTTGTCGTTATGTGGCCGACTCTACCGACTAAAATGGCATCTGTGAAGGCTTGTCGATTTAAATAGTAATACTATAAGATCATTCGGCCAGGTCAGAGGACTGCCAAAAAGCCCCGGCCAGGTGCTGTGCCCATTACAAGAACAATTGGAGACATCGCCATGATTCAGGAGCAGCGGCTCGTCCGCCTGATCACTCTGAAACTCATCCCTTTTCTGGTCTTGCTGTACCTGGTGGCCTATGTCGATCGTTCGGCGGTGGGTTTCGCCAAGCTGCACATGGGCGCCGACATCGGCCTCGGTGATGCCGCTTATGGCCTCGGCGCCGGGCTCTTCTTCATCGGTTACTTTCTCTTCGAGGTGCCGAGCAACCTGTTGCTCGACCGCTTTGGCGCACGTCGCTGGTTCGCCCGCATCCTGGTGACCTGGGGCGCGATCACCATCGGCATGGCGTTCGTCACTGGGCCCAATGGCTTCTACGTGATGCGCTTCTTGCTCGGAGCGGCCGAGGCGGGCTTCTTCCCGGGGGTGCTGTACTACATCACCCAGTGGTACCCGGTGCGCCACCGCGGCAAGATCCTCGGCTTCTTCATCCTTTCGCAGCCGCTGGCCATGCTGGTCACCGGGCCGCTCTCGGGCGCGCTGCTGGGGCTCGATGGCAGCTACGGCCTGCATGGCTGGCAGTGGCTGTTCATTTGCATCGGTACTCCGGCGGTGCTGCTGGCCTGGCCGACGCTGCGCCTGCTACCCGACGGCCCGGCCAAGGTGCGCTGGCTCAGTGACGAACAACGCAGCTGGTTGCAGGAGCAATTGGCCAACGATCTGCGCGAGTTCGGCCAGACCCGCCACGGCAACCCACTCCATGCCTTGAAGGATGGCCGGGTGCTGTTGCTGGCGCTGTTCTACCTGCCGGTGACCTTGAGCATCTATGGCCTGGGCCTGTGGTTGCCGACGCTGATCCATCAGTTTGGCGGCAGTGACCTGGTCACCGGCTTCGTCTCGGCGGTGCCGTATCTGTTCGGCATCATCGGCCTGCTGATCGTCCCGCGCAGCTCCGACCGCCTGAACGACCGCTATGGCCATCTGGGCCTGCTGTACGCCTTGGGCGCCATCGGCCTGTTCCTCAGTGCCTGGCTGAGCGTGCCGGTGATGCAACTGGCGGCGCTGTGCCTGGTGGCGTTCGCGCTGTTCTCCTGCACCGCGATCTTCTGGACCCTGCCGGGTCGGTTCTTCTCCGGTGCCAGCGCCGCCGCAGGCATCGCCCTGATCAACTCGATCGGCAACCTTGGTGGCTACCTCGGGCCATTCGGCATCGGCGCGCTCAAGGAGCACACCGGGCAGCTGTCCTCGGGCCTGTATTTCCTCGCCGTGGTGATGCTGTTCGGGCTGTTGCTCACCGGCGTCGTCTACAGCCGCCTGGAGCGCCGCCAACGACTGTCTTCCACGCGGGTGGCCGAGGCCTCCCGTTAATCTTCGCAACCGAAAAGCGAGCACAAGCATGCGATTGATCCAATTCGAAACCGCCACTGGCGAGCGCCGCGTGGGCGTGGTGGAAGGCGAGCACGCCCTGGAAGTGCGTGGCGCCGGCAGCACCCGTGAACTGGCCCTGCAGGCGATTGCCGCCGGCCGCGACCTGGCCAGCGAAGTACAGGCCGCAGGCCTTGGCGAGAGTCACGACTACCTGGCCCTGTTGGCCGAAGGCCGCGTGTTGCCACCGCTGGACCATCCGGACGCGGCGCACTGCCTGGTCACCGGTACCGGCCTGACTCACCTGGGCAGCGCCGCCACCCGTGACAAGATGCACCAGCAGCAGGCCGAAGGCGCCGTGACCGACAGCATGCGCATGTTCCAGTGGGGGCTGGAGGGCGGTCGACCGCCAGCGGGCGAAGAGGGCGCGCAGCCAGAATGGTTCTACAAGGGCGACGGCGGCATCGTCGTGCGTCCCGGTGCCGACCTGCCGCTGCCGGCCTTCGCCGAGGATGCCGGGGAAGAGCCGGAACTGGTCGGGCTGTACCTGATCGGTGAAGACGGCACGCCGTACCGCCTCGGCTATGCCTTGGGCAACGAGTTCTCCGATCACGTCATGGAGCGGCGCAACTACCTGTACCTGGCCCACTCCAAATTGCGCGCCTGCAGCTTCGGTCCGGAGCTGCGCCTGGGCGCATTGCCGGCGCACCTGGAAGGCACCAGCCGCATCCTGCGCGATGGTCAGGAGCTGTGGAGCAAGCCGTTCCTTTCGGGCGAGCAGAACATGTGCCACAGCTTCGAGAACCTTGAGTTCCACCACTTCAAGTACGACCAGTTCCTGCGTGCTGGCGATATCCACGTTCACTACTTCGGCACCGCCACGCTGTCGTTCGCCGACGGCATCCAGGCGCGCCCAGGCGACACCTTCGAGGTCAGCCTCGATGCCTTTGGCCAGCCGCTGCGCAACGGTATCAAAGCTGCGCCCGAGCAGGTCCGCCCCGGGGTCGTGAAAAGCCTCTGAGCCTTCTTTTTTCGTTACAGGAGTCAATCATGACCGTAAGCAACTTCATCGGCGGCCAGCGCAGCGCTACCGGCAGCGTGCGCCTGCAGAGCCTCGATGCGCGCACCGGCGAGGCGCTGCCTCTGGCATTCGCCCAGGCCACCCCTGAAGAGGTGGCCGCCGCTGCGCAGGCCGCCGAGGCGGCGTTTGCCGAGTACAACGGCCTGGCACCGGAGCGCCGCGCGCAGTTCCTCGAGGCCATTGCCGACCAACTGGACGCACTGGACGACACCTTCGTCGCCACCGTCTGCCGCGAGACCGCGCTGCCGGCCGGGCGGATCCAGGGCGAGCGTGGTCGTACCAGCAATCAGATGCGCCTGTTCGCCAAGGTGCTACGCCGTGGCGACTTCCTCGGCGCGCGCATCGACCGTGCGCAGCCCCAGCGTCAACCCTTGCCACGTCCCGACCTGCGTCAGTACCGCACCGGCGTCGGCCCGGTGGCGGTGTTCGGTGCCAGCAACTTCCCGCTGGCGTTCTCCACCGCCGGCGGTGATACCGCCGCTGCCCTGGCTGCCGGCTGCCCGGTGGTGGTGAAGGCGCACAGCGGCCACATGGCCACCGCCGAACAGGTCGCCGAAGCCATCGAGCGCGCGGCCGTGGCCACCGGCATGCCGGCTGGCGTGTTCAACATGATCTACGGCGCCGGTGTCGGCGAAGCCTTGGTACGCCATCCGGCGATCCAGGCCGTGGGCTTCACCGGTTCGCTCAAGGGTGGCCGTGCCCTGTGCGACCTGGCAGCGGCACGGCCGCAGCCGATCCCGGTGTTCGCCGAGATGAGCAGCATCAACCCGGTGCTGGTGTTGCCTGGGGCATTGCAAGCCAGGGGCGAGCAGGTTGCCAAGGAACTGGCAGGCTCGGTGGTGCTGGGTTGCGGGCAGTTCTGCACCAATCCAGGGCTGGTCATCGGCATCGCCGGTGAAGCGTTCACTGCCTTCGTCGCGGCTCTTGCTGCGCAACTGGCCGACCAGGCCGGGCAGACCATGCTCAACGCCGGCACCTTGCGCAGCTACGCCAGCGGCGTGCAGCGCTTGCACCAGCACCCAGGCGTGCGCCACCTGGCCGGTGCCGAACAGACCGGCGACCAGGCCCAGGCGCAGCTGTTCCAGGCCGATGTGAGCCTGCTGCTCGATGGCGACGAATTACTCCAGGAAGAAGTCTTCGGCCCTACCACGGTAGTCGTCGAAGTGGCCGATGAAGCCGAGCTGCGCCGCGCGCTGGAAGCCCTGCATGGACAATTGACCGCAACGCTGATTGCCGAGCCGGACGACTTCCAGCGCTTCGCCGCGCTGGTGCCGGTGCTCCAGCGCAAGGCCGGTCGCCTGCTGTTAAACGGCTACCCGACCGGTGTCGAGGTGTGCGATGCAATGGTGCACGGCGGGCCGTATCCGGCTACCTCCGATGCCCGAGGTACCTCGGTCGGCACCCTGGCCATCGATCGCTTCCTGCGCCCGGTGTGCTACCAGGACTACCCCGACGCGCTGCTCCCCGATGCCTTGAAGAACGCCAACCCGCTAGGCCTGCAACGCCTGGTCGACGGCCAGCACAGCCGTGAGCCGCTGAACTGACGCTAAAGGCGTAGACGTTGTACCGCTGTACGCCCGCCTGGCCATGCCCGGCGGGCTTTCTACGAATGACCCAAGAACAACAACAAGAGGTTGCAGCCATGCCCAGTCGTTCCGTGCCCGCCGACCTGGTCGAGCGGGAATCGTTGGATAACCGTCTGTTCCGCAAGATCAACTGGCGCATCGTGCCGTTGTTCATCGTGTGTTTCCTGTTCGCCTACCTGGATCGCGTCAACATCAGCTTCGCCAAGCTGCAGATGCAGAGCGCGCTGGGTTTCAGCGACGCCGTGTACGGCCTGGGCGCGAGCCTGTTCTTCGTCGGCTATTTCCTGTTCGAAGTGCCGAGCAACGTTTTGCTGCACCGCATCGGCGCGCGCATCTGGATCGCCCGCATCATGGTCACCTGGGGGCTGACCTCGGCGGCGATGATGTTCGTCACCAGCGAGACGTGGTTCTACGTCCTGCGTTTTCTCATCGGCGTCATGGAAGCCGGCTTCGTGCCTGGGGTGCTGTACTTCTTCACCCAGTGGTACCCCAGCGACCGCCGTGCGCGCATCAATGCCTACTTCAAGAGTTCGATCTGCTTGTGCGGGATCGTCGGCGGCCCGCTGGCAGGATTCATCCTCAGCCATTTCGACGGGGTCAATGGTCTTGCCGGCTGGCAGTGGCTGTTCCTCCTCGAAGGCCTGCCTTCGGTGCTGCTTGGCCTGCTGGTGCTGTGGCTGGTCAGTGACCGTATCGAGGATGCGCGCTGGCTCGACAGCGAAGAGAAACGCTACCTGCGCGAGCGCCTGGATGCCGAGCCCAAGCCGAGCGGCGGTAGCTCGATCCGGGCGATCCTGCGCGAGCCGGCCTCGGTCGCGCTCTCGGCGATCTACCTGTGCCTGGTGATGGCGCTGACCGGTCTGCTGTTCTGGATGCCGCAACTGATCCGCAACGCCGGGGTGGCGGATGCCATGGACATCGGCCTGCTGACCATGATCCCGTACCTGGTGGCGGTGGTCGGCAACCTGCTGATCGGGCGCAGTTCCGACCTGCGTGGCGAGCGGCGCTGGCACATGGCGAGCTGCGCGGCGATGACCACCGTCGGCTATGCCCTGTGTGCCGGGTTCAGCGGCCAACTGTGGCTGCTGATGCTGGGCATGAGCCTGATCATGACCGGGATCATCGCCTGGATGCCGATCTTCTGGACGCTGCCGCCGAAGTACCTGGCCGGCCTGGCTGCCGCAGCCGGCATCGCGCTGATCAACTCCATCGGCCAGCTCGGCGGCATCGTCGGCCCCTACCTGGTGGGCAAGGTGCGCGATGTCAGCGGCTCGCCGACCCCGGCCCTGTGGCTGTTGACGGCGGTCAGCCTGCTGGCGGTGGTGTTGATCGTCTGGGCCGTGCCGCGCCGCCTGTATGCGGCTCAAGCTGAATCGCGCATCGACTGAGGAGGTTTCATGCAACGTATCGTTTCCTTCGGCCCGATCTCCAGCGCCGAGGTGCTGGACGACCTGGGCCGGCGTTACCACTTCCAGCGTTTCGACCAGCCGCTGGCCGACCTCAAGGCCTTTCTCGCTGCCTTGGCCACGGCTGACGGGCTGATCGGCAGCACCTTGCCGCTGGGCGCCGATTTGCTCGACCAGGCGCCAGCGCTCAAGGTCATCGCCAGCGTGTCCGCCGGCTTCGACAACTACGACCTGGACTACCTGCGCAAACGCGGCATCCGCCTGACCAATACCCCCGATGCGGTGACCGAAACCACCGCCGACACCGGCTTCATGCTGTTGATGATGGCCGCACGGCGCGCCGGCGAGCTGGCGCAACTGGTGCGCGACGGCGAATGGACGCGCGGTATCGACGCCTCGCGTTTCGGTCTCGACGTGCACGGCAAGACCCTGGGCATCGTCGGCCTCGGGCGCATTGGCGCGGCGCTGGCCCGACGGGGGCACTTCGGCTTCGGCATGCCGGTGCTGTACAGCGGAAACAGTGACAAGCCTGAGTATGAGGCGGAGTTCGGCGCACGCCGGGTGCCGCTGACGCAGTTGTTGGGCGAGGCCGATTTCGTCTGTGTCTGCGTGCCGCTGAGCCCGGCCACCCATCACCTGTTTGGTCGCGAGGAGTTCGCCGCCATGCGCGCCGATGCGGTATTCGTCAATATCGCCCGTGGCGCGGTAGTCGACGAGCCCGCTCTGGTCCGGGCACTGGCCGAGGGGCAGATCCGCGCGGCCGGGCTGGACGTGTTCGAGCGTGAGCCGCTGCCGGCAGATTCGCCGTTGCTGGCACTACCCCAGGTGGTGGCTTTGCCGCACATCGGTTCGGCCACCGTCGAGGCACGTGCGTTGATGGCCCGCACCGCCGCGAGCGAATTGGCGGCGGTGCTGGAGGGCAGGGCACCTTGCCACCCCGTACTCTGAGGCGCAGACAGGCGAGCAAGACGCACCAGCCTGTGAGAGGATGGCCGCTTCCGCCGCCAAGTGGCCAACCGAGACCTCGAACGCAAGCCTGATGAAGACGCCAAAACGAATCGAACCGCTGATTGAAGACGGCCTGGTCGACGAAGTGCTGCGCCCGCTGATGAGCGGCAAGGAAGCCGCCGTCTACGTGGTGCGCTGTGGTAGCCAGGTGCGCTGCGCCAAGGTCTATAAAGAGGCCAACAAACGCAGCTTCCGCCAGGCTGCCGAGTACCAGGAAGGGCGCAAGGTGCGTAACAGCCGCCAGGCCCGCGCCATGGCCAAGGGCAGCAAGTACGGGCGCAAGGAGGCCGAGGACGCCTGGCAGAACGCCGAGGTGGCGGCCTTGTTCCGTCTGGCCAACGCCGGCGTCCGGGTGCCCAAGCCGTTCGACTTCCAGGACGGTGTGCTACTGATGGAGCTGGTCACCGATGCCGACGGCGATGCCGCGCCACGCCTGAACGATGTGCATCTGGAGGCCGAGGAGGCGCGTGAGTACCACGCTTTCGTCATCCGCCAGATCGTGCTGATGCTCTGCGCCGGCCTGGTGCATGGCGACCTCTCGGAGTTCAACGTGCTGCTCGGCCCCGATGGCCCGGTGATCATCGACCTGCCCCAGGCGGTGGACGCAGCCGGTAACAACCATGCGTTCAGCATGCTGCAGCGCGATGTGGCGAACATGGCGCATTATTTCGGCCGTTTCGCACCGGAACTCAAGGCTACCCGCTATGCCCAGGAGATGTGGGCCTTGTACGAGGCCGGCGAGCTACGGGCGGACAGCCCGTTGAGCGGGCGATTCGAGGACGACGAGCATGCAGCGGATGTCGCAGGGGTGATGCGCGAGATCGAAGCTGCCCGGCTCGACGATGCCCGCCGCCGCGCGGCGCTGGCCGAGGCCGAGCATGGGCCGGCCAGGGCCGAGGAGCCGCCGCCGCCCTGGTTGCAGTAATGATTCGGCAAGGTAAGGTCATGCCAATGACCTTACCGATTGGCCTTTTTCGGTAACTTTAGCTGCATTTATTGATACTAAATTCCTACATATAACTTCCTGTGCTTGGGAAGTTTCCTATAGAAATATTTTTTGTTCAGAAACGTCCTTCTGGTTAGTCAGACCTATGTAGGACAGTCCCGCTTTAGCAGGCGCTAACATCCATCCATGTCGTCTTTTGTACATGGAGTGCAAGGTGTCCCTTAAAGCGCAAGCGGGTATTTCGGCTTCGATCGATAGTGGTTTGGCTTGTCTGGTCCTGCTGGCTCGCTATCACGAAGTAGCGGTATCCCCCGAACAACTTCTCCATGGCTTCGCCATACAAGGCGAGCCTTTTTCCAATGCGCAGATACTTGCCGCCTTCCAGCAACTTGGCCTCAAGGCCAAGCAGCGATACATCGATCCAGAACGGTTGGGCCACGTGTCCTTGCCTGCCATCGCGGTGGATACCGAGGGTGGCTATTTCATCATCGCCCGGGTCGAGGGTGGGCGCGCCCTGGTGCAGGACCCTCGAACCAGCTCCCCGCAAACCCTGACACTGGCTGAACTCGCCCGGCGCTGGCAAGGAGCGCTGATCGTAGTGCGCTCTGACGCCGCGTTGCCACAAGGGTTGGGGCGTTTCGACCTGACCTGGTTCATTCCCGCGTTGGTCAAGTATCGCAGGCTGCTGGCGGAAGTCTTGCTGGTGTCTCTGGTGTTGCAGTTGCTCGCGCTGTTGACGCCGCTGTTTTTCCAGGTGGTGATGGACAAGGTGCTGGTCCACAGGGGGCTTACGACGCTTGACGTGATTGCGCTGGGGCTGTTGGCCGTGATGGTGTTCGAAAGTCTGCTCAGCGCGGTGCGCGCCTATATTTCCGCGCACACGGCTTCGCGCATCGATGTGGAACTAGGCGCCAAGTTGTTTCAGCATTTGATCGAACTCCCCTTGGCCTATTTCCATGCGCGCCGCGTGGGCGACTCGGTCGCCCGCGTGCGGGAGTTGGAAAATATAAGAAGTTTCCTCACCGGTAGCAGCATCACGTTGTTATTGGATGTGCTGTTCGTGGTGGTGTTCATCGTGGTGATGTTTCTCTACAGCGGGTGGTTGACCTGCTTGGTCATCGCTTCGCTACCGCTTTATTTCCTGGTCTCCCTGCTGGTCACACCGGTGCTGCGTGCCAGGCTTGATCAGAGCTTTCAGCGGGGCGCGGAAAACCAGGCGTTTCTGGTGGAAGCGGTCAACGCCATCGATATGTTGAAGTCCATGGCCGTCGAACCACAGATCAGCCGCCGTTGGAACAACCAGCTCGCAGCCTACGTTGCCGCGAGCTTCAAGACTCAGGTCCTGTCCAATCTCGCTCATGAAAGCGTGGCCTTCATCGGCAAGTTGGTGACGGTGGCGACGCTGTGGCTCGGCGCACGGCTGGTCATCGATGGCGAACTCACGGTTGGCGAACTGATCGCCTTCAACATGCTCGCCGGGCGCGTGGCGCAGCCGATCATGCGCCTGGCGCAGTTGTGGACCACCTTCCAGCAGACAGGCATTTCGATACAGCGGCTGGGTGACATCCTCAACAACCGTACGGAAGTGAACCGTGGTACGCCATTGCCAACGTTGGCAGGCCGGATAACGCTCGATCGGGTGTGTTTCCGCTACCGTCCCGATGCCCCGGAGGTGCTGCGCGATGTCAGTCTTGATATCGCCGCAGGTGAAATCGTTGGCATCGTCGGGCGCTCCGGCTCGGGCAAAAGCACGCTGACCCAGTTGATTCAGCGCCTGCACTCGCCGGAGCGCGGTCGGGTATTGCTCGATGGCGCGGACCTGGCGTTGGCCGACGTCGCCTCGCTGCGCCGGCAGATCGGCGTGGTGTTGCAGGAGAACATGCTACTGCGGCGCACCATGCGCGAAAATATCGCCCTGGCCAATCCCGCAGCGCCACTTGAAGAGGTCATCACTGCAGCGACCCTGGCCGGCGCGCACGAATTCATTCTCGAATTGCCCGAAGGCTATGAAACCTTGCTCGGCGAGCACGGTGCGAGTCTGTCGGGTGGCCAACGGCAACGGATCGCCATTGCGCGGGCATTGATGGGCAATCCGCGCATCCTCATCCTTGACGAGGCGACCAGTGCGCTGGACTACGAGTCCGAGCGAATCATCCAACAGAACATGGCGCACATCTGCGCCCAACGCACGGTGATCATCATTGCCCATCGCCTTTCGGCGGTGCGTCACGCCGATCGTATCGTGGTGATGGAGCGTGGCCAGGTCGTCGAGCAAGGCACCCATGACGAATTGCTGGGCAATCCGCTTGGCGCCTATGCCTACCTGCATGGCTTGCAATACGGAGCTTGCGCATGAGCGCTGCTGGTTACGAGCTGCTGCAGCGCTACCGCGAGGCCTGGCACATTGCCTGGAAGCGGCGGCGGGCCATGCAAGGCCCCCTGCGGGAGCCCGATGAACTCGCGTTCCTGCCCGCCGCCCTGGCCCTGCAGGAAACACCAGCGCACCCCTTGCCGCGCCGAGTGCAGTGGAGCCTGCTGAGTTTCATCGGCCTGGCGTTGCTTTGGGCTTGCGTCGGCGAAATCGACGTGGTCGCAAGTGCCCCCGGCAAGATCGTTCCCAGTGGCCGCAGCAAGCTGATCCAGGCCAGCGAAGTGGCCGTGGTCCAGTCGATTCACGTGCGCGATGGCCAAGCGGTGAGCAAGGGTGAACTGTTGCTGGCGCTCGAAGGGCAGATGACCCGCGCCGAAATTGATCGCTTGCAGGGTGACCGGCTCGCGGCGCAAGTCGACCTGGCGCGCTCCAGCACATTGCTAGCCGCCATCGACGGTGATGCGCCTCCTGCCTCCCTGGCGCCGCTAATCCCCGAAGCCACGTCCACACAACAAATGACGGCGCAGCGGTGGCTCGAAGGCCAATACCTCGAATTGCGTGCCACGCTGGAGCAGGTGGACGCGGAGATCGACCAGCGCACGGCCGAGACTCGTTCGGCACGAGCCCGGGCGGATGCGTTGCGCCAGCTGCTAGTAATCACGCGGCAACTGACGGCGGACTACAAACAGCTGTTCAGCGAGTCGGCGGTTGCCAAGCACACCTGGCTGGAAAAGGAGCAAGCGCGCCTGGAGCAAGAGCGCGAGTTGGCCATCCAGCATTCACGGATCGAAGAGCTGAACGCCGCACGCCTGGCTGCCCGTCATCGCAGGGCGGGCGTTATCGCGCAATTGCGTCGGGCCATGCTCGACCTGCACGGCGAGGCCGAGCGGCGCTTGGCGAGCCTTGGTCAGGAGCTGAAAAAAGCCGAACAACGCCACCGGCTGCGAGCGCTGACCTCGCCGGTCGATGGCACCGTGCAGCAACTGGCGGTGCATACCGAGGGCGGGGTTGTGACGCCTGCGCAAACGTTGATGGTAATCGTGCCCAGCGGCCAGCCCGTTGAAGTGGAAGTGCAGATCGAGAACAAAGATATCGGCTTCATTCACCCGGGGCAGACGGTCGAGGTCAAGGTCGAGACATTTACCTTTACCAAGTATGGCGTGGTGCCAGGGGTGGTACTGAGCGTTTCCCACGATGCCATTGAAGATGAGCGGCGGGGGTTGGTTTATAGCGCACGGATTCAGTTGAACGAAGATGAACTTCGAGTGGGAGAGAAGTCGGTAAAGCTGGCGCCCGGCATGGCGGTGCGCGCGGAACTGATTATCGATAGGCGTAGAGTGATTAGTTATTTCCTTAGTCCGTTGCAGCGGCATGTTCGGGAGAGTTTGGGGGAGCGATGACAACTACCTGCGAAAAATGGGTTTCAGCGATTATTTGGAATTTCTTGAGAGTTGCCGTGTTGAGCATGTTTGCTATGACTCCCGTGGGTATGGGGATAGTTGCTTATTTGATTGGTCTGGCTACCGGTGAGGATGTATTTGAGGTAAGTGAGCCTTACTCCTCTTATTCGTGCGTGAGGTTGTCTGGTGTGTTGGACGGAGTCATTAGTGGAGCGGAGGTGACTTGGTTTCAAGGTTTTGGCTCTAGCGGTAATTACGAGTGTGATGTCGAGTTTTATAGTCGCTTGATGCGTTAACTTGCTTTGATTTTCATTGGCTACTTTTCAGAAGACAGGGATTAAAGATGGAATTAACAACAAAAGATTTGGAGTTTGCGAAGGCAATTCTTGATAAGGAGGGGCCAGGGAGAATGTATGATCTTCTGGCACGAAAGGGGGACAGGTATGCAGTGTTGGCAAATGGCGTAGTGCGCGGTGACACGATAGCGGGTGTGGCGGCAATTAATTTTATGAAATCCGTTGCGGCTGATGCGGGAACACCTATGGGTGAAACTCAGGTTGATGCTGTTCGACTGGGGATGGCACATGCATACCTGTCGGCATTGAATGCCAACGTTGTGGCTGGGGTAGTGAAAGGACCATTGCCGCAAACAGATATCGCTAGGTTTCACCGTGAGGTATTTGTAGGCAATGGTTACCCAGAGAGTGCTTGGACGCTTCATTCTGTGTTCATGGCGATGCCACAAGCGAGTCACCAGACTTATTGGGAGCAGGTTTTGTCTTCAGCGGGCGACCTCCGAAAAGAAGTTGAGTTATCCGCTCGTACCCATTACCTGATGGGACAAAGCTCGGTCATGGGGCCGTCAACCGTGCGTGCCGCTGCCCGAGACTGGATTCGAAGAGTGGAGTCTCCCTCAGGTTGGCGAGAACTTGGCGAGGTCGGCATGAACAGTTTGTTTAAACCGATTCTGAGAGATATGCCTGTCCCTGCTGAATCCTCATCGCCTAGTTCTCCAATCAAGATCGACATCACCCCCACCACCGAATCCCGCCGCGACCTGCAAGGTCAGGACGATATCCGCAATGACGTCTCCGCAGGCTACGTGACCCGACGCCTCACTCACAGCATCGCGTTCACCGACAAGACCCTGGACAACACCGACTTCACCTCCGCCCAGATGGGCAGTCTGGCCACCGGGGGTATCCGCCCTGGCGAACTGCAGCGTGACCCCAACGTACGGCCCAACCAGCATCTGGCGCAATTCTACAAGGAGGGCCCCGACAAGCCCGATTTCAGCCTGCGCAACGCTGCCGTGCTCAATGGGCTGGCGGCCATGACCACGGTCAACACCTACGTCGACCCGCTTCTGTTCGACCTTAGCGGCAAGGGAGCCGGCATGACTGGGCTGGATGACGCGGTATTGTTCGACGTCGATAACAGCGGCTCGTTACATCGCACCGGGTGGGCCGACCGACAGACCGGCATGTTGGTGCACGACGATGGCAGTGGCCAGATCAACCGAATCAGCCAGTTGTTTTCCGAATACTACGCAGGTAAGCCGGGGACCGATGGCGCGCCGGGAGAAACACCTTTCAAGGATGGTTTCGCAGCGCTGGCAAGCGTGGACGCCAATGCCGATGGTGCGATCACGCCGACCGACGCAGCCTGGGGCGCGCTCCGGCTTTGGGTCGATGGCAACCACGACGGCCGCGCCGACCAGGGCGAGCTCAAGACCCTTGCCGAGCATGGCATCACCCAGATCAGCCTGGGCGGTGTCAAGCCGCTGGGAGAGCTGCGCCAGGGTAACGAGGTCATCGCACGTGGGACATTCCTCGGCAACGGCGTGCAGCGGGAGGTACTGGCTGTGAGGTTTCTTGCCGATACCGTCAGCAACCTCGTCGAAAGGCAGAAGGATGCGGCCATGTTGATCTCGACCAGCGGCGAGACGTCCCGCCGCGCATATGTGCACCAGGGGGTGCAGGACGCCACGCTCGATGCTGGTGTGCTGAAGGTGGAGACCCTGAATGGGGGCGTCGGCAACGATACGCTCAAAGCCGCCCCTGATGGGAGCTGGTTGGTGGGGGGCGGAGGCAGCAACACCTACGTGGGCGGCGCCGGCGACGATGTGTTCGTGATCAGCGCCAGTGACGACCCGGCCAACCTGCGCGGCAACGGCGGGCGCGACTCCGCGCTGATCGTCGGCGAGCTGGGTGTCGGCCTGAATATGGCCGAGACCGGGCTGACCATCGCCCAGGGTGGGCGCGGCAAGGACATCATCGTCAGCGGAGGCCAACGTGGCGTGTTCATCAAGGGAGGGGCTGGCGATAGCCTACTGATCGGTGGCGGTGGCAACGATGTGCTGGCCGGTGGCAGCGGCCGCAACACCATCCTTGGTGGCACCGGCAAGTCGGTGATCTATGCCGGCCCCAGCGGTGACTACATTCACGCCTCGGCAGCTGGCAGCATCATCCATGCCGGCCGCGGGGCGGACCATATCATGGGAGGCGCCGCCGACGATGTGATCGAGGCAGGGCGTGGCAATGCCATCATCGATGGTGCTGGCGGTGTCAACCTGGTGACCCTGCATGGCAACCACGATGAATACCTCATCACCCGCACCAAGACCGGATACACGATTGTCGACCGGGTGAAGGAGCGCGACGGCGACCTGACGTTGAGCAATGTGCAGAAACTCAGCTTTGCCGACGTTGCCGCGATCGACTTGGTCGCGCCCCATGCAATGCCAATCGGCGATTCGTTGGCCCCCGCACAGCTCACACCGTTCCGCACGCAGGGCGGGGCAGCTGTACTACCTGCCTCGGCGTTGCTGGCCAATGATCTGCCGCTCGCCAGCAGCGGCCCTTTGCGCATCGCTTCGGTCGGTGACGCCAAGGGCGCTACGGTAGTGCTCACCGCCCAGGGCGATGTGCAAGTGACGCCGTCGGCGGGCCATGATGGCGATATCAGCTTCCGTTACGACCTGGTCGATGCGGCCGGCAACGCCTCCATCGCGGTAACCGAGATCGGCAGCAGCGCCTCGGCGCCATTGCGGGCCACGGTCATCTTGCGTCACGCGCAGTCGCCCAATGACCCGCTGGCGTTCCGCCAGTGGTACCTCGAGGACATCGACGTGCTGCCGGTCTGGCGCGATTTCACCGGCAAAGGCATACGCATCGGCCAGTTCGAGCCAGGGGGCGAGTTCGCCGTTGCGCCGGAAATCTTCGACGTGCAGCATCCAGATCTCAAGGTCAACATCGACCCTGTCTGGCTGGCGACCCAACGCAGCAGCGGCACACTGCCGGCGTTGGCCTCCAATCATGCAACCCAGGTTGCCGGCGTCATGGTGGCAGCACGCAACGACCAGGGCGGCATCGGTATCGCCCATGAAGCCACGCTCGGCGGTCATTACCTGGCCAACAAGGGCGACGACCTCACCAGCCTGGGACAGATGGTCAATTATGACGTGGCCAACAACAGCTGGGGCTTCAAGACCGACTTTGCCATTGGCAACGTGCAGGAGGGAAGGATCGACACTGCGTTGGCGCTGGCTTTCACTAGCACGTTGGCCGCTACCAACGGCCGAGGCGGATTGGGCACCATCGTCGTCGCCTCGGGCGGCAACCAGCGTGAAAAAGGTGGCAGCGCGCAAGGTTCGCTGATCAACAACTCGCGGCATGCCATCGAGGTCGCGGCGATCAATGCCAAGGCAGACCTGTCGGTGCTGCAGGTAGCGAGCGTGCCGTTTTCCAATCCCGGTGCCAGCCTGCTGGTGGCGGCTCCTGGCAGCCATGTGCTGTCCAGTGGCATCGACCTGGAAGCCGAGCGGGGGGCCAAGATCGGTAGCGCCTATGGCACCACGCAGGGCACCAGTTTTGCCGCGCCGATTGTCTCGGGGGTGGCGGCCTTGATGCTGCAAGCCAATCCTGGGCTGGGCTACCGGGATGTTCAGCAGATCCTTGCGTTGTCTGCGCGCAAGGTTGAAGACCCCACCACGGCTTGGGCTGACAACGCGGCGCGCAACTGGAACGGTGCAAGCATGCACGTTAGCCACGATTACGGTTTCGGCTTGATTGATGCGCGTGCGGCGGTGCGCCTTGCCGAGTCGTGGCCAGGCCAAGCGAATGCAGCCAATGAGCGTCAACTAAGCGCCAGCAGTGAAGCTCAAGCCCGGCAGTTGCTTGCAGGGCAGACCCTGACCCTGTCCCTGCCGATGCCCGGTGATGTACGGGTCGAGCACGCAGAAGTCGATATCCATGCCTCGGTTGGCCGTCTCGGCGACCTGACCCTCACCCTGGTGTCCCCTGGCGGCACACGCAGCGTGTTGCTGGACCGTGCAGGCAAGGCGCCGGGTTCTGCCGCCGATGCGCCGGGCGACCTGCGCTCCGGTGTCTTCAAGTATGCGTTCATGTCCACCCACCACCGCGCTGAGCCATCGGAAGGTGACTGGCACCTGGAAATACGCAACGCGAGCAATGGCCTGCCGCTGACGATCGATCGCTGGAGCCTACGCCTGGCTGGCAGCCCTGTCAGCGAGAATGACGTCTATTACTACACCGACGAGTACGCAGCCAGCCTGTCGGGCAATCCAGGCCGGTCCGTGCTGGACGACGCTGTCAACGGCAAACCGGGCGGGCGTAACACCCTCAATGCGGCCGCCGTCAGGCGTGGTGTTTCGCTGAACCTGACCAGCGGTGTCGGTCAGATTGCAGGGGCAGCCCTGACCATCGCCCCTGGCTCGGTGCACAACCTGATCAGCGGTGACGGCGACGATACCTTGGTGGCTGGCCCTGACGCAGCGCTACTCGATGGTGGCCGGGGTAATAACCTGTTGCGCGGTGGTGCGGGTACCGATCGCTTCGTGATTCACCGGCGCGCAGCTGGATCCGACCTTATCGAAGGGTTCGAGGCAACGCGGGAGGTGGTGGATCTGATCGGATTCGGTAACCGAAAATTCACTGACCTGACCCTGCATCAGGACGGACCGGCGGTCGTGCTCGATCTGGGCAAAGGTCAGACAGTGCGCTGGGCGCAAGCCAAGCTAGGCAGTCTCCAAGCCAGCAATTTCCGCTTTCTGAGAAGTGTCGAGGCCGCTCCTGGCTACCTTTCAGGCAATCCCGAAGGGGAGAAACCAAAACCTGGCAACGCACCCATCGTGCTAGCGGGAGGCGCCAAGGGCGTTTCGCTGACTTCGGATGAAACAGGGCGGATGGTGGCGACACTGGCCGGCACCGTTCACAAGCCGGCAGGGGTTGCACCCAGCGTCTTCCAGCTGGCCCATCAGGAAGGCGTGACGGACTACGGCAACGCGTTGCGCGGTTTCCGCCATGGTATCGACAAGATCGACCTGACCCAGATAGGCATCAGCCGTTTTGAGGATCTGCAGATCAGCAAGCAGCAACGCTTCCAATTAAACGGTTTTGCCCAGATTCACGGTGTGTCGGTCGAAACCAAGGCGCTGCCAGGGCAGGATGGTGCGGTCAAGTTGCTGTATCTCGACGCGCTCGAAGTCGCCCAGGTGACCGCCGATGACTTCGTCTTTGCCAAGCCAGCGGTTGTGACGGCCGGGGACCAGGAAATCGCCTCCGCGCACCTGGTGCAGTTGCACGCTTCGACTTTGGCAGTCGAAACCATGCATCCTGCATCGGTGGCAGAGGGTGGGCCGAGCACTGTCGCGCCGCTGCCTAATCTTGCCAACCTGGTCGAAGCCATGGCCGCCTTCATACCCCAGCCGGGCAGTGCTCCCCTGGCGCTACAGGCACCCGCGCAACCTTGGGAGTCGACCCTCGCCGTCGCCGCATGAAACGGCAGTTCCGCCTGCCCGGTGTGGCTACCAGGGCAGGCTATTGCGTCCCCTGCAATTCACATTCTCGTGATTGAGCCTTTTCACTGGCGCCCGACAGGCATAAGGTATACGCCGTTAAAATTCCCTGGAGCTGTCATGTCCAACCTTTTCCCTGCCGTTCGTCCCCGCCGCCTGCGCCAGAACGAGCCCCTGCGCACGATCTTCCAGGAGACCGAATTCCGTCTCGAGGACCTGATCCTGCCGATCTTCGTCGAGGAAGGCATCGATGACTTCGTGCCGATCACCAGCATGCCCGGCGTCAACCGCATCCCGGAAAAGCTGCTCGCCCAGGAAATCGAACGCTATGCCCGCGCCGGCATCAAGTCGGTGATGACCTTCGGCGTCTCGCACAACCTCGATGCCACCGGTAGCGATACCTGGAACGAAGACGGCCTGGTGGCGCGCATGGCGCGTATCTGCAAGGACACCGTGCCGGAGATGGTGGTGATGTCCGACACCTGCTTCTGCGAATACACCAGCCACGGCCACTGCGGCGTGCTGCACGACCACGGCGTGGACAACGACGCGACCCTGGCCAACCTGGGCAAGCAGGCGGTGGTCGCGGCCGCCGCCGGTGCCGACTTCATCGCGCCATCGGCGGCGATGGACGGCCAGGTCCAGGCGATTCGCAGCGCACTCGACGGCGCAGGCTTTCACGACACGGCGATCATGGCCTATTCGACCAAATTTGCCTCTTCGCTGTATGGCCCGTTCCGTGAGGCGGGCGGCACCGCGCTCAAGGGCGATCGCAAGAGCTACCAGATGAACCCGATGAACCGCCGCGAAGCCGTGCGCGAATCGCTGCTCGACGAGCAGGAAGGGGCCGACGTGCTGATGGTCAAGCCGGCGGGCGCCTACCTCGACGTGATCGCCGACATCCGCGCCGCGTCGCGCCTGCCGTTGGCGGCCTATCAGGTCAGTGGTGAATACGCGATGATCAAGTTCGGCGGCCTGGCCGGTGCCATCGACGAGGGCCGGGTGGTACGTGAAAGCATTGGCGCGATCAAGCGTGCCGGTGCCGACCTGATCCTGACCTATTTCGCCATGGACCTGGCGCGCGAAGGTATCTGACTCGGCCAACGTCCATCAGTGCGAGGAGACGTACTGCGCCCCGGCGAACGCCGGGGGCAGGGCGAAGTGTTCTCGCATGCGCTTGGCCTCGGCCGCAGGCGTAAGGCCGAACAGCCGTTTGAATTCTCTGCTGAACTGCGAGGCGCTGGTATAGCCCACGGCGTAGCAGGCGGTTTCGGCCGTCATCCCCTGACGGACCATCAGCAGGCGCGCCTGGTGCAAGCGCGTCGACTTCAGGTACTGCATCGGCGAGGTGCGGGTAATGGCCTTGAAGTGGCTGTGGAACGTCGGCACGCTCATGCCGGCCTCGCGCGCCAGCTGCGCCAGGTCGACCGCTTGCGCATAGCGGGCATGAATGCAGCGCAGGGCCTTGCCGATCTTGCCGAACTGACCCTGCATCGCCAATGCTGCCCGCATCGCGTTGCCCTGTGGGCCGGTTAGCACGCGAAAATACAACTCCCGTACCAGTGCCGGGCCGAGGATGGCCGCTTCGAGCGGCTGGTCGAGGGCTTCCAGCAGACGCAGCACGCTCGCCTGCATCCTCGCATCCATCGGGCTGGACATCATGCTTTCGGGCGGATGTTCTTGCGCCGCGGAGCGTTGCTGGCCGATCTCCACCAGCAATTCGGCGGCGAGCTTGAAGTCCAGGTGCAGGTACAGGGCCAGCAGCGGCTGTTGCGCCGAGGCGTCGGTTTCCATGGTGAACGGCACCGGAACCGCGACCGCCAGATAGTGTTGCTCATCATACAGATAGTCCTGGCCCCCGAAAAAACCACGCTTGCGCCCTTGGCAGACGATCACGATGCCTGGGTCATACAGGACTGGTGTACGGGCCAAGGCACGGTCCGAGCGCAGGATACGCACGTCGGGCAGGGCGGTCAGGTTGTAGCCCTCGGCAGGTGCCTGGGCACGCAACAGGGCCAGCAAGCGCTGTCGCTCGGTCCGTGGCAGTGCGGCAGTGGTGTCGTGCATTGGCCATGGCCTCATAGGAATAGGCAAGAAAACGACAGTATCCTGCCTGAGCGAAACTAGCACGCCTGGTTATTGTGCATCCACGTCAACGTTCAGTGGAGCCAGTCCCATGTCATCGAGCAAAACACTTTTCATCACCGGCGTAAGCAGTGGCTTCGGCCGGGCGCTGGCCCAGGAAGCGCTCGCTGCGGGCCATCGTGTCGTCGGCACGGTGCGCAGCGAGCAGGCCAGGCTGGATTTCGAGGCGCTCGACGCGACCAATGCCGTGGGCCGCCTCCTCGATGTCAGCGATTTCGCTGCCATTGATGCAGTGGTGGCCGACATCGAGGCCGCCGTCGGGTCGATCGATGTGTTGGTCAATAACGCAGGCTATGGCCATGAAGGCGTCATGGAGGAGTCGCCGCTGAGCGAAATGCGCCGACAGTTCGACGTCAATGTGTTCGGCGCGGTCGCCATGACCAAGGCTGTGTTGCCCTACATGCGTATGCGCCGTCGCGGTCATATCCTCAACATTACCTCGATGGGCGGCTTCATCACCCTGCCAGGCATCGCCTACTACTGCGGTAGCAAGTTCGCCCTGGAAGGTATTTCCGAGGTGTTGGGCAAGGAGGTGAAGCCGTTCGGCATTCACGTTACCGCCGTGGCGCCCGGCTCGTTTCGTACCGATTGGGCGGGGCGTTCGATGAGCCGTACGGCCCGGTCGATTGCCGACTATGACGCGTTGTTCGACCCGATCCGCCAAGCCCGCGAGGAAAAGAGCGGCAGGCAGCTCGGCGACCCGGTCAAGGCGGCGAGGGCGATGCTGGCGGTGATCGACAGCGACACGCCTGCGGCGCACCTGCTGTTGGGCAGCGATGCGCTGGCACTGGTCCGCGAAAAGCTGGCGACGCTGGCCAAGGAAATCGATGCCTGGGAAGCCTTGTCGCGGTCCACCGACGGTTGAGCAGGAGAAGGTGCGTGCAAGCCCCTCGGTCGACGCTGTTCCTGTAGAAGAGAGGCCGGCGTGGACGAAACTGGATTAACGGTCAAGACTCATTAGGCAAAATGCTGACAGCAGTGAATTTTTCAGCGCTCTCTCGTATCTGATGCATAGCACCGGGCCATCAAGATGATCGCGCCCGGGGAACTGTGAAGCACAAGGGATACAGGCATGAAATCTCGCAAGAAAAGCGTCAAGCCCATCGGCCTCAAGGACATCACCATCGTCGACGATGCCAAGATGCGCAAAGCGATCACCGCCGCAGCGCTGGGCAATGCCATGGAATGGTTCGATTTCGGTGTCTATGGCTTCGTTGCCTACGCGCTGGGCAAGGTGTTCTTCCCCAATGCCGATCCCAGCGTGCAGATGATCGCCGCCCTGGCGACTTTCTCGGTACCGTTCCTGATCCGGCCCCTGGGCGGGTTGTTCTTCGGCGCCTTGGGCGACAAGTTCGGCCGGCAGAAGGTCCTGGCCGCGACCATCGTGATCATGTCGCTGAGCACCTTCGCCATCGGCCTCATACCGTCATACGCGAGCATCGGCATCTGGGCGCCGATCCTGTTGCTGCTGGCGAAGATGGCCCAGGGGTTCTCGGTGGGCGGCGAGTACACCGGCGCCTCGATCTTCGTCGCCGAGTACGCCCCCGACCGCAAGCGTGGCTTCCTCGGCAGTTGGCTGGACTTCGGCTCGATCGCAGGCTTCGTGCTGGGCGCAGGGGTCGTGGTGCTGATTTCCACGATCCTCGGCGAAGAAAAGTTCCTCGAGTGGGGCTGGCGCCTGCCGTTCTTCCTGGCCTTGCCGCTGGGCATCATCGGCCTCTACCTGCGCCATGCGCTGGAAGAGACACCGGCGTTCCAGCAGCATGTCGACAAGCTCGAGCAGGGCGATCGCGAAGGCCTGGCGTCAGGGCCGAAGGTGTCGTTCAAAGAGGTGGCGACCAAGCACTGGCGCAGCCTTGTGACCTGCGTCGGCGTGGTGATCGCCACCAACGTCACCTACTACATGCTGCTCACCTACATGCCCAGCTACCTGTCGCACAACCTGCACTACAGCGAAGACCACGGTGTGTTGATCATCATCGCCATCATGGTCGGCATGTTGTTCGTGCAACCGCTGATCGGCCTGCTCAGCGACAAGTTCGGGCGCCGTCCCTTCATTATCATCGGTAGCGTCGGCCTGTTCGCCCTGGCCATTCCGGCGTTCATGCTGGTCAACAGCGGGGTGCTGGGGCTGATCTTCGCCGGGCTCTTGCTCATTGCTGTGCTGCTGAACTTCTTCATTGGCGTGATGGCCTCGACACTGCCGGCGATGTTCCCCACGCATATCCGCTACAGCGCATTGGCCAGTGCGTTCAACATCTCGATCCTGATTGCCGGCCTGACCCCGACCTTGACCGCGTGGCTGGTGGAAAGCACCGGCAATCTGTACATGCCGGCCTATTACCTGATGGTGATCGCCGCAGTGGGCCTGGTGACCGGGTTGACCATGAAGGAGACCGCCAACAAACCGCTACGGGGCGCGGCGCCGGCAGCGTCGGACATCGAGGAAGCGCGTGAGCTGTTGCAGGAGCACCACGACAACATCGAGCAGAAGATCGAGGACATCGACGAGCAGATTGCCGAGCTGGAGGCCAAGCGCAAGCTGCTGGTGCAGCAGCACCCGCGCATCGAGTGATGGCGCGTGCTCAGCGCGGCATGTAGCCGCGCTGCCAGTTACGTGGAATGAAGCGCGACACCAGGGCCAGCAGGCAGGCGAGGGCGCAACTGCCGGCCAGTGCCTGCAGGCCCAGGTGATGCTGCAACCAGGCACCAAGGGCGGCGCCCAGCAACATGCCGGCCCACGGCACCAACTGCACCCGCCAGCCGCTGCGCCGCTCACCCAGCAACCAGCGCCCCAGGCCGCGACCGAAGCGTGATAGCGCGCCGGTGACGTAGGTCAGGCCGATGGGCAGGCCGTTCACTTGTTCGACCACGGCATTGATCATGCCCATGGCCAGGGTTGCCGCCAGCAATGCCGGAAAACTCGCCGCAAAGGGCCAAGCCGCAGCGAATGCGAGCAACGCCGCCACCACCAGCAATACCGGCCAGGCCCGGCGCCGGAAGCCTCGCGCCAGCAGCACCCCCAAGGCATTGCCGGCGACGAAACCCAGCACTGCGCCACTCAGGCGCAGCACCATGGCAAGGTCCGCCTCGCTGATGGCCACCGCCAGGCGTGTGGTATTGCCGCTCATGAACGACACGAAATCGCCCAGCGCCAACAGGCCGATGGCGTCGGTCATGCCTGCAAGTACCGACAGGCCGGCGACCAGCCCGAGGCCGACGCGCCCGCGCAGGATCTGCAGGCGCAGACGCCTGGCGTTGCGGGCGGGAAGGGCGTTGGGCAGCATGGGCAGGCCTCAGCGCAGCAGGTTTTCGCGGGCCAAGGTGCCTTTGATGGTGCGCTCGACCACATCCACCAGGACCATGGTCTGGTGGTCCACCTCGATGTTGAGGAGGTCACCGGCCTGGTAGCGGGCGAAGGTGGTCTGGCGCAGGGTTTCCGGGATCAGGTTGATGGTCACCACGCCGTCCTCGACATCGGCCACGGTCAAGCTGCAGCCGTTGACGCCGAGAAAGCCCCGCGCGAAGACGTACTTGGCCCATTCCGGGGGCATGCGGAACGTGATGAACGCGCCGGTGTCCTTGATCGACAGCTCGACGACTTCGGCAGTGCAAGCGATATGGCCAGCCATCAGGTGCCCGCCGACTTCGGCGTTCATCTTCGCCGAGCGCTCGATGTTGACGCCCACGCCTGCGTTGAGAAAGCGCAGGTTGGTGCGTTCCAGGGTAGCGGTCATGGCATCGAAACGAACCTGGCTGCCGTCGATCTCGGTGACCGACAGGCAGGTGCCCTCGACACTCACGCTGGCGCCGATCTTCAGCTCCTCGAGCAGCTCGGGGGTGAGGTCGATGGTGAACTGGTTGTGGCCTGGGTAGCGGGTCACATCGAGGAGGGGGCGGACGGCCTGGACGATGCCGGTGTACATGGTGTTGCTCCTGGGCGCGGACTGGAAACCCCAGCACGCTATGCCCGTAGCGCAGTAAAAGCAAGACCGGCCACAGGCCCACCTCAAGCCCTAAGCCTGTGGTGAACCTGTGCGGGCTTGTCGGGGCGCCGAACCGCCGCGAAGGGGCCGGTACAACCCGCGAAGGCTCAGAACTTCAATTGCCACTGCCCGACAATGGCATGGTTGCGGCTATTGCTCCCCAGCTCGCCGCTGTACCCGAGCCCGACGCTCTGCCGTGCACTCAACCCCAGGTCCAGCCCGGCCTCGACCAGCAGGCTGTCGCGGTCGAGCGCGCTGCCTTCGACACTGAAGGCGTCGCCGCCGGCCAGGAAGGCCTGGCGCGTGCGGGCATCGACGCTGCCATACACATGTCGCCAGCCCAGGGACGCCCGCGGTGTGAGACTCATGCCGTTGTCCAGTTGCCCGAGGTGGGCCAGGCGCATGCCGAAGGTGCTGCTGAAGTTGTCCTGGGTATCGGCATCTACCGCCAATGCCGCGTCGCCACCTTGCTCGCGGTAGCTGTCGCGGTGGTAGCGTTGGTAGCCGAGGTTGGCGAATGGCTCTGCGCTCAAGCGACCGCTGCCCATGGCATACCCCAGCTCGACGAAGGCCTGTTGGCTGTCGGCATCGTAGGCGCCCTTGAGGCGCTCGTTGAAGCCGCTGAAGGCCACGTCGCGCTTGGTGTCGCCGTCATGGCTGCTGTAGGCCGCACCCAGGCGCACGGCCAGTGGGCCGCTCTGGTGCTGGGCATACACGCCGGCATGCCAGCTGCGTACGCTGCCATCCAGGCCGTTGCTGTCCAGGCGGGTACGTGAGTAGCCACCGAGCACGCCCAGGTGCCAGTCGTTCGCCAAGGCCCAGTCGACGCCCAGCACAGCGCCGCCGGTACGCTGTTCGAGAGCGCTGGCGCCGTGGCTGCCATCGACCTTGCCATAGCTGCCCAGTGCCTGCGCCCAGACGCGTCCCTGGGCGCTCGGGTCGTTGAGATTGCGCGCCTCGCGGGGTACCCCGGTGGCAGCAAGGGCCGGGCCGTCGCCATCGTTCATACCTACCAGCAGGCCGCCGCCACTGCCCATGGCCTGCATGGCTGCGAGCATGCTGCTGCCGACCTGGGCGGTGCCAGCCAGGGTTGCCGCCGCCAGGTTGGCGGTGTGGCTGCCGGAAAGCTGCTCCATGGCGCTGCCGGCGCTGATTGCCGAGGTGCCGAGCACGGCATTGTAGAGCGCACTGTCGTGGCTGAGGCTGCCCAGGCTGCGGGCGGCAGCGGCGCCGTTGCCGGTGCGTGCGTAGTCGGCGAAGGCCACGTCGTTGCGGTTGTAGGCCAGCTCTACCGAGGTGCTGCCATAGCTTAGCGTCGGGGTAAGGAAGGCGTAGTCACTGGTGACCTGGGCGAAGGTGCCGTTGACTGCGGCGGCCGTCAGCACGGTGTACTGGCTCTGCCAGGGGTATTGGCCCGGAGTCGGCTGGATGCGCAAGGTGGCGCCGTTGAGGTTGGCGTTACCCGCAACGCTGATCGGTGCGCTGCTGCCGTCGGCGTTGACGCCGTAGATCAGTGTCGCGCCCTGGCCGAAGTCCAGGTCACCGCGGACCTGGGCCACGCCCAGGTCGCTGTTGGTGAGCATCGTCCCGTCGACCTGCAAGCCGCCGACCGAGCCTCCACCTGCGTAGGTCGCGCCCTGCTCGACGCGCATCCGCCCAAGGATGCTGCCTTGGTTGATGAGGGTGGCACCTGTGTCGATGACGCCACCTTGGCTGAAGTCGTCGACACTGGTGAGGGTCCAGTTGCCGCCGCTGACCTGCAAGGTCTGGAAATTGGCGCTGTTGCCAAAACTGCCGGTGCCGTCGAGGGTCACGCTGTCGATGCCGTCGCCGCCATCGACCAACCCCTCGAACACGCTGCCGGTCTGGACCACCAGGGTATCGTTGCCCGCGCCCATGCTCAGTGCCAGGCCGTTGCCACCGATGATGCTGCCGCTGTTGATCACGGTATCGTCGAACTCGCCGATCAGTTTGACGCCGAAGCCGCTTTCGCCTGCGATTTGGCCGGCGTTGCTGATGGTGGTCGCGCCTACGCCCGAGCCCTCGGCGCCGTCGTCGACCAGGATGCCATTGTCGACACTGCGAATAACGCCACTGGCGGTGTTGATCACGGTGCCGCCGCCCATGGCGATGCCTTCGCTGCCGTTCGGTCGGCCGCCGCTGTCTGCGCCTTTGGCGCCCAGGCCCTGGATGGTGCCGGCGTTGTACACGTAACCGATGTTGTCGATGTCGACCCCATCGCCGTCGCCGTTGATCTTGCCGTCGGCGATGGCCCCGGTGATGGTGCCCCAGTTGTAGACCGTGCCACTGCCATCGGAACCGAAGCCCGAGCCGTTGCGCCCGGTAACGCTGGCGTCGGCATAGTTGTAGAGTGTCGCATCGGACTTCAGGTCGATGCCATGGCGGTCGGCGCTGATGGTGCCGTGGTTGTACACCGTGACGCCGGTGGCGGTGCCGATCTTGATGCCATCCCACTTCTGCTCGAGACCGTCCGCATCCTGAGGCGCGGTGTCGGTATGGATCAGCCCGTAGTTGGTGATGGTGGCGTTGGAGCCGGTCTTGATCGCATCGTTGCCCACGGCATGGATCACCCCGGTGGCCTGGTTGACCAGGGTGGTGGTGAAGGCGGGGTTGTCCAGGCTTTCCAGGTCGATGGCCTGGCCCTCGACAGTCGACTCGATGGTGCCGGCGTTGACGATGGTCAGGCTGCCACCTGCGCTGGGGTTGGTCTGCAGGCGCAAGCCGTCGTTGGTACCCTGGATCAACGCCCCGGCTTGGTTGGTGATCACGTAGTGGCTGAGGTCTTCGCCCTCGTCCTTGCTGTCGATGCCACGGCCATTGCTGGAGGCGATGATGCCGGCGTTGTCGAGACTGACCGTGGCGCCACTGGTGTGCTTGGGCAGGATCACGCCATCATCGTCACTGGCGACGATGCTACCGGAGGCGGCGACTTGCAGCGTGTCGGACTTCTTCAGCTCAAGGGTATCGGTGGTGGCGCTGTCGATCAGATAGTCCCTGGCGAAGGCGGCGGGGGCGAGCGAGACGCTGGCCAGCGCCACGCACAAGGCCAGGCGATGAGGCGTGAATTGCATTGGGCGACCCAGGATGTTGGACAAGGCCGCCCAATATGGCCAGTGGATATTACGGTTTCATTGATCCTGGCCGAGTCTTATTCCATTGCCGCTATCAGACATGTCCGCTGCTGCTGACGATCCGCAGGCACAGCGCCTCATAAGGGTCCAGATTGATCATCAGGCGGCCATCCTCGGTCAGGTCGCCCTCGAGGGTCTCGTTGATCATGTCCACCACCGGGCCTGGGGTGAAACCGGTCAACTGCAGCTCCTCGGCAATCACCTCCTGGCTGAAGTTCAGCGCGCTGATCTGGATGCCGCGGCCCGCCGGTAACTCATGCACCATCACCAGCAGCCCCGGGCTGGCAACCTCGGGCACCAGCACCTGGCGGCTGGTGGCGATGCCATAGGCCTGACGCACGGCCAGCAGTTTCTTCACCTTGCAGGCGAACGAGTCGCCATGTTCCAACTGGCTGGCCAGGCTCCCATACAGCGCGCGGGCACGGGGCATGCCGCGTACCGAAGCCTCTGCCTGGTCATCGAGCCCGGCCAGGTCGTAGCCGCCGCGGTGGATCCAGCGGGTATCGCCATCGCCCATGCGTTCGGCAACCTGTTCGGCGGCCAATGGCAGCGCGCCGACCAGGTCCCAGCCGGACAGCGCGACCACGCCCGGCTGCATGGCGTTGTACATCACCAGCAGCAGGTGCACCTTCTGCACCCGCTCGATGTCCGACGCACTGATACGCTCCAGGTCGCGGATGCCCAGCGCCGCGGTGATCAGGCTGGCGGTGGTGCAGGAGATGCCATTGGTGACGAAGCGCAGGTTGTAGGGCGCATGCTCGCCCGACAGGCGCTCGTAGATCTCCTCGCGGATGTGTTCGCGCAGGATGTTGCCCGGCAGGGTCTGGCCCTTGTACATGTACATGTCGTGGGCGTGCAGGGTCCAGAAATGCACCAGCTCCACGGTCAGCTCGTCATGGTTCTGCAGGGCATGGATCAGCGATGCCGGGTCGATACCGAAGGTGTGCATTTCCTTGAGCATCAGGCGCAGGAACTCGGTGTCGCCGGTGAGCAGGGCATGCTGGTAGGCGGGCCGGGTGATGAAGTCGTAGGACAGGTCGGCGCCGCCCTTGGACATCTGCGCGATATCGTCCAGGGTCAGGTTGAGTTCCTGGAAACTGAAACCGCCGGCCTTGCGAATCATGCCGCCGATCAGTTGGTTGCCGACGATCGACAGCGGATGGCTCTCGGACCAGGCCGGGCCTTCGGCGCGGGCCTCGACGCCGAGAAAACCATTGGCGTCCAGGCGCAGGCCGCGTGCGCCCAGGCAGTCCAGCGCATGCAGGGCATCGCCGATGATCATCTGCTGGGCGGCGAAGGTCGGATCGAGCCAGTTGAGCGAAGGTTGGCCCTCCTTGAAGTAGTGCAGGTACACCCAGCGCCGGGTCTTGCCGTCCACCCCGGTGATCGGTGCGGTGGCGCTCCAGTCGGTTTCCTTGACCCCGGGCTCGAAGAAGATCACCCGTTGCAGTTGGCCGACGATGTAGTGGCGCAGCTTGAGTTCGTCGCACTGTGCCGGCGACAGGTTGACCGCGTCACGCCCTGGCGGCACCTCGGGCAGCAATGGCCAGTCCTCCTCGCGGACCTCGACCATGTGGTAGAGCCCTGGGAAGGCGCCGTGGGCCAGTTCGGCCAGGCGGAAGTCGGCGCCCTTGCCGGTATGCGAGGGGATCAGGTCGTCGATGGTGACGGCGTTGTGCGCGGCTGCCATGCGGCTCATGTGCACCAGCTCCTGCTCGCTGCCGTAGAGCGGGTCGATGTCGAAGCCGATGCGATCGAAGTTGCCGTCGATGCTGGGTGTGTAGTCGCGCCCACGCACGCCGCCGGACTGCTTGATGGGGCCGGTGTGGATGCCTTGCACACCGAGCTCGGAGAGGCGTTTCCACAGGGCTTCGTGGCCCAGTGCCGCGAGTACCGAGCAGCCTTCGGGAGCGATGATGGCGTCAGGGTAGACGGTCAGCCACACCGAGGCGATTTCGGTGGCTCGCCGGGGTTGGGCTTCGGCGTAGGGGTTGAGCCACAGGCGCGACTGCCCGGCGTAGAGGCGGGCGCGTTCCTGGGAAGCCTTGAGCATGGAGCGGTCTTCGAGCCACTTGACGTACGACGGGTCGGGTTGGGTCATTACGCGTCCTCTTTGCGTGTCGGCACCGGCCCAAGTTAAGACGATATTGGGGGCGGAACGTTCGGCTGGAGTCGACCCACCCGCTTGCCGCGTTGGCTGGCCACTTCGATGGCCTGCCCATCGCGCTGCTTGCCCTGACGGGCCAAGCCCTCCAACTGTGGAATCAGCATGCCCTCCGGCAGGTGCCGCCAGAACCGTCCCGGCAGATGTTGGCGCAGGGCATCAGGGTTGAGGCGGGCAGGATTGAAGGTGTGCCGGTAATAGGTGCGCCATAGCTCGGCGCCTGGGTCATCGGCGTTGCGCGCCCAGTCGCGCCAGGCTTGCGGGCAGCGCCGCTGGTAATCGAACGCCTGGCCATCGAAGCGAATGCCATCTTCGGGTGTGGCGATCAACCAGCGCTGGCGACCGAGGCGATCGGCAAAGTGCCCGCTGGCGCTTTCGAGGATATCGTGGGCCGGCTCGTGATAGGCCACCAGGTCGAGTTGCAGTTGCTCGGCCAGGCCTTCGGGCAGTGGCACGAAGCGCACGAATGCGTGCAAGTGATGGGCTTCCCGGCTCACTTGCTTGATCCGCCGCTGCAGTTCACTGCCCAGGCAGTCACCGGCGAGCATGGCGGTGCGGTCGCCATGGGCCACGCGCCAAAGCACCTCATACAGCAGATTCCAGCGCTGCTCGCCGCGGTAGCGCGCCGCCTGTTCCAGCTGGCTCAGCAGCGCTGCCGGTACCCGAGCCTTGAACGGCCCCGGCCCCTCGGGCAACGGCGTCGGCGTGGCCAGCAAGTCATCGATCGGCCCTTGGGCCCAGGTCACTTCGGCTGGGTCGATGCCATGCCCGAGCAGGCAGCGGGCCTGCTCGCGCCAGCGGCCGAAGAGGTTGTCGCAATCGAGCGCGATCATCCCCACAGGCCCATCTGTATCGGTGCCTGCGGCTCGCGCAGGCGCGCCCGCAACAGCCCGCTGCGCAGTTCGGCCTGGGCCGGGCGATAGTCGCTGGTGACGATGAACGGTCGGGCTTTTTCCAGCACGCAGCGCAGTTGGATGAGGTCGTCATAGCGGATCCGCCGCTCGCGGCGCAGCGCCACCAAGCGCTGCACGCTGCGCAGGCCGATACCGGGGATACGTGCCAGCAAGGCCGGCTCGGCCCGGTTCACGTCCAGCGGAAAAACCTCGCGGTTGGCCAATGCCCAAGCCAGCTTGGGGTCGATATCCAGTGCCAGGTTGGTATTGTCGCTGAGCAGTTCGCCAGCCTTGTAGCCATAACCGCGCAGCAGGAAGTCGGCCTGATACAGGCGGTGTTCGCGCAGCAGAGGCGGGGCAGCCAGCGGAACGCTGCCGGGGCTGTCGGGAATCGGGCTGAACGCCGAGTAGTAGACGCGTTTGAGCCCGTAGCCCTGGTACAGCGACTCGGCGTTGCGCAGCAGCGTGCTGTCGTCGGTGGCATCGGCACCGACGATCACCTGGGTGCTCTGCCCGGCCGGGGTGAAGCGCGGGGCGCGTGGCTCATTGGCGACGGCCTGCTGGCCCTGATGGATCACGCCCATGGCCTGGCGGATGGTGTGTGCGTGTTTTTCCGGTGCCAGGCGTTTGAGGCTGGCGTCGGTGGGCAACTCGATGTTCACGCTCAAGCGGTCGGCCAGGCGTCCGGCTTCCTCGATCAGCAGCGGGTCGGCGTCGGGAATGGTCTTGAGGTGGATGTAACCGCGAAAGCCGTGGTCCTCGCGCAACAGCTGGGCGACGCGGATCAGTTGCTCCATGGTGTAGTCGGCCGAGCGAATGATGCCCGAACTCAGGAACAGGCCGCTGATGCAGTTGCGCCGGTAGAAATCGAGGGTGAGGCGTACGACCTCCTCGGGGCTGAAGCGCGCCCGAGGCACGTTGCTGGAGCGGCGATTGACGCAGTATTGGCAGTCGTACAGACAGAAGTTGGTCAACAGCACCTTGAGCAACGACACGCAGCGCCCATCGGGGGTATAGCTGTGGCAGATACCCATGCCATCAGTGGCACCCAGGCCATCGCCGCCCCGCGAGCTGCGCTTGGGGGCGCCGCTGCTGGCGCAGGAAGCGTCATATTTGGCGGCGTCGGCGAGGATGCCGAGCTTGGCGATGAGCTGCATGTCGCGTTCTCAAATTACTGAATATTCATACAGTATTTTGAGAACGCGCTCTTGGCAAGAGCCTGTTGTCGTACTGTGGCTCAATCCTTGGATCCAGGCAGCACGCTACTGAGCAACTGGCGCGCGGTCTGCTTGATGATCCCGCCGCGATCCGGGTCCTGGATCAGTGCCGAGGCGAACTTCTTCGCCTGTTCCAGGCTGATGTGCGGTGGTAGCGGTGGCACGTCCGGGTCGGTGCGAAAATCGATCACCACCGGCACGTCGCTGGCCAGGGCCTGCTCCCAGGCCGGGCCGACGTCTTCCTCACGGTCGACATAGATGCCCTTGAGTCCGATCGAGATGGCGAACAGGTGGTAGGGCACATCGGGGATGTCCTGGCTGGCGGCGAACTTGGGGTCGCCCTGCATCACGCGCTGTTCCCAGGTCACCTGGTTGAGGTCCTGATTGTTGAAGACCGCGCAGATCCAGCGGCCGTTCGCCCACTGGCGCCAGTACTTGGCCACGGTGATCAACTCGGCGAGGTTGTTCATCTGCATGGCACCGTCGCCGACCAGGGCGATCACGCTGCGCTCGGGGTGGGCGAACTTCGCGGCAATCGCGTAGGGAACCGCCGCGCCCATCGAGGCCAGGCCGCCGGACAGCGAGCACTGCATGCCTGGGCGAATCTGCAGATCACGGGCGAACCAGTTGGCGCATGAGCCTGAGTCGCTGGTGATGATCGCCTGGTCCGGCAGGCGTGGCGACAGTTCATGCACCACGCGCTGCGGATTGATGGGCGAAGCGGGGGCGAGGGCACGCTTTTGCAACTTTTCGTCCCAACGCTTGCGCCAGCCCTCGATGCGCTCGCGCCAGGTGCGCTTTTCCTTGTGGACCAGGAGTGGAAGCAAGGCATCGAGGGTCTCGGCCGCGTCGCCCTGCAGGTTCACTTCCATTGGGTAGCGAAGGCCAAGCATGTCGGGCGCTATGTCGATCTGCACGCCCCGCGCCTTGCCTTCCTCAGGTAGGAATTCGGCATAGGGAAAGCCCGAACCTATCATCAGCAGGGTGTCGCATTCGTTCATCAGTTTCAGGCTTGGTTCGGTGCCCAGCAGGCCGATGCTTCCGGTGACCCAGGGCAGTTCATCGGCCAGCACGGCCTTGCCCAACAGCGCCTTGGCAACGCCGGCGCCCAGGGTGTTGGCCACCGCTGCGACCTGGCGGCTGGCTTGCAGGGCCCCGGCGCCGACCAGGATTGCCACCTTTTCGCCGCTGTTGAGCACCTGCGCGGCACGCTCCAGCTCTTCGGCCCGGGGCACTACGCTGGGCCGGTTGTAGCCGACGCCGGAGTGCAGGGTGCCATGGGCCCGCGCTGGCGCCTCGTAGGGCAGTTCCTGCAGGTCATTGGGCAATATCAGCGCCGTCACCCGGCGTTCACCCAGCGCGGTACGGGCGGCGCGGTCGACCAGATGGCGGACCTGGGCTGGCGCTGCCGCTTGCTGGACGAACGCGCCGGCTACATCCTTGAACATCGAGACCAGGTCCAGTTCCTGCTGGTAATGGCCGCCCAGCGCAGTGCGTGCCTGCTGGCCGACGATCGCCAGTACCGGCATGTGGTCCAGGCGCGCGTCGTAGAGGCCGGTGAGCAGGTGCGAGGCACCCGGTCCGGAGGTGGCGATGCACACGCCCAGCTCACCGGTGAACTTGGCGTGGGCGCTGGCCATGAACGCCGCCATCTCTTCGTGGCGGCACTGGACGAACTCGATCTTGCCGGCACGGCGCAGGGCGCCGAACACGCCGTTGATGCCGTCGCCGGGGTAGCCGAAGATGCGCGTCACACCCCATTCGCTGAGGCGTTCGACGAGAAAGTCGCTGACGGTGGTTGCCATGGTTTGGCTCCTGTTCAGGTTGCGTTCGTGGTGAGCGCCGACCGCGCTGGCGTTTCCCGCCTGCGCGGTGCCATGAAGCTGCGCCTGGCCCAGAAAAGTTGTTCCAGCTGGCCTGCGCCCAGCCCCCCGTGGGTCGCCAGGGTACTGGCCTGTTCCCAGTCGAGGTCGGGGCTAAGCCATGCTTGCGCGCCGATGGCGTCGAGGGCGAGGAGGCGTTTCGCGCCATCGCCCGGGTCGTGGGTCACCAAGGCCAGGCCGTCACAGCCGTTGTGTTCGCTGCTGGCCTGGGCCACGGCCGCGAGGAACAACGGCCCGGCGCAACGCGAGGTGACGTACGCCAGGCGAGGGCGGGCGCCTGGCGCACCGTCACGGACCGATTCGTACCATCCCTCCACGGGGATCAATGCACGGCCTTCGTCGCGCAGCCTGGCGTACAGGCGGGTTCGCATCACCTGCTCGAGCGATAGCTCGGTCACCGCTGGCCGGGTGCCCATCGACCAGTGCGGCACCCAGCCCCAGCGCACTAGGAGCGGGGTAGGCTCGCCGTCGCGACGCAAGATCGCCCGCAGGCGCATCCGCGGCTTGACCAGGCGTTGCCGGGTGTCGCCTTGCCGCGCCGTGGTGGCTGCGGGGTCGTCGTCCTCGCCTGCGATCGCGCAACCGGGCAGGCTGAACGGCCCGAGCTGGCCACCGGTTGCTGGGGTCTGGACGATGCATTGGCACATGATGTTCTACCTCCTTGGCGTGATTCCTGGTCACGACGGGCTAGGCTCATGACGAGCCAAGCGACCGCGCCTGCAGTTCGGAGGGCGGGAGGCTGGCCGCCGTTCAGCCTCATGCGAGGCAGCGGCGACGAACGGGGACGCTGCGGGCGCGTGGATTGTTTTGAACTGCCCCGTCAGGTGGGTCTCGAAGCTGGATCGAATGCCAGTGAAGGCGTTCAGGACGACGATGGAGTAGCCATGAAAATCACGAACAAGCGTAATTGGGCCTTGTTGGGCCTGACGTGCGCCATGCTCAACGCGCAGGCCGCCGAGACCAAGCGGGTCGATGTGCTGCTGGTGGGCGGCGGGATCATGAGTTCGACCCTGGCGGTCTGGCTCAACGAGCTGGAACCCGGCTGGTCGATGCAGATGGTCGAGCGCCTGGACAAGGTCGCCGAAGAGAGTTCCAACGGCTGGAACAATGCCGGCACCGGCCATTCGGCGCTCGCCGAACTCAACTACACCCCGGAGAAGGACGGCAAGATCGACATCACCAAGGCGGTGGAGATCAATGAGTCGTTCCAGATTACCCGCCAGTTCCTGGCCTGGCAGGTAAGGCAGGGTGTGTTGAAGAATCCACGCTCGTTCATCAACAGCACCCCGCACATGAGTTTCGTCTGGGGTGACGACAATATCCGCTTTCTCAAAAAGCGCTACGAGGCGTTGCAGGCCAGTCCGTTGTTCCGTCCGATGCAGTATTCAGAAGACCCCGAGCAGATCCGCAAGTGGGTGCCATTGATGATGCAGGGGCGTGACCCCGCGCAGAAGTTGGCGGTGACCTGGACACCCATCGGTACCGACGTCAATTTTGGCGAGATCACCCGCCAGTACGTGGGCTACCTGCAAAGCCGGCCGAATTTCGACCTGAAGTTGTCCAGCGAAGTCCGCGACATCAGCCGCAACGACGATGGCTCCTGGCATGTCGAGTACAAGAACCTGAAGGACGGCAGCGAGTCGAGCACCGATGCCAAGTTCCTGTTCATCGGTGCCGGCGGCGCGGCACTGCCGCTGCTGCAGAAGTCGGGTATCGACGAAGCCAAGGACTATGCAGGATTCCCGGTTGGGGGCTCGTTCCTGGTCACCGAAAACCCCACCATCGCCCAGCAGCACATGGCCAAGGCCTATGGCATCGCCGCCACCGGCGCGCCGCCGATGTCGGTGCCGCACCTCGATACGCGGGTGCTCGACGGCAAGCGGATGATCCTGTTCGGGCCGTTCGCGACGTTTTCCACCAAGTTCCTCAAGGAAGGCTCGCTACTCGACCTGTTCGCCAGCATGAGCCTGCACAACAGCTGGCCGATGGTGCGGGTCGGCGTGCGCGAGTTCGATCTGGTGCGCTACCTGATCGGCCAGGTGATGCAGTCCGATGACGACCGCTTCGCGGCGTTGCAGACGTACTATCCCGAGGCGAAAAAGGAAGACTGGCGCCTGTGGCAAGCCGGGCAGCGGGTGCAGATCATCAAGAAGGACAAGGACCAAGGCGGCGTGCTCAAGCTCGGTACCGAGGTGGTGGCATCGAAGGATGGCAGCATCGCCGGTTTGCTCGGCGCCTCGCCGGGCGCGTCCACCGCGCCGCCGATCATGCTCGACTTGCTGAACAAGGTCTTCAAGGAACAGGTCGCCTCGGCGCCCTGGCAGGCGAAGATCAAGCAGATCGTGCCGTCCTATGGCATTCACCTGAACGATCATCCGGACCGGGTGCAGGAGGAATGGGATTACACCAACGAGGTATTGCAGCTGGCTCCGGCGCCGGAGATCGACAAACGCCAGGACCCTGGCAATCCCAAGGATATCCAGCCGATCAAACAGGGCCACCAGGATACCGATCCGGACCTCAAACCCTAGCCTTTTCCCAGCCGAGCCGAGGCCGCTTGGCTAGACTTACAGACAGCCCGCCCCGGCCTCGCCGCAGCGGGCGTCTGTACTCATCCGACCACCGCCCACGGGGCGGGCGACCCGCGCCGACGGTGGCCTTCTGCTAGAGGAGGGCTGGTCATGGACGAGGAAAAACTGCACGCATTCATGGGCAAGCTGGTGGGCGACATGGGCGCCGCAGCCACGCTGGCCAATGTCATTCTCGGAGACGAGCTGGGCTTGTACCGGGCCATGGCCGATAGCGAGGCCGTTACCCCGGAGGCGCTGGCCAGCAAAACCGCCTGTCATCCGCGCCTGGTGCGGGAATGGCTCAATGCCCAGGCGGCGGCCGGCTACATGGTGCATGAACGAGGGCGTTTCCGCCTGCCTGAGGAGCAAGCCATGGCGCTGGCTATCGAAGCGTCGCCTGCCTATATGACCGGTGGCGCCGCAGTGGTGGCGGCGCTGTTCCACGACAAGGACAAACTGGTGGCGGCCATGCGCGGCGATGGCGGCCTGGCCTGGGGCGATCATCACCCGTGCATGTTCAGTGGCACCGAACGCTTCTTCCGACCCGGTTATCGAACGTTCCTGGTGTCCGAGTGGCTACCGGCACTCGATGGCGTGGTGGCCAAGCTGCAGGCGGGCGCCAAGGTGGCGGACGTGGGCTGCGGACACGGCGCTTCCACGCTGGTGATGGCCCAGGCGTTTCCGGCTTCGACCTTCATCGGCTACGACTACCATGCACCCTCCATCGCCACGGCCACGGAGCGTGCGCGTGAAGCCGGGTTGCAGGGGCAGGTGGCGTTTGCCCAGGCCTCGGCCAAGGACTATCCCGGGCATGATCACGACCTGGTGTGCTTCTTCGATTGCCTGCATGACATGGGTGATCCGGTGGGGGCGGCGCGCCATGCCTACCGGGCGCTGAAATCCGATGGCACGGTGATGCTGGTGGAGCCCTACGCCGAGGACGCCCTGGATGGCAACCTGACCCCGGTCGGACGCCTGTTCTATGCCGCGTCGACGTTCATCTGCACGCCGAATTCGCTGTCGCAGGAGGTGGGCCTGGGGCTGGGGGCGCAAGCGGGGGAGGCGCGCTTGCGGGCGGTGTTCGAGGAGGCTGGGTTCACCAGGTTCCGGCGGGCTACGCAGACACCGTTCAATCTGATTCTGGAGGCCAGGAAGTAGCCGGCGCCCACAGGGGCGCCGGGGCATACGAAAAAGGGGCGCCTGGTTGGCGCCCCTTTCAGTCTTGCTTAGGCTTCAGCGTCCCAGGGACGATCGCCTTTCTCATCTTTCACGCGGGTGGGCAGGCCCATCACGTCCAGCGCCTTGAGGAACGGCTCGGCTGGCAGTTCCTCGACGTTGACCATGCGCTGGGCATCCCATTCGCCACGGGCGACCAGCAAGGCCGCGGCAACCGGCGGAACGCCAGCGGTGTAGGAAATACCCTGGCTATCGGTCTCGGCGTAGGCTTCTTCGTGGTCAGCCACGTTGTAGATGAACACTTCGCGCGGCTGGCCGTCCTTGGTGCCCTTGACCAGGTCGCCGATGCAGGTCTTGCCGGTGTAGCCAGGAGCCAGTGAGGCGGGGTCCGGCAGCACGGCCTTGACCACTTTCAGCGGTACCACTTCCAGGCCTTCGGCAGTTTTCACCGGTTGCTCGGAGAGCAGGCCGAGATTTTTCAGCACGGTGAACACGTTGATGTAGTGCTCGCCGAAGCTCATCCAGAAACGCACGTTCGGCACGTCGAGGTTCTTCGAAATCGAATGGACTTCGTCGTGGCCGGTCAGGTACAGGTTCTGCGAGCCCACCACTGGCAGGTCGTCGGTACGCTTGACTTCGAACATGGTGTTGCTGGTCCACTGGCTGTTCTGCCAGCTCCAGACTTGACCTGTGAACTCGCGGAAGTTGATTTCCGGGTCGAAGTTGGTGGCGAAGTACTTGCCATGGGACCCGGCATTGACGTCGAGGATGTCGATCGAGTCGATGCGGTCGAAATACTGCTGCTGCGCGAGCTTGGCGTAGCTGTTCACCACACCCGGGTCGAAACCGACGCCGAGAATGGCGGTGATGTTCTTTTGTTGGCACTCTTCGAGGTGTTTCCACTCGTAGTTGCCGTACCACGGCGGGGTCTCGCAGATCTTGCCCGGCTCTTCGTGGATGGCGGTGTCCAGGTAGGCGACACCGGTATCGATGCAGGCACGCAGCACCGACATGTTGAGGAAGGCGGAACCGACGTTGATGACGATTTGCGATCCGGTCTCGCGGATCAGCGCCTTGGTTGCCTCGACATCGAGGGCATTGAGCGAGAAGGCCCGGATGTCGGCGGGCACCTTGAGGCTACCCTTGGCCTTGACGCTGTCGATGATGGCCTGGCATTTGGAGATGTTCCGTGACGCGATAGCGATACGACCCAGTTCGTCGTTATGCTGCGCGCACTTGTGGGCCACCACCTTGGCGACACCTCCTGCACCAATGATAAGAACGTTCTTCTTCAATTTATCCCTTGCTCCTCACTGAAAGCCGGTCTTACGACAGGCTGGAAACGTAGTCTTCGAAACCGAACTCGCGCTTGACCTCGACGCTGCCGTCGAGTTGCTTGACGACGATGGCCGGCATCTTCAGACCGTTGAACCAGTTTTTCTTGACCATGGTGTAGCCCGCCGCGTCGACGAACGACAGGCGATCGCCGATGGCCAACGGACGATCGAATTGGTACTCGCCGAAGATGTCACCGGCCAGGCACGACTTGCCGCAGACCATATAGGTGTGCTCGCCGGCGTTGGGGGCCATCTTGGCATTGAGGCGATAGATCAGCAGGTCGAGCATGTGCGCTTCGATCGAGCTGTCGACCACGGCCAGGTGCTTGCCGTTGTACAGGGTATCGAGCACGGTCACTTCCAGCGAGGCGCTGTTGGTGATGGCGGCTTCGCCCGGCTCCAGGTAAACCTGCACGCCGTACTGCTCGGAGAACGCCTTCAGGCGCGCGCAGAACGCATCCAGTGCATAGCCTTCGCCGGTGAAGTGGATACCGCCACCGAGGCTGACCCACTCGACCTTGTGCAGCAGATGGCCGAAGCGCTCTTCGATGTGCGACAGCATCTTGTCGAACAGGGCAAAGTCGCCGTTCTCGCAGTTGTTGTGGAACATGAAGCCGGAGATCTGCTCGATCACCTGCTCGATCTTCTCTGGGTCCCACTCGCCGAGGCGGCTGAACGGGCGCGCCGGATCGGCCAGCAGGTAGTCGGAACTGCTCACTTGCGGGTTGACGCGCAGGCCCCGGGTCTTGCCTTCGGACTGCTCGGCGAAGCGCTGCAACTGGCCGATCGAGTTGAAGATGATCTTGTCGCAGTTCTCGAGCATCTCCTCGACCTCGTCGTCGGCCCAGGCCACGCTGTAGGCGTGGGTTTCGCCGGCGAACTTCTGGCGGCCGAGCTTGAGCTCGTAGAGGGACGAGGAGGTGGTGCCATCCATGTACTGCTGCATCAGATCGAATACCGACCAGGTAGCGAAGCACTTGAGGGCGAGCAGGGCCTTGGCGCCGGAGTGTTCGCGCACGTAGGCGATCTTCTCCATGTTGCCCAGCAGCTTGGTTTTGTCGATGAGGTAGTACGGCGTCTTGATCATTTAAAGGCCCCCGGCCAGGCCGGCCAAAAAAAGGACACGCATTGTGCCTTCCCTTGTCGCATATCGAAAGGGCGGAACACGTATTTCGTCAGCGATGCTGGCGATTCGCCGGAATTTTTCCGTGCATGGCAGGTTCAGTAGAACAGAACTCTGTGACCATCCTGAGCGACTGCAGGGAAAACAAGGAGATATCCGATGAGTAACCGCTACAAGACAGGCGATCACGTGCGTTGGAATTCCGAGGCTGGGGTCATCCATGGCACGGTGGTCAAGGTGCATACACAGGATGTGGAATTTCTCGGCAGGCATCGGCATTGTTCCAGCGATGCACCGCAGTATGAAGTGAAGAGCGACAAGACCGGGCATCTGGCGATGCACAAGGAAGAGGCGCTGGATAAGGATTGATTGGGCTTGGGCTTAGGATTTGCGGTGGCGCGCAGATCGAGCGCCGCCCGCGCGGCGCTTCGCGGGGCAAGCCCGCTCCCACATCTGTTTCGGGCCAATTATGTCTGGTAGGTCATGGTTGTCAGCCTGGTTGGGCCCGGCGCAATATTTGTGTTGCCGCCTGGTCGCACTACGCTATTGCGTGGTGCCGCCATAGGTGGACAACCATGGCCTGACAGACAGACTGTGGGAGCGGGCTTGCCCCGCGAAGCGCCGCGCGGGCGGCGCTCGATCTATGCGACACCACAACTCTACAGGGCACACTTCGCGAAGCGCCGCGCGGGCGGCGCTCGATCTATGCGACACCACATATCTCAAGCGCACCCCTCCAACCACTCCCGAATCTGCTCCAAGGTCGCCGTAGCCCCTCCACAGACCACCACCAGCACATTCTGGTAACTGCCCAGCGCGCCGGGTGTGTACGCCAGGGCCAACGCCGCCCCACAGGCGGGTTCCACCAGCACACGATGATCGAGCAAGAACCGCTCGCACGCCTCCAGCGCTGCTCGGTCGCTGACCAGGTGGCTGTGCACCGGATGCTGGCGCGCGCACGCCAACGCTTGCTCGGCAACGCGCTTGGCCCCCAGCGAGGTGGCGACCGAGTCGATTCGTTCCAGTTCCACCGTACGCCCCGCTTGCATCGCCGCATGCAGGGATGCCGCGCCCTCGGTCTCTACCGCCAGGACCGGTACATCGTGCCAGCCATTGCGTGCCAGCCCCTCGACCACGCCGCTGAGCAGACCGCCGCCGCCCACGGACAGCACCACTGCGTCCGGCTTGAACCCGCTTGCCGCCACTTCATCGACCAGGCTGGCATGCCCGGCCCACAGCAGCGGGTCGTCGAACGGATGAATGAAGGCGTCGTCCGGGCCGAGCAGGGTCTGCGCGAAGGCGTTAGCCTCTTGCCAGGAGCTGCCGTGAACCACCACCTTGGCGTCTTCCAGGCCCAGTAGTTCCTTCGCCCTCTCGGTCGTGGTCTCGGGCACCACGACGGTCACCGGTACGCCCAGCTTGCGCCCAGCGTACGCGACCGCGAGCCCGGCATTGCCCCCGGACGACGAGACGAAATGGCGTGCGCCTCGGGCGTGGTGAACTTCGCAGGCATGGCCGACCCCACGCAGCTTGAACGAGCCACAAGGTTGCAGGGCGTCGAGCTTGAGCCACGACGCGCGGCCAGAGGCCAGCGAGAGCGGGCGCGATTCGATCAGGGGGGTATTGATATGTAGCGTCATGGCTTGGCTCCGCGCAGTTGCTCGAGGTAGTTGTAAACGGTGTAGCGGGTCACGCCCAGGGCCTCGGCGGCCTTTTCCACGCCGCCCTTGACGATGAACAGCCCGCGCTCCTGCATCACGCGCACGGCCTCGACCTTGGCCTGTTTGTTCATTCGGCCCTGGCCGGAGCGCTGCAGCGAGCCCTGGATGATCTCGCCCATCAGCACGGACATGTCGGCAGGCTCGCCCGGGTTGCTCTGGGCAGGGACGGCGCCCAGGGGCTGGAGCTGCTGAAGAAAGCGCATGGCAGCGTCGAGGCCGGTGATGTCGGTATTGACGCACAAGCTGGCGAAGGGGTGGCCAGTGCTGTCACGGAAGATCGCCGTGGCGCTGCGCAGGCTGCGACCCTTGAGGTGGGTGGGGTAGTCAGGCAGTACCACGGGCTCGCAGCCATGCTGTTCGGCGCCGGCCTGCATCAGCGCCTTGAAGCCTTGGTCCTGTTCTGGCGCGGCGAGGATCGGGCTGCCGACCACGCGGCCGGAAAGATGGCCGTTGACGATCGCCACCACGGAGTGTTCGGGGTGATCGAGGTCGTGCAGGAGAATTTCCAGGTTGCCGGGCACGACGCTACCCAAGGCCTGGATTGCGGCTTTGAGGACCGTGAGGGTGAGCTGACGCTCGTCGGTCGTGGAGAGGGGCATGACTCATCGCCAAATTCAACTGTTTGTGTATTTTTACACATTAAGTTGAATTTGGCGATTGGGCCGCAGAGCGGCCCGTGCCGTGATCAGCCCAGGGCTGGCGTGCGCGGAGGAATCACCCGGCGCGACCCGGTCGATTCGAATGCCGAGGCGAAGCTCAGCAGGGCGTTGTCACTGTACGCGCGTCCAGCGAAGGTAAGCCCCACCGGCATGCCGATATCCGCCATCACGCCCATCGGCACGGTCACGGTCGGCACGCCCAGGTGGCGGATGGCGAGGTTGCCGTTGGCCACCCAGACGCCGTTGCTCCAGGCGATGTCGGCCGAGGCCGGGTTGACGTCGGCATCGGCAGGGCCCACGTCGGCCACGGTCGGGAACAGCACCGCGTCCAGGCCAAGGTCGTCCATCCAGTCTTCCAGGTCCAGCTTGCGGGTTGCTTCCAGGCCGCGCAGGCCGTCGGGTAGGGTCTCGATCTGGTCCCAGGTCTTGAGGCCGCGCTTGGCCATGTTGACGTACTCGTCCATGCCGGCAGCCAGGTCGTCCTCACGGTTGGGCAGAGTGCCTGGATCGTGGGGAAGATCTGGGGTCCATCGACGTCGGCCAGGCGGTTGAGCTTGGGGTCGTCGTTGGCGCGCAGGAAATCGTCGAAGCCCCAGCCCGACAACTCCCACAGTTCGTCATGGAGAAACGCTTTGCTGACGATGCCGCGGTTGTACACGGTCGGGGCACCTGGGCGGTCACCCTCGCAGTTGGATACCAGCGGGAAGTCCACTTCGATCACCTCGGCACCGGCCGCTTCCAGGGCCTGGCGAGCCGCCTGCCACAGGTCAATGACGCTGGCGCGGGTATTGATGCGCTGGCCAGTCGGGCCGCCGATGCCTGGTTTTTCCGACGTGCCGGCTTCGGGGTCGGCATTGATGTACATGCGCGGTACGCCGAAACGCTTGCCCTTCAGGCTGCTGGCATCCACCGCCAGGTCCAGGTAGGAGGTCGGGCGTACCGACGACGCTGCCGGGATCGGTACCCATGGCTGCAGGCGCCACAGGTCGCCGCGCTTGTCGGCATCGTCGGCGACCACCACGTCGAGGACCTCGAGCAGGTCGGCCATGGTGCGGGCGTAGGGCACCACCACGTCCATGGTCGGGGTCAGCGGCCAGTTGCCGCGCACCGAGATGACTCCGCGCGAAGGCGTGTAGGCGCACAGGCCGTTGTTCGAGGCCGGGCCGCGGCCGCTGGACCAGGTTTCCTCGGCCAGGCCGAAGGCACTGAAGCTTGCGGCTGTGGCGGTACCGGCACCGTTGGAGGAGCCGGAGGCGAACGGCGCGGTCAGGTAGTTGGCGTTGTACGGGCTCTCGGCACGGCCGTAGACGCCGCGCTGCATGCCGCCATTGGCCATCGGTGGCATGTTGGTCTTGCCCAGGCACACGGCGCCGGCCGCGCGCAGGCGCTCGATGGTGAAGGCGTCGCGCTGCGCGACCAGGTCCTTGAAGGCTGGGCTGCCGGAAGCTGCGGTCAGGCCTTTGACCAGGTAGCTGTCCTTGGCGGTGTAGGGGATGCCGTCGAGCGGGCTGAGCAGTTGCCCCTTGGCCCGGCGTGCGTCGGACGCCTGGGCTTCGGCGATGGCCTCGGGGTTGCGTACCACGACCGCATTCAGTGCGGTGGCAGTGCTGGCCGGGTCGTAGGCGTCGATGCGCGCCAGGTACGCCTTGACCAGCTCGACCGCCGTCGTGCGGCCCGACTCGAGCGCGTCACGCAGCTCGGCAATGGAAACCTCGGTTACCTCGATCATGCTTTCACCAAAAAAGATTGTGCAGGTGGGGGCTAATGCGAGGAGTGTACAAGAAGGGATTGGGGGAAGCAGGTTTGCGCGGGAGAAATGGATTTTTGCATGGGGGCATTGTTGGGGCGTGGGCGGCCCTATCGCCGGCAAGCCGGCCCTACGGGTGCAGCGCAATCCTCGTAGGGGCCGGCGATGGTTCAGCCCAGGTCTGCTGCCGAATGGCGCTCAGGCACCTGGCTCGCTTCGTCGCCCCAGGTACGGTTCACCCGGGTGCCGCGTTGCACCGCCGGGCGCTTGGCGATTTCCTCGGCCCAGCGTTGTACATGGGCGTACTCATGCACGGCGAGGAACTGCGCAGCACCATACAGGTTGCCGCGCACCAGCTGGCCATACCAGGGCCACACGGCGATATCGGCGATGCTGTATTCGTCGCCACCGAGGTAGCGGCTTTCAGCCAGGCGCCGGTCGAGTACGTCCAGTTGGCGCTTGGCTTCCATGGTGAAGCGATTGATGGCGTACTCGATTTTCTCCGGCGCATAGACGTAGAAATGGCCGAAGCCACCCCCGAGGTAAGGCGCCGCGCCCATCTGCCAGAACAGCCAGTTGAGGGTCTCGGTACGCGCGGCCGGTGCCTTGGGCAGCAGGGCGCCGAACTTTTCGGCCAGGTATAGCAGGATCGAGCCGGACTCGAACACCCGGATCGGCGGCTCGACGCTGCGGTCGAGCAGGGCAGGGATCTTCGAGTTGGGGTTGACCTGGACGAAGCCGCCACCGAACTGGTCGCCTTCGCCGATGCGGATCAGCCAGGCGTCGTACTCGGCATCTGCATGGCCCAGGGCGAGCAGCTCTTCGAGGGCGATGGTGACCTTGACGCCGTTGGGAGTGGCCAGGGAGTACAGTTGCAAGGGATGCTTGCCCACGGGCAGGTCCTTGTCGTGGGTCGCGCCGGCCACCGGGCGATTGATGCTGGCGAACTGACCGCCAGAGGCTGCATCGTTGCTCCAGACCTCGGGCGGGACGTAGGGGGGCTTGCTCATGCACGGTTCTCCTTCAATGGCGCGATGCAGTCACATAAAGACCAAGACCGCCATCTATGCCACGGGTTCGGTGGCCAGGGCAAATGCAAAGCGTGCATCGCGCTGGCGTCAGCAATCGCAGACGTTGGCCATAACAGCGGACTGTTGCGCAAGGCTGGTCGGTAACTGTGCTGGTCGCCCGTCCGGGAATACCCTTATGCTGTAACGAAATATGTCTCGAAGCCTGGAAAAAGGATGCTGCAATGCCGCTCAAGGACCTGCTGATCGCGCTGGTGGTGATCATCGCGTGGGGAGTCAATTTCGTGGTGATCAAGGTCGGTCTCGACGGTCTGCCGCCGATGCTGCTGGGCGCGCTGCGATTCATGCTGGTCGCTTTTCCGGCGATCTTTCTGGTGAAGCGGCCGAACCTGCCGTGGCGCTGGCTGATCGCCTACGGCGCGACCATCTCGCTGGGTCAGTTCGCCTTCCTGTTCCAGGCCATGTACAGCGGTATGCCGCCTGGACTGGCCTCGTTGGTGCTGCAGTCACAGGCGTTCTTCACCCTGGGCTTTGCCGCATTGTTTCTCGGCGAGCGTCTGCGCCTGGCCAGCGTGCTGGGCTTGCTGGTGGCGGCCAGTGGCCTGGCGCTGATCGGCAGCGAGGACAGCGGCCATGTGCCGTTCGTGGCCTTGCTGCTGACCCTGTGTGGCGGGGCCATGTGGGGGATGGGCAACATCATCACCCGCCGTTTTGGCTCGGTGAACCTGGTGGCCCTGGTGATCTGGGGCGGCTTGATTCCGCCGCTGCCGTTCCTGGCGCTGTCGTGGTGGCTGGAAGGCCCCGAGCGCATCGGCCAGGCCCTTGCCCACATCAGCTGGAGTTCGATCCTGGCCTTGGCCTACCTGGCATTCGTCGCCACCATGCTTGGCTATAGCCTGTGGAGCAAGTTGCTGTCGCGCCACCCGGCCGGCAAGGTCGCACCGTTCTCGCTGCTGGTGCCGGTGATTGGCCTGAGCTCCTCGGCCTGGCTGCTGGGCGAGCGCCTGACGCCAATGCAGGGCTGGGGTGCCTTGTTGGTGATGGCCGGCCTGCTGGTCAACGTGTTCGGGCCCAAGCTGGGCCAGCGACTGCGCGCAGCGAGCGCGCAGTAGCTGCGACTTCGCCCGGCAACCGGCGTGCGGCCACTGGTCGGTTGCGGGGGGATTTGCCCGGGTAGTCTGCAAATGACCGGCTAGTCTCACTTCACCGGTCCCGTTCTTTCAGGCAGCCGATCTGGTTGCCGGCAGGACCGCCGCTGGAGGGAGACAGGGCATGAGCGAGTCCTTTTACGAAGACATGAACGACGCATTCCCGATCAACAGCCAGGTTCGTTGCGGTCAGGCCGCCTACCGGCTGGGCTTCGCCCACATGACGCTGGACGAATCGCAGCAGCTACTGCCTGCGTACCTGCAACGCGCGAAGAAGGGCCGCTTCACTCCCCGCATACCACAGAAACGTTGACACTCATCACACCCCGCCAGGCGGCGTAGTGCTGTTCACTCAAGAATGCCGGGGCTGCTGCGCAGCCCATCGCGACACAAGGCCGCTCCCACAATGACCGTGAAAGCCCCCATCTACAGGGCAAGCACGGACAATGTGGGAGCGGCCTTGTGTCGCGATGGGCCGCAAGGCGGCCCCAGCATTCTTTAAGTGAACAGCATTAGGCCGTCTGGCGGGTTTTTTGTAGGAATTGTTTGATCCTGCTCATGGCAACGTCGCTTTGCCCTCGCTCAAACCAGGCGCTTATGGAATCCTTGCGCGGCAATTCGGCAAAGGAGGATTGTTATCCATGCGCGTCAGGGAAGAGACCTATTGGCAGTGGGCGGACGCCCATCTGCACAGCCGCAGCCATGATGAAGCACTGAGCGACGGCACCACCTTCGATGTACAGGTGCGTTTGTCGCGGCTGGGGGCTACGCAATTGTTCCTCGGCTTGTACGGCCAGGATGGCAAGGCCCTGGTGGAGGAGTACTACCGCTCTCGCCCGGGCGAGACCATGACTCGGGCATTGGTGTGGGGCGTCGATCGCGCCCGTGCCCTGGCGACGGGTGCAATTGCCCTGCCGGAGCGGGCGGCACCGCGCTTGCGGGCATGAAAAAGCCCGGCCGTTGCCGGCCGGGCTCAAGTGCGGGTGAGGCCACTCAGTTGAGCGGTTCGATCACCTTGACTGCCTGCCGCTCACGGGCGGCGGGCCATTCTTGTTGCAGGGTCTGCAGGACGCGACCGACGAACTCGGTGTCGGCGGCGGCCTTCTTGCCGACGTAGCCCTGGCCACGGCGGTAGACCTTGAAGCGCGCACGCATGCTGGGCAGGTGCTCTTCGAATTCGTCTTCGATGGTGTTGGGCGGAAGGCGGTCGAGGCGCACTTCGCCGGTTTGGCTGACCCACAGCAGGTGGTCGTCCAGGCTGTCCTTGCGAACGGCGAACAGCTGGGCCAGTTGGTCGATCGTGGGATTGTTGTTCAAGTTCATCATATAAGCCCCTATTACTCAGTCGTTGTTGATTTTTCACAGTTGGCGCTAGCACGGTGTAGCGCACTACCTAGGCTGCTACAGCAGCATCGCAACAGGGGCTTTCTCACGCTGCCTTTTGGACAGTTTCCCTCTCCACGGACGGCCTGCGTTACCGCGCAGGCCGTCTGGAACACCCTTGCCACCGCTCCCGATCGGGGAGACGGCCTCATCATGCCCAAGGCCGATCAGCGTCGTCAACAGTTTTGTAGTGAATATTTTTTGGCACTACATCGTGTCGGACAATCCTAACGGAGGCTGCTCATCGACCGGTTTCGGAAAGGATCTGGTAGGCGGCGCGCACCCTCGCTTCGTTGGGGAAATTGCGGTTCGCCAGCAGGATGATCGCCTTGTCTTCGGCAGGAACGAACGCCACGTAGGCCCCGAAACCGTTGGTAGACCCCGTTTTGTTGTACCAGGCCGCTGGCAGGCGCGGCAGCGCCGGATCCAGGCGGTGGGTGGCCTGCGGTTCGCGGACCATTCGCGCGCCGTTGCCGTCGATCAGCGTTTGCAGCGAAGCGGGGTAGGGATAGCGCTCCCAGCCCAGGCCCTGGGTCATCGCGCCTACCTCGAAGTAGCCCTGCTGGGTGATGGCCACGGCCCTGCGAAGTGCTGGAGCCAACTCGGCCGGCTGCATGTGCAGACGGGCGTAGCGCAGCAGGTCGCGGGCGCTGGTCTTGATGCCATAGGCGGCATCGGCGAAAGGACCTGGGCTCACGCGTACGGGACGATTCTGCGCATCGTAGCCCTGTGCGTAGAGGCCCTGGGCGTTGGCCGGGACCTCCAGGTAGGTATGCCGCAAGCCCATTCGCGGGAGCAGGCCCTGGGTCATCAGGTCGGCGAAGGGCTGTTTGCTGGCGCGGGCGGCCAGGTCGCCGAACAACCCGAGGCTGGGGTTGGAGTAGCAGCGCTGGGTGCCAGGCGCAGCCTTTGCCTGCCATTGGCGCAAGAATGCCAGGGCTTGCTCGTCGGTGTGCACTGGCTCGGGAAACTGCAGGGGCAGGCAGTCGGCGCTATAGGCCCCGAGCTCCAACACGCTGGCCTTGCCCAATGCGCTGCCGGCAAGAGCGGGTTGGTAGCGTTCGGCGGGAGCGTACAGGTCGAGTTCGCCCTCGGCGCTGGCCAGCGCGGCGAGCGTGGCAGTGTAGGTCTTGCTCAGTGAACCGACCTCGAACAGCGTGTCGGCGCTCACTGGCGTGCGCTCGCGTTTGCTGGCCACGCCGTAGCTGAAGTAATGCGACTGGCCGTTGGCGTACACCGCCACGGCCATGCCGGCTATGCCTTCGGCTTTCATCAGTGGCTCGATGATCTGGTCGACCTGGGCTTGCAGCGCGTCGGCGGCCTGCGCCAAGGGGCTGGCCAGGGCCAGCAGGGTCAGGGTGAGGCGGGTCAGTGACATGATCGGTCCTTGCGCGGGTGTCCGTTGGGCGATACCGGTGGGGGCTCTAGCGTTAGCAGGAATCAGCGTTAGACGTTATCGTCGCGTTTTGGACAACAACAAGATGGAAACTGTTATGAAGTATGTGCGCATGTTGTTCGACAACTTCACTTTGGCCTTGCTTAGCGTGGTAGCGATCGCCACCGTGTTGCCTTGTTCGGGCGATGGCGCGGTGTATTTCGGCTGGCTGACCAACCTGGCGATCGGCCTGCTGTTCTTCCTGCACGGTGCCAAGCTGTCGCGTGAAGCCATCATTGCCGGGGCCGGGCACTGGCGTCTGCACCTGCTGGTGTTCTCCTGCACCTTCGTGTTGTTCCCGTTGCTGGGCATGGCATTCAAGCCGCTGTTCGTGCCGCTGGTGGGTAACGAGTTGTACCTCGGTATTCTCTACCTGTGCGCCTTGCCAGCCACGGTGCAGTCGGCCATCGCCTTCACTTCGTTGGCACGCGGCAACGTACCGGCTGCCATTTGCAGCGCTGCCGCCTCCAGCCTGATCGGCATTTTCCTCACGCCATTGCTGGTGATGATGTTGCTGGGCGCTGCGGGTGATACAGGTTCCGGCCTGGACGCCGTGCTGAAGATCACCTTGCAGCTGCTGGTACCGTTCGTGGCCGGGCAGATCGCACGGCGCTGGATCGGTGCCTGGGTCAAGCAGAACGCCCGCTGGCTGAAGCTGGTCGATCAGGGGTCGATCCTGCTGGTGGTCTATACCGCATTCAGCGAAGCGGTGGTCACTGGCTTGTGGCACACGGTGTCGCCCCAGCACCTGGCAGGCCTGTTCGCTGTCTGCGGCATCCTGTTGGCAGTGGTGCTGTTCGGCACCCGGTTGCTCGGCAAGTTGTTTGGCTTCAGCCTCGAAGATCGCATCACCATCCTGTTCGCCGGCTCCAAGAAGAGCTTGGCAACCGGGGTGCCGATGGCGCAGGTATTGTTCGTGGGCAGTGGTATCGGCGCGATGATCTTGCCGTTGATGCTGTTCCATCAGATCCAGTTGATGGTCTGCGCGGTGCTGGCGCAACGCTACGCCAGCCGTGAGGAGCCGGTCGAGCAGGCGACCGCTGCGTCCCGCTAGACCCGCTCCGGCGAAATGGCAGGCCGCGCCTAGCGCGCCTGCCCTGAAGCACGCTCGCGCAACGCCTTTCGCACCTCGGCCTCGATCGCATAGGCCGGCCCCTCCAGCGCTTGGTAGTCGCGGGTGTAGCGCCGGGCAAACTCCTCCACGCCCAGTTCCTGGTACTGCTGGACATGCTTGAGCTCATGGGCCCACAGCGCCACGTTGTCTTCGGCATCGCCGGCATGGCGAAACACGATGGTGTCGATCAAGGTCACTGCATTCACATCCGGGTTCTGCAGCATGGCATTGGCCGCGCTGAGCTGTTGCTCGTCTCCTACCCGGTAACGCGCTGCGTCGAGCACGGCGAAGTCGTACCACGGCTCGAGCTGGGCACGTATGTGCAGGGGAATCGGTTCGCTGCCCAAGGCGTTCGCCTGGTCGCGGGCCTGGCGCAGGGCATAGGCCAGACTGGCCGAGGCCATCACCTCGACATCCTTGAGCACCTGTCCGGCCTGGCCTGGATCGATCGGGGCGCAGAAACAGCCCAGCAGGCACACCGGGTATTGGCCAGCGGGGCAGGCCTGTTCGGCCGGCGCCGGTGGTGCCAGCAGCAGGCCGGCCAGCAGGAGCAGGTGCCTCATCGGGCCGGCTACGGTCAGAAATTGGCCGGGGTGTTGGCGCTGATGATCTCGGCCTCGTCGGGGCCGATGTTCTTGAAGCTGTGCGGCAGGGTAGTGGGGATATAGTAGCCGTCACCGGAGTTCAGCACGCTGACCTGGCCGTCGACCCACAATTCGACCGTGCCCCGGGTCACCAGGCCGCATTCCTCGCCTTCGGCGTGGACGATAGGTTCGCCCGAGTCGGCCCCTGGTGCGTAAAGCTCGCGCAGCATGCGCATCTGCCGCGCCTCGACGCTGGCACCGACCAGCAACATGCGTAGGCCGTTGCGACCGAGGTCCGGCTGTTCACTGGCGCGGAACACGAAACGCTCCTCGCGCACCGGCTCATCGAAGCTGAAGAACTCCGCCAGGGTCATGGGGATGCCTTCGAGCAGCTTTTTCAGCGAACTGACCGATGGGCTGACGCGGTTCTGCTCGATCTGCGAAATGGTCGAGTTGGTCAGCCCACTGCGGCGGGCGAGTTCCCGCTGGGAGAGGTTGTTGCGCTCACGCACCAGTTTGAGTCGTGTCCCCGTGTCCATAGCCGCCTTGGTGTCAAAAAAGAATGGTTGTCAGAGGTGTCAAAAATAATGGGCGACGCATTAAAACACACTCTGCTCGCTTGCGCGCTGTGCTTCTCAGGCACGTTTGTCGCGCGGCATCGGCCATAGCCCGACCAGCAGCAACAGCACGGCCACGGCCAGGAAGGGCAGGCGTGGGTCGAGGGCATAGACCAGGGTTCCGGTCAGCGGCCCTATCACTGCGCCCATGCCCTGAGCTGCGCCGATCGAGCCGGCCGTGGCGCCTTGCTCGTTGGCTTGCATGGCGTTGGCGGCCAGCGCGGAAAAGGCCGGGAAGACGAAGCCCATGCCGGCGGCGGCAACGAAATAGCATCCCCACAACCAGGGCGCGGACGTGGCCAGGGCACCACACGCGAAGCCCAGGGCGGAAACGCTGGCGCCGACCCGGATCATCTTCAGCGGTGGCCATTCCAGCCGGCGCAGCAGAACCTGCGCCAGGATCAGCGCTACGCCTACCGTGGTCAGGGCGATGCCGGCAGTTTGCGCGGCCTGGGCCGGCCCCAACTGCAGGCGGTCGAGGGCGAAGAAACCGACCACGATCTGCGACACCGTTACCGCCAGCATGGCACTGAAGGCCACCAGCAATGGCCGGCGCAGGCGCGGGTCGCCCAGGTGCACCGGGGAGGGCGCATGGCTATGCGGCAGGGGCTGTGGCTTGAGCGTGAACAGCAAGCAGATGAACGCGCCGGCCGGCAGCAGTGACATCACATGGAACGGCAGGCTCAGGCTGTGGCGCGCCAGCAACGCGGCCAGCGCTGGCCCGACCACCAAGCCGACCGCGTTGGCTGCGCCCAGCGAGGCCATGGCCCGGGCACGCCGCTGCGGCTCGACGTGATCGGCGATCAGGGCATTGCATGCCACAGGGATCGCGGCATAAAACGCGCCGATGCAGCCTCGCGCGAGCATCAAGCCCACGAACGCCAAGGTCGCCCCAGGCAGCCAGCGAAGGGCACCTTCGATGAACAGGCACATCAGCCAATAGGCCACGGTGAAACCGGCACTGCCCAGCAACAGGATGCGCCGCCGCCCAAGCCGGTCGGCCGCCCGGCCCAAGGCCTGGCGAGCAAAACCCAGACCACGCCGGCCACGGTGACCGCGGCGCCGGCTTGCCAGGTGGCCATGCCGAGCAGGCGGGCGATCGGGCCGATGAGCGCAACGAATGCCATCATCGACATGGTGCAAGCCATGTTCGCCAACAGCAGCGGACGCAAGTCCAGGCGGGTGGCGGACAGCTTGGCAGGGTCCTGGGCAACGTTCATCGGGCGATCCATGGCAGCTTCTGAAGACCTGGCAGCTTAATGAGAATTTTTATCGTTTGTCGAGCATCGCTATTCGCTGCGTCGCAGCGGCCCTGGCCACATGCTGCGCATCACCCCGTCCCGGCGCACCCACGCGTGCATCAGCGCCGCGCCCAGGTGAACGAGAATGGTGGCGAACAACAGGTAGCCGGCCCAGCCATGCGCTTGGCGCAGCATGGCATACAACTGCAAGTCGTGGGGGCGATGGCAGGGAGTTGCAGCGGGCGGGGGTAGCCGCCGGCAGACAACATCGCCCAGCCGAGCAGCGGCATGGCCAGCATCAAGCCATACAACAGCAGGTGCGAGGCGCCCGCTGCCCATCGTTGCACGGCAGGCAGGTCCGCAGGTAGCGGCGGATGGGGCAGGGTCAGGCGCAGGGCGATACGCGCCAGGACCAGCACCAACAGCCCCAGGCCGATGGCCTTGTGCAAGGGCAGTAGCCAGGTATGGCGGGGCGAGAGGTCGCCGACCATGCTGACACCGATGAACAGCATGGCCAGGATCGACAGCGCCATCAACCAATGCAGCAGGCGTGCGATGGGGTGGAAAGCTTGAGGTTTCATGGGCGGGCTCCGGTATCCAGCGTTTCTCGGCTGCGGCGGTTGAACGACTCCGAATAGGCGGCCGAACGCGCCGCGAGGATCGGGTCGGCGGAGGGGCGGATACCGCTTGGCAGGATCAGCGGGTCGAAGTTCAGGTCGCGGCAGGCGCCCTGTTCAGGCCCATCGACCCGCTCCAGTACCAGGGTGCCAGCGTCGACACTGCGGCGCTCATCAGGCCAGGCGCGTGCTGGATCGTCGACGGCATCGCCAGGCTCGGCGAGCGTCAGGCGCAGGGTCCAGCGCAGCGGGCCCTGGGCCAGGCGCTGCTGCAGGTCGTGCTGGAGGAACTGTTTGTCGTCGACCTGACCCGGCAGTGGGGCGAAGCCAGCCTGTGGTTCGAGCTGCCAGCGCACCGGATGCTCGGCGCCTTGCGCGTCGATCAGGCGGAAGGCGTTGATGCTGTGGTACTGGGTGCTGGCAAAGCTGTCACTGGGTTTGTAGCTCGCGGCCCACTGGCGGAACGCCGCGCTTTCCGGGTGCGCGGCAAAGAAGGCTTGCAGCTTGGCCGGGTCCGGCTTGCGCGTGGCCGGGTCTGGCGCGCTGGCCAGTACCTGGTCGTAGAAGCCCTGGGGGGTACTGACCGCCAGCACGGGTGGGTTGTTCATGCCGGTGCGCCAGACCTGGCCATCGTCGGTGCTTAGCTCCAGGGCGAGGCTGCGCACCGGCACGCTGGTGTCGGGCGCGAAGGGGTTGGCGCCGCCAATGGCGAAGCGGCCGATCACCGGCACCCGAGCCTGGCTGAATGCACGCGCGGTAGATAACGTGGCGGCCTGCCCGCTGGCCTCGAAATAGCCACTCACGCACAGGCCCTTGGCGTGGTTCTTACGATAGCCAGGGTGGTGGCCAGCCTGGGCTTCGAAGGTGTCGATGATGCGCTGCGGGGTCAACTCGGGGCGGCCGACCCAGCCGGCGGCGTAGGCGAAGGCGCCGCCCAGCGCCAGCACAGTAGCGCCGATCGCGCCAAGGCGCAGAGCCTTGGGCAGACCGTGCAGGGGAGCTTTCATGGCAAATGTCCATTGCAGTGAAGGTGCCGGTACGACGCGGCAGGGCAAAACTTATTCCCTGGCGCGGGAATAGATTTCCTGCCCGGGCGTCTGCCTCTTACACTGATCCCACCCAGAGGCCGGAACCTTGCCATGCATGATCTGGATGACACCCAATGGCGCGAGCTGCTGCAACGTCTGCGCCGCTTCGCCCTGTGGCTGACTCGCGATGGCGGCGCCGCCGACGACCTGGTCCAGGCTACCGTCGAGCGGGCGCTGACCCGCAGCGGCCAGCAGCGTGACGCCGATGGCCTGCGCGCCTGGCTGTTCACCATCCTTTATCGGCTGTTTCTCGACAGCAAACGTCGTGATCGCCTGCATGCCCGTTGGTTGTCCTGGTTCGGCCGTGCCGAGGCCGGCAGTGAGCCGCTGGCCAGCGATACCGAAAGCATCGTCATGGCCCAGGCCGATTTGCAGGCCTTCGCCCGGCTGAGCACGGAGCAGCGGGCGCTGCTGTTGTTGGTCAGCGTCGAGGGCCTGAGCTACAAAGAGGCCGCGCAGACTCTGGGTATCCCCATTGGCACGGTGATGTCGCGTCTGTCGCGCGCCCGCGCCGCGTTGCGTGAACTGACCGAGGGCAACCCGCCGCCCCCGGCGTTGCGGAGGCTGAAATGACCCGCCTGATTCCCAGCGAGCACGAACTGCACGCTTATGTCGACGAGCGCCTGGACCCGGTGCGACGGTCTGAGGTGCAGGCCTGGTTGGCCGCCAATCCTGATGAGGCCATTCGCGTGGAAGGCTGGCGCAGCGACGCCCGGCGCCTGCGCGCTGCATTGGCCGGAGTGGGCGAGGCAGCAGGGGCGCCGCACCTGGACCTGACTCAGCTACGCCGTCAGTTGCGCCAACGCCGTCAGCGCCGCTGGGCGTCGGCGGCGGTATTGCTGGTGGCGCTCGGGGTAGGTGGGCTGGGCGGTTGGCAGGCACGCGACATGGCCCTGGTCGACAGTGTGTTGCCCATGGCCGATGCGCTGCAGGCCCATCGCATGTTCGCCGCCAGCCAGGCTCTGGACGTCAAGGCCAGCGATCCGGCCAGGCTACGTGCCTGGCTGGGCCAGCATTTCGATCAGGTGGGTCCGCTGCCGGACCTTGCAGACTATGGCTTCGCGCCAGTGGGCGCGCGATTGCTGAGTAACGAACAGGGGCCGGCGGCGCTGTTGGTGTTCGAGGATGCGCAAGGACAGCGGATCAGCCTGTTCATGCGCTCACCCGGCAAACTGTTCGGGCCCATGCCCGACGGACAGCGGGTGGATGGGCAACTGGAGGCGCGCTACTGGTCCCATGGCGCGTACAACTTCGCCTTGGTCAGTGCGGCGGACGATGTACGAGGGGCGGGGGTGGGGCAGGCGTTGCGGTTGGGGTTGTAGGCCTGGAACGCGTTGGCCCTGTCGCCGGTTTGTCGGCGACAGGGCCGCTGCAATCAGCTCAGTTCCAGCCAGATCGGCGCATGGTCGGAGGGCTTTTCCATGCCGCGCAGTTCGTAGTCCACGCCTGCCGCCTTGATGCGTGGCAGCAATCCCTGCGAGGCCATGATCAGGTCGATGCGCAGGCCACGCTTGGGTTCGTCCTCGAAGCCACGGCTACGGTAGTCGAACCAGCTGAAGCGGTCGGCCACTTCCGGGTGCAGGTGGCGGAAGCTGTCTACCAGGCCCCACCCCTTGAGCCGTTCCATCCACTCGCGTTCCTCGGGCAGGAAGCTGCATTTGCCGGTCTTGAGCCAGCGCTTGGCGTTGTCCGGGCCGATGCCGATGTCGCAGTCCTGGGGAGAAATGTTCATGTCGCCCATCACCAGCAACGGCTGCTCGGCGCTGAACTGGCCTTCGAGCAACGCTTGCAGGTCGCTGTAGAAACGCTGCTTGGCCGGGAACTTGGTGGGGTGGTCGCGGCTTTCGCCCTGGGGGAAATAGCCGTTCATGATAGTGATCGGGGTGCCGTTTGCATCCTCGAAGGTGCCCCAGATGAAGCGGCGCTGGGCGTCTTCATCGTCATTGGCGAAGCCCTTGTGCAGCGCCAGGGGCGCCTTGCGCGAAAGCAGGGCGACGCCGTAGTGGCCTTTCTGCCCGTGATAATGCACGTGGTAGCCCAGCGCCTGGACATCGGCCAGCGGGAACTGATCGTCGCTGACCTTGGTTTCCTGCAGGCCGATCACGTCCGGCTGATGCTTGTCGATCAGCGCCGCCAGTTGGTGGGGGCGGGCACGCAGGCCGTTGATGTTGAAGCAGACGATCTTCATGGCAAAGACGATCCTGGTAAAAGGCGCGATGCTAGCCGACATCGGCCCTCATCACCAGCGTGGCGGCCAGTGATGGTGGCTGCTAACGTGCTGATGGGGCTGAACGATGCGCTCTGGTGCGCCTCCAAGTCACTGTACCCACCGTTCCAAGGAGGATAGAGCGCAATGCCCGACACCCACGTGCCCGACATCAACGCCCCGCAGGCTACGGTCTGCCAGCTGGACGACGGTTTCAGCCGTGAGGCGCGTTCGTTGTTGTACAACGCGTATCGCCACGAGCCCACCTTCGCCTACCTGTTCGAAGCCCAGCGTCCAGGTTATGAACGGCGTCTGCGCACCCTGGTGCGTGAATGGGTGCGACAGCATTTCTACCTGCAGCTGCCGGCCATCGGCTTGTTGGTCGAGGATCGGCTGATCGCCCTTGCCCTGATCGTGCCGCCCCTTCGACGCCTTGGGGTCTCCGACAGTTGGGCCTGGCGCCTGCGCATGATGCTCGGCACTGGCTTGCGCTGTACCCGGCGCTACATGGACTACCAGGCGGCGCTGGCCGCTTGCCTGCCTACCGACAAAGTGCATGTGCTGCCGCTGCTGGGTGTGCACCCGCAATTTCAGGGACAGCACTACGGCGAACAATTGTTACAAGCTGTGCATGACTGGTGTTCCGAGGACCCGAATACCCAAGGGGTGGTACTGGACACTGGCAACGAGCATTACCTCGCGTTTTATCAGCGCCAGGGCTATGAGGAAATCGGCGAGATCGCTGTAGGGCCAATCCGGGAACGGGTGTTCTTTCATCCGAACCCTGCGTCATCTAAAACTGCAGATGCGTGAACTTCATCCAGGCCGCTCCCTTGAGCGCCTGGCTCTGGTAGCATGCGCCGCATGACGTATTCAGGAAGACTGACCTGGGCCTGGTTTTCTGGGCCGCCAGTTGTACCGCATGGGGCCAGAGCGAGTTGCTGGTGAAAGTCGCACCGGCCAACAAGGACCTCAAGGCTAATGTCGAAGGCTATATAGGCAGCCTGGGTGACCGCGACGAAGAGGCGCTGCTGCGTTTCAGTCGTGGCGCCGAGGAGCAGGCGCGCAAAGCGGCGCAGGCACTTGGCTACTATCAGGCGCAGATCGATACCGAGGTCAAGGCGCCCGCCAAAGCCGACGGCTCCCCCCAATTGATCATTCGCATCGAACCCGGCGAGCCCGTGCGTTTGCGCAATGTCACCGTGCGTGTCGAGGGGCCTGCCAACGAAATGAGGGCATTTCGGGTCCCGGACAGCCGCGCCCTGCGGGCAGGCGAGCAGCTCAACCATGGCGTGTACGAGGACGCCAAGCGGCTGATCCAGAACCAGGCCTCGCGCTACGGTTTCTTCGATGGCCGTTTCAGCCAGCAACGTCTGGCCGTCGATCCTCAGGCCGGAATCGCCGACATCGACCTGGTGTACCAGAGTGGGCCGCGCTACCACCTGGGCGCCGTGCACTTCGGTGGCGATACCCCGCTCGACGAAGAGCTGCTGCGGCGCATGGTCTCGTTCAAGCCCGGCACGCCCTACGATTCGCAACTGGTCGCCGAACTCAACAACGATCTGCAGTCCAGTGGCTACTTCGACGGTGTACGGGTGGACGCAGCGCCCACCTCGGCAGTGGGCCAAGAGATTCCCGTCGACGTTCGCCTCGAAAGCCGTAAGCCCCGCACCATGGGCCTGGGCCTGGGCTTCTCGACCGACGTCGGTCCGCGCGGCAAGGCCAACTGGACCCGCCATTGGGTCAACCCGCAAGGCCATAGCTATGGCTGGGAGACCGAGCTGTCCCAGCCACGGCAGAACGTCGGGCTGTGGTATGACATCCCGCTCGACCCGCCGCTGACCGACAAGCTGCGCTTCGCCGGGGGCTACCAGTACGAGGAGATCGCCGGCACCGATACCCTGAGCAAGCTGCTCACCGTTGGCCCCGAGTGGCACAGCAAGTTGCCCAGTGGTTGGCAGCGGGTGATCTCGCTGAAGTACCAACGTGAGGAATACCGCCTGGGCGATGATTCGGGGTTGAGCAACCTGCTGATGCCGGGCGTGAGTTTTTCTTACCTGCGCAGCGACAACCGCATCGATCCGCATAACGGCTACCGCCTTCAGTTCGACCTGCAGGCGGCCAAGGAAGGTCTGGTCTCCGACACCAACCTGCTGCATGGCAACGTCCTGCTCAAGGGCCTCACCACCCTGGGCCGCAACCACCGGTTCCTCGGCCGCGTGCAGTTCGGTGGCAGCGCCACCAATGGCTACAAGAACAACATCCCGCCATCTCTGCGCTTCTTCGCAGGTGGTGACCAGAGCGTGCGTGGCTATGACTACCAGACGCTTTCACCGAAAAACAGCGATGGCGACCGCATCGGTGGCCGCTACCTGGTCGCCGGCAGCGTCGAGTACCAGTATTCGCTGGCCGAGAAGTGGCGTGTAGCGACCTTCATCGACCAAGGTAATTCGTTTAATACGCTGGAACTGCCCAGCCTCAAGACGGGCGTCGGTATCGGCGTGCGCTGGGTGTCGCCGGTGGGGCCGCTGCGCCTGGACCTGGCCCACGCGCTCGATGATGACGGCGGTTTCCGTCTGCACTTTTCCATGGGGCCCGAGCTGTGATGCGTGTAGTCAAATTCGTCCTGTTGCCGTTGCTGGCGGTGTTGTTGCTGGTGGTGGGGGCGGTGACCGCGTTGCTCGGCAGCGAGGCCGGCAGCCGATGGTTGCTGGGCCATGTGCCGGGGCTGGAAGTCAGCGACTTCCAGGGTCGGCTGAGCGGAAGCTGGCAAGCCAGCCGGTTGGTCTGGACCAGCGCCGGCAACCAGGTGGAGCTGCAGCAACCTCAGTTGGTGTGGTCACCGGCCTGCCTGTTGCGCGCCACGCTGTGCGTAGAGCGCTTGCAGGCGCAGCGTATCGACATGGCCTTCGCCCCCAGTGACCAGGCTAGCGAACCCGGCCCGGTGCTGCTGCCGGCGTTGCGTCTGCCAGTGGCCATCGAGCTGGGTGAGGTCAAGGTCGGCCAATTGCGCCTCGATGGCAGCGACCTGCTGGGCGACTTGCAGTTGGCCGCGCGCTGGACCAGCAGTGGCATGCGCATCGATAGCCTGCAGTTGCAGCGCGACGACCTGCGCGTGGACCTGCACGGCGACCTGCAGCCCGAGGGTGATTGGCCACTGCGTCTGGAAGGCAACGTGCAATTGCCCGCCGTGGACGGCCAGGCCTGGCAACTGGCCTTGACCGCCAGCGGCGAACTGCAGAAGACCCTGACGCTCGAAGCCACCAGCAGTGGTTACCTGCAAGCCCGGCTCGATGGCGAGGTGGAGGCGTTGGCCGAGCACCTGCCAGCCAAGCTGCATATCCGCAGCGATGCCTTCAAACCGAGCGCCACACTGCCGGACACCTTGCAACTCAATCAGCTGAAGCTCGATGCTGAAGGTGACCTGCTCAAGGGTTACCAACTGTCGGGCACGGCCAGCCTGCCTGCTGAACAGTCGCCGGTGGCGCTGGTGCTGGCCGGCCGGGTCGATGCCAAGGGTGCCCGGCTGGACGCCCTGGACCTCAGTGCCAGCGAAACCCAGCGCCTCAGCCTGCAAGCCAGTGCCGACTGGCAGCAGGCGCTGAAGGCCGAGGCGCGGCTGGTCTGGCAGGACTTTCCCTGGTTGCGCCTGTATCCTCTGGAGACCCCTCCCGAGGTCACCCTCAAGCGGCTGAACGCCCAGGTGCAGTACCTCGACGGCAAGTATCAGGGCACCTTTGCCGGCGACCTCGATGGGCCGGCTGGGGCGTTCAGTGTAGCCAGCCCCTTCGAAGGCGACCTCGAGCAAGTGCGCCTGCCGCAATTGGCCCTCAACGCAGGGCAGGGCAAGGCCGCGGGCGCCGTTGCCTTGCGTTTCGGCGACACCCTGGCGTGGGATGTCGACCTGCAGTTGTCTGCGCTCGACCCGGCGTATTGGCTTGCCGAGCTACCGGGCACCCTGGCCGGTCCGCTGCGCAGCAAGGGCGAACTCAGGGGCGAGCAACTTACCCTGGATGCCCAACTCGACCTCAAGGGCCGCCTGCGTGGCCAACCGGCCGTGCTCAAGGTCGAGGCCAAGGGCGCGGACCAGCAGTGGACCCTGGGGGCGCTGGCCGTGCAACTGGGCGATAACCGTATCAACGGCAGCGGCAGCCTGCAGCAGCGCTTGGCCGGCCGGATCGACCTCGACCTGCCGCGCCTGGGCCAGTTGTGGCCAGGCTTGCGGGGCCAGGTGAAAGGGCGGCTGGACGTCGCCGGTACGCTCAAGGCACCGCAAGGCACGCTTACCCTGCAAGGCCAGCAGGTGGCTCAGGCCGATAACCGTATCCAGCAACTGGCCTTGGATGCGCGGCTGGATAGCACCCAGCGCGGGGTTGTCGACCTTACCGCCAGCGGCATCCGGCTCGGCGAGACGGCCCTGGGGACGCTCAAGGTCGACGGCAAGGGCGATATTCGCCAACAAGCCATGACCCTGGGCCTGGACGGTCCGCAGCTCAAGCTGAACCTAGCGCTCGATGGCCAGCTGAGCAAGGGCGACTGGCGTGGCCGCTTGGCCAGCGGAAGGATCCAGGCCGGTGGCCAGGACTGGCTGCTACAAGCCCCGGCACGCTTGCAGCGCCTGGCCAGCGGCCAACTGGATTTCGGTGCCCATTGCTGGCGCTCGGGGCAGGCCAGCCTGTGCGGCGAAGACCAGCGCCTGGCGCCAGAGCCGCGGCTGCGTTACCACCTCAAGCAGTTCCCGCTTGACAGCCTGGCGCAGTGGCTGCCGAAGGATTTCGCCTGGCAAGGGCTGCTCAGCGCTGACGTCAATCTCGATATCCCTGCCAGTGGCCCCAAGGGCACCCTGGTGGTAGACGCCAGTGGCGGAACGCTACGCGTGCGCGACAAGGACCGCTGGCTGGACTTCCCCTACCAGGCTCTGCGCCTGGACAGCACGCTGGCACCACGGCGTGTCGATACTCGGCTGGTGTTTCGTGGGGAGCGTCTTGGCGAGTTCACCCTCAACACCCGTCTCGACCCGCTGGGCAAGGACAAACCGTTGAGCGGCGACTTCAACCTGGCCGGCCTCGACCTTTCGATCGCACGCCCCTTCGCGCCGATGGTCGAGCGCCTGGCCGGCCAGCTCAATGGCAGTGGTCGCCTGTCCGGCAGCTTGCTGGCCCCGCAGGTCAACGGCGCCCTGGCGTTGACTGGCGGCGAAGTCAGCGGCGCCGAGCTGCCGGTGAGTTTCGAGGGACTGTCGTTACAGGCCCTGATCGCCGGCGAGCGCATCCAGCTCAACGGTGGCTGGCAAAGCGGTGCGAACGGCCGCGGTCAGTTGTCCGGCGAACTCGACTGGGGCCAGGCGCTGGGCGTCGACCTGCGCCTGCAGGGTCAGCGCCTGCCGGTTACGGTCGAGCCCTATGCCACGCTGGAAGCTTCGCCCGACCTGACCGTGCGCCTGGTCGATGACAAGTTGGCGGTAACCGGCAAGGTGCGGATACCCAAGGGCGAAATCGTCGTGCGCGAGTTGCCGCCGTCGACCGTCAAGGTGTCGGACGACACTGTCATCGTTGGTAACCAGACCGAGCAGGGCAAAGCCCAGATGGCCGTGGCCATGGACATCGACGTCGAGGTGGGGCAGGACAAACTGTCGTTCAGCGGCTTCGGCTTGACCGCCAACCTGCTTGGCCATGTGCACATCGGCGACAATCTCGACACCCGTGGCGAGCTGAGCCTGGCCGATGGTCGCTACCGGGCCTATGGCCAGCGCCTGACCATCCGCCGCGCTCGGCTGCTGTTCGCAGGCCCCATCGACCAGCCTTACCTCGACATCGAGGCCATTCGCAAAGTCGACGACGTAATTGCCGGCATCCGCTTGAGCGGCAGTGCCGAGCAGCCGACCACCCAGGTGTTCTCGGAGCCGGCCATGAGCCAGGAGCAGGCGTTGTCCTACCTGGTGCTGGGCCGGCCGCTGAACAACAGTGGCGAAGACAACAACATGCTGGCTGAGGCGGCGTTGGGCTTGGGCCTGGCGGGCAGCGAAGGGCTGACGGGCAGCCTTGCTTCGAACCTTGGAATCGACGACTTCCAGCTCGACACGGAAGGGGCTGGCAACTCCACCAGCGTGGTCGCCAGCGGCAACCTCACCGAACGCCTGAGCCTGCGGTACGGAGTAGGGGTGTTCGAACCGGCCAACACCATCGCGCTGCGCTACAAGCTCAGCCAGAAGGTCTATCTGGAGGCCGCCAGCGGCTTGGCCAGCTCGTTGGATATCTTCTACAAGCGGGATTTCTGAGCCCCTTCACGAGGGCTTTCCCTTTCGTCGCTCGCTTTGCAGCCCGCCCCGTTCAAGGGGCGGGCCGCGAGCGCCGACGCCCCATCGTTGGGCGCAAGTGGCTGATCGAATGATCTGGAATAGACCATTTGATCCGATTTTCATCGCACGCTTTTCCCATCTATCTGATTCGTATCGCAAAAATTCTTTGGCATGAACTGTGTATGACCCAGGCGTCGTGGCGTAGAGAGCCGCCGCGATGCCGTCCTGGGCGCTGCACGGGGCGAGCCACATATCTCTAGTGCCCAGGTGCGCGAACCCTAGGGTTTGCCGATGCCATGGCCTTGCAAGCTGCTGCCCATACCCTTTATGAGACAGTGACCGCGATGAAGACTATTTTTGAGTGGCGTGTAAAGGCTGACCAGTCGGGCGTGATCGCCCCCAATGAACGGCTCCCCTGGCCTCAGACGACGATCATGGGCATGCAGCATGTGTTCGCCATGTTCGGCGCGACCATGCTCGCTCCCATGCTGATGGGCTTCGACCCCAATATAGCGGTGCTGATGAGCGGCGTGGGAACGCTGGTCTTCTTCATCATCACGCGCGGCAAGGTGCCCAGCTACCTGGGTTCGAGTTTCGCCTTCGTCGGGGTCGTGGCTGCGGTCACCGGCTATGCCGGTGTCGGGCCCAATCCGCAGATCGACATAGCCTTGGGTGGCATCATCGTCTGTGGCCTGGTCTACGTGCTGGTCGGGATGCTGGTGCAAGCTATAGGTTATGGCTGGATCGAGAAGCTGACACCGCCGGTGGTGACGGGCACGGTCGTCGCGGTGATTGGCCTCAACCTGGCTGCGATCCCGGTGAAAACCATGGCGTCCAATGGTTTTGAAGTCTGGGTTCAACTGATCACCTTCACCTGCGTGGTGTGCATCGCGGTGTTCACCTCTGGCCTGATGCAGCGGATGCTGCTGCTGACCGGGTTGATGGTGGCAACGGCGATCTACTTCGTCCTGGCCAACGGGTTGGGCCTGGGCGCGCCGATCGATTTCTCGAAAGTGCAGGCAGCGGCCTGGTTCGGTTTGCCGACCTTTCACACGCCGGTATTCACCCCGGGTGCAGCGTTGCTCATCGCGCCGGTGGTAATCATTTTGCTGGCCGAGAATATCGGCCATCTCAAGGCCATATCGTCGATCAGCAAGCAAAGCATGGAGCCGCATTTTGGCCGTGCCTTCATCGGCGACGGCGTCGCCACCATGCTCAGTGCAGGCGTGGGCGGTACCGGTGTCACCACCTATGCCGAGAACATCGGTGTGATGGCGGCTACCCGGGTGTACTCCACGGCCTTGTTCGTGGTGGCGGGGTTCATGGCCATCCTGCTCGGGTTGTCTCCCAAGTTTGGTGCGCTGGTACATGCGATACCCACACCTGTGATGGGCGGTGTTTCCATCGTGGTATTTGGTCTGATCGCCGTGGCAGGTACCAAGATCTGGGTAGAGAACAAGGTCGACTTCAGTGATAACCGCAATCTGCTGATCGCCGCGGTTCCGCTGGTGCTGGGCACGGGGGATTTCACGCTGCACTTTGGCAGTTTCGCGCTCAATGGCTTGGGCAGTGCGACTTTTGCGGCGCTGATCTTGAATGTGCTGTTGAACATCAAGCGGCGCCGGCCGGAAGGTGCATCCGAGGAAGTGCTCAGCCCGTCTGCCAAGTAATCATGGGGCCTGCAGAAAGGGAGGCATGGCCTAATGCTGTTCACTTAAGAATGCCGGGGCTGCTGCGCAGCCCTTTCGCGACACAAGGCCGCTCCCACAATGACCGTGAAAGCCCCTATCTACAGGGCAGGCACGGACAATGTGGGAGCGGCCTTGTGTCGCGAAAGGGCCGCAAGGCGGCCCCAATGCCGGCAATGTAGAGCTTAAGTGAACAGCATTAAGGCATGGCCGCCCTTTCTGCATTGCGGTGGGTCTAGCGGGTCATGGCGCGACCGAGGGCGTGGTAGCGGCGGTCGAAATACACCAGTACGTCGGCTTCGACATGCTGGACGATATCCAGCACCTCGCAGAACAGTATGTCGTGGGTGCCGACACTCACGGTACTGGTGACCTTGCAATCGAACGAGACCTTGGCCTGCTCCAGCACCGGTGCCCCCGATACCCCGGTGCTCCAGTTGCCGGCTTGAAAACGCTCGGCTTGCGAGGTCTTGCCGCCGAAGGCGTTCGACAGCGCCTGCTGCCCGTTGCCCAGTGTGTTCACGCAGACCGTCTGGTTACCCTTGAACGCTTCGTACACAGAGGCGTTGCGGTTGACGCAGACCAGCAGGGTGGGAGGGCTGTCAGTGACGCTGCACACCGCCGTGGCAGTGAACCCGGCCTTGCCATGCTCGCCGTCCGTGGTGATCACGTTGACGGCAGCGGCGAGGTTGGCCATGGCATCGCGGAAGGTCTTGCGGTCGAGCGGGAGCGGCATTTCAGGCAAGTTGCTCATGGCGGGCCTCGTGTGATTGCTTGAAGAAGTCGAGCGTGATCGCATGGAAGGGTTCTGGGTCGGTGATGCTGGAGGCATGGCCGCCATACTCGAGCAATTCGAAGCGGGCGTTGTTCAAGCCCTCGGCCAGTCGTTGCGATTGTTGCCAAGGCACCAGCATGTCGTCGCGGTTGGCGATGACCAAGGTGGGCACATCGATCTCGCCCAATCGCGTACGGATATCGAAGGCCTCCAGTGCCTGGATGCGCCGAAGCAGATTCGGCGTGGTTGGGAAGTGCTGCAGCGCAGCAGCTTCCATGGCCGCCAATCGGTCGCTGTTCGCCGCGATCCAGTCCGCCGGGTAGAGGAAGATGGCCTGGGCGTGCAGGTAGGCGGCGGGCCCTGTGTCATTGAGCAGGTGCTTGCGAATCGCGAAGCACCGCCGTGAATGGGGGTTGGGCTCGGCCCAGGCATTTACCAGGGTGAGGCTGGTCAGGCGCTGCGGGGCGATCAACGCCAGCTCCAGGCCGATCAGGCCGCCCAGGGCATGGCCCATGAACTGGCAGCGTTCGATCTGCAGCGTTCGCAGCAGGCTGTGCAGTTCTTCGGCCATGTCCCGAATGCTGTAGTGCTCCCCGAGCGTGGCCGGGCTGTTGCCAGTGCCGGCCTGGTCGTAGGTCAATACCCGATAATGCTGGCCGAGAACGGCGATATCCGCGGCGAAGAAGCTGCCCACGCCGCCCAGGCCAGCGCTAAGCACCAGTGTGGGGGCATCGGCGTCCTGGCGTCCGTGAAATTCGTAGTGCATGGATGGCTCCCGGTGGTTGGCAAACGCTCAGCCGATATGGGCGATGCTGGCGATCTCGATGAGCGCTTGCGGTTTGACCAGACCTGCCTGGATGCAATAACGGGCGGGCTTCTCCCCGGGGAAATACTCGGCATAGATCGCATTGATGTGCGGGTAGTCGTTCCAGTCCTTGAGCATGATCATGTTGAACGTCACATCGTCCATCGTGCCGCCAGCGGTTTCGATGACGCGCTTGATGGTCTCGAGCACATGGCGCGTCTGCGCAGCGGCATCGCCTGGGTGAACCACGTCGTTGTGTTCATCGAAGGGCAGGGTGCCGGAGACGTAGAGCACGTTGTCGGCCAGCGTCGCCGGAACGAAGGGGGCGATTGGAGCAGGGGTGCCTGCAGGCACGATGCATTTTTTTGGCATGGTCTGTTCCTCGGATCAGTGGGAAGGCGTGAAGGCGTCACGGAAAGCGTCGAGCGACGACACCCAGCCAAAGAAGGTCTGGATGTTGTACAGCGCGGCTTCTTGCGCCATCGGAGGGCCTGCCTGGTGCGTGGCATCGGCGAGGACGATGCCGAAGTACTCCAGGTGGAAGCCGTCGCGCAGCGTGGACTCGACGCAGACATTGGTGGCGATGCCGGTGAACACCAGGTTGCGAATGCCGCGGCTGCGCAGCGTGCTGTCGAACACCGAGTTGAAGAAGCCGCTGTAGCGGGTCTTGGGTACGACGATATCGCCCTCTTGCGGTGTCAGCGCCTCGACCAGTTCGTAGTCCCAGCCGCCCTTGGCGAGCAGCGTTCCGCTGAGTTCGGGTTGGCGCCGCATGGTCTTCAGGGCGTTCGACTTGTGCCAGTTCGGCGATCCTGGACCGCCTGCCTCGACGTAGGAGGCGTCCCAGCCGTTCTGGAAGAAAATCACCTGGATGCCCGCGGCGCGCGCGGTGTCGATGGCCGAAGCGATCGCGGCGATGACTGGCTGTGTATGCGACACATCGAAACCGGCCAGGTCCAGGTAACCACCTTTGCTGGCGTAGGCGTTCTGCATGTCGACGACGACCAGGGCCGTCTCGCTGGCCCGCAGGCGCAAGGCTTCGGGCTGGGCCGCCAGAACATGGGACGGTTCGTTGCTGGTGCTGGGATCGAAAGCGCAGACTTCTTTCATCACGCCACCTCCGCGACATCGATGTGCTGGCGGCTGCGCATGAGCGGTTGGATGCGCGTGCCGAAATCCTCGATGCCTTGCACGAAGTCGTCGAATGTCAGCATCACACCTTGAACGCCCGGCACGGTGGCGACCTCGTCGAGCATCTTGGCAACGTGCTGATACGAGCCTACCAACGTCCCCATGTTGATGTTCACCGCTGAAGTCGGGTTCGCCATCTGCCGCAGGTTGGAGTCGCTGCCCTTGTCAGCGGCGCCTTTTTCCCCCAGCCAGGCGATCGCTTCCTGGTCCGCCCCGGCCTTGATGTGCTCCCAGCGGGCATGTGCCGCTTCGTCGGTGTCGGCGGCGATGATCATGAACAGCACGCAGGCAGTGACCGTGCGGCCGGTCTTGGCACAGGCATTGACCAGGGCGTCGGCAGTTGGCGCGAAGGCGGTGGGGGTATTGACGCCTTTGCCGAAGCAGAAGTTGTAGTCGGCATATTGGGCGGAAAACGCCATGCCGGCTTCGCTCTGGCCTGCGCAGATGAGCTTCATGTCCGCTTGCGGGCGAGGGCTGACGCGGCAATCGGTCATGCTGAAATGCTCGCCCTTGAAATCACTGGTGCCTGTTGCCCACAGCTCGCGCAGCACCTGGGCGTACTCGGCCAGGTACTGATAACGGGTGCCGAAGAACGCGTCACCTGGCCACAAACCCATCTGTTCGTATTCGGGCTTCTGCCAGCCGGTCACCAGGTTGACCCCGAAGCGGCCATTGGAAATCGAGTCGATGGTCGAGGCCATGCGCGCGACGATCGCGGGAGGGATGGTCAGGGTGGCGACGGTTGCGAACAGCTGAATCCGGGAGGTGACGGCGGCCAGGCCTGCCATCAGCGTGAACGACTCCAGGTTGTGTTCCCAGAACTCGGTTTTGCCACCGAAGCCGCGTAGCTTGATCATCGAGAGCGCGAAGTCGAAACCGTAGTGTTCAGCGCGTTGAACGATCTGGCGGTTCAGGTCGAAAGTCGGCATGTACTGGGGGGCATTCTCGGACAGCAGCCAGCCGTTGTTGCCAATTGGGGTAAAGATTCCAATATCCATCGGTCGAGCCTCGCATCGTCGGGGTAGCCCTGCGAACAGGGGACGGGGGAGGCTTCAGCAAGCAGCGGGCCAGTTCTGAAAAAGACTTAATTATCAAATGGCTATGTTTGTGAGTGCGTATTTACCAGACCAAATGGTCCGATACGGAGTGTTTGGATGGTGCATGGCTGATCCAATCTGGGGCGTTCAACACGTCTGGCGACGCCAGTGATGCCAGGGGTTGTCGGTTTGCAGCCCTCGGTGTGGCGGGTAGACTACGAGTCCTTTTGCAATTGGAATTGTCGGCGTGATGGTCAGAACGATCGGTAAGGCGCAGGAACCCAAGCCCAAGCGCAAGGGAGAATTGGCTGCCAAGGGCGAACCGACCGCTGCAGAGAAGCGGCGGGCACGTCAGATCGAAGGTAAGAGAACCGTCATTCTCGAGGCGGCGCTGAAGCTCTTCGCGCAGTTTGGCGTGCACGGTGCCAGCCTCGACCAGATCGCCATGCTCGCCGATGTGTCCAAGACCAACCTGCTTTACTACTTCAGCAACAAGGACGAGCTCTACAAGGCGGTGTTGCAGCGCATTCTGGATGTCTGGGTCGATCCGCTGGAGCACTTCACCGCCGACAAGTCGCCCGAGCAGGCCATCAGCGAGTACGTCCGGGCAAAGCTCGCGGTCTCGCGCGATCACAGCAGCGAATCGAAGCTGTTCTGCATGGAAGTGATGCAGGGCGCGCCGCTGATGCTCGGTCAGCTGCAGCATCCACTGAAGGAAAAGGTCGATCTGAAGGTGAAGGTCATCGAGGGCTGGATCGAGCGCGGGGCGCTGTCACCGGTCGATCCGTATCACTTGATCTTCACCATCTGGGCCACGACCCAGCATTACGCCGATTTCGGCACGCAGATCGAGGCCCTGACAGGCAAGTCGCTTGGCGATCCAGGCTTTTTCGAAGAGACCTGCAGCAATATTTGTAATCTACTGCTGAGCGGTATCATTCCGCGAGACTGATGGGTGGCCTGGTTGCCGTGGGTTGCTGCGACGAATCCATTTACAGTCAAGTGCAAAGCCTACATCTGCCGGCGAATATTGCCGATCTGGCGCAAGCTCAGCCCGTACTTGTGCGCCAACAGGCTGCGAGACAGGCCATCGGCGCTTTCCTTTTGAATCTGCAGATTGCGCAGCCGGCGCAGGAAGTGGTCCGGTTTGGGGATCTCGAGTGCCACGCCGGCGAAGCGCTTGATCAGCGCGTCGAGTGCCTCGGGCGGCAGGACGTCGGCAAGCTTGGTGCGCGCGCGATGCTTGGGAATGTACTTGGGCCGGCCGCCGAAGGCGCAGGTCAGTGCATAGGCGTGTTCGATGCCGATGCAGTCGATCAACGCCTGCAGGGACTGTGGCAGCAGGGTTGTATCTATACAGGTCAGGTCTGGCAATTCCATGTGAGGCTCCCTCCGGGAAAATGGGGTGCGATGCTTGAACATCCGTGGTGTCAGGTCGATGATCGCCGGGAGTACGGGATCGTTGACATGGAGGGATTTTCAGGCAGTGCAGAGCCTGCTAGCTAGGCGCCATGAGGTGCAGGGAATGTAGGCGTGGTGGGCAGGAATTGCAGGTATGACTGTCCTAGGACGTAGGAAAGGGCGTCAGCGATTGCCTACAGCCCGTGGTTTATCGTTATCTGTTGTTGGGAACGTAATCATGGGTGGCACCCCCAGCAATATTTACTGGGTGACGAGGAAGTACAGCGCGGCAGGGGTAGGCGATGTATCATTGCCGCGGCTCATCGCGAGCCATTCGCCTTAAGATGTTGCAAGGAACCTTCGATGACACACGTACAGCGCCTCAAATACTCCCTGCTGATCATCCTGGTTGTACTGGGCCTGATGCTGGGCCTGTCCCACCTGCAAAAGCAGGGCACCATCAGCGAGCAGACCTTCCAGATGCTGGCCATCGCCATTGCCGTGGTCGTGGTGGTGATCAACGGGATCCTGCGGCGCAAGGTCAAGCCTTGACCCATACCGGCCGGCCAGCCCTGGCCGGCCGCAGCGTTCAGCGCGGGAGCGATTGCTCGAGGACCGCACGGGCCTCGGGGTTGAGGCTGTAGCACTTGTCGCTGCCCAAGCTGATGACGCCTTCGGCGCAAAGCCGTTTCAGTACCTCGCGCACGCTCAGGAACGACAGCGGGATATCCAGCTTTTCCAACTGCGCATGCACGCCGCGCACGCCAATGCTGCGCCCGTTGCGGTCGGCGTGATGCAAGGCGTCGATCACCTTGAGCCGGATCAGGCTGGTGCGCAGGCCGAAGCTGCGCAGCAGCTCGCGGATCTGCTCGTTGCCCAGGCGTTCGTCCCCGCTGGCGACCGGTCCGGTGGGCGCCTTGCCCGGGACGGGCCCGGCCTGCAATGAGGGTTGCGGGTTGTACATGTGAATGCTCCTTTTCGTGGACTATCCCGAAATGTGGGTGCCTCACTTACTAGGACGAATGAGAACGGCAAATCTGCAGCCTTGCGCCAAAAAAAATGCCTCTGTCCTTTTCAAGACGTTGCAGGTAGAGGTAATGCGTAAAATTTTCATCCAGCCATTCGTCTGATCGGGGTGATCCCAGAATCCGAGGAGTGCCTGTGTTGCCTATTTCGCGTCCCATGACCTGTGCGGCGCTTGCCGCCGCACTGGTCGCTTCCAGCCTTGCCGTGCAGGCACGGGAAAATGAGCCTGCCGCCAGCGCGCAGATCCGTCGTACTAGCTTTGGCGTCCCGCATATCGTGGCCAAGGATGAGCGTGGGCTGGGCTATGGCATTGGCTATGCCTACGCGCAGGACAACCTGTGCCTGCTGGCCAACGAAGTGCTCACCGTCAATGGCGAGCGCGCCCGCTATTTCGGTGCCAAGGGCAAGACCCTCGAACAGCGCGAAAACCTGGCCAGCGATTTCTTCTATACCTGGCTCAATACCCCCGTGGCGGTCAACGGCTTCCTCCAGGCGCAGCCCCCGGCGGTGCGCGACCTGCTCGAAGGCTATGCCAGTGGCTACAACCGGGCGCTGGGCGAGCGGCGCACGGCGGGGTTGCCGGCTGAATGCGGGCAGGGTGAGTGGGTGCGGCCGATCACCAGCCTGGATCTGGTCAAACTCACCCGGCGCTTACTGGTAGAGGGCGGCGTGGGCCAGTTCGTCGAGGCCCTGGTGGCGGCGCAGCCACCGCGTCAGACGACCCAGCGCCCGCCAGCCGACTATGCTGCAGCGCTGGCCCGGCAGGAGCGCTTTGCCTTCGAACGCGGCAGCAATGCCGTGGCGGTAGGTGCGCAACGTTCGGCCAACGGGCGCGGTTTGTTGCTGGCCAATCCGCATTTTCCGTGGATGGGGGCGATGCGCTTCTACCAGATGCAGTTGACCATCCCTGGGAAGCTCGACGTGATGGGCGCTGCGCTGCCGGGGCTGCCAGTGGTCAACATCGGCTTCAACCGGCATCTGGCCTGGACCCACACGGTCGATACGTCCAAGCACTTTACCCTCTACCGTCTGCAGCTCGACCCCAGGGACCCGACCCACTATCTGCTCGATGGCAAATCGCTGCCCCTTGACCGGCAGACCCTGAGCGTCACGGTCAAAGCCGAGGACGGCACCTTGAACCAGGTGCAGCGGGAGGTCTACGCCTCGAAGTTCGGGCCGGTGGTGCAGTGGCCCAGGCGCCTGGACTGGGACACGAAGGCGGCCTACAGCCTGCGTGATGCCAACCTGGACAACACCCGCGTGCTGCAGCAGTGGTACCAGATCAACCGCGCCAGCAGTCTGGATGAACTCAAGGGTTCGATCGCGCAGTTGCAGGGAATTCCATGGGTCAACACCTTGGCTGTAGACGAGGGTGGTCACGCGCTGTACCTGAACCAATCGGTGGTGCCCTATGTCGACAAGGAGTTGCTCGGCCAGTGCAGCAACCCAGCACTGCAGGGCCCGCTGGTCGTGCTGGATGGCTCGCGCAGTGCCTGCCAGTGGAAGGTCGATGCACACGCGGCGCAGCCCGGCATCTTCCCGGCGCACATGTTGCCTAGCCTGGAGCGTGAGGACTTCGTGCAGAGTTCCAACGACCCGGCCTGGATGGCCAACCCGGCCCAGCCCCTGACCGGTTTCTCGCCATTGGTGAGCCGCGACGACCAGCCATTGGGCATGCGCGGCCGCTTCGCCCTCGAACGCCTGCAAGGCAGCGCCAAGCTGGGCGTGCCGCAACTGCAGAGCATGGTGATGGACGACGAAGTCTACCTGGCCAGCTTGCTGCTGCCCGACCTGCTGCACTGGTGCCAGGGCGCCGAGGCCGATCTGCGCCCCGTGTGTTCCAGCCTGGCCGAATGGAACGGCAAGGCCGACCTGGACAGCGGAATCGGCCTGGTGCATTTCAGCAACATCCTGGAGGCGATGGCGCGCCATCCGCAAAGCTGGCGCGTGGCCTTCGATCCGACCGACCCCCTGCACACCCCGCGTGGGCTGGCGGTAGAGCAGGCGGCAGTGCGCAAGCTGCTGCGCGAAGCGGCGCTGGGCTCGATGCAGCAAGTGGCCCAGAGTGGGGTTGGCGATAGCAGCCAGTGGGGGCAGATCCAGCAGGCGCTCAATGGCACTCCGGTAGCCGGTGGGCCGCAGGCACTGGGCATCTATAACGCGATCAGCAGTGTCCCGCATGGGCCAGGCAAGCGCCTGGTGGTCAGCGGTACCAGTTATCTGCAGCTGGTCAGTTTCACCGAGCAAGGGCCACAGGCCACTGGCCTGCTGGCATTTTCCCAGTCCAGCGAGGCAGGTTCTGCGCATTTCAGTGATCAGACCAAGGCGTTTTCGGCCAAGCGGTTGGCGCCGATTCCGTTCACCGAAGCTCAGATCAAGGCCGATCCTGAGTATCAGCAGTACGTGATCAGCGAGCAGGACAAGGGGGTAGTGGCCAGCCGGCCATGATCGTACCGCAGCGCATCGCTGGTTTGCCGGCGATGCGCTGCGGGATCGCTCTCAGGAAAACTCGAACGGTTCCAGCTGGAAACCGTGCTCATCCACCTGCAAGGTCCAGCCACGACGGTCCCAGTCGCCCAGCACGATGCGCCGGGCAGGCTGGCCGTCGACCACAAGCTTGTGGATCGCCGGCCGGTGCGTGTGGCCGTGGACCAGGGTGCGCACGCCATGGGTGGCCATCACCTTGGGCACTTCCTCGGGCGTGACGTCGACGATCTCGGTGGCTTTCATGCGCACCTGTGCACGGCTTTCATTGCGTAGCTTGCGCGCCAACGTTTGCCGGGTGGACAGCGGCAGATGCCGCAGAATCCACAGGGTCAGCGGATTGCGCAGGTAGCGGCGCATTTTCATGTAGCCAATGTCGCGGGTGCACAGGGTATCGCCATGCATCAGCAGGACCGGCTCGCCGCCCAGATCGATCACGCTGGGGTCGGGCAGCAGCGTGGCGCCTGCGGCCTTGCAGAAGCCTTGGCCAAGCAGGAAGTCGCGGTTGCCGTGCATCAGGTAGATCGCCGTGCCGCTGTCGCTGAGCTGGCGCAAGGCCTGGCAGATCGACTGCTGGAAGGGCGTCATGGCGTCGTCGCCGATCCAGGCTTCGAAGAAGTCGCCAAGGATGTACAACGCCTTGGCGTGGCGGGCACGGCCGTCGAGCAGATCAAGAAACGCCCGGGTTATGTCCGGGCGTTCTTCTTGCAGGTGCAGATCGGAGATCAGCAGTATCACTCAATGATCTCGGCTTTCTCGATGATCACGTCGTCTTTCGGCACGTCCTGGTGGCCAGCCTTGGAACCGGTGGCGACCTTCTCGATGGCGTCGACGATTTCACGGCCTTCGATCACTTCGCCGAATACCGCGTAGCCCCAGCCCTGGACGTTCTTGCCGCTGTGGTTGAGGAAATCGTTGTCGGAGGCGTTGATGAAGAACTGCGCCGAGGCGGAGTGCGGCTCCATGGTGCGGGCCATGGCGATGCTGTACTTCTTGTTCTTCAGGCCGTTGTCGGCTTCGTTCTGGATGCTGGCGCGGGTTTTCTTCTGGTTCATGCCAGCTTCGAAACCGCCACCCTGGATCATGAAGCCCTTGATCACGCGGTGGAATACGGTGCCATTGTAGTGGCCGTCCTTGACGTACTGAACGAAGTTTTCGGTGGTGAGCGGCGCTTTTTCGGCGTCCAGTTGCAGGACGATGTCGCCGTGGTTGGTGCTCAGTTTGACTTTGGACATGCTGAAATTCGCTCTTTCAAGGCATAGGGGAATAAGGGGCGCAGCGTGCGCATGGACAGCTGACGCAGGATCAGGCCACCGCGACACATGGCGCGCACCGGCCATTTTGCCAGGCTGAGGCAAAAAGCTGGGAGAAATCGCGCCAGTTTGTCCGAGCCCGGCTGTCAGCAGCTCGACTGCTTCGGCTATGATAGGCCCTTTGATTCAATCGGCCTACCCAGGCCGGACACGTGCATTCAAGGATCCTATGAGCAAGCCCACTGCCGACAACGCGCCCAACGCCGCTGCCAAAGGCGCCCCCGCCGTCCCTGCGAACTTCCTCCGGCCGATCATCCAGGCCGACCTGGACTCGGGCAAGCACAGCAGTATCGTCACCCGTTTCCCGCCGGAGCCCAACGGCTACCTGCACATCGGCCATGCCAAGTCGATCTGCGTCAACTTCGGCCTGGCCAAGGAATTCGGCGGCGTCTGCCACCTGCGCTTCGATGACACCAACCCGGCCAAGGAAGACCAGGAATACATCGACGCCATCCAGAGCGACGTCAAGTGGCTGGGCTTCGACTGGGCAGGCGAAGTACGCTATGCCTCGGACTACTTCGACCAATTGCACGACTGGGCCGTCGAGCTGATCAAGCGCGGCAAGGCCTACGTCTGCGACCTGACGCCCGACCAGGCCAAGCAATACCGTGGCAGCCTCACCGAGCCTGGCAAGAACAGCCCATTCCGCGAGCGCAGTGTCGAGGACAACCTGGACCTGTTCGCGCGCATGAAGGCCGGTGAGTTCAAGGACGGTGAGCGCGTGCTGCGAGCCAAGATCGACATGGCGTCGCCGAACATGAACCTGCGCGACCCGATCCTCTACCGCATCCGGCATGCCCACCACCACCAGACCGGTGACAAGTGGTGCATCTACCCGAACTACGACTTCACCCACGGTCAGTCGGATGCCATCGAGGGTATCACCCACTCGATCTGCACCCTCGAGTTCGAAGGCCACCGCCCGCTGTACGACTGGTTCCTCGATAACCTGCCGGTACCAGCGCACCCGCGCCAGTACGAATTCAGCCGCCTGAACCTGAACTACACCATCACCTCCAAGCGCAAGCTCAAGCAGCTGGTCGATGAAAAGCACGTCAGCGCCTGGGACGACCCGCGCATGTCGACCCTGTCGGGCTTCCGTCGTCGGGGCTATACCCCGGCTTCGATCCGCAACTTCTGCGAAATGATCGGTACCAACCGTTCCGATGGCGTGGTCGACATGTCGATGCTCGAGTTCAGCATCCGTGACGACCTCGACCGCACCGCGCCTCGCGCCATGTGCGTGCTGCGCCCGCTGAAAGTGGTCATCACCAATTACCCGGAAGGCCAGGTCGAGCAGCTCGAACTGCCGCGCCACCCGAAGGAAGACATGGGCGTGCGCGTGCTGCCGTTCGCCCGCGAGCTGTACATCGATCGCGACGACTTCATGGAAGAGCCGCCCAAAGGCTACAAGCGCCTGGAGCCGGCCGGTGAAGTGCGCCTGCGTGGCAGCTACGTGATCCGCGCCGACGAGGCGATCAAGGATGCCGAGGGCAACATCGTCGAGCTGCGCTGCTCCTACGACCCTGACACCCTGGGCAAGAACCCCGAGGGCCGCAAGGTCAAGGGCGTGATCCACTGGGTGCCGGCAGAAGGCAGCGTGGAATGCGAAGTGCGCCTGTACGACCGCCTGTTCCGCTCGGCCAACCCGGAGAAGACCGAGGAGGGCGGCAGCTTCCTCGACAACATCAACCCCGATTCGCTGCAAGTGCTCAGCGGTTGCCGCGCCGAGCCTTCGCTGGGCCAGGCACAACCGGAGGACCGCTTCCAGTTCGAGCGCGAGGGTTACTTCTGCGCCGACCTCAAGGACAGCCAGCCGGGCCGCCCGGTGTTCAACCGCACCGTCACCCTGCGTGACTCCTGGGGCAGCTAAGGAACCGCCGTGCTTACCATCTACAACACGCTGAGCAAGACCAAGGAAACCTTCAAGCCGCTCGATGGCAACAAGGTGCGCATGTACGTGTGCGGCATGACCGTGTACGACTATTGCCACCTGGGTCATGGCCGCAGCATGGTGGCCTTCGACCTGGTCACCCGCTGGCTGCGCAAGAGTGGCTACGATCTGACCTACGTGCGCAACATCACCGACATCGACGACAAGATCATCAACCGGGCCAATGAGAACGGCGAGTCGTTCGACGCGCTGACCGCCCGCATGATCGATGCGATGCACGAAGACGAGCGCCGCCTCAATATCCTGCCGCCGGATCAGGAGCCTCGTGCTACCGAGCATATCGCCGGCATGCACGCGATGATCCAGACCCTGATCGACAAGGGCTATGCCTACGCGCCGGGCAATGGCGACGTGTACTACCGGGTCGGCAAGTTCGTCGGCTACGGCAAGCTCTCGCGCAAGAAGATCGAAGACCTGCGTATCGGTGCGCGCATCGAGGTCGACGAGGCCAAGCAGGATCCTCTGGACTTCGTGCTGTGGAAGGGCGTCAAGCCCGGGGAGCCGAGCTGGGAGTCGCCGTGGGGCCCTGGTCGTCCGGGCTGGCACATCGAATGCTCGGTGATGTCGACCTGCTGCCTGGGCGAGAGCTTCGACATCCACGGCGGTGGTAGCGACCTTGAGTTCCCGCACCACGAGAACGAAATCGCCCAGAGTGAGGCCGCCACCGGCAAGCAGTACGCCAATGCCTGGATGCACTGCGGCATGATCCGCATCAATGGCGAGAAGATGTCCAAGTCGTTGAACAACTTCTTCACCATCCGCGACGTGCTCGACAAGTACCACCCAGAGGTGGTGCGTTACCTGTTGGTGGCCAGCCACTACCGCAGCGCCATCAACTATTCCGAAGACAGCCTGCGCGATGCCAAGGGCGCCCTAGAGCGCTTCTATCATGCCCTGCGCGGCTTGCCGCGGGTGGCGGCCAAGGGCGGCGAGGCGTTCGTCGAGCGCTTCAGCGTGGCGATGAACGACGACTTCGGCACCCCCGAGGCGTGCGCCGTGCTGTTCGATCTGGTGCGCGAGATCAACCGCCTGCGTGACAGCGACCCAGCCGCCGCTGCCGGCCTGGCGGGTCGTCTGCGCGAGCTGGGTGATGTGCTCGGTGTGCTGCAGCTGGAGGCCGATGAGTTCCTGCGTGCCGGTGCCGAAGGCAAGGTCGATGCCGCCGAAGTGGAAGGTTTGATCCAGGCGCGCCTGCAGGCGCGTGCTGACAAGAACTGGGCCGAGTCCGACCGTATCCGCGACCAGCTGACCGCCATGGGCGTGGTGCTGGAAGATGGCAAGGGTGGGACCACCTGGCGCCTGGCTGACTGATCGACGCTGATGGGGCCGCTTTGCGGCCCGATCGCCGGTAGGCCGGCTCCTACACGGATTGGGTAGGAGCCGGCTTGCCGGCGATCGGGCTGCAAGGCAGCCTCAATTTCTACGGGGTCAGGCCCGCCAGCGGGCAATGCAGCACCAGCTTCGCCCCTCCCAGTTCACTCTCGCCAACCTCCAGCCTGAACCCGTGCAGGTCGACGATCGCCGCAACGATCGACAGCCCCAGCCCGAAACCGGTATGGCGGTGACCTTCCTCGCTGCGATAGAAACGCTTCAACACCGCATCCCGCTCCTCTGCAGGAATCCCCGGCCCACTGTCATCGATGGCGATATGCACGCCGGCTTCGTCCTGGGTGGCGGTCACAGCCACCTGGCCGCCCTCGGGCGTGAACTTGATGGCGTTGCCCATCAGGTTGGCCAGGGCTTCGAACAACAGTTCGCGGTCGCCGTGCAGCGCCCCCAGCCGCTCGGGTTGCTGCAACTGCAGGCGAATGCCGCCATCCTCGGCCAGCGGCAGGTAGAAGTCGTGTAGCTCCACCAGCAGGTCGTGCGGGTCCAGTTGGACGAAGCCGGCGCGGCGCTGGCGGTCTTCCAGCTCGCTGATGCGCAACAGGCCGCGGAAACGCGCCATCAGCGTGTCGGTTTCACCTATTGCCAGATCCAGTGCCTCGGCCTGGGGCGAGTCGATGGGGCTCTGCTGACGGATTCGATAGAGCTGGGCGCGCAAGCGGGTCAGCGGCGTGCGCAGGTCGTGGGCGATGTTGTCGCATACCCCCTTGACCTCGTGCATCAGCCGTTCGATCCGGTCGAGCATGGCATTGACGATGGCCGCCAGCATGTCCAGTTCGTCGCGTCGGGTGGACAAGGGCAGGCGATGGGTGAGGTCGCCTGCGACGATCAGCTCGGCCTGGGCCTGGATTGCCCGGATGCGCTTGAGTGGCCGACGGCGCAGCAGGTACCAGCCAGCAAAGCCAGGGATCAGGGTCAGGGAAATGCCCCACAGCAGGGCGTCGAGGATGATTCGGGTGACCACGAACAGCGAGCCGTTGTCGCGCACCAGTACCAGCCAGCGGCCATCCTGAACCTTGATGGCCACCGCGTCGCAGCTGTCGCGCGGCACATGCGGATCGTCGGCGTCCAGGCAGCGCTTGAGCTCGTGCACCTGGCCGTCCATGCCGAAGCCCGGAGGGATCGCACGGATACGGCCTCCGATCGGGTTGAGTTGGGCATCGAACAGGCCATAGGCGTCGAAAGCCCGTTCCTCGAAGGCCTGGCTTGCGATCAGGGCATCGTCCAGTTGCTTGCCGCTCATGTGCGCGAACAAGTGCTGGCGTTGCAGCATGGAGTGGCGGGTGAGCTTGTTCAGGTAGCTGGACACCTCGAAATACAGCACGCCCATGAGGATGCTGCTCCAGGCCACGAACAGGAAGCTGTACAGCGCCAGCAGGCGGCTGGTCGAGGAACTCCAGCCCTTAGACGGGTTCGGCAATGGCATAGCCGGAGCCCCGAACGGTTCGGATCAGCGGCGACTGGCCGGGTGCGTCGATTTTCTTGCGCAGGCGGCCGATGTGGACGTCGATCAGGTTGGTGCCAGGGTCGAAGTGATAGCCCCAGACTTCCTCGAAGATCATCATCCGGGTGATCACCTGGCCGGCGTGACGCATCAGGTATTCCAACAGCTTGTACTCGGTGGGTAGCAAGTTGAGGGTCTGCTCGCCGCGGCGCGCCTCGTGGCTGATCAGGTCGAGCTCGAGGTCGGCGACCTGCAGCCGGGTCTGGGTCATCGGTACGCTGTTGCGGCGCAGCAGCACTTCGACGCGGGCGGCCATCTCGTCCGAGGCGAACGGCTTGGTCAGGTAGTCGTCACCGCCGGCGCGCAAGCCGCGTACGCGTTCATCGACATCGGAAAGGGCGCTGATCATCAGGATCGGCGTGGCGATCTTCAGGTTGCGCAACGTGGTGACGATGGTCAGGCCATCGACCTCGGGCAGCATGCGGTCCAGGGTGATCAGGTCGTATCCCCCGGAGATAGCCTTGGCCAGGCCCTCGCGGCCGTTGTCGGCCCAATCCACATCCAGGCCGTGGCTGGTGAGTTCGGCGACGATTTCCTGTCCGGTGACGGCGTCGTCTTCGATGGTCAGTACGCGGGGCATGCTGGTTCCTGGGCGGCGAATTGAGATTTGATTGTGCCAAAGAATAGACAAGCGGCGATTTAAGAAAAATTCATCTATCGATCGCGCAAAACAAAACGGGGCATGCCATTGCCTGGCATGCCCCGTTCATAAGCGTGGCGCGAAGCCTCAGGCGACCTTAACGATCCAGCCTGCTGGCGCTTCGACGTCACCGCTCTGGATACCGGTGAGCTCGTTGTAGAGCTTCTGGGTAACCGGGCCGACCTTTTCCAAGTCGTGGAACACGTGCAGCTTGCCGTTGTACTCGATGCCGCCGATCGGGGTGATCACCGCGGCAGTGCCGCAAGCGCCGGCCTCGACGAAGCGGTCGAGCTTGCTGATTTCGACGTCGCCTTCGATCACGGTCAGGCCCAGGCGCGATTGCGCCAGTTCCATCAGCGACAGGCGGGTGATGCCTGGCAGGACCGAGGCCGACTTGGGCGTGACGAACTCGTTGTTGGCGGTGATGCCGAAGAAGTTGGCCGAGCCGACTTCCTCGATCTTGGTGTGAGTCAGCGGGTCCAGGTAGATGGCGTCGGCGAAGTTGGCCTTCTTGGCCTCGGCGCCTGGCTGCAGGCTGGCCGCGTAGTTGCCACCGACCTTGGCTGCGCCGGTGCCTTGAGGGGCGGCACGGTCGAAGCTGGAGATCTGGAAGTTGTGTGGCTTCATGCCACCTTTGAAGTACGAGCCAACCGGGATGGCGAAGACCGAGAAGATGAATTCGGGAGCGGTGCGCACGCCGATGTTGTCACCGGTGCCGATCACGAACGGACGCAGGTAGAGGGCGCCTTTGCCGTGTGGCGGGACGAATTTCTCGTTGGCCTTGACCACTTGCTTGCACGCTTCGATGAACACATCGGTCGGCACCTGTGGCATCAGCAGGCGGGCGCAGCTGCGCTGCATGCGGGCGGCGTTCTGGTCAGGGCGGAACAGGTTGATCGAGCCGTCCTTGCAACGGTAGGCCTTGAGGCCTTCGAAGCATTGCTGGCCATAGTGCAGGGCGGTAGAGCCTTCACTGATGTGCAGCACGTTGTCTTCGGTCAGGGTGCCGTTGTCCCACTCACCATTGCGCCATACGGACAGGTAGCGCTTGTCGGTCTTGATGTAGTCGAAACCCAGCTTGTCCCAGTTAATGCTCTCGTTACTCATGACACCCTCGATTGTCTTGCAGATGCCCGATGGCTCGGGCGACTGTTATATGCGCACCTCGCCACGATAATACATCCGCCGCGGATCGGGAACGGCCAGTCATGAATTGGCTTCGATTGGGAGGGTTTCCGAGGGCGGGGAGTGCGGTCGGCAGGCGGCCAGATTTGTAGTGGTTTCGCGATCGAGCGCCGCGCGGGGGGCGCATCGCGACGCGTGCGCTGGAGGGTTGCAGTGCCGCTTAAATCGAGCGCCGCCCGCGCGGCGCATCGCGACGCAAGGCCGCTCCCACATTTGTTGCAACGTGCCACTGTCTGTCAGGCCATGGTTGTTCGCCTTTGGGGACAACACAAATATCTCGCCGGGCCCATCAGGCTGACAACCATGGCTTATCAGACAGTGGCACGTTGCAACAAATGTGGGAGCGGCCTTGCGTCGCGATGCGCCGCGCGGGCGGCGCTCGATCTCAGCCTCCCTGCAATGCTCGCGCCCTGCACCTGAACCTCTCAGCACCGAAACAGGGCCCAGCTGCGCCCCTCCAAAGTGCGCCCTAGGCGCCCACGCCCCATGCCAGAGCCATCGCCGCAAATGTTTCATCTTCCTTCACCTGCGAAGTTGGCCCGCAACCTGCTATATCCCGCTAGCGAATTTGATCGAGTGGTCAGCCTGAAACGTCCTTGCGGAACCGTGCAGCTGACTCTCTAAACGGCCGTCAGGCCACGGATTATCAGGGGCCGCAGGATGTCGCAGGCGGAGCACATCGAACCACCGGAACACGCTGCAGGCTGGAGCGCGCACCTGCAGTTGCGCTTCGTCGCGCGCGATGGCGTGACCCGCCTTGGTGCGCGGCGTCATTTCGGACCTCTTTTGGTGCAGCGCCCGTTCTACCCGGAAGGTGCGCCTTGTCACGTTTATGTTCTGCATCCCCCGGGCGGCATCGTCGCGGGCGACCGGCTCGAGCTGGATATCCACCTCGAGCCGGGCAGTCATGCGCTGCTCACCATGCCTGGTGCCAGCAAGTTCTATCGCAGCATCGGCCCCACCGCGCGGCTGACGCAGCGCTTTCATCTGCAAGCCGGCAGCACCCTCGAATGGCTGCCGCAGGACAGCATCTTTTTCAATGGCGCCCGCGCCAGCCTCGACAGCCGGTTCACCCTCGAGCCCGGCGCCCGTCTGCTGGCCTGGGAAACCTTGTGCCTGGGACGCCCCGTGATGAACGAGCGTTTCGACCAGGGCGCCCTGGACAGCCGCCTGCAAGTCGAACTCCCTGAAGCCCCCGGCCTGCACGAGCGTCTGCGTATCGAAGGCGGGCAACTCGGCAAGCTGGCCGGACACCCGCTGCTCGCCACCTTTTGCGCCACGCCTGCCGATCAGGCCGTACTGGACCAGGTGCGGCTGCTACTCGACGATCTGGCCATCCCTGCCGGCGCCACGTTGCTCGGCCCACTGCTGGTGATCCGCCTGCTCGACCACGACAACCAACATCTGCAACACACCCTGCAGCGCCTTTGGCACGTATTGCGCCCGGCCGTCCTCGGTCTGCCTGCGTGCCCGCCGCGCATTTGGGCCACTTGAGAGAGCGCCATGGAGCTGACCCCGAGAGAGAAAGACAAACTGCTGCTGTTCACCGCCGCGCTGCTGGCCGAACGGCGCCTGGCCCGTGGCCTCAAGCTCAACTACCCGGAGGCGGTGGCGTTGATCAGCGCGGCGGTGCTCGAAGGCGCCCGCGATGGTCGCACCGTCGCCGAGCTGATGAGCATGGGCCGCGAGGTGCTCGGCCGCGAGCAAGTGATGGAAGGCGTTGCCGAGATGCTCCACGACGTGCAGGTCGAAGCCACCTTCCCCGATGGCACCAAGCTGGTGACCGTGCATGACCCTATCGTTTGATCCGGCCCAGGAGCCCAGCATGATCCCAGGAGAAATCCAGGTCGCCGCCGGCGACATCGAACTCAATGTCGGTCGCGAAACGGTCAGCGTCAGCGTGGCCAACCATGGCGACCGACCCGTGCAAGTCGGTTCGCATTACCACTTCTTCGAGGTCAACGACGCGTTGGTGTTCGAGCGCGAACCGACCCGCGGCTTTCGCCTGGACATCCCGGCTGGCACCGCGGTGCGTTTCGAGCCGGGACAGTCGCGTACCGTGCAACTGGTGGCCTACGCCGGCAAGCGCGAGGTCCACGGCTTCCAGGGCAAGGTGATGGGCGCGCTGGAGGGCAGGGCATGAGCCGTATTTCCCGCCGGGCATACGCCGACATGTTCGGCCCCACCGTTGGCGACCGCGTGCGCCTGGCCGATACCGCGCTGTGGGTGGAGGTCGAAAAGGACTTCACGATCTACGGCGAAGAGGTCAAGTTCGGCGGCGGCAAGGTCATCCGCGACGGCATGGGCCAGGGCCAGATGTTGTCCGCCGAGGCCATGGACCTGGTGCTGACCAACGCGCTGATCATCGACCACTGGGGCATCGTCAAGGCCGACATCGGCGTCAAGCAGGGCCGCATCGCCGCCATCGGCAAGGCCGGCAACCCCGACGTGCAGCCGGGCGTGACCGTGCCGGTAGGGCCGGGCACCGAGGTGATCGCCGCCGAAGGCAAGATCGTCACCGCAGGCGGCATCGATTCGCACATTCACTTCATCTGCCCGCAGCAGGTCGAGGAAGCGCTCACCAGTGGCGTCACCACCTTCATCGGTGGCGGCACCGGCCCGGCCACCGGCACCAACGCCACCACCTGCACGCCGGGGCCTTGGTACCTGGCGCGGATGCTCCAGGCCGCCGACACCCTGCCGATCAACATCGGTCTGCTGGGCAAGGGCAACGCCTCGCGCCCAGAGGCGCTGCGCGAGCAGATCGCCGCCGGCGCGGTGGGCCTGAAGCTGCATGAGGACTGGGGTTCGACCCCGGCGGCGATCGACTGCTGCCTGGGTGTGGCCGAGGAAATGGACATTCAGGTGGCGATCCACACCGACACCCTCAACGAGTCCGGCTGCATCGAGGACACCCTGGCGGCCATCGGCGATCGCACCATCCATACCTTCCACACCGAAGGTGCTGGTGGCGGCCACGCCCCGGACATCATCCGCGCGGCGGGGCAGGCCAACGTGCTGCCGTCCTCGACCAACCCGACCCTGCCGTACACGGTCAACACCGTCGACGAGCATCTGGACATGCTGATGGTCTGCCATCACCTGGACCCGAGCATCGCCGAGGACGTGGCCTTCGCCGAGTCGCGCATCCGCCGTGAAACCATTGCCGCCGAGGACATCCTCCACGACATGGGCGCCTTCGCCATGACCTCGTCCGACTCGCAGGCCATGGGCCGGGTTGGCGAAGTGGTGCTGCGCACCTGGCAGGTGGCCCACCAGATGAAGCTGCGCCGCGGCCCCCTGGCCCCGGATGGCGCCTACAGCGACAACTTCCGGGTCAAGCGCTACATCGCCAAGTACACCATCAATCCCGCGTTGACCCATGGCATCGCCCATGAAGTCGGCTCGGTGGAAGTGGGCAAGCTGGCTGACCTGGTGCTCTGGGCGCCGGCGTTCTTCGCGGTCAAGCCGGCGCTGGTGATCAAGGGGGGGATGATCGCGACCGCGCCCATGGGCGACATCAATGGCTCCATCCCGACCCCGCAGCCGGTGCACTACCGGCCGATGTTCGGCGCCCTTGGCGCCGCCCGTCATGCCACGCGCATGACCTTCTTGCCCCAGGCGGCCATGGACCGTGGCCTTGCCGAGGAGCTGGGGCTGCGCAGTCTGATCGGCGTGGCCCACGGCTGCCGCCGGGTGCGCAAGGCCGACATGCTGCACAACACCCTGCAGCCGGTGATCGAGGTCGATTCGCAAACTTATCAGGTGCGCGCCGATGGCGAACTGCTGGTCTGCGAGCCGGCCAGCGAGCTGCCGCTGGCCCAGCGTTATTTCCTGTTCTGAAGGAGAGAAGATGATTGTTCTGAACCGCCGCATCGACGCCGCCGAGCGCGTCGACGGCACCGTCACCCTGGATGTCGACAGCCGCATCAAGAGCCGTCTGCGCGTGACCCTCGACGATGGCCGCGAGGCAGGGCTGATGCTCGAGCGCGGGCACCTGTTGCGCGGTGGCGAGTTGCTCGCCGATGCCAGCGGCAGCCTGGTCGTGCAGGTGCTCGCCGCGCCTGAGGCGGTGTCCACGGTGCGCTGCGACGATCCGCACCTGCTGGCTCGTGCTGCCTATCACCTGGGCAACCGCCATGTGCCGTTGCAGATCGAGCCGGGCCTGCTGCGCTACCAGCAGGACCACGTACTCGACGACATGGCGCGTGGCCTGGGCCTGACGGTGGAGGCCGAGCAGGCACCCTTCGAGCCCGAAGCTGGCGCCTACCAGAGCGCGCCACACAGCCATAACCATAGCCACGGCCACGACCACCCGTTCGTGCGCCTGCCGTCCCACGCCTGATCTGCCTTGCATGGAGTCCATGATGAAAAAGACTTTCGCCCTTGTCCTGCTGATGGTCGCGCTGCCGGCCTTTGCCCACCCCGGTCACGACGCCAATCCGCTGCACGATGGCCTGCTGCACCCACTGACTGGCCTTGATCACCTGCTCATGCTGCTGGGTACTGGCGTGTTGGCCGCGCTGACCCGGCGCAACCTGGCTTTGCCGCTGGCGACCCTGGCGGCCATGTTCGCTGGCGCCGTGTGCGGCCACCTGTTCGGTGACGTGCTGGGCATGGAAAGCATGATCGCCGTGTCGGTCTTGGTCGCTGCCGCCGCCGTGCTGTTGCCCAGCCGACAACTGTTGCTGGCGCTCGCCATGCCGGTGTTCGCCCTGTTCCATGGCTGGGCCCACGGTGTGGAAGCGACACCTAGCGCGTTCTGGCAGTTCAGCGCTGGCTTTGTCACCGTCAGCGGCCTGTTGTTGCTAGCCGGCTTCGCCGTCGGTTGCCTGCTGCGCCGCCACAGCGGTCTGCAAAAGGCCTTCGGTGGCGGCCTGCTGGCCGGCGCTGCCATGGTGCTGGCCGGTTGATGAACAGCGACCTGGCACTGCTGCGCTTGCTGCAGCTGGCCAGCCCCGGCCTGCCGGTCGGTGGCTTCACCTATTCGCAGGGGCTCGAGTGGGCCGTGGAGGCGGGCTGGGTGCGTGACACGGCTGGCTTCGCCGCCTGGCAGCGCGAGCAGGTGCGCGACACCCTCGTCTACCTCGACTGGCCGGTGCTGGCGCGCCTGTATCAGGCCTGCCAGGCAGGCGATGCCGAGGCCTTCGCGCGCTGGAGCCGGTTTCTCCTGGCCAACCGCGAAACCGCCGAGCTGCGCCTGGAAGAGCAACAGCGCGGCGCGGCCTTGGCGCGGATGATCGATGGCTGGCAATTGGGCCAGGACCCGGCCTGGCGCGCCAGCCTGGCGTTGACCCAGTTGGCTGGTATGGCCTGGCTGGCCGCGCATTGGTCGATTCCGTTGCGTCAGCTCGCCCTGGGCCATGCCTTTGCCTGGCTCGAAGGTGCGGTGATGGCCGGCGTCAAGCTGGTGCCATTCGGCCAGCAAGCCGCGCAGACCCTGCTACGCGATCTGGGCGCCGAGCTGCCCGGCGTGCTCGACCAGGCCTTGGCCCTCGGCGACGACCAGCTTGGTGGTGGCCTGCCGTTGCTGGCCATCGCCTCGTCACGACACGAAACTCAATACACCCGTTTGTTCCGTTCTTGAGGACTGCCTTCATGCAAAACTATCAGCAACCCCTGCGCGTCGGTGTCGGCGGCCCGGTCGGCTCCGGCAAGACCGCGCTGCTCGAAGCCCTGTGCAAGGCCATGCGCGATCACTACCAGATCGCCGTGGTCACCAACGACATCTACACCAAGGAAGACCAACGCATCCTCACCGAAGCCGGTGCGCTGGAACCCGAGCGCATCGTCGGCGTCGAGACCGGCGGCTGCCCGCATACCGCCATCCGCGAAGATGCTTCGATGAACTTGGCGGCGGTGGAAGATCTGGCGCGCAAGTTCGGTAACCTGGAAGTCATCTTCGTAGAAAGTGGCGGCGACAACCTGAGTGCCACTTTCAGCCCGGAGCTGGCCGACCTGACCATCTACGTGATCGACGTCGCCGAAGGCGAGAAGATCCCGCGCAAAGGCGGCCCGGGCATCACCAAGTCCGACTTCCTGGTGATCAACAAGACCGACCTGGCCCCTTATGTGGGAGCTTCGCTGGAAGTGATGGAGCGCGACACCCAGCGCATGCGTCCGCAGCGCCCCTGGACGTTCAGCAACCTGAAGAAAGGCGAGGGGCTGCAGGCGGTGATCGACTTCATCGTCGAGCGCGGCATGCTCGGCGTCAGGGGGTAAATACCTCGACGCGGTTGCGACCGCTCTGCTTGGCCTTGTAGAGCTGTTCGTCGGCCTGCTTGAGCAGGGTTTCGGCCAATTCGGTTTCAGGTTGGCGGCAGGCCACGCCGATCGACAGGGTCAGGCGGCCGACGTGGGGTGTGTCGGCCTGCTCGACCGCTTCGCGGATGCGTTCGGCAATGCGCCGGGCATCGGCGAGCTTTGTGTCGGGCAGAAGCATGGTGAATTCTTCGCCGCCGACCCGGCAGGGCAGGTCCTCATGACGAGAGCGCTGACGCAGCAGCTCGGCGAGGTGTTGCAGCACCTCGTCGCCGGCATCGTGGCCGTAGGTGTCGTTCACGCGCTTGAAGTGGTCGATGTCCAGCGCCAGCACAGCGAAATCGCGCTGGCCCTCCATCAGTATGTCGAGGGCTGCTTGAAGCGCTCGACGGTTGGGCAGCCCGGTGAGCGCGTCGCTTTCTGCCTCTTGGCGCAGCTTGCCGAAGCGCTCCTGCAGCAGTTGCTCGCCGGTCAGCAGGGCGCTGCGAATGGCGGCGGCCTCGGCATACCAGGCGTCGATGCGCTTGAGGTTCGCCTCGGTGTGATTCGAAGTAAAGTGCCTGGCGGCATGGGCGAGATGGCGCAGAGGTTTGGTCAGGTACTGAGTCAGCCAGAACATCAGCAGCAGGCCGATCGCACTGGTCGGCAGCACGTATAGCGCCACTTTCTGCATGAGTTCGCGCAAGGGCGCCAGGGCCACTTCGCGGGGTTGCTGGGCGACCACCGCCCATTGCGCATCAGCCACTGGGGCGAAGCCTGCGAGCATCGGGATGCCGATGTAGTTTGGCGCATCCAGATTGCCGGTTTCGCCGCGCAGCGCCGCTTCGATGGTCGGGCTGCCGCTGGCGACGCTGCCGATGAGTGCATGGTCCGGGTGGTACAGCAAGCGCCGGTTGGCGTCGGCGACGAACGCATAGGAGCCATTGTTCTGGTAATGAGCGCCGATCACCGTGTGCAGTTCGCTTTCCTTCTTGAGGAATACCGAGCCGCCGACCAGGCCCAGGTAGGTGCCGTCGGTTGCCAGGATGGGTTCGGAGATGAACACCACCAGATCGCCTCCGCGCGAGGTGTAGGCGTTGCTGATGTGCGACTTGCGTGAATCCACGGCCTGGAGGATCTCGGACGAGCTCTGGCGACTGCTGGCGATCTGGCGAATGTCCGGGTAGGCCGCGAGGATACGGCCTTGGGCATTGACGATGACGATCGAGTTGAAGTCCAGGTCCTGGGCCTGCAGCCGCCGTGCTTCGGCGACGCGCAGCTCGGCGTCGGGCATGCCGGTTGCCAGTAGCGTGGCGCTGTAGCGCAGGTGGTCGCGTGCTGACTTTATGAACGCATTCATGCTCGAGGCCACCTTGCTGGCATAGGCCTGGTTGGCCTGCAGGCTCGATTGCACCAGGGCGGTCTGTTGCACCCGGTAGGCCACGTAGAGGGTGTTCGCCAGCGTCGCCAGGCAGGCCAGCAGGACCATGCCCAGAATCAGGGGGCGTAGTTGGAACAAGCGGCGGCGGTTGGCCATAAACAGTCGTCGGCTCGTGGGGGACGGCTGAAGTATGGCCGGTTTCCGGAAAACCGCCGCAGCTTCCTGGTACTAGCGATGACAGCAATGTGGCGTGGCAGCTTGGCCCTCGTAGCGGTCGTGGTGGCGAACCCAGTCCATGGTGCCATCCTCGTTGCGCCCTAGCGGGGCCAGGTCGAGGAAGTTGTAGGTATTGACGAGGATGTCCAGGCCGCGGGCATAGGTCGAATAGGTGTGATACAAGCTGCCATCGGTGTCTCGGTAGAAGGCGCTCAGCCCGGGCAGTTCGCTTTCGTTGCCGGTGTACGGGGCGTAGTTGTATTGCCGGGCGCCTTCGTTGCCGACGCTGACGCCGAAGTCCTCGTTGAAACGGCTACCGTGTGACGAGTACCAAGGGAAGCGCCAGCCCATGCGTTGGCGAAACGCCTGGAATTCGGCGAAGGGCGCCCGGGAGACCGCCACCAGGGAAATGTCGTGGTTGGCCAGGTGCAGGTTGGCGCCGTCGAAGTGGTCGGCCAGGAACGAGCATCCGGGGCAACCTTCGCTCCAACCTTCGGCGAACATGAAGTGATAGACCAGCAGTTGGCTGCGGCCGATGAACAGGTCCGCGAGGCTGAGTTCGCCGTCAGGGCCGTGGAACCGGTAAGGCTGCTCGATCTTGACCCAAGGCAAGGCCTGGCGGGCGGCGGCCACTTCGTCGCGTTGATGGGTGAGGGCTTTTTCGTGCAGCCACAGCTGGTAGCGGGCGGCCAGCCACTCGGCGCGGGAGGCGATGGGGTGTTGGGTGCTCATGATGCTGACTCCGCGAGGGGGATTCAGCTTTTGGTCGATTGGATGGGGTAGGGGATCGACAGGGCAGCGGTGGGGCTGACGAGTGGTTGGGGGCGTGGGGGCGTTGCGTTTCTGGAGGCGTGCGCTTGAGTTGTGCAGTGCCGCACACATCGAGCGCCGCCCGCGCGGCGCTTCGCGGGGCAAGCCCGCTCCCACATCTGTTTCGGGCCAATCATGTCTGCTAGGCCATTGTTGTCAGTCTGGTGGGGCCGGCACGATATTTGTGGTGCCGCCAAAGGCGGACAACCATGGCCTGACAGACAGTGGCACGTTGCAACAAACTGTGGGAGCGGGCTTGTCCCGCGAAGCGCCGCGCGGGCGGCGCTCGATGTGTGCGGCACTGCACAACCCAAGCGCACGCTTCGCGAAGCATGCCCTCACCCCTGTCTATCACCGATCAGCGCCCACAACCGCGGGTCCTCGAAATCCTCGATCACCAACCCAGCCCCCGCCGCCAGCAACCGCTCTTCGCTCTGGGTCGTGGCCAGCCCCACGGTGAAGATCCCTGCCGCACTGGCCGCACGCACTCCCGGCAGCGAATCCTCGAAGGCCAGGGCCTGCTCGGCCATGGCGCCCAATCGGTGCAAACCCGTGAGGTACGGCAAGGGATCGGGCTTGGGTCGCGCCAGCTCTTCAGCCACCAGCACATGCTCGAAGCGCGTGCCCAGGCCCATGGCCTCGAGCATGTGCTCGGCATTCAGGCGCGGGGCGTTGGTCACCACGCACATGCCCAGCGCCTGTGCCTCGGCATGCGCCAGCAAGCGCAACAGCCCGGGCATCGGCGAGAGCACCGGGGCCAGTTCGCGGAACAGCGCCTCCTTGCGCTCGGCCAGGGCCACGCACTCGGCGGCACTGGCGGCGGGGAACAGCTCGGCGAACAAGGCGCCATTGGCCCGGCCGCTGACCTGCGCATCGAATTGCGCCTGGGTCAGTTCGCGGCCGTCATAGTCATGCAGCAACTGGCGAAAGGCCTGCAAATGCAGGGTATCGGTATCGGTCAGGGTTCCATCGAGGTCGAACAGCAGGGCGGTCAGCATCAGGCATCCAGGCAAGAAAAACACAACACCCCACGATGATAACCAAAGCAGGCGATAAAGGGGGCTGTTCAGTGTGCCCCGAAAAGAGTACAAATGTACTCCATGGACACCCTTACCCCAAAACGCCGGGCAATCCTCGGCTTCATCCGCGAGCGCATCGCCGATCATGGCCAGCCGCCGAGCCTGGCCGACATCGCCACGCGCTTCGGCTTCGCCTCCCGCAGCGTGGCGCGCAAGCACATCACGGCGCTGTGCCAGGCCGGCTACATCGACGTCACGCCCAACCAGGCGCGCGGCATCCGCCTGGCCGAGCCTTTGCGGCGCCCGGAAATCCTCGAAATCCCGGTGCTGGGCCAGGTCGCAGCCGGTGCGCCGATCGGCCCCGACCTGGGTATTCACGAGCAATTGCTGCTCGATCCCAGCCTGTTCCGGCGTACCCCGGACTACCTGCTCAAGGTGCGCGGCGACTCGATGATCGATGACGGCATCTACGATGGCGATCTGGTGGGTATCCTCCAGCAAGCCGACGCACGTGACGGCCAGATCGTGGTCGCCCGGCTGGATGGCGAGGTCACCATCAAGCGTTTGCAGCGCCAACCCGGCGGCTACCGGCTGTTGCCACGTAACCCAGCCTATGCCCCGATCGAAGTCGGCCCGGAGCGCGACTTCTGCATCGAAGGCGTGTTCTGTGGCCTGTTGAGGCGTGACTGATGGGCGCGGTCGTCGACCTCGATCGGCTGCTCGACCAGCGCCAGGTATGGCGTGGTCGGCAAGCCCAGACGCGGCCACAGGGGCTGCAGCCCACCGGCCATGCCGAGCTCGACGAGCGCTTGCCCGATGGCGGCTGGCCTGCGGCTGCGCTGACCGAACTGCTGCTGGCCAGCCCAGGCTGCGGCGAACTGCAACTGCTCTGGCCATCGTTGGCGCGGCTAAGCGCCGACAACGGTCGGGTAGTGCTGGTGGCGCCTCCCTTCATCCCCTACGCGCCGGCCTGGCAGGCGGCGGGCGTGGACCTGCGCTGGCTGGTGCAGGTGGAGGCCGGGCAGGCCGATGCCCTGTGGGCCGCCGAACAGTGCCTGCGCTCCGGGAGTTGCGCTGCGGTGCTGTGCTGGCCGGAGCGTGCCGACGACCGCGCGTTGCGGCGCCTGCAGGTGGCGGCCGAAACCGGGCAGGCCCTGGCTTTCGCCTGCCGCCCGCAACAGGCGGCGCACAATCCGTCACCGGCTGCGTTGCGCATCGCCATCGATACCCGCCCGGCGCAATGGCGGGTGCTCAAGTGCAAGGGTGGCCTGCCGCCGGCTGGGGCCATCCCCTGCCCAGGGCGGGGCTGATGGCGCATGCTCTGGGCCTGTATTCTCCTGCCGCAGCTGGCGCTCGACTCGGTCCTGCGCGAGCGCCCCGACCCCGATAGCCCACTGGTACTGGTCAACGGGCCGACCCAGCGCCGCGTCCTGCAGGCGGTCAACCCGGCCGCCCAGGCCTTGGGCCTGCGTGCGGGGCAGACGCTCACCGCAGCCCGCGCCCTGGCCGATGGCTTCGCCTGCGTCGAGGTAGAGCCGGCTCGTATCGAGCAATTGCAACAGCTGCTGGCGGCGTGGGCCTACCGCTACAGCGCCCAGGTCAGCCTGCATTACCCCGCGCCTTGCTGCTGGAGGTGGGCTCGAGCCTGCAATTGTTCGGTCCTTGGCCTGCCTTCGAGGCACGGCTGCGCCAGGAACTGGCTGCGCTGGGGTTGCGCCAGCGCATCGTGCTGGCCACCAACCCGGTTGCCGCACGCATGCTTGCCAATGGTCACGATGGCCTCGCCCTGACGTGCCCGCAGCGGACCCGCGAGGCGTTGGCAGGTATGCCCATCGAGCGCGTCGGGCTACCGCATGACGCCGCCGAGGCCCTTTCACGCATGGGGCTGCGCCGGCTGGGTGAGGTCCTGGCCTTGCCCCGCGATGCCCTGGCCAAACGCTTTGCCGCCCAGGTGCAGTTGCACCTGGACCAGTTGCTTGGCCAGCGCAGCCTGGGGTTGGACTTCTACCAGCCGCCGGATCGCTTCGAGGCCCGGCTTGAATTGAATTTCGACGTCGAGTCGCATCAGGCGCTGTTGTTCCCGCTGCGCCGTCTGCTCAATGACCTGGCGGCCTTCCTGGCCGGGCGCGACTGTGGCGTGCAGCGCTTTTGCCTGCATTTGGAGCATGCCGAGGGGCCAGACACCTTGCTCAAGGTCGGGCTGCTGGCGGCCGAACGCGATGCGGCGATGCTGTTCGAGCTGGCACGAGGGCGGCTCGAGCCCCTGCAGATACCGGCACCGGTGCGCAATCTGCGCCTGGTGGCCGACGACCTGCCGGCGTTCGTGCCGCAGCACAAGGCCCTGTTCGACCCGCGTGCCCAGCAGTTGCAGCCCTGGGAGCAGTTGCGCGAGCGCCTGCGGGCACGGCTGGGCGATGACGCCGTCAAGGGCCTGCGCGCCGAAGCCGATCACCGCCCCGAGTGTGCCTGGCAGGCCACGGAGCGGGGCGGTCTGGGCGCATTGCCGGTACTGCCGGGCAGTCGCCCAGGCTGGTTGTTGCCGGCACCGCTGGCGTTGGGCGAGGGCGGTCATCGCCTGCTTGGGCATGCCGAACGGATCGAGTCCGGTTGGTGGGACGGTGGCGATGTGCGGCGCGATTACTACCGCATCGAAACCCGCGAAGGCTTGCGCGGCTGGGCCTATCGCGACCTCGCAGCGCCCGGGCCGCTATGGCTGCAAGGGTGGTTCGCATGAGTGGCGAGGGGTATGCAGAGCTGCACTGCCTGTCCAACTTCAGCTTCCAGCGCGGCGCCTCGAGCGCCGACGAATTGTTCCTGCGCGCCCGGGAGCAAGGCTACCAGGCCCTGGCGATCACCGACGAATGCACCCTGGCCGGCATCGTGCGCGCCTGGCAGGCGGCCAAGACGCACGGGCTGCGGTTGATCGTCGGCAGTGAAATGCGTGTGCACGGCGGCGCGAAGCTGGTCCTGCTGGTGGAGAACCTGACCGGCTACCAGAACCTCTGTGCATTGATCACCCGGGCCCGGCGTCGAGCCGAAAAGGGCGACTACCAATTGCTGCCGGACGACCTGCAAGCACATCACCAAGGCCTACTGGCGCTGTGGGTCGCCGACCCCGACAGCGATGTCAGCGCAGGCCGCACCCTGCTGGCGCTGTTCGGCGAGCGCTTGTGGCTGGCCGTGCACATGCACCGCGGTAGTGACGACCCGCAACGCCTGGCGCGCTTGCGTGCGTTGGCGGCGCAGTTGGGCATTCGCGCCGTCGCCTGTGGCGATGTGCACATGCATGTGCGGGGGCGCCGCGCCCTGCAGGACTGCATGGCCGCTTTGCGTCAGCATTGCGCGGTGGCCGAGGCGGGGCGCTTCCTGTTCGCCAATGGCGAGCGCCACTTGCGCAGCCGCGAGCAACTGGCCGAGCTGTATGCGCCAGACTTGTTGGCCGAGACCCTGGTGATCGCCGAGCGCTGCCAGTTCGACCTCAGTGAGCTGAAATATCAGTATCCCCGCGAACTGGTGCCCGAGGGGTATACGCCAGCCAGCTGGTTGCGTGAATTGTGCCTGCGCGGCTTGCCCCTGCGCTGGCCGCAGGGGGCAAGCGACAAGGTGCGCGAGGTGCTCGAAGGCGAGCTGGCGCTGATCGAGGAACTGGGTTACGAAAGTTACTTTCTCACCGTCCACGATATCGTCGCCTACGCGCGCAGTGAGCATATCCTCTGCCAGGGCCGTGGCTCGGCGGCCAACTCGGTGGTGTGCTTCGTGCTGGGCATCACCGAACTCGACCCCATGCAGCATCGCCTGTTGTTCGAGCGCTTCCTGTCCCGCGAGCGCAACGAGCCGCCGGATATCGACGTGGACTTCGAGCATGACCGGCGCGAGCAGGTGATCCAGTACGTGTTTCGCCGCTATGGCCGGCATCGCGCCGCCCTTACTGCGGTGGTCAGCACCTATCACGCCGCTGGCGCGGTACGCGATGTGGCCCGTACCCTGGGGCTGCCCGCCGATCAGGTCGATGCCCTGGCCAAATGTTGCGGGCGCTGGAGCGATCGGATTCCCGATGCGTCGCGGCTGGCGGAGGCCGGTTTCGAGGCGGACAGCCCCTCGTTGCGGCGCATCCTGGTGCTGGCGGGGCAGTTGATCGGTTTCCCCCGGCACCTGTCGCAGCACCCAGGCGGTTTCGTCATCAGCGAACAGCCGCTCGATCGGCTGGTGCCAGTGGAAAATGCGGCGATGGCCGAGCGTACGGTCATCCAGTGGGACAAGGACGACCTCGACATGGTCGGCCTGCTCAAGGTCGATGTGCTGGCCCTGGGTATGCTCAGTGCCTTGCGCCGCTGTTTCGAACTGGTGCACCGCCATCGTGGGAGGCAGTTGACCCTGGCCAGCATTCCCGCCGAGTGCCAGGCCACCTACGCGATGATCAGCCGCGCCGAGACCATGGGCGTGTTCCAAATCGAGTCGCGGGCGCAGATGGCCATGCTGCCGCGGCTCAGGCCGCAGACCTTCTACGACCTGGTCATCGAGGTGGCGATCGTGCGCCCCGGGCCGATCCAGGGCGACATGGTTCATCCCTACCTGCGTCGGCGCCTGGGCGAGGAGCCGGTAAGCTACCCGTCACCGGCGCTCGAGGCGGTGTTCGAGCGGACCCTGGGCGTGCCGTTGTTCCAGGAACAGGTCATGGAGCTGGCCATGGTCGCCGCTGACTACAGCCCTGGCGAAGCCGACCAGTTACGCCGCAGCATGGCCGCCTGGAAGCGCCACGGCGGCCTCGAGCCGCACCGCCTGCGCCTGATCCAGGGCATGTTGCGCAATGGCTACGAACAGGCCTTCGCCGAGCGGATCTTCGAGCAGATCAAGGGGTTCGGCAGCTATGGTTTCCCCGAGTCCCACGCCGCCAGTTTCGCCTTGCTGTGCTACGCCAGCAGTTGGCTCAAATGCCACGAGCCGGCGATCTTCACCTGTGCACTGGTCAACAGCTGGCCAATGGGCTTCTACAGCCCCGACCAGTTGCTGCAGGAAGCGCGCCGCCAGGGGATACAGGTGCACCCGGTGGATGTGTTGCACAGCGAGTGGGACTGCACCCTGGAGCCCGACCCTGGCGGCGACCTGTCGATCCGCCTGGGGCTGCGGCAGATCCGCGGCTTTGCCGAGGATGACGCGCGGCGCCTGGAGCAGGCGAGGGCGCAGCGCCCCTGGCGCGATGTCGAGGACCTGTGCCTGCGTGCCGGGCTCGACGGCCGTGCCCGCGCCCGCCTGGCCGATGCGGGTGCCTTGCGCGCCCTGGCGGGTAATCGCCACCAGGCGCGCTGGCAGGTAGCGGCGGTGCAAGCGCAATTGCCGTTGTTCGCGCAGGTCGAACCGGTGGCGGAAGTCGCGGTGGCGTTACCCGCCCCCTCGGTCGCCCAAGACCTGTTCGCCGACTACCACACCCTGGGCACCACGTTGGGGCCGCATCCGCTGACACTGCTGCGTGCTCGCCTACGTGCGCTGGGCTGTCGCAGTTCGACGGAGCTTGCCGGGCTGGCGCATGGCGATAACATCGCGGTGGCAGGCCTGGTGGTCGGCCGCCAGCGCCCTCAGACCGCCAGCGGGGTGACCTTCGTGACTCTCGAAGATGAGTTCGGCATGCTTAACGTAGTGGTCTGGCGTGACCTGGCCGAGCGCCAGCGGCAGGCGCTGGTGGGCTCGCAACTGCTCAAGGTGAGCGGGCGGCTGGAGCAGGAGAATGGGGTGCGTCATTTGATAGCGCGGCGCTTGGAGGATATCAGCCCGTTGCTTCAGGGGCTGGATGTGCGCAGTCGGGATTTCCACTGAAGTCACGGGCCTCATCGCCGGTAAAGCCCATGCTGGCGATGAGGCTGGCGCGATCGATCAGACCATCGCCAGGCGCTGCTTGCGCGTCGGCGCCGGGAACGCCCGGTCGATGGCGCGCAGATCCTCGCAGGTCAAGGTCAAGGCGGCGGCCGCCGCATTCAGGCGCACGTGTTCGGGCGAGACCGCCTTGGGGATGGCGATCACATCCTTGTCACGGGTCACCCAGGCCAGGCTCACCTGCGCCGGGGTGGCGCCATGGCGCTCGCCGATCTCGGCCAGCGCCGGATGGTGCAGCAACTGGCCCGCCTGGGCCAGCGGGCAGTAGGCCATGGTCGGCAAGGCATGGTTGCGGCTCCACGGCAGCAGGTCGAATTCGATACCGCGCTGCGCCGGGTTGTATAGCACCTGGTTGGTGGCGCACGCCGGGTGATGCAGTTCGCGCAGGTCATCGGTATCGAAGTTGGACACACCCCAATGGCGGATCTTGCCTTGCTCGCGCAGGCGTTCGAAGGCTTCGACGGTTTCCTCCAGCGGGTACTGGCCCCGCCAGTGCAGCAGGTACAGGTCGATGCAGTCCGTGCCCAGGCGCACGAGGCTGCGTTCGCATGCGGCAGGCACACCGCGCCGGCTGGCGTTGTGCGGGTAGACCTTGCTGACCAGGAACACTTGGTCGCGGCGCCCGGCGATTGCTTGGCCGACCACCACTTCGGCACCGCCCTCGGCGTACATCTCGGCAGTGTCGATCAGGGTCAGGCCCTGATCGACACCCTGTTGCAGGGCCTTGACCTCGGCGGCCTTGCGGCCAGGGTCTTCGCCCATGTACCAGGTTCCCTGGCCGATGGCCGGAACCTGGGTATCTGCCAGTTTCACGTAGCGCATGTCACCTCCGGTATACGGGTATGGGTAAGCAGGACTTCCAACAGCGCCTGCGCGGCGGTGGAAAGTGTATGGTCGCTCAACGCGATCACGCCGATACGTCGCTCGACGGTCGGTTCTACCAGTTTCACGCAACGTGCGCCCAGCTCCTGCATCTGGTTGATGCACAGCGCCGGTACCGCGCTCACGCCCAGGCCACTGGCGACCATGCGGCCGACGGTCGCCAGCTGATGGCTTTCGAAGGCTACCGTGAGCTTGCCGTGGCGCGCGGCGACGTTCTGCTCCAGCAGCAGGCGCACCGCCGAAGGCCGCTGCAGGGCGACGAAATCTTCGGCCAGCAGCTGCGTCCAAGTCGTCTGGGGCAGTTGTGCCAGCGGGGAGTCGGCAGGCACCACCGCGACGAAACGGTCGTTGTACAGCGGATGAAAGTGCAGCCCCTCGGTGTTGTCCGGTTCGAAGCCGATGCCCAGTTCGACGCGGCGGTGGCGCACCAGTTCCAGCACCTGCTCGTTGATCACGTCGTGGACGGTGACGTTGACCTTTGGGTAGTGCTGGCGAAACACCTTGAGCCCATGGGGCAAGAGGTTGCCGGCGAAGGCCGGCATCGCCGCCACCGAAACCCGGCCCAGTTGCAGGGTGAAGCGCTGGCGCAGCATTTCCTCGGTGTCGTCCCAGTCGGCCAGCAGACGCCTGGCCAGCGGCAGCAAGACTTCACCCTCGGTGGTGAGGCTGACGCTGCGAGTGGTGCGGGTGAGCAGGGCACCGCCGAGGTTTTCCTCCAGGGCCTTGATGGTCAGGCTCAGCGCAGGTTGCGAGACGTGCAGGTGCTCGCCCGCCTGGGCGAAGCTCTGGTATTTGGCCACGGTGACGAAGGCACGCAGTTGCTTGACGTTCATGGCAGGCCCAATCGTTGTTTTGTAAAAATTATCAATCGATGATTAAAACAAAATTAACAAATCAGTCGCCAGCGGTGAAGATGCCTGCACACGCTCACCGACAGCCTCGTCGGTTAAACAACTACAAAAGGCGGATCAGCATGGCCGGACTGGACAAGCGCGTAGCAACCTATGAAGAGGCCCTCGAAGGCCTGACCGACAACATGACAGTGCTGGCCGGTGGTTTTGGCCTGTGCGGCATCCCCGAAAACCTCATCGCCGAAATCAAGCGCCGTGGCGTGAAGGGCCTGACGGTCGTGTCCAACAACTGCGGCGTCGACGGCTTCGGCCTGGGCGTGCTGCTCGAGGATCGGCAGATCCGCAAGATGATCGCCTCCTACGTGGGCGAAAACGCCGAGTTCGAACGTCAGTTGCTCAGCGGCGAACTGGAAGTGGAACTCACCCCGCAAGGCACTCTGGCCGAGAAAATGCGTGCCGGTGGTGCCGGCATCCCGGCCTTTTTCACTGCCACCGGCTATGGCACGCCAGTTGCCGAAGGCAAGGAAGTGCGTGAATTCAGCGGGCGCCAGTACATCCTCGAAGAATCCATCACGGGTGACTTCGCCATCGTCAAGGGCTGGAAGGCCGACCACTACGGCAACGTGGTGTACCGCAACACCGCGCAGAACTTCAACCCGCTGGCTGCCACCGCCGGCAAGATCACCGTGGTCGAGGTCGAGGAAATCGTCGAGCCCGGTGTGCTGCTGCCCAGCGAGATCCACACCCCCGGCATCTTCGTCGACCGGGTGATCGTCGGCACCTTCGAAAAACGTATCGAAAAGCGCACCGTCAAGGCCTGAGCGCCATCCATCAGAACAACAAAGAGATCCTGACCATGGCACTGACCCGCGAACAGATGGCTCAACGCGTTGCCCGCGAACTCAAGGACGGTTACTACGTCAACCTCGGCATCGGCATCCCGACCCTGGTGGCCAACTACGTGCCCGCCGACATGGACGTGATGTTGCAGTCGGAAAACGGCCTGCTCGGCATGGGCGAGTTCCCCACCGAAGGCACCATCGATGCCGACATGATCAACGCCGGTAAACAGACCGTCACCGCCCGCCGCGGCGCCTCGATCTTCGATTCGGCCCAGTCGTTCGCCATGATCCGGGGTGGCCATGTCGACCTGACCGTACTGGGTGCCTTCGAGGTCGATGTGCAAGGCAACATCGCCTCGTGGATGATTCCCGGCAAGCTGGTCAAGGGCATGGGCGGGGCGATGGACCTGGTGGCCGGTGCCGAGAACATCATCGTCACCATGACCCACGCCTCCAAGGATGGCGAGTCCAAGCTGCTGCCCCAGTGCAGCCTGCCGCTGACCGGCGCCGGTTGCATCCGCAAGGTGCTGACCGACCTCGCTTACCTGGAAATCGAAGACGGCGCTTTCATCCTGCGCGAGACCGCACCGGGCGTGAGCGTTGAAGAGATCATCGAAAAGACTGCGGGCAAGCTGATCGTGCCTGACGATGTGAAGGAAATGACCTTCTGATTACACAAGCCGCAGGCTAACCCTGTGGGAGCGGGCTTGCCCGCGAATGCGTCGGTGAATTCACCCTCGCATTCGCGGGCAAGCCCGCTCCCACAGGGTTTTTGTGTTTAGCTCCAATCTGCGTTCAAACCGATAAGACCAATAAAAGGAAGATGTTGTGGCCGCTGAAATTCAAGACAGCCGCTCCGCCCGCTTTGCCCTGCGCTGCTCCAATTGGGCAGAACGCTGGTTCCCCGACTCCTGGGTGTTCGCCGCCCTCGCCGTACTGCTGGTATGCATCGGCGCCCTGGCCATGGGCGCCAAGCCCCTCGACACCGCCAAGGCCTTCGGCGATGGCTTCTGGAGCCTCATCCCGTTCACCATGCAGATGGCCTTCGTGGTCATCGGCGGCTATGTGGTGGCCAGCTCGCCGCCCGCGGCGCGGCTGATCGACCGGCTGGCACGCATCCCGCGCAATGGCCGCTCGGCAGTGTGCTGGGTGGCGCTGATCTCGATGCTCGCCTCGTTGCTCAACTGGGGCCTGTCGCTGGTGTTCGGCGGGCTGCTGGTTCGGGCCCTGGCGCGCCGCACCGACCTTAAGATGGACTACCGCGCCGCGGGTGCTGCCGCTTATCTGGGCCTCGGTGCCGTGTGGGCACTGGGCCTTTCCTCCTCGGCAGCGCAACTGCAGGCCAACCCGGCCAGCTTGCCACCGTCGATCCTGTCCATCACCGGTGTGATCCCGTTCACCGAGACCATCTTTCTCTGGCAGTCTGGCGTGATGCTGGCGGCCCTGGTAATCGTCTCTCTGGTGATCGCCTACGCCACCGCACCCGGCCCGAACAGTGCGCGCAGCGCCCAGGACTGCGGCGTCGATCCGAGCTTCACCGCGCCACCGGCGCCCAAGCGTACGCGCCCGGGCGAGTGGCTGGAGCACAGCCCGTTGCTGATCCTGCTGCTGGTGGCTCTGGCTGGGGGCTGGCTGTACCAGGAGTTCGCCACCAAGCCTGCGATCACCGCAATTTCCGGGCTGAACACCTACAACCTGCTGTTCATCATGCTCGGTGCCTTGCTGCACTGGCGCCCGCGCAGCTTCCTCGACGCCGTGGCTCGCGCCGTGCCGACCACCACCGGGGTTCTGATCCAGTTCCCGCTGTATGGCTCGATCGCGGCCATCCTCACCCAGGTCAAGGGGCTCGACGAGCAGACCCTGGCCCACCATATCTCGCTGTTCTTCACCCAGATCGCTACGCACGACACCTACGCCGTGCTGATGGGCGTCTATTCGGCCGTGCTGGGCTTCTTCATTCCCTCGGGAGGCGGCAAGTGGATCATCGAAGCGCCCTACGTGATGCTGGTGGCCAACGACCTGCAATATCACCTGGGCTGGGCGGTGCAGATCTACAATGCGGCCGAGGCCTTGCCGAACCTGATCAACCCGTTCTACATGCTGCCGTTGCTGGGCGTGCTGGGGCTCAAGGCGCGGGATCTGATCGGCTTCTCGTTCGTGCAGTTGCTGGTGCACGTACCTTTGGTGCTGCTGCTGTTGTGGGCGCTGGGGACCACGTTGCAATATGTGCCACCGGTAATGCCATGAATGGGTATGTGGTGTGTTGATGGTCGGTACGCTTAAGGTGGACGGCGCTGTGTAGATCGAGCGCCGCAACCCTCCAGCCCTACACCCGCGGCATCCCCGTTACAGGTTTTGTAATAGTTTCGCGCTATCTGGAAAACCTGCTGTGCTTGTAGCATCACCTTCCCAATTGTCTATCAAGGTCTATATGAGCACCTTCGCGGAGCCCCCCAGTTCCCGGCCGTCCTGGCCAACCTTCCCCCGTCTTCGTGACGTCACCCTCGTGAGTACCCGCTAATGGAATGGCTAGCCGACCCCACGGCCTGGCTGGGCCTGCTGACGCTTATCGTCCTCGAGCTGGTGCTGGGTATCGACAACCTGGTGTTCATCGCCATCCTCGCCGACAAGCTGCCGCCGCATCAGCGTGACCGCGCGCGGGTGATCGGCCTGAGCCTGGCATTGATCATGCGCCTCGGCCTGCTGGCCAGTATCTCGTGGATGGTCACCCTGACCGCGCCACTGTTCGAGGTGTTCGACAAGAGCTTCTCCGGCCGTGACCTGATCATGCTGTTCGGTGGTGTGTTCCTGCTGTTCAAGGCCACCATGGAGCTGCACGAACGGCTGGAGGGGCATCTCACCCAGGCCAGCGGCCCGGTGCGGCATGCTGCGTTCTGGCCGATCGTGGCGCAAATCGTGGTGCTCGATGCGGTGTTCTCGCTCGATGCAGTCATTACCGCGGTGGGCATGGTCGAGCACTTGTCGGTGATGATGATCGCGGTGATCTTCTCGATCGGCATCATGATCGTCGCCAGCAAGCCGCTGACCCGCTTCGTCAACGCCCACCCCACGGTGATCATGCTGTGTCTGGGCTTCCTGATGATGATCGGCTTCAGCCTGACCGCCGAAGGCCTGGGCTTCCACATCCCCAAAGGCTACCTGTACGCGGCCATCGGCTTCTCGCTGCTCATCGAGCTGTTCAACCAGCTGGCCCGCGCCCGCCGCAAGCGCAGCCTGCAGCAGCACAAGCCGCTGCGTGAGCGTACCGCGCACGCCGTGTTGCGTCTGCTGGGCGGCCGTCGGGTCGAGGCCGACGAGGTGGGTGAGGACATTGCCGACCTGGTCGAAGGTGGCGAAGAGCAGGTGCTGTTCGATCGTCGTGAGCGGGTGATGATCAGTGGTGTGTTGAACCTGGCCGAACGGCCGATCCGCACGGTGATGACCGCCCGCGCCGAGGTCGACGTGATCGATCTGGCGCAGCCGCCAGAATCCATCACCGAGGCTCTGGCCAACTCGCCGTACTCACGCCTGCCGCTGATCCGCGATGGCCGTATCGACGAGCCCCTGGGCTTCATGCACAAGAAGGAACTGCTCAAGGAGTTGCTTACCGGCAGTGAGCCGGAACTCGAGCGCATGGTCCGGGCGCCCCTGAACCTGCTGGAGAGCTTCAGCATTCTCAACGCTCTGGAACAGATGCGCAGCCAGTCGACGCACATCGCCTTCGTGGTCAACGAATTCGGCGACTTCACCGGCCTGCTGACCATGACCGACATTCTCGAGTCGATTGCCGGTGAACTGCCGGACGCCAGCGAGGTGGAGGGCCCGGCAATCGTGGAGGAGGGCGACGAGTTTGTCGTCAGCGGTGCCCTCAACCTGAGCCAGGTCCAGGCGCGCACGGGCTTCGCCGCCCGGGCCACCGAGGACTACCAGACCCTCGCGGGCCTGGTGATGAGCCTGCTCGATCGCCTGCCGATGGTCGGCGACCGCCTGGCCTGCAACGGCTGGACCTTGACCGTCGTGGCGGTAGAGGAACGGCGGGTGCGCCAGGTGCGCCTTACACCGAGCGCCGACGTTGACGCAGCAGGTGCTTGATGCCTTCGAGCACCAGCACCAGCACCGCGGCCCAGATCGGCAGGTAGGTCAGCCACTGATCCGCGGCGATGGTTGCGCCGAGCAGCAGCGACACGCCCACCAGCAGTACCGGCTCGACATAGCTGAGCAGGCCGAACAGGCTGAAGGGCAGTTGGCGGCTGGCGAGCACGTAGGCGATCAGGGCGAGTGCGCTGATCGCCCCCAGCAGCGGAATCAGGCCGTAAAGGCCCGGATGCGCTGCCAGGTCGGCGCCGGAAAGCGGCCCCTGGATGACGAAATACAACGCCCATGGCAGCAACAGGCACATGTCGCACCATAATCCACCCAGGTGGTCGGTGCGGCAGCGCCGGCGCAGTACGAAGTAGACCGGGTAGCCGGTCATCACCAGCAGGGTTTCCCAGGCGAAGCTGCCATGCTGGTACAACTCGTGCCCCACGCCCAGGGCGGCGCAGCCCACCGCGACGGTCTGCAGGCGCGACAGGCGCTCGCCATAGACCAGCCGCCCGGTCAGGACCATGGCCAGTGGCAGCAGGAAGTAACCCATGGAGACTTCCAGGCTGCGCCCATGCAGCGGTGCCCACAGGAACAGCCACAGTTGCACGCCCATCAGCCACGAGGTGCCGACCATCCCCAGCAACAACATCGGCGCCTGACGCACGCGCCCCAGCAGCCCGCCGACCAGCTTCCAGTCCTTGCTCAGCAGCATGAACAGGGTCAGGCAGGGCAGCGTCAAGAGAATACGCCAGCCGAAAATTTCCTCACCGTCCAACGGGGTGAGCAAGGAGGTATAGCCGTACATCACAGCGAACAAGCAGGACGCCAGGACCGATGAAATAATGCCTTTTGACACGAATGCCTCTGAACCAGGGAGATGAGCGAGTGAATCAGCCGCGCATGATCTCAGGGGGCGCGCCGTGCGGCAACTGCACGGCGTCGGGGCGGGCGGCCAGGGCCTGGAGAAACGCCTGTGCCGGCATCGGCCGGGCGAACAGGTAGCCCTGCTGGAAGTGCACGCCATGCCCTGCCAGGTAGTCGCGCTGCTGCTCTGTCTCGACGCCTTCGGCGACGATCTGCAGGCCAAGCTTGGCGGACAGTTCGATGACGCTGTCGAGGATATGCACCGACAGCGCATCACCGCCGATCATGGCGACGAAGCTCTGGTCGATTTTCACGTAGTCGACCTTGAACTGGCGTAGGTAGTTGAGGCTCGACTGGCCGGTGCCAAAATCATCGAGGGCGATCATCACACCCATGCCGTGGAGTTTCTCGAACAGTTCCAGGGTCACCGGAGTGGGCTCGATCAACTTGCGCTCGGTGAGCTCCAGGGTCAGCACCACGCGGCCAGGCGGGAAGTGCTGGAGGAAGGTCTGGCAGTCGTCGATCAGGCTCAGGTCGCGGCAGTGGTCGGCGGTGACGTTGACCGACACGCGAAAGCCCTCGTCCAGTAGCGAAGCGTAGGGCGCCAGCTGCTGGGCAGCGTGCAGCATCAGCGCGCGAGTCATGGCGACGATCTGCCCGCTGTGCTCGGCATACGGGATGAACAGGTCAGGGCGTACCAGACCCTCACGCGGGTGGTTCCAGCGCATCAACACCTCGGCGCCGGCCCAGCGATAGTCACCGGCACGCACCACAGGCTGGAAGTAAGGCAGGAATTCATCCGCTTCCAGGGCCCGGCGCAACTCCATGCTGGGTGACGAGGCGCGGCGGATCTGCCAGCGGCAGATGGCGCCCGCCAGCGCACCGAGCACCGCCAGCAGGCTGAGCAATGCCGGGTAATGGCTGCGCAGCAACCGTCCCTCGGTGCCTGCGGCGTAGCCACCGTGAACGCTGAACGGGTAACGGGTCGAGCCCTGTATCGTCGGCGCGGTGGCTGCAGGCTTCGGAGTGCCCTGGCGAACCACGCCATCCACGCCCATCCAGTGCTCGCCCACTTGCAGTTGCATCACCTGTTGGCCACCGATCAGGCGCAGGGCGGTCAGCAGGTGCTCGCCATCCACCGTGGCGATGGCGCCACGGTCACCCTCACTGGCGCGATAGACCAGCAGCGGGTGCTTGGGCGTGATCGAGTTGCCATCCATCAACCAGAGCTTGCCGTCGGTGTAGTCACCTGCATCGACATGCTCTTCGAAGTCGCCAAACAATGAACTGCAGTACAGGTTGTCATGGTCGAAGAGATTGGTTGAGCGAACGAAGGCGTTACCGGTTACCTGGCGGCGCAAGGCCAGTTTGGTCTCGTCACAGGCTTGGCCGGCCAACGGCAGCAAGCCATGGGCCACCTCTGCCAAGCTGTCCAGGATACGATCGACATGTTCGACAACCTGATGCGCGGTGGCCAGGCTGTTGTCCTGCAACTCGCGCTCCACCTGCCAGCGCATGACGGCCAGGCCACACACCACCGGCAGTACCGCCACGCCCCAGGGAAGCAGGGCGCGCCAGCTCCAGCGGGCGGGACGTTTAACCGAAAGGGGCATGCTGGCCTAGCCTTGTGGAAAGGGACCACGGCAAGGATAGCCGCTTGTCGCCAGGTGGGACGAACTAAAGCGCGACAAAGGTAATTACGCGATGTAGAATCGATTTACGAATACAACAATAAGGCCCGCCTTGTCGCGGCCATCAACCCGCCGAGAATGCACACGTATGGCCTACCACGGGTTCAAACTCATCATTGGTGACTTCCTCGCCCGCAGTGTTCGAGGTATTCCCTGCTCGCCGCCAGTTTCGTTCTATTTCCCCAGCATTTAACGACTATTTGGCTGTAGATGAGGACACGAACATGGCAGATCTCTTTGATAACCCAATGGGCCTGATGGGCTTTGAATTCATCGAACTGGCGTCGCCAACGCCCGGCGTGCTGGAACCTGTGTTCCAGATGCTCGGTTTCACCAAGGTGGCAACCCACCGCTCCAAGGATGTGCACCTGTATCGCCAGGGCGGCATCAACCTGATCCTCAACAACGAACCGCGCAGTGTCGCTTCCTATTTTGCCGCCGAGCACGGCCCGTCGGTTTGTGGCATGGCGTTTCGCGTGCGTAATTCCCATGAGGCCTATGCCCGAGCCCTGGAATTGGGCGCGCAGCCGGTGGAAATCGAAACCGGCCCGATGGAGCTGCGGCTGCCCGCGATCAAGGGTATCGGTGGCGCACCGCTTTACCTGATCGACCGCCATGAAGAAGGCAGCTCGATCTACGATATCGACTTCAACTTCATCGAAGGCGTGGAGCGCAACCCGGTTGGCGCGGGGTTGAAGATCATCGACCACCTGACCCACAACGTCTATCGCGGGCGCATGGCCTACTGGGCGGGGTTCTACGAGAAACTGTTCAACTTCCGCGAGATCCGCTACTTCGACATCAAGGGCGAGTACACCGGCCTGACCTCGCGCGCCATGACCGCACCCGACGGCATGATCCGCATCCCGCTGAACGAGGAGTCGTCCAAGGGCGCTGGGCAGATCGAGGAGTTCCTCATGCAGTTCAATGGCGAGGGCATCCAGCACGTGGCATTCCTCACCGATGACCTGCTAAAGACCTGGGATGCGCTCAAGGGCTTCGGCATGCGTTTCATGACCGCGCCGCCACAGACCTACTACGAGATGCTCGAAGAGCGTCTGCCAGGCCATGGTGAGCCGGTAGACCAGTTACAGGCCCGCGGCATTCTGCTCGATGGCGCCGCCGAAGCCGGCGACAAGCGCCTGCTGTTGCAGATTTTCTCGGAAACCCTGCTTGGGCCGGTGTTCTTCGAGTTCATTCAGCGCAAGGGTGACGATGGCTTCGGCGAGGGCAACTTCAAGGCGCTGTTCGAGTCGATCGAGCGTGATCAGGTGCGTCGCGGTGTGCTGAGCGCAGACTGAGCCGCATCAGGCACTGCTCTGGGCCGCCCGTAAACGGCGCGGCCTGGCCATGCCCAGATATCCGGTGGCGCCGGTCAGGATGCTGACCAGCGCCAGTGAGGGCAGTACCTGCAACATCGAATGGCGTGCCTGGCGCCCGGTATGGCCAGGATGGTAGCTCCCTTGCACGGTGTAGCCGTATTTGTCGGAGTGGGCGCGCTGAAGGAATTCCCCTTCTTGTAAGGCCTTGTGGTCGTCTCGACTGGCGGAATACCCCCAGATTGCCGTGCCGGCGAGCTCTACTCGGAGCGTCAACTCGCTGTGGTTGCGTGTGAGAGCTTGCATGGCCTGGTCGCGTGCCAGCTCGACTGTCACGCTGGCCAGGGTCTCGTCGCCCGGTTCGCCGGAGAGTGCTGGCGCCTCCAGCGTGGCGATCTGCATCTGGTCGAGCAAGCGGTCGACCGCGAGCAAGGTGTGCTCCACCGCAGTGCGCGCGTTCGTTTCCAATTGCCTGTCCAGCTGCATGGACATCACCATCAATCCGAACATAAGTGGCAGCAGGCCTATGGCGACGATCGACGTCAGCGTCAGCATGCCACGGTGCGCCTGCAGGTTGGTCGCCATCGGCTTTGCCCTCGCATCCAATGAGTGCCCGACACGGGTCCTCAAAAGAACATGAGCCTACGGTTGCACCCAGGTGGCGACTGTAATCCGTTTGGCGCACGCACTTTGGATTAGGAGCGGGCATGCGTAGGATTTATTTCACTGCTAACGCCTTAAGCACAGCCTCGGCAACCCCGGCGCTGGATGCCGGGTTCTGCCCGGTGATCAGGCGGCCATCGCTGACCACGAAGGATGCCCACGGATCCTCGTGCTTTTCGTAGCGGCCACCGCGGGCCACCAACTCGTTTTCGGTGAGAAACGGTACCACCTTGTCCAGCTCGGCCAGTTTCTCCTCGGTATTGGAGAACCCGGTGATCTGCCGGTCGCGAAGCAGCAGGCTGTTATCGCTTAGCTTGATGTTCAGCAGACCGGCCACGCCGTGGCAAACGGCGGCGACGACGCCCTGGTTCTCGTAGATGCGCCGGGCGAGGGCCTGCAGGGCCGGATTATCGGGAAAGTCGTAGAGCACGCCATGGCCACCGGTGTAGTAGATGGCGCGGTACTCCTCGGCCTTGACCTGGCCGGGGCTGGAGGTTGCACCCAGGCGGTTCATGAAAGTCTTGTCGTCATACCATTGCCAGTCCAATTCAGGTGCCATCTGCAGGCTGTGCGGATCGATCGGCACGTAGCCACCGCTGGGGCTGACGTAATCGACGCTGTAGCCGGCCTTCTGCACTGTGTCGACGAAATGCACCGCCTCACCCAGCCATAGCCCCGTGGCACGGTTCAACAGGGGGTATTTAGCGGTGTTGGTCAGCACGACCAGAATCTTCTTGCTCATGATCAGGTTCCCGTCGGATGCGGTGAAGGGGTTGTCGTTGCAAGGTTTTGGGCAGGCCTGAACAGCATAGCCCTGCTTTGGCCGGCTGCCATTGGTGCGCGTCGAAGGGCATGCATCGCTTGCAGACCAGGGCCGTTGGCCGTGATGATGCGGGTGCTATCCATTGGAATTGCACAAGGATCAGGGTTTGGTTGCCACAACTCCTCCACGTAGGGCCGAACCGCCAGCTGTGCTGCTGGCGCCTACCACCAGCCACGGCGAGGCCCCGGGCAAGCGCCTGGCTGCTTTCGATTGGGCGCGCACCTCACTGGGGCCGTTGGCCCGCTGGCCAGCGACACTGCGCATTGCCGTCGACATGATGCTGTCCTCGGCGTTTCCCAGCGCGGTGGTATGGGGGGGCGAGATGATCGTGCTCTGTAACGATGCCTACCTGGTCCTGCGCGGCGATGTGCCCGACGCCTTGGGCCAGCGCTTCGACGACGTGTGGCACGGCGCTTGGGAAGAAGTGGGACCGTGGGTCTTCAAGGTGCTCGAAGGGCACTCCAGCTTCATCGAGGATCAGCCGGTGTCCATCCCTCGGGGCGAATCCGGGAGCAAGGCCTGGTTCGCCTTCAGCTACTCGCCGATCCGCGATGAGGAGGGCGAGGTGGCGGGGTTCCTGCACACCGTGATCGACACCACCGCCAGCGTCGACGCGCATCAGGCCTGGCGCGACCAGACGCAGAGCTTCGAGGCGCAGATCGCCCGCTACATGGCCGACCGCGAGCATATCTGGCAACTGTCGCGCGATGCGATGCTGATAGTCACCCGCGAGCTCAAGTTCCTCGCCGCCAACCCGGCGCTGTACCACATCCTTGGCTGGAGCGAGGAACAGGTGATGGATATGCCGATTCTCGAAATGGTACACCCGGCCGATCGCACCGAAGTCCAGGTGGCGGTGATCGACGTGGTGCACGGCAAACTCGACGAGCCGGTGGAAACCCGCCTTCGCCACCAGGATGGGCATTACCGGCGGTTCCGCTGGACCGCCCGGTTCGACGGTAATACGTTCACCGCCGTCGGTCGTGACATCACCGCCGATCGGGAGGAGGCGATCCGCCAGGCCGAAGCCCTGATGCGCGATAGCCATCGCCTGGAGGCGGTTGGCCAGATGGCCGGTGGCATGGCCCATGAGCTGAACAACCTGTTGTCGGGCATCGGCGGCAGCTTGGAGTTGCTCCAGCGGCGCCTGGCCCAAGGGCGGCTGGAGGGGTTGGAAACCTACACCGATCTGGCCCAGGATTCGGTGCAACGGGCCATGAGCCTGACCCACCGGCTACTGGCGTTTTCCCGTAGACAGCCGCTCGCCCCACGGCCGCTCGACATCAACCGCCACCTGGCCGACCTCGACCCGCTGCTGCGCCAGACGCTAGGCGCCGAGATGCGCCTGCATTGGCAGCTCGATGTGCTGCCTTGGCCGGTGTGCCTGGATATTGGCCAGTTGGACAACGCCATCATCAATTTGTGTGTCAATGCCCGGGAAGCCTGCCTGGAGCGCGGTAGCGTGACCATTCGTAGCGTCAACGAGCGGTTGGTCAGCGCATTTCCCGAGGCGGGCGGCTTGCCGCCGGGCGATTACGTGGCCCTGCACGTCGAGGACACCGGCCACGGCCTGGCCGCCGATGAAGTCTCCCGGGTGTTCGAGCCGTTCTATACCAGCAAACCGGTGGGCCGCGGCGCCGGCCTGGGCCTGCCGATGGTCTACGGCTTCGTTCGCCAGTCCGGTGGCTATGTCTGGATGGAATCGTCTCCTGGGCAGGGCACACGGGTTTCCATGCTGTTCCCGCGCAGCCTGGAGCCGGTGCCGGCAGAACCCACCCCGCCACCAGCGGTCGACAGGCCGGTCGAGGGCCAGCGCCTGCTGCTGGTGGATGACGAAGGCAATTTGCGCACGTTGATGCATGAATACCTGGCTGAGCGCGGCTTCGAGGTGTTCGACGCGGTGGACGCCAACAGCGCGCTGGAATCGTTCCAGCAGGATGGCCCCTTTGACCTGGTGATCACCGATATCGGCCTGCCGGGCGGCTTCAGCGGGCGGCAGTTGGCCAAGACCCTGCGCATGATCACGCCGGAGCAGAAGATACTGTTCATCACCGGCTTCACCGACGCGCCGATCGAGCAGCGCCTGCTGGATGCGCCAGGCACGGCGCTGATGCTCAAGCCATTTTCGCTTCAAAGCCTGGCCAGTCAGGCGGTAAGCATGCTCGGCAGCTGAGGTTCAGCCAGCACCGAGCATGTGCGCGACCTGCTCCTGCAATTGCTTGAGCTCGAACGGCTTGCAGATCAACTGCATGCCCGGCGCCAGGAACGCTTCGCGGGCCATGGCGGTTTCCGCATAGCCGGTAATGAACAGCACCGGCAAATGCGGACGCACGGTGCGGGCGATTTCGGCCAGTTGCCGGCCGTTCATGCCGGGCAGGCCGACATCGCTCAACAGCAGGTCGACCGCTTGGGACGAGCGCAGCACTTGCAACGCCGCGCTGGCATCGCAGCGGCTCTGGCAGACGAAACCCGCTTCGTTGAGCGTCTGGCAAAGCAGTTGGCGGACATGCGCGTCGTCTTCCACCAGCAGTACATGCCGACCCTTGACCTGCCGTGGCCCAGCCGACCGGGGGGGCGGCGAGGCCGCTTCACCGAGGTGTCGGGGCAGGTAAAGATCGACCTGGGTGCCATGGCCGATGCGGCTATGCAGCGCTACATGGCCTTGGGATTGTCGGCTGAAGCCATAGACCATCGATAACCCCAGACCGATGCCCTGGCCGACCGGCTTGGTGCTGAAAAACGGTTCGAAGGCATGCTCCAGGGTGACCTGCGACATCCCCTGGCCATCATCGATGATGCTCAGGCAGAGATAGTCGCCCTGCGGCAAACCGGTGTCGTCCCAGCGCTGCAGTGCGATCTGCCGATTGTCCGCCTCGATGCGCAACACGCCGCCGTTGGGCATGGCTTCACAGGCGTTTTGCAGCAGGTTGTCGAGCGCCTCGCGCAACTGGCTTTCGTCAGCTGTCACCGGCCAGAGGTCGTCGGTCAGTTGCAGGGTCAACTGCACATGCTGGCTCAATTGTGCTTGTAGGCGTTGCACATCGAGTAAAGGGCGCAGATCGACGCGTTGCTTGGCCAGCGACTGCCGCGAGGAAAACGCCAACAGACGGTGGGTGAGGCGGGCCGCGCGACCGACAGCCTCCTGGCCCCTATGCAGCACGCTATCCAAGCCCTCGGCACGGCCTTGCCGCAGGCGCCGGTCGATCAGCTCGAAACTGCCGCCAATGCTGGTCAACAAGTTGTTGAAGTCGTGGGCAACGCCTGCGGCCAACTGGCCGATGGCGTCCATCTTCTGGGTCTGGCGAAGTGCCCGTTCGGTCGCATTCGGTTCGCTACCGGCGGTGTGCAGGCGTCGTTGTAGATCCTGCAGGGCATCGCGTGTCTGGTACTGACGGCGCCGGGAGCGCAGGGCGACGTCGATCAACGGCAACATCCTCGCGCCGTCGAACGGGGTGTCGAGCATGACCACGTTGCCCAGCCAGGGTTGCGGTGGCCCGAGCGCTGCCGGGTCATTCAACAGCAGTACAGGGAGATCCGACCAACTTGGCTGCTGTGCGATGAAGTCCTGCAGACCTGCGCAGGGCCCTCGATGCAGTGTACGTGTATCGATGATCGCCACGCCGGCACCTTCACCGAGCCGAGCCCCCATGGTGGCCGCATCGGGCGCGCACAAGCACTCGATGCCCACCGACGCCAGGATGGCCGACGTCTGCGTGGCCACCCCGGTGGGTGCCAGAATCAAGGCACGTTCGTCTGTCGATAACGAACTGGCCAAGGTGAAGCTCCTGTGGCTGGTATCCGATACCCACTGGACTGACCACCTCATGCAGGGGTTCAACCTATTTGAGGTTTTTCCTATAAACCTTGTTGAAGCACCGGATCATCCGGGTTCTGCTGCTCCAGCTCGGCCAGCAGCACCTGGACATTCTGCAGTTGGCCGGTTTCTTTCCAGTACTGAATCAGCAGTACACGCGCCCGCCGATTGGCGGGCTGGCGGCTGAGCAGGGTCTCCAGTTGCTTCTGCGCCGCGTCGACCTGCTCCAGGGCGTGCAGGGTGACCGCCAGCGTGTAGCGGTAGTCAGGGTTTTCCGGTTCCAGTTCAACGGCACGGGACAATGCCAGCAGCGCATATTCGGGTTGTTGATGACGATTGAGCCAGAGCCCCAGTTCGTATTGCAGGAACGCCGAGTCCGGGCGTAGAGCCAGAGCCTTGGCCAGGACCTGGCGGGACGCGTCGTGTTGGCCCTGGCGTTCGAGCAGGCGAACCTGGGTCGCCAATGCAGCGAGGTTTTCCGGAGCCATCTGCAGGCTGCGTTGCAGCGCCTGCGCGGCTTGCGTGTAGTCGTTCTCATGCAGGTACAGGCGCGCCAGGTGTACTTGCGCCTGTGCATCGTCAGGTTGCTGCTCCAACGCCTGCTGATACTGCTCCAGCGCACTTTGCAGCGGCCCGAAGTACAGGCCGATGGCATCTGGGTCGAGCCCGAGCAGGGCATCGACCGCAGCAAAGCGCACGGACTGGTCCTCGTCATCGAGCAACGGCCCCAGAACCAGGCTGCGTTGCGCGGCGGGCAGCAGCCGGCGGACGCTGGCGATGGCGGCCCGGCGGACCAACGGATCATCGTTTTCCAGGTCATGACGCGCCAGTTTCAAGGCTTGTGGCGAGGGATAGTTGGGCAGTTCGGCGTACAGTGCGGCGCGGCGGATGGCGGTGAGGTCCTCGCGCTGCAACTGTTGGTACAGCACTCGGGCCGCGCCCGGCAGGCCATCGTGGGCTTGGCGCAGGGCTTTGGCATAGCTGTGCGGCGGCAGGCTGGGGGCCACCGCTTGCGGAGTTCGGCGCACGTAGACGATCGCGGCCAATACCAGGATCAGCAGCAGCAGGGCGATCAGGTAGCGCTGGCGTCTGGGCATCGGGCGGTCCGTGGCGGGGGAAGGGCAGAGCTTGGGGCAGAATGCTTTGGCCTGCAAGTTGCGTGGTCGGATCGTTACTGCAAAAACGGTTCTAAAATGGATCGTGCCCAATCCAATGCCAAGCCAGCTCCCCGACAATCCATGAAGAACCCAAAAAAAAGCCCCGCAGAGCAGTACCAATGAGGCAAAGCCGTGCGGGGCAAACGGTTGGGGGAGGAGCCAACCAAAGGAGTCGTTGAATCAGTGCGCGCTGGCCACCGTCTCAGGCTGCCGGCCACCGCCCAAGGCCTTGTAGATGGCGACGATCCCGCGATACAACTCGACCTCGCCCTGGGCCTGGGCATCTTCGGCGCCCAGGCGTTCGCGCTCGGCATCGAGCAGTACCAGGTAGTCGACCGTGCCTTCGCGGTAGCGCACCGAAGCGAGTTCCGCCGCCTTGCGGCTGGCATCGCTCTGACGCATCAGCGAAAGCAGCCGCTGCTGGGTCTTGCCGTAGTCGCTGAAGGCATTGGCCGACTCTTCCAGCGCCAGCAGCACCTGCTGCTCGTAGTTGGCCAGGGCGCCGTCGGCATCGGCCTTGGCGCCGCGCAGGCGGGCCCGCACGCTGCCCAGGTCGAAGGCCGCCCAGGTGATGCTTGGGCCCAGCGACCAGGCGTTGGCCGCCGACGAGCCAATCTGCGAGCCGCGCGCGGCAGTGAAACCAAGGAAGCCGCTGAGGCTGACCCGTGGGAACAGGTCGGCGGTCGCCACGCCAACGTTGGCGGTGGCAGCGGCCAACTGGCGTTCGGCGCTGCGGATGTCCGGGCGGCGGCGCAACAGTTCGCCGGGATCGCCCACCGGCAAGGCCTTGGCGATGGCCGGCAGGGCCTTGGGCGACAGGTCCACGCTCAGGGCGTCCGGGCGTTGGCCGAGCAGGGTGGCGATGCGGTTGCGGGCGCGCACCTGCTCGGCCTGCAATTGCGGTACGGTGGCCTCGACACCCGCCAGGCGAGCATCGGCGCGGACCACGTCGAGTTCGTTGCCGACCCCCGCATCGCGCAGGGTCACAGTGATGTTGCGCGATTCCTGCTGGGTCTTGAGGTTGGCTACGGCAATCTGTTCACGCAATTGCGCGCCACGCAGTTGCCCATAGGCATCGACCAGCTCGGCGATCAGGCTGACCTGCAACTGTTGCAGATCGGCCTGGGCGGCCGCTTCCTGGGCTTCGCTGGCTTCGATCTGGCGCTGGATACGGCCAAACAGGTCGAGTTCCCAGGCCATGTCCAGGCCCAGGTCGTAGCGCTCGCTGTTGACCCGTTGCTCGGTCTGCCCCGGCACCTGGCCCTTGCCCACTTCGCTGCTGGCGCGGCTGGTGACCACCGGGAAGGTGTCGTTCTCGGCGTCCTCGCGGATCGCCCGCGCCGACTTGAGCCGGGCGAATGCCACGCGCAGGTCGCGGTTGCCGTCCAGCGATGCCTGCACCAACTGGTTCAGCACCGGGTCGTCGAACTGCTTCCACCAGATGCTCTCGAAACGGCTGCGGTCGAAGGCCTTGGCCTGGGCATCGCTGCCCAGGCTGGCCGGCTCGGTGGCCGGCGCCTGGTAGTCCGGGCCCACCGCACAGGCCGCCAGGGCCAGGGCCAGCAGGCTCGGGGTCAGGGGTTTGAGCAGGTTCATGCGTGGCTCTCCAGCGATGGCGCGGACGCGGCCTTGCGGGCCTGGCGACGCTCCACGAAACGGCGGATCAGGAAGAAGAACACGGGGGTCAGGAACAGGCCGAACACGGTCACGCCGATCATCCCCGAGAACACCGCCACACCCATGGCGTGGCGCATTTCCGAGCCGGCACCGGAGGAGAACACCAGCGGTACCACGCCCATGATGAAGGCGATCGAGGTCATCAGGATCGGCCGCAAACGCAGGCGGCAGGCTTCCAGTACCGCAGCCAGTGGGTCGAGGCCCTTGGCTTGCTCGTCCTTGGCGAACTCGACGATCAGGATCGCGTTCTTGCACGCCAGGCCCACCAGGACGATCAGGCCGATCTGGGTGAAGATGTTGTTGTCGCCACCGGAGACGATGACACCGGTGATGGCCGACAGCAGGGTCATCGGCACGATCAGGATCACCGCCAATGGCAGGCTCCAGCTCTCGTACTGGGCAGCCAGCACCAGGAAGGCCAGCAGTACGCACAGCGGGAACACCAGCAGGGCGGTATTGCCCGAGAGGATCTGCTGGTAGGTCAGGTCAGTCCACTCGAACGTCATGCCGTTGGGCAGTTCCTGTTTCAGCAGCTTCTCGATCGCAGCCTCGGCTTGGCCGGAGCTGTAGCCAGGGGCGGCCGCACCGTTGATTTCAGCGGTGATGAAGCCGTTGTAGTGCATCACGCGGTCCGGCCCCGAGGTGTCGCTGACCTTGAGGAAGGTCGCCAGCGGGATCATCTCGCCAAGGTTGTTGCGCACCTTCAACTGGCCGATCTGCTCGGCGTCGAGACGGAACTGCTGCTCGGCCTGGACGTTGACCTGGTAGGTACGGCCAAAGCGGTTGAAGTCGTTGGTGTACAGCGAACCCAGGTAGACCTGCAGGGTGTCGAAGATGTCGGTGATCGCCACGCCGTGGGTCTTGGCCTTCTCCCGGTCAATGGCCGCATCGACCTGCGGAACGTTGACCTGGTAGCTGGTGAACAGACCTGCCAGTTCCGGCACGTTGTGGCTCTTGGCGATGATGTTCTGGGTCTCTTTGTACAGCGCTTCGTAGCCCAGGTTGCCACGGTCCTCGATCTGCAGGCGGAAACCGCCGATGGTGCCAAGGCCTTGTACGGGCGGCGGCGGGAAGATCGCGATGTAGGCGTCCTGGATGTCAGCAAATTGGGCGTTCAGTGCTGCGGCGATGGCCGCTGCCGACTGGCTCGGATCCTTGCGCTCGTCGAACGGCTTGAGCGGGGTGAACACGATGCCGCTGTTGGGGCTGTTGGTGAAACCGTTGATGGACAGGCCCGGGAAGGCGACCGAATCGGCGACACCCGGTTGCTTGAGGGCGATCTCGCTCATGCGCTTGATCACCGCCTCGGTGCGGTCGAGGCTCGCGGCGTCCGGCAACTGGGCGAAGGCCACCAGGTATTGCTTGTCCTGGGCTGGCACGAACCCGGTCGGGGTGGACGAGAAGCCCAGGTAGGTCAGGCCCATCAGCCCGGCATAGACGAACAGGGCGATGCCACTGGAGCGGATGACGCGGCGCACGCCGCCGACGTAGCGGTTCGAAGCGCGATCGAAGAAGCGGTTGAACGGCGCGAACAGCCAGCTACCCAGCAGTTTTTCCAGGAGCCGCGAGAAGCGATCCTTCGGCGCATGGTGTTCCTTGAGGAGCACGGCGGCCAACGCAGGCGACAGTGTCAGCGAGTTGAAAGCCGAGATTACCGTGGAAATCGCGATGGTCAGGGCGAACTGCTTGTAGAACTGCCCGGTGAGGCCGGAAATGAACGCCGCAGGCACGAATACCGCGCACAGCACCAGGGCGGTGGCGATGATCGGCCCGGTGACCTCGCCCATGGCCTTTTGCGTGGCTTCGAGCGGTTTCAGGCCCAGGCCGATATTACGCTCGACGTTCTCCACCACGACGATGGCGTCATCCACCACGATACCGATGGCCAGCACCAGTCCGAACAACGACAAGGCATTGAGCGAGAAGCCGAACAGGTGCATCACCGCGAAGGTACCGATCAGCGATACCGGTACGGCCATCAGCGGGATGATCGAGGCGCGCCAGGTCTGCAGGAACAGGATCACCACCAGCACCACCAGCACCAGTGCCTCGAACAGCGTGTGCACCACGGCTTCGATCGAGCCACGGACGAAGATGGTCGGGTCATAGACGATGCTGTAGTCCATCCCTTCGGGGAAGTCCTTTTTCAGCTCGGCCATTTTCGCCCGCACTTCATCGGAGATCTCGATGGCGTTGGAGCCAGGGCGCTGGAAGATCGGGATGGCCACTGCCGGCTGGTTGTTCAGCAGCGAGCGCAGGGCGTATTGGCTGGAGCCCAGCTCGACCCGGGCGATGTCCTTCAGGCGAGTGATCTCGCCGTCGGCACCGGCACGGATGATGATGTTCTCGAACTCTTCCTCGTTGACCAGGCGGCCCTGGGTATTGATCGAGAGTTGGAAGCTGGTCGAGCCAGGCGCGGGCGGTGCGCCCAGCTGGCCGGCGGCGACCTGGCGGTTCTGTTCGCGAATGGCCGCGACCACATCGCTTGCGGTCAGGTTGCGCGAGGCGGTCTTGTTCGGGTCGAGCCACACGCGCAGCGAGTAGTCGCCCATGCCGAACAACTGCACGTCGCCGACGCCGCCCAGGCGTGCCAGCTCGTCCTTGATGTTGAGGATGGCGTAGTTGGAGAGGTAGAGCATGTCATAGCGGTTATCCGGCGAGGTCAGGTGCACGACCATGGTCAGGTCGGGCGAGGCCTTGTCGACGGTGATGCCGATACGCGTCACTTCCTCGGGCAACTTGGGCTGGGTGCGGGTCACGCGGTTCTGGACCTGCACCTGGGCGTTGTCCAGGTCGGTGCCCAGGGCGAAGGTGATGGTCAGCGTCAGCTTGCCATCGGCGGTGGACTGCGAGGACATGTAGAGCATGTTCTCGACACCGGTGATGGCCTGCTCAAGCGGCGCGGCGACGGTTTCGCCGATGACCTTGGGGTTGGCGCCAGGGAAGTTGGCGCGCACCACGACAGTCGGCGGGACCACTTCGGGGTATTCGCTGATCGGCAATTTGAACAGGGCGATGGAGCCCGCGATCAACAGGATCAGCGACAGCACCGCGGCGAAGATCGGCCGGGTTATGAAGAATTTCGAGAAGTTCATCGGAGTGATCCCTTAACCGCGTGGCGCCTGGGCGCTGGCGACATTCACAGTGGTGCGGTTGGCCGCAGGCGCCGGGTTGCTGGCTTCCAACGCCTGGCGTTGGCGGGCGAGGGCGGCGAGGGTGGCGTCACTGGCCATCGGCGTTTCTTCCGGCGTTACAGCCGAGCCAGGGCGCACCCGTTGCAAGCCACGTACGACGATACGGTCGTCCTTGGCCAGACCGCTGCGCACGATGCGCAGGCCTTCGAGCTTGGGCCCCAGTTCCACGGAGCGGTAGGCGGCGGTGTTGTCCTTGTCCATGACCAGCACGAACTTCTTGCCAAGGTCGGTGCCCACGGCTTCGTCGTTGATCAGCACGGCGTCGTACTGGGCGCTGCCGACCAGCTTCAGGCGTGCATACAGGCCGGGGGTGAACTGGCCGTCGCGGTTGTCGAACACGGCGCGGCCACGGATGGTGCCGGTGCGCGGGTTGACCTGGTTGTCGACGAAGTTCATCTGGCCCAGGTGCGGGTTGCCGGCTTCGTTGGTCAGGCCCAGGTACACCGGGGTGGTCTGGCCGCGCTGGCCGTCACGGGCGAGTTGGGTGTATTTCAGGTAGACGCGTTCGTCGGCATCGAAGTAGGCGTAGACCTTGTCGGTGGAAACCACGCTGGTCAGCGGCGTGACGTCGGCGCTGACGATGTTGCCGGCAGTGTACTCGGCACGGCTGACGCGGCCACTGATCGGCGCGGTGACGCGGGTGAAGCTCAGGTTCAGGCGGGCCAGGTCCAGTTGCGCCTGGATCGCATCGACGCCGGCGCGGGCTTCGGCGGCGGCGCTGCTGCGCGATTCGGCGAGTTCCGCGGAGATGGCGTTGCTGTCGCGAAGACGCTCGCCGCGACGGGCTTCATTGGCGCTACGAATCGCAGTGGCCTTGGCCTGTTGCAACTGGGCTTCGAGGCGACGCACCTCGGCCTGGAACGGGCGTGGGTCGATCTGGAACAGCAGGTCGCCCTTGTTGACCTGGGCACCTTCGGTGAAGGCGACACGGTCGATCTGGCCCGATACCCGTGGGCGCACTTCGACGGTTTCAGGGGCTTCGAGACGGCCGGTGAATTCGTCCCATTCGTTGATCGGTTGTTCGATGACCTTGGCCACGGTCACCTTGGGCGCGGCGGGAGCCTGCACGGCGTCGGGGGTGCGGCCGCAAGCGCTGATCACCACCACGGCCAGGGCGGCGAGTGGCAAGCGCAAGGGTTTGAGTGAGTGGTCCATGGAGAACTCCGCCAATGTATTAGTAGTGGGCGGAGTTTGAGTGCCTTACGCGTGACGCACGAATCGAATGGAGCGAAGGTTATTATCACGCGCAATGATATGTCGGGATGGATTATCGATGCGGGGCATGGCGCAACACAGGAATGCGCATAAACAAAGCGCCGCAGGGGCGGCGCTCGGTCTGCACTACAGTCCGACTCTCAAGACTGGGTCAACACCTCGAACCCATGGGTGCCATCGCGCTGCAACTGGGCGATCAACCCGAATTCCCAATCCAGGTAACCCTGCATCGCTTCCCGTGGATTGTCAGTGCCTTCATAAGGACGACGATAACGGTCGGTACGGGCCGAGGCCAAGTGCGTTTCGCCACGCTCCAACGGTTTGTCCGCGGCGATCCAGCGCGCCGTACCGCCCGCCAGTACCTGCACCGGCAACTGCGTCAGCGCTTGCAGGTCGGCGGCGGCAAAGCGTGCCAGCAAGCTGCTGCCACAGGTCAGCACATAACGCTGGGCTACAGGCAGGCGTTCGAGCACTTCGGGCAACTGCGCGCGGATCGCCCAATGGGCGCCTGGGATATGCCGGTTGACATAGTTGGCGCTGGTGGTGAAATCCAGTAGCACGGTGCCTGGCTCGGCCAGCAAGTCCTCGAGCTGCTGGACGTCGATCTCATCGATGACCGGCTGCGCAGGCAGCGGCACCTGCCAATCGCCGGTCTCGCTGAACTGTTCGACCGAAAGCCCATCGAGCACCGCCACCTGCCAACCCATCTGCGCCAGCCACGAGGCACTCATGTTGGCGCGCACGCCATCGTCGTCCACCAGCACGATACGGGCTCCGCGGACGCTGGCGACATGGTCGGTTTCCTGCACCAACTGCCCGCCGGGCACCGAGCGGCTGCCAGGCAGGTGGCCCTTGGCATACTCCTCGGGTGTGCGCACATCGAACAGGTAGGTAGTACGGCCAGGCTCGGCCTGCCACTTGGCCAGGCCCTCGTGACCCAGGCGCAGCACGCCGGCCTGGTCGGCGACCTTGCGTGCCCGCTCGGCGGCACGGGCGCGGGTGGCGTCAGCGACCTGCGTGAACGTGCGTTGCTGGCCGTGGGCCAGTTTTTGGCCGGCCAGGGTCCAGCCGATGGTGCCATTGCGCAACGCCGCGACCGGGTTGGGGATGCCTGCGTTGACCAGCGACTGGGTGCCGATGATGCTGCGGGTGCGACCGGCGCAGTTGACGATGACCTGGGTCGCCGGGTTGGGTGCCAGCTCGGCGACGCGCAGCACCAGTTCGGCGCCGGGTACGCTGACGCCGCCAGGGATGCTCATGGTCTGGTACTCATCGAAGCGGCGGGCGTCCAATACCACCACGTCGGCCTTGGCATCGAGCAGCGCCTGGACCTCTTCGGCGGCCAGCGATGGCGTATGGCGCACGCTCTCCACCAATTCGCCGAATGCCTTGCTCGGTACGTTGACGTCGCGGAACAGCTCGCCCCCGGCATCGCGCCAACCGGCCAGGCCGCCCTCGAGCAACGCCACATCGCTGTAGCCCAGTGCGAGCAAGCGATCGGCCGCAAGGGCGGCGAGGCCTTCGCCATCGTCGTAGAGGGTGATGGCGGTATCGCGGCGGGGGACGCGGGCGTACACCTCGATTTCCAGCTTCGACAAAGGGATGTTGGCAGCGAACAGAGGGTGCTCCTGGGCGAACGGGTCCTCCTCGCGCACGTCGATCAGGGCGACTTCTTCATGGGCCAGCAGAGCGCGGCGGATGTCTTGGAAACTGCGGGTGGTGAAAGTGCTCATGGGGCAGGGTTCTCTTTCGACAGGTCCCAGATGTTGGGCAATTGGGTATTGGAATAACCGGAAATGAACGGTTTCTCGCTGCCGTCCGCCAGGTATACGGCCCGGCTTACTGCACCGATGTTGGCGCCATAGACATGGATGCTGATCGATACACGGTCAGTGAAGGCATTGCTGACCTGGTGGATGTCGCCAATGCGCGGCGACACCGCCTCCACATGGCCTGGGTCGATCCGAACCGGGGCGCCATCGGGCTCCAGCGTGCCTTGCGCCGTGCGAGTGAAACCTTGCGAATACTCGGCGCCGCGCAGCATGCCGATCAGTCCCCAGACGCGATGGTCATGGATCGGGGTCTGTTGCCCAGGCCCCCAGACGAAGCTGACCACGGAAAAACGCTGACGCGAGTCGCAGTGCAGCAAGTACTGCTGGTAGCGGGTCGGATCGGGTTGGGCGAGTGCATCGGGTAGCCAGTCGTCATGGCTGACCAGGCTGCGCAGCAGGCCCTGGCCCTGATCGAGAAGGGTCGCTTCGTCGGGGTCGCGTTCAAGCAGCTCGGACAGGGCGCCAATGAAATCGCGCAGGCGGTCATTGCGTTGGGGGTGGCTCATGGTCATGGCTCGGCTAACGGTTTGCAGTAACCCTAGCAAAGCCATTGAATATTCTCAAAATTCAAATTGATCATAAGCTAATATGCAAATATTGCATTTACAGGATGTCGATTATGTTCTGAAATCTGTGCAGGGCAAAGGCATTAGGTTATGCCCAAAACGCATTTCACAGCGCCTTTTCGAAGCTATAGCTTATAAGCCTGACTGCATCTAGATTCAAAATGCATAACCATCCACCCAGAAACCAAGGTCTCCCCATGAGCGTTCAATTCATCGGCATGATCGGCCACCGGCTGTCTTCGGAAATACGTGCACCGCAAGGGCCAATCTTCGACAAGGGCTATATCACCCGCTTCGCCCAGGCCCATGAGCAGGCCGGCTTCGATCGTATCCTGGTGGGCTACTGGTCCGATCAACCCGACGGCTTCCTGGTGACAGCGCTGGCCGGGCAGGCCACTTCGCGTATTCATTTCCTGCTGGCGCACCGTCCAGGTTTCGTCGCGCCGACCCTGGCCGCGCGCAAGCTGGCCACCCTCGAACACTTGCTCGACGGCCGCCTGGCCGTGCATGTGATCAGCGGTGGTAACGACACCGAGCAGCGCAAGGATGGCGACTACCTGGATCACGACCAGCGCTACGCCCGTACCGACGAATTCCTCGAGGTGGTGCGCAAGGTCTGGACCAGCGACACACCGTTCGACCACGCGGGCGAGCACTATCACGCCCAGGGCGCGTTCTCGGCGATCAAGCCGCTGCAGCAGCCGCACCTGCCGGTGTTCTTCGGTGGCTCGTCGCAAGCGGCACTGGAGGTGGCCGGCAAGCATGCCGATGTCTTCGCGCTGTGGGGCGAGTCGCTGGAGCAAACCGCCGAGACCATTGCCGCCGTGCGCGCCGAGGCCGCCCGCCATGGCCGCGAAGTGCAGTTCAGCGTATCGTTCCGGCCGATCATCGCCGCCACCGAAGAGGCCGCCTGGGCCAAGGCCGAGACCATTCTCGGCCAGGCACGCGAGCGTATCGAACGCTCAGGGCCGGTGATCGCCAACAAACCCCAGAGCGTCGGTGCCCAGCGCCTGCTTGAAACGGTGGCCAGAGGCGAGCGCGTCGACGAGCGGCTGTGGACCGGCATCGCCGCGCTGGTGGGGGGAGGCCACAACTCCACCGCCCTGGTAGGCACCCCGGAGCAAGTGGCTGACGCCTTGCTGGCCTACTACGACCTCGGTGTGACGAATTTCCTGATCCGCGGCTTCGACCCCCTGGAAGACGCCATCGACTACGGCCGCGAACTGATTCCGTTGACCCGCGCCAAGGTGGCTGCGCGCAACGCCTGAAACCATTCATTCACCCCCCCCCTTTAGTACCCAACTAGCGACGAGACCGCGCGCGCGGATCGGCTGCCGTGCCCACAGGGCACCAGGAGACGAACGTGCGATACCTCAAGCAATTGGCCGCCGGTGTGCTGGCCACCTCACTGAGCCTGGCTGCCGCCGCGCAAACCCTGGTCGTCGGCGACCAGAGCTACAACGCCCGCGCCGTCATGGAAGCGGCCGGTGTGCTCGATGACCTGCCCTATACTCTCGAATGGAAACAGTTCACCGCCGGCTCCCCCGTGGCCGAGGCGCTCAATGTCGGCAGCCTGGATCTCGGTTTGCTTGGTGATGCGCCGCCGCTGTTCCTTGGCGCGTTGGGCGCACCGATCAAGGTGATCGCAGTCAGTCGGCAGAACCTTGAAGGCGTGGCGATCCTTGCCGGCAAGGATTCCAACATCCACAGCCTGGCCGACCTGCGGGGCAAGCGCGCGGCAATCTGGAAGGGTTCGTGGAGCCAGCAACTGTTGTTCACCGCCCTGGACAAGGCGGGCGTGCCCCGTGACTCGCTGGATCTGCGCTACCTCAGCGCGCTGGATGCCTCCCATGCGCTGGACGGTGGTTCGGTGGACGTGATCGCCACCTGGGAGCCCTACGTTACCCAGCAAAAACGCAACGGCGCCCGTGTGCTGGCGACCGCCGAAGGCTTGATCCCGGCGCAGAGTTTCGTGGTCGCCAACGCCAAGGCCGTCGAGGCCAAGCGTGCGCAGATCAGCGACTTCCTCCAGCGCCTGAAAAAAGCCCGCGACTGGACCCTGAGCGACCCGGCAAACACCGAGGCCTATGCCGATGCCTGGGCCAAGCGCACCCGTGCCGATGGCGCCATTGCTCGCACCTGGTTTGCCACTGCCCGCACCGACCTTGCGCCCCTGAACCCGCAGGTGGTCGTCGATGCCCAGAAAACCGTGGACTTCTTTGCCGGCCTCGGCCTGATCAAGTCGTATCCGGCCGCCAGCCTGTTCGACACCTCGTTCTCCGCAGCCCTGCAGCAGCCGGCCACGGCTCAGGCCCACAGCGAATAAGCGCAGGGAGCTTTCCATGAGCAAGCGACAGATCAAACTTGGCGCCCTGACCATGGGCTGTGGTGGCCCGGGCCGGCATAACCTGTGGCTGGACCCGGAACTGCCGGCAGATGCCAGCGTGAACATCGACTGGTACATCGACATCGCCCGCCAGGCCGAGGCTGCCTTGTTCGACCTGATATTCATCGTCGACAGCCAGTTCATCACCCCAGGGTCGCCCTCGCACTACCTCAATCGCCTGGAGCCGCTGACACTGCTGTCGGCACTGGCCGTCAGCACCCGGCAGATCGGTTTGGTGGGGACCCTGACCACGTCCTATAACGAACCCTACAACGTCGCACGCCGGTTGGCGTCTCTGGACCTGATCAGCAAGGGCCGGGCCGGTTGGAACGTGGTCACCAGTGGCGATGCCGGCACGGCAGGCAACTATGGCCGCGACGAGCACTACGACTACGACACGCGCTACGCCCGTGCGCAGGAGCACGTACAGGTCGTGCAGGGGCTATGGCACTCGTATGAAGAAGGGGCTTTCCCACGCAACCGCGAAACCGGTCGGTTTCTCGACCCTGCAAAGCTGCATGCGCTGAACCACAAGGGCGAGCACTTCGCGGTCGTCGGGCCGCTGAACATCCAGCGCTCGCCCCAGGGCCAACCGGTGATCTTCCAGGCTGGCGACTCCGAACAGGGCAGGGCGCTGGGCGCCGCAACCGCCGATGTGGTGTTCACCCACGCCGCGAGCATCGAGCAGGGGCAGGCGTTCTATCGGGATGTGAAAGGCCGTGCCGAACGCCTGGGGCGCGATCCGGAGCAGTTGTTGATCTTGCCTGGCGCAGAAATCTACGTCGGCGATACCGACGAGCACGCTCGGGAAATCGAGCGCCACTACCATGAGCAGGATCACAGCTTCGAGCTGGCGCTGAAGGAGTTCGGGCGCAATTTTGGTTGGCATGATTTCAGCCAGTACGACCTCGATGCGCCGTTCCCCCAACAGAGCCTGGAACACGCGCGCAGCAGCTTCTTCACCAATGCCAAGCGTATTGCCGACCAGGCGCGGGAAAAGGGTTTCACCCTGCGCCAGGCGGTGGAGTTCGGCCGCCAACTGCGCCCGGGGGCGTTCGTCGGTTCGGCGCAAACGGTAGCCGCGAAAATGGCCACCTGGTTCGAAGCGCGTGCCTTGGACGGTTTCAACATCTACATCGGCCACCCAGGGCAGTTCCGACGCTTCACCCAGGAAGTGGTGCCCCTGCTGCAGGAGCGTGGGGTGTACCGCAGTGCCTACGAAGGCACCACGTTGCGCGAAAGCCTCGGCCTGGAAATCCCGCGGTGGACGCACACTCCGAATGCGCCGCTGACCCTGTAGGAACGGGTTTACCCGCGAAGAGGCCGCTGCGTACCTCGACCTTTGGCGATCATGCGTTGGCGCCACCCAGCGCCGCGCGCCCAACCTGGCCCAGTACCACGTCGTCCTGAGGTGTATGGATCCGGCTGCAGAGCACGTCGCGATAATGCCGCTCCAACGGATTACGGCGGGACAGCCCGGGGTTGCCGGCGGCTTCGATGGCCAGCTCCACGGCCTCGATGGCGTTACGGCTGACCAGGTGCTTGATCTGCCCCGCATGTTGCGGCTCGATGCGCCCGGCGACCGCCGAGTCGAGCAGTGCCTGGTTGGCGAACAGCACGGTATCGATGCGTCCGACGATGTCCTGGAAGCGCGGCAAGCTGGCCAGCGGCGCGCCCAGGTTGGAAGGCACGCGCTCGTTGAGAAAATTCACCAACCAGTCGCGTGCTGCCTGGGCCACGCCGTCGTACAGGGCTGACAGCAGCACCGACATCCACAGTGCGGTGACGCCCTCCAGTTCCACGCGCGGTGCGCTGGCAGGGCTGACGCTGACCGCGTGATCCAGTGGTATCAGCACGTCGTCGAAGCGCACTTCGTGGCTGCAGGTGGCGCGCATGCCCAGGTGGTCCCAGTCCTCGATGATGCGGATGCCAGGGGTGTCCTTGTGCACCAGGTAGCCGCCTACCAGAGGATCCGGGTCGTCGCTGCGCGCCCACACCAGGTACCAGGTCAGACCGTGGCTGCCGGTGGAGTAGATCTTGCTCCCCGACAGGCGCCAGCCTTCGGCGCTGCGCCTGGCCACGGTGGCAGGTAGCCCGCCGCGCGAGGGCGAACCCAGGTCGGGCTCGACCCGAAACGCATTGATCAGCGCGCCGTCGACGACCGCATCGCGTGCCACCCGCTGGCGCAGGTGGACAGGCCAGCGTGCTTCGTCCTGCAGGCGAAAGTGCTGCAGGTATTGCATCGACAGGATCAATGCGGTGGCAGGGTCGCCCTTGCCCACGGCGGCGATCACCTGGCGTGCAGTGGCGAGGTCCGCACCGCCGCCGCCGCCCAGCGCCTGCGGTACGGTCAAGCCGAGCAGGCGATGCTGGTGGAGCAACTTGAAGTTGTCGTAGGGAAACTCACCGCTGCGGTCGTAGCGCTCGGCATTGGCCGCCAAGGCTTGGGTGAGTTCGGCGAGCGCGCCGGTGGAGAGCGGTAGACTCATGGGCATTCATCCCTGAACATGGATATTCCCTAAGACCGTATGCTTCTGGATGAATGCTGTAAAAGTCTTTTTGATTCTATGCTAATTATCAGTTTGTAGAATTTATTTGCATTGTCATTATGTAAAGATTTTATTTATTGGCAGCATCGACCTGCAGGCTCGCCCCGGCGATCTGGCCAAACAGCTCGACGGGTTCCTGCAGGTTGCCGAGATAGCGCGGGTGGAACAGCCACAGGTCCACCTGTGGTTTGAAATCGGTGATATTGAGCACCTCCAGGGCATCGCGATGGCGGCTGGCGAGCAGCAGTGGCTCCGGCACCAGTCCCAGCCCCTGGCCGTTGGCGACCAGCCCCAGTTGCAAGTCGGTGCCAAACGTCTCCAGATTGATCGTCAGGCTCAGGCCCTGTTCGCTCAAGGCCCGTTGCAACCCTGCACGAAAGCCGCAGCCATCGGGGTTGAGCACCCAGCCTCGGGTATAGCAATCACGCAGCTTGTAGCTGCGCTTGCCAGCGCTGCCTTTGGCCGCGACCACGCGCAGGGGCATGCGCGCGATGGACTGGCTGGCGATGCCTTCGGGGAAGATCTTGCCTGGGGGAAACAGCGCCGCTGCGGCATCCAGTTCGGCGTTTTCCATGCGGGCGATGAGGCTGCTACCCCAACCGCTGGTGACCTGGGTACGCAGTTGCGGGTAGACCTCGTGCAGGCGCGCCAGGGCATCGAGCAGCACCACGTCGCCCAAGGTTTGCGGCACGCCCAGGCGCAGGGTGCCCGACGGCGCGCCGTCGTTGGCCACCAGTTCGCGCAGCGAGTCGATTTCGCGCAGGATGGCCTTGCACTGCTCGTATACCCGCAGGCCCATGGGCGTGGGTTTGAGCGGTTTGGTGTTGCGGTCGAGGAGGGTGGCGCCAAGGTCTTCCTCGAAGTTTTGCACGCGACGCGTGATCGCCGGCTGCGTGAGCTGCAGGGCCTCGGCGGCAAGGTTGGTCGACTGGCAACGGATGACCGCCACGAAGGCGTCCATGTCATCGATTTTCATATTCGGCGCTCACATATTGGGGCTGTGGGACATACCTGACGAGCATAATCCTCCAGGGGCGGATTGTCACAGGGAGCATCTTCTCAAGCGCTCTCCCGCACCACCAATTCGCACTGCAGCAAGTTCAGGCGCGGCACCTCGTCATCCACGGCGATCGCACCCAGGTGCTGCAACACTCGCAGCGCCGCCACTTCACCGATTTCCCGCGAGGGCGGGCGCAGGGTCGTCAGGCTGGGCAGCAGCATGTCGGCGAACGGGTAGTCGCCAAAGCCCATGATCGCCATGTCTTGGGGTAGTCTCAGGCCGGCGCGCTGGCCGGCGAGCAGGGCGCCGGCAGCGAGGTTGTCGTTGGCGAAGAGGATCGCCTGGGGCCGAGGCTCGCGCAGCATCAGCGCTTCCATTGCCTGCTTGCCCGCCTCGAACGGCGCACGGTCAGCCGAGGGCGCGAATACGCAGGGCTCGAGCCCCGCTTCTCGCAGCACCTGGAGGTAACCGTCCCGTCGCTCCAGTGCGCTGAAGTCGCCTGGGGCGCTGTTTTGCACGAAGGCGATGCGGCGATGACCCTGATCCAGCAGGTAGCGGCACGCCTGCACACCGACCTGGTGATGCAGGAAGCCGACCTGCAGGGGCGCACGTTGCGGGCAGTAGTCCCAGATCTCCACCACGGGCACATCGGCTTCGGCCAGCATCTTCTCGGTGGCCGGGCTATGGAAGTGGCTGGTCACCACCAGCGCCGCCGGCGACCAGCCGAGAAACGCCCGCACCGCGCTTTCTTCCTGTGCCTCGCTGAAATAGCTGGAGGCCAACAGCAACTGGTAGCCGTGTCGGCTCAGGGTGTCGCTGAAGGCCTGGATGGTCTGGGCGAAGATCGGCCCGGAAATGTTCGGTATGACCATGCCGACAATGCGCCCGCGTGCCGAGGCGAGCCCCCGGCCACCAGGTTCGGCACGTAGCCCAGCGCCTGCACGGCGGCCTCGATGCGCTCGCGCAGCGGTGGCGAGACCTGCTCTGGCTGATTGAAGTAGCGCGACACGCTGATGGCCGAAACCTCGGCGGCCCGTGCTACCTCGGCGAGGGTCACACGGCCGGCGCCGCGACGTTTGCGGGTGGGTTCCTTGGCTTGGCTCACACGCTGGCTTCCTGGAGAGATGGCGCGATGTTAGCGCTAACGTGGCGGCGGATGGCAAATAGCTTTATTGCATATAAATCTGACTTTTTATTATTTGACCGACTAATCGAGAGCCTCCGATACTTGCTCATGTTAGCGCTAACAAGCGCAGCTGTCGGCAAGCGCCTGCCACTCGCACGAGCGAGACCAGTCTCCCACAGCACTTCCCGTGTCGCCCCCTGTGGGCCTGGTCTGGTTACTCAAGGCAGTGAGCATCATGCAAAGAAGTCGTACGGCATTTCCGTTCAAGCAACGTCAACCCCTGGCCGCCGCCGTGCTGCTGGCCGTGTTTGGCCAGGCCAGCCAGGCCGCCGAGCCTGCCGAGCAAGCGCCCCAGGCCACTGCGCTCGGCGCCGTGACCGTTACCGCCACGCGCCGCGAGGCCACCTTGCAGGAAGTGCCCGTGGCCGTCTCGGTGATCGACGGCGAGCAGCTCGAGCGCGACAACCGCAACAGTGTCGCCAGTATCGTCCAGCAGGTACCGACCCTGAACTACCGGGCCGGTGCCTCGAACAAGGACACGTCATTGTTCATCCGCGGCGTGGGCACCATCTCCACCTCGCCTGGCGTCGAGCCGACCGTTGCCACGGTGGTCGACGGCGTGGTCTTCGGCCGGCCCGGGCAGTCGACCCTGGACCTGCTCGACCTGGAGCGCATCGAGGTGCTGCGTGGCCCACAGGGCACGCTGTTCGGCAAGAACGCCTCGGCCGGGGTACTGAACATCGTCAGCAAGGCCATTCCCGAGCAGACCCAGGGCTACGTGGATTACTCGCACTTCGGCGGTGGCGACGAGAACCGCTTGCGCTTCGGCATCGGCGGGCGCCTGAACGAACAGCTCAAGGGCTCCTTGAGCACCTTGTGGGGCGACTACGATGGCAACGTCGAGAACATCACCAACGGCCATGACGTCAACGGCTACGAGCGCAAGGGCGTGCGTGGCAAGCTGGAATTCGAGCCGCGCGACGACCTGCGCCTGACCCTGATCGGCGACTACATGAAAGGTGAGGACACCCTGCCCAGCGGAGTCATCACCCGTGCCAGCGATGCGTTCACCCGCCAGCTCGGTGGGGTCCGGCCGAGCGCCCACAACCGCGATATCAGCAGTGATTTCAAGACCCATGTCGAGGACGAGAACCAAGGTCTGTCGGCCCAGCTCGACTGGCAACTGGGCGACTACACCCTGACCTCGATCAGCGCCTGGCGCGGTTGGGACAACACCCAGTACCAGGACGGCGACCGCCGCGCCTTGCTGCCCGTCACTGCCTCGCACGACAAGGGCACGGTGGACTACGACCAATACAGCCAGGAGTTTCGCCTGACCTCGCCCAAGGGGCAGTTCAACGAGTACGTGCTCGGTGCCTTCTATATGCACGGCACCTCGAACGAGACCTACCAGCGCCTGTCGGTCAACGGCGGGGTGGCCGACAGCGGCCGGGCCGACTACTCGACCACCAACGACAGCGTGGCCCTGTTCGGCGAGAACACCTTCAATTTCACCGACGACTTCCGCGCGATCCTCGGCCTGCGCTGGACCCACGACGACCTCGAATACGACCATCGCCGCGTCTCTTCCTCGGCTACCGCCGTCACCGGCATCCAGCCTTCGACCGCCAGCTCCGGGTCAGTCGATGAAGACGGCTGGAGTGGCCGGACCGGGTTGCAGTACGACTTCAATGACAACCTGACCGGCTACGTCACCTATTCGCGTGGCTACAAGGGGCCGGCCTACAACGTGTTCTTCAACATGCAGCCGCGCGATACCGAGGCACTCAAGCCGGAAACCTCCGATGCCTATGAGATCGGCCTCAAGAGCACGGCGCTGGACAATCGCCTGACGGCCAACCTGGCGGTGTTCCACACCGACTACGACAACTACCAGGCCAACTTCTACGACACCGTGGCCAACCAGGTGGTAACCCGCCTGGTCAATGCCGGCAAGGTCAAGACCCAGGGCGTCGAGCTCGATGCCAGTTTCCAGGCGACCCGCCAGCTCAAGCTGTCTACCGCGGTGGCCTACACCAAGGCGCGGGTCGACCACTTCAATTGCCCGGCTGGCGCTGCTGCGAGCTGCGATATCGATGGCGGCCGCCTGCCGTTCACCCCGGACTGGAAGGCATACCTGCGCGCCGACTACGTGATCCCGCTGGACAACGGCCTGGATGTCGAGCTTTCCAGCGACTACAGCTGGCAGGACTCGGTGCAGTTCAGCCTCGACCAGAATCCCGATACCGTGCAGGGCGCCTATGGCATCTGGAACGCCAGCGTTGCCCTGGCTGACTACAACAACGGCTGGCGCGTCGCGTTGCTGGGCAAGAACCTGGGCGACAAGTCGTATGCGCAGATGCTCGCCAGTGGCGGTGATTACATCTACCGCGCCGTGCCACGCGACGACGGGCGTTACTTCGGCGTGCAGTTGCGCAAGGACTTCTAACCGCGTCGCCGCTTTCAAGGAGATCGACATGAGCCGTCAAATGAGTCTCGGCGCCTTCCTCATGGCCACCGGGCACCATATCGCCGCCTGGCGTCATCCGGACGTGCCCGCCGACCCGCTGGATTTCGCCAGCTATCGCCGCGCCGCCGAAATCGCCGAAGCCGCCTGCTTCGACGCACTGTTCATCGCCGACAGCGTGGCGGCGCCCAGCGACGCACTGGCCAGTCACAGTGCCCGCTCGGTGTACTTCGAGCCGCTGACCCTGCTCTCGGCGCTGAGCGCCCTGACCGAGCGCATCGGCTTGATCGCCACGGCGACCACCAGCTACAACGAGCCGTACCACATAGCACGCAAGTACGCTTCGCTCGACCACCTTTCAGGTGGCCGCGCGGGCTGGAATCTGGTCACCTCCGATGCTGCCGCCGAAGCCGGCAACTTCGGCCGCAGCGCTCATATACCCCATGCCGAACGCTATGCCCGGGCGCGTGAGTTCCAGCAGGTGGTACAAGGGCTGTGGGACAGCTGGGCGGATGATGCTTTCCTGCGCGACAAGGCCAGCGGAGTGTTCCATCACCCCGATGCGGTACGTACCCTCGACCATGTCGGCGAGCACTTCCGCGTGCGCGGCCCGCTGAACGTCGCTCGCTCGCCCCAGGGAAGGCCCGTTCTGGTCCAGGCCGGCTCCTCGGAAACCGGCCGTGAACTGGCCGCCGAAAGCGCCGAAGTGGTGTTTACCGCCCAGCCCAGCCTGGCTCGGGCCCAAGCGTTCTATGCCGATCTCAAGGGCCGGTTGCAGCGTTATGGGCGTGACGAGCAATCGTTGAAGATCATGCCAGGGGTGTTCGTCGTGGTCGGGCGTAGCGCTGCCGAGGCCCAGGACAAGTACCAGCAGTTCCAGGCGCTGGTCGACCCACGGGTGGGCGTGGCCTTGCTTGGGCGCATGCTCGGCAACTTCGACCTTTCGGGCTACCCGCTGGACGGCCCGTTGCCGGAGCTTCCTCCTACCGAGGATGGCCAGCGCAGCCGTCAGCAATTGCTCACCGAACTGGCCGGCAACGAACAACTGACCCTGGCCGAACTGGGCCGTCGCATCGCCGGCGGGCGAGGGCACTACAGCCTGGTCGGCACCCCGACGCAGATCGCCGATCAATTGCAGGCCTGGTTCGAGGGGCGCGCCGCCGATGGTTTCAACGTCCTGGTGCCGCACCTGCCTCTGGGCCTCGAGGACTTCGCCACCCAAGTGGTGCCCGAGTTGCAGCGCCGGGGCCTGTTCCGCCGCCAGTACCAGGGCCAGACCCTGCGTGATCACCTGGGCCTGTCACGGCCCGCCAATCCTTACTTTGCCGACCGAGGTCACCCATGAGCTACATCGCCAACCCCGAGCGCTACGCGCGCATGCCTTACCGCCGTGTCGGGCGCAGCGGCCTGGTCCTGCCCGCCCTGTCCCTGGGCCTGTGGCACAACTTCGGCGATGCCACGCCCATCGATACCCAACGTGCCTTGCTGCGCAGTGCGTTCGATGCCGGCATCAACCACTTCGACCTGGCCAACAACTACGGCCCGCCCTATGGCAGTGCCGAGGTCAATTTCGGCCGCCTGCTGCGTGAAGACCTGCGCAGCTACCGTGACGAATTGATCATCTCCACCAAGGCTGGCTGGGACATGTGGCCAGGCCCTTACGGCCAGGGCGGCAGTTCGCGCAAGTACTTGCATGCCAGCCTCGACCAGAGCTTGCAGCGCCTGGGGCTGGACTACGTCGACATCTTCTATTCGCACCGTTTCGACGCCGATACGCCGCTCGAGGAAACCGCCATCGCCCTTGCCGACATCGTGCGCCAGGGCAAGGCGCTGTATATCGGTATTTCCTCGTATTCGGCGGGCAAGACCCGTGAGATCGCAGGCCTGCTGACCGAACTCAAGGTGCCGCTGCTGATCCACCAGCCTTCCTACAACTTGTTCAACCGCTGGATCGAGCGAGACCTGCTGGACACCACCGCCGAATTGGGCACCGGCGTGATCGTCTTCACCGCCTTGGCCCAGGGCCTGCTCAGCGACAAGTACCTCGACGGAATTCCTGCCGATGCCAGGGTCAACCGCGCAGGCGGCGGTTCGCTGCTGCCTGGGCACCTGTCTGAGGCCAATATCGCCCGGGCCCGGGCGCTCAACGAGATCGCCAAGCGCCGTGGGCAGAGCCTGGCGCAACTGGCACTGGCCTGGACCCTGCGCGACCCACGGGTCACCTCGGCATTGATCGGTGCCAGCCGCCCGGAGCAGGTAATCGAGAACGTAGCCGCACTGGATAACCTGGCGTTCAGCCAGGAGGAACTGGCCGAAATCGACCAGTACGCGGTGGAAGGGGGGATCAATCTCTGGGAAAAACCCTCTACCGACTGGAAGGAGTGAGCCATGGTTTTACTACGCCTGGCCCTGTTCGCGTGGCTGGCCTTTGCCGCTGTCGCCCAGGCGGCCGACCCTGCGAACCTGCGCATCGGCTACCAGAAGGGCTCGATCAGCCTGGTGCTGGCCAAGCAGCACCATCTGCTGGAAACGCGTTTCGCCAATACCCGCGTCGAATGGATCGAGTTCCCGGCTGGCCCGCAGATGCTCGAGGCGCTCAACATCGGCAGCCTGGATATCGGTTCGACCGGGGATATCCCGCCGATTTTCGCTCAGGCAGCCGGTGCCGACCTGTTGTACCTTGCCGCCGAACCGCCCAAGCCTAAAGCAGAAGTGATTCTCGTGCCCAAGGGCAGCGCGATCCATTCACTGGCCGAGCTCAAGGGTAAACGTATTGCCTTGCAAAAGGGCTCCAGCGCCCACAACCTGGTGCTACGTGCACTGGCCCAGGCCGGCCTGAGCATGCACGACGTGCAGCCGGTATACCTGGCGCCCGCCGATGCCCGTGCAGCCTTCGAGCGGGGCAGTGTCGAAGCCTGGGCCATCTGGGATCCGTTCTATTCCGCCATCGAGCTGGAAGGCAAGGCGCGCTTGCTGGCAGACGGCCAGGGGCTGGGCTTGATCGGGCCGTTCATGTTGGGCGCGCGGGGTTTTGTCGAGGCCAATGGCGACTTCGTTGGGCAATTGCTGGACGAAATCACCCAGGCCGAGGCGCTGACCCGCAGCGATGAGGCCGGGAGCATCGCGTTGCTGGCAGGCTTCATGGGCTTGCCGGAGGCGGTGGTGAGGCAAAGCTTCAGTCATCGTCCGGCTTCGCCGCTGATACCGGTCAGCGCTGAGATCGTCGCCGCCCAGCAGCGCACGGCGCAGCTGTTTTTTGACAATCGGGTGCTGCCCAAGCAAGTGGATATCGCCGGGTCGGTTTGGCAGAGGCGGTAAACCAGGGGATGGCGGTGGATACCTGGAGCGGGCTTGTCGAGGCGCCGAACCGCCGCGAACACCGGCGAGGCCGGTGCCATTCACTGAGTAGTCTGCTTCGCGGGTAAACCCGCTCCTACAGGATCTGCACTGTCATCAAGGCCAGCACCGACCCTGTAGGAGCGGGCTTGTCGGGGCGCCGAACCGCCGCGAACACCGGCAAAGCCGGTGCCCTTCACCCCTGGGCAAACGCCAGCAGCTTGTCCCCATCCAGGCGATAGCGCACCCACTCGTCCTGCGCTTCAGCCCCCAGGGAGCGGTAGAAGCCGATGGCCGGCTCGTTCCAATCCAGCACGCTCCATTCCAGGCGCCCACAACGGTTTTGCACCGCCTCGCGAGCGATGTGGCGTAACAGATCGCGGCCCGCTCCGCCGCCACGTTGCTCGGGGGTGATGTAGAGGTCCTCGAGGTAGATGCCATTGCGCCCCAGCCAGGTCGAATAGCTGTAGAAGTACACGGCAAAGCCTATGGCCTGGCCGTCGCGCTCGCAGATCAGGCTGTGCACGGTGCTGCCCTCGTCGAACAGGCTGTGCTCGATATCCTCGACGCTTGCCACGACCTCGTGGCGAGCGCGTTCGTAGTCGGCAAGTTCGGTGATGAAGGCGAGAATCTGCGCGGCATCGCTGCGCACGGCGGGGCGGATGGCAAGGCTCATTGGGCTTCCTTAATACAAAGCAGATCGAATCCGGGCGGCTAATCTACCGCAATTGCCATGGGGTATTGACCTCTTTCATGTCGCCTGATGCTGGCCAATGTCCTGATGGCCCTGAATCGATGATTCCGTTGCACCCGCTGCTGTTTGTAGAATCTGGGTTTTCCTGAACTGTCGAGTACAACCGCCGATGCAGTTGATCCCCTGGACCCACGATTGCTCCGAAGGCTTCACCTTGCGCGGCTGGCGTTCGCCCGCCAGCGGCAAGCCTTTGCTGCATTTCCTGCACGGCAACGGTTTTTGTTGCCTGGCCTATCAACCGCTGCTGGCGCGCCTGGCAGAGCATTTCGACCTCTGGTTGAGTGATGTCCAGGGCCACGGCGACAGCGATCACGGTGGGCCGTTCCGTGGCTGGAACCGTACGGCTGCCCTGGCGGTCGAGGCCTTCGAGGCCGGGCGTGGCGAATACGGCGAGGTTCACCGGTATGCCTTGGGCCACAGTTTCGGTGGCGTGCTCACCAGCCTGATCGTGGCCAGCGAGCCGCACCTGTTCCGCCGCGCTGTGTTGCTCGATCCGGTATTGTTCAGCCGGCGCATGCTCAGCGTGATGGGCGCCGCCCGGTTGCTCGGGCTGCATCGTCGGCATGGCCTGGCGCGCATGGCCGCGCGGCGGCGCAGCCATTGGCCGGATCGCCAGGCGGCATTGGCCTCGTTGCAGGGGCGGGGCATTTTCAAGGGCTGGGCGGAAACCGCGTTGCACGCCTACATCGAGCATGCGATTGGCGAATGCGGCGAGCAGGTGGTGCTCAAATGCCGGCCGAGCCGCGAGGTTGAAGTCTTCAGTTCATTCCCTGCGCGGTTGTGGGCATCGCTGAAAAGCATCAGCATTCCGACGCGCATACTCTATGGCGAACAGACTTACCCCTTCGTGCCGCAATCGGTGAAACACCTGGCGCAGCTCAATGAGGCCGTGAGCACAAAGGAAATGCCTGGCGGGCATTGCTTTATGCAGGAGCAGCCAGGGCCGGCTGCGGAGCAGGTGCTGGAATTTTTGCAACCTGATGCCAATCGTTGTTCTACTGATGGAACGATCAATGCCATTTGAGCCGTCTACCGGCTGATTGCGCACATTGGTAAGGTGTTACCCAGCCAAGAGAGGAGACTTCTCATGAAAAAGATCCTGGGTATACACCGCAGCCCTACCGCCCATTGGGTCGGGGATGGTTTCCCGGTGCGCAGTCTGTTCACCTACGACAACCTGGCCAGCCAGATCAGTCCCTTCCTGCTGCTGGACTACGCCGGGCCCCACGATTTCAGCCCGACCTCTCAACGCCGTGGCGTGGGGGAGCATCCGCACCGTGGGTTCGAGACCGTGACCATCGTTTACCAAGGGGAACTGGAGCACCGCGATTCGACCGGGGCGGGCGGTTTGATCGGACCCGGCGACGTGCAGTGGATGACTGCTGCCAATGGCATCATTCACGAAGAGTTTCATGCCCCGTCCTTCGCCCGCAGCGGCGGTACCCTGGAAATGGTCCAGCTGTGGGTCAACCTGCCATCGCGGGACAAGCGTGCACCAGCCGGCTACCAGACCTTGCTGGCCAAGGACATCCCGCAGGTGCAGTTGGAAGGAGGGAGCGGTAGCGTGCGGGTGATCGCGGGTGCTTACCAGGGGCATCATGGCCCCGCCCGGACCTTCACCGCCATGGATGTTTGGGACCTGCGCTTGAAAGCTGGCGCCACGCTACAGCTGCCCATCGCTGCAGGGCGTAACGCGGCGCTGGTGGTACTGCGTGGCAGCGTTCGGATCAATGCCGAGCGCGACGCCGGTTCCGCCAGCCTGGTGCTGCTACAGCGCGACGGCGCGGATGTGGCGGTACAGGCGCTGGAGGACACCAGCCTGCTGCTGCTCAGTGGCGAGCCCATTGACGAGCCGATCGTCGGCTACGGTCCTTTCGTGATGAATACCCAGGCGGAAATCGTCGAGTCGTTCGAAGCCTTCCAGGCCGGGCGCTTCGGTCAGATGGCACCTTTGGGCGGCTGACCGCCCGTCGCCTGGTCGCGGCACCCGACCGAACGTCCAACAGGGGCCGAGCTCTTCCACTAAGGTGCTAAGGGATTCTTCGCTCGATCATTGCCCAGGCGCATGGACGGCCGCTTGGGCATGGGCATTATCAATTGGCGCCCCGCCGCATACAGGCGTAACCACACACAATAGGCCATCCAGCACAGAGAGGGTCATACCATGTCGTTGATAGGAGTTTCGATGCTAGAAATGCGGCAGATGATCGAACAGGCCTGCCTGCCTGATCGTTGTGAAGTCAGCTGCCTGGACGGCGCCAACCTGACCATTCGCCTGGGTCAGGGCAACAACCTCGACGGGGGAGTGACCCTCGCCGACGTACCGCTGCACAGCCTCAACAGCTGCCGCGATTTGGTCAACCTGGTCGGGCAACTGCATGCCATGCAGGCCCGCCAGACGGCACCGCTCAAGGCCATCGCCTGACGCCGCCGATGCCCGGTCAGCCGAGGCTGGCCGGGCGCACATACTCAGGCATCAGGCCGTTGAACCAGAACAGGATCATCGCGACCAGGAGGGTCACCAATAGCAGTAGTCCCACGCCCCACACGCAGGCCGAGAACAGCATGGCCTGCTCCTTGCGAAGGCGCAGAAAAGTCTGCAACCCGCCGAACAGCAGCACCGTGGCGTAGGCCGAGGCGGCCAGCAGGGCGGCGACGGCCAGCCAGCGCATGGGTACCAGGCCAACGACCCCGGCCACGAACCAGGGCGTGGCGCAGTAGGCGGCGAAGCCTATGCACTGGTTCAGCGTGGGCTGAGCATCGAAGCCGCGAGACATCCAGCGAATCATCACCCCCATCAGCATCACCCCGACCACGGTGGCGCCATACAGCAACCCAGCCAATTGCGTCGCGCTGCCCATGCCCAGGCGTACCCGATCCTCCCCGGCCAGGCTCCAGCCCAATGTGGTGGTGCCGATGAACAGACACGCGGCCGGAACCAGCGCCAAGGCCAGCAGACGTGGCAGGTAGTGTTGCGGATGAGTGTCCTCGGCGCGGCGGATATCCAGCCAGGCGTCGGCGGGGTGGGTGAAGAGCTTGAGCAACGGGCTGTTCATGGCGATCTCCAGAAGCAGAAGTTGACCCTCCTTCAATGGAGACACGGTATTGGCGGCAGGTTCAGCCCAGATCGCCGCCGTTTATCGAGTTATTGCAGTTCCACCAGCAAGTTGAGCCCGCCATCGCCGCATTTGCCGCGGTCACGTACCACGCCGTGGTAGCTGCAGCCTTCCCAGATGAAGGCGACGCTATGGGCGCGTTCGACCTTGTCCGGCAATGGCGGGCAGATATGCAGGCGCAAGGCCGGGCGCCCCTGGACGTTGACTGGGGCGAGCTGGCATTGGCACTCGACGCTAAGGGCTACCGGGCCGAACAGGGTATCGCGTACGTAATCGAGCTTCAGGTTGGCGTTAGGTGCGCGGCAAGGCATTTTCATGCGTTGGGCTCCAAGGCTGGTCCGCGGGGGGGAGGGCTGTGGGTTCAAGGCAGGCTCCGTGCGAGGGACGACGTGGATCAAGCTTTGAATCTTGCCAGGCGAGGACGTTCAAAATATTTCATCTACGTTGATTCTGCGTCATGTTGCCCCGGTTTTGCCAAAACGCTCGACAAGTGCCGCCCGCGCCAGGGGTATTGCGCCGAGCAGAATGCCGGCAAGGCCAAACACAACTGCCGCCGCGCTGCCCTGGCTTTCGCCGAGCAGGCCGGCGATGGGGATTGCGACGACCATGGACAGCTTGAATAGCGCGCTGGTAATTCCGGTGACGCGTCCCAGGGAAGCGGCCGGAATCAGGGTTTGCCGGAGCGTCCAGACGGCGATCACGACATAAGCGGCAAAGAATCCCACGAGAAAGGCTGAAAGGAAAAAGACTTCATAGGCTGGTAACCACAGAGGAAGCGAGCCCCCCATCGCCATCAATAGGCAGCACAGCAGGGCCAGGTTGCGGTTGCCGAATAACGTAATGGCCTTTTCGGCCGTGCTGCCGGACAGGATCGAGCCGAGCGCGTAGGCGATCAGGATCTGGGGGACTTGCGCGGCATCGAACAACCCGGTCTCTGCGGCGTAGATGAGAATGTAGAGCAGGTAGACGCCAACGAACGCATTGTTGCCCATGACGACATAGACGAGCCGGAGCAAGGGCTTGTTAGAGGTAAGTAGGCGCAGATTGTCGCCAAAGGTGCCCAATGCCTGCGGCGAATGCTCGACACAAGGCAGATTCGCCAGCGCGAAGTAATAGAGGGTGGTCGCCAGACAAAAGAGCGCGGCAATGACGGCAAACCCAACGCTCGGGCTGCTTGCCGAAAGCAACAGCGAGGCAATCAAGGGGGCCGCGAGCAGCGCAATGTTCTCGGTTACCAGCAAGGTGGCATTCATGCGTGGCAGTTGCGCCCGGCGGGCGACACTCGGCATCACCGACGCGCGAAGGTTGTTCAGGAAGTAAGTGCCTATGGAAACCGAGCCCAGGAACAGGAAGGTCTCGCCCAGTGTCTGGTCCGGTAGTCGCAAGGTGTAGCAAGCGGCGGCAGCGGCTAACAAAAGGGCGATGCTGCAACCCAGCCAACGCTTGTCGAAGTGATCGACCAGAACGCCGATGTAGTAGCCGAACAGTACTGGACCGATGTAGGCCAGGGCTCGTAGAAACGACCCGAGTACGCCATCCCCGCCGTTGAAAATGACGAACAACGGCGTATAGATGAACAAAACCTGGCTGCAGAAGTTTTCGAGGGCAAAGGCGCAGACGAGTTGGTAGGGCGCTTTGGGGCTGGTCACTGGGCGCCCGCGCGCAAGCTTTGCTGAAAGCGCGAAAGCCACTCGCCAGCGAGCTGGGCGTGGATATGTGTGCAGGGGATGCACACCAGCGGCTCGAACAACGGGTGCAGGTTGGCTAATGCCAGGCATACAGCCATAACCCGATCTGTATCCTGAGCACCGACGATCAACTGCTGCAACAGGCCTAAGTCGAAGCGATAATGCTTGCTGGTGAACAGGCATGCGCTATCGAGTACCAGGCGCATGCGTGCTTCATCTGCGAGCACGCCGCGATAGAGCCGGATCAGGTTGAAGAACAAGGTGGCTTCGGGGTTGCAGCGATCCACGCCCATCTGCGGCCAGTACTCCCTGTTCGCTTCAAGCACATCGATGTCCGAAAGATGAGTATAGAGGTGGTGGATTTCGATGGATATGAACAGATAGACCTTGCCCTCCCGCAGTACATAGGGGAGGTAGCAGTCAGAAAGCTCCACGGGCAGGTCAGGTAACGCCACCTCCACAGGTAGGGTCAAGGGCAGGTCTTTGCTTGCCCACTGCCGGGCCGTCAGCGCATCCGATTGCCGTTCGTTCAAAACGAATACGCGCTGATGGTCGAAACCGTAGTAATCGAAACCCGCCTGCATTGCGGCTTCGCGAAATGCGCTGCAGGTCGATACGGGGACGTAGAGGTCGATATCGCTGCGCATGCCAGGCGTGTAGAAATCCGAGTAGTCCAGGCAGCGTGGAAAACCCTGCAGAAAGACGCCGGCAGACGCTTTCAATGGCTTGGCGAGCCGATCACGAACGGCAGAAAACTGTGCTTCATAGGTGTCGTTGTAAAAAGTAGCCATCGCCGAAGTTTCCTCCATCGACAGCAGGGCGATACTTTCCAACTTGTGCCGGGTCAGGATGGGCAGCAGGGCAAGGATTTCGCTGTCGTCCAACCCTTCGATGAGCACGGGTTCGCGGCGTGCTATCGAATCGATGAGGCGGGGTAGCAGTTGATAGACGCGGTCAGTCTCGATCATCCGACCTCCTCGACTGCCGAGCGCATTTTCGATAAGAACCGGGCCTCTGCGTATTGCGCCGATTTGCGGTGTCCTTCATGCGGGCGACGAACTGGCTGTCCACCCCCTGTGTGAGTTCGGTCACCAAAACGGGCTCACGCGCGTCACGCTGGTGAATGCCGCGGGGCAATGCGAACACCTGAAGCAAGGGCACATTGCGCCGGAACATGATGGGCGTATCGGTCTTGCTTATTTCGATGTTGGTGAACAGCGGGCCAGCCCACCAGTCGGTCTCCACGATGCCCTCTATCACGCTGTAGGCCTTGCTGCTGGGGCGGTTCACCGGCCCTCTGATCCATAGGCTGTAGCTGGGACGCGTGCTGGCGAAGTAGCCCGACCATAACTGCAATACGCCTCGCTCGGGGAACGCTTCGAGGAACACCGGCAATGTGTCGACGAGTTCGGAGTCCACCTGATCGCGCCAATGATCCATGGAATAGGGCAGGAATATCTTGTCGACAATGATCCAATCGCTGATGCCTTCTAATTGAACCAGGGTCTGTGTCCCGTCCCAATACAAGTTGAAATCTATCGGTGGATAAAGCAGATAACCCATGCCGTTGGCGACCAGGAACGGTTCGCAAAACTGATGAGCACGTGCCGATATATTTCCATCCAATGCCCTTTGTGCGGCTGATGGCAAAGGAATATCGGGCAAGGCGCGATAAAACTGGATGGCATTATCCATGTTCGACGAAAGTGTCCTGATGTAAATGGCGATGAGGGCGGACCCTCATCGCAAGTGGGGAGTAATGGAGGTTTATTTTGCCGAACCTCCGCCGGTGGAACGAACTTGCACACCATTACTGGTGACAGCCGGGATGCTGCTGGAAATAACGATCTTCATAGGCTCTCCTGATGCGGGTACGCCTTCAATTAGGCAGGTACGAGACTAGAAAGGCGTTGGCGTTATTGTCAAGGCGGTGATGGCCGGCTTTTTGTAACCCGTCAGTGACATTGTCGGAAGGTTGGTTCATTTGTAAGGGAATGAAACTAAGGTCTTGTGTTTTTCAGGTGCATTGGCTAACACTGATTGCACATGGAGTTAAATTGCAAGTTAAACGGAGTGTTTAATGCGTGCATTGTCTTCTGCAGGAATTTTCCGACAAAACTTGTTTAACGATAAACTCGACCTCATGCTGGAGGCCCACAGTGGGTTGTCTGCGCGTATCGTCGAAGAAGCAGGGTTTCCGGCCATCTGGGCGTCGGGGTTGTCCATTTCGTCAGCCTTGGGGTTACGTGATTGTAACGAGGCCTCCTGGAGTCAGGTCGTCGAAGTGGCACAAACCATCCACGACGCAGTGAGCATTCCAGTGCTCTTCGATGGCGATTCTGGATTTGGTAACTTCAATAATGTTCGGCATATCGTGAAACGCTTGTCTCATTATGGCTTGGCGGGCATTTCTCTGGAAGACAAGCAATTTCCAAAAATGAATTCATTTATCGATGGGGTGCATGCGCTGAGTTCGGTGGATGGATTCTGTGGAAAAATAAAAGCCGCCCAGGATGCCAAGCGAGATCCGCAGTTTTCCGTAATCGCTCGCACCGAGGCGTTGATCGCTGGGCTGGATGTAACCGCTGCACTAAAACGAGCCGAGCGTTATTACGCCGCTGGCGCGGATGCTTTGTTCATCCATTCGAAGTCTGGCGACGGCCGTGACATACTCGAATTTGCCCGGTGCTGGCAAGGCCGTTGCCCTTTGGTGGTTGCGCCCACCACCTATGTGGATACGCCGGTCGCTCTGTTGGAGCAAGCGGGTGTATCCATCTATATATGTGCAAACCACATGATGCGCGCATCCGTACACGCCATGCGCGACGCAGCGCGGCAGATTCGTCAAGATAACGGCATCAGTACGATCAATCCCCGCATCGCTTCCTTGCCAGAGATATTCAAACTGCTGGATTACGATGAGCTGGAAGTTGCAGAGCGTTTATATGGGTATGACTGATGTGGCGACCCACAATGTGTTGCTCTTGCTTAAAAGCGTCATGCGCCAATGCGCGAACATTGAGCTCAACGAAGGCGGTAATTTGCTCCAGCATTCCCTGTGGGTCGCTTATCAAGCACAGGCCGCAGGGTGTGAAAGCCCCCTCGTGGTCGCTGCATTGTTTCATGACATCGGCCACTGCTTGTGCGCGGGCGACCCGGAACTGCCCGATTACTACCGGGACCGGGAGCATGCCGCGCTGGCGGCTACCTGGCTGAGCCGGTGGTTTCCAGCTTCGGTGTGTGCGCCTGTGGCGATGCACATCGATGCAAAACGTTATCTGGCAACGGTAGACCCGGCCTATCGCATGCAACTGGGTCGGGGCTCAAAGCAAAGCCTGGAAAACCAGGGTGGGTTGATGACCGAACATGAGCTCAGCGCTTTTTCAAGCCACCGGCAGCATGAGCAGGCCCTGCTTGTCAGGGTATTCGACGATGCGCCCTATGTGGGCGAATGCCTACCACCCTACACCCGGTATGAGCGCATCGTGAGATCAGTGATGAGGTGAAACATGACAACCAGATGCGTTGATACCCACGTGCATTTGCTGTTGAGCAAGCGCCAGTCATCACCCGATTGGCAGGCGATCGGCCAAGTGCTCGAGATGGCGTCGATCAGTGGCCTGGATGCGCTGTGCATCACCGAACATATCGAGGCAGACGGCTACGCGTCGTTGATGCAGGGATTATTCGTCGAAAACCAGATGGGCGGTTACCTCCATGGCGAGAACACGCTATGCGTTCAGGGTGTTTGCCTGTTCCCTGCGGCGGAACTGGAACTTGCCAACAAAACCAACGTTGGTGTGCATACCGATCTGCAAGGGCTGTTGGCATTGGAGCGCTCAGCCGGTGCCTATACCTTGGCCGCTCTCCATGACCGCCTGAAGCGGCGCGGTAAGCCGTTCAAGCTGGTCGCGCACCATGTACTTTGGCCTGGGAAAACCTGTGACGACTTGGAAATGCTCGGCCGCTATATCCATGCCATAGAAGTACCTGCCAAAGACATGGCTAATGCACCGCGCTACGTGGCGCTTGCCGAAGCCTTGAAGTTGGCGACCACCGGGGGTTCCGATGCGCACACTTTCATTCAGGTCGGAGCAGGCTACACGGTTTTCGAACAACTATCTGATGCCTCACCCTGCACCGCCGAACAATGGCTTTCAACTCGCCAGAGTCGCCACGAGCATGAGCCGAACACCCCTCGGCTGGTAGCGATGTCGAATATCTACCGCCAGTCACTGATGAACCGATAACAAGGAGATCTGCGCATGGACAGTCAATCCATTGCTATTGGCAGGGCGCATCTGGAAGCGCTGTTGGCCACCCGAAAAATGACGATGGAACATGTACAGGATATTACCGCCGATGCCTGTCATGCCCATTTCCAGAACATGGCCCAGTTGCAAGAGCTCGCGCACTATTTATCCATACCCCTCAGTGAGTTCTTCGTCGGTTACGGCGCGAGCGATTTGGATGACGGCGTCAAAATCGCAAGGCAAGGCGAAGGCTTCAAGCGAGAGGAAGTTCGTGACGGTGTGCACTGTTACACCTACGAGCATCTGGTAACCACCCACCATGATCCGCAACTCATGGCATTGCGGTTGGACCTTCATGGCGACAGCAGCCAGCCGCTGAGGTTGAACGCCGGCCACGGCTCCAAGGAAGTCGTCTATGTCACGAAGGGCGAAGTCAGGGTGCGATGGCTCGGCAACGACAATGAAGTGAAGGAGCGAGTGTTGGGCAATGGCGACTCCATTTTCATTGCGCCCAATGTACCTCACAGCTTTATCAATCACGGGTTCGGTGTGCCCGCTGAACTCATCGCGATCAATTACGGCTGATTATAAAACGGGGGAGGCAGGCATGCGCGCAGCCTGTTATGTGGTCAAACTCGGTGGCAGCATCACCACGAGAAAGCAAGGCCGCTATGAGTTACGTCACGAGGTGATTGCATTCATAGCCGAGGTATTGCAAAGCAGGGCGGCAAGTTGGGACGTTCCGCTCATCCTGGTTTTAGGGGGTGGGTCATATGGCAATCTGGCGCCCACCGATTACCGGATATTCGAGCGCGACGGGGGATTGCCATCAGTCGATTTGCCCATGATGACGGTGACCATGTTCGCGATGTTGTCGGAAATCTCAAACGTTTGTGTCGATCATGCCTTGAGAGTCTATCCGTTACAGACAAGCGCCCTGTGCAGTGCCGATGAGAGCGGTTGCTTGACGATGGACACGCGCTCTCTCCGCGCTGTGATGGCCGCAGGTTATATACCTTTGCTCAGCGGTGATTTGGTAATCGGCCAAGGGCGCGAACCGCTATTGCTGTCCAGTGACGACATCCCCGCCTTGTTGACCGAGGATTTCGATGTTCGTCGGGTGCTGTATTACACCGATGTGAGCGGCATTTACGACCCCGCAGATCCGAGCACCATCATTGCGTTCGTCAGCAGCACCAATGCGTCCGATGTACAAGGGCTGGTGGGCGGCTCCGCTGCTACGGACCTGACCGGCGGCATGCGCAACAAGTTCATGCAACAGCGTCTGCTCGCACAACGAGGCGTGGAATCGGAAGTGCTGGCGTTCGAGCACTTCCATCATCTTGATCAGTCCCTGCGTGGCACACGTCAGTTTGGGACTGTGTTTTTGAGCGAATGAACCGATGCTGATAGCACTTGCAGGTACCGATGGCGCAGGTAAGTCCACGCAATGTGAATATCTGCAACGCTGGTTGACCTCGATGGGCGTGCCCTGCCGGGTGATCGACAAGTGGGATGTTTTTGATACCGAGGCGTTTCCAGAATGCAGGTTCTTGCAACCCGACCTCGATCAGCTGCGCGTGTGCATCGCCCAGATGCAGGGGCCAGCCCGGGCGCTGTTTCTCATCTGGTCGATCGCCACCGTCATGAAGCAGTACCAACCGTGCACCGATCAGGTGTACCTGCTTGACGGATACTGGATGAAGCACCTGGCTGCCGAAGCCCTTTATGGTAACGATGAACAGTGGTTGTTCGACTTGGTGTCGCCGCTACCTGTGGCTGATAGGGTGCTTTATTTCGATATCGAAGTCGGCGTCACCGGCCTACGCAAGCAGGTATTCACGCCCTACGAATGTGGGTGCGAGGAAATCGGTGCGCATACTTTCAGCGAGCACCAGGCCAAGCTTAAGAAGCTGATGGACCGATGGTCGCACGCGTTGGGCTGGACGGTGATCGATGCGGATCAGCCGGCTTATCGTGTGTCGGCAGACCTGCGCAACATCCTCTTGCCTCTGCTCAAGGAGCGCCCATGAATGGTGCCGTCGGTTTTATCGGCCTAGGGCGCATGGGGCGCGCAATTTGCCAACGCCTGATCAGCCATCGCATCCAGCTGATTGTCCATAACCGGTCCGAGGACAAATCGTCGGAGCTAGTGCGCCAAGGTGCTCTCTGGGTTCCTGAAATCAGGTCCGTGGCACGGGCCGCGAATATCATCTTCGTCTGCTCTTCCGGTCATCAGGCCGTCGAGCAGATCTACCATGACAAGAACACGGGCCTGCTCGCGAATGTCGTTGAAGGGAGCATCGTCGTCGATCTGAGCACGATCGCTCCCGAGACGGCCATTGCACTGCATGCCGCGTTTCGAGCACGCGGGGCGGATTTCATCGAGTGCCCCGTTTCTGGAGGCGTCGAGGGCGCGCTCAAGGGCGCCTTGAGCGCTATCGTGTCGGCGCGGCCAGCGGCCTATTCCATTGTTCGGCCATTACTCGCCGCCTTCACCCTGATGGTGACGTTCGTGGAAGTGCCGGGTAAGGCGCAGCGCCTGAAAATTCTCAATAACCTGGCAGAGAGCATCAACCTGGCAGGGGCAATCGAGGTCATCAGCCAGGGCCAGGCGCTTGGGCTGGACCTGGAGTCGATGCAAGCTGTTTTCAGCACGTGCAGAGGGCGCTCGGCCTATATGCAGGTGGCAATGAACTATGCCCTGTCCCAGGGCGGGTCCAGCAGTGTCAGCCTGGCGGTGCGCTGCAAGGATCTCGACCTGGCCCAGCAGCAGATGCCCATCGGCCCGTCATACCCACTTTCAACCGTCGCGATGGCGACATTTCACGACCTCAGACTCACGTTTGGCGACGAGGGTGACCAATGCCTGTACTTCTCCAGGCTTTCAACCGGCAACGCAGGGAGCGCGTCATGAACATTCGCGACGATGTGATCATTGAAGACACCACGCTACGCGATGGCGAGCAAGCGCCGGGTGTCGCATTCGACAGCGCGACCAAGTTGAGGATTTTCGATGCCTTGGTGGACGCGGGTATCCGCTGGATCGAAGGAGGGATCAATGCCATGGGCGGCAGCGAGAGCCGGACCCTGGCCCAGATGCTGGAACGTACCCAGGGCACGGACATACGCCTGGTTGGCTGGAACCGTGGCGTAAAGGACGACCTGCGGCGCACATTGGACATGGGGTTCAGGTACGTTCATATCGGTTTGCCGACGTCCGATATCCAGCTCAAGGACAGCGTCAACAAGCCCAAGGCCTGGTTGCTCGAACACGCCTGCGAGTTGATCGATTATGCCAAGCAACGGGGCGCGTTCGTTTCGATCAGCGCCGAGGATGTAGGTCGGTCCGATAGCGCTTTCGTCGCTGACTATGCCGCTCGTGTACATGAGGCAGGGGCCGACAGGCTACGGCTTTCCGACACTGTCGGCATCCTCACCCCCGAGCAATACCATCGTGTAGTGGGTGAGGTGATCGCCGCAGCGCCCATCGACGTTCAGTGCCATGCACACAATGACTTCGGCCATGCTGTCGGCAACACGATAGCGGGCTTGCAGGCGGGCGCTAGGTACTTTCACGTTACCGTAAACGGTATTGGTGAACGAGCCGGCATGCCCGACCTGGCGCAGTTGGTGCTGTCGTTGAAAGTCCAGTACGGCGTCGATGTGGGCGTGAGGCCCGAAAAATTACAAGGGCTCAGTGAACTGGTAGCGGGCGCTACGCATACGCGGGTTCATCCTTGGCAACCGGTGGTTGGAGCCAATGTCTTCACCCATGAGTCGGGCATACATGCCAGGGGCACCTTGAGCAATGGCAAGGCGTTCGAGCCGTTCTCTCCTGCGCTGGTGGGGAGGCAGCGGGAAATCGTCGTGGGCAAGCATTCCGGACGTGCCTGCTTGAAATACGCTCTGGAACAATTGCAGCTGAAGTATGCCGAGGACGATCTGCCCGACCTCCTGCAGTGGGTGCGCGAGGTCTCGATGATCAAGGCCGGTGCCCTGAGTTTTGCCGATGTTGGATTGCTTTACTCGACCCTGCCTGGGAGGCGTAAGCCATGAGCGAATATTTGGATATCAACCCCGCGGCGCTGGCACGGTTGTTGAGCACACGTAAGATGAGTTTCGGCGACGCTCGACTGCATGACGACGAGGTCGAGGGCGGGGCGCGGATGACCCTAGCACAGCTCACCGCTCTGGCTGCGGCGCTGCAAATGCCGATAGCGCATGTCATTGAGCAGATCGAATCATCAGCGGACGACCTGGTACATGGCGTGAAGATTTCCGGCAGGCAAACTCGCTTCGACCGGTTGAAATGCGTCGCGGGCGAGCCGGCCTATTTCTATCGTCATGTCATGAAGACATCGGCGGACAAACACCTCATGGTGCTCAGAACCACGCCGCTGTTCACCAGCGCCGACCAGGCGACCCTCAATGGCGGGCATCAGGCCAGGGAATTCGTCTATGTGCTGTCTGGTGCAGTGGGAGTGCTCTGGCGTAGCCCGTCTGGTGTTCGGCGTGAGGATGTACTGCGCATGGGCGATTCCATCTTCATCGAGTCCTGGGTCGCGCATGCCTTTTATGCCAAGGAGGCAGGCTCGCAGATACTCGCGGTCGATTATCGCTAGCCTCACCTCTGCAAATGACAATGAAAATCGTCCCCCCATTCGGGGAATCACACTGGGGAATCCTCCCCAATTCGATTCGCTTGCAAACGCAACTCAATGAAATAAAGGCAATTTCCTGATTGGCATACAGCTTGCTCACCTCCTCGCAGAGTCCCTGTGTCCCGGAGGTGCAGCATGTCGACCCCGAACAAAGGCCCCGTCCTGACATCACTCGTGTTCGCCCTCCTGGGCTGGCAAGCCACCAGCGAGGCGGCTGTGCAGTGCCAGCGCACCCTGGTGGCCAATGTGGTGGCATTGGACCAGCCCCTGATGTTCAACCGCCTTGGCGCGCAGAACGCCAACGGCATGATCTTCGCCCTCCGTGAGGATGTGGTGGACGATAAACAGGTGCCGCTGAGCATCGGCGGTGCCGCCGTGCCGGGGAAAGTCACCCTGCGCCCGGACAAGCGGCCCCGCCCGATCGTCCTGCGTGTGGCTGCCGGTGACTGCCTCACGGTCAACCTGACCAACCTGCTCGATTACCGGGCCAACCCCAACAAGCACGGCATCGAGGCCGAGGGGCCGGAAGTGGAAGGCGAGGAAGAGGTCGAGAACGAGGCCGATGAAGGCTTCGTCGCCGATGAACAGGTCGCCGAGCGCATGGTCGGCTTCCAGGTCAACGGCATGCAGGCAGTCAACAGCATCGCCGACATTTCCGCCAACACCGGTCGCAATGGCAATTTCCTGGTCAGCCCAGGCAACACCCGCAGCTACACGCTGTACGCCGAGCGCGAAGGGGCCTTCGCCGCGACCAGCAAGGCAGCCACCTTCGGCGGTGAGGGCACCGCGGGCAACGTTGCCAACGGCCTGTTCGGCCAGGTGGTGGTGGTGCCCAAGAATGGCCGCACCTACCGCAACACCCTCACCGAAGAGGAAATGCGCCTGGCCACCAGCGGGCGTGCGCCCACCGGCCAACCGGTGATCGACTACGAGGCCCGCTACCCGCAAACCGAGCCGTGGATCAGCGAGGGCAAGGCCGGCAAGCCGATCATCGCGATGATCTACAACAACGAGATCATCAACAGCGAGACCGATGCCATCGTCATGGGCCCCAACCAGGACGGCAGCTTCCCCAAGTCGACCTACCCGCTGGAGAGCATCGGCAAGCGCAACCCGGCACTGCCCAACCGGCTCGAGGCGTTTCGCGACTTCGCCTCGCAGTTCGCCGACGAGGTAGCCGGTACCCAGGCCTTCCCCGGATACTGGGCGGACCCGGTGATGGGGCATGTGCTGGAGCCTGCCCGCGACTCGTTCATGATCAACTACGGCTCGGGCGGCATGGGCGCCGAGGTGGTCGCCAACCGTCTGGGTGTCGGGCCGATGCATGACTGCTTGTCGTGCGCTTATGAGGAGTTCTTCCTGAGTGCGCACACAGTGGGCGATATCGGCACCCTGGTCGATGTCCCGGCCAACGTTGGCCTCGAACACATCCGCCCTGGCGAGGTGCCGCCTGCCAGCGCCACCGGCGTGAAAGCGACCATGGCGCTGTATCCGGCCGAGCCTGCCAACGTGCACCACAGCTACATTGGCGACTTCACCAAGTTCCGCAATACCCATAACGGCCACGAACAGCACATTTTCCACCTGCACGGCCATCAGTGGCTGTTCAACCCCAACGACGACAACTCCGACTACATCGATGCCCAAGGTATCGGCGCGGGCGTGGGCTACACCTATGAAATCGCCAACGGCGGGTCGGGTAACCGCAACCGCGTGGCCGGCGACGCCATCTACCACTGCCACTTCTACCCGCATTTCGCCCAAGGCATGTGGGCCATGTGGCGGGTCCACGACGTGTTCGAGGAAGGTACCCGCCTGGAGGTGAGCGGGCAGGGCGAGAACGGTTTCCATAGCACACCGTTTGCCCTGCGCAGCGGCAAGCCTGCCGTTGGCGCTCGGGCATTGCCCGATGGCGAAATCATCGCCGGCACGCCCATCCCGGCCATCGTGCCGCTGCCAGGCAAGGCCATGGCGCCGATGCCTGGCAAGGTCGTGGTGGTGCCCAAGCTGTCCGAGGAACTGGTGGCGGCGCACGATGACGATGACGCCGAGGAAGATGAGCAGGAGGGCGACGACGACCACGCCGATGAGCCCGCTGCACGCAAGGCGATCGGCTCGCTGGCCCTGGTCGACCGCACCGATACCAACGCCGACGGTACCTTGAAGAACCCTGGCTATCCGTTCTGGATCGGCGGCATGGAGAGCAGCGTCGGCAACCGTCCACCAACCCCTCCATTGGATATGCTCGATCCGGACATGGCTCGCCAGCTCAAGGCCACCGGCAAGGCGCTGTGGGCCAACCTCGACCCCAATCAGGTCGATGGCTGGGATGGCGGTCTTGGGCGTCACGCGCTGGATGGCGTGTCCGCTGGCGGCGAAGCGGTGACTACCACTACCAAGCTCGATTTTTCCAAGGTGGTGCACAAGGCCAAGCCGATCTACCTGCCCGAGGAGGGCACCGACGTCGAGCAGGCCGCCATGCAGTTCCACGCCTTGGCCGAGCACCCGAGCTATGCCTTGATTCCAGGCAGCCAACCTGTGCCCAAGGCGTTTCGTACCAACGGTGCGCTGCCCACCGCGGGCGCGCCGTTCTACGAGCCCTGCATGGACGACCGCGGCAAGCGCCTGACCCAATCTGCAGGTGCTGGCGAGTACTTCAGCGGTGAAAGCCTCACCGGCATCAACTTCCGCGGCTCGTCCGCCTTCACCGCCGACCGCCCCCGCATCTACAAGGGCGCCAATATCCAGTTCGATGCGGTGTACAACAAGGTCGGCTACCACTTCCCGCAGGCGCGCATCATTGCCCTGTGGGAGGATGCCTGGCCGGTGATCACCAAGCAGCGCCCACCAGAGCCGCTGGTGATGCGCATGAACACCTTCGATTGCACCATGTACCAGCACACCAACCTGATTCCGTCGTTCTATGAAATGGACGACTACCAGGTGCGTACCCCAACCGACGTGATCGGCCAGCACATCCACTTGCCCAAGTGGGACCTGACCGCCGCCGACGGTTCTGCCAACGGCTGGAACTACGAGGACGGCATTCTCTCGCCCGGCAGTGTGGTCGAGCGCGTGCATGCCATCCGCGCCTACAACAATTGCACCGAGGGTGACACCCGCGACGGCACGGCGGCCTGCCCGAAAGCCAAGGCGCACCCGTACTTCGGCCGCTTCGGCAGGGCCGACTGGCTGGGCGCGCGTACCGCCATGCAGCGCTGGTTCGCCGACCCGCTGGTCAACGTCCACAACGTCGACCGGGGCCTGGGCACCATCTTCACCCATGACCACCTCGGTCCATCGACCCACCAGCAGTTGGGCCTGTATGCCACCGTGCTGGCAGAGCCTGCCAACTCCACCTGGTACCACGCTGAAACCGGCGAGCAGCTGTACAACCCGGCGACTCGCCAGGATGGCGGTCCGACCTCGTGGCAGGCGGTGATCCAGACCGGCGACCACGACGGCGACGGCAAGAACGACAGCTACCGCGAGTTCTTCCTCGAATACAGCGACTTCCAGCATGCCTACGAGGCGGGTGTGTATGTCGGTGCAGGCCCCGATGGCATCCCCAATGCCCAGTCGTATCCGGCTACCGCCGACAGCTTCCGCTACGCCATCAATCCGCCGGTGCGCGGCAAGGCCTCGAGCCTGCTCGAAGCCATCGTCGAGGAGCGCGGCGGCCTCAATCCAGGCTGCCCGAGCCGGCCGTGCCCACAGGCGATCTCGGTGGATGACCCTGGCATGTTCGTCGTCAACTACCGCAACGAACCGCTGGCCCTGCGCGTGTTCGACCCGAACAAGGTCGGCCCGGACGGCAAGCGCGGCATGCAGGCCGACGGCTTGGCCGGCGACCTCAGCTACGCCCTGCAGACCCGCACCGACCGCGCCATCCCGGCGATGAACCTGGCGCCTTCGGCGATCACCTCGGCGGTCGGCCCCACCGGCGGCACCACGCTGTTCCCGCCGCACATCAACAAGGCCAGCGAACCGGGCGACCCATTCACGCCGATGCTGCGCACCTATTCGGGGGACAATGTGCGCCTGCGCATGCATGCCGGTGGCCACGAGGAGGAGCACAACGTCACCCTGCACGGCGTGAAGTGGCTGCAAAATGGCACGGGCTTCGGCAACAGCTCCAACTCGGGCTGGAAGTCGTCGCAGATGATCGGTATCTCCGAGCAACTGGGCTTCATGGCGCCGGTATCGATGATCTCCAGTGCCGCCGCCACCAATGGCGACTACCTGTACTCGCTGGATGCGGCCCTGGAAGGTTACTGGAATGGTATCTGGGGTGTGATGCGCAACTACACCGCCCAGCGCCCCGACCTGTTCCCGCTGCCCAACAACCCGCAGCCGGTGGCCATGCGCAACACCGTGAACTTCGACGGTATCTGCCCGAAAACCACGGCCAACCCCAATGGCATCGGCACCCGCACCACGGTCAAACGCAGCTACGAGATCGTCGCCGCGCTGGCCAACGACATCCTGGAGAACCGCAACGGCGTCAGCATCAACGACCCGTCCGGCGTCGGCCAGCATGTCGGCGGGCCGCTCAACGCCAATGGTGGCACCCTGGTGTTCAACAACCGCAAGACCAGCATCCCGTTGGTCAGCGGGGTCGACCCTGAGGACGGCGAGGCCTTCACCATCGGCGGCCACAGTGCACCGCTGCATGACCCGACCGCGATCCTCTACGTGCGCAAGGCCGATCTGGACCCCGGCACTGGCAAGTTGAAAGCGGGCGTGCCCGTGGAGCCGCTGATCCTGCGGGCCAACGCCGGCGACTGCGTGAGCATCACCCTGGAAAACCGCCTGCCGCAGGTGATGCCGGACCTGCCAAGCACTGCCGTGATGCATAACGTGGTCAAGCGCGATCGGTTCGACAGCGAAGGTTCCACTGCCTTTGCCAACAACCTGATGCGGCCGTCCAGCCACGTAGGGCTGCATGCCCAGCTGCTGGCCTACGACATCACCAAGTCCGATGGCGCCAACGTCGGCCTCAACCCGGTACAGACCGTACCGCCGCGGGTCGGCAACAGCGGTGCCTATCCAAGCAAGGTGTACCAGTACTACGCCGGCCACCTGGAGCGTGAAGGCAAACCGGTGCTGCAACTGGGGCGCACGGTGGACAACATCAACACCACCGCGATCGAGTTCGGCGGCCTCAACCTGACCCCGTCGGACTTCATCAAGCAGCCGCAGAAAGGCCTGGTCGGTGCCATGAGCATCCTGCCGCAGACCGCGACTTGGACCGAGGACGCGGCGACCCGTGCCCAGGCAACGGTCAAGGTCAGCGGCCAGGCGGACTACCGCGACTTCGTCACGGTCTGGCAGCGGGCGCTGAACATGCGCTGGGCCGATGGCCGTCCGGTAGAAGGTATCAACACCGAGGGCAACGGCGCGGCGGGCGACCCGCAGGACAACGGCAACATGGCCGTCAACTACCGCACCGAACCGCTGTGGCTGCGCTTCGGCATGGCTCCGGACTCGCCGTTCGGTCGCGCCGGTGGTCTGGGCTTCGGTGACGTGCCCAACGCCCACATGGCCTACGCCAACGCCCTGGTCGGTGGCGACCCGCTGACCCCGGTGCTCTACGCCAAGCCAGGGCAGCCGGTGCGCAACCACATCGTCATGCCCAGCGGTGGCAGCCGCGGCATGGTCTACCAGCTCGATGGCCACCTGTGGCCGCTGCACAACTACCAGGCGGAGAAGAACGACGTCGATGGGTACCCGACGAACCTGCCTGGCGTCGGCTCGGTGCGCTTCGGGCTCAACCCGATGGCCATGTACATCGGTGCCCAGGAGAGTGTGCTACCGGCCGCGCATTTCAGCTTCATGCTGCCGAGCGCCGGGGGCGCCAATGGCGTGCCGGGGGACTATCTGTTCCGGGACTACGCCGCCTACGGCAACCTCTCGGGGCTGTGGGGGATTTTGCGGGTAACCAACGACGCGCCGCCGGCAACGGCTGCGGCACAGTAAGGAAGGGGGAGCGCGAGCATGAACAAGAAGACTCGCCCGGCGTACCTGGGGATGCTGTTGGGAGTAGCGCTGATCGGCCTTGGGGTGGCATATGAGAAGCTCTGGTGCGACCCGCGCGAGCTGTTGCAGGAGCCTGAGGATCCCCAGGCCCTGCACCGGCTCAGCCGGGATGGGCTGACCGTGGAGTTCGAGGCCCGGCCACTGAGCGGCGAGGTGTTGCGCGAGGGGGATTTCGCCAACATCCGCTTCAAGGTCACCGACCAGGCCAGCGGCCAGCCGCTGTCGGGCATGGCGCCGGGGGCCTGGATCGACCCGGCGCAGTCGGCGCCGCCAGGGGGCTCACGCGACCAGAGCTGCAAGGCCCGTGTCGCGTTGTTTCTCAAGAGCAGCATCGGCGCCCGGCCATTGCTCGATCTCAACGGCTACTTCCTGCTGGTGCTGAACAAGGACGCCAGCCTGACGGTGATCGACCCGACGGTATCGGTGGGGGGCATCACCAGCACCCTGGCGCGCATCGAACTGCCTGGCCCGCCGATGGACTGGGTGGCCACCAGCGACGACAAGCAGGTCTTCGTGTCGATTCCCGAACGCGGCAAGATCGCGGTGATCGATACCGAGACCTTCACCCGCGTGGCCGACCTTGACGCCGGTGCACACCCGCTGCGCGTCGCCCTGCAGCCGGACCAGCACCGGCTGTGGGTCGGCAACAACAGCAACGATCCGGCCAAGAGCGGGGTGACGGTGATCGACGTTCCTGGGCGCACCATGCTCAAGAGCTTCGCCACCGGCAGCGGGCATCACGAAATCGCCTTTAGCGGCGACTCGCGCTATGCCTTCGTCAGCAACCGCGACAGCGGCACCTTGAGCATCATCGATATCCCCGAGATGCGCTTGCTCAAGTCCGTACCGGTGGGGCCGCACCCATTGTCGGTGGCCTACTCGGCACTGTCGGAGGCTGTGTACGTGGCCGATGGCCGGGAGGGCACGGTGCGGGTGTTCGATGCCCGCAGCCACCAGCTGCGGCATATCGTCAAGGCCGAGCAGGGGTTGGGGCCGATGCGATTCAGCAGCGACGGACGCTACGGCATCGTGCTCAATACCCTGGAAAACCAGGCCCTGGTCATCGATGCCAGTACCGATCGGGTAATCCATCGCATTCCGGTGTCTGCCGAGCCGTATCAACTGACCTTCACCAAGGGCTATGCCTACGTGCGTGGCCTGGCTTCGCCCAAGGTCAGCATGATCAACCTGGGCAGTCTCGGTGAAGGTCGCCAGCCGATCGTCCAAGGTTTCGAGGCCGGCCCCGCCGCACCGCGCCAGGCCGGTGACCTGCCGTTGGCCCAGGGGTTGTCGGTATCGCGCGACGACAATTCGGTGTTCGTGGTCAACCCGGTGGACAACACCACCTACTTCTACGCCGAAGGCATGAACGCGCCGATGTCCGGTTACAACAACCGTGGCCATCAGGCGCGGGCGGCGATCGTCGTCGACCGCAGCCTGCGCGAGCTGGCACCGGGGGTGTATGGCTCGACGGTGAAGATGCCGGCTGCAGGCGCCTTCGACGTCGCGTTCCTGCTCAACCAGCCGCAGATCATCCACTGCTTCAGTACCGAGGTGGCCGTGGCCCCCGGTGCGGCCAGGCGGCGAGGCGGGCACGCCGAGTTCATCGGCCTGGACAAACCACTGCCGCAGCACAGCACGTTCACCGCCCGGGTGCGGATCGTCGGCGACGACGGCAAGCCGCGTGCGGGCCTGCGTGACCTGCACTTGCGTTATTTCCTGGCGCCGTCGTCGATGCCACGCGAATTGCCGCTGGAGGAAGTGGAGGCAGGCATCTATCAGGCCGCCTTGACCCTGCCCGACCCTGGCGCCTGGTACCTGCACGTGCAGTCGCCCTCGCTGGGGCGCAAGTTCGCCGAAGAAAACTACACCAGCCTGCGCGTCCTGCCGGCCGCTGCCACCAGCGCCCGAGGCGCTGTCCCAAGTGAAATCAGGAGTGTGCGATGAACACCAAGCCTGCTTGCAAGCTGTTGTCCCTGAGCCTGACCTTGCCCCTGGTGCTGTCCGCCCAGTTGGCCTTGGCCCATGCCGGGCACGAGCACAACGGCGGCGCGCCGCAGCCGCCGGCGCTTCACCAGGAAAAGGCCAGCGTGCGCTTCGCCGATGTCTCTCTGCTCGACCAGGACGGCATGCCGGTACGCCTGGAAAAGGATCTGGTCGGCGACCGGCTGGTGGTCATGGGCTTCATCTACACCAGCTGCACCACGGTATGCCCGGTGGTTTCCTCGATCATGGGCAAGGTCCAGCAGCAACTGGGCGGTCGCGTGGGTGACGACGTGCAACTGGTATCGATCAGCGTCGACCCGCAGCGCGACGACGCCAAGCGCCTGCAGGCCTATGCCAAGACGTTCCAGCACGGGCCGGGTTGGCACTGGCTGACCGGCTCGCCCTATGCCATCACCGAGACCCTCAAAGGGCTCGGCAGCTTCAGCGCCGACCTCAGCCAGCATCCGCCGCTGATCCTGGTCGGTGATGGCCGCAGTGGCCACTGGACCCGCTACTACGGCTTTACCGACCCGGCAGTGCTGGTCGAGGAGATCAACCGCCTCAGCGCCCGTCGGGTACACGCCAAGAGCACCGCCATTGCCGATCATCAAGAGGTGCAGCCATGAACAGCGCGACCCGCCATACCACGATGCGCAGCGCCGACTGGCTGGCCTTGGTGGCCTGCCTGTGGATTCTCAGCTCGGTGGCGTTCGCCCATGAAGGCCATGCTCCGCAAGCCGAGCCCAACCCGCAACCGGCCCCCCCGGCAATCACCAGTGGTGGCGGCACCCACGATGCCCAGGCCTGGTTCACCGACACGTTGCTCAAGGACCAGAACGGTCGCGAGCTGCGATTCTACAGCGACGTGCTCAAGGACAAGGTGGTGATGCTCAACGTGATCTTCACCCACTGTACCGACGCTTGCCCACTGATTACCCGCAAGCTGCGTGAGGTGCGCGAGGCGATGGGCGAGGAACTGGCGGCCCAGGTGATCTTCGTGTCGATCAGCAGCGATCCGCTCAACGACACGCCAGCGGTGCTCAAGGCGTTTGCCGAGAAGCAGGGCGTCGATGGGCCCAATTGGCTGTTCCTTACGGGTGACAAGGCCAATGTCGATCTGGTGCTGGGCCGCCTTGGCCAGTTCCTGCCAAGCCCCGAGCAGCACTCGACCCAGCTGATTGCCGGCGATGTGGCGGGCAAACGCTGGAGCAAGATCCGCCCGGATGCACCCCCGGTGGCCATCGCCCAGCGCATGCAGCTGCTGGCGCAACCCCTGGCGGGGCGGTAGCGGCCATGAACCTGGGACTGCCTGGAGCTTGCCACCCGGCCTGTGGGAGCGGCCTTGTGTCGCGAAAGGGGCGCGCAGCGGCCCCAGAAAGTCCGCAGCGATACAGGCGTCGCTGGGGCTGCGTCGCAGCCCATTCGCGACACAAGGCCGCTCCCACAGAAGCTCCTTCCAGGCTGGCGTGGCTGATGGCGGTCATCATGTGTCTCGTACCTTGCGGCTCGGCCTTGGCCCTGGATCTGACCGCTAACGAGCAGGCCGGCAAACGTTTGTACCGCGAAGGCGTTTCCAGCAGCGACGTGCAGCTGCAGGCCCGCGTAGGCGCCAGCGACATGCGCGTACCAGCCTCGGTGCTGCCATGCGGCAGTTGCCACGGCAACGATGGCCGCGGTCGGGCCGAGGGCGGCGTGCGCCCGCCCAGCCTCGATTGGCGACGCCTGGCGTCGGGGCAAGGAGAGCGCCAGGCCAATGGCCGCAGCTATCCAGCCTATCGCGACAGCACGTTGGCCCGCGCCATCCAGCAAGGCGTCGATCCTTCCGGCAACCGCCTGGATCCGGCCATGCCCCGGTTCGAGTTGACCCTGGCCGACCAGCGCAACCTCACCGCCTACCTCAAGCGCCTGGCCGACGAGCGCGACCCTGGCGTGGAGGACGGCGTGCTGCGCCTGGGCACGCTGCTACCCAGCCAGGGGCCGTTGGCCGGAGCCGGGCAGGTGGTGCGGGCGGTGCTGGAAGACAGTCTGGCACAACTCAACCAGCAGGGCGGCATCCATGGGCGTCAGCTGCAATTGGTGGTACTCGATCCCGGCGACTCCCCAGCCAGCGCCGAACAGGCCTTGAATCGCCTGATCGACGACCAGCAGGCGTTCGCCCTGGTGGCGCCGATCGCCCCAATGCTCGACGCTCGCCTTGCCACGGTGCTGGAGCGTCAGGAAGTGCCCCTGGTCGGCAGTGCCCCGCAAGGCCCTGGCAGCACGCAGATCTTCGACCCCATGCCGGCGCTGCCCACCCAGCTGCTGAGCTTGGCTGCCTACGCCCGCGAGGGGCTGGGGCTGCCCCCGCAGGGACTGCGTGTGGTGTATGCGGGCGTCGAGCAGGCCGACCAGGCGGAACAGGTACGCATGGCCTTGCAAGCTCAGGGCTGGTCGGTACCGCCGGTCGAAGCGTTCAACGGTCAGGCCAGCGAGGGGCAGGGCATCGTCTTCCTTGGGCATGCCCAGGCATTCGCCGAACTGGCGGCGAGCTTGCAGTCGGCAGGGCGCCAGCCTTACCTGCTGGCCGCCTCCAGCCAGGTGGCAGCGGCGTTGCCGGGGCTCGCGCAGCAATGGTCGCAGCGGGTCTTGCTGGCGTACCCCTACGTGCCCGGCGACTGGAGCGAGCAGGGGCTGGCGAGCCTGGCCGCCGTGCAACAACGCCAGGGGCTGGACCGGCGCCAGGCCGTGTTGCAGGTCAACACCTTGTGCGCCCTGCGCCTGCTGACCGAAGCGCTCAAGCAGATCGGGCGAGATGCCAGTCGTGAACGCCTGGTGGCTGCGCTCGAAGCCCTGCACGACATCGACACCGGGCTTACCCCGGTGCTGGGCTTCGGCCCCGGTCGCCGCGAGGGGTTGGCCGGCGCCCATGTCGTGAGCGTGTCGCTGCCAGGGCCGAGTTTCACTTCCGTTACCCCGTACCGGCCCTTGCCGGATGCCCGTTGAAAGGAGGTTGCCATGCGTATGGTGATGCTGTGCCTGTTGTTGGTGCTGGCCAAGGTCGGGTTCGCCAATGAAGTGGCTGCGGCGCGGGTCAACGGCGTGGAAATCGGCCTGCTGCGCCTGGAACGCTACCTCAGCGAATACCTCGATGCCCAGGGGCGGGCATTGGGTAGCATCCGCAATCCGACGCTGTACAAGCGCCTGCGCGACCAGGCCCTGGACGAGCTGATCGATAAAGAGCTGCTGTGGCAGGAGGCCCAGCGCCGCGGCATCGCCATCAGCGACGAGCAGGTCTCGGCCCAGGTCGGCGAGCTCGAAGCCACCTTCGGTAGCCCGGCGATCTTCGAGCAAAGACTGGCGCAAGCAGGCTTCACTCGTGCAGAGTACGCTGACTACACCCGCCACGAGCTGGCTGCCCAGCAGGTCTATGCGCAGCTCAGCGAGGTGGCCGAACCTACCCAGGCGGATGTCGAAGCCTTCTATCAGGCCAATCGCGACAGGTTGCAAGGAATGCAGAACCAAAGTGATAGCGCTTCTGTCATAACAGAACAGGGTCTGGTCTTGGCCAGGGCCGCGCTCATCGGCCAATTGCAAGGGCAGGCGCGCCATGCCGTGCGCCAACGTTTGCGTGAATCCGCTAAAGTGGAAATCGCTAATTGAGCCCGCCGATGAGGAGTCCCCACTACTGGGGAATAACGAATTGGCAATATGCCATCAGTTCCCCCGAAAGTGGGGAAGCGGATACGCGCGAGTTCCGAACGACTGGGGTAAACCCAAGCGAATCAACGAGTTGCAAGTGGTGCGAGATGACTATTCATGCCTGGCACGAAGCCTGCTCAAGCCTGTACAAGGCCGCACTTCGCAGACCGGGTAACCGGGAAGTTCTTGGGAGTGGGCCTTGGTGAACAGAGTATTGGTAGTCGATGACGAACAGACCCTTGCGCAGAACCTGCAAGCGTATCTGCAGGCGCAAGGCCTGGAAGTTCATGTCGCCCACGATGGTGCCAGTGGTATCAGCCTGGCTGAACGCCTGACACCGGATGTAATTGTGCTGGATTACCGTTTGCCCGACATGGAGGGTTTTCAGGTCCTCGAGACCGTGCGCAGGAACAGGCAGTGCCACTTCGTGCTGATTACCGCCCACCCGACCGCCGAGGTCCGTGAGCGGGCCGCCGAACTGGGCGTGAGCCATGTCCTGTTCAAGCCGTTCCCCTTGGCGGAACTGGCCCGCGCAGTCCTCGACCTGATGGGCATCGAGCGCCAGCGCAGGGCCACGGACAACCCGGCCGAAGGGTTCGTCGAACGACGCCAGAACAGGAACGAATCGTTCCCCTTGCAGTTGTTCGATGGTAGCTGGGTCCTGGCCGATCGCCGCCGTAATGGCGCCAAGCCCCCTGGACCCGACGACGACCAACTGCTCACTGGGGAATAGCGGCGCCCGCAGCCCTGACCGAGCCAGCCTGCGACGCGCCCCTGAGCGGAGTCGCAGGCCATGTCCGAAGTATCTCAGTGCAGTGTGTCGGCCCCGCAAGTCACAGCCTATTCTCGTGAGCTGCTGACCCAGGCGCGTCTGCAAGCCGCCGACGAACGCCTGCTCAACTGCCTGGAGCGGCTCGCCGCCGACACGCCAGACACGTTTACCCGCCGCCTGGGTGCCACCCTGCATTACCCCGTACTGGACAGCCAGACCCTGCTGGCCAGCACCCCCTGCTTCGACACGGTCAGCCTGGCCCAGTGCCTGAAGCGCGAATTCATCCTGGTCGAGCAGGCGGGGCAAGTGCTTGGGGTGTTCGCCGACCCCTTCGACCACGCCCGCCTGGCCTGGATCGACGACGTGCTGCAAGGCGCGCCGCTTTACCTGGCCCACGCCGCCGACATCGCCACCTTCCTGGCCCGTCACGAAGAAAGCTTCCATGCCGTCGATGCCCTCGACCACGAAGCCGAAGCCGGTAACGAAAGCGATCCTCTGCAACGGCTGTCGTTGACCAGCATCAGCGAAGACCAGAGCCGAGTGGTCAAGCTGGTCAATTCGACGCTCTACGACGCACTCAAACAGCACGCCAGCGACATTCACCTGGGCATGACCGGCCAGGGCCTGACCATCAAGTACCGCATCGACGGTGTGCTCAACGGCGCCGGCAAGGCCAGCGGCAGCGCCTTCGCCGACCAGGTGATCTCGCGCATCAAGGTGATGGCCGAACTCGACATCGGCGAAAAACGCGTGCCCCAGGATGGCCGCTTCAAAGTGGCCGTGGGCGACCGTCAGATCGACTTCCGGGTTTCGATCATGCCGAGCATCTTCGGTGAGGACGCGGTGCTGCGGGTGCTCGACAAACAGGACTTGTCCGACCGCGTCAGCGGCGTGCAGCTGCAGGCTCTGGGCTTTGCCGAAGAAACCCTGAAGGCCCTGCGCCGGCTCGCCGCCGAGCCCTACGGCATGATCCTGGTCACCGGCCCCACCGGCAGCGGCAAGACCACCACCCTGTACGCCATGATCAGCGAGATCAACCACGGCGTGGACAAGATCATCACTATCGAAGACCCGGTGGAGTACCAGTTGCCCGGCGTGCTGCAGATTCCGGTCAACGAGAAAAAGGGCCTGACCTTCGCCCGTGGCTTGCGCTCGATCCTGCGCCATGACCCGGACAAGATCCTGGTCGGCGAGATCCGCGATCCGGACACCGCGCAAATCGCCGTGCAGTCGGCCCTGACCGGCCACCTGGTGTTCACCACCATCCACGCCAACAACGTTTTCGATGTCATCGGCCGCTTCAGCCAGATGCAGGTCGACCCCTACAGCTTCGTTTCGGCGCTCAACGCCGTGCTGGCCCAGCGCCTGATCCGCCTGGCTTGCCCGCACTGCTGCACGCCCTGTGAAGTCGATGACGACACCCTGGTCGCGTCGGGCCTGACCCGCGCAGCGGTCGCCGGCTGGGCCTTCGTCCGTGCCCAGGGTTGTGGCCAATGCCGCGGCAGTGGCTACCGCGGACGCAGCGCCATTGCCGAATTGCTGCACCTGGACGATGACCTGCGGCAAATGATCGTCGAACGCCGGCCCCTGCCGCAGATCAAGTCGCTGGCCTGCCAGCGCGGTTTGCGCCTGCTGCGTGCCTCGGCCCTGGACCTGGTCCGCGAGGGCCGCACCACTCTTGAGGAGATCAACCGTGTCACATTTATCGCTTGATCGTGGCGCTTACAAATACAGCGCCGTGCTGGGCGCCGAGGGCGTCGGCCTGGGCCTCTGGCACAACCATCGACATCAGTGGCTGGGCAGCCGCGGATTTACCTGCGACGCCGCGCAACCGGCCTGGGAGGCTGCCTTGCAGGCGCTCGCCGAACTGCTCGCCGAGCATGCCGTGCGCGGTGGCCAGCTGCGGGTCCTGCTCTCGGCTCGCTATAGCCGCTTCTGCCTGGTGCCGTGGAGCGATGCCATCGGCCATCCACGGGAGCTCGACGCCTATGCCCGGGGATGCTTCGAAAACCTCTACGGCCAGGCGCTGGACGACTGGCGCATCGTGCTCTCGCCCGAGGCCACCGGCGCTGCACGCATCGCCACGGCGCTGCCCGAGGCACTGCTGCAAGGCTTGCAGGCGCTGGGGCGGGAAAGCCGCCTGCGCCTGCGCTCGGTGCAGCCTTACCTGATGGCGGCCTACAACCGTTGCTCGGCGCAAGTGGAGCAGGGCGACTTTCTCTTCGTACTCGCCGAGCCGCGCCGCAGCGTACTCCTGCTGGCCGCCGGCGGCGCCTGGCAGCAGGTGCTGGCCCAAGGCTGCGCGGACACCGACCAGGCTTTGCAGGCGCTGATCGAGCGCACCTGCGAGCTGTACGGCGAGCGCCTGCCACGGGTCTACCTGCACGCTCCGGGCCGCAGCGACGTGGCACAACTGGCCGCGGTGCAGCTGTGCCAACCGGCTGGTGACAGCGACCCGCTGTGCGCCATGTGGCGGGCGGTGGCCTGACATGCGCCGCCTCGACCTGGAATTCCAGCCCCGCCGTAGCGGCCCTCTGGCCTGGTCGCTGCTGGCCTTGGCCGGTGCGGCAATGGCCGCGCTGGTGCTGTTGCAGCAGCAACTGCAGGCCGAGCAGGTCGCCCTCGAAGACCGCGTGCACGGCCTCGAGTTGCAACTTGGCCGGCGCCCGGCCACCGCCGCGCCGCAAAGCACCGCCGCCAGCCGCGAGCAGGCCGAGCGCCTGGCGCAGATGCGCAGTGTCTCGCAGCAACTGCAACGGCCCTGGCAGCAACTGTTCGCCATGCTCGAAGCGCAACCCCAGGAAGACGTGGCGCTGCTCAGCCTCACCCCGGATGCGCGCAAGGGCCAGGTTCGTATCGCCGCCGAGGCGCGCAACCTGGAGGCCATGTTGGCCTACCACCAGCGCCTGGAGCAGAGCGCCGAGCTCAGCGATGTGTCGTTGCTCAACCACGAGGTGCTGGCCAGCCAGCCCGAGCATCCGGTGCGCTTCACCCTCACCGCCACCTGGGAGACCAGCCATGCGCGTCCCTGATTCGTTGAACAGCCTGGTGTTGCTCGAGCAATTGCGCCGGATCGGTCCGGTCGGCCTGGGCGCTGGCGCCGTAGCCGTCCTGGCGCTGGGCGTGGCGCTGGCCGGTGTGCTGCCGCAGTGGCAAGCGGTGCGCGAACTGCGGGCCACCGAAGCCGATGCCAGTGTCCAGGTCGAACGGGTCAAGCGCGGCGAGCTGAAGATCGCCGTCAAGCCCGAGCAACAGGCGCTCGACAGCCTGCGCCAGCAACTGCCTGGGCAGCCTGAGGCCAGCGAGTTGATCGAGCGTCTGTATCACCTGGCCGGCGCCGAGCACATCAGCCTGGCTCGCGGTGAATATGCCCTTGGCGTCGATCCCAAGACCCAGCTGGCACGCTACCAGATCGTCCTGCCGGTACGGGGTAGCTACCCGCAGATTCGCGCCTTCCTGCGCGGCCTCATCGGGCAACTGCCCACCCTGGTCCTGGAAGACCTCGAACTGCAACGCAAACGCATCGGCGACCGTGAACTCAACGGCCGCCTGCGCATGACCCTCTACTTGTCGAGGTCGTGATGAACACTCAACGAGCCCTGATGTGGGTTGGCTTCCTTGGCCTTAGCGCCGCGCTGGCGTGGGCGCCTGGGCATTGGTTCGGCAAGGGGGACGAGGCGGCCCTGTTCGCGGGTAAACCCGCTCCTACAGGTGCGGCGCCGTCTGTAGGAGCGGATTTACCCGCGAAAAGGCCGGAACAGGCCTCCCGCGACCTCTTTCCAGCCCAGCAATGGACCAAGCCCCAGGCCCTGGCCACGGTCACCGAACAACCGGTGGTCGTCGCGCCCGCCGTAGTGGCAGCGCCCACCGCCCCATTGCTGCCGTTCCAGTTCGTCGGCCGCATGGGCGATCGCGACGACCTGCAGATCTTCCTGCAGAGCGGCGAAAAGCTCTACGTCGTGCGCCAGGGCGATGTGATCGACGACACCTACCGCCTCGACAGAGTCTCGGCCAACGAGCTGGACCTGGTTTACCTGCCTTTGCATCAGTCACAGACCTTGTCTGTAGGGAGCGCACCATGAAGTCATCGAAGTCGTGCAGGACTGCTCCATTCATGCTCCTGGCGCTGTGCGCGGCGATTGCCGGCTGCGGCTCCAGTGCGGTACGCGAGGACAGTGCCGAGCTGATGAAGGAAGGCCAATACGAGGCCGGCATCGCGCGCCTCGAAGAGGCCCTGCGCGAAGACCCGCGCGACACCGAGCTCAACATCGCCCTGGCCCACGGCCGCCAGGCCGCTGTCGAGGCCCTGCTGACCCAGGCCGACAGCGACCGTATCCGCCACGACTTCGCAGGCTCGCGCATGGGCTATGGTCGGGTGCTGACCATCGAGCCCAACAACCGCCGCGCCCAGGAAGGCATCCGCCAGCTGGAGCTGATCCGCACCCTCGACGAACGCGTGGCCCTGGGCCAGGCGGCGCTGCGCCAGGGCGACCTGTTCGGTGCCGAGCGCTACATGCGCGAAGTGCTGCGCCTGGATCCGCAGAACCAGAAAGGCATGATGCTGCGCAGCGACATCGAGAATGTCCAGGCGCGCACCGCACAGCCATTCCCGCAACTGCGCAGCAAGCTCGAGCGGCCGGTGACCCTGGAGTTTCGCGATGCCGGCCTGAAAACCATCTTCGAAGTGCTGTCGCAGGTCGCCGGAATCAACTTCATCTTCGACAAGGACCTGCGCCCCGACATGAAGGCCACCATCTTCGTGCGCGATGTGCGCATCGAGGACGCCGTCAAGCTGCTGCTGGAGCAGAACCAGCTGCACCAGAAGATCGTCAACGACAACACCCTGCTGATCTATCCCGACTCGCCGCAGAAGACCAAGGACTACCAGGAACTGGTCATGCGCACCTTCTACCTCACCAGCATCGACGCCAACACCGCGCTGAACATGGTCAAGACCATGCTCAAGACCCGCGACGTGTTCGTCGACGAACGCCTCAACACCCTGACCATGCGCGACACCGCCGATGCCGTGCGCATGGCCGAGAAACTGCTGCAATCGCAAGACCAGTCCAACCCTGAGGTGGTACTGGAGGTCGAGGTGATGGAAGTCGCTACCCAGCGCATTCTCGACCTTGGGCTGCAATGGCCCAACACCTTTGGCGTGATCACCTCAGACGGCAAACCGGTCAGCGTGCTCGACCAACTGCGCGGCATCGACTCCAGCCGTATCAGTATCTCGCCGGCGCCGCAGGCCAAGATCAACGCCCAGGACAAGGACATCAACACCCTGGCCAGCCCGGTGATCCGCGTCAGCAACCGCGAGCAGGCGCGCATTCATATCGGCCAGCGCGTGCCGATCATCAGCGCCACCTCGGTGCCGTCGACCCAGGGCCCGGTGATCACCGAAAGCGTCACCTACCTGGACGTCGGTTTGAAGCTCGAAGTCCAGCCCACCGTGCACCTGAACAACGAAGTGGCGATCAAGGTGGCCTTGGAAGTCAGTAACGCAACGCCTCTGGAGGCTACCCGCCAGGGCACCATCCCGGTCCAGGTCGACACCCGCAACGCCCAGACCAGCCTGCGCCTGCACGATGGCGAGACCCAGGTGCTGGCCGGCCTGGTGCGTAACGACAACAACGCCAGCGGCAACAAGATCCCCGGCCTTGGCGATATTCCCGGCCTGGGCCGGCTGTTCGGCAGCAACCGCGACGACATGACCAAGTCCGAGCTGGTGCTGGCGATCACCCCGCGCATCGTGCGCAACCTGCCGTACCAAAGCCCGTCGGACATGGAGTTCGCCACCGGCACCGAGTCCAGCTTGCAGGTACGCCAGATAGCGCCGCTGCCGGTGCGCGACGTGCCTGGCGACGAGAGCGACAGTGCGCCAGTGGTCGACAGCCAGATGGCGGTGGCGCCAGCCCCCGTGAGCCCACGGCCATGAAACGCGCTCAGCGGGGCTTCAGCCTGATCGAGGTGGTGCTGACCCTGGCACTGCTCGGTCTGCTCGCCAGCATGGCCGCACCGCTGACCGAAACGGTGGTGCGCCGTGGCAAGGAGCAGCAGTTGCGCGAAGCGCTGTACCAGATCCGCGATGCCATCGATGCCTACAAACGTGCCTTCGATGCCGGCTTCATCGAAAAACGCCTGGACGCCAGTGGCTACCCACCGAGCCTGCAGGTACTGGTGGACGGCGTGCGCGATGTGCGCAGCGCCAAGGGCGCCAAGTTCTATTTCCTGCGGCGCATCCCGCACGACCCGTTCCTCGTCGGCAAGGACGAGGACCAGGGTGGCTGGGGCCTGCGCGCCTATGACAGCGAGCCGGACAGCCCACGCGAAGGTGAGGACGTGTTCGACGTCTATTCCAAGGCCCGCGGCAAAGGCCTCAACAACATCCCCTACGGGCAATGGTGACGGCCATGAAACGCAGCCGAGGCTTCACCCTGATCGAACTGCTGGTGGTGATGGCGATCATCGCTACCCTGATGACCATCGCCATGCCGCGCTACTTCAACAGCCTGGAGAGCTCCCGCGAGGCCACCCTGCGCCAGAGCCTGGCGGTGCTGCGCGAGGCGCTGGATCACTACTACGGCGACACCGGGCAATACCCCGAGTCGCTGGAGCAACTGGTGGAGCAACGCTACCTGCGCAATACCCCGGTCGATCCGATCACCGAGCGCAGCGACGCCTGGCAGTTGGTGCCCCCGCCCGAGGGCGTGGCCGGTGGCGTGGCCGATATCAAGAGCGGTGCAACGGGGAGGGCGCGTGATGGCAGCCTCTATGCAGAATGGTAAGGCCTGCGCCGGCTTCACCTACCTGGGCGTACTGTTGCTGATCGCCGTCAGCAGCGTGGCCCTGGCCGCCAGCGGCACCCTGTGGACCAGCGTCGCCCAGCGCGAGCACGAGCGCCAGTTGTTGTGGGTCGGCGGCCAGTACGCCCAGGCCCTGCGCAGCTACTATCGGGCCTCGCCCGGGCTGGCCCAGTACCCGCAGGATCTTGCCGACCTGCTGCAGGACAATCGCTTCCCCGAGGCCCGCCGGCACATTCGCAGGCTGTATCCGGACCCGATTACCGGCAGTGACGAGTGGGGCTTGGTACGTGCCATCGACGGGCGTATTACCGGGGTATACAGCCGCTCCGACGCAACCCCTTTCAAACGCAGTGGCTTCGACAGCAAATGGTCGGGCTTCGAGGGGCTGGAGCACTACAGCGACTGGCAGTTCGTCGCCGAGCAAGCGCTGTCCGAAAGCGCTGGCGACATCCGTACCCACAGCGGCTCGGGAGATGCGCCATGAACCGCCTGGCTATCGCCGCCCTGGCGCTGTCGCTGATGGCGCCGCTGCCTGGCTCGGCCGAGGAAAACGGCGAGAGCGAGATGATGGGCTTTATCGTCGATAACACCATCTCGCATATCGGCCACGACTTCTATTACTACTTCGCCGACCGCCTGCGCGCCACCAGCCGCCTGGATTTTAACCTGGTGGTGCGCGAACGCCCCGATGCGCGCTGGGGCAGCCTGGTGACCGTGGAATTCGACCGCGACGTGGTCTACCGCCGCTTCCTGCCCCCCAACACCACCGAACTCAAAGACGAGGCCACCGAGGCCGCCGACCTGGTCAAGCAACAGATCATCCAGCGCAAGCTGCAACGCCTGCTGCAAGACACCACCGATCTGGAGAGGGACGAGCTATGAACACCTGCATTTCCCGCTGCATCGCCGCCTGTTTGCTGGCCAGCGCGTGCGCCAGCCAGGCCACCGAGCTTGTGTACACCCCGGTCAACCCGGCCTTCGGTGGCAACCCGCTGAACGGCACCTGGCTGCTCAACAACGCCCAGGCGCAGAACGACTACGACGACCCCGACCTCAAGGACCGTACCTCGGCATTTGCCGGGACCACGGCCCTCGAGCGCTTCAGCAACCAGCTGGAGTCGCGGATGTTGTCGCAGCTGTTGGACAACATCAGCAATGGCAACACCGGAAGCATGGCCACCGATGCCTTCCTGATCGACGTGATCGACGATTCGGGCGCATTGAGCATCAAGGTCACCGACCGGGCAACCGGGGAAATCTCGGTCATCGAGGTCAGCGGCCTGAACCCCTGAGAGGGACTGGCCTGGTTTTTCTGGGGAGAGAACATCATGAAACGTCTGCTGAGCACCCTGCTGATCCTCGCCACCCTGCAAGGTTGCGGCCTGCGCGAGCCGATGCCGGCCGAACAGGACTCCGAGACCCCGACCCTGACGCCAAGGGCATCGACCTATTACGACCTGATCAACATGCCACGGCCCAAGGGCCGCTTGATGGCGGTGGTGTACGGCTTCCGCGACCAGACCGGGCAGTACAAGCCGACCCCGGCCAGCTCGTTCTCCACCAGCGTTACCCAGGGTGCGGCGAGCATGTTGATGGACGCCTTGAGTGCCAGCGGCTGGTTCGTGGTGCTGGAGCGCGAAGGGCTGCAGAACCTGCTGACCGAGCGCAAGATCATCCGCGCTTCGCAGAAGAAGCCCGACGTGCCGCAGAACATCATGGGCGAGCTGCCGCCGTTGCAGGCCGCGAACCTGATGCTCGAGGGCGGCATCATCGCCTACGACACCAACGTGCGCAGTGGCGGGGAAGGGGCTCGCTATCTGGGAATCGACATTTCCCGCGAATATCGGGTCGACCAGGTAACGGTCAACCTGCGCGCGGTGGATGTGCGCACCGGGCAAGTGCTGGCCAACGTGATGACCAGCAAGACCATTTACTCGGTGGGGCGTAGTGCTGGGGTGTTCAAGTTCATCGAGTTCAAGAAGCTGCTGGAAGCGGAGGTCGGCTACACCACCAACGAGCCGGCGCAACTGTGCGTGCTTTCGGCTATCGAGGCGGCAGTGGGGCACTTGCTGGCCCAGGGGATCGAACGGCGGTTGTGGCAGGTGGCGGGGGATAATGGGGATGGCAAGGCGACGGTCGATAAGTACCTGAGCCAGTATCAGCAGGAATAGGGGGTTGCTACGGTCTCGCCAGGGGGGAGACGGCGGGACCGTAGCAGTGTGTTCAGGCACCAGCCGGTATCAAGGTTTTCTGCTCCAGGCACTGGACGCCAATCTGTAGGTTCTGCTCTTTAAGGTAGGGCTGTCCTTGGCTGTCGATCAAGAAGAACGCCTCATGCAAGTACTGTTCGCCATCGCTGTTTCGATAGCATCGAAATGCCGTGTTGGCGGGGAAAGCCTTGCGAACTTCCGAGAACTCGGTGGCGTTGCCGATCATCCTGGCGAAGGCCGTTTGGTCGTATACCACGGCCTTGCGCAACCTGACGAAATCCTTGAAATAGTCACCCACGCTGCGGCCTGAGCAGGTGCCGTGTTTTTTCCATTCATGGGTGAACATGCGCTCGGGATTGAGGGTGACCAGGTCGCGCAGTTCTTTGTCGGCCAGTGCATCGCGCAACTCTCGACCGGTCATGGGGCACGCCTCGTTGGCGTTGCAAGCGGGCGAATCCGTGCAAAACTGCGGATGTCGATTGGTGCGGCTACCAACACTGTCGCTGTACGGCCAGATGCCGTGAGTCAGAAAACGCTGCGGGGGATAGTCGCACCCTGGCGTTTCTGGGCGCATCACGCAGAACGTGGGTTGCCAGGTAACCGAATACACCAGGAACTTGCTTGGGGGGAGGTTGGGCGCCGCCTCTTCGTTGTCATCCAGGGCGAGCGCCCAGCTTGCCCAGATGACCAGTAGCAGAAACATCATGGTTGCAAACACGCGCATGGGCTCGGTCCTCGATCCTTGGCATCGTGGTACTGCGTTGTCAGTTAGCCGGGGGCCTGCCCGCAGTGTCTACTGGCAAAAATGTCAGGCGGCCAGCTCGGCGCCCCAACATGACCGCGAAAGGGCCGGTACAGGCAACGGAAATGTCTCTATTCAACCTCTTGCCTTGAATCGCCTGTCCGACACCGGTAGTCTTTCCGGGCTGCTGCAAATTCAGCAGTCGGGTTTGGTAGCCCGCGATCAATCAAGGCGCATAAGCGCCCCCATTGCGATACAGTCGGCGCTTTTTTTGTGTCCGCTGGTTTCGTTTTATGGCGGCTGTGCGTAGGGCGCCTTCGTGCGCGCCGGTTTCCTTGATTCCCGGTCTACCAACCTGCGTACAGCCGTCACCCATTCGTTTGGTAGCGATCTGTGGCGGCTCCATTGAATCAAGGAGCGACACAATGACAAAAGGCTTACCGGACCCTCCGAGCCGCGCCACCACCGTTTCTTCCGATTTCGGCAACTGTGAATGCAGCCACCCACCGCTGTTCGCGGTGCGTTCGGGTGTGGACTTCGAGGATGCACTGGTGCATTTATCCACGCTGCTCAAAGGCGCATTCGCCACCAACTTGAAGGCGATGGAACTTGCGTCGGGTACCTGCCGTGACTTGTTGCTGGGGAATGATCACAGCCTGGATGCGGCGAAGGCGGTGGTCGAGGCGTTGCTAGATGGGGTTGAATTGAAGCAGGTGGGCAGCCGCTGATTTTGCTGTTGTCTGTACCGGCCTCTTCGCGGGCAAGCCCGCTCCCACAAGTTCACCGCACGGTTGAAAGGGGGCGTAGTACTTGTGGGAGCGGGCTTGCCCGCGAATGGGCCGATGCAACCAAAGCACTCACCCCGCCTTGCGCAGCGTCAGGTTGATCCGCCGCTCACCCATCCTCGGGTGCACACCGGGCTTGATCGGCAATACCCCATGAAACCGCAACCGATCCTCGCCGCCCCAGACCAGCACGTCGCCATGGCTCAGCGGGATGCGCTGGGTCCGGTCTGAGCGCTGCAACCCGCCGAACAGGAATACCGCCGGCAATCCCAGTGAAATCGACACGATGGGTTGGCCGAAATCACGCTCGTCCTGATCCTGATGCAGGCTCAGGCGAGTGCCGGGCAAATAGTGGTTGACCAGGCAGGCATCAGGCACGAAACCATCGAACCCGGCCGCCGCGCCAGCGCGCCCGGCGAGATCGAGCAGTATCTGGGGCAGGGCGGGCCAAGGCTTGCCGCTGGCCGGATCGGTGGGGCTATAGCGGTAGCCGCGTTCGTCACTGACCCAACCCAATTCACCGCAGTTGGTCAGTGCCACCGCCATGTGCAAGCCGCCGGGCGTGCGCATGTGCCGGAACGGCGCGGCGCGCAGCACCGGGCGCAGGGCATCGAGCAATGGCTCGATCTCGGCCAGGGCGAAGCCGGGCAGCAGCACGGTATGGCTGGCCAGACGTTGCGGCTGGCTGCCGAACAGGTCGAGATCGGACTGGATCATGGCAACAGTACAGTAGGGTGGGCGTCAGCCATTGTAAGGCCTGCCCCTGTCCTTGTGTGTGGACTGGGCGAAAGGAAAGAAAAAGGGACCGCGGCGCCAGGGAGAGAATGCGCCGCGATCCAAGGGGGGAGAGGTTTACTGCTGGGTCACAGTCGCCATGTTGCCGTTACCCTGTTGGGTAATGCTGGCGCTCTGGGCATAGCCGCTCTGATCGACGGTGGCCTGGTTGTAGTTGCCGCCCTGGGTCACGGTGGCGAGGTTGGTGCCATCGACCTGGGTGATGGTGGCCTCGTTACCGCTACCGTACAGCTGGTAGGTGTAGCTCTGGTTGGCGTAGCCGGACTGATCCAGGGTGACGACGTTGCCAGTGCCCTGGGAACTGCCATAGGCATACTGGTCGGTGCCACGCTGGTCGGCGATGAGGGTGTTGTCGCTCCCGTTCTGCTCGAAATACAGCTCGTTGTTGCTGTCGATTTGGTTGGTCTGGGTCGAGTTGTTGGTGCCGCTCTGCTTCAGTTGAGCCGTCTGGTAGGCGCCGTCCTGGGTCAGGTTGGCCTTGTTGCCATAACCGTTCTGGTTGATCGTCGCGGTCTGGCTTTCGCCAAACTGGCCACCCGGTTTGTCGCCCTTCCAGTTGCTGGCCATGACCTGGTTGCTGTTGCCTTGGCTGGTTACGCTCAGGGTGTGGTTGTCACCTTCCTGGTAGGTAAAGCTCAGGTTGTTGGTGCCGCCCTGGGAAATGGTGACGGTCGCGTTGCTGGTTTCGTACTGATCCGACCAGCTGGCGTTGGCATTGCCGTATTGGTACAGGCTGGCGGTGTTGTCCTGCCCGAAGCTCTGGTCGATGTAGCCTTCGTTGTTGTTGACGTTCTGGTCGACGCTGGCGGTGCTGCCGGTCTGGTTGTCCTGCCAGACTTCCACCGAGTTGCCGGTGCCGTACTGGTCGATGCCGATGGTGCCCCCCAGGCCGTCACGCTGGTCGCCATAGGCCCAGTTGCTCTGGCCCTCCTGGTAGATCTGCACGTTGCCGTCGGTGTAGCCCAGGTGCTCGGCGGCGGCGTAGTTGTCGGCGCCGCCCTGGGTCACGGTGCTCTGGTTGTTGGTGCCACCGAACTGCTGCTCGACGAAGGCTTCGTTGCCATCGCCATACTGGGTGGTGGTCGCCTGACTGCCCATCTCGCCGTCCTGCCAGATCGTCGAGGCGTTGCCGCTGCCTTGCTGGGTCTGGGTCGCCTGGTTCTCCACGCCGTACGACTGGCCAGTGAAGGCATCGTTGAACTCGCCACCGGCATGCTGGGTGACGGTGCTGCCGGTTTCCGACCATTGTTCGGCGTAACCTGCGTTGTACGAACCGGTGGCGCTTTGCTGGATGACGCTGCTGCTGTCGTTCTGCAGCGCCGCGTGGTTATGGTCGTGGCCGGTCTGGGTCTGGGTGGTCGACGCATAGGGCGACAGGGTTTGCTTGACCTCGGCAATGTTGTCGTTACCGGTCTGGGTTTGGGTCGAGGTGCTGTCGTCAGCCATGACCTGGCCGGCCAAGGCCAGGACGATAGCGGCACTGAGAGGGGCGAGCTTGAACATGGTGGTGCCTCCAGGTCTAGCGGTATTGGGTGATCTGAACGTGCTGGCCATTGCCGGCTTGGGTCACGGCGCTGGTGAGCCCCGTGCCGGCCTGCTCGATGCTGGCGCTGTTGTTGTTGCCGATCTGCTCGATCGAGGCGCTGTTGCCACTGCCGCTCTGACGGATCGACGCGCTGTTGCCATATCCCTGCTGGCTGATGCTGGCCATCAGGTCCGAACCTTCCTGCAGGATGAACGCCTCCTGCGCACCCCCGGCCTGAACGATGCGGCCCAGCAGGGCCTGACCGTTCTGGTCGAGGGCGGCGCGGTTGCCGTTGCCCTGTTGCTCGATCACCGCCAGTTGGCCAGAACCTGCAGGCAGCAGGCGGATGATCACCGGTTCGCCGAGGTCGCTGCCGGCCGCGAGGTCGGCGTTGTCCATCAGGTCGTCGGCCCAGCCCTGGCCGCAGGCGGCCAGGCAGAGCAACAGGGGGAACAGGCGTTTCATGGCGTTCTCCTGGCGTTACTGGACGACCACGGCGACGGTACGGCTGCTGCCCTGGCTACTGGTCACGGTGGCGGTCGGGCTGGCTGTCGGAATGATCGTGGTGCTGTTGCTGACTGCCAGGCGCCAACGACCGGTCACCGGCACCGTGGTGGTACCCAAGGTCACCAGCCCGCTGGGCGTGGTTACCTTCACGGTGATGGTGTTGCCGGTGGTCACCGACGAGGTGCCGCTGATGTCCCAGTTGTAACGGTTGTTGGAGCGCGCCGTGACCGTAGCTGCGGTAACCGCGAAGGTTTCCGCCGTTGCCGGCCGTGGCGAGACGTTGACGGTGACCGTACCCGGTGCCGACAGCGCGCCCAGCGAGTCACGCGCGACGTAGGTGAACGTCGTGGTGAAGGCCGTGGTGACGGTGGTCGGCGGGGTATAAGTGACCGTGGCGCCGTCGGTGCTGACCGTGCCGCGTCCGGCCGTTGGCGGCACCAGGTTGACGATGGTCAACGGTGTGTTGCCTTCAGGGTCGGTGTCGTTCTGCAGCACGTTGATGGTCAGCGGCACGCCCAGGGTCGCGACGGTTTCCGGGTTTGCCGTCGGTGCCTGGTTGGGCGCGACGTTGATGGTCACCGTGGCCGGCTCGGACTTCATGCCCTTGGCATCCATGGCGCGGTAGGTGAACGTGGCGACCACGGGTACCGTAGCGCCGGCCGGCGGGGTGTAGGTCACCTGGGTGGTGCCGTTGAGCACGACACCACCCAGGCCGGTACCGGGTTGGGTCAGGTCGGTGATGGTCAGCGGCACGTTGTTGTCCGGGTCGCTGTCGTTCTGCAGCAGGTTGAGGGTCAACGGGATGCCGACGCTGGTGGCACCACCGTCGTTCTGCGCCAGCGGCGCCTGGTTGGCAGCCTCGACCGGTGCGGTGCCGTTGACGATCACAGGTTCCACGTCGCTACCGCCGTGGCTCGACTTGACCGTCACGGTGGCAGGTGGCTGGGAAACGTCGTTGACGGTGAGGGTCTGCAGGGTGCCGGACTTGGACATGCGCCCGTAACCCTGGGCGACCATGTCGGGCACCACCACTTCATCGCTGGAGCGGGCCTCGATGATCAGGCGCTTGTTGTTCCAGTCGTAGCGCGCGGTGACTTTGACCACATCGGAGAGCTTGCCCGAAATGGCGGTCGGTTGGGTGTCTGGGTCACTGCTGCTGGCCGTTACCACGACCACCGATGGTGGCGCGGCCTGGCTCAGCTGCTGGGTGAAGAAGCGCCCGTTGTGGTCGGTGTCGAGGGTGTACTGGCAGGGCGATGGCGGCGTACCGACCAAGGCCAGTCCGTTGCGCATGCACACACTGGCGTCGCCTGGCGCCTTGGCGAATACCTCGATACGCGTGCCATTGCCGTTGCGCGAGTAGGTGGCGCGCTGCATGGAGGCCGCCAGTTGCGGTCGTTTGTCGAGAATCTTGCCGGACACGGTGAACTGGTCGGTGAAGATTTCCCCGGTCGGGCCCTGGATGCGGATGAAGTTGGTACCGAACGGGCTGCCGAGCACCTGCTCGGTACGGTTGGGGTCGCCGATGAAGGTGTCGGTAGCGAGCGTGTCCGGGTTGACTGCGGTGTAGGGGCCGCCCACGCCACGAAGGAAGGGTCCGAGCGCACCGTTGAGTGCGCCGGTGAACACCCCTGGCGCTCCGATACCAATGTCGCGGGTGATGTTGATCGCACGCCGGCCCGGCGTGGTGACTGTCACCTTCTCGACGCCGTAGGGGTGGGTGATGGTGTAGACGCCCGCAACCGGCACCGAGACGCGGATACGGATACGGGCAAAGCTTTGTTGATCGCCATCGACCGGGTTTTCTGCGGCAAATGCCGCCTCCAGGCCAGCCACATAGGCATCGAGCTCGAAGCCACTGTTGCCCACCGCCGGGATGGTCGCCTCTGCCAGGAACCAGAACATCTCAGGTGGCCAGTTGTCCGGGAACACCAAGGGCAATGTGTCGTCGTAGACGCCTGGCTCCGGCAACAGGGTGCACATGTAGGCAGGGGCGCCCGGAGCGCCAGCCACCAAGGTACTCACGGCGCGTGAGCGGCACAGTTCCAGCGACGTGCCATCGGTTTCCAGGTCCTGGTACCACAGTGGGTAACCGCCGGTGGCGAAGGTGTAAGGGCCTGGGTCGACATCGTACAGCGCAGCCCAGGCCGCACTGGTGAGGGAGAGGGAGAAACCGGCGGCGAACAGCGCACGGCGTGGCCAAGTGTTCATGCTGCCTCCTTGAAGGCTGAGCCTTTGTCTGTTCATGGCACCAGCACCACGTCTTCGATATCGCTACCACCATGGGCGCTGGTGACGTGCACCTTGGCTGGGGGGAGTGGGGTTATTGCGCGATCCAGGGTCTTGAGCGTGCCGTCGCCGATGAACTCGCCAATCGCCACACCGTCTTCGGAGACGGCGGTTAGCACCGGGGGATCGCTTTCATCGCTGCTGCTGGCCTCCACGCGCAAATTGGCGTTGGACAGGCTGTACTCGGCACGGGTGATGGTCACCAGGTCGGTCAGTGGCAGGCCGGCTTCGGTGGGCGTGCTGTTGGCAATCGCCGCGCTGTTGTCGGCAGTCAGCAACAGCGTGACGGGCAATGCCGGATTCAGCGGAGATTGTGCGTACCAGGTGCCGGTGCCATTGGCCTCGGTCAGGGCCAGGGTTGGATTCGGGCCGGTCAGGGTCACGGTGGCTGGTGGCGGCGGGGCGAGGACGAACACGTCCTGCTGGGCTCGCAGTTCGCCGTTGTCGTTGCGCCGCGAGTAGGTGCTGCGCAGCGGAATCAGCGGAGTGGGGCGGACCACGTCGGACAGCTTGCCGGAAATGGCGAACAGGTCGGTGCGCAGGTCCAGGCCGTTGGGGCCTTCGATGCGTACGAAGTTGGTGTTGAACGGGCTGCCGGTGACTTGCTCGTTCAGATTCGGGTCGCCGATAAAGCGCTGGCCGGCTTCGATGTAGGGGCCGTTGACGCTGCGCAGGAACGGGCCGACGTCGCCTTTGAGCGCCCCGGTGAAGTCCCCAGGGCCACCGATACCGATGTCGCGGGTCATGTTGATGGCACGCCGGCCAGCCGCTGGCACATCAAAGACTTCGACGCCGTAGGGGTGGGTGACGATGTAGGTGCCCGCAGCCGGTACATCGACGCGGATTCGGACCCGGGCGAAGCTCACCTGGTCGCCATCGATGGGTTCCTCGGCGGAAAATGCCGCTTCGATGGCCGTGCCGTAGCTCAGGTTGACCCCCCGAGCGGCATCGGTGATGGCCGCGTCGGCGGTGAACCAGAACGCTTCGTCAGGGAAATTGGTGGGGAATGCGATGTCCTGGGTGTCGTCGAACACACCGGGGGTCGGTAGCAGTGTGCACATGTACGACGGCGCGCCTGGTGCGCCGGCAACCCGGGAACTCACGGCCTTGCTCAGGCACAGGTCGAGGGTACGGCCGTGACTGTCTTGGTACCAGGCTGGGAAGTTGCCATTGGCGAGGTTGTAGTCACCCGGTTCGACTGCATAGAGCGCAGCGTGTGCCGGAACCTGGAGCAGGCCGGCGAAGATCGCCAGAGCCAGCGGGTGGAGTTTCGGTCGGTGCATGAGTCTATTCCTCCTGCAAACGGGCCCATGGACTTGGGGCGTCTGGCAGGAGATCGGCAACAGCCGTGCCAAGTTTGTGAAAAATGTCTGCAGGCCTTGTGGCACGGTGCTTTCAGGATAAAGGACGGTGGCTTGGGGACGATTTCGCGGTGGGCGGTGTTCCCCAGGTTTGGGTGGGTGATGGGGCTGGGAAGTGCTCGGCTTGGGGGTTGCGATGGGGCATGAAGTGAGGGGCCTTGAACCCTTTGGATGAACACCTCGACGCTAAGAACTTTCTCCCGCAAACTGCAGAAAAAATACCAAGCACGTAGACCCCACCCTGAAGGGTCACAGCTGGAGCGATAGATGGCGCGACAACTTCCCACAACAAACGCCCAAGATCCCCTACACCAATCCCGCCAAGCGCGCTTGCGCCTGGCCAGTGAAGGCGAGCTACCGCTGGGTGTGCTGCGCGATGAAATCGACGCTTCCTGGCGCCGCAGCCTCGGCCATGGCCTCGATTGCCTGCAGGGTGAGCAACCCGGTACGGTCCTGGCCCAGCGCCATGACCTGCGCCAGCTCCTCGAGCAGAACCGACTGCTGGTCGATGCGGTTACCCCCGAACTCGATTACCTGGTGGCACGCCAAGGCAAGGCCGGCATCGTCATCCTCGGTGATGCCGATGCCAACCTGCTGGCCATCGAAGGGCAGACCCATGTCCTCGAACGCGAAGGCCTGCGCGACCTGCACCCGGGCAGTTGCTGGAGCGAGTCGTTGCGTGGCACCAATGCCATCGGCACTGCCGTGGTCGAAGGCCGGCCCACGCTGATCGATTGCGGCGAACACTACCTTGACCGGCTCAGCCCGTTCTCCTGCACCTCGGTGCCCCTGCGTGACCCCAACGGCCAGGTGATCGGCGTGCTCGACATCACCCGCGAAGGGGCCTTGGCCCAGCCCCAGGACAGCTTGTCGATGCTGATGCTGGCGGCAGGCAACATCGAAAGCCGGATGTTCGGCCTGCGCTACCCCGAACACCTGGTGCTGGCCTTCCACAGCCGTCCGCAATACCTCAACAGTGCCTGGCACGGGCTGCTGGCGCTGAGCCTGGATGGCGAGGTGCTGGCAGCCAACGACAACGCCTGCCAGTTACTGCAGATCGCCCGCCAGGACCTGCTGGGGCGGCGCAGCAGCGACCTGCTCGGTGAGCGCTCCCCGGCCTTCATTGCCCGCCTGTGGCAGGGTGGCGTGAGTAGCGTGCACACGGCCAAGGGCGAGTTCTTTTTCCGCGCCTTGCAGTTGCCCCGCCATAGCCAGCTTCCCAGTGTGGCGGTCGTCAAGCCAACGCAACCCGCCAAGTCGCCAGCGCTCGACGCACTCGCCGGCGGCGATGCCCGCCTGGCGCGCAACCTGCGCATGGCTCGCCAGGGGCTGGGCAACGGCTTGCCGGTGCTGCTGCTGGGCGAAACCGGGACCGGCAAGGAAGTGGTCGCCCGCGCCCTGCACCAGGCCAGCCCGCGTGCCGACAAGGCATTCGTCGCGGTCAACTGCGCGGCCATTCCCGAAGGGCTGATCGAATCCGAACTGTTCGGCTATCGCGACGGCGCGTTCACCGGTTCCCGACGCGGGGGTATGGTCGGGCGGCTGATGCAGGCCCACGGCGGCACGCTTTTCCTCGACGAGATCGGCGACATGCCGCTGGCACTGCAGGCGCGCCTGCTGCGTGTGCTGCAGGAGAGGCGGGTGGCGCCGTTGGGCGCTGGCGAGGAACAGGACATCGACGTCGCGCTGATCTGCGCTACTCACCGCGACCTCAAGCGCCTGGTCAGCGAAGAGCATTTTCGCGAGGATCTCTACTACCGCGTCAATGGGGTTTCGCTGCGCCTGCCCGCGCTGCGCGAGCGTGAGGACCTGTCGGCCATCGTTCAGGGTGTGCTGGACCGCTTCGGGGCACGAGGCGTGACGCTCGACCCGGCCCTGGAGGTGTTGCTCGAAGGCTTCGACTGGCCCGGCAACATCCGCCAGCTGGAAATGGTCGTGCGCACCGCGCTGGCGATGCGCGAGGAAGACGAACAGGTATTGACCGTCGATCACCTTACCGACTGCCTGCTCGACGAGCTGGCCAGTGGCGGCGCGCCGTCGGGTAGCCTCAAGGACAACGAGCTGGAAATGATCCGTGGCGCATTGGCGCGCCATCAGGGCAACGTTTCGGCCGCAGCCGAAGCGCTTGGTATCAGCCGGGCGACCCTGTACCGCAAGCTCAAGCAGTTGCGCGGTTGACATGGGCGGACTGTTCGCAAGGCTGGTGGACTCCAGCGACCCGCTGCTGATGCGCCAGGCCCTGGCCTGGCTCTATGGCTTCGTACGTCCGCAACGCAGCGCCATCGCGGTGCTGCTGGTGCTGTCACTGGGCGCCTCGATGCTGGCACTGGTGCAGCCGTGGTTGGTCAAGACATTGATCGATGAGGGCCTGCTGGCCAAGGATTACCAGACCCTCTGGCACATGGCCGTGGTGATGATCGTCGCCGGCGTGCTCGGTACTGTGCTGGCCGGCGTCAATCGCTACCTGCACACGCGCTTGTCCGGGCGCATCCTGTTCGCTCTGCGCGACGACCTGTACCGGCATTTGCAGCAACTGTCGCCGACCTTCTATGGGCGGCGGCGCATGGGTGACATCCTCTCGCGGCTGGACGGCGACGTCGCCGAGATCCAGCGCTTCGCCGTCGACTCCTTGTTTTCGGCGGTGTCGGCAATCATCGGCCTGGTGGGCTCGGTGGTGCTGATGCTGATGCTGTCGTGGCAGCTGTCGCTGCTGCTGGCGCTGCTGGTACCGCTGGAGGTGATCTGGCTGCGCTGGATGCGGCGCAAGGTCGAGCGTGAGGTGCGCAGCCTGCGCGAGCGCTCCGCGGATGTGTCGTCGTTCCTGGTCGAGACGTTGCCGGCGATGAAATTCATCCAGGCCGCGGGCCGGCAGGCCCATGAAGCCGGACGGCTGGACCAGCTCGGACAGGGCTACATGCGCCAGTTGCTGAAGGTCCAGGTCACCGAGTTCTTCACCCAGGCGGTGCCCGGCACCCTGACCTCCTGGTGCCGTGCCTGCGCGTTCCTGGTGGGCGGCTGGTGGGTGATTCAGGGGACCTGGCAGTTGGGTGCACTGATTGCGTTTTCCACCTACATGGGCATGGCCGTCGGACCGGTGCAGAGCCTGCTTGGCCTGTACGTGGCGGTACAACGCATGGCGGTGAGCCTGGGCCGGGTCATGGAACTCAAGCGTGAGGCCGTGGCCGTGCGGCAAGCCGAGACGCCTCGGCCAATGCCGGATGGGCCGGGCGAGTTGCGCCTCGAAGGCGTGCACTTCGCCCATGATGGCCGCGAGGGCGCGGTCTTGGCCGACGTCGATGCCTGCATGCCTGCCGGGCTCAAGGTGGCCATCAGCGGCGCCTCGGGGGTCGGCAAGTCGACCCTGATCGACCTCCTGCAACGTTTCTACGACCCGGATGCCGGGCGCATCCTGCTCGATGGCGCCGACCTGCGCGAGCTCGACCTGGCTGCCGTGCGCCAGCGCATCGCCGTGGTCAGCCAGGACATCGTGCTGTTTCGCGGCACCCTGGCGCAGAACCTTGCCTACGCTGCGCCACAGGCCAGCCGCGAGGCACTCGAACAGGTGGTACGCCTGGCGCACCTCGAAAGCCTGGTAGACAGCCTGCCGATGGGCCTCGATGGTCTGCTCGGCGAGCGTGGTCAGCAGCTTTCCGGTGGGCAGAAGCAGCGTATCGCCATTGCCCGCGCGGTACTCCAGGCGCCTTCGATCCTGGTGCTGGACGAAGCCACTTCGGCGGTCGACGAAGCCACCGAGCGCGAGGTGATCGCGGCCATCGATCAGTTGTTCGCCGGCCGCACGCGGATCCTCATCAGCCACAGGCCGTCGACCCTGGCCGATGCCGACCTGCACCTGCACCTACAGGGTGGCGCGCTGCGTGTGCTTGCCAAAGAGGTGGCCCGGCATGAGCCATGACCTGCGCATTGGCGTGATCGACAGCGGCTGCGCGGCTGCTCAGGCGCGCGAGGTGGTGGCGGCGCGGCGTTTCTGGCTGCAAGACGGAGTGCTGCACGACGGGCCGTTGCAAGCGGATCGGCTGGGCCACGGCAGCGCCGTGCTGGCCAGCCTGCAAGCCGAGGCTGATCAGGTGCCGCTGTTGCTGGCGCAGGTGTTCAATGAACAGGGCACCACCAGCGCCTTGCAAGTGGCTGCGGCGTTGCTGTGGTTGACCGAGCAGGGGGCGACCCTGGTCAACCTCAGTCTCGGGCTGCAGCAGGATCGCCCGGTATTGCGCCGGGCGTGTATTGAAGCGCAGGCAGCCGGTGTGCTGCTGTGCGCCTCGAGCCCCGCGCGTGGCGGTCCGGTGTATCCGGCGAGTTATCCGGAGGTCATCCGAGTCACCGGCGATGCGCGCTGCGCACCGGGGCAATGGTCATGGCTGGGTAGCGCCCAAGCCGACTTCGGCGGCTACGTGGGCGAGCGCGGCATGGCCGGCGCGAGTCTGGGTTGTGCGGCGTTGAGCGGGCGGATCGCCGCCCTGTTGCGCCAACAGCCGGGCCTGGACCGCTCGCAAGTAATGGCGTGGTTGCGTGCCAATGCCGCCTTCAGTGGCCCCGAACGGCGAGGTGCGGCGGATGCCTGAGCCGCATATTCTGATTCTGGGCGCCGGCCCTGCAGGGGCCGCCACCGCCATTGGCCTGAGGCGCCTGGGCTATCCGGTCACGGTGGTTTCCGACTGGCGCCGTTTCGCTGCCGTCGAAGGCGTATCGCTGCGTGTGCTGGAGGGCCTGCGTCATGCCGGGTTGGGCGAGGCGCTGGCGCAGGCGGCGGTGTCGGCTTCGCGCCAGGTGCGCTGGAACGGCCAGCATTCGCAGCTGAACCAGGAGTTCCTGCTGGACCGCCAGCGTTTCGACCGCGCCTTGCGCGATGACCTGGCGCGGGCGGGTGTAACGCTGGTACAAGGGCGGGTCCGCGAGGTATCGCACGTCGGCGGGCATGAAGTCCGCCTGGAGGACGGCCAAGTGCTGCGTGGGCGCTTCCTGGTCGAGGCGCGTGGCCGTCAGGCGCCGCTGGCGGCAGACCGATTGCGCGGGCCGGAAACGGTCAGCCTGCTCAACCTCTGGCAGGGCGAACCGGGCGACCCTGCTTCGGCAGTCGAGAGCCTGGATGACGGCTGGGCATGGATGGCCAGGCTGGCCGATGGCCGTTGCTACTGGCAAATGACCCTGGACGCCGAGCGGCTACCGGGCAAGGCCGCGCTGCCCGTTTACTGCGCCGAGCGCCGGCGTAGTTCGGCTTTGGTGGCGCAGCTGTTCGGCGAGCAGGCGTTGGCGCCTGCCCAGGTGCACGCGCGCAGCAGCACGGCGATCCTCGCTGGCGACTGCGTCGGGGATGACTGGCTGAGGGTTGGGGATGCCGCCATGGCGGTTGACCCACTGTCGGGGAATGGCATTTTCCAGTCGTTGTCTTCGGCATTGCAAGCACCAGTGGTGGTCAACACCTTGCTGCGCTGCCCGGAGCGAGCGGGCTTGGCCAAGCAGTTTCACCAGCGGCGGATCGAGCAGCTGTTCCTGCGCTTTGCGCGCATGGGGCGTGACTTCTATGCCCAAGAAGCCGCGCGGGCCGAGCTGCCGTTTTGGGCCCGTCGCCAGGGCTGGCCGGACGCCCAGCCGCTGCACCTGACGGCGGACTGGAAAGCGGTACAGCTGGCACGGCGGCCAGTGTTGCGCGATGGCCTGGTGGATGAGGCCGAGGTGGTGGTCACGGCGGATCAGCCGCTGGGGGTTTGGCATCTACAGGGGCTGGAGCTGGCGCCGATGGTGCGGGAAATACATAGCGGCCAAACTGTTGAGGCCGTGCTTTCTGGTTTGGCGGACGAGCAGCAGATGATGGTCCGCCGATGGCTGCGAGAGCAAGGTCTGGATTGAGATTGCTGTGGTCGCTACCCAAGGTCGCTCAGGGCCATGCAAGAATTGGAGTGGGTGCTGTACTTGGCTTGCCTTATATCGCGAGGCTGCAAAGCGACTCCAAAGAAGAGACGCTAATCAAAAGTACTCCCGAGAGCAGCGCCGGAAAACTATCTAAATTACCAGTTGTGGTCAGAGGTGGTTAATGCCTAGATTGTGGGTCTTATAAACGCTCCCGCTAGGTGTAAAATGACAAAGTTTTTCTCTGCAGTAAGCGAGACTGCCTATTCAACCTTTGGCTATTTTAATTCGGCTCGACAGCGTTCTCTCTTGGGTTTCAACGGCCAGGCACGTGATTCTGCGACAAATGCTGATCTATTAGGGAATGGGCGAAGAGCCTACAGTTCGGTGCTCATGCGCTTTATTTCGCCTGATGATCAAAGCCCATTCGGGCTCGGCGGAATCAATACCTATGCCTATTGTGGCGGTGATCCGATAAACCATACGGACCCGACAGGGCATGTCAAACACTGGATCGTGAGGGGGAGAATTCAACAATCAGAGAGGATTGCCAGTAACGACTTAATTGCCCGGCGCCGAGCAGCTTTATCGCTGCCAGCAGACTCCAGCCCAATTCAACCTTCCAATCGAGAGCCACAGTTGAATTTTGCTGAAACGAGGTACCAGAAAGAATTCTCAGATGCAGACAGGGTCTTTGCGCGCAAAATTCAGGCTTCCACCAGTGACGCTATTCCGCGAGGCAAAAGAATCGTTGAAGCCACGAGTCCGGATTTTGTTGAGGCGATCGCTTCCCGATGGCGGTTTCACCGTGATGGCAAGTCCCCCAAGTCGTTAAGACAAATAGCTGAAGCCAGTCCAAATCGGATGGGAGTTGATATAAAGAGCTATGCTGCTTCTCTTCGTAGTGGGGCTGATAGAATGATTGCACTCTACCAGGCGAAGCAAAATCAAAGCTAGCTATCCCAATGGCGCGCCATGCTGGGGTGATCCCCAAAGGGATTACCCCCAGTCGAGATTGGAACTGGCTTCGGCGATAGGGCTTTAAACCATCCTCTTTGCCGGTTACCGGCGAAGAGAATGGTTCAAAGAAAATCAGAGCCTGATCAACACCGACTTCAGCTCGGTGTAGTGTTCGATTGCAGCAGCGCCCATTTCGCGGCCAACCCCCGACATCTTGTAGCCGCCGAACGGCAGCGCCGGGTCCAGCGCACTATGGCAGTTGACCCACACCGAGCCCGACTTGATGCGCGGGATCATCCGGTGCACGGCGCCCAGGTCGTTGGACCAGATGCTGGCACACAGGCCATAGGGGTTGTCGTTGGCCATGGCGATCACTTCGTCGACATCGTCGAACGGCATGGCCACCAGCACCGGGCCGAAGATTTCCTCCTGCACCAGGCGATGACGCTGGTCGACATCGACGATCACGGTCGGCTTGACGAAATAGCCAGGCCCGAAGCCTTCACCACCACAGGCGATGGTCGCACCCAGCTCGCGGCCAAGCTCGATGTAGCCGGTGACCCGGTCCTGTTGCTTGGCCGAGATCAGCGGCCCCATCTGTACCGCAGGGTCCAGGCCGCTGCCCAGCTTCATGCCATTGGCGATGCCGGCGATGTCTGCGATGACGTTGTCGAACTGCTTGCGATGCACGTACAGCCGGGAGCCGGCGCAGCAGACCTGGCCCTGGTTGAAGAAGATCGCGGTGGCGGCACCTGCGGCAGCGTCCTGCAGGTTGGCGTCGGGCATGACGATGGTCGGCGACTTGCCACCCAGTTCGAGGGTCACGCGGGTCATGTTGTCCATGGCCGCCTTGCCGATCAACTTGCCCACTTCGGTCGAGCCGGTGAAGGTCAGTTTGTCGACACCGGGGTGGCGGCTGAGCGCGGCGCCAGCATTCAGCCCGGTGCCGGTGATGACGTTGAACACGCCAGCCGGGTAACCGGCTTCGTCCACCAGCTCGGCGAGTTTCAGCGCGGTCAGCGGGGTTTCGTCGGCGGGCTTGAGCACCACGGTGCAGCCGGAGGCCAGGGCCGGGCCGAGTTTCCAGCAAGCCAGCAGCAGCGGGAAGTTCCAGGCGACGATGGCGCCGACCACACCGATGGCCTCGCGACGGACGAAGCCGTGGAACTGGTCGTTGGGCATCAACGGCATGGACGCCTCGACGGTGCTACCCTCGATCTTGGTGGCCCAACCGGCCATGTAGCGCAGGAAGTCGATGGCCAGTTGCACGTCCATGACCTTGGCCACGGCGGCGCTCTTGCCGTTGTTCAGGCATTCCAGCTCGGCCAGTTGCTGCGCGTCGCGCTCCATCAGGTCAGCCAGGCGCCACAGCAGGTTCTGCCGCTCGCGCGGGCGCGTCCGGCTCCATGCCGAGTCGTCGAACGCCTGGCGGGCGGCGCGTACCGCGCGGTCGACGTCCTCCTGTTCGGCGGCTGGCACTTCGCCGAGCACGTCACCGGTCGCGGGGTTGCGAAACGCAAGAGTGCGGCCACTGGCGGCATCCTGCCAGTCGGCGCCGATGCGCATCTTCAGCTTGCGTTCGAGAAAGGCGCGGGTGGCGGGCAGGATGGGCAGGTCGGAAAGCATGGGGCTGTGCCTCTTGTCATTGGATGTGCCCTGGCATGGCGCAATGGCCGTGCCAAGCTTGGCCAATGCGCGCAAGGTATTGAGTTGGCTGGGTTTTGCCTGGATGCAAAGGGCAAGTTGCGCGGCTGCGCTGTTGCACATTGAGACGCTGTGAGACGGTGATGACACAGTATCCCTACCGCAGAGGTGGGCGTGTAGGAGCGGGTTTACCCGCGAACACGGGCGCAGCCCGTGCCATACACCGCGCCGTTCGGTTCGCGGGTAAACCCGCCCCTACAGGTACTGCGTCGGCCTCAAGCCTCTGTCTCAGGATGAAACACCTTGTCGCGAAATGGCACGCTCCCACTCATCCGGCAGCCGCTCGTGGGCCCCCTGAAAACCACCTAAAGGCCTGAAATAAACCACTTTTAATGCACCTGGCACAGTTTCTGTATCACAAGCTGTCACCTGCACACCTGCTGTACCAAAACGTGCAAGAACGATAATAACAACCGTGGAGGTCTGACCTTGAAGACGACTCGACTCCGGCGGCATGCGGGTAAACTGGCGTTGATCGCCGCCGCACTGCTGGGCACCCAGGCCATGGCGGCCGAGCAGGGCCCGAGCCTGTTGCAGAACAAGTGCATGGGATGCCACATCCCTGAGGGCAATGACACCTACAGCCGCATCAGCCACCAGCGCAAGACCCCTGAAGGCTGGCTGATGAGCATCGCCCGCATGCAGATCATGCATGGGCTGCAGATCAGCGACGACGATCGCCGCACCCTGGTCAAGTACCTGGCCGACAAGCAGGGGCTGGCACCGAGCGAAACCGATGGCGTGCGCTACGCCATGGAGCGCCGGCTCAATACCGTGGAACACTTCGATACCCAGCTCAGCGAAACCTGCGGCCGTTGCCACTCCGGTGCCCGTGTAGCCCTGCAGCGACGCCCGGCGCAGGAATGGGAACACCTGGTCAACTTCCACCTCGGCCAGTGGCCATCCCTGGAATACCAGGCCCAGGCGCGCGACCGCGACTGGCTGGAAATCGCCCTCAAGCAAGTCGTGCCAGAGCTGGCCAAACGCTTTCCGCTGGAAAGCCCGGCCTGGGCCGCCTGGGAAAAAGCCAAGCCCAAGGCCGATGTGCTGCCGGGGCAGTGGGCGTTCAGCGGCCACATGCTCGCCAAGGGCGATGTGCGCGGCGTGATGAGCGTCAGCGCAGGCGAGGGCGATACCTTCAAGGTCGAGGTCAAGGGTAGCTACGCCGACGGCACGCCGTTCAACGGCAGCGGCTCGGCCATCCTCTACAACGGCTATGAATGGCGCGGCAACGTCAAGGTCGGCGACAGCAACCTGCGCCAGGTCTTCGCCGCGCTGGACGGCGAGATGAAAGGCCGCATGTTCGAGGCCGATCACGATGAGCGTGGCCTGGACTTCACCGCAGCGAAGGAAGGCAAGGCGCGCTTGCTGGCGGTGCAGCCGGCGTTCATCAAGGCCGGGGGCGAAAGCGAGATCACCCTGGTCGGTACCGGCCTGTCGGGCAAGCCCGAACTGGGCACGGGCGTCGAGGTGAGCGAGGTGCTGGAGCAGACGCCGACCCTGGTGCGGGTCAAGGCCCGCGCTGCGGCCGATGCCAAGCCTGGCCAACGCGAGGTCGCGGTCGGTGATCTCAAGGGCGCTAGCCTCGCGGTCTACGACAAGGTCGACGAGGTCAAGGTGGTGCCGGCGTTCTCCATCGCCCGTATCGGCGAGAACGGTGCCAAGGTGCCGAAGGTCCAGGGTCGCTTCGAGGCCGAAGCCTGGGGCAAGGACGCCAGCGGCCAGCCGATGCGCATCGGCTACTTGCCTGCGGCGTGGAAGGTCGAGCCGTTCAACGAGCGCGCCGTCGAGGACGAAGACGTCAAGTTCGCCGGGCAGATGCAGGCCGACGGCGTGTTCGTGCCAGGCGGTGCCGGCCCGAACCCTGCGCGCAAGATGATGACCAACAACGCTGGCAACCTGAAGGTCATCGCAACGCTGGCAGACGGCGGCCAGACCGGCGAAGGCCACATGATCGTCACCGTACAACGCTGGAACAACCCGCCACTGCCATAAAGGGCAGGGCACCACGGTTTTTCCAACGGATCGATTATCGGAGGTCGCCATGGGCGCACTACTGAACCTGGTCGAACGCAACCTGCACGAAGTGCAGGTCGATGCCGACCGCATGCTGTTCCACATCCCCAGCAGTTCGCTGTTCACCGCCGATGCGGTGACCGGCGGCATCATCGACACCCTGCGCCAGCACGGATGCTCGGCCGAAGAGCTGATGCAGCGCCTTGGCCAGCGTTTCGCCGGGCAGGAGATCGAGGAAACCCTGCACGAGCTGATCGCCCTCGAGCTGGTCAGCGACGGCTCGCCGCTGACGCCGGAAATCGCCCTGCGCCAGGTCGAGCGCACCGCGCTGAACACCGTGGTGCTGAACGTCAATACCGGCTGCAACCTCAGCTGCACCTACTGCTACAAGGAAGACCTGGACAAACCGTCGGCGGGCAAGAAGATGAGCACCGCCACCGCCGAGGCTTCGGTTGAGATGTTGCTCAAGGAGTCGCCCGACGAGCAGCGCTACAGCGTGGTGTTCTTCGGTGGCGAGCCGCTGTCCAACCGGCCTTTGATCGAGCATATGGTCGCCTACTGCGAGCGGCGCTTCGCCGAGGCCGGCAAGCAGGTGGAATTCATCATGACCACCAATGCCACCCTGCTCACCGAAGAGATCATCGACTGGCTCAACGCCCACCGCTTCGGCCTGTCGATCAGCATCGACGGGCCCAAGACCGTCCACGACCGCAACCGCATCACCGTGGGCGGGCAGGGCACCTACGACGTGGTGCGACGCAAGGCTGACCTGTTGCTGTCGCGCTACACCAGCCGCCCGGTGGGCGCGCGGGTGACCTTGACCCGCGGCATCACCGACGTCGAGACCATCTGGAACCACCTGTTCAACGAAATGGGCTTTGCCGAGGTCGGTTTCGCACCGGTCACCTCCGGCGACATGGCCGACTTCAACCTCACCGGCGAAGAACTGGTGCAGGTGTTCGCCAACATGAAAGCCCTTGGCCGGCGTTACCTGGAGGCGGCGCTGGAGCACCGCAACATCGGCTTCTCCAACCTGCACCAGCTGATCACCGACATCCACGAGGGCCACAAGAAAGCCCTGCCGTGCGGGGCCGGGCTGAAGATGCTGGCCGTGGACCACGAGGGTGAGTTGAACTTGTGCCATCGCTTCACCGGCTCCAGCCTGCCGACCTTCGGCAACGTGCACCAGGGCGTCAAGCAGGCGCAGTTGAACGATTTCCTGTCCCAGCGCCTGGATCGCAGCAACACCGGTTGTGACACTTGCCGCATCCGCAACCTGTGCTCCGGCGGCTGCTACCACGAAAGCTATGCCCGCTTTGGCGATCCGCAACACCCGACGTATCACTATTGCGAACTGATGCGCGACTGGGTCGATTTCGGCATCGAAGTCTACAGCCGCATCATGGCCGCCAATCCGGCCTTCATCGACCGCTACATCACTCCGCGGAAGGCGCACTGACATGAAACATTTGAAGCCCCTGAACAACAAGGCGCGGATCCTCGAGCAGGCCGCCGCCGAAGACCGCGTCGAAGAGGTCGTGGCCATGAGCGCGGTGGCCGGCTGCACCGCCACCACCGATCCGGGTTGGGAAGTGGACGCCTTCGGTGGTGTGAGTTCCTTGTGCCAGCCGATGGAGGCCGACCTGTATGGCTGTTCCGACCCTTGCTGGTGGCCGGCGCAGGTGCCGGACATGATGAGCACCTACCAGGATTGGAACGCCCAGGCCAGCAACTCCCAGGAAGACTGGCGCAACCTGGGCACCGTGTTCCCCAAAGACAAGTGATCGGCCCGACAAGAATGACAAGGGGAAACCGCATGAATGCTGGACGCTGCGCGCAACTCGCGCTGACCATCGTCGCCTCGGCCTACGCCTGGGCGGCACAGGCCGACGACACCGGGCCCGCCCTCAAGGCCGGCCAGGAGTACCTGATCACCACCAACTATCCGAACAACCTGCACGTCATCGACGTGGCCAGCGACACGCTGTACAAGAGCTGCCAGATGCCCGACAGGTTCGGCCCCGGCACCGCGATGATGGCGCCGGACAACCGCACCGCCTACGTGCTCAATAACCACTATGCCGATATCTACGGCATCGACCTGGACACCTGCAAGACCACCTTCCACGCCAATCTGTCCAGCGTGCCCGGCGAAGTCGGCAAGTCGATGTATTCGTTCGCCCTGAGCCCCGACGGCAAGGAGGTCTACGCCACGGTCAACCCGACCCAGCGCCTCAACGACCACTACGTGGTCAAGCCACCGCGCCTGGAGGTGTTCAAGACCGACGATGGCCTGGACGCCAAGCCGGTGCGGACCTTCCCGATGCCGCGCCAGGTCTACCTGATGCGCGCCGCCGATGACGGCAGTTTGTTCGTCGCCGGGCCCGACCTCTACAAGATGGACGTCAAGACCGGCAAGTACAGCGTCGCCTTGCCGCTGCGCAACTGGAACCGCAAGGGCTACAGCGCCCCGGACGTGTTGTACTTCTGGCCGCACCAGAGCCCGCGCCACGAGTTCTCGATGCTCTACACCATCGCCAAGTTCAAGGACGACAAGCAGGACCCGAACGAGGCGCAGCTGCTGTATGGCTACCTGAGCGTCGACCTCAAGACCGGCAAGACCCACACCCAGGAATTCGCCGACCTGACCGAGCTATATTTCACCGGCCTGCGCTCGCCGAAAGATCCCAACCAGATCTACGGCGTGCTCAACCGCCTGGCCAAATACGACATCAAGCAACGCAAGCTGATCAAGGCGGCGAACCTGGAACACACCTACTATTGTGTGACCTTCGACCAGAAGGGCGACAAGCTGTACCTGGGCGGGACCTTCAACGACCTGGCGGTGTTCGACCCTGAAACCTTGGAGAAGGTGAAGAACATCAAGCTGCCGGGCGGAGACATGTCCACCACCACGCCGCAGGTGTTCGTCCGCTAGTTGAGTGTTGTTTTCTTCACGGGTAAACCCGCTCCTACAGGATGTGCAGTGCCCCTGTAGGAGCGGGTTTACCCGCGAAAGGGCCGGAACAGACAAACAACAAGAGAACGCCCATGCCCCAGCCAAGCTATTCCCTGGGCAACCAGGACAAACCGCTGCTCGACCAGTGCATCGGCGATGCCTTCGACGCCACCGTCGCACGTTTCCCCGACCGCGAAGCCCTGGTCGTGCGCCACCAGGCCCTGCGCTACACCTGGCGGCAACTGGCCGATGCCGTCGACCAGCATGCTCGCGCCCTGATGGCCCTGGGCGTGCAAGCCGGCGATCGCCTGGGGATCTGGGCACCCAACTGCGCCGAGTGGTGCATCACCCAGTTCGCCAGCGCCAAGATCGGCGCGATCCTGGTCAACATCAATCCGGCCTATCGCAGCAGCGAGCTGGACTATGCCCTGGGCCAGTCCGGTTGCCGCTGGGTGATCTGCGCCGACGCCTTCAAGACCTCCGACTACCATGCCATGCTGCTCGGCCTGGTACCGGGCCTGGCGCTCGCCCAAACCGGCCAGCCCGTGACGTGCGAGCGCTTCCCGGAGCTGCGCGGGCTGGTCAGCCTGGCCAGCGCGCCACCCCCGGGATTCCTGTCCTGGCAGCAGTTGCAGGCCCGCGCCGAGGCCGTGAGTGCCCAGGCCCTGGCCGAGCGCCAGGCCCAGTTGCACTGGCGCGACCCCATCAACATCCAGTACACCTCCGGCACCACGGGGTTTCCCAAGGGCGCCACGCTCAGCCACCACAACATCCTCAACAACGGCTACCTGGTCGGCGAGAGCCTCGGCCTCACCGAGCATGACCGCCTGGTGGTGCCGGTACCGCTGTACCACTGTTTCGGCATGGTCATGGCCAACCTTGGCTGCATGACCCACGGCAGCACGCTGATCTACCCCAACGATGCCTTCGACCCACTGGCCACCCTGCGCGCGGTGGCCGAAGAGAAGGCGAGCGCCCTGTACGGCGTGCCGACCATGTTCATCGCCGAGCTGGACCACCCCCAGCGCGGTGAATTCGACCTGTCGAGCCTGCGCACCGGAATCATGGCGGGCGCCACCTGCCCGATCGAGGTGATGCGCCGGGTGATCGGCGAGATGCACATGGCCGAGGTGCAGATCGCCTATGGCATGACCGAAACCAGCCCGGTGTCGTTGCAGACGGGTGCCGCGGACGACCTGGAACGCCGTGTCACCAGCGTTGGCCGGACCCAGCCGCGGTTGGAGAACAAGGTGATCGACAGCGACGGCGAGACCGTGCCCCGGGGCGAGATCGGCGAGTTGTGCACCCGCGGCTACAGCGTGATGCTCGGCTACTGGAACAACCCCCAGGCCACGGCCGAAAGCATCGATGCCGAGGGCTGGATGCACACCGGTGACCTGGCGGTGATGGACGAGCAGGGTTATGTGCGCATCGTCGGGCGCAGCAAGGAGATGATCATCCGCGGCGGGGAGAACATCTATCCGCGCGAGTTGGAGGAGTTTTTCTTCACCCATCCCGCGGTGGCCGACGTGCAGGTCATCGGCGTGCCATGCGGCAAATATGGAGAGGAAATCGTCGCCTGGGTGCGCCTGCATCCGGGGCATGTGGCCAGCGAAGAGGAGCTGCGCGAGTGGGCCAGGGCACGGATCGCGCATTTCAAGGTGCCGCGGTATTTCCGCTTCGTCGAGGAGTTTCCGATGACGGTGACGGGCAAGGTGCAGAAGTTTCGGATGCGCGAGATCAGTGTCGAGGAGTTGTCGGCGGGGTGATGATGCACTGCCTGTGCCGGCCTCTTCGCGGGGCAAGCCCGCTCCCACAGTTCGGATACGGCGCAGACCCTGTAGGAGCGGGCTTGTCCCGCGAAGAGGCCGGTACAGGCAGTCGAAAAACTAGTTCTGGAGCAATTCGGGACTATTGAAGTTGCTCAACCGGCGATCCCCCTCGGCACAGTCCAACCCCAGAACAGTCTCAAGCAACAACGCCTTCTGCAAACTCCGCTCCCCCGTCGCCCAGGCCTGCTCCAGCACCGGCAGCACCCGCCGTGGCAACACGCTGAACATCGGCTGCCAAAACCCACCCTGGCGCAGCATGGCCGCGCAATCGTTCGCCACCGCCAAGCGCCGCAGGTCGTCGATCAGGGGCTGGTCCACCAAGGGCGAATCGCAGGCCAGCAGCACCACCCAGTCATGCCGCGCCGCAGCGAGGCCGGCGATAACGCCAGCCAACGGCCCAGGGAAATCGGCCTCGGCGTCACCGACCAACTGATCGGCATACGCCGCGTAGTCCGCCTGGTTACGGTTGCAGGAAACCACCAGGTCGTCGCACAGAGGCCGTACGGTACGCCGGATATGGGCGATCAGCGGTTCGCCGCGCCACGCCAGCAGGCCCTTGTCACGCCCGCCCATGCGTTGACCACGGCCACCGGCAAGGATCAGTACGGAGCAGGGGGGCAAGGTGTCAGGCATGAAAAAGGGTTCCGGGCAGTCGATGCCCGGAACCCTCTCATTCAACGCCTGGCTTGTCCAGTCAGGCTTCGTTCGGCATCGCCTCGGCTGCCTGGGATCTGCCCCGTCCAGCCAAGCGCATCACCACCACGAAGAACACCGGCACGAACACCACCGCCAGGGTCGCGCTGAGCATGCCGCCGATCACCCCGGTGCCGATCGCCTGCTGGCTCGCCGAACTGGCGCCAGTGGCGATGGCCAGCGGCACCACGCCGAGAATGAAGGCCAGCGAGGTCATCACGATCGGCCGCAGGCGAAGGCGCGCAGCCTGAACGGCCGCCTCGGCGGCGTCCATGCCCTGGTCGACCAGGTGCTTGGCGAACTCGATGATCAGGATGGCGTTCTTCGCCGAGAGGCCAATCAGGGTGATCAGTCCGACCTTGAAGAACACGTCGTTGGGCATGCCTCGCAGGGTCACCGCCAGCACCGCACCGAGCACCCCGAGCGGTACCACCAGCAGCACTGCGGTCGGGATCGACCAGCTCTCGTAGAGCGCCGCCAGGCACAGGAACACCACCAGCAGCGACAGCGCCATCAGCATCGGAGCCTGGCTGCCGGACAGGCGCTCCTGCAGCGACAAGCCGGTCCATTCCAGCCCTGCGTCGGCCGGCAGTTGCGCCACCAGCCGTTCGATCTCCGCCATGGCTTCGCCGGAGCTGTAGCCGGCAGCCGGCTCGCCGGAAATCGACACCGCCGGGTAACCGTTGTAGCGGGTCAGTTGCACCGGGCCGCTGACCCACCTGGCCTGCACGAACGCCGACAATGGCACCATCTTGCCGCTGCTGTTGCGCACGTGGATCTTCAGCAGGTCCTCGACCTGGCTGCGCTGGTCGCCCTCGGCCTGCACCACCACCCGTTGCATACGACCCTGGTTGGGGAAGTCGTTGACGTAGCTGGAGCCCACGGCCACGTCCAGCACCGTGCCGATATCGGCAAACGACACGCCCAGGGCGTTGGCCTGGCGACGGTCGATCTCCAGTTGCACCTGCGGGCTTTCGGCCAGCGAGGCCTCGCGCACGTTGGTCAGCACCTTGCTCTTGCGGGCGTTGGCCAACAACGTGTCGCGCGCCGCCATGAGCGCCGCGTGGCCCATGCCGCCGCGGTCCTGCAGGCGGAACTCGAAGCCGGTCGACTCGCCCAGGCCATCGATGGGGGGCGGCAGCACGGAGTAGGCGATGGCATCCTTGAGCTGGCTGAACGCCAGGGTCGCCCGCTCGGCAATCGACTGGGCGCTGTCGTCGGCTCCGCGCTCCGACCAGTCCTTGAGCGTGGTGAAGGTGAGCGCCGCATTCTGCCCGCTGCCCGAGAAGCTGAAGCCGAGAATCACCGTGGTGTTGCCGACGCCGGCTTCCCCGGCGTTGTGCGCCTCGATCTGCGCCGCCACCTGCTCGGTGCGCAGGCGGCTGGCCCCCGGCGGCAACTGGATGTCGGTGACGGTGTAGCCCTGGTCTTCTGTCGGCAGAAACGCCGTGGGTAAATGACTGAAGCCAAAGCCGAGCACCGCCAGCAGCACGCCATATACCAGCAGGTAGCGCCCGCTGCGGGCCAGCGCCTGCATCACCCAGCGCTGATAGCCGTCGCTCATGGCCTCGAAGCGCCGGTTGAACCAGGCGAAGAACCCCTTGTGTTGTGGGTGCTCGCCCTTGGCCACCGGCTTGAGCAAGGTAGCGCATAGGGCCGGGGTCAGGCTCAGGGCGAGGAACGCCGAGAACAGGATCGACACCGCCATCGACACCGAGAACTGCTGGTAGATCACCCCCACCGAACCTTTCATGAATGCCATGGGCAGGAACACCGCCACCAGCACCAGGGTGATGCCGACGATGGCGCCGCTGATCTGGCCCATGGCCTTGCGCGTGGCCTGCTTGGGCGGCAGGCCTTCCTCGGCCATGATCCGCTCGACGTTCTCCACCACCACGATGGCGTCGTCGACCAGGATGCCGATGGCCAGGACCATGCCGAACAGGGTCAGCACATTGACCGAGAAGCCCAATGCCAGCATCACGGCGAAGGTGCCCATCAGCGCGACGGGGACCACCAGGGTCGGAATCAGCGTGTAGCGCAGGTTCTGCAGGAACAGGAACATCACCGCGAACACCAGCAGCATGGCCTCGAACAGGGTGCTGATGACCTGCTGAATCGATACCTTCACGAACGGCGAGGTGTCGTAGGGGATGTCGTATTGGACGCCCTCCGGGAAGTAGCGCGAAAGCTCCTGCATCTTGGCCCGCACCAGGGTGGCGGTTTCCATCGCGTTGGCCCCCGGCGCCAGCTGCACGCTGAAGGCGGTGGCCGGCTTGCCGTTCAGGCGTGTGCCGTATTGGTACTCCTGGGCGCCGATCTCCACCCGGGCGACGTCGCCGATGGTCACGGCAGATCCATCCGGGTTGGCCCGCAGCACGATCGCGGCGAACTCTTCAGGCGTGCTGAGTTGGCCCTTCACCACCACGTTGGCGGTGATCTCCTGGGTGTCGCGGGCCGGCAGGTCGCCGATGCTGCCGGGCGCGACCTGGGCATTCTGCGCGGCGATGGCTTCGGCCACGTCGTTGGGCGTGAGGTTGAAACCGATCAGCTTGCGTGGGTCGATCCAGATGCGCATGGCGCGCTCGGAGCCATACAGCTGGGCCTTGCCCACGCCTTTGAGGCGGCGGATCTCGTTCATCACGTTGCGCGCGAGGATGTCCGACAATGCGGTTTCGTCGAGGCTGCCATCCTCCGAGGTGAGCGTGCCGAGCAGCAGGAAGCCAGTGGACACCTTTTCCACCTGCAGGCCTTGCTGGGTCACTGGCCGAGGCAGGCGCGACTCGACGACCTTGAGGCGGTTCTGTACGTCGACCTGGGCCAGGTCGGGGAGGGTGCCCGGCTCGAAGGTGGCGGTGATGGTGGCGCTGCCCAGGCTGCTCTGCGACTCGAAGTACAGCAGGTTGTCGGCGCCGTTGAGCTCCTGCTCGATCAGGCTGACCACGCTTTCGTCCATGGTCGCCGCCGATGCGCCGGGGTAAACGGCGTAGATTTCCACTTGCGGCGGCGCCACGTTGGGGTACTGCGCCACTGGCAACTGCGGGATGGCCAGTGCCCCGGCCAGCAGGATGAACAAGGCCACGACCCAGGCGAAGATCGGCCGGTCGATGAAGAACTGTGGCATGGCTCAGGCCCTCACTGATCGGTGCGCTGGGCAACGGGTTGAGCGTCCGCAGCCGCATCGACCTGGACCTGGTCGCCAGCCTTGACGTGCTGCAGGCCCTCGATCACCACGCGCTCGCCAGCGGCCAGGCCCTCGGTGACGCGCCAGCGGTCGCCCTGGGCGCTGCCCAGCACAACCTGACGCTCGCTGATGCGCGCCTGGTCGTCGACCACCAGTACCTTGGGCACCCCGGCGCTGTCGCGCAGGATGGCCCGTTGTGGCACGCTCAACCCCTTGGGTTGCACCGCCTGTTCCAGACGCACGCGTACGTAGCTGCCAGGTAGCAGGTCGAGATCGGGATTGGGGAATTCGCTGCGCAGGGTGATCTGGTTGGTGCTCGGGTCGACACTGATGTCGGAGAACAGCAACGTGCCGGGCAACGGATAGGTGCTGCCATCGTCCTGCACGAGGGTGGCGCGGGCCTGGCCGTCGCCCACCTGTTGCAGTTCGCCGGCGCGCAGGGCGCGACGCAAGGCGGTGAGCTCGCGGGTTGACTGGGTGACGTCGGCGTGGATCGGGTCGAGCTGCTGGATGGTCGCCAGCGCCGTGCTCTCGTTTTGCCCCACCAGCGCGCCTTCGGTGACCAGGGCGCGACCGATGCGCCCGGAGATCGGCGCGGTGACGGTGGCGTAGCCCAGGTTCAGGCGTGCGCGCTCCAGCGCCGCCTTGGCCGCGGCAACCTCGGCCTCGGCCTGCAAGAAGGTGGCGCGCGCGTTGTCGTACTCCTGGCGGCTGACGGCCCTGTCGTCGACCAGTTGGCGGTAGCGCTGCTCCTGCAGGCGGGCCTGGTAGCGGTTGGCTTCGGCCTTGGCCAGGGTGGCGCGGGCACTGTCGTGGTCGGCCTTGAACGGGGCCGGGTCGATGAGAAACAGCACGTCGCCTTGCTTGACGTCGCTGCCTTCGCGGTACACGCGCTTGAGCACCACCCCGGCCACGCGTGCGCGAACTTCGGCGGTACGCGGCGCCAACAGGCGGCCGCTGAGCTCGCTGCTGATGGCCAGGGGCTGCAGTTGCAAGGTCTCGACCCTTACCTGGGGCGTGGGTTGCTGGTCTTCCTGCTCGGCGCCATCGTCGCAAGCGGCGAGGGGCAGGGTGAAGAACGCCATGAGCGCGAACTGGCGCAGGCGGGCGGGGCGGATAATAGGCATGCGGATCTTCCGATGATGACCGGAGGTATCCTAAGCCAACGCTGCCCGGGGAGGCTGTTACCAGCTGTAGGATGTGTGTGAAAAAGTGTGAAGAATGGTCCTGTGACGTTGTAGGGTTCTATATCCTGCGAATCACTGTACTGGCTTCATCGCCAGTGACAACTCCCTAAAACGCCAGCCATGCCCTTATGCCAAACATCCTTCTGGTCGAAGACGACAGCGCGCTTTGCGAACTGATCGCCAGCTACCTGCAACGCAATGATTTCCACGTCCGGGTGATCGCCCGCGGCGACCACGTGCTGGACGCGTTCCGCCAGGCCAAACCCGACCTGGTCATCCTCGACCTGATGCTCCCCGGCATGGACGGCCTGCAGGTGTGCCGTCTGCTGCGCCAGGCTTCGCAAAGCCTGCCGATCATCATGCTGACCGCCCGTGACGACAGCCACGACCAGGTCCTGGGCCTGGAGATGGGCGCCGACGACTACGTCACCAAGCCCTGCGAACCTCGGGTGCTGCTGGCCCGCGTACGCACGCTGCTGCGCCGCAGCAGCGTCAACGAGCCACGCCTGGACAACGAGCAGATCCTCATTGGCGGCCTGCGCATCGAGCTGGCCGAGCGCGTGGTCTGCTGGCGAGGCGAGGAGGTGGAGCTGTCGAGCGGCGAGTACAACCTGCTGGTGGTGCTGGCCCGCAACGCCGGCGAGGTGCTCAGCCGCGACCGCATCCTGCAGCAGCTGCGCGGCATCGAGTTCAACGGCACCGACCGCTCGGTGGACGTGGCCATCTCCAAGCTGCGACGCAAGTTCGACGACCACGCCGGCGAAGCGCGCAAGATCAAGACGGTGTGGGGCAAGGGCTATCTGTTCAGCCGCGTCGAGTGGGAGTGCTGAGGCCCCATGCTGAAACTTCTGGTGCGCCTGTACCTGGTGATCATCGTTGCCTATGCCGGGGCCATCCTGTTCATCCCCCAGGCCATCGTCGGCTTGTTCCATGAGCGCTACACCGCCTACAACCTGGCGCAGGCCAAGGGCGTGCAGGCGCTGATCGTGCGCCAGTTTCAGCAGGCCCCGCGGGAGCGGTGGCCGGCGGTGGAGCAGGAATTGGCGCAAACCTTCGCGCCGCTCGAAATCAAGCTGCTGCGCATGGATGATGCCGGCCTGGGCGCTGCGGAGCGCGGGCGCCTGGAGCACGGCTTGCACGCGGTACGCATCGCGGAATGGGGCTACTACGAAACCGTCCTGGCTCCACTGGGCGACGGCTGGCTGGTGCGTTTGCATTCGCCGCCCGACCCGCTGGACATCAACTTGCTGTCGTGGGGCGTGACCGTGCTGATCGGCGCCGCCATGCTCGGCTGCCTGCTGCTGTGGTTGTGGCCACACTGGCGCGACCTGGAACGCCTCAAGGAAACCGCACGACGACTGGGCCAAGGGCAGATGGCCGAGCGCACGCAGATATCCCCGCATTCGAACATCGGCGAGCTGGCGGGCGTGTTCGATACCATGGCCGGCGACCTGGAGCGCCACGTCAATCAGCAACGCGAGTTGCTCGACGCAGTCTCCCACGAGTTGCGCACGCCGTTGACGCGCCTGGATTTCGGCCTTGTGTTGCTGTTCGACGAGGTGCCGCCGGCCAGCCGCAAGCGCCTGCTGGAGCTGGTGGGCCATGTCCGGGAACTCGACGAACTGGTACTGGAGTTGCTGTCGTACAGCCGCCTGTACAACGCCGACCAGGCACGTGAACGTGTCGAGGTATCACTGCTGGAACTGGTGGACAGCGTGCTGGGTGGCTTTGCCGAGGAACTCGACAGTCGCGGCATCCGCTGGGAGGTGCGCGCCGAAGGCGAACTGCCGCGCTTTGTACTCGACCCGAGGCTGACGGCCCGGGCGGTGCAAAACCTGGTGCGCAATGCCATGCGCTATTGCGATCAGAGCCTGCTGCTGCGCCTGCGGCTGGACCCGCACGGCGCTTGCCTGCTGTCTGTTGAGGACGATGGTATCGGCATTCCGGTCGAGGAGCGTGAGCGCATCTTCCAGCCGTTCTACCGCCTGGACCGCAGTCGCGACCGCGGAACCGGCGGCTTCGGCCTGGGCCTGGCGATCAGCCGGCGCGCCATCGAGGGCCAGGGCGGCACGCTGACGGTGATGCAATCGGCGCTGGGTGGGGCGCAGTTCGTCATTCGCCTGCCGGCTGCCGGGGCACCTGTCGTCTAAGGCGCCACCCACAGCACGTAGCGGTCCTTACCGTTGTGCTTGGCGGTATACAGCGCCTGGTCCGCGCGGATCAGGGCCGCGCTCAGGTTGTCGCCGGCATCTACCCGCGTCAGGCCGATACTGATCGTCACCGGCGGCTCGCCGAGATCGTCGCGTACCCGTTGACACAAGGCGTCCACCTCGTGCTCGGCGCCAAGTTCGGACACGCCCTGGAAGAAGATCGCGAACTCTTCGCCACCCAGTCGTGCGTAATCGTGGCCGGCCATGACCGCCTTGATGTGCATGGCCACCCGCTTGAGCACTTCATCGCCGATATCATGGCCGAAACGGTCGTTGACCCGCTTGAAGTTGTCGATATCGATCATCGCCAAGTACTGCCCCGCGGCAGGAACGCTGATGTATCGCTCGGCATTGGCCATGAAGGCGCGGCGGTTTGGAATTTCGGTGAGCGCATCGATGTAGGCTTGGTCGAGCAGGACCTTGGACAGGTAGAAATTGTGCAGTTTGGCTTGGCGCATCTGCAGGTAGCTGTAGATCACCAGGCCGCTGAGAAATACCGCATAGGCCAGCAGCATCACGCCTTCGAGGTCATCGATGTCGATGCGGGTGTGGTAGAACGGGTTGAGCAACGACCAACTGATCGCCAGGGTGCAGAAGAACGACCAGCGCCGCACCGGCAGCACCGACACCGCATAGAGCACGGTCGACACCCCCAATACCAGCCACACCGGGCGTAACTGGATGGGAATGCCTTCGATGACCAGGCGGATGCCCAGCGTGATGACCGCCACGAACACGAGATTGAGCACGTCGAAGTGATGGCTGCGGCGGGTGAAGCGAAGGACCACGGTAAGGCTGCCAAGCAGCCCCAGAAAAGCCCATGAGCGCCAGGTGAAACCCTGGCCGCCGATGAAACTGACGATCAGGTCGAACACCAGCCAGATGCCGATGCTTACCCAAAAAATCAGTATGCAGAACGGGCGCAACGCCTCGAACTCATGCTGGCGAAATTCCGAACGCAGCGCCGCAGGGGCAACCTGCTTGCGCACATGGGCTTCGATGGTCTTGAACATGGAGGCTCCGGCTGGTCAATCGCGCCGCAGAATACCCTGGGCCCATGAACGATAGCTCAACGCGAACACCGCCTCGGCATGGCAACCGCTGCCGAGCAACGGTTGCGCAGGTTCGGCTCGGAACGGTTGGCCGGGTGCACTGACCTGGCGAAACGCCTCGCGTACCACACCCACCTGGCACGGCAAGGCCTGTTCGTAGCTCTGGCGTACCAGCGGCGGCAGGCGTCCGGTGCCGGCGCCGTCCTGCCACCAGACCTTCAAACCCACTGCGGCCAACTGCTCCAACCACTGGGCGTTGACCCGTGGCGCCAGTTTGCCTGCACTGAAGGCACTGATATGCACCGGCTTGTCCAACTGCCGGTTGAACGCCTGCAATTGACGCTGCAAGGCTTCGCGACGCGAGGGTTGGCGAAAATGCCAGTCATCGAGTTCCATGGGCAGGTACCAACCGGCCACCGGCAGGTCCCAGCCGTCGCGTACCTGTTTGTACTGCTCTAGCGAGCGCCCCAGTTGGGCCTTCCAGTAGTTGCTCAGGCCGTCGTCGTCGAGTTCCTCGATACGTTGGTAATAGCCCGGGTCCATGTACAGCCCCAGTACCAGTTCCAGGCCTTGGGCGTGGGCCTCGCGCAAACTGCTGGCGAGCCAGCCCTTGGCGCCGCCGAAGTCGCTGTCGCCATAGGCACTCCATTGCACGATCAGGGTCCTGCCACCTTGTGCCACGGTGTCGCGCCACAGCTGCTGCCATTGCGCCGGAGTGACCGAGGCGTGGTTGTTCAGCGGCTGGTAGAACAGACGCTGGTCGGCCATGGCCGGGAGGCCGAAAGCGAGGATGAGAATTGCCATGAGGGTACGCATCAGAAGGTCAGCTCCGCACCTACCAGCACGCCATTGGCGCGCTCATAGAGATTGCCACCCAGCGACTGCTGGTACTCGGCGCGCACTTTCAGCGAGCCGCGGTAGGCGTTGTAGCGGTCGTCATCGAACCACCATTGCCAGCGCACACCGACCCCGGCGCGTGCGTCCTGGCGCCAGTCGTTGCTCGGGTCCTGGGCGGAGAACTCGAGAAAACCGTAAGGCATGATGGTTTGTGGCGAATTGCCCGGCAGCTTCCAGGCATGGCCCTGCTGGTAGCGTGACAGCCAGGCGTGGTCACCGGCGCGGGTCCACCAGGCGGCGTCCAGGTAGAGGAAGCGCTCGTTCCAGTCGTCTTCGTCGATGCGCCAGTCGTTGCGCCAGTCGCCTTGGTCGAGGAACGAGGCGGTTGCGCGCAGCAGCAGATCGTTGCTCGATTCGGCGTGGCTGCGCAGGTCGCCCCAGTTGTCGCCGACCTTGCTCGGGCTGAGCAGCTCACCCAGGCTCAGGCCGTCGTAGTGTTCGCTGTCGATCTGGCGCTGGTGATAGAGCTCGGCATAGAGGTTGAGGTTGGCCTGGCCGAACGGCTTGTAGCGCAGGCCGATGCCGGTGCCCATGCTTTGCGCGTAGTCGGTGCGGCTTTGGCCACCGAACAGGACCCTGCCATACACCGACAGGGTACGGCCGTTGCGGCTGGGCTCCTCGCCCAAGGCGTGGTCCCACATCGCCAGTTGCACGTTCTGCGATTGGGCGCGGCGGTCGCTGCCGCTGCGCACGCCATTGTCGAGGAAGCGGTCGTTGGTCGAGGTGCCGGCCGGCGACCAGGTGCTGGCCAGGGTGATGGTATCGCGTCGCGACAACGCTTCGTGGGCCCGCCGCTGGCGATACTTGCGTGCTTCCAGGCTGCCGTATTCGTCGTCGCCATCGACCACGTTCTGTTCCACATCGATCACCCGGCGCAGCTCGCGGCGCGCTGCGGCGCTGTCCTCGACGTCGTCGTAGCGCAGCGCCAGGGTTTCGCCGAGCCGGTAGTCCTCGGGGAAGTCGTGGGTGGCGCGTTCCAGGTAGGGGATCGACTGGCGTCGCTGGGCCGAATCCTGCGAGCTCGCCAGGCGCATGCCGTAATCGGCGCGGTAGCGCGGCTGGTCGGGCGCCAGGCGCACCGCTTCGGCCATCCAGGCGGTGCTCTGGGCGGTGTCACCGGCCAGTTGCGCGGTGTTGGCGGCTGCGTAGTAGTGGTCGGCGCGCGGGTTGTGGGCCAGGGCCTGGCGCTGCATGTCCAGGGCGGCTTGCAGGTCGCCCTGGCGTTGGGCGATGGCGGCGCCCAGAGCCCAGTCATCGGCGGTGCTGTGGGCGGCGGCGTCCCAGTAGCGACGCGCGGCCGCGGCGTCGCCGGCGTTGAGCGCGCCGCTGGCGGCGGTCAGGCGGGCGTTGTCGTTCCAGGCGTCGGCGGGCAGGCTGCGCCAGATCGGCAGCGCGGTTTCGGAGTCACCAGCCGCTTCCAGGGCATAAGCCAAGGGCAGGCGGCTCTGACCTGAATCCAGACGTTCGGCGGCCTGGTAATAGACCACGGCCTCGCCGGGCTGGTCGGGCATGGCGCAGCGGCCCAGGGCGCGGTATTGGCCGGCTTCGCTGGGGCTGGCCGGTATCGCCTGGCGCACGGCGTCGCATTGCCCGGCCTCGGCCAGACGACCCAGCAGTTGCCCGCGGGTGGCGCTATCGACACGAGGAATGAGGCTGAGCATGCGTGGCGTGGACAGCGGGCTGTCGGTGCGGGCGTAGAGATTACCCAGGCGCTGTAGCAGGGAAGGGCTCAGCCGGCCCTGGCGGCGGTCGTAGGCCTGCTCCAGCAGCTGCTGGGCTTGGGCTTGCTGGCCATTTTGCAGCAACAGGTAGGTGGCCTGCTCCAGCGCCGCCAAGTCGCCGGTCTGGCGGTAGCGGGCTACCCATTGGCCAGCGGTGCGCGGTTGTGGGGGCTGCGGCGGATCGCCGTACAGGCGCTGCTTGAGCACGGCGTAGGCTCTGGTATCGGCGCTCGGCGTGCAATCCTTGAATTGGGCGCGTGCCAGTTCAGGGTCGCGCTGCGACAGCCAGTCGACGGTCTCCAGGCATGGCCGCTGCAGGGCGTTGCTCAGTTGCCGCACCAGTGGCGCGTCGCCGCTCTGACGTGCCAGCTCCCAGAGTTGCTGTTGCTGCTGCGGTTGCTCCAGCTGTTGTTGGGGCAGGCTTTGCAGCCAGCGCTTGGCCTGCTGGTCGTGGTCGACTGCGATCGCGCGGTTGGCCATGGCCAGGCGGGCCTGGTTGGCCGCCTCGGGCGAGGGTGCACTTGGCAGCAGTCGGTTCAATCCATCCTCGTTGACTTGCTGCACGTAGGCATTGGCCAGGCGCTGCCAGTCCTCGGGTGGCAACTGGCCCTTGGCTGCCAGCGGCTCGAGCTGTTCGACGGTTTCGTTCCAGTTGCGCAACTGTTCGGCGAAGTTCGCCCGCGCCAGACGCAATACCCGGCCATCGCCCTGGGGGGATAGCTGGTTTAGCCAGTCCAGGGCCTTGGCTGCGCCATCGGATTTGGCCAGGCTCAGGCTGTAGGCCTGCCACAGGCGTACCCGCTGGTTGCCGCCGCTGGCCGCCAGCCATTTGTCGACCTGGCTGGCTGCCGGAGGGTCCTGTTCGATCCAGGCCAGGCGCAGCTCCAGCAGGGCGTCGGCGTGTTCGGGGCTGGCTTCCAGTTGCTGGGCTTCGGTTTCGGCTTCCTGGTAACGCCGCTGGTGGGCCAGGGCCTCGACCAACAAGGCACGGGCTTCGTCGTTGTTGGGCACCCGCCCGAGCACGTGGCGGGTCAGGCGTTCGACCTCCGCCCAATTCTGTTTCTTGGCTTCGCGAAAGCCTCTTTCCATGAACGGGTAGCTGGTGAAGCGCTGGAAGTCGGTCATCGGCGCTGCCAGGGTCGGTAGCGCGGTGGAGCACAACAGCAGGCCGGTGAACGTCAGGGTAATACGCGGCGTCATGCCACCTCCCGGGTCAGGTCGTAGGCGGCCTGCTGCTCGCTGGCCTGTTCTTCGAGTGCCTGTTGCAGCACTTCTTCGGTGATGATGCCGCGCGCGACCAGGTGTTCACCCAACGTTTGCGACTCGGGGTCGAAGTCGATCAACGCCTGGTTGAACAGCGCCACCGGCACCATGCCGCGCACTTGTAGCAGGGTGCCGAGCATCACCAGGTGGGCGCAGACCCGCTCGATCAGGTCGGCGTCATCCTGGTTGCGCTGGAGCACATCGAGCATTTCGCGGGTTTCGGGCTTCTGCCAGGGGCTCGGGTAATGTTGCAGCAGACCCAAGGTGACCCGGCCCTGTGGCGCCAGGCGAGCCTTGACCGGGCGCTTGAGCTGGCGGCTGATCACGCCTAGCGAAACCTGGCTGACCGGGCTCTCGCTGGCCAGGATCAAGGTCTCGCCGTCTTCGTCCACCGGCAGCACGCCATAGTGCGAGGCCAGGCGGCGGGGCAGCTTGGCGATCAGTTGCGGGTCGAGCTTGAATGGGTTCAGCGGTGCCCAGGGCAGGTCGAACTGCTCGGCCAGGGCCTTGACCAGCTGTTCGCTGTTCAGCCAGCCGCGCAGCAGCAGTTCACGCCCCAGGCGCCGACGCACCGGGCTGGTAATGGCGGTTTGCAGCTGTTCTTCGTCGAGCAGGCCCTGGGCCACCAGGCGCTGGCCCAGCGGCTGGCGCGCCGGTTGCGTCAAGGCGGGGAACTCGTGGGTGGTCTTGTCCCAGGCCACGCGCCGCGAGTCGCCCATCTCCATGACCTGGCGCAGGGCGCGCAGGTTGGCGAAGAAGTTGACGAAGTTGCTCCACATCATCCGCGGTGCCGACAGCAGGCCCTCGCCGATGCCGTAGTAGCGGGTCACGAACCAGCCGCGTTGGAACAGCCGATTGAACAACATCAGGCCGTTGAGCCAGAGCAGGGTGGAAAGCACCCAGCTGTCGCCGAGGATCGACATGAAATGCCAGGCGTCCGGCGCGATCACCGTGACCAGCCACATCGCCAGCAGTACCACCAGCAACAGGTTGACCAGAAAGCTCAGCAGGTAGGCGAACAGCCCGCGGCGGTCACGCCAGAGGAAATAGTTGAGCGCGCCTTTGCGGCTCCAGCCGAGGTTGCTGGTGCCCTGGAACACGATACCGACGATCCACCGCGACTTCTGCCGGATGGCGTGTTGCCAGTCGCGGGGGAAGTGCTCGCGCACGCAGATCACCTGGGAGAACGAGCGGCTCATGCCGAAACGCCATTCCTGCTTGAGCGCCAGTGCCGGGTCGGTGATGGAGTAGCGGGCGAAGATGCACTTCATGCCCTTCTGCTTGAGGCGAAAGCCAATGTCGTAGTCTTCGGTAAGGCTCTGCACATCGAAGGCGATGCCGTCGCCATCCTCGAGCAGGGCGGCGATGGCTCGGCGGCTGAAGCAGGTACCGACCCCGGCGCTGGGCACCTGCCCAGTCAACGCTTCGCGCACGATCACGTCCTTGCCGTGGTTTTCGGCGAATTCGTCGACGTAGTGCCCGGCGGTGAAGCCTTTCCATTCCGGTGCGTAGGGGTACACCGGGATCTGGATCATGTCCTTGGCCGGCAACAGGTAGTTGAACAGGCGCAGTTCCATGGGTGAGATGACGTCTTCGGCATCATGCAGGATGAAACCGGCGAACTGGATGCGGGCATCTTCCTGGAAGCGCAGGATGGCGTCGATGATGTTGTTCAGGCAGTCGGCCTTGCTGGTGGGACCCGGGCGCGCGCAGACCACCTTGTGCACGTTGGGATAGTGCAGGCACACGGCATCGACGTCGGCCTGGGTCTGTGGGTCGTTGGGGTAGGTGCCGACGAAGATCTGGTAGTTCTCGTAGTCGATGGTCGAGGCGGCGAGGCGCGCCATTTCGCCAACCACGCCAACCTCGTTCCAGGCCGGGACCATGATTGCCAGGGGCTTCTCGGCGATTTCGTAGAGACGTTTCTCATCGGCCCGCTCGTACTTGTCGTAAATGCGAAAACGCCTGATCAACTTGCGGCCCCAATAGCAGAGGTCGATGAACAGGTCGTCCAGGCCAAGCAGGAACATCAACGTGGCGAGGATGATCGCCAGGATTTTCAGGCCGAACAGGACATAGGTGAGAAAATCGATGAAGACCAGGCTCATGCGTCGTCTCGCTGGGCAGCGGATTCCTCGAACCAACGGCTCAGACGCTCGGCGATCTTCTCACTGGCGGTGCCGTCGCCGAATGGCGTATACACCCGTGCCATGCGTTCGTAGGCGACCGGGTCGTCGAGCAGGCGACTGGTTTCGTCGACGATCTGCTCGGTGACGGTGCCTACCAGCTTTACCGTGCCGCCCTTGAGCACGGCAGGCCGTTCAGTGACCTTGCGCAGCACCAGCACCGGCTTGCCCAGGGCCGGGGCCTCCTCCTGGACGCCGCCGGAGTCGGTCAGGATGACGTGGGCACGGGCCATCAGCCAGACGAAATGCTGGTAGTCCTGCGGCGCGATCAGGTGGATGTTGTCGCGGTTCGACAGTACCCCGTATACCGCACTCTGCACCTGTGGGTTGAGATGGACCGGGTAGACGAACTGCACCTCGGGATAGCGTTCGGCCAAGCGCGCCAGGGCCTGACAGATACGCTCGAAACCAGGCCCGAAGTTTTCCCGGCGGTGGCCGGTGATCAGCACCATGCGTTGGTCGTCACGCAAGGCATGCAGCGGCGAGTCGGCAGCAGGACGCCACTGGTGCTCGGCGAGGTGGTCGCGCATCCACAGCAATGCGTCGATCACGGTGTTGCCGGTAACTTCGATGTGGTCGGGGGGTACGCCTTCGCGAATGAGGTTGGCGTCGGAGTCGCGGGTTGGGGTGAAGTGCAGGTCGGCGAGTACGCCGGTCAGGCGCCGGTTGGCTTCTTCCGGCCAGGGTTGCTGCAGGTTGCCGGTACGCAGGCCGGCTTCGACGTGGCCTATCGGAATGCGCCTGTGGAAGGCGGCGAGGGCGGCCATGAAGCTGGTGGTGGTGTCACCGTGGACCAGCACGATATCGGGCTTGACCTGTTCATAGGCACTGTCGATCTTGTCCAGCAGGTCACGCGCCAGGCCGTTCAGGGTCTGGTTCTGGGTCATGACCCTGAGGTCCTGGTCCACGCTCAGGCCAAAGGCGGTGAGCACTTGCTCGAGCATTTCGCGGTGCTGGCCGGTGGAGCATATATGCAGGTTGATGCCTGGCCACTGGCGTAGCACACGCGCCAACGGCGCCATTTTGATCGCTTCGGGCCGGGTGCCGAAAACCATCATCACGGTATGGGGCATGCTGTACTCCTCGTCCTGGTCCCTGTCCGAGATCTATGTGGGTAGTGTCGGAATTAGATACAAGCAGTGGACCGGCAGGTTGTCCAATCCGTTCAGGTTGCTGGCGTCAGCTTTCCGGCGCTGGGTGTCAGTGGTTGATCGAGCTTGCCGAGAGGCGTACCGTTTGCGCTCTCAATGTTCAGGAGCCCCTCATGCAAGGCAAGGCCCGCAAGATCGTCCAGGCCATCCTCTACGAAGCCATTGCAGTGGCTTGCGTGGCGCCAGCGCTGTCACTGATGTTTGACGCCGGTATGGCTCATTCCACGGTGCTCTCGGTATTGATGTCGGGGGTGGCCATGAGTTGGAACATGGGCTTCAACTGGGCGTTCGAGCGCTGGGAGGCCCGCCAGAGCGTGCGTGAACGGACCTTCCTGCGCCGGCTGTTGCATGCCCTGGGCTTCGAAGGCGGGTTGGTGGTGCTGTTGCTGCCGCTGGTGGCGTTCTGGCTGGACATCAGCCTGTGGGCGGCGTTGCTCACCAACCTGGCGTTGTTCGCGTTCTTCTTCGTCTATGCGTTCGTCTTCCAGTGGGGCTTCGACAAGGTCTTCGACGTGCCGCTTTCGGCCCAGCAAGCCAGGTGTTGACTTGGCAGTGGCTGGCGAGATAACTTCCCGTCCCATGAATCCATTCCCGCACGTTCACGCCATTATTATTACCGCCATTATCAGCTTGGCGGGCTAGCGCGTACGTGCACCGAACCCGCCCTGGAGGCGGGTTTCTTCTCTCTGACTCCTGGGCAAACACGAAAACAGCCAGGAGTCATCGATGACCAACCTCAGCGTCAGCCCACGTACCGCCTCCACCCCCCAGCAGCTGCTGTCGGAGCAGGTGCGGCGCATTCTCGCAGCGCCCGTGTACGACCTGGCCATCGAGACGCCATTGCAGGTAGCCCCGGCGCTGTCGGCGAGCCTCGGCAACCAGGTGCTGCTCAAGCGCGAAGACCTGCAACCGACCTTTTCCTTCAAGATCCGTGGTGCCTACACCCGCTTGTCGCGCCTGAGCCAGGCCCAGCGCGAGCGCGGCGTTGTCACAGCGTCCGCTGGCAACCACGCGCAGGGCGTGGCCATGGCTGCGTCGCACCTGGGTATCAAGGCCACCATCGTCATGCCCACCACCACGCCGTCGTTGAAGATCGAGGGTGTACGCTCGCGTGGCGGCCACGTGGTGCTGCAGGGCGAGAGCTTCCCCCATGCCCTGGCCCATGCGCTGAAGCTTGCCGATAGCGAGGGCGCGACCTTCGTGCCGCCGTATGACGATCCCGATGTGATCGCCGGGCAGGGCACCGTGGCCATGGAAGTGCTGCGCCAGCATCCGGGGCGGCTGGACGCGATCTTCGTGCCGGTCGGCGGTGGCGGGCTGATCGCCGGGATTGCCGCCTACGTCAAGTACCTGCGCCCGGAGGTCAAGGTGATCGGCGTCGAGCCGGACGACTCCAATTGCCTGCAAGCGGCGATGGCCGCCGGTGAGCGCGTGATCCTGCCCCAGGTCGGCACGTTCGCCGACGGCGTGGCGGTCGCGCAGATTGGCGCCCACTGCTTCGAGCTGTGCCGGCATTTCGTCGACGAGGTGATCACGGTCAGCAGCGACGAACTGTGTGCGGCGATCAAGCACATCTACGACGATACCCGTTCGATCACCGAGCCTTCGGGGGCGTTGGCGGTTGCCGGGATCAAGAAGTACGTGGCCCGCGAAGAGGTGCAGGGGCAGACCCTGGTGGCCATCGATTCGGGCGCCAACATCAACTTCGACCGCTTGCGCCATGTGGCCGAGCGTGCCGAACTGGGCGAGCAGCGCGAGGCGATCATCGCCGTGACCATACCAGAGCAGCCGGGTAGCTTTCGCAGCTTCTGCCAGGCCCTGGGCAAGCGTCAGATCACTGAATTCAACTACCGCTACTACCCGGGCAAGGAGGCGCGCCTGTTCGTCGGCGTGCAGACCCACCCTGTGCAGGACCCCCGTGAACAGTTGCTCGTGACCCTGCAAGGGCAGGGCTACAGTGTGCTCGACCTGACCGACAACGAACTGGCCAAGCTGCATGTGCGCCATACCGTGGGCGGGCATGCGGCGGCTGGTGCCAACGAGCGGGTGCTGCGTTTCGAGTTCCCTGAGCGGCCAGGTGCGTTGCTGGGCTTCCTGGAGCGATTGGGCAAGCGCTGGAACATCAGCCTGTTCCATTATCGCAACCATGGTGCGGCGGTGGCGCGGGTGTTCGCTGCGCTGGAGGTGCCGGAGGATGAACTGGCGGGGTTGCCGCAGGCGCTGGATGAAATGGGGTATGACTACTGGGATGAGACGGAGAATCCGGCGTACAGGCTGTTTTTGGGCTGAGTTCGGATTCATGGGCGTCTGTGCCGGCGAAGTAGACATCGTAGGAAAGTTCTGACAGACAATTGCCCTAAATCAACATGTTGTTTACCGATCAGGCAGATGCTCATGGCATACCGAATCGCCAGGAGGATCCCGGCCATGAGCAGCACGTTCTTCATTCCGCCCGTCAACATCATGGGCATCGATTGCCTGGACGAAGCCATGGCAGCGATCGCCGGCTATGGCTTGCGCAAGGCCTTGATCGTCACCGACGAAGGCCTGGCCAAGGCCGGTGTTGCCGAGCGCATCGCCGGGCTGCTGGCCGAGCGTGACATCCAGTCGGTGCTGTTCGATGGCGCCAAGCCCAACCCCAGCATCGCCAACGTCGAAGCCGGCCTGGCAATTCTCCAGCGCGAAGGCTGCGATTGCGTGGTGTCGCTTGGCGGCGGCTCGCCACACGACTGCGCCAAGGGCATCGCCCTGTGCGCCACCAACGGTGGGCATATCCGCGACTATGAAGGCGTCGACCGCTCCGCCAAGCCACAGTTGCCGTTGATCGCGATCAATACCACGGCCGGCACTGCCAGCGAGATGACCCGTTTCTGCATCATCACCGACGAAGCGCGGCACGTGAAAATGGCCATCGTCGACCGCAACGTCACGCCGATACTCTCGGTCAACGACCCGGCGCTGATGGTCGCCATGCCCAAGGGCCTGACCGCGGCCACCGGTATGGACGCGCTCACCCACGCCATCGAGGCCTACGTCTCGACCGCCGCCAACCCGATCACCGATGCCTGCGCACTCAAGGCCATCACCCTGATCAGCGATAACCTGCGCCAGGCAGTACAAGACGGCAGCGACCTGCAGGCGCGGGAAAACATGGCCTATGCCCAGTTCCTCGCCGGCATGGCGTTCAACAATGCCTCGCTCGGCTACGTGCATGCCATGGCCCACCAACTGGGTGGCTACTACGATTTGCCCCACGGTGTGTGCAACGCGGTGCTGTTGCCCCATGTGCAGCGCTTCAATGCCAAGGTCAGCGCTGCGCGTTTGCGCGATGTCGCCAAGGCCATGGGCGTAAAGGTGTGCGGGCTGGATGCCGAGCAGGGCGCCGGTGCCGCGATCTCTGCGATCGAGCACCTGGCAGCGGCGGTAGGGATTCCGGCGGGGCTGGCCGAACTTGGCGCCAAGGTCGAGGATGTGCCGATTCTGGCCGAAAACGCCTTGAAGGATGCCTGCGGCCTGACCAACCCCCGCCCAGCGAACCAGGCGGAAATCGAGGCGATCTTCAAGGCCGCCTTCTGACGGCGCGGTACGTGGTGGCCTTCAGCGCTCGCGCATGAAGAAACCTGCCACGTACTTGCGGAAGGTTTCCAGGCTCTTGAAGTCGGCATAGCGCTTGAAATTCTCGGCATCAGGCTCCGGCCCGATCGGTTGTTCCAGCAGCGACACCGAAAGCACCCGGTCCTGATCCGAGGTCAGTACCAGTTCATCCATCACCTGGCCACCGATCACCGGTCGGCGCATCTGTACCTTCACCCCTTTGCCAGCCATCCAGTCGATCAGCGACACCAGTGCCTTGAGCGGCTCGCGCTCCTCGTCGCGGTATACCGGGAACAGGTGCGCGCGCGACAGCACCGGCACGCTGGCGACGTGGATCAGTTCGTAGAAGTGGCTGCCAGCGCTGGTCGGCGAATACAACGCCAGTGCCAGCAATGGCCCCGAGGCGCGGCTGCCGCCCCAGTACAGATGGTGGCCCTGGAAATCGAAACCGTCCGCGCTGCGGTTGTTGAACAGCTTGCGGCCCTTGATCTGGTCGACGCAGTCGAGCATCAGCCCATGCCGGCGATGATTGCCGAATACCGTGGCTTCGCGCAGGCGTGCCTTGAGCATCATCATGTGCTTCATGTCCAGGCGCGTTTCCAGGTAGTTGCCCGCCGGCACCCGCTCGAGCAGCGGGTAGCGGCTGGCGACCCCGCGCAGTTCGGCGAACTGCTCGGTGAGGTCCATCTTCAGGTGCGTGGCATACAGGTTGAGACCACTGATCTCGATCCAGGTCAGCAGCAGCGACAACAAGCGCTGCTGTTCGCGTCGTTCGCCAGGCTCGCCGGCGCTTTCAGCGCCCTCGCTGGCCTTGCGGAAATCGCCGATCAGGCGCAGCGGCGTATCCGGCGGTAACCAGGCCGCAGGCGGCGCTGGTTGCGCCTCGCGTGCCTGCGCTTCACGCTCGTCCTTGGTGAACGGGCAGCCTGGGGCGTGTTCGGCGGTACCGGGATTGTTCTTCAGAAACAAGGTGCCGGTGCTGCCATTGAGTGTCACGTTGAGCACGGGCAGGGCATCCTTGCGGCAGTCACAGGCCAGCCACTGGTTGGCGCTGCGCACCTTCATCAGTAACTGGTTGGCCTGCAGCAGGCGCGGGCCGTTGAGGCTGCCGTCGGCGAAGTCGGCCAGCAGCGCTTCCTCGGCCGGAGTCAGGCTGCGCACCTGCGCGGCGGTCTTGTCGATGATTCGCATGTAAAGGCAGCTCCAAGCTACGAGCCTCAAGCTTCAAGCAAAGTCGCGCAGCTTTCAACTCGCAGCATCGCCTGGAGCGCCACGCTTCATTGGCCGCCGAACAGCTTGGCGGCGCGGGCGCGGATCTCCTCGGGGCTGAGGTCCTCCTTGTGGGTGGAGACGAACCACAGGTTGCCGAACGGGTCCCTCAAGGTGCCGCTGCGGTCGCCGTAGAATTGATCGGTCACCGGGTGCAACTGGCTGGCGCCGGCGGCGAGCGCCTGGGCGTACACCTTGTCGCTGTCTTCGACGTACAGGTGCAGGCCCACGGCGGCACCGGCGAGGTTCTGGCTGGCGGTCAAGCCTCCTTCCATGTTGTCACAGGGGTCGGCGAGCATCAGCGACGAATCGCCGATGCGCAGTTCGGCATGGCCGACCCGTCCGTCCGGCCCTTCGAGGCGGAACATCTCGGTGGCGCCAAAAGCTTTCTTGTAGAACTCGATGGCCTTGGCCGCATCGTGGATGGCCAGGTACGGGGTGATGCTGTGCTGGCCTTCAGGGATGGCTTTGACTGGCATGTTCGACTCTCCTCTACGGTGGCTGCAACGGGACGCCCACTTGATGGAGGCAAGCAGGCGTCGGTTACTTAGAGTCGTTTGCGCAGGCGGAAAGTCGACAGCTCGGCTAGATCGAATTCCTATAAAGCGCCCATCCTAGAAGATGTAGTCAGTGGTCAGGAAGCTCGACTGGCGGTTGCGGATGATCTCGCTGATCAGCGCCTTGTTGGCCTCCTGGAAGCGGGTGGCGACCAGCGTGCGGATGGAGAACACACGCAAGGCGTCATGTACCGACAGGGTGCCTTCGGCGCTGTTCTTGCGCCCGTTGAACGGGTAGGTGTCCGGCCCACGTTGGCACTGGGCGTTGATATTGATACGACCGACCTGATTGGCGAAGGTGTCGACTAGCGCGCCGATGGTGGCCGGATCGTTGCCGAACAGGCTCAACTGCTGGCCGTAGTCGGAGTCGAGCACGTACTCGATCACCGTCTCCAGGTCGCGATACGGCACCACCGGTACCAGCGGGCCGAACTGCTCTTCGTGGTAGACGCGCATGTCGCGGCCCACGGGGTAGAGCAGGGCGGGGTAGAAGAACGAGCCGCGGCTTTGCCCGCCGCCAGGGTTGAGCACCCGGGCGCCCTTGGCCGTGGCGTCGGCGACCAGAGCGTCGAGGTAGTCGATCTTGCCTGCCTCGGGTAACGGCGTCAGCGCAACGCCAGGCTCCCAGGGCATGCCGGGCTTGAGCGCGGCCAGTTTGCGCTGGAACTTGTCGAGGAACGCTTCGACCACGTCCTCGTGCACGAACAGGATCTTCAACGCCGTGCAGCGCTGGCCATTGAACGAAAGGGCGCCGGTGACCGCTTCATCGACCGCGTTGTCGAGGTCGACCTGAGGCAGCACGATGCCAGGATTCTTGGCGTCGAGGCCCAGTGCGGCACGCAGCCGGTGCGGGCGCGGGTGGAGCTTTTTCAGGTCGCTGGCGGCCTTGTGGGTGCCGATGAAGGCGAACACGTCGACCTTGCCGCTGGCCATCAGCGCGCTGACGGTCTCCCGGCCACGGCCATAGATGACGTTGATCACGCCAGGCGGGAAACTGTCGCGAAATGCCTCGAGCAGCGGGCGGATCAGCAGCACGCCGAACTTGGCGGGCTTGAATACCACGGTGTTGCCCATGATCAGCGCTGGAATCAGGGTGGTGAAGGTTTCGTTCAGCGGATAGTTGTACGGCCCCATGCACAGCGCCACGCCCAGTGGTGCGCGGCGAATCTGGCCGAGGGTGCCCTGCTCGAGCTCGAAGCGGCTGGAGCGGCGGTCGAGGTCCTTGAGTGCATTGATGGTGTCGACGATATAGTCGCAGGTGCGGTCGAACTCCTTTTCCGAGTCCTTGAGGTTCTTGCCGATCTCCCACATCAGCAGCTTGACCACCGCCTGGCGCTGCTCACGCATGCGCGCCAGAAATGCCTCGACATGCTGGATACGCTCGGCCACGCGCATCGTCGGCCAGGCACCGCGGCCCTTGTCGTAGGCCTGCACCGCAGCATCGAGGGCGGTCAGCGCGGTGTCGGCGTCCAGCAGCGGAGCACTGCCCAGAATCACCTGTTGTTCACCGTCGGCCTGCTTGAGCCACACCGGGCTGCGCACCGTGGCCAGCGGGCCGTCCCAACGCCGCAGGGTACCGTCGACCAGGTAGTCGCGTTGTTCCATGGGCGCATCCAGGCGCCACGGCTCGGGAATGGCGTCGGCAGTGGGGAACAGCGAATCGAGCGTTGGGTCCATGGCGATTGCACCTCATAGGGTTGGGCAGATGAAGCGTTTCAGCTTCGAGCATGCGCTTGCCCGCAGAAAAACACCAGTCTGGCTCAATATTGCCGGCCTTGCGCCGATACAGGAGCAATCGCGTGTATCTGCAGGCCTATGAGCATCTTCCATTCCCCTCCTACCGACGATCAGGCGGCCTACTCCGGCTGCCTGCGTCGCTTGTTCCAGCGCCTGTTGCCGGTCGGCTTTGCCTTGGCGGGTATCGGGCTGTCGATGGCCCTTGGTCACCTGGACACGCAACGCCAGCACAGCGAACAGGTGGCTCAGGTCAACGCCCGCCTGGCGGTTGTGCGTGGGGCGCTGGAGGCGCAGTTGCGCGCTGCGTTCGGTGAAACGGAAGGCATAGCCCAGCTGATAGCCGCCGATGGCGCGATCAGCACCGAGCATTTTCGTGGCATGGCCGAGGACGCGCTCAATTCGGTGTCGTACATGCGCACCATCGCCCTGGCTCCGGATGATGTGGTGCGTGACATCTATCCACTGCCGGGCAACGAGGGGCTGATCGGCCTCGATTACCGGCGCATGCCGCGACAGTTTCCCAAGCTGCAATCGGCACGCGACCTGCAACGTGCGGTGCTGGCCGGCCCCGTGGCGCTCATCCAGGGCGGACGCGGGCTGATCTACCGGCGCCCGGTGTTCGTCAATGGTAAGCGCAATGTGCTGTTCTATTGGGGAAATGTGTCTATCGTCGCGGATATCGACAGGTTGTTGCTGGAAACCGGATTGCGTCCGGACACCGATTTCGAGCTCGCAATACGTGGCAGCGACGGCAAGGGTGCCCAGGGTGGCATGATCTGGGGTGAACCTCGCCTGTTCGAAGAGCCGCATGCCTCGGTCGATGTCGATGTGCCCGGCGGTATCTGGCAGATGGTAGCGGCGCCGCGTGGTGGCTGGCCGGCACTCAGCCTGTTCGGTTCGTCGCTGTTCTGGCTGGCACTGGCTTGTACCGGGTTGTTCAGCCTGTTCGTCGCCCAACTCAATCGCAAGAAGCGCCAGCTGCAACAGGGCAACCGCGAACTGCGCCGGTCCCAGGCGCGCTTCGAACGCCTGGCGCACTACGACACCATCACCGGCCTGCCCAACCGGGTGCTGTTCCAGCAACAACTGACCCAGGCGATCGGCAATGGTCATGGCCTGGCCGTGCTGATGCTCGACATCGACGGCTTCAAGCAAGTGAACGACAGCCTGGGTCACGCCATGGGCGACTTGCTCTTGCAACAGGCTACCGCACGTTTCCTGCAGGAACTCGATAGCTCAGACCGCGTGTGCCGCCTGGGTGGCGATGAGTTCGTGTTCATGCTCCAGGGCACCCAGGGACAGATCAATCACCAGGTGCGTCACCTGCTGCGCTGTCTGCAACGGCCGTTCGACCTCAATGGCAACGCCGCGCTGGTGACCGGCAGCCTGGGCTTGGCCTGGTGCCCGCAGCACGGCGAAGACGTGGGCAGCCTGCTGCGTCATGCTGACACCGCCATGTACGTGGCCAAAGAAAGCGGGCGCAACGCCTGGCGTGCGTACCACCCGGACATGACTCAGCGCCTGCAGCAGCGCCTGGAGCTCGAGCGCAACCTGCGCCGGGCGTTGCAGCACAACGAATTCGAGCTGTGGTACCAGCCCAAGGTGGACCTGTTCAGCGGGCGCGTGGAGGGCGTCGAGGCGCTGTTGCGCTGGCGCGATCCAGACCACGGGCTGGTCTCGCCCGGCGAGTTCATCCCCCTGGCCGAACGCACCGGGCTGATCATTCCGCTGGGCGAACGGGTCCTGGAACTGGCCTGCGCGCAACTTGCCGCCTGGCGGGCCGCCGACTGCCTGCCAGGCCCGCTGGCGATCAACGTCGCGGCCTTGCAGATCGAACGCAGCGACTATGTCTCGAGCTTGGCCGTGGCCCTCGAACGCCATGGCCTGAGCCCCAACCTGCTGGAAGTGGAGATCACCGAGAGCCTGTTGATGGAAAGCCAGCAGCAGGCCTGCGCGGCACTGGCGCAGTTGCGTGCCATGGGGGTGGCGACGGCGGTCGACGACTTCGGTACCGGCTATTCCTCGCTCGCCTACCTGCGGGCCTTGCCGATCGACCACCTGAAAATCGACCGTGCGTTCATCAAGGACTTGCCCGGTGACGATGACGCGGTGGCTATCGCCCGAGCGATCATCGACCTCGGCCATGCCCTGGGTTACCACATCACTGCCGAAGGCATCGAGACCCAGGCGCAATACGATTTCCTGCGCAATGCCGGCTGCGATCAGGGGCAGGGCTACCTGCTCGGGCGGCCAATGCCGGCTGAAGCATTGCAAGCCTGGTTGGGTAGCCATCGGCAGGGCCATCAGGGCAGCTCCTGAGCAGCCTGCATAACCGTCTCCAAGCCGTCTGGCTACTGACATTTTTACTAGTTGTGGTCTGTGCGCCCAACGCCTGAAATGCATGCTGCAGCGGCATTCGTGATGAATGCCGGGCATTTCCCTCAACGGAACAGGACAGGCAGATGAACAAAAAAGAGTTGGTCTCCAGTGTCGCCAAGATCGCCAACGTCGAACAGAAAAAGGCCAGGCTGGTGCTCGATACGCTCCTCGAATGCATTAGCACTGCGCTGGTGAATGGCCAGAAGGTCACCTTGGTCAACTTTGGCACGTTCGAGTCCAAACAGCGGGCCCCGCGCAAGGGCCGCAACCCGAGGACCGGTGACATCGTGCATATCCCGGGGGTGCAGGGGGCCAAATTCACTGCGGGCAAGGGATTGAAGGTAACGATCAATTCCTGACAGGCGCCTCAGGTATATTCCAATGGCAGTTCGAGCAGGCGGTCGGCTGCCTGGGCCAGGACGCGTGTCCGGTAGAGCGGGTCCTGGTCCATGCGCGCCAATCTGCGCCAGGTCTCTTCCCTTGCCCATGATTGGTTGTCGACGTAGTCCGTGCTTGCCAGAAGACCTCGCAGCTCACGCCTGAAAGCCAACGGCAGGCGCCGCCAGAGCGTTATCTGGGCTGGCACTGCACCTGCAAAGAGGTCTTCGTAGTCCACATCGGGGACCAGCAGGTCGACGCCAGTGGTTTGAAAATAGCGATCAGCCTGCGCCAAGGCCTGCTCCCCCAGGGTGAGGCTTTCCAGGCTCAGGGTCGACGCCACATTCACCGGGATCGCCGAGACATCGACTATCTCGCGCAATGGGTTTTCCGAGAAGTCCAGCAGCAGCGGCGCCTGCAAACCTGGCAAGCCGGCGGGCGTCGTGCGTAGCTGGCAGCGCGTCATGTACACCGTGCGCAGGCGGGGTAGCTGGCTCAGGTCGGGTGCCTCGAGCAGTGGATTGTCGGACAGATCAAGCACGCCCAGGTTGCTCATCGCGTCGAGCGTTGCCTGGGCAGGAGGCGTCCAGGTCAATGCATTGTGGTCCAGGTCCAGCCACTCCAGGCGTGCCGGCTCCGCAACTTCAGGGATATGCTGGAAACTGCACCGGCTCAGTATCATTCGCCGCAGCCCTGGCAGGCGTTCGAGCAATGCCGCGGGTATCTGGCTGAGGCGGGTATTGTGGGACAGCCTGAGCTCGCCGATGTGAGTGAACTCCTCTGGTAGCGCCAGTGACTGCAGATCCTGGTCTTCCAGTTCCAGTGCGGACAGGTCCAGGTCATACACGGTCTGTGTGTCGTTGAACCTCATTGGCGAGGCGCGTTGCCAAGCGGCCTGCACCCGCACGCTGGCCCGTTCACGGCGAGGCACTCGGTTGGCCCAGGTGTTGAGGTCACGGCGCAGGGCCTGCAGGCGTCCTTCAAGCCGGTCCAGTTCGAGACTGGGCGAAAGGCCCTGTTGCCGCCAGGTGCGCAATTGGCTGCGGTAGTCCATTTCCGAAGCGTTGGGGTACAGGCGCAGATAGCGGCGAGCCTGGGGAGTACGAATGAAGGTGCGCAGATCTCCCCGCCACGGATCCCCGCCGCGCAGCCCGAATGAAGGGCGTTCCGCTTGCGGGCCCCACAATCGCGCCGGCCATTCCATGCGGTCGCGCCCGGCGATGGTCAGCAGGGCCCGGCGCAAGCCCTCCGTGTCCGAGCCTGCGGTTCCCAGTGCTTGGCGCTGGCGGGACGACAAGGTGTCGAGCAGCGCACGCCCCGGGTCATCGTAGCGGGAACGGACAACTGGGCGCTCTTCTCGATAGCCTTCGTAGCCACGTTCGGTCTTGAGCAGCATCAGCGGATTTTCTGCCTGAGCGTCGCCCGTGGCCGCCAGCACTGCCCCTGTGGGGCTGGCATCGCGAATCTCCAGGCGCAGCCGTTGGGGCCAGCCGGGCAACCGACGCAGGCAGGCCAGCCAGAGGCGGTGGCTGTCCAGATTGGCCCGCGCCGGGAAATACAGCCCCTCCATGGCTCGGGCCAGAGGGACTTCGCTCGATCTGGCGGGCGCCAGACTGGAAAGCTCAACAGCGTCCAGCGCCTGCAGCCCGGCACCGGCCCTGATGGCCTCGATCCTCGCTAGTGTGTCGGTGAGCAGCATGGGTGTCGGCTTACCGGCAATGAATACCTCCCGCAGCGTCTGAGCGGAGGTACCGCTGATGGCTACTGCGCTATCGAGGTCAGTGTCACTGAGCGTTGCATGGTGCGGGTACAGCCTGCGCAGCAAACGCTGCGAGGACCAGGCCTGCGGTTGCTCGAACGGTAGATGCCAGGCACCTGAGCCATTGTGCGTCAGGGGCGGTTGATACGCTTCGGTATCGGTGGGGTGCAGCAGGCGCCAGGTACCCTCTTCGAAGGTTTGGGCTACCTCGTGCAGATGGCCGTCCAGGCGCAGATAATGCCGTCCCTCATGTGAATACAAGCCGACCTCGTCCGGCGCCAGGTCCTCCGGCAGAGCCACGCGGGTGCGATAAGGCACCAGGTCGGGTTGCCAGAGTCGGGGCTGGCCATCGGTGCTTTTGACTGCATCCAGGCTGTCCATCAGCGAACTACTGAACAGCGTTGGCAGCACGCGGCCTGCCAACAGTAAACCGCCCATGAGCGCGACATTCAGACCGACCGCTTCCAGATGCTGCAGCGCAAGGTGGCGATCGCCGTCGCTCCAGGCCTCGACGCCTTCGACCACTTCGCCCAGCAGCTGACAGGCCGCAACCCCGAGCATCAGGCTACCGATTACTGGAATGAAGAATCCGGCCAGGTTGAGGGCATTGAGCCCATAGTTTTCCCACTGTTCGAGGCGCCGTTGGCGGGCCAGTGCATCCACGGCGGCAGTGGGCACGGCAAGCTCGAGAGCTTCATCCTTGACCCGTTGCACATGGCGTTTCTGGAGGAACACGAACGGGTCGTCGTCGATGGCGTTGCGTTTGAGGTGCAATGTGGCCCCAGGTTGCAGCGACCAGGTTTGGTGGGCGGTAGCGTCGCTCTGGAGGCTGAGGTTTTGCTGCAGCAGGTCGAGGAAATGCGCCTGCTGATCGCGCGGCAGATAAACCCGAAACGCCGCTCGCCCCTCGGGCGTCAACAGCCGGTCGATCAATTGCTGCTGCACGGCGTCGAGATTTGCACACTGCAGCAGTGTCGATGGGTGGCCGGGGAGGTGCAGCAACAGGCCGGCACCGCCCGCATCTATCAGGGTGACCTCATGCACCGGAAGACTGAATAGCGTCACAGTCCAGCAACGGGTCGGCTGCCCCTCGAGCAGCGCGGCGATACAGTCGCGACCGGCCCCAGTGAGGCGGTGCCTGAGATAGGCCAGGTCTGCGGCCAGGCGCAGGCTGTCGCGCAACACTGCCTGGATAGCCTGGTCGACGGCGTGGTTACCCAAGTGCTGGTCCAGGTGGTGTTGATAGGCTGCGCCGATGTCCAGGCGCCGGCAAAGGGCCGCGAAAGTTGCCGGGGTCATGGACAACGGCGTGACCTGGTACTCCTCGCTGTCCATTTGCAGCGGCGCCGATGGCCCGTCCGGCCCGGTGGGCACAGTACCTTCGACCTGCACGGTCCTGACCTGTATGTCCTTGGACAAGGCCAAGGCACTGGGAGCGACAAAGTCTTCCTGAGCAGTGAAGTTCTGCAAGGCCGCCTGCACCAATGTACTGCGCCGGTGGCTGTAGGTGTAGCGCAGCCCCAGCCAATGCCAGGTGCTCTCTACGCGCAGCAGTTCGCAATCCGCCAGCGCGTGGGGGAAACCGGTGGCCTTGAGTTCGCCTGCGAGGCGCGTTTCTGCGAAGCCGGCGACCTGCTGCAAACCTTTGAGCAGACGCGCCAGGGCGGTTTGGCTGTGCTTGAGCCGTGCCCAGCTGTGTTCTACCGCCTCGCGCAGATGCGGGGCGGCATTGGCGATGGCATCGGCCGGCAACCCAGCCTGCTGGTGCACAGTTTGCAGCGTGTGGCGCATGGCCGCCCATTGGCCGGGTTGCGCGTGAGTCGCCCAGCACGGTAGCTGGGCCTGGATCAGGTCATAGTGGGGGTTATCGCTGGTTTGCATGGGGGCTCCCGGTTCAAAGAGCCGATAGCAAACACCCCATGCAATGGACGCGGGGGGTAACGGGTTGTCACCCGGTCGCGTCAGGCAGCATCCGGCACTGCCGCGTAGCTGATCCGTTGCACCTCTCGCAGTTGTTGATCGATCAAGGCCTGCAACGACTCTCCGGACTCCAGGTAGGCATCACCGAAGTCGCGTCCGCCCAATGCGCTGGGGTGGGCGACGACCTCGAGCACACCCGTTGCAGGCGCCAGGCCCGCCTTGAGATCGGCCGGGGTACAGACGTAGTCCGCCGTGGCACCGCTGAGCTGGCGCAGGCGCAGGTTGAGCAGCGTCTTGAACACGCGCTTGAGTGGACCGATGTTATGCCCCAGGTTGCGCGCCAGGCGCACTGGTACGCCTTGCTCCCGGGCGAAGCGTGCGACCACCTCGCCAATGGGCCAGATGTTGTGCACATGCTGGTGCGAGTCAAGGTGGCTGGGCAGCACGCCATGGTCAAGGCAATGTTGCCACTGGGCGCGCAGCTCTTGCTCCACGGCTGCGTGTTCCCGGCGCGACAGGCGCAGGGCCTTGCGCTTGATGAGCAGGTCGAATTCGCCATGGGGCGTGCAGAAACGTGGCTCGGCGAGGATCGCCTGGCTCAGCGGCCGGCCATAGGTCAGGTTGAAATGCAGGCCAATGCGGCCCTTTAGGGCGGGCTGGTGCGCCAGCACACAGGCCGGGGCGAAGGCCGGCATGTTGGCCATGATGGTCGCCGAGCTGATCAGCCCGGCCTGGAACGCACGCAGGATCACCGCATTGGTGTGGGCACTGAGGCCGAAATCGTCAGCGTTGACTATGACCTGGGATGGCATTCGGGCTCTCCTGTTGGGGAATGGGGGCCTGGCTTTCGGCGGGCGTGCCTTTGCGCAGCCGCGGCTTGACCTTCTGCCAGGTACGCAGGGCCAGGCCTAGCAGCAGGCCGTCGAGGCGCCAGCTGTAGCAGCTCAGGCGCCACTGTTCGCAGCATTCGGTCATGCGTTCATGAAGCTGATGGCTGGAGTTGGACAGGCTCACGCGTGAAGCGTCGACCCAGCTCCAGCCTTCGTCCAGGCCCCAGTGGATGAACTCTTCGAGCAGCACCCGACCGCTACCCAGGTCGCGATACTCAGGGACGAAGGCGAGGTTGTAGTCGTACACCCGGCCGCGTTCGAGCAGGCCCAGGCGGTAGCTGATGCAGCGCCCTTCGAGCTCCAGCAACACCAGGCAGACCAGCCCCTCGGCGGCCAGCGCGGTGAACGCCTGGTACATCCATTGGCGGCGCTGATCGCCCGAGAAGATGCCGACCTCGTCGTCGCCTTTCCAGCTGGCCGCTTCGACGGCACTGACCGCATCGAGCAGTGCCTCGATGTTGTCGGGGCTGGCGATCACGCGGCGTACCTGGGCGCCGCAGGCCTTGATGCGTTTACGCGCACGACGCAGCTTGTAGCGCGGATCGCCACTGATTTCCTGGCGATCGGCTTCGCTGATGCGATGTACCGGCACGCTGCAGGTGAGGCGCCGTTCGAACATCGAACTCTGTGCCGCCCACTGACGCAACCAGCCATCGGCCTCGCCAGGCACTTCGCTCAGTTGCAGCAGGGCGTGCGGCAATTGTTGGCGGATCGTGGTCAGCACCCGGCTGGCGTAGGCCAGCGGTAGGTCGATGAGCAGGGCGATGCGATCGGCCAGCGGATAACCGAGATGGCGCACCACAGGCACATGCAGTGGGCCGAACGGCTCACGCGCACGTACCAGGGGCAGGCACAGGCACAGCCGGTCACCCTGGTAACCGAGCAGCACCTGCAATTGCTGGCCAGGCGCAAGCGCAGCTTCCGCAGCATGCAGCCAGGCCAGGTGGTTGAATGGGGTACTGTCGGGCAGGCGCTGGCGCAGCGCCTCGTACTCGGCAGCGGGGAAGCCGGGGGTGCGCAGCGAGGCACACCAGCTCAAGCGCAAGGCCATGGTTCACGAGGCCGTGGCCGGGGCGCTCTCGGCCGCAGGCTTGCGTAACGGCTCCAGACGCGAGTCGCTGTAGCGGGACTCGCGGAAGAACTTCCAGCGGCCGAACAGGCAGTACACGTTCATGATCCGGCCCTGCTCTTGGTAACCCATGCGCAGGTGCAGCTTGAGCGCAGGGATGTTGTGCTGCTCGCACACGTCCACCACCTTGGTGCAGCCTTGGGCGGCCATGGCCTTCCACAGCGCCAGTTGCAGGTCCACCGACAGCTCCGTGCCCCAGTACTTGCGGGTCAGCTCGCCGCCGAACTCGAAGAACTCGCCAGGGCCGACCGGGAACCAGCAGCCGTAGAAGTGCCGGTCGTGGTAGTGCCGGGCACTGCCCCAGATGAACGCCACCACGTCACCGGCATCGTCGAGGAACATCAGCCCGGTGTGGCCTTCGGCTGCCAGCTCGCGCATGGTCTCGACGCGGTCGCCGAAATACCGGGCGAAGGCCTTGACGTTGTTGACCGTAATCGCCTCGACCCGCAGTGGCGGGTACGGTTTGAGTCGGTGTGGCGGGACCGGGCTGACCAGGTCACGCTCCATCCACACGAGCTCCCAGTGATAGAACACGAAACGCTTGAATGCGGCGTTCAGGGTGTTGCGCAATCCTTTGCGCTTGATACGGTCCTGGATCTTGCTCAATACACGCATGGTGCCTCCTGTTTACGGCAGGTCGCGGTGCGTCTCATGACGCGGTCCATGTCAGGGCTACATCGTGCGCCCTGGCGGGGGTTGAGTAAGCGGTAGGCCTTGCGCGCGTGCGCCGGGGCCGTGGTTGAAAGGCTCATGCCGGCCTCCGTTGCAGCATCTGGCGCAATGGCGTGAAATCGCTGGGCAGCATGATCAGGGTCTGGCCCAGCGAAACGCCGCTGAGCCGGCAATACAGCACCAGCATCGCCACGGTCACGACCAGATAGGCGATCGATGAGGCCAGCGCCGCGCCGACGATGCCCCAGGCGGGGATCATCAACACGTTGAGCAGCAGGTTCAGCGCAGCGCCCGCGCCCATCAGCAGCGACACTGTGCCGGGACGGTTCTTGCCCAGCAGGTCGAGGCGCAGGATGCTCGCGTAGCACAGCCCGAGCAGCCCGGGCAGCAGCGCCAGCAGGGCCGGGTAGGCCGGTTGGTAGGCTGCGCCGAACAGCGTGACGATCAGCCACTCGCCGATCAGCGCCATGCCCAGGCAGGCGCCGAGCATCACCGTGGCAGTCAAGCGCAGGGCCAGCGGGGTGAGTTTGTCCATGCCCTCGTCCTGCTGCAGCAGGCGTTTCATCAGCGGCGTGGTGACGGCCTCGGGCACGATGAGCAGCAATTCGGCGGCAGCGCTGGCCATGGCGTAATGGCCCAGAGCCGAGCTGCCGAGCATGGCGCCGATGAACAGGTAGTCCGAGCGCAGGATCAACTGCTGGAACAACAGGTCCGGGTGGCTCTTGGCGCTGTAGCTGAGCAGCTCGCGCTGGCCGCTGCGGTCCCACTTCAAACCGAGCCGGTGTTGCCGGCGCAGCCACCACAGGCCCAGCACCAGAACCAGGCCTATGCCCACCAGCCAACTGATCAACGCCGCTTCCAGGGCCTGGTCGCGCCACATCCAGAACAATCCGAGGAACAGCAGCAGTGGAGCCAGCGATTCGCTCAAGCGCAGGGCGTTGAAGGCGCCGACGCCACCACTGGCATTGTGCAGGGTCAGCAGGCCACTCTTGAGCACGGTCATCGGTACCGCGAGCAGCAGCAGCCAGGCCAGCAGGCCAAGCTGCACGGTGACCTCCAGGTCTGCACCAAACTCACGTACCAGCCACACGCAGGCCAGTGTCAGCACGGCGGCCAGCAGGCAGCCATACACCAGCACCTGGGTCAGCAGCAGCCCCATGTCGCGCTGCTTGGCCGCCTGGTAGCCCACGGCGCTGTTCAGGCCGCCGCTGGTAGCGGCGCTGATCAGGTCGGGGAGGGTACTGAGCAGCGCGAACAGCCCGCGTTCACTGGGCCCGAGGATGCGTGCCAGGAGCACGTTGCGCAGCAGGCGCAGGGCGATCATCGCAAGCTTGGTGCCCATGCTCAGCAGCAGGTGGCGCAGGTAATTGTCGCGGCTCATGCACGGCCTCCACGGCTCATGCGCCAGGCCAGCAGCATCGGGCGGCTGGCGTTGCGCTGGCTGACGCCGATGCGCGGTAGCGCGAGCGGATCGTCGTGGCCTCTGCAGATGCCGGGGCGAGTGCTCAGGGCGAACGGGTAACGGTGCGCGGCGACGCGGCTGCGAACCCGCTCGTCGTGGTCGCCGTTGGGGTAGCAGTACACCGGCAGCGGATGACGGCAGCCGGCCTGCAATGCTGCCTGGCTGCGCTGCAGCTCCTCATCCAGGCGGTGGTCGTCCAGCTGCGGTAGCAGGGCATGGCTGGCGCCGTGCGGGCCGAAACGGATCAGGCCGGAGCTTTCCAGTTCGTGCACGTGCTGCCAGTCCATGGCCTGGGGCATGGATTCGGCTGGACAGGCGTCGGTGAGCAGGTGCAAGGCCGGTTGGCTAAGGCTCTTGAGGCTCTGCAGGTAGTGCGCCAGGGCCTGGCTGCGGGCCTGCGGGCGGTCGGTCATGAAGTAGGCGGCTGGCAGCGGCCTGCCGAGCTTGCGCAGTTGCTCGATCAGATGCTTGCGCGGCGCCTCGCCGTGGCTGCCCCACAAGGTCTCGCCGACGCTTTCCCACCAGAAGCGCTGGCGGCTGCCAATGAAGTCGGTGGACAGGAAGATGCTCGCCGGCACCTGGTGCTTGCGCAGCAGCGGGAAGGCGTTGAGCGCGTTGTCGCGCCAGCCGTCGTCGAACGTCAGGGCGACCTTGGGGCGTCCTTCGCGACGAGGCGCGGCGTGGTCGTCGAGCAGGTCCATGAGGCTTACGCAGTCGAAGTGCCTGGGCAGCCAGCGCAGCAGGCCTTCGAATGCCCTGGGCCCGACGCACAGCTCGTTGCGATGGGGCAGCGCGGCGCTGGCGTCGTCGGCCAGCACCCGGTGCAGCATGAGGATCACCCCGGCGCCACGCAGTTCGGCACGGCCCTTGGGCGATTGGAAATACAGCCAACCGCTGGCCTGCTTGATTCGGGTCTTTATCGGCATGGGCGGTCGCTCATCGGTTCTGGTCCGGGTTCCATTGGCTGTAGCCGTGTCCACGCAGGAACTGCCACAGCCCGACGCACATGCCGGCCAGGGTCACCAGAACGAAAGCGGCCAGGCGAAACGGCTTGGGCAGGCGGTGGCGCACATCGAGCAGGCCGGCAATGGCGAAGGCGTAGCCCAGCAACTGTGCAGCCAGGGTCAGCCGGTACAGGCCGGGTTCGGCGGCCAGCCACAGGTTGGCCAACAGCAGTGGCAGCAGCAGCACCGGTGCCAGCCGGCGAATCAGCTTGTGGCTGATCAGGGCGATGGCGTACAGGCCGTGGCGCAGCGGGTTGAGTAGCTCGCGGCGGGCGGCCAGGCTCTGCAGCCCGCCGACGGTGACCCGCTGGCGGCGCCGGAACTGCTTGCCGGCCTCGTCGACGCCCTGGTCGATCACCACTGCCTCGGGCACGTAGACGATGCGTTTGCCCGCGGCCGGTGCGCAGGTACTGATGAAGAAGTCGTCGTTGACCTGGGGTGGAATCGCCTGGTACAGCTCGCGGCGCACGGCCAGCAAGGCACCGTCGGCGGAGACCATGCAGCCGGTGCGGTTCTCGACCTTGCGCAGCCAGGCTTCGTAGTGGCGGTAGAGGCTGTCGCCCAGGCTCAGGCCCTTGCCGGGGTTGGGGATGATCATGTGCCCGGCACTGCCGCCGACCTCGGGGTCGGCGAACGGCGCCAGCAGCAGGCCGAGGGTGTCGTCTGCCCATTGGTTGTCGGCGTCGGTGAACACCAGAATGTCGCCGCGGCAGGTACTGACTGCGGTGTTGAGCACGGCGGTCTTGCCCAGGCGCGGCAGGTCCAGTACCTGTACCCGAGGGTCGCGCACGCCGCGCGCCAGTTCAACCGTACGGTCGCTGGAGCCATCGCTGGCAACGATCACCTGCAGCTCGGCGGCCCGGTAATCCTGGCTGAGCACACTGCGCAGCTTGTGCTCGATATGACGTTCTTCGTTGTGCGCGGCGATCACCACGCTGACTCGTTGCGGCGCCAGTGGCGCAGGCCGGCGCCGAGGAAACAACGACGCTGCCAGGCTCAGCAGCACCGGGTAGCCGATCCAGGCGTACAGGGGGAGCAGCAGGCACAGCCAGAAAATGAACTCAGCCACGGGCGGGCCTCCTTGCAGTGCGGTTGAACAGGCTGAGCACGAACGCAGCTCCCGCCAGGTGCAGGCGCAACCAGTGCAAACCCCACAGTTGCAGGCTCAGCAGCGGGTCGCGGTGTTTCAGGCTCTGGCGCAGCGCCAGGCCCAGGGCGGGCAGGGCGCCGACCAGCAAGAACGCCAGGGCCAGGTGGGCGAACCCGTCGAGCAGGGCCGACAAGGCCAGCAGGTCGAGCGCCCAGGCAGCCAGCGACAACAACGGGAAGCGCAGCAGGCGCAGGCTCAGGCCGTGGCTGCGCAACAGCTGCAAATGGCTGCCCTGGCGCCACATTTCCTTGCCCAGCCATTCGCTCCAGCTGCCCTCGAAGCCCCAGTGCAGTACCACCGGCTGGCGCAGCACACGCAGGCGCGCACCGGCCTCGCTCAGGCGCAAGGTGAAGTCCTTGTCCTCGCCGGTACGCAGACGCTCGTCGAAGCCGCCTACCTGCTCGAACCAACGACGGCGCATCAGCAGGTTGGGGGTGGGCAGCCAATTGCAGTCCTGCACCGTTTGCCCGGCGCGCAGCGTGCGCCGTTGCCAGGCATAGGCGAACCACGGCGCCTGGCGCGGGGTGTCGCAGTCGAGGGCGAATACGTCGCCCTCGCCGCGCTGTTGCAGGTCGAGCAACAGGCTCAGCCAGTTGCCGGGCACCTCGATGTCGGCATCGAGAAACGCCAGCCAGTCGCCTGTGCAGGCCCTGGCGCCGTGGTTGCGCAGGGCACCGATGGCAACACCTGGCAGGTTCAGCAGCTTGGCGCCATGTTGCACGGCAATCTGTGGCCCGTTGTCGCTGGAGCCGTTGTCGACCACCACCAGTTCGCAGCCGACCCCGGCGAAGTGCGCGGCGCGGCGCGCGGCGTCGAGGGTGCGGCCTATGTGGCGGGCCTCGTTGAACATCGGGATGACGATGCTGACCAGGGTCATCGCGCCACCTCCCGGCCCCTTGGCTCGCGGGCCTGGCGCACCACCACACTCGACAGCGCGAGCATCAGCCACAGGTACTTGTGCGCCGGAACGCTGAGGAACATCAGGAACAGACCGATGGCCAGCATGCTCATGGTCAGGTGGGTCATCAGGTCGGCGTTGTCCCGATCGCCCGTGGCGCGCCACGCGGCGCGGGCCTGCCAGAAGTTGCGCACGGCCAGGGCGATCATCCCGACGAACAGCAGGCCGGCCGGCAGCCCCTGCTCGGTGAAGACTTCCAGGTAGGTGTTGTGGGCGCGCCGGTAGAGGTCGGTGGTCTTCGCGCTGAAGCCGGCAAATGCCTTGGAGAAGCCGGTTTGCGCATAGTGCAGCGGGAAGGTGCCGGGACCGGTGCCGAGCACCGGGCTGTGGCTGATCATCTCCTTGCCCACCACCAGATAGGAGGAGCGACGGCCAAGGGACTCGTCCTTGTGCGCGTTTACCCCACCCTTGAGCTGCACCAGGGTCTGGATGCGCTCGACGTAACCCGCCGGCATCAGCGCCGCGCCCAGTGGCAGGACGATGGCCAGGCCAAGCATGGCGAAGCCCAGGTGGCGTGGGCGGATATGCGTGAGCTGTTCGCGGTAGTTGTACAGCACGATGCCCAGGCTGATCAGCAGCACCACCAGCCCCGAGCGCGACTCGGTCTTGGTCATGCCGGCCAACAGCAACAGGCAGCACGCTACCCAGAACAGCCGCAGCGCCAGCGCACGGGTCTTGATCGCCAGCCACAGCGCCATGGGCAGGGCAATGGTGACCAGCAGGGCGAAGGCGTTGGGGTCGAGCATGGCCGAGGCGCGGCCCTGCTCCTGGTAATGGGTGGAAAACAGCGCGAACAGGCAGATCACGCAGACGCTCAGGGTCACCAGGCGCGCCAACATTGGCAGGTGGAGGTCGCGCCCGGCCAGCAGGGTGATGACGAACACCACCAGGCCGACCAGCAATTCGCGCAGGTGGCCGACCGACAGTTGCAGGTTGTCGCTGGTCCAAAGGCTCAGCAAATACAGCGCCATGAACGGGATCAACAGGCGCCAGTGGCTGCTGCGCAAGCGTTCGCTGGGCAATTGGCGGATGGCCAGTTGCAGGCTGAGGATCAGCACCAGGCCGATGCCCACCAGCTTGGCGGCGGACAACAGGCTGTCCTTGAGCAGCCCTTCCAGTGGCACCAGGGTGGCGATCGCCAGCAGACCCCAGGCAGGCTTGCGGTACAACACCAGGGCCCCGGCCAGGCCGAGCACCCCGGCCGGTGCCAGGTATGGGTAGGGGCTGGCCAGCAACCCCAGGCAGAGCAGGCCGACCAGGCCTACCAGCGACAGCGGGATGATCATGCGACAACCTCCTCGAGCGAGCCCCGATAGACCCGGGCCCAGCGCTGTGCCAGGGTTGGCAGGTGGTAGCGTTCGCGTTGCGTCTGGCGGGCGCGGGCCACCAGTTCGGCGGCCTGTGCCGGGTCTTCGAGCAGTGCGCGCAGGTGCTCGCCAAGCTCGTTCACCGCCAGCGGCGCGGCCAGCAGCCCACTGCGACCGTGCTCGATCACATCGGGAATGCCGCCGACCCCAAAGGCCACCACCGGCACGCCATCTTGCATGGCCTCGAGCAGGATCATTGGCGTGCCTTCGGTACGTGAGCTGATCACCAGGGCGTCCAGGCGCGCCATCCAGGGGCGCATTTCGCGTTGGAAGCCGGGCAGGGTGATACGCCCATGGAGTCCGGCGGCATCGATTCGTGCTTGCAGCAGCTGTCGTTCCGGGCCTTCGCCAAGCATCACCGCGTGCGCCCGCGGGTGGCGCTGGCACAGCGGGATGAGCGCATCGAGAAACAGGTCCGGGCCCTTTTCATGGCTAAGGCGACCAACGTAGGCGGCCAACCAGGTGCCACCCTGGTGACCCCAGTCCCGCTCGCCGGCGGCTTGCGTCGCTGCGGGTGGCAGACCATTGGGGATGACTTCCAGCTTGCGCGCCGGTACTCGCGCATCACGGTGGATACGGGCGATGCTTTCGGCCACGCAGACTACCTGGCCGATGGTCGGGGTGCGGCACAGCTGCAAGCTCAACCAGGTATAGAAGCGCTGTTTGCGGCTGCGCGGGGTAAAGCCGTGCTGGGTAGCGATCATCGGCAGGCGCAAGACGCTGGCCGCCAGCCAGCCGAACAACAGGCCCTTGAAATTGTGGCTGTTGATCAGCACGCCTTCGGCGCGCAGCCGGCGCAGGTGCGCCAGCAGCTCGCCGAGGCCGGTGCAGGCGTGGCTGTCCACGCCTGCCTCGCGAAACCGCGCAACCAGGTCGGCCGGGGCATCGAGAAACAGCACCCGGTGCCGGCCAGGCGTGGCCAGGCAGTGGTCCAGCAGCATGCGCTCGGCGCCGTAGAACCCGCCACTGCTCAGCAGGTGCAGGATCGGCCGGGCGCAGCCCTGCACGGCGGCGTTCAATTGCGCACCCAGTGCACCAACCGCGGGACGGACCAAGCCTTGTGCGGGTTGGGCAGGGCCGGGGTCTGGTCGTTGATCACCAGCAGCACCGGCAGGTCGAGCTGGTGGGTGAGCTGTGCCGGGTGCTTGAAGCGGTGGTCAAAGAACTCACGCACATAGACGATGGCGATCGCCAGCAGCAGGCCGGTCACCAGGCCGAATGGAATGATCAGGCCAGGTTTGGGGAACGCTGCAGCAGTTGGTTCGTAGGGGGCACTGAGGATCCGGGCGTTGGACTGGCTGCCGTCGAGCAGGCCCTGGCCGCGGCTTTCTTCATAGCGCTGGGCGTAGGTCGAGAAGGCCTTGTGCAGCGCCTCGATCTCGGTGTCCAGCTGACGGGTCTTGCTCTGGGTCTCGCGCAGTTGGTGGATGCGATCCTTGTATTCGGCGATGCGCTGGGTCTTCTGGTCGATCACCTGCTGGGTCACGGTCAGGTCCTGCTGCCGTTCGCGGATGCGGTTGTCGACGATCTTGAGGAACTGGCCGCGCAACTTGGCGATCTGCTCGCGGGCCAGCAGCATCTGCTCGGAGCCTGGCTGGAACACCGTCAGGTCAGCGTTGTAGCGGGCTGTCTGGGTGGTCAGTTGCTCACCGAGCTGCTTGATTTCGCGGTCCTCGAAGGCCACGTTGTCGACCGTGGTGGTGAAGGTGAAGGGGAACGCGTAGTCCGACATCCTGGCCTTGCTGGCGGTAGCCATGTTGGCCTGCAGGTAATCGAGCCACTGGCTGTTCTGCAGTTGGCGATCACGCTGCAGGTTGAGCGCCTGTTCCTCGGTGTTGATGGCGTTGAGGCGGAAGGTGATCTCTTCCTTCGGATCGGACGAGCCGATCGCCGTCAGCAGGCCCAGGCGTTGGCTCTCGAGGTCGCCGAGGCGGGCCTGGTAGTGCAGTTTCTTCTGCTCGTAGAAGGCTTCGGGCAGTTCGTTGGACTGCAGGTCCTGGCGGTTCTTCAGGAAGTTGTCCAGCAGGCGGGCGACGAACAGGGTGCCAAGCTTGGGATCCTCGGCGCTGTACACCACCGAGATTACGTTGGAGCCGGGCAGGGTCTCGACGGTCAGGCCCTTGACTGCCTGATCGGTGAGCGCATCCAGTTCGGTGTCGCGGGCTTCCTCCGGCTTGCTGCCGAACAGGCGCCCCACGGGGGCCACCACGGCGTTGTGCAGCGGCGTGAAGACAGTGCGCTGCAGCAGGCCCGGCTCGCTCTGGTAAAGGCCTTCCTTGCGCAGCTGGTTGATGGTTTCACGGATCAACGTAGGCGAGCGCAGGATATTGCTTTCGGTTTCCATGTCCGCCAGCGATGGCGGGATGAACTGGTCGGCCTCCTGGGCAAGTGCCGAGCTGGTGTCGCTTTGCGACAGTTTCTTGGACTGCACGATGACCTCGGCGGTGATGTCGTAGCTCTGCTTGAGCAGCAGTGGCAGCAACACCGCGATCACGGCGAAGACCAGGAACACCCGCTTCACCAACTGGCGGTTGGCGAAGAAGATGCGGAAGAACTCGTGCACGTAGTTTTCTTTCGGTTGCGTGATCATGCCGGGCTCCCCCTGTCAGTTGTCGCTGTCTTTGTCGTCGACCCGGTAGCTGAAGCTGAAGCCCCAGCCCTGGAACAGCACCACGTCGGCCAGTTGCCGGGACAGCTCGGCGGCACTGGCGAGTTTGGTCTTGGGTACGTAGAGCATGTCTTCAGGCTGCAGGTAGGCGAGGTTCTGGCTACCGCCGGCCAAGGCCTTGTCGACGTCGTAGTTCACTGCATGCACGGTGTTGCCCTCGCGGCGCATGATCACCACCGAGCCGAGCTTGGCCTTGAGGGTCGGGCCGCGCGCCAGGGTCAGCGCCTCGAGCACCGAGACCGGGCGACGGATCGCGAAGGCGCCAGGTTGGCCGACTTCGCCCAGCACGTAGATCTCGTTGCCGGCGGTGGATTTGAGCAGCACGTCGACCGTCATGTGCCCGGGCAGGCTGGCGTAGCGCTCGTTGAGGTAGTCGCGCAGCTGGTTGACGGTCATCCCTTGCAGCGGCACCGAGCCGATTTCCGGGAAGGTCGCGCGGCCGTCGCTGCCCACCGTGATGTCCCGGCTCATGCCGGTACCGGGGTGGGTCAGGGTGTTCTTCAAGGTGACTTCGCTGGTCATCGGGCTGAGCACGCGCACGGTGACCTGGTCACGGTTGTTCTGGAACACCCGTTTATTGCGGTAGGCATCGCGGATCGCGGTCTCGGCGTCGGCGGTGGTCAAGCCTTCGACACGCACCGGGGCATTGGTGCTGGGCAAGGTGATGGTGCCGTCGGGCTGTACCAGTTGGCTGCCGTTGAGGCCGCTGGCGGCCATGAAGTTGAGGTCGACGGTGTCGCCGGACTGGATGCGGTACACCCCCGAGGAGCTGTTGGGGATGTGGAAGATCACTTCCAGCACGTCCTGCGGGCGCAGTACCTGTTCACGCTTGGCCACTTCGGTGGCCTGGCTTTCGGCCGCGGGGGCGGTGAGGATCTGCACCGGCATCTCGCGGCTGTCCTGGCTGGCGCAGCCGCCGAGGGCGAGCAGGCACAGGGCAATCGATGGGTATCTCATGGTCTTCTCCTGTACCGGCCTAGAGGTTGTCGTACAGCCACTTGGGCATGTAGTACTTGCGCTTGTTGAACACGCTGCCGATCAATCGAGCCCCCGCCTGGGTCAGGCGTTGGGCCGCGGCTTGGGCGACTTCCCAGCGGGTTTCCTCGGCGCACACGACCAGGATCACGCCGTCGACCAGGGTGCCGATCACCAGGCTGTCGGCGCTGGCGTACACGGCCTCGCCATCGATGACCACGAAGCGGTAGTGGACGCTCAGTTGCGCCAGCAGGATGCGCAGGCGCTCCGGATCCAGGCGCTCGCGGCCACGGCGGAAGGTGCCGCCGGGGAGGATGTCGAACGGCTGGTCGGCCAGGCGCACGATGCAGTCCTGGGCCAGCGGCGGGGTGTCCTGGTCGAACAGCAGGTCGGTGAACCCGCGCAACTTGCCCAGGCCCAACTGCTGGCTGAGGTTGTTGCCGGTGTTGCTGCTGTCGATCAGCAATACGCTGCCGGCGCTCATCATCGCCAACTGATTGGCGAATACCAGGCTGCTGGTGCTGGTGCCGCTGCCGGTATTGGCCGCGGTCAGCAGCAGGGTGCGCTGGTCGAGGTCGAGGACAGTGGCGGTCAGGTTGGTCTCGCTCGGGGTGGCGACACTCAGGCTTCTCGAAGTAGAACCGTCCATCTCAACTTGCTCCGTGGCCAGTGAAGACTTTGAACGGAGTCTTGAGCAGGATTTTCATGTCCAGCATGGGGCTCTGTTCGTTGATGTAACTCAGGTCAAGCTCGACGCGTTGGTCGAAGTCGATGTTGCTGCGCCCGGAGATCTGCCAGAGGCCGGTCATGCCGGGGTAGATCGACAACCGCGCGAGGTGGTTGTCCTTGTAGCGATACGCGTTGAACGAGGTGGGGCGAGGGCCAACCAGGCGCATGTCGCCGGTGACCACGTTGATCAGGTTGGGCAGCTCGTCCAGGCTGCTGCGGCGCAGCCAGCTGCCGACCGAGGTGATGCGCGGGTCCTTGTCGATCTTGAAGTCGATGGCATCGGCGCCGTGCTTGTTCAGGTGGCGCACCGAGTCCTTCAGTGCCTCGGCATTGGCGACCATGGTGCGGAACTTGAACATGCCGAACACCCGGCCGCGGTAACCGGTGCGTTTTTGCACGAAGAACACAGGGCCGGCGCTGGAGCCCTTGATCAGCAGGGCGAGCACCAGGAATACCGGCGACAGCAACAGCAACAGGCCGAGCGCCGCCAGGCACGACAATGCCCGATTGGTGCGCGACAAGGTCCATGGCCGGCCACCGATACGGCCTGTGAACCAGCCACGGCCTTGCATGTGGATCGCTGCATCGATGCGTTGTCGATGCGCCGGGTCCATTCGTTTGTCCTGGTACAGCGCCTGTAGCTGCGCGCTTCTGGGTTGTCCCGTCATACCGCCCTCCGTTGATCCGACTGCTCGCCTGCGCGGTTGGCCCGAGGGCCGTTGGGCGAGTAGTAGCCTTGAAACCAGGCGACGAATCGCCTGAGCCCTTCATCCAGTGAAATGCATGGGGTAAAACCGGTGACCTGGTCCAGCGCGGTGGCATCGGCGCAGGTCGCCAGCACATCGCCCGGTTGCAGCGGCAGCAGTTCGATCACAGCGTCGCGTTGCAGGTGTTTTTCCAGTAATGCCAGGTAGTCGAGCAGCTCTACTGGACGCTGCCCGCCGATGTTGAACAGGCGCCAGGGCGCGTGGCTGGTGGCGGGGTCTGGCTCCAGCGCGTCCCAATGCGAGTCGGCGCCTGGCGGTTGGGGAATCAAGCGCACCAGGCTTTCGACGATGTCGTCGATGTAGGTGAAGTCGCGCTGGTGGCGGCCGTAGTTGAACAACTGGATCGCACGTCCCTGGCTGATCGCCGTGGCGAACTGCATCGGCGACATGTCGGGGCGCCCCCAGGGGCCGTAGACGGTGAAAAAACGCAAACCGCTGCAGGGCACGCCGAACAGGTGGCTGTAGCTATGGGCCATGGCCTCGTTGGCCTTCTTGGTGGCAGCGTACAGCGACAGCGGGTGGTCGACGGCGTCCTGCACCCGGTATGGGGTGCGCTGGTTGGCGCCGTACACCGAGCTGGACGAGGCGTACAGCAAGTGCTGCACCGGATGCCGGCGGCAGCCTTCGAGAATGTTGAGAAAGCCTGCGAGGTTGCTGTCGACATAGGCCTGTGGATTTTGCAGCGAGTAACGCACGCCGGCCTGCGCGGCCAGGTGCACCACCACGTCGGGGCGCTCCAGGGCGAACAGCCGCGCCACCCCGTCGCGGTCGCCCAGGTCCAGATGGTGCACCGCCAGGTCGCCGGCCTGCTCACGTACCCAGCGCACGCGGTCATGCTTGAGGCTGGGGTCGTAGTAGTCGTTGTAGTTGTCCAACCCCAGGACCTGGTGACCATCGCGCAGCAGGCGCAGGCAGGTGTGAGCACCGATGAAACCGGCTGCGCCGGTCACCAGCACCTTCATGGCGCGCCTACCTGGGGCGTGACCTGGCGCAGGCCGATGCCGCTGTAGAGCAGGCCATGGGCGGCGACTTGCTCGGGGTTGTAGAGGTTGCGTCCATCGATGATCACCCGCTCGCGCAGCTTGCTCGCCAGGAGGGTGAAGTCGACCACGCGGAAGTTCTTCCATTCGGTGCAGATCACCAGGGCGTCGGCGTCCTGCAGGGTGTCGTCACGCGTGGCGCACAACTGCAGGTCGTCGCGGTAGCCGTACAGGCGCCGGCATTCATCCATTGCCTCAGGGTCGTAGGCACGTACCGTGGCGCCTTCGGCCCAGAGTGCTTCCATCAGGTAGCGGCTTGGCGCCTCGCGCATGTCGTCGGTGTTGGGTTTGAACGCCAGGCCCCAGAGGGCGATGGACTTGCCGGCCAGTTGACCGCCCAGGCGCTGCTTGAGCTTGGCGAAAGGCACCTGGCGCTGTTGGTCGTTGACGTCGTTGACGCTCTGCAGCAGGCGCAGCGGCATGCCACTGTGCTCGGCGGTGTGCAGCAAGGCCTTGATGTCCTTGGGGAAGCACGAGCCGCCGAAGCCGCACCCCGGGTAGATGAAGTGGTAGCCGATGCGCGGGTCGGAGCCGATGCCCTTGCGCACCGCCTCGATGTCGGCGCCCAGGCGCTCGCTGAGGTTGGCCAATTCGTTCATGAAACTGATGCGGGTGGCGAGCATGGCATTGGCGGCGTACTTGGTCAGCTCGGCACTGCGGTTGTCCATGAACATGAGCTTTTCATGGTTGCGACAGAACGGTGCGTAGAGTTCGCTGAGCTGGTCGTGAGCCACCGCATCGCGGGTGCCGACGATGATGCGATCAGGGCGCATGCAGTCGGCGAGGGCGCTGCCTTCCTTGAGAAATTCCGGGTTGGACACCACGCGCACCTGAAGCTGCGCCTTGCCCAGGCGCTGCAATTCGTCGCGGGCCAGCACCAGCACCTGGTCAGCGGTGCCCACCGGCACGGTCGACTTGACGATCAGGGTGCGGTCGCCCTCCATCAGCTCGGTGATCTGCCGGGTGACGTCCAGTACGTGGGACAGGTCGGCCGAACCGTTCTCGTCCGGCGGGGTGCCCACGGCGATGAAGATCAGCTCGGCATGGCTTACCGCGTCGCTGGCCTGGGTACTGAACGACAGGCGGCCTTCGCGGATGTTGTCTTCCAGCAGTTCCGACAGCCCGGGCTCGCTGATCGGCGGCACGCCCTGGCGCAACTGATTGATCTTGTGGGTATCCACGTCCACGCAGAGCACGCGGTGCCCTACGTCCGCCAAGGCTGCCGCCTGTACCAGACCGACATAACCGGTACCAAAAACGCTCACGTCCATGCGCATCGCCTCGATGGATGAGTAAGGGAGATGAAACAGATGTGAATTCGGTATAGCTCAGCCTTGCGCAATTGCGTCAAACCAATGGCATGTTTCGCTTCATTTACACGCGCTAACGCCTAGGGCGAATTGCCAGCAACCCTTTGCCAATCCGGGGGTTAGCGTTGAAAGCTAGTGGCAAATGGCCGAAGCAATAACCGATGAACGGTTGTAGGCCGCGTCATTCCTGGCCTGTGAGTAATAGAGAGTGACGAGGATGAGACACTGAAAGCGCCAAATTCTGGCGTTGTGATATCGCCGGTAAATTGACATTTCCGGCTTGTGAATTGTTTCAGGACTGCTACGGTTTGAGTAGAAATCGATGACCGCGAGGGTCCGGGACATGCGTGGCTGGGTCAAAATCTTGCTGTTGGTTGGCTATCTGGCGAGTTTTCACGGTTATTACGCCGAACGCATCGGGGCGCTCGGGATAGGCTTGCCGCTGCTCCTGTATCTCGGGGTGTTCGCGGTGCTGGCGGCGGCTTTGCTGTTGTCTGCCTGGATTCGTCCAGCCCTTTTGCGCTGGGCATTGGCGCTGGTTCTTGCGGTGAGCGCGGTGTTCATCGACGCGTACACTCGGATCACCGACGCCTACATGACCTACAGCGCTTTCGTATCGATGGTCTACGCCGGTGGCTTCGTTCAGGAGGCGCTGCAGCAGTACCACTATGCAATTACCCTGGCCATGGCAAAGGCGGCACTGCTGTTGCTGGGCATTGGCGTGCGTCCAGGGCCAGCACCGCGCTTGGTGCCAACCTGGCTGCCGATGGCCTCGCCGGTGCTGGCGCTGGCGCTGCTGGTGGCGATCCTGTTCGTGCGTGCCGGCGAGGGCGCACGGGGCCTGCCGGTCATGTACACGCCGCTGGCCTACCTCAGCCTCATGGGTTACGAAAGCGTGCATGCCAGTGTCGGCCCGCGCCAGCCGGTGAGCCTGGCGCGCACGACGGCGCCACTGGCCCGCGACATCGTCCTGGTGATCGATGAAAGCATTGCCGGTAACTACCTGGACATCAACACGCCAGCCGGCGTGAACAGCCACTTGAACCGCCCGCAGCCAGGCGTGGATATCGTCAATTTCGGCTATGCCGCTTCCATCGCCAATTGCAGTGCCGACACCAACGTCACGCTGCGTTACGGCGGCACCCGCGACGACTACCTGCGCATCAACTCGACCCAGCCATCGATCTGGCAGTACGCCAAGGCGGCGGGGTTGGGTACGGTCTACATCGACAGCCAGCGTACCGGCGGGCACTTGCAGAACCTGATGACCGAGACGGAAAAACGCGACATCGACCAGTTCATCCAATTCGACGACACGCCGGTGGTGCAGCGTGACATGGCGGCACTGACGCGCCTGGTGGCGCTGCTGGCCGACGGTAAGCCGCAGTTGATCGTGATCAACAAGGTCGGTGCGCATTTCCCGGTGCACGACAAGTACCCCGACGATTTCATGACGTACAGGCCGGCGCTGCCGCGTGGGCGTTTCACCGATGTGACGGATATCGGCACCCGTGATGGGTTCGACGGGCGGCCTCAGGACTGGGTGTTGTATCGCAACAGCTATCGCAACAGCGTGCAGTGGAACGTTGGCGAGTTCTTCCGGCGCCTGTTTGCCGACGGCGACCTGAGCCAGGCGGTGGTGATCTATACCTCCGATCATGGGCAAGACCTGCATGAGCGAGGCAATCCTGGCTTGAACACCCATTGCGACAGTGACCCGGTGGCGGAAGAGGGGTTGGTGCCGTTGCTGGTGATCCAGGGGCAGGGCCTCAAGACCCTGGACTGGCAGGCTCACCTGGCGCATAACCGCAATGCTTCCAGCCACTACAACATCTTCCCGACCCTGCTGCGCTTGATGGGGTATGACGGGGCCGGGGTGGCGGCGGTCTATGGCAAGGCGCTGGACCAGGTGACCGACGACCCGTTTACCTTCAACGTGCGTTTCAATGCGCGATTGGGGGCAAAGCCAGACTTCCGTCATATCGACCTGGGGCAGGTGGTGACGCCGGAGCCGGATCAGGGGGTGACGGCAGTGCGGTGAGCGCCGGCGAACACCGGCGCAGCCCTCATCGTGCACCGTGGTGTCTGGTTCGCGGGTAAACCCGCTCCTACAGGATCTTCATTGCTGCTGGGGCCGAGGTCAGTGCCGGTTCAATGGTGTCAGCCCCTGTGCAATGCCCTGAAACTGCTGGCCTCTTCAACCAGCCAGTCGTGCACCGCACGAGCCCCTGGCTGGGCCAGGCCTCCTGGCGAGTAATGCAGCATGTAGCGCTTGTGGTTGGCGATGGGCACCCCGAACGGCACGATCAGCGCTCCACGCTCCAGTTCGTCATTGAGCAGGGTGCGCCGGGCGATCGCCACGCCGATGCCAGCGATAGCTGCCTCGATCGTCAGATGGTTGCGGTTGAACGTGTGGCCCCGACGGACATCGAGGCCCGTGGCACCGATGCCTTCCAGGTAGAACTCCCATTCGGCGTATTCCGAGCTGCCACGCCAGGCCGTCATGTCGTGCAGCAACGGGTAATGCACCAGGTCCGCCGGGCCATGCAGCGGCGGGCGGCCGCGCAGCAGGGCCGGCGAGCAGACCGGGAAGATCTGCTCGTCCAGCAAGGGCGTGGACAACATGCCGGGATAGCTGCCGTCGTTGAGGTCGATGGCCAGGTCGAAATCCTCGGGGTCGAGCGCCTGGGCACTGTCTTCGGCCACCAGCCGCAACTCGATGTCCGGGTAGCGCTGCTGGAAGCGAGGCAGCCGCGGTGTCAGCCACTTGGCCAGGAACGACGGAATCGAGCGCAGGCGCAATGTGCCGCGGATTTCGCCGGCATCCAGGCGCAACAGTTCGGCCTCGATACTGCCGTAGGCCTCGGCCACCGTCTGCGCCAGCCGCTGGCCCTCGGCGCTCAACTCCACGCCACGGGGCCGGCGCAGGAACAACCGGTAGCCCAGGCGCTCCTCGAGTTGGCGCATCTGCTGGCTGACCGCGCCCGGGGTGATATGCAGCTCTTCGGCGCAGCGAGTGAAGGACAGGTGTCGGGCAGCGCAGGAAAACACGTGTAGCCAGACGAACATCTGGCCGTTGAGTTGGCGTCTCATCGTTTAGTCATGCTAATGGCTTGCTTAGGAGGTTTCGTTGGTCATTGCCGGGTCTGCGCGTCAGTATGGCGCCAATTGGCAATTTCGCTCAAATTTTCTACGGAATCGTGGCGCTAGGAAACTGCCGCCACGGTCAGGCATTAGCATGGCTATCAGTGTTTTCGACCTTTTCAAGATTGGCATCGGCCCTTCCAGTTCGCACACGGTGGGCCCGATGCGGGCTGCCGCGACCTTTGCCCAGGCCCTGCGCGAACAGGATCTGCTGACCCAGGTGGGCCGCGTCGAAGTACGCCTGTACGGCTCGTTGTCGGCCACTGGTGTCGGCCATGCAACCGACCGCGCCTGTCTGCTCGGGCTGATGGGGCAGTGGCCGGACCGGATCGACCCCGCCAGCATCGAGCCACGCATTGCCCAACTGTTGCAGGAGCACTGCCTGATCCTCGATGGCAGCCACCCGGTGGTGTTCGATTACGCCCGGGACATGCGCCTGCTCGACGAGGATCTGCCATACCATCCCAACGCCATGAGCTTGCACGCCATGCGGGACGAGGTCTGCCTGTTCAGCCAGACCTACTACTCGATTGGCGGCGGGTTCATCGTCGAACAGGCCGAGATCGATGCTCCGGTCAGCAATGAGGGAGCGGTGCGCTTGCCCTATGAGTTTTCCAGTGGTGCCGAACTGCTGGAGCTCTGCAAGGCGCACGGCCTGAGCGTCAGTCAGTTGATGCTGGCCAACGAGTGCGCCTGGCGCCCTGAGGCCGAGGTACGCGAGGGGCTGCTGCGTATCTGGGCGGCGATGAAGGAGTGCGTGGTCAATGGCCTGCGTAACGAAGGCGTGTTGCCGGGTGGGTTGCAGGTCAAGCGCCGTGCCGCGCGTCTGCACCGTAGCTTGCAAGAGCTGGGTAAACCGAACGTGATCGGTTCGACCCTGAGCGCCATGGAATGGGTGAACCTGTATGCCCTGGCGGTCAACGAAGAAAACGCCGCTGGCGGGCGCATGGTCACTGCGCCCACCAACGGGGCTGCCGGTATCATCCCGGCGGTGTTGCACTATTACATGAAGTTCAACGACCAGGCCTGTGACGACGATGTCGTCGCCTTCCTGCTCGCGGCAGCGGCGGTGGGCATTCTGTGCAAGAAGAACGCCTCCATCTCCGGTGCAGAGGTGGGCTGCCAGGGTGAAGTGGGGTCGGCTTGCTCCATGGCGGCTGCGGGGCTTGCCGAGGTCCTGGGCGCTACCCCGGCGCAGTTGGAGAATGCCGCGGAGATTGCCCTGGAGCACAACCTGGGGTTGACTTGCGACCCTGTTGGCGGGTTGGTCCAGGTGCCGTGCATCGAGCGCAATGCGATAGCTGCTGTGAAGGCGATCAACGCGGTGCAGATGGCCCTGCGGGGCGATGGCGAGCACTTCATCTCCCTCGATCGGGTGATTCGTACGATGCGTGACACGGGTGCGGATATGCATGCCAACTACAAGGAAACCTCGCGCGGGGGGCTGGCGGTGGCGTTCGTCGAGTGCTGAAAACAGGGCTGCCGTAGCAGCCCTGTTGGCGACAGTGACTCAGCGCGCCTTGCTCCTGAGCGCGACGAAGCTGTTGCGCATGTCACGCGCCCAGCCATCGAGCACCGGCTTGACGTCGTTCAGCGTCAACTTCTGGGTGTCGTTTTCCAACGCTTTGCCGCTGCCCTTGCGCACCACCTGGGCCAGCACCTTCTGCGTGGCGCCATCGAGGAAGGCGGCCTCTACCGCCACATCCACTTCCTGGTCACGGCCGCCAGAGGCGGTGTTGACCGCCGCCGCCACCAGGGCGATAGGGATCACCTCATAGGGCTTGAGACCCTCGTTGCTGGTGGATACGGCGGTGATCGCCGGGCGTACCACGATGGTCTTCGGCCCCGGCGATTTGACCAGCGTCAGCACGCCACCCAACTCGCGACGCAGGGCGTCGTTGAAGTAGCGGGTGATTTCCTGCAGGGTCTGCGCCGGAATCACCTCGGTGGGCTGTGGCTTGGGATAGAACTGGCTGGGCTCGATGAATACCTCGGTGTACTGGCTGGCCTTGATGCCAGGGTCGATCCAGCGCATCACCGGGGCGCCAGAGGCGCTCTTGGCGGGTTGTAGTCGACTGTAGTCCTTCAGAAAACCGGAATAGTCCTTGGGGTCGACCTGGTGGCTGGAGCAAGCGGCCAGGGCGAGCAATGCGGCGCACAGCAAAGTGATGCGAGGCAGTGGTTTCATGATCTGCAAGCGTCCATGAAGGGGTGGCCTGAACAACGCTAGCAGGCGTCTGGCGCTTGGCAGTTGCTGGCTTGAAAGTCAATTTAATGGCGAACTTTGCCGAGTGAACAGTGGATGGCGGCCGGTCGTCGTTTTATTGACTGATGGTCATGGCGGGCTTATCTCATGAACGCTACACCTAGTGGATGGCACTTTGCCTTGCCGGCATCCAGACGAAGGATTCGTTCCCATGCGCCAGGACAGTTACCGTTCCGACATCGATGGCTTGCGGGCCATCGCGGTGCTTGCCGTGTTCCTGCATCACCTGAGCCCCGGTTGGCTACCCGGTGGCTTCGTCGGTGTGGACATCTTCTTCGTGATTTCTGGCTACCTGATCACCTCCCAGGTGTTCCAGGAGCTGCGCGAAGGGCGTTTTTCGCTCAAGGGCTTTTACCAGCGCCGCATCAACCGCATCGTTCCAGCCTTGCTCACGGTGCTCCTGGCCTGCGTGCTGGTAGGAAGCGTGCTGCTGTCTCCGGTCGATCTGGTGCGCCTCTACAACAATGCATTGTTCGCGCTGCTAGGGGTGTCGAACCTGTTCATCTGGCTCAAGTACGGCAACTACTTCGCCGCCGATGCCAGTGAAGCTCCTTTGTTGCATACCTGGTCGCTGGGCGTCGAGGAGCAGTTCTATCTGGTCTGGCCGTTGATGGTGTTGCTGGTGTACCGCTTTGCACCGCGTTACCTGCTGTGGCTGCTGGGCATGGGTGTGGTGATGGCGGTGGGTTTTTCCGAATACGCCACCGGCAATTTCGCCACCGCCGCCTACTATCTGCTGCCGACCCGCTTCTTCGAGTTGATGCTCGGCGGCTGGTTGGCGATCTGGCATGTGCAGCACCGGCCGAACGTGGGGGCAGGGCAGTCGTTCATCTGCACCGTGCTGGGCTACCTGGCGATCGTCGTCCCCCTGTGGATGCTGAACGAGGAGGCGACTTTTCCAGGGTTGAACGCACTGTGGCCGTGCCTGGGCACGTTGCTGCTGATCCAGGCGGGCAGCAACGGTGCCCGCTCGCCATTGCTGGCCAGCCGGCCAATGGTGTTCGTCGGCCTGGTGTCGTATTCGCTGTACCTGTGGCACTGGCCGCTCATTGCCTACCTGAACTACCTGGAAGTGCCGATGAGCGCTGGTCTTGCAGTGCTGGTAATGGCGCTGGCGTTGCTGTTGGCCTGGCTGTCCTGGCGCTACGTGGAAAAACCCTTCCGTCGCTCGGGCCTGCAGTTGTCGTTCGCACGGGTGTTTTTCCGCCGTTTCGCCGCGCCGGTGTTGGGGCTGGCCGTGCTGGCGGGCGCCGGTCAGGCGCTGGATGGTTTTCCCGCTCGGTTCAGCCCACAGGTAAACGCCCTCGAGGCCATGACGCTGGACAAGCCGGCACAGAACCGCCGCGGCTGCCATGTGCCCAATGCCTTGTATCGCACCGAGCCGGATGCCGCCTGCCGCCTGGGAGCACAGAAGGAGGCGCTGGACGGCATCATGGTCGGCGACTCGTTCGCCAATCACTTCACCGGCATGGTCGACCTGCTGGCCAGGCCCGATAACATCAGCCTGATGGACTACACGCTTGATTCGTGTCCGCCGATCCTCGGCTACCGCGACCGCATGCCGGCGGTCTATGCAGACCACTGCGCGGTACGCAACCAGCGGGTCTTCGAGTTGATCGAACGCAACCATTACCCCTACGTGGTGCTAGCCGGCAACTGGCCGCCGGACGAAGCGTCGCAAGGGCTGGTCGAGGCCAGCCTGGAGAAGGCTGTGGCGGCCAGCGGCGAGGTCATCGTCATTCTCGACAACCCGCTGATCGAGAAGGCCGCGACCTGCCCGATCCGCCAACTGATGTTCGGCCTGGCGCGCGATTGCGCGGTCGCCCAGCGTAACCGGCCGCAGTACTGGGCCCAGGTGCGTGAACGCTTCCCGCAGATCCATTTCATCGATCCCGATGAGGTCATCTGCAAGGGTGGCAATTGTTCGCCGATGATCGATGGCAAGCTGCTGTATCTGGATCGTGCGCACCTCAATGGCGTCGGGTCGCGGTTCATTGGGCAGGCCTTGCTGGCGCGCGGATACTCCCTACTGAATGATCCTCGTAAAAAATCCATGCAGGACAATGGTTTGAAGGCCGCTCTTTAGCGCTTGTGTAATCTTTTCCGCAACTTGATGTGGATTGTTAAGAGATGCAAAAAAAACCATAAAATACAAAAGGTTGAGATTATATTCTCAAGTAGATTGTTCGGTATTAACCAAGCGCTTCCTTCAGCCGATACCACAGCATTCCCAGCGCCAACAGCGGTGACCGCAAGGCCCGGCCACCCGGAAACGTCAGGTGCGGAACGGCACTGAACACATCCAGTCCCTTGCTCTGGCCGACGGCGATCGCCTCGGCCAGCAGCTTCGCCGTCCAGTGGGTGACGTTCAACCCATGCCCAGAGTAACCCTGGGCGTAATACACGTTGGGGTGCTGGCGCAGTCGTCCAACCTGGGGGAAGCGGTTGGCGGTGATGCCGATCAGGCCGCCCCATTGGTAGTCGATGCGCACATCGGCCAGTTGCGGGAAAACCTTGAGGACCTTGGGCCGCATGTAGGCACCGATGTCCTTTGGGTCGCGGCCCGAATAGTGACAGGCGCCACCGAACAGCAAGCGGCGATCGGCGGTGAGGCGGTAATAGTCCAGCCCGACCTTCTGGTCACACAGCGCCATGTTGCGCGGGATCAACGCACTGGCGAGCGCTTCGGGCAACGGCTCGGTGGCTACCACGTAACTGCCGGCGGGGAGCACCTTGCCACTCAGACGCGGCTCAAGTTCGTCGAGATGGGCATTGCAGCCCAGCACCAGGCTTTGCGCACGCACCTTGCCGCTTGCAGTGTGCAGCGTGACGTTGGAGCCGTGCTCGATGCGCAGCACTGGGCTCTGTTCGAAGATGCGTACACCTAGGCCCTGCGCTACCCGCGCTTCACCTTGCACCAGGTCGAGCGGGTGCAGGTGGCCCGACCCCATGTCCACTAGCCCGCCGGCATACAATTCACTGGCTACCACCTCGTGCAGGCGCTCAGGGGGGACCAGTTGGGTTGCATGACGGTAGCCAAGGGCCGCCAGTTCCTCCTGCTCATGGCGCATCGCGTCGAATTGCGCAGGGGTATTGGCCAGCTCGCAGAAGCCCCAGCGCAGGTCGCAGGCGATGTCGTACTGGGCGATACGCCGGGCGACCAGGGCCACCGACTCGATGCCGGCCTGCTTCAGGTAAGCCACGCCGTCCTGCCCCACGTGCCGGGCGAAGCCGCTGACATCATGGCCGATGCCACGGATCAGTTGGCCGCCGTTGCGCCCGCTGGCACCCCAGCCGATGCGCCGGCCTTCCAGCAGCACCACCGAAAGCCCGCGCTCGGCCAGTTCAAGCGCGGTATTCACTCCGGTGAGGCCGCCACCGACCACGCACACGTCGGCCGTCAGCTCGCTGTCCAGGCTGGGGTAGGGGGAGGCGTCACGCGCACTGGCGGCATAGTAGGACGCGGTGTGTTGAGTAGCGTGGGGCATGGTGGCTCACTCGGCTCAGCGGTTGGACTTGATCTTGCTCCAGGAACGGGTCATCACCCGCATGATCTTCGGGCTCGGGGTGCTGGAGATGTACAGTTTGTCGAGTACGTCCTGAGGCGGGTAGATCTCGGGGTTGTTCACCAGCGAGGCATCCATGTAGGCCTGTGCATCGGGGTTGGCATTGGCATAGCCGACGGTGGCGCTGACCTTGGCGATCACGTGCGGGTCGAGCAGGTAGTTGATGAACGCCAGGGCCTGCTCGGGGTTGTTGGCGTCCTTGGGGATGGCCAGCAGGTCGAACCACAGATTGCTGCCTTCCTTGGGAATGCTGTACGCGACCTTGATGCCATTGTTGGCCTCGACCGCCCGGTTGGCGGCCTGGAAAACGTCGCCGGAGTAGCCGAAGGCAATGCAGACGTTGCCGTTGGCCAGGTCGGACACGTACTTGGAGGAATGGAAGTAGGTCACATAGGGACGCAGTTCGAGCAGGCGTGCCTCGGCCTTGGCGTAGTCGGCAGGGTTTTCGCTGCGTGGATCGAGCCCGAGGTAGTTGAGCATCGCCGGGAACAACTCGTCCGGTGAATCCATGAAGGCCACGCCGCATTGCTTGAGTTTCTTCAGGTTTTCCGGCTCGAACAGCACCGCCCAGGAGTCGATGCGATCGATACCCAATGCGGCCTTGACCTTTTCGACGTTGTAGCCGATGCCATTGGTGCCCCACAGATAGGGCACGGCATAGCGATTGCCGGGATCGTTCTGTTCAAGCTGCTTGAGCAGCTTGGGGTCCAGGTGCTTCCAGTTCGGCAGCTTACTGCGATCCAGCGGCATGAAGGCGCCGGCTTGCGCCTGGCGACCGAGGAAGTGGTTGGAGGGCACCACCACGTCGTAGCCGGTACGTCCGGCCAGCAGCTTGCCTTCCAGGGTTTCGTTGGAATCGAACACGTCGTACACCACCTTGATACCGCTGCTGGCCTGGAAATCTGCCAGGGTCGTGTCGCCGATGTAGTCGGTCCAGTTGTACACGCTGACGCTCGGCGCAGCCTGGGCGGCGGCTCCGAACAGCAGGGTGAATGCAGCGGGAATCAGGGCTTGCAGTTGACGCATGACGACACCTCGTTTGGTCTTGTTCTGGATGTACTGTGGCGATGGGCGGCGATCAGACACTGAGCAGAAGGAACTCACGCTCCCAGGAGCTGATCACCCGTTTGAAGTTCTCGTGTTCGGCGCGCTTGACCGCCACGTAGCCCTCGACGAACTGATGCCCGAGGTACTGGCGCACCACCTCGCAATCCTCCATGTGCTGCAAGGCATCCTCGATGGTGATCGGCAGGCGCAGGTTGCGCCGCTCGTAGGCACGACCTTGCACCGGCGCGCTGGGCTGTTGCTTCTCGACCATGCCCAGGTAGCCACACAGCAGGCTCGCGGCGATCGCCAGGTACGGGTTGGCATCGGCGCCGGGCAGGCGGTTCTCCACGCGCATCGACTCGGGGCTGGAGGTCGGCACCCGCAGGCCGGCGGTGCGGTTCTCCTCACCCCATTCGACGTTCACTGGCGCCGAGGTGTCGGGCAGGAAGCGGCGGAACGAGTTGACGTTGGGCGCGAACATCGGCAACAGCTTGGGGATGTACTTCTGCAGGCCACCGATGTGGTGCAGGAACAGCTCGCTCATGCTGCCATCGGCGTTGGCGAAGATCGGCTGGCCACTGGCGATGTCGACCACGCTCTGGTGCAGGTGCATGGCGCTGCCCGGCTCGTCGGTGATCGGCTTGGCCATGAAGGTGGCGGTGACGTTGTGCTTGAGCGCCGCTTCGCGCATGGTGCGCTTGAACACGGTGATCTGGTCGGCAAGGTCCAGCGCGTCGCCATGGCGGAAGTTGATCTCCATCTGCGCCGGGCCGTCTTCGTGGATCAGCGTGTCGAGGTCAAGGCCCTGCAACTCGCACCAGTCGTAGACATCCTCGAATAGCGGGTCGAATTCGTTGGCGGCATCGATGGAGAACGACTGACGGCCACTTTCCGCGCGGCCCGAGCGGCCCAGCGGCACTTGCAGCGGCAGGTCTGGGTCTTCACAGCGTTGGGTCAGGTAGAACTCCATCTCGGGCGCGACGATGGGCTGCCAGCCCCTGTCGGCATACAGCTTGAGCACCTTTTTCAGCACGTTGCGTGGCGACAGCGCGATCGGGTTGCCGTGTTTGTCGAAGGTGTCGTGGATGACGATCGCGGTCGGCTCGATGGCCCATGGGATCTGGTACACAGCAGCCGGGTCGGGCGGCAGACCATGTCGATGTCGGCAGCGTCGAGCAGGCCGTAGTAGATGTCGTCGTCGACGTAGTCGCCAGTGACCGTCTGCAGCAGCACGCTTTCAGGCAAGCGCATGCCTCGTTCGTGAAGGAATTTGGCGGTAGGGGCGATCTTGCCGCGGGCGATGCCGGTCAGGTCGCTGATCACGCATTCGACTTCGGTGATCCGGTGTTCTTTCAGCCAGGCGGACAGCTGATCGAAGGGGGCGTTCATACAAACCTCTTGATGTGGGTTCAGGGGCGCGGTGGGGGCGGTGGCTTCCCAGCGGACGCGCTGGAGACTATCTTGGGCGTAGCTCGCCGAAGCGATCTATCCACTTTCTCCGGATCATCAATGCACCAAAAGAGTGCAAATAGGACAGCGCGTGACAACGTCCCAGGCTTTGCAGGTCCAGGCTTTCCACACCACAGATGTGACTGAACAGATGCGTGCCACGCCCGGTTGGCAGCAGCACTATCGGCAGATGTCGCCAGGCCATTTCAGCGGCGAACTGCGCTGCTTGGGGCTCGATGGCGTGGAAGTGTACGAAGAGCGCCTGAATACCCGTGTGGAGCAATTCTTCCGCGCGCCAACAGGTTCGTTGGCGTTCTGTTTCGACCGGATCGACAACAGCCTCTACCTGCTCAACGAGCAGAGCCGCAATATCTGGATCACCCCGGAGAACTACCAGGAGGTGGCGGTGGTGTTCGACCAGGCTTTCCTGGCTCGCCATGGCCTTGACCCGCAGCGGCTCGAAGGCCTGTTCATGGTGCCGCTGGGCAGTGGGCAGAATGCCTTGTTCGGCAGCTGGCTCAGCGCCACGCTGACACGTCTGGCCCAGGCCGACAGCTCCTTGCAGGGGCAGGCGCTGGCGGAGCAGTTGCTGGAAGATTGCCTGTTCATCCTCGACAACGCCTGCCAGCGCCTGGAGGGCGGGGCCATGGGCCGGCGCGGGGAGGAGCGGGCGATCATGCAGCGGGTCAGCGAGTGGGCGGCGGACTGCCCCGAGGAAACGCTTAACCTGGCGGAGCTGGCGCAGGTGGCCGGGGTATCCCTGCGCCAGCTGCAGCAGGCGTTCAAGGCCTTTACCGGGATGCCGCCGGCACATTGGCTGCGTTTGCGCAGGCTCAACGGCGCGCGGCGCGACCTGCTGCGTGGCGGGGCGACGGTGGCAGAGGTGGCCATGCGTTGGTCGTTCTGGCATTTGGGGAGGTTTTCAGAGAGTTACCGGCAGTTGTTCAAGGAGTTTCCGAGTCAGACGCTAAGGCGTGTCAGGGGTTGATGCTTGCTGCGGGGCGAGCGGCCCTTTCGCGGGTAAACCCGCTCCTACAGGTGCGTCGCTGTCCGTGTAGGAGCGGGTTTACCCGCGAAAGGGCCCGTCCAGCCTACACTCGCCAACCATTCCCCGCGGAAAATTGCTAACCTGCCCGGCAGTTTCTACCCGAGGTCCCGATGTTCTACCTGCCTTTGCCCAGCGACCAGGCCGACCGCCTGGCCAGCGAGCCCGAATCCTGCGATTTCTTCGCCACCGCCAGCCTGCTGCAAGCGGCGGCGCTGTTGTTCGTGCAGAACCTGCCCCGCCAGCCGGCCACCGCGTCGGCCGACGCCCAGGAGCGCCGTTTCGCCGAGATCGTGCGGATCGCCCAGGAGGTCGAAAGCGCAGCGCCCGGGCGCTTCCAGGGCCAGGTGGCGCAACACTTCGACCGCGAAGCGTTCGCCATGGGCCTGGGCATGCTCGGCGAGAACGGGATTGGACTGCTCGCGGCCGAGGTCGAGTACCCGGCCGATGAACTGCTAGACGACGAAGGCCAGTGGAATTTCCTGTTCGCTCAGAGCTACCGCCAGCGTGTAACGCCCTTGCATGCGGCCTACGTGCCGGCGCTGGCCAGCGACCTGATGCTCAGCGACCAGCAGAACCGGTTGCTGCGCGAGTTTCTTTCAGGCGCCGATGAGTCGGTGGCGGTGCAGGGCTTCGCCGGCACTGGCAAGACGTTCCTGATTCACCAGTTCGCCCGCTTGCTCGACCCCCAGCGCACGCTGTTGCTGGCCCTCACCGAAGGCCAGTTGCGGGCGCTGCAGGCGCGGGTCAAGGATGCCGCGGCCTACACCGCACTGACGTTCGGCCAGTTGGCCGACGAAATCCTCAACCGCGACCTCACCAGCAACGGCTGGCGCCTGCGCGACCCGTACCGCACCAAGCTGTCGTGGCGCCCGCAGGAGGCGCAGGTAGTGAAGTGGCTGGGTATCCCCGACGTCGGTCCGCTGGCGGCGCGGGATGTGGTAGGCCTGTGCATCAAGGCCGTGCGCAGCTTTTGCCGCAGCGGCGACAGCCAGGTGCAGTTGCACCATCTGCCGTGGGCCGGTCCCGGTACTACGCCACTGGACCAGGAAGTGCTGCTGGAAAAGGCCCGCCTGTACTGGCAGGAGCTGATTCGTCCGTCCGCCCGGGAGATCCAGTTGCCGGTGCGCGACTACCATCGGGTCAAGCTGTTGTCGCTGACGTCGGAGGTGATCGACGGCCGCTATTTCCACGTCATCGTCGACGAAGCCCACGAGCTGTCGGCACCAATGTTGGCGGTGCTCGACCGCAGCCCGCAGTCGGTCATCGCCTTGGGCGACGAGCTGCAGAACCTCAATGGCCTGAGCCCGCACCATGGCAGTTTCATCCGCCAGCGCTACATCGACCACTCGTTACGTGCAGGGCCAGCCATGGACGGCGTACTGAATCCGTTGATCCAGGCGCATCCAGCCTCGATCCAGGCAGCTTTCAGCGGCAGCGCCGAGCATTACACGCGCGTCAGTTTCTTCGACACGGTGACGGTGCCCGAGCAGCCAACGGCGCTCATCGTCGATGATGAATGGGGCCTGTTCGGCTGGTTCCAGCGCCTGACTCACCAGGGTGTACCGTTCGTGCTGCTGAAAAGCGCGCGCAAGGATTTCGAACTGTTCGTCGAGGACTGCATCGAGCTGTACCGCTACGGCACCCGGCCGCGCCACCCGATGTTGTTCCGCTATGCCAGCTGGCAGGCGCTGGAGCAGGACAAGGGCGATGACAAGGCGTTCGTTGCCGTGGCCAACATGCTGCGCAAGGGCTACACCCCGGAGCACTTCGCCAAGGCCAAGAGCCGCTATCGCTGGGACAAGGCGCCCAAACTGTTCCTGGGCCGGGTGCGGGACGTGAAGAACATGGAGTTCGCCCGGGTGATGGTGTCGCCAGAGCTGATGGTGGCGCCGGTGGCTGCGGGCAATCGCAACGAGCGGGCGCGGATGTTGGCGGGGTTGTATACCGCCTGTTCGCGGGCGCGGCATGAGTTGATCGTGCCGGGGGGGATGCTCGACTGGGTCAAGGACCAGGTTCGCGATTGAAGCACCTAGGGCCGCAATACGCGGCCCCAGGTCAGCCGATCAGTTGCGATCCAGCCACACCGTCTGGGCATTGGTGAACTCACGCACGCCAAAGTGCGACAGCTCACGGCCGAAACCACTCTTCTTCACGCCGCCGAAGGCCACGCGAGGGTCGGAGGCGCAGTAACCGTTGATGAACACACCGCCAGTGTCCAGGGCCGCAGTCATGCGCTCGGCCAAGGCGTAGTCGGCCGTGTAGATGGTCGAGGCCAGGCCGAACTCGCTGTCGTTGGCCAGCTCCACCGCATGGTCGGCGTCACGTGCGGTGATGATCGCCGCCACGGGGCCAAACAGCTCCTGCTTGAATGCAGTCATTTGCGGGGTGACGTTGGCGAACACGGTCGGCGCATAGAAGTTGCCTACACCTTCGATCTTGTTGCCGCCCAGCAGCAGGGTAGCGCCTTCGGCGAGGGTCGCCTGAACCTGCCCATCGAGCTCGTCACGCAGGTCGTAGCGGGCCATTGGCCCGATGTAGGTGTCGTCCTCCAGTGGGTTGCCGACTTTCAGCTGGCGCGTTGCTTCGACGAACTTGCTGGTGAATGCCTCGACGATGCTTTGCTCGACGATCAGGCGCTTGGCCGCCGCGCAGACCTGGCCGGTGTTCTGATAACGGCCAATGACCGCCGCTTGCACTGCAGCGTCCAGGTCGGCGTCGGCGAGCACGATGAACGGGTCGGAGCCGCCCAGTTCGAGCACGCACTTCTTCAACGCTGCACCGGCTTGGGCGCCGATGGCCATGCCGGCGCGTACGCTGCCGGTGAGGGTCACGGCGGCGATGCGTGGGTCGTTGATGGCACGGGTGACGCCTTCCGGTGTCACGTTCAGCACCTCGAACACGCCTTGTGGCAAGCCGGCATCCTTGAACAGCTCACCCAGCAGGTAGGCGCTGCCCATGACGTTCGGTGCGTGCTTGAGCACGTAGGTGTTGCCGGCCAGGATCGCCGGGACCGCGCCGCGCAGTACCTGCCAGATCGGGAAGTTCCAAGGCATCACAGCCAGGATCGGGCCGAGCGGACGGTATTCGATGCGGGCCTTTTCCACCTGGGTCGGCTCGGCGGCGAGCATCGCCGGACCATGCTCGGCGTACCAACGGCACAGGCCAACGCACTTGGCGACTTCGCCGCGGGCCTGGCTGATGGGTTTGCCGATTTCGCGGCTGATCATCTGCGCGAAGGCTTCGGCCTTGGTTTCAAGGGTGCTGGCCAAGGCGAGCAGGGCTTCGCTGCGCTGCCCCAGCGACACTTGGCGCCACTGGCGATAGCCGGCCTTGGCGCGTTGCAGCGCCGCTTCCAGTGCGGCGTCGGTGTCGAAGGGGTAGCTGCCGATCTGCTCGCCGCTATGCGGGTCGACGGAGATGGCGTGGGTCAGGCTGCTGATCTCGCTCATGGCTGGGCACTCATTGTTGTCGATTCGTGAGGCCAGACTAGTGGGCTATGGCTTTATTGAAAACTGAATAATAATGAGCGAAACATTCACGTTTGGAGAATGATCGTGGACCTCGTGCAGTTGGAGATCTTCAAGGCCGTGGCAGAGCAGGGCAGCATCAGCGCCGCTGCCCTGCACATCCACCGGGTGCCGTCGAACCTCACCACCCGTATCAAGCAGCTCGAGGAAGACCTTGGCGTCGAGCTGTTCATTCGCGAGAAAAGCCGCCTGCGGCTGTCGCCGGCGGGCTGGAACTTCCTCGAGTACACCCGGCGCATTCTCGATCTGGTGCATGAGGCGCGGCTGACGGTGGCGGGCGAGGATCCGCAGGGTACCTTCGCCCTCGGCTCGCTGGAGAGCACCGCCGCTGTGCGCATTCCAGGCCTGCTGGCGGCTTACAACCAGCGCTACCCGAAGGTCGACCTGGACCTGTCCACCGGCCCGTCGGGGACCATGCTCGAGGGTGTGTTGTCCGGGCGGTTGGTGGCAGCGTTCGTCGATGGTCCGGTGTTGCATCCGACCCTTGAGGGCATGCCGGTGTTCGAGGAGGAAATGGTGGTGATCTCGCCGCTCAACCACCCGCCGGTGACCCGTGCCCAGGACGTCAACGGCGCGAGCATCTATGCGTTTCGCGCCAATTGCTCGTACCGCCACCATTTCGAGAACTGGTTCGTCCAGGACCAGGCCGTGCCGGGCAAGATCCACGAGATGGAGTCGTACCACGGCATGCTCGCCTGCGTCAGCGCCGGGGCGGGCCTGGCCATGCTGCCGCGCAGCATGCTCGACAACATGCCCGGCTGCAGCACCGTCAGCGTTTGGCCGATGTCCGAGGACTTCCGTTACCTGAAGACCTGGCTGGTGTGGCGTCGCGGCACCGTTTCGCGCAGCCTGAGCATGTTCGTCAAGCTGCTCGAGGAATGCCGCGCGGCATAGGCTTTCGACCATGTGTCCGGGCGAACACCAGCGTCAACAGGGCGTCAGATAATAGGTAAGCCATCCCCACACGGAGGGGCGAACCATGCGTAATCATCAATATGCGCTGGGCGCGGCGTTGCTGCTGACCCTGGCGCTGCCCTGGTCGCTGGCGGCCGCCGCCGACCTCGATGCACCCATCGACATGCAGGCCGTGCAGTTGCAACCCCAGGAGCAGAACGGCATCCGCTACCTGGAAGGCGGCATCGGCCAGGACGAGGCCAATGCCCTGCGCAAGACGCCTGGCTATGACCTGCACATCGAGCTCTCCACCGGGCCAGAAGGCAAGTTCCAGAGCGGTGCCTCGGTCGATATCCAGAATGCCCAGGGCCAGTCGGTGCTGAGCGTGCAGGATGCCGGACCGCTGCTGTATGTACAGCTGCGACCCGGGCACTACAAGGTGATCGGCAATGCACAGGGCACGACGGTGCAGCAGCCGGTCGTGGTGGACGGCAAAGGCCCGGCGACAGTCAATCTCAACTGGCGCTGATTGGCTGACGGCCGCCTGGAGTACATTTGTACTCAAAGCTCTGAGGAGCATATCGCCATGGGGCTGGACACGCAGTTGCAAGCGCTGGAAGAGCAGGGCTATGTGCTGCTACCCGGTGTACTGGAACCCTTGCGCATCGCGTTGCTGCGGTGCGCCATCGATGACCTGCAGCCGATCCACTGGGATTACCAGGGGCTGCTGGAGCACTACAAGTGCGTCTTCAATCGCAATCCGCTGTGGTTGCCGTTTCTCGATTTGCCACCGCTGATCGAACTGGCGGAGGCGACGCTAGGCCGCGATTGCCATGTCATCGGCCAAACTGCCTGGCGCAGCCACCCGGGCTACGTGGGGACCGCTCTGCACCTCGATCACTTGCCCATGGAGCTACCGGCATGGCTCAGGGAGCGGGGCGATTTCAGCCCGCCAGCGCAGATTCTCACGGCTCAGTTGTACCTGAGCGATATTGACCACAGCATTGGGCCGACCTGGGTGGTCCCAGGCAGCCATCGCGCGGGGCGGGCACCGCACCCTGGCGAAGACAACTGGCGCGGTCAGGACGCTCATGCCGTGCTGTGCCAGGCGGGAGATGCGCTGGTGCTGCGCAGCGATGTCTGGCACCGCGGCGGTGCCAACTGCAGTGCCGCCCGAGCGCGGGACATGCTGCAGGTGCATTACGGGCGGCGGATGGTCGCGCAGAAGTTTTCACCCTATCTCGACTGGCGCTTCAACCCGCAAGTGCTCGAAGAGGCCACGCCCCGGCAACGGCGGTTGCTGGGCGACCACGAGGAGGCGGAATACGACTGATCCGACGGCGTCGGGTGGGCACGGTAGCAATAAGGTGGCAAAACGTTTTAACTTTCTGATTATTTGGACAATAATCAGAAAAGTATTACAACGTGTGGCCGATGGGATGCAACGGTCCGCGAAGAACACGAGGGGCTCGAGCCCCCACTTGCCCTGCAGGCTCTTTCCCTGCGACGGCCTGCCCGTGACCATCAGGAGATGTCATCGATGAAAATCCGTCTTGCCGCTTCGCTGGCCGCTGTCGTACTGGCCTTCGGTGGTACCAGCCTGGCCCAGGCTGCACAAGTGTCCGGCGCCATTGGCGCCACTGGCCAGGGCGATATGACCTACCGCCTCGGCATGTCGTTCGACTGGGATACGAAATGGCTGCAAAGCGATACCGGCTATGTGACTGGCTACTGGGATGCCGGGTACACCTACTGGGAAGGCGGTGAGGCCAGCGGCGCCCACTCGCTGTCGTTCAGCCCGGTGTTCACCTATGAGTTCAGCGGCTTCACCTATACCCCTTACATCGAGGCGGGCATCGGCTTGGCTGCGTTTTCCAAGACCGATGTGGGCGACCAGCGCTTGGGCTCGGCGGTCAACTTCGAAGACCGTATCGGGTTCGGCCTGAAACTGCCGGGCGACCAGAAGATTGGGCTGCGGGCGATGCACTACTCCAATGCCGGGCTGAAGCAGCCCAACGATGGGATCGAGTCGTACTCGCTGTTCTACAGCCGAGGGTTCTGACCTTCACGGCCCATCGCCGGCAAGCCGGCTCCTACTACGGCTGAGCCATGCCTGTAGGAGCCGGCTTGCCGGCGATGGGCTGCGTGGCAGCCCCCCCATCAAAACGTGTAGGAAACCCCAGCCTGCACCGTACGTGGCGCACCCGGATACACGTAGGTATTGAACGCGCCTTCGTCATAGCCTTTGTTGAACACGTTCTTCACGTCCAGGTTCAGGCGTACGTGCTCGTTGACCTTGTAGAAGCTCAGCAGGTCGACGACGCTGTAGCTGTCCATGTCATAGGTCGACGTTGCGGTCTGGCCTGCGCGGTCATCCACATACTTGACGCCAACCCCCAGGCCCAAGCCCTTGGCCAAGCCGTCCTGGAACTCGTAGGTGTTCAGCAGGCTGAAGCTGTTGCGCGGAATGTTCGCCAGGCGGGTGCCTTTGGCCAGGGTGGTGTCCTGGGTGACCTCCGCGTCCACGTAGGCGTAACCGCCAATCACTCGCCACGCGGGGGTGAGGTTGCCGGCGATGTTGATATCCAGGCCACGGCTGCGTACTTCCCCGGCGGCGATCTTGTAGGCGTCGTCGGCGGGATCGACGGTGAGTACGTTCTCCTTGACGATGTGATAGATCGCCGCGTCGATGGCCAGCTGGCGGTCCAGCGCCTGCCATTTCACGCCCAGCTCGTACGACTTGCCTTTTTCCGGATCGAACCCCTGGTTGAGGCGGCTGGCGCCGCTATTGGGTTTGAACGAGCGCGCCGTGTTGGCGTACACCGCGACCGTGTCGGTCAGGTCGTAGATCAGCCCGAAGCGTGGCGTGACCGCATTGTCCGCGGCATCCCAGCCCTGGGCGCCGGGCAGGTAGTTTTCGTAGTGGTGTTCGAAGCGCTCAAGGCGCACGCCGACCAAGGCCTTGAGGCGCTCGGTCAGGGCCACTTGGTCCTGCACGAAGGCGGCCCAGGTCTTGAGGTTTTCCCGGTCGTCGGTCGTGGTGCGGGTGAGGGCAGGGCGCGGTTGGCCAAGCACCGGATCGAAAAGGTCGATGGGGTAGGCGCTTGCGCCGTTGGCCGAACGACGGATGAACGAGGTGTAGTGGTAGTTCTCGTACTCGATGCCGGTCAGCAGGGTATGGGCCAGGCCACCGGTGTCGAAATGGCCAGTGAGGTTGAGCTGGTAGTCGCGGTCGGTCCATTCCAGCTTGCGGTAGTTGAAGTTGCGTCCCAGGGTGCGACCATCGGCCTGCAGGGCGTTGGCCTCGACGGCGTTGCCCTTGAGCGAGCCATCGAGCCACTGCATGCCGCCGCCCAGGGTCCAGTCGGCGTTGAGCATGTGCTCGAAGCGCAACTGGGCCATGTTGTTGTCGTTGTGCAGCAGGTTGTCGCTGCCTTTCTCCCAGATGTTGGTGTCGCGCGAGGCGCTGCCACGTTGGCCGGGCAACCGGGTCAGGCCACGGTCCAGCGGATGGTTGTTGCGCATGAAGTCGCCTTCGAAGATGACCTTCGTCGTCTCGTTGACGTGCCAGCTGACTACCGGGGCGACGTCATAGCGCTCGCTCTGGACGTCGTCGCGGAAACTGTCGCCGCCTTCGCCCAGCACGTTCAGGCGATAGGCAAGCGAGCCGTCGGCATTCAAAGGGCCAGTGGCGTCGAGCGTGGCACGGTGCATACCCTGGTCGTCGAACTGGCTGCCCAGGGTGACTTGGCGCTCGGCCAGCGGCTGCTTGCTGACGACGTTGAAGGTACCTCCGGGGTCGCCACGGCCGTAGAGGCTGGTGGCCGGGCCGCGGATCACCTCGAGGCGCTCGACGGTGTTGGCGTCGGGGGCATTCGGGTAGCCACGGTTGATCGGGAAGCCGTTGCGGTAGAACTCGCCGGTGGTGAAGCCGCGCACGGTGAAGGTGGTCAGCCCCTGGCCGCCAAAATTGTTGGCGCGGCCGACACCTCCGGCGTAGTCCAGGCCATCCTGCAGGCGTGTGGCGCTGGTGTCTTCGAGCACATCCTTGGGGACCACGCTGATCGATTGTGGGGTGTCGTGCAGCGCGGTGTCGGTGCGCGTGGCGCTGGCGGAGCGGGTGGCCCTGTAGCCGTCGACCGGGCCGTCGGCGCGTTCGCTGTCGGCGCTGCTGGTGATGCTCAAGGCCTGGAGTTCGATGGAGTTACTGGAGGTTTCGGGCTCGGCCCAAGCCAGCGGGGAGACAGCATGAAGCACACAAAGCGAGACGAATGTGCGACGCATTGACGATACGATCCTGGGAAATATGCGCTAAGGGAGGGTAGAAAGCGGCTGGAAAATACTACGAATCATTATCAAATGCATTATTTTTAAATGGAGCTTGCGTGCCAGATTTGCGGGGCGGCTGATGGCCTCTTCGCGGGCAAGCCCGCTCCTACAGGATTTGTGCCGCTGCCATTAGCGGCGCCGTATCTGTAGGAGCGGGCTTGCCCGCGAAGAGGCCCGCACAGACAACGAAAATCTCAGCGCAACGCCTTGATCGCCAAGACGTTGCACAGCGGATGCTCGACCACATGCGCCGTGGTCCCGCCAAGGAAGGTGTGCAGCGCATCATGGCGATGGCTACCCATCACGATCACATCCACCCGGCTGTGGCTGACGAACTGGGCAATGGCCCGGGTCGCCGGACCTTCCAGAAAATGCCGGCGCTCGAGCGGCACCTGATGGCGATCGCCGAGGTGGTTGAAAGCCGTGCGCTGGGCCGTGCGCACACTGCCATCGAAACCTGGCATGGTGACTGTGCCGGCACCGAAGTCGGCAATGTGGGTCTTCGCCGCGTCGCACACATGCAACAGGTGCAGTTCGGCATTGCACTGCAAGGCCAGGGCATGGGCGCTGGCGATGACCTGGTCGTCCAGGTGCTCGCCATCACCGAGACTGTGCAGGTCTACCGCCGCCGCGATCTGCCGGGGCAAGGGCAGGCGGATCTCGCTGACCAGGTGGACCGCGACGGGGCTGTCCTTGAGCAGTTGCCAGTCCAGGGGGGTGACCAGCAGGCGTTTGAGTACGGGTTCGTGTTGCACATCCTTGACCAGCAAGTCGCAGCCCAATTGCTCGACTTGCTCGAGCACGCTGGCCAGGGGGTCGCGGGTCAGGCGCATCTCGGTGGAGACGTCGAGGCCGTCGTTACGCAACTGCTCCGCCTCGTCGGCCAGCCACTGACGATTGTATTCGAGCAGGCGCTCACGCTCGCGGCCATCGCCCATCAGGCCAAAGGTGTCGACATCGTCGACGAACACATTCAGGTCGAGCAGTGCGCCGCTGGTCTGGGCCAGCGCGGCAGCGCGCTGCAGGGCGGGCGTATGGCGCATCTGCGGGCCGAGCATGACGAACAAACGCTTGAACTGGCTCATCTCACACCTCCACGTGCGGCAGCCCCCCGGTTCGTTACCTGTCTGTTCAGTCTAGAGCCTGCATCGCGGGTTGTCGGGTATGATGCCTGCCTCCTCACCCATACGAGACCTGTTCCATGCCCTTGAGTGCTGTCCAGATCGGCGAATTCCGCGCCTTCGCCGAGCAACTGGCCGATGCCGCCGCCCAGGCGATCGAGCCGTATTTCCGTGCCAGCCTGGACGTCGAAGACAAGGGCGGGCGGCTTTACGACCCAGTCACCGTGGCCGACAAGGCCGCCGAGGACGCCATGCGCGAACTGATCCAGGCCCGTTACCCTGAGCACGGCATCCTGGGTGAGGAAGCCGGCGTGGCGCTGGGCAGCAGCCCGTTGACCTGGGTGCTGGACCCCATCGACGGCACCCGCGCCTTCATTACCGGCCTGCCACTGTGGGGCACGCTGATCGCCCTCAACGATGGCGAGCGCCCGGTGGTCGGGGTGATGAACCAGCCGTTCACCGGCGAACGCTTCATCGGCACGCCGCAAGGTGCCTGGCGTGGCACCACGGCGCTGAAGACTCGCGGCTGCACCGAACTGTCGGCGGCGACGCTGATGTGCACCACGCCGGACATGTTCGATACTCCGGCACGCAAGGCGGCCTTCGAGGCGGTCGCGGGTCAGGCGCGGCTGATGCGCTACGGTGGCGATTGCTATGCCTACTGCATGCTGGCGTCCGGGTTCGTCGACGTGATCGTCGAGGCGAGCCTGCAACCGTATGACGTGCAAGCGCTGATGCCGATCATCGAAGGTGCTGGCGGGGTCATCACTGCCTGGGACGGCAGCTCGGCACAGAATGGCGGGTGCGTGGTGGCCTGTGGCGACCCGGTGTTGCACGCCAAGGTGGTGCAGATGCTGCGCGACGCCATGTAGGCGATGAGACCGAAACGGTCGAACGCCTACTGTCATCGCACTTTTTTGAATTTCCGGGCTCTATGAATGGCCAGGCTGCGCCGACTCCCAGCGCAGCCGCCGATTTCGACCCGGATCAATGGTTGCAAGCAAGTCAGTCATTTCATGCCGCCTGGTCCTGGCGGCCACGCTTCTTTGCCTCGGGGCCTGCACCCAGGAGCAGGGCCGCGACATCGTCAACCAGTTCGGCAACGGCAAGCCCAGCGAACTGTTCCAGACCAGTGTCGATCGCATGGCCACCCTGGCCATGCGTGACAATCTGCAGAGCCTGTATCTGCTGATGAACAAGCTGTACCTGCGCAATCCCAATCAGTGGAAGCTTTCCGGCTTCCTCGATGCGACCACCGCCGAACGTCAGATCCGCCTGGCCATCGAACAGCAGCACCCGCTGCCACAACTCGGCGATCGCCGCGACCTCGCTGCCTTGAGCTACGCCTTGAGCCCGGAGTTCCGCGGCGACCGCGTCGGCGCCTTCATCTATGCCATCGGCAGCATGCTCGTCACCGCTCATGGCGGGCGCACCGAGTTCTACATGACCGACACCCTCGATCCACTGTTCATCAACAATGCCGCCCGCAATATCGAAAAGGCCACCTGGATGCTCAGCCAACGCCAGGACGCCAATGGCGTGTTGCTGCTGTTCTCCAACGAAATATCGGAGGAGGGCAGCAACCTGAGTTTTGCGGTGGAGTTCGGCAAGATCGTCGCGCGGCTGGACCTGTTGGCCGAGTTGCTGGATGAGCGTTACCGGCGTATCGGACTCAACTATGCGCAAAGCCTGTTGTTGATGAACTTCCTGCCAGTGCAGTGAAGAGGCTACGCAGTGGCCCAGCGACTACAGCAGGGCCTGGATCGCCTGACGATAGCGGCGCCCGCCCAGGCTCATGCTGTTGTTGTGGGTCGCGCCAGGCACCAGCAGCAGGGTCTTGGGCTCCTGGGCCGCATCGAACAGTTGCTGGCTGAACTGTGACGGCACGTAGCGATCGTTCAGGCCATGCACCAACAGCACCGGCAACCCGACTTGCTTGATCTTGCCCAGGGAGTCGAACTTTTGTGACAGCAACCAGCGTACCGGCAAGCGGGTATCGGTCAGCACGGCGGCGACGTCGCCCAGGGAGGTAAAGGTCGACTCCAGGATCAAGCCGCGTGCCGGTGCCGGGTTGCCATCGGCCTTGGCCTGGCGGCTGAGTTCGGCGGCCAGGTCCACTGCCACGGCACCGCCCAGGGAATGGCCGAAGATCAGGCGCTTTCCGGGCGCCGGTTGGAGTTGCGCAAAACGCTCCCAGGCGACGCGTGCATCCTCATAGACCGTGGCTTCCGACGGCAGGTCGCCGCGGCTCTGGCCGAATCCGCGGTAGTCCACGGCCAGTACCGAATAGCCCATGGCGTGCAGCTGCTGGATGCGGAACAACTGCCCGGTGAGGTTCCAGCGCACCCCATGCAGGTAGAGGATGGCCGGCGCATCGGCGCGCTGCGCCGGCCACCACCAGGCATGCAGGCTCTGGTTTTCGGCAAAATTGCGCGGGCGCAGGTCGAGTTCCTGCACGCCACTGGGCAGGCCATGGAACCAGCTGGCCTGGCCCGGCTCGATGCGAAACACCAGCTCGCGCTCCTTGCGCTGCAGCACGGCGCAGCCTGCCGGCAGGCCAATGACCAACAGCAGGGCGCACAGCCAGGTGAGCCAACGACGGCGCAGGTGGATGAGGAATGGGGTAAGCATGGCCAGCTTTTAGCAAATTCAGCAGCGTTGATGTCAGAAAAATTACCGAGCGGGCGCCTGCGATGGTTGCAAACTGTGTCTCAAGTCCTCCAGCAACGGCTCGAATTCATCCAGCAGCCACTCGCGCAGCCGACGGCAACTGGAGTCGTGCTCCTTGTCATCGTTGAAGGCAAGGAAGTGAAAGGTGTCCTTGAGCACCAGTTGCTGCTCGACCGGGCGCACCAGCAGGCCCTGGCTGACCAGTGGCTGCACCAGGTGGTGCCAGCCCAGTGCGACGCCACGGCCGGTGAGGGCAAATTGCACCAGCAGGTTGTAGTCGTTGGCGTTGAAGAAGTGTGGCGCGCTGCTCGCGCGGCTTTTCAGGTCGACGTCGTGGAAGGCCAGCCAGACGTTCCAGTCTACGTGCTCGGACACCTGGGAACGGCCATAGGGGCTGAGGTTGAGCAACGAGGCGTCGCGCAGGCCTTCCAAGGTGCGCAGTTGCGGATGCTCGGCGAGGTACTGCGGCGTGCACACCGGATAGATCACGTCGTGGTTGAGCGGATGGCAGCTGTAGCCGGTCTGGATCCTGCCCAGCTTGGTGATGTAGATGTCTGGGCGCACCCCCGGCTCCATGGCCAGGAAGTTCTGCGTGGTGACCAGGTTGATGTCGATGTCCGGGTTGTCGTCGAAGAAGGCTGGTAGGCGAGGGCCGAGCCAAAGTGCGGCGAACGCCGGGGAGCAGCACAGGGTGACCACGTGCTTGCTCTTGCTGTTGCTGCGGATGCGCTCGGCAGCCTGGGAGATGTTGACGAACGATAACTGCACCGCGTCGAAGAAGATCGACCCCGCCACGGTCAGCTCCACCGCACGGCCGACCCTGGCGAACAGCTCGGCTCCCAGATAAGTCTCCAATTCACGGATCTGTCGGCTGACCGCAGCCTGGGTCACGCACAGGGCCTCGGCCGCACGGGTAAAATTCTGGTATTTGGCAGCCGCCACGAAGACCTTCACCGCCCGCAGTGACGGCATCTTGATCAGCGTCTGATCGGGTTCGGAGTGTTTGACCATGGTGGTGGGGCTGAGTCCTTCGGCGGGCCTGGTGAGTCACTCTAGCCTGTCGGGCGCCTGGCGGTAAATGCGCAGCCGTCTAGCGCCGTGCTTGCGGGGCGATTGATAACTTCAGGTAATGGTTTGCGCGTTACAAATGTCGTTGGATCCTGTTCGGGTCAAGGCCTAACTTAAAAACCACGGCGCGACATTGACAACTCGATGTCGAATAACTTTGAAGCAGGACATTCTGCGTGCCGGTGTTGACTCAGGTTCGGATTTGAACCGACTGCCAAGCGTACTCGCACTGATCCCGCCTTATTGAAAGTGCGAAGTTGATGGATTGGTTAATAAGCATAATAACGAGGGTCGTATGAGCGATGCCGATGAGATTCTTTCGGTCAAGAACATCTTCAAGGTCTTCGGGCCCAACCCGAACATGGCCATGGAGATGCTCCGCAACGGAGCCGACAAGAACGAGATCTTCAGCAAGACCGGCCACGTCGTCGGCGTGTTCGATGCCAGTTTTTCCGTCAAGCGTGGCGAGATCTTCGTCATCATGGGGCTGTCCGGCTCGGGCAAGTCGACCATGGTGCGGCTGTTCAACCGCCTGATCGAACCCACCTCCGGCAGCATCCACCTCAACGGCCGGGAAATCACCGGCCTGTCCGACAAGGCCTTGCTCGACGTACGACGCAAGGAAATGGGCATGGTGTTCCAGTCCTTCGCCCTGATGCCGCACATGAGCGTGCTGGAAAACACCGCCTTCGGCCTGGAGATCGCCGGCGTGCCGGAGTCCGAGCGCCACAGCCGTGCCCGCGAAGCCTTGAGCCAGGTCGGCCTGGCCGGCCACGAGCACAGCTATCCGCACCAGCTCTCCGGTGGCATGCAACAGCGGGTGGGCCTGGCCCGCGCCCTGGCCAACGACCCGGCGATCCTGCTGATGGACGAGGCCTTCTCGGCCCTCGACCCGCTGATCCGCAGCGAGATGCAGGGCGAGCTGATCCGCCTGCAGGCCGAGCAGCAGCGCACCATCCTCTTCATTTCCCACGACATCGAGGAAGCCATCCGCATCGGCCATCGCATCGCGATCATGGAGGGCGGCCGGGTGGTGCAGATCGGCACGCCGCAGCAGCTGATCAACGAGCCGGCCAACGACTACGTGCGGACCTTCTTCAAGGCCTTCGACAGCTCGCGGGTGCTCAAGGCCGGCGATGTGGCCAAGTTCGACCCGGCGGTGGTGTGCAAGGTCAACGGCAAGGCGCCGAGCTTCCAGGCCGGCGTGCCGTTCGGCTACCTGGTCGATGACCGCGGCCAGTTGCTCGGCGTGGTCGACACCGACGCCAACGGCGCCACCGCCAGCGATCGCTACAGCCTGCACGAGAAGCGCCCGGTCTATACCGACACGCCATTGCACGAGGTGCTTGGCATCGCCGCCGACCTGCCGTACCCGGTACCGGTGCTCGACCGCGAGGGTGCCTTCAAGGGCACCTTGTCGAAGAACGAGCTGCTGCAGACCCTGAGCCGCAACTAACAGCGCCCGCTGGCCTAAAAAGAGGCAAACCCTCATGTCCGACTTCAGCCTTCTCGATCCTTTCCAGGCGGCCACCATCCCACTGGGCGACTGGGTCACCGCTACCCTCAACTTTCTCGTGCACAACTTCCGCGAGGTATTTCGCGCCATCCGCTGGCCGATCGACCAGGTGCTCAATGGCATCGAGCTCACCCTGCAGAGCATCCCGCCGACCATTGGCATCCTGCTCTCGTCACTGCTCGGCTGGCAGCTGGCCGGCAAGCGCATGGCCATCCTCTGCTTCATCACCCTGACTCTGCTCGGGCTGATCGGCGTGTGGGCCGAGTCGATGACCACCCTGGCGCTGGTGCTCACCTCGGTGTTCTTCTGCGCGGTGATCGGCATTCCGCTGGGCATCGTCTGCGCCCGCAGCAACCGCCTGGAAAGCATCATCCGGCCGTTGCTCGATGCCATGCAGACGCTGCCGGCGTTCGTCTACCTGGTGCCGGTGGTGATGCTGTTCGGCATCGGCAACGTGCCGGGCGTGCTGGTGACCATCGTGTTCGCCCTGCCGCCGTTGGTGCGCCTGACCAACCTGGGCATTCGCCAGGTGCCCGAGGACAAGATCGAGGCGGCCCGCGCCTTTGGCTGCACGCCTCGGCAGATGCTGACCCGGGTGCAATTGCCGCTGGCCACCTCGACGATCATGGCCGGCCTCAACCAGACCCTGATGCTGTCGCTGTCGATGGTGGTGATCGCCTCGATGATTTCCGTCGGTGGCCTGGGCCAGATGGTGCTGCGCGGTATCGGCCGGCTGGACATGGGCCTGGCCACGGTCGGCGGCGTCGGCCTGGTGCTGCTGGCGATCTTCCTCGACCGCCTGACCCAGGCCATGGGCGCACGCACCAGTGCCGACCCGAGCCTGCGCTGGTACCACACCGGCCCTGTCGGCCTGGTGCTGCGCCTGTGCGGCGCGGGGCAAACGCAAGGGCGGCGCAAGACTGCCTGAATTCAGCTGGACGACGTTCGATCTGCCGCACTTGAAGATAACAATCAAAAGAAGGTCCGCGACGATGCACGAATCCATGTTCACCCGCAGCATCCTGAAGTCCGCCAGCGCCCTGGCCCTGGTCACCGTCTCTCTGTTCGCCCAGGCTTCGGCGGACAAGCCGGGGGAGGGTGTCAAGGTGACGCCGATCTTCCCCTCCATCGCCGAGGAGCGCTTCCGTGGCGAAGTCGCCATGGAAGGCCTGCGTGAGCTGGGCTACAACGTTCAGGAGCCGAAGGAAACCGAGTACGGGGTGATGATGGTCGCCTTGGCCAATGGCGATGCCGACTTCACCGTGCACCTGTGGGAAAAACTCCACGACAAGTTCTACCAGCAGGCGGGCGGCGACGATGTGATGGTCAAGACCGGCAATATCCTGCCGGGCGTCGCCCAGGGCTACCTGATCGACAAGAAAACCGCCGACCAGTACCACATCCAGTCCATCACCGACCTGAAGAAACCCGAAATCGCCGAGCTGTTCGACACCGATGGCGACGGCAAGGCCGACATGACCGGCTGCAACCCGGGCTGGGGTTGCGAACTGGTGATCTCCCACCACATGAAGGCCTATGACCTGGACAAGACCGTCAACGTCAACCAAGGCTCCTACTTCGCGCTGATGGCCGACACCATCACCCGCTTCAAGGAAGGCAAGCCGATCCTGTACTTCACCTGGGTGCCGCAGTGGATCGCCAGCGTGCTGGTGGAGGGCAAGGACGTGGTCTGGCTGCAGGTGCCGAAGACCGATCTGCCTGACGGCAACAATGACGTCGATACGATGTACCACGGCAAGAACCTCGGTTTTGCCATCGACAAGGTGGTGGCGGTACTGAACAAGGATTTCGCCGAGGAGAACCCGGCGGCCACCAAGTTCCTGTCGCTGGTGCAGATCAGCACCGACGATGAGAGCAACCAGAACCTGAAGATGCAGAAGGGCGAGAAGAAGCCCGCGGACATCACCCGTCATGCCAAGGAATGGGTGGCTGCGCACCGTCAGCAGTTCGACGAGTGGCTGCAGGCATCGCGTGCGGCGGCTACCCAGGCCAGCAAGTAGTTCTGTTCCATTAGCGGTGGCTCTTTCGCGGGTAAACCCGCTCCTACAGGTATCCCGCCGTCTTGGCGATCACATTCACCCTGTAGGTGCGGGCTTGCCCGCGAAGGGGGCAGCGCCTATATCGCAGTAGAGTCATACCTCATGAGCCACTTCGAAAGCATCCTCAAGAACACCAACCTGGCCCACCTCGAGCCCGCCGGCCGCACCGTGCTGCCGCTGCCTTGCCGAAGGGTGGCCTTCGTCCTGCGCGAGCATTTCTCGATGATGGCCTTCACCGCCGCCATGGATTCGCTGGTCACCGCCAACCTGATGAGCGCCACGCCGCTGTTCCAGGTCCAGGTGGTAGGCGAGGGCCCACAGGTAATGAGCGACCTGGGCATCGCCTTGCCGGTCGACACCGCGCTGGCCGACCTGGACGTGCAGGGCCTGGGTTGCCTGCTGGTGTGCGGCGGCTTGCGCGTCCGCCTGGAGGCCGCTCCGGCGTTACGTAACAAATTGCGCCAGGCCGATCATGCCGGCTGCTTGCTCGGTGGGCTGTGGAATGGTGCATACTTTCTCGCCGAGGCCGGCCTGCTGGATGGCCATGAATGTGCCTTCCACCCTGATGGTCGGGCGATGTTGAGCGAGCTTTTCCCAAAGGTGCGCCTCAGCCGCCAGGCCCATGCGCTGGACCCAAAGCGCATGAGCTGCGCAGGGGCCAGCAGCGCCCTGGACCTCATGCTGGCATGGCTCGAGCACCAAGGCGGCCCAGGCCTGCGCCGAGCGGTGGAGCAAATGCTCGCATGTGATCGCGCACGGGTACCGAGCGACAGGATGGCTGCAGCGCCGGAAGTGGACCCGAGCCTGCCGCGCGGGGTTCGCCTGGCATTGGAGTTGATGCACGCCAATATCGAGGACCCGATCGGCATCGACGAGATCGCCGAACATGCAGGGTTGTCGCGGCGCCACCTGGAACGGTTGTTCCGCCGCCACGTGCAGGCGACGCCTCCGCGCTATTACCTGGAACTACGCCTGATCCATGCCCGGCAGCTGCTGCAACACACCAGCAAGTCGCTGACCGAGGTGGCGGTGGCCAGCGGGTTCGTCAGCTTTCCGCATTTCTACCGACGCTTTCGCGAGCTGTTCGCCATCGCTCCGCGGCAGTACCGCGCGCGCAGCCAGGGCTGGGCGGGCAGGGCGGTGGCGGTCGAGAATATGTAACTCCCTTTGACACTGCTCATCCTGTAGGAGCGGGTTCACCCGCGAACACCGGCATAGCCGGTGCCATGCGCCAAGGTGTCTGCTTCGCGGGCAAGCCCGCTCCCACAGGAATCGTGGAGGGTCGTAGATCATGAATTGTGTTCGATTATCGCCCCGGTTCAATCTGCCCCTCGTCCGTTATTCGCCCATCGAATCCCTTCGTCGCATTGCCCCTCGTTCTGCTTTTACATACTGTGTGCTCGCGTAAACTAAAAAAAAACATAAAACATAATTACAAAACCGAGTGCCTGCCTTATGGAAAGTCGCCTGCTGAGCGAGCGCAGTAGCGTGTTCCATCACGCCGACCCCTATGCCGTTTCCGACTACGTCAACCGGCATCTGGGCCAGCATTGCATCGGGTTGTCCCGCAGTACCCGCCCGCAATCCAGCCTGAGCCACCGCAAGTTCGCCGAACTCGACCTGTGCCGTATCAGCTACGGTGGCAGCGTGCGGGTAACCTCGCCCGCGCTGGAGACCATCTATCACCTGCAGATCCTGCTCAACGGCAGTTGCCTGTGGCGCGGCCACCAGCGCGAGCACCATCTGGTACCGGGCGAGCTGCTGCTGATCAATCCGGACGACCCGGTCGACCTGACCTATTCCGAAGACTGCGAGAAGTTCATCCTCAAGGTGCCGACGCACCTGCTCGACACCCTCTGCGAAGAGCAGCGCTGGCAGCGTCCGGCCGGGGGGGTGCGGTTCCTGCGCAACCACTACCGCCTGGAAGAGCTGGAAGGGTTCTCCAACCTGCTGGCCATGGTCTGCCAGGAAGCCGAGGCGTCCGACCCGTTGCCCCGGGTGCAAGGCCACTACAGCCAGATCGTCGCCAGCAAGCTGTTGACCCTGATGAACACCAACATCAGTCGGGAAGGCCTGGGCACGCCCGGCGCCAGCCTGGAGCGGATCCTCGATTACATCGACCGCAACCTCAAGCTGGAACTGACGGCCGAGGCGTTGGCTGAGCAGTCCAACATGAGCCTTCGCTCGCTGTACGCGCTGTTTGATCGCCACCTGAGCACCACCCCCAAGCAGTACGTGCGCCAGCGCAAGCTCGAGCGGGTGCACGCCTGCCTCAGCGATGCCAGCTGCGCTGTGCGCAGCGTGACCGAGTTGGCCCTGGACTATGGCTTCCTGCACCTGGGGCGGTTTTCCGAAACCTATCGCCAGCGCTTTGGCGAACTGCCGTCGGAGACATTCAAGAACCGTCGCTGAGCTTGCACAAAATGGATAGCACTCTGCACGCAGCGGATATTGCCCCAAGTCGATAATCCCTAACCTGACATGGCCTGAACAATAACAATGGAGGCCCTGGCCATGTCCCTGGGATTCGATTACCTCAATGCCATGCTCGAGGACGACCGCGAAAAGGGCGTCTACCGTTGCAAGCGTGAAATGTTTACTGACCCGCGCCTGTTCGACCTGGAGATGAAACACATCTTCGAGGGCAACTGGATCTACCTGGCCCATGAAAGCCAGATCCCCGAGAAGAACGACTTCATCACCCTGACCATGGGGCGCCAGCCGATTTTCATCGCGCGCAACAAGGACGGGGAGCTCAACGCCTTCCTCAATGCCTGCAGTCACCGTGGCGCCATGCTCTGCCGCCACAAGCGCGGCAACCGGTCCAGCTACACCTGCCCGTTCCACGGCTGGACCTTCAACAACAGCGGCAAGCTGCTCAAGGTCAAGGATCCGAGCAATGCCGGCTACCCGGAAAGCTTCAACTGCGACGGCTCCCATGACCTGACCAAGGTCGCCCGTTTCGAGTCGTATCGTGGATTCCTGTTCGGCAGCCTGAACGCCGACGTCAAGCCGCTGATCGAGCACCTGGGCGAATCGGCGAAGATCATCGACATGATCGTCGACCAGTCGCCAGAAGGCCTGGAAGTCCTGCGTGGCTCCAGCGCCTACATCTACGAAGGCAACTGGAAGCTCACCGCCGAAAACGGTGCTGATGGCTACCACGTAAGCTCCGTGCACTGGAACTACGCCGCCACCCAGAACCAGCGCAAGCAGCGCGAGGCGGGTGAAGAGATCAAGACCATGAGCGCAGGCGCCTGGGCCAAGCAGGGCGGGGGCTTCTACTCGTTCGACCACGGCCACCTGCTGCTCTGGACCCGCTGGGCCAACCCCGAGGACCGTCCGGCCTACGAGCGCCGCGACCAACTGGCCGCGGATTTTGGCCAGGCTCGCGCCGACTGGATGATCGAGAACTCGCGCAACCTGTGCCTGTACCCGAACGTGTACCTGATGGACCAGTTCAGTTCGCAGATCCGCATCGCCCGCCCGATCTCGGTGAACAAGACCGAAATCACCATCTACTGCATCGCGCCGAAGGGCGAGAGTGCCGATGCCCGTGCCCAGCGTATTCGCCAGTACGAAGACTTCTTCAACGTCAGCGGCATGGCGACCCCGGACGATCTTGAGGAATTCCGCTCCTGCCAGACCGGCTACGGCGGCGGCACCGGCTGGAACGACATGTCGCGGGGCGCCGCCCACTGGGTGGAAGGCGCCGATGAAGCGGCCAAGGAAATCGAACTGCATCCGCTGCTGTCGGGCGTGCGCACCGAGGATGAAGGCCTGTTCGTGCTGCAGCACAAGTACTGGCAGGACACCATGATCAAGGCGCTCGAACAGGAGCAGCAGCTGATTCCCGTGGAGGCCGTGCAATGAGCCTCGTTGAAACCGTGCGCGACTTCCTCTACCGCGAAGCGCGCTACCTGGATGACGCCGAGTGGGACCAGTGGCTGGAGCTGTATGCCGTCGATGCGAGCTTCTGGATGCCGTCCTGGGACGATGACGACACCCTGACGGAAGATCCGCAGAGCGAAATCTCGTTGATCTGGTACGGCAACCGTGGCGGCCTCGAGGACCGGATCTTCCGGATCAAGACCGAGCGTTCGAGCGCGACCATGCCCGATACCCGCACGTCGCACAACATCAGCAACATCGAGATCGTCGAGCAGGGGGAAGGCTACTGCAAGGTGCGCTTCAACTGGCACACCCTGAGCTTCCGCTACAAGACCACCGACAGCTACTTCGGCAGCAGCTTCTACACCCTGGACCTGCGCGGCGAGCAGCCGCTGATCAAGGCCAAGAAGGTGGTGCTGAAGAACGACTACGTGCGTCAGGTCATCGACATCTATCACATCTGATCCGAGGTAACGCGAGCCGCTCGGGGCGCCAACAGGCGCGCCGTGGCCAGGCTCGCCCGCGAGGTGCAACATGAGCTTCCAGATCGCGCTGAATTTCGAAGACGGGGTTACCCGCTTCATCGAGGCCACAGGCTTTGAAACCGTAGCCGATGCCGCCTACCGCCAGGGCATCAACATTCCGCTGGACTGCCGCGACGGCGCTTGCGGTACCTGCAAGTGCAAGGCCGAATCCGGCCGTTACGACCTGGGTGACAACTTCATCGAGGACGCCCTGAGCGAGGAGGAAATCGCCGAGGGCTACGTGCTCACCTGCCAGATGCGCGCCGAAAGCGACTGCGTGGTGCGTATTCCCGCTTCGTCGCAGGTGTGCAAGACCGAGCAGGCCAGCTTCGAGGCCGCCATCAGCGAAGTGCGCCAGCTTTCGGACAGCACCATCGCCCTGTCGATCAAGGGCGAAGCCCTGAGCAAGCTGGCGTTCCTGCCGGGGCAGTACGTCAACCTGCAGGTACCCGGCAGCGATCAGAGCCGTGCCTATTCCTTCAGTACCCTGCAGAAGGACGGCGAGGTCAGCTTCCTGATCCGCAACGTGCCGGGTGGGCTGATGAGCAGCTTCCTGACCACCCAGGCCAAGGCCGGCGACAGCATGAGCCTGGCCGGGCCCTTGGGCAGCTTCTATCTGCGGCCCATCCAGCGCCCCTTGCTGCTGCTGGCCGGCGGCACGGGCCTGGCACCATTCACCGCGATGCTGGAGAAGATCGCCGAGCAGGGCAGCGAGTATCCGCTGCACCTGATCTACGGGGTCACCAACGATTTCGACCTGGTCGAAATGGAGCGCCTTGAAGCCCTGGCCGCGCAGATCCCCAACTTCACCTTCAGTGCCTGCGTGGCCAACCCTGAGAGCCAGTACCCGCAAAAGGGCTACGTGACCCAGCACATCGCGCCGGGCCACCTCAACGAAGGCGACGTCGACGTGTACCTGTGTGGCCCGCCGCCGATGGTCGAGGCGGTCAGCCAATACATCCGTGAACAGGGCCTGACCCCGGCGAATTTCTACTACGAGAAGTTCGCGGCAGCCGCCTGAGTTTCCTTGGGGCTGCCGGCATCGTGCGGGTAAAGGCAGCCTTTTTTATTGACTGCGGGATTGTCGGGGCCGCGTTGCGGCCCTTTCGCGGCACAAGGCCGCTCCTACAGGTTCACCTCATGTGGGAGCGGCCTTGCGTCGCGATGGAGGGCGCAGCCCTCCCGACGATCTCGGATCGAGGAGAGATCAATATGAATAACCGATTCCAAGGCAAGGTCGCCCTGGTCACCGGTGCCGCCCAAGGCATTGGCCGCGGCGTGTGCTGGAGGCTCAAGGCCGAAGGTGCGAACGTCGTGGCGGTGGACCGTTCCGAGCTGGTCCACGAACTGGCCGGCGAGGGCATGCTGACCCTGACTGCCGACCTCGAACAGCACACCGACTGTGCGCGGGTGATGGCCAGTGCGGTGCAAGCGTTCGGCCGTCTCGACATCCTCGTCAACAACGTCGGCGGCACCATCTGGGCCAAGCCTTTCGAGCACTACGAAGTCGAGCAGATCGAGGCCGAAGTGCGCCGCTCGCTGTTTCCCACCCTGTGGTGTTGCCATGCCGCGTTGCCACACATGCTCAAGCAGGGCAGTGGCGCCATCGTCAACGTTTCGTCCATTGCTACCCGTGGCATCAACCGCGTGCCTTATGGCGCGGCCAAGGGCGGCGTGAACGCGCTGACCGCTTGCCTTGCCTTCGAAACCGCCGGGCGCGGCATCCGCGTCAATGCAACCGCTCCTGGCGGCACCGAAGCCCCACCGCGGCGGGTGCCACGCAACAGCGCCGAGCAGAGCGAGCAGGAGAAGGCCTGGTACCAGCAGATCGTCGACCAGACCCTCGACAGCAGCCTGATGCACCGCTACGGCAGCATCGACGAGCAGGTCGGCGCGATTCTGTTCCTGGCCTCCGACGAGGCTTCCTACATCACCGGCGTGACCCTGCCGGTAGGTGGTGGTGATCTCGGCTGAGCACCGCCCCGGCAAGGTTTTCTTTTACAACAAGAACAAGAGAGACAGATGCCATGCGAACCCTTGACGTACACCCGATCATCGATAATGCCCGCTTCACCCCGTTCCACTGGATGGTCATGGCCTGGTGCGGCCTGCTGCTGATCTTCGACGGCTATGACCTGTTCATCTACGGCGTGGTCTTGCCGGTCATCATGAAAGAATGGGGCCTGACTCCATTGCAAGCCGGCGCGCTGGGCAGCTATGCGCTGTTCGGCATGATGTTCGGCGCCCTGGCGTTCGGCAGCCTGGCCGACCGCATCGGGCGCAAGAAAGGGATCGCCATCTGTTTCGCCTTGTTCTCCGGCGCGACCATCCTCAACGGTTTTGCCAGCAGCCCCGGCGAGTTCGGCGTGTACCGCTTCATCGCCGGGCTTGGCTGTGGCGGCCTGATGCCCAACGCCGTGGCGCTGATGAACGAATACGCGCCCAAGCGCCTGCGCAGCACACTGGTGGCGATCATGTTCAGCGGCTATTCGCTGGGCGGCATGCTCTCGGCCGGTGTCGGCATCTTCATGTTGCCGCGTTTCGGTTGGGAGTCGATGTTCTTCGCCGCCGCCGTGCCGCTGTTGCTGCTGCCGGTGATTCTCTACTACCTGCCCGAATCCATCGGTTTCCTGGTACGCCAGGGCCGTATCGACGAGGCCCGTACGCTGCTCAAGCGCCTCGACCCACAGTGCGACGTGCAGGATGACGACCTGCTCCAGGCGCCCGACCGCAAGGGTAGCGGCGCCTCGGTGCTGGAGTTGTTCCGCAACGGGCTGGCTGTGCGCACGCTGGCACTGTGGCTGGCGTTCTTCTGCTGCCTGCTGATGGTCTACGCGCTCAGCTCGTGGCTGCCCAAGCTCATGGCCACCGCGGGCTACAGCCTGGGTTCGAGCCTGTCCTTCCTGCTCGCGCTGAACCTTGGCGGCATGGCCGGCGCCATCCTGGGTGGCTGGCTGGGCGACCGTTACAACCTGGTCAAGGTCAAGGTCGTGTTCTTCATCGCTGCAGCACTTTCGATCAGCCTGCTCGGCGTCAACAGCCCGATGCCGGTGCTGTACCTGCTGATCTTCATTGCCGGTGCCACCACCATCGGTACGCAGATTCTGCTGTATGCCGGTGCCGCGCAGATGTACGGGCTGTCGGTGCGTTCCACCGGCTTGGGTTGGGCCTCGGGCATCGGCCGCAACGGCGCCATCGTCGGTCCGCTGCTGGGCGGTGCGCTGATGGGCATCGACCTGCCGTTGCAGCTCAATTTCCTCGCTTTCGCCATCCCCGGCGCAATCGCCGCGCTGGCCATGGCCGTGCACCTGGCCAGTGGCCGGCGACACGCGCTGGTGGCGGCTTGAATTCATCCTTTATCGAACTGGAGCCTTACATGACGAGCCCGACTATCGAGCGGCTGGACGCGATCATCGTCGACCTGCCCACCATCCGCCCGCACAAGCTGGCCATGCACACCATGCAGCAGCAGACCCTGGTGGTCCTGCGCCTGCGCTGCAGCGACGGCGTCGAGGGCATCGGCGAGGCCACCACCATCGGCGGCCTGGCCTACGGCTACGAAAGCCCCGAGGGCATCAAGGCCAACATCGACGCGCACCTGGCGCCGGCACTGATCGGCTTGCCGGCGGACAACATCAACGCTGCCATGCTCAAGCTGGACAAGCTGGCCAAGGGCAACACCTTCGCCAAGTCGGGCATCGAAAGCGCCTTGCTCGATGCCCAGGGCAAACGCCTCGGCCTGCCGGTCAGCGAACTGCTCGGCGGCCGTGTGCGTGACAGCCTGGAAGTGGCCTGGACCCTGGCCAGCGGCGACACCGCCCGCGACATCGCCGAGGCCGAGCACATGCTCGAAGTGCGCCGTCACCGGGTGTTCAAGCTGAAGATTGGCGCCAACCCGGTCGAGCAGGACCTCAAGCACGTGGTGGCGATCAAGCGCGAACTGGGCGATCGGGCCAGCGTGCGCGTGGACGTCAACCAGTACTGGGACGAGTCCCAGGCCATTCGCGCCTGCCAGGTGCTGGGCGACAACGGCATCGACCTGATCGAACAGCCGATCTCGCGCATCAACCGTGGCGGCCAGGTGCGCCTGAACCAACGCAGCCCAGCGCCGATCATGGCCGACGAGTCGATCGAAAGCGTCGAGGACGCCTTCAGCCTGGCCGCCATTGGTGCCGCCAGCATCTTCGCTTTGAAAATCGCCAAGAACGGCGGCCCTCGCGCCGTGCTGCGTACCGCGCAGATCGCCGAGGCGGCGGGTATCGCGTTGTACGGCGGGACCATGCTGGAGGGCTCGATCGGCACGATGGCCTCGGCCCATGCCTTCCTCACCCTGCGCCAGTTGACCTGGGGTACCGAGCTGTTCGGGCCGCTGCTGCTGACCGAGGAGATCGTCAACGAGCCGCCGCAGTACCGCGATTTCGAACTGCATGTACCCCGTACACCAGGCCTGGGCCTGACCCTGGACGAGCAGCGCCTGGCGCGTTTCGCCCGTCGCTGAGCGACACGTGACCCTGTAGGAGCGGGCTTGTCCCGCGAACACGGGCGAAGCCCGGGCCATCCACGGCGGTGTCTGCTTCGCGGGCAAGCCCGCTCCTACCACAACGCACAAACGACTGATGTAAGGAGAACCCCATGCTGTTCCACGTGAAGATGACCGTGAAACTGCCGGTCGACATGGACCCGGCCAAGGCTGCGCAACTGAAGGCCGACGAGAAGGAACTGGCCCAGCGCCTGCAGCGCGAGGGCACCTGGCGTCACCTGTGGCGCATCGCCGGGCACTACGCCAACTACAGCGTGTTCGACGTGCCCAGCGTCGAGGCACTGCACGACACGCTGATGCAGTTGCCGCTGTTCCCGTACATGGACATCGAAGTGGACGGCCTGTGCCGCCACCCCTCGTCGGTCCACACCGACGACCGCTGATCCGAGCCTTTGGCACAAGAACAATTACGAGGTAACCACCATGACCGTGAAGATTTCCCACACTGCCGATGTCCAGAAGTTCTTCGAGGAAGCCGCAGGCCTTACCAATGACGCCGGTAGCCCGCGCCTCAAGCAGATCATCCTGCGCGTGCTGCAGGACAGCGCACGCCTGATCGAGGACCTGGAGATAACCGAGGACGAGTTCTGGCACGCCGTCGACTACCTTAACCGCCTGGGCGGGCGTGGTGAGGCCGGGCTGCTGGTGGCGGGCCTGGGCATCGAGCACTTCCTCGACCTGCTGCAGGATGCCAAGGATGCCGAGGTTGGCCTGACTGGCGGCACCCCGCGTACCATCGAAGGCCCGCTGTACGTGGCCGGCGCACCGCTGGCACAAGGCGAGACGCGGATGGACGATGGCAGCGAGGAGGGCGTGGCCACGGTCATGTTCCTCGAAGGCCAGGTACTCGACCCGCAGGGCCAGCCGCTGCCAGGCGCCACCGTCGACCTGTGGCATGCCAACACCCGCGGCACCTACTCGTTCTTCGACCAGAGCCAGTCGGAATACAACCTGCGCCGGCGCATCGTCACCGATGCCGAAGGCCGCTACCGCGCGCGCACCATCGTGCCGTCCGGCTATGGCTGCGACCCGCAGGGCCCGACCCAGGAGTGCCTGGACCTCATCGGCCGTCACGGCCAGCGCCCGGCGCACGTGCACTTCTTCATCTCGGCGCCGGGGCATCGTCACCTGACCACGCAGATCAACCTGTCTGGTGACAAGTACCTGTGGGACGACTTCGCCTACGCCACCCGCGATGGTCTGGTGGGCGAGGTGGTGTTCCACGAAGGCGCCGACGGCCGCCGAGCGGAGCTTAAGTTCGACTTCCAGCTGCAAAAGGCCCAGGACAGCGGTGCCGAACAGCGTAGCGGCCGGCCGCGGGCGTTGCAGGAGGTCTGATCCACCGCGAAGAAGCCGACACCCGAACAAGAGCCGACCACAAAGGCCGGCCGACGCCTTGCGAGAAGTGCCATGCCAAGCCTGATCAAGGATTGCTCCCTGTCGGCCATCGTCGCCGGCTGCATCGCCACGATGATTTCCTACGCCGGCCCACTGGTCATCATCTTCCACGCCGCCGAAGCTGCCGACCTGTCCCATGGCCTGCTGTCCTCCTGGGTGTGGGCCGTTTCCATGGGCAGCGCCGTGCTCGGCGCGCTGCTGAGCCTGCGCTATCGCGTGCCGGTGGTGATCGCCTGGTCGATCCCCGGGTCCGCGCTGCTGGTCACCGCCTTGCCGCAACTGGGTCTGGAACAGGCGGTGGGCGCCTACCTGGTGGCCAATCTGGTTCTGCTGATGATCGGCATCAGCGGAGCCTTCGATCGCATCATCGCCCGTTTGCCAGGCTCCATTGCCGCCGGCATGCAGGCCGGTATCCTGTTCAGCTTCGGCATAGAGGTGTTCCGGGCATTGCCGGTGCAACCAGCGCTGGTGTTGTCGATGTTCGTCACCTACGTATGGATGCGCCGGATGCAGCCGCGCTACGCGGTGGCCGCGGTGCTGTGCGTCGGTGCCCTGGTGACGGTGGCAAGCGGGGCATTTCGCAGCGAGGCCCTGGTGCTTGAGCTTGCTTCGCCGCAATTGATCGTGCCGCAGTTCAGCCTCTCGGCAGTGTTCAGTCTCGCCTTGCCAATGGTGTTGGTAGCCCTGACAGGCCAGTTCATGCCCGGCATGGCGGTGTTGCGCAATGCAGGCTACGCCACTGCAGCCAGCCCGCTGATCACTGCGAGCGCCGTGGGCGGCGCCTTGCTGGCGCCTTTCGGCTGCCATGGTTTGAACCTGGCAGCCGTCACCGCCAGCCTGTGCACGGGTCACGAAGCCCATGAAAACCCGCGTCGACGCTACGTCGCAGCGGTCGCCGGCAGCGTCTTGTACCTGCTGCTCGGGGTGGCCGGCGCCACGCTGATGTCGCTGTTCGCTGCGTTTCCGGCTGCGTTGATCGCAGCGCTGGCCGGGCTCGCCCTGTATGGCGCTATCAGCGAAGCCCTGGCGCGTAGCCTGGCCGAGCCTGCCGAGCGCGATGCCGGGTTGTTCACCTTCCTGGTCACCGCTTCTGGTGTTTCCTTCCTTGGCCTTTCGGCAGCCTTTTGGGGCCTGCTGTTCGGTCTGCTTGCCCACGGTCTGCTGCGCTTGCGCCGTCCAACTGCCCAGGAGGTGCTGCCCCGCACGCGATGACTTCACCGCATTCCATTCGCTTCATCCATAAAAACAAGATCCAGAGAGCTTCGGAATGAACCATACCCCTTGCGTTGCCATTGGGCTGAGCCTGCTCAGCCAACCGCTGTTCGCTGAGGAAAGCGGCTTTTTCAAGGACGCCACCGCGACCCTGAGCGCGCGAAACTACTACTTCAGCCGCGATTTCTCCGACATCGTCGGCGCCAACCCGCAATCCAAGGCCGAGGAGTGGGCCCAGGGTTTCATCCTCGACTTCAAGTCCGGCTACACGCCGGGCACGGTGGGCTTCGGCGTGGACGCCCTGGGCCTGCTGGGCATCCGTCTCGACAGCAGCCCGGACCGGGTCAATACCGGGCTGCTGCCAGTGCATGGCGACGGACGTGCTGCAAGTGAGTACAGCCGCATCGCGCCCACCTTCAAGGCCCGGGTGTCGAAGACCGAGCTACGCGCGGGCGAACTGCAGCCCAACCTGCCGGTACTGACCTTCAGTGACATCCGCCTGCTGCCGCCCACTTACCAGGGCGTCAGCATCAGCTCGGCCGAGTTGCAGGGCCTGACCGTGCAAGCTGGTCACCTGAGCTCGACGCATCTGCGCAATGAGGCCGGCGAGGGCAAGATGAACGCCATGCTCGGCCACGTCCCGATGCGCCAAGCCCAAAGCGATGCCTTCAACTACGCAGGTGGCGAATATGCCTTCAACGCCAACCAGAGCAGCGTGAGCCTGTGGTATGGGCAACTGGAGGACATCTATCACCAGGGCTTCGTCGGCCTCAAGCACAGCAAACCCGTCGGCGACTGGGTGCTGAGCACAAACCTGGGTTACTTCAATGCCCGCGAGGATGGCGATGCCTTGCTCGGCAGGATCGACAACCAGGCCTTCTACTCGCTGTTCACGGCCAGGCTTGGCGGCCACAGCATCCATGCCGGCTATCAAGGCATCTACGGCGATAGTGCGTTCCCCAGGGTGTTCGCCAACATCGCGCCGCTTGGCAACGAGGTGCCGACCTACGAGTTCGCTTCCGCCGACGAGCGCTCCTACCAACTGCGCTATGACTACAATTTCGCGGCCATGGGCGTACCGGGGTTGACCGCCACGGTGCGTTACCTCAAGGGCAACAACGTCGACACCGGACAGGGCTTCGAAGGGCGCGATCGCGAACGTGACCTGGAGCTGGGCTATGCGGTTCAGGGCGGCGTGTTCAAGGGACTGGGCATCCGCGTGCGCAACGCCATGGCGCGTTCCAACTACCGCAGCGACATCGACGAGAACCGGGTGACCCTGGTCTATACCTGGAAGCTGTTCTGAGGTTAACGCTGGCCCAATCGCCGCCACAAGTTTTGCCACACACCGTATTTGCGCCAAAGGGCTTCGAGGGTTAGGTTTCCAACACTGAATACTCAGGAAGCCTAACCTTGGACTCCATCACTCAAGCCGTGCTCGGTGCCGCCCTCCAAGGCACCGTGCTCGGCCGCATCCAGGGCCGCCGAGCACTCGCCTATGGCGCCGCGCTGGGCAGCGTGCCGGACCTCGATGTGATCATCCGCTATGCCGACCCGGTGTCGCAGATGACCTACCACCGGGGTTTTTCCCATTCCATCTTCGTCCTCACCGGCCTCGCGCTGCTCCTCGCCTGGCTGGTCAACTGGCTTGGACGCACACGCTGGCCCGACAAGGGCTACACGTTCACCAGGCTGTTCCTGGCCTTCTGGTTGGTGTTGGTGACGCATCCGATACTGGATTCGTTCACGGTGTATGGCACCCAGCTGTTCTGGCCGTTGCAGGTCACGCCCCTCAGTTGGGCGGCGGTGTTCATCATCGATCCGGTGTACACCGTGCCGCTGCTGATAGCCGTAGCCTACGCGGCGGTCAGGGGCGTCTGCGCCAAGGCGTTGCGCGGGTTGAGCCTGGCGCTGCTTTTCAGCACCGCGTACCTGGGCTTCGGGCTGGCCGGGCGCATCCTTGTCGAGCAACGCCTGCAAGCGGCGCTCGACCAACAGGGCATCGCCACCCGTGAGGTGCGTGCCGTGCCCATTGCCTTCAACAGCCTGGTCTGGCGCGTGCTGGCCAAGACGCCGGATGGCGATTACTACGAGGCCATCAGCAGCGTGTTCGACCGAGAACCTGCGGAGATGTTGCACCTGCCGCGCCATCTGGACGCCGCGCGCGCATTGGCCGGGAACCCGTTGCACGAGCGCCTGCGTTGGTTCACCGACGACTGGCTGCGTTATGACGAGGTCGGTGACGCGTTGGTCGTGACCGACCTGCGGATGGGCCTTCCCGGCAGCTATACCTTCCGCTTCGCCATGGCCCAGCGCGATCCGCAGGGACACTGGGTTGCCCAGACGCCCACGGCCTGGCCCCGTGGCGGCGGATTGTTCAATGGCCAGGACATGCTGTTGATCTGGCAGCGCATCTTCGATCAGCAGCCACCGTTGCCCCTGGCGACCTGGGCCGCACGCCAGGACCAACCCGGGCTTGTCCGCAGCCACGCGAAACAAGGGCGTTGAAGATGCGTTCGGCGGGCCTGGACCTGGTCAAGTGGACCGCGATCGTGACGATGGTCGCCGACCACCTTCGCTATCTGTGGCCTGGCGCCGATGGCCTGTTCATCCTCGGCCGCCTGGCGTTTCCGCTGTTCTGCCTGGCAATCGCGATCAATCTTGGGCGCAATCCGGCCGAGCAGTCAGGCAGTCCAGGCGGTCTGCGTTACCTGGGCTGGATGCTGGCCTTCACGCTGCTGTCGGAGATTCCCTACCGTTGGCTCGACAACGGCTCGCCGACCTTCAGCGTGATGCCGACCCTGCTTCTGGGGCTACTGGTGGCGGAGGGCGTTCACCATCGGCAGTGGTCCGTTCGTTGCCTGGGGCTGGCCAGCGCAGCCCTGGCCGCGTGGTTCAGCCCGCAATTGATGTATGGTTTGCCCGGTGTGCTGCTGCCGGCGGCGTGTCTGTTGGCGCGCAGGCAGGGAGGTATGGCTTGGACATTGCCATGCCTGTTGGCCATGGCCGGCAACTTGACCAACAGTTGGCTCAGCCAGCACCTCCTGGCACCTATCACCCTGTGCGCGCTGGGTGCTGCGGCGCTGGCCGTACCTGTGGGGTGCCTGCTGCTCCAGGCCCGGGCGACGTGGGTGCCCAAGGTCGGGCGCTGGGGCTATTTCTTCTATCCTGGGCATCTGGCATTGATCAAACTGCTGGTCTGAGACGCGCCTGGGCCTTGCAATGGCGAGGATCGCACCCATCTAAGCGGGTCTCGATGACTCGCAGGAGCTGTAATGGAACCCAACCGCTTTGGCGATATCGCCGCCTTCGTCAGTGCCGCCAAGGCTGGCAGTTTCACCGCGGCGGCGGCGAGTCTGGGCCTGACGCGTTCGGCGGTGGGCAAGAGTATCGCCCGGCTGGAGGCCCGCATGGCGGTGCGCTTGTTCAATCGCACCACGCGCAAGCTAAGCCTGACAGACGAAGGGCAGGTGGCCTACGAGCGCTGGCGGCAGATCCTCGACGACCTGGACGAGGTCGAAACCACCATGGCGCAGCGCCGTGGCAAACCCACCGGTACCTTGCGCCTGACTGCGCCGCTGTCGTTCGGCCAGCGCCATGTCCTGCCGATTCTCGATGCCTACCTCAAGCAGTGGCCGGAGCTACGCGCCGATATCCGCTTCACCGACCGTTTCGTCGATCTGGTCGAGGAGGGCGTCGATGTGGCGGTGCGCATTGGTGCGCCGAAGGAAGACTCGCAGTTGCTGACCCGCACGGTCGCCTGGCAGCAGTTCGTTACCTGCGCCTCTCCCGATTACCTGCGCGAGCATGGTGTGCCGCAAGTGCCGGCCGACCTCTACGGGCATGACAAGATCGCTTTTCTGATGGGCGAAAAGTCCATGCCCTGGCGCTTCCACACCGCCGAGGGGCTGCACCTGTGCGAGGAGCCAGGTCGGCTCAATATCGACAGCTCCGAGGCCATGCTCGACGGCGCGCGGGCCGGTTTCGGTCTGATCCACCTGCCTACCTACATCACAGGCGACGACCTGCGCGCGGGGACGCTGGTGGAGGTGCTGCACAGCTTTCGTCCGCCTGCGGACCCGATTCGCGTGGTGTACCCGAGCAAGCGACACTTGTCGCCGCGGGTGAGAGGGTTCATCGACCTGCTTGTCGACAGTTGGGAGCATGGTGTGCCCTGGGAAGTCTGATTGGGGACTATCAGGACCGTATTTGGGGCCTGATACAGGGTTTATCACTGACGGCCGAGCCTGGAAACTGGCACCCCTGATAATCCATCTGGAGCCCCCATGACAGCCCTGTCCGTACTGGATCTGGTCATGATCGGCGAAGGCAAGACCTTCGCCGACGCGATCGAAGAATCCCGCCAGCTCGCCCGCCACGTCGAGCAGCACGCTTACAGCCGCTACTGGATCGCCGAACACCACGACATGCCCGGCATCGGTTCGGCCGCCACTTCGCTGGTGATCAACGAGATCGCCAATGCCACCCGTCACATTCGTGTCGGTGCCGGTGGCATCATGCTGCCCAATCATGCCCCGTTGGTGATTGCCGAGCAGTTCGGCACCCTCGACACCTTGCACCCTGGTCGTATCGACCTGGGCCTGGGCCGAGCGCCCGGTACCTCCGGCCCGACCGTGCGAGCGTTGCGGGGTGCGGCACCGGAACGTGATTTTGCCCAGGACATCGCCGAGTTGCGCGACTACCTGGCCGATAATGGCAAGCGCCAGGTGCACGGCGTGCCAGGCCGCCACGACGTTCCGGTGTGGATCCTAGGTTCGAGCCTGTTCGGCGCCGACCTCGCGGCCAAACTGGGCTTGCCCTATGCCTTCGCTTCGCATTTCGCGCCGCGTTACCTGTTGCAGGCCGTCGCCCACTATCGGGCCAACTTCCAGCCCTCTGAACAGTTGGCCAAGCCCTATGTGATGGTCGGGGTAAACCTGTTCGCCGCCGACAGCGATGCCGAGGCCGACTATCAGGCCAGCTCGCACCGCAAATGGATGCTGGACTTGCACGTCGGGCGCTTCGGCCTGTTGCCCAAGCCCCAGGAAGGTTATGTCCAAGGGCTGCCAGGGCATGAGCGGGCAGTGCTGGATCAGGTCATGGCGTGCACCGTTGCTGGCGGTCCGGAGCGAGTCAGGGAAGGGCTGCGGTCATTGATTGCACAGACTGGCGCGGATGAGTTGATGATCGATTGCCGGATCCACGATCCACTGGCACGGTTGCGTTCGCATGCCTACGCGGCGCAGGCACTGGCAGAGCTGGGTTGAACCCTGTGTTCCTATCGTCGGCTGGCCGGCGATGGGAGCATTACTGGCGTATGGCCAACCTAGTAAAAATGCCAGTAGCGGCTTTCATGCAAACACCACGAACATTCAGCGAAATGGCTTCAGTCTCGCGAGGAACGAAGGGGGTGGGCATGTCTGAAAAGCTTTTGGGAACGGTGAAGTGCTTCAACGATGACGAAGGCCATGGGTTCATCACCCCCGTCGACGATTCGGACGACGTCTTCGTCCATTTCACTGCTATTGAAACGAAAGGGTTCAGGACCTTGCTGCCAGGTCAGGCGGTGAGTTTCAGGAAGGTATCTGGCCCGAGGGGAATGGAAGCCGGGGAGGTGCAACTTGCGGAGTAGATCGGGCGCTGGATCCGAGGAAACGTCCTGCAAATGCAGCCACGACAAACTCAATACCAAGCCAGCCCACATTGTCCATTCTTGCCCTGTAGATAGGGGCTTTCACGATCATTGTGGGAGCGGCCTTGTGTCGCGATGGGCCGCAAAGCGGCCCCAATGCGGGCGATGGAGAGCTTAAATGAACAGCGTTAGGACATGGACGCCCCTTCGTACGTCGTTCAGGCGCGTTTGAGCGTCGGGTAATCGGTATACCCCTGCGCCCCATTGGCATAGTCGAACTGCGCCCGGTGCTCATTCAGCGGAGCCTTTTCGCGCAACCGTAATACCAGGTCCGGGTTGGCGATGAAGCTGCGGCCAAAAGCCACCGCGTCGATCAAACCACGGCCAATCAAGTCTTCGCCTTTTTCGGCGGTATAAGCGCCCGCTGCGATGATCACCCCTGGATAAGCAGCGCGAATCGCCTCGCGGAACTCATCACGCAGTGGTTTGCCACCGGCCCAGTCCGGTTCGGACAGGTGCAGGTAGGCGAGGTTGCGCTTGGCAAGCTCCTTGATCAGGTACAGGCCGGCCGCCTCCTGGTCTTCGCCATTGTCCACGCCGTTGAAGCCGCCCAGCGGGAATACGCGGATACCTACGCGCTCGGCACTCCAGGCGGCTACAGCTGCATCGACCGCCTCGAGGACGATGCGCGCCCGATTCTCCACGCTACCGCCATAGTGGTCCTCACGCTGGTTGGCGCTCGGGGTGAGGAACTGGTGCAGCAGATAGCCATGCGCAGCGTGCAGTTCGATGAAGTCGAAGCCAGCGTCGCGGGCGTTGACGGCCGCCTGGCCGAAGTCGGCGACGATACCTGCGATTTCATCGGTGCTAAGGGCGCGTGGCATGGACGTCTCGACGCGAAACAGGTTGCCTTGCTCGTCGCGCAGAGTCGTGCGGGCATCGGCGGCCAGCGCTGAGGGGGCCACCGGGGCTTCACCGCCTGGCTGCAACGTGGTGTGCGATACCCGGCCAGTGTGCCAGACCTGTACGGCACTGTGGCCGCCGGCGGCATGGATGCCTTCGTTGACCATGCGCCAGGCGGCGATCTGCTCGGCGCTGTGGATGCCTGGTGAACCCGAGTAGCCCTTGGCCTGGAAGGAAATCTGCGTCGCTTCGGTGATGATCAGGCCGGCGCTGGCACGCTGACGGTAGTATTCGGCCATCAGTGGCGTCGGCACATCGCCCGGCTCCAGGCTGCGCAGGCGGGTGAGGGGGGCCATGAACACCCGGTTGGGCAATGTCAGGGGGCCGATCTGCAGGGGGTGGAAGAGTTTCATTGCAGCTCCAGAGAGGGATAAACCGTTGGCGCGCACGATACCGGGATGATTCGGGAAAGGGGGGACCGGGATCCTGTCGTTCGAGTCCCCAATGGTCCGAGCCACGAGGGCCGCTGACACAGTTGTGCCAATCACGCATCACCTGTGCCGCCGCTGACCCAGGAAGGCGTTTGCATCGCAGGCTGGAGTACAGCCGCAGATCCGTCTATTTCGGGGCTTTCAGGTGCTCCAAGGGTCTCTGGCACAGCCATTGCTCTCGATCTTGGCGACGTCTCGCACCGTCGCCATAACAAGAAACGGAGAGCCCCCATGAAACGATCAGGTCCGCACCGCCGGCCCCTGTCCACTGCCCTGAGCTGCCTGACCCTGGCCCTTGCCTGTATCGCCCCTGCGCTTGCCGCCGAGGTCGACGGCAAGCGCATCATCGATGCCGACAAGGAACCCGGTAACTGGATGAGCCATGGTCGTACCTACGACGAGCAGCGCTACAGCCCGCTCAAGGCGATCAACCAGGACAACGTCAACCAGCTGGGCCTGGCCTGGAGCTACAAACTCGACCTCGACCGCGGCGTGGAAGCCACGCCCATCGTGGTCGATGGTGTGATGTACACCACCGGCCCCTTCTCGGTGGTGTATGCCCTGGATGCACGCAACGGCAAGCTGCTGTGGAAGTACGACCCGCAGTCAGACCGCCATCGGGCGGGCGAAGCCTGCTGCGATGCCGTCAATCGCGGGGTCGCGGTGTGGCAGGGCAAGGTCTATGTCGGCGTGCTCGATGGCCGCCTGGAGGCGATTGACGCCAAGACCGGCAAGCGCGTCTGGTCGGTCGACACCCGCGACGACCATAAGCGCAGCTACACCATCACCGGCGCGCCGCGCGTGGTCAACGGCAAGGTCATCATCGGCAACGGCGGCGCCGAGTTCGGCGTGCGTGGCTACGTGACCGCCTATGACGCCGAGACCGGCAAGCAGGCCTGGCGCTTCTTCACCGTGCCCGGCGACCCGAAGCTGCCGCCTGAAGACAAGGCCATGGAAATCGCCAGCAAGACCTGGCATGGCGACGCCTACGTCGAGTGGGGCGGTGGCGGCACGGCCTGGGACTCGTTCGCCTACGACCCGGAACTGAACCTTCTGTACATCGGCGTTGGCAACGGCTCGATGTGGGACCCGAAATGGCGTAGCCAGGCCAAGGGTGACAACCTGTTCCTGTCGTCGATCGTGGCGGTCAATGCCGACACCGGCGAATACGCCTGGCACTACCAGACCACCCCAGGTGACGCCTGGGACTTCACCGCTACCCAGCACATGATCCTCGCCGAGCTGCCAATCGACGGCAAGCAACGCAAGGTGCTGATGCAAGCGCCGAAGAACGGCTTCTTCTACGTGCTCGACCGGGCCACGGGCGAGCTGTTGTCGGCCAAGAACATCGTGCCGGTGAACTGGGCCAAGGGCATCGACATGAAGACTGGCCGCCCGATTCTCGACGAGGATGCCGCCGCGTATTGGAAAGACGGCAAGCGCAAGCTGGTGACGCCGGCGTTCTGGGGCGCCCATGATTGGCACCCGATGTCCTACAACCCCAACACCGGATTGGTGTACATCCCGGCGCACATCATGTCGGCCTACTACGAGCACATCCCCGATGCGCCCAAGCGCAATCCGTTCAAGAGCGTGTACCAGCTGGGCCTGCGCACCGGGATGATGCCCGAGGGCGCCGATGGCCTGCTGGAGATGGCCAAGACCTGGTCTGGCAAGCTGATCGCCTGGGACCCGGTCAAGCAAGCCCCGGCCTGGGAGGTGCCGTACATCACCATTTTCAATGGCGGCACCCTGAGCACCGCTGGCAACCTGGTATTCGAAGGCAGCGCCGATGGGCGGGTGATCGCGTATGCCGCCGACGACGGCAAGAAACTGTGGGAATCGCCAGCCGCGAGTGGGATAATGGCCGCGCCCATCACCTATTCGGTGGACGGCGAGCAGTATGTGACCTTCATGGCAGGCTGGGGCGGGGCGTTCTCGACCTTCGCCGGGGCGCTGTCGCTGCGCGCCGGGGTCCAGCCGTTCTCGCAGGTGCTGACCTACAAGATCGGTGGTACTGCCAAGCTGCATGAACCCGCGCCACCGGCCGACGCGCCAGAGCCGCCAGCGCTGACCGGCGATGCCCAGGCCGTTGCCGCTGGCGCGGCGCTGTACGACGGCAACTGTTCGCAGTGCCATGGCATCCATGCCGTCAGCGGCGGCGTGTTGCCTGATCTGCGCAAGCTCAGTGCGGAGAAACACCAGATGTTCCTCGGCATTCTCTATGGCGGGCGGGTGCCCGACGGCATGCCGTCGTTTGCCGACAACCTCAAGCCCGAACAGGTGGAACAAGTGCACCAGTACCTGATCAAGCGCGCCCACGACCTCAAGCGCGAAGGCAACGCCTGGCAGCAATTCAGCGCCAAACCGGCCGCCCAGCCGCCGTTGGCCGATAACCATGCAAAGGAGTGAAACGACCATGAGCGATGCGACCTACCAGAACTTCATCGACAACGGCTTCGTCGGCAGCGAGTCCCTGATCGAGGTCTACAACCCGGCCAACGGCAAGTTGCTCGCACGGGTGCCGGAGTCCCCGGCCGAACAGGTTGAGCGCGCCATCGCCGCAGCACGCAAGGCACAGCGCGGCTGGGCGGCGAAAACCGCCATCGAGCGTGCGGGGTACTTGCGTCAGATCGCAGCAAAAGTGCGGGCCAACGCCGATCGCCTGGCACGTATCATCACCCAGGAAGGCGGCAAGGTACCGGCCCTGGCTCAGGTCGAGGTCAATTTCACCGCCGATTACCTGGACTACATGGCCGAATGGGGGCGGCGCCTGGAGGGCGAGGTGCTGACCAGCGACCGCGCCGGCGAGCACATTTTCCTGATGCGCAAGCCGCTGGGCGTGGTGGCGGGCATCTTGCCGTGGAATTTCCCATTCTTCCTGATTGCGCGCAAGATGGCCCCGGCGTTGATCACCGGTAATACCATCGTGATCAAGCCCAGCGAAGAAACACCGATCAACTGCTATGAATTCGCCCGTTTGGTGGCCGAGACCGATCTGCCTGCGGGGGTCTTCAATGTGGTCGGCGGCAAGGGCGCCAGTGTTGGCCATGGCCTTTCCAGCCATGCCGGAGTGGACCTCGTGAGCTTCACCGGCAGCGTCGCCACCGGTGCGCGGATCATGGCCGCAGCGGCGCCGAACATCACCAAGCTGAACCTCGAACTCGGCGGCAAGGCGCCGGCAATCGTGTTGGGCGATGCCGACCTGGACCTGGCGGTGAAGGCCATCGTCGCCTCGCGGGTGATCAACACCGGGCAGGTGTGCAACTGCGCCGAACGGGTGTACGTGGAGCGCAAGGTAGCCGACGCCTTCGTCGACAAGGTGGCCCAGGCCATGGCAGCGACCCGCTATGGCGACCCCTCGCAGCAGGCGGACCTGGACATGGGGCCGCTGATCAACCAGGCCGGGCTCGACAAGGTCGCGCAGATGGTCCGCACTGCGGTCGGGCAGGGTGCCCAGGTGGCCACGGGCGGGCAGGTGGCCGACCTCGGTGCGGGCTTCCATTACCAGCCGACGGTGCTGGCTGGCTGTTCTGCCGACATGGAGATCATGCGCAAGGAAATCTTCGGGCCGGTGTTGCCGATCCAGGTGGTGGAGGATCTCGATGAGGCCATTGCGTTGGCCAATGACAGCGAGTACGGCCTGACTTCGTCGCTGTACACCCGGGATCTCAACGCGGCGCTCAAGGCCTGTCGTGAGATCGATTTTGGCGAGACCTACATCAACCGGGAGAATTTCGAGGCCATGCAGGGTTTCCACGCCGGGGCGCGCAAGTCCGGGATCGGCGGGGCCGATGGCAAGCATGGGTTGTATGAGTACACGCGGACCCAGGTGGTGTATATCCAGGGTTGAGGGGGAGGCGGGATAGGCCCGTCTGAAGAGCATCTTTGCTCATGAGATCGAGCGCCGCCCGCGCGGCGCATCGCGACGCAAGGCCGCTCCCACATCTGTTTCGGGCCAATTATGTAGGGTAGGCCATGGTTGTCAGCCTGGTGGGCCGGCGCGATATCTGTGCTGTCCCCCAAGGCAAACACCATGGCCTGCCAGACAGTGGCACGTTGCAACAAATGTGGGAGCGGCCTTGCGTCGCGATGCGCCGCGCGGGCGGCGCTCGATATAGGCGGCACCACATATCCATCGTCAAGCGCTCGAAGCCCCAAGCAGTCCCCGTGCAATCACCCCACCAGGTTCGGCTGTACAATCCCATACCGCTTCATCTTCCGATACAACGTCGAACGCGAAATCCCGGCCGCTTCGGCCGCCGCGCTCATGTTCCACCTTTCGCGCTTCAGCACCTCAAGCAGATGCCGTGCCTCGGCATTCTCGACCTGCAACTCCAGCGCCGAGTGCGTTGCTGGGCCAGCCTGGTCCAGCAGCTCTTCCGGCAGATCGGCCAGTTCGATCACGCCATCCTCAGCCAATGCCACCGCATAGCGCAGCGTGTTGAGCAACTGCCGCACGTTGCCCGGCCATGGATGGTGCAGCAGGCAATTGCGGGCCTCGCTGCTCAGGCGCAAGCCGGCGCCACTGGGCAATCCCGCCAGCAACTGCTCGATCAAATCGGCTCGGTCGCTACGCTCGCGTAGTGCCGGCAGCACCATGCGCATGCCGCACAGGCGATAGTACAGATCCTGGCGAAAACGCTTGTCGGCGATCATCGCCTGCAGGTCCTGGTGCGTGGCGGAGATCACCTGGATGTCCAGCGCCACGGGCGTATCGGCGCCCAGAGGCAACAACTCGCGCTCGGCCAGCACGCGCAACAGGCGCGTTTGCAGGTGCGCCGGCATGTCGCCGATTTCGTCGAGGAACAGCGTTCCGCCATTGGCCAGCTCCAGCTTGCCCTTCATGCCCTTGCGGTTGGCGCCGGTGAAACTGCCGGCGCGATAGCCGAACAGTTCGCTCTCGATCAACGACTCGGGAATCGCCGCGCAGTTGAGCGCCACGAATGGCCCTGCCTGACGCCGGCTGGCCTGATGCAGGGCGCGGGCGAACGCCTCCTTGCCGGTGCCGGTCTCGCCATGCAGGAGAATGGCGATTTCCTGGTCCAACACCTTGCGCAGCCGCCGGACGCCTTGCTGCAGCTGCGGGTCACTGCCGGCCAAGCGCTCCAGGCTCGGGTGACGGATGCCGGGAGCGACGCCGGGACGTGCCGGGGCTTGGCGGTATCCGGCAGGCACGCGCAGGCCGACGTCCAGCAACTGCTCATCCTGGCTGCGCAGATGAGCACCTCGGGCGCCGCCGCGCGTAAGGTCGAGCAGGGCATCGACGTTGGCCGGCAGCAGTTGGTCGATGCGTCGCCCCAGCAAGGCATGGGGGTACGCGGCGAACGCCGCCTGGTTGGCACCGATCACCCGGCCGCTCGGGTCCAGGGCCAGCAGCTGTTCGTTGGCCAGGTCGGCGAGGTCGTCACGGGGCGTGACCGCCAGGGTCAGGCAGTCGCGATAACGCTGGCGAAAATGGGTGTTCTCGATCAGCCGGGCGTACAGCGTCACCAGTTGCAGGGTGAGCTGCTGGGCTTGCTTGGGACCCTCGTTTTGCAGGCAGGTGGCGTTGAGGCAGCCAAGCAGTTGGCCCTGGGCGTCGAACAGGGGCGCCACCGAGCAGCTGAGCCTCGCGTTGGCCGAAAGGAAATGCTCCTGGCGGTGAATGGTCAAGGCTTGGCGCGACGCCAGGGCGGTGCCGATGCCGTTGGTGCCGGCGATCGACTCGTCCCAGCGGGCGCCCACGCGCAACCCTGAGCGGGTATAGCGCTGCTGGTCGGCAGGCAGGCGTGCGTCCAGGGTGATGCCGTCGGCATCGCTGAGCAGCACGGCGAAGCCGGCATCCACCACACGCCGGGCCAAGCCGCTGACGCCCTGGCTGGCTATCGCCAGGTAGGCCTCGTGCTGGGCCTGGTGCTGACGTACCTCGGCGGCGCTGAGAATGTTGTCGACGTGGCGCAGCTCGGGGTCCAGGCGGTGCTGGTTGATGCTGCGGTACCATGACTCGGCGATCACCGCCTCGGGCTGCAGGCCGCGGTCGGCGAAGTGGCAGTCGATGAAGGCCGCCAGCTCGCTGGGGCGGGGTGTTCCTGGATACGCAGGCATGAGCGGTCCATGGCTTGTTATTGTGGTGTGCCAACCATAGCTGGTTTTTGCCTGGGTAGCCTGGTCGCAGGTCAGATCAATGCCAGGGCATCGGCCAGGCTCAGGGGGCGTTTCATTCGCTGCGACAACTGTGCCATGGCGTCGGAATAACCTTTGGCGATCACCGCTTCGACCTGATCGCCCACGCACTGCAAGGCAATGAAGTCACCTTGTTCAGGCTCGCCGACGAACTCGATATGGTCCCAGTCCCGCGCATGGCCCAGCACTTCATAAGTACGGCCATGTTGATACGTCCAGAAAAACGGCACGTCGTCGTACTGGCGCTGCTCGCCGAGCATGTTGGCGGCGGCGATCACGGCGTGCTGCTGGGCCAGGCGCCAATGTTCGATGCGTATCGGGCGACCGGCCAGGGGGAAGGTCGCAATGTCGCCTGCGGCCCACAGGCCATCGGCGACGCGCAGCTGCGCGTCGGCCTTCACCGACTGGTCCTTTGCCAGGTCCAGCCCATGAAGGAAGGCGGTCGCCGGGCTGACCCCGGTGCCCAGTAACACCAATGGCGTGGCCAGCCGCTCGCCATTGGCCAGTTGCACGGCCTCGACCTGGCCCTGGCCCTCGAAACGCAGTACTTCGGTGGGGCCATGGAACGTCACGCCCTTGCGCTCGTGCAACTGACGGATGCTGCGACCGATCCGTTCGCCCAGTTGCTTGGCCAGTGGTACCTCATGGCGGCTCACCACGTGTACCTGCAAGCCATATTTGTGAAGCGCCGCAGCGGCCTCCAGGCCAATGAATCCGTCGCCAACGATCACCACCGGTTGCCCGGGCTCGGCCGCATCGAGCAGGCGCTCGGCATCTTCGCGCGAGCGCAGGGTCAGCACGCCGGCAAGGTCGGCACCGGCAATATCCGGGCGGCGAGGCTTGCCGCCGGTGGCCAGCAACGCCGCGTCGTAGTCGATTCGCTGGCCGTCGGCGAGGGTGATGCTGCGCTTTTTCACATCCAGCCCGCGCACCTTGGCCTGGCGCCGCTCCAGCCGACCCTGGCGCAGGACGTCGGCCTCAAGCAGCGTGGGCACCTCATCGGGTGGCATCTCCCCGGCGATGACGAATTTGCTCAGCGAGGTACGGTCATAGGCGGGCTGACGCTCCTGGTCGAGCCACAGCAGGTGGCCGTTGAATCCATGGTCCAGCAGGGTGGCGACCGCCGCCGAACCCGCAGCGCCGGCGCCGATCACCACGAAGCGACGGGCATCGCTGTGGCGCGGTGTCGTGGGTGTGGGCAAGGGCTGGTCGTCGACCCAGACCTGGCCATTTTCGACCCAAGTGCGATAGCGCCGCAGATCGGCCAGGGCAGGGGGTTCGCAGACGGTGCCTGAGTCGGCGGCGAAAGCCGCTTTGTGCCACGGGCAGACCATCAGGCCGTTGCAGATCACGCCTTCGTCAAGGGGCGCGCCGGCGTGCGGGCAGTTGGCCTGGTAGGCGTGCACCCGGTCGCCCTGGTGGACGAGGACGACTTCTTCGTTACCGGCCTGCACGCGCAGGGGGCGTTTGCTGTCGAGTTGGTCGAGGGTAGCCACGGCATGGCGGGTCATGGGCTTCTCCAAAGGGGCCTTTGGAACCATTTGACGCCTGGGAGGTGAAGGGGATGCGTTGATCTGACGATCGGAGGGGAATTTGCAGGTTTCGGGTGGTCTGGGAAGGACTATTCGCGGGCAAGCCCGCTCCTACAGGGTTAGCGGTGATCCTGTAGGAGCGAGGGGGTCAATTGGCCCGGGCGGTTTTCAGTGCGCCCGCGCGCGTGACGCGCAGGGCTACCAGGCTACCGACGATGATCAGACCTGCCAGCGAGTACAGTGCGGCATCGGTGGAGCCAGTCTGGTCCTTGATGAAGCCGACCAGGTACGGGCTGAGGAAACCGGCCATCTGCCCGACCGAGTTGATGATCGCAAGGCCCGCGACGGCCGCGCCGGCGCTGAGCAGGGCGGTCGGCATCGGCCAGAACATCGGCAGGCCGGTCAGCGCGCCCATGGTGGCGATCGACAGGCCGAGGATGGCCACCGGTGGGTTACCGGCGAAGTTGACCGCGATCAGCAAGCCGATGGCGCCCATCAGCATCGGTACCACCAAATGCCAACGGCGTTCGTTGCGCAGGTCGGCAGAGCGGCCGCAGAGGATCATGAACACACCGGCCAGCAGGTACGGAATGGCGCTCAACCAGCCGATCAGCAGCGGGTTGTCGAAGCCCATGTTCTTGATGATCGACGGCAGCCAGAAGTTGATGGCGTACACGCCACTCTGGATGCAGAAGTAGATGAAGCCGAAGGTCCAGATCAGCGGGTTGGTCAGCACGGCGAGGATACCGTCGCCCATGGTGTTGGGCTTGCTGGCGGCATCGGCGTTGAGGTCCGCTTCGATCAGTTGGCGCTCGGTCGGGCTCAGCCAGGCAGCCTTCTGGTAGCCGTCGCTGAGCAGGCCGATGGCCAGGACGCCCAGGGCCACGGTTGGCAGGCCCTGGATCAGGAACATCCATTGCCAGCCGGCCAGGCCGTGCTGGCCCGCCGCGAAGTGATCGAGGATCCAGCCGGAGAACGGCCCGCCAAGCAGGCCCGAAACCGGAATCGCCGACATGAACAAGGCCATGATGCGACCACGACGGTCTGCCGGGAACCAGCGCGAGAGGTACAGCACCACGCCCGGGAAGAAACCGGCTTCGGCGGCGCCGGTGAGCAGGCGCAGGGTGTAGAACTCGGTGGGGGTGGTGACGAACAAAAGGCAGGTCGACAATGCGCCCCAGGCGATCATCATCGCGGCGATCCAGCGCCGTGGCCCGAAGCGGTTGAGCGCCAGGTTGCTGGGCAGGCCACAGAGCACGTAGCCGATGAAGAAGATGCCGGCACCCAGGCCGTACACGGTTTCGCTGAACTTCAGTGCGTCGAGCATCTGCAGCTTGGCGAAGCCCACGTTGACGCGGTCCAGGTAGTTGAACAGGTAGCAGATGAAAATGAACGGAATCAACCGCAGGGTAATGCGCCGATACAGCGCGTTGCGGGTGGTGTCGTTGCCTTGGTCAGCGGCAGGGCTGTGTGCCATGATCGAAATCTCTGTTGTTATGGTTGTCGCCGCGTCGCCTGTGCCGGCGCTCGCCCTGACGAGTCTCGGGGAGTGCGACGCGCCTGTCTTTGTGCTTTTGCACAGCCGAGGCGCTACGATGCTGTGCTACCTCACAAAACCTAACCTCTCAAGGATCCGCTGAATGTTCGAACTGGACCATGACCTGGCGCAGGATATCGTTGATCGGGCCATGGCCATCCTGCCATGCAACGTCAACGTCATGGACAGCCAGGGCTTGATTCTAGGCAGTGGCGAGCGCGAGCGCATCAATACCCGGCATGAAGGGGCGCAACTGGTGTTGGCCAATGGTCGTATCGTCGAGTTGGACACCGATGCCGCCAAGTGCTTGAAGGGCGTGCAGCCTGGGGTCAACTTGCCGTTGATGCTCGATGGCCGGTTGATCGGGGTGCTGGGGCTCACGGGCGATCCCGTGCAACTGCGCACCTATGGCGAACTGGTGCGCATGACTGCAGAAATGCTGCTGGCCCAGCGTCACCTGCAGGTGGAGCAGCAGTGGCGGCGCCAGCGTTGCGATGACTTGCTGGCCTTGCTCCTGGGTGGCAGCGGCGACTCCCCAAGGCTGCTCGACGAGGCCCAGCAGCTTGGCCTGAAGCCGCAATTGCCGCGTGTTCCCTGCCTGTTCGAACTGCGCGCCGGGCCGCCCGCCGAAGCGCTTTCGGCGTGGCTGCTCAGCCGCTACCCGGAAAGCTGGTGCGTCAGCCCATCGCGCGAGTCGCTGCTGTGGTGTCGTCCCGCCAGCGTGGCGCTGGATGAAAGCCGTTTGTTCGAGCGCCTGCAGCGCCATGGCTGGGAGGTCGAGCGCCTGGCCCTGGGTAGCGTGGCGCAGAGCCTGGAGCAGTTGCGTCGCGGCTATCGGCGGGTGCGCGACCTGCTGGCGTACGGCCGCGAGGTGCTCCCTGACGAACGTCTGTTGAGCCTGGCCCGCTACCGCTTGCCGGCGTTGCTGTGGCGCCATCGCAACGACGATGCACTGGATGAACTGTTGGAGCCGTTGCTGCGCATCCGCGCCAAGGATGGCAGCGGCCAGTTGCTGCCGACCCTGCGCGCCTGGTGTGCGCACGATGGTCAGAGCCAGGCCTGCGCCGATGCCTTGGGCATCCACCGCAACAGCCTGCGCTATCGGCTCGAGCGCGTGGCCGAACTGGGCGAGGTCGATCCGCTGCGGCTGGAGGGCATGCTCAGCCTCTACCTGGGCCTGCAACTGTTGCCGGCGGGCTGATCCGTCTTGGCACGGGGTGGGGAATGGTTATTCACGGATTGTCGGGGACTTGGCTTGGCTTGGCATTTAGATCGTGAGCTAATCCAATGTGTGTAGCGGCGCTACTGGCCCCTTCCGCCTTTACGGCGGGTCCCTTTTTTCTTGGAAAAAGGGACGCAAAACCGCTTGCTCCTGCATCCGGCCCTCCGCTGCGCTACGGGTCCCCTCGCTACGGCGCCTTCCGGGCCCGCGCGGCCTACGACTTGCTCCGCAAGTCTACATCTCGCGCCTTCGGCTACGCCGAAGGGTGCTGCGCACCTGGCCCTACAGGCGCCTACGCTCGGCCTCCTGACGTCGCAAAGTTAGCGGCGGTGCCTGCACGGGCGTTATCTTCGAAAGACACACCGCGTTATCCGCTCCAACACAAAACGATAGGTAGAGGGAAAAGCGAGAGCGCAGCGATTCGCCTGCCGTTGCTCTGGCTCTTGATCTGGCTCTTGATCTTGATCTACCCGCGACCTCAGGAGGCCGAGCGTAGGCGGCTGGAGGGCCAGGTGCGCAGCACCCTCCGGCGTAGCCGGAGGCGCGAGATGTAGACTTGCGCAGCAAGTCGTAGGCCGCGCGGGCCCGCAAGCCGCCGGAGCGAGGGAACCCCGAAGCGCAGCGTAGGGGCCGTATGTGGGAGCAAGCGGTTTTGCGCTCCTTTGTCCAAGAACAAAGGAGCCCGCCGTAAAGGCGGAAGGGGCCAGTAGCGCCGCTACACCCCTCGGATCAGCCCCCCAATCCCAACGCCCAAACCCAAACCCAAACCCAAACCCAAACCCCACTAATCCATGAACAACCTGAAAAATGCATTTGCCCAAACAAGCACCGCAGCCTTTTGTGCATTCGACCGAGGCTAGCCTGCAGCGCAGCTGTCAGCATGCGATCATCTGGACAGGAGAATCCCCATGAAAATCGTCATCGCCCCCGACTCGTTCAAGGACAGCCTGGACGCCGCTGGCGTGGCCCAAGCCATCGCCGACGGCCTTGCCGAGGCCTGGCCGGGCGCCGAGCTGATCGAGTGCCCGATGGCGGACGGCGGCGAAGGCACACTGGACGCTATCGTTGCCGCCAGCCAGGGCGAGCTGCGTCGCCAGGTGGTGCGCGGCCCGCTGGGACAGAGCGTCGAGGCCGGCTGGGGCTGGCTGGCGGACAGCCGTACCGCGGTGATCGAGATGGCCCAGGCCAGCGGTATCCAGCTGGTGCCCCAGGGCCAACGCGACGCTTGCCGCAGCAGCACCTGGGGCACTGGCGAATTGATTGCCGCCGCTTTGGCCGCCGGGGCCCAGCGTATCGTCCTGGCCATCGGCGGCAGCGCCACCAATGATGGCGGCAGCGGCATGCTGCGGGCGTTGGGCCTGCGCCTGTTCGACGCCGAGGGCCAGGCCCTGGCGGAAGGCGGCCTGGCCCTGGCCGACCTGGCGCGCATCGATGCCAGCGACCTCGACCCGCGCCTGGCCGAGGTCTGCGTCGAGGTCGCTGCGGATGTCGACAACCCCCTGTGCGGCGTCAATGGCGCCTCGGCGATCTTCGGCCCACAGAAAGGCGCCAGCCCCGAGCAGGTGCAGGCCCTGGACCAGGCGCTGGGCCATTTCGCCGACCACTGTGCGCAACTGCTCGGTGAAGATCTGCGCGATGCCCCAGGCTGCGGTGCTGCCGGTGGCATGGGCTTTGCCGCCAAGGCATTCATGGGCGCGCGGTTCCGTCCTGGTGTCGAGGTGGTCGCGGAACTGGCCGACCTCGACACGCAGGTACGGGGCGCAGACCTGGTGATCACGGGCGAAGGGCGCTTCGATGCCCAGACCCTGCGTGGCAAGACCCCCATGGGCGTGGCCAAGGTCGCCAAGCGCCATGGCGTGCCGGTGGTGGTGCTGGCTGGCACCCTGGGCGAAGGCTACCAGCAGCTGTATGCCCATGGCATCGATGCCGCTTTTGCCCTGGCCAGTGGACCGATGAGCCTGGAACAGGCCTGTGGCGATGCTGCCGCGCTGTTGCAGGCCAGGGCCAGTGACATCGCCAGGCTCTGGCAGGTCGCCCGCAAGGCCTGAAGTACCGGGGCGCCCGGTCAGCGGCTGTTCGAGGCGTCCATCAGGCGCTCCAGCGGGGCGTATTCGGCCTGGCTGACCGGTACCAGGCCGCTGGCATCCTGCGAGGCGACGAAGCCTGCGAGAGCCTGCGGGTCATCCAGCATCGCCTTGCGCAATCGTTGCTTCAGCGCCGGGCACAGTGTCGCGCTGAACACATAAGGGTCGTAGTAGATCGGTTTCGAGCGCCAGAGCGCCTTGAACCGCTCAGCCGGCAAGTGGTGATCGGCCAGGTAGGCGTCGGCCCGCTCGCTGGCGACGAATGCCGCGTCGACGCGGCCAGCCAGCAGTGCTTCCAGCGCCTTGTCGTGGGTGCCGGCATAGACCAGGGCGCCAAAGTAGCTCGATAGCGGGCCCCCGACCTGGGCGGCGAACTCCACTTGCGGCACCAGGCTGCCCGAGGTGCTGGCCGGGTCGCTCAACGCCACCCGCTTGTCGCGCAGGGCCGCATAGTCGTCCGGGCCTTCGGCGCGGGTCAGCAGCAAGGCCTGGTAGTGGTTGCCGGCGGGCGTGTAGGGGCCGGCACTCAAGGTGAAGGTGGCGAACGGCTCGATCCGGGGATCGCGCCGATGAGCCAGCATGTACGAGGCCGGGCCCAGGCGGGCGAGGTCGGCGCCGCCCGAGACGATGGCGTCCACCACGCTTTCGTAGGAGGGAGCGATCACCAGTTCGACCGGCACCCCTGCAGCCTGGCTCAGGCGCTCGAGCAGGGGCTGGTGTTCGGCGATCATCTGCTCGCTGCTCTTGATCGGAATCACCGCCAGGCGCAGGCTGCGCGGCGTGCAGTCGGCGAGGCTGGCACTGGCGTGCAGGGCAATCGACAGCAGAGCAAAGGCGGTCAATACACGCATGATCGTTCCTCGCTGCCATTGAACGGTGGGTACTCGCGCAGCTGCAGCGGCGACAGGGGGCGGCTGAAGTAGTAGCCCTGGGCGATGTCGCAGCCGGCGAGCTTCAGGCAGACCACTTGCTCGCGGGTTTCCACGCCCTCGGCGACCACCTCCAGGCCCAGGCGCTTGGCCAGGATGATGGTCGACGACACGATCGGGCTGTCGTCGTAGCTGTTGGACAATGGCGCGATCAACGAACGGTCGATCTTGAGCTTGCTCAGTGGCAGCGCCTGCAGGTGCGCGAAGCCTGCATAGCCGCGGCCGAAATCGTCCAGGCTGATGCCGATACCGGCGCCACGCAGGCAGTGCAAGTGCTCCACAGCGGTCCCCTCCGGATCAAGGATGGTGGTTTCGGTGATTTCCAGTTCCAGCCGCCGCGGATCGATGCCCTGTTGGCGCAACTGGCCCAGCAAACGCACGGCGAAGTCGGCCTGGCGCAGTTGCAGCGCCGACACGTTCACCGCCAGCCGCGCGCAGCGGCCATCGTGGCGCCAGTGGGCCAGCTCTTGGCAGGCCAGGCGCAGCACCTCCCAGCCCAGGTCGATGATGAAACCGCTGCGCTCGGCCATGGCGATGAAACGATCGGGGTAGAGCAGGCCGAACTCGGGGTGATCCCACCGCACCAGGGCTTCGTAGCCCAGTACTTGCTGGGTATCCAGGCGGATCTGCGGCTGGTAGTGGAGCACGAACTGGCGCTCGGCCAGTGCACTGCCAAATGCCTGTTCGAGCGTGAACGCCTGGATGTCCGAAACGTTCAACGAGGGGTCGAAGAAGCGGTACTGCGCGCGCCCGGCCTGCTTGGCCGAGTACATCGCGGCGTCGGCGCAGCGGATCAGGCTGTCGATGTCCTGGCCATCGCGAGGGCAGATGCTCACGCCGACGCTGGGGCTGGTGTTGACCTCCTGACCGTCCAGGGCATAGGTAGCCGAGAGCTTGTGCACCAGGGTGCGGACCCAGTCGTTGATGCGTTCTTCGCTGCGCTCGCCGGCCAGCAGCACCACGAACTCGTCGCCACCGAACCGCGAAGCTTCGTCACCCGGTTCCAGCAGGCGCTGGATGCGCCCGGCCACGGCCTGCAACAACAAGTCGCCAATCTTGTGCCCGAGTGAATCGTTGATCGACTTGAAGCGGTCCATGTCGATGAACAGGATGGCGAGTAGGCGGCGCTTGCCGCGTTGGCGGGTCAACGCCTGGCTGGCCACCTCGACGAACTGCCGGCGGTTGTGCAGGCCGCTCAGGTGATCGGTGGCGGCCGCGTGGCTGCTGCGCCGATGTTCGTCCTCGAGCCGGTCGATCAACTGGCGGTTGACCTGCTGGGCCTGCTCCAAGGCGCTGAAAGCCTCCTGGCGCTTGCGCAGCAGGCGCAAGGTCCAGGCCAGGCTGGCGAGGATCATCAGGGTCATGCTCAGGTTGAGCCAGAACTGACGACCGTAAGCCCGCGCGGAAGCCGCGAGGATCTCGTCGTGGCGCTGGCTCACCACCACGCTGAAGCCGCGTTCGGCCACCCGCCGATACAGGCTCTGGTAGGGTTCCCCCGCGGCGTACTGGGTAACCAGGCCGCAGGCCTCGTTGCCTTGTGACAATGCGGGCAGTAACGCATCGCCGGCGACCACCACGCCACTGGAGTCGATGCGCAGACGCTCCTGGCCATCGTCCTGGAGCAGGCGCACCAAACCGCTGCGGCCCAGATCGATATGCTGGAACAGCACGGCCAGATAACCGATATCCAACTGCACCACGAGAATGCCATCGATTTCCCGACCAGGCAGGTCGGTCAGCGGCAGCAGAAAGGGCAGGCGCCAGGTGGGCACCGCTGTGGGACTGTCGCTTTGGCTGGCCTTGGGCAGGAAAGGTTTGAATCCGTGATGGGCGACGTGCTGTTGCAGCTGCGCCAACCAATCCTGCGGTAGTACCTGGACTTCGTCGGGCTGACTGGCCGAAAGCAGCCGGCCTTGCCGGTCATACAGGCTCTTGCGCTTGAACACGGGGTCTTCGGCCAGTATTCGGGCCAGGTTGAAACTGCCTTGGCGCAGCGCTTTCATGTCGTCCTGGGTGCCGCGGCCAACGGCTTGGGCGCGGTCGACCAGTTGGCGCAGGCTTTCGGCGACGATACTGGCAAGGTTCAGGTGCTCGGCCGCCTTGGCCGACAGCGCATCCTGGCGCGAGGCAACTTTTTGGGTGAAGTACAGCCCCCAGAGAAATGCCAGGGTGGCGGCGCAGAGCATCATGATCAACAGCCGCAGCAGGCCTGCGGACGAAAGAGAGCGGCGGATCACTGCTGGTATTCCCTACCCTGGGTGATCCTCGAAAAATACGACAGACAGATGACAGTCTCGTGACTGATGGCTAAATGCCTTTAAGGTTTTTCCGTAGCCGCTACCGGGGTCTGGATGCGCGAGGTCTCGTTTTCCAGATAATCGAGCAGCGCCGTGACCTCGGCGTCACCCAGGCGCATGTTGGGCATCGCCAGGCCTTTGTACTGGTCGAGCAGCAACATGGCCAGCGGGTCTTTTTCGGCGAGCATCTGGTCCGGCGCTTTCAGCCAGCGGGTCAGCCACTGGATATCCCGTTGGCGCGTCACTCCCAGCAGGTCGGGGCCGATGCCCGGTTGGCCGCCAGGTTCGGCATTGCCCAGGGTGTGGCATGAGGAGCAGCGGGTGCGGAAGATCTGTTCGCCGCTGCTGGGTGGGCGCACCTGCGGTGCATTGGCATAGTCGTTGGCCATGGCGCTGGCTTGCTTCCAGTTGTGCAGGCTGTTGCCCAGGCGGTCGGCCAGGATGTAGGGGCTTTCGAAGGGCGAAGCTTTCATCCAGCGGCCGGTGCTCTGGTTGCCGATGATCAGGCTCAGGTTGTGGTCCTTCGAGCGGCCATTTTCCAGGCCATCTATATAGAGGCCCAGGCGCCGGCGCAGTTGCTCGATGTCGTCGGGTTCGCCGGTGAGCAGGGTCCAGCCGGGGCCGATGCCGAATTTCTCGGCGTAGCGTTTGAGGGTGGCGGGCGTGTCGTTGTAGGGGTCGATGCTGATGGAGTAGAGGAAGATATCCTTGCCGACCCGGTCGCCGAGAATTTTCTGTACCTGGCGCAGACGTGCGGTTTCCACCGGACAGGAGTCGGAGCAGCCGGTGAAGATGAAGTTGATGGCCACTACCTTGTCTTTGATCAAGTCGTCGAAGAAATGCACTTTCTCGCCGTCCTGGGTCACCAGCGGGGTATTGGGAAAGTAATCGGCGCCCCACGGGCTTGCGCCGCTGGTGTTGGCAGCCGGCATGGGCAGGGCTTGCTGGACCGGTTTCAAAGGCCAGTAGTGGATACCGGCGGCGAACATCAGGAGCGCGAGCAGAACACGCCATGAACTGGCCATGATGCAATCCTCTTCGAATGATTGCGGGGCGTCATCGCCGGCAAGACGGCTCCTACGGTGTTGCTAGGAGCTGCTTGCCGGCAATGGGCCGCAGAGCGGCCCGTGTCACGAACGACTCACTTGACGCTGATCGGCGCCGTCACGCTGCCCCCGAGCGCCGAATTCACGGTGATCGTAGCCGCGGTGGCGGGGCCGTTGCCGGTGGTGGTCACCGATATCCGCCAGCGCGCCCCGGTGCCCAAGGCGCTGAGCGTGGCTTGGCCGAGGTTCAGCGGGCCGGCCGTGGTCGCGGCGGTCACGCTGATACTGTTGCCTGCAGCTACCGAGGTGGTGCCGGAGATATCCCAGGTGTAGCGGTTGTTGCTGCGCACCTGCACTGCTGCGCTGCTGACCTGGATCTGGTCGGCCACTACCGCTGGCGACACTGCGACACTCACCGTGGCCGGGCTCGCCGACTCAGCGCCTTTGGCGTCGCGCGCCGAGTAGGTGAAGCTGGCGGTGAATGGCGTCGGTACGCTTTGCGGTGGTGTGTAGGTCACTTTCAGGCCGTCGGTACTGACCGTGCCTTGGCCCGAGTCCGGTTGGGCCAGGCCCACCACGCTCAGGGGCAGGTTGCCCTCTGGGTCGGTGTCGTTGGCCAGCACGTTGATCACGATCGGCTTGCCGGCGTTGGTCGCGGCGCTGTCGTTGACGGCTACCGGCGGTTTGTTGCTGTTGTCTTCGCCATTGTTGGAACTGGCGGTGCGGAAGGTCGGCAGGCCCACCGAGGCCACGTATTCCACGCCATCCCAGCCCGGCAACGGAGTCGGCATCACCTGGAACTGGCCAGGATGCTCCAGGTCCCAGCGCAGCAGCATCGACGAGTCTTCATGCTGGGTGTTATGGCAATGCTCCATGTAGGTCCCGGCGAACTCGCGGAAGCGGATGGCCATTTCCACCTCTTGCGAGGAGTCGGCATCCGGGCCGATGCGGTAGACGTCCTTGCGTGCCCATTTTTCCCACTCAGGCGGTGCCTTGCCGTCGCGGCTGAGGACCACGCCTTCCTCGAAGTGCACGTGCACCGGGTGGCTCCAACCGTTGCCGCCGTTCTTGATCTTCCAGACTTCCAGGGTGCCGTCGCCGCTGAAACCGCCAGCGGTGGCTTCACTGGCCAGTTGCGGGGCCGCAGTGATGCGCCGTGGGTCCATGCTGTAGCCGAAGCCGCCGTCGGTCTTGATGGTCCACGGCGTGGTGTCGGTACCATCGGAGCGGCCGAACAGGAACTCGCGGTGGCGCGCAGCCTTGATCTTCTCCTTGTCGGCGACCGAGTTGCGGTCCAGGGTCAGCGGGATCATCTTCAGGCCTTCGGCCTTGCCAGGCTTGGCCGGTTCATAGGCGGTCGGGTCCATGGCCTGGTCCACGCCGCTATAAGGCTGTACCAGCAGTTGCAGGAACTTGCCGACCACCGGGTCGCCGTCGTCCCACTCAGGGCCTTTGCTGGTTTGCTTGATCACCGCCTTGTATTTTTCCGACAGCACATCGGCGAGTGAAATGGTTTCGGCAGGCCCTTTGCCGGTGTCATGCTCCTGGAGGTTGACGAAGTACAGCTTGTCGCCCGCCTTGATGCCGTTCTTGGCGAAGTTGATGATGATGTCGTAGCGCTCGGCGATGCCTTGCAGCGGCAGGATGCCGTTGTTGTCCTGCAGGTTGCCGTCGCCGTTGAGGTCCAGGGTGCCGTCGAACGGAACTGCGTGTTCCATGATATTGCCGTCGTTGGCGATCATGTGGAACGGTACCCGCGCATAGGACAGGTTGGAGCCGGACGGGCCCTTGAATTCGCCGCCGTTGCCGGCGATTTCACGTACCACGGCGAATTTGAAATAGCGCGACACCGAGCCATTGAGGATCCGGAAGCGGTAGCTGCGCGCCCGCACCTTGAGCTTGGGTTGGTACTGCCAGTTGACCAGGATCTGGTCGCCGAGGAAGCCGTCGGTGTTGAACGGGTTGAACCACAATTGGCCATTCTCGTCCCAGGCCTTGTCGGCGATCACCAGATTGACGTCATAGTCGCGGTTGCCCCAGGGCATGCCCGTGCCGCTCGGGAAGCGCAGGTTGACACCATCCTGGAGGGCTTCGTTGCCGCGGTCGATGGCACTGTAGTAGTTCATCATCACGGCGTTGCCCTTGTAGACGTTCTGCGCCGTGAAATCCATCATGTGGTCGTGGAACCAGTGGGTGCTCATGGTTTCGCGCCAGTCGCCACGGATCTTGATGCTGCCGTTGTCGCAGGTCTTCAGGCCTGGCGTGGCGTCGTTGACGTACAGCGTCTCGCCCGGCGAGCAGGGGAACGCCGCACGCGGATCCTGGGCACGGGTGTTGATGGTGTCGTAGCCTGCCAGTTGCACCGGCCAGCGGTAGTCGTAGTACTGGCCTGGGAAGAAGTAGGCATTGGCGAAGCCGTCACTCTCGGCCGGCGAGTGGCCGTTGTGCTCGTGGGTCGAGATCGTGTGCAGGCCGAACCCGCCGTTGGCCGATGGGTCGATCGGCAGCGCGTTGTAGTGGCGCATCAGCACCGGCTGGCCATAGCGCACCATCAGCAGCTTGGGCGGGAAGGTGCCGTCGAATGTCCACAGCGACTTGTGGTTCTGCAATGGGAAGTTGGGGTGGAAACGGGTGTCGATGCCTTTGGTCGTGCCCAGCGTGGTCGGGATGTCCGAGGTCTGGTAGTACAAGCCGCCCGGCGCGAACTCGCCCGTGGCGTAGTTGTGCAACTGCCTGCGGTCACGCAGCCCCTGGTTGATACGTGCACCGGCCTGTGCGGTCTTGAACGCGGCCTGGGGATAGAACTCGTTCCAGCGTTGGTGTGACCAGCCCTTTCCTGGTGGACGGCCCTCGGCGGGCGAACCGACCGAGTTGCGGTTCAGGAACAGCTCGATCTGCGCCTTCCACGGGTTGCGGTCGAGCGTGTTGGAGTACTGGGTCGGGAACGGGAACAGGCCCGGTTGCTTGAGGAAGGCTTCCAGCGCGGTGCCGTTGGGGCTGCTGCGGGCCACCACGTTGGGGTCCTGCGCCGGGGCTTGGCCCAGGGTCGGCACGGGGAAGGTGAGTTCCTGAGGCGGCTGGTTGGGGTCGAGTTTTTCCAGGCCGAATTCTTCGAACAGCAGCAACTGCTGGGTGAAGGGCTGGGCGCCGAACAGCGGGCTCGGCTTGCCGTTGGTGGGGTAGTTGCGCGAGGTTTGCTGGGCAGGTTGCAACACGTTGTCGATGCGCACGGTGTCGCGGTTGCCGAACGCGCCGTTTGGCAGCTCCAGCGCGCCCTCATTGGCCTCGGGCAGGTTGAACAGGTTCAGTAACGCAGGATTCGGGTCGGCTGGCTGGTCGGTATAGGCAGATGGGTCCGTCGGCGGCGGCTGGCCCACATCATCGAGCGAAGAAGCGCTGGCGGAAATCAATCCAAAGCCAAGCAGCAGTGCGGTAACGGCTGAGAGTGGGAACGCGTGGCGGTTTGGGTGGAACACGGCAGGGGTTTTCATTGCCTGATGCCTCGCTTGCTAAAATGGCCTTTGGCCGCCAGTGGCTTTTTGCCTGTCTTCAAGGGGTTCAGCAACGGGTGTGCCAACTGACAGGACTGGTAATGCTTTGTTAAACAAATGCTTGCGGCGCCTGGTGTGTGCTAAATAAAAGCGCGTCAATTACTGGGGGAAGGCCCCCGCTAACGGGGTTGACCAAGCCCCCAACAGTGGTGATTGGTCCCCACGGCCCAAGCCCGTGATTGCGGGGAACACGCCGATCCGTTCGGTGATTTCCAGGTGCAGTTTCCCCGGCCCTGACGAAGCGGCCAGCAGTCGAAGCCAAGGGCAAACCCGGACGCTCAGTTGGTTACCAGCAGTTCCGGGCCTAGGTAATCGTTGATCTGGTCGATGTCGTCGTCACCGAGGCTGCCGACCGACGAAGCCAGGCGCAGGCGCGACATCAGGTAGCGCAGTTTGGCCTCAAACAGGTCGTGACGGGCGACGAACAACAGTTCCTCGGCATTGAGCACATCGGAGTTGGTGCTGGTGCCGCCTTCCTTGAAACCCTTGCGGGTCGAAAGCAACGAGCGCTCGTTCGATGCCACGGCCTTTTCCAGGGCGCGAATGCGCAGGGCGCCGCTCTGCACGCCGCGGTATTCCCGGGTGGTGCCAGAGATGACTTCCTCGCGCGTGGCATCGAGTTCGTCCTGGGCCTTGGCGCTGTTGGCACTGGCCTGGCGGGTCAGGGCGCTGACGCCACCACCGCTGTAGAGCGGGATGTTGATTTCCAGGCCGATCGAGCTGTAGTGATTGCGCTGATTGAGCTCGGACAGCGACTGGCTTTCGCCCGCGGTGTAGCCGGCGACGAAATCCAGCGTTGGCCAGTGCCCGGCCCGGGCGCGCCTGACTTCTTCCTCGGCCAGTTCGAAACTGGAGCGCCGCGCATGGATCAGCGGGCTGTCGGCCTGCGCCTTGATCAGCCAGTCCTGAAGGTTGCCTGGCAGCAGCGGCGGGGTGGCGAAGCCGGCTTGCAGGGTGGTCAGCGATGCCGGCGTTTCGCCGATGAATTCCTCGAGTGCACGCCGGGCATTGACCAGGTTGTCCTGTGCCTCGATCAGCTCCGCTTCGGCCAGGTCACGCCGGGCAGCGGACTCGTCGATGTCGGTGATGGTGCCGGCGCCGAGTTCCATGCGTCGTTTCGCCGAGGCGAGCTGCTCTTCGAAGGCGGTGAGCTTGGCCTTGGCCAGGGTGATGGTTTCGCTGGCAAGGAGCACGTTGAAGTAGCTGTCGGCCAGGCGCACCGCGGCGTCCTGGCTCTTGGCATCGAACACGGCGACGCTGTACTCGGCGCGCTGCTGGCCCTGGCGGTATTCGGCCATCTTCTGCTTGTTGAACAGCGGCTGGCGCAGGCGCACGTTGGCCCCGGTCGAGTCGTAGTCGAGATCGTTGCTGATGCCGTTCTGGCGCTGGCTGCCGTTGACCTTGTTGCTGTACGCCGAGGCGTTGATCTGCGGCAGCAGGCCAGCCTTGCCGATGGCACGGTTTTCCAGCCCGGCCTGCTGTTCGTGCACGGCGGCGCGGTAGGTGGGGCCCTGATACTGCAATAAGTCCCAGGCCTGCTTGAGGTCCATGGCGCTGGCGGGCAGCGCCACGCCGAGCAGGCACGCGACGAGGCAATGACGGTTCATTTCATTGCTCCTTGAAGGCGCTGTCGACCCGTTCGAGCATCGGCTTGAGCAGGTAGCTCAGCAGGTTGCGCTCGCCGGTCTTGATGGTGACGGTCGCCGGCATGCCGGGGCGGATGTGGTTGCTGCCAAGCAGGCCCATGCCGGCCTGGGTCACTTCGACCTGGGCGAGGTAGAACGGCTGCTTGCTCTCTTCGTCGAGCAGACGGTCGGCGGAGATGGTCTTGACCCGGCCAGGGATGTTCGGCGTATGCGCATGGTTGAAGGCGGGGAAGGCGATGTCCACTGCCAGGCCCGGCTCCATCTTGTCGATGGCCTGCACTGGGATCATCGCGTCGACCTGAAGCGGCTCGCTGCCGGGGACGATCTCCATGATCTTCGCGCCGGGCTGGATGACACCGCCGACCGTGGCGATGCTCAGGCCCTGGACCATGCCGTCGATGGGCGAGCGGATCACCGTGTGGGTCACCTCGTAGTCCAGGGCGCGCAGGCGGTCGGCGAGGCTGGTGTTTTCCCGGGCGGTGTCGGTCAACTGCGATTCGACTTCCTTGAGGTAGTCGTGCTGGCGCTGCAGGATCCGCAGCTTGATCTCGGTGGCCTGGCTGCGCGCCCGGGCGATATTGTTGAGGTTCTCGGCCTGGCCGGCGGACAGGTCGGCGTTGTTGCGTTCCAGCTCCAGCAGGCGGTTGCGCGGCACGTAGCCTTCGGCGGCGAGTAGCCGGGTGCCTTGCAGCTCCTGGTTGAGAAAGCCGATTTGTGAAGCGCGCGCGCCGTAGACTTGCTGCAGGCCCTTGAGCTGCACGGTCGAAGCCGAGAGGTTCTCTTCAAGGATGCCGATTTCACCGGCAAGGCCCGCACGACGGGTGTCGAGCAGCCGCTGTTGCAGGTCCATGGCCGCGATCAGGCGGGGATCGCCAGCGAAACGTTCGAGCAGCGCCGGGTCGTAGACCACCTGGTCACGTCCATCTCGTTCGGCTTCGAGGCGGTTCTCCACGGTCTTGCCGACGATGTACTGGGCACTGACCGCACCCTGTTCGGCGGCAGCACGCAAGGCATCGAGGCGGACCAGTGGTTGGTCCTTGTTCACCGCATCGCCTTCACGTACGAGGATCGCCTCCACGGTGCCGCCGCTCAGGTGCTGCACCGCCTTGCGGTTGCTGGTGACCTTGACCGTGCCGGTGGCGACCACGCCGGCATCCAGCGGCGCCAGCCAGGACCACAGCAGAAACCCGCCGAATCCGGCGGCCATCAGCCACAGACCCCAGCGGGCGGGTTTGCCGACATCGAGGTCGATCAGACCAAAGCTGTCGTCGGGGAGCATGGGAGCAGGTTGGTTGAGGTTCATGATCGTCACTCCCGTACCTTCACCGAAGCCAGCGGTGTCGAGGCGCCAGCGGGCATCACGCTGGCCTTGCGCAGCGCCGCGAACACTTCCTCGCGGGTGCCAAGCATCTGCACGCCGCCATCGCGCAGCATCAACACGTTGTCCACGGCGCACAGTACATTCGGTCGGTGCGAGACGAGGATCACCGAGGCGCCTCGCGCCTTGGCCTCGGCCAGGGCATCGACCAGGGCTTTTTCACCGATGTCGTCGAGGTTGGCGTTGGGTTCGTCCAGCACGATCAGGCTGGGCTCGCCATACAGCGCGCGAGCCAGGGCGATGCGTTGCTTCTGCCCTCCGGAGAGCGGGCTGCCATCGCTGCCCAGGCGGGTGTCGTAGCCTTGGGGGAAGCGCAGGATCATCTCGTGTACCGCGCATGCCTTGGCGGCGCGGATCACGGCGTCGCTGTCGACCTCGCCAAACCGCGCGATGTTGTCGGCAATGCTGCCTTCGAACAGCTCGACGTCCTGGGGCAGATAACCCAGCCAAGGGCCCAGCTCGCCCTTGTTCCAGGTGAAGATATCGGCGCCATCGAGCCGCACTTTGCCGGCTTGGCATGGCCAGACGCCAACCAGCAAGCGGGCGAGGGTGGACTTGCCAGAGGCCGACGGCCCGATGATCCCGAGGCTTTCACCGGGAGACAGATTGAAACTCACCCCGCGCAGGATGGTGGTGTTGCTGCCCGGGGCGCCGGCGTAGACGTTTTCCACCGCCAGCATGCCCAGCGGCCGTTGCAGCGACATGCTGGGCGGACGGTTCGGGTAGTCGCCGAGCAGTTCGCTGAGCCGGCCCCAGGCAAGGCGGCAACCGAGCAGCGGCTTCCACGCCGCGATCACCTGCTCGACCGGGCCCAGGGCGCGGCCGGTGAGGATCGAGCAGGCGATCATCATGCCTGGGGTGATCTTGCCCTCGATCGCCAGCAGTGCCCCGGTGCCGAGAATCAGCGACTGCAAGGTCACCCGCACGAAGCGGCCGACGCTGCTGATCACCGCGGCGCGGTCGGAGGCCAGGGTCTGCATCTGCAGGATCTGCAGGTGGCTCTTGTACCAACGCTGGCTGATGGCCGGGAGCATCCCCATCGCCTCGATCACCTCGGCGTTGCGCAGGTTGTTGTTGGCGTAGCTGGCCGACGCTAGGGCGGCCTGGTTGGCCTGGGCCAAGGGCTTTTGCGTGGCCTTTTCGGTGAGGTAGGCGAGGGCCGCCAGAATCGCCGAGCCGGTCAGCGTGACCAGGCCGAGCAGGGGGTGGATCAGGTACGCCACCAGCAGGTAGATCGGCGTCCACGGCGCATCGAAGAAAGCGAACAGGCCATTGCCGGTAAGAAACTGGCGCACTTGGGCCAAGTCTTGCAAGGCTTGCCCTGGATTGCCTCCGGCGCGGCTCAGGTTGCGCTCGAAGGCGGCGCTGAAAATGCGGCGGTTCAGGCCCATGTCGAGGCAGTTGCCGACGCGGATCAGGACCCGGGTGCGGATCATCTCCAGGGCGCTCATCAGCAGGAACAGACCGACCACCAGGAACGTCAGCATGGTCAGGGTGGTGACGTTGCGGCTGACCAGGGCGCGGTCGTAGACCTGCATCATGTAGATCGAGGGCGTCAACATCATGACGTTGATCACGCCGCTGAACCCGGCAAGGGCGTAGAAGGTGCGTCTGAGGCGCAAAAGTGCGTCGGCGAGCTCGGAACGGCTATGCGATTGCTTGTGCATGAGAGCCTCCCAGGGTGCAAAACCGGAGGCCGTTGCGGCGCTCCGGACAACAGTCAAGACAGCGTCTAGTCGGCATTGCAGAGGGCTCGCTCTGGTGACGGGCCTTTTACGATCACTGCGCTGCTCCCACAAGCTGGAGCGTAGGTGGGGTAGAAATATTTTGTAATATCAATTCGCTCTAAAGATTAATTGAACTTTCTATAAGTCCACTCAAAACAGTAAGTTGCGAGTGATTATCAGCACGTGCCATTTTTTCGACGTGATATTGACAAAGGTTGGCGCGCCAACTTTAGTCTTGATTATTCGCGGGTCGTCCGTTGAAGCCTGCCTTCTGTCCGGCAGTGCATGGCGCGGTGATATCCCCGTTGGAGTGAACATGGCGATCATTTCGTGCTCGTGCCGCATGAATAGGCCATACAGGACGTTCGCCTGCTGTTCCGGGCTGCATGGCCCACCCCCGGTACTGGGGCGTGTTGCCTGAATTCCCTGCGAGTCCTCTCTACGCGATGACCAGGCGCATTTCCCGGCTTGCGGGTCTTGCCTGCCTCGCGCCAGCTCTCGCCTTCATATGCTCCGCACCTCAACGGGCGCGGGATGGACCCTGTCGCCCTGCGTTCCCTACAGATCGAGGGCAATCACAATGGCCAACTTCAGCAAGTCGGACCTGGAATTCATCCTCAAGCAAATCTTCATTGCCGAGGCCCATGCCGATGGTGCCAACCTCAGCGACCTGCTGCCCAACAGCCAGGTGCCGTTCGGCTTGCGCACCGTCGATGGCAGCTTCAACAACCTGCTGACCGCACAGACCGAGTTCGGCGCCGCCGACAACGCCTTCCTGCGCCTGCTCGATGCCTCCTATCGCGCGGCGTATGCCAATTCCGGCAATGTCGTCGACGGCCAGCCACGGGTCATCAGCAACCTGATCGTCGACCAGACCGCGGCAAACCCGGCGGCGGTCGAAGCCAATGGCGGCGCTGCCCCAGTGCTTAGTCCAGGCCTTGACGGGGTATTCGGCACCAGCGACGACAAGCCGGTGTACTTCATTCCCAACGAATCACCAGACGCCGGGCTTACGGCTGGTTTCAACGCCTGGATGACCTTCTTCGGCCAGTTCTTCGACCACGGGCTGGACCTGGTCACCAAGAGCAGTACGGCCATGGTGGTGATCCCGCTGCAGCCGAGCGACCCGCTTTACGTGCCAGGCAGCCCGACCAATTTCATGGTGCTGTCGCGCGCGGTGCAAAACGCAGGCGCAGACGGCCTGGTCGGCACTGCCGACGACAGCCAGACCAACACCACCTCACCGTTCGTGGACCAGAGCCAGACCTACAGCTCGCACCCCTCGCACCAAGTGTTTCTGCGTGAATACATGCTCAATGGCGCCGGTGAGCCGGTGGCCACCGGGCGTCTGATCAGCAACCGCGATCTGGGCGCCGATGGCAAGTTCGGCACCAGCGATGACGGTGCTGGCAGCGGCATGGCCACCTGGGCGGTGGTCAAGGCCCAGGCCCGCGACATCCTCGGCATCGACCTGACCGACGCCGACGTGCACAACGTGCCCATGCTGCTGACCGACCCCTACGGCAATTTCATTCGCGGTCCAGGCGGCATGCCCCAGGTCGTGATCCGCGTGGGCAATGGCGCCGACGGCGTCGCCGGCACTGCAGACGACGTGCTTGGCCTGCGCGAAGGCAACCGCGCCTCGCCGATCAGCCTGGCCGATGCGGTGAGCACCGGGCATGGCTTTCTCGATGACATCGCGCACAATGCCGAGCCGGTCACGCTCAACGGGCAGCTCCAGGCCGACGGCGACACCCAGGTCGGCAACGCCCAGGATTCCCTCAATGGCAGGAACCTCACCTACGACAACGAACTGCTCGACGCCCACTACATCGCAGGCGACGGCCGGGCCAACGAGAACATCGGCCTTACCGCCGTGCACCATGTGTTCCACTCAGAACACAACCGCCTGGTGCAGCAGACCAAGGACACGGTCCTGGCGTCCAACGACCTGGCGTTTCTCAATCAGTGGCTGGCCGATGACGTGACCGAACTGCCGACCACGCCAGCGCAGATCGCCGCTCTGGTCTGGGATGGCGAGCGCCTGTTCCAGGCTGCCAAGTTCGGCACGGAGATGCAGTACCAGCACCTGGTCTTCGAGGAGTTCGCGCGTACCATCCAGCCGCAGGTCGATGAGTTCCTCGCGCCCAATGGCTACGACACCTCGATCAATCCGGCGATCATGGCCGAGTTCGCCCATGTGGTGTACCGCTTCGGCCATTCGATGCTGACCGAGACGGTCGACCGTTTCGACTCGACGTTCGACGTGGTCGGGGGCGACCCGAACAATCCTGACCAGCAGATGGGCCTGATCGCCGCCTTCCTCAACCCGCTGGCCTTTGCCGGCAGTGGCGAGACCGCCGACCAGGCCGCGGGCGCGATCATTCGCGGCGTGACCCGCCAGCTCGGTAACGAGATCGACGAGTTCGTCACCGAGGCGCTGCGCAACAACCTGTTGGGGCTGCCGCTGGACCTGCCGGCATTGAACATCGCCCGCGGTCGTGACACTGGCATCCCGTCGTTGAACGAGGCGCGTCGTGAGTTCTACGCCATGACCGGCGATAGCCAACTCAAGCCCTACATCAGTTGGGCAGACCTGGGCGATCACCTCAAGCACCCAGCCTCGCTGATCAACTTCATCGCCGCCTATGGCAGCCACGAAACGATCGTCAATGCCACCACCGTCGCTGATAAACGCGCCGCAGCGATGGCGCTGGTGCTGGGCGGCAGTGGCGCGCCAGGCGATCGACTGGACTTCCTCAATGGCACCGGCAGGTGGGCCAGCCCAGCGCTGGCTGCCGACGACCAGCTTGGTGCGACCATCACGGGGGTCGACGCCATCGATTTCTGGGTCGGTGGCCTGGCCGAGGAGAAGATGCCGTTTGGCGGCATGCTCGGCTCGACCTTCAACTTCATCTTCGAGACCCAGCTGGAGTCGCTGCAGAACGGCGACCGCTTCTATTACCTGGCGCGCACCGCTGGCCTGAACTTCGGGACCGAGCTTGAAAACAACTCGTTCGCCAAGCTGATCATGCTCAATACCGATGTCACGCACCTGTCCAATACCGTGTTCCTGACGCCCACCTATACCCTCGAAGTCGATGCCACCCGGCAATACACGGGTTTGGGCGCCGATGGCCGCGACGATCCTACCGGCGGCTTGACGATCAACGGCGTCGAAGTGGTGCCGCTGGTGATTCGCGACAATCCCGACACCGTTGGCAGCGATGACAACTACCTGCACTACACCGGCGAGGACCATGTGGTGCTGGGCGGTACCTCCGGGGCGGACATCATCATCTCGGGCGACGGTGACGACACGCTCTATGGCGACGGTGGCAACGACTACCTCGAAGGGGGTGCCGGCAACGATGCGGTGCTCGGTGGCGCAGGCGACGACATCATCACCGATTCGTTCGGCGACAACCGCCTGGAAGGCAACGCCGGCAACGACGTGATCGTCGCTGGCAGCATGCTGGTTGCGGGCAACCTGATCCTCGGCGGCGACGGCCAGGACTTCATCGTCACCACCGAAGACATCACTACCACCTTCGGCGGCCAGGGCGACGACTTCATCCTCGGCGCCAAGACCAACCTGCCGCCGACCGGCAACGAGGGCGACGACTGGATCGAGAAGGGCACCCAGGACGGCGCCCCGGGCGACAACTTCGCGCCGTTGCTGACCGACGATGTGGTCGGCAACGACATCTTCGTCGGCGGCGGTGGTTTCGACGAGATGATCGGCGAGGGCGGCGACGACATCTTCGTCGGCAGCGATGCCCAGGACAAGATGGACGGCATGTCGGGGTTCGACTGGGTCACCTACAAGAACGACCAGGTCGGCGTGACCGTGGACCTGAGCCTGGCGGCATTGGCCCAGCCACATGGCAACGCGCCAAACCAGAACGCCGGCGTGTTCAACCCGGTCGGCGCTTCGCCTGCGTCGATCCTCGACCGCTTCGCCGAGGTCGAGGGGTTGTCCGGTTCGAAGTTCGCCGATGTGCTCAAGGGCGATGACGTCGATGCGGTGACCATCCTCAACCATGGCGGCGCCACCGGCAGTGCCTTGAGCAACGTCGAGCTGATTCGGGGTCTCAGGCAATTCCTCAGCGATGCCGGGCTGCCGGTAACGGGCTTTGCCACCGGCAACATCATTCTGGGCGGCAACGGCAGCGACCTCATCGAAGGGCGCGGAGGCGACGACCTGATCGATGGTGACAAGTGGTTGAACGTACGGATCGCGGTGTATGCCGTTGGCGATGTCGACCACACCGGGCCTGAAATCGCCAGCTTCGACAGCATGGTCGACATGATCCCGTTCATGCTCGATCGGACCTACAACCCTGGCCAGCTCAAGGCCGTGCGTGAAATCCTGCCTGGTACCTCGACCGGCGGGGCTGCCTTCGACACCGCGATCTACTCCGGGGTGCAGGACGAGTACGTGGTCACCCATAACGACCGAGGCACGGCCGACGTCAGCGATGACGTATGGACCGTCACCGATACCGTGGCCGGGCGCGACGGCAGCGATACCTTGCTGCACATCGAGCGTCTGCAGTTCGCCGATGTGCAGCAGGTGCTGGTCGAAGGCGTGAATGCCCAGCCCACCGAGCGGCCAACGGTGACCGATGGCAACGGCGCCGCGATCACCGTGGGCGATGTGCTCACGGTGAGCATGGCCGGCGTGCGCGACGGCGATAACGTTACCGCCAGCAACCCGCAAGGCCTGGTGAACAACGCCTCGGTGTCCTACTACTGGCAGTTCGAGGCAGACCCAGGCAGCGGTGTGTTCGAGGATATCGTGCTGTTGCCCGCTGGCGATCTGGCGTTCCAGAGCGCCGATGGCACGGCGTTCAAGGTCTCACCGGATCTAGCCGGCCTGGCCTTGCGGGTCAAGGCGATCTACCAGGATGCCCATGGCACCACCGAAGTGGTGTTCTCGGCGCCCACCGCCGTGGTACAGCCTGGGGCACCGGTGGTACCGAGCCCGGCGGTGGCCGTGGTCGACGCCAATGCCGGCGGCGATGGCTTGCACATGGTGCGTTCGGACCTGAATTTCATCCTTCAGCAGATCAAGATCGCCGAGGCCGATGCGGCAGGGCAGGACATCCTTTCGCTGATCCCCAACATCCGCGCGCCGCTGGGGCTGCGGGCGGTGGATGGATCGAACAACAACCTGATGCACCTCAATGGCATCGACAATACCCAGTTCGGCGCCGCCGACAACGTCTTCCCGCGCCTGAGCGACCCGGTGTTCAATGACGCGCAAGACACACCGGCCGGGTTCTTCGGTCCCAACTCCCCAGGTGGCGCCCCGACCTCGTATACGCAGACGAGCGGCAGGGTGTTCGACTCGCAGCCGCGCACCATCAGCAACCTGATCGTCGACCAGACTGCCGACAACCCGGCAGCCTATGCCGCAGCCTACGACCCCGGCTCGGACGGCTTGCTGCACACCGGTGACGATGTGTTGAAGGATGGCGTGCGGGTGGTCGCCAGCCCTGGCATGGACGGCAAGTTCGGGACCGGTGACGACCAGGACGTGTTGGTGTTCGACAACACCGCCGCCGATGCCGGCCTGTCCGCACCGTTCAACGCCTGGATGACCTTCTTCGGCCAATTCTTCGACCATGGCCTGGACCTGGTCAGCAAAGGCGGCTCCGGCACGGTGTACATCCCGCTGCAGCCGGACGATCCGCTCTACGTGCCGGGCGGTCACACCAATTTCATGGTGTTGACCCGCGCCACCAACCTGCCAGGGGAGGATGGTGTGCTCGGCACGGCCGACGATATCCACGAACACACCAACACCACCACGCCGTTCGTGGACCAGAACCAGACCTACAGTTCGCACCCGTCGCACCAGGTGTTCCTGCGCGGCTATCAGATGACAGCCGACGGCCCGATCGCCACGGGCAAGCTGATCACCAACCGTGACCTGGGCGCCGATGGCAAGTTCGGTACCCAGGACGATACCGAGATCGGCGGGATGGCCACCTGGAAAGTCGTCAAGGCCCAGGCGAACGACATCCTCGGCATCCATCTGACCGACGCCGACGTGGACAACGTACCGCTGCTGGCGACCGACGCCTATGGCAACTTCATCAAGGGGCCGCACGGCTATCCGCAAGTGGTGATGAAAGGCGCCGATGGCTTGGCCGGAACCGAAGACGACGTGCTGGTCGAGGGCAACCCTGCCAGCCCCATAGACCTGACCAATGCCGTGCGTACCGGGCACCAGTTCCTGGCAGACATTGCGCATAACGCGGTCCCGGTATTCGTCGCTGGCGCCCTCGCGCCGGACAACGATGCCGTGGCTGGCAATGCCATCCCGGTCGATCCGCGCACCGGTGCCAGCGCGGTCTACGATAACGAACTGCTCGATGCCCACTACATTGCCGGCGACGGGCGGGTCAACGAAAACATTGGCCTGACCGCCGTCCACGCAATCTTCCACTCCGAGCACAATCGCCTGGTAGCGCAAACCAAGGACACCGTGCTGGAGTCGGGCGATGTGGCTTTCCTCAACGAATGGTTGCTCACTCCGGTCGATCATGTGCCGACCAGTCAGGCCGATATCGAAGCCCTGGTGTGGAATGGCGAACGGCTGTTCCAGGCCGCCAAGTTCGGCACCGAGATGCAGTACCAGCACCTGGTGTTCGAGGAGTTCGCCCGAACCATCCAGCCACGGGTGGACCTGTTCTTCGCGCCGACCCAGGTGTATGACGTCGATCTGGATGCGTCGATCGTCGCCGAATTCGCCCATACCGTGTACCGTTTCGGTCACTCGATGCTCACCGAGACGGTGGACCGCTTCGATGCCGACTTCAGCGTCGTGGGCGACCCCAACAGCACCAACCCAGACCAGCAACTGGGCCTGATCGCGGCGTTCCTCAACCCCCTGGCCTACGCCGACAGCGGTGTGACGCCGGAGGACGCGACCAGCGCCATCGTGCGTGGGGTGACCCGTCAGGTCGGCAACGAAATCGACGAGTTCGTCACCGAGGCCCTGCGCAACAACCTGCTCGGGCTGCCGCTGGACCTGCCGGCGATCAACATCGCCCGCGGTCGGGATGTGGGCATCCCGTCGCTCAACGCCCTGCGCCGCGACATCTTCGGCCAGACCGGCGATACCCAGCTCAAGCCGTACACCAGCTGGGCCGACCTGGTGCAGCACCTCAAGCACCCCGAGTCGCTGATCAACTTCATCGCCGCCTATGGCACGCATGACTCGATCACCTCGGCTACCACCCTGGCCGGCAAGCGCGATGCCGCCTTGGCGCTGGTGCTCGGCGGGGCCAACGCCCCAACGGACCGGCTGGACTTCCTCAACGGCACCGGCGACTGGGCCAACATCACCTTGGCCGGCAAGGATCAGCAGATGGGCACCGCCGACGACCTCAAGGGCGTGACCGTGACCGGCGTCGATGCCATCGACCTGTGGATCGGCGGCCTGGCCGAGAAGAAGACCCCGTTCGGTGGCATGCTCGGCTCCACGTTCAACTTCGTGTTCGAGAACCAACTGGAGAAACTCCAGGATGGCGACCGCTTCTATTACCTGGAGCGTACCGCGGGCCTGTCGATGGACGCCGAGCTGGAAAGCAACTCGTTCGCCAAGCTGATCATGGCCAACACCTCGGCCACCCACTTGCCGGGCCTGGTGTTCTCGACGCCGGGGCTGTACCTGGAGGTGGACCCGAACAAGCAGTACAACGACGGCCTGGGCGCCGCCGACCCGGAGGGGGTAATCCGCGACAACCCGCTGACCACAGGCCTGGACAGCAACTATATCCGCTACATGGGTGATGAGCATATCGTGCTCGGCGGCAGCAACGGCAATGACATCCTGGTGTCCAGCGAGGGTGACGACACCGTCTGGGGCGATGGCGGCAACGACCGTATCGAAGGTGGTTACGGCAACGACCAGCTGCGCGGTGGGGCAGGCGACGACATCATTACCGACGTCGGCGGCGACGATAACATCCAGGGTGGCGACGGTAACGACGTGCTGCATGGCGGCAACGGCGTCAACCTGATCATCGGCGGCTTCGGCAACGATTTCATCGTCACCGGCGAGGATGCCTCCGAGGCCATTGGCGGCCAGGGTAACGACTTCATCCTGGGCAGCAAGGCCAACGAACAGGACATGGGTAACGAAGGCGACGACTGGATCGAGAAGGGCACCTCGGACGGGGCGCCCGGCGACAACTTCGACCCGCTCGGCAACGACCCGGTGATCGGCAACGACGTGTTCATCGGTGGCAACGAGAACGACAAGTTCAACGGTGAGGGCGGGGATGACATCATGGTCGGCAGCCTCGGCCTGGGCGATCGCTACATCGGCGGTTCAGGATACGACTGGGCGACGTTCAAGGGGTTGGCCCAGGGCGTTAGCATCGACATCAGCGATCGCTTCTTCAATGTTCCGCCGGTACCGGGCTCCGGCGCCTCAGCCCTGGCGCGCTTCGATATCATGGAAGGGCTGTCGGGGTCGGCGCATGGCGACTTCCTGCGCGGCGACAACGAAGATGCCACCTCGCTGCCCACTGCGGGGGCGACCGGCAGCGTGCTCACCAACATCGGCCTGATCGACGGCCTGGCCGGCCTGTTGGCCGCCGGGGCGACTTTCTACGATGGTGGCAACATCATCCTTGGCGGTGCCGGTAGCGACCTGATCGAGGGGCGTGGTGGCGATGACATCATCGACGGCGACAAGTGGTTGAACGTGCGTATCAGCGTGAGGGAGAACGCCGATGGTACGGGGGACGAGATCGCTTCGTTCGACAGCATGGAGCCGATGGTGCCATTGATGCTCAACGGGACCTACAATCCAGGGCAGTTGGTGATCGTGCGGGAGATCCTCAGTGGCGCCGACCATTACGACACCGCCGTGTTCTCGGGCAATGCCGGGGACTACAACGTGGTGGTCGACGGTAACGCGGTGATCGTGACCGACCTTGTGGCCGGGCGTGATGGCGTCGACCGGCTGACCGGCATCGAGCGCTTGCAGTTCGCCGACGGTGCGCAGGCCTCTGGCGTGGGCACCGCCAGCAACAATGGCCCAGCGGGGCACCTGGCCATTCTCGACGATGCCAGTGGCGTTCGCGATGACACCCCCGTGGTGGGCCAGTTGCTGCGTGTGAGCAACCTGGCGGTGCACGATGCCGACAACCAGGGCGCTGGTAACCCCAGCGGGGCGCTTTCCGGCCCGGCTTCCTATTACTGGCAGGTGGAGCGCCTGCCGGGGTCTGGCGTCTATGAAGACATCACTTTCGTCGAGGCCGGTGAAGTCTCGCGGGCCATTGGCAGCACTTATCGGGTCACCGATGACGTCGCCGGGCTGAACCTCCGGGTGCGGGCGGTGTACCAGGACGCCAAGGGCACCCTGGAAATCGTCGATTCGTCGGCCAACAGCGCTCCGAGCGCCGGGCCTACGGTCAGTGGCGTGGTTGCCCAGAATCAGGTCCTAACGGCCAATCCGGCAGCCATCGTCGACGCCGATGGCCTGGCGCCCAACCCGCAGTTCACCTTCCAGTGGCAATCCAACACCGGCGCTGGCTGGGTCAACATCGCCAATGCCACCAACAGCACCTTGGCCCTCGGGCAGGCGCACGTGGGCCTGAACATTCGGGTAGTGGTGGGTTATGTCGACACCTTCGGCGTTGCCGAAAGCGTGCCTTCCGATATCCTCGGGCCGGTGGTCAACGTCAATGACGCGCCCACCGGAGGCGTGGCGATCAGCGATACCACACCGGACCAGGGTCAGGTCCTGACGGCCCTGACCGCGGGCATTGCCGACCTGGATGGACTGGGCGCCTTCAGCTTCCAGTGGCAGCAGGGCAGCGGTGCCACGTTCAGCGACATAGCCGGTGCCACGGCGGCGAGCTTCACGCCCACTGCCGCGCAGGGCAACCAGCAACTTCGGGTGATCGTGCGCTATACCGATGGTTTCGGTACCCTGGAAACCCTGACTTCGGCGGCGACGGCGGCGGTAGCGGTGCCGCCGGGGGTGGTGCTGCAAGGGACTGCGGCGGCCAATACCCTCAACGGCACGATCGGCAACGACATCCTTTCAGGGCTCGGGGGCAACGACATCCTCAATGGCCTGGCCGGCAGCGATCAATTGTTCGGTGGCACCGGCAACGACACCCTCGATGGCGGCGCCGACAACGACGTGCTCAATGGCGAGGATGGCAACGACACGCTGATCGGCGGGCAGGGTGCGGATGTGATGAATGGCGGGGCCGGCGACGATGTGTTCGTGGTCGACAATGTCGGCGACAGTGTCGTCGAGGGCGCAGGTGCAGGCACTGACACCGTGCGCACTACCCTGGCCAGCTACGTGCTGGGCGCCAATGTCGAGAACCTGATCTTTACCGGTACTGGCAACTTCAGCGGCACCGGGAATGGTCTTGCCAATACCCTCACCGGTGGGGCCGGAAACGACACCCTCAACGGTGGCGCCGGCGCCGACCGCCTGGTGGGAGGGGGCGGCAACGATACCTACGTGGTAGACGCCGCCGCGGACGTGGTGGTCGAGGCGACCGGCGCGGGTATCGACAACGTGCAGACTGCCCTAGCCAGCTACACCCTGGCGGGCAACGTCGAGAACCTGAGCTATACCGGGCTGGGCAACTTCGTCGGCACGGGGAACGGCCTCGACAATGCCATCCTCGGCGGGGCGGGCAACGACACGCTCAACGGTGCCGGGGGCAACGATGCCCTTACCGGTAACGCCGGCAATGACACGCTCAATGGCGACGCCGGCAACGACCAGCTGTTGGGTGGCCTGGGGACTGACACCTTGGCCGGTGGAGGTGGCGATGACAACCTCGACGGCGGGACCGGGGACGATGCCCTCAATGGCGGTGCCGGCACCGATACCTTGCAGGGTGGCATCGGCAACGACAGCCTGGACGGCGACGTCGGCAACGACCAGTTGCTGGGCGGCGATGGCAACGACACATTGTTCGGTGGGGTGGGCCTGGATACCTTGCAGGGCGGCAACGGCAACGACTTCCTCAATGGCGCCGCAGGCAACGACAGCGTCACCGGGGGAGCGGGCAACGACACCCTGGTGGCCAGCGACGGCAACGACATCTTCCTGTTCGGTGCAGGTTTCGGCGTCGATCAGGTAGTGGGCTTCGATGCCAACCCCGCAGGTGGTCAGGATCGGCTCGATGTATCTGGGCTGGGCATCACCGCCGCGACCTTCGCTGCCAGGGTGAGCATTACCGACGTGGGCGCCGACACCTTGGTGAGCATCGGTGCCGCCGACTCGATCCGCTTGGTCGGGGTGGCCGATGCCACGACGGTGACAGTGGCGGACTTCATCCTGGGCGCCTGAAGGCCGAGAACCGGGGCAGGGCATGGATGCCCCGTCCCGCTCCCCAAAAAATGTGCTGCGGCCTCCATGGCTGCGGCTCAAAACGCCCTGTTGCAGGCATTTCCTGCCCTGCGTCCGATCTTCTGCTAGCCTGGATCCTGCCAGACCCCAACCAATTCCACACCCGCGGCTGGGGAGCAAGCAGCTGACTGGGCGAGGTATCGGATGACCAACTACGATGTGATTCTGGCGGATGACCACCCCATCGTGCGCATGGGCGTTAAGGATGTGCTGGTGCAGGACCGTCGTTTCAACCTGGTGGGCGAGGCGTCTACCCCCAGTGAACTGGTGGGGTTGTATCACAGCGCGCAACCTCAGATCGCCATCACCGACTACAGCATGCCGGGCGATGACCGCTATGGCGATGGCCTGAAACTGGTTGAATACCTACTGCGGCATTTTCCCCAGACCAAGCTGTTGATCTTCACCATGATCGACAACCGCCTGGTGCTGGACAGCTTGTATGACCTGGGTGTCGCCGGCGTGGTCACGAAAAAGGGCAAGCTCGACGAGCTGCTGCTGGCCCTCGATTGCGTGGTGCACGGCAAAGTCTACCGGGGTAGCGAAATGCTCGACCCGGACAGCGTGATCACCAGCCGCAGTGAGGTCGAGGAGCGGGTCTCGCGTCTGTCGATGCGTGAGCTGGAGGTGATCCGCTATTTCGTTTCTGGCAAGAACGTGGGTGATATCGCCAAGTTGCTCAATCGAAGCGTGAAAACCGTAAGTACCCAGAAAGTCGCCGCCATGCGCAAGCTCGAGGTGGGCAGCGACCAGGCCCTGATGACCTTTTGCCTGCAGGCCAACCTGTTCGGTTGAGGTGCCTTGCATTGACCCTGGCGGACCCGCCGCATGAAGGAACATGACCTCAACTCGATACGCAAGCTGGCGCGTAGCTCGCTACGGCTCAATATCGTGCTGCTGGGCGCGGTGTCGCTGGCCCTGATGTTGATCGGTGCCTGTTACTGGGCACTTGGCCGCGTGGTGCAGGAAGAGCGCGAGAAGGTCAATTCGCACTTTTCCCGCCTGGTAGGCGATATCCGCGAACATGAGGCCTTTCTCAAGCGCATCGCCCTGCAGAGCGGCGAGGCTGCCCGGCGTCATGACCTCAGCACCATCCCCTTGCAGCAACGCCTGCTGGCCCGAGACCAAGGTATGGAAATCCACGAAGGTCGGGAATTTTCGTTCGCCATGCCGTTCACCCTGGCCCGCCGGCACGCGGCGAGCGACAGGCCGCTCACCGAGCCTGGCGGCTTCTACCTGGGAGTGATGCTGGCCAATCTCTACAGCAGCTTCTGGAGTGGCTCGGCGTTTCCCTCGCCGCAGTTGGTGGTGCTTGACCTCCACGGCCAGACCAGCCTTGCGGTGCCTGCCATCGGTGATTTGCGTGACGTGGCTCCGCTGACAAGGGAACGCTATCTGCCCGCTGTCGCGCAACTGGCCAGCACGCTGGGGGCCCATACCCCACGGCGCACAGCCGCACGGGTGCACTGGGCCCGTGGCGAGGGGAGCGGGCAGCAACTGCTGGCCTACATCAGCCTCGACGTGCCGGACGAGCTGTGGTGGGGCGACGACCCAGCGCGCCAGGTGGTGGCTGCCACGTTGCTGGACCTGGATGGCATCAACCGCTACGAGCGCTCGTTGCAGCGTCCGGCGTTCGATGAATTGGAGCTGGTGTCACCGGGCGGCGAGGTATTGATCGACTCTTTGGGAAAAGCCGCGGACTTCAGTGACGGCCTGAACCTCGACAGAGGCGGTTTGGTGTTCAAGGTGCCGGCCAGTGTCGGGGGTGGCTGGTCAGCCTTTTACCGCCTGACCTACGCAGGCTTCTTTCAATACGCCAAGTGGCAGTTCATCGGCGGTTTGCTGGTGGTACTCAGCAGCCTGGTCGGCGGCTGGGCCGCTACGCGCTGGTACAAGCGCCAGGTGGTGGGCCCGGCGCGCCAGGCTCGGGTGGACATCCTCGAAAGCCATGCCTTCAGCCGCGCGGTGATCCAGACCGTGCCCATCGCCCTGTGCGTGCTGCGCCGCAGCAACCATGAGGTGCTGATGCAAAACCGTCTGGCCGGGCAGTGGCTGGGGGATGCTCAGGCCATCACCCAGCTCAGCCACGCCTGGGACCTGAAGGGCAATGCCGAGCCGGCCGGCAAGGAGTTCGTCCTGCAACATGGCGAGCGCTTCCTGCACGTGACCTTCGCCTTGACCCGCTACCGGGGCGAGGAAGTGGTGCTCTGTACCTTCAACGACATCACCGACCACCGCCTGGCCCAACAGGTACTCACCGAGGCCAAGCACTCGGCGGATGCCGCCAGCGAGGCCAAGACCCTGTTCCTGGCGACCATGAGCCATGAGATCCGCACGCCGTTGTACGGTGTGCTCGGCACCCTAGAACTGCTTGGCCTGACTGACCTGAACCGTCAGCAGCGGGACTACCTCGACACCATCCAGCGCTCGTCTGCCAGCCTGATGCAACTGATCAGCGATGTGCTCGATGTGTCCAAGATCGAAGCAGGGCAGATGGCGCTGGAGGCGCAGGACTTCGACCCGCTGGGTTTGGCCGAGGAGGTGGTCGCCGGGTTTGCCGCAGTCGCCAACGGCAAACACTTGCAACTCTACGCCTGCATCGACGCCAATTTGCCGCGCAAATTGCGCGGTGAAGCGAACCGGGTTCGCCAGATCCTCAACAACCTGCTCAGCAATGCCCTGAAATTCACCGATCTGGGGCGGGTAGTGCTGCGCCTGAAAGTGGTCGAAACCACCGCTGGCCAGGCCACCTTGCAATGGCAGGTGACCGACACCGGTATCGGCATGTCGCAAGAGCAGCAGCAACGGGTGTTCGAGCCGTTCTATCAGGCCCACGGCCATGAACCGAGTGTTACCGGCACGGGGTTGGGCCTGTCGATCTGCCTGCGTTTGTGCGAGTTGATGGGGGGGCGCCTGCAGGTGGTCAGCGAACTTGGGTTGGGTAGCAGTTTCACCTTCACCTTGCAGATGCCGGTCCTCGATGGCGGCCCAGCCCTAGGCGACCAGGCACTGTTGCAGCCTGGCGTGGTTCATGTGCGTTCGCCGGTGAAGGAATTGGCGCACAGCCTTGCCCTGTGGGTCGAGGCCTGGGGCGCCACGGCGCAGATGATCGATACGCTGCCCGAGCACGTCGCGCCTGGTGCTGTCCTGCTTGACTTGCTGGGCAGCGCAGAAGACTCGACAAGCTGGCCAGCCGTGCGGGTTTGCGCGTTGGCAGAGGCTGGGCAGCAATTGCAGGCCACCGAAGGTGGCTGGGTGGTCAGCCTCTATCACCTGGCGGCGCTGGCCCAAGCCTTGCAGCTGGCGCAACAGGGCGTGATCGGCGATTTCGACCCAGGTCCGGTGGCACGTGCCGCGCCTCTGGGCAAGCTGGGCATGCGCGTGCTGGTGGCCGAGGACAATCCGATCAACCAGGTCTTGCTCAAGGAGCAGCTCGAGGAGCTCGGTTGCCAGGTAACCCTGGCCAGCAACGGCCGCGAGGCGCTTGCGCGTTGGCAGCCCGACGCCTTCGATGTACTGCTCAGCGACATCAACATGCCGGTGATGAATGGCTACGAACTGGTGCGGGCGTTGCGCGAACAGGGGGCCACGCTGCCGATCATCGGGGTCACCGCCAATGCCCTGCGCGAGGAAGGTGAGCGCTGCATTGCCGTGGGCATGAACGCTTGGCTGGCCAAACCGCTGAGCTTGCGTACCTTGCATGACGGCCTGCTGGGGGTCTTTCCCGGCGTGCAGGCCGAGTCGAGGCAGCAGGAGGCATCTGGTCTGGCGCAAGAAACAGGCCTGCAGGTGCCGGCCAGCATGCGCGAGCTGTTCGTCGCTACCCTGCGCCAGGACATGCTGGCCCTGCAGCAGGCGCAGCAGGCCGACGACCTGGCCGCGGTTGGCCAGCAAGCGCACCGCCTGCGCGGTGCGCTCGCGGTGGTGCAGGCGCATGCGCTGAGCGATGCCTGCGCGGTCGTCGAGGAGGTTCTGAAGGCGGGGACCGAACGCTCGGAGCTGGAGCCTATCGTCGCGGAACTGCTGGAAAACCTCGAGTCGGCGCTGGCCAAGCTCTAGGGCGTCGCGCCAATAAATAAGAATTGTCTGATATTTGCCGGGAAAGCCCCTCCCGATACTTGCGGTAATTCCTATTCCGCTGGTACGCGAGGCTCCCATGGCCAAGGCAATCGTTGTAATCGACAAGACGACCCACGCATCCACCCAGGTCACCCAGGCTGATCTGACCTTGCGCGCTCCTTCTATCGTCAGGTTGGCGATTGACCGGGATCAGGTTGCCAGCATGGCCCGCGAAGGCGATGCGTTGGTGATCAAGACCCTGGACGGCGAGACCATCGTGATTCGCGGCTTCTTCGGCCAGGCAGGCGAGCCCGACAGTGAGTTGGTGCTGCAGGACAGCGACGGTAGATACTGGCTGGCCGACATCAACGAGACCGGCCCGACACTGGGTGGGTACAGCGAAATAGACACGGTAGAGGCGTTGCTGGTCGCCCAGGGTGGTGAACATGACGCCCTGGCTTGGGTCGCCGGGGGGCTTGCCCTGCTGGCAGGGGGTGTCGCGGCTTCGAGCGGTGGCGGCGGTGGAGGGGGCCACCCTGCGCCGAGCGCCACCTTGCAGGCACCCACTGCCGAGCTGAGCGGCGACACGGCGGGCGGCTTGACCGTCAGCGGCACCACCAGCCCTGGCGCGCAGGTTACGGTGACCTTCCCGGACGGCTCGAAAGCCACCGTGACTGCCGATGCCAACGGCAAGTACCAAGCCAGCGCTTCGTCACCCCAGGGCAGCGGCGAGGTTCACGTGCAGGCCGAAGATGGCCAGGGTAACAGCAGCTCGACCCAGGCCGACTACACCGACGTCAGCCCGCCCGAGGTGCCGAGCATCAACGTATCGGCCAATGCCGACGGCGGTCTGACCGTCACTGGCAGTGCCGAGGCAGGCAGCGTTGTCGTGGTGACCTTCCCCGATGGCAGTCGCGCGACGGCGATCGCTGGCAGCGACGGCAGCTACAGTGTGACCACCCAGGTGCCGCAGACCTCCGGTGATGTCAGCGCCACCGCCACCGATGCGGCGGGCAACACAGGGCCTGCGGGTAGCCTGGCCTATGTCGACAGCACGGCGCCTGAAGCGCCCGTACTGGGTGAAGTCATCACCCACGAAGACGGCAGTATCACCGTGGGCGGCAGCGCAGAGCCTGGCAGCACGGTCACCGTGACCTATCCGGATGGCTCGACCGATACCGTGGTGGCCGGTGAAGACGGCTCCTGGTCGTTGACCTCGCCAGAAGACCAGCCGACTGGCGACGTCAGCGCAACCGCTACCGATGCCGCAGGCAACACGGGTGAAGCAGGCACGCTGGACTACGTCGACAGCACCGCCCCTGAGGCGCCCGTGCTGGACGAAATCGTTACCAACGAAGACGGCAGCATCACCTTGGGCGGCACCGCCGAGCCCGGCAGCACCGTGACCGTGACGTATCCGGACGGCTCGACCGACACCGTGGTGGTGGATGAAAACGGTGGCTGGTCGTTGACCTCGCCGGAAGATCAACCCAGCGGCGAGATCGACGTAAAAGCCTCGGACGAAGCGGGCAACACCAGCGTCTCGACCACTGAGGACTATACCGATACCACCGCACCCGAAGCGCCGAGCGTAATCGTAACGCCCAACGCTGACGGCGGCCTGACCGTGAGCGGCAGCGCCGAGGCCGGCAGCAGCGTGACCGTGACCTTCCCGGACGGCAGCAGCCAAACCGTGACGGCAGGAACCGATGGCAGCTACAGCGCCACCACCGAGGTGCCTCAAACCTCCGGCGAAGTGCGCGCCAGCGCGACCGATGCGGCGGGCAATACTGGGCCTGCAAGCTCCCTGGACTACGTCGACAGCACGGCGCCTGAAGCGCCTGTGCTGGATGAAATCGTCACCAACGAAGATGGCAGCATCACCATCGGTGGTACTGCCGAGCCTGGTAGCACCGTGACCGTGACTTACCCGGACGGCTCGACCGACTCGATCGTTGTCGGTGAAGACGGCACTTGGTCGCTGACCTCGCCAGAAGACCAGCCTTCGGGCGAGGTCGACGCCAAAGCCTCGGACGAAGCCGGCAATACCAGCGCCTCGACCAGCGAAGACTATAGCGACACCACGGCGCCTGAAGCGCCAAGCGTGATCGTCACGGTTAATGCCGACGGCGGCCTGACCGTCACCGGCAATGCCGAGGCGGGCAGCAGCGTCACCGTGACCTTCCCGGACGGCAGCAGCCAAACCGTGACCGCAGGTTCCGACGGCGGCTACAGCGCGACCACCGAGGTTTCACAAACCTCTGGCGAAGTCAGCGCCACCGCCACCGATGCCGCCGGCAACACGGGTGCCGCGGGCACGCTCGACTATGTCGACAGCACCGCCCCAGAGGCGCCCGTGCTCGATGAGATCATCACCAACCAGGATGGCAGCATCACCGTCGGTGGTACTGCCGAGCCTGGTAGTACGGTCACCGTGACCTATCCGGACGGCACGACCGACTCGATCGTTGCCGATGAAGACGGTGCCTGGTCGCTGACCTCGCCAGAAGACCAGCCTTCGGGCGAGGTCGAGGTCAAAGCCTCGGACGAAGCCGGCAACACCAGCGCTTCGACCACCGAAGACTATAGCGACACCACGGCGCCTGAAGCGCCCAGCGTGATCGCCACGCCCAATGCCGACGGCGGCCTGACCGTCACCGGCAGTGCCGAGGCGGGCAGCAGTGTGACCGTGACCTTCCCCGATGGCAGCAGCCAAACTGTGCTCGCCGGTACCGACGGCAGCTACAGTGCGACCACTTCTGTGCCACAAACCTCCGGCGAAGTGAGTGCCAGCGCCACCGATGCGGCTGGCAACACAGGTGACGCGGGCACTCTGGCCTATGTCGATATCACCGCGCCAGAGGCGCCGAGCGTCATTGTCTTGGCCAACGATGACGGGGGTCTCACTGTCACTGGCAATGCTGAACCTGGCAGCACGGTGACTGTAACGTTCCCCGACGGCAGCACCGCCACGGCGAGCGCGGATGCCGATGGCAGCTACAGCGTGACCACCTCGGTGCCGCAGACCACTGGCGAGGTGAGCGCCAGCGCGACCGATGCCGCCGGCAACACGGGCGATGCGGGTACCCTGGACTATGTCGACAGCACCGCCCCTGAGACACCCGTGCTGGATGAAATCATCACCAACGAAGACGGCAGCATTACCGTCGGCGGTACCGCCGAGCCCGGTAGCACGGTCACCGTGACCTACCCGGACGGCTCGACCGACACCGTGGTGGCGGGTGAAGACGGGACTTGGTCGTTGACCTCGCCAGAAGATCAGCCGAGCGGCGAAGTCGAGGTCAAAGCCTCGGACGAAGCGGGCAACACCAGTGCCTCGACTACCGAGGATTACGCCGATACCACAGCGCCCGACGCGCCGAGCGTGATCGGCACGCCAAACGCCGATGGTGGCCTGACCGTGACGGGCAGCGCCGAGGCGGGCAGCAGCGTCACAGTGACCTTCCCGGATGGCAGCAGCCAAACCGTGACCGCCGATGCCGATGGCTCCTATAGCGCGACCACCGAGGTGCCGCAAACGTCCGGCGAAGTCAGTGCCAGCGCCACCGATGCGGCTGGCAATACCGGGCCGGCTGGCACCCTGGACTATGTCGACAGCACCGCTCCCGAGGCTCCTGTGCTGGATGAAATCATCACCAACGAGGATGGCAGCATCACCGTTGGCGGCACCGCCGAGCCGGGCAGCACCGTGACCGTGACCTACCCGGACGGCTCGTCCGACACCGCCGTTGCCGGTGAAGACGGTACCTGGTCGTTGACCTCGCCAGAAGATCAGCCGAACGGTGAAATCGATGTCAAAGCCTCGGATGAAGCGGGCAACACCAGCGCCTCGACCACCGAAGACTATAGCGATACCACGCCGCCAGAGGCCCCCACGGTCACTGTCACGCCGAACAGCGACGGCGGCCTGACGGTCAGCGGTAGCGCCGAGGCAGGCAGCAGCGTCACCGTGACCTTCCCGGACGGTAGCACCGACACCGTGATGGCGGATTCCGATGGCAGCTACAGCGCGACCACTTCGGTGCCGCAAACTTCCGGCGAAGTGAGCGCCACCGCGACCGATGCGGCAGGCAACACAGGGCCTGCGGGTAGCCTGGCCTATGCCGACAGCACCGCGCCTGAGGCGCCCGTGCTCGATGAGATCATCACCAACGAGGACGGCAGCATCACCGTCGGCGGCACTACCGAGCCTGGGAGCACTGTCACCGTGACCTACCCGGACGGCTCGACCGACACCGTGGTGGCGGGCGAAGACGGTGCCTGGTCGCTGACCTCGCCGGAAGATCAACCCAGCGGTGAGGTGGACGTCAAAGCCTCTGACGAAGCCGGTAACACCAGCGCTTCGACCACCGAAGACTACAACGACACCACGGCGCCTGAAGCGCCCAGCGTGATCATCACGCCCAACGCCGATGGCGGCCTGACCGTTACCGGCAATGCCGAAGCAGACAGCAACGTGACCGTGACCTTCCCGGATGGCAGTAGCCAAACCGTGACCGCAGGTTCCGACGGCAGCTACAGCGCGACCACTTCGGTGCCGCAAACTTCCGGCGAAGTGAGCGCCAGCGCGACCGATGCGGCAGGCAACACAGGGCCTGCGGGTAGCCTGGCCTATGCCGACAGCACCGCGCCTGAGGCGCCCGTGCTCGATGAGATCATCACCAACGAGGACGGCAGCATCACCCTCGGCGGTACTGCCGAGCCTGGCAGCACTGTAACCGTCACCTACCCGGATGGCTCGACCGATACCGTGGTGGCGGGCGAAGACGGCGCCTGGTCGTTGACCTCGCCGGAAGACCAACCCAGCGGTGAAGTCGATGTGAAAGCTTCGGACGAAGCCGGTAATACCAGCAGCTCGGCCACTGAGGACTACACCGACACGACCGCACCCGAAGCGCCGAGCGTGATCGTCACGCCAAACGCCGACGGCGGCCTGACCGTGACCGGTAGTGCCGAGGCGGGCAGCAGCGTCACCGTCACTTTCCCCGATGGCAGCAGCCAAACCGTGACCGCAGGTTCCGACGGCGGCTACAGCGCGACTACCTCCATACCGCAAACCTCCGGTGAGGTGAGTGCGACCGCCACCGATGCCGCGGGCAACACGGGTGAAGCGGGCACGCTGGACTACGTCGACAGCACCGCCCCTGAGGCGCCCGTGCTGGATGAAATCATCACCAACGAAGACGGCAGCATCACCGTTGGCGGCACCGCCGAGCCTGGCAGCACCGTGACCGTGACGTATCCGGACGGCTCGACCGACTCGATCGTTGCCGGCGAAGACGGCACCTGGTCGTTGACCTCGCAGGAAGACCAACCCAGCGGCGAGATCGATGTCAACGTCTCGGACGAAGCGGGCAACACCAGTGCTTCGACCACTGAGGACTACAGCGACATCACCGCCCCCGAAGCGCCGAGCGTGACCGTCACACCTAATGCCGACGGGGGGCTGACCGTCACTGGCACTGCCGAAGCCGGCAGCAGCGTGACCGTGACCTTCCCGGACGGCAGCAGCCAAACCGTGACCGCAGGTTCCGACGGCGGCTACAGCGCGACCACCGAGGCTCCCCAAACCTCTGGCGAAGTCAGCGCCGCCGCGACCGATGCGGCGGGCAACACCGGGCCTGCGGGCAGCCTGGACTATGTCGACAGCACCGCGCCTGAGGCTCCCGTGCTGGATGAAATCATCACCAATGCAGATGGCAGCATCACCGTCGGCGGCAGCGCCGAGCCCGGCAGCACCGTGACTGTCACCTACCCAGACGGCTCGACCGACACCGTGGTGGCAGATGAAGACGGCACCTGGTCAATGACTTCGCCGGAAGATCAACCGAGCGGTGAAGTCGAGGTCAACGCCTCGGACGAAGCCGGTAACACCAGCGCCTCGACCACTGAGGATTACACCGACACTACTGCACCCGAGGCCCCTAGCGTGATCGTCACGCCAAACGCCGACGGCGGCCTGACCGTGACCGGCAGTGCCGAGGCGGGCAGCAGCGTGACCGTGACCTTCCCAGATGGCAGCAGCCAGACCGTGACTGCAGACGCGGAGGGTAACTACAGCGCGACCACCTCCGTACCTCAGACGTCTGGCGAGGTGGGCGCAAGCGCGACCGATGCCGCTGGCAACACGGGGGACGCGGGCACGGTGGCCTATGTCGACAGCACCGCCCCAGAGGCGCCCATGCTCGATGAGATCATCACCAACGAGGATGGCAGCATCACCGTCGGCGGTACCGCCGAACCTGGCAGCACGGTCAACGTGACCTATCCGGATGGCTCGACCGACACCGTAGTGGCAGACGAAAACGGTACCTGGTCGCTGACCTCGCCAGTAGACCAGCCCACAGGTGAGGTGGACGTGAAAGCGACGGACGAGGCGGGCAATACCAGTGCCTCGGTGACCGAGGACTACAGCGACACCACGCCGCCAGAAACCCCGACTGTCGATGTCACGGCCAATGCCGACGGCGGCCTGACCGTGAGCGGCAACGCCGAGCCTGGCACCAGCGTGACCGTGACCTTCCCCGATGGCAGCACCGGAACGGTGACAGCCGATGCCGATGGCAGCTACAGCGTCACCACCTCGGTGCCGCAAACCAGCGGTGAAGTGAGCGCCAGTGCGACCGATGCTGCAGGCAACACCGGCGACGCGGCCAGTGTCGACTATGTCGACAGCTGGGCGCCGCAAGTGCCGGTGCTGGATGAAATCATCACCAACACCGATGGCAGCATCACCGTCGCTGGTTCGGCAGAGCCGGGCAGCACGGTGACCGTGACCTACCCCGACGGCAGCACCGACTCGGTCCTGGTGGGCGAGGATGGCGCGTGGTCGCTGACTTCGCCGGAAGATCAACCCACCGGTGAGGTGGCGGTCGAAGCCAAGGATGCAGCGGGCAATACCAGCGCCCCGGTGACCCAGGACTACACCGATATCACCGCACCAGAGGCCCCGACGATCAACATCCAGGCCAACGATGACGGCGGCCTGACCGTCACCGGCAACGCTGAACCTGGCAGCATGGTGACCGTGACCTACCCGGACGGCAGCACCGAGACCGTTACCGCCGATGCCGATGGCAGCTACAGCGCGACCACGTCGGTACCGCAAACCTCCGGTAACGTCAGCGCCAGCGCGACGGATGCGGCGGGCAATACCGGCGACGGCACCACCGCCGATTATGTCGACGGCACCGCGCCATTGGCCCCGAGCGTGGTGGTCAATGCCAATACCGACGGCACCCTGGTGGTCAGCGGCAGCGCCGAAGCCGGCAGCGAGGTCACCGTGACCTTCCCCGACGGCTCCAAGCAAACCGTCACCGCCAACGCCGCCGGCGGTTATAGCGTCACCAGCGCCAGTGCCCAAGGCAGCGGAGAGGCATTTGCCGTGTCCAGCGATGCCGCCGGTAACAGCAGCGCCAGCAGCAGTGTGCACTACGCCCTGGCGACCATCAGCGCGGTCTCGGCCGATGCCGGCGTGGACGGTGATTTCATCACCAACGACAACAGCCTGCTGGTGACCGTCACTCTCGATGGCCAGCTCAACGCCGGGGACACCGTGCAGGTCTCGCTCGATGGCGGCAACACCTGGCACGACGCCGTGGCGCAAGGCGACGGCACCTATGTGTTCGACAACAGCGCCAGCGAGCTGGGCGATGGCACCTACGTGTTCATGGCTCGGGTCCTCGGTAGCGAAGGCAACGCAAGCCTGGCCGGCACCCAAGCGGTGGAAATCGACACCCAAGGGCCGTCCGCCAGCCTGACCATCACCTTCGACGGTATCAGCGACGACAACGGCTACCTGAGCGGCGACTATGTCACCAACGACAGCAGCCTGGGCTTCCATGGCACCCTCAGCGAGCCCCTGGGTGACGGCGAGCGGGTGCAGATCAGCCTCGATGGCGGTGCCACCTGGCAGGACGCTGAAGTCGACAGCGGCACCTGGAGTTTCGACAACACTGGTGTGGAACTGGCCGATGGCGATTATGACGTGCAGGTGCGGGTGGTCGACGAAGCCGGGAACCTGGGCAACAGCGCCAGCCAGAAGGTCGTGATCGATACCGAAGGGCCCAGCGCCGAGCTGTCCATCACCCTGGATGCCATCAGCAGCGACAGTGGCGCCCTGGGTGACGACCTGATCACCAGCGACAACACCCTGGTGTTCTCCGGAAGCCTCAGCGCCGAACTTGGCGAAGGCGAGGGCGTGGAAATCAGCCTGGACAACGGCCTGACCTGGTACCGCGCCTCTGTCGACGGCACCGGCTGGGTCTACGACCACCAAGGCCAGGTACTCGCCGATGGCCAGTACACCGTACAAGTGCGCGTGGTGGACGACGCTGGCAATATCGGCCAGACCAACTCGCGCGACGTCGTCGTCGATACCGAGGCGCCAGCCTTCACTGACGCGATCATCGACCTGGACGACAGCAGCGATAATGGCAGCAGTGCCAGCGACAACACCACCAGCGTGATCACACCGAGCATCACCGGCACCATCACGGGGCTCAATGCCGCCGACAGCGAAGCCGCGGCGGCAGGCAAGATCACCGTCACGCTGTTCGACGACATCAACGGCAACGGCCGCTACGACGACGGTGACGTGCTGTACGCCGAAGGCCTCACCCTCGATGCCAATGGTGTGTTCACCGCGACCCTGCCATCGCTGGTCGACGGCAGCTACAACATCAAGGCGGTTCTGGTCGACGATGCCGGCAACCAATCGGTGGCCGGGATGCTCGACGGCTCGGAAGATGCCCGCTTGGTCATAGACACCGAGGGCACCGCTTCGGTGGCCGCCAGCACGCAATCGGCCGACGGCCTGGGCCTGTCGATGTCAGCGATCGGTGACGTCAACGGCGATGGGTACGTCGACTACGTGGTATCGGCGCCGCACAGCATCTACGGTTCGACGGCGGCGTACGGATCGGATATCTACGTGCTTTACGGCAACGTCAACGGTATTCCCTCGCTGTCGAGTATCGACAATCTCACGCCGGAGCAGGGTTTCCGGATTACCCAGAGCGGCGTCACCGGTACCGGCGGCGACACAGGCATCCAGGGCAAGCTGGTCACCGCCCTGGGCGACATCAACGGCGACGGCTACGACGATTTCGCCATCGCTTCGACGCTGAACGACCGCACCTATGTGATTTTCGGCGGTGAGAACACCAATCTGGCCACCCTCGACCTGACCACCCTGGAGAACGGCGCCACCTCGGCCGGCTTCGTGATCAAGAACTACAACACCGGTGGTTGGTCATCGAACAGCGTTACCGGCGGCGATATCAACGGCGACGGCTATGCCGACCTGATCATCGGTTCGGCGGCGGGTAACGGTGGCAACGGCATGTACGTGGTGCTTTACGGCCACGCCGGTGCGGCCGGCAGTGCCGAATGGGGCAACCTGCTGCTGAGCAACTACGTCAGTGACAGCAATCCGGGCGGCCTGTTCTACGCCACCGGCACGACTTCGTCGACGCTGGGCAGTAGGGTCGAGAATCAGACCAATATCCGCACCACGTATACGGCCGATGGCGCCAGTGACCTGGGTACCACAGTGAAGGTGATCGGTGACGTCAATGGCGACGGCTACGCTGACTACATCGTGACTGCGCCACGGTCCAACGGGCTGACGGGTAGCACCATCACCAACAGCGGTACCGCTTACCTGATCTGGGGCAGCGCCGAGGGCTTGGGCGACAGCTACAACCTGGCCAACCTGACCAGCGACCAAGGTGTGCGTTTGGTCGGCAGCCAGACGGGTGAATGGCTGGGCGGCGCCACCGTGGACTCCGGTGGCACCGCGCAGAACGCCGGGCAGTGGTACGCGATGTTCTCCAACATCCAGAACATCGGTGACATCAACGGCGACGGCATCGAGGACTTCGCCATCGGCTCGCCCGGCTGGGGCGACTCGGCCGCCGATACTACAGGCCCGGGCCGGGTCTATGTGATCTACGGCAAGCAAGCGGGAGAAACCTGGACCGACATCAACCTCGGCAACCTGAGCGCCAGCCAAGGCTTCATTATCTCCAGCAGCAGCAACGGCACGGCGATTTCAGGCTCGGTGACCACCGCCGACGGCCAGCTCGGCTATGCCATCAGCGCCGGAGGCGACGTCAACGGCGACGGCATCGACGACTTCCTGATCGGCATGCCCGGCTACGACGACGGCGTTACCAACCGCGGCGCGGTGTACCTGGTGTATGGACGTGCCGACGGTAGCTTCGACCTGAACACCGACCTGGACGCCCTGGTGGCCTCCGGTCAGGCGATCCAGTACCTGGGTTTGAACGCCAACGACTATGCCGGCACCGGTCTGGCCATGGGCGACTGGAACGGCGACGGCATCGCCGACTACGGCTACGGCGTGTGGCAGAGCGACAGTGGCGCCACCAATGGCGGTGCGTTCAACATCTACACAGGCTCGATCGCCTTGCTGACCCACAGCTACACGGTCGGTGACGACGAACTCTGGGCGGGTTCCACCAGCCTGGGAGCGGCCACCAGCGTCGATGGGGTGGATATTCTCAGCGGCGGCCAGGGCAACGACATCATCCATGGCATCGGCACCGACACCACCGGCACCACCGATACCAGCGTGCAGCACGACGTGGCCATGGGCGGGGCAGGCGATGACACCATCGGCCTGGTCGGTACCACCTTCACCCGTGTGGATGGCGGGCTCGGAGTGGACACATTGCTGTTCGAAAGTGGTGGCCACGCGCTCAACCTCACCGAGTACGGCACCCGGGTCAAGGGCTTCGAGATCTTCGACCTGGGCAGCAGCGAGGCGGGCAGCGGTAACAACACGCTGAGCCTGCGCCTGGCCGATGTGCTCAGCCAGGTCGATACCAAGGACGACGGCCTCGGCAACCTGACGATCAAGGGCGACAGCACTTCGACTGTCGACCTTGCCGAAACGGTCGGCGAGGGTGGCTGGGCGGTCAGCGGCAGCACCACCGTGGACGGTGTCGCCTTCGACATCTGGCACAACGCGACGATGGGCAGCAACACCAACGCCGACCTGCTGATCCAGCACGGCATCAACGTGGTCTGAGCCCAGTACCGCGTCCTTTGCGCCCGGCCTCGTGCCGGGCGCTTTCTTTTAAGAAACGTCTGATTTAGGCGTAAGACAAGCCCTCAGATAATCACCGTGACGATCGGGCCGAGCCAACGGCCTTCTTCTTCTGCAGGCCGTTTCCAGTCGCCTGCGCCTCTACACACTCCGGGAGGCCCTCGGTGAACGATCGAATACTCAAACCCCTGGCCTGGCTGTGCCTGGCCGGCCTGTCCAGCGCCACGCTGGCGGCCAGCGACGACGGCTGGTTCGGCGCGCGTAGCCCCGAGCAGCGAAGCCTGGCACCCAGCCAACTGGTCGAACAGACCGGTGGCCAACGGCACAACCCCGAACTCGACGAACCGGCAGCGCAACACCTGCTGGACATCAACCAGGCAGTGCATCGTGCCGTCAATCGCCACCCCTCCATCGCCGACGCCATCGCCACCCTGGCGCAACAAGGCGATGGCATCGCCATGGCGCGCTCCGGCTACTACCCACAAGTGAAGGCAGGCGTGGGCTATGGCGACACCACCCACACCGGCACCAGCCAGACCGCTACGCTCTCCGCCTCGCAGATGCTCTATGACTTCGGCAAGGTGGCAGGCTCGGTCAGCAACGCCGAAGCCCAGTCACGCCGGCAACAAGCGGTAGTGCTCAAGCAGATCGACCAGATCGCCCGGCAAACCGCCGAGGCCACCATCGACGTGCAACGCTACCGGCTGCTCGGGCGCATCGCCGACGAACAGGTCAGCACCATGGAGCGCATCCATGCCATGACCCAGGATCGTGCCGGGGCAGGGGTGACCAGCCGTTCCGATCCGATCCAGGCGCTGGCCCGGGTCGATGCCGCGCGGGCCAACCAACTGTTGCTGCGCGCCCAATATCAGCAGGCCCTGCAGCGCCTGCGCACGCTGGTAGGCGGTCCGGTTTCCGGAACCATCGGCGCGCTGTCCGATAACCAGGCAGCGGCGGTCGATCTGAGCTGGCGGCTGGACACCAGTCTGTTGCCCGACGTGCTGATCGCCGAGGCCGAGCGCCAAGGCGCCGAGGCGCAACTGCGCCAGGCCAAAGCCAGCATGCGCCCCTCGGTGAGCCTTGACGCCGGCAGCACCAAGGCGCTGAGCGGGGACAACCCGACCACCTACGAACGCCACGGCACCAACAACAGCGTCAGCATCAACCTGACCCAGCCGCTCTATCAGGGCGGCGGCCTGCGCGCCCAGCAGCGCGCTGCGTACAACGGCCTGGAAGCGGCGCGTCAACGCAGCGAAGACGCCCGCCTGACCGCAAGCGACCAGATCCGCATCCTGCGCGAGCAGATTACCGGCAACCGGGCCCGACTGGGCGTGCTCGGCAGCCGGCAACGCGGGCTCAACGAGTCGCGCGAACTGTACCGCGACCAATACAAGCTCGGCACCCGCTCGATCCTCGACCTGCTCAATACCGAGCAGGAGTACTACCAGGCGTTATCCGACGTCGAAACGGTCCGTCATGACCTCTGGATGGGCTTGGTCGGGGTGGTTGACGCCCAGGGCCGCAGCCGCGAGTTCTACGGCCTCAACAACACCACCGTGCAAGGAATGGAGGTACTGCCATGAGCCTGCCCGCGCAAACTGAACGCTGGCTCGATGCCATGCTCGCCGTGGCCCGTCACTACGGGATCGGCGTCTCCGAAGAGGGCACGCGCGTGGCGCTGGCCTGGGAGGAGGGCGGTTCGGCCGATCTACAGCTGCTGCACATGGCCAAGAGCCTGGGCCTGGCGCTGCGCTTCAGCAACTTGTCGTTGCAACAGCTCGACACCTGCCGGCTACCGCTGGTGGCGGAATTGGACGGCGGCAGCATCTGCGTGGTGCAGGCCGTCGACGGCGAAGGCAATGCCGGCGTGCTGTTCAGTGGCGACAAGGGGCTGGAAACCCGAATCAGCATCGATGAACTGCGCCGCCGCGTACGCCGCGTGGCGATCCTGCGTCCTCAGGTAGCAGTGGCCGATGCCCGGGTCGACGAATACATCCGGCCTTTCCGGCGCAACTGGTTCTGGAACATCGCCCTGCGCGACTGGAAGCGCTATGGCGACATCATGCTGGCGTCGTTGGGCGCCAACGTCCTGGCCCTGGCCGGGGTGATCTTCTCCATGCAGGTCTATGACCGCGTGGTCCCTGCCAACTCCGAGGCGACCCTGTGGGTACTGTTCGGTGGGGTGATGCTGGCGATTCTCTTCGAGTTCTCCCTGCGGGTGGCTCGAACGCATATTTCCGACACCATCGGCAAGCGCGCCGACCTGCGGATCTCCGACATGGTCTTCGGCCGAGCCTTGCGCCTGCGCAACTCGGCGCGCTCACGCTCGACCGGGACGTTCATCTCGCAGTTGCGCGAGACCGAGCAGGTCCGCGACCTGTTCAGCTCGACCACGGTCGCTGCGGTGGCTGACTTGCCGTTCTTCCTGTTGTTCGTGGCGGTGCTGTGGATGGTCGGTGGGCCGCTGGTATTCGTCGCCCTCGGTGCCATCCCGCTGCTGGTGATTCCGGGCCTGCTGGTGCAGAAACCCCTCGAGCGCTTGTCCAACGAAGGCATGCGCGAATCGGCGCTGCGTAACGCGATGCTGGTGGAAGCTGTGCAGGGCATCGAGGACATCAAGCTGCTGCGCGCCGAGTCGCGCTTCCAGAACCAGTGGAACAACACCAATGACGTGCTGGCCAACGTCGGTATGCGTCAGCGCTTCTTCACCAGCCTGCTGATGAGCTGGACCCACGAGGTACAGGGGGTGGTCTACGCCCTGGTGCTGGCCCTGGGTAGCTACCTGGTGATGCAGGGCGACATGACCACCAGTGCCTTGGTGGCCTCATCGATCCTCGCTTCGCGGATGATCTCGCCGCTGGCCCAGATGGCCTCGATCTTCGCCCGCTGGCAAGCGGCCAAGGTCGCTCGCAAGGGACTCGACGAAATCATGAGCCGGCCGGTCGACCAACCGGACAACAGTCGGCGCCTGCACCGTGCCGCGCTCAATGGCAACTACCTGCTCGACGATGTCCGGTTCCGCTACAACGACACGGCCAAGCGCGCCGCGCTGCAAGTATCGGAGTTGCGTATCCGGGCGGGTGAGAAGGTGGCGGTCATCGGGCGCATCGGCTCGGGCAAGTCCACATTGCTCAACCTGCTGGCGGGCATGCACTTCCCTGAGCGTGGTCAGGTTTCGCTGGACGGCGTCGACCTGTCATTACTCGATACCGCCGACGTGCGCCGCGATGTGGCCATGCTGACCCAGGGGGCGCACCTGTTCTACGGCACCGTGCGCGAAAACATCCTGCTCGGCGCACCGATGGCCAGCGACGCCATGATCATGCAGGCGTTGGCGCTGTCCGGAGCCTTGCCGTTCGTGCGCAACCTGCCGGACGGGCTCGACGAGCTGATCCTTGAAGGTGGCCAGGGGCTTTCCGGCGGCCAGCGCCAGACGCTGCTGCTGGCCCGCACGATCATCCGCAACCCCTCGGTATTGCTCCTTGACGAGCCGACCGCCAACTTCGATGAAATGACCGAACGCCAAGTCATCGATGCCCTGGGCCCGTGGATGAAACCACGCACCCTGGTCGTCGCCACCCATCGCATGCCCGTACTCAAGTGGGTTGACCGCATCATCGTCATCAATGATGGCAAGGTGGTGATGGACGGCCCTAAAGAAGATGTCATCAAGGAGCTGAGCAAATGAACGACCAGTCGCTCTCAGTGGCCACTACCCAGGCAACGCCTCCGGCAATCGTCGGCAGGCCCGCCGCCGCGCCTGACCGGCGCCGCATTGCCAGCCCCGCCGAGCCTGCGCTGCCGCGTTCGAGCCTGGTGGTCTGGCTGATCGCCGCGCTGCTCGGCGCCTTTACCCTCTGGGCCAGCCTGTTCTCGCTCGATGAGGTCTCCACCGGCAGCGGCAAGGTCGTGCCGTCCTCGCACGAGCAGATCATCCAGTCGCTCGAAGGTGGCATCCTGGTGTCGTTGAACGTGCAGGAGGGCGACCTGGTGGAGGCTGGCCAGGTACTGGCCCAGCTGGACCGCACCCGTAGCGAGTCGGCGGTGCAGGAAAGCGCCTCGCGCATGCTCGCCGCCAAGGCCGAGGCCGCTCGCTTGTATGCTGAGGTCAACGATACGCCGTTGAGCTTCCCCGAGGACGTGCAGGCATTTCCCAACCTGGTTGCCAGCGAAACCGCGCTCTACAAGTCGCGCAAGGAAAGCCTGGCGAAGAACCTGGCCGGTATCGCCGAAGCAGTGACCCTGGTGCGCCGCGAACTGGCCATGACCCAACCACTGGTGGCGCGCGGCGCGGCCAGCGATGTAGAAGTCCTGCGCCTGCGCCGCCAGGCCAACGAACTGGAGCGCAAGGCCACCGAAATGCGCAGTGAGTACGTGGTCAAGGCGCGTGAGGGCCTGGCCAAGGCCAATGCCGAGATCGCCGCGCAAAGCTCAGTGACTCGCGGGCGGTCGGACGCGCTCAACCGCACCACCTTCAATTCGCCGGTGCGCGGCATCGTCAAGGACATCGAAGTGTTCACCGTCGGTGGGGTGATCCCGCAGAACGGCAAACTGATGGAAATCGTGCCGGTGGACGAAAAGCTGCTGGTCGAGGCGCGGATCTCGCCGCGCGATGTCGCCTTCATTCGCCCCGGGCTGGACGCCACGGTCAAGGTCAGCGCGTACGATTACTCGATCTATGGCGGGCTGCACGGCAAGGTCACGACGATATCGCCAGATACCATCCAGGATGAGGTCAAGCGTGAGGTGTACTACTACCGGGTGTTCATACGCACCGACGTCGATCACCTGAGCAACGACAACGGCGAGCGCTTCAACATCGTGCCGGGCATGGTCGCCACCGTCGATATCAATACCGGCAGCAAGACCGTTCTCGATTACCTGCTCAAGCCATTCAACAAGGCGCGGGAGGCATTGCGCGAGCGCTGAGGGAAATAAATCAAACTTCCGAGGTCTTTGGGTGTTCTTCCATAGACACTTGCAAGGGAGAAAACAGCATGTCCAAGCCCGACCAGCGCCCAGCATCACCCCAGGGCCCGCATTCCTCGGAACAGGCCGACAAAGAGGCAGACCTGGGCTTCGATCCCGATTCGCCAGACCTCGAAGACCCGCAAGTGGATCCCCAGGGGCCGGCGAAGCCGCCACGGGATGAGGAAAAACAGAAGTAGGAGAAGGGCCGCTCAAGCGGTAACGCTGTTCACTTGAGCTCGACATCGCCGGTATTGGGGCCGCTTTGCGGCCCATCGCGACACAAGGCCGCTCCCACAATGACCGTGGAAACCCGTATCTAGTGGGCAAGCACGGACAATGTGGGAGCGGCCTTGTGTCGCGATGGGCTGCGTAGCAGCCCCCGCATTCTGCCTCTTTTCAGTTGTCCAACTGCTTCGCAGCCTCCACACCCGCTGAAGACAACTTGATCGGGTAGCTGACGCTGATCTGGTGCTGGTCGTCCACGCTGACGTGGGCGCCCTGGATCAGGCCATGTTCCTGCAGCGTCTTGAGCATGCCGGCGACGGCTTTCTCGCCGCGATAGTTGTCCAACACCTCCTTGCCCAACCCTTCGGGGTGGGCATGCAGCAGGCGGGTGAGGATTTCCGCACGCAGTGCTTCGTTACTCATATCGGGCCTCTGTGGGTGTCAGATCACTTGCCGTGCTTGGCTTGCAGCTCTTTGGCATGCTGCAGGTGCTGCTCCAGCTTGGGCAGGGTTTCGCTGGCGAAGGCCTTCAACTCGGCCTTGTCGGACGAACTCGCCTCTTTCTTGAACAGCTCGACCGCTTTTTCGTGGGCGTCGACCTGGTTGTTGATATACGACTTGTCGAACGACTCGTCGCGCCATTCCAAGATCACCTTCTTGACCTTGTCGGTCAGCGCGGCTTCGTCGGGGACTTCGATGTCCAGCTTGCGGGCGATATCGGCGAGTTTCTGGTTGGCCTGGGTATGGTCGGTGACCATTTGCTGGGCAAAGGTCTTGATCTCGCCGTTCTGGCTTTTCTCCTGGGCCAGCTTGCCGGTGACGATCTCGGCGATGCCCGACTCGGTCGCGGCATCGACGAAATCATCCGAGGAGGCTGCCATGGCTTGCCAGGAAGCCATGCCCAGTACCATCGACAGGCCGACGCGCTTGATGAAGAGATTGCTCATGTCCCACTCCTTATTAGGTTGGCGCGACTTCAGTGTCGCGTACGCTGTTGAGCCGAGGCGCTGGGTAAAGGTTTAATTTTTCTGCGCAGGCGTCAGCTGTGTTGCGGTTGAACGTTGTGCCAGAAACGGGCTCACACATTCAAAGGCATGGAAAAGGACCATGATCCATGAGCATCGAACGCACTATTCCCGAGCTTGCGGCCTGGTACGCCCAGTACGACGACATCAGCTATCGGCGTGAGTCGCCGGATGCCTACCACCATGAGTTGCTGTGCACCGCCGAAGCCCTGCGCGACGACGGCACCATCGACTGGGACGACTGGTTGGCCCTCAAGACCCTGGCCGACCAGGCCCATGTGCATGCTCTGAAAGACGCGGTGCAAGCCCACGTCGACGACCCTGACGCATGAAAGCGCTGAAGATCGCCACGTTCAACATCAACGGCATCCGCAGCCGGCTGCCGGCACTGCTCGCCTGGCTGGCGCGCGAACAACCGGACATTGCCTGCCTGCAGGAGTTGAAGGCGCCCGACCAGCAATTCCCACGCGCCGAGCTGGAAGCAGCGGGGTATGGTTGCCTGCATCACGGCCAGCCGTCCTGGAACGGGGTGGCCATTCTTGCCCGTGGCGGTGAGCCTCTGGAGGTGCGCCGGGGCTTGCCGGGTATGGAGGATGACGAGCAGAGCCGCTATCTTGAAGCTGCCGTGCACGGCGTGTTGGTCGGTTGCCTGTATTTGCCCAACGGCAATCCGCAACCTGGGCCAAAGTTCGACTACAAGCTGCGCTGGTTCCAGTGCCTGATCGAGCATGCTCGCGGGCTGCAGGCCAGCGAGCACCCAACGCTGCTGGCGGGCGATTTCAACGTAGTGCCGACCGACCGCGACATCTACGACCCGAAGTCGTGGCGCAAGGACGCCTTGCTGCAACCTGAGTCGCGCGCGTGCTACCAGCAGTTGCTGGAGCAGGGTTGGACCGATGCCATCCGCCACCTGCACCCGGAGGCGCAGGTGTATACCTTCTGGGACTACTTTCGCAATCACTGGGCGCGTAACGCCGGATTGCGCATCGACCACCTGCTCCTCAACCCAACGCTGGCCGCCTACCTGAAGGCCGGGGGCGTGGACGCCTGGGTGCGTAATGAACACAAGGCCAGTGACCATGCACCGGTGTGGATCGAACTGGGCACACGAAAACGACACTGACTGGCTGGACTATAGTCACAGGCGGAAAACGCTCGCTGGCAAGGGATTTGACATTCGCATGTGCGCAGCCAGAAAAGATGATGACGATGTGCCGTTGGCGATCAGCGGCGAGGGACGCGCCGTGGCGTTGTTTCGCCTGGTGCTGACGTTCATGGCCGTGGTTCTGCTGACATTCCTGGCGGTAGAGGGCTGGCGGATCTGGCGTGACTACCGCCAGGAGTTCACCGATGCCGAAAGGGTGGTCAGCAATCTCGCCAGGGCCAGCGCCCAGCATGCCGAGGATGCCATTCGCCAGGTCGATGCGATAACTGCGGCCCTGACCGAACGCTTGGAGGGCGACGGCCTCGCCCATCTCGACCGGTCCCGCCTGCACGCTTTGTTAGCCCAACAAAAGGCGATAATGCCGCAACTGCATGGCTTGTTTGTATATGGCGCGGACGGTAGCTGGCTGGTCAGCGACGAAGCCAACATACCGGCCGACGCCAACAATGCCGACCGCGATTATTTCATCTACCACCGCACCCACACCGACCGTGACATCCATATCGGCTCTGTGGTGCGCAGCCGCACCAGCAGTGACCTGATCATTCCGATTTCCCGGCGCCTGGACAATCCTGACGGGACATTCGCCGGCGTACTGCTGGGCACCATCAAGGTGCAGTGGTTCGTCGACTACTACGGTGGATTCAAAATCGATGAAAGCGGTGCGCTGGTGCTGGCCAAGCGGGATGGAACGGTCCTGGTACGTCGGCCGTTCGTCGAGGATGTGGTGGGCGAGAGCCTGGCCGACAGCGAGATCTTCCGCAACCAGCTGCCCTATGCCAGCGAGGGCATCGTCGAAGCGGTCGCGGTGATCGATGGCACCACGCGGCTGTATGCCTACCGTGCCCTAAATAGCTACCCGGTGGTTGCCGAAGCGGGCCTGTCGCGTGACTCGATCATCGCCCCCTGGCGGCATGATGCAATCAAGACCATCGCCGTGCTGGTATTGCTGCTGGTGGGTCTGGCCGTGTTCGGCTGGGTGGTGCTGCGTCAGTTGCGCGAGCGTATCGTCATCGAACGCGCCTTGCACCAGGCCAACCAGACGCTGCAGGCCATGGCGCTGACCGACAGCCTGACCCGGCTGGGCAACCGTCGGCGCCTCGATGCGGTGTTCGAGGCGGAGCTCAAGCGCGCCCGCCGGCACGATTACCCGGTAGCCCTGGTGATGCTCGACCTCGACCACTTCAAGCTCTACAACGATCGCTACGGCCACCCCATGGGGGACCAATGCCTGCGGCGGGTCGCCGAGCTATTGCAGCAGGCGCTCAAGCGCCCGGCGGACCTGGCCGTGCGCTACGGCGGCGAGGAGTTCACCTTGTTGCTGCCGGACACCGATGGCCACGGCGCGGAACTGATCGTTCAGGACATCCAGGCACAGCTCAGGCGCCAGGGCATCGAGCACGCCGCCAGCGCGCTGGGCGTGGTCTCGATCAGCGCTGGCATCGCCGCGTGTCGGCCAGGCCAGGAGGCGGTAAGCCCGGAAGCACTGATCGCCGCCGCCGACGAGGCGTTGTACCAGGCCAAGCGACAGGGGCGTGATGGCTACACCGTGGCCAAGGGCTTGGCCGGCGTGGTTGCCGCGCCGCCGCAGGGAGGCGCATAGGGTCAAGGCCGCGAACATGACAATGCCTTCATCGACAAAGCCATGCAGACGATCACGCCTGCGTGGCATTGCGTGCGGGTAATCGGTACTCTTGCGGCAATCTTAACCGCTGCCGGACCGTTACATGCTGTTCAACCTCACCGTACTGTGCGCCACCCTGGTGGCCATGGAAGGTGTCGGCACGCTGGCCCACAAGTACATCATGCATGGCTGGGGCTGGTGGCTGCACCGTTCGCACCACGAGCCGCACCTGGGCGTGCTCGAGACCAACGACCTGTACCTGGTGGCCCTGGCGCTAATCGCCGCGGCCCTGGTGGCGCTGGGCAAGGCAGGCTATGCCCCGTTGCAGTGGGTTGGCGCAGGCGTTGCCGGTTATGGCGTTCTGTACGTGTTGGCCCACGACGGTTTTTACCACCGCCATTGGCCACGCAAGCCGCGGCCGTTGAACCGCTACCTGCAAAGGCTGCATCGCGCCCATCGGCTGCATCATGCCATCAAGGGGCGCACCGGCAGCGTGTCGTTCGGTTTTTTCTACGCACCGCCCCTGGCTGTGCTCAAGCGCCAGTTACGCAGGCGACGCGGACAGGGCTGACCGGTGTTACAACGACCGCGCCGGCACTTCGGCGCGGCTCGCCCGGCTGACCCACCAGCCGAATCCTGCTGCCGTGAAGAACATGATCAGGCTGTACAGCGCTGCCGGCACTGCCATGGTGGCGTTGTTCAACAGTGACGGGCTCAGCGCCAGGGCGATCGCCAGCGTACCGTTGTGGATGCCGATCTCCATGCCGATGGCGATGGCCTGGCGTTTGGGAATGCTCAGCATCCGTGGCACCCAGTAGCCGACTCCCAGGCTGATCAGGTTGAACAAGAGGGCCGCCAGGCCCACCACCGGGGCATATTCAAGCACCGTCTGCCAATCCTTGGCCAGCGCCAGAACGATAGTGAACGCCAGGAACAACGCGGCCACCAGTTTCATCGGTTTTTCCATGCGAGCAGCGAAATGCGGCGCCCAGTGTCGGATCAGCATGCCCAGCGCCACTGGCAGCAGGACGATGGCGAACACCTGCATGACCTTGGCGAACTGCAGGGGAATGGCCTGATCCGAAGCCATGAACGACATCAGCGAAAGGTTGACCAACAGCGGCATGGTGAGGATGGCGATCAGCGAGTTGACTGCCGTGAGGGTGATGTTGAGCGCCACGTCGCCGTGGGCCAGGTGGCTGAACAGGTTGGCGGTGGTGCCCCCTGGCGAAGCGGCGAGCAGCATCAGCCCCACCGCCAGGGCAGACTCCAGGCCAAAGCCATTGGCGATCAGGAAGCACACCAGCGGCAACAGCACGATCTGGCAGGCCAGCCCGATGACCACCGGCTTGGGGTACTTCACTACCCGGGCGAAGTCGGCCAGGGTCAGGGACAAACCCAGCCCTAGCATGATGATGCCCAAGGCCAGGGGCAGGAAGGCGGTGAGCAGCGGCGAGGCAGTCATGGGGCGGTCTCTGGGCGGAGGGTTTGCAGCAGTGTAGGTCGGTCGGGAGCAGGTATTGGTGGCCTGAGGCCAGGCGTTGGTAACCTTTTGTTACCGTGCTTGGGTTTTCTCGCTTTGCGGCAAAAGGCGGCTTGACTGGTCAACGACGCCTGGGCGCAGTAGCATTCTCGCTTTTGCCGAGGATTCGCCTGTCATGCCGTACCAGCAAGGTCTGCTTGCCACCCCGGTGCCGGTTCACGCCCGCCACCTGTTCTTCGCCATCGAGTCGCTCGACGGCCTACCTGCAGCCTTGCAGGCTCTGCAAGCCGAGGTCGATGGCCGCAGCCTGAGCCTGGGTATCGGCGCGCCACTGGCCAAGGCCCTGGGGCGGGAAATCGAAGGGCTCCGGCCGTTTCCGCAACTGGACGCGGTGGTGGAGAACCCCAGCACCCAGCACGCCCTGTGGCTGTGGCTGCGCGGCGAGGAACGTGGCGATCTGTACCTGCGTGCCCAGGCGCTGGAGCAACTGCTGAGCCCGGCGCTGCGTCTTGTAGACCATGTCGATGGCTTCCTGCACCGAGGCGGGCATGACCTTACCGGCTATGAAGACGGCACCGAAAACCCCCGGGACGATGACGCTGTCGAAGCCGCTATCGTCGCAGGCGACGCCGCAGGCCTTGCCGGCTCGAGCTTCGCCGCCGTGCAACTGTGGAAGCACGACCTCAATTACTTCAAGTCCCTGCCGCAACCCGAGCAGGACGACATCATCGGTCGCCGCCTGAGCGACAACGAAGAACTCGAGCATGCGCCGGAGTCCGCCCACGTCAAGCGCACCGCCCAGGAAAGCTTCAGCCCCGAGGCGTTCATGGTGCGCCGTTCGGTGTCCTGGGCCGATACCCGTGGCGCGGGCCTGGCCTTCGTCGCCCTGGGTCGTTCGTTCGATGCGTTCGAGATCCAGTTGCGACGCATGAGCGGCCTGGAAGACGGCGTCATCGACGCCTTGTACCGCTTTAGCCGACCGCTGACCGGCGGCTACTACTGGTGCCCACCCATGGCCAACGAGCGTATCGACCTGCAACGACTGCTGGGCTAAACATCCAGATACAGAATCTCGCGGCGGTGCGGGCTAGGCGGGCTAGCCTTGAAAGTTTCCGAATGATGACGGGAGCTTTGCCATGTACGCACGCCGTGATGTCCTACGCGCTGCTGCGACCTTGGGGATGTTGGCGGCAGTCAGTCCCTGGTTGCAGGCGGCCACCCCCGTCGGTCTCCTGACCCGCGCCATCCCGTCCACCGGCGAAGCGTTGCCGGTGATCGGTGCAGGTACCTCCGGCAGCTTCGAGGTCGAGCCGGGCTCGGACCAGTACCAACAGCTCAAGGACGTGCTGAAAGCCTTCTTCGATGGCGGTGGCAAGGTCATCGACACCTCACCCAACTACGGTGGCGCCGACGCGATTCTCGGCCAGTTGCTGGAGGAGGGCGGTTGGCACGCACGCTGCTTCCTCGCCACCAAGATCGCCGCCGACAGCCTGGACGACGCCAAGGCCCAGTGGGCCGGTAGCCTCAAGAGCCTGCGCACTGACAAGGTCGACCTGTTGCAGGTGCACAATCTGCGTGATTGGCGCACTCAGTTGCCCTACGCCCGCGAACTCAAGCAGCAGGGCAAGGCCCGTTACATCGGCATCACCCATTACCTGGAAAGCGGCCAGGACGACGTGGCCCGCATCGTCCGCGCCGAAGCCCTGGATTTCGTCCAGATCAACTACTCGGTCAATGCGCCACAGGCCGCTCGCGAACTGTTGCCGCTGTGCCAGGAAAAAGGCGTGGCGGTATTGATCAACCGGGCCTTCGACGACGGCCGTCTGTTCGCCAAGGTCAAGAATCAAGCACTGCCCGGCTGGGCTTCAGAGGCCGGGATCGGTAGCTGGGCGCAGCTTTTTCTCAAGTTCGCCATCAGCCACCCGGCGGTGACCACCGTGATACCGGCCACCAGCCGCCCGGATCGGCAACTGGATCAGCTCAAGGCCGGCCATGAACCCTTGCTCAGCCCGGCGCAGCAGCAGGCGCTGATCAAGCAGTTCGGTTGAGCCCATGGGCCACTGGCGGCAGCGTCTGCTACGGGGCCTGAACCTTGAGCCAGGTGAAGGCCCGGCGGTGGCTGCCGGCTTGGCGCTGTTCTATTTGCTGTTCAGCGGCTACTTCATGTTGCGGCCGGTGCGCGAGACCATGGGGGTGGCGGGGGGTGTGGACAACCTGCAATGGCTGTTCACCGGCACATTCATCGCCACCCTCGCTTGCCTGCCGCTGTTCGGCTGGCTGGCGAGCAAGGCCCGGCGCCGGCAGATCCTGCCATGGACGTACGGCTTTTTCGCCAGCAACCTTTTGCTGTTCGCCTTTCTGTTCCAACGCGACCCCGAGCACATCGGCTATGCACGGGCGTTCTACATCTGGCTTTCGGTGTTCAACCTGCTGACCATTTCATTGGCCTGGAGCGTGCTGGCCGATCTGTTCTCGCCAGAGCAGGGCAAGCGCCTGTTCGGCCTGCTTGCTGCCGGGGCCAGCCTCGGCGGCTTGAGCGGGCCTATCTTCGGCACGCTGTTGGTGGCGCCTCTGGGCCATGCCGGGCTGCTGGTGCTGGCGGCGCTGGCGTTGCTCGGCGCTATCGGCGCGACCCTCTACCTGCAGCGCTGGCGCAGCAGGCAACCGCAGGCGCACATCGAGGCGCAATCCACCAGCCGGCCCTTGGGCGGCAACCCGTTCGCCGGCGCCAGTGCGGTACTGCGCTCGCCTTACCTGATGGGTATTGCCCTGTTCGTGGTGTTGTTGGCCAGCGTCAGTACTTTCCTGTATTTCGAGCAGGCGCGGGTGGTCAGCGAGACGTTCAGCGATCGCACCCGGCAGACCCAGGTGTTCGGCCTGATCGACACCGTGGTGCAAGCCCTGGCGATCCTCACCCAGGTGTTCATCACCGGCCGCCTGGCCCGGCGCCTGGGCGTAGGGGTGTTGCTGGTCGCGGTACCGCTGGTGATAGCGCTGGGCTTCCTGTGGCTGGCCCTGGCTCCGGTGTTTGCCGTGTTCGTGGTGGTGATGGTGGTGCGTCGGGCCGGGGAGTACGCACTGGTACGCCCTGGGCGGGAGATGCTGTTCACCGTGCTGCCCGCCGAAGACAAGTACAAGGCCAAGAACTTCATCGACACCGTGGTCTATCGCGGTGGCGATGCGCTGAGCGGGTGGGTCAAGCGCGGCCTCGATGTGCTCGGGGAGCACCCGCAGCTGGCAATGGCCATTGGCGCGCTGATCGCCTTGGGCTGGGGCGTAACCGGGGGCTGGCTGGGGAGGCGTCAGCGACAATTGGAAGCGTCGCGGGAGCGGACCTGACATTTCTGCCAGTTGTGAACAGCACGGCAAACCTCCCCAATGGGTGTGCACGCCCAGCCCAGGAGGGACAGCATGCGCACACCATTCACCTTTGGGATGGAGGAAGAGTACCTGCTGGTCGACCTGGATACCGGGCAGGTGATCGCCAGACCCAAGGCCGCTGTCATACAGCGCTGCCGTGAAGTCATAGGTCCAACGTTTTCAGAAGAATTGCTGCGCAGCCAGATCGAGGTTTCTTCACCGATATTCGTTGAGCTGGCCGAGGCGAGCGAGTTCTTCCAGACCACCAGGCAGTGTCTGATCAAGGTGCTCGCAGCAGATGGCATCGCCCTATATTGCGCGGGCAGCCATCCCATGGCGCGCTGGTCAAACCAACAGGTCAGCGCGCCTGGCCATTACCAGCAGTTGGCCCTGGATTATCGCCAGGTTGCCCAGCGTAGTCTGGTAAATGGACTTCATATTCATGTCGGTATTTCCGATGTCGATCGGATGCAGTTGATCAACCGGAGGTTGTTGCAATGGCTACCTCTGCTACAGGTGTTGAGCACTTCGTCACCGTTCTGGTGCGGCAAACATTCCGGATACATGAGCTATCGGCGGATCAGCTACAGGGAATGGCCAAATGCCGATATGCCTGAGCCGTTGGACAATTGGCTCGCTTATCAGCGATATGAAGCCTTTTTCCAGCGATGGGATGACCAGCGTGACCATTTACGCTGGCTCATCCGACCCTCCCGACACTTTCCGACCCTAGAGCTGCGCATCTGCGACGCCTGTCCAAGATTGGAAGACGGTCTTTGTATCGCTGGTCTGTTTCGGCATCTGGTCGAGCAATGCGCGCGGCGCCCACTGCCGGCAGGCCCGAATCCGCCAGAGCTACGCTGGGCTACCCAGGAAAACCTCTGGCGCGCCGCCCGTTTCGGCTCGCATGGAGACTTCATCGTTCCAGGGGAACAGGACACGCTCGACGCTCACGGCTGGCTGGGACTTTTGCAAACTCAATATCCCGCCGACACCGACGATAGCGAACGCGCGTTCGCCCATGCCCACCGAATAATCGATCAGGGCACCAGTGCTCATCATCAGCTCGACGCCTACAAGCAGGCCAAGGCCCAGGACCTGAGCGACGCCCAAGCTCTCAGGGCAGTTGTCGAGCAGGTCCTGGCGCAGACCCGAGTCTAGGAAGCTGTCGCACCAAATACACCCCTAGCCGGTATTTAACGCCGCCGGTCCGGACTCAGCGCAATAAACCGAATCCGTCGTTATCGCCGAACTCCGAATCTATGTACGGGGCGAGCCCGTACACCCCTAAAGCCATACGAGGTGTCAGAACATGGACAAGAAAGACAACAGCCGCACCGGCAGCCAGGGCAGCAATAAAAACCCAGGCAATTTCGCCAACGATCGCGAAAAGGCCTCGGAAGCGGGTCGCAAGGGCGGCAAGAGTTCCGGCGGCCACACCAGTGAGTCGGGCCGCAAAGGCGGCCGTTCGTAATCGCGCCAGCGCAGTGCCAGGGCGACCTGGCACTGCAATCGATTGACTCATGGAGGACGCCCCATGCGCCTGATTCCACTTATTGCCCTGTTGGGCAGCCTGACCGTGCTCGGCGGCTGCTTCGACCGTGACAACGACGATCATGCGACCCAGGACAACGATCAGAGCAAGTCGTCGGTGCAGATGCAGAACACCGACAAGCCTGCACCACAGCCCGCGCCGGATCCCGAACCGATGCCGCGGGAAGAGAACCGGTAGAGATCGAGCGCGCAAGGAGTGAGGCATGACGGTCATGACCTGCAACACCGCCCCGTTGACAGTGCCGCTCGAGACCGACAGCGGGTTGCAACGACGCTATAGCGCCATGCTACAAGGCGCAGATGTCGATAGCCGGACCTGGCTCGACCTGCAATTGGCCCGGGCGCAGAGCCTTGGCGACGATCTCCCAGCCACTTCCGCGCAACTCGAAGCCTGGAGTCGCGACCATGCCAGCCAGGTTGCCCAGGCGCACGCCCATTACCTGGACCAGCGGCGTCAGGGCGGGCCGCGGCGGTATTTCAGCAACCGCGCCCACGCCCTATGGTTCCTCCAGCAGGTCGCACCGACCAAGGCTGTGGATGGCGCATGGCTGTATGCGACCTTGCGTCAGTGGCGCGATCCTCGCTATCACGGGTTGATTCGCACCTACCTCGAGGAACTGGGCGACGGCGATCCGCGTTCGAACCATGTGCTCATCTACCAGCGCCTGCTTAGCCGCCTTGGGTGCCTGGATCCTGCACCGCTGGCCGACGACCGCTATCTGTCGGGGGCCTTGCAATTGGCCCTTGGCCTGCATGGTGACGAATACTTACCGGAGGTCATCGGCTATAACCTGGGCTACGAACAGCCGCCGCTGCACTTGCTCATCACCACCTACGAGCTTGCCGAGTTGGGCATCGATGGTCATTACTTCCAGCTACATGTCACGATCGACAACGCTGCCAGCGGCCACGCCCACAAAGCCATCCAGGCGGTGCATCAACTCTGCCCGGAGCAAGATGGCGAGGTTTTCTACCAGCGTGTACGCAATGGTTATCGACTCAACGAACTGGGGACGGATACGCCCAGCCTTATCGAGCGTTTCGATCTGCGCGGTGAACTACTGGCTGCCCTCGAACGCAAGCGCGTGTTCGGCCAATTCATGCATGCCGACCACTGCCGGTTGCAAAAGCGCACCATCAATCAATGGTTGAGCGAGCCAGGGGTCATGCCAGGGTTTCTCGATGCGATGCAAGCCCAAGGCTGGATTCGGCGTGGCGTGGATCCCGCGCTGAGTCGTTGGTGGCAGATGATAGAAGGGCCGTCGGCGCCTATGTTCGGCGTCTTCAGTGCCTACGAAAAACAACTCTGGTACGACTGGATCGCCGCCGACTGGCAAAGCACCATCCGCCGAGTGATACCTGGCAGCTGGGAGGCGCGCCTGGCATTCGAGGCATTGCCTGCCAAAGAGTCGGGCGAAACCATCGAGACGCTGATCGAGCGAATGGCGGGCAACCGTCATGCCCTGCCCGAGGGCCTGCTTGCCACCCAGGCCTTCGTGCGTGCCACGGGCCTTGCCCAGGAGGTGCCGCACTGATGCGACCAGATCCTGCACAGACCGAGGCCGATGCTGCGCTGCTGCAACTGGGGCGCCGCCTGCGGGCCGACGGCTACCAATTCACCTGTGTTACACCGGCGACCCATGCGCGCAACAATGAGCGTTCGGGTGCCAGCCATGGCCACAATCTGCGCGATATCTTCGGTTGGAGTCGGCCATTCGCCGCGTCGCTCATTTCAGCGGATGAACTGGAGCAACTGCGCTTGGCCCAAGTGCTGCACGAGGGGCAGGGCGGCGCGTTGCGCAGCTTGGTGCGCTGGTCCAGTCTGGATGATCTGCTATTGGTGCATTCGGCGTATCCGACCGACACCGCCGATGCGGTCTTCTTCGGCCCAGACAGTTATCGCTTCGCCCAGGTGATTCACGACCACCTGCAACGCCACCCGACCCGCGTGCAGCATGCCGTGGACATTGGCTGCGGCAGTGGCATCGGCGCCTTGCTGATCGCAAGGGCTGCCCAACATGCCCAGGTCAGCGCTGTCGACATCAATCCATTGGCCCTGCGCTATACCGCCATCAACGCCGCGCTGGCTGGTGTCGGCAACCTGTCCGTGGAGCACAGCGACCTGCTCGATGGCATTGCCGGTACCTTCGACCTGATCGTCGCCAACCCACCTTACATGCTCGATGTCGGCGAGCGCACCTACCGCCATGGCGGTGGAGCCCTTGGCGCGCAGTTGTCCCTACGCATCATCGAGCAGGCGCGCGAGCGTTTGAGCCCGGGCGGCTCGTTGCTGCTCTACACCGGTGTAGCGATCGTCGAAGGCCGCGACGCGTTGCTCGAAGCCGTCCGACTGCGCCTGGCCGGGCCCCGTTGGTCCTGGGTTTATCGCGAACTCGACCCGGATGTGTTCGGCGAGCAGTTGCTCGAACCTGGCTACGAGCAGGTCGAGCGCATCGCTGCCGTTGCACTGACCGTCACGCGAAACGGCTGACGACGGTGGCGTGCACGTTCGGCATCGAGGAAGAGTACCTGCTGGTGCACCTGGACAGCGGCCGCGTACTGGCGGCCCCGAGCAAGGCCGTGACCAGGTGCTGCGAAGCGGCGGTCGCGCCGTACTTCGCGCCGGAGATGTTTCGCAGCCAGATCGAAATCGCCTCGCCCGTGTTCAATAACCTCCACCAGGCGCGCAGTTTCTTCTGCGAACAGCGCGGGCGTCTGGGCCAAGCCTTGGCGCAGGAAGGCCTCGGGTTCTACGGCGCTGCCAGCCACCCCTGCGCGCAGTGGCTGCGCCAGCAAGCGCGGCCAGATCCTCACTACCGGCAAGTGTTCGCCGATTACCAGCACGTAGCCCGGCGCAGCTTGCTGTCCGGGTTGCACGTGCATGTCGGCGTGCCGGTGGGATTGGACCGCATGCAAGTGATCAACCGTGTGCTCTACTGGCTGCCATTGTTCCTCGCGCTGAGTACTTCGTCACCGCTATGGACGGGCCACGCCACGGGCTACATGAGCTACCGCCGGGTCATTTGCGCCGAATGGCCGCACATGAACCTCCCTGAGCCTCTCGCCAACTGGGCGGCCTATGAGCGCTACCGGGCGTTGCTGCAGCGTACCGGCGCACTGGCCGAGGATGGCGACTTCTGGTGGGCCATTCGGCCGTCCAGGCGCTATCCGACCATCGAATTGCGTATCTGTGACGCTTGCCCGCGCCTGGAGGATGCCTTGTGCATCGCCGGCCTGTTCCGACACCTGGTAGAGCAGTGCCTGAGGCCAGGGCAGGACATCCCCGCGCTGAGCCGTGAAATCCGCTGGGTCACTCAAGAAAACTACTGGCGTGCCATGCGCCATGGCCTGCAGGGGCTGTTCATCGGTGTTCATGATCAGTTGCCGACCAACGCACTGGGCTGGCTGGCGCAACTGCAGGCGTTGCATCCGGCCGATACCGTGGACGCCGAACGCGCGTTCGCCCACGCCCGGCGCATCGTCGCCGAAGGCACCAGCGCTGAGCGCCAATTGCGGCGCCTGGGCCAGGCCCGCGATGCTGGAATGAGCGAGGTGCAGGCTTTGCGCGAGGTGGTCATGCAGGTCGTGGAGCAGGGGCAAGACGTCGGTTGTTACACAACCGCCGCGCCAGCGTTTGCAGCTGACTCTACTGCCCTTTAGAGTGACTGGGCTCGACCTTCTGCCGCTAACTGGAAAGCCCCATGATCCACATCGATGAACACACCCGCGTCGCGCTGGCGGATACCCTTTTCGTCTTCGCTCTGGAAGCCGAGGCCGCCGATGCGTTCAGCCACGTAGACGCAGTATTTACCGGCATCGGCAAGGTCAATGCCGCCATCGCGTTGACCACGGCTCTGCAAACGCGCAAACCCAAGCTGATCGTCAACCTCGGCTCGGCTGGCAGCCCCCGATATGGCAAGGGCGAGCTGGTGTGTTGTACGCGCTTCGTGCAACGCGACATGGACGTGACGCCGCTGGGCTTCGCCCGCTACGAAACGCCGTTTTCGGACATTCCGGTGGTTCTGGAACAGGGGCTGAGCATGCCTGGCCTGCCGTTGGGCACTTGCGGCTCGGGCGACAACTTCGAGACCCGCCATGGCGAGGCGCCTTATGACGTGGTCGACATGGAGGCGTACGTGCTTGCCCTGATCGCCCGTGAGCAGGGCATCCCGTTCCTGTGCCTCAAGTACATTTCCGATGACGCCGGCAGCGATGCGGCGGACGACTGGTCGGTGCAGGTGCACCTCGCCGCGGCGGCTTTCGCCCGGGCGCTGTTCAACTAGGTGACCATCTGTCGGGCATATCTGCGTCGCGAACAAACCTTGACGCCTTTGGCTTCCTCGAAACCTTAAGCGGCTCGCCTTGCGGGCGACGACGGTTTCAATCTGAGGAAGTTTCCCATGCCCAACAAGCCCCAGGATCAGTTCAGCATGCAAAATCCGCTGACCGAGTATCCACACCCTCCGTTTCCTTCCCAGGGCCAGGCCGCTCCAGGCCTGGACGCCCACATGCAACCCAAGCCGGACCACGGCGAAGCCACCTACAAGGGTTTTGGCCGCCTGGCAGGGCGCAAGGCGCTGATCACCGGGGCCGACTCGGGTATTGGCCGCGCGGTAGCCGTGGCCTTCGCCCGCGAAGGTGCCGATATCGCGCTCAACTACCTGCCGATCGAGCAGGCCGACGCCCGTGAGGTCATCAAGTTGATCGAGGCCGAAGGCCGCAAGGCGGTGGCGATTCCCGGCGACCTGAAGGATGAGGCGTTCTGCAAGACATTGGTGGACCAAGCCCACGAACAGCTGGGTGGGCTGGATATCCTGGTCAACGTCGCCGGCAAGCAGGAAGCGCGCAAGGACATCGGCCAGGTGAGTCACGAGCAGTTCGACCACACCATGAAGACCAACGTGTATGCACTGTTCTGGTTGTGCCAGGCGGCCGTGCCGCTGATGCCCGCCGGAGCGACCATCATCAACACCGCGTCCATCCAGTCCTACCAACCGTCGGCAACTCTGCTCGATTACGCCACCACCAAAGCCGCCATCGTTGCCTTCACCAAGGCATTGGCCAAGCAGGTGATCGAGCGCGGTATCCGCGTCAATGCCGTCGCGCCAGGCCCGATCTGGACCGTCCTGCAGCCCAGTGGTGGCCAGCCACCTGAGAAAATCCCCGACTTCGGCAGCCAGACCCCAATGAAGCGACCAGGCCAGCCAGCCGAGTGCGCACCGCTGTACGTGTTGTTGGCCAGCCAGGAATCCAGCTACATCACCGGCGAAGTGTTCGGGGTGACGGGCGGCAATCCGTTGCCGTAGGGCAGGCCGGCTAAACCTTCAATCCAGCACGCAGTCAGCATGAGGCATGCGCCCCGGCCTCCGGGGCGCCAACCGTGGGAGCACTGAAATGGCTCGGGCAATCTGGAAAGGCGCGATCAGCTTTGGCCTGGTACACATACCGGTGTCGCTCAATACCGCCGTGCGTTCGGAGCGGGTGGATTTCGACTGGCTCGACAAGCGCAGCATGGAGCCGGTGGGGTACAAGCGAGTGAACAAGGTCACGGGCAAGGAAATCGACAAGGACAACATCGTCAAGGGTGTGGAGTATGAGAAAGGCCGTTACGTGGTGATCAGCGAGGAGGAGATTCGCCAAGCGCGGCCTGAGGCGACGCAGACCATCGATATTTTCTCGTTCGTCGATGCCGGCGACATTCCCTTGCAGCACTTCGATACCCCTTATTACCTGAGCCCAGACAAACGAGGCGGCAAGGTGTATGCCTTGCTGCGCACGACGCTGGAAAGCACTGGCAAGGTGGCCCTGGCCACGGTGGTGCTGCATACCAAGCAGCACCTGGCACTGCTGCGTCCGCTGGACGATGCGCTGGTGCTCATCACCTTGCGCTGGCCAGAGGAAGTGCGCGGCCTTGAAACATTGGAGCTGGACAAGAGCGTGAGCGACGCCAAGGTCGACAAACGTGAGCTGGACATGGCCAAGCGCCTGGTCGAGGACATGAGCGGCCCGTGGACGCCCGATGAATACCATGATGCGTTTCGCCAGACGATTCTCGACCTGGTCGAGGAAAAGGCCAGCAAAGGTAAGATCGCGGTGGTGGAGAAGGGCGAGGGCAGCGACGCGCAGAAAGGCGCCGATATCATCGATCTGACGGAGCTGCTCAAACGCAGCCTGGGCGGCAAGAGCGCGCCAGCGGCGAAGAAGAAACCCGCCAAGCGCCCGCGCAAGGCCTCTTGAGCGTATTGGTGCTGGCTGCCCGGGCCTCATCGATTCGGCATGGCACCGGCTGCGCCGGTGTTCGCGGGTAAACCCGCTCCTACAGGCCAGGGCACCTACACAGGTAACAGTGAAAACCCTGTGGGAGCGGGCCCTGGCAGCAGTGAAAGCCCTGCAGGAGCGGAGTATGCCGTGCGAGGCGCTGCTCAGTTCACCAGCGATTCCAACCCCGCAAGATAATCGCCGAAGCCTTCCCGCGCCCGGCTGCGAGTTCGGCTGCTGGTGGCGACACTGTGCCGCGCCGTCCACACGATCTGCGCCCCCAGGGCCTGCAGGTCGCTGATCAGCCGAACATCCTCATGCGCCGGCAATGGCTGAAAGCCTCCGACGCGCTCATACGCTCGGGCGCACACCCCAAGATTGGCGCCATGGATGTGCCGATGGCCTTCCTCCGCCCGGTAGTGGCTCTGATACAACGCGCGTAGGGCAGCCTTCTGCCAGGGCTGCCAACGGGCCACATGAACAGTCCCGCACACCGCATCGGCGCCACACGCCAGCTGCGATACCAGCCAATGCGGGGGCACCTGGCTATCGGCATCGGTACAGGCCAGCCAGCGGGCCCCACGGTCGAGCATCCACTGAGCGCCTGCGCGCCGGGCCATGCCGACGTTGCCGGCATCCACCTCCATCGTTGCCACCCCATGCCGGCGTGCGACTGCGGCGCTGCCGTCGCTGCAACGATCGAGCACCACCAGGATCTCCACCCGGTGGCCATCGCGCTCGGCCAGTGCCACGGCGGCAGACAGCGCCTTTAGACAACGCCCCAGATGCCGCGCCTCGTTATGCGCGGGGATGATCACGGCAATCATGGGCAGGTCTCGTCCAGGTCGATGACACTGGGCTGGCAGGCCCAGTATTCGAGCAGGAAGTCGCCTTCCTCGTGACGGAACACCCTATACAGCGGCAGGTGCCGGGCCAGCATCTCGTGCACTTCGCGCCCGTCCTGAGGGCAGCCGGCGATGGGGTGACGCCAGTGGCAAGCGAGAAGGCCGCCATCGTAGGTCAGGCTATGCACCGCCTGCTCGATGACTTGCAGCCAGTCGGTCGGGTCCAGGTAATAGCCTATCTCGCTGAGCACGACCAGGTCGAAGCGTCCGCCCGGCCAGTCTCCGGGCAGGCGGCCCTGGGCGACGGCCACGTTGGGCAGGCTCGCCAGCCGGTCGCGGGCCAGACCGACAGCGGTGGGGTCCAGGTCCTGGCAAAGCAGCTCGGCGCAGCGCTCGGCCAGCGCAGCGCTCATCTCGCCGTTGGCGCACGCCGGCTCGAACACACGCTCATAGCATTGGCGTGGCAGGCTGGCCATGATCAGGTCGCGCTTGCGCCGCTCATACCAGCGGGTGCGAAAGGCCCATGGGTCTTCATTGTTGGCGTAGAGGTTGGCGAAATACTGTGCATCGAGGCTCATGACAACTCCGTTCAGAGGAACACCAGTTCGAAAGGTTGCAGCAGGCAATCGAGCAGGGCAGGGGGAAGTACGGGTGGCTGACCCTGGTCGGGTTCCAACTGGCTCACGTGGGCTGCCAGCGCCTGGCGCTTGCGGGCCACCCGGGCTTCATTCAGCTGGATACGGTGAGCGCGCGGCCAGGGTAGGCGTGGGTCGTCCGGCTGTGCCCAATGCCAGGCCCATACCGGCACTTCCACCAAGCGGGCCTGGCGAACCTGGCAGGCCTGGGCAGCGGCACGGCCTACCGCCTCATGGTCGCAATGGCCATCGCCACGCCAGGTGGTCATCAGCACGTCGCCGGGCTTGAGCAACTGGTTCAGGTGGTTGAGCAGGAAAGCCTCGTTGCGTGGCAGGTCGCCGTCCTTGAGGTTGAGGCGGCGCCAGTCCAGCTGGTTGAGGTCCAGGTCCAACTGCGCCAGCGCATGACGGCTCTCCAGTGGCCGTTGGCGGCGCAAGCGATGCTCGGTCCAGTGTTCGGAGCCTGGGTGGCTGCCCTCGCCATCGGTGGCGGAGATCAGCACCAGGTCCTGCTCGCGGCCGCGGAACTCCCCCAGTAGGCCCCCGGCCATGAGAATCTCATCGTCAGGGTGGGGGGCCAGCAGGACCAGACGCTGGCCAGGCGGACATAACTGGTCGGGGCTCATCCAGGTGGCCCGGGCCAAGTGCGCCGACTGCTGCCAGGCGGCCCACGGGGTGCCGCTGCTGGCCTGGATCAGGTTCTCGGTCATAGTTGCCATGCTCCTGCCGGCATCTGTGCCAATTGTTGGCCGAGCGCTGCCAGGTCACGCTCGGCGTGGCTCTGGCGGAGAAACACCGGCAGGTCGGCGTTGAGCCGGGCAAAGTGAGGGCTGCGGCAGAACGGCGTGGCGCCAAGGGCACGACCGACGTGATGGATGACCTGGTCGACGGCCTGCTCCACCTGCGCACGGGTACGGCGCACCTCGAAGCTGGCATCGGCGCCGGGTTGACGGTCGATCCACTGTGCGCACTCGCGCAGGCTGGCCCTGGCGCCGTACAAGGCGGCATCGACGGCGCCCAGATGAGCTTCGCCATGGGGATCGGGGCGTGGCTTGCGGCAATGCTCGCGCAGGTAGTCGGCGAGCGCCTCGGCGGCGCCATACCAACAGGCCGCGATCCCGGCACCGCCATGCCAGAAGCCGGGACGCGACAGGTACTGTCCTGGGCGGCCAATGGCGATCCCAGGGGCATCGTCGAACTCCAGTTCCACACTCGTGGTCGTGGCCATGCCCAAGGCTTGCCAGCGCTCTACTTGCAACTGCTGGCCACTGTCGGCCAGGTCGATCGCCACCAATTGCGGCTGGTCGTCGTCGGCCCAGGCAGTGATCAGTGCGCGGTCGATCTGCAGCGCGCCGGAGCACCAGGCCTTGCGCCCACTCAAGCGCACCCGCTCGCCGTCGCGCGCGATGATGCGCGTGCGCGCATCGGGCGGTTCGGCGGCCCAGACGCCCCAGATTCCTTCGCGGGCATGATGGGCCGCGCCGCACTCGGCGAGAATCGCCAAGGCATCGGTATGGCCTTCATAGAGCTTGGCCAAGGCCAGGTCGCAGCCCGCCACCCGGGCCAGGGTTTGCCAACGCCGCAGGGTATTGCCCTGGCCCGGCAGCGGCAGTAGGTCCAGGTGGTCGGCTTGCAGCGCGTGCATTACCTCAGGCAGCTGGGTATCGAGGTTCAATGGCTGCGCCCGCTGCGAATAGTCGCGTAGCAGGCGATCCAGATTATTGAGGTCGAAGTCCTGAATGATGCTCATGTGCTCGGCTCCATTGCCATGCTCTTCTTCCACCCCCGCAGGTTCATTGCGCACAGGCAAAACTGCAGGGCGATCAGGGCCCAGGCCTCGGCCTGCCAGCCCCACAGCACCCACAACAGGTTGCTGGCGATGAAGCAGCAAAAGCCCACCCGCCGGCGCATCGGGCGCCGCGAGCCGATGCACCAGGCGGCCAGCACGGTCACGGCCATGGCCGGCCATTGCAGCAAGTCGATCCAGCGCTCCATCAGGCCATCCCCATCTGTTTGCGCATGCGCGCGGTGATCGACTGCCGGGTCTTGGCCATGTCGGCCCAGGGGTCGTCGACCTCGGCCAGGCGCTCGTCCAGGTTGCCTATGTGCCACTGGTTCGCTCCCTTGATCTGCGCCAGTTCCTCGCGCCAGATCGGCACCGACACCGGCAGCCCCTCACGAGCCCGCAACGAGTAGGCGCTGACCGTGGTCGCGCCTTTGCCATTGCGCAGGTAGTCGATGAAGATCCGCCCGACCCGGTTCTTCGGCCCGGAGACAGCGCTCAGACGATCGGGGAACAGCTTGGCCAGGTAGGTGACGATGGCATGGCTGAAATCCTTCACCTCATCCCATCCGGCTCGCCGGGTCAGCGGCACGACCAGATGGATCCCCTTGCCGCCGCTGGTCTTGATGAACACCTTCAGGCCGAGTTCGTCGAGCAGGGTCAGGGTCAGCTGGGTGGCCTCGAGCATGGCCTTCCAGGGCAGTGCGGGGTCAGGGTCGAGATCGAGGACGAAGCGGTCGGGTTTGTCGAAGTCCTTGTCGGTGCCGTTCCAGGTGTGCAGTTCGAGCATGTTCATCTGTACTGCGCCGAGCAGGGTGTCGGGACGGTTGATGACCATCGCCGCCTGACCGGCCTCGGCCTTGTCATAGGTGAGCACGTTGGGAATGTGCAACTGGCCGGCGTTTTTCTGGAAGAACAGTTCGCCGCCCAGTCCGTCCGGCGCACGAACCAGTGCCACCGGACGGTCCTTCAGCTGCGGCAGGATCCACTCGCTGACCTTGGCATAGTAATCGGCGATATCGCGCTTGGTGGCGCCGCTACTGGCGTCGATCACCCGGTCGGGGTGGGTCAGGCGCAGGCTGCCCAGGTCCTGTTCGGGCGGCTTGGATGCAGTCTTGCCGGGCATGGCGCGCTCCAGGTCGATGGCGGTGGCGGGTTTGTCGTCGCGCAGCCCGTGGAATACCGAATGGCGAACCACGCCATCGCGGGTCATCTGGGCGTAGGCCACCTCCGCCAACAGCTGGGGCTTGAGCCAATGCACGCCGCGGGCTTCGGCGCCGGTGGGCGGCTTGGGCAGGGCAGGCTTGGCGATTTCGAGCGGCGCGAGGCGGTCATGGATGCTGGCCAGGGTGGTCGCATTGAAGCCCGTACCGACCTTGCCGGCATAACGCAGCTCGCCGCTGTCGTCGTCGTGCAGGGCCAGCAGCAGGGCACCGAAGCCACTGCGGCTGCCCTTGGGGTCGGTGAAGCCGACGATGACGAACTCCTGGCGCTGCTTGCACTTGAGCTTGATCCAGTCGGCGCTGCGCCGGCCAACATAGGGGCTGTCGGCGCGCTTGCCGATCAAGCCCTCGAGTTCCAGTTGGCAGGCGCTGGCGAGCAGCGAATCGACCGGTTGGTCGAAGCTTTCCGAGTATTTGAGTAGATCCGATTGGTTGTGTTGCAACAATTGGCTCAGGGCGTTGCGACGGTCTTGCAGCGGCAACTGGCGCAGATCCTGGCCACCAAGATACGGCAGGTCGAACAGATAATAGGTAATGTGTTCGTCCTGCTCGGTGTCGAAGGCGTTCTGCAACGCCTGGAAATCAGCGGCGCCGTGTTCATCGACGACCACCATTTCGCCATCGAGCCACGCCGAGTCCAGTCCCAGGGCGCGCAGCGCCTCGACCTGACGCGGCATCTTGGCGCTCCAGTCGTGGCCGTTGCGGGTGAACAAACGCACCTCTTCGCCTTCGATACGGGCCAGGATGCGGTAACCATCGAACTTGACCTCGTAGCGCCAATCACCGCTTGGCGGTGAATCGACCAGGGTCGCCAGTTGCGGCTGCAATTGATCGGGTAGGGCGGCCTTGCTGGCGGTCTTCTTGCCTTGGTGACGGGCAGCGGCGGCCTTGCCCTTGGGCTTGCGGGGTATCAGCGTGCGATCACTTAGCACGCTGTCGGGTTGTGCCTCGACAATGCTGTAATCGGCTTCGCTGCGTGCTTCGCCGTCGTTCGACTTGACCAGCATCCACTGTTCCTTCTTGCCGGCCAGGTGGGTGCGGAACAGGTTCCAGATACCAGCGAGCTTTTCGCCCTGCAGGCGAAACCGCAGCTTGCCCTTGGCGTAGGCCGCGCGAGGATCGCCTTCGGGCTCCCAGACCCCGCGATCCCAGACGATCACATCGCCAGCGCCGTAATGGCCCTCGGGGATGTGGCCTTCGAACTCGGCATAGTCCAGCGGGTGATCCTCGACGTGCACGGCCAGACGCCGCACCTTGGGATCCAGCGAGGGGCCCTTCGGTATCGCCCAGCTTTTCAGGGTGCCATCCAGTTCCAGGCGAAAATCGTAGTGCAGGTGGCTGGCGTCGTGCTTTTGAATGCAGAACTGCAACGCGTGCGCAGCCTTGCCTCGAGCGCGGCTGCCGCTGGGTTCGGGCGTGGCGTTGAAGTCGCGTTTGCGGTTGTATTCTTGCAGGGGCTTGGGCAAGGGCTTGGCCATGGCGGCTCCAGGCGATTCGCTGTGTCTCCAGTTGGGAGGCGACCGCGCACGGCGGAGTTCAATCTTTCGCTGCCACGGTCAGCGGCAGAAGAAACTCTGAATCATTGCCCAGGCTGGGTGGTCGACCGGTCATAGCTGCACGATATAGCTACCCGATATAGCCACCCGATGGAGAAACGAGATGCCTAGACCAGACGATGCCAACCCCCGCGTGCCGAGTGAAATCGACGACACCGAGGACCGCATGGGCAGCGTTCATGAGCTGGATTTCAGTGAGCGCAACGATCAGCGCCAGGGACGGGTAGGGGACGAGCGTCCCGCCGATGAGCTCGAGCAAGAGTTCCCGACCCGCCGCGTTGCCGAAAGTGGCATGACCGGAGGCGAAGCGCTGAGCGACAGCCTGCACGAAGACAACGTCACCTATGACGACCTCAGCCCGGATACCTTGCTCGACGAAACCGGCGCCCGTGATCCACACGAACCAGGTGACAGCGGCGGGCCTGCAGACAAGCGCCTGCGCCGGGTCGATGCCGAAGAAATCGGCGGCGGTATTGGCCTGGACGAGGCGGAGCTTGCGCGTTCGGCGCCGCTCGATGGCGAACCTTGGGCCGATGATGTCGTTGACGAGGATGAGAGGACGGACCCATGAGCGAAGTACGTTGTGCCTGTAGCCACTGCAATTGTACGGTCGATGCCACTACCGTGACCCAGGGTGACAAGGCCTACTGCTGCGAAGCCTGTGCCAGTGGCCACCGCAATGGCGAACCGTGCCGCATGCAGGATTGCCATTGCGGCGACGCTGCGCAGCCTAAAGAGTCCAGCGTGGACAATGCATTGGATGAAACCTTCCCGGCGAGTGATCCCATATCGCCCTGACCTTGCTGGATCGCCCGGGCCTTGCCCGGGCACCCCACTTTTGTCATCAGCAGCGTTGGACCTCTAACCAGCCTTGCGCAATGCCTCCACTAATTGCGCCTTGTTCATGGTCGAGCGCCCGGCAATGTCGTGCTTGCGTGCCCGTTCCAGCAACTGCGTCTTGGTCAGGTCGGCCAACTGCTCACCTGGCCGGGGCACGCCGCGCTTGGTGGCTGCCGCACGCTTGGCAGAAGACTCGCGGGACTTGGCCTTGGCCGGTTCGCTCTTCTTCTGCCCCGAGCCTCCCTTGCGCTCGCCACCACCGGACTGCTTGTTGACGGTAGCCCAGGCCCGGGCTTCGGCCTCGTCCTTGGACACACCCTTGGCCTCGTAGCTGTCCTCGATGTGCTCGGCCTTGCGCTTTTGTTTGTCGGTATACTTGTCCTTGTCGCCACGTGGCATGGTCGTGTGCTCCTTCAGGTGGTTTTGACGCGTTGGCGCATGGTCCTGGCGCGCTTTTCCAGCACCAGGTAGGTGATCACCGCCAACACCAGGGGAATCAGGTAATAGAGCGTGCGGTAGCCGAGCAGGGCGGCCACCAGGGTGCCTTGGTTCATCTGGTCATGCAGCAGACCGAGGAACACCGTTTCAAGCACCCCCAAGCCCGCCGGGATGTGCGCGACGACGCCTGCCACGCAACTGATCAGCAGGATGCCGAGGATTGACGGATAGAACGCCTCGCCAGGCAACAGCCACCAGATCAGCGCTGCCATAAGCGCCCAGTTGCTGGCACCCAAGGCCACCTGGCACAGCGCCAGGCGCAACGTCGGTAAGGTCACTTCGTGGTCACGCCAGCGCCATGTACGCTTCTTGGCGATACCGCAGGCCAGCAAGTAGCCGAGCGCGACGGCAATCAGCAGCACGCCGATCAGTTGCAGGCCGGTGGCGCCAACCGCCCAGTTCGCCGGCAGCTCGACCAGGCGCAGGGCGAATACCGTCCCGGCCAGCAACATGTAGCCCATCCAGTTGGTCAGCAAGCCCAGGGTGAGGATGCGGGTGATGGTCGGCGTGTCCAGGCCCAGCCGACCATACAGGCGGTAGCGCAGTGCCACGCCGCCGACCCAGGTGGTGAAGTTGAGATTGAACGCATAGCACACGAACGCCACTGGCAGCACCTGCCGGGCCGGCAGTTTGTGGCCGGTGTAGGCGCGGGCCAACAGATCGTAGCTGGCGAACGTCGCATAGCTGCACAGCGCCAGTAACAGCCCGATGGCCAAGGTGCTGGGCTTGTAGGCGAGCAACGAATGGCGCACTTCGTTCCAGTCCAGGTTGCGCGCCAGCATGTACAGCAGCGCGGGGATGAGGATCAGGAACAACACCGTGAACAGGCGCTTGCCCCAGGTTTTCCAGCGCGTTTGCGTCATCAGGTGTTCCCCTCGTGCAGGTCGCCATGGGCTTCGCTTTCCGGTTGTATGGAGCGCAGCCGCTGGCGGTGCGCCGGGAACCAGCCGGCAATGCGCGGAAAATGCCGGATCACGTGGAAGCAGGCGAAGATCAGCGGCGCCCGCCACCAGTAGCCGCGGATCATGCGCTCCAGGGTGACCGGCTTGCACTGCTGGTTCGCCAGGCCATCCAGGTGCTGGTAGAGCGCTTGGTTGAAGGCCCGGTCGCGGATGAACAGGTTGGCCTCGAGGTTGAACGACAGGCTCAGCGGGTCGAGGTTGCTCGAGCCCACCGTCGACCATTCTTCGTCCACCAGCGCTACTTTGCCGTGCAGGGGGCGTTGGCAGTACTCGTGGATGCGCACACCATCGCGCAGCAGGTAGTTGTACAGCAGCCGCGACAACGCACGGACCCAGCGCATGTCTGGCTGGCCTTGCAAGATCAGCGTGACTTCCACGCCACGCCGGGCAGCATTGCGCAGCTCGCGCAACAAGCGGTAGCCGGGGAAGAAGTAGGCGTTGGCGACGACGATGCGTTGGCGCGCTCCGCGCAACGCTTCCAGGTAGCGCGCCTCGATGGCCGTGCTGCGCTGGCCGTTGTCGCGCTCAACCATGACCGCAGTGATAGTCCCGGTCGGCTCGGTAACCGGGCGCACCTCACTGGGTGGCTGCAGCACGGGCGACATCAGGCGCCGGCTGGCCGCGTGGATCTGCGCCACCACCGGACCGGTCACCTCGACGGCGTAGTCCTGCTTGGCCATGGGGCCGTAGTCGCCCAGGTGGTCGGCGCTGTAGTTGATGCCTCCGATGAAGGCCCGGGTACCGTCAATTACCACGATCTTGCGGTGCAACCTGCGGAACAGGTTGGTGCGCATGCCGGCCAAACGGGGTTGCGGGTCGAAGGCATGAAAGCTGACCCGGCTTCGGTCATGGCCGAAATGAAGGCGTCGGGCAGGTCTGCCGTGCCGTAGCCGTCTACTGCAACTTCCACACGCACACCTCGGCGTGCGGCGTCGATCAGCACCTGTTGCAGCTGTTGGCCGACCTTGTCATCGAAGATGATGAAGGTCTCCAGCAGGATCTCCTCCTGCGCTTGGGCCATGGCCTCGAATACCCTCGGGTAATAGGCCTCGCCATTGATCAACAGCTCGACGCTGTTGCCATCCACCCACGGCCTGTTCATAGGTTGATCTCCGCGGCCAAGGGGGCGTGGTCGGAAAGGTGCGACCACGGATACTTCGACAGCACCTGCGCCTGGCATGGCAGGGCGTTGCGCAGGTAGATGCGGTCCAGGCGCAGCAGTGGCAGGCGGGCCGGAAAGCTACGCGCCGGGCTACCGAAACGGTCGCCGAACGCTTCCACCAGATGTTCGGACAACACTGCATCGGCCTTCAGGCGCCAGTCATTGAAGTCGCCAGCGATGATCACCGGGGCCTTGGCTGGCAACTTGTCGAGCAGGTCCAGCAACAGCCGCACCTGGCTTTGGCGATGCGCCTCGCGCAGGCCCAGGTGCACGCAAATGGCATGCACTTGCTCATGGCCGGGCACTTCCAGGCGGCAATGAAGGAGGCCGCGCTGTTCGTTGCCGGCGACCGAAACGTCCAGGTTGTGGTGCTCGATGATGGGGAATTTCGACAGCAGCGCATTGCCGTGGTCGCCATGCGGATAGACCGCATTGCGGCCATAGGCGAACTGCGGCCACATGCTGTCGGCGAGGAATTCGTACTGTGGCGTCTGGGGCCAGGCCGGGTGGCGCACGGCATGTTCCTGGTGGCTGCCATGCACCTCCTGCAGGAACACGAGGTCTGCGCCGGTCGCACGTACCGCTTCGCGCAGTTCGGGGAGGATGAACCGGCGATTGAAGAAGGTGAACCCCTTGTGCACGTTGATCGTAAGTACGGTGAGGCGGTTTACCGAGGTCACCTTGTCGATGATGCAGCGGGGGGCAGACAGTGTCGGATTCACAGGGCAACCTCCGGCAGGGCGCCTGGCTCGGTGAGCAGGTCGTGGTCGAGGTCGAGTTTTTCCAGCAGCCGACGCGCGTCGTAGGGCGCATGGACCTTCTGGTCGTTGTCGAAGTAGCAGTACACGTCCCGCGAAGCGCGCCTGGGCGGAGCACCTGGAACGACCAACTGCGCGTCCTCGGCCTGGCTGCCTTGGCTCCAGCGCTGTATCCGCTGTTTCCAGCGCCGCAGCGCCCGCGCGGTATAGCCGCTGCTGTAGAGCTCGACGTCGCCATGCAGGCGCATGTAGACGAAGTCTGCCGTGACATCCTCGACGTAGGGCCACTTGCCGGCGCTGTCGGCGACCACCAAGGCTACCTTGTGCTTGCGCAGCAGCTTGATGAACCCTTCGCAGAGAAAACTTTCATGGCGGACTTCCACCGCGTGGCGCAGCCGTGCATTGCCCTTGATAACCGTGCCGCCATTGCCTTGCAGGCGCTCGGCACAGCCCTCGGCGCAGGCGCGGGCAGCCTTGCGATCGCTGGGCAGCAATTGCAGAAAGTGCGCGAAGCGCGTCTCGTCGTAGCGCATGTTGGGCGGAAACTGCCAGAGCAACGGGCCGAGCTTGTCGCCAAGCAGCAGCGGCCCAGAGGCGAAGAAATTGGCCAGCGGCTCTTCGATGTCCTTCAGGCGCCGCACATGCGTGATGTAGCGCGGCCCCTTGACCGAAAACACGAAGCCCTCTGGGGTCTGCTCGCGCCACTGCAGGTAGCGTTCAGGTGTTTGCAGCGCGTAGAACGAGCCGTTGATCTCGATGCTGTTGACCGCCCGCGAGGCAAACGCCAGTTCATCGTCCTGGCGTAGGCCCTGGGGGTAGAAATCCTTGCGCCATGGGCCATAGCGCCATCCAGATATGCCGATGCGGATATCGCTCACCTACCGTCCTCCTCGACCTGTGCGAAACCTGCATGTCTGCAGCTGGCCGCGCAATCTTTGCCGGCGGCCCTTGAATTGCGACAGGCCGAGCCGGGCAAGGGTTCAGGATGATTGACGGAAGGCCTGGGAAGGCGCGTGAAGTTGAACTTTGCCGACGCCGGCGATTCCACCCAATAGCGATCATCGCGATCTCGCGAAGGAGGACCGACACCATGAAATTCGAGCGTTTCGCCCAATGGCTGGCCAACTGGGCCGGACGGCCGCTGACCTTCGGGGTCGCCCTGGCCCTGATCGTGGTCTGGGCGCTCAGCGGCGTGTTGTTCGACTACAACGATACCTGGCAGCTGGTGATCAATACGTCGACCACCATCATCACCTTCCTCATGGTCTTTCTCATCCAGAACACCCAGAACCGCGACAACGATGTACTGCACATCAAGATCGACGAACTGCTGCGCACCACCAAGCGCGCGCACAAGGCATTGCTCGATCTGGAAGACATGGACCCCGCCCAGTTGCATGCCCTGCGCAAGCAATACCAACGCATGGGCGAGAATCACGAACATCCGCGCCAGGGCTCCGGCGGGGAGCCAACCCACCCGGCAAAGGACGCCGATTGAGCGTCTGCGCCTACCCTGCAAACCCACCACCTGCCTGGAGGTAGCATGGCCAGACACATCATTCATTTCACCGGGCCGATCAATTCGTCGACCTGCGGCAACCTTATCAGCACCTGCGCCAAGGCTCTGCAGCAGGGCGCAGACGTCCTGCAACTGGATATTGCGACCATGGGCGGGGAGTGCAGCTACGGGTTCACCCTGTACAACTTCTTGCGCACCCTACCGGTGCCGGTGCACACCCATAACCTCGGTACGGTCGAGTCCATGGGCAACATCCTGTTCCTCGCAGGCGAGCGTCGCACGGCGTGCACTCACAGCAAGTTCCTGTTCCATCCTTTTCACTGGACCTTGCACGGTTCGGTGGATCACTCGCGCATGGCTGAGTACGCCATGAGCCTGGATTACGATTTGCGCCTCTATGCGCAAATCGTCGCTGAACGCACCGAAGGCAGTCGCGAAGTGCTGGATGTGCCGCGCTACCTGATGGCCTATCCGCGCATTCTCGCTCCGCAGGAGGCCCTGGAGAGTGGCATGATCCATGCGATCGAGGATCAGCCCATCGAAGCAGAAGCCTGCCAGTGGAGCGTGCACGCCTGACAGGCGCTCAATACGGTACGGAGCCGCTCAGCGACTCGATTGTCTCGACCAGTTCGTCGTAGCCCACCGGCTTATTCAGGTGCCTGTCGAACCCGGACTCGCGCGAGCGGTGCTGGTCGGCGCTGGCACCATAGCCGGTAAGGGCGATGGCGGGGGTATGGCGCAGGTGGTGGTGCCCGCGCAGGGCCTTGATCAGTGCATGACCGTCCATCATCGGCATGCCGATATCCGACAGGATGACGTCGTACTCGCCGCCCGCCGCGGCCTCGAGTGCCTTGCGCGGATCGCTGTAGGCCTCGACCTCGGCGCTTTCCATCTCCAGCAACTGCTGCATGATTTCCAGGACTTCGACCGAGTCGTCGACCAGCAGGACCCGGATACCGGCGAGGCGCCCCTCGATCTCCGGCTGCACGTGCTCACCGCGCCTTTGCTGCTCTGGAGCGCACAACGGCAGGCGCACGGTGAAGGTGCAGCCCTGGCCAGGGCCTGCGGAACTGGCCAGCACCGTGCCGCCGTGGGCTTCTACCAACTGACGCACCAGCGACAGGCCGATGCCCAGCCCTTCGCGGCTGTGACTGGCCAGTTGCGGCGCGGCCTGACTGAACAGATCGAAGATATGCTCGAGGCTTTCAGGGTTCAGGCCGATGCCCTTGTCGACGACGCGCAATACGGCGTCCACACCTTCGCTGACCAGTTGCAGGCGAATCATGCTGCCGGCAGGGCTGAACTTCAGGGCGTTGTTGAGCAGGTTCCAGATGACTTGTTCAAGGCGGGTACTGTCACCGACGATCAACAAGGCGCCGGCATCATCGGCAATGTCCAGGAGCACCGGGCAGGGATGCTGTTCGCTGAGCACCACCCCATGGATGCCACGCAGGATCTCGGTGAAGTCCACCGGTTCGGTCTTGAGCTTGAGCTTGCCAGTGCGGATACGCGCAACGTCGAGCAGGTCGTCGATGATCCGCGCCTGGCTCGATACGGCTTCGCAGATGGTGCTCACAGCCTTGCTGGCGGCGCCGACCGTTTTTACCGATGGCAGGCGGCGCAGGATCTCGGCGTTGAGCTGGATGAGATTCAGCGGGTGCTTGAGCTCGTGGGACATGACGGCAAAGAATTCATCCTTCATGTGGCTGGAGCTTTGCGATTCCGCCAACTGCTTGCTCTGCTCGTCGTGCAGGCGCTTGTGCCCTGTCAGGTCACGGGCGATCTTCACGTAGCCGCGCAGGCTACTGCCCTTGAGCAGTGACACCTCGCCACTGCAATAGAAGCGGCTGCCGTCCTTGCGTTTGTGCCAGCGCTCGTCCTGGCCGCGGCCATGCCGGCGGGCGCTGCGCAATTCCTGCTCGGGCACGCCATTGTTGCGATCTTCGTCGGTGAAAATCAGGGCATAGCTGGTGCCTAGCACCTCCTCCTTGGTGTAGCCGAAAATCAGCGTGGCACCGGTGTTCCAGTCGGTCACCAGACCCTCCTCGTCGAGCAGAATGATCGCGAAGTCATGGGTGCTCTCGGCCACCAAACGCATGCGCTCCTCGCCCAGGCGCACGCGTTCTTCGGCTGCCCGGCTCTTGCTGATGTCGATGAAGGTCAGCACCGTGCCGTCGATGTTCTTCTCGCTGGATCGGTAAGGCAGCAGGCGCGCCAGGTACCAGCGTTGACTGCTGCTGCTCACCTCGCGTTCGACGATCGCCTGGCCCTGGATCACCGCACGGGCGTCGTCGGCAAGCTCCGGGTAGGCCAGACGATGGGTGATGTCCAGCAGCGACCGGCCGGTATCCACCGGCAGCATGTTGAACAGATCGGTGGCGCGCGGGGTGAACCAGCGGATATGCAGGTTGCGGTCGACGAACACCGTGGCGATGTCGGTCGAGGCGATCAGGTTGCTCAGGTAGTCGTTGACCTTGTCGGTTTCCTCGACCTTGGTCTTGAGCTCGTAGTTGACCGTCAGCAGTTCTTCATTGATTGACTGCAGCTCTTCCTTGCTGGTTTCCAGCTCTTCACTGGCCGAGCGCAGTTCTTCGTTGATGACCTGCATCTCCTGGTTCGAGGCGGTCAGTTCCTCGCTGGAGATTTCCGATTGTTCGATGGTTTCCCGCAGCTGTTGGCGGGTACGCTGCAATTCGCGCTCGAGGTTGTTCAACACCATGCTGTCGGTCTGGCGGATGCCGGCAGGTTCGGGCAAAGGGGCATCGGCCTGGCGTTCCTCGAACACCACCAGCAAGCAGTCGGCGCCGGTCGGCTCGTCCTTGTGCGGTTGCACGGTGATCTCGATCTGACGCCTGAGCTGCCCCTCGCCGATCTCGATGGCCCGCGAGGTGATGGATTGGCTGCCCTGGCGGGCCTGGAACAGCGTGCTGCGCAGGGCCAGGCGCAGGGGCGGCAGGACCAGGTTGATGAGGTTGCGGCTGGGTTCGCCCCCTGTCACTTGCAGGAAGCGGCCGACGCCCTCGCTCATGTGCAGGATACTGCCATCGAGGTCGACGATCAGGCTCGGCGGCGTGCGCAGTGCCAGCGCGCGGTGGTGAATCTCGGCATAGGCGTGTTTGCGCCCCTGCTTGGCCACGGCATGTTTGGTCAGCGGCTGCTGGGTAAGCTCGGCATCGGGCCGTTGCCGGCCGGAGCGGCGGGCGATCGGCCTGACGTCGCGCGCACGGTAGATGCGGTTGCGCTTGTCGACCGCGACGAACAGATCGTCCACGGCATCGGCCGACTCCGACGAGCCGAGGAACAGGTAGCCACCGGGCCGCAGGGCGAAGTGGAACATCTGCAAGATTTCGCGCTGCACCTCGCGGTCGAGGTAGATCAGCAGGTTGCGACAGACGATCAGCCCGATCTGCGAGAACGGCGGGTCGGACAGCAGGTTATGGCGGGCGAACAGGACCTTTTCGCGAATTTCCTTGCGCACCCGGTAATGCTGGTCTTCGTTGACGAAGAACTGACGCAGCCGCGCCGGGGGGACGTCGGTGAGAATGGCCTCGGGATAAGTCCCGATGCGGGCAATCTCGATTGCGCGTGCATCGAGGTCGCTGGCGAACACCTGCACCTTGGCCTCGCGCTGGTCCAATGCCAATTGCTCGCAGACCAGCATGGCCAGGCTGTAGGCCTCCTCGCCGGTGGAGCACCCGGCCGACCAGACCCGCACCTCAGCCAGGCCGTCGGCTTCCTCAGGCTCGCTGACCAGCTGCGGCAATACATGGCGCTCCAACGACTCGAACGCTTCGCGGTCACGGAAGAAGTTGGTCACACCGATCAGCATGTCGGCCAGCAACGCAGCGGATTCTTCCGGGTGCTGTTCCAGGTAGCGCAGATACGCTGCCAGGTCGGTCTGGCCGGTGATATGCAGGCGACGTTCCATGCGCCGCAACACGGTAGCGCGTTTGTAGTGCTGGAAGTCGTGGCCGGTGTTGGCATGCAGGCGCTCGAGAATCTCTTCGAGCAGCGTTTCCGACTGGTGGGTGTGACCCACCGGATTGCCCAACGAGGGCGGCAGGTTGTCGTCGCCGATGTCTGGCAAGCGCACCTGGCGCGCTGTACGCCAGAGGTCGAGCAATTTCTGTGGTATCTCGGCCACTGGCAGCACCATATCGACCATGCCGGTCTCGATGGCTGCGCGTGGCATGCCATCGTATTCAGCGTCGTCAGGGCTCTGCACCAGGGTCACGCCGCCCTGTTCCTTGATGCGCGACAGGCCCACCGCGCCATCGGCGCCAGTGCCCGACAACACCACGCAGAAGGCGTGGCTCTTGTGCACGTCGGCCAGGTCGCGGAAGAACAGGTCGATGGCGACATGGTCGCCGCGGCGCCGGTTGGCCGGGGCGACTCGCAGGTAGCCGTCGTTGGTGGACAGCCGGTTGGCGGGCGAAATGACGTAAACGTGGTTGCGCTCGATCGGCACCGGATCACTGACCTGGCGCACCGGCATCGACGTGGCTTCCTGGATGATCCGGTCAGCCACGCTCTGATGGTCGGGAGACAGGTGCAGTACCACCACGAAAGCCATGCCGCAATCGCTGGGCATTTGCCTGAAGAACGTACCAATGGCGTCCAGGCCCCCAGCGGATGCGCCGATGCCGACCACCGGGAAATCCAGATGGCTGGTGCTCAGGTTGGTATTTTCGGGCCCGGATGCGGGTTGCGAGGGGGACGACTTCATCTCTTTGCCTTCTGCAGACCTGTACTCGGCCCCGCGACTAGCGTTGGGCATTGTGAAAACGATTATAGGCTTGCACGTTACACGACTACGAGCGCTCAAGGCCATGGCCTGGAACAACTGCGCCGTGCTCGATGTTGCCGGGGTTTCCGTTGCCCCAACCTTTGGCGCCACCCGTCAGGAGCAGTCACGGGCAATGGAGCATTCGGCGCTCGCCTCGGTTCGGAGCTTAGGCAGGTGCAACGACCTGACAGGGTCCGGTCGCCTGCGCAACCCAATCCATCGCAAGGAGATACGACATGGCTCGTGATCAAGCCCAGACCGGCCAACGTGGCGGCACCAAGGAAACCAACCCGGGCAATTTCGCCAACGACCGCGAAAAAGCGTCCCGCGCAGGCCACAAAGGCGGCCAGGCCTCGGGAGGCAACTTTGCCAACGACCGTGCGCGCGCATCGGAGGCAGGCCGCAAGGGTGGCCAGAACAGCCATGGCGGCGGCCGAACCAAGAACCAAGAGTGAGTCACCCCGCTCGCCAATGCCCGCCAGCACTTGGCGGGCATTGGCCCCGGCTCTAGGCGCAGGCCGCGTTCCGGGGCGCCTCATTCCACCGCATGGCGTTGGAGGATGCCGCCCGTGGCTACGAGATCTTCGATGACCGCCAGGACCGCTGCCGCAAGATGATCTTGGTCCCAGGCGCAGTGCCAGATGCCAACCCAGGCGCACCGCTTTGACAGGGAAGATGGCCCCGCTTACCGCTCGCGCGAATTGTTCGACGATTTATTGAATCTTCTGGCGCAAGCGGCACTCCATCAGGAAGTCATCCATGGAGAAGAGGAGGGCCCAGGGATGCCTAGTCCCCAGCTGTATATCATCGACTACCAACTGCACGGCAAGCTGCGCAGTTTCATCATTCGTCTGGAGCGGATGGACAATGCCGAAGCCTGGCATTGGGCAAGTTGCGATGCGGGTATCGGGATCATTCCCAAGTTCGGCCGGGAGAAGATTCGCAAGGTCAGTCGGCCCATGGCCGAGCGCTACGGCATCACTGCCGTGAGCTGGCGATTGTCCGGAGAAAAGACCGGCCAGCCTGCTGGTAATCCGTCGGCGGGCGAGAAAGATCCTGCCACGCTGTAACGCGCTGCCCCGGTCATCCTGGCGATGGTCGGGGCAGGGCGGTGCATGGCACCGGCTTCGCCGGTGTTCGCGGGCAAGCCCGCTCCCACAGGTACGGCGCAGGCCATGACAGCTGTTCAGTTCCTGTAGGAGCGGGTTTACCCGCGAACACCGGCGAAGCCGGTGCCATGCACCGCGTCGTTCCATTCGAGGGACAAGCCCTCACCTAAAGAAAAAAAGGCCTGCCGCGAGGGCAGGCCAATACAGGAGTGAGAGGCAAGCCCTTGACCACCCCTCATCATGTGAGAGCCCTGGCAGCCCGTCAGGGGTCAGTGCGATCCTGGCATTGCCGACCAGCGGTCACTGGACAGTTGCCGGTGCACGACCGGCTTCGGCTTGTACGGTATTGCTCTTGTAGATCAGCACCAAGGCGACCGCCAGCAAGCCAACGGCGATCATCCGTGAGCCGCCAAGGTGAATCACGTTATTGCCGAACCACCCGAAGTGATCGACCAGCAGACTCATCAGCAACTGTCCGCTGATCACCGCCACAGTGGCTGCGGCCGTGCCTACCCGGGGCATGGCGAAGACGATCACCAGCATGTACACCACCCCGAAGAAGGCTCCGCTGACCTGCCAGCGGGGCACGTTGAACAGGTTCATGGCGTGCTGGGGTTCGAACAGGAAGGCATACAGGAAGCTGACCAAGGTACCGAGGGCAAAGGTGAGCCAGGCGCTTTCCAGCACGCCCACCTCGGCGCCGAGGCGGCCATTGATTGCAGATTGTGCGCAGAGCACGGCGCCGCTGAAGACGACGAGCAGAAGCATGGTGACGAGCATCGTGTGACTCCAATCAGACGTTGATGAACCAGAGGGCGCCGAGAATCGCCAGCAGGGCGCCAACGCGGTAGTGGTCGACCTGGCGCTTTCCGGCACCCAACCAACCGAAATGATCGATGACCAGGCTGGCCGCGACCTGGCCAAAGAGAATCCCGACCATGGTCAGGCCGACGCCGATGTGCGGCGTGGCCAGGGTGAGCGCGCCTACGTAGATCGGGCCGAGCACGCCGCCGGCGAGCATCCAGCGCGGCTTGCCGAACAATTGGCCGAGCTTGGGGCGAGCGAACACCAGGCCGAAGGTGAGCAGGAGCGTGCCCAGGCCGAAGATGCCGAGCGTGGCCCAGCCGTGGCCGATCTGCTCGCCCAATGGCCCGAGTAGACCCGCTTCGACCGATAGGCCCATGCCGGCCAGTACGACCAGGGGGAGAATCCATAACTGTTGCATCGAACAACCTCTAGAAAACGATGCGCGCAGGTTAGGGAGATGCGTTAATTGCTACAATCCAGCGTAATAGCAAAACATCATTGCTTAAATCGCAACTCATAACGCATAGGTATTCGTAATTTCATGCATCTGAAAGCCCATCGCTATTTCGCCATGGTGGCGCTCACGGGCAGCTTCATTGCCACTGCCCGACATTTCCAGGTCCCTGCGTCTTCGGTGTCGCGCTTCATCGCGGCGCTGGAGCAGGAGCTTGGCCAGCAGCTGCTTTACCGCAACACGCGGGGTGTAAAGCTGACCGAGGCAGGCGAGCGCTATTACAGTCAGGTGCGTGAAGTGATCGAGTTGCTCGATGCGGCAGATGAATCGTTGCTGGGGCAGGCGGAGCATATCCATGGGCTGGTGCGGATCAACGCACCCCAGGCCCTGGGTAGCCTGCAGATCGCCGGATTGCTCGACCGCCTGCATGACGTCTACCCGGACATCACTGTCGAACTCACTCTCACCGATGCGTTCATCGACCCCGTCCAGGAGGGTGCGGACATCACCCTGCGTGTCGGGCATATGGAGGACTCTGGCCTGATCGGGCGCAAGGTCGCAGAGCAGCGCTATGTGCTGGCGGCCAGTGCGGCCTATGTGGAGCGCTATGGCAGGCCTGCGTCGCCGGAGCAACTGACCGAGCATGCATGCCTGGTGTACAAGGGCCGTGCAGGCGCACAGCGTTGGCATTTTAGCCAACCAGGCGAGGCCAGGCCGCAGGTGGTAGAGGTCAAGGGGCCATTGCGCAGCAATAACGCGCAAGTACTGGCGGCGGCGGCGCGTTCGGGGCGGGGGATCGTGTTGTTTCCGACATGGCTGTATGCCAAGGATGACTTCACCAGTGGCGCGATGATCGATCTGCTGCCGGACTGGCAGGGCGCAGTGGACGCCGATCCCAGCCCCATTCATCTGCTTTCTCCGGAGAATCGGCTGCGCTCGCGCAAGGTGCAGGCGGTGAGCGCGTTCTTGCTCGAGGCGATCGGAACGCCGCCTTATTGGGATGATCTGGGGATTGAATTGCCAGTCGCGCTGCGGTGAGCCCGCGTCAGGTACCTGGTAATTCTGCCAGTTGTGAGGGGGAGGGTAGTTGGGCTCAATGGGCCTTCGGTCATCACGGCCGTGCTTGACGGGACCCATTCAGGAGGCTTTACACGATGTCTATTTCCAAAAAGCTCGCGGTAATCTTCTTTGCAGTGTTGTCGTTCGCTGGTGTCAGCCATGCCAGCAGTATTCATTCCTCTGTTGGTGACTCCCATGGCACTGGAGTTTATGCCAGTGATGGTGGGTCGGGTACTGACGGAAGCGAGGACTCCACGAGTGATGACGATAATGGTGAGGAGTGATGGCTAGCCCGACGGGTTGGCGGTTCCCGCCGGAACGTCATAGATGTCCATGACTCATCGAAGTGTCGTTTGATCCTCAAGCTGCCGCCGCTTGCTTGAAAGGAGCAGGCGGCGGGCTTTGGATACTCTTCAACCAGTCACAGTAGCGGGCTACGCCTTGCTCGACGGTCAATGTTGGCGCCTTGAATCCCGCCGCGCGCAAGCGCTCCAGGTCGGCACAGGTGTAGCACTGGTACTTGCCACGCAAGTGATCGGGGAACTCGCTGTATTCCAGGATGCCTTCCAGCAACGCGGCCTGCAGCGTCAAAGGGGGTTGATCGTGCTGCTCGCGCAGCCGGTTGATGACCGCCAGGGCCACGTCGTTGAACGGCTGGGCACGCCCGCTGCCAACGTTGAAAATGCCGCTCAGCTGCGGGTGATCGAGGAAGAACAGGTTGACCTTGACCACATCTTCCACCGACACGAAGTCGCGCAGGTGGCCACCGCTTGGATAGTCGCCGTACTGGCCGAACAAGCTGACCTTGCCATGGGCCTGGTACTGGTTGAAGCAATGCAGGGCCACCGAGGCCATGGCGCCCTTGTGCTGCTCATGGGGGCCATAGACATTGAAATAGCGCAGCCCGACGATCTGGCTACGGGCTGCCGGTAACTGGCGGCGCACGTGCTGGTCGAACAGGAACTTGGAGTAGCCGTAGACGTTGAGCGGCCGCTCGCATTCACGTTGCTCGCGAAACACCTCTCCCGCCCCGTACACCGCTGCCGACGAGGCATACAGCATGGGAATCTGCTGTGCCTGGGCGGCCTCCAGCAGGTCGCGGCTGAAGCGGTAGTTGTTGTCCATCATGAAGCGCCCGTCGCCTTCGACGGTGCTCGAACAGGCGCCCTGGTGCAGCACTGCCCGGACTTTGCCAAACTGGCCGCGGGCGAAGCGTTCAAGGAAGTCGTTCTTGTCCAGGTAGTCGGCGATCTCGCTGTCGGCGAGGTTGCGGAATTTGTCACCATCGGTCAGGTCGTCGACGGCGATGATGTCGGTTTCGAAGCGTTGGTTGAGCGCCTGTACAAGGTTGCTACCAATGAACCCCGCGGCGCCCGTGACGATGATGGTCATGCCATGCCCTCGTTATCTGGGTGCGGAGCCGTCATTGTAAGGCCCGGTAACTGAACGATTCCTTAATCAGGATCAATAAAAACCGAGGTTATCGCTGCGGCATTGCTCCGCGCCAGGCACCGGGCATAGCTGAAATGCCCGGATTCTATAGCACCTGGCGGCAGCTCTCACTAGACTGCCCACATGCGCGTGAGGCCGGTCGAGCCCTGCCGTACCTCTTCTTGTTGGTAAAGGTCGTTTTGTGAACGCTGGTGTACGTCTTCCTGGGCCGGTCGGTATCTTCTGGCTCGGCCTTTTGCAGATTCTGGTCTGGGGTGGTTCTTTCTTCTTGCTGGCCGTGATGGCCGCACCGATCATGCGCGAGACCGGCTGGGACAGCCACTGGGTGTACGGGGCACTGTCGCTCGGGCTCATGGTGTCGGCGCTGCTGGCACCGCTGTCGAGCCGGATGATCGCCCGCTACGGTGGGCGTTGGCAGCTCGCCGCCAGTGGTGCGGTAGTCGGCGTCGGGTTGCTGGTAGTCGCCAACTGTCACAGCCTGCAGGTGTTCCTGCTGGCATGGGTGATCATTGGCGCAGGCATGGCGCTGGGGCTCTACGAAGCACTGTTCGCCACCCTCGGGGCGTTGTATGGCGAGCGTGCGGGCCGGGCGATCACCGGTATCACGTTGATCTCCGGTTTCGCCACCACCATCACCTGGCCGGTAGTGGCCCTGGCCATCGAACAACTGGGCTGGCGCACGGCGTGCACGGCCTATGCCGCGCTGCTGATCGTAGTGGTTGCGCCGCTGTACCTGTGGGTGCTTCCGGCCGGCCCGCGAGTGGCCAAGGCGCAGCGCTCGGAGGCCAGCGATAGCGGCGCGGTGGACCGGCGACTTTACCTGTTGCTGATCTGGATCTTCGCGCTGGGCGCGATCATCATGACCGCCGTGTCGGTGCAACTGGTGGCGGTATTGCAGGGGCTGGGGCATTCCCTGGCCAGCGCCATCGGCTTGTGTGCCTTGCTCGGGCCGAGCCAGGTGGCGTCGCGGGTACTGCAGATACTGGCGGGCAAGCGCCACCCGATCTGGACCGCGTTGGTGTCGACGGTGTTGGTAGCGATAGGCCTGACGCTGGTGACCGCAGCACCGGCAGCGACGGCGCTGGGCCTGTTGCTGTTCGGCTGTGGCAATGGCCTGCGGGCGATCGTGCGCGGCCTGCTGCCCCTGGCGCTGATGCCGCCGGCACAGTACGTGGCGCTGATGGGCAGGATGTCGCGGCCTTCGTTGATTGGCCAGGCATTGACGCCGCTGGTAGGGGGCTATCTGTTCCAGCACTTCGGCGCCATGGGGGTATTGGTTACCCTGGTGGGGCTGGCGCTGGTCAATGTCGTGCTGGTAGTGCTGGTCATGCGGTCGCTGCGGGGTCGCCCGGCATGACCGGTTCAATGATCGCGTGGGCCTGCTTCGCGGGCAAGCCCGCTCCCACCAGGACGGCGCCGCTCTCAGGGCAGCGGCCCAGGAGGTCACATGTCTGAATATACGTTGTCGGTGCTGGACGCCGTACACAGCCGCTGCTCGATCAGGGCGTTCCGGCCAGACCCAGTCGAGCGTTCGGTGCTCGAACAAATCCTCGCTGCCGCGGCCTGGGCGCCTTCGGGCAGCAATATCCAGCCATGGAAGGTGCACGTGCTGACCGGCTCGAGCAAGCAGGCACTGACCCGCAAGATCCTCGCAACCCTCGATGATGCCGAGGAAAATGCTCGCCATAGCGAGGTGCACGCCTACTATCCGACGCAATGGAAACCACCCTACATCGACCGCCGACGGGCGCTGGGCTGGGGGCTGTACTCGCTGCTCGGCATCACGCGCCAGGACACGGCTGCGATGCAGGCGCAACATGCGCGCAACTTCCAGTTCTTCGACGCGCCGGTGGGGCTGATGTTCACCCTCGACAGTTGCATGGAGCGAGGCTCATGGCTCGATTTCGGGATGTTCTTGCAGAATGTGATGCTGGTGGCCAAGGCATTTGGACTCGACACCTGCCCGCAAGCGGCCTTCAATCGCTATCACCGGATCGTCGCCGAACACCTTGAGCTACCCGCCGATGAGCTATTGGTATGCGGCATGAGCCTGGGTTATGCCGACCCCGACAAAGTCGAGAATGGCTTGGCGCGCGAGCGAGCTGGCCTCGAGAGTTTCGTGCGTTTTCATTCCTGAAGCGTGTCAGCGATGAATTAATGCCGGCGCGCCAGCCCCACCGGCCAGCCGGCGGCTCATGCGCATGATCCAGGCTTCGATGGCTGCTTCGTCCATGGGGTGTTCACGACCGCGCAGGGCATCGGCGGAATCGAGCAGGCCGAGGATCGCTTCGCCGAGATCCATTGCATCCTCGACGCCAGCGGCCTGGGTGCCGTGGCGGCTGGCACCCAGGTAATGACACAAAGGTGCATACAGCCGCTGCCGTGCTTGCAGCAGCCAACTGCGCCGCGCTGCATCGACATGACGTGTTTCATGGCGCAAGAGCAACTGCTCGGCGGGGTGGGTGCGCTGGCGCGCTAGCAGAAACTGCAAGAAGCCCTGCAGGTCGCGGGAGTAAGTGCTCAAACGCCAGGCCTCTACGCGTTGCGCATAAATATCCAACAGTACATCCAGCAGCAGGTCCTGCTTGCTGGCGATATGGTGGTAGAGACTACCGGGTTGCATGCCAACGCGCGCCGCCAACTGGCGCATGCTCATCGCGCCATACCCCACTTCGGCCATCAACTCGCTGGCTGCATGCAGCAGGAACATCGGGCATGAAGATGCGCTTTGGGGCATGGCAGTGCTCGTTCGGCAAGTGGAAAGGAGCCCCTGTCACCGCCTTGCCGAGCCCGTCAGAACGTGGCATGCCGGCAACAGGAGCGGACAACGCTCAGGAGTTGTTTTCGGCCCGTGCCACCAGTGCGCGGGCGCGCAGGATCACCGGGGCATCGACCATCTGCCCGTCCAGTTTGAACACGCCAGCGCCGCTGGCTGCGCCATCGAGCACTCGGCGCGCCCAGGCAAGCTCGGTCTCGGAGGGCCGCATGGCCCGGTGGATGACATCGACCTGGCTCGGATGGATGCACAAGGCACCGCCAAAACCCATGTCACGGGCAAACTGCACGTGCTGGTACAGACCGTCGGTGTCCTGGATGTTCGGGTACACGCCGTCGAGCGGCGCGCCTAGGGCGGCGGCACGGCTGTGCAGCAGTACGGCGTACCGAGCATGCCCCAGAACCTGGGCAGCGGCTTCGCTGTCGTTGCGCAAGTCAAGGTCCAGGCCCAGGTCCAGGCTGCCGAAAGACAAGCGCTCCACACCTTTGGCACTGGCTAGCTGGGGCAGGGCGACCAGGCCCCTGGCGCTCTCGATGATCGGCAACACGGCCCGGCCTGTGGCGCTGGCGCGGGCTACCTGCTCGGCGGTTTCGGCCTTGGGCAGGAGAATGCCGATGACGCCGGCGTGGCGATGACACAGCGCCAGGTCTTCATGGTGTGCCCAGTGTTCCGGCGCATTGACGCGGACCAGCACCTTGGCATCCGGCTGCACGCCAAGGAACTGCCGCAGGTTGTGCCGCGCCTGTTCCTTGGCGGCTTCCTCGACCGCGTCTTCCAAATCGACGATGACCCGGTCCGCGCCACTGGCCAGCGCCTTGGCAATGCGCTCCGGGCGGGTCGCTGGCACGAACAGCGCCGAGCGGACGATCGAACTGTTCATCGTGGTCGCTCCAGGGAGAACTCGATCTCACCCGATTGCGCCATGCCGGCCTCGGCCGTCGCCCAAACCTGGGCCTTGCCGTCATCGAGCATGCGTCCGCCAACCTCGAAAGGTGCGGGTGAAATCAACGGCCGCAAGCCTCGGAAGCTGTAACTCTCGACCTGGGCGCCTGGATTGGCACGCAGGAAGGCGCGCAAGTTAAGGGTCGCGATGAGCGGCCCGTGCACCACCAGGCCAGGGTAGCCCTCGGTTTCGGTGACATAGGGCCAGTCGTAGTGAATGCGGTGGCCGTTGAAGGTGACTGCGCTGTAGCGAAACAGCAGAGTGGCATCCGGGTTTACGGGTTCTTGCCACTGGGCCGCTGGGGCGGAGTCGGTGCCGCCGAGCTTGGGCGGGGTAGGTTCGCGGTAGACGATGTCCTGTTCCTCGATCAATACCACGCGTTCGTCCTGCAGGTACTCGTGCTTGACCGTGACGAACAGCAGCGACCCAGTGCGGCCGTGCTTCTCCTCGGCCTTGAGCACCGTGGAGACCCGGGTCACATCGGCTTCGACACGTAATGGGGTGATGAACTGCAGGCGACTGCCGGCCCACATGCGATTGCGGTTTTCAGCTGGCGGCAGGAAGCCGCCACGAGCCGGATGGCCATCGGCGCCAAGGCCTGCCGCCTCGACGTTTGGCTGGAAGAACGCCCAGTGCCAAAGCAGGGGTAGCGCCTCGCCGGGCGCCGGGCAGGCTTCGCTGAGCGTGGCGGCGATGCGTTTTACCAGCAGGTGCGAGAGACGCTCCTCGCAGCGCTCGCTGCGGCCGATCCAGGCGCCGAGGTCTTGTGTGGTCATGCTTGGGTTCCTTGCACGTTCAGAGCTGGGCGGAAAGTTCGGGGACGGCTTCGAACAAATCGGCGACCAGTCCATAGTCGGCCACCTGGAAGATCGGTGCCTCTTCGTCCTTGTTGATCGCAACGATCACTTTCGAGTCCTTCATACCTGCCAGGTGCTGGATCGCGCCGGAAATACCCACGGCGATGTACAGCTGCGGGGCGACGATCTTGCCGGTCTGGCCGACCTGCATGTCGTTGGGCACGAAGCCTGCGTCGACTGCGGCGCGTGAAGCACCGACCGCAGCGCCGAGCTTGTCGGCCAGGCTGTACAGGTGGCTGAAGTTGTCGCCGTTGCCCATGCCACGCCCGCCGGAGACGACGATCTTGGCTGCGGTCAGTTCTGGCCGGTCGGAGGCTGCAAGGGTTTGCTCGACGAAGGATGACAGGCCCGCGTCGGTTGCACCTGCCAGCGTCTCGATGACGGCGCTGCCGCCTGTGGCCGGTAGTGGGTCGAAACCGGTGCTGCGCACGGTAATGACTTTTACCGCAGCGCTCGACTGCACGGTGGCGATGGCGTTACCGGCGTAGATCGGGCGCTTGAAGGTGTCGGCGGACTCTACCGCGATGATCTCGGAGATCTGGTCGACGTCCAGCAGTGCGGCAACCCGCGGCAGGATGTTCTTGCCGTTGGTGGTGGCCGGAGCCAGTACATGGCTGAAGTCGCGGCCAAGGTTGGCTAGCAGCGGAGCGATGTTCTCCGGCAACTGGTGCGTGTAGACGGCGTCGTCGGCGCTCAATACCTTGGCGACTCCAGGGATCGCGGCTGCGGCCTGGGCCACGTCAGCGATGCCAAAGCCTGCGACCAGCACCACGATTTCGCCACCGATCTGCTGCGCAGCGGCCAGGGTATTGAGGGTGGTGGCCGCCAGGGTGGCGTTGTTGTGTTCTGCCAAAACCAGGATAGTCATCAGATTACCTTCGCCTCGTTTTTCAGTTTCTCGACCAGTTCGGCCACCGACTTGACCTTGATGCCGGCGCTGCGCGCGGCTGGGGCCTCGACCTTGAGGGTGGTGTTGGTGGAGGTCATGGAAACGCCCAGGGCATCAGCCGTGACGGTTTCCAGTGGCTTCTTCTTGGCCTTCATGATGTTCGGCAGCGACGCATAGCGTGGCTCGTTCAGGCGCAGGTCGGTGGTGACGATGGCCGGCAGGTTCAGCGAAACGGTCTGCAGGCCGCCATCGATTTCACGGGTGACGGTGAGCTTGTCGCCGGCAACGCTGACCTTGGAGGCGAAGGTGCCTTGGGCGTAACCGCTCAGCGCGGCCAGCATCTGGCCGGTCTGGTTGTTGTCACTGTCGATGGCCTGCTTGCCGAGGATCACCAGCTGCGGCTGCTCTTTGTCGACCACGGCCTTGAGCGCCTTGGCCACGGCCAGGGAGTTCAGCTCGTCAGCCGCTTCGACCAGGATCGCACGGTCGGCGCCCAGGGCCAGGGCGGTGCGCAGTTGTTCCTGGGCGGCCCCAGGGCCGACGCTCACCACCACGATCTCGCTGGCGATGCCTTGCTCCTTGAGGCGCACGGCTTCTTCCACGGCGATTTCGCAGAAGGGGTTCATGGACATCTTGACGTTCGCCAGGTCGACGCCGGAGCTATCCGCCTTGACGCGAACCTTGACGTTGTAATCGACCACGCGTTTGACCGCGACCAGTACTTTCATATGACCCCCGAAGTGCGCAGCTGCTGGATTCGTTCGTTGGACAGGCCCAATTTGGCCAGGATGGTTTCGCTGTGCTCGCCCAAGGCAGGCACCGGGTCCATGCGCGGCGTATAGGCGTTGCTTGTGGCCGGTGGCAACAAGCTCGGCACCCTGCCTGCGGCGGTATCGATCTGCCGCCAGCGGTCACGCGCCTGCAACTGCGGGTGCTGCCACACGCCCTGCATGTCGTTGACCTTGGCGTTGGCGATGTTGGCGCCTTCGAGGCGCTGGATAACCGTGTCGAAGTCGAGCGTGGCGAATGCCTCGACGATCAGCGCGCGCAGCGCATCGCGGTTGGCCACGCGCTTGAAGTTGGCAGAGAAGCGCTCGTCTTCGGCCAGGGCTGGATCGAGCAGCACCTGCTGGCAGAACAGTTGCCACTCACGCTCGTTCTGCAAGCCAAGCATCACCGTGCTGTCGTCGCCGATCGGGAAAGGCCCGTAGGGATAGATGGTGGCGTGGGCGGCGCCGGCGCGTGGCGGTGGAGGCGCGCCTTCGTAGGCGTAGTACATCGGGTAGTTCATCCACTCGACCAGGCTTTCCAGCATGGAGATCTCCACCTGGCTGCCGATGCCGGTTTTCTCGCGCAGCAGCACCGCCGAGAGGATGCCTGTGTAGGCGTACATGCCGGCGGCGATGTCGGCGATGGAGTTACCGGCCTTGGCCATCTGCTCGTCACCGGGGCCACCGGTGACCGAGAGGAAGCCGCCTTCGCTCTGGATCAGCAGGTCGTAGGCTTTTTTCTGTTCGTAGGGGCCGCCGGCACCGTAGCCGGAAATGTCGCAGACGATCAGCCTGGGGAAGCGAGCGTGCAGGGCCTCGAAGCTCAGGCCCAGGCGCGCAGCCGCACCGGGGGCGAGGTTTTGCACCAGTACGTCGGCCTGCTCGAGCAACTGTTCGAGGATATCGCCGGCGATGTCTTGCTTGAGGTCCAGGGCGAGGCTTTCCTTCGAGCGGTTGGTCCACACGAAGTGCGAGGCAAGGCCATTGACCCGCTGGTCGTAGCCGCGGGCGAAATCGCCGCTGCCTGGGCGTTCGACCTTGATCACACGGGCGCCGAGGTCGGCCAGCTGGCGCGTGCAGAAGGGCGCGGCGATGGCGTGTTCGAGGCTGATGACGGTGATACCGTCAAGGGGGCGGATGGGCTCGGGCATGGGCTCTCCTATTGTTGTTTTTGGTGCAACACCCATAAGCCTGCACGGTCCCGGCGGGAACGCGCAGGGTTCCAGGGATTTGCACGATCAGAACGAGCGCGGCAGTTCCAGCAGGTGCTCGGCTACGTAGGAGAGGATCAGGTTGGTGGAGATCGGCGCGACTTGGTACAAGCGGGTTTCACGAAACTTGCGCTCGACGTCGTATTCGTTGGCGAAACCGAAACCGCCGTGGGTCTGCAGGCAAGCGTTGGCCGCTTCCCAGCTGGCTTTGGCGGCCAGGTACTTGGCCATGTTGGCGGCGGCTCCGGCATTGCGGCCGCTGTCATATTCCTCGCAAGCGCGCCAGCGCATCAGGTCGGCGGCTTCGATTTCGATATGCGCCTCGGCGATGGGGAACTGCACGCCCTGGTTCTGCCCGATCGGGCGGCCGAACACCACGCGGTCGCGAGCGTACTGGCTGGCCTTCTCGACGAACCAGCGACCGTCGCCGATGCACTCGGCAGCGATCAGCGTGCGCTCGGCATTGAGGCCGTCGAGGATGTAGCGAAAGCCCTTGCCTTCTTCACCGATCAGGCTGCTGGCGGGGATTTCCAGGTTGTCGAAGAACAACTCGTTGGTTTCGTGGTTGACCATGTTGGCGATTGGCTGAACAGTCAGGCCGTTGCCGATCGCGTCGCGCAGATCGACCAGGAAGATCGACATGCCTTCGGACTTCTTCTTCACCTCGGCCAGCGGCGTGGTGCGCGCCAGCAGGATCATCAGGTCGGAGTGCTGGACCCGCGAGATCCATACCTTCTGGCCATTGATCACGTACTTGTCGCCTTTGCGCACCGCAGTGGTCTTGAGCTTGGTGGTGTCGGTCCCGGTAGTGGGCTCGGTGACGCCCATCGACTGCAGGCGCAGTTCGCCGCTGGCGAGCTTGGGCAGGTAGTAGCGTTTCTGTTCGTCGCTGCCGTTACGCAGCAGGGTGAACATGTTGTACATCTGGCCGTGGATGGTGCCGGAGTTGCCGCCGCAGGCATTGACCTCTTCGAGGATGACCGAAGCCTCGGCAAGGCCCAGGCCCGAGCCGCCAAATTCCTCGGGGATCATCGCCGACAGCCAGCCGGCATCGGTCATGGCCTTGACGAAGGCTTCGGGGAAGCCTTTTTCCTCGTCGATCTTGCGCCAGTACTCGGCAGGGAACTCGCCACACAAGGCGCGCACGCCCTCACGGATGGCGTTCAGCTGTTCTTGGTCGTGCTCGGTCATTTGCGATCTCCAGGGCGGGCAGGGCCTGTAGCGTCATCGTGGGTCGGCTACCGGCCCCACCCTGTGCTGCTTTTGTTTTGCCACAGCATGGCGGCAGATGACGCACAGGACGACTACCTTTTTTTTCTTTGAGATATGCCCAAATGCTATAGCTCAGGTGCGAACGCGTGACGCAGGGGTGGCTCTTGGTCAAGCAGGATCAGGCGTGGAGGCCAACTGATATACCTGAAATCTATAGCCGCTTCGGGAGGTGATGTTTAGACTGTGCACTGCCTCCCGGGCGTGCGAGCCCTTCCTTCAGTTCAGCGCAATGGTCGACCGATGGACGTAGTGCAACTCAAAACCCTCATCCATGTAGCCGAGCTCGGCAGCCTGAGCAAGGCTTCCGACCGTCTGCATATCGCCCAGCCGGCCCTGAGTCGGCAGATTCGCCAACTGGAAAAGGAACTGGGGGTGTACCTGTTCGAGCGGCACGGGCGCGGCATGGAAATCACCGAGGCGGGGCTGGAGGTGCTCGAGCATGCCACCCGTATCATGGATGAGCTGGAGTCGATCCGCACCTCGGTGGCGGGTGGGCGCGCAGCGTTTCGGGGCATGGTGGTTATCGGTACCACGCCGACCATCGCCGAAATCGTCACGGTCCCTCTGGTCAAGCGTATCCGCGACACCCACCCCGACCTGTCGATCCGCTTTTCCTCGGCGTTCAGTGGCTACCTGTTGGACTGGCTGCAGCGGGGCGAGCTGGAACTTGCGATCTCCTACGACCCCCAGCCGTTGCATACCTTGCGCATCCAGCCGGTGATGATGGAGAACCTGATGCTGGTCGGCCCACCCGAAGCCGGGTTGTGCCGCGACACTGCGGTGCCATTCGCCCAGCTTGCCAGCGAACAGATGGTCTTGCCCAGCCCACGTCATGGTTTACGCAAGATCATGGACCAGTGCGCACTGGAGCGCGGCTTCAAGATAGCTACCAGCGTCGAGGCCGACTCGTTCGGCGCGATGATCGACCTGGTGCGCAATGGTTTCGGCTTCACCGCGTTGCCACTAGCCTCGATCTACTCGCTATTGGAAGCCGGGACACTCTGCGCCGCACCATTGATCGAGCCAACGCCGATGCGCAAGTTGGTGCTGGTGTCGCCGGCAGATCGCCACGTAAGCCCGGCAACCCGATACGTGGGCCAGACCTTCGTCGAGATCGCCTCAGAGCTTGTGGCCGACGGGATCTGGGCCGGGCACATGCTCTGAGCCTTCCCGCGTCAGCTATTCAATCAGGGCATAACAGCTAGAGGCCTCGTGGTCTGGCGGCTACGCAGGTGAGGGCGTAGCTTTGCCCGGGAATAAAAGTCGGTGCCCTTTCGCCGGCTTGTAAAATAATAGATCCCCAAAGGTACCCCAAGATGTCCGTCACATCGTCTCGCGTTCTGCCCATTGCCTCCCACCGCTCGGCGACTCCAATCCGGTAAATCGACGCTCTGTCCTGTCCCTGCGTTCGTCTTCGATTTGGAGTCATCCCATGCACGCCGATAACACCCAATCCGTTTCTCCCGCCATCGCCAACCTGACCAACCGCCAGCGCATCCGTGCCATCCTCGGTGCCTGCTCCGGCAACCTGGTGGAGTGGTACGATTTCTTCATCTACGCCTACACCTCGATCTACTTCGCCGCACTGTTTTTCCCCAAGGGCGACCAGACCACGCAATTGCTCGCCACCGCCGGCATCTTCGCCGTCGGTTTCTTCATGCGCCCGCTGGGTGGCTGGATCTTCGGTTATCTGGCCGATACCCGCGGTCGACGCTTCTCGATGATCATCTCGGTGTTCTTGATGTGCGGGGGTTCCCTGATGATCGCCGTGCTGCCGACCTACGACAGCGTGGGCATGGCCGCGCCGGTGCTGCTGCTGATCGCACGGCTGATGCAGGGGCTGTCGGTGGGCGCCGAATATGGAACCGGCGCCACCTACATCAGCGAAGTGTCGAGCAAGGGCAAGCGCTGTTTCTTCGGCTCGTTCCAGTACTTCACCATCATCGCCGGGCAACTGCTGGCCCTGCTGACCGTGGTGGTGTTGCAGAACATCCTGCCTGCCGATGACCTGAAGGCCTGGGGCTGGCGGATTCCGTTCGTGATCGGCGCCCTCAGCGCGCTGGTGGTGGTGTACCTGCGTCGCTCGATGCTGGAAACCGGACATGCCGGCAAGCATAAGGAAGCCGGCTCGATCAAGGCGCTGATGCGCCACAAGAAAGCCATCCTGCTGACCCTGGCGATCACCGCCGGTTGCTCGCTGCACTTCTATACCTTCTCCACCTATATGCAGAAGTACCTGGTGGTGTCCGCCGGTTTCGACCCTTCGACCGTGAGCTTCATCATGACTGCGGCGCTGGTGGTGTTCATGTGCATGCAGCCGGTCTTCGGCATGTTCGCCGACAAGATCGGCGCGCGTAACAGCATGATCGCCTTTGGCTTGCTGTCCAGCGTGTTCATCGTGCCGTTGCTGAGCGGGCTGAAAAGCGTCAGCAACCCCTATGAAGCATTTGCCCTGGTATTGGGCGGGCTGCTGATCGCGGCGTTCTACACGCCGGTGACTGGCGTGCTGAAGGCAGATCTGTATCCGGCAACGGTACGTGCGCTGGGCGTAGGCCTGCCTTATGCAATTGGCAACGCATTGTGCGGTGGTACCGCCGAGTACGTGGCGCTGGCGCTGCGTGGTGCGGGGGTGGAGTCGTACTTCTACTACTATGTCGCGGCCATGAGCGCGTTTACCCTGCTGGCGGCGGTGTTGATGCCGGATCTGCGCAAACATGGGTATCTGGATGGTAGCGGTAAGGTCGAGGAAAATACCGGGCTGCGTTCGAGCCCGGACTATTCGGGAGTGCGTGGCTGAGTGCAGTGGCCGGGGCAGGGTTTGGCGGGGCCTGCCCTGGCCAGGCTTGCTCAGCCGGCGCTGACGGCCCGGGCGACCGCAGGCTCTGCCATGGCGATAGCGCCACTGTCGACCAGTTCGGTCAACCGCGCATCCGCCAGTCCAAGTTCCTGGCGCAAGATTGCCGCCGTATCCTGGGCAAACACCGGCGGCGCCAGGCGATAGCTCGGCGGGGTCGCCGACAACTGGGCCGGGTAGCCCAACACCTTCACCGGCGTGCCATCCAGTCGCAGCAGGGTCTTGAGCAGGCCCCGAGCCTGGACATGCGGGTCGGCCAAGGCCTGCTGCAAGTTGTTTATCGGCCCACCAGGCACGCCTGCCTGCTCCATGGCCAGCAACAGGTCGGCGGCGCACCAGGTCGAAATACTCTTCGCCAGTTGGACTTCCAGTTCGCGCCGGTGCTGGCTGCGCCCGTCGTTGCGCAACAAGCGCGGGTCTTGCGCAAGATCGTCGCGCCCGAGCATGCGGCACAATGCCTGGAACTGGCTGTCCGAGCCACAGGCCACGAGGATGTAATCGTCGCTGCAGGCGAAATCGCGATAAGGCACCACGTTGGGATGGGCATTGCCCAGGCGTTGCGGTACCCGGTCGCTGACCAGGTAGTTCATGGCCTGGTTGGCCATCAGCGACAACTGGGTGTCGAGTAGCGCGCAGTCGATGTGCTGACCTTCGCCGCTGGCCTGGCGGTGGTTCAAGGCGGCGAGGATCGAGATGGTCGCGTACAGGCCGCAGAACAAATCGCTGACCGGCAGGCCGACCTTCAACGGGCCCGCGCCGGGCTCATCGTCGCAGCGCCCGGTGATACTCATCAGCCCACTCATGCCCTGGATCAGAAAGTCGTAGCCGCCGCGCCCGGCGTAGGGGCCGCTCTGGCCGAAGCCGGTGACCGAGCAGTAGATCAACTTCGGATTGATCGCCTTGAGCGTGGTGTAGTCCAGGCCGTAGCGTGCCAGCGTGCCGACCTTGTAGTTCTCCACCAGGATGTCGGCCGAGGCTACCAGTTCGCGCAGCAGCGCGGCCCCGTCGGGGTGACCGAAGTCGACGGCGATGGCGCGCTTGTTGCGGTTGGCGCAGAAGTAATAGGCGGCGTCCCAGGTATTACCACCCTCGATGAAGGGTGGGCCCCATTTGCGCGTGTCGTCGCAGCGGGTAGGGCGCTCGACCTTGATCACATCTGCACCGAGGTCGCCTAGCGTCTGCGTCGCCCAGGGGCCAGCGAGCACGCGTGAGAGGTCCAGCACGCGCAGGCCGGACAGCGATCCCGGCGTGGTAGCTTGCGAATCGTTCATGTCGTTCACCAATTCAGTTCAGTTCAAGGATTTGCCGCGGGTTTCCGGCATGCGGATGAAGGCGATGAGGGTGATCACAGCCATGATCGAGACGTAGATCAGGAACCACTGTTCATGCCCACGGCTTTGCAGCCAGGTCATCAGGTAGGGGGTGGTTCCGCCAAAGATCGCCACTACGAGGTTGTAGGGAAGACCGATGCCCAGGGCGCGGACATCGGTACTGAACAACTCCGACTTGATTGCGGGCGCAATTGCCGAATAAAGGCCGTAGAGCAGCAGGCCAAACAGTTCGACCAGCAGGATCGAAGCGAACGAGGAATTCATGTTACGTACTACGGGGTACAGCAACGCGGCATAGCCCAGCGCGAATACGATCAGCTGTGGTCGACGGCCAATACGGTCGGAAAGCCAGCCAAACAGCGGTTGCGATAGCATGAAGATCGCCAATGCCAGGCTGCTGGCGGCATAGGCCGTACCGGGCTCGGCACCCAGCGTACGAATGGCGTGCACCGGCAAGTAGCTGACGAACAGATAAAAGGCGAATGCGCCCAACAGGCTGATCCCGACCAGCCGCTTCACGGCCTCGGGATGCTCGCGCCACAGCGTACGCAGCGGTTGCTCCAGGCGTTTGCCCTGGCGCTGCTCATGACCTTGGCAAAATGCGGCCGTTTCCTCGACCCCACGACGAATCCACAAGCCCGCCAGGCTGCCCAGGCTGCCGATGAAGAACGGAATCCGCCAGCCGAAGTCGAGCAGTTGCTCGCGGCTCAGGCACTGGCTGAGCAACCAGGCCAGGCCCGACGCCGTCAGCAGCCCGAGGGCGATACTGGCGAAGAAGAACCCCGAGTAAAGCCCGCGTTGACTGGCGGGTGCGGACTCGGCGAGAAAGGTCGCTGCTGCGCCATATTCGCCGCCCACCGAGAGCCCTTGGACCATGCGTGCCGCCACCATCAACAGCGGCGCGGCAATGCCGATCGTGGCATAGGTGGGCATCAGGCTGATCAGCAACGAGGGCAGGGCCATCATCATTATCGTCAGGTTGAGTGCCGCCTTGCGCCCGGCGCGGTCGTTGTAGATACCGATCACCCAGCCGCCCAGAGGGCGCATGGCAAAACCGATGGCGAACACCGCGAACGCGGCCAGCAGCGCCGTGGTTTCGTTATCGGAAGGGAAGAACTGATGGCTGAAATAGAGGGCGAACGCGGTATAGATCGTCCAGTCGAACCACTCCACGGTGTTGCCTACGCTGCCGGCGATGATCGTGCGCCAGGCAATGGGGGTCGGACGGCGGACTGGCTCACGGACGAGGTGCTTGCAGCAGGGGTGAGTGGATGTGCCATGGGTGTTCTCCTTTGTCATTGTTATGAGAATCACGGGGCGCCGCGGCTGGCGGCACCGGTCAAGCGGCGGGCAGGTGACGGCGCAGGAACGCCAGGCTGTTTCCAGGTTGCTCCAGGGCGGTGCTGCCGATCAGTCGATGCCAGGCTGCTTCACTGCCAAAATCCATCCGCCAGGCATTGAGCCGCCGGGTGTAAAGCTGCAGCTCACACTCCTCGGTAATGCCAATGGCGCCGAACACCGCGTGGGCGATCCGGCACACCTCGGTCGCTGCACGGCTGCAGCGGGCCTTGGCCACGGCTGCAGCGATCTCGGACGGCCAGGGCCCTTCATGCAACGCCAGCTGCGCAGCCATGTGCGCGGCGTACACTTCTTCGGCTAGCACGCTCAGTTGCTGTTGAATCGCCTGAAAGCTGCCGATCGCCTTGCCGAACTGTTGCCGGGTATTGGCATATTCCAGCGTCAGCTGCAGTACGCGCTGCGCGGCACCGGCCATCAGCGCAGCGGTATAGGCGGCCCCCAGTGCACGCCAGTCATGGGCTGCGGTCAGCTGCACGACGTCGGCCGGCAGGTTCGACCAGAACAGGGCCTGATGGGTGCTGGCGTGCACCCCGTCGGCCTGGCGTTGCGCACAGTCGATTGGCAGCAGCCAGGCCCCATCAGGCAGGCTGACCAGCACCCAGCGGGCATGGGTGGCAAAAGGAACGCTCGCGCAGCGCACGGCATCCCCTTGGCGCTGGCCGCTGGCCAAGGCAATCGGGCCTTGTGGCAGCTCGATGCCGGCCTCTGCACACGCCAGGCGTACCCACCATGTGCTGGCCAGGGGCAACGGCAAGGCGCAGGCACCGGCGGCGTACAACAGGCGGCCCGCCGTTTGCGTGCTGGCCGCCGCACCTCCCAGTGCCTCGGGTAATAGCAGGTCGGTGAAACCCTGTTCGGCCAGTGAACGCCAGAGCGCATCGGGGGCCTCGCCCAGGTCGATGCGCCGTACGCGCTCGGGAGTGACTTCACCTTCCAGCCATTGGTCGAAAGCGTCGATGATCAAGGTATCAAGGTTCATGAAGGCTCCTATCGCAGTCCAAGGCCACGGGCGATGACGCCACGCAGGATTTCGCGGGTGCCCCCACGTAACGAGAACACCGGGGCGACACCCTGCAGGTAGGCCAGGGTGCGTTGCAGCAGGTGCGGTACCGTCAGTCCCTCGACTGCGCCCATGAGGTCGCCGAGCAAGGTGGGGATGGACTGCTCGAAAAGCGTGCCCATGTCCTTGACCAGCGCTGCCTCGACCACCGGACTGCCGCCGTCGGCCAACTGGCTGGCGAGGCTGACCGACAGGGCGCGTAGCACCATCAACTCGGCCAGCAAGCGCCCGAGCAACGACACGTGCCCAGCCTGAGGGTGCTCGCGCAGCCAGGCCATCCAGGCATCGAGCAGGGCGATGCTCGAATAGATGCGCTCAGGGCCGCTGCGCTCGAAGGCAAGCTCCGCGGTCACCTGCTTCCAGCCTTCGCCTTCCTCGCCCACCAGCGCGTCGGCGGGGAGTTGCACCTGGTCGAAGAACACCTCGCAGAAGTGCTCGGCGCCAGACAGATCGCGGATCGGCCGAATGGTCACGCCTGGCAACGAGAGGTCGACGATCACTTGGGACAGGCCCCGATGGCGGTCCTGCGCGGTGCCGGAGGTACGCACCAAGGCGATCATGTAGTGGCTGTGCTGTGCGTAGGTGGTCCAGATCTTCTGCCCATCGAGCAACCAGCCGTCCGCGTTGCGTTCGGCGCGGGTGCGCACACCAGCCAGGTCGGAACCGGCGTTCGGCTCGCTCATGCCGATGCAGAAGAACTGCTCGCCACGGCAGATTGCCGGCAGGTGGAAGCGCTTTTGCGCCTCGCTGCCGAACCGCAGTATCAGCGGGCCGCTCTGGCGGTCGGCGATCCAGTGGGCGGCGACCGGCGCACCGGCACACAGCAGCTCCTCAACGACCACGAAGCGGGCGAGGGCATCGAGGCCAGCGCCGCCGTATTCACTGGGCAGGGTGAGGCCAACCCAGCCGTGGGCAGCAAGGGCCTGGCTGAACTGGGCATCAAAGCCCTGCCAGCTACGGGCGCGCAGGTCGATGGGGTAGTCACGTAGGCGCTCGTCGAGAAACGCCCGGAGCTGCTCGCGCACTGCCTCATGGCTTGGCGGCAGTGGCCTGTAGTCGAGAGCTTCGAACATCAGCCGGCACTCCGCTCGGGGCGGCCGGCGAGCAGGCGCTTGACCTGGTATTCGATAACTGTCTCTTCGCGCTGGTTGAGCACATGGACCCGCGAGGTGACCACGGCGCGGCCGTGCTTCGAGGTTGGACGCACCTCTTCGATGACCACCAGCGCTTCCAGGGTGTCGCCGACAACCACCGGCCCGCGCACGCTCTTGTGCAGTTCGAGCAAGGCCAGTCCGGTACCCTGCAGCATGGTCTGCATGAGAATGCCTTCGATCAGGCTGTAGCTGAGCGCTGCCGGGACCGGGCGGCCAGCGATCGCGCCATTGAAGGTGCTGTCGATGAAGATCACCTCGGCCTGGCCGGTGACGCCGACGAAACCGATCAGGTCCGCCTCGGTCACGGTGCGGCGGAAAGTCCGAAAACGCTGCCCGGCCTCGATGTCCTGCCAGTAGTAGCCTTGCCCAAGTGCAATTTCGTCATGCGCCATGTGTCGCTCTCCCAAACGGGTCATTGTTGTTGTGAGGCTTCAGGCTATTGGCAGAACTCGTTCGCATCCAATATTGTTTGGAAAACGATTGATATGCCTGGAGTATCAATATGGAACTGCGGCAGATTCACCAGTTTCTGGCCTTGGCCGAGACCTTGAACTTTCGCGAGGCCGCCGAGCGCCTGCACATGTCGCAGCCACCGCTATCGGTATCGATCCGCAAGCTCGAAGAAGACATCGGCGTTGCCTTGTTCGAGCGCACCACGCGCCAGGTGACCCTGACCGAAGCCGGCGAGGCGTTGTTGCCCGAGTTGCGCAAGGCCCTGCTGCACGTGCAGCAGGCCAAGCGCTATGCCCTGGAGGCCGGTGCCGGCGAGCGCGGCAAGCTGACGCTGGGTTCGGTGGGGTCGGCAACGCTGGCGTTGATCCCCCGCTTGATTCCCGAGTTTCGCCAGCGTTATCCAGGCATTGCCCTGGAGTTGCGCGAGCAGCCTTCGAGTGGCGTGCTCGAACTGGTCGAGAACGGCCAGGTCGACGTTGGGCTGGTGCGCTTCCCGCTGCCCCAGGCGACCACGCTGGAGGTGATCCCCCTGGTCTGGGAGCCAATGATCCTGGTGGTGCCGCAAGACAGCGCACTGGCGCTGAGTGGCCGGCGTCGAGTGCACCTGTCCGAGGTCGCCGACCAGCCGCTGATCGACTATCCGCATACCGAGGGGCTGCACTACGTGTTGTTGCAGCTATGCCAGGCGGCTGGTTTCGTGCCCAAGCTCACGCACTCGACCACCCAGGTGCTGGCCGCTATAAGCCTGGTGGCCTGCGGCCTCGGCGTGGCCTTGGTGCCGGCGTTGCACGCGCGCAATTCCACAGAGCCAGTGTGCTTTCTGGAACTTGAGTCGCCGCAGCAAGAGCGCACGGTGGCACTGGCCTTGGCGTTCAATCCGGAGAACGAGAGCAGGGTGGTGAGGCAATTCAGGGACCTGGCCGTCGAGCTGTTGGCCGGACCGGATTGACCTATGGCTGCCAGGCCCATTGCGGCTCGCTCAAGCGCTCGACGAAGAAGTCAGCCAGTACCTGGATCTTGCGCGGTCGGGTACGCGCCGATGGTGTCACGAAGTACAGTCCACCCTGGGTCATGCTCCATTCAGGCAATAGATGCTCGAGGCGGCCATCTGCCAGATACTCGGCGGCGATGAATTCCGGCAGTTCGGCGATTGCCATGCCCGCCAGCAACGGCGCAACCAGGGCATCTGAATTGGTGACCCGCAACGGCCCACGGGGTACCACATCCTGCGCGGTGCCATCCTGGTGCATAAAGCGCCAGACCTGACTGCGAGCGCGGTACGCGTAGCTCATGCAAGCGTGCGCGGTGAGGTCGCGAGGGTGTGCCGGGCGGCCATGCTCGGCAAGGTATGCGGGCGCGGCCACCAGGTACTGGGTGACCGCACAAATTCGGCGTGCCACAAGCGAAGAGTCGGGCAGTGCGGCGATGCGCAACGCAGCGTCGAAGCCGTCGGCGACGAGGTCGACCGTCGAGTCGGACAGGTGCAGGTCGAGCTCCAGCCCAGGGTGGCGAATCAACAACTCGGGCAGCAGCGGTGCGACCCAGCGTAACCCGAACGACATGGGTACCGCCAAGCGCACCAGACCACGTGGCTGCACCGACAATTCCAAGGCCTCGCTTTCCATCTCCTCGGCATGGCGGTAGAGCGCGCTGGCCTGGTCGACCATTCGCTGGCCGAATTCCGTCAGCGACAGTTGCCGCGATGTGCGGTTGAAAAGGCGGCCACCAAGGCGCTCTTCCAAGCGGGCGACGGCGCGTGAAACGGTCGGCACCGATACGTTCATCGCACGCGCGGCCGCCGCATACGAGCCTTTGATTCTATTTTGAAATGACCCACAGGTCGATACGCTTCTCCTCACCGCAACACACCACTTCAACGGGAGAAACATCATGAGCAAGAAACTCGAAGGCAAAATCGCACTGGTCACCGGCGGGACTACGGGCATTGGCCTGGCCACCGCCAAACGTTTTGCAGAGGAGGGCGCCCATGTCTACATCACCGGCCGCCGCCAGGTAGAGCTGGACAGGGCTGTAGAATGGGTCGGCAATGCCACCGGCATAGCGGTCGACTCTACCCGACTCGATCAACTCGATGACCTCTATGCACGTATCGGCAAGGCCCACGGCCACCTCGATGTACTGTTTGCGAATGCTGGCGGCGGCTCCATGCTGCCGTTGGGTGAAATTACCGAGGCCCACTACGACGATACCTTCGACCGAAACGTCAAAGGCGTGTTGTTCACCGTACAGAAAGCGCTGCCTCTATTGGCGCGCAACGCTTCGATCATCCTTACTGGATCGACGGCGGGCAGTTCCGGCACCGCAGCCTTCAGCGTGTACTCGGCCTCCAAGGCCGCGGTCCGCGCTTTTGCACGCAGCTGGATCCTGGACCTCAAGGATCGGGCGGTACGGGTCAATACCATCAGCCCGGGCGCAACGCGTACGCCAGGTTTGGTCGACCTGGCAGGGCCAGATGCCGCCCAGCAGCAGGGATTGTTGGACTATCTCGCTGCGCAGGTGCCGTTGGGGCGCGTAGGAGAGCCGGTGGAGATCGCCAATGCGGCGGTTTTTCTGGCCAGTGACGACTCCAGCTTCGTCAATGGTGCCGAGCTTTTCGTCGATGGTGGGCAGGCGCAGATCTAAGCTCAGCCAGGATGGGAAACCGGTACCTCGAGTACCGGTATGCCTGAAACGGGCAGGGTAAATCCAGTTATCGAGTCGGCCCACATATAACTACACTAAATGACTATTTAGCGTAGTTATCACTCAAACGCATATAAAATCAGGGTAGGCGGCGCCCCAGCCAGACGGTCTGACCGCCACATTCCGCATCTTCCACGATGTGTTCAAGCAGCTCGAAGCCATGGTCATGCAGTTGCGCGGTGTATTCGCGGGGATCCAGGCTCGCGTGATACAGCGTTTCGCCCTCGAATACACCCAAGGCCTCGCCATGTGAGGGGCCGCTTGTGAACATCAGCAACGCACCCGGTGAAGCATGGCGGCGGAAAACCGGGAACATCTGGCGTTGATCATCGGGCTTGAGGTGGAAAAAGCTGTTCCAAGCCAGAATCGCGTCGAACTGGCGGTTGAGCGCTAGTGTGCGCATGTCTGCGTGAATCCATTCCTGCGCAGGAAATTGCGCGCCGCACAATTCGAGCATCTGCATAGACGAATCTACACCCACGACACACGCGCCGGTTTCGATCAGATAACGCGCCACAGGCTGGCCAGAGCCGCAGCCCAGATCAAGCACGGTTGCGGACGGCGTTAGCAGCGAGCCGAAGTGCTCGATCCATTTGCGATCGATGAAGTGATTGGTGCGTAGTTTGTTCCAGGTGCACGCGTGGCGATCGTAGAGATCGATGATCTGGTCTGCAGATGGATGGTGAGGCATGAACTGGGGCATCCTTGGTTGGACTGGCGGTAGAACGTCCTTGAGGGGTTCCAGAGCTTGAAATGTACCTTGGGTGGGTATCGTATGGGAAATACGAATCTGCGCATAATGCGTATTATGTTAAATATAGGATTATGGGGCGCGCCACCTTCCTGATATCGTCTGCAAACCGGCTCATCCGCTTCACACGGTTCGCAGCACGTCAAACCAATTTCCTGTCAACGCAACCCAAACCCCATCCGAGCCAGCTCCTCGACCAGCGCCTCACGCCCATGCAGGCTCGAAACGCTGCGCAACCGATTGATGACCTGCTCCGACCACCCCGAAGCCTTGAGCCCTTCGCGCTCGTAGAACGCGCCCAAACGTTCGTCATACTCCGCGATCACCTCCTGCTCGCCAGCCGCGCCGTAGGTTTCGTGATGAAGCACCGCCTGCTGAGGCAACCTCGGTTTCACCTTCGCTGGGCGCTCCGTCGACGGGTAGCCAACGCACAAGCCGAACACCGGGTAAACCTGCGCAGGCAGTTGGAGTTCCTTGGCGACGCCTTCGATATCGTTGCGGATGCCGCCGATATACACACTGCCGAGCCCCAGCGACTCCAACGCGACCACGGCATTCTGGGCGGCCAACGCGGCATCGATCGTGCCTAGCAGCAGGCTTTCAAGGTAAGGCAGCGCTTCCAGCTCCACCTCCTGCTGCTCGGCAATCCGCTCGACCCTGGACAGATCCGCCAGCCAGACGAAAAACAACGGTGCCTGGCGAATGTACGCCTGATTGCCAGCCAATGCCGAAAGGCGGCTCTTGCGGTCATTGTCCTGAACGGCAACGACACTCCACACCTGCAGGTTGGACGATGTCGACGCGGACTGTGCTGCAGCGACCAGGGTTTCGATCGTGCCGTCAGGCAAAGGCTGGTCGGTGAAGGCACGCACACTGCGATGGTCGAGCAATTGGTCGAGCGTGTCGTTCCACTGTTTGAGCGGCGAGATATCTGGCGCGCCATAGCGGGCGGCTAGTTTCGAGTGTGCTTCGGCAGTCATGCGAGGTCTCCAAAAGAAACCGAGGCTACCAAATCGAGGCCGGGCGGACACGCTTGCCATCGTAAATTTCAAAAAAGGTAGAGAGAGTGAGGCCCTTTCAGCGTCCTTGCCATCAACTGGCCTGTTGCTGCCTGGGCCCAACTTGGGTACAAGGCAGCCGGTGAGAGCTGCCCTACCCCTCGTTCGAAAGGATAATCACGCCTTACCAGGCGCGTAGAGTTCCGCTCGCAGCCGCGAAGGCAGCATGCCTTGTTCGATCTCTTCCAGTAGCGTCTTGACCATGTCGAGTATCTGGTAAGCCGCCGCTTTCATTTGCTTGTCGCCCTTCAATACGGCGGTCTGGTCCAGGTACCGGGCGCAGTCCATCAGCTTTCTGGCTTCTGTGGAGGCGTACTGGAGGGTCATACCTGGGCCGACGTAGTAGAACGGTTGAGGGCAGTTGTGGATAGGGCGCAGGTTTTTGTCGAGCACTGGGGGGATGCGGGAGGGTTTGCATGGCATGAGATTTATCCTCGGAGTTTGGCGGGGGATGGCACGGGCTGGGCCCGTGTTCGCGGGTAAACCCGCTCCTACAGGATTTGCGCTGTCTTGACGTCGGCGTCGAGCCTGCAGGAGCGGGTTTACCCGCGAAGAGGCCGGATCAGTCGATAAACATCTCAGCGACGCAGACCTAACTCGGCATCATCCAGCAGGGCTTTGGCCAGGGTGCTGAAATAGTGGGCGGCCCGCACCATCTGGGGGCTCTCGTCCGCCGCACTGGCGGCGCTCATGTCGCGGGCGTAGCCCATCAATTTGGAGGCGTGTGCGCGGGCAACATGGCAAGGAATGCCGGGCTCGATGCAGAACAACGGTTGAGTCTGGTCTTGGCCTTGGTAGAACCGGGTTCTGCCGACCGTGCATTTGGGGTTGGAATCGTCCATTGGCATTGTTTGATCTCCCTGAAATTCTAGGTGCCCGGGCTGGCGTCATCGCCGGCAAGCCGGCTCCTACATGGCGCCAGGCCAGGCGTAACGAGATGTGGCTTAGTGGCGTGGCGGCTGATCGGTACGCAGTTGGACTTGGGCCAGCGCGGAGGCGATCAACTGCCTTAGCGTTCCAAGCTCATGCACCGTCGCCATGATCAGCACCGTGGCCTGCGACACGGGCTGCATCACGACAGCCTGCTGCACCACGGCTTCTGCGCACCGCGCGTAGTTCGAGGCGACCATCAGCGTGTTTTCGAGGGATTGGGGATTGTCTGGCGGGTCTGGAACGATCTTTAGCATCGTATAACTCCAACGTATAAAGGTGGAGCTACCGCAACCTTGCTGTCAAACAAGAAGGTGGCAGCCATACGCGGGTTGACAGACCGAGACGTTGGCACTCGGCGCACCAGACGGTGCCCCACGTACAGCTGCCATAACGGCGTGCACATGTGGAAACGTCGTCGGTCTGTCAAAACCGGTCGCCGAATTGGCGGCGACAGGAGGAGACTAAAACCCACGATTGGCATGCGCAACGAAAAACAGGCCGAAGAAGTATCTTTGGGAAACGTCCTACGGAAAAGAGCCTAATTCTGATTTCTTCCTACAAATCGCCGCAGGACCAATCGAATTGATGTCAGCAACCCGCCCAGATTGCATCCGCCACTCGTCCACCAATCTGATCACTGGCAAACGGGTGGCTGTCCTCTCTGTACCACAACAGAGACCCCAAGCATGCCTAGACCAACCTCCCCGCTCTTGACCTTCCCCATGACCTGTTGCTTGCTAGCAGGCTGCGCAAACGACTTGACCGAATCCCCGGTAGAAGCGCCTGGCAGACCCGAATCCACCCGCACCCAGGCATTGGAAACCGGCGCCGCGCTACTGCAGTCAAAACCACCCATGGATGCCCTGAACGCCTATTTGGACGGATTTCACTTCTACAACGGCCACCCCAAGGTGCAGATGGAAGCCCACCACTACTGCGCGATCCTCAACGAAGACGTCATCCAGTGCGTCATCTACGACGGCAACTCCAAGTCTGCCAAGCTGATGGGCGTCGAGTACATCATCGACGAAACGCTCTTCGCCGACCTGCCAGCCAAGGAAAAGGCCATGTGGCACAGCCACGGCTATGAGGTGTCGTCCGGCCAACTGATCGCCCCGGGCATCCCCGCCCCAGCCGAACACGCCCTGATGCAGCGACTCGCGCACACCTATGGCAAGACCTGGCACACCTGGCACACCGATCAGGACAAAGCGCTGCCAGTCGGCGTCCCACAGTTGATGATGGGCTTCACTGCCGACGGCCAGGCCGACCCCGCGATGGTTCGACAACGTAACCTGCGTCTTGGCGTGGACGCTGAAAAGACCAAGGCACAACGCGCGGACATCCCGACGCCAGCGCCAGACCCGCAGGCCAACGGCTGGCAGCAGGGCAACGTGATCCAGATCGAAGACCCGACCGGCGCGCACCTGCACCGCCCCGCTACACCCACGCCGCCAGCGACCAACAGCCGTTCTGCGCGATAGGCCCGCCCCTCGCCCAGGAGTCGTCTCAGGCATGTGACACTTTGTCTCTACCGGTGTAGTTGCTTAGCTTGCTAAAATTCTACGCCGGAAAAGCCCAATGCAGCCCTGTGAAGCACTTGCTCAACATGAAGCTGCATCCCGCCCCCTCTCCAATCTTTCCCGTAGCACCTGTCACCATGACCGAGATCCTGAAAAAGACTGCTGGCCTGCTCTATAGCATTCGTTATGTCATCCCAGCCTGTGCACTTACCCTCTATGTGATTGCGGGTCTGGCGTACTTCTTCGTCTTCAAGTACTGGCCCACCCTTCCAGAAGGTACGCAGTCCATCATCCTGGAAAACCTGTCCTGGGCTGCAACGGCGCCGATGTAGCTGGTCTCTCTCCCGGCCTATTCCGGCGCAATAACGATTCAGCTGTTCATGAAGATGTCTTCACTTTCCTTGCACCTCCTCCCCTCCCTGCATAGGATCGCTGCCAAAACTAATCGTTATCATTTCTGGAAAGCCGATGCTCTTGTCCGATCTACCGCGCCAACGGCAAGCGTTCGTCACTGGGGTCTTACCTTCGAACGCATCCTCCACGCTTAGCCAACGCCTGCAGGACATAGGCTTCGTGCCCGGCGAGGCGGTTGCGGTGGTGGCTCGTGCGCCATGGGGCGGTGACCCGATCCTGGTGCAAGTGGGCGGCACGCGCTTCGCACTGCGGCGCAGCGAAGCGAAGATGGTACTGGTCGAGGTGGCTGTCGATGAACGCTAGCCGCCTGGCCCTGGTCGGTAACCCCAACTGCGGCAAGACCGCCCTGTTCAACCTGCTCACCGGTGCCCGGCAAAAAGTCGCCAACTACGCCGGCGCCACGGTCGAGCGCAAGGAAGGTACTCTGCGCACCCCTGAAGGCAGGGCATGCCGGGTGCTCGACCTGCCTGGCACCTACAGCCTGTCGGCAGTCAGCGAAGATGAGCGGGTAACGTTACGGGTGCTGCAGGGCGAGTACCCAGGCGAACAGCGCCCCGACTTGCTGCTGTGCGTGGCCGATGCCACCAACTTGCGGCTGCACCTGCGCTTCGTGCTCGAAGTCCAGCGCTTCGGTATCCCGCTGGTGCTGGTACTGAACATGGCCGACGCTGCACGCAAGCGCGGAATCCGTATCGATACTGGCAAGCTATCGGCTGAACTGGGCGTTGCTGTCGTGGAAACCGTCGCCATTCGCCGAGACGGCGCCGATGCGCTGCTCAAGCACCTTGACCACGCCCCGCAAGCAGCGACCGCCGCTGCAGCGCCTGAGCCGATCGAAGACTTGCACCAGCGGGTGCGCCAGGTGCTGGCGGCCTGTGTCGAGATCCCCCAGCTCTCCGATGCCCGCGTCGATGCCGTCGACCGCTGGCTGATCCATCCGGTGATTGGCCCGCTGGTGTTGCTCACGGTCATGCTCCTGGTCTTCCAGGGGGTCTACCAGATCGGCAGGCCGATCACCGACCTCATCGCCGATGGCTTCGACAGCCTGGCGACGCTGATCGCTACCCTCCTCCCCGCCGGCCCCTTGCAAGGGTTGCTATGCGACGGCCTGATCGGTGGCCTTGGCACCGTTCTAGGCTTCTTGCCGCAGATTCTGGTGTTGTTCTTCTTCATTTTCGTACTGGAAGACTCCGGGTACCTGCCCCGTGCGGCGTTCATTCTCGACCGGCTGATGCGCGGTGTCGGCCTGACCGGGCGCTCTTTCATCCCCTTGCTGTCGAGTTTCGCCTGCGCCATTCCGGGCATCATCGGGGCGCGCAGCATCAGCGATCGTTATGACCGGCTCACTACCATTCTGGTCGCGCCGTTGATGACGTGTTCGGCGCGGTTGCCGGTGTATGCCCTGCTGATTGGTGCGGTGGTGCCCGACCAGCGTGTTGCCGGGGTGTTTGGTTTGCAGGGTTTGGTCTTGCTCGGCCTCTACGTACTGGGCATTGTCGGCGCCATGGCCGTGGGCTGGGTATGCAAGCGGCTGCGGCCGACCGCCAGTGAGCAACCGCTGCTGCTGATGGAGCTGCCCGCCTACCGGCTGCCGCGGGTGCGCGACCTCGCGCTGCGGCTCTGGGAGCGTGGTTACCTGTTCCTGAAGAAGCTCACGGGCGTGATTCTCGCCCTGACGGTCATCATGTGGTTCATCTCGACCTTCCCCAACCCTCCTGCCGGCGCGCCGGGCCCTGCCATCGACTACAGCGTGGCCGGCTACCTCGGCCAAGCGTTGCAACCGCTGTTCGCACCGCTGGGTTTCAATTGGCAAATCACCCTGGCGCTGATTCCGGCCTTCGCCGCACGTGAAACCGCCGTCGCGACCCTGGCGACCGTGTATGCCGTCGGCAATGCCGACAATGTGTCGGCGCTGGGTCAGGTGCTGGCCACGCAGATATCACTGGCAAGTGCGCTGTCGCTGATGGTGTGGTTCGCCTTTGCACCCCAGTGCATGTCGACCCTGGCGGTCATCCGCAAGGAGACCGCCAGCTGGCGCAACGTCGCGTTGGCCTTCGGCTACATGTTCGCGGTCGCCTACGTGATGGCCTGGGTTACCTATCACATCGTGGGGCTGGTTTCATGAGCGCGGCGCTGCAGTACGTCATCGTGGCACTGGCAATGCTCTGGGCCTTGCGCACTGTATGGCGACGCTTGAGGCCGCCCAAGCCAGGGCATTGCACAAGCGACGGCTGCGGATCCTGCGGCTCATGTGACGCAGGGGGCGAGCCGGTACAGCGCATCGCGGCGGCCAACCTGCCAGACGAGGGCGACAGGCCTTAGCCCGCCGCCCCCACAGGCTGTTCAATCCACCGTCACAGGCCTGGCCACGGCTGCTTTTGGCGCCGGCGTCTCAGGCGCAGCACTGTCGTCAGCCGCTTCGAGATCACGGCTGAAGGTGCGATCGTTCTCCCCCTTGAAGAAGTTCTTGCCGTAGATCAGCAAGCACAACACCACACCAATGGCGAATGCCCAACTCGCACCCTTGATCGCCAATACCGCGCCGATAACGCCAGCGATGCCCAGGTCCCGCTGGCTTTTGGCCTCCAGCACGCCAAGTCGCACACTGACATAGCCCTGAATCAGCAACGTCAGCGCCAGGGCGACACCCAGAATTGGCTGCACCAGGGTGACCACCGGCAACAGCAGCAAGCCGGTGTTGGTGCCCCAACGGAACGAGCCTACCCCGCCAATGATCGACTGCATGGCGCGTGGGCCGCCCTTGAAACGTTCGATGATCACCACCAGCATCGCCGCCCACTTGGGGCCGCACATGGCCACGTCTGGGCCGAAGATGCTCATGAACGCGTTGCGCCCGCCGAAGATCAGGTGCGCACGGTCGGGGTTGTAGTCCACCTTCTGGTCGGTACGCACTTGCTCGGCCTCGTCGAGCAGCACCTTGGCGCTGAGCACATCGCCAAACACCACGATGTAGACCGCGAGCACCATCGGGATCGCCGAGATGAACATCGAAACCGGCGGCATGCCGAGCCCGAACACCGTGTAGTTGTTCCACAACCCGACGAAATCAGGCGTGCTGATACCCCACTTGATCGTCGGCCAGGCGGCTTCCTGCGCCAGCGGTGCGATCACCACGGCGAGCAGGATGATCGGCAGGATGCCGAGCTTGGCGAAGTTCCACCAGAAGCGATTGCGTTGCTTCAGCTTGGCGAAGTGCTGCGAGAAGATCAGGTAGAAGGCCAGCCCCACGGTGATGCTGATGGTGATGGGCAGGACATCGAACTTCCCGCCCACCTGGAACACCGACATGACGGCGCTGAAACCTGCGCCGACGATGATTCCGGACTTGATGGCCGAGGGCACGTAGGTGAACACCTTCTTGGCCATGCCGGTTGCGCCGAGTACGATCGAGAACACACCCAGCAATAACTGGAACGCAATCAGCGCGTGGACGCGCTCCGGGCCTTCAGGGAACTTGGCGCAATAGGCCATCAACAACGGCACAGCCGGCGTGATCCAGCCGGGCACGGTGGGGTCGCCGAGCAGGTGGTGAGTGAGGTAAAGCAATCCGTTGAGCATGACCACGGCCAGGGCCACCTCGAAAGGCATGCCCAGCAGTTCGGTCATCAACGGAATGGCCGCGAGGTCCACGGCGCACATCAACAGGCCCTGGAGGTAGTCGGGCAGTTCGAAACGATAGTGAATGAAGGGCAGGCGAACTTTGAAAGGGCCCAAGGGAATGTAGGGGCTTTCATGGCTAGTGTTGGACATCGGTATACCGTCTTATTGGTCTTGTAGGCTTTGGCACCCACTGCTGGGTGCCAGGTTCATCGCGTGCTCGATGAGGCAGTTACCAGGCGGCTCGGTAGATCGCCTCGATCTCCGCGGCGCTGAGCTTGCGCGGGTTGTTGCGCATCAACCGGTCGATCTTGCTGGCCTCCTCTGCCATGGCGGGCAATGCCTCCTCGGGGACTTTGAAGGCGCGCAGCCCGGTGGGAATGGCAACGGCGGCGCACAGCTCGGCCATCGCCTCGACCCCGGCGTCCGCCGCCTGGCTGTCGCTCAACCCGGTCACGTTTACCCCCATGGCCTGCGCCACGTCGCGAAGCCGTTCGGCACAGGCCAGCTTGTTCCAGCGCATCACATACGGCAGCAGCAAGGCATTGCTGACGCCGTGGGCGATGTTGAAGCGCCCGCCCAGCGGGTAGGCCAGCGCATGCACTGCGCCAACGCCGGCGTTGCCGAAGGCCATGCCGCCCATCAGGCTCGCCGTCGCCATGTCCTCGCGCGCCGCAAGGTCATCGGGGTTGGCGAAAGCCTTGGGCAAAGCGCGGGCGATCATCTTGATGGCACCGAGGGCGATGGCGTCGGTGATCGGCGAGCGATTGAGCGACAGGTAGGCTTCGATCGCATGCACCAGCGCGTCGACACCGCTGGCAGCAGTGACGCCAGGCGGACAGGTGCGGGTCATGATCGGGCTGACCAGCGCCACATCGGGCAACAGGTAGTTGCTGACGATGCCTTTTTTCAGCTGCGCTTTCTTGTCGGAGAAGATCGCCACGTTGGTGACCTCCGAACCGGTGCCGGCCGTAGTGGGAATCGCGATCAGCGGTGGCCCTTTGCGGCGGACCTGATCGACACCGAACAACTCGGCCAGGTCGCCCTCGTGCCCGGCAAAGGCCGCGACCCCTTTGGCGATATCGATCGCGCTGCCGCCGCCCAAGCCGATCAGCCCGTCATGACCACCCTCGCGGAAGGCACGGGCACAGTCTTCGACCAGCCTGATTTCAGGCTCCGGCTGAACCTGGTCATAGATGCCATGGCGGCGGCCACCCAGCTGGGCTAGCGCCAGGCCGACAGTGCCGGACTTGACCAGGATGGCATCGGTCACGATCAAAGGGTTATGGACGTTCAGGCGGGTCAACTCGGCGTCGAGTTGTTCAACGGCGTTGGCGCCGGTCAGGAGTTTATTGGCGATCTGAAAGGCAGCAACAGTCATCGGCTCATCCTCGTTGTTTTAATTGAGTCGAACCGGGTGGTAACAAAACATGTGCCAAGGTCCTGCAGCCGCCGGATTCCGCGGTCTGCGGCCGGTTTCTTCAGGTTTTTGACTGGGCTGGCGATCAGGATCTGGATCAAAATCAGCGGCGCCGATCAGAAAACTAATCAGTCTGCTCCCAGCGCTTCATTTTCTGCACGACGGTCGCCTGGCTGACGCCCAGCGCCTTGGCAGCCAGCCGCGTGGTCTTGTGCTCGCGCATGGCGGCAAGGATGGCGCCCCGCTCGGCGTTCTCCAGCACCTTGCGCAGCGGTAGGTGGTTCTGGTTCAGGCGATCCTGGTGAAGGTTGAGGATTTCCTCAGGCAGGTCCAGCGCCTCGATGGTGTCGCTCTCGCAAGTGACAACCAGGCGTTCCACCAGGTTGATCAGCTCGCGGATGTTTCCGGGCCATGCGTATTCGCAGAGCAAGTCCAGGGCTTCCAGCCCCCAGGTCATGTTGCGCGAATACCGCTCGCAGAATTGACGCAGGTAACGCTCCAGCAACGTGGCAACTTCCCCGCTGCGCTCGCGAAGCGCAGGAATGCGAATGGGCACCACGTTCAGTCGGTAGTACAGGTCGGCGCGGAAAAGGCCCTGCGCGACCCGTTCACGCAGATCATGGTGGGTAGCGCTGATGATCCGCACGTCCACTTCGCGCAACTCCAGTCCGCCCACAGGAATGAACCGGTTCTCCTCGATCACCTTGAGCAACTTGACCTGCACCGACAAGGGCAGATCGCCGACTTCATCGAGAAACAAGGTGCCGTGGTTGGCCAGTTCCAGAAGGCCGCGCTTGCCCTTGGCCGCTGCTCCGGTGAACGCCCCTGGCGCGTAGCCGAACAACTCCGCCTCGATGAGGTTTTCCGGCATCGCACCGCAGTTGAGCGGTATGAACGGCTCCTTGGCCCGCGCGCTGGCATTGTGGATGTACTGCGCGATGAGGCCTTTGCCGACACCGGTTTCGCCCAGCAACAGCACCTTCACGTCACTGCCCGCCACACGCCGCGCCTGGGCGAACAGCGGACCGGACTGCGCCTGGTCGAACACCTCGGAAGACTGCGCCAGCTTCTGGTATTTGCCAGCGTGCAATTGCGCGGTGCTCTGGCGCAGCTTCTTGAGCCCGGCGAGTTCGTCGCGCTCATGTTTCATGCGCAGCAACTCGGTCATGTCGCGCACCGCGCTGACCACGTAGCTGACCCGACGGTCCTGGAAAATAGGCGTGGCGCTCACCAGCAGCTTCTTGCCATTGCCCAGGCTCTGCATCACCGAAACCGGTGCGCCCTGCTGCAGTACCCGCAAGGACGCCGATTGCGAGACCACGCCATCGCGCACCAGCTCGTGCATGCTGCGTCCGATCAGCTGATCGCTCTGCAAACCCGTCAAGCGCTCGTACGCGGTATTGACCTTGACGGTGATCCCGGCGCCATCGGTGATGTACACGCCATCGTGCAGGGCATTGAGGATCGTGTCGAAAGTTTGATCGGTGAAGTTCACAGCGATGCTCTGGGCTGACAAAAGCCTAAGTGTAAGGCGTTTCCCGGCGCAGTGGCCTTAGACTTTCAGAGATAGCCGCGTCTGCCCACAACCTGGTCGGCGCCTCGGATCACCTCACCGATCGCAGCCGCCACCTGCCGGGTCGCGAGCTCGATCGTGCCCTCGTTGCGGCACAACAGCCAGCCGTGATCGATGAACGCCTGCTCGAACGCCTGGGTCGCCGCCACGTGCTCATGAAACGCCTGGATCACCGTGCTGCCCAGCCCACGCGTGCGCGCCGCTGCCCTGTCCCACGAGATTTGTGGGTCGGTGACCACCCCGACGTGCAGGTCGGGCACGCGCACGTGTTGCTCCATGTTCAGCCGCAACGCCTCGGCGAAGGGGATCAACCGCCGGAACGCGGCGTCGGACGGATACCAGCGGTCGATCAGGATGATGCTGCCCGCAGGTTGTTTGGGCAGCACGTGCTGGGAGATCCAGGCGCGGCTTTGCGCAAGGCGCTCGCAGATGCTCAGTTCCAGCGCCACCGAGGGGTTTCTCGCCAGTGCGTTGACCAGGCCCATGGTCTCGGCCCTGTGAGGGTCATTCATCTTTTCCGAAAGCCGCACCACCTTGTGGCCGTCGGCCCGCAGCGCCTGGGTCACGGCTTCTGCGAGCGTGGTTTTACCTGTGCCCTTCGGACCATCCAGGGAGATGAACAGTGGACTTTTCATGCTGTGCGCAACGGTCGATGGATTGACCTGCATCTTACCCGGTTACGCCCGGTACACGCAGACGCATCCACGCTGCTGCTTGGCCTCGTACATGGCATGGTCCGCACACTTCAAGAGCCCCGAGACATCGCCGGCATGCTCGGGCGCCAGCGCCAGGCCGATGCTGGGCGTGACGAAGTCGATAACCACAGTCCCCAGGCTCACGGGCTCCGATACCACCTTGAGCACGCGCCCCGCCAGCGCCGTCGCGCCTTCCCGGCCAGTCCCCGGCAGGATCAAGGTGAATTCATCGCCGCCCAGTCGATAGGCCTTGGCCGGTGCACGCAGCGCATTGCGCAGCCGCTCGGCCATGCACCCCAGCAGTTCATCGCCCACATCATGGCCGAAGGTATCGTTCACCTGCTTGAAGCGGTCGAGGTCGAGAAACAGCACTGCCAATGGCCCCTTGCCGCTGCCTATGTGCATGGCCAGGTCCTGGTAGAACGCCTTGCGGTTACCCAGCTTCGTCAGCGCATCCTGATACGCCATTTCGTACAAGGCTTGCTGATGTTGCACGTGCTCGCTGACGTCATGCACGATGCCGCGGTAGCCCACCAGATCACCGTTGTCGGCCCGCAGCCAGGAGATATGGCTTTCGAAATAGCCAGTGCTGCCATCGGCCCGTTGCAGCCAGGCCGACACCGGCGCGCCGGGTTCGGCTTCGGTTACCGACGGTACGCTGGCGGGATACAGGGCATGCCCGCTTTGCAAGGAGGCGAACGTCTGGCCGATCATTTGGCTGAGCGGGTAGCCCAGCATGCGGCATAGCGCCGGGTTGGCCGAGACGAAGCGGGCGTCTCGATCGAGTTCGAAATAGCCGTCCGCCATGCCCTGGAGCAATGCCCTGTCGCGCGCCTCGCTGTACTCGAGCCGATCGAGCAAGCCATTGATCACGTCGGCAAGGCGGTCCAATTCGTCACTTCCCGCGTGCTGCAGGCGCTTGCCCACGGTATCAGGGCCAATGGCCGCAAGCGCTCGCTGCAAGCGGGCTATCCGTGTGAGCAAAGGGTCCGTCGGCATGCCTGCTCCTGTGTCGCATGGGCCATGTCAGGCGCTTGGGCACCCTACCCCTGCCAGGCACCGAAGCTGCCCGCACCACTTGCGCCAGTTTGCGCAGGTTGGCCTGATGGGCGTTGACCAGGCTGGTGATGGAGTTGTCCGCAGGCGTCTGCAACGAAGTGCGGCAGGTGATTTCGGCCTCGTCGGGCCGCTTTAGCCGCCACATGGCTTCAAGGGAAGCATACTGGCCCGGCACTGTGTCGAAACGTTGCACATCTACCCGCAGCAGCGTCTTGGGGCCACCCGCAGGGCCGCCAAGCTGGTCCTGCAGGGCACTCTTGAACTCATCGACAAGGTTGGCGCCCCACCATTCGGTTTCCAGGATGGCCAGGCCGCTGTCGCCCTGGCGCACCACGATCTGCGGGCGGTCCACCTGGGGCGGCATGCTGACCCGGCTGACCTGGATGTTCTGGGTGCCGGCCTGGGGTGGCTGCGCCGGCACCAGGGTATGGTAGTTGTTCGGCGCACTGCTGCAGGCCCAGAGCCCGGCGAGCACACTGGCGACGCAGAGATTACGCAGTCGATGCATGGGTGTCATTCCTCTATGCGCCTCAAGGTTTCACGCTGTCTGCGCCAGCCGCCTTCGGCCGGCCGCGGATCAGCGATTCAGGGTGCCGGCCCAGGTAATCGGACAAGTCTCGCAGCGAGCGCGACATGCGTTCCAGTTCGTCGAGCGTTTCCCCCAGCCGCTCACGCTGGGGAGAGTCCTCGGCAATGGTCGAGTTGGCGCTCTGCAGGGTCTTCTGCAGGTCGTCGAGGGTAGCTTTCACGCTCGGCAGGGTCTGACCGTTGAACTGCTTGAGATTGGCCCGCAGGTCGCGCAGGGTGCCATCGAGATTGTTGGCGATGCTTTCCAGCGGCAGCTTGCCGATGCGTTCGACCACATGCTGCAGTTGTTCCTGCAGTTTCTCGAGGCTGCCCGGCAGCGTGGGGATCACGATGGGGTTGGCCGTGGCGTCGAACGCGACCTTGGGCGCGTCGGGATAGAAATCGAGCGAGACGAACATCTGTCCGGTGATCAGGTTGCCGCTGCGGGCCTGAGCCCGCAAGCCATGCTCGACGAAGGTGCCGATCAGCCGTCTGGCGCCTTCCATGTCGCCCTCTTTGTGCTTGAACACGCCCAGCATCTTCTGGTGCACCGGCCCCAGCCGTTGTGGGTAGATCACCGCATCGACCACCACCGGAAAGCTTTGCTTGACCGGATCGTAGTCCAGCTTGATCGACGTGACCCTGCCGAATTCCACGCCTTTGAACTCTACCGGCGCGCCTACCGACAAACCGCGCATGGCCTGGTCGAAGCGCAGTTGCAGGTATTGCGCCGGGCCACTGGGCGGAGCCAGGGCCGTCTCCCGGTCGCCAAACAGCTGGAACTGGGCGTTGTCGGCCGCGGCCTGGGCCTCGGGAGCGAAGTCCGGCGCACCGAACGCCAAGCGCCCCACGAGGATGGACGACAATGACTCGGTGTCGACCTTGAGGCCGTTGGCGCCGATCTGCATGTCGATGCCGCTGGCATTCCAGAAACGCGTGTCGGTGGTGACGAACGCGTCGAACGGCGCCTGCACGAAGATGCCGATATCCACGCCCGAACCATCTTTCTTGAGGGAAAACGACACCACCTCCCCGACTGGAATCTTGCGGTAGTAGATGGATGAGCCGATATCCAGCGAGCCCAGATCGGAAGCGCCGAGCACGAAATGCTTGCCCTTCTCACCATAGGTGATCGGCGGCGGCAACTCGAGGCCCTTGAAGTTCTTTTCCGGCGCCTTGGACTCGCCGGCATCGGCACCGATGAAACTGCCCGACAGCAACGTATCGACCCCGGAGATGCCGCCCGCTCCAATACGCGGGCGCACTACCCAGAAGCGCGCGCCCTTGGTGGCGAAGGAACGGGCGTCGTCGGAGAGCTGCACCTTGGCGACCACACCCGTGCGGTCGTCCGCCAGGTCCACCGAGGTGACCTCGCCGATCACCACGCTGCGGTACTTGACTTGGGTCTTGTGCGCCACCAGGCCTTCGCCGGAATTGAAGAAAATCGAGATGACCGGGCCTTCCTGCATCCAGTTGCGCACGACCAGCGATGCCCCCACCAGGATCGCCAGGATCGGCACGATCCACACCAATGACACGTTCCAGCGCCGGGTGCGCACCTGCGCCTGCCCCGCCAATGCGCGCTTCTCAGTCTCCTGCACCATCCGTGCGGCCCCCTTGGTTGTCGTGGCGATCCCAGATCAGGCGTGGGTCGAAGCTATTGGCCGAGAACATGGTCAGCACCACGACCATGCCGAAAAACAGGATGCCCTCGCGCGGCTCGATGGTGCCCAACCCGCGCAACTGCACCAGTGCGGCCACCAGGGCCACCACCATCACGTCGAGCATCGACCAGTAGCCGATCAGCTCGACGAAGCGAAACAGTTGTGAACGCTGCCGGCGTGCCCAGGCGGAGCGGCGCCCTGCGGTAAACAGCAACAGCCCGAGGGAAAAGAACTTGATGGCCGGCACGCCCATGCTGGCGATGAAGATGATCAGCGCGATATCCCAGGCTCCGGCCTCCCAGAACTCGATCACACCCCCGCCAATGGTGCTGTCGCTACCACTGCCGAGCATCTCGGTGTGCATCACCGGCAACAGGTTGGCTGGCACGTAGAACACCAGCGCAGCCAGCAAGAACGCCCAGCCGCGGCTGATGGCGTTGGCCTTGCGCCGGTGGATGGGCGCGCCGCAGCGTGTGCAGGTGTGCGCGTCGCTGTGCAGGTCGCAGGCTTGCCCGCAACCGTGGCACAGGCACAAGCCTGCTTCGTCGGCACGCACCGGCGTACTCATACCTGCTCCCACAAGTCACGGATGTCGCGACCGGCGATGTAGATGATCAACATGCTCAAGGCTGCCAATGCCAGCAGGCCGATACCGGGAATGACTTCGAGCAACCCCGCCAGCTTGATCACCGCGACCATCGCCCCCAACAGGCACACCTCGAGCATGCTCCAGGGACGCAGGGCTTCCAGGCCACGCATGCAGGTGGCGAAGCCAGGCGCGCGTTGCCCGGCAAGGGCAAAGCTGAGCAGCCAGCACAACAGGCCGATTTGCAGGAGGGGGGCAAGGATGATGGCCAGCGCCATGACCAGGGCAATGAAGGTGATGCTGCCGCTACTGAGGATCTGCACCGAGTCCCACAACGTTGCCGAGTTGGACAGCCCCTGCATGCTGATGGTCATGACGGGATAGAAGTTTGCGAATATCAGCAATACGCCACCGGTGACACTAAGTGCCAGTCGCTGCTGAATCGTTAAATTGCAATGGCGATACAAAACCCCGCCGCACTGCGGACAAAGTGCGCGCTGATGGCGGCCAAGTGAAGTGCGCTGGTAAAGCGTGTCGCAGTATTCGCAGATGATCAGGTCACTGGTTTGGCCCATGTGCTTTCCCCTTGGATAGCCATGCTCCAGCCGTACGCAAGCCGTCACGCCACCCGCTCGGGCTACGGATGCACAGTTCCGGCATTGCGGTTGCAATTTTGATGTTTGCGCCTAGCGTGATTACGAGCACAAGACTAGACGTAAAAACTGTATGGCGCTGTAGGTGTCCGCAATAGCCCAGCTTGTCAAATCGCCTGGTACGGGTGGCGGTGCTAGCTGTGTGTCTAAAACAGTGCAGTTGGATGTCCGAAGGAGAATCAGAACATGAAACTCAAGTCATTCGCTGTAACGCTGTGCGTTTCCTCCATGTTGCTCTCAGGGTGTGCGAGCAAGTACGTCGAGTCGGATCAATATTCCGGATTTCTCAAGAACTACAGCCTGCTGAAAGAGGAGAAATCTCCCAGCGGTGCGCCGGTGATGCGTTGGATCAAGCCTGGCATAGACGCCAACCGCTACACCAGCGTCTACATCGAGCCCAGCCAGCTCTATCCCAAGCCGCAGCCGACCGAGAAGATTCCGCAAAGTACCCTGACGGGCATCACCCAGTCTTATGACCAGGCGTTGAAGAACCAATTCTCCAAGGCATTGCCCCTGGCCAATGGCCCAGGCCCGAACGTGCTGATCGTGCGCCCGGCCATTACGGCGGTGAGTGCCGAGACCAAGGGCCTGAGGCCTTACGAGGTGATTCCCATCGCGCTGATTGCAGCCGGTGTGAGTACCGCCACGGGCATTCGTGACCAGGACACCAGTATCGCCACCGAGGCGGCCTTCCTCGATGGCGGCAACAACCAGGTGGTGGCGCAAGTGGTGCGCAAAGGTGCCGGCGCCGAGCTGGAAAACGCTTCCCAGGTGATGCAGGCCAAGGATGCCCGGGCTGTGCTCGATGGCTGGGCGCAGGATATGGTCAAGTCGTTCCAGGCGCTGAAGAAGTGACCTGATCACGCGACTTGAGGATGCGGGGGCTGCGCTGCAGCCCTTTCGCGACACAAGGCCGCTCCCACAATGTGGCCGGGATCGGCGCTATTGCTGTAGGCGCGGGCTTGTCCGGGCGCCGAACCGCCGCGAACACGGGCGCATCCCGTGCCAGACGCCTTGGCTAACCTATTCCGCGCGTCTGGCGCGGCAACTCGCCGAAACGCTGTCGGTAGTAGGCGGCGAATCGTCCGATATGGGCAAAGCCATATTCCAAGGCTACTTCTGTGACACTGGCAGCAGGGTTGCCAAGCAGATGATCCCGCGCCGCATCCAGACGCAGGCTGCGCAGGCGGTCCATCGGGCTTTGGGCATACTCGCGCTGACACAAGGTATTCAGACTGCGAATGCTCATACCCGCCTCGCTCGCCAGTTGCGGCAAGCTGATGCTCTGGTTCAGATAACCGCGCATGCACGCGTCGAGGCGCTCCAGGTTGCGCGCAGGCTGGCGTGTCTCACCACCGGCGTCGGGCTCGCTCGTGCAGTGGCTGAGGAGAAACAGCGGCAAACTTTGCTCCAGGTGCTGCAGCCAAGGCGACAGCGGCACCGCCTGCTCACCACGTGGCAAATGCTCCAGCAACTCGCTGACCAAGCGCAGCCAGCGCACGGCCAATGGCCGTTGTAGCCGGCTCAAGGCTGGCAACCCCGCTCCCGGGTCCATATGCGCCTGGCACGTCTCGACCAGCGCACGCGGCAGTTTGAGAATCAATTGCTCGCAACCCGCCTCCCACAGCACCCGCGCATCCTCGCGCGGAGCCAACACGGCCGCGTCGCCAGGGCTCACGCAATGGCTGATGCCGTCGCACTGCAATGTGGCATTGCCCTGCAAGGGCATCTGCACCAGGACGAAATCCTCGAAAGGTTGCGGACGAATCTCAACCTGGCCGCCATACCGCAGCGCATACAGCTCGCAACTGGCGACCTGGCCTCGGTGCAAGGTGACATCCACCCTGCCATCGGGCCAATCCAGTTCATGGTCGACCAGCGCTTCGCCCAAACGCTGCTGCACTGCCTGGGCGGAACAGCTGCTGAAACCCGGTTGGTTGAACAACGCCGAGAGATCGAGACCCAGGCGATTGGCGGTGTTGCCGTGCAGGCCGTTCATCTCACAACGACCGATTACGGCGGGCTTCGTTGCGCTGCAAGGTCGCGCTGGGCGCCTCGTTGAACAGCTTGCGGTATTCGCTGGCGAATCGCCCAAGGTGCGAGAACCCCCAGCCCATCGCAATCACCGAGATATTGCGCTGTGAGGCATCCTCGAGGATTTCCTGGCGCACGGCAGCGAGCCGGTATTTCTTCAGGTACGCCATGGGCGACAAACCGAAATACTTGCGAAAACCTTCGAACAGCTTGAACCGCGAGACCCCAGCGGCGTGTTCTATGTCTTCCAGGTGCATCTCTTCACGGGCGTTGGCCTCGATGTAATTCTTGGCCCGCACCAGGTAATACGGCAACTTGCTGCTCGTCTGCTCGCGTAGCTCGGTGCTGTAGTTGTTGGGCTGTGACAGAATCAGCCCCTTGATAAGGGCGGTCTCCACGTCGCGGCTGAACGCCACATGCTCGAACAGGCCATGCCCGCGCTCCAGTTCCTCGACGTAATAGCGCGCCATGCGCCACCACGAGGCCGAGGCGCCCTCCACGGCATCCATTACCGGATCGAATACCAGTGGCACGTCCAGTGGGCGCTGCAACATCGACTCCAGGGTCTGGCGCATGGCCATGCGGGTGATCACCACCGAGACCTTGTGGCAGTCACCGGTCATGCTCAGGGTCTGGGTTTCGTAGGGTGTGACGATCAGCCCCTGGTCGCGGTCGGACCGCAGGCGCTGGCCATTCTTGACCAGTTCCTGCTCGCCACGCAGTGGCAGGCTCAGGCTGTAGCAATTGAGGTGTTCGGCATCCTCGACACCGATGGTCACGTCGGTGCCGTATTCCATGCGCCCCAGGGTGGTGGACATGGATTTGAAGACGTTGGCGCTGTGGTGAAAATGAATGCGGTTCGGCTGGCGAGTCTGCAACTCGTGTGGCCCGCAAATACCGGCCATCCAGTCCCGCGCACCGGCGAGGTCGTAGCGATCTATTCGAATATCTCTGAACGTAACTATGTTCGGGTGGTTCGTGCTCGGTTGGTTCATGAAATGCACCCACGGCTAGGGATATCGGCGCGCTCTTCGGCGCGTTTGCTCATTAACCAAGCAAGGGCTATGCCCGGCACACCGAGCACTGGGCATATTCGGATTTTCTGGCTAGCAATGAACGATTAAGTGGATATCGGACGCGCCCATTGCCGGCGTATGGCCCTCGAACAACCCTGGCCCGCCTGATTGCAGCGCCAGGTGATGTTCGATTTCGGGGCAGAGCGTTACCAGAATTTCCAGGTGTACAGGGTGACCAGCCGGTTCTCGACCCAGTCGTTACCATGGCTGAACTTGGCCACCACATTACCCGCCTCGAATCCCAACCCTTGCAAAGGCCCACTTTGCACCACATAGGACAAGATCAGGTTGCGCTCGCTTTCGGCAGCTTCGCTCAAGGTGTCACCGCGATCGATCGAGGTGCCCTTGAGGTAACGGGTCATGAACTTCAGACCCGGAATACCCATGCCGGCAAAATCGTAGTCGTAGCGCGCCTGCCAGGACTTCTCGTTGGGCTTGATGAACGCCACGCGTGACCAGTTCACCAGGTAGGGTTGTGGCACGTAGCCGCCCAGGGTGGGGAAATTACTGTCGCCGAGCATGCGCTGGTAGCCCACGCCGAACGCGTGAGCGCCCTTCCTCAAGGTGGTCATGATGCCGTAGGAACGGTTGTCGATGTCGCCATACAGGGCATCGCCGTCCCCGTTGTTGTTGAAGTAGCGCAAATCGGTCTTGAGCCCATAGCCCGCGCCCAGGTCGGTCAGGTTGGTCACGCCCAGGTAGTGCTGCTGGTAGATGTCCTCGACTTGCGCGTAGTAGTAGCTGCCGGTCCAGGCCTTGTTGAAGACGTAGCTGCCGCCCGCAAGGTTCATCCCGTCGCTGCCGCGCACCACGCCGGAGCCAGTCTGCAGGTAGAGCTTCTCGTAGTTGGACGAGTTACGCGTGCCGAACTCGGTGAGGCGCCCGGCATGCAGGGTCAGGCCGTCGATTTCCCTGGACTCGAGCAAGCCGCCGCGATAGGTGGTGGTCAACTGACGGGAATCATCGATCACCACCACAGGCAGGATCGGCCGTAGTTCACCGATTTTCAGCTCGGTCTTGGAGTAGCGCATCTTGAAGGTCAGGCCACCTCGCCCATAGTCATCGGGCTGGGCCTGGCGGCTGACGCTATAGGGGATGATGGTGTCGTCACCGCGCCCGCCTCCGCCATCCAGGCGAATCGCATATTGCACGTTGGCATCCACGCCGAATTGCAGCGGGCCATCGCTATAGCCAGAGGCGAAACGCAAATCGAAACCCTGGGTCCAGCTACCGACCCGCGAACGCGCCGGGTTGTCGCCCTTGAAGTCGCGGTCGATGTAGAAGTTGCGCAGTCCCAGCGCCAAGTTGCTGTCATCGACGATATCGGCTTGCGCCAACAGCGGCGCACACAGGCCAATGGTTTGAACACCCCTCACCCACCAAGTTCGTTGCAACATGTCGTTCTTCCCCAGGCCGCACGCAACACGGCATTTTTATTTGGACGGCCGCAAGGCCGTTATGCAAAGGGCAGTCGTCGTTAGCGTTTGAAAAACACTCTGTCGGTGTCTGGGGACGAATTAAGCGGCAAGCGGGCCGGTAGCGGCTATCCCGTTAGTTGAAGACAAATAGCCAAATGCTCAGCCACGAACGGCAGGTATTTCCGGGTTTGCAGGGCTCGGCAAAACATCTGGAGAAATGTCGCCGATTTTCTGGATGCTATTCACTTATTAAGCGGATAGACCCTGCGCCAGGCGTGCTCATTTAATGGATGCATGAATTAGCCCGATGGCCGAGGACTGCACCATGAGTCAAACGAGAAGCGTTGAACAGTGGAAACAATTTGTTGAAAGTTGCCTGGACTTTCGGCCGCAGGACGGTGTTTACCGGATCGCCCGCGACATGTTCACCGAGCCGGACCTCTTTGACCTGGAAATGGAACTGATTTTCGAGAAGAACTGGATCTACGCCTGCCACGAGAGCGAAATCGCCAACAACCACGACTTCCTGACGATGCGCGCCGGACGTCAGCCGCTGATCATCACCCGAGATGGCGAAGGCAAGCTCAACGCCCTGATCAACGCCTGCCAGCACCGCGGTACCACCCTGACGCGTGTCGGCAAGGGCAACCAGTCCACCTTCACCTGCCCGTTCCACGCCTGGTGCTACAAGAGCGATGGCCGCCTGGTGAAGGTCAAGGCACCCGGCGAATACCCGGAAGGCTTCGACAAGGCCACCCGCGGGCTGAAGAAGGCCCGCATCGAAAGCTACAAGGGGTTCGTCTTCGTCAGCCTCGACGTGGGTGGCAGCGATACCCTGGAAGATTTCCTCGGCGATGCCAAGGTGTTCTTCGACATGATGGTGGCGCAATCCCCCACCGGCCAGCTCGAAGTACTGCCCGGCAAGAGCGCCTACACCTACGACGGTAACTGGAAGCTGCAGAACGAGAACGGACTGGACGGTTATCACGTCAGTACCGTGCATTACAACTACGTCGCCACCGTGCAGCATCGTCAGCAGGTCAATGCCGAAAAAGGCCTGGCCGCCAGCGACACCCTGGACTACAGCAAGCTCGGGGCCGGCGACAAGGAAACCGACGACGGCTGGTTCGCCTTCCACAACGGCCACAGCGTGCTGTTCAGCGACATGCCCAACCCGGCGGTCCGCCCCGGCTACGCCACCATCATGCCGCGTCTGGTCGAGGAACATGGCCAGGGCAAGGCCCAATGGATGATGCACCGCCTGCGCAACCTGAACATCTATCCGAGCATGTTCTTCCTCGACCAGATCAGCTCGCAGTTGCGGATCATTCGTCCGCTGGCCTGGAACAAGACCGAGATCAACAGCTTCTGCTTGGGGGTGGTCGGCGAATCGGACGCCGATCGTGAGAACCGCATCCGCCAGTTCGAAGACTTCTTCAACGTATCCGGGCTCGGCACGCCAGACGACCTGGTGGAGTTCCGCGAAGCCCAGCGCGGCTTCCAGGCGCGCCTGGAGCGCTGGAGCGATATTTCCCGCGGTGAAGGCAAGTGGGTCGAGGGCGCTACGCCCAATAGCGAGACCATCGGTATCCGCCCGGCCCTGACCGGCACCGAATTCACCCACGAAGGCCTCTACGTCAACCAGCACGCCAACTGGCAACGGTTCCTGCTCGAAGGCCTGGCCCGCAAGGCGAACGAGCAGCAATCGCTCAAGCTCAAGGAAGTGTGACCATGAATGCGCAACTGCAATACCGCGTCGAACAATTCCTCTACCGCAACGCCGAGGCCTGTGACAACCAGGATTGGGACACCTACCTCTCGATGTTCAGCGAGGACAGCGAGTTCCACCTGCCGCAGTGGGATTCCGAGCATGTGTACACCACCGATCCCAAGAAAGGCATGTCGTTGATCTACTACGCCAACCGCGGAGGCCTGGAAGACCGCGTGTTCCGCATCCGCACCGGCAAGGCCGCCTCGACCATTCCGATGCCGCGTACCGTGCATTTGCTGAACAACGTGCGCATCGCGCCACTGGCCAATGACGAGCTGGAGGTGCGGGTCAACTGGCACACGCTGTTCTACCGCATGCAGACCAGCGACCAGTTCTACGGCCTGGCCACCTACCGCCTGCGCCCGGACGGCGACAGCTGGAAGATCGCCCGCAAGCACGTGGTGCTGCTAAACGACCGGATCAACTCCGTGCTCGACTTCTACCACCTCTGATTCCTGCGGAACACGACCATGCCACACAAAGTCGCCTTCAGTTTTGCCGACGGCAAGACGCTGTTCTGCCAGGTGCAGAACAACGAGATCCTGCTCGACGCAGCCTTGCGCAGCGGCATCAAGATACCGCTGGACTGCCGCGAAGGCGTCTGCGCCACTTGCCAGGGCCGTTGCGAGTCGGGCCAATACACCCAGGACTACGTGGACGACGAAGCGCTGTCGGCGCAAGACCTGGCCGAGCGCAAGGTGCTGACCTGCCAGACCCGCGTGCAGTCGGACGCTGCCTTCTATTTCGACTTCGACTCCAGCCTCTGTGGCAGCGCCGGCCCGGCCAATTTGCAAGGCACGGTCAGCCAGGTACAGCAGGTGTCGCCGACCACCGCCATCCTCCACGTCGAGACTGGTGCGGTCGGCGCCGCGCTGGACTACCTGCCCGGCCAGTACGCACGCCTGAAGGTGCCGGGCACCGAGCACCGGCGCTCGTACTCCTTCGCCAGTGCACCCGGTAGCAGCCAGTTGCAGTTCCTCATCCGTTTGCTGCCCAGCGGCGTGATGAGCGACTACATGCGCCAGCGCTGCGAGGTGGGAGATGTCATCGAGCTGGAAGCACCGCTGGGTGCGTTCTACCTGCGCCATGTCGACCGGCCATTGCTGATGATCGCTGGCGGCACCGGGCTGTCGGCATTTCTCGGCATGCTCGACGAGATCGCCGAACAGGGCGGTTGCGGCCACCCCGTGCACCTGTACTACGGCGTGCGCAACGCCGCCGACCTGTGCGAACTGGCGCGTATCGAGGCCTATGCCCAGCGCGTACCTGGCTTTCGCTTTACCCCGGTGGTCAGCGAACCCGGCGGCGATTGGCCGGGCAAATCCGGCTACATCGCCGAGCACCTGGACGTCGCGGCGCTGCGCGATCAGCCCTTCGATGTGTACCTGTGCGGCCCACCACCGATGGTCGAGTCGATCAAGACCTGGCGCAGCGACAACGGCCTGGAACACAGCCGCCTGTACCTGGAGAAGTTCACCGAAAGCAACAGCTGAACCGATAACAACAACACTTCGGCCCGCCCGAGTACCGCAACGCTGCCCTCCTCGACCTACTGCAAAGGCCGCATCATGAAAAACCTGATATTGCGTGCATGTCTGGCAACTACCCTCTGCGCGGCTGCTGCCGCCCAGGCCGTGGAGCCTGTCCGGATCGGTTTCATCACTACCTTGTCCACGCCTGCCGGTTACCTGGGCGAAGATTCCCGCGATGGCTTTGAGCTGGCGATCGACCAGGAAGGCGGCAAACTGGGCGGCGTGCCGGTGCAACTGATCGTCGAGGACGACGGGCTGCAACCGGCCAAGGCCAAGCAGATCGCCGACCGGATGAGCCTGGACGGCGTTTCGCTGTACACCGGGGTGATTTTCTCCAACGTACTCGCGGCGGTGATCAATACCGCGACCAAGGACGGCTTCTACGTCAGCATCAACACCGCCCCTTCGACGCTGGCTGGCGAAAAATGCATGGCCAACTACTTCGTCGGCTCCTACCAGAACGACACCCCGCACGAGATGGCTGGCGTCGCCGCCAACGAGCTGGGCTACAAGAAGATGGTCATCCTCGCCCCCAACTACCAGGGCGGTCGTGATGCGTTGGCAGGCTTCAAGCGCACCTACAAGGGCGAGGTCACCGAGATCTACACCAAGCTCAACCAGCTGGATTTCTCGGTAGAGCTGGCACGGATCCGTTCGCTGGCACCTGACGCGATCTTCCAGTTCCACCCAGGTGGCGGTGGCATCAACTTCGCCAAGCAATACGGCAGTTCCGGGCTGTCGGCGACGATTCCGATGGTGGTACCGGTGTTCTCGATGGACGAGCGCATGCTCGCAGCCACCGGCGAAGTGGCCAAGGGCACCAATATCGTCACCCTGTGGAACCCGCAATCGAGCAATCCGGCCAACCAGGCCTTCGTCAAGGCATTCACCGAGAAATACAAGCGCCAACCCACGGTGTACGCGGCCCAGAGCTACGACACCGCGCGCCTCATAGGGGCGGCGCTGAACACCACCCAGGGCAACCTCAAGGATGTGCCGGCATTCCGCACGGCGATGCACAACGTCAAGTTCGACTCGATCCGCGGCAACTTCAGCTTCGCCCAGAACCAGCACCCGGTGATCGATTGGTACCTGTTGCAGGTACAGACCGGCGCCGACGGCACGTTGCAGGAAGTGCCGATCAAGACCTTGGCCAGTCACCACGTCGACAGCTACGCGGCGCTTTGCAAGCTCTGATCCGCTGCTGACGCTGCTCGCCCTGCAGCCCGCTGCAGGGCGCGCTCATGAGGAACGCCATATGTTATTGCTCGAACAGATTCTCAACGGGTTGCAGTACAGCGCGCTGCTGTTTCTGCTGGCCTCCGGGTTGACCCTGATTTTCGGCATCATGGGAGTGATCAATCTCGCCCACGGTGCTTTCTACATGGTCGGCGCCTTCTGCGCCGCGTACACCGCCATGAGCACCGGATCGTTCTGGCTCGGCGGCCTGGCAGCCGTGCTCGGCGCCGCCTGCTACGGAGCGCTGATCGAGACCTCGATCATGCGCAGGCTGTACAAGCGCGACCACCTGGATCAGGTGCTGGCGACCCTGGCGGTAGTGTTCTTCAGCAACGAACTGCTGACCGTGCTGTTCGGCCGCAGCCCGCCGGCGATGCCGACGCCGCAGTGGTATTCGAGCTTCGTCCAGGTGTTGCCTGGATTGATGTATCCGGTCAGCCGCCTGCTGTTCATCGCCGCCGGCATCGTCGTGGCCATCGGCATGTGGTGGCTGATCAGCCGTACCCGCCTCGGCATGCTGATACGCGCCGGCGCTGACGATCATGAAATGGTCGGTGCGCTGGGGGTGAACATCGCCCGGTTGTATACCTTGGTGTTCGTTTTCGGCTGCGTACTCTGCGGGCTCGCCGGGTTCATGGCGGCGCCGCTGCTGTCGGTGGAGATCGGCATGGGCGAGAAGATCCTGATCACTACCTTCGTGGTCATCGTGGTCGGCGGTGTCGGCTCGGTACGCGGTGCACTGGTCGGTGCCCTGCTGATCGGCATGGTCGACAGCCTGGGGCGCGCCTACATCCCCCCGTTGCTCGACCAGCTGCTGCCCAGCGAGAGCAGCGGCACCGTAAGCGCCGGCCTGGTGTCCGCCAGTGCCTACATCGTCATGGCCGTGGTGCTGCTGCTACGCCCGCGCGGCCTGCTGCCGGCCCGAGCCTGAGGAGAACCGCATGTCACCACGTCTTGTCATCGACCTGGCTTGCCTGGCGATCTTCGCCCTGGTGCCGTTACTGGCCAACTGGCTGAACGAGCCCTACCTGGTCAGCTTCTTCACCCGCCTGGCGATCTACGGCATGGCCGCGATCAGCCTCGACCTGTTGATCGGCTATGGCGCCATGGTCAGCTTCGGCCATGCCGCGTTCTTCGGCCTGGGCGGCTACATCGTCGGCATCGTCGCCTTCCACACCTCCCAGGCCATGCCGCTGTGGGGTTGGGCGGGGAGCAACGATGCGCTGGTGGTGTGGCCACTGGCGCTGCTGATCTGCGCCCTGTTCTCGCTGGTAGTGGGTTACCTGTCGCTGCGCACCACCGGCGTGCAGTTCATCATGATCACCCTGGCCTTTGGGCAGATGCTTTATTTCGTGCTCAGTTCGCTGTCGTTGTATGGCGGCGACGACGGCATCCTGCTCGGCGAGCGCAATACCCTGGGTGCCCTGAACCTGTCCGACGCCAACCATTTCTACTACCTGTGCAGTGCGTTGTTGCTGGGCTGGCTGCTAATGTGCCGACGCCTGGTGAACTCCCGCTTCGGCTTCGTGTTGCGCGGTCTCAAGCAGAGCGAGCGGCGTACCGTGAGCCTTGGCCTCAAACCATTGCGCTATCGCCTGACCGCATTCGTCATCGCCGGCACCGGTGGTGGCCTTGCGGGCATTCTCTGGGCCAACTATGCACTGTTCATCAGCCCGGACATGGGCGCCTGGCAAAAGTCCGGCGAGCTGATGGCCATGGTCATCCTGGGTGGTGTCGGCACCCTCCTCGGCCCTGTACTCGGCGCCGCGACCTACCTGGGCCTGGAACAGGTGCTCAGCCAATGGACCGAGCACTGGATGCTGATCTTCGGGCCACTGCTGTTGCTGGTGGTGCTGTTCGGCAAGCAAGGGGTATATGGCCTGCTGCTGGGGATGTTGCGGCGCAAGCGCAAGGCCAAGCCAGCGTTGGTGGTGGCGAGTGCGGAGGTTCAACCATGAGCGGACAACTGTCGATACGCCAGCTGCACAAGGCCTTCGGCGCTGTGAAGGCGACCAACGATGCCAGTCTGGAACTGGCCAGCGGTGAATTGCACGCGATCATTGGCCCCAACGGTGCAGGCAAATCCACCTTGATTGCGCAGATCGCCGGCGAAATCTTCCCTGACCAGGGTCAGATCCACCTGCAAGGCCGCGACATCACCCAGGTTCCGGCCTGGGAACGCCCACGGCTTGGGTTGGCCCGGGCCTTCCAGGTCAGCCAGCTGTACACCGAGTTCAGCCTGCTGGAGAACGTCGGCTTGGCCATCGCTGCGCGTGAAGGGCAAGCGTTTGGCATGTGGCAACCGCTGGCCCGTGATCGACGCCTGCTGGAGCCTGCGCTGCAATACCTGCGGCAGGTCGGCCTGCAGGACCGGGCGCAGGATCTGGTCAGCGAACTGTCGCACGGCGAGCGGCGCCAACTGGAGATTGCCCTGGCTTTGGCCCAGGAAGCATCGGTGCTGTTGCTCGACGAACCGATGGCCGGGATGGGGGCCGAGGAGTCGGCACGCATGACCGAGCTGCTGCACGGCCTAAAGGGTCGCTATTCGATCCTACTGGTGGAGCACGACATGGACGCGGTATTTGCCCTGGCCGACCGCATCACTGTGCTGGTGTACGGCCAGACGGTGCTGACCGGCACGGTCGAGCAGGTGCGCAACGATCCGCAGGTGCGGGCCGCCTATTTGGGAGAAGAACATGCTTGAAGTGCAGGGATTGGTGGCCGGCTACGGGTTGAGCCAGGTGCTGTTCGACATGCACCTGAGTATCGAGCAAGGCCAGGTGGTATCGCTGATCGGCCGCAACGGCATGGGCAAGACCACCACGGTCAAGTCGATCATGGGCCTGATCAAGCCCAGCGCCGGCAGTATTCGCATTCATGGCACCGAAATGCTCGGCGCCGCGCCCTATCGTATCGCCAAGGCGGGCCTGGGCCTGGTGCCGGAGGGGCGCCGCGCCTTTGGCAGCCTGAGCGTACGCGAAAACCTGCTGGCCACCGCCAGCAAGGGCAAATGGGACCTGCCGCGGGTGTACCAGCTGTTTCCGCGGTTGCAGGAGCGCCAGGATCAGCTGTCGCGCACGTTGTCCGGGGGCGAGCAGCAGATGCTGGTGGTGGGCCGTGCCCTGCTGACCAACCCCAATCTGCTGATTCTCGATGAAGCGACCGAGGGACTGGCGCCGATCATTCGTGAGCAGATCTGGCATTGCCTGGCGGCACTCAAGGCCGAAGGCGAGACGATCCTGGTGATCGACAAGAATCTGAAGGAAATGGCGCGGGTAGTGGATCGGCATCACATCATCGAGAAGGGGCGCCAGGTTTGGCAGGGGACGCCTGGGGAGTTGGCGGCGCGAGCGGATTTGTCACAGCGGTATTTGGGGGTTTGAGAGGGGTACGCTTGGGTTTTGCAGCGGCCTTGAGATCGAGCGCCGCCCGCGCGGCGCATCGCGACGCAAGGCCGCTCCCACATTTGTTTGTCTGTCAGGCCATGGTTGTTCGCCTTTGGCGGCAACACAGATATCGCGCCGGGCCCATCAGGCTGACAACCATGGCCTATCAGACATGATTGGCCCGAAACAGATGTGGGAGCGGCCTTGCGTCGCGATGCGCCGCGCGGGCGGCGCTCGATCTCATGGGCGCTGAAAACATCAGCGCCGAGCCCCTCGCAGCACCACTGCCCTCCTCAAACAATCTCGCCAATTCCGGCTACAACTTTGCCATTCGCGGCTATTTTCCCCCCACCCCCCGCTCATAAAGTGGCTACGTACTCACACAGGAACTACGTATGCCCAGGCTCTCTCTCAAGGTGCATCAGGTCGAGGCGCTGACCCCTAGAATCCGACGCCTGCTGCTGGTGAGCAACCAACCCCAATCCTTGCCAACCTTCACCGCCGGCGCCCACCTGGAACTGCACCTCCCCGGTGAACGCCCGCAGCGCCGCGCCTACTCGCTGGTCAATTTACCGAATAGCGAGCATTACGAGATCGCCGTGCAACTCGAAGAAACCAGCACCGGAGGTTCACGCTGGGTGCACTCACTCAAGCCCGGCGACTCGCTCACCGCCGAACTGCCGCTGAACCACTTCCCCTTGTGCGACAGCGCCGACCACGTGCTGTTGATCGCTGGCGGCATCGGCATCACCCCCATGCTCGGAATGGCCCGCGCCCTGCAAGCTGAAGGCAAGCCTTTCACCCTGCACTACGCCGGGCGCGATGCCGCGCACATGGCCTATCTCGAAGAAGCCCGCCGCTACCCCGACATGCATTGCTGGATCAGCGGCGGCGACCCACAGCGGCGCTTCCCCGCCGCCCAGGTGCTCGCCCACCCACGCCCGGGCCTGCACCTGTACATCTGCGGCCCGGCGGCGATGCTCAGCAGCGTGCTGGCGTGCGCCCGGGAATGTGGCTGGGCCGAAGACCACCTGCATTTCGAGCTGTTCAACGGTGCCCTGAAAGAAGCCGGCGACCACGCCTTCGAGGTGCGCCTGCAGGAGACCGGCGTGAGCCTGCAGGTCGCCGCCGGGCAAAGCGTACTCGACGCCATGCTCGCCGCCGGCCTCGACCCGATGTTCGATTGCCGCCGCGGTGACTGCGGCGTGTGCGTGGCCCAGGTGCTCGAAGGCGATGCCGACCACCGGGATATCTGCCTGTCCCCGCGCGATCGTGCCGCGGGCAGCTTCTGTACCTGCGTTTCTCGTGCCAGCGGCCCGCTGCTGGTGCTCGACCTGTAACCGCCGAGGAAAAACCGTGATCCCTACCAATGAGCAAATCGCTGCCTTGGTCCGCGAGGACAGCGTGCATAAAAGCGTCTACACCGACCCGGTCCTGTTCAAGCTGGAGATGGAGCGAATCTACGGCTATGCCTGGATCTACGTCGGCCACGAAAGCCAGGTCAAGCAGCCTGGCGACTACCACACCACGCGCATCGGCGACCAGGACGTGGTGATGGTTCGCGGTGCCGATCGCCAGGTCAACGTGCTCTACAACCGCTGCCCGCACAAAGGCGCCAAGCTGGTCGCCGACGGTGACGGCAGCGTCGGCAAGTTCTTCCGCTGCCCTTACCACGCCTGGACCTTCAAGCTCGACGGCCAGCACTTGTCGGCACCGCTGAAAAGCGGCTTCGAAGGCACCTGCTACGACCCCAAGCATGCCGACTTCTCGATGGTGAGCCTGGCGCGGGTCGAGAGCTACCGTGGTTTCGTGTTCGCCAGCCAAGCCGCGCATGGTCCGGATCTCAAGCGTTTCCTGGGTGGTGTGATCACCTCCATCGACAACCTCTGCGACCGTTCTCCGGTCGGCGAAGTGGAAGTGGCCGGCGGCATCTTCCGGGTCCAGCAGCGCTCCAACTGGAAGGTGTTCTACGAAAACCTGCACGACACCATGCATGCCCGCGTCACCCACGAATCGTCGGTCGATGCCGCCCGCGACGAAGCCCAGGCCATAGGCGAGATGCCGTTCGAGTTGCTGATCATGGACGGTAACGGCGAGCCCTATGATTTCTGGGAGAAGCTCGAGTTGCGTGCCTACCACAACGGCCACGGCTACATGGAGGCGATCTTCGACCCGGCGGCGGCCGAGCGGGACGAAGTGTCCCGTGCGCATTTCGATTGCCTCAGCCAGGCCTACGGCGAGGGTCGTGCTCGCGAAATCCTCGGCATGAACCGCCACAACACGGTGATCTACGGCAGCGGCTCGCCGCACACGGTGTTCATGCAGTTTCGCGTGATCCGTCCGCTGGCGGTGGACCAGACCCTGGTCGAGATCCAGACCTTCCGCTGCAAGGGCGCCCCGGACGCGGTGTTCGACCGTGCCCTGACCTACGCCAACGTGATCAACTCGCCATCCTCGAACGTGATGCCCGACGACGTCGAGGTCTATGCCCGTTGCCAGGAAGGCAACATGACCCGCGGCGGCGACTGGATCAGCATGCACCGCTACGTCGGCACCGACCTGGCCCTGGAGGACGGCGCCGTCTCTACCAACGGCACCAGCGAGCTGCCGATGCGCAACCAGTTCGCTGCCTGGAAGCACTTCATGACCGCCACCCTGATCGCCAAGGAGAGCACCCATGCTGCTTGACCGCCAGATCGACGTCGACACCCGCTCGCTCACCCCCGCTAACGTGCCCAGCGAAACCCTGCGCCAACTGGAGCAGTTCTTCTATCGCGAAGCACGCCTGCTCGATGAGCGGCGCTTCTGGGAGTGGGACCAGCTGTTCACCGAGACCGGCATGTACTGGGTGCCGCAAAAGCACGAGCAGGACAACCCGTTCGACCACATATCGCTGTTCTGGGAAAACCGCATGCTGCGCGAAGTGCGCATCCGCCGGGTGGAGAACGCACGCAACTGGTCGCAGCAACCGCAGACGCAAACTGCCCACCTGGTCGGCAACGTCATGGTCGAAGGCCTGGACGCCCAAGGCCTGCTGGTGGTCAGCGCAACGTTCCAGGTCAGCGAATGGCGCCTGCAACAGCGCCAGCTGGCCGGGCGCTACACCTACAAGCTGGCGGCCCAGGATAACGGCAGCTGGAAGATCCAGCTCAAACGGGTGGACCTGATCAACTGCAACGACGTGTTCGCCAACCTCGAGGTGTTCGTCTGATGCCTGCGCCCGTGGTCATTGCCCTGCATTACCAGAACGATGTGCTGCACCCGGACGGCAAGATCCGCGTCGGCCTGGGCGCCGAGGACAGCGCCCGCAGCAGCTTGCTGGACGCTGCCGGGCGGCTGCTCGGTGGTGCTCGGGCACGGCGCTGGCCGATCATCCATGTGCGGGTGGCGTTCCGCCCGGATTACGCCGACCTGCTGCAGAACGCACCGATCCTGCGCAACGTGGCGGCCATTGGCGCGGTGCAGGAAGGCAGCTGGGGCGCCGAGTTCTTCAGCGACCTGGCGCCGCTGGCCAACAGTGACGAATTGAGCGTCACCCACCAGCGCATCAATGCCTTCTACGGCTCGCCCCTGGAGCAGCTGGTACACAAGTTCCGCGCCCAGCGCCTGCTGATCGCCGGGGTTGCCACTCACTCGGTAGTGGAAAGCACGGTGCGCCATGCAGTGGACTGCGGCTTCGAGGTCACCGTGGCCGCCGATGCCTGCGCCTGCGCCGATGCCGCCGCCCACACCGCTTCGCTGGCCAGCATGGCGTTGATCGCACGTGTCTGCGACGTCGACCAGGCCTTGCAATGGGAGGATGCCGCATGATGCTCGAAGGCAAGGTGGCGATCGTCACCGGCAGTACCCAGGGGCTCGGCCTGGATATCGCGCACCAGCTGCTCGCGGCTGGCGCGCAGGTCATGCTGGTGGGACGCAACGCCGCCAATGGCCAGGCATTGGCCGACGCGATGGGCGAGCACTGTGCGTTCAGCGAATGCGACGTAGAGCGCGACGAGGACATCCAGCGCTGCATCGAAGCGACCCTGATGCGCTTCGGTCGTGTCGATATCCTGGTCAACAACGCCTGCCTGTACGCCGACCAGGGCCTGGCTTCGACCCGCGCGCAGTGGTTGCAGACGCTGAACGTGAACCTGGTGTCGGCAGCGATCTTCACCCAGCAGGTGGCGCCGCACTTGCCGGCCAACGGCGTGGTGGTCAACATCGGCAGCACTGGCGGCAAGTTTGGCGCCGCCGGACGCGCCCTGTACCCTGCGTCCAAGGCGGGCATCCTGCAGTTGACCAAGAACCTCGCGGTGGCCCTGGCGCCAAGCGGCATCCGCGTGCTCAGCGTGTCGCCGGCCTGGACCTGGTCGCCCAGCGTGGCAGCGTTCAGCGGCAACGATCCCGCCCTCGCCGACCGCGTCGGCGCGCCCTTCCACCCGTTGGGCCGGGTCGGCCGTGGCGAAGAGGTCGGCAGTGTGGTGGCCTTCCTGTGCTCGCCGGGGGCCAGTTGGATGACTGGCATCGACGTGCCGGTGGATGGCGGTTTCTCCATCCTCGGGCCCGACCGGGGCGTGTCTCCACGGGTGTGGTTCGAACAATACCGCGACAGCCAATAATTCTTACAATCGATGAGGTAGCAGCAATGGGCAGGACGATTCAGATACAGGCACCGGACAGCAGCGCAACCTTCAGCGGTTATCTCGCGGTGCCGGCCAGTGGCAAGGGCCCTGGCGTGGTGATCGGCCAGGAAATCTTCGGGGTCAATGCCAACATGCGCGCAGTGGCCGATTTCTACGCCGAGGAAGGCTACGTGGCACTGGTGCCCGACCTGTTCTGGCGCCTGCAAGCAGGCCTCGAACTCGGCTACACCGAGGCCGATTTCAAGGTTGCCATCGACCTGTTCCAGCGCCTGGACGTCGACCTCGCGGTGCAGGATATCGACGCAAGTTTCGCCGCCCTGCGTGCCCTGCCGGAAGTACAGGGCGAGCGCCAGGGCTATGTCGGCTTCTGCATGGGCGGCAAGCTCGCCTGGCTGACCGCCACCCGCACCCAGGCCGCCTGTTCGGTGGGCTATTACGGCATGGGCATCGAGCACTTGCTCCACGAGGCGGAAGATCTCAAGGGGCGTTTCGTGTTGCACATGGCCGAGAACGACGCCTACTGCGACGCCTCGGCGCGGGCTCAACTGACCGAGCACCTGGCCGGCAACGACAAGGTCGAGCTGTACCTCTACCCGGGCGCCGACCACGCCTTCGCCCGTGCTGGCAGCGAACACTTCGACAAGTCGGCCTCGCTGATGGCCCACGAACGCAGCATCGCCGCACTCAAGCGCGAAATCGGCCCGAACTTCAATCTATCGGCCCTGTGGGAAGAGCACATCAAGCACGAGTTCGACACCCGCGACGTGCCCGCGACCATGGCGACGATGGTCGCGCAACCCTACGTCAACCACATCCCGACCATGACCGGAGGCGTTGGCGCCGAAGAACTGAGCCGCTTCTACCAGCACCACTTCGTCCACGGCAACCCGCCGGACATGAAGCTGATCCCCATCTCACGCACCATCGGCGCGCTGCAGATCGTCGACGAGTTCATCCTGTGCTTCACCCATACCACCGAAATCGACTGGCTGCTGCCCAACGTCGCGCCAACCGGCAAGGCAGTGGAAATCCCGATGATCGGGGTGGTCAAGTTCCGCGGCGAAAAGCTCTACCACGAGCATATCTACTGGGACCAGGCGAGCGTGCTGGTTCAGATCGGCCTGCTCGACCCTGAAGGGCTGCCGGTAGCCGGTGTGGAGACGGCGCGCAAGCTGCTCGATGAAAGCCTGCCGTCCAATGGTTTGATGCAGCGCTGGAGCGAAAGCGCCGGTCACTGAGTCGAGACGCGACGAGGGTAGCCCCGCAGACGGGCTACCCCACTGCGATCGACAAAGGCACCACGCTGCTGGCGACGCGCTTCTGGCTTAGGTAGCGCGTACAGCTGACGCGCAGGAAGGAGGCGAAATTGACTACCTCCCCGCGGTAATCCATCACTTCCTCGTACAGCTTGGCAATCAACTGGTTGGTGCTCACGCCATCGCCAGCGGCGATCTCGGTAAGAATGTCCCAGAACTGGTTTTCCAGCCGTAGCGTGGTCACCACGCCGCGTATGCGCAACGAGCGCGAGCGGGACTCGTAGAGAATGGGGTCTGCCTTCACGTACAACTCACACATGACGCCTCCTTGATGTGCTGCCGCCGAGTCCGGTAGCCCGTTCGAGGCTAACCGGCGGGCGCCGATCACGGGTAACAGGCCGCTACTACATGCAGTACGGGCACGTAATAGCCACTTATTACCCTGCCCCGTTCGCTTGCTGCCATCCTGCATCCATAACAAGTCAAAGCAGGAGCTTCGTGACGATGCCCAAGTTTCTACACACCATGATCCGTGTAGGCAACCTAGATGCCTCCCTCCATTTCTACGCGCAAGCGTTCGACCTAAAGCCCTCCCACCGCCTCGACTTCGACGATTTCAGCCTGGTCTACCTGCGTGACCAGGAAAGCGGCGCAGAGATCGAGCTGACCTGGAACAAAGGCCGGGACAGTTACTCCCATGGTAGCGGCTATGGCCATGTGGCCTTCGCCGTGGATGACCTCGACGGCCAGCATGCCCGCCTTCTGGCCTTGGGGCTGTCGCCTGCCCCGATCAAGGAATTTACCCGCGACGGCGAGATGCTTGCGCGCTTTTTCTTCATCCAGGACCCGGACGGCTACAAGATCGAGGTGCTGCAACGCGCCGGGCACTACCAATAACCAACCTAGGCCACAACCTGCTCTACCCGTGATGTACAGCTCCTATAAGAACAAAAAGGAGATCCACATGAACGAGCCATCGGTCAATCGTCGTCGCTTCCTGCAAGGCAGCGGCGGCCTGCTGCTAGGCACCCTGCTGTTCTCTTCCGGCCCCATTGCACTGCTTGCGCCCAGCCATACCTGGGCACTGGAAACCCATTCCCTCAGTAGCGACCAGGCGGCGAAGCTGCTCACCGTGGTACGCCGTATCTATCCTCACGACAACATGGAGGACGCCGTCTACGCGCTGGTAGTGAAGGCGCTGGATGAACGGGCTGCCTCCGACCCATCGATTCGCCCCATGATCGAACAGGGGCTGGCAGCCCTGGACACGCAAGCAGGCGGGGTCTGGGCGAAACAGGACGAATCGCGCCAGGTGGCGGCACTGCAGGCCATTGCGCAGGCGCCCTTTTTCAACCTGGTTCGCTCGGTCTCGGTCACCGCGCTGTACAGCAACGAACTGGCCTATGCGCACTTCGGCTATGAAGGCGCATCCTTCCCCAAGGGTGGCTACCTGATGCGCGGTTTCAACGACCTCGACTGGCTGCAAGCGGCGCCTGCCGAAGCCAGCCCTCCTGCATTCTCCTGAGGTAGCGATCATGACCCAATACGATTTGGACGACGACTCCGTTGTGGTAATCATCGGCTCGGGCGCAGGCGGAGGCACGTTGGCCAACGAGCTTTGCCAGCAGGGTATTCCGGTAGTGCTGCTCGAGGCTGGCGAGCGCCAGTCCTCGGCGACCTTCATCAATGATGAATGGCCTTCGTTCCAGCAACTGTCCTGGGGCGACACACGCACCACCTCCGGCACTTGGCAGATCGCCAAGGACTTCCCCAATCTACCGGCCTGGATCTGCAAGACAGTCGGCGGCACCACCACGCACTGGGCCGGCGCCAGCCTGCGGCTGCAGGAACATGAATTCAGGGCCAGGCAGATCTACGGCGATATCGAGGGTGCCAACCTGCTCGACTGGCCGCTGACCCTGGCGGAGCTCGAGCCGTTCTATGCCAGGGCCGAGAACAAGATGGGCGTCACCCGTACCAACGATATCCCTGGCTTGCCGGGCAACAACAACTTCCAGGTGATGTACAACGGCGCACAGAAGCTTGGGTACAAGCATTGCAGCACCGGCCATATGGCGATCAACAGCCGCGCCCGTGCCGGCAGGGCCCAGTGCATGCAACTGGGGTTCTGCTTCCAGGGCTGCAAGATGGGGGCGAAGTGGTCGACCCTCTACACGGAAATTCCCGAGGCCGAAGCCACCGGCAAGCTCGAATTGCGCACCCAGGCCCAGGCGATCAACCTCGAGCACGATGCCAAAGGCCGTGTCAGCGCCGTGGTCTACGCCGACGCCCAGGGTCGCATGCAGCGCCAGAAGGCCCGCGTGGTCGCGGTCGCCGGCAACGCCATCGAGACGCCGCGCTTGCTGCTCAACTCCTCCAGCAGCCTGTTTCCTCATGGACTGGCCAACGGCTCGGGCATGGTCGGCAAGCACTACATGCGCCATACCACCGGCTCGGTGTTCGCCGAATTCAAGGATCCGGTGCATTTCTACCGAGGCACCATCATGGCGGGCATCATCAGTGACGAGGTGCATTTCAACCCTGACCGCGGGTTCGTCGGTGGCTACGAGATGGAAACCATTTCCCTGGGGCCGTCCTTCATGGCCGCATTCTTCCAGCCAGGCGCCTGGGGGCGGGACTTCGCCCGGGTGATGGACAATTACACCCACCTGGCGGGCATGTGGCTGGTCGGCGAGGACATGCCACGGGAAAGCAACCGCATCACCTTGAACGACACGGTCAAGGATCGCTTCGGCATGCCGGTGGCCAACGTGCATTACGATGACCATCCCAACGACATCGCCATGCGCGAACATGCCTACAAGCAAGGCGCCGCGGTTTACGAGGCGGTCGGCGCATTGAAAACCCATCGTGTGCCACCCTACCCCTCGACGCATAACCTGGGCACCTGTCGCATGAGCGCCAAAGAAGGCGATGGCGTGTGCAACAAGCATGGCCAGGCGCACGAGGTGGCGAACCTGTTCATTTCCGATGGCAGCCAGTTCACCACCAGCGCGGCGGAAAACCCCACCTTGACCATCGTCAGCCTGGCGATCCGGCAAGCCGAACACATAGCCAATGCCTTGAAAACCGGCGCGGTATGAGGGCTGCACGCTGACCGGTGAGACTGCCCCCGTACGCGGGGGCATGTTCGTTTGCAGTGTTTCAACGGGGTGTTGACGAAGCCCGTCGGTCCTGCGCATTATCCGGTTACAGATTTTTACAACGGATCAGCCATGATTCTCATCGCCAACGCCATGCTGACTGCCCCGGGCTTCCCTGCCCCGGCAAGCGCATGCGTGTCCGTTGCCAAGAAATCCAAGAAACAGCCGCTCATTTGACCGGGGCGCTGTCCCGTCAGATGAGCTGACAGGACAAGATAGCGCCAGGTTTCCCCGCTTGATTCCTTTCTCTCCTCTGACGTCGACCAATCGGTCTGCCTGAGGAGTCATGCATGTCTAATTTCCGCGGTATCTGGGTTGCACTGGCCACGCCATTTCGTTCGGGGCACGTCGATTTCCTTGCCCTCGAAGGCTTGGTGAAAAAGCTCCTGGGCGAAGGCGTGAGGGGCCTGGTCGTGTGCGGCACGACGGGCGAAGCCGCTGCAATGAACAAGGATGAACAACTCCAGGTGCTGGATGCCGTGCTCGCATGGGCGCGGCCGGATCAGGTGATCATGGGGGTGGCGGGCAACAACCTGGCCGAGCTGCTGGCGTTTCAGCAGAAGGTCCAGAGCCGCGACATTGCCGGGGTGCTCGTGCCTGCGCCCTATTACGTCCGGCCCTCGCAGGCAGGTCTCGAAGCATTCTTTGAGGCGGTGGCGAATGCATCGTCGGTACCGGTCGTGCTTTACGACATCCCGTATCGCACCGGCGTGCGCATCGAGCGGGAAACGCTCAGGCGGATCGTGCGCCACCCGAACATCGCCGCGGTCAAGGATTGCAGCGGGGATATCGAGACCACCCTCGCGCTGATCAATGATGGGTATGCCGAGGTGCTTACCGGAGAGGACATCAATATTCTCACCACCCTGGCCCTGGGCGGTGCTGGCGCGATCTCTGCCTCGGCGCATGTTCGCGCAGATCTCTACGTCCAGCTGATGACTGCGATGGATGCCGCAGACCTGGTGGCTGGCCGCGCCGCGTTCAACCGGTTGCTGCCATGGATTCAGGTGGCATTCGCAGAGCCCAATCCTGCTGTGGTGAAGGCTGCACTGGCGGAGATGGGATTGATGGCCGATGAACTGCGCGAGCCGATGCAGGTGTGTACGGCTTCGACACGGGAACGATTGCGACAGGTCTTGAAAGTCTTGGCGGTGTAGTCGTGATCGTGCTTGATGGCCTGGGGCTATCTGTCGATAATCTCGCTCCCTTTACCTCACGCAAGGATTCGCCGTGAAGACGTTTTACCTGGCCCTCCCGTTCTGCGCACTGCTGCTTCAAGGTTGTGGCGTGACCATGGCCCGCTATGAGCCGAGTTTCCAGAACGTCCAGCAACTCAAGCAGAGTGAGCCGATACAACCTGTGCGTGACGCCCAGGTAAACGCCGATCCAGGCCAAGGTTCGCTGATGGTGCGGTTGAACCCGATCTCCTCACCCGAGGGCAGTATCCCCCTGCACATCCAGGCCGCGATCAACGATGAACTGCGCCACGCAGGGTTACTCGACCCACGCGCTGACCGACAGTTGCAGATTCAGTTGGTGAAGAGCCAGCTCAATACCGGCGTGGTCAATGGGCATGGCGAGCTGGCGGCGCGCTTCACTTTGCGCAAGGGTGACCAGGTGGTTTATGACAGCACCAAGAACGTGGAGCGTGATTGGGATAGTAGTTTCTTCGGTCCGATCGCGATTCCTGCGGCGGCCAACAACTACAACCCCATGCTGCAAGCTCTGTTGAAGAGCCTCTACAGTGATCCGCAATTCGTTCAAGCGCTGAAATGAGCAAAAAAAGAGCCGCGATTGCGGCTCTTTTTTCAATGTCGATGTCCGCAAGACGTTCAACCCCGGGGAGCAAGTGTCTCGACAGCGGAGTACTTCATGCGATTGCTGTCCACCCAGTTCTTCAACAAGTCGTTGACCTGGCGAGTGAAGGTATCGGTAACAGCATCCTTCGGCGTGTTGCCCACCATTGGCAGGAACCAGATTCCCATCCAGGTATTGATCGCATCATGGTTGCTGGTCTTGCCCAACGACTGGCCGCGTTCATCTAGGGTCTCCAGACTCATGGTGTACTGATCGGTGGCAACTGACGGGATGATGGTCAAGGTCAGGCCGCTGATGAACGCTAGCGCCATCTGACCACCGCCTGGCGCGTGGTTGTAGACCTTCAGTCGAAGGCTGTAGTCGCCAGGTTGCCTGTCGAACTCATCGAAGGTCACGCGGCCGAAGAGGCCCGACTCGCTGAACGCACGCTTAAGCTCAGGCTTGAGCATCTCGCGAGCCTGGGGGACCTCGTTGGCAGAGGCATTGTCAGGATTGCCCTGGTAGAAGTCGAAGTCCACGTAGACATTCGGTTTGTTTTGGTAGTTCGCCATCGATGGCAGGTCTACCGGCGCTACTTCATCCTTGGTGAAGCTGGCGCATCCACCCAGACTCAAGGCCAAGAGCAGGCCTAAAGCTTTTCCCAATTGCATATCGACTTCCTTGCTAATCCTAGAAAACACTCCCTTGAGTGCGAGGCGCATTCTAGAGGCTTCCGTGGTTGAGCAAAAGGCTATCACCTGGCCTGGCATCTGCCGCTCGTTCAGTCTTGACCTCGAGGTGCCGCTCCCAGCGCTCTGAACCAAGCCGCGTAGGGCGTGTTCTCGACATCGTGACGATTGAGATCGGGGCTCGCGTCCTGCCACCAGACCGGGCCCCGTTCACCGAGCGCCACTTTGGCTTCATGCACTCGCCTACGGGCTTCTTTCAGGGCTTCGGTGTCGTCTCTCATCTTTGCTTGCTTCACAGCTCGACGCGCCGACATGAGCTGTTGCACCAGGTGCTGGCGTGCGTCCTCCGGGAGAGCCGGGTTGCTGCAGCGCCAGAGACGGCCGTTGACCACGAAGTATCTGCCATCGGGTGTTGTGGGGTACATGGATGCTTGCCTCAGGCGGGATCATTAAAACTGGGACAATTGAGACTGGGACAGATCCATTTGGGTAGCGGCGCTACTGGCCCTTTCCGCCTTTACGGCGGCGCAGCCACTGGCGTTATCTTCGAAGACAGATCGCGCTGGCCGCTCCACCACGAAGCGATAGGTAAACCGCGAGAGCGCAGCGATTCGCCTGCCGTTGCTCTGGCTGTTGATCTTGCTCTGGCTGTTGATCTTGATCTTGATCTACCCGCGACCTCAGGAGGCCGAGCGTAGGCGGCTGGAGGGCCAGGTGCGCAGCACCCTCCGGCGTAGCCGGAGGCGCGAGATGTAGACTTGCGGAGCAAGTCGTAGGCCGCGCGGGCCCGCAAGCCGCCGAAGCGAGGGAACCCCGAAGCGCAGCGTAGGGGCCGTATGTGGGAGCAAGCGGTTTTGCGTCCCTTTTTCCAAGAAAAAAGGGACCCGCCGTAAAGGCGGAAGGGGCCGGTAGCGCCGCTACACCCCTCGGATCAACCACCCAATCCCAAAGCCCAAAGCCCCCTAACCCAGGTATCATCCCCCACGCTTTTGTCTTTCGACCCAGGAAGTAGTAATGAACAAACTCTTGTTACCAGCCGCCATCTTCATCTGCGTCATGGCCGTCGGAACCGTGCTTGAGCACTTTGCCGTAGAAGGTAGCATGAAGGTAGGCCTGCTCTGCCTGGTGGCCGCCGTTACCCATATCGCGGTGACCCGGTTTCAACGGTGGCGCGACACCCAGGGCTGACCTGCGCTCAAGCTCCCCTACCCTGGCCTACGCAGCAAACCTTCCACATGGCGCGTCAACGCCTCCAGGGCAAATGGCTTGCCCATCACCGCAGTCAGTGGATCGGCCGGGGTATCGTCCAACACATGCGGCTGCGCATAGCCAGACATGAACAGCACCGGCAACCCAGGCCGCGTTTCACGGCCGGCCTGCGCCATTTGCCGGCCATCGATACCCCCTGGCAGGCCGATATCCGTCACCAACAGATCGATCCGGGTATCGGAACGCAACAATTGCAGGCCCGCGAGACTGTCCGCCGCCTCGATGACGACATAGCCATAATTGCCCAGCACCTCGCTCACGAACAATCTCACCGAAGGTTCGTCATCGACCACCAGCACCGTTTCACCCGCCGATGCCCATGGCGCTTCGGCGGTCGGGCGCACGGGATACGGTGCCTCAGCCTGGACAGCATGGCTGGGCAGTTGCAGGTAGACACGAGTCCCCTTGCCTTCATGGGATTCGATTCTCACCTGGCCGCCAGACTGCTTGGCGAAACCGTAGATCATCGACAACCCCAGGCCAGTGCCAGCGCCTACCGGCTTGGTGGTGAAGAACGGGTCGAACGCCTTGCCCAAGGTTTCGGCGTTCATGCCCACGCCGTCATCGGCTACGCAGATGGTCAGGTAGATGCCCGGCACCAATTCCGGGTCGAGCTGCGGGCCTCGCTGCAGCGCCTGATTATAGGTGCAGATGGCGATCTCGCCGCCGTTGGGCAAGGCGTCGCGGGCATTGATGCACAGGTTCAACAGCGCATTCTCGACCTGCGCGGGGTCGACCAGGCAAGTGCTCGCAGCCGCTTCGAGAACCACATTGAGGCAGATCGATGGGCCCACGGTTCGGTCGATCAGCTCTTGCATGTCGCGAATCAGGACATTCACGTCGGTAGGTACCGGAAGCAACGTCTGGCGTCTCGAAAAGGCCAGCAGCCGGTGAGTCAGCGATGCTGCGCGCTGCGCCGCACCGTGCGCCACCGACAGGTAGCGCTCGACATCGGCGATGCGGCCTTGGCCCAGGCGCAGCTTGATCAGGTCCAGGCTGCCCGTGATACCCGCCAGCAAATTGTTGAAGTCGTGGGCGATGCCCCCAGTCAATTGGCCGACTGCCTCCATCTTCTGCGATTGGCGCAACGCAGCCTGGGCGGCCTCGCGCTCGGCCACCGCTTCGCTGACTCGGGCCTCCAGGGTGCGATTCAGTTCCAGCAACTGGGCTTCAGCCTCCTTGCGAGCCGTGACATCGATCGACGAGCCAATCAAGCCGGTGACCACGCCAGCGTCGTTCAGCAATGGCGCCTTGATAGACAGCCAGTAGGTGGCAGAGCCATCGGGCATATCGACGCGCTCTTCGATCTGCACCGCCTTGCCGCCGTGCATGATCCGTTGGTCAGTGTCCATCAGCTGGCGCGCCTGCTCCTTGTCCTCCAGGAACTCCAGGTCGGTCTTGCCCAGGTAGAACGAAGGCTCCTTGCCGATCACCCGAGTGGCGCCGTGGTTGGCGACCAGCATCCGACCATCCAGGTCCTTGGCATAGACCACACCCGGCACGGCGGCAGTGAATGTGCGCAGCAATGTCGTCATGCGGTCGCGTTCGGCCTCGGCGGCCCGGCGCGACTCGATATCCATGAGCACCCCCGGGAAGCGCACCCCAAGCCCTTTGGCATTCAGTTCGACACGGCCGTTGGCCTCGACCCAACGGTAACTGCCGTCCTGTTGGCGAACGCGATACTCGCACCGGTAGGCGCCCCCTCGGCCCACGGCGTCCTGGATACCGACCGACACCCGCTCGCGATCATCAGGGTGGATCGAGGCGAAAGCCTCCTCGATGGGGATGCCGGCCATGCACTTGTCGGCAGGCAGGTCGAAGGAACGCGAGAAGCGTTCGTCGGCTGTCACGCGATTGTTGGGAATGTCCCAGACCCAGGTACCGATGATCGCACCAGCGTCGAGTGCAAGCTGCAAGCGTTCGGCGGCAGTGGCTGGAAACGCCTGGTGCGGGTCGGTATTGTCCGGGAAGTCGCGATGCATGTTCGGTGTATTCCTTGGGTTCGCGGCGATGTTCGCATATCTGGGGTGAGGGTTACTTCGACTTGTAGTGCCTGGGGTCGATGCCCCACTTTTTCAGCCGCGATGCCAGCGTGGTCGGTTTCAGGCCCAGTAGCTGGGCAGCGCCCCCCTCCCCGGAAACCTTGCCCGCCGTGCGCGTGAGCACTCCAATCACATTGCGCTTCATCTGCCGCTGCCAGTCTTCATCCGCGGTCGGCTCGGCCTCCGGCAACACCGACATGCTACTGGTGCGCTGGGCCTGGCCGGCCGCTGCCAGTACCTCTTCGAAACTGATGCGCCCTTCCCGGGCAACGATGGTCTGACGCTCGATGACGTTCTGCAGTTCACGAATATTGCCTGGCCAGGCGTACTGCTTGAGCAACTCGACCTGGGCCAGCGGCATGCGCACGTCCGGCTTGTTGAACGCCTGGCTGGCGCGCTTGAGGAAGTGGCTGGCCAACAGCGGAATGTCGTCGATCCGCTCGCGCAGCGGCACCGAGCGAATGGGGAACACGTTCAGGCGAAAATACAGGTCTTCGCGGAAGGTGCCCTGCTCCACCATGGCCCGCAGGTCACGGTTGGTGGCGGCGATCACACGAACGTCGACCGCCTTGGTACGGTTGTCGCCCACCGCCTCGAACTGGCGGTCCTGCAATACCCGCAGCAGCTTGCTTTGCAACTCCAATGGGATCTCGCCCACCTCGTCGAGAAACAACGTACCGCCGTCCGCCAGCTCGAAACGCCCCACGCGATTGCTGACGGCTCCGGTGAACGCGCCTTTGAGATGCCCGAAGAATTCACTTTCGAACAACTCGCGCGGCACGGCGGCACAGTTCACCCGGATCAGCGGCCGATCGGCACGTCGGCTGCTGGCATGGATGGCGCGGGCTATCAGCTCCTTGCCGGTACCGGACTCGCCCGTGACCAGCACGTTGGCATCGGTGGCGGCCACCAGCTCGATCTGCTGGATCAGGTGATTCACCACCGGGCTCTTGCCGACGATCTCGTGGTGGTTGGCGTGGGCATTGAGCTCTTCTTGCAGGTACTGGTTCTCCATCTCCAGCCGCCGCTGCAGCTGCTCCACCTCGCTCAGCGCCTCGCGCAGCCGCGCCTCGGTGCGCTGGCGCTCGCGGATGTCACGAAACAGCACCACGGCACCGACCAGCCGGCCCATCTCGAAGATCGGCGTGCTGGTGTACTCCACCGCGATCGGCTCGCCATTCTTGTGCCAAAACACTTCCTGGTCGACGCGGTGCACCTGGCCATCGGTGAACGAGGCATGAATCGGGCACTGGTTGACTTCGAAGGCGCTACCGTCGCTGTGGCTGTGATGAAACAGCTGGTGGGCATCCTGGCCGATCATGTCGGCGGCGCTCCAGCCCAGGATGCGTTCGGCGGCGGGATTGATGAAGGTGGTCTGGCCACGGGTGTCGAGGCCATAGATGCCTTCGCCGACCGCCCCGAGGATCAGGCGGTTCTGTTGCTGGATGCGCTCGAACACCTGGCCGATACGCTCCCAGCCTACGTGCCCAAGGCGGTGCTGACGCCGAGCCTCGGCGCGATTGCGACGCTGCTCCAGCAGATCGCGGCGCTGGATCATCATCAGGATGCATTGGCCACGGGTGGCGCGAGCGATGATCTCGACGGCGTGCTGGCGGTTGTGCAGATCGACCAAGGCCAGGTCGTCCGACCAGGCCTGGCCCTGGGTCAGCACCTCGTCGCTGAAGCTCACCCAGAGCGAGATGGCGCTGCGTACGAAGCGGCTGAAAGTGAGGTCATCGGCTGCGTAGGGTAGGCAGCCAAGCAACTCCAGGGCGGCCGGGTTGGCTTGCACGATACGGTCCTGCACCGGATCGACCAGCAACATGGCGAAAGGGGCATCGGCGCAAACATCTTGGGCCAAGGGTGCTGGCATGGGCGATATCCGAACAGTGGAATTAACGAAAAATCGCAAAAGGCCCTCCGATATTTCGTGATTCGCGAAATATCGTCAATCCCGCAATTAGTGACTCCTAAAATTATCCTTATTAATCAGTGAGTTAGATTTTCACCAAGTTTGGCACATCTCTCGCTATAGAGGATTCACACCCCATCCCAACTCCTTGAGAGATAAAGAAAATGACCAAAGCCGAAATGCATCACCTGATCATGGCCGCCAAGGCGCGCAAAGGTCTGTCATGGGACGATCTCAGCGAAGCCGTGGGCAAGGCGCCGGTGTGGCTGGCCTCGGTCTGCTACGGCATGAACAGCGCCCCGCAGGACGTCGCCGCGCACTTGTGCGAAGTACTGGAACTGGACGATGCCGTCGCCCAGGCGCTGACCGTGTTCCCGGTCAAAGGGTGGGACCAGGCCATCCCACAGGACCCGCTGATCTACCGCCTGTACGAGGTGGTGGGCGTCTATGGCCCGACCCTCAAGGACGTAATCCAGGAGAAGTTCGGCGACGGCATCATGAGCGCGATCGATTTCTCCATGCACGTCGAGAAGATCGAGGACCCCAAGGGCGACCGCGTCCAGCTCACGCTCAACGGCAAGTTCCTGCCCTACCGCTCCTGGTAATCGTACTCGACAACCCGGCATCGCCTTTGGGGGATGCCAACCACCGCTTCGTGCCAAGGAATACTCCCATGTCCTACCTGTTACCCAGCGAGTTCGTGACCAAGATGGTCGATGCCGGCGCATCGAAAGTGCACATGTCCACGCGTGACACCCTCATCCGTGGCTACATGGCGGGCGCCATCCTGGCCTTGGCAGCGGCCTTCGCCGTCACCATCGCCGTACAGACCGGCTCGCCGTTGCTTGGCGCGGTGCTGTTCCCAGTAGGCTTCTCCATGCTGTACCTGATGGGCTTCGACCTGCTCACCGGGGTGTTCATGCTCACCCCGCTGGCGCTGCTCGACAAACGCCCGGGCGTGACGGCGCGCGGTATCCTGCGAAACTGGGGCCTGGTGTTCGTCGGTAACTTCGCCGGCGCATTGACCGTTGCGCTGATGATGGCCTTCGTCTTCACCTACGGCTTCAACGCCTCACCCGGCGCGGTCGGCGAAAAGATCGCCAGCATCGGTGAAGCGCGTACTCTGGGCTACGAGCAATACGGCCTGGCCGGATGGATGACCATCTTCCTGCGCGGCGTGCTGTGCAACTGGATGGTGTCGATGGGCGTGGTCGGCGCGATGATCTCGACATCGGTAAGCGGCAAGGTCATCGCCATGTGGATGCCGATCATGCTGTTCTTCTTCATGGGCTTCGAGCACTCGGTGGTGAACATGTTCCTGTTCCCGTCGGCGATGATCATGGGGGGCGGCTTCTCGATCATGGATTACCTAGTGTGGAACGAGATTCCGACCGTGCTCGGTAACCTGGTCGGTGGCCTGGCGTTCACCGGGTTGACCTTGTATGGCACCCACGTCCGCACCGAGCGGGCCAAGGAGGCCGTTCGGGTCTGAGCAGGATGGCGGCGGATGGCACGGGCGTTGCCCGTGATCGCCGGCAAGCCGGCTCCTACAGGGCTCACTACCGTATCTGTAGGAGCCGGCTTGCCGGCGATGAGGCCAGTATGAACACCCTCGCCCGAATAGGCACTGTTGAACACGCCACTGTTCATTACCCAACACCTTCTCAACACTTGATGCTGCCCGGCAACACGATCAAGTCGAGAAATATGCCGCAACCACCTGAATTCATTGTCTTTTAGCATTGGCACGCCAGCTGCAACGTGTGGCTATCCGTCTTACACGCGAGCAGCCTGATGACCACTGAAACCCAATCCGCCCATTACGACATACGTCGCCCCAACGCCCATATCATCCGCGACGACGCCGAAGCGATCACCATCGCCCACGAGGTCGCCAGCCTGCTGCGCGAGGGCGCCGCCGAGCGCGACCGCCAACGCCAGGTGCCGGCGGATATCGTCGATGCCTTCTCCAACAGCGGCCTGTGGGGCATCACCGTGCCAAGGGAGCATGGCGGCGCCGAAGTCTCTTTCGCCACCCTTGCAAAGGTCATCGCCATCGTCTCGGCTGCCGACCCGTCGCTGGGCCAGATCCCGCAGAATCACTACTGCCTGCTCGAGGACATCCGGCTGCAAGGCACTCCAGAACAGAAGCGTCATTTCTTCGACCTGGTCCTGCAAGGCCACCGTTTCGCCAATGCCTTGTCCGAAACCGGTGGCAAGACCGTGCAGGACATCCGCACCCGCCTGGTCGCCGAGGGTGACGGCTATCGCATCGATGGTCGTAAAGGCTACTGCACCGGCTCGCTCTACGCCCACTGGATCGGTGTGCTGGCCCTGGATGACCAGGACCGCGCGCAACTGGCCTTCGTCCCGCGTGACACCCCGGGCCTGGTCATCGTCGACGACTGGAACAGCATGGGCCAGCGCACCACCTCCAGCGGCACCGTGTTGCTGGAAGGCCTGCACGTGCCCGCTTTCAACCTGTTCCCGTCGTACCGCTCCTACGAACACCCGACCCTGGCCGGCCCGTTCGCCCAGCTGACCACCGCCGCCATCGATGCCGGCATCGGCCGTGCGGCGCTTGACGACACCATCGCTTTCGTCCGCGAGCATGCCCGGCCATGGATCGATGCCAACGTCGAGAAGGCCAGCGACGACCCGCTGACCATCATCCAGATAGGCTCCCTGGAAATTCGCCAGGAAGCCGCCGACGCCCTGCTCGAGCGCGCAGGCTGGGCCTTGGACGCCGCCAAGCCGGCACCCGACGAAACCAACGTGGCAGCCGCATCGGTCGCGGTGGCCAAGGCCAAGGTGTTCACCACCGAGGTGGCCATCGAAGCCAGCAACCGCCTGTTCGAGCTCGGCGGCACGCGCTCCTCGTTGCTCAAGCACAACTACGACCGGCATTGGCGCAACGCTCGCGTGCATACCCTTCACGATCCGGTGCGCTGGAAATACCACCTGGTCGGCAATTGGGCCTTGAACGGCATCAAGCCGGCCCGTCACGACTGGAATTGAGGCCGCACCATGACCAAGCAGATCCGCCTCAATGCCTTCGCCATGAATACCGTGGGCCACCTCGCACCGGGCCTGTGGCGCCATCCACGCGACCAGGCGACGCGCTACACCGACATCCACTACTGGGTCGAGCTGGCCAAGACCCTGGAACGCGGTTGCATCGACGGACTTTTCATCGCCGACGTGCTCGGCGTCTACGATGTCTATGGCGCCAGCGCCGATGCGGCCTTGGCCAGTGCTGCCCAGGTGCCGGTCAACGACCCGCTGCAACTGGTGCCGGCCATGGCCGCCGCAACCCGTCACCTGGGCTTTGGCGTGACCGCCTCGGTGTCGTTCGAGCACCCCTTCCCGTTTGCCCGGCGCATGAGCACCCTCGACCACCTGACCCAAGGCCGTGCCGGCTGGAACGTGGTCACGTCCTACCTCGCCAGTGGCGCGCGCAACCTCGGCCAGCGTGATCAGTTGAGCCACGACCAGCGTTACGCCCTGGCCGAGGAATACCTGCAGGTCTGCTACAAACTGTGGGAAACCAGTTGGGAAGACGACGCCGTGCGCGCCGACCGCGACAGCGGCGTGTATGCCGACCCGCGCAAGGTCCACGGCATCGCTCATGAGGGTACCTACTTCAAGGTGCCAGGGTTCCACCTCAGCGAACCGTCGCCACAGCGAACGCCGGTGATCTACCAAGCCGGGGCCTCCAGCCGGGGCCGGGCTTTCGCCGCCGGTAATGCCGAATGCGTGTTCGTCGCGGCGCCAAGCAAGACCGTGCTGAAAAAGCAGGTGTCCGAAATGCGCGCCGCAGCGGTTGCCGCCGGACGCTCGGCCTCCGACATTCTCATCTTCGAACAACTGACCGTCATCGTTGCCGAAACCGATGCTGCCGCCCTGGCGTTGTTGCGCGAGTATCGCCAATACGCCAGTACCACGGGGGCGCTGACCCTGATGTCCGGCTGGACCGGCATCGACTTCGCCGAATACGCACCGGACCAGATCCTGCGCGAGGTGCCGAGCGAAGCGATCCAGTCCGCAGTCGAAGCCTTCACCCGCGCCGATCCGACCCGTACCTGGACTACCGCCGAGATTGCCGAGTATTGCGCTATCGGTGGCGATGGTCCGGTGCTGGTCGGCTCTGCCCAGACAGTAGCCGACCAGTTGCAAGCCTGGGTCGAGGAGACCGATGTGGACGGTTTCAACCTGGCCAGCGTCGTCGCCCCGGAAACCTTCGTCGCTGTGGTCGACCTGCTGGTACCCGAGCTCCGTTCACGGGGCATGTTCAAGCACGAATACACATCAGGAACATTGCGTAACAAGCTGTTTGGTAAAGGAAACCGTTTACAGGAACCGCATCCAGTCGCTGCCTTGCGTCGCGAGGCCCAGCGATGAACGGACTGCTCGCCAACCTCGATTGGGTGGAAATCGCCCAGGCCTGTATCGATACCTTGAGCATGCTTGGCGCGGCGCTGGGTTTCACCGTGCTGTTCGGTTTGCCACTCGGTGTGCTGCTGTACCTGACCGGTCAACGCCAGTTGCTCGCCAACGGCCCGCTCTATCGCAGCTTGTCGGTCGTGGTGAACGTGCTGCGCTCGTTGCCGTTCATCATCCTCCTGATCGTGCTGATTCCGCTCACCACCCTGATCACCGGCACCTCCCTGGGCGTGCGCGGCACCATTCCGCCGCTGGTGGTTGGCTGCACACCGTTTTTCGCAAGGCTGGTGGAAACCGCGCTGCGCGAAGTCGACCGGGGCCTGGTCGAGGCCAGCCAGGCCATGGGCGGCAGCATCGGCCAGATCATCTGGTACACCCTGCTGCCCGAGGCGCGTACCGGGCTGATCGCCGCTGTCACCGTCACCGCCATCGTGCTGGTGGACTACACCGCCATGGCCGGGGTGATCGGTGGCGGCGGCCTGGGCGACCTGGCCATTCGCTTTGGCTACCAACGTTTCCAGACCGACGTGATGGTGGTCACCGTGCTGCTGCTGATCCTGCTGGTGCAGGCGCTGCAGATGAGCGGCGACCGCCTGGTCAAGCATTTCACCCGACGCTGATTTCAACTTCCCAGGTATCGATCATGAAAAAGACCCTGACTGCCCTCGCCGCGTTCCTCGCCTTCAACATCCATGCAGCCCAAGCTGCCGAGCACCTGGTGGTCGGCGCCACGCCGGTGCCCCACGCCGAGATCCTCGAATTCGTCAAGCCGACCCTGGCCAAGGAAGGCGTGGACCTCGACATCAAGGTGTTCAACGACTTCATCCAGCCCAACCTGCAACTGGCGCAGAAACACCTGGATGCCAACTACTACCAGTACCGTCCCTTCCTGGATGACTTCAACAAGACCCGGCACACCGACCTGGTGCCCGTGGTTGGCGTGCACATCGAACCCTTCGGCGCCTACTCGGCCAAGTACAAGAACCTTGCCGAGCTGCCCGACGGCGCCAGCGTCGCCATCCCCAACGACCCGGTGAATACTGGCCGTGCGCTGGTGCTGCTGGCTGAAGCCGGGCTGATCCAACTGAAGGATCCCACCAACCCTCAGTCGACCCAGCGCGACATCACCGCCAACCCACGCCACCTGAAGATCCGGGAACTCGAAGGCGCCATGCTGGCCCGCTCGGTCAAGCAGGTGGACCTGGCCTTCGTCTTCGCCAACTATGCCCTGGAGGCCGGCATCGACACCAACAGCGCGCTGATCGTCGAAAAAGGCAAGGACCTGTACGTCGAATTCCTGGTCGCCCGCCCGGACAACCTGCAGGACCCTGGCATCCAGAAACTGGCCAAGGCCCTGAACTCGCCGGAGGTGCGCAACTTCATCCTGACCCGCTACAAGGGCCAGATCGCCCCGGGGTTCTGAGCATGAGCCGCTTCGAGCAGGAAATCCGCACCGACACGTTCCAGTTGCAATTGCGTGGGGTGCACAAGCGCTATGGCAGCGTGGCCGCGCTGGAACACGTGGACCTTCATGTGCGCCGGGGTGAGGTGTTCGGCATCATCGGGCGCAGCGGCGCCGGCAAGTCATCGCTGCTGCGCCTGCTGAATCGCCTGGAGACCCCCAGCGATGGCCAGGTACTGGTCGACGACCAGGACATCGCGGCGCTGGACGCCACGCAGCTGCGTGGATTCAGGCGCAAGGTGGCGATGATCTTCCAGCATTTCAACCTGCTCTCCAGCGCCACGGTGGCCGAGAACATCGAGTTGCCGATGCGCATGGCCGGCGTGGCGAAGGCCCAGCGCCGGCAGCGGGTGGAGGAATTGCTCAAGCTGGTGGGCTTGGCCGACCGGGCGGATGCCTACCCCGCGCAGTTGTCAGGTGGGCAGAAGCAGCGTGTCGGTATCGCCCGGGCGCTGGTGCTGCAGCCGCAGGTCCTGCTGTGCGATGAAGCAACCTCGGCGCTCGACCCGCAAAGCACCCAGGCGATCCTCTCGCTGCTGCGCGATATCAACCGCCGCTTGGGCCTGACCATCGTGCTGATCACCCATGAAATGGAGGTAATCCGCGATCTGTGCGACCGGGTGGCGGTGCTCGAGCATGGACGTATCGTCGAAACCGGGGCTGTCTGGGAGGTGTTCGGTGCTCCGCGACACGAGGTCAGCCGGTTACTGCTCGCCCCCTCCCTGCATTCGGAGGCGCCGGCAAGCAGCGCCGACCGTTACCTGGACTTGCACTACACCGGCGCCAAGGGGCTGGAACCGGACCTGGCGGCCATTTCACAAGCCCTGGGTACCCAGGTTCGCCTGCACCAGGGGACGCTCGAGCGTATCCAGGGTCGCTCCTTGGGCAGATTGACCCTGGCCATACCTGCGGATGCTTCACTGGAGGAGCTGATGGTACGAGCGCAGCCATTGGCAGACCAGGCGTTCATCAGGGAGAGGTAGCATCGGTCGAAAAACGGACCTCTGTGCTTAGGACGTTGTTCAGTGCTTACTATCCTTTACGCTTTACTCAACGGATAGATGGCAGAATCCCCTGAACTGCCCCTTTTGGAGACCCTCATGCTGCGTGTGTTCGAACGCCGGCTAGACCCCTTTCCACCCGATGAGTTGCCGCCGCCCCCGGTTGGCCTGCTGCGTTTTCTCTGGGCCTGCACGCGAGGTGCCCGTGGCTACGTACTCGCCCTGGCCATCCTCAGCGCCGCGGTATCGATCTATGAAGCCTGGCTGTTTTCGTTCCTGGGCCAGATCGTCGACCTGCTCTCGGCCTGGAAAACCGGTAGCGTCACCGACACCCAGGTAGAGAGCATGCTGTGGGGTATCGGCCTGGTCCTGGTGGCCAGTATCGGGTTGGTAGCGCTACGGACCCTGGTCCAGCATCAGGTATTGGCGATCAATCTGCCGCTGCGGTTGCGCTGGGACTTCCATCGCCTGATGTTGCGACAAAGCCTATCGTTCTTCTCCGACGAGTTCTCTGGCCGGGTCACCACCAAGGTGATGCAGACAGCGCTCGCGGTGCGTGAAGTGCTGTTCACCATGATCGAGATCGTCCCTGGGATCGGCGTCTACTTCATCGCCATCGTCGCCCTGGCAGGCGCATTCGCCTTGAAGCTGATGCTGCCTTTCATTGCCTGGGTCGCATTGTTCGGCCTCGCCATGGCCTACTTCGTCCCGCGCCTTGGCAAGGTCGGCCAGGAGCAGGCACACGCGCGCTCCTCGATGACCGGCCGTGTCTCGGATGCCTACACCAACATCACTACCGTCAAGCTGTTCTCCCATTCCAAGCGCGAGGCGCACTTTGCCCGTGCAGCGATGGAAGACTTCAAGCAGACCGGCTTTCGCCAGATGCGCCTGGTCAGCCAGTTCGAGATCGTCAATCAGATATTGCTGGTCGCACTGATCCTCGGCTCGGGCGGCTATGCCCTATGGCTGTGGCAACAGGGCGAGGTCGGCACCGGTGCGGTGGCGGCGGTCAGTGCCATGGCCTTGCGTATCAATGGCATGTCGCATTGGATCATGTGGCAGATGACCTCGCTGTTCGAGAACATCGGCACCGTGCAGGACGGCATGGCCACCCTCACCCGCGGCCCCAAGGTGCAGGACGCGCCGAACGCCGGCACCCTGGTGACCAAGGGTGGCGCGGTGACCTTCGACGATGTGAGTTTCAACTACAACGGCGAGCGCCAGGTGCTCGACGGCCTGAGCCTGAACATCCGCGCAGGCGAAAAGGTCGGCCTGGTGGGCCGGTCAGGTGCCGGCAAGTCCACGCTGATCAATCTGCTGCTGCGCTTCTACGATGTGGACAACGGCGTGATTCGCATTGACGGGCAGGACATTGCCAAGGTCACCCAGGACAGCCTGCGCAGTGCCATCGGCATGGTGACCCAGGACACCTCGCTGCTGCACCGGTCCATTCGCGACAATATCGCCTATGGCCGCCCCGAGGCGACCGAAGCGCAGATCCGCAGCGCGGCAATGAAAGCCCAGGCCGATGGATTCATCAGCCAGTTGAGCGACCGCCAAGGCCATAGCGGCTACGATACCCTGGTCGGCGAGCGTGGCATCAAGCTATCCGGTGGTCAGCGCCAACGCGTCGCAATCGCCCGGGTAATGCTCAAGAACGCGCCGATCCTGCTGCTCGACGAGGCCACCAGCGCCCTCGACTCGGAAGTCGAGGTCGCCATCCAGGAAAGCCTCGATGAAATGATGCAGGATAAGACGGTCATTGCCATCGCCCACCGGCTATCGACCATCGCCGCCATGGACCGGCTGATCGTCATGGACGAGGGCCGGATCATCGAGCAAGGCACCCATGCCGAACTGCTCGCCAAAAACGGCACCTATGCCCGGCTCTGGCAGCACCAGAGCGGTGGTTTCCTGGGCGAGGACCAGGGGCTGGCGGAAGCCGTCGAGTAGTCGCCTGACGAAAAAGCCCTACCGCAAGCGGTAGGGCTTTGGACGCCGCGCCCTCCCTTACAACACGCTACCAGGTGCGCGGCCCAAGGTTTGTGAATAAGCTTCGCGGGCCTTCTCTTCGGTGAACTCCCCCGCCCATTTGGCCACCACCACGGTCGCCACGCTGTTGCCGATGGTGTTGCAGGTCGCCACCGCCATGGACATGAAGCGGTACACACCGAACAGCAGTGCCAGGCCTTCCACCGGCAACACGCCAATGGCTGTCACGGTGGCCGCGAACACCACGAAGCTGCCGCCGGAAACCGCCGCCGCACCTTTGGATGTCACCAGCATGATCGCCAGGATGCCCAGCTGCTGCTCCCAGCCCAACGGCACGCCATAGGCATTGGCGATGAACAGCACGCACATCGACATGTAGATCGAGGTGCCATCGAGGTTGAAGGCGTAGCCGGTCGGCAGCACCAGGCCCACGCTCTGCTTCGAGCAGCCGAACCGCTCCAGCTTCTGCAAAAGGCGTGGCAGCGCGCTTTCCGACGACGCAGTGCCGAGCACGATGAAGATCTCGTCCTTGATGTAGGCCAGGAAGCGCCACAAGCTGAACCCTGCCAGCCGGCACACCGCACCCAGCACCACGAACAGGAAGAACGCCACGGCCAGGTAGAACATCAGCACCAGGTTGGCCAGCGACATCAGCACTGCCGCGCCATTGCTGCCCACGGCATAGGCTACCGAGCCGAAAGCCCCGAGCGGCGCGAACTTCATGATCAGGTTGATGAACTCGAAGAAGCACTCCGAGACGCGATTCAAGCCCTCCTCGATCACCGCCCGGCGCTCGTGCTTGAGGGCCAGCAGGGCAAAGCCGAACAGTACCGCGATCACCAGTACCTGCAACAGCTGGCCACCGGCGAAGGCGCCGACGAAGTTGTCGGGGAAGATGTTGTAGATGAAGTCCAGGGTCGAAGTTGGCGCGTGCCCCTTGGCGACCGCGGCGCTGGCTGCTGCCGAGGCAGCGCTGCTGGCGTGGGCGCCGTGCATGCCCGAACCGATACCGATCAGGTTGCCCCACAGCAGGCCCAAGGCCAGGGCCAGGGTGGATAACAGCTCGAAATACACCAGTGCGCGCCAGCCGACCTTGCCGACGCGCTTGATATCACCGGCCGAGGCGATGCCATGGACCACGGTGAAGAACACCAACGGCGCGACGGCGGTCTTGATCAGCTTGAGAAAGATATCCCCGAGGATCTTGAATTTGGCAGCGAGCTCGGGAGCGATGAATCCGAAGGCAATGCCCAGCAACATCGCCGCCAGCACCTGGAATGTCAGGTCCTTGTACAGCGGCTTTTTGGTAGTGGAAGCCATGGTAGCGTTCTCATTGTTCTTGTCGAAAGCGAAGACCGGGGCCCAGCAATGCCAGGCCCCGGGCGTATCAACGGGCGACGGCGCCCTGCCGGGCCAGGGCCTGGTCGACCATCTGCGGCGCGAGGCCCAGGTAGTTGGCCGGGTCGCAAAGCTGCTCCAGAGTCGCCAGGTCCAGCTGCGCGGCGGCTTCACCTTGGGCCTGCAACGCTTCGAACAAGCTGATGCCCTGGTCGTTGGCCCTGCGGCAGGCGGCATAGACCACATCGTGAGCCACCTGGCGACCGAGCGCCGGGGCCAGCCCCATCATCACTGCCTCGGCGACGATCAGGCCTTGGGTCATGTCGAGGTTCCTGCGCATGCGCTCGGTGCGCACATCCAGGCCAGCCAGCATGAAACGCGCCTGGCCCAGCGAGGCGCCGGTCAGGGCGAAGGCTTCGGGGATGGCGATCCACTCGGCCTGCCACGGGCCGGTGGAGCGCTCGAAGTCCTGGATCATCGCATCGAGCATCAATCCGGCCTGCTGGCGCACGCCCTTGGCGGCGGCGTACATCAGCTCGCAGGAAATCGGGTTGCGCTTCTGCGGCATGGTGCTGCTGGCACCGCGGCCCTTGACGAACGGCTCGTAGGCTTCGCCGAGCTCGCTGGTCATCATCATCATGATGTCCAGTGCCACCTTGCCCAGCGAGGCGGTGACCAGGCCCAGGAAGTTCAGGGTTTCGGCCAGGCCGTCACGGGCGACGTGCCAGGTGGCTTGCGGTACGCCAAGGCCTAGCTCCTGCATCAGTGCGGCCTGTACCTCCAGGCCCTTGTCTCCCAACGAAGCCAGGGTACCGGCAGCACCGGCGAACTGGCCGACCTCCACCCGTGGGCGCAGCTCCACCAGCCGTTCGGCGTGGCGATCGAACATGCTCAACCACACCACGCACTTGTAGCCGAAGGTGATCGGCAAGGCGTGCTGCAGGTGGGTGCGCCCGGCCATCGGCGTGTCGCGGTAGCGCTGCGCCAAATCCGCGAGCAAGCCGCGCACGGCCTGGATGTCGCGCTCGACCAGGGCCAGGGCGGCACGCACCTGCAGGACGACGGCAGTGTCCATGATGTCCTGGGTGGTCGCCCCCCAATGCACATAGCGGCCTGCTTCACCGCAGAGCTTCGAAAGCTGCTCCACCAGCGGCAGGATCGGGTAGCCGACGATTTCGGTTTCATGCTGCATCAGCGCCAGGTCCAGGGACTCGTAGCGCGACAGTTCGGCTATCTGCGCGGCGGCTTCACGGGGGATGACACCACAACGTGCCTCGGCCTTGGCCAGGGCCACTTCCACTTCGATGTAGCGCTCGATGAGCGCCTTGTCGGAAAACACCGCACGCATCTCGGCGGTGCCGAACATGTCGCGGAACAGGGTGGAATCGAAAACGGTGGTAGACATGGGCAGGAGGTCCTGAAAATGTTGTTTTTGGACGTACATATTTTTTATGTCCGTACATAATTCTTGCCCTGTCGCTGATACACTGTCAACCGATGCAATTGACGGGACTGACCGAAGGTATGAACGAAACGCGCTACGCTGCGGTGGCCAAGGACCTGATGGAAGGCATAGCCAGTGGCCGTTACCCGGTCGGCAGCCTGCTACCTACCGAGTTCGAGCTGTGCGACCTATACGAAGTGAGCCGGCACACGGTGCGGGCGGCGATCAACCAGTTGCTCAACCAGGGGCTGGTATCGCGGCGCAAGCGGGTCGGTACCCGGGTGGAAGCCAGCAGCCCGCGTGGCGGTTACTCGCAATCGTTGGCGACGGTCGCCGACCTTGCGCATCTGGCCGAAACCCAGCAGCGAGAGATTCAGGAGGTCCGGCATTTCGTCGCCGACCTGAGCGAGGCGGCACGCCTCGGGCTGGTTCCGGGTGAGCACTATTTCTGTGTGTCGAGCATCCGCGTCGATCGCCAGCACGGTGCAGCGCCGCTGTGCTGGACCGATGTCTATGCCCAGCGTGACTATGCCGAGGTCATCGACCTGGCCCGCGAACATCCCGACCAGTTGATTGCCAGTCTGATCGAGCAGCGTTTCGGCCGCGCGATCGACGTGGTCGACCAACAGGTGCGTGCGGTATTGATAGCACCTGAGATGGCGCGACTGCTCAAGGCTGAAGCGGGGGCGCCGGGGTTGAAGATCCTGCGCCACTACCGGGATGACCAAGGCGCGCTGATGGCGGTCTCCGAGACGGTGCACCCGGATGATCGTTTTACCTTGGTGACGCAGATGCGCAGGGAGCGCGCGGTGGGGTGAGCACCGCGTGCGCTATGGTTTTCTAGGGGGGCCAATATCGTGCGCACACCTCAAAGCTCCACAGCCTCAATCCGCCGCCCACTCCCCCCGACCTCGCCCCACTGCACCTCGCCATTTCGCCAAGCCTGCAGCAGTGGCCCCAGCGCGCGCCTGGCACCAGCGAGGTACCGGTCCTTGACCGCGCCATACCCGCGTACGCCATCGGCAATCGACGCAATGCGCACGGCCAGATCGCGGTTTTCGGCATTCAGCCCTCGCAACAACTCATCAAGCAGCGCCTCGTACTCGGCCAGCCAGGCGAGTTCCACTTTGCGCTCGGCCGTACGCCCGAACGGATCGAGCCAGGTATTGCGCAAGCGCTTCATCCGCGCCAGGTATTTGAAGCCCAGTTGCATCCACGGGCCATAGCTGGATTTGCGTGGTTTCACACCGGCGCGCTTGAGCAGCGGCGGCGCCAAGTGGAAGTGGACCTTGTAGTCGCCCTCGAACTGGCTGGCGACCTGGGCCAGGAACGTGCCATCGCTGTAGAGCCTGGCCACTTCGTACTCGTCCTTGATCGCCAGGGCCTTGTAATAGTGCCGGGCAACCGCTTCGCTCAGCGCCCCCGGCTGGCCATACAGGCGGGCTTCGGCCTGGGCGAAGGCATCCACACGCCTTTGGTAACCCTGGGCGTATGCGGCATCATGGTAGCGGGTCAACTGATCCACGCGGTGGCGTACCACTTCTTCCAGCCCCTGGCAGCGCCGCTCCATTTGGGTGCCTCGGACCAGCTTGGCCTCCACCCGTGCCAGATCCACTGCGGTGCGTCGGCCCCAGAGGAAAGCGGATTTGTTGAAAGCGACCGCCGTGCCGTTAAGTTCGATGGCCTGCAACAACGAAGCCTCGCTCACCGGCAGCAAGCCCTGCTGACAGGCGTAGCCGAGCATGAAGGTATTGGTGGCGATCGAGTCGCCCATCAGCGCGGTGGCCAGCTTCGAGCCTTCCAGGAACACCGCCCTCTGCTCACCCACGGCATCGCTGATCAGCGCGGTCATTTCATCGGTTCGAAAACGCGGGTCGGGGTGTTGGCCGATATCGCCGCTCTCGGCCTGGGCGGCGAACTGGCGCACGAATGCGCCGGTCAGGCTTTCCTCGCAATTGACCAACGCGTGGGTCACGCCTTGGCGCAACTTGGCCAGGGTCTCGGGGTTGGCACTCACCACCAGGTCGCAACCCAGCAACAGATCGGCTTCACCTTCGGCAATGCGCGGGGCATGCAGGTCTTGCTGGTGAGCGGCGATGCGCACATGCGACCACACCGCGCCGCCTTTCTGTGCCATGCCGGCCATGTCCAGGTTCAGCGTGCCCTTGCCTTCGAGGAAAGCGGCCATGCCCAGCAAGGCGCCGACGGTCACCACGCCCGTGCCGCCGACGCCAGTGACGAGGATGCTGTAGGGCTGATCCAGCGGTGCCACCACAGGCGTCGGCAGCACCCATTGCTCAGTGCCATCATCGCCGAGGGCCCCAGGCTTCTTCAACGCACCTCCCTCGATCGTGACGAAACTGGGGCAGAAACCCTCCAGGCAGGTGAAGTCCTTGTTGCAGGACGACTGGTCGATCCGGCGCTTGCTACCAAGTTCGGTTTCGACGCTGGTCACCGACATGCAGTTGGACTGGCTGCTGCAATCGCCGCAGCCCTCGCACACCGCCTCGTTGATCAGCACTCGCCGGGCCGGGTCGGCGAACTTGCCGCGCTTGCGCCGGCGACGCTTCTCGGCAGCGCAGGTCTGGTCGTAGATGATCGCCGATACGCCGTCGAATTCGCGTAGCGTGCGTTGCACCTCGTCCATCCTGTCGCGGTGTAGCACCGGCACGCCGGGCGCGAGATCGCTGATGTTGGTATAGCGCTCGGGATCGTCGCTCACCACCACGACCTTGGCCACCCCCTCGGCCGCCAGCTGGCGGGAAATCTGCGGCACCGTCAACGTGCCATCGACTGGCTGCCCACCGGTCATCGCCACGGCATCGTTGTAGAGGATCTTGTAGGTGATCGGCACCTTGGCCGCGACCGAGGCGCGGATGGCCAGCAATCCGGAATGGAAGTACGTGCCATCGCCGAGATTGGCGAACACATGCGCGGTCGTGGTGAACGGCGCCTGGCCGATCCATGCCACCCCTTCCCCGCCCATCTGGCTGAAGGTCTGGGTTTGCGGGTAGATCCACGCGGCCATGTAATGGCAACCGATGCCTGCCAAGGCGCGACTACCGTGCGGCACCTTGGTCGAACTGTTGTGCGGGCAACCGGAGCAGTAGTGCGGCGCACGCTCCATCAGCGTGTCGAATCCGTGCTGGGCCTGGCATTGCGCCTCCAGCACCGCCAGGGCTACCTGCAACTCACCCATGGGCTTGTAGCGCAGGATCCGCTTGGCGATGGCGCGGGCGATCTGCGCTGGCGTGAGGTCGCTGGTGGCGGGCAGCAGCCAGTCGGTATGCGGCCTGGTCCACTCGCCCTTGTCGTCGAACTTGCCGACGATACGCGGGCGTACATTTTCGCGCCAGTTGTACAATTCCTCCTTGAGCTGGTACTCGAGCATGTGGCGTTTTTCTTCGACCACGATGATCTCGTCGAGGCCCTCGGCGAACTGCCGCACGCCTTCGGCATCCAGCGGCCAGACCATGCCGACCTTGTACACGCGCAGGCCGATCTGCGCCGCACGCACCTCGTCGATGCCAAGTATCTTCAATGCCTGACACACATCCAGGTACGATTTGCCCGAGGTAACGATGCCGATACGCGCGTCCTTGGTATCCATCACCACGCGGTCCAGGCCATTGGCGCGGGCGTAAGCGGCCGCTGCGTAAAGCTTGTGCTCCAGCAGGCGTTTTTCCTGGGCCAGGGGCGGGTCTGGCCAGCGGATGTTGAGGCCGCCCGGCGGCAGCGGAAAGTCCGGAATGATCGGGTTGACCCGATGCAGATCGAGGTCCACCACCGCACCGCTCTCCACCGTATCGGCCACGGCCTTCATGGCCACCCAGCATCCGCAGTAGCGTGACATGGCGAACCCATGCAGGCCGTAGTCGAGATACTCCTGCACGCCAGCCGGCGCCAGGACCGGCATCATCACGGCCTTGAAGATATGCTCGGTCTGGTGCGGCAAGGACGACGAGCGCGCCCCGTGATCGTCACCGGCGATGGCCAACACCCCGCCAAATCGCGAGGTGCCTGCGGCATTGGCATGGCGGAACACGTCACCGCAGCGGTCCACACCCGGGCCCTTGCCGTACCAGATGCCAAATACCCCGTCGTAACTCGCCCCCTCGAACAGGTTGACCTGCTGCGTACCCCACACCGAGGTGGCCGCCAGGTCTTCGTTGAGGCCAGGGTGGAACTTGATGTTCTGCGCCTTGAGGTGGTCGCGGGCTTTCCACAGCGCCTGGTCGAAACCACCCAGTGGCGAGCCACGGTAGCCGGTGACGAAGCCGGCAGTATCAAGGCCCGCGGCCTTGTCCTTCAGACGCTGCATCATCGGCAGGCGAACCAGCGCCTGGATGCCGGTCATCAGGGCCTTGCCAGTGTCCTGGGTGTACTTGTCGTCCAGCGAGGGGGTCGGTTGGCTCACGGAAAAACCTCCAGTCTTGTTGTGCGGGCAGCGTCGAGGCGCGGCTGTCCGGTTTTGTCTGGAGTCTATGAACCGGGTCCGGTATCGTAAATTTATAAAAACAAGGAACAGGTATCTGAAAAACCAATGTCACCTCGCATCGATATATCCATGCGCCAGTTGCGCTATTTCGTGGCCGCAGCCGAACAGGGGCAGTTTTCGCAGGCAGCGCTCAAGGTGCATGTGTCGCAGTCGGCGATCACCACGGCGGTGGGCCAGCTCGAGGGTCTGCTCGGGGTCCAGTTGTTCGAACGCCAGCCCCACGGGGTGCGCCTGACCGCCGAGGGTCACAAATTCCACCAGCATGCCCGGCACATTCTCGACACGCTCCAGGATGCGGTCGCCCAGCCATCGTTCCTCAGCCATGCGCTGCACGGCACCGTGCGCATCGGCGCGTCGTACACGGTGCTGGGCTACTACCTGCCGACCCTGCTCGCTCGCTTCAAACGCAGTTACCCGCAGGTCGAAATAGACCTGCTGGACATGGACCGACAGGCCATCGAACACGGGGTAGCGCAAGGCTCGCTCGACCTGGGCCTGACCATCGTTTCGAACGCCGACCTCGCCCAGCACTTCGAGCGGCATGTACTGATGCGTTCGCGGCGCCAGTTGTGGCTGGCCAGCGAACACCCTTTGATCGGCGCCCAGGCTATTTCCCTGGCCGATATCGCAGAACACGCCTACATCCTGGCCACTGTCGACGAAGGCGAGACCTCGGCGCTGCGCTATTGGCGCAGCGCCGGGCTGGAGCCGCGGGTCGCCTTCCGCACTTCGTCGATGGAGGCGCTGCGCGGGCTGGTCGCGCACGGTTTTGGCGTGACCATCCTGTCGGACATGCTCTATCGACCCTGGTCGCTGGAAGGGCGCAAGATCGAGGCGCGCCCCATCCTCGATGCGATCCCGCCGATGGAACTCGGCCTGATCTGGTCGGCCGACGAGCCGTTGAGTGCGGTGGCGAATGCCTTCCAGCAATTCGCCATGTCGGCAGGCGAGCTATAGCGCCCGCTGGTCATTGGCCTTGAGGAAGGCCAGGAAACTCTTGGCGGTGGCACTGAGCATCGAGGCTGGCTGCGCAACCACCTGGAACTGCCTGCTGGCCCACGCATCCTGCAGTGGCACCGTCACCAACGCTGGCCCGTCCGGCGAGCCGCAGATTGCCTGGTCGGGGATGACGGCAATGCCAAGCCCCCCCTGGATCATCCTGCACACGGCATCGAAGCTCTGCAGATGCACGCCATAGTCGATCGACGCCTGGGCCGCTCGCGCAGCCTTGTCGAGGGTCTGGTACAGGGGGCTGTCGCGGTGCAAGGCGATGTGCCTGTAGGCCAGGCTCTCGGCGAAACCGATGCGAGTGCGCGTCGCCAGTGGATGGTCTTCCCTGACCACCAGGGCCAGGCGATCCAGGCGATAGTCCTGCACGGTCAGCCCCAGCTGCGCCGCCCCGTCCAAGCCCGCGCCGATGCCCAGGTCGCAAAGGTTGGCCTGCACGTTTTCCACCACCTGCTCGCTGGTACGCTCCTCGAGGTCGACGTCCACCTGCGGGTGCGCGGCAAGAAAGCTGTTCAGGTCATCGGGGAGAAACTGAATGATGCTCGAGCGGTTGGCATGGATGCGCACATGGCCGCGTTCGCCACGGCTGAACTGCGAAAGGTCAGCGCTCATCTTCAACAGTTCGGTGAGCAGGCGCTGGGCATGTTCGAGCAGGCAGTGGCCGGCCGGGGTAGGCCGTACGCCCTTGTTATAGCGGTACAACAGCGGCGCGCCGACCGCTTCTTCGAGCTCTGCGATGCGCTTGCTCACTGCCGAGGCGCCCATGTTTTCGCGCTCTGCGGCTTTGGCGAAGCTGCCCTCCTCGCAGGTGGCGATGAACAGGCGGAGGGTGGTGGGGTCGTAACGCCAGGTGGTGTGCATAGGTAACCGGAATTTTTATCGTGGCAGGCCAGAAGAATGATCGCGGCAAGCCTGCGGCGTAGCTCCCTATCATGGTCCCCGTTGAGGAGATGATCATGACAAGAAAAATACGCTTTGCTGGCCGCTTCCTGTTTTTATCCTGCGACAGCGACGCAGTGCAACGCCAGATCGCAGGCCAGGACCTGGCCTTGCCGGCAGCACTGCCACTGCGCGACAACATTTCCACCGATGAAATCACCCCGGTCGTCATCATGATGACCTACGACGAACGCCTGGGCACCTACCCCTACGTCGGTTTCAAGACCGAAGGCAAACTGCCGATTGGCAACGACGCGATCAAGCATGGCGGCTTCGAGATCACCGTTGCCGGCAAGCGCTACGGCAAGGGTTCCTCGCGCGAGTCCAGCCCATTGGCGGAAAAGTCCGCGGGCATCCGCCTGATCATTGCCGAGAGTTTCGAGCGGATCTACCGGCAGAACTGCGACAACATCGGCATCTACACCTCCACCGATTTTTCCTTGATCGAGCGCATCCGCGCCGGCGAGGCCATCGACCTCGACGAATTCCTGGTCGGCCGCGACGCGATCACCCAGCAAGTCATCCGCGCCGGTGGTCTGCTGCCCTACAGCCAGCAGCACCTGCCCAAGCAACCGGCCAAGGTGTTCAATTCGCTCGTCGATCTGCGCCGGCCGATGACCCTGGTGGAGAAAATCATCGAGCGCCGCTGCGTTGCTCCGCAGGGCGATCTGCACCCAGGCGACGGCGTGTTCCTCTCTGCCGACTGGCGCTTCAGCCATGACTACTTCACCGGCATGTGCGCGCACCTGATGCACGGCGCGTTCGGCGAGGATCTCGAACTGGCCCGGCCAGAGCAGATCATCGCCTTCCAGGACCACCTGATCCTCGCCGACCAGAGCTACCCCCACGTACGTGACAACCTGCTGGCGGCAGTCGGTGGCCTGGCCTCGGCCCATGACGCCTTCGTCCGCCGCTACCCGGTGCTGGCCCATGGCGCGCTGGCCGGCCAAAGCGGCTCGGAAGGCATCTGCCACGCCCTGTTGACCGAGAAGTACGCCCTGCCCGGCCAGGTGGTGGTCGGCACCGATTCGCACACCCCGCACTCCGGCGCGTTGGGCTGCCTGGCCTTCGGCGCCGGTGCCACCGACATCGCCAACAGCTGGGCGACTGGCTTCATCCGCTGCCGCATGCCGGAAGTGATCAAGGTCGAGCTCAAGGGCCGCTTGCGCCCCGGCGTGACCGCCAAGGACATCGTCCTCGAACTGCTGCGCAGCGAGCCAATCCGACAGGGTCAGGCGATTGGTGCAGTGTTCGAGTACACAGGCGAAGCAGTGTCGGCATTGTCGATCGACGAGCGCGCCACGCTGACCAACATGGTCGCCGAACTGGGCGGTTTCACCGGCATCGTCATCCCCGACCAGAGGGCCGTGGCATTCATCCGTGAGCGCCGGGGTATCGAGATCGAACTGGAAGACTGGTTGTTCAGCGATCCGGACGCGCATTACAAGGAGCGCATCGTCATCGACTGTGCGGCACTGTCCGCGCTGGTGGCAGCGCCAGGCGACCCCGGCAACGGCATCGCCCTCGATGACCTCGAGCAGCCGGTGCCTGTCGATATCGCCTACGGCGGCTCCTGTACCGCAGGCAAGCGTGAAGATTTCGACTACTACCACGAAGTGCTGGCCTGGGGCCTGGCCCGCGGCTTGCGGATCGCCGAACACACCCGGTTGTACCTGCAATTCGGCACCCTCGCCGTGCGGGATTACTGCCAGCAGCGCGGTTACCTGGACACCTTCGAGCAGGCCGGTGTCGAGTTGATCATGCCCGGTTGTGGTGCCTGCGCGAACTGTGGCCCCGGTTCGTCGACCCATGCCGAGCAAGTCACCGTCAGCGCCATCAACCGCAACTTCCCGGGCCGCTCGGGGCCTGGGCAGGTTTGGCTGGCGAGTCCGTACACCGTGGTGGCCAGTGCATTGCTGGGGCGGCTGGCGAGCTTCGAGGCGCTGCAGGCTGACTTCGCCGCTGAAGCAGAGCTGGCATGACGGGCATTGCCGACCTATGCGACCTGCACCCTGCAGAGGTCCGCATCCTGCGCGGAGCCTGGCGCTGGTTCGGCCAGGTACGTTACCTTGCCGGACCGATTGCTACGCTTGAGGCCAGAGGTTGCAACGCTGAGTTGCGTGAACTGCTGGCCCAGCCAGGTCGGTCGCGGGTACTGGTGATCGATGGCGGTGGCGATCCGGCCGCCTTGCTGGGCGACAACCTGGCCAAAAAAGCCCTGGCCAGTGGCTGGGCCGGCATTTTCATCAACGGCAACGTCAGGGACTGCCAGGCCCTGGCTGCTCTGCCATTACCAGTGCTCGCTGCCGGTGCCTGGCCGCAGCGATCGAAAAACCAACAAGGCGGATGCAGCGCTGTACCGCTGAGCATTGGCGACACCGTCCTGCATCCCGGTGATTGGCTATACGCCGACGAGGACGGCGTGCTGCTCAGCAAGCGTCAACTGTAAAACAGCGGCTGGTGGCACCACCAGCCAACCCCATCTCCGACAAATACAATTATGGAGAACGCGTATGGCTACCTTGACCCAAGGGGCGACGCACGTCGCTTCGGATGTACAGGAGCTGTTGCTTTACCGGCGCATTGCCTGGCGCATCCTGCCGTTGACGATCGTCTGCTTTTTGTTCTCGTACTTCGACCGCATCAACATCAGTTTCGCCAAGACCCAGATGCAGGCCGAGCTTGGCCTGAGCGATGCCGCCTATGGCTTCGCCGCCAGCATTTTCTTTTTCGGTTACGTGATGTTCGAAGTACCGAGCAGCTATGGCCTGAAGAAATACGGAGCGCCAAGCTGGATCTGCCGGATCATGGTCAGTTGGGGCATCGCCACCGCCTGCCTGGTGTTCGCCTACAACGAGTACACCCTGTACTTCCTGCGTTTCCTGATCGGTGTGATGGAAGCCGGTTTTGGCCCCGCGCTGCTGTTCTACCTCGCCTGCTGGTTCCCGAAGAAGAACCTCGCCAGCATGAACGGCCTGTGGTTCCTGTCCATTCCCCTGTCGGGCGTGCTCGGGGCGCCGGTGTCAGGCGTCATCCTCGAGTACATGAACGGCTTCCTGGGGCTTGCCGGTTGGCACTGGTTGTTCGTGCTCTCCGGGCTGCCTTGCGCAGTGCTCGGCGTGGTGGTGCTGTTCAAGCTCGACCGCGACATCCAGTCGGCGAAATGGCTCACCCAGCCGGAAAAAGACCTGCTGCAACGCAACCTCGACAACGACAAGCAGGACGCCAAGCCGATCCAGGCTTCGTTGCTCAAGGTCATTCTCACGCGCGAAGTGGCGATCCTCTCGGCCATCTACTTCATGATCAAACTCACCGGCTACGGGCTCAATTTCTGGATGCCGCACCTGATCGGTTCAGCCGGCGTGCATAACCAGATGGCCGTCGGCCTGCTCACGGCATTGCCGTATCTGGTCGCGGCGCTGGGCATGGTGGTGGTCACCCGCCGCTCCGATGCCACCGGCGAGCGTAAGCGTTACCTCTGGCAATGCATGCTGGTGGGCGGCGTGGGCTATTTCGCCGCTTGCTTCTTCAATGGCAACCACTACCTGCTGACCGCATTCCTGGTGCTGGCCACCGCCGGGGTATTCATCGCCATTCCGATTTTCTGGACCATCCCGCAAAAAGCCTTCGCCGGACTGGCGATTGCCGGAGGCATCGCTGCCATCAACACGGTCGGCCAGCTCAGTGGCATGGTCGCCCCGCTGCTGGTCGGCTACATCAACGACGTTACCGGTAATACCTACCTAGGCATGCTGGCCCTGGCGCCCTTCTGCCTGATCTGTGTCGGCGTGATCCTCTGGGGCATCCCCGACGATCGCAAGATCGCGTGATCCAGTCAGGCAGCGCCTCAAGCCAACTGCCTCAACGCCTGCTCCACGGCGGCGACACTCTGGTTACCCGCCGCCCCGGACAGGCGCCAGGCGGCGATACTGACGCCCAGCGGCACAGCCTGGAGCAGCGGGGCCAGCAGTTCCCCGCTGTCGAGATGGGGTTGCACCAAGCTCCTGCGTCCCATCAGCACGCCTGCCCCGAGCAGCGCCTGCTGCACCGCTATCGCGTACAACGAAAACCCAGGGCCCTGGGCGACGAAGCCAGCGTCGGGCATGGTCACGGCCGACCAGGCGTCCCAGTCGTCCCAACCAACCGACTTGATGCAGCGTACGTTGGCCAGGTCGTGCAGCGTGGCGATCCGCTCGGCCAAGGCCGGCACGCACACCGGCAAGACCTCTTCCTCGGCCAGCAGGCGCTGGCCTCGCTCCAGACGCTCGGTGTAGAACACGCACAAATCGAACGGACTGCGCTTGAGGTTGGGCGCCTCGTCGACCGCGGTTACCGAAATCTCGATCGGCGCGAGCATTTCAGTGAGGCGCGGCAAGCGCGGGCCGATCCACAGTTGCGCCAGCGCAGGCGAGGTGACGATGTGTACCCGCTGCGGCGCGGCCAGCCGGCGTAGCGTGCGGGCCGCTTCTTCCACCGCATCGAATGCTGCGGTGAACTGCCCTTTCACGCTCTCGCCCAGGGCCGTCAGCCGTACACCCTTGGCGTGTCGCTCGAACAGCGCCGCGCCGTATTGGCTTTCCAGGGTCTTGATCAACGCAGCGATAGCGCCAGGCGTGACCTTCAGCTCATGGGCCGCACGGGCAAAGCCGCCCAGGCGCGCAGAAGCCTCGAAAGCACGCAGCGCGTTGAGTTGAAGGGTATGACGGGTAGGTGCATCGAGCGACATGGATTCAGGCCTATTTTTTTTAGGCCTAATATTCCAGAAAACTCTGTTGTTACCAATAGGTGGCGCTCTTACCTTGATCTGGCCAGCAGGCGGCGCCCGCCGCCTCAGCTTTCAACTGCCAAGGAATCCACATGCATTATCGAAGTGGGAAGCACGCGTTCGTCCAGGGCGTGCACAGCTGTCTCCCATTGACCACCGGCGTCGTGCCGTTTGGCCTGATCACGGGCGTGACTGCGATCGAGATGGGCATGTCGCCCTTCGACGCCCTGGGCATGACCTTCCTGTTCTATTCGGGCTCCGCGCAAATGGTGGTGATGCAGCTGATGCAGAACGGCGCCCTGCCTTTGACCATGGTGGTGACCGCACTGGTCATCAACCTGCGTTTCCTGATGTACAGCGCAGCCCTCGCACCGGGCTTGAGCGCCCAGCCGCGCCGGCGCACCTGGCCCATGGCCTATCTGCTGTCGGACCAGTCGTTCGCCTTGTGCAGCCTGAAAATGAGTTCGGGCGAACTGGGGCAGCATGCCGTCCCCTACTATGCGGGCACGGCGATCACCCTGTGGCTAGGCTGGAACCTCTCCGTGCTGGCCGGGGTGTTCCTCGGCACGGGCATCCCCGACTCCTGGTCTCTGGGCTTTGCCATACCCCTGTCGTTTTTGGCGCTGCTCGTACCCAGCATCCGCAGCCCGGCCACGCTCGGCGCTGCCGTGGTCGGCGGCGTGCTGGCGGTATTGGCCATCGACCTGCCGTACAACCTCGGTCTGTTGGTGGCTTCGTTGGGCGGAGTGCTCTGCGGGTTGGCCCTGGAGCGCCTGGGCAAGGGCACGCAGGTCACCCCACGCGATGACGTCGAAGCGGAGGCACCATGAGCGACATGACCCAATGGATCACCTTTGCATTGATCGGCCTGGGTACCTTTGTCCTGCGCCTGTCGTTCATCGAGTTTCATGCTGTCTTGCGCATGCCGCCGTGGTTCCGCCGGGCGTTGGCCTACGTGCCGGCCAGCGTGCTGGCAGCGCTGGTGCTGCCAGCGGTGATGTACGAACACCGGGACGCCGGGTTGGACTGGAGCAATCCGCAGATCCCGGCGGCGATCGTCGCGGCGCTGGTGGCATGGCGCACGCGTAGCACGCTGCTGACCCTGGCCGTGGGGATGGGTGTGTTGCTGGCGCTACAAAACATGACTCATTGATTTAGCCTGGCTCTGTAGGAGCCGGCTTGCCGGCGAAGGGCCGGTGCAGATACACCGCCAATCAAAGCCGTTCGGAAATCTCGATCAGATTCAAATCCGGATCCCGCACGTACACCGAACGGATCGGCCCAGTGGCACCGGTACGCTGGACCGGTCCTTCGACGATTGGCCATTGCTGCGCTTGCAAATGAGCGATGACCTGCTCCAGCTCCATGCTGGCGATGAAACACAGATCCAGCGCGCCCGGCACCGGCAGATGAGCCTTGGGCTCAAACTCCCGCCCCCGCTCATGGATGTTGATTTTCTGGTTGCCAAAACGAAAGGCCAGGCGCCCGGCGCCAAAGGTTTCCAGCTGCATGCCCATCACCCGCACGTAGAAGTCCTTGCAGGCGTGAAGATCGGTGGTGGTCAGTACAAGGTGGTCCAGATGGTCGATCATTCGGCGCTCTCCGCTCACGCATTTCTACATTAAGAAGCTTCGACCGTTCTCGCGGCTTCAAGGGCCTGCAGTTCGGCCACAAGACGCGCCTCCCGTGCCTGGCCGGCAGCGTGCGCAGCACGGATCTCACCCGCCTCGGCGGTGAGCGTTTGCAATTGCTGCTGCAACAACTCCTTTGCTCCCTCGGCGCGGGCGGTGGCGGCGCTGGCAACCCCGACATCGCCACGCAAGCGCTCGACCACGTCGCGCTGCTGAGCCGCCTCCCTGGCCTGCTGGCGATTTTCGCCGAGCAGGCGCTCGTTGTCGCGGATCAAGCGGGTTATTTCATCCTGCTTCACGATCAGCGTTTGCTGCAGGATCGTCTGCTCCTGCTGTAGTTGCTGCAACTGCGTTTCGTGACGGCGCAGATCCTGGTCGCGTTGCTCCTTGGCCGAAGCGCGGTAATGCTCCAGGGCATCACGGGCATGCTGATGTTTGTCCTCCAGCGAGCGAATCTGCTCGTCTTTTTCCTGCACGCGAACTTCAAGGTCGCTGCAACTCTGGCTAATGCGGGCGTTGCGGGTGATTTCCGCTTGCAGACTGGATTGCGTGGTCTTGAGCTCCTCGACCTGCGCCTGCAAGGCCGACTGCAGGCGAGCAACTTCCAACTGTGAAGCACCCAGCTTGGCTTCGAGCGCGGCAGTAGCCTCCTCCAGTGCTTCGCGCTCCTGGGCAAAGGCTGCACGTTCGTGAATCAACGCCTCGTTGCCTTCTTCCAACAGACGCTCGAGCAGCTTGCCGACCAAGGCGCTCAGTTCGTCGCTCAAGCGAGAAGGCGACGCCACCGGGCGCGGATCGAACGAGCCGATCTCTTTCAGATAACGCTGGATGGTGGTTTTCGAACCGGTATTCCCCAACTCGATACGAATGGCATCGATACTGGGATTTTGGCCACGCGCCAACAGCGCTTCACGCGCGTTGCGCACCAAAGCCAGGTTTATACCGCCTCTTGCCATGATCGCTCCTACTATTTCGTACTGTGTTACGGCATATGTAATTACGTGCCATCTTAGCGTGAAACAGGTCTTTGAATCCATGAGTTTATGACAAGCAATAATCGAGCATTATCGCTTGTCATGCTGGCAGAGACGCCCTTGAGCACACCGTTGCGTGTAATGGCGCGCCTCACGGCGCGCCCTGTTCTTCACGCCTTGCTGATCTGCGGCATCAGCATCCACTCGGCGCTGTCGTTCCAGACGTCCATGCGCACGATCTTGCCCGCCTTCACCTCGAAGCGATCCAGATAGCGGTTGCCGGAGAAGCTGCGGCCATCCGGCCACTGCCCATAGAGCGTACCGTTGGAATACACCACGGTATGGTCCTCGCGTTCGCACCAATCGAACTGCCCCAGCGCCTTCTTCACCCAGGTGTACCGGGCGCCGTTGAACGCGGTGATGTCGGTGGGCGTCGGCATTGGCCGCCCGCCGGTGAAAGTGATGCGCACGTCGTCGCTCATGAAGGTGGCGGCACGTACCGGGTCAGGCGCCATGGAAGCGGCGAGGAAGTCGCGGACGATCTGTACGGCAGTGTTGCTGTCGGTCATGGAAAAGTCTCCGGGGTTGTCCAGAACGGGGCATTGGCCCCGCCCATTGCCTTGATCCAGTGCAAGCAAGGGCGCTGCTCCTTGCTAAAGGGGCCCGAATCACGGGGTATCGAGAGTATTTTCCAAGTGGCACCTGTTTTGCTAGCACATTCTTACAAATTGCTAGCAATCAGGAGTTCGCCCCATGTCCACCCGTTCCCTGCTGCGTCGCTGGCTGCCTTGCGCAGCGCTCTCCCTGGCATGTGTCAGCGGCCTGGCGCAAGCCGTCGAGCCGATCAAGGTCGGCCTGGTGGCCGCCTTGTCCGGCCAGTCGGCCAAGTCCGGCGAAGCCTTGACCCGAGGCCTGACCCTGGCCATCGATGAAATCAACGCCAAGGGCGGCCTGCTCGGGCGGCCGGTGGAACTGGTGCGCCGTGACGACGAAAGCAACCCGGCCAAGGGCATGCTCGCAGCGCGCGAGTTGATCCAGCGAGAAAAAGTCAGCGTGCTGTTCGGTGGCCTCGACACGCCGGTGTCGCTCGCCATCGTGCCGCTGGCCAACCAGATGAAGACGCCATTCATGGGAATCTGGGCCGCAGGCACGAAAATCACCGAGAACGGCGCCAAGGACAATTACGTGTTCCGCGTCTCGGCGGTCGACGAGCAGGTCGACGAAGCCCTGGTTGCGTACGGCTTGCGCCAGGGCATGAAGCAACCGGGACTGATCCTGGCCAACAACCCCTGGGGTGAGTCGAACCTGGCTGGCCTCAACGCGGCCATCGCCCGCCGCGATATGTCCAAGGCACCTGCCGAGCGCTTCGAAGACAGTGACCTGGACATGGTCCCGCAGCTCACACGATTGAAAAATGCCGGTGTCGACACCCTGCTGCTGGTAGGCAACGTCGGCCCCTCCGCCCAGGTGGTCAAATCGCTCGACCAGATGGGCTGGAAAGTCCCGATGGTGTCGCACTGGGGGCCGGCCGGTGGCCGCTTCGGCGAACTGGCCGGCCCTGATGCCGGGCGCGTGCATTTCATCCAGACCTTCGTCTTCAGCGAGCACAACAGCGCCCGAGGCGATGCCTTGCTGGCCGCCCTCAAGCAACGTTATCCGCAGATCAAGAGCCTGGCCGACGTGACCCCTGCGGTGGGTATCGCCAACGCCTATGACGCCATGCACCTGGTCGGCCTGGCGATCGACAAGGCGCAGGACACCACTGGCGGCAAGATCCGCGAAGGGTTCTACGCGATCAGCGACTACCCAGGGCTGATCAAGCACTACCAGCAGCCCTTCACCCCCGAGCGCCACGATGCCCTGGGCCCCGATGACTACGTGTTCAGCCGCTTCGACGGCGACACCATCGTCCCCGTAGCGCCCTGAGCGGAGGCCTTCGACATGATCACCACCGCCCTGCTCAGCGGGCTCGGCCTGGGCAGCATGTACGCGCTGCTGGCCCTGGGTTTTCACCTGACCTACGCCGTGTCACGCACGGTCAACTTTGCCCAAGGCAGCGCCATGATGGTCGGCGCCGTACTCGGCTACAGCCTGACCGTGACCTGGGGCTGGCCGCTGTGGCTGGCGCTGCCGGTCACCCTCGCCCTATGCGCGGTGCTGGGCCTGGCGATCGAACGCTTCCTGGTGCGCCCCTTCCACGCCCGCGGCTCGGATGCCTGGTTGATGGCCACTGTTGCCGGCGGCCTGCTGCTGGACAACCTGGCGATGTTCACCTTCGGCAAGGAGCCGCGGCAATTCGGCAGCGCCCTGACCCAGCTGCGCCTGGACCTGGGCGACAGCAGCGTGAATGCCGTGCAACTGGCCATTCCGCTGGCCGGCGCGGCCGTGGCGGCGGCGTTGTTCTGGGTGCGCCGACGCACCTCGCTGGGCCTGCGCCTGGAAGCTTGCGTGCAGAACCCGCGGGCAGCGCGGCTGATGGGCATCGAGGTGAACCGGGTAGTGGCGGCGGCATTCGCGCTGTCGACGGTGTTCGCCGGCATCGCCGGGCTGTTGATCGCACCGCTGTACAGCGTGCATGCCGACATGGGCACCCTGTTCGGCCTGAAAGCCTTCGCCGTGGCCATCCTGGGCGGCATCGCCAGTGCCGGCGGGGTGTTCGCCGCCGGCCTGCTGTTCGGCCTGACCGAGGCGCTGGTGACCTTGTATTTCGGCTCCGCGTTCACTCAATTGCTGTGTTTCGCACTGGTGATCGTAGTGCTCGCAATACGACCTGACGGCCTGTTCGGCCGCAAACTCTGGGTGAAGGTATGACGATTCGCACACTGCTCGCTCCCCTGGGCCTGGCATTGCTCGGCATCGCCGGTGCTGGCCTGGCGTTGAACCTCGACAGCTACTGGCTGCTGATCCTGACACTGTATGCCCTGGCGGTGAGCGTCGGGGTCGGCTTGAACATCCTGATCGGCTTGTCTGGGCAGATGTCCTTCGGCCACATTGCCTTCTATGCCATCGGCGCTTATCTGTCGGCGCTGTTGACCCTGGCCGGGTTGCCACTGTCCGCAGCCCTGCCCTTGGCCAGCCTCGGCTGCGCACTGCTCGGCGGCCTGCTGGCGATCCCGGCGCTAAGGGTCAGCGGGCCTTACCTGGCGATGATCACCATCGCCTTTGCCCTGGTGGTGCACAACGGCCTGATCGAGTGGCGCGGCGTAACCGGCGGTGCCAATGGCCTGATGGGCATCCCATTGCCGAGCCTTGGCGAAATCGACCCCGGGTTGTTGCTGGCGTTCGCCGCGCTGGGCCTGATGCTGGCGGCGCTGCTGTTCTACTGGAGCCTGCAGCGCAGTGGCTGGGGGCTGGCGATGCGCGCGGTGAAAGCCTCGGAAATCGCCGCCCGCTCGCTGGGCATCAATCCGGTCCAGACCCGCACCCTGGCCTTTGCCCTCTCGGCAGGCCTGGCAGGCACGGCCGGCGCGCTGGTGGCGCCGGTGCTGATGTTCATCAACCCGGCGGCGTTCCCGTTCTCGCAGTCGATCCTGTTCGTGCTGGCAGTGATCGTCGGCGGCGCCGGCACACTGTTCGGGCCGGTGCTCGGCGCGCTGGTGATCGTGGTGCTGCCGGAGCTGCTGGCGGACTTCGCCGAGTTTCGCCTGCTGGCCTTCTCGGTGCTGTTGCTCGCCGTGCTGTGGGCAGCGCCACGGGGTGTACTGGGCAGCCTCGCCCGACGCTTCTGGCGCCCGCCCCACGAGCCCGTCAATGCCAACGTCGACACGACGATACTCAAGGCGTTCTTTGCCGGCGGCGGCCAGGCAGCGTTGAAGGTCGAGGATATCGGTATCCGCTTCGGTGGCGTGCAAGCGGCGCAACATGTCAGCCTGCAGGCCAACCCTGGCAGCATCACCAGCCTGATCGGCCCCAACGGCGCGGGCAAGTCCACGATGCTCAACCTCATCAGCGGCTTCTACCGCGCCGACAGCGGCTCGATCGAACTGGGCCGTGAACTCGCAGGCCTACCAGCCTGGCGCATCGCCCGGGCCGGTATTGCCCGCACGTACCAGACCACCCAGCTGTTCGGCGAACTGAGCGTGCTGGAGAACCTCCTGGTGGCCTTCCAGCAAGGCGCGCTGGAACGCCCCTGGGGCAGGCAGCGAACGGCGCGCAAGGCGCTGGCGGTGCAGTTGCTGGCGTTGGTGGGTTATCGCGGCAGCCTGCACGTCGCCGCCGACGATCTGCCCCACGTCGACCGCCGCTTGGTGGAAATTGCCCGGGCGCTGGCCACCCGCCCCAACGTGTTGTTGCTCGACGAACCCGCCGCCGGTCTCGGCCGCCAGGACACCGACCATCTGGCCGACCTGCTGCGGCGCCTGGCCGGTTTCGACCTGGCGATCATCCTGGTCGAGCATGACATGCCGCTGGTGATGGCGGTGTCCGAGCGCTTGCTGGTGCTGGACGCCGGCAAGCCCATCGCCTGGGGCACGCCCGAGCAGGTGCGCAGCAACCCACGGGTGATCGCCGCCTACCTGGGTGGCACCGCGTACCAGGCACAACCGCGCGCCCAGGCCTGGAAGGGTTCGCGCGATGCCGTGCTGCATGTGCGCGACCTGACCATCGACTATGGTGCCGCTGCCGTAGTCGAGGCTGTCGACCTGGTGGTCAACCCTGGCGAACTGATCGCCATCCTCGGCGCCAACGGTGCCGGCAAGTCCAGCATCCTGCAGGCGCTGGCCGGCCTGCACCGGCCGAGCCGAGGCAGCATCGTGCTGGACGATCGCAGCATCGAGCGCCTCGATGCCAGCCAGGTCGCCCGACTGGGCCTGGCCCTGGTCCCTGAAGGCCGGCAACTGTTTGGCCAACTGAGCGTGCGCGAAAACCTGCTGCTGGGGGCCAGCGTGCGCCAGGACGAGGTGCACGCCGGGCCGGAGATCGAGGCGATCCTGGCCCGCTTCCCACGCCTGCGCGAGCGCATCGACAGCCCGGCCGGGCTGCTTTCGGGCGGTGAACAGCAGATGGTGGCGATCGGCCGAGGGCTGATGGCCAAGCCGCGCATCCTGTTGCTCGACGAGCCATCCCTGGGCCTCTCCCCAGCCATGATCGGCGAACTGTACGACGCCCTGGCCGCCTTGCGCGACGAAGGCGTGACGTTGCTGCTGGTCGACCAGATGGCCAACCTGGCGCTGCAGGTGGCCGATCGCGCCTACGTGCTGGAAACCGGACGCATCGTCAAACATGGCAGCGCCGAGGCGCTGCGTGGCGACCCCCAACTGGAAGCCGCCTACCTAGGCACGGGAGCTGCAGCATGAACGACCTGCAACTGATCAATGTACGGGTCGGCGAAGACCCGACCCCGACCCGATTGCTGATCGAGGACGGCCACTTCGTCGAGCGCCTGCGTCAACCAGCGCCGACCCTCGACCTGGGCGGCCGGCTGGTACTGCCAGGGCTGGTCGAAACCCATATTCACCTGGACAAGGCCTGTATCCTCTCGCGCTGCCACCTGCACCAAGGCACCCTGGCCGAAGCGATCGCCCAGACCCGCCTGGCAAAGGCCGACTTCACCGAGGCCGATGTCTATACCCGCGGCGCGGCGGTGCTGGAGCAAGCGATCATCCAGGGCACCACGCACATGCGCACACATGTGGAGATCGATCCAGGTATCGGGCTCACCGGCCTGCGCGCCGTGCGCCGGCTACAGGCCGATTATGCGTGGGCGGTCACCCTGGAAATCTGCGTGTTCCCGCAAGAAGGCATGCTCGACAACCCAGGCACCGAGGCCTTGCTGTGCCAGGCCCTGGACGAAGGCGCCGAGGTGCTCGGGGGATGCCCATACACCGACAGTGACCCACAGGCGCAGATCCGTCGGCTGTTCGAGCTGGCGGTGGCCTATGACCGCGACCTCGACCTGCACCTGGACTTCGACCTGCAGGTCGCCGGCATGACCCTCGGCGAGGTGATCCGTTGCACCCACCAGCATGGCTGGCAGGGCCGGGTCACCGTGGGCCACGTCACCAAGCTGTCGGCATTGCCGAAGCCCGAACTGCTGGCCATGGGCCGGGCACTGGCAGAGGCCGGTGTGCAGGTGACCTGCCTGCCGGCCACCGACCTGTTCCTGACCGGACGCGATCGCTTCCATGACAAGCCCAGAGGCGTGGCGCCACTGGCCCAACTGCACCAATGCGGAGTGACCTGCTCGCTGTCGAGCAACAACATCGGCAATCCGTTCACGCCCTACGGCGATGCCTCCCTGGTGCGCCAGGCCAACCTGTACGCCAATGTCGCCCAGCTAGGCACGCCGCAGGAGTTGCTGCTTTGCCTGGGCTGGATCTCACGGACCTCGGCTCGCTTGCTGCGCCTTGAGCGCTATGGCCTGGAGCCAGGTTGCCGAGCGGACTTCGTGGTGTTCGACGTACCCTCGCCGGCCGAGGTGATCGGACGCATCGCCCCGCCGCTGATGGGCTTCAAGCATGGCCGGCAGACGTTCGTCCGCCCGGCCGCAGAACTGCTGCGCCGCACACCTACAGCCCTGCCAGTGCCTGACGCAGGTTGACTTCCGGCGCCGCCACTTCCTCGAGGGCCAGCTGGCCCTCGAGTTCGTCCAGGTGCTCGATCATTTCGCGTACCGCCGCTTCGCGGTCACCCACGCGCAGCGCGTCGATCACCGCCTGGTGCTCGTCCGAGGCGCACGGCGGGCTGTCGCCGCGCTGGTAGAGCGCGACGATCAGCGAGCTGCGCACCATTAGGTTGGCGAGGATATCGGCCAGCACCTGGTTGCCGCACACCTCGCCCAGCAACAGATGGAACTCACTGAGCAAACGAACGATGGCGCGCCGGTCGGTGCTGGCGGTAGCTTCGCGCTCGTCGCGCATGTGCTGGTCGATGCGCGCCTGGTGCTCGGTGATGTGCGCCGGCGTGATCGCCTCGACGATCGCCCGCTCCACTGCCCGGCGCGCAGCGAAGATCTCGCGAGCCTCACGGGCACTGGGCTGGGCAACGGTGGCGCCACGGTTGGGCTCGATGTCGACGATGCGCTGCATGGCCAGGCGCTGCAACGCCGCCTGCACGTGGTTGCGGTTGGCTTGCAGGGTCTCGACGATCTGCGCCTCGATCAGCCGGGCACCGGGCCGCAGCCGGTGCTGGGCGATGGCCTTTGCGAGCATGTCGGCGATGCGCTGGACTTCCTGTTGCTTGCTGCTGACCGCTTTGCCTTTCATCGAAACCTCGAAACCCTCGAACGCGTTGGGCCGGCATTATCCGCCGGGCCCGGTTGCGCGGCAATTGGCGTGTATCAATCGTCCTGAGCGAGGGCGCTGCCCTGGCTGCGCGGGTCATAGGCGGCGGTGCGCTGGCCGTTGGGCTCGATGGCGATCACCCCGGCCAGGCCCATCAACGGGCTCAACGCCGGCGTCGTCTCCAACGCATGCCCACGCTGGGCCAGCCCTTGCAGCACCGTGGCGCCGATATCGGCCTCCAGCTTGAGGTTGTCGGTGCTGTCGAAAAAACTGCGCCCCAGCAAGAAGCGCGGCGCCCGCAGCGCCGCTTCGGCGGATTGCTGGTAATCGATCAACTGACTGGCGACGACCATCTGGGTCTGCGGTTGGCCATCGCCGCCCTGTGTGCCGAAGAACCAACGGCGGCCATCATCGGCCAGGTAGGCAGAGGGGTTGAGGGTGTGAGCCGGGCGCTTGCCAGGCGCCCAGGCATTGGGATGGCTCGGCTGCGGATTGAACCCGGCCGCACGGTTGTGCCACAGAATACCGGTATCACCGAGGATGCAGCCGGAGCCGAAATCATGGAACAGGCTCTGAATCAGGCAGGCGCTGCGCCCGGAGCGGTCGCAGGCGGCCATCCAGACGGTGTCGGCAGGTTGCCCTGGCTCCGCCCAGGGAGCGGCGTGCTCGGCGTCCAGTGTGGCGCGTGGTTGATCGAGAGCGTGCTTGAAGTCCCAGCCGCTGGCCAAAGGGTCGTGCAGTTCCCGGTTGCGCTGCAGCAGACCTTGTTTGATCGCCTCGACCAGCAAGTGGTAATAACGTGGCGAGCCGTTCTCACCCAGGTCCATGCCATCGAGCGCCGCCATGGCGCGCAAGGTGTAGAGTCCCTGGGTGGGCGGTGCGACGTTGTACAAGCGGCCCTCGCGATAGCGCACGGAAATCGGCGCCGCCCAACGGGCCTGGGTCGCCCGCAGGTCATCCAGCGTCAGGCCGCAGTCCAGCGCGGCGAAAGCAACGCCGAAAGCCTCTGCCAGCTCGCCGTGATAGAAGTCATCCGGGCCGCGACGCGCAAGGTGCTCCAGGCTATTGGCCAGTGCCGGCTGACGCAGACGGTCGCCCGCTTGCAGCCAGCGTCCCTCGCTTTTACACAACGGATGCAGACCCGGCAGGCTTTCGATCAGGCTGGCGCGCTGGCCCTGCCAGAACAGCTGCGACGCCGAAACCTCGACGCCATTGCGGGCCAGCCCTACAGCACCGCTCAGCAGATCGCTCCAGGCCATCCGCGAGCCCCAGCGCTCGCTCAACGCCTTGGCCTCTACCCAGCTGGCCATGGCCCCGGCCGTGGTCGCGACCGATGCCGGCCCGCGCAGGGCGATCGCGCCTGTCGACGGCAACTGCGCGCCGGCCTGGCCGATCCCGATAATGGTGCGTACCTGGTCATCATGGAGCAACCACAGTGCATCACCGCCCAGCCCGGTCATGTGCGGATAGACCGCCGCCAGGACCGCGCTCGCAGCCAACATCGCATCGATGGCGGTACCACCGCCGTCCAGTACCTCCAGGCCTGCAGCGCTCGCCAGAGGGTGTGGGGTGCAGAGCACGCCGCCGCGTGAATGGGCGACCAGGGACTCGTTCATTGCTAGCTCCTTCTTGTGGATTGCTAGCAATCAGCAAAGATCGTTCCTGAAGCCACGAATGCCGGCCGCAGATCACCCAAACCGACGTCATACATTTGTACGAACCACCCCTTGGCCACCTGAACTTTTAGCGATACCCGCCCGTGGGCCCGCTGCATAACCTCCCCTCCAGGCAGCGTTGATCACTAAAAATAAAAGGAGCCGGCCCATGCCTATTCAGTCCGAACACGATCCCCGCCTCAAACGTGCATTGAAAACCCGCCACATCAGCATGCTCGCCCTCGGTGGCGTGATCGGCGCGGGGCTGTTCGTCGGCTCCAGTGCGGTCATCGCGTCGACCGGCCCTGGCGCTTTCATCACCTACGCCATCACCGGCCTGATCGTCGCCCTGGTGATGCGCATGCTTGGCGAGATGGCCGCGGCCCACCCCACGAAAGGTTCCTTCGTCGACTATGCACGACTCGCCTTCGGGCGCCCGGCCGGTTACATGACCGGCTGGTTGTATTGGTATTTCTGGGTGATCGTGGTCGGATTCGAAGCGGTGGTCGGCGGGCAGATCATCAATGCCTGGGTCCCCGACCTTCCAGTGTGGGTCATCGCCCTCGGGCTGATGCTCGGCATGACCCTGCTCAACCTGATGTCGGTACATGCCTTCGGCGAGGCCGAATACTGGTTCGCCGGGGTCAAGGTGGCGGCCATCGTGGTGTTCCTGCTGGTAGCCGGCGCCTATGTGTTCCATCTCTGGCCCGGCTCGGATGCAAGCTTCAGCCATCTCACCCAGCACGGCGGCTTCCTGCCCCATGGCATCGGCTCGTTGTTCACCGGCGTGGTGGTGGTGATCTTTTCCATGACCGGGGTCGAGGTCGCCACCCTGGCCGCTGCCGAAACCGAAGACCCATCGCGCAATATCCGCAAGGCCGTGAACACGGTGATGGTGCGCATCCTGGTGTTCTTCGTGCTGGCCACCTTCTTCATCGTCGTCGCCCAGCCCTGGACCAGCCTCACGCCCGGCAAGTCGCCGTTCGTGACCACCCTCGAGCACATCGGTATCCCCGGTGCCGGAGACATGCTCACGGTGATCATCCTGGTAGCGGTCCTGTCGGTGCTCAACGCCGGGCTCTACACCTCCTCGCGCCTGTTGTTCGTGTTGGCCTCCCACGATGAGGCGCCGCGCTGGATGGCCACGGTCAATCGCAAGGGCGTACCGGTGCGTGGCGTGCTGGCCTCGACCCTGGTCGGCTACGGCTGCGTGGTGATCGCTGCGCTGTGGCCAGACACGGTGTTCCAGTTCCTGATCAATTCCTCCGGCACGGTGTTCCTGTTCGTCTACCTGGTCATCTGCCTGTCGCAACTCAAGCTGCGCCGCAGATGGCTTGCCGAGGGCTCGCTGAAATTCGCCATGTGGGGCCACCCATGGCTGCCGCTGCTGGTCACTGCCGCCATCGTCGCCGTGCTGGTGAGCATGGCCTTCGATCCGTCGATGCAGGTCAGCCTGCTGCAGTGCCTGATCGCCATTCTCGTCATCGCCGCCTCGTACCTGGTGTCACGCAGCCCTCGGCGTGCCGGCCAGGCTGGCACGGTGGAAAGCGCTCGGCCCTGAGCGCCGCATCAGACTCAACCCAAGTTCCGGGCAGCCATTGGAAGCCACAACATGTCAGCGAAAATCGCTTTGCCGCAGTTACCCAACAAACCGCTCTGGTTCGCCCCCAGTCAGCCGCGTGAGCGCCTGGAGCACGACATCGACGCCGATGTGGTGATCGTCGGCGCCGGCTACACCGGGCTGTGGACCGCCTATTACCTGCTCAAGGCCGACCCCGCATTGCGCGTGGTGCTGCTGGAAAAGCACCAGGTCGGCTTCGGCGCCTCGGGGCGCAACGGTGGCTGGGCCTCGGCGATCTTCCCGATTTCCCTGCACCGGGTCGAACAACTCTACTCGCACCAGGCGGCGCTGCACTTGCAAGGCGCAATGAACGAAACGGTCGATGAAATAGGTCGGGTACTGGCCCTGGAAAGCGTCGACGCAGACTATGCCAAGCAGGGTTTTTTGTCCCTGGCCCGCAGCGCGCCGCAGATGGCTCGGGCGCGGGCAGCGGTGGAGAGTGCGGCGCGGTTTGGCCTGCCGGACCAATGGCGCGTGCTGGAGGCTGGCCAGGCGCAGTCTTGCCTCAACGCCGAGGGCACGTTGGGCGGCCTGTACACCGAGCATTGTGCGCTGATCCACCCTGGCAAGCTGGTACGGGGGCTCGCGCAACTGGTCGAGCGCCTGGGTGCGAAAATCTACGAGCAGTCGGCGGTGACACAGATGGCACCCGGTGTGGTGCACACCGCGTGCGGATCGGTGCGTGGCGAAGTGACCGTGCGCGCGACCGAGGCTTTCACCTCGCAGCAGCCAGGCAAGTCGCGCTTCGTCATCCCGTTGTATTCGCTGGTACTGGCCACCGAGCCACTGTCGCCCGAGCTACTTGCCCGGCTCAAGCTCGACCACCGCATGGCCTTCAACGACATGCGCCACCTGCGTGTCTACGGCCAGGTCACGGCAGAAGGTCGCCTGGTATTCGGGGGCCGTGGCGCGCCCTACAACTGGGGATCGCGCATGTCCGAGCAAGCCGACCTGGTGGACAGTACCCACGCCAGGATCTACCAGACCCTGCTCGAGTTCTTCCCTGCCCTGGCCGATGCCCGCATCACCCATCGCTGGGGCGGCGCCCTGGGCGTATCGCGCGACTGGTGCCCGACCGTGAGCATCGACCGCAAGCAGCGCCTGGCCTGGGCCGGCAACTATGTCGGCGATGGCGTGGCCACCAGCAACCTTGCCGGGCGGATCCTGCGCAATCTGATTCTCGAGCGCGACGAACCGATCAACACCCTGCCCCTGGTCAACCACCACTCGCCGTCCTGGGAGCCAGAGCCGCTGCGCTGGTTCGGCGTCAATGGCGGACTCGCCGCGGCTTCGCTCAGCGACCTCGAGGAACGCTACACCCACAAACCTTCACGTACCGCGATGCTGCTGGAAAAGCTGACCGGCGCCCATTGATAAGGAGAAAGACCATGCCTTCGTTCACCATCCTCAAGCACGCCGACCTAAAGGCCCTACCGCTCCAACCTGCCGGCCAGCGCGCAGGCGCCGACCAGGGCGACCCGCAGATCGCCATCCAGACGCTGGCCCCGCAAGCGGTCGGCAACCTCGGCGTATGGGAGTGCCAACCCGGTGGCTGGCCCGTCATCGAACGCCCCGATACCGAGTTCACCTACATCATTTTCGGCAAGGCACTGCTCACCGATAGCAGCACCGATGAAGTGGTGGAAGTGAGCGGCGGCGACCTGATCATCCTGCCCCCGGGCTGGACCGGGCGTTGGGACGTGCTGGAAACCGTGCGCAAGGTCTACGCCATCTACTGATTCCCCTGCCAAGCGAGAAAGACTATGACCCAAACCATCATGAACTGGATTTCCGGCACCCAGGCCGAGGCCACCAGCGGCCAGCAACTGCCGGTCTACAACCCGGCCACCGGTGCCGTCACCGGCCAGGTGCAACTGTCCGCGCAACGTGACGTGGACGCCGCCGTGGCCTCGGCCAAGGCCGCCTTCCCGGCCTGGAGCAACCTGTCGCCGCTGCGCCGCTCACGGGTGCTGAACAGGTTCCTGGCACTGCTCAACGAGCACCGCGATGAATTGGCGCGAATGATCACTGCCGAACATGGCAAGGTCTTCACCGACGCCCAGGGCGAAGTGATGCGCGGCATCGAGATCGTCGAGTTCGCCTGTGGCGCACCACAGTTGCTGAAAACCGACTTCACTGATCAGGTCAGCACCAACATCGACAACTGGACCCTGCGCCAGCCGCTGGGTGTAGTCACCGGTATCACCCCTTTCAACTTCCCGGTAATGGTACCGATGTGGATGTTTCCGGTCGCCCTGGCCACCGGCAATACCTTCGTGCTCAAGCCGAGCCCGCTGGACCCGAGTCCAAGCCTGTTCATCGCCGAACTGCTCAAGCAGGCCGGTTTGCCGGACGGCGTGTTCAACGTGGTGCAAGGGGACAAGGACGCGGTCAATGCGCTGATCCAACACCCCGATGTGCAGGCGGTGTCGTTCGTCGGCTCCACCCCGATCGCCAACCACATCTATGAAACCGGCGCCCGCCACGGCAAGCGCGTACAGGCCCTGGGCGGCGCGAAGAACCACCTGGTGGTGATGCCCGACGCGGACATCGACCAGGTGGTCGATGCGCTGATCGGTGCAGCCTATGGCTCGGCCGGCGAGCGCTGCATGGCCATCAGCGTGGCGGTGTTCGTCGGTGAAGGTACCGCCGAAAAGGTCATGCCCAAGCTGATCGAACGCACCCGCGAGCTCAAGGTGCTAAATGGCACCCATCTCCAAGCGGAAATGGGCCCGATCGTTACCCGTGCGGCGCTGGAGCGTATCACTGGCTACATCGACCAGGGCGTGAAGGAAGGCGCCAAGCTGCTGGTGGACGGGCGCAACTTCAATGGTCAGGCAGCTGGCGAGGGTTGTGGCGACGGTTTCTGGCTGGGCGGTACGCTGTTCGACAACGTCACCCCGGACATGCGCATCTACAAGGAAGAGATCTTCGGCCCGGTGCTGGCCTGCCTGCGGGTGAAGGACTTCGCCGCGGCGGTGGACCTGATCAATGCCCACGAATTCGGCAATGGCGTGAGCCTGTACACCCGCGATGGCCATATCGCCCGTGAGTTCGGCCGGCGCATCCAGGTGGGCATGGTCGGCATCAACGTGCCGATTCCGGTGCCAATGGCCTGGCATGGCTTTGGTGGCTGGAAAAAGAGCCTGTTCGGCGACATGCATGCCTATGGCGAAGAAGGCGTGCGCTTCTACACCAAGCAGAAAAGCATCATGCAACGTTGGCCGCAGGCGATTGCCAAGGGGGCTGAATTCGCGATGCCGACCAGTCATTGAGACAAAGGAGAGTCGAGAGGATGACACGGGCCACGCCCGTGACTACCGACACGCCGGCTCCCAGAGAACCAAAGATTACTCATTGATGTCATGGCCTGCGCCGTACCTGTGGGAGCGGGCTTGCCCGCGAACACCGGCGAAGCCGGTGCCACACACCGCGGCGTCTGCTTCGCGGGCAAGCCCGCTCCTACAGGATCTTCACAACTGCCAAGGCCTGCGCCGTACCTGTGGGAGCGGGTTTACCCGCGAACACCGGCGAAGCCGGTGCCATGCACCGCGGCGTCTGCTTCGCGGGTAAACCCGCTCCTACAGGATCTTCACAACTGCCAAGGCCTGCGCCGCACCTGTGGGAGCGGGCTTGCCCGCGAACACCGGCGAAGCCGGTGCCATGCACCGCGGCGTCTGCTTCGCGGGCAGGCCCGCTCCTACAGGGTCTTCACCGTTGCCAAAATCGCAGTTGTACCTGTGGGAGCTGGCTTTGGCGTCAATTCTGGTCGAACAGGTCGTTGTGCCTGCCGGCCTCGATGGCAATCCAGAACCGCGCAATGCCCTGGGTGGTCGTCGGCTTGATGCCGGTCAGTTGCTCCACCAGCTTCAACCGATAGACCAGGGTCTGACGATGGATGCCCAGGTCGAACGCGGTCATCTTCCAGTTCCCGTCATTGTTCAAAAAGGCCATCAGCGTTGCCAGCAGCGCGGCCCCTTGCACGCGATCGTGCTCGATCAGGGGGCCGAGATAGCGCCCGACCAATGCCCGCGCCTCGGCCAGCGACTTGGGCGCCATGATCAATCCGACCTCGGCCTCGCCATAGCGCAGTATCGATCTGCCCAGCTCATGGGCCTGTGTCAGGGCCATGCGCGCCTGGCGGAAACTCTCGCGCATACCGGCCGCGGCGCCGATCGCCCCGCTGATACCGATGACCGTGCCCGCTCCGAGATTGTGCACAAGCGCGTCGATGATGCCGGGGTCGTCGCAGCTGATCGCCAACAACAAACCCTTTTCCTCGGACAGCAACGGGCACACGCCATGGAATGGCGGTGCATGATGCACCTCTTGCGCCGTCCAGGGGCCATCCGGCCCTGGTTGAATCACCAGGCTCACCAAGGTCCCGGCAAGGCCCCGACGTTCGAGCATCGGCAGCGCCAGCGCAAGCTCCGTGGTATCCAGCAACGTGCGTAGCAAGGCCGCGCCCTCTTCACGTTGCTGGTCACGGTTGATCATCAATCGCTCGAACTCCACGGCCAGCAGGCCGATCAACGAGCGCACCAGGATCGAGTCGTCCTGAGTGCGCCTGGCGCCGCGCCCCAACAGCAAGTTAACCCGCGATCGGCCGCCGATCGGGATACGCTCCGGCGCCTGGGTGGTCGGCTCCGTAACCTGTTGCCCTGGCACGATAACCACGCCCCCTACCGCATCCTCGATGGCCAGGTCCATGTCCAGGGTTTCGGCCAGTATGGCCAGGCGGCCCGCCATGTCCGGCGTTTTGCGCAAGGCTTCGGCGTAGGTCTGGAACAGCCGCTCGCTGGCATTGAAGCGGTCGCGCTGGGCCTGCAGCACGCTCTCGATCACACAGTGCGAAAGCTTGACGAACTCCAGCTCGAAGCTGGCCCGCAGCACCGGGAACAGCAACTGATCGGCGGCCTCCAGCATGGCCTGGGAGAGCAGCGGTGCATCAGCGCGCGGGGCGATCACCAATGCGCTGGGGTTGCTCTGCACCAGTTGCTGCAGCCACTGTACTTGCGCCTGCGCATCCTCTGGCAGGCCGACACCCGTGGTCATCACCAGGTCGCCCGGCGACACCCAGCGCCAGGGATCGGGCAGGTCCACGGTATGCGCCCAGTTGATGACCCGGCCAATCCCGCCCATGCCGGCGGCAACTTCCAGTTTCAGCTGGTCGATGGCAACCAGGCTCTTCACGCTCAGCATGTGTTTTCTCTCGTTTCAACGCACGGGCATGATCGCAGATCTGCAGGCCCTGGGGCTCTAGCCAAGACAGAAAAAGGTACACTGCTGGCTGGAATTGGCGTGGCGATAGGCGAGGCAGGTTGGATGGACAAGGCAGACAAGTACCTTGCGGCGAGTGTTCGACAGAACACCACCAAAAGCTACGCAGCGGCCCTTCATCATTTCGAGGTGGTGTGGGGCGGATTCCTGCCCGCGACCAGCGAAGCCGTGGTCCGCTATATCGCCGAGTACGCCGACCAACTCGCCATCAGCACGCTCAAGCAGCGCCTCGCCGCGCTGGCCAACTGGCACCAGAGCCATGGCTTCCCCGACCCGACCAAGGTGCCCAGGGTCAGGCAGTTGCTCAAGGGCATCCGTGTGCTGCACCCGGTGCAGCAGAAACAGGCCGCTCCCCTGCCCTTGCTGCAGCTGGAGAAGGCAGTTGGGCATTTGCAGGCCGAAGCCAAGCAAGCGCGCAGCATCGGCGACCTTCACGGACGGCTCAAGGCGGCCCGGGACATCGCCCTGCTGACCATTGGCTTCTGGCGTGGATTTCGGGGTGACGAACTGGCGCGGTTGACCGTTGAGAACACCCATGCCGAGCGCGGCGTGGGCATTCGCTTCTACCTGGCGCACAGCAAGGGTGATCGCCAGCATGTTGGGCGTGAGTACCGCACGCCGTCGCTCACCAAGCTCTGCCCGGTGGAGGCCTACCTGGACTGGATCGAAGTGGCGGGTATCGCCCACGGCCCGGTGTTTCGGGCCATCGACCGGTGGGGCAATGTCAGCGAGCGGGCGCTGGCGGCACACAGCTTGATTCCCTTGTTGCGCGGCACCCTCGAGCGCTGCGGTCTGCCTTCGCGACTCTACAGCGCGCACTCGATGCGTCGCGGGTTCGCCACCTGGGCGGCGAGCTCGGGGTGGGACATCAAGACGTTGATGGAATATGTGGGCTGGCAGGATTTGAAGTCGGCATTGCGCTACGTGGAACCGGCCCAGCAGTTTGGCGGGCTGGCCAGGAGCCTGGATGGGCAGCGGCTGACTTAAGCACTGGCGGTGCCTAGGACTTTCACCGATGCCCGGACCGGTGCCGCACCTGTAGGAGCGGGTTTATCGGGGCGCCGAACCGCCGCGAATGCCGGCCAAGCCGGTGCCATCCGCCTGCCATCCCTTCTCGACGAGCCAGACGCCAAGCGTCTAGAATCCCTGCTTTATTGTTTCAGCGTATTTCGATAAGGATCCAGATGTCAGTTCATGAAGCGCCACCGCTCGCCCCGTCCAAGAGCACGGTGGTCAAGATGGAAGCCGCCATGGCCCTGGGGAGCTTCGCCATCGGCACCGGTGAGTTCTCCATCATGGGCTTGATGCCCGATATCGCGCACAACCTCAACCTGAGCGAACCCCAGGTCGGCCATGCCATCAGCGCCTACGCCCTGGGCGTGATGGTCGGTGCGCCGGCGCTGGCCATCCTCGGAGCCAAACTGCTGCGCAAGCACTTGCTGCTTCTGCTGATGGCGCTGTATGCCATCGGCAACCTGGCCACGGCGCTGGCCCCTTCGTACTTTGGCCTGGTCGCCTTCCGCTTCATCAGCGGCCTGCCCCACGGCGCCTACTTTGGCATTGCTGCAGTGGTGGCGTCGAGCATGGTGCCCAGCCACCAGCGGGCCGGCGCGGTTGCGCGGGTGATGATGGGCCTGACCCTGGCCATGCTGCTGGGCAACCCGATCGCCACCTTCCTCGGTCAGTTCTTCGGCTGGCGCTCGGCATTCGTCCTGGTGGGCCTTATCGCCGTCTGCACCATCGCCTCGGTCTGGCGTTTCGTGCCGCAACGCCATGACGAAGTGCGCAGCGACCCACGCAAGGAACTCCAGGCCTTCCGCTTGCCGCAGGTGTGGATGGCGTTGTCCATCGCCGCCATCGGTTTTGCCGGGATGTTCTGCGTATTCAGCTACCTGGCGCCGACCATGCTGGAAGTCACCAAGGTCTCGCCACAGTGGATCCCGGTCGGGCTGGCAGCCTTCGGCCTCGGCGGTATCGTTGGCAACATCGCTGGCGGCAAGCTGTTCGACACCCTGCAGTTCCGTGCCGTGGGCCTGGTGCTGGTGTGGTCTACCGCAGTGCTGCTGTTCTTCACCTTCGCCGCCAGCGCGCTATGGTCGCTGCTGCTGGGCATCGCCCTGGTCGGCACCATGATCGCCCTCGCCGCGCCGCTGCAGATCCGCCTGATGGACATTGCCCACGAAGCGCCAAGCCTTGCCGCCGCATCCAACCACGCCGCCTTCAACCTGGCCAACGCACTGGGGCCGTGGTTCGGTGGCATGGCCATCAGCGCCGGTATGGGCTGGACCAGCACCGGCTATATCGGAGCCGCCACGGCATTGGCGGGCCTGGCCCTATACCTGGTGGCACGGCGGATGAAAGGCGGCGCCTGACCTGCGCCCCCGTGCAGCGCCTGCGCACGCGTCGGCAATCTTTGTCATAATCCCTGACCTCGCCGCCGTCACTGGCGGCGGCCCCTTACACGACGCTCCGAAGAGGGTTTATGTCAGGTCAGGATCCCCTTGAGGCGATCGCAACCACGCCAACCAAACGTCGCCGCGCGCCAAAAGGCGAGATGCGCCGCGCCGCACTGCTCGATGCAGCGACCACGGTATTCGCCAAGGACGGCTACGCCGCGGCCTCCATGCGGGACGTTGCGGAAATCGCCGGCATCACCACGGTTGGCCTGCTGCATCACTTCCCCAACAAGGTCTCACTGCTCAAGGCGCTGATCGACCGACGTGATCAGCGCGTTACCGAAAAATTCGCCGAGCTGGAACTGTCCCCCACGCTGGACAGCTTCCTGGCATTCGCCCGCACCAGCATGGCCTTCAGCGTGCAAAGCCAGGCCGAGTGCCAGGCGTCGATGATGATCAATGTCGAGAGCCTGTCCGAAGCACACCCCGCCTTCCCCTGGTACACGGAAAAGTTCGCGATGGCCCACGGCCACGCCCAGGCGCACCTGCAGTTGCTCGCAGAACATGGGCAATTGCGCCCGGGCCTGGACCTCAAGGCGCTGGCCACCGAGCTGTTCGCGGTCATGGACGGCCTGCAGATCCAATGGCTGCGCGCCCCCGAACAGATCGACGTCGAAGCGACCTTCGACGCCTACCTGCAACGTCTGGCGAGCAGCATTCGCCCCTGAAGTCCGGCGCCTCCGTGCGCCGGGGATGCATCAATACGCCTGCGACTCGCTGACCTGCACTGCCGCTTGTAGCGGTGCCGGCAACGGGTTGCTGTCGCGCGTGGTGAGGTGCTGCGGCATCAGCGTGAGCAAGGTGCGCTGCAATGTCAGGTGCGCCGAGTCCGGCCCTACCCAGATCTTGAATTTGCCGGCGTCGACGTCCCAGCTGTCGGTGTTCTGCACGAAGTAGGCCAGCGACCGCGAGTCGATCGGCAAGCTCACGGTCTTGCTCTCACCCGGCTCGAGATAGACCTTGGTGAAGCCCTTGAGCTCCTTCTTCGGCCGCTCGGCCTGGGGATCGATCGGCTGCACATACAGCTGCGCCACTTCGAAGCCCGCTTTGTCCCCGGTGTTGGTCAGGGTGAACTTGACGTCCACGGTGTTGCCCGGCGTCAGCACGTTGCTCGACAGGGCCAGGTCCGAGTAGCCGAACGTGGTGTACGACAAGCCAAAGCCGAACGGGTACAGCGGCTTCGCATGCTGCTTGTCATACCCGCGGTAGCCAAGGTAGAGACCTTCGCTGTAGGTCATTTCGGTCAATGGATCGTCGCCACGATAGGCTGCCGGGTCCGGGTACGACGCATAGCTGGGGTTGTCCTCGATCCGCTTGTCGATGGTCACCGGCAACTTGCCCGAAGGATTGACCTTGCCATACAGGATCTCAGCCAACGCCTGACCACCCTGCTGCCCTGGGAACCACGCCTGCAAGCTGGCGCCGACCTTCTTCGCCCACGGCTGCATATTGGCGATGCCACCGCCATGCATGACCACGATGGTGTTCGGGTTGGCCTTGGTCACCTGGCTGATCAGCTCGGCCTGTTGGTCCGGCAGGTCGTAGCCATGGTCGGCGCCCTCGCCTTCGTTTTCATAATTGCTGCCGGTGGCGATGACCACGGCGTCGTAGCTGGCAATGTCCTTAGGTGGACGCAGCGCCGCCCAGCTCATCTGTACCCCGGCCAGCCCGCCCAGCGCTGGCGTGAAGTTGCCTTGCACGCGGCGGTACTCGAGCTTCACGGCGTACGATTTGCCCGCCGCCAGCGCGGCGGTCTTGCCGGAAGTGGTAAGGGCATTGACCACATCGGAGGAGTACGGCACGCCGTCGCTCTCCAGTACCAGCTTGTCGTCTACCCAAAGCTTGTAAGGGCCATCGGCGCGCACCTTGAACACCTGGGCACCGGACACCGTCGGCTTGATCGTCGCGCTGAAGCGGGCGGAGAACGCACCCGCCGTCGGGCTGAAGCCGGACACCACGGTCGAGCCGGTGTTGGTCTCGTTGGTACTGGTGGTCCAGTTCAGGTTGACCCCCGGCTCTACCCGGGTCAGGGTCGGCGACCCACTCAGCGTGCTGTTGCTGAAGTACTGCGCCTTGACCCCGGCGTTGCTCACCGCGCTCTTGTCCGAAGCAGGCTGGTACCAGACCGAGGTCTTCGGGTTCAGGCTCAGCGCGGACAGATAGGTGACGTTGCTGCTGCTCGATGCCAGTTGCTGCAGGCCGCTGAGTTCCGTGACATAGCTGTTTGGCGGCGAGTTGGCGGTGCCGAACGGCGATGCCGGTGGCTGGCTGGCCCAGTCACCGATCACCGCGACCTTGGCACTGCGCGCCAGTGGCAGCAGCGGCTTGCCAGCGGCGGTGTCGCTGTTGCGCAGCAACACGATGGACTCACGCGCCAGGTTCAACGCCGCCCGCTGGCCATACTCGGTGTGCTCCAGGGTCTGCGCGATGTTCTGATGCTCCTGGAAGTCGTAGCTGACCACTGCACGCAGGTTGCGCTTGACCTTGTCGTCGATCACGTTCTGGGTGAGCTGACCGCTCCACAAGTACGGCAGCAGGTTGGCCTCGGTGAATTGCAGGCCAGACGGCATGTCGATGTCGGTCCCGGCCCAGGCGCCCTTGAACGCGTCGTGGATAGCGTTGAAGTCGCTGATCACCATGCCCTGGTAACCCCATTCACCCTTGAGAATCTCGGTGATCAGGTGATGGTTCTCACAGGCGTAGTCACCGTTGACCTTGTTGAAGCCGCACATGATCGAAGCCACGTTGGCGTTCTTTACCATCGACTCGAAGCCAGGCAGATACAGTTCTCGCAGGGTGCGCTCATCGGCGATGACGTTCACCGCCTGGCGGTTGGCTTCCTGTTCGTTGGCCAGGTAGTGCTTGCCGCTGGCCTGGATGCCCTGGGCCTGGATGCCGTTGACCACGGCCGGTGCAAGCACGGCGCCGAGGAAGGGATCCTCACCGCTCATGTATTCGGCGGAACGCCCATTGTAGGGGGTGCGATACAGGTTCACCCCAGGCGAAAGCATCTGCTGCCCGCCCGATATTCGCGTCCCATAGCCGATGGCCAAGCCGAACTCCTTGGCCCGGTTGATGCTCCACGCGGCCGCCAGCGCCGACTGTGAAGGGTACTGCGCTCCGAACGTGGCGTTGTTGACGTGCACGCCCATCGACGAGTCATAGGCGACGGTACCCTGGATACCCCACTTGCTCAGCGAGGGGATCATGTGCCCATCGTTGACCCGGGTGAAATTGATTTTCTCCGAGGTGTTCATGTTGTCCAGGATGGAGCTGACGCGTGCCTCCACTTCGTTGCCGCTGCGCGGCGCGGCTGCCAGCGTCGCCGAGGCATGCATGGCACCCAGCGCCACCAGGCCCAACCCCAGGGTGTGCTTGAGCGTCATGGCCGGCTCTCCTGTTTCGGCGTGTCTTGGGTATCGACCGGGGTGTCGATCCAGTCGTTCGCCGTACTGCGGGCGTGCCCCACCTGGTCTGCCCCGGTCAAGCGGTCACGTTGAGCCTCAAGCTGGGCTCTTGGATTATCAGCCTGTTGGGCCGCGTCATCCAAAGAGCCAGCACTGACACTCAAATGAGTGGCAATGAGCGCCGCGCCGGCGAATGACAGCAATCGTCTATTCATCGAATAGTTCTCGAGTGAAGAAATATGAAATAGGTGATCGGCCCTGGGCCCAGGTCTGATCGGGGGCTAAGTCTGAGTGCTCGTCAAAAAAGTTCAAGTCCAACGGAGAATTGTCAGAGAGCACGGTCGAAATATTGGGAAAATACGAGTAAAAACAATTGCTAAACGAATATTTTGAAGATGAACAAAATCAAACTAACCCAGTAATTGTTGAATTAAATCCTTATAAACCATTTGTGAATGCGATTTTCTTGCTTTTTTTCATTGTTCATAGCAATTTCCAACCATCCACTAAACCTAGTTGCGACTAGGTTTAGTAATCTGCTAAGCTCTGGCAGCCCCGTAAAATACCCACAAAGAATTAGCCGATTTACCCTCTAAAACACTCTGTTGCACTAGAAAAGACAACGACGTATTCTCCAGCAACTCTTTACTTCAACAATGGCAGTGCGCCGCCAAATAGCCACTAATTGCAATAAGCCACCACATGAATATACAACTCCCCAGTGCTGACGATATATGTGAGTGGCTGTTGAAGGCGGGTGCGTTACAACCTGCAGACATACTAAGAGCCACTCGTTTGGGGGTGGCCCAGGGCATGGCGGATAACGAAAAACTTCGCACGCTTCTGCGTCTCGGTGCCGTAAAGGATGAGCAAATGGCAACCGCGTATTCACAGCTGCTGGCCACTCCACGGCTCACCGACGAGCCGGTGCAGCCGAGCGCGAGCACACCCGAACGGTTTGCCCGTCACTATGGCGTCATCGCATTGGGCGAGCAGGCTGGGCAATTGCGTGTGGCAGCCGCGGTGCCGCTGTCCGGTTATGCACTCGACGCCCTCGCCTATCAGGCGGGCAAGTCGCTGCAGGTGGTAGTGGCCACCGCCGAACAGGTTTCCACACTGATCGAACAGGCTCATGGCGATGGCCGTACGGCAATGGGCGCGCTGATCGAGGCGCTGGATGACGACACCGTTGCCGAAGGGGACATCGAGCATCTCAAGGACCTCGCTTCGGAGGCTCCGGTCATCCGGTTGGTCAACCTGATGCTGCAAAGGGCGGTAGCGCTGCGTGCGTCGGACATCCACGTCGAACCGTTCGAGAGCCAGTTGAAGGTGCGCTACCGCGTCGACGGCGTATTGATCGAAGGCGAGGCGCCACCCAGCGGATACGCGGCAGCGGTCATCTCGCGACTGAAGATCATGGCTCGCCTGGATATTGCCGAGCGGCGCCTCCCCCAGGACGGTCGGATCATGCTGCGTATCCAGGGGCATGAGCTGGACTTGCGGGTGTCCACGGTTCCGACCAGTTTCGGTGAGTCCGTGGTGATGCGGCTGCTCGACCGACAGAACGTCAGTTTCGATTTCGCCACCCTCGGTATCGACGGCCCGACCCTGCACGGAATACGCCAGCTGCTGGCGCGCCCCCATGGCATTTTCCTGGTCACCGGCCCGACCGGCTCGGGCAAGACAACCACCCTGTATACCGCACTGGCGGGCTTGAACACCGCGGAACGCAAGATCATCACGGTCGAAGATCCGGTCGAGTACCAGCTCACCGGCATCAACCAGATTCAGGTGAAGCCATCGATTGGCTTGGGTTTCGCCACGGCGTTGCGCTCGATCGTACGGCAGGATCCGGACGTGATCATGATCGGCGAGATGCGCGACCTGGAAACCTGCCGCATCGCCATCCAGTCGTCGCTCACCGGTCACCTGGTACTGTCCTCGCTGCACACCAACAGCGCCGCCGCCAGCATCACCCGGCTGCTGGACATGGGGGTCGAAGGCTACCTGCTGGCTTCGACCTTGCAAGGCGTGTTGGCCCAGCGACTGGTGCGGCGCCTCGACCCGGCCACACGGATCGCCTTCGAGGCACCCGCCGAACTCGTGCGGCGCCACCAACTGGCGCGGTTTACCGAGCAGCGTCCGATCATGCTCTATCGGGCCGACGAGCATGCCATCGGGGGCGGCTACCACGGACGCAGCGCAATCACCGAACTGCTGGTGATGGATGACGACCTGCGCAGCCTGCTGATGCGCCACGCGGACGCCACCAGCCTGGAAGCTGCGGCCCGCGCCAAGGGCCTGATCACCTTGCGCGAGGAGGGACTGCGCCAGGCGCTGGCCGGTATCACCTCATTGGAAGAAGTGCTACGCGTTACAGGGAGTGACTGATTTGCCGATCTTTACCTACCGTGCCCTGGACATCGAGCGGCGCGAGCAGCGCGGCGAGCTGGAAGCCGCCGACCGAGGTGGCGCTGCGCACCTGCTGCAGCAGCGCGGCTTGCTGGTGTTGCAGATCAAGCGCGGACGGCCCCTGCTACGCTGGAGCCGCGGGCATGGGCAGTTCACCCCTGTCGAGCTGATTACCTTTACCCAACAGCTGACCACGCTGGTCGGTGCCGGGCAGCCACTGGACAAGGCCCTGGCCACCCTGCTCAAGCATGTCCGCAGGCCGGCGGCGAAGGCGCTGCTCGAGCGTGTGCGCGACGATGTCAAAAGCGGCCAGTCGTTATCCCGCGCGCTGGAGCAGCACCCCGGCAGTTTTCCGGCGTTCTTCACCAGCCTGGTCCGCGCCGGCGAAGCTGCCGGGGTGCTCGAAGAGACCTTGACGCAACTGGCGGGCTATCTCGAGCGCAGCCACACGTTGCGCGGCGAAGTGATCAACGCGCTGATCTATCCCGGGTTCCTGGTCGCGGGCGTGATTGGATCGCTGGGCCTGTTGCTCGGCTATGTCGTGCCCCAGTTCGTGCCCATCTTCCAGGACCTGGGCGTGCCGATCCCGTGGGTGACCCGAGCGGTGCTGGGCCTGGGTGCGTTCACCGCCAACTGGGGCCTGGCCTGCCTGGCCGTACTGGTCGGCGGGCCATGCTTGTCGCTCGCCGCGCGCCGCCAGCCGCAGCGACGTATCGCCCAGGACTTGCGCCTGTGGCGTAGCCGCGTGGCAGGCCCCCTGCTCCAGCGCCTCGAAACCGCCCGCTTGGCACGCACCTTGGGCATCCTGCTGAGCAACAGCGTCACCCTGCTTGCGGCCCTGACCATCAGCCGCGACGTCAGTGCCAACCACGCACTGCGCAGGCATGTCGAGCGCGTCACCCAACAGGTCAAGCAAGGCGCCAGCCTCGCCCACGCCCTGGCGGACGAACCGATGCTGCCGGCGCTGGCCATTCAGATGATCGAGGTGGGCGAACACTCCGCCCGCCTCGGGCCAATGCTGCTCAAGGTCGCCGACATGTTCGACCTCGAAGCCAAACGCCTGATCGAGCGCCTGCTCGCCGCCCTGGTACCGACCCTGACCATCGTCATGGCGGTACTGGTCGCGGCGATCATGCTGGCGATCATGCTGCCGCTCATGAGCCTCACAAGTACCCTCTAGGAAACCTCCCATGCGTTCGCACCCTACCTCTCACGCCCGCCAAGCGGGTTTCACCCTGCTCGAAATGCTTGCAGTCATCGTACTGCTGGGGATAGTCGCGACCATTGTCGTGCGGCAGGTCGGCGGTAACGTCGACAAGGGCAAGTACGGCGCGGGCAAAGCGCAATTGGCCAGCCTCAGCATGAAAGTCGACAGCTACGCGCTGGATGTCGGCGCCCCACCTGCCAGCCTCGAACAGCTGCTGCACAAGCCGGCGGCGGCAGGCGCCTGGGCAGGCCCCTATGCCAAGCCATCCGACCTGCTCGACCCGTTCGGCCACCCCTTCGAATACCAGGCGCCCGGTAAGCACGGCTCCTTCGACCTGGTGTTTCTGGGCCAGGACGGCCGGCCCGGCGGCGAGGGCTACAACGCCGACGTGGGTAGCTGGCAGTAACCATGGCCCCTGCACGCGAGCGCGGCTTCACCTTGTTCGAACTGCTGGTGGTCATTGCCCTCCTGGCGGTGGCCCTGCCGCTGCTGGCGGTCGGCATTGGCCGTGGTTTGCAAGGCGCAAGCGAGCGCAGCGCGTTGAACGAGATGGTCGCCACCCTGCGCAGTGCCCGGGTCCAGGCCATTGCCAGCGGCGAGCCGGTACGCGCCACGTTCGACCTGGCGCAACGCCGTGCGATGATGCCGGGCCGTAAAGCCGTGCAATGGCCAGACGCCTTCACCGTCCGCCTGAACACCGCCCAGACGCTGGGCGCAGCATTCGAGTTCTACCCCGATGGCGCGGCCAGCGGTGGCAATATCCAGATCAGCCGTGATACGGCGCACTGGCGCATCGACGTCAACTGGCTCACAGGCAATGTCACCCTGAAGGCGCAGCCATGAACACGCAGCGTGGCTTCACCCTGCTGGAAATGCTCGCTGCCATCACCTTGATGGTGGTGGCCGCGTCGATCCTGCTGGGGGCGTTCGCCCAGAGCAGCCAGAGTCTGCGCCAGGTCGAGCGCAACGACCGGCACGCAACGGTGGCCCGCTCGCTGATGGACGACTTCGACCTCGCTACCCTGCAGCCAGGGCATACCAGCGGTAACTGGCAGGGCCTTGAGTGGCACCTCGATGTCTCACTGGACCAGGCCGTGCCTGGCCAGGTCGCGCTCTACCGACTGGACCTGACGCTGAACGAAGGGCGGCAGACCTCGCACTACAGCACCTTGCGTGCACGCACCGAGAGCAATGGCCCATGAGGCGCCAGGCTGGCTTTACCCTGCTCGAAGTACTGCTGGTGATCAGCTTGCTGGGGTTGCTGCTGGGACTGGTCGGTACCGCCTTGGTAGGTGCCAACCGCGTGGTGGCCAAGGCTGAGCGCTACAGCGGTACATTGGACCAGCGACGGGCCACGCAACGCTTCCTGCGCCAGGCGGTAGGCCAGATGTTGCCCCTGAGCGGCAGAAGCGCAAGCGGCGAACACACCGTCACCTTCGAGGGCCATGCCGACGCCATGACCTTCTATGCCCCGCTGCCCAGCTCGGTAGGGGGCGGCCTGCATCGCCAGCGCCTGCGACTGCGCGGCGAGCACCTCGAACTGCAATTGGCCGAGTTGAACGCCCAGCGCGTAGAGCCCTGGGGCACGCCACAGCGCTTGCTCGACGGCGTGCGCAGCCTGCGCCTGCACTATCGCGGCTACTCACCGCTGGGCAAGGCCACCGGCTGGCTGAGCGAATGGCCTTGGCCGGAGCGCCTGCCGCGTTCGGTACGCATCGATCTCGAGCAGGTCGGCGCCACGCCCTGGCCCACGTTGCAGGTCAACCTGCTACTGGACCTCAGCGGCGATGGTGGCCGGCCATGAAGCGGCTCCAGCGTGGCGCAGCTTTATTGCTGGTGCTGTGGGTGATCGGCCTGCTCAGCGTACTGCTGGGAGGCCTGGCGATGTCGGTGCAACTGCAGCAGCGCCAGGCAATCTGGCGCAGCAATCAGACCGACGCGGTGCTGACAGCCCAGGCGGGGCTGGAGCTGGCCGTGGTCAACCTATTGCGTGCCGGCCCATCAGGCTGGCTCGCCGATGGCCGCGAGCATGCCGTGCAGTTCAACCACAGCACGCTGCAGGTGAGTGTGATCAGCGAGCGCGGCAAGCTGGACCTCAATGCAGGATCCCTGCACCACCTCGAGAAACTGCTGCGCGCAGGCGGCGCTAGCAGCGAAGACGCGAAACGCGTAACCCAGGCTTTAAGGACGAGGCGTAACAAGGTACCTCTGCGAATGCTCGAAGAATATCGCCAGTTGCCCGGCATGACCTACGCCGTGTACCAGCGCACCCTGCCCTGGGTCACGATCTGGTCAGGCAACGCCGAACCGGACCCTGGCCTCGCTCCGCCCAGCCTGGCCCAAGTGCTCGGCCTGCCCAGACGGGCCGGGCCCGGCGCCGACGCTGGCAAGCTGGTCACCATCACCAGCATCGCCAGGCGGACCAATGGGTTGGGCGCCGAGCTCCAGGCCACCGTGGTCTTGCTACCGGGCTATGCCGGTGGCAAGCCCTATCGCGTACTCAGGTGGCGCGAATGAACGCCCTGTTCAAGCGCTGCGTCGTCGCCCTCGCCCGGCATCGCCTGTACTGGCGTGCACAGTGGCGCCGCAGCACGGCCCGACGTTGGTTGCATGCCTGGCTCGAAGAGTTGCTCGCCATGCTCCCTGCGACACTGGCTGGGCGACTGACCCGTCGCGATGCCAGCCAGTTGCTCGGCTGGCCATTACCCGATCACTGCCAGGCCTCCCGACCGGTGGTGCTGGTCCTGGCGGAGCACCAGGTGATGCGACAGCACCTGAGCCTGCCCCTCGCGGCAACACGCAACCTCGATGAGGTGCTGGCTTACGAAATCGACAAGTACACGCCCTACCCTGCAGACCAGGTGCACTTCGTTGCCCGAGTGGTGCACCGGCACGCGCCCCACGCCGACATCGAACTGGTGGCTGTCGCCCGCGCCGCTCTGGCCTCCATGCTGCAGGCCTGCCGCGCGCGGGGCCTGCAGCTGATCGCCATCGACGTGACCACGCGTGAGGACAAACGCCTGGGTATCGACCTGCTGCCTCAAGGCAGCGAAACCTGGCACCCCTCCCCTGGACGACTCGACCGCTGGCTTTGGCTTGGCTGCGTACTCAGCCTGGTGGCGCTGGCCGCTGCCTGCCTGGACCGGCGCCAAGCCACCGTCGCGGCCATGCAGCAAACGGTCAACGAGCAACGGCAAGCCGTGCGAGCGGTGCAACAGTTGCGCCAGACCCTGGACACCACAGTCGGCGCAACGCATTACCTGGCTGGGCTCAAGATCCAGCGTCCGACGCTGACCGCGCTGCTGGCCGACATCAGCGCTTGCCTGGGCAACGACACCTGGGTCGAGCGCCTGCAACTGGAAGACGGCGTGCACGTGACGCTGGCGGGCCAGAGTAGCCATGCCAGCGAACTGCTCAATGCCATGAAGGATTGCCACACCCTCGAACACGCCCGCTTCCAGGGTGTGATCCTGGCCGACAAGGCCACCGGTCACGATCGCTTTGTCATTTCCGCGCAACTGAAGGAGGCCGCGCATGCGCCCGCTCAACCTTAGAGAGCGTCGTATCGTGGCACTGGGCGTGCTGGGTCTGGTGCTGTGGGCCGCCTGGTACTTGCTGGTCGAAAGCCTGTTGCTCGCCCCCTTGCGCGAACTCGACGACCAAGCCGCTACCCTGCGCGAGCAGCAGCGTCACTACGCCAGCCTGATCGAGCAAGCGCCCCAACTCCAGGCCCAGCTCGAACGTAGCAAGGCCAGCGCCGCCAAGGGCAATAGCCTGCTGCCGGGCGACGACGCCAACGCAGCGGCCGCCGACCTGATGCAGTACGCCACCCGGCAGGTCGCCCGCCAGGCCGCGCTCGGCCCAGGCTGCGAGGTGACCCAACGCATGCCCGTGGCGCCGGGCGAACCAGGGGCAGCGCAGCCCGAGCCGTACCGCCAGGTGAAGGTGAGCCTCACGCTCAATTGCGCCATCGAGCCCTTGGCCGCCCTGCTGCACGCCCTGGAATACAGCCAACCGGCGCTGTTCGTCGACCAGTTGAGCGTGCGCCGCAGCGCGTCGGCGCCTGCCCATGGCAGTGCCGGGCGCCTGGACGTGCAGCTACTGATTCGCGGCTACATGCGTGGGCGAGGTGCCGAATGAAATTGACCGCCTCCAGCAAGCCACTCCTGGTGTGCAACATCGCCGCGCTCGCAGCCCTGGCCTGGGTCGCCTGGAGCCCCCTCGAGCCACACTGGCTGACGCATGCCGAGGCGCCTCGGTCCATTGACCTGGCGGCACCTGCGGTGATGCCCGAGCTAACGCAGGCGCTGCGCGCCGGCACCTGGACCCACCCGCTGTTCAGCCCCGACCGCCAGCCCGATCCACAGCGCCTCGGGGCCAAGGTGCCTGCGCTTTCCAACCTGACCCTGGTCGGGGTGATGATGGGCAGCGGCGTGCATTACATCTACCTGCACGAAGCCGGCAAGCCGGTCAGCAAGCTCGCCCTGGGCCAGACGCTGGACAACGGCTGGACCCTGACCCACCTCGACGGCACCAGCGCCACCTTCGCCCGCGACGGCAAGGTCCAGACCCTCGACCTGCCCCGGCTGCGCCTGGCACCGCCATCCAAGGTCCCCGCCCTCATTCTTCCGCGTACGACGACTCCATGACCAAGCACGTTCTTTTTCACGCCTCTCTCTTGCCGTTGCGCGCCCCCTTGCTGGGCCTGGGTGTTGCCATCAGCCTCGCTGGCTGCGCCCTCTCCGAGCAGCCCCTGCAGACCGACCCCAGCCTGATGCAGGAAGCCTTGGCGGGCGCGGACGCTCCCCCGCCGCTCACAGGCCTCAGCTCACCCGGCATGGCCACGAGCGAGCCGCCGTCGGCAAGCGTGCACACGGCGCCGACACGCTCTATCCGCCAGGGTAACCAGCATTTCGTACGCCCTACCCGCGCCCGCACGCCCGCGCAGGACACCGAACAAGGCGACATCGTCTTCAACTTCACCGACCAGCCTATCGAAGCGGTGATCAACAGCGTGATGGGCGACCTGCTGCACGAGAACTACAGCATCAGCGAGGGTGTGAAAGGCAGCGTCAGCTTCTCGACCTCCAAGCCCGTCAACAAGCAGCAAGCCCTGTCGATCCTGGAAACGCTGTTGTCCTGGACCGACAACGCGATGATCCGCCAGGGCGAGCGTTACGTCATTCTGCCCGCCAGCCAAGCCGTCGCCGGCAAGCTGGTGCCCGACACTGCGGTGCAACAGCCGCCTTCGGGCCTGTCGGCCAGGTTGTTCCCGCTGCGCTACATCGGCGCGAACGAAATGCGCAAGCTGTTGCAACCGTTCGTGCGCGAGAACGCCTTCCTGCTGGTCGACCCGGCCCGCAACGTAATCAGCCTGGCCGGTACGCCGCAGGAGCTCACCAACTATCAGGACACGATCGACACCTTCGATGTCGATTGGCTCAAGGGCATGTCGATTGGCGTCTACGGGCTGCAGCGGGCATCGGTGGCCGAGCTGATGCCGCAGCTGCAGAAGCTGTTCGGCCCCGACAGCGGCATGCCGTTGGCCGATATGGTCAGGTTCATGCCCAATGAGCGCACCAATTCGATCGTGGCGATCTCGGCGCAACCGGAGTACCTGCAGGAAGTGGGCGACTGGATCCGCACCATCGACGAAGGCGGTGGCAACGAGCCACAGCTCTACGTGTACGACGTGCGCAACATGAAGGCCGCCGACCTGGCCCGCTACCTGCGGCAGATCTATGGCTCGGGCAAGGTCGCGGATGACACCCCGGCCAAGGTCGCCCCTGGCTTGAAGACCACCAGCCTGACCTCGCTCAATGGCACCGGCAGTCAGTCCCTGACCACTGTCGGCAACCAGGAGCAGCACAGCGAGGCGTTCGACGAGCCATCCAGCGATGATCAAACGCAGGGTGCCACGGATGATACCGAAGGCAGCGCGGGCCAGAGCCTGGAAGCGACCGTGCGCATCACCGCGCAGAAAGGCAGCAACCAGTTGCTGGTACGCGCCAGACCAGCTCAATGGAAGGAGATCGAATCGGCGGTCAAGCGCCTGGACACGCCTCCGTTGCAGGTGCAGATCGAAACCCGCATCCTGGAGGTGAAGCTTACCGGTGACCTCGACCTTGGCGTGCAGTGGTACCTGGGCCGCCTGGCGGGCAACTCGACCAGCGATACCGTCGCCAACGAAAGTGGCAGCCAAGGCGCACTCGGCGCGGGCGGAGTCGCACTGGGCAGCAGCTCGCTGTTCTATTCGTTCGTCAGCAACAACCTGCAGGTGGCGCTACGCGCCCTGGAAACCCGCGGCCTGACCCAGGTGCTCTCGGCACCCTCGCTGGTGGTGCTGAACAACCAGCAGGCGCAGATCCAGGTCGGTGACAACGTGCCGATCAACCAGACCACGGTGAACACCAGCACCTCCGATACCACGCTGAGCAGTGTCGAGTACGTGCAGACGGGTGTCATTCTCGACGTGGTGCCGCGAATCAACCCAGGTGGCCTGGTGTACATGGATATCCAGCAACAGGTCAGCGATGCCGATGACAGTGCCGTCACCGACACCCAGCCCAATCCGCGAATCTCCAGTCGGGCGGTGTCGACCCAGGTGGCAGTGCAGAGTGGCCAGACGGTGTTGCTGGGCGGCTTGATCAAGCAGGACAACAGCAGTTCGCAAACCCGAGTGCCCTGGCTGTCGAGCATTCCAGGGCTGGGTTGGTTGTTCGGCAGCGACTCGAAGGGCCGCGACCGTACCGAACTGATCGTGCTGATCACCCCCAAGGTGGTGAACAACCCTGAGCAGGCGCGGCAGGTTACGGCGGAGTATCGCCAGCAGATGCAGTTGTTGAAGGCCCAGGAGGCCGGTGGCTAGTGCATCGCCCCCGGGCACTGCATCGTTACATGTCGAAAGCCGAAGGCAACACGACCATGTCGCGAATGGTCACATTGCGCGGGCGGGTCAACATGTACATCACTGCATCCGCCACTACCTCGGGTTCGATCAGGGTGCCATTGGCCTTCGCCTTGGCCAGGTTCTCCGCTGGCCAGTCCGCCAGCAAGGGGCTCACCACTGGGCCGGGCGACACGGCCCCGACTCGCACACCCTTGGTGTTCACCTGCCGCCGAAGCGTCTGCACGAAGCAATTGATTGCCCATTTCGACGCTGAATACACCGGCTCCCAGGACACGGGGAAATGTCCCGCCACCGACCCTGTCACCACAATGTCGCCGGTGCCTCGGTCGAGCATGTGCGGCAATACGTTGTGCACGTTCTTGATCACCGCGTTGACATTGAGGTTGAGCATGCGGTCGATGGCAGCCGGATCGGCGTCTACCACCTCGCCGCCGAGGTAGCAGCCGGCGTTGGCATAGAGAATGTCGAGCTTGCCCGCCCGCTCCAGAACCCCAGACAGCAATGTCGCGCAGCTGTCTGGATCGAGCAGGTCGATGTGCAACGGCACCGCTGCCTCGCCGAGGCGATCGCACGCCCGCGCCAGGGCAGCTTCGTCGCGGTCGACCAGCACCACGCAGGCGCCGGCGGCGAGCATCGCCTCGGTCGTCGCGAGGCCAATGCCGGATGCTGCGCCGGTTACCGCAGCTACTTTGCCAGCCAGTTCGTTAGCCATTCGATGTCTCCTCGGCCCGCCATGCGGGACGTTGATCTTGTTTTATGTGGAATGTTGACGTTTACATTTTGCGGGCGACCCTGCCCGAGCGAAAGCGACTTTATGGCCGCTTCGCTGTCAATGTCAACGTCAACATTTCCCTCAGGATTCGAGCCTGCCCTGCAGCACTCGGTCGGCGAGCAGCGCATCCGGATCGTCGATCTGGCGCCACAGCAGGTTGATCGCCTCCACCCCAAGCTGGGCGCTGCTGTGGCTCACGCAGGGAATAGGGTCACCGTAGATGCTGGCGTAATGGACATGGTCGATGCTGAACAGCGCGATGTCCGCCCGGCCCAGCCCCTGCTCACGCATCGCTTGCAGCGCGCCCAGGGTGATCAGCGCATTGAGCCCGAAAATCACATCGGGACGCTTGCACTGGCGCAAGTACTCGCCGACCGCGTCACAGGCCGGGGCCTGAGTGTAATCGCCATACAATACCTCCAGGGAAACCGGCTCGTTGCACGTCTGCAGTGCACGTCGAATGCCCTGCAGACGGCTCAGGGTGATGTGCGAATGCTCAGGGCCCGCCACCACCAGCAGGTGCCGATGCCCCTGCTCCAGCACAGCCAGGGCGCCTTGATAGCCGCTTTGCTCGTTGTCCAGGTAAACGCCGGCGAACGGCGCCCCGGCGAGCTTGCGGTCGATCTGTACCACCGGTATACCGGCCATTTCCAGTTTGCCGAGGTAATCGGGCTGATACCGCTCATCGTCCGAGACCGCCGATAGGAGGATGCCCGCCACCTGGTAGCTGAGCAGCGTGTCCACGGCCCGCGCTTCGAGCTCCGCCGAGCCATCGGTATCGAACAGCATCAAGGTGTAGTTGCGCTTCTTCGCCTCACGGGTGATGGCCTTGATGATCTCGCCGTAGAACGGGTTGTCCAGGCTCGCCGTCACCAGGCCGAGCAAGCGACTCTCGCGATTCTTCAGGTTGCGGGCGAAGGCATTGGGCACATAGTTCAGTTCGCGGGCCACCTTGAGAATCAGCGCCAGTGTCTCCTTCTTCACCTTCTCCGGCTGGTTGAGGGCACGGGAGACCGTGACCGTGGTCATGTTGACGCGTCGGGCGATGTCAGTGATGGTGGCTTTGCCTGCTGGCTTCATGGCGGCTCCTTCTCGCGCTGGCCTGGTCTTGCCTCGATTTTGCTGGCGTCGAAGGCCTAAAGCATGGTCGAAGATGGCATATTGTAATGGTAAAAGCGCTGTGCTAGCTTGCCGGAATGTTGACGTTGACAGCTGCCCGCTACTCGCCTGCAAGTGCCGCCCACTAGGCCACAGGCGTTTTTTTGAACCACAAAATGTTAACGTCTACATTCCTCCCGCCAACCGGGATTTCTACAACAACAACCAAGGCATGAGTGAGGAACCCCCATGACCTACGTGATCGGCGTCGATATCGGAACGCAAAGCACAAAAGCCCTGCTGACCTCGACCAAGGGCGCCATCCTGGCCCAGGCGTCGGTTGCCTATCAGGTCGAACAACCCTATCCACTCTGGGCCGAACAATGGCCTGATGTCTGGCTCGACGCCGTTCAGGCGACCATCGCCGAAGTGGTCGCGCAGAGTCATGTGCCGGCCAACGAGATCAAAGCCATCTGTGTCAGCAGCCTGTACGGCGGCTCGGGGATCCCGGTGGACGCCGACATCCGCCCGCTGCACCCTTGCCTGATCTGGATGGACCGCCGCGCCACTGCAGAAACCGAGTGGGTACGCCAGCACCTCGACCTGGAACAGCTGCAAGCCATCAGTGGCAACGGCGTCGACAGCTACCACGGCTTCACCAAGATGCTCTGGATCAAGCGCAACCAGCCCGAAGTCTGGGCCCGCACGCGCTACCTGCTGCCGCCCAACAGCTATGTGCACTATCACCTCACCGGTGAACTGGCCGTAGACCACAGCTCGGCCGGCAACATCGGCGGGGTCTACGACATTCATGCCCGTAGCTGGTCTATCCCGCTGATGGACGCACTGGGTATCGACCCGTCGCTGATGCCGCAACGGCTGGTCGACTCCAGCGAAATCGTGGGAGGTCTCACTGCCGAAGCCGCCACTCGCCTGGGCTTGGCCCCCGGCACCGCGGTGGTGGCGGGTGGGGTCGATGCCGCGATGGCAACCCTGGCTGCCGGCGTCATCGAGCCTGGCAACCATGTCGCGATGATGGGTACCAGCATGTGCTGGGGTTTCATCAACCACCAGACCGATGCCAAGCTCGGCCTGGTCAGCATGCCCTACGTGCACAAGCCTGCCGAAAACATCTACCTGTTCGGCGGTGCCATCGCCACGGGTGCGTCGGTGAGCTGGTTCCGTGACCAGTTCTGCGCCCAGGAGAAGCAGACCGCCGCACTGTCCCCCGGTGTCGAAGTGCATCAGCTGATGGAGCGCGAAGCCGCCAATACCCCAGCAGGCGCAGATGGCCTGGTGTTTCTCCCGTACCTGATGGGGGAGCGCAGCCCAGTGTGGGACGCCCAGGCATCCGGCGCCTATGTCGGGCTGTCGCTGTTCCACACCAAAGCCCACCTGTATCGCGCGGTACTCGAAGGCCTGGCATTCGCTTTGCGCCACAATATGGAACGTGGCCAACAGGCCGCGGTACATCTTGATTCCGAGTTGATCGTGGTCGGCGGCGCGGCAGCCTCGGACTTGTGGATGCAAATCATCGCGGACATCACTGGCTACCCGGTCATGACCATCGAGCAAGCGGTCGAAGCGCCACTGGGCGGTGCAATGCTGGCGGCTCTGGCCATCGGCGAAATCACCAGCCTGGCGCAAGTGCGGGACTGGCGCACCCTGTGCCCACGGGCCCAACCCAACCCAGCCAACAGGCACACCTACGATCGACTGTTCGAAATCTACTGCAATCTCTACCCAGCGCTGAAACCGAGCATGCATGGCCTGGCACAACTGCGCCAGGCACCGCCCCCCTCCACCGCCCCATCCTGCGCACCTGCCAAGGCCCCTTCCGCGATCGGCGCGTGATCCACGCCATGTCCGGCTGGCCGCCCGAGGTACCAACCAGTACCATGCCTGCGCATATCAGGGGCCAGCCATGTTCGATTGGGAAGATCTTCGTCACTTCAGCGCATTCACCCGCAGCGGTTCACTTTCGGCAGCCGCCAAGTTGCTGGGCGTGGACCATGCCACCGTCGCCCGGCGCATCGCCGCATTGGAAGCGGCGCTCAACCTCAAGTTGGTCGATCGCCGCCCCAGGGCCTATGAGTTGACCGAGCAAGGGCGCCGGGTAGCCGAACTTGCCGAGCAGATGACCCAAGGCTCCTTCGCCGTCGAGCATTTCGCCAGCGCAGGTCAACAAACAGTCGAAGGCGAGGTGGTGCTGTCGGCACCGCCGGCCCTGCTCGGCAGCATCATCGCCCGTCGCCTGGGCGACCTGTATCGGCGTTATCCGCAACTGCGCCTGCAGCTGGTGGGCAGCAAGTCGCGCGCTTCGCTGGCACGGCGCGAGGCGGACATCAGCGTGGCCTTGGCCAGGCCCAGCGAACCCACGCTGGTGGCCAGCCTGCTCGGACACCTCGACTACCGCCTTTACGCAGCCCCCGAGTACCTGCGTTGCGCCTGCACTCCACGCTACATCGGCTACGACGCCTCGCAGGCGAAATCACCGCAGCAGCAATGGTTGCTCGAGCAGATCGGCCACGCCCCGTTCGCCCTGCAAAGCAACGACCTGCGTATCCAGGCCCAGGCTGCCGCAGGCGGTATCGGCATCGCCTGCCTGCCGGCCTTCATGGCCCAGGAGCATGGCCTTGAAAGCATCGGCCCCGACGAGCAGTCGATGAGCATCGAGATCTGGCTGGCAGTGCACGAAGATGTGCGCAGCACGCCGCGCATCAAAGCTGTCACCGACTTTCTTACCCTGCAGGTAAAGCCGCTGCTGCGCTTGTGAATTTTTGCAGGTCATCCCTGCGCCAATACGGAATTTTCGCACCAAGTCCAGGCAGCTACGCTGTATCGATCGCTGAAACAGTCACTGAAGGAGACACCGATGCAATACGTCAAGCTGGGCAACACCGGCCTGGACATCTCGAAACTGTGCCTGGGCTGCATGACATTCGGTGAGCCGGACGCCGGCACCCACCCCTGGACCCTCGGCGAAGCGGACAGCCGACCGATCATCCGCCACGCGGTCGAGCAGGGCATCAATTTTTTCGACACCGCCAACAGCTACTCGGCCGGGACCTCGGAAATCATCCTCGGCAAATTGCTCAGGGAGTTCACCCGCCGTGACGAAACGGTGATCGCCACCAAGGTGTTCTACCCGGCCAACATGTGGGAAGGGAGCAACCGCCCCAACGAACAGGGGCTGTCGCGCAAGGCGATCATGACCGCCATCGACGCCAGCCTCACCCGCCTTGGCACCGACTATGTCGACCTGTACCAGATTCACCGCTGGGACTACCACACCCCCATCGAAGAGACCATGGAAGCCCTGCACGATGTGGTCAGGGCCGGCAAGGCCCGTTACATCGGGGCCTCGTCGATGTATGCCTGGCAATTCGCCAAGGCCCAGCAGATCGCCAGCAGCCATGGCTGGAGCCGCTTCGTATCGATGCAGAACTACCTCAACCTGCTCTACCGCGAGGAGGAACGCGAGATGATCCCGTTGTGCCTCGACCAGGGTGTCGGCCTGATGCCATGGAGCCCCATGGCCCGTGGCCGGCTGACCCGCCCGCACGGCCAGCAAACCGAGCGCACCCGTACCGACATCTCCGGCCGCTCGTTCTATGAAAAAACCGAAACCGAGGATGGCCGGGTGATCGATGTCGTCGAGCAGTTGGCCAAGGAGCGCGGCGTGCCGATGGCGCAGGTGGCACTGGCCTGGGTATTGGCCAAACGCGGCGTCTCTGCACCCATCGTCGGCGCCTCCAAGGCTGCCCAGCTTGACGATGCGATCGCCGCACTGGACCTGCAGTTGAGTGTCGAGGACATCGCCCGCCTCGAGGCCCCTTACGTGCCGCACGGCGTGACGGGTTTCAAGTGAAACCTGCCACCGCGTAGCGCCACCTCAAACCGTTTGCGCGGCGCTGCGCCGCGCAGCCTGGGCATGCCACCCCTGCAACAGCACCGCCAGGGCAGCCAGGCCGGCCGGGACCAACAAGGCGGCGAAAACCTGGTCGAAACGCCAACCCATCGCCAGCATCTGCGCCCCGGCAAAGGCGCTGAGAATCGCCCCGAAGCGACCGATCCCGCTCATCCAACTGGCCCCTGTGGCCCGGGCCTCAGTCGGATAGAACGCCGCCGCCAGGGCGTTCATGCCCACGCTGCCACCGTTCAGGCCAAAGCCCACCGCCCAGGCGATGGCGCACAGCCAGGCAAAATCACCCGCCACCTGGCCGATGGCGAACACCACTGCGCCGCTGAACAGGAAGGTCAGCATCAACACCCGTTGCGGATGCCAGCGATCCATCGCCCACCCCACCGCAATTGCCCCAACCGGCCCGCCGATCTGGAAGCAGGCGGTGACGATGGCCGCCTCGGAGACCGTGAAGCCACCGCCCTCCTTCACCAGCGTCGGCAACCAGCCACTGAACAGATACACCAGGAACAGCGCCAGCACGTAGCCGCTCCACAGCATCAACGTGCCGAAGCGATAGCGCGGCGACAGGATTGTGCCGATCGCACTGCCCTGGCTCGGCGCGCCGGCCGCCAGCACGAAGCGCGTGGCCGGTGTGCAAGCTCCGGGCGAAAGGCGTTCGACGATGGCGCGGATGCGCTGCGGCTCGGCGCCCTTGCTGACCAGGAACGTCACCGACTCTGGCAGGCGCCAGTACAGCAGCGGCAGCACCAGCAACGGCAACACCCCACCCAACGCCAATACGCTGCGCCAACCGAGGTTGGGGATCATCCAGGCGCTGACGAAACCTCCCGCAGCCGCACCCAGGGAAAACCCACAGAACGCCAAGGTGATCAATAACGAACGGCTACGCGCCGGAGCGTACTCACTGACCAGTGTGCTGGCATTGGGCATGGCGGCGCCGAGCCCGAGTCCGGTCAGGAAGCGCAACGCGACCAAGGTTTCCAGGTTGGGCGAAAACGCCGAGGCCAAGGTCCACAGGCCGAACAGCGCGACGCTGCCCAGCAACACTGCCTTGCGTCCATGGCGGTCGGCCAGAGGGCCAGCGATCAGCGCGCCCAGGGCCAGGCCGATCAACGCAGCGCTCAGTACCGGCCCCAGGCTTTGTGGGCCCAGGCCCCAGTCGCTTTTCAGTTGGGGCGCGATGAAGCCGATGATGGCCACGTCCAGCCCGTCCAGGGCAATGATAAGAAAGCCGAGGAAAACGACCCATTTCTGATAATGGCCGATCGGCTGCTGGTCGATCAGCTGACGCACGTCGAGGGTGTGGTTCATTGCCTGAGTCTCTTGTTGTTTTTATTGAGAACGCTGTCAGTGCTGGTCGAGGCTGCGCAGGTGCACCGGCTTGATGATCCGGGTTTCCTGGGCCACCACCAGGTCACGGGTGGCATGCAGGTAGGCGGCGAAGTCCGGGTCGGTATCGCGAGCGGCACTGCGGCGCTCGAAATCGTCCAGGCTGTCGTAGCCCCATAGATGCACCACTTGGTTGAGCGGGCCAATGCTGCTGACGTAGAACGCCAGCGGCGGGCCCAAATGACGCAGCAGGATCGGCATCGCCAGCTGGTCGAACGCTTCCAGGAAGGCCGCCATGCAGCGCGGGCGAATGGTATACACCCGGTGATCGACGATAGGCTTGTGCATCACGCCACCTCCCTTGCCTGGGCCGCGCTGTCCAGGCCCTGGTCGACGCCGGCCAGGTGGCGGCCGGTGATATAACCGAAGGTCATGATCGGCCCCAGGGTGATACCGGCGCCCGGGTAGTTGCCGCCCATGATGCTGGCCCGGTCGTTACCTACCGCGTACAGCCCATCGATGGCTTGCTGGTTGGCATCGAGCACTTCGCCGACCACGCTGGTGCGCAGGCCATCGAAGGTGCCCAGGTCGCCCATCACCACCTTGACCGCGTAGTAAGGCCCTTCGCCTATCGGTGCCACGCAGGGGTTCGGCTGCTGCGCAGGGTCGGCTAGATAGCGGTTGAAACGGGTCGAGCCACGGCCAAACTGCAGATCCTGGCCTTGGCGAGCGCCGAGGTTGTAGTCACGCACAGTCTGCTCGAGGCCCTGGGCATCGATGCCGGCATTGCGTGCCAGTTCCGCCAGGGTATCGCCCTTGAGCAGGTAACCATTGCGCAGCAGCGGCGACAACGGCATCGGCGCCGGCTTGGCATAGCCGAGCCCGTACTTGGCCAGGGTGCGGCGGTCGCAGACCAGCCACATGGCAGTTTCCTTGCTGTCGGCACAGGCCTCGATCATTGCGGCACCGACGTCGTGATAGGACTCGGACTCGTTGGTAAAACGCCGGCCTGAGCGCAGGACGCCGATGACGCCAGGCTTGTAGCGATCGAGCAGGTGCGGGAACGCCACCTCGCGTCCACCGCCCATTGGCACCTTGGACACCGGCATCCATGCGGCTGCGGCCTGCAGGCGGATATCGACCTTGGCGCCCAGCGCCTCGGCCATGCGCGCACCATCGCCGGTGTTGCTCGACGGCACGGGTGAAAAGTGCTCGCCGCCGCGGCGCAGATGCGGGTAAGCCTGTCGGATGCGTTGAAGGTCATGGGAAAACCCGCCACAGGCCAACACCACGCCCCGCCGTGCCTCGATGCGCAACTCCTGGCCGCCGTGACTGGCCAGCGCACCGCGCACACGGCCTTTGTCTTCCAGCAACTGTTTGGCCGGGGTACCGGTAAGCATCGGGATACCCAGGTCCTGCGCCGACTTGACCAACCGCGCCGCCAGGGCATTGCCGCTGGTGACCTGGGTGCCACGCCGATACAGCGCCAGCTCCTTGAGGTGGGTCAGCAGGCGTTTGGCCACGTAAACGAACGACGTCAGCGAGCGGGTGACGTTGAAGAAGTGCTTGAGGTCGGCGTTCGACGAGTTGAACATCATGCCGATGAAGGTGATGGTTTTCAGCGGCGGGCGCAGCCGCGCCATATCGGCGCCCAAGGCGCGGATGTCGAAGGGCGCGGCGAGGATCGAGCGCCCCCCATCGACGCCGCCCTCGACCTGCGGATGGTAATCGGGGTACAGGGTGGGCACGAAGCTTACGGCGGTCTCGCGCTGGAAGAACTCCACCATCTGCGGCCCATAGCGCAGGAATGCCTCGACACCGGCGTCGTCGTAGCAAGCCCCGGTTTCGTTGCGCAAATAGGTGCGTGCCGCCTCGGTCGTGTCGCCATTGCCCAGGGGGTTGCCTGGCACCCACAGCACACCGCCGGAAAACGCGGTGGTGCCGCCGAAGCAGTCGTCCTTCTCGATGACGATCACGTCCAGGCCGTGCTTTTTCGCCGTGATTGCGGTGGACAGCCCTCCGGCACCTGCGCCGATCACCAATACATCGCAAGTTCGCGTAGTCATGGGCGTACTCCCTCGAAGCCTGGACGGGGGATCAGCGCCATGGGCATGCTTTCCAAGCCGCCATCGACGGTGAGTTCGGCACCATTGATGTAGTCGGCGCGCGGGCTGGCCAGGAACAACACGGCCTCGGCGATATCCTGCGGCTCGCCGATGCGTCCATTGGCGGTCATGGCGCTGCGTTGGCGCTCGATGTTCGGGTCGGCATAGAACGCTGCCGAAAGCGGTGTACGAATCAGACCCGGGCATACCGTATTGCTGCGAATCCCACGTGGCCCCCACTCGACCGCAAGCTGGCGCGACAGCATGCTGACCCCGGCCTTGGCCGCGCTGTAGGCACCACTGTTCGGTTGGGGGTAGTGCGCGGCGATGGAGGCGACATGCACGACACGGCCCTGGCCGCGTTCGAGCATGCCACGGCCAAACGCCTGGGCGCACAGCAAGTAACCGCTGAGGTTAACCGCCAGCACCTGGTTCCACTGTTCCAGGCCGATGCTGTCGAGCGAACCAGGACGCAGCACGCTGGCATTATTCACCAGCACATCGCAGCGACCGTAGAGGGCCTGCACCTGTGCGGCGGCCTGCTCGACGCTGGCCGGATCGGCGATGTCGCAGGCCAACGCGCTGACCTCGCCGACGCTGTGCTCGGCCAAGGTAGCTGCCAGCTCCCGGCATTTGTCGATATCACGATCGAGCAACACCACATGGGCCTGCTGCTCGACCAAGGCGCGGGCCAGTGCCGCGCCGATGCCACCCGCGGCGCCGGTGACCACGCAGACAGCTGAATCCAGACCCAGCCAATGGGAGTTACTGTTGTTGTTATGCATACCGATCTCCAGAGTGTCGCTTCATCTGGCGAACAGCCTATGGCCACCGGCACGCCCGGCAGAATGGACAAAACCTGCAAGCGCGGCCACATTCTCGACAATTTCGCCCCTGCCCGCTGAAGCTCGTGCCCGCCTGTGGCAGAGTGGGCAACAAGCGTCCAGAACAATTACAACGATATGAACAAGATCCCCAACTACGCCCTGTACGGTGAGACCGCGCAGCCGGTGTGGCACGAATCGCTGCATGTGGAGCAGATTTCCAAACGCTCCGGCGCGCATAACTGGGAAATCGCCGCGCACCGCCACGACGGCCTGCTGCAATGGCTCTATCTGCAAAGTGGTGCCGGTGAAGTGCTGTTCGACAGCGAACGCTTGCAGGTACGTGCGCCGTGCGTGGTCTACGTGCCTGCACAGGTGGTGCATGGCTTCAACTGGGCCGGCCAGGTCGAAGGGCAGGTCGTCACCGCGGCACAACCGCCGCTGGAGAGCATCGCCCAGGTACTGGCCCCGAGCCTGCTGGCGCAGATCCGCAAGCCCCAGGTCATCGCCCTGCCCCATTGGCCCGCCGAAGAAGACCCGCTGCTGCCCCTGTGTCGTGCCTTGCGCGAGGAATACCACAACCGCGCCCGCGAACACGTGGCCTGCAGCATGTCGCTGCTCCTGGCCCTGCTGATCCAGTCAATGCGTCACGAGCAACCGGCACCCGGCGAAGCGCCCCGCCATCCGTCCCGGCGTAGCCAGCAATTGACTGGTTTTCGCGAATTGGTGGATCGGCATTACCGCGAGCACCTGCCGCTGGGGTTCTATGCCAATGAACTGGGCATGACGCTGGCCACCTTGGGGCGGCTGTGCCAGGAGCATTTGGGCATGACCCCGATGAACGTGATCAATGCCCGGCTGGTGCTGGAGGCCAAGCGGACCCTGGGGCATTCGACCTCCAGCGTGAAAGAGATCGCCCATGAGCTGGGGTTTGTCGACGTGGGTTATTTCAGCCGGTTCTTTCGCAAGCAGTGCGGGGTGAGTCCGAGTGTGTTTCGGGAGGGATGCACGTCGGGAGATGTATAGTGCCGCCAGCGTTCTCTCAATACCCCGTCATCTCCAGGTATCCCTGTCCACCGCCGCTCACCCGCACCGGCCCTTCCCAATATGGAAATCGCGTCCCCATCCAAGCCTTGGCCTCAATGGCATCAACCTGCACATCCAACCGCACCGAAGGCACCTGCACCCGCCAGCGGGTAGGCACCTGCTTGCCATTGTCCTGCCGGGTCCAGGTCAAGGGGGTGAGTTCGACCTCGCTGCCTTGCAATGCCCTCGCCTGCCCCTGCGGCTCGACCCAGGTACCGGCCCGGTATGGCGCGCCCTTGTCCTCACGCACCTGGAACAGCATCAGTTTGGCGCCGCTGGCCAAATGCAGCGAAAACCAGTCCCAACCGCTCTGCCCAGCCGCCAGCGGCTGACTGCTCCACTCCCGGTCAAGCCATGCCTGCCCGGTCACGGGAATACGCAGCCCTTCGCGCTGCACTTCGCCATTCACCCTGTAGAACGGCTGGCTGTAGTAATACGAAGCCTGCCCCTTGCCGGACTTCTCGCTATAGCCCCGGTCGCCATGCAGCACCAGGGGCCGATCGCTGGCCAGGGCCAGGTCATAGCTGAAACCCGGGCCATTGGCGCGCATGCGCACCTGGTCGATACCCGGCTGGCCCTGCAGCGACCAATCGTTGATCCAGGCGTGGAACGGCTGGGCCTCGGCCCCGGCCTGACCGATGCCGCCCCTGGCCAGGGTCTCGCCGACCTGATGGCCGCCAGGGCCAGTCAGCGCCGCATGGCCCATCCACAGGTTCGGGCTGTTCCACCCCGTGGTTTCCGGGCCGGTGCGCAGGGCCGAGCGGAACAGCGTCCATTGCACGCCCCAGTCTCGACCCTGGGCATCCTTGAGGTTGGCGGTGACGTACCACCATTCGATGCGAAAGCCATCATGGGCACCGTGATCGCGAGGGAACACCAGCGGCACATTGGCCGTTACCGCCTTGAACGCCGACGCCTCGGCGCCGAGGCCGGCATAGCCCTTCGGCGCAGGCGCGGGCGGGTCGCAGGCGGCCAACAGCACGCATGCCAACAGTGCCCAGGCGTTAACTTTCATCACTGAACTGCCGCAACAAATCGCTTGGCTGACGCCGTGCCAACTGCCACAACGGCCAGGCACTGGCGAGCAAGCTGGTCAACAGACCCAGCGCGGCCAGTTGCACTAGCTGGCCGGGAAACACATGCCAGGGCAAGCGCCAGCCGAAGGCCTGCACATTGACCACCGCTACAAGGCACCAGGCCAGCAGCATGCCCAGGGGAATCGCCAGCAACACGGTAAAGCCGCTGAGCAACAGCATTTGGCCCAGGCTCAGCCAGGCCAGCCAACGGCGTGGCACACCCAATGCCCACAGCGGTGCCAACTGGCCCAAGCGGCGTTGGCCCAAGGTCAGTTGGCTGATGAACAACGCCACGCCGGCCACGCCGAGGGTCAGGCTGTTCAGTGCAGCCGTCACGGCGAAGGTGCGGCTGAATATTTGGTTCGACCAGGCTTTCAGGCTTGCCTGCTCTACCAGTTGGTTGTCGTCCAGGGCGAAACGTTGCTGCAAGTCGCGCTTGAGTGACTCGACTTCACCGGGGTGAACCAGCACGCTCAGCCCGGTCAAGCTAGCGGCAGGCGCATGGCCACGCAGCCAGTTGGCATTGACCAGAACATGCCCTTTGGGATTGCCATAATCGGCATAGATGCCGACCACGGTCAGCGCCCGAGGCGGCTCGCTCGGCAAGGCAACACTGTCCCCGAGCCAGACCCCAAGGCGGCGCGCCAGTTGTTCGCTGAGCATGGCTCCGCGGCCCGATGCCAGTTGCTCCCAGGCCAATGGCGCACGTTCCAGCAGCGGCCAATGCTCGCGGTAGAACGCATCGTCGACCACGCCCTGCACCTGCACTGGCCAGTGTTCAATACGCCATTCCACCCGCCAATTGGGCAGCACGGTGCGCACGGCAGGGTCTAATGCCAGTTGCGCCTGTATTTCCCCGCCCTGGGTGCCGTCGCGTGGGCTGACGTACAGGTCGGCGGCCAGGCGCTGGTCCAGCCAGCCGATGAACGTGCGCCGGAAACCTTCGGTCATGCCCCCCACCCCAACACTGGCCGCCAATGCCAGCAACAACGCCATCAACGCCAGGCTCAGCGCGGGCAATTGCTGCCGGCTGTCCGCGACGAACCACTGCGCCAACGGGCGCCGGCAATGGCGGGCCAAGCCACCGAGCAGTGCTGCGAGCACGCCGGGCAGGAGCAAAGCCGCGGCCAGCAACAGTGCCGCGAGCATGGCGAAGGCGCTGGGCAAGCCGTTACCCAGGTAACCACAGGCCAAGGCGACAGTCAGCAGCGCAGTGCCGGCGAAGGCCTGGCGTTTCAACCAAGGCACTTGGGCCAAACGCCACGCCTGCGGCTGCGCCAGGGCGAGCAGTGGTAAGCGTGCGGCACGCAATAGACTATCGCAGCCGGCGAGCACGGCGCCGAGCATGGCCACGCCGAGGCCACCCAGCCACCACCATAGCGGTAGCTGCAACTGCCCTGCCACCCGCGCGCCATATAGGCCTTGCAGGCTCGAGGCGACGTCCGGCAGCAACAGGGCTGCCAATAGATAACCCGTCAGCACCCCCGCCAAGCCACCCGCCAGGGCGAACAGGCCAAGCTCCAGGGCCAACGCAGCCAGAAGCGTACGCATGCTGACGCCACAAGCACGCAACGTGCGGATCACCCCCCGGCGCTGCTCCAGGGCCAGGCCTATGGCCGCGTGGGCGATGAACAAACCGACCACGAACGCCAGCAGGCCCAAGGCGGTGAGGTTCAGGTGAAAGCTTGCGGTCAACCGCTCCAGGTCGCCATCGTCGCTGGCAGGCAGCACCTTCAACCTGGCAGCGATATCCTCCGGCAATGGCAGGTCGGCACCGCCAATCAACCCAGACAGCTGCCCGGGGGCATCGAGCAAAGCCTGAGCCTGGCCGATATCGACCACGATCACCCCGGGGGCCAACTGTGCACTGAGCGTCAGCGGCGGCACGGTCTGCCCATCGGCTGTCTGCGGCTGGTCGCCAGCCTTCCGATCCAATTGGCGCAGGGTGTCCGGCCCAATCCAGGCCTGCCCCGGGGAACCGATGAACGCTTGCAGATCGAACCCCTGCGTGTCGGCTCCTGCAACCGACATGCCCGGCAGCAGGCTCAGCGGCTCGATGCCGATCAGCCGTAGCGTGACCTGCGGCTGGCCGGTCAGGCGCAAACGCCCTTCCAGCACCGGCGTCACCTGCCAACCGAGTTTGCGCAACTGGACGTACAGCGCCTGGTCGAAGCGCTGTCCGTCACGCGCTACCCACTGTGGTCGCTCAGGCCCGGCCAGGACCGCCCGGGCCTGGGCATAGTCGCTGCGCGCCTGGCTATTGAGTGCCTGGACGCCGGTCCACAATGCAGTGGCCAGCCACAGACCGGTAAAGATGCCGAGGCATTGCAGGCGATGGCGCCACCAGTGGCTGCTCAAGGCCTGCAAGGTCATGCGCAAGGTGCTCATCAGCCCTGCACCCGTCCTTTGTGCAACACACAGCGATGCTCCAGCCGGGCCGCCAGGCGCTGACTGTGGGTCACCATCAACAGGCTGCTGCCGGCTTCGTCGACCAACTGCAGCAGCAGGGCCAATACCACATCACTGCTGGCTTCGTCGAGGCTGCCTGTGGGTTCGTCAGCCAACAGCAGCGCGGGTTTGCTTGCCAGGGCACGGCCAATAGCGACGCGCTGCTGTTGGCCGCCTGACAGTTGCTCCGGATAGCGTTGCAGCAGGGCTGCCAAGCCCAGGCGCTGGGCCAGGTGATTCACCCATGCAGGGTCGTGGCGCCCGGCCAGGCGTGCCTGGAACGCAAGGTTGGCCGCCACGTCCAGGCTACTGATCAGGTTGTACTGCTGGAACACCAGGCCGATACCCTCGCGGCGCCAACGGGCCAGGGCGGGTTCGGCGTGGCTGTCGAGGGGCTGGCCGTCGATCAGGATCTGGCCGCTGTCAGGGCGGTCGAGACCGCCCAGCAGGTGCAACAAGGTGCTCTTGCCACTGCCCGACTCGCCCATCAGCGCCAGGCTAGTGCCTGCAGCCAGGGTCAGGTTTACCCCGCGCAGGACCTCCAGCGGGCCTTGGGCAGTGGGGAACGACTTGTGCAGGTGTTCGACGACCAGCATTGGGGCGGCCTTTTTGTCGGGACTAAACAGTAGGGATAGCGGGTGATGCCGCTTGGATGCAAGTGGGTTGTGGTCTGTTCGGACCTTCGCGGGCTTGCCGGAGCGCCGAACCGCCGCGAAAGGGCCGGTACAGGCACCCTAGCTGACCAGGGCATGCTGCACCTGCCCCACCGTCGCCTCCAAGCTACCCAGGTGCAGGCCCAATACCCGCTCTACGGGCGCCTGGTCCAGCGGCCAGTGCAAGGCGATGCTCCCGGCCAACCGCCCTTGCACCCGCACCGGCAAGGCAATCGCGCGGATAAGGAACGGCAAGCGCACCGGATATTCCCAGTGCCCCTCGGTGCGCTGCCCGAAGCCCTTGTGGCCGTCCTCCTCGATGTCACGCAGTATCGATTCGCCGGCCTGGCGCTCCTGCACGGCGAGGCGCTGTACCTCGTCCACGGCCAACTCCTTCAGGCAGGCACGACCCATGGCCGAATGGAACAGGCTGGCATGATGCCCGACGATCTGGCAGTTGCTCGGGTAGCGCTTGCGCAGCACTTGGGGAATCGAACTTTCCATCACCTCGAGCCGCTCGCCGTCGAAGCACGACAAGTCGACCACCAACCCAGTGTGCTCGCTAAGCTCCAGCAGCCATGGCGCCGCACGCTCGACGAACTGACGCTTGAAGCGCTGCTGGCTATCGCCGAACAGGCGCCTTGCGCACAAGCGGTAGCGCCGGTCGCTCAAGCCGCGGTAGACCCAGCCCTGCTCCTGCAAGGTAGCGAGCATGCGCGACACCGTCGCCTTGGGCAGGGTCGTGAGGTAATGCAGTTCCTCCAACCCCAGCGCCTGATGCTCGCCGAGTAGCTCGACGATAGCCAGCGCCCGCTCCACCGAACGAACACCGCCGCTTTGCCCAGCCGTTACCCTACTGCCAGCCGTTACCCTGCTGGTAGTGCCCATATGTTGACCTCCCTGGCATGCGTGGATGGTCATCATGCCCAGCAAGATACGGGCCTGGCCAGGGCAATCAACGCGATTGCAGGCTCGCTGGCGGACAACGCTCGACCCAGCGGGTGAGTTGTTCATGGGCATGGGCCAACTGCAGCACAGCATGGTCGGCCTGCGCCGGGCCAATGATCTGCAGCCCCATCGGCAGCCCCTCGGCGTTGAAACCGACCGGCACGCTCATGCTCGGCAAACCGGCGAGGGTCGGACCAATGACCACTTCCATCCAGCGGTGATAGGTGTCCATCGCCTGGCCACCGACCGCCTTCGGCCATGGCTCGGCTGCGTCGAAAGGGAACACCTGGGCCGACGGCAACAGCAGGAAATCGTAACGTTCGAACAGCCGACTCAGCGACTGGTACCACGCGCTGCGGTCCAGCGAAGCCTGATAGAGGTCTGCCGCACTCAAGTGCAAACCGCCTTCCACTTCCCACTGCGCCTGCGGCTTGAGCAGCGCCCGCTTACCGGGATCGGCATAGGCCGCAGCCAGGTTGCCGTGCACCAGGAAGTGGCGATGGGTGAGCCAGCATTGCCACAAGCGGGCCAGGTCGTAACCGGGCTGGCAAGCCTCGACGCTGCAGCCAAGCTCGGCAAAGTCCGCCAGGGCGGCTTCGCACAGGCCCATCACCCCCTCGTCCATCGGCAGGTAGCCGTCGTAGTCGCCCAGCCAGCCGATTCGCACCCCTTTGAAGTCGCGCGCCAGATCAGCGGCGAAATCCCTCGGCCCGTGGCCTTGCGACAGTGGCGCGCGTGCGTCGAAACCCGCTTGCACCGTCAACAGCCGCGCCACGTCCTGGACGCTGCGCCCCATCGGCCCTTCAGTGGCCAACTGCTGGACGAACAGTTCCGCTGTCGGGCCATACGGCACGCGCCCCTGCGAGGGGCGCAGGCCGAAGACGTTGTTGAACGCCGCCGGGTTGCGCAGCGATCCCATCATGTCGCTGCCATCGGCCACCGGTAGCAGGCGCATGGCCAGGGCTGCCGCCGCGCCGCCACTGCTGCCTCCGGCCACTCGGCTGGCATCGTAGGCGTTGGTGGTGGTGCCGAACAGCGTGTTGTAGCTCTGCGAGCCCAGGCCGAACTCCGGCACGTTGCTCTTGCCGACGATGATCGCGCCACTGGCCCGAACCCGCGCCACGCTGATCGCATCCACCGTCGGCACGTGTTCGGCGAACAGCGGAGATCCGAGCGTGGTGCGCAGCCCTGCGGTGGCAGCCAGATCCTTGATGGCCTGGGGCATGCCATGCATCCAGCCCCGCGAACGCCCGGCCGCCAACTCCCGGTCGCAGGCGTCGGCCTCGGCCAGCAGCGCCTCGCCGTCACGCAGCGACACCAGTGCATTGACCTGCGGGTTGTAGCGCTCGATGTGACCCAGGTAGGCCTGCATCACCTCCCGGCACGAAACCTGCCGGGCATGGATTGCCAGGGACAGGGCCTCGGCATCGAGGGCGACGATGGGGTCGATGGCTAACGCTTTCACGGTTTCACTCCAAGGTTGAAGGCAACGGCCTTGCCCGCACGCGGTGCTTCTTTCAGGCAGTAGGTGCCGAGCAGCGTCAGCAGGCAAGCGAACAATACGTAGAACGACGGTGCGACGGGGGTTTCGAGGACCTTGCTCAGCCAAGTGACGATCAGCGGGGCGAAGCCGCCGAAGACCATCACTGCCACGTTATAGGCCACCGATACGCCGGTCGAGCGCACCTCCACCGGAAACTGCTCGGCCAGGGCGGTCGGCGCCGGGCCGAAGAATCCGCCGATGGCGGTGCACAGCAGCAGTTGCATCACCAGCAGGCGCTCGATCGACGGCGCCGAGGCCACCCACACATAGAGCGGGTAGACCATGACGAAGAACGCCAGGGTGAACGCCATCAGCACGGGCCGCCGGCCAAGTCGGTCGGACAGTGCACCAGCCAGGGGAATGATCACGGTCATCAGCCCGACGGCGAGCATCTGCACCAGCAGCACCTGGTCCAGCGGCAGGCCTAGGTTGTTGTGGGCGAAGGTCGGCATGTTCACCAGCACCACGTAGAACGACACCGTCGCCCCGCAGGCCAGCCCCATCGACACCAACAGGCTGCGCCGATGCTCGCGCAGCACCTGCAGCAACCCCGGCGCCTTGCCCTTGGCCTGCTGGCGCGCTTCGAGGAATTCCTCGGGCTCTTCCATGTACTTGCGGATCCACAGCCCCACCGGGCCGATCAGCAGGCCGAGCACGAACGGCACGCGCCAACCCCAGCTGGCCAGCGCCTCCGGGCTGCACAAATGGGTCACCAGTGCGACCATCGCCGCGCCGCTGAACACTGCCAGGCACTGGCCCACCAGCTGCCACGAGCCATACAGGCCCTTGCGGTGCGCCGGGGCGCTTTCCACCAGAAAGGCCGTGGCGCTGGCATATTCACCGCCGGTGGCGAAGCCTTGGAGCATGCGCGCCACCACGATCAGCAGGGGCGCCCCCATGCCGATCGCCAGGTAGCTGGGCGCGAAGGCGATCATGGCGATCGACAGCGTCATCAAGCGGATGATCAACTGCATCGCCGCCTTGCGTCCCTTGCGATCTGAGTACATGCCCAGCAGCACCCCGCCCACCGGGCGCATGAAGAAGCCAACGCCGAACGTGGCCAGGGCCATCAGCAGCGAGGCGTAGGCGTCGTCCGAAGGAAAGAACTGGCGGGCGATGATGCTCGCCAGGAAGCCGTACACGATGAAGTCATACCACTCCAGCGCGTTACCGATGACCGCCGCGACCACTTGCCGGGTACGCGACGCGCCTGTATTGGAAATCTGCATGCGGAACACTCCATCCATCTGTTGGCCAGAAACGTTCAAGTGATCGCCCAGGCGCGATTGCGCCCAGGTTTCCAGCGGCAGTCGTCAATGCAGGGAATCAGGCCGGCTCGAGCCAGCTCTCGGTCAACGCGCCCCAATAAGCGGCGCCGGTGAGCAGGATGTCGTCGTTGAAGTCGTAGGCGGGGTTGTGCACCATCGGCCGCTGCACGCCATTGCCGATGAACAGATAGGCGCCCGGGCAACGCTGGAGCATCCAGGCGAAGTCCTCGCTGCCCATCAGCTTGCGGGTGTTGCCATCCACTGCGTCCGGCCCAAGCAACGCCAGGCCGACCTTGTGGGCGAAGGCGTTTTCTGCGGCGTGGTTGACCAGCACCGGATAGGCTGGGCGATGCTCGATACTGGCGGTGCAGCCGAAGCTCTCGGCCTGGGCCGTGATGATCGCCCGTACCCGTTCCAGGGTCTGCGCCCGGACCTGGGCGTCCAGTGCCCGCAAGCTCAGGCGCAGCAGCGCCTGCTGTGGGATGACGTTGGCCGCCTCCCCTGCCTGCAAGGCGCCAACGGTCACCACCGCCGCTTCCTGGGCATCGATGTTGCGCGCCACCACGGTTTGCAACGCCATGACCACACTGGCCGCGGCCACCAGCGGATCGACCGTCAGGTGCGGCATCGAACCATGGCCACCGACGCCGTCGAGGGTCACGGTGAGCAGGTCCTGGGACGCCATCATCGGCCCTTCACGAAAGCCAAGATGGCCCGCAGGCAGCCCCGGCATGTTGTGCATGCCGAACAGCGCATCGCAGGGGAAGCGCTCCAGCAGCCCATCGGCAAGCATCGCCTCGGCGCCGCCCTGGCCCTCCTCGGCCGGTTGGAAGATCAACGTCAGGGTGCCGTCGAACTGCCGGGTGGCGGCCAGGTAACGCGCCGCGCCGAGCAGCATGGTGGTGTGGCCGTCATGGCCGCAGGCGTGCATGCAGCCGTGGTGCTGGCTGCTGTAGGCGGCGCCGGTGGCTTCATGGATGGGCAGCGCGTCCATGTCGGCACGCAGCCCCAGTTTGCGCGTGCTGCTGCCATTGCGCAGCACGCCGACCACGCCGGTCTTGCCGATACCGGTATGGACTTCATAGCCCCACTCCTCGAGCAGGCGAGCGACCAGGGCCGAGGTGCGGCTTTCCTCGAAGCCGAGTTCGGGGTGGGCGTGGATATCGTGGCGGATGGCGTGCAGGTCGCTGGCCACATCGTTCAGCCAGGCCAGGATGTGCTGATGTCGCAACATGGGGAATCTCCTCGCGCGGGTGGGTCCCGTTCTTGTTGTTCGCTTGAGATCACGACGGTCAAGGCAGGTCGTGCTTGGACACAGATAAGCGCGAGTGGACAGGCAGCACAATCGGATGTGGTTCCGTACCGTGGAACAAGCGCTGCTTCAGTTCGCGGCGCCGTACCGGAAAACGGTGGAGAACCTGTGGGAGCGGGCTTGCCCGCGAAGAGGCCCGCACAGACACCACGAATCCTGCTAACTTGGGCCCGATCCCACCACCGCCAAGGACTGCCCCATGCCGCCACGCTCCACCGCTTCCTCCGGATTCATTCGCGTGCGTGGCGCCCGCGAACACAACCTGAAGAACATCGACGTCGACATCCCCCGCGAAGCGCTGGTGGTGTTCACCGGCGTGTCGGGCTCGGGCAAGTCTTCGCTGGCCTTCTCCACCCTCTACGCCGAAGCCCAGCGCCGTTACTTCGAATCGGTGGCGCCTTATGCTCGGCGCCTGATCGACCAGGTCGGCGTACCGGACGTCGACGCCATCGAAGGCCTGCCGCCCGCCGTGGCCCTGCAACAGCAGCGCGGCACGCCCAGCGCGCGCTCGTCGGTGGGCAGCGTGACCACGCTTTCCAGCTCCATCCGCATGCTCTACTCCCGCGCCGGCAGCTACCCGGCAGGCCAGCCGATGCTGTACGCCGAGGACTTTTCGGCCAATACCCCCCAGGGCGCCTGCCCCGAATGCCATGGTCTGGGCCGGGTCTACGAAGTGACCGAGACGACCATGGTGCCCGACCCGTCGCTGACCATCCGCGAGCGCGCCGTGGCCGCCTGGCCCATGGCCTGGCAGGGGCAGAACCTGCGCGACATCCTGGTCACCCTGGGCTACGACGTCGACACGCCCTGGCGCGACCTGCCCCAGGAGCAGCGCGATTGGATCCTCTATACCGAAGAAACCCCGACCGTGCCGGTCTATGCCGGCCTGACCCCGGCGCAGACCCGCGCCGCACTCAAGCGCAAGCTCGAGCCCAGCTACCAGGGCACTTTCAGCGGCGCCCGGCGCTACGTGCTGCACACTTTCATGCATTCGCAGAGCGCGCAGATGCGCAAGCGCGTGTCCCAGTTCATGCGCCCCAGCCCGTGCCCGCTGTGCCAGGGCAAACGGCTCAAGCGCGAGGCACTGGCGGTGACCTTCGCCGGCCGCGACATCGGCGAACTGTCGCGCCTGCCGTTGCAGGCCCTGGCCGAGGTGTTCCGCGCAGTGGCGGCGCCCGGCTACCTGGAGCAGCACGACGACACCCTCACCCTGGAAAAGCGCCTGGCCGCCCAGCGCATCGCTGTCGAGTTGCTCGAACGCATCGACACCCTGATCGACCTCGGCCTGGGCTATCTGGCCCTGGAGCGCAGCACGCCAACGCTGTCGTCGGGTGAACTGCAACGCCTGCGCCTGGCCACCCAGCTCAATTCCCAGCTGTTCGGCGTGATCTACGTGCTCGACGAGCCGTCGGCCGGCCTGCACCCGGCCGACAGCGAAGCGCTATTCGATGCCTTGCAGCGGCTCAAGCAGGCCGGCAACTCGGTCTACGTGGTAGAGCACGACCTGGACACCATGCGCCGTGCCGACTGGCTGGTGGATGTCGGCCCTGCAGCCGGCGAGCACGGCGGGCAGATACTCTACAGCGGCGCGCCTGATGGCCTGGCCAGGGTCGAGGCGTCACGCACCCGCGCCTACCTGTTCGCCGAACCGGTAGCCAGCACCCGGAGCCCCCGGCAAGCCGACGACTGGCTGCACCTCGAAGGCATCACCCGCAACAACCTGAACGACTTGAGTGCGCGCTTTCCGCTGGGCTGCTTCACCTCGGTCACGGGTATTTCCGGCTCGGGCAAGTCGAGCCTGGTCAGCCAGACCCTGCTGGAGCTGGTCGGCGCCCACCTGGGCCACACCGGACAACGGGCCGAGCCCGACGAGCAGAGCCTCGAGGACGAGCCAGAGCAGGTCGGTAGCGGCCGGATCACGGCGGGCCTGTCCGGCATCAAGCGCCTGGTCCAGGTCGACCAGAAACCCATTGGCCGAACCCCGCGCTCCAACCTGGCCACCTACACCGGCCTGTTCGACCACGTGCGCAAATTGTTCGCGGCTACCGAGCAGGCCAAGGCCAGTGGCTTCGACGCCGGGCGCTTTTCCTTCAATGTGGCCAAGGGCCGCTGCGAAAACTGCGAGGGCGAGGGCTTCGTCAGCGTCGAGCTGCTGTTCATGCCCAGTGTCTATGCGCCCTGCCCGACCTGCCACGGCGCCCGCTACAACCCCGAGACCCTGGCAGTGACCTGGCAAGGCATGAACATCGCCCAGGTGTTGCAACTGACCGTGGAGCAGGCGCTCGCGGTGTTTGCCGAGCAACCGCCAGCGCGGCGTTGCCTGCAAGTGCTGCAGGACATCGGCCTGGGCTATTTGCGCCTGGGCCAGCCGGCGACCGAACTGTCCGGCGGCGAAGCGCAGCGCATAAAACTGGCCACCGAGCTGCAACGCACCGCTCGCGGGGCGACGTTGTACGTGCTGGATGAACCCACCAACGGCCTGCACCCGCAGGACATCGACCGCCTGTTGCTGCAGCTCAACCGCCTGGTCGACAACGGACATAGCGTGGTCGTGGTCGAACACGACATGCGCGTGGTGGCGCAGAGCGATTGGGTCATCGACATTGGCCCGGGGGCCGGGGATGCCGGGGGCACTGTGGTGGTCAGTGGCACGCCAGGGGACGTGGCGCGTTGTGAGCGGAGCCGGACGGCGGCATTCCTGGCCCGGGCCTTGTAAGGGGCTCGTCTGTGGATTGGTAGCGCCGCATAAATCGAGCGCCGCCCGCGCGGCGCATCGCGACGCAAGGCCGCTCCCACATTTGTTTCGGGCCAATTTTGTCTGGTAGGCCATGGTGGTCAGCCTGGCGGGCCCGGTGCGATATCTGTGTTGGCGCAGGGCGCACCCCGATATTCCGTGGTGCCCCCAAAGGCGAACAACCATGGCCTGACAGACAGTGGCACGTTGCAACAAATGTGGGAGCGGCCTTGCGTCGCGATGCGCCGCGCGGGCGGCGCTCGATATATGCGGCACCACACCTCTCCAGCGCACACTTCGCGATGCGCCGCGCGGGCGGCGCTCGATTTACGCGCCACCACCTCCCTCCCGCCAACCCCCAATGCCCACCCACTCCCTCCTGAGAACCCAAACAGAAATCCTTTCTATACTCCCCCCTGGCATCCCTTCATGCCGTCTGCCCAAAAATCGCGATACCTCAAATAACAACAACCGAGGTGGCAAATGGTCTGGCAGCAAATCTACGATCCCTTCGCAAGTCCCTGGCTCTCTACGCTCATGGCCGCCGTCCCGGTGGTGGTCATGCTCGCGGCGTTGGCCTTCTTCCACATCAAAGCCCATATCGCCGCGTTGCTCGCCCTGGGCTCGGCGTTGTTGATCTCGATCCTGGCCTTCGACATGCCTGCCAACATGGCAGGTTCGGCGGCACTGTACGGTGCGGCCAACGGCTTGCTGCCGATCGGCTGGATCGTCCTCAACATCATTTTCCTGCACCGCCTCACCACCGAGAACGGCTCGTTCAAGGTGCTGCAAGACTCCCTGGCGCGCATTACCGACGACCGCCGCCTGCAACTGCTGCTGATCGCCTTCTGCTTCGGTGCCTTCTTCGAGGGCGCGGCGGGGTTCGGCACGCCGGTGGCGGTGACCGGGGCGATCCTGATCGGCCTTGGCTTCTCGCCCCTGGCCGCCTCTGGGCTGGCGCTGATCGCCAATACCGCGCCCGTGGCCTTCGGCGCGCTGGGCACGCCGATCATCACCCTGGCCAAGGTCACTGGCCTGGACGAGATGGCGCTGTCGGCGATGGTCGGCAGGCAGTTGCCGTTCTTCTCGGTGATCGTGCCGTTCTGGCTGATCTGGGCCTTCGCCGGATGGCGCAAGATGCTCGAAGTGTGGCCAGCGATCCTGGTCGCCGGCGTCAGCTTTGCGGTACCGCAGTTCCTGGTGTCCAACTTCCACGGGCCAATGCTGGTCGACGTCATCGCGGCGCTGATTTCAATGGCCTGCCTGACGGGCTTCCTGCGGGTATGGAAGCCGGCCAACGTGCACACCTCGGCGGCGTTGACCGGGCGTGTCGACAACTCCAAGGTAGAGGCCGACGACAGCCCCTCAGGCGCCACGACCTTCACCGCCAGCGACCAGCGCAGCGTGCTCAAGGCCTGGATGCCGTGGATCATCCTGACGGTATTCGTCTTCGCCTGGGGCACGGCCAGCTTCAAGAATCTGTTCGATACCCGTGCGGTACTCGACCCCGCGACCGGCGTGGCGATGCTCGACCCGCAAGGCAAGCCGATGCGTGAGGCCAACCCGGTGTTCGCCCCGGTGTTCACCTTCGATGCGATCCACCAGCAGATAGAAAAAGTCCCACCCGTGGTGGCTACGCCGAAGAAGGAAGACGCCCAGTACAAGTTCACCTGGCTGACCGCCACCGGTAGCGGCATCTTCCTCGCGGCGATCCTTGGTGGGTTGCTGATGGGGTATTCGCCGTTGGCGCTGGCTCAGCAGTACCTGCGCACGTTGTGGGTGGTGCGCTACTCGCTGATCACCATCGTCGCCATGCTCGCGCTAGGCTTCCTGACCCGCTACTCGGGGCTGGATGCGACCATGGGGCTGGCGTTCGCCGCCACCGGCATCTTCTACCCGATGTTCGGCACATTGCTTGGCTGGCTGGGCGTGGCACTGACGGGCTCGGACACGGCATCCAACGTGTTGTTCGGTGGCCTGCAACGGGTCACTGCCGAACAGCTTGGGCTGAGCCCGATACTGATGGCCGCAGCCAACAGCTCCGGTGGCGTGATGGGCAAGATGGTCGATGCGCAGTCCATCGTCGTCGCCTCCACCGCCACCCGCTGGTATGGCCATGAAGGCGAGATCTTACGCTACGTGTTCTTCCACTCGGTGATCCTGGCGATCCTGGTGGGTGCCCTGGTCACCCTGCAGGCCTACGTCGCGCCGTTCACGTCGATGGTGGTGGGCGCCGGCTGAGGCGTGACCCGCGACCGCTCGATGAACCTGGCCCGCAACCAGCGGGTCAGGGGCACCTCGACCAACCGATAGACGCCGATAGCCACCGCGCAGCACAAGGCGATGCTCACCGGCGTCATCACGTAGGCCAGCAGCCCGCGGCTGTCGAACACGTGGAAGACCTTGTTGAAGACCTTCAGCACATAGGGATGAAACAGATACAGCGAATAGCTGGCATCACCGAGCAGCACCACCAGCGCTGGTAGGCGAATGCCCGCCAGCCCTTGCACGCAGGTCAGCAGGATCAGTGCCGCCGGCACGCCCCAACCCAGCGTGCGCCCCATCAAGGCTGCCAGCGTGCCGGCCAATGGCATGTATACCAGGGCCACCAGCCCGACCAGCAGCAACGCCCCCCGAGCGCTGCGCGCCATGCCATGCTGACGCCAGGCCGAAGTGCGTGCGTATAACGCGTAGCAGCCCATGCCGAGGACGAACTCGGCCAGGATCTCCTGGGTGTAGAAGCGCGCCAGCAAGGCCTCGAACGTCACGACCTGGCCTAGCACTACCAACCCCATCAGCAGGCACGAGCAGATCACCAGTCGGTGCCGCTGGCTGATCGCCATGGACAACGCGAACACGGCATAGAAGAACATTTCGTAGTTCAGCGTCCAGCCCAGGTACAGCAACGGCTGTACGTAGCCGCCCTTCTGGTACGGAATGAACAGCAGCGACTTGACCAGGCCTGCGGCATCGGCCGTGGTGTTGTCCAGCAAGCTCGGTAGCAGCAGCGCCACGGCGAACACCCCAAGGGTCCCCAGCCAGTACAGCGGTACCACGCGGATCAGCCGTTTGCCGAAGAAGTGGCGGCTGGAGCCCGCGGTGACCATGGCCATGATGAAGCCACTGATCACGAAGAAGATGTCCACGCCCCAATCGCCATTGCGAAACAGCGGGATGTGGAAGAACACCACGGCGAGCGCCGCGATGGCGCGCAGCATCTGGATGCTGTCCAGTTTGTCGACAGGCGGATTCATGATGGCAACCCTGCTTGGAATGGGTAGGTTATGGGCTAGCGCTGGTTCAGGGCCGGTTCATTCGGGCGCGTCCCGATCAGCGCCTGGCCGGCGGCTTGCCCGGTCAATTCCACATAGCGGTAGGTGAACATCGAAACCACCACCACACTGGCCACGACCGACAGGGCGACCAGGTTGTTACCCAGCACATCGCCGGTATCGAGGAAACGGGTGCCATCGAGCACCGGCGTGATGTCCATGCCCAGTACCTTGGCCGCCACCATGAACGCCGACACGACGCAGAACAGGATGGCCGCATGGGTCAGGTAGATCGAGTACGACAACTTGCCCAGCAGACTGAAGCCACGCCCGCACAACAACCGCGACAAGGCGCCGCCATCATGGGCGAACACCAGGATGACGCTGCCAAACAGCGGGCTGGCGACCATCGCCTTGGCGTCGAAGTCGTTGACCACGAACAGCAGTACCGCCAGCACCGAAATCGCCTCCAACGCGGTCAGCGCCCAGTATCCCGGCTGCCATGCGTGGGTCAGGTAACGATGCACGGCGTAGGCCAGGCAACCCGTGAAGAAGTACGCCAGGCCCCGCAGGGCTTCGATGGTGAAGAACGTGTTGCCGCTGTAGATCAGCGCCAGGGCCACTACGGCCAGGGTCGCCCAGATCCACTGCCGCAGCCTGGCCGCGCCGACCAGGATCAGGGCGAACAGCATGTAGGTGTAGTACTCGATGCTGATGCTCCAGGACGGGTAATTGAACGACAACGGGTTGCTCAAGTGCGTCCAGGATTGCAGCAGCACAGCATTGGGCAGGATCTGCGACGGCGCGAAACGCTCGGTGAACGGCACGTTGTTGAATACCATGCCCTGTTCATAGGCCACATAGCGGCCGCACTCGAGCAGGATGAAGACACCGAGCATGAACAGGTGCAACGGTAGCAGGCGGAAGGTCCGGGCGATAAAGAAGGTGCGAAACTGAAAGGCGGCGCGCGCGGCGTAAGCATGCGTCAATACGAAGCCACTGAGCACGAAGAAGAAGGCCACGAAGACTTCGGCATTACGAAAGAACGCCCACTCGGTAATACTTTCGCTGACCCGCAAATGATAGAAAACAACGGCAATGGCGAACAATCCACGAAAGCTGTCCAGGGCTTGGAATCTAAGGCCTGCGTGCATTGTCGATCCCTCGATTCAAATAACCTTCCATCGTCAAATATTCGTTCGCCATAAAAATGGCGACGGCGGGGATTTATAAAACTCAAACACCGCGATGACACTAGCAGCGCAGACGCAAAGAGCAAGCGCCCCCGCTAACTTTAAAGCCATTATTTATTGGCGCCGTGAAACTGGCGAAGTGCAACATCAATGCAGCAAGTTGAAACAAATAACGCCGCGCGCCCAGCAAATAAACAACTAATCTTTAGCGCTGTTTCAGCCCATTAACACTTTACTGTCCGTGCGCGAGCGAAAGCCCATGAAACCCATCCTTGCCCTGACGCTGTTCGCTTTCGCCAGTCTTGCCCAGGCGGCCCCATGCGCTGGGGCGATGTGCGCGATGGCAGCCTGTATCTGCAACCCGGCCGCGCCGATACCCTGCATGTGACCTGGGTGCCGGCGTGGCAGACCAGTGCCAACGAAGAGCACCTCTACCTGCTCGACGGCCAGGGCCAGTTGCGCGCCGAGCGGTTCATCCCCGCAAGCGAGGGCCACGGTCTGCAGAACTGGCCGCTGCCGGCCAGCCGCAGCAGTTATCGCGTCGAGGTACCGGGTTATAGCTTCCGGCGCTACCGCTTCGAGCACGACGACAGCACCGTGGCACTGTTCGAGCCGGCCAAGGTGCATTTCAGCGCAGAGGTCAGCCGTGATGTCGAGCTGTACTTCAAGGTGCGCGCCGGCGAGCATGCAGTGCTCGGCGGCAAGTACTTCGGTGGTGTGCGCGCCTTGCAGGCGCAACGCCTGGGCGACGCCAAACGACTCAAACTGAAACTCACGCCCTACCCCGACTACCCACGCTTCGATCGCCTCGAACTGCCGGTGTCCGACCAGGACCAGACCTGGCGCCTGCGCCTGCAGGGCAGCGGCAAGGCGGCCTTCTGGCTCGATGGCAGCGCCAACCTGTTCGCCCAGCGACCGGAGCACCTGCAAGCGCTGCGGCAGGAAGATGGCCGCACCGAATTGACCCTGCATGGCGAGCAGCTCGGGCCCACGCCACATCTGGGCGTCGCCCTACCCTACGTGCTGCCCCCACCGGAAAGCTACGCCGCCCTGGATGCCTTGCAACCCAAGGCAGCAGGCTTCTACAGTTCAGTCGACATCCTTGCCGCTCGCCCCCACTACGAGGATGCGTTCCGGCGCTTCTACCAGGAGCGCGGCAAGATCGACCAGAACATCACCCTGCTCGCCGCCAGCGGGCGCAAGGCCGACCTGGCCATCGACGACCAGAGTTTCAAGGGCCTGGATGCCTGGCTCGCCGGCACCGTGGCCCTGGGCGGCAAGGGTATCCATTACCTGTCGTTCGCTGACGAGCCGAACTACAACTACCCCGACTACGCCACCTACAAAGCCTTTTTCGATGCCATGGACCGGCGCGTGCGGGCCTACCCCGGCGCCCGCGAGGCGGGTGTGCGCATCGCCATGCCGGCCAGCTCGCGTTTCGTCAACGGCCCGTTCACCCCGCACGGCGCCCAGCGCCGTGGCATCGACTGGGCGAAACGGATGCTCCAGGAGTCCGGCCCGCAGATCGACGCCCTGGCCTGGCACGAGTGGATGATCCGCGACCTGTTGGCCACCCGCGTGTACCGCGATAGCGTAAGGCGCGCCGCCGAGGTGGTCGGCCTGGATGCCAACGGCCGGCCGCGCAAGGCGTTGTTGCTGGACCAGACCAACATTTCCAGCGGTGGCAGCGTCAGCCCCTACGATCAGGAGACTCATTTTGCCTCGCTGTGGTGGGCTTCGGTGGCGATCAACTCGGCACAGGACGGGCTGCTGGACATGCTCAACTGGTTCCAGGCCGCCGACGATCCCCACCACCTCAAGGGCATGATCCGCATGCCGGCGCCCAATCGCTTCGAGCTAAAGCCCGTGGGCCTGGCCCAGCAATTCATGCAGGCGCATTGGCTGGATCAGGTGCAGCGCATGGACAACAACGCCTTCGAGGTCGACGCCCTGGCCATGGCCCGCCAGCACCAGCGCAGCATCCTGGGTGTGAACAAAGGCACGCGCCTGCAGCATGTGAGCCTCAGCGGCGCGGCTGGAGCCTGCCCGGCCCTGAGCCTGTTCGGCCCGGACAGCCGCAGCCGCACGATGCAGCCGGTGTGCAACGCCGGCCAGGTCGCCTTCGAGCTGCCGGGCGAAACCCTGTTCGCGCTGAGCTGGCAGGTGCCATGAGGCGGCTTACTGGATCCGGTAGGTGAAGGTGTTCCTCACATTGGCCACCGCCACTGCCTGGCCGTTCACCACTCGAGGCTGGTAGCGGAAGCGCTTGGCCGCCGCCAGCGAAGGCTTGATGAACAGCGGATGGCAGTTGCCGACCACCTGTGGGTCGTTGACCCGGCCCTGGGCGTCGACCGTGTAGGCCACGGTGCACTCCCCTTCGAGCCGTCGATCCAACGCTCGTTGCGGGTAGTCCGGCGCCTCCTTGGCGATTGGCAGGTACTGTCGGCTGGCCGCGTCGGCCTCGGCGCGAGCACGGGCTGCGGCCGCTTGGCGATCTGCCTGGGCCTGGCGCTCCTGATCCAGCCGCGCTTGCTCGGCCTTGGCCTGCAGCGCTTGCTCCCTGGCCAGTCGCTCACGGCGTTCGGCCTCCTGGCGTACTTGCTCGACACGCTGCTGCTCTCGTCGCGCCTGCTGCACACGCTTGCGGGCCAGCGCCGCCTCGTCGATTACCGGTGCAGGGGCAGGCCTAGCGGGCTCAGGTTTGACCACCGGCGCAGGCTCGGCCACCACTGGCGGCGCGGCTGCCACCGGCTCGGAAGCAGGCGCCGGGGATGGCTTGGGCAACTCCACCAGCTGTGTCTGGATTACCGCAGCCGGCGCTGGCGGCAGCACCGGCGCCTGCGACAGGTTGAACAACAGGTAGGCAAGCCCGGCATGCAGGGCCACCGCCGTGCCGAGCGCGGCGCCGTGCTCGCGCCAGGCAGGCCAGCGCAGTTGCAACGGCGGTTGGGCGAAGGTCAGGCTGGTCATGGTCAAGGCGCCTCGGTGATCAGGCCCAGGCGGCTCACGCCGCCGCGCTGCAACTCGGCGATACCGGCGACCACCGCGGCATAGTCGGTGTTCTGGTCGGCGCGCAGGTACACCTGGGTCTGTGGGTCTTCGGCGACGATAGCGGCGATCCTCTCGCGCATCTGCGCGGTGTCCACGGCGCTGTCGGTTTGCGCGGTGGTATCGACTTCGCTGCCGAGGTTCCAGTAGTAGCTGCCGTCGGCCTTCACCGACAGCGTGACGATACGCTGCTGGTTCGGCGTCGGCAGCGCCTCGGCCGCCACCTTGGGCAGTTCGATCTGCACGCCCTGCACCAGCATCGGCGCAGTCACCATGAAGATAACCAGCAGCACCAGCATCACGTCGATGTACGGCACCACGTTCATTTCAGCCTTCAGGCCATGCTTGCGGACGGGTTTGACCAGCATCTGCGTTCTCCTCAGGCCGCCGCGGCCAGTGCCGGATTGGTGCCTTGCAGGCGACGTTGCAGGCGGCCCTGCAACTCGTTGCCGAACGCGTAGTAGCGAGTCAGCAACGCCTGGCTACGCGCCGAGAGTCGGTTGTAGGCCATCACCGCCGGGATCGCCGCGAACAGGCCGATGGCAGTGGCGATCAATGCCTCGGCGATGCCGGGGGCGACGGTGGACAGGGTCGCCTGCTGCACCTGGGACAGGCCAAGGAACGCGTTCATGATCCCCCAGACCGTTCCGAACAGGCCGATGTAGGGGCTCACCGAGCCGACCGTGGCAAGAAACGACAAACCCTTTTCCAGGCGCTCTTCCTGCTCGGCTATCGCCACCAACAGGCTGCGCTCGACGCCTTCGAGCACGCTGTCCGGCTGCTGGCCTGGCTGCAGTTGCTGGAAGCTTTGGTAACCGGCGATGAACAGCTGTTGCAGCCCGGCGTGAGATGGCGCTGGTTGGCTCTTGATCGCCTGGTAGAGCTGTCCGACTTCGGTGCCTCGGAACTGGCGCAGGAACGTCCGGCTGTGGGCGTCGGCACGGCGCAACGCGGTGCCGCGCTGCACGATGAGGTACCAGCTGATCAACGAGGCCAATACCAGGCACAGCATCACGGCCTGGACCACCAGGCCGGCATCGCTGATCAGGCCCCAGACGGTGGAGTGTTCGAGCGGGGTTGGGGTTTGCATCGATTGGTATCCTTCTGGTCGGTGCTGCCATCGATTGCATAGTCAATGGCAGCGAGGTTGCGTCTGCATGACAGCGCCGTTTTTTCTGTGACGGCGCTGTCATGCAGGTTCAGGTCAGTCGAGCTTCAGCGCCCTGGCGATATCGGCCCAAGGCACGTACTTGTAGTTCTGGTTGCCCTCGGGCATGCGCTTGCGCCCGTCCTGCACCACCAGCATTCCCTGGGCCCATGGCCCGCCGAGGTTGGCCGAGGTCACCTCCAGGCCATCGGTTTCCGAGGCGCCGTCGATGCCTCGCGCCGCATCCAGGCCGACCTGGAAGCTGCCGCGCAGGCGATACGGCGCCTGGGCCTCGACCACCACGTAGCGGTCGTTGCCCTGGCTGGAAATCACCAGATAATCGCGCTTGGCGCCGTGGTAGAGCGCCAGGCCTTCGATGTCGTCCTTGACCGGCCCGCCTACGGCGATCACCTGTTGCAGTTGCGCCGGACCCTCGGCGCGGGCGTCCAGGGTCCACACAGCCATGTCTTCCTCGGCCACGAACAGGCGTTGATTGCGGTCGTCGGCGACACAGCCTTCGGACTGGGTGCGGGTGCTGAAGCTGCGTACCAATTCGCCAGCGGCCTTGCCGCCATGGCCGTCAAGGCGGTACTGCACGAAGCGCCCATCCTTGTCGTTGGCGATCGCATGGATCGCGCCCTTGGCTTCCTTGAACAGACAAAGACCGTAGATTTCCTTGAGCGGCGTCTGCACCTGGCCGATGTCGCTGAGTTCGCCATTGGCCGGATCGATAGCGAACAGGTGCAGGGTGTTGTGGTCGCGGTTGCTGGCGACCGCCAGGTCGACCTTGCGCTCGCCCAACTGAAAGCCGCTGCGCACATCGACGTTGTTCAGACGGCCGACACGCAGGTCTTGCAACTGCTTGCCTTGCAGGTCATAGGCGAGCAAACCGCCCTTCTTGTCCGTGCCCAGCACGCGGCTGCGCCCAGGTTCGCTCGGGTGCACCCAGATGGCCGGGTCATCGGCGGCATCCCCCAGGCTCGGCACGCCATCGGTCTGCACGCGCGCACTCAGTTGAACCGGGGACTCAGGCGTGGGCGGAACGCTGGGCAACCAGCCCAGTCGCGCTCGATGGGTGCCCTGATCATCGACCAGCAGCAGATCCACGCCCTTCTCGGCCACGCGGGCACTGACCTGCTCCGGCTCGTCCAGCCCTGGCAACGCCAACTTGCCCGCGCGCTGCCACCGGGCGTCGCTGCGTTGGTAAAGGTGCAGAGTGCCGGCGCCAGGGTCCAGCGCCAACAACCCACCCGGTACCACGGCCATGCCGGCTGCGGCCTTGGCCAGGCTGCCGAAGGGTGCGCGCAGGTCCACAGGTTCACGTACCAAGGGTGCCTCGGAACCCGCCTCGTAGCGCCACAGGCCGACGTTTTCTTCGTTCACGTACAGGCTGTGGGTGCTGTCGTCGACCTGGCAGAACGCGCTTTGCGGCGGCAGGCTCAGGGCCCTTACCTGACGTGCCTCGGGCAATGGATGGCCTGCCTGGGCCACCAGCCACTGCTCGCCGATGCCCGCCTCGCCGACCAGGAACAGGAAATCGTTACGGGCGCTGTCGCGGTACAGGCACAGGCCCTCGACGGCGTAGCGGGTTTTCGGCAGGTACAGCGGCGCACGCCACTGGCCGCCTGCGTCGAGCCGGGCCAGCAGCGCCTGCTGGCGGCGCTTGTCGAGCGTGGCGACCAGCAATCCGCTGTCGTCGCTTCGATGGTCGAGGGCCTCGAAACGACCGGCCAGCTCGCTCAGCACACGGCCCTGGTGATCGACCAACTGCAACGCCTTGGCCGCCAGTTGCACGCGTTCGGCATGCTCGATGAAAGGCAGTGGCGCCAGCCACTGGGAGGATGGACTATCGGTCACCCCCGCTTGCAAGGTGAGGCTCGGCGCCGCCTGGGCGCTACTTTGCGCCAGGGCGACGCACAGCCCCAGCATGGACAAGGTAAACATACGCATGGTCAGGCTCTATCCCTGAAGACGATGGATCAGAAGTGAGTAAGGGTCAGGCCGAGCTTGTAGGTCGGGCCGTACTCTTCGTACTGGGCGTTGTAGCGGTGGCTGCCGGTGTAGACGTAGTAGGACTCGTCGGTGATGTTCTGCGCCTCGAAGGTCACCTGCAGTTCGGGGGTGATGAAGTACCCGGCCTTGAAGTCGACGTGCAGCGAATCATCGACGTACTGGTCATGCGCCTTGTCGTCGATGGCGCCGACCTCCAGCAGGTAGCCGGACTTGTAGTTGGCGGCCAGGCGCATGTTGAAGCGGTCGTTTTCCCAGCCGACCATGAAGTTGCCGACGGTGTCGGACTGGTTGGGCAGGTCGATGTCGCGCTTGCCGCCCGGCCCCTTCAGGGTTGCGTCGGACTTGCTCAAGGTCAGGTTGGCGCCCACCAGCACGCCGTTCCAGGGCGCCGGCAGCCAGTCGAACGTCTGCGAGTAGGCAAGCTCCAGGCCGTACAGCTTGGCGCCATCGCCGTTCTCGTAGGTCAGCGCCTCGTCGAAGTCGACCCATTGGCCGCTGCCGGCCAGGTCGGTGCTGTAGATGAAGTGGTCGATGTCCTTGTAGAACAGGAACGCCGAGGCCACGCCGGCACGGCCCATGTAGTGCTCGATCCCCAGATCCAGGTTCATCGACTCCAGCGGCTTGAGCTCGGGGTTGCCGAACGAGGCATCGGTGTCGTCGATGACGAAGCCCGGCGCCAGCTGGCCGAAGGTCGGGCGCACCACGGTATTGGTCCAGGCTGCACGGACCGCCGTTGCCGGCGTCAGCTGATAGCGTGCGTGCAGGCCTGGCAGCCAGTGGTCGTAGCGGTTGTTGCTGCTGATGCCCTCGTACACGCCATCGCGCAGGCCGGTCCCGTTGGCCGAGAACTCGGTGCCCTCGTAGCGCAGGCCGGCGATCAGGCGCCAGTCGCCGATGTCCAGGGTGTTCATCAGGTAGGCGGCGTTGATGTCCTCGCTCATGTCGAAGTCGTTAATGCGCGATGCTTCCTCGTCGTAGAACGCTGCCTTGTCGAGGCCGCCGATCAAGCCCTTGATCGCGCTGGCACTGATGCCGTTGCCGTAATGCCCCAGGGCATAGTCGACACTGCCGCTCTGGTAGTCGACCAGGCTGATGTCATCGAAGTCATCAAAGACCCAGGTCTCGGTGTCGCTGGTCTTGTCGCGGCGGCTGACCTTGCCGCCGAACTTCACTTGCGAGGCATTGCCTTGCCACTCGTAGTCGCGGGCCAGGTCCAGGCGGATGTTCTTTTCCTGGTCCTTGCCATCGACCTTCTCCCACTCCACTTCGTCGAGGGTGAAACGCGTCGGGTCGTAGAAGTCGCTGCCCACGCTGAGCGTTGGCTTGCGCGTGCCGTCGAAACCGACGTCGTCGAAGTCGCCGACGAACTTGGCGCCGGCGATACCGCCTGGGTCGTGCTCGGTGGCCTGGCTGTAGCCGGCCTGGGCGCTGACGGTCCACTGGTCGATGATGCGTTCGCCACCCAGCACGTAGGACTGGATCTCCTGGGTGTCCTCACGCGACTTGATATCGCGCCAGCCTTCGGCCTCGCCCCGCGCGCCGGAGGCCTGGGGGTCGGCGAACTCCAGGCCCATGGCGTTACGCGTTTCGGTGTCCTTGAACCTGCTGTAGAGGGTGCGCAGGTAATAGTTGGAGAAATCGTCGGGCTGGTAATCGAAGTTGAGCCCCAGACCGGTGCGCTCGCGGGTGATTTCGTAGTCGCGTGCCTCGACTTCCTCGAGCCGGGCGCCGTCGCCGAAGTCCCAGTTGCCACCGGTTTCGACGTTGTCCGAGCCGAACTTGCGCTTCTGCCAGCTGAACGCTGCGGCCACACCGAAGTTATCGATGCCATCACCCAGGCTGAAGCGGTCGCTGACCGCACCGGAAAACTTCGGGCTGTTGCGATCGACGTTGGTGTCGTGGCTGGCTTCGCCGCTGAGGGTGTAGAACAGCCCGTCATGGTCGAAGGCCGACAGGCTTTCGACCTCGATGGTGCCGCCCAGGGAGTTGGCGTCCATGTCCGGGGTCAGGCTCTTGACCACCGACAGCGACTGCACCAGCTCGGCCGGCAGCACATCGAGGGCGACGGCGCGGCGATCGCCTTCGGGGGCCGGCACCAGGGTGCCGTTGATGGTCACGCTATTGAGGTCCGGGGCGATGCCACGCACGCTGACGAAACGCCCCTCGCCCTGGTCGCGCTCCACCGACACACCTGGAATTCGCTGCAGGGCTTCGGCGGCGTTGTCATCGGGCAATTGGCCAACGCCGTCGGCATGCACCACGCTCTCGATATTGTCGGAACGCTTCTGCTCCTGCAGCGCCTTGTCGATGCTGGCGGCCTGACCGATCACCTCGACCCGCTCCACCGTCTCTTCCTGGCCCCAGGCGGGGGCGGCAGTGATGGCGACGGTCAGCAGGCTGACCCTGAATCCGGCATTGCGGATGTGACGAAACGGCATTGCCACCTTGAAATCCTCGCTTGCAGTGGCCCGGTGTGATCCCGGGAATGGCTGCGAAAGCTAGAAATTGTGTGTGGCAGTTACGTGACAGGTTCTGGCTCGAAGGCGCTGAAACGCTCGATTTCAGGGTGTTTCGTGGTGAAGTTGAGCTGATATGACCTGTGTAGGAGCGGGTTTACCCGCGAACACCGGCCCCGCCGGTGCCATCCACCGCGGTGTGTTCTTCGCGGGTAAACCCGCTCCTACAGGGGGCTGTATCGCCCGATAAAATCGCGTTTTTTCTGACAGTCACCTGAGCCAAATCGACCCCCTACCGCGTCACTGAACCGTCATCTGGCTTTGTTTCCTTTGCGCCCCAACACGCCTTACGGGCCTATCGAGGAAACCCCATGCATCGCCCCCTGCTGTTCGCTACCCTACTCTGCGCCGCCCTACCCCTGGCAGCCGCGCCGCCCGAAACGCAACCGTTGCCGCGTTCTGCGGGCCTCCCATACGCCGCCAAAGGGCTGGCCGATCGCATTGTGCTGACCCCCGGGCAGGACGCCGCCACGCAGATGGCTGTCAGCTACCGCACCGACCTGGCCCAGGCCGACGCCGTAGTGGAGCTGGGGCCTGCCCTCGCCGGCCCCTCGCTGGCCGCCAAGGCCGGGCAGGTAGGTGGCAGTACCCAGCGTCTGGACAGCGACAACGGCCCCGCCAACTACCATCAAGTTCGCCTGGACCATCTGCTTCCAGACACGGCCTACGTGTACCGGGTAAAAGGCAGTGCCGGCTGGAGCGAATGGCACCAGTTCCGCACCGCCAAAGCCACTTTCGCCCCCTTCACCTTCGTCTACCTCGGCGACACCCAGAACGACATCCTCGCCATCGCCTCGCGCACCATCCGCCAGGCCCTGCGCAGCGTCGCGCATCCGGCCCTGGTGGTGCATGCCGGCGACCTGGTGGCGTCGCGCGACGACCTGGCCCACGACGACGAATGGGGCGAATGGAACCAGGCCGGCGGCTGGTCGTACGCAGCCATCCCTCAGTTGCCGGCGTTCGGCAACCACGAGTACCTCGACACGCTCAATCCGGACGGCAGCGAAAGCCGGACCCTCAGCCCCCATGTGCCCGCCCAGTTCGCCCTGCCACGCAACGGCGCGGCCGGCACCCAGGCCACCAGTTACTTCAGCGACTACCAGAACGTGCGCTTCGCGGTGCTCGACGGCACCTCCGCCCTTGACCTCGGCACCCTGCAGGCGCAAACCCGGTGGCTGGAAGTCACCCTGCGCAGCAGCAAGGCACGCTGGAACATCGTGGTCATGCACCAGCCGGTCTACACCTGCGCCCGCCCGGACGATACCGAGGTGCTGAAAGCCGCGTGGCAACCACTGCTCGAACGCTACAAGGTCGACCTGGTGTTGCAGGGTCACGACCATTGCTATAGCCGCCTCACCCATGCCGAGGGCCGCGCCGCCACCCAGGCCGCGCAACGCGGCAAGCGCGCCATCGGGCCGGTGTACATGGTGTCGGTCACCGGCTCGAAGATGTATGGCCTCAACGACCGTGCCCTCACCCAGCCCGATCGCATTGCCGAGGATACCCAGCTGTACCAGACCATCGAAGTCGAGCAGAACCGCCTGCGGGTGCGCGCCTACTCGGCCGACGACCAGCTATACGACGCCTTCGACATCCAGCGCGACGCCAAGGGTCGCAAATTCCTGCACACGCCCAAGCTGACCCTGGCCGAGGAACGTTTCTGCCGCGAGAGCGCCGGGCCGGACGGATTGCCCTGCACCACGCGGGGCAAGTGAGCGTCATCGGATTGAGATAAACGCGCTGCATGCTGCGCAAAACGCCTGCGCAACAGGCAAGCCAGCGTCGGCCTCGACGACACCGAAGAAGGATGCTCCGCACATGCGTCTCGCCCCCTTACTCAAACAGCACGGACTGACCCTGGCCGGGCTGGTCGTGGCGGCCAACTGCGGTCTGCTCATCTACCTGGCGGCCGGAACCCTCAAGACCTGGGCCGAGATCAACTGGATGGACGTCGCCGGCGAAGGCGGTACCTGCCTGATTCTCTGCGGCTGGCTGGTGATGCTGCTGCGCGGACGTCCGGCCGGGCGGGTCACCCGCCTGCTGTCGCTGGGGCTATGTTGCATCGCCTTTTCGATGTGGATGGATACCCTCGACGAGTTCATCCGCCTGGCGCCCGAGGCGGTCTGGGACAACTGGCTGGAAACCGCGCCGATGCCGGTCGGCATGTTGCTGATGACCCTCGGCATGTACCACCTGCAGCAGGAACAACGCGCCATTACCGAACAGATGCGCAAGCGCGAGCAGTTGTTTCGTGAACACCGCCTGTTCGACAAGTTGACCCCGCTGGCCGGCGCCCAGTATCTGCGCCAGCACTTGCAGCAGGCGCTGCTGCAGGCGGCGGGTGAGCAGCAACCGCTGTCGCTGGTGGCCATCGACCTGGACAGCTTCAGTGAGATCAACCTGCGATACGGCCAGGACGAAGGCGACCAGGTGCTGCAAGTTGTCGCCCAGTTGCTGTTGCTCAACCTGCGCCAGCAGGACATGCTCTGTCGCCTGGCTGGCGACCGCTTCGTCGCGGTGCTGCCCAACACTGGCGAGCGCCAGGCCCAGGCCATCGCCGAAGACCTGCGCCTGAGCGTGACCCACCTCGCCCACCGCAGCCACCGTCATGGCGAACGCCTGCAACTGTCTGCCACGGTCGCCACTGTAATGGCCTTGGAAGAAGACCCGGCGCAGTTGCTCAGGCGCCTCAACCTGGCGTTGAGCCGAGCCAAGCCGCGCCAGGTACGCAGCGCATGAACGGCTACGAAGGCGACAGCCGTTTCATTGCCGCCCACCACCTGCCAGCGGGGCTCATCGACCTGGCCCGCTCGCGGGGTATCGACACGCACCACCTGCTGCGCGGCTGCGAGCTGTTCTATGACGACATCATCACCGGCAACGTGGTGATCAGCCCGCACCAGTTCCTGCGCCTGATCGGCAACGCCCAGCGTCTGCTGGACGCCGCCGACAGCAGCTTTCTCTATGGCCAACGCCTGTGGCCCGGGCACTATGGGCCGGCCAGCCTGCTGCTGGAGCAGGCCGACCATCTGCTCCAGGCCTTGGAGCGAATCGGTCAATATCGGACCCTGCTATCGCCGCTGCTGTCGCCAGTGCTGCACCTGGACGACCGCTACCTGCACCTGCACTGGCGCGAAAGCTGCGCGGTCGATGAGCACCGGGTGTTCCTGCTCGAAGCCAGCATGACTGCGGTGGTGGCACTGGCCCGGCGTCAACAGCAGGTCAAATTGCCCTGGCGCTTCCAGTTCGCCCATGCCGAACCTGAGTATGTGGAGCAATACTGGGTACATCTGGGCGATGCGCTGAGCTTCGACTGTCCGTCGACGGTGATGAGCCTGCCCCGCGAATACCTGCTGCAACCCTGGCCCGCTGCCGGCTCCACCGCCCAGCAAGTCGCTCGCCAGGCCTGCGAGGCACAGTTGGCGGCCTGGGGCTGGCACAGCAGCTTTCTCGACTGCTTGCACGCGCATCTGCTCGGGCTGATCCGCCAGCCGTTGAACCTGGAACGTGTGGCCGCGGCGTTCGGTAACAGCCCCGCGTCGTTCAAGCGGCGGCTGGCCCGGCATGGCACGCATTTTCAGGAACAGCTGGACCTGGTACGCCGGGACTTGGCGTTGTACCTGTATCAGATCAAGGGTTATGGCAACGACGAAGTCGCGCAATACCTGGGTTTCAACGACAACACCAACTTCCGCCGCTCGTTCAAGCGCTGGACTGGCCGGGTGCCCAGCGAGCTTGGGCTGTTACTGGGCTGACCCCATAGGCAGCCACGCGGCGCTCGGATAAAGTTCGCTGCATGGACAAATACACCCCGCGAGCGTGGCTTCCCCACGAAAAACCCACCCTACCCGGTTCGCCCTCGACGCCCCTGCACAGCACGGCCAAACGCCTGGCCTTCGGTGTGGTCGGGTTGCTGGTGGCGATCACCGGTGGGCTGGGCAACGCCCTGGTCACCGCCAACCTGGTGTTTCTCCAGGGCGCCCTCGGTGCCACCAGCGCGGAAATGGCCTGGCTGCCCGCCGCCTACGTGATGACCAACGTCTCGATCAACCTGTTGCTGGTGAAGTTTCGCCAACAGTTCGGCCTGCGTGCCTTCACCGAGGTGTTCCTGGTGCTGTACGCCTTGGTTACCTTTGCCCACCTGTTCGTCAACGACCTCAATTCGGCCATCGCCGTGCGTGCGGCCCACGGCATGGTGGGCGCAGCGCTGAGTTCGTTGGGCTTGTACTACATGATCCAGGCCTTCCCCGAGCGTTGGCGCATCAAGGCCGTGGTGCTCGGGCTCGGGGCATCGCAGTTGGCACTGCCGTTGGCGCGGATATTCTCCGAGGACTTGCTGCTGATCGCCGAATGGCGCGGCCTGTACCTGTTCGAACTAGGCCTGGCACTGACGGCGCTAGGCTGCGTACTGTTGCTCAAGCTGCCACCGGGAGACCGCTACAAAACGTTCGAGCGCCTGGACTTCCTGACCTTCACGTTGATCGCCGGCGGCACTGCACTGCTCTGCGCGGTGCTGTCGCTGGGGCGCATCGACTGGTGGCTGGAAGCGCCGTGGATCGGCATCGCACTGGCGTCGGCCATCGCCTTGCTGCTCACCGGCCTGGCCATCGAGCACAACCGCAGTAACCCGCTGTTGATGACTCACTGGCTGGGCAGCGGCGCAGTATTGCGCCTGGCCTTGTGCGTGGTGCTGATCCGCATGGTCACCTCCGAACAGTCGACAGGCGCGGTAGGTTTCCTGCAGGCGCTGAACATGGGCAGCGAACAGATGCGCTCGCTCTACGCGGTGATGCTGCTCGGCGCCTTGACAGGCCTTGCCATCAGCGCGCTAACCATCAGCCCGCAGCACCTGATGATGCCCCTGGCGTTCTCGCTGCTGGCCATGGCCACGGGCGCGTTCATGGACAGCAGTTCGAGCAACCTGACGCGGCCGCAACAGATGTACCTGAGCCAATTCCTGCTGGCATTCGGCAGCACGTTCTTCCTCGGCCCTGCGATGGTCCTGGGCATGAGCCATGTACGCACCAATCCACGTAATCTGGTGAGCTTCTCGGTACTGTTCGGGATCTGCAACAACCTCGGCGGCCTGATCGGCGCGGCCCTGCTGGGCACGTTCCAGACCTGGCGGGAAAAATTTCACTCCAGCCACCTCACCGAGCAGCTCAGCTACCTCGAGCCGCTGGTCAGCGCGCGCGTGCAAAGCGGCGGCGCGGGCTATGCCGGTATCCTCGCAGACCCGGCCTTGCGCAGCGAAGCCGGCACCCGCCTGCTGGCCACCGCAGCCACCCGCGAAGCCAACGTGCTGGCCTACAACGATGTGTTCATGTTGATCGGCAGCATCGCCGTGCTCACCATGATCTGGATTTTCATGCGCGGCACCTGGCTCTGGTACGCCTCCCGCCAGGCCGCCTCCTCCGATACCACCAGCGGCGCTGCCACCCGATGACCGAAGAAACCCGTACCACGACCACCAACGCCATCGCCGACACCCCGGAAGGCAGCCCAGTGCCCAGCCAACCCGGCCCGCCGCCGCGCTCGCGGCGGGTGCGCATCCTGTCTTCGCTGACCTTCGCCGCCGTGGCCCTGGCCGGCATCCTGCTGGTGCTGTACGCCTGGCGCCTGCCGCCCTTCAGCAGCGCCATCGAAAGCACCGAGAACGCCCTGGTGCGCGGCCAGGTGACCATCATCGGCCCGCAACTGGCCGGCTACATCGTCGACGTGCCAGTGCACGACTTCCAGTTCGTCAAGGCAGGCGACCTGCTGGTGCAGCTCGATGATCGGATCTACAAGCAGCGTCTGGCCCAGGCCATCGCCCAGTTGCAGCAGCAACGGGCAGCCCTGGCCAATAACCTGCAGCAACGCAACAGCGCCGATGCCACCATCGCGCAACGCCGTGCGGCCATCGACGACGCCGCAGCCCAGGCCAGCAAGGCCAGTGCGGACCTGCGTCGCAACCAGGCGCTGGTCACCGACGGCTCGGTATCGCGCAGCGAACTCGACCTGAGCCGCGCGAACCAGGCTGCAGCCGTGGCCAGCCTGGCCCAGGCCAAGGCGGCGCTGGAAATCGCCCGCCAGGACCGCGAGACCGTGGTGGTCAATCGCGCCTCCCTGGAAGCTGCGGTGGAAAACGCCAAGGCGGCAGTGGAACTGGCGCGCATCGACCTGGACAATACCCGGGTCACCGCCCCGCGGGACGGCCAGCTCGGCCAGATCGGCACGCGCCTGGGGGCCTACGTCAACTCCGGCGCGCAGTTGATGGCGCTGGTGCCGGATACCCTGTGGGTGATCGCCAACATGAAAGAAACCCAGATGGCCAACGTGCGCATCGGCCAGCCGGTATCGTTCACCGTGGATGCGCTGAATCACCTGAAACTGCACGGCCATGTGCAGCAGATATCGCCCGCCACCGGTTCGGAATTCGCCCTGCTGCAGTCGGACAATGCCACCGGTAACTTCGTCAAGATCGCCCAGCGCATTCCGGTGCGCATTACCGTCGATGCCGATCAGGCCGACGCCCGTCACCTACGCCCAGGCATGTCGGTGGTGGTGAGCATCGATACCCGTGTGCAACCGACGGCCCAACCATGAAAACCGCGCCATGCAACTGAACAACCTGATCCGCCGCCTCGACCTGGTGACCCTGCAGCTGTTCGTGGCCATCCATGAGGAAGGTAGCCTGACCCGCGCCGCCACCCGTGAGGCGATCGCGCTGTCGGCGGCGAGCAAGCGCCTCAACGAGCTCGAGAGCGCACTGGGCACGCCGCTGTTCGCCCGCCAGGCACGTGGCATGCAGCTGACGCCCGCCGGCGAAACGCTGCTGCACCATGCCCGGCGCATGTTGTTCAACCTGGAGAAGATCGGCCTGGAACTGGGTGAACACCTGCAAGGGGTGCGCGGCTATGTACGGATGCTGGCCAACCTGTCGGCGATCATCCAATTCCTGCCCGAGGACCTGGCCGAGTTCTCCGCGCGCCACGAGCGGATCAAGGTCGAGCTCGAGGAGCGGCCGAGCAACGGTGTGGTCCAGGGGCTGCTCGACGGCGTCGCAGACCTTGGCATCTGCTCCAGCGATTGCGATACGCGCGGGCTGCACACCGTGTGCTACAAGCGCGACCAGCTGGTGCTGGTGGTGCGCGCCGGGCATCCGTTGGCCGAGGCCCGCCAGGTGGCGTTCAGCGACACCCTGGACAACGACTTCGTCGGGCTGCATGCCGCCAGCTCGATCAACATGCGCAGCGTCGAGGCGGCACGCCGGGCCGGCAAGGTACTGCGCCTGCGCATCCATGTGCCGAGCTTCGACGCGGTGTGCCGCATGGTACAGGCCGATATGGGCGTCGGCATCCTGCCGCGCAAGGCCTTCGAATTGTTCGGCGCGGCGCTGGGGCTGCATGCAGTGGCCTTGCAGGACGAGTGGGCCGAGCGCGAGTTGCTGCTGGTGGCGCGTGAGCGCGAGGCCCTGTCGCCGGTGAGCCGCCTGCTGTTCGAGCACCTAAGCGCTGCACAACCCTGAGCCAGCCTTCGCGTTTGGCGAAGGGTTGTTGCCAACACAGGAGTGGTGCGGTAAGCGGCGGCTGCTTAGGCTCTACCTCAAAGTCCAAGAACAAAGAGGTACGCAGCATGCCTGCTCCGCTCGAAGGTATAAGGGTCCTGGAAATCGGCACCCTGATCGCCGCCCCCTTCGCCGCTCGCCTGCTCGGTGAGTTCGGCGCCGAAGTCATCAAGATCGAAGCCCTGGGCCAGGGCGACCCCCTTCGCAAGTGGCGAAAGCTGCACGAGGGCACCTCGCTCTGGTGGTACCTGCAATCGCGCAACAAGAAGTCGCTGGCGCTCGACCTCAAGGCCGCTGAAGGCCTCGACATCGTCAAACGCCTGCTGGCCGAAACCGACGTGTTGATCGAGAACCTGCGCCCCGGTGCCCTGGAAAAACTCGGCCTGGGCTGGGACGTGCTGCACGCGCTCAACCCCAAACTCACCCTGGTGCGCATTTCCGGCTACGGCCAGAGCGGCCCGTACCGCGACCGCCCCGGTTTCGGCGCGATCGGCGAAGCCATGGGCGGTATCCGCTATACCACTGGCGAACAAGGCTCGGCACCGGCCCGCGCCGGGGTGAGCCTGGGTGATTCGCTGGCCTCGCTGCACGCGGTGATGGGCGCCCTGCTCTCGCTGTTCAACGTACGCGCCAATGGCGGCGTCGGCCAGGTGGTCGACGTGTCGTTGGTAGAAAGCGTGTTCAACCTGATGGAAAGCCTGGTGCCCGAGTACGACCTGCTCGGCCATGTCCGCGAGCGCAGCGGCGGCTCGCTTCCGGGTATCGCACCGTCCAACACCTACCGCACCGCCGATGGTGCTTTCGTGGTCATCGCCGGCAACAGCGACCCGATCTTCCGTCGTCTGATGCAGGCCATCGGCCGCCCGGAACTGGGCGAAGCGCCAGAATTCGCCCACAACGATGGCCGCGCCGCGCAGTCCGCATTGCTCGACGACGCCATCGAAACCTGGACCCGCCGCCATGGCATCGACCAGGTGCTGGCCGCGCTGGAAGTGGCAGAAGTACCCGCCGGGCGCATCTACTCGGTGGCCGATATCGTCAACGACCCGCACTACAATGCCCGCGGCATGCTGCTCGACAGCCAGTTGCCGGATGGCACACAGGTGCGCATGCCGGGCATCGTGCCCAAGCTCTCCGCCACCCCGGGGCGAGTCGACTGGCAGGGCCCGGCGCTGGGCGAGCATACCGACGCGCTGCTCGGCGGCCTTGGCCTGGATGCCGAACGGATCGCCCAACTGCGGGCACAGGGGGTGGTGCAATGATCCCTGCCAACCCCGACCGCATGTTGATCCAGGAAGTCGCCCCGCGTGACGGCCTGCAGATCGAGCCCACCTGGGTGCCCAGCGAAGACAAGATCAAGTTGATCGATGGCCTGTCGCAACTGGGCTTCAGCCGTATCGAGGCGGGCTCGTTCGTGTCCCCCAAGGCGATTCCCGCGCTGCGCGATGGCGACGAGGTGTTCCGCGGCATCCAGCGAGCACCGGGCGTGGTCTACGTGGCGCTGATTCCTAATCTCAAAGGCGCGGAACGGGCCCTGGCGGCTGGCGCCGACGAATTGAACATGGTGCTGTCCGCCAGCCAGTCGCACAACCTGGCGAACATGCGCATGCGCCGCGAACAGTCCCTGGCCGGCTTCGGCGATATCGTCCAGGCGGTGCAGGGCCGATCGGTGAGCCTCAACGCCACGGTGGCCACCGCCTTTGGCTGCCCCTTCGAGGGGCGTATCGAAGAAGACCAGGTATTGCGCCTGCTCGATGCCTACCTGGAACTTGGCGTGCAGGGCGTGACCCTGGCCGACACCACCGGCATGGCCAACCCGCGTCAGGTCGAACGCTTGGTCCGGCGTAGCCTGGAGCGCCTGCCAGCGGCGATGCTCACCTTGCACTTTCACAACACTCGCGGCCTTGGGTTGTGCAACGTACTGGCCGCCTTCGAAGCCGGTGCCCGGCGTTTCGATGCCGCGCTCGGCGGGCTGGGCGGCTGCCCGTTCGCCCCGGGGGCCTCGGGCAACATCTGCAGCGAAGACCTGGTCAACCTGTGCATCGAAACCGGCATCGCCACCGGTATCGACCTCGACGGCCTGCTGGCCTTGTCGCGCGGGCTGCCCGCGCTGCTCGGCCACGAAGTCCCCGGGCAACTGGCCAAAGCTGGCCGCAACTGCGACCTGCACCCGCTGCCAGCTGGCCTGCCAGCCTGATTCACCGCTGTAGATCGGGGGCTTGCCCTCGCCAGAAAACAAGAACAACAGGGCCGCCCACGGGTGGCCCGACTGGAGAAACTACCCATGAGTCTTACTGCTCTGCAGTCGGCCGCCGATGGCGTGGCCGACAATGAAAAAGCCCTGATCCGCAAAGTCGCCTGGCGCCTGATGCCGCTGATCATGATCTGTTACCTGTTCGCCTTCTTCGACCGCATCAATATCAGCTTCGCCAAGTTCCAGCTGCAGACCGACCTGGGTTTCAGTGACACCGCCTATGGCCTCGGCGCGAGCCTGTTCGTGGTCGGCTACGTGCTGTTCGAGGTGCCCAGCAACCTGATGCTGTACAAGGTCGGCGCACGCCGCTGGATCGCCCGGATCATGATTTCATGGGGCCTGGCCACGGCGGCAATGGTGTTCGTCACCACCGAATGGCAGTTCTATGCCCTGCGCTTCGTCATTGGTGCGATGGAAGCCGGTTTTGCGCCCGGCGTGCTGTACTACCTGACGCTGTGGTTCCCGCGCCACTACCGGGGCCGCATCACCTCGTTGCTGTTTCTTGCCTCGGCGTTCGCCGGTTTGGTCGGCGCGCCAGTCTCCGGCCTGGTGCTGGGCCACCTGGATGGCGCCTTGCAGATGCGCGGCTGGCACTGGCTGTTCCTGCTCGGCGGGGTGCCGTGCGTGGCCTTGGGCCTGTTGGTGCTGACCCTGCTCAAGGACCGTATCGAGGATGCCGGCTGGCTCGATGCCAGCGAAAAACGCCTGCTGCTATCGCGCATCGACCCGCCACAGGCCGGCCATGGCCAGGGCTCGCTGTTGCAGGCGATCCGCATTCCCGGCTTCCTGACCCTGGGGCTTATCTACTTCCTGATCCAGATCGCATCCTATGGCCTGAACTTCTGGGCGCCTCAGCTGATTCGCAGCGCGGGCACCGAAAACCCTACGGTGATTGGCCTGCTCACCGCCGTGCCGTACATCTGCGGCGCCATCGCTATGATCGTGTGTGGGCGATTGTCCGATGCCACGGGCGAGCGGCGCTGGTTCACTGCCGGATTGATTGCCCTGGGCGCGGTGGGCTTCCTGTGCGCCGGCCTGTTCGATGACAACACGCCGTTGCTGCTCATTTCCTTGGGCCTGCTGGGCGCTGGGGTGGTCGCATCGATCCCGAGCTTCTGCGCGCTGCCACCGAAACTGCTGGCCGGCGCTGGTGCAGGGGCTGCGGGAGGGATCGCGCTGATCAACACCATGGGCCAGTTGGGCGGCATCGTCAGCCCGGTGCTGGTGGGGCGTATCCGCGACCTGACCGGCACGACTACGCCGGCGCTGTACCTGATCGCCGGGGCCTGTGTGGTGACGGCGCTGCTGCTGATGTTCGCCCTGCCTGAAAAATTGCGCAGCCGGGATGTGCCGAATCCGTAAGTCGCTCGTTACCGCATCGCCTCCTTCGCGGGGCAAGCCCGCTCCCACAGGCACGGCACCGGCCATGGTATCAGTGGAGGTCCTGTGGGAGCGGGCTTGCCCCGCGAAGGCAACGCCACGCAGCCTCGGCGCGTTCAGCGCAGATGCCGTCCTGCCATGATTGCGCCGCTCTAGCGCGTGGGGTCTAATTCCGTCCACCGCAACACTTTCGGCAATCCAAGGACGCTTCACCATGCACAGGAAGATCGTACCCCTTGCGCTGTTATCGGCGCTGGCAGGCTGCTCCGGCACCGAGCAGCCCAACAAGGCCACGTTCCAATCGGCCGCCCAGGCCTACCTCGACACGCAATATCCCCACTGTTTCGTGATCAGTGCGTTTCCCACCCAGACCCAGGACTTCGACGTCAACGGCACCAACAAGGCCTTGCACGCCCTGGCCCAGGTCGGTGTGGTCAGCGAAAAGGAAATCTCCCGCACCGAGGTACCGGCCCGCCTGTGGCAACCTGCCCGCACCGACATCTACTACGCCTACGACCTGACCGACGAAGGCCGCAAGTACTACAAGGCCAATGTCGGCAACCTGCCTGATGGCAAGGCCGCCGGCGGCCTGTGCTTCGGCAAGGCCCAGGTCACGGCGGTGGAGCAGTTCAGCGAGCCGATGCAAAGCAATGGTCGAGAAACCTCGCAAGTCACCTACGCCTACAAGGTCGTCGGCTTGCCGCAATGGGCTGCCAACCAGAATGTGCGCGCCGGGATCGCCGAGCTGAACAAGGCCGTCGCCAGCGGCGAGAAACCGGTCAAGGAAACCCACGCCATGGTGCTGACCGACGCTGGTTGGGTACATGAGCGCCTGGTCACGCGCTAGCCCCCCAAACCACCTGCCGCTACGTCTGGAGCCGTCATAGGCTCCACGACAGCACCAGCGGCAACCAGGCGAACGACAGCACCGTCGAGCACATCACCAGGTTCGCCACTTGCTCCGGCGCCCGATTGGCGCGCACCGCCATGAGGTAGTTGAACACCGCTACCGGCATCGACGACTGCACCATCAACACCGCACGCTCCAACTCGCCCATGCCCAGCACCTGGCCAACCACCCAACCTACCGCCGCGCCCAGCACGATACGCAGGCCGCCCAACAACAGGCCACTGCCAACGTGCCGCAGACGCAGGCTGGCCAGCGACACGCCGAGGGTCAGCAACATCAGGGGAATACTCATGCCGCCAAGCAAATCCACGGTATTGGCCAGCCAGCGCGGCAACTCGACGTCGAGGAAGATGATCGGCAACGCCCCAGCCAGGCTGATGACGATGGGGTTGCGCGCAAATGCCTTGAGCGAGGCGGCAGTGCCGGAAATGGCCAGCCCCAGGGTGAACTGGAACACCGACAACGTCAGGAAGAACGCCACCGCCAGCGCCAGCCCGTGCTCGCCGAAGGCGTACAGGCTGATCGGCAGCCCCATGTTGCCGGTATTGGGAAACATGAATGCCGGCAACAATACCCGCCACGGTTGCCCGGACACCCGGCAGACCCCCCAGCCCACCAGGGCCATGCCGACCAGGCAGAGGCTGCACGCGCCGGCCATGCCGAGAAAGGCATCGGCCTGCAACGCAGTGCGGCTCAGCGTCGAGAGCACCAGCGAAGGCGTGCCCACGGTCATGACCATGCGTGCGACGAACTCAGTCGGGTAGTCGAACCCCTTCCGCGCCCAGAGATAGCCTATGCCGGCAACGATGAACACGGGTGCCAGAATGGCCGACAGCGAAGCCAGCATGAACCTTGCCCTCCATGGAAATGCGACATTATGCCGCAGGCATGCCCGGCGTGGGCAGGCTTATGTGGCCGCAGCCGCCATCTACTTGCCTGCCCCGGCCATGAAACAGCGACATTGCGGCGTGCGGCGTCTCGTCGCAGGCGCCAGCCCCTTGGGCAAATCGATTTCAGGGCTTAGAATCGCGCCTCCTTTTCGCCCGTCGCCTTGAACGGTGGCAACCGGCAGCAACGACAGAGTCCGTGCCTGAACACATGCCCGCACATGTGCAATAGGCTCAACCGACCCCGCCCGACCTACTTCCTGACAGGTTTAGCGGTTGAGTCTTGCCCAGGTCGCATCCAGCCCAGGCACACCCGTGCAGCCCACCGGCCCTCCATGGCCCGGTGCGCCGTGCGTGTTCGAAGAGGCGCTCATCCCGTCTTAACCAATTCGAGGTAACTATGTCTCCGCGTTTGCTGGCCATGGCGCTGGCACCCCTGCTCGGGCTGTTCATCATCGCCCTGGGCAATGGCTTCATGTCGTCCCTGACCACCCTGCGCCTGGGCGCCGCCGGTGAATCGGCGACCATGATCGGTATCGTCTCGTCGGCCTATTTCATCGGCCTGACCCTGGGCGCCGTGTTCAACGACCGCTTGATCCTGCGCATCGGCCATATCCGCGCCTACAGCAGTTTCGCCTCGCTGATCGCCGCGACCATCCTGGCCCAAGGCCTGTTCTACGACACCACCTGGTGGATCGCCCTGCGCCTGATCAACGGCTGGGCCACGGTGGGCGTGTTCCTGGTGATCGAGAGCTGGCTGCTGCTGGCCGGCGACGCGAAGATCCGTGGCCGCCTGCTGGCGTTGTACATGATCGCTTTCTACGGTGCCGGCGTGATCGCCCAGGCCACCCTGGGCGAAATCACCGGCTGGGGCGCGACTGCGCCGTTCATGGTCGCCGGCATGCTCGCCGCGCTGTCGGTAATGCCGATCGTGATCCTGCCGCAGGTATCGCCACTGCTGGAGCAGGTCGAGCCGTTGAAGCCACGCCAACTGCTGGGCGTCGCACCAACCGGGCTGGTCGGCTGCTTTGGCTCGGGCGCGGCGATTGCCGGTATCTACGCCCTGCTGCCGTTGTACCTGCAGCGCATCGGCATGGACGTGGGCGAGATCGGCAACATGATGGCCTGGGTGATCCTGGGCGCGATGCTCCTGCAGTATCCGGTGGGCCGCTGGTCCGACCGCAGGGACCGGCAGGACGTGCTGATCGCACTGGCGGCGTTGTGCACCGTGCTGTCGGTGATCATCGTGCTGCTGCCGGCCAACTCGATGCTGTTGCCGGCGATGCTGTTCCTGCTAGGCGGTGGCGTGTTCGCGCTGTACCCGGTAGCGGTCAGCAGCGCCGCCGACCGGGCGCCCTCCGACGCGCTGGTGCCGATGATCCAAGGCCTGTTGCTGATCAACTCGCTGGGCTCGGCGTTGGCACCGCTGGCCATTTCGCCGGTGATGACCTCCTACGGCGAGGTCGGGCTGTTCTGGGCATTCACCGTGATCAACGGGGCGATGTTCGGCTTTTTCCTGTGGCGCCGCGGCAAGCGTCCGAAAGCCGAACACCCGGCACCGTTCGCCGCCACCGCGACCTTCTCGCCTACCGGTGCCGAACTGCGCGTGACCGAGGACCTGATGCACGCAGCCCAGGAGCACCCGCCCTTGGAGCCGGCAGAGGAAATCCCGCCGCAGACAGCGGCGCGTGCCGAGCATCCTTGACCGACACGGTCGTAAAGAAAGGGCCGCGATCGCGGCCCTTTTCATGACCGCCCGTCGGTCAAGCGGCACTGGGCCATCAACCCAAGGCCCAACGAATGACAGATCATTCCCATAGGAGATTGACCATGATCCGCATTCGCCCGCTTTCGCTCAGCCTTGCCCTGGCCCTCGGCTTGACCTCGGCGGCCAGCTTCGCCGCCGGCGAAGGCAGCACCGATACCCGACCCAATGCCACGCAATCGAGCGACCCGACGCCAGGCAAGACCGCCGGTGAAGGTAGCAGCGTCAATACCCCGGGCGGTACTGGCGACAACGACAGCGCCGACACCGGCAGCAATAACGATGGTGCCGACGGCGCGGCTGGCGGCTCCAACAGTACCGGCGAAGCCACGGGCTCCGGCGCCGGTGCCTCGGGCGGCACCGCCGAGGATCAGGACAGCCGCTGACAGGGGCTGGTCTACACTGGCGCTCATTGACCCGGTTGATGCAAGGACACGCCATGACCCTCAAGCCCTGGCTGCTCGCTGCCCTGCTGCCCTGTTGCGCGGTGGCAGCGAACTTCGACGAGGACACCTCCGCTGGCGCCCTGGCGATCAGTTCGACGTCGTTCACCGATGGCGGCATGATCGGCCTGCGACAGGTCGGGCCTGATCCGGCTTGCGGCAGCGGTCAGGAGCTGACGCCGCAATTGAGCTGGGAGAATCCGCCGCAAGGTACACGCTCGCTGGCGCTGGTGATGTTCGACCCCGACGGCGGCAAGGGCCTGGGCGTGGTTCATTGGATCGCCTACAACATCGATCCGCAATCGGACGGGTTACCCGAAGGGGCTGCGGGGCAGACCTCGCAGGCCGCGACGGTGGGACGTAACTCGCGTGGCACCCTCGCCTACCGTGGACCTTGCCCGCCGGCAGGCGACAACCCGCACCATTATGCCTTGACCCTGATCGCTACCGACCTCGCACCGGGCAGTCTGCCCGAAGGGCTGGATCGCCAGGGGCTGCTCGAAGCGTTGCAGGGGCATGCGTTGGCGGCGCAGAGCCTGGTGGGGCGCTATGGGCATTGACGTGTTTGGCACGGGCCATGCCCGTGCCAAACAGCGCCGGTCACTTACCGCCAGTAACGCTCGTCGTCCACCACCTGCTCATGGCCCTTGAACAGCGCTGGTAATTGTTCCTTGAGGTAGTCGATCCAGGTGCGCACCTTGGCATCCAGGTAATGCCGCGACGGGTAGATCGCATACAGCATGCTCTCGCGCAGCCGGTACGGCGCCAGCAAACGGCGCAAGCGGCCCTGCTCGATGGCCTGGCTGGCGGTATAGAACGGCAACAGACCTATGCCCATGCCCAACTCGCTGGCCACCAGCATGGCGTCGGCGACATTGGTCAGGAAGCTGTCATGCGGGGCGATCACGCACTGGTCCACACCCTGGGCGAACACCCAATCCCCTTCATACATCGGGTACGCCATGCGCAGGCAGCGGTGCTCGTGCAAGTCTTGCGGACGCTCCGGCACGCCATGGGCCTCCAGATAGCTGGGCGCTGCGCAAGGAATACTGAAGATATTGCCCAGCGGCACGGCAATCAGCTGCGAGTCGGGCAGCGCTTCGTCCACCGTGATGACCACGTCATGCCCTTCGGCCAGCGGATCGGGATTGCGCTGCGACAGCGTCAACTCCACCACCACCTCGGGGCACAGGGCGTTGTAGCCAGCCACCAGCGGCATCAGCAGCATGCCCAGGCCATGCGGGCAGTGCAGACGCAAGCGCCCGCGCGGCGTCAGGTGCGCACCCCGGGCCTCGTCCACGGCTTCTTCGGTCAGCAGCATGATCTGCCGCGCCCGCTCGAGAAATCGCTCCCCCGCCTCGCTCATGCGCAAACGCCGCGTGGTGCGATGCAGCAAGCGGGTCTGAAGTTGGTTTTCAAGCTCCGCGACAATCCTGGAAACCTGCGCCGCAGAGATATCCAGGGCATTGGCAGCAGCGGCGAAGCTGCCGCACTCGATAACCCGGGCGAAGGTGCGCATGGCGTGCAACATATCCATCAGGCTGGAATCCTCGTTTTATTCTTACGCCAAAGGCAGGAATCTATCACGGCATAGCCCATTTATTGTGGATGACCAATGAATACATCATAAGACACACACAAAAAAAGGAGCCCGTCATGAAACGTTCGATCGCTTTCCTTGCCCTGTCTGCCACCCTCTCCTCGTTCGCTGCACTCGCTGCCGAACCCGCCAGCCAGGCAGTGGAGACCAGCAACTATCAATACGGCATGCCGGTGGATGTCGCCAAGGTCGTATCCATCACGCCAGACAGCAACGCTGCCGATTGCGAAGTGGGCACCACGCACATGGTCTACGTCGACCATCAGGGTGAAACCCACGAAATAGCCTACAAGGAAATGGGTAACTGCTCGCGCCTGTAACTCAGGCCAGGACCTCGCTGATCCAGCTGACCTGCCGCTCGAAATCGCGGGTCTTGTGCTCCGGCACTGCCTCCCGGGCGCGTTTGAAATTAGCCAAGGTCTGTTGTTTCTGACGCAGCATGCGTTGCCATTTGTTCAAGAACGCGGGGCTGCGCTGGCGTAGCAAGACTGGGCCGAAATACAGCTCCTGCTCGCTGTAGGCTGCCCCCTCGCCAGGCTCGGCGACGATGATCTCGTAATCGAAACGGTGTTCGCGCAGCAGCTCCTCGCTGACGATGCGGTAGCCGTTTGCCGCCAGCCATTCACGCAGTTCGCGCTCATCGCCATTGGGCTGCAGGATCAACCGCTCGCGGCCGTTGAGAGACTGTCGGCCACGCTCGAGGATATCGCGAATGGTCTGGCCGCCCATGCCGCAGAAGGTGATGGCGGTAATCCGATCACCCGCCTCGATGGCCGCCAGGCCATCGGCCAGGCGTACGCTGATGCAAGCCTGCAGGCCGTTCTCTCGCACCGTGCGCTGGGCCGAAGCGAATGGCGTCTGCGCCACTTCACCCGCCACTGCTGCCTCGATGACCCCACGCAGGCGCAACGCCACTGGCAGGTAGCCATGGTCCGAGCCGATATCGGCCAGGCGCGCGCCCTGCGGCACATGCGCCGCCACCCGCTCCAGACGCATCGACAATGTCTGTTCGTTCAACGTAAACCCCTTGCGTCACAATCGGCCGCGATTCTGACCTCCAGGGCCGGCCATTACAATGCTCGATGGCCCAGCGGCACCTTCGCCCGGCCGTTGCGCTCGACCCACCCGCTGCGCTCGCGTAGGCTTGCACTTTTCTTACGTCGCAAGGCAAAACGACCTATGGCAAACGCAGGCATCACCTTTACTCCTGACTCCGACGCCGAGTCCATTTCGTCCGACGTCGCCGAATTCAACGGCATTCTGGTCACCACCCAGGTGCCGATCCGCGCTGACGGCAACCTGGAGTTGGGCGACATCGTCACCCAGTGCGAATGCACCCTGCAGGCCCTCAAGGATGCGCTGGAGAAGGCCGGTAGCAGCATGGACCGCGTGCTGCACCTGACCATCTACCTCACCGACATGGCCGACCGCGCCGCGTTCAACGAGGTTTACCAGCGCTTCTTCAGCAAACCCTGGCCAGTACGTGCTGCCGTTGGCGTGGCTTCGCTGGCGTACGAAGGCATGCGCGTGGAAGTGACCGCGATGGCTGCCAAGGCCTGAGCCGATTCCAGGAATGCTGCACGAGCAGGACGCTACCCCATGCCCGCTACCTTTTTTCGCCGCAAGGCGCTGACCGCCCTGCTCCCGGGCCTCGGCCTGTGCTCCCTGGCACAGGCCGAGGCTCCCGGCAGTTTCCAGTTGCTGGAGCCGGTGGTGATCACCGGCACCTATGTGCCCAACCCGACCTTTGACCTGCCGTACTCGATCGACACGGTCGACCGAGCGCAGATCGCCGATGGCCAGTTGGGCGTGAACCTGTCGGAAGCGCTCAACCGGGTACCGGGGTTGGTGGTGCAAAACCGCCAGAACTATGCCCAGGACCTGCAGATATCCTCGCGGGGCTACGGCGCCCGCTCGGCATTCGGCGTGCGCGGCATCAAATTGCTCAGCGATGGGATCCCGGCCAGTACGCCGGACGGTCAAGGCCAGGCCGCCACCTTGAACCTGGATGTGGCCGACCGCATCGAAGTCTTGCGCGGCCCGGCCTCGGCCATCTACGGCAGCAATGCCGGCGGCGTCATCCAGATGTTTTCCCGCGATGGCGCCGGGCCACCGAAGGTGGGGGCCGAAACCACCTTCGGCAGCGATGGTTTCAACAAGAACCACGTCTACAGCGAGGGCGGCGACGATAAGGCCGGCTTCCTGGTAGACGCCTCGCGGATGGACACCGATGGCTACCGCGACCATAGCTCCGCCCGCCGCGACCAGACCTTCGCCAAGGTGCACGTGCGGCCCGACGAGGACAGCCGCCTGGCGCTGATCCTCAGTACGCTGGAACAGAACGGCACTGAGGATCCGCTTGGGCAAACGTGGGAGGCGTACAAGCATGACCCGAGGTCGGTGTCCGAGCGAGCCGAGGAGTACAACACACGCAAGAGCATTCATCACCAGCAGTTGGGCATGAACTACGAGCGCGCGTTTGGTGATGCAACTCTCCAGTTCAACCTTTATGGCGGCAAGCGCAGCGTAATTCAGTATCTATCGATTCCGAGGTTTACCGCCTCCGGTTCGCCCAATCCCGCCAACGAACGTGGCGGTGGCGTGGTCGACTTCGACCGTGAATTCCACGGCGGCACGTTGCGCTGGATCCAGCCCATCACCGCCGCGCCCGGCAACCTCACCGTGACCGTCGGCGCCGACTACGACCGCAGCACCGACGACCGTCGCGGCTACCAGAACTTCAGCGGCGACACTCTGGGCGTCAAGGGCGAGTTGCGACGCAAGGAAAAGGACACCGCCACCAGCCTCGACCCTTATATCCAGGCCCACTGGGAGCTGGACCGCTGGACGGTGGACGCGGGCCTGCGTCATAGCACCATGAAGATGGAGGTCGACGACCACTACCTGGCCAACGGCGACTCCAGTGGTTCGAAGAAATACCAGCGCACCACGCCGACCTTGTCGGTGATGTACGCCTTCACGCCGGACCTGCACGGCTACGTCAGTGCCGGCAAGGCTTTCGAGACCCCGACCCAGGCCGAGATGGCCTATGCCCCGGGCGCGGTGGAGGGCTTCAACTTCGGCCTGGATCCAGCCACCAGCACCCAGTACGAGCTGGGCCTGAAGGCGCGCCCGGATGAACGCACCCGGATCAACGCCGCGATCTTCGAGATCCGCACCAAGGACGAGATCGTCGTCGTTGCCTCGGAAGGTGGGCGCACCAGCTATCGCAACGCCGGCAAGACGCTGCGCCGCGGTTTCGAACTGAGCGTACAGCGTGAGTTGAACGCACAGTGGCAGGCCAACCTCGCCTATACCGTGCTCGATGCCACCTATGACGAAGACTTCAACCAGGGCACGACGACCATCGACAAGGGCAACCACCTGCCAGGCGTGCCGCAGAGCAGCTTGTTCGGCGAGTTGGTGTGGAAGCCGCGCGACGGCGTCAGCATGGGGCTGGAGGGGCAGTACCGGAGCAAAGTCTATGTCGAGGACACCAATGACCAGCATGTCGCGCCCAGCTATGCCGTGTTCAACTGGCGTACCCGCTTCGAGCAGCACTACGGGCCGTGGACCTTCCACCAGTTGGTGCGGCTGGACAACCTGCTGGATCGCCAGTACGTCGGCTCGGTGATCGTCGGGGACAGCAATGGGCGCTATTACGAGGCCGCGCCGGGGCGGTCCTGGTATGCGGGGGCTGGGCTGGAATACCAGTTCTGACAGTGGGGGCGCTTTGCGCCCCTATCGCGACACAAGGCCGCTCCCACAACAGGTTTTGCGCTGTTCCTGAGACCTTGTGGGAGCGGCCTTGTGTCGCGATAGGGCCGCGCAGCGGCCCTGACAATCCCCCGCCTAGCGCTGCACCTGCATCCGCAACACAGCCGCCCCCAGGCACTTGCCATGTGCATCCAGGGCCAGCGACCGCGTCACGCCACCGCGCAGCAGCCCCGGCAACACGAAGTTCAGCGCCTGCAACTGCGGCATCTCGTAGCGCCGTACCGGCCCTGCATCGGCATCGCGCAAATGGGCGAACCAGGCCTCGACCTTCTCCGCCGTGACCTCACGCAACAGCACGGCATAGTCCTCCGTGCGATAGGCAACCAAGGAAATATTCGAGGTATCACCCTTGTCCCCGGTTCGGGTGTGGGCAATTTCATGCAAGGCAACGGTCATGGGCAGACCTCCAGATGGACTTGGGCAATGGCGAACTCACGCGGCAGGTACAGGCTCGCTACCGCCAGCACTTCGCGTACCTGGCGGGTGGCGCCACCGCCACCGGCCGGGCCGTTGGTGTACAAGGTCTCCACTTCGTTGGCCAAGGCCTGGGCTGCCGCCCGCGTGGCGCAGCGACCGGCCACACGCAAACGCACCTCCCAAGGCTCGCCAGGCTGGCAGAAATCACTGCCGTGCAGCGAATCGACGCCCATCAGTTCACAACGCAGCTCCTCGACCGGCACGCCGGTCAAGGCCAGCCGTTGCTCGACGATCTGCCCGGCCAGGCGCGCCCGGGCCAGCGCATTGGGGCCGCCATAGGAAATCTGCCCTTCGCCGATCCAGCCGTCGCGGTAGCCAACGGTCACTTTCAGTTGCTCGGGGCGCTGAGTCCCGGTGGCGCCGCTGACCGCTACCGAGTCCGCGCCCTGCAAGGCAAAGTGCACGCCGGAAAAGTCCGCCACCACATCGGGCGTCAGGTAGCAGCGCGGGTCGTGCACCTCGTACAGCAACTGCTCGGTGCAGGTCGCCACATCGATGCGCCCGCCACTGCCGGCGACCTTGGTGATACGTGCCTGGCCATCGGCATCGATCTCGGCGAGCGGAAAGCCCAGCCGTGCGAGATCTGGCACATCCTTCACGCCGGGGTCGGCGAAATAGCCGCCGCTGACTTGCCCTGCGCATTCGAGCAAATGCCCGGTGAGCGTGCCACGGCCACGGCGCAGCCAATCGTCCGCCGCCCAGCCGAAGGCATGCAGCTGTGGCGCGAGGAATAACGAAGGGTCGGCGACGCGCCCGGTGATCACCACATCGGCATCCTGGGCCAGCGCCTGGAGAATGCCTTCGACCCCAAGGTAGGCATTGGCCGAAACCATGCGTTCGCCCAGGGCCGCCACGCTCAGGCCATTGTCCAGTTGCCAGTGTGGGTGCTCGCGCAGTACGGCGAGCACATCGTCGCCCTCCACCGCCGCCACTTTGAGCCCACCTAGGCCGAGCTCGGCGGCGATGGCCAGCACCTGGCGCGCGGCACCGCGAGGGTTGGCGGCGCCCATGTTGCTGATGATGCGCAGCCGCCGGCCACCCTGGCGAACGAAGGGCAGCACTGCACGCATGCGCGTGGCCAGCAAGGGGTCGAATCCGGCCTCGGGGTCGGCCAGGCGCGCCTGCTGCGCCAAGGCGATGGTCCGCTCGGCCAGGCATTCGAAAATCAGATAATCCAGTTGGCCGTCACGGGCCAGTTCGACGGCAGGCTCCACACGGTCGCCGGAGTAACCGGCGCCGGCGCCGATGCGCAGGGTGTTCATCTTCAGAATACTCCCAGTGCCAGCGCGGTCAGGGTCATCAGCACCGACGCGGCAAACAGTAATGGCAGGGTGAAACGTTGGTGGTCGGCCAGCTCCAGCTTGCACAGGCCAACCAGCAGGAAGGTCGCAGGGGTCAGCGGGCTGACCGGGAAGCCGGTGGTGTGCACGCCCAACAGCGAAGCCTGGGCCACCTGTACCGGGTCCACGCCGAGCGAGCGGCCGACTTCGGCGATCACCGGCATCACCCCGAAGTAGAACGAATCGGGGTCGAACAGCAGGCTCAAGGGCATCGACACGAAGCCCACCAGCGCCGGGATCAGCTTGCCGTGCCCTGGCGGGATCTGCTGCACAGCTACCTCGGCCATGGCCTTGAGCATGCCGGTGCCCTGCATGATGCCGGTGAACACACCTGCAGCCAGGAGGATGCTGGCCATGGTCAGCGCGGTCTTGGCGTGGGCATCGATGCGTTCGCGCTGATGGTCGACGCGGGGGTAGTTCAGGCACAGCGCCGCCACGGTGCCGAGCATGAACATCACCACCGGATCGACCCACCCGGCGATCATCACGGCCATCACCAGCACGGTCAGCAACAGGTTCGGCCAGAACATGCGCGGGCGGCGCAAGGCCTGTTCCTCGGCGCTCAGTACCCGCTGCGGCGCGGCGACATCACTGCCGGCCATCAGCCCCAGGCGTTTTTCCTCACGCCGGCCCAGCCACCAGGCGCAGGCGAAGACGAACGCCAGGCCCACCACTTGCACCGGGATCAAGGGTTGGAACAAGTCCGCCACCGGCACGTGCAGGGCAGCGGAGGAGCGCAGCACCGGGCCGGTCCAAGGCAGGAAATTGACCCCGGCGGCCATCGCCGCGACGCAGGCCAATACACGGCGGTCGATGCCCAGGCGGGTATACAACGGCAGCATTGCCGGCACTGTGACCAGGAAGGTAACCGCGCCCGAACCGTCGAGGTGCACCAGTAGGGCCAGCAGCGCGGTACCGCAGACGATACGCGTGGGCCGAGTGCCGACGGCACGCAGGATGCGGTCGATGATCGGGTCGAGCATACCGGCGTCGGTCATCACGCCGAAGAACAGGATGGCGAAAATGAACATGCCCACCACTGGGGCGACATTCTTGATGCCGGTGAGGATGAATCCACTGGTCTGCAGGCCGAAGCCGGCCACCAGGGCAGCGATTACGGGAAAGGCGATCAGCGCTACCAGCGGTGAAATGCGTTTGCTCATGACTGCAACGAGCAGAGACAGAATGGTAATGACGCCGTATAGGGCGAGCATGGGCGACTCCAGCTTGTGTTTTTTGTTGTTGGCTGGAGTATCGGGAACGGCTGGCTTACGTGTAAATTGCAATTTAACGACGATCACGTTCGAAAAAACAAAATGAAGAATGCCCTGCAACACATCCGTGCCTTCATCACCGTCGCTCAGCGCGGCAACTTCGCCCGCGCTGCCGACGACCTGCACCTCTCGCCCTCGGCGCTGACCGTGCAGATCCGCCAGCTCGAAGGCTGGTTGGGCGTAGAGTTGCTGGAACGCAGCCCGCGTCATGTGGCCCTGACCGCAGCTGGGCGTGAGGCGTTGCCGGCGATGGAGAAGCTGCTGCTCGACCTGGGTAACATCGTCAATGCCAGCCAGGACCTGGCCGCCGTGCGCCGTGGCGTGATCAGCGTGGCCGCCCTGCCCTCGCTGTGTGCCGGCGCCCTGGCCGAACGCCTGGCAGTGTTCCGCCAGCACTACCCCGGCATCGAAGTGCGCCTGCGTGATCTGGTGGCCGAGCGCATCACCGAGCGGGTACGCGAGGGTGATGTCGATTTCGGCCTGGGGGTGCGCGCCAAGCTTGGCCATGGGCTGTCTTTCAGCCCGTTGCTGCACGACCGCCTGTGCCTGTTCGTGCCTGCGGGGCACCCGCTGGCCAGCGGCGAGTTGCACCTTGCCGACCTGCACGGGCAACCGATGATCCTCACTGGCCGCGACAGCAGCGTGCGGGCGCAGATCGAGCAGGTTTTCCAGGCGCGTGGGTTGACCTTGCGGGTGGCCATGGAAGCCAACTACATGTCCACGGTATTGGCGCTGGTGCGCAATGGCTTGGGTATCGCGTTACTGCCGGAGTCGGCGGATGACGGAGAGCGGCGCCTGGTACGTAGGTATCTGCCCGAGCCTGGCCTGGAACGGGAGCTGGGGGTGATCACCCGCAGCGAGAGCAGCCTGTCGCCGGCGGCATTGCGGTTGGTGGAGTGTTTGAAGGGGATCAGCCTTTGATCCTTGGTGAAAGGGCCGGCACAGGCCACCCACCTCTTGGTAGTCAAAGGTGCCACCAACCCATTTCACCGCTACAATGCCGCCCTAAACCGTGACCGCCCGAAACCATAACGATATGTCCCTTCCAAAGAATCACCTGGAACTGCTCAGCCCTGCCCGTGACGTCGCCATCGCTCGCGAGGCGATCCTGCACGGCGCTGACGCCATCTACATCGGCGGCCCGAGCTTCGGCGCGCGCCACAACGCCTGCAATGAAGTCGGCGAGATCGCCGAGCTGGTCGAGTTCGCCCGTCGCTACCATGCACGCATCTTCACCACCATCAACACCATCCTCCACGACAACGAGCTGGAACCTGCGCGCAAGCTGATTCATCAGCTGTACGACGCCGGTGTCGACGCCTTGATCGTCCAGGACCTGGGCGTGATGGAGCTGGACATTCCGCCGATCGAGCTGCATGCCAGTACCCAGACCGACATTCGCACCCTGGAGCGGGCAAAATTCCTCGACCAGGCCGGTTTCTCCCAGCTGGTGCTGGCTCGTGAGCTGAACCTGCAGCAGATTCGCACCATCGCCGCCGAGACCGACGCCGCCATCGAGTTCTTCATCCATGGCGCGTTGTGTGTGGCCTTCTCCGGCCAGTGCAACATCTCCCATGCCCAGACCGGCCGCAGCGCCAACCGTGGCGACTGTTCCCAGGCCTGCCGCCTGCCATACACCCTCAAGGACGACCAGGGCCGTGTGGTCGCCTTCGAGAAACACCTGCTGTCGATGAAGGACAACAACCAGACCGCCAACCTGGCTGACTTGGTGGATGCCGGCGTGCGCTCGTTCAAGATCGAGGGTCGCTACAAGGACATGGGCTATGTGAAGAACATCACCGCCCACTACCGCCAGCAGCTCGACGCCATCCTCGAAGGCCGCCCGGAACTGGCCCGAGCCTCCAGCGGCCGTACCGAACACTTCTTCGTGCCCGACCCGGACAAGACCTTCCACCGCGGCAGCACCGACTATTTCGTCAGTGAACGCAAGGTCGACATCGGCGCGTTCGACTCCCCGACCTTTACCGGCCTGCCCGTGGGCGTGGTGGAAAAGGTCGGCAAGCGCGACATGCTGGTGGTCACCGAAGTGCCGCTGACCAATGGCGACGGCCTCAACGTGCTGGTCAAGCGCGAAGTGGTCGGGTTCCGTGCCAACATCGCCGAGCCTCGTGGTGAATTCGACGAAGACGGCCAGAAGCGCTACCGCTATCGCGTCGAGCCCAACGAGATGCCCGAAGGGCTGCACAAGCTGCGCCCGAATCACCCGCTATCGCGTAACCTCGACCACAACTGGCAACAGGCCCTGCAGCGTACCTCGGCCGAACGCCGGGTCGGCGTGCAATGGCAGGCCGTGCTGCGCGAGCAACGCTTGGCACTGACCGCCATCAGCGAGGAAGGCGTCAGCGTGCAGGTGGCCCTGGATGGCCCGTTCGGCGTGGCCAACAAACCCCAGCAGGCACTGGATCAACTGCGCGACCTGCTCGGCCAACTGGGCACTACCCAATACCATGCCAGCGCCATCGAGCTGGATGCACCGCAGGCGTTCTTCATCCCCAACTCGCAGCTCAAGGCCCTGCGCCGTGAAGCCATCGAGGCCCTGACCGAGGCGCGGGTCAAGGCGCACCCGCGCGGCGGGCGCAAGGCCGAGACCACGCCACCGCCGGTGTACCCGGAGTCGCACCTGTCGTTCCTGGCCAACGTGTACAACCAGAAGGCCCGCGACTTCTACCATCGCCATGGCGTGCAGTTGATCGACGCGGCCTACGAGGCCCACGAGGAACACGGCGAGGTGCCGGTGATGATCACCAAGCACTGCCTGCGCTTCTCTTTCAACCTGTGCCCCAAGCAGGCCAAGGGGGTTACGGGTGTGCGCACCAAGGTGGCGCCGATGCAGTTGATCCAGGGTGACGAGGTATTGACCTTGAAATTCGACTGCAAGCCCTGCGAGATGCATGTGATCGGCAAGATGAAGAGCCACATCATCGACCTGCCGACTCCAGGCAGCGCGGTGGCGCAGGTGGTAGGCCACATCAGCCCGGAAGACCTGCTCAAGACCATTCCCCGCGCGCCGCATTGATCGGCCTGTAAGAGCGGGCTTGCCCGCGAAGAGCCTACCTCGGAGCCTGGCACGGGCTGCGCCCGTGTTCGCGGGCAAGCCCGCTCCTACAGCTACGGCGCTGGTTGGGCGACGGTGGAGTCCTGTAGGAGCGGGCTTGCCCCGCGAAGAAGACACCGCGGTGCAGGCTCCTACAGGGTCTGATCCACTTAGTCGAGCACCTTGCGCACCAGCAGCATGATTGGCTGCTCACCCAGCGATGCCTCCCACAGGCACCGCTCTGCACACGCCACATGGGTGCGCAAGCGTTCGCGCACCAATGCCTCGCCACACAGCGCCAGCATCGTCGACTTGCCATGATCCTGGCCAGGGTCCTTGCCGTTGCCTGGGTCGCCATCGCGCAAATCGTCATGCAGCTGGAAGGCTTGGCCCAGCTCGACGGCAAACCGCTGCAACGGCGCTTGCACCGAAGGCTGCGCTTCGGCCAAGCGCCCCGCCATGGCCAGAATCGCGCCGAACAATGCCCCGGTCTTCAGTTGGTTGGTCTCGGCGATCTGCTCGGCGCTGCGCGGCAAGGCGCCGTCGCGCAGGTCCTGCAACTGACCCTTGACCAAGCCCTGGCTACCGATCGCCTCGGCCAGGGTCGCCACCAGATCGGCTCGCACCAGCGGTGCCACGCCCTCGACACTGGCGACCAGGCCGAACGCCCGGGACAACAGGGCGATAGCCGCCAGCAGCGCGACATCCTCGCCAAACGCCAGGTGCAAGGCGGCGCGCCCGCGGCGCAGGGTGGCGTCGTCCATGCACGGCAGGTCGTCGAGTACCAGCGAGGCGGCATGCACCATTTCCACGGCGCAGCCGACATCCAGAGCCGCCTTGGGGCAGGCTCCCAGCCCTTCTGCGGCGAGTACAAGCAGCAACGGCCGCAGCCGCTTGCCAGGAGCCAGGGTGCAGTCACGCATCGCTGCGGCTACCAGGTCGCGCTCGCCGCCGGCCACCGGCAGCAACGCCTCCAGGCGGGTTTCGATGGCGTGATGCAAGCGCACGAGCGCATCGTGCGGGTCAGTGAGCGCAGTCGATTGGGCGATGGTGGTCATCCTTGCCTCGTAGGTTGTGCGGCACCCGGGCCGCAAAATCGAAGGAACGACTGGCGGGCGCCGTTGCCTCACATGCTGTGTCGTTTTGAGCTTAGCTATACAAAGTGGGCTGCGTTGTACAACGCCTGTCTTTTGCACAGACCCTGCCCACCTCTGGATGATTCCCCTGGCAATGGAGCCGGCATGAAGAAAAGCCTGCTGAGTCAACGCAAGGACGACCACCTGAACATCGTGCTGACCCCTGGCAAGTCATCTTCCGGGGTCGATCCAGGGTGGTCGGCAATCCGCTTCGAGCATTGCGCCCTTCCGGAAATGGCACTGGACGAGGTCGATCTGGGCACTTCGCTGCTGGGCATCGACTTGCGCGCTCCGCTACTGATCAGCTCCATGACCGGCGGTGCGCAGCGCGCCGAGCACATCAACCGTCACCTGGCCGAAGCAGCTCAGGCCCTGGGCATCGCCATGGGCGTCGGCTCGCAGCGGGTCAGCCTGCGCGGCGGGCCGGCCCAGGGGCTGACCGACGAACTGCGACGCCTTGCACCGGATATTCCGTTGTTGGCCAACCTGGGCGCGGCGCAGTTGCGCGAAGCCGATGGCCTGGACCTGGCACGGCGGGCGGTCGATACGTTGCAGGCCAACGCCCTGATCATCCATCTGAACCCTTTGCAGGAAGCGGTGCAGCCCGAAGGCGACCGTGACTGGTGGGGCGTATTGGCGCGGATCGAAGCCGTGGTCGACTGCATTGGCGTACCGGTGATTGCCAAAGAAGTCGGTGCCGGCCTCTCGCCCAGCGTCGCCCGCCGCCTGGTCGATGCCGGGGTGCAGATGATCGACGTGGCCGGCGCTGGCGGTACCAGTTGGGCCGCAGTCGAGGCGCAGCGCGCAGACAGCGTCGCCCAACGCGCGGTAGCCATGGCCTTCAGCGACTGGGGCATCCCCAGCGCGCAATGCCTGCTGGCGGTGCGCCGGGCCTTGCCCGAAGTCGGCCTGATTGCCTCCGGCGGTATCGGCAACGGCATCGACGCGGCCAAGGCGATCCGCCTCGGTGCCGATCTGGTCGGCCAGGCGGCGGGGGTATTGGCCGCAGCCACCACGTCGACCGAGGCCGTCATCGAACACTTCGAGATTCTCCTGCAGCAGCTGCGCATCGCCTGTTTCTGTACCGGCTCGCGCAACCTGGCGCAATTGCGCCGGGCACCGCTGCTTGGGCCGGGGTTGCAACCGGCATGAGCCACTATGCACTGGTCGCACCGCCCTACCCCAGCCACTTCGAAGTGATGCAGACGCTGGCCGGCGAATTGATCGAGCGCGGTCATCGGGTCAGCTTCCTGCACCAACCCGACGCCCAGCGCTGGCTGCGCGACCGGCGCATCGGTTTTCATGCCATTGGCCACGCCGATCACCCTGCCGGGAGCCTCGACCATGCCCTGCGCCTGGCTGCCAACCCTTCTGGCCCCTGGCATATGCGCCGCATGATCCGACAACTGGCGGGCACCAGCCGCATGCTCTGCCGCGAGCTACCCGGTGCGCTGACCGCGCACCAGGTGGATGCCGTGCTCTGCGACCAGATGGAGCCGGCCGGTGCCCTGGCGGCCGAGGCGCTCGGGCTACCCTGCGTGTCGCTGGCTTGCGCCTTGCCCATCAACCGCGAAGCCGGGCTGCCGTTGCCGGTCATGCCCTTTGGCTATGGCCGTGACCCGCGCAGCCAGCGGTTGTTCGAGGCCAGCACACGGGTGCATGACTGGTTCATGCGGCCGATGGCCGAGGTCATCGACGACGCGTGTCGGCGTCATGGTCTGCCTCGGCGCACCGGGCCGCAGGACTGTCTGTCGTCGCTGGCGCAGATCAGCCAGACCCTGGCTGCGTTCGACTTCCCGCGCCAGGCACTTCCAGGGCATTTTCATGCCCTCGGCCCACTGCGCAAGCCACCTGAGCAGGCCGAAGGGCACTGGCCGCTGGACGTGCGCAAGCCGTTGGTGTTCGCCAGCCTCGGCACTTTGCAAGGCCATCGTTTCAGCCTCTTCGTACGCATTGCCAAGGCCTGTCGGCTACTCGATGTACAGCTGTTGGTCGCCCACTGTGGCGGCTTGGACCTGCCCCAGCAAGCGCGCCTGCTGCAACTGGGTGCCAGCGTGGTCACCGATTTTGCGCCCCAGCAGTGGGCGGTGCAGCGAGCCGACGCGGTGATCTGCCATGGGGGGCTGAACACCGTGATGGACGCGCTGGCCGCAAAAACGCCCCTGCTGGTGCTGCCGATCGCCTTCGACCAGCCCGGCGTCGCTGCACGGGTGGCGTACCACCAACTGGGCCTGGCCCTGTCTCGCCATGCCAGCGTCAGCCGCATCGCCGGGGCGCTGGCACGTCTGCTCGCAGAGCCGATGCCCGGCCTCGCCAGGTTGGAGCCGGCATTGCAGGGTCTGGACGACAGCGTGCGCAAGGCCGCCTCGATCATCGAGACAGCCGTGCACGCTGGGCGCCCGGTACCCGCACAGGACGCAGCATGGCCCATGACCTGATCCTCGTCGGTGCAGGCCTTGCCAACGGCCTGATCGCCTGGCGCCTGCGCCAGCTTCGCCCGGACCTGCACATTCTCTGCCTGGAGCAGGCCCAGCAGGCCGGTGGCAACCATACCTGGTCGTTTCATGAAGCCGACCTCACCCCGGCCCAGCATCACTGGCTGGCGCCTTTCGTGGTCAAGCGCTGGCCGGCCTACCATGTGCACTTCCCGGCGTTTTCGCGGCGCTTTGCCTGCGGGTACGCCAGCCTCACCAGTGACCGCTTCGCCACCTGCCTCGAGCAGGCCCTGGGGCCTGCGCTGCGCACCGACTGCCAGGTGGCGCAGGTGTCGGCCGACAGCGTGACGCTGGCCTGCGGTGAGCGATTGCAGGCCCGCCTGGTGATCGATGGTCGTGGCCCGCAAGCCAGCCCGCACCGCGTGCTGGGCCAACAGGCATTCCTTGGCCAACTGCTGCGCCTGACAGCGCCCCACGGCCTGCAGGCGCCGATCATCATGGACGCCCGGGTCCAACAGGGCGAAGGCTACCGATTCGTCTACGTGCTGCCGTTCAGCCCCGACACCCTGCTGATCGAGGACACCCACTACGTCGACCGACAAGCACCGGACCACGCACAGCTGCGCGAGCATATCGCCGACTATGCGCGTCAGCACGGCTGGCACGTGGCGGGCTGCCTGCGCGAGGAGCACGGGGTATTGCCAATTACCCTGGCTGACGACTTTCCCGCCTGGTGGGCAGAACAAGCCGGCCAGCCCGTCTCGGGCCTGCGCGCTGGGCTTTGCCATTGCACCACCGGCTATTCGCTGCCAGAGGCCGTACGCCTGGCCGACTGGCTGGCGACGCAGCCGTTGCTCGATGCCCACACGCTGACGGTCGACCTGGGCCGCTACCTGCAGCAACGCTGGCAAACCCAAGGTTTTTACCGCCTGCTCAACCGCATGCTGTTCCTCGCCGGCAAGCCCCACCAGCGCTGGCAGGTGATGCAGCGTTTCCATCGCCTGCCCGAGCCATTGATTTCGCGCTTCTATGCCGGGCGAAGCCACTGGGGTGATCGCCTGCGCATCCTCACCGGCAAGCCTCCGGTACCTGTTGGCCAGGCGCTGCGCGCGGCGTTGCGCCATTCTCCCCGCTCATTCAAGGAGCCTGCATGATGCAAGGAAAATCCGCCCTGGTGGTGGGCGCCGGGCTCGGCGGCCTGGCCCTGGCCATCCGCCTGCAAGCCAGCGGCATCCGCACCACGCTGCTGGAGCGCCGCGATCAACCGGGTGGGCGCGCATACGTCTATCGCGACCAGGGTTTCACGTTCGATGCCGGGCCCACGGTCATCACCGATCCAACGGCCATCGAGGCGTTGTTCGCACTGGCTGGCAAACCCATGAGCGAGTATGTCGAACTGCTGCCGGTCAGCCCGTTCTACCGTTTGTGCTGGGAAGACGGCGCAAGCTTCGACTACAGCAACGACCAGGCCGAGCTGGAACGGCAGATCCACGCCCTGGAACCCGCCGACGTGGAAGGCTACCGGCGCTTCCTGGCCTACTCCCGGGCAGTGCTCGAGGAAGGCTATGTGAAACTTGGCGCGGTGCCCTTCCTGTCGTTTCGCGACATGCTCCAGGCTGGCCCGCAACTGGCTCGACTTCAGGCCTGGCGCAGTGTGTATGCCATGGTCGCGCGCTTCGTGCGCCACGACCGGTTGCGCCAGGCGCTGTCGTTCCATGCCTTGCTGGTGGGCGGCAACCCCTTCGCCACCTCGTCCATCTACACCTTGATCCACGCCCTGGAGCGCCAGTGGGGTGTATGGTTCGCCAAAGGCGGCACTGGAGCGCTAGTCAACGGCCTCGCCCGGCTGTTCCGCGACCTGGGCGGCACCCTGGAACTCAACGCCGAGGTGACCGCCTTCGAGACCCAGGGCCAACGCCTGACCGGCGCGCGCAGCCGCGATGGCCGCCGATGGACCGCCGACGCCGTGGCCTCCAACGCCGATGTGGTGCACACCTATGCCCAGTTGCTCGGCCAGCATCGGCGCGGCGCCCAGGAGGGGCGCCGGCTGATGGGCAAACGCTTCAGCAACTCGCTGTTCGTGGTGCATTTCGGGCTCAAGCGGGCCCAACCGCAGTTGCGCCACCACACCGTTTGCTTCGGCCCGCGCTACCAGGCGCTGGTCCAGGAGATCTTCAACGGGCCGGCCTTGCCGGAGGATTTTTCGCTGTACCTGCATGCGCCCTGCGCCACCGATCCGAGCCTGGCGCCGCCGGGCTGCTCCAGCCACTACGTGCTGGCCCCGGTGCCGCACCTGGGCAACGCACCGATCGACTGGGAAAACGAGGGGCCACGCTACCGCGACCGCATCCTCGACTACCTCGAGCGTCAGCACATACCCGGTCTGCGTGAAGACCTGGTGACCTGTCGCACCTTCACCCCGCTGGACTTTCGTGATGAGCTCAACGCCCACCTGGGCTCGGCCTTCTCGTTGGAGCCCGTACTGACCCAGAGCGCCTGGTTTCGCCCGCACAATCGCGACGCGCAGTTGCACAACCTGTACCTGGTCGGTGCCGGCACCCACCCAGGCGCGGGCGTGCCAGGGGTGATCGCCTCGGCCAAGGCCACCGCCGGACTGATGCTGGAGGATTTGCAAGGATGAACGACCCTCTGTTGCAGCACGCCGAGCACAGCATCGCGGTAGGCTCGAAGAGCTTCGCCGCGGCTGCCCGGCTGTTCGACCCGGCCACGCGCCGCAGTGCCATGTTGCTGTATGCCTGGTGCCGCCATTGCGATGACGTGATCGATGGCCAGCAAGCCGGCCATGACGCCCTGCCGCTGCCCCCCGAACAAGCCCGGCGGCGCCTGGCCGAGTTGCAGCGACAAACCCGCGAGAGCTATGCCGGGCTCCCGCCCGAAGACCCCGCCTTCGCCGCACTGGGAGAGGTCGCCCGCCGTCACGGCATCCCCCAGGAGGAAGCCTTCGACTTGTTGGAGGGCTTCGCCCAGGATGTATCCGGGCACCGCTACCCGGCCCTGGCGGACGTACTCGGCTACTGCTATCACGTTGCCGGCGTGGTCGGGCTGATGATGGCGCGGGTGATGGGGGTCCGCGACCCGGCGGTGCTGGACCGTGCCTGCGACCTGGGCCTGGCGATGCAACTGACCAATATCGCCCGCGATATCGTCGAGGACGCCCGTGTCGGGCGCTGTTACCTGCCCCAGGCCTGGCTGGTGGAGTTCGCCGTACCCGCCTCGGCCCTGGCCGACCCGCGCCATCGGCTGGCTGTTGCGCGCATGGCGCAACGCCTGGTGGAACAGGCCGAGCCGTACTACCAGAGCGCCCAGGCCGGCCTGGCCGCCCTGCCCTGGCGCTCGGCCTGGGCGGTGGCGAGCGCCGCTGTGGTGTACCGACGCATTGGTGTGAAGGTCCAGGCAGCAGGTGTAGCTGCCTGGGATGGGCGGCTATCGACCTCGCGCTGGGAAAAGCTCGGCGCGATCCTCAGCGGTCTGTGGCGTTCACTGACGCGTCGGCTGCATCGTTACCCGGCGCGTGACCACCAGTTGTGGCAGCGTCCGCTTGGCGCAGAGGCCCACCATGACGCGCCCGCAACTGTCGACGCAAGCGTTCGATAGGCGGCGCGTAGAGAAACCCGAACGACACGCAGCCTGAACGGCCCTGTACCGCGTGGTGCATCAGGTGGGCTTGGTACAAGCGTTTCAAATAGCCGCGCCGAGGCACTACCTTGAGCGGCCAGCGGCGATGTACCAGGCCGTCGTGGGCAACGAAGTACAGCGCGCCATAGGCGGTCATGGCGGCACCGACCCATTGCAGCGGGTACAGGCCGGCATTGCCCAGGGCGATCAGCACGATCGCCAGCACCGCGAACACCACGGCATACAGGTCGTTCTTCTCGAACCAGCCCTGGCGCGGCTGATGATGGGAGCGGTGCCAGCCCCAGCCGAAGCCATGCATGATGTACTTGTGCGCCAGGTAGGCAATGCCTTCCATCGCGGTCAGGGTACCGAAGAAGCTGAGCAGGCTGATGAGCAAGGCAGGGTCTCCATCGTTCGCCATTCGCCATTGCTGCAATGGAGTGCAGCATGGGGCGCAGCGTTCCACGACCGTTCGATGAATTCAACTGAACAGTCCTGGCATGTCCGTGGCCTACCCCTCATGACATCACTGCACAGGAGGCCTGTCATGTCCGATCCCAACCATCCCGATCCGTACGTCGACGATATACCGCACAATCCCGGTGAACCGGTGCCAAAGCCCGACCCCGAGCAGGAAGCGCCGGATTGGCCTGAGGGTCAGGTTCCGCCCGAGGAGCAGTCCGACGGTTGAGCGGCCGGCGCGCGTCATCTGTGGCATGATCGGCGCCACCGCCATTCGAGCCCGTGTGCATGCTGATCGACGAAGAACTGACCCTGAAAAAGCTGGAGACCTTTCTCGCCTTCATGCGCAGCGGCAACCTTGGCCGGGCCGCCGCGCAGTTGTCGACCAGCGCGGTCAGCGTGCACCGCGCCATCCATTCGCTGGAAAGCGCGCTGCGCTGCCCGCTGTTCAAACACGAAGGTCGTCAGTTGATTCCGCTGGAAAGCGCCTACGTGCTGGAAAAGAAGGCCCGCCAGTTGATCCAGGATGCCGAACAGATGGTGCGCCAGACGCGCGAAGCTGCAGGCTTCTATGCCGAGCGCTTTCGCCTCGGCGCGCTGTACTCGCTCACCGTCAGGACCGTGCCGAAACTGGTGATGGGCCTGAAACTGCGCCGCAGCGAACTGAATATCGACCTCAACCTGGGCTCGAACGTCGACTTGCTGGAGCGCCTGAAGAACCACGAGCTGGAGGCGATCCTGGTGTCGCTGGACGACAGCATCAACGACCCAGCCTGTGCCCAGTTGCCGCTATTCTCCGATGACATCTTCCTTGCCGTACCCACCGACTCGCCGTTTGCCGAGCAGGCCGAAGTGGACCTCGCCGACTTCGCCGACTCGACCTTCATCACCCTGACCCAGGGCTTCGCCACCCATCGCGATGGGGCGCGGGTGTTCCAGCAGGCGGGTTTCGAGCCGAAGGTGGCGATGCAGGTCAACGATATCTTCACGTTGCTCAGCATGGTCAGTTCGGGGGTAGGTTTCGCGCTGCTACCGGGAAGGATCGCGGCGGTGTACGAGAATCGCGTGAAGTTGATCCCGCTGCAGCCGCGCTATCGGCTGCAGCAGCATATCGGCGTGGTGTTCCTGAAGGCCCGCGAACGGGAGCCGAACCTGCTGGCATTGTTGGCCGAATGCAGGATGTACAGCCGGGAAAGCTGATTGGCAGCATTCGCGGCGGCGTACCGCCGCGATCAAGCCGCTATTAACCCACCAACCCTCTGACACAGAAGTACAGGATCGAAGGCCCCATCAGGCAACCCAAGCCGGTATGGAAGGTCGCGGTCAGTGCACCATAGGGCACCAGCCGGCGATCGGTAGCCGCGAGACCTGCAGTCACCCCCGACACGGTCCCGGCCAAGCCACCGAACACCATCGCCGAACGCGGGTTGTCCAACGCCAGCAGGCGCGCCGAAACCGGGGTGAACACCATCACCAGAATCGCCTTGATCAACCCCGTGGCAATCGACAGGGCCATCACGTCCGAGCTTGCGCCCAACGCCGCGCCGGTCACCGGGCCGACGATGTAGGTCACCGCTCCGGCGCCGATGGTGGTCATGCTCACCGCATCGCGGTAGCCGAACGCATACGCCACTCCGGCACCGACGATGAATGGCAGCACGGTGCCCAACAGCAACGACACCGCACCAATCATCCCGGCCTTGCGTGCCTCGGTGGCCTGCACCTCGAAGGCGGTGGCGACGATCGCGAAATCGCGCAGCATGGCCCCGCCCATCAGGCCGATGCCAGAGAACAGCGCCATGTCGGCCAGCCCTTTCTGCCCCCCGGTGATGGTGCCGCCGACCCACGCCAGCACCAGCCCGATGACGATGGCGATGGCCGAGCCATGGACGCGGCCGAACGTCAGGTACTTGGACAGCAATACCGACAACCACATGATCCCACCCACCACCGCGAACGCAGTGATCAAGCCGTTATGCTCCAAGGCATTGTCAATGAGTGCCCACATATCAGCGACCTCCCGCAGGTGCTACCTGCGCAGGTGGAGCCGCTGGCACATCGAGCGGCGGCAAAGGCTCACCGCGGTGGCTGCGGCTGATCAAAGCGATGGTCAGCCCACATACCAGTACCGCACCAATCGCCGCCAGCAAGGCCACCGGGCCGCCATGCAGGGCAGTGACGACGTTCTGCTGGGCGGCCATGGCCACCACCACAGGGATGTACATGGCGCCCCAGAAACCGACACCGAACTCGCATTCCTTGCTCATGCCGCCGTTGCGGTGCATGTACAGCCGCGCGCAGATCAGCAGGATCATGGCGATGCCGACACCGCCCACATTGGATTTGACGCCCAGCAGGACGCCCAGGAAGTCGCCGACGATAACGCCGGCCAGAGTGCACACCGCCAACAGGGCCACGCCATAGATGATCATTGTTGTTGTCCTCAGCTTTATGTCGAAGTTGCTTGTTGTTGTTCTTCGCATTGCCGTGCCGTCATCGATTGTGAGCCACCTCCTGGCGCAACAGCGCATCGAGGGTATCGGCCCGGGTCGACTCGACAGGCAACACCCGGCCCTGGTCGAACACCGAACGGGCCAGGCCGCTGAGCACGCTGCCCGGCGGCATTTCCAGGTGCAGACGCACGCCGCGTTCATAGGCGTTGCGCAACGTAGCACGCCAGTCGACCACCCGGGCCATGTTGCCAGCCAGGTCGTCGCGCAGGCGCTGTGGATCGAAGATCGGTCGCGCGCTGCTGCCGCTCAGGTAGGTGATACGTGGACGCCGCATGGGGACGCTGGCGAAGGCGGCGGCCAGTTCGCTGGCCGGGCCGTCCAACAGCCTGCAGTGCGACGGCACGCTCACCGCCAGGCGTCGGGCCACGCCCTGGCCCCGGCTGCGAGCGCGGGCGGCGACCTCGGTCATGGCGGCATCGGCACCGGCAATGACGATCTGGTTTTCACTGTTGAGGTTGGCAACGAACACCTCGCCGCCGACCTCGTCCAGCAAGCGTTCGACACTGGCCAGGTCCAGCCCGCTCAGGGCCGTCATGCCGTAGCCTTGCGGGTAGGCTCGTTGCATCAGTTCACCGCGCAGTGCCACCAGGCGCACGGCGTCGTCGAAGTCCAGGGCTTCTGCCACCACCGCTGCCGGGTAGGCACCGATGGACAAACCGGCCACATAGTCCGGCGCCGGGCTGCGCTGCATTAGCCAGCGCGCCCAGGCGACCCCGGCGAGCAACAGGCACAGTTGCACGGCACGGGTGGACTGCAAGGCCTGCTGGTTGTCCAGGCTCAGTACCTGCTCACCGAGGGCGTCGCTGGCGGCCTCGAGCAAGCACTCGGCGCCTTCGGGCAGGCGATGCAGCATGCCTGCCTGCTGAGCGCCCTGGCCCGGGAAAGCGAACAGGCTGCTCATGCCGCGTCCTCGCAGGCCTGCCAGGGATCGGCCAGCAAGCGTGCGCCGTCGGCGGACTTGAGCAACACGCGCAAGGCGCCGCTGGCCCATTCACGCAAGGCAATGGCGCCGGCGGGCGTTTCCAGTTGCACATCGATGCGGCAGGGACCGCGGTCGAGACTATCGAGCAGGTCACGCGCCGTGCAGCGCGCAAGCGGATGCGGCGTGCGCAACACCAGGTCGAGGTCGCTGCCCTGGTGCAGCACTTCTCTGCCGGTCGCCAGCTGGTAGCCCACCCCGCCGGTCGGCCCCCACGCCAGGCCAGTGGCATCGAGCACCGGCGTGGCACTGGCCAGCGCCTGGAGTGCCGGCCAGGCGCTTTCGCCCTGCCAGCGCAACGCCTCCGGACTGAGCTGGCGCTGCACATCCGCCGCACGCATGCGTGTGCCGAGGCGCTGCTCGCGCCCCTGCCCGCGCACGCCCACCGCAATCCAGCCGGGTGCGCACAACGCCCGGCGCACCACCACCGGCTGCCCTGCAGCCAGTACCTGGCGCGCCCAATCCGGAGCATCGTCAGGCAATGCCGAGGCGGGCATGCCCCAGAGCAGGTCGTGCGGGCGCGCTGGGTTCATTTCAGGCCTCCTGCCACTGCTTGCGCAACTCGGCCCGCACCTCACGCGAGGCGCGGCGGTTTTCCCCGGCCAGGCGTGAGGTCAGGTCGGTGGAGGTGCCGATATCGCGCACCGCTTCGGCGAGGCAGGCGCGGACCTTGACCAGGTCGGCCTGGCTCGGCGAGTCAGCGCTATCGACACTCAAACGGCGCCACAACAAGCCCAGCGAGGCGTAGCTGTCGAGGTCATAGGCCATCGGCGGAATCTCAGCCGCCAGCGCTTCGAGCTCCTCGACACTGCGCAGGGTGATGCGCGCCGCAGCTGCCTTGCCCATGGCATGCACCAGCACGCCACTGTCGTCCAGGGCAATCAAGCGCTGCGCCTGGTACCCATGGGCCAGGAACGCGCCGGACATCGCCTTGCCCACCAGCAGGCCGATCACCGGGTGCCCTGCCAGGCGTGCCTGGGCGTAGGCCTCGACCGCGCCGGCCAGGGCCTGGTGAATGCCCAGCGCCTCCTCCCGGCGGCCATAGGCCTGGCTCGGCACATCGATGATGGCGACGATCGCGCGCTTCTCGCCGTGCTGGTCGGCGGCGACCGCTTCGCTGACGGCCTTGGCCAGGCCCCAGCCTTCGAGTACGCCTACTTCACCATTGCGGGCGCGGGGGAACGGGTTGTCACCATCCGGCACCACGGCGATGAAGCGCGCCAGGCGGTTGTCCAGTTCGGCGTCGATGACCCGCAGCGACGCGGGATAACCTGGCAGGCACTGGCCGGCGGCCAGGCCTGGCAGCCAATCGAGGGCACGGTTCATTGGGCATCTCCTTGGTACAGATCGCGCACGGCGGCGCCATCCAGTTGCATTACATCCAGGCCCAGTCGCGACAGGCGCTCGAGGAACCAGGCATGGCGGCCGGCACGTGCAGCGCTGGGCGCCTCCAGCAGTCGCAGCAATTGCTCGCGTATGAGCTCGAGATCATCGGCCACATAGCTGTCGGCCAGGCCGCTTGCGTAGCGTTGCTGGCCACCGCTGAGGCTCCAGATGAAGGGGCGGTCCTTGGCGTCGTACTCGCCGATGCCGGCCTCCTGCTCGATCACCTGGGGGCCATTGAGCCCCAGGCGCGCCTCGCGGGTGACCAACAGATGGCTGCACAGTCCGGCGGCGATGGACATGCCACCGAAGCAGCCGACCGAACCTGCGATCAGGCCGATCACCGGCTGATGGGCACGCAGCTCGACGATCGCCGCCTGGATCTCGGCAATCGCCGCCAGGCCCAGGTTGGCCTCCTGCAGGCGCACGCCACCGGTTTCCAGCAACAGCACGGCGCAGGTCGGGATGCCATTGCGATTGTCCTCGATGGCCAGCTCCAGGGCGCCGGCGATCTTGGCACCGCCCACCTCCCCCATGCTGCCGCCCTGGAAGGCGCCTTCGATGGCGGCCACCACGGCGTTGCGCCCGGCCAGGCGGCCCTTGGCGATGACCACGCCGTCATCGGCCTGGGGCACGATGCCCTGGCGTGGCAGCCAGGGCGACATGAAGCGGTCGAACGGACCCAGCAGTTCGCGGAAGGTACCAGGGTCGAGCAGTGCCTGGGCGCGCTGGCGGGCGCCCAGTTCGACGAAGCTGCGACTTTGCAGCAAGCGTTCGGTATCAGTCATGGGCGATCTCCTCGAAACCTTGCTCCAAGCGCAGGCGTACCACGCCAGGGGTGGCGCCGAAATCATGGATGTCGATCTTCATGGCCGGCAGCTCGCGGCCTTCGAACAGGCGCTGGAACACCTGCGTCCAGCGGGCAGCGCTACCGTTGACCGAAGTCACCACCTGGATCTGCAAGGTGCCGGGATTGCCCGGTTCGATCAGCACTTCGAGGTCGCCGGAACTCACGCAGCCCACCAGGGTGCGGCCGCGCCCGGGTTCGGCGGCGGGGTATTGAAAGGTCAGGGTTTCCATGTCACAGGCTCCCGGCTTTGTCGAGGAACAGGCAGGCGGCCAGCAGGTCGGCGGCGCCCCCGGAGAAGCGTTGAGTTGCAGCAGCTGGGCGTCCAGCAGGCGCAGTTGGCGACGGCCTGCGAGCGTGGCGCTGCCACCGGCGGTGAGCACCTTGCGCGCACCCTGCTGAACGACTTGCAGCCCCTCGGGGCCGGCGCGCCAGAGGACGCAGGTGTCGCTGAGCGCGGCCATGATCGCCAGCAAGGCGTCGAGCCGTGCGTGGGTTTCGCTGGCACCGCAGGCGCGGCTGCGGCGCAGTTGCGGCAAGCCATGGCCGATCACTGCCGGGAAGCCTTGCTGGGCCTGCTCGCGGGCGCCGCCTGCGCCATAACGTTGGCGTACCTGGCTGCCATGGCTGGTGCTGGCGGCAACCGCTGGGTCGTCGATCAGGGCGATACGCCCTGCCCTTGCAGCCAGTGTTTCGGCGCTGGCCTGGTGGTCCAGAGCACTGGCCGCCACGAGCAAGCCGAGCGCCCAGATAGCGCCGCGGTGGGTATTGACCCCGCCGGTGGTGGCCAGCATCGCCGCTTCGCCTTCGCGGCCGATGCGGCCAAGGGCGGCGCGCAGTGGAACGCCGATCTTGCCGTGGGATTGTGCTGCTTCGGCCATCTGCCGCAGGCACGGCCACAGGGCGAGTGCCGAGGCATGCATGAGGGCCAGGCTCATGTCAGTGTGTACGCCGCTACCGCGACGGTCGACCAGGCCCGGCTTGGGCGACAGGTCGGCTTCGTCCATCAGGGCCTCTACGGCCAGGTCGGCCAGGTGGTCGGCCAGGGCGGTTGGGGCTACCAGGTTCAGGGACTGTGCGTTCATTACCAGCTCCTGAACCGTGCAGGTGGGTTGTACAGGCCACCGGACCACTCGACCAGGTCGGCGATGCTGCGTGCGGCCAGTAGCTCGCGGCTGGCATCGGTGCGGCGGATGCCGAGGTCTTCAGGCAGGGCCACGAGCCCTTGCTGGCGCAGCCGCAAGGTGTCCTTGGGATCGTGCCGCAGGCCGATGGCGGTGACCCCGGCCACGGCAGCGATCATCTGCCGGCGTTCTTCCAGGCTGCGCGCCTTGTACAGGTAGGCGATGCCTTCCTCGGTCAGCAGATGGGTGACGTCGTCGCCGTAGATCATCACCGGCGCCAGTGGCATGCCGGCTTTTTTCGCCACGCCGACGGCGTCCAGGGTCTCGACGAAGGTGGGCTTGCCACCCTCCTGGTAGGTCTCGACCATCTGCACCACCAGCTTGCGGCCGCGTTCGAGCAGCGTGTCGGGCACCGTCATGTCGAGCCAGGCTGGCGTCGCATGGCGCCGCCCACGAGGGTCGTGGCCCATGTTCGGAGCGCCGCCGAAGCCGGCCAGGCGGCCTCGGGTCACGGTCGAGGAGTGGCCGTCGCCATCGACCTGCAGCGTGGCGCCGATGAACAGGTCGACCGCGTACTGCCCGGCGAGCTGGCACATCATGCGATTGGAACGCAGCGAGCCGTCGCGGCCGGTGAAGAATACGTCCGGACGCTGGGCGATGTAGTCCTCCATGCCCAGCTCGGTGCCGAAGCAGTGGACACTTTCGACCCAACCGGTTTCGATGGCGGGAATCAGTGTCGGATGGGGGTTGAGGGTCCAGTTGCGGCAGATCTTGCCTTTCAGGCCCAGGGACTCGCCGTAGGTGGGCAGGATCAGTTCGATGGCCGCGGTGTTGAAGCCGATGCCGTGATTGAGCGACTGCACCTGGTGTTTCTCATAGATACCGCGGATCGCCATCATCGCCATCAGCACGTGCACCGGCTTGATGTGGCGCGGGTCGCGGGTGAACAACGGCTCGATGTAGAACGGCTGGTCGGCCACCACCACGAAGTCGATCCACGAGGCCGGGATGTCCACGCGTGGCAGGTCGTCCACGCGGTCCACCAGTTGGTTGACCTGGGCGATGACGATGCCGTCGCTGAACGCCGCGGGCTCCACCAGCGCCGGCGTGTCCTCGGTGCTGGGCCCGGTGTAGAGGTTACCGTCGCGATCGGCCATGAAGCCGGCCACCAGGGCGACGTTGGGAATCAGATCCACCAGCAGGCGTGAGTACAGTTCGATGTAGGTGTGGATGGCGCCGACTTCGAGCAGGCCATCTTCCAGCAACTGGCCGATGCGCAGGCTCTGCGGCCCGGCGAAAGAGAAGTCGAGCGTGCGGGCGATGCCGCGTTCGAACAGGTCCAGGTGCTCCGCGCGGCTGACGCTGGGCATGATCATGTGCAAATCATGCAGGCGCTCGGGGTCGGCCTTGGCCAGCGAGCGGGAGAGAAAATCGGCTTGCTTCTGGTTGTTGCCCTCCAGCACCACACGGTCGCCAGGGGCGATGAGCAGCTCCAAGGCCTCGACGATTCGCTCGGTGGGCAGTACCCGGCCGTCGGCGAGGTGGCTGACCCGGTCCAGGCGGCGCTGCTTCTCGGCGCGCCGCCGCGACCATTGCGGCGGTGGATTCTTCATTGTGGTCATTGGTGACTCCACGGGTTCGCTGTCGTGCAGGCACATTAGGCGCCGGGGAACGGGAGGATCAATCAAGGTGGGTGGACGATCGTTACGGTTGGAGTAATGAATAGCAGTGATGCTGCCGGCCCCTTCGCGGGCAAGCCCACTCCCACAGGGAGGGTGCAGGATGAATGGAAACGGGCTTGCCCCCGAATAGGGCCTGCTCGGAAAACTTGCTATTGTCAGCGGACGCAAAAATGCACGATGCCCCTGCACTTTTATCCATTGTGCAAGGCAATTACGCATGACAGGATCCCAGCATCCTCCAGCGCACTCCAGAATCACTTGGAAAATCAATAAAAAAGCAGGGAGAACGCGATGACCGCGCACGCTCACATCTCGGCAACGGAACATGTACTGGCCGAGGTTCGCAACCAGATTGGCCGCCTCACCCTCAACCGCCCTTCAGGCCTCAATGCCTTGACCCTGGACATGGTGCGCAGCTTGCGCCAGCACCTCGATCAGTGGGCCGACGACAACCAGGTCCGCGCCGTGGTGCTGCGCGGCGAAGGCCCCAAAGGCTTCTGCGCCGGCGGCGACATTCGCTCGCTGCACGACAGCTACAAGGCTGGCGACGGCCTGCACGACACGTTCTTCGTCGAGGAATACGCCCTCGACCTGTGCCTGCACCACTACCGCAAGCCGGTGCTGGTGCTGATGGACGGCTTTACCCTCGGCGGAGGCATGGGCCTGGCCCAGGGTTGCGACCTGCGTATCGTCACCGAACGTAGCCGGCTGGGCATGCCCGAAGTCGGCATCGGCTACTTCCCGGATGTGGGCGGCAGCTACTTCCTGTCGCGTATTGCCGGCGAGCTGGGTACGTACCTCGGCGTCAGCGGCAGCCAGATCCAGGCCGCCGATGCGCTGTACTGCGGGCTGGCCGACTGGTACCTGCCCAGCGACAAGATCGCCGCGCTGGAGCAGGGCCTGGACCGCGTGCAGTTGGGCGACCATCCACTCAAGGATCTGCAAAAACTGCTGGCCGGCCTCGGTTCGCAGACCCTGCCTGACGCACCGCTTGAGCGACTGCGCCCGGTGATCGATCACTTCTTCGCCCTCCCCGACCTGCCGGCGATCATCGAGCAACTGCGCGCCGTGACCATCGGCGACAGCCACGCCTGGGCCCTGGCCACCGCCGACCTGCTGGAAAGCCGCTCGCCGCTGGCCATGGCGGTAACCCTGGAAATGCTCCGCCGTGGCCGCCAACTGCCGCTCGAAGCCTGTTTCGCCATGGAGCTGCACCTGGACCGTCAGTGGTTCCAGCACGGCGACATCATTGAGGGCGTGCGCGCCCTGATCGTCGACAAGGACAAGCAACCGCGCTGGAATCCGCCAACCCTGGCTGGCCTCGAGCGCCAGCGGGTCGACCAATTCTTCGAAGGCCTGTGAGCCGGGAGTACGCAGATGCAAGACCTGGAACTTAACGAAGAACAGATCATGATCCGCGACATGGCCCGGGACTTCGCCCGGGGCGAAATCGCCCCGCACGCCCAGGCCTGGGAAAAGGCCGGCTGGATCGACGATGGCGTGGTTCGCAAGATGGGCGAACTGGGCCTGCTGGGCATGGTGGTGCCGGAGGACTTCGGCGGCAGCTACACCGACTACGTGGCCTATGCCCTGGCGGTCGAGGAAATCTCTGCCGGCTGCGGCGCCACTGGCGCGATGATGAGCATTCACAACTCGGTGGGCTGCGGCCCGCTGCTAGCCTACGGCACACCCGAGCAACAACAGGCCTGGCTGCCGCGCCTGGCCAGCGGCGAGGTGATCGGCTGCTTCTGCCTGACCGAGCCGCAGGCCGGTTCCGAAGCCCACAACCTGCGCACCCGCGCCGAACGGGTGGAGGGGCACTGGGTGCTCAACGGCGCCAAGCAGTTCGTCAGCAACGCACACCGTGCCGGATTGGCGATCGTCTTCGCGGTCACCGACCCTGAGCTGGGCAAGAAAGGTCTTTCGGCCTTCCTGGTCGAGACCGACAACCCTGGGTTCAAGGTCGACCGCAGTGAACACAAGATGGGCATCCGCGCCTCCGACACCTGCGCGGTAACGCTGGACAACTGCCGCATCCCCGCCGCCAATCTGCTCGGCGAGCGCGGCAAGGGCCTGGCCATCGCCCTGTCCAATCTTGAAGGCGGACGCATCGGCATCGCCGCCCAGGCCCTGGGCATCGCCCGAGCGGCGTTCGAGGCAGCGCTGGCCTACTCGCGTGAGCGCATCCAGTTCGGCAAGCCGATCAACGAGCACCAGAGCATCGCCAACCTGCTGGCCGACATGCAGGTGCAAGTCAATGCCGCACGCCTGCTGATCTTGCATGCGGCGCGCTTGCGCAGCGCCGGCAAGCCGTGCCTGTCGGAGGCCTCGCAAGCCAAGCTGTTCGCTTCGGAGATGGCCGAGCGGGTGTGCTCGATGGCGATCCAGGTGCATGGCGGCTATGGCTACCTGGAAGACTACCCGGTGGAGCGCCACTACCGCGATGCGCGCATCACCCAGATCTACGAGGGATCCAGCGAGATCCAGCGGATGCTGATCGCCCGGGAACTCAAGCACTATCCGTTGTGAAACCGCTTCGCTCGATCAGATCGATAGCATTTAACCATTGAACAGCCCGGGCCACCTGCAGTAAGCTCGGGCTCATTCACTGGAGAGCAACATGTCGAACCCCACCCGCAACCACGCCAACCACACCGGTCGCCCTCAGCGCCGCGTGCTGGCTGTTGCCGGTCGCAAAGCTCCCGCAAGCTTTTATTTTGGGTATTGGTTTAGCCACTAGGCGCCGCTGATACCCACACGGCGCCCACCTTCGAGGGCCGCCGAATACGAGAATACTCAAACCCCCGGTCGGCTCCCCGACCGGGGGTTTTGCTTTTCAGGCTTTCAACAAACACCGATTCGCACCGAGGACAGACTCATGAACTACGCCACCTACTACTACGCAAGCACCTACGCCTGGCGATTTAGCCAATCCCGCTCGGGCCAGCCTGCCGCCTCCGATCGGTCCATCTCCGGTGGCAACGCTGCAGACAACGCACAATCAACGATCAGTCGAACACCTCGATAGGGCCGACCGCGCGGGATAGAACCCGCCGTCCGCCCAGGGAACCTATACGCCATGCAAGCTTCCAACCTCGCCCTGCCCTGACCCAACCGCAAGCTGCCAACACCACCGTCAGCCAGCGCCTGCCCAGCCCGCACCTGCTCAAGCAGCAGATGCCGCTATCGACCGAACTCACCCAACAGGTGCAGCAGCACCGCCTGGCCATCCGCGCCATCCTCGAAGGACACGACCCACGCCTGCTCGTGGTGGTTGGCCCCTGCTCGCTGCATGATCCGCGCTCGGCCATCGAATACGCCGATCGCCTGGCCGCGCTCAGCCGCGAGGTCGACGAGCAACTGCTGCTGGTGATGCGCGCCTACGTCGAGAAGCCGCGTACCACGGTGGGCTGGAAAGGCCTGGCCTACGACCCGCACCTGGACGGCAGCGACGACATGCACGCGGGCCTGGCGCTGTCGCGTGGGTTGATGCTGAACATGATCGAGCGCGGCCTGCCGGTAGCCACCGAACTGCTGCAACCGATGGCTGCGGGCTACTTCGACGACCTGCTGGGCTGGGCGGCGATCGGTGCACGCACCACTGAATCGCAGATCCACCGCGAGATGGTCAGCGGCCTGGAGCTGCCGGTCGGGTTCAAGAACGGCACCGACGGCGGGATCGGCATCGCCTGCGACGCCATGCGCAGCGCGGCCCATCCGCATCGTCACTTCGGCATGGACGCGCAGGGCTACCCGGCGATCATCGAGACCTTGGGCAACGGCGACACCCACCTGGTGCTGCGCGGCGGCCACAAAGGCCCCAACCACGATGCCGCGAGCATCGCCCAGGCACGCCAGGGCCTGGACAAAGCCGGGTTGCAAGCACGCATCATGGTCGATTGCAGCCACGCCAACAGCGGCAAGGACCCGGCACGCCAGCCTGCGGTGTTCGAGGACGTACTCGGTCAGCGTCTGAGCGGTGACCGCTCGATCGTCGGGGTGATGCTCGAGGGCCACCTGTTCGATGGCTGCCAGGCACTGGGCAAGGGCCCGCTGAAATATGGCGTGTCGATCACCGACGGTTGCCTGGGCTGGGAGGCCACCGAAACGCTGCTACGCAACGCTGCAGCGCGCCTGGAGACAGCGCCCCGGCAAGTGCGTTAGGCTTGACCCTTTCAACCCAAGGAGTAGTACCCCATGGCACGCGCAACCGCCCGTCACATCCTCGTTGCCAGCGAAGACAAGTGCAACGAACTCAAGGCCCAGATCGAAGCCGGTGCCGACTTCGCGGAAATCGCCAAGGCCAACTCCACCTGCCCGTCCAGCCGCCAGGGCGGTGACCTGGGCTCGTTCGGCCCAGGCCAGATGGTCAAGGAGTTCGACACCGTGGTCTTCAGCGCACCGGTCAACACCGTGCAGGGCCCAGTGAAAACCCAGTTCGGCTACCACCTGCTGGAAGTGACCAGCCGCCAGGACTGATCGGCTGAGTCCGCTCATGGCCCTATTGCCGGCAAGCCGGCTCCTACAGGCGGTGCACACCTCCTGTAGGAGCCGGCTTGCCGGCGATGACGCCGGTAAAGCCAACCGATATCCGGCACCTACACATCTTCTTCTGGGGCTCGCGCTATCCTGCCTGAGCGTCATCACCCAAGCCGCCCCAGCCACGCCCTCACCGTCTACGGCGAAGCCCCGCGCTATGCCGAAAGCTTCCGCCACTTCGACTACGCAAACCCCGACGCCCCCAAAGGCGGTAGCCTGCGCCGCTCGGCAATCGAGATCGGCCAGTTCGACCACATTCTGCCCTACATCGACAAGGGCATCGGCGTCAGTGAGGTCGACGGTTGGCTGTACGCGCCGCTGGCCATACGTTCGTTGGACGAGCCCTATACCGTCTACGGCCTGATCGCCCAGCGCATGGAGCGCGACCCCTTTGATGCCTGGCTACGCCTGGAACTCGATCCACGCGCGACCTTCGCCGATGGCAAGCCGGTGCGTGCCGAGGATGTACGTTTTACCTTCGAGCGCCTGATGAGCCAGGGCAGCCTCAAGTACCGCACGCAGTTCGCCGACGTGCGCGAGGTCACCGTGGAAGGCCCACGGCAGATTCGTTTCGACTTCAAGCAACCCCACGGCCGCACCCTGGCCCTGGACCTCGCAACCCTCCCGGTACTCCCCGAACACGACTGGCACGACCGCGACTTCGCCAATGGTGCAGGCTTCGACAAGCCGGTCGGCAGTGGCCCCTACCGCATCGGCCGGATCGACAACGGCCGCAGCATCACCTTCGAGCGCGACCCGACATGGTGGGCCAAGGACCTGCCGGTCAACCGCGGGCGGTACAACTTCGAACGCCTGCGCATCGAATACTTCGGCGACACCGAGGTCGCCCGCCAGGTACTCAAGGGCGGCGGCTACGACTACAACCGCGAGTTCTCCGCCACTGCCTACACCCTCGGCTACAACGGCGCGCAACTGGACGACGGCCGCTTGCGCCGCGCCCACCTCGCACCTGCCAAACCGCAGCCGGCGCAAGGTTTCGTCTTCAACCTGGACCAGCCACAGTTCAAGGACCGCCGGGTGCGCCAGGCGCTGGCCATGCTCTGGGACTTCGAGTGGAGCAACCGGCAGATGATGCGCAACCTGTACATCCGCCAGCAAAGCGTGTTCTCCAATACCCCGCTGGCTGCCCGCGATCTGCCCGATGCCGCCGAACTCGAACTGCTCGAGCCTTTGCGCGGCAAGGTTCCTGCCGAGGTCTTCAGCGCGGTCTTCAAGGCGCCGGTCAGCGATGGCTCGGGCATCATCCGCACCCAGCAGTTGCAAGCGCTGGCCCTGCTCCAACAGGCCGGCTGGCGCCCTGAAGGCGACCGCCTGGTGAACGCGGCGGGCGAGCCGCTGGCGTTCACCTTCCTCAATGGTCAGTCGGGCCTGGAGCGCCTGTTGCTGCCCTGGAAGCGCAACCTGGCGCAGATCGGCGTCACGCTCAACATCCGCAACGTCGACTCGGCGCAGTACGTTAACCGCCTGATGGCCCGCGACTACGACATGATCGTCACCGGCTACCCGGTCACGCTGTCACCCGGCGCCGAACTGTACAATTACTTCGGCTCGGCGGCAGCCAACGACCCCGGTTCGAACAACCTCATGGTACTCAAGGACCCGGCGGTGGACAGCCTGATCGATGGCCTGGTACGCGCCGACAGCGAAGCCGACATGCTGCGCCACGCCCATGCCCTGGACCGCGTCCTGCAGTGGAACTACTACTGGATTCCCAACTACTACCCACCGGGCACTTCGACCGTGTGGTGGAATCGCTTCGGCCTGCCCAAGGTCCAGCCGGCCTATGACGAAGGCCTGGACAGCTGGTGGGAGATCAGCCCCAAGGCCCTGACCACCGAACAGATGGCCGAACGTATCAAGGGCTCTCCATGACCTCCTACATCCTGCGTCGCTTGCTGTTGATCATCCCGACCCTCCTGGCCATCCTGCTGGTCAACTTCGCCATCGTCCAGGCCGCCCCCGGTGGCCCGGTCGAGCAGGCGGTGGCCCGTTTGCAGGGGCTGGGTGGCGGTGCACCGGGCGCGCGCGTCGAGGCCGTGCAAGGCCAGTCGCGGGCCACCCGCGGGCTGGATCCGAAGCTGATCGAGGAAATCAAGCATCAGTACGGCTTCGACAAGAGCGCACCCGAGCGACTGTGGCTGATGCTCGGCCAGTACGCCCGGCTCGATTTCGGCCAGAGCTTCTTCCGTGGCGCCAAGGTCACCGACCTGATCCTCGACAAATTGCCGGTCACCCTGTCGCTGGGCTTCTGGGCCACGCTGATCACCTACCTGGTGTCGATCCCGCTGGGTATCCGCAAGGCGGTGCGCCATGGCAGCCGCTTCGATGCCTGGAGCAGTGCGCTGATCGTGATCGGCTATGCCCTGCCCTCGTTCCTGTTCGCCCTGTTGCTGATCGTGCTGTTCGCCGGTGGCACCTCGCTGAATTGGTTCCCGGTACGAGGCCTGGTCTCGGACGATTTCGACCAACTGAGCCTGCTGGGCAAGATCGCCGACTATTTCTGGCACTTGGTGCTGCCGGTCGGCGCCCTGGTGATCGGCGGCTTCGCCACCCTGACGCTGCTGACCAAGAACGCGTTCCTCGACGAGATCTCCCGCCAGTACGTGGTCACCGCCCGGGCCAAGGGCCTGAGCGAGCGCCGCGTGCTCTACGGGCATGTGCTGCGCAACGCCATGCTGCTGGTGCTGGCCGGGCTGCCCCAAGCGCTGATCACGGTGTTCTTCGCAGGCTCCCTGCTGATCGAGGTGATCTTCTCGCTCGACGGCCTCGGGCGCATGAGCTACGAGGCAGCGGTATCGCGGGACTACCCGGTGGTGTTCGGCACGCTGTTCATCTTCACCCTGGCAGGCCTGCTGATCCGCCTGATCGGCGATCTGTCGTACACCGTGCTGGATCCGCGCATCGACTTCGACGCGAGGGCGCACTGATGCTCTCGCCGATTTCTCGTCGCCGCCTGCAGCGCTTTCGTCGCAACCGCCTGGGCTGGGTTTCGCTATGGCTGTTCGCGGGCTTGTTGCTGCTGAGCCTCGGGGCCGAGTTGGTGGCCAACGACAAGCCGCTGCTGCTGGGCTACAAGGGCGAGCTGTACGTTCCCGCGCTCAAGCGCTACAGCGAGCAGGCGTTCGGTGGGCAATTGCCGTTCCAGCCCGACTACCGCAGTGCTTACGTGCGCCAGTTGATCGAGGGCCAAGGTGGCTGGATGCTGTTCGCCCCCATCCCCTTCAGTGCCGATACGCCAAACTACGATTTGCAGGTGCCGACCCCCAGTCCTCCGAGCGCCAACAACTGGCTGGGCACCGACGACCAAGGTCGCGACGTGCTGGCCAGGGTGCTCTACGGCACGCGCGTGTCACTGCTGTTCGCCTTCGCCCTGACGCTCGTCAGCGTACTCATCGGCGTGGCTGCCGGCGCTCTGCAGGGCTACCACGGCGGCTGGGTCGACCTGCTCGGGCAGCGCTTGCTGGAAGTCTGGTCGGGGCTGCCGGTGCTGTACCTGCTGATCATCCTCAGCGGCTTCGTCGAGCCGGATTTCTGGTGGTTGCTGGGCATCATGGCGCTGTTCTCGTGGCTGACCCTGGTGGACGTGGTCCGCGCGGAGTTCTTGCGCGGGCGCAACCTGGAATACGTCAAGGCTGCCCGCGCCCTGGGTCTGCCGGACAGCCAGGTGATGCTGCGGCATATCCTGCCCAATGCGCTGAACGCCACGCTGACCCTGGTCCCGTTCATGCTCACCGGGGCCATCACCACACTCACCGCCCTGGACTTCCTGGGTTTCGGCATGCCGGCCGGCAGCGCCTCCCTGGGCGAACTGGTGACCCAGGGCAAACAGCACCTGGAGGCACCTTGGCTGGGCTTCACGGCGTTTTTCGCCTTGGCACTGATCCTTTCGCTGCTGGTATTCATTGGCGACGCCCTGCGCGAGGCCTTCGATCCACGCCGCTGACCTGGCCGGCGAGCGAGGTTACGGACAGCTTCTACACTACCGGCATCGACCAAGGAGCGACCCATGACCCTCAAAGGCAAGACAGCACTCGTGACCGGTTCCACCAGCGGCATTGGCCTGGGTATCGCCCAGGTCCTGGCCAAGGCCGGGGCGGATATCCTGCTCAACGGCTTTGGCGACCCGGCCGAGGCCCTGGCGCGGATCAGGCAGCATGGCGTGAAAGCCGTGCATCATCCGGCGGACCTGGCGGATGTCCGCCAGATCGAGGCCCTGTTCGCCCTGGCTGAGCGCGAATTCGGTGGCCTCGACATCCTCGTCAACAACGCGGGTGTCCAGCACGTGGCGCCAGTCGAGCAGTTTCCGGTCGAAGACTGGGACAGGATCATCGCGCTTAACCTGTCCGCGGTGTTCCATGGCACCCGCCTGGCCCTGCCAGGCATGCGTGCGCGCGACTGGGGGCGGATCATCAACATCGCCTCGGTGCATGGCCTGGTCGGCTCCACCGGCAAGGCGGCCTACGTGGCAGCCAAGCATGGCGTGGTCGGGCTGACCAAGGTCGTTGGCCTGGAAACCGCCACCAGCAACGTCACCTGCAACGCCATCTGCCCAGGCTGGGTGCTGACCCCACTGGTGCAAAAACAGATCGACGAGCGAGCCGCCAACGGCGGCGACGCCCTCCAGGCGCAGCATGACCTGCTCGCCGAGAAGCAGCCCTCGCAGGCATTCGTCACACCTGAACATCTGGGCGAGCTGGTACTATTCTTGTGCAGCGAGGCCGGTAGCCAGGTTCGCGGCGCCGCCTGGAACGTCGATGGTGGCTGGTTGGCCCAGTGAAGGGCCAAGCGTGCCTGGCAGAGCCCGCCCCCCCATTCTTAGCAAGGAGGCCCTATGCGCCTGAGCCAATTGTCCGCGATCCTCTCCCTGAGCCTGGCGGCCACCGCCCCGCTGATGGCTGCCAGCCTCAAGGATGTCGCCCCGTACCCCGAGGCGGAAAAAGGCTTCACCCGGCAGGTGATCCACCTGCCGGCACAAACCGATGAGTCCGCCTACAAACTGGAAGTGCTCGCTGGCAAGACGCTCAAGGTCGACTGCAACCGCCAGCGCCTGGGCGGTAGCCTCGAAGAACACACCTTGCAGGGCTGGGGCTACCCGTACTACCGCCTGGAAAAAGTCAGCGGCCCCGCCAGCACCCTAATGGCCTGCCCCGATGGCAAGAAGACCGATGCTTTCGTGCCAGTGATCGGTGACGGTTTCCTGCTGCGCTACAACAGCAAGTTGCCGGTGGTGGTATACGTGCCTGAGGGCGTCGAAGTGCGCTATCGCGTGTGGTCGGCAGCGGACGACGTGCAAAAGGCTACAGTGGAGTAAAGCGTTACAGTCGAGGGCCCTACCGCCTGTTGCAGCCGGCTTGCCGGCGATAGGGCCCCACAGGCAACGACAGGAGGTTCGGCATGACCGATGTGCTCTGGCGCCCCTCCACGGCGCTCATCGAGGCCAGCCGGATGGAGGCCTTCCGCCGCCGGGTCAACCTGCGCTACAACCTGCAACTGGCCAACTACGCCGCGCTGCACCGCTGGAGCATCGAGCAGCGCCCGGCGTTCTGGCAGACCGTCACCGACACCTTCCATGTTCGCTGGCACACCCCGCCCACCCAGGTGCTCCACGAGGGCGAGCAAATGCCCGGCGCCCAGTGGTTCGCCCATGCCACGCTAAATTTCGCCGAACATCTATTGCAACGCCGCGACGACCGCACCGCCATCGTCACCGTGCGCGAGGACGGCGGTCGCAGCGCCTTCACTCACAATCAGCTCGCGGCCCAGGTCGCCGGCCTGCAGAAGGCCTTGCTGGCGGCAGGCATCGGCCCAGGTGACCGCGTCGCCGCATTGATGCCCAACACCTGGGAAACCCTGGTGGCCATGCTCGCCTGCACCAGCCTCGGCGCGGTGTGGTCGACCTCGTCCCCCGATTTCGGCCTGCACGGCATCATCGATCGTTTCGGGCAGATCGAGCCAAAACTGCTTATCGCCTGCGCGGGCTACGACTATGCCGGCAAGCACATAGACCTGGTCGACAAGATCAACCAGGTCTGCGCCCAGTTGCCGGCACTGGAGCAGTTGGTGGTCGTGCCCTACACCCGCGAGCACACCACCGCTGGCGAATTCACCGCCCCTCGCGTCAGCCTGTGGCAGGACTTCTACCAGCCTGGCGGTGAACCCCGTTTCGCCTCGCTGCCCTTCGACCACCCGCTGTACATCCTTTATTCCAGCGGCACCACCGGCGTGCCCAAGTGCATCGTCCACTGCGCCGGAGGCGTGCTGTTGCAGCACCTCAAGGAACATGGCCTGCACAACGACCTCAAGGCCGACGAGGTGCTGTTCTACTACACCACCTGCGGCTGGATGATGTGGAACTGGTTGGTCAGTGGCCTGGCGGTCGGTGCCACCCTGGTCCTGTTCGACGGCTCGCCTTTGCATCCTGGCCCCGAGCGCCTGCTCGACCTGATCGACACCGAGGGCATCAACGTCTTCGGCACCAGCGCCAAGTACCTCGTCGCCCTCGAACAGCAGGGGCTCACGCCGGCCCTCAGCCATGACCTGGGCAGCTTGCGCATGATCCTGTCCACGGGCTCGCCCCTGTCGCCGCACAGCTACGACTATGTCTATGCCAAGGTCAAACCCGACCTGTGCCTGGCGTCAATGTCCGGCGGCACCGACATCGTCTCGTGCTTCGTGCTGGGCAACCCGACCTTGCCGGTGCGTCGCGGGCAGATCCAGTGCAAAGGGCTGGGGATGGCCGTGGAGGTCTGGAACGAGCATGGCCAGCCGGTCATCGAGGAAAAAGGCGAACTGGTCTGCACCCGCAACTTCCCGAGCATGCCCCTGGGCTTCTGGAACGACAGCGATGGCAGCCGCTACCGGGGGGCCTATTTCAGCCAGTTTCCGGGAGTCTGGGCCCAAGGCGACTATGCCGAACAGTGCGCCTCGGGCGGCCTGATCATCCACGGCCGTTCGGACGCGGTGCTCAATCCCGGTGGCGTACGCATCGGCACCGCGGAAATCTACCGCCAGGTGGAAAAGGTCGAAGAAGTGATCGAAAGCGTTGCCATCGGCCAGCAATGGCTAGGTGACGTACGCGTGGTGCTGTTCGTGCGCCTGCGCGAAGGCCTGCAACTCGACGAGCCCTTGCGCCAGCGCATCCGCCAGGTCATCCGCCAATACACCACGCCGCGCCACGTGCCGGCAGTGATCGCCCAGGTCAGCGACATTCCTCGCACCCTCAGCGGCAAGCTGGTCGAACTGGCGGTGCGCAATGCAGTGCATGGCCTGCCGATCAAGAATACCGACGCCCTGGCCAACCCCGAGGCGCTCGAACAGTTCCGTGACCGCACGGAATTGCGCGATCAGGCATAATGACGGCCTTTTTTTGCCCGAAGTACAGGTGCCCCATGAAAGCTCAAGCCCGCCATATCCTGGTCAAGACCGCTGAAGAGGCCGAAAAGCTCAAGCAGCGTATCGCCAACGGCGAGGCCTTCGACGTGCTGGCCAAGAAGTTTTCCACCTGCCCCTCGGGCAAGCGCGGTGGCGACCTGGGCGAAGTTCGCCCAGGTCAACTGGTCGGCGCCATCGACCAGGTGATCTTCAAGAAACCCCTGCGCGTGGTGCATGGGCCGATCAAGAGCAAGTTCGGCTATCACCTGGTGCAGACCTTCTACCGCGACTGAGGCTCAGCGCCGCGCGGCCAGCAAGCCCAGGCCCGCGCAACCGAGCAGCGAGGCACTGACCCGGTTGAACAGCCGCCGTGGTCCAGGTTGCTCGAACCAACGCTGCAGATAGGCGCCAAGCCCTGCGTAGATGGCGATGGCCGCCCATTCCAGCAGCAGGAACAGCACGCCCAGCCAGAGAAATTGCTGGCTCACCGGGGTGCTGCTGTTCACCGCGACGAATTGCGGCAGGAAGGCCGTGAAGATGAGGATCGCCTTGGGGTTGCCTGCGGCCACCCAGAATTCCTGGCGCGCCAGGCGCCAGCCGCTGCGGGGCTGCTCGTCGACGTGGGTTGCCGCACCCACCGGTGCCCGCCACAGCTGCCAGGCGATGTAGAACAGGTAGGCGGCGCCGACCACCTTGATCGCCAGGAACAGGTATTCGCTGGTGTGCAGCACCACCGCCAGGCCCATCGCCGCCAGGGCGATCATGCCGGCGAAGGCCAGCAGACGTCCGCCACCGGCCAGGCAGGCGGTGCGCAGGCCGAAGCGGCTGGCATTGTGCAACGACAGCAGGTTGTTCGGCCCCGGCGCCATGTTCAGGGCGAAACAGGCGGGAATGAATAGCAGCAGGCTCGACAGGTCCATTTCGTTCTCCTTGCAACAGCCTGCTACTGTCGAGGCGCCGCAGGCTCGGGTCAAGGTACAGCTGCCGGAGAAATCTGTACGGCCGCACGCCCTGCACTGCTAAGCTGACGGCCTGTCCGAGGAACCATCGATGTCTCGTAACGAGCTTTGGCGCGATCCGGCGCTGCCCTTCGTGGAGAGCCGCCGTGCCTGCCACAGCCGCGCCTGCTACAAGGCCCATAGCCACCCGACCTTTTCCATCGGCGCAGTGGATGCCGGCTACAGCCAGTTCACCGGCGCCGCTGGCGGCCAGCAACGCCTGACGCCTGGTACTCTGGTGTTGGTGCCGGCGCAGCGGGTGCATGCCTGCAACCCCGAACCCGGCCAAGCCTGGAGCTACCAGATGCTGCACGTGCATGCCGACTGGCTGACGGAACTGCGCCTGGAAGCGGGCCTTGCCTGCGCCGCGCCTGGCGCTGCGGCGCGCATCAGTCGCTGCCCGCAGCTGTATCGGCAGTTCTGCGAGCTCAACGATGTGCTGTTCTCCAATGCCGCCACACTGGAAAAGGAAGCTGCGCTGGTGGCCTTCCTGGGTGATCACGCCTTTGCCCAACAGCCTACGCTGGAGGCGGCTCCTGCGCCCGCCCTGGCACCGGCAACGCTGCGTGCACTGACCTCCCGGATCGACATCGAAGGCCCGGCCCAGCTCAGCCTCGACGTGCTTGCCGAAGCAGCCGGTATGGGCCGCTACCAACTGATCCGGGCGTTCCGCGCCGCCACTGGGCTGACCCCACATGCCTACCTGCTCAATGCCCGGGTGAACCAGGGCCGACAGATGCTCGGCCAAGGCCTGGCCCTGGCCGATGTCGCCTACCACCTGGGGTTTGCCGACCAGGCGCACTTCCAGCGGGTGTTCAAGGCCCACGTCGGGATCACACCGGGGCAATATCGCCAGGCTCACGCGCCGGCGCAATAATCTTCAATACGGGTAGGCGCCACACTCGCAGACTGCGCTTTCTTCCACCAGAGAAAGCCAGTTCCATGGAGCAGTTCGTGATCGTCGCCCTCGCCCATTTCCTTGCCCTGCTGTCTCCCGGCCCGGACTTCTTCCTGGTCGCGCGCACCTCGATCAACGCCGGTTGGCGAGCCGCCAGCGGAGCCTGCCTGGGCATCGCCCTGGCCAACGGGCTGTTCATCGCCATGGCATTCGCCGGCCTCGGGGTGCTGCGCGAAGGCAGTGCGTGGTTCATCGCCCTGCAACTGGCGGGCGCCGCCTACCTGCTATACATCGGCGGATTGTTCCTGCGTCATGCCGGGCAATCCGACCTCACCGCCATCGATGGGCGCGCCACCAGCACCAGCGGCTGGCGCAACCTGGGCATGGGTTTCGCCTCAGGGGTGCTCAACCCGAAGAATGCATTGTTCTACGCCAGCCTGGCGAGCATGGTCGCCAGCTCCAGCCTGGCCTGGAAACTGACCTATGCCGGCTGGATGTTCACCATCGTGCTGTTATGGGACCTGCTGGTGGCGCTGGTGATCGGCAACCGTCGCGTGCTGCGGCGCTTCACCCGCGCCCTGCCCTGGCTCGAGCGCGCTTGCGGGGCGATGCTGATAATGCTGGCCTCGGCGCTGCTCATGCGTCTGGCGTGGGGCTGATCACCCTCAAGGAGCCCAGTTCCATCAGGCTGAAATAGCCGTTGGTCCAACCGCCGGTGTCCAGGTGCCAGACATTGCCCAGGCACTTGGCGCGCAGCACCGGCGTGTGGCCCACCAGCAACGCACGCAGGCCTGCGACCGGTTCGCTGTCACCGTCCTTGAGCCGGCGCCGCGACCACTGGCACACCTCGATCACCTGCGGATCGGCCATCGCTTGCAGGCTGGCGCGCAGGGTGGCCCAGTCGGCGAAGGGACTGTCGGCGTGCAACAGGCCGACCAGGCCGGCTTCGGTTTGCACCTCCATGGCAATGGGCAACTGCGCGAACGCCTCGACATAGCGCTGCTGCTGCACCGCCGGCATGTCGATGAACCAACTACCGCCCGCCGCCCGGTACATGTCCAGCTCCAGGCGGCCGCCGCGCAACAGGGTAATCGCCAGCGACTCATGGTTGCCTTGTACCGCATGGAACCAGGGGCGTGCGAGCCATTCCAGGGCCTCTTCGCTATGGGGCCCACGGTCGACCAGGTCGCCTACGCTGAACAGTCGATCGCGGGCCGGATCGAACCCCACGGCCTCGAGGCTTTGCTCCAGGCGCCGGAAGTGCCCATGGATATCACCGACGGCGAGATCACGCCCGTGGGCGTTGGCTGTCACTTGCCGAAACCGGCTCATTACAATGTTCCTCTGCGGTTGCGCCACGGGCAGGGGTAAAATGATCGAACACACAGCCAGCCCGGAGGTGCATCATGCGTACATCCCTTGTGTATGCCGTGCTCGTGGCATTGGCAATGGACAGCATGGCACAAGCCGCCCCCAGCGGGCAGGTCGAGGTCCGTTTCGACCATCCGGAAAAATTCCGCGACGCCAGCCTCGACAGTGCTGGCTACGAGCGCGGCGCCGATGCGTATGTGATGAAAACCCTGACCGAGTACCTGCAGAAGCTGGGTCAGCGTTACCTGCAACCCGGCCAGCACCTGGCCATCGATATCCGCGACATCGACCTGGCCGGCCGTTATGAACCCTGGCACGCCAATGCCTACGATGTACGCTACATGCGCGACATCACCTGGCCGACCATCGACCTCACCTACACCTTGAGCCAGCCGGGCAAGCCCGACCGGCAGGCCCAAGAGCGGGTCAGCGACAAGATGTACCTGAGCCGCCCTGGCCGCGCGGCGAGCAGCAGCGACCGCCTGTATGCCGAGAAGGCCATGCTCGATGACTGGTTCCGCCAACGCTTCGCGGATCGTCCGACGTCTTGACATCCGTGCTGGTACTGGTGAAGCCAGCGGTAGTATGCTCGCTGTTCGATCGGACCAGGGATGGGCACCACCATGAAGCTATGCGCCGTGCAATTGGCTGCATACAAGGGCGACCTGCAGCGCAATCTCGAGCGGCACCTGTACTGCATCGATCAGGCTGCAGCACAGGGCGCAGGGCTGGTGGTGTTTCCCGAGTTGTCACTGACAGGCTACGAGCCTGCACTGGCGCGTCAGGTGGCATTGCCGCTGTCGTCGTCCCGGCTCGATCCCTTGCAGGCGGCCTGCGACCGCCATGGCATCACGGTGGCCGTCGGCCTGCCATTGCCCACCCCCGACGGCATTCGCATCGGCATGCCGATCCTAAGTCCCGGCGCGCCGCGCCTGGAGTACGCCAAGCAACGCCTGCACGCCGATGAGTTGCCGTTCTTCAGCCCGGCAAGCCAGCCGGTGGTGTTCGGGGCCGGTGTGCACCGCATCGCCCCCGCCATCTGCTACGAGTCGATGTTCATCGAGCACTCTGCCCAGGCGCAGGCGCTGGGCGCGGATATCTACCTGGTGAGCGTGGCCAAGACCGCAAAAGGCCTGCGCGAGGGTTATGAGCACTACCCTGAGGTTGCACGTACCCTGGGCATGAGCGTGCTGATGGCCAACTGCGTCGGGGCCTCGGACTGCTTCATCGGTGCTGGCGGCTCTGCGGCCTGGGACAGCCAGGGCCGCATGCTGGCGGCACTTGACGAGCACAGCCAGGGCCTGGTGCTGTTCGACACCATCAGCGCCAGCGCTGTCACCCTGCCGCTGGATGGCCTGTCTTGATGAAGTACCTGCTGTTGGCATTTGCCAGCTATGCCTCGACCTACTACTTCGTGGGTTTGTTGATCCGGGGCCAGTTGGCGAACATCGCCGAAGGTCTGCGCCACCGTCCCGATGCCCCGCCACCAGGGCAGTACCTGCGTGAAGTACGTGACCATGCGCAGCGTGCCCACCGGCACTACACGCTGATGGCCGGCTCGTTGCTCGCTGTGGTGGTGTGCCTGGTCGCTGCCTGGATCAGCTAGAAGGCCAAGGCCAGGCTCTGACGCCCTTCCAACGCCAACAGATACTGCTTGGCCGGCAAGCCACCGGCAAAGCCGGTCAACCCGCCACTGGCGCCGATCACGCGATGGCATGGGGTAATGATCGAGATCGGATTGCGACCATTGGCAGCCCCTACCGCACGCACGGCGCTGGGGTTGCCGATCTGTCGGGCGATGTCGCTGTAGCTGCGGGTTTCGCCAAACGGAATGGTCAACAGCGCCGCCCATACCTGACGCTGGAACTCGGTACCGGCGAAGTCCAGCGGCAAGTCGAAGTGCTGGCGGCTGCCGGCAAAGTACTCGCCTAGCTGACAAGCCGCCTGCAGCAACACCGGATTGGCGTCATCACGGTGCAACTCGCCCAGGCGCACGCGGTTTTCCCGCTCTTCTTCCCACAGTACGGCCGCCAGGCAATCACCACGGGCAACCAAGGTCAGGGTGCCGACCGGAGATTGCATAAAAGAATAGGCACTGGACATGCGCAGGCTCCTGCGAAGATGGCGTTGTCGGCACTGTACGCATCCGCCAGCCACCACGCATCCGCTTTCTTGCGCCACCAACTGGCGGGCCCAGGCCCGAAAAAGTGAATCCCGTGCTTAACCAGCCAGTCAAGAAATAGGAATGCAGGCAATCTCACGAGGTGATAGCCATGACCATCGAAGCAGAGACTCTCGCTCAATTGACCCAGGCATTGCGGGTACGCGGCATGAAACGAGTCGCCGACATCCGTTTCATCCGCGCCCCCTACCGCTGCAACCACCGCTGGGTCTGCAGCGTGCAAAACCTGCGCACCGACGGGCGGTATATGGCGGGTTCATGACGCAATCGATTGCCACCCCATGAGTGAACTTGCTGGTTTACGCCAGCCTGGCTAATACTAAAGTCTCTGCCTGGGGAGGCACGAAACATGCAATCAAGATTCGTTATCGTTCCGGCCGTGCCGATCGAAAAGGAGTCTTTTCGCATCGGTAGCCGCTATTACGCGGCAACCGTATGCGGCGGCTTCGACATCTATGACAACCACGCCAAGGAACGCCTGAAACCCAGTTACCCCAACAAGGCCGAAGCCGAGCAGCACTGCTTGCGCATGAATGCCGAGGCGCCGGTGGTTGAGGGCGGGCTGGAATTTCCCTTCAAGGCGGCGTTTCCGAGCGGTTGACAGCAGCGACGGTGCGCGAGTGGCTTGCCGGCAGTCCAGCCGGCACGGCCATGATTTTTCGATGTTTTGGAACGTTTTCCAATCCCGCATAACCAATAGGTCTTATGCCCCCGCCCGGCTCGAACCGGTACAAGGGACAAGGACACTATTCCAGGGAGTGGAAAACGATGAGCGTCACGCTCAAATGTCTCGAATGCGATGCCACAGACATCGTCAAACCGGTGCGTCCGCACAAGAAATCCATTGTTACCTGCCGATCTTGTGGCGCCATCGCCATTTATGCCGAGGTACTGGAAGCGACCGGTCAGCGTCTGATGGCCGAACTCCAGCAAAAACTCTCGTCACTGAAGGTGGGTTGACTCGTCCCGATTGCCAGCGTCATTCGCGAGGCCTTTAATGATCAGGGGGCCAGTGTTCATGACCTAGGCAACAACGGGAGCACGCCCATGAAAACCCTTCCTCTCACGCTGGCCGCTCTGCTTTTCGCCAGTGCAGGCTGTACCACCAACGCTTCGCGTTACCACGATCAGCCGCTGGTTTCACGCGTCGAAACTGGCATGAACCAGGCGCAGGTCATGCAGATCGGCGGCCCTCCGCTCGGTCAGTCCGCACGCAGTGAAGGCCCGGGCACTTGTTTCGACTACCAGTTCACCAGTGCCAACGAGCACCAGCCCTACAGCGTGAGTTTCGACGCTGCGGGGAAGGTCGAGCAGAAGAGTTTCATGACTTGTGCGCAAGCGGGCCAGGCGGTGCAAAGGAGTCGCGAGCGTGCTAGTAGCATGGGGGGCATGGGGGGATCGGGATACTAGTTGGTCGAAAAAAGCACGGGGTCGGGTTTGTGGGAAAACTCGCCGCCAAGGCGGGTTTTATCCTGGACTTTCGCAGCCAGGGCCTGATGCCTTAAAAAAGGAAGCGTCCTACAGACTGGGCAAAGCTGCGGGCTGTATGAACCCCATACAGACATAGGAGCTTTGTCATGGTCAGCAAGGATCTCAGCCAACTTTCGGTAGATGGCGTGATGTGCATCAGTTTGAACGAGCGGGAGGACCGCCGGAATCTCCTGGCAACACAATTCGCCGAGGCCGGCATCAAAATTGAATTCATGCTGGTCGATCCCGACCCCCACAACCCCGAGCGAGGATGCTTCGAGTCGCACATAAAGTGCGCATGTCTTGCACTTGAACGAGGTTATCGAAACACCTTGGTCCTGGAGGACGACGCCACGCTGGTCGCCTTCCCGTGCGCCAGGATCCAGCAGATCAACCGCTTTATCGCGAGCGACAATCCGGAGCTGTTTTTTCTTGGCGCAACGCTTGGCAAGGTATGGCTCACTTGGCATCGTGGAATTGCCAGGTACAGGGCCAAGGGCACGTTCGCCTATATCTTGTCGGAAGGCGGATGTAGGAAGCTCATCGGTCACGCGCCGTACTCCGGCACTGCGATCGATAAGGTACTGTCGAAAACCTTCAAAGCCTATGGCGTGTTTCCGATGATCTGCCAGCATCAACCGGAATGCCTGGCCAAGAGCGACATCCTTCAATTTCGATCAGCTGGCGACACTGGTGCCGAAGCGGACTTCTGGCAGTCGAACTGGAGGCGTCAATACCATCAGGTCGTGCGCAATCTCGGGAAGACCATATTGTGTCGCGACCTATGAATTAATAAGGTTCTTCACGGATTGGTGGGGGCTTGGCTTGGCTTGGCATTGAGATTGGGAACGGTCCATACATCTTGGGAAAAGTAGGCAAAACCGCTTGCTCCTGCATCCGGCCCTCCGCTGCGCTACGGGTCCCCTCGCTACGGCGCCTTCCGGGCCCGCGCGGCCTACGACTTGCTCCGCAAGTCTACATCTCGCGCCTTCGGCTACGCCGAAGGGTGCTGCGCACCTGGCCCTACTGGCGCCTACGCTCGGCCTCCTGACGTCGCGAAGTTAGGGGCGGCGCCTGCACTGGCGTTATCTTCGAAAGACAGAACGCGCCAGCCGCTCCAGCACGAAGCGAAGGTAAACCGCGAGAGCGCAGCGATTCGCCTGCCGTTGCTCTTGCTCTTGATCTTGATCTACCCGCGACCTCAGGAGGCCGAGCGTAGGCGGCTGGAGGGCCAGGTGCGAAGCACCCTCCGGCGTAGCCGGAGGCGCGAGATGTAGACTTGCGGAGCAAGTCGTAGGCCGCGCGGGCCCGCAAGCCGCCGAAGCGAGGGAACCCCGAAGCGCAGCGTAGGGGCCGTATGTGGGAGCAAGCGGTTTTGCGCTCCTTTGTCCAAGAACAAAGGAGCCCGCCGTAAAGGCGGAAGGGGCCAGTAGCGCCGCTACACTCCTCGGATCAACCACCCAACCTCAATGCCAAGCCAAGCCCCCCACGACAATCCATGAAAAAACAATCAAGAAGCGCTGAACTTGACCTTGGCAACCCGGCTCAGTGCCCACCCCGCGAACACATAGAAAGTGTCCAGGTAAAACAGGCCTTCATAGTTGGGCAAGGACTGCCCTTTTACCAGTAACTCCGGCGTTGGCGGGAACAGCGCATGGACGCCATTGGGCAAGACCGCGAGTGCCAGCAACAACAGGTAGGTCACCACCCGCAGCAGGTTCGACCGGGTAAGCGAGCGATCAGCCCATTTCAGGCCGAAATCGGCGATGACCCCGGCTGCAGGCAATACCCAAAAATGCGTCGGGATGCCAATGAACATTTCTGCCACGATACTTCTGGTTTCCACTCGCAGGCCTCCGCGCAAAGAGCTGAATTATCGCGAGTGGGACTGGCGAATGCAAAATTTGCGCAGCCGCAGGTACTGACCGCCGACTTCAGACCCTGCGACGACGAGACCAGAAACCGCTTGCGAGCAGGATGATGCCCGGCACCAGCAGCCCGACTGCGGTGTAGCCGAATGCCGGCTGGCCAGATGCGCCTATCGCGGCGAATGCAGCACCAACGGCGACCAGCGGTGCGCCTACGAAAATGAATGGGGTCTTGGCTTTCTTGGCCATCTTGGGTCCTCCTTGAAGAAGGCACATTAAATCACATTCATCGCGGTGTCTGCTTCGCGGGTAAACCCGCTCCTACAAGGTTTGTAGGTGTTCTCGTGGGCGCGTTTCAGTCGAGGCATTCCCGCGCTGCCGTGCGCAGCTTGTCCGAGGACAAGAAGCTGCCCTTGTAGAAGGTCGCCCGGCTACCGTCGTGATACGCCACTACCTCCAACACCTCGTCAGACGTCACCGAACTCGGTGCGGTAATGCGGTAGCCATGGGAAATCGATTTCTGCGTGGTCTGCGGCGCCACGGCTTGCCACTTGGGCATTACGCACGCAGCGTAGGCCTCGGGAGATTTGTTGGTGGTTTTACTTCCGGTTGGTTTTCCAGGTGTCGCGCAACCTGCAATGAACGCGATCAGAACCGAGCAACTGAGAATACGAAATATAGGCATTTGAAGTTTATCCATATGAGCTGATGGATTCTACCAATTGCCGCGAAACCGCACTAACCCACCAAGGTAGAACGGTTCGGTTATTTGCTGTCATGAATGACTGTTGAACCCGATATGGCTGAGCGCATAGAGCAAATACGCCGATTGGCCAGTGATGATTGGCAGTTCGATGGCTTCTCGTCGCTGCCTGTCGAGAATGCCCCGCAACCCCTCTGCCACGGTGTGACAAGCCGGGTTGAAGTTACCTTGCGCCTCATAGATACCGCATACCGGACACTTGACCGAGCAGCCGGATGATTCATTCTTTAGAAGTAACGCTTCATTGCCACAGATGAAACAGTCCATTCGGTCTCCTTTCGAGCACGTGGATTGTTATTTAGGCATAGTCGACACCCTGGGCACTTTCCACCCCCTGCTCCCGCGCCAATACAACCTCCTCAAGTTCAAGTTGCGGCAGACGGTTGCCCATCATTGAGCACGGCACCACCAGGACTGCGCATACAGCACGCCGTCGATTTCCTCCATGCCGGTGATGTTCATACCGCCCTGGGCCATGCCGGTAACCCTGGCATCGAGCAGACGGGGAATGATGTCCGGCCCAGGCGTCGGGTTGTGCACCCAGGCCTGGGTGGCGATGCGGCCGAGTGCCTGGCTGTGATGGTCACCAATATGAACGTCAGCCCTCAGCGCCTGTATCTGGCCCAGGTGCCCGGATGGAATAGCCACACCTTTTACGCGGCGGCGGACAAGAAGGAAAAACATAGCGCACCAAGATACTGTATATGGATACAGTATTTCAGCATTCGGCGAGCAGAAAATCCACTACCGCGCAGCGGACTATGCTTAGTTTTTCCAGCGCAGGGACTCAGCCATGTGTGGTCGCCTGACCCAATACCGCGGCATCCATGATTTCGTCGAAACCCTGAGCATGCCCGACGCCTGGCAGAACAATGTCGGTGATGCCCAACTTGGCCGGTTCAACGTGGCGCCGAGCACGCCAGTGGCGGTGCTGCGGGTCGATGACAGCGGCCCACGAGCGGACCTGGTGAAGTGGGGATGGCGGCCACATTGGGCCATCGATCGCCCACCGCCGATCAATGCCAGGGTCGAAAAGGTTGCCCACGGTGCATTCTTCCGGGCGATCTGGCCCCATCGGGCAATCACCCCCGTGGACGGCTGGTACGAATGGGTCGATGAAGGCGGCCCGAAAAAGCAGCCCTACTACATCCGGCGCCGAGACGGTCGCCCTGCCCTTTGCGCCAGCATTGGCCAGTTTGCCGGCAACGAACACGATGGTTTCGTGATCATCACTGCCGACGCGCTGGGCGGGATGGTCGATGTGCATGATCGGCGGCCGGTTGTGCTGTCGCCGGAGTTGGCGAGGGAGTGGATGTCTTCAAGGATGGTTGCAGCGCAGGCCGAACAATTGGCGCTCAACCTGGGGGAGCCGCCGGAAGCATTCATGTGGCATCGGGTTGCAATGCCCGTTGGCAATGTGAGGAACGAGGGGCCCCGGTTGATTGAGCCGATCTGACCCTGCAGACAGCCTGTAGCGCAGCTGTTACACACCGCTTGTCTCGACTTGTGCACCGCCTCCGATCCAGGTCCACGCTTAAATATGCAACTCACACGGAGGCGTTTAACAATGACTTCAAGAATGATGAACGCTCTACTGTCCGGTGCACTGGCAGCAGCTTGCCCTTTGACGTTCGCTGATCAGCAGGAAAAGGAAAGCACGATCAGCGCCGAAGGAACTGCCTTGCCAGCCGACTCGGCCCCTGTGGCGACTGACTTGCAAAAAGCCAGTATGTCCGAGGCTGGAGATGGACAGGTTGAGAGGGTCGGAAGGACTTCTTCCGATTCAATGCATCCAAAAGGCAAAACGAAAAACCAGGTTGCCGACGACTATAAGATCAATACCTTCAGGCGTGTTTACTGAATGATTGTCGCGCCTCACGATGAGGCGGTGATCACCCCTGATTAGCCCGGCTCAGGCCGGGCTTTTTGCACCCAGCCAGGGCCTCGCCAGGATGGCCGGAGCAGAGAGGTGCTTGGCTTTGGCGGCCATATCGGTTTTCCTATTGGCCTTTTAGGCATCACCCGCCAACACGTGCGGTACAAGGACGAACCATGATCAGTTTCCTCGCCAGCCTGTTCAAACCGAAGAAAAAACCGCAGCGCAAAGCCAGGCACCAAGCTGTCAATCGCGGTACTGACTTTGCCACTGGCCAGCCTCAGCCCACCGCTCCACTCAGTACACTCGACAGCTTCGAGGCGTCACGCGGCCACGGCAGTTGCTCGCACCGCGACCACAGCCGATACGACAGCGATAGTGGCTCATCGTCGAGTGACAGCGGTTCGAGCGACAGTGGTTCAGGCGACAGCGGCGGCGGTTGCGACTGAGCGGCCGAAGTGGGCGCCAAGTGTCGCGCTCATCAGCAACGACTTGCGAGCCTGCGCAAGCGCTTGCTCAACCAGAAGCAGATGTTGGGCAGCATGAGGATGACGAACATCTCCCACAGCCCAACCTGCTCGGTGCAGTACAGCACCACGCCTAGAACGGTAATGACCAGGGTGGCCACCCCTGGCAACGTCAGCACGCTCTGCTTCTCTCTCACGTTCGCTCCATCCAACTACCGCAATCCAATGTCACCATCTGCCTGCCAGGTAGAACGCGCCACCGGTGAAACCTGTGACGAACAGCCCACGGAACACATCCATCAGAGAGCCATCGCCCACCAGGTAGGCTTCGAGCTTGGCAGCCAGGAAGAATACCGCGAAGAACAGCGCGACCCCCATGATGCGCCGCTGCAACCTGAACCTGGATTCGTTACTTCCGATCCACACTTTCTCAACTCCTTTGAGTGAAACCATCCCGGGTCCAATGGACATTGCGTCGATCTGGCACTTTGGCAACGATACCGCAAGGAAGCAATTCAAATGAAGTACGCAGGTTTCTGGAAATACGCGTTATGGGCCACTGCACTGGTCTGCAGCGGCATGGCCAGCGCCACGCCCTTGCCACAAGGCTGGCAAATCCGCCCCAGCAATGCCGAGGACATGGCAAGGGGCCTGCCATCGGCACTGCAAACACCCGAGCTGGCAAAGGACGGAAGCAGGCTCCCCGGGGTGGAGATGGTCGTGGACCTGCCCTTCAGCCAGGTACTGCCGGTGGTCGTCGACGCGTTGCGCCCGCTTGGCCCGCTGCGCGACGAGCTTGAACTCCGTTCGCTGTCGACGATGAGCGATGGCTGGGGCAGCGTGTTGTTGTCCCGGCGCCCTGAACTCGCTGCGCAACTGGTCCGCCAAGTCGACCTGCCCAAGCTGCAGGAATACGTACGCGAGGGCGCCCTGGCGGAGTCGGAGGTCCCCGAGCGCCTTGCCGATCTCGAGCGGACCCTGAGGTTCCAGTCCGGCGGTGAACGCATGGCCCCCTTGACCGAGCGCTACAAGTACTGGACCGGGAGCATCAAGCGTGACCATGGATTGCGAGGCAACAGTACGAGCATCGCCATTGCCAGTGTCAGGCAGCTTGACTCTGTCTTCGGGCGCCCCGCCACCGCGATCCACCTGACGCGCAATGACGAATTCCCCAACCCGGACAACAACTTCATCGGCCAGCTGCGCGGTCTCGCCAATTTCGATGTATTCGGGGCCCATGCCCCAAGCCGCCTGGCGCGTAACAGCGTGCCGGAGGCGATGTTCCGGCCAGTGTTCGAGGCATTGAGCCAGCTTCCCGGTGCCAACCTCCAACTTGGCCTGAGCGCGGAGCACTGGCAGGTCCCAGTCGCAACCAAGCCGCTCGCCTTGGTCCGTGAACCCAAGCTTACCCTGCCCCAGCCGAACGCCAAGGAAATCCAGGCCCAAGTGCTGCTGCCGATCAAGGCCATGGACAACTTCTTGGTCATGGCCGATGGCGGCGTCTTGCTGATACGCAGCCATCCCCAGGCCCTGATGCACTGGACACCCGCGCCGGGAAACCAGCCACAGGTGGTGTGGACGCCCTCGGACTTCTTCACCAAGGGGCTGTTGTCACGCGATCCGAGTGGGCAGTCAGCCTACCTGGCGGTCAATCGGCAGCTCGTGCGCTTCGATGTGGCTACCCAGAAACTGGCCACGCATCCCATCGTGTTCAAAAGCTCGCGCGAAGTGGACAAGTACATCGACTACTTCCACCTGGGTGACGGCGTGCCAATGGCGTACGACCACAGCTACCGGGACAAACGCGACACCTTCGACGTCTGGCAGCCAACCACTCAGCCCGCTGGCGATGGTGCCCCGTGGACCTTTGAAAAGCGCTTTGCTTCCCTGCGCCAGGACATGATCCGCGAGCCTGCCCGCGGCAACCGGCAGATCAAGCCCGTACGCTGGGACGGCGAGGTCCCCGGCTTCTGGGTCGAAGACCTCTACGGACTGGCCGAGCTCGACGCCAGGACCGGCAAGGTGCTGCGCGTGGTGCGCTTGCCGCGTCGCTTTGGCGAGGTCGATCCGCACGACGATAGCGGCATGGCACAGTGGACGCCGGAGCCCTTCGGGTCGGCAAAAGGTGGCTGGATTGGAGTCGGCTTCGTACTGATCGAAGGACAAAGACGCACCCCCGGCGTGCATGTCGTCGACATAGCCAGCGGCAAGGTGCGCTACTCGCTGACCCTGCCCGGACAGGATTCGCTTGGCACCGCGGCAGCCTCGCCCGACGGCCGGTTGCTGGCCCTGGCCACCGGCTCCCGGGACAACGCCGCCGTGCTATGGGACCTGCAAACCGGCCGCTCGCTGACCCTACGATCCGACAAGACCGGATGCAGTGACCTCAAGCAGCTGCAATGGACTCCCTCCGGGGATCTTTTGGTAGGACGCTGCTGGAACGGGCTGCTCGGCTGGGATGTGCCTTCGAACGGGTAGATCGAGACGCAGGATGCGGCTATGTTCAAAGCATTCCGGCATCGACCGAGGAGCGACCCATGAGCATCCGCAGCCTGGCGAAAAACCTTCCGGCAGACCCGAGGAACGAGGGTTGGGTGCTCGGTTGGGGCGTGTTGCGAGACCGTCACCCCTGGCATTTCGTCGACGTCTACGCCGACCAGACGACAGCGCAAGCCGAGGCCGAGCGCCGTGGTGATGGCTATGTCGTGGAGTACGGCTCGCACCGCCTGGGGTCGAAAGAGTTCATCTGTGGCGTGACACCACCTGAAGGCTGAACGCTTGCCCCCATGCAACTGCCACCTCACCTATGCGACAATACGCTCAATGTTCGGCCTCAACCCCCGCATTTATCGCCCAACAGCTCGGGCATAGCGTGCAGATGCTCTTATCGACTCATGCGCGCTGGATTAACTCGTCCAACGACTGGCAGGTGCTAGCCAAGCGCCAGATTGGTCCGAAATGGGTCCGCAGCTGCGACGAAGCCACGTAAGTTATTGATAGGTAAGCTCCTTGATCTCCACCGCTAATATCACGATGCAGTTCGGCTCCAAGCCGCTGTTCGAAAACGTTTCCGTCAAGTTCAACAACGGCAACCGCTACGGCCTGATCGGTGCCAACGGCTGCGGCAAGTCCACCTTCATGAAGATCCTCGGTGGCGACCTCGAGCCGTCCGGCGGCCAGGTCATGCTCGAGCCGAACACCCGCCTGGGTAAATTGCGCCAGGACCAGTTCGCCTACGAGCAATTCTCCGTGATCGACACCGTGATCATGGGTCATGGCCAGCTCTGGGAGGTCAAGGCCGAGCGCGATCGCATCTACTCGCTGCCGGAAATGACCGAAGAAGACGGCATGGCCGTCGCCGAGCTGGAAACCGAATTCGCCGAAATGGACGGCTACACCGCCGAGTCCCGCGCCGGTGAGCTGCTGCTGGGCCTGGGTATCCCGCTGGAACAGCACTTCGGCCCGATGAGCGAAGTCGCTCCAGGCTGGAAACTGCGCGTGCTGCTGGCCCAGGCGCTGTTCTCGGATCCGGACGTGCTGCTGCTCGACGAACCGACCAACCACCTGGACATCAACACCATTCGTTGGCTGGAAACGATTCTGACGGCGCGTAACAGCACCATGATCATCATTTCCCACGACCGGCACTTCCTCAACAGCGTCTGCACGCACATGGCCGACCTGGACTACGGCGAGCTGCGCCTGTTCCCGGGCAACTACGACGAGTACATGACCGCGGCCACCCAGTCGCGCGAACAGCTGCTGTCGGACAACGCCAAGAAGAAAGCCCAGATCGCCGAATTGCAGACCTTCGTCAGCCGCTTCTCGGCCAACGCCTCCAAGGCCAAGCAAGCGACCTCGCGCGCCAAGCAGATCGACAAGATCCAGCTGGCCGAGGTCAAGCCGTCGAGCCGCGTGAGCCCGTTCATCCGCTTCGAACAAACCAAGAAGCTGCACCGCCAGGCTGTCGTCGTCGAGAAAATGGCCAAGGCCTTCGACGACAAAGTGCTGTTCAAGGACTTCAGCTTCACCATCGAAGCGGGTGAGCGCGTGGCGATCATCGGCCCCAACGGCATCGGCAAGACCACCCTGCTGCGTACCCTGGTCGGCGAAATGACCCCGGACAAGGGCGAAGTGAAGTGGACCGACAGCGCCGAAGTGGGCTACTACGCCCAGGACCACGCCCACGACTTCGAGGACGACGTGACCCTGTTCGACTGGATGGGCCAGTGGACCAGCGGCGAACAGGTGATCCGCGGCACCCTCGGGCGCATGCTGTTCTCCAACGACGAGATTCTCAAGTCGGTGAAGGTGATTTCCGGTGGTGAGCAAGGCCGCATGCTGTTCGGCAAGCTGATCCTGCAGAAACCGAACGTGCTGGTGATGGACGAGCCGACCAACCACCTGGACATGGAATCGATCGAGGCGCTGAACCTGGCGTTGGAAAACTACCCAGGCACGCTGCTGTTCGTCAGCCACGACCGTGAATTCGTGTCGTCGCTGGCCACCCGCATCATTGAGCTGACGGCCGACGGCGTGGTGGACTTCAGCGGCACCTACGACGATTACCTGCGTAGCCAGGGCGTGTTGGTGTAAGCAATCGAGATCGCCGGCAGCCGGCTCCTACATGCCTGCGTAGGAGCCGGCTTGCCGGCGAACACGGGCAAAGCCCGTGCCATCCCCCAAGGGGCGATCAATTTCGAGCAAGAACGTCCCAGCATGTGGGACTTCCATATGAATAATTCGTTAGCCTGCTTTCATTTATCCTTCGCAGCGGCCATGATGGGGTCACGCCCAACCGCCCGCCCGCGAACGAGCCCATGACCGCGCAAGAACCCGCTCCCACCAGCAGTACCTTCGGCATCACCCGGCAAATACTCTCGATCGTCCTCTACACCTTCGTTGCGTTTCTCTGCATCGGCCTGCCGATCGCGGTGCTGCCCAGCTACGTGCACGACCAGTTGGGCTTCGGCGCTGTCATTGCCGGGGTCACGATAGGCCTGCAGTATCTCGCCACGCTGACCAGTCGCCCCTTCGCCGGACGCGTGGCCGACACGCTTGGCGGCAAGCGCGCGATCCGCTATGGGCTGCTGGGCATCGCCGGCTGCGGCGTTCTCACGCTGTTGTCCGCCTGGACCGTCGCGACCCCACAATTGAGCCTCGCGCTACTGCTGGCCGGGCGCTTGCTGCTGGGCGTGGCCCAGGGCCTGATCGGCGTCGCGACCCTGAGCTGGGGTATCAACCAGGTCGGCGCCGAGCACACCGCGCGGGTCATTTCCTGGAACGGCATCGCCTCCTATGGCGCCATCGCCATCGGTGCGCCAGTCGGCGTGCTGGCCGTGGATCATTTGAGCTTCGCGGTGCTCGGCCCGGCACTGCTGGTGATGGCCGTATTGGCCCTGTTGGCGCTGCGCAAGCGTGACGACGTGGTGGTCACCCGCGGCGAGCGCTTGCCGTTCTGGTCTGCCTTCGGCCGGGTGGCGCCGTGCGGTCTGGGCCTGACCCTGGCGTCCATCGGCTACGGCACGCTCACCACTTTTGTCACCCTCTATTACCTTGAACGTGGCTGGCAGGGCGCGGCCTTGTGCCTGAGCGCCTTTGGCCTGTGCTTCATTGTCTCGCGGCTGCTCTTCGTCAACGCGGTCAACCGCTTCGGCGGCTATAACGTAGCAATCGCCTGCATGGCCACCGAGGTATTCGGCCTTGGCCTGTTGTGGCTGGCCCCTGCTCCAGTCTGGGCGCTGGTCGGCGCTGGGCTGGCCGGATTCGGCCTGTCACTGGTGTACCCGGCGTTGGGGGTCGAGGCGATCAAACAGGTGCCTGCCAGCAGTCGTGGCGCGGGCCTGGGCGCCTATGCGGTGTTCTTCGACATGGCATTGGCCATTGCCGGCCCGGTGATGGGCGCGGTGGCCGTGCACTTGGGGTATGCCTCGATCTTTGGCGTTGCCGCCCTGCTCGCCCTGGCTGGCGTCGGCCTTTGCCTGCTACTTGCCCGACGCCGCTGAGCGCTCGGCCGGCTCCGGCGCACCTAGGGCCTGGCTGAAGAAAGTCGCGGTATCACGCTGCAACGAGTGATGGATATGTTGGCGGTCGACGCCGTCGGCATCCTTGCACAGTGCCGGCATGCGCGCGTGCTGTTCGGCATCGCAGCGGGCCATGAACACGAAGTGCCCGGCGCCGGCCAGCAGCCGGTAGTCCGGCGTCACCGGCAGCTTGCGCGCCAGCGCTTCGGCGTTGCGGTCCACCGCCACCAGTTGGTCGCTGTCACCGCTGTAGATCAGGGCCGGCACCTGCACCCCGGCCAGGGCATGGCGGCCGAACAACAAGCTCAACGGCGCCATCAGCATCACCGCTCCGACCCGTGGGTCGGCCTGGGGTGCCAATTCGCTGCGGTCGGCAATCAACACCCCATGGGTCTTGCAGGCGTCGTGATCCTCGGGCCGCTCCAGGCAGTAACGGCGCAGCCGGTCGAGGTCGGGCTGGGCGCCAGATAGGATGAGCGCCGTCTCGCCCCCAGCGGAATAGCCGATCACTCCAACCTTGCCATCGTTCAGGTACGGCCCTAGCAGGGCATCGTCACGTGCGGCGGTGATCGCTGCACTGACCTGCAACGGGCGGCCATAGAGGTTGCTCAGCGTCCCCAGGCGGCTCGGGTCGCGTGCGTTGTCGCCTGGATGGATCACCGCCACCACGACGAAACCCTCACGCGCCAGCGACGTGGCCAGGTAATGCAGGGCAAGGGGGCTGCCAGTGTTGCCATGGGACAACACCAGCAAGGGGAACTGCCCCATCGCAACCGGCGCTTCCTCGGCCACCCGCAAGGGGTAGCCATCGATGCGCTGTTCGTGGGGTTGGCCGCTGGCCGGATAGAACGCCAAGGCCTGCATGGGCCGGGCATCGACCGGATCGGCCAGGGTCATGTGGTGCAGGCCGGCCACGAATGGAGCGGCCTGGGCGTGGCCGAGCACACCGCTCAGCAGCACCAGGGCCAACAAGGTACGGGGGGCGTTCATCGGCTGGTGTCCCCGCGAGGAAGGATCAGGCCAGCATATGCCGGTCTTGAGCGGGGCAAGATGAAAACTGGATGAAAAGATCGGGGCGCGAGCGGCGCCCCTTTCAAGCGGCGATCAGGCCGCGGCGAACAGCTCGTTGGCGATCTGCGCCTGGGCCTCGTCGATGGCCTTGCTGCGCTGTTCCGGGCCATAGGCCAAGCCGTGGGCGCGGACCACTTCCAGGTCGGTGATGCCGATAAAGCCGAGGAACACCTTGAGGAAGTCCTCATGGCCGACACCGGTAGGCTGGCCAGCGTGCAGGCCGCCGGCGGTGGACACCAGCACCACTTTCTTGTCACCGCACAGCCCTTCAGGGCCGGCTTCGGTGTAGCGGAAGGTCTTGCCCGCGACGGCAACGCGGTCGATCCAGGCCTTGAGCTGGGTCGGCACGCTGAAGTTGTACATCGGCGCACCGATCACCACGGCATCGGCCGCAAGGAATTCTTCCAGGGTCTCGGCGCTGAGCTTGGCCTCGAAGGCCTGGGCGGCATCACGTACGTCTTCCGGAGTACCGGCAGCCACCAGGGTAGCGGCGGAGAAGTGGGCGATGGCATCAGCGGCCAAGTCACGGTAGACCACTTCGACGCTCGGGTCAGCGGCCTTCCAGGCCTCGACCACTTCGCGGCTCAGCTGACGGGAGGCGGAATTGTCGCCCAGGATGCTCGAATCGATATGCAACAGTTTCATGGGACTCTCCTGTGAGTGAAGACCGCGGCGGTGGGCGATCACGATGGGGAGAATCCTACCGAACCCGCTAATAGCTGATAAGACGGCAAAAATGCGTTAGTTTGTCCCATACGTAGGACAGTGGATAAAAAGTGTGCAAGACCTCAACGATCTTTTCTATTTCGCCCGCGTAGTCGAGGCCGGTGGCTTCGCCGCAGCCGGACGCCAGCTTGGCATCCCCAAGTCGCGTCTGTCCCGGCGTATCGCCGAGCTCGAAGAGCGCCTGGGCACCCGGCTGCTGCAGCGCACCACGCGCCAGCTCAAGCTCACTGCAGTGGGCGAGCGCTATCTGCACCATTGCCAGGCCATGCTCATGGAAGCCGAGGCTGCCGACGAAGTGGTGGCGAGCATGAGCAGCGAGCCGCGCGGGCGCTTGCGGGTGTCATGCCCGGTGGCGCTGGCGCACGCCTTCCTGCCGGCGGTGATCAGCCGCTTCCTCGAGCAGTACCCACTGGTGCAGCTCGACATGGTCCTGCTCAACCGCCGCGTCGACCTGATCTCCGAAGGTATCGACGTGGCCTTGCGGGTGCGCGACCTCGGCGACGAGGACCCGACCCTGGTCACCCGCCGGCTGCGCCAGGCGCAGATGCAACTGGTGGCGGCACCGGGCTTTGCCGATCATATCCGCGACCCCGCCGAACTGGCCTCGCTGCCGGTACTGGGCGCTGCCGAGGCCGATCGCCTGGTGCACCTGCGCCTGCTCGGCCCCCAGGGCCGCCAGCAGGAGATCGCCCTGGAACCGCGCCTGGCCATCGACGACTTCGTGGTGCGCAACGCCGCCGTGCGCGCCGGCCTCGGCTTCACGGCCCTGCCGAGCATGTTCTGCGAAGAGGAGCTCGAACGCGGCGAACTGGTCCGCCTGCTGCCGGAATGGTCGCTGCCGGGTGGTTACCTGCAAGCGGTGTATCCGCACCGGCGCGGCCTGCTACCCGCGGTGCGGGCATGGATCGACCACCTGGCGGTCTCGTTCGAGGCCTGTGGAGAGCGCTATGTCTGAAAGCAAGATGAACGAGCAGCAGGTGGCGGCGTTCTGCCTGAGCCTGCCCGGCGCTCGGGAAGACTACAAATGGGGCGGCATTCGGGTGTTCTCGGTGGCCGGCAACAAGATGTTCGCGGTGCTGGACCTGGCGGGAGCAGGATTGTCGTTCAAGGTGGCGGACGAGTTGTTCCTGGGCTACTGCGACCGCCCTGGCATACGCCCTGCGCCGTACCTGGCGCGGGCCCGCTGGATCAGCATGGCGCCACCCTACCCTATGGGCCGTGACGAACTGACCGACCTGCTGCAGCGCTCGCACCAGTTGGTGGTGCGGCGCCTGCCGAAGCGTTTGCAGGTCGGTTTGCTGCTGTAGTCAGCCAAGGCCGCCGAACAGTCGCTGCCACGGCAGGCGGCCGCCCAGCCACAGGAAGTCCAGCCAGAACACCTGGTGCGCCAGGACGATGCCCCAGAACACCAACTGATAGGAGAGCTTGCGGGTCTTGTGCCTGAACAGCTGCTGGGCCACCAGTGCACCCGGCCAGCCGCCCAGCAGTTCACTGGCGTGCAGGACCTTTTCCGGCGTACGCCAGGCCTGGCTGCGCGCCTGTTGCTTGTCCTGCCAGTACAGCAACAGCGTCACCAGGCTCACCAACGGATACAGCGCCAGCGGCACCCAGCCCTGCCCCGACAAGCCCATGCGCGCCGCGCCGAACAGGGGCAGCAGGCACAACGCGGCCAATGCCAGCAATTTCAGGCGTACGTTGCGCACGCCTTGTTCGCGTCCATTAGCGCGCCGCTGTGGCGCTTGCTCGCGGGCCATGCTCAGCCGTGCGCCGTGGACCAGTCGACCCAGCCGAACTGCCAGGTGGCGAGGATCAACAGGCCAAACACGATGCGATACCAGGCGAACACGGCATAGCTGTGATTGGCGATGAACTTGAGCAGGGCACGCACGGCGATCATGGCGAAGATGAACGAGGTGACGAAGCCCAGGGCGAAGACCGGAAGGTCGCTGGGTTGGAACAGGTCGCGGTACTTGTAGCCCGAATACACCGCCGCACCGACCATGGTCGGCATGGCCAGGAAGAACGAGAACTCGGTAGCGGCCTTGCGCGACAGGCCGAACAGCAAGCCGCCGATGATGGTCGAACCTGAGCGCGAAGTGCCTGGAATCATCGCCACGCACTGCACGAAGCCGATCTTCAGGGCATGGCTCCAGCGCATGTCATCGACATGGTCGACCTCTATCCGGTGCTCGCGACGCTCGGCCCAGAGCATGATGAAGCCCCCCACCACCAATGCCAGGGCAACGGTGATCGGGTTGAACAGGTACTCGTGGATCAGATCTGCGAACAACACACCGAGCACCACGGCCGGCATGAACGCCAACAGCAGGTTGCCGGTGAAACGGCGAGCAGTGGGCTGGCTGGTCAGGCCGAACACCACATCGAGGATCTTGCGTCGAAACTCCCAGACCACGGCCAGGATAGCCGCGAGCTGGATGATGATGTTGAAGGCCATGGCCCGTTCACCACCAAACCCGATCAGGTCGGCAACGATGATCTGGTGGCCGGTGCTCGAGATGGGCAGGAACTCCGTCAGCCCTTCGACCACGCCCAAGATGATTGCCTGAAAGGCGCTCCAAAAATCCATCCATTCCCCCGTTGGAGCGCTGCCTTCATGGGCAGCCCTCTAATTCTTGATTTTGCTTGTGTTTGCCACGCATGGCCCAGCGGTTTTTACAGCGACAGGTGGGACAAATGCCAGCAGAAAAGTTCACCCCACCTAAAGGTTTCATCTGACGCGGCCGAGATCCTATCAGAGCGCCCCTGCCAAGGCTTGTGTCGCCAAAGAATAGCGCCCAATAATGGCAGTTAGCCATTGGTCGAGTTTGGCGCGACGCCCAGGCATGTTTGGATGTACCTGAATAAAAAGAACAATCAGGGAGTAGTGATGATGAAGGCATTGAGGTCGATGTCGATCAGCCGCCGTTTGTGGCTGATTCTGCTGGTGGCAATTGCGATGTTGGTGGCCTTGGGCCTGTTGATGCTGCGCCAGATCCATGGCGACCTCTACCAGGCCAAGGCCGAGAAGACCCGTCATGTAGTGCAGACCGCCGCGGGCGTACTGGCCTACTACCAGGGGTTGGAGGCCGCAGGCAGCCTCAGCCGGGAAGCGGCCCAGACCCAGGCGCTGCAGGCCGTGCGCGGGCTGCGCTACGCCAAGGACGACTATTTCTGGATCAACGACCTGGGGCCCAGGATGATCATGCATCCGGCCAACCCCAAGCTCGATGGCCAGGACCTTTCGGCTATCCGCGACCCCGACGGCTTTGCCGTGTTCAACGAGATGGTCACCCTCGCCCGCAGCCAGGGCGAAGGCCCGGTGAACTACCGTTGGCCCAAGCCGGGCGCCGCCGACCCGGTACCCAAGACTTCGTACATCCAGCTGTTCAAGCCCTGGGGCTGGATCATCGGCTCGGGCGTCTACGTCGATGACGTCCAGGCAGAATTCAATCGTCAGTTGCGCGACAGCCTCCTGCTCGGGCTGGGCATCGTCCTGTTGATGGCGCTGGTGGTGATGATGATCGCCCGCAGCATCGCCCAGCCGTTGCAGCAGGCGGTGCAGGCCATGGGCAACATCGCCAGTGGCGAAAGCGACCTGAGCCGGCGCCTGGACACCCACGGCCGCGACGAACTCAGCCATCTCGGCGAGCATTTCAACCGTTTCAACGGCAAGCTCCAGGGCGTGGTCGGGCAGTTGCAGAGCACCGCCCATGCCCTGGCCCAATCGGCTGGCGATGTCGGGGACAACGCCGGTGCCACGCAAGCGCACAGCAGCCAGCAGTCGCTTCAGATGGACCAGGTGGCCACTGCGGTCAACGAAGTCACCTATGCCGTGCAGGACGTGGCCAAGACTGCTGAACAGGCCGCTGGCGAGATGCGCGCCGCGCAGCAGCAAGTGGTACAGGGTCAACAGGCCATCCATGGCAGCTTGCAGCAGATCGACCGCCTTTCGGCGACCATCGAGCAGGCGGTGCAGGTCATTCGCGACCTCGCCGGGCACAGCACGCGGATCGGTGGCGTGCTGGAGGTCATCCGCTCCATCGCCGAACAGACCAACCTGCTGGCCCTGAACGCAGCCATCGAGGCGGCGCGGGCCGGTGAACAGGGTCGAGGCTTTGCCGTGGTTGCCGATGAGGTCCGCCTGCTGGCCCAACGTACCGCTCAGTCGACGGCCGAAATCCACACCATGATCGAACACCTGCAAGGGCAGTCCGATGCGGCAGTGCGGGCCATCGACACCAGCAGCGAGGCCTCGCGGCAGACCGTCGAGCAGGCCCGCGAAGCGGGCTCCAGCCTGGATGCGATCAGCCAGGCCCTGCACAACCTGACCGCGCTCAACGCCTCGATCGCCAGCGCCACCTTGCAGCAGTCGCATGTGGTCGAGGAAATCAACCGCAACGTGCTCGACACTGCCGGGCTGTCGCAGCAGACCGCCGATGCCGCCCGCCACTCCAGCGAAGCCGGCGCCACCCTGGCACGCTTGAGTGAGGAACTGGAGCAATTGCTAAGACAATTCCGCGTTTGAATGCGCGGTGGGTGATGGCATCGACCTGGCATTTCTGCCAGTAGACGCTCTTATCAGGCCGCAACATGGTGAAGCCTCCATCTCCAGGAGGTTCATCATGGACGTTCGTTACCTCGCTGCCACCTTGCTGGTCATCGTGCCCCCTATCGTGACGGCTGATCCTCTCACCACAGCACTCGACCCGCTCGCTACGGTAGAACGCGTCAACCGCAACTACAACACCGTCGACAACCAGTGCCGCGAGCCTGATACCGGAGCACCGCGCGGACATTACTACTGCAGTGGCGTAACGCTGCGCATGGTCGACGACGGTCCTTTCAATCCCTGGGATTACAGCGACTACGCACAACGGACGGGGGCCACATCGTTCAGTTGGATCCGCAAGGACCTGAGCACCAATCGATTGATCCGTCCTGCCGGTTTCATTCTGCGAACCCCCATGGATGCCCGAGCCTTGAACCTGCCGGTTATGGAGACAGGTTTCGTGTGCCTTTACACCTTCGATGGTTTCACCGGCCCCGAGCGCAAATGGTATGGCTGCGGTCGCTATAACAAGCCGCTACCAGACAACTTCCAGAAGCATTCCGGCACTACGCCTGCCAACCGCAACCAGCACCTGGCCTACGGTAGCTGCGACAGCATGGGTGTCGATAATGCCGACCAATGGCACAGGAACTATCGATATGCACGCACCGACATGAATCGGATCCAGGTGACTCAGTGCTCATGGAATGTCGAACAACCCAGTGATTGGAATGCCATGATTCATGCCCACGAGAACCCCAGGACAGTGGCGCGCAACCTGCTGGGCAGGGAAGTGCCGGCCCGCGACAATTTCGCCAGGAAAGAGGCGCTGAACGAAATGTTGCTGCGTAATGCCAGCGACAGCGGGGATGGCAGTGCTCGCTTGCCCTATATCGACGCCGTGGTGTGGGACGTCAATAGCACGTATGCAGCAACCGTTCGAGGGGCGAAACAGAAGGCCAAGCCCGTCAAAGGGCTTGAACCTGCACGCAACTTCCAACGCAAATTGTACGCCCAGGGATATGCCGTGCCAGTACTGCGCCTGGACTTCACCAAACCTGCCAGTCAGCGCTTCAGCTATGCCCCCGAGGATCAGGTAGTTACCCTAGGACATCCCGGCGAGCCTGAGCCTTCCACGCCAGGCAAACCCGCCGCCAACTACATCAAGTCTGCGCAGTGGGTATTGCGCCTAGACCCAGGCACCGGCCGCCAGGAGTGGACCTTGAGCGTAGTGCCTACTGCGGCAGGCAAGGCCTCCCAGCTGAGCGACCAGCAGGCGGTATACGACGAATTGGTGAAAGCCCACGGCAACGACCCGCAATGGCGTGACCACGAGTCGAGTACGGGCAGCATGCGCGAGCAGTTGGCATGCCTGGTCGCCAACTATCCGAAGAAGGACGTCTGGAACCTTGAGCCGTTCCGGCCCAACGTCGGTGCCAGCGAAGCCGCCAAAGCGGGTTGTAATCCCTATGTCGCACAGAGTTCCAGCCTGATCGCCTCTTCAAGATGGTCGCAGTTCCGCGATCAGGACAGCGGCGAGTTGATCTGGGGCTTGCGCGTGGTACCGAGCGAAAAAGGGCGAGCTGCCAGCCAGGAGGCGCTATATGACGAACTGCTGCGACTGCGTGGCAAGGACGTGGAGTGGCAGGAAGGTGGCGAGGGCAGCATGCGCGTGCAGTTGGCCTGCCTACAGGCCAACTACCGCAACAAGGCCACCTGGAACCTCGAACCTCACCGCCCTGCCGTTAGCGCCGAGCAAGCCAAGGCGCAGGGCTGCAATCCCACATGAGCAGGATGGACTAGCCGACCCTGCTCAGATACTGCCGAAAGCGTCTTAGGCTCTGTTCGAAAAGCCTTGATACTCGGTGATGCTGCGTTGAAAACAGCCTCGGAATGCTCATTTACAACCCGTAAACTCCGCTTCCTCGGCTGTGTTCGCCTTGCCTGACCTTCGTCTCAAGACTTTTCATACAGAGCCTAGGGATAACGGACCGCTGGGTGGGGATTGCAACCATCAGATAACGATTGCTGGTGCGTTACGTCGCGACGCACCGGCTCAAGGTTATAGACGGTTTTATCACGCACGGGGCGCCCCTTGTCGAACATCGCCAAATGACAAACCAACTGGCGGCGCATCCCGCCGCCGTAGTTGGCGCCGCTCCAACGCGGATCATTGGCATACTTGCGCACCAGTTCACCGTACATCGCCTCGGTCTCGCTCTTGCTCACCCTGCGTCCGCACGCTGTAGGCGTGACGGACAGACTCCAGGTACCTCGACCGAGATATGGATCGTCACGCTTGACCCACTCTGCTTTTTCAATATAGGAGGGGCAAGAACGGACGGACTCATCGAATGGGCGAGGAAGATCGCGGTGCTGAGCCGTGGCGTCACAGGAAAACCGCGTTTTACGTTGGGCATTCGCGGGAAAGTCCATTTTCACGACCGGAACCCACCGGCCCGTACGCTGGTAGTAGTCGAACTGATTCTTCATCGCATCGCCCTTACCCTCACGATTGCTGTAGAAGAAAGCGGCAATCGGCACATCTTCGTTTTTCTTCCAAGCGACGACCCGAAGTTCGGTCTGGACCTCCCGGCCTTCCCGCGTCTCGGCGATGGACTGACGCGCAGCGATGAACTGTTTGAATGCATCTCGCCGCGCCGTGCGTGGTATCCCGCCAGTCATGCTAAAGGCGCATTGGCGTCTATGCCGGTCCTGCCGGTTGGCGCTCCCCCCCAACGCCGCGTACTGATCCTTCCAACCCGTCAAATCGTCGATGCCCAGACTCTGGCAACTTTGTTCAACCCGCTTCGAACCTGAATAGTCACCGCAACCGCGCTGATCACGGTGATCGGTCCAGGCGTCAATCGGAAATGCACAATACACATCAAGTTTCTTCTGTGGAGCGGCTACAAACTGCCGGGGCGTAAAAAGAATGCCGTTATTGGCTTTCAAACCGGGGTCTTCATAGCCAATTTTATCGCTCCGCATCCAGGAAACAGAAACCCCTCCGGACTTTTCAGACTGTGGGCTTGGATTCCACACGTCATACTCTCCCTTGGGCGCCCGGTGAGTTGCTCTTAACATGATGCCCGAGCAGTCCACCGCGGGGTCGGAACCACAGCCATCGGGGGTGCTGTTGTACCAGGTATCCAGTTTACGTACGACTGCCTCACAACTTTCGGCACCCACTGCACCACTATAGGTAACTAGCAAAATACAAAACACAGGTAATAATTTGCCCGACAATGCGTTCATAGCATCACCTCAAAGTGTCAAATTGATAGATCGACTTACCACTCCGAGGCTATGGCACTGAGCGTTCATTACAACTGGTAAAAATGCTAGTTTTTCAAGTATTGAAACGGCCCAGGCAGCGCTGTACTGATCGCACTCGCAGCATTTCCAGTTTGATAAACAATTACCTGTTCCTGTCTTGGCTACCGGGCTACAATCGCGCCCCTCTTTCACTGTGCTGAGGAGCGCCGATGTCCGGCCTCGAACTCATCGCCGCCGTCCTCGGCGTGACCGCCGTCTGGCTCACCGTCAAACAAAACGCCTGGTGCTGGCCAATCGGCCTGGTCATGGTGTTGATCTATGGCTGGCTGTTCTTCGAGGTGAAGCTGTATTCGGGCATGCTCCTGCAACTGGCGTATGCCGTGCTGACGCTGTACGGCTGGTGGCAATGGAAACGCCCGGACCGGGTCGAGGATGCCCGCCGGGTATCGCGCCTGGGTAGGTCGACGTTGCTCGCCGGGCTCGCCGCAGGCGTGCTGATGAGCCTGGCGCTGGGGGCGAGCATGGCCACCTGGACCGATGCCGCCCTGCCCTGGCTGGACGCAACCTTGACCGGCTTCAGCCTGGTGGCGCAACTGTGGATGGCGCAGAAGCGCCTGCAATGCTGGCCGCTGTGGGTGGTGGTGGACATCGCCTATGTCGGCCAGTACCTGCATCAGCAGATGTATTTCACCGCCGGATTCTTCGCCGTACTCACGGTCATTGCCGTGCGCGGCTGGCTGGAATGGCGCCGCGATCCGGCGTTGGTGCAGGCATGAAGGTACTGGTGCTGTGCGGGCCGGAATCCAGCGGCAAGAGCTGGCTGAGCGGCGTGATCCAGGCGCATTTTGGCGGCGTGGTGGTGGCCGAGTACGTGCGCCACTTCATCGAGCAGGAGCGCCGCGATACCTGCTACGCCGATATTCCTGTCATCGCACGCGGGCAACTGGCCTGGGAAGATCACGCCCGCGAACAGACCCCAGAACTGCTGATCCTCGACACCCACCTGCTCAGTAACATGCTCTGGAGCCAGGCACTGTTCGACGACTGCCCGGCATGGCTGGAGCAGGCGCTGCTGGCTCGTCATTACGACCTGCACCTGGTGCTTAGCCCGCAAGGCGTGGGCTGGGTCGCCGATGGTCAACGCAGCCAGCCGGAGCTGCGTGAACGCCAGCTGTTCTTCGACGACAGCCTGGCCTGGTTGCGGCGCCATCAGCAACCTGTGCAGATCATCGGGGGTGATTGGCCAGCGCGCGAGAGCGCTGCATTGGCGGCGGTGCAGCAGTTACTGGGGGGAAAACGCCCCGATTGCCCTGTCGAGTGTTAACCCGGCGCAACACGTAGTGGGGACCCAGCCCCCGTATCTGCGGGCTTTGCACCAGTTTCGGGGGCAGTGAAAAATTCGTGAAACACCCTCGGCCAATCACCCTCAAACGACGTGATTGCTGGGCCGAAGGGTGATTGGGCGAATAATTTGTATCACCCCTGATACAACGAACTACTCGCCCACTCTAGGAAATATCACTAACCCGTTGAATATCTTCAACTAAGCAAAACCGGCACACCTTCTGCTCTAGCCCATCGCAATGCTGAACGGGACCAGCGCACACAAGAAGGAATTGCCATCGTGGGGAATTTCGACAAAGGCTTCTACAGCCTCCTACTGATCGGTTGCACAATCGGCGCCAGCCTCAGCCTGCCGGCCCAGGCGGAAAACGGCATCATTGTCATCACTCGCGATGTGCAACCGCGCAACGCCACGCGCCCGCCACTGGTCCCCGACCCCTACCCGACCACTGCCAACGCCAACCCTTCCGCACAGGTGCTCAAGCAGACCAATGAACTGAGCGACGGCGATTTCGCCAGCATCAGCAGTGGCGCCGGCATCTCCGCATTGGTCACCCAGCAGACCAACAACATCAACGCTCAGGTGGGCAACCCGCAGCAGCTACCGAACATGGCCGGTGGTCGCTCCGGCGGTGGCGGCAATGGGATCTCCAACATGGTCAACTCGAGTGTCCAGCGCGGCATGGGCGCCCTGAACATCCTCACGGGAGGCAAATGACATGAGGCGCTCACTGCTGATCCTGGCCGTGTGCTGCAGCACCTCGGCCTTCGCCCAATCTCCCGTGGTGGACACCGCTGTCATCGACAGCTCAGCCAGCCGCTACCAGGGCAACATGGCAGTCAACCAGGCTGCCGGCGACCAACAGCAACAGGCCAACGCCCGCGCCTTTGCAGTGGGCCCAGGCGCCAGCGCCAACGTCCAGATCCGCCAGAGCCTGAACACCGTGGCCGACCCTGCACGCGATACCCGCTCGCAGATCAATGGCGATGCCTTCAGCCACGGCAGCGGCGCCCTGGGCGTGAACCAGAGCGCCGGGGCCAACACCCAGCAAGCCAACGCGCTGCGCATCAGCATCGGCTCGCAGCCACAAAGTATCGACGACAGCGTCCTCTTGCAGCAGAACGTGGCGCTGGTCAACAACTCCGAATCACCTGGATCCGTACCCGGCTATCGCCAGGTCACCACCAGCGACCGGGCCTTCACCGGTAGCCGTGGGGTCATCCAGGTGAATCAGAGCGCCGGGGTAGGAAACCGAACTGCCAATACCCTCAGCGTCCGGGTCGCGGACTGACCCAAAACAGGTAAAGACAACACTTAACCTAAAACAACGTACGGAGAATCACCATGAAACCCTCGATGGCACTCAAGCCTCTGGTTTTCGCAATTGCTGCGGTCATGGCTGTTGCTGTACAAGCCGCCAACAACAATAACGGCCACAACGGTGGCCATAACGGCGGTCACAACGGTGGTCACAATGGAGGCCATAACGGCGGTCACAACGGAGGCAACAACGGCAACGACGATCCGACCGTGATCTACATCTCGGCGACCGCCAATGCCATTGATGACCAGGACAGCTCGGACAACAAGATCCTCAACGAAGGCACCCTCAACGGTGCCGAGATGAGCAACTCGGCCACCGGTACCAGCGGCAACGTGGGTGTCAACGTGGCGGCAGGCTCTGGCAACCAGCAGGACAACGCCGCCGCCATCGCCAACGCTGCAGCCGAGTCGAGCCTGGACAACAGCTTCGTGTTCGGTACTGCCACTGCCACCGCCTCGGTCGTTCAGACCAGCAACAACAACAAGGTAAACAACTACGGCTCCCAGGCCGCTGCAGTGATGAGCGGTTCGGGTAACACCGGTAGCGGCAACATGGGCATCAACATCGCTGGCGGCGACCTGAACCAGCAGAAAAACACCATGGCCATCGCCAACGCCGGTGCCGACATCGGCAATGCGGTAGCCACCGCGTCGGCCAGTCAAAGCGGCCCAGGCCTGGAGGTGAACAACCGCGCCGACCGTACCTATCGGGTGGATACGCTGACTTACACCACTCGTTATACCGGTTCCAGCGAGCGTAACAAGGATTCGGAACTGCACGTCGACAAGACCTCGTCCTGGAACAAGTTCGCCAGTGGCAGCAGCAGCTGGGGCGTCACGGGCCATGCCGATTCGGACCTGACCGTCACCAAACACAAGGAATCCACCGCCACCAGCAACTCCACCTTTGGCCTGGAAGTGGGTGCCAATTTCGAGGCCTCCAAGACTCATAGCTGGGAGGGTGGCCGCCGCGATGGCAGCACAACCGACACCGTCAGTGGCGAGCTGACCGCGAACGTTGATGTCGTCAAGAACAGCGAGAAAGGCAACACGTACGACTCTTCCTTCGAGAAAGCCTACGAGTCCAACTTCAACAAGTCGGGCACTTCGGAATTCGAGAAAGAGAAAGGTGGCAACTCCGAGTCGCACAAGGACGTCGTGAAGAGCTACAGCGAGAGCAGCTCCTACGACCTGAGCAACACCGTGTCGTTCCAGGTTCTGACTCCAACCGGCTGGGCCAACCCTGTAACCAACATCGCAACCCTGAGCGGTTCGGTCAATGGCGGCAGTGGCAACCTCGGTGTCAACGTGGCAGCGGGCGTGGGCAACCAGCAGAGCAACTCGCTGGCCATCTCCAACGTCTCGTTCTAACCACTGTGTAGCAGAGGCCCCCTTCGGGGGCCTTTTCCACGAGAGGCGTTCGACATGCGCATTTTGGCCTTGGCATGTTTGCTGTGTGTGGCAAGTGTTGGCGAAGCGGCGCAGATGCCGCTTTCCGTGCTTCCCGGTGGCGCAGTCATCTACAAGCCGATCCAGAGCATCCGCGAACGCAAGTTCGCCGACCTGGTACAACAGAAAACCGACTTCAGTTGCGGCGCCGCCGCACTGGCGACGATCCTGCGCCAGGCCTACTGGCTGGACGTCGACGAACATCAGATCATCGAAGGCATGCTCGCCCATGCCGACCCCGAACTGGTCAAGGTCCAGGGCTTTTCCATGCTGGACATGAAGCGCTACGTAGAAAGCCTGGGCATGCGTGCCCGCGGCTATCGGGTAGCAGCGGACACCCTGACCAGCGTGCGCATCCCGGTGGTAGTGCTGATGGACATCCGCGGCTACAAGCACTTCGTGGTGATGCAGAAGGTCGACAAGGGCTGGGTGTACATCGGCGACCCGGTCCTGGGCCACAAGCGCTACAAGGTCGACGACTTCCTCAAGGGCTGGAACGGCATCATCTTCGCCGTGATCGGCCAGGGCTACGACAAGGGCAACGCCTTGCTCGACCCACCCATGCCGCTGACCGCCAAGAACCGCATCAACAACTTCACGCCGGTACAGGACGCGGAGCTGATGGACTTCGGCTTCATCCAAAGCGACTTCTTCTAACGACTCTTATAACAATGGGCAAGAAGCTCGGGGAGCATCCCATGAAGATTCCAACCTGGCTGACCCTGGCCTGCCTCGCGGCGAGCCTGCCAACCCAGGCGCAGACGTTCGCGCCTATCGAGCTCAAGGACCAGGAACTGGCCAACCTGCGCGGGCGCTTCGTCATGCCCGGACGCATCATCAGTTTTGGCGTGGTCATGTCCAGCACCTGGCAGAACGCCAAGGGCGAGGTGATTGGCGTCAGCTCGACCATGCAGATCCAGCAGAACACCATCAAGCCGCAATTCTACGTGTCGATGATCGATGAAAAAGCCCCCACCAGCGGCCAGTCTTCCGGTAGCGGCAATGTCGCCACCGGCACGGGTAGCGTTTCCGGCGGCGCCGGTCTCGGCACCACCACAGGTGTGACGCAGGTGGTGCGCGCCGCCGGTGACAACAACGCTGCCAGCAACGATGTCGCCATCAACGTCACCAAGGCCAACCAGGCAACCAGCTCGGCCTCGACCACGCCCAAAGGCCAGGTCCTCACACCCGGCTCCACATTGTCCGCCAGCAACGGCGCGGGCTCGATGAGCGTTTCCTCCACCAGCAGCGGCGTACAGATGAACATCGTCGCCAACAATAACCAGGGCGCCACGCTGCAACGGATCGCCCAGGGCGGCTTGCTGCAGAACGCCACATTGCTGGGTGCCGGCAACCAGGTGAAGAACTTCACGTCGCTCAATGTCGTGCTGCGCGACAACGTGTCGACGGCCGGTGCCGTGAGCGGCAATCTGGACCAGCTCAAAGGCCTTCGAACTCTCGGATACTGATCTACGCTTCGTCTCATCAAATGCAGTCGGAAGGGACGGTTAACCATGCACCGATCTTTGACGTTAAAAGCTGTCGTTTGTTTGACGACCCTGGCGCCGGCCAGCTTGCTGTATGCAGCGAGCGACCCGCAGGTCGAAGCTCTTAAACAGGAACTCATGGCGCTCAAGGCACGCTATGAAGCGCAACAGAATGCATTGATGGTGCTCGAACAGCGCCTGCGCCAGGTCGAAGAGGCGCCCCCTGCCCCGGCGCCCCGGCGCCTGACCAAATCCCCCGCCCAAACCGTTCAAGGGGGGCAGTCCGTCGCGGCAGGCGCCCCGGGTACCACCGGCAGTTCATACGGCCAGTCGCTCAAGGACGACTCCGAACCCGCGCAGAGCGTGTCCAACCTGTATGACGAAGCCAGCGGCTTCTTCGGTGGCGGCAAGTTCAGCGTCGAGACCGGGCTCACCTATACTCACTACGACACCCGCGCCCTGGTGCTCAACGGCTTCCTGGCCCTGGACTCGATCTTCCTCGGCAACATCAACCTCGACCGCATCAAGGCCGACAACTGGACCCTGGACCTCACCGCCCGCTACAACCTCGACCAGCGATGGCAGTTCGACATCAACGTGCCGGTGGTCTACCGCGAGTCGACCTACTCCTCCGGCGGTGCCGGTGGCGCCGGCCCGGTCACGTCCGATGCCACGGTCACCCGCGACCCGACCATTGGTGACGTCAACGTCGGCGTTGCGTACAAGTTCCTCGACGAGTCCGAAAGCCTGCCCGATGCAGTGGTCACGCTGCGGGTAAAAGCACCGACCGGCAAGGACCCGTATGGCATCAAGCTGGTCAACGACCCGACCAACGACAACCTCTCGGTCCCCGAAGACCTGCCCACCGGCAACGGTGTCTGGTCGATCACCCCGGGCCTGTCGCTGGTCAAGACCTTCGACCCAGCGGTGCTGTTCGGCAGCCTTTCCTACACCTACAACATGCAGGACTCGTTCAGCGACATCAGCCCCACGGTCAACACCAAGGTGCCGGGCGACGTGAAGATCGGCGACTCCTGGCAGATCGGTGCCGGTATCGCCTTTGCCCTGAACGAGAAGATGAGCATGTCGTTCTCGGTGTCGGATCAGTTCGCCCGCAAGAGCAAGATCAAGCCCGACGGCGGCGACTGGCAATCGGTGCCCAACAGCGACTACAACGCGGCCAACTTCAACATCGGCATGACCTTCGCCGCCACCGACAACCTGACCATCGTCCCCAACCTGTCCATCGGCCTCACCGAGGACTCGCCGGACTTCTCCTTCAGCCTGAAATTCCCCTACTACTTCTGACTGGGCGGGGCGCGCAACGCGCCCACTGTCGGTCTGCCCGCCTTGTTCGCCCTGGCCTGTTATCATCAAGCACAGTTGTGTGACGGTTTAATGGCAAATAAGGAATGCTTGTGAACAACCTGCTCGGCCACCCCCGTGCCCGCCTCGCCAGCCTGGCGATCCTGGTACTGGTCATCCCACTCGGCGCCCGCGCCCTGCTGGGCTGGTCCGATCCGTTCGGATACCTGTCGGACCTGGCGATCGGCAGCCTGCTGCTGTTGCTGCTGCATCGACGTGCGTGGTGGCTGGCATTACCGCTGCTATTGGTCTGGGGCGCCCTGTGGGTGGCTTCAGCGGAGTTGGTCAGTGCCGTTGCCAGGTTACCAGCCGCTGCCGACCTGGGCTATCTAGCCGACTCGCAATTCATGGAGAACTCCACTGGCAGTGGCCTGGCCCATCCTTGGCTACCGGGGCTGCTGGGCGTGGGTCTTGCCGCCTGGCTGACAAGCGTCTGGTGCAGCTGTGGGCAACCCCGCATCGCCCTGCCCCGCAAGGCCTGGGGCTTGGTGCTGGTGTTGTTCGCAACCCATTGGGCAGGCCAGCACCTGGCCCCCTCCGACGCCGACCAATGGCGCCAGTACAACCTGCCGCATCAGGCACTCGCTGCAGGAGTCAGCACTGTGCAACACCAGGCTTGGGGCTGGTTGGGCCAGCATACACCAGTAACGCCGCTGCCCAGCAGTGGCCTGACCCAGTCCGACCTCAACGGCCATAAATTACTCCACGCACCGGGGCAGGCCCGCAATCTCTTGGTCATCACCGTCGAGGGCATTCCCGGGGCCTACTTGCGGCCCAACCGCGAGGCTCTGCCCAGCCATTACGACGCCGATCTCATGCCCAGGCTCAGCCGCTGGGCCGAGCGTGGCATGAACACCCCGGACTACGTACTGCATACCCATCAAACCATCCGCGGCCTGTATGCCATGCTCTGCGGCGACTACGACAAACTCGCCAACGGGACGCCCAAAGGTGTGGAACTGCTGACCCAGAACCTACGCAACCAAGCCTGCCTACCCGCGCAGATGCGCGACGCCGGCTTCAGCACCCACTACCTGCAAGGCGCCGGCTTGCGCTTCATGGCCAAGGACCGAATCATGCCGCATATCGGCTTCGACCAGGTACACGGGCAGGAATGGTTCCGCAACTCCAACTACCTGAAGTTCCCGTGGGGCAAAGATGACCGCGCCTTTTTCGAAGGTGCCCTGGGCTACATCGGCGATCTTCGCAAGCAGGACAAACCCTGGATGCTGACCTTGCTGACCGTGGGCACCCATCAGCCCTACTCCGCCCCCAAGCAGTACCTGCAACGTTACGATAGTGCCAAGGACGCAGCGGTGGCCTACCTGGACGATGCGCTAGGAGCCTTTCTCGACGACCTGGAGAGCCAAGGTGTGCTCAAGGATACCTTGGTAGTGGTGACCTCCGATGAATCTCACGGCATCGATGGCGTACGCCTCGCATCGTCCTGGGGCTTCAACCTCACCCTGGCACCAGAACAGGCTGAACTGCCACGGATCAAGCGCGGCACATACGGACATATAGACCTGGCCACATCCCTGCTCGACTATTTCGCTCTGCCGATTCCCGCCGACCTCGGCGGACGCTCGTTATACCGCGACTACGATAGCGGTCGCGAGATGATCTCGTACACCAACAACATGCTGCGCTACCACAACGGCCATGGCGTGTTCACCGAATGCGACTTCCAGCAACGCTGCCGTGCCTACGCCAGTGAAGGATTCATCGCCGATCGGGCCAGGTACCTCGGTACCGGCAACGACGGTACCGGCCAGCAGATCAGTGACCTCGCGGCAGTACTGGACCAGTCCTTGCTGCGGACCCCACTGAACCTGCGCTACCAGTTCGGCGGTCCGGCTCGTATCAAGCTGCAAAAGAGGATCCACGATGATTGGGCTGATAACCTGATCGGCGCGACATACCTTGAAATGCCCGAAGGGTCGCACACGCGAGTTCGCATCAAAGTGCGCTCACTGGATCGGCGTCACGATGCACTCATCCAACTCAAGGTCAAGGAGCGAGAACAAGACGTGCCTTTGGGCCCTTCAGGGGAAATGCGGGTTACCGTCGACAAACCGCTGGAAATGGAATTCGGCTTCGACAACCCTAGCGTACGCAAGGCGTTTTCCTTCCACCTGCTCGGCTATGGCGGTGGCGCGGTCGAGATCAGCGACTTCAGCGTGATTACCGGGATGCCGGGGGACGAAGAGCCAGCTGCCGAGACCGCTGACGCGGCGGCTGAGCAATCGAGTTGATTGGGCGGATGGGCAGTGTTGCCGATGGCGCTATCGCCGGCTAGCCGGCTCCTGCAAGCCATAGGGCCGGGTGGAAACGCACTCAACGGATCTGGTGCTTGTGCAAAAGCCGATAGAACGTCGGTCGAGACACGCCAAGCACCTTGGCGGCAATGCTCAGGTTGTCGCTGTGCCGGTTCAGTACATCGCACAAGGCCTGACGCTCGGCCCGGTGCTTGTAGTCCTCGAGCGTGCCAAGCGGTTGCTCCTCGGCGTCTATGGTATGCAGACCGAGGTCCTGTGCCTCGATCTGCCGGCCCTCTGCCAGCACCAGGCCACGCCGGACCCGGTTGGCCAGCTCGCGCACGTTGCCGGGCCAGGAATGCCGGCCCATGGCCGCCAGGGCGCTGTCGCTGAACGAACGTGGCCGGCGCCCGGTCTCCAGGCTGTAGAAGTGCGAAAAATGGTTGGCCAGCATCGACAGGTCGCCATGCCGATCACGCAACGGCGCAGTGACCACCTGCAACACATTGAGCCGGTAGTACAGGTCCTCGCGAAAACGCCCTTGATGGATGGCTTTCTCCAGGTCGACGTGGGTGGCGGCCAATACCCGCACATCCACCGGAATCGGCTGGCTACCGCCCACCCGCTCGATGTGTTTTTCCTGTAGGAAACGCAGCAGGTTCGCTTGCAACTCCAGCGGCAGGTCGCCGATCTCGTCGAGGAACAGCGTGCCACCGTTGGCCGCCTCGATCCGCCCCACCTTGCGCTGGTGGGCACCGGTGAATGCGCCCTTCTCGTGACCGAACAGCTCGGACTGGATCAGGTGCTCCGGGATTGCCCCGCAATTGATCGCGATGAACGGCTGCTCGTGGCGCAACGACTGCCGGTGCAGGGTGCGCGCCACCAATTCCTTGCCGGTGCCGCTTTCACCGCGGATCAGCACCGGCGATTCGGTCGGCGCCAGCTTGCCGAGCAGCTTGCGCAGCTCACGGATCGGCCGGCTTTCACCGAGCAGTTCGTGTTCCGGTTCATCGACCCTGACCGTGCCCTTGCCGCGCAGGCGTGCCATGCCGAAGGCGCGACCCAGGGTCACCTGCACCCGCGACACGTCGAAGGGCAAGGTGTGGAAGTCGAAAAACCATTCGCAGACGAAGTCACCGACATTCTGGATACGCAGCTCCTCCGCGCTGAGCACGGCTATCCATTCGGTGTTGCTGCGCTTGATCATGTCCTTCACAGCGTCGGGATGACGCAGGTGCGAGGCCTGCAAACGCAACAGGCCGACATCGCAGGGATACTCCAGGGCAAGATCGAGGCTACAGCTGTGCACGTCCCACCCGGCGCTACGCAAACCGGGTAGAAGGCGGTGGCAGTCGTCGCACGGGTCGACGATGAGCAAGCGGCGTTGGGCTGCGGTTTCGTGCATGACCGTTCCTTGGCGCCAAATTATGGTTTTTTGCGTGAAAACAGTAAGTTGCGACGCCCGAATTAACAGTAGCAACGAACTTGACGCACCCCCCTACCGTTTGTCTGCTAAATGCTGTCGCGCCAAGAGCACCTGGGAATTTTCCCAACTTAACGACGTCACAGGCGGCGGCGGGCAAGAAACTTTGATAACGCCGTAAAAAAATTTACAACTGCCGTGTGACTTGAACACCGACTTGGAGCATCAGTACGAATAACCCCGCGCTGCGCATCGCGATAACACCAGCGAGCCAGAAGCCACGCGGACTACATTTCGATGTTTGGGACCATAGAGAGACCGAACCATGAACGCCCCGCTCCGTGTCAACGAAGCACTGCTGATTGCCGACCACGCCTTCGAACCCTTCCAGTGTGTAGCCTGGGATGCACCCAACGGCACTGGAGAGCTGAGCCTGGCAGTGATCGACCGGACCAGCACGCGTATCGGCAGCAAGCAAGTTTCCTCGCGCATCTATTCCGACCCTGCGCAATGGGCCTGCCTGATCGAAGAAGTGCGAGCCGAACTGTGCGAGAAAGGTTACGACCTGCAACCCTGGTCGATGCCAAAGTAATATCGGGCCTTGCCTTCAAGTGCGTGCATGGCACGCACTTGGGTAACTTCCCCCACTGCGCCCCCTTGTCGGGGATGGCAACTTTCCTTATTGCGACATAGTGTCGCGCCCCTTCTTTAATTACTCTTCAGCGCAAAATGCTCAAGGTGCTGGTAATCGGCCAGTAGTTGCTCGGCCAGTTGCCGTGCCCGGCCAAGGCGCACAGGCGCCAGCTCCATATCGACCAGCACCGTGTCACACGGCATCGGTGCTGGGGCCTGCCAGCGTTGCAGGCGGCCATCGGTAAACACCAGGCATCGCTGGCGTTCATGCGGGTGCGCCTTGCGCCGCGCCAGCAGCCAGTCGCGGGCCTGCTCCAGCGCAGCCAACAGAGGGGTGCCGCCACCGGCACCCAAGGCACGCAACCAAGGCTGCAACGCCGCCGACGCCTTCAACCCGTGCCGTTGCCATTGTGGCGCGCCGCCACTGGCGGTGAGCAGAGCCAGCCGCGCGCGCTGGCGGTATGCCTGGTCGAACAGTTCCGCCAGTACGCCCTTGGTATTGGCCAGTGCCTGATGACGACGGGTCGACGCCGACGCATCGACGATCACCAGCCACAATGCCGGCGCCTGGCCTCGGCGCTGCTGCCAGCACAGGTCCTGGCGCTGACGTGGCCGCCCCTTGAGCAAGGTCGGCAACCAGGCGACGCGACCGCTCGACGAAGGCCGGGGCGCCCACCACGCGGGCCTGTCAGGTTTCCGACATTCGGTCTGGCATCCGCCGCCTGTGGGTGCCGACGGATGCTCAGGGCTTTTTTGCCCAGTTCGGTACCTCGCGGCGCGGGCCGGTGCTGACTGGCTGGGCCGGTAATGCCCCCCAATCACCCTGCCCGCCTTGCTCCTCGGCACTTTTTCGGTCGCCGCTGGTCCGGTCACTGCTGGCTGACGCGGCCGGCGGGCTGGACTGGCTGTCGGGTGGCACACCGCGACGCCGATGGCGCAAGGCGAATTCGGCGACTGCCTCGACATCTTCCTCGGCTATGGTTTCTGCGCCGCGCCAGGCACAATGCGCACGCGCCGCCCGCAGCCAGACCAGGTCGGCTCGCAAGCCATCGACCCCCGCCGCGTAGCAGCGCTCGGTGATCCAGGCCAGAGCCTGGTCGTCGAGGCCGATGGCCGACAAGCGCTGGCGTGCGTCGTGACAGCGCTGGCGCAGTTGCTGCTGCGCCGCTGCCCACTGGGCGCCGAAGGCTTGCGGATCGGTATCGAAGGCCAGGCGCCTGCGAATGATCTGTTGCCGGGCTGCAGGCTCCGGCAATCCGTCGAGCAATACATTCAGCCCGAAGCGGTCGAGCAATTGCGGCCGCAGTTCGCCTTCCTCGGGATTCATCGTGCCGATCAAGACGAAGCGGGCGCTGTGTCGATGGGAGATGCCGTCGCGCTCGATCCGATTGGTGCCGCTGGCCGCCACATCGAGCAGCAGGTCGACCAAGGTGTCGGGCAGCAGGTTGACTTCATCGACATACAACACGCCGCCATCGGCCTGGGCCAGCACACCAGGCGAGAATTGTGCCTTGCCCTGCCCCAGCGCGGCATCCAGGTCCAAGGTGCCGACCAAGCGCTCCTCGCTGGCACCCAGCGGCAAGGTCACGAACGGGCCTTCGCCAAGCAGGTCGGCCAAGCCGCGGGCCAGGGTGCTCTTGGCCATGCCGCGTGGGCCTTCGATCAATACGCCGCCGATCTTCGGGTCGATGGCGGTCAGGCACAGGGCCAGTTTCAGGTCGTCCGCGCCGACCACGGCTGCCAGCGGAAATTGCACGGGTTCAATCATTTCAAGCCTGTTCCTCGCCGTCGAGCAATTGCGCCTCGAGGGCCTCGCGGTAGTCGCCGGGCTGCTCCCAAAGGCCACGCTGCTGGGCTTCCAGCAAGCGTTCGGTCAGGTCGCGCAGCGCTTCGGGGTTGTGTTCGCGCATGAAGTCGCGTGTCGCCGGGTCGAGCACGTAGGCATCGGCCAGCGACTGGTAATGGTGGTCGTCGATCAGATGGGTGGTGGCATCGAAAGCGAACAGGTTGTCGACGGTCGCCGCCATCTCGAACGCGCCCTTGTAACCGTGGCGCTTGGCGCCATCGATCCACTTGGGGTTGAGTGCGCGGGCGCGGATCACCCGGTTCAGCTCTTCCTTGAGGGTGCGTATGCGGGGCCGGTCGACCTGGCTGTGATCACCGTGGTAGCTGGCTACCGTGGCCTCTGCCAGGGTTTCCGAGGCCGCCAGCATGCCGCCCTGGAACTGGTAGTAGTCATTGGAATCGAGCAGGTCGTGCTCGTGGTTGTCCTGGTTGTGCAGCACCGCCTGGACCTGGCTCAGGCGCGTGGCGAACTGCGCCCGGGCGGGGGTGCCGTCATCCTGGCCGCCATAGGCATAGCCACCATGGTTGAGGTACACCTCGGCAAGGTCCTCGCGGCTGTGCCACAGGCGCCCGTCGATGGCGTTCTGCACACCTGCGCCGTAGGCACCCGGCTTGGCCCCGAACACCCGCCAACCGGCCTGGCGGGCGGCCTGCTCAGCGTCGATGCCTTGTGCCTGCAAGGCCTGGCGCTCGGCGCGCACGCGCGCAGCGAGAGGGTTGAGGTCGTCTGGCTCGTCGAGCGCCGCGACCGCCTGCACCGCCGCATCGAACAGGCGGATCAGGTTACCGAAGGCATCGCGGAAGAAGCCCGAGACGCGCAGCGTCACATCGACCCGTGGGCGGTCGAGCAGGCTCAGCGGCAGGATCTCGAAATCGTCGACGCGCTGACCGCCGCTGGCCCATACCGGTCGCACACCCATCAATGCCATGGCCTGGGCGATGTCGTCGCCACCGGTGCGCATGGTCGCCGTGCCCCACACCGACAGGCCCAGTTGGCGCAGGTGGTCGCCGTGGTCCTGCAGGTGGCGTTCGAGGATCAGGCTGGCCGAGGCGAAACCCAGGCGCCATGCCGTGGTGGTGGGCAAGTTGCGCACGTCCACGGTATAGAAGTTGCGCCCGGTCGGCAGTACATCCAGGCGCCCACGGCTGGGCGCCCCACTCGGCCGGCCGGCACGAAGCGCCCGGCCAAAGCGGCGAGCAGGCCATCGCGCTCGGCAGCGCCGCAGGCATCCAGATTGGGCGCGACCTCCTCGCACAGCGCCTGGATCACCTGACCCACGGGTTGCCAGGGTGCATCCAGCGGCAGCTGCAATTGACCAGCCAGGGCCTGTTCGATCAACTGCAGGGCAAACAGCTCCAGGCGTTCGCGGGTGTCCCCGCACGTGCGCCAGGTGCTGTCGTCGAGCGCCTGCAACAGTGTTGGCCGTGGCCCCGTCCAAGGCTGGCCAAGGTCGCAATCGAGCGGATCGAAGCCCAGCGCCAGCGCCTTGGCCAATGCCCGTGGCAGGCTGGCGTTGCCACCACGCCCGTCACCGCGTTCGACACGCAGCAGCGCCAGCAAGGTATCGCGGCGCAGCCGACCTTGCGGCGACTGGCCGAACACATGCAGGCCATCGCGGATCTGCGATTCCTTGAGGTCGCACAAGTAGGTATCCAGACGCGGCAGCCATACAGCGGCGTCGTCCAACTGGCCCTCGAGCTGCAGTTCGCGGTCGATGTGGTTGGCCTTGACCAGTTCGAGTATGTCGCGCTGCAGTTCACGCGCTCGGCGAGGGTCGAGCAACTGCGCCTCGTAGTATTCGTCGGCGAGCCGCTCGAGGTGACGCAGTGGCCCGTAGGTCTCGGCGCGGGTCAACGGTGGCATCAGGTGGTCGATGATCACCGCCTGGGTGCGGCGCTTAGCCTGGGCGCCCTCGCCCGGATCGTTGACGATGAACGGATAGATGTTCGGCAGAGGACCGAGCAAGGCGTCCGGCCAGCACTGCGCCGAAAGGCCCACGCCCTTGCCCGGCAACCATTCGAGGTTGCCATGCTTGCCGACGTGGATCACCGCATCGGCAGCAAAGGCGTGGCGGAGCCAGAAGTGAAACGCCAGGTAGGCATGCGGCGGCACCAGATCGGGGTCGTGATACACGGCGCTGGGGTCTACCTGATAACCCCGCGCCGGCTGGATGCCGACGAAGGTCTGGCCAAACCGCAGGCCCGCCACCATCAATCGGCCTTGGCGGTACATCGGGTCTTGTTCGGGCGGACCCCAGCGCTCCAGCACGGCCTGGCGGTTGGCTTCGGGCAGCCGCTCGAACACGGCCTGGTAGTCGGCCAATGCCAGGCTCTGGGCGCAGGGGCGCAGGTCCAGGTGGTCGAGGTCGTTGGTCACGCCGCCGAGCAAGGCGTGGATCAGTTGCGTGCCGCTTTCGGGCAGGTCGGCCACCGGATAGCCCTCGTCACGCAGGGCAGCGAGTATGTTCAGGGCGGCTGCAGGAGTGTCCAGGCCCACGCCGTTGCCGATGCGGCCGTCGCGGGTCGGGTAGTTGGCCAGCACCAGGGCCACGCGCTTCTGCGCGTTGGGCAGGCGTGCCAGGGCTACCCAGCGCCGCGCCAGTTCAGCGACAAAGTCCATGCGCTCGGGGTGGGCGCGGTAGCAGACGACATCTGCCTGGCTGCGCTCGCTGCGCCAGGCCAGGTCCTTGAAGCTGACGGGGCGGGTAATGATGCGCCCGTCCAGCTCCGGCAAAACGATGTGCATGGCCAGGTCGCGGGCACCCAGGCCCTGCTCGCTGGCCTCCCAGGCCGGCTGGTTGTCCTGGGCACAGATGGCCTGCAACACCGGAATGTCACGGCGCAGCGGCCGCAGGTTGGGGCGCTGCGGACTGGACAGGGCGAAACCGGTGGTGTTGACCACCACTTCAGCGCCCACTTCGTCCAGCCACTGCTCGAGCTGTTCCAGGCAGGCGCTTTCCTTGAGGCTGGCCAAGGCTATAGGCAAAGGGTTGATCCCCGCCGCCTGCAGGCGCTTGCAGAACACGTCGATGAAGCCGGTGTTGGCGGCTTGCAGGTGCGAGCGATAGAACAACAGCGCCGCCACCGGCTGCTCCGGGTGCCACTGGCGGTACCAGTCTTCCAGGGTCGCGCCACCCTTTTCGGGATGGTAGACGGCCGTACGCGGCAGTGCTTGCGGTTCTTCCCAGGGATACTCACGCCCCAGCCACAGACTGGCCATGCAGTTGAGCAGGTTCAAGGCGTTGGCCTTGCCACCCTGACGCAAAAAGTGCCAGAGGCGTTCGGCCTGCGCCGGTTCGACCGTGCCCAGCCCGGTAAGCTCAGGGTCGGGGCGGTCGTCACCTGGCACCAGGATCAACTGCACGCCCCGGGCGGCCAGCTCTACCAGCTGTTCGACCCCATAACGCCAGTAGCCGACACCGCCATGCAGGGACACCAGGATCACCTTGGCATGGCGCAAGACCTGGTCGACGTAGAGGTCGACCGAGGCATGGTTCTGCACCTGCATGGGGTTGGCCAGGCGCAGTGAGGGGAAGTCGTCTGGCAACTGCTCGGCGGTATCGGCGAGCAACGCCAGGTGCGAATCGCCGCTGCATAGGATCACCAGCTCGGCAGGTGTCTGGCCAAGATCGGCAATGCTGTCGTCCGGCACGAAGCCGCCGGGCTGGGTGCGCAGCAGGTGCATCGGTCAGGCGCCCAGGGCCTGGCGCAGGCGCGCCTCCAGTTGAGCTGCGTCCAGGTCCTGGCCGATCAGCACCAGGCGGGTGATGCGCGGCTCGCCTTCGCGCCAGGCGCGGTCGAAGTGCTTGTCGAAACGCGTGCCGACGCCTTGCACCAGCAGGCGCATCGGTTTGCCGGGAATGGCAGCGAAACCCTTGGCGCGCAGGATGCCGAACTCGACCACCAGCTGCGTCAAGGCGTCGAGCAGCAGACTCTCGTCGGCTTCGGGCAGGTCGATGGAGATGGAGTCGAAGGCGTCGTGATCATGGTCGTCATGATCGTCGCCGTCATGATGCGAGTCGTGGTGCGTGCGGCGGCCGTCGATGTGTGCTTCGGCCTCGGCGCCCACACCGAGCAGGACGTCCAGCGGCAGACGACCGCTGGCGGCCTCGATCACCTTGACCGCTGGCGGCAGTTCCTCGGCCACTTCGGCGCGGACCTTGGCCAGGCCTTCGGCATCGATCAGGTCGGCCTTGTTCAGCACGACCAGGTCGGCGCTGGCCAACTGGTCGGCGAACAGTTCGTGCAGAGGCGACTCGTGGTCGAGGTTGGGGTCGAGCTTGCGCTGGGCATCGACCTGCTCGGGATAGGCGGCGAAGGTGCCAGCAGCCACGGCCGGGCTGTCGACCACGGTGATGACGGCGTCGACGGTACAGGCGTTGCGGATTTCCGGCCACTGGAAGGCTTGGACCAGAGGCTTGGGCAGCGCCAGGCCACTGGTTTCGATGAGGATGTGGTCGAGGTCGCCACGGCGGGCCACCAACTCGCGCATCACCGGGAAGAACTCTTCCTGCACGGTGCAGCACAGACAGCCGTTGGCCAGCTCGTAGACGCGGCCGCTGGCTTCTTCCTCGGTGCAGCCAATGCTGCACTGCTTGAGGATCTCGCCATCGATGCCGAGTTCGCCGAACTCGTTGACGATGACCGCGATACGGCGTCCCTGGGCGTTGTCGAGCATGTGGCGGAGCAATGTGGTCTTGCCGGAGCCGAGGAAGCCGGTAACGATGGTGACGGGGAGCTTGGCCAGTGTTTTCATGTCGCGTTGCCCTTGGCATGATGGCGCGGGCATGCGGGACGACAGCCCCAGAGCCTGGCCGGCCGGGCTCGTTCGCCACCGGATCACCCCGCCCGGTTGAAAGTCGAAATCGTCTCGAGGCAGGTCTCCTGGCTCGCACCGGTAGGCCCTGCGCTACAGGGCTTGCGGATGACGCCTTCCCGCACCGGGGCGCAGTGGCTGTGTCGATCCATGGGTGCTTACAGTTGCGGGGGCAGCCGCGGCTTTGACCGCGTTCCCATCTTAGCTTCGGCATGGCCGAAGAACCTCGAAGCGGCAAGGCTACGCGGGGGGTCGCCGGGGGTCAACCGATGGCTGGGAATTTGTGCCGGGGCGTGGTTGACGCGCCCCCCGCCCCGTGCTCTTCTTATGCCCTGCGTTCAGGTGCCCCTACGGGGGTGAAACGGGAAACCGGTGCGTCGCAGGCCCTCGATACTTTCGCTGTACAGGGCCCGACAATTCCGGTGCTGCCCCCGCAACGGTAAACGAGTGAAGGGTCTGGACCACTGTGCCACGCAGTTCGGCATGGGAAGGTGACCCCCTCAGGAGCCCCGCTCCTCCTCGTAAGCCCGGAGACCGGCCTGGCGTTCATGTACACCCCGCGGAGGGCGGGCGCTGTCGCATTCCCCATTCCTGGGGCCCAAGGCGCCGATCGCGCCCGGGGCGACCGCGCCTGCTGCCTACAATAAATGCAGAGGAACGCGTCATGCCCGTCACCACCCTCAAAAACAGCGTCGCCACCCCCACTACCCAGAGCCAGCGCATCATCGTCGCCGTCGGTGCCAGCCTGCTGGGTCTGTGCCTGGTCTACTTCGCCGGCTTCTCGCACATCGAAGCGGTGCACAACGCCGCCCACGACACCCGCCACAGCGCCGCCTTCCCCTGCCACTGAGCCCGCCCGCATGATCAAGCGCATCGCACGTACCGCAGGGTTCAGCGGCCTGCTCGCTGCCCTGTTGCTGACTCTGCTGCAAAGCTTCTGGGTCGCACCGCTGATTCTCCAGGCCGAAACCTATGAAAACAGTGCCCCGGCAACCGAGCACCACGACCATGGCCAGGAAGCTGCGCCAGCACACAGCCATGACGGCGAAGCCTGGTCGCCCGAGGATGGCTGGCAGCGCATCGTCGCCAACACCGGCGGCAACCTGGTCGTGGCAGTCGGCTTCGCCCTGATCCTCGCCGCGCTGTACAGCCTGCGTGAGCCCAACCGCACACTTTCTGGCGGATGGTGGGGCTGGCCGGGTTCGCCGTGTTCTGCCTGGCACCCACCCTGGGCCTGCCGCCGGAACTGCCCGGCACCGCAGCCGCCGAACTTGGCCAACGTCAGGCCTGGTGGATCGGCACAGCCGCCGCCACCGCCCTGGGCCTGGCATTGCTGGTGTTCGCCCAGCACTGGCTGCTCAAGGTACTCGGTGCAGTGCTGCTGGTGCTGCCGCACATAATCGGTGCGCCACAACCGGAGCATCATTCGAGCCTGGCGCCCGCAGAGCTGGAAACCCAGTTCAAGATCGCCTCGTGGCTGACCAACGCCGCGTTCTGGCTGGCGCTCGGCGTGCTCAGCGCATGGCTCTATCGTCGCGCCAACCCGGCCTGATGGCGGCACTGTACATCGGCCTCGGCTGTCGCCGGGGCTGCCCGCTGGAAGTACTCGAATCACTGCTGCAACAGGCGCTGCAGGCCAACGGCCTGCAGCCTTCGGCGATGCGCGGCATCGCCACCCTGACGGCCAAGGCCGATGAGCCGGCGCTGGTGCAACTGGCCCAGCGCCATGGGCTGACTCTGGAGCATTTCGACGCCCGCCAACTGCAGGCCTTCGAAGCGCAGCTCAGCCATCGCTCGGCCGTCGTCCATGCGCATACCGGCTGCTGGGGCGTAGCCGAGAGCACCGCCCTGGCCCTGGCCTGGCAGGCCGAAGGCCAGGCCAGCCTGGTGCTCACTCGCCAGGTGCTCGGCCCGGCTACCCTGGCCGTAGCGCGTGGACGATAATCGCCCTTCATCGTTCAAGGAATCACCATGACTGTTTATTTCATTGGCGCAGGCCCGGGCGACCCCGAGCTGATCACGGTCAAGGGCCAACGCCTGATCCGCCAGTGCCCTGTGGTCATCTATGCAGGCTCCCTGGTGCCGGCGGCGGTGCTCGAAGGTCATCAGGCCGAAACCCTGATCAACAGTGCCGAACTGCACCTGGAACAGATCATCGCAGCGATGCGCGCAGCGCATGACAAGGGCCAGGATGTGGCGCGTGTGCACAGTGGCGACCCGAGCCTGTACGGCGCCATCGGTGAACAGATCCGCCACCTGCGGGAACTGGGCATCGACTACCAGATCATTCCCGGCGTCACCGCCACCGCCGCCAGCGCAGCGTTGCTCGGCTGCGAGCTGACCCTGCCAGACGTGGCGCAGACCGTTATCCTGACCCGCTACGGCGATACCTCGCCAATGCCCGCCGGTGAGCAACTGGCCGATTTGGCGCGCCACCGCACCACCCTCGCCATCCACCTGGGCATCAAGCACCTGGCGCGGATCGTCGACGACCTGCTGCCGCACTACGGCCACGACTGTCCGATCGCCGTGGTCCACCGCGCCACGTGGCCCGATCAGGACTGGGTCCGTGGCCGTCTCGACGACATCGTCGGGCAGGTCGCCGCCAAGGGTTTTCGCCGTACCGCGCTGATTCTGGTGGGGCCTGTGCTCGGCGATGCACCTTTCGCCGAATCGGCCCTCTATCGCGCCGGGCATGCCCACCTCTACAGGCCGCGAGACTGACATTGCCAAGCGTCGGTGGCCCATAGCAGACTCCAGGTTCACGCCCACGACCTGGAGTTCTACCCATGCTGGAGCTGCGCCCCAATTGCGAATGCTGCGATGCCGATCTGCCTGGCGATAGCCCCGACGCCGTGATCTGCTCGTTCGAATGCACCTTCTGTCGTACCTGCGCCGACCAACGCTTGCACGGCCAGTGCCCGAATTGCTCGGGGCAACTGGTCGCCAGGCCAACCCGGGTCGGCTTGGCCCTCAACAACAACCCCGCTTCAATCCAGCGCGTACACAAACCCCACACGCACTGTGCCTGACACCTGCGCCTTGACATGAAATGCGCTCGTTTATAACGCGGGCGCGACCTTTTCCATTCTCCCTGTAGGGTTTTTCAACAGAGTAAGGTGTGATTTTCCACAGTTCTATACTCGCCATTACCAAGGCGGCGGAATGGCCGTATCTTGCGCGCTGCCAGCTATCGTCTGCAGGCCTCTTCCCGCCAGACGCGAGAAACGGACCACATTCCGACAGGAGTTTTCTACATGACCACCGTACTGATCGTCGATGATCATCCTATCGTGCGCCTCTCCCTACGCATCATGCTGGAACGCGATCGCTTCCAGGTTGTAGGAGAAGTCGATGATGGGAAGGAAGTCGCCCAGGCCGTACGTGACCTTGAACCGGATGTCGTCATCCTCGACATTGGCCTCCCCGGGCTCGATGGCATGGAGGTGATCAAACGCCTGCAAAAGCTTGAACCGCAACCGAAGATCATGGTGCTCACCGGACAGGCAGGCGACCTTTATGTCAGGCGCTGCCTGGACGCCGGCATCGCCGCCTTCCTCACCAAGGACGAAGACCTCGACGCCGTGGTGTTCGCCTTGAAGGCGCTGGTGAAGGGCTATTCCACCTTCCCACAGATGTCGGTCAACAGCAGTACGCTGGAAAGCGAAGCCTATCGCCTGGGCAGCTTGTCCAACCGCGAGATGGAAGTGCTGCGCCGCCTTGCCCGTGGCGAAAGCAACAAGTTCATCGGGCAGCAGATGAACGTCAGTGCCAAGACCATCAGCACCTACCGTGGCCGGATCATGGAAAAGCTGCGAACCGAGTCGCTGGTGGAAATGGTCGACCTGGCCAAACGTAACCAGGTGAACTGAACGGGCGCTGTGATGAAAGTCGTCCTCTGCTGCCTGCTCCTGCTGCTCGCCTGCCTCGCCACCGACGCCATCGCGCAGGCCGATGGCCAGCCGCGCCACCTGCTGGCGCGCTCGATCAGTGCCGTACCGCCGGTCAAACTCGACGCCCAGGACCGGCAGTGGCTTCAACAGCGCAAGGTGTTGAGGCTGGGCAGTTCGGCGCCCGACTACCCCCCCTTCGAAATGAATGCCAGCCTGGCAGACTATGAAGGCCTGAGCGCCGATTACGCCGGGCTGATCGCCGAACAGCTTGGCATCACCATCGAGGTCCGGCGCTTCGCCAGCCGCCACGAGGCGATTGCCGCGTTGCGTGAGGGACGCATCGACCTGCTGGGCAGCTCCAATGCCTTCGAAGCTGCCGATGCCCAGCTCGCCTTGAGTCAGCCCTACGCCGATGACCTGCCGGTAATCGTCGTCCGCGAAGGACGCAGCCTCGAACACAACCGCGACCTCGAAGGGCTGCGCTTGGCCATGGTCGACCACTACCTGCCGGCTGCACAGGTCAGGGCGCTTTATCCCAAGGCTCAGCTCAGCCTGTATCGCTCCACGCTCACTGGCCTCGCGGCCGTCGAACTGGGGGAAGCGGACGCCTACCTCGGCGACGCGATCAGCACCGACCACCTGATCGGCAAGAGCTACCAGGGCACCTTGAAGATCGACCATTTCTGTCAGGCACCCTCTGCGGCGTTCGCTTTCGCTCTGACCCATGACAATTCGCGCTTGCATCGCCTGGTCGACGCGGCCCTGCTGAGAATCACCGAAAGCGAGCGGATGAACATCCTGCGGCGCTGGAGCAGCGGCAACACCAGCCTGTTGCTCAATCGTTACCCTGCGACGCTGACCGAGCCAGAACGCAGTTGGATCGCTGCCCACCCCACCGTCAGTGTACTGGTCAACAGCGCCCTTGCCCCACTCACATTCAACGACAACCAGCAGCACGCCAGCGGTATCACCCTTGACCTGCTAAAGCAGATAACCCTGCGCACCGGGCTGCACTTCGACATCGTCGAGTACGACTCGGTACAGAAGATGGTCGACCTGGTAGCGCGCGGCAAGGCGCAGATGATCGGCGCCTTGGGCTATGGCGCCGAACGCGCCACCAAGGTGCGCTATACCCGCCCCTACCTGGTCAGCCCGAGGGTGCTGGTGACCCGCGCCAAGGGTGTCTTGCCCAGCCAGGCCAAGGCCCTCGATGGCAAGCGCGTGGCATTGCTACGCGGCTCACCACAACGCGTAGAGATCCAGCGCCAGTATCCCCGCGCCGAGGTAGTCGAGGTGGACAACCCGCTTGGCCTGATGGAGGCCGTGGCCAATGGCGATGCCGACGTCGCCCTGAGCAGCCACATCAACGCCAGCTACTACATCAACCACGTTTTCAAGGGCACGTTGCAAATTGCCGCGGTACTTGGCGATGACCCGGCCGTCGCGGCATTCGCGGTGGCGCCCGACCAGCCAGAGTTGCAGGCGATCCTCGACAAGGTACTGCTGAGCATTCCCCCGGACGAGCTGGACCAACTGATCAATCGCTGGCGAACCAGCACCCTGGTCAGCGACAGCCCCTGGCGCAACTACCGCACCCTGGCCCTGCAGGTGCTGATCCTGTCCGCCCTGCTGCTGGCCGGCGTGGTGTTCTGGAACAGCTACCTGCGCAAGCTCATACACCAGCGCACCGAGGCCCAGCAAGCCCTGCAGACCCAGCTGGGGCTGAGCCGAGGCCTGTTGGAACAGTTGCGCCAGGCCAAGGACGACGCGGTGCGCGCCAGCCAGACCAAGAGCACCTTCCTGGCTACCATGAGCCATGAAATACGCACCCCGATGAACGCTGTCATCGGCTTGCTGGAACTGGCACTGGAAGACAGCCGGTCCGGTCGCTGCGACATCGAGACGCTGCGCACCGCGCACGACTCGGCCATCGGCCTGCTCGAACTGATCGGCGACATTCTCGACATTTCGCGCATCGAATCGGGGCACATGACCCTGCAACCGGTGCCGGTCGATCTGGTCGCCCTGGTCAACGCCTGCGTGAGGGTATTCGAGGGGAGCGCGCACCTGAAGGGGCTGCACCTGCACAGCGAGGTGCCGAACGAGCCTTGCTGGGTACGCGCCGACCCACTGCGGCTCAAGCAGATTCTTTCCAACCTGCTGAGCAACGCGATCAAGTTCACCGACCGTGGCGAGGTCCAGATCAGCTTGCGGCTCACGCCGCGTCCCACCGACATCGGCGTAAGCCTGGCCGTACGCGACACCGGCATCGGTATCGCCGCGTCCGATCAGGCCCGCCTGTTCAGCGCCTTTGCCCAGGTCCAAGGCCCAAGGGCCCAGCAGGGTGCCGGGCTGGGTCTGGTAATCAGCCGCACGCTGGCACAACTGATGGGCGGCGAACTTCATCTGCAGAGCGTCGAAAGCGTCGGTACCCGTGTCGAGGTACTGCTGAACCTCCCCCCCTGCGAGCCTCCCGAACTGCCCTCACCTGCCACCCACACGCCTCCAGAGGCCGCACGTGCGCTGGATGTCCTGGTGGTGGACGACTTCCCGGCCAACCTGATGCTGCTGGAAAAGCAGCTCGCCAACCTTGGCCATCGCGTCACCCTGGCCGAAAACGGCGAGCAGGCATTGGCATTGTGGCAATCGACGCCGTTCGAACTGGTGCTCACCGATTGCAGCATGCCGGTCATGGACGGCCATGCCCTCGCCCGCGCCATCCGCGCCAGCGAACAGTCGCGGGGCCTACCGCCCTGTCGAATCCTGGGCATCACCGCCAATGCCCAGGCTGAAGAGCGTGAACGTTGCCTGGCCAGCGGCATGGATGATTGCCTGTTCAAGCCGATCGGATTGCAAACCCTGAGACAGCACCTCACAGGCGCGACGCCGGGTGCCGCGACGCCCCGCTACTTCAACCTGGACGAACTGCGTCACCTGACGCAGGACGACGAGCAACTGACCCGCAGACTGCTGGAACAACTGGCCAAGAGCGCTGGCGAGGACCTCGCCGCCCTCCAGGCACTGAGCGACGAAGCCAGCGATACGGCACTGCGCGCGTTGGCCCACCGTATCAAGGGCGGCGCGAAGATGCTCAAGGTGCGCCGCATCGTCAGCCTCTGCGAAGCCATCGAGCAGGCCCAGGCCCGGGGCGAACCCACTGGCGAGCTTCGCCAGCAATTGCAAGTCGGCCTGCAGACCCTGAGCGACGAACTGGCCGAAGTCCTCAATGCAATTGCAGTGTCGAGGTGATCTCCCCGATCGCATCCACTACATGTCGCGAGCCCTGCTGAATCTCCATGATCACCGTGCCGGCTTCGTTGGCCAACTCGACCCCACGGCCAGTACGCGACAGGCTCGACTGCATACTGGCCACCGCGGTGAGCGAAAGGTCGTGGTTCTGTCGCACCACGTCGACGATTTCCAGCGTCGCCTTGCTGGTACGCGCCGCCAGGCTGCGCACCTCGTCGGCCACCACTGCGAAGCCGCGCCCATGCTCGCCGGCCCGGGCAGCCTCGATGGCCGCGTTCAGGGCCAGCAGATTGGTCTGATCGGCGATGCCGCGGATGGTCAGGACGATCTGCCCGATCACATCCGACTGCTTGCTCACCGCATCGATGCTGCGGGCGGCGTCGTTGAGCTCCCGGGAAATCTGTTCGATCACCTGCACGGTCTGCTGGACCACTTCGGTGCCCTTGCGGGCGCAGGCGTCGGTCTGCACGGAGCTTGCGTGGGCGGCCTCGGCGGCGCTTTGCTGGGTGGTGACCTGGGCGGTGATGTCGCTGGCGAACTTGACCACCTTGTACAGGCGGCCCTTGTTGTCGAAGATCGGGTTGTACGAAGCCTCGAGATAGACGGTCTGCCCTTGCTTGTTGATGCGCTCGAAGCGGTGCGAGTGGTACTCGCCCCGGTTGAGTGAGGCCCAGAACTCGCGGTAGGCCGCGGACTCGCGCTCGTGGGGCAGGCAGAACAGGCCATGGTGACGACCGAGCACCTCCTCAGCGCGGTAGCCCATGGTCGCCAGGAAGTTGTCGTTGGCCTTGATCACGCGCCCTTGCGGGGTGAACTCGATCACCGCCATCGACCGACCGATGGCCTTGAGCAGGCTCTCGCTCTCGTGCTCCTCGATCACCCGTCGGGTAATGTCCGAGGCCACCTTGATGACGCTGGTGACCTGCCGCTGCGCATCGAACACCGGCATGTAGCTGGCCTCCAGCCACACCTCCCGGCCTGCCTTGTCCAGGCGCTCGAAGGTGCCGCTGATCGGCTTGCCCTCGCCCAGGTCGTGCCACAGCCGTTGGTAGTCAGCGCTTCTGGCGTAGGCCGGGTCGCAGAATATCCGATGGTGCTGGCCGCGCAGCTCGTCGGCGCTGTAGCCCAGGGTCTCGCAGAAATGCTCGTTGGCTTCGAGGATCGTGCCATCCGGGGCGAACTCGATCATGGCCATCGAGCGACTGATCGCTGCCAATTTGGCCTCGGCACCGGCCAAGGCCTGCCGACTGAGTTGGATCTCGATCAAGTCTGACTTGCGATGGAAATCGAACATGACGCGGGCCCCTCACCGTGAGATGCCCTGAGCATAGATCGTTCGCGCATGAGCGCCAGCAAAGTGCTAGCACTTAGTACTTAACCGCTTGTGACTGGCAAGCGGTCTTCACGAGCTCTCCCGCACCACCAACTCGAAGCCCAGGTCCTGCCGCTCGACCGCCACGGGCTTGCCATCGAGCAATGCCAACAGTGCCTGCGCGGCATGCTTGCCGACGGCGGCGCGGGGGGTGCGGATGGATGTAAGGCGCGGCACCATGTGCGCAGACGCCGGCAGGTCGTTGAAACCGACCATTGCCACCTGCCCCGGCACATCGATGCCTTGACGCAGCGCCTGGAGCACCGCCCCCTGGGCCAGGTCGTCGTTGCAGAAGAAAATGCCGTCGACCTGCGGCGCCTGTGCCAGCAATCGAGTGAACAACGCTCCCCCCAGGGCGATGGACGAAGGCTGCGGTGCGAGCAGTTCCAGATCGTCGGCCTGAAGACCAGCCTCGATCAATGCCTGGCGGAAGCCCTCGGCCCGCTGCATCACCCGCGGGTCGAGTTGTGCGGCGATGAATGCCAGGCGCCTGCGACCCCGCGCGATCAGATGCCGGGCCGCGGCGCGTCCGGCCTCCTGCTGGGAAAACCCCACCGAGAACATGCCCTCGCCGCCCAGCTCCATCATGTGCACGCATGGCACGCCGCTGGCGGCCAGCATCTGCCGCGCAGCGTCGCTGCGTTCGAAGCCGGTGAGCAGGATTCCGCATGGCTGGTAGGCCAGGTAGTTGCGGATGAGGTTTTCTTCCTCGGCCACATCGTAGTGGTAGTTGCCGATCAGCACTTCGAGCCCTCGCGGGCGCATGACCTCGTGAATGGCTTCGAGGGTATCGATGAACAACTGGTTGGACAACGATGGGATCAGCACTACCACCGACTGGCTGCGGGCAGAAGCCAGCGCTCGCGCAGCGGGGTTGGCAACGTAACCGAGGCTGGCCGCGGCGGCCGCGACCTTTTCCGCCAGGGCAGGCGCGACCGTGCTGACGCCGCGCAAGGCGCGGGAGGCGGTGATCGGGGAAACCCCGGAAAGCCTGGCGACTTCCGCCAGGGTGGGGCGACCGGTAGTGCGAGAACCTGTACGAGACATGATTGTTGTAATTTTACTACTTGCAAAGAGACGGGAACGGCCACTAAGGTAGCGCTGTCTCAGGACGCAGGCAATGTAATCTTTGGTCGCAACGGTAGCGACTGAGCGCCAGGCGTCCATACTGCGTAAGGACAAGATCAACAACACCGGGAAGACAGCCTCGCGTTACAACCAAGACAGCGCTGTCTCGCCCCGCAGGAGGTATCGATGAATGCTCCACTGTCCGCCATCGTGGTGATGGGCGTGGCCGGCTGCGGCAAAAGCTGCATCGGCTCTGCCATCGCTGCCCTAAGCGGCGGTCGCCTGATCGAAGGCGATGCTTTCCACCCCGCCGCCAACATCGCCAAGATGAGCGCCGGAATCCCCCTCGACGACGATGACCGTGCGGGCTGGCTGGTCAGCCTGGGCGAGGAGCTCAAACGTGTGGCCAAGGATGGCGTACGCCCCATCCTCACCTGCTCGGCACTCAAGCGTAGCTACCGCGAGACCCTGCGCGCCTCCATGCCGGGCGTCGGCTTCGTATTTCTCGAGCTGACGCCAGCCGACGCCGAGCAACGCGTCCTCGCCCGTCCCGGCCACTTCATGCCGGCCAGCCTGATCGACAGTCAGTTCGCCGCGCTCGAACCGCCCCATGGCGAGCCACTGACCCTGGCGCTGGATGCCACCCGGTCAGTCGAGGCCTTGGCCCAGGCGGTAGACACCTGGGTAAAGCCCTGCGGTGAACGGGAACTGGCGCGAACTGCCTGATTTCGGTGGTTTTTTCCGCTCACCAAAGACAGCGCTACCTTTACATCGCAAAGCGATGAACGTTCAAAAAAGCTACGCCAAAAACAACGATAAGACCGAGGCATAAACACCATGTTCGGACTGGCTACTGATACCTACCTGCTGCTCGACGCTCTCGTCACCATCGTCGGGCTGATTCTGCTGATCACCCATTTCAAGGTTCACCCCTTCGTCGCTCTGACCCTGGCCGCGGGCTTTCTCGGCCTGACCTCGGGCATGCCCGTAGCCAAGGTCATGAAGTCGTTCCAGGACGGTTTCGGCGGCGTGCTCGGCTTCGTCGGCATCGTCCTGGCGCTGGGCACCATGCTCGGCAAGCTGATGGCCGACTCCGGCGGTGCCGACCAGATCGCCCAGACCCTCATCCGCGCCTTCGGCAAGAAGAACGTCCACTGGGCCATGATGTTCGCCGCCTTCCTGGTGGGCATTCCATTGTTCTTCGAAATCGGCTTCGTGCTGCTGGTGCCGCTGGTGTTCATCGTCGCCCGGCGTTCCGGAGTGTCGCTGATCAAGATCGGCATCCCGCTACTGGCCGGGCTGTCGGTGGTCCACGGCCTGGTGCCGCCACACCCTGGGCCGCTGCTGGCCATCGGCATCTTCCACGCCGACATTGGCCGGACCATCTTCTATGGCTTGCTGGTGGCGCTGCCGACAGCCATCATTGCCGGCCCGCTGTTCGGTAACTTCATCGCCCGCTACATCCCCGGCAGCCCCTCCCAGGAACTGATGGACCAGATTGCCAAGGAGTCCGACCGCGGCAACCTGCCCAGCTTCACCATCACCTTGGTCACCGTGCTGCTGCCGGTGGTGCTGATGCTGCTCAAGACCTTCGCCGATGTGGTACTGCCGGCTGAGCACGTGGTGCGCCAGTGGATGGACCTGATCGGCCACCCCATCACTGCCCTGCTCGCCGCCCTGCTGCTGGCCTTCTACACCTTTGGCTCGGCGCGCGGCTTCACTCGCCAGCAGATCATGAAGATGCTCGACCAGAGCCTGGCGCCTACCGCGGCCATCGTGCTGATCGTCGGTGCCGGCGGCGGCTTCAAGCAGATGCTGGTGGACACGGGCGTCGGCAATGTGATCGGGCAGATGGCCGTGCAGGCGCAGATTTCGCCGATCCTGCTGGCCTGGCTGGTGGCAGCGGTGATCCGCATCGCCACAGGTTCGGCGACCGTGGCGACCATCACCGGTGCCGGCATCGTCGCGCCGGTGATCGACCTGGTGCCGGGGGTCAACCGCGAGCTGCTGGTGCTGGCCACGGGTGCCGGCTCGCTGATCCTGTCGCACGTCAACGACGCCGGTTTCTGGCTGGTGAAGCAGTACTTCAACATGACCGTCGCCGAAACCTTCAAGACCTGGAGCATGATGGAGACCATTCTTTCGGTGGTCGGCATCATCTTCATCATGTTGCTGTCGCTGGTGGTCTGACCGCTGATCGGGGTGATGGCACCTTGGCGCCCCGGGTAGGCCGAACGAAGGAAGACGCCTACCCATGCAAAGGAGCCTGCCCGATGAACCGATCGACCCTGCTACTCGCCGCCCTGCTCGCCTCACCCCTGGCCTGGGCGGTGGGCACCGGCCCGACCTACCCCGACGACCCGCACAACCCGGCGCCGCAGCCGGGCGTCGACAGCACCCTCAACCCAATCGAACAGCCCATGCCGCGCGATACCGATCCGCGCCTGCAAGGCACCGACCCGCAAGACCCTCCAGCCCAACAGAACGACAACCGCGACCTGCCGGGAATGGATGGCAGCGGCTCGGAAGGTACGGGCGGCCAGGGCGGTGATGCGGGCAGCGGTAAACCCTGAAGCCGGTACCGCCCATGCCGCCGGTATCGGCCGCATGGGCGCCACGGGCTACCATTGCCGCCTGTCCGGCCGGGTCAGGCCGAGTTTTTCGATGCGATAACGCAGCATGTCGCGTGAGAGCCCGAGCATCCGTGCCGATTTGGTGACATTCCAGTCGGTACGGTCGAGCGTCCGGCACACCAGGTCACGCTCCATGTCGGGCAGGCTGGTACCCGGTTCCGGCTCGTGACGCGGCACCTCCAGAGGCATCGCCGCAGGGGGCGACATGGGTTCGTCGATCAACGTCAGGCACAAGTTCAGTTGGTGCGCCTGGACGACTTCATGGGGCGCCAGCAGCACGGTCTGCTCGAGCATGTTGCGCAGCTCGCGCACGTTGCCTGGCCAGCTGTAGCTCAGCATCATGGCCTCGGCCTCGGCGCTGAAACGCAGGTTCGGCTTGCCATAGCGGCGCCCGTGATGGGCCAGGAAATGCCGCGCCAACAACAGGATATCCTGACCGCGGGCGTACAGCCTGGGCACCTTCAGGGCGATGATGCGCAAGCGGAAAAACAGGTCGCGACGGAACTTGCCCTGTTGCACCATCTGCTCCAGGTTGCAGTTGGTCGCGCTGATCACCCGCAGGTCGACCTTGCGTTCCTTCACCGCGCCGATACGGCGAATGCTGCGGTCTTCCAGCAACTTGAGCAGCTTGGCCTGCAGCAGCAGGTCCATTTCACCGATCTCGTCGAGGAACAGCGTGCCGCCATCGGCGGCCTCGACCAGACCGACACGGCGGTCCTTGGCATCGGTAAAGGCACCTTTTTCGTGGCCGAACAGTTCAGCCTCGAGCAGGTTGGCCGGGATCGAGGCGCAGTTGAATTCGATGAACGGCCCCTTGCTGCGCAAGCCATCGAAATGTAGGGCGCGGGCCACCAGTTCCTTGCCAGTACCGGTCTCGCCCTCGACCAATACCGGCGGCAGGTCATCGCTGGCCATACGCCGCTCGGCGTCGAGCACCTGGCGCAAGGTGTGCTTGAGGCCGAGCATGGCCGGCGACTCGCCGATCAGCGCCTGCAAACCGGACTTCTGCGCTTCGCGCTCCTGATAGAACGACAAGGTGCGCTCCATCCGCTCGGTGGCCAGGGCCTTGTCCAGGGTCAGTTTGAGCTCGGCCAGCACCACCGGTTTGGTCAAGTAGTGGAACGCGCCCTCCTTCATGGCCTGCACGGCATCTTCGACATTGCCGTAGCCGGTCATCATGATCACCTTGAGGTCCGGCGACTGGGCCACCAAGGTACGCAACAAATCGTGGCCACTCATGCCAGGCAACGAGTTGTCGGTCAGCACCGCATCGGGCTGCGCCCGCTTGATCTGCTCCAGCGCAAGCTCGGCGCTGTGGCAGACGGTGACCTCGAACCCCTTGAGGCCCAGGTAGGTCTGAATGTTTTCGGCAAGGATTTCATCATCCTCGACTACCAGGATGCTGTGCTCCATGGTCCCCTCCCGCTGCGATATTGAAAATGAGGCTGACGCGGGTTCCTTCCTCTTCGCGGCTGCTCAGGCTGACCGAGCCGCCAAAACGTTCCATGATCCGTTTGACCAAAGCCAGGCCGACGCCGAGGCCGCCTTGCTTGGTCGTGTAAAACGGTTTGAACACCATGCGCTCCTGTTGCTGGGTCATGCCTTTGCCGGTATCGGTCAGCAGCAACTGGGCACGTTGCCCATCCAGCTGGCTGACTTCGGCGCAGAGCGTACCGCCCTTGGGCATGGCTTCGAGCGCATTGGAAAACAGGCTGTTGAGAATCTGCGTGAGCTGCAGCGGCTGGCTGGCGACCCACTGCACTGCTGGGCCTTCGAAGCGAAACTGCACGCCGTTGCGCTCGATCTGTTGGGCGAAGGCCAGTTGGGCATCCTCGACCGCCGCCACCAGGTCCACCGCCTCGGCTTCATCACTGGTCGGGCGCAGCGACACCAGCAGGTCGCGCACCCAGCGTGACATGCGGTCGACCTGGCAGATGATGTCGACGATGTTCTTCTGAGCCAGGGGGTTGGCGATCTCCTGGGCAAGTTCGGCGCTGGAGCGAATGTTGGCCAGCGGGTTGCGCAGGCTATGAGCCACCGCCGAGGACATCTCGCCAAGGGCCACATAGGTTTCACTGGCCACCAGGCGGTCCTGTTGATTGCTCAGCAACTGCGCCGCGCGGCGCACGATCCAGAACAGGCCGAAGTAGATCAGCGCACCGCCGACCAGGGTCGAGACCCAGATCAGCACGTAGCCACGCTGGATGCGTCGCACCAGGTCGTGCGGCTCCTTGTAGATCTCGACCATCGACATCACCTGCTCGCCCTGGCTGTCGAACAGCGGGATGTAGTTCTCGATGAACAAATACTGGGGCTCGCGCTGGAACTTCTGTTCCTCACGGTCCTCATCGGCCTTGTGGTAGCTGGCCGACACCGCCTTGCGCGAGCGGAACGCATGATCGAGGTCGCCGTCGGCCTCGATTCGCTTGCCCAGCAACTGTGGATTGGTCGACCAGACGATGGTGCGGTCGCGGGCATAGACATTGGCCAGGAGGATGTCCGGCAGATGGGCGACGTGGTCGAGAAACTCCGAGCGGGTCGCCTCGGCGAGCGCCGGGGTGAACTGCAGGTGCTGTTGGTCCAGCCGCGGGTCGAGCAGTTCGCCCATGGTCGTACCCGGTGGCAATTGCGAATGGCGCACCTCGGCCTGGGCGATGGCCTGGATGAACTGGGCCGTCAGCATGGCATCGCGCTGGACGCTGTCGCGCACCACGAAACGGGTCGACACATACCCCAGTCCGCCCGCTACCGCAGCGATGATCAGCAAGCTGATCACCGAAAACCAGCGCAGCAGATTGAACTGGCTGACCGGCGTTGCCGGGCTGCTGGTGGGTGCTGCCGCTGGGGAAACAGGGTCTTCCAGCATCTGCATCGGTTGGGTTCCACACAGGGAGTCCGTTCGAAAAGCGCCTTCGACACGACTGCTACCCAGGGTAGCAATTTAGTGGCGCCTCGCCATGGCAGCCAAGCTGCCGAACATTGCGTATGGGGTGCTGCAAAAACTCAGCCAGGCTTATATCGATAACTGCGAATACATGTAAATCAATGACTTAAATAACCAATAAGATATCAATTCGAGGATAATTCCCCACTTTTGGGTATTTTTCACCCAAAATACTGCAAATACTTATTAATCAGATAGTTAGGAATCTATTCTAAGAACATTTATGAAGACCTAGCCAACTTGAAACTCAGCGATACCCGTGTGCCATGCCCCTCGCTACTGCTAAGCCGAACCGAGCCGCCGAACCGCTCCATTATCCGGCGTACCAATACCAGTCCGACCCCCAAGCCACCTTGCTTGGTGGTGAAGAATGGCCTGAAGGCCAGGCGCGCTTGCTGCTCGTTCATGCCTCTGCCGCTGTCCGCCAGGCGCAGGGTGATACTGCGCCTGTCATGGCGCACGACCTCAACCCGCAGACGGCCGCCCTGCTCCATGGCCTCCAGGGCATTGGCGATGAGGCTGTTGAAAATCTGCGCGAGCAGCGCCGGGTGGCCGAGGACCTGGACTGCCGGTAGCGGCTGGAGGTCGAGGGTCACGCCGCTGCGGGCCAGGGGTACAGCGAAGGCCTGCAGGCTTTCGTTCAGCGCCTGGGCAAGGTCAACCGGCACGGCCTCGTCGTTCAGTGGGCGCAGCGACTGCAGCAACTGGCGGATCCAGTGCGACATACGGTCGACCTGGCTGATGATGTCGTTGACGTTGCGCTGCGCCGGACCTTCGTCGAACGCCTGGGCCAACTCGGCGCTGGAACGGATGCTGGCCAGGGGATTGCGCAAGCTGTGCGCCACCGCCGAAGACACCTCGCCCAGGGCCACATAGGTTTCATTGCTGATCAGTCGCTTCTGCTGTACCGCCATTACCCGGGCGGCGCGACGCATGATGCCGTACAGGCCGACATAGACCAGCCCGGCCCCCACGGCGATGGCCAGCCAGATGAGGATCAGCCCGTGCTCTATGCGCACGATCAGGTCATGGGGCTCCTTATAGATCTCGACCATGGCCGTTACCCGCTCGCCATCGGCGTCGAACAGCGGAATGTAGTTCTCGATGAACAGTTGCTCGGGCGGTGTGACGAATTTCTGCTCGGCCCGGGCCTGCTCGAAATCGTGATAGCTGGCCGAAACCCGCATCTTGTACTCGAAAGCCCGGTCCAGGTCGCTGTCGCCCTCGATCAGCTTGCCCACCAAGGCAGGGTTGCTCGACCAGATCACCGTGCGATCCGGCGCATAGATATTGGCCAGGAGCATGTCGGGCAAATGGGCGATATGGTCGAGGAACTCGCCGCGCGCCTTGCGCCGGGCATCCGGGTCGACATCCGGCAAGGCTGCCTGGTCGGTCCGTGGATCGAGCAACTCGCCCATGGTACGCACGTTGGGGATCGATACGTGGCGCACCTCGGCATCGGCGATCGCGGTAATGAACTGGGCGGTGAGCAGCGCATCGCGCTCGATGCTCTCATCGATAATGAAGCGGCTGGAAATCAGCCCCAGGCCGGCAGCTACCGAGACGATGATGGCCAGGCTGACCCAGGCGTACCAGCGCAGCAGGTCGAAGGGCCGGCGCCCGCTGGAAGCATCAGCAACGGCAGGCATCATGGCGGTCTCGGAACGGGGGGCGATGTCCATGGCGGACTCCACTGCTGGGCACCTGTGAAAGGTTATAGCCCAGAGTTGGGGAGTCGATGGAGAGAATCTGCGGGCGGCCCATGGTCAGCGCTCCTAGAGTGGCGAATCCGCCGCCAGCCCTTGCAGCTTGCGGTACTCGCGCAGCACTGCGGGGACATAGCGACGGGTTTCGGCGAACGGCGGTATCGCGCCACGGCGCAGCACTGCGTCGGGTCCGGCGTTGTAGGCAGCCACCGCCAGGGTGATGTCGTTGTCGAAGAGCTTCAGCATGCGCTTGAGGTAGCGCGCACCGCCCTTGATGTTGTCCTCGGGGTCGAGCCTGTTTTCCACCCCCATCTCTCGGGCGGTGTCCGGCATCAGCTGCATCAACCCCACTGCCCCCGCCGCCGAACGAGCCCGGGGGTTGTAGCCTGACTCGGCCTTGATCAGGGCATGCAGCAACGCCTGGGGCACATCATGGATGCGAGCCGCCGCAGCCACCACGTCGGCATAGGGGCGCCCGGTGATCAACTGGGCGTTGCTCGGCCCGGCCTGGGCGATCGGTTCGCTGATCACCCGTTCATAGTGGCGTCCGGGTCGATGGACGTTGGTCAGTACGTAGCCGCCCTTGGCATCGATGGAAATGTACACATCGGCTTGGGCGATCGTCGCCGCCAGCCACAATGAAACCAGGATGAGTCCACGCATGTCGGTCGCCTCCCCGCCGTGCCCCCGATATGGGGGAAATGCCCCGCAAATCCGGGACTTTATGGCTACGACGCAAGCACCGTGCCGCTTGCCATGGCGCATGGCGCAAGGCCCCGAGGCAGACGTGCACGGCTGTTGCATGGCGACTGCCAGGCATGTCCCAGCAGCGGAGGATTCACCATGCAACGCAGACCCAATCCCCAACGTGGCTTCACCCTGCTCGAGCTTTTGGTGGTACTGGTGGTACTCGGCCTGTTGGCCGGTATCGTCGCGCCCAAGTACTTCAGCCAGCTCGGCCGCTCCGAGGCAAAGGTGGCGCGGGCGCAGATCGAAGGCCTGGGCAAGGCCCTGGATCTGTACCGGCTGGAGGTCGGCCACTACCCCAACAGCGAGCAAGGCCTGCAGGCGCTGGTCGCCGCCCCCAGCGGCGAGGCGCGCTGGTCGGGCCCGTACCTGCAGAAGGCGGTACCCCAGGACCCATGGGGGCGGCCATATATCTATCGCCAACCGGGGGAGAACGGCGGCGAGTACGACTTGTTATCCATGGGCAAGGACGGCCAGCCCGGCGGCGATGGCGAGAACGCCGAAATCACCAGTTGGCAGTGAGGGAGACGGCTCATGCGCTATCACCTCAAGGCCCTGGGCAGCCGGGGCGTGGTGCAACTGCAAATCGAAGCCGAGGACGTCGAACAGGCGCGCAGCAAGGCCACCGAGCAAGGTTTGAAAGTGGTCAGCATTCGCAGCCAGGGCAGCGCCCTGCGTGGCATCGCCTGGCGTCGCGAGGCGGCGTTCGACCTGGTGCTGTTCAGCCAGGAACTGACGACTTTGCTAAACGCCGGCCTGCCACTGATCGATGCGCTGGAGAGCCTGGCGGAAAAAGCCCCCGGCGCAGGCGCACGCAAGGTGCTCGAAGCGCTGGTCCGGCAGCTCTATGAAGGCCGTTCCCTGTCTCAGGCGCTAGGCCAGCAGCCCCGCGTGTTTCCGCCGCTTTACGTGGCGCTGGTGCAGTCCAGCGAACGCACCGGCGCGTTGGGTGATGCGCTGGCGCGCTACATCGGCTACCGGCAGCGACTGGACCTGGTTCGACAGAAGCTGGTGGGCGCCTCGGTCTACCCGTTGCTGCTGTTGCTGGTGGGCGGAGGCGTTGTGCTGTTCCTGCTCGGTTACGTGGTACCACGCTTCAGCCTGGTGTTCGAGGGCATGGGCAGCGAGCTGCCTTGGCTGTCGCGGGTGCTGATGCAGATTGGCCTGTTCCTGCATGCAGAGCAGGTCCCGCTGGCGCTGGGTGCGGCCGGCGCCAGCGGCGCCCTGGTGATGCTGCGCCGCCACCCGTTGGTACGTCGCTGGGTGGCTCGCCAGTTACGGCGCATGCCGGCGCTGCATCAACGGCTGATGATGTACGAACTGGCACGCTTCTACCGCTCGCTGGGCATCCTGCTGCAAGGCGGCATTCCCATCCTGACCGCGATGGGCATGGCCCGCGGGCTGCTGGGCAGTACCTCGGCGCAGGGCCTTGAGCAGGCCAGCCAGCGGGTTGGCGAAGGCTTGCCGTTGTCCGATGCGCTGGAAGCGGCCAAGCTGGTGACCCCGGTCTCGTTGCGCCTGCTGCGCGCCGGGGAGCAATCAGGCAACCTCGGCGAAATGCTCGAGCGCTGCGCGGATTTTCACGACCAGGAGATAGGCCGTTGGGTGGAGTGGTTCGTGAAGCTGTTCGAGCCGTTGCTGATGACCTTCATCGGGCTGCTCATCGGGCTCATCGTGATCCTGATGTACATGCCGATCTTCGAGTTGGCATCGAGCATTCACTGACAACCTCGACGCCTCTACTCAATAGTCGAAACGATCCACCGCCCGCCGCCGCTCGTTGTCATCCCTGCGGTCGTAGCTGGCGGTGGTCTGGATGTTGACGTGGTGCGCCAGCTTCTGTGCGATCGACAGGTCGTGTTCCTCGATCACCCGGGTGATGAAGGCGCGGCGGAAGTCATGCGGCATGATCTTCACCCCCACCTGTGCGCCGCGCTGGCGGGCAATGTAGTAGATGGCATGCTTGGTGATGCGCGCCCGGGTGATGTGGTTGCCACGGCGGATGCGATTGAACAGGAACGGATCGTCGCTCGCCCCTTCGGGGAGCATCTCGCGGCGCAAGTCGAGCCAGGCCTGCAGCTTCTCGAACGCCCAGGCGGGGGCGTACTTGATCAGCTGCCGATTGCCCTTGCCCACCACCTGTACGCTACGGGCCTCGAAGTCGACATCGTCCAGGTCGATGTCCACCGATTCCGACTTGCGCATGCCGGTGCCATATAACAGCGCGATGATCGCCGCATCCCGCACACCCTGGGGACGCGGATCGGCAGCGCACAACTCCATCAGCTCGCGGATCAGGCTGCGGCGCAGGTTGCGCCCCGGTGGCAGACGGCTGCCGGTATCAGGCTTGACCTCGCGAATGCGCAGCAACTGTTCGTGGTCGATCAGGCCCTGACGCCAGGCTTCGTTCATCACGCCGCGCACTGCATTGACATAAAGCGAGGAACTGTTGGGCGCGTAGCCGTCGGCACGCAGCGCCGCGACCAGGCCGATGACATGGCCAGGATCGAGCCGGTGCCAGGGCACGTCGGCGATATCATGGTCGACGAAACCCAACCGGTCGGCGGCATCCTGAAGCACATAGCGCATGGTCTGTTGGCTGGACGGTGCAAGGCGGGCCAGATATTGCAGCAGCGGGTTCTGTGAAAGCTCGGACAAAACGTGGATCCTGTGTCGCGATAGCGGGTCAAATCGACTTCAGCCGAAAGCGAAATAACTACGAAACCTTAGGTCATCGAGACCCGGAAAACAGTGCCATCACCTTGATATTCAAAGGCTTTGGCGATGGCGCGGAGCGTGATAGTACCTCATTGGAGCGCACTTGCAGCCCTGTCGATGCCACCAGCACGCGCCCTTGCTGGTGCAGTCGGACACGCGGCGTCCTCAAAGCGGTCTGCGACCTGGCGCGGTGCCATTGGTCTGATAGTACAGCGCACGGCAAGCGCCAAGCGGCGTCCAGGAAAACGTTTGCAACGTGCGTGCACGCGGGATAGCGCAACTCACGCCCGCGTGATCGGTATCAATTATTTGCGAATTTCTCTTGTTTTCCGGGTGACACGGGATTTTCCGGTGCTATGGTTAGATTCCCGGTGGTAAAGCCCGGGCTACCCTCACCACGTCCAGGAACGGACAAGGAGGCTGGCATGAACAAAATGACGTTCCCCAACGCCTGCCAGGTGATGCGTTGGCACTTCCACCCGCTAGGGTTCGAAGCCAGCATGGACGCACCACGCAGCATGGTTGCCCGCCTGTTCGATCGGGCCAGCGGTGAAACGTTGCTGGCGATTGCCGGCATCCCCTGCACGGCGGTCATGCCGGCAGCCGATGTCGAGCGCATCATCGAGGCAGTCGAGGCGGAGATGGACGCGTTCATACCCAACCTGATGCTCAAGGACGCCGTTTAGGCGGGCACCTCGCGCCCCTGCCCCAACGCCTGCAATCTCGCCATGAACTGCTCGGCCGGCACCGGCTGGCCGAGCAGATAGCCTTGCAATGAATCGCACCCCAGGCCGGTCAGGAACGCTTGCTGGCCATCGGTCTCCACTCCCTCGGCAACGATTCGCAGCCCTAGCGCCTGACCCAGCGCGACGATGGCCGAGACGATCGCCGCGTCGTCGCCATCCTGCTCCAGGTCGCGCACGAAGCCGCGGTCGATCTTCAACTCGTTGGCTGGCAGCCGCTTGAGGTACATCAGGCTGGAATAACCCGTACCGAAATCATCGATGGACAGGTCGACGCCCATGTCGGACAGACGCTGCAGCACCATCAGGCTGGCATCGGCGTCGTGCATGGCAGTGGATTCGGTGATTTCCAGGGTCAAGCGGTTGGCAGGCAGGCCGTTGTCCTGCAGCGCCTGAGCCACGCTGTCGACCAGCCCCACATGGCAGAACTGCAAAGCCGAGAGGTTGACCGCCATGCGCCATTGCTCATGCCCCTGGTCGAGCCACTGTCGCATCTGCCGACAGGCTTCGCCCAGCACCCACTCACCGATAGGAATGATCAGGCCGGTTTTTTCCGCCTGGGCGATGAACCGGTCCGGCAGCATCAGCCCGTGTTGCGGATGCTCCCAACGCAGCAGCGCCTCGGCGCCGATCGGCTGGCACCCCTGGGCGGCGAACTTGGGCTGGTAGTGCAGGCGGAACTGGCGATGTTCCAGGGCCAGGCGCAGGTCCTGAAGCAATTGCAGCTGCTGGCGGGCGTTGCTGTTCATCGACGCGTCGAAGAAGCTGTAGCCGTTCTTGCCGGCGCTCTTGGCGTGGTACATGGCGGCGTCGGCGTTGCGCAACAGTTCGTGCTGATCCAGGCCATTGCCCGGATAGAGGACGATACCCAGGCTGGCCGTGACCTGCAGGTCGTGGCCCGCGACCTCGAACGCCCGCGACACCAGGTTGACCTGCTTGACCGCCACGCCCATGGCGTCATCGGGCTCCTGCAACTCCACCAACAGGACGAACTCATCACCGCCGATGCGCGCCAGTGTGTCCTGGCTGTGCAGGTGCCCGCGCAAACGAGCCGCCACGGCCTTGAGCAGGAGGTCACCGACATGGTGGCCGAAGGCGTCGTTGACCGGCTTGAAGCCGTCCAGGTCGATGAACATCAAGGCAAAACAGCCGCCCTGCTCGGCCACTTTGCCGATGGCCTGGTCGATGCGGTCCGCCAGCAGCGTGCGGTTGGGCAGCCCGGTCAGGGTGTCGTGCAGGGCCAGTTGGGTCAGTTCCTGGTTGGCCAGGGTTAGCGAACGGGCAAGCTCAGCGGTGCGTGCCTCGAGGCGGGCGTCCAGCACCGAGGTCAGCAATGCCACCGCTAGCACCGCCAGGGTGGTGATCAATACCAGGTAAACCAGTCCGTCGCCTTTCAGGCCAGTGGCCAGGGCGCCGCAGTAGCTGCCTTCCGGGAAGTTGGCAGCCGCCATGCCGGTGTAGTGCATGCCGACGATGGCGATGCCCATCAACACTGCCGCCAGACCTCGGATCTGCCGTACATAGGGGGTGTGCTGGCGCAGGCGGAAGGCGATCCACAGCGCCGCTGCCGAAGCGCCGACGGCGATGGCCAAAGAGGCGCCGAACAGGGTCGGATCGTAATCGATGCCCGGCAACATGCGCAGCGCGGCCATGCCGGTGTAGTGCATGCAGCTGATCCCGGCGCCCATGATCAGTGCGCCAAAGCCCAGTTGCAGCCATGGCAGGCTGGGCTGGCTGACCATCCACAGGGCAAAACCTGCGGACAACACGGCGATCAACAGGGAAAACGCGGTCAGCCCGATGTCATAGCCAAGGTCCACCGGGAGGCTGAAGGCGAGCATGCCGATGAAGTGCATCGACCATACGCCGATACCCATGGCCAGTGCCCCGCCACCCATCCACAAGTACACCGCCCGGCCCTTGGCGGTGGCCAGGCGACCGGTCAGGTCGAGGGCGGTATAGGACGCAAGAATGGCCACGCACAGCGAGATCAACACCAGCGAGGACGAATAGCTACCGATCAGCATTTGCAGTTCCAGCGGCAGGCGCAGAAAGCGCCCGGACAAAACTGCAGATTGTACTCAAGCGCTGGCGAAACGCCATGGGGTTTTCGCGAATGGGAATGGGTCCGGCTGACGCCCGCATGTACTGTGATCGCGGCGCAGGCGGCGCAGTGGTGTATGGCACCGGCTTTGCCGTGTTCGCGGGCAAGCCCGCTCCTACAGGTAGCGCATAGTATTTGACGACCGCGCACCCTGTGGGAGCGGGCTTGCCCCGCGAACACCGGCGTAGCCGGTGCCATCGAGCTCAGTCCTTGGCTTCAGCGAACGCCTGTTCGGCCTCCCAGCCACCGCCCAGGGCGGCGATCAACTGGACGCTGGCCACCAACCGCCCTTCCAGCAACGACAGCACGCTGCGTTCGTTGCTCAAGGCGGTGGTCTGTACGTTGACCACATCCAGGTAACCGATCAGCCCGGCCTTGTACTGGTTGTCGGTCAGTCGCAGCGACTCGCGGGCAGCCTCCAGGGCCTCCTGGCGCACCACCGCCTCGTCGGCATACACCTTCAACTGCACCAGGTAGTTTTCCACTTCCTTGAAACCATCGAGCACCGTCTGCCGATACTGCGCCACGGTCTGGTCATAGGCAGCCACTGTGCGGTCCACTTCGGCGCTGCGCTTGCCGGCATCGAACAGGGTCAGCGCCAGCTGCGGCCCTACCGACCAGTAGCGGTTCGGCAACTCGATCCAGTTGCTGAAGCTGCTGCTCGAGTAGCCCCCGCTCATGCTCAACGACAAGTCGGGGAAATAAGCCGCCCGCGACACGCCGATCTGCGAGTTGGCCGCCATCACATTGCGTTCGGCAGCAGCGATGTCGGGACGGCGCTCAAGCAGTTGCGACGGCAACGCCAGAGGTATCTCCGGCAAGGCCGGGATCGACTTGCTGTCGGCCAGGGCGAAATTGGCGGGCACCTTGCCCAACAACACCGCGATGGCGTTCTCGAACTGGGCGCGCTGCCACACCAGGTCGATCAGGTCGGCCTGGGTGCTCTTGAGCTGCGTGCGCGCCTGGGCCACCGCATCCGGGCCGGACACCCCGGCGCGATACTGGTTCTCGGTCAGGCGCAGCGACCGCTCGTAGGTGGCAACGGTGGCCTCCAGCAGGCGCTTCTGCTCATCGATGACCCGCAATTGCAGGTAGTTCTGCACGAGCTCCGACTGCTGGCTCAAGCGAATGGAGGCCAGGTCGGCGAGGCTGGCCTCGGCGCTGGCCTGGTCGGCATTGAGCGTTTCGCGCAACTTGCCCCACAGGTCGATTTCCCAGCTGACGCCGAGCTGCGCATTGTAGGTATTGCGGATACCGCTGCTGTTGTTCGACAGGCTCGAGCTGGAGCTGCCGGTGCCTTGCGCGGAGCGGTTCTTGCTGGTGGTCAGGTCCAAGGTGGGGAACAGCGACGCACGGCTGCTGCGCACCAACGCCTGGGCCTGGCGATACTGGGCCTCCGATTGCGCAACGGTCTGGTTGCTGCGGTTGAGCTCCTCGACAAGCGCGTTCAGGCTCGGATCGCCATAGACCTCCCACCAGGCGCCACGGGCCATGGCATCGGATGGGCTGGCCTGGGTCCAGCCCTCGGCCTGCTTGAACTGCGCGGGCGTGTCCATGTCCGGACGATGGTAGTCCGGGCTCAGGGTACAGGCGCTGAGCATGGCCACGCACAGCCCGGCGCCGATCAGGCGCGAGCCGCGCCCACGGGTCAACGACTGCAGGGCACGGTGTAGGGGAGCTTGGGCAAAGGTCATAGCGGGGTTTCCAGGGCGGCATCGGTGCGCACACCGCGCCAATGGTTGAAACGGTGACGCAGGCGGTCGAGGTACAGGTACACCACCGGCGTCGTATACAGGGTCAGGACCTGGCTGAAGACCAGGCCGCCAATGATGGTCAGGCCCAGCGGCTGGCGCATCTCCGCCCCCTCGGCGCGGCTGAGCAGCAGCGGCAAGGCGCCCAGGATGGCTGCCAGGGTGGTCATCAGGATCGGTCGCAGGCGCAGCAGGCAAGCCCGGCGAATCGACTCTTCGGGCGTGAGCCCCTGGTGACGCTCCAGTTGCAACGCCAGATCGATCATCAGGATGGCGTTTTTCTTCACCACGCCGATCAGCAGGAACAATCCCAGCAGCGAGATCAGGCTGAATTCGCCGCCGGTCAGGTACAGCGCCAGCAATGCCCCGACGCCCGCCGAAGGCAGGGTCGAAAGGATCGTCAGCGGGTGGATGTAGCTCTCGTAGAGAATGCCCAGCACCAGGTACACCAGCACCAGTGCGCCCAGGATCATGAACGGCTGGCCCTGCTGGGTCTTGGCGAACGCATCCGCCGTACCGCCCAGGCGGGCGATCACCGACTCAGGCAGCCCCATCTTGGCAACCGCACGCTCCAGCGCGGCCATGGCCTGGTCGGTGCTGTAGCCCTCGGCGACGTCGAAGTTGATGTCCTGGGAGGCGAACTGGTTCTCGTGGCTGACCCGGTCGTCGGCCAGGCTGTTCTCGTAGCGGGCGATGGTCGACAGCGGCACCCGAGCACCCTCGCTGGTGATCACCTGTACCTGTTCCAGGGTGCTGGGGTCCCAGGCGTACTTGGGGTTGATCTCCAGTACCACTTGATACTGGTTGAGGCTGTCATAGATGGTCGAGATCTGCCGTTGGCTGTAGGCGTTGTTGAGCACCGTGGTGATCATGTCCATGTCGATGCCCAGGCGCTTTGCCTGGTCGCGGTCGACCACCAGGGTCACCTGCTGGGTCCCGCCGCCATCGCGGGCATCGACCGAGGTCAACTCGGGCAGCGTTCGGACCACGGCCGTCACCTTCGGGAACCATTCGCGCAAGGCGCTCAGGTCATCGCTCTGCAGCGTATACACATACTGCGAGGAACTCTGGTCGCGACCACCGCCGCCCAACTGCAGGTCCTGGTCGGCCATCAGGAACAAGCGCCCGCCCGGTACCTTGGGCAGGTCCCGGCGCAAGCGGTCGATGACCTTCTGCGCGGAGATCTTGCGTTCGGCAATCGGCTTCAGGCGCACCAGCACCATGGCATTGTTGGTGCCGCTGTTGCCACCGATGAAGCCAGCCACGCTCTGCACCGCAGGGTCGGCCAGCAAGGCGCGTCGGTAGATTTCCATCTTCGGTTGCATCACGGTGAACGACAGGCCGTCATCGCCACGGATGAACCCCATCAGTTGCCCGGTATCCTGCTGCGGCATCAACGTCTTGGGAATCACCACGTACAACGCGACGTTGACGCCGATGGTCACGAGTAGGCTGCACAAGGTCAGACGCTTGTGCCGCAACGCCCAGCCCAGGCTGCGATCGTAGGCGTGGACCAGGCGCTGGTGCTGCCTTTCGCTCCACTGTTGCAGGCGATTGTGTTGAGCCTTCTGCGGCTTGAGCCAGCGTGCGCAGAGCATCGGCGTCAATGTCAGCGACACCACCAGGGAGACGATGATCGCCGCCGCCAGGGTAATTGAGAACTCCTGGAACAGATTGCGCACGATCCCGCCCATGAACAGGATCGAAACGAACACCGCCACCAGCGAGACGTTCATCGACAGCAGGGTGAAGCCAACTTCCTTGGCTCCAAGGAACGCCGCCCGCATCGGCGGCTGGCCGTCCTCGATGTGCCGCGAGATGTTCTCGAGCACCACGATGGCATCGTCCACCACCAGGCCGGTGGCCAGGATCAACGCCATCAGCGACAGGTTGTTGAGCGAGAAGCCGCACAGGTACATGACCGCGAAGGTACCGACCAGCGACACTGGCACCGCGAGGCTTGGGATCAGCGAGGCGCGCAGGCTGCCGAGGAACAGGTAGACCACCAGGATCACCAGCACCACGGCGATCAACAGGGTGTGCTCGGCCTCCTTGAGGGTGGCCTTGATCACCGGCGAGCGATCCATGGCCACGTCCAGCTTGACGCTGGCTGGCAGCAGCGACTGCAACGCTGGCAACTGCGCCTTGATCTGGTCGACGGTTTCGATGATGTTGGCGCCGGTCTGCCGGTTGATCACCAGCAACACCGCGCTCTGGTCGTTGAAGAAGCCGCTGTTGTAGCGGTTTTCGACGCCATCGGTAATGGTGGCCACGTCGGACAGGCGCAGGATGGTGCCGTTCTCCTGGCGGATCACCACCGGCTCGTAGTCCTTGGCCTTTTCCAACTGGTCGTTGGCACGTACCTGCCAGTTGCGCTCGCCATCCTCGACGAAGCCCATCGGCCGGCGCTGGTTGGCATTGGCCACCGCGGTGCGCACGTCATCGAGGGCAAGCCCGTACTGGTTGAGCAACTGTGGCTCCACCGCCACGCGTACCGCCGGCAACGAGCTGCCGCCGATCTGCACTTCCCCTACCCCGGTCACCTGGGCCAGGCTCTGCGACAGGATGGTATCGGCCAGGTCGTACAACTGGCCCTTCTGCAGCACGTCGGAGGTCAGCGACAGCACCATGATCGGCGCCTGCGAGGGGTCGATCTTCTTGTACGTGGGCATGCTGCGCATGCCGCTGGGCAGCAGGTTGCGCGTGGCGTTGATCGCCGCTTGCACTTCGCGGGCGGCGCCGTCGACGTCGCGGCCCATCTCGAAGCCGATGATGACCCGGGTCGAGCCTTGGCTCGAGTTGCTGGTCAGCGTGGTGACCCCGGCGATAGTGCCGAGCTTGCGCTCCAGCGGCGTGGCCACGGTAGCGGCCATGACCTCGGGGCTGGCGCCGGACAGGTTGGCTTGCACCACGATCACCGGGAAGTCCATCTTCGGCAATGGCGCCACCGGCAGCAGCCCGAAGCTCACCCCACCCAGCAACATGATCGCCAGGCTCAGCAGCATGGTCGCCACTGGCCGCCGAATGAATGGCCCGGACAGGTTCATGCCTGGGCCTGCTGGCTATCGGTGGCCGGGCGCCAGCGGCGGGCAAGGCGGTCGAAGTACAGGTAGATGACCGGGGTGGTGAACAGCGTCAGCACCTGGCTGACCAACAGGCCGCCGACCATCACCAGGCCCAGCGGCTGGCGCAGCTCGGCGCCGGAACCGGTGGCGAGCATCAGCGGCACGGCACCGAACAGCGCTGCCAGGGTGGTCATCAGGATCGGACGGAAGCGCAACAGCGCCGCCTGGTAGATGGCATCGGCCGGCGCCATGCCCTGGTTACGTTCGGCCTCGAGGGCGAAGTCGATCATCATGATCGCGTTCTTCTTGACGATGCCGATCAGCAGAATGATGCCGATGATGGCGATCATACCCAGGTCGTTGCCGCTGATGATCAGCGCCAGCAAGGCACCGACCGCCGCCGACGGCAGGGTCGAGAGGATGGTCACCGGGTGGATGTAGCTCTCGTAGAGCACGCCCAGCACGATGTACATGGTCACCACCGCTGCCAGGATCAGCAGCAAGGTGCTCGACAACGACGCCTGGAACGCCTCCGCCGCGCCCTGGAAGCGGGTCTGCACGCCGATCGGCATGCCGATCTCCTGCTGAACCTGCTCGATCACCTTCACCGCCTCGCCGAGCGAGGCGCCATGGGCCAGGTTGAACGACAGGGTGATGGCCGGGAACTGGCCGATGTGCGAGATGGCCAGTTGCGCCTGGCGCTGCTCGATGCGCGCCAATGCCGAGAGGCGAACCTGGCCGCCGTCGCTGGCCTTGACGTGGATCGATTCCAGCGCCTGTGGGCCGATGCTCCCGGCATCCTGCGACTGCAAGACCACGCGGTACTGGCTGGCCTGGGTATAGATGGTGGAGATCTGCCGTTGGCCGAAGGCGTCGTACAAGGCGTTGGTGATCTGCGAGACGTCGATGCCCAGGCGGCTGGCCATGTCGCGGTCGATCACCAGGTACACCTGCAACCCCTTGTCCTGCAGGTCGCTGGCCACATCCTGCAGCTCAGGGCGCTCCTGCAGGGCGTCGACCAGCTTGCCGCTCCACAATGACAGCAGGTCGGCGTCGGGCGAGGACAGGCTGAACTGGTACTGGGTACGGCTGACCCGGTCCTCGATGCTGAGGTCCTGGACCGGCTGCATGAACAGGCGGATGCCGACCAGCTTGTCGACCTGCGGTTGCAGGCGGGAGATCACTTCACTGGCCGTGACGTCACGGTCGCCATGGGGCTTGAGGTTGATCAGCAGGCGACCGCTGTTGAGCGTGGCGTTGTCGCCGTCGACACCGATGTAGGACGACAGGCTCTGCACAGCAGGATCCTGCAGGATCAGCTTGCTCAGTTCCTGCTGGCGTTCACTCATGGCATTGAACGAGATCGACTGCGGCGCCTCGGAGATACCCTGGATAACCCCGGTGTCCTGCACCGGGAAGAAGCCCTTGGGCACCACCGTGTACAGGAATACCGTGAGTACCAGGCTGGCCACCGCCACCAGCAGGGTCAGCGGCTGGTGCTTGAGGACCCACTGCAAGCCACGCCCGTAGTGTTCGATCAGCCAGTCGATCCACGCACCGCTGGCACGGTAGAAGCGCCCCTGCTCCTCCTCCTTGGGTTCACGCTTGAGCAGCCGTGCGCACATCATCGGCGTCAGCGTCAGCGAAACCACCAGGGAAATCAGGATGGCCACCGCCAGGGTGATGGCGAACTCGCGGAACAACCGGCCGACCACGTCGGCCATGAACAGCAGCGGGATCAGCACCGCGATCAGCGAGAAGGTCAGCGATATCAGGGTGAAACCGATCTGCCGGGCGCCCTTGAGCGCCGCCTGCATCGGCGTCTCGCCTTCCTCGATGTGCCGGGAGATGTTCTCCAGCATGACGATCGCGTCGTCCACCACGAAACCGGTGGCGATGGTCAACGCCATCAGGGTCAGGTTGTTGATCGAGAAGCCCGCCAGGTACATCACCCCGAAGGTGCCGATCAGCGACAGCGGCACGGCAATCGAGGGAATGATGGTGGCACTGACGCGGCGCAGGAACACGAATGTCACCATCACCACCAGGACGATGGCGATCAGCAGTTCGTGCTGCACGTCTTTCACTGCGGCGCGGATGGTCTGGGTGCGGTCGGTGAGCACCGAGACGTCCAGGCCTGCCGGCAGGTTGTCGGTGATCGACGGCAGCATCTGCTTGATACGGTCGACCACTTCGATGACGTTCGCCCCCGGCTGGCGCTGGATGTTCAGCAGCACCGCCTGGTTCTGGTTGGCCCAGGCCGCAAGCCGCTCGTTCTCGGCGCCATCGACGATTTCGGCAACGTCCTTCAGGCGCAGCGGCGCGCCGTTGTTGTAGCTGAGGATGAGGTTGGCGTATTCCTCGGGCGAGCGCAGCTGGTCGTTGGCATCGAGCATCGACACCCGCGTCGGGCCGTCGAAGTTACCCTTGGGCTGGTTGACGTTGGAGGCGCCGATCAGTGTGCGCACGTCGTCCAGGTTGAGGCCGTTGGCGGCCAGGGCATCGACGTTGACCTTGATCCGCACCGCCTGGCGCTGGCCACCGGCAATGCTGACCATGCCCACGCCGCTGATCTGCGCGAGCTTTTGCGCCACGCGGGTGTCGACCAGGTCGTTGAGTTTGGGCAGCGGCATGGTCTTGGAAGAGATCGCCAGAGTCAGCACCGGCGTATCGGCCGGGTTGACCTTGTTGTACACCGGCGGCGCCGGCAGGTCGCTGGGCAGCAGGTTGCTGGCGGCATTGATGGCCGCCTGCACCTGTTGCTCGGCGACGTCCATGTTCATGTCGAGGTTGAAGCGCAGGGTCAGCACCGAGGCGCCGCCGGAGCTGGTCGAAGCCATCTGGGTCAGCCCGGGCATCTGCCCGAACTGACGCTCCAGTGGTGCTGTGACCGCGCTGGTCATCACCTGGGGGCTGGCACCGGGATACAGAGTCATGACCCGGATGGTCGGATAGTCGACCTGGGGCAACGCGGAAACCGGCAGTAGCTTGTAGGCGATCAGGCCGGCCAGGACGATGGCCAGCATGCTCAGCGTGGTGGCGACCGGCCGCAGGATGAACAGGCGCGAGAGGTTCATGCGCCCGCCTTGCCCGGCTCATCGACCTTGCCCTTGGCCTCGCCGCCCTGCAGCTGCGAGCCGGGGGTGGTCGGCACCTGCGAGCTGTCCTGCACGACTTCGACCTGGGTGCCTTCACGCAGCCGGTCGGTGCCTTCGAGCACCAGGCGGTCGCCAGCGGCCAGGCCTTCGAGGATCACGCTGCGCTCGCCATCGCTGGCCCCCACCTTGAGTTTGTGGATGCTGACCTTGTTGTCGGCATTGACCACATAGGCGAAGGAGCCGTCATTGCCGAACTGAACGGCAGCAGAAGGCGCCAGCACCACCTGCTTGAGGGTATCGGCCAGCAGCCGCACGTTGACGAACTGGTTGGGGAACAGCGACAGGTCCTTGTTCTCGAAGCGGCCCTTGAACTTCAAGGTGCCGGTGGTGGTGTCGATCTGGTTGTCGATGCTGCCCAGCACGCCGCTGGCCTGCAGCTTGCTGTCACTGCGGTCCCAGGCTTCGACTGGCAGGCTGGCGCCGCTGCGATAGCGATCGAGCACGGTGCTCAGCTCGGTTTCCGGCAGGGTGAAGGCGACGCTGATCGGCTCGGTCTGGGTGATGACCACCAGCGCGGTGGTGTCGTTGGCCGCCACCAGGTTGCCCAGGTCGAGTTGGCGCAGGCCAACCCGGCCGCTGATCGGCGCACGGATCTGGGTGAAATCGAGGTTCAGGCGGGCGTCGCTGACCTGCGCCTGATTGGTCTTGACCAAACCCTGGAATTGCGCCACCTGCGCCTCCGCGGTATCCAAAGTCTGCTTGGCGATGCTGTCTTCGGCATACAGGCCGCGGTAGCGGGCGACATCGACCTGGGCATTCTTCAACTGCGCCTGGTTCTGCGCCAGGGTGCCCTCGGCTTGCTGCAGCGCAATACGATAGGGACGCGGGTCGATCTCGGCGAGCAGGTCGCCGGCCTTGACCTGCTGGCCTTCCTTGAAGTGAATCTTCACCAACTCGCCGGCCACGCGGCTACGAACATTGACCGTATTGACCGCAGTGACAGTGCCCAAGGCTTTGTAGTACAGCGGAAAGTCGCCGACGGTGGCGGGCTCGACGCGCACCGGCACAGGATCGGTGGAGGCACCGAAGCCTGGACGCCCGTTACCACCTGTTCGTCCTTTCGCTTCCTTATGAGGCATGGACGCGGGCCACAGCCACCATGCCAGCAGGGCCACCAGCAGCAGAATCAGCAGGCCCACGAGCCAGCGACGGGGAGAACGGGAGACGGAAGCTTGCATGGGTTGAACGAGCCTTGTTCGGAAAAGCGACTTGGGGAGGGTGAACGATAAGCATTGGTATCGTTTTAGCAAAGCGCCTTTACAGGGCATTTACCTTAAGCTGACGATGCCAAGATCCTGAACTTTAAATGAAAACGGCCCGGAGGGGTTCCGGGCCGTTACAGGGTGTTGCTTTGAGGGGCGCGCGGCCAAAGAGTTCCTCGCCTCGCCCTCCCCCAAGGCAGTCCTTACTTCAGGACTGCCAGTGCCGCATCGTAGTTCGGCTCTTCGGCGATTTCGCCGACCAGTTCGCTGTGCAGGACCTTGTCGTTTTCGTCCAGCACCACCACAGCGCGGGCGGCCAGGCCGGCCAGCGGGCCGTCGGCGATGGCGACGCCGTAGTTTTCGAGGAACTCACGGCCACGCAGGGTCGACAGGTTCTTGACGTTGTCCAGGCCTTCGGCACCGCAGAAGCGCGCCTGGGCAAACGGCAGGTCGGCGGAGATGCACAGCACGACGGTATTGGCCACGTCGTTGGCCTGGGCATTGAACTTACGCACGGAGGTAGCGCAGGTCGGGGTGTCGACGCTCGGGAAGATGTTCAACACCTTGCGCTTGCCGGCGTAGTCTTTCAGCGACTTGTCGGCCAGCCCCTCGCCTACCAGGGAGAAGGCTGGAGCCTGGGCGCCGGCCTGTGGCAGGTTGCCTTTTACCTGAACCGGGTTGCCTTTGAGAGTCACTTGAGCCATGACGGAAATCCTTATGCGGGGTTTGAAAAGGACAATGAGTTAACCATGAAGGCAGCCGGGTGCCTATGGGACCCAGCGAAATTGTTGGACGTTTTTTTCGACGCAGCGGCCTTTGCTCAAGCCAGGTCCAGCGCGTGGGTCAGGTCGCCCAACAACACCTGGCCGCGTGCCGCCATGGCCTGGTCGCGCTGGGCGTAGGCATCCCTCGCCCACTGTGCCAGCGGGCTCTGCAAACCCGGGCAATCGGCGAACAGGTTGTTGAAGCTGCGATTATCGGCATAGAGCACCCCTACGGTGCGAACTTTCTCGCGCAGCGCCTTGTCCAGCGCGGCCCCGTCGGTTGGGCTCGCGGGGCAGCGTCCGAGGGGCGATCGGTGCGGCCACAAGCTGCCAGGCCGGCACCTGCGCCGAGCTCCGCCAGGCCACCGAGGAAGCCGCGGCGCGAGGTGCCTGGCGCGGGTCTTTGATCGTCCTCGTTCGCTGCTGCGTCGTGCTCGGGTGCGTCGTGCATTGCCTGATCCATGAGTTGTGACATTTTGTGTCGGCGCAGGCTAGCGAGGCTTCATGACGGTTTCGTGTCGACAGGCAAACGAGCAACTTGCCCCGCCGTGCATGAAAAAGCCCGGAGAGCGGTATGCCATCCGGGCCTGGGTGTCACGCGCAGTTAATCAGCCGAGCAGGCTGTAAACCAAGCTGTACACCACCGAGGTCAGCGCCACCAGCCCGATCACCACGACGAACACGTTCGACAGCGCACCACTGTATTTGCGCATCGAAGGTACACGGCGAATGGCATACATCGGCATCAGGAACAGCAGCACGGCGAGGATCGGGCCGCCCAGCGACTCGATCATGCCAAGGATGCTCGGGTTGAGGGTGGCGACGATCCAGCACACCACCAGCATCAGCGCGGCGACCAGGCGATCCAGCGCCTTTGCCGACGGGCGCGCGCCGGTCTTGACAATGATGCCCTTGAGGCCTTCGCTGGCACCGATGTAGTGCCCCAGGAAGGACTTGGCGATAGCCACGAAGGCGATCAGCGGCGCGGCGAAGGCAATGGCCGGGTTGCTGAAATGGTTGGCCAGGTACGACAGGATCGACAAGTTCTGCGCCTTGGCCTCGGCCAGCTGGGCGCTGCTCAGGGTGAGCACGCAGCTGAACACGAAGAACAGCACCATGGCCACCATCAGCAGGTGGGCACGTGCCAGGATCTGGCCGCTGCGCTCGTCGGCGTGTTCGCCGTATCGGCGCTTCTGGTCCACCGCGAAAGCCGAGATGATCGGCGAATGGTTGAACGAGAACACCATGACCGGGATCGCCAGCCAAATGGTGTGCAGGAAGGCCGAGCCCGAGGGCACCTGGCCGACGCTGTCGAGGATGCCGCCAGTCCAGTGCGGCACCAGGTACAGCCCGAGCAACCCGAGAGCGACGATGAACGGGTAGACCAACAGGCTCATGACCTTGACCGTGGCCTGCTCGCCGCAGCGTACGATGGCCAGCAGGCCAAGGATCAGCACGAACGACAGCAGCGCGCGTGGCGGCGGCACCATGTGCAACTGGTGCTCGATGAAGCTGCTGACGGTATTGGTCAGCGCCACGCTATAGATGAGCAGGATCGGGAAAATGGCGAAGAAGTAGAGGACGGTGATCAGCGCACCGGCCTTGATGCCGAAATGCTCCTCGACCACCTCGGTGATGTCGCCGCCGGCGCGGCCGGACAGCACGAACCGGGTCAGGGCGCGGTGGGCATAATAGGTCATCGGGAATGCCAGGGCGGCAAGTATCAGCAACGGCCAGAAACCGCCAAGGCCGGCGTTGATCGGCAGGAACAGCGTCCCTGCACCGATGGCGGTGCCGAACAGGCCGAGCATCCACGTGGTGTCATGACGCGACCAGCTGCCGAGGGCGGCGGGGGTCGATTCGAAGCGTTGTTCGACGCTTGGGGCCTGCTCATTCATTCCGGGTGCAACTCCACTCGCAAGACTGCAACAGGCTGAGAATGGCGAAACAGATGCTTCGCGCACCTCAACCGAAAAAGGGGGCGCGATTGTGCACTGAATGAGGGCAATTGCGAAGCCCCGTCCGAGGGACGGTTGCACTTGTCATGACAATGAAGGTTGCACCAGACCTTGCAGGCCCGGCGTCGATACGCCGCACCTGCAAGGCGGAAGGGCCGCAAAGCAGCCCCCTGGCTGATTACTTCTGTACGGCCGCGAAGGCTTCGGCTACCTGTTGCAGGTTGGCCGGACGCAGGCCGGACATGCACACGCGGCCGCTGTCGATCAGGTACACACCGAACTCGTCACGCAGGCGACGGACCTGTTCGACGCTGAAGCCGGTGTAGCTGAACATGCCGCGCTGGCGCAGGAAGAACTGGAAGTCCTGGCCAGGCAGCAGTTGCCCCAGCGCATCGACCAGCGCCTGGCGCATGTCGAGGATGCGCTTGCGCATGACGTCGACTTCCGCCGCCCACTGTGCATTCAGGGTGGCGTCGCCGAGCACGCCTGCCACCAGCTGGGCACCGAAGTTGGGCGGGCTGGAGTAGTTGCGGCGTACGGTTGCCTTGAGCTGGCCGAGCAGGCTCTGCATGGTGGCCTCGTCGTCGCAGACCACCGACAAGCCCCCTACCCGCTCGCCGTACAGCGAAAAGATCTTCGAGAACGAGTTGCTGACCAGGCATGGCACGCCGGCACGGGCCATTTCGCGGATGGCGAAGGCATCCTCCACCAGACCCTCACCGAAGCCCTGGTAGGCGATATCGAGGAAGGGAATCAGCTGGCGCGCCTTGACCACTTCGACCACTTGCTGCCACTGGCCCTGGGACAGATCGGCGCCGGTGGGGTTATGGCAGCAGGGGTGCAGCAGCACGACGCTATTGGCCGGCAAGGTGTGCAAGGTCGCGAGCATGCCGTCGAAATCGACGCCACGGCTGGCCTGATCGAAGTACGGGTAGGTGTGCACCTTGAACCCGGCGCCTTCGAAGATGGCGCGGTGGTTGTCCCAGGTCGGATCGCTGACCCAGACTTCCGACTGCGGGAAGTAGCGCTTGAGGAAGTCGGCACCGACCTTGAGCGCACCCGAGCCACCCACGGTCTGCACGGTTGCCACGCGGCCGGCGGTCACTGCCGGGTGATCGGCACCAAACAACAGGGCCTGAATCGCCTGGCGATAGCTGGCCAAGCCTTCCATCGGCAGGTACAGCGAGGCTTCGTGAGCCTGGCCAGCCAGGCGCTTCTCGACCGCATCCACCGATGCCAGCTGCGGCACCACGCCGGCCTCATCGTAGTACAGACCGATACTCAGGTTGACCTTGTTGGCGCGTGGATCGGCCTTGAAGGTTTCCATCAACGAGAGAATCGGGTCGCCGGCATAGGCATCGACATGTTTGAACACAGCGTGCAGCTCCTTGGATCAGGACAGTTCGGAAAGGCAGCCCTGAGCATACCCGCTGTTGCGGTGGAGGAACATCACTTGCGTGCAAGGGTGTCTATGCAAGCGTGCATGACTAGGCTCTGTACGAAAAGCCTTGATACTCGGTGATGCTGCGTTGAAAACAGCCTCGGAATGCTCATTTACAACCCGTAAACTCCGCTTCCTCGGCTGTTTTCGCCTTGCCTGACCTTCGTCTCAAGACTTTTCATACAGAGCCTAGGGCCGGCTCAGCCCGCCAACTCCTTGAGCCCCTGCAACTCAAGCTCGCTCAACGCCACCCCTTCGCGCGCGGCAACCTCGCGCTCACGGTAACGACGCTCGCCCGGCATGCGCGACAACCCCACCGCCTGCATCTGATCCACCAGTTCACGGCTGCGTAACGCGAAGCGCTCGCCCTCGGCCTTGCTCGGGTCGATCACGATGATCAACTGCCCGGTCCAGGGCGTCTTCGCCCCAGGGTGCCCCGACCAATCGAACTCCCAGGAAAAGTGCCCGCCGGTGAGCGCCGCAGCCAGCAACTCGACCATCATCGACAGCGCCGACCCCTTGTGCCCGCCAAACGGCAGCAAAGCACCGCCATCGAGTATCGCTGCCGGGTCGGTGGTCGGCTGCCCCGCCGCATCCACGCCCATGCCTTCGGGCAGTTGCTGGCCAGCCCGGGCGGCAATCTGCACATCGCCGTGGGCCATGGCGCTGGTGGCCATGTCGAACACGATCGGGGCATGCCCGGCGCAGGGTGCGGCGAAGGCGATCGGGTTGGTCCCGAACAGCGGCTTGCGCGCGCCATGGGGCACCACGCAGGTCATGCTGTTGACCACGCTCAGGGCCACCAGCCCCTCGTCGGCGAACGGCTCGACGTCTGGCCAGAGGGCGGCGAAATGGTGGGAGTTATGAATCGCCAACACGGCGATGCCGGCGCTGCGGGCCTTGTCCACCAGCATTGCCCGGGCCGCAGCCAGGGCCGGCTGGGCAAAACCGCCCTGGGCATCGGCGCGTACGTAGGCCGGTGCCACATCGCTCACCTGTGGCGTGGCGCGGCCATCGACCCAGCCACTCGACAGCGTCGAGACATAGCCCGGGATACGAAACACTCCATGGCTGTGGGCGCCATCGCGTTGCGCGCTGGCGCAGTTGTGCGCAAGCACACTGGCGACCGACTCGCTGCAGCCATGCTGTTGGAAGATCGCCTGCAACAGCCCCGACAACTCGGCAAACGGCATGCGGACTACGGGGCTGGAGGAAGGTGAGGACATCGGCGGCTCCTTTCTTGGAATGATGGTTGGGCTGCGACATTCAGTTATGCCCACTTCGGTTGGGGCAGGCAAGTCGACTGGCACCCACCTTCTTTGCATCGCTGCAATGATCCGACTGCATCGTTAAATATAATTGACCTATACCTTCGGCAAACCCTTGTCGCCACAGGCTCGCAGCTTCTTCACCCCCCGAAAACAGGGGTGAAACCCGGGTTTGGCCGCCTGAGAGTCGTTTGACATATCGAACGGCTCTGGCAAGCTATCGATAAGCCCCGACCGGATCCCTCTCCGGCAGTGCTCGGGGCTTCAGGTAGCACAATGGCCCAAGCCGTGCACCTGCACGACAACGGCAGGCAGGACCTGCCCCAAGGTGACATATGTCCAACAGCAACATTGGCAACAAGCAACCTTCCCTGCGCAAACCCGTCGTTCTGATGACCATGGGCAGCCAAGAGCGCAAAGGCCATGACTACCAGGTCATGACCCACAAATACATCACCCCGCTGGTCGACTTCGCCGATTGCATCCCCGTGCTGGTGCCGACCTGCTGTGGCACCGAGGCACTCGAGGCCTACCTGGACATGGCCGACGGCGTGTACCTGACCGGCGCCGGGAGCAACATCGACCCTGCCCTGTACGGCCAGGAAAACCAGACCCCCGGCAAAGCCCAGGACAAGGACCGCGACCTGTTCGACATCCCGCTGGTCAAGGCGGCGATCAAGCGCGGCCTGCCGATCTTCGGCATTTGCCGTGGCATGCAGGAAATCAACGTGGCACTGGGTGGTGACATCTACCAGAAGGTCTACGCCGAGCCTGGTTTCAACGACCACCGGGAAAACCCGGAGGACCCGGTCGATGTGCAGTACGCCCAAGTCCATGGCGTGAAGATCAAGCCTGGCAGCTGGCTGCGTGACGCTTTGGGCAGCGACGAGATTCGCGTCAACTCGCTGCACGGTCAGGGCCTGCACAAGCTGGGCGCCGGTATCGAGCCAATCGCCCACGCCGAAGATGGCTTGGTCGAGGCGATTCACGCCCCGAGCATTTCGCCGTTCCTGTTCGCCGTGCAATGGCACCCGGAATGGCAGGCTGCGAAGAACCCTGACTCGATCAAGATCTTCCAGGCCTTCGGCGACGCCTGCCGCGCCCAGGTGCGCAAAGCCCAGGTCAAGCGCCAACAGGCCGCCTGAGCCTAAGCTTCGTTAGCTTTGATCGCGGGGCGGCGCAAGGCCGCCCCCGCTTCCCCGGTCACCCTCTGCTGGTCCCAGAACATCTCCCGTGGAAGCGGGCGGCGGGTTCGTGCCTGTCTCCGCGATCGTTTTTTCTTATCCTCCTCTAGATATACGACGACTGATCGTGGGTTGATCCGATTCACCGGGATTTCCTGTGACCTGATTGTCGTCTGCGCCGGCCCTTTCGCGGGCAAGCCCGCTCCCACAGGGGCGGCGGTGATCTTGTAGGAGCGGGCTTGCCCGCGAAAGGGCCGGCACAGACATACCCCCCACTCCTTTCATCCCCCAACAAAAAATCTGCGCAAGGGGACTAGTCATCGCACAAGTTGTACGATAACTTACCTCTCACCTTAGCTCTCACCCCAAAGCGCCACAGGATGCCTATAACAATGAATCCACAAGAACTGAAATCCATCCTCTCCCACGGCCTGCTGTCGTTCCCGGTTACCGACTTCAATGCCCAGGGCGACTTCCACCAGACTGGCTACATCAAGCGCCTGGAATGGCTGGCCCCATACGGCGCCAGCGCTCTGTTCGCAGCCGGTGGCACCGGTGAGTTCTTCTCCCTCGCCGCCAGCGAGTACAGCCAGGTGATCAAGACCGCGGTCGACACCTGCGCCAAGTCGGTACCCATCCTGGCCGGCGTCGGCGGCTCCACCCGCCAGGCCATCGAATACGCCCAGGAAGCCGAGCGCCTGGGCGCCAAGGGCCTGCTGCTGCTGCCGCACTACCTGACCGAAGCCAGCCAGGACGGCGTTGCCGCCCACGTCGAAGCCGTGTGCAAATCGGTGAACATCGGCGTTGTGGTGTACAACCGCAACGTCTGCCGCCTCAACGCCGACCTGCTGGAAAAACTCGCCGAGCGCTGCCCGAACCTGATCGGCTACAAAGACGGCCTGGGCGACATCGAACTGATGGTGTCGATCCGTCGCCGCATGGGCGATCGTTTCAGCTACCTGGGTGGTCTGCCCACCGCCGAGGTGTATGCTGCTGCCTACAAGGCCCTCGGTGTGCCGGTCTACTCCTCGGCCGTATTCAACTTCGTGCCTAAGACCGCGATGGACTTCTACAACGCCATCGCCCGTGACGACCACGCCACCGTGGCCAAGCTGATCGACGATTTCTTCCTGCCGTACCTGGACATCCGTAACCGCAAGGCCGGCTATGCCGTGAGCATCGTCAAGGCTGGCGCCAAGATCGCCGGTTACGACGCAGGCCCGGTGCGTACTCCACTGACCGACCTGACTGGCGAAGAATACGAAATGCTCGCAGCGCTGATGGACAAGATGGGCCCGCAATAAGCGCCCAAGCGGCCTGCCATTGCCGCGACCGGAGTGGGCTGCCCCCACTCCGGCTACAACTCGTGAGCCCGCACAAAAATAACTAGTGGGAGTATTACCAGCATGCAAGCGACGAAAAAGACGCATGTGCGCTACCTGATCCTGTTCATGCTGTTCCTGGTGACCACGATCAACTATGCAGACCGAGCCACCATCGCCATCGCCGGCTCCAGCCTGCAGAAAGACCTCGGCATCGATGCCGTGACCCTGGGTTACATCTTCTCCGCCTTCGGCTGGGCCTATGTCGCCGGCCAGATCCCTGGCGGCTGGCTGCTCGACCGTTTCGGTTCCAAGAACGTCTACGCCTTCAGTATCTTCACCTGGTCGTTGTTCACCCTGCTGCAGGGCTTCGTCGGCGGTCTGCCGGTAGCCTGGGCGGTGGTGACCCTGTTCACCCTGCGCTTTCTGGTCGGTTTCGCCGAAGCCCCGTCGTTCCCGGGCAATGCCCGAATCGTCGCGGCCTGGTTCCCTACCCAGGAACGCGGCACGGCCTCGGCGATCTTCAACTCGGCGCAATACTTCGCCACCGCGCTGTTCGCCCCGATCATGGGTTGGATCGTGTTCAGCTTCGGCTGGGAGCACGTTTTCGTGGTCATGGGCGCGCTGGGCATCGTGTTCTCGATGGTCTGGCTCAAGACCATCTACAACCCGCGCCAGCATCCGCGCATCAGCCAGGCCGAACTCGAACACATCGAGCAGAACGGTGGCCTGGTCGACATGGACCAGAAGCGCGGCAACGACGGTCCGAAGTGGGGCTACATCAAGCAACTGCTGACCAGCCGCATGCTCCTGGGCGTGTACCTGGGCCAGTACTGCATCAACGCCATCACCTACTTCTTCCTGACCTGGTTCCCGGTGTACCTGGTGCAGGAGCGCGGCATGACCATCCTCAAGGCAGGCTTCATCGCCTCGCTGCCGGCGGTGTGCGGCTTCATCGGTGGCGTGTTGGGCGGCGTGATCTCGGACTGGTTGCTGCGCCGTGGAAATTCGCTGACTTTCTCGCGCAAGCTGCCGATCGTCTGCGGCCTGCTGCTGTCGACCACCATGGTCTTCTGCAATTACGTCGATGCTGAATGGATGGTGGTCGGCTTCATGACCCTGGCCTTCTTCGGCAAAGGCATCGGCGCGCTGGGCTGGGCGGTAGTGGCAGACACCTCGCCCAAGCAGATCGCCGGGCTGTCCGGTGGCCTGTTCAACACCTTCGGCAACATCGCCTCGATCACCACGCCGATCGTCATCGGCTACATCATCAGCGCCACCGGTTCGTTCAAGTGGGCCCTGGTGTATGTGGGTGCCAACGCCCTGGTGGCGGTATTCAGCTATCTGGTGATCGTCGGCCCGATCAAGCGTATCGAGCTGCGCGACGACCCAAAGCCTGAGGCCGAGGCCGCCGGCAACGGTAAACTGGCCACCTCGCAACAATGAGTGAACACGCCCACCCCCGGCCCTGCCGGGGGTGGGCGGAAGTACAAAGCCTGAGCAATCGAAAAAGGGCACGACCATGCAGTTGATCGAACATTCCGACTCGCCCCGCTACGTCCGCCTGCACGACGACGACAACGTCGTGGTCGTGGTCAACGATGGCGGCCTGGGCGAAGGCGCCCGCTTTCCCGACGGCCTGACCCTGGTCGAGGCCGTACCACAGAGCCACAAAGTGGCTACCGTCGCCATCGCCAAGGGCGAGCCCGTGCGTCGCTACGGGCAAATCATCGGCTATGCCCTGGAAGACCTGCGCCAAGGCAGCTGGGTACAGGAGAGCCAACTGGCCATGCCGTCGGCACCCGAGCTGGACAGCCTGCCTCGCTGCGACGCAGTCCCCGCCCCGCTGCCACCGCTCGATGGCTTCACCTTCGAAGGCTACCGCAATGCCGACGGCACCGTCGGCACCCGCAACATCCTTGGCATCACCACCACCGTGCAGTGCGTCACCGGCGTGCTGGAACATGCGGTCAAGCGCATCCGTGAAGAGCTGCTGCCCAAATACCCCAATGTCGACGACGTGGTCGCCATCACCCACAGCTATGGCTGCGGCGTGGCGATCAACGCCCGCGACGCCTACATCCCGATCCGTACCGTGCGCAACCTGGCACGCAACCCCAACCTGGGCGGCGAAGCCCTGGTGATCAGCCTGGGCTGCGAAAAGCTCCAGGCCGGCCAGGTGATGCATGAGAACGACCCTTCGGTCGACCTCAGCGACCCCTGGTTGTATCGCCTGCAGGACGCGAGCCTGGGCTTCGGCGAAATGATCGAGCAGATCATGGACCTGGCCGAAACCCGCCTGAAGAAGCTCGACCAGCGCCGCCGCGAAACCGTGCCAGCCAGCGAGCTAATCCTCGGCATGCAGTGCGGCGGCAGCGATGCGTTCTCCGGCATCACCGCCAACCCGGCGCTGGGCTATGCCGCCGACCTGCTGGTACGTGCCGGCGCCACCGTGCTGTTCTCGGAGGTGACCGAAGTACGCGATGCCATCTACATGCTCACCTCCCGCGCCGAGAACCAGGAAGTCGCAGAGGCCCTGGTGCGCGAGATGGACTGGTACGACCGTTACCTGCAACAAGGGGCGGCGGATCGCAGCGCCAATACCACGCCTGGCAACAAGAAAGGCGGGTTGTCCAATATCGTCGAGAAGTCCCTCGGCTCCATCGTCAAGTCCGGCAGTGGCGCCATCCAGGGCGTGGTCGGGCCGGGCGAGCGGGTTCAACGCAAGGGCCTGATCTTCTGCGCCACCCCGGCCAGCGATTTCGTCTGCGGCACCCTGCAGCTGGCAGCCGGCATGAACCTCCACGTGTTCACCACCGGCCGTGGCACCCCCTACGGCCTGGCCATGGCCCCGGTGGTCAAGGTCTGCACCCGCACCGAGCTTGCGCAGCGCTGGCCGGACCTGATCGACATCGACGCCGGGCGTATCGCCAGTGGTCGTTCGAGCATCGAGGAACTGGGCTGGGAGCTGTTCCACTACTACCTGGACGTGGCCAGCGGCCGCAAGCAGACCTGGGCCGAACAGCACCGCTTGCACAACGACATCACCTTGTTCAATCCGGCACCGATTACCTGATGCAGCGGGCGTGCGCTGTTTGGCTGTACACCTTCCCCCCTGTGGGAGCGGGCTTGCCCCGCGAAGCAGACCACACGGTGCCTGGCACCGGCTGCGCCGGTGTTCGCGGGGCAAGCCCGCTCCCACAGAGCTTCTTCAATTTCTTCCTTCAAGCAACAGGAGCATCCCATGCCTGAGATCCTCGGCCACAACTTCATCGCCGGCCAGCGCAGCGCCGCTGGCCCACAGCGCCTGCAAAGCGTGGACGCCACCACTGGCGAGGCCCTGCCCTACAGCTTCGCCCAGGCCCTGGAAAGCGAAGTGGACCAGGCCGCCAAGGCCGCCGCCGCTGCCTTCGCCGAGTTCCGCCAGCTGTCGCCGGCGCGCCGCGCCGAATTCCTCGATGCCATCGCCGCAGAACTGGACGAGCTGGATGACGCCTTCGTCGCCATCGTCTGCCGCGAAACCGCCCTGCCGGCGGCCCGTATCCAGGGCGAGCGCGGCCGCACCAGCGGCCAGATGCGCTTGTTCGCCCAAGTGCTGCGCCGTGGCGACTTCCTCGGTGCTCGCATCGACCTGGCGCTGCCCGATCGCCAACCTCTGCCAAGGGTGGACCTGCGCCAGATGCGCATCGGTGTCGGTCCGGTCGCCGTGTTCGGCGCCAGCAACTTCCCGCTGGCCTTCTCCACCGCTGGCGGTGACACCGCCGCCGCCCTGGCTGCCGGCTGCCCGGTAGTGTTCAAGGCGCACAGCGGCCACATGGCCACCGCCGACCTGGTCGGCTGCGCGATCCAGCGCGCAGCCGAACGTACCGGCATGCCCAAAGGCGTGTTCAACATGGTCTTCGGCGGCGGCGTCGGCGAATGGCTGGTCAAGCATCCGGCCATCCAGGCGGTCGGCTTCACCGGTTCGCTCAAAGGCGGCGACGCCCTGTGCCGCATGGCCGCCGAGCGCCCACAGCCGATCCCGGTGTTCGCCGAGATGTCCAGCATCAACCCGGTGATCGTGCTGCCGGGCGCCCTGGCCAAGCGCGGCGATGCCATCGCCCGTGAACTGGCAGGTTCGGTGTGCATGGGTGCCGGGCAGTTCTGCACCAACCCGGGCCTGGTGATCGGCCTGCAGTCGCCACAATACAGCCAGTTGCTGGCCGACCTCGGCCAGCACCTCGACCAGCAAGCCGGGCAGACCATGCTCAACGCCGGCGGCCTGCGCAGCTACGTCGGCGGCCTGGAGCACCTGCACGCCCATGACGGTATCCAGCACCTGGCCGGCCAGGCCCAGGAAGGCAGCCAGGCCCGTGCCCAGCTGTTCAAGGCCGACGCTCGCCTGCTGGTGGAATCGGACCCGCTGCTGCAGGAAGAAGTGTTCGGCCCCACTACCGTGGCGGTCGAGGCCGTGGACAATGCCCAACTGCGCGCCGCCCTGCTGGGCCTGCGTGGCCAGTTGACCGCGACCCTGATCGGCGAACCGGAAGACTTCGAAGCTTTCGCCTGGCTGGTGCCACTGCTGGAAGAGAAAGTCGGCCGCATCCTGATCAATGGCTACCCGACTGGCGTCGAGGTGTGCGATGCCATGGTCCACGGCGGACCGTATCCTGCTACTTCCGATGCCCGTGGCACCTCGGTGGGCACCCTGGCCATCGACCGCTTCCTGCGCCCGGTGTGCTACCAGAACTACCCGCAAGCCCTGCTGCCTGAGGCACTGCGTGACGCCAACCCGCTGGGGCTGCGTCGCCTGGTCAATGGCCAGTGGAGCGAAGCGGCACTCTGATTGCCCTGAAACGAAGAAGCCCCGCATTCGCGGTAATGCTGTTCACCTAAGAATGCCGGGGCTGCTGCGCAGCCCTTTCGCGACACACGGCCGCTCCCACATCGTCCGTGCTTGCCCCGTAGATAAGGGCTTTCACGGTCATTGTGGGAGCGGCCTTGTGTCGCGATGGGCCGCAAGGCGGCCCCAATGCCGGCGATGCAGAGCTTAAGTGAACAGCATTACGCATTCGCGGGGCTTTCTTTTTTCTGCAGCGAACCTATCAGGCCCTCTGCGCCTCGGCCGCTTCGTGCGCCTGGCGCAGCCGCTCACGGCTATTGCTCAGGTGCATGCGCATGGCCATCTTCGCCCCTTCGCTATCGCGCCGGGCAATGGCCTCGTAGATCGCCTCATGTTCGTGCATCAGCCGGCTCAGGTAATGGGCTTGGTCGTCGTGGGCCAGCCGCGCCGAATTCAGCCGAGTGCGCGGAATGATGCTGGTACCCAGGTGATTGATGATGTCGGCGAAGTAGTGGTTGCCGCTGGCCTGGGCGATCCGCAGGTGGAATTGGAAGTCTGCGGACACCGCATCGTTGGCATGGGCGGCGCCCTCGTTGAGCTCGTCCAGCGCGGCGCGCATACCCGCCAGTTGCTCGTCGGTGCGGCGCTGCGCGGCCAACCCGGCCGACTCTATTTCCAGGGCGATGCGCAGCTCCAGTACCGCCAGCACTTCACGCAGGGTCACCACCGTTGCCGGGTCGATGCGGAAGCCGCCAGTGGCTGGCGCATCCAGCACGAAGGTGCCGATGCCATGGCGGGTCTCGACCTGACCAGCAGCCTGCAGCCGCGAGATGGCTTCACGCACCACGGTGCGGCTGACGCCCTCCTCGGCCATGATCTGCGACTCGGTCGGCAGCTTGTCGCCGCGCTTGAGCTGGCCACTGCGAATACGCTCGGTCAGCACCGTGACCAGTTCCTGGGCAAGGCTGCGCGGCTTGCGCCGGACCCGTGCCTGTACCTGCTGCTCTGTCATGCCCTGAATTTCACCTTGAAAGACTGCGGTCATCATAGCGCAAGCAGTTGTACGATCACATACGCCGAACGCGGTATTTCCAGGCGTGAACGCCAATCATCGACTGCATAACGGCAAATTGCTGGCCCCCGGCCGTTCGAAGCGGAGGCAAACTCCGTTCTCCATCAGTAGCTTAGGACAGCAACATGCGAGTACTTCTAGCAACGATAGCCGGCGCGGTACTGGCCTCGGCCGCTTGCATCGCACAGGCGAAGGCGCTTAGCCAGAATGAGCGCCAGGTGTGTGGATGGGGCTCGCAGATCGCCGCCGAGGCTCAACAGGCCAAGCTTTCTGGGGTCACGCTATATGCCACGCGAAAAAAGCTGCAGGTCCGCAGGTTCCCCAAGCCGTGGATGCGCATGACCGCCTTCGGCATTACCGAACAGACCTACAATAGCCGCTCGCGGCTCAAACCGGCGGCCATCAAGCAGACCTACTTCGAACAATGCGTGCAGCACGCTGTTGCGAAAAGATAACGTATAAAAACAAAAGGTTAGGAGAAACTCTTAACACACGAAATTAACATCCTCGTGGTTGAGAGCGCTCCTAACCGAGGCGAGCGACTCAGCAGCCGCTCAGGGTCGCCGGCCGACGCTCGCCGACGAAGAACAGTGGGCGCAGGCGCACGCCGATGACGTTGCCGGCATACGCCGCCACCAGCCACAGCCAACCGTGCACGCTACCTGAGGCGATGCCGCTGAAGTAGGCGCCGATATTGCAGCCGTACGCCAGGCGCGAACCATAGCCAAGCAACAGACCGCCAATCACCGCAGCGATCAGGGACGGCAACGGAATCTTCAGGCTTGGTGCGAAACGCCCGGCCAGTCCAGCGGCGAGCAAGGCCCCCAGGACGATACCGAGGTCCATGACGGTGGTGACGTCCTGCCACAGTGGCGAGGCCAGGGCCTTGGCGTTGACCGGCGCCTGCCAGAACACCCAGCTGCCGACATCGATACCCAGCCCCTGGAGGGTCTTGGCGCCCCACAGGGCGAACGCCGAGGTGATGCCCCATGGGCGGCCTGCCAGTGCCAGGGTCGCGTAGTTCAGCAGCGCCAGGGCAATTGCGCCCCACAGCAGCGGCCAAGGCCCACGCAGGAAGCGGCGCAGGCCCTGGTGCTCACTGCTGATCGGTGCCTCCAGGGCGCCGTGGCGGCGCTTTTCGAGCACGATCGTGGCCCAGGCGATGACCGCGAACACCGCCACGCTCACCAGCAGCGCAGGGCCGACACCCCAGCTCTGAACGATAGAGGTTGGCGGCAACGAAGGCAGCGCGAACCACCAGTCGGCATGATGGGTGGCAGTGACCGAGCCGATGATGAAGAACAACAGGGTCACGAGCATCCGCGCATTGCCACCGCCCACGGTGAACAGCGTGCCTGAAGCACAGCCGCCGCCCAACTGCATGCCGATACCGAAGATGAAGGCGCCGAACACCACCGATACGCCCGCAGGTGCCACCAGGCCGGTGACCGGGTTGCCGAACAGGCTGCCGGCCGACAAGGCCGGGAAGAACAGCAGCACCGCTAGGGTCAGCATCACCATCTGCGCACGCAGGCCAGCGCCTCGGCGTTCGTTGATGAACACCCGCCACGCCGAGGTGAAGCCGAACGCCGCGTGGTACAGGGTCAGCCCAAGGGCTGCGCCCACCACCAGCAGCAGCACCTGCTTGAAGCCGGCGTTGAGGTTGAGGAACCAGGCGCCCGCCAGCAGCAGGGCCAGGGCGATCAGGGGTGCGCCCAGGCGGCGCTGTTCGGGTGTGGCGGTTGCAGAAAAACCCATCGGAATACTCGGATTACTATGAAACGGAAAGCGAGTATAACGCCGCCAACGGATCCATGCTGCGCAGTCTTGGAGATTCGGGCCTCGTCGCCGGCCAATCGGCGCCAAGGCCCCTGCCCCACGGTGCCTGGCTCAGGTCAGCGCGAGGTCTCGACGCGCAGCACCTCGGTATAGATCGCATCGACCGTCTGGCCGACCTTGAGGTTTTTCATCCTGGCTTGAAGGTCCGGGTTCTCGACCTTGACCACCTGCACCTTGCCTTGCGGCGGCAGCAAGGTCACTTCGTGCGTGGTGAGGTCGATCTTCTCGACCTTGGAGGTCACCCGCACCTGGCGGAAGGCCTCACCGCCGGGGTTCGGGTTGTCGGCGGTGGCGCGGATGGTGCCTTGCTCGGCGCTCGCTTTCGGCGCCCCACCGACGTTGCTGTTGAGCACATAGGCCACGGCGCGGGTAACGTAGATATCGACGTTGTCACCCACCTTCAGGTTGGGCAACGACTTGGCGTTTTCCGAAAGCTGGAAGGTCACGTCCTTTTCATGCGGCCCTTTCACCGTCACCAGGCGATTGGGCAGGTCGATGGCCGTGACCTGGGTCTTGACATGGCTTTCCAGCGCCTCGGCGCCGATCGGAATTTCGTTGGCCTGCACCGCGAAGCTAGCGGCACCAACCAGGGTAGCGAGGGCAAAGGCACGAGCAAGTGGGCGAATCGGGTTCATAGGCCTGCTTCCATGTGATCGAAACCGGATTGGCGCGTGAACCATTCACGCGCCGCTCCTTCACAATAGCCGGACTTACCGATTACGCGTGACGCGCCACACCGTATTGGCCAGGTCGTCGGCGATGATCAACGCGCCACGTGGGTCGACCGTCACACCCACCGGGCGGCCGCGGGTCTTGCCATCCTCGCCGCGGAAACCGGTTGCGAAGTCCACCGGCTCTCCGGCCGGCTTGCCATCGCTGAACGGCACGAAGATCACCTTGTAGCCCACCGGATTGGGCCGGTTCCAGCTGCCATGCTCGCCGACGAAAGCCCCCTCGGCGAACTGCGTGCCCATGGCCGGGATGGAGAAGCTCACCCCAAGCGCTGCAACGTGGGAACCGAGGCTGTAGTCAGGCTTGATGGCCGCCGCGACCTTGTCCGGGTTTTGCGGTTTGACGCGTTCGTCGACGTTCTGGCCCCAGTAGCTGTAGGGCCAGCCATAGAAGGCGCCTTCGCGCACCGACGTCAGGTAGTCCGGCACGAGGTCCGGGCCCAGCTCGTCGCGCTCGTTCACCACGGCCCACAGCTGCCCGCTGCCCGGCTCAATGGCCAGCGCCGTGGGGTTGCGCAGGCCCGTTGCGTACGGCCGGTGGGCGCCGGTCTGGCTGTCGATCTGCCAGACCATGGCACGGTCGGCTTCGACTTCCAGCCCTCGCTCGGTGATGTTGCTGTTGGACCCGATGCCCACGTACAGGTAACGGCCATCGGGGCTGACCGCCAGGGACTTGGTCCAGTGGTGATTGATCTCGGCTGGCAATTGGGTGAGCACGGTTGGCGGGCCGCCTGCCTTGGTCTGGCCTTCCTGGTAGTCGAAGCGCACCAGGGCATCCTGGTTGGCCACGTACAGCTTGCCGTCGGCGAATGCCAGGCCATAGGGGGCGTTGAGGTTTTCGGCGAATACGCTCATGGTCTCGTAGGTGCCGTCGCCATCGGCATCGCGCAGCAAGGTCAGGCGGTTGCCGCCTTTGACCTGGGTGTTGCCCTTGGCCTTGATCTGGCTTGCGATGACGTCCTTGGGCTTGAGCTTGGCGGCATTGCCTCCCCGGCCCTCGGCCACGAGGATGTCGCCATTGGGCAGTACCAGGGTCTGGCGCGGGATCTTCAGGTCGGTGGCAATCGCCGTGATGCTGAAGCCCTCGGGCACGGTGGGTTTCTGCTCGCCCCAGTGCGTCGGTTCGGCGATCTTCATGCTTGGCAGCAAGCCGCGCTCTGGCGATGGCAGTTTCGGGTCGGGGCCACGCGACTGGGTGGCTTCGCCTTCGCCACCACAGGCGCTGAGCAGCACCGCCAGGCTCAATACGCTCAATACAGGTAGGTGGTTCATGCCGCACCTCCCGAACGCAGGTTGCTCATGCCGGTCCATGCGGCGACACAGGCGAGCACGCTGACGATCACCGACAACACCAGGCCCGACGGCATCACCGCCCAGGCGTCCTTGGCATGCTCGAAGGCGTTGATCAGGCCGAGGATCCAAGTCGCTACCAGCAACAGCAGGTAGACGGTTGGCCGGCCACCCTTGCGCTCGGCCCGCACCAGGTTGGCCAGCGCGAACAGTATCGCCAGCCCGCAGCACAGCAGGGCTCCGGCGATCAGCCAGGCGGCGAAGTTGGCCCATTGGATCTGGTAGCTCTGGTAGTAGGCGATATCGCTCAGCAGTGCGCCGAGGAACAGTGGAACCGAGCCGGCCAGCAGGATCGCGTGCAGCGGGCTGGGCGTGCATCGATAGAGGGTTTGGTCTGGTGCGGTCACGGCGCCTCCTTATCATTCGGTGACCTGGTGCCGATGAACGAGCGCAGTGCCCGGTCCATCAGGCTTGCGCGGGGTGCGCCTAGGAGAAGATAGCCCAGAGGGCTGATAGTTCAGGTTTATCGGACAGCGGCGGTGTGATAAGCGGCAAGCGAAGCGTATTATCGTCAGGCCCAGGATTGGAGACCCGTATGAATAGACTTGCATCGCAGCCCTACGCCCGCTGGGCATTGGGCGCCCTGCTCGGCCTGAGCCTGGTGCTGACCGGGGGTTGTTCGAGCAAGCCCAAGCAGGCCCGCTATGCGGCGGTGGGTTCGAACTGCTATGCCAAGGCCGTACCGCAAAGCGGCGAAGGCGGCCTGGCCTGGGGCAACACCATGAGCATTGCCCGGCAGAAGTCGCTGAACAACTGCATTCGCTATGCCAGCCGCTCGGGTGGCACGCCGGACACCTGCCAGGTGGTGTTGGCCAAGTGCAAGAACTGACTTGGAGCAGTGGGCATCGGCCTTGTGCGAGGACGAGTACCTTGGGGTATGGCACCAGCTTCGCAGGTGTTCGCGGGTGAACCCGCTCCTACAGGTACATCGCCGGCCTTGGCAGCGGTGAAGATCCTGTAGGAGCGGGCTTGCCCGCGAAGAGGACAACGCGGAGCATGGGAAGGCTCATCTGCGGGTAATGACCACCTCCAGGTACTCGCTGGGCACTACCAGCGAATCCCCTCCTCCCCGGTTGTTGTCCTCAAGCAACCGCGCCAGGTCGCGCTCCAGGGCCTCGCCAGCCTGCACATCCAGCGCCGCAAACGCCTTGTGCACCGGTCCATACCAGGTGCGGAACACCTCGATGAAGTGCGCCGCGCTGCGATAGCGGAAGTTGAATTGCTGGCGACTCACATCCATCGCCCCGATCGCATCGCCGAACATCGCCCTCAGCTGTTCCTCGTCCCCCCAGCGCGAGGGCGGCAAAGCCCCGGCAGGTGGCGGTACGTGGCGTCCCAGGGTCTTGAACATCTGGCCGACGAAGCCTTGCGCAGTCCAGTTGGCCAGGCCGATGCGCCCGCCAGCGCGACAGACCCGGGCCAATTCACGCGCCGCCTGCAGTTGATCCGGCGCGAACATCACGCCGAAGGTGGAAAGCACTGCATCGAACGCACCATCGGTGAACGGCAACGCCTCGGCATCGGCCACCTGGAACTGCACATCGAGGCCCTCGGCTTGCGCACGCGCTTCGCCGCGCCTGAGCAATTCGGCCACATAGTCGGTGGAAATGACGCGACAACCGCGCCGCGCTGCAGCCAGGGTGGCGTTGCCGTTACCAGCGGCCACGTCCAGGACCTGTTCGTCCCAGCGCAGGTCACAGGCTTCGGCAAGCCGCTCGCCAACCAACTGCAAGGTGGTACCGATTACCGCATAGTCGCCGCTGGCCCACGCCGCCTGCTGGCGGGCCTTCAGGGCATTGGTATCCAGAGGAGTACTCATGGTCTGCGCCTTCCTGCTGTGCGCGGCCGAGGTCCTTCTGGCGGTCATCGCGCCATGGGTAATGGGAAGAAAGATGGCCGGGCCATGGCCAACCCCCAGCTAAACCCCGCAGCGCGCTGGCGACAACCACCAGCGCGCGAGCGGCAAGATCGATTGGCTATAGGGCCAATGATCGCCAGGTTTATCGCGCGGCCTTGGCGCGTGCGGCGTGCAGCTTCTTGTAGCTCTCGATCAGGCGCAGATGGCGATCGAGGCCTTCGAGCTTCATGCTGGTCGGGGTCAGGCCGTAGAAGCGCACGCTGCCATCCACCGAACCAAGCGCCGCGTCCATGCGCGCATCGCCGAACATACGGCGGAAATTGGCCTCGTAGTCGGCCATCGCCAATTCGTCGTCCAGCATCACCTCCAGCACCACGTTCAGCGCCTGGTAGAACAGGCCACGCTCGACGGTGTTGTCGTTGAACTGGAGGAACGCCTCGACCAGTTCCTTGGCCTCGTCCAGGCGCTGCACGGCCAGGCAGATCAGTAACTTGAGCTCGAGCAGGGTCAGTTGGCCCCAGGCCGTGTTCTCGTCGAACTCGACCCCGATCAGCGTGGTGATGGTGGTGTAGTCATCCACATCACAGTTGTCCAGGCGCTTGAGCAGCAGCTTGAGGCTGCGGCTGTCGAGGCTGTGCAGGTTGAGGATGTCGGCACGGAAATCCAGGGCCCGGTTGGTGTTGTCCCAGATCAGGTCCTCGACCGGATAGATCTCCGAATAACCTGGCACGAGGATGCGGCAGGCGTTGGCACCGAGGTCGTCGTACACCGCCATGTAGACTTCCTTGCCCATGTCTTCGAGGATGCCGAACAGCGTTGCCGCTTCCTGGACGTTGGAGTCCTCGCCATGGCCCGAGAAATCCCACTCGACGAACTCGAAATCGGCCTTGGCGCTGAAGAAGCGCCAGGAGACCACGCCGCTGGAGTCGATGAAGTGTTCGACGAAGTTGTTCGGTTCGGTCAGCGCATGGCTCTCGAAGGTAGGCTGCGGCAGGTCGTTCAGGCCTTCGAAGCTGCGACCCTGGAGCAATTCGGTAAGGCTGCGCTCCAGCGCCACCTCGAAGCTTGGGTGGGCGCCGAACGAAGCGAATACGCCGCCGGTGCGCGGGTTCATCAGGGTCACGCACATCACCGGGAACTCACCGCCCAGCGAAGCGTCCTTGACCAGCACCGGGAAGCCCTGCTCCTCCAGCCCCTGGATACCGGCCAGGATGCCGGGGTACTTGGCCAGCACCTCTTGCGGCACGTCAGGCAGGGCCAGTTCGCCTTCGAGGATCTCGCGCTTGACCGCCCGCTCGAAGATTTCCGAGAGGCACTGCACCTGCGCTTCGGCCAGGGTGTTGCCGGCGCTCATGCCATTGCTCAGGAACAGGTTTTCGATCAGGTTGGATGGGAAGTACACCACCTCGCCGTCCGACTGGCGCACGAACGGCAGCGAGCAGATGCCGCGGGCGGTGTTGCCCGAGTTGGTGTCGTACAGGTGCGAGCCACGCAGCTCGCCGTCCGGGTTGTAGATCTCGAGGGTGTACGGATCGAGAATCTCGGTCGGTAGCGCGTTCTTGGCGCCCGGTTTGAACCACTGCTCGTTGGGATAGTGGACGAAGTCGGCGTTGGCGATGTCCTCGCCCCAGAACTGGTCGTTGTAGAAGAAGTTGCAGTTCAGCCGCTCGATGAACTCGCCTAGCGCCGAGGCCAGCGCCGCCTCCTTGGTACTGCCCTTGCCGTTGGTGAAGCACATCGGCGACTGGGCATCGCGCACGTGCAGCGACCAGACGTTGGGCACGATGTTGCGCCACGAGGCGATCTCGATCTTCATCCCAAGCCCAGCCAGCAGGCCCGACATGTTGGCGATGGTCTGCTCCAGCGGCAGGTCCTTGCCCGGAATGTAGGTCGTGCTGTCGGCCACCGGCATCAGCAGACCCTGGGCGTCGGCATCGAGGTTGTCGACTTCCTCGATGATGAATTCGGGGCCGGTCTGCACCACCTTTTTCACGGTGCAGCGGTCGATCGAGCGCAGGATGCCCTGGCGGTCCTTTTCGGAAATGTCCTCGGGCAGCTCGACCTGGATCTTGAAGATCTGGTTGTAGCGGTTTTCCGGGTCGACGATGTTGTTCTGCGAGAGGCGGATGTTCTCGGTCGGGATGCCGCGGCTCTGGCAGTACAGCTTGACGAAGTAGGCCGCGCACAGTGCCGAGGAAGCCAGGAAGTAGTCGAACGGTCCAGGAGCCGAGCCGTCCCCCTTGTAGCGGATGGGCTGGTCGGCGATCACCGTGAAATCGTCGAACTTGGCTTCGAGCCGGAGGTTGTCGAGAAAATTGACCTTGATTTCCATGCGGGGATTACCGTGAGTTAAGCGTGCAAAACGAAATTGGCCGGCATTATCCGGTTTTTTGCCCGGGAAGTCCTGCTTGCCGGCGCAGCACCCGTCAGAGGCTTGCGCATTTCACCGAATTGCTTGCCCGATCCTCCGAACGTGGCGCGCCGGTCGGACAGCCGGTCATGCCGCTGTGCTAGCTTTTCTGGATTGGGGAACGACGTATTCCCCACCAGATTGCAAACGCCATCAACCGATGATCAGCAGGTGAGCCACGGCGCTCCCTTTCATGGAGCTACCCAACATGGAACTATCCATCATCGAACTACGCATCAACCAGAAGACCTACCAGGTCGAGGCCGAGGCCGACACGCCCCTGTTATGGGTGATCCGCGACGACCTGGGGCTGACCGGGACCAAGTACGGCTGCGGCCTGGCCCAATGTGGCGCCTGCTCGGTGCTGGTGGACGGCAACGTGGTACGCGCCTGCGTGACCCCGGTCGCCGGCGTGGTCGGGCGTGAAGTGACCACCATCGAGGCGATCGAGGAAGACGCGATCGGCAAGCGCGTGGTCGCCGCGTGGGTCGAGCACCAGGTGGCGCAGTGCGGCTACTGTCAGTCGGGCCAGGTGATGGCGGCCACCGCGCTGCTCAAGCACAGCGCCCAGCCCAGCACCGAGCAGATCGATGCCGCGATGGTCAACCTGTGCCGCTGCGGCACCTACAATGCCATCCATGCCGCCCTGCACGACCTGGCTCAAGGGGAGAAGGCCTGATGAACTCGCCTGTCGATACCCCCGCCGATCTGCTCAAGCTGCAACTGGGCGAAACCGTCAACCTGTCGCGCCGGCGCTTCCTCGCCGGTACCGCGGTCGGCGCCCTGGTACTGGGCTTCGGCCTGCCGTTGGGCTCGGCCCGGGTCCAGGCGGCAGCTGCCACCACCGAACGCGGCACCCAGGTGCCGGCGTTCCTGGAAATCCGCCCGGACGGCAAGGTGCGCCTGCTGAGCCCGTTCATGGAAGGCGGACAAGGCCCCTTCACCGCCATGGCGCAGATCGTCGGCGAGGAACTGGACGTCGACCCGGCCAATTTCCTGGTCGACAGCGCACCGCCCGGGGAAGCCTACGTGGTGATGGAAAACGGCATGCGCATCACCGGAGGCAGCATGTCGGTGCGCATGAGCTACCCCACCATGCGCCGCCTCGGCGCCCTCGCCCGGGCTATGCTGTTGCAGGCCGCGGCCGAGCAGTTGGGCGTGCCGGTCAGTGAGCTGTCCACCGAGCCTGGCAAGGTGCTGCACAGTGCCTCGGGCCGCTCGTTGAGCTACGGCGAACTGGCTGGGCGGGCCATGGACCTGCCGGTACCGGACCCTGCGAGCGTCAAGCTGCGCGACCCCAGCCAGTTCCGCTGGATCGGCAAACCGGTGCGCCGCCTGGACGCCTACGACAAGTCCACCGGCAAGGCCGTGTACTGCATCGACATCAAACTGCCGGACATGCTCCATGCCGCCGTGCAGCATGCCCCGCGCCTGGGCATGACGGTCGGCAAGCTGCGCAACGAAGACCAGGTCAAGGCCATGCCGGGCGTCCACTCCTTGCATCAACTGCCGGGCGCGGTGGCCGTGGTCGCCGAACGCTGGTGGCACGCCAAGCGCGCGGTCGAAGCGTTGCAGGTCGACTGGCAGGAGCCAGGCACAGGCAGCAAGGTGCGGCCAATGCCGGCCGACTTTTCCAGCGACGGCTGGCTCGAGCACCTGGCCGCCGCCCAGGGCCCAGCCCGCGATGACGAGAACGAGGGCGACGTGGCCAAGGCCCTGGCGGGCGCCAAGACCACGCTCGAAGCGACCTACCACAACCAGTACCTCAACCACGCCCAGCTCGAGCCCCCTTCCGCGCTGGCCCGCTTCAACCCCGACGGCTCGCTGGAGGTGTGGTTGCCGAACCAGGCGCCAGACATGTTCCGCGACGACATCGCCAAGCGCACGGGCCTCGACCCGGCCCGCATCACCCTGCATTCACCCTTGCTCGGCGGCTTCTTTGGCCGCCACTTCCTCTACGATTCGGCCAACCCCTACCCCCAGGCCATCGCCCTGGCCAAGGCGGTCGGACGGCCAGTGAAACTGATATGGAGCCGCGAAGAAGAGTTCCTGCGCGATGTGCTGCGCCCGGTTGCGGTGGTCAAGTTCCGCGCTGCGCTGGACGCCGATGGCCTGCCGCTGGCGATCGAAGCCGTGAGCGCCACCGAGGGGCCCACCGAGGCACTGGCCGGCAAGCAAGGCGACAAGATCGATCCCACCGCCGTCGAAGGGCTGTCGGGCAAGTCCTACGCCATCGCCAACAAACGTATCGCCCAGATCTACGTCAAGGGCCCGGCCATGCTCGGCTACTGGCGTTCGGTAGGCAATTCGTTGAATGACTTCTTCTACGAATCATTCCTCGACGAATTGGCCGACAAGGGCGGCAAGGATCCCTTCGAACTGCGCCTGCACCTGTTGCGTGACAATCAGCGCCTGACCAACCTGCTCAATGCAGTAGCGGACTTGTCCGGCGGCTGGAAACGCGGGCCGTTTACCGCACAGGATGGCTCCAGACGCGCCCGCGGCATCGCCATGGCCTCGCCGTTCGGCTCGGAAGCGGCGGCCATTGCCGAGGTGTCGATCGAGAATGGCCAGGTCAAGGTGCACGACATCTGGCAGGCCATCGACCCCGGCAGCATCGTCAACCCGGCGATCATCGAGCACCAGGTCAATGGTGCCGTGGCGCTGGGCCTTTCGCAGACGCTGGTCGAGGAAGCGGTATACGTCGACGGCAAACCGCGCGCGCGTAACTACGACCTGTACCCGATCCTGCCGCCTTCGCGCATGGCCCGCGTGCATGTACGCATCGTCGAGAGCGGCGCGAAGATGGGCGGCATCGGCGAACCGCCGCTGCCTGCGGTGGCGCCAGCGGTAGCCAATGCCGTGGCCCAGCTCACTGGCCAGCGCGTGCGCAGCCTGCCCCTGAGCCGCCATACCTTCAGCTGAACGGACAAGGAACGCCCATGCCCAAGAGTCGATTGGCAACAACCGCTGCCTGGCTGGCCCTGCCTTGCCTGGTCGCCGCCGGCCTGCTGGCCTGGTACGTCACCCGCGAGCCAGACACACCCTTCGCTGGCGAATCCTCCCAGGCCCCGGACATGGCGCTGGTCAGCCGGGGCGAGTACGTGGCCCGCCTGAGCGATTGCGTGGCCTGCCACAGCCTGCCCGAGGGCAAGCCATTCGCCGGTGGCCTGGAGATGGCGACGCCGTTGGGCGCCATCCACGCCACCAACATCACCCCGGACAAGGCCACCGGCATCGGCGGCTACAGCCTGGCCGACTTCGACCGCGCGGTGCGCCAGGGCGTGGCACCTGGCGGCCGGCGGCTGTACCCGGCCATGCCCTACCCGTCCTACGCCAAGCTCAGCGATGACGATGTGCGGGCGCTGTATGCGTTCTTCATGCAGGGCGTGCAACCTGCCGAAAAGGCGAACATCCCCAGCAGCATTCCCTGGCCACTCAACCTGCGCTGGCCAATCGCGCTGTGGAATGGCCTGTTCGCCGCCGACACGCCCTACGCCGAAAAGCCCGGCCAGGACCCACTGTGGAACCGTGGCGCCTACATCGTCCAAGGCGCCGGCCATTGTGGCAGTTGCCATACCCCTCGCGGGCTGGCGTTCAACGAGAAAGCCCTGGACGAGCACGGCGACGCGTACCTGGCCGGCGCCCTGCTCGATGGCTGGTATGCGCCGAGCTTACGCGGCGACCACAACACCGGCCTGGGCCGCTGGAGCGAGGGCGAGATCGCCGAGTTCCTCAAGACCGGGCGCAATCGCCACGCGGTGGTGTTCGGCTCGATGACCGAAGCCTTCAACAACTCCACCCAGTTCATGAGCGACCAGGACCTGGCCGCCATCGCTCGCTACCTCAAGTCACTACCTGGCGACCCAGGGCGCGACGGTACGCCCTGGCAGTACCAGGCCGCCGTGGCCAACCCGGATGCCCCTGGCGCCCACACCTATGCCACCCGCTGCGCCTCGTGCCACGGCCTGGACGGCAAGGGCCAGGCACCGTGGATGCCACCGCTGGCCGGCGCGACCTCGGCCTTGGCCAAGGAAGACGCCTCGGCGATCAATATCACCCTCAACGGCTCGCAACGCGTAGTCGCCGCAGGCAGGCCCGATGCCTACCGCATGCCGGCGTTCCGCCAGCAGTTGTCGGACCAGGACATCGCCCAGGTATTGAGCTACGTGCGCAGCGCCTGGGGCAACCACGGCAGCGCGGTCGGGGCCCAGGCGGTCGGCAAGCTGCGCGGCCACACCGACCCGGCCAGCAGCAGCCCGATCATCCTGCACATGCGATGAATTGAGCCCAGGCCACGCTGCAGTGGTCCATACCTTGCAGATAGCCTGATCGACAGAGGTGCAAAGGAGCCCATGGAAAGTATTGACCTGCTGGTACTGCGTACCGCCTACGAATGGCGCAAGGCTGGCGAGCGTGTGCTGCTCGCCACCGTCGCCCGCACCTGGGGCTCGTCGCCCCGGCCGGTGGGTTCGATGATGGCCCTGCGCGGAGATGGCCGGGTGGTCGGCAGCGTCTCCGGTGGCTGCATCGAAGATGACCTGATCCACCGCTACACCACCGCCTACGGCGGCCCCGGGATGCAGGTGGGGCTGCCCGACGTGGTGCGCTATGGCGTCAGCGCCGACGAGGCGCATCGTTTCGGCCTGCCATGTGGTGGCACCCTCGCGCTGGTATTGGAGTTCGACCCCAGCTGGCAAGTCCTCGAGCAACTGCTGGAACGCCTGGATGCCGGCCACCTGGTGCAGCGCAGCCTCGACCTGAACAGCGGTATCGCCAGCCTCGCAGCCAGCGATGCCCCGGCGCAGTTCGACTTCGACGGTCGGCGCATGGTCAACACCCTTGGCCCGGGCTACCGCATGTTGTTGATCGGTGCCGGTGCGCTGGCCGAGTACCTGGCGACCATGGCGCTGTTCAACGGCTTCAAGGTGTCGGTGTGCGACCCGCGCCCCGAATACATGAGCGGCTGGAACGTGGCCGGCGTGGAGAAGATCGTCGGCATGCCGGATGACGTGGTCCGCGCCTTCGCGCCCGACCTGCGCACCTGCATCGTCGGCCTCAGCCACGACCCCAAGCTCGATGACCTGGCATTGCTCGAAGCCCTGCACAGCCCGGCGTTCTATATCGGTGCCATTGGTTCGCGACGCAACAGCCAGTTGCGTCGCGAACGGCTGATCGAACACTTCGGCGAGACCGAGGCCTCACTGGCACGCCTGCACGGTCCCATCGGCATCTACATCGGCAGCAAGACGCCGCCGGAAATCGCCGTCAGCGTCATGGCGCAGATTCTTGCCGCAAAAAACCACATCGCGCTGCCCGGCGAGGTCAGCGTGTCCGTGGCCAAGCGCGCCCGCGAGGTGCAGGTGCCGGCGGCCTAGCCGGCCAGCACCTTGTCGAGAGTGATCGGGAAGTCGCGCAAGCGCTTGCCGGTGGCGTTGTAGACCGCGTTGGCCACCGCTGCGGCGACGCCGAGAATACCGATTTCCCCTACCCCCTTGGAGCCCAGCTCATTGACGATGTCGTCGGGCTCGTCGACGAACAGCACGTCGATGTCGCCGATATCGGCGTTCACCGGAATGTGATACTCGGCCAGGTTGTGGTTCATCGGGCGTCCCAGATGATGGTCGACCTCGGTCTGCTCGTGCAGGGCCATGCTCAAGCCCCAGACCACACCACCGAGAATCTGGCTACGCGCGGTCTTGGGATTGATCACCCGGCCTGCGGCAATGGCACTGACCACCCGGCTGACCCGTATCGTGCCCAGCGTCTCGTCCACTCGCACTTCGACGAACACTGCCGAATGCGTGGCGGTAGAAAAGCCTTGGCGGCGGGCGCCAGGCTCGGCCTGCAGTTGCACTTCGAGCACACCGCCGGGCATGTCCTGCAGCAAGGCGCCCAGGTCATAGCTGCGGTCCCCAACTTGCAAGCGGCCTGCGCTTATGCGAAAACGCTCCGCGGGCTCGCTGGCCACTTCGCCAAAGCGCGACCTGGCGACGTCAACCAACTTGCCGCGCAACACCTCGCAAGCCTGTCGCACAGCGGATCCGACCGAAGACACGGTGAACGAGCCGCCTTGCAGCGGCGCGGTCGGCAGCGAGCTGTCACCCAGCTGGAACGTGATATCGCCGACTGCCATCAAGGCCGCGTCAGCGGCAATCTGGGTCATCACGGTATAGGTGCCGGTGCCGATGTCGGTGGTCGCGCTGCTGACCCACAGGTGCCCATCGGCATCCAGCCGCGCCTTGGCACTGGCCTTCATCTGCATCGCTTCCCAGACCCCACCGGCCATGCCCCAGCCGATCCGTTCGTGGCCTTCGCGCCTGCTACCTGGGCGCGCATCGCGGGCAGCCCAGCCAAAGCGCTCGGCGCCCTGCCGGTAGCAGTCGAGCAAGGCCTTGCTGGAGTATGGCTTGCCCTCATTGCCGTTGCTGTCGGCGAAGTTGGCCTGACGCAAGGCGATCGGGTCCATTCCCACGGTCTCGGCCAGCTCGTCCATGGCGCACTCCAGGCCGATCAAACCGAGTGCCGCGCCCGGAGCACGCATGTCCAGAGGGGTGTAGACATCCAGCGGGACCAGTCGATAGTCCATCGCCACGTTGTCGCAGCGGTAGAGCATGCCGCTCCATTCCACGACGTGCTCGGTGAAGTCCTCGAAGCGCGAGGTCTGGGCCGTCGCCTGGTGGCGCACCGCCTGCAGGCGGCCCTGGTCGTCGGCAGCCAGTTGCAGGCGCTGCAAGGTGCGGGGCCGATAGCCAAAGGTGAACATCTGCTGCCGGGTCAATGTCACGCGCACCGAGCGCCGGAGTTTCAGCGCGGCCATGGTCGCCAGCGCCAGCTGGTACTGAGGCCGCAACCCCGAACCGAAGGCACCGCCGACATAGGCCGCGCAGACCCGCACCTTGTCCTTGGCCAGGCCGAATACCTTGTGCAGGTAGTCCTGGCTGTTCTGGGTGCCCTGGGTCTTGTCGTGCACCTGCAGGCTGCCATTGGCCTGGTAGATCACCGTCGAGGCGTGCGGCTCCATCGGGTTGTGGTGTTCGCTCGGCGTGCTGTACGCCGCGTCCACCTTGAACCGGGCGGCGTCGAAGGCCCGCTGGAAATCGCCGCGGGGCTTGGGGAGCTCGGCAGGCGCCGAGTGAGCACGATCAAGGGCCGCCAGCAGATCGGTCTCGAAGGGCTCAGGCTCTATCTCGACGCGCAGCAGCGCACCTGCGTGCCGGGCCAGTTCCAGGCTCTGCGCGACGACTAGTGCCACGGGCTGGCCACTGTACAGCACGCGGTCGTTGAACAACGGCCGGAACGGCTTGCCGTCAGCGGCATCGGCGTCCTGGTACGGTTCGTCGTCACCGGCCATCGGCGGGCGGTCCAGGTGGTGCAACACGGCGATCACGCCGGGCACCGCCAGCGCAGCACTACAGTCGATGTGGCGGATGCGACCACGGGGCATGTGGCTGCAGACCACGCTGCCGTGCAACAGGTCATCGGCGGGGTACTCTGCTGCATAGCGGGCCTGGCCGGTGACCTTGGCCGGGCCGTCTATGCGATTGAGTGGCTGGCCGCTGCTGGGTTCGAAGTGGGTCATTGGTCGTCTCCCTGAGCCTGTGCCTCGGTCAGTGCGCGAATGATCGCCTGGGTCGCCAACGCGACCTTGAAGGCGTTGCCAGACAGTACCTGGGCGCCCTGCAGCAACGCTCTTGCGACGTGCGCGTAGGTCTGCGGGTTTGCCGGCTGGCCGGTAAAACGCTGTTCCACCCCCGGGTCGCGCCACGGCTTGTGCGCCACGCCGCCCAAGGCCAGACGCAGGCTGCCGATGTGCTCGCCATCGAGTTCGAGCCCGGCTGCTACCGAGACCAGGGCGAAGGCATATGAAGCCCGGTCACGTACCTTCAGATAGTGGCTACGCGCGGCGAACCGGGGCGCGGGCAGCTCGATGGCCAGGATCAGCTCGTCGTCGGCAAGGCAGTTGTCGCGTTCGGGATGCTCACCCGGCAGACGATGGAACTCAGCGAAAGGCACCCAGCGCTCTCCACCCAGCCCACGCACGTGCACCACGGCATCCAGCGCTGCCAGGGCCACGCACAGGTCCGAGGGGTGCACCGCCACGCAATGCACGCTCGCGCCGAGGATCGCGTGGTTGCGGTTGAGCCCGTTGCGCGCTGGGCAGCCGCTACCGGGCAGGCGCTTGTTGCAGGGGCTGCCGACATCGTAGAAGTAATGGCAACGGGTGCGCTGCAGCAGGTTGCCGCCGGTGCTGGCCATGTTGCGCAACTGCGGCGAGGCCCCCGCGAGAATGGCTTGGGCCAGCAGCGGGTAGCGCTGTTCGACAAGCGGATGCCAGGCCAGATCCGCATTGCTCACCAGCGCACCGATGCGCACGCCGCCTGCGGCCGTTTCGCTCACCTCGCGCAGCGGCAGGCCGGTGATGTCGATGATCGTGCGCGGGTTGGCGATGTTTTCCTTCATCAGGTCGAGCAGGTTGGTGCCACCGGCGATGAAGCGCGTCTGCGGCCCGGCCTGGTGCAAGGCCTGTTCGATGCTGGAGGGTTTGCTGTAGGCGAACGGGGTCATGGGCGCGGCCCTCGGCCATCGCGATGAATCAGCGGCAACGCCTGTTCCACGGCCGCGATGATGTTGCCGTAGGCGCCGCAGCGGCAGAGGTTGCCGCTCATGGCTTCACGCAACTGCTCAGGCGAATGGGCCCTACCCTCGTGGGCCAGGCCCAATGCCGAACAGATCTGCCCCGGCGTACAATAGCCGCACTGGAACGCGTCGTGATCGATGAACGCCTGCTGCAAGGGGTGCAGGTGGTCGCCTTCGGCCAAGCCTTCGATGGTGGTCAACTGGTCGCCATCGCACATCACCGCCAGGGTCAGGCAGGCATTGACCCGAACGCCATTGCGCAGCACCGTGCAGGCGCCGCACTGGCCATGGTCGCAGCCCTTCTTGGTGCCCACCAGGTCCAGTTGCTCACGTAGCAGGTCGAGCAGTGTGGTCCAAGGCGCTACAGTCAATCGCCTGGGCTGGCCATTGATGGTCAGGCCAATCGACAGGCCTGGATTGGCATCTTGCAATTGAGTCATCACGAATTGCCTCACGGTCGGTATGCTTGTGTGCAGCGGATGCTGCTTTTTCAGGTCCGACCCAAGGGCTCACAAATGCGTTCAAAGCAATCGACCACTCACGCCTGCCCCTGCCATGCCCTGGTGCTGGCGGCAGGCCAAGGCATTCGTTTTGGCAGCGACAAGCGCCAAGCGCGCTTGACGAGCGGCCAGACCGTGCTCAGCGCCACCCTTGCGCGGGCGCTGGAACACTTCGATGAAGTCACCGTCGTGCTACGTCCAGGGGATGACAGGCAAACGCTGGACATCGATTCACGCGTGACCGTGGTCCGGGCGCAGCAAGCTGCAAGCGGGCTTTCCGCGAGCCTGGCTGCCGGGATCGCCGCGTTACGTGGCTCATCCGCCCAGGCAGCGGCCGTGCTGCTGGGCGATATGCCATGGATTGCCCAATCGACGCTGCGCACGCTCTGTGCCAATGCCCATGCCCAACGCATCGTGATGCCCGTCCACCAGGGGCAACGAGGTCACCCGGTCATCTTCGGGCGGGCATTCTGGGCCGCGCTGGAGCAGGTACAGGGCGACCAGGGCGGTCGCCAGGTGGTCGCGGCCCATGCACAGGCCTGCATGCGGGTCGAGGTGGACGACCCCGGCGTGCTGCTGGATATCGACACTCCGGCGGACCTTGCCGGTCGATTCAGCTCACCTGGTTGAATCCGGCCGCACCTTCGCCGCGCAGTATCCACACCGAAAGGTGCGGCGCGGCACCGGCGCGCATGGCATGCAACTGGTTGCCGGCGTTGTGCACCAGGTTGCCGATACCCGGCGTCCACCAGCCTGCGTCTTCGCGCCACCACTCTCCAGGCGACAACACCACGTAGCACTCGTCCGGCGGATGTCGGTGCACGGGATAGCTGACGCCACTGGCCATCAGCGAAACGCCGATCAATACCGGCCCCAGCGACGCCAGCCCCGCATTGCCGACGATGATGGCATTGAAATGGCCCGCATCGAAGCCTGTGTCGGAGCCATCGCTGGGCCGTTTATACCAATCGAGCTCGGGCACCAGTGCCGCCAAAGTCGTGACCACGCCCGCCAACGCCGGCGTAGTGGTCAAGGCCCGCGTGCTGCTATCGGCAAACCACGCCTGGACCTGTGCAGGAACTTCGGCGGTGGCTCTGCCAGGCACCATCGCCACTTGCTCGCTGGCAAACCCCGTGGCTCCGCGCTGGCGCAGCCAGCGGTCGATTTCGGCGATAAAACGGGCTACGGGTGGGATCGGTTCTGACGAGGTCACTCTGCGTCTCCTGTAGATTGCTGCTGCTCCCAGCGTTGCAGGTTGTGCTCCAGCAGTTGCCGTGGCAATGGCCCCGAGACGATCTGCCTCATCTGCTTCGCCAGAAGCTCACGCAACCGCGGCTGGTTGCAGGGTGAAGCATGGGACAACGCCAGGTAAAGCCCCTCGCTGGACACCGCCGGCGCGAGCACCTTCAGGCGCCCGTCCATGTTCAACTGGCGCGCCAGGGCCATGCCGGGGTACTGCTCGTACACCACGTAGTCGCTCCTTTTGAGCAACAATTTCTCGAATGCCTGGCGGGCGCTGGGCACTGCCTCGAGGTCGAGGTTGGCCTTGGCGAAATCGTCGAACTGCTGGCCATGGCTGTTGTTGACCAGCGTGCCGCCCCTTCGGCCTTTGAGGTCGTCCCATTTCTCATAGGCGAATGCGCCGTCCTCGCGTACCCAGACCACGCTGGGCGTATACAGGAAGGCTGGACTGATGAAGTCCATCGCCTGCTCACGGGCCTGGGTGATGAAATAGCCGGCCAGCAGATCGATATGCCCGGTGCGCACTTCTTCCTGGGCGCGTGACCAGGGACCAGCGTAGACCACCTTCACGTCCAGGCCGAGCGCATCGCCCACTTGCCGGAGCAGGTCGGCATTGACGCCAATCAGGCGCTGCGGGTCCTTTGGGTCGCGCCACAGGTAAGGGGGATATTCGGGGTTGCCGGTGGCGGTCAGTTGCCCGCAGCTTTCCTGCGCCAGCACCCCAGCGGCCGCCAGGCACAAGCACAGCAGCAGGCATGGCCAGCGGTAAGCTCCACGCCCGTGCATTGTCCAGTCCGCCCTGGAGTCAGGCTCAGATCAACGACTTGCCTTGCTTGAGGACCTGTTCACACACCTGCTTGGTGACCTTCTTTTTCATCCCGGCAACGCTGTAGTCGCCCTCGGCACCTGCTTGATAGTCGCTATCGGAGGTACCACCCGAGACCTTGCTGAGCAGCTTGTCCTTTACCGCCGTGGCGGCATCGGCACTGAGGTAGTTGTTTTTCACGCAGTACTCGAGCACTCCGGCGACCTTGCCGGTTCCGCCGGAGGTCAGCCCCCCCAGGTCGGAGAGCCCTGCCCCAAGCGCCCAGGGCGAACCGATGGAACAAGCCAGAGCGATGCAAAGGGTGGAACGTCGAATGGGACTCATGTTGCCTCCTGTAGCGCGTCCGGGATGCGCAGGTATTAGACTCTAGCAGCTATCTGGAACATGGCCTGCTGGCCCCGCTACTGAACCTCTGAATCCGTTGCACCCTCTCACCCCATATGCAGTGCGACTGGCGCGCTGCGTCGACCCTGCTGGAGGATGGCGTAGATGATGAAGATCCTGATGGTCCTGACATCCCACGATCAACTGGGCGATACCGGCAAGAAGACGGGCTTCTGGCTGGAGGAATTCGCCGCGCCCTATTACGTATTCATCGACGCTGGGGCCGATGTCACCCTCGCCTCGCCCAAGGGCGGCCAGCCGCCGCTGGACCCCAAGAGCGACGAGCCGGACGCGCAAACGGCGGCCACCCGGCGCTTCGCCAGCGACACCGAAGGGCAGATGGCACTGGCCGATACCGTGCCGCTGGGGGAAATCGACCCGTACCAGTTCGATGCCGTGTTCTACCCAGGTGGCCACGGCCCGCTGTGGGACCTGGCGGAGGACAACGACTCGAAAATCCTCATCGAGGCCTTCTACGCCGCCAACAAACCGGTAACGGCCGTTTGCCACGCCCCTGGGGTGTTGAAGAACGTCAAGGCGCCCGACGGCCAGCCCGTGGTCAAGGGCAAGAAAGTGACCGGTTTCAGCAACTCGGAGGAAGACGCGGTCGGCCTGAGCGCGGTGGTGCCATTTCTGGTCGAGGACATGCTCAAGGGTCAGGGGGGTCAGTATTCGAAGGCAGCCGATTGGCAGAGCCACGTGGTCGAGGATGGCCACCTGATCACCGGTCAGAACCCGGCATCCTCCGAAGGCGTCGCCGAGGCACTCATCAAGCGCCTCAAGGCCGAGCCCAGCGCCTGAAACGTCCAGCGCGCCGGAGCCTGCATTGCACCGGCTCCGGCGCGCGGGTTAATGCTGTTCACTTAAGAATGCCGGGGCCGCTGCGCAGCCCTCTCGCGACACAAGGCCGCTCCCACATTTTCCGAGCTTGCCCTGTAGATAGAGGCCTTCACGGTCAGTGTGGGAGCGGCCTTGTGTCGCGAGAGGGCCGCAAAGCGGCCCCAATGCCGGCGATATCGTGCTTAAGTGAACGGCATTACGGCGCGCGGGTCGACTGCGGGCGTTACTCGCTCGCCAGGGTCGCGCGGACCTTGGCGACACTGGCCGCGGTCACTTGCGGCGCCTGGTTGCCCCAGCTGCTGCGCACGAAGGTCAGCAACTGCGCCACTTCCTCATCGCTCATGCGCCAGGCGAAGCCCGGCATGCCCAGTTCCGAAGGCGCGCTGGCGGTAGCTGGCAGCTTGCTGCCGTGCAGGACCAAGCGAATCATCGAAACAGGGTCGGCAGACAGCACCGAGGAGTTGCCGGCGATCTTCGGGAATACCCGCGCATAACCCAGGCCATCGGTACGATGGCAGGCGGCGCAGTTATCGACGTACAACTCGGCGCCCCGGCCGCTCTCCTGACCGGCCTGCAATGCCTTGGCGGTCGCCGGATCGGCCTTGAATGACGACACCGAGTCGGCGCTCGCCGGCAGGGTCTTGAGGTACGCGGCAATGGCCAGCAGGTCATCGTCACCCAGGTGCTGGGTGCTGTGCACCACCACATCGCCCATGGCCCCGCCGAGTACCGCATGGGTAGGACTGCGCGCACTGCGCAGCGTCGCGACGATGTCCTCGGCGCTCCAGGCTCCCAGGCCGTCGGCCTGGTTGCCGCGCAGGTTCACCGCCAACCAGCCGTCGATCACCGGGCCACCGGCAAGGAAGGCCTCGCCCGACTCGTCCAGGGCCTTTTCCTGCAGGGTCGCCGCCCTCGGCGTATGGCAGCTGCCACAATGCCCCAGGCCTTGCACCAGGTAGGCACCACGGGCGACTTGCGCGTCCGGGTAGCGGCCGGCGTCGAAGGCCACGGCCTGCGGGGTTGGGGCGAACAGCTTGCGCCAGATCGCCAGCGGCCAGCGCATCGACAGCGGCCAGGGTACATCGTTGGCACGGTTTTCGGCCTGGACCGGTGCCACCCCTTGCATGAAGTAGGCATACAGCGCCCGCACGTCGTCATCGCTGACACGGGCGTAGGCCGGATACGGCATGGCCGGGTACAGGCTGTCGCCGTTGGCGGCGATACCGTGGCGCAAGGCGCGGTCGAACGCGTCCAGCGAGTAGTTGCCGATACCGGTGTCCTTGTCCGGCGTGATGTTGGTGCTGTACAGGGTGCCGATCGGCGAGGCGATCGCCAGCCCACCGGCGAACGGCTTGCCGTCCTTGCTGGTGTGGCAGGCGGTGCAGTCACCGGCATCGGCCAGGTAGCGACCCTTGTCGATCAGCGCCTGGTCAACGCTGGCGATCGGTGCCACCGGCGCCGTTTTGGTCGGCCACAGGGCATACGCCAGCACGGCGATGAACACCAGCAGCGCCAGGCCGAGCAAGCGCAGGAGAAACTTCTTCATGGTCATTTCTCCTTAGGCGTGGACCAGCGGGCCAGGGTTTTTAAGGTACTGCTCGCGAATCGCCTTGGCCGACCAGTACGCCAGCGCACCGACCATGCCGGTCGGGTTGTAGCCATTGTTCTGCGGGAAGGCGTTGGCACCGATGGCGAACACGTTGTGCACGTCCCACGATTGCAAATAGCGATTGAGCGCCGAGGTTTTCGGGTCGCTGCCCATGATCGCGCCACCACAGGTGTGGGTGCTCTGGTACTTGGTGATGTTGTAGTGCTCGCCCGGCTTCTTGGCGTCGCCGGAAAGCGCCGTCGGGTTGAGCACCTTGGACATCTCCAGGGCTTTGCCCACGAGGAACTGCGAGGCCTTGACCTCGTTGTCGTGCCAGTCGAAGGTCATGCGCAGCAGCGGTCTGCCGAAGGCATCCTTGTAGGTCGGGTCGAGGCTCAGGTAGTGCTGCTTGTACGACATGCAGGCACCCTGCACCTCGAAATAGAACGAGTGACGGAACGCATCGCTGGCCGCCTGTTTCCAGGCCGTGCCCCAGTTGGGCGTACCCGGCGGCACATTGATCCCGCGCACAGGCCCCGCGCCCGGCTGGCGCGCCCAGATGATGCCGCCACCGACGAAGCCGGCGCTGGCATTGTCGAGCTGGTTGCCGTTGAGGTTGTCCATGGTGGTGCCGGCACCGCCGATACCGATGAACTGGTTGGCCTGCACGTCCTTGTCGAAGAACAGCACCACACGGTTGAGGTTCTGGTACGAGTAGTTGCGGCCCACCGTGCCTTCACCGGTCTGCGGGTCGTAGGGTTTGCCAATGCCCGACAGCAGCATCAGGTGCACGTTGTACAGCGAGAACGCGCACAGCAGCACCAGGTCGGCCTGCTGTTCGACTTCACGGCCCTGGGCGTCGAGGTAGGTCACGCCGGTGGCCTTCTTGCCGTCGCTGTCCAGGTTCACCTTGAGCACCTGGGCGTGGGTGCGCAGTTCGAAGTTCTTGCGCTGGCGCAACACCGGCAGGATGCTGATGTTGGGGCTGGCCTTGGAGTAGTTCAGGCAGCCATAGTCGCTGCAGAAACCGCAGGCGTTGCATGGGCCCATCTGGCAACCGTACGGGTTGACGTACGGGCCCGAGGCGTTGGATGCCGGGATCGGATACGGATCCCAGCCCATTTCGCGGGCGCCCTTGTAGAACATCTCCGCGCCCAGGTAGTTGGGGTTGGGACCCAGCGGGAACTCACGCGAGCGCGAGCCTTCGAACGGGTTACCGCCCGGCTGGCGCACGCCCTTGATGATGCCGGCCTTGCCCGAGGTCCCGCACACATGCTCGAAGTGGTCGAAATGCGGCTCGAGATCCTCGTAGGTGATCGGGAAGTCCTGGATGCTCATGTCCGACGGGATGAACTTGGCGCCGTAGCGCTGCTCGACGTTGCTGCGCAGCTTGAAGTCCTCCGGCAGCGCACGGAAATGGCAGCCGGACCAGTGGCTGCCGGCGCCGCCGACGCCGGTACCCGGCTTGAACGAACCCATCTGCCGATAAGGCACGGCTGTGCTCCCTGGGTTGTGGCGCGCGGTGACGGTTTCCTGGGCCAGGCTTTGCAGGTAGCGGCGGTGCACCGAACCCTCCAGTTCGTCGACCACCTTGGGATAGGCGAAGTCCGGTTGGGTGTCGCGGTCGGCGCCACGTTCGAGCACCACCACGTGCAGCCCGGCGTCGGTCAGTTCCTTGGCCAGGATCGCCCCGGTCCAACCCATGCCGACGATGACGGCGTCCACTTTCGGTTTTGCATTTGCCATGATCAGCCTCTCCGTCCGGCCAGGTCCACGGGTGGGAACGGATACGGCTTGTCACGCACCGTCACCCAGTCCATGTAATCGGCACGCATGCCGGGGTAGCCGATCATCTTCCAGGCCCCCATGTTCTTGTTGCCACCATGCGAGGGGTCGGCAAAGTAGCCATTGCGCACTTCGGCGAGCAGGCTGCTGAAGAACAGCTTCGAGGAGATGTCGTCCAGCGCCAGCTTGCCGGCCTCCGCGGCCTTGAGCAGGTCTTCCTGCTGGGCATCGGACAGCTCGGCGAAGGCCTTGCCGTCGAACGCCTTGCGGCAGTGGCCGTTGAACGCCTTGATGCCGATGCGCAGGGTTTCGCGCAGGTTCAGTCGCCCCTGGTAGCCGAACTCCGGTGCGGCTTCGAGGAAGGGCCCTTGCATGTACCAGATCGCCCCGTTGGCGTACGGCGTCTGCATGTGCCGGTCGAGGAACTCGGGCACGCCCAGCTCCACGGCGCCAGGGCCGACATGGTCGGATGGAATCAGCCGATCGCACGCGGCGATCACGAAAGCCCATTCCTCTGGGGTGAAAAAGGTCGGTTGGTATTCACCCGCCGCTTGCGCGGGTACTGCCGTGGGCTTGGCCGCTGCGTCGCTGGCGGGTGTCTGGGCGAAGGTGGCGGTGGGAACGCCGGCGCCGGCCAGGGTGACAACCGGGATCAGCGTCAGCGATTTGCGCAGGAAATCGCGCCGTGCGGGGGATGTATCGTCATCGAGCATCTTGCTTCTACTCCTTGGGCTAAACACGGGGAGTGCTTTTTTCTTATGTTTCTCGTCATGAGTCGGGCGGACCGATCCTCGGCACCGCGCGATATGATCGCCAGCTAATCATTACGTAGCTAAGCAATCAGTCGTCACTAAACCAGCAATTGCTGCCCGCGACCACCGCCGCGGACGGCTGAAACGTTTATTCAGATCTTGAACTGGCGGACCAGGGCGCTGAGGTTGCCGCCCAAGGTCGAAACGTCGCGCATGGTACTGGCGCTCTGTTCGGTTTCCTCGGCGAGATTTTCGACGGCACCGGCAATCTGGTGCACGCTGCGGTTGATTTCCTCGGCCACTGAGGTTTGCTCTTCGGCGGCACTGGCGATCTGCGCGTTCATCGCATTGATGGTGGCGATCAGGCCGGAGATCGAGTCCAGCGAGGCGCCGACGGCGTTGGTCTGCTCGTTGGCGCCCTGCCCGGCTTCGGTGGAACGGCGCATCGCCTCGACCGAGGCGTGGGTGCCGGTTTCCAGGCGGGTGATCATGCCCTGGATTTCCTGGGTGCTTTGCTGGGTGCGGCTGGCCAGGGCGCGGACCTCGTCGGCGACCACGGCAAAGCCACGTCCGGCCTCACCGGCGCGGGCGGCCTCGATGGCCGCGTTGAGCGCCAGCAGGTTGGTCTGCTCGGCAATCGAGCGGATAACGTCGAGTACCGAGACGATCGAGCGCACGTCCTGTTGCAGGCTGTCGAGGCTGGTGCCGCTGAGCTGGATGTCCTCGACCAGCGAACTCATGCCGCTGATGCTCGACCCCACCACCTTGCGCGCGGCCTGGCCTTGCTGGTCGGTTTCCGAGGCGGCCTCGGCGGCGCGCTGGGCGCTGCGCGCGACTTCCTGCGCGGCGGCGGACATTTCGTGGATGGCGGTGGCGACCTGGTCGGTCTCTTCGCGCTGGCGCTGCATGGCCTGCTCGGAGCGAAGCGTCTGCTGGGTGGCCTGCTCGACCAAGCCTGCAAGATCGGTGGTCATCTGCGCGATCTGGCGGACCATGCCATGGATCTTCTCCACGAAGCGGTTGAACGAGGCAGCCAGGTCGCCCAGTTCATCGCGGCTGGTGATGGCCAGGCGATGGGTCAGGTCGCCGTCGCCGGCGGCGATGTCGTCGAGGTTGGTCTTGAGCACGCGCAGCGGGCGCACGATGCTGTTGGCGATCCAGGCGCCGACGGCGGCGGTGGCCAGCAGCAGCACCAGGGTCACCACGAATACACTGACCAGGATACTGCGGGTACGTTTGTCGACGGCTGCCTGTTCCAGGGCCATGGCAGCGTCGATGTCGTCCATGTTGATCGCGCTACCCAGCACCAGGTCCCATTTCGGCAGGTACACGGTGTAGCCGAGCTTGGGTACCTGCACCGCTTCGTCACCCGGTTTGGGCGCCTGGTAGTCGATGTAGTGGGTGCCGTTCTTGGCCACCTCGACGAAGGTCTGGTAGTGGTACGAGCCGTCGGGGTCGCGGGTATTCCAGAAGCTGGTGCCGACGCCGGCCGGGCTGTCGCCGCGGAAGACCCGCACGCCCTTGGTGTCGTAGCCGAAGAAGTAGCCCTCGTCACCGAACTTGACCGGCTTGAGCAACTCCAGCGCCTTGTCGCGGCTCTGCATATCGCCCTGGGTGGAGGCATCGTGCAGGGGTTGGATGGTGGTCAGGGCCACGTCCACGTAGTTTTTCAGTACCTGGCGGTTGCGCTCCACCAGTTTTTCGCGTCCTTCCTTCATTTCTGTCGTGGCGCTGCGCTGCAACATCCAGGAGGCGACGCCACTGAGAATCAGGGCAAATAGCAACGCTGGGACGATGGCTAGGCAGAGCAGCTTGCTCTTCACTGTAAGCTTCATGGACAGATCACCTCCTGGTCGTGTGGACTTGTCCTATCGGCCAGATGTGAAACATCTTGAAAGCTTTTGATGGCATTTTGACGTCAAATTTCAGGAAAATCGATTCAGCAGCCCTTTTGCGCGGCGACCTGCATCCGCTGCTCGTCAGCGCTTGACCCGCCGCTCATACGCCGCCAGCACGATGCGCTCCGACTGCACCAGGTAATTCTCCAGCATGCGCGTCGCCTCCTCCGACCGTCCTTCCTCGACACACCGCAAGATCGCCGCGTTCATGTCCAGATAAGGCAGGTGCAGGAACTCCGGGTCGTTGAGTACCCCGAATGCCAAGCGCAGTTCGGCCGAGATCTGCCCATAGAACACCAGCAACCGGGGGCTGTCGGCCAACTCGACGACAGCCCGGTGGAACAGCATGTTCGCCGTACCCACGCCGACCCAGTCCTTGGCTTCGCGCGCCTGCATGCCCGCCTCCACCGCCTCGCGCATGTGCAGCGTCCCGGGATGCAAAGGAAACCCCTGGGCGATGGCCTTGCACTCGATGAAGCGACGAACGCGGTAGATGTCAATGATCGACGCCATGTCCGGCTCGGCGACGGTCACGCCGCGATTGGGTTCGTGCTTGAGCAGGCCTTCGCGCGTCAATACACGGAACGCCTCGCGCAGCGTGTTCCGGGAAATTTGCAAGGTCTCGGCCAGCGCCGCCTCGGAAAGGCGTTGCCCCGGCACCAGCTCGCCTTCGACCAGCATCCTGCGAATGTCTTGCGTGATGGATTCACCCAGAGTGCGTGGGAGTGAAGTGTCAGCGTCGTTCATGGGCAATCCAGGGTAAGGAGACGGATGGATGTTCCCTGAGACCTCGTTACCTGGCAAGGCACAAAGCCACGGCGTGCTTCATCAGGTAGCACGAATGAGTGAAAGTGTAACAATCCGGTGCATAATGCTCATCCATCAAACATAGATTGTTGAACAATCAATGCCGCATGATTCACCGAATAGACACAAATATGAGGTATGTGGCACGGCGCTTGCTCGGCGAAGTCATCTCTCATTGTAGGAATGCTGCTGTGACACAGACCGCTCTAGAGTTCAGCAAGGCCCGGCGATCGTCCCTGATCGCCGCGATCTTCATGATGGCCACCTCAGCCATTGGCCCGGGTTTCCTCACCCAGACCGCCACCTTCACCGCTACCCTCGGCGCTGCGTTCGCCTTCGGCATCCTGGCCTCGATCCTGATCGACTTCGTCGTACAGTTGAACGTCTGGCGCATCGTCACCCTGACCCGCATGCGCGCTTCGGACCTGGCCAACGCCGCCATTCCTGGCAGTGGCTACCTGCTGGCGGTGTTGGTGATCTTCGGTGGCCTGGTGTTCAGCCTGGGCAACATCGCTGGCGCGGGGCTGGGCCTCAACGCCCTGACCGGCATGGACCCGAAATGGGGTGGCGCGCTGAGTGCGCTGGTGGCCATCGGCATCTTCTCTTCGCACCGCGCCGGCGTTGCCATGGACCGCATCATGATCGTGCTCGGCACGCTGAAGATCGGCCTGATCGTGTTCGCGGCGTGTTCCACCCACCCACCGCTGGGTGAAGCCCTGCGCCAGGCGGTATGGCCCGATTTCGTCGACTTCGCCGCGATCACCACCATCGTCGGCGGCACCGTGGGCGGCTACATCACCTATGCCGGCGCGCATCGTCTGCTGGACAAGGGCACCGTGGGCGTGGAAAACATCGAGGTGGTCTCCAAGGCTGCCCTCACCGGCATCCTGGTGACCGGCGTGGCGCGCTATGTCCTGTTCCTGGCCATCCTCGGCGTAGTCGCCAGCGGTGTGGTGATCGACGTATCCGGCCAGGCCGCCAACCCTGCAGCCCAGGCCTTCAGCGCGGCGGCAGGCAATGCCGGGTTGATCGCCTTCGGCCTGGTGCTGTGGGCAGCGGGGATCAGCAGCGTGATCGGCGCTTCCTATACCTCGATGTCGTTCATCACCGTGTTGTCCAAGCAGATCAACGAGCGCATCCGTCACCGCGCCACGGTCGGTTTCATTCTGGTCGCACTCGCCGTATACCTGACAGCAGGCAAACCGCCCGCGGCACTGCTGGTGTTCGCCGGTGGCTTCAACGGCCTGATCCTGCCGCTGGGCCTGAGCATCTTCATGTACGTCGGCTGGCGCCGCTCCGACCTGATGGGCGGCTACCACTACCCGCGCTGGCTGCTGGTACTGGGCGTGCTGACCTGCCTGTTGTCGTGGTACATGGCATTCAAATCGGCCGGTGCCATCTTCGCCTTCATCAACGCAGCCTGAGACTGCCACGGAGACCCTTTTCATGACTGCCATCGACCTCAATAGCGACCTCGGCGAAAGCTTCGGCGCCTGGAGCATGGGCGACGACACCGCGATGCTCGAAATCGTCACCAGCGCCAACGTCGCCTGCGGTTTCCATGCCGGCGACCCCGCCGGGATCCTACGCACCCTGGAGGCTGCGGCCGCACGTGGCGTGGCCGTGGGTGCCCATGTGTCCTACCCCGACCTGGTCGGTTTCGGCCGCCGCAACATGAACGTGCCCGCCGAGCAGCTCCGCGCCGACGTGATCTATCAGATTGGCGCCCTGCAAGGCCTGGCCCGCAGCGTCGGCACCCAGGTGAGCTACGTCAAGCCCCACGGCGCGCTGTACAACACCATTGCCGCCGACCCGGTCCAGGCAGCGGCGGTGATCCAGGCGGTGCTGCGCATCGACCCGCAGCTCAAGCTGGTGTGCCTGGCCAACTCGCCGCTGATCGGCTGGGCGACCGAAGCCGGGCTGAAGTGCGTCGCCGAGGCCTTTGCCGACCGCGCCTACACCGCCCAAGGCACCCTGGTTTCGCGTGGTCGCCCTGGCGCCGTGCTGCACGATGCCGAACTGATCGCCCAGCGCATGCTGCGCCTGGTGCGCGATGGCGAAATCGAAGCCGAGGACGGCCAGGTGATCCGACTGCAGGCCGACTCGATCTGCGTGCACGGCGACAGCCCCGATGCCGTCGATATCGCCCGCAGTGTCAAGCACCGCCTGCTCGAAGCGGGCGCCACCCTCCGCGCATTTTCCTGAGGTTGACCATGAACCCATTCCAGCAAGCCCGCGAAGCCGCCGCTGCCGCCCGCGCCCGTTACCGTGATGGCCTGGTCTCGCCCACCGCCGGTCATGCTCCCGGCCTGACCCAGTGCAACATGATCTGCCTACCACGCGCATGGGCGTACGACTTCCTGCTCTTCGCCCAGCGCAACCCGCAAGCCTGCCCGGTGCTCGACGTCACCGAGCCAGGCGAGCATTCGACGTTCCTCGCCGCTGACGCCGACCTGCGCACCGACCTGCCGCTGTATCGCGTGTGGCGTGACGGGCAGTTGGTCGAGGAAGTCAGCGACGCTCGCCAGCTGTGGGCCGAGCACGACGATCTGGTGAGTTTTCTGATCGGCTGCAGCTTCACCTTCGAGAACGACCTGCTCGAGGCCGGTATCGACGTGCGCCACATCAGCGAAGGCTGCAACGTGCCGATGTACCGCACCCATCGTGCCTGCCGCCCCGCTGGCCGCCTGCAAGGCAACATGGTGGTGTCGATGCGCCCGATCCCGGCCGACCGCGTCGCCGACGCGGCCAAGATCACTGGCCGCTACCCCGGCGTGCACGGTGCGCCAGTGCATGTCGGTGAGCCCGGCCTGCTCGGTATCGCCGACATCGCTCGCCCCGATTTTGGCGATGCGGTGACCATCAATCCAGGGGAAATCCCCGTGTTCTGGGCGTGCGGGGTCACCCCCCAGGCCGTGGTGATGGCCTCGAAAGTGCCGTTCGCCATCTCCCACGCGCCAGGGCACATGTTCATCACCGACGTTCCCGACAGCCATTACCACGTATAGGAGTGGATCATGCGTTTCTATCCGGTCAGCCTGGATGCGCTGTTGGTCGAGCTGGCGAACCTGGACGAGACCCTCGCCCTGTTCGACGCCTTGCAGCAGGCGCCCATCGCTGGCGTAGAAGAGATCGTGCCCGCGGCGCGCACGTTGCTGGTGTATTTTCGCCCCAGTGCGGTCAGCCGCGAGGCGCTCGCCGCACAGATTGCCGGGCGCGATATCAGCGCCACGGCGCGTGAGGCCGGCAAGCTCATCGAGATCCCGGTGCACTACGACGGCGAAGACCTCGACGACGTGGCGCGCGAGCTGGGCATCGGCCGCGACGAAGTGATCCGCCGCCACACCGGCAGCGACTACAGCGTAGCCTTCTGTGGTTTTGCCCCAGGCTTTGCCTATCTCAGCGGCGGTGCCGGCTTCGTCGTGCCCCGGCGCAGCACCCCGCGCACCCGCATCCCGGCTGGCGCGGTGGCGTTGGCCGGCGGTTTCAGCGGCATCTACCCGCAGGCCAGCCCCGGCGGCTGGCAGATCATCGGCGTCACCGCGACCCGCATGTGGGACCTGGACCGCGCCGAGCCGGCCCTGTTGCAACCTGGTTATCGCGTGCGCTTCGTCGATGCGGGGCCGCAGGCGGCGGTGCAGGTGCAGGTGCAAGCTGCCGCCGCGCCGGCCGATTCGGCCACTGACGGCCACCTCGAAATCCTCTCGCCAGGCCTGCAGACCCTGTTCCAGGACCTCGGTCGCCCTGGTCGCGCCGGCCAAGGCGTATCGGCCTCCGGCGCCCTGGACCGGGGCGCACTGCGGGCAGCCAACCGCGCCGTGGGCAACGACCCGGGCAGTGCCTGCCTGGAAGTGCTCATGGGCGGCCTGAGCTTCATTTGCCGAGGCCATACCGTGGCAGCCGTCACCGGTGCCAGCACCGTGATCGAAGTCCGTACCGCCAGTGGCCAGGTGCTGCGCCCTGCCCTGTATGCGCCGTTCACGTTGCAGGCGGGCGATCAGGTCAGCTTGCAGGCGCCCAGCGCCGGCTTGCGTAATTACCTGGCCATCCGTGGCGGCTTCAGCGCTACTCCTGTACTGGGCAGCCTGGCCACCGACACCCTCGCCCAGGTCGGCCCCAAGGCCGTGGCTGCAGGTGATCGCCTGGGTTTCAACGCCCGCGTTGGCGGCGCCGCTGTCTCGCTCGATGAACAACCCGCGTTCGCCATGCCGCGCTCCGGCGAGGTCGTCACCCTGGATGTGGTGATGGGCCCGCGCAGCGACTGGTTCACCCCCCAAGCCCAGGCGCTGCTGGCCGAGCAGCAATGGCAAGTGACCCCGCAGTCCAATCGCATCGGTATTCGCCTGGCAGGCGATCAGCCGCTGCAACGCGCCATCGACGGTGAGCTGCCCAGCGAAGGCACCAGCGTCGGCGCCATCCAGGTGCCCCCCAGCGGGCAACCGGTGCTGTTCCTGGCCGACCACCCGCTGACCGGTGGCTACCCGGTGATCGGCGTGGTCGCGCCGTATCACCTGGACCTGGCCGGGCAGATCCCGGTCAACGCGCATATCCGCTTCAATCCGCTGGGCGCCTTCGAGCCCGTGCGGCCTGCCCATTCCGACGAGATCCAAGCCCGATGAAAAAGGTCCTGATTGCCAACCGTGGCGAAATCGCCGTGCGTATCGCCCGCGCCTGCCGTGACTATGGCGTCGCCAGCGTGGCGGTGTACGCCGATGCCGACATCGATGCCCTGCACGTACGCCAGGCCGACGAAGCCTATGCACTCGATGGCCAGCGCCCAGCCGACAGCTACCTGAACATCGACAAGCTGCTGGCCGTGGCGGCCCGTGCTGGTGCCGATGCCGTGCACCCGGGCTACGGCTTTCTTTCCGAGCGTGCCGATTTCGCCCGCGCGGTGCTCGATGCCGGGCTGATCTGGATCGGCCCCAACCCCGACACCATCGATGCCCTGGGCGACAAGGTGCAGGCCCGGCGCATCGCCCTGAAGGTCGGCGCACCGCTGGTGGCCGGCACCGAGGACCCGGTCAAGGACGCCTCTGAAGTCCTGGCCTTCGCCGAGCAACACGGCCTGCCGATCGCCATCAAGGCAGCCTTCGGTGGTGGCGGTCGCGGCCTCAAGGTGGCCTGGAAGCTCGACGAAGTCAGCGACCTGTACGCGTCTGCAGTGCGCGAGGCGGTCACTGCCTTTGGCCGTGGCGAATGCTTCGTCGAGCGCTTCCTCCACCGCCCACGCCACATCGAGGCGCAGATCATTGCCGACCGCCATGGCCGCGTCGAGGTGGTCGGTACCCGCGACTGTTCGCTGCAGCGGCGTAACCAGAAACTCATCGAGGAAGCCCCGGCGCCATACCTGGATGACGCCCTGCGCCAACGCATTCACGACTCGGCCCGCAAGATCTGCGCCGAGGCCGGTTATGTCGGCGCCGGTACCGTCGAATTCCTGCTGAGCAGCGATGGCACCCTGTCGTTCCTGGAGGTCAACACCCGCTTGCAGGTGGAGCACCCGGTCACCGAGGAAACCAGCGGTATCGACCTGGTGATCGAACAGTTGCGCGTCGCCGATGGCTTGGCGCTGTCGTTCCAGGGCACCCCTGCCCCGCGTGGCCACAGCTTCGAGTTCCGTATCAATGCCGAGGATGCGGGTAACGGCTTCCTGCCCACACCTGGGGCCATCGAGCGCTTCCAGCCACCGAGCGGCCCAGGTGTACGCCTGGACAGCGGCGTGGTCGAGGGCTCGCGGGTGTCGCCCAATTTCGATTCGATGATCGCCAAGCTGATCGTCACCGGTGCCACCCGCGAGCAGGCCATCCGCCGTGCCCGCCGCGCCCTGGCTGAATTCGGCGTCGACGGCGTGGCGACCGTGTTGCCGTTCCACCGAGCGGTGATGGATCACGCAGATTTCACCGCCGACGACACCTTCTCGGTGCACACCCGCTGGATCGAGACCGACTTCGCCGAACACATCACCATTGCCCCGCGTGCCGCCAGCACTGCTGACGCAGGCGTGCTGCGCACCTTCGTCGAAATCGATGGTAAACGCCACGAACTGGGTCTGCCGGCCGGCTTGCTGGCGGGTATCAATCTTGGCGGTGCGGTGCCAGTGGCAGATACCCCTGCCTCCGCCGAAGCCGTGGACGAGCGCGCCGTGGTCACGCCCGTGGCCGGCAACCTGCATGCCTGGGTGGCTGAAGACGGTGCCCAGGTGGAAGCCGGCCAGGTGATCGCGGTGATGGAAGCGATGAAGATGGAAACTTCGATCCTGGCGCCTTGCGCCGGCACGCTGAAAATCACCGAGCAGCCCGGCACTTACTACGATGCCCGCGCCCGTATCGGCCACATCGACTGATCCACCCCGCCTCATCCTGAAGTAACACGCGCACTCGGGCCTTCGCGCCCGAGGGGCCGCGTGCTGCCGGAAAGTGAACTTATGCGCACCTAGAAGCGAGAGCGAAGCGCTGACTCAATGTTTGTTTTTGGCTATCTCGATATCGTTCATAAGCGCCTTCGCCAGAGCATTGAGATAATCCGCAGCCCCTAACAACTTATGGTCATCTTCCATATCGCCTTCGCGTACCAGATGCTTGATGTAACCCAACAGAATGGAGACTTGTTCGTAGGCATCATCGATCGGGATGCCGGGTTGCACGCGGAGCAGGTCCAGAGGTGGGTTGCCGACATCCAGGAAGGTTTCCACGCCGGCGGTCGTAACGGGTTTGGCCTTGTCTGCCATGTCTTCATCCCTCCGGCTGCGTGTGTTCACGGGGGAAGCAGGCCAGTACGTGTTCGACCAGTTCGTGGGCGACTTCAGTGGCGTGCATGGCGTTGCTCAGCATGCCCATGCCGGGTTCGCCTGCACGTGCGCGGCAGTGTTCGTCGATGGTTTCGGCGACGCCACGCAGGAGTTCGCTGGTGTGGGCCAGGGCGTCGGGTGGGTACATGTCGGATTGGACGGTGAAGAATGGGGTGCGGGGGGATTTGCGGTGGGGTGGGTCAGGGACGAGTTTTTTCATGGTGTTGGTCCTTCACTTCGTTAGAGGAACCACCACCTGAACCTTCTCACGGGTTTGGGTGGCGGCCATGCACGGGGTGAGAACCGAGGAAGCAAAGGAAACTCGGCCAGACCGGAGTCTGCCCGCGCACGGCCACCATTAACGCTGACCGCGTCTGCTAATCGTCGGGTTCTCACGCCCGGTCGCCTAAACGACCTGAGAACGTTATCTCTGGGCTATTTGCCCGACAACAGCGATAGTTCAGCAGCGGTCGTAGGATAGATCTCATTCAAATCAATCTTGAAGCATTAAGTTTCAAGTTCGGAAATATCTTACGGAAGATCGGTGTTGGGGCGGCCAGGTGCTTGCCTTGGGAATTATGGCGTTCTTGAGATCGAGCGCCGCCCGCGCGGCGCATCGCGACACAAGGCCGCTCCCACATCTGTTTCGGGCCAATCATGTCTGGTAGGCCATGGTTGTCGGCCTGGTGGGCCCGGCGCGATATTTGTGTTGGCGCAGGGCGCACCCCGATATCCCGTGGTGCCACCAAAAGCGAGCAACCATGGCCTGACAGACAGTGGCACGTTGCAACAAATGTGGGAGCGGCCTTGTGTCGCGATGCGCCGCGCGGGCGGCGCTCGATTTATGCGGCGCTGCGACTCTCCAGCCGGGCACTCTTCAATCCAATCCCCCCTGCACCTCCCGAGGCAACCGACCCCATCCGAGTGCCCAAAACCACCTATCCTTCCAAATGCCATTCCGTCCGTTTGGAGGTGTGCGATGCGTACGTTCTTCCCGGGCTCCCTGGCACTGTGGCTGCTCGCAGTGCCTGCCGTACAAGCTCAATCCGTGACCCCACTCAAGGGCCAGAGCAGCCAGCAGATGCAGCTGGATATCAACGACTGCAACACAGTAGCCACCAACGCCGCGAACAGCGCCTCAACTTCGAGCCCCCACGTCGGTGGCAGGGTCAAAGGCGCTGCCACCGGCGCCGTGGCCGGTGCAACCGCGGCCCAGGTGCGCGGCAACCGTCACGATGAGGTCTACGACCGCGTTGGCGACGACGCCAAGCAGGAGTACCGGCAAAACCGCGCCGGCGACGCTGCCGCAGCCGGCGCCGTGGTTGGCGCCTCGCGCCAGCGCCAGGAGCGCCGTGAGGATCGACGTAACCAAGGCCAGGCGCAGGCTTCGGCACATGCCAGCGCCTACACTGGCTGCCTGCAAGGACGCGGCTATCAGGTCAACCCCTGACAGCAACTGCTGAACCCGGGCGGCGCCCTGGGTTCAGCAGCGTCCTCCGGGCGCAACTGTTCGCCCAGCAACAGCACTCCAACACAGTGTCCTCCACGCTACAGCCGCGCATTGCCCCGCCCGCCTGCAAGCCCGCCAAACAAGGAGATGGCGCAATGGCATGACCCCTGCAACCGCATTGTCACACCTTCACTCGACTGGATTTCGCAATGCGTCTGAACACCCTGCCCCGCGCCCTCAAGGCCCTGAGCGCCGCCGGCCTGCTGGCCCTGGCCTGCAACCCCTGCGCCTACGCCGAAAACGCGCCCAAGGAAGTGCGCCTGGACTACGCCTATTACTCGCCCGTGAGCCTGGTGCTCAAGCACTTCGGCTGGCTGGAACAAGCTCTGCCCGACTCCAAGGTCAGCTGGGTGTTCAGCCAGGGCAGCAACCGCTCGCTGGAATACCTCAACAGCGGCGGCGCCGACTTCGGCTCCTCGGCCAGCCTCTCCGCCGTGCTGGCCCGCGCCAACGGCAGCCCGATCAAATCGGTGTACGTGTATAGCCGCGCCGAATGGACCGCACTGGTGGTAGCCAAGGACTCGCCGCTGAAAACCGTGCAAGACCTCAAGGGCAAGAAGATCGCCGCCACCAAGGGCACCGACCCCTACCTGTTCACCCTGCGCGCCCTGGAAAAGGCCGGCCTGAAGAAAGACGACGTCGAACTGCTGCACCTGCAGCACCCGGACGGCCGTACCGCGCTGGAAAAAGGCGACGTCGATGCCTGGGCCGGCCTCGACCCGCACATGGCTGCCAGCGAACTGCAGGCCGGCTCGCGCTTGCTGTACCGCAACAAGGACTTCAACAGCTATGGCGTGGTCAGCGTCACCGAGACCTTCGCCAAGGAGCATCCGCAAACCATCGCCACCGTGATCAAGGCTTACGAAAAAGCCCGTCACTGGGCCGTCGCCCACCCCGATGAGTTCGCCAAACTGCTGGCCGACGAGTCCAAGCTGCCGTTGGACGTGGCCAAGTTGCAACTGTCGCGCACCGATCTATCCGCCCCGGCACTGACCGCCCAGGACGTGACCGCGTCCAAGGCTGCGGCGCCGATCCTGGTTTCCGAGGAACTGGTCAAGCGTGGCGTCGACGTCAACCAGGTGATCGATCAGCTGATCGACCCCACCTTCGGCAAGGCCAGTATCGAGTGATGAGCACCTCCAGCAAGACCCTCGTAGCCAGCGCCACGCCGGCGCAGGCACGGCCCAGCCAGTGGCCCCGCCGCCTCAAGGGGCTGGCGTTGCCACTGGCGCTGATCCTGCTGCTCGAAGCCGTGGTGCGCCTGGGTTGGATCGCCTCGTACCAGATGCCCGCCCCCAGCGAAGTCGCGCAGACCCTGGTGCAATTGGCTGATGGCGCCTTGTGGAAACACATCGGCGCCAGCCTGTCGCGGGTGCTGGCCGGGTTCGCCATCGGCTCTCTGCTCGGGCTGCTGTTCGCCGCCTGGGTGGGCCTGAGCCGCGAGGCCGAGGCCTGGCTCGAGCCCACTTTCGCCAGCCTGCGCGCGATCCCGAGCCTGGCCTGGGTGCCGCTGTTGCTGCTGTGGCTGGGCATCGGCGAGACCTCCAAAGTTACGCTGATCGCCATCGGCGCGTTCTTCCCGGTGTACCTCAACGGGGTGGCGGCGATCCGCAACATCGACCGCAAGCTGGTCGAGGTAGGCCGCATGTACGGGTTCGGGCCCTTGCGCCTGGCCCGGCGGATCCTGTTGCCGGCGGCCATTCCTGGCGTGTTCACCGGCTTGCGCAGCGCCCTGAGCCTGAGCTGGATGTTTCTCGTGGCGGCGGAGCTGATCGCCGCCACCCGCGGCCTGGGCTACCTGCTCAGCGATGGCCGCGAGACCTCCCGCCCCGACCTGGTGCTGGCGGCGATCATCGTCCTGGCGCTGCTGGGCAAGCTCAGCGATGGCCTGCTGGCCGGGCTGGAACGACGCTGGCTGGCCTGGCGCGACACCTTCGACGGCACGGACCAAGGAGCCTGAAGCATGAACCAACCCTTGCGCGTCACCCCGCAACCTGCGCCTGCGGCGCCACTGCTCGACCTGCAGGTCGAGCGCAAGGCCTTCGGCGATACGCCCGTGCTCGGTCAACTCGACCTGCAATTGCAACCGGGGGAGATCGTCAGCCTGCTGGGCCCCAGTGGCTGCGGCAAGAGCACCCTGCTGCGCCTGGTGGCGCAGCTCGATCACGAATTCACCGGCACCTTGCGCCGCCGCCCGGAACAGGTCGGTTTCGTGTTCCAGGAGCCGCGGCTGATGCCATGGCTGAGCGTTGCCGACAACATCGGCTTCAGTGCCGACAAGGGCTATGACCACGAGCGCGTGGCCCGGCTGATCGATGAAGTTGGCCTGACGGGCTTTGCCGACGCATTGCCCAAGGCGCTGTCGGGCGGCATGGCGCAACGTGTCGCCATTGCCCGCGGGCTGTACGGTCAGCCGCAATTGCTGCTGCTCGACGAACCCTTCAGTGCGGTCGATGCCTTTACCCGCTTCAAGCTACAGGACCTGTTGCTGGAGTTGGCCCGGCGCCACCACACCGCCTTGCTGGTGGTCACCCATGACGTCGACGAAGCGCTCTACCTCAGCGACCGCGTGCTGGTGATCGGCAACCGCCCCGGGACCATTTGCCGGGAACTGCGGGTAACGTTGCCCACCCCGCGTGACCGCCGCGACGAACGCCTCGGCCGCCTGCGCGCAGAGGCCCTGGAGGCCCTGCACAGCGCCCGGGTGATCTGATCCTTCAGCGTTTGCTGAAGGCCAGCCGGGCAGCGAACAGGACGAAGATCAGGCCAGTGGTGCGGTCCATCCACTGGATCACCCGTGGGCGCCGCAACATGCCGGCCAGGGGCTGGGTCGCGGCGATCAGGACAATCGCCCAGAGCAGACCGAGCAGCACGTGGATGCCCACCAGACCGAAGGTCCAGGCCACCAGGGGTTGGCCTTGGGGAATGAACTGCGGCAGGAACGAAACGTAGAAGATCCCAACCTTTGGATTGAGCAGGTTGCCCAGCATGCCCTTGATGAACCAGTTGGCCCCTGCCCCATCGGTAGTGGCGGCAGGTGCGAGCGACTGCCGTGGGCGCAACAGCATGTTGACGCCGAGATAGGCCAGGTACCCGGCACCGCAGTATTTCAGCACGCTGTAAGCCAGTTCCGAGACTGCGATCAACGCCCCGAGGCCGAAGGCCACCGCTGCGCCCCAGAGCAGGCAGCCGGCGTTGATGCCCAAGGCAGCGCGCATCGCCTGCTGGCGGCTTTCCACCGCCGCGGTACGCAGGATCAGCGCGGTGTCCAGGCCGGGAGTGAGCGTCAGCACGGTGGCGGCCAAGGTGAAGGCGATCAGATTGTCGGCGATGGACATATGCTGAGGATCCCGGCAGGTCGGAGGGGCGATTATGCCGGGACAGGCAAGGCATGATCCAGTGCCTGCCCAAGCAAGGTCATTGCGGCCGGCGCATGACCATCAGCTTGCTGACCATGCGCTGGCACACTTCGTCGTGCTGGTTGAGGGTCAAGCACTCGGTGGTCACCATGCCCCGGTCCGGCTTGGAGTTCGAGGGCTGGATCTGCAGTATCTTGCAGATCACATGCAACGTGTCGTTGGGCCGGGTCGGGCGCGGCCACTGGATATCGCCACCGGCACCGATCACGCCACTGCCGATCGGCAGGCAGCTGGTCAGCAGGCGCATGGTGATGGCTGCGGTGTGCCAGCCGCTGGCGGCCAGGCCTTTGAAAAACGTGCCCTGCGCGGCTGCGTCATCCAAGTGGAAGGGCTGCGGGTCGAACTGGCGGGCAAAATCGATGATCTGCTGCGCATCGAGGGCGAATTCGCCGCTGGTGAAGGTCTGGCCTACGTGCAGGTCGTCAAGGTAGATCGCGTTGCCAACGGACATGTCATGCCTCTTTTCGGGTGGTGTCGTCGGCGTTCAGGCTAGCGCAAAGCGCTGCCGGATGGGATCAATCGTTGCCTTGGCGCTTGGCGGCTTTCTTGTTGATGGCCTTCATCCGGGTAGCGGCGCGCTGCACGGTGGCCATTTTTTCCGGGCGCTTCATGCCGCGCCATTTGCGAATTTCCTCGCGGGTGCGGCCGCAGCTGACGCACAGCTCGCTGTTGAGCTGGCAGAGCGAGACGCAGGGGTTGTCGATGTCTTTGGCCATGGGGAGGTTTTCAGTCGAAAGGCGCGCAGGATACTTGAAAGCGCGGCAAGCGCCAAAACACCCCACGCTCGATGTGGGAGCGGCCTTGTGTCGCGAAAGGGCTGCGCAGCAGCCCCAGGATCTTCGCGGCGCTGCCGAAATACTGGGGCCGCTTTGCGGCCCTTTCGCGACGCAAGGCCGCTCCCACATCGACCGGGGCGCATTCGGCTAGAGCCGTGGCAGCTCGATACGCACGTGCAAGCCACCCTCGGCGCCTGGCTGGGCAGGGGAGGTTTTCAGTCGAAGGGCGCGCAGGATACTTGAAAGCGCGGCAAGCTCCAAAATACCCCACGCTCGATGTGGGAGCGGCCTTGTGTCGCGAAAGGGCTGCGCAGCAGCCCCAGGATCTTCGCGGCGCTGCCGAAACACCGGGGCCGCTTTGCGGCCCTTTCGCGACGCAAGGCCGCTCCCACATCGACCGGGGCGCATTCGGCTAGAGCCTTGGCAGCTCGATACGCACCTGCAAGCCACCCTCGGCGCCTGGCTGTGCAGGGGAGGTTTTCAGTCGAAGGGCGCGCAGGATACTTGAAAGCCCGGCAAGCTCCAAAACACCCCACGCCCGATGTGGGAGCGGCCTTGTGTCGCGAAAGGGCTGCGCAGCAGCCCCAGGATCTTCGCGGCGCTGCCCAAATACTGGGGCCGCTTTGCGGCCCTTTCGCGACGCAAGGCCGCTCCCACATCGACCGGGGCGCATTCGGCTAGAGCCGTGGCAGCTCGATACGCACGTGCAAGCCACCCTCGGCGCCTGGCTGGGCAGGGGAGGTTTTCAGTCGAAGGGCGCGCAGGATACTTGAAAGCGCGGCAAGCGCCAAAACACCCCACGCTCGATGTGGGAGCGGCCTTGTGTCGCGAAAGGGCTGCGCAGCAGCCCCAGGATCTTCGCGGCGCTGCCGAAATACTGGGGCCGCTTTGCGGCCCTTTCGCGACACAAGGCCGCTCCCACATCGACCGGGGCGCATTCGGCTAGAGCCTTGGCAGCTCGATACGCACCTGCAAGCCACCCTCGGCGCCTGGCTGTGCAGTGATCGTGCCCTGGTGCAGGGCAACGGCCCGCTGGGCGATGGCCAGGCCCAGGCCGAAACCATCGCCACCGGTGTCGTGCCCCCGGTCGAAGGGCTCGAAAATGGCCTTCAATCGCGCCGGATCCACGCCCGGCCCGCAATCGCTGATGCACACCTGCAAGCGCTCATCGGCCAACAGCGTCGCCTCCACCCGTACCTGCGTGCCCGGCGCGGTATAGCGCACGGCGTTGCGGATGACGTTCTCGAACGCCCGATACAACAGTTCTTCATGGCCCTCGGTGAGGAATGGCCCCTGTGCGGCGAGTACCACCTGACACTGCTTGATACCCGCCTCGAAGCGGGCATCCTCGACGATCTGCGCCAACAGCTCGACCACATCCAGCGCCGAGCACGCGCCCTCGCCCTGCTCTGCCTGGACCCGCGCCAGGGTCAGCAGTTGCTCGATCAGGTCATCCATGCGCCGCGACTCGCGCTCGATGCGCTCGAGCATCTCGTGTCGCTCCGGTTGCTGGCGCAATAGCCCGATGGCAGCGTGCAGGCGCGTCAGCGGCGAGCGCAGCTCGTGGGAAATGTCATGCAGCAGGTTCTGTTGCGCCTGCACCAGCGCCTTCAGTTGGCCGGCCATGCGGTCGCAGTCCTCGGCCAGGTCGACGATTTCGTCCCGGCGCCGGCCCAGGCGCGGTCGCACCCGCACGTCGAAGCGGCCTTGGGCGACCTGGGCCATCGCTGCGCGCAGCCAAGCCAGCGGACGGGTCAGGTAGAAGCTGCAGAGCAAGGCGAACAGGGCGCTCATCAGCGTACCGGTGACCAGGGGGCCCATGCCGCGTGGACGAGGTCCCTGGTCAAGGCTGGTGGCGGCCGATGCCCGCAGCAGCAGTGGTCGACCCTGGGCGTCGAATACCTTGTGCTCGAAACGCGCGTGCGCAACGGCGCGCCCGGCCAGCAACCGGCCCTGTTCGTCGTACAAGCCGACCTGCACATCCGGCGCTTGCGGCGAGACGTCGAGCAACTGCCGCCCGGCCTGTTCGCCATAGCGCTGCAACATGTTCAGTTCGGTGGACAGCAGCGAGCGCAGCGCTGGGGTGTCGCCGCGCAACTCGTCTAGCATGAACGCGCCGGCGCCCACCAGGAAGGTCAGGCAGTTGGCCAGCCAGAAGGCCAGGAACAGCTTCCAGAACAGGCGCCGGCGGATCATTCGACGATCAGCATGTAGCCCATGCCCCGCACGCTCTGGATCCAGCTGCTGCCATCGGCGCGGGGGCCGAGTTTCTGGCGGATGCTGCTGACGTGCACATCGATGCGCCGGTCGTAGCGGGTCAAGGGGCGGCCCAGGGCATTGAGCGACAGGTCCTGTTTGCTCACCAACTGCCCGGCGTTACGCGCCAGGGCTTCGAGCAGGCTGAACTCGGTGCCGGTGAGCTCCAGCCCAATTGCGCCCCACTGGGCCTGGCGTCGACCTGGCCAAAGGGTCAGGCCACCACTGCTGACCCGCTCGGGCACCACGGTTTCCAGTACCACCTGCGGTTGCACCCGACGCAGGATCGCCCGCATGCGCGCCACCAACTCACCGGGCGAGCTGGGCTTGGGCACGTAGTCGTCGGCACCCAGCTCCAGCCCGGCAATGCGGTCGATGTTGTCGCCACGAGCGGTCAGCAGCAACACAGGCACCTGACTGCGCGCTCGGATGCGCCGCAGCACCTCGATACCTGAGATGTCCGGCAGCATCACGTCCAGCACCACCAATTGGTAGGCACCGCCCAGGGCCTGCATCTCGCCTTCCTCGCCAGTGCCCACGGCGGTGGCCGCAAAGCCTTCGCGGGCCAGGTAGAGAGCGAGCATTTCGGTGAGTTCGCGGTCGTCGTCGACCAACAGCACGGGGGTCATGGTGGGTACGTTGCCAGTTGTTTCGAAAGGCCAATGATCGCCCCAGGGGGCCGGGCTGTCACCGCCGGCCACCGCAACTTTACACATCTTTACCCAGGGTTAACGGCGCCGTACACAGCCCGCCCTTATTCTCATCGCCCGCTTGCTGGCAGCCGCCGTGCGCCTTCGGTGACACCTGTCACCTCCCCCACCCGCTCGTCTGGAACCCCCCATGAACTACCCGCGACTGTTGCTCTCCATCCTGCTGCTAAAAGCCTCCCTGGCCCAGGCCGAGCCATTCAGGATCGCCGACATCCGCGTGAATGGCTTGCAGCGGGTCTCCGCCGGCAGCGTGTTCGGCGCCCTGCCCCTGAACGTGGGCGACCAGGCCGACGACAAGCGCCTGGTGGAATCGACCCGCTCGCTGTTCAAGACCGGCTTCTTCCAGGACATCCAGCTCGACCGCGACGGCGACGTGCTGATCATCAACGTGGTCGAGCGCCCCTCGGTGTCGGGCATCGAGATCGAAGGCAACAAGGCGATCAGCACCGAAGACCTGATGAAAGGCCTGAAACAATCGGGTCTGGCAGAAGGCGAGATCTTCCAGCGCGCCACCCTCGAAGGCGTGCGCAACGAGCTGCAGCGCCAGTACGTGGCCCAGGGCCGCTACTCGGCCGAGGTCGATGCCCAGGTCGAGGCACAGCCACGCAACCGCGTGGCGCTGAAGATCAAGATCAACGAAGGCACCGTGGCCGCCATCGCGCACATCAACATCGTCGGCAACGATGTGTTCGACGACGACACCCTGAAACAGCTGTTCGAGCTTCACACCACCAACTGGCTGTCGTTCTTCAAGAACGACGACAAGTACGCCCGCGAAAAACTCTCCGGTGACCTGGAGCGCCTGCGTTCCTACTACCTGGACCGCGGCTACATCAACATGGACATCGCTTCCACCCAAGTGTCGATCAGCCCGGACAAGAAGCACGTGTTCATCACCGTCAACATCAACGAAGGCGAGAAGTACACCGTCCGCGACGTGAAGCTGTCCGGTGACCTCAAGGTGCCGCAAGACCAGGTCAAGTCGCTGCTGCTGGTACAACCTGGCCAGGTATTCTCGCGCAAGGTGATGACCAATACCTCCGACCTGATCACCCGTCGGCTGGGCAACGAGGGCTATACCTTCGCCAATGTCAATGGCGTGCCACAGCCCAACGACAAGGACCACACCGTCGATATCACGTTCGTGGTCGATCCGGGCAAGCGTGCCTACGTCAACCGCATCAACTACCGCGGCAACACCAAGACCGAAGACCAGGTGCTGCGCCGCGAGATGCGCCAGATGGAGGGCGGCTGGGCCTCGACCTACCTGATCGATCAGTCCAAGACCCGCCTCGAGCGCCTGGGCTTCTTCAAGACCGTCAACGTCGAGACTCCACAGGTTGCCGGCAGCGACGACCAGGTCGACGTCAACTACAGCGTCGAGGAGCAAGCCTCCGGCTCGATCACCGCCAGCGTCGGATTCGCCCAAAGCGCGGGGTTGATCCTCGGCGGCTCGATCAGCCAGAACAACTTCCTCGGCACCGGCAACAAGGTCTCGATCGGCCTGACCCGCTCGGAATACCAGACCAAGTACAACTTCGGGTTCACCGACCCCTACTTCACCGCCGATGGCGTGAGCCTGGGCTACAACCTGTTCTACAGCAGCACCGACTACAGCGACTACTACGACGATGGGGTGTCGTACTACGCCATCAACAGCTATGGCGCCGGCGTCAGTTTCGGTTACCCGATCAACGAGACTTCGCGCCTGAGCTACGGCCTGACCCTGCAACACGACGACATCTCGCCCGGCACCTACAGTGCCGACGAGATCTACGACTTCATCGATCGCGAAGGCAAGAGCTTCAACAACCTCAAGGCCTCGATCGGCTGGTCCGAGTCGACCCTGAACAAAGGCGTACTGGCGACCCGTGGCCACTCCCAAAGCCTGACGCTGATGGCGACCACGCCCGGTAGCGACCTGTCGTTCTACAAGATCGACTACACCGGCCAGACCTACCTGCCGGTCAGCAACAGCAGCAGCGTGCGCCTGCACACCAGCCTGGGCTACGGCAACGGCTATGGCTCGACCGATGGCCTGCCGTTCTACGAGAGCTACACCGCAGGTGGCCAGGGCTCGGTGCGCGGCTTCAAGGACGGCACCCTGGGGCCACGCAGCACCCCAGCCACCGGCACCTACGCCAGTGCCGGGCAAGCGTACTACTCCGACCGCGATACCGACGTGCTGGGCGGCAACATCCTGATCACCGGCGGTGCGGAGTACATTTTCCCGATGCCGTTCATCAAGGACCAGAGCCAGTTGCGCAGCTCGGTATTCGTCGATGCCGGCAACGTGTATGCCGATACCTGCTACCTGTCCACCACCCAGGGCTGCGGCACGGTCAGCCTCGACCAGCTGGCGGTGTCGCTGGGCTTCGGAGTGACTTGGTACAGCCCGATGGGGCCGTTGAGCTTCAGCCTGGCGATGCCGATCAAGAAACCGGATAACGCCGAGACCCAGGTGTTCCAGTTCTCGCTGGGGCAGACGTTCTGAGTGGTCGCGGGTATTACTCGTTTTTACCCGCGCTTAACCCTCCTTGACCCTTGGCTCGCCTAATCTTGTAGCCATACGCAAACACCAAAGCAGAGACCCACCATGCCCCCATTCGCCCCCAACGTTCTAGCCTGCGCGGTGCACGACGAGATGCCCGTCTCGTTGCTCGACCTGATACAGCAGCGCCTGGCGAGCCTGCTCGGTACCGGCTACACCGTGGTGCTGGCCGGCAGCGGTGACGGCCTGGGGGCAAACCAGTACCACCTGGCCATCCAGCACGGCCGCAGTGGCCTGTCGTTGGAGGACAACGGCCCAGTGGGTCCGGAGATGGTCGAGCACCTGCTGGCCCTGGGCTGGCGCACCAAGGCCATGCTCGAATCGGACACCTTCAAGCGCATGGGCGGTGATGATCCGACACGCCTGGTTGCCTGGATCAGCGACCTGGACTGCCCGCAAACGCTGAAAGCCTCCGCGCGCCAGTTGCAGGCTAAGAAGTCGTAACGCAGGTTCATCATGCGCAAGGTGTGCAAAGGCAGCGTGGCGCAATCGTTTTCCAGCCCTGGTACTGCACCGACCGCCCGTCGTCCAGCACGCATATCCGCTCCAACCCCCGGCAGTCATGCTTTTCCAACGCAGCAGGTACATCACTCACTGCAGGAGAGCACCCATGCCCAGCTACCCGACGCCTCCCTTCCCAGCGCAGCCGCAAAAGGTTCCAGGCACCCAGCACAAGATGGACCCGCTTCCCGATTGTGGCGAACATAGCTATACAGGTTCCGGCCGCCTGGCCGGCAAGATCGCCTTGATCACCGGTGGCGACAGCGGCATCGGCCGCGCCGTGGCCATTGCCTACGCTCGCGAGGGCGCCGACGTCGCCATCGCCTACCTGGACGAACACGAGGACGCCCAGGAAACAGCCCGTTGGGTCGAAAAGGCAGGCCGCCAATGCCTGCTGCTTCCCGGTGACCTGGCCGACAAACAGACGTGCTACGAAGTGGTCGCGAAAACGGTCGGGAAGTTCGGTCGCATCGATGTCCTCGTCAACAATGCAGCGTTTCAAATGAGCCACGAAACGCTGGAAGAAATCGATGACGATGAGTGGGTGAAGACCTTCGACATCAATATCACCGCCATCTTCCGCATCTGCCAGGCAGCGCTGCCTTCGATGCCCAAGGGCAGTTCGATCATCAATACCAGCTCGGTCAACTCCGATGACCCCTCGCCAAGCCTGCTGGCGTATGCCACCACCAAAGGCGCCATCGCCAACTTTTCCGCAGGTCTTGCACAGTTGCTCGGCAGCAAGGGGATCAGAGTCAACAGTGTCGCACCCGGTCCGATCTGGACCCCGCTGATTCCGGCGACCATGCCTGAAGATGCGGTGTGCAACTTCGGCTCGAAGACGCCATTGGGCCGTCCTGGGCAACCGGTGGAAGTGGCGCCGATCTACGTACTTCTCGGGTCGGACGAAGCCAGCTATATCACCGGTTCGCGGTACGCGGTCACAGGCGGCAAACCGATCTTGTAAACGGTTTGCGCGGCCTGTCGACTCCACGACAGGCCGCCTTGGCCTGCACCCTACCGTGCGTTTTGCCGACCTTTGTCCCGGGCGGTCTTCTGTGCAGTGGAATCGTGAGACGTGCCGCCCGAGCCATCCGGGCGCTTGGCGTCGTTATCCCGCTCAGCTTCGCCATCGGGTCCCGCCCCGGCACCGGGCATCGGCTTTTTGTCGTTCGGCTTGTTCATGATCCTGCCTACCCTTTGCTGTGTTCAGGTGAGCTCGGGCCAGTGCCCCGCTTGATCCCACGCGGGCCGGCAACACCCCAGATGACCAGCCCGACCACCGGGAATATCACCAACAGCAAAGCCCACATGATCTTGGTGGCATCGGATTTGTCGCTACGAAACACGCTGACGATCGCCCATAGGTCGACCAGCAGGATGATCGCTACCACGGCAATCCAGAAATACGTCACGGGGTCAGTCATGACCACTCTCCTCTTCCAATGGCGAACGCAATGACCGGCGCGCGGAGCGCGAGGCCTCTACCAAAGAGGAAGCCATGGCCGCCAGCAAAGTTCAGCCGGCCTCGATGCTGCAAGGATGAGTGGACACCAACATTCCCTGAACCAAAGGCCGGACGTGCACGTCCATCGCTAGGAGGCGCTTGGCGTCTGGGAGACGAAGATGAACGAAGACGAGCAGGTTTCCAGGCAGTATCCGGTCGAAGAGAACATGTCGATGCAGCGCCGTGTCTGGCGCTTCGAACGGGTCGGCTGGTATGTGCTGTTGCTGATCGTGCTACTGGCCCTGGCCGGCGTCTTCGGCAATGGCCCGCTGAGCGATGCCAGGGTCGTGAGCAGTGATGGCCGGCTGCAGGTGGACTACCAGCGGCTGAGTCGCGTGGGCACCACCGACAGCCTGCGCATCACCGTGCGTGGCACTCCCGGCGAGCCGGTGCAGTTGCTGCTGGGTGGCTCGCTGCTGCGCGAGGCCAGCATCGAAACCCTGCAGCCCGAGCCACAGGCCTCACGTTCGCACGGCAAGGCGCTGCTGCTGCAACTGGGCACCAGCGACGACGGCGTCGCCACACTGTACCTGACCTTGCGCAGCGAGCACGTCGGCGGCCTCGAGGGCGTGGCCAGGATCGGCCCGACCACTGCCGTGCGCTTTTCCACCTTCCTCTACCCCTAGGAGCGTTCCATGGACTCGATCCTGCGCGCCGCAGGGATGTACCTGGCCTTGATGGTGCTGTTTCGTGTGGCAGGCAGGCGTTCGTTGGCCGACCTGACCACGTTCGATTTCGTGTTGCTGATGATCATCGGCGAGGCCACCCAGCAGGCCCTGCTCGGCGACGACTTTTCCTTCATCAACGCCATGCTGGTGATCGCCACGCTGATCGTGCTGGATGTGGGCCTGTCGCTGGCCAAGCTCAATTCAAAGCGCCTGGCCCGGCTGCTCGACGGCCATGCCACGCTGGTGGTCGAACAGGGCCGCTTCCTTCACCAGCGTATGCGCCGTGCACGCCTGACCGAGGACGACATCCTCGAATCGGCGAGAGACAGCCAAGGCATCGAGCAGGTCGAACAGATCAAGTTCGCCATCGTCGAGCGCAACGGCAAGATCTCCATCATCCCCCGGGACTGAGCGCCCGCATCGGACTCGAACTCTGCAGCAAGCGAGTCGGTCGGAACTGGATACCCAGGCTAGGAGGCAAACCGTGGACGGAATTTCGATGGATGACAGGCAACACGGCGAACCTCAGCGGGACGACGGCGGATGGCTTGCCCTGGAGGCCTATGCGGCGCTTGGCGACGGGCGCTCGGTGGCGCTCATCGGCCTGGACGGCTCGATCGACTGGTGGTGCGTGCCGCACATGGACTCGCCGCCGCTTTTCGACCGGATACTGGCGCCGCAAACCGGGGGCTACTTCGCCATCACCCCACGCGAGCCGTTCACCTGCGAGCGCCGTTACCGGCCGGACAGCAATGTCCTGGAAACCCTGTTCATCACCGCCAACGGCCGCGCGCGCCTCACCGAATCGCTCAACAGCGGCCCGGCCGGACGCCTGCCCTGGGCAGAGCTGGCGCGCCGCGTCGAATGCCTCGACGGGCATGTCGACCTGGACATCGCCATCGACTTCGGCACCCAGGCCGACACCGTCAGCCCTTACCTGGCGGCCAACGGCAATGGCTGTGTATTCCACGCCGGCGACATCCTGGGGATGTTCCTGCACGACGACCGTTTGCAGATCGAACGCAAGGACGACATGGGCGTGCGCGCTTTCATTGGCCTGGCGCGGGGTGAACGCAGCGTGCTGGCGATGATCGCCGGCCGCAACGAGCCGTTGGTGGTGCCGCCGCTGGAGCTGGTGGACGAGCGTATCGACGGCTCGGACCGGGAGTGGCGGCAATGGTCGCGCAGTCTGGTCTACGATGGCCCGTACAAGTCCTTCGTGGTACGCAACGCCCTGGCACTGAAGTTGTTGCTGTCCTCGCCCAGCGGTTCGATCATGGCCGCCGCGACCACCTCATTGCCCGAGCGTATTGGCGGCCCGAAAAACTACGACTACCGCTTCGCCTGGGTGCGCGACGCCGGCTATACCATCGAGGCCTTTCTCGCCATCGGTGCGCAGCCCGAAGCCAAGGCCGCCTTCACCTGGCTGCTGCGCCGCCTGGCAGAACATGGCGCGCACGTTTTCTACACCCTCGACGGAGCGCTGGGCGACTGCACCCGCGCCATCGACCTGCCCGGCTACAAACAGTCGCCGCCGGTGGTCGGCAACGACGCCAGGGACCAATTGCAGCATGGGGTGTTCGGCGACATCTTCGAGACCGCGCGCTGCTTCATCGACAGCGGCAACATCCTCGATGCCCACAGTGCGCAGTTGCTGGCGAGGCTTGCCGACCAATGCGCGGACTGCTGGCGCCAGGCCGATGCCGGGATCTGGGAACTGCCCCAAACCCAGCACTACACCACGTCAAAGATCAGCTGCTGGCAAGCCCTGAGCCGTGCCATCGAGCTGGCCGATAACGGCCACCTGCCCACAACCTGCCGTGAACGCTGGGACCGTGAGCGTGAACGGATTCGCGATTGGATCGAGCAGCATTGCTGGAGCGAGACTCACCAGGCGTACCTGTTCTACCCCGGCAGCGCCCGCCTGGACGCCTCGATCGCCCTCGCCGTGCGTTTCGGCTACCCCTCGCAGGATCGGCTGCGCAGTACCCTGGAGGCAGTGCAGCGCGAACTCGCTGCCGGGGCATTCCACTACCGCTACAGTCAGGCAGCCGAGGAAGAAGGCTGTTTCCTGGCGTGCACTTTCTGGATCATAGAAGCCTGGGCCCTGCTCGGCCAACGCGAACGCGCCGAAACGGCGTTGCGGCAGGCCGTGGATGGGCTTGCCCATGGAGTGGGCATCTACTCGGAGATGATCGACCCGGACAACGGCCAGTACCTGGGCAACCTGCCCCAGGGCCTCTCGCATCTCGCGGCGCTGCGCGCAGCGCTGGCTATCGCCGGTTACGGCCCCCAGCGCTGAAATCGACCTGCGCGCCGGAGCCGGCGCGCAGGCATCAGGTCACTCGGTCGGTGATTCGGTATTGATGTAGTCCGGCGCGCTCGCCAGGGCAAACGTGCGGCGCTGCTCGCGCCGAGGTTGCTGGCGCGGCGGTAGCGATTCCAGGCGCTGCGGTTGCCCGGTTTCGAGCGCCTGCTCGATGGCCAGGATCACCCGTACGTCGCGCCAACCCTCCTCGCCGTCAGGCTCGGGGGTTTCATCGTTGAGGATGCAATCGGAGAAATAGGCCGTTTCGCCGGCGAACTGGTCCACCACCGGATTGACGTGGACCCGCGTCTCTCCATCGATGGTGGCGCGATAGCTGATCGACACCCCTTCGCCATAGCCAAAGCACGGCGACGCTTCGATTTCGCCCTTGGTCCCCAGCAACTGGAAGCGCTCGGTATCCGGCAGGCTATAGCTCACGGTGAACTGCGCCAGGCGTTCGTCCGGGAAGCGCAGGCTCACCGTGACAGTGTCCCAGGTGTTCATTTGGCTGCCTGGGCTACGGACGCCGAGCGCGGACACCTCGATCGGTTCGGCATTGAACAGTTGGCGCACCATGTTCAGCGGGTACGGCCCCATGTCCGGCACCGGGCCGGCGGCGAAGCCGTTCTGAGTACGATGATTGCTGGCCTTGACGGTCTGGGTGAAGGTCGAGGTGAACAACCGTGGCTCGCCGAAGTTGCCCGCATGCACCCGTCCGATCATGTCCAGCGTGCCGGGTTCGCAGTGCAAGCGGTAGGCGACCATCAGCTTGGCGCCCGAGCGCTTGGCGGCCTCGATCATGGCCAGGCAATCGGCTTCGGTGGTGGCCATGGGTTTTTCCAGCAGCACATGGATGCCCGCCTCCAGCGCCGGCACCACGAATTCGCGATGGCGGAAGTTGGGCGTGGCGACATACACCGCGTCGATTTCACCCGAGGCGAGCAGCGCCGGGTATTCGTCGTAGGCGTAGGCCAACAGGCCATAGTGGCCCGCCAGCACCCGCGCCTTTACCGGGTCACCGGTAACCAGGGCCGTCATCACCGAATTGTCGGTCTGGCCGACACCTGGCATGAACGCACCTTGGGAAATCGCCCCCCCGGCCACTACTGCATAACGAACCTTGCCTTGTGCGTCAGGCATTGACTCCTCCTCGTTTGCGGACAAATGCGGAACTCACGAGGAAGTTGGCAAGCGCAGCAGCGCCGCAGTTCCATCTTTTTGCCCACGGCTGTCACGCCATCAGGCGCGTCGCCTGCTCCACTGCGCCATCAGCGGTCCCTTTCCACCTGCCAGGGGGTCTTCCTCGGGCAGCGGCACCTGGGCGATGCGCATCAACGTGCGGGCGTGGGAGCCCGAAGCGGGCCGCTGGATCTCATAGTTCTCCTGCCCTCGCGGGTAGGCACCGACGACGAGAAAATCGTCGCTGTGCTCGATGCAGCGATGGCCAGTGCCGGCCGGCAGCACCAGCACGTCGCCTGCGCGAATGGTCAGTGTCTGCCCCGACTGGCCGCCCAGGGTGACCCGGGCATGGCCGCTGGCGACCCCGAGGGCCTCGTGGGCGTTGGGGTGGAAGTGGTGGTAGTCGAAGATGCCGCCGCGCCACAAAGCACTCCAGCGGTGCTCGGCACACAGGGCCTCGAATTCGGCGGCTTTATCTTGCGTCGCACCCAGCCGCGAGGGGTACAGCAGGACCGGCAATGCGCTGTTCGGGGTAGCGCCGTCATCGCCAAAGTAAAGGGTTTGCACGGATTTGCCTGGTGCAGGGGACATTGGCCTCTCCTTGGTTGCCAATCGGTGTGGGACATCTATCGCGGTTGGCAAGCCGGAAGCGGTCGGGGTTCCATCTTTTCGGTGATTGGATCCAACTCACTCGAACTCCAAGCTGTAACCCACCCCATACACCGAGCGCAGCGGATCCTGCCCAGGCGCGATCGCCGTCAGCTTGCGCCGCAGGTTCTTCACATGGCTGTCGACCGTACGGTCGGCCACCACGCGGTGGTCCTGGTAGATATGGTTCATCAGCTGATCGCGCGAGAGCACCTGCCCCGGGCGGGCCGCCAGCGCCGCCAACATGCGAAATTCCACCGGCGTCAGGTCCAGCGCCACGCCTTGGTAGCGGGCATGGAACGTGCGCGCATCCAGCTCCAGCCCGAGGGTCGGTGCCTGCGCGCCGCTGCGGCGCAACACTGCCTTGACCCGCGCCACCAGTTCGCGGGGCGAGAAGGGTTTGCAGATATAGTCGTCGGCGCCCAGTTCCAGCCCCAGCAGCCGGTCGATCTCGTCGACCCGGGCGGTCATCATGATCACCGGCATATGGCTGAAGCCACGCAGCTCCCGGCAGATATCCAGGCCATCGCGGCCCGGTAGCATCAGGTCGAGCAACATCAGGTCGTAGTGCTGCTGGCGGATCGCCGGGATCACCGCCAGGCCATCGGCCAGATGTTCGACCTGGTAGCCACCTGCGCGCAGGTAATCGCCTACCAGCGCTGCCAGCTTGGGTTCGTCCTCGACCAGGAGAATCTGCGCCTGGGTCATTCATCATCTCCTGCAACGGGAAGTGCCAGGGCCAGCAACAGGCCGCCCAGGGCCGAAGGTTGGGCAGTGAGCTTGCCGCCGTGCACCTCGGCGATGCCTCGGCAAATGGCCAGACCCAGGCCGGTGCCGCCGCTGGCCCGGTTGCGCGAGCGTTCGGCGCGATAGAAGCGCTCGAACAAGCGCGCCAGCGACTCGGCATCGACGCCCGGCGCGCTGTCTTCGCACTGCACCAGGATCTCATCGCCGACCTGCAACGCGCGCAATATCGTCTGCCCGCCCCGGTCAGTGTAGCGTCGGCTGTTTTCCAGCAGATTGTGCAGCAGTTGGTTCAACCGCGACTCGTCACCCAGCACCCACAAGGGCTCCCCAGGCAACTCCAGGTGCAACTGCAGGCCGCGTTCGGCGAAGCTGGCGGCGAACGCCTCGGCGACCACCGGCAACAGCACGCACAAGTCGATGCGTTCACGCCGGTAGGTGGGCCCACCGACTTCGGCCAGCGACAGGTCGAACAGGTCGTCGACCAGCTTGCTCAGAGCCCCCACCTCGCCCTGCAACGAGCGCAAGGCCTGGCCATCGAGCGGGCGGATACCGTCTTCCATGGCCTCGAGCTCGGCGCGCATCACCGCCAGCGGGGTGCGCAGCTCGTGGGAAATATCGGCCATGAAGTCGCGGCGCATACGTTCGTTGCTGGCCAACGTCGCCGCCATGCGATTGAAGTCACCCGCCAGTTGCCCGGCCTCGTCCGCCGAGCGCACCGGCAGATGAATGGCGTAGTCCCCGGCAGCCAGGCGGTGGGTGGCACTGGCCACTTCACGAATCGGTCGCAACAACGCCCGGCTGAGCCACCATGCAATCACCGCCGTGCCCAGCAGGCAGGCCAGGCCGATGAGCAGGCTCGAGCGCAGTTGATTGAGCTGGAAGCGCCGGTCGCCGACGCTGGCCACCGACTGCAACGGCGCCAGCGCCATCCAGCCGACCACCTGGTCCTGGTGATGAATCGGGCGCAGGGTCATCTCCGCTTCGGGCGCCTGGTAGCCGATGATCGGCCGCCGCTCGGCGTCGAGCAGGGCAAAGCGCACGAACGCGCCGGTCAGGTCGGACACAGTCAGCAGCCGGGGGTCGAAGGTCTTGTCCGGGGTGGCATCCTCTGGGCGCAGCAGTTCGAACCATTGGTCCTTGTCCTGGCGGATGAAGTCCCAGCTACCGTGCTCGGCATAGGCCTGTTCGACCCGCGGGACGATGCGGTCCATGCGCTCCTCGGCCTGCTGGTTGAGATAGCCGAGAAAGCCGTACTTCAAGCTCAGATAGGCGGCGAAGACCATGCCCAGCACGGCGAAGGTGCACACCGCGAGCATGGCGAGGAAAAACTTGCTGGAAAGGTTGATTCTCATGGTGACGCCGCGCTGCGTAATTGCCGACATTGAAGCGCGCCACTCCCCTGCCCGCAAGGCGCATTGGCCAATCTCCATGCTTTCTGCACATTGCCTGCACAATTGCCGAGCACCCTGGCACCAGTCAAATTTCCTGGCTCGGAGCCCTCGGATGCCCACACTGTTCCAGACCCTGTTCATTACCCGCTCGCCCCTGGCGCGCGCCTTTCTGCTGGGCGCCGGCCTACTCGCCATGGCAGGTTGCCGCGAGGACAATCAGCCACCCCCCGCCGCCGTACAGGAAGTGGCCGTGCTCGACGTGAGCAGTGAACCGCTGGCCCTGAGCACCACCTTGCCCGGCCGGGCCAATGCGCACCTGATCGCCGAGATCCGTCCGCAGGTGGGCGGCATCATCCAGAAGCGGCTGTTCACCGAAGGTGACACGGTCAAGGCCGGCCAGGCCCTGTACCAGATCGATCCGAAGCCGTTTGAGGCCACCCTGGCCCAAGCTGACGCCTCGGTCAATTCGGCACGCGCCACACTGAAGGCTGCCGAGCTCAAGGCCAAGCGCGACGCCCAATTGGTCAAGCTCGACGCCATCAGCGCCGAAGACAACGAAAGCGCCCAGGCCGCCCTGCTCGAAGCACGCGCCAGTCTGCAATCGGCCCAGGCCAGCCAGCGCACGGCCAAGATCAACCTCGACTACACCCGCATCAACGCCCCGATCGAGGGCCGTACCGCCACCTCGTCGGTCACCCCCGGCGCCCTGGTAACGGCCGAGCAGACCACCGCCCTGACCACGGTGCAGCAGCTCGACCCGATCTACGTCGACTTCACCCAGCCCAGCGCCACCCTGCTGCGCCTCAAGCGCGAGCTGGCCGAAGGCAAGCTCGCACCGGCCGAGCAGAAGGATGCCGCACGCATCACCCTGCAACTGGAAGACGGCAGCACCTACGAGCACGAGGGCACCCTGACCTTCAACGGCGTGAGCGTGGACGAGAGCACCGGCAGCGTGACCTTGCGCGCCCTGGTCCCCAACCCCGAGGGCCTGCTGTTGCCGGGCATGTACCTCAAGGCCACCTTGCAGGAGGGCGTGCAGCAGAACGCGATCCTGGTGCCGCAACAGGCCGTGGCCCGCGACGAGCGCGGCGGCGCCACCGCGCTGGTGGTGGTCGACGGCAAGGTGCAGCAGCGCGAACTGACCCTCGACCGCGCCGTGGGCAACCGCTGGTGGGTCAGCCAAGGGCTCGCCGAAGGCGACCAGGTGATCGTCCAGGGCCTGCAGAAAGTGCAGGTCGGCCAACCGGTCCAGGTGCGCGATGCCAGCCTGACCGCAACCAACGACAGCCACTGAGGGCGCTCCCATGGCACGCTTCTTCATCGACCGACCGATCTTCGCCTGGGTCCTCGCGATCCTGGTGATGCTCGGCGGTGGCCTGGCGATCTCCACCTTGCCGCTGGCCCAGTACCCCAATATCGCGCCGCCGCAAATCACCCTGAGCGCCACCTACACCGGTGCCTCTGCCAAGACCATGGAAGACTCGGTGACCCAGGTCATCGAGCAGCAGATGACCGGCCTGGATGGGCTGACCTACATGTCGTCGAGCAGCAGCTCGGCGGGCAGCGCCACCATCACCCTGACCTTCGAGGCCGGGACCGACATCAACACTGCGCAGATGCTGGTGCAGACCAAGCTCGAGCAGGCCAAGGCGCGGCTCCCCGACACCGTGCAGCAGCAAGGGATCAAGATCCGTAACTCGGCCAGTGACTTCCTGATCATCGTCTCGCTGGTTTCGGACAACCCCAACGTCAGCGCCACCGACATCAGCGATTTCATCTCCAGCACCCTTTACGACCAGATCAGCCGGGTCAACGGCGTGGGCCAGGTGACCACCCTGGGTTCGAGCTATGCCATGCGCATCTGGCTCGACCCGGACAAGCTCAAACAGTACTCGCTGATGCCGTCCGACGTCACCAGTGCCCTCCAGGCGCAGAACGTCGACACCTCCGCCGGCCAACTCGGCGCCCTGCCCGCCCGCACCGGCCAGCAACTCAACGCCACCATCAGCGCGCGCAGCAAGCTGCAGACTGCGGCGCAATTCCGCGACGTGGTGCTCAAGCATTCCAGCAATGGCGCTGTGGTGACCCTGGCTGACGTAGCGCAGGTGGAACTGGGCAGCGAAAGCTACGATGTGGTCGCCGAGCACAATGGCCAGCCTTCCGGGGGCATGGCAGTGAGCCTGGCCACCGGCGCCAATGCCCTGGATGTATCGGAAGCGGTACAGGCCAAGCTTGCCGAACTGGAGCGGTTTTTCCCCAGCAACCTGCAATTGCGCACCGAGGTTGCCTACAACACCGCGCCCTTCGTGAAGATTTCCATCGAGGAAGTGGTCAAGACACTGTTCGAGGCCATCGTCCTGGTGGTGTTGATCATGTGCCTGTTCATGCAGAACCTGCGCGCCACGCTGATCCCGGCCATCGCCGTGCCGGTGGTATTGCTGGGCACCTTCGGCGTGCTGGCATTGCTGGGTTACTCGATCAATACCCTGACCATGTTCGGCATGGTGCTGGCCATCGGCCTGCTGGTCGACGATGCCATCGTGGTGGTGGAAAACGTCGAGCGGATCATCGCCGAAAAAGGGCTGCCGCCGCGTGAGGCGACACGCCAATCGATGGGCGAAATCAGCGGCGCGCTGGTCGGCATTGCCGTGGTGCTGTCGGCGGTGTTCGTGCCGATGGCCTTCTTCGGCGGCTCCACCGGGGTGATCTACCGGCAGTTCTCGGTGACGCTGGTGGCGGCCATGACCCTGTCGGTACTGGTGGCCATGACCTTGACGCCAGCGCTGTGCGCCACCCTGCTCAAGCCCGGTGCCACCCATGGCGAGCCTCGTCGCGGATTCTTCGGTTGGTTCAACCGCAACTTCGAGCGCACCGCGCAACGCTACCAGCGCGCTGTCGGCGGCGTCTTGGCCAAACCCCTGCGCAGCCTGCTGGTGTACGCGCTGGTGCTCGGCGGCGTGGCGCTGATGTTCCACAAACTGCCGACCGCGTTCCTGCCCGAGGAAGACCAGGGCATGCTGATGATGCAGATCACCCTGCCGGTAGGCAGCACCGACGAACGCCTGCAGACAGTGATCCGCGAGGTCCAGCAATACATGTTGCAACAGCCGGAGGTGGCATCGCTGCTGAGCGTACGCGGCCTGGGCAATGGCGGTAACGCGCAGAATGCCGGGCGTGGTTTCATCAAGCTCAAGGACTGGGACGAGCGCCAGGGCGAGGAGCACAGCGCCGCCGCCGTGGCGCGCAGGGCCAACATGGCATTGTCGAAGATCCTCGATGCCAACGTGTTCGTGATCGCGCCTCCCGCCATCCAGGGTCTGGGCCAGAGTTCTGGCTTTGACGTGCAACTGCAAGACCTCGGCGGCCTGGGCCATGCGCAGTTGCTCAAGGCACGCGACCAGTTCATCGCGCTGGCCGCCAAGGACCCGCGCCTGGCCAACGTGCGCGCCCAAGGCCTGGAAGACACGCCGCAACTGAACATCGACATCGACGACCGCAAGGCCGGTGCCATGGGCGTGGCCGCCAGCGATATCAACGACACCCTGAGCACGGTGATGGGCGGTAGCTACGTCAACGACTTCCTCGATGCCGGGCGGGTGAAGAAGGTCTACCTGCAAGGTGAGGCCAGCAAGCGCATGCAGGCCGAGGACATCGGCGACTGGTACGTGCGCAACGACAGCGACGCGATGGTGCCGCTGTCGGTATTCACCAGCACCCACTGGACCACCGCTTCGCCGCTGCTCGAACGCTTCAACGGTTTCGGCTCCTACGAACTGGTTGGCGAACCTGCCTCGGGGGTGAGTTCGGGCGATGCGATGGCTGGCGTCGAGGAGATCATGGCGCAGTTGCCCGAAGGCATCGGCTATGCCTGGACCGGGCAGTCCTACCAGGAACGCCTAGCAGGCAACCAGGCCCCGTTGCTGTACGCCATTTCGATGTTGTTCGTGTTCCTTTGCCTGGCGGCATTGTACGAAAGCTGGTCGGTGCCGTTCGCGGTGATGCTGGTGGTGCCGGTGGGTATCCTCGGCGCCCTGCTGCTGACCGGCCTGCGCGGGCTGTCGAATGACGTGTACTTCCAGGTCGGCCTGTTGACCACCGTGGGCCTGGCGGCGAAAAACGCCATCCTCATCGTCGAATTCGCCAAGGAAGGCTACGAGCGGGGCCAAGGCCTGCTGGAGGCAACCCTGGAGGCCGTGCGGATCCGCCTGCGGCCGGTGCTGATGACATCGCTGGCGTTCATCCTCGGCGTGCTGCCGCTGGCATTGAGCAGCGGTGCCGGTGCCGGCGGGCGCCAGGCGATCGGTACCGGGGTACTGGGCGGCATGCTCGCCGCCACGGTGCTCGGCCTGTTCTTCATTCCTTTGTTCTATGTGCTGGTGCAACGCCTGGCTGCACGCCGCGTTAACGCCCAAGCACCGACTCCTGCTAGCGGAGAAGCCTGATGCGCCTGTCCCCTCTGTATTTGTTGTGCGCCCTGGCGCTGACCGGTTGCGTCAACCTGGCGCCGGACTACCAGCAACCGGCGGCGCCGGTGGCCGAGCAATGGCCGGCATACGCCAGCAGCGGCCAGCAGAGCGCCGATATCGCCTGGCAGTCGCTGTTCGTCGACGCCCGCCTGCGCGATACGGTGGCGCTGGCCCTGGCGAACAACCGCGACCTGCGGGTAGCGGCGCTGAACGTCGAGTATCAGCGGGCGCAGTACCGCATCCAGCGCGCCGAGCTGTTCCCTGCGGTGTCGGCCAGCGCTGACGGCAGCCGCCAGCGCTCGGTGTCGAGCAGCAGTTCCGGGGTCAGCAGCCAGTACAGCGTCGGCCTTGGTGTGAGCAGCTACGAGCTGGACCTGTTCGGCCGCCTGGACAACCTCAAGGATGCCGCCCTGCAAGACTACCTGGCGCTGGAACAGACCCGTCGCAGCACCCAGTTGAGCCTGGTGGCCGAAGTGGCCACGGCGTGGATGACCTTGGCCGCCGACCAGCAATTGCTGGCCCTGGCCAACGACACCTATGCCAGCCAGCAGAAAACCTACGCGCTGGTGCAGCAAAGCCACGCCCTGGGCGGTGACTCCGGGCTGAGCCTGGCGCAAGCGCGCAGCACGGTGGAGTCGGCCCGGGCCGATGCCGCCAACTATGCGAGCCAGGTCGAGCAGGACCGCAACGCCCTGGAACTGCTGGTCGGGCAGCGCCTGGAGGACCGGCTGCTGCCCGATACCGGCAAGCTCGACACTGCGGTGCTGGTCGGCGTGCCGGCGGGTCTGCCGTCGTCACTGCTGCAGCGACGCCCGGATGTGCTGGCCGCAGAGCATACGCTCAAGGCGGCGAACGCCGACATTGGCGCCGCACGCGCGGCGTTCTTCCCCAGCGTGACCCTGACCGCCACCGGCGGCAGCGCCAGCGGCGAGTTGTCCGGGCTGTTCAAGGGGGGCAGCAAGGCCTGGAGCTTCGCCCCATCGATCAACCTGCCGATCTTCAATGCCGGCAGCAACCGCGCCAGCCTCGATGCCGCCAAGGTGACCCGCGAGATCGAGGTGGCGACCTACGAAAAGACCTTGCAGACCGCCTTCAGCGAGGTGGCCGATGCGTTGTCGGTGCGGGCCCATATCAGCGAGCGGCTCGACGCCCAGCGTAACCTCACCGAAGCGACGGACAAGGCCTTTGAGCTGTCGTCAACGCTCTACAAGCAAGGCTCGGAAAGCTTCCTGGAAGTACTGGACGCGCAGCGCTCACTGTACTCGGCGCAGCAGTCGCTGATCAGCCTGGAACTGGCCGAGCAGGTCAACCGGGTGACCTTGTACAAGACGCTGGGCGGCGGCTGGGAGGGCTGACGCCATCATTGGCGCCCCTGCAGAAACATCACGCCAACTGCACGAACAGCGCATAGACACCCAGAAATATCCAGCACACCAGAAACACCCACGGCGTGCGCAAGGAAAATAGCAACGCTTTGCGATAGCCACGCTGTGAGGTTTCGGTGTCGCTGAACAGGGGGGATTCGTCGTACGCTATGCCCATCATCGGCTCGCTGCGCAGCAACTGGCTCTGCTTGAACTGCCAGTGTTCGATGATCTTGTAGGCGGCATGAATCCCGGGCCAGGCGTTCAAGGAGCTGAATGCACCGAGCAGGGCCAGAAACGGCGGCACCACCAAGGTGAAAGCCTTACCCCAGTCCGGGTTGAGGTTGGCCATCGAGGAGCAGAAGGCGATCACCAGGAACGCCTGGGCAGCCAGATAAGCATCGGTGCGGTTGGCGAGGATGCTGGTTTCGTACTGGATCTCACGCCGGTAGAAATCCAGACGGTCCTTGGGCGAGCCGAATACTTTGCTGTTGCTTTCGGTCAGCTCGCTGATTTCATGGTCGGGGGTTGCGGGCGTAATGATACGTGGCACGGTACGGGCTCCTCGGCGATCGGCCTTGGCACAGGAGCGGCGTCACCTTTCGCCACTCCCGCAGCTGCCAGTTACAGCGATTCCGAGAACTTCTTAGGGTCCACGGGCAACGGCACGAACTCAGGGCCTTGCCCCGACCGATGCCAGCGCACATTGGACAATCCGTAGCGTTCGGCCATGGGCCGACTGACCTTCTTGATCTTGTGTTGCCCAAAGCGCGGAATGATGCCTACGCCAGCATCGCAACTGGCCCAATGCCAGGCTTCGGCGTTGTCCATCCGCTCGGTACGCAGGATAAACGTTCGGTACTCCCCGTGAAGCTCGTATTCAATTACGTACAGGTTGGTTCCAGCCATTAGTGACTCCTCAGTCAGCACTCGCCTAATGGAGCAGAGCCATGAGGAAAAAATTCAATCGGATCGCCCGGCGTAGAGGTCTGCCCCAGGTTTGCCGAATGCATCCGCTGAACCTGCACGTCACGGAACGAACAAGCCTCGCCTCGGTACAACCCCTGCAGGTAGCTGCGGGCCTGCTCCATGCTCAGCGCGTGGTCTTCACTCTCCATATGGCAATGTCCAGCCTGGTTGTCACAGATGTAGCTGATCAGAAACGGATTCCTGGCCATGTTCGGTCTCTTCACAGGAGGATTCTGGAAGCCGGGGCATAGCCGCCCCGGCCTGGTTCAGGCGTACTCAGCGCTCGCTGTCTTCGCTTTTGCGACCACCGCCGTGGCTGTGCTGGCCACCCATGCGGCCGGCCTCGGAGGCGCGTTCGTGATCGTTGGCGAAGTTGCCACCGGAGGACTTGCCACCTTTGTGTCCGGCCTCGGATGCTTTTTCAGAATCCTTCTCGAAGCTGCCGCCGGACATCTGTCCACCTTTGTGTCCGGCCTCGGAGGCCCGTTCTCGGTCATTGGCAAAATTGCCACCCGAAGCTTGTCCGCCCTTGTGACCGGCTTCGGAGGCTTTCTCGCGGTCGTTGGCGAAGTTGCCGGGGTTGTTCTGGGCGGTACCGCCCTGCTTGCCATGTTTGTCATCGTGGCTGTTGGTCATGATCCTTCACCTCATGTCATCACACAGGAAAGTCTGTGTTCAGCTACGACGCCGCAATCCGGCCCGATCCCCAGTTTGATTCGCACCTGCCTGACGAGGTGCACGAAAGGACTGCCGGGCCAATATCCATCGCGCTGTTGGCCCACACCGGGTATGCCGCTCCCCGAAAAGCAGCGAGCCTCTCTGGCCAGCGCGCCAAAGGTCCGCGCCCAGCGCGATCGATAGCCATCCCAGAGCGCTTGAAATCTCCCCCCGGCAACCGCTAGCCTGCGTCACCTGCCCTGGATGGACCCTGCCGTATGCAACCGCGCGACATTGCCGCCTACCTGTTCCTGGCCATTGCCTGGGGCTTTTCCTTCCTGGTGGTGTTGAAAGTGGTGCATGCCTTCGGCTGGGTGGGGGCCGTCACCTTCAGGGCATTCGTCGCTGGCGGCACCTTGGCGTTGCTGGCCGCCCTGGTCGGCCGCAGCCTGCGCCTGCGACCGCTGCTCAAACCCTTGCTGGTAGTGGGTGCCACGACCGTGGCCGGGCAGTTGGTCGGCCTGTCCTATGCCACCCCGCGCATCGGCACCGCCATGTCGGCCATCCTGGTGGCCACCATCCCGCTTTTTTCGATGATCATCGGTCGCCTCTGGGGGTTGGAGAAGATCACCGTGCGAGGATTGTTCGGGCTGCTTCTGGGCGTGCTCGGCATCGTCATGCTGGTGGGTTTCCCGGCCCAACCGGTCACCGAGACGTTCATCCACGGCTGCATCGCCTCGCTGTTCGGTTGCCTGTGCGCAGCCTTCGGCAGTAACTATGCCAGCCTCCACCTGCGTGGGCAGGACCCTTGGACCGTGACCGGCGGGGCGTTCCTGGCCGGCGGCGTGCTGACCTTGCCACTGCTCGTGCTGGTACCGGTACCTGCCATGCCACAGGCCAGTGACTGGCTATACCTGCTGCTCAGCGGCAGCGTGATGAGCGCGACCACCTATGTGCTGTACTTCGGACTGGTGGCCCGCATCGGCGCGACCCGCACCATCAGCGTGGAGTTCGTGGTCACGCTGGTCGCCGTGCTGATCGGCGCACTGTTCCTCGACGAAGCGCTGAGCCTGCTGCAAGCTGCCGGAGGCGTGGTGATCCTGATAGGCTGCATGCTGGTGCTGGGGCTGCTACCGACCCGCTCCCGGCGCCTGCCAAGCTGACCCAACGGCAAGCCCAGCAACCCTTGAGTGCCTATGCTAGAGGCCAGCCACTGCCCGGGAGCATACGATGCGCGACCCTGAAAACGCCTTGCTGCAAAGCTGGCAACACAATGCCCGGGCCTGGATCGACACCGTGCGCGGCGGCGCCATCGAAAGCCGTCGGCAGGTTACCGATCAAGCCATCCTCCTGGCGATCCTTGGCCGCCAGCCCGAGCGGGTGCTTGACCTGGGCTGTGGCGAAGGATGGTTGCTGCGGGCATTGGCAGACCGCGGTATCGACGCCACTGGCGTAGATGGCGATGCCGCACTGGTCGCCGCTGCCCAGGCAGCGGGCTCGCCGCGTGTGCATCAGGCCAGCTACGCGCAACTGGCCAACGACGGAGTGGATGTCGGCAGTGGATATGACCTGATCTGCGCCAACTTCGCCCTCCTGCATCAGGACATCATCCCATTGCTGGCCGCGATGAAAGCGCTGCTGGCGCCAGGCGGGGCGCTGCTGATCCAGACCTTGCATCCCTGGAGCGTGGCGAACGGGGACTACCAGGATGGCTGGCGCGAGGAATCGTTTGCCGGTTTCAGCGGCGATTGGCAGCCGATGCCGTGGTACTTCCGTACCCTGGCCAGTTGGCTGAACGCGCTGGACATGGCCGGCTTCGGCTTGCTTAGCCTACAGGAACCGCAGCACCCGCAGAGCGCCGTGCCGCAGTCGTTGCTGATGGTCGCCGGCTGAACCTCAGCGCTGGGCCGTGACTTTTTCTGCCGGTGGCGTCAGCTGCAACACTCGGTTGCGACCACCCTCGGCCAGCAGGTACCCCCCCTTGCCATCGGGCACGATGGACTGCGGGGCCTTGAGGAACGTCAGCACCGTGTGCTGGCTGCCATCGGCGTCGACCCGCACCAGGCGTGAACGGTGGGTATTGTCCTCGCTGATCCACAGGCCTCGCTGGTCACAGAGCAAAAAGGTAGGGTTGCGCAAGCCACTGACCACCACCGGGTCCTGGCCATCATCGGACAGCGCGCGGACGACGCCCGCGGCTTTCTCGGTGTACAGCAACCGACCATCACCGCAGCGCGTCAGGCCTTCGGTTTCACTCAGGCCCGAGCGCAGCACGTCGAGCTGGCCGCTCTGCCAGTCGTAGCGCAGCAGACGGCCATTGCCCTTGCGGTCTTCGATGGCGAACAAATGATCGGCTTCGTTCCACAAGCCCTGCACGCTTTCGCCATCGAACAAGCGAGTCACCTGGCCGTTACGTGACAGGCTCACCGGCGCGTGCCCGCCTTCCTGGCTGAATACCCATCCCCCCTGCGCTGCCACCATGCCGTCGGGCTTGGACAGGTTGGCCACCAACACCACTCGATCGCCTTGCGGGGTGATCTTGAGGATGCTGCCGCGACCATCATCCAGCTCACGGCTGACGATCAGGCTGCCGTCGGCCTGGGGCAACAAGGACGCCGCCTTGTCGACCTTGCTGTGCAGTACCTCGACTGCCCAGCCATCGGAGGCCTGCACCGGATAGAAGGTTTGCCAGGCGAAGAAGCCCAAGGTGGCGGCAAGCAGGCCTGTGGTGGTGGTCAGGGCGACGCGAACGCCGCGCCGGCGCAGGATGGGCATGTAGTGGCTCCTTGATTGGCGCAAGGATCCTAGCAAGCGGATGTGAAAAAAATGTCGTGACCGGCCCGGCAACCGGGCGTTGCCAGCACGCTCCCCACGCGACACCGCGATAAAACACAAAAAGATATAAAAAGAACAAAACATTCTAACCAAATGGAATTAAAAAATTGAAAGCCCAACGCCACCTGCTTAGGCTGAGGCTCTCTTTCATTCTCGCTCAAGGAGCGTCGTTCATGCCCGCCCGCGTCTTCTCTCCCCTGCGCCGCCTGTTGGTAGGCGGCCTGCTGGCCGGTGTCGCCAGCGCCCTGTTGCCTTGGTCCAGTGCGCTTGCCGATGACGGCAAGACCCTGCGCATCGGCTACCAGAAGTTCAACAGCATCAACATCCTCAAAGGCAGTGGTGCCTTGGAAAAAGCCCTGGCGCCACAGGGCGTGAAGGTAAGCTGGCACGAGTTCGCCGCCGGCCCGCAGCTGCTCGAAGCACTGAGCACCGGCGCCATCGACCTTGGCCACGCCGCCGACGCCCCCTCGGTGTTCGCCCAGGCTGCAGGCAAACCCGTGGTCTACCTGGCCGCCGAGCAGCCCTACCCACGCGGTATCGGCCTGGTGGTGCGCGAGCAAGACCACCTTACCGGCGTGCAAGACCTCAAAGGCAAGCGCGTGGCCACCGGCCGTGGCTGGAACGCCCAGTACCTGCTGGCCGTTGCGTTGGAGCAAGCTGGCCTGAGCTACCAGGACATCACCCCGGCCTACGTCAACAATGCTGCCGACGCCGTGGCCGCCCTGCAATCGGGCAGCGTCCAGGCCGTGACCTTGTGGGATCCGTTCCTGGCGGCTGCCGAGAGCCAGCCTGGGCTGAAAAACCTGCGCGATGGTAGCGGGCTCTCCAACAACCGTACCTTCTATCTGTCCACCGCCGACTTCGCCGACCACAACCGCGACCTGCTCAAGACCTTCTTCGGCGAACTGGCCAAGGTTAGCCAGTGGGCCAACGCCAAGCCTGCCGAAGTCGCCGCACTGCTGGCACCACAACTGGGGATCAAGGCCGACGTGCTGGAAATCGCCAGCGAACGGCGTAACTACAATGCCGTGGCCATTACCCCGCAGATCGTCGCCGAGCAACAGAAGCTCGCCGACACCTTCCAGGGCCTGGGCCTGATCCCACACAAGCTGCAAGTGGCCGACGCGGTCTATCCCGCTTCCGTACTGCCCTGACAGGAGTTTGCCGGCAATGCCCCGTCCGATCCGCTTCAACGCCTTCAGCATGAATGCCGCCAGCCACCAGTCCCCTGGCCTGTGGCGCCATCCGCGCAACACCAGCGTGGCCTTCAACCGCCTGGACTACTGGACCGACCTCGCCCGCCTGCTCGAACGCGGGCTGTTCGATGCCCTGTTCATCGCCGACGTACTGGGTATCTACGACGTCTACCAGGGTGGGCCCGAGGCGGCCTTGCGCGGCGGCGTGCAAGTGCCGGTCAACGACCCGCTGCTGCTGGTGCCGGCAATGGCCGGGGTGACCGAGCACCTGGGTTTCGGCATCACCTTCTCGCTCACCTACGAACACCCCTACCCCTTCGCCCGGCGCATGTCCACGCTCGACCACCTGAGCAACGGTCGGGTCGGCTGGAACATCGTCACCGGTTACCTCGACAGCGCCGCACGCAACCTTGGCCTGCCACGCCAGCTGGGTCACGATCAGCGCTACGACCTGGCCGAGGAATACCTGGAGGTGCTGTACAAACTCTGGGAAAAAAGCTGGGAAGATGACGCGGTGCTGCTCGAGCGCGAAACCGGCCGCTATATCGAGCCCACGCGGGTTCACCCGATCGGCCACGTTGGCGAACACTTCCAGGTACCGGGCATGCACCTGTGCCAGCCCTCACCGCAACGCACGCCGGTCCTCTTCCAGGCAGGCGCCTCGGCGCGGGGCCAGCAGTTCGCCGCCAGGAACGCCGAGTGCGTGTTCATCAGCGGGCCGACCCCGACGGTGCTGCGCCGCTACGCCGATGGCATCCGCCAGGCCAGCGAGGCGGTCGGGCGGGGCCGCGACGAGGTACTGATCTACGCCCAGGCGCTGCTGATCGTGGCCCCCACGCACGAGGAGGCCCAGGCTCGTTTCGCCGAGTACCGTCGCTACGTCGACCTCGACGCCGCCCTGGCGCTGCTCTCGGGCTGGACCGGCATCGACTTCGCCGGACTGGAACCGGACGCGCCCATCGATTATGTGGAAAACGACGCAGGCCGTGCTGCCCTCGCAGCATTCACCGCAGCAGACCCGAACCGCCGCTGGACGGTCCGCGAGGCTGCAGAGTTCATCGGCCTGGGGGGCCGCGGACCGGTACTGGTTGGGTCGCCGAGCGACATCGCCGACCAGCTCGAGCAGTGGATCGACCAGACCGGCATCGACGGCTTCAACCTGACCTATGCCGTGCAACCAGACGACCTGACCCAGGTCGTCGATCTGCTGGTGCCTGAATTGCAGCGGCGCGGCCGCTATCCAAGCGCGTACCGCGACGGCACCTTGCGCCACAAGCTGTTCGGCCAGGGCGATCGCCTGGCAGAGACACATGCTGGGCAACAGGTCAGCATTCAGTAAATGGATACTGGGTATTTCAACATTTAATTTGTGGATGCTGCGGACAGGCTCTTATGCTGTCCGTACATCCCCTGCGCGCACCGGCCGGTGTGGTACCAGGCATGGGGAGAGAACAACAAGTCGAGATCGTCCATGTCGAACCATTCGTACTTCGCCCCCCACGGTGGGCACCCGGCTCAAACCGAGCTGCTGACTGACCGTGCCATGTTCACCGAGGCCTATGCCGTCATCCCCAAGGGCGTGATGCGTGACATCGTCACCAGCCACTTGCCGTTCTGGGACAAGATGCGGATGTGGGTCATCGCCCGCCCGCTGACTGGCTTCGCCGAGACGTTCTCGCAATACATCGTCGAAGTAGCCCCGGAAGGTGGTAGCGAACGCCCTGAGCTGGACCCGAACGCCGAAGCCGTGGTGTTCATCGTCGAAGGCGAACTGGACATCACCGTCGAAGGCAAGCATCACACCCTGGTACCCGGTGGCTACGCCTTCCTGGCGCCAGGCGCCGAGTGGAGCCTGCGCAACAACAGCAAGTCCAACGTCACCTTCCACTGGCTGCGCAAGCACTACCAGAAAGTCGAGGGCCTGGCCGCACCGGAGTCCTTCGTCACCCACCGCGACAATGCCACGGTCATCGAGATGCCGGGCACCGAAGGCCGCTGGGTCACCACCCGCTTCGTCGACATGGCCGACATGCGCCATGACATGCACGTCAACATCGTCACCTTCCAGCCCGGCGGCGTGATTCCATTCGCCGAGACTCATGTCATGGAACATGGCCTGTACGTGCTCGAGGGCAAGGCAGTGTATCGCCTGAACCAGGATTGGGTGGAAGTCGAAGCCGGCGACTTCATGTGGCTGCGTGCCTTCTGCCCGCAGGCTTGCTACGCCGGCGGCCCAGGCAAGTTCAGCTACCTGCTGTACAAAGACGTCAACCGCCACGTGCACCTGACGCTCAACCCGCAGCGCTGATGGCTTCGCTTGGCTGAATGCCGGGACTGGAAAGGTGGGGCGTTGTAGACCCCGAACATCGGATCAGGGTCTGCCCCTCCTTTCCAGCGTTCATCGCCCGAGCGGACTACGCCGCTCGTGACCTTTCAAGCCATTTACGATCAGTCGAACTCCCATTCCGGCTGACAATGGCCTGCAGGCGTTTCGTAAGTACCTTCTGGACAAGGTATTGGCATTGGCGTCTGTGCGTGTGCGACTTGAGCCAGGGCGGTCATCGCCACCAGCGTTATCCATGCAATAGATTTCATAAGTGTCTTTCTTTGTGGGTTATGGAGTTACCTGCTGCAGACGTCGTGTTCACTTGGCTACTGCAGGCAGAAAAACGATACGCCCCGCCCTTGCCGAGATATCTAGGTAAACATTCTGCAAACACTTAGAAACGACGCTGTCTCTGGTGGGAATTCACTCGATCCAGGATCGGACCTGTACCCCTTGGCGCCCCTGTCGTTTGCCGCGCATAATCGAAACGCTCAACTATTGCGGCTCTATCCATGAATCGCTGTCTGTTGCTTGTCATTGCGCTCCTGTCCCCGCCTGGACAGGCCGACGACTGGAACCTCGCCTATGACCGCGAGGGCATCCGCGTGTACCTCAGCGGCGTGGCCGATTCGCCCTACCAGCAATTTCGTGGCGTCAGTACCATCAAGGCCAGCGTACGCACACTCGTCGACCTGCAGGAAAACCTGCGGGTGGCCTGCAAATGGCTGTACGCGTGCGACCAGATGCGCCTGGTGGAGGTCGAAGGCGATAGCACCTGGGTCTACCTGACCACCAACCTACCGTGGCCGACGCTACCCCGGGACATCATCCTCAAGGTCAGCACCGAGCGGCTGGACGACGGCACCCTGGTGCGGCACCTTCAGGCCGAACCGGGCAAGCTGCCCAAGGAGCCGGGGCTGATCCGCGTGCAGCACCTGAGCGGAGAATGGATCATGAAGCCGCTGGGCGAGCGCGAAACCGAGGTCACCTACCAACTCCAGGCCGACCCGGCCGGTGACGTCCCTGGTTGGCTGGCCAATCGCTTCGTCGTCGACGCACCCGTGGTGACCTTGCGCACCCTGCGTGCCGTGGCCGAGCGGCAACCGTGAGACGCCAGGCTCGCTGGGGGCCGCCCCGCGCGTTACTGCACCACGCCGCAGGCCACGCGGGCCCCGCCGCCGCCCAGTTTTTCGGGGTGGTCGCTGTGATTGTCGCCACCGGCGTGCACCATCAGCGCATGGCCCTTGAAGTCTTCGGCCTTGAGCCGTGGCGCCAGTACTGGGTAAGTGGCCTTGCCGTCAGCGCCGACATACAGCGCAGGCAGATCGCCGCGGTGGCCACTGTCGTCATAGGGGCCCTTGTGCGCGTTGGTCGAATCCGGGTCCCAATGCCCACCTGCCGCACCCGCCGGCACGGCCTTGCCGTTTTCCTGGGCCGGATCGCAGGAGGCTTTCTGGTGCAGGTGGAAACCGTGCACGCCGGGCGGCAGGTCCTTGAGGTCGGGGGTGAGCAAGGTGCCGTATGTGTTCTGCTCGATGCTGATGGTTCCGATGGCCTTGCCGGGGCCATCGGCTCCGGCCATCTTCAGCTCCACGGTCTGCGCGGCCTGGACCAGGCCAGCGCTGGCCAGCAATGCGGTGAACACCACTGCTTTCATGTCGTATCTCCATGGCTTGGAATTGGGCGGGTGTCGTACCCACGTAAAAGGTGGGACCGCATGGAGCCCCAACCATTCCCAGCAGCCACAGCCTGAAACACTTGCTCTGATCCACCACCGCAGGCCTTTTGAAACGCTCACGGCAGGCTCAGATAGCGCCGGCGGCCAGCAGTTTCTGCAGCACCTCGGCCAACGCCTTGACCATGACATCGGCGGTGGGGCGGTGATGGATGACGATTTCGTAGCTGTCCACCTCTGGCAACCCCTGCCCGGCGCCCAGCACCCGATGCTCACGGGTCGCCGCTCGCGGTGGCAGCAGGCTGATGCCCATGCCATCGGCGACCGCGGCCTGGATGCCACTGAGGCTTGAGCTGGTGAAGCTGATGCGCCAGCGCCGGCCCATGCCTTCGATGGCACTGATCATGTCATCCCGGTACAGCCCGCGCGGTGGGAAGGTCACCAGGGGCACAGGATCGAGTTCGAAAGTCGGGCTGCTGGCGCTGTCGATCCATTGCAGACGTTCCGGCCAGCAGGCCACACCTTCACGGCTGTTGCGCTTCTGCTTGAGCAGCACCAGGTCGAGTTCGCCATTGTCGTACGCTTGGGCGAGATCGCGGCACAGTCCGCTGGTGACTTCCAGCTTGACCTGCGGGTGCAGGCGGCTGAAGGCCGACAAGGCATTGGTGGTTGGTCCGCCGACGAAGTCCTCGGGCACGCCCAGGCGCACGCTGATGCCGACCATGGCTCCGGCGAGGGCCTCGAGCATCTGGTCGTTGAGCGCCAGCATGTGCCGGGCATAACCGAGCAAAGTCTGCCCGGCGTCGGTAGGCAGCACGTCGCGATTGCCGCGCACGAGCAGGCGATGTCCGACCATGTCTTCCAGGCGGCGCACCTTCTGGCTGATGGTCGACTGGGTGGAGTGCAGGCGTGTCGCGGCGGTGGTGAAGCTGCCGCAGTCGGCTACGACCACGATGGCGCGGAGCAGGTCGAGGTCGAACAGTGATCTATTCGATTTAACGCTGTTGGACATCTTGGTATTCGACTTCTGAATGGCAATGCGGCTTTTTACCATGCCTTGCGGTCGCTCGACAGGTAAATCCGTGGCGCCTCTGCTCTCGCCTCGTGGTTGGCAGCGCCGTCAACGGATACCGCGCTGCCCCACAGCAGCCAGACTCAGTACCGAATCATCACCGACTTCAACTCCGTGTAATCCTCGATGAACGCACTTCCGAACTCCCGCCCAACCCCCGAAGCCTTCACTCCGCCAAACGGCACTGCCGGGTCAAGGAAGGTATGCATGTTGACCCAGACCGTGCCCGCCTCGATCTGTGGAATCAGGCGCAATGCCTTGGACAGGTCGTTGGTCCAGACGCTCGCAGTCAGGCCGTAGGGGCTGTCGTTCATCATCTCCAGCAGCTGCTCTTCATCATCGAACGGCAACACACACACGATCGGTCCAAAGGTCTCCTCGTGCAGCAGCGGATCATCCGCACCATTGGCCAACACCACCGTAGGCTCGACGAAATACCCCGGCCGATCCAGCGCATTGCCCCACACACGACCGTATTGCTGGCCTTGGCCCGTTCGAAGAAACCGACGATCTTTTCCAGATGCTGGGCATTGGCCAACGGACCGAACTGCGCCTGCGGATCCAGCGCCGAGCCGATCGTCATCTGCCCCAACGCAGCCCCGAGCTTCTGGGTAAACGCCTGAACCTTGCTGCGGTGCACATACAGCCGCTCCGGCGAGGCGCAGACCTGCCCCTGATGCACATAGGCCGTCTGTACGATGCCCGCCACGGCGCTATCGACATCGACATCGGCCAGCAACGCCGCCGCGTTCTTGCCGCCCAGCTCCAACGTGGCGCGGGTCAGGTTGGCCGCCATCGCCGCCTTGCCCACGGCGATGCCGGTCGGCACCGAGCCGGTGAAGGCTACCTTGGCCACCTGCGGCTGCTCGATCAGCCACTGCCCGGCACTGCCGCGCCCATTGACCACGTTCAACGCCCCCGCCGGCACACCCGCCTCGATGGCCAGCTCGGCGATGCGCAGCAGGGTCAGCGGCGTGAATTCGCTGGGCTTGACCACGATGGTGCAGCCGGTGACCAGCGCCGAGGCGATCTTCCAGATGCCGATCATCACCGAGAAATTCCACGGCACGATCCCGGCCACCACACCCACCGGTTCGCGCAGGGTGAAGGCCGTGTAGCGCTCAGTGCCGAACGAGGGGATCGAAGGCGTCATGGTCTGGCCGGTGATCTTGCTCGCCCAGCCGGCGAAGTAACGCAGGAAAACTAAACTTTGAGCGATCTCCAACCCGCGCGAGAGATTGATCGATTTGCCCGAACAAAGGGTTTCGAGTTGGGCCAGCTCTTCGGCATTGGCCTCGATCAGGTCGGCCAGGCGGTTGAGTATCACGCCCTTCTGATACGGCGAAACCTCAGCCCAAGCGCCCTTGAACGCGTGCCGGGCACTACGCACCGCTTGTTGTACCTCCGCCTCGCTGGCATCGGCGACGCGGCTGACGATCGTGCCGCTGGACGGGTCGTGTATGTCGATCGACAGCCCCGCCTCGCCCGCCACGTAACGGCCGTCGATGAAGTGGCCGTGGGGCCGGGCGAGGAACTCGACCACGGCAGGTAACAGCTGGATATCGCTCATGACATGACTCCTGGATGGCAGCGCAAAAGGTATGCGGGGCGATCTTCAACGCCTGCCGAGCCGCCTGCCAGCCCCAGCCGGCGTTTTGTCAGGGAGCCTCAACAGAATGTCACGCTGGCCAAATCACCACCTCGGGCCAGGCGGCACACTGCGATCACTGCGATTTCTGCATAACCCATAACAACATCGGAGATAGCCAATGCGTCGCGTAGACAGGCTCAGCATCTCAGCCCTGGCCTTGGCCTTGGCCGCGAGTACCAGCGCGGTGCGGGCCGAGTTGCCCGCCGAACAGATCGGCCAGAACACCTTGCCCTTCCCGCCCGACCCGCACCGGGTCTATATCCTCGATGTGGATTTCAAGAACCCCATCGCCGGCAAGGTGGTGGTGGTCGACCCCAAGGCCAAGCGCATGCTGGGCATGACCACCAACGCCTTCGTCGCCCCGACCGCGCTGAGCCCCGACAACCGCACGTTGTACTCGGCCAACCTGTTCTACTCGCGCGGCACCTACGGCGAGCGCACCGACGTGCTGGTGGCCTGGGACACCCAGACCCTGCGCCCGCAATGGGAAGTGGTGTTGCCGGCCAAGCGCGCCTCGACGCTGACCGAGAAGTACGCCATGGGCGTGAGCGCCGACAGCAAGCTGGCGTACGTCTTCAACCTCACCCCCTCGACGTCGGTGACCGTGGTCGACACCCAGGCGCACAAGGTCGCCAGCGAAGTGGCCATCAGCGGCTGCGTGCTCAACTACCCGGTGGGCAAGCGCAGCTTCGCCTCGCTGTGCGGTGACGGGCAACTGCTGGTGGTGACCCTCGACGACGCCGGCAAAGAGGTCTCGCGCACGCAGACTCCGTTCTTCGATCCCAACAAGGTGCGCCTCAACGAACGCGCCATCGCCAACGGCGACACCTACTACTTCACCACCACCCATGGCGAGGTGTACCCGGTGAGTTTCGAGGGCGGCAAGGCCAAGCCCCTGCCCACCTGGTCGCTGGTCAGCGACACCGAGCGCAAGCAAGGCTGGGCACCGGGCGGCTGGCAGGCATTGGCCGTGGCCCCTGGCCTGAATCGGCTGTATGCGCTGATGCACGATCAGCACACCGACGGCAAGTGGGAAGACCCGAGCACCACCATCTGGGCCTTCGACCTCAAGACTGGCAAGCGTGTCGGCACCCTCGAGTCGCCCAAGCCGGTGTGGAGCCTGCAGGCCAGCCACGACAAGGCACCGATTCTGACCGCCACCGACCTCGAAGGCGGCGTGCAGTTCTTCGACCTGGTCAGCGGCAAGCACAGTGGCGCCATGGATCAGATCGCCGATACCCCGGTGCTGACCCTGGCGCCTTGGTGAATGGGAGTGCAGACCATGCTCGATCCTGTCTTCGTGATTGCCAGCGGCACCGCCGTGGCAGCCCTGCTGGCCAGCGCCGCCAGCCACAAGCTGCGTGACTGGCGCGCCTTCAACGGCATCGCCCGGGCCTACCAGGTGGTCCCTGCTGCCCTGGTGCCTGCAGCCACTGCCAGCCTGGCCCTGGCCGAACTGGGCCTGGCGCTGGCACTGCTACTGCCGCCATGGCGGCAGCTCGCGGCGCTCGGGGTGATGCTGCTGATGGCGCTGTACGCCAGCCTCATCGGGCTCAACCTGTGGCGTGGCCGCCGCGACATCGACTGCGGTTGCTCCGGCCCCGGCGCCGCGCAACCGCTGCGCCCGGTATTGCTGTTGCGCAACCTGGCGATCGCCCTGCTTGCCGGCCTTGCCGCGTGGCCCATGGCCGAACGCGCCCTGGGGGCGCTGGACATCTTCGTGGTGATCGCGGCCGGTGCCGTGGCACTGCTGATTCATGTAGCGGTGGACGGCCTGCTGGCCAACCAGCCGCGTCTTGCCAAATTGACCGGGAGATAACCCCATGCAACTGCTCATCGCATCGAACATCCTGCTCTGGCTGCTGCTGATCGCGGTCGCCTTCACCGTCATGGCCCTGGTACGCCAGATCGGCGTGCTGCATGGGCGCATCGCTCCGGCCGGCGCGCTGATGGTCGACAAGGGCGTTACCGTCAACGACCCCGCGCCCCAGGTCACCGCCGCCGATCGCCATGGTCGCCCCGTGAACATCGGCTACCGTGGCGAACGCTCGCAGCTGCTGTTCTTCCTCGCCCCCGGCTGCCCGGTGTGCAAGTCGCTGCTGCCAGCGGTGAAATCCATCGCCAAGGACAACAGCGGCGCGCTGGACGTGATCTACGTCAGCGACGGCGACTTCGCCGAACAGCAGGCGCTGATCGAGGCCAACGGCCTGCAGCAGGCGACCTATGTGGTCGGCCCGGAAATCGGCATGACCTACCAGATCGGCAAGTTGCCCTACGCCGTGCTGATCGACCAGGCCGGCACCCTACGCGCCAAAGGGCTGGTCAACTCGCGCGAACACCTCGACAGCCTGTTCGAGACCGTCCACCTGGGCAGCGCTAGCCTGCAGCAGTTCCTGCATGGCGACCACCCGCATGCGCACGACCACCACCATGACCACGCCCACCCACACAGCGCGCAACACTGATCGCGGAGCCGACCATGAGTTTTCTCGACAAACTGTTTGAACGCTCCAGCCGCCACGTCGCCGACACCACGTCGCGACGCAAGGTACTGGCACGCCTTGGCTCGCTGATCGTCGCCGGTGCGGCCCTGCCGGTGCTGCTGCCGATCGACCGCACGGCCAAGGCGCTGGCCGCCGATGAGCCGAAAATGGGCGACCCGGGCGATCCGACCAGCTGCGACTACTGGCGCAACTGCTCGATCGACGGTTTCCTCTGCTCGTGCTGCGGCGGCTCGATCACCTCCTGCCCACCGGGCACCGACGCCTCGCTGGTGACCTGGATCGGCACCTGCCGCAACCCCGCCGACGGCAAGAACTACATCATTTCGTACAACGATTGCTGCGGTAAGCACGCCTGTGGCCAGTGCGCCTGTTCGCGCAACGATGACGAACAGCCGCTGTACCGACCGTTCAACAACAATGACATCAACTGGTGCCTGGGTGCGGAGTCGAAGATCTACAACTGCACCGTGACCATCATCCGTGGCGTGGCGGTATAGCGCCGTGAAAGCGCTGCTGGCGTTTCTGGTCCTGTGCCTGCTGGCGCCGCTCGCCCAGACCCGGACCTTGCCCAACCCCAACCAACGCCCGGCGCCGGGCAACGAGGAGCCTCCTGTACCCATTGCCCAGGCCGGGTACTCGACGCCGGTGAACTACCAGCTGCAATGCGCTGGCTGCCACCGCGACCACGGCGAAGGCTCGGCGGCCAACGATACCCCGCGCATGCAGGGTTTCGTCGGCAACTTCCTGCGGGTGCCGGGTGGCCGCGAGTTTCTGGTGCGGGTGCCGGGGATTTCGCAATCGGCGCTCAGCGATCAGCAGATCGCCGACCTGCTCAACTGGCTGTTGGCGGCCGAGGGCATGGCCGGTAACAGCACTCCCGCGCACTGGGAACCCTACAGCGGCGAGGAAGTGCAACGGGTTCGTGCGCGCAGCATGCTCAACCTGCCGCACGTTCGGGCCGGGTTGATCGAGGCGATGCGCGCCCAGGGGATCGCCATCGGAGACGGCCTGAACCATTGATTCACGTGTGCGACGTGCCCCTTAGCCCGCCTCCTCTGCGGGCTTTTTTCTAAGTGCAACATCTGGAAACACTCCGTGCGACAAATTGCTACACTTTGATGCACAAGCCTCTCCTCCGCCGCCTGCCGTCATCGCGCAATTTGCCCACTTCGCAAAATTAAAACCTTTGATTTCAGATAGTTATATAGAAATCACAAGGTAGCCCCTGCTCGACAGGCTCGTTTTTTGCTTGAATATTCAAGTGAATTTTAATGCTTTACCCCTTAATCCAAGAGTTCGCCCCAGCGACCCGTTCCACGTCACACCGTGCGAGGCCCCCATGCTCCCTGCAACCCGTGTTCGCGACGACCATTTCCAGGCTTGGCTCGGCCAGGTCAACGAAGCCTGTGGCCATTTCAATGGCCGCATGCTCGACCCAGGGTTCGTCGGCCAGCTCGAAAAGTGCCAGGTAGGCCAGATGTCCATGAGCATCGTCGACATGACCCAGGTCAACCTGTTCCGCGGGCAGCGGGAAATCCGTGCCAGCGGCGCCGACAACTACTATGCCGTGCTGCAGATGGCCGGCACATCACGCATCGAGCACCAGCAAACGTGCATCGAACTGCAAGCCGGCGACCTGACCTTGATCGATGCCAGCGCCCCGCTCGACATGTACTTTCACCAGCGCTCGCGGCAGTTGTCGCTGATCTTGCCACGTGCCCAGGTCGCCAGCGGCACCCGTGGCATGAACGTGACCTGTGCCAAGCGCATCGAGGCGTGCACACCGCTCGCCAGCATGGCCCGGCAGTTGATGCTCGAGGCCGGACGCACGCAGCACATGACCAACAACGAAAGCCAGGCCGTGCTCGACGCGCTGATCGCCCTGTTGCGCCCGGCCATCAGCCAGGACACCGTGCCGGGTAGCCACGAACGGCTGTTCCGCAAGGCCCTGGCATTGATAGATCAGAACATCACGTGCGAGACCCTCACGCCTGAATCCATCGCCCGTGAAGTGGGCATTTCCATGCGCAGCCTGTATCGCATCTTCGCCAAGCACGATCTGGTCATCGCCCAGTACATCCGCAACCGCCGCTTGGACTTCTGCGCGGAGAGCCTGCGCAACCCGGCGATGGATCAGAAGGTGTCGTCGCTGGGGTATGCCTGGGGCTTCTCCGACTCGAGCTATTTCAGTACCGCGTTCAAGGGACGCTTTGGCATGACGCCCGGGGAATATCGCAAGCGTCACGCCAACTGACGTTCATCCGCACCGGCCCTTTCGCGGGTAAACCCGCTCCTACAGGATCTTCACAGTCCCTGTAGGAGCGGGTTTACCCGCGACAGGGCCGATGCAGACCCACCGCTGACAAGCCCAGCAAACACCCTGGCAGGCACAACAAAACCCGCCGCCGCAGGCAGGCTCACAATCAAGCCAATACCAACAAGAACCACCCAGGAACCGTGCGTGATGTCGACCGTCGTATCCAGCAAGTTCGCAATCCCCTTCCTGCTCGCCGCCCTGGCCAGTCCCCTGGCCCTGGCCGAGCAATGCGCCGCGCCCAAGGCCCAGCAAGGCGAGCAGGTGTTCGCTCGCGACTGCGCCGCCTGCCACTCGGCCAACAAAGACGGCCCGGTGATGATGGGCCCCAACCTGCACGACGTGATCGGCCGTGCTCCCGGTAGCGTGGCAGGGGCCAACTATTCCCAGGCCATGAAGAGCCGCCAGGCCGTGTGGACCGCGCAGGGCGTCGATGCCTTCATCCAGCAACCACAAGCCGCCGTGCCCGGCACCTACATGCCCTACGCGGGCCTTGCCGATGCCAACGAACGCCAGGCAGTGACCTGCTTCCTGGCCGGCCTCAAGCAATAACCGCCCACCCTCGACGAAGGCCCCGCTTGGGGCCTTCTGCATTTATCCCGCCTTTACCTCACCTTGGCACAGTGCCAAAGGCAACTGGCAGCCAGGGCAAAAGCCCGCGCCTGGCCTTGCTTCATCATCGACCGCATGAATTTGGACCTTCTGCCAAACCCATAACAAAGGAAGCCAGACCATGCACCACCGCCCGTTCCGTCTTACCTTGGCCGCGATCCTCGCCGGCGCTTCGCTGCAGGCGCCGGCCCTGGAACTCTACGGCGATGACCAGCGCCACCTCAATGCCAACCTGGAGGCCGTGTACGGCGTGTTCCACAGCGACGAGAGCTACGCCATCGCCCGCGACCGGGCCGGCTCGACCGCTTGGCAGGAGGGCTATGTCAAATACGGCCTGAGCGGCGACCAGCGCCTGGGCGCTGTCGGCTCGCTGTATGGCGCCTTCGCCATGCTCAGCTCGGCGACCTGGGGCGACGGCGATGCCGCAGGTTTCAGCGACGGCAGCGAACGCACCAGCAAGATCGAGGACGCCTACCTGGGCTGGAAGTCCGGCAACCTGGTGCCGCTGCTGGGCGAGGATGGCATCGACCTGTCGTTCGGCAAGCAGATGGTGGCCGTGGGTGACGGTTTCCTGATCCAGGGCGACTCGTTGAACGTCGGCAAGGGCCTGGCCGATGGCGAGTTCAACCGCGGCGGCGCCTACTACCTGGCGGCGCGCAAAAGCTTCGACAAGACTGCCGTGCTGCGCCTGGGCGGCAGTCAGGGCTGGCGCGGCGACTTGATGTGGCTGCAATCGGACAACCGCGCCCAGGCCAACACCGAAATGCACGTGGCCACCCTCGAGCACGTGGCCGAGGCCGGCACCGTGGGCCTGACCTACATCGGCACAACCCACGTCGACGAGCAGTACGCCTCGGCGCAACAACTCGAACGCGACGGCATGAAGACCTACAGCCTGCGTGGCCAGGGCAATGCCGGGGTAGAGAACCTGTTCCTGTCCGGCGAATACGCCAAGCAGGACAAGCCGCATACCGCCACCGAGGATGCCTGGTACCTGGAGGCCGGCTGGACCTTCGCCGACCTGCCCTGGAAGCCGAACCTGAGCTACCGCTACAGCCGCTTCTCCGAAGGCTACGACACCTTGTTCTATGGCCTTGGTCGTGGTCTGGGCACCTGGTTCCAGGGCGAGGTGGCGGGCAACTACGCCGGGCCGTTCAACAGCAATGCACGGATCCAGAAAGTGGGCCTGACGGTGAGCCCGAGCGAAACGCTCAATGTCGGGGTGATGGGCTTCCACTTCGACACCATCGATCGCAACCTGGGCAATGTCGATGGCAAGGAGCTGGACGTGTATGCCGAATGGACGATCAACGAGCACCTGATGATCGTGCCGCTGGTGGGCCTGTACCAACCGGACCGCAGTGCCGCGCAAGGTGGCACGCAGTTGGGCAGCGATGACAAGAACCTGTATGGCCAGGTGGTGTTCGTCAGTACCTTCTGAGGTGTCCTCTTCGCGGCGGCTCGGCGCCGCGAAGAAGCCAACCGGATTACCGCTCAGGCACCGGCAACGGGGCCTCGCTGTTCCAGCCGGTCACCGGCCGGCTGAACAGGTTCTCGGTCTGGAAATGCGCCATCCGCCACTGCCCGTCCTCCACCGCGAAGCGCACCGTCAGGCGTGCCGCGTTCAAGTGCGAGGCGCCATCGGCGAAGGTGCTGGTCTGCAACATCACCCAACGCCCCAGGCCCTGCTCACCATCCACCTCGATCACCTCGCTGGTCAGGAAGTGCACGTTCAGGGCGAAGTGCGCCGGGGTCTTCATGTAGGTGGCGAACATCGCCCGGATCGCCTCGCGGCCCCGGTAGCCGCCAAAACTCTCGGCATACTTGGCACCCTTGCCTTCCCACAGCGCCTCACGGCTGAACAATGCCGCCAGTTCATCCAGTGGGGTGCTGGCATCGAGCTGGTCACACAGTTCCATGTAGCGATTGATGCAGACACGAATGGCCTGTTGGCTTTCGAACCGCTGCAGGCGCGCCTGCAGCTCAACGATATCGGTCATCGTCACCTCAGCGTCCGGTGTTGGCATACAGGTTGAGCAGCAAGCGCTCGGCCACCGCCAGCAGTTTCTCGTCGGCGCCCTTGGCCGCCACCAGTTGCAAGCCGACCGGCAAGCCGCACTCGCTGCCCAGCGGAATGCTCAATGCCGGGTGCCCCGACAGGTTGAACGGCCGCACCAGGGAGGTCATGCCCAATACCGCGCGGGTGTCGGTGGCATCTTCCAGGCGCAGCGGGAAGTCCGGCATGGTCGGCAGGGCCAGCACATCGTAGCTGGCCAGCATGCGGTCGACTTCCTCGGTGAAGCGCGTGCGCACCCCTTCGGCTTCCGCCAACGCGCTGTCGCTGGTTTGCCCCGCCGCCGCTAGGCGCCCGGCGATGTCGGCGCCGACCTTGCCGGTTTCCAGCAGGTGCCCGCAGCCCTCGAAGGTCTCGCGGTTGATCACCACCATGCCGGCCTCATAGGCGGCACCGAAGTGTTTGAGTTCGACATTGCCCAATGGCAGGCCGCTGGCCGCCAGGGCGCCTTGCACCACTTTGTGGATCGCAGCTTCGGCAGTGACCCGCAGGACACCGATCCGGGCCTTGGTCGGCACCTGGGCAGGCGTGAAAGTCGGATCGATCATGCTCATGGCTCGAACCAGCATCGGCAGGCTCGCGGCGAACGGGCCGACGCAGTCCAGGCTGGTACGCGCAGGCATCACGCCCTTGCGGCTGACCCGGCCGAAGGTGGGCTTGAGCCCGAACACGCCGCAGCAACAGGCCGGTATGCGCACCGAACCACCGGTATCGGTCCCCAGGCTGAAGTCGGCCAGGCCTGCAGCCACCGCAGCGGCCGAGCCGCTGGACGAGCCACCGGGTATACGCCCAGGGAAGCGCGGGTTGGCCGCAGTGCCGGTGTAGCGGTTGATGCCCGTGGTGCCGAACGCCAGTTCATGCAGGCTGACCTTGCCGGTCAGGCGCGCACCGGCAGCCAGCAGATTGCTGACCACTTCGGCATGCCGCTCGGCCAGCGGCGCATGCTCGAGTGCCTGGCTGGAGGCGCGGGTCGCGGTACCGGCGACATCGAGGGTGTCCTTGACCACGACCCGGGGGCCACTGCCGCCCAGGTCCAGGGTTTCAACTATGATTGTCATTTTCGTGCAGCCCTTTTCAAGAATGGATGCCGGAGCCTGGCCCAGCCGTTAGTGGCGCAACCGTTAAAATGCGTTTCTATTACGTGAAATGTCAACTGAACATTCCAGCAATTCGCGAGCGCTTTGCGGTAGCCAAATTCGCGGAAAGGTCTATGATGTCGCGACTATTTCCGCACAAGTAGTGAATCGATGAGCAACGCCAAGAACACTTCAGCAGCGTCCCCGGCCAGGAAGGGCCACAGCCATCACGACCCGGCCAGCGATGAATTTCGCAAAGAGGATTTCCCCTTCTACTGGCTGGCCCGCGTGCATGGCCGTTACACCCAGAACATGGAACGTCTGCTCAAGAAGATCGACCTCGACGTACCACGCTGGCGGGTGCTGTGGATCCTCAACGAGAACGGCGAATCGAGCATTTCCGAGATCTCGACCCATGCCATCGCCAAGCTGTCGACGATCACCAAGATCGTCTATCGCATGAAGGAAGATGGCCTGGTCGACACCGCCCCCAGCCCCGAGGATGGGCGCGTGACCCAGGTGCGTATCACCGAGGTCGGCCTGCAGAACATCGAACGCATGCAAGAAGTGACCCGGGAATTGTTCCAGCGCAGTTTCAAGGGCCTGACCGAGGCCCAGGTGCAGCGCTTGAACCGCATGCTCGAAGTGGTCTTCCATAACCTCGAGACCTTGTAACGCCAGGGGCCTCAGCAGGCCTTGGAGTCTTCGCACACGCGGTGATAGGCCCGGTTGAAATACACCAGCCCATCGTCGGCGCCGCCATGGCGGATGTCCTGGATCTCGCAATAGAAGATGCTGTGCGAGCCCACCTCGTGCACCTGGGCGATGCGGCAGTCGAAGTTGACCAGCGCTTCCTGCATCACCGGCGCCCCACTCTCCAGTACGGTCCAGCCAGTGGTTGCGAAGCGCTCGTCCATGTTCAGGTTGCGGTTGGCGAAAGCGCCCGACAACTCCTGGTGGGTGCCGGCCAGCACGTTGACGCACAGCGCGCCGTTGGCCTTGAACTGCTCGTTGGAGTACGAAGACCGGTTCATGCATACCAGCAAGGTGGGCGGTGAGTCGGTCACGCTGCATACCGCAGAGGCCGTGAAACCGAAGCGTCCGGCTGGGCCATCGGTGGTGATGACCGACACGGCGCCACCGAGCATCGCCATCGCGTTGCGAAATTGGGTTACGTCTACCATGGTCATCTCCTCAGATATCCAGCACCAGCTTGTTGGTCTTGGCCCGCGAGCAACACACCAGGATCTGGTCGTTGGCGGCTTTCTCTTCATCGGTCAGGTACACATCGCGGTGGTCCGGCTCGCCTTCGAGCACCTCGCACATGCAAGTGCCGCAGACGCCCTGCTCGCAGGAGATATCGATCTTGATGCCGACCTGGGCCAGCGCATCGAGAATGCTCTGGCCTTCGGCGACCTGCACGGTCTTGTTGCTGCGCGCGGCGACCACTTCGAAGCTGCCGCCACTGACGTCGACCTCGACCTGGAAATACTCCTTGTGGATCTGCGCCTCCTCAAAGCCCTGCGCTCGCGCCCCGGCGATGACCCAGTCCATGAAGCCCGACGGGCCGCAGGTATACAGGTGCACGCCGGCGTCGGCCTTGCCGAGCACGCTAGGCAGGTCAAGGCGCTGGGCCGCGTCCTCATCGTCGAAGTGGGTGACTACTTGCGCGGCGAACGGCGCCTTGGCCAGCTCGTCGAGAAACGCGCTGCGGCTGCGTGAACGCCCGCAGTAGTGCAGTTCGAAGTCCGCGCCCTGGCGATACAGGGCGTGGGCCATGGCGATCATCGGGGTGATGCCGATACCACCGCCCAGCAGGATCGAGCGTTTGCCGTCCTTGGCCAGCGGGAACAGGTTGCGCGGCGCGCTGATCTGCACCTCGCGGCCTTCGTGCAACGCTTCGTGCACCTGTACCGAGCCGCCTCGGGACGCTGGGTCCTTGAGCACGCCCAAGCGGTACACGGACACCTCGGCGGGGTCGCTGCACAGCGAATACTGGCGCACCAGGCCGGGTGCCACATGGATATCGACGTGCGCGCCAGCCTCGAAGGCAGGCAGAGCGGCGCCATCGGCCCGCCCCAGGTCGAGGACGACCACGTCGGCCCCTTGGATCTCGCGCTTACGCACGATGACGTTCAACAATTCTTCATTCATGGCCGGTGCCTCGGATTACCAAAGGGGCGCCTGGCGCCCCAGAAAATTCAACGCATGAACAGGCCGCCGTTCACGTCCCAGGTCGCCCCGGTGGTGAAGTACGCGTCGGGCCGTGCCAGTTGCACGATCAGGTCGCCGAGGAAATCGGCATCGCCCAGGCGCTGCACCGGGATGTTCGCCAGTAGCCCCTCAAGCCGCTCGGCTGGCACGGCAGCATGCACGGCCGGCGAGTCGATCGGCCCTGGGGCAATGGCGTTGACCGTGACCCCACGTGCGGCGAACTCCTTGGCGAAAATCTTGGTCAGGGTGACGATGGCGCCCTTGCTCGCCGCATAGTGCGCGCCGGTGGCGGTGCCGCCGTTCTGCCCGGCCAGCGAGGCCATGTTGATGATCCGCCCGTAGCCGGCCTCGGCCAGGTGCGCACCCAGCACCTGGCAGCCGAGGAACACGCTGCGCAGGTTGAGGCCGACCACGGCGTCGAACTCTTCCGGGCTGATCTGCATCAGCGGCGTGGTCTTGGTTACCGCTGCGTTGTTGACCACCACGTGCAGCGCACCGAAGTGCTCCAGCGTCTGGGCCAGGGCGCCCTCGAAATCAGCCTTGTTGCCGACGTCGAGCTTGACCGCCAACACCCGGCCACCCTGCCCTTGCAGCTGCTCGGCAGCGGCCTGGGCCAGGTTCAGGTCACGGTCCGAGACCACCACGTCGAAGCCTGCGGCCAGCAGCCGCGAGCAGAAACGTTGCCCCAGCCCCTGTCCGGCGCCGGTTACCAATGCGACTTGGTTCATGGCCAGTTCCTCAGAGGATGTAGCCGATGCCGGCGAGGGCATCGTCGCTGTTGATCAGGCTGATCACCTTGCGGTGGATCTTGAAGCTGCCCTGTGCCCGCACCAGGGTGTAGGTCAGGTCGGCGCTGTAGTGCTTGAGGCTCTCCTTGCGGAACTCGCGGATGTTCTGCGCGGCACGCACGGTGACGTTGACACCGTCGTCGGCCAGCACCCGAAAGCGCGAGATCGTGCGCACGGTGCGTGGTTGCGGGCTGGTGGAAATCGACTCGCCACCGACCAGCCGCTGCACGCGCAGGCCACGCATGTGGTGGTCGTCGTAGGCGTAGTTCAGGGTGTTCTCGTAGTCGGTCTCTTTCGGGTTGATCGGGATGATATAGGTCCCTTTCTCGGTCCACAGACTCAGCCAGGTGTCGTATTCACCGTGGTCGAGCATGTCGCCTTCCTGCCAGATGAACGCGGTGACTTCATTGAGCAATTGCAGGTTCATCATTTGGCCTCCGCCGTCATCATCTTCTTCCACTGCTGGTACGCCGCCCGCATGCCGGTTTCGGCACTGACGTCGGAGACCAGGCCATCTTCGCTGGGCTTCTCGCCCGGCAGGCCGCGGTTGAGCATGATCCACAGGTTCTCGCCAGCGTTTGCGCCTTTCTGCACCCGCTCCCAGGCCTCGGAATCGTCCGGCGTGCCGAAGCCCATCGGGCCCTGGAAGTGTTCGTGCAGGCGCAGGCGGTAGCGGTTGGCCGCAGCCGGGCCGCCGTCCATGGTGATCACCGAGTGGTGGATTTCCGTTTCCGTGACCGAGATCGGCTGCAAGACGCGGAAGAACGCCATCGAGCAGGCGACGTTGGGGAACAGGTTGAGGTTGAAGCCCGAGCCACCGACGGCGCGCACGATACGGCGCACCTGCTGCTCCTCGATGCCCTCGTCACGCAGTTCGGCGGCAAGGCTTTCGAAACGCTCGGGGATCGGCTTGTCGAGGTCGGCTTCAAGGTCCACCAGCTCGGGGATCATCACCATCACGCTGTGACCGTTGCCCAGGTCCTCGACGTAGCCGGGGCCCTTGACGAAGTCGAACAGCTCCAGGGTCTGCTCGTCGACCGAGGACAGGAAGCTCTTGTGCACCAGCGGGAAGTGGTAGGCGTCGGTGGTGTTTTCCAGCTGGATCTTCCAGTTGCCGGGGAAGCGGAAGCGGTGCTCGCCGGGGACCTTGATGCCGTAGCCGGCGCCCTGTTTCATGAACAGGTCCATCCACTTCCTGGCGGCGCCGAGGAAGTCTTGCAGCGGCTCGATATCGTCCTTGAAGGTGGCGAAGATCATGCCGGCGTAGCTTTCGGTGCGCAGGCTGACCAGCGGCAGCTCGGCCTTGTCGATGCAGTCGCCGTAGCTTTCCGGGTGCGGGATGCCGCGCAGCGAGCCGTCCAGGGCGTAGCCCCAGCCGTGGTAGGGGCAGACGAAGCTGTTGGTCTTGCCCTTCTTGTGCTCGCAGACCGTGGCGCCACGGTGGCGGCAGCGGTTGAGCAGGACGTTGATGCCCTTTTTGCGATCACGTACCACGATCACTGGCTGCTTGCCGATGTAGGTGGTTTTGTAGCTGCCGGCGTCGGGGATTTCGCTTTCGTGGGCGACCCAGATCCAGGTGCTGTGGAAGATCTTTTCCAGCTCGGCGTCGAACAGCGCCGGGTCGGTGTACAGGGAGGTGTGGACGCGGTCGGCCTGCACCAGCTCGGCCGGGTCGACCGCCAGGTTGACGGCGGGAATCAGGTTGCTCACGGGATATTCCTCTGCTTCAGGCGCGCTGGATGATCAGTTCGCGGCCGACACGGGCCTCGACCTTGGCGTAGCGCCACAACTTGTACGGCCCCTCGCCCACGGCGGTGGTGCGGAACAGGTTGCAGGCGGCGTGCACAGTCTCGATATCCGGCACGTCGGCCAGCAGGTAGGTGGTCCACGGGAAGCCGTCGGAGGGGCCGACCATGCTCTGGTCGTCGTCCATGTTGCCCAGCACACTGACCCCGGCCAGGTCGTGGATGCCGTTCCACATGGCGCTGAAGGCGGCCCACACCTGCAGCTGTTCCTCACGCGGGGCATCGAAGAAGTTCTGGTTGATGCCCATGCAGAACAGCACGCGCAAGGCTTTCTTATCGCTCATGACAAAGATCCCTGAAAATTAGAGGTAGCCCGGAAGAGGCTGTTTACCGAAGAACATCGCCCCGGCGTTCTGATAGGTGACGTCGCCCATGAAGGCGTGCTGGGTGACCACCTGCGCGTCGTTGACGCAACGGGCCAGCGGGCTTTCGTTGTAGATACCGGTCATGCCCGAGAGCATTTGCGCGCTCCGCGCCACTTCGGCGGCGACGCGGGCGGCATGGGTCGAGGACAGGCGCAGCAGGTTGGTGACGTCGACCGGTACCGGGTCGCCCGCCAACACGTGCTCCCAGGCCCGCTCGATGGATTCGTAGAAGAAGGCACGGGCCGAACGCAGCGCAGCCTCGGCCTTGGCCACATCCACCTGGGCCAATGGCCGGTCAGCCAGGGCCGGAGCGCCAGTCACCGAGATACGCCCGCTGGCCATGCCGGACAACTCGTCCAGGGCGGCGCGGGCAATACCCAAGCCAACCACCGAGAGCACCTGGGTCGCGAACGACAGCGAGGGATAGCGGAAGAACGGCTCGTCCAGGTTCGGCTTGCCGCCGCGCACGAAGGTCCACTGCTCGCCCACTACCACATCCTCGACCACCAGGTCGTGGCTGCCGGTGCCGAGCAGGCCGACGGTGTCCCAGGTTTCCTCGATGCGCGCCTGACTGCGTGGCAGTACCGCCAGGCGTGGCAGGTCGAGCTTGTCGCCATTGCGCGGGGCGATACCGACGCCGACGATGTCGGCGCCCATCGAGCCGCTGGAGTATTTCCAGCGCCCGTTGATCTTGAAGCCACCGCTGACGATCTCGGCTGCTTGGGGCGGGAAGATGCCGCCAGCGAACACGGTGTCGGGGCTGTTGCCGTAGATCTCGGCGATGGTCTCCAGCGGCAACGCCGCCAGGTACACCGGGCTCATGCCGAAGCTGGCCACCCAACCGGCCGAACCGTCGGCGTGGGAAATGCGTTCGATCATTTCGCAGAACGCAGCAGGCGAACACTCCAGTCCACCGAAGCGTTTTGGCACCAGGGCGCGATAGACGCCGTGGGCCTTGAAAGCATCGATCACGTCGCGGGAAATGTGGCGCTGGCGATCGAACTCGCCCAAGCGGGCACGATCACGAACACCGTCAAGCAAGGCCTCGAAGGCAGGGCCGGAGGCGAGCGCCGACGCTGGCGCGGCACGCAGGCAAAGCGAATCCATGGACATTCTCCGTCTCAGGCGCGGTTCTTGTAGTGATGCAGGAGCTGAAGGGCAGGACGCGAAATGGCTGGGCTCACCAGGGGCGAACAGTGGCCACGCGGGAAGGCAAAGGCGAGTCTGGGCGGCATGGTCTGTCTCTCTTGTTTTGTGTGCCGGTGAGCAAAATTTGCGACCAATTACGTGAATTGTCAATTGACTTTTCACGCTTAAAATCCAGATTTTACTCTGAGACACTCACCATAAATTCCGCATAGAAACTCGTATCATCTTGATTTAGTTATGTTTTTATACTGTGGTCCGCCACGCGACACAGGGCCAAAAAAACTAACCACGCACGCCAATATGCGAAAAAATTTTTAGCGCACTTTTCACATGATTTCGAAGCAAAAAAACCTGGTGTAGGATGGCGAGGCATGGAATGCGACAAGGCCCGACAACCGCGCAGGGCCGATAACAACAAGCCAGCCAGCGCCCCACCAGGATGGCGGGGACCACGCCAATGCCTGCCGTGATTACCCCGAGGTCGAGGTCATGCCCACCCGCCACATCGACATGCAGGACCACCGCCTGCGCTACCTGCACCTGAGCCATGACAAGGGTTCGATGCGCGCCGCCGCAGAGGCCCTGGGCGTCGCCACTTCATCGGTCAGCCGGCAGATTGCCCGGCTGGAACAGGAGCTGGACATCGAGCTGGTTCGTCCCGGCACTCACCGCATCAGTCTCACGGCTGCTGGCGAGGCGGCGGTGGACTACTACATCGAACGCTTGCGCCAGCACTGTGCATTGATCGACCGCCTCGACGAACTGCGTCAGCGCCAGCAGGCATCGACGGTCATCGCCATCGGCGAAGGTCTGCTCGGCGCGCGGGCGATCAATTCGCTGCAGGGCTTCCTGCATGCCCATGGCGCGCACAAGGCCGAGATCATCAGCGCGCCGTCGCTGGAGGTACAACGTATGGTGTTGGCCGACGAGGCTCATCTTGGCGTGGTGTTCGCCCCCAGCGCGACGGCGCGCCTAACCCGCCTGTTCAGCCTGGCCCAGCCACTGCGCATGATCGTGCACCGTGACAGCCGCATGGCCCAGCGCTCCACCGTCAGCCTCGCGGAAGTGGCGCGTGAATCGCTGGTGTTGCCGGGTGCCAACTTCCGCGTGCGCGAATTGGCCGATGCGGCGTGCAAGGATTTGCCGTTCGACATCGTGCCGACCCTCACCTCCAATTCGCTTGCGGTGATTCTCGACTACGTGCGGTCGGGGCTTGGTGCCACGTTGCTGGCCGAGTTGCCGATCATCGACGAGATCAAGAGCGGCACCTTCAAGGCGCTGGCGATCGATTGCGAGGCGATGAACGCCACCGACATCCAGATCGTCACGCGACGCGGGCGCACCCTGGATGGCCTGAGCCGCGAACTGGCAACGGAAATGGCCAAGGCGGTGCGCATGGCGGCCAATGCCTGATACCGCCGCAGCGGCTTCGCCCGCGAATGCTGCGGTGAATTGACCTACGCATTCGCGGGCAAGCCCGCTCCCACAGGATCACCGCTACGCCCAGGTCCGGCACATCCCCTGTAGGAGCGGGCTTGCCCGCAAAGCAGACACCTCGGTGTATGGCACCGGCTTCGCCGGTGTTCGCGGGCAAGCCCGCTCCCACAGGATCACCGCTACGCCCAGGTCCGGCACATCCCCTGTAGGAGCGGGCTTGCCCGCGAAGCAGACACCTCGGTGTATGGCACCGGCTTCGCCGGTGTTCGCGGGCAAGCCCGCTCCCACAGGATCACCGCTACGCCCAGGTCCGGCACATCCCCCTGTAGGAGCGGGCTTGCCCGCGAAGCAGACACCACAGTCCTTGTGCCTGGCACCGCAGCTGAACACTCGTTGCACAAAACGCAACGACATTGTTCCCGCCTGTCATTGAGCCCCTCCCCCCTGCCCTTTAGCGTTGCTCACATAAGAAAACGCCTTGCAGAGGTAATCCCGTGAGCAACCTGATTCCCGCCGTCAACCTGGCGGTCGACCCGGCCGAGCTGGTGCAGGCCGACCGCGTCCACACCTCCCTGTACACCGACCCGGCGCTGTTCGACGCCGAGCTGGAAAAGATCTTCCACAGCACCTGGATCTGGGTCGCCCACGAAAGCGAAATCCCCGACGCCGGCAGCTACAAGACCACCTACATCGGCAAGCAGCCAGTGATCGTGGTACGTGATCGCAAAAAGGGCATCAACGTCCTGCTCAACCGCTGCCGCCACCGTGGCGCCACGGTCTGCGAGCACAAGAAGGGCAAGACCAACAGCTTCGTCTGCCCCTACCACGGCTGGGGCTACGCCCTGGACGGCTCGCTGCGCGGCATCCCGCACCCGGAAAGCTACGGCGACTGCATCGACAAGGCCGAGCTGCCGCTGGTCAGCCTGCGCACCGAAAGCTACGCCGGCATGATCTTCGCCACCTTCAAGGACGATATCGAGCCGCTGCAAGACTTCCTCGGCGCCGCCAGGAAGTGGATGGACCTGTTCATGAAACAGGGCGCCGGCTACGGCATCAAGGTCCCCGGCGAGCACCGCTTCCGCTTCCCCGGCAACTGGAAGATCCAGCTGGAAAACACCACCGACGCCTACCACTTCCCGCTGGTGCACAAGAGCTTCCTGTCCTCGGTCGACGAGCAGACCCTGGAGCTGTTCGACTTCGTCAAGGGCCCCGGCTACGTCGAGGACCTGGGCAACGGCCACAGCGTGATGGTGATGATCCCCGAGCTGGTGGACCTTGAAGCCGACCTCGACAAGCCGATCCCCGAGCGTTTCGAAAGCCTTGCCGCCGAACTGCGTGACGAGGGCATCGAGGAGCAACAGGTGCGGCGCATCGTGCGCGCCGTCGGTGGCTCGGGCTTCAACCTCAACCTGTTCCCCAACGTCGCCTGCTCGATGGCGTTCTTCCGCGTCTTGCAGCCGATCTCGGTCACGGAAACGGAAATCCACCACTCGGTGATCACCATGGACGGCGGCCCGGCTGCGGCCAACCGCTACCGCCTGCGCCTGCACGAACACTTCCAGGGCCCGATGGGCTTCGGCACCCCGGACGATTCCGAGGCCTGGGAGCGGGTGCAGAAAGGCGCCAATGCCGGCGAGAACCTGTGGATCATGCTCAACCGTGGCCTGCCTGGCGAGAAGCCCAGCGCAGACGGCTTGATCTCCGACGTCAGCGCCGAGACCGGCATGCGCGCGGCGTACCAGCAGTGGAAGAAGATGATGACCGCGGAGGCCAAATGATGGACCTGAATCTGTTCAATGAAGTCACCGCGTTCATCTGGCAGGAAGGCGACATGCTCGACCATGGCGAGTACGACGGCTGGCTCGACCTGTGGACCGAGAAGGGGACGTACATCATCCCGATCGACCCGAAGGAAAGCGACTACGAGAACACCCTGAACTACGCCTACGACGACCACCACATGCGCGGCCTGCGCGTGCAGCGGCTGATCGGTGGCGAGTCGATCTCGACCAGCCCGCAGCCGCGCACCGTGCGCACCCTTTCGCGCATCCGCGTGATCGGCGACGACGGCGTCAACGTCACCGTGCGCGCCGCGCAGAACATCCGCGAGTTCCGCAAGGAAAGCCTCAAGCACTACAGCGCCGACCTGGTCTACACCCTGGTGCGCGCCGAGGGCGGTTTCAAGATCCACCGCAAGGTGATCAGCCTGATCAACAGCGACGATGCCCTCGCCGGCATCGGCTATATCCTCTAGGGCCACGATGATGAGCGACCAATTGCTCGACGTATTCGTCCAGGCCCGCGAGGTACAAGGCGGCGATGTCGTCGTCCTCGAACTGGCGGCGGTCGACGGCCAGGCACTGCCGCGCTTTGCAGCAGGTGCCCACGTCGACCTGCACCTGGGCCCTGACCTGGTGCGCCAGTACTCGCTGTGCGGCGACCCGGCGCGCAGCAATGTCTACCGCCTGGGCGTACTCAAGGACCAACAATCGCGCGGCGGCTCGCTGGCGGTGCATGAACACCTGCAACCCGGCACGCCGATGCGCATCAGCGCGCCACGTAACCTGTTTGCGCTGGTGAGCGATGCCAAACGCTCGATCCTGCTCGGCGGCGGCATCGGCATCACCCCGATGATCGCCATGGCCCACGCCCTGCACGCCAAGGGCGAGCCCTTCGAGCTGCATTACCGGGCCCGCTCGCGCAGCCGCTGCGCCTTCGTCGACGAACTGCTGGCAGCGCCCTTCGCCGCCAGCGTGTTCACCCATTTCAGTGACGAAGGCTGCGACCAGCAACTGGACCTCGCCCGTGTGCTGGGCCCAGGTACTCCGGGCGTGCACCTGTATACCTGCGGCCCCACGGGCTTCATGGACTGGGTGATCGAAAGTGCCCGCCAGCAAGGCTACGACGACCGGCACATCCACCACGAATACTTCCAGGCCGAGGTCGACACCTCGGGCGACAGTTTCGAGGTGGTCGCCGCACGCAGCGGCAAGACCGTGCAGGTGCAACAGGGCCAGACGCTGATCGCCGCGCTGCGCGAGGTCGGCATCAAGGTCGAGGTGTCGTGCGAGCAAGGTGTGTGCGGCACCTGCCTGTGCGATGTGCTCGAAGGCCAACCCGATCACCGTGACCAATACCTGACCGATGAGGAGAAACAGAGCAACGAACAGATCGTACTGTGCTGTTCCCGGGCGCGTGGAAAGCGCCTGGTGCTGGATATCTAAAACAACAAAAACAATACGTGACAGACAAGCGGGCCCAGACCTGCAGACCTCCCCTGCCCAGTTTTTCGACTGCCCGGACCTCGTACTGATCACACTTCCAGGATTACCCCATGGAACCCAAATGGCCGTTGCGTGCGAAATCGTTGTGCCTGTGCCTAGGCACCGTAATACCCCTGACCAGCCTGGCCGAGGTGGTGGATGACAGCCACCTCTCGCTCAATTTCAGAAACCTCTACCTGAACCGCAACTTCACCAACTCCAGCGCCCCGACCTCCAAGGTCGGCAACTGGTCGCAGGGCTTCGACCTGCAGTTCGAGTCCGGTTATACCGACACGCCCCTGGCCGTCGGCCTCGACATCAATGGCCAGTATGCCTTGCGCCTGGACTCCACCGGCAACGATGGTTCGCTGCCGTTCAGCCGCCATCGCCAGCAGGCCGCCGACGACTACAGCCGGGGCGGTGCCACGCTGAAGCTGAAATACGCCAAGACCGTGGTCAAGATCGGTGACCAGAAGCCGTTCTACCCCGTGGCGTCCAACGACCCCAGCCGCCAGCTCGACACCATCTACCAAGGCGCGGTATTCGAGTCGCGCGATATCGACAACCTGACCCTGGTAGGTGGACGCTTCTGGTCGATCGTCACCCGCGAGTCGTCCAATCATGAACGCCTGTACCGCTACGGCACCACGGACAGCCAGGACAGCGATGGCCTGGACTTCGTCGGCGCCACCTATGCGTTGACCCCGGACCTGCAAGGCAGCTACTTCCACGGCGTGCTCAACGATATCTACAAGCAGGACTACGGCGGCATCAAGCATACCCTGCGGTTCGCCGACGGCTACCAGCTCAAGACCGACGTCGGCTATTTCAACAACCGCGAGGACGGCGCCGCGCGCAGTGGCGCGGTGGACAATCGCGCCTACTTCGGCCTGGTCACCTTGGAAAAGAGCGGCCACATGATCGGCGCCAGCTACCAGCGCATGACCGGCGACACCGTGTTCCCGACGCTCAACGGCTACGTGCCGCAACTGTGGCTGCCGAACTGGGCCGGGTTGCCCTTCATACGCCCGGACGAGCGCAGCTGGTCGGTACGCTATGGCTACAACTTCGCCGCCATGGGCCTGCCGGGGCTGAAGCTGTTCACCCGCTACATCAAAGGCACCGACATCGACCGCGGCGCAGGCCTTTCGCGCGACCAGGAAAGCGAACGTGACATCATGCTCAGCTACGTGGTGCAAAGCGGCCCGCTAAAAGACCTGTCGTTCGACCTGAAGAACATGCGTACCCAGCAGAAGTACGGCAACGACTACAACGAATATCGCCTGATCACTTCCTATACCTGGAAGTTCTGGTGACCGGCCTGCATGGAGATGGCTCATGAGCAATCTGAACACCAGCATCACCCGTGATACCGACCCTCGCACCATGCGTCGCATCGTCATTGCCTCGGTGCTGGGCAACGCCCTGGAATGGTACGACTTCTTCCTCTACGGCACCGCGGCGGCGCTGATCTTCGCTCCGCTGTTCTTCCCCGCCGGTACCGACCCGGTGCTCGGTACCATGGCCTCGTTCGCAGGCTTTGCCGTAGGTTTCCTGGCGCGTCCGCTGGGCGGCCTGATCTTCGGCCACATCGGCGACAAGGCTGGACGCAAGAAAGCCCTGGTGATGACCCTGGCGATCATGGGCGCAGCCACCTTCGCCATGGGCCTGCTGCCGACCTTCGAACAGGCCGGCTACCTGGCCCCCGCCTGCCTGGTGATTTTGCGTGTCCTGCAGGGCGTGGCCTCGGGCGGCGAATGGGGCGGCGGTGTGCTGCTGCTCAGCGAGAACGCGCCCAAGGACCGTGTCGGTTTCTATGCGGCCTGGAGCCAGCTGGGCGTCTCTGGCGGCTTCGTATTGTCGGCGGCGGCGTTCTACCTGGTGCAGATGCTGCCCCATGAAGACATGATGAGTTGGGGCTGGCGCGTGCCCTTCCTGGCCAGCATCCTGATCTTCGGCGTTGGCGTGTACATCCGCCGGCGCCTGCCCGAGAGCAAGGAGTTCGTCGAGGAACAGGCGCAACAGGACAAGCCCGAGCACATGCCGGCCATGGAAGTGCTGCGCAACCATCCCAAGGCGGTGCTGCAAGCGATGGGCATCCGCATCGCCGAAAACGGCAGCGCCTATCTGTTCCTGGCCTTCACCATCGCCTACGCCAAGTTCACCGGCCTCGATACCCAGCTTGTCCTGGCGGCCGTCATGGTGGCGATGATCGTCGAGGCCGGCACCATCGTGTTCTGGGGCTGGCTGTCGGACATCATCGGCCGCCGCGTGGTGTACGCCATCGGCTCGGTGGGGCTGATGATACTGGCGTTCCCGTTCTTCTGGATGCTCGATACCCATTCGCCGGTGTGGGTGTACCTTGCGGCGGTGCTGGGCATGGCGTTCTGCCATGGCGCGATGATCGGCACCCAGCCGGCGCTGATGGGTGAGCTATTCCCGCCCAAGGTGCGCTACTCGGGCCTGGCCATGGGGCACGAGATCGCCTCGATCTTCTCGGGCGGACTGGCGCCGCTGGCGGCCACGGCGCTGTTCAGCCTGTACAAGGACGCCTGGCCGGTGTCGGTGATGCTCGTGGTGATGGGCGCGATCACCACCCTGGCGGTATTGTCCATCAAGCCGCAGTCCAAGCCGCTGTAACCCCGCTTCATTGGTTTTTGCCTGGGCCTTTCCGTGCGGGGAGGGTCTGGGCTTTTTTGTTTGACGATGACTCCAGCCCGGAGTAATCCTGCTCTTCAGGCACAGGCGCTGCGTAAGCTGCTCCCTTGGGCACGCGAGTCTGTGTCTACCTTTGCGCTCTGTCGCAGATGCTTTTAACATTGTGCGGCAACCACACATCACCGAGGTATTCGCCATGCGCCATTGATGCCGCCGTCTTCACGACGGCCAGTCTCCACCTACCCCCAAGAGCAGGGGGAGTTCTTGGCATCCTTGGAAATGACACATGACGAGTCCCTATCTTGCGCTGGAAAGCGTTTCTTATGTTCTGCCGGACGGCAGGACGCTCTTGTGCGAACTCAACGAACAGTTTGACCAGCGTCCCACCGGTCTGGTCGGGCGCAATGGCATCGGCAAGACAGTGCTGGCGCGCCTGCTGGCGGGACAGGTGCAGTCGACGGCTGGGCGCTGTGTGCGCTCGGGCGGCGTGCATTACCTGGCCCAGCAGGTATCGCTTCCGGCGAGTGTCACCGTTGCAGGCCTAGCTGGAGTGCAGGCCACACTCGATGCGCTTGAGCGCATCGAGGCGGGCAGCAGTGAGGCAGAGGATTTCGATGCCGTGGGCGACCGTTGGGATGTGCGCCTGCGCCTGCAGCACGAACTGGAACGCTATGGCCTGGGCTATCTTGATGCTTCCACGCCTGCCAGCGCACTCAGTGGTGGCGAGGCCATGCGCGTCACGCTGACCGGCGCCTTCTTGTCGGGTGCCGATTTCCTCGTTTTGGACGAACCCAGCAATCATCTCGACCGATTCAACCGTCAGATGTTGATCGAGCAGTTGCAGAGTTGGCCGCGTGGGCTCCTGGTGGTTAGCCACGACCGGCAATTGCTGGAGACAATGGCGCGGATCGTGGAATTGTCGTCTCTAGGACTGCGCAGCTATGGCGGCAATTACACCTTCTACGCGCAGTGCAAGGAGCAGGAGCGGCAGAACGCCATCCAGCAACTCGAACAGCGCAAGCTCGAACGCCAACGCGAAGAACAATCCCTGCGCGAGCAGCGCGAGCGCCAGGAACGGCGGCAGGCCCGCGGCAATCGGCAGGGGCACGAAGCCAACCAAGCCAAGATCCTGCTGGACCGCCAGAAGGAGCGCAGCGAGAGTTCGGCGGGAAAGTTGCGCCAACAGCAAACGGCAACTCGGGAACAACTCGCCCGGCGCGTGCGCGAGGCCGCGCAACAGGTTGAAGAAGATTTGGCGATCGTGGTGCACTCTCTGCCGGTCGCCGCGCCTTCGCAGCGGCGAGTCGCGGAACTGGAAGACGTGAAACTGCCCTTTGTTCCTGCTGCCACGCGCTGCGTCAGCTTGATGCTGGCCGGGCAGCAGCGTGTAGGTGTCGTCGGGCCCAACGGCTGCGGCAAGTCCACCTTGCTCAAAGTGCTCGCCCACCAACTTCAGCCCTTGTCCGGGATATGCAAGATTTCAGTCGAGGGCATGTATCTGGACCAACGGCTGGCCAGTCTGGAGCCGCAGCGTACAGTATTGGAACAGATGCTGGCAGCCAACCGCATTGCGACCGAAGGCGAACTGCGCATGCGCCTCGCGCAGCTCGGCCTGGATGCCCAGAAAGTCACTGCGCCTAGCGGTTCGCTCAGTGGTGGGGAGCGCCTGAAAGCGGCGCTGGCATGTGTGCTCTATGCAGATCCACCGGCGCAACTGCTATTGCTGGACGAGCCCAGCAACCACCTGGACCTGCCCTCGGTTCAGGCGTTGGAGGCCATGCTGCGCGGCTATCGAGGTGCTTTGATGGTGGTGTCGCACGATGATGCATTCATGAATAGCCTTGGCTTGACGGATCGCTTGATAGCGACCGAACAAGGCTGGCGGATGGAATCGTGGTGACGTAAGAGCGGTACCGATGGGCATCGCGAATGGGGGGCTTGCCTGGGATGCGCCGCGCGGGCGGCGCTCGATATCTGCGGCGCCGCACCTCTCCCGGCGAGCCCTTCCCGCCCCCACAAAATTGCCCAAGCGTGCCAAACACTTGTGCCCGGCTGCCAAAAGCGCGCTGGGTGATGGGGTTTGCCGCAACGCCCCGGTAGCCTTCGCAAACCCAGCCCGGCGCTGACAGAACAAGAAGAGGAACCTCGGCATTGAGCATTCAGAACAAGATCATCCTGCTGGCCAGCGCCTGCCTGGTAGCGGTCGTCGGCCTGCTCGCAGGCCTGTCGCTGGAACAGCGCCGCAGCGATGCGCAAACCCTGCTCGACAGCTCCAGCGAACTGCTGCGCGCAGCCGCCCGGGACAACCTTCAGGCCGAGGGCCAGGCGCAGGCGTTGCATATCCAGCAACGCTTCGGCCAGGCCTTCGAGTTCGCCCAAGGCATGGCCCGGCAGGTGCTGCATCTGCGCACACAGGCCGGCACCGATTCAGCCTCACCGCGAGCACTGCGCCAGACCCTCACCCAAGTTCTGCGCGATGCGATCGGCGAGCGCGACGATCTGCTCGGCCTGTTCGTCGCCTTCGACCGCAATGCCCTGGACGGGCGCGACGCAGCGTTCATCGACCAGCCGGACCTGGGCAGCAACGACAGCGGCCGCTTCACCCTGTACTGGCTGCAACCGCAACCTGGCCAGTTGCAGGCCGTGCCAGGCAACGAGGCGCTACTGGCCAACGACACCCCGGGCCCCACCGGCGCGCCGTTCAATGCCTTCTTCACCTGCTCGCGCCAGAGTGCCCGCCCCTGCGTGCTGGAGCCCTACCTGGACGACTCCAGCGGCACGCCGCACCTGGTCACCAGCGTGACCGTGCCGCTGATCGTCGACGGCAAGGTGATCGGAGTGCTGGGCCTGGACATCGGCCTGGAAGCGCTGCAGGACAACGCCAAGGCAGCGAGCGCCTCGCTCTACGACGGCCAGGGCGCGCTGTCGATCATCAGCGCATCGGGTGTGGTGGCAGCCGACAGCGCCCACCCACAGCGCCTGGGCAAGGCCGCCGGCGAACAAGCTACCGCGGATGCGGCGCAGCTCGATGTGCAGGTGCCGATCCAGCCGATTGCCGACGCCAAGCCCTGGAACATCCAGGTATCGGTGCCAAGGCAAGTGCTCGAAGCGCCCGTGCTGCGCATGCAGCAGCAGATGCAAGCGCAGCAGGTGCGCAGCCTGGCCATGGAAGTGGGCCTGGGGCTGCTCCTGGCAGTGGCCGGCATCGCCATGATGGCCTGGGTCGCACGCAGCGTGACCCGGCCGATCCAGCGCGTAGCCGCGCTGCTCGATGAAATCGCCGATGGCGACGGCGACCTCACCCGCCGCCTGGCCTACCCGCGCCGCGACGAGCTGGGGCGCCTGAGCGCCGCCTTCGACCGTTTCCTGGATCGCTTGCAGCCGGTGATCGCCCAGGTGCAACAGGCCGTGCACGATACTCAGCATTCCGCCGACCAGTCACAACGCATCGCCAGCCGTACCAGCCAGGGCATGCAGCAGCAGGTGGGAGAAATCGAGCAGATGGCCACGGCCTTGCACGAGATGTCCGCCACCGCCCAGACCGCGGCGCACAGCGCAGCCCAGGCGGCCGATGCCGCACGCCACGCCGAAAGCGCCACGGGTAACGGCGTGCAGGTGATCGAGCGCTCCACCCAGGGCATCCGCGAGCTGGCCAGCGGCATGAGCGACGCCATGCAGCGCTTGCAGGCGCTGACAGCCAGCAGCGAACAGATCGGCTCGGTGCTCGACGTGATCCTCGCCATTGCCCGCCAGACCAACCTGCTGGCGCTCAACGCCGCGATCGAGGCAGCACGCGCCGGCGATGCCGGGCGCGGCTTCGCGGTGGTAGCCGACGAAGTGCGTGGGCTGGCCCAGCGCACCCAGGCGTCGGTCGAGGAAATCGGCCTGGTCATCGCCAACCTGCGCGAAGGCACCCGCGATGTCACCGCTGCCATGCAGCACAGCAACAGCCAGGCTCACCACAACGTCGAGCAGACCCAGCAGGCACTGGCGGTGCTGGCAGAGATCCGCCAGGCGGTTGCCATCATCACCGACATGAACGTGCAGATCGCCTGTGCCGCCGAGGAGCAGAGCAGCGTAGCCGAGGAGATCAACCGCAACGTCGAGGCGGTGCGCAACGTCGTCACCACGCTGTCCGGCGAGGCCGAGCAGTCGTCGGCCATCAGCCAGCAGCTCAATGGCCTGGCCGTACGACAGCAGGGCTTGATCCAGCGTTTCAAGGCCTGAGCGGCTCGCCCCCGTCGAAGCGCGGGGCCAGGCCTGTGTTGTGCAACTGCCTCACCAGGGCCGCCAGGCGCGTCTGGCGGTAGGCCTGCACATCCATGGCCTGGTAGTCGTAGAAACCCACGCCGTCACGCAGGCCGTTGCGCCCTGTCGCCATGTTGTCGCGCACCGACTGCGGCGCCTGGTAACGCTCGCCGAGGTGTTGGCTGAGGTACGCCGAGGCATGGTGGAGGATGTCGCCGCCGCCCCAGTCGATGAACTCCAGCAGGCCCAGTACCGAAAAGCGCAGGCCGAACCCGGTGCGCACCGCCAGGTCGATCTGCTCGGCACTGGCGACGCCTTCCTCGACCATGCGCGCCGCCTCGTTCATCACCAAAGCCTGCAGGCGCGGCACGATGAAGCCTGGCCTCGCGTTGCACACCACTGGCACTTTGCCGATGGCGCGCAAGGTCTGCAGCAGCTCGCCGACCACCGCATCGCTGGTACGCTCGCTGCGCGAGAGCTCCACCAACGGCATCAGGTGGGCAGGGTTCAGCCAGTGGGCGTTGACCAAGCGCTGCGGCGCGCTGACCATGGCTGCCAGCTCGGTGACCAGGAAAGTCGAGGTGGTCGAGGCGATGATCGCTTGCGCAGATACGTGTCGGTCGATCCAGGCGAACGCCTCGCGCTTGGCCGCCAGCACTTCCGGCACGGCCTCGAACACCAGTCGGCATCCCTCCAGCGCCTGCCCGCCCTCCTCCAGCGGCAGCAGACCGATACGCGACAGCAGCGGGGCAACCCGATGCGCCCCGATCAGCCCGAGGGCGACCAGGTTGCCGGCTTCGGCTTCCAGGTTGCGCCTTGTTGCGGCGAAGTAATCGGCCTGGGCTTCGGGCTCACGCGGCTTGAGGTCGATCAGGCTGACCTGCACGCCCGCCTGGGCAAAGGCCAGGGCGATGCCCTCGCCCATGCGCCCGGCCCCACGACCGCGATGTGCCGCAGTGGCTCGCTCATGCCGCCACCCCCTCGCGCAGCAGCGCGCGCATGCCGGCCTGGTCGAGGCTGGCGATGCCAAGGTTCTCCAGCGTCCGCCCCTCGGCGTACAGGTCGCGCCCGGTCACCGCCGAGGCCAGCGCCAGCAAGCCCTCGGCCACCGGCGTCGGAACGCCCGCCCAACGCCCCACCGAAACCAGCAGCGACAGCCCCAGGCGGGTGTCTTCGAGCATGTAGCGGTGCTGCTGCAGGTCAATCTTCTCGCGCCAGTCGCCGCTGTCGGTAAGCTTGCCGTGGGCCCCCCGGCCATACATCCACTCCTCGCCCTGGTCGGTGTTGTAGTGGTCGGCCAACGGGAAGTGCGGGGCCGGGTAACCCAACGCTTCACGTACGCGCATGCGCTCGGCATCGAGCTGGTTGGTCACCCGGCGGATCGATGGCTGGGTGCCTTCGTTATGAATGTCCCAGGCTTCGAAGTGCTCCAGGGGGCCAGCGTTCATCATGATCAGCGGCGGGTGGATGATCGGGCCGGCATTCATCAGCGCTCCGCTCAGGGCGTCCTCGATGGGCTCGACGCTGGGGTAGGCCTCGCGCAGCACGGCAAACGCCTGCGCCGCCAGGCGGCTGGGCAGCACCCCGGTCGGCAGGCGCGTGGCGTAGGCACTGATAACCAGCTGGTCCGGCCCATGCTTGCGCACCAGGTACGGCAAGGTACCGGTTTCGGCGAAGGCCACCTCGGCCGGGTTGCCACAGTCGCGCATGGCCTTGGCGAACACGTAGCTGCCAAAGGTGCCCGGCGGCAGGAACACGACCTGGCCATCGCGCAGCAGTGGCGCGACTTCGGCGGCCAGCGCCAGGTGGGTGGTCGACGGCAGCGGGATGACCACCAACTGCGCACCTTCCAGTGCCTGGGCCAGGTCCGCGACCAGGGTCAGTTGCTCACCCAGCGCGACCTGGCGGGTGCCGCGATAATCGCGCACGGTCAGTGCGCCGATGGCCTGCAGGTCGCCCAGTGCTGCCTGGTCGCGCCGCCACAGGCGCGTGGTGTGGCCACGTTCGGCCATTTCGACGGCAGCGGCGTAGCAGCCGTGGCCGCCTCCAAGGATGGTGATGTTCATGGGCATTGCTCCGCGTGTTGAAGTACGCCGATGCTAGCCAGCAGGGGTTCACGCGGCGCTGCAGATCACGCAGGCACCCTACCGATTGCGCAGCGACTCAACCCTTGAGGGTGGCCGAGGGCAGGCATCCGAAGCGGCGCCGGTACTGTTGGGTGAAGTGCCCTGGGGTATTGATGCCATGACGCAGCAATACCTCTGTCACACTGCCCTCGCCCGCTGCCAGGGCGCGCTGCACGGCCAGCAGGCGCCGTTCGCGGATGTACTCGACCGGGGTCTGCCCGAGGAACCGGCGAAAGCCGTTTTGCAGCGTACGCAGCGACACCCCACTGAGCGCGCACAGGCTGGCCAGGGTCAGCGGCTGATCCAGGTGCGCCTCGATATGGTCGCGGGCACGGCGCACATGGCTGGGCAAGGGCGTGCCGTGCGCCTGGTCGAGTTCACCCGTGTAGTTGTGCGGCAACTGGGTCAGCAGCAACTGCGCCAGATGATCGGACAGGCCACCGCGCAGCGCTGCCAGGTTCAGGTCCAGGGCGAACAGCCGACAGATGTAGTCCAGCGCGAAACCCAGCGCGTGGACGCCAGGATGGTTGGCGGCGAGCGGCACGTCGAACGCCAGAGGCCGGCGCAAGCTGCAGCCCAGCAGGCGCTGCAGGTGCACCTCCAGGGCCTCGCGCGGCAGGCTCAGCACCGCGTTGCGGCAAGCGCCGCCGGTGACGATGCGACTGTGGGCGAACGGCGAGCTGATGCTCAACCCACCCGCCGCCACCGCCGCATGCTGCCGTCCCTGGGTGACCTCACAACGGCCCTGCAGGGTGCCGCGGAACAGGTAGTGTTCGCCGTCGCCTTCCAGGCTGACTTCCACCGGGGCGTCGTAATGCAGCTCCAGCAGCCGCGCGCCACCGAACTCCACGCCACTGACCTGCAGGTGCGGCGGCGTGTCGTCGAGCATCCGCAGGCGGTGCGGGCACAGGTAACGGGCCAACTGTGCCTGCATCTCGGTCACATCACGCGAGTCGACCAGGACGAACCGCTCGAGCAGCTGGATGTCGGCGAGCATTTCAGGCCACGCCGGGGTATTGGCGTTGCATGCTCTGGCGGAAGCATTTGCAGCCCCTGGCCAACAGCACGATGGCCAGCAACGACGCGACGAAGCTGACGATCGACATCGACGAGCCGACCGCGCCCGGCGCACCGAAATAGCGGTCGGTGATCAGCGCCACCAGCGTGGTGCCCAGGCCCAGCCCGAGCAGGTTGCTGATCAGCAGGAACACCGCCGACACCTGGGCGCGCACCTGGTTGGGCGAGAGGATCTGCATCGCGGCAGTGGACGCAGGCATCGGGAACGAGGCAAAGAACATCGCCGGCACCAGCAACGTGACCGACAGCCACAGCTGGTCGACCTGCGAGTAGAGCACGGCCGGCACGATCATGCCCACTGCGCCGATCACCCCGGTGCGCATGGCGGCATCGCTGCGACCGCGCTTGGCCAGGTGGTCGGTCAACCAGCCGCCAAACACCACGCCGCTGGTGTTGGCCAGCAACATGATGGTGCCGAGCATGAAGCCAGCCTCCGAGGGGCTCATGCCGAACTTGCGGATGTACAACGCGGGCGTCCAACTCATCATGCAGAACAACGCCATGGCGTAGAAGGAAAAGCCCAGGTAGTGGCAACCGAAGGTCGCGCGGTGGCGGCCAATGAAGCGCAGGCCGTCCGTGAGCTTGACCTTGCGCACGTTGCCGTCGGCATCGAGTTGTGCACCCTTGCGCTCGGGGTTGCGCACGGTCAGCCAGACCAACAGGCCGACGATCACCCCCGGCAGGCCGACGATGAAGAACGCCAGCTGCCAGGCCTTCATGGCGCCGAGGACAGCCACCTCGATGGTTTGCGCGTCCTTGAGCAAGGTGATCACGTAGCCGCCGACCAGGAAGGCGATGCCCCCACCGACGAACGAGCCGATCGAGTAGATACCCACGGCCCGGCCGAGTTTTTCTTTCGGGAACATGTCGCTGAACATCGAGTACGCCGAAGGCGACAGCGCCGCCTCGCCGACACCGACGCCGATGCGCGCCAGGAACATCTGCACGAAGTTCTTGCTCAGGCCGCAGGCAGCCGTGGCGATGCTCCAGAAGATCACGCCCAGGGCGATGATCCGCGGGCGCGAGAAACGGTCTGCCAGGTAGGCGATGGGCATGCCCATGAAGGCGTAGAACAGCGAGAACGCCAGGCCGTGGAGCAGGCTGAACTGGGTGTCGCTGAGCTGCAGGTCGGCTTTGATCGGCTCGATCATCAGTGCCAGGATCTGCCGGTCAACGAAGGAAAAGATATAGGCCACCATGCACAGGATGACCACGTACCACTCGTAGAAATAGCGCTTTTCGCGCTGTTTGATGGGTTGCGCTTGGGTGAGATTCGTCATGCTCGCACGTTCCTGATGGGGACAGCCTGGAAAAGGGGTTTACAAGGCAGTGACCTGTCAGCAACAGGCGAGCGCACGCTCGGCGAATGTAGGCATGACCAAAGACCTTTATTGTTATTGGAATGGAGGTATGGCGTTTGACGCGGTGGTTCATCGTTCACTCCCCCTGTAGGAGCGGGTTTACCCGCGAACCAGACACTGCGGTGCATGGCACGGGCGAAGCCCGTGTTCGCGGGTAAACCCGCTCCTACAGGGGGAGCGGTGTTCAGGCGTCTTGCAGCGCGCGTGGACGGTGGCTGCGCGCTTCGGCTTCGGGTGCCTTGGCTGCCTGCAGGTGGAAGTCGAATGCCAGCTCGGCGAAGCGCTCGCCCTGCACGCCACGATCGCGCGCTGCGGCCGCGTCCTCGATGAAACGCAGGTCGCCGATCAAGCCATCACGGGTGGCGTAGGCGAAGTCGTCCCACAGGTACTGGTCACCGGCGAAGTTGATTTGCGTGGTCAGGTGGCGATGCCCCGGCGCCGAGATGAAGAAGTGCACGTGCGCCGGGCGCTGGCCGTGACGGCCAAGCAGGTCCAGGCACTCCTGGGTCGGGCCCTGCGGGTCGCAGCCGTAGCCGGACGGCACGATCGAACGGGCGCGATAGCGGCCTTCGGCATCGGTGACGATGCGCCGGCGCAGGTTGTACTCGGACTGGGTCGAGTCGAAGTAGGAATAGGTACCCTGGGTATTGGCATGCCACAGGTCGACGGTGGCACCGGCCAGCGGCTGGCCGTCGGCGTCGAACACCTGGCCCTGGAGGAACATCACCACGCCTGGGTCGGTGCCGTCGTCCATTCGCGCCTCGCCCTCGGACAGCGGCGCACCCGCCACGTACAGCGGGCCTTCGATGGTGCGTGGGGTGCCGCCAGTGAGGCCGGCCTCGGCATCCTTGGCATCCTGCAGCAGGTCGAGGAAGTGCTCGATGCCCAGGCCCGCGGCCAGCAGCCCGGCCTCATTGCGCCCGCCCAGGCGGTTGAGGTAGTCCACGGCGTGCCAGAACTCGTCCTCGCTGATCTCCAGGTCCTCGATCAGGCGCGCGGTGTCTTGCAGCATGCGCAGGATGATCTGCTTGAAGCGTGGGTTGCCCTCGGCATGGCCAAGGCCCGCCACTTCCTCGAAGAAGGACTTGATTTCGGCGGTATGGGAAATTTTCACGGTCATGGTGCTTACCTCGAATTGTTCTTGTCAGGTAGTCGTTTGCCAGCTTGGATCAGCGGTCGTCGGTGTGGATCGACGAGGGGTGGCGGCACAGGCCGTCCACTTCGATGTCCATGTACGGGAACAGCGGCAACTGCATCAGCGTGTCGTGCAGTGCCTCGACGCTGGGCACGTCGAACACGCTGTAGTTGGCGTAGTGCCCGGCGATGCGCCACAGGTGACGCCAGGTGCCCTCGCGCTGCAGGCGCTGGGCCAGTTCCTTCTCGTCGGCCTTCAGTTGCGCAGCCTTGGCCGGGTCCATGTCGACCGGCAGTTTCACGGTCATCTTCACGTGGAACAGCATGGGGTTCTCCTTACATCAGTCGTTTGTGCGTTGTGGTAGGAGCGGGCTTGCCCCGCGAAGCAGACACCGCCGTGGATGGCCCGGGCTTCGCCCGTGTTCGCGGGACAAGCCCGCTCCTACAGGGTCACGTGTCGCTCAGCGACGGGCGAAACGCGCCAGGCGCTGCTCGTCCAGGGTCAGGCCCAGGCCTGGTGTACGGGGTACATGCAGTTCGAAATCGCGGTACTGCGGCGGCTCGTTGACGATCTCCTCGGTCAGCAGCAGCGGCCCGAACAGCTCGGTACCCCAGGTCAACTGGCGCAGGGTGAGGAAGGCATGGGCCGAGGCCATCGTGCCGATCGAGCCCTCCAGCATGGTCCCGCCGTACAGCGCGATACCCGCCGCCTCGGCGATCTGCGCGGTACGCAGCACGGCGCGAGGGCCGCCGTTCTTGGCGATTTTCAAAGCGAAGATGCTGGCGGCACCAATGGCGGCCAGGCTGAAGGCGTCCTCGACGCTTTCGATCGATTCGTCGGCCATGATCGGCGCTGGGCTGCGTTGGTTCAGGCGCACCTGGCCGCCACGGTTGATGCGCGAGATCGGCTGTTCGATCAGGTCGATGCCGTTGTCGCCCAGCACCTGGCAGGCGCGAATGGCCTGGGACTCGTCCCAGTACTGGTTGACGTCCACGCGCACGCTGGCCCGATCGCCCAGTTCGCGCTTGATCGCCACCACGTGCTTGAGGTCCTGCTCGACCGGGTTGGCGCCAATCTTCAGCTTGAACACCCGGTGACGGCGCACTTCGAGCATGTGCTCGGCCTCGGCGATGTCGCGGGCGGTGTCGCCGCTGGCCAGGGTCCAGGCCACTTCCAGGCTGTCACGCACACGGCCGCCGAGCAGTTCGCTGACCGGCAGGCCGAGGCGTTTGCCCTGGGCATCGAGCAAGGCGCTTTCGATGCCCGACTTGGCGAAGGTGTTGCCCTTGGCCAGCTTGTCCAGCTTGAGCATGGCGGCGTTGATGTTGTCCGCCGGCAAGCCGATCAGTGCCGGCGCCAGGTGCGCGTCGATGTTGGCCTTGATGCCCTCGGGGCTTTCGTAGCCGTAGGCCAGGCCGCCGATGGTGGTGGCCTCGCCGATGCCCTCGACACCGTCGCTGCAGCGCAGGCGCAGGACCACCAGGGTCTGCTGCTGCATGGTGTGCATGGCCAGCTTGTGCGGGCGGATGGTGGGCAGGTCGACGATGATCGCGTCGATTCGCTCGATCAGGGCGTGTGTCATGGTTCGCAGGTCCCGGCTAGTCGGCGCGCACACTGCGCAGCCGCCACTACATTTACTTGATAATTCAAGCATTGCGCGAGACCCTGGCCGTCGTCCAATATCAATTGAATCTCCCACGATACCCTGGAGGTCTGATGGAGCTGCGCCACCTTCGCTACTTCAAGGTCCTGGCGGAAACGCTGAATTTCACCCGCGCCGCCGAACTGCTGCACATCGCCCAGCCGCCGCTGAGCCGGCAGATCAGCCAGCTCGAGGAACAGCTCGGGACCTTGCTGGTGGTGCGAGAGCGGCCGCTGCGCCTGACCGAGGCCGGGCGTTACTTCTATGAGCAGACCTGCACGCTGTTGCAACAACTGCAGACGGTGAGCGACAACACCCGGCGCATCGGTCATGGCCAGCGCCAATGGCTGGGCATCGGCTTTGCGCCCTCGACCCTGTACACGGTGCTGCCCGAACTGATCCGCGAGCTACGCAAGGACAGTGAATTGGAACTCGGGCTCAACGAGATGACCACCGTGCAGCAAGTAGAGGCCTTGAAGAACGGGCGCATCGACATCGGCTTCGGGCGCATTCGCGTCGACGATCCGGCCATCATCCAGCAGGTGCTGCGCGAAGATCCGCTGATCGCGGTGCTGCCCAAGGGCCACGCCCTGGCGGGCGCGGCGCTGACGCTGGAACAACTGGCCCGGGAGCCGTTCATCCTCTATCCGGCCAATCCCCGGCCGAGTTATGCCGACCATGTGCTGGCGCTGTTCGGCCACCATGGCCTGAGCCTGCGCGTCAGCCAATGGGCCAACGAATTGCAGACCGCCATCGGCCTGGTGGCGGTGGGCCTAGGCGTGACCCTGGTGCCGGAGTCGGTGCGACAGCAGCACCGCCCGGATATCGAGTACGCAGGCTTGCTCGACAGCAGCGCGGTCAGCCCGATCATTCTCAGTCGGCGCAAGGGCGATACCAGCCCGATGGTCGAGCGAAGCCTGGCGTTGCTGGCCCAGCTGTGAAGCCAGTAGCAGGACACTCAATCACGCTCGAAGAAGTTCCGCCCCTGCTCCTTCAGCAACGCCACCAACGCCCCCGCAGCAGGCGGCAGATAGCCCTCGGTGCGCACTGACACGGCCACGGTGCGGCGCATGGTGGTTTCTTCCAGCGGCACTTCGCGCAGCCATGACTGGCCGATGCCATAGGCCAAGGTTTCCCGCGCGGCAAAACTCAGCAGCTGGGTGCGCGCAATCAGACGCGGCAACAGCGAGAGCGCGTTGGTTTCGATCTGTACCCGTGGTGCCGGCAGGTGCCGGGCGATGAACGCGTTGTCGATCCACCGCCTGGCCATCACCGTTGGCCCGCCCAGCACCCAGCGATACTGGCACAAGTCTTTCAGCGCAATGGGCCCGGCGAACACCGGATGGTCGACGCTGGCCACGACGATGGCTTCATCCTCGAGGATGGCGTGGGTGGTGAACTGGGGATCGTCAGCGATCTGCGGCGAGATGATCACATCCAGGCGCCCGGCCCGCAGCGACTCCTTGAGCACGTCGTCCTGGGCGATCGACAGTTTCAAGGTGACCTCAGGCGCACGCTCCAGCAAGGCCGCGGTCAGGTGCGGCAGCAAGTGATCGGACATGCTCGCCGCACAGCCCAGGCGGATGTTGCCCACCAGTCCGCTGGCGAAGTCGCGCACCTCGCGTTCGGTTTCGGCGATGTTCAGTTGCAGCTGCTTGCCCCGCGCCAGCAGCAACTGGCCCACCTCGGTCAGCTTGATACGCCGGCCATCACGTTGGAACAGGCGCGTGCCAAGCGACTCCTCCAGGCGTTGGATGCTTTTGCTCAGTGCCGGCTGGCTGCGGTTGAGGCGCTCGGCAGCGCGCCCGAGGTGGCCAAGTTCGGCGATGGTTTCAAAATAGGTCAGGTCACGCAGGTCCATGATTCATGAATTTCAGTTATGGATTCATCAAAAGTAGAAAATAGACTTGATCGATTGCGCCGTCGATAATTTTCCGCGCTGGCGCTGCCAGCCCGAGTCACCGCTGCACAAGGAGTATTGACGTTGCAGACCGCCCTTTCCGGCCTATCCAGACCCTTCTTCCCATGGCTCGCCCTGCTGCTCTGCGCGGCAGCCTTCGGGCAACTGCTTCATTACCTGGCCGTACCGGCCGGTTTGTTCCTCGGCCCCATGCTGGTGGCCATTCTGTTCGGCGTGTGCGGCGCCAAGCTGAACCTGCACCGCCAGGTGTTTCGCTTCGGCCAGGGCTGCGTCGGCCTGCTGGTGGCGCATTCGGTGACCTGGGCAGTGCTGATGTCGGTGGCGCAGTCGTGGCCGCTGATGGTGGTCGCCACCTTGGTCACGGTGGTGCTCAGCGCCGTGGTCGGCCTCGGCACCGTGCGCTTCGGCGGCATCCCCGGCAGCACCGCCGCCTGGGGGACGGCGCCGGGCGCGGCGTCGGCGATGGTGTCGATGGCCGAGGAGAATGGCGCAGACGCACGCGTGGTGGCGACCATGCAGTACGTACGGGTGGTCTGCGTGGTAATGATCGGCTCGCTGGTCAGCCACCTGTTGGGCGCCACGCCAGAAGCTGGCGCGGTGGCCAATGCACCAGCGCTGAACGATGGGCCACACCTGGTGAATGTGCTGGCGAGCCTGGCCGTGGTGCTGATCGGCATCGTCGCCGGTAACCGCATGCCGGCCGGTGCGTTGCTTGCGCCGCTGTTGATCGGTGGCGCGCTGCAACTGAGCGGGCTGCTCACCATCACCCTGCCGGAGCCGCTGCTGGCCTTCGCCTACGGCGCCATCGGCTGCTACATCGGCCTGCGCTTCGACCGCCCGACCGTGCGCTACGTGTGGAAACGCCTGCCGACCATGATCGCTGGCGCGGTGGCGTTGATCCTGCTGTGCGCGGCCTGTGCCTGGGTGCTGGCCCTGGCCATGGGCACCGACTTCCTGTCGATGTACCTGGCCACCAGCCCCGGTGGCCTGGATGCCATGGCGATCATCGCGGTGGAGACCCACGCCGATGTCGGGCTGGTGCTGGCCATGCAGACATTGCGCCTGTTCGGGGTGATTCTGACCGGGGCGTACTGCGCCCGGCAGATCATTCGCTGGACCCAGACAGACAACGGCTCACGGCAAATGTGAAAATTTCATTAGCAATCGATACTAATTCGCAATCACAGCTGCTAGTATTCGCACCTGCAAATGGATCTCATTGCCAGGGTGGCACTCAACTTTTGACAGGTGCCACCGATGGTTTTCCCATTCCCGTCCCGCCCCACCCTGCTCGCCTTGTGCTGCTCGGTGTCGTTCCTGGCCCAGGCTGCCGACCCAGTCATCGAACTGGGCGCCACCGACATCTCCGCCAGCACCGACCAGGTCAATTCCAATACCCTGCCCGAGGCCTATGCCGGCGGTCAGGTCGCGCGTGGCGGGCAGATGGGCGTGTTGGGCAACCAGGACATGATGGACGTGCCGTTCACCATGACCAGCTACACCTCCAAGCTGATCGAGGACCAGCAGGCCGAGGACGTCGGCGACGTGCTGCTCAACGACCCGTCGGTGCGCCAGTCGTTCGGCTTCGGTAACCAGTCCCAGGTGTTCGTGATCCGTGGCCTGCCACTGAGTGGCGACGACATTTCCTATAACGGTCTGTATGGCGTGCTGCCGCGCCAGATCCTGTCGACCGACGCGATCGAGCGTGTCGAGGTGTTCAAGGGCCCCAGCGCCTTCATCAACGGCGCATCGCCCACCGGTAGCGGTTTGGGCGGCGGAGTCAACCTGGTGGCCAAGCGCGCTGGCGATACCCCGACCCGCCGCTACACCCAGGACATCAGCAGCGATGGCCGCATCGGCGAGCACCTGGACCTCGGCCAACGCTTCGGCGAGGACAATCGCTGGGGGGCGCGGGTCAACCTCAGCCAGCGCGAAGGCGACACTGCCGTCGACGACCAGAGCCAGCGCACCAAGCTGTTCGTCGCCGGCCTCGACTACCGCGGCGACGACTTCCGCGTCTCCACCGACTTCGGCTACCAGAAACAGCGCGTCAACCACCTGCGCAACAGCGTGCAACTAGGCTCCGCGACCAGCATTCCAACCGCGCCGGACGCCAAGCACAACTACGGGCAGAGCTGGACCTACACCGAGACCGAAGACACCTTCGGCATGATTCGCGGCGACTGGGACCTGAACGACAGCTGGACCGCGTACCTTTCCGGAGGGGCCAAGCACACACGCGAAACCGGTGTGTATGGCACCCCGAAGCTGGTCGGTAACGACGGCACCGCGACCATTGGTGGCTCCGAGATTCCGCACAACGAAGACAACGTGAGCTTCGCCGCCGGCCTGAACGGCCGCTTGCAAACCGGGCCGGTGAGCCACCAGATCGCGATCGGTGCCACGACCATCTGGACCCAGCAGGAGAACGCTTATGTGTTCTACAAGTCCACGGCGGGCAACACCGATATCTATCACGGAACCAAGCTGCCCAAGCCCACCGCCATATCCCTCACCGGTGGCGACCTTGGCGACCCAGGCGTGACGGGTAAGACGCGCAACCGTGGCCTGGCCGTCTCTGACACTGTCGGCTTGTTCGATGACACCCTGCTGTTGACCTATGGCATCCGCCGCCAGCAACTGCGCGTCGAAAGCTATAGCTACGATGGCACCAGTTTCGACGATTCCGACGGCAGCCGCACCGCGCTCTACGACAAGAGCATCACCACCCCGGTATACGGCATCGTCTACAAGCCGACCGAGTCGGTATCGCTGTACGCCAACCGCATCGAAGGCCTGGCCCAAGGCCCCACCGCCTCGGGCAGCGGCATCACCAACGCAGGCCAGGCCTTCCCACCAGGGCGCACCAAGCAGCTCGAAGCGGGTATCAAGCTCGACCTGCAGACCTTCGGCGCCAACCTCGGTGTGTTCCGCATCGAGAAGCCCACCGATGGCTACGTCGAGGACAACGTGTTCGTGCACGACGGCGAACAGGTCAACAAAGGCATCGAGCTGAGCGTGTTCGGCGAGCCGATCCATGGCCTGCGCCTGATGGCCGGTGGCACGCGCATGACCTCGGAGCTGAAGAACACCGCAGGCGGCGCCAACGATGGCAACCACGCCATCGGCGTACCGACCTTCCAGCTCAACGCCAGCGTCGATTGGGACATCCCAGGCATCGAAGGCGCCGCGCTGAACGCCCGCATGCTGCGCACCGGTGGCCAGTTCGCCGACCAGGCCAACAACCTCGAGCTGCCGGCCTGGAACCGTTTCGACGCCGGTGCGCGATACGCCTTCAAGGGCTGGGACAAGGACATCACCCTGCGCATGAACGTGGAAAACCTGACCAACAAGAACTACTGGGCCTCGGCCAACGGCGGCTACCTGACCCAGGGCGAGCCACGCCTGGTCAAGTTTTCCGGCACCATCGACTTCTGACCGGCTACCCCCGACTGCAGGCTAGCCTGCAGTCGGGGCCGGCTTGCCTCGCCCGGCCTCTTTCACCAACGCATCGAGCAGGCTCTGCACCACTTCGTGCATGGCGTCGCGCTCATCGTCCTCGCAGTACGCCTTCACCTCCAGCTGCGCGCCCCCCTGCTCGTCGATACGCAGGTCGGTGACCGGCCCAGGTTCCGGCAAGATATGCGGCAACTGGCCAAGCCGGGTTGCGACCAGCTTGTCGAAGCCCTCCCAGGCGCCCTCGCGCGGCAACGCCACCGACCACTCCAGACGCCGGAACAGATGAGTCGTGTAGTTGAAGATGTTCTCCGCGAACACCTTGTTGTTTCCCACCAGGGCCAGGACGTTCTCGGGCGTATTGATGGACGTGACGAACAGGCCGATCTCCACCACCGTCCCCTTCACCCCGCCGACTTCCACCACATCGCCGACCTTGAACGGGCGCAGCACGATGATGAATCCGCCGGCCGCGAGGTTGGCCAGCAGGCCCGACCATGCCATGCCGATGGCCAGGCCTACGGCCGCGAGCAACGCAGCGAACGAGGTGGTCTCGATACCGCAATAACCCAGGATGGCGATGACCAGGATGATGTTCAGGGTAACCGTGATGAAGGAGCCGACGTAGCGCAGCACCGTGGGATCGAACTTCTGGCGGGCCAGCGAGCGCTGGACCAGCTTGACCAGGAAGTTGATCAGCCAGCGGCCCAGCACCCACAGTACGATGGCCACCACGACGGTGACGACAAAGGACGCTGCATGCTCGACCAACCATGTCTGCAGTGCAGCGAGTGAACCCTGTGCTTCGGTAATGGCTTTGCTTTCGTCCATGGCGGTAACCCCCAAGACCAGATGACAGGAATCCCCGCCAGCAGGTGCCGCCTGGGCGAGGATCCGGTCCGCAAAGCCTCCTGCACCGAAGGCATCAATGCTACTGGCAGTTTTACCAGGTCGCGCCTCGAGGGTTGAGTCAATCCAGCAGGAAACTGTCCTCGAACGGGTAATGGGTCAACAGCTCATACCCGTCCTCGGTCACCAGCAACTGGTTCTCCAGCTTGATCCCATCGCGCCCGCCCACCTCGCCGACATAGGCCTCCACGCACAACGCCATGCCCGGCTGCAGTTCGCCCTCGTAACCATAGGCATCGAGATCTTCGGGATAACGAATGCTCGGATATTCGTCACAGAGTCCAACACCATGGAACATCACACCGTAACGTTGCGCGCGACAGCTTTCGGGCAGGCGGTGACCGTTACGGGTCAGCTCGGTGAACCGCACGCCGGGCTTGACCATCTCGATGTTGCGGCTGATGTGCTCGTGGGCGATGCGATACAGACGCTTCTGCTCGGCAGTGGGCTGCAGGTCGCCACAAATCCAACTGCGCGACATGTCCACGCAGAAGCCGTACACCCCGATCAGGTCGGTGTCGAACGACAGCAGGTCGCCATCGCTGAGCACCCTCGGGCCGGACTCCTGGAACCAGGGATTGGTCCGTGGGCCGGAGCTGAGAATCCGCGTTTCGATCCATTCGCCACCACGGCGGATGTTGCCGGCATGCAACGCCGCCCAGACATCGTTCTCGGTGACCCCGGCACGCATGGCCTGGCGCATTTCGGCAACCGCTGCCTCGCACGAAGCCACTGCGCAGCGCATGGCGAGGATTTCGTCGGGCCCCTTGATCGCCCGGGCGAATTCAGTCACCTCCTGGCCGTTGTGCACTTGCACGTCAAGCGCGTCGAGGGCACGCAGCCCGGCGACCTCGATACGATCCACCGCCAGGCGGCGGTTGCTGCCCGCATGGCTGCGCAACAAGGCATCGACCTCGGCGGCAAAACGCCTGGCGTGCTCATCGGTGCGATCGCCCGTCTCGAAGTAGAAAAACGAGGCGCCACTGCGCAGCTCGGTAACCAGCGGCAGGTGCGCCGAAAGGTGGTCACAACCATGGAAATCCCACAGCACCACATGGCCGCTGGCGGCGACAAAACACGCCCGGGCCGGATTGTGGGTGGTCCATAGCTGCATGTTGGTGGTGTCGGTGGCATAGCGGATGTTCAGCGGGTCGAACAGCAGAATGCCGCCCAGGTCCCGCGCGATCAGTTGTTGGCAAAGGCGCTGCAAGCGGTATTCGCGCATGCTGGGCAGATGCGGCGCCCGCAGGCCAAGTCGGTCCCACTCGGCGAAGGCCAGCGGGGTCGGGCCGATTTCGGTGCGGTCGTTGTCGTCTACCGAGCCATCGGCCTTGAGGGCGGCGGCGCGTTGCCGGGCTGGGTCGATACGGCGGGCGTGGGCGGGAATCGAGAACGGCGAATTCATCATGGCTTGGAAGGGTCCTTGTCTTATTGTTGGGCATGCGTCGGACTATCGGCGGGCGATGAGTTCCCCCCCCTACCCACCTGCTGGCTGATCACAGTCTAGAGCCAGCCTTTCCAAGCCAGGCATGACATTTTAGAGGGTCAATCGATTACAAAAACGCATGATCAAGCACAGTCGAAGCAGGCGAGTGACCTGCACGGCTCAGCCGCGCAGCGCCGCTTCGATCTGCGCCACGTCGATCTTGCCCATCGTCATCATCGCCGCGAAGGCCCGCTTGGCGGCGGCAGTGTCTGGGTTGACGATGGCCTCGAGGAGCACGCGCGGGGTGATCTGCCATGACACCCCCCATTTGTCCTTGCACCAGCCGCACTGGCTTTCCTGGCCGCCGTTGCCAACGATGGCGTGCCACAGGCGGTCCGTCTCGGCCTGGTCCTCGGTCCGCACCTGGAAGGAAAAGGCCTCGCTGTGACGGAATGTCGGGCCGCCGTTGAGCCCGACACAGGGGATACCCATGACGACGAATTCGACGGTTATCACCTCTCCCTGCTTGCCCGAAGGGTAGTCGCCAGGTGCTGGGTGCACGGCCAACACACGGCTGTCAGGGAACGTCGCGGCGTAGAAGTTGGCTGCCTCCTCGGCATCCTTGTCGTACCACAGGCAGATGGAGTTCTTGGCAGTCATGGCGAGGCTCCATGAATCATGGGTGAACCCTCAGTCTAGGCACCTGGTGGGGCACCGGCCTGCAGTTGGTCGCCCCGACGCGGCACGACCTGCCTGGTAAAACTGCCAGTTTCGTAGATCGGCCCGATCAGCGACCATGGCGTGGCATAGCGACCGTGCGCGCCACGGGAGACCTCACCATGAACCAACGCCTGATCGGTCGTATCGCCTGGTTCAGCGCAGACAAGGATTTCGGCTGCATCGTCTGCCCTGGCTGCTGCGCCTTGCTGCTGGGCAAGGAGCTGGTCGACCATGCCTGCATACCTGTCGCCGGCCAGCGCTTCAGCTTCGAGCCGGTGCATCGCAAGGACGCCTTTTGGGCCACCCAGGCGGAGCCGCTGATGCCCCTGCCCGACGAGCTGTCAGCCGGCGTGCCGGACGATCAGGGCCAGGCACCCGGCAGGCGCAACCACCCGCCCGGCCAATAGCCACGCAAAAAGTCTAAACTCCAGCCGTCACAGCCCGGTCACACCCTTTGAGCATGCATCATGGACCGCACGCACAAAGGAGACTGGACATGCCCTTTCCCCCTGTTTTCTCCCCACTTCGCCACTGGATTGCCGCCAGCGCCTTGCTGGCCTGCGTCACCCCCGCCCTCGCCGCCGACGTGCTGCTGGTAGGCAACAAGGCCGACGCCAGTGTCTCGGCCCTGGACATCGACAGCGGCAAGGAACTAGTGCGCCTGGCGGTGGGCAAAGGCCCCCACGAGGTGGTGGTGGCCCCCAACGCGCAACTGGCGGTGGTCGGCAACTACGGCGCCCAGGGTACCGCCAACAACAGCCTCAGCGTCATCGACTGGTCGTCGCGCGCGGTGATGCGCACCGTCGATCTCGGCAAGGACTCGCGCCCCCACGGCATCCGCTTCCTGCCCGACAGCCAGCGCGTGGTGGTCACCACCGAGGACAGCGAACGCCTGCTGATCGTCGACCTCGCCCAGGGCAAGGTGCTGGACCGCATCGACGTCGGCGGCGGCAAACCGCACATGGTCGCGCTCGCTCCCGGAGCCGACCGAGCCTACGTGACCCATGTGGACGCCGGAACGCTTTCGGTGGTCGACCTGCTGCACAAGAAGAAGATCGCCGACATTCCGACCGGCAATGGCAGTGAAGGCGTGGCGGTGAACCCTAGCGGCAGCGAAGTCTGGGTCAGCAACCGCGAAGGCAACGAGGTGGTGATCGTCGATGCCAAGCGCCTGGAGGTCACCGACCGGATTCGCACAGGCCTGTTCCCCATCCGCGTCGCCATGACCCCGGATGGCAAATACGCGCTGGTGACCTGCGCCAAGTCGGCCGAGCTGGCAGTGATCGATGTGGCGGCCAAGCGCGAGATCAAGCGCATCGGCCTGGCCCGTGAAGGTGATGAGTATCGCCAGACGCTGCTGGGTGCCGAGGCGCTGCCGATCGGCGCGGTGGTCTCGCCCGATGGCAAGCGGGTGTACGTGGCGATCAGCGGAGGGGACCAGGTGGCCGTCATCGACACGGCCAGTTGGAGCGAGAAAGACCGCTGGAAGGCCGGGCCAGAGCCGGACGCGCTGGCTATCGTGCGGCAGGCGCAGGAACCAAACTGACAACGTGACCTAGTAATTTTGTCAGCTGCGCCCAGGTGACTCGGGTACTACCATGTCCGCCTCACCCTGCGGAAGATGAACAACGATGCATACGATTCCATTAGTTGCGACGGTGCTGCTCATTAGCTTTACACTGCAAACGTTGTGGTTGCTGAGGCGAGCTAAAGCAACACCGGTTGCAAAGCAGACAGTACCTGAGCATAAGCCACTGCCTATCTCGGTACTAATTCCGTCCTATAATGAAGGCAAGGTGCTGGGGGCTACGGTGAACGCCGTTATGCGCTCCAAAGGTGTATGTATCGCCCAAGTGATTTGCATCGACAACGGCTCAACTGACGATACTCAGGATGTAGTTCTTGCCTTGCAGCGACAGTATGGTGAAGTGATCCACTATGTTGCCGAGGCGTCGGGAGGCAAAGCCTCGGCACTGAATCACGGCCTCTCTCTGGTCTCTAGCGCAGCCTATGCTGGCATTGATGCGGACACCCAAATTCTCCCCGATACCTTGCACAATCTAGCTCAGGCTTTCTCCATCCCAGGAACTGACGCAGTATCCGGGCACTTGATAGCAGGAGGCAGCGTTAGTGGCGAAGGATTGGTGTATGTAGGTCAGATGCTCGAATACGCTGCGACCAACAACGTTGCTCGTCGTGCTTTGGCTCCTCTGCATCTGCTATTGGTGATACCGGGCTCCATAGGCCTTTTCTCCACCCAAGCGGTACGGGGGATTGGCGGTTACAGCGAAAGCACACTCGCCGAAGACAGGGATCTCACGTTGGAGTTGTTGTTTGCCGGTCACAGGTTAGAACATGCGCCTGACGCTTGGGCGCTGACCGAAGTGCCAGATACTCTGCACAGCCTTTTCAAACAGCGTGTACGTTGGAGCACGGGTAAGTTCCAAATCATGCTCAAGCATCGTAAGCGGCTGTTCGGAGGCAGTAATAGAAACCGTACAATCGTGCTATACGGATTCATTAACGACCTACTCATACCGCTTACTTGCCTTCCGGTGTCCTTAGTGCTACTGCTCTACGGATTTATCGGCCTCGCTAGCCCCAATTGCTCTCTTTGGCCTGGTATTTACCTAACGGCTGTACTCGCAAATATTCTTGCTGGTTACGCCTATACCCATTGGGCCTGGCGCGTGGAGGTGGCAGGCCGGACGGCCAGGGGGCTTAACTCTCCTTCTGCTGACTTCAGAGCGGGATGGCTGATTGACCTGATCGAGTACCTGGCTGCATGGTGCGGGATGTGCCGTGCGCTGAGTAAACACTCCCATACTTGGGGAAAACTGAATCGACGGGCTGACGTTGCCCTACCCCTCGATACCACTAGTTCGCAACATCCTGCAGACATTTCCGACACCAAGCAGTGAACCTGCCTACAAAAAAACGGTCTTTGCCTGGCGGTCAATCCATCGACCGGTTCGTCGGCCCAATCACCGGGCCTATTTTTGTCCTGTTGCAGCGAAGACCCCACATGCCCGAATCCCGCCCCGCTTCCCCCGCCCTCCCCGTGCTGCGTGGCAGCCTCATCGCCGCCCTGGTGGCCCTGGCCATCCCGGCGCACGCCGAAGAGCCGGCCAGCGACGCGCGCTGGGTCAGCGACAGCCTGAGTACCTACGTGCGCAGCGGCCCCACCGACGGGCATCGCATCGTCGGCACGCTCAAGTCCGGGCAAAAGCTCTCCCTGGTCGGTAGCCAGGGCAACTACAGCCAGGTCCGCGGGCAGAACGGCGACCTGGTATGGATCCTCACCAACGACCTGCAGTCGGTCCCGGGCCAGAGCGAGCGTCTGCCGCAGCTCGATGCCCAGGTGGCGGAACTGTCCGGACAGCTCAAGACCATCGACGACAGCTGGAAGAACCGCGTTCAGGGCATGCAGGAAACCCTCGACTCGCGCAAGAAGTTGATCGACGAACTGGAAGCGCGCAACAAGGCCCTGGGCGAACAGCTCGACCAGAGCCAGTCCAACCTGCGTGACACCCAGGCGCGCCTGGGCGACGAAAACAAGCAGGTGATGATGCGCTACATGGTCTATGGCGGCAGCATCGCCGGTGCCGGCCTGCTGGCAGGCCTGATCCTGCCGGCCCTGACCCGTGGTCGCAAGAAGAACGACCGCTGGTTCTGAGCCTTACTCCTGCAAGCGCGCCAGTGCTTCCAGCACATGTGCCGTGGCCCGCTCCGGCTGGCCTTCGCGGCAAGCGATACCGAGCTGGCGCCACAGCCCTGGCCGCAAGGGCCGGCGCACGATGCGCGGGTCGAGCTCGGTAGCCGCGCCCTCCTGGGGTAACAGGGTGGCACCATAGCCCGCACCCACCAGGCTCTTGATCGCATCGTTGTAGTTCAGTTCGATGCGCGGCGTGGGGTACAGCCCCGCCGCCGCGAACCATTCCCCGGTCACCCGTGACAACTGGGTGCTGCTGTCATTGAGGATCAGCGCCCGCTGGGCGAGCCACGCGGGGGTGACCCGCGCCGGTGGCTGCCAGTCGGCCGGTACGTAGGCGAGGATCGGATCGCGGCGCCAGGGTTTCAGCGTCAGCCCCTTGCCCGCCACCTGCGGCAAGGCGACCAGGCCGATATCCAGCGTGCCTTCGCGCAAACGCGCCAGGGAGGCTTGCGAGGTGAGCACCTGAACCTGCACATCGATGCCTGGGTGCGCTGCACGCAGGTGCTCCAGCGCCGCAGGCAACAAGTGGGCGATGGCACCGGTCGAAGCGCCAAGGCGCACGCGCCCGGTCAAGCCCTGGACTTGGCGGTGCACATCGTCCAGCGCCCGGTCGGCATCGGCCAGCAGGCGCCGGGCATGTGCCAGCAGGGTCTCGCCAACGGCGGTGGGACGCACCTGGCCGCGGTTGCGCGTCAGCAAGGGGGCGCCAACCCGCGCTTCGAGCTCGGTGACATGCAGGCTGATGGTCGGCGGCGCCAGGTTGAGCTGGCGCGAGGCCTCGGCGAACGACCCCAGGTCGGCTATCACCACCAGGGTGCGCAGGCGATCGAGGCTGATTTCTCGCATTGTGGTACTCGCTCTGGCATCTGGAAAGCTTGTGATTCAGGAAAAATGAACGTCATCGTCATGATATTCAAATTTTCATTATCATGGCCAGCGGCGAGCATAGGGCCTCTCCCCCAGCCCGGACCCTCACCATGCACACCCCATTGGTTTTCATCGACGGCGACCAAGGCACCACCGGCCTGCAGATACACGCGCGCCTGCAGGGCCGCAATGACCTGCGCCTGCTGACCCTGCCCGAGGCCGAGCGCAAGCATTCGCAGCGCCGCGCCGAGGCCATCAACAGCGCCGACATCGCCATCCTGTGCCTGCCCGACGAGGCCGCCCGCGACGCGGTAGCGAGCATCACCACCCTCAACGTGCAGGTCATCGACGCCAGTTCCGCGCACCGCACCACGCCGGGCTGGGTGTACGGCTTGCCGGAACTCGACGAACGACAGGCGCAACGCATCGCCCAGGCTAGGCGGGTCAGCAATCCCGGTTGCTACCCGACCGGGGCCATCGCCTTGTTGCGGCCCCTGGTCAACGCCGGCCTGCTGCCGGCCGACTACCCGCTGAGCATCCATGCCATCTCCGGCTACTCCGGGGGCGGCCGCGCTGCGGTCGAGCGCCACGAGCAGGCCAACCCGGGTGAAGTCCCCACCCTGCAGCTGTACGGGCTGGAGCTGGCTCACAAACATGTCCCGGAGATCCAGCAGCACGCGGGGCTCAGCGCCAGGCCGGTATTCATGCCCGGCTACGGCGCCTATCGCCAGGGCATCGTCCTGAGCATCCCGCTGCAACTGCGCCTGCTGCCTGCCGGAATCAGCGCCGAACACCTACAAGCCTGTCTCGAGCTGCACTACCAGGGCGCCCGCCATGTCCAGGTGATGCCGCTGCACCAGGACGGCCCAGCCAAGGCACTGGATCCCGAGGCACTGAACGACAGCAACGACTTGCGCCTGGCCCTGTACGCCAACCCGGCGCATGGCCAGGTGCTGCTGACGGCGGTGTTTGACAACTTGGGCAAGGGCGCCTCGGGCGCGGCGGTACAGAACCTCGACCTGATGCTGGCGGCACGGCACCAGGCCTAGACGACGACAAAAACGGTTAGACTGGGCACCGCGCGCGCAAAGGCGCGCCGTCTTCACCCGTGCCGGAGCCCTTCTACCGATGTTTATCCTGAGCCGCCTCGACAGCGTGCCGCCCGAGTCCTTCCAGAACCAGATCCGCGAACTGGTCATCCACCACGTCAGCACCCTGAGCAGCGTCGCCATCAGCCCGGACAACGCGCTCTACCCGCTGTACCAGTACGGCGTCGGCATGGAAGTGCACCAATACCTGCAAGCCATGGACGGCACCCGTGGGCTCGAGGTCGAGCTGACCCTGGCTCTGGACGCAGAAGCGCCCGAGCAGATGCTCGGTTTCGCCCTGGCGCTACCGGCACAGGACGATCCGCAAGCCTGCGCCCTGGCGTTTCTGGTGGTGTCGCCCGCGCATCGCCGCGAGGGGATCGCCCGCGCCCTGCTCGGCGACCTGCAATCGCGTTACGCCTGCGTCGAAATCAACCCGCTGCCCGGGCAAGTCGCCTGGTTCGAAGCCCTGGGCATGCAGGTGGTGGCCGCCAATGGGCCACAGGTGCTGATGAGCAGCACCGGCCACCCCAGCGGCGCATTGATCGGTCGCCTCGACATCGCGCCGATCTACCAGAGCGCCGAGGTCATGCAGATCCATACCTACCTGCTCAACCAACAGGGCGAGGACGCCATGATCGAGGCCGAGCAGCAGCGCGACGAGCACCTCGACGCCCTGGCCGAGCAGGCACGGGCCTGCGAGCGCCTGCGCAAGCGCGTGCATTGACGGTCGGGAGGTGCCAACCTCCCATGACCCGTCCCTTCCGTTATATCCGTGGGTCTGACGCCGGTGCGATAGTGGCGCGAAAACAACACGGATAAAGCCCCATGTACAGAAACACCTCGACCCCCGCGGACGACAATGGTTGCGGCTGGTTTCACCTCAGCCCCCAGCGTAAGCCACGTCCAGCGCACCAGGGGCGGAGCGAGGCGCGCTGGGTCGTGCTCGGCGCCGGCTTCACCGGACTTGCCGCGGCGCGGCAACTGGCCCTGCACCATCCGCACGACGAGGTGGTGCTGGTCGAGGCGCAGGAAGTCGGTTTCGGTGCCTCGGGGCGCAACTCGGGTTTTGCCATCGACCTGCCCCATGACATCGGCGCCCCCGACTACATCGGCGACCTGGCCACGGCGCGCATGAACCTCAAGCTCAACCTGCGCGCCCAGGCGATCCTCGGCCAGTTGATCCGCCAGCACGGCATCGATTGCCAGCTGCACCCCGATGGCAAATACCAGGCGGCGGTCGAGGACAAGGGGCTGGCCGTGCTCGAGGCCTACCGCAGCGGCCTGGACAAACTCGACCAGCCCTACCAGATGATCGACGCCCGCGACCTGCCCGAGCACCTCGGCACGCCTTTCTACCGCAAGGCGCTGTACACCCCCGGCACCCAGCTGCTGCAACCTTCGGCGCTGGCCAAGGGCCTGGCCGAAAGCCTGCCGGACAACGTGACGCTGTACGAACGCACCACCATCACCCGCCTGGAACAGGGCTCGCGCATCACCCTGCATCACGCCGGCGGCCAGATCGTCGCCGACCAACTGTTGCTGACCAACAACGCCTTCGCCTCGTACTTCGGCTTCCTGCCCGGGCGCCTGTTGCCCATCTTCACCTACGCCAGCATGACCCGGCCGCTGACCGACAACGAACAGGCGGGCCTGGGCGGCAAGGCGACCTGGGGCATCATCCCCGCCGACCCGTTCGGCAGCACCTTGCGCCGCACCCCGGACCAGCGCCTGCTGGTGCGCAACAGTTTCAGCTTCAACGCCGATGGCCGCGCCCACCAACGCTACCTGGACCGAGCCGGGCGACAGCACCGCACGTCGTTCGAACGACGTTTCCCGATGCTGGCGGGCATGCCGTTCGAGTACACCTGGGGCGGTTCGATGTGCCTGTCGCGTAATCACCAGTCGCACTTCGGCAGCCTGGCGCCGAATGTCCACGCGGCGCTGTGCTGCAATGGCCTGGGCATCACCCGTGGCACCGCCACAGGCACCCTGCTGGCCGACTGGCTGTGTGGCGAGCGCGACGAACTGATCGATTTTCTGCTCGGCGCCGAAGGCCCCAACCGCAACCCTCCAGAGCCGCTGCTGAGCCTGGGGGTCAACCTGAACCTGCACTGGGGCCAGCGCCGCGCTGGCCTGGAAAGCTGAACAAGGAGGCAACATGCACAGCCTGGGCATCCTCGGGGTTGGCGAACTGACCGAAAAAGTGGTGCATGGCCTGCGCCGCAGCAGCTTTGCCGGCGCCATCCTGCTGTCCCCGCGCAATGCAGAGCGAGCCGGGGCGCTGGCCGCCGAGCATGGCTGCCAGGTGCTGCCGAGCAACCAGGCGGTTGTAGACGGGGCCGAGCTGGTGATCGTCGGTGTGCGCCCCGATGCGCTGGCGCAACTGGCCAGCGAGGTGCGCCTGCGGCCAGGGCAACGCCTGGTGTCGCTGGTGGCCGGGGTGAACCTGGAGCAACTGGGTGCCGCCTTCCCAGGTGCCCACTGCGTGCGCGCGATGCTGTCGTACAGTGCGCAGTACAACGCATCGACGGTAGTGGTCTGCCCAACGGATACCCAGACAGAGCAATGCCTTGGCCCGCTGGGCACGCTGGTGGTGCTGGCCGATGAACCCGCTTTCGAGCTGGCCACCGTGGCGGCCTGCATGAATGGCTGGTTCTATTTCCTGTTGCACGACCTGCAGCAGTGGCTGAGCGACAAGGGCCTGCCATCTGACCAGGCACGTGCGCTGGTGCTGGCCAACCTGCAGGACTGCGTCAGTGCCGGGCAAAGGCAGCCGGAGCAAAGCCTCAAGGCCTTGGGTGAGGCAATCGCCACACCTGGCACCTTCACTGCCGATGGGCTGGCGGTGCTGATGCACCAGCCGGTCGCCGCCACCTGGGGGGCGGCGTGCGAAGTGGTGCTCGATGGCCTGTTGACCCGCTCGCGGCTGTGAATGCCCTACAACTCCGGATCCAGTCCCACCTTGTCGCCATGCCAGTCGAAGCGCTCCACCTCATGCCGACGCTTGCGGAAGCTGTAGGGCGTTTCGCCATACTGCTTGCGGAACCACAAGATGAAGTGCGAGGCGTCGGAGAAGCCGCAGGCCAGGGCGATCGAGGTGATGTTCTGGCTGGTGTTCACCAGCAATCTGCGCGCATGTTCCAGGCGCAGTTTGCGCCAGTAGTTGGCCGGTGGCTCCTGGGTATTGGCGACGAATTCCCGGTGTAACTGCCGCGGATGGGTGCCCACCGCTTCGGCCACTGCCTTGAGTGTCATCGACGCATCCAGGTTGCTGCGCATGAAGGCGATCGCCCGCTGCACCCGATCGTTCTGGTACAGGCCATCGGACGCAGCCTGCTCGTCCTGCTGCTCGGCGCGTTCGTCCACCAGCAGGTATTCCAACCCCTTCTGAGCACGCACCGCACCGCAATGACGGCGAATCAGGTTGGCCGCCAGGTCGATGGCCGTGCCGCCCGGGCAGGTGATGATGCCGCGGTCGTCGACATAGCTCTTGTCGATGACCATGGTCGACTGCGGGAAGCGCTCCTTGAATTCGTCGCGCAAGGTGAAATGCACGGCGCAGCGGCGGCCATCGAGCAACCCGGCCTTGCCCAGTACAAACGAACCCGAGCACAACGCGATTATCGGGATGTTCGCCGCGTGCACGTCGCGCAGGGCGTCGAGCAGCCAGTCCGGTGGGTTGCGGGTTTCGCCCAGCAGCCCGCCGGCCAGCACGATGTAGTCGTACTGGGCGAACAGGTTGAGGGGTTTGGTGGGGGATATGGGCATGCCACAGCTGGCGCTGATCGGGCCGTCGTCGAGGGTCATCCAGTCCCACTGGCAATAAACCTGCTGGCTGCGGAACGACTTGTCGGCGGCGAAGCGCAGCGAGTCGACCAGGCCGGCTACCGGGACCAGGGTGAACTGGTTCATCAGGACGAAACCGACCCGCAGTTCAGGTTTGACCTGCGGGTTGGCTTGAACGGCTGGGCGCTGTGTTAGTTGTTGTTCAGCAACCATGATCTGGCTCTCGTCACATACGCAATGAGGCCATTCTATGCCGCCTGAAGCGTCCGGAATATCATACAAGTACAACAGCACATAAGATTCAGGACGTTTTCAGCGTTTTTTGTGCGCTAGGAAAGGGAAAGGTTTACGTTTGGTGAAAGGATAAGCGGTGAGAACGGAGTTACCTCTCATAACGATAGTGACCAACCTATCCGTGTTGCCAAAGTTGACTTTGTGAACAATCGCGTTGCTCGCAGCAGGACTGTTGATACCCACTTCCTTGCCCGATACCAGCGCAGTCATGATTAACGGAGTTATCTGGTCTGCGGCAATCCCGGCTTTTTTGACGTCTGACCCGTGTTCCTCCAGGATGTGCGATGCGCCCTCTCCCTGGTGCTGCCCCTTTGCTGCTGTGCGACCAGTAACCATGTAGACCAGCGCACCTATTCCTTCTTCACTGCTCCTCTGGCCGACGGCGAGCAGGTCGTCAGGCAGACTGCCCCTCCGTTGTTTGATTCGTTCGTGAAGCGGTGAGCCGGTCACGTCCCATTGCCCATTCATTGCCAAACTCTCACGGTGCTCCCTGGCTTCACGTTCTGCAGATGTTTCGACACTACGTTGTGTTTGGTTGGGCCTTGAAGTCGACGTAGACGATGAGTTTCCATTGCCATTGGCTGGCCTGTTAGCTGACTTATTCCCCCGTTTTGTTTGCACCTGGAAACCGTCGTCGTTCAGTTCGTGGGCATCTGTGCTCCCTGGACCTTGCCCGGACTGGCCGCCAGAAGTTGTCGGAGCATCAGTTGCAGTTGGGGACGTCACCTGAGGAGAGTCTTGGCCTGCCGCCTGCCCGCCGCCTCTGTTCCCCTCTGCCCCAAGCGTTTTCTTTTTACCCTCCAACCCCGTTGGGTCACAAAGTGTCATTGGATTGCCACGGACCATGCCATATAGATTCAGCCCGTCCACCGTCCCAGCCGGATCCGCGCTAAGCCAGCGCCCAGCCCAAGGCTGGTAGTAGCGGAACCCGTAATAGTACAGCCCAGTGGCATCGCGCTCCTTACCGCTATAGCGCACGGTCTTGTAACGTCCTTGCGCCTCACTGCGGGCAGCCCAGGCAGCGGTGCCGCCAAACGGGTAATACACCTCCTGGCTGATGACCGCCCCTTCCCCATCGACTTCCAGGCTGGCACTGCCCAGATGGTCGGCGTAGGCATAGCGCAACTGATCGTTGTCGATGTCGTCTGGCTTGCCGCTGATCCAACGTAGCGCGCGGACCTGGGCGGCATCGCCAGCGACGACCGACGCCACCTGCAAATCTTCGCTGAGCCTGTCGTCGTTCGATGCGCGGCGCAGCTCCAATCCGGGCAGGTAGAGCACCCGGTGGCGCTGCGTGGTCCCTGCATGCAACTGCGAACTGACCTTGAGGATGCGTTGATTGCCGATATCGTAGCGGTAGCTTTCCTGATCGCTCACCCCCCCTTCACGGGTGACAGGTGCGACACTGTGCAACTCCCCTCGCGGCGTCCAGGCCAACCGTTGCCCCGGCGCCAGCACTCTCTGCATCCCGCCTGGCGTGAACAACCGATCGACCTGCGCCGGGTCTTCGGTCAAGGCGCTGACCACCCCACGATTGCTGCGGTCGCTGATGGTGATGTCGAGGGTGTAGCTGTTGCCACTGGCCGGGGCACTGTGGCGAATGCGCATCAAGTTGCCGGCGCTGTCGTAGTCGTAGGTGCGCGTGTACTGGGTGAGCGTCGCGTTATCGAGCGCCTGGCGCTCTGGCGGTTGGCGGCCTTGCCGAGCGGCATTGGCCATCTCCCGTCCGGTAGCGCTGGCCAATTGATAGAGGCTGTCATAGCTGTAGGTGCATTCGGGTTCGATCTTCTGGTTGCGCCAGAAGCGAATAGCCTCGGCATCGTCGCGCACCTTGAGCACATTGCCGACCGCATCGTAGGTGTAACGCAGGTCCTGCAGCACCTTCGCGCCCAATGTATGCCCTTGCGGGCGCTCGGTGCGGATCCCGGCCAGGCGTTGGGTGCGTGGCTCGTAGCGGTAACGGGTGATCAGCCCGTTACCATGCTCTTCATGCAGTTTCTGGCCCGCCGCCGAGTAGCTCATGGCCTTGAGAATGTCCTGCCGGTGGCTGTCCTTGAGCGTCAGCCAGGTGCTCTTGAGCAGCCCGGCCACATCGTAGGCCTGCTCCTGAACGTTTCCCGCAGCATCGGTGCTGGTCAGCACCGCCCCCGTGGCATCGGCAGAGGTGGTGCTGCTCGCGCCCTCCTCGGGCGGCTGCAACGCCGCCATCCAGTGCTCGATATCGCTGCCCTGCCAGTCGGCAGTCACCAGCGGGTCGTCGGCGTCGGCGAGCAGGCGGCGAGTGATCCGCTGGGGTACGCCCGTGAGGGTGATGGCGTGGGTTTGCGTCAAGCCAGCAGTGTCAAAATGCAGGCTGACTTGACCCGCCAGGTTGACGGCCTGTTCCGCCGCGCTGTTGCCAGCATAGACGCAGCGCTCGATGCGACGCGCAGGCTGGCCCTCGACCTGTTCGCTGATGCCCAGTGGACGCCCGAGCCGGGTGGCGGTCTCGTAATGCCAGGTGCGGGTCACTGCCTGGCTGCGGTCTTGGTGGCCCAGTTCGTCTTCCGCGACCTGGGTAACGGCCATTCTGGGCCGGCCTGCCGCATCGGCCAGTTGCACGGTCACGCCGGTATCGACGCTGCGGGTGCGCAGTGGCTGGCCGCCGAGATCGTATTGCCAGGTGAAGTTGTTCAGGCCCGCCGCGTGCAGCCGCGGGTCGCTGCTTTGCACCTTGAACCCTCGGGCGTCATAGCGATGCCGAGTGATTCGGGTGTCGGTCTGTTGCAGCTTTTCCGGGTGGCGATGGTAGCTGATTTCCCGTACGGTCAGTCCGCGATTGTCCCGCACCGTCACGGTCGGGGTGTTGCGATGTACAGCCTTGTGCGTGATGACAGGCATCGATGTACTCCTTTTGCCTGGGCAATTCATTGAACCGTGTCGTTTTCATCTTCCGAGACGGTGAACCAGGGATAGAACCGCGTACGCCGTTCCCGGCCCGCTGCGGTCACCACACGAATTACGCGCCCAAGGGCGTCGTACAGGTGGGTATCGGCGTGCAGACCTTCACGGGCGCTGTCGTCGCGCACCAGGCGCCAGTCGTCGAGGTAGTACGGCAACCAGGTGCGCACCGGTTGCCCCTTGTTGTCGTACTCGGTCTTGCCACTCACTGCCCAGCGCACCGATGCGTTAACGGTGACGGCCTTACCTTGGGCGTCGACCTTCAACCGACCTTCGGGAGTGCGCACCAGGGCCTCGCCTGGGGCGCTCAGCACAGCGCTCTGCAAAGCTCGCCCAGCCCCATCGCCATGGCTGACGCTCAAGCGCACCTGTTGCTGTGGATCACCGTCATAACGGTCGGTCTGCAGCGTGATGACATGGGGGGGTTGGCGCTCTTCGGCCAGGTCTGGCGCCGGCAACGCATGCCGTTCGATCAAGCGACGCAAGGCGAGCTCACCGATGCGGGTCGTCAGCACGTGGCCATCGCGGTCCCGCGCCAGCGGCATCCAACTGTCGGTCACCTGCCGGTGCGCGGTAGCCACGGGTACCTCGCCGCCGCGTAGGGCCAGCATGCCCTCCACCGTTTGCGGCAGCGCGAACGCCTGGCTGCCATAGCCCGTGGCAACGCCGTTTTCGCTGCCGTGTATGCGCGACTCAACGACCCGGCCGAGCGCATCGAGGCCCACCCGATGCACATTCGAGTTGGCATCGGTAAGCGAGATCGGGGTAATGAAACGCCAGTCATAACCGAATTTGCTCAGCAAGCCCGCTGCGTCGGTAACCTGGGTGACCGCCACCGCGTGTGGGCTCCATTCGACCAGGTCCTGCCCCATCATTTCGCTCTCACGGGTGCCGGAAAACCGATAGAACATCTCCGGGCCGTAGTAACGAGCAAGGCCATGGCGACCGACATGGACCTGGGTGCCATCCTCCGGCAAGGTCACCGGGTGGTAGCCGCACGCTTCCAACCAAGCCCCCACCCCCTGACTCGGCGGGTTGTCCCGAAGCACATCCAACGCCGCCTCGTCGAGCAAGGCGGTCTCGGTAAAGGCCACCAGTGCCTGACGCACCGGAAGGTCACACAGCGCGCCCTGGGCGTCGCACCAGCGGGTGCGGCTGTAGCCTGTCAGCGTCGGTTGACCCAGGGTCGCCAGCGGACCCTGCGCGGCCAGCAGGCTCTCGACATCGAAGCCGCCCGGGGCGAACGCCGTAGCGGGCACTGCCAGTACATCGGTGCGAACGGTTTCGGCCAGGCCCGATACATGGCAGTGGCCAGAGTCGAGGTTGTGTACCTTGGTCCGCGACAGGGTCAACCACAGGCGGTCTTGCTGCGGATCACGGCTCGCTGCTTCCAGCCCCTCTGGCAGATCATCGGGGTAAATCGTTCCACCTCGGCGGGACTGGCGCGGGTAGCAGAGTTCTGCGCTTTGCAAAATGTGGCCTTGGCTGTCCTGGGCCAGTATCACGCTCTGCGTGACGACCGGGTCCTGAACGATACGCTCGGTGGCGAAGGTCAGGGTTTCCACTTCCGATACCAACGCCGCAGGCCGATCTGGGTGAGCGGTCGGATATACCCGCACCTGCCAACGACGACGTTCGATGACATAGGGTACCGAAGCCCGCTCGCTGCCATCGAGCCCGTAGGTTTCGGTACGCAGCGACCTACCCCGCAGGGCACGCAGCAACCAACGACGAGCAGCATCCTCGGGTTCGAACGGCACCTCACGCCCACCTTGCAGCTGGGTGAAGCGCAGCGCTCGGCTGGTGAACCCAGACTCCACGCTGTCCGGGCTGGTATATGCCCCTGGGGTGTCGGTGTCATGGGTGTCGCTGCCACTCAGGAACCAGTGATGCACCTGAGCCGGTGGCGAGCGTTCCGCTGCATTGCCCTGGGCATTTTCCAGCGTGTCGGTCTGGATCAAGCGGGTAAAGCCCCGAAACTCGCGCTCGTGACAGTCCCATACACCGCGCTCGTAGCGCATTGCGGTGATGGTGCGCAAGCCACTGATTTCATCGAGCGTGGTGACCCGACACAGCGTATGGACCGGGAACGGCAGGCGGCAGACCGCAGCGCGGCCCTGGCCTTGCAACTCGGCTTTTTCATCGAGCCAGTTCTGGGCAGAGCTGCGGTAGTCGAACAACACACGGCTGCCACTATTGTCACAGACCTGCGCCAACAGCCAGGGGCGTCGACCATTGAAGCGATAAGCCCAGGTACGGGGCTTCATGTGCGTCTGGGTCAACACCAGCTCGGTACTGCCCTGCCCTCGCAGATCGACCAACTGCAACTTGCAGGTGTCATCCAGCACCACGCCATGGGGCGCCATCACGGACGGCCCTTCGACGAAGCGGTTACCTGACTGGTTGACGAATACCCGTACCCGGTCGGATTGCACGTACAGGATATCCACCGTGCCGCTACCGTCGATGTCGCCAAGCAGCACACGGCTCGCGGCGAAGCCCTCGATGGCGAAGCCCGGTATCTCGACCGATTGTGCAAAGCTGGCATGCCCTTTGGCCGGCCAGTAGCGTACCCCCCGTTCGGTGATCTCGACCAGCTGTTGCAAGCCGCTGCCTGTCAGGTCGGAGAAGGCCACCAAGCGGTCCTCGCCCCCCACGATGGGCAACGTGCTGTCTTGGGCAACCTCTTGCAACGAATTCCAACCCGCACCGCGCTGTTTTGCATACAGGCGCACACTGCGCGGACCGACCATGACCAGATCCTGGCAACCATCGCCCGACAGGTCGACCAGCTGCGCAGCGCCATGGGCCAATTCGGCGGGCATCGCGTCCATGCTGATGAAATGGCTCCACTGGCCGTCGGGACCCAGTGTGAAACTGCCGCGCATGCCCGGCACGTTGACCAACCACTGGGGCCGACCGCTGCTATCCAGATCGACCAACTGCCCGATGCCGAGCCGGGCGCTGGGCGCCTGCGCAAGCAGCTCCGGCTGCTCCCAGGTAACCGCATCGATGGCGTCCTCCTTCTTGCGCTTTGGTGCCCGGTACCACCACGCATTGCCGTCCAGGTACAGCAGGCCGGGTATCCCTTCGCCGTAAAGGTCGGCCAGCTGCCAGCGCGGTGCATGGAACCCGTCGAGTTCGGGCACGACTTCCCAATGCGAAACCTCGCGCCCTGGCCTGCTCAGCTCGAACTCGACTGGGGGCAGCAGCAGCGGCGTGCCATCGGCCTCGTAGGCGGCTCGTTGCGCCGACAGCAGCACTGAGGTCACACCACTTTGCTCGTAGCTCAGATGCAAGCGTGACACCAGCTCCGGGGTCGTGTCCGCCTGCCCTGCCATCATCCCGGTGCGGTGCCACAGCAACACATCGTGGCAGAGCCGACGCACACGCTGATCGAAGCCCCAGCGCCAATGCGAGAAACAGTCCGCTCGCACGGGCCACGACGCTGTCGTCTGAAACGGCGGGCGCGTCTGCACATCGGAGCCACGCTCGCCATAGTCGAACAGCATCAGGGTCATGAAGTCAGCGGCATCGAAAGCCCTTTGCGGAATCAGCAGCGATTCACAGGGCGTCGCGTTCATGGCATGAACAGCGCGCAGGTAGCAGCCCGTTGCCCGGCCATGGGCGGCCAGCTCGGCTGGCTCGCAACCGGCATCGTCCTCCTTGCGGTACTCGTACACCACGTGCTCGCCAGTCGCGCTGACGGTCTCTTCGGCGTACCAACAGGCCACATGCGCCGGCGCTTGCGGATCGGCCAGACGGGCCGTGGGCGACCAGCCGAACAGCGTGATGCTGCCGTCGGCGTGGTACTGCAACCAGAACCCAGGCGAATCGGGTTGCGTCGTGGCACGCCAGTGCTCCAGACGCTCGTCGCGGCCACCGCTGCGGCGCACCCATGGCGTTACGTGGTGCTCGGCGGGGACGGTCGAAAAAGGCAGGTTGGCCTCGGTGCGAGGGTCTTTCGCATCGGGCAGGATCTCCTCACCGTCGGCGCCAAGCAGGCGGTCGCTGTCACTGTACCGGGGCGTACCGAGGCGGGTCATGCGGCTGATGCTGGCGGGGCTACACCGCCAGCCAGCACCGAACGCACCATTACCGCCTTCGGAACTATAGGCAAGCGTCAACGTGGGATTCAATGTGCGCCCTGCAGGCAATGGCAACGGTAGCGTCCAGCCTGCTGCGCCGTCGGCGCCACCGATGGACAGCATGCCGCTGTCCGGGGCTACCGTCCCGCCGCCCTTGGGCAAGGACGGCGGGGAGAACATGGGCTCGCGGCTGGCACCGGCGGCGGTGTCAGTTGTATGGGTCATTATCTTGCTCCTTGCAGCCATCCCGCCGCAGCGGGACAGCCAGCATAGAAAGGGATGAGCGGGAGGGCGTGAACGCCCTCCCCGTCGTCAGCGAACGGTGAACTGCACGTCCAGAATGATGTTGCTCAGGCTCTCCAGGAGCGCCTTCTGGTCCTTGTTGGCACTTGGGAAGCTCAGTGTCAGCGTGGTCTTGTCAACATCGGTCGGCGCCGGAATACGCAGCCCTTCGAACGGCAACAGCTGGATCCCCTGGCGCATGAACGGATAGCCATTGAGCTCGGTGAACATCCCGGTGTCCTTGACGGCATGGGAAATGGCGCTCTGGTCGCACCCGACCGGCAAGTCTTTGGCAGAGGTCGTGAGCCGCGCATGCACATTCTGGTACGGCCCCATCAACCCAGGCAGGGTGACGGCGATGCTGCGAACGCGCCGCGACTTGGATCGTTCGAAGCCCGCCGCAAGGTTGAGCGATTGAAGGCCAACCTGGATCGACAATGTGCCTTCACCAGTCATGGTCAGGCTGCACAGTGCCAGGCTGTCATCGACGTTCACGGTTTCCCCGGAAATGAGCGCATGGACCGCCTCACCCAAGGTGACGTCCCGTTTACCCTCCTTGAGTTTGCCGCGCATGAGTTTGGCCAGCGAAACAGTGCGTGTGACCTCCATCTCACGCATTTGCCACTGGGTCCAGGCGTTGTCCATCTGCCCCAACGCCAGCATCAGTCCCTCGCCACACAGCAGGCCGGCCCAAGCCCCATTCCAGGTGCCGGTGCGCAGGTAGGTGGTGCTAGGGTCGCCCATCTCCCATTGCAGCGCTTTCTGCGCCATGAGGCAGCGCGTCACCGCAAGGTCGTAGTAGGTGTAGAAAATGCTCGCCAGGCGGGCGCGTAGCCAGCTGTACATGGCCTTGCCGGTGAACTTGCCATGGTGCAGGGCCAATTGCGCCTCGGCATGGGCAGACTGCGTACGCAGGTGTGCAAGCTGCATCTGGGCGGAAGTTTCACGCACGTCCAAGGCTTCGAGCTGCGCCTGGATCATCGCCATGTCTTTTTCTGCCGTTTTGCACTGATAATTCCAATCATTGCGCCGGCGTCGATAGCCTTCCTCCTGACTTATCCGCGAAGCCGCTACGTTTTGTATTTGGGAAAGGACGTTAGCGGTCTTGGCAGCCGCTTTCAGTGGCGATCCAGGCTTGCCGCCTCCGTTGGCAAGACCAAAAATGTTCGGCATCGTGCTCACTATGGCGGCGGACGTCTCGAGCAGGTTGCCTCCAGACGCTATGATGCCGGCGGCCATCTGGAGGTCCAAGGCGTGCATTTCCCGGCTGCTGATGTTCTCTTCGTACAATCCTTGGTAGTGGTTGCGCCGCAGCGTAGCGGTTTCCAGCGATTTCTCCAGGGTCAGGCGCTCGGCCGCAAGTTCGTTGAGCTTCTGCTTGAACAGCGCCACATTGCTCTGCGCCAGTTCCGCCCCCTGGGTGGTGAGCAAACTGGCCAGTGCCTCGGCGTCCTGGCGCTCGAGAATGCCCTGCATGGTGCTGCCGAACTGGATCAGTTGGCTGACCATGGTGCGAGCACCGTCGAGCAGGTGGGTGAAACGCAGGGCCGGTACACCGTTGAGCTCAGGCAGCGCACCCTCGCCTCCTGCCTGGGCAGCGACTGCTGCGGCCAGCATTGCCTTGGGGTCGGCGCGCTCGGCGTACAGCGGCAGGTTCAAAGGCTGGCCATCCAGGCTCAGGTTGTTGCGCAGGTTATAAAGCCGCAGGCGCAGGGTTTCCCAATAACCGAGCATCACCCGGTTGGCTTCTGGCAGGAAACCTACCGTCTCAGATGCCTTGTTTGCGTTGCTCTGCTCGCCACGTTCGAGGCACTCCAACTGATCGAGCCGTTGGTTGCATGCTTCGACCGAGGCCAGCTGCTTCAGCAATGGCTCTTTCCAACCGGTTGGCGGCGGCGTCCAGGGCGCGTCCCCCAGCAGATCCAGGGCTCGTTGGTACCAGATCTTGGCTTGCGCGAGGCTGTCTCGTTCCAGTTTGCGATACGCGGCATCGCCACGGCCGATGTTGATATCCAAAAGCCGCATGAACGCGTTGAGTTTGTAGTGCATGGGATCGTTCTGGGCCACGGCATCCGGGTCCAGCGAACGCAGCGGTGCATCGTTCCACGAGCTGCCCTCTTCCAGGGGACGTACGTTCCACATACGCGAAGCGTGCCCAGCCCCACCGCCATCACCCAGTGGGTTGAAGATATAACGGAGCCATTGCTCAGCTTGGTCGTAGCGTTCTTCCTGGAGGAACCGCTGCATCACCATCATCGGTGCGTAGTAGAACAACTCCCAGAAATACAGCGCGTTCGCGCCGGTGAAGTCCATCGGCACCGTCGCCCCGCTTGGCATGACCTCCACAGTCTGGACATTGTTCTTGCTCAATTTGCCATTGCCAGCCAGACCTATGTCGGAGCTCTGCAGCACTTGCAGATTGGATCCATCGATGATGATCGACTGCCTTTTAGTGTTGTGCTTCTGCTTCTGGTAGCGAATTTGCAAATAGTAGTGGGCAGTCTTGTCGTACGTTGCACCCGACGCGAACGTCACATCCGCCACGGTCTCCGCCTCGTCACTGAGCGCCCCCGTCCACAGCACCGTATGCTGGGTGTCGGAGTGAGCCAATACGATGTCGACATCGCGTTTGTCGCCGTGGGACGCCACGATGTACTTCGGCAGCGTCAGCCGGGCTGTCACACCGATGCCCGGCTCGGGCAGATTCTGGGTGGTGTAGTTGAGGATTTGGTCCAGGCCAGCAACCGCTCGCTCGGTCAGCTGACGAGCGAACAACGTGTTCAGCCGAGTGACCCAGCCTCTGCGCTCGAGGTACTGAGCCCCTTGCGCAGTGAAGCCGATCACAGCGGTGCGTAGCGTGTCTCGAGATTTGAAAACTCGAATGACATAGTCACGATGCCTATCCTTACCAAACTGGTAACGGATTTTGTGAAGCGCTTGATCCCCCCCACCCCAGTGATCGAGATTCCCGATAGGGACCCGCACATTGAAGCGTACGGTGCTGCCACGCGCAGAGATATCGTAGTTTTCCGTCGCCTTAATGACGGAAGAGTGCTTCTCATCAGCACTGTAGACAGTACAAGAAACCTCCGAAGCCGGCACAAAACCTTTCGTGTCTTGGTAGTCCTTCGGCCTCATATGCCTGACGGGAGTGCCATGTTCGTTCAGCAACCAGCGCAGGCCATAGGTACCGTGCGCGATTAAGCCGTACACCATTTTTATGCGGAACCTAAGATGGATAGAATCCAGCTGCGGCAAGTCGGGAGCACTAAACTTCATGCAGTAATGATCCCCGTCAACGTGCTCGATTAGATCGACCGGTCCATATGAGCCGTTGGTTTTTGACTCGTGGACCTTGTCAATTTGTTGGTAGTGCCTGACCACGCTCTCAAAACGCTCGCGACTCAAACAAACGTACGCATATGAAATATTGTCTACTTTGCGAACAACGGCAGCACCATTACCGCTCCCGACCAGCATAGGGCGTACCGAGTGATCTTCGGCTAACTCCGAATAACGTCTCACGAGAGCCGATGCCCATTTGTTCGGATATTGCGGCCGCTCGCCATCGACTTCCAGGTCGCTGGAGAAGACCAACTCGTAGGTTTTGCCGTCGTTCTTTACCTCGGTTTTGGGCTGCTGGGTAAGCTTCGCCTGGAATTTCACAAAACCCGCTGGGACTGGTGAATCGTTATGCGGCAACATCCCCAATTGGGCGACTGGCTCGCGACCATCGTTGTAGACCGCGCACATCCCGGTTATTAAGTTCTTTTCCGTGGGGTGGCCATGGATATTTCCGGGTTGGCTCTGTGAATCCAGCCAATCAGGCACCCGTGCCACTATCGGTGCAGGGTCTATCGATTTCGCATTGAGATCTTCGTGGATTTCGAGCCCTGCGTAGGTGGTTCTGGACGCCTCGCGGGGCTCGCGGCGGTTGTAGATCACCATCGTCAAGCAGTTGCGTTCAGGCCTGGCGCAGAGCAGCAAGGCAAGGTCCTCCTCCGCCAAGGCCTTGGTAATTTCAATGGGGTAGTCTAGCGGGGTGCTCCAGTTGCCGTCGTAGCGCCGCCACGACAATTTGAAAGACCAACGCGATACGGTGGTTCTCGGTGCGCCCTTTTCATCGCGGCTAACGACCTGGTTCTCGCGCTCCACCCAACCCAGATACAAGCGCTCGCGGAACACTACTGGCCGAATGAGGCCTCCGACTACCTGAGGAGTAAGGTCGATCTTGGTCCAGCTGCTCCATGCGTTGGCCGGTAGCACCCCGTCCTCGTGCCGCTTGCGTTCGTTGAGCGTACGCCACCAATACTCACCCACCGTACCGCGACCACGTCCAACGAAATAGGATCGACCCTCGCCTTCCTCACGACTATCGTGATACCCACTGACGGTTTCAAGGTCCGCTACCTGCTCGAAAGCGCTGAGATAGCCTTGGAAGGCATCACCGACCGTGTCGTGGTTGATCTGTGCTTGCCCCAGGGCCTGAAGCATGTCGTCCATGGCCTGGGTCTGGCCCAACCGCACGATGGGGTCGATGTAGTTCTCCGGGTAGTACATCAGCATCTGCCCGGCGGACCAGGTGGCATAGCGGGCGTTCCAACGTGTCCAGTCACGGAAGAAATCGCGGCCCACGGCCTTGCTGACCAATTCCGACTTGTCCTCCGGCTGGGTCAGGCAGCGGTTAATGAACGTCTGCACCGCCGTCGTCGCCTCGGCTATACGCGAGGTGATGACCTGCGACCCATTTTCGGTATCGAGCAACAGGTACTGATCGAGCCGGTCGCGCCTCAGCCCTTGTCGAGCAGCGACGAATCCGCCCAGTGCATGGCTCATAGGGGCAAGCACCTCGGACTGGACCTGCGCCGTTCGCGAGGCGTTCAGTCCTGCCACGAAAGCGTTGGCCACTTTGGCCCACGACGCCCAGCCCTCATCGCTGCTTGCTGATCCTGCGAAATCCAGCTTGAGCAGGTCGCCTAATGCATCAGGCATCACATCCAGCGCGCTGGACAGCTCTGTCCACTGACGCAACGCATCGATTTCGCGCCAATGGGACAACTTCTTCGCATCCTTCACATGGCTATACTGGCACGCTTGGTCCGCTGCCTGGGCAAGGGCTACCGGCGCCATGCCACTGGCCTTGGCCAGACACCCCAGCGTTGGATCCTCCTCCTTGCTCATCGCAGCGAGGAGTGCGCCTCCAGCCCCGTCAGGATCGGGCAAATGCTTCAACCAGTCGCTGAAGTCGGCCAGGGACATGATCGTTTGCAACGAGAGATCCAGCACGGTTGCAGGCTCACCGTTGGCCTGCGCTGCACCTCTCAGTCGACTGGGCCGTTGCACCAACATCTCCAGAACATCAGCGCTTAGATGGCAGGCATGCACTATCAACGCCCTTTGCGCCAAGCCATAAATGAAGGCAGTCAACGTTGGCGACTCCATCGTGACATCGTTTTCACGCAAGGTGGTACAGGCACTCAACAGAGTGTGGTTACCCGGTTTACCTTGGCCGGTCCAGCGCAGCAGCGCCTGCGCTGCCGTCTCGGCGCCAAGATTGAACGTAGAGGCGATCACCGGCGTAAGTGCACGCGTGTACGCTTGGAGATTGGTATCGGAGGCCGCGTCAGCCGGTTGGACGCGATCGAGTGCGGCCTTCATGTCGCGCTGCAGGTTGAGGATCTGCGCACTGGCGGCGATCTCGGTTACCGGCCGTGTCATCAGGTGCAGGTCATGTACCGACCAGTTGCGCTTGGCCAACCATTTCACGGTTGCCGAAAGCTTTTGCAACAATTGCAGCCAGTCATCCGCCGACTTCGTGTAAAGCCTGTCCGGCAACCCGATCAGGTTCAGCAGTTGGCGCAATTCGGCAGGCCTCAGACTGTGCAGACGTGCCCACAGGCTCAGGGTATAAAGTCTGGAAACCTGGCTTTTTTTCTTTCGGACCGTGACTTTTTTGCTTTCGGCGGCAGCCAAACACAAGCCGAGTTCGTAGAGTCCCTCCTCGTCCACCTGGCAAGCTCTTCGCAAGGTCGCCAGCGTGTCGCCATCACCCTTTTCCACCAATTCAGGGTTCAGATACACCAGCTTTTCGTCAAACAGGAAGCCTCCAGGCACCAACGGAGGATTGTTGAAAAGCCGATCGAATTGGCTGACCTCGCCCTGGCGGGCGGTGGTCGATATGTCCCCGCCCGCCAGTAGCAGTGCGTCTTCATGAGAGATACCGTATTCACGTACCCACTGGGCCGACTGGAACAGCACTGCCAGCGTGTGGTCGGTAATCTGATTGGGATCGACACTGTCTATGATTCCTTCCAGCACGCGCAGGGGGAGTTGCGTGGCTTTATGAAGACAGATGAGCTTATAGATTCTGAGCAGATACAGAGATGGTCTTAAACGTTCAAAACGGACGCGGTGTTTGTAATTATATATCCCGACCCTACCGCGAACGGTTTCAACGGTGAAAGGCTCTTTTATCTGATCATAGGGATAGTTAAAAGTGCCGCTATACTCCTTACCCGCGATGAAAATTTCGTCGCCATGCTCCCTAGACGAAATTCGTCCCCGCCTGGTTTTATCGCTGTTGAACTCATTTATCTGAAACCAGAAATCATTGCCGGAAACTTTTTTGTACTTGACAGCCACCTTCCACTCATTATCACCAGTCGGATAAAACCGTAAATACTCAACATGCCCCTTGTCGTATAATGCCTCTACAGTCAGCTTAATGATTTGGTCACCAACCCGCGTGATCAAGGTATTGCCAATATAGTCCGAGCTGTCGAGCGACCGCATGAAACCCTGCAACTCGGCATCCGACAAACCCGACCAAACTCGAAGTTGGAACGGACTCAGCATCGCCTCGGGGCTCTCCCGGGGGAAATATGCGGCAAATTTTTCGTCGCCATTGCCGTCGTTAATCGGCTCGATGAGAAACCGGTGCAACGCTGGCGGAATATCGTAGTGGATGCTCGCCAGGGAGGCCTTGGGAATTTGCTGCAAGATCAGAGGTGCTTCCCTCAGATGTTGCAGATCAGGGCTCTTGTGGGCCAATACCGCGCGCAACCTGCTGTAATGATGATGATAGGGCAGGCAACTGCTAGCCAAGTCATCGGCAAGCTCGCGCAGCACTGCATTTTCTTCGTCTTTTTCATCGCGTTTCGTATCGCCTTCTTCATCGCCTTTTTCAACGAGGCTTACGGCCTTTCCCAACAAAATATCGTTGGACAGGCTCAGCGCGCTCACCGCCGTGTCCAGGTTGGTCTGGCTGAGCACCAGCGTCTGCAGGTCCGGGCGACGCTTATCTATGTGCCAATTGCTCTCCTTGGGATAAAGAGACTGCGCATGGTGATACAACTGCACCAGATACGCGGCAGGCGAGAATTTCGAAGCGACATCGCTAGGGCTGGCATAGCGGAACGCGCGTTTACCGAATAACTTCAGGTAACCGGAAGTGTGAGCATCCGGCGCCTGCCGAATCACACTCGGCAGCAGAGGCGAAGCATGGGTCAGCACCTTCTTTTCAATGAGCAATGCATTGTCACGGGCATCGTTTGCGTCGGCGTGCAACACTTCAGCCTGGGCATCATCGATAGGCGCATCCGCATCCATGGCAGACTGGAGCTCGGCGGTGGAAATTTCCGCCATCGCGGCCAATGATTCGAAGCCAGCTTGTTTTACCTTGGAGATATTTTCTTGGGAGTAGGTATCGGACATTATCTTCTTGCCTAGGAAAGTGAACGATGGTGATGTTCAGCGCATGACCGAACACGCAAACAAATACTACCGATGCAAGTTTTTAATCGAACCTCGCATATCTGCCAGACAGGAAAAGATACCCTAGGAAAAACTTCGTAAGTTTAGTTACCTACTGAGTTATTCATCTCTCGGTGCGCTGCAGCACCGCCCGCGGCCCTGACGGCAGCCAGCCTGGAACGGCTCAGGGAACTCCCCAACGATCGCAGCCCTCTTATGTAATGAGTGGTAACCAATCTGGCTTCACATTCTTGGAGAATCCAACATGCGCCACCTATTGCTCGCCCCCGCACTGCTGCTGATGCTCCCGGCCGGTGCCGCACTGGCCCGCGTCGATGCTGGCGATGTCGCCACCTCGGCCGGTATTTCCGCGTCGCTGTATTCGACCTTCAAGGACGACAAGCGCATTATCCCCGCCCGTGACGAGCTGTCGGCTTTCGTCGCCAGCGGTGGCACGATCCGTGGGGCGTACGTCGAATCGGCGCTGGAACAGGTGCGCAAGGACCACCCAGGCCTGCAAGCCAGTGACGAAGAGCTGGCCAGGGCGATACTGTCGCAGGACGAGCCGATAGCGGGTCGTTGAAGGCATTGCTGCGAGACTTTCTGCGCTAACGAAGTCGAGCGCCGCTGGAGCGGCGCTCGACTTCGCCACTTGAAGCCAGCAAGGTACCCAACTACCTCAGTTCCACTTCGGATTGTTCCTACGCAATCTTCGGACGTGACGTACTTGCCGCTCTACTTGGCAAAAAACATCATCGCCTCTGGATGACGCGAGGTCGCAGGGACACAGCGGCCCGGCGCCAGCTCGCAATCCAGAGGAGGTGCGCATGCCCCACAACCGTTCCATCGCGCAATTGCGCAGCAGCCTGCGCGAACTGCTTGCACACGACGTCAGCAACCCCGATGAAGACCCCCACTGGTCTGGCGTGATGTTCTTCTGCGCCACCGACGAGCGTACTCGCCAGCTGATCGAACGCATCGAACTGCTGGCCAGTGAAGTCTTCTTCGATGGCTGTGGCCGCGCCATCTCCCAACGCTTGCGCAGCATTGCGGTCGATGGCGTGCTGATAAAGGAAAAACGCAAGACGGCCGATGACCAGACAGTGATCCGCATCACCCTCGCCGACCAGGGCTACATCACCGTCAGCACCACGCGCTTCTGAGATCAGCCGTTGTTGCTGTTGGCCTGCTTCCATTGCTGGTACAGCCCCCCCTCTCCCTCGGGCTTGAGCGCACGCAGCGGCAGGCTTTGCTGCTGGGGTGGGCGAGCCATCTGGGCATACACCTCGGCGGTCGACAGGCCGTAGGGCTCGCCTTCGTCGTTGTCATAGGCGAACCACGCCTGCTTCACGCCACACAGGTGCATGGCGGCCAGGCACATCGGGCAGGGATGCCCCGTGGCATAGATCTCTGCGCCATCCAGGCGAGCCTGCCCCAGCACCTGGCTCGCCTTGCGAATCGCCTGCATCTCGGCATGGGCGGTCGGATCCTGGGTACTGTGGATCTCGTTGACAGCGCGAGCGACCACCTGCCCCTGGTAGACCAGGACCGCAGCGAACGGGCGGCCTCCGGCCTGGATATTGGCGCGGGCCAGTTCGAGGGCTTCACGCATGTAGAGTTCGGACATGTATCGCTGCTCCTGTTGCTGGAGCCTGCATTATCCCGCGCTGGCGTCCCACGCGGAAATGAAGAGATCGGATGGGTCCCAGTGCCTGGACGAATGCTTGCGAGGCAACGTTCAGCGCCCGAGGATCCGCGCGCGGTAGCTGCCCGGACTGTGCCCGGTCCACTTCTTGAACGCCCGGTGGAACGCGCTGGGCTCCTGGAAGCCGGTCTGCTCGGCGATCTCGGCAATGCTCAACACGCCGTCACGCAAGCGCTCGAAGGCCATGGCCCGGCGTACTTCGTCCTTGATCTGCTGGTAAGAGCGCCCTTCGCGCTCCAACTGGCGGCGAAAGGTACTGGCACTGAGGCCCTGCTGCTCGGCCAGCGCAGCCAAGGTCGGCCACTGGCCATAGCGCCGTGCGCGCAGGTGGCGGTACACCTCGGCGACCAGGTCGTTCTGGTTGCGAAAGCGGATCACCAGGCCCTGCGGCGCGCTGCGCAGGAAAGTCTTCAGCCCCGCCAGGTCCTGTACCACCGGCAGGCGCAGGTAGGCGCTGTCGAATTCGACTTCGGTGCGCCCGCTGCCCAGGCGCAGGTCCGGCCCCCACAGCAGCAGGTCGTCTTCCTGAGCCGGGCGTGCCAGGGCCAGTTCGGTACGGTCGATGGCGATGCGCCGACCGGCCAGCCAGCACAGCAGGCCGACTATCAATACCAGATAGGTTTCCTCGGCATACACCCGGGTCAGCGGATCGACGATGTTCGACTGTACGCTGATCACCACGCGCCCGCCACGCACCGTCACGCAGGCCTGGAGGTCACGCAGGAACAAGGCGAAATAACCGATGCACTGGCGCAGGGCCTTTTCCAGGTTCGGCTCCTGGACCAGCCCTCGGCAGATCAGGGCGAAGCTGCCCAGCGGCATGCCGTGGCTGTCGAGGTGGAAGAACTCGTCGTCGAGCAGTTGGATCATGTCCAGCCACAGCTGGGCGAACGCCTGGGCTGGCACGCGGCCCTGTGGGTCGGCCATCACTGCGGGGTCGATATCCACGGCCCGCAGATGTGCATCGCGAACCTCGGGGCGGTCGCGCAGGGCATGGAGCATGGCATTGAGGAAGTACACGGCGACCGAATCGCTTTCGCGCATGGCTGGTTTCGCTGTCTGGACGGGGTGGCAAAAAATGCCAGGGTGGCTGAGCAGATACGACATAGGCGCTAGCCTGGGCTTTGCCTAGACTCAGACCACTCCGGGACACACACCATTCTCGCAGAGCCTGGGCCGGTCCCGCCACGCCTTCGCCATCGGAGCCTCTATGAACAACCCAGAAATCTACGTCGTCAGTGCCGTGCGTACCGCCATCGGCGGCTTTGGCGGCTCCCTCAAGGACCTGCCCCTGGCTGACCTGGCCACCACCGTGGCGCGGGCCGCGATCGAGCGCGCCGGCATCGAGGCCGCGCAAGTGGGGCATGTGGTGATGGGCAACGTGATCCCGACCGAAGCCCGCGATGCCTACCTGAGCCGGGTAGCGGCCATGAACGCCGGCATTCCCAAGGAGACCCCCGCGTTCAACGTCAACCGCCTGTGCGGCTCGGGCCTGCAGTCGATCGTCTCGGCAGCGCAATGCCTGCTGTTGGGCGATGCCGAAGTGGCCTTGGCCGCAGGCGCCGAGTCCATGAGCCGCGGGCCGTACCTGCTGCCCCAGGCACGTTGGGGCGCACGCATGGGTGACCTGCAGGGCATCGACTATACCGTCGGCATCCTCCAGGACCCGTTCGAGCACTTCCACATGGGCATCACTGCGGAAAACGTTGCGGCCAAGCACGGCATCACCCGCCAGATGCAGGACGAACTGGCACTCACCAGCCAGCGCCGCGCCGCCCGCGCCATCGCCGAAGGCCGCTTCGCCAGCCAGATCGTGCCGGTGGAACTGAAGAGCCGCAAAGGCACCGTTCAGTTCAGCGTCGATGAGCACGTGCGCAGCGACGTGACTGCCGAGCAGTTGGCGGGCATGAAGAGTGTCTTCAAGAAGGACGGCACGGTGACTGCCGGCAATGCCAGCGGCATCAACGATGGCGCTGCCGGGTTGATACTGGCCAGCGGCGATGCGGTGCGTCGCCTGGGCCTCAAGCCGCTGGCGCGGCTGGTGGCTTACGCCCATGCAGGTGTCGAGCCGGGCCTGATGGGCCTTGGCCCGATTCCGGCGACCCGTGCGGTGCTGAAAAAGGCAGGCCTGGGCGTAGCCGACCTGGATGTGATCGAGTCCAACGAAGCCTTCGCCGCCCAGGCTTGCGCCGTGGCACGCGAGCTGGATTTCAATCCGGAGAAGGTCAACCCGAACGGTTCGGGCATCTCACTCGGCCACCCGGTCGGCGCCACTGGGGCGATCATCGCCACCAAGGCCATTCACGAACTGCAGCGTATCCAGGGCCGCTATGCCCTGACCACCATGTGCATCGGCGGCGGCCAGGGCATCGCCGTGGTCTTCGAGCGCGTCTGAGGGAGCGACAGACATGAGCATTGAACAGATTGCCGTGATCGGCGCTGGCACCATGGGCAACGGCATCGCCCAGGTATGCGCGGTGGCGGGCTACCAGGTGCTGCTGGTGGACGTCTCCGACGCTGCGCTGGAGCGTGGCGTGGCCACCTTGAGCAAGAACCTCGAACGCCAGGTCAACAAGGGCACCCTCTCGGCCGATATCGCCGAAGCGGCCAAGACCCGCATCCGTACCAGCACCGACTACACCCAGTTGGCCAGCGCCCAGCTGGTGATCGAGGCCGCGACGGAAAACCTGCAGCTCAAGCAGCGCATCCTGGCGCAGGTCGCGGCCAACGTCGACGCCACCTGCGTGATCGCCACCAACACCTCCTCGCTCTCGGTCACCCAGCTGGCGGCGAGCATCGAACAGCCCGAGCGCTTCATCGGCGTGCACTTCTTCAACCCCGTGCCGATGATGGCGCTGGTCGAGATCATCCGTGGCCTGCAGACCAGCGACCAGACCTACGCCCAGGCGCTGCTGGTGACCGAAAAGCTTGGCAAGACCCCCATCACCGCCGGCAACCGGCCAGGCTTCGTGGTCAACCGCATCCTGGTGCCGATGATCAACGAAGCGATCTTCGTGCGCCAGGAAGGCCTGGCCAGCGCCGCGGACATCGATACCGGCATGCGCCTGGGCTGCAACCAGCCGATCGGTCCGCTGGCCCTGGCCGACCTGATCGGCCTGGACACCCTGCTGGCGATCATGGAGGCCTTCCACGAGGGCTACAACGACAGCAAGTACCGCCCTGCCCCGCTGCTCAAGGAAATGGTCGCGGCCGGCTGGCTCGGCCGCAAGAGCGGCCGTGGTTTCTTCACCTACTGAGGAGCGAACGCCATGCCCGCCGTCAATGCCGCAATGCGCTGTGCCAACTTCGAGGAGCGACGCGACCGGGCCCTGGCACTTTTCGCCGAGAAAGGCTTCGGCCAGGTCAGCATGCGCGAGCTGGCGGCGCATGTGGGGCTGACGGCCGGGTCGCTGTATCACCACTTCCCAAGCAAGCAGGACCTGTTGTTCGACCTGATCGAGGAGTTGTACGAAGAACTTCAGGCCACGCTGGAGCTTGGTCGCCGGGCCATGGCCCGCGGCGGTTCGGCATTGTCGTGCCTGATTGCCGCGCACTGGCAGCTACATGCCGAGCGGCCATTGCAGTTTCGCCTGGCAGAGCGGGACTTCTGCTGTTTGAGCGAGGCGCAGCAGGCGCGCCTGGCCGTGCAACGCAAGCGCTATGAAGCGGGGCTGCTGCGCCTGGTCGCGCCGCGTGCGGGGTTGGATGCACAGGTTCTGGAGGCGACTGCGCAGGTGGTGGCGACGTTGCTGAACCAGTTACCGGGGATGTTGGCGGCGCTGCCACAGGCGCGGGCGTTGGAGTTGATGGAAAGCCTGCTGGCGGGTGGTATCGAGCGGACCCTGGGGCGGTAGGCCCCTGTAGGAGCGGCCTTGCGCCGCGATGGGCCGCAAGGCGGCCCCAGGATCTGGGATGCGACAAAGATCAGGGGCCGTTTCGCGCCCCATCGCGGCACAAGGCCGCTCCTACAGGATTCAACGTAACAGTGCCTGGATCTGCTCGTGCAGGGTATCGAGGTCGAATGGCTTGGCCAGGATCGGCGCCTTGCGCGTGATCGGGCTGCCGGACTCGAGGATCTCGGCCGGATAGCCGCTGATGAAAATCACTTTGAGGTCCGGTCGCAGCTTGACCGCAGGCTCAGCGATATCAACCCCGGAAATGCCACCCGGCAGGCGGAAGTCCGTCACCATCAGGTCCAGGTGCGGCTTGCTGGCCAGGATGGCGAACGCCTGCTCACCGTCTTCGGCCACCAGAACGTGGTAGCCCTCGCCTGCCAGGTAGTCCCGCAGAATCATGCGGATGGCGGGTTCGTCCTCGACCACCAGCACCACGTCTTGTGCATCTTCACTCATGATAAAGCCTTGAAAAACTTGAAGTTGGCCATATGACACCAGGCTCAGGCGGAGGTTGCCCGCACCTGGTCGTTTTGTTCTGTGTTGCTCGCCAATGGCAATTGGATGCTGAACGTGGCGCCCTCGCCTTCGGCGCTGTCGACCCGAATGCACCCGCCATGGGCCTGGACGATCTGCTCGGAAATATACAGCCCCAGCCCCAGGCCACCGCTGGCCTGCTGGGCCGCAACACGCTCGAACTGCTGAAAGATCCGTTGCTGGTTGGCCGCACTGATGCCGATGCCTTGGTCCTGCACCTGCACCCAGGCCATGGCGTCACGCTCGAACACCCGCACCTGGATTGGCTTGCGCTCACCATAGCGCAATGCATTGGACAACAGGTTCGCCAGCACCTGCTCGATGCGGAACTCGTCCCATTCGCCCAGGACCGGCTCGCACGGGTGCAAGTCTATATGGGTTTCCAGGGCCGTGGCCTGGGGGGTGAAGTTTTCCACCAGGCTGCGCGCCAGCTGAGCCAGGTCGAAGGCCTTTGGCCGTAGCGACAATTTGCCGGTGCGGATCCGTGAGACGTCGAGCATGTCCTCGATCAGGCGAATCAGGCTGTTGATCTGCCGCTCGTCCCGCTCGACCATGGCCTGCAGCTTGTCCGGACTGAAGGCATCGGTATTGCCCCGCGCGAGGTGCATCTTGCGCAATTGGGTTTCCAGGATCAGGCCGTTCAATGGCGTGCGCACTTCGTGGGAGACGATCGACATGAAATCGTCGCGCATGCGTACAGCATGTTCCAGTTCGCACCGCGCCACTTGCAGCTGGGTGAGCAACTGTTCCTGCTCCTGGCGGCTCTGCTCCAGCGCCTGCAACTGGCGGTCCAGGGCCTTGCGCTGGCGGTACAGTTCGACGAACACGGTGACCTTGCTCTTGACCGCCAGGGTCTCCAGCGGCTTGTGCAGGAAGTCCACCGCGCCGCTTTCGTAGCCCTTGAAGGCGTAGTTCATTTCGCGCCCGGCGGCAGTGACGAAAACAATTGGGATGTGCCGGGTCTTTTCCGTGCCGCGCATCAATTCGGCCAACTCGAAGCCGTTCATGCCGGGCATCTGCACGTCGAGGATGGCCAGGGCGAACTCATGCTCGAGCAGCAGCGACAGGGCTTGCTCGGCAGACTGCGCCTGATGCACCTCGCGGTCGTCGCCGTGGATCAGGGCGGCGAGCGCCAGCAGGTTTTCCGGCAAATCGTCGACGATCAGCAGTTTGGCGATGGTGGGGCTTGGCATGCGCTGGATTCCAGGGTCGAGAGCAATCGCTCGATACCACTAAGGGTCAGAATGAGGTCGGGCCGATGCAGGGCCAACGCGGCCTCCGGCATCAACGGAACCTGTGCATCGCGGGGGTCCTGGACCACGGTCCGGCCGCCGCTTTGGTGTATGTAGGCGAGGCCTGCGGCGCCGTCTTCGTTGGCACCGGTGAGCAACACGCCGAGCAGGCCGGTGCCATAGGCATCGGCCGCCGAGGTGAAGAGGAAATCGATGGCCGGTCGGGAGAAATGTACAGGTTCCTCTTGGCTCAACGAAAAGGTCAGGTCGTGTTCCACCGACACGTGATAGCCGGGGCCTGCCACATAGATCAACCCAGGCGCTATGGGTTCCTTGTCACGCGCCTCGCGCACGGGTCGGCGCAAGCGCCGTTGCAGCACTTCAGCGAGCTGGCTGTGCCGATCGCCTGGAAGGTGCAGAACGCACAGCACCGGCGTGACGAAGCCGGCAGGCAACCCACCGAGCACCTTGAACAGCGCCGCGACACCACCGGCCGAGGCGCCGATCACCACCGCACGTATGCCGTTCATGACTTGCGGAAGATCCGTTCGGGCTTGACCAAGGGTTCGAAGCGGTCATGGTAGGCCGAGAAGTCCACCGACTCCTTGCTGCCCAGGATGAGAAAGCCGCGGTGGCACAGCGATTCGTGGAACAACCCAAGGGCGCGGTCCTGCAACGCCTTGTTGAAGTAGATGAGCACGTTGCGGCAGGACACCAACTGGGTTTCGGAGAACACGCTGTCGGTGGCCAGGCTATGGTCGGCGAAGGTCACGTTGTCGCGCAGGCTGCTGTCCATGATGGCGCTGCCATAGGCGGCCGTGTAGTACTCGGCAAAATCGCGCCGGCCACCTGCCAGGCGGTAGTTCTCGGCGTATTCGTGCATGCTCTGCATCGAGTAGATGCCTTGCTTGGCCTTGTCCAGCGAGTTGGGGTTGATGTCGGTGGCGTAGATGATGGTGCGCTCGAGCAGCCCCTCCTCACGCAGCAGGATCGCCATCGAATAGACCTCCTCGCCCGTGCTGCAACCGGCGATCCAGATCTTGATCGACGGCCAGGTACGCAGCAGCGGCACCACCTCGTTGCGCAATGCCAGGAAGTGGCTGGGGTCGCGGAACATCTCGCTGACCGGGATCGTCAGGTACTGCAGCAACTGCATGAACATGCCCGGGTCGTGCAGCACCCGCTCTTGCAGGGCCGACACCGTGCGGCAGTCGAACTGACGCAAGGCATGGATGATCCGGCGCTTGATCGAAGCGCCGGAATAGTTGCGAAAATCGTAGCTGTACTTGAGGTAGATCGCCTCGATCAGCAGCCGGATCTCGATGTCGGTATTGCGTTCGCTAGTCAAATTCGCTCCAGTTGCGGCAGCCAAACCCGGATCAACGAGAACAAGCGGTCCAGGTCGATCGGCTTGGCCAGGTAATCGTTGGCGCCAGCTTGCAGGCAGCGCTGCTGGTCGTCCTTCATCGCCTTGGCGGTCACGGCGATGATCGGCAGCTTGCGCCAGCGCGGTTGCTGGCGGATCAGCCGGGTCGCCTCGAAGCCGTCCATTTCCGGCATCATCACATCCATCAGCACCAGGTCGATGTCTTCGTGCTGTTCGAGGCGCTCTATGGCTTCACGGCCATTACGGCCGATCTCGACGATAGCCCCCTTGTGCTCCAGGGCACTGGTGAGGGCGAAGATATTGCGCACATCATCGTCGACCAGCAGGATACGCCGCCCCTCGAACACCTTGTCACGGCTGCGCGCGGTCTTGAGCATGCGCTGGCGCTCGTGCGACAACTGCGACTCGACCTTGTGCAGGAACAGCGTGACTTCGTCGAGCAGGCGCTCGGGCGAGCGCGCCCCCTTGATGATGATCGAGCGCGAGTACTTGAGCAGGTCGGCCTCCTCCTCGCGGGTGAGGTTGCGCCCTGTGTACACGATCACCGGCGGGAACGAGCGGATGTCCTCGGCGGTCATGCGCTTGAGCAGCTCGTTGCCGAGCATGTCGGGCAGCTTGAGGTCGATGATCATGCAGTCGTAGATGTTCTCGCGCAACAGCGCCAGCGCATCCTGGGCCATGGCGACGGCTGTGATCTCGACGTCATCGTCACCGATCAGGCGAGCGATGCTCTCGCGCTGCAGGTCATCGTCCTCCACCAGCAGGATGTGCTTGAGTTTCTGGGTCAACTTGGCCTCCAGGCGCGCGAACACCGCCTTGAGTTCTTCGCGGCTGGTGGGTTTTACCGCATAGCCGACGGCGCCCATGTGCATCGCGGCCTCGACCCGATCCTCCACCGAGATGATGTGCACCGGAATGTGCCGCGTTGCGGCCTGCTCCTTGAGACGCTGCAACACAGTAAGGCCTGAATGGTCGGGGAGGCGCATGTCGAGCAGGACCGCATCAGGGACGAACTGGGCGGCGAGCTCGAAACCTTCATCGGCGCCATGGGCGACCAGGCAGCTGTAGCCCAGCTCATGGGCCAGGTCGTAGAGGATGCGGGCGAAGTTTGGCTCGTCCTCGACCACCAGGATGCAGCGGTTGCCGAACGGTGCACGCTCGCGGTCGTCGGCGAATGCCGGGGCAGGCCGGGCGGGACTGGCAACGGCGACCTGTGGGATCGGCGGCAAGGCATCGACCGCAGGGCGCAGGCTGAGCGCTTCGACTTCCTCGTCCTGGGTTTCATAGCGCTCTGGCATGACCAGGCTGAACACGCTGCCCTGCCCGGGGGCGCTCTGCACGCTGATCTGCCCGCCAAGCAGGTGCGCCAGATCGCGGGAAATCGACAGGCCCAGGCCCGTACCGCCATAACGGCGGTTGCTGGTGCCGTCGACCTGGTGGAAGGCGCCGAAGATGGCCTGTTGCTGGTCGGCGGCGATGCCGATGCCGCTGTCGCGCACGGCGAAGACGATACCGCTGCCGGCCTCGTGGCTGATGGACAGGCTGACCTGGCCACGCTCGGTGAACTTGATGGCGTTGGACAGCAGGTTCTTGAGGATCTGCTCCAGGCGCTGGCGGTCGGTGAACAACGTGGCCGGCACCTGGCGGTCGACCTTGAGTTCGAACGCCAGGCCCTTGTGCTCGGCCAACGGCAGGAACATGCCCCGCAGGCCCTCGACCAGGCGTTCGAGCTGGGTGGTCTCGGGACGCACTTCGAGCTTGCCCGCCTCCACCTTGGCGATGTCGAGGATGTCGTTGATGAGGTTGAGCAGATCATTGCCGGCCGAGTAGATCGACTCGGCGAACTTGACCTGCTCGCCGCTGAGGTTGCCCTCGGCGTTTTCGGCCAGCAGTTTGGCCAGGATCAGCGAACTGTTGAGCGGCGTGCGCAGTTCGTGGGACATGTTGGCGAGGAATTCGGACTTGTACTTGCTCGATCGCTGCAGGTCGTCGGCGCGGGCTTGCAGCTCTGCCTGGGCCTGGCTCAGCTCGCCGTTCTTGCGGTCGAGGGCCTCGGTGCGCTCGGCCAATTGCTCGTTGGTCTGCTCCAACTCGGCCTGCTGGGTTTCCAGGTGCGCCTGGGACTCCTTGAGCACGCGGGACTGTTCTTCAAGTTCCTCGTTGGCGGTCTTGAGTTCCTCCTGCTGCACCTGCAGCTCTTCATTGAGCTGTTGGGTCTCGGCCAGCACCTCCTGCAGGCGTTGACGGTAGCGCGCACTCTCGATGGAGATACCCAGGTTCTCGGCGATACGCTCGAGCAACTCACCGTCTTGGGCACGCAGGGGGCGCAGGAAGCCCAGTTCCAATACACCATTGACCTCCTCGTCATGGGCGGCGGGCATCAGCAAGGCACTACGCGGCAAGCCGCTACCCAGGCCGGAACTCAGGTGGTAGAAATCCTCGGGGACACCATCGAGACTGATCAACCGCCCTTGGCGCACGGCCTGGCCCAACAACCCTTCGTGTTCGCCCAGGACCTGCTCGCGTGCCTGCTCCTGCGCATCGAGGCCATAGCTGGCAACGCGCACCAGGCGGCCATGCTCGTCACGCACGTAGAACGCGCCGACCACGCTGCCCAGGTAGCCGGCGAAAAAGCGCAGGATATTGTCACCAAGCATCGGCAAGGTCAGTTGCCCCAGAACCTGCTGGGCCAGTTGGGTCTGGCCATTGCGCAACCAGGCCTGGTGCTCGAGGCCCTGCGCTGAACGCTGCTGTGCCTGCAGGTTTTCGACGTAGCTGTTGGACAATGCCAGCAGGTCGCGGCGCCCCAGGTATGCCAGCAACGCGGTAAGCCCGACGATCAACAGCACGAAGGCGGAAATGATCAGCGTGGTGACCGAGCTGACCTTTTCGTTGCGCGCCATACGCAGTTGCTGTTCGGTGGCGATGAAATCATCGAACTCCTTGCGGATTTCATCGGTGATCCGCTTGCCACGGCCATTGCCGATCAACGCTTGGTAGTCGCCCTGATCGCGCCGCAGCCTGATCATTTCGCCACCGAAATCGTTCCAGGCATTTTGCAGGCCGATCAGGCGGTCGATGCGATCGACTTGCGGCGCGTTGTCCTCGACCATTGCCCGCAAGCTCTGCAGGCTGCTGAAGATACGCGGTTTTGCGACTTCATACGGGTCGAGGAAGCGTTCGTCGCCGGTGATGAGAAAACCGCGCATGCCGGTTTCCATGTCGATGGACAGCTTGACGGTCTCGTTGGCATTGCCGATCACCCGATCGGTATGTTCCACCCACTGCATCGCTGAGAGCAGGTAATAGATGACCGCGACGAATGCCACGGCCCCCAGCAAGCCTACCCCCAGGGGCAGGCCGATGTTACGGCTCAACAGCTTGCGGAAACTTTGCTGGTCCATCGAGGCTGCTTGAATCATGTAGTAACGCCCGAACGAAAAATCCATTGATCGGCATGGCCGAAGTCGCTTGTGTGCTTGTGCCGCTTTGTTGCCCGGCTAATGCGAGTCTAACCAGCTTTGCCGGCTTCGGCAGGGCATTTAGCCAGTATTTGAAGGTGTGGTGTGCCAATCGTTCCATCCGATTCGCACGATCTGTATCCTCATGGAACTTCTGCCGCCTCGCTGCGCACAGAATAAAGACATTTACTTATGTACAGGATCGAACCATGCAGCCCCCGCAGCACCTTCTGGTCGTCGAAGACGACGACATCGTACGCATGCTGATGGTCGAAGTGCTCGATGAATTGGGCTACCAAACCATCGAAGCGGAAAACGCCGCCGTGGCCCTTGAAGTATTGCAAGACCCCAGCCAGAAACTGGCTTTGCTGATGACCGACGTCGGCCTGCCCGACATGCGTGGCGAGGAGCTGGCCGGCAGGGCGCGCGAAATCCGTCCGCAGCTGCCGATTCTGTTCGCCAGTGGCTACGCCGAATCCGTCAAGGTTCCGGAGGGTATGTACCTGATAGGCAAACCATTCAGTATCGATCAACTGCGCGACAAGGTGAAGGAGATCCTCCCCCCTCCCGAATCCATCTAGCCCAGCTCTCGGCGCAACAGGTAAGTGTCCATGACCCAGCCCTTGCGTCGCCGCTCACGCTCGCGAATCTCCAGAATCCGGGCTTTCACCTCAGTCAACGGCCCGGTGATCAATACCTCGTCCTCGGTGCCCAAGTAGGCGCCCCAGTAGATCGTTAGCCCAGGATCGTCGAGTTGCGCAAACGCGCATTGCCCGTCGAGCATCACCGCCACGTTGTCGACCCGCCCCTGCGCAGCCAAGCGCCGCCCGGGCAATACCGTCAGTGGCTCACCGATTCGGTTGAGCGGCACCTGGTGGCGCGCCGCCAGGGCCTGGACGCTGCTGATTCCCGGGATGACTTCCAACCGCAAAGGCGTGCCGGCCTGGCGAACCAGGTCGAGTATGCGCAGGGTACTGTCGTACAGCCCAGGCTCGCCCCACAGCAGGAACGCACCGACCTCACCTGCTGCCAGTTCGTCTCCGAGCAAGCGCCCATACACGGCTGCACGCTGGCGATGCCAGTGCTGCACCGCCGCGACGTAATCGGTCGCACCTTCCTCTCGCCTGGGGTCGGCCACCTGCACGAGCCGATAGCCCCCTTCGGGACGGTAGCGCGCGAGGATCGCCTTGCGCAGCTGCATCAACGCGTCCTTGCCATGGCCTTTGTCGAGCACGAAGAACACCGAGGCGCGGCGCATGGCGTCGACCGCCTCAAAGGTGACCTGGCGCGGATCGCCCGGCCCGATGCCAATCAGCAACAGCTCTTTCATCGTCCTGCCCCACTTCAACCTGGGGCCATTCTCGGCCCAGTGCAGGGGTTTGGCAAAGCGCCCTAGAAGATCGAGAAGTTGTAGCTGACGATTACCCGGGTTTCGTCCATGTCACGCGCCCATTTCTCGTAGTTGCTGCGATAGGTCGAGTTGCGCAGGCGCACGCTGACATCCTTGAAGGTGCCGCTTTGCACCTGGTACTTGAACTCGGTGTCGCGCTCCCATTCTTTGCCCTGGTCCGGGCTGCCCGGGACCTTGATGTGGTCTCCGTTGATGTAGCGGGTGAAGAACGACAGGCCCGGCACGCCGAGTGCCTTGAAGTCGTAGTCGTAGCGCAATTGCCAGGAGCGTTCCTGGGCAGCGGCGAAATCGTTGACCTGGGCGTAGTTGACCAGATACGGGTTGGTGCCATCGAGATAGGGCATGGCGCTCTGGCCATACATGCGCTGCCAACCGGCGCTGACCTTGTGCCCGCCCAGGCTGTAACCGAGCATTCCACTGAAGGCGCGGTGATCGATTTCGCCGGCGCGGGCATTGCCGATGTCGTCACTCTTGATGACGCGCAGGTCCGCGAACAGGTTGCCTGCCGCGAGCGGCTGGGTGGCAACCAGGCCAAGGAAATGCTGGCGATAGATGTTCTCGAGCTTGGAGACCTGGTACTGGGCACTGACCCGGTCATTGAAGCGGTAGTCGAGGCCAGCCAAGTCGAAGTGGTCGGCCTCGATGTCGCAGGCATAGCGCTTGTTCTTGCAATGCACGCGGATGTCCTGGCGGTCGGTCGAGTCACGCGCGGTGTACGTGTTCAGGCGGGCCAGGGTGAACGTGAGGTCGCGCACTTCCTCGGACGTGAGCCAGGCGCCATGGAACATGGTCGGCAGCAAACGACCGTCGTTGTATTTGAGCAGCGGCACATCGGGCATCATCGAGCCGTATTTGAGCACGGTGTTGGACACCTTGACCTTGGCCGCCAGCCCCATCTTCGCGTACTGGTCAGCCGAACCGCGCGGGCCGTGCCCCGAAGACGGCAACAGGCCGCTGTTGCTATCGGCCGGGCTGGAGTCGAGCTTGAAGCCGATCATGCCCAGCGCGTCCACGCCAAACCCCACCGGCCCCTGGGTATAACCCGACTGCACATTGAGGATGAAACCCTGCGCCGCCTCCTCACGCTTGGATGCCCCTTGGCTGGAACTGCTATGGCCATCGCGGAAGTCGCGATTGAAGTAGATCGTGCGCGCCTCGAGCTTGGCGCTGCTGTCTTCGATAAAACCGCTGGCCTGGGCCTGGGCGCCGGCACACAACAGCAACAAGCCTGCAACACGGCGGCCTGGAAGAGGAGGAAAAGGGGCAAACATGCGAGGGAACATCCAGATAAAAGGCAAAAAAACACTGCACCACCGAGAATCGGTCGCGCCGAGACGACAGGATCGAGAAACAGCCGACCATCATCTGAAATCATCCCGCAACGGCTCTGGCATGCACCATTGGACATTGGTCTAGCGCAGCATCCACGACCTCGGAAAGAGCTTGAAACTACCGCTCGGGAAACTTGTAAAGTTCCAACCTTACATATAAAAAGTTGCGGTTTACCCGATCTAGTTCAACGACTACACTCGTTCTTAGCGAACAGCCTCACCCACCCGCGTGGCCGGCGTTTATTCTCTTCAATGTTCGTCACGCCATGCCACGGACGACAGACAGGAGTGATTACAGTGTCCAGACTTGCAGAGTTTCGTGCTGCCGAAAAAGCGCTCCAGGAACAGATCGCGCAACTGGAGGCGCTGAAAAAGGATTCCGGCCTCAAACGCGAAATCGAATTCGAGCAGAAACTAGTCGGCCTGATGAAAAGCTATGACAAGAGCCTGCGCGATATCATCGCCATACTCGACCCCAAGGCTGTTTCGAAAGTGTCCGCTGCGCCCGCCAAGCAACAGCGACGCCCACGGGTGGTGAAGGTTTACGAAAACCCGCACACCGGCGAACTGATCGAAACCAAGGGCGGCAACCACCGTGGCCTCAAGGCCTGGAAGGAACAGTACGGCGCCAGCACGGTGGAAAGTTGGGTGCGCTGATGAAACGTCAACGCATGCTTCACACTTTTTTCACAAGGGCCTGGGCAGTATCGAGACAGCTAAAGGACTAGCGACCCCATCACGCGCCCGCACATGCGGGCCTCTCTTCCAGCGCCCTGCCTCGTGCAGGGCGCTTTCATTTGCGCAATCGCTTCACTGCCGTATCATGATCCGCCTGTCTTTTTCGCCGGAGCCTAGCGCTCCGGCCCCGTTGATGGAGCATCCATGAGCCTGCACGATCTGCAAACCCTGCCTGGCGTTACCGCACAGCCGGACACCGCCACTGCACAATTCGTCTTCAACCACACCATGCTGCGGGTCAAGGACATCGAGAAATCGCTGGACTTCTATACCCGCGTTCTAGGCTTCCGCCTGGTCGACAAGCGTGATTTCCCGGAAGCCGCGTTCAGCCTGTACTTCCTGGCCCTGGTCGACCCCGCGCAGATTCCGGCCGACGACGCCGAACGCCACCAGTGGATGAAATCGATCCCCGGCGTACTGGAACTGACCCATAACCACGGCACCGAACACGACGCGGACTTCGCCTACCACAATGGCAACACCGACCCGCGTGGCTTCGGCCACATCTGCATCTCGGTACCGGACGTACGGGTAGCCTGCGCGCGCTTCGAAGCCTTGGGCGTGCCCTTCCAGAAGCGCCTGCAGGATGGCCGCATGAACCACCTGGCCTTCGTCAAGGACCCGGACGGCTATTGGGTCGAAGTGATCCAGCCAGCCGAGCTCAAAGGCTGACCGCAAGCCTGTCGCATTCGTCGGGCCGGGAACTCCCGGCCCCCCGCTGTGGTATATGGAAGTAACAGCTTTCACACCACAGCGAGGTAAGGACGATGCAAACTCTTCACTGTGAATACCGCGACCACACCATCACCGCCAGTGTGATGCCCCATCCTGACTCCCCCCTGCCCTATGCCGCCGGCTGCATGATCACCGACCCCGAAGGGCATACCAGCAAGCGCATCTCGATGCCGATGAAGTTCTTCTCCGACCTGGATAATGCCCAGCATGTGTCCCTGGCCCACGGTCGGGCGCTGGTCGACGAGCAGTTGGACAAAGGGCACAAGGCTTTCTGAATTAAGTGGCACTTATCGCCGGCAAGCCGGCCCCTACGCATCCTGTAGGAGCCGACTTGCCGGCGATAGGGCCGCTACCAATGTCTAGTCGCCCCGCGCATACGCCACCGCAGCATCCACCTGTGCCCGCGTCGGTCGCACCCCGGTGTACAACACGAATTGCTCCAGCGCCTGCAAGGCGATCACGTCCAGTCCGGTGATCACCGGCTTGCCTTGCGACTCGGCACGACGGATCAGCGGTGTGCGCGCCGGCATCGCCACCACGTCGAAGACGCGCTCGGCAGCATCGATGGCGTTTTCTGAAAACGCCAGATGATCGGCCTCCGGCCCTCCTGCCATGCCGATCGGCGTGACATTGACCAGCATCGGTGGACACAGATCCCCCAGCTCGGCGACCCAACGGTAACCGCACATATCAGCCAGCTGACGCCCTGCCTGCTCGTTGCGCGCAACGACAACGCCCTCGGCAAAACCTGCATCGCGAAACGCACTGGCCACGGCCTTGGCCATGCCGCCACTGCCGCGCAGGGCGAACGCAGTGCCGGGATCGACCTGATGCTGCTCCAGCAACTGGCGTACCGCCAGGTAGTCGGTGTTGTAGGCCTTCAACCAGCCACCGTCGTTGACCAGGGTGTTGACCGAGTCGATGGCCGCCGCCGAGGGATCGATCTCGTCGACCAGCGCCATGCAGGCTTCCTTGTAGGGCATCGACACCCCACAGCCACGGATACCCAATGCGCGAATACCCGCCACCGCCGCTGGCAGGTCCTGGGTCGTCATCGCCTTGTAGTAGTAATCCAGGCCCAACTGTTGGTAGAGGTGGTTATGAAAGCGCACGCCAAACGTACCGGGCCGACCCGCCAGGGAAATGCACAGCACGGTGTCTCTGCTTGGGGTTGTCGCCATGACCTGCTCCTTCGTCGCTACTGAAACGTTTGTGCAGCGTACCAGAGGTCGCCGCTGGTCGTCCTTACACAACCTTTACCCTTCCCCTGTGCTCCACTGACAGTCCACGCAGTCATAGTATTAGGACCCCAAACGCGGGGTCATTTGCGAGGACTTTCCATGAACCGTCTTATCCCCGGAATCGCCCTGCTGGTCGGCGCCCTGGCCGTCAGCGGGCAAGCGTCCGCCCATGGCGGCGGCGGTGGTTGGTATGGTGCCGGCCCCGTACTCGGCGCGGCCGTGGTCGGGGCAGTGGTGGGCGCGGCGGTGTATGGCGGGCGTGACCGCACCGTCTACGTGCAACCCCAGCCCGTCTATTATCCACCGGCGCCCGTGTATGTGCAGGCACCCCCGCCGCCGGTCTACTACCAGCCGGTCTATGCGCCGGCACCGCCGCCTCCGGGTTACCGCTACTACGGCCCACCACCGGTGTACTACGGCCCGCCGCGCTGGTAAGCCCCGAGCCAGAGCCATCACCACGAAGCCCGCCCCTCGGCGGGCTTTGCTTTGGCCGCCGACCGACGAACGGAAGCCGCAAAACCGTTCCAGCATGAAGGTTTTTTCATATCCAGAGCTGCACACAACGAGCAATCGACAGCGCTTGAGCCATACTCCAGAATGCAACGGTTTCGAGGGGGAAAACCCTTGCACAGCCAACGACATACCAACTTTTAGTGAGCCTCAACGTGAAAACATCCCTGTCCATCCTCAGCCTGCTGCTGTTGCTCACAGGTACCGCGACCCTTCCGTCGACCGCTGCTGCACAACCCCCATCCCAGGTGAAGACCGACCCTTCCAAGCTGCACCTGGCTTCCGGCAGCGCCCTGCTGATCGACCTGAACACCAACCAGGAACTGTATTCGAGCCACGCCGACCGCGTGGTGCCCATTGCCTCGGTGACCAAGCTGATGACGGCGATGGTGGTGCTGGACGCCAAGCAGCCCATGGACGAAATGCTGACCATGACCATCGCCGGCAACCCGGAAATGAAAGGCGTGTATTCGCGGGTACGACTTGGCAGCCAGCTCGACCGCCGGGAAACCCTGCTGATTACTCTGATGTCCTCGGAGAACCGCGCTGCCAACACCTTGGCCAACCACTACCCCGGCGGCTATCCGGCGTTCATCAAGGCCATGAACGCCAAGGCCCGCGCCCTGGGCATGGCGCACACGCGCTATGTCGAGCCTACCGGCCTGTCGACGCAGAACGTGTCCACCGCCCGTGACCTCGCCAAGCTGCTGATGGCTTCGCGCAAGTACCCGATGCTCAGCGAGCTGTCGACCACCCGAGAAAAGACCGTAGCCTTCCGCAAGCCCAACTACACCCTGGGCTTCCGTAACACCGACCATCTGGTGAACAAGAGCAACTGGGACATCAAGCTGACCAAGACCGGCTTCACCAATGAAGCGGGCCACTGCCTGGTTCTGCTGACCAGGATGGACAACCGCCCGGTGGCCATGGTGATCCTCGACGCCTACGGCAAGTACACCCACTTCGCCGATGCCAGCCGCATGCGCCAGTGGCTGGAAACCGGCGCAGCCAAGCCTGCACCGGCAGTGGCGATGCAGTACAAGTCCGACCGCCAGAACAAGGCCCGCCTGGCTTCGGAGTAAGCGGACCGTTCGCTGAACGCCTGGGGGCCTGCTGCGGCCCCTCAGGCCTGGGTGCTGACGATACTGCCGGAGGCGCTGCCACCCTCTTCGGTCAACAGCTGCAGCAACTGGGCGGTCGCTGCCTGGATCTGGCCACTGAGCGTGGCGATGCTGGCCTGCTTGGCGCTCACTGCCGCGGCCTTGGCCGATTCGTCCATGTTCTTGGCTTGCAGCGCGGCCAGTTGCTTCTGCTGCTCGGCCAATTGCTTCTGCAGTTCCTTGATCATCTCCTTGAGTTCACTGACTGCGGACGACTCGCTGCTGTCGCTGCTGCTACTGCCGCTGCCTGCCGCCCCGCCCGCGCCCTGCGCCTGGCCAGTAGCCTGGGTGGTGGTCGAGGTGCTGGCTTGACCTGCCGCAGCACTGTCTTCGGTGGCCTCGCTGGCTGCCACATCGGTGCTCGCGACCTGTGTCTGGCTCGCTGCCGTGTGGATCGTGACCGAACTGATTCCTACCATCTTCATACCTACCTGACGCACGTCCATGGGATTTTGACCTATCCCCTCTATCGACCGAGGAACACAATTCTTTAGGTTCTTCACGGATTGTCGGGGGGCTTGGCATTTAGATCGTGAGCGGATCCATTGTGTGTAGCGTCGCTACACCTCGGATCAACCACCCAATCCCAAAGCCCAAACCCCAGCCCCCAATAATCCGTGAAGAGCCATTGATCAACCCCAATCGCCTCAGAGCTGCAAAACACCCCGGTAAATTCCCCGTCCCCTGGCTCGTTACAAAAAATGTACTTGCGCAGGAGCCGGAGCCCCGGCGGGCGTCCTCATTCGACCATTATGGAATCGCAGCCATGAGCCAGCCTTCAAACACGGAAACTATCAAAGACCTGATCGGCGTGGGCTTCGGCCCTTCCAATCTAGCCTTGGCCATCGCCCTGGAAGAACACGCCCAGAACCACGGCCATGCACTCGACGCACTGTTCATCGACAAACAGAAAGAGTACCGCTGGCACGGCGAAACCCTGGCCACCCAGAGCGAGTTGCAGATCTCCTTCCTCAAGGACCTGGTCTCCTTGCGCAACCCCACCAGCCCCTACAGCTTCGTCAACTATTTACACCAGAAACAACGCCTGGCCGACTTCATCAACCTCGGCACTTTCTATCCCTGCCGCCTGGAATACAACGATTACCTGCGCTGGGCCGCCGAACACTTCGCCAACCAGGCGGTGTATGGCGAAGAGGTGCTGCGCATCGAACCGGAACTGCACAACGGGCGCATCGAACACCTGCGGCTGGTCTCGCGCGACCAGCAGGGCCGCGAATACAGCCGACGCACCCGTTCGGTCGTGGTGGGCAGCGGCGGCACGCCAAAAATCCCCGAAAAATTCGGTGCATTCAAGGACGATCCCCGGGTCTTCCACCACTCCCAGTACCTCAGCAGCCTGAAAAAACTGCCCTGCACCGAGGGCAAGCCGATGCGCATCGCAGTGATCGGCTCAGGCCAGAGCGCCGCCGAGGCGTTCATCGATCTCAACGACAGCTATCCATCGGTGAAAGTCGACATGGTGCTGCGCGGTTCGGCGCTGAAACCGGCCGACGACAGCCCGTTCGTCAACGAGATCTTCTCCCCCGACTACACCGACCTGGTCTACAACGAGCCGGCCGACCAACGTAGCAAGCTGCTGGGCGAATACCACAACACCAACTACTCGGTGGTCGACCTCGACCTGATCGAACGCATCTACGGCATCCTCTATCGGCAGAAGGTGGCGCACCAGTTCCGCCACAACGTACTGTGCCGCCGCCAGGTGGAAGCCGTGGTCGCCACCCGCGATGGCATCGAACTGACCTTGCGCGACCTGGCCACCGGGCAGCAGCAGACCCACCGCTACGATGCCGTGATCCTCGCCACGGGCTACGAACGCCGCTCGCATCGCGACCTGCTGGCACCGCTGGCGGGTTACCTCGAGGACTTCAGCGTCGACCGCAACTATCGGGTGCTGGCCAGCGATGACTTGCAAGCCTCGGTTTACCTGCAGGGCTTCTGCGAGAACAGCCACGGCCTCAGCGACACCTTGCTGTCGGTACTGCCCTCGCGCGCTGCGGAAATCACCCAGGCGCTTTACCGTGACCTCGCCCGCCAGCAGGACCGTAGCCAACCGGCTGTCGCCTTGACCCACGCCTGACAAACACCCCCGCCTCTTCCAAGCCGGCATGGCGCCTGATGTGCGCCTGTCGGCTTGTGCTTTCTGAAACATTTGCTTGCATATAAACCAGCAGGATTTCCATTCTCATTCGTCTTTATCAATGCAGCCCTCATGGTTGGGCTTAGTCTCGACTGGCTTAGTCTCGACCACTCATTTTCAGAAGAATGACCCCATGGCCCAATCACCGAAAAAATCCAAGTCCAAGCTGTGGTTCCTGGTCCACAGCTGGCTGGCACTGCCCATCTGGTTCTTCGTGCTGATCGTCTGTTTCACCGGCATGCTCGCCGTGGTCAGCCAGGAAATCGTCTGGCTGGCCAACCCCGACGTGCGTGCCAGCAAGCCCGACGGCGACGCCGAACGCCTGAGCTTCCAGCAGGTAATCGATGCCTTGCACAAGGCCGAACCCGATATGGTCGTACGTTCGCTGAGCCAACCCGATGGCTCGCACTTCGCGATCAATGCCTCGGTCACCTTCCCCGACGGCACCAGCCCGACGCTCTACGTCAACCCCTACACCGGGGCGATCCAGGGCAAGCAACCCGACTTCAACTTCGAAGGCTTCACCCGCGCCCTGCACGGCTGGTGGCTGGTGCCCTTCACCAACGGTTTCAGCTGGGGCTGGTACCTGGTGTCGCTGCTGGGCCTGCCGATGCTGGCCTCGCTGGTGACCGGGCTGGTGGTCTACAAGAAGTTCTGGAGGGGGTTCTTCAAGCCGGTGCGTACCGGCCATGGCTCGCGGATTTTCTGGGGTGACCTGCATCGCCTGGCCGGGGTCTGGTCGATCTGGTTCATCGCGGTCATTTCCATCACCGGAACCTGGTTCCTGATCCAGGCGATCCTGGCCGACAACCACATCACCATCTCCAGCCGGCCGATCGTGCCGGTGATCGCCCGCGAGGACGTGCCGCAAAGCGAAGATGGCAGCCCGGCACCGCGCATCGACCTGGACGAGGCAGCACGCATCGCCGGCCTGGCGATTCCGGGGCTCGAGATCACCTTCATCTCGATGCCCGCTACCGCCTACAGCCACATCGACATGGGCGGGCGCGGCTGGTACCCATTGATGTTCCAGAGCGCAGCCGTCAACCCTTACACCCGCGAGGTCGACAGCCAGTTCGTGATCAGCGACCGCTCATCCCTGGAGTTCGTCACCGAGTCCATGCGCCCGCTGCACACCGGAGACTTTGGCGGCCTGCCGATCAAGTTGATCTGGTTCTTCTTCGGCCTGGTGCTCACCCTGATGGTATTCAGCGGTCTGCTGATCTGGACCAAGCGTACCGCCCAAGCCACTGCAGCCGCCCTCAAACGCAGCGAGCGTGGTAGCCGGATACGTCAGGTGAGCGCCGACAACCCGCTGGAGGTCCAACCATGAGCCACGCACACGCCTTGCCGCCAAGCGCCTTGAAGCAATTCTGGCTGAAGTGGCGCTTCCACCTGAACATCCTGCTGATCCTCATCCCCCTGGGCTTCATGCCCAAATACTTCGCCGACGCCAAGTTGTTCCGCGGCGACGCAGGCCTTGGCGCAAATATCCAGAGCGGCATCCAGGTCGGCCCTATACCGTCGACCTCGCCGAGCTACGTGCCGAAGCGCCTCGTGCCGACGGCCCGGCCGGCTACTTCAAGAGTTTCAATGCGGCCTTGTGCAAGAGCTGCATCGGCGAGGTCAAGGCGGTTTATCTGCGCATCGGCAAGCCACGCAGCCTTCGCGCTGCGGGCACCATCTTCTTCGGTGCCCCCTACCGCATGATCACCAACCTGCCAGTGCCGCCGCGCACCCGCCCGGACGCACAGATCTGGATCACCATCGAAGGCTGGGACGGCAGCATGCACCAGGGCGCCGTCGCCCTGGCCCAGGCATCGCCGGCCACCGCGGCCTGGCTCGAGCAACAAGGAGGCAAGAAATGAAGCACCTGATACGCAGGCTCGCCCTGCCCCTGCTGGCATTGACCGCAGGCCCCGCCTTGGCCCACAACCCGATGTGCGAATGCCAGGAGGTCGCTGGCGACCAGGTCAAGTGCACCGGCGGTTTTTCCGACGGCAGCGGCGCCCCCGGCGTGACCCTGGACGTGATCGGCTACGACGAACAAGTGCTGGTCGGCGGCAAGCTCGGCGATGATTCGACGCTGACCTTCAAGCGCCCCGATGGCGAGTTCTATGTGCTGTTCGACGCAGGCCCTGGCCATGTGGTGGAAGTCGACCATGCCGATATCGCCCAACCATGAGTAGCGCCAATCCGAGCCGTACACAGGTAGTACGCCCGGCCGGCGCCGGGCACGAAACGCTCTACGTGCTGCTGATCAGCCTGCTGATCGTCGCCCTGGCTGCCAGCGTGGTGCTGCTGCGTGGCGAACGCGAGGATGAACAGGCCATTGCCAGTCACCAGATCGATGCGCGCCGCGACCTGACTGCCGCCGAACAGGGCATCTATACCGACCTGCGGGTGGCCTTCGACGAGATCCAACTGCTGCGTGAGGAGAACGACACCGTCCCCGAGGTGGCAGCGCTGGCCGAAGAAGGCTTGCCGCCATTCGTCGATGACGCCGGCAGCCAGAGCCGTGGCGCCCATCGATGGCAATGGTTGCAGGCGGGCGCGTACCTCGGCAGCAGCCAGGACAGCGATGTCGCCGGCAGCTTCCTGCTGCTTCTACCCACAGCGCCTGACGGCCAGGCCGACGTGTGGCTGCGCCGCGACAGCGCCGTGGCCATTCCCGCCAGCCTGGACGCCGAAGCCCTGATCGCCACCGGCTGGCGCCAGGTGGTCAGCCATTACGACGCCGGGGTCACCCGCGAACACCGTCATTGAACCCAAGGACTCCTTCCATGTTCCGCACCGCCCTCGCCCTGCTTCTGGCCTGCGCCCTGCCCGCGCTGGCCATGGCCGACAACGGCAAGCCCCTGCGCATCGGCATCACCCTGCACCCCTATTACAGCTACGTGAGCAACATCGTCGGCGACAAGGCCGAAGTGGTGCCGCTGATCCCGGCTGGCTTCAACCCCCACGCCTACGAGCCGCGCGCCGAGGACATCAAGCGCATTGGCACCCTCGACGTGGTGGTGCTCAACGGCGTAGGTCACGACGACTTCGCCGACCGCATGATCGCCGCCAGCGAAAAACCCGATATCAAGACCATCGAGGCCAACCAGAACGTGCCGTTGCTGGCGGCCACCGGCATTGCCGCCCGCGGCGCCGGCAAGGTCGTCAACCCGCACACCTTCCTGTCGATCAGCACCACCATCGCCCAGGTCAACAACATCGCCCGCGAACTGGGCAAGCTCGACCCCGAAAACGCCAAGTTCTACACGCAGAACGCCCGCGCCTACGCCAAGCGGCTGCGCGCCCTGCGTGCCGAGGCCCTGGCCAAGGTGACCGAGGCGCCGGGTGCCAACTTCCGCGTGGCGACCATCCACGCCGCCTACGACTATCTGGTACGCGATTTCGGCCTGGAGGTCACGGCGGTGGTGGAACCGGCCCATGGCATCGAGCCAAGCCCCGCGCAGTTAAAGAAAACCATCGACCAGCTCAAGGCGCTGGACGTGAAAGTGATCTTCTCGGAAATGGACTTTCCTTCTGCCTACGTCGAAACCATCCAGCGCGAATCGGGCGTGCGCCTGTATCCGCTGACGCACATTTCCTATGGCGAATACACCAAGGACAAGTACGAGGTCGAGATGAAGCGCAACCTGGATACCGTGGTACGTGCCATCCAGGAGAATCGCGCATGACCGCCGCCGCCAACCTGGCGACCGCCAGCGGGCCACGCATCGACTTTGCCGGGATCGACCTGACCCTGGGCCGCACCCGCATCCTCGAACAGGTCGACTTCAGCGTGACCGCCGGCAGCGTGCACGCCATCGTCGGCCCCAACGGCGGCGGCAAAAGTTCGCTGATCAAGACCCTGCTCGGGCAGATGCCGCACCACGGCCGGTTGACCCTGCACTGGCCCGGCGAGCGACAGGTGATCGGCTACGTACCCCAGGCCCTGGAGTTCGACCGCGGCCTGCCAATGACCGTGGACGACTTCATGGCCGCCATGTGCCAGCAGCGCCCGGCCTTCCTTGGCCTGTCGCGCCGCACGCAACCGGCAATCGACGCAGCGCTGGCACAGGTCGGCATGCTCGACAAGCGCAAGCGCCGCATGGGCGCGTTGTCCGGTGGCGAGCGTCAGCGCGTGCTGCTGGCCCAGGGGCTGATCCCGGCGCCTCAACTGCTGGTGCTGGACGAACCGATGTCGGCGCTTGATGAAGCCGGCATTCAGGTATTCGAGCAACTGCTGCAGGGCTGGCGCCAGGCCGGCACCACGGTGCTTTGGATCGAGCACGACCTGGCCGCCGTGTTGCGCCTGGCCGACCGCGTCACCGGCCTGAGCCGCCGAGTGCTGTTCGACGCCCCGCCTGCCCAGGCCCTGACCCCGGAGCGCCTGCTCAGCCTGTTTTCCGTCCACCCGCGCAGCGAGAGCCTCGCCTGATGACTTATGAAGCATTCCGCCAGTGGGTCCAGGAATGGGCCGGCGCTGGCTACCTGCCCGAGGCCCTGGCCTACGGTTTCGTGATCAACGCCCTGCTCGCTGGCCTGATGATCGGCCCGGTACTGGGCGGCCTGGGCACCTTGGTGGTGGTCAAGCGCTTTGCCTTCTTCTCCGAAGCCGTCGGCCATGCCGCCCTGACCGGGGTAGCGATCGGCATCCTGCTCGGCGAGCCCTATACCGGCCCCTACGGCAGCCTGTTCGGCTACTGCCTACTGTTCGGCATCCTGCTCAACTTCCTGCGCAATCGCACCGGGCTTTCGCCGGACACGCTGATCGGCGTGTTCCTCTCGGTGTCCCTGGCCCTCGGGGCCAGCCTGCTGCTGATGCTGGCCGGCAAGATCAACGTGCACATTCTCGAGAACGTGCTGTTCGGCTCGGTGCTGACCGTCAGCGGCCAGGACCTGGTGGTGCTCGGCGTCGTCGCGGTGCTGGTGCTGGCGCTGGCCCTGCCGCTTTTCAATCGCATCATGCTGGCCAGCTTCAACCCACAACTGGCCGCCGTGCGCGCAGTGGCGGTGAAAACGCTGGACTACCTGTTCGTGGTGCTGGTGACCCTGGTGACCGTGGCCTCGGTCAAGGTGATCGGTGCCATTCTGGTCGGCGCCCTGCTGGTGATACCCGCCGCCGCTGCACGCCTGGTCAGCCAGTCGCTCAAAGGCTTTTTCTTCACGTCGGTCGCAATCGCCACCGTCAGCACCCTGCTGGGCATCCTGCTGCCGATCACCCTCGACCTTCCGGTACCCTCGGGTGCAGCGATCATCCTGGTCGCTGGCATCTGTTTCGCCCTCGCCGCCCTGGCCCGCGCCCTCGTTCCACGCCTGCAAGGAAACCCGGCATGAACCTCAAACGCCTTACCCTGGCGCTGGCCCTGGCCGGCCTGCCGTCCCTGACCTTCGCCACCCAGGTGCTGACCACCCTGCCGGTCACGCATAGCCTGGCCAGTACGCTGCTCGACGGCACCTCGGTGGAACTCAAGCGCGCCGCCCCGGCCAATCTGCCGGCCAGCCGCCAGCCGTCGTACTTCAGCAGCCGTGGCGGTGCCAGCCTGGCCAAGGCGGCCACCCAGGCCGACGCCGTGATCGGCGTACGCTCGATCTGGCGTGACGATCCGCTGTACCCCATGGCGCGGCGCAGCAACATCCGCATCGTCGAAATCGATGCGGCGCGTCCGGTAGATGGTGCATTGCCCGGCATCGCGGTGAGCGGCGACGATGCCTACGAGGCGTTTCCGTGGCTGAACCCGACCAACCTCGGGCGCATGGCAGACGTGCTCGCCAATGACCTGGAGCGTCTGGCGCCTGCCGACAAGGCGAAAATCCAGGGTAACCTGGCAGGGATCAAGCGCCAGTTGCTGGAGCTCAGCGCCAGCAGCCAGACCCGTTTGGCCGAGGTCGATAACCTGACCGTGGTCAGCCTGTCCGAACGCCTTGGCTACCTGGCCAGCGGGATGAACCTGGATGTGGTGGACCCGCCGCTGCCTGCCGACGGCAAGTGGGACAAGGCGACGCTCGAGGCGCTGGGCGAGAACCTGAAAACCCAGGATGTCGCGCTGGTCATCGACCATCGCCAGCCGGATGCGGCGGTGGCTGAGGTGATCAAGGCGGCCGGGGTGAAGCTGGTCGTGGTGGAAAGCGACCCGGAGGACGCGCTGGCGGGGCTCAAGGCCAGTGTCGGGCTGATTGTCGGGGCATTGACCAAGCGTTGAGGATGGCCGTTATGGCCTCTTCGCGGGCAAGCCCGCTCCCACAGGGATCGTGCAGCTTCGAAACCTGTGCTGTACCTGTGGGAGCGGGCTTGCCCGCGAAGAGGCCATGACAGCCAGCCGAAATTACCGCTTCATGCACCGCTGATACCGCTCATCCACCCTCCCCGCAAACCACGCCGTGGTCAGCTTGCGCGTGATCTTCGGGCTCTGCAGCTCGATCCCAGGCAGCACCGCTCGCGGCACCGGCTTGCCAGCCGCCCCATCGGCCAGGGCGAACACTCCGCTGTACAGCTTGCTGTCCTCGAATACCAAGCTTTCACCCAGCTCCAGCTGGTTGCGGATCTGCGGATTGCGCAGCCCCAGCTTCTCGCCCAGGCTCCGCGCCGCCCGCTCGGTCGTACCTGGCAGGATCGCGCCAGGCGCTATCAGGTCGCCATCCAACGCTAGATCGGCTCCAGTCACCTTGCTCAAGGCCGCCTGGAACGCCGCATTGCGGCTGGCGTACCAGCCCGCATTGAAGTCGGCGAAGCGATAGAGCTGACGTTCGTAGTTAGCGGGATAGCCGAGCAAGTGCGCGATGCCGAAATACATGCCACCGCGCCGAGTGAAGACTTCCTGGCGAAGGGTGCCGCCGTAGGTGTACGGGTAGTCCTTGGCGTGCTTTTGCGCAAAGTCGATGCTCACCTGCATCGGCCCTCCGGTATGCACCGGGTTGAGGCCGTCGAGCAGCGTCTTGCCCAGGGGTAGCCGGGCAATGAATTCGTCGTACAGTGCGCTCAACTCTTTCTCGCTGCGTACGGCCAGCAGGCGCTGCTGGTAGGTCTGGCCGTTGCCCGAGGGCGTTTTCAGGGCACCATCGACCACTATCCGCGGGATGTGCAGGCGTGCGGCGCGTCGGTCGATTTCCTCGCGGGCGATACGCCCCAGCCCGGGCACCTGGGGGTCGGCACTGAACGTCGACTCCTGCTCGGTCACCGCCAGCACCGCGCACAGATTGCTCTTGCTCGGCGCGATACGCTGGGCTTCGAACGCCACCTGGATATCCTTGGCCCAACCGGCGCGGTCCTTGGCCTGGGCCGGCAACAGACGCATCAGCTGGGCACGCACCTTGGCAGGATCTGCCTCGGGCTCCTCCTCGTGGCGTCCGGCACACCCTTGCAACAACGCCAGGCCCAGCAGGCCGAGCGCCAGTAGCCGGCCGTTCAGGGCTGCTCACCGAGCAGATGGGTGTCGACGGTCAGCCGCGTGGCCTTGTGTGGAACGATCAGCATTGCCTGCCCCTTGCCTGGGAAAGCGTCTAGCCTCCCCCAGGCAGGCGAAGACGTCAATCAAGCACTCAAGCGCAGCGGTTCCAATGCGCCGGCAAGAATGCCCAGCACGCGATCCTCGTGCTCGTGGATGAAGAAGTGTCCTCCCGGGAACCAATGCAGCGAAAACGCGCCCTGGCTCTCCTGGCGCCAGGCCAGCAACTGCGCCTCGCTGGCCCGGTCCGTCTGGCCAGCCAATACATGCAGCGGGCATTGCAAGGGCGAGCGCTGGCGATAGGCGTAGCGGCCACAGAGGAGAAAGTCGGCGCGCAGGATAGGCAGGGTCAACTCCATCAGCTCGGCATTGCCGAGCACTTCCTCCCGGGTGCCGCCCAACTCGCGCAGGTCGCCGACCAGTTGCTGATCGGTCTTGGGCTCACGCCACTGAGCGCCATCGTAGTCTTCGCGACGGGTTGGCGCTGCCGTGCCACAGGCGAACAGCGCCCGTGGTGGCGGGCAGCCCAAGGCTTGCAGCTCGTGCGCCAGCTCGAACGCCAGCAGCGCACCGAGGCTATGCCCCAACACGGCATAGGGCGTACTCGCTGCCAGACGCTGCTCGCCGGCCAGTTGCCGGGCCAGCGCCCGCATGTCGGTCTGCAACGGCTCGCCCATGCGCACGCCGCGCCCAGGCAGCTCTACCGGACGCACTTGCACCCAGGCCGGCAGCTTGCGCCGCCAGCGGCTGTAGACCATGGCGCTGGCACCGGAGTAAGGCAGGCACAGCAGGTTCAGCGTGCTCACTGCGCCGCGGCTTCTGCCATCTTCTTGCGCAGGCTGAGCGGGCGCATGTCGGTCCAGACCTCGTCGATATAGGCCAGACACTCCTTCTTCAGTCCGCTCTTGCCCACGGCGCGCCAGCCATTGGGAATCGTCTTATAGTCGGGCCAGATGGAATATTGCTCTTCGTGGTTGACCACTACCTGGAACTGGATATCGTCGCGGTCGAAAACGGAAGTCATTGCCTGTCTCCTTGAGTGAAAGATGCCGACACACGCTTGGTGTAGGAAGGCTCTCAAGTAGACGTAGGACAGATAGGAAAAATTAGTACGTTAGCCTTGGCCGTCAGGCATCGCGCAACAGGTCGTGGGCATCCAGCAAGCGATAGGCGACCTGGGGATTGCGCTCCAGCCCCCGGCGGATGGCGGCGGGGATCGATTGTCGGGTCCTGCGACACAGGCCCGGCTGGGCTTCGAGCTCGATGACGATGCCACGCATGGTGCGCACTTCGTTGTAGCCGGGGGTGATGTGCACGCGGATACCGAGGTTCTCGAACATGCGCATTTGCAGCCGTTGCAGGTCCTCTAGGTCCTGGAGGTTTTCCAGGCGCTCGAGCAGGCGTTTTTCCTCCTGGCGGGTCAGCAGGAGGATGCGCTGGGCCGACGGCGATTGTTCGGCCAACTCGTCACGGCCGCAATCACACGCACCCGGAGGACAGGGCTGACGCCAAGGAAGAGGTGTGCTCATGGGCCAAGCATAGCCGTTCCCGGCCCTATCGCCGACCCCTGCTAGCTGGGTGAATATTCCTCCCAAGTAAAAAATTTTCACAAACCCCTAGACCGCCACCCTTGTCTTCGCCTATAAATCGCCTAAAGGAAATTTATATTCCTAACAAGAAACATCCTTCGCCGCCCGCGAAGCTTTTCGCCCTTGTGCCGACCTGCCCTACTTCACCACGAGGCCCCCGACATGCATCCCGCTCCCGACCACTTCATCCTGCGCGTCAGCTGCCCCGCCGTTTCCGGCATCGTCGCCGCGGTGACCACCTACCTGGCCGAGCAAGGTTGCTACATCAGTGAAATGGCGCAGTTCGACGACGAGGACAACAGCCGCTTCTTCATGCGTGCCGTATTCCGCTACAACACCGGTTGCACGGGCGACACTGCGCAGCTGCAAGCCGGCTTCGCCGACGTGGCCCAGCGTTTCGACATGGACTGGAGCCTGCACAGCAGCGCCCGCCCCATGCGCGTGCTGCTGATGGTCAGCAAGTTCGACCACTGCCTGTCCGACCTGCTCTACCGCCACGCCAAGGGCGAGCTGGACATGCAGATCACCGCCGTGGTGTCCAACCACCTCGACCTGCGCCCCATGGCCGAACGTCAGGGCATTCGCTTCGTCTACCTGCCGGTGACCAAGGAAACCAAGGCCGAGCAGGAAGCCGCGCTGATGCGCATCGTCGAAGAAACCGGCACCGAGCTGGTGGTGCTGGCGCGCTACATGCAGATCCTCTCCGATGACCTGTGCCGCCAGCTGTCGGGCCGGGCGATCAATATCCACCATTCCTTCCTGCCAGGCTTCAAGGGTGCCAAGCCCTACCACCAAGCCTATCAGCGCGGCGTGAAACTGATCGGCGCCACAGCGCACTACGTAACCTGCGACCTCGACGAAGGCCCGATCATCGAGCAGGAAGTGCAGCGCGTGGACCATGCCTACGCCCCCGACGACCTGGTGGCGATCGGCCGTGACACCGAAACCATCGCACTGTCCCGCGCCGTGAAGTACCACCTCGAGCACCGGGTGTTCCTCAACCACGACCGCACGGTGATCTTCAAATGAACGCCACCCCCAACATCAAGCTGATCGATGGCAAGGCCACCGCCACGCGGGTGCTGGCCGAGGTCCGCGAACAGGTCCAGGCCCTGCACCAGCGCGACGTGCAACCGGGCCTGGCGGTGGTGCTGGTGGGCATGGATGCGGCCAGCCAGGTGTACGTGCGCAACAAGGTGCTGCGCGCCGAAGAAGTGGGCATCCGGTCGCTGGAGCACCGCCTGCCGAGCGACACCACCCAGGCCGAGCTGCTGACCTTGATCGACCGGCTCAACCGCGACCCGGCTGTCAACGGCATCCTCGTGCAACTGCCACTGCCGGCGCACATCGACGAGCACCGTATTCTGCAGGCGATCGACCCGCTCAAGGACGTGGACGGCTTTCACAGCGAGAACGTCGGCGGCCTGGCCCAGGGCCGCGATGTGCTAACGCCGTGCACGCCGAGCGCCTGCATGCGCCTGCTGCGCGAAGCCTGTGGCGAACTCAGCGGCAAGCATGCGGTGGTGGTGGGCCGCTCGAACATCGTCGGCAAGCCAATGGCTGCACTGCTGCTGCAAGCGGACTGCACGGTTACCGTAGTGCACTCGCGTAGCCGCGACCTGCCGGCCTTGTGCCGCCAGGCGGACATCCTCGTGGCCGCCGTCGGCAAACCGCGTCTGATCGGCGCTGACTGGCTCAAACCCGGAGCGGTGGTGATCGACGTCGGCATCAACCGTATCGATGAAGGCGGGCACAGCCGCCTGGTCGGCGACGTCGATTTCGCGTCCGCCCTGCCTCAGGTCGCGGCCATCACGCCGGTCCCCGGTGGCGTGGGGCCGATGACCATCGCCTACCTGATGAAGAACACCTTGATCGCCCTCGACCTGCAACAACAGGCCACCCACCAGGAGCGCACCGCATGCCTTTCGCCCTGCTGAAATACGGCCTGAGCGCCGACTACCCGGTGGAGGTCGACCTGCCGCCACCCTGCGAACTCAAGCCGCGCTATGACGTGGTGATCATAGGCGGTGGCGGCCATGGCCTGGCCACGGCCTATTACCTGGCCAAGTACCACGGCGTGAGCAACATCGCTGTGCTGGAGAAAGCCTATCTGGGCGGTGGCAACACCGCGCGCAACACCGCGGTGATTCGCTCCAACTACCTCACCAGCGAGGGCGTGCGCTTCTACGCCGAGTCGGTGCGGATGTTCCAGAACCTGTCCAACGAATTCGACTTCAACATCATGTATTCCGAGCGTGGTCAACTCACCCTGGCGCACACCGATGCCACCGTCCGCGCGTTTCGCCAACGGGCCGAGGTCAACAAGCACTTCGGCGGACGAACCGAGATGATCGATCGCCAGCAGATCCGCGAACTGGTACCCAGCCTGAATCTGGACCCCGGCCATTTGCCGGTGCTGGCCGGGCTCTGGCACATCGACGGCGCCACCGCGCGCCACGATGCCGTCGCCTGGGGCTACGCCAAGCAGGCGGCCAAGCGCGGCGTGGAGATCCATCAACTCACCGAAGTGCAGGACCTGGTAATTCGCGGCGGCCGTATCGAAGCGGTCAAGACCAACCGTGGCACCGTACAGTGCGGCTGCGTGGTGCAAGCAGTGGCCGGGGCCAGTTCGCTGTTGATGGCCAAGGCCGGCATTCGAGCACCGATCCACACCTACCCGCTGCAGGCCATGGTCACCCAGCCGTTCAAACCGTTCCTCGATCCATTGGTCAGTTCCTCGGCGCTGCACTGCTACGTGCAGCAGACCAGCCGCGGCGAGATCGTCTTCGGCGGAGGCTCCGACCCCTACCCGCTGTACAACACCCGCTCGACCCTGGACCTCAAGGAAAGCCTGCTGGCCCATGCCATCGAGATGTTCCCGTTCATGGCCAACGCCAAGCTGATGCGCCAGTGGGCGGGGATCACCGACATGACCCCGGACTACAGCCCGATCATGGGCCTGTCCCCGGTCGAGAACTACTACCTCGACGCCGGCTGGGGCACCTGGGGCTTCAAGGCCACGCCCATCTGCGGCAAGACCATGGCCGAACTGGTAGCCAGTGGCGGCAAGGTGCCGGAAATGATCGCCCCCTTCGCCCTGGAGCGTTTCAGCCGCTTCCAGCAAGTCAACGAAATGGGCGCCACCGCGGCCAGCCACTAGAGGACTGCACGATGAAGATCCTGACCTGCCCCTTGAACGGCCCGCGCAACATCAGCGAGTTTTCCTACGGCGGCGAGTTCAAGCACATGCCCGACCCTGCTACCTGCAGCGATGCCGAGTGGGCCGACTATGTGTTCAACAGCGACAACCAGGCCGGCACCGTCATCGAATGGTGGCTGCACAACGCCTCGAGCTACTGGTTCCTGGCCGAGCGCCACACCGTCAGCGACAAGGTGCTGCGCACCTTCGACCCCAAGGAAGTGTTCGACCAGCGCGTCGACTTCGCCCCCGCCGCCACACCGGAGATCGCCGGATGAACAGCCTTACCCGCCTCCCTGCGCCCATGGGCCTGCTGATCGACCGCGAGCGGCCCGTGCAGTTTTCCTTCGACGGCCAGCCTTGCCAGGGCTATACCGGTGACAGCATCGCCAGTGCCCTGCTCGGCAATGGCCGCTGGCTGCTGTCGCGCTCGTTCAAGTACCACCGCCCACGCGGTCCGCTGAGCCTCGCCGGGCAGGACGCCAATACCCTGGTGCAACTGCCCGACGAACCCAACGTACTGGCCGACATGCAGGCCGCTTGCGATGGCCAGGTGGTCGAAGGGCAGAACTTCAATGGCAGCCTGGCCAACGACCGCGATGCCTACCTGGGCAAGTTCTCGCGCTTCATGCCGGTTGGCTTCTACTACCGGTCGTTCTACAAGCCCAAGGGCATGTGGAAGGTGTGGGAGCCGCTGATCCGCAAGAAGGCCGGCCTCGGTGTACTCGACCTGACCTTCAAGCCGCAGTATCACGACAAGGCCTATCTGTTCGTCGATGTCGCCGTGATCGGCGCAGGCCCTGCTGGCCTGCGCGCCGCATTGGATGCAGCCAACGCCGGGGCCAAGGTGCTGCTGGTCGAGCAGCAGCCAGTGCTCGGCGGCTCGCTCACCTACGCCCGCTTCGACATCGCCGGCACCCGCGCTGGCCAGTTGCGCGAGCGACTGCTGGCGGAGGTCGAGGGCCATCCGAACATCCAGGTCTTGCTGGAAGCCACCTGCAATGGCTGGTTCACCGACAACTACCTGCCGGTGATCCAGCACCGGCGCATGTACAAGGTGCGCGCCACACGCTGCCTGGTGGCCGCAGGCTCGTTCGACCAGCCGGTGGTGTTTCGCAACAACGACCTGCCTGGGGTGATGCTGACCAGCGCCGCCCAGCGCCTGATGAAACTGTACGCGGTCAAACCTGGCCAACGCGCGGTGATCCTCACCGGTCACGATGACGGCTACCTGGCAGCGCTCGACCTGCAGGAGCAAGGCGTGGCTATCGCCGCCCTGGTCGACATGCGCGCCGCCCCCGCTGACAGCGCGCTGGCCAGCGAGCTCAAGCGCCGCGACATTCCCCTGCACCTGGGCAGCACGGTGTACGAAGCCCTGCATGAAGCTGGCATGCGCCATGTCAGCGGCGTCGACATCCGCCCGATCACCGGCCAAGGCAAGGTCGGCGAGCATGGCCTGCGCCTGGCTTGCGACCTGCTGTGCATGTCGGCCGGCTACATGCCGGTCTATCAGTTGCTGTGCCAGGCGGGCGGCAAGCTCGCCTACGACGTCAACCGCGACGAATTCACCCTCGCCAACCTGCCCGCAGGGCTGGATATCGCAGGCTCCGTGAACGGCCACCACCAGCTCGACAACGTCCTCGCCGACGCCGCCCGTGGCGCCGCGCAGGCATTGACCGCCCTGGGCTTGCAGGCCCCGGAAGTGCCGACGCTCGGCGCCGAGGCCAGGGTCAACTTCCCGTGGCCGATCTTCCCCCACCCCAAGGGCAAGGATTTCGTCGACTTCGACGAAGACCTGCAAGTACGCGACATCGTCAACGCCACCCGCAGTGGCTATCGGGACGTGCAACTGGTCAAGCGTTTCTCCACGGTCGGCATGGGCCCATCCCAGGGCCGCCACTCGGCCCTGCCGACCGCGCGCCTGGTGGCCCAGGCCACTGGCCGCAGCATCGGTGAAACCGGCGTGACCACGGCACGCCCGCCGTTCCAGGCGGAAAAGCTCGCGCATGTCGCCGGACGTGCCTTCGACCCCTACCGGCAGACGCCGATGCACCAGCGTCACGTGCAGGCAGGGGCGAAGATGATGCCCGCCGGTATCTGGCAACGCCCGGCGTACTATGGCGCTGCCGACCAACGCGAGCGCTGCATGCAGGAAGAGGCCCGGCATGTGCGGGAAAAAGTCGGCCTGATCGATGTGTCCACCCTCGGCGGCCTGGATGTGCGCGGCCCCGATGCCGCCGAGCTGCTCGAGCGCCTGTACACCTTCGGCTTCGCCAAGCTGGCCGTCGGCCGCACCCGCTATGCGCTGATGACCAACGAACACGGCGTGGTGATCGACGACGGCGTCTGCGCCCGCCTGGCAGAGCAGCACTTCTATGTCACTGCCACCACCAGTGGCGTCGATCGTATCTACCAGCAGATGCTCAAGTGGAACGCCCAGTGGCGCCTGGACGTCGACATCACCAACGTCACCGCTGCCCTGGCTGCCGTCAACCTCGCCGGACCGCTGTCGCGCCAGGTGCTGGCCAAGGTTTGCGAAGGTGTGGACCTGTCGGCCGAGGCCTTCCCCTACCTGGGCGTGCGCCTGGGCAAGGTGGCAGGCATTGCCGCGCGCATCCTGCGGGTCGGCTTCGTCGGTGAACTGGGCTACGAGGTGCACGTGCCGGCACGCCATGCCGAGCGCCTGTGGGATGCGCTGATGCAAGCCGGCGCTGGCCTGGGCATCCGCCCGTTCGGGGTCGAGACCCAGCGCCTGCTGCGCCTGGAAAAGGGCCATGTGATCATCAGCCAGGACACCGATGGCATGACCCACCCGGCGGAAATCGACATGCAGTGGGCCATCGGCCGCAAGAAGCCATTCTTCGTCGGCAAGCGCTCCATCGAGATCCTCGAGGCACAACCACTCAAGCGCAAGCTGGTCGGCTTCACCCTGCCCAAGGGCAGCGCGCAGCCCCTGGAAGGTCACCTAGTGCTCGACGGTGCGGACATCTCTGGCAACGTCACCTCCTGCGAGTACTCCCAGACCCTGGGGCAGATCATCGGTCTGGCCTATGCCGGCGCCCACCAGGCCACGCCCGGCATGCACATTCCGATCCGCGTGGAAGGCGGCGCGATGGTCAATGCCAAGGTGGTGCAACTGCCCTTCTTCGATCCCGACAACTCGCGCCAGGAGCTCTGAGCATGACCAGCCTGAAAGCCGAAGCCTACATCCCCCGCAGCCCGCGTGCCGAGCTGCTGCAGACCTGCGCGTTGAGCGACCTGACGGAGCTTGCGCGGGTCGGTTTTCGCGGTGGCGACAGTGCCGCCTACCTGCAACAGCGGGGTTACCGCCTGCCTGCGCAGCCGAACCAGGCCTTGCGCCAGGACGACGGTGCCTGGGTGGCGCGCCTGTCTGCCAGCGAGTACCTGCTGCTAGGCAGCCTCGCCGATGTGGGCGCAGGAGTGGCCGCCGAGGAGACCCAGTGGCTGCAAGACGTATCGCGCAACTACTTGCTACCACGCCAGGACAGCCATGCCTGGCTGCAATTGTCCGGGCAGCAGTGCAGTGCGGTGATGGCCAAGTTATGCGGTGTCGACCTGCGCGCCCAGGCCTTCCCGGTGGGGGCCGTGGCACAGACGTCGGCGGCGCGGATCAACGTGATCGTGGTGAATGTCGGGAACGAGACGTTGCCTGCGTTGTACCTGCTGTTCGACCGCGCTTCGCTGGCGTACTTCCGTGATGCGATGCTCGATGCGATGGATGAGTTCGAAGGGGGGTGGGTTGGGGTGGATGAATTGATGCGTTGATCTGTACTGGCCTCTTCGCGGGCAAGCCCGCTCCGGGTCTCCCTTCTGACTTCAATTCAATCAGGACGATCTGGAGCAGGCTTGCCGGTAGCGTTAAGGTGCGGTCCTTGACTCCAGGTCCATATCAGCTGGCCAAACCACCTTAGGGGCCAGGCGGAGAGCGAACTGGTACCACAGAAGATCATTGTGGTCTTTGGGAGGGGCTGGAGGGGGTAGCGCTGAAGGACCGCCCTGCATATAGGCACAGATGTACGCCCATGTCTGCTCATCGGCATTCATTGAACTCAAGTTGAAACGATCAATGACGTCATACGTACCCGGCGCCACGATAGAAAGCGTAACGCCCCATTTGAATATCACACCGCCATTGGGAAGCACTCCTTTCTGCGACCAGTGTTCTGCATAAACTTGAGACCAGTCATAAGCCACCGGCACAACCCGCCACGCTATAAAAGGATTCCACCAACTATCGCGAAAATTGTAAACATATATTTTTTGCCGCAATCGATTGAATCGGATGGGCTCGTCTCTTGGCGCTACAATGTCGGTCCTGATAGTTACCAGAACTGCACACACCCCCAACAGGAATATCAATAGCCCTATAAAAGCCAATCCAACACTGCCAAGCCTGATACTATCTGCAATCATGACAGGCGCGTAACCGGTGAAAAGTACAACAGGAACCGCCATCAGGGAAGTTAATCCCCGCATCGCGAGAGACGCCCGGGGAATTTCAAGATAGATATCATCCAGATAATTGGGTGGCTTTTCACGAACACCTTCTATCACGACTGATGGCGGATAAAGGCGAGACAGATCCTTTGTCCAGCTTGTGCAAGGAGGCTTCAACAGTGGACGCGGCATCAGAACGCCTCCCGCAACGAACTGATTTTGTCTTCTTTAATTATTAAACATGCGCAGCCTGATTCATCAGCAGCATCTGGCCAATAATGCAGTGTCAACTCAAACGAGCCTATCGAGTGGTTTTCTTTAAGCAAGTGGACTCCTTCCACATTGAGCGTGGCGGTTTCATCGTTGAGGTTTACCCTAGGTGCGTTGGCCTCAATGGAATCAAGAAAACCGATACACCCTGAAGCCTGCCCCTCGAATGGCCTCGCACTACCTCCGGTTAATACGACAGCTTCACCATTAGTCCTGGCGTGCTGAATCACCAGCTCCCATTCGTAGCGAGAAGCATCTTTATAATAACCTGGCAACGACATTGAATAAGCTAGGGTGTAGCTATATGCAACCGATGTATCCCCCAACAGAATTGTTCCACCGGGCTCGCTCATTCGTGAGCGCTGATCGTGATCAACCGAGATCTCAATTCCGGCTTTGGCTTCCATACCAACTACAGCAACGTTGAGTGCCGCTACAGCAGCATCGTAGTCAATCGATTCGCCCCAGCGGCGACCGCTTAACGGCAGGCCCCACCGAGTCCCCTTTGCCCATAGCTCTAGCGGCGAAGACTCTTTACTCTTCGCCCAAGCCGCAAATCCGTACGCTACCGCCACTAAGATAATAGCCAGCCCCAAGGGACCGAATAGAGATGCAGAACCAAGAGCTGCCCTAACCCCATAGTAGGCACCCAAAACCATGGCTGCGCTCGAAAAACCATACGCCAAGACAGATTCTTCATCATCCTGTCGCCCAGCTCTTTTTGCAGCTAGGTAATACTGCACAGCGTCCAGCAACCCAGCAATTGCAACCAGAGCCCCGCCGACTCGCGCGATCTTCTCTCCTAAACTTAGCGAGATGGGCATGCCCGCCAGTGGCACTTTGTGCTGGACCAAGCCCAGCGAAAATCCGGTGGATTCGACACTTGCCCCCAGCAAGCCTAATGAGGAGGACCAAACTGCGGCGAGCGTTTCAGGATTGCCCACACTGCTTTGTCGCAGCGCATCGATATTTCTTATCAGGCTATCCTGCTGGAACCATAATCCTCCCAATGCCAAGAGCATATTCGCGCTGCCAGGACTGGAAGCCGCCGTACGAAGACTACGCAGTCCATCCCCTGCTACGGTGCGTGCTGCCGCTGCGCCAATTTTCAAATCATCGGCTGCAGACCTCATATTGAGCCGCAGGGTATCTGCTCCGATTGAGGCGTTGCGTACCAGCGCCCCCGCTCCCTCGGCCGCACTGTCGCGCAACTGCGTCAACTTGGCTTGCAGACGCTCAGCACTCTCCAGTGTCCATATCATTACCTCCACCATTTGACTGCGATTCCCCGCCGCCGCCAGATGGATCGCCCCACTGAGCACCATGGCCCGTACCTTGCGCCCGGCAGGTCTTCGAAAGTGCTTGTCCAATTGCCCGAGGAAGGCGTCGGTACGTTCCTGTAGCGCCTCGTTGAGTAAGCTCATGTACTCACCCAAAGTGAGCGAAAGCCTGACTTGGGTGATTGGCTGGCCGGCATAGAGCAGGAACGCTGTGCTATGCACATGACCGATCAAAGCGCGCGTTCGTTCGGTGATTCGCGCTCCAAGCGCATTGCCGCCACTGGCCGTGGCGGCGAGGAGTTGGCCGATGGCGTCTTGCACCGGCTCGATCATCAGCCGTTCGCCTTCCGAGCTGGTGGCGATGGCTTTGACCGCGTGATAGACCTGGGTCAGGTCATTGCTCGACAGAGCCTTCACCAATTGCTGCCGCAGGCTTTGGTTCTTGGCCGTCAAGGCCTGGTACAGCAGGCTGTTGGGATCTTCCAGTAGCTGCTGCCATAGGTATTGGGTGGGACCGAGTGGCGCGTCTTCCTCGGGCAATCTTTCGGTCGGGCCACCCGCCAGACAGGCGGACAGCATCTTGATGAAGTAGTTGACCGACAGAGGGCTGGTGGCGCTGTAATCGAAGTAGCCGATACGCTGAAACGAGCGATGGCCATAGTGAATGGCATAGAGTTCTCCCACTTTGTCGATCATCGTTTGCCAATGCTTCACCTCGCGGTCGTAGCCAGCCTGAAAGGCGGCCCTCGCCTTCTCGTCGTAGCGCTCTTCCAGCCGCTCCCTGGCTTCTTGCTGTTTACGCTCGGTCGTACGCTGTGCGTGAGCTTCGACGTCCACAGCCGGGCGCGGCGCCTTGAAACGTATTGCGCTGTTGTTCCATTGCTCCCGCTGGCGGACTTCCTCGGCTGTATCCTCGACAGCCTGGGCCGCCGCCCTAGCCTCGTTCAGTTCCCGGATTCCCAGCAAGGCCTGGGAAGTGAAATATTCGAAGTGCCGCTGCGGTTCGGCCCGCCATTCCTGCATCCGTTGGAACCAGAGGGTGCGCTGGGCGTTGGCTTCCATCACCAGGCCGACCGGGTCGGGGACGGTGAGGGCCAGCACGCCGTTGGGCAACTGCTCGTTCAGAACCGTGGTGCGTACGAAATTACGCGTTGCGGGCAAGCGGCTCATGCGCGGATAGAAGCCATGGGCGCTGGTGAACTTGCCGGGGTAGGCCGCCGCATATTCCAGAACTTCACCCAGGCCAAGATCGCTTTCGGTCATGGCGATGCCGACGCTGGCAGGGTCGTTGCGGGCGGTATTCAGATCCAGTTCGACGAAGCGGTCGATGAAGTCGGGGCGCTGGTTGGCGATACCCTCCCGGTAGCGGTCGAGCACATCGCGGGGCCAGGGGTCGTTGGCGAAGGCGATCCAGGCTTTCTGGTAGAGCGCAGTATTGATGTTGATGAAAGACGCAATGACGTCGTGGTTTTGCGTACGACACACTTGCGCTAGCGATCTGCCGGGTGCCAGTGGTGGCTGGGAAACCGGGAACCGCCGCAGCGCGCCTTCCGGCGTGACCTGATAGGCCTGCCAGATCTCCTGGTCGAGCAGGACATACACATAGCCCTGGCGTAGGGTACGCAGCTGGTTATTCAGCATCGGGACATGAGTGATCTCGCTGCCATGTGCCACCAGATAAGATGTGGTATCGCGAGGATTCGGGGCATAGGCCTCACGCAAGAGCAGGATAGGCAGCCCTGAACGTTCGCAGGCATTGCAGGTGCCATACGGATTGGGGATTTCCTCCTGCATGGCGATATGGATGGCTTTGCTGATGCCCATAACAAGGTTCCTCGCTAAAAGGCATGGGGGCCTGAGACCTGAACACTAGCGAGGAAGCGCTTCACGGAGCAGCCACGGGCGTCCTAAATATCCGTAGGAATTATCGACATAGATGTTTGATGGACCGGCGCCCGTGGCGAATAGCGCAATACCTGGAGCGGGCTTGCCCGCGAAGAGGCCCTAGCTCACACAATCAAAGCTGCGCCAACCGCTCACGCAAAAACTCGACGAACCCCTGCACCGGCCGCGCCACCTGCCGATGCTGCGGATAAACCGCCGACAACTGCAGCGCCGGCGGCGCCCACTCCGCCAACACCGGAACCAGTCGCCCCTGCGCCAATGCCTTGCCGACGATGAATGTCGGCAGGTAGGTCACCCCCATCCCGGCAACCGCCGCGTCCCGTAGCATCTCGCCGTTGTTCGCACGCATGCGCCCGGTGACCTGAATCGACTGAACCTTGCCAGCCTGCCTGAACTGCCACTGCACCTGCCGTGAATGCCCATAAGGCAGGCAATCGTGCTCGATCAGCTGCTCTGGGCAGCTCGGCATACCCCGCGCCTCGAGATAAGCAGGGCTTGCGCAATACACCCGCTCGACATTGGCGATGCGCCGGGCGATCAGGCTGGAGTCCTCCAGCGCTCCAATACGCAGCGCCAGGTCATAGCCCTCGCCGATCAGGTCCACGGCACGGTCGCTGAGGTCGACCTCCACATCCACCTGCGGGTGCAGCCGCAGGAACTCGGTCAGCAGGCAGCTCAGGTGCGCCATGGCGAACGACAGCGGTGCGCTCAGGCGCAAGGTGCCTCGCAAGGCCTGGGCCTGGCCGCTGATGTCATGCTCGATCCACAAAGCCCTCACCGCCAGCGTGCTCGCATTGTCCATCTCCAACGCCTTCGCCGCTGGCAGCCCTGGTGTCGAGCAGCACACCCAGGCCTTCCTCGAAGCCCTGGAGCAAGGCGGCGGCAAGCCACTGGAACAACTCAGCCCGAAAGACGCCCGCGCCGTACTGACCGGTGCCCAGGCCTCGGTGAAGGTCGACCTGTCCGGCATCGAGGTGAAGGAACGCGTCATCCAGGTCAATGGCGAGTCGATCAAGCTGCAGGTCGTACGCCCGGCCAAGGTCAAAGGCGATCTGCCGGTGTTCATGTTCTTCCACGGCGGCGGCTGGGTACTGGGCGACTTCCCGACCCACCAACGGCTGATCCGCGACCTGGTGGTCGGTTCCGGCGCGGTGGCGGTCTACGTGGACTACACGCCTTCGCCCGAAGCCCACTATCCCACCGCGATCGACCAGGCCTACGCCGCGACCCGCTGGGTGGCCGAGCACGGCAAGGAGATCGGCGTGGACGGCAAGCGCCTGGCCGTGGCCGGTAACAGCGTCGGCGGCAACATGGCAGCGGTGGTCGCGCTCAAGGCCAAGGAGGCCGGTACCCCTGCCCTGCGCTTCCAGCTGCTGCTGTGGCCGGTGACCGATGCCAGCTTCGAGACCGGCTCGTACAAGCAGTTCGCCGAAGGCCACTTCCTCACCACCGGGATGATGAAGTGGTTCTGGGACAGCTACACCACCGATGCCAACGCCCGGGCACAGATCTACGCCTCGCCGCTGCGGGCGAGCAGCGAACAGCTCAAGGGCCTGCCGCCGGCGCTGGTGCAAACGGCCGAGTTCGATGTGCTGCGCGATGAAGGCGAGGCCTATGCACGCAAGCTCGATGCAGCCGGCGTAACGGTGACCTCGGTGCGCTACAACGGGATGATTCACGACTATGGCTTGTTGAACCCGTTGAGCCAGGTGCCGGCAGTGAAGGCCGCGATGCGTCAGGCGGCTGCGGAGTTGAAGGTGCACCTGCAGTAACCATCGCCCATTCGAAAGACCCGCTTATGCGGGTCTTCACCTCATCGAGGAGACTCAACATGCTCACCGTTCGTAACGCACAAGACCGTGGCATGGCCTTCCATGGTTGGTTGAAATCGTTCCACACCTTCTCCTTCGGCCATTACCGCAACCCACAGGAACAGGGCTTCTCCGATCTGCTGGTGATCAACGATGACCGTGTCATCGCCGGCAAAGGATTTGGCGAACACCCACACCGGGATATGGAGATTTTTTCCTACGTGCTCGAAGGCGCGCTGGAACACAAAGACACGCTGGGCACCGGTTCGGTGATCCGCCCAGGCGACGTCCAACTGATGAGCGCAGGCCACGGCGTGGCGCACAGCGAGTTCAACCACAGCCAGACGCAGCCGGTGCACTTCTTGCAAATCTGGATCGTGCCAAACGTCCGCGGGGCGACTCCGCGTTACCAGCAGCAGCACTTCAGCAACGATGAAAAGCGCGGCAAATTGCGCCTGATCATTTCGCCGGACGGCAGCGACGGGTCACTGCAGGTAAGGCAGAACGCGCGCGTCTACGCCGGGCTTTTCGATGGGGCTGAACAGGCCACCCTGCGCCTGCCGGACAACCGCCATGCCTATGTGCATGTGGCGCGGGGCAGCATCGAGCTCAATGGGCAGGTGCTGAATGAAGGCGATGGGGTGCGGATGCGTGAGGAGCAGGTGCTGGAGCTTGCCAACGGCGTGGATGCCGAGGTGCTGGTGTTCGACCTGCGGCCCCATGAACTGCCTGGGATGCCGTGATTGTGGTGTGGCTCCTGATAGCTCGATCGCCAGCAAGCCGGCTCCCCTGATACTTGCAGGAGCCGGCTTGCCGGCGATCAGCGACACCTCAAGGCTTGCATCCCTCGACGATGATCACCTCAGCCTTCGCCACACCCTGGCGATGGCTGCACGCCTCCTGATACAACGCCGAGCGATAGCAATCCAGCGCCTGCTCATACGAATCGAATTCGATCACCACACTACGCTGCGGCGTTGGCCGCCCTTCCATCGCCTCGCTACGCCCGCCCCGCGCCAGGAAACGACCTCCGAATGCCTGGAAGGCCGCAGGCGCTCGTTGGGTGTACTGCAAGTACTGCTCGGGGTCGGTGACGTCGACGTGGGCGATCCAATAGGCTTTCATCCGCTGCTCTCCTGGGATTGGCATATTTGTGTATGATGGTATACCACAAAAACCACTTCACCACAGTGAGCGTGCAACCTGGCATTCAACAGCATCGAAGAACTTCTCGAGGACTACCGGCAAGGCAAGATGGTGCTGCTGGTGGACGACGAGGACCGGGAAAACGAAGGCGACCTGTTGATCGCCGCCGAGCGCTGTGACGCCCAGGCCATCAACTTCATGGCCCGCGAGGCGCGTGGCCTGATCTGCCTGACCCTGACCGACGAGCACTGTCAGCGACTGGGACTGGAGCAGATGGTGCCGGCCAATGGCAGCGCGTTCAGCACCGCCTTCACCGTGTCGATCGAAGCGGCCAGCGGCGTCACCACCGGTATTTCCGCAGCCGACCGGGCGCGTACCGTGGCCGCTGCGATGGCGCCCGACGCTCGTCCGGAAGACCTGGTGCAGCCTGGCCATATCTTCCCCCTGCGCGCCCGTGAAGGCGGCGTGCTGACCCGTGCCGGGCATACCGAGGCCGGTTGCGACCTGGCGCGCCTGGCCGGTTTCAGCCCGGCCTCGGTGATCGTCGAGGTGCTCAACGACGACGGCACCATGGCCCGTCGCCCGGACCTGGAAGTCTTCGCCGCCCAGCATGGCATCAAGATCGGCACCATCGCCGACCTGATCCACTATCGCCTGAGCAACGAGCAGACCATCAAGCGTATCGGCGAGCGCGAGCTGCCGACCGTGCACGGCACTTTCCGTCTGGTCACCTACGAGGACCGCATCGAAGGCGGCGTGCACATGGCCATGGTCATGGGCGACATCCGCCGCGAGCAGCCGACCCTGGTGCGCGTGCACGTGATCGACCCACTGCGCGACCTGGTCGGCGCCGAGTATGCCGGCCCGGCCAACTGGACGTTGTGGGCGGCCTTGCAGAAAGTGGCCGAGGAAGGCACTGGCGTGGTGGTTATCCTGGCCAACCACGAGTCGTCCCAGGCGCTGCTGGAGCGGGTGCCGCAACTGACCCAGCCAGTACGCCCCTACCAGCGCGGGCAATCGAAGGTGTATTCGGAAGTGGGCACTGGGGCGCAGATACTCCAGGACCTGGGCGTGGGCAAGCTGCGCCATCTCGGCCCACCGCTGAAATACGCAGGCCTGGCCGGGTATGAACTGCAGGTGGTGCAGAGCATTCCGTTCGAGCCGAATCTCCTGGGTTGAGGTAGCGGAACCTGTGGGAGCGGCCTTGTGTCGCGAAAGGGCCGCAGCGCGGCCCCAGCCAGCTATGCATTACTACCGAAATTGTCGGGGCCGCTTTGCGGCCCTTTCGCGACACAAGGCCGCTCCCACAGGGTTAGATCGACCCAACCTGTCGCAGAGTGATGGCCGGTCGCCTCCTGCCTCTTGCGAAAAGTTTGGAATACCATAATATGATATCCCGTAAACCTTAAAACTGCAGGCCGGCACCTACAATCACAAACGGCCAAAAACACTTTGTAAAAGCTGCTCCCCGAACACAGTTGGCGGGCGCAAGACAAATAGCCCCGCCTCGAATAACAAAAGCAACGAGGGCGTAACCATGCTGTTGAGCAAACGTGTAACCGCAGTGCTGTCCGCCAGCCTGCTGACCCTGGCATGTCAGGCCGCCCAGGCCGCCGACAGCCTCAACTTCGTCAGCTGGGGCGGTACCACCCAGGACGCCCAGAAAGAAGCATGGGCCGCTCCCTTTACCCAATCGACCAACATCAAAGTCGTCCAGGACGGCCCTACCGACTACGGCAAACTCAAAGCCATGGTCGAGAGCGGCAACGTGCAGTGGGACGTGGTCGACGTCGAAGCTGACTTCGCCCTGCGCGCCGCCAGCGAAGGCCTGCTCGAGCCCCTCGATTTCAACACCATTCAGCGCGACAAGATCGATCCGCGCTTCGTCTCCGACCACGGCGTCGGCTCGTTCTTCTTCTCCTTCGTGCTCGGCTACAACGAAGGCAAGCTCGGTGCCAACAAGCCCGGCGACTGGACCGCGCTGTTCGACACCAAGACCTACCCCGGCAAACGCGCCCTGTACAAATGGCCCAGCCCCGGCGTGCTTGAACTCGCCCTGCTGGCCGATGGCGTAGCCCCCGACAAGCTCTATCCACTGGACCTCGACCGCGCCTTCAAGAAGCTCGACACCATCAAGAAAGACATCGTCTGGTGGGGCGGCGGCGCCCAGTCGCAGCAACTGCTGGCCTCCGGTGAGGCCTCGCTCGGCCAGTTCTGGAACGGCCGCGTCTATGCCCTGCAAAAAGACGGTGCACCGGTGGGCGTGAGCTGGAAGCAGAACCTGGTCATGGCCGACTTCCTGGTCATCCCCAAAGGCGCCAAGAACAAGGACGCGGCCATGAAATTCCTGGCCAACGCCAGTGCCGCAGAAGGCCAGGCCCAGTTCGCCAACCTTACCGCCTACGCCCCGGTCAACGTCGACAGCGTGGCCAAGCTGGACAAGGACCTGGCACCGAACCTGCCGACCGCCTACGCCCAGGACCAGGTGACGCTGGACTTCGCCTACTGGGCCAAGAACGGCCAGGCCATCGCCGCGCGCTGGAATGAGTGGTTGGTCAAATGAAAGTCGCCCTCAACGCCCTGCATAACGCCCAAGGTGCCCCCACGGGCACCGGCGCCCCAGGAGCGGCCAGCCGCCGCGTAGGCCTGAGCCAGCGCTGGAAAGGCAGCCGCAACCTGCTGCCGGCGCTGCTGTTCCTCGGCCTGTTCTTCTTCGCGCCATTGATCGGTCTGTTGTTGCGCGGCGTGCTGGAGCCGGTGCCGGGGCTAGGCAACTACGAGCAGCTGTTCGCCAACTCGGCGTATGCGCGGGTGTTGTTCAACACCTTCTCGGTGGCCGGCCTGGTAACGCTGATCAGCGTGTTGCTGGGCTTCCCGCTGGCCTGGGCGATCACCCTGGTGCCCAAGGGCTGGGGCCGCTGGTTGCTGAACATCGTGCTGCTGTCGATGTGGACCAGCCTGCTCGCGCGTACCTATTCCTGGCTGGTGCTGTTGCAGGGTTCGGGCGTGATCAACAAGGCGTTGATGGCACTGGGCATCATCGATACCCCGCTGGAACTGGTGCACAACCTGACCGGCGTGGTCATCGGCATGAGCTACATCATGATCCCGTTCATCGTCCTGCCGCTGCAGGCGACCATGCACGCCATCGACCCGATGGTGCTGCAGGCCGGCTCCATCTGTGGCGCCAGTCCCTGGACCAATTTCTGGAAGGTGTTCCTGCCACTGTGCCGCTCGGGGCTGTTCTCCGGGGCATTGATGGTCTTCGTCATGTCGCTCGGTTACTACGTCACCCCGGCCTTGCTGGGCGGAGCGCAGAACATGATGCTGCCTGAATTCATCATCCAGCAGGTGCAGTCGTTCCTCAACTGGGGCCTGGCCAGCGCTGCCGCAGCACTGCTGGTGGTGATCACCCTGGTGCTCTTCTACCTGTACCTGAAGCTGCAACCGGAATCCCCGGTCGGCAACGCGAGGTAAATCGCCATGCTCCTGTCCCCCAATGCCATGGGCCGCCCGCTGCGCACGGGCTTGTACCTGACCACTGGCGTCATCGCGGCCTTCCTGCTGCTGCCGGTGGTGTTCATCGTTCTGCTGTCGTTCGGCTCCTCGCAGTGGCTGGTGTTCCCGCCACCGGGCTGGACCTTCAAATGGTACGGCCAGTTCTTTTCCAACCCCGAGTGGATGGAGGCCGCCCTGGCCAGCCTCAAGGTCGCCGTGCTGACCACCATCGCGTCCGTGCTGCTGGGCCTGCCCACCGCCTTCGCCCTGGTGCGTGGTCGCTTCCCTGGCCGCGAGATGCTCTATGGCCTGTTCACCATGCCGATGATCGTGCCGCTGGTGATCATCGCCGTGGCGGTATACGCGCTGTTCCTCAAGCTGGGCTATACCGGCACGCTGTTCGCCTTCGTGGTCAGCCATGTCATCGTCGCCCTGCCCTTCACCATCATTTCGATCATCAACTCGCTGAAGCTGTTCGACCAGTCGATCGAGGATGCCGCGGTCATCTGCGGAGCCTCGCGCTTGCAGGCGATCCGCAAGGTGACCTTCCCGGCGATTCGCCCGGGCATGATCGCCGGCGGCCTGTTCGCCTTCCTCGTCTCGTGGGACGAGGTGGTGCTCAGCGTGATGATGGCGAGCCCCGACCTGCAGACCTTGCCGGTCAAGATGTGGACCACCCTGCGCCAGGACCTGAGCCCGGTGATCGCCGTCGCCTCGACGCTGCTGATCGGCCTGTCGCTGTTGGTCATGTTCATTGCCGCCGCCCTGCGCCGGCGCACCGAAGTCAACGCCTGAGTGCCCGGAGACAACAACGATGAGTGCTGTGATCAAAGACAACGCGCACAACAAGACCCTGGTCAGCCTGCGTGGCCTGAACAAGCACTACGGCGACTTCACCGCCGTGGACAATCTCGACCTGGAAATTCAGGACGGCGAGTTCCTCACTTTCCTGGGCTCCAGCGGCTCGGGCAAGTCCACCACCCTGTCGATGCTGGCCGGTTTCGAGACGCCGAGCAGCGGCGAGATCCTGGTCGAAGGCCGCTCGCTGGTGCAGGTGCCACCGCACAAGCGTGATATCGGCATGGTGTTCCAGCGTTATTCGCTGTTCCCGCACCTGAGCGTGCGCGACAACATCGCCTTTCCTCTGGCCATCCGTAAGCTTGGCGCCGCCGAGACCAACAAGCGCGTCGATGCCATGCTCAAGCTGGTACAACTGGAGAAGTTCGCCCACCGCAAACCTTCGCAGATGTCGGGCGGCCAACAGCAACGCGTGGCGATCGCCAGGGCGCTGGTGTACGAACCACGCATCCTGCTGATGGACGAACCGCTCGGTGCGCTGGACAAGAAACTGCGCGAAGACCTCCAGGACGAACTGCGCCAGTTGCACCGCCGGCTGGGAATCACCATCGTCTACGTGACCCACGACCAGGAAGAGGCGATGCGCCTGTCCCAGCGCATCGCGATTTTCAGCCACGGCAAGATCGTCGGCCTGGGCAGCGGCTACGACCTCTACCAGAACCCGCCGAATGCCTTCGTCGCCTCGTTCCTGGGCAACTCCAACTTCCTGCGAATCAAGGCCAACGGTCATGGCGCCGGGAGTTTCGAAGGTCAGCCGGTGGCCATTCGCCTGACACCGGGCCTTTCGCCAGAGCAGGATGCATTGATCATGGTACGGCCGGAAAAAGCCCTCGCCCTGAGTGCCGAGCAAGCCGCGCGCGAGCCACTGCCGGCGGGCTGGAACGAAGTCAGCGCCAAGGTCGCGGAGGTGCTGTTCCTCGGTGAAAGCCAGACCTGCCATGTTGTCACGGCCGGCGGCACCGAACTGACGGTCAAGGCGCTGTCCGCTGCCGGCATGCCGATGCAGCCGGGGGATACCGTGAAGGTCCGCTGGGCCGTGGCCGATGCCTGTATCTACACCGAATGGGCGGAAAGTGACCTGAGCAAATCGGCGGGTGCGCATTGAGCCGCAGCGGTGCAGTCACATTCTCGTCCAAAAGGTAGCTGTCACATTTCGGTCACGCCATCGTCGTAATCTGCCGGGCAACGCTATGTCACAAGGTTGCCCGGCATGCCTCGCGTGCTTTTCCTGCTGATTGCCCTGTTGCCCGGCCTGGCCGTGGCCGAACCCACGCAACTGCGTGTGCAGGGCTCCAATACCATCGGCGCGGCCCTGCTCCCCGCCCTCGCCAAGGGTCTGCTGCGGGCGCAGCACGCCCAAGGCATCGCCCAGCAGCCTGGCGCGCAAGCCAACGAGACCATGGTCACGGCGCAAGATGCCAAGGGCCAGACACTACGTATCGACATCGCCGCCCATGGCTCGAGCACAGGCTTCACCGCGCTCGGCCGCGGCGCGGCCGACCTCGCCGCAGCCTCGCGGCCAATCAACGACGCCGAGCTGCAGCAACTGCGTGCACTCGGTGACCTGCGCGCAGCCACGTCCGAGCAGATCATCGGCCTGGATGGCGTGGCGGTGATCGTGCACCCGGACAACCCGCTACCGCAGCTGACCACTGCCCAGCTGGCGCTGATTTTTTCAGGGCAAATAGACCGCTGGGAGCAACTGGGCGCCTCCAGCGGGCCCATCCACCTGTATGCCCGCGACGACCGCTCCGGCACCTTCGAAACCTTCAAGGCCCTGGTGCTGGAGCCGCAGCATGCCGAGCTCGCGTCCCAGGCGCAGCGCTTCGAGTCCAGCGACGAGCTGGCCACGCGGGTCGGCGCCGATCGCCAGGCCATTGGCTTCAGTAGCCTGGCTTCGGTGCACGGGGCCAAGGTGCTGGCTGTGGCCGAGGGCGATGCCCCGGCGATGCTCCCAGCGCGCAGCCTGGTCGCCAGCGAAGACTACCCCTTGTCACGGCGGCTGTACTTCTACCTGCCGGCCAATGCCAAGCCCCAGGCCAGGGCCTTGGTGGAATTCGCCCAGAGCCCGGCCGGGCAGGCGATCGTCGCCGAGCAGGGCTTCGTCTCGCAGCAGATCAACGCCCAACCGGTACCGGCCCAGGCCGACATGCCGCCACGCTATCGCAGCCTGGCACAACAGGCGCAACGCTTGAGCGTCAACTTCCGCTTCCAGGAAGGCAGCGCCAGCCTCGACAACAAGGCCCTGCGCGACGTGCAGCGAGTAGTCGATTACCTGCGCCAGGCCGGCAAGTTGCAGAGCAAGGCGGTGTTGGTCGGCTTTGGCGACCCCAAGGAAACGCCTGGGCGCGCCGCCCTGCTGTCGCGCCTGCGGGCGCTGGCGGTGCGCCGCGAGCTGGCCCGCGACGGCGTCGAGGTGCTGGAGGTGGCGGGCATGGGGGACGAATTGCCAGTAGCCGGTAACGATCTGGAGCAAGGCCGGCTGCGTAATCGCCGGGTGGAAGTATGGGTGTACTGAAAGCAAAAACTTGTAACACCCCTCCATTCGGCGTCATCGGCAAAAGGGTCTAGGCTCAATGTCATGTGATACCGGGCCCCTCTGACGGCTGCCAAGCCGTGATGTCGGATCACTGTTGCCATGCAACGTCGACCATCAAGGAGGGGCTCATGACGGCTCTACAGACATTCCTCACCACCCCATTTCTCGGTACCAGCACCTGGCTTTGGCTGGTATTCATGGCCATCGTCATCGGGCTGCTGGTGCTCGACCTCGGCGTGCTGCACCGCGAAGACCGTGAAATCGAAATGCGCGAAAGCCTGCTCTTGTACACGGGCTATTTCAGCGTGGGCGTACTCTTTGGCGCCTGGGTCTGGCATGAACTGGGCGCGCAGTCGGCACTGGAGTTCTACACCGGTTTCCTGGTGGAGCAATCGCTGTCGATGGACAACGTGTTCGTCATGGCGATGATCTTCGGCTACTTCTCCATCCCCCGTCGCTACCAGCACAGGGTGCTGTTCTGGGGCATCCTCGGCGTCGTGCTGCTGCGCGCGATCATGATCGGGGTGGGCGCTGCGCTGGTGCAGCACTTTACCTGGGTACTGTACATCTTCGGGGCCTTCCTGCTGTTCACCGGGGTGAAGATGGCCCTGTCCAAGGAAGACAGCCACCCGGACCTGGCCAACAACCCGGTGATCCGCTTCGTCCGCCGGCACATGCGCGTGACCGACGACATCCACGGTTCGCATTTCTTCGTGCGCCTGACACCACCCGGCGAGAGCAAGGCGATCCGCTACGCAACGCCCTTGTTCCTGGCCCTGGTACTGATCGAGCTCGCCGACCTGGTATTCGCCGTCGACAGCGTACCGGCGATCTTCGCCATAACCCAGGACCCGTTCATCGTCTACACCTCGAACATCTTCGCCATCCTCGGCCTGCGCTCGTTGTACTTCGCCCTCTCGGCACTGATGCACCGGTTCGTCTACCTCAAGTACGCGCTGGCGATGGTGCTGATCTTCATCGGTTGCAAGATCTTCTACCACGGCATGATCGGCAAGGTGCCTGCGCTGCTATCGCTGGGTGTGACGTTCGGGTTGCTGTTGGGTGGGGTGGTGGTTTCGTTGGTCAAGACGCGAGGAGAAAAAGCGGCGGCAACGAAAGCCACGAACGAGCTGTAAGAATGACCGCAAACACACCTTGTCGGTGCGGCTTCAGCCGCGAACACCGACGCAGCCGGTGGTTTTTCGTAGCGCTACCGGGGCCGGCGATGATCGCATTCATAACCTTTGAGATAACGAAACGTCTGTATTTGCTTGATATCACCGTCCTACATCGTCAGCTGATCAATCCGATTGCAGATGCGTTCTCCAGATAGCGAGCATAGGTACCCCACACAAGGAGTGCCCTATGCAAGAACTATCCAAGCCGGATTTCAGCAAACTGCGCGTCAGCAGGAAGCTGGTGATGATGATCGCTCTACCACTCGTAATCGGCGGAGGCTCTGCCTTGCTGTTCGATGAGGTCTTCTTCTACAACGAAGCGGGGCAAATGGCCCACGTACGGACAATTTTCGGGGAAGAGAAGGTGGTAGAGGATGTAGGTTACGCCACCAAATGGTTCGGTCGCAGCACTGCCTGGCGACGGACAATAGGCGTTCAATCATCACTGCAGACGGATGACCAGCAAGGCGCACCAGGATTACTACACTCCGCCGTGCTGGACAACCTACCGATCGTATTTCTCGGCAATGTGGATGCAAAGGCTGAATTCAGCACACAGTTTCGTCTACCGTCAAACGAAGCGTTCCTGAAAATTGCGCAGGAATACCGAACGCCGGAAAACTTCTTGCAACGAGCATTGCTCCCTGCCGTGAAGGAAACCCTGCAAGCAACCGCCTCGCTGATGAGCGCCGATGATTACTATTCGGGCAACCGTAGTCACTTTGGGGCGGAATTCGAAAATCAATTGCGCAACGGGCTTTACCTGACCAGTCGCAAAGAAATTCGCATCAGCCGAGACCACCTGCCGTCCCAAACCGCCATCCTACAGTCCGGCACCAACCAAGGTAGCTTCGGTGACAATACCGCAACCCGCTTCGTGATCGAGAAGCGGCTAGACAAAAATGGCCAGGAGCTGCGCAAACCGCAGCAATTCCGCCTGTTCGGTGTGGAAGTCGTTGATGCTCGCGTTACCCATATCAACCCTAATCCGCAGTTTCAGGAGCGTATGGTACGCGTGCAACAAGCCCAGGCGGAACTGGCGGTGGCTCGTCAAAATCGGTTAAAGGAAGAAGAGGAGAAAGAACTCGTTTCCGCTCGCGGCGCAAAAGATGTCGAAGCTAAACGACAGGAAAGCCTACGCCAGCAGATTGAGCGTACCACCGAGGCTGAAACGGAGAAGCAGCTTACCTTGATCAACGCGGAGCGGGAAAATCGCCGAGCCGAGATCGATAAGCAAACCGCCGAGTTACTGCGCGATACCGCGCGAGTCAACGCCGAAGCCACCAAGATCTCCGCCGATGCCGAAGCGTATGCTCGTGAAGCGCAACTCAAGGCCGATGGCGCGCTGCAGACCAAGCTAGAGGCGCTCGTCGAGATAAACCGGGCATGGGCCGATGCCGCTGCCCGGGCGCCTGTGCCGAACGTGATGATGGGCAGTGCCGACACGGGCGTTGGACGCCAGGACGAAATGAGCAAACTGATGAGCGTGTTGGCCACCAAGGCAGCCCAGGATTTGGTGGTGGACCTGAAAACACAATGACTCCGCCGCGACCTCTTCGCCGGTTAGCTCACGAAGAGGTCGAGACGGCTTGCGCTTATCTGCCGCTGCGCAACATCTCCACCGGCACATACTTGCCGATCTCAAACTTGCCAATCGCCGCCCGGTGCACCTCGTCCGGTCCATCGGCCAGCCGCAGGGTGCGCTGCATCGCATACGCTAGCGGGAAGTAGGCTCGGCGCCCCGACGAAGTTCGCAATGCACCGTGCAGGCGGCGCTCGCTTTCAACGGCACTGCGACTTTCACATGGAAGCTTCGCTCAGGCGTTGCTCTACCTCTGTACCGACGCCGTCTCCACGACGGGCACGGATATTGTCCGGCTTCTGTCGCTGACACTTTCTTAATGCGCCACTTTCCAAAGAACCCCTGGCACCGCTAACTCCCCCCGACCCATCCCAATGCGCAAACCGCATGCCGTTCCTTGACGTGGTCCATCTCAACGCTACGGAATCGCTTTGATAGCGATAGGCGGCACCTTAGTTATCCGCGCCACTCCCTCTGCTTTACATTTAGAAACATTGTTTATCTTTAACCGAAAAGTCTTACAAAATCTAACCACTCCATAAAATGAAAAATCTTCCTACAGACAGCTAGGACAATTCCCTCAAAACAACCAGGTCAATCCAACTAATACGCACGCGCCAAAAACATTTCTTAGGCCTCTTCTGACAGCGCCACGAAATATATAAACACCCGAACCTTACCCAAACTAACTTAGCCATAAAAAGCAGTGTTGACCGAGGACAGATCTCCACCTAAACCTGTACTACCTCTCTGCACCGGAGAGGAATTACATAATTGGAGAGCTACTATGGACAAGCAGTTTGGTGTCAGCATCTTGGAACTTCCAATAGACAACACCACTGTACTCGAAGCGGGATTCTTTGGGGGATCCGGAGGCCAAGGCGGCTGCGGCGGAAGTGGTGGTTGCGGTGGCGGTGGAGGCTGCAGTGGGGGAAGTGGGGGAAGTGGTGGTAGCGGCGGAAATGCCGTAGAGAACAATGAGCAACCCCACTGTTAAGTTGTAACAGAGTGCCGTCAGCACCTAGACGGCACTCACTTGAACGCAGGCAATCATCATGAAAACACTTAAGATTTACAATTACGAAATACTTAATTTTGAATCGGACCCCATCCTATACACAAGCGCGGGACTCACTAAAATTACAAATAAACAAATGAGCAACGTCCTCAAACGCATCAAAGGAAGTAGCCCAGAGCATCTGCAACAGGATGAGCTAGAACAAATACTTAAAAACGAAAAACTGGAACCCAATACCGCGATCGACTTCCTTAAATCAATATGCGTCATTGGCGAGGAGATACAAAGACCGCATTTTAACGACACAACCATTTATACCGACCTTAATATTCCCGAATCGCACAGAGAATTTTTAACAAATAAATATGATGGCAAACTGAAAATCAGCCCAGTGCTGCCGAGAGAACCCATTGCTACAGCTCACCCGACGCTAACGATTTTTGCCTATATGAAAATCAGCCCGGAAGCACTTAGGGAGGCTTATACAAAAATCTTGGATAATAACCCCGAGAATGGCGCAAGCATTGGGTTTGTTAGCGGAAATGACTTCCATCTTACTGAAGTACATATTCCTGCCATTGGTAACCCTTGCGCATACTGCACGCTGGACCGTATCGCTTACTACGAAACGATTCGGGGCAGCAACCATCACTGGAGCAAAGTCTGGTCATTCTGCCGATCAGCAAAACTCGACCTGCCGAAAGCCGATATTGATGAACTACAATGCCTATTGATTCTGGGGGCAATAATCTCTTTCACCAATAAGCTCACAAAGCCTGCCAAGCGCCTGTCAACTCAGGATCAAGTACTGGCGTCTAGAACCCTTAATCTAGCCAATGGTGCACTCACTGAAGACAGCAGTGTTCACTGGCCATTTTGCAAGTGTCTCGGAGCGAAAATATGAGTATTATTCATGACCAATATCTCTATTTCACGCCCCACGATGTCATTGATGAAACCTTAGCTTTTCACGCCAAGGGAAACTATACCATCCATCGGGCGACTCAGCATTGCAGTACGCTGCACAACATCCCAACAGAGGCACTCGAAAGCCTGACAGGCCAAGAACTAAAACTAGATATATTCAGCAACCCACACGACCAAGCCGCCGCCAGACTTGAGCAACTTCAACTCAACCATCATTTAAACAGAAACAACTCGTGCACCTCCTTCACGCACAGACCATTGCACTTCAGCACCGTCCAGGAATTGCTATCTCCGCTTCTTAGAAAAGAAGACTCCAACTATAGAAGAGGCTATCCCAGCGGAGGGGCCATCTACCCGATAGAAGTCTTTTGCATAAACATAGAAAAGAAGGTTAAAAACTGGCCCGCGTCATCCGACGCACTCCATCTACTCCCCGGATCTCGAAAACTCGAGGCCCACAGCCCAAATATCAACACCCATAAACTATCGCAGTCAATCACTCCAGAAAATGAAAACATCGGAAGTCCAACGTTAGCGCTCGTGTACTGCCTATACCTACCGAAAGCAGTTTTCAAATATCGCTACAGAGGGTACCGCCTCGCCTTGTTAGAAGCCGGCTCAATGTACATGCTCATGGACTTACGATGCAAAGAACTAAACCTAAACAGCAGGATCTGGTCGGGCTTCACGGATCACCAGTTGATAAAAAATCTGGACCTAAACCCGACACTCTTTCTACCCGCATGCGTCCAACTGATAGGGTGAATCATGAATACATACAATGAAATACATACACCTGCATTCAGTGATTTCGAGTTTCTGCGACCCAGCGCAGTATCCTATCTCCCTCATAGCATGGAGTGCGGAAGTCGGTGGGAAACTTATGGTTCCAGTAGTGGTTGGACATCTGACCTAACGAGGTCGGCAGGAGGTGAGTACTTTGAGAGGAAACACTTCTATCTGGACGTCCCGGTGCACGCAACGGGCACTTTGAGCAGCACATTAAATTCCGAAGAAACCACTGCTTTTGTCAACGCACTAGTACAAACCTCCAGCCACCTCCCCTCTGAAGAAATTCATTCGCACGCATTCGACCTCACTAATGCATATAGAATTAGTGACTTTACCCCTTGCAAAATACCAACAGCCTGCGTCTCAATCTCCCCATGCCGAAACCCAATCGATAACCAGATCTACCCTATGCGGGACACTTGCGGATGTAGCGCTCACACTCATTTAGAAAGCGCGATCCTCGGCGCACTTAAGGAAGCCTTGGAGCGACAATTTTTACTTCGCTTTTGGCTCACTAGCAAACACGCAACAATCACTGAATATAACAGTGCCTGCCAAATACTATCAAAAAGCAAAGCCCTGCCATTACTCCAGAAACTTCATGACTCAGGCAAATTGTGCATGATAGATATTTCAGACTCCAGATTCCCTGGCACCTGCCTCTTAGTTTGCTATGGCAATCCATACGACTCAGCTGCCAAAGTAAAGTATTGCGCAGGCATGGCATACACGAGCAATTTTTGCATGGCTTTGGAAAAATCCATAATCGAACTCTGGCAGACTTTTCGCTTCATGCTTTCACTGGGTGCCACCTATCCCAATCAAATAAAAGACCCCTACCTAAAGCACTTTATTGAGTGCAATCACTACAAGACCTATGAAACCATCACAACCAACCTCCTCCCCCCTAGCACTGCATCAATCCGCTCAGAAAACGAACAACTGACTGCACGAACACTTATTGATGACATACGAGCAACCAAGCTTGATGGTTTTCTGTACCTCACCTCCATGCCGACAAAACAGTCCACTCTCTATTTTTGCAAGTACGTCTCCCCAAACACATTTCTCCATATGAATAATTCTTTCGCCTTAAATACCGACAACCTCTACTCCGGACATTTTTCTAGAGAAATCATCCCTAGCCGGCTAGCTACAATGGTGCCATTCCCATGAACTCAAGTATCTTCAAACCACCTCACGCGCTGACCAAAGCATTCATCATTAGCAAGATTTTACTAACAGAACATTTCAGAGATCCAATAGCCATTTTATGGGCGGGGGTAGCCCCCTGCATCATGTTTACCGTTCTCATCCAGAGCAATTGGATGCAAGCCCCCAAACGTTGAACTACGCTTCATCCTCCGCATGGTTTTACTCGTATATCGCAGCAAACTCAGCCCTCTATGGCTTCAGTTTCTACCTCATCGGCAGAAGAGAAAGCGGATTTGTACGGTCCTTCATTTACAAACCCATGGCAATCAAGATTTTCCTTCACGCTCATACTGTTTGTTACTCACTAATAAGCCTATCCTACTCTACGCTGTTCTACCTCGTCACCAAGCCATTCTACGGCGCTTATTCAGCGTTGGAGTTCCTGCAAGTTACAGCGTCCTTTTACACATGTTATTTGTTGTTTTCGTGTGCCGGCCTAGTCATTGTAGCAATGCCCTTGAAGTTCAACACTGCGAACACACTCTTTTCCCTACTTTCATTCTGGATGCTTCTGTCTGGCTATATGGGATCACTGCAAAACTCAAGCCCTATTAAATATTTGTCTACCATCAACCCGATTTATTTGACCACAATGATTTTCAGTGGGGACATCCCCCTGACCTTCAGCTTCCCAATTGCAGTAGCCGGGGCATCCACAGGGCTATTTTTGACGTGGAAATATTTCAGAATCCAGCCCATCTGGAGCAGATACTAATGAGCCTACTACAATTGCGCGACGTCACATTCTCCTATGATCGGACCCCGCTAATGAACGAGGTAAACCTACATTTGGCCAAGGGCGAAATCGTAGGAGTTCTTGGTATAAACGGCGCAGGAAAAACCACACTATTCGATCTTATCTGCGGAACCAAGAAAGTTTGCCATGGTGCAATCAACAACGCAGCGCGCTGCCCAACCTATCTGACACAGATTTTAACCCCGCCCCCCCTATTACGCATGAACGAGGCCGCCGAACTCATTCTGCAATTAAACGCCCACACCGCCCTTGACCCACTGGACTTCCCAGCACGACTTTCAACGTGGTCTCCGGACCTTGCAAAAAGATACACCCAACTATCAACCAAAAAAGCATCCACTTGCAGCTATGGTGAAATCCGAAGCTTCTTCACCTTGACGCTTCTATTGATGGATAGCGACTTAGTGCTTCTTGACGAACCCACCGCAGGCGTAGATCCCGAGCTCCGCCATTACATATGGCTAGGCATAAAACACGCGTGCAGGGAGGGCGCAAGCGTGTTGGTGTCCTCGCATTACACCCAAGAAATCGCCAGCAACTGCAATCGCTTTTACATGCTTGCAAAAACACGACTGGAGGAGTTCAAAAGCACAGAAGCATTTTTAGCTCGACATCAAGCTGCTTCGCTTGATGAAGCCTTTGTCCATGCTTCGACCTAGGCCCCAACGAGCAATTAACTTTGGCAATCCTCTGATTACCGTTGAACTCAACCTCTGCCGCCGCGCAACATCTCCACCGGCACATACTTGCCGATCTCAAATTTGCCAATCGCCGCCCGGTGCACCTCGTCCGGTCCATCGGCCAGGCGCAGGGTGCGCTGCATCGCATACATGTAGGCCAGCGGGAAATCCCCGCTCACCCCTGCTCCACCATGCAGCTGGATAGCCCGATCGATCACCTTCAATGCCACGTTCGGCGCCACCACCTTGATCTGCGCGATCTCGCTGCGTGCCACCTTGTTGCCGACGGTATCCATCATGTACGCGGCCTTCAACGTCAACAGCCGGGCCATGTCGATCTCCATGCGCGAGTCGGCGATCTTGTCGACGTTGCCGCCCAGTCGTGCCAGTGGCCGGCCAAACGCGGTACGTGCCACCGCCCTTTTGCACATCAACTCCAACGCCCGCTCGGCCATGCCGATCGACCGCATGCAATGGTGGATACGCCCTGGCCCGAGGCGCCCCTGGGCGATCTCGAATCCACGGCCTTCGCCGAGAATCACGTTCTCGTAGGGCACGCGCACGTTCTCGAACAGCACCTCGGCATGCCCATGGGGCGCGTCGTCGTAGCCGAATACCGGCAACGGCCGGACAATCTTCACGCCCGGCGCATCGGTCGGCACCAGCACCATGGAGTGCTGCTGATGACGAGGTGCCTGCGGGTCGGACAGGCCCATGAAGATCATGACCTTGCAGCGCGGATCGCACGCGCCGGAGGTCCACCACTTGCGCCCGTTGATCACCCACTCGTCGCCATCGCGCAGCGCGGTGGCAGCCATGTTGGTGGCATCGGACGAGGCCACATCCGGCTCGGTCATGGCGAATGCCGAGCGAATCTCGCCGCGCAGCAATGGCTCCAGCCACTGGCGCTTTTGCGCCTCGCTGCCGTAGCGCACCAGCACCTCCATGTTGCCAGTATCCGGCGCCGAGCAGTTGAAAGGCTCCGGCCCCAGCAACGAACGGCCCATGATCTCTGCCAGTGGTGCGTATTCCAGATTGCTCAGGCCGGCGCCGTACTCCGAGTCAGGCAGGAACAGGTTCCACAGGCCTTCAGCCTGCGCCTTGGCCTTGAGCGTCTCCATGATCGCGGTGGGCTGCCAGCGGTCACCCTCGGCGACCTGGCGTTCGAACACCGGCTCGGCGGGGTACACATGGGCATCCATGAACGCACTGACACGCTCGCGCAATGCCTGGACCTTGGGCGAATAGGCGAAATCCATCGGGGCTACCTTCACGATTCGAGAGACATGGGCAGAGCCTAGAGCACCGGCCAGTCATCCACCTAGTCTATTTTCCACGTGTATAAACATTCATAACCGATATATGATCGACCGATAATTCCAATAAGAGCGGCGCCCATGAACCTCAGCAAGGTCGACCTGAACCTTTTCATCGTCTTCGACGCGATTTACACAGAAGCCAACCTGACCCGCGCCGGGCAGATCGTCGGCATTACCCAGCCGGCGGTGTCCAACGCCCTCTCACGGCTGCGGGAAACCTTCAACGACCCGTTGTTCGTGCGCACGGCCCAGGGCATGGTGCCCACACCCATGGCGCAGAACATCATCGGCCCGGTGCGTAACGCCCTGGCGCTGTTGCGCACCTCGGTGCAGGAAAGCCGCATCTTCAACCCGCAGCAGGCCAGCAAGACCTTCCGCATCAGCATGACCGACCTCACCGAGGCGGTGGTGCTGCCGCCGTTGTTCCAGCGCCTGCGCCGCCTGGCTCCTGCAGTGATGATCGAGAGCTTCCTGTGCAAACGCCGGGAAACCACCAAGGAACTCGCCGCCGGACGCCTGGACTTCGCCGTGGACGCGCCGCTCAACACCGATCCGCAGGTACGCCACGTCAAGCTGATGCAGGATCGATTCGTCTGCGCCTTGCGCCAGGGCCATCCGCTGGCCGATTCCCGGCTGACGCTGGAGCATTACCTAGGCATGACCCACATCCACATCTCCAGCCGCCGCAACGGGCTGGGCTATGTGGACCTGGCCTTGGGCAAGATGGGTGTGCAACGCAAGATCGCCCTGCGTTCGCAACACTACCTGATGGCTTCCCAGGTGCTGCAGCAGACCGACATGGTGATGACCGTGCCGGAACGCTTCGCCCGTCGCCACCAATTGCGCTACCAGCCGCTACCGGTGGAGGTCGCCCCCCTGGAAACCCACCTGTACTGGCATGAAAGCACCGATCAGGACCCGGCCAATCGCTGGATGCGCGAGCAGATCATCGAATTGTGTGAACGGGTCGTAATGGAGGAAGAGCAAAAGGTCCCCCAACTCGCCTGATCGTACCGTTTGCAGCATGGGATTCGAAAAAAAATTCTCCGAACAAGGCCGTGGAGGAGAATTCTTTCTCACCTGAACTGGGTTCCTAGGGTAATTGGAAAAAAGCATCTCCAAGGCAGCGTTACGCTATCTGCATCGATCGCCGATTCCACGACGACACTGCACGGAACAGCCCCATGCCAAGCGCCCCGCTCTATTTCGATTACGCCGCCACAACCCCGGTCGACGACCGGGTCATCGAGACCATGCTCGCCTGCCTCGGACGCCACGCCAACTTCGGCAATCCGGCCTCCAGCGGTCACGCCTACGGCCAGGCCGCGCGGGAACTCGTGGAGCAGGCTCGGCGGCAGGTGGCCGAATGTGTCGGCGCCGCGGCGAACGCGCTGATCTGGACGTCCGGGGCGACCGAATCGAACAACCTTGCGCTCAAGGGCATCGCTCAAGGCATCGGTGAGCCGGGGCACCTGATCACCAGCCAACTGGAGCACAAGGCGGTGCTCGATACCGTGGCCGAACTGGAGCGCCAGGGCTGGAAAGTGACCCGTCTGGCCCCCGACGCAGCGGGCCTGATACAACCGCACATGGTCCAAGCGGCGCTGCGCGCCGATACCCGCCTGGTGTCGCTGATGGCCGTCAACAACGAGTTGGGCACCGTGACCGACTTCACCGCCATCGGTGAGCGGGTGCGCGCCCATGGCGGCCTGTTCCACGTCGATGCCGCCCAGGCTGTCGGTAAATTGCCGATCGATCTCGGCGTGGCCGCAGTGGACCTGATGTCGTTCTCGGCGCACAAGGTCTACGGCCCCAAGGGCATCGGCGCGTTGTACGTGGGCCCGCGTGCGCATGCGCTGATGCGCGCGCAGATCCACGGCGGCGGCCATGAACAGGGGCTGCGCTCTGGCACCCTGGCCACTCATCAGATCGTCGGCATGGGCACTGCCTTCGCGCTGGCCGGGCAGCCGGGTGACAGCGACTACCAGCACACCGAACGGCTTGCCCGCCGGCTGCGCGAGGGGCTGCTGGCCCTGCCCGGCGTGACGCTCAATGGCTGCCCGGCGCAACGCATTGCACACACCTTGAACCTGTGCATCGAGGCCCAGGGCTTCAACAGTGCGGCACTGGCGAGCGAGCTGGCCCTGTCGACCACCTCGGCCTGCAATTCCGCGGCCAATGCTGCTTCCCACGTGCTGTTGGCGCTGGGCCTGGATGAAGCACGCGCACGCCGTAGCGTGCGCGTGAGCATCGGGCGATTCACTACCGAGACCGAAGTCGACCAAGCGATCGAGGTCTTCCGTCGGGTGCTGGCGGCAGCATCGACTGCCCTCTGGTAGTGGTGGTCAGAGGAAGGTGAACACCGTCGAAGCTGGCAGACGCGACTTGCTCAGCCCGGCGTTGAAGTCCGACTCGCTGCGGTAGCCCAGGCTCAGCAACACCACGCTGGTGTAGCCCTGCTCGCGCAGGCCCAGTTCGGCGTCGAGGACCTTGCTGTCGAAACCTTCGATCGGCGTGGCGTCCAGATCATGGGCGGCGGCGCCGAGCAATGCGGTGCCCAGGGCCAGGTAGGTTTGTTTTTCCATCCAGTGCTGCAGGTCCTTGAGATCGAAGCGATGCAGGTCGGCGTAGCCACGGCGGGTCAGGTCCTGGCCGGCGCGGGCCTGCTCATCGCGGAAGCGCCCGTCGCGCTGCTCCTGGTCGAGTACTGCATCGAGGTGCGCTTCGGTCATGTCGGTGCGGGTGCAGAAGGCGATGACGTGCGAGGCATCGAGGATTTTCGGCGTGTTGTAGGCGAAGCGCCCCTCGGTTGCCTTGGCCAGGCGGGCCTTGCCTTCGGCGCTGTCGGCGACGATGAAGTGCCAGGGCTGCGAATTGACCGAGGACGGGCTGTGGCGCAACTGCTCGAGCAGGGCATCGATGGTCGCCTGGGGGATCTTGCGGGCGGCATCGTAGGCCTTGGTGGTGTAGCGGCGCTTGGCCAGGAAGACGGTATCCATGCTGCAACTCCAATTAAGCGGGACGGGATTCGTAGCACATCTTATCTTTCCTTCTGCGAAGAAAAACCAGCAGAATGCAGCAACACTTTCACCTTTGGAGTGAAAATGCTCCGTCTGGATGACCTCGAACTGTTCGTGCGCAGCAGCGCATTGGGCAGTTTCACCGCTGCCGCCCGTGAGGCCGACCTGCTGCCCGGCCAGGTCGCGGCTGCGATCAAGCGTCTGGAGCGCGACCTCGACGTGCGCCTGTTCGCCCGCACCACGCGCAGCCTGCGCCTGACTGCCGAAGGCGAGTTGTATTTGCCCACCGCCCTGAACGTGCTGGAAAACCTGCGCCAAGGCCGTGACAACCTGCATGGCGCCCATAGCGGCTTGCGCGGCGTGCTGCAGGTGTCGGCCCCATCGGACCTGGGGCGCAATATCCTGCTGCCCTGGCTGAGTGATTTCCGCCGCGACCACCCCGATCTGAGCCTGCGTCTGTTTCTCTCCGACCAGATCGCCGACCTGTTCCGCGATCCGGTAGATGTCGCCATTCGCTATGGCATCAACCAGGAAGCCAACTACATCGCCCTGCCCCTGGCCCCCTGGAATCGCCGCGTGCTGGTGGCTTCGCCCGGCTACCTGGCCCGCCATGGCCGGCCACAGAGCGTCGATGACCTGCAACAGCATGCCTGCCTGCTCTACCTGCAGTTGGGGCGCATCTATGACAAGTGGCGTCTGGGAAACCGCATGGTCCAGGTCACCGGCCCGTTGTTCAGCGACGACGCCGACGTGGTAAGGCGTTGGGCGCTGCTCGGTGAAGGCATTGCCTACAAATCGTGGCTGGATGTCAGCGCCGACGTGGCGAGCGGTGAGCTGGAAGTGCTGTTGCCCGAGCACCCCGGCGAACTCACCCCGGTGACCTTGGCCTGCCCGCACCGCAAGCAGTTGTCGCCTGCCGTGTCGCGCCTGCACCTGTGGCTGCGCGAGCGCTTTGCGGCGCTGGAGCCTGCACAATTGTTCTAAACCACGGCTGGGCTTGTGCGTTAAGGTGAACAGCCCTTACCCAGCCGCAGCCCCCCTCATGACCAACTGGATCGACCTCAAGCAGGACGCCGACACCGGCATCGAGTCGGTCCGCGCGCATTTCATCGGCCATGCCTATGACCCGCACTGGCATGACAGCTTTCTGGTCGGTATCACCGAACAGGGCGTGCAGCAATTCAACTGCCGGCGGGTGCGCCACAACAGCACGCCGGGCCAGGTGTTCCTGCTCGAGCCTGGCGATATCCACGACGGCCATGCGCCAACCGCAGACGGTTTCACCTACTCCACGCTGTATCTGCAGCCCAACTGGCTCGAAGCCGAACTGCGCTCGGTGTTCGAACAGGCCCCCAGCGGCAACCTGCCCAGCTTCGCCGATACCCTGTGCCGCGACGCCCAACTGGCCAGTGCCACGGCCCTGGCCTTTCGCGCCGTGCATGACCAGGAACTGCGCATCGTGCGGCAAACCGCGATGGACCAGTTGCTTGGCTGCCTGACCCGCCACCTGCACTGGCGCAAGCGCCTGAACCCCGACCCGCGACTGCCCCTGACCGCGCAGCGCGCGCGCGACTACCTGCACGCGAACCTGGAACGCGACATCAGCCTGGAAGAAGTCGCTTTGGCCTGCGGTGTCGACCGATTCCGCCTGACCCGCGCGTTCAAGGCCGCCTTCGGCCTGGCTCCACACGCCTATCTGATTCAGCTTCGACTGGCGCGAGCTCGGCGCCTGCTGGCCCAGGGCCAGACACCTGCCGAAGTCGCCGTCGCCCTGGGTTTTGCCGACCAAAGCCACCTCGGACGCTGGTTCCGCCGGGCTTATCGCCTGACCCCGGCCGATTACCGCAGGCGCTGCTCAAACCTTCCAGACTAGGCGCCGACCGGCGGCGAACATGGCACTCTGATCAACCGGAGTCGTTCGCCATGTCGCAATCGTTAATGCCCTTCATCCTCTTCGCGCTCGTCGCCAGCATCAGCCCGGGGCCAACCAACCTGCTGATCCTCGCCCATGGCGCCCGCCAAGGCCTGCGCGCAAGCCTGGCGCCGATACTGGCGGCCTGTGGCGCGGCGGCGGCGATCGTGCTGGCTGTCGGGCTGGGGCTTGGTGAGGTGCTGGTGCGCCATCCACTGGCGCAGCAACTGATGAGTTGGGCCGGTGTGCTGTGGTTGAGCTGGCTGGCCCTGGGCATGCTGCGAGGTGCAGGCGAGCCGCTGGATAACCCGGGCGCGGGGCACTTCGGGGTGGTCAGCGCGGCATCGCTGCAACTGGTCAACCCCAAGGTCTGGCTGATGGCGGTGGCCGTGATCGGCGTGTTCGCCGGACCGTCGTTACCGGTATGGCACTTGGCGTTGGTGTTCTTGCTGATCGCGCTGCCGTGCATGGCGGTGTGGGCGGCATTGGGTGTGGGCAGTACGCGTTGGTTGCAGGCTCCGGGGCGGTTGTTGTGGTTCAACCGCGCCCTGGCGGGGTTGTTGCTGGTGTCGGCGTGGGCGTCGATGGTGAGGTGATTGCGCGGTGATGCGCAGCGGCTCCATCGCCGGCAAGCCGGCTCCTACAAGCGCGTAGGAGCCGGCCTGTCAATCAGCCCTGCACGGCCTCACGAAAGCGCCGGCTGCTGGCTACCGCGATAGCCAAGCCGACTACCGCGACAACGCCACCCACCAGGCCGATATGGGCAACGCCCAGCTGGCTGCTGACGATACTGCCCAGCAACGCGCCACCGCCAATCCCGATGTTGTAGATACCCGAGAACAGGGCCATGGCCACGTCCGTGGCGTCGGAGGCCAGCTTGAGGGTCTTGGACTGCAGCGACAGGCTGAAACTGAGAATTGCCACCCCCCAGAACATGCTCAGCCCGGCGAACACATAGAAGTTGCCCGACAACGGCAACAGCAACAGCAGGCAAGCCGCCAGCATACCGATCGACCCCACCAGGAAACCCTGGGGGAATCGCTCGCTGTAGCGGCTGAACAGCACCGAGCCAACCACGCCAGCACCGCCGAACAGCAACAGCAGCAATGTGGTGCGCTCGCCACCGATCTGCGCCACGTGCAGGGCAAATGGCTCGATGTAGCTGTAGGCGGTGAACTGGGCGGTGATCACCAGCGTCACCAGCAGATAGGTGATCACCAGCGCACGGCGCTTGAACAGAATCGGCAGGCTGCGCAACGAACCGGAATTCTGGCTTGGCAACAGCGGCAGCGACTTCATCAGGCAAAGCATGGTGGCCAGGGCCACACCGGCGATGCTGAGGAAGGTCACGCGCCAGCCAAGCGCCTCACCCACCACGCGCCCCAGGGGAATGCCCAGCACCATCGCCAGGGTGGTACCGGTGGCCAGCAGCCCGAGCGCCTTGGCCTGCTGGCCAGGGGGTGCCACACGCACCGCCAGCGAGGCGGTGATCGACCAGAACACCGCGTGGGACAAGGCTATGCCGATGCGGCTGACCAACAGCATGGCAAAGCTCTGCGACAGCCACGACAGCAGATGGCTGACGATGAACACCAGAAACACCAGCAGCAGCAGGCGGCGGCGTTCGATATTGCGGGTCAGCAGCATCATCGGCAGCGAGGCCAGGGCCACGACCCAGGCGTAGATGGTCAGCATCAGGCCGACCTGGGCGGTGCTCATGTCGAAGCTGCGGCCGATATCGCTGAGCAGCGCCACCGGCACGAACTCGGTGGTGTTGAAGATGAAGGCAGCCAGGGCCAGCGCGATCACGCTCAACCAGCTACCGCTGCCCACGGTCGGGGGCATGTTGAGGGGGGTGGGTCCATTCATTGAGGAAACTCGCTGTTGCGCGGACAAGGCGATAGAGCGCACGACCCACGCCGAGGTTCGACGGGGTTGATGCGTGATGGGTTATTGGAGGAATGCCCGGCATGGTACGCGCCGCGGCGAGGTGCCACAACCGTTGCCGGCGTTGGCGCGCGAGGATTTTGTAAGATCGACTGTCGTAACTCGCCGCCCTGGTGGAAGCGGGCTTGCCCGCGCCCACAGGGTCGACGTTTTCACTGCGACACACTACTGCCCTCGAAAGGGCGGAGGACTCAGCCCTTGAGCGTGGCCATGTCGATCACGAAGCGGTACTTCACATCACCGGCGATCATGCGCTCGTACGCCTGGTTGATGTTGCGGATATCCAGCATTTCGATATCACAACGGATATCGTGCTCGGCGCAGAAATCCAGCACTTCCTGAGTCTCGGCGATACCGCCAATCAACGAGCCGGCCAGTACCCTGCGCTTGAGCACCAGGTTCGCCGCATGCACCGCCGGGTCGATCGGTTCGATCAGGCCGACCAGAATGTGCACGCCGTCGAACTTGAGGGTTTCGAGGTACGGATTGAGGTCGTGCTGAACCGGAATGGTGTCGAGCAGGAAGTCGAAGCGACCGGCTGCGGCCTGCATCTGCTCGGGGTCGGTGGACACGATCACGTGGTCGGCGCCCTGGCGGCGGGCTTCCTCGGCCTTGGCCTGGGAACGGGTGAACAGCGTCACTTCGGCGCCCAGCGCCTTGGCCAGCTTGATGCCCATGTGGCCCAGGCCACCCATGCCAAGGATGCCCACCTTGTGGCCGGGGCCCACGCCGTGGTGCTTGAGCGGCGAGTACGTGGTGATGCCGGCGCAGAGGATCGGCGCGGCGCTTGGCAGGTCCATGCCGGCCGGGATGCGCACCACGAAGTGTTCGTTGACCACGATGCTGCTGGAATAGCCGCCCATGGTGTTGCTGCCATCGACCCGGTCGGGGGTCGCGTAGGTCATGGTAGGGCCTTCCAGGCAGTACTGCTCGAGGTCCTTGGCACAGGCCTCGCAATGGCGGCAGGAGTCGACCATGCAGCCGATGCCGACCAGGTCGCCGACCTTGTGCGCCGACACCTTGTCGCCGACGGCGGTGACCCGCCCGATGATCTCGTGGCCAGGCATCAGCGGGTACACGGCAATGCCCCATTCATTGCGCGCCTGATGGATGTCGGAGTGGCAGACGCCGCAATACAGGATCTCGATGGCGACGTCGTCCGGGCGCGGGCTGCGGCGCTCGAAGGTCATGGGGGCGAGCGGGCTGGTCGAAGTTTGGGCGGCGTAGCCGATGGCGGTGTACATGCAGGACCTCGCAATGAGTGAAACGATTCAGTCCGACACATTTTGCGCGCCCAAACCCCGCAGCGCCTACCGCTGATTCTCCGGCATGCATGCCTGATCCTCCGAAGTTGCCCGCTCACCCCTGGCGCCTGACCTCCGATCTGCGATGATTGTAGTGTCTGATCCTCCGCCCTGGTCCATCATGCAACTGACTCGTCACGTCGATGCCAATGCCCCGCTCTGCGGGCTCATCCGCAACCTGGCCACACGCCCTGGGTTCGTGCCCACCCACCTGCCGCAGGTCCAGGTACTTAGCTGGGGCCACTACGTGGCCAGCAGCCCGCAGATCTACGAACCCAGTCTGATGATCCTGGCCCAAGGCAGCAAGCTGGCGCGCCTGGGCCCGCGCACGCTGGAATACGGCGCCGGGCATTATCTGGTGCAGGCACTGTCGGTGCCCTTCATGTGCGAGACCTTCGCCACCGAAGAGGTGCCCCTGCTCGGCGTGGCGGTCGACATCGACCGCGCCGTGCTGGGCGAACTGGTGCAGAACATGGCCCTCCCCCCCGACCCGGCGGTGCAGGCGCAAACGCCGCAATCGATGACCTCCGCGGCGCTGGATGCGCCCATGCGCGAGAGCGTCGAGCGTCTGTTGCAGTGCCTGCAGGACCCGCTGGACGCCAAGGTGCTGGGCCCGGCGCGCGTACGCGAGGTGCTGTATACCGCCTTGCGAGGGCCGCAAGCCGGGGTGTTGCGGGCATTGGTGGAACAACAGGGGCACTTTGCCCGAATCGGCGCCGCCCTCGCCCATCTGCGCGAGCATTACACCGCCCCCCTCAGCGTCGAGGACCTGGCGGCCCGCGCCAACATGAGCGTGTCGACCTTCCACGAGCATTTCAAACGCTGCACCGACCTTGCACCGATGCAGTACCTGAAACGCCTGCGCCTGCTCAAGGCGCAGCAGATGCTGATCGGCGAAGGTCTGGGCGTGGCGCAGACCGCGCACCGGGTCGGCTACCAGAGCACCTCGCAGTTCAGCCGCGAATACAAGCGCCAATTCGCCCGCAGCCCGGGCGACGAACTGCCTTACCAGAGCCTGCCGGTCTAGCCGCTCAGGCCAACGGCCACTCGGCCAATGGCCAGTAACGCCCTTTGCGTGATTCGTACAAGGTGAAGTGGCGGGCGGCGATGAAGAACTCCGGCGCCACCGATGCCTCCGGCGCCTGGCCACGGTAGCCCCGCGACAGCGTCAGGTGCGGTCGGTAATCGCGGCTTTGTTGGCCAATGCCCAGCGGCAGCAGTGCCTGCTCCAGGGCATACACCAACTGACGCAGCGGCGCCGCCGTGGACTGCGGCTCGAGCACCAGTGCGCCAGGGCGCGGCCATACGCTCAGGCGATCGAGCCGCAGGCGCAACGGCGCATCGGGGCGCGCCAGGGCATCGACCGCCGCTTGAATCGCCGGTACTTGCACGGCATCCACATCGCCCAGAAAAAGCAGGGTCAGGTGAAAGTTCTCGCGCGGCACCGGTTTGCCGCTGCGCAGGCCCAGCGCGCCGCGCCACTGACCGATGGCACGGCGCTGCGCGTCGGTGACCGGCAAGGCGAAGAACAACCGTTTGAAGGGGCTGCCAGTGGGGCGTGTATCCTCGGCCATGTCCACTCCTTGTAGGTGAATCGTTTGCGTCTGATCTGGCACGTTACACCTAAGTCGACAGGAGCAGGGCCAACAATCAGTACAAACCCGCCCCATGATTGTTTATGCTGGCGGGCTCAAGCCATGTCAGATGGCCATTCTCGACAAGTAAACGTCCATGAAAATTGCACTCGTACTTCTTTTCGTCGCTTCGATCGCCTATGTCCACCTGCGCGGTCGGGTACGTCACAAGCTGACGCGCCAGCTCGGCGACCACTCCAGTTTCCTCGCCCCGATCAACAGCTTCCTCTATCTGTTCTCCCGGCATCCGGCCAAGCCGTACCTGCCGGTCGAGGCTTTCCCCGAGCTGCAACCGCTCAAGGACCACTGGCAGGAGATCCGTGAAGAAGCCCAGCAATTGCTGCACGTGGGCGAAATCAAGAAGTCCGACAACTATGACGACGTGGGCTTCAATTCGTTCTTCAAGACCGGCTGGAAGCGCTTCTACCTGAAATGGTACGGCGAGAGCCACCCTTCGGCGATGAACCTGTGCCCACGCACCACCGAGCTGCTGCAAGGCATTGGCACGGTCAAGGCGGCGATGTTTGCCACCCTGCCCCCGGGTGCCAAACTGGTCCGCCACCGCGACCCCTACGCCGGCTCCTACCGCTATCACCTGGGCCTGGACACGCCTAACGACGACGGTTGCTACATCGATGTGGACGGCGAGAAGTATTCCTGGCGTGACGGTGAGGCGGTGATCTTCGACGAGACGTATATCCACTACGCCGCCAACACCACCGAGCACAACCGTATCATCCTGTTCTGCGACGTCGAGCGCCCGCTCAAGTACCACTGGGCCACCGCCTTCAACCGCTGGTTCAGCCGCAACGTGATGGCCGCGGCAGCCGCACCCAACGATGCCAACGACAAGACTGGCGGCATCAACCGCCTGTTCACCCGCATCTACAAGATCCGCGAACGCGGCAAGGCCCTGAAAAAGCGCAACCGCACCCGCTACTACCTGGAAAAGTGGGCCGTGGTCGCCGCACTGGTCCTGGTCTTCATCTACATCTGAGTGCTGCCCGGGCGGCTGCGCCGCCCGCTATCGTCTAGCCTGAAAGCTCACCCTCCCCAACCTCGTAAGGTGAAGACAATGAGCATGATGGACTGGGACGCCTACCGTAAGCAGTTGATGGCCGGCATCGGCGATCTCAAGCAGTTGTCCCCCGATACCGTCGCCGGCTACATGACCGCCAGCGGCGCCGGCGCCAAGACCAACAACCTGGACGCCAAGACCCGCGAACTGATCTCCCTGGCCGTGGCAGTGACCACCCGCTGCGACGGCTGCATCGCCGTGCATTCGCAGCAGGCCGTCAGGCACGGCGCCACCCGTGAAGAAATCGCCGAAGCCCTCGGCGTGGCCGTGGCGATGAACGCTGGCGCCGCGCTTGTGTATTCGGCGCGCGCCCTAGACGCGGTGGGCAAGGCCGACGGTTGAGCCTGATTGGCGTCGCCGCCCTTGCGCGGCGGCGCCAGCCCACCCAGACTTGGCGGCCCAGCCATTGCAGGTAACGCCATGACCCTTCTGCGCCCCATGACCCCAGACGACTTCGAGCGGTTCTGGCCGACCTTCCAGGCCGTGATTCAGGCCCGTGAAACCTACGCGCTCGCCCCGGACATGAGCATCGAACAGGCTCGCCGGCTGTGGCTCGAACTGCCGCTGCACAGCTGGGTGGCCGAACAGGACGGCGAACTGCTGGGCGCCTATTACCTCAAGGCCAACGCCGCAGGCCCCGGTGGGCATGTCGGCAACTGCGGCTACGTGGTCTGCGAAGCCGCCCGTGGGCGCGGCGTGGCACGGCTGATGTGCGAGCACTCGCAAAAGCAGGCGCGCCAGGAGGGCTTCCTGGCCTTGCAGTTCAATTCGGTGGTGGCCAGCAACGAAGTGGCCGTGGCGCTGTGGCACAAGCTCGGCTTCGAGACGGTCGGGCGCTTGCCCAAGGCGTTTCGCCATGCCCGGCTGGGACTGGTGGATTGCCTGGTGATGTACAAGTGGCTGGCCGATGAGCCCGTGGTGGAAAAGCCGCCGCTGCTGATCGGACGCAAGAACATCGAGGCGCGGGTGTCGCGCCGCCGCGGGCGCTGATCGCAGCACCGGCCTCTTCGCGGGTCTACCCTCGGAGGCCGGCGCTGTCAGTCAATCAACCTCAGAACGCCAAGCCGACCTTGAAGCCGAACTCGTCACGCTTGAGCTTGGTGTTGTCGGCGGCCTCCGAGTCTTCATCGAGCTTGTACTCGGTCCGGGTGTAGTACACCCCGGCCTGCACCGGCATGCCGCCCTGCTGGTTCATCAGCAAGGTGACCTCGGCGTATGGGTTGGTGCGGTCCTTCATGTCCACGCTGTCGCTGCCAAAATCATCCACCTTGAGCCGGGCACGGCCATCGATGCTGCGGCGCGCACCGACTTCCACGCGCAGGGTCGAGGCATCGAACTGGTGGTTGTAACCCAATGCGGCCTTGGCGAATGGCGACTTGTAGGTAAGCTTGGTGTCCAGGTCGTTGATCTCAGGCTCGAAGCGCGACCAGCTATAGCCACCCCCGACGATCACATCGACGAAGTTGCGCGCATCCAGCGCCGCACGCCAGCCGAGGTCGAGGTCGGCCTGGGCCTCCTTGAGCTTGTTGTCGTTCTTCTTGCCGTACTTGGCTTCGGCACCGACCTGGTAGATGAAGCCGGATTCGGCGGTCAGCTTGTTACCAAAGGTCGCGAATACCCCCCCTTCGCCCATGTGATCCTTCTCGGACTCGCTCCCCCCTTCGAACTTGAACTTGTCGTATGCGCCGAGCAGGCCGACGCTGAACAGCGGGTCGGTGCTGGGGGCGGCGGTGGCCAGCAGGGGGCTGCCGAGCAGGGCGAACAGGCAGGTGTGGCGCAGCAGGTTACGAGCGGACATTACGTGCAGTCTCCTTGACAGAAATACGAATGACGAACGAGCGCTTCGAGACAGCCGCCGAAGCGAAAGTTCGAAAAAAACTCACTAACAACGCAGAACGATGTGATTTGACTCACATTTTTAGACGTGCAAACGGTACAAATTGCGCTACCACATCGCCTAAAAATAGTTATAAGATAACGTTTCATTTGAAATTCATTCCTGCCTGCGACCCCATCCATGACAAGCGCCTCAGCCACGCCTACCTTGCTCACCCAACGCCTGCAGAGCATCGATGCCCTGCGCGGCCTGGTCATCCTGTTCATGCTGCTGGACCACGTCCGCGAAACCTTTTTCCTGCATCGCCAGGTCAGCGATCCGATGACCATCGACGTCACCGAGCCTTCGCTGTTCTTCAGTCGCACCCTGGCGCACTTGTGCGCGCCGGTATTCGTCCTGCTCACCGGGCTGTCGGCGTGGCTGTATGGCGAGAAACACCAGGGACGCAGCGATGTCTCGGCCTTCCTGTTCAAGCGCGGGCTGTTCCTGGTGGTGCTGGAGTTCACCTTGGTCAACTTCGCCTGGACGTTCCAGCTACCGCCCAGCGTGATCTACCTGCAGGTGATCTGGGCCATCGGCATCAGCATGATCGCCCTGTCGCTGCTGGTGTGGCTGCCGCGCCCCGTGCTTGTGGCAATCGGCGCCCTGATCGTGGCCGGCCACAATTTGCTCGATGGCCTGCACTTCGGCCCTGAGTCGGCCCTGCACGTGCCATGGGCGATCCTGCATGACCGTGGCTGGCTCGAGGTATCCGAAGCGATGCGCCTGCGCACGTCCTACCCCGTACTGCCCTGGATCGGCGTGATCGCCCTGGGCTATGGCCTGGGCCCCTGGTTCGCCCGTGGCAGCGCGGCCGACCAGCGCCAGCACCGGCTGCTGGTCGCCGGCCTGGTGGCCCTGCTCGGCTTCCTCGTGCTGCGCCTGCTGAACGGTTACGGCGAGGCGCCCTGGAGCGTCCAGCCCGACTTCACCCTGACCGCGATGAGCTTCTTGAACATCACCAAGTACCCGCCATCACTGTTGTTCCTGGCCCTGACACTGAGCTGCGGGCTGTTGCTGCTGCGCGCCTTCGAACGTGCAGGCGCCACGCGCTGGATCGGCATGCTGGCGGTATTCGGTGCGGCGCCGATGTTCTTCTACCTGCTGCACCTGTACGTGTTGAAGCTGCTGTATCTGGCCTGCGTGGCCCTGTTCGGGCTGAACCATGGCGAGTACTTCGGCTTCGATGGCATCGCCTCGGTATGGCTGGTCGCGGTGCTGCTGGCGACGGCGCTGTACCTGCCGATACGCGCTTTCGCGCGGCTCAAGGCACGCCGCCGCGATATCCGCTGGCTCAAGTACTTCTGAAAATGCGTTTCACCTGGCGGCCGGATGGTCTACCATGCGGCCCGCCGGTTTCCACCACGGAATTAATAGGGAATCCCCGGCTCGCCCAGGCGAGCCAAACGGAACTGCCCCCGCAACTGTAGGTGCCGAGCCCGCTCCATCGATGCCACTGGATCTGCGATCCGGGAAGGCTGGAGCCGGGCCATGACGCACCAGTCAGGAGACCTGCCGGCCTACATTCACCAACCGGCGGGGTGTCCGGGATGGCCATCTGTACCGGTGCCGTTCGCCTTCGCGCGGGCGCTGGCGATGCCTGTCCGTGGGTTCCTCCGAGAACTGTCCGATAGGAGATCGACCAGCATGCTGCCCCGTTTCGCCACCCTGCTCGCCGGCCTGAGCCTGACCGGCCTGGCCCAGGCGGCCGCCACCCACTATCCGCTGAGCGTGCAGAACTGCACCACTACGCAGGTCTTCACCCAGGCCCCCGAACGCGTGGTCACCATCGGCCAGGCCGGCACCGAAATGCTGTATGCGCTGGGCCTGGGCGACAAGCTTGTCGGCACCTCGCTGTGGTTCAACAACGTGTTGCCCGAGTACCAGGCACTGAACGACAAGGTCGAGCGCCTGGCCGACAACGACCCGAGCTTCGAGGCTGTGGTCGGCAAGCGCCCGCAGCTGGTGACGGTGCAGTTCGAGTGGATGGTCGGGGCCCAGGGCGTAGTCGCCACCCGCGAGCAGTTCGACGAGTTGCACATCCCCACCTACCTGCTGCCCTCGGACTGCGAAGGCAAGGACAACCTGGTCGGCGCAGACGGCACCCGCCTGCAGGCATTCCAGGTCGACAGCATCTACAAGAGCGTCAGCCAACTGGCCGAGATCTTCGATGTGCAAGCACGTGGCGCGGCGCTCAACGCCGACCTGCAAGGCCGCCTGGCCAGCGCTCGTCAGCAGCTGGCCGGCAAGGACCTGAGCGACACCTCGGCGCTGTTCTGGTTCTCCAGTGCCGACCTCGACATCGATCCCTACGTAGCCGGCCGCCAGGGCGTGGCCGATTTCATGCTACGCACCCTTGGCGTACGCAACGTCGTCGAGTCGACCGAGGAATGGCCGACCGTGAGCTGGGAAACCCTGGCCAAGGCCAATCCGACGTGGTTGATCATCGCGCGCATGGACCGCCGTCGCTTCCCTGCCGACGACTACCAGAAGAAGCTCGAATTCCTTCGCAGCGACCCGGTCACCCGCAACATGGATGCGGTGAAGAACGACCGCATCATCATCCTCGACGCCGATGCCATGCAGGCGGGCATTCGCCTGTTCCGTGGCTTGCAGACACTCGCCTCGGCCTTCGCCAGCGGTAAAGCGACGCAGTGATGAGTCGCCCGCTGACCACCGGCTTCCTGGCATTGCTGGCACTGCTCGGCGCGCTTCTGGCCGGCACTGCCATCGGCGAGAGCAACCTTTCGTTCGACGTGGTGTACCGCGTGCTGGCCAACCACTTGTGGCAGGCCGGGTACCCGGTCGACCCGATCGACGCCGGCATCGTCTGGAACTACCGCCTCACCCGCACCCTGGTCGCGGCGGCCTGCGGCGCTGGCCTTGCCACCTGCGGGGTGATTCTCCAGGCACTGCTGCGCAACCCGTTGGCCGAGCCGTACCTGCTGGGCCTCTCGGCTGGCGCCTCGACCGGTGCGGTGCTGGTCGGCCTGCTGGGCTGGGGCAGCATCGCCCTGAGCTTGTCCGGGGGCGCCTTCATCGGCGCACTGGCGGCCTTCATCCTGGTGCTGGTACTGGCACGCGCCGCCGGCCCCAGCAGCAACAATGCCCAGGTGATCCTCGCTGGTATTGCCGGCTCGCAGTTGTTCAACGCATTGACCGCGTTCCTTATCACCAAGTCGGCGACCGCCGAGCAGGCCCGGGGCATTCTGTTCTGGTTGCTGGGTAACCTCAGCGGGGTGCGCTGGCCGTCGGTATGGCTGGCCTTGCCAGTGGCGCTGGGTGGCTTGCTGGTGTGCCTGTGGCACCGCCGCGCCTTGGACGCCTTCACCTTCGGCGCCGATTCGGCCGCCTCGCTCGGCATTCCCGTGCGCCGCACGCAACTGCTGCTGATCAGTTGTGCGGCACTGGTCACTGCGGTGATGGTGTCGATCGTCGGCGCCATCGGCTTCGTCGGCCTGGTCATCCCGCATGCCCTGCGCCTGTTGCTGGGGCCCGGCCACAGCCGCCTGCTTCCGGCAAGCGCGCTGGGCGGTGCGTTGTTCCTGATTGCCGCCGACGTGCTGTCGCGCACGTTGATCCCCGGCCAGGTGATCCCGGTTGGCGTAGTCACCGCATTGATAGGCGCACCGGTATTCGCCCTGATCCTGGTCAGTCGAAGGAGGCAGCCATGACCCTCATGCCCACCCTCGGCGTCGCTCCCCTGGCCTGCGCCAGTCTTGGCCTGCAGCTGGGCGGCCGAGCGGTACTGAGCGACATCGACCTGACGCTGTTCCCCGGCGAAACCCTGGGTATCGTCGGCCCCAACGGCTCGGGCAAGTCCTCACTGCTCAAGCTTCTGGCAGGCTTGCGCACGCCCACCAGCGGCAATGTGCAGTTGCTCGGCGAACCGCTGGCCAGCCTGCCCCGGCGCCGCATCGCCCAGGCCCTGGCGTTGGTCGAGCAGCAGGCAGACACCCTCGATGCCATCAGCGTGTACGACGCCGTCGCTCTTGGCCGCACACCATGGCTGTCGGCGCTGGCGCCGTTCGCCAGGGAGGACCGCGCCATCGTCGAACAGGCCCTGGTCGATGCCAATGCCCTGCACCTGCGTGCACGCCTCTGGGGCTCGTTGTCCGGCGGCGAGCGCCAGCGCGTGCATATCGCCCGCGCCCTGGCCCAGCGCCCCCAGGTGCTGTTGCTGGACGAGCCGACCAACCATCTCGACATCCAGCATCAACTGGGCCTGCTTCGTCAGGTACAGGCGCTGCCGGTGACTACGCTGGTGGCCCTGCACGATCTCAACCAGGCCCTGACCTGCGACCGTCTCGCGGTGCTCGACCAAGGCCGCCTGGTGGCCCTGGGCAAACCACTGGACGTGCTCACCCCCGAGCGCCTGCTGAGCACCTTCGGCGTGCATGCCCACTATCTCACCGACCCTTTTGACGGCGCGCGCATCCTGCGTTTTCGCGCCCCTTGAAACAGGAAGTTGCCACGATGTTGCGCCCCATCGCCCTGCTGCTCGCCAGCGCCCTTTTCGCCCCTGCCGCGCTGGCCGAGGTGCATGAAGTGAAAATGCTCAATCGCGGGGTGGCAGGCGCCATGGTGTACGAGCCGGATCACCTGCGCATTGCCCCAGGCGACACGGTGCGCTTCCTGCCGACCATGAGCGGGCACAACGCCGCCAGCCTGCCAGGGCTACTGCCCGAGGGCGCCGAGGCGTTCAAGAGCAAGCTCAACCAACCGTTCGAGCAGACCTTCTCGGTGCCGGGACTGTATGGCATCCAGTGCATCCCGCACCTGGCCATGGGCATGGTGATGTTGATCCAGGTAGGCGACATGGCTGCGGTACAACTGCCAGGCAGCCTGCCTGAACGCGCCAAGGTTCGCCTGGCCAGCCAGTTGAGCCAGTTGGAGGCCGGCCAATGAGCCGCTGGTTGCTGGCGCTGCCGTTTCTGGGTGCCGTGCCCCTGGCCTGTGCCGATTCGGCGCAAAGCCTGAGCAACGGCCTGATCGAAGACAGCACCTGGAACCTGCTCAACCGCAGCGTGTACGACCAGCGCGACTACAAGCATGGCGCACGCAACAGCGGTGCACGTAACGCCTACAAGCCCCGCGAGCAACGCAACGGCCTGGCCGAGGAATGGGCCTACGGCTTGATGGGCACCTTCAGCTCCGGTTTCACCCAGGGCGTGATCGGTGTCGGCGTCGATGCCCATGCCTATCTTGGCGTGCAACTCGACAGCGGCGGCGGTCGCGCCGGCAAGGCGCGGCTACTCGGGCTGGACAACGACGGGCACCCCAAGAACGAGTACAGCCGCGCCGGCGCCGCGCTCAAGTTGCGCCTGTCCAACACGGTGCTGTCCTATGGCGAACAGCGGGTGAAGACGCCGGTGTTCAGCTCCTCGGACAGCCGCCTGCTACCAGAAACGGCGACCGGCTTTTTCCTCACCAGCAACGAGTTCGATACGCTCAAGTTCGTCGCCGGCCATTTCAACGAGAGCACCGACCGCAATGCCTCGAGCCACGACCAGGGCTTCGTGGTCAACTACTCCGATGGCCGCCAGGGCAACAGCTTCGACCTCGCCGGGGTAGTTTGGAACCCCGCGGCCGAATTCGGCGCCAGCCTGTACACCTCGCGCTATGAGGACAACTGGAACCAGCATTACCTGGGCAGTACGCTGACCCATGCGCTGGACGACCACCGCAGCCTCAGCCTGGACCTCAACCTGTACCGCACCACCGACACCGGCAAGGCCTATTCCGGACAGATCGACAACACCACCTGGAGCCTGGTTTCGCGCTATGCCCAGGGCCCGCACGGGTTCAGCCTCGGCTGGCAGCAGGTCGACGGCAATACCCCGTTCGACTATGTCACCCGCGGGGCCATTTTCATCGCCAACGCAGTGCAGATGTCCGACTTCAACGCGCCCAACGAGAAGTCCTGGCAGGCGCGCTACGACCTCGACATGGGCGCTTTCGGGGTGCCTGGGTTGAATCTCTCGGCGCTGTATGTGCGCGGCTTCGACATCGACGGCACCCATGTCGACCCCAATGGTGGCTACGCCTATCTGGGCTACGGCAAAGGCGGCAAGCATTGGGAGCGCGACCTCGAGGCGCGTTACGTGGTGCAGAGCGGCAAGGCCAAGGGAACGGCATTTTCCCTGCGACACAACGTGCACCGGGGCAACACCGCCCAGGCGGAACTGGACGGCAACCAGATTCGCCTGGCGGTGGAATGGCCGCTATCGGGCGGGCTCTGAGCGTTGCGTCAGCATGAGAAGTGGGTTGGCGGCCTCACCGCAGTCCACCCCCCAAGCACTTCGCTCGAGCGGAGTCATGCGCGCCACCACCTCTTCGAAAACCTTGTTCAACTCAGCACTGAAACCACCCTGCAGGTGGTAACAGGTCAGCAGAAAACGCTTCACCGCCTGCGGCCAGGCGCCATCCTTGTGCGCCGTGACGATGACCGCCTTGGCATCTTGTCCCTGGGGCGTGGGCCGTACTTGTTCGAGCCGACGTTCGAAGTCGGCATAGGTCCAGGCATCGTGCCGGTCCTCGAATTCGTCCAGCAGCTTGAGCTTGTACAGGGCAATGTGCGGCATCGGCAGACTCCGGTAGGGATGGTTTACCCGGACGGTAAGCCAACCGGAGCGTCAGCAAAATGAACGCGTTGATCACTGAATCGACGGTTGTGTCGGAGTTTTCCTACACCAGCCGCCTGTCCATGTGCGTGGTCTGCCAGAGCGGATCCGCCTCGACATCGACTATCCGGAATCCTTGCCGCTCCCAGAAGCGGATCGCGCCAGGCAGAAAGGGGTGGGTATGCAGGTACAGGCACTCGACGCCGGCAGCGACGGCACGTTGGCCCAACGCCTCGACCAAGGCAGCGGCCAAGCCATGGCGCCGATAGCCTGGCAGCACGAACAGACGCACCACCTCGACCACGCGTTGCCCCTGGTAGTCCAATTGGCCGAAGCGATGGTCGTACGGCAGGTAGCCGATGGCCGCGATCAAACGGCCCTGATCGCGCGCCACCAGAAAGTGCCCAGCGCCATCCAGGTAGGTCTCGGCGAAATGCACCAGGTCCCTGGGCAGCGGGCTTTCGGCCAGCAAGGGAAACAGCTCGCGTCGGGCCGTGTCGACGAACGCGACGGTTTCGGCGATCTCGTCGCGGGTAGGCGGTTGGATGATCCAGTCAGGCATGGCAGCACGCACACAGTGAAGTCGGCCACGTTCTACCCCAGGCAACGCCTCGGTGCAAATCGGTATAATCGCCCCATTCACTCCCATCCCAGGCCATCCCATGCCCCGCTTGCCGAAGTTGCTGCTGCCCCTGCTGCTTGTCACCACCCTCGCCGCCTGCGACCAGAAACCCACCCGCGAGGAGCAGATCCTGGAAAAGCTGCCGTTGCAGGATGCCTACGCGCACAACATTGGACGCATGGCCGCCCTGCTGACCCGCACCCACCCGCAGCTTGACCAGGCACAGATCGAGACCGTGCTGCGCAAGCACCTCACCGTCGAGGATCAGCGCCAGGACCTGTTCAAGCTCTACAGCGAAAAGAACTTCAGCGATGCCGAGTTCGCCACCATCGTCGAAGCCACCCAGGACCCGGCCAAGGCCAAGGCCCTGGAGGAAACCGACGAAGGCAAGCGCCTGAGCGAGAAGCTGACCACGCTGATGCGCGAAACAGCCAACGATGCCAGCGTACAGGCGCTGGCCGAGCAACGCATGCAGCAGGTCGAAGACGAGCTGACCGCACTGGAGAAGGCCGGCTCCTGAGCCCTTCCTGCCGTCGGCAAGGGCGGGCCAAAGTGATCGTTCGGTGTTCGCCGGGGTCCATTGAGCATCCCCCCTTGCCCGGAGTCCAAACATGCCCCGCCTGGGCTTTGCCTGCCAGTATCGCCACCCCCATCGCAGCGACTCGATAAAGGCCCTGGAAGCCATCGAGCGCACCTTCAACCCGCGCACCACCACCCTGCGCTGGCTGTCCACGGCCTCGCCACAGGCCGCGCGGGCCAAGCTGCTGGAGCTGGTGCGGCATAACCTCGACGCGCAATTGCGCCTGCTGGCCTACGTCGGCGAGTTGCCGCCGATCCTGCGCATGCTGCGCCTGAGTAGCGACCTGCTGCCGCTTTACAGCCACCCCAGCATCGCCGCGATCTACCAGGAGAGCGACTTTCAGGCGCTGATGCGCGAGCGCTTCGCCGCCATCGGCGCCGTGGCCCGGGAAGCCGACATTCGCTTGTCGTTCCACCCTGGGCAGTATTGCGTGCTGGGCTCGGACCGACCGGAGGTGGTGGAGAACAGCCTGGCCGAGTTCGAGTATCACGCCGACATGATCCGCATGATGGGCTACGGCGTGCGCTTTCAGGACTTCAAATGCAACATCCACATCGCCGGCCGTCTCGGCGCGGCGGGCATGCGCGCCGTGTGGCCGCGACTGTCGGCAGTAGCGCGAAATGTCATCACCCTGGAAAACGACGAAAAGACCTACGGTGTAGACGATTGCCTGGCCCTGGCCGACCTGGCACCCGTTGTGCTGGACATCCACCATTGCTGGATACACGAAGGCGACTACATTGCCCCGCAGGATGCCCGCATCCCGCGCATCATCGACAGTTGGCGGGGCGTACGGCCGGTGATGCATTACTCGCAGCCGCCCGAGTCGCTACAGGCGCTGGGCTTCGACGCCGAATGCAAACTGACCATCCCGGCCCTGCTGGAGCGCCTGAACAAGCGTGACCTGTATGCCCACAGCGCGCAAATGTGGAACCACTGGACCAACCGCTACGCCCTGCAGTTTCTCGACCGCTTCGACATCATGTTCGAGGCCAAGGACAAGAACCTGGCCACGCTCGCGTTTTACCAACAGTACCTCGCCGAATGAACATCTGCCCGTCCGTCGCCGCCATCGCACCGCTGCCGCTTGCCCTCGGCCGAACGGAAGTAATCCCCCATAAAGGAGATTGACCATGAAGCAGATGACGCCTTACGCGCTATTGCTGGCCCTGTGCCTGGGCGCAAGCGCACCGATCGCCCTGGCGGCGACCGACATGAACGACCCTGGCAACGCCACCCACGGCATGGGCACCGGCACCATGAACGGCGGCACTGACGGTGCGACCGGATCGGGAACCCCAGGCGATGCCACAGGGAGTGGCAACGGAACCGATCGCAATGACACCGACAACACGGGCGGTGACGGCACGACCCACGATTCCGGAACGAAGGACGGGAACATGGGGCCAGGCGGTGTCGGCAATGGTACCGGCAGCGGAACGGGCAGTGGTAATGGCACGGGAACTGGGACTGGCACCGGCAGCGGATCCGGTGCAATGGGCGGTTCTGGCGGCAGCTGAAGCGCCCCTGCAAGGACCTAATCGCCGGCTTGTCGGCGATAAGGCCCGCAACCCAAACGACGACACTCGAACGTGGACTACGCTAGTTGTAACAACCCTTGTCATAAAACTGTCGTCTTATGGTCATAGGATTGCCAGCAACCTGACATTTCCCATTCACGGAAGAAGCCCCATGCGTCGTGTCGTGTTCAACCAGAAAGGTGGCGTAGGAAAATCGAGTATCGCCTGTAACCTTGCGGCGGCCAGCGCCGCGGAAGGCTACCGGACGTTGTTGCTCGACCTCGATCCGCAAGCCAACGCCACCTACTACCTCACCGGCCTCACTGACGACCGAATCCCCTCGGGCATCGCCGACTTCTTTCGCCAGACGCTGTCGCCAGTGACCGCCGCCGGCAAGAAACACCGCGCTCACATCACCGAGACACGCTATGACAACCTTCACCTGATCACCGCCAGCCCCGACCTCAGCGACCTGCAGAGCAAGCTGGAGAGCAAGTTCAAGATCAACAAACTGCGCAAGCTGCTGGTGGAGCTGGGCGAGGATTACGAGCGCATCTATATCGACACACCACCCGCGCTCAATTTCTATACCTTCAGCGCCCTGGTGGCCGCCGAACGCCTGCTGATTCCATTCGACTGCGACAGCTTCTCGCGCCAGGCACTGCTCAGCGTCATGGCCGAAGTCGAGGAACTGCGCCAGGACCATAACCCGAACCTGCAGGTCGAGGGCGTGGTGGTCAACCAGTTCGCCGGTCGCACCGCGCTGCACCAGACCCTGGTCGACCAGTTACGCGGCGAAGGCATGCCGGTATTGCCGGTGTACCTGAGCAGCTCGATCAAGATGCGCGAGTCGCACCAGGTTTCGGTGCCGCTGGTGCATATGGCGCCACGGCACAAGTTATCCCAGGAGTTCGTCGACTTGCTGGATGCGCTCGAACGCGCGGCTTGAACGGGCCACGCATTAGCCCTACGAGTGCAGTTAGCTTTTCCTACCTGAGAAACACATAAGTCTTAAAACGAGTGCATGGATACTGTGCGCCCCGCCAGCACATGAAGCGCTGGCGCCTGCCTTATCAAGGAAGCCACGTGCTCAAGTCGATCCCTACCTTATGTCTGGTGGCCGCCCTCGCCGGCTGCCACACTCGAACAGCCCACCCCGTGGATGAACAAGCCCGGCACGCCTTCACCCATGACATGATGCAGGCCCTGCACCAGGGCATTCGCCATGCCGACACCGGTGCGCAGGTCGGAGCCGTCTCGCTCAAGATCACGCTCGACCGGCAATCGGCCCCCATCGGTTGCGAGGCCACCAGGGCGCGCGCCAAGCATCGTCTCCTGTTACCAAGCGACGTCCCGACCACCGACTTCCAGGCGCTCGCCCGACTGGTAGAGGCGCAGTGCTGGAAGAACATCTATCCACTCGTGCCGCCCACCATGGTTGACGACGACGGCATGACGGAGATCGTCGCGCCCATGATTCTCATGCTGCCAAAGGAATTGCAAGCACCCGACACGCCACGTCGCCAAGCCAATGCACAGCGCGACTATTTCTGGCAGCACCTGCTGCGTGACCAGCAGGTGAACAGCATTGGCAGGGCCTCGGTGTACTACCAGGCGGATGCCCAAGGCAAGGTCGAGGGTTGCCTGGTGCGACTTTACCCGCACCCCATGCGCATGGCCGAGTTCCGACTGGATGGCGAACTGCAGGCCCGTCTCAACAATCGCTGCATGGCGCTCGATCTGAGGGACCTTCCGGGTTTCATCGCAGATCAACAAGGCTACACCGCACTGGATTATGCCCCCTGGCGAGTGGGGCAACCGTAACCGAGGCACGGTTCGATAATCGCCCACTTTCCGGCAAGCGCCGATTCGCCCAATTGACGAAACTAACCAGGTAGTACAAAGATAATGGCAACCAACAACAACAAAGGCGATGTCTGCCATGAAGCCCCTCATCCTTGTCCTCAACGGCCCCAACCTCAACATGCTGGGCACCCGTGAACCCGGCCAGTACGGCCACGAAACCCTCGCTGACCTTGGCCAACGCTGCGCCGTCGCCGCCCAGACCCATGGCCTGGAAATCGAGTTCCGCCAGACCAACCACGAAGGCGAGCTGATCGACTGGATCCACGCCGCACGGGCACGCTGCGCCGGTATCCTGATCAACCCCGGCGCCTGGACCCACACCTCGGTGGCCATCCGCGACGCCCTGGTCGCCAGCGAGCTGCCAGTGATCGAAGTGCACCTGTCGAACGTGCACAAGCGCGAGCCGTTCCGCCATGTATCGTTCGTCTCGAGCATTGCCGTGGGCGTGATCTGCGGCCTCGGCAGCCAGGGTTACCGCATGGCCCTGAGCTACTTCGGCGAACTGTTCAAGGAGCAGGCCGCATGAGCCAACCTGCCGTTCTCGCCGGCCTGATTGGCCGTGGCATCCAGCTTTCCCGTACCCCGGCGCTGCACGAGCACGAAGGCGATGCCCAAGCCCTGCGTTACCTGTACCGGCTGATCGACGCCGACCAACTGGGTGTCGACGACAACGCCCTGCCGCGTCTGCTCGACGCCGCGCAGCACACAGGCTTCACTGGGCTCAATATCACCTATCCGTTCAAGCAGGCGATCCTGCCATTGCTCGATGACCTTTCGGACGAAGCACGCGGAATCGGCGCGGTGAATACCGTGGTGTTCAAGGAAGGCAAGCGGATCGGCCACAACACCGACTGCCTTGGCTTTGCCGAAGGTCTGCGTCGCGGCCTGCCGGACGTAACACGGCGACAGGTGGTACAGATGGGCGCAGGCGGCGCAGGCGCGGCGGTGGCGCATGCCCTGCTCAGCGATGGGGTTGAGCGGCTGGTGCTGTTCGAGGTCGATGCGGCGCGCGCGCTGGCCCTGGTCGACAACCTCAATGCACACTTCGGGCCTGGCCGTGCGGTTGCCGGTACCGACTTGGCAAGCGCGCTGGCCGAAGCCGATGGGCTGGTCAACACCACGCCTGTGGGCATGGCCAAGCTGCCGGGCACGCCATTGCCGGTCGAGTTGCTGCATGCCAGGTTGTGGGTGGCCGAGATCATCTACTTCCCGCTCGAGACCGAACTGCTGCGTGCAGCGCGGGCCCTGGGCTGCCGTACCCTGGACGGCGGCAGCATGGCGGTGTTCCAGGCAGTGAAGGCGTTCGAGCTGTTCAGTGGGCGTCCTGCCGATGCGCAACGCATGCAGGCCCATTTCGCCAGCCTCGGCTGAATCCACGCCCCCGGTTCGCGGACGCACTGCGTTTCGGGGGACGCCTGATCACCCTCGCTCATCGAGCAAGGCCTTGATCACCTTCTCCTGCCCGGCGTAGTCGCCTTCGCCGAAGTGCACATGGCGAACCTGCCCCTGCCGATCGACGAAGTAATGGGCAGGCCAGAACTGATTGCCCCAGGCATTCCACACCTGATGATCGTTATCCACCGCCACCGGATAGCCGATGCCGAGGTTCGCCACCTTGCTCTTCAGGGTGCCGACATCGCGCTCGTAGTCGTACTCCGGCGTATGCACACCGACCACTACCAGGCCCTGATCGGCATAGCGCCGTGCCCACTCATTGACGTGCGGCAGGCTGCGCTGGCAATTGATGCAGTCCCAGGTCCAGAAATCCACCAGCACCACCTTGCCCTTGAGCTGCGCAGCGTCCAGTGCAGGCGAATTGAGCCAAGCGCTGGCCCCGGACAGCGATGGCATGGGGCCGTAGCTGTCACGTGCCATCAGTTGGCTGGCCAGGCCCAGGCCCAACAGGGCCAGGGCCACGCCACCCGCCGCGAGCAACCGCCGTCGCTCAACTCTCATGGCAACCCCCGGTGGCATAGGTGCGGTATTCGACACTCTGCGCATGGCCCTTGGAGTCGATGTAGTCCATGCGCGTGTTGACCAGGCCACAGGCATTGCTCTGCTGGTCCTGGACCGAGAGCACTTTCTGCACATCCAGCCTGTCGCCATAGCGGTACTGCATCACTGCGGCCTCTGGCGAAGGGGCAGTGGCCGCCTGGGCGGTGACGGCGGCAACGCTCAGCATGGCAAGCAGGCTGGCGCTGGCAAGGGTCTTGAAGTTCATGGCATCTCTCCTGTGCAACGTTGGGGTGTGGGGAGGTTCACTCCCCGGTCGAGAGCCATTTCACGCCTGCCAGGTATCGCGTATGTGTCGTGCAGCCCTGTGATGTGCTTCCTGCTGTATCTGTACGCCAGCCAGATACACTGCAATACAAACCCACGCAGGCACGGACGCGAACGCTCGGTACACTGCGCCCAACCCACCCATACAGGAAGGCAACGAATGGACCACGTCGATCACATCCTGATCGTCGACGACGACCGCGAAATCCGCGAGCTGGTCGGCAACTACCTGAAGAAGAACGGCCTGCGCACCAGCATCGTCGCCGACGGCCGGCAGATGCGCGCGTTCCTCGAGGCCAACAGTGTCGACCTGATCGTCCTCGACATCATGATGCCCGGCGACGACGGCCTGCTCCTGTGCCGTGAGCTGCGCGCCGGCAAGCACCGCAACACCCCCGTGCTGATGCTGACTGCGCGCAACGACGAGACCGACCGCATCATCGGCCTGGAGATGGGCGCCGACGACTACCTGACCAAGCCCTTCTCGGCCCGCGAGCTGCTGGCACGTATCAATGCCGTACTGCGCCGCACACGCATGCTGCCGCCCAACCTGACCATCAGCGAAAGCAGCCGCCTGCTCGGCTTCGGCCAGTGGCGCCTGGACACCACCGCCCGCCACCTGCTCGACAGCGAAGGCACCCTGGTGGCGCTCAGCGGCGCCGAATACCGATTGCTGCGGGTGTTCCTCGATCACCCGCAGCGGGTGCTCAGCCGCGAGCAACTGCTCAACCTCACCCAAGGGCGCGAGGCGGACATCTTCGACCGCTCCATCGACCTGCTGGTCAGCCGCCTGCGCCAACGCCTGGGTGATGATGCCCGGGAACCTGCCTGCATCAAGACGGTTCGCAGCGAGGGCTATGTGTTCTCGCTGCCCGTGCAATTGCTCGAGTCGCCATCATGAAGTGGCCCTCCACCCTGGCTTCGCGCCTGGCGCTGATCTTCTTCACCGGACTGGTGCTGGCCTACGGCCTGTCGTTCAGCCTGCAGGCCTACGAGCGCTATATCAGCAGCCGTTCGATGATGCTCAGCAACCTGGAGCTGGACGTGGCCACCTCGGTGGCGATCCTCGATCGCCTGCCGGCCGCCGAGCGCGCAGCGTGGTTGCCGCGCCTGGAGCGGCGCAACTACCGTTACCGGCTCGACGATGGCTTGCCGGGCGATGCGATGCCCAGTACCAATCCACCCATGGCCGCCGAATCCATCGTCAGGGCGATCGGCGATGACTACCGCCTGACGTTCCAGGACATTCCCGGCCCCAATGCGCATTTCCAGGCGCACCTGCGCCTGGCCGACGGTGCGCCGCTGACCATCGACGTGACCCCGAACCCGGTGCCCACGGCACGCTGGCTGCCGCTGGTGCTGCTGATCCAGCTCGTCGTACTGCTGTTGTGCACCTGGCTGGCGGTACGCCTGGCGATCCGCCCGTTGACCCGCCTGGCGCAGGCGGTCGACGACCTCGACCCGGACAAGCCCGGGGTGCAGCTGGATGAAAGCGGCCCGCGCGAGGTGCGCTACGCGGCGGTCGCCTTCAACGCCCTGCAGGCTCGCATCGCGGCCTATCTCAAGGAACGCATGCAATTGCTGGCAGCGATCTCCCATGACCTGCAAACCCCGATCACGCGCATGAAACTGCGCGTCGAGGTCATGGATGAAGGGCCGGAGAAGGACAAACTGTGCAACGATCTGGATGCCATGGAGCATCTGGTGCGTGAAGGCGTGGCCTACGCCCGCAGCATGGACATCAACACCGAGGCGCCCTGTCGCATCAATCTCGACGCGTTTCTCGACAGCCTGGTATTCGACTACCAGGACAGTGGTGCCAAGGTCGAGCGCCACGGCAGCAGCGCCAGCTTGCTGGAAACACGCCCGCACGCCCTGCGCCGGGTGCTGGTGAACCTGCTCGACAACGCCCTGAAGTTCGCAGGCTCCGCGCAGCTGGAGGTGGCAAACGAACAAGGCCGCACGGTGATCCGCATCCTCGACGAAGGCCCGGGCATCCCCGGCGCCGAGTTGGCTGACGTGGTCAAGCCGTTCTACCGGGTGGAGAGTTCACGCAACCGCAGTACCGGTGGCACCGGGCTGGGCCTGGCCATCGCCCAGCAGTTGACCCAGGCGCTGGGCGGCCGCCTGACACTGAGCAACCGTGCCACAGGCGGGTTGTGCGCCCAGATAGAGTTGCCCTAGACCCACCTGGACCGCCGCGCTCGCGGCGGACCTACAAATCGATACACAACCCCTGGCGCACCGACACACTGCAGATACGCCAGCCCACCACACTCCCGGTCACACCACCACTACCGGGAGACCCACCATGAAACCCATCACCCTGCCCTCGGGCTGGAAGCTGTTCGCCGCCCTCGCCGGCCTGACCCTGCTCATGACCGCCGTGGTCCTGGCCGCCCACCCGCTGGGTGCCGATGGCCTGCGCAGTGCCATCCGGGCCACCGCCCGCAGTTCTTTCGCCTTGTTCCTGTTGGCCTTCCTCGCTTCGTCGCTGACCTCCTTGTTGCCTGGCGCCGGCAGCCGCCGCCTGCTCCGCGAACGGCGTTACCTGGGCCTGGCCTTCGCCTTCTCGCACACGGTGCACGGGTTGCTGATCTATCGCTACGCACAGCAGTTTCCAGAGCTGTTCTGGGCCGGCCGCACCGCCACCGCCAATCTACCCGGGAGCGTCGGCTACCTGTTCCTGCTACTGCTCACACTGACCTCCTTCAAGCCCACCATGCGCCTGCTCGGCGGGCGGGCCTGGAAGGTGCTGCACAGCACCGGCATGTGGGTATTGGCCGGGGTGTTCTGCCTGTCGTTCTACAAACGCATTCCCATGGGCGGCTGGTACCCGCTGGCCTTCGCCCTGATGTTCGCCGCCATCGCCCTCAAGCTCATCGCCAAGCAGGCCCAGCGCCGCCTGGCTACCGCCCCGCAGTACTGAAAGGAGATCACCGACATGCACGCACTGACCCGCACATTGAACACTTTCGACCGCCTGGGCACCTGGAGTGCCGACCTGCCTCTGCGGCTGTTCCTGGCCTGGGAATTCTTCGAGTCCGGCTGGGAGAAGTTCAACGGCAGCAACTGGTTCAGCGATATCCAGGCCAACTTCCCCTTCCCATTCGATGCGCTGCCGGCAGAGCTGAACTGGCAGTTGTCGATGTGGGCCGAACTGCTGCTGCCTCTGCTGCTGTTGCTGGGGCTGGGTACACGCCTGGCCGCAGCCGGGTTGATGGTGGTGACGGTGGTAGCGATTGCTGCTGTGCATTGGCCGGCGCATTGGTCGAGCCTGGCAGAGCTGGCCCGGGGGTATTCGATCAGCGACCAGGGGTTCGGTAATTTCAAGCTGCCGGTGATTTACCTGGTGGCGCTGTTGCCGTTGTTGCTCAGGGGGGCGGGTAGGCTGAGCCTTGATCGTTGGCTGGAAAGGCGGATTGCTGGGAGGGGGTGAGAGCGGCGTTTCGCGAAGCGTTCGCTGTAGCGTTGCAGTGCCGCACACATCGAGCGCCGCGCGGGCGGCGCTCGATGTGTGCGGCATCAATGGCGTGGCGAGCCCCTAGCAGCCCAACCGGGTTCCGATAATGACCCCCTGCCCCCGCAAGCTCTCCAACACGGCCACCCCCGCTTCGATATCCGCCCCAAGCGCCAACAGCCGCTCGCGTCCAGTTCCGTGCACCTCGGCCAACAACCGATAGGCCAACGGCGCCAGGCGAGCAAAGCGCACCTGAAAGTCTGCGTCGCGGTAAACCAACAGCAAGGTCGGCACCTCAGGCGGGGTCGACGCCTCGAACCCCGGCCCGATGCTCTCCACCGGCCATCGATAGGCCAAGACCTGGGCAGTGCACGACAACAACGGCTCGCCTTCGAGCAGATCACCCCCAGGGTCATGCGCCGGATCCTCGGCATCGCTCAAGTACACCTGCGCCTCGATCCACTCGTAATGCGCCAGCTCGAGTTGCCACGGTTCATCGAGCTCGATCCCTTGCAGGTAATCGATGAACGCCCCCGCCACTTGACTGAACAACGGTGTCTGGCTGCGGTAATTGGCGTAGAAATCATGCACCCGTGCCTGCCACCGCGACTGGCCCAGCGTTTCGCGCAACACTGGAAAACTACCCGCCAGCAACCCTTCGATGCTGCCGAAGAACAACTCGCGATAGACCTTCAGCCGCCGCGGCTCGATACCCGGCGGTGGCGCATGCCGCGCTGGGTCACGCAAGTGACGGGCCAGGGAAAACTGCTGGTCGCGCAATGTTTCACTCATGGTGGCGCCCTCCTGCGGCCTGCTGTACAGCCCGTATCCGTGCAGTCTCGTCGAGCAGCTCGGCCAGCGGTGGATAGTTGAAATCGCGCTCGAGTACGGTCGGCTGGGCGCCAAAGCGTTCACAGGCCAAGGCGAACAAGCCCCACACGTCCTCGCGCACCGGCGCCCCGTGGGTATCGACCTTGAGGTCGGGCGCCTCGTCGTAATGCCCCGCGACATGCATGCCGGTGACACGCCCCAGCGGCAGATCCCGAATGAAGGCCTGGGCGTCGTAGCCATGGTTGCAGGCGTTGACGAAGACGTTGTTGACGTCCAGCAGCAGGTCGCAGTCGGCCTCGTCGAGTACCGCACGGATGAACGCCAACTCGCTCATCGCCTGGTACGGCGCGGCGTAGTAGCTGATGTTTTCCACGGCGATGCGCCGCTGCAACTGGTCCTGGACCTGACGGATCCTGCCCGCTACATGACGCACGGCCTCATCGGTGAAGGGGATCGGCATCAGATCGTAAAGATGGCCATCGTCGCTGCAGTAACTGAGGTGTTCGCTGTAGAGGCGCACCTGGTGAAGGTCGAGAAACCGCCGCGTCTGCTCCAGCAGCGCGACATCCAGCGCGGCGGTACCGCCCAGTGACAGCGACAAGCCATGGCATGCCAGCTCAAAGCGCTCGGCCAGGCGGGCCAAGCCCTTGCCATAGGCGCCACCAACGCCGATCCAGTTCTCGGGCGCACATTCGAGAAAGTCCACGGCGCCCGTTTCCATGCCCAGCAGTTCGACCATCAAGCCCCGGCGCAGGCCGAGGCCGGTAAACAAGGGTGTTGTATTCATCACAAAGCCTCCAACAAGCACGACGCCCCGCCTGGACTACAGGCGGGGCGTCGTGTGGATTCATACGCCAGGGTCAGGACTGGTCGGCCAGGTGGCTGAAGAGATCCTTGGGCATCGGTTTGCCGTTGGCCTGGTAGATGGCCTTGAGATGATCGTAGGCTTCCTGCTCGGAGATGAAGCCATCGTGGTTGCTGTCGATCTTGTCGAAATCGGCCGCACGATCCTTGGCCACCGCCAGGAATTCCTCGCGCGACACCTTGCCGTCGTGGTTGCTGTCGGTTCGGGCGAACGAGGCATCTCCACACTTGCCCTCGCCGCATTTGCCTTCGGCCTGGGTAGCCTTGGCGCCACCACCGCACTTGCCTTCGCCACACTTGCCCTCGCCCGCTGCCTTGGCCGAAGCCAGTTGATAACCCTGCGAGAGTGGCTCGACAGCGAACGCGTTGCTGCCTATGGCCATGCTGCCGATCAGCGCCGCGCCCAGCAGGCCCAGGGTGTTCCGTGCGTTTTTCATGGTGTTGCTCCACTGTGGTTGGGAAGTGGAGCCATTAGGCCGCGACGATGTATCGCGGATGTATCGCCAACGACGGCGTTTTGTGTGGCACTGCATCATCCCAGTGCCTGGATACACAACGATACAGACCCTGTCGGCAAAGACAGGGTCTGATCGAGTTTTCGTCTGCGAACGGATCAGTCTTCGAGCGGCTTGGGTGGCGCAGCCGGTTTGGCGGGTTTGCCCGGCTTGCTTTCCTTGGCCTTGGGTTCCGGCGTGGCCGCTGCCACGGGCTCGGCCGCGGTCGTGGCCTTTTCGCTGGCGGGCAGCTCGTCGACCGCCTTGAAGATCACCTGTGGATCGATCTTCTCGCCGCTGTCGTCATCCTTGAGCACGTGCCGCTCGCCATCCTTGCCCACGAGAATGACCTTCGTACCCTTGCTGGCACCCAGCTTGAGCTCTCGGATCAAGGCCATGGTGGTCTGCTGCTCGAGGTTTTTGTCCTCACGCTTGCCGACCATTTTCGCCACGCTGTAAAGCACCAGATTGCGCTCCTTGAAACCGGCCTGGGTGGCTGGATCTTTCAGAGCCTCTTCCAGCCCGCGCAGGGTCGGGTCGGCACTGCTGGGCGCGATCACCACCAATGGCCTGGCCTTCCCCACTTCCTTGGCCAGCGGTGCATCGCTGTCGGCGGCCAACAACGGCCCGGCGATTACGAACAAAGTGGCGAGGGTCAGTGACCGAACGAGCATGCGCATCTCCTTGTTTTCTCGATAAACCAAAGACTGCGGATCAGGGAGAAAGATCCGGGTTGCGAGCCTAAACTACAGCGCCATTCTGTGCTCGCACCAACAGTAACAGGCGATTTCTACAGTCTTTTCAGATAACGCCCATAGCATTTTTGGAAAGGTCCATCACTTGCCTCAGCATAGCCGATGCCTGGGCGACAAGGCCTTGACCTATCGAGTCAAGCCGCCGACTCCCCAGCCGACTCACCGATCGCCTGCTGCGTCAGGCGCAGCATCAAGGCCCGCCGGGCCACTTCACGCTCGCTGCCCACCTGGTTCATTTCCTTCAGGTAGTCGCCTTCGGGCATACGCTCGACCGCTTCCATCAAGCGTTCGACACGGTTATGAAACGCGATATCCAACGATTCGAAACGGTCGCCGTGGGCATGCAACAAGTGCTCTTGCCAGAAATCCCGATCGATCATTGCCTGGCTGATGCGCTCAGGCGTTTCCAACAAACGCACTTCGTCGCGGGCAGCGTCGATGTCGGACTGGGCCAAGCCGGCCGTTTCGGCGAAAAGCATGTCGGAAGGTTGTGCCGGCAGGTCCAGTACATCACGCAAACCCACCCGATAGGCCAAGATCACTTCGATCTGGTCTGGATCGGCACCGGTCGCTCGTCTTGCCTCGTAATCGCGCTGGGCGATGCGGTCCACCTCTTCAAGCCGCCACAGTTGCCGCCCCAGATGGAGCAGCGCATCTTGTTCGGCTCCAGCTGCGGCTGCAGACCGGGCTCGCCACACCAGCATGCGTAGCTCCAAGCCGCTGAATGCCAGGGCTGCGCTGTCCTGGCAGGTCACCGGCAGGCTGGCCTGGGCGAACAGCTCTTCACGCAATGCGTCTCTATCGCACATCGCCTCGAGCATGCAAAACACCCGCCTCGCCAGAGGCACGGGGCGCTGCTGGAATTCAGCAGTCTGCAACAGGCGGGCCAGCAACTGGAAAAAGTCCATGCAGTCGTTATAAACCTCCAGCTCGTCCCACATCGTCGAAAGTTGTGTGCGGTCCCTGCTATCGGCGGCATCCTGCCAACGCTGACGGACGCCACTCTGGCTCATGGGCTCTGCCTCGGTTTCCGTGGACCAGCCATGAAACTGCATGAACACTTGCAGGCGTTGGGCATCGGCCTCAGCCAGTGGATTGCCATCCAGCCGGATGCTGGCACTGACCCAGGCAGGTGCGAGATAGAAGCGTTGCGGTATCCGGCGGATGCGGTTGTCGCGCAGATCCGCAACGGTGAGATCGAGTCGGGTCAGCAAGCCGATCGGCAGTTCATCCACTCCGGCCGCACGCAGGTGCAACCGCCGCAATCGCGGCATCCCGCTGACCGAAAAACTACGCCCCAGTGGGTTGTGCGAGAGGTTGAGATACTCCAAGTGCTGACAACGCGAAAGCCTCCTGATTTGCAGGCTGTCGAGCACGATCTGGTTGTCGAACAGGTCCAGCTCACGAAGTTGAGTGAGTTGCCCAAGCCCGGAGGGTAATTGGGTCAGGCGGTTGCCTCCAAGTTCCAGCGTGCGCACAGAAGGGAAGGCGCGCAGGAAGCCAGCGGGAACGTCGCCGATGCCCACATTCAGCAACGAGAGTTCGCGCACATGCTCGAACCTGGTCGGGTCCGGCAGGTCTGGCAGGCTGTCCAGGGCCAGGTGGCGAATGGTCAGGCGATAGGCGCCGGGCAGACCGGCACTGGCCCTGATGGCACGGCGTTGCCAGCAAGCCATCAAACCGGCGGCGAACTCATTCCGATCCGCCCGCTGCCGGCGATTGCTGGCCATCCGGCACCAGCTCTGCAGATGTCCATCGAGTGCCTCCAGCTCCGCGCCCAGGCGGGCAAGTTCGGTTTCGACGTTCCGCCCTGCCTGGCGCACCTGGGTCAACCAGGTCTGCACCTGTTGGTCATCGAAGGCGGGATAAAGCGCACGTACCATTGCCGACAGCGCTCTCGACCCACCACGCCAGCGGCCACGGCCACTGAGCGGATAGCCCAGACGCCCGTCCGGCAAGCGCTGCGGTGCACGGAACCAGGAACTCGCACGCGTTTCACCAAACAGCTGCGCCAATGCCTCGCGGCGTTGTCCTGCCAATGCTCCGAGCAGTACCCGCAGGTTGGCGGCAGGGAGCACAGCCAAGCCCATGGCCTGGCGCTGATCGGAGTCCAGGGCGGTGATCAACACCTCGAACAATTCGCCAGACCCAGCCAACGAACGCTGCGCGTCCAATAGCTGGAACTGACCGCGTTCGTGGACGAGGTCGAACACCCGCCCAGCCTCGGCGTCCCCGACAGTCATCAGCAAGGGGCCTTGCCGCGAGCCTTCCCACAGCCGCCAGCCGACCCCGGCAGGCGCACCCGGACAATCGCTCAGCAAGCTCAGGGTAATCCGCGCCAGGTCGGCATTCTGAGGCGCGTCCAGATACAGACCTTCCAGGCCCCTTGCCAGGCGGATCGTTCGCACGCAGGCGCGCGCGGCCTCGGCCAGACGCAACGGTATCCGCCCCTGCTCGGTGAGTACCAGCCGTTCACCGCCTTCGCTCTCCTGCAGCAGGGCCCTGGCCGCCAACGGGTGCAGGCCGGTGAAGATACGCTGCAAGGTCACGGCCTCAGGCCCCTGGTCGACCTGCGTCGCATCATACAGTGCCTGGAACAGTGCCTTGCGACGCAGGCTGGCGACTTCGGCGAGCGCCTCGTCGCCCTGCAACGTCCCACCCGCCAAGGCCTGCAGTTGCTGCATGACCTGACGATCGGTGGCCATGCTGCCGTGCTGCAATGCATCGATGACCCGCCCGACGCGGCGATCGATGGCAAAGCGAACGACGCTGTCGGTCAGCTCGGCGCTTGGCGCCAGGCCTTGCACATGCAAGGCACGCAACTGCGCGGCGTCGAGGTCATGGATGAACATCACCAGGTCGATCTGGCGGTCGTCCAGCTCCGCGAAGTCGCCACCCAAGCGTCGGAACAGTTGCGGCGTTTCGGCCCATTCTCCTGGATGTTCCGCCCACAGCCGCCAGGCCCCGGCACCGTTGTGGCAAACCCTTGGCGCATAGCCTGCTCTACTTGGCAGTTGCCATTGCCCATCGACTGCTCGTTGTTCCACGGCGTAGTAATGACCGTCCATGCGCACCCACTTCTGATCGCCGAGCCGGTACACACCGGCTTGGTCGCGCCTCGCTTCGGCGGGTGGTGCCTCCACACGCCAGGCGCCAGGGTCCGCGCGCCAGAGCTTGGGCGGCCCACGGTCCACGGCCGCCGGCACCAAATTGTCGACCCAAGTCGAACGGGTCCAGGCAGCATGGCCCAAGCCGATGGCAGCACCCGTCGCCACCACCACCGCGACATCGATGGCGACATTGATCAGGTGTTCCAAGGCTTCGGCGCTGTATCCGTCATGCCAGGCCTGGATGCCCTGGAACACTTCGTCCAGCAGTTGCCAGGCGGTGTACGCCAACAAAGCCACGCCCAGTCCGGGAATGAAGACCCCTGCCAGATTGAGCAGCGCCCAACCTTCGGCAGCCAGCCGCTGATCATGGGCAAGCTGCACCTGTCGGTCGACTGCGGCCACCGGTACGGCGATCATCGCAGCATCATCTTCGATCTGAGCGATACGCGCCGCACCCAAGGTATCGAACCAAGGTGCAGGACAGTCGTGCAAGCGCTCGTCCAGATCACTGTTGGCCAGGTCCGACAAACCCGCGTACGCCTCGATCACTTGGGAGAAGAACGCCTGGCTGTGGCGCCGCCGTACAAAGCGGGCAAAGAACTTTTGGTAGTCGCCAGTGCGCAAGCGCTTGCCCAGGTCATTGGCGAAGTGACGTAGATCCGGATAGGCCCGCCAGGGCGATTGCGGGTCACCTGGAATGTGCACCAGTACTCGGTGCGAGGAGGTGCGGATGGGGCTGTAGGTTTCGTCCCGGGCATCGAGCACGAGGATTTGCTCCAGCCGACAGCCAAGCAGCTCCAGTTGCTTGACCTCGACCGGATACTCCTGCAGCTTCAACGGTGCGTGCAGGCCGCACAAGGCAACCAGCAGCGCGTGCTCATGCGCCTCGATCTCGCCTTTGATCAGGGCCACGTGAGCATCGGCAAGCATGGCGTAGCGATGGGCACGCGCGAACAGCGAACTCACCGTGGGAACTGCGATGAATTCCTCCGACCCTGGCTCGGCGGGCGCTCGCAGCACCGACCCCAGGTGCTTCTGATAGGCTCCGCCCAAATCCAGCTTTCGGCACATGACAGCAAACTCGATGGCGCTGGGCAGCACCTTGGCGTTAGCCGTACCGGACTCGGTGCTCGTCTCGGCAATGGCCGCGGGGTCGACCAGCCGGTTGCCGACCAGTTGCCCGCCTTCCTGGCCTTCACTTGCGGTGAAATTGCGCAGCGCGGCCTCCAGCAACGGCATCTCGCGGTAGACCGGCACGGTGACCGGATAGCCGATCGGTTGCGACGTCACCACCGGCTCCCGATGGCCCCAGCGCAGCCGCAGCGCCATCACCTCGTGCCCGCTGCCGAACGCCTGATCCATGGCCAGTTGCAAGCGGGGCCGGGCGAACGCGGCAACATCCGTTATCCTGCCCAGCACGGCCCTGACCCGCTCATTGAAATACAGGCTCAGGCTCATCGCATCACCCAACCAGCGCAAATGCTCCACGCTGGCCGTGCGCAACCAGGCCGGCAGTCGCTGGGCAATCAGCCAGTCCTGGTAGGCTTCGTCGAGCGTGGGAGTTGCGGTTGTCGGGTCCTGCTGTGGTTCGTGGCTCATCCTGTCCATCCCTGCGAGAAAAGCGCAGGCTAGGCGAACGTCGCGACCTGATGTGTTGGACAGTTACCACCTGTGTCAGAACAAGGCCATCTGCTGGTCGGTCAATGCCGAGAAACTGTCCCCCACCATGGGCAGGATGGCATCGGCGATCGGTTGCAACTGGCGGCTCAGGTAATGCTGGTAATCGATGGGCGAGCGACGATCTTCCAAGGGCTCGGGGCCGGCGATGGTGATCACGTAGCTGATCCAGCCACCGTTCTGGTACTGCCTGGGCCGACCCAGCTGGCGGTTGTATTCGTCCGCCAGGCGCGCGGCACGCACATGCGGTGGCACGTTGCGCTGATAATCGGCCAGTGGCCTGCGCAGGCGCTTGCGATAGATCAGCAACTGGTCCTGCTCGCCGGCCAAGGTGCTGCGCACGTATTCGCGCAGGTACTCACGGTACGGCTGGCCACGAAAGATCCGTCCGTACAGTTCCTGTTGGAACTGACGGGCCAGTGGTGACCAGTCGGTGCGCACCGATTCCAGGCCCTTGAACACCGTGTCGTCGCTTCCGTCGGCACGCTGCACGAGGCCTGCGTAGCGCTTCTTGCTGCCCTCGTCGGTGCCACGGATGGTAGGCATCAAGAAGCGTCGATAGTGAGTCTCGTATTGCAGCTCCAGGGCACTGGCCAGGCCCATCTCCTGTTGCAGGTGCTCGCGCCACCACTGGTTGATCTCGGTCACCAAGCGCCGACCGATGCTGGCGGCGGCCTCCTCGTCATGGGCCTGCTTCAACCACACGAACGTGGAGTCGGTGTCGCCATAGATCACATCGAACCCACGCGCCTCCACCAAGGCGCGGGTCTGGCGCATGATCTGATGACCCCGCATGGTGATCGACGAGGCCAGGCGCGGGTCGAAGAACCGGCAGCCACTGGAGCCGAGCACGCCGTAGAAGGCATTCATGATGATCTTCAGCGCCTGCGACAAAGGCGCGTTGCCAGCGCGCTTGGCCGCTTCACGTCCCTGCCACACCTCCTCGACGATGGCCGGCAGACAATGCTGGCTGCGTGAAAAGCGCCCACCGCGAAAGCCCTCCACCGAATGGTCGTTGTCCGGCTGGCGCAGGCCTTCGACCAGGCCCACCGGATCGATCAGGAAAGTGCGGATGATCGAGGGATACAGGCTCTTGTAGTCCAGCACCAGCACCGAGTCGTACAGCCCTGGGCGCGAGTCCATGACGAAGCCGCCGGGGCTGGCTTCGTCCGGGCGACTGCCGAGATTGGGCGCGACGAAACCCAAGCGGTGCATGTGCGGGATGTACAAATGGCAGAACGCGGCGACCGAGCCACCGCTGCGGTCCACCGCCAGGCCGGTGACCGAGGCCCTTTCAAGAAGGAAGTCGAGCAGCCGGGCATGGCTGAAGATCCGCGTGACCAGCTCGCAGTCCTTGAGGTTGTAGCGCGCCAGGGCCGGCTTGTCCTCGGCGAACATACGGTTGATCTCGTCCATGCGCTGGTACGGCGTGTCGATGGCCTTGCCCTCCCCCAGCAAGGTCTGCGCGACGTTCTCCAGGCTGAAGGAAGGGAAGCTCCAAGTCGCCGAACGCAGTGCCTCGATGCCGTCGATGAGCAGGCGCCCGGGGGCATCGGCGAACACGTGGCCGCGGTTAGCGTGGCTGCGCAGGGTCATCGGCGCACCGCCCCGCCCCAGCGCCAGCGGCATGTCCAGTTGCCGGGCATGTTCGTGGAGGATGCGCAGATCGAACTGGATCAGGTTCCAGCCGATGATCGCATCCGGGTCGTGGCGGGCCATCCATTGGATCAGGCACTCGAGCAGCGCGGCGCGGTCTGCGCAGTAGTGCAGGTCGAAGTCCACCTCGGCAGTGTCGCCGTCGGCGTCGCCTAGCATGTACACCTGGCGTTGACCGCAGCCTTCCAGGGCGATGCTGTAGAGTTCGCCACGCTCGCTGGTCTCGATGTCCAACGACACCAGGCGCAAGGGCGGGCGATACCCCGGCGCAGGCTTGAGCTGGGCATCGCATACCACGCCTTGGGCATCCTCCCGCCCAGTGAAACACACGGGAGCGGTGATGAAGCGCTCCATCAGGTAGCGCTCCGGCGGGCGGATATCGGCTTCGAATACCTCGATACCGGCACTGCGCAGGCGTTGCTCCAGTTGCAGCAACTGGCGATGCTGGCGGCAGTACAGGCCCACCACCGGACGCTGCTCGAAGTCACGCAGGCGCAGCGGCTTGAGTTCGACTCCGGCCTCATCGCTCAACAACACCCGGGCATGCGCGCCCTGCGCCTGCGGCACGAAGGCAACCGACTCCTGGGGCGCCAGCCGCAACAGACGCGGGCCCTGGTCGGTGGCGAGCCAGAATTCCACGCAGGTGCCTTGGGGCGTGTCGTGCCAATGCCGGGTCAGGACAAAGCCCTGCTGCAACTCCACTGCGGTATTCCTCGAAGCGCCCGGGGGGCAAAAACACGATTCTACCCCATGGCGCAGCGCCAGGTTACCGCGCTCCTGTGCTGAAGCCCGCCCGCCGGCCCGTCCAGGCCAACGCCCAGGCAGCGCCGATGAACACCAATACCACCGGCCCGAAGGCCGGGGCGCCAGCGCCGGTAAGCAGGAGCCCGCCGATGATGCCTCCCAAGGCGATGGCGCTGTTCCACACCGTCACCAACATCGACTGGGCCACGTCGCCGCCCTCACCCGCCGCATCGGCGCAGGCTGTCTGCAACAGCGTGGGCGCACCGCCGTAGGTCAGGCCCCACAGCGCCACGCCGAGGTACAACCAGAGGGCGCTCGCCTGCCCCAGCGCCAGCGCGGCCAGGGCAAAGGCGCCAAGGCTGAGCAGCACCAGCGGCCGCAGGTGGCGGTCGACCAGCACCCCGACCAGGCCGATTCCGGCCAGCGCTGCCACGCCGAATACCATCAGTACCGGGCCGACCTGGGTCGCCATGCCGGCGGCAGCCAGCAAGGGCACGATGTAGGTGTAGAGGATGTTGTGGCCAAGGATCCATGCCAGGATCACCAGCAGCACGCGCGCTACACCGGGCGTGCGTAGCACCTGGCCCGCAGCAGGACGTCGATCGGCGGCATGGCCCGGATAGTCGGGCACCGCTCGCAGCACCCAGGCCACCAGCAGTAACGCCGCCAGCGTGACCACGGCAAAGGTGGCGCGCCAGCCCAATCCGGCACCCAGCCAGGTGGCGATCGGCAACCCCAGTGACAGGGCAATCGGCTGACCCAGCATGGCCACGGCCATCGCCCGCCCTTGCAGGGCGACCGGCACCATGCGCCGTGCATGTCCGGCGATCAGGCCCCAGGCCAGGCCTGCCGCGGCGCCGGTGAGAAAGCGCAGCGCCAGGGTCAGGGTGTTGTTCGACGAAAGCGCGGTCAAGCCATTGAACAGGACGAAGCCAAGGATCGCCAGCAATAGCGCTCGCCGACGGAACCAGCTCTGGGTCAGGGTTACCAGGGGGATCGCCGTCAGCAGCGAGCCCAGCGCATAGGCGGTGACCCACTGCCCGGCCATGGCCTGGCTGATGTGCATGCCCTCGGCGATCTGGTCGAGCAGCCCCGCCGGCAAGGTTTCACTGAGAATGGCGATGAAGCCGGTCATCGCCAGGGCCAGCAGGCCGCTCAGGGGCAGACGGCCGGGGCTGGCATCGGACAGCGACGCAGTGCAGGTCTGGGACATGGTGTTTGCCTTGGAAAAAGAATGGGGAAACAGTGTGCAAGGGCAGGCATTGCGGAAAAAGACGGGTAGTATTCCGCTCACCCAGGACATCGGAGTCCGCAATCAGGAGCGTTTCATGGACAGCCTAAGTGGCTTCGTGGTGTTCAACCGGGTAGCCGAAACCCGCAGCTTCGTCGCCGCCGGCCAGTCGCTGGGCATCAGCGCATCGGCCGTTGGCAAGCGTGTGGCGCGGCTGGAAAGCCGTCTGGGGGTGCGCCTGTTCCACCGCAGTACGCGCAGCATCACCCTGACTGCCGAAGGCATGCTGTTTCTCGAACGCAGCCGGCGCATCCTGGCGGAGATCGAAGCCACCGAGCAGGAGCTGTCCCAGGCCAGCGAAACGCCCAGTGGGCGCTTGCGCATCAGCCTGCCCCAAGTGACCGGCCTGGTGATGCCGGCGCTGGCAGACTTCATGGCGCTGTACCCACAAATCGAACTGGACCTGGAGTTCACCGACCGCATGGTCGATATCGTCGGTGAGGGCTTCGATGTGGTGATGCGCGGCGGCCAGCCCCAGGATTCGCGGCTCAAAGCCAAGTTCCTCGGCCACTTCCAGCACTGTCTGGTGGCGTCGCCCGCCTACCTGGAAGAACGCGGCACACCCCTGCACCCGCGTGATCTGGCCGGACACACCTGCCTGCACTACCGGTTTCCCAGCAATGGCAAACTGGAAACCTGGCCATTGCGCCAGGACCACCCCGAGCAGGCCTATGACATCCCCATCTCGATGGTCTGCAACCACGTCGAGACGCGTATCTGCTTCGCCATCAACAACCGCGGCATCACCTGCCTGCCCAACTTCGCCGTGCGCCGCGAGCTGACCGCCGGCACGCTGGTCAGCGTGCTCGACGAGTTCATCGAGCGGCGCGGCAGCTTCTATCTGCTATGGCCTTCGGGCCGCCAGGTACCGCCGAAACTCCGGGTGTTCATCGATTTCATGCTCGAACGGGTTTTCGCCGATCGCCCGGTCAGTCATACAGGTAGTTGATGTCCTTGTATGACAGCGGCGGCACCTGGCTGACCAGGTAGTCACGCAACTTGAGCATTTGCCGCGCCTTGGGACTGGACTTGAGCCAGGTCATGTAATACCCATCGCCAGTCGCCACCGCGTGCTTGAACGGCGTGACCAGGCTGCCTGCCGCGAGGTCCGCGCTGGCCAGCGCCAGGTCGACCACCGAGATGCCCAGACCCTGCTGCGCCGCTGAAATGCCCTGGTCGAGGGTGTCGAACACCTGGCCCTTGTCGATGCTGATGTCCAGCGCGTCCATGCGCGCCAGCCAGCGCCGCCAGTCACGCCGGTCCGGCGAGGGGTGGAGGAATTCGCAGTGGCGCAGGTCGGCCAATTCGGGCGCAGCCTGGGTCATGTAGCCTGGATGGCACACCGGTATCAGCCACTCGTCGAATAGCTTGAAGCTCTCGACGTCTGCAGCGAACCGCCCGTTGCCCAGCAGGATCGCGCAGTCGTACGGCTCGGAGTAGAAGTCCACCGAGTCGATGTCCATCCAAACGCTGGACAGCTGCACACTGCAGTTGTCGTCAAGTTTCTTGAAGCCGTCCAGGGCCCGTAGCAACCAGCGCACGGTCAAGGTCGAAGGCGCCTTCAGGCGCAAGGCGTAGCGGTCCTGGCGCAGCAATGCACAGGCGTTCTCGATGATCTTGAATCCGACCTTCAGCTCCTGGGCCAGCAAGCGGCCGTGGTCGGTCAGGCGCAGCTTGGGGCCACGGCGCTCGAACAGGTCGCAACCGAACATCGACTCGAGGGTCTTGATGTGGTGGCTGACCGCCCCCTGGGTCAGCGCAAGCTCTTCCGCCGCACGGGTGAACGAGCCGTAGCGCGACGCGACCTCGAAGGCGCGCAAGGCATGCAAAGCCTGAATCCGTTCCGACATGATGCCCCCGAAGCATGAGTGAGACTAATAGTAGGTCATAGTTCCACGCGTTTTACAACCTAGGGGGTGTTTCAGAAAATGCGGGTAAATAACAAAGATAACCAAGCATCTTGCCTGCATGTGACTGGATCACCCACTTAACAAAACGCCTGGGGAAATCATGTTTACGGGTTATGGAAATTGCTATCGCCTGGACGCGCTAGAGCTCACCTCTGAACATGTCCGGAACACCCAACACTGGACGTACAAGACCATAGAACACTTTCGCGGCATTCTCGCCAATCCCGACTTTCCCTGCCTCTTCGGGCGCAAGGCGGTCGCCTCGCAAAGCTGCCACATCCTGTTCGCCCGCGCCGAGCATCTGGCCGACGATATCGCCCGGGGCTTGTCCGACTATGTCGCCCTCGTCATCCCTGTCCCCCTCAAGCAGCGCATCGGCAGCCCGCTGGTGGTATTTCTCGAAACAACCGGCGACAGCACCCTGGCGCAGCAGCAGGCACTGGCGTGGAAGGTACTGCGCGGCGTGCACGCGCGCGACCCACAACCCTGGCCGCAGGCCATGCCCACCGACCCCGAGGATAGCGACTGGTCGTTCTGCTATGCCGGCATGCCGCTGTTCATCAACATGAACTTCCCCGGCCACCAGCAGATGAAAAGCCGCAACCTGGGCCCGCACATCACCTTCGTCATCAACCCAAGGGAGAACTTCGACGAAGTTGCCAATGCCGCGACCGAAAGCGGCAAACGCATCCGTGCGCGCATCCGCGACCGGGTTCGCCACTACAACGATGGCGTGGTGCCCGACACGCTGGGCGCTTTCGGCGAAGAAGGCAACTACGAATGGAAGCAGTACCAGTTGCAGGAACAGGGGTCGCTCAACCCCTCGCGCTGCCCCTTCCACGCCCATGCGACAACCGATACCGTGACCGAGAACTGACCGTGAATACCGCACTGACCGCTACCTACGCCCTGACCGTCCTGCTGCTGATCGCCACCCCTGGCCCGGTCGTGGCCCTGATCGTCAACACCGCCGCCGCCTCCGGATCGCGCAAGGCCATGTTCACCGCCGTCGGCACCAACTGGGCCTCGCTGGTGCTGATTGGCGCCGCGGCCTGGATCATCATGACCAGCGCCGCCATCGACAAGGCCTGGCTCAGCGGCATGAGCCTGCTGGGCTGCCTGTTCATCGGCTACATCGCCGTCGGCACCCTCAAAGATGCCCTGCAGACACCGGTTGCCGAGGCCCCCGACGCCCTCCCCCGAGCGGTGCGCGGCGGCGGCCTGTGGCAGGGTTTCATGGTGGGCATCTCCAACCCCAAGGACATCATTTTCTTCATTGCCTTCTTCCCGCAGTTCATCCAGATCACCGAGTCGTTCGGCAAGAGCATGGTGGTGCTTTCACTGCTGTGGGTTGCCATCGACTTTGCCGTGCTCAGCCTCTACATCTTCGCCATCGGCAAGATCGCCTCGCAGCGCAGCAACCGCTTCATTTCCCTGGCCTCGGGGGTCGCGCTGTTGCTGATCGCCGTGGGTGGGCTGGCCTACAACCTCAAGGAGCTGGCGGGCTGACGGCCTTGCGCCGACGCCACGCCCGCCACAACGGAGCCTCATGCGACTGACCGATACCACCCCGCACGTCCCCGGCAGCCCGTCGCCCCTGCAACAGGATTACCAGCATTTCCTGCTGCTCGGTCGCCGCCGCGCGCCCCACACGTTGCACGTGCACGAAAGCGGTTACCGCTCCGGCACCATCAACACCGATGCCCTCGGCCTGCGCTACAGCCACTGCGCCGGCAAGCGCTTTTCCGCCGCAGAACGCGGCGGCGCGCCGCGGGTGAACCTGTTGGTCGGCGGCTCCACGGCACTGGGCATCGGCGCCAGTGGCGACGAACACACGGTGGCCTCGCACCTGTCGATGCTGACCGGAGAGGTCTGGCTGAGCCTGGCCGGTTGCGGGCTGAACGCCAGCCAGGAACTGCTGCTGTTTCTCAGCCACCAGCACCGTTTCGGCCAGATCGGCCACGTGGTGCTGCTCAGCGGCCTTAACAGCCTCGCCCACGAGGCCCTCGGCGAAGTGCTGGACGGCGCCCAGGAACCGCTGCAGGCTGCAGCCTACCAAGATTTTCTCAACGCCTTCAGCGAGGGCGTCACGGGGGGCGACGGGCAACGGCGAAAACCATTCTGGCGCCGCTGGATGCAAGCCCTGGCACCCCATCCGGTACCGCCACCGATAACATGGTCGCTGTCGGCACCGAACAAGCGCCTGACCCGCGCCGCCGACAGCATCGGCCGCACCCTCCTGCAATGGGACCGCCTATTGGCGGGCAGCCATACCAGCCTGACCTTCATTCTGCAGCCCCTGCTGCCGTGGTGCCGCGATACCCTGCCGGCCGGTGAGCAAGCAGCGCTCGAAGCCCTGGAACGCCAACCAGCCAATTTCGACCGCCTGCTCGATGGCGTCTTCGACAGCCAACTGCATTCGGCTTTCTTCCGCCGCATCAAGCAACAGGCTGACCCTGTCCCCTGCTACGACATGAACAGCATGCTCAGCAGCTCGCCAGTGTTCGGTGCCGACCTGTTCATCGACCGCCTGCACCTGAACGATCTGGGCAACAACGCTTTGGCCAAGGTGATCACCGCCAAGCTCGGCCTGGCCCAGGAAAAACACGCCCAACGCAAGGTGACACCGATCAAGCTCGTCTGACAATGTTGCATAAGCCTTTCAGCCTGCCCCCTCCCATGGCTAGAATACGCCGTCGTCTTGTTTTGCCTGAGACCAACGGGTACCTGCCATGAACATCGAAACCGTCCATCCGCAGCTGGCTGCCTGCCGTGCCCCTGGGTTGCACGAGGCTTGCCTGTGAGCCGTATCCGTCTCATCGGTTCGTTTCTGCTGACCCTGGCCCCTTTCAGTGCCCATGCAGTGGAAGTGCACATAGACCCCCATGCCGACCTGCTGTACCGCCAGGCGCTGCCGTTACTCGAACAGGCCGACGCTCAGGACGACACGCCAAGCCCACTGCGTACCGCAGTCGACGCCGACCCGGAACTCACCCGTCAGGGTCAGGCCATGGCCCGTACCCTGCCCACCGCCGTAGCGCTGTTGAAGAAATCCGTGGCCCTGGGCCACCCAGTGGCGCAGTACCGGTTGGCGCTGTACTACATGACCTACCTGCCTGCCGCGCAAATTCCCGATGCCGCCTGCCCGCTGCTGGAGTCGAGCCTGAAGCAGGGCTTCGCACCACCTGCCACGGCCATCGCCACCTGGTGTCCCCCCTACAATGCCAGCCCGGCCTATCGCAGCGACCTCGAGGCGGTGCCGAGCATGGCCACGCTGTACGCGCCCTACTATCCGCAACCGGCCACGCGCCTGGCCTGCAGCCGCAGCCAGCCACAGGGGCTGGAGATGCAGTGGGGGCGCCAACGCGACTACCAGGCCGAGGTCTACCGCCTGCTCGGCGATCTCGATCCGTCGCAACGCCAGACACTGCTGCAGAAGGCCGTGGACATCAACGGCTGCGCGGCAGCCCAGCAACGGCTTACCAGCTACCGCTGAGGCCTGGGCGCCGACGGACTGAGCAAGATCGTACAAGCCACCTGGTAATCGCTCTGGCATGCTGGCAGTCCAAGCCATCCATACCCTGTCGTCGCCATCATGACCAGCCATGCCCCTATCGCCCGCCACGCCTATCTGCGTGGCGCCATTGCCATCCTGCCACTCTCGCTCGCCGTTGCGCCCTGGGGCCTGCTTGCCGGTTCCATGGCCATAGAGGCCAACCTCAGCGCGTGGGAGGGCCAGGGCCTCTCGGCCATCGTCTTCGCCGGCGCGGCGCAACTGGTGGCCATCGGCATGCTCAAGGGCGGCGCCAACCTGGTGTCGATCCTGCTGACCACCCTGCTACTGACCTCCCAGCATCTGCTCTACGGCCTGTCCATGCGTCCCCTGCTGTCCAAACAGCCGCTGCGCTGGCGCCTGGGCCTGGGCTTTCTGCTGACCGACGAATTTTTCGCCCTGGCCAGCCAGCACGACCAGCAGCAGTTCAACCGCTGGTACGCCCTGGGCGTGGGCCTGACCTTCTACGTGGCCTGGAACCTGTTCACCTTTGCCGGCATCGTCCTCGGCAAGAGCATCCCGCACCTGGATCAGCTAGGTCTGGACTTCTCCATCGTCGCCACCTTCGTGGCGCTGATCGCGCCGTTGGTGCGCAACCTGGCCACCGTAGTGTGCGTGGCGGTGTCGCTGTTCTGCTCGGTGCTGTTCAGCCACTGGCACTGGGAAACCGCCCTGGTAGCCGCCGGTCTGCTGGGTATGAGCGCAGGCTTCATCTGCCAAAAATTCTCGGGGGTTCGCCAATGACCTGGCTGCTGATCTTCGCCATGGGCGCGGTGGTATTCCTCAACCGCTATGCCTTCCTCGAGCCGCGTCTACCGCTGCGCCTGAGCTCCAATGCGCGGCAGTTCCTGGGTTTTGCCGTGCCGGGCATGCTCACGGCAATCTGTGGCCCGATCATCTTCCTGCCCGACCATCAACTGGACCTGAGCCCGCTCAACCCCTATCTATTGGGTGCAGTGGCAGCCGTGGCGCTGGTACTGTTGACCCGCAGCGTATTGCTGAGCATGCTGCTGAGCATGTTGATCTTCTTCCTGCTGCGCAGTTGGCTGGCATGAGCCGGCCCCTGCGCGAACAGACCCACCTTTGGCAAGCGCCCGCGCTGGGCGATGTCGAGATGCTGCACGCGCGCTACTACCAGCAGCGCTTTGCCCCACACGTGCACGAAGGTTACGTGTTCACCGTGATCGAGTCCGGCGCCCAGCGCTTCTGGCACCGCGGCAGCGAGCACCTGGCCCCGCAAGGCAGCATGGTACTGATCAACCCCGATGAACTGCACACCGGTGCCACGGCCCACGAAGCCGGTTGGCGCTACCGTGGCCTCTACCCGGAGCAGGCCAGGGTCAGCGGCGTACTCGACGAACTGGAGCTGGGCCGCCATGGCATGCCCCACTTCAAGGCCAGCGTGATTCATGATCCGGCCTTGGCAGGCGCCTTCAGCCACCTGCACAGATTGTCCGAATCTGCAGCCAGCGCCCTGGAGCAGCAAACAGCCTGGCGCCAGGCAGTGCTGGCCCTGGTGCAGCGCCACGGACATTGCGCCGAACCCGCCACTCCCGGCAACGAACCCTTGGCCGTGGCCCGTGCCCGTGAGCTGTTGGAAAGCCGGCTTGCCGATCCGCCTTCGCTGGAGACGTTGGCGGCAGCGGTGAACCTGTCGCCCTTCCACTTTGCCCGGGTGTTTCGCCAGGCCACCGGCCTGCCGCCCCACGCTTGGCTAAAGCAGCGACGCCTGGCGCGGGCGAGGGAATTCCTGCGCAGCGGCCTGGCTGCCTGCGACGTCGCCTGTACCTTGGGTTTCACCGACCAGAGCCACCTCAGCCGCCAGTTCAAGCAGGCCTACGGCGTCACTCCAGGGGCTTACCGCAGCGCCTGCCTGCAGGGCTAGCCAGGGCGACAGCATGCCGCAGGCGTGCGCGTTTACCGCTGCTACACTGAGATGGCTGAACGGAGGTTCCTGCCATGTCCGAAAAAGAGATCACCACCCTCCTGTCGCTGATGAGCCAGCGTCAGGCCTGCCTGAGCAGTGCCTGCAAGGAGATCGCCGATTGGATCGACCGGCAGGGCGACGTGCCCGCGGCCGGCAAGATCCGCGCCAGCCTCAAGGCCATCGAGGCCGACGAAGCCCAGGTCCGCAAGACACTGACGTCGCTGACCCTGGATCGGCCGCTGCCGCGCTTTCGCAGCTGAGGCACATAACGAAAGGGGCCGCATTGCGCGGCCCCTCGTACATCAGTGGTTCATGTGCATGTGGTCGTGACCGGCGCCAGCCTCAGCGTTGAGCGGGCGTACCTCGGCCTGCACGTCCAGGGTTTCCTTGCCACCCTTGGCATCTTCGATGGTCAGGGTCAGCGGTACCTTGTCGCCTTCCTTGACCTGCTGGTTCAGGCCCGTCAGCATCACGTGCAGCCCGTTGGGGTCAAGGCTCACCGCCTTGCCGGCAGGCAGCTCGACGGCCTTCACCTCGCGCATGCCCATGACATCGCCGTTCATGGTCATCTCGTGCACCTGCACGGTCTTGGCCACCGGCGAGGCGACGCTCACCAGCTTGCTGTCGCTACTGGCGGTGAGGGTCATGAACGCGCCGGTGGACGGCTGGTGCGCCACGGTGGCGCGCACCCAGGCTTCGCTCACGGTGGTCTGGGCCAGGGCTGGCAGCGCCATGCCCAGCAAGGCGATGGCGGCCAGGCCGCGCTTGATCGGTTGCAGTGAAACAGCCATTAGCAAATCTCCATCAGGGTGACCAGGTCTTCAGCGCATTCCTTGGCGTTCAGGGAGTGGCCCAGGCTCAGGCGCAGCGTGCCACGTGTATCGTAGACGTAGCTGGTGGATGAGTGAGAAATGGTATAGGTGTCGCCAGCCGGCACCTTCTCGTAGAACACCTTGAATTCCTTGGCCACCTCGGCGATTTCCTCCGGGGTGCCGGTCAGGGCGGTGAACGACGGGTCGAAGGCCTTGAGATAGGCGTCGAGCACCTCGGGCGTATCGCGTTCCGGGTCCAGGGTGATGAACACCACCTGGAACAGATCGCGGTCACGACCCCTGAGCAGATTCTTGATCTGCACCGCACGCGCCAGCGTGGTCGGACAGACCGCCGGACACTGGGTGAAACCGAAGAAGATCATCGGCATCGAGCCGTAGAAGCTCGACAGGGTGCGCTCGTTGCCCTGGGTATCCTTGAGGCGGAACTTGCGCCCGAGGATCTCGTTGCTCATGTTCTTGCCGTACTTGAACTCGAGCCCACGCGCCGGGCTGCAGCCCGCCAGCAAGCCAAGCCCGAGAACGCCCATCCCGGCGACAACTGCGCGCCGGGTAAACAGATCATTCATGGAACCATCCTTTACAGGGAAGGTGCCGACCCTCGGGACGGGCCGGCCGAAAAACCGGGGCATTCTGGCATGACACCCCAAGGGCAGCTACCCGACCTTGGGGCAGATGGCCTGCAGCCCTTTGTTTACGGGCTGCGGCTTGTTGTCGCAGGGATTGAATCCGTAACACTTTGTTGCTAGGAGGCGGCGCACAAGGCCGCCCTCCTCCGCAACCGGGCGCTTCGCCTTAGTAGTAGGCGTTTTCTTTCTGGGTATGGTCGGTCACGTCACGCACGCCCTTGAGCTCTGGGATACGCTCGAGCAAGGTGCGCTCGATGCCGTCCTTGAGCGTCACGTCGGCCTGACCGCAGCCTTGGCACCCTCCCCCGAACTGCAGCACCGCGATGCCGTCGTCGACCACGTCCACCAGGCTCACCTGGCCGCCGTGGCTGGCCAGGCCCGGGTTGATCTCGGTTTGCAGGTAGTAGTTGATACGCTCGTTGATCGGGCTGTCTTCGTTGACCATCGGCACCTTGGCGTTCGGCGCCTTGATGGTCAACTGGCCGCCCATGCGGTCGGTGGCGTAGTCGACCAGCGCGTCCTCGAGGAACGGCTCGCTGACCGCGTCGATGTAGGCGGTGAAGCTTTTCAGGCCCACGGCGGTGTCGTCGGGCTTTTCTTCGCCGGGCTTGCAATAGGCGATGCAGGTCTCGGCGTACTGGGTGCCCGGCTGGGTGATGAAGACACGGATGCCGATGCCAGGCGTGTTCTGCTTGGAGAGCAGATCGGCCAGGTAATCATGGGCGGCGTCAGTAATGGTTATAGCGCTCATGTAGGTTCCTCACAGACTTGCCGCCAAGTGTACGCCAACACGGCCATCGAACAAAGTCCTAGTATTTGACTCGGGAAAGCACGTAATCCCCGGTTTGCTCCCGTGGCCGCGCCAGCCAGGCCTGCATCCGCCGGTACAACCCGCGTTCGAGCCACTGGTAGCTGACCCAGGACATTAGTCCAATGGACGGCACGCACAAGGCGAACACCAGGTACGGGTTCAGGCCCAGCCGCTGGCTGGCGAACCAGCCCGCGTACAGCACCAGCACGTGGATCAGGTACACCGAGTACGAGCAGTCGCCCAGCGCCTTGAGCACCCGGTTGCCACTGAACCAAGGTTCGAGCGACAGGAACGCCAGCACGATCAACGCGCTGGGCACTCCCCAGTGCAGCAGCCGCACGGAGGCGTCCAGGTGGTAGATGGCATAACCTGCCGCCGCCAATACCAGCAGCGGCAACACTCGCCCTTCACGCACCAGCCCGCGCCTATACAGCACGCCCAGGCCGATACCGAGCAGGAACTCGTAGATGATGCCGTTGTTGTAGAAGTGGCTGAGCACACCCATTCGGCCAAGCACTTCGCTGGCCAGCAGCAATGCCGCCGTGACCAGCAGCAGGTGGTGACGTTGGCGAACCAGGAACGCCAGGCCGAACAACAGGTAGAAGAACATCTCGAAGTTGAGCGTCCAGCCGACGTTGAGCGTGGGGTACAAACCATAGCCGCCGGGGTTTTCCGCCGGGATGAACAACAACGACAGCAGCAGGTGCTGGCCGTCGTACACCTGGTGCGGCATCCAGCGGCTGAACGCCAGGATCAACGCCGCCATCACCAGGGTATAGAACCAATAGGCGGGCACGATACGCAGGGCGCGGTTGAGCAGGAACTGGCGCGGCTCGATGTCTTTGTCACGGGTCGACAGATAGATCACCAGGCCGCTGATGACGAAGAAGATGTCGACGCCCACGGCGCCTCGGTCGCTGAACAGTTGGCCGATGGGGCCGGTGGCGTGGAAGTCGAAGAAGATCTGCATGAAGTGGTGGCAGACCACCACCCAGGCGGCGAACGCCCGCAGTGCCTGAAGCGAATACAGCATGGAATACCCTGCGATTGCCGGTGCATTGAGGCCCCTGGACAATGTTGCCTTCCAGGGGCCACCTAGCGTTTCGGACCGCAGTGCTTACGAAAAGATCAGCCAAACCGATCAGAGGTTCTCGTAGCGGTTCATGTCCAGCACACCGGCCTCTACCGGCTGGGTCTCCTTGATGTAGCTATTGAGGTCATGGAAATACCGCCAGAACTGCGGATGGCTGCGGCGAATCCCCCAGCGCATGACGATGCGCTCGAAGCGCTCGGCGTCGTCACCGGCGTACTCCAGGTCCTCGACGAACTCCGGCACATCGGCGGTGGGCACGTTGAAGATGAAGTTCGGGTAGCTGCTGAGCACGCCCGGGTACAGCGTCAAGGTATCGAGCCCTGGCTGGTAGCGGCGCGCCTCGCCGAGAAGGAAGGCGACGTTGCTGTGCGCGCGGTTGTGCAGCAGGCTGTAGACCTGGCGCTGACCGCCCTGCCCTTCGATGCGCAGCATGGTGGCCTCGGGCAATTGGCCGATCACCTTCAACCCGGCCGCTGGACGCGACACCAGGCGGCTCAACGACTGTTCGGCATTACGGAACTCCTCGCTCAGACCGGGCCGCGAGCAGTAGGCGCCCGTGCAGCGGTTGATCGGATCAGGCGAGGCGTTGATGCTCGTGGTGCGCTGCAGCAGCTTCAGGCCGAAATCGCGCTTGGGATGTTCCTTGTCCAGTTTCAGGCCACTTGGCGTGTCGCTGTCGATGTCCTCGTAGTCGAGCCACATCTTCACCTTGCCGCCGTTCTGGTACCAGTCGCTGAGGATCGCGCCGCGTTTGTCAGCCGGCATCAGGCGCAGGAAATTGACCTCGGCGCCGTTGCGGATCAGGTCGAAGTACAAGCGCGTCTGCAATTGATGCGAGACGTTGCCATACACGTCGAAATTCACCGCCAGTTGGTAGTAGGTACGCTCGAACAGCGGATAGTCGAACAGCCACAGGGTCAACGGCACATCGCCGATCAGACCCTTGGTCACCGAGGCGCTGTCGAAATGCCGGAAGATGGTCAGCAGGGCGTTGTCATTGCCGGCCCACAGGGTCGACCAACCCGGCGCCGGCATCTCGGCATAGGCCTCGCGACGCAGTTTCTCGTACTCGTTGCGCTTGTCACGGTAGGCGTGCCACAGGGTCAGCACGCTGCCCACGTCGTCGATCTGCCCCGGCATGGCCAGCAGCGGCGTGGCCTCGCCGCGGTACTTGGCGTCGGTGATGTAGCGGTCGAACGCCGGTTCCTGGAACAGCGCCCAGAAGTTGTCGCGGATCACGTCCGTGGCGATCTGCCCGCGGCACACCGGGCCGCGAATGAAGGTGCGCACGAAGTACTCGGCGTTATCGAGCATGAACTGGTAGCGCGCCACCGCCGGGATCGCCTCGAACGTCTCGAACGGGTTGGCCCGGTGCCGCGGCCCATAGCCCGGCAGCGCGGTGGCGTGCCAATCGCCGGCGTAGAACAGCTGCTTGACCCGCTTGAGCTTCTGCGGCCCCATCGGGTAGGTGATGTGGGTCTTGTGCACGATCACGCCCTGCACCGGAATCAGCCGGTAGTAAAAATCGGTGCCGGGCGGGTCGTTGGGGCGGCGCGTGGCGATGATGTCGACCGGCTTGCCGCTCGGCGTGCGCGAGCGCACCCACTGGAAGAAGTGGCCCTGCTCGCCGCCGACGAAATAGATGTGCGCCAGGAACAGGTGCTCGTACAGCCACCGGCCCACCAGCGCTTCGGTCGAACCTGGGCGGTTGAGCAGTTCTTCCCACTCGCCGATCTGCCTGGCTTCCGCCGCGCTCGGCTGGACCGGCTGGTATTCGACCGGCGCACCCGCCGCCAGCCAGCGCTGCATGGTCTGGTACTCCTTGTCGGTGAGGCCTGTCACCGCCAGCGGCATGCCTTCCTTGGGATGTGCGCCGGCATAGGCGTCGAACTCATGGGGCATGGGGCACATGTTGTTGCGCGCAAGGCCCAGGACGATGTCATCGGGCAACTTGGCGTTGGGGGTGATCGGCGTCTTGTGCCCCAGTTCGAGCATGCGCGCCATCAGCGCAGCCTGGCTGCCCTGGTTGTCGAGCACCGAATAGAAGCCCTTGGCCCGCCATTGCTCCTCGGTCTGGGCGTCGTAGAACAGGCGCGTGGTGGGCACCGCCTTGCTCCGCTCGCCCTGGTACACCGGCACCTTGCTGGCGCCGCGCACGGCGCCTTCCGGGCTTTCCAGCTTGAGCTGGCAGGCGGCGTCGTTGCAGGCGTGGCAAGCGACGCATTTCTCGGTGAAGATCGGTTGGATGTCGCGGGTATAGGAGATTGCCGGGCTCGACTGGGGGGCTTGCGCACCCGCCATGCCGCTCATGAACAGCGCGCATGCGCTCGCCCAGGCAAGAAAACAACGATGCAACATGTGCCGAAAGTCCTGGTTCTTGAAAGCCATCACGGTGTGCCTGGTCGTCCTTGTGTGCGTGTTTGCCAACATGAGCATAATTCATGGAAATGGCCGATGCGCCTAAAATCCGCGCAGCTTTGTTATGATTCCGCACCTTCTGATATTTGCCCGACCAGGTAGTTCTTATGTCCGACCGCAGCGCTCGTCTCCAAGCACTCCAGAACGCACTCAAGGAGCGCATCCTGATCCTCGACGGCGGCATGGGTACTATGATCCAAAGCTACCGGCTGGAGGAACACGACTATCGTGGCACGCGCTTTGCCGATTGGCCAAGCGATGTGAAAGGCAACAACGACCTGCTCCTGCTGAGCCGCCCCGATGTCATCGCGGCCATCGAAAAGGCCTACCTGGACGCTGGCGCCGACATCCTCGAAACCAACACCTTCAACGCCACGCAGATTTCCCAGGCCGACTATGGCATGGAGTCGCTGGTCTACGAGCTTAACGTCGAAGGTGCGCGCATCGCCCGCCAGGTGGCCGATGCCAAGACCCTGGAGACCCCCGACAAGCCACGCTTCGTCGCCGGCGTGCTCGGCCCTACCAGCCGTACCTGCTCGATTTCTCCGGACGTCAACGACCCCGGCTACCGCAACGTCACCTTCGACGAACTGGTGGAAAACTACATCGAGGCCACTCGCGGCCTGATCGAGGGCGGCGCCGACCTGCTGCTGATCGAGACCATCTTTGACACCCTCAATGCCAAGGCGGCCATCTTCGCCGTGCAGCAGGTGTTCGAGGACGATGGCATCGAGCTGCCGATCATGATCTCCGGCACCATCACCGACGCCTCCGGCCGCACCCTGTCGGGCCAGACCACCGAAGCGTTCTGGAACTCGGTGCGCCACGCCAAGCCGATTTCCGTGGGTCTGAACTGCGCCCTCGGCGCCAAGGACCTGCGCCCCTACCTCGAAGAGCTGGCGACCAAGGCCGACACCCACGTCTCGGCCCACCCCAACGCCGGCCTGCCGAACGCCTTCGGTGAATACGACGAGACCCCGGCGGAAATGGCCACGGTGGTCGAGGAGTTCGCGGCCAGCGGCTTCCTCAACATCATCGGCGGTTGCTGCGGGACCACCCCGGGCCACATCCAGGCCATCGCCGAAGCGGTAGCCAAGTACAAGTCACGAGAAATCCCCGAGATTCCCAAGGCCTGCCGCCTGTCGGGCCTCGAGCCGTTCACCATCGATCGCCAATCGCTGTTCGTCAACGTCGGCGAGCGCACCAACATCACCGGCTCCGCCAAGTTCGCCCGGCTGATCCGTGAGGAGAACTACACCGAAGCCCTGGAAGTCGCCCTGCAGCAGGTCGAGGCCGGCGCCCAGGTGATCGACATCAACATGGACGAAGGGATGCTCGACTCCCAGGCCGCCATGGTCCGCTTCCTCAACCTGATCGCCGGTGAGCCGGACATCTCCCGCGTGCCGATCATGATCGACTCCTCCAAGTGGGAAGTGATCGAAGCGGGCCTCAAGTGCATCCAGGGCAAGGGCATCGTCAACTCGATCTCCATGAAGGAAGGCGTCGAGCAGTTCAAGCACCATGCCCGCCTGTGCAAGCGCTATGGCGCCGCCGTGGTGGTGATGGCCTTCGACGAGGTCGGCCAGGCCGACACCGCCGCGCGCAAGAAGGAAATCTGCCAGCGCAGCTACGACATCCTGGTCAACGAGGTGGGCTTCCCGCCTGAAGACATCATCTTCGACCCGAACATCTTCGCCGTCGCCACCGGCATCGAGGAGCACAACAACTACGCCGTCGATTTCATCGAGGCCTGTGCCTACATCCGTGACCACCTGCCGCATGCCCTGAGCTCGGGCGGGGTGTCCAACGTGTCGTTCTCGTTCCGTGGCAACAACCCGGTACGCGAGGCGATCCACTCGGTATTCCTCTACCACGCCATCCAGAACGGCCTGACCATGGGTATCGTCAACGCCGGCCAGCTGGAGATCTACGACGAGATCCCGGCCGCCCTGCGCGAGAAGGTCGAGGACGTGGTGCTCAACCGCACCCCGCACGGCACCGATGCCCTGCTGGCGATTGCCGACGACTACAAAGGCGGCGGTGCAACCAAGGAAGTCGAAAACGAAGAGTGGCGTTCGCTGCCGGTTGAAAAACGCCTGGAGCACGCCCTGGTCAAGGGCATCACGGCGTTCATCGTCGAAGACACCGAAGAGTGCCGCCAGCGGTGCGCACGCCCCATCGAGGTCATCGAGGGGCCGCTGATGAACGGCATGAACGTGGTCGGCGACCTGTTCGGCGCGGGCAAGATGTTCCTGCCCCAGGTGGTCAAGTCGGCCCGCGTGATGAAGCAGGCCGTGGCCCACCTGATCCCGTTCATCGAAGCCGAGAAAGGCGACAAGCCCGAGGCCAAGGGCAAGATCCTCATGGCCACGGTCAAGGGTGACGTGCACGACATCGGCAAGAACATCGTCGGCGTGGTGCTCGGCTGCAACGGCTACGACATCGTCGACCTCGGCGTGATGGTGCCGGCGGAGAAGATCCTGCAGACCGCCCGCGACGAAGAATGCGACATCATCGGCCTGTCCGGCTTGATCACTCCGTCTCTCGACGAGATGGTCCACGTCGCCCGGGAAATGCAGCGCCAGGGCTTCAACCTGCCGCTGATGATCGGTGGCGCCACCACCTCCAAGGCGCACACCGCGGTGAAGATCGAGCCCAAGTACAGCAATGACGCGGTGGTCTATGTCACCGATGCTTCGCGTGCAGTCGGCGTGGCCACCCAGTTGCTGTCCAAGGAACTCAAGCCGGGCTTCGTCGAGAAGACCCGCCAGGACTACGTCGAGGTCCGCGAGCGCACCGCCAACCGCAGTGCCCGCACCGAGCGCCTGAGCTACGCCCAGGCGGTGGCGGCCAAGCCCAAGTACGACTGGGCCGGCTACCAGCCAGCGGTGCCCTCCTTCACCGGCGTCAAGGTGCTGGAAGACATCGACCTGCGCACCCTGGCCGAGTACATCGACTGGACCCCGTTCTTCATTTCCTGGGACCTTGCCGGCAAGTTCCCGCGCATCCTCACCGATGAAGTGGTCGGTGAAGCGGCCACGGCGCTGTATAAAGATGCCCGCGAGATGCTCGACAAGTTGATCGACGAGAAGCTCATCAGCGCCCGCGCGGTATTCGGCTTCTGGCCGGCCAACCAGGTGGCCGATGACGATATCGAGGTTTACGGCGCCGACGGCCAGCCTTTGGCCACCCTGCACCACCTGCGCCAACAGACCATCAAGCCTGACGGCAAGCCTAACCTGTCGCTGGCCGACTTCGTCGCACCGAAATCCAGCGGCGTCACCGACTACGTGGGCGGCTTCATCACCACTGCCGGCATCGGTGCCGAGGAAGTGGCCAAGGCCTACCAGGACAAGGGCGACGACTACAGCTCGATCATGGTCAAGGCCCTCGCCGACCGCCTGGCCGAAGCCTGCGCCGAGTGGCTGCACGAGCAGGTGCGTAAAGAGCACTGGGGCTATGCCAAGGACGAGCATCTGGACAACGAGGCGTTGATCAAGGAGCAGTACAGCGGCATCCGCCCTGCCCCGGGCTACCCGGCCTGCCCCGATCACACCGAGAAGGAGACCCTGTTCCGCCTGCTCGACGGCAGCGCCATCGGCGAAACCGGGCCGAGCGGGGTGTTCCTCACCGAACACTTCGCGATGTTCCCGGCGGCGGCGGTCAGTGGCTGGTACTTCGCCCATCCACAGGCGCAATACTTTGCCGTGGGCAAGGTCGACAAGGACCAGATCGAAGGCTACAGCGCGCGTAAAGGCCAGGAGGTTAGCGTGAGCGAGCGCTGGTTGGCGCCGAACCTGGGTTACGAGAGCTGAGACCGCTTCGCCGGCAGGCCGGCTCCTGCAGGTTCTCCACCGATCTGTTGGAGCCGGTTTGCCGGCGAATGGGCCTACACTGTCCTTGATTGCCTCTGATTACCTCAGGAGCCACCATGGACGATTCCAGCCAAGGCAAGCCACCGACCTTCTGGCAGATGTTGCACAGCGTCCTCGCCGCCGCGTTCGGCGTACAAAGCGGCAAGAATCGCACGCGCGACTTCACCCATGGCAAGGCGAGCCATTTCATCGTGTTCGGTGTCGTGTTCACGCTGGTGTTCATTCTGGTGCTGATCGGCCTGGTACAACTGGCCGTGCACCTGACCGCTCGCTGAGCTGCGGCGGTACAGGCACATCACGGTGGCAGGATTAAGGCTACTGGTGGCTGACCCAATACACGGCAGTGACCACCACCAGAACGATCAGGCACAGGATCGCCCAGGCATCGACGCTGCTGTCAGCTTTGCGGACCTTGGTTGAGTTGCCCATTGCATTGCCTCTTGTAGTGTTATGGGAAATGCACTTCAACCCCCAGTAAAGACGAGCAATGCCCTTCCCTCAAGCAGGGTCTTCGATCGCCGACGAACGCTACAAATGGCAGTTAGTCTCACTTAGTTCTTTTGGTTCTTTTCATATGCAAAAACATCACTTTAGCGCATAAACACAACCTGCTATCGTTCGCCGGCTCCGAACCGGAGTGCGCGGCCGTGCGCGCGAATAGCTGCATGCAGCCTGAGACAGGACTTTTATGTACGTATACGACGAGTACGATCAGCGGATCATCGAGGACCGCGTCAAGCAGTTCCGTGATCAGACCCGCCGCTACCTGGCCGGTGAGCTGAGCGAAGAAGAATTCCGCCCTCTGCGCCTGCAGAACGGCCTCTATATCCAACGTTTCGCCCCGATGCTGCGCGTCGCCGTGCCTTATGGCCAACTGAACGCACGCCAGGTTCGCACACTGGCCAAGATCGCCCGCGACTACGACAAGGGCTATGCCCACATCTCCACCCGCCAGAACGTGCAGTTCAACTGGCCGGCCCTGGAAGATATCCCGGACATCCTCGCCGAGCTGGCCACCGTGCAGATGCACGCGATCCAGACCAGCGGCAACTGCCTGCGCAACACCACCACCGACCAGTTCGCCGGGGTTGCCGCAGACGAGATCATCGACCCGCGCCCGTGGTGCGAGATCGTTCGCCAGTGGACCACCTTCCACCCGGAATTCGCCTACCTGCCGCGCAAGTTCAAGATTGCGATCAACGGCTCGAAGGAAGACCGCGCCGCCATCGAAGTGCATGACATTGGCCTCGAGCCGGTACGCAATGCCGCCGGCGAGCTGGGCTTCCGCGTGTTGGTCGGCGGTGGCCTGGGTCGTACCCCGGTGGTCGGTTCGTTCATCAACGAATTCCTGCCATGGCAGGACCTGATCAGCTACCTCGACGCCATCCTGCGCGTGTACAACCGTTACGGCCGCCGTGACAACAAGTACAAGGCGCGGATCAAGATCCTGGTCAAGGCACTGACGCCTGAAGTGTTCGCCGAGAAGGTGGAGGCCGAAATGGTCCACCTGCGTGGCGGCAACACCACCCTGACCGAAGAAGAAGTGCAGCGCGTCTCGCGTCACTTCGTCGACCCGGACTACCTGGCCCTCGATAACGTCGACTACGCCGCCCAGGATGCCGAGAACCCAGGTTTCGCCCGCTGGCGCTCGCGCAACACCCGCGCCCACAAGCGCCCCGGCTACGTGGCCGTGACCCTGTCGCTCAAGCCCACCGGCGTCGCCCCTGGCGACCTGACCGACAAGCAATTGGACGCCGTGGCGGACCTCGCCGAACGCTACAGCTTCGGCTTCCTGCGCACCTCCCACGAGCAGAACATCATTCTCGCCGACGTCGAGCAGCGTCAGCTGCACGCGCTCTGGCTGGAACTGCGCGAAAGCGGCTTCGCCACGCCGAACATCGGCCTGCTGACCGACATCATCTGCTGCCCAGGTGGCGACTACTGCTCGCTGGCCAACGCCAAGTCGATCCCGATCGCCGAATCCATCCAGCGCCGTTTCGACGACCTGGACTACCTGTTCGACATCGGCGAGATCGACCTGAACATCTCCGGCTGCATGAACGCCTGTGGTCACCACCACGTCGGCCATATCGGCATCCTCGGGGTGGACAAGAAGGGCGAGGAGTTCTACCAGGTTTCCCTGGGTGGCAACGCCGCGCGCGACGCGAGCCTGGGCAAGATCCTCGGCCCATCGTTCGCACAGGAGCAAATGGCCGACGTGATCGAGAAGCTGATCAACGTGTACGTCGAACAGCGCACCGAGGAAGAGCGCTTCATCGACACCTACCAGCGTATCGGCATCGACCCCTTCAAGGAGCGCGTCTATGCAGCGAATCATTAAGAACAACCAGATCGTCGACGAAACCTGGCACCTGCTGCCCAAGGAAACCTCGTTCGACGAGCTGACCAACTGCGACGACTACATCGTTCCGCTGCAGATGTGGCGCGACCACGCCCACGTGCTCAAGGCCCGCGACGGCGGCCTGGGCGTGTGGCTGGACAGCGACGAGCAAGCCGAGGAAATCGGTGACGACGTCGAGCACTTCCAGGTCATCGCACTGAACTTCCCGGCCTTCACCGACGGGCGCAACTACTCCAATGCGCGCCTGCTGCGTGACCGCTACAAGTTCAAGGGCGAGCTGCGCGCCATTGGCGACGTACTGCGCGACCAGCTGTTCTACCTGGCCCGTTGCGGTTTCGACGCCTTCGCCATCCGTGCCGACAAGGACCCGGAAGACGCGCTGCAGGGCCTGAAGGACTTCTCGGTGACCTACCAGGCCGCCACCGACGAGCCGCTGCCGCTGTTCCGCCGCCGCTGATCGTCGCTGCTTCACCAACGGCCCGCCTATTGGCGGGTCGTTTCGTTTCTGCAAACTTGCTTCATCAATCCCTGGGCACTCTTGCCTTCAGGTCAAATGACCTTGGCCCTACCCCGCCTTAATCAATCCCATCGAAACCCGCACACTGTTCCCCACTCGAACATCAACCGGCTCTGGAGCGACTAGGCTCTACCGGTTCATTCAACATTCAGCAGGAGCAGCGCCATGAGCATTCCTTCCTTCGGCCTCGGCACCTTCCGCCTTTGCGGCCAGGCCGTCATCGATTCGGTCAAGACCGGCCTGGAGCTGGGCTACCGGGCCATCGACACCGCGCAGATCTACAAGAACGAAGCCGACGTTGGCCAGGCGATTGCCGAAAGCGGCGTGCCGCGCAACGAGCTGTTCATCACCACCAAGATCTGGGTCGACAACTACGCCGAAACCAAACTCATCACCAGCCTGCGCGAGAGCCTCAAAAAACTGCGCACCGACCACGTCGACCTGCTGCTCATCCACTGGCCGGCACCTGGCAACGGTGTCGAACTGCGCGAGTACATGACCGCCCTGGCCGAGGCCAAGAAGCAAGGCCTGACCCGCCAGATCGGCGTTTCCAATTTCAATATCGAGCTGACCCGACAAGCCATCGAGGTCGTCGGCAAGGGCGAGATCGCCACCAACCAGATCGAGCTCAGCCCTTACCTGCAGAACACCAAGCTGGCAGAGTTCCTGAAGGCCCAAGGCATCACCGTCACCTCGTACATGACCCTGGCCTACGGCAAGGTACTCAAGGACCCGGTGCTGGCCGAGATCGCCGCCAAGCACAAGGCAACGGTCGCCCAGGTAGCCCTGGCCTGGGCCCTGCAACTGGGTTACGCGGTGATTCCGTCGTCGACCAAGCGTGAGAACCTGGCCAGCAACCTGCTCGCCCGCGACCTGCGCCTGGATGCCGAAGACATGGCGCGTATCGCCAGGCTCGAACGCAATGGCCGCGAAGTCAGCCCCGATGGCCTCGCCCCGCAATGGGACTGATCGCTAGAAGCGCAGCCCGACGTTGACCATGCCCGCCGCTGCCCCGAGGATCACGAATTCCGCGCCCACCGGCCCCCAATGGGCTCCCAGCGAAGGAATGATCACCGGGGCGACGCCAAAGCGGTTCAGCGGAATCTTGTCGTCGTATTCGCCCTTGTAGCCCTCGATCAACCCGGCACTGAGCTTGACGTACAGTGGGTAATCCGGATGTTCCCAGACCTTGCCAAGATAGGCATAGTAAGAGCGCTGGTAGAAGGAGTTCTTGAAGGTCGCCGCGCCCCACAACACGCCGTCGGTGTAAACCCGCTCGATGCCGACCAGTTCCTGATGGTTGTTGTGGTCCGGATCATGGGTCCAGTGCTTGGTCCAGACGCTGGTCTGGATGTACCAATAATCACCTTCGCGCTCGCTATCGGCCGCAGTTGCAACCAGACTTGCTACCAGCAGGCCGATCCCTGCGACTGACGACAACCACCTCATGCTCAAAGCCTCGCGGGGACGATGCACAGACACTAGTCGCCCCCAAGGCAAAACGCCAACCCCTGCCATTGCGGCGGGCGAGCCTGCTGTTTCCAAGGAGGAAGGATGCCGATGCGGCGGCTGATGGTTTCATTGGTAGTGCTGGTGCTGGCCCTGTTATCGATCGCCCTGTTCGGCTTTCGCATCACCGCGATCGCCGACTTTCGCCTGGAACCCTGGCACACCTACGTGCCCGAAGAGCTAGATGCCGAAACCCTCGACCGCAGCGACTGGGCAGACTATGTGAATGCCGAGGCAAAGCTCTTTCGAGCACTGCACCGGGAGATGCGCGAGCACCTGGCCACAGAGCGATCCTCAGCGTTCAACCGTTTCGATGCCAACAGCCGTGTGTACCCCGGCAACCTCACCCGTGACTGGAACCGCTCGTACATCGCCGAGCCATCCCAGCCGCCCAAGGGCGCCGTGGTGCTGCTGCACGGCCTGACCGACTCGCCCTACAGCCTGCGCCACCTGGCCAGCCATTTCCAGGCCAAGGGCTACGTGGTCGTCGCCATCCGCCTGCCTGGGCATGGCAGCGTCCCCGCCGGCCTCACCGCCGCGCACTGGGAGGACTGGATGGCGGCCACCCGCCTGGCGGTGCGCGAGGCCACCCGCCAGGCACCGGGCAAGCCGCTGTACCTGGTCGGCTTTTCCAATGGCGGCGCGCTGGCGGTCAAGTACGCCCTGGATGCGCTGGCCACGCCCGACCTGGCCCGGCCCGACCATCTGGTGCTGATCTCACCGATGATCGGCGTCAGCCGCTTTGCCCGCTTTGCCGGCATCGCCGGCCTCCCAGCGTTGTTCCCGGCGTTCGCCAAGGCGGCCTGGCTGAGCGTGCTGCCAGAGTTCAACCCGTTCAAGTACAACTCGTTCCCGGTCAATGCGGCGCGCCAGTCCTACGAGCTGACCGAAGCGGTGCGCCAGCAGTTGCTCGATGCCAGCAAAAACCCAGAAGGCTTGCAGGCACTGGCACCGATCATCACCTATCAATCACTGGTCGACGGCACGGTGAGCACGGCGGCGATCCAGACCGAGCTCTATGATCGCCTGCCAGCCAACGGCAGCGAACTGGTCATCTTCGACACCAACACGTCACTGGATATCGACGAAATGCTGCGCCCGACGGTGGCGGCCCTGCGTGACCGCCTGTTCGCAGCGCCGGCGCGCGGCTACGGGCGCACCCTGGTGGCCACGCGCGGCCCAGGCGATGCGCGACTGAGGTCATTGCACTACGCGGCGGGCTCCACCAACGCCGAGGAGCACCTGCTCGACGCCAGCTACCCGGCGGGGCTGTTCTCGCTGTCACATGTCGCCCTGCCCTTCCCGCTCGACGACGCGCTCTACGGTCAACAGCCCAGCCAAGCGGAAAACTACGGCGTCAACCTGGGCACCTTGAGCATGCGCGGCGAACGCGGGGCGCTGATCCTCGACGCCGGAAGCTTTTCGCGCGCGACCTCCAACCCCTTCTTCGAGCTGATGCTGGACAACCTCGACCAGGCCGCCCAGGTGCGCTGAGGCCGGCTGTTTCGCCCGGCGCAATTATGATGTGCGCATGCCGGATATTCTCCACGTACCGTAGGCGTACTACGCTTGGTATCCGCACCCAAGCACGAGGAAGCCGCGATGTCCCGCCCACCCCTGCCGCCGTTCACCCACGAAAGCGCCATCGAAAAAGTCCGCCTAGCCGAGGATGGCTGGAACAGCCGCGACCCGGCCAAGGTCGCGCTTGCCTATACCGTCGACACCGTTTGGCGCAACCGCGTGGAGTTTCTCCGTGGTCGGGACCAGGTGCAGGCCTTCCTGACCCGCAAGTGGAACCACGAACTGGAATACCGCCTGATCAAGGAACTGTGGGCCTTCACCGGCAACCGCATCGCCGTGCGCTACGCCTATGAGTACCACGATGACAGCGGCCAATGGTTCCGGGCCTACGGCAACGAGAACTGGGAGTTCGCCGAGGACGGCCTGATGCAGCACCGCCATTCGAGTATCAACGAACACCCGATCCTGGAGACCGAGCGCAAGTTCCACTGGCCCCTCGGCCGTCGTCCGGACGAGCATCCGGGTCTCAGCGAACTGGGATTGTGATCGCTGCTCGATAATGTCCGATTCGCGCTAGTGGGTGCCTGTTCGGCGTGAGACAGGCAAACCGCCCAATCGATACCCTCCCTGGGCAATGCCTTGTTCCCACTCGAAAGAAGAAAACACCCATGACGACGCCTTCCGCCACTCTGGCCGCAGCGACGGCGCACGACGACCAGCCCCAGGGCTTCGTGGTGCGCATCGTCGGCGCCGCCGCCTTCGCCCATCTGCTCAACGACCTCATCCAGGCCGTGCTGCCGTCGATCTACCCCATGCTCAAGAGCGACTTCTCGCTGAGCTTCGCGCAGATCGGCTGGATCGCCCTGGTCTACCAGGTGACCGCCTCGCTGCTGCAGCCCTGGGTAGGCATGTACACCGATAAACGTCCGCTGCCCTTCCTGCTGCCGTCCGGCATGCTGGTAACGCTAGTCGGCATCGCCCTGCTGGCCTTCGCCGGCAGCTATGAAATGCTTCTGCTGGCGGCTGCGGTGGTCGGGGTTGGCTCGGCGACCTTCCACCCGGAAGCGTCGCGGGTGGCGCGCATGGCCTCGGGCGGGCGCTTCGGCACTGCCCAGTCGACGTTCCAGGTGGGCGGCAATACCGGCTCGGCGATCGGCCCGCTGCTGACCGCCGCCATCGTCATCCCCCACGGCCAGCCAGCCATCGCCTGGTTCATGCTGGCGGCCGGGCTTGCGGTGTGCGTGTTGCTGCGGGTCACCGGCTGGACCGTGCGCCACGGCCAGACCCAGCTCAAGAGCCTGGCGGGCCAGCAGGCACCAGGCCTTGGCAAAGGCGCGATGTGGCGTGCTGTCGGCGTCATTGCCCTGCTGATGTTCGCCAAGTTCGTCTACATCGCCTCGTTCACCAACTACTTCACCTTCTACCTGATCGAACGCTTCGGCCTGAGCGTGCAGCAGAGCCAGCTGTACCTGTTCGTGTTCCTCGCCGCCGTGGCCCTGGGTACCTTCGCCGGCGGCCCGGTGGGCGACCGCATTGGCCGCAAGGCGGTGATCTGGGTGTCGTTCCTCGGCGTGGCGCCGTTCGCCCTGGCCTTGCCATACGCCAACCTGGCATGGACGGCGGTACTGGCGGTGGCCATCGGCCTGGTGATGTCCTCTGCCTTCGCCGCGCTGGTGGTGTATGCCCAAGAAGCCGTGCCGGGCCGGGTGGGCATGGTTTCCGGGGTGATGTTCGGACTGATGTTCGGCATCAGCGGCATCGGCGCTGCCGGGCTCGGCGAGCTGGCCGATCAGCACGGCATCGTCTGGGTGTACCAGGTGATTTCGTTCCTGCCGCTGCTGGGGCTGGCCACGGCGTTGCTGCCGATGACCCGCTCCAAGGCACGCCCGAGCCGCTGCTGCTAACATGGCCGCGCAGCATCCCGGGGCGCGTGAGGGCAACATGGTCAGATCTCAGCAGGACTTTCTCGCAGAAGTGGACGAGTCACCCTGGGAGGTAGGCAGCCGGGCGACCGACTACCCACCGAGCTGGTACATCGCCCCCCACGCACATGCCAAGCACCAGCTGATCTATGCCATCAACGGCCTGATGATCGTCGAGTCGGCCTGCGAGCGCTGGACCGTGCCACCGAGCCGCGGGATCTGGATGCCCTGCGGCCAGGTGCACGCCATACGCTGCGTGGGCGATGTGAAGATGCGCAGCGTGTTCGTACGCCCCGATGCCGCCAGCGACCTGCCGCTGCAGAGCAAGGCCATTGGCATTTCGCCGTTGCTGAGCGAGCTGATCAAGGCCTCGGTGGCCCTGACCGGACCCTTTGCCGCCGATTCGCGCGCGGGCAGGATCATGCGCCTGATCCTCGACGAGATCTGCGTGTTGCCGACCTTGCCGCTGAAGCTGCTGCACCCCGGCGACAAGCGCCTGCAGATGATCTGCGCGACCTTGCAGTCCTCGCCCGACGACGCCTCGACGGTGGCCGACTGGGGCGAGCGCCTGGGGGTGGACGAGAAGACCATCCAGCGCCTGTTCCGCAAGGAAACCGGCATGACCTTCGGCCAGTGGCGCCAGCAGGCGCGACTGATGCAGGCATTGGAACGGATCGCACTGGGCGAGCGCATCATCGATGTGGCCGGCACACTCGGCTACGACAGCCCGAGTGCGTTCGCCAGCATGTTCAAGCGCCAGTTCGGTATCACCCCCAGCCAGTTCTTCAAGTGAGCCCGGTTCACTGCCCTGCGTGCGGCTCGAACACCGTGACCGCCCTGGCATCCACCGGCTTGGGCAACAAGCCTTCGCGGTAGAACGCATCTGCGATTTGCTGCTGCTCGCCCAGGTTGTCCAGCTTCACCGGTTGCACGTCATAGCTGCGCCGCGCGTTGGCTTGCTGCACCGTGGCGCTGTCGAGGTTGCCCCACAGCGGGCCAAGCACCCGCGCCGCCCCCTCAGGATTGGCCTTGGTCCACGTGCCGACCTCGCGCAGGGCCTGGTAGACCTGCTCGAGCACCTCGGGATGGGCCTTGGCGTAGTCGCTGCCAGCCAGATAGTAACGCTGGTAGCTGGCCAGGCCCTGGCCATCGGCCAGAATGCGTGCGTTCTGCTGGCGCTGGGCGCTGGCCACGTAGGGGTCCCAGGTCACCCAGGCATCGACCTTGTGGTTCTCGAAAGCTGCACGCCCATCGGCGGGGATCAGGTAGGCCGGGGTGATGTCCTTGAAGCTCAGCCCTGCCTTGGCCAGCGCCTGGATCAACAGGTAGTGGCTGCCGGCTGCCTTGGTCACCGCGACGCGCTTGCCCTTGAGATCGGCAAGCGTCTTCAGGGGCGAATCGGCTGGCACCAGGATCGCCTGGGCCGATGGCGACGGCGCCTCGCGGGCGAAATAGGTAAGCTTCGCCCCGGCGGCCTGGGTGAACACCGGGACCGTGTCGGCCACATCAGCCGACAGGTCGACATTGCCCAGGTTCAGCGCTTCGAGCAGCGGCAAGCCGCTGGGAAACTCATGCCAACTGACGCGAATGCCTTCGGCCTGCAGGCGTTGCTCCAACGTGCCCCTGGCCTTGAGCAGGGTCAGCAGGGTCGAGGATTTCTGGTAGCCGATGCGCAGGGTTTGCTCGGCGCTGGCCAACGACGGCAGCAGGCCACCGATCAGCAAGCCCAAGGCCAGGTGACGCAGGTGTTTGAAAGGGGGCATCGAGATCGCTCCGAATCAGTGTTGGGCTGCCAGCGCATCGGCGCTGGGCACGGTGAAGCCGGTGGCGAAGGTCGGCGCCACGTCGAGGCGTTGATTCATCAAGCCATGGGCGTGATAGAAATCGGCGGTTTCCTGTTGCTCGCCCACGGTCTTGCTGTCGATTGCCTGCCAATGCAGCTGACGGCGTTCGAACTGCAGGTGCGCGGCGTCTTCGGGGAAACCGATGATGGTGGCCAGGGTCTTGGAATAGCTGTCCAGGTGCTGGTAGGCCCAGACCTGCGCGCCAGCCAGGCGTGCCAGGTAATCCTGCAGCGCGGCGCGCCGGGCAGGCTCGTCGAGGGCCTTGTCGGTGGCGGCAAGGAAGCTGTTGCCACTGGAAAGGCCGCGACCGTTGACCAACACACGGCCCTGCCCGCTCAGCTCGGCCAACGCGGTGTAGGGCTCCCAGGTCGCCCAGGCATCGACCGAACCATTGGCCAGGGCGATCTTGGCATCGACCGGGCCGAGAAAGCGGAACTCGACGTCCTTCTCGCTCAGCCCGACCTGATCCAGCGCCTTCAGCGCCACGTGATGGCCGATCGAGCCGCGCCCGGTGGCGATGCGCTTGCCCTTGAGGTCGGCAGCGCTCTTGAACGCCGCGTCCGGTCGCACCAGCACGGCAGTGCCGTAGGGATCGGACTTGTCCACGGCAATGGCCTTGACCGGCGCCCCCGAAGCCAGCACGAACAACAGCGGCGCATCGCCGATGATGCCAGCGTCGATCGCCCCGGCGTTGAGCGCCTCGGCCAGCGGAGCGGCAGCTGGGAACTCGGCCCAGTGAATGTCGTAGGGCAGATCGCGCAGGGCACCTGCGGCCTCCAGTTGGGCGCGCATGTTGCCCTTCTGGTCGCCGATGCGCAGGGTCAGGCGTTCGGCGGCGATCCCTTGGACCGCGACCAATGAGGCAATGAGAAAAATCGAAAGACGGCTACGCACTGACATCCTGTACTCCTGAAAACATGCTGGACAGGCGAGCCACTCTAACGGGCATGATTAGATTAATGAAATTGATTTTAGGACTAAGCTAATATGCAAATTATTTGAACGGCACAAAATTGTGCATCCCCTTCGCGGGCAAGCCCGCTCCCACACCTTCAAGGACGCTGCTGTACCTGTGGGAGCGGGCTTGCCCGCGAAGGGTTCGATGCGATCAAGACTCGAACGCAATCTGCCCGACCAACGCCGCCGCCGCTGCCAAAGGCCCCGGATCGACCCAGCTGTCGAAATCGAAGTCCTGTTCAAGAAACCCTTCGGCCAGCAGAAACGCCTTCTGCCGCCGCAGCCCTTCAAGGTACACAGGCGTCAGCTGTGGCTCGAATGCCAGATGCAACCTCGGGCCAAACGCCAGACGTACGTCGTCGGCTGGCACCCCGGTTTCCGCCGCGACTGCCGCCACCACCGGCCCAGGGTTCTGCGCCGCCCACTGGGCAGTCTTGAGCAACACCGCCAGGTAGCGCGCCACCAGCTCGGGCGCGCGCACCAGGGTCTGCCGGTCGACAGTGACCGGGCGCGGTGACCCGGCGCTCAGGCGCAGCAACGGGTCGGTCTGTTCGTTGAGGTTGATGATGGGCCGCAAGCCGTGCGCCAATGCCTTGGCCACGCCGGCGCCCTTGATGAAGATTGCGTCCACCGTGCCATCGAGCAGCGCCTGGGTAGGCAAGGCGTGATGATCCTGCTGGCCCGCGCCGGCTTCCTTGAGTTCCCACTCCGGCGCCTCGATGTCGACCCAGGTTACCGCCTCGCGTGATACACCGCCGATCTGCAATGCTGTCAGCAACCCTCGGAGCGCTTCGGCGCGGCCGACATCGACGAGCTCGCCCGCCCTCTTGCGCACCAGCCCCAGGCGCCGCCCAGGCAAGTCGGCGACGGTCTTGATGTCGTCGTCGGCGCGCACCAGCACCCACTGTTCTTCGTCGACCCAGGTGATCGCCACCACCACCGTGTCCTGGCCTTTGGCACGCGCCCAGATCGGCGGCACGTTACCGCCTTCGCGGAAGCTGCCCGGCAGGCTGTGGCGAAAATGCGATTCGCGCACCGCACGGTCACCGGAGGCACGGATGGAGTCGAGGGTGATGCCCTGGGCGGCGAAGGCGTCTTGCAGCCAGCGCTTATGCTGGGCGATGCCTGATGTGGTGGGCACCGGGCAGCGGGTGTACCACAGGGTGTCGAGCGCGGCGCTGGGCGTTACGTGGGAGGCGTGGGACATCGTGGGTCTCCGGGTACGAACGTGTTTGGGTTGGATTTTTTTGTGGTTTTGGCAAACAGCGAGTGGTTCGCTTGGGATCTGCAGGGCCGCTGAAATCGAGCGCCGCCCGCGCGGCGCATCGCGGCGCAAGGCCGCTCCTACATTTGTTGCAACGTGCCTATGTCTGTCAGGCCATGGTTGCTCGCCTTTGGCGCACCACTGAATATCGGGGGTGCGCCCTGCGGCAACACAGATATCGCGCCGGGCCCACCAGGCCGGCAACCATGGCCTACCAGACATGATTGGCCCGAAACAGATGTGGGAGCGGCCTTGCGTCGCGATGCGCCGCGCGGGCGGCGCTCGATTGATGCGCCACCATCAATCCCAGGCGAACACCTCACGCCCTTCCCTCAAACCCGCGACTGCCGCCCATGGAACGGATGGCTCGGGTCGTTGTACCCCGGCGTCGACGAATGCCCGGTCACCACCAGGTCATCGATGAACGCCTCGTCCTCGGCAGTGAACGCATAATTCAACGCCGGAATGTAGTCATCCCACTGCGCCTCAGTACGCGGCCCGGCAATCGCCGAGGTGATCAAACGGTTGTTCAGCACCCAGGCCAATGCGAACTGCCCCGGCGTGATGCCGCGGGCCTCGGCATGCGCGCGCACGCGCTGGGCCAGGTCCAGCGACTCGGGGCGCCATTCGGTCTGCGCCAGGCGCTTGTCGTTGCGCCCGGCACGGGTGCCCTCGGCAGGCGGCTGGTCCGGCGCATATTTACCGGTGAGCACGCCTCGGGCCAGGGGGCTGTAGGACACCACGCCAATCCCGTAGTAATCGGCGGCTGGCAGGTGCTCGTTCTCGATCTGGCGGTTGGCCAGGTTGTACAGCGGCTGGCTGGCACTCGGCCGCTCGATGCCCAGCAGGTCGGCCGTGCGGCTGAACTCGGCGAGCTTCCAGGCGCGGTGGTTGGACAGGCCGTAACTGCGGATCTTGCCTGCGCGGATCAGGTCGCCCAACGCCCGCAACGTCTCCTCGACCGGTGTGGTGTGATCCTCGCGGTGCAGGTAGAACAGGTCGATGTAGTCGGTGTTCAGGCGCTTGAGGCTGGCATCGACCGACTGGATCACGTTATGCCGCGAAGCGCCCTGGTCGTTGGGCCCCTGCGCCCCCGGATTGGGATTGACGAACTTGGTCGCCAGCACCCACTGGTTGCGCCGCGCGGCGATCAGGCGTCCGACCACCTCTTCGGAGGCGCCTCCGTTGTAGCCGTTGGCGGTGTCGATGAAGTTGACGCCCTGCTCGAAGGCCTTGTCGACGATGCGCTGGGCGACCTCGTCCGACGTTTGACCGCCGAACATCATGGTGCCCAGGGTAATCGGCGAGACCTTGATGCCGTGGCGACCCAGATTGCGATATTGCAGCGTGCTCATGCTTGCTCCTTGTCGATTGAAAGCGTCCAGGAAAATCTAGACGGCGAAACGCGATAACAGGACCGTCACCGGCAACGAATGCCAGGTCGGATCGATATAGGGAAAGCCCTGCGCAGGCACCGCCTCGTGGCTGAAGCGCGGTACCGGCACGGCGCCGATCAACGTGCGGGTATAGGCGTGGGATGCGTGCTGCCAGATATCGCAGCCGCCCTCCTCGACGATGCGACCGTCGTGCATCACCAGCACACGATCGGCCATGTACTTGACCACCGCCAGGTCATGGGAGATGAACAGGTAGGACAGGTTGAAATCGTGCTTGAGTTCGGCCAGCAGGTTGAGGATCTGTGCCCGCACCGACACGTCGAGCGACGACACCGCCTCGTCGAGAATCACCAGTTTGGGCCGCAGGATCAGTGCCCGGGCGATGCCGATACGCTGGCGCTGACCGCCGGAGAACTCGTGGGGGTACTTCCACGCCGCCTCGGCCGGCAGGCCGACCCGCTGCAGGGTGTCGAGAATCCGTGCGCTGCGTGCCTGCGCCGAGCGCTCGCCATGCTGGCGCAGCACGCCGTCGAGAATGCTGTATACGCTGTGCCGCGGGTTGAGCGAACCGTAAGGGTCCTGGAACACCATCTGCACCACTGGCCGATGCGCGCGCCACTGGCGGTCGCTGAGGCCGGTTACCCGCTGACCGTCCAGCAGCACCTCGCCGTGGCTGCTGGCGATCAGGCCGAGAATGGTCTTGCTCAAGGTCGACTTGCCGCAACCGGACTCGCCCACCAGGCCCAGTGTCTCGCCAGGGCGGATGACGAACGATACCTCGTTGACCGCTGCCACCTTACCCTGGCGCTGCCGGTACTCGGTGACCAATCCACGCACCTCCAGCACCGCGTTGCCGGCCAATACCGGGGTGGGCGTGGAACCCTGGTATTCAGGACGATGTAACTCGAAGCGCGTCGCCTGCCCCTGCTCCCGACTGACACGGATTTCCGGCAGCCCTTGCTGCAAGTAGTGGCGGTCGGCATCCAGGCGCAACGAAGCGCCCAGCAAACCCTGGGTATAGGGATGCCGCGGCGCGGTGAAGATGCGCTCGGCGCTGTCGGTCTCGACGATGCGTCCATCGTGCATCACCGCCACCCGATCGGCCCATTGCCCCACCACCCCGAGGTCGTGGGTGATCAGCAACAGGCCCATGGCGTATTCCTGGCTGAGTTCGCGCAGCAGTTGCAGGATGTGCGCCTGCACGGTCACGTCGAGCGCCGTGGTGGGTTCGTCGGCGATCAGCAGCGCCGGCCTGCAGGCCAGCGCGATGGCGATCATCACCCGCTGCCGCTGGCCGCCGGAAAGATTGTGCGGGTAGTCGTCCAGGCGTTGCTCGGCGTTCGGGATACGCACTCGCTGCAATAGTTTCAATGCCTCGTCACGTGCGGCTTGCTTGCCGAAGCGGCGATGCCGGCGCAACACCTCGACGATCTGCTGGCCGATGCTCAATACCGGGTTGAGCGAAGTCATTGGGTCCTGGAACACCATGGCGATGCGGTTGCCGCGCAGTTCGCGCATCTGCCCATCGGTGAGTTCGGCGAGGTTCCGGCCTTCGAAATCCACCCGCCCTTCCAGCGCCGTTCGCCCACCGAGCAAGCGCAGGATGGCCATGGCCGTGGTCGACTTGCCACATCCGGACTCACCGACCAGTGCCAGCGTCTCTCCTCGTGCCAGGCTGAAGCTCACGCCCTTCACGGCCGCGTGCTGGCCATAGCGCACGCGCAGGCCGTCGACGCTGAGCAACGGCTGGCGGATGTCGTTCAATGGCACCACGGCGTTCATCGAGGCTCTCCCCGTCGGCGCCCCATCACAAGCGCAGCCCGGCAGCCTTGAGCCGCGGCAGGATCTGTTCGCCGAAGTGGGTCAGGTCCTTGGCAAAGTCATGGAAGTTGAGCTGCACCCCATCGATGCCTGCGGCCTTGAGCGCTGCCAATTGCTCGACCACCTGGTCAGGCGTGCCGACGATCTCGATATTGCCGCCCAGGCCCAGGCCGGTGTTTCGCGTGCCGCCACGCTCGCGCCAGGCATGGGCATCGCTGGCATAGGCGGTGTGCGTACCGAAGGTGCTGGTTACTTTGTTGCCGGTGATGCCCTCGAGATAAGCACGGGTTTCGGCTTCGCTGTCGCGGCTGACCACGACCGGATTGATGATCACCTTCACCTCGCGCCCGTATTCAGCGGCGCGGGCCTTGACCCTTGCCACATGCGCCGGCAGATCCTCCAGCACCTCGGTGATACCCGAGCCGGAAGAGTTGGTGACGAACACCAGATCCGAGTGCTGCGCCGCAAAGTCGATGCCGGCCCCCGAGCCTGTAGCGGTGACCAGCACCGGTCGCCCGTACAGCGGCTTGGGCGTGATGTAGCCGTCCTTGATCTTCCAGCCATGCTTGCCTTCGTAGCTGAAGTTTTCCGGGTGCGTCCACAATGTGTTGAGCACATCGAACAACTCGCCAGCCAGCTGGTAACGTTGGTCGTGCTCGATCTGCGGCCTGCCGAACATCTCGTGTTCGACCGGCCGGTGCCCGGTGACGATGTTGATTCCCCAGCGACCCTTGGCGATGTGGTCCAGGGTGGCGCCGTACTTGGCCAGGTGCAACGGGTGCAGCGGGCCGTACAGCACATGGATGGTGGAGATCAGCAGCATGCGCTGGGTGGCCGCAGCCATGGCGCCAAGGGCGATGAACGAGTCCAGCGAGGCCTCGCCATCGTAGCCCCCCTTGGGCAGCCACTGGGTGCGGCTGAACGCCAGGTCGAAACCCAGTGCCTCGGCCTGCTGGACGATGCCCAGGTTGTAATCGAACGTCCAGGTATTGGAGGTCGGGTAGTCGCTCAGGCGGATGTCCTGCATGTTGAGGAACAACCCCAGCATCAACGGCTGGCGCAGCGCCTGACTGAGCGGGCTGTCCGGGTAGTCGCGCGGCGTGGGGAACTGGCTGCGCGCGAATGCAGGTTGCGGGTGTGGCTGGGCCATGGTCGTTTGCCCTCCTTGCGGGGTTCGGGAAAGGTGCCGAGGCGCTGGACTCACCAGAAGTAGTCCAGCCGTGCGTAGTAGTAGCCACCGTCCACGCCATACGGCGAGTACCAGCTGTAGGCCGGGTTGTCGACCGGGAACAGGTAGTACAGCTTGGCCTGCGCGGAGAGCTGCTCGGGGCGTTCGTTGAAGATGTTCAGGCCGCCCACCGAGACCTTGAGCTGGTCGCTGACGTTGTAGCCGACGTCCAGGTCGGTGATGAAGGCCGGCTTGATCTTCTCGTCGCGGTTGGCGTTGTACTGGCTCTTGCCGGTGACCGACGAGTAACGGGTTTCCTTGAGGGTGACTTCGAAGTCATGGATGAACCAGGTGTGCTGCAACGACGTCTTGTTCTTCGGGACGGCGCTTTCCAGGTTGCCCTGCTTGTCGCGCCCCAGCACTTGCACGCCAGTGCCGGCCAGCGAATCGGGCTCCTTGATATCGCGGATCTCGTGCAGCTGCTGGGTGCTGGTCAGGGTCCACTTGCCACGCCCCCATGGGCCGTACTCGGCGCGGTAGTCGGCCACCAGGTCGATTCCACGGGTGCGGGTGTCGGCCAGGTTGCCGTAATAGACCACGCTCTGGTTGGTATCCAGGCCGGCGGCGGCGAGGATAGCGGCGATATTCGGGTCGTTGAGGCCACTGAGCGAGCTGGTCTGCAGAATGCGGTCCTTGATGTCGATCTGGTAGAAATCCACCGTCACATCGAGGTTGCTCGCCGGCGTTGCGACGAAGCCCACACTGTAATTGCGCGACTTCTCGGGTTTGAGCTTCTTCGAGCCCAACGCTGTGGCAGCGGCGGAGCCCGGCGCGGCATAGTTGGTGACCTGCTGCTGCAACTCGCCGGTGATCGGGCTGGTGCCCCAGGCCGAAGTGCTCGACGAAAAGTGCTGCTGTTGCAGCGAGGGCGCACGGAAACCGTTGTTGATGGTGCCGCGCACGGCCAGGGTCGGGGTCAGTTGGTAACGAGTCGAGAGCTTGCCGCTGGCTGTGTCGCCGACATCGCTGTAGTGCTCGAAGCGCCCGGCCACGCTCACTTCCCAGGCGTCGGTGAATTTCTGCGTGAGGTCGACGTAGGCCGCCGTATTGCTGCGTTCCCAGCTACCCGCGGCGGCGGGGCTGAAGCCGCCCCAGCCGGCCGAGCCGGCGTTGGGGCGCTTACCGGCATTGGGCGAGCCCTCGGGATAGATATAGCCACCGTCGGCGTAGGACGCGTACTCGCCGGCGCGGATCTGGTAGGTGTCGGTACGGTATTCAAGGCCCGCGCCGACATGCAGCGGATCCTTGAACAACCCGGTATCGAACGCCCGATTGACGTCGAAGTTGTTGGTCCACTGGCTGAAGATCGCCTGGCCGTTGTCGAAATCGGTCGGGCTGTCCGGGCCGAACGAGGCATTGAGCGAGTCGTCGTTGTGCAGGCTCAGGTCGTTGCGCCCCCAACTGGTCGAGGCGTCCCACCCCCAGCCGAGCAGGTCGTCGCCCTTGAGGCCGAACACGCCCTGGAAGTCGTCCTCCACGGAGCGGAACTTGGGCTGGAAGCCGTCGGCGTAGATCTCCGGGATGTTCTGCGCCGATACCGCCGTGCGGAAAGTGCCAAAACCCGTGGAGTCGCGGTGGCTGAAAGTCGAGAACGAGTAAAAGTCCAGCGCCTCGTTGAGCGGCAGCTCCATGTTGTAGGAGGCGTTGTAGGTCTGCACCCGCGGCTGGCCCATGATCTGCCGGTAACGGCTCTTGCCGTACTCGCGCGGGTCGTCCCCGGGGTAGATCCGGGTGCGGTCGGGCACGGCGCCGGCGGCGTTGCTGGTTTCCTGGATCTTGATGTCGGCACTGAGGTTGAAGAACCCTTCGTTGGGCAGTTCGAAGCCTTGGTTGATCGAGGTTTGCCCGGTGGCGCCGAAGTTGCCCTTGCTGCCCTCGCGCTGGCCGAACTGGCCGTACAACGCACTGGCCTGCCCGCCGCTGGCGTTGCGTTTGAGAATGACGTTGATGACCCCGGCGATGGCGTCGGAGCCGTACTGCGCCGCCGCGCCATCACGCAATACCTCGATGTGGTCGACCGCGGCCACGGGGATCAGGTCGAGGTCGACTGGGGACTGGCCGTTGGCCGTGCTCGAAGCCTGGTGGAAGATCTGTGCGGTATTGTGCCGACGCTTGCCGTTGACCAGCACCAGCACCGCATTGCCGCCCAGGCCACGCAACGTCGCCGACTTGACGGCGATCCCGGTGGCCCCGGTGAAGCCTGCGTCATTGGTGTAGGACGGCACCTGCGCAGCCAGTGCGTCGCGCAGGTTCTGTTTGCCGCTGCGCGCCAGGTCGTCGGCGCTGATCACATCGATGGGGGCCAGGCTCTGCGCGACGGTGCGCTTCTCGGCGCGGGTACCGGTGACCACCACGGTCTCCAGGGCATCGGCCGGCTGGCCAGCTGGCCGAGGGCTGTTCGATTCATCGGCCAGCGCGCCGTGGCCATACAAGGAAACGAGGCCGATCGAGACCATCTTGCCGAGGTTCGAGCGGGAACTGCGGAGCAACGCATTCATGCGACTACCTGCAAAACAATAGATTGCTGGCGTGGTGGTCGTGCCTGGCCAAGATCAAATAAGTGTGATGTAAAGCGTTACCGGGTGGGGCGTACGCGAACCGGACAGGCGCAGATGCAAGTTGATCCAGCCTGATCGAATAGCAACTAGAAGACCAACCCCTCCTGCAAGTGGGTCACGTTCTGATTGATATAGTAATCACCGACCACCCGCGCTTTATGCAGCAGCGGATTATGATTGAGCAGCGTGCGAATATTGCGCCAATGCCGATCGAAGTTGTGTTTACGTGAAGTCGCCGAACCACCGCCAACTTCGTACAAGACTTCTGCGGCGCGCAAGGCCAACTTGGCGACGATCACCTGCATCTGCGAGTTGGCCAAGGCGCCGTCGATCAATATCTGTTCGAGTTGCGGGTCGCCGCTGAGCAACGCCTGCGAGCCACGGTCGAGCTGGCGGGCAGTCTGGCCGATCAGCGCATCGGTGGCATAGGCAGTGGCGGCGATCTCGCCCACCACCTGTTGCACGAACAGGTCGTCGCGGGCCTCCTGCGCCGGGCTGTGCATGGCCGCCCGGGCGCTGCGCCGCACGTACTGCACGGCATCTTCGCGGATGTTGCGCACCACCCCGACCGCGCAGGCCGCCAGGTGCAATTGGCGCAGGGCCGAGCAATGACGGCCGGCGGCCTGCTGGTGGGCACGGGGCTGGACTTCCTCGGGCCAGACCTGCACATCGACCAACTCGATGCCGCCACTGGCGGTGAGGCGTTGGCCCATGCCGTCCCAGTCATCGAGAATGCGAATGCCGGGGCGATCGGCAGGCACCAGCACCGAAACCACCTGGCCCTGGTCATCGGTGGCCGAGAACACCAGGTAATCGGCGTAGGCGGAGCCGGTGGCGTACCACTTGCGGCCATTGAGCCGGTAGCCTTCGCCCTCACGGGTCAAGCGGGTGAGGATGGTCCCCAGTGGCGCTCCCACCTCGGTGTGCGCGCCGGCGAACAGCTTGCCGTCCAGTACCTTGCCCAGCAACGCCTGCCGTCTCTCGCTATCGGGCGCATGGATCAGCCCTTCGACGAAATTGAAGTGCGACCGCAGGGCATGGGCGACATTCGGGTCGCCCTGGGCCAGGCTGGCGATGCTCTCGATGTAGTCGACCACTTGCCCACCCGGTCCGCCCAATGCCACTGGCACACGCAGGGTGCCTATGCCGGCCTTGCGAATGCGCTCGAACGCGGCGACCGGCAGCTCCCGCTGCAGGTCGCGGCGGCTGGCCTGTTCGGCGATCTCGCCACGGATCAGCTGTACCTGGGCAAGGATCCGCGCCAATGTATCGGCGGACTCAACATGCACTTCGGACTTGGACATCGATCCCACCTTCCACCCCAACTAACCATTCCCTATAAAGTGTCGCCCAAACAGGCGCCTTTGCATCTTCCAAGTTATCAACCGGTTAGTGCAGGCCGCTGACAGTACTGGCCAGTCACTCGACAGGTCAACTAAGCGATCACCCTCGGGGTAGACCGTTTTTATCTAAGGTTAGAAAGAATAGACTGAATAACCTTATGCATTTTTCGCGCATTGACAAAGCGTTTCGGCAACCGTGTAAATAGCTGCGCCTTTTGTGGAACACACTAATGAAACAGATCATGGACGTCGGCCAGGCGTTGTTGCGCGCGCTGGTACATACCGTACCCACGGTGCTTGGAATATTGCTGATCAACTTTCTTTTGCTGCAATTGGCCCCAGGGGATGCGGCTGATGTAATGGCCGGTGAATCCGGTTCGGCAACCGCCGAAAGCCTGGCGGCCCTGCGTAGCCAGTTTGGCCTGGATCAGCCCTGGTGGGTACAACTGTGGACCTACCTCGGCCACCTGGCGCACTTCGAACTGGGCTACTCGCCGCGCTATGGCGCCCCGGTGGAGGCGTTGATTGGCCAACGCCTCGGTATCACCCTGGCGCTGATGGGGCTGGCGATGGTGCTGGCGTTGTCGTTGGGGGTGACGCTGGGCGTGATCATGGCGAGCTTTCGCGGACGTTGGCCCGACCGCCTGCTGTCGGCCGCCTCGCAACTGTTCTATTCCCTACCCGGTTTCTGGGTCGGGCTGATGCTGATCGTGGTGTTCTCGGTCAAGCTGGGCTGGTTGCCCACAGGTGGCGCCGGCACCATCGGCAGCGACCTGCATGGGCTGGCGGCACTGCTCGACACCCTTCGCTACCTGACCTTGCCGGCCTGCTCGCTGGCGCTGATCTACATGGCGATCTATGCGCGCCTGACCCGCGCCTCGATGATCGACGTGGCCCGCCAGGACTTCGTCCGCACGGCCACCGCCAAGGGCCTGGCACCACTGACCGTGACCCTGCGCCATGTGCTGCGCAATGCGCTGCTGCCGATCACCACCATGGCCGGCCTGCACCTGGGCGGCATGCTCGGCGGCGCTGTGGTGATCGAAACCGTGTTCAGCCTGCCTGGGCTCGGCCGCCTGGCCTACGACGCGGTGATGGCCCGCGACTACAACGTGCTGCTCGGCATCCTGCTGATTTCCTCGCTGCTGGTAATCGTCACCAACTTGCTGGTGGACGTGTTGCAAGCCTGGCTCGACCCCCGCATCCGGAATCGGACATGACCACGACCCGCCGTATCGCCTTGTGGGCGCCTCTGCGCGCCCCCCTCTCGCTGTTCGCCATCATCGTCCTGCTGACCGTGCTGGGCAGCGCCCTGCTGGCGCCCTGGTTGTTTCCCGGCGACCCGCTGGACATGCAGGCCGAGGCGTTTCTCTGGCCGGGCCAGGACTGGCACTACCCGCTGGGCACCGACATGCTCGGTCGCGACGTGCTCGCCGGGCTGGTGCATGGTGCGCGCATCTCGTTGCAGGTCGGCGCCCTGGCCACGCTATGCGGGGTGCTGGCTGGCGTGCTGCTCGGCGCGCTGGCCGGCTATTTCGGTGGCCGCCTGGATTACGCGGTACAACGCCTGGTGGAGATCTTCCAGACCATGCCCAGCTTCGTGCTGCTGGTCGCGCTGGTGGCCATCGTGCAGCCTTCGCTGCCCACCGTGGTGTTCGCCATTGCGCTGATCTCGTGGCCGACGGTGGCGCGCCTGGTACGCGCCGAGGTCCGTTCGCTGCGCCAGCGTGAATACGTGCTGGCAGCGCGCAGCGTGGGCTATGGCCACTGGCGGATCATGCTGCGCGAGATTCTGCCCAACGTCCTGCCGACCCTGGTGGTGACCACCTCGATCATGATCGCCTCGGCCATCCTCATGGAGTCGGCACTGTCGTTCATGGGCCTGGGCGATCCCAACCACGTGAGCTGGGGCAGCATGATCGGCAATGGCCGCGAGCAGATCCGTACCGCCTGGTACCTGACCGCCATCCCGGGCCTTGCGATCTTCCTCACCGTGCTCGCCTTCAACCTGCTGGGCGACGCCCTGACCGACGCCTTCACTCCTAACCGGGCCGACGCTTGACGGCCCCACCCTCCCCGACCACGGACCTTGCCCATGAGCCTGACCCGACGCCAACTCCTGGCCTATGGCGGAGCATCCGCCGCCTTTTTGCAACTGTCGCCGCGCCTGTCGTTCGCCGAAGGTGGCCCGGTCGCCGGGGGCACCCTGAACCTGCACGTGGCCATCGAGCCGCCGATACTGGTCAACCTGACCCACACCGCCGGCCCTACGGTGTACATCGCCGGCAAAATCACCGAGGGGCTGCTGACCTATGACGACGACCTCAACCCCAAGCCATTGCTGGCCACGGCCTGGGACATCAGCGCAGATGGCCTGCGCTACACCTTCACCCTGCGCCAGGGCGTGAAATGGCATGACGGCCAGGACTTCAGTGCCGATGACGTGGTGTTTTCGCTGCAGACGCTGAAGGCATCGAACCCGAGGGGGCGAGCGACCTTCGCCAATGTCACCGAGGTGAAGGCGCTGGACCCGCACCGGGTCGAACTGACGCTGAGCAAACCGGCACCCTACCTGATCACCGCCCTGGCGGCCTGTGAATCGCCGATCGTCGCAAGGCATGTGTACGGCCAGGCGAAACCTGAAACCCATCCGAACGCCACGGCGCCCATCGGCACCGGGCCCTTCGTGTTCCGTGAATGGGTGCGCGGCAGCCATGTGATCCTCGAGCGTAACCCGCATTACTGGGACGCCCCGCGGCCCTACCTGGACCGCATCGTGGTGCGTTTCATCGGCGACTCGGCGGCCACGGTGGCCGCACTGGAGGCCGGTGAAGTGCATTTTTCCACCGGTGGCGTGCCGCTCACCGACATCGCCAGGCTGCAAGGCAACCCGCGCCTGGCCGTGGAAGATCGCCGCGAGCCCTATATCAACGGCATCATGCGCATCGAGTTCAACCTCGAACACCCGCACCTGCAGAAGCTGCCGGTACGTCAGGCGATTGCCCATGCGATCAACAACGACTTCATCCGCAAGACCATCTGCCTGGGCTACGGCAAGCCCCTGCCCGGCCCCATCAGCCCGGACATGACACGCTTCTTCGATCCCGAGTTGCCGCGCTATGCCTACGACGTGGCCCTGGCCAACCAACTGCTGGAGGACGCAGGCTATGCCAAGGGTGCCGATGGCGTGCGCCTGCGCCTGACCCTGGACCCACTGCCGGCTGGCGAGGTGTACCGGCGCACCGGCGACTACCTGAAGCAGGCGCTGGCGCGGGTAGGCATCCAGGTCAACCTGCGTACCCAGGATTTCGCCACGTACGTGAAGCGGGTGTACACCGACCGGGCGTTCGATTTCACCCTCAACGGCATGAGCAACCTGTTCGACCCGACAGTGGGCGTGCAGCGGCTGTACTGGTCGAAGAACTTCCAGCCGGGGGTGCCGTTTTCCAATGGTGCGCGCTACAACAGCCCGAAGGTGGATGCGTTGCTCGAAGCCGCCGCGACCGAGACCGACGAGCAGAAGCGCTATGCGTTGTTCTCCGACTTCCAGCGCCAGGTGGTCGCCGACCTACCTGATCTGGGGGTGATCACCCAGGTCAACCCGGTCGTCTACGACAAGCGCGTGCGGCAGTTGTTCACCAGCGGCGAAGGCCTCGGCGGCAGCCTGGCGCAGGCCTGGCTCGACAGCTAGCCATGGGAGGCGCGAACAACCACGCGCCCATAGATGCCGCAAAAAGAAATTAAATGACCCATTCATATTCTGTAGCGGCATAAAAATAGCACCCATCGATATTGGTATATACCAGAGCCCTCCCCGTTAAATCTGCTCATGAGCCTCAGGGCACCACGGAGCAAGATCGATGACCGTTGTACGGGTGATGCTGGAATACTTTCATCCCTGGCCGAATTCGGCCGGGTTCTACCTGGCCCGCGAACGCGGCTGGTACCGCGATGCGGGACTGTCGGTGCAACTCTCGGTACCGGACCCGTTCCACGGCGACACCCTGGAGCACCTGCTCCAGGGTCAAGCCGACCTTGGCGTGTTTCCCAGCAATCGCCTGCTGGTCCGACGCAGCCTGGGCCAGCCCTTGCTGGGCGTCGCGGCCATCAACCAACGCGGCCTGGAATCGATCCAGACCCTGACCGACAGCGGCATTCGCCGCCCCCGCGACCTCGCCGGCAAGCGCCTGGCACTCAACCCGACGCCACGCGGGCTGGCCATGGTCCGCCACCTGGTAGCAGCGGACGGCGGCGATCCCGATGCCGTCATCATCGTCGACAGCAAGGTGCGAGAGCTGCGCCCGGAAGACCTGGCCGCTGGCGTTGCCGATGCCAGCTTCGGCGGCTACTGGGCCTGGGAAGCGCTGATGGACAGCACCATCGCGCCAGAGCGCCGGGTCGTGTGGCCGGTCGACGACATCGGCGCGCCGCGTTATCACAGCTACCTGCTCGGCGGCCAGGAGCATTGGCTCGAGCAAAATCCCGACATCGCCCGCACCTTTCTGGCGGTCACCGAGCGAGGCTTTCGCGCCGTGGCCGACGACCCTCAAAGCGCCCTCGAAGCGTACGAGGCGGCGATTCCCTACTTCCCCCGGCAGTTGCTCAGCCAATCGCTGCAGCACATCGCCCCGACCTGGCTGCACGAGCGACGCTGGGGCGAGCAACGCGAAGCACTGATCGCGCCCTATGCCCACTGGTTGCATGAGCACGGCGTGCTGGCCGATGCCGATGCCTGGCGCGGTGCCACCCATAACGACTATCTGGCGGAGCCGCAAGCATGAGCGCGCCCTCGCGTATCGCCCACGGCATGGGCTTGCAGCCGGTGCAAGCCGACTGGCCCGCACTGAGCCAGGACGATGTGGAACAGGTGCTGCGCCACTATCCTGGGCTCGGCGCTGCAGGCCCACTGCAGTGGCACAGCCCCCGCCCGTTCTCGGCTGCGGCGCTGGTAGGCACGGCGCGGGGCGCGGTGTTCGTGAAGCGCCACCACCGCAGCGTGCGCCAACCGGCCTGGCTGCTGGAAGAGCACCGTTTCGTGGCGTACCTGAAGCAACGCGGCGCCCCAGTGGTCAACCCGCTGTTCGATCAGCATGGGGCCAGCGTGCTCGCTCTGGGAGAATGGACCTACGAGGTCCTGCCCGTTGCCCAAGGCCAGGACCTGTACCGTGAGGCGTTGTCCTGGACGCCGTTCCTCGGCCTGCCTCATGCCCACGCCGCAGGCCTAGCCCTGGCGCGCCTGCACCAGGCGGCCGAGGGCTACGCGGCACCCGCACGGCAGACCCAGGTACTGGTCTCCAACCTGCGCCTGCTGGGTGCCAGCGCACCGGTGCAGGCCATCGAACAGAGCCTCAGGCACCAGCCCGCCCTCGCCCACTACCTGGCCGACAAGGACTGGCAACGCGCACTGCGCGAACTGTACCTGCCCCATCACCGCTCTCTGCTGCCGCTGCTGGCACACCAGCCCGCGCTCTGGACCCACAACGACTGGCACGCGTCCAACCTGCTATGGTCCGACGCCGACGCCACGGCCCAGGTACAGAGCGTTCTCGACTTCGGCCTGAGCGACCGCACCTTCGCCCTGTACGACCTGGCCACCGCGCTGGAGCGCAATTGCATCCCGTGGCTCGAACTCGACGAAGGAGGTCGCGCCAGCGCCGACCTCGACGCCGTCGATGCCCTGTTGGCCGGTTACCACAGCCAGCGCCCGCTGACCCAGGCTGACCTGCTCACGCTCAAGGCGTTGCTGCCGCTGGTGCACGTGGACTTCGCCCTGGGTGAGATCGACTACTTCCAAGGCATCGTCGGCGCGCGCAGCGACGCCGACATCGCTTATCACAACTTCTTCATTGGCCATGGCCGCTGGTTTGCCGACAGCGAAGGCACCCGCCTGCTCGGCCATCTCGACCGCCTCGCCCGTACGCGCTGAGAGGTGCCCCATGCCCGCCCTACTGATTTCCCCCACCGCGCTGCACCAGACCCTGTCACAACCGGGCGTGCTGGTGCTGGACGCCAGCGTCGAACTGGCCGCCGCGCAGTTCGATGGCGATTACCGTGTCACCAGCGGCCATGCGGCCTGGCTGGCCGGGCATGTTCCGGGAGCGCGTCACGCCGACCTGACCTGCGACCTGGCCGACACCACGGCGCCCTACAGCTTCGCGCTACCGACGCCGGAGGCAGCCGCAGCTGCGCTGTCGCGCCTGGGCGTCGGCGCAGCCCGGCACATCGTGGTGTACGACCGCTACGATGGCTTCTGGGCCGCACGGCTGTGGTGGATGCTGCGCAGCTTCGGCGTCGCCGCCCGCGTGCTCGACGGCGGGCTCAGAGCCTGGCGCGAGGCTGGCCTGCCACTTGACCGGGGAGAACATGCGCAACTACCGCTGGCACGCCCGCCGGTTTCCCTCGTGGCCAAACCCGGCTATTGGGTGAGCCGTGAGGACGTACAGTCGGTACTCGACGGGCAACGTCAGGGCACGTTGGTCTGCGCGTTGTCCGCCGGGCTGTTCGACGGCAGCGCGGTCACCCGCTATGCCCGTCGTGGCCATATCCCCGGCAGCCTTAACCGACCGGCGCGTGCGCTGTTCGACGACCAGGGCCGCTACCTGCCACCCGAGGCGCTGAGCACCGCCCTGGGTGCCTCGCTGGTAGAAAGCGAGCAGCCGCTGATTGTGTATTGCGGCGGTGGTATTTCTGCCGCCGCCACGGCCCTGGCCCTAACTCTGCTGGGGCGCCAGAACGTCTCCTTGTACGACGGCTCGCTGCAGGAATGGGCAGCCGACCCTGCGTTGCCAATGACCACCGGAGCAGCTCCGACCTGAAGTTCCCCAAAGAAGCCTGCTCCAACGCTCAGGCGCAACGCGAAAGCGCCAGCGCAGGCACACGTTCATCCGTATTTCGGCGGCCTGCCACGGGTCGCCCAGGAGTCTGTTCATGGCTGTAACCCTGATCCTGCAGCACCGCCACGGCCTTGCGCTGGGGCTGTTGAGCCTTTCATTGAGCCCGGCAGTGGTGTGGGCGGACAACACCACACTGCTCGATACCATTACCGTCAGCGGCCAACAGGCCGACAGCTACCAGGCCACACGCGCATCGGTCGGCGGCTTCGGCGAAGCCCCGCTGCTCGACACCCCTGCCTCGGTATCGGTGTTCACCGAGCAGTTGCTCAAGGATCGCCAGGCCAGGCTGCTCAGTGAAGTGCTCAGCAACGACGCCTCGACCGGCGACAGCTACGCCCCATCGGTTACTACGAGAACTTCGTGGTGCGGGGTTTTTCCCTGAACGCGGCCAACAGCTACAAGATCAACGGCAGCACCATCAGCGGCGAGCAGAACGTAGCGCTGGAAAACAAGCAACAAGTCGAACTGCTCAAGGGGCTGTCCGGCTTGCAAAGCGGCGTTTCCGAGCCAGGTGGGCTGGTCAACTACGTCACCAAGCGGCCTGAAAACGTGCGCTCGGTCACCGTGGCCAGCAACGACAGCGGCGAGCGCTACATCGCCACCGACCTCGGTGGCTGGCTCGACAGCGAGCAGCGCCTGGGCGTGCGCGCCAACTTCGCCCACGAGGACATTCGCACCTACGTCGACAACGCCGACGGCAAACGCGACTTCGCCTCGCTGGCCGTGGACTGGAACATCAGCGATGCCGCACTGTTGCAACTGGACGCCGAGTACCAAACCCGCGAACAGCGCTCGGTGGCGGGCTACCAGTTGCTCGGCGGCAGCGTGGTGCCCAGTGGCATCGACCCCAAGGACCGGTTGGCCGACCAGAGCTGGTCGAAACCTGTGAAGATCGACTCGCTGAACCTCGGCAGCCGCTTCGAATACCGCTTCGACGACAACTGGGTCGGCAAGCTCAGCGCCTCGCGCAGCCGCGTGGTGATCGACGACTACAGCGCCTTCCCCTGGGGCTGCTATGGCGCGGCAAGCTGCGCCAGCTCGGCCGTGCCCAACTACTTCAGCCCCGAGGGCGACTACGATGTCTACGACTACCGCAGCCCCGACGATACCCGTCGCAACGACGAACTCCAGGCAGCCCTCGATGGCCGTTTCGATACCGGCCCGCTGCGCCACGAGCTGACCGTCGGCAGCAGTGCCATGCGCCGGATCGTCGACCGACGCGACTCGGTCAACGAATGGGTGGGCACGGGCAACATCTACCAACCTTTGCCCGACTTCGCCCCTGCCGACGTCCCGCTCGGGCATACCTACCGGCGTCTGGACAGCCGCCAGTACGGGCTGTTCTTCACCGACCGCCTGAGCTACGGCGAACATTGGCAGGCGATTCTCGGTGGCCGCGAGGTGCGCCTGGACGAGAAGACCTTCGACATCGATGGCAATACCACGCGCCATACCCAGCGCTGGGAGTTCCTGCCCAACGTCGCGCTGATCTACAAGCCGCGCCCGGACGTGTCGCTCTACACCAGCTACAGCAAGGGCTTGTCGCTGGGCGGAGAAGCGGCGTGGTTCACCACCAACGCCGACGAGATCCTGCCACCCACCGTATCGCGCCAACTGGAGGTCGGCGCCAAGCGTGACTGGCAGGGCCTGAGCCTGGGCGCAGCGCTGTTTCGCATCAGCAAGGCCTACCAGTACTCGCGCCCCAATGGCGACGGCACCTTTACCTACGTGCAACAGGGCAAGCAGGAAAACGTCGGTCTGGAGCTTTCCGCCACAGGTCGGCTGACCGAGCGGTTGCAGGTTTCGGCAAGCGCCGCGGCAATCCGCGCCCGCATCGACGGCAGCGGCACCGACAGCTACGAAGGGCACCAGGCGATCAACGTGCCCAAGGTCCGCGCGAGCCTGCACGCCGACTACAGCATCCCTGGCATCAAGGGCCTGGCGCTGCTCGGCGGACTGCGCTACAGCGCCAGCAAGTATGCGAGCCAGGCCGGTAACGTGAAGGTCGATGGCTACACCGTGTTCGATGCCGGCGCCCGCTACAGCGTCAAGCTGGAAGGCTACGAAACCGTGCTGCGCCTGACCGTGGACAATCTGTTCGACAAGCGCTACTGGCGCGACGCCGGTGAGTACATGGGCGATGGCTACCTGTTCCAGGGCGCGCCGCGTACTGCCAGGTTGTCCGCCACCGTGAGCTTCTGAGGTATCGCCATGACCCGATCCGCTTCCCTGGTCGTCACCCTGTCGGCTGCCTTGCTTGCCGGCTGCCAGGTGCAACCGGCTGCCAATGACCAGCTCGATGCCGTGCTCTGGACCCAGACCTCGGTGGAGCACGATGCGCTGTTCCTGCAGGTGTTCGCCAGCGCCACGCGGCAACTGGAGCAGGCATTGGCCGATCCCGGCTGGGACGCGCTGGCGCAACCGCCGCGTGACCTGCAAGGCTTGCCACCGGCAGTGATCGTCGACATCGACGAGACCTTGCTGGACAACGTGCCGCTCAATGCCCGGGCGATCCTTGCCGACCGCCCCTACGACTACGCTGCCTGGTACCGCTGGGTCGACCACGCCCAGGCCCCTGCCTTGCCGGGTGCGGTGGCTTTCATGCAGGCCGTTGCCCGGCGTGGTGTCACGCCGTACTACCTGACCAACCGTGAAGCAGGCCAGGAACAGGCCACCTTGGAAAACCTGCGTCGTGCCGGATTCCCCATCGCCAGCCGCGCGCAGATCCTCACCGCTGGCACCCCGGTCGGCGCTTGCCAGGCCAGCGGCTCGGACAAGACCTGCCGCCGCCACTGGGTCGGTACCCAGGCCCGCGTGCTGATGCAGGTGGGCGACAGCTTCGGCGACTTCATGGCCACCCGCGGCAGCCAGCAGGCCCAACTGCAAGCGGCGGCGCCGTATCTGCCGTGGCTGGGCGAACGCTGGTTCCTGCTGCCCAACCCCACCTACGGCAGTTGGTACAGCGCGCCTTACCAAGGCCGCGACGGATTGTCGGAGCCGCAGAAGCGCGCCTTCAAGCACAAGGCCCTCAAGCCCCAATACTGATACCTGCCCGAGGAGGCGCCCATGTCATCGTTGGAAATCGTCGCCGTGCTGTTCAATGCGCTCGGCGTCTGGCTCACCACCCAGCGCATCCGCTGGTGCTGGCCAGTGAGCGTGATCGCCGTGCTGTTGTATGCGTGGATCTTCTTCGAGGTGAAGCTGTACTGCGACATGCTCCTGCAACTGGTGTTCGCCGTGCTGCAGGGCTATGGCTGGTGGCGCTGGAGCCAGGGCGCCAGCGAGGCCGGCAAGGTCCATGTGCAGCGCCTGCCCAGGCGCGAGGCCGTTGTCAGCCTCGCCCTGGGGCTGGCCGGTGCAGTGCTGCTGGGCGCCGTTATGCAGCGCTATACCGATGCCTCGGCGCCCTGGCTCGACGCGCTGCTCAGTGCCCTGAGCCTGGTCGCGAGCTTTTGGGCGGCGCGCAAGTACGTGGCCAGCTGGGGCTTGTGGATCGTGCTCGACAGCGCCTACGTCGGGCTGTTTTTGTTCAAGGGGCTGAACCTGACCGCGGCCCTGTATGCCGGCTTCGTGGTACTGGCTGCATACGGCCTGCTGGCCTGGCAGCGCGAGTTGCAGGCCCGGCAAAGCGTCCGCCCGCAAGGCGCCGAGGTGTTGCCATGAGCCCGTTCCGCACCGCGTTCGTCAGCGAGTCGCAACCGCAGGTCAGTTGGCGGGCGAGCCAGGCGCACTATCTGCGTATCCGAGATCAGTTGGTCGCCGACCTGGCCCAGGGCTGCCTGCCCGCCGACAGCAAGTTGCCCGCAGAGCGCGAGCTGGCCGAACGTTTCGGCTGTACCCGCGTGACCCTACGCCAGGCCTTGCAGCTATTGGAAACCGACGGTCTCATCTATCGCCAGGACCGCCGCGGTTGGTACGTCAGCCCGCCACGCATCCGCTACGACCCGACCGGCATCGTCGGTTTCATGGAGTACGTCGCCAACCAGGGGCGTACGCCTCGCACCGAGTGCCTGCATGCCGAACGCCGCCCGGCAGGCGCCTGGCTGGCCAAGCGCATGGGCCTGGAACACCCGGAGGAGCCGGTGTTCCATCTGCAGCGGCGGCGCTGGGTCGACCAGCGCCCGGTACTGCTCGAATGCAATGTGCTGGTGTGCGACTGGTGCCCACAGTTGCTTGATGCCGACCTCAATACCTCGCTGACCACCCTGTTGCGCGAACGCTTTGGCCGGATACAGTCGCGCAGCGAGTTGTGCATGCACTCCGAGACGATGAACGATTTCCAGGCTGATGCGCTGCAGGTTTCGCCCGGGTCGAGCAGTTTCTATGTGGAGCGACTGAGCTTTGGCGAGCGGGGACAGCCGGTTGAATTCGACCAGGAGTTCTGGCGGCCGGATGCGCTTGCGGTGGTGTTGCAGACGCGGTATCCCGGGTAGGTTTGGCTACAGAGTTGTGGTGTATGGGAGATCGAGCGCCGCCCGCGCGGCGCATCGCGACGCAAGGCCGCTCCCACATCTGTTTCGGGCCAATTATGTCTGATAGACCATGGTTGCCAGCCTGGTGGGACCGGGGGCGAGATCTGTGTTGCCCCCAAAGGCGAACAACCATGGCCTGACAGACAGTGGCACGTTGCAACAAATGTGGGAGCGGCCTTGCGTCGCGATGCGCCGCGCGGGCGGCGCTCGATTTCTGCCCCACCACAACAACCAAGACATGCACCCGTCCGCCGCCGCACAATCCCCCGCCCAACCCACCTAACCCGTTATACTCCGCCGCCCTCGAACCCCTCTGGAGTCCCCCATGCGCCAGGTCCTGCTCATCGTCGATGTCCAGTCCACCTTCAGCCCACCCGAATGGCTGGTGGATGGCATCCGCGTGCTGTCGGCCAGCATTCCGTCGATCGCATCGGTAGAGCTGCACGATGAACAGGTAACGCCCTTCGAGCGACAACTCGGCTGGCATCCGGCGCGCGAAGACGAGTGTCTGGTCGAGGTGGATCAGGTGTTCGTCAAGCATGGCTACGGCCAAACCGCCGAGCCCCTCGCTTACATCAGGCAACTGGACGTCGAGCGGGTGCTGGTGTGCGGCATCCAGACCGAAACCTGCGTGCTCGCGGCCGGGTTCGCGCTGTTCGACGCAGGGCTGAATCCGACCCTGGTGACCGACCTGACGATGGGTTCGTCGCTCGACCGGTCTGGCAAGCTGGGGATTGACCTGTGGAAGCATCACTTCGGCCAGGTGACTACCGCAGCCGAAGTGATTGCAGGATCTACTGCCCTACCCGCTCCATGAAGGCCTGGTCCCTGACCTCGAGCGGTGCGGGCGCCGGCACCAGGTCAGCGTTGGAGAACAGGCTGCGGGTCAGGCTGTAGGCGGTGATCAGCATGTAGATGGCGATGGGAAGCCCGACCACGATGCTCGCCATCTGAATGGCCAGCAGCCCGCCTGCGATGATCAGGCTCGCGGCAATCGCCCCTTCCAGAATGCACCACAACAGCCTGTTCCATTTCGGCGGGTCGATCGCGCCGGATGAGTTCAAGGTCGAGATGACCTGCGTGCCGGCATCCGCTGCGGTCACGAAGTGCACCGCCAGCAGCAGGCAGATCGCCAGGCTGAGAATACCGCCAACCGTCGGGCCATCCAGGCGAGCCAGGAAGGTGAACATGGCCGTGGTGGTCTCGCGTCGGGTCGCCTCCAGTACCGGGCCTCCGGTGAATGGTCCCGCTGCCGCCTGTTCGGCCACCGGCAGACTGGCGTAGGCCTTGCGCGCCTGTTGCTCATCCTTCAGCGCGGTGCCACCGAACACCGACATCCAGATGATGGTCACCAGGGTCGGCACCAGCAGCGCGCCGAAGATCAGCTCGCGCACCGTACGCCCGCGAGAGATCTTGGCAATGAACAGCCCCACGAACGGGCCCCAGGTCATCCACCACGGCCAGTAGAACGCGGTCCAGCTCTTCTGCCAGCCGCTGTCGGCCTGGGCATCGGTCCAGAAGCTCATGCCGACGATGTTCTGCAGGTAGTCGCCGGTCGATTCGAACAGCAGGTTCATGATGTAGTGGCTTGGGCCGAGCGCCAGCACCACGGTCATCAAGCCCAGGGACAACCACATGTTCAGCGTGCACATGCGTTTCATGCCCTTCGACACTCCGAGCAACAGCGAGATCGAGGCGACGACGGTGACCACGGCGATGATCGCGAGCTTGAAGCCCAGGCTGACCGGGAAACCGAACACCTGGTGCAGGCCCATGTTGATCTGCTCGACACCCATGCCCAGTGCCTGCGACACGCCGAAGGCAGTCACGACCGTACCAACGATGTCGACGGTGTGGCCGATCGGGCCGTAGATCCGGTTGCCGATCAGTGGGTAGAGAATCGACCGCAATGCCAACGGCAGCCCCTCGCGGTAGGCGAAGTACGCCAGCCCCAGGCCAATGATGGTGAAGATCGACCACGGGTGCAGGCCCCAATGCAGCAAGGTGATGCGCATCGCCATGGAGGCGGCTTCATCGGTGAGCCCCGGGGTGAACGGGTTGCTCGCGTAGTGCAGTACGGGTTCGGCCATCGACCAGAAGATCAAGCCGACGCCCATGCCGGCGCTGAACAACATGGCGATCCAGGCGGCGAAACTGAATTCTGGTTTTTCATCGGGGCGGCCCAGGCGCAAGCTGCCATAACGGCTGGTGCCGATGACCACCAGCACCACCAATACCCCGCTGACCAGGGAGATATAGAACCATTTGAAATTGTCGAGGATGGCGTCCGAGGCGGTCTTGAACACGCCTGTCGCGTCGTTGCCATAGGAGGCGCAGAAGATGACGAAGGCCACGACGATGGCAAGCGACCACAAGGTCACGGTTGGGTTGAGGCCCTTGAGCAGGCCCTGTTTTGCACGCATCGGCTATATCCTTCTTATTCTTGAAAGGCTGGAGATCCAGCTCGGCGTATTCGCTGATAGGGACACAAACAAAAAAGGGCGGCACCTGGCACAAGCCGTGCACCAGCCAAACGCCAGGGCACATGCCTGGCGACACATCGCAAGCTCCGTTCCAGAGGGATCGGGAAGCGCCCGAGCGCCTTGGGGCCGGACGCTGTCAGGTGTCAGAGATCGACCACCAGGTCCGAGGTGGGCCGACTGCAGCACAACAGCCGCAGCCCCTTGTCGATCTCGCGCTGGCGGATGCCGCCGTTGTGTTTCATCTCGACGGTGCCCTCCAGCACAGCGGTCTTGCAGGTACCGCACACGCCTTGGCTGCACGAGGACGGCACCACTGCGCCGGCCTTCTTGGCGGCCGATAACACGGTCTGATCAGCCGTCATGCTGAACACCTTGCCGGACCTGGCCAGGCGCACGGTGAAGGTGTCCTGTGCCTGCCCGGCCGGCGTCGGCTCGGCCATCGCTTCGAGTACTTCCTCGGCATTGATGTCGAAGCTTTCCTGGTGATAGCGGCCCAGATCGAAACCGTTGTTGCCCAGCAACGCCTTGGTCGCATCCATGTAGCCTTTCGGCCCGCAGGTGAATACCTCGCGCTCCCTGAAATCGGGGATCCGACGCTGCAGCTCATCGGCCGACAAGCGCCCAAGCGGGCCTTGCCAATCCGGCTCGTCGCCCAGCCCTTCGCAGAAGAACAACGTGCGCAGGTTGGGCAGCGCCCGCTCTAGTCGAGCCAGCTCTTCACGGAAGATGATGTCCTTGGGCGTACGCGCACTGTGGACGAAGACGATATCCAGATCAGCGTGCAGGTCGGCGGCGGCGCGGGTCATGGCCATCAGCGGGGTGACGCCGGAGCCTGCCGAGAGGTACAGCAGCTTCTTCGCCGCTGCGGCGACGGGGGTGAAGATACCCGCCGGCCCCGAGGCTGCCAGCGCACTACCTGCCCTGAGGTTGTCGTGCAGCCAGTTGGACACCGTGCCACCGGGCACCCGCTTCACCGTGATGGAAAAGGTGAATGGCCGGGTCGGCGTCGACGACAAGGTGTAGCAGCGCGACACGCTCTGCCCGTCGATGACCGGCGACACGGTCAGGAACTGCCCCGGCTCGTAGGCCAGCGCGGGGTAATCGGGGCACTGGAAGACGAAGGTCTTCACATCGTGGGTTTCTTCCACCACGTTCAGGCATTCGATGCGCTTGCTTTCACCACTGGCCCACTGGACGCCGAAACTTGCCCAATGGTCGGTGTCGGCAAACCGCTGATCAGCCCGCAGGCTGGCAATGTTCTCGAGCATACCCATCACCGTCAGATCCCATGTGCTGCGAGGCGGGTGGAATACCAGCGGGCGAACTGGTCCACGTACGGCTCGGTGAACTGTGAATAGGGCCCTGGTTCGAAGCCTGGGTCCTGGGTGCCGCTGTGCGTGATGGCGACCAGGTTGGCATCCTGCTGGGTGGTAGCGACCCACACTTCGGTCAGACGCTGCAGGTCATAGTCCACACCCTCGACGGCATCCTTGTGCACCAGCCACTTGGTCCGCACCAAGGTTCGGTCTGGCGACAGGGGCAGAATCCAGCTGATCATCGCGTGGTCGCTCATCACGTGGGTCCAGGCGTTGTTGCCCCACAGGTGCGTATCGCCCAGGTCGCGACGGGTCAGGTTGCCCAGCAGGCGGCTGCAGGCCACCTTGGTGTCCAGGGTCTGCGACTCGCCGCTGCCGGCAATGATCATGCGTTGCGTGCGAAACTGCGTGGGCGCATCGTCGGCCAGGTGCTCGACGGTGGCATACAGCAAGCCGTCGCTCTCCCAGTCGGCTTCGATCCCGGCCTTGCGCACCTGGTAGGCGTCGTAAGAGGCGCGCTGCTCCTCACTCATTTCCTCGAGGCTGACGCCGAGGTCTTCGGACTGGTAGGACACGATCAGTTCCGGGTGGGTACCTTCGCAGTGATAGCACTCACGGTTGTTTTCCATCACCAACTTCCAGTTGCCGTTCTCGATGTAGTCGAGTTCATGGGCAATGCGGGTGTTGGTCAGGTCGAACGGTGCGAAACGTGGACCCATGACCTCGGCCAGCACCTGGATATCCTCCGGCGCCTCCTCGCTCAGGCATACCAGCACATGGGTACCGACAACCACGCAATGCACCGGGATCAGGCTACGGCACTCGGGCTTGAAGTCCTTGCCCATGTGCTTGGCGTGCTTGAGGCTGCCGTCCAGATCGTAGGTCCACTGATGATAAGGGCACACCAGCATGCCGACGGTGGATTTGCCGGCCTCTTTCAGGCGAGCGCCGCGGTGGCGGCAGACGTTGCGATAGGCACGGACCTGCTCGTCGTCGTCGCGCACCACGATGATCGAAGCCTTGCCGATGTCGACGGTGTACACGTCGCCGGGTTCGGCGATGTCGGCCGTCACGGCCACCAGGATCCAGTGCTTGTGGAAGAAAATATCGAGGTCGTTTTCGAACACGTCCTGGCGACTGTAGAGTTCGCCAGGCATACCGAAACCAGGCTTGCGCGCGTCCAGCAATTCGCGATGCGTTTTAACAGGAAGAGTACTCATTTAAATCCTCACGGGCTCTTGTTCTTAGTTCGCCAGGAACGGGAGGATTATTCGAGCACCCTGTTTTTTCAGTCAACGCATTAATTTTGTCGCCTGCATAACCTCAAGTTATTCACGGAGGATAGGCAGAGAACTGGTTGCCGCCTTGCTTTGCAACCATTGAACGATCGCCAATACATTGGGCGTAATACCCTGGCCATTGCGCACCAGCAGGTAATAGGACTCTTTCTGCCGAACCACGAAGGGTTCGAGTTTAACCAACTCACCACTGTCGATAAGATGATCGACCATGCGCCCCCAGCCCAGGGCCAGGCCAAAACCATTGACCGCGGCCTGGATGACGTCGGTATAGAGGCTGCAGCGCAAGTTGATGTTCAACTTGCTCGGGGTCAGGCCCAGTTCCTTGAACCAGCCCGCCCAGGTAATCCAGCCCTCCGATGTCGCATCGGAGTCGAGCAGTCCTGAACTGGCCAGGTCTTCCAGGCTTTGCGGGGTCTGGTTGCGCGCCAGCCAGGCGGGCGAACACACCGGAAACACCTCTTCCTCGAACAGCAGAACGGACTCGCCCTCGGTCCAGCGGCCATTGCCGAAGCGGATTTCCATGTCGGCATCCGGGCTGCGCAAGTCACCGACGAACATCTGCGTGGCAAGGCGCAACCGGGCATGCGGCAACACTTCCACCAGCCTGTTCAGGCGCGGCATGATGCGCAGCTGCGACACGGGCGCGGTCGAGGCAAGTACGATTTCCTCTTTCTCGCTGCCCTGGATGATCTGGTCGAAGCCGCTGGCGATTTTCTGCAACGACTCGGAAATGATGGCGAACAGCGTCTCGCCCGCCTCGGTCAGGTAGATGTTGCGGTGCATGCGCTGGAACAGCTGCACCCCGACGTTATCTTCCAGTACCCTGATCTGCTTGCTGACCGCAGCCTGGGACACCCCCAGCTCCTTGCCCGCCAGGGTGAAGCTGTTCAGGCGCGCCACCGACTCGAACTGCAGCAGCGCGGTCATGGAGGGGATAATGCGCCGATAGCCCTTCTGCGGGGTGCCCGTTTCTTTATTGTTCATCATGGTTCCAAGCCAAGGGCCAATGGCACTGGATGCAGGCAGTGCGCTGATCGTTTCGGCGCCAATGAAATCAGTTTTTCATCGGGCTGCCTACATGCGCTGTCGTGAATGAGCATGTCCCGCCAGCACCGATAACCACACGGTTATCGATGAATAACCTCAAGTTCTTCAACAGCGACGGCCAGCCGAGCAAAGACCGGGAAAAGCCGAGCCATTATACTTTTTGACCCCTGCGTACAATTCGAAGACATGCAACTGGCCTAGAGTAGAGACTGTGAAGTGCCACAGACCAATAAAAACATCACCCCAATAGCGATCCCCTCCTATTGATCGGGACACTTCTCAGTACGTCACTTATTACGACGTCACCTATCTCGATCGCGCACGCAGTACACCTGCCAATCCCAAATAGTTTCAGTGTCGACACCCACGACGCCCGGGATTCGGGCACAACTATAAGAAAGAGGGTTGTATGAGTGATGCCAGCGAAATACTCTCGGTCAAGAACATCTTCAAGGTCTTCGGGCCCAACCCGAACATGGCCATGGAGATGCTCCGCAAGGGAGCCGACAAGAACGAGATCTTCAGCAAGACCGGCCACGTCGTCGGCGTGTTCGATGCCAGTTTTTCCGTCAAGCGTGGCGAGATCTTCGTCATCATGGGGCTGTCCGGCTCGGGCAAGTCGACCATGGTTCGGCTGTTCAACCGCCTGATCGAACCCACCTCCGGCAGCATCCACCTCAACGGCCGTGAAATCACCGGCCTGTCCGACAAGGCCTTGCTCGACGTACGACGCAAGGAAATGGGCATGGTGTTCCAGTCCTTCGCCCTGATGCCGCACATGAGCGTGCTGGCAAACACCGCCTTCGGCCTGGAGATCGCCGGCGTGCCGGAGTCCGAGCGCCACAGCCGTGCCCGCGAAGCCTTGAGCCAGGTCGGCCTGGCCGGCCACGAGCACAGCTATCCGCACCAGCTCTCCGGTGGCATGCAACAGCGGGTGGGCCTGGCCCGCGCCCTGGCCAACGACCCGGCGATCCTGCTGATGGACGAGGCCTTCTCGGCCCTCGACCCGCTGATCCGCAGCGAGATGCAGGGCGAGCTGATCCGCCTGCAGGCCGAGCAGCAGCGCACCATCCTCTTCATTTCCCACGACATCGAGGAAGCCATCCGCATCGGCCATCGCATCGCGATCATGGAGGGCGGCCGGGTGGTGCAGATCGGCACGCCGCAGCAGCTGATCAACGAGCCGGCCAACGACTACGTGCGGACCTTCTTCAAGGCCTTCGACAGCTCGCGGGTGCTCAAGGCCGGCGATGTGGCCAAGTTCGACCCGGCGGTGGTGTGCAAGGTCAACGGCAAGGCGCCGAGCTTCCAGGCCGGCGTGCCGTTCGGCTACCTGGTCGATGACCGCGGCCAGTTGCTCGGCGTGGTCGACACCGACGCCAACGGCGCCACCGCCAGCGATCGCTACAGCCTGCACGAGAAGCGCCCGGTCTATACCGACACGCCATTGCACGAGGTGCTTGGCATCGCCGCCGACCTGCCGTACCCGGTACCGGTGCTCGACCGCGAGGGTGCCTTCAAGGGCACCTTGTCGAAGAACGAGCTGCTGCAGACCCTGAGCCGCAACTAACAGCGCCCGCTGGCCTAAAAAGAGGCAAACCCTCATGTCCGACTTCAGCCTTCTCGATCCTTTCCAGGCGGCCACCATCCCACTGGGCGACTGGGTCACCGCTACCCTCAACTTTCTCGTGCACAACTTCCGCGAGGTATTTCGCGCCATCCGCTGGCCGATCGACCAGGTGCTCAATGGCATCGAGCTCACCCTGCAGAGCATCCCGCCGACCATTGGCATCCTGCTCTCGTCACTGCTCGGCTGGCAGCTGGCCGGCAAGCGCATGGCCATCCTCTGCTTCATCACCCTGACTCTGCTCGGGCTGATCGGCGTGTGGGCCGAGTCGATGACCACCCTGGCGCTGGTGCTCACCTCGGTGTTCTTCTGCGCGGTGATCGGCATTCCGCTGGGCATCGTCTGCGCCCGCAGCAACCGCCTGGAAAGCATCATCCGGCCGTTGCTCGATGCCATGCAGACGCTGCCGGCGTTCGTCTACCTGGTGCCGGTGGTGATGCTGTTCGGCATCGGCAACGTGCCGGGCGTGCTGGTGACCATCGTGTTCGCCCTGCCGCCGTTGGTGCGCCTGACCAACCTGGGCATTCGCCAGGTGCCCGAGGACAAGATCGAGGCGGCCCGCGCCTTTGGCTGCACGCCTCGGCAGATGCTGACCCGGGTGCAATTGCCGCTGGCCACCTCGACGATCATGGCCGGCCTCAACCAGACCCTGATGCTGTCGCTGTCGATGGTGGTGATCGCCTCGATGATTTCCGTCGGTGGCCTGGGCCAGATGGTGCTGCGCGGTATCGGCCGGCTGGACATGGGCCTGGCCACGGTCGGCGGCGTCGGCCTGGTGCTGCTGGCGATCTTCCTCGACCGCCTGACCCAGGCCATGGGCGCACGCACCAGTGCCGACCCGAGCCTGCGCTGGTACCACACCGGCCCTGTCGGCCTGGTGCTGCGCCTGTGCGGGGCGGGGCAAACGCAAGGGCGGCGCAAGACTGCCTGAACCTGCAAGACTTTAGAAACGTTCGATCTGCCGCACTTGAAGATAACAATCAAAAGAAGGTACGCGACGATGCACGAATCCAAATTCTCCCGCAGCATCCTGAAAGCCGCCATGGCGCTGACCTTGGTCACCGCCGCGCTGGGCGCTCACGCCTCGGCGGACAAACCGGGCGAAGGTGTCAAGATCACCCCGGCATTCCCTACCGTCGATGAAGAGCGCTTCCGTGGCGAGGTGGCCTTGGCCGGCCTGCGCGAACTGGGCTACGACGTACAGACACCCAAGGAAACCGAGTACGCGACCATGGTCCTGGCCGTTGGCTTCGGCGACGCCGACTTCACCGTGAACGCTTGGGACAAGCTGCACGCCAGCTTCTACGAGAAGGCTGGCGGTGATGCCAACCTGGTCAAGACTGGCAATGTCCTGCCAGGCGTGCTGCAGGGTTACCTGATCGACAAGAAAACCGCCGACCAGTACCACATCCAGTACATCACCGACCTGAAAAAGCCCGAGATCGCCAAGCTGTTCGACACCGATGGCGACGGCAAGGCCGACATGACCGGCTGCAACCCTGGCTGGGGCTGTGAGTTGGTGATCGAGCACCAGATGAAAGCCTATGATTTGCAGAAGTCGATCCACGTGAATCAAGGCTCGTACTTCGCACTCATGGCCGACACCATCACCCGCTACAAGGAAGGCAAGCCGGTGCTCTACTACACCTGGATGCCACAGTGGGTCGCGGGCGTACTGGTGGAAGGCCGCGACGTAGTCTGGCTGGAAGTCCCCAAAACCGATCTGCCGGGGGGCGACAATACGCTCGACACCACTTATGAAGGCAAGAACCTTGGCTTTGCCATCGACCGCGTCCAGGCCTTGGTCAATCGCAAATTCGCCGACAAGAACCCCGCAGCGGTGAAGTTCCTGTCACTGATGCAGATCCCCGCTGCGGACGAGAGCGCGCAGAATCTGAAGATGCAGCAAGGCGAGAAATCCCAGGCGGACATTCAGCGCCATACCCAGGAGTGGATTGCCGCGCATCAGGCCCAGTTCGAGGGTTGGGTAAAGGCGGCCAGGGCTGCGGCAGTTCAGGCCAGTAACTGATTCAAGGCTGTTTCGCGGGCAAGCCCGCTCCCACAGGTACGGCGTAAGACTTGCCAGCGGTGAAGATCCTGTAGGAGCGGGCTTGCCCGCGAAGCAGACACCTCGGTGCATGGCACCGGCTTCGCCGGTGTTCGCGGGCAAGCCCGCACACAGGTACGGCGCAGGACTTGCCAGCGGTGAAGATCCTGAGCGGGCTTGCCCGCGAAGCAGACACCTCGGTGCATGGCACCGGCTTCGCCGGTGTTCGCGGGCAAGCCCGCTCCCACAGGTACGGCGCAGGACTTGCCAGCGGTGAAGATCCTGTAGGAGCGGGCTTGCCCGCGAAGCAGACACCTCGGTGCATGGTACCGGCTTCGCCGGTGTTCGCGGGTAAGCCCGCTCCCACAGGTACGGCGCAGGACTTGCCAGCGGTGAAGATCCTGTAGGAGCGGGCTTGCCCGCGAAGCAGATACCTCGGTGCATGGCACCGGCTTCGCCGGTGTTCGCGGGCAAGCCCGCTCCCACAGGTACGGCGCAGGACTTGCCAGCGGTGAAGATCCTGTAGGAGCGGGCTTGCCCGCGAAGCAGACACCTCGGTGCATGGCACCGGCTTCGCCGGTGTTCGCGGGCAAGCCCGCTCCCACAGGTACGGCGCAGGACTTGCCAGCGGTGAAGATCCTGTAGGAGCGGGCTTGCCCGCGAAGCAGATACCTCGGTGCATGGCACCGGCTTCGCCGGTGTTCGCGGGCAAGCCCGCTCCCACAGGTACGGCGTAGGACTTGCCAGCGGTGAAGATCCTGTAGGAGCGGGCTTGCCCGCGAAGCAGACACCTCGGTGCATGGCACCGGCTTCGCCGGTGTTCGCGGGCAAGCCCGCTCCCACAGGTACGACTGCGACCTTGGCAACGGTGAGGATCTTGGGGTGGGCTGGTCGGGGCGCCGAACCGCCGCGAAGGGGTCGGAACAGATTCACTGGCCCGCCGGTTTGACCTTGAAAAACAGGCTGAACAGCATCGGCAACACGATCAGCGTGAGCAAGGTAGCAAAACCCAGTCCGAACATGATGACCACCGCCATGCTCTGGAAGAACGCATCCAGCAGCAGCGGCGCCAACCCCAAAATGGTCGTCAATGCAGTCAGGCAGATCGGCCGCAAACGGCTGGTCGCCGAGTCCACCAACGCGGTGTAGGCGTCCTTGCCCGCATCGGTCTGCGCGCGGATCTCCTCGACCAGTACGATCCCGTTGCGAATCAACATGCCGCTCAAGCTGAGCAGGCCCAGCAGCGCCATGAAGCCGAACGGGATCCCGGTCGTCAGGAAGCCCACCGTCACGCCGATCATCGCCAGCGGGACGGTCAGCCAGATCACCGTGGCCTTGGCCAGCGAGCCGAACATGATGATGGTGATCAGGAACATCGACAGGAACGCGATGGGCAGACTGCCGAACACGGCAGCGCGGGCATCGCGCGAACTGGCGAAGTCGCCGCCCCACTCCAGGCTGTAGCCATCGGGCAAGGCCATGGCCTCGATCGGCGGGCGTACGCGCCGGAACAACTGATCGGAGGTTTGCCCAGAGTCGAGTTCGACATCCGCCTCCACGGTCAGCGTGCGGTTTCGATCACGACGCATGATCAAGGGGTTTTCCCATTCGGTGGAGAACCCGGTCACCACCTGCTCGATCGGCACGTAGGCCTGCTGGACATGGCTCCAGACCTGGATGTCGTTGAGCTGCTCGGGGTCCAGGCGATCTTCGCGCGGCGGTTGCACGACGATGGGCATCAACCGCGTGCCGTCGCGATAGAGGCCCACGGTCAAGCCGCTGAAGGTCATGCGCAACATCGCATCCAGGTCGCGTTTGTCGATGCCCAGCTCGCGGCCTCGCGCCTCGTTGTATTGCGGGCGCACGACCTTGGTCCGCGCCTGCCAATCGTGGCCGACGCCGCTGGAAACGCGATCGCTGCGGATGATGTCGATCGCCTGTGCGCCAAGCTGGCGCAGCACCTGCGGGTCGGGGCCGCTGAAGCGCGCCTCGATCGGGCTGCCGGCGCTGGGGCCGAACATCAAGCGGCTCAGGGAGACATTGGCCTGCGGGTACGTGTCGCGCAGGTAGCCCTCCAGTTCGCCGATCAACGGCGCAATGGCCGCCAGGTTTTCGGTGCGCACCAGCAATTGCGCATAGTTGCCATGCTGGCGCTGCCCGCTGTAGGTGAGGATGAACCGTGGCGCACCTTGACCGACCGTGGTCAGTACCTGCTCGACTCCAGGTTGGGCCAGCACGTGCCTGTCCACCTCCGCTGCCACGGCTTGGGTCTCGTTGATATCGGTGCCCTGGGGCAACCACAGGTCGACGAAGAACATCGGCGTGTTGGCCGGCGGAAAGAAGCTCTGGCGCACCTGGGTGAAGCCGTAGATGCTCGCGGCGAGCAAGCCCACCAGCACCACCACGCCCGGCCACCGCAAGCGCAGCGCCTTGTCCAGCAGCCAGCGGTAGCTGCGGTAGAGCCAGCCATCGTAGGGGTTGGCAGTACCCGCAGCCGGTACCTTCACGCCCATGTTCTGGAACGCCCACTTGGCGAACAGCGGCGTGATGCTGATGGCCGTCGCCCAGCTGAGCAACAGCGAGATCAGCAGCACTTCGAACAACGAGCGGCAGTATTCGCCGGTCGAGTCGTTGGACAGGCCAATCGGCGCGAATGCCAGGATCGCGATGACGGTGGCCCCCAACAATGGCCAGCAGGTCTGCCGCACGGTGGCGTTGATCGCCTCGTGAATGCCTTGCCCACGTTGCTTGCCGACCAGCACGCCCTCGACGATGACAATGGCGTTGTCCACCAGCATGCACAGGGCGATGATCATCGCGCCCAGCGAAATGCGCTGCAGCTCGATACCCACCAGGTACATGATCAACAGGCTGCCGAGCACGTTGATCGCCAGCACCACAGCGATCACGATCCCGCTGCGCAGGCCCATGAACAGCAGCAAGGTGCCGACCACGATGGCCAGCGACATGAGGAAGTTGAGAATGAAGCCGTTGACCGACTGGCGCACCTCCACCGACTGGTTGTAGAACACCTTGACGCTCATGCCCGCCGGCCGCTGGGCTTCCAGCGCCTGCAGACGGGCCTGCAAGGCATGGCCGACGTCGACCACGTTGACCTTGGGCGCGAACGAGATGCCCAGGGCCAGGGCCTGCTTGCCATCGGCGCGCACCAGGTGCGTCGGCTCGTCGGAGAAGCCCAGGCGGATATCGGCGATGTCGCCCAGGAACAGGGTCTTGTTGCTGCCAGGTGTGCTGATCAGCAGTTGCTCCAGTTCATCGACGTCGTGGAATTCGCCGGTGGGGTGTAGCCGGACCGACTCCTGGCCAACGCGCAGCCGGCCGGCGTCGGACACCACGTTCTGGCGCCCGAGCAGTTCGCCCAGGCGGGTGGGCGAGATCCCCAGCGAGATCATGTCCTGGCGCGGCACCTCGACCTGCACCTGCTCCTGCTGCAACCCGGCGATGCTGACCTTGCCCACGCCCGGCACCAGCACCAGATCGCGTCGCAGGACATTGGCGAACGAGCGCAGCTCGCGATAGCTGTAGCCTTCCCCGGAAATCGACAGCAGCACGCCGAACACATCGCCGAAGTCGTCGTTGACCATCGGTGGACCAGCGCCCGGCGGCAACTGCACGGCCTGGTCGTTGACCTTGCGCCGCAGTTCGTCCCAGATCTGCGCCAACTGCTCGGCGCGGTACTCGGAACGGATGTTGACGGTAATCTGCGACAGGCCTGGACTGGAGATCGAAGTGACGGTATCGAGTGAGGGCAGTTGCTGGATGGCACTCTCCAGCGGGTAGGTGACCTCTTCCTCGACCTGTTCGGCAGAGGCGCCGGCGTAGCGGGTTACCACCACGGCGGTTTTCACGGTGAATTCCGGGTCTTCCAGGCGGCCGATATTGTCGATGGCGTACAAGCCGCCCAGCCCTAGCAGCACGATGACGATCCAGCTGTAGATCTGCTTGCGGATGAAGTAGCCGGCGATGTCCATCAAAGACCCCGCTCGCGCGTCCATTCCCGCACGGGCTGGCCTGCATGGAGCTCGGCGCCACCGACTGCCACAACACGGTCACCGGGCTGCAGCCCGGTCAGCACTTCGATGCCGTCGCGGGTCAGCTGCCCGACCTCGACCCGACGCCCGCTCAGTACCAGCGCGCCGCCCTGCTCCTCGGCCACCCAGACCTGGACCTCGCCGGGCTTGTCATCCGGGGCGAACACCGCCTCGGCGGGCACCACCACCGGTACGACCCGCTCTCGGGTCATCTGGCTCAGGTCGAGTTCGAGGGTGGCGCTCATGCCTGGCAGCAGGTTCAGGTCTGCCGGGCGCTCGATGGTGTAGGTGACCGTGTAGGTCAGGGTGGCCGGATCGGGCGCGGTGGAATGGTCCTTGTAGGTCGCAGGGAACGTCCGATCCGGCACACGGCTGATGCTCACTTGCGGCTGCACGGCCTTGCTCTTGGCGTTGGTTTCGATTTCCTTGACCAGGTTGGCCTGCATCTGGAACGTCACATCCAGGGTGTTGGAGGAATGCATGATCACCACGGCCTGCCCCGCCTGGACGACGTGGTGGTTCTGCACCGCGACCTTGGCGACCGTGCCATCGAAGGGAGCCAGCAGACGCGAGAAGCTCAGTTCGTTCTGGGCCAGGCGCAACGCCGCGCTGGCGGTGTCACGCTCAGCGCGGCGCTGGTCGAACTCGGCGCGCGAAATGAGATTGCGCTGGTTCAGGGTTTCGACGCGCTGGAACTGGGCCCGGGCCAGGTCGAACTTCGACTGGCGATCCTTGACCTGCAGCTGCAGGTCCTTGTCGTCGATCTCGGCCAGCAGTTGGCCCTTCTTCACCGACTGGCCGTCCTTCACCGGCAATGCGCGCAGATGGCCACCCCGGCGGAACGCCATGGCCACCTCGTCGCTGGCGCGCAACTGCGCGGGAAAACGGCGCAACTGGTTCAGGCTCTGGCTGGTCACCGTGAACAGCTTGACCGGTCGGACCACCGTCGGGCCCTCGGTCTGTTCTTCGTTGCCACAGCCGACCAGGGCCATGGCCAGGAGCAGCGGAAGGATTCGTAGATTCATAACGGAGATGCCCCAGCGCCATACCGAAACGGAGTCTGGTAGCTATCGACGAGATGTCAAGGCAAGGCCCTGCGCTGGCGTTCCCTTCTTCCTTGGCCCGGAGAGTGCCACTCCCGCCAGGCCGGCCACCCATATCACCGACACCGCATAATTGAGCCGCTGATACAGCCCAAACAGATGCCCTTCGGCAAACGCCTTGCCCATCAGCGATACCGTCCCCACCGCCAGCACCACGCACAGCAGGGAAAACCATCCAAACCCCGGCGATGCCAACTGACGCCGCCCCAGCCACACCCATAGTGCGCTGGCCAACGTCAGCGAAAGGAACATCACCAGCCCTGCAAGATTATGGATTTGCTGGGAAACGCTCGGCTCTGCCGGCACGCACCCCTGGTCGCAAGAAAAATGCCCGGTGGCGAAGCTCGCCAGGCCATGCAGCAGAATCAGCATTGCGCTCGAAACGGCCAGCCGAGACCCGGAAAACCGCCGTGCCACGCCCACCGCGAACAGCACGAACAACATGCCCAGGGGATAGTTGTTCACCCAGGCTGAGAACCCATGGGTGGGCGCGCCAATTGCGTTTCCAATTGGCTCATGGCCTGTTCGAGATGGTCGTAGCCTGGATAGGCCAGCGCCGTCAGCGCCACGCCCAGCAGCAACCAGAACGGAATCAACAGCCCCAGCCCCAGCAACACCCGGTCGATGGTTTTCACGTTGCAACACTCCTTGTCATGATGATGCCCCACCCTGGGGCACCCTCATGCTAGAGCCTTGCGCCACCTCGGTGCCAGTTCTTTCCAACCGGCGCCTTGCAGACCCGCGTCGAAGCAGTTCAACCCGCCAAGCTGGCGCTATCGATCACGAAGCGGTACTTCACCTCACCGCGCAGCATGCGGTCATAGGCGTTCTCGATGTCCTGGACGTCGACCATCTCGATGTCGGCGACGATGCCGTGCTCGGCGCAGAAATCGAGCATTTCCTGGGTTTGCGGTATGCCACCGATCATCGACCCGGCGAGCGTGCGGCGCTTCATGATCAGGTTGAACACGTTCGGCGATGGGTGCGGTGTGGCCGGGGCACCGACCAGGGTCATGCTGCCATCGCGCTTGAGCAGCACCAGGAACGCATCGAGGTCGTGGGGTGCGGCCACGGTATTGAGAATGAAGTCGAAACTCTTGATGTGCGCCGCCATCTGCTGGGGATCGCGTGATACCACCACTTCATCGGCACCCAGCTGCAACGCGGCTTCGCGTTTGCTCTCGGAGGTGGTGAAAGCCACCACGTGGGCGCCCATGGCGTGGGCCAGCTTGATGCCCATGTGACCCAGGCCACCGATGCCGACCACGCCGACCTTCTTGCCTGGGCCGGCGCCCCAGTGACGCAGCGGTGAGTAGGTGGTGATGCCGGCGCATAGCAGCGGCGCCACTGCGGCAAGCTGCGCCTCGGGATGGCGGATACGCAGGACATAACGCTCATGCACGACGATGGCCTGGGAATATCCACCCTGGGTCCAGCCGGGCGCATCCGGCGTGGGCGAGTTGTAGGTGCCGACCATGCCGTCGCAGTAGTTCTCCAGCCCCGCGTCGCAGTCATCGCAGTGTTGGCAGCTGTCGACGATGCAGCCGATGCCGACCAGATCGCCGTTCTTGAAGGCAGAGACATGCGCGCCAACCGCCGTCACCCGCCCGACGATTTCATGGCCGGGCACACAGGGGTACCGGGTGCCCTCCCACTCCGAGCGTACCTGGTGCAGGTCCGAGTGGCAGACACCGCAATAGGCGATTGCGATCTGCACATCGTGAGCGCCTGGAGCGCGCCGGGTAATGCGCAGCGGCTCCAGAGGCTGGTTGCCCGCGTGGGCTCCATAAGCATTGACTTGCATCGAACGACCCTCCTGCTTGTTGGTGAGGCCATTGTCTGGCCTGGTCCTTTTCAATCAGTAGTGCAATCCCGTGGTTTGGTTGCCTGATCCTGCGAGCTTGGCGCTTGCTTGCACGCTGAGGCTTACCTTAGTTCAGGAGGTAGACAGCCGCTGAAGGACTGTTTCCCGTTCGATAGCTGCCCCATCTGCTGGGGCCCAACCGTAGCCCCCATCGAAGGGAGTCAAACGCTTCGCGTCACCCCCCCATCGACCTTGATGTTCTGCCCGGTGATGTACGCAGCGCCGTCGCTGGCGAGAAAAGCAATGGTGGCCGCGACCTCCTCGCTGGTGCCGTAGCGCTTGAGCGGCACGCTGTCGCGACGCTGGTCGGTTGCCGGCAGGCTGTCGATCCAGCCCGGCAGCACATTGTTGATGCGCACGTTGTCGCCGGCGTAGGTGTCGGCGAAGATCTTGCTGAACGACGCCAATCCTGCACGGAACACCGCGGAGGTGGGGAACAGCTCGGTGGGCTCGAACGTCCAGGCCGAGGAGATGTTGATGATCACCCCGCCCTTCTGCCGCTGCATGATCGGCGTCACCAGGCGGGTCGGCCGGATCACGTTGAGCAGGTAGGTGTCCATGCCTTTGTGCCAATCCTCGTCGCTGATCTCAAGGATCGGCGCGCGCGGGCCGTGGCCGGCACTGTTGACCAGCACATCGACACGGCCCCACTTGGCGACCACGGCATCGACCAGGCGGCGCAGGTCCTCGACCGACTGGTTGCTGCCGGTGACGCCGATGCCGCCCAGCTCTTCGGCCAATGCCTCGCCCTTGCCCGAGGACGACAGGATGCCGACCTTGTAGCCCTCGGCCGCCAAACGTCGCGCTGCCGCCGCGCCCATGCCACTGCCACCTGCGGTGATGATCGCTACTTTTTCCACTGCCATGTTGTCTCCACGCTGTTGTTCAAGGTTTGCCTAACCTTAGCGCGCTCAGGGTCAACGAGAGAGACAGGCCAGCTTGTTTGAGCCAGTAGATTAACTATCGACGGCCTGTTGCCGCAGCCAGTCCTTCACCACCCCCAGCACTGCTGCTTGTCGCGCTTTGCGTGGCCACACCAGATAGAACGCCTTGTCGTGCCGCAGCGCTTGGTCAAATACCTGCTGCAAGCGCCCGGCGGCGATGTCACCGGCCACGAAGGCGTGGTTGGCCAAGGCGATCCCCTGGCCGTTGATGGCGGCTTCGATGGCCAGGGAAGTCTGGTTGAAGCGCATGTGCTTGGCCGTCATCTGCACATGCTGCGGGAACAGCGCCGCGTTGAACTCGGGCCAGAAGTCATGGGCATCGTGCAGCATCAAATAGCCCTGCAGGCCTTCGGCCGTGATCGGTGCGCCCTGCCCAGCAAACAATCCCGGGCTGGCCACGGCGACGATCCGCTGTTCCATCAGCAATTCGCTTTCCAGGCCTGGGCCGAAGGGAGGTCGGCCATAGCGCATGGCGATGTCCACCGCGTCGGTGTGAAAGTGGGAAAGCCGATCGCTGGCCAACACCCTCAGGTCGATATCGGGGTGACATTCGGCGAACGCGCCGAGCCTTGGGATAAGCCATTTCGATGCGAAGGTGGGTGTCACGCTGACCGTCAGGTGCGAAGGTTCCGGCCGCAGCAGACGCGTCGCTTCGTCGATCATCGCCAGGGCGCTGCGGATGCTGCCGCTGTACGCCCTGCCTGCGTCGGTCAAGGCCAATCCTCGTGCCTGGCGTTCGAACAGCGCCAGCCCCAGGCTCGCCTCCAGCCCCCGGATCTGCTGGGCGACGGCGGCCTGGGTCACGCCCAGTTCCTCCGCCGCCAGGCGGAAGTTCAAATGGCGGGCGACCACCTCGAAAACACGGAGCGCATTGAGCGAGGGCAGCGCGGCAAAACCTTCTGACATGGCAAGGGTACGAGGCAGGAGATGGAGGTCTGGCCGAGGCTAGCCGCTGGCGCCGGGAAAGGGAACCCGGCCGGGTGCAAAATCTGCCTGCCCGCACCCCGATAAGCAAAATAGATATCTCATTAAAGAATTCCCGCAGGCGCCACACCGGGCCCAAGGCTTAGAGTCACCCTAACGCCGAACTCCGGCGCGGTGATTCCTGCTGATTATCAAGCAATTCGAAGGCTTTGGAGTGCTTTGCGGCGGAATTCGCACCAATACAAGAACAAAAGGTGACCACCCATGCTCAAGCCCAATGTCGATACTGCCATCGACGTCAAAGACTGGATCGACAACCGCCCCATTTCCGCCTACCAGTGGTTGATCCTGTCGCTGTGTTTCCTGATCGTGCTGTTCGACGGTTTCGACGTCGCGGTCATGGGCTTCATCGCCCCTTCGTTGATGCAGGACTGGGGGCTGTCACGTGCAGCCTTCGGGCCTGTGATGAGCGCCGGCATGATCGGCCTTGCCATCGGCGCCCTGACCGCCGGCCCCTACGCCGACCGCCTGGGGCGCAAGAAGGTGCTGCTGATCGCGGTCACCGGCTTCAGCGTGCTGAGCCTGGCCTGCGCCTTCGCCCGCAGCCCCTATGAACTGGCCGCACTGCGCTTGCTGACCGGTATCGCCCTGGGCGCTGCCATGCCCAACAGCACCACCCTGCTGGCCGAGTACCTGCCCGAGCGCAGCCGCTCGCTACTGATCACCATCATGTTCACCGGCTTCAACATGGGCTCGGGCCTGGGGGGTTTCCTGGCTGCCTGGCTGATCCCCCAGCATGGCTGGCAATCGGTGCTGCTGGCCGGCGGCCTGCTGCCGCTCGCGCTGCTGCCCCTGCTGCTGTGGCTTCTGCCTGAATCGGCGCGCTTTCTCGCCGCCCGCCAGGCGCCGGCCAAACAGATTGCCGCCGCCCTGGCCAAGCTGGGCGGGCGCTTCGCCGAAGGGACCCGCTTCACCGTCAGCGAACCCACCGTGCAGCACAAGGCCCCGGCCCGCCAGCTGTTCAGCGAACGCTACCGCTTCGGCACCCTGGCCCTGTGGCTGACCTATTTCATGGGCCTGCTGGTGATCTACCTGACCATGGGCTGGCTGCCGACCCTGCTGCGCGACGGCGGGCTGTCGATCGAACGCGCCGCCACCATTACCGGCCTGTTCCAGATCGGCGGCACGGTAGGTGCGATCGTGGTCGGCTGGATCATGGATCGGCGCAACCCCAACCGGGTGATCGCCATCGCCTATGCCCTCGGCGGCCTGTGCATCGTCTCGCTGGGCGCCCTGAGCCTGGAGTCGAGCCTGCTGGTGCTGGGCGTGACTGCCGCGGGGTTCTGCATGAGCGGCGCGCAGACCGGCCTCAACGCCTTCGCGCCGGGCTACTACCCGACCGAGTTCCGTGCCACGGGTGTAAGCTGGATGCTCGGCATCGGCCGCTTCGGCGCAATCTTCGGTTCCCTCATCGGTGGCGCCGTGCTCAGCCTCGGGCTGGGCCTGCCGCTGCTGTTCACCCTCCTCGGCCTGCCGGCATTCGCCGCCGCCCTGGCGATCCTGGCCAACGGCCACGCCCGGCGCCGCGCGAACACGGCAGTGACCGCGCAGTAACCTGTAATAGAGGACATTCGCATGGCTCGCATCATTGGTGGCCTGGCCGTTTCCCACACCCCGACCATCGGCTTCGCCGTCGACCACGACAAACAACAGGAAGCCGCCTGGGCGCCGATCTTCGAGAGCTTCGAGCCGATCCGCGCCTGGCTGCAGGCGCGCCAGCCGGACGTGCTGTTCTACATCTTCAACGACCACGTCACCTCGTTCTTCTTCGACCACTACAGCGCCTTCACCCTGGGCGTCGACGAGCAGTACGGCGTGGCCGACGAAGGCGGCAACCCACGTGACCTGCCACCTGTGGGTGGGCATGCGGCACTGTCGCGGCACATTGGCCAGAGCCTGATGGCCGATGAATTCGACATGAGTTTCTTCCGCGACAAGCCGCTGGACCATGGCTTCTTCTCGCCGATGTCGGCGCTGTTGCCATGCGACGAAGGTTGGCCGGTGCAGATCGTGCCGCTGCAAGTGGGCGTGCTGCAGCTGCCGATCCCCACCGCACGGCGCTGCTACAAGCTCGGCCAGGCCCTGCGCCGCGCCATCGAGAGCTACCCGGAGGACCTCAAGGTAGCCATCGTCGCAACCGGTGGTGTGTCGCACCAGGTGCATGGCGAACGATGCGGCTTCAACAACCCGCAATGGGACGCCCAGTTCATCGAGCTGCTGGTCAACGACCCACAGCGCCTCACCGAGATGACCTTGGCCGAGTACGCAACGCTGGGCGGCATGGAAGGCGCCGAGGTGATCACCTGGCTGATCATGCGTGGTGCCCTGTCGGGCAACGTCGAGCGCAAGCACCAGAGCTACTACCTGCCCTCGATGACCGGCATCGCCACCCTGCTCCTGGAAAACCGCGACCAGGCGCTGCCAGCGCCGGTCAACGAGCGTCATCGCCAGCACATGCAGCACCAGTTGGCAGGCGTGGAGCAGCTCGAAGGCACCTACCCCTACACCCTGGAACGCAGTGCCAAAGGCTACCGCCTTAACAAGTTCCTGCATCGCCTGATCGAGCCGCAATGGCGCCAGCGCTTCCTGGCCGAACCCGAGGCGCTGTACCGCGAGGCGGGCCTGAGCGAGGAGGAAAGCGACTTGCTGCGCCGTCGCGATTGGCGCGGGCTGATCCACTACGGGGTGATCTTCTTCGTCCTGGAAAAACTCGGCGCCGTGCTGGGCGTGTCCAACCTGGACATCTACGCCGCCATGCGCGGCCAAAGCATCGACGACTTCATGAAGACCCGGAACCAGCAGGTGCGTTACTCGGTGGCCGGCAAGGCCGCCAACTGACAGCACTGACCTCCGGGGCCTCCCCTGGCCCCGGAGCCCCAGCAGCAACGAATTCCACAATAACGTCCAACAACGGAATCCGCGCCATGCCCCGATACACCCTGCCTCCCGCCTGACCGCGTGATGGCGCCCCACGTGCGCCGCCGCCCAGCTCCCCGTTTCAACCTGCCCAGCGTCCAGCGCCGCTGGCAGGCAGCGCTTTGCCTATCACTGGAGAACAACAACAATGAAATGCCGCACCCTGTACCCGCTCGTTCCCACGTTCGCCCTGGCCGCCAGCCTGCCGCTCGCGGCCTCGGCCGAAGGCTTCCTCGAAGACGCCAAGGGCAACCTGACCCTGCGCAACTTCTACATGAACCGTGACTACACAGGCACCGCCAGCCAAGGCAAGGCCGAGGAATGGACGCAAAGCTTCATCCTCGATTTCAAGTCCGGGTTCACCCCCGGCGTGGTCGGTTTCGGCGTCGACGTGCTGGGGCTGTACAGCATCAAGCTCGACGGCGGCAAGGGCACCGCTGGCACGCAGTTGCTGCCGGTCCACGACGACGGGCGGCCGGCGGACGACTTCGGACGCATGGCGGTCGCAGGCAAGGTTCGCGTCTCCAAAACCGAACTCAAGGTCGGCGAATGGTCGCCCGCCCTGCCGATTCTGCGTTCGGACGACGGGCGCTCGCTGCCGCAGACCTTCCAGGGCGCGCAGGTCACCTCCAACGAGCTGGCCGGCGTCACCCTGTATGGCGGTCAGTTCCGCCAGAACAGCCCGCGCAACGACGCCAGCATGCAGGACATGAGCCTGTTCACGCGCACCGCGTTCACCTCCGACCGCTTCAACTTCGCCGGTGGCGAATACCGCTTCAACCAGGACCGCACCATGCTCGGTGCCTGGTACGCCCAGCTCGAGGATATCTACCAGCAGCGCTATTTCCAGATACAGCATCAACAGCCCGTGGGCGACTGGGTGCTTGGCGCCAACCTCGGCTATTTCTGGGGCAAGGACGATGGCAGCGCCAAGGCCGGCGAACTGGACAACCGCACCGCCTCGGGCCTGTTCTCGGCGAAGATCGGTGGCAATACCTTCTACGTCGGCCTGCAAAAGGTCATGGGTGACGATGAATGGTTCCGGGTCAATGGCGCCAGCGGCGGAACGTTGGCCAACGACGCCTTCGGCTCCAGCTACGAAAGTGCCAAGGAGCGCTCCTGGCAGGTGCGCCACGACTTCAACTTCGCGGTGCTCGGCGTGCCCGGCCTGACCCTGATGAACCGCTATATCCACGGCGACAACGTGCACAACGCCAGCACCGACGATGGCACCGAATGGGGCCGCGAAAGCGAACTGGCGTATGTGATCCAGTCCGGGCCGTTGAAAGCCCTCAACGTCAAATGGCGTAATTCCAGCCAGCGCCGCGACTGGGGCAGCACCAACAGCTTCGACGAGAACCGGCTGATCGTCAGCTACCCGTTGAGCCTGCTGTAAACCGCCCTACCCAACCTGCTCGGCGATCACCTGGCGGATAATGGCCATCAGCGCAGCGGCAGCTGGTGATTGCAGGCAACCGGCGCGCTGCATCAGGCCAATCGCGCGCGCCGTGCCGGGCAGCGCCAGCGGCAGGCGTTGCAGCTCACCGCTGGCGATCTCGTGGGCCAACTGATGCGCGGACACCGCTGCGAGCATGTCCGAGCGCAACAGCAGCCCACGGATCACCGCCAGGTCGCCGCTCTCCACCACCGCACTGTTCATCTCTACCCAAGGCGCACCCAGCCCGGCCGCGGCAAAACAGCTGTCGAGCTGTACACGTGCCGGCGAACCCGCCCGAGGCAACACCCAACGCGCGTCACGCACCTCGGACAAGGTCGTGCCCGCTTTCAGCAATGGGTGGCCGGGCCGGGCCAGCAATACCATCTCCTCGGTGATAAGCGGCTCGCTCGCCAGGTCGCTGGCGTAGTCGCTCGGGCGCAAGGCCCCCAGCACGAAATCGACGTCGCCCACGCGTAGCTCGGTCGCCAGCAGGTCGAATGGGCTTTCGTTGGTGATGACGCGCACCTGCGGGTGCTGCGCCGTGAAGCGTACAATGGCCTCCGGCAGGATCCGCGAGCGCCCCAGCGGCAATGCACCGACATGCACCACGCCACGCAGGGTGCCCTGCATGGCGCTGAGGTCACTGTCGATGTGGCGCAGCTCGTTGAGCGCCCGACGCACCGGAAAGAGGATTTCCTGGCTTGCCCTGGTGGGCTGCAGACCCCGTGGCGTGCGCTCGAACAATGCTTGCCCGCAGCCCCCCTCGAGGACCTTGAGCGCTGCGCTGACTGCCGGCTGGCTGAGACCGAAATGGCGCGCCACGGTTTGCATGTGACGGGTTTCGCAGAGCTTGACGAACACCTCCAGGCGCCGCGCCTGGAACAGGTAGATAGGCTCGGCCTGGCCGCTGCCGAGCAGCCGTGGCACGCCATCGAGCTCGGCCAGTACGCGCCGGGCACGCGGCAATATGCATTCGCCGTAGTCGGTCATGCGCATGCCGTTGGCATGACGCTCGAACAGCGGTGCGGCCAGTCGCGTCTCCAGCTCGGCGATGGCTCGGGTGACCACCGACTGGGCGCGAAACAGCAGCTCGGAGGCGCGCGACACACTGCCCGCCTCGGCCACCCGGACGAACGCGCGAACCTGCATCAGGTTGGGGAGTTCCAGCTCGCTCATAGGGCCTCCGCGGCGCTCGGCTCTTCATTGGCGGGACTATGCCGCCACTACCTGCACTTGGCAATAAATAAAAAGCATACCCGCAAAGCTGGAACGCATTAGTCCCGCATCCGCCCCGATGACATCCTGCCTCTACCCCCCGCAGGAGCCTACGAACAATGAATACCCCACAAGAATCCGCCCTGGTGGTCAGCGCCCATTCCGCCGATTTCGTCTGGCGCGCCGGTGGCGCCATCGCCCTGCACGCCGAGCGTGGCTATGCCGTGCACGTGGTGTGCCTGTCGTTCGGTGAACGTGGCGAGTCGGCCAAGCTGTGGCGCAAGGGCGAAATGACCGAAGCCAAGGTCAAGGACGCGCGCCGCGAGGAAGCCCTGGCGGCCGCTGAGATCCTCGGCGCCAGCGTCGAATTCTTCGACATCGGCGACTACCCCATGCGCGCCGACAAGGACACCCTGTTCCGCCTGGCCGATGTCTATCGCCGGGTACAACCGCAATTCGTCCTGAGCCATTCGCTCAAGGACCCCTACAACTACGACCACCCGCTGGCCATGCACCTAGCCCAGGAAGCGCGCATCATCGCCCAGGCCGAAGGCTACAGGCCAGGCGAGCAGATCGTCGGTGCACCGCCGGTCTATGCCTTCGAGCCGCACCAGCCCGAACAGTGCGAATGGCGCCCAGACACCTTCCTCGACATCACCTCGGTGTGGGACAAGAAATACGCTGCCATCCAGTGCATGGCCGGCCAGGAACACCTCTGGGAGTACTACACCCGCGTCGCCCTGCAACGCGGCGTGCAGGCCAAGCGCAACGTCGGCATCACCAGCGCCCGCAATATCGTCTACGCCGAAGGCTTGCAGAGCGTGTTCCCACGCGTGACGGAGACGCTGGCATGAGCGCACTGATCGGCAAGACCGGTTTCGTGGTACGTAATATCCCCCGTGCCGATGCACAGGTAGTCGATGCGCTGGGCCGCCTCGGCGTGGCTACGGTGCATGAGGCGCAAGGTCGCAAGGGGCTGCTGAACACTGCTGTGCGGCCTATTCAACAAGGCGTGGCAGTGGCCGGAAGCGCCGTCACCGTTCTGGTCGCCCCCGGCGACAACTGGATGTTCCATGTCGCCGTGGAGCAGTGTCGCCCCGGTGACGTGCTGGTCGTCGCGCCCAGCTCGCCGTGCAGCGATGGCTATTTCGGCGACCTGCTGGCGACATCGCTGCAGGCCCGCGGCGTGCGTGGCCTGGTCATCGATGCGGGCATCCGCGACAGCCAGACGCTGCGCGACATGGGCTTTGCCGTGTGGTCCCGCGCCATCAACGCCCAGGGCACGGTGAAGGAAGTGCTGGGTTCGGTGAATCTGCCACTGCTGTGTGCCGGGCAACTGGTCAATGCCGGTGACATCGTGGTCGCCGACGATGACGGCGTGGTCGTGGTACGCCATGCCGAGGCCCAGTCAGTACGCGAAGCAGCCACCCAGCGCGCCGAGCTCGAAGAACGCAAGCGCCTGCGCCTGGCGGCCGGCGAGCTTGGCCTGGACATCTACGAGATGCGCCCGCGCCTGGCCGCCAAGGGCCTGCGCTACGTCGACAACCTCTGCGATCTGGAAGACTGACCATGGGCCAGACCCGCATACCTTGCCTGTTGATACGCGGCGGCACGTCCAAAGGCGCGTATTTCCTCCATGACCACCTGCCCGCGCCCGGCCCGCTGCGTGACCAGGTGTTGCTGGCGGTCATGGGCTCGCCAGACAGCCGGCAGATCGACGGCATCGGCGGCGCCGACTCCCTTACCAGCAAAGTGGCCATTATCCGTGCCTCGCAACGCGACGACGCCGATGTCGATTACCTGTTCGCCCAGGTCGTGGTGAACGAGGCCCGGGTGGACTACGGGCAGAACTGCGGCAACATCCTGGCCGGCGTTGGCCCGTTCGCCATCGAGCGGGGTCTGGTGGCCGCCAGCGGATCGACCACGCCGGTGCGGATCTTCATGCAGAACACCGGCCAGCTCGCGGTGGCCCAGGTACCGACCACAGGCGGCCAGGTCGAGTATGCCGGCGACACCCGCATCGACGGCGTGCCGGGACAGGCCGCAGCGCTGGTGGTGACTTTCGCCGACGTCGCAGGCGCCAGTTGTGGTGCGCTGCTGCCCACGGGCAACAGCCGTGAACGCATCGATGAAGTCGAGGTGACCTGCATCGACAATGGCATGCCCGTGGTACTGGTGCGCGCCGAAGATCTGGGTGTGACCGGCTACGAGCCATGCGAGGTGCTGGACGCCGACACCGCGCTGAAAGCGCGCCTGGAGTCCATCCGTTTGCAAGCCGGCCCACGCATGAACCTGGGTGATGTCAGCCAGTGCAACGTGCCGAAGATGTGCCTGTTGTCGCCAGCGCGCAACGGCGGCACCGTCAACACCCGCTCGTTCATCCCCCATCGCTGCCATGCCTCCATCGGCGTGTTCGGCGCCGTGAGCGTCGCCAGCGCCTGCCTGGTCGAGGGTTCGGTCGCCCAGCCGCTGGCTGGCACCACCAGCGCCAGCCTGCAACGCTTGTCGATAGAACACCCAAGCGGCGAGTTCAGTGTCGAGATCCGCCGGCAAGCGGGCGTGATCAGCGGTTGTGGCCTGGTGCGCACGGCGCGCCTGTTGTTCGACGGCCAGGTGTGCATCCCCGCCGAGCTGTGGCCCGGCAGTGAGCCACGGCGTTGATCTGATCGGCCAGGCAAGGCATGTTAGGCGAACCCTGCAGCCTGGCATGCGCCTCGCGGCTGCGCAGAACCGCCTGGGAGGCATTCATGCACATCGTCATCCCCGATGACTACCAAAACGTCATCCGCAGCCTGGACTGCTTTGCCTTGCTCGAAGGCCACCAGGTCAGCGTCTATCACGACGCAGTCGCAGACCCCGACGTGCTGGCGCAACGCTTCGCCGATGCCGACGCCATCGTCCTGACCCGCGAACGCACGGCGATCGACGCAGCGCTGCTGGCGAGGCTGCCGAAACTCAAGGTGATCAGCCAGACCGGCAAGGTCTCGGGGCACATCGACCTGGCAGCCTGCAGCCAGCGCGGGATCACCGTACTGGAAGGCCGAGGCTCGCCGATAGCCCCCGCAGAGCTGACCTGGGCGCTGATCCTCAATGCCCGGCGCCAGCTGGTGCCTGCCATCCAGGGCCTGTATGCCGGCAAGTGGCAAGTCAACCTGGGTAGCCGCCTGGCCGGGCAGACGCTGGGCATCTGGGGCTATGGCAAGATCGGCCAGCGCTTGGCCCGTTACGCCCAGGCCTTCGAGATGAACGTGCTGGTGTGGGGCAGCGAAGGCTCACGCCAGGCGGCCATTGCCGATGGACACAACGCGGCGCCTTCGCGGCGGGCCTTCTTCGCCGAGGCCGACGTGCTGAGCCTGCACCTGCGTCTTGCCGAGAGCACACGGCACCTTGTCACCGCCCAAGACCTGGCGGCGATGAAGCCGAGCGCCCTGCTGGTCAACACCAGCCGCGCCGAACTGATCGCGCCGGGTGCCTTGCTCGAAGCGCTGGACAAAGGCCGCCCAGGCGCTGCAGCCCTGGACGTGTTCGAGCACGAGCCGATCCTCGACCCCGACCATCCTCTGCTGCGTCATCCATCAGTGTTGTGCACACCGCATCTGGGGTATGTCGAGAAAGAAAGCTACGAGCTGTACTTCGGCGATGCCTTTGCCAATGTCGTCAATTACTTCAATCACTAGCGGGACATAGCCGCCCCTCTCAGGAGGACAAAAAACGCAGGGCTCGGACACAACGCGCACTCTTCGACGCCCTGCGCCGCTTTGTAACATTCAGTTTCATCCCAGCCACGGACAGTAGCCGCTCAATCCAATCACAATGAGATCTGACCCGTGCTGCAACGTGCGCTCTGCTCCCTGCCCCTGCTCACCCTCGCCATTGCCACCGCCAACGCCGCCGACGCGCTCGACACTCCGCGCCTGGCTGGCATGGACAACTTCCGCGATATCGCCGGCACCACCGAGGCGTATACCACAAGCCATGACGGCGTGATGCGCGCTGGGGTGTTCTACCGCGCCAACGCACTGACCCCGACCGCCTCCGACCTCACCGTGCTCAACGGCCTGGGCATCAGCGATGTCTACGACCTGCGTACTGCAAGCGAAATCGCCAGCACGCCGGACACCCTGCCCGAAGGTGCCAGCTACACCCATATCGATATCCTCGGCAGCACCAGTTCGGGGGCGAACATCACCAGCATCTCGCTGACCACAGCGGCCGAAGCGCGGGCGATGATGGAAGACGCCAACCGCAGCTTCGTCAGCGATGCGACCATCCGTGGCCAGTTCACCACGCTGTTCAACGACCTGGCCGCCGCCGATGGCGCAGCGTTGTTCCACTGCACCGCGGGCAAGGACCGCACCGGCTGGACCGCTGCGGTGCTGCTGAGCATCGCCGGCGTCGATGATGCGACGATCATGGAGAACTACCTGGCGACCAACGACTACACCGCGGCCCGGGTGGCCGCCACCCTCGCCGCCATGCCGGCGAGCATGGCCGAGGTCTACGCGCCGCTGCTGGGCGTCGAGGCCAGCTACCTGCAAGCCGGGCTGGACGAGGTCGCTGCCGAGTACGGCAGCATGGACAACTACCTCAAGCAGGGCCTGGGGCTGACCCAGGAAACCCTCTATGTGCTGCGCGGCAAGATGGTCCGCTATGCCGTGCTGCCCGGCCAGGCGGGATTGCTGGGCAACGCTGCAGCCGGTGCACGCTTGCTCAACCAGTTGCAGGACACCTCGCTGTCGGGCGACTACACCGCCTACAACTACTACCTGCAATCGGCGATCGACGCTGGCACCCTGGGCGGGGTCGATGCACGCGTCGGCGGCCAGGTCCATGCCGATGCCGCCAGCTACCTGCTGCGCCAGGACGCGATGATCGACCGCGCCGCCGCACCCTTTACCGATGGTGTCGACCTCAAGGCCGGCCAGTCGCGCCTGTGGAGCACAGCCCTGGCCGGCTACCTGGGCACCGACGGCTCGGCCCAGGCCTCGAGCAGCAACGAGCACAGCCAAGGCCTGATGGTGGGCCTCACCCGACGCTTCAGCGAGCAGCTCAGCGGCTACGCAGGCTTGGGCTACAGCAACGGCAATGTCGGCGGCGCCGGCGGCGAGGTGGACACGGACCTGACCTTCCTCAGCCTGGGCGCACGCTTCGCCCCCGGCAGCCTGGAACGGGGGGTGTTCGTCGAGGCCAAGGCCAGCGGCGGCTGGCTCGACTACAGTAGCAAGCGCGACATCGGCGGCGGGCTGGGCACGGCCAAGGGCGACAGCCACGGCAACCTGGTCGGTGGCAGCCTGGCCCTAGGCTATCGGCTGCCCACTGGCGCCTTGGTGCTGGAACCGAGCCTGGGCGTGCGGGTGAGCCATGTGGACCTGGCGGGCTTCGATGAAAAAGGCAGCGAACTGGCCCTGCAGGTTGACGACCTCAAAACCACCCGCCGCGCCGCCGTGGCTAACCTCAAGGCATCGTTCGCGCCCTACGCGCTGGGCGCCTGGCAGCTTGTCCCTGGCGTTGAGGTCGGTTACGAGCACGTCCTGGGCGATCACCAGGTCGACAGCGAAGGCCACCTGCTGGGACTGGATATCGAACAGCGCGCCGCGTTCGACAATCGCGACCCGTTCAGCGCTGGGGTCAACCTGATGGCCAACCTCGGCGCCCTGAGCGTCGGCGCCGAGGTCGCGGCCCTGGGCGGTGGCGACAGCCACGGTGTGAGTGGCAGCCTCAAGGCCAGCTACGCGTTCTGATGTACTGGGCGGGGTCGATCTAGCGCAGGCCGCCCCGCCGCACATCCGCCGGGCTGACGCCATAGGCTTGCTGGAAGTACTGGGCGAAACGCCCGGCGTTGCTGAAGCCCAGGCCCAAGGCGACCTGCGCAACCGAACCGCCCTCCCCGCGCTGCAACGCACGATGGGCCAGCTCCAGGCGCACCTGGCGCTGGTAGGCAACGATCGACGTGCCGGTGAAGCGCTTGAAGCCATCCTGCAGGGCACGCAGGCTGACATTGGCCAGGCTGGCCAGCTCGCTGCCGCTGACCAGGCTGGCGGGATGTTCGCGAATGTAGGCCATGGCCAGTTTCACATGGCGCGGAGCAATCGAGGGTTGCGGGCTGTGCAACGCGTCGCTGTAGTTGTGTGGCCAGGTTTCCAATACCGCGTCGACCAGCATTTCCTGCAGTCGCACGGGCATCAGCAGCCCGCTGTTGATCAGTTGATCGAACTCGACGCCCGTGGCCATTTCGAGCAAGGCACGAATACCCTGGAACGCCGACGCCTTGAGGTCTACCACCGGGGCGAAACGAATCGGTGCGGCCAGCGGGCGCTCCAACAAGGCCGACAGGCGCTCGACGAACAAGCCGCGGCGAATCGACATCCCGCATTGGGCATGTCCATCGCCAATGCGCACCGAGCGGATATCCAGCTTGTCGACCGCAAGGCCGACCTGGCTGCCACCTACTGCCTCGCCACGATGATCGAAGACGATGCGCCCGGCGCTAGGCAGCACGAAGGTGATCTCGTCCTGGGGCGTCGGCAAGGCAATGGTGAAGTCGCCTCGGTAGTGCATGCGCCGTACGCTCATGCCCTCGAAACGGCCATAGACGCCGCCGATGGATATGCCATCGGCCAAGCGCGGCATGTCGCCATACAGGTTGCCGAACATCTGCGTGAACAGCGCGCCGAAGTCATCGCTGCGCATGTTGTCGGAACGCAGAATGAACTGCTTGCGGGTCGTGCCGGGTTGCACCGTGTCGCTCACCTGTGCCGCTTGAGGGGTCCCGCACGCTAGCAATCCCCTGTGACAGGTATGTGACATCAGTGTACGCCAGGTTCGCGACTGAGAATGGCCAGGCGCAGCGCCTCCAGCAGGTCCAGGCGGGCCGACTGGCCGATTGCCGGGTCGTCGCTGCGGGCGCGCTCGTCGGCACGCAATGGGGCGGTCAACTCCAGGCCCGGCCCGGCGGCCACGGGCAAGGCGCTGCGCCGTAGCAAAGCTTGATCTGCGCGGGCTGCAGGTCGGGGTTGATGGACACTACCGCCGCAACCGCTGCGCTGACCAGCGCAGCGGAATAGGACGTGCCGCAGCCACCACCGCGTCCCACCTCAGGCGCCGCGGTCAGCGGCGGGCGGGGGCAGGCGGCGGCAGTGATGTCGACCCGAGGACCGAGGTTGGAATTGCCGCGTCGTACCACGAACCGCGCGTCCTCAACAGCGACATCGCGGCCACTGCGCTGATGTGCGCCCACCACCAGAAGTTGTTCGGATGGCAACGATGCCGGTAGGTGATCGTCGGTGCTGGAGGCAGTGTTACCCGCGGAATTGACCACCAGTACCTGGGGATACTCACGCTTCAACCAGGCGAAAAACCGCACGAGCAATCGCTCATAGCCATCGAAGGCAAGGTCGGAGCGGACATTGGCCGTTACCGGCTCACCCGCCATATCAAGTCTGCCCATGCGGTGCACGCCCCAGCTCCAGTTGAGCACGCGCACCTGATCCTGGACCAGGTTGACCGATGCCGCCACGCGGCCCACCACCCCGGTTTCACCGCCAATATCGACGATCACCTTGAAGCCTTCGCCCAGCGATCCGATACGGCTCAACAAGCCCCTGTTGCCGCCCTCGACGATTCGCGCGACCAGCATGCCGGTGACGATGGAGCCATGGGCGTTTTCAGGCTGACTGTGCCGTGCATGCAGGCACACCCCGGCCTGCCCGCAGGGGGCGGCGAGCTCGGCGAAGTCCGGCGACTCGAAGTTCACGCCCTTTTCGATCACACCGACGCTCACGTTGCCAGGGCGCCGAGGCTCCCATGCGGTCTGGCGCACGTACAGATCGACACCCTGGTCGAAACGATTGGCCATCCAACCCTGCTGGTCTGGCGGGGTGGTGGCCTTGCGCGGGCTCTGTCCGTCCGGGCGGTTGTCGTCTTCCACCAGCACCGTCTCCACATCAGGTTCTCGGCCCAGCGCCTGCACCATCGCATTGCGTTCGAGAAGCGTGGTGCTGGGCAGGCGCATCTGGTACAGGTTGAGCGGTGCGATGGCGCCCACGATCTGCAACCCGTGGGCCTTGGCGATACGGCGCGCCTCGGGCACGCCCTTCACCTCGTCGCGCAGCAAGACACCCAGCAGGTCCACCGAGGTGACCAGCTGATCGGCGATAAACACTTGTCGCTCGGGACTGGCCGATAGCACATGACTCGGGCGCATACTGAGCCAGACCGGGTTGCTGGTACGCGAGCCATCGCGCAACCACAGCGGCCCACTGTCCACGTCTTGCCTCGGCAGGTAGAGGCGCAGCGTCTGCCCGTTGCGCGTGACATTGCGGGCCGGCAATGGGTGGCCGTCGAGCAGCACCACCGGCATCGCGCCGGACATGCCGCTGACCTGGACGCACCAGCTCCGCGGCGGCCCCGGGGTCCAGGGTCCGCAAATCGCCAACCGCTCTATACGTATCGCCGACGCGGCTTCACCAGCATTGCTCATCAGGATCACCACCAATGCCAGCAGACCCAATGCCCGCTTGCCCATACCTGCCATTTCCTTTCGGCCCAAGGCAACGTTTACCGGCACCCTAAAGGGCGCAGGCATCGGTGCCTACTGGCAAAAATGTCAGGTCGGGATCAACCGGCAGATATGAAAATGCCGCTCGAAAGCGGCATTTTCACTACAGCGGTGACGTCAGTCGGCGAGCTTGTAGGCGATCACATAGTCGCCCTGCTTGGTGCCCAGCGAACCATGACCACCGGCCATGACCAGCACGTACTGCTTGCCGTCCTTGCCCTGGTAGGTCATCGGCGTGGTCTGCGCGCCAGCCGGCAGGCGGCCTTCCCACAGCACCTTGCCGTCGCGCACGTCATAGGCACGCAGGTACTGGTCCAGGGTGCCCGACAGGAACGCCAGGCCACTGGCGGTCATGAAGCTCCCGCCCAGGCTCGGTACGCCCATCGGCAGGGCCAGCGGCAACGGCGAGTTGTCGCGCACGGTGCCGTTCTTGTGCTGCCAGATAACCTTGTGGGTGGTCAGGTCGACCGCCGCCACGTAGCCCCAGGCCGGTGCCTGGCAAGGCAGGCCGATCGGCGACAGGAATGGCGACATGATCACGCCATACGGTGCGCCCTTGTTAGGCTGCACGCCTTCGGTCTCGGACTTGCGAGCCGGGCCGCCGGCCACGTCCTCGCTCGGTACCAGCTGCGAGACGAACGCCATGTAGTCCGGGTTGGCGAACAGCACCTGGCGCACCGGGTCGACCGAAATGCCGCCCCAGTCGAACACACCGAAGTTGCCTGGGAACACCAGCGAACCCTGCAGAGACGGCGGCGTGAACATGCCCTCGTAGCGCAGCGACTTGAACTGGATGCGGCAGAGCATCTGGTCGAACGGGCTCACGCCCCACATGTCGCTTTCTTTCAATGTGGTCGGCGAGAAGTTCAGGTCCGAGAAGGCCTGGGTCGGTGCGGTGTGGTCGCCTTCCACGGCGCCCTGCGGCACCGGACGCTCCTCGATCGGCACGATGGCCTCGCCGTTACGGCGGTCGAGCACGTAGATGCTGCCCTGCTTGGTCGAGGCCAGCAGCGCAGGCTTGACGCCATCGGCGGTCTTCAGGTCCATCAGCGTCGGCTGGCCACCGACGTCCATGTCCCACAGGTCATGGTGAGTGAACTGGTGGGTCCAGCGCACCTTGCCGGTGGCCAGGTCCAGCGCGGTCACGCCGGCGCTGTACTTTTCCGACTCTGGGGTACGGTTGCCGCCCCACTGGTCAGGCATCTGGTTGCCCATGGGCAGGTAGACCATGCCCAGTTGTTCGTCGACCGAGGCCACCGACCACATGTTCGGCGAGTTACGGGTGTAGAACTCGTCGGCAGCGATCGGCTCGGTGGCGTCCGGCTTGCCCGGATCCCAGTTCCACACCAGGTGACCGTCGTGCACGTCATAGGCACGCACCACGCCCGACGGTTCGTCGGTGGAGACGTTGTCGGTGACGTGGCCGCCGATGATGACCAGGTCCCTGGTCACGGCAGGTGGCGAGGTGGAATAGTAACCACCGGCGGCGAAGGTGCCGATGTTGGTGGTGAGGTCGATCTGGCCTTTGTTGCCGAAGCCTTCGCAGACCTTGCCGGTGTCGGCGTTGAGCGCGATCAGGCGGGTGTCGGCGGTTGGCAGGAACAACCGGCGCGGGCAGGCGTTGGCGTCAGCGGCAGTGCTTGGGCTCTGCTCGGCAGAGGACTCGGCGTAGGCGGCCTGGTCATGGTAAGCCACGCCACGGCAGGTCATGTGCGCCCAACCTTTGAAGTTGTCGGCGTTCTGCGTCGACAGCTTCGGATCGAAGCGCCAGATTTCCTTGCCGGTGTCCGGGTCCAGGGCAATCACCTGGCTGTGCGGGGTGCACACGTAGAGCATGCCGTTGACCTTGAGCGGGGTGTTCTCCGCGGTGGTCTCGCCTGGGTCGTTCTCGGTCGGGATGTCACCGGTGCGGAACGTCCAGGCCGGTACCAGCTTGTGCACGTTGTCCGGGGTGATTTCCTTGAGCGGCGAGTATTTGTCGCCGAACGGGGTGCGCCCGTAGTGCTGCCAGTCGCCATCGGGTTGGGCCGGGGCATTGTGGGTGACGTCGGTGCTGGTGCGCTCGAGGGTACCGTTGATCTCGCGGTGCTCGACGAACTGGCTGGCCAGGGCCGCGAGGCCCGCGACCACGACGGCAAAGCCCAGCGCGCCAGTGCCCTTGCCGGCCGCTTCGCTGTTGTGCAGCGGACGGCGGAACCAGGGCAGCAGCATCACGATGCCGAGCACGAACCACAGGGCCAGGCGTGGCACCAGGCGCCACCAGTCCAGGCCGACTTCGACCAGCGACCAGACGGTGCTGGCGAACAGCACCAAGGCATACAGCCACAGCGCGGCAGGCTTGCCGAGCAGCAGCAGGATACCGGTCAGGGCAATGCCCACGCCGGCGATGAGGTAATACAGCGAGCCACCGACGGTGGCGAGCTTGATACCGCCTGCCACCAGGGCAAGGCCCATGAGTAGCAGAACGATACCGAGCAGGCTCGGTAGCAGTCGGCTACGGTTCGAAGCACCCTGAGTGCTCATAGAAAAAACTCCATTTAGAGTTGGTCAAAAAGTCCGGACCAGGCCGGGGCGCATCACGTCAGAAAGACGCTTGGATCTTCAAGCCACCGACCCAGGCATCGTCCACTTGGGTCACGCCACCGGGGTGACGGACGTACTGCAGGTTCGGTCGAACGGTCAGCCAGTTGGTGACATGAACCCCGTAGTTCAGCTCGGCGTTGTACTCCGTGTCTTGCACCGGCGTGTAGGACGGGTCGTCATAATCGTAGACGCCGTTAAACAGGTTCGATGCTTTGGCATTCTTGCGATACGCCGGATTCACGTGGATCAACGAGACGGCGAAGCCGATATCGTCCAGTGGACGTGCGTCGAACAGGCCCTTGTAGACGGCTCCTGCAGACAGGTAGTGATCGACCAGGTTGGTCTTCTTGTCGTGCACGGTGGCCATGGTGAACAGGCTCAGGCCGCGTGAGGGGTCGCCGCCCACCTGGGTCACCTGTTGCTTCACGCCGAACCAGAAGCCGTGCTTGCTCGAAGCGCTACGGTAGTCGTTGCCGGTGATGGCGGCAGGCTGGCCGTTGCTGTCCTTGAGCACGTCCTTGGCATCGGCGGTGCTGTAGTAGTAACCGGCGCGGTACTCGCCCGGCAGGCCGTTCAGGCGGGGCTGCCAGACCAGCTCGACCGGCAGCACCGCACCCTCGGTGCCACTGCCGCTGAGCTTGAAGCCATTGCCTGACTCGGTATTGGAAGGGTTCTGCTCGTACGCACCGATCTGTGCGTAGAGCTCGGGGGTGATCGCGTACTTGACCCGTGCAGCCCATTGGCTGACCGGCCAGTTGTACCAGATGCCACCCCAGTTACCGACCTGCGAGCCGCAGAACGCCAGGTTCTGGAAATCGCAGTCGTAGGTGTTGAAATCCTCGCCCTCACCGAACCGACCGACCTTGATGTCCAAGCGCTGGTCGAGGAACTTCTGCTGGTAGAACATCTGGGTCAGGCGCCAGTGCGACCCGCGCCCCCAGACTTCCTGGGAGGAACTCAAGGTACCGACTCGTGGATCACCCACGCGGTCGTTGGAAATGTTGTCGCCGTTGCGATCGGTGACCGTCAGCTGGAAGGCAGCATCGTCCCAACCCAGCAACTTCTGCAGGTCGAACTTGGCGCCGAAGGCGAACTGGTCGCTGTAGCGAGTGGCGCGGCTGTTGTTGTAGCCGCCGCCGAGGTTGGCCCCGACCTCACCCACGTAGCTTGCGTTGAACTCGATACCACGTTGCGCCAGGTCGTCACGCGTACCGCCCCAATTACCGAACATGTAGGGCGATTGACTATCGAAGGCATCCGTTGCCGAGGCTTGGCCGACCACTGCCAAGCCGCTGAGCAGCGCGAAGGTGAACGTGCAGGCCTGCAACCCTGAAGGGCCGAGGTAGCGCTGTCTTGAATCATGCATGCAAGTATTAACGCTCGTTTTTTGTATGGGAATTTAGGAGGAAAAGGAGGCTGACGTTTGAATCAACAGCAGATGTTACTAGGTATTTCTAGCTCATTCGCAAGTGTAATGCATTGTCCAATGAAATTTCTTGAGGACCGTGCACGGAATTATTGTGGAATTTGTACGACTGAGGGCGTGCGGGATGGGATATGGAGGGGGAAAAGAAGTTGCCAAACGGGATTGATGCAGTGGGAGAAATCCAATGGGGCCAGCGCTGCAGGCGCGTTGACTGGCCCCGCTGAGGAAGTTAGCTCTTACCGGCAGTTCTTAGTTTTTGCAACGCTTGCAGGGTATCGCTGAGGCACTTCTTGGCATCGCCCTCTTGCTTGGCATCTTCAGCGTCCATACGCAAGGCTTTGACCTCCGAGCGCAATGGCTCCGGTACAACCGCGATTGACGCTTTAAGGTCACGCAGCTTTTGCAGGTTCAGATCACATTGGCTCATGTCATCATCCGCAGCCATCGCCGAGCAGGCAACAAAACCAGTGAACAGAAAAGCCATTAGTTTTCTCACAGGGACCATCCTCTCTTCGGGTAGGGATAAACAAACGAGCGCAATCAACGCAATCCCTACTAAAGCCTATTTTCCGAAGTTTTGCGCAACCCAGGTAAACGCACCAACGACCAGCCAGCTTCCGACTCGGCCAAGGCCAGGCGCAATCCATCGCGTGGCAACGTGCTGAGCAACGCCGAAGCAAGATCGCCGACCATCCAGTTGGCACTGTTCGAGGCGATCACCCGGCCATCGGCCGACAGCAGCACGGCTTCGTGCTCCAGGCGCATCAGGCTGCGCACCAGCAGGCGCTCGACGTTGTGCAGCGACAGGTCGAGGCCCGCCACGCCGATGAACCGCCCCTGCACCATGATCGGCATGGTGAAGGTCAGCACATACAGGTTGGTGCCATAGAGATCGACATAGGGGCCCTCGACCACACTCTTGCCGGTATCGCGCGGGCGGCTGTACCAGGGCATCTCGGTGTAGGCGTAGTAGTTTTCCCGGCGACGATCGAAGTTCGGGCGCAGCGGCAGGGTCTTGCCCGCATCGGCCAGGTACCACCATTCCAGGTGCATCTCGCGGTCAGCCAGGCAATGAGGTTCGACGATCACCCCGCCACCGCAACCGAACGCGCCGGTGCTGAGCAGCTGCTGGTCGATGGCCGGGCGCAAGGTCGCCAGATCCTTCGCGGCGGGCTGGCGCCCCTCGGCCAGGACGCGCTCCCAGAGCGCGCGGGTCTCGTCCACCAACTGGCGGACTTGGCTGAAGATGGTCCCCAGAGTGCCGTCCAGCTGCTGGGCACAGACGGACAGCGGATCGTTATCGCTCAGGGCAAACATGGCATTACCTCACGCAGGTATGGCGTTGTTGTTCTGGTGTGTCAGTCCTGGCCGTCGGCCAGCAGCTCCAGGCGCAGGCTGATCAAGCGCTTGATGCCGCGGCTGACGTGGGCTTCGGCGAGCGCACCGGCCAGCACTGCATCGCCGGCGACCAGGGCCTGGAGGATCGCCCGATGTTCCTGCTCGACCACGCTGACCTCGGCGCCCCCGGCAGCTTCCATCCACAGCAGCTCACCGACCTCCGACTGCAGGCGCATCTCGGCGTGAGTCAGGCGCAGCGACTGCGCCGCCGCCGCGACCTCGATGTGAAAGCGCGCATCGGCACGGTGGCGTGCCAGGCGCGAGCCTGCCTGGTTGAGCGTGTCGATGTGCTGGGCGATCCGCGCCTGCTGTTCGGGGGAGCTGCGCTTGGCAGCCAGCCGCGCCGCCGTGCCAGAGATGGCTGCCTGCTCATCGCCCAGGTCACGCAGGTCCGGGCCGCTCATGTCGCGCAGGCGTTGCAGCAGCAGCGCTTCGGGCAACTCCACCGGCGCGCAGACGAAGCTGCCGCCATTACGTCCACGGCGCGTTTCGATCATTCCACGCTGACGCAGCACCACCAGCGCCTCGCGCAGGGTCACGGTGGCGACGCCCAGTTGCAAAGCCAACTCCGACTCGCTCGGCAATTGCTGCCCCTCGGCGAACAGGCCGAGCTCTATCGCCTCTACCAACCTGCGCGCCACTTCATCGGTCCGCCCTTCCTGGCGCAACCGGATGAAGGCGGTGTTACGAGCACTATTCAGGGCAGTCATTGCCTCTCCCTATCGAGCATTGCAGGCGTGGCGCATGTCGCGGCTAAAAAATCCAATCCCGCATCTTATAGCGAACGCGCAATCGTTCGATACCGGCTTGCGGGCCTTTCTACCCCTCCCAAGCGGGATTTCAGGGATATTGGCAAAAATAAAATTATAAGATATGGTTTCAAATGTTTAAAGCGATCAGCACCGGCTGCTGGCGCTTTGCAAGTGGACCGAGACTTCAAGAACAAGACTGACCAAGGATCACGCCATGCAAACGAAACTCCTGATCAACGGCCAGTTGGTCGATGGGCAAGGCAGCCCGTACACCGTGTACAACCCATCGACCGGCGAGGCGCTGGTGGACATCGCCGAAGCGGCCAGCGACCAGGTCGAAGCCGCCGTGCAGGGCGCAGACCAAGCGTTCGACAGCTGGTCGCAAACCCCGGTCAAGGACCGTGCGCAACTGCTGCTCAAGCTGGCCGACCGTATCGAAGCCGAAGCGGCCACGTTCGCCCGCCTGGAATCGCAGAACTGTGGCAAACCCTATCAGGCCGCGCTGAACGACGAGATCCCCGCCATCGCCGACGTGTTCCGTTTCTTCGCCGGCGCCAGCCGCTGCCTGCAAGGCTCGGCCGGTGGTGAATACCTGCCTGGCCACACCTCGATGATCCGCCGTGACCCACTGGGCGTGGTGGCTTCCATCGCGCCGTGGAATTACCCGCTGATGATGCTCGCCTGGAAGCTCGCCCCGGCCCTGGCTGCCGGCAACTGCGTGGTGCTCAAGCCTTCCGAGCAAACCCCGCTCACGGCACTGGAGCTGGCGCGCATCATCGCCGAGCTGTTCCCCGCTGGCGTGGTGAACATTCTCTTCGGACGCGGCCCAAGCGTGGGCGAGCCCCTGGTCACCCACCCCAAGGTACGCATGGTCTCGCTCACCGGCTCCGTGGCGACCGGCGCACGGATCATCGCCGGTACCGCCAGCAGCGTGAAGCGCACCCATATGGAGCTGGGCGGCAAGGCCCCGGTGGTGATCTTCGACGATGCCGACATCGATGCCGCTGTCGAAGGTATCCGCGCCTTCGGTTTCTACAACGCAGGCCAGGACTGCACCGCCGCCTGCCGCCTGTATGTGCAACAAGGCGTCTACGACACCTTCGTCAGCAAGCTCGGGCAAGCCGTCGCCAGCCTGCGCATGGGCCTGCAGGACGACCCGCAGACCGAGCTCGGCCCACTGATCACCCGCGACCACCTCGAACGCGTCGAGGGCTTCGTCGAACGCGCCAAGGCCCAGCCGCACATCCGTGTGGTCACCGGCGGCAAGCGCGCCGACCGCCCCGGGTTCTTCTTCGAGCCGACGGTACTGGCCGATGCCCGCCAGGACGACGAGATCGTCCAGCGCGAAGTCTTTGGCCCGGTGATCAGCATCACCCCGTTCAGTGACGAAGCCCAGGCCCTGGCCTACGCCAACGACTCCGACTACGGCCTCGCCTCGTCGGTGTGGACCCGCGACGTCGGCCGCGCCAACCGCATGGCTGCCCGCCTGCAATACGGCTGCACCTGGGTCAACACGCACTTCATGCTGATCAGCGAGATGCCCCATGGCGGCATGAAGCAATCGGGCTACGGCAAGGATATGTCGATGTACGGCCTGGAAGACTACACCTGCGTGCGCCACGTGATGTTCAAGCACTGATGCACACGCGCGGTGCCGAGCGTTCGCACCGCGCACTCCGCCGAGGCGGCCATTACCCGCAGCAGTCGCTGCCAAGCGCCCGGAAACGCCGAAAATGGCGGCTCGCAATAAAACATATAAAACCATAGGCAATATGGCATGGGTTCTGCTTCATCCCCTGCATGAGCCTCAATCCAGCCGACAACGTTACCTTCCGGCACACACGGGGGTACGGAGGTGTCACCATGTTAATTACCGGCATCAAAAGCCGCCCGGTCTACGACCGGCTGCAGCCCATGGCAGGCGGCCTGCGCCACCTGATCGCAGGCCAGGGCAGCGGCGGCGCGGCCATGCTGCGCCTGATCGCGGACATGTCGCCCAGCCAACGCGACCACAGCACCCTGCTCTACTCCACCGAATCCTTTTCAGGGCATGACCATCTGCAGGCCTTGCAAGCGGCGCCAGCAGCCGGGCTTGAAGTATTCGCCAGCAACCAGGCCTTGATCGACGCCCTGCGCCAACGCCTGGGCGCCGCGCACATGGGCACACGCCTGTACCTGAGCGGTTCGGAGAGCTTCATCGGCACCGCCATGCAGGCCGCCAACGCCGTCGACCTGAACCGCGACGAAGTACTGCGCGAGCACAGCGGCACCTTGGTCCGCCGGGTCTGGTGCGCGCATTGCGACACCTACACCGAAAACGTCACCCAGCGCGTGTTCACCTGCCCCGGTTGCCAGCTCAACCTCGTGGTACGCGACCACTATTCCCGCCGCCTGGCCGCCTTCCAGGGCATCAAGGCCGATGGCGAAGTCCCGGGCGAACTGCCTGCAGCCGAGGAGCTGGACACATGAATACCCATAACGGCACCCTCAGCGTACGCGTGGCGCGGATCGAGGCGCTCACGCCCGAGATCAAGCGCTTCACCCTGGTCGATCCGCAAGGCAAACACCTGCCGGCGTTTTCCGGCGGTAGCCATGTGGTGGTGGTCCTCGAAGAGGGCGACAAAACCTACCGCAACGCCTATTCGTTGATGAGTTCGCCCTACGACTCCAGCGCCTACCAGATCGCAGTACGGCGGGTCGACGAAGGCCGTGGTGGCTCGCGTCACCTGCACGACCGGGTCCGTGAAGGCGATAACCTTCATATCCTGCAGCCGGCCAACCTGTTCCCACTGGCCAAGCATGCCCGCCAGCATCTGTTCATCGCCGGCGGTGTCGGCATCACGCCGGTGTACTCGCAACTCGAGGAACTGCAACTCAAGCAGTCCACCTTCGAGCTGCACCTGGCCGTGCGCGGTCCGGAGCACACCGCGCTGGGCCTGGAACTGCAAGCGCGTTTCGGCGAGCGGGTGCACCTGTACGTGCAGGGCCAGGACGCGCGCATGGATATCCGCGACATCCTCGCCGGTCGCCCACTGGGTAGCCACGTGTATGTCTGCGGTCCGGACAGCATGATCGACGACACCCTCGACAGCGCCCATGCCCTGGGCTGGACCGACAGCCACATCCATTACGAGCGCTTCGTCGAACAAGGCTCCAGCGGCCAGCCGTTCAGCGTCACCCTGGCGCGCCAGGGCGTGACCCTCGAAGTACCGGCCGAGCAATCGCTGCTCGAGGCGGCCGAACAGGCCGGCTACAAGGTGCCCTACCTGTGCCGCGGCGGTGCCTGCGGCTACTGCGAAACCGACGTGCTGGAACTCGATGGCGAACTGGACCATCGCGACGACTGGCTCAGCGAAGAAGACAAGCTGAGCAAGCGCAAATTCATGCCCTGCGTATCCCGCGCCACGTGCAGCCGACTGGTCGTGGACCTCTGATAAGGAAAACAACAAGATGACCGTATTCAAGCCGATCGAGACCTACGCCGACCAAGGCCAGGGACACACCTACAGCAACAGCCGCGAGGCCGTCCTGCGCCTGCCCTTCCCCTACCCCGAAGACCAGTACATGTACTCGATGAACGTCGAGCCGCACGTACCGTTCGGCAGCGGTGCGCTGCGCGGGCAGTTCGACATCGATGAACACTACATCTCCGAATGCCACCACCGCGCCCACACCCTCGACAGCCAGCCTGGCGTGCATTGCGCCGCCCTGCCGCACATGATGGAGGCTCAGTGGGACCTGCTGGAGCTGCTGATGGAGTCGTATTCGCGCGACTACCCCGAGCACTTCACGCTGGAGAAGAAGGGCAGCCAGTGGCATTGGATCAACCGCCCGCTGCAAATCGACGACACCTTTACCTTCGGTGATGCCACAACCCTGCCGATGGACCCGATGGAGTACATCACCCGCCAGGCCCAAGGCGAGTTCATCCTGCTCGAAGAGCGCGACGAGACACTGGTGATGGGCGCCGGCATGGCCACCCAGCGTGCCGACTATTCGTTGCGCTTCAACCTTGGCATGAGCTTCATGGAGTTCCACGGCCCGGTGCCCAAGCTGCATGAAATGGGTATCCTGCAACGCGCGCTGAAGTTCCTCCTGCGCTTGCGCCCTGGCCACCCGGTACGCCGCACCAACTGGTCGATCACCGTCAATCCGCGCCTTGAGACCTCGGCCGAGACCCTGCCGGACTGGGCACCGGAGCGCACGATCGTGACGGCGCAAAACGCCGGCGAGCTGGTCAACCTGCGCATCGAGCTGCAGCCTCTGCACCGCCTGCCCCGCAGCAATGCCGTACTGTTCCCGGTGCGTACCTACCTGGTCAGCCTCAAGCAACTGGCGGAATTCGCGCCGCAGTGGGCCAAACGCATGCACCGGGTCATCCGTGATCTGGACCAGGAGCTGGTGGACTACAAGGGCTTCACCCGCTACCGCGATGCCATGGTCACCTGGCTGTCGCAGTACGACGACGGCACCCCGGTCGACGAAAGCCAACAGTAATACCCGCCTTGCGTGCGCCGATGGCCGGCGCACGCCTACCCAACGATGTGCTTGCCATCCCGGGATCATTCAATGAAAACAATAAAGAGTTGCTTGCCCGAAAGCTGGAGCCTGGTCTTTTCCGCGGCAGGGTCGGCCTACGGCGTCGGCTTGCTCGGCCTGTGGGCCTTGCCGTTCCTGATCAGCGCCATCATCCACGACCTGCAGTTGAACGAAGCCCAGGCCGGGCTGCTGATGTCGGCGGAGTTCGGTTTCACCATGCTCGCGTCGCTGCTGGTCGCACCGTTCATGGGTCGCGCACCTCGGCGCACCCTGGCCATCGTCGGCACCCTGCTGGCGATCGCGGCCAACCTGGTCAGCGCCAGCATCGACAGCCTCTACGGCCTGGCCGCGGTACGCTGCGTAGCGGGCATCGGCGCAGGCCTCGCGCTGGCCTGTGGCAATGCCGCAGTGGCCAGCGCGAAACACCCCGACCGCGTTGCCGGGCACATGAACGTGCTGTCGGTGGTGCTGATGATCGTGGTGATGCTTGGCTATGCCAAGGTCATGGCGTTGTATGGCCTGCCGGGTCTGTACTACGCGATGGCCGCGACCATGGCAGTGATGCTGCTGGCCATTGCGGCGATGGCGCAACATGGCGTGGTCGCCTCTGCGGCTGCAGTTCCCAGCAGCGGGCAAAGGGGCGCGGGCAATGTCCTGCTGAGCTTGCCAGCCATCTGCATGATGCTTGCGATGTTCGTCTTCCAGGCCCGTGACACCATGGGCTGGGCGTTCGTCGAGCGTATCGGCACCATGGTCGGCTACAGCGGCGATGAATTGGGTGTGCTGCTGTCGTTCCAGTCGGTGGTCGGGCTGATCGGCCCGCTGATCGCCGCCATGGTCGGCAAGCGCTTCGGCATGAGCACGCCGGTGATCCTGGCGATCCTGCTGACCGGCGCGACCAGCCTCAGCTACGTGCTGGGCGAGCATTCCAAGACCCTGTACACCGCTGGCGTGATGACCATCTGCGTGACCTACTTCTATGCCTTGAGCTACCTGACGGGCCTGGCTGCAGCGCTGGACCGCGAAGGGCGGGTGGTAGCGGCCGCAGGCAGCTTCCTGAGCCTGGGTCTGGCCGCGGGGCCGGCGATCTCCGGTGGGCTGATCTCGCTGGGCGGTTTCACCCTCGCAGCCTGGGGCATTGGCGTGACGGTGATATTGACGCTGATGCTGGTGGCGGTGCCGCTGGCGAGCCTGCGACGCGAATGCGGAGGGGTAATGCCCGCTGCCGTGGCGTGAAATCTGCCCTCGGCGGTTGAACCATGAGGGCGTCGCAAGGCGCCCTTCGCCGCGCTAGTTGAAACGGACGATCCCCGCCCTCACCCACTGCGTTAACGTCGCTACCAGGCAACCCTAACACCGGTAATTTCAACGACTGGAGAACCTATGAGGGTACTGGTAAGCGTCAAGCGAGTGGTCGATTACAACGTCAAGGTTAGGGTCAAGGCGGATAACTCCGGCGTCGACCTTGCCAACGTCAAGATGTCCATGAATCCCTTCTGCGAAATCGCCGTGGAACAAGCCGTGCGCCTGAAGGAGCAAGGTATCGCCAGCGAGGTCGTGGTGGTCTGCGTCGGTCCAGTTGCTGTCCAAGAGCAGTTGCGCACCGCCCTGGCCCTGGGTGCCGACCGTGCCGTCCTGGTCGAAGCCGCTGACGAGCTGAACTCCCTGGCCGTGGCCAAGGCGCTCAAGGCCGTCGTCGACAAAGAGCAGCCGCAGCTGGTGATCCTCGGCAAGCAGGCCATCGACAGTGACAACAACCAGACCGGCCAGATGCTGGCCGCGCTGACCGGCTACGCCCAGGGCACCTTCGCCTCCAAGGTCGAGGTCGCTGGCGACAAGCTCAACGTCACCCGTGAAATCGATGGCGGCCTGCAGACCGTTTCGCTGAACCTGCCAGCCATCGTCACCACCGACCTGCGCCTGAACGAGCCACGCTACGCGTCGCTGCCGAACATCATGAAGGCCAAGAAGAAGCCGCTGGAGACCGTAACTCCGGACGCGCTGGGCGTATCGTTGACCTCCACCAACAAGACCGTGAAAGTCGAAGCCCCGGCTGCTCGCAGCGCAGGCATCAAGGTCAAGTCGGTGGCCGAACTGGTCGAGAAGCTGAAGAACGAAGCGAAGGTAATCTAAATGACTATCCTGGTTGTCGCTGAATACGAAAACGGTGCCGTAGCCCCGGCCACCCTGAACACCGTCGCCGCTGCCGCCAAGATTGGTGGTGATATCCATGTCCTGGTCGCTGGCCAGAATGTGGGCGGCGTCGCCGAATCCGCTGCCAAGATCGCTGGCGTGGCCAAGGTGCTGGTCGCCGATAACGCGGCTTACGCCCATGTGCTGCCAGAAAACGTCGCGCCGCTGATCGTCGAGCTGGCTAAGGGCTACAGCCACGTGCTGGCCCCGGCCACCACCAATGGCAAGAACATCCTGCCACGCGTTGCCGCGCTGCTGGACGTGGACCAGATCTCCGAGATCATCTCGGTCGAGTCCGCCGACACCTTCAAGCGCCCGATCTATGCCGGTAACGCCATCGCCACCGTGCAATCGAGCGCTGCGGTCAAGGTCATCACCGTGCGCACCACCGGCTTCGACGCCGTGGCCGCCGAAGGTGGCTCGGCTGCCGTCGAAGCGGTCGGCGCTGCTCACGACGCCGGTATCTCGGCCTTCGTCGGCGAAGAGCTGGCCAAGTCGGACCGCCCAGAGCTGACCGCTGCCAAGATCGTCGTCTCCGGCGGCCGCGGCATGGGCAACGGCGACAACTTCAGCCACCTGTACAGCCTGGCCGACAAGCTCGGCGCTGCCGTCGGCGCCTCGCGCGCCGCAGTCGACGCAGGCTTCGTGCCCAACGACATGCAGGTCGGCCAGACCGGCAAGATCGTCGCCCCGCAGCTGTACATCGCCGTCGGTATCTCCGGCGCGATCCAGCACCTGGCGGGCATGAAGGACTCGAAAGTGATCGTTGCGATCAACAAGGACGAAGAGGCGCCGATCTTCCAGGTCGCCGACTACGGGCTGGTGGGCGATCTGTTCGAAGCCGTTCCGGAGCTGGAAGCGTTGGTTTGATGGATGTGTTGCGGATGTAAACCAGCCGGCCCTCGTCATGAGGGCCGGCTTGCCGGCGATCATGGGCGCAGCCCGTGCCCCTTCAGATCGACATCACCAACTGCCCGCTGTCGATCCGCAACTCCACCCCGTTCACCGCCCGTGCCTCGTCACTGGCCAGGTACAACACGCTGGCCGCCACATCCTCCGGCAGGCACATGCGGTTCATCGGATCGCTATCGATGGTCAAGCGCGCAGGATCGACCCCCTCGGGAAAGCCCCCGCGCGTCATGTCGGTCAGCACCCCATCTGGATGCAGCGAGTTGCAACGTATGCGGTAACGTCGTCGCCGGCAGAACGCCGCCACCGAGCGGGTCAGCGCTGCCACCGCGCCCTTCGAGGCACTGTAGGCCAGGTAATCGTCGCGCCCGGCAAGGGCCGCCACCGACGACAGGTTGATGATCGAGCCACCGTGCTGTTTCATCAGCGCGATGCCTGCTCGGCAGCCGAGGAACACGCTGGCCGCATTGACCCGCATGAGCCGTTCCCAATCGCCCAGCGATGTCTCCTCGATGTTGCCGGGCTGCAGCATGCCGGCATTGTTGAGCAGGATATCCAGCCGACCATGGCGCTCGGCGACCATAATCATCACCCGCTGCCACTGCGATTCGTCGCTGGCGTCATGCTGAATGAAGCTGGCCGCCGGGCCGAGCGCTTCGGCCAGCGCCGCCCCAGCCTGCTCATCGATATCGCTGATCAAGACCTGGGCGCCCTGCTCCACCAGCAACCGTGCGCTCGCCGCACCGATGCCCCTGGCGCCCCCCGTGACCAGCGCGACCTTATCTTGCACCCGCCCGTTACGTTCGTTCATGACGCCACCTCGCAATCCGAGTTCAGACGTGCGCCGAGCACCACGGCGGCCCCGGCGCGACGGCCGGAGAACACGCAGTCGGCCAGCGACAGGCCACTGATGTAAAGATGAGAAGGAATACCCAGCGCCGTGCGCCCGGCAGCGAACAGCCCGGCGATGGCCTGGCCTGCCTGATCGAGCACCGCACCCGTGCGTTCATCCACGCGCAGGCCTCCAAGGGTCAACGCCCCCAGCGGGAAAATCGGGTTGCCCACGGAAATGTCGCAGGCGTAGAACGGCCCCTGCTCGAGCACCTGGCGACCGCCTGGTGACTTGCCCAACGGATCAGGCGCCAGGCCTCTGGCTGCGGCATTGTTGGTCGACAGCGCCTGGCGCAGGGTCTGCTCCTGCATGCCGGTGGCCCGTGCCAACTGCTGCAGGTGCTTGCCCTTGCGTGCGCCCAGCAGCATCAGCACCAACGCAGGCAACGCCTGGAACCACCAGTAACCCCCGAACAACGCCTCGCGCAGGGCGCGCTTGCGCAGCGGTGCGTCGAGCACCAGCCAGGCCTGACCGCCCTGCTCTTCCATCAACGGCTGGCCAAGGGTGGCGCCATACACCTCTTCGTTGCAGAAGCGCTCGCCGGCGCGGTTGACCACGATGCCCTTGTGCCAACTGTAGGGCGGGTTGATGAAGCGCCAGGCCGATACCCGCTGCAGGCGGTCGCTGGCAGCACCGACACTGAGCCCCAGGCGCAGGCCGCTGCCGTCGCAACCGGTGGTTCCGACCTTGAAGTTGCGGCGAAAGGCCGGCGCATGAGCCTTGATCAACTCGCGGTTGAAGATGAAGCCGCCGGTACTCAGCACCACGCCTTTCGTGGCGCGCACCAACCAGGGCCTGGCGTGCTCGTGCTCAAGCACGCTCAACCGACGACGCAGGCGGTCGCAGTAACCCGGCATGAAATTCTGCAACCGCTCGGCACGCGCCGCCAAGCGTGCATGCTCGCGTGCCACCTTGCTACCCGGTGCCAGACGCCACAACTCGGCGCCGATCACCCGCCCATCGCGGTCGAGCACCAGGCGCCTGGCCGCCGACTGCGGCAAGGGACGCACCCCGGCGCGCAGGCAGGCCGCCTGCAGATGGCTGTACAACACAGCGCCACACTGGCCCTTGCCAACCGTACGGTGGCCGCGTGGTGCCGGCGCCTGGTCACCGGCATAGGCCGGCACCAGTTCGTTGCCTGAGTAATAGAGAAAGGCACCATCGGGCGGGTACGAGGTCTTGCCGCCCGGCGGCATCTGATGGGCAAAAGGCGCGCCGTGGCTTTCCAGCCACTGCAGGTTGGCGACGCTGTCAGTGCAGAATCGCCGCAGCGTGTCCTCGCCGACCACGCCCTGGGTCTCGTGCCGAAGGTAGTCGAACATCGCCTCGGGCGTGTCCGCGAACCCCGCCGCCTGCTGCTGACGGGTACCCCCACCGGCATACACCACCCCGCCGCTGCGGGCGCTGGCACCACCGCCGTTGAAGCGGTCGGCGATCAACACATCGGCGCCTTCGGCACGTGCTTGCAGCGCCGCGCAAGCACCGGCGGCGCCCCAGCCGATGACCAGCACATCGCACTGTGCGGACCACTGCAGCGCAGCCGCGTCATCGACCTGCAAAGGGTCGAGAATCGGCGTGACGGAGGTGCTCATACGACCTCCTGGCGCTGCGCTGCGAGGTGGTTGGCTGCCACGTAGCCGAACGTCATGGCCGGGCCCAGGGTTCCACCGGCGCCGGGGTAGCTGGTGCCCATCACCGAAGCCGAACAGTTGCCGATGGCGTACAGGCCGGCGATGGTCGTGCCGTCCTCACGCAACACCTGGGCCTGGGCATTGGTCAGCAGGCCGCCCTTGGTGCCGATGTCGCCGGCGTCCAGGCGCATGGCGTAGTAGGGTCCCTTGCGCAGCGGCGCCAGGCACGGGTTGGGCTTGATGTTGCAGTCGCCGTAGTAGCGGTCGAAGACATTGCCGCCACGGCCGAAATCCAGGTCGACGCCGGTACGTGCATAGTCGTTGACCTGGGCCACGGTACTGGCCAGGCCCTGGGCATCGACGCCGATCTTGCCGGCCAGTGCTTCGAGGGTATCGGCCTTCCAGTACAGGGTGTCGCGCCACTCCTTGCGCAGGCGGCTATCGGGCATGACCTGGGCCGGCATCAGCGGGCCCATGGCGTAGTTGAAACGGAAATGCCCGTCGAAGATCACCCAGGCCGGCACCGAGCCGCCAGTGCGCGCATTGTCACGGTGCATGGCGTCGACGAATTCCAGGTACGGCGCGGCTTCGTTGACGAAGCGCCGGCCCTGGGCGTTGACCACGATCGCACCGGGGAAGGCGCGCTCGGCGAAGATGCCACGGGGTTTGTCCTCGCCCGGCACGGCGATGGTCGGGGCCCACCAGGCCCAGTCCATCAATGCGGTAGCCGCGCCCTGGGCAAGGCCCGCCTGCAACGCGGCGCCGGTGTTGTTGCCAGGTGGCGTGGCACTCCAGGCCATGCGGGTTGGCTTGGGCAGGTACTGCTCACGCAGGGCCTGGTTCTGCTCGAACCCACCGCTGGCCAGGATGACGCCATGGCGGGCTTGCAGGTCGATGTCGCGGCCCTCGCGATGGATGCGCACACCACGGACCCGACCCTCTTGCACGATCAGTTCGCGAAAATCACTGTTCAGCCACAGCGGCACGTTGCGATCCATCAACGAGCGACGCAGTGAACACACCAGCGAACTGCCCAGGGCGGCGCGGCGGTCGAAGCGGCTCTTGCGGCGCCACTTGAAATCGAGCTTGTAGCGCAGCATCAACCGCAGGATCAGCAGGCGCCAGCCGAAGCTACGGGCCATGGCCTTGTGCGCATCGCGTGCGGTCCAGGCGATGCGGCCCATGAGCAGGGTCGAGGGCGATGGTTTGCGCAGGTTGGCCAGCTCGTCGCCGAGCAGGCTGCTGTCGAACAGCTCAGGGTCAAGCGTGCGTCCGCCGGGCAAGGCGCCCGGCAAGTGCGGGTAGTAATCCGGATACTTCGCCGCCACGGCGTAGCGCACACGGCTGCAGCGGGTGAGCGCCTCGATCATCTTGGGCGCGTTGTCCAGGTAGGCCTGCAGGCGGTCCGGGTCGACCTGGTCGCCTGCCGCGGCATCGAGGTAGCGTCGCGCCTGTTCGGCACTGTCCCTGCCGCCCTGGCGGGCGAAATAATGGTTGTTGGGGATCCAGATGCCGCCCCCGGAAATCGCCGAGGTGCCGCCGAACTTGTCGCTCTTTTCCAGGACCAGCACGCTGAAGGCCTGGTCGGCTAGAAACACCGCCGAGGTCATCGCACCGGCGCCCGAGCCGACCACAATCACGTCGTACTGGGTTTGAGACTGATCTTGAGCCGTCATTGTTGTTGTGCCACTCGCTAAGGTCAGGGAGAAGCCGCCAGCCCCCTGGTGGTACGGCTGGCGGCGTGCATCCCATGATCGGCGCTGGTCGACGGGCACTCATCGTCAAAGCGGACTAGGCGCCCGCCTCGACCCGGCGCCTACAGCAGCGCGCGGCGCCCGGCCCAAGGACGATCCTGTTCGAGTTGGCTGGCCAGGCGCAGCAACACGTCCTCGCCCCCCAGGCGCGCGGTGAACAGCATGCCCACTGGCAAGCCATTGTCGCTGTGGCCCAGCGGCAGCGAGATCGACGGCTGGCCGCTGACGTTGGCCAACACGGTGAAGCCGGCGCTGCCCATCGCCCGCTGGGCGTAGCTGTCCCAGGGCTGGTCGAGGCTGAGCTGCCCAAGTGCCGGGGTGAGGTTGGCGGTGACCGGCGACAGGATCACATCGAAACGGGCGAAGGGTTGCTCCATGGCCGCACCGATGCGCTCGAAGCTCTGCCGGGCGCGGTACATTGCCTCGCCGTTGGTGGCGCGGGCCCGCTCGAGCACCACCTGGGTGACCTGCTCGAAATCAGCCGGGCCTGCACTGCGCCCCAGCGCCTGCTCGCGCTCGTGCACCAGGCTGGTCAGCGCGGTGCCGATCACCGTGCCGTGAGCGCCAAACAACTCACGTGGATCGACGCTCAGTTGCAACTCTTCGATCTCATGGCCCAGGCCGAGCAACTGCTTGATGGTCTGCTCCAGGGTGGCAGCAACCGCCGCATCCAGTGGCGCGCCGGTCAGCGATTGGCGCACCACGGCCACCCGCAGTTTGCCCGGGGCACGCTGCAGCTCGTCCACATAAGGACGCTCCAAGGGTGCGCTCCAGTAGGCACTGCCGGCCTCGTGGCCCTGCCCCGCGTCGAGGAACAGCGCCGTGTCGCGCAGCGTGCGCGATACCACGTTGCCGACGCTGGCGCCGAACCAGCCCTCGTAGTGCAGCGGGCCACTCGGGGTGCGATAGCGACTGGGCTTGAGCCCGACCAGGCCGCAGTAAGACGCCGGAATGCGGATCGAGCCGCCGCCGTCGGTAGCATGCGCCACCGGCACGATGCCGGCTGCCACCGCGGCGGCGGCACCACCCGATGAGCCACCGGCGCTCATGGCCAGGTTCCAGGGGTTGTGGGTCTGGCCCCAGAGCAGCGATTCGGTGGTGGTGGTCAGGCCGAACTCCGGGCAGGTGGTCTTGCCGAACGGCACCGCGCCGGCCTGTTCGTAGCGCGCGATCAAGGTGCTGGTGACACTGGCCGGCGGCGCATCGCGGAACAACCGGCAACCATTGCTGGTGGGCGTGCCTTGCAGGTAGGTGTTGAGGTCCTTGAGCAGCAGCGGCACCCCTGCCAGCGCGCCCTTGGCGCTGTCACCAGCGCTGCGCCGGCGGGCCAGCAAGGCCCGTGCGTACTCTTCGTGCAACATGTTCACCGCACCGACCTTCGGGTTGACTGCGCCATGCCGGGCCAACGCAGCGGCCAGCAGCTCTTCGCCACTGAGGCTGCCGGCACGTACCGCCTCGGCCATGGCCCAGGCATCCAGGCCTTGATAGTCGGCGCCCGACAGGCCGCCGCTGGCAGCGTCGGCAAACCGCCCCAGCAGGCCGGCGCCGACGCCGACGGCGCCGGCCTTGAGCACGCTGCGTCGGGACCAGGGGGCCGGATGGGTGCTCGCGGTGGATTGCGGATCTTTCGTCTGGGTACTCATGGCGTCCTGTTCTTCATTGTTGTGGTTACGCATCAGTCGGCGGTGACCTGGGCCAGCATGGCGGCGAGGTAATGCTCGCCATAGGGCGGCAACAGCCCCCACTCGCGGCGCGGATCGTGCGCCGGGGCCTGGAACACGCTACGCAGGTGGCTGAATTCAAGAAAGCCCTCGCGGCCGTGATAATGCCCCATGCCCGAGGCGCCGACACCCCCGAACGGTGCGTCATGCAGCGCGGCATGCATCATCACGTCGTTGAGCGTCACGCCACCGGAAAGGGTGTGATCGAGCACCCGCTGCTGCTCCTGCGGATCTTTGCCGAAGTAGTAGAGGGCCAAAGGACGAGGCCCGGCGTTGACCTGGGCGATGACGTCGTCCAGTGCGTCATAGGCCAGCACCACCAGCGCCGGCCCGAAGATCTCTTCGTGCATGATCTGCGCCTGCTCGGGTGGGTTGACCACCACCTGTAGTGGCCGCCGACGGTCGTCACCCACACCGGGGAGCGCCTCGGGCATCGACTCGATGCGCGCCCCCCGTTGCCGAGCGTCGCCCACCAGCGCCTCGACCCGCGCCAGGTGGCGGGCGTTGACCACGGCGACCACGTCCGGGTTGCCTGCCACGGTCGGATTGAGCGCGCCGTAGGCGTTGCGCAGCTCGGCGATGAAGGTTTCCAGATCGGCTCGAGGCACGTGGACCAGGTCCGGATTGATGCAGATCTGCCCGGCGTTGCTGGCCTTGGCCACAGCGATGCTGAACGCCGCCTTGGCCAGATCCGCAGTGGCCGACACGATCACCGGCGACTTGCCGCCCAGCTCCAGGGTGACCGGCACCAGGTTCTGCGCGGCGTTGCCCATCACCAGGCGCCCCACCGCCGTGCTCCCGGTGAACACCAGGTGGTCGAACGGCTGGGCGGTGAAGGCATCGGCCAGGTCCGGCCCTCCGGTCACCACGGCGACCTCCAGCGGGTCCAGGTGGGCGGCGCACAGTTCGGCGACCAGCGCAGCGGTGCGTGGCAACACCTCGGAGGGTTTGAGGATGGCCCGATTGCCGGCCGCCAGGGCCGACGCCAGCGGGCTGAACAAGGTGTACAACGGGGCGTTCCAGGTGCCGATGATGCCCACCGAACCCTTGGGTTGGTAGCGAATCCAGGCCTTGGCGCCCAACTGGTCGTACGGCGCGAACGGTGGCCGAGGCTCATCCGCCATCCACTGAGGCAAATTGTCCCTGGCGTGCTTGAGGCTGGCCAGGGCGCCGAGCACATCGTTCATCAAGGTGAAACCGGCTGGCCGACCGCCGAAGTCTTCGTCGATGGCCTGGGTCAGGCGCTGATGATGCGTCACCAACAGGTCGATCACCTGCTGCAGGCGCTGGCGACGGCGTTCGGCAGTGACCGCACCTTCGGCGACGAAGGCGCTTTTCTGCCGCGACAACAGGGCGCCGAGCGCCTGGACCGATGTCGGAACGGGTGGCATGCGTGTCTCCTTTGGCTGTGGATTGCGCCCGATGCGCATGGCGCCACACTAGCCATGACAGCGCGCCTCGCGCCTCGTCCAATCGGACCAGAATCGAGCAAGAGCGTTAGTCCGTTGAGACGATGCCTGGCAAGGCCTGGCGGCCAATACTGGCGCCACGAAAAAGCCATCCGCATGAGGCCAGCCATGACAACGCAACAGATCGGTTTCGACCCCCAGGCCTTCCGCGCCGCACTCGGTACCTTCACCACCGGCGTCACCATCATCACGTCCCAGGGCGAAGACGGCTCACCGGTGGGGATTACCGCCAACAGTTTCAACTCGGTATCGCTGAACCCGCCGCTGGTGCTGTGGAGCCTGTCCAAGCAAGCGCGCAGCCTGCCGGCGTTCAGCAGCGGCAAGCACTGGAACGTGCACGTGTTGTCGATAGAGCAGGAGAAACTGTCCGGCCGCTTCGCCACCCAGGGCGAAGACAAGTTCGCCGAAATCGAGCTCGACAACGGCATCAGCGATGCACCGCTGCTGCAGGACTGCACCGCCCGCTTCCAATGTCGCACCGCCTTTCAGTACGAAGGCGGCGACCATGTGATCTTCGTCGGCGAGGTGCTGGCGTTCGACCACAGCGACCGCGCGCCGCTGGCCTTCCAGAGCGGCCAGTACGCCCTGGCCACACGCAAACCGCGCAGCGAACTGCGCCTGGCCACCACGCCACCGCCACCGGAGTGCAGCTACACCGAAGACCTGCTCGGCTACCTGGTGGGCCGCGGCCACTACCAGGTGCTCAACCTGCTGCGCCAGTTGCTCAGCAACCAGCAGCTGGATGAACAGGCGTTCTTCGTGTTGGCGGTGCTGTCGATCCGCGACAGCCTCACCCTCGACGAGCTCAACACCTTCGTCAGCTACACCGGCCACGTGGTCACCCTGGCCGGCATGCGCTTCCTCGAGCGCCAGGGCCTGGTGGCCATCGAAGGCGCCGGCACGCACCTGCGCTTCGTGCTGACCGCCAACGGTCGCGAGCTTTCCTTGCAGCAGGTGGCCTTGGCCAAGGTGGTGGAAGAAGACCTCATCGGCAAGCTGGGCGAGGCCGATGCCCAGGCACTCAAGGTGCTGCTCAAACGCCTGATCGTGGTCAGCGACCCAGGCCTGCCGGACCTGTGGGCACCACGATGAACAGCGCCGCGCCTGGCTTGCCGAGCACCGCTGTCGGCTGGCGCAGCCATGGCTTGTTGATGCTGCTGGCTGCAGTGTTCGCCGACAACTTCGTGGGCCGGCAGATCCTGGCGGTGATGTTCGAGCCGATCAAGGCCGAGTTCGGCGTTGGCGACAGCGCCCTGGGGCTGATTTCCGGCCTGGCCTTCGCCGCTGTCTATGCGCTGCTTGGCCTGCCCGCCGGCCGCCTGGTCGACCGCCTGCCCCGGGTACGCCTGCTGGGCGTGGCTTGCCTGCTATGGGCGCTGGCGACCATGAGCTGTGGGCTGGCCGGCAGCTTCCTGGTGCTGGCGATGGCGCGCATGCTGGTGGCGGTGAGCGAGGCGCCGACCACCTCGGCGTCGCTGTCGCTGATCGCCGACCTGTATCCACCGCACCGACGTTCGTTCGCCATCAGCTGCTTCACCGCCGCGCCCACGTTTTCGTCGATCATTGGCTTGAGCATCGGCGCCTGGGTGGTCGAACAGTATGGGTGGCGCACGGCGTTCATCGCGCTGGGCCTGCCCGCCCTCGCCTTCGCCGCCATTCTCGGGCTGCTGGTGCGCGAGCCAAAACGCGGTCGCTGGGACCTGAGCCCGCACTCGGTACCTGCGATGCGCCTTGGCCTAGCCGCCGAAGCCAGAGCGCTCTGGGCGCTGCAACCCTACCGCTGGCTGATTCTCGCGGGTGGGCTGACCACCCTCGGTTCCTATGCCGTGGCCATGTGGAATACCAGTTTCCTGGTCCGCTCCCATGGCCTGTCGCTGCAGGACGCCGGCATTCTCGCCGGGGTGGTTTGCGGCGGCGCCGCTGGGGTCGGCGGGCTGTTCAGCGGCTGGTTGAGCGATCGTCTTGGCCGCCGCGCCGCTCATTGGCAACTGTCATTGCCGATTCTGGGCCACCTGGCAGCGATCTCGGCCCTGGCCACCTACCTGTTGTGGCCCAGCGACTTGCTGCTGCACCTGGGTGCCCTGCCGGTGCCGGTGGCCATGCTCTGGTGCGCGTTGTACAGCTTCTTCGCCGTGTGGTGGGTGGCGCCTTCGTACAACCTGGTGACGCAACTGGTGGCGCCACAGCGGCGCGGCACGGCGATGGCCTTGCAGACCATCGTCAGTACCCTGCTGGGCGTGGGCATCGGCCCGTTGCTCACCGGCTTGCTCAGCGACCTGCTGCAGCCACTGTTCGGCCTGCAATCGCTGCGCTACGCATTGCTGCTGGTCAGCCTGCCGGTACTCGGTGCGGTGTTGCTGTTGTTGCGCACCTCGCTGCACGTCACCGGGCAAGCTCGTCAGACGGCCTTGCCCGTGGAGTGAGCCGGCGCTCAGCGCGCGCGGCTGGCGAAGGCGGCGATGGCGGTTTGCGCCGCTTCTTCCTGCAACAGCGTGGCAAAAGCCTGTGCCTCGGCGTCGATACGAGCGCTGGCCTCGGCATATACACCCATCTTGAGCAGGCGCTTGGTCTGGATGACGGCAGCAGAAGGTTGCTTCGCGACCTTCTGCGCCTGGTCCAACGCCCAGGCCTGCACCTCGTCCGCAGGCAACAGGCGGTTGACCAGCCCTGCCCGCAGGGCGAATTCAGCATCGAACGCCTCGCCGAGCAGCAACGTTTGCGCCGCAACCTGGTAACCCAGCAGCCTGGGCAGCAGCAGGCTCGACGCGCCTTCGGGGCACACGCCGAGGTTGACGAAAGGCAGGCTGAACCGTGCGTCGCTCGCCGCATAGACCAGGTCACAATGCAACAGCATGGTGGTGCCGATGCCCACTGCCACGCCGCTGACTGCCGCCACCAACGGCTTGGGAAAATCGTTCAGGGCATGCAGGCACTGCCAGACCGGGGCTTGCAGCTCCAGCGGTGGGTGTTCGATGAAGTCGCCGAGGTCGTTGCCTGCGCAGAACGCCGAACTGCTGCCTTGCAGCAGTACGGCGTGGATGGCGTTGTCTTGCGCGGCGTGGCGCAGTGTATCGGCGAACGCCTGGTACATCGGTGTGGTGAAGGCGTTCTTGCGGGCTGGGCGGTTGAAGGTGACGACGAGTACGCCTGCGGTTTGCTGGGTGAGGATATCGCTCATGCTGCGCTCGGATTGGCAGGGGCCGGGATTGGTGGTCTACCTATAGGGCGTCCTGGTTCGGGTTGAAACGTCCGAATTGAGTAGACTGCCGCCCATTGCTCTGGTTTGCTGGGGGGCGCCATGAGCGCAAGGAATGACGAATTGGCAACCCTCGATCCGCCATGTTATAAATGAGACTCACTATCAATTGAGACGGCGTCATGCCTTCGACCGACAACGATCTGCTGCAAGCTCTGGCCTTGCACTATGACGATTTAGTCGAACATATTCGCCGGCGTTTCTCGAACCAGCACTTTGCCCGCGACGTCGTGCATGACGTTTGCCTGCAGTTGTTGGAAAAGCCGCCACTCAAGGCAATCAGCGTGCCGATCGCCTTCTTGCGCCGCGCCACGCTGAACCGGGCAATCGACCGCCGCCGCGCCGAGAGTACCCGGATCCAGTACGTACAAACGCAGATCCCGTTGGCCGAGCAGTACCGCGATGACCTCGACGGCGCCATCGCGTTGGAGTTCGAGCAACGCTTGCGCGCGCTGCTCGCCGTTATCGATTCGTTGCCGGCACGCCAGCGGCAGATCTTCCTGCTGCATCGCATCCATGGCATGCCTCAGCAGGAGATCGCCGTGGAGCTGGATATTTCGGTAAACATGGTCGCTCAGCATTTCATGCGGGCCATGCGCACCCTTGCCCTGCGCTGGCTACCGGAGGCCTGATCGATGCAATCTCGCCCCCCGCCGACGAGGCCCTGGAGCCCTACGCCGAAGCGCTGCGCAAACGGGTGCCAAGCCGCGAGGCGCTTCTGGCAGAAGCCAAGGCGCAAACTGCCCGCCAGGCCAGCCGTAAACGTAAAGCCGCCGGCACCGCACTGGTGCTGATACTCGCTGGCTGCTTCTGGCTGGCCGACCCGAGCCTGGGCTACCGGGAGGTTCAGGTCGCCAGCCACGGCCGCGAAGTGCTCCGGCTGGACGATGGCAGCGTCATCGAATTGGACGCAGGCAGCGTTCTGCGCCAGGAATACCACCTGCGTAGCCGCCAATTCGAACTGCTCGAGGGTGAAGCCCTGTTCAGCGTGGCGCATCAACCCAAACCGTTCATCGTGCGTAGCCAAGGCGTGACGGTGCGCGACATCGGCACAGTGTTCGATGTACGCAGCGATCGGGTCGGCGTACGCGTGGCAGTGCTTGAAGGTGAGGTGGAGGTGCAAAACAGCGGGACTCGCCAGACCTTGACCGCCCGGCAACAGGTGCAGGCGACCTCAAAGCACATGGGTGCGGTCGAGATCAGCAAGCCCGGTGCGATCGAAGCGTGGCGCCAAGACCTGTTCCATTTCGACGGCACGCCTTTGGACGTGGTAGTGGCGCAACTGCGCCGCCACCGTGTCGCGCCGATTCGGTTGGAGGATGCCGACAGCGCGCAGCATCGCCTGAGCGGCGAGTTCCCCACGGCCAACATCGAGCAACTCATCGACAGCCTGCCGCTGCTCGCACCAGTGCTCGTGCACCGTGAGCAAGATGACAGTGTGAGCGTGGCTGTGCGCCGCTGAAATTTTTCTCAGCGGTACATCAATGTTTCATGCAGGCAAAACGCCAATCCCTATGAAACGCATTCTCACCAGCTACGATAGGGACTCCATGAACCGCTTTGCCTACCCTCTGCGCCAGTCGTCGCTCCTGGCGACCCTAAGCATCCTGCTCGCCGGTCCTCTGCAGGCTGAAACATTGCTGTACCGTATCGACCTGCCGGCCCAGCCGCTGGACCAGTCGCTCAACGCTTTGGCTCGTCAGACCGGTAGCCGCGTTTTGTTCAACACCGATGCTGCCCAGGCCGTGCAGGCCCCAGCACTGCACCAGCAATCGAGCGTCGAGCAGGCGCTGCGCCAGCTGATCAATGGCAGCGCGCTCAGGCTGAGCCGCACCGCCGACGGCCAGGCGTGTACCTGAGCGAGCACAACGGTGCGACCTATCAGGCATTGTGGGATGCACTACCGGTCAACGGTTCGACCGACAATACCTACATCGACTGGGCCACCGACTTCACGACCCATAGCAAGGGGCTGGACGTCTACCTGGACGGCGTGTTCACCGGCCTTGGCTTCGAGCAGAGCTTCCTCCTGGGCGCCAACTATTCACGCATCGACACCGACGACCGCTGGGCCCGCGCGCCCACCTTCGGCGCCGATTCCTCGGCAGTGGACCACCATCGGCCGATGCCCAACATCTATGACCTGGCCAGCCGAGGCAGGGGCGAAACGCCGCAATACCGGATCGAGCAGAAAGGCTTCTACTCGCGCTGGTCGATCAACCTGACCGAGCCGCTGAAGCTGATCGTGGGCGCACGCACCAGTTGGTACGACTACAGCTATGCGTCCGAGAGGTTCGACGGCAGTGCGCCAAGCGAATCAACTACCAAAAGTACGGGCAAGGTTTCGCCCTATGCCGGCCTGGTGTATGCGTTGGACCGTCAATGGTCGGTCTACGCCAGCTACACCGACGTGTTCCAGCCCCAGACCTCGCGCATGGCGTCAGGTTCGGTGGTCGAACCGATCGTGGGCAGCAACTACGAGCTGGGTCTCAAGGGCGAGTTGCTCGATGGCGCGCTGAACACGTCCATCGCGCTGTTCCGCTACGACCAGGAGAATCGCGCCGTACTGGAGCGCAACGGGCCGATGGACTGCGATGGCTGGTATTGCTCCACTGCCTCGGGCAAGGTGCGCAGCCAGGGGTTGGAAGCCCAGGTCAGTGGTGAATTGCTTAGCGGCCTGCAAGTGATGGCGGGCTATGTCTACAACACCACCCGCTACCTTGAGGATGACACGTACAAGGACAAGGTTTTCAGCACCTGGACGCCCAAGCACCAGTTCAAGCTGTGGGCCGACTACACCCTGCCGGGGAACTGGAGTCGGGCCTCGGTTGGCCTGGGTACCACTGCCGTCACGGGTACCACTTCCTACGACCATGTCTTCGATATGCCGGGCTACGCGATCTGGGATGCGCGGGTGGCCTACAAGGTCAGCGACGAGATCACCGTGGCGGCGAACCTGAACAACCTGTTCGACAAGAAGTACTACCTGTCGGCGTACAACACCGTGGACTACAACAACTATTATGGCGATCCGCGTAACGTGATGTTCAGTGTGAAGTACACCCCGGAGCTTTAAGCCTGGAGTGCCATTCGCACCTGGAGGAACGCTTTCACTGCAAGGGCGCTTGAACACATGTCCGCTCCTGGCGGTCTACCGGGCGTATCGGAAGCGACGAGGAATGGTGATGGAAATCTTGCCGTTACTGGAGGCCCTGCTCAACGCACGCGGCCCCGGGGGTCAGGAAGACGAGGTTCGGGCAGTTGCACAGCAGGCATTGGCGGCGGTATGTGATGAGGTGTACACCGACAATGCCGGCAACTTGGTCGGGGGGGTTCGTAGCAGCGCTACAGCCCACCCGGACACGGCTATAAGGGTCATGGCACACCTTGATGAGATCGCGATGATCGTCAAGAACGTCAGGCAGGACGGTACGCTAGAAGTTTTGGCTCTGGGCGGTGCACAGCCGATCTGTTTCGGTGTGTGCCCAGTGGACATCCTGGGTGACGCGCAGGTGCTACCGGGAGTGCTGTCGTACGGTTCGATGCACAACAGCGGGCGCAGCGCGAATGGGCGGGACGTGCTTGCAGGTGCGGTGAAGTGGCAGGACGTTTACGTCGTTACCCGCCAATCCAGGCAGGCGCTGGAGCACGCAGGCGTTCGCCCAGGCACCCGGGTGGTACTCAGCCAGCACTGGCGCAAACCGTTCAAGGTGCATGATTGCATCGCTGCGCATTTTCTCGATGACCGAGCGCCGCTGGCGGCGGTGGTCCATTGCGCTCACCTGTTACAACAGCGGCGCAGCGAGTTGCGCCAGGATGTATGGTTCGTCCTGACGACGTTGGAGGAAGAGTCCAATGCCGGCGCGATGTACGCGTCAGCCAGGCTACCAGGCGACACGACAATCGCCGTGGAGGTTGGGCCAGTGCTGGACGAATACGCTACCCGGCTGTCGGCAGACCCAATCATCAATACCGGTGACCAGAAAGGCTACTACAGCCGAAGCGTGGTTCAGGCCTTGATGGCGGCCACACGTAGGGCCGGGTACGCGCCGCAACCGGCATTGCTGGTCGATTTTGCATCCGATGCGAGTGCGGTACTCAGTGCCGGTACCGATGCCCGAGCGGGATGTATCGCCATTCCGACCGAAAACACCCATGGTTTCGAAATGGTGTTGGTGGAGGGGATTACCGCTTGCGCCCGAAGCCTGACGGAGTATCTGCTACGGCCGGAAGGCGACATCATTCCCGCGGCGCCAAGGGTTTCGTATTGAGGCTGACCAGCGACAGACAGATGTCCAGCATGTCCCCGCCCCTTAAGCGGTCTCCCCCCGCAACCAGCGTTGATGATAGTGCGCCAGGCGCGACAGGCCGTAGTGTGCGCCTTGGCGCATGACATCGGCACGTTCGCCAAAAAAGCGCTGGCTGCGGGTAAATACGGCCAGTCGCTCACCGGCGAAGGCCCAGGCGAAACACAACGTGCCCGGCGGGACGCCGCCCTGTGGTTCAGGCCCGGCAACCCCTGTCGTGGCGACGGCCACTGTGGCCTTACTGTCTTTCAAAGCGCCCAACGCCATCTCCCATGCGACGGCTTCGCTGGTCAGACCGTAACGTTCGATCGTCTGAGGGCTAACTCCAAGCAGGCGCTGCTTGGCTTGGGGGGAATACACCACATACCCGCTTTCCAGCACCTCGCCGGTGCCCGGTAGCTCTGCCAACAGGGCGACCATGGCGCCGGCCGTGCAGGATTCTGCGGTGGTAAGCAGCAATTTGTGAATCTTGAGATATTCCAGTGCGTCGAGCACAGCGTCAGCGGCCATCACACGTCACCCTTGCATGTTTACTGGTGGACGCGTTTGCGGTTGGATTGGTTCAGAGTTGCTAGCCCCGTCGGTCTTGGCCAAAGGAAATGTCCCGAACTTTGTTCAGCTCGAAGTTTTTTCAGGGTCGCGCGTCGAATTTGCTCAGTCTGAAGCAGCCACAGGCAGGCGAATGGTGAAGCTAGTGCCCTCTAAAGCATTTGAAGTGACGGTGATATCGCCGCCATGGGCCTCTGTGATCTCCCGGACGATGAACAACCCCAATCCCACGGAGCGCACCGTGTCGCTACGGTCGCTGGCACGGGTCATCGGTTCGAAAAGGTCAGGAATCAACGAGTCCGGTATGCACGGGCCGTGGTTGTGCACGGAAATGGTTGCGACGCCGTCTGCCCAGTCACAGATCACGGTGATGGGCTGAGCCAGCTCCCCGTAAGCCACGCTATTTGCCACCAGGTTTCCAATCATTTGCTGCAGCCGGTCAGGGTCCACATGCACCTGCGCTGTTCTCCGCGCCAGATGGAGAATACAGGCATGACCAAAGGCGACCTGCAATTCGCTGACGCTTTGCTCGACAAGCTTCTGCAGTTCAACGGGGCGGCGGTTGATGACAATCCCCTGGCCAATCTGCACCGAGGCGAAGTCGAGCAGGTCCGCGATCATGCGCTGTGCGCGCTCTGAGGAGCTGCTGATACTGCCGAGAAGCCGCCTTTCCCTGTCCCGACGCTCGCTACGCTCTAACAGTTGGGTAGCCATGCGAATCGCAGTCAGCGGGTTTTTCAGGTCGTGGCTGGCGATGGCTACCATCTGTTCGGCGAATGCGGCGCGGCGCTCGGCGCTTTTATAAGCGGCGGCCAATTCGGCCTTGGCCTGCTGCAATGCCGTCTCAGCGTGGGTTTTCTGTGTGACCAAGTCTTCGGCACGTCGTCGTGCGGCTAGAATCTCGCGCTCATACCGATCGCGCTCAACGGTGCCGAACAAGGCCAGCTCGTAGCAGTGACCGCTGCCGTATTCACGTCGCACGCCATTGAGCAACATCGTAATGACATGGCCGTCGCGATGCAGCAGCTCAAGCTTGACCTCCGCGACCGACCCCTGCATTCGCATCAGTGGCGCCCAGTGGGTCTGGAGAAAGATCCTCCCGCCGACAGTCAGCAGGTCTTGGAAGCGCCGCTCCAGCAGCCCAGCCTGGTCGTGGCCAAGCCAGTCACAAAAGGTCTGGTTGCTACGTAGGATGAAGCCATCCTCAGTGGTGACCACCAACCCGCAAGGGGCGTGCTCGAACAGCGCATCAGCATCGGGCGGCGTCCTAGCCATGCGCGCAACTCCAGGGTACCAGGAACTCGTCCATGGCCGCCGAGCAGGCGCGAGGGGCACTCATGTGTGGGCAATGGCCAAAATTGTCGATCAGCCACAGTCGGCTATTTGGCAGTATGGTGTGCAGGTACTCGCCGACGGCAACCGGCGCAATCAGGTCGTCGCTCGATTGCAGGATCAGCGTCGGGGTCTCTAGGCCCTTGATGTCCTGACGGTTGTCCGAGAGGAAGGTGACGCGGGCAAAGTGCTGGGCAATCCGAGGGTCTGTGCGGCAGAAACTGTTCGTCAGCTCCCCAGCGAGTGCTGGCTGCTCTGGGGCGCCCATGATCACGGGTGCCATGGTGCTAGACCAGCCAAGGTAGTTGCTGTCCAGGGTGTCCAGCAGCGAGTGGATGTCCTGCTCTTTGAAACCGCCCACGTAAGTGCCCGAGTCGATGTAACAAGGTGAAGGTCCCACCATCACGTGGGCGGCGATGCGGCCGGGTTGTTGACGGTCCGCAAGGGCGCCGATCATGGCACTGACAGAGTGGCCGACATGAATGACTGGCCCGACTGCCAGCTCGTTGACGATGTCGGTGAGGTCCTGCGCGTACCCCCAGAGCGAGTCGTACTTTTCCCGATCATAAGCCCTGAGATCGGACTGGCCTGCACCGACCAAATCGTAGGTGACCACACGAAAGCGCTCTTGAAAGTGAGGAAGCAAGAATTTCCACATCGAATGATCGCAACCAAAGCCGTGGGAGAAAACCAGAGTGGCATTGCCGCTGCCCGAAAGGTGAACGTTGTTACGCTGTTGGAGGCTCATACCGGTTCCATGTTCAGCAACGACTTGAGGCGATGATCAGATAGATATTAAAGCGACAACCATAAGCGAAGCGAGTACGAGTCGACTCACTGTGAATGGCAAAGTTTCAAAGCTGGTTCTCAACCTGAACCACCTGATCGAGGCCGTGCGGCCGATTATTGGGTGCGCGGTCGAACGGACCGAAACCCGCGGTCCCAAGTTTGAGGCCGACCCAAGCCGTATCTGCCGCATGATCTGGCTCGCGGGTCAGTACTGGATCGTCCAACCAGTCTGCGTAACTGTTGTCGAGGTCGAGGAAGAAACGTTGCTTTTTCCCAAGCCTGGTTTAATGTAGAGACAGATACATTTTATGTTGAGTTAGCTACATGACTACCTGGTCGCTTTTGATTCTTGGACTGCCGACGGCCAATGCTACCGAGCGTATGCGTGCCTGGAGGACCCTGAAAGCCTCTGGTGCGGCCGTGCTACGCGATGGCGTGTACCTGCTGCCGGAAAAAAGCGCGAGCCGCGAAACGTTCGAAGACGTGGAGCGAGATGTGCTGGCGATCAACGGTACAGCATTTCTGCTGTCGCTAACTGAACGTGAGGAGCGCTTCAGCGGGCTATTCGACAGAAGTGGTGAGTACGCCAAGCTCATGGAGGAAATCACAGGCTGCCGTGCCGATCTATCGACGGATAATGCGCTGCAGACTGCTCGGCAGGTACGCAAGCTCAGGAAGGCCTTCGCGCAGTTAGCGGCGATCGACTTCTTTCCTGGCGTGCTGAAGACCCAAGCCGACTCGGTTTTGCAGGAGCTTGAGACCGCGATCAGCCGTGTGCTGTCCTGCGACGAACCGAGTTCGCACGATGTGGCCATCGACCAGCTGGAGCGCAGCGAATATCAAGGTCGCCGATGGGCAACACGTAAGCGCCCCTGGATAGACAGGTTGGCATGTGCTTGGCTGATCCGTCGCTTCATCGATGCCGACGCTCAATTCATCTGGCTGGACAGCCCCAGCGACTGCCCAAGCGATGCGCTTGGCTTCGATTTCGATGGGGCAAGGTTCAGCCACGTTGGCCAGCGAGTTTCCTTCGAAACCCTCGTCGAAAGCTTTGCCGTTCAACAGCCGGGCCTGGCACGCCTGGCAAGCGTCATCCACTACCTGGATGTGGGAGGCAGTCAACCTTCCGAGGCAGCAGGTGTCGAGCGTGTCCTCGCAGGCTTGAGAGAGAGCATTGGCGATGACGACCAACTGACAACGGTCGCCGGGGGCATCTTCGATGGCCTGCTGACGGCCTTCGCAAGTGAGGAAACCCAAAATGGTTGATACCCCCTCGGCAGTGAGCGAACAGCCGCCATCACAGGCCGGTCAGCAGCCAGTCGGCCTCTATGAAGCTTTCCTGTTCTGGCTCAAGTTGGGCTTCATCAGCTTTGGCGGACCCGCCGGACAGATCTCGATCATGCACCAGGAGTTGGTCGAGCGTCGGCGCTGGATCAGCGAGAAACGCTTTCTGCACGCGTTGAACTACTGCATGTTGTTGCCAGGCCCCGAGGCCCAGCAGCTCGCTACCTATATCGGTTGGCTCATGCACCGTAGCTGGGGCGGGGTGATTGCAGGCGCCTTGTTCGTACTGCCTTCGCTGTTCATCCTGATCGGTTTGTCCTGGGTCTACGTCGCCTTTGGCGAGGTGCCGGTAGTCGCGGGGATCTTCTATGGCATCAAGCCAGCAGTCACCGCCATCGTTGTCCACGCAGCCCATCGGATTGGCTCACGAGCGCTGAAGAATGGCTGGCTGTGGGCCATCGCCGGGGCTTCGTTCGTCGCCATCTTCGCTTTCAACGTGCCGTTTCCGCTGATCGTGCTCGGGGCCGCAATCATCGGCTACCTGGGTGGTCGCTTCGCCCCAGGCAAATTCGTCATCGGGGCCGGTCACGGGGCCGCAAAGAACACCTATGGCCCGGCCCTGATCGACGACGATACTCCACCCCCTCAGCATGCCCGCTTCAGTTGGTGGCATCTGTTACGCCTGCTGCTGATCGGAGCCGGGCTCTGGATCTTGCCCATGGGGTTGCTGACGCTTTCGTTTGGCTGGGATGGAACACTGACCCAGATGGGCTGGTTCTTCACCAAGGCCGCATTGATGACCTTTGGCGGTGCGTACGCTGTGCTGCCCTATGTCTACCAAGGCGCCGTCGGGCATTACGGGTGGCTGACGCCAACCCAGATGATCGATGGCCTCGCCTTGGGGGAAACCACACCAGGCCCGCTGATCATGGTGGTTGCCTTTGTCGGCTTCGTGGGTGGCTACGTACAGTCGATGTTCGGTGCCGAACACCCTTTCCTTGCCGGAGCCGTCGCGGCGAGCCTGGTCACCTGGTTCACTTTCTTGCCGTCGTTCCTGTTCATACTCGCTGGTGGCCCGCTGGTGGAGTCGACCCACAACGAGATGAAATTCACCGCGCCGCTGACGGGGATCACGGCCGCTGTAGTGGGTGTGATCCTGAACCTCGCCATGTTCTTCGGCTACCACGTACTCTGGCCGAAGGGCTTCGTTGAGGCGCCTGACTGGCCTTCAGCGGTGATCGCGGTTGCAGCTGCGATTGCCTTGTTTCGCTTCAAGCGAGGGGTGATTCAGGTGCTGCTTGCCTGCGCATTGGTAGGCTTGATCTTTTACATGCTAGGTGTGTGAAACCAAGTGCAGGATAGATTATGAACAAGCCCGGGGCATCCCGCCCCGGGCCTGCAGGTTCATTTTTCGAGCGTGGCCGCCTGGTTACCACCTTCTTCAGCGATGGCAGACAGCTTCTCGTCCGCCGCTTTTTCCTCGGCCAAGGTATCACCCAGCAAAGACACAGCCTCCTTCATACCCAAGTGCTTAGCCATGGCGATCAGCGTTCCGTAGCTGGCGATCTCGTAGTGTTCCACCTTCTGGCAGGCACCGATCAAGGCTGCATCGAGCACCGCGCCTTTTTCGATTTCGTCGAGGAGCTCCCTGCTCTCCTCCACCAGCCCCTCCATCGCAACGCATTTCATGCGCTTGAGCTTCAGACCTGCCGATTCCACCAGTTGATCGATGCGCTCGATCTGACCCTGTGTTTCGGCCAGATGGGATGTGAAGGCGTCGGCCAACAGTGGATTTGTGGCAGCCCTAGCCAGCCGAGGCAGCGCCTTGGTGATCTGCTTTTCAGCGCTATACACGTCCGACAGCTCGTGGATAAACAGGTCTTCAACACTCTTCCGTGCAGCCATGGGTTATCTCCTAACGGTAGTGGTCAGTGCAGTCAGTGCAGGGTGTGACTCAGAAAAGTTTCTGGGCGCTCGACTTCCGGCACATCGCGGGGGAGGTCGTTGGGTAGAACCGAGCCGACTCCAAATCTCATAACGGCCATACGTAAACGTAGAGCCCGGCAGGCCATGCGTGATTCCGCTTCAAATTCGGCCAATGCTTGGCTCATGAGGTGTTCAACGCCAACCAGGCGATGTGGCGAGGCTTTCTTGCGCAGAGTGTTCATAAAGCCTCCGCCAGCTCAATCCTTGCCATTGATCAAGCCAGAGCCGAGATCGGCTCCGGTGACCGGGTTGGTGGTTGGATCGGACATCGTCCGAAGCTTCATCGCCTCGACTGTTTCGGTCTCGGCAGGAGTGAGCGTCACCGAAGCGGTGCCATCTCCCCCATCAACAGCTGCGGATGGATTTTCCACGTACTCCCACTCGCTGCCCTCGTTCCACGGGCCACGCACATTGGGTTCACCAGACATGTTGAAATACTTGTTGGTGAACTCCGGCATGCCAGGGAGCTTGCCTTGGGGGAAATTAGGCTGAATGGCGTGAAGCGCTTTTTCGAAGGAAAGCTGATGGGCGATCTCCCGCGTCATGAGAAAGCCCAGCGCCTCTTTCACGCCTGGGTCATCGGTGACGTTCATCAGACGCTCGTAGACGATCTTGGCCCGCGCTTCAGCGGCGATGTTCGAACGGAAATCTGCTGTAGGCTCGCCGATGGTATCGACATAGGCAGCGCTCCAAGGTACCCCAGCCGAATTGGTAAGCGGGGCGCCGGCACCGTACAGGATGCTGGTGATGTGGGAGTCGTTGCCCGCACCGTTGATTGCCCGGTACAACTCGCCCTCCTCTTCTACCCCTTCGGCCAGGCGGCCCTTGGCGCCCTTGTTGAGCATGACGATGATGGAGCCGACGATCTCCAGATGACTGAGCTCCTCGGTCGCGATATCCATGAGCAGATCTTTACGCCCTGGATCGTCCTCCGCCAATGCTTGGGTGAAATAACGGCTAGCAGCCGCCAGTTCGCCTTGAGCACCACCGAATTGTTCGAGTAACAGATTGGCCAGGCCCGGATTGGGCTGCGCTACTCGCACGGTATATTGCAAGCGCTTGGTATGGATAAACATGGTTTTCTCCTCGCAGCTAATAGAACGGCCGTTGATATTTAGGGGCGCCGTCTATGAGTGGGAGTGACCAGCTATCAATATCGTGCTAAAGCCCCATCAAAATTCAGGACGGACGGGTAACTGAAAAAAGTTCAAGAAAAAACCAACCAGACAGTTCAAATGAATTCACCCCAATAGTTTGCGCACTCTTCCATTCGTCGGCGTTGGCGAACAGTTGTCAAAGGCGGGTCTCCTAATAACTCCCGCACACAGAATCTTCACCAGGGCGACGCCGACTGAGAACTTAATGGATGGGCTGCGGGATGCTCACCAGCCGTATCGAGTTGATACGGCTATTACTTTACCGCTGAGCCTCTTATCGACATGAAAGACTTTTCGACCATGGACTGTTGCCATTCTCGCCGGAAAGGCCCGCTCTGGAAGACGCTGAGCTTTAGCGTCTTGCATTTCTCGATAGCCTTTACCGTCGCCTACTGGCTCACGGGATCTGCATTGACGGGCGGCCTTATTGCGATCATCGAGCCCGCCTGTAACACCGTTGCCTTTTATTTTCATGAAAAGATGTGGCAACGTCTCCAGCGCTAACGATTGGCTACCTTGCAACCAGGATCAGTGGCGATTCTTCTGGCCCTTCCCACGCCCCAGGCCAGTGCACGAGTCATCGATTCTCCTGGCCTGGCGTCAAATGCTTCTTCATGCAGAGGCATTCCACTGGACGCATAAATACCGATAAAAACCTGGGTCGCGCCGGTTCGCGACAATCTCGTCTGTACGTCAATAACCGTTCCGTCGTCCAATGTTTCATCGTGGCTTCGATGATGAAGCGCAGGGTCGGCCCATTTCCTGAAAACATCACCACGTATGCGCATGCCAGTCTTCCTCTGACTCTAATATTATTTGGATATCACTCGACCTCGGGGAGCACCCCAGCACCGCGAAAAACGCCTGTGCGCACAAAGTCTTTTCGGACAGCTGTTAACGAACCGCGCCGCTAGGGCGTGCCTATTAACTCATTCGATGCTGACGTGATCAGGAATGTTCAGCCTGAAATCTTGAAACGCTGCGATTTACGTACCGTCGGAGTTGTTGGTCTGAACTTTGTCGCCTGTCATGGCTTCCCCTGCATACCAATCACGGAAATAAACGCTGCAGGAGCTGAACTCATGAGAGCACTGACCTACCACGGAGCAAACGACGTCAGGGTCGATACCGTCCCTGATCCCATCATTGAACAAGAAGACGACATCATCCTCCGGGTCACCGCCACAGCCATATGCGGTTCCGACTTGCACCTCTACCACGGCAAAATTCCAGAAACCGAAGCGGGTGATATCTTCGGCCATGAATTCATGGGGATCGTCGAGGACACCGGGAATGCCGTCACCCATCTCCAGGTGGGTGACCGCGTGGTGATTCCCTTCGTGATCGCCTGCGGTAGCTGCTTTTTCTGTCAGCACGATTTGTTCGCTGCCTGCGAGACCACCAATACCGGCCGTGGCGCGATCATCAACAAGAAGGGCATTCCCCCAGGCGCTGCGTTGTTCGGATACAGTCACCTGTACGGAGGTATCCCAGGTGGCCAAGCGGACTACGTCAGGGTGCCCAAAGGTAACGTCGGCCCGTTCAAAGTGCCCACCAACCTGGCCGATGACAAGGTGCTGTTCCTCTCGGACATTTTGCCAACCGCTTGGCAGGCGGTGATCAATGCCGAGATTGGCCAGGGTTCATCGGTGGCAATCTACGGCGCCGGGCCGGTTGGCTTGCTAAGCGCCGCCTGTGCGCGGATGCTCGGTGCTCACACCATTTTCATGGTCGATGACAACGACTACCGCCTGGCTTATGCCCAGGAGGCTTATGGCGTCCTTCCCATCAACTTCGAGAAGGACGACGATCCCGCTGACAGCATCATCCGTCAGACGCCAGGCATGCGCGGCGTCGATGCGGTGATCGACGCGGTCGGTTTCGAGGCCAAAGGCAGCGCTGCCGAAACGGTGATGACGGCGTTGAAGATCGAAGGCAGCAGTGGCAAGGCGCTGCGCCAGAGCATAGCGGCCGTTCGTCGAGGCGGGGTTGTCAGCGTCCCGGGTGTGTACGCTGGTTTCATCCACGCGTTCATGTTCGGCGATGCGTTCGATAAGGGACTCACCTTCAAGATGGGCCAGACCCATGTCCAGAAATACCTGCCTGAGCTCCTTGAACACATCGAAGCAGGCCGCCTGCAACCGGAACTGATCGTCACCCACCGCTTGGCCCTCGAAGAGGCGGCCATGGGCTACAAGATGTTTGATCAGAAGCAGGATAACTGCCGAAAGGTCATCCTTGTGCCAGGCGCTGCGCCCGGCACCCTGGGTCCTGATCACGTGTAGAGGACATTTCCGAGCCCCGCCTACAGAGGTTTGCAAGATGATCGATCAAGCGACAGGTATGAAATCAGGTGAACGCTATCGCGTTAACAATGTGGAGCGAGCACATCAGTTTCCAGGCTTCTTCCAAGATGGGAAGTATTACCTCGGCCCTGAGCTTCTCACCGCCGTAGGATGGCTCGAAGGTACACGCTTCATCTACGACAGCCTGGATGCCCAAGGTGAGCCCGTGTTTCCAAACCGAGAGGCAGGTACGGTCGAAGGGCTGACCTTGACACTGGTCGATGGCGCCGCGCTTGAGCTTTCTCCGGTCGACGCCGACGAGATCATCGCACCACTCGACCACAGATCCTCTGGCGCAGAGCGAGAAGCGTCCCGCAGTGGCGATCCGATCGAGGGGCCGCTGCGTGGCAAAGTCGTCGTAATCACCGGCGCATCCAGCGGCATAGGCCGCGCCGCCGCGCATGCGTTCGCTTGCAAGGGTGCTCGCTTGGTACTCGCGGCGCGCGATGAGGAAGCGTTATTCGACGTCCTGGATGAATGCACCGATTGCGGTACGGACGCCATCGCGATAACGACGGACGTCACCCGTAACGACCAGGTTCAAGCGCTGGGCGAGCAGGCAGCAGAATTCGGCCATGGACGGATCGATATCTGGATCAACAACGCCGGCGTTGGCGCGGTCGGCAACTTCGAGGAAACGCCACTGGAGGCACACGAGCAGGTCGTCCAAACCGACCTGATCGGTTACCTGCGAGGTGCCTACGTCGCCCTTCCCTTCTTCAAAGCGCAAGGTACCGGCACGCTGATCAACACGCTGTCACTGGGCAGCTGGGTAGCCCAACCCTATGCAGCCGCGTACTCGGCAAGCAAATTCGGCTTGCGTGGACTGACCGAAGCGCTACGGGGCGAGTTAACGGAGTTTCCCAATATCCATGTGTGCGATATCTATCCTGCTGTCATGGATACCCCCGGATTCCGAGACGGCGGCAACTACACGGGACACGCACTGACACCACCGGGCCCCATATACGACCCCGAACGGGTGGCAAAGGCCATGGTGACCTGCGCAATCTCGCCTCGGGCTCACACCATGGTCGGTGCTACGGCTCGCCTCGCGCAGTTGGCCAGCTATCTGCTGCCGGGGCTGCCTCTAGTGGCAGGATGGCTGACCCGTTGGGGGATAAATCGCAGCCCCATAGCCGAAACATCATCAGGCAACCTCTTTGAGCCTCCAAGTGGCAGGAGGAGTATCGAAGGCGGTTGGAGAAGGCCAAAAGATAAAATGCCGCTGCTAATCGGTGCAGCGGCGCTTGGAATCATCGCAGGTTTGACATTCGTACGTTCCCGTCGGAGGAGTAACTAGGAAGGCGGCATTTGCACCGGGGTGTGGGTCCGCCCGCAGATGGGGCTGGGCGGTACTCACCTTGGAGTGAATTTCTTGAACACTGACGATGTCGTAGCAATGGCGAACTGCTACGTCTTGCTGAAAGTCAGCAAGCAGACCTGGATGTCACTCCTTCCCTGCAGCCGCATAACCGAGTACCTGTATGAAAGAGCTGCATCCTGTTGCGCAGATCATCCGCCCAACAGTCCTCATCGTTGAGGACGAACCCATGATCAGAGAGCTGTTAACCCTCTATCTCGAAGATTGGAGAGCTGTGGTGACAGCGGTGGCAACTGCCGATGACGGTGGAGAAGCGTTGAGCAAGCAAGATTGGACGTTGCTGCTGACAGATGTCCAAACGCCTGGCCTGCTCAACGGGATAGATCTTGCCTGGATGGCAAGCCAGCAAAAGCCCCAGACCCGGATCATTGTCATGAGCGGCTATTACGAATTTGCCGGACGCGCGTTGCCGCAAGGTGCGCAATTCCTGCCGAAGCCGTGGCCGATTACCCTGCTAAGGGAACTCCTGTGCGATCAGCTTCACCACGTCGTCGAGGGCTGACGCGTCGGCTTACGGGATACAAGCTTGATCCTTTCGAAAGGTTCGCGACCCAAGCTTAAGTACGCCCCAGCAGAAACCCATGACGCAAACACCACGGTGCAGAACGTCGGAATTGAACACAGACTTTCCTGTGTGACGACACGAGGTTAAAGATCATGGCTGATAACCCAACCCATCGTGGCCACCCAGGTGGCACTGGACAGAACAACCCTGGCAATTTTGCCAACAACCGTGAGCGTGCCTTTGAGGCAGGCCGTAAAGGCGAGCAAAACAGCCACCGCGGCGGTCGCGATAGCGAAAACCGTTAAGTGGGAATGAGCTTGGCCAGGGGTACGGCATCCTGGCCAAGTGGGAGAAAAATGGACTAACCGGTCTCAAGAAGACAGCGCAATGGGCAACAGCGGTTTGCCTCTCGCTCGTAGCCGCCCCCCCGTATACACCATTACCAATGACACTGCCGCTAACGATAGGCCCACCCCAAGCATCTGGTTAGAGTGGTTATGTACCCCTAGAGCAGCAGCGCCGACCATAACCAATACCCCTGAAATCCCAGCGTAGCCCAAACCCGTCATAAGCCATCCCAAGGTACGCATCCCGGACTCCTTCAATGATAATGCTAGGTCTCAACGTCGACTAATTACGAGACCACAAGCACTTGGCGAAGTGCCATTGGCTTAGTTAGGTGCACCTAGAGCTTGAAGCGGACGTGGATACAGCTTTTACGTTCCTCGCGATCTACCACCACTGCCGCGCTGCCGTAGCCGGAATAGCTTTTGACCAATCGCATGCCAAGCCCCGTACCTGTCGGCTTAGGGTAATTATCAGGAAAGCCGTCGCCCTCATCCTTGACGGTGAGCAGGGCATGGTCACCGGCATGCTTGACGAACACTTCGATGGCGCCCTTCCCGTACTTGAGCGCATTGGTGATCAGCTCGGAGATCACTAATCCCAAAGGCGCCATTCTTTCTGGTGGCAAGACGAAATCGTCGGCCTCTAGCAGAATTTTCCGGTCGGCCAAGGCTTTGCCCAGATCTCCTAATAGCGCATTCAGGTAATCGCGGGCGCGAAGCTCTTGGTTTTCAGCAGACTGATACAGCCGCTCGTGAACCGTGGCGATGGTCACCACGCGGCCTGCGGCGGTTTCTAGCTGCAATTTAACCGCTGTATCAGGTGTGAGATTTGCCTGCAGCAACAGCAGAGTGTTGACCAGGTGAAGACTGTTCTTAACACGATGGTGGATTTCGTCGAGATAGAGGTCGCTTCGGTTTTGCTTGGTGTTCTGAGCCTCGATGAGCGACAGCAATTGAGCCTCATACTGATGACGCTCTGTAATATCCCGCGATACCGCAATGATTCGGTCGACCTCACCTTCCGCTCCGAGGATTGGCGCTACCGTCACGTCCCACCATTTTGGATCATCTGCAGAGATGGAGTGATGCGCCTCGAATCGAGCGGTTTCGCCGCCGCTCACTTTTCCCATAGCCTCCCAAACGAGTGAGCGAGACTCCTCGGGCCACAGATCATGCCAATGCTGACCTTTCACATCCCCCAGCTGGATACCCAAGAAAAGGAGTCCCGCTTCGTTCATGAACTCGATCTCGCCGCCTGGCGTCAGGATCTCAATCCAATCGGGACTCGCATTCAGAAGGGTTTCAGAATACGGATCGGCAAGAGGAGCATTTACCCCTGCAGACATGCGTTCAAGAGCCATGGAAATAACGTTCGAGATGCCCTCCAAAAACACCAGATCGCTCTCTACAAAATCATCTCCATCACTGCTATCGGCTTCAAGCACACCAAACGGGCTCAGCACGCCCCGGATCGGGACATTGATTGCACGCTCGATTCCATATTTCTTCAGCAATTCCGGTGTCCGGAAGCGGCTCTCCGTGCTGAGATGGTTCGAGAGTACAGGCCTTTGAGTAGTCAAGGCATATCCAGCTGGACTAGCCACGTCGCCACCGACAGTAGCCCGCCCGATGTCTGAGGGATCCCAACCAACACCGTGGGACAAGACAAAACCTTCCTGGTCCTCCGCTGGCTGGAGCACCTTGGAAAAGCGAGTTTCCATTCCTTCAACGACTACTTCACATGCGTGGGTGAGCAATGCATCCAAAGCGGTAGCCTTCAAGGACATCACCCCAAACTCGGCAACGAGTTCATGTTGACGGTTCAGCCGCGCATGGGTCTTCTTCAGGGCCGCTCGGATTGTTTCTTCCGCTGGTAGCTGCTGCATAGTCTTCACTTCCGGATGAACGGAGAACGCCCAACGTCCTTTTTGAGCGTGGAGGCGGGTCGCTTACGGCTTTCCTACGATAGCCGCTAATCCAGAACGGCGCATGACACCCCACTCATCGCTCCGACGCCTGCGCCCAACAAGCCTGAGCCCTGATGCAAGTGGATATTACGTCATGCAATTCGCCCCTCAGGCGATTGGCAGAGAATGCGACACGCTACACCAGGCGTCTCGTGATCAACAAACGGACGATGCTGCTCGAGATAAGCCGCAGCGCTAGTGCCTTTAAGATCGGAGGTTGAGGGAAGTATTGAGGGAGTGTGTGAAGGGTCAAGCGCCTGACCGATAGCTTCAGAACCGTCTATCGATCATGCTCTGTCGCAGATGGCCCAATACAACCTATTGCGACGAACGCCTTCCCCCTAGAGGACGCACACGTATGAGCGACATCGAAATACTGTCGTTGTCTCCGGACGGTCGCTACCAAGTCCAGGCGACCCCGTGGGAAGCTGGCAACTCGCACTGGCTGTTCCCACCACAAATCATCGATACCCAGAACGCAAACGTGGTGTTGGCCTTCCAGGACCTTCTGTGGTCCGCAGACCTCAGCACCTGGCTAAGCCCGACCAAGGTCGAACTCAAGCTGCGCAAATACCCCGGACATCGAGCCCCTCTGGGGCTCACGGTGATCATTGAATGTGCGCTGGGTATCGCTGAATATGGCGATGGCACCCCCATTGAATTAGCCGGTCTGGAAAGCACCCTTGAGGGGATGCTCGATCTGCTCGGCTGAACCCACTCGTCAGCAAGGACCTGAATGATGAATTGGAAGGCTCTGGAACAGGCGCTGTTCGACGCCGCCAGACAGACATTGCAAACGCTGCTCGATGAGGGTGGCAGCCCTTTGTACGCTGCAGCCTTTCATGCCAGCTACCGAGAAGAAGAGGCGGTCCTGTCGCTGCCCAGCTTTGCCGCAAACAGCCTGCAAGCACTCAGCGAAGACTACCCCGACGAGGAAGATGAAAGCTTCAGTTCGGTGAAGTGGAACCCCGCGGACTGGCGCTGGGATTGGGAAATCTGCGATGGTGAGCCGTTCACGCGGCTCGATGATGAACTGCAAGCCCACGCCAATCGGCTAGGCCCGCGCCAATGGCAAGCGGCTGAGCAGCGCTTTCTGGTCACCGTTAGCCGTGCCGCCAGGGCGCTGGGTCGCCATTTCAGTCAGCATCCTGGTGTGACGCCTGGCTTCGTGGTGATTTTTCATGACTTTGCGGGCGATATGCCCTTGGCCAAGCGCAGCATGACCCGCCAGCAGTTCGAGGATAATTTTCCTGTCGAAATGGCCATTGAAAATACCCTGCGCGATGTCGCTGCGTTGCCGCTCGGCGAGCAGGTGGCGTTCTACGTCGGTCGCCTACATTGTTCGGATGGCATTACGGGGGAAGACGCAGAGCGCTGGCTGATTGCCAACGGCCGGCCCGCACAGGCAGCGCTTATCGAGCAGCTCTACGGGCATGAAGCGCCTACCATTGCTGCGCGTATTCTCGGGCTCGCCGGCATGTCTGATGAACCCGTCATCCAGGCCTTGCGCCAACAGGCGATTGAGGCCCGTGAGCAGCCGACCCGCAACTGGTGCGCAAAGGCCTTGGGTTACCTCGAGGATTTCGACTGGCTCATGCAGCAATCGCCCGACGTCGCTGTGGCGGGGATTTGCGCTAACTTCGACGGTTTCCGCTGGCGGGGGGTGCAGGCACCGGTGTTGAACTACGCAGCGGTTGAGCGTCTGCTTGATCAGCGGCCTGAGCTTAGAGCTGCCGTTGAAGAAACCCTTGAAGAAGTCTACGGACAGATCGATACCACCACCGCCGATGTCAGCGAAGCCTTGCGCGGTTTGGTTTCACCCCACGTTGCCATTCGTCGTCATGCTGCGAGTGGACTGAACAACCGTGGCTTGCTGCCCGACGACGCGCTTCGAGCCATCGAGGCACTACGCCTGGCAACACAGGATACCGATGAGCAGGTGAGGCACGTCGCGGGCCTTGGCCTCGAAGCGATGACACCCAGCCTGGCTCATCGTTTTTCCTGAGTACACCACAGATCGATACTTTATGAGCGTCCAAGTCGAGGGGCTTGAGAGGCCGTGCCCCTCGACAACTACAGTACTATCAACCCCGCTTCGAGCAATCGATTCATATCCACTGAACCCACCTTCACATGCCACCATTCCCAATCCCATCTTTGCAAAGTACACTTGCGAAAAATTCCTATTTGCATCTAAAGACTTTGGGGAGAGCGCGCAATGTCCACCGTTGTTTCAGACGGAGCTGCGCATAGGGGCCTGGAGACGCTGTACCGCGAGCACAACGGCTGGCTGCACGGCTGGTTGCGTCAGCGCCTGAGCAATTACGCCGATGCCGCCGATCTGGCCCAAGACACTTTCATCCGGGTGATGCTGGCGCGCTCCGCCAACACGCTCAACGAGCCGCGTCATTACCTGGCGACCATCGCCCGTGGCCTGGTCATCGACCTGTATCGCCGCCGAAGCCTTGAAAACGCCTATCTCGAAGCCCTGGCACTGCAGCCGGAGCACCATGCGCCGTCTGCCGAAGTCCGCGCCGCAATCATCGATACGCTGATGACCATTGACCGAATGCTCGATGGCCTCGGTCCGCGTACTCGTGCGATCTTTCTCGCCGTACAACTGGATGGGTTGAGCTACGAGAAGGCCGCCGAACGACTCGGTGTGTCGGTAAGCACCGTTCGCAAGCACCTCGCGCGTGCACTGATGCATTGCTTGCTGATCGAGGACGCATGAAAGCGATTCTCGCTGACGCGGTGGACTGGTACGTGCGCTTGCATGACAGCAATGTCGAAGATTCCACGCGCTCAGCCTGGCAAGCCTGGGTTGCCGCTGACCGTCGCCACGCCGAGGCCTGGGCGCGCCTGGAGCAGCTGCAGTGCCAGCTGGGCAACGCCCCCAGCGGTGCTGCCCGAACGCTGGCGATTGCACGGCGGGACCGACGCAACGCCGTGAAGGCATTGACGCTGTTGCTCGGTGTCGGGGTGGTCGGTTGGCAGGGCTATCGGGTTTCGCCGTGGCGTTCCGATTACTCGACGCGGATCGGCGAGCGACGACAATTCACCTTGGCCGATGGCACACGCCTGGACCTCAATACCGACAGCCGCGTGGATGTGACCTTCGACTCAGGCAGGCGCCTGATTCATCTGCACCAGGGCGAAATCCTGGTGGAAACTGCCAAGGATCCCCGCCCGCTCAGCGTACGCACCGTTGCCGGCGACATCCTTGCCCTCGGTACCCGTTTCAGCGTGCGCCAGGATGCAGCCTCGACCCGGGTGGCGGTGGCCGCCCATGCCGTGGAAGTACGACCCAATCGATCATCTGAGGTGGTACGCATCGATAGCGGCTACAGCATGAGCTTCAACGCTGACAGCGTGGGGCCACTGCGCGCCCTGCCCCCCGATGCTCTGGCCTGGGTTCAAGGCATGCTGGTCAGCGTCGATTGGCGTCTGGGCGATGTGATCCACGAGCTGGCGCGCTACCGCCCCGGTTATCTTGGGTGTTCCCCGCAAGTCGCCGGGCTGCGCCTGTCCGGTGCATTCAATCTCGACGACACCGACGTCGCCCTGCTCAGCCTGGAAGACGCCTTGCCGATCCGCGCCCGGCGCATGACGCGCCTTTGGGTGCGGTTGGAGCCACTCGGGCTCCATTCATAGCCAGCGCAGACCTCCCTACTCGAGTCACTGAAAATATTTCTCATTCAGGGGTAGCAGATTTTCCCCGCTGATTCGGCTCTTGAGGACGCGCGCGTTCCACGCGCTCAAACCCATCTGAACAGGAGCCACATTTCATGTCCGCAAGCCGTACCTCGCTAGCCTGGAGTTTTCGCAAGGCCGCTCTCGCGCTGAGCCTTTGCAGTGCCTCGCTGGCGACCTCGACTGCCTGGGCTGCCCCGCAGCGCTACGCTATCCCGGCAGGCAGCCTGGCCTCTGCGATCAGCCAGTTCGCCGCTGCCAGCGGCGTGACCATCAGCTTCAGCAATGACGAAACGGCCGGGCTGCAGTCATCCGGCCTGCACGGTAGTTTCGAGCTGGAGCAAGGGTTCGCTACATTGCTGCAGGGCACTGGGCTGCGGGTGCAGCAGGCTGGGGAAAAACGCTACGTGCTGAGCAAGGCGGACACCAGCGGTGCCCTCGAACTGGGGGCCACCAGCGTCAGTGCCGCGGGCCTGGGCAGTACGACCGAAGGCACCGGCAGCTACACCACGGGCTCGGCCAACACCGCGACCGGGCTACGCCTTTCTGCACGCGAAACACCGCAATCGATCAGCGTAGTCACCCGCCAGCAGATCGAGGACCAGAACCTGACCGACGTTGCCCAGGTGCTGGAACAGACGCCTGGGGTTGTCGTGGACAGCATGGGGCCGGCCGGTAGCGACGCCAACAATATCTATGTACGCGGCTTCTCGGTCGGCAGCATCCAGGTTGACGGCGTCAACCGCCCTGATACCTACGGGTTTCGCGACGACCTTGCCGACATGGTCAGCTACGACCGGGTAGAGGTGGTACGCGGGGCCACGGGGCTGATGTCGGGGACTGGCGACCCGGGGGCGACCATCAACCTGGTCCGCAAGAAACCGACGCTTGAAACAAAGCGCACGCTGACACTCAAGGCAGGCTCGTGGGACAACTACCGCACCGAGCTGGACATCTCCGGGAAGCTGAGCGAAAGCGGCAATGTACGCGGGCGCTTCGTGGCGTCGAACACCGACAGCGGGAGCCATGTCGACCGCCAGTCCCTGGAAAGACAGGTCGCCTACGGCGTGCTGGAATGGGACGTCACCGACGCTACGATGCTGACCGTGGGGGCCGAGTACCAGGAGATGGACAACGATGGGGCCGGCAACCATGGCTTCCCGATGTACAACTCCGATGGCAGCCACTTCAGCCCTTCCCGCTCGTTCAACTCGGCCTCGGACTGGAGCTACCACAAGCGTAGAACCAAGACGGTGTTCTCCACGCTGGAACATCAGCTGGACAATGGTTGGCAGCTGAAATTCAATGCCGAACACAGCCGGCGCAGCTATGACGACGCCTTCGCCACAGCCGCCAGCGGCACCGTGAACCCCGATGGCAGCGGTGTCAGCACCTGGACTGGCCGTTGGGCCGGCGAGCCCCGGCAAACGTCGTTCGATCTCTCGGCTTCCGGGCCATTCGAGCTGTTCTCTCGCGAGCACCAGGCCTATCTCGGGGCCAGTCACTACAAAGCCTACTACCGTAACCCCGGTTATCCGCTCTGGACCATCCAGAGCATCGACAACATCCATACCTGGGACGGATCGCTGCCGATTCCGGACGCCATCCACACCAAGTCGTCGGAAGATGCGCTGGATGAAACCCAGGACGGCCTGGTGGCTTCGGTCCGCTGGAGCCTGGCCGATGACCTGTCACTGATTACCGGTGCGCGGGTGATCGACTGGCACCGTGACGAAACCTCCACCACCTTGTCGACCGGCGACACCAGTCGCACTTCGCGCAGCGAAACCGGGGTGGTCACGCCTTACCTCGGCCTGGTTTATGACCTCAACGAGAACTGGTCGGCCTACGCCAGCTACACCACCATCTTCAAGCCGCAAAGCAACAAGGATGTCAGTGGCAAGTACCTGGACCCCGAAGAAGGTGTGAACTACGAGCTGGGCATCAAGAGCGAGTTCTGGGACAAACGCCTGACCACCGCCTTCAGTGTCTTCGAGGTGCGCCAGGACAACCTCGCAGTGGCCGACGGCGACAACCTGGCTCCCGACGGCAACCAGGCCTACCGTGCCGAGTCCGGCACCAAGACCCGTGGTTTCGAGGTGGAAATGGCGGGCGAGATCCTGCCCGATTGGCAAGTGTCCGCCAGCTACACCTATGCCGAGATCAAGGATTCGGATGACGACCGCCTGCTGACTGAAGTACCACGCGACACCTTCAAGCTGTTCACCAGCTATCGCCTGCAGTCCGTGCCGCAATTGAAAGTGGGGGCGGTGTGCGTTGGCAGGGTACCGAGTACTACAAAGGTGCCGGGCCGAACGACGAAACGTTCACCCAAGACCCCTACAGTGTGGTCGATCTGATGGCGCAATATGCGTTCACGCCACAAACCAGCGTAGCGCTGAACGTCAACAACGTGTTCGACGAGAAGTACTACACCGCGATCGGCTCTCGCGGCTGGTATGGCACCCCGCGTAGTGCCACAGCCACGTTGGTGTATGCGTTCTGAGGCGAAGGCACTGGCATCGATGGCTCCCAGGCGTGGGGGCCATTGGCGCCCCCTCCTCCTCCGAGCATTCATTTCAGCGATGTCGCGGCCAACTGATCTACGCAGAGAGCAAATATTGCCTGCGTATACGCAGACCTGGTCTGCTGTGGATCGGGAGTGGCCGCTATCGACCCGAAGCTGCCATTCCCACGCTCGTTACCTCAGATTTACCGTCCTGATCAGGGTTAAGTTAGCGGATGCCAAGTGGTAATGTGGTCGGCCTTGAATGTCACTGTTCCGCCAGGAAAGCTAAGCATGGAATGCCCAACCTATATCTGCAATCCCGAAAAAGTGACTGATGCGCTTGGCTGCTGGCCTAGTTTTCATGATGCTGAAGTCATTTCTTTTTCAGCCACTCGTGCTGCGCCGGGCCAGGCAGGCAAAACCTCCGCTCGCCTTTGCGTTAACGTTTGTCAGTACAAGGAGGTCGGGGGCGGCACCGCAGATTACGAAATAGTCTGTTGCAAAAACGTGCTAATCGAAATGTTGTTCACGGATCTTCAATTTCTTTCCCTTGAAGACTTCAATCACCAGAATGTCATTAATTCGATCAAGTTCAGCCGATTGGAGAATCCATTAATCGAAGTGGAAATTGAGTCCATCTATGGAGTAGGAGGTGTTATTCGCTGCATGAATGTAGAAATCAGTGACGTTACCCTACTGCTCTGAGCCCAGTTGACTCACCATAGCCGCAGCCGTCATCTCAGTGATGATGGTGTTTCAGGCTTGAATGTAAATACGCATAGAGGACAGCTCCCATCCCTTGCTTATACATCCGCCGGACGTAATTAAATCTTCCCCTTTGTGCTTTGTAGGCTTACCCGTTGTAGTCGAATGTCATTGGCAGTGAAGGGGTCGAAGGAAAATGAAAAACAGTGAGAGGTCAAGCAAGAGCGTGTCGATGATTTTAGATAGCGCTATTGTTATCGCCAGAAGTATAGTCGATGGAAAAATAAATATGCTTGAAGGGGTCAGGAAGCTTTGCGATTTACACGCATCGCTCGGATCTCCGCAGATAGATGCATTCTATGTCCTGAAAGCAATCGACTCAGAGACCGATCACTTTCCCCTGGGGTCTATTCGAACGAAATGTTCGGAACAATATCTGTTAGCTGCAGATGAGGAATTGCGCTTGTATCTAGGCGATCAATCTACAATCATCATGGAAGCGTGCAGCACGATAATTTATTTATATGAGGATAGATAGGCTTTGAAAACATGAAAGAGCGCGGTAGAGCAAAACGAAAGGTGAGGCGTTTAATTTTCGATATGCATCACCCCGCCAGGCGAATGCAGATTTTCGAGAGTCTCGCGAACGACTGCTCTCGCCCCCTGGCAGCCATACGCTGAGGGCACCGATTGGCCAAAAGCGGATGATCACACCCGCCCCTCGTTGCGCTTTTGCACATTAACCCGGCAGTGCCGCCAACACCGCACCCACCATGCGATTGAACGTAGCCGGCGAGTCCACGACGCGCGCGGGGGCGTTTGCCTCGCCGTCGGCACGCGTGGCGCGACGGGCCTGGTCGACAGTGGCTGAGAGCTTGACGATCACCAGTTCGCGGCGAGGATTTATGTAGATTTTCTGCCCGAAGCGCCCGCTGGCCTCGAACGAACCGTCGCCGTCGTTTTTCTGGTACCAGTAATTGCGGTAGCTGTAGCCAGGGCGGCCGGGGCCGAGGCTGCCCTTGGCGAACACTGCTGGGTCCGCAGGCTGGAACGTGCTGTGCACAGCCTGGTTGAAGCTGTCGCCCTTGGCATCACGGGCCAGTTCGCGGCGCACCAGTTCGGCGAAGCGGGCGGTGTCGCGCAAATTACAGCTGATGCCGCCACTGGCCATTTCGGTACCGAGCGGATCGACCTGCACATAGGCATCGTCCTCGGCGAAGCGTGACCACAACCGCTGTTCGACCAACTGGGCCCAATTCAGCCCGGTGACGCGCCGCAACGCCCAGGCCAGCGCTTCCGGCGAGCCGTTCTGGTAGAAGAATGGTGCTTGGTCGGGGTTCGGCGCCTGCTGCACCTGCCGCAGGAAGCTGTAGATATCCCCCGGCATTCCTTCGCCCCGAGGTATCAGGCCAGTAGCGGCAAACAGGCCGAGGTCCGGCGGCATCTGCGCGGGGTACTGCACCGCCACCTGCATGTCCAGGTTGGCCTGCACCGTCGCCTCGCCAAACGGCGTTCCGCGCAGTTCCGGCACGTAATGCGCCAGCGTACGCTGCGGGTCCAGCGCACCTTCGGCAATCAGCTGGGCCGCGATCAGGCCGGTGACCGACTTGGTCATCGACGCCCAGATATGGGGCTGGCGAGGTTGGAAGCCGTCCAGATAACGCTCGTACACCACCTTGCCCTGGTGCAGCACGATCAGCCCGTCAGTGCTGGTTTGCTCCAGGTAGCCGGCCAAGGTCAAAGGCTGATCACCGGCGCTGAAAGCCAGTTGGTCGAGCGCCGCCGCGCGGCCTTCGGTCAAGCTCAGCGGTGTGGCTGCCCGACCGATGCCACGGGTAGGCGATACCTCACGGGCATGGCGCATCGACCAGCGCAAGTACGGTGGTTGAAAGGCATTGGCCGGGGTGACCCGCAACTCCGGCGCCGGTGGGAACCCCTGCATCACACCCTGCCCGGTCGGTGCACCGACCGCCAGGGTTGGGGCCAAGGCACCGGCCAGCACGAGGGCGATACCAGTCAGGTTGGCGGATGAAGGGTGCATGCTGCGCTTGGACATGGTCTTGCTCCTTGGTTGCCTTAGAAGTTGGCGCCCACGCTGAACGCCACATAATCGCGGTCGCCGCGGGTACCGTAATCGCCGTCGAGGTAATCGGTATAGGCCAGGCTGGCCCAGTACTGGCTGGCCAGGCTGACGTCCACGCCCAGGCTGATCGAGCGAGAGCCTTCGTTGAAGGCCGAGCTGTCCGCCGGCGAGTAACCCTTGACGTCATGGGCCCAGGCCAGGCCTGGGCGAATGTCCAGGCCTTGGATCAGGTTGGGGTAGCTCCAGGTCGCGCGCAGGCGGTAGCCCCAGGAAAAGGGTGTGACAAAGCCCTCGCCGTTGCAGTCGACCGGGCTTTTCGAGATCGCCAGGCACAGGCTGTTGTCCGCCAGCTCGCCGTTGCCATAGGCACCAGAGCGGCCATAGCGCGGCCCGAAACGCCCCTCCAGCCCGCCTACATAGGTGGCGCCCACCTCGCCCATCAGCAGTAGCTGGTTGCTGCCCATGACTTGGTTGAACGCCTGCACGGCCGACACCTGGGCCTGGGTCACCTCCTTGCGCCGGTAACCGTCGAAGGGGGTGTTGTCTGTCGCAGGGCGCAGGCCGTCGGCGTTGAGCGGGCTGCGGCCCGGGGCATTGAGCAATGACTGCAACACATCGTTGCCGTTGAGCTGCACCGGCATGTTCGGCCGGTAGCTCAGTTCACCCTGCACGGCGGCACCGTTGCGCAAGGTGGTGGCGAAGGTCAGGCCGTACAGGCGGATGTCCTCGGGGTATTGCGCCCGGTACTGCGAGGTGCCCATGCGTAGCGCGCCAGCCAGGGTCTGCCCGTTGCTGGAAGCCAGAAAGGCCCCGCAATTGGCCGGCGCCACACCGACATTGCCGCACAGTTCACGGGCAAAGCCCGTATTGGCGTAATAGCGGCTGCTGACCGTGCCCAGGTAAGGCGAACGGCTGTGGTAATTGGCTGCGAACAGGCCGAACTCGGTATCCAGTGGCTCAACGTACCAGTGCAGCGAAAAACCCCATTGGCCACTGTTGCGTGCATTCTGGTCGGCGCCCCGAGGCACGCGCACGCCCTCCTCCGTCAGCGTCACACCAAACGGGGCCAGGGCCGACGACACGGCTGGATTGGTCACCATCTGCCCGCCGACATCCAGTCCCTGGCAGCCTTCGGGCATGAAGTCGTTGCCGGAAAAGAACGTTGCGCAGTTCTCCAGCCGGGTTTGCTCCCAGTCCAGCTGGTAAAAGGCATCGAAAGACAGCGCCTGGTTGAGGTTCTGCGTGACATACAGCAGGTTGACCGGCGCCAGGGCGTCTTTAACTTCCGACCCTGGCCGGCGCAGCGCAGCCTGGCTGAAGGGGTTGATCACGTTCAGCCCGCCCTGGATGAACAGGCTTTCCCCCCAGTTGACCACCTGTTTGCCCACCCGCAGCGAACCGGGCTCACCGCCAATGTCGTAAAGGCCATAGACGAACGCATCGAGCAGCTCCGTCCCCGCGGTTTTCGCCGACACCTGGCGGTTGCGATCGTCGATGTCAACGGCCCGCTGGCTGTGGTCGCGTTGCGCGGTGTCGTACCAGTAGGTGCCACGCAGGAATACACCCACTTTTTCGCCGCGCAGCTCCAGGTCATGGGTGCCTTTGAAGATCGCCGAAAATATGTCGCCCGACCGGTAGTTGCGCCGCCCATCATTGCCATTGGCAGCCTGCAACTGTTGTTTATCGGGGTTGGCAGTGCTGACGGCGGTACTCAATGACAGCGCCGAGTCGAAACGCCCTTGCAGCGAGCCAACGTCGAATTGAACGCCCGCCACCGGAGTGGCGAGCAGGCAGCACAAGGCCGCCAGCGGCGCCTGGCGCCGGCAGGATAGAAGGGTTGCGCTCACTCTTAACCTCTTGTTGTTTTATTAGAGAGGGAAATGATGGGTTCAGCGCGGACGCGCCGGCCGCCCAGGCCGGCGGTGTCGGTGACGAGCAGTATCAGGGAGGTTTGTTTACACTCACAAATAGCGTCTTCGGATCAATGCCATGCCGGTTCGTTATGGCTCGATGGCGGTGCTTCAGAGCACTTCGAACAAGCCAGCCGCGCCCATGCCCCCGCCCACGCACATGCTCACCACCACGTAGCGAACCTTGCGCCGGCGGCCTTCGAGCAAGGCATGCCCGACCATGCGCGCACCGCTCATGCCATAGGGGTGGCCGATAGCGATGGCGCCACCGTTGACGTTGAGCCGCGCCGGGTCGATGCCCAGGTGTTCTGCGCAGTAGAGCACCTGGCAGGCGAATGCCTCGTTGATCTCCCACAAGCCAATGTCCTCGACCCGCAACGCGTGGCGCGCCAACAGGCGCGGTATCGCCAGCACCGGGCCAATGCCCATTTCTTCCGGGGCCAGGCCGACCACCGCCATGCCCCGGTACAGTCCCAGCGGCTGGCAGCCTGCGCGTGCCGCCCGGGCACCGCTCATCAGCACACAGGCGCTGGCACCATCGGACAACTGGCTGGCATTGCCAGCCGTCACGCAGCCGCCCTCGATCACCGGTTGCAGTGCCTCGAGGTCCGCCAGTCGGGTGTGCGGGCGGTTACCTTCGTCCTGGCTCAGGTGCACGCGCTCGTGGGACTGGACGCCAGTGGCCTTGTCGACGACCTTGCGCTGCGCCGTGACTGCCACGATTTCATCTGCGAACAGCCCGGCCTCCTGCGCTGCCGCTGTTCGCTGCTGCGACAGCAAGGCGTAACGGTCCTGGGCATGACGGTCGATACCATAGCGTTTGGCGACGTGCTCGGCTGTGTGCAGCATTGGCATATAGGCGTGCTCGCACAGCCGCCGCACCGTCTCGTCCTGGGCAGCATTGGCGGCCTGCATGTGTGCCTGCTGCACCAGGCTGATCTGCTCCTGCCCGGCTCCGACCACCACGTGCATGCCCTCGCCGCGGATCTGCTGAGCGCCGATGGCAATGGCCATCAGCCCTGAAGCGCATTGGCGGTCGATGGTCTGCCCGGCCACCGACTGCGGCAAGCCGGCCGCCAGGGCCGACAAGCGCGCCGGGTTGATGGCGGCGGTCCCGCTTTGCATGGCGGTGCCCAGCACCAGGTCCTCGACTTCGCCCGGCTCCACGCCGGCGCGCTCGACGGCGGCGCGGATGGCAATAGCGCTCATGCTGGGGGTGGTGAGGTCGTTGAACGCGCCGCGCCAAGCCTTGGCGATGGGCGTGCGCGCGGTGGATACGATGACTGCGTCTTGCATGAAACGGCTCTCCTTGGGCAATTACACCGGCAGCAGGCTTTCGTAGGCACTGCGCAATTGGGCGGGAATACTGACCGGGCGGTTGTTGCGGCGATCGACGAACACATGGGTGAAACGGCCAGCGGCGCAGGCCTCGGGTTCGCCCTCGACGAACACGGCCAGGGCGTAGTGCACCGAACTGTTGCCCAAACGTTCGACGGCAATGCCCACCTCGATGCGTTGCGGGAAGGCGACGGCGGCGAAATAGTCGCAGGCGGACCCGGCCACGTAGGCCACCACCGTGTCGTGGTGGATATCGAGGCCGGCCTGCTCGATCAACCAGGTATTCACGGCACTGTCGAAATACCCGTAATAAACGACGTTGTTCACATGCCCGTACAGGTCGTTGTCATGCCAGCGCGTGGTGATCGGCTGAAAGTGGCGGTAGGCGCCGCGCAGCGGGCGTTCCCTGGCCATGTTCAAAACGCCGCCTGATAGAGGGCCAATGCGTCGTCGAGGGTGACCTTGCGCGGGTTGTTGACCAGCAACCGTTGCTGTTGCAGGGCATCCTCGGCCAGCAATGGCAGGCTGTGCCGCGGTACACCGACATCTCGCAGCCGACTGGGCAGGCCGCAGCGTGGCGCCAGCTGCTCCAGCTCATCGATGAACTGGTTACACAGCGCATGGGGGTCGCCAGGCACCAGGCGATCGCCCAGCAGGGCCGGGGCCAGCGCGGCATAGTCGGCGAACGCTTCGCGACGGTTGAAGCGCATCACGTGGGGCAGCACCAGCGCATTGGCCAGCCCGTGCGGCACGTGGTAACGCGCCCCCAATGGGTAGGCCAGCGCATGCACCGCCGCCACCGGCGCGTTGGCAAACGCCTGCCCGGCCAGACAGGCGCCCAGCAGCATGGCCTGGCGCGCCACCAGGTTGCCACCGTTGTGCACCGCCTGGTCGAGGTTGCCGGCCAGCAGCGCCAGCGCCTCACGGGCCAGCAGGCTGGACAGCGGGTTGCTCTTGAACTGGCTGGTGGTGGCCTCGATGGCATGGACCATGGCATCGATCCCCGTGGCGGCGGTGATCGCCGGGGGCAGGCCCAGAGTGCGCTCTGCGTCGAGCAAGGCCAGGTCGGGCAGCAACAGGGGTGAAATCACCGCCATCTTGGCCGCCTCGCCGGTGGTGATCACGGCGACGGGCGTGACCTCCGACCCCGTCCCAGCGGTGGTCGGCACCTGGATCAGCGGCAGGCGCTGGCCTTTGGCCCGGTCGATGCCGTACACCGCCTCCAGGGTCTGATCACAGGCCGGGTGCGCCAGCAGCGCCACCAGCTTGGCGACATCCATGGAGCTGCCGCCACCGAAGCCGACGATCAGCTCGGCGCCGATATGCCGCGCCCGAGCGGCGGCCGACAGCACGCAGGCATGGCTGGGGTCGGCGCTGACCTCGCTGAAGATCGCCACGCTCAAGTGGGCCTGGGTGAACCCTGGGAGCAAGTCATCGAGCATACCCAGACTGACGATACCCGGGTCGGTCACGATCAGCACACGGCGCACGCCGCGTTGCTGGCACAGCTGCGCCAGGCGCCCGGCCGCGCCGGGTTCGCAGAGCAGATGGGGGGTGGTGGCAAAACTGAACGGCTGCATACTCATGTTCCTCTTGTTCTTGTGGGTGAACAGCAGGGCCAGGTCAAAAGGCGAAGTGCGAATCATCCAGGCTCATCAGGCACTGTGCGCCGCCGCGCAAGGCCTCGCAGTGGGCACTCGCGCGCGGCAACACCCGCCGCCAGTAAAAGGCTGCAGCCTGCAACTTGGCCTGGTAAAAGGCGCTGTCCTGGCTGCCGGCGGTCAATGCCGCGCTGGCGGTTTCGGCCGCCCGAAGCCACAGTGCGGCCAGCAGCACGTAGCCCGAGTAGGCGAGAAAATCCACCGACACCGCGCCGATTTCTTGCGGGTCGCAGCGGCAGGCGTCGAGCACCTCGGCGCTCAGGTTGCGCCATTCCTGCAGGCGCTGGGCAACCGCCTGGGCCATCCCGGCCAGCGCGTCTGCGCGGCAGTTGCGTGCCGCTTCAAGCAACTCATCGATCAGCAGGCGCAACTGCTCGCCACCATCGCCAAGCAGCTTGCGGCGAATCAGGTCCAACGCCTGAATGCCGTTGGTGCCCTCGTACAGCTGGGTGATGCGGCTGTCGCGCATCAGTTGCTCCACGCCCCATTCGCGGATGTAGCCATGCCCGCCGTACAGCTGCACGCCTAGGCTGGCAGTCTCCTGGCCGACATCGGTGAGGAAGGCCTTGACGATGGGGATAAGCAACGCCGCCCGGCGCCCTGCGGCCGCCTGCACTTCAGGCTGCAAAGCACCGTGCTCCAGGTCCAGCGCTTGGGCGGCAAAGGCCGCCAGCATGCGGCAACCTTCGCTGAGGGTTTTCTGAGTCAGCAGCATGCGCCGCACGTCAGGGTGGCAGATGATCGGGTCGGCACTGCGCTCGGGCGCCACCGGCCCTGCCAGACTGCGCGACTGCAAGCGCTCGCGGGCATAGGCCAGGCCACCCTGGAAGGCCGCCTCGGCGATGCCCAGCCCCTGCAGGCCGACCTGGAAGCGCGCATCGTTCATCATGGTGAACATGCACGCCAGGCCCTGGTTGGCCTCCCCCACCAGCCAGCCTCGGGCGCCATCGAAATTCATCACGCAGGTCGCCGCGCCCTTGATGCCCATCTTGTGCTCAAGCGCGCCGCATTCGACCGCATTGCGCGGGCCCAGCCCTCCGGCTTCTGTGCATTCGAACTTGGGCACCAGGAACAGGCTGATGCCACGCACACCGGCCGGCGCATCCGGCAGCCGCGCCAGCACCAGGTGGACGATGTTGTCGGTGAGATCCTGGTCGCCGCCGCTGATGAAGATCTTGCTACCGCTGATGCGGTAGCTACCATCGCCCTGCGGCTCGGCACGGGTACGCAGCAGCGCCAGGTCGGTGCCGGCCTGCGGCTCGGTCAGGCACATGGTGCCGGCCCATTCGCCGCTGACCAGCTTGCCCAGGTAATCGCGCTTGATCGCTGCGCTGCCATGCCGGTGCAAGGCCAGCACGGCGCCCTCGGTCAGCCCGGAATAGATCCGAAACGACAGCGACGCGCCCATCAGCATTTCGTGAAAGCAGGCCGAAACCATTTGCGGCAGGCCCTGGCCGCCATGTTCCAGCGGGCCGGTCATGCCCCCCCAGCCCTGCTCCACATACTGCCGGTAAGCCTGGCGAAAGCCATCCGGGGTGCGCACGTTGCCTTGCTCCAGGCGGCAGCCCTGCTCATCGCCCTGGCGGTTGAGCGGCGCAACCACTTCGCTGGCAAAGCGTGCACCCTGCTCAAGAATGCCATCGATGGTTTCGCGGTCCAGCTCATTGCCCAGGCGGGCACAGTGCGCCGTCACATCGAACAGTTCATGCAGCACGAAGTGCATGTCACGCTGGGGGGCTCGGTAGTTCATGCCCGGCCCTCGCGAACGTCGACCAACTGTTTACCCTCAGCCACCAGGCTCCTCAGCAATCCGGCCTGGCGCCAGTGCTCGCCGAACAGTCCCTCCAAGCGTTCCAGGCGTGCCAGCAGCAAGCCCAGCCCCTGCTGGTCGGCCCAGCGCATCGGCCCGCCAACCTCGTGCGGGAAGCCGTAGCCATGCAGGTAGACACGGTCGATGTCAGCGCTGCAGCTGGCCACCGATTCCTCAAGTATCTTTGCCCCTTCGTTGACCAGCGCCAGCAGGCAGCGCTCACGGATTTCCTCGTCGTCGATCTGGCGCCGACGCACGCCCAGGTCATGGGCGACCTTGAGCACCAGTGCATCGACTTCGGGGTCGTGCACCGCATCACGGCTGCCAGGGGCATAACGGTAGTAACCCTGGCCGGCCTTCTGCCCGAAGCGCCCCAGCGCACACAGGCTATTGTCGACCTGGGCCAACGGCGCATCCATGCCTTTCCCAGCCAACTGACGGGCCCGCCACTCCAGGTCGATGCCGATCACGTCGTACATGCGAAACGGGCCCATGGCCATGCCGAACCTTTGCAACGTCTCATCCACCTGCCGCGGCGTGGCGCCTTCGAGCAGCAGCTTGCGCGCCTCGGCCACATAGCTGGCGAGCATGCGGTTGCCGATGAAGCCTGGACAGTTGCCGGCCACCACCACTTCCTTGCCCATGCGCTGCCCAAGGGCCTGGGCCGCCTCGAGCACCGCAGGCGAAGTGCGCGCCCCGCGCACCACTTCCAATAGCTTCATCACATGGGCCGGGCTGAAGAAGTGCAGCCCGAGCACCTGTTCGGGCCGGCGGGTGACTGCCGCGATGGCGTCGATGTCCAGTGCCGAGGTGTTGCTGGCAAGGATGGCGTCAGCCTTGAGCGTGCTGTCCAGGGTACGGAAGATGGCCTGCTTGAGCGCCAGGTTCTCGTACACCGCTTCGATCACCAGGTCGGCTTCGGCGAGGTCATCATAAGCCGTTACCTGGCGCACCCGCGCCAGGCAGGCGTCAGCCTCGGCCTGATCGATACGGCCCTTGGCCACCTGCTGTGCCCAGGTTTGCGCGATCATCGCCAGGCCGGCTTCGGTAGCGCTGGGGTCGTTGTCCAGCCACAGCACCGCAAGGCCCGCACGGGCCAGGCTGATGACGATGCCGCGGCCCATGGTGCCGGCGCCGATCACCGCCGCCTGTTGAACGTTGTAGGAAATAATCACGCGTGACGCTCCTGATCCAAGGTGTGAAGGCATTGCCCTCACCCTAGTCAGGCGCCTACTATTTTTGAAATTCTCATTTTCCATCCCATGTATTGCTCACATGAATATAACCAACTTCGACCTCAACCTGCTGCGCGTCCTGGACATGCTGCTGCGGGAACAGAATGTGTCGCGCGCCGCCGAACGCCTGGCTCTGACCCAGCCGACGGTGAGCAATGCGCTGGCGCGCCTGCGCGACCTGCTGGGCGACCCGCTGCTGGTGCGCGTGGGCCGGCGCATGCGCCCCACTCCGCGCGCCTTGGCCCTGGAAGGCCCGATTCGCGCGGCATTGCTGCAGATCGAACAGACCCTTGGCGCCGGCGACAGCTTCGACCCGCGGCTCAGCCACCGCCAGCTGCGTATCGCGCTCACCGACTTCGCCGAACAGCTGTGCATGCCAAAGTTGCTGGCCACCTTGCAAACCCAGGCCCCGCACTTGCGCGTGGATGTGCTGCACCTGACCCCCAATCTGCCCGCCGAAGCCCTCGATCGCGGCGAGCTCGACCTGGTGCTGGGGCGCTTCGATGAGGTGCCCGCGCGCTACGAGCGGCGCCACTGGCGCAGCGAAACCCTGCACGTGGCGGTGCGCCAGGGCCACCCCGAAGTGGATGGCACCCTCGACCTTCAAGCGTTTCTCGCCCTGCGCCACCTGTGGGTGCACGGCGGGCAGACACGTGGCATGGTCGACCAATGGCTGGGGGAACAGCGTCTGGCCCGGCGCATCGTCTACACCACGCCCAATTACCTGCAGGCCGCACACCTGGCCGCAAGCTCCGACTTGTGCGTGGTGCTGCCCACCGCCCTGGCCCGCTATTTCGCCCGGCTGCTGCCGCTTCAGGTATTCGAGCTGCCGTTCGCCCTGGAGCCCTTCCAGCTGGAGCTGGTGTACCTTGCCCATCGCCAGCACGACCCGGCACTGGCCTGGCTCGTGGCGCGCATCATGGACATTGGTGCCGGCTGAGCCATAGCACTTGGGCATGGGTGGCCATGCAAGAGTGGTATTGGTTCGCCGGCGAGCTCTTTCCTTAGAGTGTTCGGCTTCAGAACAACAAGGACTACCCCATGCGCCTACGCACACTGCCTTGCCTGCTGGCCCTGGCCCTGCCCTACGCGGCGCTGGCCGACGGGCCGGCCAAGGACGCCAGCGACCTCACCCGCCAGAGCAATCAGCAATGGTTGCAGCGCCTGCCCTTCGGCGACCGCAGCGACTTCGACAATGCCCGCCGCGGGCTGCTCGAAGCTGTTGACCAGCCCGTGGTCAATGCCGACGGTAAAACCGTTTGGGACCTGCAGCGCTATGCCTTCCTCAAAGGCGAGGCACCGGCCACGGTCAACCCAAGCCTGTGGCGCATTGCCCAGCTCAACACCCTTGCCGGGTTGTTCAAGGTCAGCGAAGGCATCTACCAGGTGCGCGGCCTGGACCTGGCCAACATGACCCTGATCGAAGGCGAGCACGGTCTGATCGTGATGGACCCGCTGCTGTCGGTGGAAACCGCCAGGGCCGGGTTGGCCATGTACTTTCGCCATCGCCCGCAGCGACCGGTGGTGGCGGTGATCTATACCCACCCGCACGTCGATCATTTCGGGGGCGTGCGTGGGGTGATCGACGAGGCGGACGTCAAGGCCGGCAAGGTGCAGGTCATCGCCCCGCTGGGCTTCTTCGAACATGCCGTCAGCGAAAACGTGCTGGCCGGGCCAGCAATGAAGCGCCGGGCGCAGTACATGTACGGTGCACCACTGCCACGCGGTCCACGCGGCCAGGTGGATGCCGGCCTGGGCAAGGGTGTGCCGACCAATGCCACGGTTAGCCTGATTGCCCCGACCCGGCTGATCGAACAGCCCTTCGAGACCCTGCGCATCGACGGTGTCGACATCGAATTCCAACTCACCCCTGGCACCGAAGCGCCTGCTGAGATGAACCTGTGGTTCCCCCAGTTCAAGGCCCTGTGCATGGCCGAGAACGCCTCCCACGTGCAGCACAACGTGCTGACCCTGCGCGGCGCCCAGGTGCGCGATGCCAAGGTGTGGGCGCACTACCTCGACCAGTCGCTGTTGCGCTATGGCGAGCAGGCCGAAGTGGTATTTGCCCAGCACCACTGGCCGACCTGGGGCGGCGCGGCGATCCGCGACTACCTGGCTGACCAGCGCGACATGTACGCCTTCATCGACAGCCAGACCCTGCGCCTGATCAACCGTGGCCTTGGCCCCACCGAGATCGCCGCTGAGCTGACCACCTTGCCGCCTCGGCTGGCCAGCAAATGGTACAGCCGCGACTACTATGGCTCGCTCAGCCACAACGTGCGAGCGGTGTATCAGCGCTACATGGGCTTTTACGACGGCAACCCGGCAACCCTCAACCCCTTGCCGCCGAGCGAGGCCGGTGCGCATTACGTCAAGGCCCTGGGCGGCGCCGAGCGGGTGCTGACCCTGGCCCTCGAGGCCTACGGCAGCGGTGATTACCGCTGGGTTGCCGAGCTCACCCGGCACTTGGTGTTCGCCGAGCCCGACAACAGCGCAGCGCGCGAGCTGCAGGCCGACGCCCTGGAGCAACTGGGCTACCAGAGCGAGAACGCCACCTGGCGCAACGCCTACCTGACCGGTGCGCAAGAGCTGCGCAACGGTGTGGCACCGACCGCCAGCAAAGGCGGCAGCGCGGACGACCTGGTACGCGCCCTGAGCCCGACGCTGTTCTTCGATTACCTGGGCGTACGCGTGGATGCTGCCAAGGCCGCCGAGCAGGACCTGACCATCAACTGGCACTTCACCGACCTGAACGAAGACTATGCACTGACCCTACGCAACGGCGTGCTCACCCACCGCGACCACACCCGCCACGGGCAGGCGGATGTCGAGGTGAAAATGAGCAAGGCTCTTCTGGACCGCATCGCCCTGAAGCAGACCGGCTTTCTCAAGGAAGCGACCGTCGGTGATATCGACATCAGTGGCGAGCGCATGAAGTTCATGCGCTTCATGGCCGGGCTGGACGAGCCGGACGGGCGCTTCAATATCGTCACCCCCTAAATCACCCACAGCGCCGCCCTAAAGCGAGCGGCGCAACCAAACGCTCAGCACCAGGCCCGCCACCCCCAGGGCACAGAGCAGCACACTCCAGGCGGCCGCGTGGCCCTGCTCGCGATGCAGCATGCCCAGCCCACGGCGGTACACCCGGCGGTCACGGGCCCGGCACAACACCGCCAGCAGCGCCGCCAGGCCAGCCACCATCCACATCTCGCCACGCCAGGCGAGGCACGCTACCAGCAGCAACGAGACCTGCGTGCGCCGCCAGGCCAGCACCGTACGCTCGGCCTGCAGCCCGGTGTCTCTGGCGCTATCCGCCATGCCAACGCGCCCATAGCACGCCGACAAGCGCCACGCCGGCAAGCCCGCACGCCACGCTCAGCAGTGGCACCAGGCGCGGGAACGGCAGCGGCGCCTCGCGGCGCAATGCGCGCTCCACCGCGAACCAGCGCCAGCCGGCGCCCAGGCTCACCAGCAAGCTGATGGCCAGCAACGCCAGCTCCATCGCCACGCGCCCAGAGGGTGGCCAGGCATGGGCAGCGAAGGTTTCGATGGCGATGGCGCCACCGAGCAAGGCCAGTGCGGTGCGGATCCAAGCAAGAAAGGTGCGCTCATTGGCCAGGGTAAAACGCGGATCGGGCGCCTTGCCCTGCCCTAGCAACCAGCGCTCCAAAGGAGTACGACGGTGATCGGAATTCATGAGAGCCCTGTGTCAGCGCAGCCCTTGGCTGCGCAATGCGCCGGGGGAAAAGTAGGAAGCACTGGTGCGCACGTCGAAGGCGTACGGCCTTGGCTGCTCGTTGGTCAGGCCAGACAGCTGGTAGCGGCCACTGCGCAGGTCGTAGATCGCCTCCATGGCGTTGACCAGCGCCTGCCCAGTCACGTGGTAGTAGCTGTGGGCCTGGGCGGTGCGCCACAACTGGCCCTTGTGGTCGAAAAAGTCCGCCTCGAGGATGGCCCAGCTGTCCTCGTCCAGGTAATAGCGGCGACTGGCGTACAGATGCTTCGCCCCAGGTTTGAGGGTGCCCACCACTTCCCACACCCGGTGCAGCTCGTAGCGGGTGGGTTGCGGGTTGACGTGCCCCGGCCCGATCAGCGCGGCATAACCGAGCACGGGCGAAGCCAGGCGATAGCTGTTGTATGGCACGTGCAGGGCCTTCTTGCCCACCAGGGTCCACTGGTAGAGGTCCGGGGCGCCGTTGAACATGTCGCGGCTGTCGGCGGTGCGCAGGCCGGCCGTGCCCGGGGTGATGCTGTCATAAGCCAGCGTCGGGGCACGCCGCACCCGCCGCTGACTGCTGCTGTACAGCCACGAGAGGCGCGGCTGGGCGACCTGATCGAGGGTTTCGTGCAGCACCACGGCATCGCCCGCCAGGCGCGACGGCGCGGTCATACGGTAACTCAGGTAATACAGCACGTTGCCCGCTTGGCCGCCTTCCAGTACATCGGGGCGGGCGAAGTTCTGTTGCAGGCTCATCGTCGCGAAGCGGCCATCGCCACGCGGGGTGATGCTGTCCGAGGCTAGGCTGTAACTGCCGTTGCGCGGCCGCGTGAGGTGGTTCCACAGCACCTGCAGGCCATTCTCGGGCCTGGGGAATGCCACTACGCCGGCAAAGCCCGCCACGCCGTTGCCGTCATTGACCAGCCGGGCACTGGCCGCATTGTGCCGGGCCCACTCGCCCACGGCTGGCGGCACCGCGACACTGCGGTGCGAGGGATACACAGGCAGACGGAAAGACTGGGGGTAACGCTGCATCAAGGCCACCTGCCCCGCCGTCAGTTGCTCCCGGTACTGGGTGTAGTTGTTGGCGGTGATCACATACAGCGGCTGCTCATCGGCGTACGGGTCCAGCGGCGTGCCGTTGACCGCCAGAGACACTTGCCCCGCCCGCAGGCCGCCGTTCCAGGCCGGTATGCGCCCGTCGCCGCTGGGCCCGCGTTCGGCCCCACCGGCGTCAGGTTTGCGGGCAGTGGCGTGGCCCCCACGTACAGGCTCAGCAGGCTGGCGTTGACGAACAGGAAGCTGCGCAGCAGAGCGAATGGTTTCATCGGGCTTGGCCTCTTATTGTTGTGGTGTCTTGGCCGGGCTTGCCTTGGCACGCCCTTTCGGGGTGATACTAGGAGCCGCGCTTCGAACCCCACAAATAACGTGTTCGGATACGTGCCATATCAGTTCGGCATACCCTTGGAACCGCTCCGATGACCCTGAAACAGCTCCGCTACCTGATCGCCATCGTCGAAGCCGGCAGCTTCTCTTCGGCTTCACGTCGCGCCTACATTGCCCAGCCTGCGTTGAGCCGGCAGATCAGCCTGCTGGAAAGTGAGCTGGAGATGCAGCTGCTCGACCGCCAGCACGATGGCATTGCCCTGACCGATGCCGGGCGCCAGCTCTACGAAGTGGCCCGGCAGGTAGTGCAGAAACTCGACTCGGTGAAGGATGAGCTGAAATCCAGCCGCGGCGACCCCAAGGGCCACGTGGCCATTTCCATCCCGGCCACGGCCGCCGACCTGCTGCTGCCAGAAATCGTCAGGCGCGCCGAACAGCGCTTCCCCGGCGTCACTCTGACCGTATGGGACGGCCTCAGCCGTGAAGGCGGCCAGGCCATCGAGCTGGGCAAGGTGGACTTCGGAGTGGTGCCCAATGCCGAGGAACTCGACCATGTCGAGGCCGAGCCGATCTTCACCGAGGCGCTGTACTGGGTTGGCGCATCAGCCCCCGGCACCCCCGACACCATCACCCTAGCCGAAGCCGCCGCCACCCGGCTGGTGCTGCCGCCCAAGACACTGCACCTGCGCCGACGCATCGAGCAAGCCGCCATGGAAGCCGCCGTCCCCCTGGCCGCTGCCTACGAGCAGCAATCGGCACCCGGTATCGCCAGCCTGGTGCGCGCCGGCCTGGCGGCGACCATCAGCAACTGGCCGCCGCTGAGCGTACTGCTCGAACCCACGGCGGCGCGGCGCATCGTCGAACCGCGCATCAGCCGCACCATCGCCTTGGCGCACTCCCAGCACAAACCCCTGTCGTTCGCTGCCGGTTGCCTGCGCGACCTGGTGCGCAGCGTGCTGATTGACCTGGTCAACAGCGGCCGGTGGCGAGGCGAACTGATCGGCAAGGAGACCGAGCCGCTGGAGTCGGTGCTCGGCGTTCAGCTGGCGGTCTGAGCGCACGCCTGCCCGTCAGCGGCAGCAGATTCGCGCAAGCGCTGCTGGGTGCGCTGCGGGTTCATGGTGGCCAGGCCCACCACCCCGGCCACCACCAGCACCGCGCCGCACACCAGGAAGCCCTGGGCATACCCCGCCGGGTGTTCGCTACCCGCACCTTGTACCAGCAAGCCGGTCACCACCGGCGCTGCCAGCCCGGCCAGCGAGGCGATGCCGTTGCCCATGGCGAGGATGCCGCCGCGCTGGGCCGCCGGGGTGAACTCGGCGAGCATTGCCGGGCCCACGGAATACATCACCAGCGCCAAGCCACCACTCAACGTCAGCGCGGCGACCCTTACGGCCGTGCTCAAGCCAGGCAGCATCAACGAAGCCGACAACAGCCCGCCCAGTATCAGGCACACCGAAACGAACACGCCGCGTGCCACCCGTGACTTCACGCCGCGACGCATCAGGCGCTGGGAAAACCAGGCCAGCAGCAAGCTCAGCGGCGTGGTCACGACCACGAACATGATGAAGATGCGCCCGGTCTGCAGCGGGTCGATACCCAGGCCCACCTGCAGGTAGCTGGGCACCCAGGTCAGGGTGAGGGCAAGCGACCAGTTGGCGGCGAAGTGGCACAGATAGTTGCCCATCACGCTGGGGTCGCCCAGCAGCCTGCGATAGGGGATAGCCGATTCGTCGGCCTTGAGCTGGCTGGCACGCAGGCGTTCGAGGGTGCCCTCCTGGCCCAGCCGCCACCACAACAGGCACCAGACCAGGCCGATCAGCGCAAGAATGATGAAATTGGTGCGCCAGCCGTAATGCAGGCTGACCCAGGGGATCATTGCCCCCGCCACCAGCAGGCCCATGGCACTGCCCGCATGCAGCAGGGCCACCGGCAGGTTGCGCCGGTCGTTGGGGAACCACTTGTACAGTGCATGAGTGGCCACCGGCGATGCCGGCCCCTCACCGATGCCCAGCAGCACCCGGCAGGCGACGATGGTCCACAGTGAGGTGGCGAACAGCATCGGCAACTGGATCAGCGCCCAGAACAGGCCCATGCCCAATAGCAAGGTGCGGGTGGGGCGCCGGTTGGCCATGAAGCCACCGACCACGGCGGAGATCGCGAAAAACCAATGCAAGGCACCACCGATCAGGCCGAACTCGGTGGCCGTCAGGCCCAGTTCGGCGCTCATCGGCACCGCCACCAGGCCAATCACCACCTTGTCGAGAAAGTTGACCAGCATCAGCAGGGCCAGCAGCGCGGCCACCAGCCAGGCGGTACGGGGGTTAGGCAGGGAAGAATCCGCAGTCATGGCGAGTACTCTTGTTATTGTTGTGAGGTGTTGCAAAAAGGCCGCCGCAAGGGCGGCCCGTCGTTCAGGCAGGCATCAGCACGCCTTTGGCGATGGTGTTGCGCTGGATCTCGCTGGTGCCGGTAAGGATACGCATCATCCGTGTGGCGCGGAAAATCCACTCCACCGGATGGCCCTGCATCAGCCCGGCACCGCCGTGCACCTGCACCGCCTTGTCGGCGATGCGGAAGGCAGCCTCGGAGACGAACAGCTTGCACATCGCCGCCTGGGTGCGGATATCGCCCCCTGCGTCGTTCACCTGGGCCGTGGCGTAGACCATGCTGCGCGCAGCGTGCAGCTCGGTGGCCATGTCGGCGATCATGTGGTTGACCGCCTGGAACATGGCGATCGGCTGGCCGAACTGCTTGCGGCTGCGTGCATGCTCGATCGACAAGTTCAGCGCCAGGCCGGCCATCCCCAGCAGGGTCGGGCAATGCAGCAGACGGTTGAGGGTGATGCGCCCCATGGCCAGTTTGAACCCCTGCCCCTCTTCACCGATCAGGTTGGCCACGGGCACGCGCACCTGGTCAAGCACGATGTCGCCGTGGGCACCGCCACCGGACATCACCGAGTAATCGCTGTCGATTCGCACACCCGGCGCGTTGAGGTCGACGAAAAACGCCGAAATGCCCTGGGCGCCTTTCCCCGGCCCGGTCACCGCCAGCAGCACCGCCAGGTCGGCGTAGGAGGCGCCAGAGATGTAACGCTTGCAGCCGCTGAGCACATAGTGGTCGCCGTCGCGGCGCGCCTGGGTAGTAATGGCGGTGGCATCGGAACCTGCCTCGGCTTCGGTCAGGGCAAAGCACACGGCCTTTTCAGCGCGGCACACTGGCTTAAGAAAGGTCTCGACCTGGTAGGGGCTGGCCACCTTGAACAGGTGGCCGACGCGCGGCGGCCCCGACAGCTCGCCCAACACGTGTGAGGCAAGCATCGAGCCTGTCAGCACCGTGGCCTCCTTCACCGCGCAAAGGTCGGCCACGTTCAGGCCGGCTCCGCCCATGCTTTCGGGCAGCATGACGGTGTACAGGCCCTGCTCGCTGGAAAGTTTCCACACCTGCCGCAGCACCGGCTGGGGGTGCGGGCGCGCCCAGTCCAGCTGTGCCTGCTGTTCCAGCGGGCGTACCTGATCGCGGACGAAACCCTCGATCGCTTCGATAATCTGCGCAGCCTTTGCACTGGGTTGATACATGGTGATGCTCCCGGGTCAGATACGACGTTCGCTGTGTTGCCAGTAGGTGTCCCGGACCAGGCGGCGCACCACCTTGCCATTGGGGTTTTTCGGCAGTTCGCTGACAAAATCGACGCCGCGCGGTTTCTTGAAACCGGCCAGCGCACGGCCGCAACGATCGATCAGCTCGGCGGCCTCCAGTTGCGCCCCGGGCTTGAGTACGACCACCGCGCGCACCGCTTCGCCCCACTGCGCGTCGGGCACGCCGACCACCGCCACCTCGAACACTTCGGGGAAACCGTAGATCACCTGCTCCACTTCGCTGGGGTACACGTTGAAACCGCCGGAAATGATCATTTCCTTCTTGCGATCGACGATGAACACGTACCCCTGGGCATCGACTGTCGCCAGGTCGCCGGTAAGGTAGTAACCGTCACGCATCACTTCGGCGGTGAGCGCCGGGGCACGCCAGTAGCCCTGCATCACGTCGGGCCCCTTGACCACGATCTCGCCGACTTCACCCGGGGTCACATCCTCGAATGCCTCGTTGACCACCCGCAGGTCGGTCTCGAAGTAGCACCGCCCGCAGGAGGCCAAGCGTTGATAATCGCCGTCTTCCACCAAATGGTCCTGCTCGGTCAACACCGTGACCAGCGAACAGGTTTCACCGGCCCCGTAACCTTGCGCGAGAATCGGCCCGAACAGTTCGATGGCCTTTTTCACCAGGGCAGGTGCCATGGGCGCGGCGCCGTACATGACCAGCTTCAGGCTCGACAGGTCGAAGCGTTCGACGCCGGGGTAATTGACCAGGCGGTTGATCATCGCCGGCACCAGGAACAGCCGCGTCACCCGTTCGCGCTGAATGGTCTCCAGCAACAGGCGGTCGTCATAACGATCGAGTAGCAGGTTGCAGGCGCCCACCGCCAGCAGCGGCATGATCTGCATACCGCTGGCATGGGTGATGGGCCCCACGTGGGCCATGACATCGCCTGGCCCGGAGCGCCGTGTGGGGCTGGCAATGCTCTTGCGCACCAGCGCCTTGCGGTTGCCGAACGACAGCATCGCAGCCTTGAGCACGCCGGAGCTGCCGGAGGTGTAATGCAGCACGGCCAGCGCATCGTCGGCCGGGTCCAGGCCCAGCGGAGCCTCACTGCCGCGCTCTAGTAACGCGGCATAACCCAGATCACCGCCCTCGTCTTCCAGCACGATCAGCTGGCGCAGCAGCGGCAACTCCGTGCGCCGCGCTGCCAGCGCCTGGGCAAAACTGGCATCGGTGATCAGTGCAACGCTGCAGGAGTCTTCCAGCACCCGCACCACTTCATCCACTGACAGCCGCGCATTGATGGGCACCTTGACCATCGCCGCCTTGTACAGCGCCACTTCGGCTTCGACCAGCTCCACGCGGTTGGCGGCGAGTATCGCCACATGCTCCCCGACACCCACGCCTAGCGTACCCAGCGCTGAGGCCAAGCGGTTGCTGCGGCGCTCCAGTTGGGCGTATGTGACGCGTGCCTGGCTGTCCGCCACGGCGATGTGGTCCGGCCAGTAGCGGGCACTTCGGGTAATGATCGTTCCAAGGTTCACGTTGTTGTTCTCGTCGACAGGAAGACATCGACGATGCTAATCAGGCGAACGCGTGCAGATGAAATACAAGATTCAGATGTGGGCCATAACTTTATTGGCTGGCGTAAGGCCCAGACATGTTGGGGCTGGCGATCGGTTGGGATAGGGCTGTCATTGTCTGTGGCAGCGTTGTTTCATGAGGGAGCGATTTCGACCCAAAGCAGACCCTCACAGCGCAATCTGTAAAATTCTCCCGGTGCGTAGATCGGTGGAGCATTTGCCAAACCGTCGTCTGAGTTCATGGTCGGCCTACGGCCGTAAGGAAGGGCGGATGCGTCGAACATCTATCACCAAGACCACCAAATGCATCACGCCATCTGCAGCATCCGAGGACAAACAAAAAGTTAAGGGCTAGTAGCGAACGACCTTAAGGTCGCAAAGTCGTCTACGTCACTCTGGCTTTTCGGCCCGCCCAGGTCCGGGTCGTCCATCACCACGCCGATGGCGATGCGCTCGATGCGCGAGAAGCGCTGCATCAGCGACAGCGCACCAGCACCAGCACTAGCACGCCTGCGAAGTTCATGGCCTATATCAGGCCGGCGGCGCGGGCGCAGCCGCCCGCATGCACAGCCAACTTCGACACCAGCTCGGTGAGCTGAGTGGCGATGCTGATGTACGGGATACGGTGACGCATCGCGTACTTCGCCGAATGTGTCGACAGATCGTTGTGTCGGCACGGCAATCTTGCTGATCTGCTGATCGGGCGGCAGGCTCAGGTCACCCTGTATGGCTGCAGTACCCCAGCGCCTCTCTCAATAGTCGTTGAGGATTCGCCGCAAGGTCATCGCGGCTCAGGCCAGCAACCGGTCGATCAACGCCTGTTCGTAATCGTTGAGAGGCTGATCCTCGTAGAGCTTGTCGGAGGCCACGATCAGCGCCTGGCCCTCGATCTCACGCCCACTGTCGCCATATACATGCCCAAGATTCTCCAGCGACTGCAGGTTGCCGTGCAGAGAGAAGGAGATCAGGTACCAGCGCTCGGCCGCCTCGAGCTCGCCCAGGCGGTGATAGGCCACAGCCAGGTTGTGCTGGGCGTAGACGTGGTCGGATTGTAGGGCCTGCAACAACGCCTGCTTGGCCTGCTGATAGTCTTCGAGCTGCAAGTACAGGAGGCCAAGATTGTTATAGCCGTCGACATTGCCCAACTCGGCCGCGCGCCGGTAAGCCTGCTCAGCCTGCGGATAGCGCTCGGCATGCAGATGGACGTCGCCGAGCAGGTTCAGCGCCTCCGGATGATCGTGGCGCACGGCGTTGTTGAGGTGCTCGACGGCGGCATCGTGATCGCCATCCTGGTGTGCCATGCTGCCAAGGTAGAAGTGGCTGCGGGGACAATCGTACTCGGCGGCTTCCTGGAAGTATTGGCGGGCGGTGTCGTGATCACCTTCCTGGAAGGCCATGCTGCCGAGGTTGCAGTGGCTGCCCGGATAATTGTGCTCGGCAGCCCTCTGGAAGTGTCGGCGGGCGACCTCGTGATCACCGTCCTGGTAGGCCATGATGCCGAGGTTGTAGTGGCTGCCGGGATAATCCCGATCGGCGGCCATCTGGAAGTGTCGATGGGCATCGGCGCGATCGTCACGTGCCAGGCTCACCGCGCCAACGCCATTCATCCAGCGTGCGTCGGCGGGACACGCCTTGGCAAGGATCTGGAAGCACTCCTGCGCGGTGTCCAGATCCTGCTCGCGAAACGCCGCCCAGGCCTGCTCATGGAGCGCAGTCGCTTGCTCGTCACTGAGCGTTTTTTTATTCATGAACCACATGGTATTTCCTTCCTTGCGAGGGCCGACCATTCTAAAGGCGTGTATGGAAGCCAACAAGGCAATGGCTCTGCTGGGCAGGTTCGAGCCTTACTAGCTACACCCAGGTAGCAGCGGCACGACGCACTGGCGCGTGCCCTGAGCATCAGCGGTGTGGCTCCGCAGCGGACGCAGCAGCATCGCGGGAGGATGAAAAGAGCGCCAGCGACGCGCGCCGCTCCACCCTACCAGTTAGCCCCCGTGCAGAGCGCCAATCATCAGTACGAGGGCAAGCAACTACAATGCCTCCAAGATATCTGTGCTGACATGCAGGCGCGGCAGGGCAACAGACCGAACTATCGTTTCATTCATACGCTGAGCATCCTCCCTGTTTACGACAAGTCCTCCACGTGGTGAAGGACTAGGATGACTAAACAGAGCAACGGTCGCTAACGACCCAGACGGAACATAAAGGGACGTCAAACGGTCAAATCCTTGATCATTTTTAGAACCTCATAACTACCTGTGACGGATGTGCGAACAAATCTGTCGCAAACACGGAAACCACAACTTAAGTAGCATCTGATGGCACGCATATTGGTTGACCGCACGTTTAGCGTTACTACCAGCAGGCAGTGGTCTCCAGCCAGTTGATCAAGCGCAAGCTGTATGGCACGTCGTCCGATCCCTTGCCCCATCAGAGCGGTGTCACCCAGGAGCACGCCAAGGCTGGCATGGGCTGGATGGTCGCAGGACTCTACCCAGATCGTGCCGATGTCTCGCCCATCGACAACGATAACTTGCCAGAGCAATGCCTTTCGACTGGGTTGTGTTCGTGCCATGTAGTGCAAAGCACGCGCATCAATTGCCCAGCGCTCCAGCGCCGCTTGATCGGCCTGAGTGAATGCACGCAGAGCGACCTGTTTCGTCATGAATCGAGCATCAAGCCATAGCGGGTAAGCGGGAGGGGTTCACCATTTTCTTCAAGATGCGTTGGCTTTCTGCCTGCGCTGAAAAACCATGCTTGCAGTAAAAGCGTGTGGCTCGCTCGTTGCCGTCGAGCACCCACGCACAAACCTGTTGATAGCCATGGCCCATCAATGCCTGCCGGGCCTCTGCCCAAAGAGCCGTACCAATACCACGTGCCCAGCATAATGGGTCGAGGTAGATTGCCATCAGTTCAGCAGTGCCGGTGGGAGCATCCTGGTCACGGCTAGGGCCGAACGAAACCCAGCCAATCACTTGCCCATCCAATTCGGCGACGCGAATTGAGGGGCTGCCCGACTCGATTGCCTGCTTCAGGAACACCACACGGCGTTCCACACTGGTGTCCAAGGCGCTCAGGTATCGTTTCGACAGCAGCCCTACGTAGGCGCTTTGCCAACTGCGGATGTGAAGGATGGCTATGGCAGCGGCATCATCACTGACAGGCTTGCGGACAAGGAGCTTGGGTAACAAGCTGATGCTATCCATGAGATCAGACCTAAAAGGGTACGCCTTAGGCATGCTGCATGCGCCATGCCAGTTGGCGAGTTACGATCATGTAGCGCTTGTAACGGCTAATCAGCAGCATTGCCCTGCTCCCCAGCCGCGCAAACTGTTTCGGCAGTGTTGCCAGACCAACAGTGACGGTTTGGTTCCATCCAGCCATGCCTATCGGGGGGGTATGTTTCAAACAAGAGGGTCAACAACATGAGTGTTTCGAAGGCATGGCCGGAGTCAGCCATCCACGCGCTGGAAGTACGTCTGCTTGAACGCAAGACTCGCCTTGATCGCGACATACTGAACAGCTTGCTGGCTCCAGATTTTGTAGAATTTGGCGCGAATGGTGTCGTCTGGAACCGAGCACAGATCATCGACGCCTTGCTGGAACAAGACTTTGTCCAGCGTCAGATCTATGATTTTCAGATACGCATCCTTTCCGAAACAGTGGTGCTGACCACCTATCGATGCGCTGTTCTTGATCCGAGCGGCGGTAGCGAATCTTTGAGAAGCTCAATATGGCGCCAAGTAGGAGGCGATTGGCAAATGGCGTTCCACCAAGGAACGGCGAGGGCAAGAGAATAATACATAGCGCCAGCAGTTGAATGGCCGCTATGGGTCGAAAGCAGACACCCGCAACCATCAGCTCTTGACCCATACCAGATCGCTTCGACTGTCTAATGCAGCCAATGTAACCTTGGGCTTTGCGTGTACCGCTCAGGGCTATAAGCTGGAGTTTTCAATTCCGATTAGCTTTGCCAAGAGGCATCCCTTTGTCTTCAGATCCTCTCTGTCTCGTATGTATACCGACGCTTGTATCACTGTTAAAAGCGGCCGAGGAGCGAAAAGGCACACCGCTCAGTGAGGATGAGGTGTTGAGATTCGAGATAATGCAACCGCGACAGCGGTGCCCTTCAGTGTGGCTTTGGCGTTGGAGAAAGAGCGGGGGTACGAAGACATAGCCCCAGAAGAATGCTGGAGTGAATGGCAGCGAGTACGCTCAGGCATCTGAGCAACCGCACCATGGCGGCCCATCACCCTCGCCTGTTATCGACCTCAAGCAACGCCGCGATAATGAACGGCCCCTTTTTCTCCAGATACTCGGCCATTCCGCCGATATTGGTGGCTTCCAGTTTCATCTTGAGGTCTTGATATCGCTGCCGAAGGGAGGCGTCGCTCCTGAGCAAATCTCTGAATGTCAGCATCTGGATGACTGAACGGTGACCACGCCTGCAGATGTGAATCTTGTGGGTCCGTATCTCGCCAATATTGCGGCGGTAGAAGTGGTGTCCTTCCGACAGGTCACTGCCGCGCACATACCCCAGCGTCAGAAACACCTCGTCTCGCGCTGCCTCATTGCGATGCTCTGAAACCTCGATCAGCACATCGATCTCAGGCTTGGCTGCAAGTTGCGGGACAGCCGTGCTGCCTACAGGGTGCATGGCGACAAGCTCATCGCCGAATGCCGAGGCAAGCAGCACTTTGTCCGCCTCGTACCGTTGCGGCCATGCAGGGTCGTAGGCCGTGATCTTGCTGGTCAGCGCCATGGGGTTTCCTTGGACAAAACGTTCTGATGCGACTTCACGGCAGGCGCCTGCCGCCAATCAAGCGCGATCTAACATCTAATGACCTTGCACAACCTGATCAGGCTGCGTGCCGATGCTCGCGAGAAAAACATCGGCTTCCCGATTGGATCGCAGGCAGACCACGCGACAGCCCGACGGGACCGTCGCCACGAATCGCTTGATCGCCTCTCGAGACGAGGTTTTCGTTCGCCACATGAACCTGAAAAACTCCGGCAGGTTGGCCAGCAGTTCCGGACAGTTGTCCGGCAAGTCAGGCCGGGATCGACCACGGCTCAACATCGTTCTGAGGAGCACGCGCCAGAATCGAAGCGGCGCCGAGCGATCAATCCATATCAACATGTCAGCACGGGCCAGCCGGTTGTTCCATGTTGTCGAATGCCCGCCTTCGAAGATCCAGCGCTCACGGGCCTCGACCTCATGACAAAGACGTGTCTTCTCGTCCCGGCTGCGCTCGACCCACCCTGGCTGCCAATGAATCGTGTCGATATGCACGACCGGCAAGCCTGTGCGCTCGCCAAGCTTACGCGCCAGGGTACTTTTCCCAGACCCTGGCTGACCAATGATCATCACCCGCTGCATAGAAGCTCCCTCTCGACATGCCTGCTGAATTTAGGGCGCGCGATTCTACGGCAATGGGCGACGCGGTCAACTGCAAGCGCACTCGTGCTCTGGGCGGCCGTTGCTACGGGACAAGCCCACCTCAATGTTCGTCACAGACCGCCTTCAGGCCAAGAACAGTGGTTGGCGTTTGGCCAAGCTGGGTACGGGTAGCGACGACCATATTGGCACCGCTGTCACCTTCAAGATGATAGGGCTTGCCTTCGCACACTTTTTTGGCCTTTTGATTAATATTTTCCAGCAGGCCTTCCCTTGAATTAAAGATGCTGCCGTGGCTGGTTATCATGAATTGGCCGGGGGCAACTTCGTTGGCGCCTGTAAATGTGCAACCCGTTAGGCTCAGGGTGAGGCTTGCGATCAATGCGAACTTTTTCAAAGGATTGGATCTCAGGTAAGCGGTGGCGAAAGAGGGGGAAACAAGGCGACCGTATTCAAAACAGCCCGCCCAAGGAAATCGTCGCGCCAGCACCGGCCTGTAGCCCCATGTTGAGTCCAGCAGCCATGATCACGCCTTTGGCCGAGCGCAGCAGGCGCACTGCGCTGTCGTGCGGCAGAAGTAAATTGCCCACCGGCGTCAGCGTAGCGGCAGTCATCGCCAACAGCTTGGCATCCAGACCGAACAACATCGCCGAGCCGCTGGCGCCACCGAGCAGCCCCACCCCGCCTTCGATGAACACACAGGCACCTTCGAAGTCGTCGCGAACCAGGCCACGCGCAGCGACCGAGTCGGCCACCAGCACCCTGCCGACTGCGGGAAAGTCCTCGCTGGCGCCCGCCGCCCCAATACTCTTGCCACGCACATGCAAGTTGACCTTGCCAAAGCGCGGCAACCGCGCGCCAAGGCCGACGCCGACACCCAACGAACCGTAGCGAAACTGTTGATCGACCCCCAGGGGATCGGTGAGGGTCAGCGCACCGCCAGCAGCAGCGGCGAAAACCACGGTCAAACCGCCTCCGCTGGCGGTCTTGTAACGCCAGTCACTGACGCTGACGGGTAATGGAATCTGCATCTGAATATCCTTATACAGGCCGCGCCATCCGGCGCTGGCGAATCCATGCAGCCAAGTGATAGCCGCCTCCTGAGGTGAATACGAGAGCGAACAGGCCCGCCAGCAGGCTCGCTCCCCATAGCGCGCCTCGGTCATTGATCATCGCAGTTGCAGCGGGCGCTTCGGGGCGGTAGAACACGCCCACCCGATCGCCTACCGCGTAGCCGAAGATCAACCCGCTTTCGGGGTAGCTGACCACCCTTCCCGTGGCGTCGGTGAAGTCGATTTGTGGATGACTGCCGCCTGCGTTTAGCGCGCTGACACTTCCCTGGGCGCGGTGGGCTTGGCTCAGAAAGCTAAGCCGGTCTTCAACCAGCCAAAGTGTGAGGTAGAGCAGGCATAGGCCCAGCGGAATAAAAATAAGAGCCCGGAGCAGGTCGCCCCGTGGCGAGGATGGCGTCTCGGCCATGACAGGTTCCTTGAATCGTCCTTGAAACGCCGGCTATTGCAGTTAATTTGCGGGACGCTGTCAAGCGCGAAGACAACGGGCGTGGCGACCCCGATGACACGTTTGCCTGGGGCGAAACGACCACCCAGGTAGCCGGTGATAGCGGCCCCGAGCACGATCAGCGGAAACGGCACGTTGAGGGCGAAGATGGCCACGAACGCGGCCCCGGCGATGGCGGATGCGTCCGAGCCGTGGAGTTTCATCTACCGGGCGTACCTCTTCGCCCCGGCAACACAGATAACAGCACCCAGCGTCACCACAAGCATCATCCAGCTGACGTGCTCATGCAACAGCAGCGCTGCCAGCCCAAGCCCCATGAACGGCTGCAGGAGTTGCAGTTGGCCCACGGCTGCGATGCCACCCTGGACGAGCCCTCGGTACCAGAACACAAACCCGATCAACATACTGAACAGTGAAACGTAACCGAAGCTGAACCACGCAGGGGCGCCGACCTTCGCGAAAGCATCCGGCGCGGGAAGATGCGTGATGGTCAACAGCAGCATGAACGGCAACGCCAGCAGCAAGGCCCAACTGATCACCTGCCAACCACCCAACGTCCGCGACAGACGCGCCCCTTCCGCATAACCCAGCCCACAGACAACCACCGCCGCTATCATCAACAGATCGCCTACCGCCGACGCCTCTCCTCCATTCATCAACGCATAGCCAACGACCAGCCCGGCGCCGAGCAACGAGAACAACCAGAACAGTGGCCGAGGCCGCTCACCGCCCCTGAGCACGGCAAATCCTGCGGTACAGAGCGGCAGCAGGCCGACGAACACGATGGAATGGGCAGAGGTGATGTGCTGCAGGGCCAGTGCCGTGAGCAGCGGGAAACCGATGACCACGCCAAGCGCTGTGACCGCCAATGACGACAAATCACCACGTTCAGGTCGAGGTTGGCGCAGCACGAGCAGAAAAAGCGCACCCAGCAAGGCGGCAATCGTTGCCCTGGCACAGGTCAGAAACGTCGGTTCGAAGGCCGCAACTGCCACACGGGTTGCCGGCAAAGACCCGGCAAAGATGGCGACGCCTATGAAACCGTTTATCCACCCGCTCGTTGATTTCTCCATCGGTAACTCCTCGGTAAGCCAGGCTTCAGTACATCACTGACACGCTCACCAAGGCCACGTACAATCCAATACAGTTGAACAGAACTGTTATGCATATTAATCCAGCACAGTTGAGGGTGCGATGAAACGGACCGGAACGCGAATTCGAACGGTCATGGGTGAAATCCAGTCCAGGATAGCCTCCAGAACCTACACGCCAGGTGCGAGAATTCCTTCCGTCCGCGCGATGGCTCAGACCATGCAAGTATCGGTTTCGACCGTTCTCGAGGCCTATGAACGGTTGATGGCAGAGGGTGTACTCAGCTCTCGTCCTGGCTCCGGCTTTTACGTGGCGGGGCCAGTGGCACCGTTGGCACTCACCGAAATCGGCCCCCGACTCGACCGTGAGGTCGATCCGCTGTGGATCTCGCGCCAGTCGCTCGAGACCTCCAGCGATGCCTTGAAACCAGGGTGCGGGTGGCTACCGGCTTCCTGGATGTACGAAGCTGGCATGCGCAAAGCGCTCCGAGTCGCTGCGCGTTCAGACACGTTGCACTTGGCCGAGTACGCTTCTCCGCTGGGTCATCCCCCGCTCAGGCAGTTTCTGTCGCGGCGGCTGGCAGGTATCGGGATCGAAGCCCCTCTGGAACAGATCATGCTCACGGAGTCCGGCACCCACGCCATCGACCTGATCTGCCGCTTCTTGCTGGAACCGGGAGACACGGTCCTGGTCGACGACCCCTGCTATTTCAATTTTCACGCACTGTTGAAAGCCCACAGGGTGAACATCGTGGGCGTACCCTACACGAGGACAGGCCCAGACATCGATGCGTTCGGCGCGGCCCTGCTACAGCATTCTCCCCGGTTGTACATAACCAACTCCGGCATCCACAACCCTACCGGGGCGACCCTGTCTCCGGTGACGGCCCACCGGCTGCTGAAACTGGCCGACACCTCTGACCTGGTGATCGTCGAGGACGACATCTTCGGAGATTTCGAGACTACGCCCGCCCCACGACTGTCTGCCTTCGATGGCCTTTCTCGCGTTATCCAGATCGGTAGCTTTTCCAAGACCATCTCCGCTTCGATTCGATGCGGCTACATCGCGGCTCGCGCTGAGTGGATCGAGCGCCTGGTCGATCTCAAGATTGCCACGACATTCGGCGGTGGACGCCTGGCGGCGAACATCATCCATCATGCCATCACTGACAGCGGGTACCGAAAGCACATGGACAGTGTGCGTCTTCGCTTAGCCGAGGAAATGGACAGAACGGTCGCCAGGCTTCAGGCCATCGGGATCACGCCGTGGCTGATTCCCCAGGCCGGCATGTACGTCTGGTGCCAACTCCCTCAAGGCAAGGATGCAGCGACACTGGCCAGGGCTTGCTTGAGGGAGGGCTTGGTGCTCGCGCCCGGCAATGCTTTCAGCCAGTCGATGACTGCCGGCGACTTTCTGCGTTTCAACGTTGCTCAATCGGGTGACCCGAAGGTCTACGACGTGTTGAAACGAGCGCTGGGCAGTTAGGCGCGAGCCAGAACCGTCCCTTGACCTTTCTTTCACTCAATTTTCACGCCCAGTTGGGCAGTCTCTAGCTATCCCTACGTGTGATAGACCTTGCCCGCCTAGCAGCGGGCTTTCTTTTGTCCGCGATTTTTTACAGGCGCCTCGGTGGTCAGCATCGGAAGTAGGGTCTGGTCTGCCCTACGGTATTTTTGCGATCACCTTGATCTCGAAGTCGAACCCGGACAGCCAGGTCACGCCGATAGCGGTCGCCGTGGGATAGGGCGCTTCGCCCCAATACTCGGCCGCCACCTCCCAGATGGTTTCGAATGTCGAGGCGGGGTCGACCATGAAGATGGTCGCGTCGACCACGTCCTCGAAGCTACTGCCCGCCTCGGCCAGGATCGCATTGAGGTTGGCGAAGGCCAGGCGAACCTGTTCTGCGAGGTCCGGCTTGGCCGATCCATCCTTGCGGCTACCGACCTGGCCGGATACGAACAGAAAACCGTTGGAGCGAATCGCCGGGGAATAGCGGTGGAGTTCGTACAGTGCGTGGCGGTCAGGCGGGAAAACGACATCACGTTTAGTGGACATTGCATACCTCGTTCGGGGCCATCGCGGCCCGGTGTCTACGGTGAAGCCACTATAAAAAGGCCAACGCACGGGATAAACGGGCAGCTTTGGCCTGGACTGTTTGTATAATCCAAACAATCCAGACACGGGTGAGGCATGACGTGGACCGTTTCGATGCAATGCAGGCATTTGCTCGCGTGGTGGAAACCGGCAGCTTCACCAAGGCGGCAGCCACCCTGCATATGAGCAAGACCACTGTGACGCAGCTCGTCCAGCAACTGGAAGCCAGGCTGCGTGTGCGCCTGCTCAACCGCACCACACGCAAGGTCAATGTCACCGCCGACGGCGCGGCCTATTACGAACGCGTCGTCCGGCTGCTGGCCGACATGGACGACGCCGAGACCAGCTTGTCCAGCGCATCGATGGCACCGCGCGGCCGGCTGCGGGTGGATGTACCCAGCCCACTGGCGCGAATGCTGCTCATACCCGCCTTGCCAGGGTTCTTCGCACGTTATCCAGAAATTCAGCTGACCTTGGGCGTGAGTGATCGCATCGTCGACATCATGGGTGAGAACGTCGACTGCGTGGTGCGTGGCGGCGAGATCACCGATCAATCTCTGGTAGCAAGGCACGTGGGCGATTTGAAACTCGGCATGTACGCCACGCCCGCCTATTTGCAGCGCTTCGGTACGCCGGTCCATCCCAGTGAGCTAGAGGAAAGCCGACACAGCACCGTCGGTTTCCTCTGGTTTCGCACAGGCAAAACCTTACCCTTCGCAATGCAGCGGGGTGAGGAGCGGATCGAGGCGCACGGTCGTCCGCAACTGACGGTCGACGACGGCAATGCGTACCTCGCCGCTGGCCTGGCTGGCCTGGGCATGCTCTGGCTACCGCAGTACATGGCCAGGCCGCACCTGATCAGCGGTGAGCTGGTGCCGCTGTTCGAAGACTGGCACATGTCGCCGATGCCGATGTATCTGGCATTCCCGCCCAATCGCCATGTCAGCGCCAAGGTAAGGGTATTCATCGACTGGATAATCGAACTGATGACCGAAAAATTGTAACGCTGCTCATGAACCAGTTTCGAGGCGCGCAGTCTTAGCCGGGCCCTTTAATCGGCACTGCGCCGCCACCCCGTCCGAGCTGTTCGCCCCATGCGCCAAGCTGCCCGCCGCTCTTCCTTCCTCATCCCTTTGTTCGCCCTGTTCCTCAGCCCCGCCCATGCCAGCGGGGAAAGGCAATTGGTGGCGGCCATCAACGACTACCGCGCCCAACCACAGCGCTGCGAGGGACGCAGGGTTCAAACCTTGGCGCCGCTCACGTTGAGGTCGAACCTGGTGGTACCAGTCGGCTACGGCGGCGGTTTGCGCGAAGGCTTGAAGGCCGCCGGATATCAGGCGGTCAAGGTACGCGCCATCCGCCTGATTGGCGCGGAGGATGCCGAGGAGGCCTTTGCCATGCTGGAGAACGATTACTGCTCGGCGTTGCTCGACAACCAATTTGCCGACATCGGCGTCAGTCGCGTTCGCAGCGAATGGCGAGTGGTGCTGGCGCGTCCGGTGCTCGACGCTCAGCTCGGCGATCAGCGCTCCGCCAGCAAAGCGCTGCTGGCGCAGGTCAACGCGGCGCGAGCGAAACCGCGCCTGTGTGGCCGCCAGCGCTTCGCCGCTGCACGGCCGCTCACCTGGAACGGCGCCTTGGGAACAGCGGCGCAGCGACACAGCCGGGCGATGGCCAACGACAATTTCTTCGCTCACCGTGACCCCGACGGTGATCTGCCGGCAGACCGGGCATGGGATGCCGGCTACCGTGGCCGTCAGATCGGCGAGAACATTGCCGCCGGCCAGGGCTCACCGAGCAAGGCGATGGCCGGCTGGCTGGCCAGCCCAGGGCATTGCGCCAACCTGATGAATCCGATGTTCACCCAGGTGGGCGCGGCATTTGCCGAGAACGCCCGAAGCGATGAGGGGGTGTATTGGACCATGGTGTTCGGCGCGCCTTGACGGGGTGCATCCCCCCAGGGTAAGTGGCCAGCCTGGTCCTACGCTGCGCACTCACAGGGCCTGCGCCGAACGCTCTTGCAGCAGGCCTCGCGGCAATTTGAAGCCCTTGAAAGGTTGCTGGGTGATGGGGTTGAAGGCTTTCTCGGCATTCAGACGATAGCGCATTACCCCATCACCTGCCTTGAAGCTCAGGTCCACGCTGGTAGCGGTGCGCCCATTGAGCGCCCCACGACTCAGTAGGCGGAACATGGACCACGGCCCCCGGTATTCCAGGCGATTACTGTTGCCGTTTTGCCTGAGTAAGGTGAGGTTGCTGCGCACCTGCGGCCCCAGGGTGTTAGGCCAGATAATGCCCGTTATCTGGCGAGGGCCATGGGTGTATGAAACCAGTTGCCCGTCCAGATCCAACAAGCTGGTGCGCTGATTACCACTGAGCCCCAACGGCTCGATACTGAACTGCACACTCAGGTTTCCCCGCTGGTCGAAGAATGTTTCCCTTATCCGCTCGGCTACCGACAATTGCTTTAGGACGTCGCCGCGGATCAGCGAGCCTCCCTGTTGACTGCCCAGCGCCTCCAGGTTTTCCTCGAGAAAGACTTCAAGGTAGCGATCCTGGAATTGGCGCAACCTTCCCTTGGGACCGAAGAACGCTTCAAAATCATCCAGGGAGGCATCAGGCGCATGGGCAACGAATGGATACCGACCCGCCAGCCGTTGCTGGAAAAAGCTGTACACGTCTGCATCCCACCGCCGCTCCAGCTCCCGCAATGCTTCGACATTGAGCACCCGGGCGGTCTGCTCAGCAAGTTTTCTCACCTGTTGATCGAGCGGTTCCGGAAGTCCAGAGGCGACCCGTTGCAGGTTGGCTATCGGATCGGAACCGGTCATTGAAAAGCGCTGGAGTACCACATGCAGAGCGGCCTTGCCACGGTCCGAGCTGTCCTGCACTGCCTTTGCGTAATCGTAAACGGCCGTCACTGCACCTAGCGTTTCATCGTAATAGCTCGGCTGAGTGCCTTTGGGCTCCAACAAGGCATGCATGCCCGAGAACGCACGCCGAATATCGAGCCCATACTGTTGCTCCTGTTTACCCTCAGCTGTCGGCAAGGGCTGGAGTTCGGTGTTGTCCCGCACGGTTTCGAGCAAACGCAGCAATGGTGCTGCGGGGCCGGTCAACTGATGCAGAACCGACACGCCATGGTTCAGGTCATGGAAATCGGTCACCGCGAATGCTGCTAACGACCGCCGCCAGGTGTCGATGTAATCAGAGGTGTACAGATTGCGAATACTCTCGGTCAGCGCTTTCCGATCGGCGCTTGAGTAGTCCAGTTGCCGCCGCTCACCCAACGCCCACTGATCAATCATGGCCATCTCGGTGATGTGCTGGCTGCGCGGCTCGAAGTATTCCTTGAAGCCTTTGGCCGTCACCAAGGGCGCAAGCACGACGGTCCCTTGGCTCCCTCCTGGCACTGACGCCGACTGATAAACCACATCGAACGCTGGCCCGATCTGATTGCGCAAATCCAGGCCGGCGTGCAGCTCATCCTGAGCTTCCTGTTTGAGGCTGGCGTACACCCGCTGTGGCAGAGGCACCTTGCGCAAGGCCTGCTGGACTTCGCTCACACGCTGGCTGAATTGTGGCAGGTCAGTTTCGGCATAGGCCAAGGCATACTGCAAGTGCCGCATGAGATCACGTTGCACAGCGCCCTGCCCTGGAAAAGCCTGTTGCCATTGCAGGGACATCCAGTCCTCTACCCATTCCGGACGACGATTGTCACGGTCCTCGATCATTCGATAGACCCTGAGCGCAGCCATTTGCTGATCACTGCCAAGCGGTGCGGCATTCATTGCATCGACAACGCCACTGGCAATTGCTGGGAGGAATCGACGAGATAGCAGCTTCAGGTAGGCCTCATCGACCCTGGGCCCGATGGCGCGCCCTTGGTAGAGCCCCAGATCCGCAACGCCCGGCCATGCAGAACGATAGGCACCAAACACCGAAACGGCATCACGAATCTGATTGAGCGGCGCCAGGAGGTTGCGACCGGTGGGATCCAGACGCTGATCCACCTCCTGACTACCGAAAGCCTGAGTCTTTGCCAGCACTCCGTCCGCCTTGGCAGCATTGATGTCGAAGTAGCGATGCCAACTGGCGATGGCGATGGCAAACGCCAGGACGCCTACTCCAGAACCCACCCACAATAGCTGACGCTTGCTGCGTGCCACCCTGACGTTGTCCCCCGCCAGCCCGGCCTCCTTGTAGATCACACCCTGAAAAAGTTGCTGGATGAAATAGACCTGCGGGTTCTTTTGCGATTTGCTCTCGCGCAGTGGCGGCGTGGTCTTGTAAGGCTGCGCAGCCCGACGGACAAACGCGTTGCTGATTTCCCCTTGCTGCATGACCGATGAACAATAGACCCCACGCACCAATGCCGGGGTGGTAAAACGGTCGCTGGCCAATATCTCCCGCAGCAACCCCACCAGCACAGGGCGCAGGCCAGCCAACTGGGCATGCAACGATGTCAGGCGCTCACGCTGCGTCGGGCAGCCAACACTGTGCAGGGTCTGCGCCACCTGTTGCTGCACCTGGCAGACCAATTCATCGTAGTGTTCGATAAACTCATCCAGCCAAGCGTCGAACCTGCTGACGGCATCCAACTTGAAAGTGAACCCAAGCGTCTGTTCACGTTCAGCAGCGCTCAATCGCGAATAGAGCTCATCGAACCCGTCCAGTAAATCGAACTTGCTGAGCACTACGTACAACGGAAGCCGGGAGCCAAGGTGGCTACTCACCTCGTGCAGCCGGGTGCGTAGCGTTCGCGCCAGGGCCGTTCGCTGCTCGGGTCCGCCGCGCAACAGCGATGACAGATCGATCACCAACAACAAACCGTTGAGTGCTCTTCGGCTCCGGTTGCACGCCAACCACCCCAGCAAGTGTTCCCAGAGCCTTGCCGGCGTACCGAGTGGTACGGCGGCCTGTGCCTCTGCTTCCTTGTCATCAAAGCGTTCGCTCGTTGAGCTCTGGGCGATCAGTTCTCCGGGTGGATCGAGAATGACGGCCTCATCGCTGATCCACCAGCTGACTGGGTACTCAAGGTCCTGTATGTGAAGCCCCTGGGCTTGGACCTTGGTAATACGGGTGAGGGAAAAGCGCTGATTCGACCGGTCGATGAAGCTACTCTTGCCAGCGCCCTGCTCACCGATGACGAGGTACCAAGGCAAACGGTACAGCGCCCGTCGCCCGCCGGCGTTTTCCAGATAATGGGCCAAACCTTGGTTCAGCGCCCGCTCTTGGGCTTGGACATACGCTAGACAAGGGTCGGCTTCGGCAGCAGCCTCATCACATTGCTGCGCCTGCAATCGACGAAACTTCACACGAAGCATGAACGCCCAGGACAAGACTGGCAGCAACACCAGCAACAGGCTGGCCATCCCGCGGCTCGACAGGCTATCCAGCGGCTGCTGTCCACGCCAGGTCCATTGCGGCCCAAGCCACCAGATGGCGATTAACAGCAGCGAAACGCCAAGTCCAAGCAGCACGGGCATCGCCAGCCCGATACGCATCACGAGCGGCGCTCCCCAGCGCTTGCACAGTGTCCAGAGTCGATTCATGAAGGCTCCTATTGCTTGTTCTTCTCGAGCAGCGCTGAGGTTGCGCCGTAGTGCTGAAGTCGTTGGAACACGTCAGGTTCCCAGTCATTGGCAGTGGTTTGCTGCATCGTCTGGGCGACGCTGGCGCACAGATCCTGGGCAAGCCAGGAAATGCCTCTTGCCGCCAGTAAATCGGCAGCTATGGTCGTGCTGTGGCAACGCTCGCGGGGAGCCAGGAACTCCGCTTGCATACTCTGCAGGCGCAGCAGCAATGGCTCTACCCCGCCATCCAACTGGCTGGCCAGCTCCTCACGCAGGCTTGCGAATTCCCGCCCCGCGCTTGGGTGCTCGGCACCGGCCTGCCCACCCCTCAGCCACGCCAGGCACTGACTATCGACGAATGCTGTGCCATCGCTGAAACACAGTTGCTGAAGAGCCGGCAGGCGCTGTACGAACCGCGCCGTGGTGCTGCGGATGGCCTCCGCCACTTCATCCATCGCTAGCCGCGCGGCCACCGCTGCGGCGAGAAAACTGCCTCGGATCCAGTAGGGAGACGACGTCACACTCTTTTCGATCCGAAGCAACAAGGCAGGGGAAATCGACGTGCTGGCGATCGCTTCCTCATAACCGCGGACGATATCCATGGGAACCGCCATCAACTCTGTGCGGTTCTCCTGCCTGGTCCCGGGTTCAGTCTGGATATGGGCCCACAAACCGAAGCGTCGCAATTGATATCCGGTGGGGTCGTATTGGTCCTGCTGGTTGATGAACTCGGCCATGCTCAACACGGCTCGACGAGTCTCGCGTTCGTTGCCGAGCGACAGGCTGGGCTTGGGCGCAGCGAAGACCTCAAGCAAGGGCGACGGCTCTAGCTTTGGGGTGACGACGTTGGTGGCAGGGTCTCCACCGCTCTCGGCGGATTTCAAGTGTTTGAGCAACAAACGCTCAAGTTCCCCCAGGACCTTGGCATCCAACTGCGCTGCATCAGCTTGCCGCTGCAGGCGTTCCAAGGCGTTTTGCGCAGCGACAGCATGCGCCCGGCTATAGGTAAATCGGTCTAGCCTTGCAAGCGTATCGAGCAGTCGGTCGATGATCAGACCGACCAGCTTGCGCTTGCCTAGAAGCCCCTTGGGACCCGGCTTGGGATGAGCGCTCTCCCAGTAGTGTTCGACAATGCCGCCGAGCAACTCCAGGCTACAACTCCACTGTTGCCAACAATCGCTACGCAGCCAGGCGACAGTCAAGTGCCAGACAATCCGTAGGTGTTTACACTGCTCGATCAGGTACTGGCGTGATGCTTCTTCGATATAGCACCAGTCGATCGATGCCTCTTGAAGCCCACCCAGCTTCACCATTTCCTGGTCAATGGCCTGGTAGGTTTCGTCTTCCATATCGAACAGCCCAGCAGGAACCTGCGGGTCTATAGGTGAAAGCAACCGCGCCATTTCCGCCGCCGATACCTGCATTACCAGCGACATGTCTTGCGCGCCTTGTCGATGAGAGGATCCAGGCCTTCAGCGTCGAACGTCAGTCCATCGATCGCGGAGTGGTCACTGGCCACACGGATACGGTGGGCACCTAAAAGCGCCTTGATCTGCTCGATCGCCGGCAGACCTCGACCTGCATCGAGCACCTGACCGTTCTCCATGACCTGCCAGTGGGCAGGGACCGTAGAACTTCGCTCGCCCGTTAGCTGCACCTTGACCCGGCTGGTGTTGAACGGTTCTCCGGCAATCAACTGCAACCGCGAGATGTTCTGGATGCAACTGATCGCCAGGTAGGTGCGTGGCTCAACCGATGCAATCGCCGGGGCGGAGATGATCACCCGCGGCTGCGTTTGTCCCTCACCCAGCTCGCGCATGTGGAAAGTCAGGTCGTCAGGGGTTCGCTCGACTTCGTTGGCCAACACGTTCAAAACGCTCGGCGCCTCTTGCTCGGGTGCCGACCAGTTGTGTTTCGCGACCCGTGCAGGCGTTCGTGCGGCCTCATCAAAGCAGGCCAGACGCTCGAGGTTAGACACGATACCTGGACAATCCCGAACCGGGCTTGCCAACGCCGGACCAAGATAAAACAGCAGCGACAATCCAGCACCATATGCGCAGCGACTAATCATTGGAACCAAACTCTCTTCCATGGGAATGGCAAAAAAGTTGCCAAGAGAAATTTCCTACACTTAATCCTACAAATTACGACAGCAACAATTTTCGAGGACCGAAAACAAAAACGAGACTAGTACACAGAGCCAGCCGCACACAAATAAATATCAACTTACAAATTAAGCCTCGACTAAAAACCAGCTCAAGATGCATGGTTTTCAGGCCAACCTTAAGCAACGGACAACAAATAAGCGATCCAAGCAACTTTGTAGGAGCCATCCTACAGAAAAATTACACACAATTAGATTTAGTAGGAAACCTCTTACAAGGAGTTAGCTCTTCATGTCCAAAACCATGAGTTCTGTCGCGCCAAAAGAATGCATCAACATCCGATATGTTCCTGCCACGGGCAATGAGCAAGCGGAAATAGAGTTGCCTCACAAAATGCTGGTCCTGGGGGATTTTGGGCTGCAGGACGACAGATCGCTCGAAGACCGGCCCGTCTTGCGCATCGACAAGCACAGTTTCAACGACGTACTGAAAGATGCCGACGTCAGGCTGGATATGTCCGTGCCCTCGGCACTCAGCCCCACGCCCGACGCCGAAATCGCTGTCAGCTTGCACTTCCGCACGTTCAATGATTTCGGGCCAGACCAGATCGCCCGGCAAATACCCGAACTCAACAAACTGCTGGCGCTCCGCGAGGCGCTGGTTGCCCTCAAAGGTCCGCTGGGTAACGTCCCCGCTTTTCGCAAACAGATGCAACTTCTGCTGAGCGACGAGCAAACCCGAAAGCAACTAGCGCAAGAGCTGGGTCTGGTGCTTGAGACATCCACCGAAGGCTAAATCAAAGGAACGCGCCCAATGCCAAACCAGAACAGCACGATGCCCGGCACCGACATTGAAATAGAGACACTCGGCAAAGCCACATTGCTTGACCAGATCATGGCCGAAACCATGTTGGTTCCGACCCAGGACGGCTACCACGTTGCCAAACAAGGCGTCGCCGCTTTCATTGCGGAAATGCTCAAGAGCAATGAAACAGAACAGCTGATCAACAAGCACCGCGTAGACCAAATGATCGCTGAAGTCGACCGTGTGCTGGGCAAGCAAATGGATACGATCTTGCACGAGCCTGAATTTCAAGAACTGGAATCCGCCTGGCGCAGTCTCAAGCTCCTGGTCGACCGGACAGACTTCCGCGAGAACATCAAACTCGAGGTTCTCCATACCAGCAAGGAGGACTTGCTCGATGATTTCGAGAACGCCGCAGATATTACCTGCAGCGGACTCTACAAACATGTCTACACCGCAGGTTACGGGCAGTTTGGTGGCGAACCGGTAGCGGCCATGCTTGGCAATTACAGCTTCGGCCCCTCCTCCCCTGACATCAAGCTGCTGAGTTACATGGCCTCGGTCGGCGCCATGGCACATGCCCCTTTCCTGACAGCACCCGCGCCGGAATTCTTCAACCTCAGCAGCTTCGAAGGCCTGCCTGACCTCAAGGAGATCAAAGACATCTTCGCCGGGCCTCGGCATGCCAAGTGGCGCGCATTCCGCGACAGCGAAGACGCTCGCCATGTTGCCCTGGTGGCGCCCCGTTTCATGCTGCGCTCTGCCTATCATCCTGAAGAGCAACCCATACAGAGCTTCAACTACGACGAAAACATAGATGGCCGACATGCCAACTATCTATGGGGAAATGCCGCCTTCCTGCTGGCAGGTTGCATCAACGATAGCTTCGCACGCTATCGCTGGTGCCCGAACATCATCGGCCCGCAGTCGGGAGGCGCCGTAGAGGACTTGCCGGTCCACTTGTTCGAGTCACTGGGGCAACTGCAAGCGAAGATCCCCACCGAGGTACTCATCTCTGACCGCAAGGAGTTCGAACTGGCCGAAGAAGGCTTCATCGCCCTGACCATGCGCAAAGACAGCGACAATGCGGCGTTCTTCTCGGCCAACTCCGTGCAAAAGCCAAAGACCTTTCCGAAAACGCCGGAGGGCCTGCAAGCACAGACCAACTACAAACTCGGCACCCAGTTGCCTTACCTGTTCATCGTCAACCGGCTGGCCCATTACATCAAGGTGCTCCAGCGCGAACAGATCGGAAGCTGGAAGGAGCGCCGCGATCTGGAGTCCGAGCTCGGCAAGTGGATCAAGCAGTACGTAGCCGACCAGGAAAACCCGTCCGCCGACGTGAGAAGCCGTCGTCCGTTGCGTGCCGCGAAGATAGAAGTTTCGGACGTGGCGGGCGATCCGGGTTGGTACCAGGTGTCGCTCGCGGTACGTCCGCACTTCAAGTACATGGGCGCCAATTTCGAGATTTCACTGGTCGGTCGGCTCGACACGCAATGACCGGTCTTTTCATCCGCCTGGCAGCTCATTCGCAGACGTCGCCGGCGCTCTCTAGACGAGAGCGCGCCAGGCACAAAATCGAGCTGATCAAGCGCCACCTCGAAACGCTGTTGAACACGCGCCAGGGTTGTTCACAGAGCAGCCCTGGCCTGGGGCTGCGTGATTTCAATGGCCACAATTCGAGCAATGGCGATCTGCTCCATCAAGTCAGCGAAGACATTCGTCTGACCATTACCCGCTTCGAGCCGCGGATACACCTCCAGACGCTTATCGCTATCCCGGATGCAAATGCGCCCCTGGAACTGCATTTTCGGCTGGATTGCCAAGTGCAAGTGAACAATCACGCGGAGCACGTGCAAATTGAATTGTTGGTCAACGGCCACAACCGTTACACGCGAGTAAGCTAGCCATGTCGTTAAAGGATCAATTCAGCGAAGAACTTCGCTACCTGCGCGAGCTGGGAACCGACTTCGCCAAGGACAACCCTCAGCTGGCTCGTTTTCTCGGCAAGGACAGCAGCGACCCTGATGTCGAGCGCCTGCTGGAGGGCTTTGCGTTCCTGACTGCCAAGCTACGGCTCAAGCTCGAGGATGACCTGCCGGAACTGACGCACCCGATGCTGCAACTGTTGTGGCCCAACTACCTGCGTCCGCTACCGAGCGCAACCATCATCCAGTTTGCACCGCTTGAGCAGTCACTCAGCCAATCCCACTGCATTCCCAAGGGTGCCCGCCTGTTCTCCACACCGGTGGACGGCATCGCCTGCGAGTTCCGGACCTGCACCGAGGTGACGCTGCAGCCTTTCGAGATCAGCCAGGTCGACGCCACCCAGACATTGGATAGCTCAGTGGTCAGCATCAGCCTGAAAACAGGCGTCGACCGACCGCTGAATACCCTGCAGTGCGATAGGCTCGACATCCATCTGAGCGGCGACGACCGCAGCGCCCAGACGCTGTATCTCTGGCTTTCGCAATACCTCCAACACATCGATGTGACCATCAACGGCCAGGTTCGCAGACTGCCGGCCAGTAGTGTCGGATTCCCTGGTTTCGGTCCCGAAGAGGCCTTGCTGCCGTATCCGCAGAATGTATTCGATGGGTACCGAATCTTGCAGGAGTATTTTCTGTTCCCGCAGCGGTTCCACTTTTTCAGCCTGGCTGGGTTGAGCAGAGTCTGGCCCGACGAGAGCAGCCAAACGGTACATATCGAGTTCAATTTCAGCCGTCAATTGCCCCAGTCAATACGCGTTGGCAAAGACGACTTCAGCTTGTTCTGCACCCCTGCGGTCAACCTTTTTCCGCATGGTGCCGAGCCTATCGACCTGTCCGGCGAACAGGCACACGCCTTGTTGAGGCCAAGCGGCCCCCAGAGCCACGCCTACGAAATATTCAGCGTCGATCGGGTAATCAGCACGCGCACCACTGCAGGCAGCGCCGGCGGTCAGCTTCTGCGGGTGTTCCGCCCCTTCGAGTCATTCGCCCATGAGATCGAACATGTTCAGGGCCGCACCGCGCTGTACTACCGCTGCCAGGTGGAAGACTCGCTGCAAGACGATGGAGTGATTCACCGCATAGCTTTCGTCCGCGCCGACGCGAGCCTCTACATCGGTGAGCTGGAAACCGCCTCGATCGATCTGACCTGTACCAATCGAGATCTGCCCCTTTCCCTGAGCGTGGGCGATATCAGCGTGAATACAGAGGTCACCCCACCATTGGTGAGCTATCGCAATATCCGCCGCCCTTCCCGACCCTGTCGTCCGGTGCTCGATGGTCAGTTGCAATGGGCATTGATTTCCAACCTTTCGCTGAACTACCTGTCGCTGTTGTCCGCCGACCCACTCAAGGCGGTTATTGGCGCTTACGACTTCGCGGCATTGCATGACATCCAACAAGCGCGGTCCACACACAAGCGCCTCCAGGCTATCAGCGAAGTCAGCACCTCCCCCCTGGACTGGCTGATCAAAGGGCAGCCGATCCGCGGCCTGCGCACTCACTTGCACATCGATCAGAGCGGATTCCTCTGCGAGGGCGATCTCTACCTGTTCAGCTGTGTGCTTTCCCAGTTCTTCGCGCTCTACGCCAGCATCAACTCCTTCCATCAACTGGAAGTGACCAACACCACTAATAACGAGCATTACACATGGCCACAACTGACCGGCAAGCAACCGCTGATCTAGCCGACCGGCTGCTGGCCGAGGCGCATCAGTACAATTTTTTCCAGTTACTGGAGCGTCTGCACGGCCTTCATGGAGACGATCTGGAGCCTCGCCGGGCGGCGGACACGGTACGTCTGCGCGTGCGGCTTACCAATGACCCACGCCTGAAATTCCCGACCTCCGATGTGTTGAAAGCAGAACGAATGCCGGATCGGGAGGACCGTTACAGCGTGTGCACAACGTTCATGGGGCTTCACGGTACCGACTCGCCATTGCCCACCTACTACTTGGAACAATTGGCCTACGAACATGCCCAGGGCATCGGTGCACGTCCCGCATTCTTCGATTTCTTCAATCACTGCATACTCAGCCTGTTGCACCGGATCTGGCGTAAATACCGCTATTACATCCGCTTCCAAGCGGGGGCCAACGACCAGTTTTCTCAATACGTCTTCGCATTGATCGGGCTCAACAACCAGCAACTACGGGGCGCCACCGCGCTGCCCTGGAGTCGGCTGCTGAGCTTTGCCGGCGTCATCGCCAGCCGTAGCCGTGCACCCGGTACAGTCGCGGGAATTATTGCTCACTGTTTCGACCTGAGTTCGGTGCAGATCCGCGAGTTCGAGACGCGAGTGGTCGGCACCGCCGCGAAGCAGATCGTGAGTCTCGGGCGAGCCAACGGCCAACTCGGAGGCAGCTTCTCAGTCGGCACCCGAACGCGTACCCGGAGTAGCAAGTTCACCCTGCTGATCAGCGACCTCGACCAGGCCCAACTGCGTGATTTGTTGCCTAGCGGAGTCAACTTCGGACGCTTACGCGCACTCATCGATTTCCTGCTCCGCGATGGCCTCGCCTACGACCTGGAGCTGCGACTCAAACAGCATGCGCTTTCGCCCTTCTGCCTAGATCGCAACCAGGGCGCTCACCTTGGCTGGACCAGTTTCATCGCCGACAGGCAGGGTATCCATCGTCCCGTCGTCAGCATCCGGGGGCGCTCATGAACACATTGACCCTCAGTATCGTCAACTACCAGCAACTGCAACACGGCATGAGCCGCCATCACCGGTTCGATCGCGAAGGAGGCACCATCGGTACCCAGGCCGCAGATTGGCGACTTCTCGACAACTGCAAACGTGTACGGCCTATCCATTGCGAAATCCGCTGGGCAGAGGACAGCTTTTGCGCTGTCGACCATTGCAACCGGACCTTTCTCAATAGCAGTTCTCGCAGCCTTGGACAGTCGGGCCCCATGCGCCTGAAGGATGGCGACCAACTTCGCATTGGCAACTATCTGATTCAGGTTCATTACCAGGAGCAAACGGTCGTTCGCTCGTTGGAAGGATTTTTCATGCCAGCGCAGGGGGTGCTCGCTGCTCTGCCGCCGGCATATCCAGACGATAACGAAGTCGAACACGCAGCGGTTCGGCCTCCTCCGGAAATATGCCAGGCACTGCACAAGGGTATGGGATCCGATCCGTTGCTGGCCTTGGACACCCTGCAGCATTTGAAGCTGGCGCAAGAAGACAACCTGCATGGCCTTTTTGTGGGGGATCAGCCATGACTCGCCGCTTGCTGTTCCTGATCGCGCTGGCGTCTGCGTTCGTCGCCAGCGCAGGCTGCACCACCATGAGCAAACTGGGTCAGGTCATCATGGACCCCTCCGTGCCCGTGGGCCAACCTGAAGATCAGCCCACCGAGGTTGCTTTCAGTATCAACGTCAGCCCTACGATCAATCGCAATCCCAACAGCCTTGCCGCCATCCTCGAGGAAAAACCCGAGGTGGAGCCTTTCGCCTACGCGGCAAGCCTCAACACAGAACAATTTCCAGCGACCGCACCTCAGGAGATGGAACACGACACCGAAGTGGAACCGGCCCAATTGCCCGTTGTAGAGGACACCCCCGGTAGCTACGACGATCCAGCCTTTCTCCTGGATTCACCCAACGACACAGCCGAAGCCTCGGAGCAGATAGCCACGCCCATCGCCATAAAAATCCTGCAGCTACGGGACGATTCCCTGCTGCGCAGTAGCCTGTATCAAACGCTCGACAGCGACCTGGCGAAAACACTGCGCAGTACATACATCCACGATGACGACTACCTGCTCTTCCCTGGACAGTTCAAGTTTGTGCCCTTCACAAAGGTCCATGCCGAGACTCGCTACATAGCCGTGATTGCCGATTACGGCTCCCAGCAGGACGCGACCTGGAAGCAGGTGCTAAGGATCGAGCCCCAAGGCCGGCACATAGTCCTCTCGCTGCAGGTCCAGGACTCGCAGTTGATCCTGAAGGAAGAAGGCCGATGAAAGCCCATTCTGCCCGCCAACCTCTCCATTCTGACCTGGAGCGCCCATGAGCTCACGTAACCCCGTCCTGTGGCCCGAAGGCTTGTTCGTCAAGCCCCAGCACTTCCAGCAATCGGCCCGAGCCAGTGAGGCAGCGTTTCACCAACGCCTGAGCAGTCTCAACGGAGCCTTCTACGGTTTCAGCGAACTCCAGTTGAACGATGAATACCTGAGCCTCGGAAAGATCGCCATTACCCGTGCACGGGGCATCATGCCCGATGGCACCGCGTTTGACATTCCTGGTGACCTCGCCCCTCCAGCGCCTCTGCAAGTCACCGGCGACGCATCACAGTCCAACGAAATCTACCTGTGCCTGCCACTGCGCACGGAGGGTGGCCGGGAGGTCAGTTGGCCAGACAACGCTGCGAACTTTCGCTATCTCGCCCAGCCTTACGAAATCAAGGACACCCACACTGCGGACGGTGACTTGGTACAAGTCGACCTGGCAGTACCGAACTTCCAACTCAGGGGAGAAGCGCAGGACAGCAGCGCCTATACCCGCCTTGCCGTGGCCAAGGTCCTTGAACGTCGCCCTGATGGAGGACTGCGACTGGACGAAGGCTTTTATCCCACGAGCCTTTCGGTAGGAGCAGTGCCTGGCCTCAAACGCTTTCTCGACGAGATCACCCATACACTGCGCGAGCGCGCCAGGAACCTGGCAGCACGTATCGGCTCGTCGGGCCAGTCCGGTATCGCGGACATCCGTGACTTCAACCTGCTGCAAGCCATGAACCGTTGGTGGCCGCATTTCCAGCACCTGGCGCGCCAGCCGCAGACCCATCCAGAGCAACTCTATATCTGCATGAGCCAGGCGTGCGGCGAACTGGTGACCTTCACCGATGAGAGCAGGACGCCTCAGGATTATCCCGCTTATCACCACACGGATCTTCGTACCTCGTTCAAGCCACTGGAAGAGACGCTGCGCCGAACGCTGAGCACCGTGCTCCAACCGCGTGCGATTTCGCTACCGTTGATATCCCACCAACACGGCGTACTCAACAGTACCTTGGAAGATCGTCGCTTGATCGACACAGCGGCTTTCATCCTCGCCGTACACGCTGACCTGCCCGCTGAGGATCTGCGACAACAGTTCCTGCAAAGAACCAAGGTGACCTCGCTGGTGGCAACCAGTGAACTGGTGCCGTACCTGTTGGATGGCATGACCCTGCTGCCGTTGCCCGTGGCACCACGCGACCTGCCCTTCCACGCAGGGTTCTGCTACTTCGAGCTTGAACAGCGGGGACCGGCCTGGGAATCCATGAAGGACAGCAACGGCTTCGGCATACAGATTTCCGGCGAGATACCCGGCCTGCAGTTGCAGTTCTGGGCGATCAGGAGTGAGTGAAATGGACAACCATCTGTACAAAGCCGATGACGACAGGAACGCTGACAGAGGACCTTTGCCCTCTGAACTGCAAACCAGCACATGGACGAGAGCCCGTGCAAGAGAGCAGCAAACCAAGCCCCATGAGGCCTGCTATCCGGCCGATCCTGATTTCGCGCTTCGGGGTGGCTACGCCAACCAGATGATAGACGCCGCCATGCCATTGTTCGGCCTGGTGATGCGTCTGCGAACCCTTGACGAGCTGCCTCACATCGCAGAGGTGCACAAGCAGGTTCGCAACGAAGTCACCAACATCGTCGAGGAAATGCGCCAGCACGCCTACGAACCTGCCCATTTGCTGGCCTATTCCTACGCGTTGTGCCTGTACCTGGATGAAGCAGTCATGACCCGACCTTGGGGGACGCCCTCCTGCTGGAGCCATGAACCGCTGTTGAGCATCTTCCATCATGAAACCTCGGGCGGCGACAAGATCTTCACCGTGCTGTCGCGGTTGATGCAGGAACCCAAGCGCTACCTGGACGCCATCGAGTTCATCTACATGTGCCTGTGCCTTGGCCTGAAGGGCAAATACGGTATTGCCCCGAAAGGTAACGAAGCACTGAACAGCCTGATCAAGAAGGTATATGCCGTCATCCGAGAAGCGCGGGGCCCTGTGCCGGCGCGAACCCACGACCCCCTCGCCAATGTTGCACCGCGTCATTACCGCATGAGTCGGCAATGGCCTTGGTGGAGCCCCTTGGTCATATCCGCCATGGCCATGGCGGCGGCATACGGTATTTACAGCTACCGCCTCCACCTGATTACCACCGAAGTGCTGGAGTCGCTCAACGGCATCCTGCAGCAATAGCCGCTAAACGGCTGAAACCGCTCGTATCAACGAATTGGCGGGGCCTTGGCCGCGCTGACAAGTCCATCGTCTTCGATGGCCACGCCACCGGTGGTGCGCGTGTTTTATCCACATGGATGCAGGAGAGACTGCAATGCCAACACCCGCTTACATCAAGATCGAAGGACAAACCCAGGGCAACATCACGGCCGGTGCGTTCACTTCCGACTCGGTCGGTAACGTCTTCGTAGAAGGCCATGAAGACGAGATTCTGGTACAGGAAATCAAGCATCAGGTAAGCGTGCCCACGGACCCACAGAGCGGTCAACCTGCAGGCCAGCGGGTACACAAGCCGTTCACCTTTACCAGTTCGTTGAACAAGGCCACACCGTTGATGTACCAGGCGCTGGCGAGCGGCGAGATGCTGCCAACTGTCGAAATCAATTGGTATCGAACCTCGGTAGAGGGCAAGCAGGAACACTTCTTCACCACCAAGCTCGAGGACGCGACCATCGTTGAAATCAGCACCGTCTTGCCACACGCCCAGAAGAAAGAGAACGCAGACTTCACCCAGTTGATCGAGGTATCCATGGCCTACCGCAAGATTGCCTGGACCCACGTCACCGCAGGTACCGAAGGTTCCGACGACTGGCGCAAACCGATCGTCTGACCTGCCTCGAATGCTCCGGACAGGTTTGTCCTGTCCGGCTCTTCGCTTCCCCAAATGGCGTACAAGGAGTTCTCATGCCTAGCCAATCCGACCTGCGTTTCACCTTCCAACCCCTGGTCGGCACGACGCAGCTCGAAGTGGTGTCGTTCTCACTCACGGAGGCAGTGAGCACACCCTTCGAACTGACCCTTGAGCTGATCAGCTTCGAGAAGAACGTCAACTTCGCCCATCTGCTCGACAAGCCCGTGCTCTTCACCCTCTGGCGCGCTGATCGCCCGGTGCGTTACGTGCACGGCCTGGTCAGCAGCTTCACCCAAGGCGAGACCGGTTTCTACCGCACCCGCTATCACGCCGTGGTCGAGCCGCAGTTGGCACGTGCCGCCCTGCGCTCGAACTGGCGCATCTTCCAGCACAAGACCGTTCCACAGATTCTCGAGATCATGCTCAAGCGCCAGGGCATCATCCGCCATGAAATCTCCAGCAACTTCAACCATCAAGTCCGGGAGTTCTGTGTCCAGGCCGGTGAGACCGACCTCGAATTCATTGCCCGCCTGGCAGCCGAGGAAGGCTTCGTCTACCGCTTCGAGCACACTGCCAAGCAGCACAGACTGATCTTCACCGACCATGTGCTCACCCTCGGGCAACTCAGTCGCGGCGCCATCGAGCAGGAAAGCGAACACCGTGCCAACGATTCGCAAAAGCCCAAAATCGACACCGTGCTGTACCACGCCAACAGCGGCGGCGATCAGCCCGGGCCGTGCCTGCGCCGCTTGCGCTACAGCGAGCAGGTCCGCACCTCGCGCCAGGTGCAGCGCGACTACACCTTCACCAACCCAGCCTATCGCCAGGAGCACCTGGCCGGCATCGAGCAATCCCCCGACTACGAGCGTTTCGACTATCCAGGCCGCTACAAGCGCGATGCGGTCGGCAAGCCCTTCACCGCCACCCGTTTCAGCGCGTTGCGCCATGATGCCCGGATCGCGGAAGTCATCGGCGACGACGAACGCCTGCAAGCGGGCCTGAGCTTCACCCTCACCGAGCACCCGCGCGAAGACCTCAATGTACACTGGCGCGTGATCGAGGTGAAACACGAAGGCTCCCAGTTCACCAGCCTGCAGGAAGAAGCCGCAGGTGCCGATCGCGGCACGCATTACCAGCACACTGCGCTGCTGGTTCCCGGCATGGCCGAGTGGCGCCCCAAGTCGTTGCCTAAACCGCGGGTCGACGGCCCGCACATGGCCACCGTGGTTGGCCCGCCCGGCGAAGAGATTTATTGCGACGAGTGGGGTCGGGTCAAGGTCAGCTTTCCCTGGGACCGCGAAAGCAAGAACAACGAGTTCAGTTCCTGTTGGGTGCGCGTGTCACAAGGCTGGGCCGGAGGCGGCTGGGGCGCGATGGCCATCCCCCGGGTCGGTCAGGACGTGATCATCCAATACGTCAATGCCGACCCCGACCAGCCGATGATCACCGGGCGCACCTATTGCGGCAACCAGCTGCCGCCCTACGAGCTGCCCCAACACAAGACGCGCATGACCATCAAGAGCAAGACCCATAAGGGGCGGGGCTTCAATGAACTGCGCTTCGAGGATGAGCTGGGGCGCCAGGAGGTGTTCATGCATGCCGAGCGTGATCAGAACAATGTGGTCAAGCACGATGAAACCACTAGCGTCGGACACAACCGCATCGAGCAGGTTGGCAATGACGAACAACTGACCGTTGGCCACGACCTACGACAGGAAACGGGGCGCGATCGAATCCATTTGATTGGGCGCTCCTGCCAGGTAAACATCGGCCATAACCTGACCGAAGAGGTCAAGAATGACCGATCCGAATCCACCGGTGCCAATCACCGCATGGCCATAGGCGGACATAGCGCGCTTTTTGTCAAAGGCCACCAAACCATCAATGTCGGCGAGGGAGTGAGTCAGCAAACCACTGTCTACGAGCTGAAATCCAGCGAACGTATCGAGTTCAGAAGCCCCGGCGGCAGCATCGTCCTGGATCAGGAAGGCGTCACGATCAATGGCCGAACACTCACACTTCTCGGGCCGACCACTGCGGGCGCCAATGGAGAGGGGAACACAGTTGCATTAGATCTCACGCCAGAGGGAAACACGGTCTGTGAGGAAAAGCGTCGATGAACAGCGATGCCGTGATCAAACTCATCACAGAGCAATTGCGACCTGAGATGTACTGCCTCGTGCTAGTCGATCCTTTGGCGGTTCGTGAAGATAGCCACCTTTCTATATTGGCTCGGGTACATGAAACTATGGGCGAAAGTGCGATCACCCGGGTTTATCGCGCCGACTTGCCGCCAGAGCCGGCTCTGCATCCTGCCTTGATTTGTTTGTCGAGCCCAGGAATGCAACCGTGCCCCTCTCTGTTGAAAGCAACGGCGGAAGCAGCCCTCCACGATGTACAGCGGCGCAAACGCCATGTCTGTGGCTGGTTACTGAGCAAAACACCGCCGGCTCGAATCGCGTATCACATCACTGCTTTGTGCCGACTACCGAACGAAACCGGCGCTACCTCGTTTTCTCCAGTGTACGAGCCCTTGCGCTTGGAGTTGCTCGTTGCCTTGTTGCAACAGCCAGAGCATGGGCCGTGGTGGCCAATCGAGCACTGGGTATTTCTGACTAGCGGCGGCAGGCTCGCCAGCCTTAATGGGCACCCCAACTCCCGTAGCGACCTGCCCGCAGCCACTACACGTGTTCTCGGAGACGTAGCGCTGATCGAGGCCCTTCTGGCCGCACGCCGAGTCTTGCTTAGTCGTCCTCGGTCCCCGGAACTGTTGCCTCTGCCCACCTTGGCTGCAGTGCGCGCATCCAACCACATTGAAGATGCGCGCAGGCTCGGTCTGAGTGAGCAAGAAGACATTCTGGTGCTGGCCCTCCATCAACTGTGCCTGCATCCCGACATACACAAATTGGCTGCCGTGCAGCGACTCATCGACACCTGCATCCGCTTGCGCCGTCCCCTTTCCTCGCTGTTATCCACGCTCAGCGCAGCAACCTGGGATCGCATGATTGCCACCCTCCCCCCAGCCAGGCCTCACTCATGACCATCAGCCAAATCATTGCCACCGCGGTCGCCGAAACCGCGCTGCCCGACCAATGCAAGGCCTGTGAACGCCATGGCCTGCCCATCCTGCCCCTGAGACGGGCACTCGTGCCCGATACGCGACCTGCCTGGATCGCAGACGACGCCCCACCCGTGCCAGGAACCATGCTAGGACTGCGCACACTGCGCAGCGGCTACCTCTATGTGTTGCTCGACGAGAGCGTCTGGCATGCCTACGAAGTCACCGAGCAGGGCCACCTTCGCCGCTTCGACCCCTACGAGCCGCCGCTCGGTGCCCCACCTCCGTTGCCAAATAAGTGCGTGAACGCGGACCACGACATTCCCTCGGCGTTCTTCAACGTCGATACGGATCGCTACAGCACGGCGTGGATCGCATTTTCCAGTGATCCCTGGCCGGTCAGCGTGCTCATTGACTACAAGACCGCCAAGGCGCCATCTGACCGTTTCCAGGTGTTGGACCTGGCCCAGGCCCGGGACAATCCTGGCGACGTTGGCATGGCCATGACGCCCGAGCATCTTCAAGTCGATGACCTGGTGTTCGAATACAACCAGCAATTGGCCGGCCCTTTCGACAGCGCCCACGGGTTCCACAGCCGCCTACTGCGCAAAACGGCCCTGCGTGGTTTCGTGACCAACGCCATGGCCAAGCACACGCTTACGCAGGGTGTTCCCGCGGTTATCCTCCACGACACGGTCGGGCTCATCCAGGAGTACAACCATCAACGCCTCGGCTGGATCGTCAAACGCCAGGTCTGGCGCGAGGACCCGCAGCGTGCCTACCAACTGCAAACCTCGCAGATCCTGCAAATCATCCGGGCGACCCACCGTGAGTGGGCTGCGCAAGAGGTCCCAGCGTTCGGGCCTCAAACAGGCGACGGGCCGCCGGTGTTCGTCGATCCAGAAATCGAACGCCAGCGCATCGTCGAGATGCGCCAGCAACAGAGCGATGCAAGGCTCGAGGAACGTTACGACGAACCCCGGCGCGCCGCCTTTCAGCTGGAGTACGACAGCCAGGAGGCACGCTTCCAATGGCATATCGACCACCACGCGAAAAAGTATGCCGCCCTCTGTGAAAGCGTGGCGTTCGCGCGCATCGAGCAGTACGACTACGACGGCCGTGACCGCGATTCAGGCGTGGCGTACTGCAAGACCATGGCTGCGTGTCTGGCCGGCGGCATCACCGAAGCGCCGCGCTCCGAGCCTGGTCCTCCGCCGCCCGGAAGCAGCGAAGCGCTTTGGCTGAAGTGGCTGCGAGACCCGAACAGCCCGGCCTATCGGGCCGTTCTCTTACGCGACCAGGCGTTGCTCGCTGCGCTGCTTCCGAGCTTCTCTCATAACGACCCGGTGCAATGGAATGACAGCGACAAGCTCTATGCTGCGCTGACCAAGCTCATTGCCAGCGATGATTTCGGGCTGCGCCTGCGTGATGCCCTGAAACAAGCAGTCAGCGAAGCGCAGGGCGCCCTGAATGCTGCCACCCAACGCCTGCAGGCCCAATTGGCCCCCGGTATCCAGCATGTGGTGCTGCGCCTGAACACGGCCAGTCAGTTGCTCTACAACGGGGTGCATCTGATCGAACTGCAAGTGCCGATGAAACTGGGCGAGTACTACGCCTTGCAGTGCGCTCATGTGCGGGAGGTGCAGCAGAAGGCCAATGAAGCGATGGCCAAGGCACGGGATCGGGTGATGCCGAGCCTCGATGAAATGATGGCCGGCGCGCAGGGCGGGATGCGCAAGGTGAGACCGATCATCCAGACAGGGCTGCTGAGCCTTGCGGTGCTTGATCCGAAGATTGCGAACACGGTGATCAATGTCAGCGTTTGGGTGGAGGGCAAGGCTCATGTATTGCGTGAGCAGCTGCTCAAGGAGGTCCATTTGAATGTCAACCAACTCGGTAATACGGCTCAACTGGGGTTGGTGAACATTTCAGTGGCGGCTGGGACGCTCGAAGTACATGCACGGAAGGCGCTCGACGGGGTGCGGGTTAACGCTCGACAGGCTTCGCAATTGGTGCGAAGAAGCTTTAGCGGGTTGAGAGGGATGAAGGGCAGCGGGGAAGTATTACTAGCTCTGGGTGGGCTGTATTTACTGAACAACAGCTTGGAGAAGAACGCGGAACGTGCGGAGGCCGAAATAGGGCCGACAGCCCGCGAAGCAAGTATTGCGCTTTTTGGCTCGTATATAGCGATAGTGGGCTCAGCCACAGAAGCCCTAGGAATGCTAATCACAACAGCAACGAACGCCAAAAATACAGGACGAAACTTTATTCGCATCGGCGCGTCAATTAGCGCCGCAACAGGACTTATCGACGCAATTCAGGCTGCGATGGCGACCACAAGAAGTTTTCAATCAGGCGATGACACAGCCGCTACCGTATACTTTTTCTCAGGCGTTACGGCGAGTGCAGGCACATACTATGGAGTCATCGCCATTGGCACCCCTGCAATATTTGGCCCGCTCGGCATAGCAATTCTTCTAGGTCTATTCGCCCTCTCTCTGTCCAAATTTGCGCAGAAAGAAGAGTCGACTGAATTGGAAAAATGGGCAAGACGTAGTTATTTCGGATTTGCTAACGAAAAACCGAGCATTCACTGGAATAAACCGCATCACGCGGACCTTGCCTTCTCCGAACTAAATGCAGCCACATTAGGTGTACGCACGAATATCTCATTCTCGTCCCGATTAGTAAATGCTTCAACAGGCTCACTGCAGGGAAAGGTTGAAAAGATGAAGCTCGAGGAAAAACTGAAATTCCATCTCACACTCCCTGGCTTCATTGAAGGCCTCTCTAGTTATCGATGGGCAGTGGTTTTTCACCATAATGGAGAGAATGAAGGCCCTGTTCACAATAGCGGTCAGCTTGTAGCCTATGCAGAGCATTACCCCCCCAATGAGCCACCCGAAATCCTGCACCTTAGCAACCCATTGCTCACCCCTTTGCAGCGCTCCAAGTATCGACCCGAACATGTAAAAATCTCCGAGGCAAAATTAAATTCAAGCGGAGGAGACCAAGCCAGTTCAACCATCACCTTTACGGGCGAAATAGAACTCACTCCCGGCGCCTGGACGAAAGAAATAAGCTCTGCATCTCTATATGTAGCTTACTGGCCCGAACGCTTTTCTCCAGACGGTTACGCAGAAATCATAAGAAAGGAGTACAGCCAATGAAAACAGCAAACCGAGACATCGGCTGGAAATACGATCTACCTAGCCCACTTATGCCGCCTGAGCTAGAGTGCAGCATCACAGAAGTCTTTCCTCCACCGACCCAGATCAACAAAATATTCTTGGACCTCCCTCTATCAAGAATTCCGTTCAGAGGAATTCTCAGCATTGCCGGTCTCGCCATCCTCCTAACTTCCGCCGCAATATCAGCATTTCTAGCCATACACTTTATCGCCTCACCAAGAACCGACCATACATTAATAATCCAACTCATGCTCGCCTGGATAGCAACTTTTTATTTGCTCACACCATACATAAGACTAGATCTGATGTTGCCGCGCAATGAGCCAATACGCTTCAACCGATGCCGTCAAAAAGTTTACTTCTACCACTATAGATTCGACCGAATCCGCCCTCTTGGCCGCAAAAGCTGGGGAGTTAAGCCCGTCACATATGAATGGAACACTATTACGGCTGAGTATTATCGAGTATACCTACCGATGGGTCACGGCGGAGTCGTGGAAAAAGTCATGCTTTCAGTTCGCGCCCCGGAAACTGGCGAAGTAATAGACCGATTACTCTTAGCTGATAACTTAGAGAAGGGAAAGCAATATTGGGTCATCGCTAGGCAGTTCATGCAGAGCGGCCCTGAAGAATTACCAGATTTCAAGTACGCACCTCATGACCCAGAAAGAGATGACCATCCCAACCCATTCCACCGGCTCGCCCCAAAAGTTGAATGGCCAGCCGACATGGGCCTCGAATCTCGTACCGCACCTGGTTCGGGAGACCAATCATGAAACCCGTGACACTCGTCGGCCACCGCCATGACTGCCCCTTGCACGGCGCTGGCGTCGTCGAAACGGGTAGTGCTGACTACACCTTCAACGGCAAACCCGTTGCTAGAGTCGGCGATCGCGTAAGTTGCGGCGCTCTCATCGTAAGCGGGTCAACGAACTACCTAATCGGAGGAAAATCCGTCGCACGCCAAGGAGACGAAACGGATCATGGAGGCGTATTAACGGAAGGGGATGCCGACTGGCTACTTGAGTGAGTTTTATCCCTCACTCAAGTAAACAGTCACAACGCTGCGCCGCTGAACTTAGAGTACAGAGTTCACCCGCTTGGACCCGCTGAGTCACAAGAGTGGTGCTGCAAACTTCGGTTATAGCTACGAGTTTAATCATTCCCCTCAAACGCCACCTCCCAATTGCACCGCAACGCCGGCCACACTATCTGAAAAATAAATCTGTCCCTTTTTCTTTTCAACATTAAAGATGACTTTTCACCCACCTCAACGCTAATACCCACGATTGAGAAATGACATATGTCTACGCAATGGCTTTTCACGCATGAACCGAACCCAACTGTAAAGGCAAGAGCCACAAGTCAAGCACTAGAAGTAAGCCAGCTAGTACTTGCATTGCGAAACCCGTGGGTCACGGACTCTGTATTCATGGGAAAAATTTATACAGCGATGACTTTAGCCATGATGTTCACAATTTACCCTGACATATTCGACCCCAGCTACAGAACCAACGTACTTACCGACACAAACGGATTAGCATTTTATTTATTTTTACCACTTATCTTCACGCCATTTTTAGCATATAGAATTTTCTTCATCAGAGGTCTTTCGCATGTTTACTTGAACAGGGCGACGCAAGAGATATATTACAAACGATTCAGCACACTAATCACATTCGAATGGCCAAATACTATCGGAGGTGTTTTCAGGCGCACCGAATTTGGTGGTTCGTCCTTCAGCACAAGCTATGCCCTTGCGTTCGCCCCACGGCGCAAGGATGGCACCCTCCACCAAAAAGACTGCCTCTGGGTCGACAGCAACGAACCCACCGATCCCGACATCCAATACGTCGCCGAAGTCTGGGAATACCTCCGTCATTTCATGGACCACGGCCCCGACAAACTCCCCCCACCTGGCGAGCCCAATTGGTGGCACAGACCGCTTCATGCGATCTGCCTGACTCCAGCAGAAGCGTGGCGCCACTACGCCCCCTGGCGAACCGGCGAACCCGGTGAAATGCAAGGCAAAAAGAACTGGCAACTACCCTTCTGGGCTGTGCTGTTCCCTTACAACTTCTCTCTCGCCATCTGCTGGTACGTCATCTGTCGGGTGTTCAACGTACGCGCCGCCCCTCCTCCTCCAGAAGCTTTCGAGGAAGCTCCTATCAAACAAAGTAAAAGGAAACGCCCATGAGGCCGATCGTACTCGTCGGACATCGCCACGATTGCCCTATCCATGGCCTAGGAACAGTTGTAACCGGCGCCAGCGCCACCTTCGTCGATGGCAAGGCCGTCGCCAGGGTAAGCGATCAAATCAGTTGCGGCGCACTGATCGAAACCGGTGCAGAGTGCACGATCATCGAAGGCCAACCAGCGGCCAGAGTGGGAGATACAACCAGCCACGGCGGAACCCTTGTGGAGGGCGACCAGGGTTGGCTGATCGAATGAACTCCGCGCATCTGACAATAACAGCGGGCATTCACCTCGTCTCAAACGCCACCTCCCAGTTACGGCGTAACGCGGGCAGAACTATAAGACCACCAAACCCAACCTAGCGCACAACACCCCCTGCCCCCGTTTTTTGATTCTAACTTTAGAAGGAGGCCTCGCCATTGCGGGAGCTACGACCGTAATACCCTTCGCAGGATGGGCTGCAGCAGGGGTAGTATTAATTGGCATGGCGTTGATAGCAGGTGGCGTTTACCTTCACTCTAAGGCACACCAAAGAATCCACTCCCCTATAGAGCTTTGGGCAGCCAGAAGCATTTTTTAAACTAAAAACAATGATGGCGAATCCCGGCACAACATCACATTGGACATCAATCAAAAACTCCCGAGCTACCCATCCTTGATTGATGAACTGAAGGCGTGACACATCGAAACCTTCGCTCCCATCATGTTAACAATTGAAGGCTCGAGCGGCTTAGACCTCAACAACTTATCCAGCGAATGAAATAAACAAAACAACTGCCCCCACCTAACTGGTCGAATATCGTTTCGAACAATGTCCCTACCAACAACCCTACAGTAGAATTCACGATACTATTGCGGGAATTCATGCTCGGCCAGAGCGAATGAGTGAGGGCAGAACACTCGAGCCAGATCCGAACTGCTATATCACATCAGCAGGCCTAGTACTGAACATCAAGCAAGAAGTCGAAAAAGAAAAAACTGCAAAGCTGACAATCAATTATCGCCCAAGCCAGGGGCTTTGCCAAAATGTCGAATCAACAGAAACCTTAAAACTAGAAAACTAACCAATGGCCATCACTAATTTGTTCAAGCCCTGCACGCCAACACGATTCAGCCCAAGAATCACGGGCCAACTGCATTCCATCCATGGAAGTTTTTAGCCCTGCGAAACCCATGGGTAAGCGATTCCGTATTCATGGCCAAGCTCTATACCGCCATGGTGATATGTATCGCACTCTATACTTACCCGCACATATACGACCCCACACGAAACTATCCTCGCGAGGGCGCCTATACTTTCGCAGCCTTACTCGCCTGCGGACCGCTCATCTTCGCGCCATTCCTCATGTATCGGATATTTTTTATCAAGAAACTTTCCGGATTCTATTTCAATCACCAGACAAAAAAATCTACTACCAACGAATCAAAGAAACAATCATTTTCGACTGGCGTGAAGTAGAGGATGCACTGTTTTCGCGCAGAGAATTTGGCGGCTCATCTTTCAGCACTAGCTATGCATTAGCCTTCGCTCCTCCGCGCGCAGACGGCAAGCTCCATCAAAAGGACTGCCTCTGGATCGACAGCAACGAACCCACCGAACCCGACATCCAATACGTTGCCGAAGTCTGGGAATACCTCCGCCACTTCATGGACCACGGCCCCGACAAACTCCCCCCGCCTAGCGAACCCAACTGGTGGCACAGACCGCTTCATGCGATCTGCCTGACTCCAGCAGAAGCGTGGCGCCACTACGCCCCCTGGCGAACCGGCGAACCCGGTGAAATCGTACTCGTCGGCTGGATCATCAAACACCAGGCTCGGCGCGACGATCCGCAGCGCGCCTACCAATTGGGATGTCGTCCAGGTTCCAATCGCCGCCAGCCCGAAGCTCATCGCCAAATGGCGCGGGTTTTCTCACGATAGCGATCGAAGTAAGCGTTCACTTGCTCGAAGGGAATGCTCTTCTGCCTGAAGCTCTCGATCGGCGGAAATCCCTTCGGTGTGGGACTACCGGGCATGGTCCCATACGCATACTCCTGTTCGGCGATGATCGCCTGGGCCCTTGGAGTGAACAGCCAATCCTTGAACAACCGAGCTGCGTGGGGGTGCGGCGCGTTGCGCAGACTGGCGACGCCAGGGCCATAGAGAATGGCCACGTCAGCAGGGAATGCCAGCGCCACCGGTGCACCGTTGTCGCGTAACCGCGCTACCACCTGTGCCGGAGCCCAAAGCACGAAGTCGGTACGACCCTGGGCCAGGTTCGCTGTCAGGGTGCCGGGGTTGTCGCTGACCCCGCCGTTATCATGGATGCCCTGCAGCTGTGCGTCGCTCAGCTTGCCCTCTTCCTGAAGCAACACCACTGCAGCGTCGAAGGGGCTGGCACCGACGAAACGTACGTGGGCGAAGCGCCCCTTGAAGCGCGGGTCAAGGATCTGCTCCCACGTTTGCGGTACCTGCTCCGGGCGTAGCAAACGGCTATTATAGGCCAAGGTGAAGGCGTTGACCCAGGGCTGTTGGAAGTACCCGTCCGGGTCACGGTAGGTCGCTGGAATGGCGGCGCTACTGGCAGGCACATCACGCTCCAGACGGCCTTGGCGAACCAGTTCGGCCAGTTCGCTGTAGCCGGTCAGCACCAGGTCGCCGATATGGTTACCCGAAGCTGCCTCACTGGCCAGTCGGGTATACAGCTGGGTAGTGGCCGTCGGCTTGAAGCGGATCTCAGGGAAATCCTGCTGAAAGGCCTGCCACAACTCCACCGTCTCGGGAAAAGCAGTGTACAGCACCAGTTCCTTTTCCCCGGCTTGCTTGGCTTGCTCGTATAGCGTCTGCAGTTCGGCCGACAGCGCTGGTGCCGCCGCGGCAACTTCCGGCGGCGAGTCAGCGCCACAGCCGCCCAGCAGAAGCAGTCCCGCCAGGGCCGGGGCCAGCAGCCAGTGGCATGAAGTCTTGGTAGCAGGCATGAAAGTTCCTTGTCTCAGAAGTGGTAGTCGAGGTTCAGGTAGTAGAAGGCTCCCTCGGCGCCGTCCGGGACGATGTGCGAATACTTCACGAGGTAGCCGGAGGTGCTGCGCGAGGCCCCAGTGGACTTGTCCGGGTGAGTGTTGAATAGGTTGTTGGCGCCGACCGATACGGTCAGCTCGCGGGTTACGTCATAGGCCAGATCGAGATCGGTCACCCACTGCGGGCCATAGCTCTTGTCGTAGCTCTCCTGTCCCTCGGCAGCCTTCAGGCTGTACGTGCCGTAACGGGTGGCAGCTAGGGTCGTATGCCATTTACCTATGTTGTGGCGTGCCTCCAGTCGCAACTTGTTGTTCGGTGCAGCATCCTCGGCGAGGCTGACGATACGTCGGCCGATGGGGATGTTGTCGGTGCCGGCAAGCCTTGGGATCTCGGCGATGTCAGTCACCTTGGTGCGTCCGGCACTAAAGCTCGCCGACAGGTCCACATCACCGTATGCGGCAAGGCCCAGATGTTGGCGCCCGACGATGTCGACGCCGGTGGTCTCGGTGTCCATGCCATTGGTGAAGTAGCTGGCACCGATGATGTTGGTGTAGCCAGCAGCACTGAGGATCTCGCGCACACGGCTGCCGGTGAGGTTCTCGGTGAGCACCACACGGTCCCGCAAGAAAATCTTGTAGGCATCTATGGTAAGCGAACTGTCCGGCGTCGGCCGCAGCACCAGACCCAGAGAGTAGCTCGTCGACTTCTCCGGTTTCAGGTCGGTAGCGCCCAAGGCGCGCGCAGCTTCCGAATCGGCCGGAAACATGTGGATGAGTGAGTAGTAGTCGGTACCGGCGAGGATCTGCCCGTCAGTGCGCTGGTAACCGATTTGCGACAGCGAAGGCGCCCGATAGCCGCTGCTGATGGTGCCGCGTAGCGCCACTGCAGGGGTAAAGTCATAACGCACGCTGAGCTTGCCGGTAGAGGTACTGCCGAAATCGGAATAGCGTTCGGTGCGCGCGGTGACACCAAGGTTCAGCTTGTCGGTCAACTGGTGCTCCACGCCACCGTAGACACCGAATACGTTACGTTTGTAGACACCTTCGTCGGCAGGCCGGTAGCCGGCGCCGGGATTAGGCGTGGAGCCATTGGGATTGCGGTAGTCGCCCGTTTGCCAGGAGTCATCGTCACCGGCAAGTTCTTCGAACTTCTCATTACGCCAGGCGATACCGGCGTTAACCGTGAAGGGCCGTTCCAGGCCGCCGAGGTGCAAGTCGTTGACGTAGTCCAGGGTGGCGTTGTTCTGGTAGAAGCGGAACTGCCCCGAGTAGTTCTTGGTAGTGCTGGCGGCATCCACGTAGGTCGGGTTTAGGGTAACTGGCCGGTAATAGCGCGAGCGGTTCTCGCCATGATTCAGCGAGAAATCGAAGCGCCCAATGTCGCCCAGGTCGTATTTGAGCCCTCCGGTAGCGCCGATGTCTTCAGTCTTCAGGGTGATTTCCGGGGTGTAGCCGGCTGGGTAGACATCCAGTCGGTTGTTCGCATTGGTGGGCGCAACAAATGGGGTGTTGGCGCGCACTCGGTTGTAGGAATAGGTGGCGAATCCGTAGGCGCGCAGAGCATCGCTGAGGCCGACGTCGGCATTGAGCGCGAAGCTGTAGCGATCGGCCGCAGCGTCGCCGGTATCCCACTTGCGGTCGAAAGCTATTTCACTACCATCGCTGTTGAAGAAGTGCCGTCGGTCGGTCGAGGCGGAGCGTGTCTTATCCTTGTCCAACGCATCCAGACTCAGGGTGAGGAAACCGTCGCCCGGCAGTGCGAACCCTTTCCATGCGCCATAGCTTTTGCGCAGGCCATCGCCCTTACTGTATTGGCCGATACGGGTGTTAAAGCCGCCGCCGCTGTCGCGCTCTTTGAGCACGATATTCACAACGCCAGCGATGGCGTCCGAGCCATATTGCGCCGACGCCCCGTCGCGCAGCACCTCGACATGGTCGATAGCGCTCACCGGGATGGCATTGAGGTCGGTGTTGGTCGAGCCACGGTCGTAGACGCTACCGATGTTCAGCAGAGGCGAAGGATGACGGCGCTTGCCGTTCACCAGAATCAGCGTTTCTCCCGGCGGCAAGCCGCGCAGCGAACCACCGCCGACCGAAAACACCGCGTCCGCCTGCTGCATGGCCTGGGGGAAGTGGAACGAAGGCAGCAGGTTCTGCAGGATGCCGCTTAAGCCTGTGCCAGGTGCCCGCTGCAGTTGCTCTGCGCTGATCACATCAACCGGCGAACTGCTCTGCAGCGAGGTGGCGTCGTGGCGGTTGGTGCCTAAACTGATCACCGGGTCCAGACGGGGGGTAGCGGCTTCGGCGCCTGGCTGCTCAGCGGCCAGGGCGCTGGCCGGGTCCAGCAGTTGGGTCAGGCCCCAGGTGCTCAGCAAGGTGAAACTCAGGCTCCGGACTCCGGGAGCAACATCGACAAAACGCATCCAGGCAAACTCCATCAAGTTGTGTAGAGCCGCCGAAGATAGTTTCCGAAGTGCAAATAAGGAAATACGTTTTAATTCACACTGGTGCGCTTTGGGAAATATAATTTCCACCTAACTCAGGCTTAACTTTCAGTTATTCTGAAAATAACTTTCCAGCCTGCTCGCAGCCGTAAAGCTCGCTCGCCGATTCGACGATAAAGGTTCTCAGCCAATTCGCCGCCATGTCCCCCGCCAAATGAGGGTGCCACTGCAGAAGAATGGTCTGCCCAGGAAACTCGAACGGCAATTCGACGAATTTCAGCGGAAAGCTTTTTGCCATTTGCCTGGCGAAGTAACTCGGCACCGTGGTGAGGTAACGGGTGCCCACTAGCATTGGAGGGATGCTGCCATAGTGATCGACCACTTGGGCGACCTTGCGCACGTTACCTAGGCGCGCCATGGTCGCTGCTTCGAAACTCGGTGCTCCGGTGTGCCCGGCATGGCGGACGATGTGGTTGGCGGCAAAGTAGTCTGAATGGCTGACGCTGCCAGCCAGTGCCGGATGCTCCGCGTCGGCCAGCACGCAATAGTGGTCGGTATAGAGTACGCAACTGGCATATTCCGGCGTGTGCAAGCCGACCGGGCGGATGAAGAAGTCGATCATCGAGGCCGCTGCTACCGAGCCATGGATGAACAGGCGGATGTTCGGCGCCACCTCGTGCAGCCCGCGAACAACGTGGGACAGCAGCAGGATTGAGTCGATGTCGCCAGCATGTATATGAAAATCGCGCCCGGTAGTGGCGGGGTCGAAGCCCTGGCGCAGGCCGATCACCCGCTGCGCCTGCTCGATCAGCTCCCGCACCGGCTCACGCAGGGTTTCGGCGAACGGGGTAGCGACCAGGCGACGCCCCCGGGGAACGAAGATATCGTCACCAAAATGGCTGCGCAATTTCGCCAACTGCACGCTGATTGCCGCCTGGCTCACACCAAAACGGGCAGCGGTTCGGTTGACACTGCCTTCGCTGAGCAACACATCAAGCGTGGCGAGCAGGTTCAGATTGAGGTCGAGATTGGCCATGGCCGACGCACTTCTATATCTACAAGAAATAATAATTACACATAATAATTACTTTTAGATATATCAAAACGATCCATGCTTACAACCGTGACTTAGCCTGCTATCGCTGGTTGGGCCTGCGAGTGCTGCTTGGCTGGCGTGGCAGCCAACAGCACGCAACGCTGTGCGGCAAACTGCAGGTGCAGTGTCTGCGGTCCGACCAGGGCGGCGGGTGGAACCGACCAGTCTTGCGCCTGCAGCGTCACCCGCAGCTTCACGGCACCCGCGTGCACCAGTGCCTCATGACGGCCTCCGAGGTATTGCACATCCATAACCCGAGCCTGGGGCAGTGCCAGCGAGCCGGGCATGGCCTGAGGGCTAGCCAGCAGATCACTGGCGCGCACCGCCAGTTGCCCTACCTCATCTACGCCCCGCCTGGCTCCAGGCAGCCATAGCGGCCTCGTCAGGCCGAGGTCCAGCGCCAGCCCGCCGGCTGACTCACGCACGTCCTGCACCGCGAGCAGGTTGTCGAAGCCGACAAAACTGGCAACGAATGGTGAAGCGGGCCGTGCATAGATCTCCTGCGGCGTGCCGAGCTGAGCCAGTTGCCCGCCCTGCATCACGGCGATGCGGTCGGCCAGTGCCAGGGCTTCGCTCTGGTCGTGAGTCACATAAACAGCTGTGTAGCCCAGCTCCCGGTGCAAGGTTCTAAGCTGTTCGCGCAGTTGCAAGCGTAAACTGGCATCCAGGTTAGACAGTGGCTCATCGAACAGAAGCAGCTGTGGTGAGGCTGCCAACGCCCGTGCCAAGGCCACACGCTGCTGCTGGCCGCCGGACAACTGGGCCGGGTAGCGGCCAGCCAGAGCCTCCAGGCCCACCTGACGCAGCGCACGCCGGGCCACCAGACCAGTGTCATCAGCACTACGGCGGGCTCGGACCGGATAGGCCACGTTGGCTTCCACCGTCATGTGTGGCCACAGCGCGTAGTTCTGGAACACCATGCCCAAATCACGCCTCTCCGGCGGGACGAACAGCCCGCGCTCTGGCGCAGCCACCAGGGTTCCCGCGATCTCGATGCTACCTTCGTCAGGGCGCTCTAGCCCAGCAATGCAGCGCAGAGTGGTGGTCTTGCCGCAACCGCTGGGACCGAGAAGAACGAAGAACTCGCCGGGCTCTATCGAGAGGTCCAGCCCATTGATTGCCTTGGTCGCGTCGTGATTGGCACCGTAGCGCTTGCGCAGTTGGTTCAGGCGTACATGACTCATGATTGGTCCTCGGTCGAGGGGCCCCGGCGCCAACGGCGCATCGGACGCCCGACAGCCAATAGCGGCGCGGGAAGCAGGATCAACAGCAACAACAGGCAGAGCAAGGCTGCGGCCTGTCCGAGCTGCCCACGGGCGTTGTAGGTGTAGATGGTGGTGGACAGTGTCTCCAGGCCCGGACCACCGAGCAGCAAGGGAATGTCCAGGGAGCCACTCACGGCGATTAGGGCCAGGTACCATCCGACGAGAAACCCCGGCAGACAGAGCCGCATGGTGGTGTCGCGCCAGGCCCGCCAGGGTGCCGCGCCGGACACCCGGGCGGCCTCGTAGAGCTGCGGCGACAGCTGCGCCAGGCTAGCCTGGCCAATCTGTACCGCCAGGGGAGTGAGCGACACCACCAAAGCGATGAGCATCATTGCAAAGCTGCCATACAGTGCTCGCAGGCCGGGAATGCCAACGTAAGCCCAGCTGAGCGCCAGGGCTACCACGACGCCCGGCATCGCCAGCGGCAGCATGGTCAAAAAACGCAGCAGTTGGCCGGCTCGTCGCGCCAGGCTTCGCTCGACCTGGGCCAAAACCAGGCCCAAGGTTGACGTCAGCAGGCCGGTACCACATGCAAGGCCTAGGGTGTTGACCAGGGCTCCACGCACTTCCGGGCTTGCCAGCACTGCGTAGTAGTGCCGCAGACTGAAGGCACCCACCACCCCAGGGAATGGCTGGAACGACGACGCCAGCAGCGACAGCATCGGCATCAGTTGGGCCACTGCCAAATAGCCCCAGACCGCCAGCGCCAATGGCCAACGCCACCGGCCCAAGGCCAGGGTGCGCGGCGCGGCGGCCTTGGCGCCGACACTGACGAAGCTGCGGCGCCCCACCAATCGCGCTTGCGCCCATAACCCTATGCTCAGCACCAGGACCATGCCCAAGGCGACCACGGCCGCCTCGCCATAGCGTGGCAGGGGGGCATTCAGCCAGTCGAACAGCTCCACCGCCAACACCGGGATGCCAGCAGGCACACCGATGATCAGCGCCAGGTCGAACACCTCAAGGCCGCCGAGGAAGGCAAAGATGGCGGCGCCGGCCAGCGCCGGTGTCAAGCCAGGCAGCCCGATCCGCCAGAAACTGTACAAGGCGCCACGGCCGCTGACGCGTGAAGCCTCCTCCTGTTCGGCGGCCATGGCACGGACCGGTCCCAGGAGGAACAGATAGGTGAAAGCGATGCAACGAAAGCCGTTGACGAGCGCCATTCCGGTAAACGATTCGATGTTCAGCAACCCAGGCGTCAGCAGGCTGTTGAGCAGGCCAGTGTAAGGATTCGCGAGCAGCTCGAAACCCAGTGCGTAGAACAGCGAGGGCAGCGAGAACATCACTAGCATCAACGGCGTGATCGCCTTCCGACCTGGCAGGTCGCTGCGTACCGCCAGTACCGTAAGTACCGCAGCCACCGGAAGCGCGACCAGCAGGTTGAGCAGCGACAGGGCAAGCGAATTGAACGCTGCTTCGACCAGCCGGGCATCGTTGACGACCGCAACCCAGGCAGCCAGCGTCCACTGCCCGGCCTGGCCAAGGGGGGCGCTGCGCAGGCTGGCTACCAGCAGGCTGAGGAGCGGGCTACCGTAAAATACCAGCGCGGCCAGCAGCACCCAGGCCCCGAGACCTGGTCGCCAGCGCCAGTCCCTGGGCGCTGATAGCATCCGCAAACGGCGACCAAGCAGTAGGCTGTCCGTCACAGTACCTCCGCCGTGTGCGCCGCACGCGTGCGGTCGCGTTCCAGGGCGCCTTGTCGGATGCGTTGCAGCAGCTCTGTTGCAAGGCCTCGATCCGCCTCTGAATCGCCGTCGAAGCCGACCGAAAACAGCTCGATACCCAGGTCGTAGTAGTCCAGCACTGCCGCAGCCACGGTTTCCGGGCTACCGACGAAGGGCGGGCCGCCTACGCCATAGGGCAGCAGTCCGGTGTAAAGCGCTCGGTCATGCCAATGACCCTTCTCAGCCGCGCGGTGCAAGCGACGCAGACCCTCGCTCTCCGGCTGCCCAGAAACCTTTGCTGCGCCTTGCGCCGCCAGATCGCGGGCCAATGCTTCGACTTTCTGCCGCGCTTGGTCGTCGGTCTCGGCCAGCACGAAATTAGCATCGCGCCAGAAGCGAAGGTTCCTGCCGTGTCCGGCCGCCGCCTCACGCACCCGACGCAACAACTGGGCGGTGGCGTCCAGCGGCTCGGGGAAGAGCGCATAGCCGTCGACATGGCGCGCAGCAAAGGCGATGCCCTCCTCCGAAGCACCCGCTGCGGAGATGAAGGGTAAAGGCTGCTGCATCGGCTTGATCTGCGAGAATCCCTGGCGTACCTGGTAGAACTCGCCGTCATAGTCGAAAGGCTCGCTGGCAGTCAGGCTGAGCTTGAATACCTCCAGGTACTCACCGCTGCGCCGGTAACGGTCCGCCTTCGCCAGCAGGTCGCCGTCGCGCCGCTGCTCGGCGTCCTGCGACCCCTGAATCACATGCATGGACACCCGCCCGCCAGACAACTGGTCAAGTGAGGCGAAAGCTCGCGCAGCCAGGGTTGGCGCCTGTAGCCCAGGCCTATGCGACAGCACCGCTGCGATCCTCCGGGTCGCAGCCAAACTCCAGGCCGCGAGGCTCCAGACGTCGGCACTGGATCCGTTTTGTGCGATCAGCATGGCGTCCAGGCCGTCGGCCTCATGTCGCTGAGCCAGCTCTGCGAGACCAGCCGGGTCCAGCTCGTAGGGCTGCGGACTCCCTTGCCGGGCGAACACCGCCAAAGGTTTGCTCGCTACGGCGCGGGTCCGACCCATGCCGAGGCGTCCACGCAGTTCGAGGCTCATGCGACCCCCTGCTGCTGTGTTGCTTGCAAACTGGCCCAGGCCTGGGAGAGGAATTCCGGCCGAGCCCAATCTTCGATGGCAAAATCGTTGCGGATGAAGCCATTGTCGCGCAGCCAGTTCTTACCGATGGTCAGGCCGGCCAGGTTGCGTGGCGCCAGCGAGGGTGTGAAATCGACCCCTTCGATGACCCGCAGAACGTCTTCTACTGTGGCATCGTAGGTGGCCTTGTGGAAGATTTCCGCCGCCTCACGAGCATGTTCACCGACCCATTGGGCGGCACGGATATTAGCGCGCAGCCAAGCGACTGCCACTTGCGGACGCTCTTCTACCAGGGCCTTCGAAGCCACCAGGGTGTAAGGCGTAGTAGCAATGCGGGCCACCCAGTCTGGCAGCCGCGAAAGGTCGGCCAATACCTTGAAACGACCGGTGCGCTCGTAGATCTCGGCCCTCCCCTGTGTGGTGTAGATGGCATCCACCCGACCCTCCTCAAGGGCCGTGAGTTCGGGGGTAAATGGCAGATTCAGGGTGCGCTGCTCTTTGCTCTGCGAACCATCGGAGCCGCGCCAAGGCCCATTACCGGGAGCATGGGGCACATCCACCAGATGCACTTGCGATGACTCCAGACCGCTATGGCGCAAGGCGATGTGGATGCTGCGCAGGGAGTTAGCGCGCCACCAGTCGACGCGCTGCTCATCAAGGCTATGGGAAACCCCGATGCGCTTGCCACGCAGGTCCTCAAGGCGCCACAGCGGCGCCTCGGCACGCACCACGATCTGCCCGCCTTGGTTGATGTCGGTGGTGCCCAGTAACACAGTTTCGCTGTGGTCGGCGCGGGCGGAAATCGCCGGCACGTTGCCCCCGTCGCGCACTTGGTAGCGCGCGCTATGGCGCGAGTGAATAAGCGCGCCCAAACCACTGGGGTGCTGCTCCAAGCCGAGGGCGCGCTCGCCCACGGCATACAGCTCCTCCTCGAGCAGGCCAAGCCGATGCGAGACGTGCGAAACGACGAATACCGGGCAGATGGAGAAAAACAGTTGGTCGGCGGACTGGCTCATACGCGCTCCCGTTGTGGTTCGTTGGAGGCCCGACGTCGGTCCTCATCGGCGACGCCCCGACGGATCAGGGCAATGACTTCGGCCAGCAGTTCACGGTCTTCATGACCGATCAGGTCGCTGCCATCGTAGCTGTGGTATTCGCAAAGCCCACCCAGGGTGAAACACGTCACCCCGGCGCGGTAGAAAGCCAACACGTGGGCTGCCACCGTCGCGGGACTGCCCACCAGGGAGGGTCCGTGGCCACTGAGGCGGCCCAGGCGGGTATACAGCGCACCGCTGTCGGTTTGCGGCTCGCCAGCGCTGGAGAGCAGAGGTTGCGGCGCGTGGCCTGCGGCGATGAATGCCTCTACCTCTTGGGTGATGGCCTCGGCCTTGGCCCAGGCCAGCTCGTCACTACGCCCGAGAATCAGGTTAAAGGCCCCGACCCAGAAGCGTTGCAACTCACGACCATGGCGTTCAAGAGCGAGCCTGCTGACGCGTTCGATGCCCATGCGGGCTTGCTCGGGGGTATGGCCGGCAACCGCCCAGACGTCGGCATGCCGCGCCGCCAAATCAAGGCCGGCGTCCGATCCCCCCGGGAAATGCAAGGTCGGTAAGCGCGTCGGGCGTACCGTTGAGTAGGCGTCACGCACCTGGTAATAGCGGCCCGAGAAGTCGAACGGCTGCTCTGCGACCAGGGTGCGCTTGAAGATCTCCAGGTACTCCTCCGAGCGCGCGTAGCGCTCGGCCTTGTCGAGAAAATCACCGTCACGGCGCATGTCCTCGTCGGTTCGCCCTTGGAGTATGTGCACTTGCTGGCGGCCCCCAGACAGCTGATCAAGGGTCGCCAGGGTCCGCGCCGCGAGGGTCGGCTGCTGCCAGCCGATGCGGTGCGCCGCCACCAGGTTCAACCGCCGGGTCGCCGTCAGTGCCCAGCCGCAGCAGGTCCAGACGTCTGCACGCAGGCTGTTCTGCGGGATGAGGCTGCTGTCATAGCCCAATGCCTCCTGTTCGCGCGCAGCGCGGATGATCACTGAAGCGTCGGCGCCAGCACGCGGACTGCGCTGGACGAAGAAGGACGCATAACGGCCCGCCGGGGTGTCGCTCAGCGGCTGCTTGCCGTTGAAAGGTATCCGTCCGCGGATTTCGATAGGCATGGAGTCTCCTTGACGGATGCATGCATCCGCCTGCTCGGGAAAGGCTGTCAAAAGGTACCGTTGGCGGTTGCAGCGACCTCAGCGTCGATGCGTTCGGCACCCACATGCAGGCGTTCGATCAACTCCCGCAGCAGTACCAGATCCTGCTCAAGGTCCTGGCTGCGCCCGGTGGCGTCGTAGCGGTTGCCGATGCCACCCAGGGTGAGAATGCCTACACCAAGGCGGTAGAAGCTCAGCAAGTGCTCGGCCAGGGTGTGCGGTGATCCGACCAGGGTATAACCGTGCCCGGTCAGGGCATTCAGACGCGGGTACCAGACGCCGCTGTGCAGCGCCGCCTCGCCCAGCCCCTGTAGAGCGGCGCGTGCATTTGCGTGATCCTGCAGCGGCTCGCGCGTCTGGCGCAGGGCGATTTCGTCGGCCAGTCGCCGAGCGATATCCCAGGCCAGCTCATCGGTGGACGCGATGATGATGTTGGCATCGCCCCAATAGCGCAGCCTGCGGCCACGGGCTCGAGCCAGCGGCTCGATCCGCTCTATGGCACGGCGGGCGGTATCGAGGGTGGCGATCGGGACGCTGTAGATATCGGCGAAACGCGCTGCCAACTCGATGCCGGCGTCTGAGGTGCCGGGGATCGACAGCGGCGGCCAGGGCCGTTGCACCGGCAGCACATCCGAGTGTGCGCCCTGCACCTGGTAGTAACTGCCTTGGTAATCGAAAGGCTCCTGGCGACTGAGTTCGGCGAGAAATACCTCAAGGTATTCGGCGGAACTGGCGTAACGCTGCGCCTTGTCAAGGAATACGCCATCGCGCTGCAGGTCGGTCTCATCACGCCCCTGCAGGAAATGGATATTGACCCGGCCATCCGACAGCCTATCCAGGGTTGCCAAGGTACGAGCCGCCACCGTGGGCCGCTCAAGCCCCACACGATGGGCTGCCACTACCCGCAGGCGATGGGTTGCCGCCAGCGCCCAGCCAACTATTGGCCACACTGCCGGACCTGTGGCGCGCTGCGGGAACAAGCTGCTGTCGAAGCCCAGCGCCTCCTGATCACGAGCGGCCTGCACCAGCACTTCAGGGCTGAATGTGGGTACACCTCCCAAATAAAACTCAAGGTAATGCTGAAGGCTAGTGCTCGCCGAAGAAGCCGCAGCCCCCACAGGTAATCGCCCCCGAATGTCCAATGGCATTGTTATTCCGCCGTACGTATTTGAATACAGCCACATTAACCTTTAGACAAAAAACCTCTAAATAATTTAATTACACCGAAACAACTAGTTAAGTTATATAATTATAACTTATTCAAGACCTAAAAATATTTTACCCCGCACACCTGTCCACCATGTGTCCGGTCCATACACATGTAATTAAGTGTGCCCAGTATTGTCACAAGGGAAAGTGTGGAACTCGTGAGCCTTGGACAAGGCCGACCTTCAACCCCGCCCCTTCAGCATCCCGTGGTTGACCAGCAAGGTCCGCATGGCATTGCGGGTGATCCCGAGCAATTGCGCCGTGCGTAACTGGTTGAAGTTGCAGTGAGCGAACGCCTCGCGCACGATCAGGTCTTCTATGTCGTGCAGCAGCGAATCACCCGGGGTGTCGAACAACCGCAGCAACTGCTCGCGGATTCCCTCCTGGGGCAGCTTCTGCGTACCGGAGGTTCCTGCCTGCAAGGCGCTCAATCCCGCAGAGAACTTGAGGTGCTTTGGCAGGATCGGCTTGTCGCCCGCGACCAGCAAGGCCAGGTGCACCACGTTCTCCAGCTCGCGAATATTCCCCGGCCACGGATAATCCAACAGCGCCTGGGTGGCGGATTCAGAAAGCATCGGCTCGTTGATCCGCAAGCGGGCGCTGTACAGCTTGCGAAAATGCTCCACTAACGGCAGCACATCCAGAGGCCGCTCGCGCAGCGGCAACACCTCCACTTGAGCGACGTTGATCCGATAGAACAGATCGAGGCGGAAGTTGCCCGCTTCCACGGCCTGCTCCAGGTTGACGTTGGTGGCAGTCACCAGGCGGATGTCGATCTTCACCGCCTTGCGCGAACCTACCCGCACCACTTCCTGTTCCTGCAACACCCGCAACAATTTCACCTGCAGTGGCAACGGCAGATCGCCGATCTCATCGAGAAACAGCGTGCCGCCGTCGGCTTCCTCGAACCAGCCGGCACGCCGACCGACCGCCCCAGAAAACGAACCGGCCTCATGACCAAAGAATTCACTCTCGGCGAGGTTCTCACTGACGGCGCCGCAGTTGACCGCGACAAAAGCACCTTTGCGGCCGCTGGCGGCGTGGATGTACCTGGCAACCAGCTCCTTTCCGGTACCGGTCTCGCCGTTGATCAGCACCGGTACGTCGCTGGGGCCGACCCGTTGCAGGTAATCGAGCAACTGGCGTGAGCGCGGATCGGCGAAAACCAACGCTTTGGCACGGATCGACAACGGATCCTTGTCACCCTGAGGCAAGGTCAAGATGGGGTTCGGCTGTCCCTGAGAACCGCTCATGGCAAATACGTCCCGGTGTCTACATCTGATGGCTTGAGGCTGCACTCTACTGGCGCGGCCTTATAGCCAGAAATATTAAAAAAGCATTAGAAAATAACCGTTTCAGCAAGCTGACGAACTGCACAAATACCGGTCAGCTTCAGTGGGACGTGCCGGCAGTGCTGTCACCAATTGGTTGAACGCATCCAACACCTCAGCTGGCTTCTCCAGCATCAACTGGTGCCCGCACCGCTCCAGCAGCCGGAACTGCGCCCTGGGCAATTGCTGGGCCAGCGCCACGCCTCCGCTCGCCGGGGTCAGGCCATCGCGGTCCCCCGCCAGCACCGAAATCGGCACGTCCAGGCCCGCCAGCGCCTGCGGATCCGGCCAACGCGCATGGCCAAACAACGCCTTGAACACATGCAGTGGGTTGTTCAGCGTCAGCGCTTCTTCATAGTCCACCAGGGCCGGGTCAGCCTCAGGGTGCCAGGCCTGCTCGCGAAAGCCCCGGGACAACCGCGAGCGCATCAACTCCAGCACCCATGCCGGTAGGTTCAACAAGCCGTTACCCTTGAGCGGCCGGTGCAAACGGCTGCCGAGTAACAGTGCCGCATCGACCTTGACTGCGCGGCCGGACAACAAGGCGCTCAAGGCCAGGCCGGTACCGAACGAATGGGCAACGATAACGTTGCGCCGACCGGCATACCGGCGAAGGATTTCCAGTTCGTCCTCCACCAGTTCATCCCAGGCATAGGCACGCGCCTTGCGAGGCTTGTCGCTGGCGCCATGCCCGAGTAGATCCCAAGCCACCAGGGTATGCCCCTGCTCGCCCAGGTCACGCCACAGCTCACGCCATTGGTCCTTGTTGCCGCCGGCGCCGTGGCCGAAGAACACGACCGTGTCACCACCAGGCTGGTGCGCCACGCTCAGGCGTCGTCCCGGGCGGACCTCCAGCGGTTCACCGCGGACCTGCGGCAGGTTCGAAAAATCAGCCATGGGTGACGTGCTCCTGTTGAAAATGGGGATGGATAGGCCGCGAAAGGCCCAGATGATCACGTAAGGTTCGTCCCTGATAACCGCGACGAAACACGCCGCGCCGCTGTAATTCAGGCACGGCCTTGTCGACGAAGGCCTCGAGCCCGCCGGGCAGGTAAGCAGGCATCACGTTGAAGCCATCCGCCGCCCCCTCGACGAACCACTGCTCCAACACATCGGCGACTTGCCCGGCGTCCCCCACGACTACCAAATGACCGCGCGCTGCCGCCATGCGCAGGTAAAGCTGGCGAATGCTCAAGCCCTCCCGGCGGGCTACGCTGATCAGAAGATCACGCCGGCTGACTCCGGAATTGGTCGCAGGCAGCTCGGGCAATGGGCCGTCGAGTGGATGGGCGCTGAGGTCGGTGCCACCGGCAATATCCGCCAGCAGCGACAAGCCGACCTGCGGCTGCACCAGCGTCTGTAGCTGCTCGAATAGCGCCTGTGCTTCTTCCGCGCTGTCAGCAACAATGGGCAACACGCCTGGCATGATCTTCAGTTGCTCGGGATCACGTCCGTACCCAGGCATGAGGCCCTTGAGTTGGCGATAGAACTGCTGCGCCCCGGCCAGTTCCGGCTGGGCGGTGAAAACTACTTCTGCATGGGCGGCGGCCAGCTCACAGCCGGCACTGGATGCCCCTGCCAGAACCTGCACAGGTGCCACGTCACTTTCCGCCCAGCGGGCACGAACCCGATCCAGAAAGCCGCGCGCGCGGACATAGCGGTGGGCGTGCTCGAGATGCGCCACGCGACCGAAATTGAACGCTTCTTCGGCATTGCTCGAGGTCACCAGATTCCAACCACTGCGCCCGCCACTCAGACGCTCCAGCGAGGTAAACGCCTGGGCCAGAGTATCGACGCTGTTGTAGGAGGTGGTCACCGTCGCCACCAGCCCTATACGTTCGGTCACTGCCGCCAGCGCGCCCAGCAGGGTCAACGGTTCGAAGTGCTCGGTACGCGACATTCGGCTCAATGCCTTCATGTCGCCCGGTAGCATCGCCAGGGTGTCGGAGAGAAACAGCGCATCGAAACAACCACGCTCGGCAGTCTGGGCCAGTTGTCGGTAGTGGGTGAAATCCAGCCCGCCATCGGCCTGTGCGTCGGGATGCCGCCAGCCAGCGACGTGATGACCGGTAGCCATGAGAAAAGCGTTCAGGCTCATCGTGCGGCGGCTCATGGCGCTACCTCCGCCAGCGCCTGTGGCCTAGGACCGCAACCTAGGCCACTTACCAACGTCCGTGTGTAAGGGTGCTGGGGTCGACCGAGAACGGCTGCCGCCTCGCCCTGCTCTACGACACGACCGTTATGCATGACCGCGATGCGGTCGCACAGCCGCGCTGCTACCCGCAGGTCGTGGGTGATGAACACGATGCTCAGCTTCAGGCGACGCTGTAACGCTTCGAGCAACTCGAGAATCTGTACCTGGATCAGCGCATCCAGCGCCGATACGCACTCATCGGCGATGAGAATCTTTGGCTCCAGGGCCAGCGCACGGGCAATACCAATGCGCTGGCGCTGGCCGCCGGAGAACTCGTGGGGGAAACGCTCAAGCGCTGCAACCGGCAATCCGACCAGCTCCAGCACCTCCCGCGCACCTGCTGCGGCCTGCTCGCGGCTCGCACCTCGCGCCAGCGGCCCGGTCATGAGGATGGTGTCGACACGCTGGCGTGGGTTCAGCGAAGCGAACGGGTCCTGGAAAATCATCTGCACATCGCCACGCAAGGCTCGCAGTCGTGCCTGGGACACGCTGGATACTTCACGGCCCTGCCACTCGATGCTGCCGCTGTCGACCGACAACAGTCGCACCAGCGCACGGCCCAAGGTGGACTTGCCCGAACCGGACTCGCCGACAATGCCAAGGGTTTCGCCTTGGGCCAGTTGCAGATCGACGCCATCCAGCGCCTGGGTGCTGCGCCGCTGCCACCATCCGGCCCGACGACTGAAGCGCTTCTCCAGCGCCCGCGCCTGCAACACCGGATTGCTGTCGTTCAAGGCCGGGCGTGGGTGCAGAGCGTTGGCGCTGACCGCTGCGATCAGTCGCCGGGTATAGGCTTCGCGGGGGCCTGGAGCACCTGCGCAGCGCTACCCTGCTCCACCACATGGCCTTTCTCCAGCACCAGCACACGGTCTGCAATGGCCTGCACAACGCCGAAGTCGTGGGTGATGAAAAGCATGGCCATACCCTTTTCCCGCTGGATGCGGCGCAACAGTGCAAGAATCTGCGCCTGGGTGGTGACATCCAGCGCCGAGGTGGGTTCGTCGGCAATCAGCAGCGCAGGGTCGAACGCCAGTGCCATGGCGATTACTACCCGCTGACGCTGGCCGCCGGACAGCTCGAACGGTAGCGAGTGACGCAGCCGCTCGGGGTCTGGCAGGCCCACGTAGCCAAGCAGTTCGATGATCCGCCGTCGTCTTGCCACTTTGTCCTGCACACCATGGGCTTGCAGGGTCTCATCGATCTGCCGGCCTACACTGAGCAGCGGGTTGAGCGCGCTCATGGGTTCTTGAAACACCATGCTGATATCCCGTCCGCGCAGCTGGCGCAGGGTTTCTTCATCGAGGTCGGCAAGCTCGGCGCCGCGATAGCGGATACATCCGCCCTCTACCCGGGGGCCGTTCGGCAACAGGCGCAACAGCGCCTTGGCCAACATGGACTTGCCCGAGCCGGACTCGCCCACCACACACAGGCATTCACCCTGCGCCAAGTGCAGTGACAAATCATCCAGCGCATGGCTGCGGTCGGCACCGTCCGGCAGTGCGATGCGCAGGTGTTCAATATTCAATAGGATCGGTGAGTTCATAAGGACTCTCCTGAGCGGCGGGCCGGTTCGAAAGCTACCCGCAGACCCTCACCAACGCGGTTGACCGCCAGCACACAAAACAGAATCGCCAAGCCGGGCAGCAGGCTCATCCACCAGGCTTCACGAAGCAGGCCGCGCGAGGCATTGATCATGTAACCCCAGCTCATGGCTTCCGGATCTCCCAGGCCGAGAAACGCCAGGGCTGCCTCGGTGAGGATGGCTGTGGCTGTGACGAACGTCAGGGTCACCAGCAGCGGCGCCAGGGCGTTGGGCAGGATTTGCTCGAAGACAATGGCCAGCGGCGACTGTCCCAGTACCCGCGCCGCCAGCACGAATTCGCGTTGGCGCAAGCTGAGGAACTCGGCGCGCACCAGGCGCGCCACGGCAGGCCAGGCCACCAGCGAGATGGCCAGGACGATCGAGCCCAGCGAGGGTTCGAGGATGGCGACCAGAATCACTGCCAAGACCAATTGCGGAATGATCTGGAAGAACTCGGCGAGACGCATCAGGACGCCGTCCAGCCAACCGCCGAAGTAGCCGGCGATGGCCCCCACCACCAAGCCCACCAGCAGCGTCGCCAGGCTCGCCAAGGCGGCGACTGCCAGGGAGACCCGGGCGCCATACAGCAGGCCGCTGAACAGATCGCGGCCCAGCAGATCGGTGCCCAGCCAGTGGCCGGGCTCCTGCAAGGGTCCAAGCATCGGCTGCGCGGCCATCTCCCAGGGCGAGCCCGACGTGATCCAGGGCGCGGCCAGCGCCAGCGCACTCAACAGCAACAACCACGATGCGCCGACCACCGCCGAGCGTTGGGCAAGGAAACGTTGCCACACGGTAGACGCGATCATGGTTGCTGCCCTGCCACGCCGATGCGAGGATCCAGTAGCCGGCAGGCCAGGTCCGTCAGCAGATTGAAACCCACTACCAGCACCGAAATCAGCAGAAACCCGCCCATCAGCACGCCGTAATCGCGTTGAGCCAGCGCGTCGTACATCAGCCGGCCAATGCCGGGCCACGAATAGACCACCTCTACCAGCAAGGCGCCGCTGGCCAGTTGGCCAAGCTGCAAGCCACATCCTGTTCGGTGAGGGGTTCGCCATCGTGCCAGGTGACGCCGGGTTGCAGATCAAAGGTGTAGGTCAGACCGTCCGGCGAGACTGTCCAACGCTTGGCCAGCACCGGCTGCGGCTTGAGGTCTGTGTCGAAGGTCAGCAGCCCCTGCAGCACCTTGCCACTGACGTATTGGGTAGACACATGGGTGACCACGCCGTGCATCAGCGACGGCGGTTCTGGCTGGGCGACCAGACTGAGGACGCCGCCATCTTTCGGTTCGGCGTAAGCGTGACTGCCGAACAGCGCGGCGCAGGTGAGCATGGCGAGCCCCAGCCTTTTCAGAGCGTGACGCGGGTAGCGATGAAGATGACCGGGCATGGTGACTCCTTGGCAATGGTCCAACGAGGCCCGCAGGCCTCTTTGCCAGCGATTTTGCAAGCGCTATGCCACCCGGTTCGGCCACCGTAAATGCAGGCCCAGCCTGGGGCCAAGCATCCGGCGGCTGGTGAAAAAGCCACAACCGACCCTGTGGAGTGTGGAAAAAGCAGCAGCCCGGCAGCCATGTTCATCTTGGCCGCCAGCCTTCTCGGCCCTGGCACAGGCTTTGCTCCACTCCTGGCCACCTTGCGGGAATGGCCGCACATCCCCATCCACACGCCATCACTGGCAGACAGGAACACTATGTCACTCGACTATCTGGGCAACCCGCTCGACACTAACGATCTGGAAGCCCGTCAGGGGCTGAATGACTTCGTCTCTGGCTTTATCGGCTATCACCCTCGGGCCGAGGCCATTCTCGGCTGTGCCGACCAGCATCCTGACTCGGCCCTGAGCAACGCGCTAGCAGGAATTCTGCTGATGTTCAGCGAGTCGCCCGAAGGGCCGGGGTTGGCCGAAAAATACCGGCAGCGAGCCAGCGCAGTCAGGTCGGCGCACCCCAGGGCGACGCTTTATCTGGCACTGCTCCAGGCCTGGATAGGCGAAGACCTGGACCAGGTGCTGACCTTGAGCGGACGCCTACTGCAGCAGTACCCCCGTGACCTGTTCGCCGCCAAGCTCAATCAGTACGTGGAGTTCAACCGTGGCAACTGGCCGGCGCTGCTGCGCATCGCGCTGCAGGCGGTGCAGGCTGCGCCGGATATTGCCCAAAGCCACGCCATGCTGGCCTTCGCCTACGAGCAATGCCACCTGCTCGAAGAGGCCGAGGCCAGCGCCCGCCGGGCGCTGGCGATTCAGGCCGACGAACCCTGGGCTCAGCATGCGCTGGCCCACGTGATGCTCACCCAAGGCCGGATCGAGGAAGGCATCGCGTTTCTGGAAAGCGTCAGCGGCCACTGGAAGGGTTTGAATTCGTTCATGTATACCCACAACTGGTGGCATCTGGCGCTGTTCTACTTGGCGCGGGGCGAAGAAAAGCGGGTGCTGGCGATCTACGACCAGCATGTGTGGGGGATTCTGCCGGAGTACTCCCAGGACCAGGTGGGCGCGGTGTCGCTGCTTGTACGGCTGGAGCTGGCGGGGATCGATGTGGGTCCGCGCTGGGAGGCACTGGCGCCCTACCTACAAAAGCGCCACGGCGATACCGTGCAGCCGTTCCTTAGCCTGCAATACCTCTATGGGCTGGCCCGCGCCGGGCAACCGCAGGCCGAGCAGTTGTTCCAAGCCCTGCTCCAGCGTAGCCGCGAGGCCCCCACGTTCAGCCGCGCGGTGTGGGCCGAGGTGACCCTGCCGGTGGCAGAAGCCCTGCTGAGCCACGCCCGTGGCGATTACTCACGGTCTGCGCGGCTGCTGGCCAGCAGCCTGCCGCGCCTCAACGAAATCGGCGGCAGCCACGCCCAGCGCGATCTGTTTGCACAGATCGAACTGGATGCTCGGTTGCGGGCGGGCGACTGGGAGGTGGCGCAGCAGACGCTGGAATTGCGTCGCCGCTATGACCCACTGGACGTACCGACCAACCGCAGTCTCGAACGGGTGTACAGCGCCCTGCACCTACCGGACCTGGCGTGCCAGGCCAGGCAGCGGGTCGAGCAGGGGCTCGCCTACAGCCGCTGATACTCAGTGGCGGGCGGCGTGCACGCCACGGGCAATGGCCCGGGCCACGCAGTCCGCTGCCGCGGAGCCGATGCTGCCGATCTGCACCTGGCGCCCGGCACCGCTGCCCAGCTCCACCGCACCGGAGGCCAACGCGAACACGGTATCGCCGTCGAACGGCAGGTGTGCCGGACGCACTGCCCGGGCGATGCCATCCTGCGCCATGATCGCCACCCGCTTGCACTCAGCGGTGTTCAGCTTGGCGGTGCTGGCAACCACTACCAGGGTGGTGTTGGCGCCTGCTTGCAGGCGCCCCATGGAGTCCAGCCGCGACAGTTCGGGGATCGGGTCACTGCAATCCTGATCACCCTGCGGCCGCGCGCCGCCGAATTCGCCAGCAATCTCCCAGGGCCAGGCCCAGAAGGTCTTGCCATCGGGCATGTACACCGAACCGATGGGGTTGGCAACCACCAGCGCGGCAACCATCAGGCCATTGCCCAGGTCTAGCGAAGCGCTGCCCAAACCGCCTTTCAATACACCCGCCATGGCGCCACGGCCGGCACCGACCGCGCCCTGGGCGACGTGCAGCCCAGCGTTGGCCAGCGCTTCGAAACCGAGGCGCCGGTACGGTGGCTCTAAGCCCCACTGTTTGTTTCCGCCGTTGGCAAGATCATGCAGCACGGCAGATGGCACGATGGGGATGGCCGGGGCACCGGCTTTCAGGTGCAGGCCGATGCCTTCGACGGAGAGTGCCGCGGCTACCGCATCCGCCGCGCCCAGGCCGAACACCGAGCCGCCAGCAAATACCAAGGCGTGCAACTGACCGACCATGTTCTCCGGCTCCAGCGCCGCCGACTCGCGCCCGCCGGGACCGCCGCCGCGGATGTCGACACTGGCCGTCCACACAGCATCGGTGCGGATCACCGTGACGCCGGTGTCGACCTGGGTATCGGTGGCGTGGCCAACGGTCAGGCCTGGGATGTCGGTGAGGGCATTGCGGGGACCTGGGAACGGCATAAGCGAAAATCCTTGGAAATCAGAAGGGGGTGGTCACGGTGGCTGAGCAAGTGATGTGCCACTAGCCAAATCCTGGCCGACCTACCCACCTGCCATCGCTCTCAAGCCTGTGCAGACGTGGGCCTGAGCGACATCCATCTCATGGCCACTGGCTTGCCAGCAATGACGCCGGAACTAACACCCTCTGCCAGAGTGTAGAAAAACCAACACCCTGCTCTCGCTACCGCTGAAAAATCACCAACCTACAGCCTCAACACCCTACAAGTCGCTGTTTTAAAAGTATTTTCCCATCTGGCACAGCCCTTGCTCCTGTCCTGTCACCAGAGCTTGCCCCAACAAGCCGCCCTCACTGACCTCATCGGAGTAAGCCCTTAATGCGTTCCTCGATCCGTGGCGCCTCGCGTCCGCCCCACAAAATCTTCGCCTATAGCCTGCTGTTCCTTGCCCTCGGTGAAGCGGCCCCGCTGCTTGCCGCCGACAACCCACTGGACACGGTGGTGGTCGTCGGTAACCGCGGCCAGGCGCGTACCCTCGCCGAGAGCCCTGCCCCTGTCGATGTGATTTCCTCCAAGCAACTGCTCGCCACCGGCCAGGGCGACCTGACGAGGGCCTTGAGCAGAGTACTGCCATCGCTCAACCAACCTGCCTCATCCGGCTTCGGCTCCACGTCGGTGGTACGCCCGATCAGCCTGCGCGGACTCAATGGCGACCAGGTGCTGGTCTTGGTGAACGGCAAGCGCCGGCACAACAGTGCCCTGCTCAACAACGGCACTTACCTCAACTCCGGTTCGCAACCGGTCGACCTGGACATGATCCCCACCGCCCTGGTGGATCATGTCGAAGTGCTGCGCGACGGCGCTTCGGCCCAGTACGGCTCAGATGCCATCGGCGGCGTGGTCAACATCGTGCTGAAGCAGACCGACAACGGCGGCAGCGTCTCCACCACCTATGGCCAGAACTACGAGAACGGCGACGGCGAGACCGTGCGCCAGACCGGCAATGTCGGCCTCGCCCTGCCCAACGACGGCTTCATCAACCTTGCCCTGGACGTGAAGAAACAGAAGATCTCCGATCGCTCCGACAACGCGCCGTACACCGACAGTGCCGGTAACACCAGCCTGCAGCACACCTACTACGGCACCGGTTTGCCAGAGGCGCGCAATTTCAGCCTCGGCTACAACGCCGAACTGCCGATCAACGATGCACTGAGCCTGTATTCCTTCTCGACCTACACCCGGCGCAACTCAGAAAAACCGCTCGCGTTCCACCAGCCTGCCAGCTTCGACGGCATCGCTACGCCCTTCCCGGAAGGCGTGGAAGACACCCTACGCTTCATCGAAAACGACTTCCAGGTCGCCTTCGGGGGCAAGGGCACGGCGCTTGGCTGGGACTACGACCTGTCCAGCACCTACGGCCAGGACCACGCCGAGGCCACCCTGCGCCATACCTACAACCTGAGCTACGGCGCCGACTCGCCGACCTCGGTGGACACCGGTGTGAAGACGTTCAGCCAGTGGACCAACAACCTCGACCTGACCCGCGCCTTCGACCTTGGCCTGGCCAGGCCCACGCAGATTTCCTGGGGTCTGGAACAGCGCTACGAGAACTACAAGATCGGCAAAGGTGACTATGCCTCCTACGCAAGCGGGCCGTTCACCACGGGCGCCAGCGGCAATCCGATTGCACCGGGCACCATCTCCGGAGCCGGTACCACCCCTGAAGACGCGGCCGAGAAAGGTCGCACCAGCCTGGGCGCCTACGCCGAGGTCGGCCAGGACCTGACAGACCAATGGCATGTGGACCTCGCCGGCCGCTACGAGCATTACAACGACGGCTCCGGCACCACCACAAACGGCAAGATCTCCACCCGCTACCAATTGACCCCGATCCTGGCCGCGCGCGGCACCTTCAGCACCGGCTTCCGCGCCCCATCCCTGGCCCAGCAGATCTACAGCTCCACCTCCCAGAGCAACGTCAACGGCAACCTGATCGATTACCGCAACGTCGCCGTCGACTCGGCCGTGGCCAAGGCTCTGGGCGCTACCACCCTGAAGCCGGAGAAGTCCACCAACATCAGTGTCGGCCTGACCCTGCAACCGAGCGACAACACCTCGGTCACCCTCGATGCCTACCAGATCAAGATCAAGGACCGCATCGCCCAAACCGGCTACCTCGGCGGCACTCCGCAAATCGAGGCGATCCTCGCCGCTGCGGGTCTGGCTACCAACCAGTCGGTGACCTACTTCACCAACGCCCTCGACACAACGACCCGCGGCATCGACCTGGTGGGCGACTATCGCCAGGACCTCAAAGCCTGGGGCGGCCTGCGCTATACCCTGGGCTTTAACTGGAACACCACCGAGATTGATGACATCCATGCCTCCTCGGTGGCTCAGCAAGCCCTCGGCCCGACCGGCGGATATGACCGCCAACGCCAGGGCAACCTCAAGCACGGCCTGCCTGAATCCAAGCTGCTGCTGGGCGCCACCTGGACCTTCAAGCAACTGGAGCTGAGCCTGAACCTGACCCGCTACGGCGAGTACACCCAATACGGCACGCTTGAAGCCTACGACCGCACCTTTTCACCCGCCTGGATCACCGACCTCAACCTGGACTACCACCTCACCAAGGACCTGACGCTGACAGCCGGCGCCAACAACCTGTTCAACAAGTACCCAGAGCGTACCGGACTGCCGAGCAGTTCTGGCGCGTTCCCGTACGGCAACTTCTCGCCCTACGGCACCACGGGCGGCTACTGGTACACCGGCCTGACCTACAACTTCTGATCGACGCCCCGCCCGCCGTGTGCTCGGCGGGGCCTCCACCCCATAAACGGGAGCTTGCATTCCATGAGCCGTCGCACCGATCAACTCAAGCTGGGGGCATTCCTCGCCAACAGCGGACACCATGTCGCCGCTTGGCGCCACCCGCTCGCCCAGGCGGATGCCAGCCTGGATTTCGACCATTTCAAAGCCATCGCCCGCAGTGCCGAGCGCGGCAAGTTCGACGCGCTGTTCGTCGCCGATGTGGTCGCGCTCTGGGGCCATCACCTGGACGCCCTGAGCCGTACCGCCCGCGGTGAACATTTCGAGCCGCTGACACTGATGTCCGCCCTGGCCGCGGTGACCGACAACATCGGTCTGATCGCCACCGCCACCACCAGCTACAACGAGCCGTACCACATCGCCCGCAAGTTCGCCTCCCTCGATCATCTGTCCAAGGGCCGTGCGGCCTGGAACCTGGTGACTTCGGTAGTTTCGGACGAAGCCTGGAACTTCGGCCGGGAGACCCACATCGAGCACGCCGACCGCTACCAGCGCGCGGAAGAGTTCCATGATGTGGTCAAAGGTCTGTGGGACAGCTGGGACGACGATGCCTTCGTCCGCGACAAAGCCAGCGGCCAGTACTTCGACCCAGACAAGCTCCACACCCTAAACCACCGGGGTGAGCATTTCTCGGTCCGTGGGCCGCTGAACGTGGCGCGCCCTCCCCAGGGCCACCCGGTGCTGGTCCAGGCCGGTGCTTCGGAGTCGGGCAAGGCCTTGGCGGCAAGGGTCGCCGAGGTAATCTTTGCTGCTCACCACCAGTTGCCGGCCGCGCAGGCGTTCTACCAGGACATCAAGGGGCGTGCCGCCGCCCTGGGGCGTGATCCCGATCACATCAAGATCCTGCCGGGCGTTACCCCATTCATTGGCCAGACGCGCGAGCAGGCTCAGGCACTGTTCGACGAGTTCCAGGCGCTGATAGATCCAGTGCTCGGCCTGCGCCTGCTGGCCGATACGCTCGGTGAGGACATCGACCTGTCCGGCCACGACCTCGACGGCCCACTGCCGGAAACCCCAGCGGGCCAGCGCGGTAGCCGCCGCGAGCAAGTGCTGGATCTGGCCCGCCGTGAAAACCTGACGATCCGCCAGCTGTACCTGCGTTTGGCCGGTGGCAACCCGGTGATAGGCACCGCCGAGGACATCGCTGACAGCTTTGAAAACTGGTTCCAGGCACGCGCCTGCGACGGGTTCAACGTCTTCTTCCCGTACTTCCCCGGTTCCATCGACGTCTTCGTCGACCAGGTGATTCCGCTACTGCAGGCGCGCGGGCTGTTCCGCCACGAATACGAAGGCCGCACCCTGAGGGAAAACCTCGGTCTGCCACGCCCGGCCAACCGCTTCAGCCAGAAAGAGCAGGTGCCGGCATGACCAAGCTGCCTGCGCTTGTGCTGGCCCTGTGTGGCATGGCCGCCAGCCCGGCGTTCGCCTTGAACATCTTGCTGAGCAACGACGACGGCTACAGCCACCCGAATATCCGTGCGCTCTACAGCGCCTTGAAAGTCGCCGGACACCAGGTAAGGATCGCCGCACCACAAAGCGAACAAAGCGCCCGGGGCGGCGCTTTCCTCTATGGCCGCGAGGTCCGCGTGGGGCGCGACAGCGACCCGGCCTATCCGGACAGTTACTACATCACTACCCACGAAACCGGCCTGTGCAGCAGCGACGCCTGCGCCGGCAAACGGGTGGAGATCGAGATCAGCGGCACGCCGGTGATGGCGCTGCTGATGGGTTTGAAAAAGGTAATGCCGTCGCCGGACCTGGTGATCGTCGGGCCAAACCCCGGCAACAACGTCGGTGCCATCAACACTGCATCCGGTACTTTCAACGCCGCCAGCTTCGCCGTGCGTGCGGGCTATCCGGCGCTGGCCGTGAGTACCGACCTCAAGGACAACGACCCGCAGCGCGTTGCCGCCCACGTTGTCGAGCTCGTGGACGCTCTGGACCGCCATCGCCAGCCCAACGGCAAGCTGCTGCCGCAAGGACTCGGCCTCAACGTCAACTTCCCGGCTGGTAGTGTGATCAAGGGCGTGCGCCTGACCCATATCGGCAGCTACGTAGGCTTCGATCCCCTGTACACCGACGACCTCGCCCCCCTGTTCCCCAAGCTCGCCGGCAAGCCCGGCATCAGCTTCCAGTACAGCCCCCCCGCCACTTCAGCACAACAGGACGACGAAGCAGTGTGGTTGGCCAGGGGCTATCTGACCCTCAGTCCGTTCAACGGCCAGTTGCAGTCTTCCGACCTCTCCGGGGCGGCGCAAGCGCTGGCCGCCCTGCCCTTGCTCTCACAGGAGAAACAGCCATGAGTGGCGGATTTTCCCTCGGCTTTCTCAGCCGGGTGTACCAGCCTGAATACAACCCGCGGGTCTACCGTGAAACCATTGAACTGTTCGAGGCTGCCGAAGCACTGGGTTTCGACACCGGCTGGGTGGCCCAGCATCATTTTGCCAGCGAACAAGGCCGTCTGCCGTCGCCGCTGGTACTGCTGTCGGCAATCGCCCAACGCACCCGACGCATCGGCCTCGGCACGGCGATCATCGTGCTACCGCAGGAACCTGCGCTCAGACTGGCCGAGGACGCCGCCGTGCTCGACCTGCTGAGCAACGGGCGCTTGGAATTGGGCCTGGGCGCCGGTTTCGACCCTGACACCTTCAGCGCCTTTGGCCACGAGCACGCACAGCGCCACCGCGACTACGAGAACAATCTGAAACGGCTGCAAACTGCTCTGGGCAACGGACCACTGAATGACCAGGGGCTGCGTCTGCAACCCCAGACGCCAGGCCTGGGTGGACGCCTGTGGGAAGCGACTTCACGGGTGGAAATGGTCGCTGCGCGGGGCCATGGCCTGATCATGGCCCCCAACCCGCACCTCCCGGCGCAAGCCGGGATCGAGGCGGCACAACGTTATCGCGAGGCCTGGACCGGCGACAACGGTACCCCGCCACGTATCGCCCGGGTCCAGGGCGTCTTCCCGCTCGCCCACAGCGATGCCCTGCGCGAGGACATTCAGAGTTACCTCAAGCGCCAGCACAGCATCGGAGTCTACCAGGGCCCCCTGGACGGTGACTTCAACGAAACCTTGCAACGACTCGGCGTACTGCATGGCTCAGCGCAGCTCATCGCAGAAGGCCTGAAGGCAGGGCCGCGCCTAGGCAACCACGATCACCTGATCGTCCAGGTGCAGACCGCCAGTACACCGCTGCGCGAGGCAATTCGCGCCCTTCAGGTCATCGCCGAAGAGATCGCCCCGGCGCTCGGCTGGCGCCCTGCCGTTGCTCACTCGCCCAAGGAGCTGTCCCTGTCATGACTGCCGCGACTCCCCGCCCGCCATTCAAACTGGGCTTTCTCACCCACGCCTTTGGCGACAATTCGCAGCAGGTCTATCAAGACTTGCTGGAGCAATTCGACGTGGCCGAAGCCCTGGGTTTCGACGGTGGCTGGATCGCTCAGCATCACCTGAGCAACGGCTTCGGCCGCCTGCCCTCGCCGCTGCTGGCACTCGCGGCCGTCGCCGAGCGCACCCGCCACATCGAACTGGGCACGGCGGTTACCGTCCTACCTTTCGAAGATCCGATACGCCTGGCCGAGGACGCCAGTGTGCTCGACCAGCTCAGCGCTGGTCGCGTCCAACTGGGGCTGGGCAGTGGCGGCGCCAATCTGGACAGCTTCAGCGCCTTCGAGCGTGATGCCGGGCAGCGCCAGCAACGCTTCGCCGAGGATCAACAACAGCTGCAGGCGCTGCTCAATGGCCAGGCACTGCGTACTGACAGCCCACTGACCTTGCAACCGCCCGCACCTGGCCTGGCGAAGCGACTCTGGCATTCCCATGGCAGTGTGGGGGGAGCCCGCTATGCAGCAAGCCAGGGCAATGGCTTGCTGCTCGGCACGGCAACCCATGATCCGCTGACCGTGCAGAAACCCTTGGCCGACGCCTATCTGGATGCCTGGAACCATCCGAACAGCAAACCACGTATCGGCGTGGTTCGTGCTGTGTTCCCCGCAGCCGATCGGGCCACCGCCCAGGCCGAGTTGGCGGTGGACATCGAACGACACGTGCCGCGGCTGCAACGAGAAGGACTCATCGACCAGGCCAGCGACCTGCAGGAACACCTGCACCTGCTCAACGTCCATCACGGGCATCCTGACGAGGTGTTGCACAGCCTGCGCAACGACCCTTCACTGCTGCCCTACGCCGATTACCTGATCGTCGTGGTCCAGGCCGAAAGCTCCACCCAGGCCCAGGTACTGCAGCGCCTGCGAATCATCGCCCAGGAGATCGCTCCAGCCCTGGGCTGGCAGCCACGCTCTACCCAGTCCCAAGCAACGGTGGGATGATGGCCCATCCTTCCATCATTCTTGTTGCGCAGGCCCCGTATGGCCCTTGAGTTCAGCTGGCAGATGCCGCTTTGTAGCCCGGCGCCGACACCCGGGCAATGGATTCAGCTGGCGCAAGCGGTGGAATACGCAGGCCTGGATGGCCTGTGGATTCCAGGTGGCGGGCCCTGCGCCGACAGCCTCGGCGTTGCAGCAGCGCTGTGTGCCCATACTCGCCATGTACAGTTGACCGTCAGCGTCCCCCCGCAAGTGATGCTACCAGCCGCGCTCGCAAGCACATTGCAGAGCCTGCAATCGATCAGTGAAAAGCGGGTCCGCCTGCACTTGCCCGACGGCGAGCAGCGCAGCCTGCACAAGACCTTTGGCGAATGGCTGAACCGCGATCAACGCAGCGAGCGGATCGGCGAATACCTCGAGATCCTCAAGCGCCTGCTGAGTCCTGAAGAAGGCGGATTCAACTACAGCGGCCGATACTTCCAACTGGAAAATGCCGGCTTCGCAAAACGGCCACTGCCCGCGCCCCCTTGATCCTCGACGACAGCCAGAACACCCCGCTGATTGTCGCGCATGCCCACCAGTGCCTGCTGCGCAGCGCCCCACCCGACTGGCTCGCAGCGCAAATCCGCCGGCTGGGTGAAGCCTCCGATGGACGCTTGGCGTTTGCCTGTTCGTTCGGCTTGATCCAGGGCGATAACGAAGACCTGGCCTGGGAGGCCGCCGCCCGGCAGCTCTCAGCCAATATCCAGGCGCAGCCCAGCGCTACCCCGGTGCGCCGGCTGACCCGCAACAGTCACCCGCTGCGCCAATTCGAGATTCACCCAAACCTGCTGCAACTGGCCCCTGGCCAACCCCTGTATCTTGTTGGCACTGCACAGCAGATCGCCACTCGCCTGCAAGAACTGCATGGTCTGGGCATCGAACATATCGTCATTCAGGATCAGCCGGCGGTCAGCGACGTGCTGCGCTTCGGTGAACGTATTTTGCCCCTGCTTCGCAGCCAGGGCCTGCGCAAGGAGAGCCCGCAACATGGCCAATGAGCCCCGTGGCCCGATCGAGCTGGACTGGTTTCTGCCCACCAATGGCGATGGCCGCCACCTGACCAGCAGCGGCCTGCCCAAGGTCGGGCTGTTCCAGCAAGGCGAGCGCGAGCCCAACCTCGATTACTTGCGCCAGATCGTGCGCGCCGCCGAATTGTCAGCCTTCGACGGCATCATGGTGCCTACCGCCAGCGGGTTCGAGGACCCCTGGCTGATTACCGCGGTGCTGGCTCAAGAGGTCCGCCGCCTACGTTTTCTGCTCACACTGCGACCAGGCTTGGAACTGCCGGCGTGGAGCGCGCACCGGGCCGCCACCCTGCAACTGCTCAGCGACAACCGTCTCGACCTGCATGTGGTCAGCGGCTCCAGCCGCTTCGAGCAACGTTCACTCGGCGACTACCTGGAGCATGATGAACGCTACGCCCGCACTGGCGAATTTCTCGATGCCTTCAAGGCGATCTGGTCCGGCCGCCGTCAGCCTCACCATGGCCGCTACTACCGCAGCGATGGCGACACACCCATCGACCCGAGGGTGAAGATACCGGCCATCTACTTCGGCGGAGCGTCCAGTGCCGCCGAGGACGTCGGCGCCGCTCATGCCCAGACCTGCCTGATGTGGTGCGAGCCGCCATCGATGATCGCCGAGCGCATTCAACGCATGCGCGAACTGGCGGCCGTACGCGGTCGCACCCTGCGCTTCGGACTGCGTGTGCATGTGTTTGCCGCCGCCACTGACGACGCGGCTTGGCGACATGTGGAGCGCTTGCTGGAGGAAATTCCCAAGGACGCCATCGACAAGGCGCAGTCGCAAATGGCGGCCTACGAATCGGTGGGGCAATCGCGCCAGACCGACTTGGTCAAGGGCCGCGGCCGCGGCGCACGGGAATTGGAAGTGTCGGCCAACCTCTGGGCCGGCGTCGGTCTGGTGCGCGGTGGCGCCGGCACGGCGCTGGTGGGGAGCTACCAACAGGTCGCCGAGCGGATCGAGGAGTACCATCAGCTCGGCGTGGACTGCTTCATTCTGTCCGGATTCCCTCATCTCGAAGAAGCAATACACCTGGGCGCGGAGCTCTTGCCTTCCTTACGGCGTATGGGTGTCCAGGCTTCGTCTGCAGCTAGGAAAGATCTGCCTCTGCGCTAGGCTCAGTACGAAAAGCAATGTCGCAAACATCTCATGGAACAAGCCAGTGAGCCCTTGGCGGCATAGCTTTTCGCAAGCTTGTCGAGGAGCCTCAAGATCCGGCAATTTTATTCAGCCAGCCCAACATGCGTTCGATTCGACGGAGTGCTGACCTAGTAAGCAGCACGACCGCCTATCACTCCCCCTCAAACGCCACCTCCCGATTACGCCGCAACGCCGGCAACACCATCAAAACCACCAACCCCAACGTGGCCACCAACAACCCCAACGAAATCGGCCGCTCCACGAACACGGCAAAATCCCCCCGAGAAATCAGCAACGCACGCCGCAGGTTCTCTTCCATCAACGGCCCAAGCACAAAACCCAGCAACAATGGCGCCGGCCCCAACTTCAGCTTGGCCAGCAGATAACCCGCCACACCGAAGACCAGCATGTGCCACAGATCGAAGATCGAGTTCTGCACCGAAAACACCCCAATCGCGCAAAACACCAGAATCGCAGGAAACATCAGGCGATACGGCACCTTGAGCAACTTCACCCACAACCCGAGCATCGGCAGGTTCAAGGCCAGCAGCATCAAGTTGCCGATCCACATCGAGACGATCAACCCCCAGAACAGCTCGGGATTCTGACTGATCACCATGGGTCCTGGCTGAATGTTGTGAATCAGCATCGCGCCAATCATCATCGCCATCACCGCGTTGGAAGGTATGCCCAACGTCAGCAGCGGTACGAACGAGGTCTGGGCTGCGGCGTTGTTCGCCGACTCTGGCCCCGCCACGCCTTCCAGCGCCCCGTGGCCGAAAGCCTGCGGCGTGCGCGAGACTTTCTTTTCCAGGGCATAGGACGAGAACGAAGCCAACGCCGCGCCGCCACCTGGAAGAATGCCAAGGAAAGAACCCAGCGCCGTGCCGCGCAGGATCGGTGCCGCCATACGCTTGAAGTCTTCCTTGCGCGGCCAGAGCTGATCCAGCCCCTGGGTCACGGCGTGACGTACCTCATCGTCCTCAAGGTTACGCACGATCTCGGCGACGCCGAACAGGCCCATGGCCAGACAAACGAAGTTCAGGCCATCCACCAACTCAAGCTGCCCGAAGGTGAACCGCGCGATGCCCGAATTCACATCGGTACCGACCATGCCCAGCAACAGGCCGACCAGGATCATGCCGATGGCCTGATAGATCGAGCCGGTAGCCAGCACCACCGCGCCGACCAGGCCAAATACCATCAGCGAAAAGTAATCGGCGGGGCCGAAGTCCATGGCAAGGTCGGTCAGCGGCCCGGCGAAGGCGGCCAGCAACAGCGTGCCGACGGTGCCGGCGAAAAACGACCCCAGCGCAGCCGTGGCCAAGGCCAGACCGGCCTTGCCCTTGCGTGCCATTTGATAACCATCGAGCGTGGTGACCACCGACGACGATTCCCCCGGCAGATTGACCAGAATCGCCGTGGTCGAACCGCCATACTGGGCGCCATAGTAGATGCCGGCGAGCATGATCAGCGCACTGGTCGGTTCCAGGGCGTAGGTGGCCGGTAGCAGCATGGCGATGGTCGCCACTGGCCCCAGGCCGGGCAGTACGCCGATCAGTGTACCCAGTAAGCAACCGGTGAACGCGTACACCAGGTTTTGCAGGGTCAAGGCGGTGGAAAAACCCACCGCCAGATGATTGAGTAGTTCCATGGGGCATTAACCTAGAAAAAGAGGCCACAGCGGCATGGGCAAGCCCAGGCCAACGACGAACACCAAGGCGCAGAACACGCTGACCACGCCAGCGCTCACCAGGCTTGCCCGCCAGGTGAACTGTGCGCTGGCGCGGCTGCTGACCGATACCAGCAGGGCGGTGGCGATCAACAAGCCCGCCCACGGCAACAGCACGGCGAACAGTGCCAACCCTCCGAGCACCCAGCCCAACGGTTTCCACGCCCAGCGCTCCAGGCGTTGCCTCGGCAGTTGGCGAGACCACGCTCGGAACATGGCCCCTGCCCCCAACCCGCCCAAGCCGATGCCCAACCAGAACGGAAAGAACCCCGCCCCCATTCGCGCAGGCGTACCCAGTCCGTAGCCGTAGGCTCCCCAGGCGAACCCCAGGCCGAGCAACGAATAGAGCAGACCGACGCTGAAATCGACCTGCTGACGCGGAGCACTCATCGCTCGGATCCCCAGCGTCGATGGGCGGGGCGCGGCAGGCCCAGATGCTCGCGCAGGGTGCTGCCGCTGTATGCCTCACGGAACAGCCCGCGCTGACGCAGGATCGGCAGCACGCCCTCGATGAACAGATCCAGCCCTTCCGGGAAATGCGACGGCATCAGGTTGAATCCATCGGCCGCTTCGGTCTCAAACCAGGCAATCATCTCGTCGGCCACCTGTGCCGGGGTGCCGACCAATATCTTGTGCCCGCGTGCGCCGGCCACCAGGTTGCAGATCTGACGCAAGGTCAGGCCGTCGCGGTGGCTCATGTCCAGCAGCAGCTTGGCGCGGCTTTTCATGTTCTGCGGGAGTGGCAGGTCTGGCAGTGGCTGGTCCAGGTCGAAACCGCTCAGATCCTGCCCCAGGCGTTCGCCCACGAGTTTCAGCGCCGTGTCCAGGTCCGTCCATTGCTGCAGCCGTTCGAAACGGGCCTGCGCCTCGGCAGAGGTCGCCCCCAGGATCGGCATGATCCCCGGCATCACCAGGCAGTGCTGCGGGTCGCGGCCATGGGCGATAACCTGCTGCTTCAGATCGCGGTAGAACTGCTGCGCGCCTTCGATATCCTGCTGCGCGGTGAACACCACCTCGGCGATTCGAGCGGCCAGGCTCATGCCCGGCCCGCTGGAACCGGCCTGGATCAGCACCGGGTGGCCCTGCGGGCTACGCGACAGATTGAGCGGGCCATCGATGTTGAAGTGCTGACCGCGATGATCAAGGCGATGCATCTTATGGCTGTCCAGATACACCCCGCGACTGGCATCGCGCACGTAGGCGTCATCTTCGAAGCTGTCCCACAGTCCACGCACCACGTCCACGAACTCTTCGGCCACCTCGTAGCGCAGATCATGGTTCGGGTGGGTGGCACGGGTGAAGTTCGCCGCACTGTCGTAACCGGTGGTGACCACGTTCCACGCCGCACGCCCTTCCGAGATGTGGTCGACGGTGCCGAACTGGCGAGCCACGGTGTAGGGCTCGCTGTAGGTCGTCGATGCAGTGGCGGCCAGGCCGATCTTCTCGGTGATCGAGGCCAGCGAGCCGAGCAGGGTCAGCGGCTCGAAGCGCACGATCATCGACGGATGCTCCTGGGCGCTGGTGACCAGTTTGTCGCCGAAGAACACCATGTCCAGGCATGCCCGCTCGGCCGCCAGGGTCAGTTGCTTGATCAGCTTGAAATTTTCGCTGCCGCTCTGGGCGCCGGGATAGCGCCAGCCGCTGGCGTGGTGGCCGGCGGCCTGGATGAACAGGCCCAGGCGCATCTGTTGCAGGGTTTGGCTCATGACAATCTCAACGGTTCGTGACAAGAGGAGCGACTGCGTCGAGCAATCGCTGCAAAGAGGAAGCATCGTCCAGCAACGCGATGCCACCGAGCAGTCGGTCACCGTGCTCGGCGGTAGCGGCAGCGGCCCGCAGTTTTTCGAGGGGGTCACCGGCCTGGGGCGCGTCGGCACGGGCACTTGAACGCAGTCCCTTGGCATCGAACAGCTCGACCACGGAGAAACGGGCGAATGGCGGCTGGGTAATCGATGCGGCCTGGGCATCCACCTTCACCACCACCCTGGCCATCAGATCCGCCACGCCGGCGTCGATTTCACCCGCCTCGAATGCGCTGGCATTCAGGTGTCCATGCCACAGCGCATGCGCCACCACGTACTCGACGCTGAAGCGCCCGGCCTGACGATCCCGTGGCAACTCACGCGCGAGTGGCGTGGTCAGGCCTGGCGGGAAGGTCACCACGATGCGCTGGGTAGCGCTGGCATCGGCGCCCTGCTGTTGCCTCAAGGCCAACACAGCATCGGCGGCATGGTGAGTGGCTGCGCAGGATGCATAACGCTTGAAAATCAATCCGGGTTGGAGAATCTGCCAGGTGTCGTCCCGTGCCAGCAGGCGCTGTGGAACCGCCTGACCGTAACCATAGACGTCGAGAAAGCCGCCCTTGCCCTCCAGGCTGTCGATCGCCCCGCCCAGCCCCGCTTCGGCCAACAAGGCGCTACTCAGGCCATTGCGTGCCGCGAGTCCGGCGTGCAGCGGCTTGGCCGCACTGCCGAATTGCACGCGCAAGCCCGCAGCCTGTGTAGCCGCCAAGCCGATCGCCACTGCCAACGACTGCGCAGGCAACCCAAGCAGCCAGGCGCACGCAGCGGCGGCCGCCACCGTGCCAAGGGTGGCGGTGTTATGGAAGCCCGCTTCGTAGTGCGCGCCGCCGATGGCCAGACCCAGGCGCCCCATCGCTTCGACCCCGACCGCATACGCCGCGAGCAACTGTCGTCCGGCCAGCCCGCGGCTCTGGGCCAACGCCAGCAACGCGGGCAGCAGGACGGTGCTTGGATGACCGCGCACGCTGCGGTGCACGTCGTCGTAATCCAACGCGTGGCCGCTGTAGCCGTTGAGCAAAGCCGCCAGGGTCGGCTCAGTGGCCAGGTCACGCCCGATCACCGTCGCGGTCCCAGGCGCGGCCGACCACGCCTGCAACAGCGCATCGATCCCAGGATCGTTGGCGCCGCCGAGCGCGCACGCCAGGTAGTCGGTAAGGCCGGTGCGCGCGGCTTCGAGGACTGCGGGTTCACCAATGGGGTCCAGGCCCGCCAGTTGCTCGGCCCAGGCCAATGTGAGTGACGACGTTGCGGGTGGTTGGAGGTATGGCTGCGGGTGGGACACGGGAGCCTCTGCGTATAAAGATAGGCGAAAACGTTATAAGCTTTTTTTATCTATTGATGAAATCATCATAAATATAAATCATCTTAAACGTCTACCCGGAACGTGAGCCCGCCATGCCCTTGTTGAAAAAAATCGCCGTTGCAGCCCTGATCTCCTTGTCCGCAGGCAGCGCGCTGGCGCAGTCCTCGGACAAGCCCTACCCGGACAAGCCAATCACCTATGTCGTGCCTTACACACCCGGTGGCACCAACGACAACATCGCGCGCATCATCGCCCGCCACCTGGGCGAGCGACTGGGACAACCGGTGGTGGTGGAGAACAAACCGGGGGCGGCCGGCACCCTGGGCGCGGCCTATGTCGCGCACGCGGCAGCGGATGGCTATACCCTGCTGAACGCATCCATCGGCAACCTGGCGATCGCGCCGCAACTGGTGCCCGTGCAATTCGATCCGTTCAAGGACCTGACGCCGGTCGCCCATCTGGCCGCCTCACGCTCGGTGATCGCGGTCAATCCGAAGCTGCCGATCCACTCCATTGCGCAGCTGATCAGCTATGCCAAAGCGCACCCCGGGCAACTCACCTACGGCACCTCCGGCAACGGCACGCCGGGCCACATCTCGACCGAATACCTGAAACTGCTCGCGGGCATCGACCTGGTGCATGTGCCCTACAAAGGCAGCGCCCAGGCGTTGACCGACGCCACGGCCGGGCATATCGACCTGGTCAGCGACCCGCTGGCCAACACCTTCGTGCAGGCGGGCAAATTGCGTGGGCTGGCCTTCTTCGGCACCGATGAAGCGCCCGACCTGCCAGGCGTTCCGGCGCTGACCGAAACCTACCCGCAATGGAAGTTCTCCGGCTCGTTCGTGGCCATGGCCCCAGCAGGTACGCCGCCAGAGCTGCTGGTGACGATCCGCAAAGCCTTCGACGACGTGCTTGCCGAGCCGTCGACCATCAACGAACTGAAAGCACTGGGCATGGCGCCGCAGCGTCTTGACACCGAGCAGACCGCAGCGCTGATTCGAAGCACCCATGACCTGAGCAAGCAGATCATTGCCGAGGCGCATATCAAGGCGGACTGACACCCACAATCTTCACTGCGATCTTGGCAAGGGATCGCGGGCCGGTACTGAATAGTCGAGCACTCGCTCGACATCCTCTAGAACCAGCCACTGTCCGTTGCCGAGCTGCCAGTCGTAAAAATCCGAAAAATTGCGAAGTACCAGCGCACGTACGACCTTGGCGACGAAGCCATGAGCAACCAGCAGCAGGTGCTTTGACTTAGGTGAGCCCATCACTTCAATCAGGCCTTGATGGATACGTTGCACGACGTCCACTATCGGCTCGCCCCCCGGCGGGCCGATGTCCCAATGACGGGTGATGTTCTGCCGCCAGAGCTCGGGATAGCGCTCTTGAGCTTCTGCTTGGGTAAGCCCTTCGAAAACACCAACGTTACGCTCGCGAAACGCATCGACCACCTGCAAGGGCAAGTCGTTGCGATAGCCTATGATCGCCGCCGTCTGCCGAGCTCTCTTCAAGGGCGACACCACGATGCAGTCAATCTCCGTTGGCAGCTCCATGCGCAATGCCACGGCCTGCTCACGTCCAACCTCCGTTAACTCGGGATCTAGCGACCCTAGGTAGCGACGCTCCAGATTGGCCAAAGTCTGGCCGTGACGCACGAGATACAACCGCATAGTGACCTTCCTTCACGCCTGCCTGATTACGATTCCAAAGGCACCCGCCTGGCGGCGGGCACACCTTCGACTCAGAAGCGGAACGCCACGCCCGTGGTGACGTTGAACGGATCGCCAGGATAGAAGTTGGCCGAGTCCTGGCCCTTGGCGTCATACGCCGTGTTCGCTGCAGTGGCGTAGCGCTCGTTGGTCAGGTTGCGCGCGTCGACGAACACTTCCCATTTCTGGCTCGGCGCCTGGTAGCCGACCTTCAGGCCCCAGAGCGTATAGGAAGGCGCGCTCCAACTGTTGGCGAAGTCAACGTAGTAACTCGACGCCGCACGGGCATTGAGTTGCGCATAGAAGCCACTGGCCTGCCGGTACTCCAGCTCGGCCTGATACACCTCACGCGGCAGACTTGGCAATTCGTTGTCGCCAAAGGTCGCGTCGTGACGGTAGTGGAAGTCGTTATACGTGTATGCCTGACGCAGGTTCACGGTATCGCCGTTGGGGTTCTCCCAGAGCAATGCATTCAGACCCGCCTCGATGCCCTGGTGAATGGTCGGGCTGCCGTTGGACGTGGCGACCAGTTGATCCTGGGTCGCCGAGGCCTGGCGCACCACCACCGACAACAGTTCTTTCTGCACCCAGGAGCGGTACAGGGTCAGGCTGCCATCGAAGATGCCGTGCCCACCGCGGATACCGAACTCGACGGTATTGGCTTTTTGTGGGCGCACATCACGGATGTACGGGGTCCCGGTGCTGCCCAGCTGCCAGGTAACGGGCGGATCGATGGACCGGCTGACGTTGCCGAACAGTTCGAACTCTGGAGTCAGCTTGTAGCGCAGGCCCAGGCGCGGTGCGATGTCATGTTCCTCGTATTTCACCCCGCTGGGGAAGTCCGTGGTGTTGGTGCCGGTGGTGTACTGGATCTCGGCCTTGCGCTTGATTTCGATGAACGACAAGCCGCTGGACAGCCACAGGTTGTCGGTCAGTTGCAGATCGTTGCCAAGGGAGAACACGGTGTCGCGCGAGCCGGTGTAGTCGGTCTCCTGCTGCTTGAGCCCGGTGCTGCGCGAATGCGACTTCACATCGGCAAGGTAGGCGCGGGTGGTGCTGAAAGTCACCGTGCTGTCGCTGGGCAGGCCAAGGAAGGTATCGCCGGTACGCAGGTAGCGCAAAGTCAGGTTGATGTCCTTGGAGCGCCAGTCCTGGGGGGTTGCCGAGTAACGCCAACCGTTGTCCAGCGGATAGTCGTTGTAGCCCAGTCCGACCTCAAGTTTGGCGTTGTCGTCGAAGGTGTAGGTGGTCTTGCTGCCCAGCAGCGTCGAGCCGTCCTTCTTGCGACCGAACGGTACGTTGTTGCTTCGCGGGTCATGCTTGAGTTGGTATTTGGTCAGGGTGTTGCCCTGGGTCAGGGTCTCTTCGCGGTAACGCAGGAAGAAACGGGTCTCGAGCTTGGGGCTGAACACATAGCCGAAGTTGGCGACGATCCCCTGCCCTTCGTTGGGCGTGTTGTGCTGATAGCCGTCGCGCTCGTTATGCTGCACGCTGACGTAATAGTCGGCGTTGCCCGACACCCCGCCGGTGCTCAGCACCTGCTTGCGATAGCCGAAGCTGCCACCTTCGAAACGAGCGTAATTGCCCGGATCCGTACGCCCGGTCTTGCTGACGAAGTTGATCGCCCCACCCAACGACAGCGCTGCGTAGTTGAAGGCGTTGGCCCCGTAGAGCACTTCGGTGTGATCCACCGCCGCCATGTCCAGCATGTCCTCCTGGGTCCCCCCGGGCCCGGTCAGCGGAAGACCGTCGAAGAGAAACTTCACACCCAGCACGTAGCCTTGATAGAAGGAGTTGAGCCCCGAACCGCGGATGGAAATCTTGTTGGCACCCGAGCCGCTGGTGGCTTGGGCAAATACGCCCGGTTGCAGCGCCAACACGTCTTCGGCGTTGGATGCTCGGCCTCGTTCCACTTCACGGTTATCGATGACTGCGGTCTTGCCCGGGACCTTGGCCAGTTGCTTCTGGGCTTTCTGCGCTTCGGTGGCCTGGGCACCGGTCACGGTGACGGTTGCCAATCTGGGGTCCTGCGAGGTGTCGTCTTCGGCAGCGAAAGAGGCGCCATGTACCGCCATCAGCAAAAGACCGACGCTTGAGGCAGCGGCAACCGAGTCCCGACGCCAAGCGCCCTTATAAAATCGTTCCAACTTCAATGCCCCTACTCCCGAATATTAAAACTTCTTTCGTCCTTTCCAGAACGTTGTCCCGAGAGACTTAGCAGGGTTCATGCCACGTCGTAATCGGCTATTTACAAGGCAACCTTGAATTTAAAAACGCGGCATACAAACAGTTTGTTGTCGAACTGTTGGATTCACGACAAACATTTCAACTTCCACCACGCCGAAAAAAATAACCACACGCCACGCAAGGCCTCTAATCCGGACACTTCGGCTATATGCATAGCAGTCGATGATATATCAGAGCCCGCCCAACCCGCTGCGCCACGGCTGTGACAGGGCCATCATCCGCTTATAGCCAGACATCATGCGCTCATAACTTTTATTGTTAGCCGCCCAACACTAATTTGACAAATACCCAGAACAGACAGTACAACTTTCACCTCACCTGATTGATGTGTTTAACTTCCAACATCGGACAACTTGGAACACCCCTTACACGCTTTCGAGCCATCCCTATCGAACAGTCTTTCTGCTTCGTCGAATAGCGAGGAATCAATGCAGTTGCTGACGCTCCCCCCCTCACCGGACCTGGCCACCTCGATCCGCGCCACCGCACAAGTCTTCGAAGACCCCAAATCCAAGGCCTTGCTCAAGCATGTGAAGCAGGTCGCGCCCAGCGAGGCCAGTGTGCTGATCATTGGCGAAACCGGGACGGGCAAGGAGCTGGTTGCGCGCCACATTCATCATCTCAGCGCACGCAAGCACCAGCCCTTCGTGGCCGTCAATTGCGGCGCCTTTTCCGAATCGCTGGTGGAGGCCGAGCTGTTCGGCCACGAAAAAGGCGCGTTCACCGGCGCCTTCAGCGCCAAGGCCGGCTGGTTCGAGGAGGCCAACGGCGGCACGCTGTTCCTCGACGAAATCGGCGATCTGCCAATGTCGATCCAGGTGAAGTTGCTGCGCGTGCTGCAGGAGCGCGAGGTGGTCAGGCTGGGCTCGCGCAAGAGCATCCCGATCAACGTCCGGTTGCTGGCCGCCACCAACGTGCAGCTGGAGAAAGCCATCAATGCCGGGCACTTTCGCGAGGACCTGTTCTACCGGCTGAACGTGGTCAATCTGAACCTGAGCCCGCTGCGCGAGCGGCCCGGCGACATCATCCCGCTGGTGCGGCACTTCATGGACAGCTACAGCCGCCGCCTGAACTACGGCCAGATCTCACTCAGTCCGGAGGCTGAGCGCAAGCTGATTCAGTACGGGTGGCCGGGCAATATCCGCGAGCTGGAAAACGTCATCCACCACACCCTGCTGATCTGCAAGGACGGCGTGATTCACAGCGACGACCTGCGCATGTCCAATCTGCGCATCGAGCGCCAGGATGATCCGCTGCCCAGCGATCAGTCGGCACTGGATCTGCTGGAGCACGCCATACACCGGTTGTTCGAGGAACAGGTGGACAACCTGCATGAGCAAGTCGAGCGCACGCTGCTCGGCGCTGCCTACCGCCTTTGCGATTACAACCAGGTGCACACGGCCGAATTGCTCGGCCTGAGCCGCAACGTCACCCGCACCCTGCTGATCAACCTGGGCGAATTGAAGGTCAACAAGCGCCGCCCGGCCTCGCCTGCCTCCGACAAGCGCGAACTGCAGCTGTCGATATGAGCGGCGCTTGCCACCTTGAGCAGTGCAAGCTGCTCAAGGCATCGGCCGGCGAGCGGAATCAGACCGCTTCGCCCAGTTCATCGCTGAACTGCTGATTCCACAACCGCGCATAGTAGCCGCCCTGGCTGAGCAACTGCGCGTGGCTGCCATCCTCTACCACCCGGCCCTTGTTGAACACCAGGATGCGGTCAAGGTGAGCCACGGTGGACAGACGATGCGCCACCACCAGCACGGTCTTGTCCTCCATGATTTCGTCCAGCTTGTCCTGGATGTAGCGCTCGGTGATCGAATCCAGGCTGGAGGTGGCCTCGTCCATTACCAGGATCGGCGCATTCTTCAGCAACACCCGGGCAATCGCGATGCGTTGGCGCTGACCACCGGACAGCTTCACACCGCGCTCGCCCACCAGGGATTCGTATCCCTGCTCCATGCTCTCGATGAACTCGCGCGCGCCGGCGCGATGGATCGCTTCGGCCACCTCCTCCATCGAGGCATCCAGGCGGCCATAGTGGATGTTTTCGCGGATGCTGCGATGGAACAGCCCCGGCTCCTGGGGAATCAGGCCGATCTGTTGATGCAGCGAGTGCTGGGTGACGCTGCGCACATCCACACCATCGATCAGCACCTCGCCCTTCTGCACGTCGTACAGGCGCAGCAGCAGGCTCAACAAGGTCGACTTGCCCGAGCCGGAGGTACCGACCAGGCCAACCTTCTGCCCGGCCGGAATGACGATGTTCAGATGCTGGAAGATCGCCTTGTCGCCGCCGTAGCTGAAGCCGACATCGCGAAACTCGATGGCACCGTGCTGGACCTTCAGGGCCTTGGCGTCCGGGCGATCGATCACTTCGTGCGGGCGGATCAGGGTACGTACGCCGTTGGCGATGTTACCGGTGGCCTCGAAGAACTCCAGAAACCGCCGCGACAGGTTGCCGACGTCGCTGATGATCAGTAGCGACAGGCTGGTGGACATCACGAAACCGGCGATATCGATGCGCTGGGTGCGCCACAGGTAGAGCGCCAGCAACAGCAGCCCGAGTTTGAGCAGCACACCGCAACTGGTCTGGAACCAGCGGATCTTCTCCATGTAGCCCAGCGAGCGGTAGGCCGCCGCCACTTCCTTGTCGAGAAAGCTGCCCAGATAGCTGTGCTCGAAGGCATGCCGGGCAAACAGGCGGATGTTGGCGAGGTTCGACACCGCATCCACCACCTTGCCGGAGCTGGTGCTGCGCGCCGCCGAATACTGCTGCGCCAGCGGGTGACTACGACGCGCCAGCAGGTAGCACACGGCGATGAACAGCGCCGACCAGCCGGCCATGAACGCAGCCATCAGCGGTGAGGCGGTCCACAGCAGCACGGTGGCCAGACTCAGGGTAACCAGCAGCGGGATCAGGTCGAACAGCAGGATGCTCAGGGTCTGGTTCACCCCCAGCGCGACTTCCGACACGCGATGAGCCAGCGCGCCGGCGAACTCATTGCTGATGAAACGATGGGAGTGCTGCTGCAGGTAGGCATAGACCACATGGGTCACCGTGCGCCGCTGCAGCGGCAGCACGTGGATATGGCAACCGGCTGCGGCGCGGGTGAACAGCACCTCGCAAACCAACAACAGGCCGAACAGGGTCAGGGGCCACTTCAACACGGTGAAGGCCTGCTCGGCCTGCAGGCCGTTGCTGACCGTGCGGGTGATAACCCCCAGGCCATAGGGCACGAGGATGGCGCAGATCACGGCGGCGATCTGCAATATCAGGATCGCGAGGTACCACCCCTTGAAGTTATTGATGAAAAAACGCACGAACTTGCCGGGTGTCGCCGGCAGTTGCTGGACGTTCCAGCTACGTAGCCGCCGGTCACGCGGTGCAAAGGACGAAAAGGACGAACTCATGTCAGTAACGATTCCTGAATGTGAAATAGACAGATCAGCCACCGCGCGCAGCGAACACCGCGCTGCCTGCGCCCTTCGACAACCTGCGGTAGACCAGCGCCGAGACCATGCACAGCCCCCCCGCCAGGCACATGACCCAGGCCACGTCGCCCTGGGTCACGCTGGCATGCCCGCGCCAGCCCATGATCAGGTTGAGCACCGCCGCTGCCAGGCCCACCGAGACGCTCATGGTCAACTGAATGCTCATCGCCGACAGGCTGCTGGCCCCGCTCGATTGTTCGGGTGGTACGTCGGCGTAGGTCAGTGCGCCCAAGGTGCTGAACTGCAGCGAACGAATCACGCCACTTGCGAACAGCACCAGGACGATCACCCAGTAAGGGGTCGACAGATCGAACAGGCCGGTGGCGGCCAGGGAAAGCCCGGTCAACAGGGCATTGGCGATCAACGTGCGCTTGAAGCCGAAACGGCTGACGATACGAACGGCCAGCAGCTTCATCACGAACGCACCCGCGCCACCGACGAAACTCAGCAGACCGGCCTGCAGCGGATTCAGGCCAAAGCACAGCTGGAACAGCAGCACCAACAGAAACGGCTGCGCAGCGCTGCCGATACGCATCAGGTTCCCACCCCAGAAGGCGATACCAAAGGTCGGGATGCGCAATAGACGCAGGTCGATCAGCGGGTGCGTTGTCCGTCGCGCATGCCAGACATAGCCCAGTGCGCCGAGCAACCCAACCCCGATCACAAGCACGGCCCATCCTCGGGATAGCAGGCCGTGGCCGAAGGCTTCACAACCGAACACCACGCCGGCCAGCCCCATGGCGCTGAGCAACAACCCTGGCACGTCCAGCGGACGGTTACGCACGCCGGGGTAATCGGGGATATGCCGCAGCACCAGCCAAATGCCCAGCACACCGATCGGCAAGTTGATCAGGAAGATCCACTGCCAGGACAGCAAGGTCACCAGCAAGCCGCCCAGCGGCGGGCCGAGCACCGGGCCGATCAAGGCCGGAATGGTCAGGTACGACATGGCCCGCAGCAGATGCTCGCGCGCCGACCAGCGCAGCAGAATCACCTGCCCCACCGGCACCATCATCGCCCCGGCCGCGCCCTGGACCATGCGCGCCAGCGACAGTTGCAACAGCGAACTGGAGCCGGCGCAGGCCATCGAGGCCAGCGTGAACAACACGATGGCCGCGACGAACACCCGCCGCGGACCGAAGCGATCGGCCGCCCAGCCGCTGACCGGCACGAACAGCGCCGCTGCCAGCAGGTACAGCGACACCACCAGGTTCATGCGCACGCTGGGTTCGACGAACTGCTCGGCCATCTGTGGCAAGGCGGTGAGCACCGCAGTGGCGTCGATCAACTCCATGAACAGGGCGCAACCGATGATCATCGGGATGCGCCAGCTGTCGTGGGTGCTGGCTATACGTTTATCGGCCCGTTCCTCAAGCCGCTGATTGATGCCCATGGCCCGGATCAGAACAACCCCGATGTCGGTGGCGGCGTGCCCTTGAGCTGCCAGGCCCCCACAGCCGCCGCCTTCCATTGGCGCGGGTTGTGGTTGGCCACGGTACGGGCGTTGCGCCAGTGGCGATCGAGGTTATGACTGCGGCCGGTGGTGGAGGCGCCGCCAACATCGAACACCAGTTCGGCAGCCTTCAACGCGGACTCGGCAGCGATGTACTGGGCCTGGGCCACATCCACCGCAGCCTGGTCGACTGCCTGCGGGTCCAGATCCGACGCCCACGCCCGATCGATGGACTCTGCCGCACGCAGCACCACCGCCTCGGCGGTAAACGCCCGGGCCGAGACATCGCCCACGCTCAGTTCGACATACGGATCGTCCACCGAACGGCTGGCGCTGCTGTGCTTGATCGGCCTTGCATGCTGGTTGGCGAAAGCGACCGCATCATTCAGTGCATTGCGGGCGATTCCGGCTTCGACCGAGGCGAGGAACAGTTGCAGGAACGGCGTGACGATGGTCCGTTTGCCTTCCTCGACGGTGCGTGTCCGGATCTCCTCGGGCCTTACAAGCACATCGCGCAAATGGGTGGTGCCGCTGGCCGTCAGGCGCTGGCCCATGGCATCGAAATCGTCCAGCAGCTCCAGGCCTTGCCGGTCACGCGGCAAGATGAACGACACCGGCTGCTCGTTCTCGTCCAACGCCACCGCGCTGACCCAGTCGGCATACAGCGAGCCCGTGCTGTAGTACTTGCTGCCGCTGGCGCGATAGTTGTCGCCATCACGCACGATCCGGGCACTGATCGAACCGTTCGCACCGCCGACTTCCCAGCCGGCATTGCCGACCACCGCGCCGTCCAGATAACGGGCGAACCAACGCTCACGCTCGGCCTCGGCGTCTTCGGCACGGGACGCCAGCAAGCCTTCGACGAAACCGAAACCGGGGCGCAGCGCCTGGGCGACGTTGGAGTCGGCCGAAGCGATGCGGATCAGCAGCGCGATCACATCCTTGACCGAACCACCTGCACCACCGTAGCGCGTAGGGATACGCGTGGTGAACAACCCAGCGGCGGCGATCTGCGCCACCGCCTCGAACGGCAATTGCCGCTCGCGCTCCCGTTGCGCGGCGCCAGCGGCAATCTGCGGCAACAGTCGATCGGCACGGGCGTTGAGTTCTTCGACGGTGATGACGGCGGGTTGGGCTACAGCAGACAACGTACTCATGACAGTTCCTTGTGCAAGGGGCTAAACGCAAACTAGATGGCGATTTTCCAAAGACGGGATTCATCGAACAGCCACGCCGGGTGCTCTGGCTCCAGCGGCGGGACCACCAACGTGCTGCCGGAGCCCGGCAGACGCGGTACCGCCCCGAGCAGACGCCGGGTGTATTCGTGCTGTGGGTGGTCGAAAAGCGTGTCGACGTCCGCGCTTTCCACGACCTGGCCGTGACGCATCACCAGCACGTCGTCGCTGACGTGGCGGATCACGCCCAGGTCGTGGGAAATGAACAGATAGGCCAGCCCGAGCGAGGCCTGCAGGTCGGCCAGCAGATCGAGCACCTGGGCCTGCACCGAAACGTCCAGGGCCGAGACAGGCTCGTCGCAGATGATCACTTTCGGGTTGCTGGCGATGGCCCGGGCAATCGCCACCCGCTGGCGCTGGCCGCCGGACAGTTGCAGCGGCCGACGGCTGGCCAACGCTGCCGGTAGCCGTACCTGTTGCAACAGCCGAGCGACCCTGGCCGCTTGCTGGCTGACCTCGACGCCCGCGACATCCAGCGCATCGGCCAGGATCTGCCCAACGCTCCAGCGCGGGTCGAACGAGCTCAACGGATCCTGGTAGATCACGCTGATATCGCGCCGGTGCAAGCGACGGTCCTTTTCCTCCACATGCCCGTGGCCTGCAACCGACCATGGCCGCCCGAGAAAACGCACCTCACCGGCATCCGGTTGCAACAGGCCCAGGGCGATCCGCGCCACCGTGGTCTTGCCCGACCCGGACTCGCCGACGATGCCCAGGGTTCTGCCGGCGCGCAGCTCGAAGCCGACACCCTCGACCACCTGGCGCACCACCTGATCAGGGCCGACATAGCGCTTGCCCAGCCCCTCGGCCTTGAGCAGTACCGGCGCGTCACGCTTGGCCCGGTACGTTGCCACTGCGTCGGCCTGCCCCGGTGAAAGCCGCGTGCCGCGGGCATGCTCGGCGGGCACCGCGTCCAGCAGCGCGCGGGTATACGGATGCCGCGGCGTGCGCAGCACCTGCTCCATCGGCCCCTGCTCCACCACTTCACCGTGGCGTAGCACCAGCACTTCATCGGCCAGTTGCGCGACGACCCCCAGGTCATGGCTGATGATCAACAGCGAGTTGCCCTGCGCCTTGATCTTTTGCAGCACGTCGAGGATCTGCGCCTGCACCGTGGCATCCAGGGCAGTGGTCGGCTCATCGGCGATGACCAGGCCAGGATTCAGGGCCAAGGCGCTGGCGATCAACGCACGCTGGCGCAGGCCGCCGGACAACTGATCCGGACGCTGGCGGGCGCGCAGCCGTGGCTCGGGCACACCGACGGTTTCCAGCAGCTCGATGACCCGTTCGCCGCGGCTGTGCTTGTCGCCCCAGCGGTGCGTCTGCAATACCTCGAGAATTTCCTTGCCCACCGGCCGCAACGGGTCCAAGGACACCAGTGCGTCCTGCAGCACGAAGCCGATGTCCTTGCCGCGCAGCGCCCGCCAGCCTCGTTCGGACAGGCTCAGCAGATCGCGGCCGGCATAGCTCAGGCGGCGCGCGGTAACGCGCGCGCCCTCGCCCGCCAGGCCAATCAGGCTGCGGGCAGTGACGCTCTTGCCAGAGCCGGACTCGCCGACCAGCGCCAAGGTCTTGCCCGGCTCGAGGGTGAACGACACATCGCGCACCACCGACTGCCCGGCGAACTCGATGGACAGTCCCTCGACGATCAAACGTTTCAACTCGCTCATCACAGGCGGCCCTCCAGGCGTTGTTGCAGATAGCGACCGGCGACGGTGGTCGACAGGGTGGTCAGGACGATGAACAGCCCCGGGAAGAAGGTCAGCCACCAGGCATTGGCGATGAAATCGCGGCCCATCGACAGCATGGTTCCCCACTCAGGTGCCGGTGGGCGGGCGCCCAGCCCCAGGAAGCTCAGGGCCGATGCCCAGACGATGGCCTGGCCGACACCCATGGTGATGGTCACGATCAACGGCCGCATGGCGTTGGGCAGCAGTTGCCGGGTGATGATGCGCAGCGGCGCGTGCCCCAGCGCCCGTGCCGCCTCGATGTAGCCGGCATTGCGTACCGCCAGCACCTGACCACGGACCATCCGCGCATAGCCGGGTGCTCCGCCGAGCCCGGTGGCGACGATCAACGGGCCGATGCCGCTGCCGAAGATCGCCACGAACAACAACGCCAGGATCAGGCTCGGAAACGCGAACAGCACTTCCAGCAACCAGCCCACGCCACGGTCCATCCGCGCCCCGCCCAGCCCGCCGACGAGGCCCAGCACGATGGCGATGCTCATGGCGATGGCGGTCGCTGCCAGGCCAATGAACAGTGACTGTCGGGTCCCGTGAATGACCCGGGAAAAGATATCGCGGCCCGACTGGTCGGTGCCGAACCAGTGCTCCCAACTCGGCGGATGGAACGCATCGCGCGGCACGATGGCCAACGGATCGCTGTGGGCGAACCATTGCGGCGCGATGGCGGCAGCGATCACCAGCAGCAGAAAGGTCACTGCCAACAGCGGCCCGACGCGCACACGGCGGGCGGTACGTTGCACACGCAGGGCTGGCAACGAGGTGTCCAAGGTCAATTCGCTCATGCCACGCTCCCCTGTTGACGAGGATCGACCCACTGGTACAGCAGATCGACCAGGATGTTGGCCAGCACGTAACCGGCGGCGACCACCAGGCTGATGCCGATGGTCAAGGGCAGGTCCTGGGCCTGTACCGCCTGGAACAGCTGACGGCCCAGGCCCTTGCGGGAAAAGATCACTTCGATCACCACCGCACCGCTTATCAACGCGCCGATGGCCCAGCCAGACAGCGAAATCCCCGGCAGTACGGCATGCCGCAGTGCGTGCTTGAAGCGCACCGCGACGTCGCTCAGCCCGCGCGTGCGGGCAGTCAGCACGAAGGGCTGTTCGAGCGTCAGGTCGAGCGACTCACGGGTGACTTGGGCAATGAAACCCGCCAGCGGAATCGCCAGCGCGAACGCCGGTAGCACCAGGGTGCGCCAACCATCGCTGCCGGCCGGAGGAAACCAGCGCAGGCCGAAGGCAAACACCGCCAGCAGCAAAATGCCGAGCCAGAAGTGCGGCAAGGCGGCCGACAGGGTTTCGGCGAGCGACGCCAGGCTGCCGACCCAACGCCGCCGCCCGGCGGTCAACACCGTCAGCGCCAGTACCAGCAGCCAGGACAGCGCCAACGCGCAGAACGTCAGTTCCAGGGTCGGCCACGACTGCTCGGCCAGCACACGCGTCACGGGCAGATGCTGCGAATAGGACACGCCCAGATCGCCTTGCAGCAGACGCCCCAGGTACAGCGCGTATTGCACCGGCAACGGTTTGTCCAAGCCGTACTCACGTGTCGCCTCGGCGATGGTTTCAGGGGTCGGGTTGCCGCTGGGGCCACCGAGGATGGCCTGGACCGGGTCGCCCGGCATCAGGCGCAGGGCGAAGAAGGTCAGCGTCGCGACTGCCCACAGCACCAGGATCCCGCCGCCCAGACGCCACAGGGCGCGACGGCCCAACTGTTGCAGACGCTCGCGGCGGGGGCTGGCCGGCGCCTCCTTGGAAATGGCATTGGTCATTTGTTCACCCATGCGTCGTAGAGATAGGTCACCGCCAGAGAGGGCTCGAGGCGCACGCCCTGGGTGGTCTTGTAGATGCCCAGCCGGGTGCTCTGCGGGTAGGTGGTCAGTTGCAGGTACTGGCTGGACGCGATCTGCTGGGCCTTGTCGTACAGCGCGCCACGCTGCTCCGGGTCCTGGGTCACCAGCGCCTGCTGTACCAACCGTTCGAAGGTCGGGTCGGTGTAGCCGGCGGTGTTCTGGTGGTAGCCGCCAACGCCGGCAGGCTGGATGAAGTCGGCGCCGAAGATGATCCGCAACACATCGGCAGTATTGGTGTTCCAGTAACCCAGGCGGATGTCGTAGTCCCAGTCGGCCTGGCGCTTGGTGGCCAGCACGTCACTCATCTGGTCGATGATCAGTTCGAAACCGACCTGCCGGGTGGTCGCCTGCACCTGCTCCCACAGGGTGTATTCCGAAGGGGGTGTGCGGTTGCCCATCACCGCATGCACGCTCAGGCGCTTGCCGTCCTTGATGCGATATCCGTCGCTGTCGCGCTGGGTCCAACCGGCCTCGTCGAGCAGGCGTGCCGCCCGGCTCGGATCGTAGTCCTGGGCATGCTGGTAGGCCGGGCTGTAGAAGCGCGTGGCCGGGCTCAACGGCCCACCGGCGCGTGGAAACTCGTTGAAATAGACGCTCTTCAGCGCGCCGTCGATATCGGCGCTGCGCACGAATGCTTCACGCACGCGCAGGTCGTTGAAGGGCGCCCGGGTAATGTTCAACGTGCCGTTGGTGGGATTGCCCGGGCGCTGGGCGATCAGCAATTGCAGATCGGGGTTGCGCCGTGCGGCTTCGTGGGACTCCGGCGGCAGCGCCTCGATGACGTCCACCTCCCCCGCCTGCAGCGAGGCGAAGCGCACCGAGGGCTCCTGGATGAACTTCCAGATCACCCGATCAAGCCAGGCCGGCCCCTGGTGCTTAGCGGTCGGTGGCGCCCAGTTGTAATCGGGATTGCGCACCAGTTCGACCTGGCTCTGCCGGTCCCAGCGCACGATCTTGAACGGCCCGCTGCCAACCGGGCTCTCGCAGTTCACATCGCGTGGTCGCTGCAGCGCGGTGGGCGATTCGATGCCGAGAAACCCCTGGGCCAGCACTTCCAGAAACGCCGCGTAGGGGGTGGCCAGATGCACCACCGCCGTGTCGTTGTCGATGACCTCGGTGCTGCGGTACTGGCGAATGTAGCCGCCCGCGGTGCTGGACTGGGTTTTCGGATTGGCCATGTGGTCGAGGTTGGCCTTGACCGCTGCGGCGTTGAACGGCGTGCCGTCAGTGAAATGCACGTCGTTGCGCAGGTGGAAGGTGTACGACAGCCCGTCAGCGGAGACTTCCCAACGCTTTGCCAGCCAAGGGCCGATCTGCCCTTGGTCATCCATCGACACCAACGAATCGAGGTACTGCTGGCCGATGAACACCTGCGGCATGTCTCCCGCCACATGGGGGTCGAGGCAGGTAGGCTCGCGGTCGGTGGCATACACCAACGTGCCGCCACTCACCGGTTTGTCACTGCGTGCCACCGAGGTACCTTCCTGCCCGCAGCCCAATAGCGCGGCGGCCACCGCGATCAGCGGGAGGTGTTTGAGCAGCGACCTCGCAGGCCTGCCAGGGAGTTGCAAATACGGAGCGGGTTCGCGCATGGTCCTGATGCCTCTAGTCCGGGGATCAGACCATTGCACAGGGCATGCCGCATTTTGCAGCCCGTAAACACGGGTTTTGCGGGTTTGCGAGTGTTGCCAAGCGACAATCTGCACGGTCGCTGTTGGCTTGCCAACACTCGCCCCGACATTCAGGCGAAACGCAGCGGCCTGGCCGCCTGATGCAATGCGCCAGGGTCGCGGTAGCGGGCGCCATAGTGATCATCGGGCAAACGCGCACGGCCTGCGCCGAACAGGCGCTCGCGCAGGGTTTCGCCATCGCTGTAGCGCTCGCGGAAGCGCCCGCGTCGGCGCAGCTCCGGAATCACCAGTTCGATGAAGTCCCGCGCCGTTTCGAATGACAGGTACTGGCGCAGGTTGATCCCATCGATACCATCCACATCCAGCCACTTCTCGATCTCATCGGCCACCACCTCCGGCGTGCCGGCGACGAAGAAACGCTCGCGATTGAAACCCTCCAGCTGCCCCAGCACCGCACCCACCGTCCAGTGCGGCTTGTAGCGCGACAGGCTCTGCCAGCCCTCGACCTTGCGCTCGATCAACTCGCTGATCAACGTGTCTCGCGGCACGGCCGTAAGATCCACGGCAGCCTGGGCGTGGGCCAACGAGGCCTCGACGCTCATCAACTGGCGATAACTGTCGAGCTTGCGGCTGACTTCCTCGTCGCTGCGGCCGACGATCACCCCGGCCATGACGATGAACTTGAGCCCAGCCGGATCGCGTTCGTGGGCGATGGCCTTGTCACGCATCGCCTGGATATTGGCCCTGACCGCCACCGTATCGATACCCCCGGTGAACACCACTTCGGCATGCCGCCCAGCGAACTCGATGCCGGCCGGCGATCCCGTGGCCTGGAACAGCACCGGCGTGCGCTGCCGGGAAGGCTGGCACAAATGCGGGCCGGCGACCTTGAAGTGTTCGCCGACGTGGTCGATGTAGCGCACCTTGGCCGGGTCGGTGTAGATGCGCTTTTCGCGGTCCTGGATCACCGCATCGTCATCCCAGGAGCCTTCCCACAACTTGTACAGGACATCCAGGTACTCGTCGGCGATTTCGTAGCGGTGATCGTGGACCACCTCGGTGTCGTGGCCAAAATTGCGGGCGGCATTGGGCAGGTACGAAGTGACGATGTTCCAGCCGACTCGCCCCTTGGTCAGGTGGTCCAGCGTGCTCATGCGCCGGGCGAAGGCAAACGGTGGCTCGTAGGTGGTGGAAAAGGTCGCGCCGAAACCGAGGTTGCGGGTAACCGCGGCCATCGCCGGAATCACCAACAACGGGTCATTGCTGGGAATCTGCATGCCTTCACGCAGTGCGGTTTCAGGCCCACCGCGAAAGGCATCGTAGGTGCCGATGACGTCGGCGAGGAACACCCCGTCGAAGGTGCCGTATTCCAGCAGCTGGGCCAGCTCGGTCCAGTAGTCCAGGTCGTTGAAGCGATGCCGGTTGTTCTGCGGATGCACCCAGAGCCCGTGCACGATGTGGCTGACGCAATTCATTTCGAACAGGTTGACGTGTAACTGCTTGGGCGCTGAAGCCCTTGCGTGCTCACTCATGTGCAGACCTCAGATGGCAACTTGCAGATAGAATTCGGCTGGCGGGTATTCAGCGTCGAGGGTCGGGATCGCGGCGATCAGCGAACGCGTGTAGGCATGGACCGGGCGGTCGAACACCGCACGCACGGAGCCCGACTCCACCACTTCGCCGTCCTTCATCACCAGTACCCGTTCGCTGACATGATTGATGACCCCCAGATCATGCGAGATGAACAGGCAGGCCAGGCCCAGCCGCCGCTTGAGGTCGTCGAGCAGTTCGAGAATCTGCGCCTGCACCGAGACATCCAGCGCCGACACCGGCTCATCGCAGATCAGGATCTGCGGCTCGCATGCCAGCGCCCGGGCGATGGCGATGCGTTGGCGCTGCCCTCCGGAAAGCTCGATCGGCCGGCGCGACAGCACCGCCACGTCCAGGCGCACCAGTTCAAGCAATTGCTCGGCTTTGCTACGCCAGGCCTTGCGCGGCAACCCGGCAACCGACAATGCCTCGAACAGCACCCGCTGCACGGTGTAGCGCGGATCGAACGAACTCTGCGGGTCCTGGAACACCACCTGCACCGCCCGGCGGGCCTGGCGCTGGCGTACCGCATCGAGCTGCGACCAACGCTGCCCCGCGATCCACACCTCGCCGCTATCGGGGTTTTCCAGACCGAGAATCAGTCGGGTAAGGGTGGTCTTGCCGGAACCGGACTCACCGACCACACCCAGCGTCTGGCCCCGACGCAACTGCAACGACGCCTGCTTGAGCACCGTCCGCCGACGGCCGTCCGGACCGACGAAAGACTTGCTCAGCGAGCGCGCCTCCAGCAACACCTCACCGGCTGGCACTGCCTGCGGCGCCACCGGTGCCAGCGGCTGGCGCTGCGGCTGGAAATGCACCGCCCGGGCGGCGCGCAACAGCGACCGGGTGTAGGCATGCCGTGGATCGTGCAGCACCTGCTCGGTACTGCCCTGCTCGACGATCACGCCGTGGTGCATCACCACCACGCGATCGGCCAGGCGGGCGACCACCGACAGGTCATGGCTGACCATCAGCAAAGCGTTCTCCTCCGCCCGCAGGCTTTCCAGCAAGGCGATGACTTGCGCCTGCACCGTGGCGTCCAATGCCGTGGTCGGCTCGTCGGCGATGATCAGCCGCGGATTGCAGGCAATCGCCGACGCGATCAACGCCCGCTGACGAAGCCCGCCGGACAACTGCCACGGGTACTGGCTGGCGCGCAGCTCAGGCTCCGGGACGCCGACCGCGCGCAATAGCTCAAGCACCCGCAGGCGCCGCGCCTCGGCATTCAGTTGCGTGTGCAGGTGCAGCGGCTCCTCGACCTCTGCGCCAACCCGCCGCAGCGGGTCCAGCGCGCCCAGCGCATCCTGCATGACAAAACCGATACTGGCGCCGCGCAGCCGCTGCCAGGCACGCTCGTCGAGACGACGCAGGTCGATACCCTGGAACGCCAGTTTGGCCGCGTCGATCTGCGCGCCCCTGCCGGTGAGCCCCGCGAGGGTACGCGCGGTCACGCTCTTGCCCGAGCCCGATTCGCCGACGATCGCCAGGCATTCGCCGCGTTCGATCTGCAGGCTGACGCCATGCAGTACCGGCCTCGCCTGGCCGAAGCGCACGGTCAGGTCACGAATGTCGACCAATGGGCCGAGGGCATGGATGTTCGCATTCATAGCGGTTTTCCTTCGCTGCGGCGCAGCAGTTCACGGCCGATGGCACTGATGGCAACCACGGTCAGGGTGATGATCAGCGCCGGCCACGCCACCAGCCACGGCGCGTTGGCCAAAAAGCTCCGACCGATGGCCATCATCCCGCCCCACTCCGCAGCCGGCGGCGGCGCGCCAAAACCGAGAAAGCTCAAGGCAGCGCCTGCAGTGATGGTGCCGCCAATGCCGATGATGGCGAGGATCAATACCGGCTTGAAGGCGTTGGGCAGGATGTGCCGCAGCACCACGGCCAGGTGCGACTGCCCCAGGGTCAACGCCGCCTCGACATAGCCGGTCTGGCGCACGTTGAGGGTCTGGGCGCGGACCAACCGGGCATAACGGGGTACGGCGGCGATGCCCAGCGCCAGGATCAGGTTGGCGGTGCCCTGGCCGAAGAAGGTGATGATCACCAGGGCCAACAGCAGGTCCGGGAATGCCAGCAGCACATCGATGCCACGCATCAAGGCCGCGTCCAGCCAGCGTGGTCCGAGGCCCGACAACAAGCCGATCAGCGTGCCCCAGGCCAACCCCAGCGCAGTGGCCGCCAAACCCATGAACAGTGACGAGCGCACACCGAAGATCAACCGGCTAAGCACATCCCGGCCGTTCTCGTCGGTGCCCAGCCAGTAGGTGGCATTGGGTGGTTGAAAAGCCAGGCGCGCAGTGGCGTCCAGCGGGTCGAATGGCGCCAGCCACTGTGGCACCGCGGCGGCCAGCAACAGCCAGACGACGAACACGCCGGCGGCCCATAGCCCGGGCCGTACCGGCCTCCAGCGCCCCAGGCCCAGCGCCCGGTCGCCGCCGCTGCCGGCCACCGGGCCGGTGATGACAGGTTCAATTGCCTGGGACATGTCCATTTTCCTCTGCACGAGCGTCCCGCAGCGACCTGGCTTGAACAGGATCGAGGCCGCTGCAAGGCACGCGTTGGCCTTACGGCGCCGGGTTGGGAATGCGTTGGTGAACGGCCTGCACCTGCGCCTTGACCTCGTCGCTCAGGGTCACATCCAGTGCACTGAGGTTGTCGCGCAACTGCGCCAGGCTGGTCTGCCCGGTCAGGGCACTGGTGACGAAGGGTTTGTCGAACAGGTACGCCAAGCCCAGTTGCGCCGGGGTCAGCCCGTGCTGGCGGGCGATCTCGACATAGCCGGCGATCGCCTCCTGGGCCGCTGCGCTGTCATAGCGGTTGAAGGTGCGATACACCGCCGACAGCCGCGAGCCCTCAGGACGGGCACCATTGAGGTACTTGCCGGTCAGCGCGCCGAAGGCCAGCGGCGAATAGGCCAGCAGGCCGACACCTTCGCGATGGCTGAACTCCGACAGCCCGCCTTCGTAAAGGCGATTGAGCAGGCTGTAGGGGTTCTGCACGCTGACGATCCGAGGTAGCCCCAGGCGTTCGCTGTGCTTGAGGAACTGCGCCACGCCCCAAGGCGTCTCGTTGGACACACCGATGTGACGGACTTTACCGGCCTTCACCTGCTCGGCCAGCACCGACAGGGTTTCCTCGATGGCCACGCTGCCGACGTCGTCCTGGTACGGGTATTCACGCTGGCCGAAGATGTTGGTGGTGCGGTCCGGCCAGTGCAGCTGGTAGAGGTCCAGATAGTCGGTCTGCAGACGCTTGAGGCTGCCCTCCAGGGCTTCGACGATGTTGCGCTTGTCGTGCCGGCTCAGGCCATCGCGGATATGCTGCTGGCTGTTGGCGTCACGCGCCGGGCCGACGATCTTGCTCGCCAGCACCACGTCGGAGCGCCGACCGCTGGCAGCCAGCCAGGTACCGATGTAGCGCTCGGTGGTGCTCCAGGTTTCGGCCTTGGTCGGCGTCGGGTACATCTCGGCGGTGTCGATCAGGTTGACGCCGTGCTCCAGCGCCAGCTCGATCTGCTGGTGGGCGTCGCGTTCGCTGTTCTGATGGCCCCAGGTCATGGTGCCGAGGCCGAAAATGCTGACTTGGATATCACTGTTGCCCAATTGTCGATAACGCATGTTGAGTCCTTCGTTGGCAAATCGAGACGCACGCCCGGTTCAAGCCCGCAGCGCGTACTGGTTGGTCGGAAACGGCAGCCCGAGGTGCTCGCGCAGGGTGCTGCCGGTGTATTCGTGCCGGAACAGGCCGCGCTTTTGCAGCAACGGCACCACTTCATCGACGAAGATTTCGACACCGGAGGGGAACATGTCCGGCATGATGTTGAAGCCGTCGGCGGCATGCGCCAGGTACCAATGGCTCAAGGTGTCGGCCACCTGCTCGGGGGTGCCCACCAGCAATCGATGACCGACCAGGATCCGCCGCGACAGTTGGCGGATGCTCAGGTTTTCCCGGCGCGCCAGGTTCAGTTGCGCTTCGAGAAAGCCCTGTGAGCCACGCTCGAAATCCGCCACCGCGCCGATGCGATCCCACGGCAACGGCGCGTCCGGGTCCAGTTCGCTGGCGGCGATGCCAATGCGCCCCGCCACCTGCTCCAGCAGGCCGTGCTCGCCGTGCCAGGCGTTCAGTTCGTCGAAGCGCGCATGGGCCTCGGCTTCGCTGCTGCCGATCACCGTGGACAACCCAGGCATGATCTTCAGGTACTCGGGATTGCGGCCCCAGCGCGCGGCACGCTGCTTCATCTCGCGGTAGAACTGTTGGCCATCTTCCAGGGTGGTCTGGGTGGTGAAGATCGCATCGGCGTAGCGCGACCCCAGGGCCTTGCCGCCCTCCGATGAGCCGGCCTGCACCAGCACCGGCCGGCCTTGTGGCGAGCGCGGTACGTTCAGCGGGCCCTTGACCGAGAAATGCTTGCCAACGAAATCGATGCTGTGCACCTTGCTTGGGTCGGCAAAGCGCCCGCCTCGGGCGTCACCGATGATCGCGTCGTCTTCCCAGCTGTCCCACAGCTTGAGCGTGACATCGATGAACTCGTCGGCACGGGCATAGCGGTCCACATGCAGCGGCGCACCGGCCAGGCCAAAGTTCTGCGCAGCGGCATCGCCGGCGTTGGTCACCACGTTCCACGCCGCTCGCCCGCCACTGAGGTGGTCCAGCGAGGCGAAACGCCGGGCGATGTTGAACGGGTCGTTGTAGGTGCTCGAGGCCGTGGCGATCACGCCGATGCGTTGCGTGGCCAATGCCACCGCGGTCAGCAGCACGGTCGGTTCCAGGCGGCCGGCCGGTTGCTTCGACACATCGCCAGCCAGCGCCGGGCCATCGGCCAGGAAAATCGCATCCAGGCAACCGCGCTCTGAAACCCGCGCAATGTTGCGGTAGTACTCGACATCGAGATAGGCATTGGCAGGCACTTCGGCACTGCGCCAGGCACCGGAATGGGCGCCGAAGCCAAGGATGTTCATGCCCAGGCTCATCTGCCCGTCACGGATATTCTTGCTATTGGGTGTGCTCATACTGCGCTCGCCTCGTCACGGACACTGCCAGCCTGCTTTTCGGCATCGGCCGCCTGCAGGCTGCGCCACGCCGCGTTCGGTGTGATGTCGTTGAGGTAGTAGTTGCCCAGCGCCCGCTCGCGGTAGATCGCCGGGTTGTGCGAGGCCAACGTCCGCGCATTGCGCCAGTGCCGGTCGAAACGGCGGGTTTCACTGGTGGCCGAGGCGCCACCGACTTCGAACAGCAAGGTGGTGGCCTCAAGCACCTGTTCCAGCACGATCTGCTGAGCCTGGTAGGCGCGAATCTCCGCCTCGGTGTAATGCTGTTCTTCGGCGTAGCCGCCCTGCTCGGCGTCATGCACGTCCTGCAGCACCTGCGCCACCGCCAGGACCTGGGAGCGTGCGGCATAGGCCAGGCTGGACAGCCGACCGATCACACGTTGCACCAGCGGATCGTCCTTGGGACTGGACTGCCCCGGAATGCCGAACGCCCGTGTACGGCCTTTGACGAATTCGGTCGCATCGCGCAGTACCGCCTGGGCGATGCCCGCCAAGGTCGCGAGGTGGAACAATTGATAGAAAGCGCTCAGGTACGACTCGGCGCGCACCTCATCCTTCTTGAAACGGCGCACGATGTGCCGATCGGCAACCTTGACCGCGCTGAACCGCGTGGTGCCGCTGCCGGTCAGGCGCTGGCCGAAACCGTCCCAGTCGTCCACCACCGATACGCCCTCGGCATCGGTGGGCACCGAGAGGCTGACGAAGTCATCACCCTCCAGCGCGACCGCCGCGATCCAATCGGCATACAGGGTGCCGGTGCAATAGAATTTCTCGCCGTTGAGCAACCACCCTGCATCTGCATCGCCCGGCGCCTGCGCCTGGAGGGTGACCGAGTTGCGCGTGGTGTCGGTCCGTTCGGCCATGGCCGCGCCCACAGTTGCCCCGCCACCACCTTGGGCAGCCAGTAGTCCTGCGATGCCTGGTCACGGCTGGACAGACGGCCTTCGACAAAGCCGAAGTGCGCACGGACGATCTGCGGCAGGTTCGAATCCGCCTCGCCCAGGTCGATCAACAGACGAAACAGCTGCGGCAGGCTGGCACCCAGGCCACCTTGTGCCTTCGGCACGCGCAAGGCGCCAAAGCCTGCATCGCGTAGCCATTGCACGGCTTCGAAGGCCAGTTCGCGCTGTTGCTCGCGGGCCACCGCGCTGTCGGCGATCTGCTCGAACACCTTGGAGAAACGCTGTTGCAGGTCTTCCCAGGTCACATCGGTGGGATTGGCAGTACTCATGATTTTTCCTTGTTCAGGGATGTTTCATCCGGCGGAAGGCGTTCATTCATGCGCGCCCCGCGGGTCGATCCAGCGATTGATCAGGTCGACGGCCAGGTTCACCAGCACGTACACGGCCGCAGCCAGTAAGGTCACGCCCAGCACCATCGGCACATCCTTGTTGCTGGTCGCGTCGAGCATCAGCCGGCCCAGCCCCTGGCGGGCGAACAGCAGTTCGATGACCACCGCACCGCCCAGCAGGCTGGCGAAGACGAAGCCGGCCAGGGTCACCAGTGGCACCAATGCATGACGCAGCGCATGTCGCAGGCGCACGGCGGTTTCCGACAGCCCGCGAGCGCGCGCCATGGCGATGAACGATTGCTCCAGGGTGTCTTCCAGCGACTGGCGCAGCAGTTGCGTCAGGACCGCGGCCACCGGCAGCGCGAGCGCCACTGTCGGCAGGATCAGCGTGCGCCAACCCTCGGAGCCGGACGGCGGCAGCCAGTGCCAGTGAAAGGAAAACACCAGCAACAGCACGATGCCGATGACGAAGGACGGTGCCGACGAAATCACCAGCTCGCTGCCGGAGGCCAGCGAGCGCACCCACGGCGCGCGGTTGGCGGTCAGAATCGCGCAGACCAGCGCCAGCGTGATGGCCAGCAGCCCAGCACTGATCGACAGTTGCACAGTGGCGCCGATCTGCTCGCCGATGGCCTGGACCACGGGAATACGCAGGCGGTAGGACTCCCCCAGGTCACCCTGCAGCAAGCGCCCCAGATAATCGCCGTACTGCACGATCAATGGCTGGTCCAAGCCGTATTCGGCGCGGACCCTGGCCAACAGCTCAGGGGTGGGCAGCGCATCGGGGCCTCCAAGAATCGCCAGCGCGGTGTCGCCACCACTGAAGTTCACCGCCAGAAACGTCAGGCTCGCCGCGCCCCACAACACGCCGATACCGGCTAGCAGGCGCAGGGCAATGCGTTTGAACAGGTTCATGGTTGCCCCCGATCCAGCCAGATGCTGGGGAAATAAGGCACGTTGTGCGACGTGTCGAAAATCACGCCCTTGACCTCGCGGCGGTAGGCAGCCAGGACCTGGCTTTCGACGGAAGGCACCGCCGGCACGGTTTCGGTGAGGCGCTTCTGCGCTTGGCCGTACAAGCGTTGCAGCTCCTCGGGATCCCGTGATTGCCGGGCAGCCGTCAGCACCCGGTCAAGCTCTGCATCGCGAAACTTGCCAGCGTTCTGGCCGATCAGTTTCGCCGTGCTGATCGACTGGCTGTGGTACAGCACGAACAGGCCGTCCGGCGTATTGGTGTGCCAGTAACCGGCAGCCAGCGCTTGAAACTTGCCGGCATAGCGGCGCTCGCTGACCCTCAGCAGCGGCAGCACTTCGATCGGCATATCGAAGCCGACCTTTTTCAGGTCAGCCTGGATCGCCACCGAAACGCTGCCCGGGAACGCCGGGTTGTCATAAGTCAGCAAGGTGGCCTTCAGGCGCTGACCATTACGGGTGCGGTATCCCTGGGCATCGCGCCCAGTCCAACCGGCCTGGTCGAGCAAGGCATTGGCGGCATCGACATCGTAGGCCAGGGCATCGTTGTTGGGCTGATAGAACCGCGTGTTGGCGGCGAGAAAATCCGCCTTGGCGATGAGTTCGCCAAAGCCGGAAATCCACGCCAGCCCCTCGCGATCGATCGCCTTGGCCACCGCGCGCCGCACCAGCACGTCGTCGAACGGTGGCTGCTCGACATTGAACGTCATGCTGCGGCTGGGGTTGCCTTTACGGATCCGACTGCGCAGCACCAACGCCGGATTGGCGCGGATCGCGGCGGCATTCTGCGGCGGCGCATCCAGGGCGAAATCCGACTGCCCCGACTCCAGCGCGGTGAAGCGAATCATCGCCTCGGGCACGTAGCTGAGTTCGATCCGGTCCAGGTAGGCCTCGCCCACATGCCGCGTCACCGGCGGCGCCCAGTGGTAGCCCCGGCGCTTGAGGAAAACCGCTCCCTGGTCACGCGTGTAGCTCTGCAACACGAACGGCCCGCTACCGACCGGATGCTCGGCAATGCTCTTCGGGGCCTCACGGATCTGCTTGGGCGAGATCATCCCCAGCCAGGATTGCGCCAGCACATCGAGAAACGGCGTATAGGGTTCACGCAAATGAGCTTCGAACGTGTATTCGTCGATGACCCGTCCACCGGTATAGGGGGCGATGTACGCCGCAGCCAGCGGGGATTTGGTGGCGGGATCGCGCATGTGATCGAGGTTGACCTGCAATGCAGCGGCATTGAAATGCTCGCCATCGCTGAAGGTCACGTCATCGCGCAAGTGAAAGGTGTAGGTCTTGCCGTCTTCGGAAATCTCCCAGGATTTTGCCAACCATGGCGAGATGTTGCCCTGCTCGTCTTGCGCCACCAGGCAGTCGAACAGGATCCGCCCCATCCACTGCATGTTGCCGTTGGACAACGCATGGATATCGAAGCTGCCCGCGTCCGAGGCAGCGGACACGCGCAGCGTTCCGCCCTGGCGGCCCGGAACCTGTTCATGGAAGTCCGAAGCCGGATAGGTCACCCGGCCGTCGATCAGGGTTCCGTCAGCGCGCGCAGTGGCCGACGTGGGCGGCGATGCTGGCGAGCATGCACTGATCGCCATAGAGAGAGACAACACAACGGTAGATTTCAAGAGCGCGGCCAAAGCACATTCCTTAGTTGATCCGGCTGACCACGGTGTCGCATCAGCACGCATCCGGACTATGCAGCGAACATGCCATGCCTGGCAGTAAGGACCGACCCGCCTTGTTTATCTGATTTCAAACTATGCTCATACGGGTCGTGCTGCAGCCTATATAGAGTTTCCGCGTGCCGCATGGGCTTGCGACCCAGTCCTAGACGGCCTCGCCCGCAAGGCTTTCTTATATGTATATAACCTGTTCCATCAGTGCTGCATGCCTGGCAAGTTACAGTTTGTCACTTCGCTGTTGAATTCCAGACACCCTGGGAAAAACTACGGCTGTTGCGCAGGCAACAATGCGCAGCAACATTCGTAACTTCGAATCAGAAGGTATTTATTTACTGGGCAAGAAACCTTTAAATGGCCCATTAAACTTGGCGAACAAAGCGAGCCTGAGCGAACCATGGCCCAGAATATCTACGACAACGATCAATTCTTCGACGGCTACAGCCAATTGCCGCGCTCGCAGCACGGCCTTGCCGGTGCGCCGGAGTGGCCGACCCTACGCGCACAGCTGCCCGACATGGCCGGGCAACGGGTGCTGGACCTCGGCTGCGGTTATGGTTGGTTCAGTCGCTGGGCCGTGGAACACGGCGCTGTCAGCGTCCTCGGCCTCGACGTGTCGGAAAAGATGCTGGCCCGCGCCGCTGCCATTAACGCCGACCCGCGCATCGACTACCAGCGTGGCGACCTGGAAGGTATCGACCTGCCGGCCGGGCGATTCACCCTCGCCTACAGTTCACTGGCGCTGCACTACATCAGCGACCTGGCCGGGTTGCTCCGCAGCGTGCATCAGGCCCTGCTGCCGGGCGGCAGGCTGGTGTTCTCCATCGAGCATCCGATCTACATGGCCTCGCTGCATCCGGACTGGATAGTCGCTGACGACGGCCGCAAGAGCTGGCCGGTGGATCACTATCAAGTCGAGGGGCAACGCACCACCCATTGGCTGAGCGATGGCGTGATCAAACAGCATCGCACCCTCGGCACGCTGGTCAATCTGCTGATCGACAGCGGTTTCAACCTGGATCGCCTGATCGAATGGGGCCCCTCGGCCCAGGACCTGACAGAGCGCCCGGCCCTGGCCGATGAAGTCCACCGGCCGATGATGCTGATCGTCGCCGCCAGCCGGGGTTGATGCCGTCGCGAAAGCCGCACCGAAACGCTGCGGCTCAGGTCGATCACCAGAAGTTGTACTGCACGCCAGCATAAGCCCCGAACCCGTCACCCGGAATGATCGTCCGAGGGTCAGTGCCCTTGGCATCGTAGGTCGGGCTGATGGACGCGGCATATTTCTCATCGGTGAGGTTGCGCAGGTCCAGGTAGACCGACCAGTCCTTCTTCGGCGAGTCCCAGCCTACGGTCGCACCCCACAGGTTGTAGGAGCCCGCCGTTGCGGTGTTGGCGAAGTCGACCGGCGTCTTGGAGGCATAGTAGGTGTTCACACCGACGTAGACGCCGCTGTTGAAGTCATAGCGCAGCTGCGCCTGGTAGTTGTGCTTGGGAATGCCGGGCAGACGGTTGCTACCGAATTGATCGTCATCACGGTAGAAGAAATCGCTGTAGGTGTAGGACTGGCGCAGGTGCAGGCTATTGCCGTCGTTTGCCCACAGCAGCGAATCGAGTCCCAGTTCGACACCCTGGTGGATGGTCTTGCTGGCGTTGTACTCGGACGTGAGCGCATCGGCCGTGGATGTCGCCTCGCGAATGATCACCGAGAGCAGCTCGTCCTGCACATGGGAGCGATAGAACGTCAGGTCCCAGGCCGTCCCGCCGAGCTGGCCACGGGTACCGAACTCGAGCGTGTCGGCGATTTGCGGCTTGAGTTCCTGGCCGCCGGAGTTCAGGCCTGTCGCGGGACCTGAGGTGAACACCTGAGCGCCCGAGATGAACGCCCAGGACTGCTGCGCCTCCACCGTGCGGCTGAGGTTACCGAACAGCTGCCAGTCGGGGGTTATTGCATAGCGCACGCCGATACGCGGAGCGAACTCCCAGTCGTTCGTCTCGACCGGGTTGTTCGGGTTGTCGGCCTCGCCCCCGACCGGATACGACACCCGCCCTTTGCGCTCGAAGTTGACGGCGGACACGCCAGCACTGAGCCAGAGCTTCTCATTGATCACTTCGGTTTCGTTGCTGGCACTCAGCACGGTGTCGGAGCCCTGGTACTCGGCCTTGCGCACCTCGCTGCCCACTGGCAGTCCCGCCGTGACCCCGGTCGGTATCCGCACGGAGGTTTTGGCGTAGGCGTTCAAGTGCTCGGTACGCAGCAGGTTGAGGCGGGTGACGCTGTTCTTGCCGAACAGGCTGTCCAGGCGATCGTATTTCAGGCTGGTCGAGTAATCGGTGAAGCCCCAGGTCGTGCGGTTGACGCCCTGCCGCGCATCGATGGGGTAGTCGTGATAGACCAACCCGAATTCCAGGTGCGAATCGTCGTCGAAGGTGTACTGGGTCTTGCTGCCCACCCAGGTCGAGCCAGGCTGCTTGCGATGCGCGCGGACGTTGACGCTGGTCGGGTTGGCCTGCTTCGGATCGTCCTTCAATTGAGCCTTGGTGATGTAGCCCGGGGTTTCGTTGTCGGTGGTGCGATAGCGGTAGTACAGGCGCGTTTTCAGTTGCGGCGAGAACTGGTAGCCGACGTTACCGGCAAAGCCCGCACTCTTGCCTCGGGTCTGATCCTGGAACCCATCGGACGACGAGTCGGTGAGGCTGACGTAGTAGTCCAGCGGCCCCAGCACCTGGCCGGAGCTGATCTGACGCTTCTGGTACCCATAGCTGCCCGCTTCGTAGCGAACCTGCAAGGGCGCGGCGTCGTAGCCGGTCTTGGTCACATAGTTGATCGCGCCACCCAGGTACAGGGAGCCGATATCGAAGGCGTTGGCGCCGCGCAGGATTTCGGTATGGCTCAGGCCCAGCGGCTCGAACAGTTCGTAGGGCGTACCACCGGGGCCCGAAACCGGCAGGCCATCGAACAGGAAGAAGATCCCGGCGCGGAAATACCCCACCCCTTTGTTGATGCCGGAGCCGCGGATCGAAATGCGGCCACCGTCGTTGTTGCCCCCACCTTGCGTCGCGATCACCCCAGGCTGCAGGGCGAACACATCGGTGGCAGTCGACACCCGGCCTTGCTCGACCGTCTTGGCGTCGATGAAGTTGACCCCGCCCGCCACCTCCTTGAGGGCAAGTTCGGCCTTCTGGCTGTCGTCGAGCTTGCCTCCTTCGACGACCACGGTACTCAGCTGGCTGGTCGGGCCAGATTGACTGGCGTCACTCACATCGGCAGAAGCCGCGTGCAACTGACCGACCAGGAAAAACGTTGCGCCTGCACCCAAGGCCGTTGGCAACCGGCCACGCGCCGGTGAAAGTGATGCTCCTGCCTTTCTCATTCCTGACTCCTGCTTGACTCATTATCCAGCGCCTCACGGGGAGACGCTGAGTTGGCACAAGCGATAGAGCACGGAACATGCCAGCGAAAAACGGCCTGAAAAGCCCGAAAAAGCACTAGGTAGAGCGGTTTGCTGAACAGATCGAGACAGTTGGCAGTCAGGGCCTGACCAAGTTTGGACAGCTAGGCATCACAGCACCATCAGCCGCAGCCGGCCGGCGATACACGAAGGTGTCACACACCCCGTACTTCTCCGATCGCCGCGCGCCAACGATGACGTCTATCCGCCGAAAGCCCACCGACTCGGCGAGCCGCTGACTCGCCTCGTTCGCTGAAGCAGCAGTGAGATAGAGCGAATACCCACTCAGAGCCGCTACCATGCGGGTCAGTGCTTCCTTCATCAGTCCCTTGCCGGCATGAGGCTGGCTAGCCCAGTAACCTATCTCGAATTGTTCGGGAGCTCCGGAGCGGGGGAGCAATCCGATGCAACCGACAATCTGTCCCGCCTCGCTGCGAGATAGAACGAAATAGCGTTTCTCGCCCGTCGGAAGAAAGAAGTCCTTCGCAGCGCGTTGCAAACTTTGCTCTGCTTCCTGTTGCGACCAGTACGGCTGGCTCCAAAGCAGAAAATCACGGTGCAGTTCATAACTCGCGTTCAACGCATCGACCAGCCGCCCAGCCAACCGAACGTCAGCGGGGACCAACGTCAGTCGCTCGCTTTGCAGAATCAACGGCACAGGCAATGTAGGTGTGAGCGTGTTCGTCCATACCGCCTCATTGCCGTGTAGGCGTTGTGGATCGGCCATCCGTTTTTCTAGCAGGTGCACCGCAGCTTCGTCCCCACGAGGACCAAGATCCTGCCAGCCGTGTTTGTCGCAAAACATCCACGCAGCTTTGTTGGACGGACTGACTGAGAGCCGTAGCGCACTGCAACCCAAACCGCTCAGGTACGCCCAGGCATAGGCTTCCAACAGTACCCCCAGCCCCTTCCCGCGTGTTTCGGGGGTGAGGTAGAACAGGTTGACGTAGCCGATGCTTGGGTCACTCGGTACCAGCCCCATTTCGATCTGCCCGATTATCGCCTCATCCCGCCACAAGTGGACCATGCTGCCTGGGAGTAGCTCGGCTCGGGCGCGTAGCCAAGCCGCGTAACGTTCGGCCCCCTTTCCATCGGGTTCATGAAGCGCTCAGCTGTACCGAATGCGCAGATGGCAGTGTCGATGCGAAAACGTATACAGAGGTCGATGTGGGTATCCAAATCGATCGACTTGAATATCAGAACCGAATCCTTTTCTGAACGCATGAATGCCACGTCACGGTCATGTGGATCTGCTGGCCAGCTAGTCACGCAGAAGCCTCCTGTTGTCTTGATTGCAACAGTTGCCAGACATTATGCGATCTTTCAGACACATCCACTGCGCACCTAAGTTGAAGCACGTCAGCGAAGTCGACAACATCTGCGAGGTGGCGATTACGTGTTTCATGCATGGCATTGCTCAAGGTCTGGATTGGAGGGGTGCTGGATGGAGGGGGCAACAGCGGTATCGATATTGCACGATATTGCACAAAATCCACGCCCCCTCGGGTCCGAGCTGGTTAGCTTCTAGCGCGTACCGAGCTGCACTTACCGCGCCAATAGGAAACCCATGACAATGACTGCCAACGATCTGCTCGCTACCGCATTGGCCAACCCGATCAACGCTGAAATCGCCGCTCGCCTACCAGCGCTCAAGCTCGATCAGTGCCTCCTTACCGCGGGATGCCTGTTTCAAGCGGTCTGGAACCGTCAGTCAGGTCTGCCATTGGGCTGGGGAGTCAATGATTACGACGTGTTCTATTTCGACGAAGATCTGTCATGGGAGGCGGAGGACGCTGTTATCCGGGCAGCAAAGTCGCTATTCGCTGACCTGGGCGTGAACGTCGAGCTACGCAATCAGGCGCGGGTGCATCTCTGGTTCAAGCAGCGCTTCGGCGGCGATTATTCACCGTTGCAATCGGCTCGCGAAGGCATCGACCGCTTTCTGATTGCCGGGACCGCCATCGGCCTAGAGGCCAATACCGGCGAGATCTACGCACCTTACGGGTTGGAAGATGTGCAACATGGCGTCCTGCGGATCAACCCGCACTTCCCCCAGCCAGAACTCTTCGCCAGAAAGGCCGACAGTTATCGCGCTCGTTGGCACTGGCTCAGACTAATCGCCCCGCTCGAATGATCCGCACTCTCAGGCGAACGCCACGCGCAACTGCTCGATAACCTGTTCGATTGACGGGCCGTCGACAGGGGGTGGCACCTGCTTCTCACCAAATTCGCGCCAGATGAACAGGGTGAGTTCCGCGCCATCGGTGCGGGTCTGGGCTTTCTCCGGATTGGCGAAGGACTGCAACAGGCGGTAGCGCTGGTCTGCCCAGAACAGCTTTTCCACCCACGTATAGACAGGAATCAGGTGGAAGTGGACTGGATAGCCCGGCGAATGACCATACCGGCTGATATACAACCGCTCAGGCGTGAGCGTGTCTTGCATGATGCGCTGGGCACGCGCTAACAGTTCGCCGAATTCGTGCAGTGCTGCCGGCTGCAGGTCGGCCAGTGAATCCACCGGCGCTTTTGCGCCCAGGATCAGGTACCCCGGCAGCGCTGAGGCGAAGCTGTGGTTCAGTACCCAGTGGTCGGTTTCGTGAACGATGAATGATTGCGGTATATGTAGCTGACTTTCAATTAGCGGCATGGCGATTCCTTTCAATACCTTCTGACACAGTGTGCATTACTCATTGCTCGACCGTCTCCACCCAGATGAACCCTTCCTCTTTCGAAGGTGGTTCCAACAAGCTGAACACACTCCTGACCGCCGCCTCCGGCACACGCTTGTCGACGGTCCGCTGGGCGTTTCGTTGGAGCGCCAGATCCAGCGGCGCGCGGATGAACACCGCGATCACCGGCACGGCGAACGCCTGTGCTATTGCGAGCAGCTTCTGCCGATGAAGGCGCGCGGGCAGTGCAGCGTCGAAGACGATGGCGGTAGGACCGAGCCTGCCGAGATTGTCTACCACCCAGCGCGACTTGCCGGAGCCTTGAACCCCCATCACCAGGTACACGTGAGTGCCGGGCCGGGCGGCTGCCAACTCACTGCGCAAGCGCGCCCAGGCTCGTTCCCAGGCGCGCTGGTTGCGCTCAGCCGTGAACACCCGACCCACCGCGGTCTCCAGATAGTCGTCCGGATTGATGACAAGCGGCTGACCCACTGTCACCGGGCCCGGCAATTTCTGCAGGAGATTGACATAGGGCGCATCGTCCAATGAGGGAGAACTGTCGGTCATGGCGAACGAACATCCTGAGCGCTGGGTGGCGGATAACCGCGAGGTTACGTCGATCCAGCGCGATGCACGGTTTATGCCGACTCGCCAAACGCTCTCAGCGCCAGGCCGCAGGCTCGGCGAAGAACGCCTGCGCATTCGCCTCCAGGCTTTGCAGATGGTACCCGCCCTCCTGCACGATCAGGCACGGCAGGCCCAGCCCGCGAATACGCTCGCCCAGGGTGGCGAACCCTGCTGTGGTCACCGCCACCTTGGTCTGCGGGTCCAGCTCGTAGATGTCGAAGCCCAGCGACAGCACCAGTGCCTCGGCACCGAAGTCCTTCACGGCCGCAAGGGCCACGTCCAGCTGCGCCAGGAAGTCGGCCTCGCTGGCGCCATGGGGCATGGGCAGGTTGACGTTGTAGCCCTCCCCCGCACCTACGCCGCGCTCGTCCTCGTACCCTGCCACGCCCGGGTAGAAGTTGGTCGGGTCACCATGGGTCGAGACGTACAGTACATCGTTACGATCGTAGAAGATCTCCTGGATGCCCTGGCCGTGGTGCATGTCGGTATCGAGGATCGCCACCCGACCATAACGGCCGCGCAGCACCTGGGCGGCCACCGCGGCGCTGTTGATGTAGCAGAAGCCCCCGGCGGCATCGAAGCGCGCATGGTGCCCCGGCGGGCGGCACAGGGCGTAGGCGGCAGGCTCGCCATCGAGGATCGCCTTGGCACCGGCCACCGCGCTCTGCGCCGACCAGTAGGCCGACCGCCAGGTGTTCTCGCCGACCGGGCAACTGCCATCGGCCAGGTAGCGCCCAGCCTGGGCGAGAATGCCGCGCAAGGCGTTGGGTTCACGCACGAAGATGTTCGACATCACCTCGTCGCCCCAGTCCTCGGGCACTTCCTTCCAACGTGCATGGGCCTCTTCGAGGAAGGCCAGGTAGGCCTCGCCGTGCACGGCCTTGAGCGGGTCGAGGCCGGCGTCGTCGGGCTGGCGGATGTCCATGCCCAGGGTCTTGGCTGCCTGCAGCAGGCGTTGGGCACGTTCGGGGACTTCCTGCGGGGTGCGCATGGCACCGCGCGAGTAGTAGCTGCGCGGGTGGTGCAGCAGCTGTTCGGGGTGGAAGTAGCAACGCATCAGGCATCTCCTCGTTCAACTTGGACAGCACGGGCCAGCACGGCATTGAGCAATACGTCGGCACCCTGGCGGGCGTCGTCCTGCAGTACATCTTCGGCTTCGTTGTGGCTCAGGCCGCCAACGCAAGGGATGAAGACCATTGCCGTCGGGCAGTAGCGGGCCAGTAGGATGGCATCGTGGCCGGCACCGCTGACGATGCGCTGCTGGCTGTAGCCCAGGCCATCGACGGCGTGCTGCACTGCTGCCACGCACTCGGTATCGAACGGCGTCGCCGGGCTCACCCAATGGCGCTCAATGCGCACCTGCAAGCCACGCTGGGTGGCAATTGCTTGCAGCGCCTGGCCCAGATCACGCTCCATCGCCTCGATGGCCTCGTCGCGGTGGTGGCGCAGGTCCACGGTGAAGCGCAACAGGCCAGGGATGGTGTTGCGCGAGGACTTGGCGATCGACAGTTCGCCGACTGTGGTCAGGCCTTCCGGGGCGAAGTCGGCGGCCAGTTGCTCCACCGCCTGGATCATCCGCGCAGCGCCGTAGAGGGCGTCCTTGCGCAGTGGCATCGGGGTGGTGCCGGCATGCGCGGCCATGCCTTCGACGGTCACGTCGAGCCAGCGAATGGCCTGGCCGCCGCTGACCACGCCGATGGACTTGGCATTGTCCTCGAGGATTGGGCCCTGCTCGATATGCGCCTCGAAGTAGGCATCGACCTTGCCACCCAGCGGGCGGTCACCGGCGTAACCGGTACGTTGCAGTTCGTCGGCAACGCGTATGCCGTCGGCATCGCGAATCGCCAGGGCCTGCTCCAGGTCGAGGGTGCCGGTGAACACCGCCGAACCGAACATGGCCGGGGTGAAGCGTGCGCCCTCCTCGTTGGTCCACACCGCGATTTCCAGCGGTTTACGGGTGGCGATACCGAGGTCGTTGAGGCGGCGTACCACCTCCAGGCCGGCCAGCACGCCATACACGCCATCGAAACGGCCACCCTCGGGCTGGGTATCGAGGTGGCTGCCGATCATCACGGGTGCGGCGTGCGGATCGGTACCGGCGCGGCGGGCAAACAGGTTGCCGATCGCATCCACCGACAGGTTCAGGCCGGCCTCACGGCACCAGTGGCTGAACAGTTCGCGGCCGGCTTTGTCTTCGTCGCTGAGTGCCAGGCGGCAGCTACCACCACGCGCGGTGGCGCCCACTTCGGCCATGGCCATGAGGCTCGCCCACAGGCGTTCGCCGTTGCTTTTCAACATGAATGGAGTCTCCTTGAACGATGCGAGATCAGGCCAGTTCCAGGCGCTGGGCATGGGCATGCTGGCGCGCCAGGGCCAGCACGCAGATCAGCGAGATGCTGGCAATGAGCGTGTAGAACAGCGCCATCGGCCACCATTGGCCGACAAAGCTATGGGCCAGCCAAGTGCCGATCAGCGGGGTCAGCCCGCCGGCGATGGCGCCGCACACCTGGTAGGCCAGGGAAATGGCGGTGTAGCGCACACGGGTGGCGAACATGCCGCTGACGTAACCGGCGATCACCGCGTAGAACGAGGCCATGCACGCTGCGGCCAGGGCGATACCGAGCACGATCAGCGGCCCCTCGCCAGTGCTGACCAGGACGAACATCGGATACGGCGAGGCCATCGCCAGCACCGACACCAGCGCCAGGAAGCGCGTGGCACCGAGTTTTTCCGAACACCATGCGGCCAGTGGCTGGATGCAGAACTGGATGATCGCCACGAAGAACAGGCATTCGAGGATCAACGAGCGCTCCAGGTGCAGCTGCTGAGTGGTGTAGCTGATCATGAAGGTATTGGTGAAGTAGACCCCGGCAATGCCCAGGGTATTGGCGCCGATACACAGCAGCAGTGGGCGCCAGGCAGTGCGTAGCACTTCGAGTACCGGCGCTTGCTCCTTGCGTTGGGCCTTGTGCGCCGCTTCGCGACTGGCAAGGAACTCCGGCGATTCGTTGACGCCCAGGCGGATCGCCAGGCCCACCAACAGCAGCAATGCGCTGGCCAGAAACGGCACGCGCCAACCCCAGCTCATCAACTCGGCTTCGGGCAGGCGGGTCACCGCGCCAAAGGCCAGCAGCGAAAGGATCAGGCCCGCCGGGCTGCCCAACTGGGCGAACGAGGCGAAGAAGGTCCGACGGCCCTTGGGCGCGTGTTCACCGGCCATCAATACCGCCCCACCCCACTCGCCGCCCACGGCGATGCCTTGGACGATGCGCAGGAGAATCAACAGCACCGGCGCGGTGGCGCCGATCTGAGCGTAGGTCGGCAGCAGGCCGATGCACACGGTGACCACGCCCATCATCAGCAGGGTGATGACCAGGGATTTCTTGCGCCCGATGCGATCGCCCACGTGGCCGAAGATGATGCCGCCCAGCGGGCGGGCGAAGAAGCCCACGGCAAAGGTGCCGAAGGCCGCCATGGTGCTGAACAGGCTGTCGTCCGAGGGGAAGAACAAGGCGCCGAACACCAGCGCGGCAGCGGTGGCGTAGATGTAGAAGTCATACCACTCGATCATGGTACCGATGAATGCGGCGGCAGCGGCACGGCGCGGCTGGGGCGAAGCGGCTGGCTTCATGGTGGCTCCTTTGCTTGTTTTTCTGGCAGGAGTGAATAGGTCTTTGGGCGCTCTGATGGCGCTTGGTCGAGTAAAGGCAAGGGATCGGTGGTGGATTCTTCGCGGGCAAGCCCGCTCCTACAGATACAGCACACGCCCGGGCCATGCTGTGTTGCTGTGGGAGCGGCCTTGCCCGCGAAGAAGACGCCGCCAACCATCAGGTAAACCCGTCTCGATAAGAACGATTTATCGGCTCCAGGCTATGATTAGTCAATTTTCTATTTATTATTCGAACTATTAGCCACGCTTATCATCGAGCCCCAACCATGTCCGACCGCCTGCTCAACGACCGCCTCGACTGGAACCTGCTGCGCACTTTCCGGGTGATCGGCCAGGAACTGTCCATCAGCCGCGCCGCGGCTCGCCTGCACCTCACCCAGCCGGCGGTGAGCCAGGCCCTCAAGCGCCTGGAAGAACAACTGGGGCGGCAATTGATCGCCCGCCGTGGGCCACGCTTCGTACTGACTGAAGTCGGCGAGCAACTGTTCGCCCTGGCGGGTGAGGTCTATGGGCAGATGTCGCAGATCGGCGGCCTGCTGGAACAACCGGCCGACGAAGTGGTGGGCAAGGTACGCCTGCTGATGATCAGCCGGATCGTCAACGAGCGCCTCGACGAATTCCTGGCCGGGTTTCATCGCCAGCACCCGCGGGTGGAGTTGCAGATCGATGTGATGCGCAGCTCCGACATCGTCGCCGCGCTGCAGGAAAAGACCGCAACCGCTGGGCTCAGCCTCAACCGCAAGGCACAGACCCGCCTGGAACAGCGGCTGTTCCAGCGCCAGCGCTATGCATTTTTCTGCGGTCGGCATCACGCGCTGTTCGGTTGCCAGGAGGGCGATCTGCAGAAAGAGAACTTCGTCAGTTTCACCAGCGACCAGATCGGCGGCATGCTCTCGCCGCTGACGATCTTCCGCGACCAACAGGGGTTTTCCGGCCGTATCGTGGCGTCGTCACCAAGCCTGGAGGAAGTACGCCGGCTGGTGATCGCCGGCTTCGGTATCGGCTGCCTGCCCGAGCATGTGGTGGCCGATGACGTGACGGCGGGCTTGCTGTGGAAGCTGCCGCCCCATGAAGGCATCGCCGATGTCGACATCCACTTGCTGTGGAACCGCGATCAGCGCATGAGCCGGGCGGAAAGCGTATTTATCGAGGCGTTGCGGGGGAGTTTGATGTCACGTACCGACCAGGGGTGAAACGATTACAGATCGTCCAGAGAAACCGGAACACCTTGTTCAGAGGCGCGGGATTCTGCCACTTGAATCAACGCGAAATCATCAAGCTGTTGTATGAGTACCTCATACAATTTCGCTGGCACCAGATAGGCCATGACATGATCGTGATTCAGCACTGCCACTGGCAAGTCGCCCGCAGTGGCCATCACAGCGACAGGATCGTCCTTGAGTTCCGCAACACTCACCACGGTGTCAGCCAACACTTTCTGCATGACGTTGTCCTGTAAAACGACCGAGACCTGGCCTCAGCATACAAGCGATTCAATCAACGAACACCAAACTTGGATCCGATTCTGTGACAAGGTATGCTGCAATATAGCCAATTGCCATTATTCCAAGTCAGGCCCCACGACCCTCAAGGACGAGCTTGTGCCCAGTAACACCACCCGCCATACCATCGCCCGCCAATGGCAGTTGCTCAAGCTGCTCCCCCCCCGACACCCCGGTCTCAGCAGTACCCAACTGCAGGTGGCATTGCACAAGGCCGGCTTCAAGGCCAGCAAGCGCACGGTCGAGCGAGACCTCAACGACCTGTCGCAGGTATTCCCGCTGCACTGCAACAACAAGGGCATGCCCTACGGCTGGCATTGGCAGCCAGGTTCCAGCCTGCTTGAACAATTGAGCCAGACCCTGGCCTGCGCCGATAATTAATCGAGTTATTGCGTAGGCACTCGAATGCGTTGCAGCTGAATACGTTGCGCAATTAGTTGGGAACGTGCGGTTAAAACCGGCCATCTCCCTAACTGAACTCCCCTGTTTGCTGTCCGTCACCTGATATGAGCCGGCCCGTGCCGGAGATCCATTTATCGAGGGAGACGACCATGGACAGCACCGACCGCAACAACCCGGGCTCAGCGCCGCCCGGCAGCACCCAGGAGCACCTGCACGGCATCGCCGACGAAGCCGGTGCATTGCTGAACGAGACCAAGGCCCAGGGCGCTGAGCAGTACAGCCATTACCGCGATGCCGCCGCCGAGCAACTCGACTCGCTCAAGGAGGGCGCGCAATCGGCCGCCCACGCCCTGGAAGACAAGGACACCCTGGGCTTGTCGCAGTACCTGGCACAAGCCGCCGAATGCCTCGGCAGCTTCGCCGAGCAGATGCGTCACCAGAGCGCCGAAGACCTGCTGCACAAGGGCTCGCGCCTGGCACGCGACAACCCGGGATTGTTCCTGGCAGGCAGCGTGGCGATCGGCTTCGGCCTATCACGTTTCCTCGGCGCCAGTGACCGGCACGCCACGCCGTCGACAGGCTCCACTGCACCTTCGGCCTATGGCGCGAGCGAACCCTATCATTCGACGCCGCCTACCCCGGACCGCTCCAGCGATGTTTCGACCCGCGAGCCGTTCACCCCGACCGACCCACTGGAGCTCGGCACGCACTCCCCAACCGCCGACACCCCGCTGCACCGTGACCCGCTCAAAGGAGGTGAATGATGAACAATGACCCACTCAAAAGCCCCGCACCTCATGTCGACGACCAACTGGGCGTTGGCGGCCTGCTGCGACAGCTGATGCGTGAAGTGCCCGAGCTGTTCACCAAGGAGCTGGCGCTGGCCAAGGCCGAACTGCAGCACAACCTCAACACCCTCAAGGCCGGAACCGCTGCGGTCGCCGGGGGCGCCATCGTGCTGCTGGCCGGGTTCATCATCCTGCTCCTTGCGGCGGTGTACGGCCTGGCCACGGTGGTCGAGCCGTGGCTCGCGGCGCTGCTGGTCGGCGGCATCACGGTGATCGTCGGCTTCATCATGCTGCAAGCGGGCAAGAAGCAGTTCGAGCCCACGCACCTGGCGCCTGACCGCACCCTGCATGCCATGCAGCAAGACAAGGACACGCTGAAGAGGAAGCTGCCATGAGCACGTCATTCGAACACGAAGCGCAAAAAAGCCCGGATACCCTCGAGCAGGAAATCAACGCCAAGCGCGATCGCATCAGCGGCCTGGTCGACGCCCTGGAGCAACGCCTGAGCCCGGGCCAACTGGTCGACCAGATGCTTGCCTACACCAAGGGCAATGGCGGAGAGTTCTGCCACAACCTAGGTACCACACTGAAAAACAATCCAGTGCCCACTACCCTGACTGCCCTGGGCCTGGCCTGGTTGGCGATCAACCAGAATCGTCCGTTCAACCCGGGGCCGGCGCATCACGGGCCAGGGTTGGGGGACAAACTCGGGGACGCAGTGGACAGCGTCAAGGGGGCCTTCGCCCAGGCGGGCGACAAGCTCCACGAGGCCACCGACAATGTGCGTGCCAAAGCCCATGACCTGCGCGACAAGGCCAACGAACTGGGGCATGACGCCCGCGATTCGGTCAATGACTCGGCCGACAGCCTGCGCCATCGCGCCCAGGTCGCGGGTGACCAGGCGAGCGCGCTGAAGGGCCAGGTCGACCATTTGCTCAAGGAGCAGCCATTGGTGCTGGCAGCATTGGGCATTGCGCTGGGCGCGGCGCTGGGCGCGGCGTTGCCGTCGACGCGCAAGGAGGACCAACTGCTGGGTTCGGCCAGTGACCGTGTGACTGACAAGCTCAAGGCCAACGCCCAGCAGGCCAAGGACACGGTGAAACAGGGCATCGACCAGGCTGGCGACAAGCTTGCGGCCAGCGATGGTCAGCGCCCCGCAGACACGGACCTGTCATCGGGCCTTGGCTTTCGCGAGTGAGATGTAGGAACGGCCTGGTGTCGCCAAGGGCTGCGCGCAGTCCCTTGCCCCACCAGGCCACCCTCGTTCAATTCAAGCGAAGCGCTCTACCTGCGCCGGAGTACGGCGCATCAGCACCTTGCCACCGCGGATCGACACCAGCGCATGGCCCTGGCTACGAATCATCTCGTAGTCGTCCGGCGCCGACAGCACCAGCAGGTTGGCCGGGCGCCCTACTTCGATGCCATAGCGCTCGCCCAGGTTGAGCGTGCGGGCGCTGTTGTCGGTGATCAAGTCCAACGAGCGCTGGATGTCTTCGTAGCCGAGCATGTGGCAGATATGCAGGCCCGCCTCCAACACACGCAGAATGTTGCCGTTGCCCAGCGGATACCAGGGGTCGACGATCGAATCCTGGCCGAAGCAGACGTTGATCCCGGCACGGTCCAGCTCAGCGACGCGGGTCACACCACGACGCTTGGGCCAGGTGTCGAAACGCCCTTGCAGGTGGATGCTTTCGGTCGGGCACGAGATGAAGTTGATGCCTGAGCGCTTGAGCAGGCGGAACAGCTTGGAGCAGTAGGCGTTGTCATAGGAGCCCATGGCCACGGTATGGCTGGCGGTGACCCGCGCGCCCATCCCACGTACGCGGGCCTCTTCGGCCAGCACTTCGAGAAAGCGCGACTGCGGGTCGTCGGTCTCGTCGCAGTGCACGTCCACCAGGCAGCCGGTGCGCTCGGCCAGGTCCATCAGGAACTTGATCGACGACACGCCCTGGTCGCGGGTGTTTTCGAAGTGCGGAATGCCACCGACCACGTCGGCACCGAGGGCCACGGCCTCGGTCATCAGGGCTCGGCCGTTGTCATAGCTTTCGATACCTTCCTGGGGGAAGGCGACGATCTGCAGGTCGACCAGGTGACGCACCTCTTCACGCACCTCGACCATGGCCTTGAGCGCGGTCAGGGTTGGGTCGGTGACGTCCACGTGGGTGCGCACGTGCTGAATGCCATGATCCACCAGCATGCCAATGGTCTTGGTGGCGCGGCTCTTGATGTCCTCGTGGGTGGTCATGGCCTTGCGCTCAGCCCAGCGCTCGATACCCTCGAACAGCGTGCCGCTCATGTTCCAGGCCGGCTCACCGGCGGTCAGCGTGGCATCGAGGTGGATGTGCGGCTCCACGAACGGCGCGGTGACCAGGTTCTGGCCGGCGTCGATGTCGCCGTCGCCAGCGGATACGGCCACATCCGGCTGGGCATGGATGGCGTCGATGCGCTCACCACTGAGTTCGATGCGGTACAGGCCAGGCTTGCCGCGCAGGCGGGCGTTAATGATGTTCATCAGGCGTTACTCCTTGTTGTTCGCTTCGGTCATGCGCCAGATCAGCAGCGCCACCGAGGCGTTCATGCGAAACAGCGGGTCGTCCAGCGACAGGCCGCTCAATTGTTCGATACGTTGCATGCGTTGGTTGACGGTATTGCGGTGCAGCCCCAGGCGTTGCGCCGCGCGTTGGCCATTGCCGTTCTCGCTGAGCAGGGCATCGAGGGTGTGCAATAGCGCGTGTGGATGTTTGCGCCCGGTTTCGATCAGCGGGCCGAGGGTCTGCGTGACGAAGGCATCGATGACCGCGCGATCTCCAATACCCTGCAACAGACGCAGCACGCCCAGTTCGCTGAAGTCGCACAGGCCGCTGGCCGGGCGCAGGTCCTGCGCCACCTCCAGCGCCTGGCGCGCCTCGTTCAGCGCCTGGCGGTAGTGGGCGCAGTCGCCCACGGGGGACGAGAGTCCCATGAACACCTGCATCTCCCCCGCAGGCTCGGCCAGTTGGCGATGCAGGGCCGCCAGCAGCACGCGCAGGTCGGCCTGGTCGGGCAGCAGCAGGACGAACAGGTCGCCCGGCAACTGCGCGGTGAGCGCGCCCGGCAAGCGCCGGCACCAGGCCTCCAGATGGTCTTCGAGTGCCTGCCGGGCCTGTTGCCACAAGCGCTCGCCCTGCTCCGGCCCGTGCCGCTCGAACAACCCGCTCACCGCCGCCAGCCGCAACGCCACCAGGCGCCGCGGCTCGTCCAGCGGCATTTGCAGGTGCGCCGCGCGCTGCCGGGCGATGGCCAGGCTGGGGTAGTCGCCACTGAGCAACTGGCCAAGAATGTCGTGCCGCGAACGGCGAGCTTGGGCCATTTGCACCAGCGCCGTGCCGATCAGGTGGGTCACCACCACCATCTTCAGCGCATAGGGTTGCTCGATCAGCGGCAGGCCCAGTTGCTCGGCGCGCTCGATCACCTTCGCGGGGATGCTCTGGATGTAGCACTCACCCGTGAGAATGACCAAGCCGGCGATACCCACCGCTTCGCCGTCCTCGACCAGGCGCAATAGGTTGCCCTCCTCGCGCGGGTGGTTGATACCGGTGACGAACACCAGCTCGCCGCCCATCACCCACTCGGCGATGCCTTCGTTCTCCGCCACGTAGGGCCAACGCACGGTGCGCTGCAGGTTGCGCGCGCCAGCACGAACGGCCATGGCCTCCAGCCCTGGCAGGCTCAGCAGTTCCTCGAGGGCCAGGCTCACGATTCAGCCGGCTCCCGTACCACGAATCGGCCTTGCCCGGTCAGCTCGAGCAAGACGATATAGCACAGCGCCGAAGCGCCGATACCCACCAAGGGCGCGACCCAGGGCGACCAGTAGGCCAGCACGGCGCCCACCGCATAGGCGATCAGGCCGATGAGGTTGTAGCGCGGCAGGCGCACCGAGGCCAGGGTTGGGTAGCGACCGCGATGGCGATAGGTGAAGTCCGCCATGATCACGCCACCCACCGGCGGGATGATCGAGCCCAGCAGTACCAGGAAGGGAATCAGCATTTCATACATGCCGCCCACCGCCAGGACGATGCCGACGCCGGCAGCAGCCAAGGTCATGCTGCGACGGCGTTCGCTGCGCAGCAGGTGGCAGGCAGCCGCCGACACGTTGTAGATGGTCGGGCCCTGAATGGTCCAGAGGTTCAGGCAGAGCATGATCACCGCCGCGAACGACAGGCCCTGGAGAATCATCACTTCGACGATGTCGGCCTGCTGGTAGACCATCGCGCACCAGGCCCCGGCCACGACCATCAAGCCATTGCCGAGCAGGAAGGCCACGATGCTGGCGATGACCGCGACCCGCCCGCTGCGCGCCAGGCGCGTCCAGTTGGTCGCTTGGGTGGCGCCGCTGGCGAAGGTACCGAAGACCATGGTCACCGCTGCCGAGAACGTCATCGCCTCGTGGGGTACCAGGGCTGCCAGTTGCTGCAGGCCACCGACGTGGTGGGTGGCGATGACCATGGAGATCACCAGCAGCACGAACATCAGCGGCACCGACACCCGCGAGAGCAGGTCCAGGCCCTTGAAGCCGATGATCGCAGTCAGGCTGAAACCAAGACCGAACAGCACCATCAATGGCACCGTGAAGCCCTCGCCCAGCCCCAGCATCTTCACCAGCACGATGGCGACCGTGGCGGTGCCCCAGGCGTACCAACCCAGCTCGGCGAAGCCAAGGATGAAGTCCGACAGCCGACTACCCGCCTCACCGAAGCAGAAGCGCCCCATCAAAACCGTGTTCAGGCCACTGCGCGAGGCGATGAAGGCCAGGGCGGCGGCGTACAAGGCGAGCAAGCTGTTACCGATGGCGGCGATCCATAGCATGTCGACGAAATTGAACGCCATGCCGAGCTTGCCGCCGGCGAACATGGTGCCGGTGAAGAAGGTGAAGCTGAACAGGACCATGGCGATGGGCAACAGACCCTTGCGTGCGCTCGCAGGGGCTTCGGTCAACGGGAATTCGCTGGGGGCAGTCATTTCGAGAAGAGCTCCGGGTGGAAGGTGGAGCAGCTAGAGCAATATGCGGGCCGATTCGAAGAGGGCTGAACGACGGGATGAAAGCGGGCGTTGGGCATGATTATTTATGTGCAGAGTGCACTTATTTTGCTTTGATAGGGGCTTCTGGATGTGCTTTTTACCCTATTTTGAGGCGCCACGCACCAAGGTGGAACAATGCGTGAAGGATTCCGGTCGTGTTCGGTGAAAAGTCTGCGACGATCTTCAGCGAATGCGCAGCGGCGTCGCTGATGACCATTCATCAGCGCAGCTGCCGGGTGAAATGAATGCCCAGACTGACCTAGCAGTCAGATGAACAAGAAGGCGACAAAGCAAAGGAGGACCGTATGAGCCTTGCGATGACCCTTTTCAGCCTGATCAGCGCCTGGATAGCCGTAGCGTTGGCACTGTTGTGGGGAGTACTGCGAATCGCCCGGCGCCATCAGCGCCCTGAGCCAACCCAGGCGGCTAACGGGACGCCACCGGCGCGCGCAGTCGTGCCAGGCAGGCATAGCCCAGCGCCAGCACGCTGAGCAGCAAGACGCCGAGCACTGCCACCAGTTCGCGGCTATAGCGCGCCACCCACGCGGGGAAGCCCTTGAATTCGCGATAGACCTGGACATCGGCAACGCCATCGGCGTGGCTGATGCCGATTCCACCCTGGCGGATCTGCGAATAATCGGCGTCGAAGTAAACCCAGACCTTGCAGGCGCCGCCAGGCTCGATGGCGGGGATTTCCACGTGGGCCGTGGCCTCTTCCGGGATGGTGTCGTTGCCCTGGGCATCGCGTACCTGCACCAGGCCTTTGGCTGGCAAGCGAATCTTGACCTCGCGCACCGGCGCTTCGCCGGTATTGTGCAGGTCGATCACAAGGCCCGTGCGATGATCCACCAGCCCGGCCTCGAACGGTTTGGCGAACAGCTGCGCATAGGGGGCCTGGGCGAGGTCGACCAGGCGGTCGACCTGTTCGGGCTCAAGTCGGCCTTGGCCGACCGTAATGATGCGAGGACGCAATTGCTCGTATTTGAGCTGCTCGCTGGCCGTGCTGATACGCTCGCTGAATTGGCTGGGGTAAGTGAGATAGGCGTAGGTCAGCGAAGCCTCGAGGCGTGGGCTGCCGATGAAGACCGAATAGGCGGCTACGAGAACCGTCAGGCCCAGCAGCACGGCTACGAGGAGTTTTCCTACTTTTTCCCAGCTCAAGGGCGGTTTCCTTCTGGTCGTTTTTCAAGCGGCCCAAGGGTGCCAATTTAGCGACGTGCAGGCAAGGCCCACACATTTTGGGCGGATCCGCCGCGTAACGCCAGGAGTGTAGCCTCCCTTGTCCGCAGGAAGCCGGCCAGGCGTACGGTGCCCGGATACGGGCTAGAGAACTTTTTGCAAATTGCAGGTCTATGTATAGGCCCCTACCAATGGGCTAAGTCATTAATTTGCAAGAGGTTGTCATCGCCTATGAAATTCCATGTCCCCCGGATGGTGCTGTTTGGCCTGTTCGCGTTTGCGGCGGTGGGTTCGGCGTCAGCCACGCAGATGCATGCCTCCAAACCTGCGCTGGCAGCCCAACCGGCCGCTGTGCAGGCCCCTGCCAATCCGTGGCCGAGTCTGGCCAGCGTGGCCAACGGGCACACCGGGCCTATGCTGGCCCACGACGACCGCTATCAACATGACCACCGTTGGGATAATCGCCGAGAAGAGTGGCGCCGCGAGCAATGGCGCCGCGAGCAGCATCGCCGTCAAATCGAACGCCAGCGCGAGTGGGAACGCCGTCATCACCGGGCGATGGAACATCGCTATGACGACGCCCACCGGCACTACCGTCGCTGACCCTGCGTGCGCAAAGCCTGTGGGAGCGGCCTTGCGTCGCGATGGGGCGCGCAGCGCCCCGTTTATTTCAGCGCTGCTTGAATCGGGGAGCGCTTTGCGCCCCATCGCGACGCAAGGCCGCTCCCACAACGGATTGCGTAGCGCTTGAACAAACCCCGTGGCCTCAGGCCGCAGCCTTGCAGGCCACCACCGCACTGCGCGAGCGCCAGGCAAAGCCCAGCACCATCACCAGCCCAAGCGCTGCCATCGCCGCACCGGCGAACGAGATCGCCGGATAACCCAACCCGGCATTGATCACCGCCCCGCCCAACGCGGCGCCCACCGCATTGCCCAGGTTGAACGCACCGATGTTCACCGCCGATGCCAGGTTCGGCGCATCCTTGGCAGCTTCCATCACACGCATCTGCAGCGGCGGCACCAGCGCAAAGCTCGCAGCGCCCCAGACCAGGATCGCCAATGCCGTCGGCACCGCCCAGCCCAACAACAGCGGGAACACCAGCAGCACGGCAATCAGCACCACCAGCGAAACGATCAGGGTGCGGTCGATCGAACGGTCCGCCGCCTTGCCACCCCACATGTTGCCCAGGGTCAGCCCGACCCCGAACAGCACCAGCATGCCTGTGATGAAAGTGGTCGACGCCTGCGCCTGGTCATGCAGGATCGGCGCGATATAGGTGAACACGGTGAACATCGCGCTGGAGCCGACCACGGTCAGCGCCAAAGCGGCCAGGACCGGGCCGCGGCCCAGCACGCGGATCTCGGCCATGGCGCCGTCGCCCTTGGGCAGCGGCACGTTCGGCAAGGCATACCAGAGCGCCGCCATCGCCACCAGACCGAGGCCAGCGATACCCCAGAATGCCGTACGCCAGCCGAACATCTCACCGAACCAGGTCGCCAACGGCACGCCGCCGATGGTGGCCAGGGTCAGCCCCATGAACATGGCGGCCACGGCGCCGGCTCGTTTCTCGGGCGGCACCACACTGGCCGCCACCACGGCGCCAACGCCGAAGAACGCGCCATGGTTGAGCGAAGTCACGACGCGCGCCAGCAGCAGGCTCAGGTAGTCACTGGCCACGGCAGACATCAGGTTGCCCAGGGTGAAGATCGCCATCAGGCCGATCAGCAGGTAGCGCCGGGGTATCTTCACGGTCGCCAAGGTCATCAGCGGCGCGCCGATCAATACACCCACGGCGTAGGCACTGACCAACAGCCCGGCGGCGGGAATCGACACCCCGAGCCCGGTGGCGATACTGGGCAACATGCCCATGGGCGCGAATTCGGTGACACCGATGCCGAAGGCACCGATGGCGAGCGCGATGAGAGGTAGGTTGATACGCATGGAAATAGCTCCTTATCTATGCCGCGAATGCTACGATCACCGTTTTGAAAGCACTAGATCGCGTTAACGCCAATCACCTTTGCGCAAGAGGCACAAATGGACTACAACGGGCGATCCGGAGAAATGGCGGTTTTCGTGAAGGTGATGGATGCAGGAAGTCTGTCGGCTGCGGCACGGGACCTGGGGCTGACGCCCTCGGCGGTCAGCCGCATCATCGCCCGCGCCGAGCAGCGCCTGGGCAGTCGGCTGCTGTTGCGCACTACCCGGGCGATCACCCTGACCACCGAGGGCGAGGCTTATCTACGGGGAGCGCGGCGCATTCTGGCAGACATGGACGAAGTGGAGCAGGCCATTGCCGACCAAGGCGTGCCGAGGGGAAGGTTGCGGGTCAGTGCCGCGCTGGGTCATGGCCGGCTGACGGTGGTGCCACTGGTGGCAGCGTTCAGCGCGCTATACCCGGAGGTGGTGGTGGATTTGTCGCTGGGCGACGAAGTGGTCGACATCCTGGGGGGCGAGGCAGATGTCGGGATACGTTTCGGTGACCTGCCGGACAGCTCGTTGAGCGCCCGCTGCATCGGTGAAACGGGTCAGGTGGTGGTGGCCTCGCCCGAGTACCTTGAACGCTGCGGCGTCCCCCGTCAACCCGAGGACCTGGCCCTGCACAACTGCCTGCGCTTCAACTTTCGGCGCGCTTCGCCCGACTGGCCGTTTCGCCGCGATGGCGAGGCGTTCACCATCAAGATCAACGGCAACATTGCCTGCAGCAGTGGCGAGGCCTTGGCGCAACTGGCCCGGCTCGGGGCCGGCATCGCCCGTATCGGTGCCTTCACCGTGGTCGACGAGCTGCGCAGTGGCGCCCTGGTCCCGGTGCTGGAGGATTTCAACCCAGGCGACAAGGAGCCGATCCACGCCGTCTTCGTCGGAGGCCCCGCGATGCCTGCGCGGGTGCGGGTATTCGTGGATTTCCTGCTGGCGCAACAGACTCACTGAGCGCCAGCCTGGTTATCGATGGCTTCACAGCGTGACGCGGTGCGAGCCGTTGACACTCATGATCCGCACGCGGTCGCCTACCCGCATGATCTGGCCGTCGACTTCCTGTACATAGGCCCTGGTAGCGCCGCTGTCTTCACGCACGACGATTTCGACGCCTTGCGTGCGCGTCATGCCTTGCTCCATGGCCGAACCTGCCGCGCCACCGGCAACCCCGCCAAGAACGGTAGTGATCATGCTGCCCCGGCCACCGCCGATCGAACTGCCGGCGATGCCGCCGACGACGGTACCCGCCAGCGTTCCTACCGGGGTACGCGTACCTTCGATCTGCACGGCACGCAGCGACTCGATGGTGCCCATGCGCACGGTCTGTACCGAGCGTGCGTCATTGCGCGAATAGGACGAGCCGGAGAGGTTCGAGGCGCAGCCGGTCAACAGTGCCGCGCTGGTGAAAAGAGCAGTGAGCAGAAGGACTGGACGTTTCATGATGACAACCCCGCAAAGGTTTTCTCAAGGATTGCGCAAAGCTTAACGGGCGGGGCCTGAACGGAAATTGAACCGAGGCTGAACCTTGGCTGAACGCAAAGCGTCGCGTCTCAATGTCCAGGCAACTGCCCGGCCAGCGCCTGACGCAAACTGGGCAGATCGCCGAAGCGCCGCTCCTGGGTCACCTTGCCTTGCTCCAGCTCCAGCCACTGCACGCTGTCGCGGTCACCGCCATAGCGCGGGGCGACGCTGCCTTCGCGGTCCAGCAGGATGCGATAGCGCGCCGAACGCATGGCGGGCACCAACACGGCCTGCGCTACCGCTGGCAACCGTTCGATATCGGCGACGAAGACCACGCCGCGTTCGTCGAGATAGCCATCAGGGGTGTGTTCCACCGCGCTGTTGACCAGCTTGGCGCTGGACAGGCTGCGGGCGATCATCACCACGCGGGTATTGGCGTTTAGGGTGAAGGCTTGGTCGAATTGGTCATGCAACGTCCAGCCGCCATCTACCGGCGGGTGCGCGTAAGCCCAGGTACCCACCAGGGCCAGTATCAGGGCAAAGGGTGTTCGCATGGAGGCTCTCACAGCGCGGGTCACTGCTACCGACTGCAAGCGCCGAGCAAACGTTCACTCAGCGGGGCCACCACTGCGGCGACTGCCGCCGCCACCTTCATTTTCTGAAACGTCATCGAACCACTCCATTGCGCTTTGATTGGCATGACTGACGATCGGCCAGCCGTACCGATAGTCTTCATGCTGGCACAGCACGATGACGGGAGGAAACGCTTCCCGAAGTCGCAGTGGTGAATGCAGGGCGCGGCGGTCCGGCGGTTCAGGCCTCGCGTTCCCCGTCTGACCGGACGTGGGCATTATCGCGGCCAGTCTGGGAATCCTGGTCGGAGCCTGGGTTCCCCGGTGGCGGGGTCCAATCGGCGGGCCGCCCCGCGGGACTGGCCCCTTCGGTGCCATGCTTGGGTTCCGACTTCGCCTTCTCAAGCCCCGAGCCGTGGCCAGTGTCAACCGGACCTGGATGAGGTGCGTTGGGGCTGCTGGTGTCGATTGCCATACGATTCTCCCATCTTCCACGCGGGGCATCCGCGCTTGGTAAATCTGAAAGGATTACCTAACCCAAAGTGCCAAGCTGTCGACGGGTGGCAGAACGGTTAAACTCCTGGCGGGACCAACACCCGCCAGGAACGCCCTTCATGCCCTACCCCATCCAGGAAAAACTCGTCGTCGGCGTCGCCTCCAGCGCCCTGTTCGACCTGTCCGTTTCCGACGCCATCTACCAGACCCAGGGCGTCGAGGCCTATCGCCTGCATCAGGAGCAGAATCTCGACGAGCCTTTCCCGCGCGGGGTCGCCTTCCCCTTCATCCGCCGCTTCCTGAGCATCAACAAAGCCTTCCCCAAGCAGTTGCCGGTGGAAGTGGTGCTGCTCTCGCGCAACTCACCGGAAACCGGCATGCGGGTGTTTCGCTCGATTACCCACTACCAGCTGGACATCACCCGTGCGGCGTTCATGTCCGGGCGCTCGCCCTACGAATACATTCCGGCGTTCAACGCCTCGCTGTTTCTCAGTGCACACGAAGGCGACGTGCAACGCGCCATCGACGCCGACTATCCGGCTGGCCTGGTCTTGCCGACACGCATCTACGATGACGAGATCGACACGGAGCTGCGGGTGGCATTCGACTTCGATGGCGTGATCGCCGACGACGAAGCGGAAAGCGTATACAAGCAACGCCTCGACCTGGAAGCGTTCCAGGCCCACGAGCACGCCCGCAAAGCGATTCCGCACCAGCCGGGGCCATTGGCGGACTTGTTTCGCAAGCTGTCGCTGATTCGAGCGTTGGAGGATCGCCAGTTGGCGGAGGACCCGAACTACCAGCGCATTCTGCGCATCGCCATCGTCACGGCGCGCAATGCGCCTTCCCATGAACGGGTCGTCACGACGTTGAAGAACTGGGGGGTGTCGCCGGACGAGTCGTTCTTCCTGGGCGGGATGGAAAAACACCGGGTACTACGGATTCTGAAGCCACATATGTTCTTCGATGACCAAAGAAGCCATCTGGACTCGGCAGCAGGCGACCTACCGATGGTGCATGTGCCGTTCGGGGTGGCGAACAAGGTGCCGACAGGGGGACAAGGCTGACGCCCGCCATGCAATGGCGGGCGACATCAAGCCTGTGTGAATCAGCGAGGGCCGCTGCCACCGCCCATGCTGTGACCGCCGCCGAAACCACCACCGCCACCGCCATGACCACCACCGTGACCACCGCCGCCTCCTGGAGGCATGAACATCCAGCAACCCGACAACGTGGATACCAGCGCAGCCACCAGTGCTGCGCGGAAAAGATGTTTCGACTTCATTAAAACACTCCAAAAGGCTAGTTCTGCCGCCGGCTGAAAGCAGGCCTGGGCAGCGCAGGGATTCTAGAGTGGACGCTTGCGGAGCCAGGCAGGCTTTTACCTATCTTTACACTCGGTCGGACGAGCGGTGCCCCTGTGTCCCATTTGTTGAACGTGTCGTCCCAGACAGAGTCTCCAAGGAAGAGGCCCCAATCTTGCAGATGCCTTAATCGCCAAGAGGGGTACTGAACCGGTAACGACGAGCTGAGCGTGCACATGCGGGATAAACGAAATCAAGAGTTGAGGGCGAGAGCCACCATTATCTGCCTGCGCAGCGGCAAGGTGCTTCTGGTTCGAAAGAAAGGCGGCAAGTGGAATTTCCCAGGGGGTGCAATCGAGTCCGGCGAAACGCCTGTCGCAGCCGCTGCCAGGGAGCTTCGAGAGGAAACGTCCATCGAGGGACACGGCCTGCTTTCACTGTGCACCCTGAAAGTCGGCTCCACGCTCCATCACATCTTCACAACCTATTTTCACGATGACGAGAAACCCGTGGCCTCCAATGAAATCGTGGCGTGCAGATGGGTGCCCAGAGATAAGCTGAGCCCGTCGATGCTGAAAGCGACCGCCGCAGGATTGATTTCCACGCAGCTCCCAGCACTGCTCCCCTGAGTTTCGCCCCATAATGGAGCTCGCGCCTCAACCGGCTGGCATATCAGCTTGGTGATGCAACACCCCGGGCTTGCTGCTCCAGGTGCACCTGCAACGTAGGATCGATTTGCAGCGCGCTGGCTAACTCGTCAAGGTAGGCACGCTCTGCATCCTGCTGGTCATTCACCAGCATCACGCTGGCCAGGTACATTTCTGCGGCCATGGCCGGGTCCTCGGCGGACTGGGCCACCTCGGCAGCATCGAGTGGCTTGCTGACCTCCTCATCCAGCCATTGCTGCAGTTGCGGGTCGCCGGTGTGACGTTTGATTTCGGCGTAGATCAACTGCTCTTCGTGCTTGTCGATGCGACCGTCAGCCTTGGCTGCCGCAATCAGCGCTCGCAGGATTGCATGGCTGTGACCCTCCGCCTCGGGGCCGGACAGTTGATCGACCGTTCGTAATGCCTGTTGCGGCGCCGCCGCCTGGCTACGCTGCCAGCTTTGATAAGCCTGGAACGCCATCATGCCCAACGACGCCAACGCCGCGTAGTTGACACCACCCGCGGAGCGCCCCTGGCTAGAGCCTGCAGCGCTGCCACCAGCGCCACCCAACAGGCCGCCCAGCAAACCTCCAAGGCCACCACTGCCCCCCGTCGCACCGCCGCCGCCAAGCAGACCGCCCAGCAAGCCGCCCAGACCGCCCAGGCCATCTTGCGCTGACGCGCCGCCATTTCCTTGCTGCGCTCGCGAGCCCTGTCCGGCCCGCAGTAACTGTTCGAGTAGATCACTGGTGTTCATGGCATCGCCCTCGGTCGGTAGTCGTTGCCCAGACAAGCAACCATAGTCGCCAGAGGGCGATCCATCAGGACCGACTGACCGACGGAGGCCCTGGCGGGGCGACGGTCCTGCGGGTGTTCACACCGCCTGGCCCACCCGCACCAACCCCTTGCCGCCATAGCTACGAAGCTGCAACCCGTGCAAGTGGTTCGCCAACTGCTCGAACGGCACAACGTTGACACTGTCGGGCTGCCACTGCCCGCGCCCCAGGGCAGCGAACATCCGCTCCCCGGCATCCACCAACTCCTGCCAGGTACGCTCATCGCCATAAGGATGCGATGCACCCAGTGCCACCTCGTGCAGCGACAGCGTGCGGGTGAACGGCGCGATCGGCGAGGCCGCCAGGCGGTCTTGCACGCAGACCAGGTGGCCATTGGTGCGCAGTGCCGGCGCCAGCCAGGCCGCATGCTGGGCATTGACCATGTCGATGACCGCATCGAAGCGCTCGGGCGCCTGCCAGGGTGAGCCGAGTGGGCCCGGCAGGCACTCGGCGACGCCCAGCGCGGTCAGGCGCTGCGCATGGCGTGGATTGCTCAGGGCGGTAACGTGCAAGCCACGGCGCACCGCAAGCTGGACCAGGTGATGGGCGACGGATCCACCGGCACCGCCGACCAGCAGGGTCTGGCAGGCGGCTGGCAGCTTCTCCAGCGCAAGCCACGCCGTCAGGCCTGGGCATGGCAAGCCTGCCGCGTCCTCCCAACTGACATCAGCGGGAATGCGCAGTACCGCTCGCGCCTTCACCGGCGTGTGCTCGGCATAGCTGCCATGGCGAGCCAGGTCCTGGTGGTAGGCGACGCGCTGGCCGATCCAGGTTGCTGGTACGCCCTCGCCCACGGCGACCACCACACCCGCGCCATCGACACCCGGCACATGGCCAGGGTGCCAGTCCACCAGGCTGCCGCCCAGCACTTTCCAATCGACCGGATTGAGGCCGATGACCACGTTGCGGATCAGCACATCGCCCGCCTCAGGCTGCGGGACCGGGCATTCGGTCAGTTGCAGCTCGGCCGGGTTGGCACTGCCCTGCCAGGTGAAGGCACGATGCGTGGTTGCCAGCGTCATGATTGATAGGCTCCTGCAGAGTAGGTCAGCTCGTAGCTGTGGCTGTAGATTTCGAGGATATTGCCGAAGGGATCTTCCATGTAGACCATGCGATAAGGCTTCTCGCCAGGGAAGTATTCGCGCACCGGCATGCGCTGCTTGCCGCCCGCTGCAACGATTTTCGCTGCCAGGCCTTCGACGTCCGGGTCCTGCACGCAGAAGTGGAAGACACCGGTCTTCCAGTATTCGAAGTTGTTCTCCGGGCGCTGGGCATTGCGGAACTCGAAGATCTCCACGCCGACACGGTCGCCGGTCGACAGGTGGGCGATGCGGAACGAACCCCAGCCTGCGCCGAACACGTCTGTGCACATCACGCCGATCGCGCTGTCATCTTCGCTGATGGTGGTCGGCGGCATGATCAGGTACCAGCCGAGCACCTCGGTGTAGAACTTGACGGCGCCATCCAGGTCGGTGACCGACAGGCCGATGTGAGAGAAATTACGCGGGTAGACGGGCATGGTCTTGGCACTCCACACATGAGATGGCACCACCCTATCGCTGCGTAGCTATAATGAAAACACTGTACAAGTTATGGCTACGATAAGACTTCATGATGGTTAATCCCCAGTGGCTCACCTCCTTCGCCATGCTCGCCGAGCTGGGCAACTTCACCCGCAGTGCCGAGCGCCTGGGCCTCACCCAGGCCGCCGTGAGTCAGCACATCCGCTACCTGGAGCAGCAGTTCGGTACCTTGTTCATTCGCCACCATCGGCATGTCGAGCTGACCCCCGCAGGCAGTGCCCTGCTCGACTACCAGCGCGAGCTGGAACGCGCCGGTCGCGCCCTGGACGCCCGGCTCAATGCCGCCGAGCAGGATGTCGGCGATATCGCCCTGGTCACCCCCGGCAGCATCGGCCTGGCGCTCTATCCGCTGCTGCTCGACTACCAGCAGGCGCATCCGGGCCTGGTGGTGCGACACCGCTTCGCCCCGGATGTCGAAGTGCCGGAAGCGGTGCTGAGCAACCGCTTCGAGATGGGCATCCTGACGTACAAACCCGACAACGACAGGCTTCAGGCCGAGCGTTTTGCCGAAGAGCCGCTGGAGCTGATATTGCCAGCGGCGGTACCTTACGCGGGCTTCGAAACCCTGATCGAGCTGGGCTTCATCGACCACCCCGACGGCGTCGGCATGGCCACCCGCCTGCTCAGCCGGCGCTATCCGGAGTCGCCGAGTATCCGCGAGATCCCGGTGCGCGGCTTCAGCAACCAGGTGGGGCTGATTCTCGAGCCCGTGGCCCGCGGGCTTGGCTTCACGGTATTGCCGCGATTCGCCCGCCAGGCATTCCGCCAGCAGGAGGCCTTGCAGGTAGTGGAATGCGGCAACCCGGTGGTCGATACGTTGTGGCTGATCCATCGCTCGGAGTGGCCGTTGTCGTCCAGGGCACGGCGCACAGTGGATGCACTGAAAATACGGCTGAATGCCAGTACCGGAAATTGATTTGATAATAGTTATCACTTAATGTTGCTCCCTCGCGCCGGAGGGATACCTGTGATTAACGATGATGTGGGCCAGGTCTACGCAGAGCACAATGGTTGGCTCAAGCAGTGGCTATACCGCCGCCTGGGTTGTTCTGCCCAGGCCGCAGACCTCGCGCAGGACACCTTCGTACGCATTCTCCAGGCCCAGCAGAAGGCTGGCGCCAGCCTCAGCCTGCAACGGCCACGGGCCTACCTGGCAACCGTCAGCCGGCGCCTGGTCTATGACCATTTTCGCCGCCAGTCGCTCGAGCGCGCCTACCTGGAGATGCTTGAACAGTTGCCTGAGCTGTTCGCCCTGTCGGCCGAGGAGCAATGGTCGATGCGCGAAACCCTGCAGCAACTCGACGCCCTGCTCGACACCTTCAAGCCGGTGGTACGTTCGGTGTTCCTGCTGGTGCAACTGGAGGGCCTGACCTACGTGCAGGTGGCCCAACGCCTGGGTATCGGCGAGCGCACCGCCAAGCGCCACATGGCCAGCGCGCTGCAAGCCTGCATCCTGTTCGACGACGATTTCTGATGGCCAACGACACCCCACGCATCGTCCCGGACGTGGCGCGCCAAGCCGCGCACTGGCACATGCTCATGCTCGACCAGTCCGCCAGTGCCGCGCAACGCGAGGCCTGCCTGCGCTGGCGTACGGCTGCGCCCGAGCACGAACGGGCCTGGCAGAAAGCGCAACGTGTGCAGGAGCGCCTGGGCCTGTTGCCGCCACAATTGGCCATGGGCACGCTGAACCGCGAACGCCGCCAGGTGATGAAGCAGATGCTCGCTCTGGCCATCGCCGCGCCGCTGGCCTACACCGGGTTTCGCCAGCTCGCACCGTCGCCGGCCTATGCCACCGAAGTGGGCCAGCACCGCCAGGTGACCTTGGAGGACGGCACACGCCTGGACCTCAACACCGATACCGCCGTGGAGGTGGACTTCGATCCGCAACAACGCCTGATCAGCCTGCGCCGTGGCGAGATCCTCGTCGACAGCGGTGCTGACCCGCGCAGTACGCACCAGCGCCCGCTGCGCGTTGCCAGCGCGCAAGGCCTGCTGGAAGCGTTGGGGACTCGTTTCCTGGTGCGCCAGCGTGATGACAGCACGCAATTAACGGTGTTCGAAGGCGCGGTCCGGGTAATGCCGCACCGCGGTCCATGGCAGACGGTCGACGCCGGCCAGCAGCTGACATTCGACGTCGGCGGCCAAGGTGACATTGCCCCCGCTCGCGAGCAAGACAGCCAATGGACCCGTGGTCAGCTGGTCGCCGACGAAATGCCGCTGGGTGAGTTCCTGGGCGAGCTGGGCCGTTACCGACACGGCTGGCTGCGCTGCCACGCCAGCGTCGCGCAACTGCACATCAGCGGGGCGTTCCAGCTCGACGATACCGACGCGATCCTCGCAGCGCTGCCGGCCACGCTGCCGGTGAACGTCGACTATCGGACGCGCTATTGGGTCACGATCAGCAAACGTTGAAACAAAACTGGCCCGATTTTCATTCTCATTAGTCCTTACCTGTGGAACTGCCACACAATAGGGACAATTTTTTCATGATCCGCTCTTCTTCACCGGACGCCACGACCGTTCACGCAATGGAACAACCGCGCACGCCCCGTTACCGCCAGGTGCTCGCCCTGAGCACCCTGGCCATTGCCCTGCAAGGTTTCGCCTCGCATGCCTGGGCAGCCCCGGCCCAGGCTGCGCACAGCTACAGCATCGCTTCGGGTAGCCTGTCTCAGGTGTTGGCACGCTTCGCCAGCGAGGGCGGCATCACCCTGCAATATCCCTCCGAGCTGACCCGCAACCTCACCAGCCCAGGCCTGCAAGGCAACTACGGGATCGAGGAAGGATTCTTGCGCCTGCTGTCCGGCACCGGGCTGCAGGCGGTACGCCGCGGCGACAACGTCTACGGCCTGGAGCCGCTGGCCGATGGTTCTGCCGCGCTGAATCTGGAGCCGTTGAACATCAACGGCCTGCAGGACGCCGCTACCACCGAGGGTTCGGGGAGCTACACCTCCAGTGCGGTGACCATCGGCAAGGGCACCCAACGCCTCAAGGACATCCCGCAATCGGTCAGCGTGGTCACCCGCAAGGCAATGGACGACCAGCGCCTCGACACCCTCGACCAGGTGCTGGAGAAGACCACAGGCATCACTACCTACCAGAGCCCGTCCGGCGGCAAGTACATCTACTCGCGCGGCTTCGAGGTGGAAACCATCCAGTACGACGGCGTGCCGCTCGACCGCCGCTACTACGCCATCGGCAGCAGCTTCACCTCCGACACCCTGCTGTACGACCGCGTCGAGATCCTGCGCGGCGCCACCGGCCTGCTGCAAGGCAGCGGCAACCCAGGCGCGGCGATCAACCTGGTACGCAAGCGGCCCAAGGCCGAGCCATCGCTGTCGCTGATGGCCAGTGCCGGTTCCTGGGACACCTATCGCCAGTCCATCGACGCCAGCGGCCCGTTGACCGAGGACGGCAAGCTGCGTGGTCGCCTGGTGGCCGGCCACGAGGACCGCGACTACTTCTACGATACCGCCGAAAGCCGCAAGAACGTGCTCTACGGCATCCTCGAGTACGACCTGACCGACGCCACCACCGTCGCCGCTGGCGCCAGTGTCGAAGACCTGCACTCCACACCGTTCTTCGGTGGCCTGCCACGCAACAAGGATGGCAGCGCCGTGAACGTCGGCCGCTCCACCTTCACCGGCGCCGACTGGAACAAGTGGAACAACAAGCAGACCACCTATTTCGCCGACATCACCCACGACTTCAACGAAGACTGGCGCCTGAAGGCCTCCGGTAGCTACATCCGCGAAACCAACGACATTCTCTACAGCTTCGGCCGTGGCGCGGTCGACCCGGCCACGGGCGATGGCATGCAATCGCGTGCCTACCTGTACGATTTCGAGAACATCAACACGGGCGCCGACATCAACCTCACTGGCAAATGGCGCGCCTTCGAACACGAGCACGAAGTGGTGGTTGGCGCCAACGCCAGCGACCTGCGCACCGACGACCTGCAAGGCGGCCTGCTCAACCTCGGCCCGATCAACATCTACGACCCGGTTTCGCCACGCGAGCCCACCGAGGAGGAGATGCTGAGCACCTCCTACGCAGGCAGGTCCAAGGCCAAGATTCGCCAGGATGGCATCTACGGCGTGGTGCGCTACAAGCTGACCGACCCATTGACCCTGGTACTGGGCGCACGGGTCAGCAACTTCGAGTACCACTATGACCTCGATCGCCTGGACACCCCCTCCCGGGCCAAGGAAAGCGGCGAAGTCACCCCATACGGCGGCCTGATCTACGCGCTGAACGAGCAGTGGTCGGCCTATGTCAGTTACGCCGACATCTTCAAGCCGCAGACGGTACTGACCGAAGACAGCGCCCCGCTCAAGCCCATCGAAGGCACCAACTACGAGATCGGCCTGAAAGGCGAGCTGCTCGATGGCCGGGTCAACACCAGCTTCGCGATCTTCCGCGTCGACCAGGAAAACCGTGCCCAGTACGACTACGCCTCGGAGTGCGGCCAGCTCGGCCTGGACAACTGCTACGTGGCCGGCGGCAAGGTGCGCGCCGAGGGCTTCGACGCGGAAATCAGCGGTGAAGTGCTAACCGGCCTGCAGCTGTTCGCAGGCTACACCTACACCTCCACCAAGTACCTCAACGACCCAGGCGATGACATCGGTTCTGCCTCCGGTTCCACCTTCAACACCTATACCCCGCGCCACCTGCTGCGCTTCTGGGGCGACTACAACCTGCCGGGCGAGCTGAACCCGTGGAGCGTGGGCGCCGGCGCCAACATCCAGAGCAAGAACTACAACAGCAACTTCGGCGGTACCGGTGGCGTGGGCGACATCGAGCAGGCGGGTTACGCCATCTGGAACGCGCGCCTGGCCTATCAGATCAACAAGAACTTCAACGTCGCGCTCAACGGCAACAACCTGTTCGACAAGAAGTACTACTCCTCCATCGGCTGGTTGAACGCTAGCAACCAGTACGGCGAACCCCGCAACTACACGGTGACCCTGCGCGCCGATTTCTGAGGCCATGCCAGGCGATGGCACCGGTGCCCTCGCCTGGCCGGTCGGTTCATCGCCCGCGTGCGCTCGGCACGGCGCTTTGGTAGATTCGTGCCCCACGTGGCAATACGTTGCCTCCCACACGCACGCGGAACCGGCATGGCAAAGAAACCTGGCGAATCGTCTTCCAACTCCCCTTCCAGCCCGACCTTGATCGATGTCGCCAAGGTCGCCGGGGTGTCGCCGATCACCGTCTCGCGTGCCTTGCACCGCCCGGAGGTGGTCAGCAAGGCGGCGCGGGAGAAGGTCATGGCCGCCGTGCGCGAGGTCGGCTACGTGTCCAACATGCTCGCCGGCAGCCTGGCCAGCAACAAGAGCCGCCTGGTGGCGATCCTGCTGCCGACCATCGCCAACTCGATCTTCGCCGACACCGTGCAGTCGCTGATGGACCGCCTTACCGCTGCCGGTTACCAGACCTTGCTGGGCCTGACCGGTTATTCGGCGGAGCAGGAAGAAAAGCTCATCGAAGCCCTGCTTGGCCGTCGCCCCGATGGCATCGTGCTGACCGGTACGCTACACACCGAGGCCAGCCGCCGGCGCCTGGCGCAGTCGGGTATCCCGGTGGTGGAATCGTGGGACCTGAGCGACGACCCGCTGGACATGCTCGTGGGCTTTTCCCACGAGGCCGTGGGCGAAGCCATCGCTCGCCATCTGTTGGGCAAGGGCTACCAGCGCTTTGCCGTGGTCAGCCTTGGCGATCCGCGAGGCCTGCGCCGCTGCAACAGCCTCGTCGCCGAACTGGGCCGACATGGTTGCACGGACATTCCCACGCAGATCCTCACCCCGCCGGCCACCCTCGAGGTAGGCCGTACCGGCTTGCGCCAACTGCTTGAAGACGGCCAGCAGCCGCAGGTGGTGGTATGCAGCTCCGACACCATCGCCCAGGGCGTGCTCGCCGAAGCCGCCAGCCGTGGCCTGCGCGTGCCCGAGGACCTGGCGGTGATGGGCTTTGGCGATCTGAGCAGTGCTGCCAACGTGCACCCGCCGCTGTCGACCGTGCGCGTCGATGGTACGCGTATCGGCGAGCAGATTGCACAGGCGCTGCTCGAACGCTTCCGTTATCCGGACGGCCGGGGTGAACCTGTGCGGGTTGACACCGGGTTTTCTCTTATCGATCGCCAGAGCACCTGATTTTTTGGTTCTTCACGGATTGTTGGGGAGTTGGATTGGATTGGATTGGCTTGGCTTGGCTTGGCTTGGCTTGGCTTGGCTTGGCTTGGCTTGGCTTGGCATTTAGATCGTGAGCTGATCCATTGTGTGTAGCGGCGCTACTGGCCCCTTCCGCCTTTACGGCGGGTCCCTTTTTTCTTGGAAAAAGGGACGCAAAACCGCACGCTCCTGCATCCGGCCCTCCGCTTCGCTACGGGTCCCCTCGCTACGGCGCCTTCCGGGCCCGCGCGGCCTACGACTTGCTCCGCAAGTCTACATCTCGCGCCTTCGGCTACGCCGAAGGGTGCTGCGCACCTGGCCCTACAGGCGCCTACGCTCGGCCTCCTGACGTCGCGAAGTTAGGGGCGGCGCCTGCAATGGCGTTATCTTCGAAAGAGACACCGCGCTATCCGCTACAACACAAAGCGATAGGTAAACCGCGAGAGCGCAGCGATTCGCCTGCCGTTGCTCTGGCTGTTGCTGTTGATCTTGCTCTTGATCTTGATCTACCCGCGACCTCAGGAGGCCGAGCGTAGGCGGCTGGAGGGCCAGGTGCGCAGCACCCTCCGGCGTAGCCGGAGGCGCGAGATGTAGACTTGCGCAGCAAGTCGTAGGCCGCGCGGGCCCGCAAGCCGCCGAAGCGAGGGAACCCCGAAGCGCAGCGTAGGGGCCGTATGTGGGAGCATGTACGGGTCACCCTCATGGGTTACACAAAAGTTCGTTCACATAGGTGACAACACCTGAAGTCTTACATAACCATCATCGGCTTCTCGCTCATCGACCCTGCCGAGAATGATTGGGCCGAAAATAACATCCCACACCCCATCCCCGACCCGCTCCAGCCCAATGGTCTGGTGCTTGAGCACATAACCTACATAGATCCTCAAACCCCGGCGGTTGACGATGCCACTACAATCAGCTTGCAGGCTCTCGATATGACTGGGGTAAGTCATTTCGGGTAGTTGCTCCGGAAACGGGCGTGGCGAAGGCTGATAACAGGACGCCGGCGTTTTCTGCTTCAGCGCTTCGTGCAATCGCTCGTAATTGTAGTGTTGCCGAAAGCGGTCGAAGTGCCGCTGTTGAGCCTCCCAAGCCACTGCAGGCGGGGATGGAAGCGTACTTTTGAGTGTCCGGTGCATACGCTCGTGCCGACCATTTTGCTCCGGCCTGCCAGGCGCAATACGTTCAGGAATGATGCCCAGGCGCAGCCACCAAATGGACAGCTGGGAGAGGCCTGCGCGTCCTTTACTCGCAAACGGCACGCCGTTATCGGTTCGGATACGTTCAGGTAGCCCGTTTTCGCGAAAGACCTCAGCGAACACAGCCTGTGTCTCCAGGAAGTTCGTGTTGGCCATGCTGTGGCACGCAAGCAAGAAGCGACTGGCGTGATCCATGATCGTCAACGGATAGCACCAGACCCCTGCTCCTGTCAGAAACTGGCCTTTGTAGTCCGCAGTGAATAGCTGATTGGGCGACTCCGCTTTCTCCAATGGCTTGGGATAGACCGCTACACGCTGACGCAGGCGTCGCGGTTTGATCAGCTCGGCCTTCTTGAGGATGTTGTAGATCGTGGTCTTGGAGGGAGGCGCCTGGTCGGGAAAACGCGCCTGCAATGCTGCCTGGATCTTCTTGGGTCCAGGCTCCGTCTGGCCTTGACCACGCAGCTCGATGATGGCCTCGCGAACGGCGACGGGTACAACCCAGTCTTGTGTCAGCCGGCGACGACTGCGCTCCTCCAGGCCCGCCGGGCCCTCTTTCTCGTACCGCTCGACCCATTTGTATCCGGTCTTTCGACTGATCTCGTAGGCCTCGCAGAGGGCGCTGAAGCTAGGCGGACCCTGCAGGTAATCCGCGATGAAAAGCGTTTTCATGTCCATAGGTTTCAGCTCTCACCAAGGCATGGTCAGATCCTCGAAAAACCGACCCTGCCAGTTAAAAACTGTTACCTATGTGCGTGAACTGATTTGTAACCCATGTGGGTGAGTCATACCAGCAAGCGGTTTTGCGTCCCTTTTTCCAAGAAAAAAGGGACCCGCCGTAAAGGCGGAAGGGGCCAGTAGCGCCGCTACATCCCTCGGACCAGCCACCTAATCCCAACGCCCAAACCCCAGCCCCCACTAATCCATGAAGAACCATTTTTTCACCGACACAACGAATGCCCCTTGAATGATTGCGCAATCATTGTAAGATCAAACCCACGGCCCTCTCCCTCCCATGAGCGAATGGCCGTTTTTTCGAAACGGAAATGATTGCGCAATCATCAACGTGATCGCTGCAGTTTCCAACCGTGCCGAACATCACAACAAGGAAAACAACAGTGATCACAGCAACCCCCGAGGTACGCCGGACCAACGTCCGCTACCTGATCCTGGCGATGATTTTCATCGTCACCGTGTTCAACTACGTCGACCGCGCCACCCTGTCGATCGCCGCGCCTGCCATGCGCACCGACCTGGGCTTCGATGCGGTCACCATGGGCATCGCCTTTTCCGCATTCGGCTGGGCCTATACCAGCATGCAATTGCCGGGCGGCGTAATCCTCGATCGCTTCGGCTCGCGCCTGGTACTGGGCCTGAGCCTGATCATCTGGTCGACCTTCACCTTCCTGCAGGGCTTCGTCGACCTGTTCAGCTCGGCGTTCCTGGCCCTGTTCGTGCTGCGCTTCATGATGGGCGTGGCCGAATCGCCGGCCTTTCCGGCCAACAACCGCCTGACCGTGATGTGGTTACCCGCCACGAGCGCGGTTTGGCGACGGCGATCTTCCAGTCCGCACAGTATTTCGCCCTGGCCGCGTTCACACCGTTGATGGTGCTGCTGCTAAACAGCTTCGGCTGGCAACACGTGTTCTTCTGGACCGGCGGCGCCGGCATCTTCATCGGCCTGCTGTGGTTCAAGTTCGTGCATGAGCCGCGCCGCGACAAGCGCGTCAACCAGGCCGAACTGGACTACATCGAAGCCGGAGGCGGCCTGCCCGACATGGGCGAGATCAAGACGCCGTTCAGTTGGGCGCGCCTGCGGGCGATCTCCGCCAACCGCATGATGGTCGGCATCTACCTGGGGCAGTTCTGCCTCACCTCCATCACCTGGTTCTTCCTCACCTGGTTCCCTACCTACCTGATCGAGGCCAAGGGCATGACCTTGCTCAAGGTCGGCCTGGTGGCGGCCATTCCACCTATCGCCGGCTGCTTGGGTGGCATGATTGGCGGCGTGTGGTCGGACTGGATGCTGAAAAAGGGCTTCAGCCTCACCGCCGCACGCAAGACCCCGATCATCTGCGGGCTGCTGCTGTCGAGCAGCATCGTGGTCGCCAACTACACCCAGTCGATCGCCCTGGTGATCCTGGTGATGTCCATCGCATTCTTCGCCAAGGGCGTCGGCAACCTCGGCTGGTGCATCGTCGGTGACGTGTCGCCGAAGCATGCAATGGGCACCAGCGGTGCGATGTTCAACTTCTGCGGCAACATCGCCAGCATCGTCACACCAATCGCCATCGGCTTGCTGGTCAAGCAGGCATCGTTCGATGCCGCGTTGATCTATGTCGGCGCCATGGGCCTGCTCGGCGCCTTCGCCTACCTGGTCATCGTCGGCCCGCTCAAGCGTCTGGACGTCGATGCCGGCGACCAGCCGATAGCCACGACGCACACCTCCCCCACTTCCGATCCAGTTCGCTGAACCTTCACCCACTCGCCCATCAGGAGAGCCCTCATGCTCGCACAAGAACAACAACGCCCATCCGCCGACGGCGACCGCATTGCCCACGTCAAAGTGTCCTCGGTCTTCCTGCCACTGGCCAATCCGATCAGCGACGCCAAGGTGCTGACCGGCAGGCAGAAGCCGATGACCGAGATCGCCATCCTGTTCGCCGAAATCCACACCGAGGATGGCCACAAGGGCCTGGGCTTCAGCTATTCCAAGCGTGCAGGTGGCCCGGGCCAGTTCGCCCACGCCCAGGAAATCGCCCCGGCGCTGCTCGGCGAGAACCCCAGCGACATCGCCAAACTGTGGACCAAGCTGTGCTGGGCCGGGGCCTCGGTGGGCCGCAGCGGCTTGTCGACACAAGCCATCGGCGCCTTCGACGTGGCGTTGTGGGACTTGAAAGCCAAACGTGCCAACTTGTCGTTGGCCCGACTGCTGGGCGCCCAACGCGATTCGGTACGCTGCTACAACACCTCCGGCGGCTTCCTGCATACGCCCCTGGACCAGTTGCTGAAAAACACCGACCTGTCCCGCGAGAAAGGCATCGGCGGCATCAAGCTCAAGGTTGGCCAGCCTGATTGTGCGATCGACCTGCACCGCGTCAGCACCGTGCGCGAGCACCTGGGCGAGAGCTTCCCCCTGATGGTCGACGCCAACCAGCAATGGGACCGGCCGACCGCGCAACGCATGTGTCGGCGCTTCGAGGCGTTCAACCTGGTGTGGATCGAGGAACCGCTGGACTGCTACGACGCCGAAGGCCACGCGGCCTTGGCCCAGCAGTTCGACACGCCGATCGCCACCGGCGAGATGCTCACCAGCGTTGCCGAGCATGCCGAGTTCATCAAGTTGCGTGGCGCTGATTACCTGATGCCCGATGCGCCGCGAGTAGGCGGCATCACGCCCTACCTCAAGGTAGCGGCCATGGCCGAGCAGGCCGGGGTGATGATCGCGCCGCACTTTGCCATGGAGTTGCATGTGCATCTGGCGGCGACCTACCCGACCGAACCTTGGGTTGAACATTTCGAGTGGTTGGAGCCGCTGTTCAACGAACGCCTGGAGACCCGTGACGGGCGCATGCTGGTGCCGACACGGCCGGGGCTGGGGTTGTCGTTGAGCGAGCGGGTGCGTGGCTGGACCGCGCAGGTGGCGGAGTTCGGCAAGCGGCCGTGAACTGAGCCATACATCCCAGTTACCTGGTCCGGCCTCTTCGCGGCAGTTCGGCGCGAAGAGGCCGGACCCAATCCCCTCCCCCTGTTGTACCCTTTGTCATCACGCCAATTGTGCGTTCACCCAAACGCAACGATAAATAAAATCCGTGATATTGGTTCGTTGCCTGGAGCAGCCGATACTCAGGTCACGCCGACTCAGTCACCCCGCAAGGGACTGAACGATGGCGCAACAGAACAGTGGACGAACGCCCGACAAGACGTTGCCAAACACTGCATGTGCGCTCTCGACGCTTCCATCGGTACGGTGGCTTTCGAATCTGCCCTGGGTGTCTTCGACACCCCCTGAAAAACAACAACTCTTGAAGGTCGCCATGACCTTCAGCAGGCCAGGGGAATCACATGCAACATATCCAAGCTGCGTCTTTCGCTGAACACCGAGCGGTGTCGGCCACCGTGAAGCTGTATGTATGGGCCGCCATCATCCTCATCCTCGCCGAACTCATCGGCTCCATCAGTATTCCCGTCGGCCCCGGCAAGGTGGTGTTGCTGCCCATGGTCTGGGCATTGATCCTGGGCGCTGCAGTCGGCATCGCCAGCAAGCGCATGCCCGGCACCATCGGCGTCGATACCCGCGCCCAGGTACGCTCGGCGTCGATCCTGCAACCGGCACTGCTGATATTCATCGCCAAGCTCGGCCTGGTGGTCGGGGGCTCGCTGCCAGTGGTATTCGCCTCTGGCTGGGCCCTGGTGTTCCAGGAGTTCGGTCACTTCGTCGGCACCGTGCTGCTGGGCCTGCCCGTGGCGTTGTTGCTCGGCATCAAGCGCGAGGCCGTGGGCGCGACGTTCTCGGTCGGCCGTGAGCCAAGCCTGGCGATCATCGGCGAACGCTACGGCATGGATTCGCCCGAAGGCCGTGGGGTACTTGCCGAATACCTGACTGGGACGCTGTTCGGCGCGCTGTTCATCGCCATCGTCGCCGGTTTCATCACCAGCCTGAACATCTTCCACCCCAACTCCTTGGCCATGGGCTCGGGCATCGGTTCGGGCAGCATGATGGCCGCGGCCGCCGGCGCCATCGCCGCGCAGCAAACACCGGAAGTCGCGAAGGAGGTGATGACCCTGGCCGCTGCGGCCAACCTGATCACCACCACCATCGGCACCTACTTCACCCTGTTCATCTCGCTGCCGCTGGCGGTATGGGGCTATCGCGTGCTCGAGCCGCTGATCGGCCGCACCACCAAGGCCTCGAACGTGGCCCATGGCCCAAGCCACGACGAAGTGTCGCTGGAAACCATCGAGCTGGGCTGGGCCGGCAAGATCAGCGCCTGGGTCGCCGCCAGCGCTCTGGCGCTGATCGCCAACTACGTCGGCTACAAGACCTTGTCGGGCGATGCGTTCGCCGGCATGGGCATCATGATCTTCGCGGTGTTCGTCGGCGAAGGCCTGTGCGCGCTGTTCAAGCGCAAGCTGCCGGCGGTGTGAATGGTGTCGGTGGTGGCGATGTTCCTCACCTCCCCCGCCTGCCCCTGGGCTGCGGAGATCACCCGCCTGAGCAACTCGGTGAACATGCTCGCGGTGATCACGCCGATGCTGACCTTCGCCGGGCTGTCCGTGGCCAAGGACCTGCCAGCCTTCCGCCGCCTGGGCTGGCGCATCGTGCTGGTGTCGTTCCTGGCCAACCTGGGTACCTTCATCGGCGCGGTACTGATCGCCGAGTTCTTCCACTGACCGTTCAGATGAAGGGCGTCAGGGCGATGACCGCCACCGGTAGCGCAACCGCCGCCAGCACGGTCTGACAGGCGATGATACCGGCCATCAATGGCGCGTCGCCGCCCAGTTGACGCGCCATGATGTACGACGATGAGGCCGTCGGCAGCGCCTGGAACAGCAGCGCGGCGATGGCGGCCTTGCCGTCCAGCCCGAACAGGTGGCACGCGTACAGGGTGACCACCGGCATGACCAGAAACTTCACCACCGACGCATAGCCCACCGGGCGCAGCCACTGACGCACGCTGCCAAGCTCGAGAGCAGCCCCCACGCACAGCAGGCCCAGCGGCAACGAAGCCTGCCCGAGGGCCTTGAGCACCGGCTCGATACCTGCCGGCAGCCCGGTCCCCAGCGCTTGCAAGGCAATCCCGGCAAAGCACGCCACGACCAACGGGTTGAGTGCCACTTGCCGCAGCACCTTGCCGAGCGGCATGCGCCCCGCCGATCCGTACCAGGCGAACACCAGCACGCAAAGGATATTCACGGTAGGCACGATCGCCGCGTTGGCGACCGCCGCCAGGGCGATGCCCTGCGCGCCGAACAAGCCAGCCGCCGCCGACACGCCCACATAATTGTTGAAGCGCACGCCGCCCTGGAATACCGAGGTGAACGCCGCGTCATCGCCCTTGACCAGCGCCCGTGAAACCACCACCAGAATCGCCACCGCCACGGTCGAGAGCACCAGCGCCGAGATCATGCCCTGCACGGGTACCCCGTCGAGCTTGGCGGTGGCCAGGCCATGGAAAAACAGTGAAGGCAACAGCACGTAGTAACCGAGCCGCTCTGCCTGCGGCCAGAAGCTGTCGGCCACGAAGGCACGGTGCTTGAGCCAGGCGCCAAGGGCGATCAGCAGCGCGATCGGCAGCAGCGCCATGAGCAGCGCGTAGGTCATCGGTTACCCTCGGTGCGGTCGGTGAAGGCTTCACCATACGGGGGGCAACCTACGAATAAAATCGATTTAAACTTTCGTGATCAATGAGTTTTTCTGATGAGTGATCAGTGCGGCGCATGCGCCTGGACTGCCTGCGCCAACGCTGCCGCCAGCTTGCGCATCGGTCGGTCCTCGCGTTCGAGCAACACCAGGCGGCGCGTCTTCTGGGGCGTGCCGAAGGGCTGCGCAGCCAGTTGTGGCAGACTTGCCAGGCGCTCCCTGGCCATGGGCACCACTGACACCCCAAGGCCGTTACCGACCATCTGGATGATCGCTTCCTGGCTGTCGAGCTCCATGCTCGTCTGCACCCGCAGGCGCATCTTGCGCAGCTCTCGCTCGATGGTGCGCCCAGCCCAGGCCCGACGTTCGAAGCGGATGAAGGGTTGCGACTGCAGCAGCGGCTGCAGGTCCTGCCCGGTGTAGCTCGCAGGCGCGATGATCCAGAAGCCGTCTTCGTACAGCACGGTACTGACCAAGCCGTAGGGGTGTGGCCGGACGGGCTCGGTGGTGATGGCTACGTCGAGTTCGCCGGCCTCCACACGCGTGGACAGTTCGGCGGACATGCCGGCGCTGACGGTGAGGCGCAAGTTCGGGTGCTCCCTGCCAAGGGCTGCGAGTGCTGCGGGCAGTGCCCCGGCCAGCACGGTCGGCACCGCGCCGATGCGCAGGCGACCGCGCAGTTCGGTGTCGCCGCCGATTTCGCCAGCGATGCCGTCGTACAGGCTGAGGATTTCGCGGGCACGCTCCACGGCGATATGCCCGGCGTCGGTCAGGACTGGAAGGCGACGGGAACGGTCGAACAATGTGGCGTTGAAATCCTCTTCCAGCGCACGCACCTGCAGGCTGACGGCGGACTGGGTGAGGTGCACGGCCTCTGCGGCACGGACGAACGAGCCGTGCTGGGCGATGGCGAGCAGCGTGCGGAGGGCGCGCAGGGACATGGCAGGTTATCCGGAGGGCAGTGAGCTGAAGCTTACCAGCCAGTCGGGCTCAGAGGCGTGCCGTTATTGCACCTGCTGGGCAACCTGCCCGCCGGCGAACACGGGCCAAGCCCGTGCCATAGACCGCGCCGTATTCTTCGCGGGCAAGCCCGCTCCCACCGGACCTTCACGGATGCCAGGGCCGGCGCCGTATCTGTAGGAGCGGCGGTGCGGCGGTCCGATTTACCCGCGAACACCGGCCTGCCGGTGCCATCCGTCGCGGTGTGGAGGTAGCGGGCTTCAGGCCGCCGGCAACAGCTGCTCCACCAACCGGCTCCACACTGCCACCCCAGGCTCGATCACCTGGTCGTTGAAGTCATAATACGGATTGTGCAGCGCCGCAGACGGCTGCTCCCCGTCCACGCCCAACCACACATAGGCCCCCGGACACGCCTGCAGCATGAACGAAAAGTCCTCCGATGCCATGGACGGGTTGCAGCCCCACAGCACGTTCTCCTCGCCGACCGCCGCCACCGCCGCACGTCGTACCTGCGCCGCCGCCTCGGGGTCGTTCTCGGTGACCGGATAACCCACGTTGTAGGTCAACACCCCCTCGACCCCGAACGCCACCGGCAACTGTTCGACGAACTCGCCGATCAGCCCTTGCACCTTGGCACGCACCGGCGTCTGCAGGCAGCGCACCGTGCCCTTGAGCACCGCCGATTCCGGGATCACGTTGATCGCCTCGCCCGCCTGGATCTGGGTCACGCTGACCACTGCCGAATCCAGCGGCGACAAGCGCCGCGACACGATCGACTGCAAGCCCAGCACCAACTCGGCGGCAGCGACGATCGGATCGGCGCCCTTCTCTGGCATCGCGGCGTGGCAACCCTTGCCAGTCAGACGGATCTCGAAGGTATCCAGCGAGGCCATCATCGGCCCTGGGTTGATCACCACCTGGCCGGCCGGATAGCCCGGCCAGTTGTGCAGGCCATAGATCGCATCCATGGGGAACAGCTCGAACAACCCGTCCTCGATCATCTTCTGGGCACCGGCAAGGTTTTCCTCGGCCGGCTGGAAGACGAAGTGCACGGTGCCGCTGAAATTGCGCGTCACGCTCAAATGCTGGGCGGTGGCCAGCAGGATCGCGGTATGGCCGTCATGCCCGCAGGCATGCATGCAGCCGGCATGCCCCGACTTGTGCTGCGGCTCCCCCAATTCCTGGATCGGCAGGGCATCCATGTCGGCACGAATGCCGATGGTCGGGCCGTTGCCGGTGCGCAACGTTCCCACCACGCCAGTGCCGCCCAGACCTCGGTGCACGTCGATCCCGAAGCCCTCCAACAACTCGGCGACACGTTGCGACGTGCGGTGTTCCTGATAACCCAGTTCGGGCTGGGCGTGGAACGCCCGCCGCCAGGCCTGGGCGTCTTCGACAAGGGCTTTCGAGATCTTCATGCAGTTACTCCAGGTTGGCGCCGTAGCCGAAGTTGGCCGCAGGCTTGGCGGCCGTTTCGACCCATACGCTCTTCACTTCGCTGTACTCGCGCAGCGCGTCCAGGCCCGACGAGCGTCCGTAACCGCTTTCGCCGTAGCCGCCAAACGGCGAGCTGACGTGGATGGTCTTGTAGCCATTGACCCAGAAGGTGCCGGCGCGTACCTGCCGCGCCACGCGATGGGCCCGGCCCACGTCGCGGGTCCACACTCCCCCGGCCAGGCCGAAGCGGCTGTCGTTGGCGATACGGATGGCTTCTTCTTCATCCTCGAATGGAATTGCGACCACGACAGGGCCGAAAATTTCCTCCTGGGCGCAGTACATCTGGTTGTTGCCAGCCAGCACGGTCGGGTTGACGTAGTAACCGGCAACGTCCGGCAGCGGCACGCTGTTTTCTCCGACCAGGCGCGCACCGTCGGCCAGGGCGCCTTCGACCATGCGTCTGACGTGGGCGTACTGCTTGGGGTTGTTGATCGGGCCGATCTGGGTTTCCGGGTCGGCCGGGTCACCGATCTTGAATTGCTTGGCGGCCTCGGCCAACGCCTGGGTGAACTTGTCGAAGATCGACGCCTGCACCAACAGCCGCGAGCCGGAGACGCAGCTCTGCCCTGCCCCGGCGAAGATCGCCGCTTGCGCACCCCGCAATGCGACATCCAGGTCGGCGTCGGCGAAGACGATGTTGGCCGACTTGCCGCCGAGCTCGAGCACTGCGGGAATGCAGCGCTGGGCCGCCGCCACGGCGATGTGGCGGCCAGTGGCCGGGGAGCCAACGAACACCACCTTGCGGATGTCGGCTTCGGCGATCAGGCGCTGGCCGATGGTGTGACCGTAGCCGGCGATGACGTTGACCAGGCCTTTCGGCGCACCGGCACGCTCGACCAGCACCCCCACCGCCAGCGAACTCAACGGCGTCAGCTCGGAGGGCTTGAGGATGACCGCGTTGCCCGCTGCGATCGCCGGGGCGATCTGCCAGCCGCAGGTGAAGATCGGGGCGTTCCACGGGGTGATCTGCAGTACGCTGCCCAGCGGCTCGTAGGTCACGTAGTTCAGGTGCGAAGTCGGCACCGGGATCACTTCGCCATGCAGCTTGTCGGCCCAACCGGCGTAGTACTCGAACATCTCCGCGACCTTGGCCACCTCGACGCGGGCATCGCGGATCGGCTTGTTGGCCGTGGCCGATTCCACCTGGGCCAAGGCCTCGGCGTGCTCACGCACCAGCGCGCCAACCTGGTACATGACCCGGCCACGGGCCTGGGCGGTCATCGCCCACCATTGCCGCTGGGCCTGCTTGGCAGCCCTGTCGGCCCTGGCCACCAGGCTGTCGTCGGCGTCGGCGTAGGTCATCAGCAGCGAGTCGTCATGGGCGTTGCGCACCTCGATGGCAGCGCCCTGCCCGACGACGAACTCGCCGCCGACGTAGCTGCCGACGGTGCTGGCATCACCCCAGAACGGGCTCATCAAATCCAGAATATTGGCGGTGCTCATCGATTATTCTCCACGGCCGAACAGTTGGGCATTGGTGCGCTGGACGATCGCGCAGAAGTCTTCGTTGTCGGCCAGGGTCTCGGCGCTGGCCTTCCACAGCTGGGCAACGGTGCGCGACAGCGGCAGATCGAGGTCCATGGCGTTGCACAGGTCGCTGGCCAGGCCCACGTCCTTGCGCATCAGGCCCATGGTGAAGCCCGAGTCGTAGGCCTTGTTGAGCACCCAGGTGGGAAACATCACCTGGCTGGCACCACTGCGCCCGGAACCTGCGTTCAGGCCTTCGATCAGTTTCGCGGGATCGACGCCGGCCTTGGCGGCCATGTTCACCGCCTCGGCGGTGCTGATCAGGTGGCAGGCTGCGAGCATGTTGTTGGCGATCTTGGCGACGTTGCCGGCGCCGACGCCACCGACATGGGTACGCACCCCGCTCATGCCCTCGAGCACCGGCAGGGCTCGCGCCAGGTCGGCATCGTCGGCGCCGATGACCATCGACATGGTGCCGCTGGCCGCGCCTTTCGGGCCGCCCGACACTGGCGCGTCGATGAAGGCGATGCCCTTGGCCCGCAGCTCGGCGGCGACCTTGCGGCTGGCCTCCGGCGTGGAGGTGGTGGTGTCGACGACGATCAGCCCGGCGTTGCCCAGTTGCAGCACGCCCTGCTCGCCCAGGCACACAGCCTCGACATGCTCTGCCTTGGGCAGCGACAGGATCAGCACCTGTACGCTGCGGATAAGCTCGCCACGGTCCTTGACCGGGTTGACGCCCTTGGCCTGCGCCGCGGCCAACGCGCTGTCGGAAAGGTCGAAACCGCTGACCTCGAAGCCCTTGCCTGCCAACGTGGCAGCCATACCGCCACCCATGTTGCCAAGGCCGATTACGCCCACTTTGATAGCCATGTTGTTTTCCTGAGAATGCCATCCGAACCCATGGGTCGAGTATGGACAGCCCACAAGTTCACCAGCAATAATCCAAAAATCAGAATTTTGTTGCGATAAGCGCAACACAGGATAACCATGAGCCTGGTACAAGATCGTCGGATACTGTATTTCTTCGAAGCGGTGAGGCTGGGTAGCGTCAGGGCCGCAGCGGATGCACTGGATGTGGCGCCCTCGGCGGTGAGCCGGCATATCTCGCAGCTCGAACAGGAGCTCAGTGCACCGTTGATGGAGCGCCATCGGCGCGGCGTGAAGCCGACCGAAGCCGGTGAGCGAGTGCTGGACTACTACCGCCAGCGCCTGACCCAACAGGAAATCCTGCTCGACTCGCTGCAGGCGCTACGGGGCTTGCAGTCCGGCAGCATCGTGCTTTCGGTGGGCGAAGGCTTCATCGAAGGCCTGTCGAACGTGCTCACGCAGTTCTCCAGCCAGTACCCGAAGATCGAGATCCTGATAAACGTGTGCGGCAGCAACGAGGTGATTCGCCAGGTAGTCGAGGACGAATCGCACATCGGCCTGGTGTTCAACCCGGCCAACGACCCGAAGATCCGCGCGCACATCCGCCGCCGACAGCCGGTCAGGGTGGTGGTCAACGCCGAGCACCCGCTGGCCGCCTCGAAGAACCCCATCCCACTGGTGGGGCTGGACAAGTACCGGTTGGCACTGCCCAACGTCTCCTATGGCATCCGCCAGATCCTCACCCTCGCCGAGCACCAACTGGGCGTGGCGCTGACACCGACGCTGACCTGCGGCACCATCGCCATGCTCAAGCGCTACGCGATGCAGGGCGGGGTCACCCTGCTGCCGCAATTCGTCGTCGAGGAAGAGCTGGCCCGCGGGCAACTGGTCGCCCTGCCCCTGCACCATGACGTGTTCAGCCAACCCGAGGCGCAACTGATCACCCGCCTGGGCCGTCAACTCGGCGTGGGTGCGAGCCGACTGCTGGCCATGCTGCAGGAGATGACCGCATTCAAGGGATGATTCAGATCCAGCCCAGCCAGCGCCACCAGGTGGCAGCGAACAGCAGCATCAGCAGGTAGCCCACCAGGGTCAGCCAGATGCCGGTGCGCAGGAACTGCTTGGAAGTGAACGTCTCGGTGCCGATGCACACCATGTTTTGCGGGGCATTGATCGGCAGCAGGAAGCCGAAGCTGACCACGTAGCCGAGCAGCATGCTCATGCCCAGCGGATTGATTTCGCCGCCAAGCTGCTGCAACAACGCGATCATGATCGGCAGCATCGCCGAGGTCAGCGCCGTGGCACTGGCGAACCCAAGGTGGATGACGATCAGGAAGCCCCCCAACAGGGCAAACACCCACAGCGGCGACAGCGCTTCGAGCCCCAGGTGGGTCACCAGCAGCTTGGCCAGCCAACCGCCGGCACCGGTGGCCAGCACTGCGCCGCCCAGGCTGATGCCGACGCCGAACACCACCACCGTGCCCCAGGGGATGCGCGGTTGGGCCTGCTTCCAGGTCATTACGCCAAGGCCCGGCAGCATCAGCAAGGCAAGGCCGGCAATGGTCGTGGACGCGGTGTCGAAACTGTGCAGCTTGCCCTCGGTGGACCAGAACGCCAGCAACAGCAGCGACACGCACAGTAGCTTGCGCTCGCTGAGGGTCATCGGGCCGAGCTCGGCCAGGGCTTTGCGCACCGCCTCCTTGCCACCCTCGATGCGATCGGTTTCCGGCGGCATGACCTTGACGATCACCGCATAGAGCACCAACGACATGAGGATGCTCCACGGCGCGCCGGCGATCAGCCAGTCCAGCCAGGTCACCGACTGCCCCAGCAGCTTGTGCATGAAGCCTGCGGTCAGCAGGTTCTGCGCTGCCGAAGTCTGGATACCGACGTTCCAGATACTGGTCGCCTGGGCTACCAGGATCATCAAGCCCCCGCGAACGACGAACGCTTGTCGACCCCGAACGCCGCGATCACGCCCATGATGATCGGCACCACGCACGCCACACGTGCAGTGGCACTGGGCACGATGAAGCTGAGCAGGATGGTCACCACGGTGGCACCGATCAGCACCCGTCGGGTGCTGGCACCGACCTTGGACAGGGTGTACAGCGCGATGCGCTTCTCCAGGCCGGTATGGGTCATGGCCGCAGCGATGAACAACGCCGAAGCCACCAGGGCCAACGCCGAATTGGCGAAGCCGCCCAGGGCCATGGCCAGGGCGTCCTTGGTGCCTATCAACTGCTCGGGATGGGCCAGGCTGGGCGCACTGCCGAGCAGAAATGCCATGAACGCGAGAATCAGGATGGCGCTGACCTCGTAGGACACCGATTCGCTGATCCAGACGATCACCGCGAACACCAGGATGCCCAGCATGCGCTGGCCGGCGACGGGCAAGCCAGGTTGCTCGGGCAGCATCAATACCGCAATGCAGGCCAGCAATCCGAGCAACAGCCCCCAGGGCACGCTGAAACCTTCCGTGCTTCCGACATCCTGCGCCATGCGCCCTCCCTGCCGGGCAGCCATGCCCGGCACGCGACCCTTCGTTGACTATGGCTTGATAGCGATCTTCAGCACACCGTCGCGCTGATGCGCGAACAGGTCATAGGCCTCGACGATGTTATCGAGCGCGTAGTGATGGGTGACCAACGAGCCGAAGTCGGCGCGGTTCGACTCGATCACGCTCATCAACCGGCGCATGCGCTCCTTGCCGCCCGGACACAGCGCGGTGTTGATCTTGTGGTCGCCCAGCCCGGCGGCGAAGGCCGCCAGCGGAATCTTCACGTCACTGGAATAGACGCCAAGGCTGGAGAACGTGCCGCCCGGCTTGAGCACCTTGATCGCCTGCTCGAAGGTGCTGGGCAGGCCCAGGCACTCGATGGACGAGTCCGCGCCCCTGCCCTTGGTGAGCTTCATGATCTCGTCGACCACGTCGCATTGGTTGAAATTCAAGGTGATGTCGGCGCCCATGCTGCGTGAGATGCCCAGCCGGTGGTCGTTGCCATCCACCGCGATGATGGTCGATGCCCCCAGCAACCGCGCCCCGGCGGTGGCGCACAGACCGATCGGGCCCTGGGCGAAGACGACCACGGTATCGCCAATGCGGATGTTGGCGTTTTCCGCGCCCTTGAAGCCGGTGGACATGATGTCCGGGCACATCAGCACCTGTTCGTCGGTCAGGCCATCGGGAATCGGCGCCAGGTTGCCCTCGGCGTCCGGTACCAGCACGTACTCGGCCTGGGTGCCGTCGATCAGGTTGCCAAAACGCCAACCCGCGGTGGCCTTGTAGCCATGGCAGCCGCACAGGCCGCGCTCGATCAGGTAGCTGCCGTCCTGCGAGGGCACGCCGTCCTGGGCGGCATAGGAATTGAAGTTGGGGCAGATCGCCCCGGCGATCACCCGCTGACCCTCGGTGTAGCCCTTGACCGCGCTGCCGAGCTTCTCGATCACCCCCACCGGCTCATGGCCGACGGTGAGGCCCTTGGCGACCGGGTATTCGCCCTTGAGGATATGCACATCGGTGCCACAGATGGTGGTCGTGGTCAGCCGGATGAGCGCGTCGGTCGGGCCGACCTCGGGGATGGGTTTGTCTGCCAGTTCGATTCGACCTGGCTCCACGAAAACCGCTGCCTTCATCGTTGCCATGTTCGTAGCTCCTGAATGAATAGCTGTCCTGTGTCGCGTGGCCCAACCCGCTGAACACTCACCGGGGGCACGGCAGGGCTGTCGCAGACGCCTCAACGAGCTTAGGCCATCTCGCGAAATGCGCTATGCGACCGTGCGTCGCCCTCCCGGGCTTCTTCGCGGGCAAGCCCGCTCCCACAGGAACAGCGCCGCGCTTTGGTTCGGCGTTGATCCTGTAGGAGCGGGTTTACCCGCGAAGAGGCCCGCCAAGCCTCTGCATAACCCGGATGCGCTCAACGCAACCCGCGCTTCGCAGCCCACAGCCCCACGCCAACCCCCACCAGCGCGATCCCGCCCCAGCCACCACGATCCCACCCCGCCCCGCACTCGCGTAAAGCCAAGCCGCCAACACCGATCCCCCCGCCCCACCCAGGAAATAACAGGTCATGTACCCCGCGTTAAGCCGATTTCGCGCCTGCGGTCGCAACGCATAGATCGCATTCTGGTTACTCATGTGCACCAGTTGCACGGCCAGGTCGAGCACCAGCACCCCGATTACCAGCGCACCCAGCGAGCGCGCAGCCGCAGGCCTCGCTCATCAGGTACGCTTCGAGGTGAACCACGTGGAGCTGATGGCCGACTTCGTCATGCGCGGCCTGGCAGCCGGGCTGGTGCCGGAATCGGTGGCGGCGAACGTGCGGGGGGTCGTGGCGATCCCGGTGCAGGACGCGCCACGGCGCATCCTCTATGCCGCCTGGCCCAAGGCTGCGTCGCCTGCGGCGAGCGCTTTCGTGGCATTGCTGCGTGAAGGCATGGACAACAGCCTCGGCAATTGACCCTGTATCACGCCGGCAACGGCCTGCGCAGATAGACGCCCACCACCACCGCTGCCAGCAGCCCCGCCAACCCAGCCACCAGCAGCACCTGGCCGAACCCACTGACGAACGCAGCTTCGGCCAATTGCCCAACCTGCTCGCGCAACGCCGCAGGCACCGGGCTCATCGCCCCCGCGCTGTCACCCCCATCGAAGTACCCCAGAAAGCCCACGCCCTGGCCCGCTCTTTTTCCTCCTGGAAGCAATGGCCGATGCATGCCAGCGCCGAAGTCAGCAGCAGCGCAGCGGGCACTGACCACCCATTCGATGTCCGTCAGGCTGGCGCCAAGCGAATAACCTCCCCTCGGTTGTAGCTGCGATAAAACTTCGTGACAGTAAACCAAGGCTATCTACGCTTGCGACATGAGTGCCTAGAAGATAGAGTCATCGGCGTCGCAGCAAATTCTGCGGCTGGGTTTGGCGACCCGGATAACTTGGCGCAACAGCGCCCCCACACGACTGCAGGCGCTTTTTTTGTGCTCGCAGCCTCGTGCCATGGCGGCTGTGCGTGGGAGGCCTTCGGGCCTGCCGGGTTCCAAGTTCCCGGTTCGCCAACCTACGTACAGCTGCCACCCAATTGTTTGGCGACGATACGTGGCGGCTCCAACCTAAACTTGGAGTTTCATGCATGCCTATCTTCAGTCTTGCCCGGATCCTCGCATTCGTTCGCCGCCGCACCACGGCTGCTCCCAAACCTCACCGTTTTTATCCAATTCACACTGACTCCACTTGCGGCATCAAGGCCGAGCAGGTGCGTCATGACTGATGCGGAGCGACTGGACCTGATTCAAAACTACGCCTGGACGCTTGAACTGCTAGGCGAAGCCCTGGTGCAGCACGATGAGGTGCTGGAATGTGAACATAATCCCCGCCTGAGTTTCCGTAACACTGCAGGAATCCATCAGGCGATTCGTATCATCAGTCGCCTGACGAGTGAGCAGTGTGGACAATTGGAAGCGTTGAAGGAGAACTTTGGCTCCGATTGATGATGGGGTCAGAGGGTATCTCTTGCAGCTTTAGCCGCGATGAATATGATGCGGTGCCTGGCACCGGCTGCGCCGGTGTTCGCGGCTAAAGCCGCTCCTACAGGACAGCCAGTGTCCACAGGGGCAGGTTCTACTTGCCACGCCCCCGCAACCACAGGTAGCACAGCGCAGCCCCCAGCCCCGCGCCCGCGATCACCAGGCACATCGGCCTTGGCGAGCCGTCGGCCAGGCCACCGACCAGCGCGCTGAACCCCGCGCCCATGGCGAATTGGGTCGACACCGCCAGGCCAGCGGCAGCCCCGGCATTGCAGGGGAACAGCTTCAACAAACTGGCCACGCAATTGGCCCCCATCAGGCCCGTGACACTGACATACAGCACCACCAGCGCGACGATTCCACCCAGCCCAAGCAGCCCCAGCCCACCGAAAATACCCAAGCCCAATGCCGCCAACGTGACGATCGCCGCACCCACGCCAAGCATCGCCAACGGGCCGAGCTTGCCGACCAGCCGCGCATTGAGCAGCGTCACCACGATCACCCCGGCGATGTTCAGCGCGAACAGCCAGCCATAGCCATGGGGCGAAACGCCGAAGTATTCGATGTACACATACGGCGATGCGGTGATGAAGGCGAACATGCCGCCAAAGGACAACCCCATGCACAGGATGAACGCCAATGCCTGGCCGTTGCGTGCGATGTGCCAATAACCGGCCAGCGCCGCACCGAGCGAACCTGTGCGTTTGTCGGCCGGATGGGTCTCGGGAATGCACCACACGCTGGCCACCAGGCAGATCGTGGCGAAGCAGAACAGCCCGGCGAAGATCGTGCGCCAACCGTGCAGCAACATCAGGAAGCTGCCAGCCAGTGGCGCGACCAGGGTAGCGAGCATGGTCACCAGGTGCATCAGCGAGAGAATCCGCGCCGCCTCGTTCAACGGGAACAGGTCACGCACGATGGTTCGGGCCAACACTGCGGCAGCCGCGCCCCCCACTCCTTGCAGGAAGCGCCAGGCAATCAGTTGCTCGATACTGCCCGCCAGCAGGCAGCCGATGGTCGCACCCAGGTACAACAACATGCCCCACAGCAGCACTGGCCGGCGCCCGTAGCGGTCGGCGCTCGGCCCATGGAACAGCATGCCCAGGCACAGCCCGGCGAGGAACACACCGATGGTCAACTGCACCCCGGTGGCATCGGCGGCCAGGTCCTGGGCAATGGCAGGCAGGCTCGGCAAGTAGGTATCGATCGACAAAGGGGCGAACGCTACCAGCCCGGCCAACAGGACGATCAGGCGACTAGGATTGCTCAAGCGCGGTGCTCCTCGGATCAGTTCGATAACATCTTAACATTCGTGGCCGACCGAGCCAAAATAGTTAACACTTGAATGAATTGATCGATAGGGTCGTCAGCTCGGTGCAGCTACGAATGACTCGCCGGCGTCTAGGGAGCGATGCGCTTGAGGTCGTTCAGCAACACCATGAGCTGTTCCAGCTTGTCTTCGCCGAACTGCGCCTGGATCTTGCGGTAGTTGGCCTCCATGCCCTCGCGCATCGCCGCGAAGCAGTCCTGGCCACTCTCGGTCAGGGTCACGAACACCCGCCGCTGATCTTCGGGAGACTTGCGCCGGCTGACCATGCCGTCGCGTTCCAGGCGCCCGAGCACACCGGTCATGCTCGGCTTGAGAATGCATGCCAGGTGCGCCAGTTGGTGGCTTTCCAGTTCACCCTGCTGATGCAGGATGCGGATCACCCGCCATTGCTGCTCGGTGAGGTCATGCTCGTTGAGCAGCGGCCTGAAAAATGCCATCGCGGCCTCTCGCGCCTGCAACAGGCTGAGGGTGAGCGAAGGTTGCGTCCGGGTCATCGGTAAAGCCTGTGCAGGTGGGTACGACTGCCAAGATTAGGCGCAACCGCCCCCGGCAGCAACCACCCCGGTACCCTGCCCCGGCCATGGAAAGTGCAAGCTGATCCACGGAAAACCCATTCAAGCCCAGCGGGCAAGGTGCGAGCATCGTCGGCAAACAATCACAACGCTAGCCAGGTGCCCCAACGTGGCCACTCTCCTGCAATTGCCCCTGCCGCTGCCGGTACTCACCCGGCGTGAGATTGGCATAACGGTTGAAGAACCGGCTGAAATAGGCCGGGTCCTTGAAGCCGAGCTGGTAGCAGATCTCGTTCACCGAGCTTGCCGAAAACAGCAGCAGGCGCTTGGCCTCCTGCATCAGCCGTTCCAGCACCAGGCGCTTGGACGGCAGGTCGGCGATGCGCCGGCAGACATCGTTGAGCCGCGCCTCGGTCACACCGATCTGCTGGGCATAGCGCGCCAGCGGCCAGTGCTCGAGGTAATGCGCCTCGATCAGGGCATTGAAGCGGTGGAATATCTTGAGGTCTTCGTGCCGGGCCGGCGTGGCTTCCTGCGAGTTGGGGCACAGCCGCAGCAGGCTGATCATGATCAGCCTGGTCAACGATTGCAGCGCCGCATCGCGCCCCGGATGAGGGCTGGCAAATTCCTCGCTGAGCGCCTCCAGCCAATGTTCCAGGCGCCGCGCCTCGGCCTGGTCGGCGGCGGGCACCTTGGCCAGGGCCACACAGGCCGGACGCACCTGCAGCCCCGGCGGCAGCAGGCTCGCATCGGCCTCGATCAACTGCCACACCAATTGCTGACGCACCGTCAGCACATGCCCGTCACTGTCGGACTCGGTCACGAAGGAGTGCGGCACCGTCGGCGGCGTGAGGAAGAACATCGGGCCCGACTCGATGAACTGCTGGTCGTCCAGATAAACCCGCACCGTGCCCGACTTCACGTAATGCACCTGGAAGAAGCGATCGTGACGGTGCACCGGCATGTTGCGCCCAAAGAACCCGGCCAGGTTGCCGAGCCGGTCGTAATGCACCTCGCTGTCGCTATAGCGCTGGTCGTAGACCTGACCGATGTTGATGTTCGGGATGGGGTGCCGATCGCTCATCACTGCTTGCTCGCTAATCGCTTGACCGAGTTGACCTGGCTCCATGTTGCACCCGCCACGCGACGGAAGCCACAGCCGGGAGCCTTGACGTTCGTTAACATCTTAATTATAACGTTAACACATTAACAATATGACTGGGCAGCGCCTGCTACCCACCACTGTCAGGAGAAAAGCATGAGCCATGCCTTGCATGACGTTGCGAACGGCACCTTGTTCGGCGTTGCGCTGAACTACAACGGTCTGCTGCAGCAACGTCTGGCCGAGTTCGAACAGCCACCGTACAAACAGGCCCCGGTCAAGCCGGTGCTGTTCATCAAGACGCCGAACACCCGTAACGCCCATGGTGCGGATGTGATCTACCCCGCCGGTGTCGAACGCCTGCAGCCAGGCCCTGCCCTGGGCGTGGTGATCGGCAAGGACGCCAGCCGGGTGAGCGCCGCCGATGCCCTGGAGTACGTGGCCGGCTACACCATCGTCAACGAATACAGCCTGCCCGAAGACAGCTACTACCGCCCGGCGGTCAAGGCCAAGTGCCGCGACGGCTTCTGCGCCATCGGCCCGGAACTGGTACCTGTGGCGCAGATCGCCGACCCGCACCAATTGACCTTGAAGCTCTACGTCAACGGCGCCGTGGTACAGGAAAACACCACCGCCAACATGGTCCGCAGCATCGCGCAACTGATCGCCGAACTCAGCGAATTCATGACCCTGCACGCCGGCGACGTACTCATCACCGGCACCCCGGAGGGGCGCGTCGACGTCAAGCCCGGCGATCACGTCGAAGTCGAGATCACAGGCCTTGGCCGCCTGGCCAACACCATCGTCGCCGAGTCGGAGAACCAGGCATGAAGCACGCACGCATCCGTTATGAGGGCAGCGTCCATGCCGTCACCGTCGAGGCCGACAACGCCGTGCGCCTGGCCGATGGCCGCCTGCTGGCCGAGCATCAGGTCGAGTGGCTGCCACCGGCAGGCGGCAGCATGTTCGCCCTGGGCCTGAACTACGCCGACCACGCCCGCGAACTGGCTTTCACCCCCCCCACCGAGCCGCTGGCCTTCATCAAGTCGCCGGGCACCTACACCGGCCACAACCAAGTGACCTGGCGCCCGGACAACGTCGAGTACATGCACTACGAGTGCGAGCTGGTCGCGGTCATCGGCAAACCGGCGAAGAACGTCAAGCGCGAGGACGCCCTGCAGTACGTCGCCGGCTACACCGTGTGCAACGACTACGCCATCCGCGACTACCTGGAAAACTACTACCGCCCCAACCTGCGGGTGAAGAACCGCGACGCCACCACCCCGGTCGGCCCGTGGATCGTCGATGCCGCCGAGGTGCCGGACGTGAGCGACCTGAAGCTGCGCACCTGGATCAACGGTGAGCTCAAGCAGGAAGGCACCACCGCGGACATGATCTTCGACATCCCATTCCTGATCGAATACTTCTCCAGCTTCATGACCCTGCAACCGGGCGACATGATCGCCACCGGCACGCCGGAAGGCCTGGCCGACGTGGTGCCGGGCGACGAAGTGGTGGTGGAAGTGGAAGGTGTGGGTCGACTGGTCAACCGAATCGTCAGCGAAGCTGATTTCTTCAAGAACAACAAGGCATGAGCAGCATGATCAAGCACTGGATCAACGGCCGTGAGGTCGAAAGCAAAGACACCTTCGTCAACTACAACCCGGCCACCGGCGATGCCATTTGCGAAGTCGCCAGCGGTGGTGCCGAGGAAGTCGCCCAGGCCGTGGCCGCGGCCAAGGACGCCTTCCCGAAATGGGCCAACACCCCGGCCAAGGAACGCGCCCGCCTGATGCGCAAGCTGGGTGAACTGATCGACCAGAACGTGCCGAAGCTTGCCGAGCTGGAGACCCTCGACACCGGCCTGCCGATTCACCAGACCAAGAACGTGCTGATCCCGCGCGCTTCGCACAACTTCGACTTCTTCGCCGAAGTCTGCACGCGCATGGACGGCCACACCTACCCGGTCGACGACCAGATGCTCAACTACACCCTGTACCAGCCGGTCGGTGTGTGTGGCCTGGTGTCGCCGTGGAACGTGCCGTTCATGACTGCCACCTGGAAGACCGCGCCGTGCCTGGCGCTGGGCAACACCGCGGTGCTGAAGATGAGCGAACTGTCACCGCTGACCGCCAACGAACTGGGCCGCCTGGCCGTCGAGGCCGGCATCCCCAATGGCGTGCTCAACGTGATCCAGGGTTACGGCGCCACCGCTGGCGACGCCCTGGTGCGCCACCCCGACGTACGTGCCATTTCCTTCACCGGCGGCACTGCCACCGGTCGCAAGATCATGCAGACCGCCGGTTTGAAGAAATACTCGATGGAGCTGGGTGGCAAGTCGCCGGTGCTGATCTTCGAGGACGCCGACCTCGAGCGCGCCCTGGACGCCGCGCTGTTCACCATCTTCTCGCTCAACGGCGAACGCTGCACTGCCGGCAGCCGCATCTTCATCCAGGAAAGCGTGTACCCGCAGTTCGTCGCCGAGTTCGCCGCCCGCGCCAAGCGCCTGATCGTGGGTGATCCTACCGATCCGAAGACCCAGGTCGGCTCGATGATCACCCAGCAGCACTACGACAAGGTCACCGGCTACATCCGCATCGGCATCGAGGAAGGTGCACGCCTGGTCGCCGGTGGCCTGGAGCGCCCGGCCAACCTGCCGGCCCACCTGGCAAAGGGGCAGTTCATCCAGCCGACCGTGTTCGCCGACGTGAACAACAAGATGCGCATCGCCCAGGAAGAGATCTTCGGCCCGGTGGTCTGCCTGATCCCGTTCAAGGACGAAGCCGAGGCGCTGCAACTGGCCAACGACACCGAGTACGGCCTGGCCTCGTACATCTGGACCCAGGACATCGGCAAGGCCCACCGCCTGGCCCGCGGCATCGAAGCCGGCATGGTCTTCATCAACAGCCAGAACGTGCGCGATTTGCGCCAGCCGTTCGGCGGCGTGAAGGGCTCCGGTACCGGCCGTGAAGGCGGCCAGTACAGCTTCGAAGTGTTCGCCGAGATCAAGAACGTGTGCATTTCCATGGGCAGCCATCACATCCCGCGCTGGGGCGTGTGACCCGATCGCGGCATGGATCCTGTAGGAGCGGCCTCGCGCCGCGATGGGGCGCGAAGCGGCCCCGGCAATATCGGCAACGAAGCTGGAATTTGGGGGCCGCTGCGCGCCCCATCGCGGCACGAGGCCGCTCCTACAGCCCCAAAACAACAACAGCGTCTTACCGGAGATTCCCATGGGCAAACTCGCTCTCGCTGCCAAGATTACCCATGTACCGTCCATGTACCTGTCCGAACTGCCAAGCCCGCGCCAGGGCTTTCGCCAGGCAGCCATCGATGGGCATTACGAGATCAGCCGCCGCTGCCGTGAACTGGGCGTGGACACCATCGTCGTGTTCGATACCCATTGGTTGGTCAATGCCAACTACCACATCCTCTGCGGCGAGCACTTCGAGGGGGTCTACACCTCCAACGAGCTGCCGCACTTCATCAGCAACATGCCCTACGCCTTCCCCGGCAACAAGGAACTGGGGCTGATCCTGGGCGAAGCGTGCAATGCCTTCGGCGTCGAGACCATGGCCCACCACGCCACCACCCTGGGCCCGGAATACGGCACCCTGGTGCCGATGCGCTACATGAACCAGGACCAGCACTTCAAGGTGATCTCGGTCTCGGCGCTGTGCACCTCGCATTACCTGGCCGACAGCGCCCGCCTCGGCTGGGCCATGCGCAAAGCCGTGGAAGACCACTACGACGGCACCGTCGCGTTCCTGGCCAGCGGCTCGCTGTCGCACCGCTTCGCGCAGAATGGCCAGGCTCCGGACTTCGCCACCAAGGTCTGGAGCCCGTTCCTGGAAACCCTCGACCACCGCGTGGTGCAGATGTGGGAGAACGCCGAGTGGGATGCGTTCTGCGGGATGCTCCCGGAGTACGCCGCCAAAGGCCACGGTGAAGGCTTCATGCACGACACCGCGATGCTGCTCGGCGCCCTGGGCTGGTCGAAGTACGACGGCAAGGCCGAGGTGGTCACCCCTTACTTCGGCTCCTCGGGCACCGGCCAGATCAACGCGATCTTCCCGGTCACCCCACAGGATGGCTCGACCATCCCCGCCGCGCAGGCCGCCAACCCGGCCAATGTGGTATCCACCAGCCGCCTGTAATCCGCACCCGCCCGGGCGACCGGGCGGCCGCCCTGACGAGGACTCCCGTCATGCCCCACCTGGTTCTGCTCTACACACCCGACCTGGAACGCGATGCCGACATTTCCGGCCTGTGCCGCGCTCTCGCAGACAGCATGCTCGAACAGCGCGACGAAGCCGGCAAGGCCGTGTTCCCCACCGGAGGCACCCGCGTGCTGGCTTACCCGGCCGCACACTGCACGGTGGCCGACGGCAAGGGCGAGTACGGCTTTCTGTACGCCAACCTGCGCATGGGGAGCGGCCGCAGCGCCGCCGTGCACAAGGCAGTCGGCGACAACCTGCTGCAGGTGCTCAAGGCCCGCCTGCACGGGCTGCTGCAACAACGCCCGATCGGCTTGACGCTGCAGATCGACGAAAGCACCCAGCAGGTCTACGACGCCAAGCACAGCACCTTGCACCCGCTGTTCAATCGCCCGGCCTGATGCCGCCCGCTGCCTCATCACACAACAAGTACAAAAACCATGAGCACACTCGAACATGCCTCGCCGGCTCCAACCCAGGCCGAACTGGCCGACGCTACCCATCGCGCAGTCACTTGGCGGTTAATGCCGCTGCTGTTGGTCTGTTATCTGTTCGCTCACCTCGATCGCATCAACATCGGCTTTGCCAAGATGCAGATGAGCCAAGACCTGCAACTGTCCGACACAGTCTATGGCCTAGGCGCGGGCCTGTTCTTCATCGCCTATGCGCTGTTCGGTGTACCGAGCAATCTGATACTCGAGCGCATCGGCCCGCGTCGGTGGATAGCCACGCTGATGGTCGTGTGGGGCGCGCTGTCCACCAGCATGCTGATGATTGAAAGCAGCAGCGCGTTCTACCTGCTGCGCTTTGCCTTGGGTGCTGCCGAAGCCGGCTTCTTCCCCGGCATCCTGGTCTACCTGAACCGTTGGTACCCTGCCGGGCGCCGGGGTCAGGTCACCGCACTATTTGCCATCGCCGTGCCGTTGGCCGGGGTAGTCGGCGGACCGCTGTCGGGGGCGATCCTGGCATTCATGCATGACACCGGCGGGCTTCGCGGGTGGCAATGGATGTTCCTGCTCGAAGGCGCACCGGTCATGGTGCTGGGGCTGGTGGTACTGGCTGCACTGCCAGAGCGCTTCGAGCACGTCCATTGGCTCGACGAACGACAAAAGGCCACGCTGCGTGCGCAGTTCGCCACCGAAGAGCAACGCAAGACCGTAACGTCGCTGGGCGGGATCATCACCAGCCGGGCCATCTGGCTACTGGTGGCGGTGTACTGCGCGGTGATGCTGGCGGTCAATACCTTGGCCTTCTGGATGCCTAGCCTGATCCATGGTGCGGGCATCGGCAGCGACGCCAGCGTTGGCCTTCTCAGCGCGCTGCCCTACCTGGCCGGCTGCGCGTTCATGCTCACCTGCGGGCGCTCCAGCGACCGCCAGCGCGAGCGCCGCTGGCACCTGTGCGTGCCTTTGCTGATGGCCGCCACCGGCATCGCCATCACGGGCCTGGCACCTGCGCAACCCTGGCCGGTACTGGCCGGGCTGGTGCTGGCAGGCATGGGTGCCAGCGCTGCATTGCCGATGTTCTGGCAACTGCCGCCGGCGTTCCTCAATGCCCGCACCCAGGCCGCCGGGATTGCCCTGATCAGTTCACTGGGCAGCATTGCGTCGTTCGCCGCCCCCTACTTCATCGGCTGGGTCCGTGACACCACACAAAGCGCAAGTCTCGCGCTCTACACCCTGGCCGTCTTCATCAGCCTCGGTGGCCTGCTGGTGCTGCGCACCCGGGCCGCCATCGTCAATCCTTGAACGAAGAGAATCCTTGTCATGCTCGATAACGCTTTCATCCAGCAAGCCGCCGACCGTCTCGACCAAGCCGAGCGTTCGCGCGAGCAAGTCCGTCAATTTTCCCTTGAGCAGCCGACCATCACCATCGAGGACGCCTACGCCATCCAGCGCGCCTGGGTCGCAAAGAAGATCGCGTCTGGGCGCAAGCTGGTCGGCCACAAGATCGGTTTGACTTCGCGGGCCATGCAGGTCTCCTCGAACATCACCGAACCCGACTACGGTGCCCTGCTCGACGACATGCTGTTCGACGAGGGCACCGACATCCCCTTCGAGCGCTTCATCGTGCCGCGTGTCGAGGTCGAGCTCGCCTTCATTCTCGGCAAGCCGCTCAAAGGCCCCAATGTCACCGTGTTCGATGTCCTGGACGCCACTGAATGGGTGATCCCGGCACTGGAGATCATCGACGCCCGTATCCAGCAGGTCGACCCCGTCACTCAGGTCACGCGCAAAGTGTTCGACACCATTTCCGACAACGCCGCCAACGCCGGCGTGGTCATGGGCGGGCGCGCCGTGCGCCCTACCGAGATCGACCTGCGCAAGGTGCCAGCGGTGCTCTACCGCAATGGCGTGATCGAGGAGTCCGGCGTCAGCGCCGCAGTCCTCAACCACCCGGCCAAGGGCGTTGCCTGGCTGGCCAACAAACTGGCCCCGTACGACATCACCCTGGAGCCTGGCCAGATCATCCTTGGCGGCTCGTTCACCCGCCCAGTGGCCGCGCGTCCGGGCGACACCTTCCACGTCGACTACGACATGCTCGGCTCGATCGCCTGCCGGTTCGTTTGAGGACTTTGCCATGGACATGCCCATCAACACCTTCAAGCAACGCCTGCGCAGCGGCCAGGCGCAGATCGGCCTGTGGCTCGGCCTGGCCGACGCCTATTGCGCGGAGCTTGCCGCCAACGCAGGCTTCGACTGGCTGCTGATCGATGGCGAACACGCGCCGAATGATCTGCGCGGCATGCTCGCGCAACTGCAGGCGGTGGCGCCCTACCCTGGCCAGCCAGTGATCCGCCCGGTGATCGGCGATACCGCGCTGATCAAGCAGGTACTGGATATCGGCGCGCAGACGCTGCTGGTACCGATGGTCGAGAGCGCCGAACAGGCCCGCCAGCTGGTCAAGGCCGTGCACTACCCGCCCAAGGGCGTGCGTGGCGTAGGCAGTGCGCTGGCGCGTGCTTCGCGCTGGAACAGCATCCCCGGCTACCTCGACCAGGCCGACGCGCAGATGTGCCTGTTGGTGCAGATCGAGAACAACGAAGGCCTGGCCAACCTGGACGCGATCGTCGCGGTCGAAGGCGTCGATGGCGTGTTCATCGGCCCGGCCGACCTCAGCGCGGCCATGGGCCATCGAGGAGACCCTGGGCACCCCGAGGTGCAGGCGGCCATCGAGGACGCCATCGTACGCATCGGCAAGGCCGGCAAGGCAGCGGGGATTCTCAGCGCCGACGAGAAGCTGGCACGCCGCTACATCGAACTGGGTGCGGCGTTCGTCGCGGTCGGGGTCGATACCACGGTACTGATGCGGGGGTTGCAGACGCTGGCGGGCAAGTTCAAGGATGTTCCGGTTGCTGCAGGTGCGGGCAGCAGCGTCTATTGAGTGACTGCCCAGGAACGAGAACGGCGCCTGATGGCGCCGTTTTTGTTGGGGTTGCTTTTACCTTGCTCCAATCCAAGCACCTGACACTTGTGTCGCGATGGGCCGCATAGCGGCACCGGCAGATCAAGTAGCTCCGCCAAACGCGGGGCCGCTATGCGGCCCATCGCGACACAAGGCCGCTCCCACAGGGGCTGGGTCGCCCAGCCTTGCCAAACACGCGGCCCTCACATCTGGATGACCGCCTTGAGCACGGTCTTGAAGGTCTCGAGCTGCTCGGCGCTGAACTGCTCGAACACCTTGTCCTGCTGTTCCTGGGCGATGGTCCACAATGCCTCGGTTTCATCCACGCCCTTGACCGACAATCGCACCCGGCCCTCGTCGTCGGCGATCAGGCCCTTGCGCTTGAGGTTGGCCACTGCCTCCTCGATCTCACGGGCCGGCATCGCCACTTCACGTTGCAGGTCGTTCAGGCTCAGCCCGGCATCGTTTTCCAGCACCATCAACATGCGTGCCTCACTGGTGCGCAGACCGGTGCACAGCTGACGCGGCTGGTAGTCGGCCTGGTAGGCACGCAGGGCCTGGGTCATCAGGTAGTACAGATTGTGCTGCAGGCGGCCCTGGAAGTGACTGCTCGGTGCCTGGCCCTCGCTGCGCTGGGTCATGCGGGTATGCGGCAGCACCATCGAGTAGGCGCCCTGGTGGTACAGCAGCGGCGAGCGACCGAAGTCATCGAAGGCCACCACCTTGCCGACCAGGATCCAGTGGTCGCCACCGTCCAGTTGCTGGTACTTCTCGCACTCAAAGCGCGCCGAGCAGTCGGCGAACAGCGGCGCGCCACCGGCGCCCTGCTCGTATTCGATGCCAGCGAAACGGTCTTCCTTGGGCCGGGCGAAGTTGTTGGAAAGGTCGATCTGGTCGGCGGCCAGGATGTTCACCGCAAAGTGCGACGCTTGCTCGAACACCTCGAGGCTGGTGGAGCGCTTGTCGATGCTCCAAAGGATCAGCGCCGGGTCCAGCGATACCGAGTTGAAGCTGTTGGCGGTCACGCCGACCTTGCGGCCACGGGGCTCGGCGGCGGTGACCACGGTCACGCCGGTGGCGAAATTGCCCAGGGCGCGGCGCAAGGCACGGGTATCGAAATCGGTTGGATTGGACATGCAAGACTCCCAGGCAGGCCCTGCGGCCTGCCCTCATCGTTATTGTGGTTGTGTCGGGATCGGCCAGAACGTGGCTCAGACCATCGCTGGATCGGGCTCCAGGCCCATCAGCTCGCGGCCAAGGATTTGCGCGCAGACGTCGTAGTCGGTGTAGGCGTGGGCACCGGTCATGTGCGCGTCACGGAACAGGCGCTGCAGCTCGTTGCTCTCGAACCAGGCGCCGCCACCGGCCGCCTCCATCAAACGATCGACTGCCTGGATACACATCTTCACCGCGTAGCCCTGGTTGGTGCGCCAGAACGCCAGGGTGCCGCGCGACGGGTATTGGTGGCGCTCGCTGTACTCGGCGATCTCGTCCCAGCTCTTTTCCAGCAGCGCTCGCGCCGCGGCTACCTGATGGGTCGACTCGGCCAGGCGCATCAGCGCCGGGGTGGCAGCACCGACGGCGGCACCGGTGTACGCCCGCACGCGGTTGCGGGTCTTCTCGCGGAACACCTCCAGCATGCGCTCGGCGATGCCGAGGCTGACGGTGGAAAAACCACTGGCGAAGTACGGACGGTACGGAGCGAAGAAGATCTTGCTGTCCGGGTACAGACCGAACCCTGCCGACTTGCCTTCCATCATGTCCTTGGCTTTCTGGATGCGGTGCTCGGGCACGAATGCATCCTTGACGATCAGCGTCTTGCTGCCGCTGCCGCTCATGCCGACTGCGTACCAGTCGTCACGGATTTCGTAGTCGCTGCGCGGCAGCACGGCGAAGCAGTAGTCCTGGGTACCTTCTGCGTTGGGCCGGCGGAAACCGAGGATGGCCCACTCGGCATGGTCGCAACCGGAGCTCCAGCCCATCTCGCCGCTGAAGCTCACCCCGCCCTCGACCTCAGCAGTCCGACCGAACGGCGCGATGCTGCTGCTGGCGGTGGCGTCAGGGTTGCTGCCCCAGACGTCCTGCTGCAGCTTGGGCGAGAACATCGCCATCTGGTGGCTATGGGTGCACAGCAGGCTCATGGCCCAGGCCGTGCTGGCGCACGCACCGGCCAACAGGGCGATGCACTGGGCGAACTCAGGCAGCGAGATTTCCAGGCCACCGAACTGCTTGGGCAGAAACGCGCGGTGCAGGCCGATGCTCTTGAGCAAGGCGATGTTCTCTGCCGGCACGCAGCGTTCCTGCTCCGCCCGGAACGCATTGGCGGCGATGGTCGGCAGGAGGGCTTTGAGATCTTCCAGCAGGGGATTTGGCTTTTTCATGAACGGTCTCTTTATTATTGGATAGTCAGCGCGCAGGCCCAGCACAGCACCAGGCAGCCGAGAACTCTTGATGACGCGTTCAGTATGTGGCGATGAATGAGGCCGAGAAATGCACGTTACGGGGGTAAAATTGCACTTTCCATGCCTTGCTCGAAAGGCCCGCCGCAGGCGTTTCTGGCGCCGAGCGCTTCAGGGCTTGATCTTCTTCATCTCGTCGAGCAGCTGCATCAACTGCTGCAGCTTGTCCTCGCCGAACTGGCCGAGGATGCGGTCGTAGTTGCGGCCCATTTCCTCGCTCATCGCCAGAAACGCCTGCTGCCCCTTTACCGTCAGGCTGATGAACACACGCCGCTGGTCTTCCGGCGACTTGCGCCGGGCAACCACGCCGTCGCGCTCCAGGCGCTTGAGCACACCGCTCATGCTGGGCTTGAGAATGCACGCCAGCTCGGCCAATTGGTGGCTTTCCAGCTCGCCGTTCTGGCGTAGGATGCGAATCACCCGCCATTGCTGTTCGGTCAGGTCATGGGCGTTGAGCGCAGGGCGGAAGAACGCCATGGTGGCCTCGCGCGCCTGCAGCAAGGTGAGCGTCAGGGAAGGTCTTGGTGTGGTCATGCTGGCTCATGAATCGTGATGGAATGCGTGCTGGCGAGTATGCCAGCACGTTCTCATTAATACATTAACCAATTTAACGCAGTGCCTCCCTGGGGGCACGCTGGTTACACTCATTGGCAGGCTCGGGCAAGACGCCAACCGCTCGTCAGGCGCTCAATGAATCCAAGTGCAAGCGCCATCGACAAAGGCGCCATCAACAACGGGTCTATTACAACTCCATTCCAGCAGGCTGCGTCATGATTACCCTCGAGACCCCGACCTACTACTCGGCGACGAAGAAATACAACCTGAGCTTTCCCACGCTGGAGAGCGACATCGAAGCGGATGTCGTGGTCATCGGCGGCGGCTTCTCGGGGATCAACACTGCCTTGGAACTGGCAGAGAAAGGCATCACCAATATCGTCGTGCTCGAGGCCCGCTACCTGGGTTTCGGGGGCACCGGGCGCAACGGTGGGCAGATCATGGCGGGCATCGGCCACGACCTGGAGAAGATCAGACGCAGTGTCGGCGACCAAGGCCTGAAGCAGATCTTCGAAATCAGCGAACTCGGCGCCGGCATCATCAAGGAGCGCATCGCGCGCTACGCCATCGATGCCGATTTTTGCCACGGCTACGGCTACATGGGCTTCAACCGTCGTCAGGAACAAACCTTGCGGGCCTGGGAAAAGGACTTCAAGGCCATCAACGACCGTGACGAAATCCGCTTCCTGGCTGGCGTGGAAGTACGCCAGATCATCGGCAGCGACGCTTACAGCAGCGCCCTGCTGCACATGGGCGGCGGCCACGTGCATTCGCTCAACCTGTTGCTGGGCGAAGCCCAGGCCCTGGTCGGCCACGGCGCCCGCATCTTCGAGCACAGCCCGGCGCTGGAGGTGACCTACGGCGAGCGCATCAAGGTGCGTACAGGTCGAGGCTCGGTGCGTGCCAGCAAGTTGTTGTGGGCCTGCGACAGCTTCCTCAACAAGCTGGAGCCGCAACTGCATGCACGCACCATCAACACCTACGCGTTCCAGTTGATGACCGAGCCGCTGCCGGAGCAACTGATCCAGCGCATCAGCCCGATTCGCGGTGCCTACAGCGACATCCGTCCGGTCATCGACTACTACCGGGTAACGCGCGAGAACCGACTGCTGTTCGGGGCCGCCACACCCTTCGTCGAGCACATTCCACTGGACTTGAAGGCGTGGAATCGCGCACTGATGCTGAAGATATTCCCGTACCTGAAGGATGTGCGCATCGACCTCGCCTGGGGTGGCCCGATGGCCACCAGCGCCAACCTGTTCCCACAGATCGGCACCTTGAGCGAGCGGCCCAATGCGTTCTACGTCCAAGGCTATTCCGGCTTTGGTGTCACGCCCAGCCACATCATTTGCAAGATTCTCGCGCAAGGGATGCACGAGGGGTCGTCGCGCTACGACCTGATCAGCTCGGTCAAGCATGCGCGAATCTTCGGCAAGGACCATTTGCGCCCACTGCTGCTCACCGTCGGCAAAACCGTGCACCAGCTCTCGGGCTATTTCAATGGCCGCCGCTGAGCCTGCGACACGACACAAGACCTGTGGGAGCGGGCTTGCCCGCTGCCTCAGGTACGGCGCAGTGGCTGTGGCCGGGTTATGCCTGGGAGGGCCTATTCGCGGGGCAAACCCACAGCGGCCCGTTCTTCACCCCCGGCCGCTACATCAAACCATCGCCTGCGCCCTGAAATCCTTCGGCGAGCGCTCGAACTGCTTCTTGAACGACCGGCTGAAATGCGCCGAGTCAGTGAAGCCCCACTTGTAGGCGATCGAGGTGATCGATTCGCTGCGATAAAACGGGTTGGCCAGATCGTCAGCGCTGCGTTGCAAGCGAGCCCGCTGGATGTAGCGACACACGCTGTCCCCCTGCTCCTCGAACAGGCGGTACAGGTGCCGCACGGAAATGTTCAGGCGCCCCGCCAGGCTCGCCGGGGTCAGCCCCGGCTGCGACAGGGACTCGTCGATCACCTGCTGCACGTAGTTGCGCAGATGGGCGCCACTGAGGCTGGCAAAGTTGCAGGCACTGGCACCGCCGCGCTCGAAACCAGGTTCGAGCAACGCAATGAAGGCGCTCTGCAAGGCTTCGCCAGTGGCCCCGTCATCACCCGCGCTGCCTTCCTTGCACAGCTGGTCCATCAGCATATGCAGCATGCGACCGCAGGCATTGGTCGAGGAAATCTTGCCGAACATCACGCCATTGCCCTGCACATGCTTGCGCACCTGCTCACGTGGCAAGGCCAGCGAGACATGCTCGATCAGGCCACTGGGGTTGATTTCGCATTGCCCGACCGAGTCCATCAGCAACAGCTCACCAGGCGCCAGGCTCACACTGGCGCCGCCTTGGGCGACGCTGGAATGCCCGGCGCGCTGGAATACCAGAAAGCAGTGCTGGTCATCGTCGAGGGCGGGGTTTTCCCCCAGGCGACGGATCTTGCCGGCGTTGGTACGCAGGTTGGCCACCGGCAGGCCAGCGCGCAGGCCTGCCGACACTTCACCGATGAACAACGAATGATTGGAGGCCAACTGGGTCTCGAAACGGCCACAGATCTGCTGCATGGCCAGGGTCCAGCTTTCCAGTCCATTGCGGTCGGATTGTTGTTGATGCATGGCTGCCCTCGACGCGAATTTTTTTGTTATGGGCGCATTGATAACATGTTAACTATGCGCACACAACTGTCATATTTGGTCGAAAGCAGTAGCAAGGGAAATGCCAGAAAAGCGTCAGATTCGTTGCAGCGCCTCATTCAGCTGGCCCAGGCTGGCGAGCAAGTGTTCACGCTGCTCGGCACTGACCTTGATGTAGCGACGAAACGCCGGCATGCGGTTAACCACTTCGCTGCCGCCCATATGCTCGAGGGCCAGGTGCCATTGGCCGTCACGGCATTCCAGGGTCAGGCGCTTGAAGTCCAGCGGCATCAGCGCTGCCAGCAACGCCTGATGATTCATCAAATGCTCACGCACTTGGGCGAACCGCTGCCTGTCGCCATCGCGGTAGACCACCGCAACGCCAGTACGACGAATCGCACCACTATGGCGCAGTTCCAGGCGCACATCGCCCCCTTGCAGGGCTGGCACGCAAAGCTGGAATTCACAGGTCACCACGTGCATCAGCAGGTGCGCCTGAACGCACTCGCGCACTACCGCGCGCCAGCCCTGCCCGACGCCTTGGAGCACACCGAGCGCCGGTTCCGGCCGCGCCATCGGCAGCGGCCCGAGGTTACGCGCCAGGTGCCCGAGGGTGACCCCAGGCCGGTAGCCTGCCGGCGCACGTGGCGCCAGCAGTCGCTCACGCAAACGTCTGATCATGCTGCAGCTGCTCCACCACATGGCCAGGCTCGGCGGCGAATTCCTTTTCCAGCACGTCCTCGACCCGCGCCGGCTTGAATGGATTGACCTTCTGCACCACCAGCGTCCAGAACAACGCATAGCCAGCAGTGCCGCCAAGCATGATGGCGAACGGCACGTAGATATCGGCCGGATCCATCCCCGGTGGGGTGATGAAGGCCATGCCGATGAGAATACCGACACTCGACACCACCTGCGGCAACGGGAACAGCGGCGAGCGATAAGCGCGAGGCAGATCGGGGCGACGGATACGCAGGATCACCACCGACAGGGTCACCAACAGGTAGGCCGTACTCCAGGCGCACACCGCCGCCAGCACCAGGTGCAGGATGTTGTCCGGGTTGCCGCCCAGGTACCAGGCGTGCAGGCACGGGATCAGCGCCACCACCAGAATGCACACCAGCGGCGTCTTGAAGCGCGGATGCAGGTAGGCGAACACCTTGGGCAGCGCCCCGTCCACGGCCATGCCATAGAGAATCCGCGGCACGCCGGCCATCAGGGTATTGATGGTGGCGGCGCCGGCGAACAGGAAGCCGATGCCGAGCCACACCGGGCCGATGTCGCCCATGACCTGTTCGGCGAAGCGCGGAATGGCCATGGGCGTATCGAGCAGGTGCACGCCGGTGGCGGCATCGAGCACGACGTTTTCCACCTGGCGCTTCATCGCCGCGCCATAGATGAACATGCAGCTGGCCACGCCGAACAGGCCCAGCGCCATCGCCCGCGGCAGCACCCAGGCCGAACGGCGCAACTCGGGAGCCAGGGGCGTGACGAACTCGCAACCGACGAACATGAACATGGCCATGCCGATCAGCGAGAGGATGGTCATCAGGTCGGTGCCCACCAGCGAGACACCGAACGGCCCGTCCAACTCGACCGCCGGAGCGGCGATCAGGCCCAGTACGCCGAACACCATCAAGGTGGTCCACATGCCGAAGGTCAGGATCACCTCGGCGCGGCTGAAAGCACTGACACCAAACGCGTTGAGCACCGCGAACGCCAACACGAAGGCCACGCCCAGCAGCCATGAGCCACCGGCGGACTCGGCCAGGGTATTGAGGTGTTCGAAGTTCACCAGGGCCATCACCCCGGACAGGATCGTCTCGGCGGTGCCGGCGAACACATGCACGATCAGGTACGCCGACAGCGTTCCGGTGATGGCGAAGAAGCGGCCCATGCCGCAGTTGATGTAGTCGTAGACCGAGCCTGTGGTCGGCAGGATCGACGCCGCCTCGGCGAAGGTGGTCGACTGCGCCAGCATCATCAGCGCCGCGATGACCATGGCGATGGCGAAGGCGCTGCCACCGATACCGAAGCCCATGGTCGCGGTGAGGATCACCGGGCTGGCCATGATCAGCCCGACGGTGCTGGCCAGCGCGGTGGGGAAACCGACACTGCCCCGGTTGAGATGCTCGGTGAGCTTGTTGTTGAGTGACATCGTTATGCCCCGGCTGGTTGTTATGGCGTTGACGCGGCAAGCGAACCTGCACGCACGGCTGTTGCTTGCCTCCCTGCCGGGTAACTGTGCGCCGCCCGCGCTACAGCGTCTTGCCCATGGCTGCCGCCCGCCTTGTTGCTGCCTGCCAGGCCGCCTGGCACACAGAGTCATGCCGCTGTCACGGGGACGCAAGACCGGCGCTTGCCGGCCCCCTATGCTCCGAGGCCTTGGCGGCTTGCCGGCCGCTCATCACCTGCCCTGGAGTGACCATGAGCGACATTACCCTTCTTCCCTCCGTCAGCGCCTTCCTCGCTCGTGAGCATGGCCTGTACATCGATGGCGGCAACGTGGCCAGCCACGGCAGCGCGAAAATCGCCGTGGTCAATCCGGCCAACGGCCAGGCCATCGCCCAGATCAGCGACGCCACCCAGGCCGATGTCGACCAGGCCGTAGCCTCGGCGCGCCAGGGCTTCGCCAGCTGGTCGCGCACCAGCCCCGCCGCCCGCGCCGCCGTGCTGTTCAAGCTCGCCGACCTGCTGGAAGCCAACCGCGAGGAGCTGGCGCAACTGGAGACCCTGCAGTCGGGCAAGCTGATCGGTATCTCCCGCGCCTTCGAGGTGGAGCAGGCGGCGCATTTTCTGCGCTACTACGCCGGCTGGGCCACCAAGATCACCGGCCAGACCATCACCCCGTCCCTGCCCTCGTTCGCCGGCGAACGCTACAGCGCCTATACCCTGCGCGAACCGATCGGCGTGGTGGTCGGCATCGTGCCATGGAATTTCGCCACCATGATCGCCATCTGGAAGCTGGCTTCGGCCCTGACCACCGGTTGCAGCACCATTATCAAGCCTAGCGAGTTCACGCCACTGACGCTGCTGCGCATCGCCGAACTTGCCAGTGAGGCCGGCCTGCCGGCGGGCGCGCTGAACGTGCTGACCGGCAGCGGCCCGGTGGGCAAGGCACTGATCGAGCACCCCGGCACCGACAAGGTCTCGTTCACCGGGTCCGTGCCGACCGGCATCGCCGTCGGCCAGGCGGCCATGGGTGCCAAGCTCACCCGCGCGACGCTGGAACTGGGGGGGAAGAACGCGGTGGCGTTCCTGGCCGATGTCGGCATCGACAAGGCCGTGGACGGCATCATCGAAGCCGGCTTCCTTCACTCGGGACAGATCTGCGCCGCCGGCGAGCGGTTCTACGTGCACCGCTCGCGCATCGAGCCGTTGCTCGAGGCGCTGTCGCAGCGTCTGGGCCAATTGAAGATCGGCTCGCCGCTGGACGAGTCGACCCAATTCGGCCCGGTGGCCAACAAGCCGCACCAGCAGAAGCTCGCCGAACTGTTCGCCATCGCCCGCCGCGAGGGCAGCCAGATCATTCACGGTGGGCACATCGGCGAAGGCCCTGGTTGCTTCGTCGAACCCACGGTGATTCTCGCCGACTCGGCCAACGACACCCTGCTCACCCAGGAAACCTTCGGCCCGGTAGCGACCTTTCTGCCGTACGACAGCGAGGAAGAGCTGCTGCACCTGATGAACGCCTCGCCCTACGGCCTGAGCGCCAGCCTGTGGACCAACGACCTGGGCAAGGCCATGCGCCTGATCCCGGAAATCCAGGCCGGTACCTTGTGGGTCAACGTGCATACCCTGCTCGACCCGGCGGTGCCCTTCGGTGGCGTCAAGGCCTCGGGCATCGGTCGGGAATTCGGCTCGGCGTTCATCGACGATTTCACCGAGTTGAAGTCGGTGATGATGCGTTATTGAAGCCCATTGGCCAGGTCGTGCAAACGCCTTGGCAGCCACGGACAAGACCCTGCCCTCCCCGACACGCGCTAATAGGCCGTCGCAGCCAACCGCGACGGCCCCGCCACATCGGGGTGCCCACGAACAACAACGAGGGATGTGCAATGGTCAAACCGCAAACGCTGTCCACCCTGGCCCTGGCGATGTTGCTCGCCAGCCAGGCCGTACCGGCCTATGAGCTCTATGCCGACGATGACAGCCACCTGAACGCCGACATGCTCGCCGTCTGGGGCATGTTCAACAGCCGCAAGAACTACGATGGCACCAGCGGCGGCTCGACCTGGCGCGAGGGTTTCATCAAGTACGGCCTGAGCGGCGATCAAGGCCTGGCCGGCAACGGCACGCTGTATGGTGCGCTGAACTGGGTGAGCTCGGCGACCTGGGGCGATGGCGACGCGGGCGGCTTCACCGACGGCTCCGAACGCACGACCAAGATCGAGGATGCCTACCTGGGCTGGCGCTCGGGGGACCTGTTCCCGGTGCTGGGCAAGGACGGCGTCGACGTCTCTGGCGGTCGCCAGGTCGTGCGCCTGGGCAGTGGCTTCCTGATCAACGACGACGGCCCGAACCTGGGCAATGGCGTGGCCGACGGTGCGCTGGACCGGGGCGGCGCATACTATCTGGCTGCTCGCCACGCCTTCGACCGCACCGCGGTGCTACGCCTCAGCGGCCAGGAGGGGCTGCATGGCAGCCTGTTGTGGCTCAAGTCCGACAACCGCGCCCAGGCCGAAACCGAACTGGCCGCCGGCACCCTGGACTACACCCACGCCCTGGGTACCTTGGGCCTGACCTGGATCCACGGCATCGACGTCACCGACCAGTGGGCCAGCGAATTCCAGAAGGCTCGCGAGGGCATGGACGTCTACAGCGTGCGCGGCGAAGGCAGTGCCGGCATCGAGAATGCCAGCTTCGCCTTCGAATACGCCTGGCAGGACAAGCACGATGGGCCGGAGCAGGCCTGGTACCTGCAGGCTGGCTACACCTTTGCCGACCTGCCGTGGGCACCGCAGGTAACCTACCGCTATACCCGGTATTCCGCGGGTTGGGATTCGCTGTTCAGCGGGCTTTCCAGTGGCTACGGCACCTGGTTCCAAGGTGAGGTGGCGGCTAACTATGCCGGGCCGTTCAACAGCAATACCGGCATCCATCATGTCGGCGTGAAGGCCACACCGCTGGATAACCTCACTGTTGGCGCCCTGTATTTCGACTTCGACACCGTGCGCACCCGCGATGCGCTGAACCTCGACGCACGGGAGCTGGATTTCTATGTGGAGTGGGCGGTCAACGAGCACCTGATCATCAGCCCGTTGGTGGGGTTGTATCAGCCGCGCAAGGACGAGAGCAATGGCGGGAATCAGGTGGGAGGCAACGGCACCAATGTGTACAGCCAGGTGACGGTGGCTGTGCCGTTTTGATGAGGGTTTGCGCTTGAGCCTTGTGGTGGCGCTCGATTTGTGCGGCGCTGCACCGCTCCAGAGCACGCTTCGCGATGCGCCGCGCCGGCGGCGCTCGATTTCATGACCGCCAAAAATGTCATGGCGAGCACCAGCAGCCCCCAGAAAACCATCCCCCATGTCACGCAGCGACAACCCCTCTGGCAGCCTCGCACAAGCTTACCTACCGGTCGTTAGCGACACTGCACATCAGCTTCCCCCACCCGTTAGACCCGCTCTTGCCGGCGAAGCACAACAACACCCGATCACGGCGGTGCCTGGCGCACCGCCCGCGCAGTGAGATCCGCCATGACCTTCGACACCCGCATCGACTTCATCTACCTCTCCGAACAAGACATGATCCGCGCCGGGGTCACCGACATGCCCGCCTGCGTCGACGCCATGGAAGAAATGTTCGGCCTGCTGTACCAGGGCGACTACCGCATGGCCGGCCCGAACAGCGACTCGCACGGCGCCATGATCACCTTCCCGGAAGACTCGCCGTTCCCGCACATGCCCAAGCCCACCGCGGACCGCCGCATGATGGCCATGCCCGCCTACCTCGGCGGCAGCTTCCGCACTGCAGGCGCCAAATGGTACGGCTCGAACATCGCCAACCGCGAAAAAGGCCTGCCGCGCTCGATCCTGATGTTCACCCTCAACGACGCCGACACCGGCGCGCCGCTGGCGCACATGTCGGCCAACCTGCTCTCGGCCTACCGCACTGGCGCGATCCCAGGCGTCGGCGCGCGTCACCTGGCTCGCAAGGACGCCAAGGTCATCGGCCTGGCCGGCCCCGGCGTGATGGGCAAGACCACCGTGGCCGCGTTCATGGCCGTGTGCCCCCTGGTCGACACCATCAAGATCAAAGGCCGTGGCCAAAAGAACCTCGATGAGTTCGTCAGCTGGGTGAAGCAGAGCTATCCGCAGATCGCCACCATCGAAGTGGTGCAAACCCTGGAAGAAGTGGTGCGCGGCTCGGACCTGGTCACCTACTGCAGCTCCGGTGAAGTCGGCGCCCCCTCCAAGTACCCGCTGGTGCGCCGTGAATGGGTGAAACCGGGCGCGTTCCTGGCCATGCCCGCCCCGTGCAGCATCGACGCGGGCATGGAACAGCACGACGTGCGCAAGGTGGTGGACAACACCGGCCTGTACGAAGCCTGGTTCGATGAACTGCCCAAGCCTGCCCACAACCACGTGCCGCTGGTAGGGGTGCGCTTCATGGACATGATCGCCGAAGGCACGCTCGACGCGGCGCAGATCGAGGACATCGGCAAGATCATCAGCGGCGATGCGCCGGGTCGCCTCAACGACGAGGAAATCATCCTCATGTCGGTCGGTGGCATGCCGGTGGAAGACGTCGCCTGGGGCACCGTGGTCTACCGCAACGCCCTCGAACGCGGCATCGGCGTGAAGCTCAACCTCTGGGAAACCCCAGTTCTCTGCTAATCCCGCACACGTATTCACGAGGAACGCACATGACCCAGATCACCAAACTCAAGACCGGTTCCAAGTTCGAAGACATGGCCAGCTACTCCCGCCTGGTGGCGGTGGACAACTGGATCTACGTCTCCAACACCGCCGGGCGCAACCCGCAGACCCAGCAGATCGCCGACGACGTCATCGAGCAACTGCAGCAGGTGTTCGCCAACATCGAGACCGCGCTTGCCGCGGTCGACTCCACCCTGGCCGATGTCATCTGCTCGCGGGTGTTCATCCAGGAGCCGGCCGACGTGCCGCGCGTGATGGAAGCGATCGGCGCGAAATTCCGCGGCATCGACCCGGCCACCACGGTCACCTGCCCGCCGCTCGGCTCGACCCTCTACAAGGTCGAGCTGGAGGTCACCGCCTACCGTGGCGCCTCGCGCGCCGAGGTATCGCTGGTCCGCCTCGGCCAGTGACCGCCCGCGCCGTCACCGTGCAACCGCCTGTTCCATTTGCCACCTGAGTGAAGCCATGTCTCCTGTGATCGACCCTGTACAGACCGCTACCCGCCACCCGGACGCCACCACCGTGGTGATCATCGGCGGCGGCATCATCGGCCTCACCGCCGCACTGACGCTCGCCGAGCGCAACATCCCGGTGGTGGTGCTGGAAAAGGGTCGCATCGCCGGCGAGCAGTCGTCGCGCAACCTCGGCTGGGTACGCAAGACCAACCGCCATGCCCCCGACATCCCGCTGGCACTGGCCGCCGACCGGCTGTGGGCAGACATGCCGCAGCGAGTAGGCTGCGACGTGGGTTACCGGCAGGCCGGGATCATGTTCGTCGGTCGCAACGAGGCGCAGATGAGCCAGCACGAAGGCTGGCTGAAAAGCGTCGAACACCTGGACCTGGACTCGCGCCTGCTGAGCAACCGCGAGATCGCCCAGCTGGTACCTGGTGGGCGTGGCGACTGGGCGGGCGGCCTGTACACGCCTTCGGACGCACGCGCCGAACCGACTCTGGCCTCGAGCGCGATTGCCCGCGCCGCCATGGCCAAGGGCGCGGTGATCGTCGAGCACTGTGCGGTGCGCACGCTGGTGACGGCCGCGGCCGGGTAAGCGGCGTGGTCACCGAGCAAGGCGAGATCCGCTGTGACCAGGTGCTGCTGGCTGGCGGGCTGTGGTCGCGCAAGTTCCTCGGCAACCTCAAGATCGACCTGCCTACCTTGCCGCTGACCTGTTCGGTGCTGCGGACCGAACCGATGGAGGGGCCGACCGACATCGCCGTCGGCGCGCCGGATTTTTCTTTCCGCAAGCACAAGGATGGCGGTTTCATCATCACCCAGCGCGGCAAGCTCGATGCCTTCCTGACCTTGGACCACGTGCTGCTGGGCACCCGCTTCCTGCCGCAACTGCGTGCCCAGCGCGATTTCCTGAAGATCAGCCTGGGCAGGTATTTCTTCAAGGACCTGGCCCTGGCGCGCCGCTGGAATGCCTCGCAGGTGTCGCCGTTCGAGCGGGTCAGGGTTCAGGACCCCGCCGCCAACGCGAGCTTGAACGAAGATGCCCTGCGCAACCTGCGGGCTGCCTGGCCGGTGTTCGAGCAGGCGCGCATCGCCTCGGCATGGGCTGGCACCCTCGACGTGACGCCGGACTCCAACCCTATCATCGGCCCGGTGGCGAGCGTGCCGGGGCTGACCTTGGCCACCGGGTTCTCCGGGCATGGCTTCGGCACCTCACCGGCGGCGGGGCAATTGGCGGCGGACCTGGTGTCGCAGCAGGCGCCGTTGATCGACCCTAGTCCTTATCGGTTCGAGCGGTTTGCTTGAGGGGCTCGGCGGGAGAGATTTTCCGCCCATGAGATCGAGCACCGCGCGGGCTGCGCTCGATCTCATGGGCGGAAAAAATGCCATGACGACCACTCTCTGCTCCACCTCCTCACCTGTAACCCTCCGCCCCACACCCACCCGCTCTCATCGATACCGCTGATGATTACTATCAAAGCGCTCGTCTGCGCCTTCGCCAACACGCCTCATATAATCCCCCGACATTCTCCCCGCTCCACTCGCCTGCCCACAGGCGCCATCCCCCTTGGAACCCGATACCATGCCAAGCCCCGACCAGGCCCATCGCCTCCCCGATCCACAACAACGCAGCGTCGCACAGCAATGGCTGGCGATTCTCTCGGTCGCCGTCGGTGCCTTCGCCCTGGTGACCAGTGAATTTCTCCCGGTAGGCGTGCTCAACGATGTCGCCGCCGACCTGGGTATCAGTGCCGGCCACGCCGGCCTGATGGTGACCCTGCCCGGCATCATGGCCGCGCTCGCCGCGCCCCTGCTGTCGGTGGGCATCGGTGCGTTGGACCGCCGCTACCTGCTGGTCGGCCTGACGCTGATCATGATCATCGCCAACGCCGTCGTGGCCTATGCCAGCGACTTCAACCTGCTGCTGTTCGGCCGCGTATTGCTGGGCATCAGCATCGGTGGCTTCTGGGCCACGGCCATCGCCCTGAGCGGTCGGCTGGCGCCCAAGGGCGTGGGCGTGGCGCAAGCCACCTCGATCATCATGGTCGGCGTGACCCTGGCCACCGTGCTCGGCGTGCCCGTCGGCACCTGGTTGAGCGGCCTGATGGGCTGGCGCATGACCTTCCTGGTCACTGCCGCGCTGGGCATCCCGGTGCTGTTGGCGCAGGTGTTCCTGCTGCCACGGCTGAACCCGGACAAGGCCATTCGTATCAGCGACCTGCCGGCCTTGTTCATCAATCCGCAAGCGCGGGTCGGCCTGATCGCCGTGCTGCTGATCGGCCTGGCGCACTTTGCCGCGTACACCTATGTCGCGCCGTTCTTCAAGGAACGCGCAGGCTTCGATGGCCCGACCATCGGCTCGCTGCTGTTGCTGTATGGCGTGGCGGGGGTGCTGGGTAACGTGTTCGCAGGCTTTGCTGCCAACCGCAGCGTGCGCCATACCCTGCTGCTGGTCGCGCTGATGATCGCCACCAGCACCGCGCTGTTCCCCTACTTCGCCACCGGCATGACCGGCGCAGCGATGCTGATCGCGCTCTGGGGCTTCGCCTTCGGCGCCTTCCCGGCCTGCGCCAGCATCTGGATGTTCGTCGTCGCGCCCAAGGACGTGGAACGCGGCATGCCGCTGTTCGTGGCGATGTTCCAGGTGATCATCGCGCTGGGGTCGTTCTTCGGTGGGCGGATCGTCGACCAACTGGGCAGCTCGGTGTTGCTGAGCCTGGCCACGGCACTGGTCGGTTGCGGGATCGTCACGGTGCTGGTGCTGGGGCGTAACGTCAGCAACAGCCTGGCGGCCCAGCCCGGCTGACGCGCGGGTTTGCCCGATGACGAACGTTCCGACTAAGCTGGCCACAGGGCTCAAGGAGGAACGATTGGATGTCGCATATACCGCTCGCAATGGCACTGCTGCTTGCCGCCGCTTCTGTCGAGGCTGCCCCGCTGCACGTACCCAGCCCGGCCGAACTGAAGACCCAGCTCGAAAAACTCAAGCCCGGCCAGTTTCTCTGGTACCCACAGGTCTCCCCTGTGGGGCCGGTGACCGTGGTGGTCAGCCTCACCGAGCAGCGTGCCTACGTCTATCGCAATGGCATCGCCATCGGCGTCAGTACCGTGAGCAGCGGCAAGCCAGGCCGGGAAACCCCAACCGGGGTGTTCAGCATCCTGCAGAAAAAAGTCGAGCATAAATCCAGCCTCTACAACAGCGCACCGATGCCCTACATGGAGCGGCTGACGTGGGACGGCATCGCCCTGCACGCCGGCCATCTGCCGGGCTACCCCGCCTCCCATGGTTGCGTGCGCCTGCCGCTGGAGTTCGCCAAGAAGCTGTACGAGGTCACCGGTTTCAGCTCGACCACCGTCATCGTTTCCGATACCCATAGCGCACCGGTGGAGGTCACCCACCCCGGGGTGCTGGCGCCCACCGTCAGCGACGGCAAGGCCCAAGGCCCGCTGGTGTTGAGCAATCAGCAGTTCTGGAACGATCCGGACCCAACGTCGGGACCGCTGTCGATCCTGATCAGCCGCGCCGATCTGCGCGCCTACGTGTATCGCGGCGGTCAGTTGGTCGGTTCGGCGCCGGCGCTGTCGCTGGAAAACAGCCGCCGACGCAGCGGCATGGCGGTGTACTCCCTGCTGCAGAAGCCCTCCGCCTTGCCCGTCGAAGCTGCGCTACCGTTACGCTGGTCGGCGGTCGCGGTGAGCAACCCGGAGTACGGGGACACGCCGTATGAGCAACTGGGGGAGCTGAACATGAACCCGGAATTTCGCAGTCATCTACGTGAAGCGATGGACGTCGGCACCATGCTGGTGATCACCGATTGGGCGTCCACACGGGATACCCGCAGCAACGGAAAATTCACGGTGATAGCCACCGATGACAGTGAAGAACCTAAACCATTGGTCAAAAAGTGATCGGCAACTTCATAAAAATCAAGCAAAGTAGCGGCCTTTCGCCTGCAATCTGCTGACCTTCAGCACAGCCCACAGGCGGTTTTTAAATGGGGTAATTCATGTCGTTGTTCGAACCCTTGTGGGGGGCCATGCGGCTCTCAGCGGCCAGTATCGGCCTGTTTTTTCTCGGTGCCTGGCATACCGCCCACGCACAAACCTTGCCTAGCGCCGCCGATCTTCAGCAATTGGCGCCCAATGCCAGCCTTTCGGCCCTGACGCTAGCGCTCACTGCCTACGAGTGCGCCAGCCAAAGCGACGGGGACAAGCTGCTGACGGTAATCGACTACTCCAAGGCCTCGCGGGACAAACGCCTGTGGGTGTTCGACTTGCAAGCCCGGAAACTGTTGTTCGAAGAGTGGGTGGCCCACGGCAAGAACAGCGGCGCCGATGTGCCGACCGCGTTCTCCAACACCCCGAACAGCTACCAATCCTCCATCGGCCTGTACGAAACCGGCCAAACCTACAGCGGCAAGCACGGCCGCTCGCTGCGCCTGCAAGGGTTGGAACCGGGCTTCAACGACAACAGCATGTCCCGGGCAATCGTCATGCATGCCGCCGCGTATGCCGATCCCAAGGTCGTGCCTGGTCTCGGTCGCCTGGGTCGCAGCCAAGGCTGCCCTGCCGTTCGACCGGCCATTGCCGGCAAGCTGATCGATACGCTGCGACGCGGCAGCTACGTGTTCGCCTACTACCCGCAGCAGGACTGGCTGAAAAAGTCCCAGTTCCTCAATGCCCAGAGCTGCCCGGCGGCGAATCAGACGGTCGCCAGCAAATAGCGGGCGTCAGAGCCTGAAGCGTTGCCCGATGATCTGCCCCAGCAGTTGCAGCAGATCATCCGGGCCGCCCCGGCTGGACTTGATGAAAACGATCTCGTGCTGCGCAATCGCTGGCAACCCTTCCAGGATGACCATCCGCTCGCTCACCCTCGCGCGGTCCATCAAGGTGATCGCCATGCCAGTTTCAACGCACGCCCTCACAGCCTGGCTTGAAGGGCTTTCCAGTACCAGGCGCCAGCGGCGGCCACTGGCCTGCAGCGCGCCAAGCATGACCTCCCGGTATGGGCACGCCGCTGCGTAGACCGCCAGAGGCAGTGGATCGTCATGTATCGCCGGCCCGTTCGCCGCACCACTCCAGACGGGCGTAGTGCGTGCCAGCACTTGCTGCCCATCGGCTGGCTGGTCACAGGGAACGACCGCGACGGCAACGTGCAAGCGGCCCCGGCGAACCTGCTCGCGCAGGGTCAGGCTCGGCCCCGTCTTCACCTCCAGCACCACGTTCGGCCGTTGCTCGGCGAACGCGGGCAAGATGTCGCGGATGACATGATCGGCGTACTCGTCTGGCACGCCCAGGCGAATCCGCCCCGCCACTGCGCCGCCCTGCAACTCGGCCAACACCCGGTCGTGGGCACGCAGCAGTTCGCGGGTAGACGCCAACACGCGCGTGCCCAGGGCGGTGAGCATTACCGACTGGTTGTCACGCTCGAACAGCCGCCCACCGACCAAGCCTTCCAGGCGCTGGATGTGCGTACTGATGGCCGCCGGGCTCTTGTGCAGTTGCTCGGCTGCCGCCTTGAACCGCCCGCTACGGGCCACGGCGTGGAACGTGAGCAACAGTTCGATATCCAGAATGGCGCTCATGATTCAATAAACATGAATTACTGTTTCTGGTAATTTTGATTTAACAGATTAGTCGATCCTCCTAACCTGTGCGCATGTACTTGCATTGGACGCCATCATGAGCCTGTCTTCGGTACGCAGCGTCACAACTTGGTCCATACCTCTGGTGCTGCTTGAGCTTGGGCTGGTGTTCGCCTGGAGTTCGGGCTTCGTAGGCGCACGCTTTGCTCTCGACCAGGCGCCACCGATGCTGGTGGTGTTCTGGCGTTCGCTGGTGGTCCTCGCGGTGCTGGCGCCATTCGCCTGGCAACCCCTGCTGCGCGCCCCGCCCCGCACTTTGTGGCACACCGCGGGCAGCGGTCTGCTGGCCATGGCGGGTTATCTTGCGGGCGTCGTGCAAGGCATCGCGCTCGGGGTTCCGGCCGGCCTCGCCGCGTTGCTCGCGGACCTGCTGCCTTTAGGGGTCGCGGTGCTTTCCACCTGTTTGCCCGGGCGCAGACTCGCGCGCGGCACCTGGGCCGGCCTTGCGCTTGGCCTCGGCGGAGTGCTGCTGGTCACCGCCGATGTGCTGAGCCTTGGGTGGGCGCCTTGGTGGGCGTACGGGCTGCCGCTGCTCGGCATGCTGTCGCTGGCCATCGCCACGTTATGGCAGAAACAGTCGCGGGCGGCTGCCAGCCTTGGGCTGCTGCCCACCCTCTGGATGCATTGTTTTGCCTCCAGCTTGGTGTTCGCTGCCCTGGCGGCGATGGAAGGTGGCTTGAGCCCGATGCCCACCAGCGGTTTCGCCATCAGCGTGCTGTGGACCGCGCTGCTGTCGAGCCTGGGTGGCTATGGGCTGTACTGGGCGTGCCTGAAACGCTCCTCGGCCACTCGGGTTGCCAGCGTGTTGTACCTGAGCCCTGCGGTGACATTGGGGTGGGCCTGGGCGATGTTTGGTGATCCGCTGTCCTGGCAGATTGCGCTCGGCACGTTGGTTTCATTAGGAGGGGTGTGGCTGGTAATCCGTGCTGAAGCACGTGTTCATGTTTAAGTAAAAGTCGAGAAAGTGTAAACAGAATCGGATTTAAGCTCTTTTCCGTAGGACATTTCCCAAAGATACTGTTGCGGCCTATTTCCCGTTGCGGCCTGGCCGAGATGCGTTTTAGTCTCGGGGTGTCGTTGCACATCAACGACCGGCTTTGACAGGCCGCGACGGTTTAAGCATATGGCTACCTTCAATGGCGGCTGTACGTGGGGCACGCTTGCGTGCGCCGGGACTTGCTTATTCCACCGGTCTGTCAACCCACGTACAGCTGCCACCCTTCTGTTTGACAGCAGCCAGGTGGCGGCATCATGAAGGTAATAAGCAATGTTGAAGATAGTCCCCGACCCACCGAACAATCCCCACTCTCTCGAAGACACGCTGACGCTGGCCTCCAACTATGCGCTGTGCGCAGAAGCCGTTGCGCAGCAGGCAGCCCTGATGCAACCCAGATCGCCAGTTACGTTACTGATCATGACAGTGATGCATGAACTTGGAAGTCTGAGAAAGTTGATCGAATCAGCTTTGGCCCAAGTCCAGATGCGATCTGATCAGCAGCCTCGCCACTAAGCCATATCACGTTACGCCTGGCCTGGCCTGATCGCGAGCAACCTTGCCTTACATCTCCACCACTCCCTTCCCCTGGTTTTGACAGGTGGGCGTGTAGGAGCCGGCTTGCCGGCGATAAGGCCAGCCCAGGCACCCAAAACTTCAGGGAGATAAAACCATGCCCACGGACGATACCAGCCGCAACTTCACAGTTGGCAAAACCAAGTTCTACCAAGGTGAAAACCAGACCCAGCCCTTGTTCTGCATCGAGCCCGGCATTCCTTGCCACTACGCTCGGGAACAAGCCTCCGAATTGATGGGCTGCGCCCGCGACATGAGCATCGCCGGCGTAATGGACGACAAACCTCAATGCGTGTGGGCTGCGCACTACCTCAGCGCCCTGGCCAAGGCCCTGTTGGATGATGCCGAGTTGGGCATGAAGCGGCGAGATGTGTACTGACTGAGTCGGCCTCTTCGCGGGACAAGCCCGCTCCCACAAGTACAGCGTCGAGCCCAACAGCTGCACGGATGCTGTGGGAGCGGGCTTGTCCCGCGAACACGGGCGCAGCCCGTGCCATCCCCCACCAAACCCGAGGACAAACCACCATGCCACCCTGCAAACCATCCCGAATCCCGCCCCCCGAAGACCCAATACCGCTGCCAACCTTTCGCCCCTGCCAATCCATCTTCACCGTGACGCCCACCACCACCCTCTCCTACGCCCAGGCAGAGGCACAGAAATTGATGGAATGTGCCCGTTACCTGAACCAGACCGGTGTACTGATGGGGGATCGGCGCATGACCGAGGCGTCCTACCACATCAGCGCCATGGTCAAGACGCTGTTGGATGAAATCGAGCAGGGGATGCTGCCTTCGAGGTTGCGGGGCCAATACTACGCCTGACTTCCAGGCAGCTAAAGCGCCTCCCCATCATCCTCGATATCCTGCTCCGCCTCCGCTGCATCCGTGGCATCGGCATCGTTCAACGGAGGTGAAGTAGGTTTGAGCGGGTCGTTGACGAATGGCACCTTGCTTGGACCTTGTTCTTCGAGACCTTCTGTTTCCGGCTGCATGACATTTCCTCCTGTGATGTAGCTTGGAGGTGCTGCAGCGAGTAGCCGTTCAGTTCAGTTGCGGGCCGCTATCCACCTCGCTGATCGCAGCGATCAGCGCCTGGCCATGTGCCGACAAACTGCGACCCGCCCGATAGACCACGCCGAAACAGGTTCCGCCGATGGCCAGCCCCTCGGGCGCGTCACTGAACTCCAGCCGCGCGACCTCGCCCCGGCGTAGCAGGTGCTCGACCACATCCTCCGGCGCGATGCCGATCAGATCCGAGGTCATGACCATCTGCACCAAGACATCGTTGTGCCGGCTCTCGACATTGACCGGTAACGCTCGCCGCCCAGCTCGTTCTGCCAGCAGGACGCGCAACTCCGCCGGCAGCGCGGTGCATCCCAGTGGGTAGTCCGCCAGGGCTGTGAACGTCACCGCATCGGCGAGCAATGGATGCCCGCTACGGCAAAACACCTGAAAGCGCCGCGGCCGCAGGGCTTGTGACACATAGCCCTTGCTGGTCTCGATATGCCGCAGATCAGCCACCAGGAACTCGATCTCGCCATTATCCAGGTGCTGCTTCAACTCGTCCGGAGGCGCCACCTTGAGGTCGACCAGGGTGTCGCTGTGGCGAGTGAGAAAGCGCCCCAGCGCAACCGGCACCAGCCGCGATGCCGGTAGCGGGCCGCAGCCGAACGCGAGGGTTGGCGCTGCCATCTGGTCCAGGCCGACGATGTCCTCGCGCAGGCTGGATACCCCTTCAATGATGGCCCTGGCCCGCTGGTGCATCGCCTTGCCCCGCGGCGTGAGGCGGATACCACGCCCACCTGCCGCGCGCTCGACCAGCGAACAGCCGAGCTGATGCTCCAGCCCCTGGATGCTGCGGCTGAACGCCGACTGGGTAATGAACGACGCCTCGGCGGCGCGGGTGAAACTGCCGTGCTCGGCCAACGCTACGAAGTGGCGCAGTTGATGTAGATCCACAGCCAGTCCCGCAGTCAATGAAAGGGATGCAGACGATGCATATCAACGGGTTCGAAACCTGCAGGCTTCATGAACCTCCTGCCCCAAGGCTACATTAATAACTTTTAGATATTTATATTTTATTTTTATAACAATATCACCAACATCACCCAGACGCCGCGCGCATGGCGCACATGCACTTTTCGGCTTTTACAGCCCGCGCCGCGCATTGCTAAAAACTGCAGCGACACCCCGCAACGGGTGCTGCCTTGCACTGACCCGATCACGGGAAGGCCAGAACAGCCGGAGCACCGGCGTGTTGCAACTGCCAACCCACACCAGGATCGGATCGATGAAGTCTGTAACCAACGCCCTCGGCCTCGGGGCCGTACTTGGCCTGCTGTACCTGCCCGCCGCCCAGGCGGCTGAGCCGGAGACCACCGGCGATAGCGCCAGCCAAGCGGCTCCGGCGCTGAAGAAGATCACCGTGACCGCCACACGTCGCGAAGAGTCGCTGCAAAAAGTGCCCGTGGCAGTGACCGTGGTCGACGGTGAACAACTCGAACGCGAGGGGCGCGCGAATATCTCGACAATCGTTCAGGAAATCCCCACGCTGAACTACCGCAGCAGTTCCTCGAACAAGGACAGCTCGCTGTTCGTGCGCGGCATCGGTACCATTTCCACCTCGCCCGGCGTCGAGCCCAGCGTCGCCACGGTGGTCGACGGCGTAGTCTTCGCCCGCCCCGGGCAATCGACGCTGGACCTGCTCGACGTCGATCGCATCGAAGTGCTGCGCGGCCCCCAGGGCACACTGTTTGGCAAGAACGCTTCGGCCGGCGTGCTGAACATCGTCACCCGGGATATCGACGACACGACCCACGGCTTCGCCGAGTATTCGTACTATGGCGGCAACGAGAACCGCCTGCGCTTCGGCATCGGCGGACGTCTCAGTGAAACGCTGAAGGGCTCGCTCACCACCTCGTGGGGCGATTACGCCGGCAACGTCGAAAACGTCGCCAACGGTCACGATGTCAATGGCTACGACCGCAAAGGTGTACGCGGCAAGTTGCAATTCGACCCCAGCGACACACTCAAGCTGACGCTGATCGGCGACTATAGCGACGGCGAGGACGACACCACCTCGACCTTGGTCATCCCCAGTGCTGCAGTAGCCGCAGCCCTCGGGCCGGTCAACCCAAGCAAGCACAACCGCAAGCTCGACAGCGACTACCGCACCTACGTCGAGGACCGCAACCGCGGCCTATCGCTGCAGGCAGATTGGACCGTGGCCGACTATACCCTGACCTCGATCAGTGCCTGGCGCGGCTGGAATAACGCCCAGTACCAGGACAACGACAGCCTCTCGGCCCTGCCGGTAACCGCCGTACACGACAAGGGCCTGGTCGACTTCGACCAGTACAGCCAGGAGTTTCGCCTGGCCTCGCCCAAGGGTCAGTTCGCCGAATACGTGCTCGGCACCTACCTGTTCCATGGCAAGTCGAAAGAGACCTACCGTCGCCTGAGTGTCAACGACTCGGTGCCAACCACTGGCCGAGCCGACTACAGTGCCACCAACGACAGCTACGCGGTGTTCGGCGAAAGCACCTTCAATCTGCGCAGCGACCTGCGCGTCATTTTCGGCCTGCGCTGGACCCTCGACCAGATCGAATATGACCACCGCCGTATCTCCTCCTCCACCACTGCAGTCAACTCGATCCGCCCTGGCTTTGCCAGCAGCGGCTCGCATCAGGACTCGGGCGTTTCCGGCCGTCTGGGCCTGCAGTACGACATCAACGACAGCCTCACCTCCTACGCTACCTACTCGCGGGGCTACAAGGGGCCGGCCTACAACGTCTACTTCAACATGCAGGCCATCGACGTCGAGCCACTCGATCCGGAAACCTCCGACACCTATGAAATTGGCCTGAAGAGCACGGCCTGGGACAATCGCCTGACCGCCAACCTGGCGCTGTTCCACTCCAAGTACGACAACTACCAGGCCAACGCCTACGACGTGGTGGGAACTTCAGTGGTAACGCGCCTGATCAACGCCGGCAGCGTGATCAGCCAAGGTGCCGAACTGGACTGGGCGCTGCAGGCCACCCGCCAGCTGAAGCTGTCCGGTGCGCTGGCCTACACTCGAGCCCGCATCGACACGTTCGCCTGCCCACCCGGCGCCGTGGCCAACTGCAACATCGATGGCAAGCCGCTGCCGTTCACCCCGGACTGGAAGAGCTACGTGCGCGCCGACTACAGCATCCCTCTGGACAATGGCTGGGATGTCGAGCTGGGCACCGACTACACCTGGCAAAGCGAAGTGCAGTACAGCCTCGACCAGAACCCGACCACCAAGCAGGGTGCCTACGGCATCTGGAACGCCAGCGTGGCGCTGGCCGATTACAACGAAGGCTGGCGCGTCGCGCTGCTGGCCAAGAACCTCACCGACAAGTCCTATTCGCCGTCGCTCTCGGCCGGTGCCAGCACCAGCCGCATCGTTCCCCGCGACGATGGCCGCTACTTCGGCGTGCAACTGCGCAAGGATTTTTGACCCGACGGCGCCCGCCATCGGGCGCCCTTTTTTGCCTGGAGCTTCCCATGAGCCTGCAAGTCCAACCCGTGCACCCCCTCCTCGGAGCCCGCATCAGCGGCGTCGACCTGGCCTGCGTGGACGACGCCACCCTCGCGCAGATCGAGGCGGCGATCGTCGAACACAAGGTGGTGTTTCTCGAAGACCAGCACTGGAGCGCCGCACAGCAGAAGCACTTCGCCGAGCGGCTGGGCGAGCTGCATGTACACCCGGTGTTCGAAGCCGACCCTGGGGTGCGTGAACTGGTGGTGTTCGCCTACGACGACAAGCGCAAGGGCGCCAACGACACCTGGCATGCCGACGTGACCTTCGCCGAGCGCCCGTTGAAATACGGCATCCTGTTCGCCGAGGAAATCCCGCCGCTTGGCGGCGACACCCTGTGGGTCGATACCGAGGCTGCCTGGCAAGCGCTATCCACCCCGCTCAAGCAAACCCTCGAACAGCTCAGCGCGGTGCATACCTTCCATAATTCCTTCAGCCCCGACGATGATGCCGGCATCGAGCGTCTGGAGCGCTCGCGCAGCCTGATGCCCCGGCCCACCCGCCACCCGGTGGTGCGCACTCACCCGGTGTCCGGGCGCAAGTCGATCTACATCAACCGCGCCTTCACCTCGCATATCTGCGATGTCTCGCGAGTCGAGTCCGAGCACCTGCTGGCGTTGCTGTTGCAGCACCTGCAAATCCCCGAGTTCCAGATGCGCTGGGCCTGGAAGACCAACACCGTGGCGATCTGGGATAACCGCAGCACCCAGCACCTGGCCGTGGCCGACTACTTTCCCAACCGCCGCCGCGTACGCCGCGCCGCCGTACTCGAAGAGGCAAGGCCGGTATGAGATCGCTCTTTCGCAAACTCCTGCTGGCCCTGCCCCCGGCCCTCCTCGCCGTGTCCGTGCAGGCCGCCGACGTCACCTTGCGCATCGCCGCCCCGACCTCAGCGCCGGCCCCAAACCCAGCGCCGGGCCGCTGGTGGATGTGCTGCACAGCCGCCAGGTCCTCGAGCAGGCACTGGCCGACCAAGGCGTGGCGGTGAAGTGGTATTTCTTCAAGGGAGCTGGCCCGCTGATCAACGAGGCCATGTCCAACGGCCAGCTCGACGCCGCCTTCCTCGGCGACCTCGCCTCGATCATCGGCCGCGCCAGCGGCGTGCAGACCCGCCTGGTAATGGCCACCGGTCGTGGCATCAACGGCTACCTGGGGGTGACGCCAAGCTCGGGCATCAACACCGTCGCCGACCTCAAGGGCAAGCGCATCGGCATGTTGCGCGGCACCGCCGACCACCTTGCGTTGATCGACGTACTGGCCAGCGCCGGGTTGAGCGAACGCGACGTGCGCGTCATCAACCTGGACTTCAACGCCGTCAATGCCGCACTCGCGGCCGGCCAGATCGACGCCAGCTGGGCGCCGTCGCGGCTGTTCGCCCTGCGTGACAAGGGCGTCATCCAGATCCCGTTGGGCAGCCCCCAGCTGGGCGGCAAGGGCGCGGGCCAGGGCGGCTTGCTGTTCACCCAGGCATTCATCGATGCCCATCCACAAGCGGTGGTCGATGCCGCTGCAGCGGTCGCCAAGGCGCTGGACTGGTTGTCCCGCGAGGAAAACCGCCAAGCCCAGATCGACCTCAGCGCCGAACAATCGGCCTACCCACCCAAGGTCCTTGCCGACAGCCTGAAGGGCGCCGATCTGCGTTTCATCTATTCGCCACTGCTCGACCCCTATTACCTAGGCACGTTGCGCAAGGACGTCAAACTCGCCCATGACGCACGGCTGATTCGCGCCACCTTCGATGTCGACCAGTGGGCGGCCTCGGACATTCTCAGCCGTGCCCTCAAGCAAGCCAACCTGGGCAGCGCCTGGCAACCCACCGACAGCTACCGCTGGAGCACCGCCCCATGAGCCAACCACTGACACCCTACACCCCGGCCTCCGATCGCTATGCCGGCCGCCACTACCGCCGCGCCGGAGCCAGCGGCCTGACGCTGCCGCCCCTGTCGCTGGGCCTTTGGCACAACTTCGGTGACGACATGCCACTGGCCCGGCAACGCGAGATCCTGCGCACAGCTTTCGATCATGGCATCACCCACTTCGACCTGGCCAACAACTATGGCGCGCCCTACGGCAGTGCGGAACGCAACCTCGGCCAATTGCTGCGCCAGGACTTCGCCCCGCATCGCGACGAGTTGATCATTTCCACCAAGGCCGGCTGGGACATGTGGCCCGGCCCGTACGGCCAGGGCGGCAGCTCGCGCAAGTACCTGCTGGCAAGCCTGGACCAGAGCCTGCAACGGCTCGGTCTGGACTACGTGGATATCTTCTACTCGCACCGCTTCGATCCCGACACGCCGCTGGAAGAAACCGCCGACGCGCTGGCCAGCATCGTGCGCCAGGGCAAGGCGTTGTATGTGGGGATTTCCTCGTACAGCGCGGCGCAGGCTGCGCAGATCGCCGAGCTGCTGAGCGCCCGGCAGGTGCCATTGACCTTGCAGCAACCGGTGTACAACCTGCTGGAGCGGGACATCGAGAGCAACGGCGTGCTGGCCGAGGCTGCCGAGCGTGGTGCAGGTGTGGTGACCTATTCGCCGCTGGCGCAGGGGGTGTTGTCGGGCAAGTATGCCCAAGGAGTGCCAGCGGATTCGCGGATCGGCCGGGGAAGCAAGTACCTGCAGCACAGCGCCTTGAACGAGGCGCTGCAGGTACGCATTGCAGATTTCGAGGCGGTGGCGCGCAAGCGCGGGCAATCGCTTTCGCAACTGGCGTTGGCCTGGGCGCTGCGTGATTCGCGGGTGACCTCGGTGTTGGTTGGGGTCAGCAGTCGCGAGCAGTTGCTGGAGAACCTGAAGGCGCTGGAGCAGCTGGGGTTCACCGAGGAGGAACTGGGGTTGCTGGGGTCTGTTTAGGTTGGACTTCGACCGGTTTCGTCTGTGCCGAACCGCCGCGAAGGGGACGGCACAGGCACCCCACTCAATCCAGCTTCAACCCACCAAAGCGCCGATAAAAACTCTCGTTCACATCCGGCAACGGCCCATCCGCCGTCTCCAGCGCACTGCCCAGATACGCCTCCGCCTTGGCGCACACCAACCGATACAGATTCCGGCACAACTGCCGCGCCGCCCGGCCCTCCCAATCCCCGGGCAATAACTCCTCGGGCAACTGCGGATCGCGCAACAACAACCGCCGGTATTCATGAATCAGCAGGGTACGCGCCAGGAAGCAGTCCTGGGCATCGAGTTCGGCCTGCTCTTTCAAACCCTGCCACAACGGCCGGAACAACTGGATGAACTCGCTGTACTGCTGCCCCAATTCGTCGATACGCCAGCTCTCGCGCACCTGCGCGCGCATGGCCTTGGACGCCAGCACCTCCTGGGTGTGGGTTTCGAAGACGATGCTGTCCTCGCTGGCCTCCAGCTCGCGCAGGGTCGCAGCGAGGTCGGTGCGGTCGGCGCGTGGGCAACCCAGCAGGTTGGGCGCCATCGCGCCGAAGCCCTGCCACTCCAGCTCCTCGCGCACCGCCTTGCGCTTGGCGGCATCGAGCTGCGACAGCAGCACCAAGGTCCAGGCGCCATCCCAAGCCGGCTGACTGGGGCTGTAGACACGCTTGAAGGCCTTTTCGAAACGCCGCCGACCGGTGCCGGTAAGGCTGTAGTAGCTGCGCCGGCCAACCTTGTCGGCAGTCAGCCAGCCTTCCTTGGTCAGGCGGAAGATGGACGTGCGGATCAGCCGTTCGTTGATGCCGATCGGCTCCAGCAGGTTGATCAGGCTGCCCAGCCACACCGTGCCGCCGTGGGGTTCGATGGCATCACCATAGAGGGTGATGATCAGCGAACTGGCGCGGATCGGGGTCTGCTCCTGGAAGCGGGTGATCAGGTTATTCAGCGGGGCGAGGTTGCTCATGGAGGAACTGTGCGCGGAGAAAGCCCCGACTATACCTGTGCGGCGGGTCGCCTGGCCATGGCGCGACGCAAGCAGGTTCATGCGCCCGCCTCGCCCTTGGGCCTAAAGCCCCCGTCTCCCATGCGCGGGCGCTGCGCTTCGGCCTCGGCCAGCGGCGGGCATTCGACCATGCTGGCCATGCAGCGCTCGCTCAGGCGCTGGTACTCGGCGGTGCCGCGCTGCTTCCAGCTCAACTCCTGCTCGCTCAGCGGGCGCTTGACCTGGGCCGGGGAGCCCATCACCAGGCTTTGCTCCGGGCACTCGAAGCCGGCCTTGACGAAGGCCGTCGCGCCCACGATGCAGCGTGGCGCGATATGGGCGCCATCCATCACCACCGCGTTCATGCCAATCAGGGCATCCTCACCCACCCGGCAGCCGTGCAAAACCGCGCCGTGACCGACGTGGCCGTTGCGCTCGATCACCGTGTCGCCGCCTGGGAAACCGTGCATCACGCAGGTGTCCTGCAGGTTCGCGCCCTCCTCCAGGACGATCCGCCCGAAGTCACCCCGCAACGAGGCCAACGGGCCTACGTAACAACGTGGACCGACGATCACATCGCCGATCAGGACGGCGCTCGGGTGCACGTAGGCGCTGGGGTGGACGACCGGGGTCAGGCCATCGAGTCGGTAGCAAGGCATGGTCAATCTCCGGAAATGATTTGTAATTTATGGCGATCTTGTATCGCAACATCACCCGCCGTCAATCCAGCCAAAGCCCTTAATTTCACTGATCCACTCAAATAACCCTGAGCTACCTTTCGGCATTAGAGATACATTTTATCTTGGTCGATATTGATTTTGTGTATCACATAGTGCTTATACTGATCCCACCTGGGCACGCTCGGCGCTGCCCCTGCAGACAAGTCCAAGAAAAGCCGGCCAACCCTTGTGCCGTGCGTGCAGCCAGAGGAACCCGACATGCCTCGTTTCATCGCAGTGCAGGCGCCCGAACACGGCGTTCGCCTGATCACCCTGCAACGGCCGGAAGCGCTCAACGCTCTGTGCACCGAACTGCTGGCCGAACTCGCCGCCGAACTGAGCGCCGCCCAAGACTGCGAACACACCCGCGCCGTGGTCGTCACCGGCAGCCGCAAGGCCTTCGCCGCCGGGGCCGACATCCGTGAGATGGCCGAGCGCGACCTGGTCGGCATCCTCAACGACCCCCGCGTCGCCCATTGGCAGCGCATCGCCGCCTTCGCCAAGCCGCTGATCGCCGCCGTGAACGGCTATGCCCTGGGTGGCGGCTGCGAACTGGTGATGTGCGCCGACATCGTGATCGCGGGCACCGACGCCCGCTTCGGCCAGCCGGAAATCAACCTGGGCATCATCCCAGGTGCCGGCGGCACCCAGCGCCTGCTACGCGCCGTGGGCAAGCCGCTGGCCATGCAGATGGTCCTCAGCGGCGAAGCCATTACCGCCCGGCATGCCCTGCAGGCCGGCCTGGTGAGCGAAACCACCGAGCCCGAATTCACCGTCGAGCGCGCCCTCGAAGTGGCCCGCGCCATTGCCGCCAAGGCGCCGCTGGCCGTACGCCTGGCCAAGGAGGCACTGCTCAAGGCCGGCGACACCGACCTTGCCAGCGGCCTGCGCTTCGAGCGCCACGCCTTCACCCTGCTGGCCGGCACCGCCGACCGCGACGAAGGCATCCGCGCCTTCCAGGAAAAACGCCCGGCGCACTTCAAAGGTTGCTGAGCCCCTCCCATCGACTGACCGAGCGAGCCCGCCATGACTTTCGAGCACATTCTGTTTTCCATCGAGGACGGCGTCGCCCTCCTCTCGCTGAATCGCCCCGAGCAACTCAACAGCTTCAACACGCAGATGCACCTGGAAGTGCGTGAGGCCCTCAAGCAGGTGCGCCAGAGCAACGAAGCCCGCGTGCTGCTGTTGACCGGCGAAGGCCGCGGCTTCTGCGCAGGCCAGGACCTGTCCGACCGCAATGTGGCGCCGGGTGCCGACATGCCTGACCTGGGCGAGTCCATCGACAAGTTCTACAACCCGTTGGTGCGCACCCTGCGCGACCTGCCGCTACCGGTCATCTGCGCCGTCAACGGCGTGGCTGCCGGGGCAGGGCCAACATCCCGCTGGCCTGCGACCTGGTGCTGGCGGCCCGCTCGGCGAGCTTCATCCAGGCGTTCTGCAAGATCGGCCTGGTGCCGGACTCCGGCGGCACCTGGCTGCTGCCACGCCTGGTCGGCATGGCGCGAGCCAAGGCCCTGGCCATGCTCGGCGAGCGCCTGAGCGCCGAGCAGGCCGAACGCTGGGGGCTGATCCATCGGGTGGTCGACGATGCCGCGTTGCGCGACGAGGCACTCGCCCTGGCTCGCCACTTGGCCAGCCAGCCGACCTACGGCCTGGCCCTGATCAAGCGCAGCCTCAACGCAAGCTTCGACAACGGCTTCGATGAGCAACTGGAACTGGAGCGCGACCTGCAGCGCCTGGCCGGGCGCAGCGAGGACTACCGCGAAGGCGTGAGCGCCTTCATGAACAAACGCACACCCGCCTTCAAGGGCCGCTGACCATGAATGCACTCGACAGCAATGCCCAGGTCGCCGTGATCGGCGCTGGCGCCATGGGCGCTGGCATCGCCCAGGTCGCCGCGCAAGCCGGCCACCCGGTGAAGCTCTACGACAACCGCCCCGGCGCCGCGGCGCAGGCCATTGCCGGCATCGATCGCCAACTCGGCCGCCTGGTGGAAAAAGGCAAGCTGCAGGCCGAGGCACGCGAAGCGATCGTCGCCCGCCTGGAGCCGGTGGAAGCCATCGACGCCCTGGCCGATGCCCGCCTGGTCATCGAGGCCATCGTCGAGAACCTGCAGGTCAAGCAAGACCTGCTGCGCCAGCTCGAGAACCTGTGCGCAGCGGACTGCATCCTCGCCAGCAATACCTCGTCGCTGTCGATCACCAGCCTGGCCGCCGGCCTGCAACGGCCGCAGCAGGTGATCGGCATGCACTTCTTCAACCCGGCGCCGCTGATGGCCCTGGTGGAAATCGTCTCGGGCCTGGCCACCGCGCCCGCGTTGGCGCACACGCTGTACGAAACCGCCAAGGCCTGGGGCAAGAAGCCGGTGCACGCCCGCTCCACGCCAGGCTTCATCGTCAACCGCGTGGCCCGGCCGTTCTACGCCGAAAGCCTGCGCCTGCTGCAAGAAGGCGCAGCCGACTGCGCGACCCTCGACGCACTGCTGCGCGACGCCGGTGGCTTTCGCATGGGCGCCTTCGAACTGACCGACCTGATCGGCCACGACGTCAACTATGCGGTCACCTGTTCGGTGTTCGAGGCCTTCTATGGCGACTTTCGCTTCCAGCCGTCGCTGGTGCAGAAGGAGCTGGTCGACGCCGGACGCCTGGGGCGCAAGAGCGGCCAAGGCTTCTATCGCTACAGCGACGACGCCGAACGCCCAGTGGCTGGCGAAATGCATAGCCAGGCGCACGCTGGAGCCTGCGTGATCGAAGGCCACCTGGGTGTCATGCAGCCGCTGGTGCAGCGCCTGAAGGACAGCGGCGTAGCCGTTACCGAGCGCGCCGGTAGTGGCCTGATCCGCGTCGGCGACGCCACCTTGGCGCTGTCCGATGGCCGCCTGGCCAGCCAGCGCGCCGTCGAGGACGGCTTGCGCAACCTGGTGCTGCTCGACCTGGCCCTGGATTACCAGGGCGCCTCGCGCATGGCCATCAGTTGGTCTGCAGACACCACCGCCGACGCTCGCGATCAGGCAGTGGCGTTGTTGCAACAGGCAGGCCTGAAGGTGACGGGCGTCGCCGACTTGCCCGGGCTGGTGGTGCTGCGCACAGTGGCCATGCTCGCCAACGAAGCGGCCGACGCCGTGCTGCAAGGCGTCGGCAGTGCCGCCGACATCGACCTGGCCATGTGCGCCGGGGTCAATTACCCGCGCGGCCCGCTGGCCTGGGCCGAACAGATCGGCATCGGCTACAGCCTGCGCGTGCTGGACAACCTGCAACGCAGCTACGGCGAAAGCCGCTACCGCCCATCCGTTCTGCTGCGCCGCCTGCACGCCGAGGGCGCCGCGACCGTCACCGGGAGTTCGAAGCCATGACCGACCTGCAACGCACCCCCGAGGCGCTGGCCCAGGCCTGCGCCGACGCCCTGTTCACCCGCGACCGCGCCACCCAGGCGCTGGGCATCCGCCTGCTGGAGGCTGGCCCTGGCCATGCGCGCCTGAGCATGCCGGTGCGCGCCGACATGATCCAGGGCCACGGCACCTGCCACGGCGGCTTTCTGTTCGCCCTGGCCGACTCGGCCTTCGCCTTTGCCTGCAACAGCCACGACAAGGCCACGGTCGCCCAAGGCTGCAGCATCGACTACCTGGCCCCGGCACTGCGCGATGACGTGCTTTGCGCCAGCGCCGTCGAGCTCAGCCGCAAAGGCCGTACCGGGCTCTACGACGTACGCATCGAAAACCAGCGTGGCGAACTGATCGCGCTGTTCCGGGGCAAATCCTACCAAGTGCGCGGCACAGTGCTCGCGCAGGAGAACGCAGATGAGTGACCACAAGCCTTTCGACGCCCTGATCATCGATGCCGTGCGCACGCCGATCGGCCGCTACGGCGGCGCCCTGAGCCGCGTACGCCCGGATGACCTCGCCGCCGTGCCGATCAAGGCGCTGGTCGAGCGCCACCCGGAACTGGACTGGCAAGCGATCGACGACGTGATCCTCGGCTGCGCCAACCAGGCCGGCGAAGACAACCGCAACGTTGCGCGCATGGCGAGCCTGCTGGCCGGGCTGCCGACCAGCGTGCCAGGCACCACGCTCAACCGCCTGTGCGGCTCGGGCCTGGACGCCATCGGCATCGCCGCCCGCGCCCTGCGCTGCGGCGAGGCCGGGCTGATGCTGGCCGGCGGCGTCGAGTCGATGTCGCGGGCGCCGTTCGTCATGGGCAAGGCGGAGCAGGCCTTCGGCCGCAGCGCCGAACTGTTCGACACGACCATCGGCTGGCGCTTCGTCAACCCACTGATGCAGGCCGAATACGGCATCGACTCGATGCCGGAAACCGCCGAGAACGTCGCCGAGCAGTTCGCCATCTCGCGCGCCGACCAGGACGCCTTCGCCCTGCGCAGCCAGCACAAGGCCGACGCTGCCCAGGCCAGTGGCCGCTTGGCCCAGGAAATCGTGGCGGTGGAAATTGCGCAGCGCAAAGGCCCGGCCATTCGCGTCGAACACGACGAGCACCCACGCGCCGACACCACCCTCGAACAGCTGGCCAAGCTCGGCACGCCGTTCCGCCAGGGCGGCAGCATCACCGCCGGCAACGCCTCCGGAGTCAACGACGGTGCCTGCGCGCTGTTGCTGGCCAGCAGCGAGGCCGCCCGCCGCCATGGCCTCAAGGCCCGCGGTCGGGTGGTCGGCATGGCGGTGGCCGGGGTCGAACCACGGATCATGGGCATCGGCCCGGTGCCGGCCACGCGCAAGGTGCTGGAACTGACCGGACTGTCGCTGGCGGACATGGACGTCATCGAACTCAACGAAGCCTTCGCCGCCCAGGGCCTGGCGGTGTTGCGCGAGCTCGGCCTGGCCGACGACGACCCTCGGGTCAACCCCAACGGCGGCGCCATAGCCCTGGGTCACCCACTGGGCATGAGCGGTGCGCGCCTGGTCACCACGGCCCTGCATCAACTGGAAGAAACCGCCGGCCGCTATGCCCTGTGCACCATGTGCATCGGCGTTGGCCAAGGCATCGCCATGGTCATCGAACGCCTCTGACCAACGGCCTGTTACTGAACGCGACGCCGCCGGTTATGCTGCGTCCATGACACTCACGATAAGCCGCCTGGGACATCAGACGGCCGACGTACAAGAACAATTCGAGTGAAGCCATGAACATGTACCATGATGCCGATCGTGCCCTGCTGGACCCGATGGAAACCGCCAGTATCGACGCCCTGCGCCAGCACCAGCTGGAGCGTCTGCGCTGGAGCCTGAAACACGCCTACGACAACGTGCCGCTGTACCGCAAGCGCTTCGACGAGTGCGGCGCACATCCCGACGACCTGAAATCCCTCGACGACCTGGCGAAGTTCCCCTTCACCGGCAAGAACGACCTGCGCGACAACTACCCCTACGGCATGTTCGCCGTGCCCCAACAGGAAGTGGTGCGCCTGCATGCCTCCAGCGGCACCACCGGCAAGCCGACCGTGGTCGGCTACACCCAGAACGACATCGACACCTGGGCCAACGTGGTGGCCCGCTCGATCCGCGCCGCGGGTGGGCGCAAGGGTGACAAGGTGCATGTGTCGTACGGCTATGGCCTGTTCACCGGCGGCCTGGGCGCCCACTACGGCGCCGAACGCCTCGGCTGCACGGTGATTCCGATGTCGGGCGGACAGACCGAGAAGCAGGTCCAGCTGATTCGCGACTTCCAGCCCGACATCATCATGGTCACGCCGTCCTATATGCTCAACCTGGCCGACGAGATCGAACGCCAGGGCATCGCCCCGCAAGACCTCAAGCTGCGCCTGGGCATCTTCGGTGCCGAGCCGTGGACCGACGAGCTGCGCCGTTCCATCGAACAGCGCCTGGGCATCGACGCCCTGGACATCTATGGCCTGTCGGAAATCATGGGGCCAGGCGTGGCCATGGAGTGCATCGAAACCAAGGATGGCCCGACCATCTGGGAAGACCACTTCTACCCCGAGATCATCGACCCGGTGACCGGCGCGGTGCTGCCGGACGGGCAACTGGGCGAGCTGGTGTTCACTTCGCTGAGCAAGGAGGCGCTGCCGATGGTGCGCTACCGCACCCGCGACCTGACCCGCCTGCTGCCGGGCACGGCGCGACCGATGCGGCGCATCGGCAAGATCACCGGGCGCAGCGACGACATGCTGATCATCCGCGGGGTGAACGTGTTCCCGACGCAGATCGAAGAGCAGGTGCTTAAAATCAAACAGCTTTCCGAGCTCTATGAGATCCATCTGTATCGCAATGGCAACCTGGACAGCGTCGAGGTGCACGTGGAACTGCGTGGTGAATGCCGAAACCTCGACGAAGCGCAGTGCAAGCTGCTGACCGGTGAATTGACCAAGCAAATCAAGACCTACATCGGCATCAGCACCCAGGTGCGCCTGCAGCCTTGCGGCACGCTGAAGCGTTCCGAGGGCAAGGCGTGCCATGTGTTCGACAAGCGGTTGGCTGGCTGATTCGTCGGCTGCCTGTGTGCCCCGGCCTGGTCCGGGGCTTTTTTTTGCCTGCGAGGTGGCGGGGGCGCTTTGCGCCCCAATCGCGACACAAGGCCGCTCCCACAGGAGATCGCATTTCCTTGTGGGAGCGGCCTTGTGTCGCGATTGGGCTGCACAGCAGCCCCCTTTGGCGCCAAAGCGATACACAAATTTTATCCGATACACATAATTATGTTTGACGTTTAATTTTGTATCGCTTACAAATGACTCATGCCTTAGCAGGAGTCGGAACATGTACGCACAGCTAGTGGAAACCGGAGTCAAGCGCGTCAAGTCGCTGGAAGAGATGTCGTTTGAGGAGCGCAACTTCCAGGAAAAGATCGACGCCGAAATCAAGATCGAAGCCAAGAACTGGATGCCCGAGGCCTACCGCCAGACCCTGATCCGGCAGATCTCCCAGCACGCCCATTCGGAAATCGTCGGCATGCTGCCCGAAGGCAACTGGGTCACCCGCGCCCCGAGCCTCAAGCGCAAGCTGCAACTGATGGCCAAGATCCAGGACGAAGCCGGCCACGGCCTGTACCTGTACAGCGCCATGGAAACCCTCGGCGCCGACCGCGACGAAGAAGTCGCCAAGCTGCACAGCGGCAAGGCCAAGTATTCGAGCATCTTCAACTACCCGACCCTGAGCTGGGCCGACATGGGCGCAGTGGGCTGGCTGGTCGACGGCGCCGCCATCGTCAACCAGGTGGTGCTGCAGCGCACCTCGTACGGCCCTTACGCCCGGGCGATGATCCGTATCTGCAAGGAAGAGAGCTTCCACCAGCGCCAGGGTTACGAAATTCTCCTGACCATGATGCGCCACGGCACCCAGGCGCAGAAGGACATGGTCCAGGACGCCATCAACCGCCTGTGGTGGCCCTCGCTGATGATGTTCGGCCCCAGCGACGAACATTCGCCCAACAGCGCCCAGTCGATGGCCTGGAAGATCAAGCGTCAGACCAACGACGAACTGCGCCAGCGCTTCATCGACCAGACCGTGCCGCAACTGGAACTGCTCGGCTGCACCGCGCCGGACCCGGAGCTCAAGTGGAACGCCGAACGCGGCCACTACGATTTCGGCGACATCCAGTGGGACGAGTTCTACGAAGTCATCAAGGGCAACGGCCCGTGCAACCAGGAGCGCGTCGCCACCCGGCGTCAGGCCATCGAGGATGGCGCCTGGGTACGCGAGGCGGCCGTGGCCTATGCACGCAAGCAACAGAACAAGAACGCCGCCTGAACGGCGATTGATGCGGAGATCGAGTATGTCAACCTGGACCCTCTACGAAGTGTTCGTGCGCAGCAAGCACGGCCTGAACCACAAGCACGTCGGCAGCGTGCATGCCGCCGACGCCGCCATGGCCATCGAGAATGCCCGTGAGCTGTACACCCGCCGCAGCGAGGGTGTGAGCCTGTGGGTAGTGCCTTCGGCACTGATCACCGCCTCCTCGCCCGACGAGAAAGACCCGCTGTTCGTCCCCTCGGACGACAAGGTCTATCGCCACGCCAGCTTCTACGAACTGCCCGACGAAGTCGGACACATGTGAGGTTGGCCATGCACAAGCACGATCTGATCCCCTACCTCCTGCTGCTCGGTGACAGCGCCCTGATCCAGGGCCAGCGCCTGTGCGAATGGTGCGGCCACGCCCCGGCGCTGGAGGAAGAACTGGCACTGATGAACGTCGGCCTCGACCTGGTTGGCCAGGCGCGCAACTGGCTGGAATACGCCGCCGAGCTGCTCGATGACGGCCGCGATGCCGACGCCCTGGCATTTCGCCGCGACGAGCGGGCGTTTCGCAACCTGCTGCTGGTCGAGCAACCCAATGGCGACTTCGCCGTGACCATGACCAAGCAGTTCTTCTACGACGCCTGGCATTTGGCCGTGCTCCAGGGCTTGAGCGAGTCCCGCGACGAGCGCATCGCCGGTATCGCCGCCAAGGCCCTGAAGGAAGTCACCTACCACCTGCGCCGCTCCAGCGAGTGGGTGCAACGCCTGGGTGGCGGCACCGACGAAAGCCGTCGGCGCATGCTCGCCGCCATCCCGGCGCTGTGGCGCTTTACCGTCGAACTCACGGCCGGCAGCGACAACGAAGTGCAACTGGCCAACGCCGGCCTCGGCGCCGATCCGGCTGTGGTCGGCGCTGCCTGGCTCAAACAGGTCACGGCGATTTTCGACTCGGTCGAGCTGCCCCTGCCCAAGGCCGCCAGCCACTTCTACCTGAGCGGCCGCCAGGGCCTGCACACCGAGCACCTGGGCCTGCTGCTGGCCGAGATGCAGTTCCTGCCAAGGGCCTACCCCGATGCAACCTGGTGAACTGATCGCCGGGGACCGCGGCGCCCGTGCAGCCCGCGGCGACGACCTCGCTCGGGCCTGGGCAGTGCTGGGCGAAGTCATGGACCCGGAAGTGCCGGTAGTCAGCGTGGTGGACCTGGGGATCGTGCGCGACGTCGACTGGCGCGCCGGCCACCTGCACCTCGTCGTTACCCCGACCTACTCCGGCTGCCCGGCCACCGAGGTGATCGAGGGCGACATCCGCCAGGCGCTGGAACAAGCCGGCTTCGCCGCCCCGGACCTCGAGCGCCGGCTGACGCCGGCCTGGAGCACCGATTGGATCAGCGCCCAAGGCCGTGAACGCCTGCGCGCCTATGGCATCGCTCCGCCGCAAGGCAGCGCCAGCAAGCGCAGCCTGCTCGGCGAAGCCCCCGAGGTGTGCTGCCCGCAATGCGGCAGCGCCCACACCGAACTGCTCAGCCAGTTCGGCTCCACGGCCTGCAAGGCGCTGTACCGCTGCCGCGAGTGCCTGGAGCCGTTCGACTATTTCAAATGCATTTGAGCCGTGGAGATCACCATGAGCCAGTTTCATAGCCTGACCATCAAGCAAGTGCGCAACGAGACCCGCGATGCCGTGTCGATCGCCTTCGACGTGCCTGAGCACCTGCAGCAGACCTTCCGCTTCACCCAGGGCCAGTACCTGGTGATGCGCACCCAGCTGGACGACGAGGAAATCCGTCGTTCCTATTCCATCTGCAGCGCGGTGCAGGACGGCGAACTGCGCGTAGCGGTCAAGCGCGTGCCGGGCGGGCGTTTCTCGGCCTTCGCCAACGAAGTATTGAAGGCCGGCCAGCAACTGGAAGTGATGCCTCCTTCGGGCAGCTTCTTCGTGCCGCTCGACCCGGCGCGCCAGGGCAACTACCTGGGCGTGGCTGCCGGCAGCGGCATCACCCCGATCCTGTCGATCGTCGCCAGCACCTTGGCCAGCGAGCCGCACAGCCGCTTCACCCTGCTGTACGGCAACCGCTCGAGCTCCGGCGCACTGTTTCGCGACAAGCTCGAAGACCTTAAAAACCGCTATCTCGACCGCCTGAACCTGATCTTCGTGTTCAGCCGCGAGCAGCAGGACGTCGACCTGTACAACGGCCGCATCGATGCCGACAAGTGCGGCCAGCTGTTCTCCCGCTGGCTGGACGTGCCAGGCCTCGACGCCGCGTTCATCTGCGGCCCCCAGGCGATGACCGAAACCGTGCGCGACAGCCTGCAGGCCAACGGCATGGCCAAGGCGCGCATTCATTTCGAACTGTTCGCCGCCGCCGACAACACCGCCCGCCGCGAGGCACGTGAAGCGGCGCGCCAGGTGGACTCGGCGCTGAGCCACATCACCGTGATCAGCGACGGGCGGGCATTGAGCTTCGACCTGCCACGCAACAGCCAGAACATCCTCGATGCCGGCAACGCCATCGGTGCCGAACTGCCCTATTCGTGCAAGGCCGGCGTCTGCTCGACCTGCAAGTGCCGGGTGATCGAGGGCGAGGTGGAAATGGACAGCAACCATGCCCTGGAAGACTACGAAGTGGCCGCCGGTTATGTGCTGTCGTGCCAGACCTACCCGGTGAGCGACAAGGTGGTCCTGGACTTCGACCAGCTGTGATTGTGGGAGCGGCCTTGCGTCGCGAAAGGGCTGCGCAGCAGCCCCAGGGATTTCGGCCAAACCATGGATCCAGGGGCTGCTGCGCAGCCCTTTCGCGACGCAAGGCCGCTCCCACAACGACCGTTCACACCGCAATACCCGCGTGACCTCACCAAAACAATTACAACACCCCGAGATCGCAACCCATGACCCCCGAACGCATAGAAAGCATCGCCAACCACCCCGACTTCCAACACTTGGTCCGGCGCAAACGCCGCCTCAACGGCAGCCTGACCCTGGCCATGCTGGTCAGCTACTACGGCTTCGTGCTGCTGGTGGCCTTCTCGCCCAGCACCCTCGGCCAGTCGCTCAGCGGCGGCGTGACCACCGTCGGCATGCTGGTCGGCGTGCTCATGGTGCTGCTGTCCTTCGCCCTCACCGGCCTCTACGTGTACCGCGCCAACAACGTGCTCGACCCGCTCAACGACAAGGTCAAGCAGGAGTGCGCGCAATGAACTGGACCGCCATCTCGATGTTCATGGTGTTCGTCTGCTTCACCCTGCTGGTGACCCGCTGGGCCGCCCTGCGCACCCGCTCGGCCAGCGACTTCTACACCGCCGGCGGCGGCCTGACCGGCATGCAGAATGGCCTGGCGATCGCCGGCGACATGATCAGCGCCGCGTCCTTCCTGGGCATCTCGGCGATGATGTTCATGAACGGCTACGACGGCCTGCTGTATGCCCTGGGCGTACTGGCCGGCTGGCCGATCATCCTGTTCCTGATCGCCGAGCGCCTGCGCAACCTGGGCAAGTACACCTTCGCCGACGTGGTCTCCTACCGCCTGGCGCAGACCCCGGTGCGCCTGAGTTCGGCCTTCGGCACCCTGGCCGTGGCGCTGATGTACCTGGTGGCGCAGATGGTCGGAGCCGGCAAGCTGATCGAACTGCTGTTCGGCATCGACTACCTGTATGCAGTGATGCTGGTCGGCGTGCTGATGGTCGCCTACGTGACCTTCGGCGGCATGCTCGCCACCACCTGGGTGCAGATCATCAAGGCGGTGATGCTGCTCTCGGGCACCACCTTCATGGCCTTCATGGTGCTCAAGCACTTCGGCTTCAGCACCGAGGCGATGTTCGCCAATGCCGTGGCGGTGCATGCCAAGGGCCAGGCGATCATGGCGCCGGGCGGCTTGCTGTCCAATCCGGTGGATGCGATTTCCCTGGGCCTGGGCATGATGTTCGGCACCGCCGGCCTGCCGCACATCCTGATGCGCTTCTTCACCGTCAGCGACGCCAAGGAAGCGCGCAAGAGCGTGTTCTACGCCACCGGTTTCATCGGCTACTTCTACCTGCTGCTGATCGTCATCGGCTTCGGCGCCATCGTCATGGTCGGCACCGAACCGGCCTACCGCGATGCCAGCGGCGCGATCATCGGCGGCGGCAACATGGTCGCGGTGCACCTGGCCCAAGCGGTGGGCGGCAACCTGTTCCTCGGCTTCATCTCGGCCGTGGCCTTCGCCACGATCCTGGCTGTGGTGGCCGGCCTGGCGCTGTCTGGCGCCTCGGCGGTGTCCCACGATCTGTATGCCTGCGTGATGCGCAAGGGCCAGGCCAGCGAGCGCGAGGAAATGCGCGTATCGCGTATCGCCACCCTGGTGATCGGCCTGCTTGCGGTGGTGCTGGGCCTGGTCTTCGAGTCGCAGAACATCGCCTTCCTGTCCGGCCTGGTGCTGGCGGTGGCCGCCTCGGTCAACTTCCCGGTGCTGCTGCTCTCGATGTTCTGGAAGGGCCTGACCACCCGCGGCGCGGTGTGCGGCAGCATGGCCGGGCTGGCCTCGGCGATCGTGCTGGTAGTGCTGGGCCCTGCGGTGTGGGTCAACGTGCTGCATAACGAAACGGCGCTGTTCCCCTACAGCAACCCGGCGCTGTTCTCCATGAGCCTGGCGTTCATCGGCGCGTGGGTGTTCTCGGTCACCGATGGCTCGGCGCGCGCGGCCGAAGAACGGGGCCGCTACCTGGCCCAGTTCATCCGCTCCATGACCGGTATCGGCGCCGCCGGCGCCAGCAAGCACTGATCCATGAACCTGTCGGGTATAACAACAATGAACCGCACGCACTTCACATCGGCCGCCTGCCTGGCCACCCTCGCCCTGCCCTTGTCGGCCTCGGCGGACTTCATCGATGACAGCCACGCCAAGCTGGAACTGCGCAACCACTACATCAACCGCGACTTCCGCCAGAGCAACGCACCACAAGCCAAGGCCGAGGAATGGGGCCAGGGCTTCACCGTCAAGCTCGAGTCGGGCTTCACCGACGGCCCGCTGGGGGTGGGCGTGGATGCCCTTGGCCAGTTGGGCATCAAGCTCGACTCCAGCCGTGACCGGCGCAACACCGGCCTGCTGCCGTTCGGCCCGAACAGCCACGAGCCGGTCGACGACTACAGCGAGCTGGGCCTGACCGGCAAGCTGCGCCTGGCCCAGAGCACCCTGCGCCTGGGTACCCTGCAACCGAGCCTGCCGGTGGTGATGTACAACGATACCCGCCTGCTGGCCTCGACCTTCCAGGGCGGCCTGCTGACCAGCCAGGACATCGACGGCCTGACCTTCAACGCCGGGCGCCTGAGCCGGGCCAACCTGCGTGACTCGTCCGGGCGCGACGACATGGGCTACGGCGCCGCCGTCAGCGACCACCTCGACTTCGGCGGCGGCAGCTACGCCCTGACCGCCGAAACCAGCGTCAGCTACTACTACGCCAAGCTGCAGGACATCTACCGCCAGCAGTTCGTCGGCCTGGTCGATACCCGCACGCTGGGCGAAGGCCTGAGCCTGCGCAGCGACCTGCGCTATTTCGACAGCCGCGAAGATGGCGCCGAACGTGCCGGCACCATCGACAACCGCAACTTCAACGCCATGTTCACCCTCGGCGTGCGCGCCCACAAGTTCACTGCCGCCTGGCAACAGCAGTCCGGCGACAGTGCCTTCCCATTCGTCAATGGCGGTGACCCGTTCACCGTCAACCTGGTGACCTTCAACACCTTCACCCGTGCCGGGCTGGATTCCTGGCAGCTGCGCTACGACTACTCGTTCGCCGCTCTCGGCATCCCCGGCCTGACCTTCATGACCCGCTACACCGACGGCCGCCACGCCGAAACCGCGACCGTCAGCAACGGCCGCGAACGCGAGCGCGACACCGACCTGACCTACGTCATCCAGAGCGGCCCGTTCAAGGACATCAGCCTGCGCTGGCGCAACGTCACCTTCCGTTCCGGCAATGGCCTGACCAACGCCGTGGACGAAAACCGCCTGATCATCGGCTACACCGTGGCGCTGTGGTAACAGCGCCCCCTGGAGGAGAATCACATGTCTATCGCCCCCACCCTGCAGAGCTTCATCGCCGGCCGCTGGCTCGGCCAACACGGCGCGCAAGCGCTGCGCAGCGCCCTGGACGGCCATGTCCTGGCCTATAGCCACGAAGAGCGCCCGGACTTCGCCGAGGCCGTCGACTTCGCCCGCGCCCGCGGCCTGGCCGAGCTGCTGGCCATGGACTTCCAGCAGCGCGCCCAGCGGCTCAAGGCCCTGGCGCTGTACTTGGCCGAGCGCAAGGAGCAGCTGTACGCCCTGTCCCATCACAGCGGCGCCACCCGCGCCGACAGCTGGATCGACATCGAGGGCGGCAACGCCACCTTGTTCGCCTATGCCGGCATCGGCAGCCGCGAACTGCCCTCGGGCAACCTGGTGCACGAAGGCCCGGCCATCGCGCTGGGCAAGCAAGGCAAGTTCGCCGGCAGCCATATCCTGGTGCCACGCGCAGGCGTCGCGGTGCACATCAACGCTTTCAACTTCCCGATCTGGGGCATGCTCGAGAAATTCGCCCCGACCTTCCTCGCCGGCATGCCATGCATCGTCAAGCCGGCCACCTCGACCAGCTACCTGACCGAAGCCGTGGTTCGCCTGATGGACGAATCGGGGCTGCTGCCGGCTGGCAGCCTGCAACTGGTGGTCGGCAGCACCGGTGACCTGCTCGACCGTCTGCAGGGCCAGGACGTAGTGACCTTCACCGGCTCCGCCGACACCGCCGCCAAACTGCGCGTCACGCCCAACCTGATCCGCAACTCGGTGCCGTTCACCGCCGAGGCCGACTCGCTCAACTGCGCCATCCTCGGCCCGGACGTGACCCCGGACAGCCCGGAGTTCGACCTGTACATCAAGGAGGTGGTGCGCGAGATGACCACCAAGGCCGGGCAGAAATGCACCGCCATCCGCCGCGCCATCGTGCCAGCCAAGCATATCGACGCCGTGGCCACCCGCCTGCGCGAGCGCCTGAGCAAGGTGGTGGTCGGTGATCCATCGGTCGAAGGCGTGCGCATGGGCGCCCTGGCTTCCCATGATCAGCAGCGCGACGTCGGCGAGCGCGTGCGTAGCCTGCTGCACAGTTGCGACCAGGTGTTCGGTGCCAGCGATGGCTTCGCTCCGCGTGGCGAAGGCGTGGCCGAGGGTGCGTTCTTCGCCCCGACCCTGCTCCAGGCCCGTGACCCGCATGCCGAAGGCGGCGCCCACGACATCGAGGCGTTCGGCCCGGTCAGCACGCTGATGGCCTACGACGACCTTGACGAAGCGCTGGCCCTGGCCGCCCGCGGCAAGGGCAGCCTGGTGGCGTCCCTGGTCACCGCCGACCGCGCGGTAGCGGCCAAGGCCATCCCGGTCGCCGCCGCCTGGCACGGCCGCCTGCTGGTACTCGACAGCGAAGCCGCGCAGGAATCGACCGGCCACGGTTCGCCCCTGCCGCAACTCAAGCACGGCGGCCCTGGGCGTGCCGGTGGCGGTGAGGAGCTGGGCGGCCTGCGTGCGGTCAAGCATTACCTGCAACGTGCAGCGGTACAGGGATCGCCGAGCATGCTCAGCGCCGTGACCGGTGAATACGTGCGTGGCGCGCAAGTGATCGAGACCGAGGTGCACCCGTTCCGCCGCTACTTCGAGGAGCTGCGCATCGGCGAGTCGCTGCTGACCCACCGCCGCACCGTGACCGAAGCCGACCTGGTCAACTTCGGCTGCCTGTCGGGCGACCATTTCTACATGCACTTCGACGAGATCGCGGCCAAGGAGTCGCAGTTCGGCAAGCGCATCGCCCATGGCTACTTCGTGCTGTCGGCGGCTGCCGGGCTGTTCGTTTCGCCGGGCGCAGGGCCGGTGCTGGCCAACTACGGGCTCGATACCCTGCGCTTCATCAACCCGGTGGGCATCGGCGACACCATCCAGGCGCGGCTGACCTGCAAGCGCAAGATCGACCAAGGCAAGACCAGCCCCCTGGGGCAACCGCAGGGCGTGGTGGCCTGGGACGTGGAGGTGACCAACCAGCTAGGGGAAATCGTTGCCAGCTACGACATCCTGACGTTGGTGTTGAAGAAGGGGTGACCTGCGGGTCGTATGCGAGGGCCGCTTTGCGGCCCATCGCCGGCAAGCCGTCTGCTACGGATTGCCTCATATGCATATGCGAAAAAGGTATTTAAAATCGTTTTTTAAGATTGCTAGTGTTCGCACGCGTACCTGCTGACCAATCAGCGCGCCGCACTCACCTCCAGACCGGGCTCCCCGGCTTCTCGGTATCACGCGCCTGACCTTTGCGTTCGCAGGAATCTTCCAATGCCCCGTTCCGTTGCCCATTCAAGCACCCCAGCAAAACCCCGTCGCCTTGCCACCGCAGTTGCCCTGCTCTGTGGGCTGGCGTCGTCCACGGCCGCCTTCGCCGAGGGCAAGATCAGCATCGCCCAGCAATTCGGTATCGGCTACCTGCTGTTGCATGTGGTCAAGGACCAGCACCTGATCGAGAAACACGCCAAGGCCAATGGCCTGGATGACATCGAGGTCGAATGGCGCACCATCTCCGGGGCCACGGCGATGAACGAAGCGCTGCTGGCCGGCGCAATCGATGTGGTCTCTGCCGGGGTACCGCCGATGCTCACCGTGTGGGATCGCAGCCTGGGCAAGCAGAACGTCAAGGCCGTGGCATCGCTTGGATCGCTGCCCAACTACCTGCTGAGCAATCGTGCCGAGGTGAAGACGCTGCAGGACCTGTCCGAGCGCGACCGGATCGCCGTGCCCGCGGCGGGTGTGGGCTTCCAGTCACGCACCTTGCAGATCGAAACCGCCAAGCTCTATGGCAACGCCGACTTCCAGCACTTCGACAAGATTTCCGTCAGCCTGCCGCACCCGGACGCCACCGCTGCGCTGATCAGTGGCGGCTCGGAAATCACCGCGCATTTCTCCAGCCCGCCATTCCAGTATCAGGCGCTGGAAAACCCCAAGGTGCACAAGCTGATCAGCAGCTACGACATTCTCGGCGGGCAGAGCACCTTCAACGTGCTGTATGCCACGCAGAAATTCCACGACCAGAACCCCAAGACGTACAGGGCCTTCTACGACGCCCTGCGTGAAGCCGAGCAGATCGTCAAGGCCGACAGCGGCAAGGCGGCCGAGACATATATCCGCGTGGAGAACTCCAAGCTGCCACTGGCCTTCGTCAAGAAGATCATCGACGACCCGGAGAACGACTTCACGGTTTCTCCGCAGCGCACCTATATCTATGCCGAGAAACTGCATGAGCTTGGGGTGCTGAAGAACCAGGCAGCCTCTTGGAAAGATTATTTCTTCGAAGAGGCGCAGGCTTATCCTGGCAGTTGAGGTTTGGCTGTGCGGGCCTCTTCGCGGGACAAGCCCGCTCCTACAGGGGTATCACCGTTCCTGAGAACAGCGGGGTACCTGTAGGAGCGGGCTTGTCCCGCGAAGGGGCCCGCACAGACACCCGCAGCTACCCCTCCCACCCCAGCCCCAATGACTTGTGTAACGCCGCAAAGTCCCTCAACAACTGCGCATCCCCCGACACCCGGTTCTGCTGGGCATCGAAGCGGGTGCGCTCGGCGTCCAGCCAATCCAGGGTGCTGGCGGTACCGGCGCGATAGCGCTGGCGGGTCAGCTCGGCAGCACGCTCGGCACTGGCCTGGATACCGCGCAACAGCACCACGTTCTCCCGCTGATGGCCATATCGGGCCAGCGCGCTGTCGGCATCGCGCAGCGCGTCGAGCACGGTGTGGCGATACTGCGCCAAGGCCACGTCACGCCCAGCCTCGGCACCTTCCACCGAAGCCTTGACGCGGCCGAAGTCCAGGGCGTTCCAGGTCAGGCGCGGCACCACCAGCCAGGTGGCGTTATCCTTGCGCGCCAGATGCCCCGGGTCGCCGGCACTGAAACCCAGGTCGCCATACAGGCTCAGTTTGGGAAACCAGTCCGCGGTCTTCTCGCCGATCTGGGCATTGGCCGAGGCCAGTTGACGCTCCGCCGCGCGCACGTCCGGGCGCGCCTTGAGCAGCGCCGCAGGGTCGACCAACGGCACCTGGGCCGGTACGCTCGGTAGCGCGTCAGGCGCTTGCAGGCGAGCGTCGAGCGCGCCTGGCTCAAGGCCACACAGCAGGGCCAACTGGTCGAGCGACTCGACGATCTGCGCCTGCAACGGCAGGCGCTGGGAGCGCGTGGTGTCGGCCTGGGTGATCACCTGTTCGAGCTGCAACTCGCTGGCCACGCCACGGCTGCGCCGCTGCCGGGTCAACTCCAGCACCTGCTGCTCCAGCTCGCTCGAGGCATCGACCAGGGCCAGGCGCTGCTGGCGGTCGCGCAGGTCGACATAGGCCTGCACCACTTCGGCAGCCAATTGCACCTGGGCATCGGCCAACTGCGCGGCGCTGGCGCCAGCACTGGCATCGGCCGCCTCGATGGCCCGCCGGGTGCCGCCGAACAGGTCGACTTCCCAGCTGGCGTCGAAGTCGGCCAGGTACAGGCTCAAAGGCCCACGCCCTCCTCCGCCCTCGCCACCGGTGAACTGCGACACATCTGGCGAGCGCATGCGCAACATCGTCGCATTGGCCGACATTTTCGGGCGCCCGGCGGCCTGCTCGCTGGCAAGGCCGGCACGTGACTGGCGCAGGCGTGCCTGGGCTTCGGCCAGGGTCGGGCTGTCGGCCAGGGCCTGGCTCACCAGCGCATCCAGCCGGGCATCGCCAAGGCCATGCCACCACTGCGCAACGGCAGGTGCGGCAGGCTCGGTGCGGGCGTCATGGGCCAAACGGCTGGCCGCCAGGCTCTTGCCCGCGACTTCGGGCGCGCCCTGATAATCGGGGCCCACCGTGCAGCCGGTGATCGCGGCCAGCACCAGGGTGGCCAGCAGAGTCTTTTGAATCATCGTGCAGCACCTTGCAATTTGCGCGACTTCAGCAGCAGCGCCAGGGGAATGCAGGCCAGCAAGGCCAAGCCCAGCAACAGGAAGGCTTCGCCATAGGTCATCACCAGCGCCTCGCGGGCGATGGTCTGGGCCAGTTGTTCGAGCGATTGCATCTGCGCGTGGACCATGTCGCCGCTCTGGGCGAAAAACGCGGCGGTGCGGCTGGCCATCTGGTCCTGGACCAGCGTGGCGTTGGCGTTGACCGACTCACGCAGCACCGCATCGTGGTAATGCTCGCGGCGGTCGACCAGCACCCCGATCAGCGCCAGGCCAATCGAGCCACCGAGGTTGCGCGCCATGTTGTAGAGGCCGGCTGCGTCGCCGGCTTCGTCGGTCTTGACCGCCGCCATCGAGGCCTGGTTGAGCGGCATCATCGCCAGGATCTGGGCGAACCCGCGAATGATCTGCGAACCCGAGAAATCATGGCCGACGCTGTCAGCGGTGAGCGCCACGTCGAGCAGGCAACTGATGCAGAACAGCGCCAGGCCGATGCTCACCAACCAGCGTGCCTCATAGCGCGCCAGCAGCTTGGGCAGCAGCGGCATCAGCAAGAATGCCGGCACCCCCGATAGCAACATGATCGAACCGGCCTGCTGGGCGTTGTAGCCCGACACGTTGCCGAGAAACTGCGGCAACAGGTAGGAAATGCCATAGATCCCTGCGCCCACCACCGAGACGATCAAAATCACGCTGGCGTAGTTGGCGTTGCGCATCAGGCTCAGGCGAATGATCGGCCGCTTGGCTGTCCACTGGCCGACGGCGATCAGCACGAAGCCGACCACGATCAACGCGGTCAGCCAGAGGATCATCTGCGATTCGAACCAGCGTTCGCGTTGCCCCTCCTCCAGCACCACAGTCAGCGAACTCAGGCCGACGGCAAGCCCGACGATGCCCAACCAGTCGGCTTTGAAAAACTGCTGCAGGTCGAGCTTGTCGGGCTTCAGGCCCGTCCACAACAAGGTCACCAGGGCGATACTCACCGGCAGGTTGAGGAAGAAACACCAGCGCCAACTGGCGTTCTCGGTCAGCCAACCGCCCACCACCGGCCCCATCAACGGCCCCAGCAGCACGGTCAGGCCGAACACGCTCATGCCGATGGGCAACTGGTGTTGCGGCAGGCGGGTGCGGATGATGGTCTGCGCGGTCGGGATCATCGCACCGCCGGCAAAACCCTGGCCGATGCGCCCGGCGATCATGCCGGCAAGGCTGTCGGACATGCCGCAGTACATCGAGAACAGGGTGAACAGCACGGCCATGCTCATCAGGAACCGGCGCAGGCCGAACACCCGCGTCAGCCAGGCGGCGAGCGGGATCATGACGATCTCGGACATCAAATAGCCGGTGCTGATCCAGGTGCCTTCGGTACCGGTGGCGCCGATCTGGCCCTGGATCTGCGGCAGCGCCGAGTTGGTGATGGAAATGTCCAGGGTCGCCAGCAAGGCGCCGAGCGAGCCGGCGGCAACGGCGATCCAGTCGGTCAGCGAGGCATTGCCGGCACGGGCCGGGGCGTCGCCTGCAGTGAGGGTCGCCTCAGCCATGCTTGGCGTCCGGCCCGGTGCGGGTATCGACGTCGACGGTCACCGACAGGCCCGGCACCAGCGCAGGGCGCACGGCCTCGGGAATGTCCAGGACGATACGCACCGGCACCCGCTGGACGATCTTGGTGAAGTTGCCGGTGGCGTTGGAGGGTGGCAGCAACGCGAACTGCGCACCGGTGCCTGGCGAAATGCTCTGCACATGGCCACTCAGTGCCTGGCCCGGCAAGGCGTCGACATGCACGCTGACGGTCTGCCCGGGCGCATGGCGCCAATCTGGGTTTCCTTGAAGTTGGCTGTGAGGTACAGCGACTGCACCGGGACGATGGTCATCAAGCGAGTGCCGGGCTGGGCGAACTGGCCGACCCGCACGCTGCGATCGGCGACGCGACCGGCGATCGGGCTGGTCAGCACGGTATCCTGCAGGTCCAGGTCCGACTGGCGGGCGCTGGCCTGGGACACCGCCAGTTGCGCCTGGGCCTGCTGCAACTGCGCCTTGAGCGTACCGACACGCACCTGCGCGGCGCGCAGCGCGGCCTGCTTGGCGGTGAGCATGGCGCTGTCGCGGGCCAGTTCGTTGTTCAAGGTGGCCAGGCGCTCTTCGGTTTCGGCGCCAGAGCGGGCCAGCGGCGCGTAACGCTGGACCTGGCCGCGGGCATGGCGCAGGTCGGCCTCGGCCCCGGCCACTTCCGCCTGGGCCTGGGCGATGCTGGCGTCCTGCAGGGCGAGTTCGGCTTCGGCGCGGGCGACATCGGCCTGGCGCGCCTTGACCGTGGCGGTCGATTGGTCCGCTGCGGCCTGGTAGTTACCATAGTCCAGCCGGGCAAGCGCCTGGCCGGCGGCGACCTGCTGGTTATCGGCCACCAGCACCTCGGCGATGTAGCCGCCGACCTTGGGCGCGACGGTCATGCTGTCGGCCTGCAGGTAGGCATCGTCGGTGGTTTCGATGAAGCGCCCCACCCAGTACCAGTGCCCGGCCCACGCCAGCGCGGCCAGAGCGGCGAGCGCCCCCAGGCCGAGCAGTACGGTTTTCGGGCTGCGGCGTTTTTCGCCTGGTAGGTCAGGGGCCTTTGCAGGTTGCAGATGGTCTTGCTGACCAAGGGGGCGTTCGGAAGACATGCCGACGGGATTCCAAAATTATTCCAGTTGTAAAAAAATGTATCTCCCGCAGCTTTATGTCAAGTGGTATATTTTCCTACATCATTGTCAGTAGGTGCCCGCATGGCTCGACACAAACCCACTGCCGAAGGCGGCTATCAACGTGGCGAAGAAACCCGCGCGCGCATCGTCGACAGCGCTTTGCGGCTGTTTGGCGAGCGCGGCTTCGAAGGCGCCTCGACCCGAGAAATCGCTACCGATGCCGGCGTCAACGCACCTGCCCTGCAGTACTACTTCGACAACAAGGAAGGCGTTTACCTGGCCTGCGTCGAGCACCTCATCGACCGCATCTGGGAACAACTGGCCGCGCCGGTCGAACAAGTCGAACAGGTACTGGCCGAGCCGCAGTGCAGCGACGAACAGTTGATCGAGGTCTACCTGACGCTGATCGGCGGCTTCATCGCCTTCATTCACGACAGCCCGTCGGCCCGCGACTGGCGCCTGTTCATGGCCCGCGAACAGGCCGGCCTCGGCCCACCGGGCACCCCGCAACTGATGGACGAACGCCTGCACCGGCGCATCGGCCGCGTCACCAGCACCGTGGTCGGACGCCTCACCGGGCTGCCTGCCGACGATGAGCGCACCCTCATCCGCACCTTCGCGATCAACAGCCAGGGCATGGTGTTCCGGGTGCTGCGGCGCCAAGTGCTGGGAGTGCTGGGCTGGGACAGCATCGATCGCCAGCGCATGGAGACGGTGCGCGAAGTGCTGCTCGGGCAGACGCGCCTGACCCTGCAGGCCCTGGTACAGGAACGCCTGGCCGGACGACTCTGAAGCGCCGACGCAGACGATCTCTGTACGCATTTTTGACGGTTTCATCACAATTCGATTGCTAGCTTTGCCCCCCTCGGCCGCAAGCGCCTTTTTGCGCACCACCGCGGCCCTCTGGATATGGGTAAAACGTGTCGACTTCCTCCCCTTCCCGCCGCAAGGTGGACTGGGCCGGCCTGGGCTGGCTGCTACTGTTCTTCTGGTACTTCTCTGGCGTCACCCAGGCGCTGATCCTGTTCAGTGGCACCAGCGGCTTCGCCGGCTTTCGCGACGCCTTCTTCCTCAGCAGCCTGTGGCTGGCCCCGGCACTGCTGCTGCCGCGCTTCACCCGTGGCCTGGCGGCGCTGATCGGCCTGGTGCTGTGGGCAGCCTCGCTGGTGGGCCTGAGCTACTTCGGCATCTACCGCCAGGAGTTCTCGCAGAGCGTCATTTTCGTGATGTTTGAATCCAACAGCGCCGAAGCCGGGGAGTATTTCAGCCAGTACTTCAGCCTGGGGCTGTGCCTGGCCCTGCTGCTCTACAGCGTGGTGGCGGTGCTGCTGTGGCGCCGCGTCCGGCCCTGCACATGCCGGCGCTGCCGCGTGTGGCGCTGGCCGTGCTGCTGGTGGCGGCCAACCTGGTGTACCCGTTCTACAAGCAGATGGTCGGCCAGGAGCGTAACTTCGCCGATGCCCTGGAGAAGGTCCAGCAACGCATGGAACCGGCAGTGCCCTGGCAGTTGGCGGTCGGCTACGCGCAATACCGCCAGCAACTGGGCAACATGCAGAAGCTGCTCGACCAGAATGCCGCCCTGCCGCCGCTGAACGACCTCAAGGACAGCAGCGGCGCGGCGCCGCGCACCTTGGTGCTGGTGCTGGGCGAATCGACCACCCGCGAGCACATGCACCTCTACGGGTATGGACGCCAGACCACGCCCAACCTCGATGCCCTGGCCGCCGCCGACCACAACCTCACGGTGTTCCAGGACGTGGTGTCGCCGCGCCCTTACACCATCGAAGTGATGCAGCAGATCCTCACCTTTGGCGATGAACAGCACCCCGACCGCTTCCTCGATTCGCCATCGCTGATCAACCTGATGAAGCAGGCTGGCTACAAGACCTTCTGGATCACCAACCAGCAGACGATGACCAAGCGCAACACCATGCTCACCACCTTCTCGCAACAGACGGACGAGCAGTACTACCTGAACAACCAGCGCAACCAGAACGCCCGCCAGTACGATGACGTGGTCCTGGCGCCGTTCGACAAGGTGCTGGCCGACCCTGCGCCGAAGAAGTTGATCATCGTCCACCTGCTGGGCACCCACATGGACTACCGCTACCGGTATCCCGCAGAGCTTGCCCAGTTCAAGGACCGCCAAGGCGTGCCGCCGAGCCTGTCCGACGACCAGGTGGAAACCTACAACGCGTACGACAATGCCGTGCTGCACAACGACCTGGTGGTCTCGAACCTGATCAAGCACTACGCCGCGACCACGCCCAACGGCTTCCTGGTGTACTTGTCCGACCATGGCGAAGAGGTCTACAGCAGCGGCAAGCATGACCGCCTGGGGCGCAACGAGGGCGCGCCGACCCGGCCGATGTACACGATTCCGTTCCTGGTCTGGACGTCGCCGAGCTGGCAGCAGGCCCACCCGCGGGACTTGCAGGCGGTCAGCCAGCGGCCCTACAGCAGCTCGCACCTGATTCACACCCTGTCAGACCTTGCCGGCCTGAGCTACGACGGTTTCGAGCCTAGCAAGAGCCTGGTGGGCGAGCAGTTCGTGGCCATGCCCCGTTGGATCGGCGACCCTTATGCCAAGAACGGGCTGCACGAGTTCGACCAGTTGCCGGTAGGTAATGGGCAGCGAGCGCAGCAGTTGGCCAAGGGCAACAAGGCGCCAGGTACTGCGGCCACGCGGGCGTTGAAACCACAAGGACACCCGTCACAGGTGCAAGGCCGAAGCTGAGAGGGGACGACCAAGTGGTGTAGGCGATGACGCCCGCCGTTTGTTTTGGGGTTCCTCACGGATTAGTGGGGGCCGGGCGTTGGCTTGGCTTGGCTTGGCTTGGCTTGGCTTGGCTTGGCATTTAGATCGTGAGCTGATCCATTGTGTGTAGCGGCGCTACTGGCCCCTTCCGCCTTTACGGCGGGTCCCTTTTTTCTTGGAAAAAGGGACGCAAAACCGCTCGCTGGTATGACTCACCCACATGGGTTACAAATCAGTTCACGCACATAGGTAACAGTTTTTAACTGGCAGGGTCGGTTTTTCGAGGATCTGACCATGCCTTGGCGAGAGCTGAAACCTATGGACATGAAAACGCTTTTCATCGCGGATTACCTGCAGGGTCCGCCTAGCTTCAGCGCCCTCTGCGAGGCCTACGAGATCAGTCGAAAGACCGGATACAAATGGGTCGAGCGGTACGAGAAAGAGGGCCCGGCGGGCCTGGAGGAGCGCAATCGTCGCCGGCTGACACAAGACTGGGTTGTACCCGTCGCCGTTCGCGAGGCCATCATCGAGCTGCGTGGTCAAGGCCAGACGGAGCCTGGACCCAAGAAGATCCAGGCAGCATTGCAGGCGCGTTTTCCCGACCAGGCGCCTCCCTCCAAGACCACGATCTACAACATCCTCAAGAAGGCCGAGCTGATCAAACCGCGACGCCTGCGTCAGCGTGTAGCGGTCTATCCCAAGCCATTGGAGAAAGCGGAGTCGCCCAATCAGCTATTCACTGCGGACTACAAAGGCCAGTTTCTGACAGGAGCAGGGGTCTGGTGCTATCCGTTGACGATCATGGATCACGCCAGTCGCTTCTTGCTTGCGTGCCACAGCATGGCCAACACGAACTTCCTGGAGACACAGGCTGTGTTCGCTGAGGTCTTTCGCGAAAACGGGCTACCTGAACGTATCCGAACCGATAACGGCGTGCCGTTTGCGAGTAAAGGACGCGCAGGCCTCTCCCAGCTGTCCATTTGGTGGCTGCGCCTGGGCATTATTCCTGAACGTATTGCGCCTGGCAGGCCGGAGCAAAATGGTCGGCACGAGCGTATGCACCGGACACTCAAAAGTACGCTTCCATCCCCGCCTGCAGTGGCTTGGGAGGCTCAACAGCGGCACTTCGACCGCTTTCGGCAACACTACAATTACGAGCGATTGCACGAAGCGCTGAAGCAGAAAACGCCGGCGTCCTGTTATCAGCCTTCGCCACGCCCGTTTCCGGAGCAACTACCCGAAATGACTTACCCCAGTCATATCGAGAGCCTGCAAGCTGATTGTAGTGGCATCGTCAACCGCCGGGGTTTGAGGATCTATGTAGGTTATGTGCTCAAGCACCAGACCATTGGGCTGGAGCGGGTCGGGGATGGGGTGTGGGATGTTATTTTCGGCCCAATCATTCTCGGCAGGGTCGATGAGCGAGAAGCCGATGATGGTTATGTAAGACTTCAGGTGTTGTCACCTATGTGAACGAACTTTTGTGTAACCCATGAGGGTGACCCGTACACGCTCCTGCATCCGGCCCTCCGCTTCGCTACGGGTCCCCTCGCTGCGGCGCCTTCCGGGCCCGCGCGGCCTACGACTTGCTCCGCAAGTCTACATCTCGCGCCTTCGGCTACGCCGAAGGGTGCTGCGCACCTGGCCCTACAGGCGCCTACGCTCGGCCTCCTGACGTCGCGAAGTTAGGGGCGGCGCCTGCACTGGCGTTATCTTCGAAAGAGACACCGCGCTATCCGCTGCAACACAAAGCGATAGGTAAAGGTAAGCGAGAGCGCAGCGATTCGCCTGCCGTTGCTCTGGCTTTTGATCTGGCTTTTGATCTTGATCTACCCGCGACCTCAGGAGGCCGAGCGTAGGCGGCTGGAGGGCCAGGTGCGCAGCACCCTTCGGCGTAGCCGAAGGCGCGAGATGTAGACTTGCGGAGCAAGTCGTAGGCCGCGCGGGCCCGCAAGCCGCCGGAGCGAGGGAACCCCGAAGCGCAGCGTAGGGGCCGTATGTGGGAGCAAGCGGTTTTGAGCAACTTTTTCCAAGAAAAAAGTTGCCCGCCGTAAAGGCGGAAGGGGCCAGTAGCGCCGCTACACAAAATGGACCGTTCCCAGCCTCACTGCCAAACCAAACCAGCTCCCCACACCCCGTGAAGAACCTTTCTGGCACATCAGCCAGCGGTCAGAGGGGGGGACTTTCCCAGTAGCGAATCCGCCCTAACACACAAAGGCCTTGGCAGCCTGCTTTGCACAGCCTGCCAAGGCCTCGTTCACATCAATGACAACCGTTACAGCGCGCTCGCGATCAACCCGCCGCGACCACGGTGATCTCCACCAGCAGATCGGGGGATGCCAGGCGCGACTCGACCGTCGCCCGCGCTGGCGCATGCCCCTCCGGCGCCCAGGCATCCCAGACCTCGTTCATGCCGGCGAAATTGGCCGCGATGTCCGACAGCCAGACCTGGGCGGTAAGAATGCGGGTCTTGTCCAGGCCGGCCTTGGCCAGGTAGTTGTCGATCTTTTCCAGCACCTGCGCAGTCTGGCCCTTGATGTCCAGGCTGCGGTCGGTGGCGGTCTGGCCGCCAAGGAAGGTGAAGCCGTTGCACTGCACCACGCGGCTCATGCGCTGATTGGTTTCGATACGGGTAATGTCGAGCATGGAATCTCCTCAATGTTGCACGATGGATGGAGCGGGTTGAATGATCGGGGCCGGCGTGGCCCTGGTGAATCGGTCGATGGCGAACGCCTCAAGGTCTATGTCGGAGTGCTCGCCCAGGATGAGCTGGGCCAGGCGTTTGCCGGTGCCAGGGCCCATCTGGAAGCCACTGCCGCAAAAGCCGAAGGAATAGCTCAGGTTGCTCGCCTTGCGACTGCTGCCGATCACCGGCAGGTCGTCGGCGGTGAACGCTTCCACGCCTGCCCAGACGCGGTTGACGGCCAGGTGGCGCAAATGCGGGAACAGGTCGGTGACGGTGCGCGCGCTGGTACCCAACCGGGCCATGTCGACTTCGCCGTGGCGGGCGGGAAAGTCCAGCGAGCCGATTAGCTTGCCGCCAATCACCAGGGTGCCATTGGCGAACTGCTTGAACGACAGCGCCCGGCCAGTGGCGCCCAGCACGGGCTGGCAAAACGGCGCGACACGGTGGGTGACCATCAGCATCAGGCCCTCGGGGTGCAGCGGCACCGCTTCGCCCACCTGGGTTGCCAGGTCCGCTGCCCAGGCACCTGCCGTGACCACCAGGTGTTCGGCGCAGAAGCGCCCTGCCGGGGTGCTGACCTGCCACTGGTTGCCGACCTGCTCGATACCTTGTGCAGGCGTGCCTTCATGGATGTGGACCCCCACGTTCTGCGCAGCCAGGCGAAATGCCGTGACGGCCTTGAAGGGTTGCGCGTAGCCGTCGCCCTCGACCCAGATACCGCCGGTCACATGCCGGGCCATGGCCGGCAGCCGTTCGCGCACCTGCTGCTGGTCGAGCAATTGTTCGTGGTGAAAGCCCAGGGCTTGCAACTGCAATACCCGCTGCCGGCACGCCTGCAGTTCGTCCAGGTTCTCGGCCACCTTGAGCTGCCCGCTGGGCACGAAGCTGGCGTCGTCCCCCAACAGCGCCGGCAACTCATGCCACAGCGCACTCGACGACAACGACAACGGGATCTCGGGTATATGCCGGCCCAGCGTCCGCACACCACCGGCATTCACTCCGGAGGCATGCCGCCCGCAGTACTCGGCCTCGAGCAGGGTCACCTTGACCCCGGCCCGAGCCAGGTGCAGCGCCGTGCTCAGGCCATGGATGCCACCGCCTATCACCAGGACGTCGGCTTGGCGCGATGTCGATTCAATCACCGGCCAGCTCCCCCAAGGTGATGGGTTTGATGGGCGGACGGATACGGTAGTAGCCGACCTCGGCCGCCGAAACGCCGCGGGCATCGGCGATGACTTCCGTCACCGTCAGCCCGCACAGGCGCCCCTGGCACGGGCCCATGCCACAGCGCCCGAACGACTTGGCCTGGTTCGGCCCTGTGCAACCAAGGCCGACGAACCCTCGCAACTGGCCGGCCGTGATTTCCTCGCAGCGGCACACCAGCACGTCGTCGGCGGGGATACGGTTGGCGGGCTTGGGCTGGTAGAGCGCATCGAGAAACGGCCGGATGCGCAGGTTGGCGTCCAACTGGTCGCGCAGCGGCTGGGCGTGGCGGTCTCGTTCGGCCTCCTCGAGCTTGCCCAGTCGGGCAGCGATGCCCAATGCCGTGAGTTGCCCCTGCAGCGCCGCCGCCTGGGCACCACCGATACCAGCACCATCGCCCGCGACGTAGACACCCGGTACATCGAGTTCGCCCCAACCGTCGGTGACCGGGCGGAAACACAACTGCTCGCCGTCCCAGGCATGCCCTGCCCGCAGCGACTGGCTGAACTGGATGTTCGGCACCACGCCCTGATGCAGCAGCACGCAGCGCGTATCGATGCGCCGCGCCTGGCCGGCCGCCGTGAACGTCAGGGCTTGCGCCGCCTCCTCGCCCACGATTGCCAGGTGCTCGGCGCCTTTGTAATGGGCGATGCCTGCACTGCGTAGGCTGCGCATCAAATCCAGGCCCTTGCGCAGGTAGGGCCAGGCACGCAACGCGGCGAACAGGTGACGGCGCGCCCGCCAGTAGTCCTCGGCGCGGGTGGTGTCGACCAGTGCCTTGATCTGCACCCCGGCGCGCAGGTACTGCCAGCCCAGCAGGTACAGCAGTGGTCCGCAGCCCGCCAGCACCACCGGCTCGCTTGGCGCCAGCCCCGCGCTTTTCAGGAGGATCTGCGCAGCGCCTGCGGTCATCACCCCCGGCAGTGTCCAACCACTGATCGGGAACGGCCTTTCCATGGCACCGGTCGCCAGTACCACCGCCCTGGCTTGCAGGGTCCGCATGCTGCCGCCCTGCAGGTAGCTGACCTGGTGCTCACGGGTCACCTGCCATACCGCCGCGCCCTGCTCGACGCACACCCGCGAAGCCGCCAGTGCCTGCGCCAAAGCGTTGCCCTGGGCATAGTCGGGGCCAGCAGATCGCGCCGCGACAACGGCGCCAGGGTGATACCGCGATAGATCTGCCCGCCCGCGCTGCCCTGCTCGTCCAGCAACACCACTTGCATGCCCAGGTCGGCCATGCGGGTAGCCGCCGCCATGCCGGCTGGGCCGGCTCCGATCACCACGACATCGACGTTCCGAGGGTTCATGGCTGCACCTCCACGGCCGGCACGCTTGCCGGTTGATAGATCAGGTCGCGGGCACCTTCTTGCGAGCGGATGCGCATGCCCTCCTGCACTTCGATCAAGCAACTCTGGCGATTGGGCACGCCATCGATTTCCACCAGGCACTCGAAGCACACGCCCATCATGCAATACGCAGCGCGTGGCGATTCGCTGACGGGCGTGGCACGAAACCGCCGGACCCCGGCCATCAGCATCGCGGCGGCCACGCTCATGCCTGCGGGAACGCTCAAGGGTTGGTCATTGAAGCTCAGGCTCACCGAACGCGGCGTGCCGGCTTCGCTGATGACGGGTTTGAACAGTGGATCAGTGAGCATGGGAAAACACCTTGTCTTCGAGGAAGCGCTCGCCTGCGAACGCCTGCAGTTCTTCGGGTCTGGTCGCGCCCATGATCCACGGCGCGATGCGCAAGGCATGGGCGGCGGCCAGGGTCACACCGCTGTGGCAGGTGACCACGAACGCGCCTGGGTGGCTTGCCGACTGCTGGTAGATCGGATAACCATCCGGGCTCAGCACGCGCAATGCCCCCCAGGCCCGGACCAGGCGCACATCGCGCAGCAACGGAAAGGTCGCGATGCCGCGTCGGGCGATCGCCGCGAGCACCTCGCTGCTGGTGCTGTCGTCGAAGCCAACCTCCTCCATGGAGTCGCCCAGCTGCACGGTGCCTTCGTCGGTCTGGCGGACATTGATGGTCGGGTAATCGAGAAATGGCTGCAGCCGCTCGCTGATCAGCACCTGGCCGCGGTTCGGCGCCACCGGGGCATGCAAGCCCACGTGCCGGGCCAGGATGGCATTGCCCAGCCCCGCCGCGAGCACCACGCGAGGTGCGACGAAGCGTCCCTGGCGGCTGACCACGCGAAACTCGCCAGGCGCACTGTCGATCCGCTCGACCTGAACCCCGCTGCGCACCACCACACCCTTGGCCTGTGCCGCGGTGTGCAAGGCACGCAGAAGTTTCAGCGGATTCACGTGGCCGTCCTGGGGCGTGTAGCTGGCGCCCACCACGGCTGGCCCAATCAACGGCAAGCGGGCCTTGAGCTCAGCTGCATCGAGCATCTGGAACGGGTAGTCGCCCACGGTTCGCTGCAGGGTTTGCAAGCGTGCCTGGCGTTCCAGCAGCTCTTCGTCGCTGAAACACATATGAAAGCCGCCGGGCTGACGCAGGTGCACGTCGACACCGCTGTCGGCCAGCAGGGACTGGGCGAAGGCTGGCCAGCGCGTTGCCGAAGAGCGGGTCCAGCGCGCGTATTCGGGCAGGTCATGGCCCTTGCCCTGGACCCAGACCAGGCCGAAGTTGCCTCGCGATGCGCGAAACGCATCATCGCCCTGGTCCAGCACCCGCACCGCAGCGCCACGGCAAGCCAGGCCATAGGCCACGGCCATGCCCACCAGGCCACCGCCGATCACGATCACATCCTGCTGCTGCAGATCCTGGTTCATTTGCCTTCTCCGATCAGCACCCGGTCGAGCCCGACCAGCCGGTCCAGGACCAGCATCAGCAGAACAGTGCCGACGATCAGCACTGCCGACACGGCGGTGATCAACGGGTCGATGGTCTGGGAAATCTGGTTGTACATGGCCACCGGCAGTGTGGTGGTGCCGGGGGTGGCAACGAAAACGGTCATGGTCAGTTCGTCGAAGCTCTGGATGAACGCCAGCATCCAGCCGCCCATCACGCCGGTGCGGATGCGCGGCAGCACCACCCGGTAGAACGCCGTCCAGCGGCGTGCGCCGAGCGACAGCGCGGCGTGCTCGATGTCGCGCTCGAGGCCGATGGTCGATGCCAGGGTCAGGCGCAGCGCATAAGGCAGCACGACGATCACGTGGGTCAGGGCCAGCGTCCACAACGACCCGCCGATCTGCGCCACCGAAAAGAAGCGCAGGAACGCGATGCCCAGCACCACGGACGGAATCATCAGCGGTGACAACAGGAACCCGGTAATGGCGCCCCGCCCCGGAAACGCATAGCGACTGATCGCCAGCGCCGCAGGTATCGCCAGCAGCGTGGCCAGCGTGGCCGAGACCAGCCCGAGCTTGAGCGACAGGTAGAATGCGTCGAGCATTTCCTGGTTCTCCAGCAGCGTGCGGAACCAGCGCAACGACAAGCCATCGGTCGGCAGTGACAGGTAGCCCTTGTCGGTGAATGCCATGGCCATCACCACCACCAGCGGGGCGGCGATGAAGGTGACGAAGGCGATGTGGAACAGCAGCGAGAAAAATCCGTTCTTGTGCATGGCGGCTTACTCGAAGACTTGCTTGAAGCGGCGCTCGGCCAGCTTGCTGCAACCGAGGATGATGACCAGGTTGGCCACCAGCAGAAGCATCGCGATGGCGGCGCCAAGGGGCCAGTTGAGTGTCCCGAGGAACTCGTCGTAGGCCGCTGTCGCCACCACTTTCAGGCGCCGCCCGCCGATGATCGCGGGGGTGGCGAAGGCCGAGGCAGCCAGGGCGAAGACGATGATCGAGCCGGACAGGATGCCGGGCATGATCTGCGGCAGGATGATGCGGCGGAACACGGTCACGCGCGATGCCCCGAGCGACAGGCCGGCCCATTCGACCTGCAGGTCGAGGCGCTGCAAGGTGGCCCACACGGCAATGACCATGAACGGCACCAGCACGTGGGTCAGCGCAATGATCACGCCCACCTGGGTGAACATCATCCGCACCGGTTGCTCGGTGATGCCCAGGGCCTGCAAGGCGTCGTTGATCAGGCCGTTGTTGCCCAGCAGGATCGCCCAACCCAGGGTCCGCACCACCACCGAGATCAGCAGCGGCCCCAGCACCACCAGCAGGAACAACGATCGCCAGCGCGGCGCCATGCGCGCGATGATGATGGTCTCCGGCACGCCGGTCAGCACGCACAGGGCCGTGACCGCCAGCGCCATGGCGCCGGTGCGCAGGAAGATCTCGTGGAAGTACTCGTCCTTGAACACCTCCAGGTAGTTGCCGAGGCTGTAGCTGGGCAAGACCTCGCCGGCCTCGCTGAACAGGTTGAGCGAAAGCAACCCGGTCAACAGCAGCGGTACCAGCAGCAGCGCGACGAACACCAGCAGCGCCGGGCCGCTGAGCATCCACGGCGCGGCGCCGACGTGCTCGGCATCATACCTGGCCATGGGCGACCTCCCGGTCCAGCAGCCGCAGATCGTCGTCGGACCAGTCCAGGCCGACCTCGCTGTGCTCCTCGGGCGGTGGCGCGCCGAGGTTGGGCTGGGTCATGTGGACCACGCCGAAGTGGCTTTCCACGGCGATCAGCCACAGGTTGCCGAGGAACACGCGCAAGCGGATCCGGCCGTTCATGCGGCCCTTGCCCGCCTCGGTCAGGCGGATCTTCTCCGGGCGGATGTAGACGTTCACCTCATCGCCCAGCGAGCGGTCCTCGTGGGGCACGTGCAGCAGCGTGTCCTTGACCTGCACATGGCAGCAGCGCGCATTGCGCGTTTGCACGGCGCCAGCGAAAGCGTTGGTCTTGCCCAGAAATGCCGAGGCGAAGGGCGAATGCGGGCGTTCGTAGGCCTCGAAAGGCGTGTCGATCTGCACGATCCGGCCCCTCTGCATCACGGCGATGCGGTCGCTCATGGTCATCGCCTCGACCTGGTCGTGAGTGACCAGGATCGTGGTGATGCCCAGGTCGCGCTGAATCGCCCGCAGTTCGATGTGCATCTCCTCGCGCAGCTTGGCATCGAGGTTGGACATCGGTTCGTCGAGCAATAGCAGGTTCGGCCTGATCGCCAGCGCCCGGGCAATGGCCACGCGCTGGCGTTGGCCACCGGACAGCGCCTTGGGATACCGCTCCCCAGCCCGGCAAGGCGCACCAGGTCGAGCGCTTCGGTAATGCGCTTGCCGCGCTCGGCCTTGGCCACGCCGCGCATCTCCAGACCGAAGCTGATGTTCTGCGCCACGGTCATGTGCGGGAACAGCGCATAGCTTTGAAAAACGATGCCAAGGCCGCGCTGTTCGGGACGCACATGGGTGATGTCGCGCCCGTCCAGGACGATGCGTCCTTCGGTTGGCTGCACGAAGCCGGCGATGGACTGCAAGGTGGTGGTCTTGCCGCAGCCGGAGGGTCCGAGCAAGGAAATGAACTCGCCGTGCCGGACTTCCAGGTTCAACCCGTCGATGGCGCGGAAGCTGCCATAGGTCTTGACGATACCTTCGAGCGATAGAAATGCCATAGGCTTGCCACGCAGGCCGGGCCTGCGTCTCCAGAAAGTGGTCGGGAAGGGTCGGGAACGGTGCGGCGCTAGCGCTCGACCGTGCGATTCCAGCGCGTCGTCCACTCGCTGCGCTGTTGATTGATCGTCTCCCAGTCGACCTTGATCAAGGCGTTGATCTTGTCCGGACCATAGGGCATGCGGGCAGCGACCTCGGGCGTGAGGGAGACGGTCTGGTTGACCGGCGCGTAGCCGTTCTGCTGCGCCTGGATGGCCTGCACCTCGGGCGACAGCACGTGCTGGATGAACAACTGCGACAGTTCGGGCTGCGCATTGGGGGTGACGGCGCAGGCGGCGATCTGCAGGGCGACGGCGCCCTCCTTGGGGTAGATGAACTTGAGCGGGAAACCGGTGCCTTGCAACGCCACCGCGCGGCCGCTGCCATACACCGCCATGACCACGTCGCCGTTCTGCATCATGCCGTCCATCTCACCCGGCGCCGACACCCAGGCCAGGACGTTGGGGCCGATTTCGTCCTTGAGCGCCTTGAAGCCTGGGTCGATGTCTTTCTCCCCACCGCCGCGCAGGCGAGCCATTTCCACCAGCGTGTGCAAGCCGTAGGTGTTGGTCACCGGCGGCATGCCGAGCAATTGCCTGTAGCGTGGGTCGGTGAGGTTTTCCCAGGAGTCCGGTGGCGTCCAGCCGCGCTTCTTGAAGGCTTCCTCGTTGTAGCCGATGCCGGTGGCGACCACGCCGACACCGGTCGCCTGCGGGCTGATCCGTGCCAGCGGATAGAGGTCCTTGTAGACCGGGGCGTCGTCAAGCTTCTCGCACAGGCCCATCTGCAGCGCCTGGTACATCGGCCCATCGTCCATCAGCGCCACGTTGATCTGCTGGCGGCCTTTCTGCGCCTGGAGCTTGGCCAGGGTCTCGGTCGAGTTGCCGGCGACGTAGACCACCTTGACGTCGTGCTCCTTCTCGAATGTGGGAATGACCTTGGTCTTGTACATCTGTTCGGTGGAACCCCGACACCCGCCACGTACAGCGTTGGCTGCGCATGGGCCATGGCGCTGCCGAGCCCGACGAAAGCCAGGGCGACAGCGTGGGCGAGACGGGTGAGCGGGTGCAATGACGGCGTTGCGAGGTGCGTTTTATAGTTATTCACAGACTATCTCCGAAGTGCATGGGGCAGATCGAACAATGCGTCAGTTGCTTCGGCGTCAATCGAAGCCATGCAGCGGGCTGCATGTTCCCGGGCGAACATCCCGGGATGGCGCATCTTGGCGTGCGCTGTATTGCTGTACTGGAGTATTACGAGGCACCATCCATAGGGTCAAATCACAGTATCCGGGTTAGCTATTCATATTTGATATGCAAGGGTGACCATGAACCTCAGGCAGATAGAGGCATTTCGCAGTGTCATGCGCCTCGGCTCGATGACCGCCGCGGCCGAAGCGCTGTATACCTCGCAACCCAATGTCAGCCGGCTCATCTCGCAACTGGAGCTGAGCACGGGCCTGACCTTGTTCAAGCGTGCCGGCGTACGCCTGATCCCGACCCAGGAGGGCCAGGCGTTCTTTCACGAAGTGGAGCGGGCCTATGTTGGCCTGGACAGCCTCAAGCACTCGGCGAAGAACATCCGCAACCTGGGCACCGGGCGCTTGCGTGTGGCAGGCGTGCCCTCCACCGGCCTGAGCGTGCTGCCGGCGGTGCTCAAGGCGTTCATCGCCTCGCGCCCGGAGTTGACGGTGTCGCTGCACGTCAACTCCTCGCCGACGGTCGAGCAATGGGTGAAGTCGCAGTTCTGCGACATCGGCATCGTCGTGCACCCCGGCGACGTCAGCAGCCATCAGGTCGAGTTGCTCGCGCAAGTGGCCGCCGTGTGCGTCCTGCCCCGGGCTCACCCGCTTGCCGAACGTGCGCATATCACCTTCGCCGACCTCGAAGGCCAACCCTTTATTTCCCTGTGCCATGGTGACGGCACCCGTGCCCAGGTCGATGGCCTTTTCGAGCAGGCCGGGGTCGAGCGGGTGATGGCGGTCGAGGCTCAATACAGCGCGATCAGTTGTGAAATGGTCGCGCTCGGGATGGGGGTGACCCTGGCCCACCCGCTGGTCGCCAGGGACTTTCGCCATCGCGACATCGTGATCAAGCCGTTCAAGCCAGACATTCTCTTCCCCACTTATGTCATCTGGCCCCAGGCTCAGGCCCGAACGCTACTGGCAGAAGAGTTCGTCGACACCTTGAAATCCTATTACCGAAACGCGACGCGCGGTCATGGCGCCGCGCACGATTTGCCAAATACCTCCTATTCTCAATAGCTCGTCGCCACTACCCCCTGTACAGAGGAGCAGGATCATGAGCTACGTGACTACGAAGGATGGGGTGCAGATCTTCTACAAAGATTGGGGCCCGCGTGATGCGCAGGTCATCCATTTCCACCATGGCTGGCCATTGAGCGCCGACGATTGGGACGCGCAGATGCTGTTCTTCCTCGGCCAGGGTTTTCGCGTGGTGGCCCACGACCGCCGCGGCCACGGGCGTTCCAGCCAGGTCTGGGACGGCCACGACATGGACCACTACGCCGATGACGTGGCGGCGGTGGTCGAGCACCTGGGCATCCAGGGTGCGGTGCATGTCGGGCATTCGACCGGCGGTGGCGAGGTGGTGCGCTACATGGCCCGCTACCCTGGCGACAAGGTGGCCAAGGCGGTACTGATCGCCGCGGTGCCACCGCTGATGGTACAGACGCCGGGCAACCCCGGCGGGCTGCCAAAGTCGGTGTTCGACGGCTTCCAAGCCCAGGTCGCCAGCAACCGTGCGCAGTTCTACCGCGATGTCCCCAGCGGGCCGTTCTACGGCTACAACAAGCCGGGCGCCACGCCCTCGGAAGGCGTGATCGGCAACTGGTGGCGCCAGGGCATGATCGGTAGCGCCAAGGCCCATTACGACGGTATTGTCGCGTTCTCGCAGACCGATTTCACCGACGACCTCAAGGGCATCAGCCAACCGGTGCTGGTGATGCATGGCGATGCCGACCAGATCGTGCCCTACGAGAACTCAGGGCCGCTGTCGGCCAAGCTGCTGCCCAACGGCACGCTGAAGACCTATGCCGGCTACCCGCACGGCATGCCGACCACCCATGCCGACGTGATCAACGCCGACCTGCTGGCGTTCATCCGTAGTTGATAGTACTGGCCGCATCGCCGGCATGCCGGCGATGCGGCCAGTACTGGTAACCCATCCGCCCCAGGATTACCATGTAGCGCTTCAGCCCGGCCCTTTGCCGCGCCCCCTCCTCCTGCCCTCCTGAACCCCATGCCTTTCGAACTCACCGTAGAACCGCTTACCTTACTGATCCTCGCCCTGGTCGCCTTCGTGGCAGGTTTCATCGACGCCATCGCCGGCGGGGGCGGCCTGCTTACCACGCCCGCACTGCTGACCGCCGGCATGCCGCCGCACCTGGTGCTGGGCACCAACAAGCTCAGCTCGACCTTCGGCTCGGCCACCGCTGGCTTCACCTACTACAAGCGCAAGCTGTTCCACCCGGCGCAATGGCGCCCGGCGCTGTTCGGCACCCTGGCCGGCGCGCTGATCGGCGCGGTGGTCGCGCACTACCTGCCTGCCGAATGGCTGAACAAGATGCTGCCGGTGGTGGTCTTCGCCTGCGGTCTCTACCTGCTGTTCGGCGGCACGCCCAAGGCGCCGCTGGATGCCGATGCCCCGATCAAGAAGAAGTGGCAGGCACCGCAGGGCTTCACCCTGGGCTTCTACGATGGCGTGGCGGGCCCGGTACCGGCGCGTTCTGGACGGTCAGCACACTGCTGCTCTACCCCATCGACCTGGTCCGTGCCAGCGGCGTGGCGCGCAGCATGAACTTCGTCAGCAACATCGCCGCGCTCACCGTGTTCATCGCCTCAGGCCAGGTGGACTACATCGTCGGCCTGTGCATGGGCCTGTCGGTGATGGTCGGGGCGTTCTTCGGCGCACGCACGGCCATCAGCGGCGGCAGCAAGTTCATCCGCCCGGTGTTCATCACCGTGGTGCTGGCGCTGACCGTGCGCCTGGCCTGGCAGCATTGGTTCGGCCAGGCCTAATGCCACGCCTCACGAGGTGCCCGTGGGCTTTCGTCGACCCGTTGCACGTAGCGGCACAAAGCCTGTAGCAACTGGGCAAAGCGCTTGGCCATCGGCCCATCCTCGGATGGCCGCAGCCAGGTGCTACTGACTTGCAGCTGAATCGACGGCACACCGTGGGCCGAGGCTAAACGGGTTATGGCGTCGCTGCGGCTGGCGTCCAGGTGATTGTCCGAAAGCGCCGGAATACCTTGCTCGTGCAATTCTCCGATCAAGGCCTCCCTGAGCATCTCCCGTCCGTGCAGGGAGGCACCGTTTTGGGTCCTCAGGTCGACGTCATACGGCCGTAAATCGTGACTGGCCTGCAGATCGAGCAACAGCGCTGGCCGGCGCAGCGCGATCAGCCAGGCCAGCAACGCCTTGAAGTCGTCATCGTCGTCGTGCCCTGGGTCCGACCGGTTGCGGTACTGGGTGTAGATCGCAGTCACGCCGCACAGGCTGTGGAGCATGTGCGCCAGGGCTGCGGTGCCCGCCCCGTCCGACACGCGATAGCGCCCTTCGCGCAAGGTCTCGGTTGCATAGGGCGCGGTGACGATGACCGACGCGGTGCCTTCGAGCACTTGCACGCAGGACGCCCCGCGCGGTGCATCCTGCGCTTTCTGCGCATCGATCCTGCGTTCGACCTGCAGCGCCTCGCGCACTACCAGTGGGTCGATGACCATGCAACCTCCTCGCCGTGTGGATCACGGTCTCTGCCTTGTCCAGAGCGGATTCTAGGCAGGGTGAGGCAAGCTTCCTACTGGCAGAAATATCAGGCATGGCGCTTGGCTAGCGCGGCAACTGCGGCTCCGGTTGGCCCAGGCGACGCGCGACGTAAAGGTCGATCAGGTAGCGCGCGATAGAGCGCCCCGCCGGCAACGGCGGCAGTTCACGCACGTTGAACCACCTGGCATCCTCGATCTCGTCCGGCTGCATGACGATCTCGCCACCGGCATATTCGGCATGAAAGCCCAGCATCATCGAATGCGGGAACGGCCAGCATTGGCTGCCGACGTACTGTATGTTGCGCACCTCGACCGCCACTTCTTCGCGCACCTCGCGCACCAGGCAGTCCTCGGCGGACTCGCCGGGCTCTGCGAACCCCGCCAGGGTGCTGTACACACCCGTGACGAAGCGTGGCGACCGGGCCAGGAGGATCTCGTCGCCACGGGTGATCAGCACGATCATGCTCGGTGAGATGCGCGGGTAGCTGCGCAGGTCGCAGGGCTGGCAATACATTGCCCGCTCCCAATGGATCTGGCTCATGGCCTGGCCGCAACTGCCACAGAAGCGGTGCTCGCGTGCCCAGGTGCCGATCTGCGCGGCATAGCCCAGCACTTTATAGGTGTCGAAGTCGCCTTCGAGCATGAACGTACGCAGCCCACGCCAGCTGCAGCCCGGCACCTCGGCGCCAGCGCGCAGCTCGAGCAGGAACACCGGCTCGCCGTCGAAATGGCCGATGCCGTGCTCGCACACCACGTCCAGGTCCCTGCCCTTGAGCCAGTCGCGCGGGAACAGCGCGCCCTCGTCCCCCACCAAGAACCCCGCAGGGCTGCGGGCAACGGCCAGGCCGCCGGGGGTTTGCGGGTCGAGTACTGCGGTAGTCCAACGTGCTGACATAAAGCGGCTTCCTGACTGCGCGTCCGCCGCGCGGTCAGTCGGCGAACGTCGGTTTCTGTTTGCTCATGTGCGCTGCCACGGCCACGCGCAGGTCTTCGGACTGCAGCATCGCGGCGTTCCAGGTGGCGATGTAATCCAGGCCATCGTCGATGCGATGGTCACGCATGTAGCTGAGCATCTGCTTGGTGCCGGCCACGGCAATCGGTGATTTTGCGGCAATCTCGCGAGCGATGGCAAAGACCCCATCGAGCAGCGCGGCCTGATCATCATAGACCCGGTTGACCAGGCCGATGCGCAAGGCCTCGTCGGCTGCCACCTGGCGACCGGTGAAGGCCAGCTCCCGCATCATGCCGTCGCCGATGATACGTGGCAAACGTTGCAAGGTACCGACATCGGCGGCCATGCCCATGTCGACTTCCTTGATCGAGAACTGCGCATCGCTGCTGCAGTAGCGCATGTCGCAGGCCGAGACGAGGTCGATGGCGCCACCGATGCAATGACCCTGGATGGCTGCAAGCACCGGCTTGCGGCACTTGTCCACCGCGGTGAACGACGCCTGCAGGCGCAGGATGGTACTGCGCAGCAGGCGCGCGTTACGGCCCACGTCCTTGCCCATCTGCCCGGCCAGGGAGGCCAGCATCGCCAGGTCGATGCCCGAAGAGAAATGCTTGCCGGCACCGCTGAGCACCACGGCGCGGACCGCATCGGTATCGTCGACCCACTGGAAGATGGCGACGATCTCCTCCCAGAAGGCAGCGTTCATCGAATTGATCTTGTCCGGGCGGTTGATCTGCACATGGGCGATGTTGTCGATCAGCTCTACCTTGAACGCACTGTAGTCGGACACGGGCGGCACTCCTGTGGGGAAGATGGTCTGCAGGGGATGTTAACCCAGCCGGCAGGCCGCGCTTGTGCCAAAAACGGGACTGCCAGCCTTGCCTAAGGCCAGGCGATCGGGCACCGTGCGGCAACGCTGAATCATAAGGATACAACTTCATGTCCCCCTCCCTGCCTGGCGCCCTGGCCCAAGGATTCCTGGGTCAGTCGCCCCGCTGGTACAAGGCGCTCATCGTCCTGTTCCTGATACTCAACCCATTGTTGCTCACGGGCGTCGGCCCGGTGGCTGCGGGCTGGGCGCTGGTGATCGAGTTCATCTTCTGCCTGGGCATGGCGCTCAAGTGCTACCCGCTGATGCCCGGCGGCCTGCTGCTGATCGAAGCACTGCTGCTGGAGATGACCTCGCCGCAGGCGCTGTACGAGGAACTGCAGCACAATTTCCCGGTGATCCTGCTGCTGATGTTCATGGTCGCCGGTATCCACTTCATGAAGGAACTGCTGCTGTTCGTGTTTTCGCGAATACTGCTCGGGGTGCGCAGCAAGGCGGCGCTGGCGCTGTTGTTCTGCGTGCTGTCGGCATTCCTGTCGGCGTTTCTCGATGCGCTGACCGTGACCGCGGTGATCATCAGCGCCGCGGTAGGCTTCTATGCGGTGTACCACCGCGTCGCATCGGGCGCCAACCCACGCGAGGACAGCGCCCTGGACAGCGACCATGGCATCCCGGCGCTGCAACGTGAGGACCTCGACCAGTTCCGCGCTTTCTTGCGCAGCCTGCTCATGCACGGTGCCGTCGGCACTGCATTGGGTGGAGTCTGCACCCTGGTAGGCGAGCCGCAAAACTTGCTGATCGGTCATGAGATGGGTTGGCACTTCGCCGATTTCTTCTTCAAGGTGGCGCCGGTGTCGTTGCCGGTGCTGGCTGCCGGCCTGACTACCTGCGTGCTGCTGGAGCGCTTTGCCCTGTTTGGCTACGGCGCGCGGCTGCCGGAGACGGTGCGACAGGTGCTGGCAGGTTGTGCGGCCGAGGACGATGCGGCGCGTACGCAGGCGCAGCGCCTGGCGTTGTGGGTGCAGGGCCTGGCGGCAGTGATCCTGATCGTTTGCCTGGGCCTGCATGTGGCCGAAGTGGGCCTGATCGGCCTGATGGTCATCGTACTGATTACCGCCTTCACCGGAATCACCGACGAGCACCGCCTGGGCCGCGCCTTCCAGGACGCCATGCCGTTCACCGCACTGCTCGTGGTGTTTTTCGCGGTGGTGGCGGTGATCCATCAGCAGCAACTGTTCAGCCCGCTGATCCACTGGGTGCTGTCCCTGCCGAGCGAGCAGCAACCGGGCATGTTGTACCTGGCCAACGGCCTGCTGTCGGCCATCAGCGACAACGTGTTCGTCGCCACCATCTACATCACCGAGGTCAAGCGCGCCTTCCTCGAGGGCGGCATGACCCAGGCGCATTTCGAAACCCTGGCAGTGGCGATCAACACCGGTACCAACCTGCCCAGCGTGGCCACGCCCAATGGCCAGGCGGCGTTCCTGTTCCTGCTGACCTCGGCGATCGCGCCGCTGGTGCGGTTGTCGTACGGGCGCATGGTGTGGATGGCCCTGCCGTATACCCTGGTGATGGGCGGGCTGGGCTGGTGGGCGGTGACCTACTGGCTGTAAACGGCAGCCGCACTTTTGCCGGCCGTGCGCGGTCGAACCTCACGAGAACCCTGCCTTCAAGGAGCTTCATCATGGCACTGCGCACTGCTCTGCTTCTGTCCTGCATGACCCTGGCACTGGCCGGTTGCGCAGGCTCGGCCGATGACCACAACCCGCCAGCGACCCAGCAGGTCGACCTCGAACGCTACCAGGGCACCTGGTACGAGCTGGCGCGGCTGCCGATGTTCTTCCAGCGCAACTGCGTGCAGTCCCAAGCGCACTACGCCCTGCGCGAAGATGGGCGTATCGATGTGACCAACGTCTGCAAGGAGAAGGACGGCCAGACCAACGCGGCGCACGGCACCGCCGAGGCCCAGCAAGCCGGCAAGACCGACAAGCTCTGGGTACGCTTCGACAACTGGTTCAGCCGCCTGGCGCCTAACCTGACCAAGGGCGAGTATTGGGTGCTGTACCATGATGCGGACTATCGCGTGGCGCTGGTCGGTCACCCCAACCGCGAATACCTGTGGCTGCTGTCGCGCACCGAGGCGGTCAGCGACCAGACCCGCCAACAACTGCTGGACATCGCCCGTCAACAAGGCTACGACACCAGCAAGTTGATCTGGCGCCAGCAGTGAGCCCCTGAGGGGCCATTGGCTTACAATGCCCCCTTCATGCGCCAAGGAATCCTCTCATGGACCTGCAGTTCCTGGGCACGTCGGCCGGCGTGCCCACCAAGGCCCGCAATGTCAGCGCCACCGCCGTCATCGAGGCCAGCGGGCGCCGCTGGTACCTGGTCGATTGCGGCGAAGGCACCCAGCATCGTTTGTTGCATTCGCCGCTGTCGCTGCGCGATCTGGCCGGCATCTTCATCACCCATGTGCACGGCGACCACTGCTTCGGCCTACCGGGGCTACTGGCCAGCGCCGGGGTGGCCGGGCGCAGCGAGCCGCTCGACTTGATCCTGCCCGCTGCCTTGCATGAATGGCTGCGGCTGAGCCTCACGGCAAGCGACACCCACCTGCCGTTCGAGCTGCACCTGCACGCGGTGGAGGGCTTCGCCGGCTGGCGTAATGCGGCGCTGCAGGTGCAGATCGTGCAGCTGTCGCACCGGGTGCCCAGCGTCGGCTACGTGTTCACCGAGCTGAACCCGGAACCGCGCCTGGATATCCAGCGCCTGGAGGCCGACCGTGTACCGCGTGGGCCGCTCTGGGGTGAACTGGCCCGGGGGCTGAGCGTGACTCACGAAGACCGAACCTTGCACGCTGAGCACTACCTGCGCGCCTCACGTCCGCCGCGACGGGTGATCGTCTGTGGCGACAACGACCGCCCGGAACTGCTCGCCGAGGTCGCCCAGGGTGTGGACGTGCTGGTGCACGAGGCCACCTTCACCGAGCCGGTCGTCGAGCGCTCCGGCCTGACCTGGGGCCACAGCACAGGCCCAGGTGGCACGTTTCGCCGAAGCCGTCGGCGTACGCAACCTGGTGCTGACCCACTTCAGCGCCCGCTACCAGGGCGATCCGAGTCGCAGCCCGTGCCTGGACGACATTCGCCAGGAAGCGCTGGCGCATTACCAAGGCTGCCTGACCCTGGCCCGGGACCTGCAGCGCTATCATCTGGACCGCGACGGTCACCTGGTCGCGGCCCAGGGTTAGTCGGCTCGGCCGGAGCTTGCCCGATCACGCACGGGGCACTGCGCTCGGTGCAGGTTCAACGCCGTGTTGATGATGCCGATATGGCTGAACGCCTGGGGATAGTTCCCCAGCATCCGCTTTCCGGCTGGATCGTACTGCTCGGCCAATAGCCCCACGTCGTTGCACAGCGCCAGCAACCGCTCGTACAACGCCTGGGCCTCGGCCTGCCGGCCGAGCAGCACGTAGACATCCGCCAGCCAGAACGAACAGACCAGGAAGGTGCCTTCGCCTGGGGTGAGGCCATCGCTGCAACTGTCGCTGTCGTAGCGCAGCAACAGGCCGTTCTTCAGCAGCCGCCGCTCGATCTGCGCCAAGGTTTGCACGAAGCGCGGGTCGTCCGCCGGCAGGAAGCCGGTCAGGGCGATCTGCAACAAACTGGCGTCGATTTCTTCCGAGCCATAGGCCTGCACGAAAAACCGGCCGCTGGCATCCAGCCCCTGGCTACAGACTTCATGGTGGATCTGCTCAGCCACCTGGCGGTAGTGCCGCCCTCGCTCGCGGTCCTCTTCGGTGGTTTCGGCCAGGCCTGCAGCACGATCGAAGGCGACCCAGGCCATGACTTTCGAATGCACGAATTGCTGGCGGCCCCCGCGCACCTCCCAGATGCCTTCGTCCGGCTCGCGCCAGATGCCCTCCAGATACGGCAGGATCAACCGGGCGATCGCCGCACTGCGAGGATGGCGCGGCAGGCCGCCCCTGATCGCCTGGCTCATGGCGTCGGCCAGTTCACCGAAGATGTCCAGTTGCAACTGCTGGGCAGCGGCGTCCCCCACGCGCACCGGTTGCGAATGCTCGTAGCCGGCCAACCAGGGCAGGTCGAACTCCTGCAGGTCGCGCTCCCCGGCCAGGCCATACATGATCTGCATCTGCTCAGGGTTGCCGGCCACCGAACGCAGCAGCCATTCGCGCCAGGCCTGGGCTTCGTCGAAGTAACCCAGGTTCATGAAGGCCAGCAAGGTCATGGTGGCGTCGCGCAGCCAGCAGAAGCGGTAGTCCCAGTTGCGTTCGCCACCCACTCGCTCGGGCAACGAAGTGGTCACGGCGGCGACGATGCCCCCGGTGGGTGCGTAGGTCATGGCCTTGAGGGTCAGCAACGAGCGCCGCACCCTGTCACTGTATGGCCCGACATCCGGGCAACGGGCGGCGAAGGCCTGCCATTGGGCGATGGTCTGCTCCAGCGCGCGCTCGATGTCGCAATCTGGCTGCACCGGCAGATGTGACGGCTGATGGCGCAGGCTGAACACCTGGCGCTCACCGGCACCTACGCGAAAGCGTGCGACGGTGTGATGATCGCGGCCATGGGCCGCCACCGTGCTGCACAGCAACAGGCGGTCGGGGCCGGCAACGGCGCTGAGGGTGAGCGGGTCGAGCTTTTCCACCCAGGGCACGGTGCGGCCGTAGTCGAAGCGCAGCACCAGGTCCATCTCGAAGTTGGTTTCGCCGGCCAGGCCCTCGACGATGCGCACCACCGAATTGACCTCGCCCAGCGGCATCAGGTCGAGCACCCGGGCGCGGCCGCTGGCGGTGGTCCAGGTGGTTTCCAGCACCAGGGTGTCGTCCAGGTAGCGGCGTGAGCTGCTGTCGATGGGGTCGCTGGGGGCCAGGCGCCAGCGGCCATTTTCCTCGTTGCCCAGCAGCGCTGCGAATACCGCAGGCGCGTCGAAGCGCGGTAGGCACAGCCAGTCGAGGGAGCCGTCGCGGCTGACCAGGGCGGCGCTGCGGCAGTTTCCGAGCAGGGCGTAGTCTTCGATTGGGGCGGGCATCGGGTCTCCTTGGTTGGATCGTTGCCGCCGGTACCGGTTTCATCGCCGGCAAGCCGGCGCCTACAGCAGGCGCGCCAGGGTCATGTTCGTTTGCGGCCCAATGGTTGCCACTCGCGCTTGTCCTTAGCCAGAAGGTCGTCGGCTGCCTTGGGCCCGTCCTGGCCGGCGGGGTATTGATGCACTTCGCTGTCCTTGGCCCAGGCGTCGAGAAACGGCTGCACCGCACGCCAGCCGTTCTCGATATTGTCGGCCCGCTGGAACAAGGTCTGGTCGCCGGTCAGGCAGTCGTAGATCAGCGTCTCGTAGCCGGTGGCCGGGGTCATGTTGAAGTAGTCCTTGTAGGCGAACCCCAGCTCGACGTTTTCCACCACCAGCTCGGGCCCTGGGCGCTTGGCCTGCAGGGCGAAGGCCATGCCTTCGTCGGGCTGGATCTGAATCCTCAGGTAGTTGGGCTTGGGCCGCTCCAGCGCCGACTGGCGGAACTGCGCATAGGGCGCCGGCTTGAAGCAGATGACGATCTCGGTGTCGCGCACGCTCATGCGCTTGCCGGTGCGCAGGTAGAACGGCACCCCGGCCCAGCGCCAGTTGTCGATCATCACCTTGATCGCCACATAGGTTTCGGTCTGGCTGTCGGCGGCTACTTTGGGTTCCTGACGGTAACCGGGCAGGCGCTTGCGCCCCTGCTTGCCGGCGCTGTACTGGCCGCGTACGGAGTTTTTCAGGGCCAAGGCTTGCGACCAGGGACGCACGGCGCCAATCACCTTGGCCTTTTCACTGCGCACGGCATCGGCGGCGAAGGCTGCCGGTGGCTCCATGGCGACCATCGCCAGCAACTGGAACAGATGGTTGGGCACCATGTCACGCAGCGCGCCGGTGCTGTCGTAGAACGCACCGCGGGTCTCGACGCCGACGGTTTCGGCAGCGGTGATCTGCACGTGGTCGATGTAGTGGTTGTTCCAGAACGACTCGAACAGGCCATTGGAGAACCGGCTGACCAGGATGTTCTGCACCGTTTCCTTGCCCAGGTAATGGTCGATGCGGTAGATCTGCCGCTCGCCCATGACGTTCAGCAGACAGGCATTGAGCGCCTCGGCGCTGGCCAGGTCGGTGCCAAACGGCTTTTCCACCACCACCCGGCGAAAGCCGCCAGCGGACTCATCGAGCAGGCCCGCCTGGCCCAACTGCTGGGCCACTTCGGGGAAGAAGCGCGGCGCGGTGGCCAGGTAGAAGATCGCGTTGCCATGGCGGGTGGCTTCGATGCGCCTGGCGAGGGCGGCATAGGTCGCGGGGTCGAGGAAATCGCCGGTCTGGTAGTCCAGGCGCTTGGCCAGGCGCGCCCAGCGTTTTTCGTCCAGGCACTTGCCGGCGCAGTCGCCACCCTGGTCACGCTCGCGCATGAAGCCGTACAAGTGCTCGACGAAACCCTCGCGGCCCAACGCATTGTGATCGACGCCGACGATACGCAGGTTGCGGTCCAGCAGCCCATCGCGGCTGAGGTTGTAGAGCGCCGGCATCAGCAGGCGCTTGACCAGGTCGCCGCTGGCGCCGAACAGGAACAGCGTGCACGGCGGCGCGGCTGGAGGCTTCTGTGGAATCATTCGGGTTTCTTCTCGACGTGTCCTCCAAAGCCCAGGCGCATGGCCGACAACACCTTGTCACCGTAGGTGCCCTGCTGCTGGCGCGAGCGGAAGCGGGCGAACAGCGCGCTGGACAATACCGGCACCGGCACGGCCTGCTCGACTGCCGCATCGATGGTCCAGCGCCCTTCGCCGCTGTCGGACACCGAGCCACTGAACTGCGACAACTGCGGGTCGGCCACCAACGCATCGGCGGTGAGGTCGAGCAACCACGAGGTGACCACGCTGCCACGGCGCCAGACTTCAGCGATTTCGGCCACGTTGAGGTCGAAGCGCTGGTCTTCCGGCAGTTCCTCGCCACCTTTGCTGCGCAGCAGGTCGAAGCCTTCGGCGTAGGCCTGCATCAGGCCATACTCGATACCGTTGTGCACCATCTTCACATAGTGCCCGGCACCGGGCGGACCGGCATGGATGTAGCCGTGCTCGGCGCGCTGGTGCTCGCCTTCGCGGCCATGGGTGCGAGGAATGTCGCCAACACCGGGGGCCAGGGTCTTGAACAATGGCTCGAGGCGTTCGAACACGTCCTTTTCGCCGCCGATCATCATGCAATAGCCCCGCTCCAGGCCCCACACCCCACCCGAGGTGCCGACATCCAGGTAGTGCAGGCCACGCTTGGACAGTTCGCTGGCTCGGCGCACATCGTCCTTGTAGAAGGTGTTGCCGCCATCGATGATCGCATCGCCCGGCTCCAGCAGTTCGGCCAGTTGCGCGATGGTCTGCTCGGTCGGCTCGCCCGCCGGCAGCATTACCCACACCGCGCGCGGCGCCTTGAGTTTCTGTACCAGGGCACCCAGGTCGTGCGCGCCCTGGGCGCCCTCGCCCTCCAGCGCCGTCACCGCGTCGCGGCTGCGGTCGTGCACCACGGTGCGGTGGCCGGCGCGCATCAGGCGCCTTGCGATATTGCCGCCCATGCGGCCCAGCCCGACGATTCCCAGTTGCATGAGCCGATGCTCCCCTATGACGAAATTGGATGACAACACAGTTCAGATTGTCAGGTTAGTCCAGCGTACCGTCCGAGGGTTCAGCGACGAACGGCGCGACAACCATAAACAAAAAAGTTCCCATCGCCTTGGAAAGAATTCACAATGCGCGCCGCGTGGAGCGTCTAAGCTTCAATTGTCACCAGCCAAAACCGCGAGGTGTACTCATGGGTACCTACATGCCTGCCACTCCAGCCCAGACCCTTTACGTCTCCGTGCGTCGCGATGAGTTGCGCCAGTTGAAGGACGAGCGTGACCAGTTGCGCCTGCAGGTCGCCCAGCTGAACATGCTGCTCGAACAAAAGCGTTCCGACGACAAGTCCCTCAGCCTGTAAGCTTCGACCCTCCTTCGTGGGAGCTGTCCTGGCTCCCACATAGCCGCCCCGGCATCACCCCTGCAGCAATAAATTTGAACTGAGAACGATTCGCGACTATGGTGCGCGCGTGCTCATTCTTGCCGGGATTTTCGATGATGACTCTACGCCGCCTGTCGACCGGGCTTTTCGCCTTGCTGCTCGCCGCCCTCGCCCACGCCGACCCAGTGCCGCTGGACGGTACCGAACAGTGGCTGATGAAAAGCGCCGAGGGCCGCGATTATCGGATCATGGTCAGCCTGCCGGAGGGCGATGTGCCTTGGACCGGCGGTTACCCGGTGATCTACCTGCTCGACGGCAACGCCTATTTCCCGGCGTTCCATGCCGCCAAACGGGCGCAGGAGCGCTGGAAGGGTGTGATCCTGGTCGCCATCGGCTACCCCAGCGACACCCCATTGGACTTCGAACGCCGGGCTTTCGACCTGTCGCCACCGCAGCCGCCTGAGCGCAACACGCCGCCGCAGGGTGGCCAGGACCTGTTCCTCGATTTCATCGAGAAGCGCCTGATGCCCAAGGTCAACGAGCGCTTCAAGGTCGACCAGGACCAGCGCAGCCTGGTCGGGCATTCGTTTGGCGGCATGTTCGGGGTGTATACCCTGTTCACCCGGCCACAGTTGTTCCAGCATGTGATTGCCATCAGCCCTAGCCTGTGGTGGCACGACCGCTATCTTCTGGCGCCGGAGCGGGCTTTTGCCCAACGCGCCATCGACGGCAAGGTGGACCTGACCCACAGCAGCCTGACGCTGCTGGTGGGCGATCGCGAGATGCCCCAGGAAATCCAGGATGCCCGCGCGCTGCAGCATCGGCTTGAGGGGTTGTCGCAGTATGGGCTGCGCAGTGATTTCCAGGTCGAGCCGGGGGAGGATCATATGTCCATGCCGTTTCGGGTGGTGCCGCGGGTGATGGAAGAGGTGACCACTACTCGGCGGTTTTGAGGGGTGGGTTTTGGAGGGGTGCGCTGGAGAGGTGCAGCGCCGCGTAAATCGAGCGCCGCCCGCGCGGCGCTTCGCGGGACAAGCCCGCTCCCACATTTGTTGCAACGTGCCTATGTCTGATAGGCCATGGTTGTCAGCCTTGTGGGCCCGGCGCGATTTTTGTGTTGGCGCCAGGGCGCACCACGATATTCCGCGGTGCGCCAAAGGCGAGCAACCATGGCCTGACAGACATAGGCACGTTGCAACAAATGTGGGAGCGGGCTTGTCCCGCGAAGCGCCGCGCGGGCGGCGCTCGATATCGGCGGCGCTGCAAAACCCAAGCGAACACCTCGCGAACCAACTCCCCGTCACCAAACAATCACAAACGCCAACGTTTGCGTCATAACCAAAGTGACCAGCGGGTCACTTTTTTATCTCATCCTCTCCTACACTCAAGGTTCTGCCCTACCTCCGTTCGGAAAACGCGACAAAAAATAGTCGAAACTTTCCGCATCCAAGGCGGGTCAGGAACTAAGTAGGCCAAACGCAAGGGGCTTCCCTTTTCCGGGCTGCCCCGCATTCGGTCGACCCATCCCATTCAGTCCAATCGCTTACGGCTGGAACGCCAAGCGCGCGGTGCTTGCGCGCACGACTCAGGGGCATGGATAGCACTTGCTGTTACAGATCAGAGAGAACCAACACGAGATGAAACGACGGGTGCCAGCACCCGACCAAGCATAGGGACGGAAAGAAGTATGATCAGTGCCGCTGTCGAACCTAACGCAACAACCTTTCACCCGGACAACCGCGAACCGCTCACCCCGGACTTCGCCACGACAGCCAAGGCACCCGGCGCGCAGCGCCAGCAAAATCCCAACAAACGCAAGATTCTCTTCGTCACCTCGGAAATCGCCGACCTGGTCAAGACCGGTGGGCTGGGCGATGTGTCCGCGGCGCTGCCTCGCGCCCTCGCCCATCTGCATGATGTGCGGGTGCTGATTCCCGGCTACCGCCAGGTCATGGAAAGCGACAACCCGATCCATATCGTCGGCGAACTCGGCGGCCATGCGGCGCTGCCACCGTGCAAGATCGGCCGCATGGACCTGGCCGATGGCCTGGTCATCTATGTGTTGATCTGCCCGGAACTGTACCAGCGCGACGGCACTCCCTACGGCGCCAACAACGGCCGGGACTGGCCCGACAACCATATCCGCTTCGCCCGCCTGGGCCTGGCGGCGGCGGAAATCGCCGCAGGCGAAGGCATGATCCACTGGAAGCCGGAAGTGGTTCACGCCCACGACTGGCCGGCAGGCCTGGCGCCCGCCTACATGCACTGGCGCGGCCTGGATACCCCGACCCTGTTCACCATTCACAACCTGGCCTATCAGGGCGTCTACAGCCGCGGCTGCAGCCCGGAGCTGGCGATTCCCGAGCATGCCATGCAGCAGGAAGGCATGGAGTTCTACGGCAAGTTGTCGTTCCTCAAGGCCGGGCTTGCGTACTCCAGCCATATCACCACGGTCAGCGCCACCTACGCCCAGGAAATCACCACCCCGGAATTCGGCTGCGGACTGCATGGCTTTCTAGCCAGCAAGGCCCAGCAAGGCCTGCTCGGCGGCATCCCCAACGGCATCGATGAAAGCTGGGACTCGGCCACCGACAAGCACCTGCAGCACAACTTCAGCATCAACGACTGGGAAGGCAAGGCACGCAACGCCGCGGCGGTGCGTGAGCTGTTCGAACTCGATGCCTCCGAAGGGCCGCTGTTCGCCGTGGTCTCGCGCCTGGTCTACCAGAAGGGCCTCGACCTGACCCTCGGCGTTGCCGACTACATCGTCGAGCAAGGCGGCCAGATCGCGATCATCGGCCGCGGCGAGCCGGAAGAAGAACAGGCCATGCGCGAACTCGCCCTGCGCCACCCCGGTCGCATCGGCGTGCGCATCGGCTTCAACGAGACCGACGCCCGCCGCATGTTCGCTGGCAGCGATTTCCTGCTGATGCCTTCGCGCTACGAGCCGTGCGGCCTGAGCCAGATGTATGCGCAGCGCTTCGGCTCGCTGCCGGTGGCGCGCAACACCGGTGGCCTGGCCGACACCATCGAGAACGGTGTCACCGGCTTCCTGTTCGACGAGTCGACGGTGGACAGCTACCGCGAAGCCTTGAGCCGGGCGTTCTACGTCTATGAAAAGCCAGACCTGCTCAACGCCATGCGCTGCCTGTCGATGACCCAACCGTTCAACTGGTGCCAGGCGGTGGAACCCTATGCCCGCCTTTACGAGGACCTCGTCAAGCAGACCCACCTGGCCCACTACTGACCGGAGAGCTGAAGATGCAAAGGCATGGCGCACACTTGCTGGACGCCACGTCGGCGCGCTTCGCCCTCTGGGCGCCGGATGCGCGCAGCGTGAGCTTGGAAATCCAGGGGCAGCCGGCCATAGAGCTGCTGCCCGATGCCGATGGCTGGTTCAGCGGGGTCGCCCCGTGCCAGCCAGGGGCACGTTATCACTACCGTATCGACGGGCAACTGCAGGTCGCCGACCCGGCTTCGCGCTACCAACCAGACGGCGTGCACGGGCCGAGCCAGGTCGTCGACCTGGCCAGCCATGCCTGGAAACACCCCTGGCAAGGCCGGCCCTGGCACGAAGCGGTGATCCAGGAACTGCACGTCGGCGTGCTCGGCGGCTATGCCGGGGTTGCGCAACAACTGCCACGCCTGGCCGAGGTCGGCATCACGGCCATCGAACTGATGCCGCTGGGGCAGTTTCCCGGCAACCGCAACTGGGGCTATGACGGCGTGCTGCCCTACGCCGCGCAGCACAGCTATGGTCGCCCTGAGCAGCTCTGCGCGCTGATCGACCAGGCCCATGGGCATGGCCTGATGGTGATGCTCGATGTGGTCTACAACCACTTCGGCCCCGATGGCAACTACCTGCACCAGTACGCCAGCGGCTTCTTCCGTGAAGATCGGCAGACGCCGTGGGGCGCCGCCATCGATTTTCGCCGCCCCGAGGTACGCGAATACTTCATCCAGAATGCCTTGATGTGGCTGTGCGACTATCGCTTCGATGGCCTGCGCCTGGACGCCGTGCATGCCATCGACCAACCGGATTTCCTGGTCGAACTGGCGCAGCGGGTACGGGCGGCAGTGGAGCCCGGGCGCCACGTCTGGCTGGTGCTGGAAAACGAGCACAACCAGGCTTTCTTGCTCGAACAGGGCTTCGATGCCCAGTGGAACGACGACGGCCACAATGCCCTGCACGTGCTGCTGACCGGTGAAACCGAAGGTTACTACCAGGACTACCAGGCCGACCCCATCGGCAAGCTGGCACGCTGCCTGAGCGAGGGTTTCGTCTACCAAGGCCAACCCAACCGGCATGGCGACCCCCGCGGCGAACCCAGTGGACATCTGCCACCCAGCGCCTTCGTGCTGTTCTTGCAGAACCACGACCAGATCGGCAATCGCGCCCTGGGCGAGCGCCTGTCGCGGCTCTGCCCGCCGACAGCGTTGCGTGCGGCCACCGGCCTGTTGCTGCTGGCGCCGATGATCCCGCTGTTGTTCATGGGCGACGATGACGGCAGCCGTACACCGTTTCTGTTTTTCACCGATTTCCATGACGAACTTGCCGATGCGGTGCGCGAGGGCCGCCGTGGAGAGTTCGCCCACTTCGCGGCGTTCAACGACCCCGAGCAGCGTGAACGCATTCCCGACCCCAACGCCCAGGCCACCTTCACCGCCTCGCAGCCCAACAGCCACGAAGTGTTGGCGGGCTGGCACGGGTTGTACCAGCAACTGCTGAACCTGCGCCGCACCCACATCGCCCCGCACCTGCCGGGCAGCCGGGCCTTGGGCGCCGAAGTCCTCGGCGAAAAAGCCCTGTCTGCGCGCTGGCGGCTGGGCAATGGCAGCACCCTGCGCATCGACCTCAACCTTGCCACCGAGGCCCAGGCCGTGACCTTGCCCAGCCCCGCGGTGCGCCTGTTCGACAGCAGCGACAACGCCCATCCGGACTCGAGCCTGGCACCGCACAGTTGTGTGGTCAGCCTGATTCCCCCTGGCCAGGAGGCTGCATGAGCGAAAACCTTCTTCACCAACTGGCGGCGCGGGTCGGCCTGGCCCGCGACTGGCTGGACGCCAACAACCGTCCGCAGCAGGTCAGTGACGACGTGCTGCGGCGGATACTCGAGGCGCTTGGCCACCCGGCCGACGACGAGCACGCCCTGCACGCCAGCCTCAAGCAACTGGATCAGGAGGATGACAGCGAACACCTGCCGCCCCTGCTGACCGTGCAGGCCGGCACGCCGCTGGAGCTGCAACGCTACTTCAGCCCCGCCAGCCCCGTGCGCTGCACCCTCGAGGATGGCAGCCAACGCACACTGGCACTCGACGCACAGGCACGCCTGCCCGGTGACCTGCCGGTCGGCTATCACCTGATCCACATCGACGGTCGCGACTTCACCGTTGCCGTTGCCCCGCGCCATTGCCACAGCCTGCATGCGGCAGTCGAACAACCGCCTGCGCGCTGCTGGGGCCTAGCCGTGCAGCTCTACAGCCTGCGCCGGCCCGGTGATGGCGGCTATGGCGACTGCCTGGCCCTGGAGCAGCTGGCGCGCAGCGCCGCCGAACGCGGAGCCGACGCCTTGGCGATCAGCCCGGTCCACGCCCTGTCGGCATACGATCAGGCGCACTACAGCCCCTATTCGCCATCCAGCCGCCTGTTGCTCAACGCTCTCTATGCCAGCCCTGCCAGCGTGCTCGGCGAGCGCGCCGTGCGCATGGCCGTCGAAGCCTGCGGCCTGGAACAGACGCTCGAGGAGCTGGAACAACTGCCCTTGGTCGATTGGCCGCGCGCCGCCGCGGCACGCACCCGCCTGCTACAGGCGCTGTACCAGGACTTCAGCCAGGGTGACCACCCCCAGCGCGGTGATTTCGAGAGTTTCCGCGAAGCGGCCGGCGAAGCGCTGGAGCACCATTGCCGCTTCGAGGTGTTGCAAGCCGAAGCCGTCGATCGTGGCCTGGGCGCCGACTGGCGGGCCTGGCCCGAGGCCTGGCGCGACCCCTATCATCCCGAGGTACAGGCCTTCGCCGCCACGTATCCGGCGCGGGTCGAGTACCACGCCTTCTGCCAGTGGCTGGTCGAACGCAGCTTGCAACGGGCCCAGGAGGCCGCGCGCGGCAACGGCATGGCGATCGGCCTGATCGCCGACCTCGCCGTAGGCGCCGATGGCGCCGGCAGCCAAGCCTGGAGCCGCCAGGACGAACTGCTACCCGGGCTCACCGTGGGCGCGCCGCCCGACATTCTCAACCGCTCCGGACAGGACTGGGGCATCTGCGGATTCTCCCCCGAGGGGCTCAAGCGCAATGGTTACAGGGCCTTCATCGAGATGCTGCGGGCCAACCTGGCCCATGCTGGCGGCCTGCGCATCGACCACGTGATGGGCCTGCGCCGGCTGTGGGTGATCCCCCGCGGGGCCAAGCCCAACGAGGGCGCCTACCTTTATTACCCCTTCGACGACCTGCTGCGCCTGCTGGCGCTGGAGTCGACCCGGCACCAGGCGGTGATTCTCGGCGAGGACCTCGGCACGGTGCCCGCCGGGCTGCGCGAGGCGTTGGCCGACCAGCGCGTGCTGGGCATGCGCGTGCTGCCGTTCGAGCAATCGTCGCCCGGGCAGTTCACGCCCATTCTCGACTGGCCAGACAACGCCCTGGCCACTACCGGCACCCACGACCTCGCCCCCCTGGGCGGTTGGCTGGAAAGCCGCGATATCGACTGGAACCATCGCCTGCAACTGATCGATGCGGCCACCGAGCTGCACTGGCGCCACGAACGACACAAAGAACGCAGCGGGCTGCAACGCACCCTGGAAGCGAACTATGGCCCCCTCAAGGACAACGACGCCGTGATCGACGCCGCCATTCGTTATGTCGGCCACACCCGCGCCCCGCTGGTGCTGGTTCCCCTCGAAGACCTGCTGGGCTGCGACGAGCAGCCCAACCTGCCGGGCACCACTGCCGGCCACCCGAACTGGCGCCGGCGCTTCGCCGCGCCAGTGCGCGAACTGCTCGACGATGAAGACGCCGCGCGGCGCCTGGAGTTGTTGGCCCAAGCCCGCGAACAAGCCTGGGAGCGTGACCGATGAAAGCCCTCACCGCGACTCAGCGCCTGCAATTTCACAGCGACTTCACCCTCGACGATGCCGTGCCGCTGGTGCCCTACTTCGCCCAGCTCGGCATCAGCCACCTATACGCCTCGCCGATACTCAAGGCGCGCGCCGGTTCGCGCCACGGCTACGACGTCGTCGACCCGACCCAGGTTAACCCCGAGCTTGGCGGCGAAGCGGCGCTCGAGCGTCTGGTGGCTGCCCTGCGCCAGCACGGCATGGGGCTGATCGTCGATACCGTGTCCAACCACATGGCCGTAGGCGGCGCCGACAACCCCTGGTGGCAGAGCTTGCTGACCTGGGGGCGACGCAGCCCCTACGCCGAATTCTTCGACATCCAGTGGCACTCCAGCGACCCACTGCTGGCCGGCCAGCTGCTGCTGCCTTTCCTGGGCAACGACTACGGCCTGGCACTCAAGCAGGGCGAGTTGCCGCTGACCTTCGATGCCCAACTTGGCGTGCTGCAGGTCGAGCACTACGAGCACCGTTTCCCGATCTGCCCACTGGACTACGGCTGGATCCTGGCGCAAAGCCCCGAACCGCAGCTGCAAACGCTGGCCGTGCGCTTCACCGCGCTGCGCGACGCTGCCGACCCTCTGGCCGAAGCCCTGCCGCTGCACGCCGAACTCTCGCGCCTGGTACACGATGGCGCCGACTTGAAATCGGCCCTGTCGGCGTTCGATAGCCGCACCGAGGCTGGCTTCAAGCGCCTGCACTTGCTGCTCGAACGACAAACCTACCGCCTGGCCAGCTGGCGCACTGCAGCCGACGATATCAACTGGCGGCGCTTCTTCGACATCAACGAGCTGGGCGGTCTGCGCGTGGAGCGCGCCACCGTGTTCGAGGCTACCCATGCCAAGCTGTTCGAGTTGATCGAGCGTGGCCTGGTCGACGGCCTGCGCATCGACCATATCGACGGCCTGGCCGACCCACGCGCCTATTGCCGCAAGTTGCGCCGGCGCGTCAGCAGCCTGCTGGCCAAGCGGCCGTTGCAGGCAGCCGTGGAGCGATTCCCGATTTTCGTCGAGAAGATCCTCGGCCCTGGCGAGCATCTGCACCGGGACTGGCTCACTGACGGCACCACCGGCTACGAGTTCATGAACCAGGTGTCGCTGCTGCAGCACGACCCCGCAGGCGAAGCGCCCCTGACCGAGGCCTGGGCCACTATCAGCGAGCGGCCGGAGTTCCCCGAGGAAATCCGCCTGGCCCGCCACCTGGTGCTCAATGCAAGCCTCGCCGGCGACTGCGAATCGGTGGCCCAAGCCCTGCTGCAAGTGGCGCGGGACGACCTGATGACGCGCGACCTGACCCTCGGCGCAATCCGCCGTGCATTGCAGGCCGTGGTCGCCCATTACCCGGTCTACCGCACCTACTTCACGGCCTGTGGCCGCCCTGGCGAAGACGAAGCGTTTTTCCAGCAGGCGCTGACCGACGCCCGTCAGGACCTTTCCGAAGCCGACTGGCCGCTGCTCGAGCATCTTGAACGCTGGCTCGGTGGCCAACCCTGGCGCAGCCTGCCGCCCGGCCGCCCGCGCAAGCACCTGCGCCATGCCTGCGTGCGCTTCCAGCAGCTCACTGCGCCAAGCGCCGCCAAGGCCGTGGAAGACACGGCGTTCTACCGCTCGGCGCGCCTGCTGTCGCGCAACGATGTCGGCTTCGACGCCGAGCGTTTCAGCGCAGGCTCCGAGTACTTCCACAACGAAGCGCAACGGCGCCTGCGCGACTTTCCCGATAACCTGCTGGCCACCGCCACTCACGATCATAAGCGTGGTGAAGACACCCGCGCCCGCCTGGCGGTGCTGAGCGAGCGTGGCGCCTGGCTGGCCAGCCGCTTCGAGCACTGGCGCGAGCTGGCAGCGCCACTGCGCGTGCCGCTCGAAGACGGCCCGGCGCCCAGCCCCGGCGATGAACTGCTGCTGTACCAGACCCTGCTCGGCAGTTGGCCGCTGGGGCTGGACGCACACGATGACGCGGGCCTGCGCCAATACGCCGAACGCGTGCGCCAATGGCAACAGAAGGCCCTGCGCGAGGCCAAGTTGCGCAGCGCCTGGAGCGCCCCCAACGAGGCCTACGAGGCAGCCTGCGCGGCGATGGTCGACGGCCTGTTGCTGGACCCGGAGAATCAGCAACTGCGCCAGTCGTTGGCCGACGCAGCCCAGCTGATCGCTTGTCCCGGGGCGCTCAACGGCTTGGTCCAGGCGCTTTTGCGCATGACCGTTCCAGGCGTGCCGGACCTCTACCAGGGCAACGAGTACTGGGACTTCAGCCTGGTCGACCCGGACAACCGGCGCCCCGTGGACTACGCTTTGAGGCGTCGAACCCTGGACGATGGCTCCTCGCTGGCCGACCTGTTGCGACATTGGCAGGACGGGCGCGTCAAGCAGGCGCTGGTTGCCCGGGTGCTGGATTGCCGCCAGGCGCATGCCGAGCTGTTCCAGCGGGGTGCCTACCTGCCGTTGAACGTGCAGGGCCGGCACGCCGACAAAGTGCTGGCCTTCGCCCGCCTCGGCGAAGGCCAGCGCGCGATCATCGTCGCTCCGCGCCTGGCCAGCGGCCTGCTCGGGGCGCCGCATCACCGTTGATCCCGGCACAGAACTGGGACGACACCCGGCTGATACTGCCGTTTGCCTTGTCGCCTGCCACTTGGACTGGACTTTTCGGTGGCGCCGCTGTCAGCCCTTGTAGGGAGCTGATGTTGAGCGCCGTGCTGTCGGAGTTTCCGGTCAACCTGTTGATTGAGCATGCCTAACGTATTCAGGAGCGTCGTGATGAGTGTCGATGAAAAACGAATTCGCGAATTCGCCTACCAGATTTGGGAGTCGGAGGGTAAACCCCACGGGGAAGAGGATCGCCATTGGGATATGGCGCGCAAGCTGGCCGAAGCCGAGGCGCTAGCGCCCAAGGCCGCACCACGAAAGCGTGCACCGGCCAAGGCTAAGGCCGCCGAGGTCAAGCCTGGGGAGGCCAAGGCCGCAGCCAAGCCCAAGGCGGCCGCGCCGGCCAAGGCGGCGGCACCAAAGCCGGCTACGGTCAAGCCGGCTACGGTGAAAAAGCCAAAGGCAGCGAAAAAGCCCGCAGCCAGCTGAACCTGTTCCGGCGCTTCGCGGGCAAGCCCGCTCCCACACGGATCGTGAAGTCCCTGGGAACGGCGGCGCACCTGTAGGAGCGGGCTTGCCCGCGAAGAGGCCGCGACATATCCCCCGCTACACCCTTCCCCAGGCTAACCGAGGTACGCCATGAGTCCCCGCACCCCAAAGAAAACCCGCTCCGTCGCCCCTTCACGCATTCGTGAAGGCTCACCTTTCCCCCTGGGTGCCACCTGGGACGGCCTGGGCGTGAACTTCGCGCTGTTTTCCGCCAACGCCACCAAGGTCGAGCTGTGCCTGTTCGACTCCACTGGCGAGAAGGAACTGGAACGCATCGAATTGCCCGAATACACCGATGAGATCTATCACGGTTACCTCCCCGACGCTCATCCCGGCCAGGTCTACGGCTATCGCGTGTATGGCCCCTACGAACCGGAGAACGGCCATCGCTTCAACCCCAACAAACTGCTGATCGACCCCTATGCCAAGCAGCTGGTTGGCGACCTCAAGTGGTCGGAGGCGCTGTTCGGCTACACCATCGGCCACCCCGACGGCGACCTCAGCTTCGACGAGCGCGACAGTGCCCCGTTCGTGCCCAAGTGCAAAGTCATCGACCCGGCCTTCACCTGGGGCCGCGACCAACGGGTGCAAATACCGTGGGAGCGCACCATCATCTACGAAGCCCATACCAAGGGCATCAGCATGCGCCACCCGGCCGTGCCGGAATCACTGCGCGGCACCTTTGGTGGCCTGGCCAACGACGAGCTGCTCAAGCACATCAAGGACCTGGGCGTGACCAGCATCGAGCTGCTACCCATTCACGCCTTCGTCAATGACCAACACCTGCTGCAAAAGGGCCTGAACAATTACTGGGGCTACAACAGCATCGCGTTTTTCGCACCGCACCCGACCTACCTGGCCAGCGGCAAGATCGCCGAATTCAAGGAAATGGTCGCGCACCTGCACGATGCCGGCCTGGAGGTGATTCTCGACGTGGTCTACAACCACACCGCCGAGGGCAACGAACAGGGCCCTACCCTGTCCATGCGCGGCATCGACAACGCCTCGTACTACCGCCTGATGCCCGACGACAAGCGCTACTACATCAACGATTCCGGCACCGGCAATACCCTGGACCTCAGCCACCCTTGCGTGCTGCAACTGGTGACCGACTCGCTGCGCTACTGGGCCGGCGAAATGCACGTGGATGGCTTCCGCTTCGACCTGGCGACGATTCTCGGGCGCTACCACGATGGCTACAGCGAACGCCATGGCTTCCTCGTCGCCTGCCGCCAGGATCCCCTGCTGAGCCAGGTCAAGCTGATCGCCGAACCCTGGGACTGTGGCCCTGGCGGCTACCAGGTAGGTAACTTCGCGCCCGGCTGGGCGGAATGGAACGATCGTTTCCGCGATAACGTGCGCGCCTTCTGGAAAGGCGACGAAGGCCAGCTGGCCGAGTTCGCCGCACGCATGACCGCCTCCGGCGACATGTTCAACAACCGCGGCCGGCGCCCGTACTCGTCGGTCAACTTCATCACCGCCCACGATGGCTTCACCCTGCGCGACCTGGTGTCGTACAACCACAAGCACAACGAGGACAACGACGAGAACAACCAGGACGGCACCGACAACAACCTGTCATGGAACTGCGGCGCCGAAGGCCCCACCGAGGATGCCGAGATCAATGCGCTGCGCATGCGCCAGATGCGCAACTTCTTCGCCACCCTGCTGTTCGCCCAAGGCACGCCGATGATCGTTGCCGGCGATGAGTTCAGCCGCACCCAGCACGGCAACAACAACGCCTACTGCCAGGACAGCGAAATCGGCTGGATCAACTGGGAGCTGGACGAGGAAGGCGCCGACCTGCTGGCCTTCGTCAAGCGCCTGACTCGCCTGCGCCTGGCCTACCCGGTGCTGCGCCGCTCGCGTTTTCTGGTCGGCGACTACAACGAGGCGATCGGGGTCAAGGATGTGACCTGGCTCGCGCCCGATGCCAGCGAGATGAGCGTGGAGCAATGGGAAGATCCGCATGGTCGCTGCCTGGGCATGCTCATGGATGGCCGCGCCCAGGTCAGCGGCATCGCCAGGCCCGGCGCCGAGGCGACCATGCTGCTGATCGTCAATGCGCACCATGACACCGTGCCGTTCTTGCTGCCTGCGGTACCCGAGGGCGATTACTGGAGTTGCCTGGTGGATACCGACCGACCCGAACTGCGCAAGCCGCAGCATCTGGCTTTCGATACCACGTTCGAGGTGACCGGGCGCTCGTTGTTGCTGCTGGTGCTGCAACGCGATGAGGAGTGAGTGAACCTGGGTCGGCGCGGCAGGTCCGAGGTAATAGCCGGTGGTGTCTGCATCGGCCCTGTCGCCCCGAGGAGCCATCGTGAATTCCGAAGCTGGCCACCCAGGTTTGCTCAATGTCGATCATGCCCCGGCCGTGCACCGACTGCGGGTGTTGACGGTCAACACGCACAAGGGCTTCACCGCCTTCAATCGTCGTTTCATCCTGCCAGAGCTGCGCGAGGCGGTGCGCAGCACCCAGGCCGACGTGGTGTTCCTGCAGGAAGTGCTGGGTAGCCACGACCGCCATGCCGCCCGCTACCCCGGCTGGCCACAGACCTCACAGTACGAGTTTCTCGCCGACAGCATGTGGAGCGACTTCGCCTACGGCCGCAACGCGGTCTACCCCGATGGCCACCACGGCAACGCGCTGTTGTCGAAATACCCGATCCTTGAGTACCGCAACCTCGATGTGTCGATCACCGGGCCCGAGCGCCGTGGCTTGTTGCATTGCGTATTGGACGTACCGGGCGGGCGCCAGGTACACGCGGTGTGCGTGCATCTTTCACTGCTCGAAAGCCACCGGCAGAAGCAGCTGCAACTGCTGCGCACATTGCTCGACGGCCTGCCTGGCGACGCGCCGGTGATCGTCGCTGGCGACTTCAACGACTGGCAGCAACGCGGCAACCGGGCCTTGAGCCTGCATCCGGGCCTGCATGAAGCCTTCGAGCGCCACCATGGCCTGCTCGCGCGCACCTACCCGGCGCGCATGCCACTGCTGCGCCTGGACCGCATCTACCTGCGCAACGCGCACAGCCACGCACCGCGGATCCTCGGACACAAGCCCTGGACGCATCTGTCCGATCACCTGCCGCTGACCGTCGAAGTGCACCTCTAGCAATGATTCGGCATAGCCGACAGCAGGCAAATAGCGAAGCTCGCTATACCGGTTTCAATAGCCCGTAAAAACAACAGGTTGACTGAAATCACAGTGCTTGCACATGGCCTTCACGCTTTCTTGACGCAAGCGCCGACCTCTCCTTAGCTGAACAATACCGTATTGGTAAATACTCGTGCCGGGCCTCTAGCTCGCGCCTTAGCGCGCGTTGCAAAAAGCTGGCGCGCTGGTTTGGGTCGCCCCCTGTTTTTGTCGTACAGCTCGAGACATCAGGCCAGGTCATTGGGCTGTACAACATAAAAACAGGAGATCCGCCATGAAAAGCACCTCGACTCCCTTGCGTTTCGATCGCATTTTCTACGCGGTTTCCACGTCGCTGCTTCTGGCAACCCCGGTGGAAACCTTCGCGTTCGAATTGCAGGGAGACCCCGCCTCGCCCAACTTCCTAACGCAGACGGCGGTGCCGCAATTGTCGCTGGACCCGATCACCGCCAGCGGCCTGAGCCTTGGTACCTTGCAGGCATTCTCCGAACAGATGAGCGCACGTCACGGGCAGGCACCGATGGACCTGTTCGCCAGCCAGTGGACGCAGTTCTTCCCTGGTGCTGCGCGCCAAAGCGCGCAACCGCCCGAGCAACTCGAAGCCCCTAGCCAGCAACTGATGATCGGTCCAGATCTGTTCGTGCGCGAAAGCGCCGGCGGCAATGTGCACCGGGCGGGGATCTTCGTCGGCCACAACAACCTGCAGAGCAGTTTCAACGGCATGCGGCCGCTGCTCGGCGACAAGCAACGCAATGCGGTCAACCTCAGCGGCGAAAGCCTGGGCGTGTACTGGAGCATGACCCATGAGCGGGGCTGGCACGTGGATGCCGTGGCCATGGGCTCGCGCATCGACATCAACGGCCGTGGCGAGAGTGGTCAGCGGCTGGACGACAGTGGCCATGCGATGACCTTCTCGCTGGAGGGCGGTTACCCGATCGGCCTGGGTGGCGGCTGGGTGATCGAACCGCAGGCGCAGTTGATCAACCAGCAGTTCTTCCCAGGTAGCCGGGTCCAGGAGGAAACGCTGCAGGCGTTCGACAGCCAACCGAGCTGGAGCGGCCGGGTCGGTGCCAAGTTGTCCGGGCGCTACGAGGTACGCGGGATGCCCATCGAACCCTACGTGCGGACCAACGTCTGGTATGACTTCAGCGAGAGCGGCGAGGTGAAGCTGGACCAGGTCGACAAGATTTCCAGTTCGCGTTATTCGACCACGGTGGAATTGGGGTTGGGGCTGGTGGCGCGGGTGACGCCAAGCGTGGCGCTGTTCGTCAGTGCCGATTACAGCAGTGACGTGGATGACAATGATTTGAATGGGTTGATTGGCAGCCTTGGGGTGCGGATGCGGTGGTAGGCAGGCCAGGCCTGTTCGCGGGACAAGCCCGCTCCCACAGGTACACCACATGACTCAGGTCATAGGGTGCGCCTGTAGGAGCGGGCTCGCCCCGCGAACAGGCAGTAACAGACGAACGATCAGGCCGGCTTCATCACCAGCACCCCAAGCGGTGGCAGGTTCAGGCCCAGCGACATCGGCTGCCCGTGGCTACTGATCTGCTCGCTTTGCACCGCGCCGAGGTTCCCCACGTTGGAGCCGGCATACAGCTCGGCATCGCTGTTGAGCAGTTCCTGCCAACGCTCGCCGAACGGCACGCCAATCCTATACCCCTCGCGCGGCACCGGGGTGAAGTTGGCGACCACCAACAACGGCTCGCCGCTGCTGCTCCAGCGCAGCCAGGCGAACACGCTGTTCTGCGCGTCGTCGCCGATCAGCCATTGGAAGCCCTGCGGCTGGCAGTCCTGCTCGTGCAGCGCCGGCAGCTCGCGGTACAGGCGGTTGAGGTCGCCTACCAGGCGTTGCACGCCCTGGTGCTCGGGGTACTGCAACAGATACCAGTCCAGCTGCTGGTCGTGGTTCCACTCGCGCCACTGGCCGAACTCGCAGCCCATGAACAGCAGCTTCTTGCCCGGGTGGGTCCACATGAAGGCCAGGTAGGCGCGCAGGTTGGCGAACTTCTGCCAGCGGTCACCCGGCATCTTGTCGATCAGCGAATGCTTGCCATGCACCACTTCGTCATGGGAAATGGGCAGGATGAAGTGCTCGGAATAGGCATAGATCAGCCCGAAGCTCATCTCGTTGTGGTGATAGGTGCGGTGCACCGGATCGTTCTGGATGTAATGCAGAGTGTCGTGCATCCAGCCCATGTTCCACTTGTAGCCGAAACCCAGGCCGCCCTGCTGGATCGGCTGGCTGACGCCCGGCCAGGCGGTGGATTCCTCGGCGATGATCAAGGCGCCCGGCGCCTCGTGTTCCACCACCCCGTTGAGGTGACGGAGGAAGTCGATGGCCTCGAGGTTCTCCCGTCCACCATGGCGGTTGGGCACCCACTCGCCGGCCTTGCGCGAATAGTCGCGGTAGAGCATCGAAGCCACTGCATCGACGCGCAAACCGTCGATATGGAAGTGCTTCAGCCAGTGCAGCGCCGAGGCCAGCATGAAACCTCGCACCTCGTTACGCCCCAGGTTGTAGATCAGCGTGTTCCAGTCCTGGTGGAAACCTTCCAGCGGGTTGTCGTACTCGTACAACGCCGTACCGTCGAAGCGCGCCAGGCCGTGCTCGTCGGTGGGGAAATGCGCCGGTACCCAGTCGAGGATCACGCCAATGCCACCCTGGTGGCAGGCGTCGATGAAGGCGGCGAAATCTTCCGGGGTGCCATAGCGCGAGGTGGGCGCGAACAGCGACAGCGGCTGGTAGCCCCACGAACCGCCGAACGGATGCTCCATGATCGGCAGCAGTTCGATATGGGTGAAGCCCAGGTCCTGGACGTAGGGCACCAGGCGCTCGGCCAGTTCACGCCAGTTGTAGTAGCGCGCCACCTCGCCAAGGTCGTCGGTCTCGCAGCGCCATGAGCCGGCGTGCAGTTCGTAGATCGACAGCGGTGCGCTGTAGGCATGACGCTGGGCGCGCTGGGCCATCCAGTCGTGGTCCTGCCAGGTGTGGCTCAGCGCTGCGGCCACTTTCGATGCGGTGCTGGGCGGCGGTTCGGTGGCACGGGCCAGTGGGTCGGCCTTGAGCGGCAGCACGCCGTCCTTGCCCAACACTTCGAACTTGTAGGATTCGCCGCTACCCAGGCGCGGCACGAACAACTCCCAGACCCCGGCACTGTGACGCAGGCGCATGGGGTGGCGGCGGCCGTCCCAGTTGTTGAAGTCGCCCACCACCGACACGCGACGGGCATTCGGTGCCCATACCGAGAAGCACACCCCGGCAACGCCATCGATCTCCATCAATTGCGCGCCAAAGCGTCCGGACAGGTCACGGTGATTGCCCTCGGCGAACAGGTACAGGTCCATGTCACCCAGTTGCGGGCCAAAACCATAGGGGTCTTCGGTCACCTGCTCGCCACCGGCCCAGCCGATCTGCAGCAGGTAGGGCTGCGCCTGGTCGAGATGCGCAGTGAACAGCCCAGGCAGGCTGCCCTGCTGCATTTCGGCGAGCACGCGCCCGTCGTCGCGCGCCAACACTCGAACACTCAGGGCGTTGGGCAGGAAGGCCCGCACCCACGCCCCACCAGCCCTATCCTCATGCGGGCCCAGTACAGCGAATGGATCGGCGTGCTCGGCGCGGGCCAGGCTATCGATGTCCTGCTGCCGAAGGCCGCCGTTGTCACGCATGGTTGCGTTCATTTATGACTCTCCCCAGGTACTGATCAGTCCATGCAGGCCATGCAAAGGCACAGCCAACCAGCTTGGACGGTTTTCGGCTTCGTAAGTGATTTCGTAGGCTGCCTTTTCCAGGCAGAACAGCTCCAGTGCCGCGCGCTCCCCTTCGGCCTGCTGCCAGGCATGCGGCAGGGCTGCGGTTGCCAGCCCGTAGGCCTCGACGAAGGCATGCCGCGCTTGATGCAAATACTGCCGCGCCACCCGTTGCCGGGCTTGGCGCGCGGGGTCGGACAGGTCGACCGTAGAGGCGCTGCGCAGCACCATGGCAGCAGCATAGTCGAAGGATCGCAGTACACCGCTGACGTCCTTGTAAGGGCTGTGCCTGGCCCGACGTTCCTCCAGCGGACGCGAAGGTTCGCCCTCGAAATCGATCAGGTAGGCATCGCCCTGAACCACCAGCACCTGGCCCAAATGCAGGTCGCCATGCACACGCATCAGCAGCCCGCCCTGGGCCTGCTCGGCGAGGTTCTGGACGTGCGCGGCGAGGCCTTCGCGCTGTTGCTGCAGATCATCGACCAGGGCCTGGCTGTCGCGGTCGAGGCTTTCACGGTGTTGCGCGAGCAGGTCCAAGGCGTGGCTCAGTTCGGCGCCGATCTGCCGGCTCCAGCGGGCGCTGTCGTCGGCATCGCTGGCGCGGGCGCGAAGGCCGGGTCTTCGGTCGGCGCTCCCAGCAACAGGTGCATTTCGCCCAGGCGCTGGCCGAGCAATGCGGCGAAGCCGGCAAGCTCGGCCAGGGCGTTGGTATGCGCTTCGGGTTCGGCGCTGGTGGGCTCCATTTCGTCGCGAATCGCCCGCTCTAGGGTGTTCTGGGTCCAGGCCCAGGCATCGCCCTGGTTGTTCAGGTAGCCCTGGGCAATCATCAGCAGGTGCGGCGTGCCCTGGGCGTCCTCGCGGCTGACCCAGGCCAGCAGCGGCGAGATGTTGGCGAAACCGGCAGCGGTCAGGTACGCGCTCATCTCCAGCTCCGGGTGAACGCCGGGGTTGACCCGGCGAATCAGCTTGAGCACCACTCGATCGCCGATCACCACAGAGCTGTTGGACTGCTCTGCACTCAGGTAGCGCACGTCGCTCTGTTCGTCGAGTTCGAGCGCAGCCAGGGCGTCGTTGCTGTGGAAACGCAGCTCACCCAGGCCCTCGCCACAGGAGCGTCGATCCCCGGCTTGGCAGGCCTGCAATACCGCGCGAATGAAGGGTTCGAGGACAAAGGCGTCGGTGATCAGACCGACCTGACGGCCTCGGCGCACTCGGGCCAAGGCCAACTGCTGGGGCAAGGCGCTATTGATCTGCTCCTCGGCGAGCAGGCCGAAAGGCAGCAGATACTGGCTGGCCACGCCATCGCTCAGGACCTGCAGTTCGCCGAGCAGTACCGGCGTGGAGGCGGTGTCGAAGCGCACGCCGTAGCTCAGGCGCACCTGATCGATGGGCCCTTCCTTGCCGGCGAACCAGCGCCGCTTGGGCAGGTACTGGGGCAGGATGGTCTCCTGCAGGGTGTCACGCGATGGGGACTCGAGCAGTTCTTCCATGCGCTTGCGCAAAACCAAGGTAGTCAATTCGGGCAGGCCCTCCGTGGGCCGGGTGTGCCAACTGGGCATGCGGTCGTGGGCCGCCAGCAGGAACCAGTAGAAGCCATAGGGCGGCAGGGTCAGCAAGAACGGCAACTGGCCGATCGGCGGGAAGGCGCTGCCGCCGAGCATCTCCACCGGCACCTGGTCGGCGTATTGGGAGAGGTCCAGCTCGGCAGCCTGGGCGGCGCGCGAGACGTTGGCGACACAGAGGATCACCTCGGTGTTGCCGTCGGCCCCGGTGTATTCGCGGATGTAGGCCAGGATGCGTCGGTTGCTCGGCGTCAGCAGGCGCAGGCTGCCTCGGCCAAAGGCCTTCTGCTGCTTGCGCACCGCCAGCAGCCGCCGGTTCCAGTTGAGCAGCGAATGCGGGTCGTGGGACTGGGCTTCGACGTTGACGGTCTGGTAGCCGTACAACGGGTCCATGATCGGCGGCAGTACCAGCCGCTGTGGCTCGGCGCGGGAGAAACCGCCGTTGCGGTCGGGCGACCATTGCATGGGCGTGCGCACGCCATCGCGGTCGCCCAGGTAGATGTTGTCGCCCATGCCCAGTTCGTCGCCGTAATACAGGGTTGGCGTGCCCGGCATCGACAACAGCAGGCTGGTCAGCAGCTCGATGCGTCGACGATCGCGTTGCAGCAGCGGCGCCAGGCGCCGGCGGATGCCAAGGTTGATACGCGCGCGGCGGTCCTCGGCGTAGTAGTTCCACAGGTAATCGCGTTCCCGGTCGGTGACCATTTCCAAGGTCAGCTCATCGTGGTTGCGCAAGAAGATCGCCCACTGGCAGTTGGCGGGAATTTCCGGTGTCTGGCGCAGGATGTCGGTGATCGGAAAGCGGTCCTCCATGGCCAGGGCCATGTACATGCGAGGCATCAGCGGAAAATGAAAGGCCATGTGGCACTCATCGCCCTCGCCTTCGCCGAAGTACGGCCGGGTATCCTCGGGCCATTGGTTGGCCTCGGCCAGGAGCATGCGATCGGGGTAGTTGGCGTCGATTTCGGCGCGGATCGCCTTGAGGACCTGGTGGGTTTCGGGGAGGTTCTCGTTGTTGGTGCCGTCGCGCTCGATCAGGTACGGAATGGCATCCAGGCGCAGGCCGTCGACACCCAAGTCGAGCCAGAAGCGCATCACGCCGATCACCGCCTTGAGCACCTGCGGATTGTCGAAGTTGAGGTCCGGCTGGTGCGAATAGAAGCGGTGCCAGAAGTACTGCCCGGCCACCGGATCCCAGGTCCAGTTGGATTTCTCGGTGTCGAGGAAGATGATCCGCGTGCCAGCGTAGTGCTGGTCGCTGTCAGACCACACATAGAAGCTCCGCGCCTTGCTACCGGGTTTGGCGAGCCGGGCGCGCTGAAACCAGGGGTGCTGGTCGGAGGTGTGGTTGATGACCAGCTCGGTGATCACCCGCAGGCCACGCTTGTGCGCCTCGGCGATGAAGCGACGGGCGTCGGCCATGCTGCCGTAGTCCGGATGCACGGCCTTGTACTCGGCAATGTCGTAGCCATCGTCGCGCCGCGGCGAAGGGTAGAACGGCAACAGCCAGAGGGTGTTGACGCCTAGGTCGGCGATATAGTCGAGCTTGCCGATCAGGCCGGCGAAATCGCCGATGCCATCGTTGTTGCCATCGAAGAACGATTTGACGTGCAGCTGATAGATGACCGCATCCTTGTACCACAGCGGGTCATCGATGAAGGCTGCCGGGCGTGAACGCTTGGCCATGGGCGACTCCTTTCAGTTGCGGTTTACCTGGGTTGACGTACAAACATCAAAACCCTGTGGAAGCGGCCAATGCCGCACCTTTACCGGGCCTTTTGAATACGCCAGATACCGAACGGCAGATGCCCTGGGTCGATGCGCATCCATTGGGTCTTGCCGTACCACGACCAGCGATGCCCGTTCATCAGGTCCTCGCCATGGGTTTCGGCATCGTCGCCAAGCCCCAGTTCCCACAAGGGCAACTCGAAATGCGCTTCCTGGACGTTGTGCGGATCAAGGCTCACCGCCACCAGGATGTAGTTGTCGCGCTCGGGCGTGCGCTTGGCGAAGTACAGGATGTTGTCGTTCCAGCAATTGAAGAAGGCCACGCCAAGGTGCGTTTGCAACGCCGGATTCTGCCGACGGATGCGGTTGAGCTGGGCGATCTCGGCGATGATGTTGCCCGGCTGGGTGAAGTCCCGTGGACGGATTTCGTATTTCTCCGAATCCAGGTACTCCTCCTTGCCCGGCAGGGCCGCGCTTTCGCACAGTTCGAAGCCCGAATACATGCCCCACAGGCCCGACCCCATGGTCGCCAGGGCAGCACGGATGAGAAATCCGGCGCGGCCTGACTCGTGCAGGAAATAGGGGTTGATGTCCGGTGTGTTGACGAAGAAATTCGGCCGGTAGCACTGGCTCCACGGCGGCTGGTTGAGCTGCTCGAAGTACTCTTGCAACTCCTGCTTGTGGTTGCGCCAGGTGAAGTAGGTGTAGCTCTGCGCATAGCCGACCTTGCCCAGACGCGCCATCATCGCGGGCTTGGTGAAGGCCTCGGCGAGGAAGATCACCTCGGGATGCTGGCTGCGCACATTGGCGATCAGCCATTGCCAGAAGGGCAAAGGCTTGGTGTGCGGATTGTCGACGCGGAAGGTCTTGACCCCCTCCTTCACCCAGCCGACCACCACGTCGCGCAGTGCCAGCCACAACGAAGGCACGGCCTCGGGTGCATAGAAGTCGACGTTGACGATGTCCTGGTACTTTTTCGGCGGGTTCTCGGCGTAGCGGATGGTGCCGTCCGGGCGCCAGCTGAACCAGCCGGGGTGTTCCTTGAGCCAGGGGTGGTCTTGCGAGCACTGGATGGCGAAGTCCAGGGCGATCTCCAGGCCATGCTCGGCGGCGGCGGCGACCAGCCGGCGAAAATCCTCGCGGCTGCCCAATTGCGGGTGGATGGCCTCGTGGCCGCCTTCGTGGCTGCCTATCGCGTAAGGGCTGCCGGGATCGCCGGGCTCGGCGCGCAACGCGTTGTTGCGGCCCTTGCGGTGCTGGCTGCCGATGGGGTGGATCGGCGGGAAGTACAGCACGTCGAAGCCCATGTCGCGGATCATCGGCAGACGTGCATGCACATCGTTGAACGTGCCGTGGCGCTCGGCGCTGTCGGTGATCGAGCGCGGAAACAGCTCGTACCAGCTGGCGAATTGCGCCGCCGGGCGGTCGACGTCGAGGGGAAACTCCTGGCTGCGGGTGAGGTAGCTGCGGTGTTCGGCCTCGGCCATCAGACGCGCGGTATCTGGACTGAGCAACAGTGATACCTGGTCGTCGGCGGGCAGGCTCACCAGGCGTTGCTGCAAGCCTGCCAGTTCGTCGCGCAGTACACCTGAGGCGAGTGCGCTGCCCTTGCCCAGCATCAGGCGCCCCTCCTCCAACTCCAACTTGACCTCGACACCGGCGTGGTACTTCTTCTCCAGGTCGTGACAATAGGTGGCGAACGGGTCGATCCAGGCCTCGATGCAGAACAGGTGCGGGCCCAGTTCAAGCGGAGTGAATTCGGCCAGCCACAGGTCGTTGCCCGGCGACTGCATGGGCACGCAATGCCACTGCCGGCTGTGCGCCTGGCGCCAGTGCAGCATCACCGCCAGACGGTCGTGGCCATCGCTGTAGACCTTGCCGCTGACCGCCACCGGCTGGCCGCTGATGGCCTTGGCAGCGAAGCTGCCGGCATCGAGTACCGGCTGGGTGTCTTCGATCACGATGCGCGGCGCCAGCAGCGCCTGGGCCAGGCTGATGGCCTGGTCCGGATGGTCGTTCGCCATGGGCACGCTTTCGAAGGGCTCGTTTCGTGACATCGGACCATGCTCCCTTAAGCTGGTGGCGGTAAGGGTTCAGAGCCGTGCGCAGGCGTTGGGGTTCAAAAAAATTGAGCGATGCAGATGGCCGTCGGTCAAAGCCTGCAGCGCCTCTTCAAACAACCCACGCGAGGTCAGGCCATGAACATTCCCATTCCACCGGAGACACCCGACCCCAACATCGACGACCCGAGCCTGCCGCCGCCCGTGCCGGAGCAAGACCCGGACGAGCTGCCAATCAAGCCAACCGTGCCGCCGACGGTTGGCGACCCGCCGAGCGATGAACCACCGGTGAAGGCTTAAGGGTAGACGATGCAAGCCACATGACAGTACTGACCCTGGCACCGGCTTGCCGACGCCAGGGTGGGTAAATCCGCCTCAGTCAGCTGTGAGTTCCGCAACGCTGATCTCGCGCATGCGGAATTTCTGCACCTTGCCGGTCACCGTCATCGGGAACTCGTCGACGAAGCGGAAGTGCCGGGGCACCTTGAAGTGGGCGATGCGCGCCTTGCACCAGCCTTGCAACTCTTCGACCGTGGCGCTGTGTCCGGGATGCAACTTGATCCACGCGACCACTTCTTCGCCGTAGCGCTGGCATGGAATGCCAATCACCTGGGCATCGGCCACCGCCGGGTGGGTATAGAAGAACTCCTCCAGCTCGCGCGGATAGATGTTCTCGCCGCCGCGAATGATCATGTCCTTGTTGCGCCCGACGATGCGTACGAAGCCTTGTTCATCCATCACCGCCAGATCGCCCGAATGCATCCAGCCGTGGGCATCGATGGCTTCGGCGCTGGCCTGGGGGTTGTCCCAATAGCCGAGCATCACGCTGTAGCCGCGGGTGCACAGCTCGCCGATTTCGCCGCGCCCGACCACTTGCCCTTGGCTATCAACCAGCTGGGTCTCCAGCTGCGGATGAGTGCGGCCAACAGTGGTCACGCGCAGCTCCAGTTCGTCGTCCGGGCCAGTCTGCAGCGAGACCGGGCTGGTCTCGGTCATGCCATAGGCAATCTGCACCTCGGCCATGTGCATCTGCTCGATGACCCGGCGCATGACCTCGATCGGGCAGGTGGCGCCGGCCATGATGCCGCTGCGCAGGGTGGACAGGTCCAGGGCGCTGCGCGAAGGGTGGTCGAGCATGGCGATGAACATGGTCGGCACGCCATAGAGGATGCTCGCGCGCTCCTCGGCCACGGCGCGCAAGGTGAGTTCGGCGTCGAAGGCGTCATTGGGGTAGATCATGGTGCTGCCGTGGGTGATGCAACCGAGATTGGCCATGACCATGCCGAAGCAATGGTACAGCGGCACCGGGATCACCATGCGGTCGGCGCTGGTCAGACCCAGGCTTTCGCCGACCATGAAACCATTGTTGAGGATGTTGTAGTGGCTCAGTGTCGCGCCCTTGGGCGCGCCAGTGGTGCCGGAGGTGTACTGGATGTTGACCGGCTGCTGGCAGTGCAGCGCCTGCTGGCGGGCCTGATAGGCCTCGGCGGTGGTGCCCCCTGCCCGCCCGGCGAGCGCCTGCCACGCCAGGAAGCCAGGCGGCGGGCAGGCAGCCAGGCTGATGACCCCGCGCAGCTCGGGTAGGCGTTCGCTGACCAGCACGCCCAGTGCTGCACCTGCCAGTTCCGGCACCAGTTCCTGGACCATGGCGTGGTAATCGGAGGTCTTGAAGGCATCGGCGCAGACCAGCCAGCGGCAGCCGGATTGGCGCAGCGCGTATTCGAGCTCGGCCACCCGGTAGGCCGGGTTGATGTTGACCAGCACCGCGCCGACCTTGGCAGTAGCCAGCTGCAGGATGCACCACTGGGCACAGTTGGGCGACCAGATACCGACCCGGTCACCGCGCTCGACGCCCAGCGTCATCAAGGCGCGCGCGTGCAAGTCGACCTGCTCTGCCAGCTGCCGCCAGCTGTAGCGCAGTCCTTGGTGACGCGACACCAGCGCCTCGCCGTCAGCGTGACGGGCGACGGTGGCATCGAATGCCTGGCCGATGGTCAGGGTCAGCAGCGGCTTGTCCTGGGGGCCGCGGGTATAGCTTGGTTGACTCATGGGTGTCCCTTCTTGTGTTTGTTCTGGGCACGGGTTGAAGCGAGTGATGGATACTCTGGCGCAGATTAACGTTTACGTAAAGGTCATAAGGCGATTGACAGCACTCACACCCAGGTTTACGTTAACGTAAAGGTGACGAACCGGACCGAATCCGCGCTCAACACCTAACCTTGTGGGAGCGGGCTTGCCCGCGAAAGCGATCGTCCAGGCAACGACGGTGGTCCTGATGACGCATTCGCGGGCAAGCCCGCTCCCACAAGGTTCGGCGTCGAAGCTGTGAGCTACGGTCAACCCACATATCAAGAACAACAAGGTGCCCCGCATGCATTACCCATCCCTGAACTTCGCCCTGGGCGAAACCATCGACATGCTCCGCGACCAGGTGCGCACGTTCGTTGCCGCCGAACTGGCGCCACGCGCCGCGCAGATCGACCACGACAACCTGTTCCCCGCTGACATGTGGCGCAAGTTCGGCGACATGGGCCTGCTTGGCATCACCGTGGCGGAAGAATATGGCGGCGCCGGCCTCGGCTACCTCGCGCACGTGGTATCGATGGAAGAGATCAGCCGCGGCTCGGCCTCGGTTGCCCTTTCCTATGGCGCCCACTCCAACCTGTGCGTCAACCAGATCAACCGCAACGGCACCCACGAACAGAAGCAGAAATACCTGCCCAAGCTGATCAGCGGCGAGCACATCGGCGCCCTGGCGATGAGCGAGCCCAATGCCGGCTCCGACGTCGTGTCGATGAAACTGCGTGCCGAGAAACGCGGCGACCGCTACGTGCTCAACGGCAGCAAGACCTGGATCACCAACGGCCCCGACGCCAACACCTACGTGATCTACGCCAAGACCGACCTGGACAAGGGCCCTCACGGCATCACCGCGTTCATCGTCGAGCGCGACTGGAAAGGCTTCTCGCGCAGCAACAAGTTCGACAAGCTCGGCATGCGTGGCTCCAACACCTGCGAGCTGTTCTTCGACGGTGTCGAGGTACCGGAAGAAAACATCCTTGGCCAGCTCAACGGCGGCGTGCGCGTGCTGATGAGTGGCCTGGACTACGAGCGTGTGGTGCTCTCCGGTGGCCCCACCGGCATCATGCAGAGCTGCATGGACCTGGTGGTGCCGTACATCCACGACCGTAAGCAGTTCGGTCAGAGCATCGGCGAGTTCCAGCTGATCCAGGGCAAGATCGCCGACATGTACACCCAGCTCAACGCCAGCCGCGCCTACCTGTATGCCGTGGCCCAGGCCTGCGACCGTGGCGAGACCACGCGCAAGGACGCCGCCGGGGTGATCCTTTACACCGCCGAGCGCGCTACCCAGATGGCCCTGGAGGCGATCCAGATCCTCGGCGGCAACGGCTACATCAACGAATTCCCCGCAGGCCGCTTGCTGCGCGATGCCAAGCTTTACGAAATCGGCGCCGGTACCAGCGAAATCCGCCGGATGTTGATCGGTCGCGAACTGTTCAACGAAACCCGCTGAGCAGGAGGAACCACGCACATGGCTACCTTGCACACCCAGATCAACCCACGGTCGGCGGAGTTCGCCGGCAACAGCGCGGCCATGCTCGAACAGGTGCAGGCCTTGCGCGAGCTGCTGGCCCAGGTCAGCCAGGGCGGTGGGCCCAAGGCCCAGGAGCGGCACACCTCGCGGGGCAAGCTGCTGCCGCGTGAGCGGATCGACCGCCTGCTCGACCCCGGCTCGGCATTTCTTGAAATTGGCCAACTGGCCGCCCATGAGGTGTACGGCGAGGATGTGCCGGCAGCCGGAGTGATCGCGGGCATCGGCCGCGTGGAGGGCGTCGAGTGCATGATCGTGGCCAACGACGCCACGGTCAAAGGCGGCTCCTACTACCCGCTGACGGTCAAGAAACACCTGCGTGCGCAAACCATCGCCCTGCAGAACCGCCTGCCGTGCATCTACCTGGTCGATTCCGGCGGCGCCAACCTGCCACGCCAGGACGAGGTATTCCCCGATCGCGAGCATTTCGGGCGGATCTTCTTCAACCAGGCCAACATGAGCGCCCTGGGCATCCCACAGATCGCCGTGGTCATGGGGTCGTGCACTGCGGGCGGCGCCTACGTGCCGGCCATGGCCGACGAAGCGATCATGGTGCGCCAGCAAGCCACCATCTTCCTCGCCGGGCCGCCGCTGGTGAAGGCCGCCACCGGTGAGGTGGTGAGCGCCGAAGACCTCGGCGGCGCCGACGTGCACTGCCGCACCAGTGGCGTGGCCGACCATTATGCCGACAACGACGAACACGCCCTGGCCCTGGCCCGGCGTAGCGTCGCCAACCTCAACTGGCACAAGCTCGGCCAACTGCAATGCCGGCCGGTGGTGGCTCCGCTGTACGCCGCCGAGGAGCTGTACGGTGTGGTGCCGGCCGATGCCAAGCAGCCATTCGATGTGCGCGAGGTGATAGCCCGCCTGGTCGATGGCTCGGTGTTCGACGAGTTCAAGGCCCTGTTCGGTACCACCCTGGTGTGCGGCTTCGCCCACTTGCATGGTTATCCGGTGGCGATCCTGGCCAACAACGGCATCCTCTTCGCCGAAGCTGCGCAAAAAGGCGCGCACTTCATCGAGCTTGCCTGCCAACGCGGTATCCCACTGCTGTTCCTGCAGAACATCACCGGCTTCATGGTCGGCAAGAAGTACGAGGAAGGTGGTATCGCCAAGCACGGCGCCAAGCTGGTCACCGCGGTGGCCTGCGCCCAGGTGCCGAAGTTCACGGTGATCATCGGCGGCAGCTTCGGCGCCGGCAACTACGGCATGTGCGGACGCGCCTACGACCCGCGCATGCTGTGGATGTGGCCCAACGCGCGCATCGGCGTGATGGGCGCCGAGCAGGCTGCCGGAGTGCTCGCCCAGGTCAAGCGCGAGCAGAGCGAACGCAGCGGCCAGGCGTTCAGTGCCGCCGACGAAGCCAAGCTCAAGCAGCCGATCCTCGACCAGTACGAGCGCCAGGGCCACCCCTACTACTCCAGTGCGCGACTGTGGGACGACGGCGTCATCGACCCGGCGCAGACCCGCGACGTGCTCGGCCTGGCCCTGTCTGCCGCGCTGAACGCCCCAATCGAACAGAGCCGCTTCGGCATCTTCCGGATGTGACCCATGAGCGATTTCAGCACCCTCGAAGTGATTCGCGACCCCCGCGGCTTCGCCACCCTGTGGCTGAACCGCGAGGACAAGAACAACGCATTCAATGCACAGATGATCCGCGAGCTGATCATCGCCCTCGATCAGCTTGGCGAAGACGCCAGCTTGCGCTTCTTGCTGCTGCGCGGCCGTGGCCGACACTTCAGCGCCGGCGCCGACCTGGCCTGGATGCAGCAGTCGGCGCAGCTGGACTTCAACCGCAACCTGGAAGACGCCCATGAACTCGGCGAGCTGATGTATGCCCTGCATCGGCTCAAGGCCCCGACTTTGGCGGTGGTGCAAGGCGCGGCCTTCGGTGGCGCGCTGGGCCTGATCAGTTGCTGCGACATGGCCATCGGTGCCGAGGACGCGCAGCTGTGCCTGTCGGAAGTACGCATTGGCCTGGCTCCGGCGGTGATCAGCCCGTTCGTGGTCAAGGCCATCGGCGAGCGTGCAGCGCGGCGCTACAGCCTCACCGCCGAGCGTTTCAGCGGCCTGCGTGCCCGCGAACTGGGCTTGCTGGCCGAGGTGTACCCGGCCAGCGAGCTCGACGCCCAGGTCGAAGCCTGGGTCGCCAACCTGCTGCAGAACAGCCCGCAGGCCCTGCGTGCATCCAAGGACCTGCTGCGCGAAGTCGATGACGGCGAGTTGAGCCCGGCGCTGCGCCGCTACTGCGAGAACACCATCGCCCACATCCGAGTCAGCGCCGAAGGCCAGGAAGGCCTGCGCGCTTTCCTGGAAAAACGCCGCCCCGCCTGGCAAAACGACGACAAGAAGGAACCGCGCCCATGAGCCGCCCTCCATTGACCACCCTGTTGGTCGCCAACCGCGGCGAGATCGCCTGCCGAGTAATGCGCACCGCCAAGGCCATGGGCCTGACCACTGTGGCCGTGCACAGCGCTACCGACCGTGACGCGCGGCACAGCCACGAAGCCGACATCCGCGTCGACCTGGGCGGCACCAAGGCCGCCGACAGTTACCTGCTGGTCGACAAGCTGCTCGCCGCGGCCAAGGCCAGCGGTGCCCAGGCCATCCATCCGGGCTACGGCTTTCTTTCGGAAAACGCAGGCTTCGCTCGCGCCATCGAAGCTGCCGGGCTGATCTTCCTCGGCCCCCCGGCCAGCGCCATCGACGCCATGGGCAGCAAGTCGGCGGCCAAGGCGCTGATGGAGTCGGCCGGCGTGCCCCTGGTGCCGGGCTATCACGGCGAGGCCCAGGACTTCGACACCTTCCGCGCCGCCGCCGAACGCATCGGCTACCCGGTGCTGCTCAAGGCCAGCGCCGGGGGTGGCGGCAAGGGCATGAAGGTGGTCGAGCACGAGCATGAACTGGCCGACGCCCTGGCTTCTGCCCAGCGCGAGGCACAGGCGTCGTTCGGCGATGCTCGCATGCTCGTGGAAAAATACGTGCTCAAGCCGCGCCACGTGGAGATCCAGGTGTTCGCCGACCAGCACGGCAACTGCCTGTACCTGAACGAGCGCGACTGCTCGATCCAACGCCGCCACCAGAAGGTGGTCGAGGAAGCGCCGGCACCGGGCCTGTCGCCCGAGCTGCGCCAGGCCATGGGCGAATCGGCGGTGCGCGCGGCCCAGGCAATCGGCTACGTCGGCGCCGGTACCGTCGAGTTCCTGCTCGACGCCCGTGGCGAGTTCTTCTTCATGGAGATGAACACCCGCCTGCAGGTTGAGCACCCGGTCACCGAGGCGATCACCGGCCTCGATCTGGTGGCCTGGCAGATCCGCGTCGCCTGCGGCGAGCCACTGCCAATCACCCAGGCGCAGGTACCGCTGATCGGCCATGCCATCGAAGTGCGCCTGTACGCCGAAGACCCGGCCAACGAGTTCCTGCCGGCCACCGGTCGCCTGGCGCTGTACCGCGAGTCGGCACCTGGCGAAGGCCGCCGGGTGGACAGCGGGGTCAACGAGGGCGATGTGGTGTCGCCGTTCTACGACCCGATGCTGGGCAAGCTGATCGCCTGGGGCGTCGACCGCGAGCAGGCGCGTCTGCGCTTGCTGGCCATGCTCGACGAATTCGCCATCGGTGGGCTCAAGACCAACATCGGTTTCCTGCGGCGTATCCTCGCCCACCCGGCCTTCGCCGAGGCCGAACTGGATACCGGTTTCATCGCCCGCCATCAACAGGTGCTGCTGCCGGCACCACAAGCGTTGCCAGCGCCTTTCTGGGAAGCGGCGGCCGAGGCCTGGCTGCAAGGCCAAGCCACGCAGCGCCGCGCTGACGATGCTGCCTCGCCTTGGGCCGAGCGTAGCGGCCTGCGCCTGGGCCTACCGGCGCGCAGCAGCCTGCACCTGAGCAGTGGTGGCCAGGACCAGGCCGTGGCCCTGGAGCGCAGCGCGGCGTCGACCTGGCACCTGGACGGCGAACAGCTCAACCACGACCAGGATGGCGTGCGCCGCCGCTATCTGGCGGTACGCCGTGACGACACGCTGTACCTGCGTTGGGACGGCGAGATGCACGCCGTCGAGCCGTTCGACCCGATCAGCGCCGCTGAAGCCAGCCATGGCCATCAGGGCGGACTGGGTGCGCCGATGAACGGCAGCATCGTGCGAGTGCTGGTCGAACCGGGGCAGGTCGTTGAGGCTGGCACGCCCCTGGTGGTGCTGGAGGCGATGAAGATGGAGCACAGCATCCGGGCGCCGCATGGCGGTACGGTACAGGCGCTGTTCTGCCAGGAGGGGGATATGGTCAGCGAAGGGACGGTGTTGGTGGAGTTGGTTGAGTAGGGGGCGTCTCAGGTTTTGCGGCGCTGCCGATATCGAGCGGCGCCCGGGCGGCGCATCGCGAAGTGTGCGCTGGAGAGTTGTGGTGCCGCGCAAATCGAGCGCCGCCCGCGCGGCGCATCGCGACGCAAGGCCGCTCCCACATCTGTTTCGGGCCAATTATGTCTGTCAGGCCATGGTTGTTCGCCTTTGGCGGCACCATGGAATATCGTGGTGCGTCCTGCGCCAACACAAATATCGCGCCGGGCCCACCAGGCTGACAACCATGGCCTACCAGACATAATTGGCTCGAAACAGATGTGGGAGCGGCCTTGCGTCGCGATGCGCCGCGCGGGCGGCGCTCGATCTCCCAGGCGCTGGAGATGTAACGCCAGGCACTACATGGCCCCATCAATCGAAAATTCCATGCACCCGAACCACCACGCCCAGAAATTCACACCCCTCTTCACAAACCAGTGCCGGATAGCGACTATTCAGCGGCTTCAAATACCACTGCCCACCCTCCTCGGCCAACTCGCGGAAAATCGCCGACTTGCCTGGCTGACGAGCGATCACCAACCTGCCTGGCTCGGCCACAAGTCCTGTATCTACCAGAATGCGCATACCCTCGGGCACGCTTCTGCCGCTGGCGGCGTTCATCGAGTCATTTTCGACTTCCAGCCAGAATGCGTTGCCTGAAGGCATGTAATCGGTCTGCTCCGATACCTCGGCTTTCTCTGGTAAATCGCCCTGCAAATCCTGCCAGGCCAACACCGGAAAACGGAAGCTGGCATAGCGCAGCGCCTCTCCCGACACCGGGCGCTGCGCCGCATAGGCAGTGGGCTCTTCACGCACCAGCGTGCGCTCGACCACCATCACCTGGGCCTCTAGATACACCAAGCCAAGTTTTTCCAGCTTCTCGTTGATGGTGGCCAGCGTCGGGCGACGCGTGCCACGCAGCCAATGGCCCACGCCGCCCTGCGTCATCGACAGACGTTCAGCGAGTTTGAGCTGGCTGAGGTTGTGCTCGCGCTTGTAGCGCTTGAGAAATGCGTTCCAGTTTTCCATGAGCGCACAATACGGACTGTACTGGAGGGTTCAATACACACCTTGAATTATCTATGACAAGATAAAAAATACAGACTGACCTATATTCAGGTTTCATTGTGATTGAAGGGATATCAACAGGTACTGCGATGAAACCACCGAAAAAGCCCGTTACAGAAAGCGAGTGTGAAGCGGCCCGTCGTGCGCTGGATTACTACCTCAACCCCAGCCAGCCGTTATCGACCATCCAGCATAAAATCTGGACCCTGCACGAGGATGTGAGCCGCGAGGAAATCATGCACAACGCTGTCGCCTTGCTTCGTTGCGCAGCTGCCTCGGCCCGCGCGACCGCCTCGCAGCAGGACGGCATGCCGCGTGAGCTGACCCTTGCGCTGGTGCACATGATCGAGATGGCCAAAGCCTTGTTGGAGCACGGCGAGAAGCCTGCCCAGCCAGGGATTCAGGAACAGACGTAGAGAAAGATGAAGGTAGCGGCGGGAGGCCCGTGGGCCGAGTCGAGGACGTGCGGCGAAATATTTCAGCGGATAACTGAAAATTCATTTGACTTGCAAATGATAACGATTATTATTGCACTCAGCTGATCGCGAGATCCGCTGGATAACCTGGAGCTTAGGTCGCTCTAGATTATCTCCTCATCAGGCTAATCACGGTTTTTGACCCGGCTTTTTGCCGGGTCTTTTTTTTGGCTCTTCAGGCTAATGAAGATCGTTGATGGCCGGCATGATAGCAAAAGTATGTTAGAGCGTGAACGCTCATTACAAATCTTTGCGGAATCAGCACTTGAGAATCAATCTCGTTTCGCCTACTCTGATTCCGCATCAAGGAAGATGCCCCCATCCCTACCCTTTTGAGCAAGGAGCTGTCCATGAGCCGTCTGCTGCTGCCCCTTGAGCACCCTACGCCATCCGCCGAGCAAGTGGCCGACAGCGCCCTACTGCATGGCCTCAAGCGCCTGCCCCGGCGTGTGCAGCAAGTGTTCCTGCTCAATCGCCTGGATCAACTCGATTTCGCCAGCATCGCCATCCGCCTCGACCTGCCGTTGCGCAGTATCGAACGAAACATGAGCCAAGCACTGCAAGCCGCCCGCCCCCAGGGCGACACCCTCGCCAGCGTGGCCGCCCAATGGTACGTGCGCCTGCAAAGCCCCGACGCCACCTCATGCGAACGCATCGACTTTCGCCGCTGGCTGGATGCCGACCCTGCACACCTCCAGGCATTCCACGACACCGAATTGCGCTGGCGGCAACTGCTGGCCCCAGCGCGGGAACTGGGCCAGGACGGTTGGTATCGGCATGGGCGTGCGGCGTTGTCGTTGGGTGGATGTTCGGTGGCGGTGGGGCTTGGAGTGGCGGCACTGCTCGCGTTCGGCTTCTGGGCTTGAGTTCCGGTGGCTAGCGTAGCGAGGCGACCGGATAGCCAATCGCACAGATCGCCACCGCGCCTGTATGGTGATAGCCCGCACACTCAGTGCAGCCCAGCACCCTTCCGAGAAAAACCTATCGTACAGACGAGGCCATCTTCCCGGTATTGCAATCCAACTTGTGCATCAGGAAAAGTCGACGCGCCATAACGGTAGTAGTCCGTCCCGGCGTAGCCCTGGTCGCGAAGTGCGTCGGATGGCGGTGACGACTCGTAGGGTTCCCCTAGAAGCGCCCTCACATCGCGCTTGGTCATCTTCAACGAAAACGGGCTCGGCAGCGCGCCGCTATAGGCCGCGTCCCCGTTTATCGTCTCCATTAGACAGAAAAGCACCGTTTCCAGCGCCTTGGTCCTGACCCAGATCCACATCTCAACCCCGGGCTCTGGGCGTAACATCAAAAACGCGTTCTTGTCGCCCCCCTCCTCCAGCTTGAGGAGTTCGTTGCACAACAGTACGTTCTCCTCTAATTCGACACATGGCTGACCCAGTGACTTGATTAAGTCATTCACCTCGGTAATGTTCATCGGAATGTCCTGCCGTTTTTGGGTTTCAGTCAAAGGTGTCTTGATGCGTTTTCACTGAAACACGGTTTGGCCGGCGGAAACATGGGGATGCGCAAGCAATGGGCTCAGGGAACTGAAAGTAGCTTGAAATCGGATGCCTCCTACAAGCGAAGGACTTATCTCCTACAGCTTTTACGAGGTGGCATGACCAGGAGTAGCCTGGCTACCGGTCAGTTCGTCAAGCCCATTCCAACTTTCGGGCCGTCAGCTTCGAGCAACGTCCGCGGCAGGGTGAAACCCTTGAAGGGTTGCTGAGTGATCGGGTTGAACGCCTTCTCCGAACTCAGCTTGTAGCGGGCAACGCCAAGCGCCGTTTTGAAGGTCAGATCGACACTCGTTGCGTTGCGTCCATTGAGCATGCCTCGGCTGAGCAATCGGAACATCGACCATGGTCCACGATATTCCAGGCTGCTGCTGTGACCATCGTCTCGTAGCAGCGTAAGGTTGCTGCGAGCTTGCCGTGGATTAGGCCAGATCACGCCTGCCACCATCCTTGGCCCCTGTGGATACGCAATCATTTGCCCCTCAAGATCAAGCAAGCTAGCACGCTGGTTCGCCCCCAGCCCCAGAGGCTCAATGCTGAATTGCACACCGAGATTGCCGCGGTTATCGAAAAAGGTCTCACGGATGCGTGCTGCTGCCTCCAACTGCTCCATTACATCCGTGCGAATCAGGTAACCCCCGCGATTTTCTGCATAGAGCGCGCTCAGGTTTTCCTTGAGAAACACGTCCAGATACCGCTCTTGGAACGCCTGCAACCGACCTTTGGGCCCAAAGAACGCTTCAAAGTCGTCCAATGCCGCATCAGGGGCTCCGCTCACGAATGGATAGCGGCCGGCCAGGCGTTGCTCGAAGAAACTGTAGACGTCCGCATGCCAGCGGCGCTCGAGTTCGTACAAGGCTTCGACGACAAGCACCTGGGCGGTCTGCTCGGCGATGGCCGCAACTTGCTGGCGAAGCGGATCAGGCAGGCCAGCAGCCACACGCTGTAACACGGCGATCGGATCGGCACCCTTCATCGAGAAACGCCCCAGCACCACATCCAGCGCAGCGTTGCCGCGCTCTGGGCTGTCCTGCACTGCCCTGGCGTAATCATGCACAGCCTTGATGGCAGCAAGCGTCTCTTCGTAATAGCTGCGCCGATCCCCTGTCGTTTCAAGCATTTCGTTCAACTCAGTAAAGGCTCGCCCGATTTCCAGACCGTGAGAATGCCTTCCGAGTGCTGAAGGTGAATCGGCGACGGCGTCCAAGCCGTCCTGCTCTTCGCCTGGAGCAGGCAAGTTGTCGAACACAGTGTTGTCACGAACGGTCTCCAGCAACCGCCGCAGGGGGGCGGCAGGCCCAGTCAGCTGCGCCAGTACCGACACACCATGGTCCAGATCGTGAAAGCCCGTAACGGTCAGTTGATTCAACGACTGTCGCCAACTGTCGATGTAGTCGGCGCTGTACAGGTTGCGTATCTGCTCGGTCAGGACGGCGCGATCGGCGGGCGAATAATCCAGCGTTTGGCGCTCACCCAAAGCCCACTGGTCGATCATGGCCATGTCCATCAGTCGCTGGCTCTGTGGCTCAAAGACTGCAGTGAAGCCCTTTGCCGTCAGCAGCGCAGGTAGGCGCGGATTTTCGCTCGGCTGATAAATGACATCGAAAGCAGGCCCGACCTGTTGACGCAAGTCCAGGCCTGTTCGTAGATCTTTCTGCGCTTCGTGCTTGAGGTTGGCGTAAAGGCGTTGCTGCAATGGCACTTTGCGTAATGCTTGCTGAGCATCGTCAACGCGCAGGCGCTCCCCCCCAAGGTCGGCGTCCGCATAGGCCAGGGCATACTGCAAATGACGCATCAGGGCTTGCTGAACCTGCCCTTCGCCAGGGAGTGCCGATTGCCATTGCCGAGCCATCCACTGCTCTACCCATTCCGGCTTTCGGTTGTGCCGGTCCTCAATCATGCGATACACCCGAAGCGCGGCCATCTGTTGTTCGCTGCCCTCGGGTGCCGCGTTAATGGCATCAACCAAGCCGCTGGCCAAGGCCGGTAGAAAGCGTCGCGACAACAGGGCCAGATAGGCTTCGTCCACCAATGGGCCGATGGATCGCCCTTGGTACAGCCCTGCATCGGAAAGAACTGGCCATGCCGATCGATAGTCACCGAACAGCGAAACAGCATCGCCAACCTGCTGCAAAGGCCCCAACAGGTTGCGCCCGGTGGGGTCGACCCGCTGTTCCACCACGGCAGTCTTGAATGCCTGGCTCTTCACCAGCACCGCATTTGCCTTGTCTCGGTTGATCAGGAAGAAATGCTGAAAAGCCGAGCCAGCCACCACAAATGCCAGCAGGCCACAGCCACAACCTAGCCAGAACCCACGACGCTTGCTGTAAGAGATTTTGATGTTGTCACTTGCCAAACCCGCCTCGGGGAGAATCACATCCCGAAAAAGCTGTTTCACGAAGTAGGACTGAGGTCTTTCGTTCCGCTTCCCCTCCCTGAACGGCCGAGGCACCGCATACGGCTGTGCGGACTCGCGCAGGAATGCGTTTTCCACGATCCCATGCTGCGCAACCGAAGACCAATACAGGCCACACAAACGGAGAACCAATGAACCCCATCGTCCTGGTAGGCCACCGCCACCTCTGCCCCCTCCACGGAGAGGGCGTCGTCATCTCCGGCGCCAGCTCGGCCTCCGTCAACGGCAAGGCCATCGCCCGCGTCGGCGACCAGACCTGCTGCGGCGCCATCATCGAGACTGGCGCCCACCACATGCTGATCGAAGGCAGCCCCGCCGCACGCCAGGGCGATACCACCAGCCACGGCGGCACGCTGGTGGAGGGCGATGCCAGTTGGCTTGTCGAGTGACCATCGACATGCAGTAGCAACCCAGCAAACCGAACAGGCGGTGTAAAGTACCCCCACAACAAAGCCCCCCAAGGAGCCCCCGCCTATGACCGCGACGCCGTCCCCCCTGCAGATCGACTGCGACTTCGATGCCGGCAACATCCAGGTCGTGGACGCCAGCAACCCGTCCCTGGTCCACCTGGCCATCCGCCCGGACACCCACAGCGGCCACTTCCAGTGGTTCCACTTCAAGGCCAGCGGTCTCACCCCCGGCTCGACCCACCGCTTCAGCCTGGGCAACGCCTCCGAGTCGTCCTACAAGAACGCCTGGACCGGCTACCACGCCGTGGCCTCCTACGATCAGCAGACCTGGTTCCGCGTGCCTAGCCAGTTCGATGGCAAGGCATTGTCGTTCGAACTCGAAGCCGCGCAGGACCACGCCTGGTTTGCCTACTTCGAACCCTACCCCCGCGCCCGCCACAACCAGTTGATCGAACGCGCCCAGCAGATTCCCGGCGTCGAGTTGCTGGCCCACGGGCGCAGCGTGCAGGGGCGGGATATTCCATTGCTGCGCGCAGGCGATGGCGGCCAGGGCAAGCGCAAGCTGTGGTTGATCGCCCAGCAGCACCCTGGCGAGCATATGGCCGAGTGGTTCATGGAGGGCGTGATCGACCGCCTGCAGGCCAACGATGCGGTGGTCCAGCAGTTGCTGGCCAAGGCTGACCTGTACCTGATCCCCAACATGAACCCAGATGGCGCCTTCCTCGGCCACCTGCGCACCAACTTCAAGGGCAAGGACCTCAACCGGGCCTGGCAGGACGCGAGCGTCGAGCTAAGCCCGGAAGTGTTCTTCGCCCAGGCACAGATGAAACAGTACGGGGTGGATGCCTTCATCGACGTGCATGGGGATGAGGAGATCCCCCATGTGTTCACCGCCGCCTGCGAAGGCAACCCGGGGTATACGCCGCGCCTGGCGACACTCGAGGAGCAGTTCCGCAGTACGCTGAGCAGCATCACCCCCGACTTCCAGACCGTGCACGGCTACACCCGTGACGAACCAGGGCAGGCCAACCTTACCTTGGCGTGCAATGCCGTGGGGCAGGCCTATGACTGCCTGTCGCTGACCTTGGAGATGCCGTTCAAGGACCATGACGATGCGCCGAATGCGCTTACCGGGTGGTCGGGGGCGCGGTCCAAGGCGCTGGCGGGGCGGTGTTGGAGACGTTGTTGAAGATGGTTGGGGATTTGCGCTGATCTGGAAGGGCCTCTTCGCGGGCAAGCCCGCTCCTACAGGGGTTGCTGGTGTCTCCCTGAGTGCCCTTCAGAACTGCACATCCAGGATAACGCTGTCGGTATAGGTGGCCGCTGGCGGCGTGGCCTGGTCGGTGTAGACCTTGGCGTTATAGTTGAACACCTGGCTGCCGGTGCCCGTGCCGACGCCAGGGTTGACATCGGCGTCGCTGCTCGAGCGCCGCGCGCTGCTCACCGAGCCCCAGCGCACGGTCCCGGCGCTCTTGAAGATGTCGTAGGCCAGGTAGTTGTTGGCGCTGGACTTCATCCTCCGCCGCCCACCCGAAACGTTTTGTCCGTCGTCGAGCCCCACCGTGTAGCTGCTGCCCTTGGTACACGACAGGTTGATGCTCTGGTTCACCGTGCCGAACCCCGCCACCACCGGTGCGCTGGCGAAGTTGATGTTGGGCGTGGTGATCTGGCAGTCGTTGCTGACCGTGAGGGTCACGCTGAGGGTCTGGCTGCCCGAGCCGATGTCGCGTCCCAGGCAGAGGTTGCCGATGCCGATGCCCGAGCAGTAGTTCCAGCTCCAGGCCACGGTCAACGTCTCGCGGTATACGCCAGCCGCCACATTGCTGCCGACCAGTGTGCGCAGGTAGATCGGCACCGCCTTGGGCGTGGTGCCGTTGAGCAGACCGAGCGCGTCGAGGATGCCGTTGCGGGCGAAGTCGAAGGCCACGCCGCGGGTGATTGGGTAGCTGGTGCTGTTGTCGGCATACAAGGTGTAGTTGATGACGTCGCCGGTGGGTCCGACCAGGCCACCGGAAGCCGGTGTGATGGTGGCGTAGAAATGGTCACCGGAAGAAAGCAGGGTCAGCAGCGACCCTGTGCATTGCAGGCCGGAATTGAGGGTCGACGCCGTCTGCACCGTGGTGCGCACCAGTGTCGAGTTGATGGTGCCGAAAGCTGCCGGCGTGGTAGCCACCGACGAGCACAACGCCCAGGCCGAATTGGCCAGGGTCAACAGCCCCAGCAGCAGGCATCCACGCAGCCAGCCGTTCATTGACATGGCAGCGGGCCGACCAGAGGAATCGAGCCCTGCTCCTGCGGCAGGTCAAACTCGACCGAACAGCGCCCGCCGCCTTCCACTTCCACCTGCAGACGGTTGTGCGGCGACAGGTTCTCCAGGTACACAAGGCCATCCCAGCCCACCACCGCCTGGCTGCCACTTTCCTCGTGAGTGACCTTGCTACCCAGTTTGAGCGGTTGGCGGTTGCCATCGACCAGTTCGATGCTGGCCGCCAGCACCCGGCGCAACGGGAACTCCAGCAGGTAGCCACTGCCCCGGCGCACCGCCACGCGCTGCTCGACCTGCGGCGCCAGCACGTCCGGCGGCAGGTCCATCGGGTCGATCTCGTATTTGCCGCGGTAGTAGCCGCTGCTATACGGCACCAGCAAATGGCCGTTGCGGTCGGTACGCCCGACTGTCTGGTTCTCGTAGCTCACGGGTACATCGCCATAGCCGTTGGTGCTGATCACCACGAAGGCATCATCGATGCGGTTGGCGGCGAACACGCCCGCGTCCATCCAGACCAACGAGCCACTGGCATCGGCCCAGCGGGTCATCTCGCCGCTGTTGCCATACACACCGGCCTGCAACTGCACCGACTGCAGGCGCCAGGTGACATCGGCCTGGCGATAGGCATCGCGGTTACCACCCGTGGCGTAGCCGAGGTTGTAGCCCACGCCGCCGCCAACCGGCACCGCACGGCTGTAGTTCACCCGCTGCAGGTCCTCGCCCTCCTTGCTGCGCTCCATGCTCACGGCCAGGGTGCCGTTGTTGAAGTCGAACGGAATCACCAGCTGGGCCTGCACCGCCCAGGCACTGTCGCCGACCTCGCGGTTGGCCGACAGGTACAGGCTGGTGGCGCCCCACAGCGGCTTGCTCCAGCTGAGGTTGATCAGCCGCGTACGCGAGCCGTCGCCGGCGCGCACATCGAAGTACCCTGCGCCGACGCTGCCGTAGCGATCGAGGTTAACGCTCAAGGTGACCTGCTCGCTGCTCTCGCTAAGTTGCAGGTCGGGCGTATCGACCCGCGACAAATCGGCGTAGTCGCCATGGCGTTGCAAGCGCTGGTAGCTGAAACCGATGCGCTGGCTGTTGTACTGGTAGCCCAGAGCGGTCTGATGGCCTTTTTCACCATCAAACTGACTTTGTGAAAGCGCTGCGTTGAGCACGCCGAAATTGCCCAGGCGCATCGTGCCGCCAAGGCCACCGAGCAGCAGCGACTCGGCGGTTTCCACATGGCTTTCGAGGGTGAACGTGTCGGTCAGGCCATAGCGCAAGCTGCCAGACGCCACGCCAGGGCCATAGCCGAAATCGCGCACGCCATAGTCGCGGCGCAGGCTACCGGCCGCCACCGAGAAGTCCGACAGGCCCTTTTGCAACAGGCTGCTGGTGACGTAGAACGGCAGGGTAGTCGACACCTGCCGCCCCAGCGCATCGGTGGTCACCACCACCGCCTCGCCGGCACCGTTGATGAACGGCACGTTGGTCAGCGTGTAGGGGCCCGGTTGCAGCTCGGTAGTGCTGGACTTGTAGCCATTGATGAACAGATCGAGCGAGGTCGGCACCGCAGCCTCGCCGGCGAAGGCTGGCAATGGGTAGGTGACCAGGTCGGGACGTGCTGCGAAATCACGCGACAGCTGCAAACCACCGACCCGTACCGAGCTGGTCCAGGGCAAAGCGCCGGTGACGAAGTCGCCGGCCTCGTAGGTCAGCAGGCGCTGCTCGTCGGTGAATTGCCAGGTGGTGTCGTAGCGCAGGAAGCCTTCGCGGGTGTCGGCATCCGGTGCGCCATTGAACGATTGCCGCCATTGTCCGGTGGTGGAGAACGTGCCCCAACTGTCGAACACCCTCAGCTCGTTCCAGGCGGCAAGGTAAGTGCCGCCGTCATCGGTATCGTTGAGGTAGGCGTCGTAGTTGAACAAGGCGCCGAAACTGCTACGGGCATCGCTCGCCGGGTAAAGGTTGCGGTCGCCCAGTCGCTGGTCCGGCAGCCAGGCAGCCGGCACCTGCAGCAGCAGACGCTGGTTCTGGCTGTCGTAGTCGGTGTGCAAGCCAGCCACGCCGTCCAGGGCAACCTCACCCTGTGGGTCGCCAGGCAGGGTGACGCCCGCCGCACGCAGCACCTCGCTGCCCAGGTACAGGCGCCCCGCTCGCTGCTGCACCGGTACCAGTTCAGCCCTGGGCATCTGGTTCACCAGCAGATCCAGGTACAGGGTGGCATCGGCCACCGCTGCCGCTTCGGTAGGCGGTGGCGGCAGGTCGTCGGCCACGCCCAGGCTCGGCCCGCACAGCGCCAGCCCCAAGTACCAGCGGCGGACGGTCGATGACAGGCATTTCACACACGGCTTCCCACCATTGTCGGGTCCTCCCTGGGCCCTACTTCATTCGTTTGCGGCTATCGCCCTTGCGGGATCGCCTCGGCGCTGTCCTGGCCGTTGACCCGGCCCTTGAGCACGCTGGCAGCATTGGCCGCTGCCGGCGCAGGCCAGCGCATGCTGGCGCCAGGTAATACGTAACCGAGCAGGCCTTCGACCAACGGCTTGGCCTGGCCGCCCTGCTGCATGACCACATCGGTGAGGCGGGCGTGTACCGGGCCGGTGTTGCGCAGTTCCACGTAGGGTTTGCCCTGCACCATCACTGGCCGCCAGCTCAGTTGCGGCCTGCCGACGCCGTCGGCGTTGCGCTTGCCTTGCGGATCGGGCTTGCCCCACAGCCCGTCGCCATACACGAACAGCGGCACCGAGTAGCGCATCTGCAGGCGGATCGCCGCTGCGGTCCCTTCTCGGCCGCATCGGCCGGCAGAGCCGAAGGAATTTCGTCGATGATGATGCGGTAGGCCTGCTCCTGGCCGGCCGGCGAAGTGCCGGTGCGGGTCAGCCGGATCAACTGCTTCTGGCCTGGAGGAATGTTGGCTACAGGCGGGCTGCCGATGATCTCGCGCTGGGCCTGGAACTGCTCCTGGTAGTCGCCCTGGCGCCAGGCGAACACCCGCACTTGCAGGCTCGCCGTGGCCGTGCCGCGGTTTTCCAGCCATAGCGCTCCGGCTTTCTGGTCAGCCTCGAGCACAGGGTCGATCGGCCAGATCAGCACCGATGTCGCCGCCCCCGCCGGCAAGCTCGCCAGCAGCAGCAATCCGACCCATCCTCGCGCCCATCTAGCGCCTGCCTGCATGCCTCTCTCCTTGTTCTTGTTGACTCATCGATGCCGGGCAATCACCAGGTCACCGTCACTTGCACTGCATCGGTATAGGTCCCTGCGGGTAGCGTGCCGGGCAATTGGGTACGTCCATACACCGGCAGCTTGATCGCCGCCGCGTCGGTATAGCTCACCGCCACGCTTTGGCCGATGGCCAGGGCCTGGGTGTAGGCCGCGTCCCGGTAGAGCTGGTAGGCGAGCACTTGCGTGCCGCCGCTGCGCTTGAGGTTGCGAGTGCCACTGGCGCTGTTCTGCCCACCGTCCAGGCTCATGGTCAGGGCCACGCCTGGGGTGCATTGGAAGGTCACCGTGGTGCCCCCCAGCGAGGTGCTCAGGATGCCGGTGGACAAGGCCGACTGGGTGCCGTAGTTGAGCGTGCCATACGCAGTCACACCGCCCACCACCAGGCAACCGGCGACGATCTGCGCGTTCACCTGGAACGTGCTGGTGGTTGCAGCAGGCAACGGCGCCGCCAACAGCAGCGCGCCCCCTGCAAGGCAAGCCGACAGTCCACGGTGCATGGTTCAGAACGTCAGCTCGACAGCTACCGTGTCGGTATACACCCCGGCCGGCAGGCCTGCCTTGCCGCGTGCCTGCCCATACAGGTTGACGGTCTGCGCAACGCCCGTGCTGGTCGGCAAGGTGATGGTGCCGTCGATCGCCAGCAATTGGGTACGACCGGCATCGGTGTAGAAATCGTAGGGCACGAAGTTGCCAGCGCCATCTGCAAGTGCCCGCGTACCGCCAGTAGACTGCCCATCGTGGGCGCCAGCCCGCACGCGGATCGCCGGCACGGTGCCGGCCGAGCACAGAATGCTCATGGCTCCGCCAGCCGGGCCCAGGACCTGGGCGTTGGCCGTGCCGAACAGGGCATCCTGGGTACCGAAGTTCAGGGCACCGAAGTTGAGCCCCGAGGTGCCGGCACTTCCGTTGACCTGGCAGGCCGACGTCAGCGTCAGGGTCGAGTTGATGGTGCCGGTCACGGTGGCCGCGTGGGCCTGGGAGGCCAGCATCAGGCCGAGGCCTGCGAGTATGCAGCGGGTGGTGTTCGTTGGCATTGTCAGTCTCCTTGCATTGCTACCAGTCCAGGGTCACCCTCAAGGTGTCGCGGTAAAGCCCGGCGGGCAGCGAACGCGGTTGCGCCACCACTACGCCGTAGATGGGAATCGGGATCTGCCGACTGCTGTTGATGGTGAAGGCTCTGGCCTGGCCGATGCCGTAGCGGCTGTTGCCGCCCGGGTCGACCGCCAGTTGATAGGGGATCATTTCGCGGCCATTGCTCAGGCGGCGCACGCCGTCGCTGCCGTTCAAGCCAGCATTGATACGCACGTTGAACGCCCGCACCTCGGGCGTGCAGCTGATCTGCAGGCTGCCTTCGCCGCCGGCTTCGTCTACACGCGTGCGCAGCGGCTGGTCCCAGCTCGGGCCACGCTCGCCGAAGTCCATCAGCCCAGGATTGGACAACGTCGCCGGCTGCTGGCTGCCACTGTCGATCAGGCACGCCGCACTGATCACCAGGCGCGCCTGGATAAAGCCGGTAGTGGTGCCATGCGCGCCAGCGGCAGGCACCAGCAGCGGCCCCAAGGACAGCAGCAGGATCGTGGAACGGTTCATGGCGACGCATCCTTGTACATAGCGGCTTCCTACCAGGTGACCGTGACTTTGAGCAGGTCGGCATACAGCCCTGCGTGTGGTACCCACGCCAACTTGTCGATTCGGGCGTGCAACGGGAGTTCAACAAATCCGCTATCCGGCACCCGCGCCGCCTGCGCGACGCCTACGACCAGCGGTTCACGCCAGGCGGCGTCGCGATAGAGTCGGTAGGGAATGGGGCGGGCCTGGCCGTCGTTCAGGGCCAAATAGCGCACTTCGCCTACACCGCCATGCTGACCGCCGTCGACCAGCACCTGATAGGCGGTGCCAGGATTGCATTCCAGGCGCGGCGGACGTTGCGCGAGCAGTACGCCACTGAGCGGCGCGTCGGGGCCGTCCAGGCGTGCAGCACTACCCAGGTCGATCACGCCCAGGGCTTGCGCGCCCGCATCTCGTTGCTGGTTGACCAGCACGCAGCCGCGCTGCACCTGCACCCGCACTTCCACCAGGAAGTCCGCAGCCAAGGCAGCGCTGGTGCTCGACAACAGGCCCAACAGCACGACCAATAAGCGTTCCGCCACTGCACTATCCTTCTCACCATCCATTGCTTGACCGTAGCAAGCAGGCTTCGATGCGCCAGCGCTCTTTGGTGTTAACGCCAAAGGTCTAGCGCCAGTAAACAAAGGTCATGAGAAATTTCACGTTGCATCGAACCCATCAACATCCTGTGCCTCCAATGGCCATAGGCCGGCAGAGCAGCCGATATTCTGGTACGGTGCAAGACGGCCACCGACCTGCACCAGGTGTCAGCGCCGTGCCTGGAAGGAACAAACGGAGTGTTTTACCAATGACTGCAGACAACGCTTTCGCAGAGGCCGTGGAACGCTGTGCCCAGGAACCGATCCAGATTCCCGGCAGCATCCAGCCCCAGGGCTTTTTGCTGGTGCTGGACGAGCAGGACCTGCACGTGCTCCAGGCCAGCGAAAACGTCGAGCGCTGGCTGGGCATCGCCGCCAGCGAACTGATCGGCAGCCGCTTCGACGCATTGGTCAGCGAAGGCTTCGACCTGCGCACCAAGCTCGATCACCTGCCCGAGGACGAAGTCTTCCCGTTCCATATCGGTGACGTACGCCTGCACAAAGCCGCGCCCTGCGGTGAGCTGCTGCGCCTGCTCGCGCACCGTCACGACCAGGTGCTGATCGCCGAATTCGAACCGTCCCGCCCAGGCTCCGACCCGGCCAACCAGGGCGATTATTACCCGCTGGTACGCGGCTTCGTCAGCAGCTTGCACCATGCCGACACGCTCGAGGAGCTCCTGCAGCAATCTGTCGAGCAGATCAAGCGCATCACTGGCTTCGGCCGGGTCAAGGCGTACAATTTCGATGCCGAGGGCAATGGCGAGGTGCTCGCGGAAGTCGCCGATCCTGGCTATGCGCGCTACCTTGGCCTGCGCTTCCCCGCAGCCGACATCCCGCGCCAGGCGCGCGAGCTGTACCGGGTCAACCGTATCCGGGTAATCGAGGACGCCAACTACCAGGCCTCGCCGCTGGTGCCCGGCCACAACCCTCGCACCGGCAAGCCGCTGGACATGAGCTATGCCGCCTTGCGCAGCGTGTCGCCGGTGCACCTGCAATACATGCGCAACATGGGCACGCTGGCCTCCATGTCGCTGTCGATCATGGTCGATGGCGAGCTGTGGGGCTTGATATCTTGCCACCACGAAACACCCCGTCCGGTGGATTTTCGCACCCGAACCGCCTGCGAGCTGCTGGCCAGCGTGTTGTCGCTGCAGATCGAATCGCGCGAGTCGCACGCCTACACGCGCAAATTGCTCGATTTGCGCCGGCATATCGTCCAGATGATTTCCTCGATGGCCGACCACGACAGCGTCAGCGGGGGCCTGCTAGGCCTGCCAGATGTGTTGCTGGAGTTTGCCGGCGCCACTGGTGCGGCGGTGATTTCCTCCGAGCGCTGCGACCTAATCGGCCAGACGCCCTCCGCCGCCCAGGTCAACGCCCTGGTCCACTGGCTGGCCGAACGTGAAGACGACAGCATCTTCCACACCGACAACGTGCGCCGCGACATCGCCCGCCTGCCCGAGCTGTGCAACCATGTCGGCGGCGTGCTGGCCGTGCCCATTTCGCAGATCCACTCCCATTACCTGTTGTGGTTCCGCCCCGAGCAGGTGCGCACGGTGAACTGGGCCGGACGCCCCGACAAGCAGATAGGCCCGCAGGGCATGCTCAACCCGCGCAACAGCTTCGACCACTGGCAAGAACAGATCAGCGGCTACTGCACGCCGTGGGACCCATTGATCGTCGAAGGTGCGAGCGAGCTACGCAACGCGGTGCTTGGTATCGTATTGCGCAAGGCCGAGGAGCTGGCGCAAATGGCCGGGGAGCTGCGTCGTTCGAACAAGGAACTCGAAGCGTTTTCCTACAGCGTGTCGCATGACCTACGTGCGCCGCTGCGCCACATCGCCGGCTACACCGAACTGCTCGGTGAAATCGAGGGCCAGGGCCTTAGCGAACGCGGCCTGCGCTTCTTGCAGCACATCGAGGAAGCCGCGCAGTTCGCCGGCACGCTGGTGGACAACCTGCTCAACTTCTCTCAGATGGGCCGCTCGGCACTGCGCTTATCGGATGTCGACCTCAATGCGTTGGTGCGGTCCATCCTCAGCGATCTCGCACCTGACTACCAGGGCCGCGAGATCGTCTGGGAGATCGAGCCGCTGCCCAAGGTGATCGCCGACCCGGCGTTCATCAACCTGGCGTTGCAGAACCTCATCGGCAACGCCATCAAATACACCCGTGGAAGGGAGCCGGCGCGTATCCACATCAGTGCCGTGGAGCATCCGGAAGAAATCGAAGTGTGCATTCGCGATAATGGTGTCGGTTTCGACATGGCCTACGTCAACAAGCTGTTCGGGGTCTTCCAGCGCCTGCATCGCATGGAAGACTTCGAAGGCACCGGTATCGGCCTTGCCAGCGTACGCCGTATCATCGAGCGGCACGATGGTCGGGTCTGGGCCGAGGGCCAGCTCGACCAGGGCGCCAGCTTCCATTTCACCCTGCCCCGTTCAACACCGTCTACCTGAGGCATCCGTCCCATCATGCTCAAACCCATCCTGCTGGTCGAAGACAACCCCAGGGATCTCGAACTCACCCTCTTGGCCCTGGAACGCAGCCAGTTGGCCAACGAAGTCATCGTCCTGCGCGACGGTGCCGACGCACTGGATTACCTGCTGCGCCGCAACGCCTATGCCGACCGTGACGACGGCAACCCGGCAGTTCTGCTGCTTGACCTCAAGCTGCCCAAGGTCGATGGCCTCGAGGTGCTCAAGGAAGTGCGCGCCACGCCAGAGCTGCGCAGCATCCCCACGGTGATGCTGACCTCCTCGCGCGAGGAGCCCGACCTGCTGCGTGCCTATGAACTGGGCGTCAACGCCTACGTGGTCAAACCGGTGGAATTCAAGGAATTCGTCGCGGCGATTTCCGATCTCGGCATCTTCTGGGCGGTGCTCAACGAGCCACCACCCGGCTCGCTGCGCCTGAACCGTCGCGGCAGTAACTGAGGCCCTCGCGAAGATGCTGCCAAACCCGCTAAAACTGCTGATGGTCGAGGATAGCTCGCTGGATGCCGAGTTGACCCTCATGCGCCTGGAGCGCAGCGGCCTGCAGTTGCAGTCGCAGCTGGTGTTCGACCATATCGGCGTCGAGCACGCCCTGCGCGAGGCCAGCTTCGACCTGATCCTCTGCGACTGCGTGCTACCGGGTTCCTCCGGTACCGAGGTGCTGGCGATCGCCCAGCGCCTGGCGCCGGACGTACCGTTCATCTTCCTCTCGGGCATCTATGGCGAAGAGCACGCGGTGGAGATGATCCGCCTGGGCGCCACCGACTACCTGCTCAAGAAAAACCTGCCCCTGCTGCCCAAGGCCGTGCGCCGGGCGCTGACCGAGGTCCAGGAACGCCAGCGCCGGCGCCGCGCCGAGGAAGCCCTGGCCGACGTCGAGGCACGCGCACGCATCGCCATCGACGCCGCCGGCATGGGCACCTGGGACTTGCGCCCGGATGAAGGCCTGCTGCTCTGGGACGACCGCTGCAAGAGCCTGTTCGGCTTACCGGTGGACACCGAAATGAGCATGGAGGTGTTCTACGAAGGCATCTACCCCGAAGACCGACCGCGCGTGCGCTATGCGGTGGAGCAAGCCATGCGCCCGGACAGCGATGGCCGCTACTGGGTCGAGTTTCGCATCCAGCCCCAGGGCCGCGAGCCACATTGGCTGCTCAGCAGCGGCCAGAGCCAATTCGTCGACGGCCAGTGCGTGCGGTTCTCCGGCGTGCTCCAGGACATCCACGCGCAGCGCATGGCTACCCAGGCGCTCAAGCAACTCAACGAGATGCTGGGCGAACGGGTCGAGCGCCGCACCCGCGAGCGCGACCGCGCCTGGGAGCTGTCCCAGGACCTGCTGGCCGTGCTCAACAAGGACCTTACCCCGGTCGCCCTGAACCCGGCCTGGGAGGCCAGCCTGGGCTTTTCCCGCGAGCGCCTGAGCCAAACCTCCTTGCTGCAACTGCTGCCGGAAGCTGACCAGGAGGCGCTGCTCACCGAACTCGCCGCCCTCACCCACGGCCGCACCAGCGCCCGCTTCGTCGGCCGCATCCAACATGCCAGTGGCCAACTGCGCTGGCTGTCATGGGCCGTGGTGCCGGAAGACACCCTGCTCTACGTGGTCGCCCGCGACATCACCAGCGAGCGGGAAAACGCCCTGGGCCTGGCCGAAGCCAACAGCCGGTTGCGCGAGCAGATCACCGAACGCGAGCGCATCGAGGCGGCCCTGCAGCAGATGCAGCGCCTGGAAGCCGTCGGCCAGCTCACCGCCGGGGTAGCGCACGACTTCAACAACTTGCTCACGGTTATCCTCACCGGCGCCAGTTTTCTCGAACGCGACCTGGCCAAGGGCAACGTCGACAAAGCCCGAAGCCGCCTGACGCATATCCGCGAAGCCGGCGAACGCGGCGCCAAACTGACCTCGCAATTGCTGTCCTTCTCCCGGCGCCAACGCCTCGAGCCAGTGCCGCTGCACCTCAACCGCACGCTGGCGGGACTCGAGGAACTGCTGCGGCGCACCCTGGGCGGCAATATCTCGGTGCGCCTGGACCTGGACGAAAGCCTGTGGCAAGCGCTGACCGACCCGACCCAGACCGAGATGATCATCCTCAACCTGGCGATCAACGCCCGCGATGCCATGCCCGACGGGGGTCAGCTCACCCTCTCGACGCGCAACACCTGCATCGACAACAGCCCCCAGCGCCCGGAGGACCCGGAACCTGGCGACTACGTGATGCTGAGCATTCGCGACACCGGTTGCGGCATGAGTGAAGAGGTGCTGGCAAAGGTGTTCGAACCCTTCTTCACCACCAAGGACATCGGCAAGGGTTCCGGGCTGGGCCTGGCCCAGGTGTTCGGCTTTGCCAAGCAATCCGGTGGCGGCGTGCGCATCGACACCCAACCCGGGCGGGGCACCCAAGTGGCGGTGTACCTGCCGGCCGTCAAGCACCCGACGGCTTGCGACGCTCCAGCCCCGGTTGCCACGCAGTCGCTCGAAGACAGCGGCGCCGATCGCACCATCCTGTTGGTGGACGACGACCACCTGGTGCGCGACATGCTGGGCGATGTGCTGCGCCAGTTCGGCTACCAGGTACGCCAGGCCCATAGCGGCGAGCAGGCACTGGCATTGCTGGACGACAGCATCGACGTGCTGCTGACCGATTTCGCCATGCCGGAATTCAACGGTGCGCAATTGGCCCTGGCGGCACGCCAGCGCTACCCGCGCCTGCCAGTGGCCTTCCTGACCGGCTACGCCGAGCTGCAGGGTTTGGAGCTGCCGGAGAGCGTGGTGATCCAGAAGCCGGTGCAGGCACAGGAACTGGCGCGGGCGTTGAACGAGCTGTTGCGAGCGCCGTAGTCGTTAGCCGCCCCGCGCCTCCAGGAGGGGGCGGGGCGAGCAACCAATAAAACTGTCGGAAACGCAAAATCCCAGCGCATCGCTGCACTGAAGACGAGAATTTTGAAGAGAAAATGGCAGGGGCGGCTGGATTCGAACCAACGCATGGCAGGATCAAAACCTGCTGCCTTACCGCTTGGCGACGCCCCTGTATCGGATGCAGTGGATACTGCTCTGACAATCCCACATAGCTGACAGCGTGAGGTTGCTGTCGTGGAATGCGCGGCACTTTAACAACATTATTTCGATCTGTGAACCCCCTTCCTGAAAAAAGATTCAATAAAACAGCGAGTTAGTGGTCAGAGCCTGTATCGGGGTGACCACCCGTCGTTTTTCCCCCATGACGCCTCAACACAATCGTAATTGCCCATTCCAATCAGGTAAGCCTGTGCATGCAAGGAGGAAACCCATGCCTGTTTCACACGACCTTTATCAGGACCTGCACTACCCCCGCGAGATCGTTCAGCAACGCCGCCAGCATGACCAGACCCTGGATCGACTGCTGGATGAATACATGGACATCGACAACCAGGTGCTGGCAGCCGAGTCGATCTCAGCGGGCAATTTCGTCGATGAGGACCTGCGCCACCTCAAGGAGCGCCGCCTCACGGTCAAGTTCATGATCGAGCGCCAACTCGAGCGCAAGGCCTGACCTATCTACCCAGGCGATCATCGCCCGGCGTTTTTTGTATTGGTCAAATCGGCCATCCTCGGGCAAGCTGCGCCCTGCCCTGCTATCGCCCGAGGAGGCTACGTCTTGTCCGCCTGGATTTCCAACCCGCTGCGAAAGCGGGGCCAGCGCTCGCGCCCCAACTCATCCCATGACAGTGAACTGCTTGCCTGGTTCGAGGCCAAGGCCGCCAGCCGCGGCTATCAGCTCAGCGATGGCCAGCGCACGGTGATCGCCTGCATGGCCGAGCAACTGGCGCAACTGGCCGATGGGCAGCCACGCAGTTTGTATCTGCACGGTTCGGTGGGCCGCGGCAAGAGCTGGCTGCTCGACGGTTTTTTCCAGGCGGTGCCGGTTCAAGCCAAGCGCCGCCTGCACTTCCACGACTTCTTCGCCCGCCTGCACCAGGGCATGCATCGTCATCGCGCCATGGACGACGCACTGGGCACCACGCTGGACGAGCTGCTCGGCGACTGCCAGGTGCTGTGCTTCGACGAGTTCCATGTGCACGACATCGGCGATGCCATGCTGCTGACGCGCCTGTTCAATGCCTTGTTCGGCCGTGGCGTTTTCCTGCTGGTGACCTCCAACTATGCGCCTGAAGGGCTGTTGCCCAATCCGCTATACCACGAGCGTTTCCTGCCGGTGATCCGCCTGATCAATGGCCGCATGCAAGTACTCGAAGTCGGCGGCGACACCGATTTTCGCAGCCTGCCAGCCAATCGCGAGCACCAGCGCTTCACCCAGGGCCATTACGTGTGGCCGGGCGACGCCGCTCAGCGCCAGGCGCTGCAGGTGCCGGACCAACAGCCGCTGATGCTCGAAATCAACAAACGCGGCCTGCGGGCCCAGGCGTGCGAGGGACGACGGGTGATGTTCGCCTTCGAGGACCTGTGCGAGCAGCCCACGGCGGTGATCGACTACCTGGCGCTGGCCGGGCAGTTCGAGGAGTGGATCATCGATGGGTTGGACGATTTGTCGGAGTGCTCGTTGGCGGCGCAGCAGCGCTTCGTCAACCTGGTGGACGTGCTGTACGACCAGGACCGCCAACTGACCGTGATCGGCCGACGTCCGTTGGAGCAAAGCCTGGGTGGCGCGATTGCCGACCTGATGCGTACGCGCAGCCGGTTGGGACAACTGCACCAGATCGGGCCGGAAAGCTCCGGCGCCTGAACCGGCCTCTTCGCGAGCAAGCTCGCTCCTACAGGTAGGGCAGCGCTATCCCTGTAGGAGCGGGTTCACCCGCGAAGAGGCCAGCGGGGTCTACGAATCACCCCGCCCGAGGCAAATCCGCCAGCACCGCCTCGATTTCCCCCAGCACCGCGGGGTCATCCAGGGTCGATGGCGGCGTGTAGTCCTGCCCATCGGCGATCTTGCGCAACACCGCGCGCAGGATCTTCCCCGAGCGCGTCTTGGGCAGCCGCTTGACCACCCGCACCCGGTTGAAACACGCCAGGGCGCCGATCTCCTCGCGCACGCTGCCCACCAACTCCACCAGCAGCTGCGACTCGGTAATCCCCTCGCCGTCCTTGAGCACCACCAACGCCAGCGGCACCTGCCCCTTGATGTCATCGTGCACGCCAATCACGGCGCACTCGGCAACGCTCGGATGGCGTGCCACGAGGTCCTCCATCTCGCCGGTCGACAAGCGATGCCCGGACACGTTGATCACATCATCGGTGCGCCCCATGATGTAGACGAAACCGTCATCGTCCAGGTAGCCGCCATCACCGGTATGGTAGTAGCCAGGATAGGTCTGCAGATAGGCCTGCAAGTAACGCTCGTGATCGCCCCACAAGGTCTGGCTGCAGCCGGGCGGCAACGGCAAGGCGATCACGATCGAGCCCTGGTGATTGGGCCCGAGCAAGTGACCGTCGTCGTCCAGCACCTGTACGTGATACCCCGGGACGGCCCGGTTGCTCGACCCCGGCCGCGCCGCGCTGCCCTCCAGGCCCACGCAGGGCGCGGTCACCGGCCAGCCGGTCTCGGTCTGCCACCAGTGGTCGTGTACCGGCTTGCCACTCACCCGCTCCAGCCATTCATGAGTGCTGGAATCGAGTTTCTCGCCCGCCAGGAACAGTTGGCGCAACGAACTCAGGTCATGGCGCTGCAGCAACTCGCCCTCGGGGTCTTCCTTGCGGATCGCGCGCATCGCGGTCGGGGCGCAGAACAGGGCGTTCACCCGGTACTGCTCGATCACACGCCAATAGGCCGCCGCGTCCGGCGTGCGGATCGGCTTGCCTTCGTAGAACACCGTGGTGCAGCCGCTCATCAGCGGCCCATAGACGATCAACGAGTGGCCGACGACCCAGCCCACATCGGAGATCCCCCACCACACATCACCCGCCTGCATGCCATAGATATGCTCCATGGCATAGCGCAGCGCCACTGCATTACCGCCGTTCTCGCGCACGATGCCCTTGGGTTTGCCGGTGGTGCCGGAGGTGTACATGATGTACAGCGGGTCGCCCGCCTCCAGCGCCACTGGCTCCACCGGTTCGGCGCCGGCCAGCGCTTGCTGCCAGTCCAGGTCGCGCCCGGGCTGCAACGTCGCGGCAACCTGCGGCCGCTGCAGCACCAGTACATGGCGCGGCTGGTGGCGGGCCAGTTGCAGGGCGCGGTCGACCAGCGGCTTGTATTCGATCACCCGGTCGAACTCCAACCCGCAGGAGGCAGTGAGCAGCAAGGCCGGGCGGGCATCGTCGATGCGCAGGGCCAGTTCATTGGCGGCGAAACCGCCGAACACTACCGAATGCACGGCGCCGATCCGCGCACAGGCGAGCATGGCCATGGCTGCCTCGGGGACCATCGGCATGCAGATGATGACCCCGTCACCCTTGCCCACCCCGAGCCTGCGCAGCAGCCCGGCCAGGCGCGCCACTTCGTCGCGCAGTTGCCGGTAGGTGAACGTACGTTGCGCGCAGGTGACGGGCGAGTCGTAGATCAATGCCAGTTGCTCGCCTCGGCCTTGTTCGATCTGATGATCCAGGGCCAGGTAGCAGCTGTTGAGGCTGCCGTCGGCGAACCAGCGATGGGTGCCATCGGGGTTGGTTTGCAGTGCCTGCGTGGGCGCGCGATACCAGGCCAGATGAGCGGCCTGATCGGCCCAGAAGGCGGCGGGGTCGGCAATGGACTGGGCGTAGCTGTGCTGATAGGTCATGGTGACGAAAACCCGGTACTTGTTGTTATTGAAGGGCGAAACCTGAGTATGGACCCCAGCGCCAGCGCCGCCATGGGACTAAAGTCACAACCGATCTGCAGATTTGCATGGCCACCGAAATGCCCCATAAAGGTGCAAAGCCTCTAGAATAAGCGCCCTTCCCAGCCACAGAGCAGCCCATGGACATCGAACAGGCCCGTACTTTTCTGGAAATCGTGCGTAGCGGCAGCCTGGTGGCCGCCGCCGAGCGCCTTTTCGTGTCGCAGACGGCGATCACCGCGCGGGTGCAGCGCCTGGAACAGCAACTGGGCTGCCAACTGTTCGTGCGCAGCCGCAGCGGCGCCAGCTTGACCAGCGACGGTGAAGCTTTCGTCAGCTACGCCAACCAGCTGGTGCAGACCTGGGAAGCGGCTCGCCGCGACTTGCCCTTGCCCGAAGGTTGCCAGCAGGTACTGCATGTAGGGGGCGAAGTCAGCCTCGGCAATCCGATGCTGCTCGACTGGGTCAGCGCCCTGCACCATGCCCTGCCCAACCACGCTATCCGCAGCGAGGTCAGCGATGGCGACTCGCTGCTGCGCAAGGTGGAAATGGGTCTGCTCGACGCCGCACTGGTGTACCAGCCGACCTACGGGCCTGGCCTGCAGGTGGAGCAATTGATGGAGGAGAAGCTGATCCGCGTACGCCGGGTCGACCGCCCCGACCCGTATATCTATATCGACTGGGGCGAAGCCTTCCGCCGCCAGCACGATGCCGCGCTGCCCGACTGCGCGCGCCCGGCGCTGAGTTTCAATCTCGGCCCGCTGGCCTTGCAGTTCATTCTCGACCAGGGCGGTAGCGGCTACTTTCGCACCCGGGTGGTCCAGGCGTACCTGGACAGCGGCGTGTTCGAGCGGGTGCCAGAGGCGCCGGAGTTCACCTATCCGACGTTTCTCGTCTACCCGCGCAAGCGCGACAGCGAAGCCCTGCAGCAGGCATTCGCGGTGCTGCGCCGGTTGGTGTCGGACGGCGCCAGCGATTGGTCACAACGCTGGGACCCGCTGATCTGACACTCGCTCGGCGGCGCTGAGCAACTGGCGCTTGAGCCCGGCGATGAGGTCGGTCTGGGTAATGACCCCGACCAACTGAGTGCCCTCGAGCACCGGCAGGCAATGCAGGCCTTGCTCGCACAGCAATGGCAGCAGGCGCTCCAGCGGGTGTTGGCTGCTGACGCTGATGACGTGCGTGGTCATCACCTCGGCCATGCGCACCTTCTTGCGCCCGAACAAGCCCCGACGCTGGCGCATCGCCGGCCCGACCAGGTCGCTGAGGCTGACCATTCCGACCAGCTCGCCCTGCTGCAACACCGGCAGGGTTTTCAGGTGATGGCTGTCGAGCATTTTCCAGGCCTGTTCCAGGGTGGTGTCCGGCGCGGCGAACTGCACGTCGCGGGACATCACCGAGGCTGCCGTGACGCCGCCGAGACTACGCTGTAACGCATGCTGCTCGGTGGCCAGGATGATGCGCTCCAGTTCGTCGCGGGTGACATCGACGAATTCGCCGATTTCCGCGAGGGCGAAGTCCAGGTCGGCAGCATTGACGCCCACCCGCTCGCCGGGCAGCGGGTCATGGGTGTGGTGCAGGTCCTTGCGCGGCGCGGCCGCCTTGGGATAGCGCACGCCGGTGAGGCGGTTGTAGACCACTGCAACCGCGACCAGGATCAGGGCGTTGAGCAGCACCGGCTCGATCAGGTGATCGCCCAGCGCGGTGAGCCCAGGGTCTGCCAGTACCGCACTGACCGCGACGCCACCACCCGGCGGGTGCAGACAGCGCAGCAGGCACATCACCAGGACGGCGATGCCCAGGGCCGCAGCGGCGACCCATAGCCCAGGGCCGAACCCCTGGCGCATCGCCAAGCCCACCAGGCAGGACAGGCCATAGCTGCCGAGCACCGGCCACGGCTGGGCCAACGGCCCGGAATGCACGGCGAACACCAGCACTGCGGACGCCGCCAACGGACCCAGCAAGTGCAAGGCGATGCCGGGCCCATAGGCCATGCTGGTCAACCAGCCGGCCAGGAACAAACCCAGCAGCGCGCCAATACCGGCACGCAGCCATTGTTTGGGAGGGATGTTGAGTGGCGCCGGCAGCAGCCGCTGCAGACGACTTTCGGAACGCGAGGCAGACATTGGAATATTCGGACTACGTAGTTTTTCTGTTATTAAAAAGAAAGCCCAGCCGAGCCGGCCTGGGCCTCGTATTGCCGAGGCAATAGCGCAAGGGGCTCCGTCCGTGGAGAAGATGGAAACCGGGAACGTTTCGCGAAGGGATTGTGCCGGGTAGGCGAGATGGCGGCTAATTCAAAAAAATGCGTTTGAAGTGCAATTTTTTTGCAGTACGGCCCCTGCAGAGCAGCTCAACGGCCCTTGCGCGGCAGGTCGATGCTCACCCGCAAACCGCCCATGGGGCTTTCCAGCAACGCCAGGCGCCCGCCCCAGGCCTCGACGATGTCGCGCACGATACCCAGGCCCAGGCCATGCCCATCGACCTGTTCATCCAGCCGCGAACCCCGCTCCAGCACCTGCGTGCGCTGCCCTGCGGGAATACCGGGGCCATCGTCGTCGACCCACACCTGGTAGCCATCGGCGCTCGGCGCAATGCCCAGGCGCACCTCGCTGTCGGCCCATTTGCAGGCGTTGTCCAGCAGGTTGCCGAGCAGCTCGAGCAGGTCTTCGCGGTCCCAGGGCAACAACAGGCCCGGCGGCACGTCGCGCTCGAGCAGCAGGCCTTCGCCATGGATCATACCCAGCGTGGCGAGCAACCCCGGCAGCTCGGCATCGCAGTCGAATTGCGCGCCCGGCAAGGCATCGCCGGCCAGGCGCGCGCGATTCAACTCGCGGGCCAGACGCTGCTGGATCTGCTCCAACTGCTCGCGCATCTGTGCGCGTACCTCGGGCAGGCCCTTCAGGCGCTCGCTCGCGGCGAGGCTGAGGAGCACCGCCAAGGGTGTCTTCAGCGCGTGTCCCAGGTTGCCCAAGGCGTTGCGCGAACGGCGCAGGCTGTCCTCGGTATGGCTTAGCAGGTGGTTGATCTGATCGACCAGCGGCGCCAGTTCGATGGGCACCTGGGCATCGAGCTGCGAGCGCTGCCCCTGCTGCAACTGGGCGATCTGCTGGCGCGCACGCTCCAGCGGGCGCAACGAGCGGGTGACGGTGATGCGCTGCAGCACCAGGATCACCAGCAGCGCCACCAGGCCCATGCCCAGGCCGAATTGCTGCAGACGCCGGAAGCCCTCGCGTACTGGCGAATAGTCTTGCGCCACACTGATCGAGATGTCCTGCCCCAGGCGACGGTAATCGGCGCGCAGGGCCAGCAGTTGCTGCCCCTCGGGGCCCAGTTCGTGGCTATCGGAAAGCCCCGGCGCGGCCGGCTTGGGCATGTCCAGGTCCCACAACGAACGTGAACGCCAGGTGCCTTGGTCAAAATCGATGCGAAAGTAATAACCGGAGAACGGTCGTTGATAGGCCGCGGAAATGCGCCGCTCATCGAGCTGCAAGCCGTTGGGCCCGCGCACCAGCGCCACCAGCAGGTTTTCGGTTTCGTTGCGCAGGCCGTTTTCCAGGTAACGTTGCAGGCCGGCCTCGAACAGCCACAAGGTGAGCTGCGCTAGCACCACGCCCACCACCACCAGCACGGCGACCAGGCCCAGGCTCAGGCGTGCCTGGATCGATTTCACCCGGCGTCACCGGCGTAGATGTAGCCCTGCCCGCGGCGGGTCTCGATCACGCTGCGACCGAGCTTGCGACGCAGGTGGTTGACGTGCACCTCGAGCACATTGGAATCGCGCTCGGTTTCGCCGTCGTACAAGTGCTCGGCCAGGTGGCTCTTGGAGAGGATCTGCTGCGGGTGCAGCATGAAGTAGCGCAGCAGGCGGAACTCAGCGGCTGTCAGCTGGATATCGACCCCGTCGCGGAGCACGCACTGGCGGCTCTCGTCCAGTTGCAGGCCAGCGGCTTCCAAGGTGGGCTGATTGGCCAGGCCCCGGGCGCGGCGCAGCAGGGCCTGGATGCGCAGCTGCAATTCCTCGGGATGGAACGGCTTGCTCAGGTAGTCGTCGGCCCCGGCCTTCAACCCTTCGATACGCTCGGCCCAGGAGCCGCGCGCTGTAAGAATCAGCACCGGCGTGGCCATCCCGCCGGCACGCCACTGCGCCAGCACTTCCAACCCCGGCAACCCCGGCAGACCGAGGTCGAGGATGATCAGGTCGTAAGGCTCGCTCTGGCCCTGGAACACCGCATCGCGGCCATCGGCCAGCCAATCCACGGCATAGCCCTGGCGTTGCAGGCTGGTGGTCAGTTCGTCGGCCAGGGGCACGTTATCCTCGACAAGCAACAGGCGCATGTCAGTCGTCTTCCTCGTCTTTGAGCAGGGCGCCGGTACTGGCGTCGAGCTTGATTTCACGCACCACCCCCTGCGGGGTCAGCAGCTCGACCTCGTATTCGTAGCGGTCGTCGTCCTCTTCCAGCTCGGCCTCCAGCAAACGCGCCCCGGGGTGACGCCCCAGGGCGGTTTCGAGCAGCTGCTCCAGCGGCAGGATGATGCCTTGCTGACGCAGCTTCAGCGCCTCGTCCTGATCCAGGTCGCGGGCCATGGCCAGGGAACAGACGGCCAGCAGCGAAAGCGCCAGGTATCGCGCTGGCCGAGCCAAATGGATCATCAGTTGTCTCGTTCGTCCTTCAGCACTTCGCCGGTCTTGGCATCCAGGTCCACGTCCCACTCGACGTTTTGCGTATCACGCAGTTCGACCTTGTAGATGTAGCGGCCGTACTCGTTTTCCAGTTCCGAGTCGGTGACGGTCGCGCCTGGGTGCTTGGCTACGGCTGCGGCCTTGAGCTCATCCAGGGACTTGATGGTCTTGGCGTTGACCAGCTTCACCACTTCGTCAGGCTGTACGTCTTTGGCGAAAGCCGCATTGGCACCCAGGGTAAGAGCAGCGGCAGTGAACAGGGCAGTCAAAGTTTTCATCGGTGTTTCTCCTTGGGAGATGTTCAAGTTGTCTACGGGGTTAAGATTACCCAGCGGTCCTTAATTCAACCTGAAAAGCGCTGGCGGCATGATAGCGCAGCTTCGCGCCGTGGCGCGCATGGCAGGCAGACGCCGTCGGACAGCTGCATGAACGGCTGCAGCCTTGTAGCGGCCATGCTGGTAGACTGCGCGCATTCATCGATTCACACAGAGTTAGAACAGCGTGGAAATTTTTAAAGAGTTCACTTTCGAATCGGCGCACCGCCTGCCCCATGTCCCGGCCGGCCACAAGTGCGGTCGCCTGCACGGCCATTCGTTCAAGGTCGGCCTGCACCTGACCGGCCCGCTCGACCCGCACACCGGCTGGATCCGTGACTTCGCCGAGATCAAGGCGATCTTCAAGCCGATCTACGAGCAACTGGATCACAACTACCTGAACGACATCCCTGGCCTGGAAAACCCCACCAGTGAAGTGATCGCCAAGTGGATCTGGGATCAGGTCAAGCCGCTGCTGCCTGAACTGAGCAAAGTGCGGATTCATGAAACCTGCACCAGCGGCTGCGAATATTCCGGCGATTGATCCGCCTCTCCAGGCCCTCCCCGGGCCTGGGAATTTCGCTTTGCCGGCAGGGGTGTAGAAAAAACGCTCACTCCATGGCGGCGCGCAGGAACGCAGGGGCGATGTAACGCTCGTAGTGCGCCTCGGACAGCAGGAAGAACTCGCGATCGATGGCATCGCGCAGCTGTGGCAACTCCCACTCGCGAAATTCCGGCAGCAGGGCCATGCCATAGGCTTCCAGGTCACGGATCATCCGCGCACCGCGGGCGATCAACTGATAAGCCCAGCAATACTCCGACTGCTGCTCGACGAAACGGATCGAGCGTTGCTGCAATTGCTGGCGCAGCAAGTGCTTATCGAACACTTCCAGCTTGGCCATCATCACCTGCGCCAGCAATTGCTCCAGCCGCAGCCAGACCGCGCGCTTTTGCTGCTCGTCATAGCCGTTCCACTGGATCACCTCGTGGTGGAAACGCTTGCAGCCACGGCACACCGTGTCCCCATACACTGTGGAACAGAGGCCGACGCAAGGGGTCTTGATGGACTGGTTGGACATTGGAAAACAACGGCTTGGCGGTGGAACACAGCCCCATGTTAGCCCTTTGTCTAACCAGGGTCACCCGTTAAAGTCACAATCGCCGCCTTACCTTCGGCCGTTTTTTGCCGTAGAATCATCCCGCCTTTTCAAGGCAACAATGTCCGTTGGAAGCTGTTTTCAAAGCGTCACGAGCACAGTTCATCCGGTAGAACGGCGTTGGCCCGGGCCATGCACCCCTCGCATGCCCGCGCCAGCCCTCATCAGCTCCCGTTCTGCAGGCGTAAAACTTTGAAAGCAGCTTCTGTAAGGATTCTCTGCGACCCTGGCTGGACGGCCCAAGAAGCCGTAGACCCGCGCATGGGTGCATTGAATGCTGGATGAGCGTCCCGGACACCCTATTTGGGACCACTGATGAGGGTAATAACTGTGCTTGAAGCCTACCGCAAACACATCGAAGAGCGTGCCGCCCTGGGTATCGTGCCCCAGCCGCTGAACGCCGAACAAACTGCAGGCCTGGTCGAGCTGCTGAAGAACCCGCCAGCTGGCGAAGAAGCCTTCCTCGTAGACCTGATCACCAACCGCGTTCCGCCAGGAGTGGACGAAGCCGCCTACGTCAAGGCCGCTTTCCTCTCCGCCGTGGCCAAGGGCGAAGCCACCTCGCCACTGATCGATCGCAAGCACGCCACCGAACTGCTGGGCACCATGCAGGGCGGCTACAACATCGAGACGCTGGTCGCGCTGCTGGACGACGCCGAACTGGGCGCCGTCGCGGCCGAACAGCTCAAGCACACCCTGCTGATGTTCGACGCCTTCCACGACGTGGCCGAAAAAGCCAAGGCTGGCAATGCCCACGCCAAGGCCGTGCTGGAATCCTGGGCTGCCGGCGAGTGGTTCACCGCCCGCCCGGCCATCGCCGAGAAGTACACCCTGACCGTGTTCAAGGTGCCTGGCGAAACCAACACCGACGACCTGTCGCCTGCTCCGGACGCCTGGTCGCGCCCTGACATCCCGCTGCACGCCCTGGCCATGCTGAAAATGGCCCGTGACGGCATCGAGCCGCAGCAACCAGGTTCGGTCGGCCCGCTGGCCCAGATCGAAGCGGTCAAGGCCAAGGGCTTCCCAGTCGCCTACGTCGGTGACGTGGTCGGTACCGGTTCCTCGCGTAAATCCGCCACCAACTCGGTGCTGTGGTTCTTCGGCGACGACATCCCGTACGTGCCGAACAAGCGCGCCGGTGGTTTCTGCTTCGGCACCAAGATCGCCCCGATCTTCTACAACACCATGGAAGACGCCGGCGCCCTGCCGATCGAGTTCGACTGCACCAACCTGGCCATGGGCGACGTCATCGACGTCTACCCGTACAAAGGCGAAGTCCGCCGTCACGGCAGCGACGAACTGGTCACCAACTTCGAGCTGAAAACCGAAGTACTGCTCGATGAAGTCCGCGCTGGCGGCCGTATCCCGCTGATCGTCGGCCGTGGCCTGACCGAAAAAGCCCGTGCCGAGCTGGGCCTGGGTGCCTCCGACCTGTTCAAGAAGCCAGAGCAGCCTGCCGATTCCGGCAAGGGCTTCACCCTGGCGCAGAAGATGGTCGGCCGTGCCTGCGGTCTGCCGGAAGGCCAGGGCGTGCGCCCAGGTGCCTACTGCGAGCCGAAGATGACCACCGTCGGTTCCCAGGACACCACTGGCCCGATGACCCGCGACGAGCTGAAAGACCTGGCGTGCCTGGGCTTCTCCGCCGACCTGGTGATGCAGTCGTTCTGCCACACCGCGGCCTATCCGAAGCCGATCGACGTCACCACCCACCACACCCTGCCAGACTTCATCCGCACCCGTGGCGGCGTGTCGCTGCGCCCAGGCGACGGCATCATCCACAGCTGGCTGAACCGCATGCTGATGCCTGACACCGTCGGTACCGGTGGCGACTCGCACACCCGCTTCCCGATCGGCATCTCGTTCCCGGCCGGTTCCGGCCTGGTCGCCTTCGCCGCTGCCACCGGCGTCATGCCGCTGGACATGCCGGAGTCGATCCTGGTTCGCTTCAAGGGCAAGCTGCAACCTGGTATCACCCTGCGTGACCTGGTCCACGCCATCCCTTACTACGCCATCCAGAAAGGCCTGCTGACCGTCGAGAAGAAAGGCAAGAAGAACGCCTTCTCCGGCCGCATCCTGGAAATCGAAGGCCTCAACGACCTGACCGTCGAGCAAGCCTTCGAGCTGTCCGACGCCTCGGCCGAGCGCTCCGCTGCCGGTTGCACCATCAAGCTGCCAGAGAAGGCCATCGCCGAGTACCTGCAGTCCAACATCACCCTGCTGCGCTGGATGATCGGCGAAGGCTACGGCGATGCCCGCACCCTGGAGCGCCGCGCCCAGGCCATGGAAGCCTGGCTGGCCAAGCCTGAGCTGCTGTCGGCCGACGCTGACGCCGAGTACGCCGAGATCATCGAAATCGACCTCGCCGACGTCAAGGAGCCTGTGCTCTGCGCGCCGAACGACCCGGACGATGCCCGCCTGCTGTCCTCGGTACAGGGCGAGAAGATCGACGAAGTGTTCATCGGTTCGTGCATGACCAACATCGGTCACTTCCGCGCTGCCGGCAAGCTGCTGGACAAGGTCAAGGGTGGTATCCCGACCCGTCTGTGGCTGGCCCCGCCAACCAAGATGGATGCCCACCAGCTGACCGAAGAAGGCTACTACGGCATCTACGGCAAGGCCGGTGCGCGCATGGAAATGCCAGGCTGCTCGCTGTGCATGGGTAACCAAGCACGCGTGCAGACCGGTTCGACCGTGGTTTCCACCTCGACCCGTAACTTCCCGAACCGTCTGGGCGACGCGACCAACGTGTACCTGGCATCGGCCGAACTGGCCGCTGTCGCTTCGATCATCGGCAAGCTGCCGACCGTCGAAGAGTACATGCAGTACGCCAAGGACATCGACAGCATGGCTGCCGACGTCTACCGCTACCTGAGCTTCGACCAGATCGCCGAGTTCCGTGAAGCGGCGGCCAACGCCCAGATCCCGGTAGTTCAGGCGTAAGTTGAGTTGTAGGTGTGTAAAAGAAAGCCCCGGCAGCGATGCCGGGGCTTTTTTGTGTGTCTGTGCCGGCCCTTTCGCGGGTAAACCCGCTCCTACAGGTACATCACCGTCCCTGTAGGAGCGGGTTTACCCGCGAAAGGGCCGGCACAGACGACCTCAGATCACGAACAAATCCACAAACCTGTGCACCGCCGTACCTTCCAGCCGCTGCTGGTCCTTGCACAACCCAAGGATCTGCTCACACCGCTGCCGGGCAAACCGGGTCGCCAGGTTCTCCCTGAACTTCGCCTCCAGCAAGGGTATGCCCTCCCCCCGCCGTCTACGGTGCCCGATCGGGTACTCCACCAGTACCTGCTGGGTACTGCTGCCGTCCTTGAAGAATACCTGTACGGCATTGGCGATCGAGCGCTTGTCTGGCTCGAGGTACTCCCGGCTGAAACGCGGCGCCTCGACCACCTCCATCTTCTCGCGCAGGCGATCGATGCTTGGATGAGCCGCATGAAAGGCATCTTCATAGTGCTCGGCCACCAGCTGACCGAAGATCAGCGGCACCGCCACCATGTACTGCAGGCAGTGGTCGCGGTCGGCGGCGTTGGCCAGCGGACCGACCTTGGAGATGATGCGGATTGCCGACTCTTGGGTAGTGATGACGATGCGGTCGACCTCATGCAGCCGGTTGCGCACCTGCGGGTGCAGGATCACAGCCGCCTCGCAGGCGGTCTGGGCATGGAACTCGGCCGGGAAGCTGATCTTGAAGAGGATGTTTTCCATCACGTAGCTGCCCAGCGACTGCGGCAGGCTCAGCTCACGCTGACCGACGGGCTTGAGCGCCAGTTGTTTGTTGGTGTGGCTGAACGACACGTCATGAAAGCCCCACTGTGGCGCCGTCAGCACACTCGGCACGCCCATCTCGCCGCGCAGGGCAATATCGGCCAGGCGCACACCGCGACTGGAGGCATCGCCAGCGGCCCAGGACTTTCGCGAGCCGGCATTGGGGGCATGGCGATAGGTGCGCAGCGCCTGGCCGTCGACGAAGGCATGGGACAATGCCGACAGCATCTGTTCGCGATTGGCACCGAGCAACCGGGCGCATACCGCCGTAGACGCCACCTTGACCAACAGCACATGGTCCAGGCCAACTCGATTGAATGAATTTTCCAGCGCCAGCACACCCTGGATCTCGTGGGCCATGACCATGCAATCGAGCACTTCACGCATGAGCAGCGCCGCCTCGCCGCTGGCTACGCGCTTTTGTGACAGATGATCGGCCACGGCCAGGATGCCACCGAGGTTGTCCGAAGGGTGGCCCCACTCGGCGGCCAACCAGGTGTCGTTGTAATCCAGCCAGCGTACGCTGCAGCCAATGTCCCAGGCAGCCTTGACCGGGTCGAGCCGGTAGGCGGTACCGGGCACGCGGGCACCATTGGGCACCACGGTGCCTTCCACCAGTGGGCCGAGGTGCTTGGTGCATTCGGGAAAGCGCAGGGCCAGCAGGGCGCAGCCGAGACTGTCCATCAGACAGTTGCGTGCAGTATCCAGGGCCTCGGGGGAATCGACCCGATAATCCAGAGCGTAGTCGGCGAGCGTTTGCAGCAGCCGGTCGTAGTCCGGGCGATCGTTCAGGTCCACATTGGCACTCATGGCCAGCTCCTGTGCATGGGGGCTGCTTTGCAGCCCATCGGCGGCAAGCCGGCTCCTACTTGGATCGCGGGGTTCCTGTAGGAGCCGGCTTGCCGGCGAAGGGCCACAAAGCGGCCCAATCAGTTCGAGCCGAGCGCCAGTGGTGCCTCAGAAGCAATCGCCAGGCACCCTCACCCAGCCTTCCATCAACACCCGAGCACTGCGGCTCATGATGGCCTTGGTCACCGTCCACTCGCCATTCACCTGGCGAGCCTCGGCCCCGACCCGCAAGGTGCCGGAGGGATGCCCGAAGCGCACCGCGCTGCGCGCTCCTCCGCCGGCGGCGAGGTTCACCAACGTCCCCGGAATGGCTGCAGCGGTACCGATGGCCACCGCGGCAGTGCCCATCATCGCGTGGTGCAGCTTGCCCATGGACAACGCGCGCACCACCAGGTCGATGTCATCGGCCTCGACAGCCTTGCCACTGGAGGCAGTGTAGGCGCTCGGTGGCGCGACGAACGCGACCTTGGGCGTGTGCTGACGCCCGGCAGCCTGGTCGACGTGCTCGATCAGGCCCATGCGCACCGCACCATGGGCACGGATGATCTCGAAACGCTGCAGGGCCTGGGCATCACCATTGATCGCGTCCTGCAACTCGGTGCCGGTGTAGCCGATGTCCGCCGCATTGACGAAGATGGTCGGGATACCGGCGTTGATCAACGTAGCCTTGAAGGTGCCGATACCCGGCAGTTCGAGGTCGTCCACCAGGTTGCCGGTGGGGAACATCGCCCCGCCGCCACCGTCTTCGTCGGCAGCCGGGTCGAGGAATTCAAGCTGCACCTCGGCCGCCGGGAAGGTCACGCCGTCAAGCTCGAAATCACCGGTTTCCTGCACGTCACCGTCAGTGATCGGCACGTGGGCGATGATGGTCTTGCCGATGTTGGCCTGCCAGATGCGCACGGTAGCCATGCCATTGCGCGGGACGCGAGCGGGGTCGACCAGGCCGCCACTGATGGCAAACGAGCCGACCGCAGCGGAGAGGTTGCCGCAATTGCCGCTCCAGTCGACGAAGGCCTTGTCGATGGCGACCTGGCCGAACAGGTAGTCGACGTCGTGCTCGGGCCGGGTGCTTTTTGCCAGGATCACGGTCTTGCTGGTGCTGGAGGTAGCGCCCCCCATGCCGTCGATCTGCTTGCCGTAAGGGTCGGGGCTACCGATCACCCGCAGCAACAGTGCGTCGCGGGCCGGGCCGGGGACCTGGGCGCGCTCGGGCAGGTCCTGTAGGCGGAAGAACACGCCCTTGCTGGTGCCGCCGCGGATGTAGGTGGCGGGGATCTTGATTTGTGGTGCGTATGCCATCGTCTTGGGTGTCCTGTTGAAGAATGCGAAACCCCTGGGGCCGCTGCGCGCCCCATTCGCGGGACAAGCCCGCTCCCACAGGCTGTGTGCTTTACTCGCGGGCAGCGCTGTACCTGTGGGAGCGGGCTTGCCCCGCGAATGGGCTGCAAAGCAGCCCCGCCACTCAGGCCGAGGCCTCGAGGAAATCCTGGGCAAAGCGCTGCAACACACCACCGGCCTCGTAGATCGACACTTCCTCGGCAGTATCCAGGCGGCAGGTCACAGGCACCTCGAGGCGCTCGCCATTCCTGCGCGTCACCACCAGGGCCAGGGTCGCACGCGGCTTGCGCTCACCCAGGACGTCGTAGGTTTCGGTGCCGTCCAGGCCGAGGGTCTTGCGGTCGGTGCCTGGTTTGAACTCCAGGGGCAACACGCCCATGCCCACCAGATTGGTGCGGTGAATACGTTCGAAGCCCTCGGCGACGATGGCTTCCACCCCCGCCAGGCGCACCCCCTTGGCCGCCCAGTCACGCGACGAACCCTGGCCGTAGTCGGCACCGGCGACGATGATCAACGGCTGCTTGCGCTCCATGTACGTCTCGATGGCCTCCCACATGCGCGTCACCTTGCCTTCCGGCTCGATGCGCGCCAGCGAACCCTGCTTCACGCTGCCATCTTCATTGCGCACCATTTCGTTGAACAGCTTGGGGTTGGCAAAGGTGGCGCGCTGCGCGGTCAGGTGGTCGCCGCGGTGAGTGGCGTAGGAGTTGAAGTCCTCTTCCGGCAGGCCCATCTTCGCCAGGTATTCGCCGGCAGCGCTGTCGAGCATGATGGCGTTGGAGGGCGACAGGTGGTCGGTGGTGATGTTGTCCGGCAGCACCGCCAGCGGACGCATGCCACGCAGGGTACGCTCCCCGGCAAGGGCGCCCTCCCAATAGGGTGGACGACGGATGTAGGTGCTCATCGGGCGCCATTCGTACAGCGGCGCCACCTTCGGCCCACGATCCTCCTCGATGGCGAACATTGGGATATAGACCTTGCGGAACTGCTCGGGCTTGACCGCGGCGCGTACCACTTCGTCGATTTCGGCGTCGCTCGGCCAGATATCCTTGAGGCGGATCTCTTTGCCATCGACCACGCCCAGCACATCCTTCTCGATATCGAAGCGGATGGTGCCGGCAATCGCGTAGGCCACCACCAGCGGTGGCGAAGCCAGGAACGCCTGCTTGGCATACGGGTGGATGCGCCCGTCGAAGTTGCGGTTCCCCGACAGCACCGCAGTCGCGTACAAGTCGCGGTCGATGATTTCCTGCTGGATCACCGGATCGAGCGCACCGGACATGCCATTGCAGGTGGTGCAGGCGAAGGCGACGATGCCGAAGCCCAGTTGCTCCAGCTCCTTCTCCAGCCCTGCCTCTTCCAGGTAGAGCTGCACGGCCTTGGAGCCGGGCGCCAAGGACGACTTGACCCAGGGCTTGCGAGCCAGGCCGAGCTTGTTGGCGTTGCGGGCCAGCAGACCGGCGGCGATCACGTTGCGTGGGTTGCTGGTGTTGGTGCAACTGGTGATGGCGGCAATGATCACCGCGCCGTCGGGCATCTGCCCCGGCACTTCTTCCCAGGCGCCGGCAATGCCTTTGGCCGCCAGGTCGCTGGTCGCCACGCGGGCATGCGGGTTGGACGGGCCGGCCATGTTGCGCACCACGCTGGACAGATCGAAGTGCAACACCCGCTCGTATTCAGCGTTGGCCAGGCTGTCGGCCCACAGGCCGGTGGCCTTGGCGTAGGTTTCTACCAGCTGTACCTGTTGCTCTTCGCGGCCGGTAAGCTTGAGGTAGTCGATGGTCTGCTGGTCGATGGCGAACATCGCGGCGGTGGCGCCGTATTCCGGTGCCATGTTGGAGATGGTGGCGCGGTCGCCCAAGGTCAGCGCGCGGGCGCCTTCACCGTAGAATTCGAGATAGGCGCCGACCACTTTCTGCTTGCGCAGGAACTCGGTCAGGGCCAGCACCAGGTCGGTGGCGGTGATGTTCGCTGCCAGCTTGCCACTCAGTTCGACGCCGACGATTTCCGGCAGGCGCATCCACGAGGCGCGGCCGAGCATCACGTTCTCGGCTTCCAGGCCGCCCACGCCGATGGCGATCACGCCCAGGGCGTCGACATGCGGGGTGTGGCTGTCGGTGCCGACACAGGTGTCCGGGTAGGCCACACCGCGGTCGTTGTGGATCACCGGCGACATCTTCTCCAGGTTGATCTGGTGCATGATGCCGTTGCCGGGCTGGATCACGTCGACGTTCTTGAAGGCCTTCTTGGTCCAGTTGATGAAATGGAAGCGGTCTTCGTTGCGACGGTCCTCGATGGCGCGGTTCTTGTCGAACGCCTGCGGGTCGAAGCCGCCGCATTCCACGGCCAACGAGTGATCGACGATCAGTTGCACCGGTACCACCGGGTTGACCTGGGCCGGATCGCCCCCCTTGTCGGCGATGGCGTCACGCAGGCCGGCGAGGTCGACCAGCGCGGTCTGGCCGAGGATGTCATGGCACACCACACGCGCCGGGAACCACGGGAAATCGAGATCGCGCTTGCGCTCGATGAGCTGGCCGAGGGAGGCGTCGAGGGTTGCCGGGTCGCAGCGGCGCACCAGGTTTTCGGCGAGCACCCGGGAGGTGTACGGCAGGCCATCGTAGGCGCCGGGCTTGATCGCCTCGACTGCCGCACGGGCATCGAAGAAGTCCAGGTCGGTGCCTGGCAGGGCTTTACGGTATGTGGTGTTCATAGAGTTATCAGGCTCGGTCACGGTAATCGGTGGCAGTTCGGGCCATTGGGGGCGCCATGCGCCCCTATCGCGGCACAAGGCCGCTCCCACAGGGGTACGGCTGCGGCCATGTGGGAGCGGCCTTGTGTCGCGATAGGGCTGCAACGCAGCCCCAGCGTCCTCCAGGTCAGCGCTTGTCGATCGGCACGAACTGGCGCTGCTCGACGCCGGTGTACTCGGCGCTCGGACGGATGATGCGGTTGTTGGCGCGCTGCTCGTAGACGTGCGCCGCCCAGCCGGTCAGGCGCGAGCAGACGAAGATCGGGGTGAACAGCTTGGTCGGGATGCCCATGAAGTGGTACGCCGAGGCATGGTAGAAGTCGGCGTTGGGGAACAGGCGCTTCTGCTCCCACATGGTCTTGTCGATGGCCTCGGAGACCGGGTACAGGACGCTGTCGCCCACTGCTTCGGCCAGTTGTTTCGACCAACCCTTGATCACCTCGTTACGCGGGTCGGACTCTTTGTAGATGGCATGGCCGAAGCCCATGATCTTGTCTTTGCGCTCGAGCATGCGCAGCAGTTCGGCAGTGGCTTCCTGCGGGGTCTGGAAGCGCTCGATCAGTTCCATCGCCGCCTCGTTGGCACCGCCATGCAGCGGGCCACGCAGCGAGCCGATGGCCGCGGTGATGCAGGAATACAGGTCGGACAGGGTCGAGGCGCAGACCCGGGCGGTGAAGGTAGAAGCGTTGAATTCGTGCTCGGCGTAGAGGATCAGCGACACGTTCATCACCTTGACGTGCAACTCGCAGGGCTTCTTGCCATGCAGCAGGTGCAGGAAGTGACCGCCCAGGGTGTCTTCGTCGCTGGTGCAGTCGATACGCACGCCGTGGTGGGTGAAGCGGTACCAGTAGCACATCACCGCCGGGAACAGTGCCAGCAGGCGGTCGGTCTTGTCGCGTTGCTGCTCGAAGGTCAGCTCGGGCTCCAGGGTGCCCAGCACCGAGCAACCGGTACGCATCACATCCATCGGGTGGGCGTCGCGTGGGATGCGCTCCAGGACTTCCTTCAGTGCCTGCGGCAGATCACGCAGGCCCTTGAGCTTGTGCTTGTAGTCGGCCAGCTCGGCCTTGCTCGGCAGTTCGCCGTACAGCAGCAGGTAGGCCACCTCTTCGAATTCGGCGCCGGCCGCCAGGTCTCGGACGTCGTAGCCCCGGTAGGTCAGGCCGGCGCCGGCCTGGCCGACCGTGGACAGTGCGGTCTGCCCGGCCACCTGGCCACGCAGGCCAGCGCCACTGAGTACTTTTGCTTCGGCCATGGTGTTTCTCCTTTCTTGAACTTGTTATGGATTTCTTCTGGCTAATTCGGGAGTGTTCGTGCCGGCCCTATCGCCGGTTCAGGCTCAGACCTTCTTCTGCGCGAACAACGCATCCAGGCTCTGCTCGAAAGCGTGGTAGCCGATGGCATCGTAGAGCTCCATGCGGGTCTGCATGGTGTCGATCACGTTCTTCTGCGTGCCGTCGCGGCGCAGCGCGGTGTAGACGTTCTCGGCGGCCTTGTTCATGGCACGGAAGGCCGACAACGGGTACAGGGCCAGCGACACATCGGCCGAGGCCAGCTCCTCGGTGGTGTACAGCGGCGTGGCACCGAACTCGGTGATGTTGGCCAGGATCGGCGCACGCACGCGCTCGGCGAAGGTCTTGTACATCGAAAGCTCGGTGATGGCTTCCGGGAAGATCATGTCGGCACCCGCCTCGATGCACGCCGCGGCGCGGTCCAGGGCGGCGTTCAGGCCCTCGACGGCCAGCGCGTCGGTGCGCGCCATGATCACGAAGCTGTCGTCGCTGCGGGCATCCACCGCGGCCTTGATGCGGTCGACCATCTCCTGCTGGGTGACGATTTCCTTGTTCGGCCGATGGCCGCAACGCTTGGCACCGACCTGGTCCTCGATGTGGATGGCCGCAGCGCCGAACTTGATCATCGACTTGACCGTACGGGCGACGTTGAAGGCCGAGGCACCAAAGCCGGTGTCGACATCTACCAGCAGTGGCAGGTCGCACACGTCGGTGATGCGGCGCACGTCGGTGAGGACGTCGTCCAGGCCGGTGATACCCAGGTCCGGCAGACCCAGGGAACCTGCGGCGACGCCGCCACCGGACAGGTAGATGGCCTTGAACCCGGCGCGTTTGGCCAGCAGGGCGTGGTTGGCATTGATGGTACCGACCACTTGCAGCGGATGCTCGGCGGCTACGGCATCGCGAAAACGCTGGCCGGGCGTGCTCTTCACAGTCATGAATCACCTCGGGGGCTGTTGTTGTTGGCGTCCAGGTAGTGACGCTGGATGTTGCGTTTGGAGGCGCCGATGTGGCGGCGCATCAGGAGTTCGGCCAGTTCGCCGTCACGCTCGGCAATGGCATCGAGAATGCGGTGGTGCTCGGAAAACGCCTGGCGAGGCCGATTGGGCGTGGCGGAGAACTGGATGCGGTACATCCGCACCAGCTGGTACAGCTCGCCGCAGAGCATCTTGACCAGCGTCTGGTTGCCGCTGCCCTGGATGATGCGATAGTGGAAGTCGTAGTCGCCTTCCTGCTGGTAGTAGCCGACCCCGGCCTGAAACGCCGCGTCGCGCTCATGGGTATCGAGCACCCGGCGCAGTTCGTCGATTTCGGCCTGGCTCATGCGCTCGGCGGCCAGGCGGCAGGCCATGCCCTCGAGCGACTCGCGAATCTCGTACAGTTCGATCAGCTCGGCTGGGTTCAGCGACACCACCCGCGCCCCTACATGCGGCACCCGCACCAGCAGGCGCTGGCCTTCCAGACGGTGGATGGCCTCGCGTAGCGGGCCGCGGCTGATGCCATAGGTGCGCGCCAGCTCCGGCTCGGAGATCTTGCTGCCCGGGGCTATCTCGCCCCTGACGATAGCCGCCTGGATGCAACGAAAGACATGCTCGGACAAGGTTTCCGTTTCGTCTGTTTGCGCCACATTGGAGGTGGAAAGGTCGAGCATATTGTCAACACCTTGGTAATCCATAAGGCGAAAACTAGCGAATCAAGGGCGCATAGTCAAAGACAAAATCAATATTGTCGACAATCGTCTAAGAGCGAACTTAACCCGCCTTGCTGCTGTCAGATCGCGACGCGCTGGCGCCAAGGCGTCGGCGTGATAGAATGCCGCGCCTCCCACGGAGTATGGACAGTGTGTCCGTCAGCAACCGCAGGTTGTCGACAGATAAACGAGGAAGCTTGCGCAGTACTTGCCAGTCGCCTTGCCCCGAACTTTGCACAGCACCGCGCCAGGACTATGAGACTTACACCCGTTTTATTGCTGTTATGCCTGTCCCTGCTGCCGGCCCTTGGCCAGGCGGCAGGGAAGACCGTATACGGTCTCAACGAATACGCCCGCCTCGGCGGCCTCGACCTCGAAGTGGCCGCCAAGCTCGACACCGGGGCCAAGACCGCCTCGCTCAGCGCCCGCGACATCAAGCGCTTCAAGCGCGATGGAGAAAGCTGGGTACGCTTCTACCTGGCCATCGATGCTGCCCATTCGCACCCGATCGAACGCCCCCTGGCCCGCGTCAGCAAGATCAAGCGCCGCGCCGGCGACTATGATGCAGAGTCGGGCAAGGCCTATACCGCCCGCCCGGTCATCGAACTCGAAATCTGCATGGGCCAGGCCATGCGCACCATCGAAGTCAACCTCACCGACCGCAGCGCGTTCCAGTTCCCGCTGCTGATCGGCTCCGAGGCGCTCAAGCACTTCGACGCGCTGGTCGACCCAAGCCTTAAATACGCGGCCGGCAAACCTGCCTGTGCCACCGACGCTCCCAAAGCAGAGTAACCCCGATGCGCTCTCTTACCCTCCATCTGAAAGTCCTCATCACCGTCCTGGTGCTACTGGGCGTGGCGGTCACGGCTTACCAGATCTTCGTCCTCGGCATACCCGTGACCGAAGACGAAACCGACGACCTGTGGAACATCGACGCCAAGGTCGAGTTCGTCGCCAGTTCCAAGGACCCGGTCAAGGTGCAGATGTTCGTACCGCCGCTGAACCGTGACTACGTGAGCCTCAACGAGAGCTTCATCTCCAACAACTACGGGGTGAGCGTCAACCGTGCCGACGGCAACCGCAAGGTGACCTGGTCGGCGCGCCGCGCCAGCGGCAACCAGACCCTCTACTACCGCCTGGTGCTGACCAAGCGCTACAGCAATGAAAAAACCACGGTCAAGGGCGCGACCTTCCGTGACAGCCTGGCTGTCGAAGGCCCCGAGAAGATCGCCGCCGAGGCCCTGATGGCGCCGATTCGCCAGCATTCGGCCGACGTCGAGACCTTCGTCAGCGAAACCATCAAGCGGGTCAACAACCTCAACGACGACAACGTCAAGCTGCTGCTGGCCGGCGACACGTCCTCGATGAAGAAGGCCCAGGTCATCGACCTGCTGCTGTCGATCGCCCACGTGCCGATGGAAAAGGTCCACACCATCCGCCTGGTGGCCGACACCCCGCAAACCCCTGAGCTGTGGCTGCGCAGCTTCAACGGCAACGACTGGCTGTACTTCAACCCGGACACCGGCGAACAAGGCCTGCCCAGCGACCGCCTGCTGTGGTGGACCGGTGACGACAACCTGATCACCGTCGATGGCGGCAAGAAGGCCAACGTCACCTTCAGCATGAACAACAGCGAGATGAACGCCATCCGCCTGGCCAAGCTGACCGACGAGAACACCGACGCCGACTTCCTCGAGTACTCGCTGTACGGCCTGCCGCTGCAGACCCAGCAGACCTTCATGATCATGGTGATGATCCCGATCGGCGTGCTGGTTATCCTGGTGCTGCGCAACCTGATCGGCATCCAGACCCTGGGCACCTTCACCCCGGTACTGATCGCCCTGGCCTTCCGCGAGACCCAGCTGGGCTTCGGTATCGTGCTGTTCACGGTCATCACCGCCCTGGGCCTGTCGCTGCGTTCCTACCTCGAACACCTGAAGCTGCAGATGCTGCCGCGCCTGTCGGTGGTACTGACCTTCGTCGTGGTGCTGATCGCCGCCATCAGCCTGTTCAGCCACAAGCTGGGCCTGGAGCGCGGCCTGTCGGTGGCCCTGTTCCCGATGGTGATCCTGACCATGACCATCGAGCGCCTGTCGATCACCTGGGAAGAGCGCGGTGGTGGCCACGCCATGAAAGTGGCCATCGGCACCCTGTTCGCCGCCTCCCTGGCGCACCTGCTGATGATGGTGCCGGAGCTGGTCTACTTCGTCTTCACCTTCCCAGCGGTATTGCTGATCCTGGTGGGCTTCATGCTGGCGATGGGTCGCTACCGCGGCTACCGCCTGACCGAGCTCGTTCGCTTCAAGGCATTCGTGAAAAAGGCTGACGTCTGATGTTTGGCCTGATCAAGACGTGGAAAGCCCTGGAGGCCCGGGGCATCATGGGTATCAACCGGCGCAACGCGGACTATGTCCTGAAGTACAACAAGCGCAACCTGTACCCGATCGTCGACGACAAGATCATCACCAAGGAGCGTGCGCTCGCGGCCGGCATCCACGTGCCGGAGATGTACGGCATCATCGAGACTGAAAAGCAGATCGAGAAGCTCGACGAGATCATCGGCGGGCGCAACGATTTCGTCATCAAGCCTGCGCAGGGCGCTGGCGGTGACGGCATCATGGTCATCGCCGACCGCTTCGAGGACAACTACCGCACGGTCTCGGGCAAGATCATCAGCCACGAGGAGATCGAGCACCAGATCTCCAGCATCCTCACCGGCCTCTATTCGCTGGGCGGGCATCGTGACCGGGCACTGATCGAGTACCGGGTGACCCCGGACCAGATCTTCAAGAGCATCAGCTACGAAGGCGTGCCGGACATCCGCATCATCGTGCTGATGGGCTACCCGGTCATGGCCATGCTGCGCCTGCCGACCCGCCAGTCCGGCGGCAAGGCCAACCTGCACCAGGGCGCCATCGGCGTGGGTGTCGACCTGGCCACCGGCGTCACCCTGCGCGGCACCTGGCTCAACCGCATCATCAGCAAGCACCCGGACACCACCAACGCGGTGGACGGCGTGCAACTGCCGAACTGGGACGGTTTCATGAAGCTGGCTGCCAGTTGCTACGAGCTGTGCGGGCTGGGCTACATCGGCGTGGACATGGTGCTGGACCAGGACAAGGGCCCGCTGATCCTCGAGCTCAACGCCCGCCCCGGCCTGAACATCCAGATCGCCAACGACTGTGGCCTGACCCAGCGCACCCACGCCATCGAGGCCCACCTGGAGGCCTTGGCCAAGGAAGGCGTGACCGAGGATGCCGACCAGCGCGTGCGGGTCGCCCAAGGGCTGTTCGGGCACGTGCAACCGCGCTAAACCTGCACCGCCCCATTCGCAGGACAAGTCGGGGGCGCCGAACCGCCGCCCCCACAGGAACCGAATCGACCGGCCCATTCGATACCTGTGGGAGCGGCCTTGTGTCGCGATTGGGCCGCGAAGCGGCCCCATGACGCTAGGCGCATCCCCCTCACAGGTCTACAATCGCCCTCCTCGCTTTTACATCGCCGTCCACACTGATGCCGACCTCCACGCTTCACCCCCTGCCCTACCAACCCGACCCCGCCGCCTTCTTCGCCCGACTGCGCCAGGCGCCCGGCGCGATCCTGCTCGACAGCGCTCGTCCCGGCGCCGAGCGAGGGCGCTTCGACCTGCTCAGTGCCTGGCCGCTGGAGCATCTGCAGGCCCAACCCGGCGAAGGCGGCCGTGAGTTCCTCGAGCGCCTGCGCGCGGCCCTGGCGCAACTGGGCGAGGCGCAACTGCCCGAAGGCTGCGAGCTGCCCTTTGCCGGCGGCCTGATCGGCTACCTCAGCTACGACTTCGGCCGGCGCCTGGAGCAGTTGCCGAGCCTTGCCATCGACGACCTTGGCCTGGCGGAGGCGCAACTGGGCCTGTACGCCTGGGCGCTGATCAGCGACCACCAGCACGCCACCAGCCAACTGGTGTTCCACCCCAGCTTGGCAAACCACGAGCGCCAGCGCCTGATTGCCCTGTTCGACGCCGACGAGGCCACCACCACCGGCGATTTTCGCCTGCTCGACGCCATGCGCGGCGACCTGCAGCCCGCGCAATACCGTGCCGCTTTCGATCAGGTACAACGCTACATCCAGGCTGGCGACTGCTATCAGATCAACCTCACGCAGCGCTTTCGCGCACCCTGCCAGGGCGACCCCTGGCGGGCCTACCAAGCCCTGCGCAAGGCCTGCCCGACGCCCTTCTCCGGCTACCAGCAACTGGCCGATGGCAGCGCCTTGCTGAGCTTCTCGCCAGAACGCTTCATTCGCGTCAGCCAGCGCCAGGTGGAAACCCGCCCGATCAAGGGAACCCGCCCGCGCTCCAGCGACCCGGTCGAAGATGCGCGCAACGCCGAGGAGCTGCGCCACAGCCCCAAGGATCGCTCGGAAAACCTGATGATCGTCGACCTGCTGCGCAACGACCTGGGGCGCACCTGCGAGATCGGCTCGGTGAAGGTGCCGGAGCTGTTCAGCCTGGAGAGCTACCCCAACGTCCATCACCTGGTCAGCAGCATCACCGGGCATTTGGCCGAAGGCCGCGACGCCCTGGACCTGATCGGCGACAGCTTTCCTGGCGGCTCGATCACCGGCGCCCCGAAGATCCGTGCCATGCAGATCATCGACGAACTCGAGCCGAGCCGCCGGGCCCTGTACTGCGGTTCACTGCTGTATGTGGACGTGCGCGGCGAGATGGACAGCTCGATTGCCATCCGCAGCCTGCTGGTCAAGGACGGCCAGGTCAGTTGCTGGGGCGGCGGTGCAGTGGTGGCCGACTCGAACTGGGAAGCCGAGTATGAAGAGTCGATCGCCAAGGTGCGGGTGTTGATGGAGACGTTGCAGAAGCTCTAAACAGTGCCGTCTGCTTCGCGCCGCACCTGGAGCAGGCTTGCCCGCGAAGCAGACACCGCGGTGCATGGTACCGGCTTCGCCGGTGTTCGCGGGTAAACCCGCTCCTACAGGTACGGCGCCGGCCCTGACAGCGGTGAAAATCCTGTAGGAGCGGGCTTGCCCGCGAAGCAGACGACGCGGTCTACCTCGCCATTTTTTGTTACCATCACTCCATTACGAGCGCACAGCGCCACAGCCAAGATGGAAACCGCCTGATGAGCCAACCCTTCGACGTCGCCGCCCTCGCCGTGACCTATGCCAACAAGTCCCCGCAGGACATCCTCAAGCTCGCCTTCGAACACTTCGGCGACGACCTGTGGATCTCCTTCAGCGGCGCCGAGGACGTGGTGCTGATCGACATGGCCTGGAAACTCAACAAGCAGGTCAAGGTCTTCAGCCTCGACACCGGCCGCCTGCACCCGGAGACCTATCGTTTCATCGACAAGGTCCGCGAGCAGTACAACCTGCCGATCGAGATCCTCAGCCCCGACCGCGCCAAGCTCGATCCGTTCGTCAAGGACAAGGGCCTGTTCAGCTTCTACAAGGACGGCCACGGCGAGTGCTGCGGTATCCGCAAGATCGAACCACTGCGACGCAAGCTCGCCACCGTCAGCGCCTGGGCCACCGGCCAGCGTCGCGACCAGAGTCCTGGCACCCGCAGCCAGGTAGCGGCACTGGAGATCGACAGCGCCTTCTCCACGCCCGAGCGCACCCTGTACAAGTTCAATCCCTTGGCGCAGATGACCAGCGAGGAAGTCTGGGGTTATATCCGCATGCTCGAACTGCCCTACAACAGCCTGCACGAGCGCGGCTTCATCAGCATCGGCTGCGAGCCATGCACCCGCCCAGTGCTGCCGAACCAGCACGAGCGCGAGGGCCGCTGGTGGTGGGAAGAGTCGACGCAGAAGGAATGCGGGCTGCACGCCGGCAACTTGATCAGTAAGGCTTGAAATAGCTGGGGCCGCTTCGCAGCCCTTTCGCGACACAAGGCCGCTCCCACAGGTACCATGCAGCATTCATTTGCAGCGCTGTACTTGTGGGAGCGGCCTTGTGTCGCGAAAGGGCCGCCAAGCGGCCCCGGCAATTCTGAATCAGTGCACCGGTAGTTCGACGCCTTCGAACAGCTCTTCGAGCTCCTGCTTGTTATGGCACTGGATGGCCTTGGCCATCACTTCACGCGTCAGGTGCGGGGCGAATTTCTCGATGAAATCGCACATGAAACCACGCAGGAACGTGCCGCGACGGAAGCCGATCTTGGTGATGCTGGCCTCGAACAGTTCGCTGGCGTCCAGGCACACCAGATCGGGATCGAGCTTGGCATCCACCGCCATCTTGGCCACGATACCCACGCCCAACCCCAGGCGCACGTAAGTCTTGATTACGTCGGCATCGGCTGCGGTGAACACCACCTTCGGCGTCAGGCCACGGTGGTTGAACGCCTCGTCCAGCTTGGAACGACCGGTGAAGCCGAACACATAGGTGACGATCGGGTATTCGGCGACTGCCTCCAAGGTGAGTTTCGGCAGCTTGGTCAGTGGGTGGCCCTGCGGCACCACCACGCAGCGGTTCCACTTGTAGCACGGCATCATGATCAAGTCGCCGAACAGCTCCAGCGCCTCGGTGGCGATGGCGAAATCGACTGTGCCGTCGGCGGCCATTTCGGCAATCTGCATGGGCGAGCCCTGGTGCATGTGCAGCGACACTTCCGGATATTGCTTGATGAAGTTGCTGATGACCGGCGGCAGCGCATAGCGCGCCTGGGTGTGGGTGGTGGCGATGGACAGGGTGCCCTTTTTCTCGTTGGAGAATTCCTGGGCAATCTGCTTGATGCTCTCGACCTTGCGCAGGATTTCGCCCGCGGTGTTGATGATCCGCTCACCCGCAGGCGTCACCCGCGTCAGGTGCTTGCCGCTCCGGGCAAAGACTTCAACCCCCAGTTCGTCCTCCAGCAGGCGGATCTGCTTGCTGATCCCTGGCTGGGAGGTATACAGACTCTGCGCCGTCGCGGAGACGTTGAGGTCATGGTGCGCCACTTCCCAGATGTAGCGCAGTTGTTGAAGCTTCATAGGTTTCCCTCGGATCAGCAGTAAGTCACCGGCGGCACACTGCAGGCTGCGATGAGATATAACTATATTAGTGGTTATCGCAATAAATCTAGAACTATTTTGTTACCTGTGCCGGACTTTTCCCACACCAGGCTTCACGCTTTCCTGCGCCCGAGATGCTGAGCCAACGGCACCATGTAAACCGGTACGGGTGACAGCTGCAGCAAGCGCACCGCCGTGCGCCCAATCGGCACGTCAGCGCCCGCCCCCGCGCTGTGGCTGCCAAAGATCATCAGGTCGACCGCCAGGCGCTGCGCCTGCTCGAGGATGACCTGGGCCGGATCGCCCTGACGCACGCGCACGGCCTTGATCAATGCCAGGTCAGCCTCCTCGCCCAGCTCTTCGCGAAAATTCTCGAGCACACGCTGCTCGATGTTGGCCATGACGGTATTGACGCCTTCGCTGTGCAGCTCATCCAGCGTCTGCTCGTCGAGATAGCTCTGCAGCAACGATTCGGCGAACTGCCCCATCGGCTCCACGGCGTGGATCACGTAGAGCTCGGCGCCGAAAGTGCGCGCCAGGGCCAGGGCATGCTGCATGACGAAGGGTGCGTACACCCCGAGGTCGGTGGCGTACAACATGGAACGAATCATTCGACCTCCTCGGCTGTCGCGACGACAGAGCAAGCTTCAGCTTAGCAGCGCGCCGCGCACCCGCCTTGCCGTCCAGCCGCTGGCGACGCGGGCTGGCGAGGGTCAGGCGAGGCGGCTCTGGGAGGCTGGACAGGGGGTCTAGCGCGCTGTTTCATGCTTCTTTTTTGGTTCTTCACGGGTTAGTGGGGCTCGGCTATGGGTCTTGGGATTGGGTCTTGGCTTTGGGATTGGATGGTTGATCCGAGGGGTGTAGCGGCGCTACCGGCCCCTTCCGCCTTTACAGCGGGCTCCTTTGTTCTTGGACAAAGGAGCGCAAAACCGCCTGCTCCCACATACGGCCCCTACGCTGCGCTTCGGGGTTCCCTCGCTACGGCGGCTTGCGGGCCCGCGCGGCCTACGACTTGCTGCGCAAGTCTACATCTCGCGCCTCCGGCTCTGCCGGAGGGTGCTGCGCACCTGGCCCTCCAGCCGCCTACGCTCGGCCTCCTGAGGTCGCGGGTAGATCAAGATCAACAGCAAGATCAAGAGCAGATCAAAAGCCAGAGCAACGGCAGGCGAATCGCTGCGCTCTCGCGGTTTACCTATCGCTTTGTGTTGTAGCGGATAGCGCGGTGTCTCTTTCGAAGATAACGCCATTGCAGGCGCCGCCCCTAACTTCGCGACGTCAGGAGGCCGAGCGTAGGCGCCTGTAGGGCCAGGTGCGCAGCACCCTTCGGCGTAGCCGAAGGCGCGAGATGTAGACTTGCGAAGCAAGTCGTAGGCCGCGCGGGCCCGGAAGGCGCCGTAGCGAGGGGACCCGTAGCGCAGCGGAGGGCCGGATGCAGGAGCATGTACGGGTCACCCTCATGGGTTACACAAAAGTTCGTTCACATAGGTGACAACACCTGAAGTCTTACATAACCATCATCGGCTTCTCGCTCATCGACCCTGCCGAGAATGATTGGGCCGAAAATAACATCCCACACCCCATCCCCGACCCGCTCCAGCCCAATGGTCTGGTGCTTGAGCACATAACCTACATAGATCCTCAAACCCCGGCGGTTGACGATGCCACTACAATCAGCTTGCAGGCTCTCGATATGACTGGGGTAAGTCATTTCGGGTAGTTGCTCCGGAAACGGGCGTGGCGAAGGCTGATAACAGGACGCCGGCGTTTTCTGCTTCAGCGCTTCGTGCAATCGCTCGTAATTGTAGTGTTGCCGAAAGCGGTCGAAGTGCCGCTGTTGAGCCTTCCAAGCCACTGCAGGCGGGGATGGAAGCGTACTTTTGAGTGTCCGGTGCATACGCTCGTGCCGACCATTTTGCTCCGGCCTGCCAGGCGCAATACGTTCAGGAATGATGCCCAGGCGCAGCCACCAAATGGACAGCTGGGAGAGGCCTGCGCGTCCTTTACTCGCAAACGGCACGCCGTTATCGGTTCGGATACGTTCAGGTAGCCCGTTTTCGCGAAAGACCTCAGCGAACACAGCCTGTGTCTCCAGGAAGTTCGTGTTGGCCATGCTGTGGCACGCAAGCAAGAAGCGACTGGCGTGATCCATGATCGTCAACGGATAGCACCAGACCCCTGCTCCTGTCAGAAACTGGCCTTTGTAGTCCGCAGTGAATAGCTGATTGGGCGACTCCGCTTTCTCCAATGGCTTGGGATAGACCGCTACACGCTGACGCAGGCGTCGCGGTTTGATCAGCTCGGCCTTCTTGAGGATGTTGTAGATCGTGGTCTTGGAGGGAGGCGCCTGGTCGGGAAAACGCGCCTGCAATGCTGCCTGGATCTTCTTGGGTCCAGGCTCCGTCTGGCCTTGACCACGCAGCTCGATGATGGCCTCCGCGAACGGCGACGGGTACAACCCAGTCTTGTGTCAGCCGGCGACGACTGCGCTCCTCCAGGCCCGCCGGGCCCTCTTTCTCGTACCGCTCGACCCATTTGTATCCGGTCTTTCGACTGATCTCGTAGGCCTCGCAGAGGGCGCTGAAGCTAGGCGGACCCTGCAGGTAATCCGCGATGAAAAGCGTTTTCATGTCCATAGGTTTCAGCTCTCGCCAAGGCATGGTCAGATCCTCGAAAAACCGACCCTGCCAGTTAAAAACTGTTACCTATGTGCGTGAACTGATTTGTAACCCATGTGGGTGAGTCATACCAGCGAGCGGTTTTGCGTCCCTTTTTCCAAGAAAAAAGGGACCCGCCGTAAAGGCGGAAGGGGCCAGTAGCGCCGCTACACACAATGGATCCGCTCACGATCTAAATGCCAAGCCAAGCCAAGCCCAACCCCTCACAATCCGTGAAAAACTTCTTTTCCGCGCACCAGCAACGCGCAACCTGCACACAAATACCCAAGGCCAGGGAAAATCCCTACGTGGAGCAGGCCCAACCCATTGTCGCCACCCCTGTAACGCGCTAAGGTTCCGCTCCCCGCTGCGAACATTCTTGCTGCTGGGCCGCACGGGGATTGCTGGCGGCCGGCACCCGTGACCTGACGAGTAACACGATGGCTGATTTACCGATCGACGACCTTAACGTTGCCTCCAACGAGACCTTGATCACCCCCGATCAGCTCAAGCACGAACTTCCCCTGAGCGCCAAGGCCCTGCAGACCGTAACGGCTGGCCGTGAAGTGGTGCGCAATATCCTCGATGGCAAGGACCATCGCCTGTTCGTGGTGGTCGGCCCCTGCTCCATCCACGACATCAAGGCGGCTCACGAGTACGCCGAGCGCCTCAAGGCACTCGCCGAAGAAGTTTCCGACACCCTGTACCTGGTGATGCGCGTGTACTTCGAAAAACCGCGCACCACCGTGGGCTGGAAAGGCCTGATCAACGACCCGTACCTGGACGACTCCTTCAAAATCCAGGACGGCCTGCACATCGGCCGCAAACTGCTGCTGGACCTGGCTGAAATGGGCCTGCCGACCGCCACCGAGGCACTCGATCCGATTTCGCCGCAGTACCTGCAGGACCTGATCAGCTGGTCGGCGATCGGCGCGCGTACCACCGAGTCGCAGACCCACCGCGAAATGGCGTCGGGCCTGTCCTCAGCCGTGGGCTTCAAGAATGGCACCGACGGCGGCCTGACCGTCGCCATCAACGCCTTGCAGTCGGTATCCAAGCCGCACCGCTTCCTGGGCATCAATCAGGAAGGCGGCGTCTCGATCGTCACCACCAAGGGCAACCCGTACGGCCACGTGGTGCTGCGTGGCGGCAACGGCAAGCCGAACTACGACTCGGTCAGCGTCGCCCTGTGCGAACAGGACCTGGCAAAGGCCAAGATCAAGGCCAACATCATGGTCGACTGCAGCCACGCCAACTCCAACAAGGACCCGGCCCTGCAGCCTCTGGTGATGGAAAACGTCGCCAACCAGATCGTCGAAGGCAACCAGTCGATCATCGGTCTGATGGTCGAGAGCCACCTGAACTGGGGCTGCCAGGCCATTCCAAAGAATCTCGACGAGTTGCAGTACGGCGTGTCGATCACCGACGCCTGCATCGACTGGTCGGCGACCGAGAACACCCTGCGCAGCATGCGCGAGAAGCTCAAGGATGTGCTGCCGCAGCGCAAGCGCGGCTGATAACGAGCGGGGCCGCTTCCCGCCTCGATCGCCTGCAGGCGATCGGGGCGGGAAGCGGCCCCGCTGCATTCTGGCTGGCAGGAATCAGACTTTGCTCGAGTGCCGCTGCTGGCGCTCCATGTAGCGCTCCACGTACGAGCAGGAAGGGATCACCGTGTAACCCATCTGTTCGGCGTACTCCAGGGCCTTCTCGGTCAGTGCCGCAGCAATGCCACGCCCACGCAGCGCATTGGGGACGAAGGTGCGATAGATGTCCAGCGTCTGCTTGCCCAGGTCCATGTACGTCAGGTAGGCACGATGACCGTCCACGTTGGTCTCGAACTGATGACCGGCCTGGTCATGGTGGATGGTCAGCGCTTCACTCATCACTACTCCTCGCAGGTCTTTGCGGCAGACCCTGGCCTTAACCGATGGTGGTTTGTCCGGCGGAGGAACCTCTACGCCACCTCTTGCCCCTTCGACCGTGGGTCGATGCCAATCGTTCTGCGGGCGGGCCCCCAAATAGTAGGCACCGTCGGCACGATTGCTCAAGGTGGCAGCGGTTAAAAAGTGACAGAATTGGGTACGACGCCCCCGTTGGACCGCACTCGCAACAGCAGCCGGATGTTCTTGGGCTTAAGACGCTGATCGACAGTTAAAGTCACCGTTAGTTCAACAAAAAAGTTCCCGTACTACAGTCGCTTGCGAAGCCTGCACAGGTTTTTCACAAAGTCGCACGCAAATCTTGTCGGCAACCCTTCCAGTGACAATTTTTTTTGCAGTTCTTGCGCTCGGTCAGTTTACTTACTACAAGTAATGGGTACTATGTACGCCGGCCAGTTTCTCTTTTCCGAGAGATGGCTCTTTAATAGAAAGTCCTTGAAGGGGAACACGATGAACAACGTTCTGAAATTCTCTGCTCTGGCTCTGGCCGCAGTTCTGGCTACCGGTTGCAGCAGCGTATCCAAAGAAACCGAAGCTCGTCTGACTGCGACTGAAGACGCAGCAGCTCGCGCTCAAGCTCGTGCTGACGAAGCCTACCGTAAGGCTGACGACGCACTGGCAGCCGCTCAGAAGGCTCAGCAGACCGCTGACGAAGCCAACGAGCGCGCTCTGCGTATGCTGGACAAAGCCAGCCGCAAGTAATAATCCTCACGGATTGTTAAGAAGCCGACCCACTTGTGGGTCGGCTTTTTTATTGCCGTGTTAAACCGGTGTGACACAAACGAAGAGGCCTGCGCAAGGCAGGCCCCAGGTACCGCGTTTAACCTTTACTGCAGTTCGGCCGGAATGCTCGACACCATCGGCTCGCTGCCCTGGTTATTGGCGGGCACGGCGATCTCCACGGGCATGCCATCTTCAGCGGCAACCACATTGCGAACCATGTCCCAGTTCATGCGTAGGTTATTGGCGAGATCTTCACGCTTGAGCAGCGCATTGATCACTGCCGTATGCTTGTCGACCACCGACGGATTGCCGTGATCATCGAGCGGAGTATGGGCTTCGAGGTAGACCTTGCCACCACTCACACCGAACTTGTACGGCTCGTTGATGATACGCACCGAAGTGCCCACCGGGACCATCTGGGACAACGCCAGCACGTTGTTGTTGAGCATACGGAAGCAACCATGACTGGTGCGCATGCCGATGCCGAACTTCTTGTTCGAACCGTGGATCAGGTAACCCGGCACACCCAAGGTGAACTTGAACGGCCCCAGCGGGTTGTCAGGCCCGGCCGGCACCACCGCAGGCAGGATGTCACCATCTGCCGCATGCTCGGCACGAATGGAGGCCGGCGGCGTCCAGGTCGGGTTTGGCGTCTTGGCGGTGATCTTGGTCAGGGCGATCGGCGACCCCCAGCCTTCACGACCGATGCCCAGGGGGAAGGTATAAACCTTGCTCTCCCCTTTGGGGTAGTAGTACAGGCGGTACTCGGCGAGGTTGATGACGATACCCTCGCGCGGCCCCGGCGGCAGGATGTAGCGGGTCGGCAGGATGATCTCGGTACCGGCGCCCGGCAGCCACGGGTCGACACCCGGGTTGGCGGCGATCATTTCCAGGTAACCGAGGTCGTTGGCCGTGCCGATGTCGGCGAAGGTGTCCTCGTACTTGGCCTTGATGACCTGCACCTGGCCAACCACGTCTTCACCGGGCGGCGGCAAGGGCAGCTCCAGCGCAGCAGCAGGGCCCGCTACCAGCAGAGCGGCCAGGGACAGGCATCGGGTGACGGCAGGAAAGCGCGGCAACATCCGGTAAATCCTTCGAAAGATGAGTCAAGACAGTCGATTGTACACCCGCCCCGATACAAGCGGGAGGCATTGGCGGCGTGCAAGCGTTTCAGTTGATGAAAGGTGCCTCGGAACGCTCTAGAGCTGCGGCCACACCGGGCGCATGCCGCACCGCTGGGCCTCGAGGATCGCCCGGCACAGCGGACACAGGCGGCCATCCCGGTAGATCGAGCGTGCCACCCCCGACCAGCGCGGTTGCGCCGGCAGCAGCCCGCCACACAACGTGCGGTCGGCCGGCACGCCCAGTTCGAGCTGACGCGCCACCAGATGGACGCGGATTTCCTGGCAGGCGAACAGGTCGAGCTGCTCATCGGGCTCGATCAGTTGATAGGCATACAAGGACCAGGCAGGGCGCGGCATTGGGGGCTCTCGAAACGGGGGGCGCAACATTAGCCGAAAGCCGCCCCCGTTTAAAGCGTCAGAGCAAGGGTTTTATCGCCGGCCAGGCATTTTCCAGCAAGCGCTGCTGCGCCCCCTGCGCCGGATGGATGCCATCGGCCTGCATCATCCCCGGGTCGCCACCCACACCCTCAAGGAAAAACGGCACCAGCGACACCTGTTTTTCCGCCGCCAGTTGCTCATAGACCTCGGCGAAGGCCGTGGTGTAGCGCACGCCGTAGTTCGGCGGCAGGCGCATGCCCAGCAGCAGTACCTTGGCACCGGCCTGGCGCGAACTGTCGATCATCGAGGCAAGATTTTGTTGCAATTGCGCCGGCGACTGCCCGCGCAGGCCATCGTTGCCACCCAACTCCAGTACCACCACGCTGGGTTTGTGTGCCGCAAGCAGCGCCGCCAGCCGCGTGCGGCCACCGGCACTGGTGTCGCCACTGATCGAGGCATTGACCACACGATCGTCGAAACCTTCGTCCTTGAGCCGTGTCTGCAACAAAGACACCCACCCCTGGCGGGTATCCAGGCCAAAACCGGCGCTGATACTATCGCCGACAACCAGCAACGTTCCCGCCGCCGCGCTCTGGGCCAGGCAATACAGGGCCAGACCGGCACTCAACCACCACACTCGCATCGGATTCTCCATGGGCCCCAGCATTCTCGTTGCGCAGAACCTTAGCAAAGTGGTCCCCAGCGTGGAAGGCGACCTGACCATCCTCCACGCCCTGTCCCTCGACTTGGCCGAGGGCGACAGCCTGGCCATCGTCGGCGCCTCTGGCTCGGGCAAGTCGACCTTGCTCGGCCTGCTCGCCGGGCTCGACCGCCCCAGCGCCGGCAAGGTGATCCTCGCCGGCCACGACCTGGGGCCGCTCGATGAGGACCAACGCGCCCGGGTGCGGGCCGAGCACGTCGGCTTCGTATTCCAGTCCTTCCAGCTGCTCGACAGCCTCAACGCCCTGGAAAACGTCATGCTGCCGCTGGAGCTCGACGGCCGCCGCGATGCCCGCGAGCACGCCCGCACCCTGCTCGAGCGGGTCGGCCTGGGCAAGCGCCTGAGCCATACCCCGCGCCAGCTCTCAGGCGGTGAACAGCAACGCGTGGCGATCGCCCGCGCCTTTGCCGCCCAACCTTCGGTACTGTTCGCCGACGAACCCACCGGCAACCTCGACAGCCACACCGGCGAGCGCATCAGCGACCTGTTGTTCGAACTGAACAAGGAGCGCGGCACCACCTTGGTACTGGTCACCCACGACGAGCGCCTGGCGCGTCGCTGCCGACGGCTCATTCGCCTGGAAGCCGGGCACATGGTCGCCCCGGTGCCGGCATCATGACCCGCATGCCACTGACTCGCCTGTGCGGCCTGGCGCTGCGCCAACTGCTGCGCGACACCCGCGCCAGCGAGGTGCGCGTGCTGTTCTTCGCCCTGCTGGTGGCCGTGGCCGCGAGCACGGCAATCGGTTACTTCGGCGCCCGCCTCAATGGCGCCATGCAGATGCGCGCCAGCGAATTCCTCGGTGCCGACCTGGTGCTGCAAGGCACCTCACCGGCCCGCCAAGCGCAGATCGCCGACGGCCTCGGCCTGGGCCTGAAGCACGCGCAGGTGGTGGAGTTCACCAGCGTGGTTGGCAGCGATGCCGGCATCCAGCTGTCCAGCGTCAAGGCGGCCGACGTGGCCTATCCATTGCGCGGCCAGATTCGCAGCGCCGCCGCACCCTACGGCGAGGAAACCCCCGGCGGCGGCCCCGCACCCGGCGAGGCCTGGGTCGAGCCGCGCCTGCTGGCAGCCTTGGGCCTGGCGATCGGCGACAGCATCGACGTCGGCTCGCGCACCCTGCGCATGAGCCGGGTGCTGACCTACGAGCCAGATCGCGCCAACAACTTCTATAGCCTCACCCCGCGGGTGATGATCAACCTCGCCGACCTCGAGGCGACCGGGGTCATCCAGCCAGGCAGCCGGGTCACCTACCGCGACCTGTGGCGCGGCAACGCCGAAGCACTGGCGGCCTATCGACAATCGGTGGAAAAGGACCTGGCCGCCAACCAGCGCCTGCGCGACACCCGCGACGGCAACCGGCAGATCGGCGGCGCCCTGGGCAAGGCCGAGCGCTACCTGAACATGGCCAGCCTGGTGGCAGTACTGCTGGCCGGCGTGGCCGTGGCCCTGTCGGCCAGCCGCTACGCCGCGCGACGCCTGGATGCCAGCGCCCTGCTGCGCTGCCTGGGCCTGTCCCGGCGCGAGGCACTGGGGCTGTATTGCGTGCAACTGGCGGCATTGGGCCTGGCCGCCGCACTCGCCGGCGCCCTGCTCGGCTGGCTGGCACAGCTCGGGCTGTTCCGCCTGCTGCACGGCCTGCTGCCGAACGTGGTCCCCCCCGGCGGGATCGCGCCGGCACTGGCCGGAATCGGTACCGGGCTGGTGGCCCTGGCCGGTTTCGCCCTGCCGCCGCTGGCCGCCCTGGGCAAGGTCCCGCCACTTCGCGTGCTGCGCCGCGACCTGCTGCCGGTACCACCCAGCAGTTGGCTGATCTACGGCGCCGCCCTGTTCGCCCTGGGCCTGATCATGTGGCGCCTGAGCCTCGACCTGTTACTGACCTTCGCCCTGCTCGGCGGCGGCCTGGTCGCCGCACTGCTGCTCGGCGGCCTGCTGCTGCTCGGCCTGCGCAGCCTGCGACGCCTGCTGGCCGGCGCACCGCTGGCCTGGCGCCTGGGCCTTGGGCAACTGCTGCGCCACCCCACCGCTGCCGCCGGCCAGGCCCTGGCCTTCGGCCTGATCCTCCTGGCGATGGCGCTCGTGGCCCTGCTGCGCGCCGAGCTGCTCGATACCTGGCAGGCCCAGCTACCCAAGGACGCACCCAACCATTTCGCCCTGAACATCCTCCCCGACGACCGCGCGCCCTTCGCCCAGCACCTGCGCGAGGTCAACGCCTCCTCCGCACCGCTGTACCCAGTCACTCCGGGACGACTCATCCAGATCAACGAACAACCCGTGCAGCAGATCGTCAGCAAGGACTCGGCAGGAGAACGCGCCGTGCAACGCGACCTGAGCCTGACGTGGGCTGCCGACCTGCCCGCCGGCAACAGCCTGACCGCCGGCCAATGGTGGCAGGGCGCACCTGCCAAGCAACCAGTGCCCGGCGTTTCGGTGGAAGCGGAACTGGCCAGCAGCCTGAAACTGCAACTGGGCGACCTGTTGACCTTCGACATCGGCGGCGAGCAACACCAGGCCCGCGTCACCAGCCTGCGCAGCGTGCATTGGGACAGCTTCCAGCCCAACTTCTACATGATCTTCCAGCCCGGCACCCTGCAAGGCTTGCCGACCACCTACCTGACCAGCTTCTACCTGGCGCCGGGGCACGACCTTGACGTGGTCGCCTTGTCCCGCGCCTTCCCGGCGGTAACCATCCTCCAGGTCGACGCATTGCTCGACCAGCTGCGCAGCATCCTCGCCCAGGTCACCCTGGCCGTCGAGTACGTACTGCTGTTCGTGCTCGCGGCGGGCCTGGCAGTGTTGTTCGCCGGGCTGCAGGCCACCCTCGACGAGCGCATCCGCCAAGGCGCCCTGCTGCGCGCGCTAGGCGCGGCAAGGCCATTGCTGGTAAAGGCCCGTCGCATAGAGTTCGGCCTGCTGGGCGCGGCCAGCGGCTTCCTGGCAGCGCTAGGCTGCGAGCTGATCACACTGGTGCTCTATCGTCATGCCTTCGACCTGGCCTGGAGCCCGCACCCCTGGTTGCTGGTGCTTCCGGTGGCAGGTGCTCTACTGGTCGGAGGTGCCGGGGTCCTGGGCACTCGCCGAGCCCTCAATGCCAGCCCGCTGACCGTGCTGCGCGAAGGCTGACGGGGCTTGCGAGTGGCAGATTCCGCGCCATTCGCCAACGCCTGGAAATTCGAGAACGCCTTTCTCCATTCGGAATGAGCACTCAGTCGTGCTTACTTGCCGGCACCTGCGGAAACAGCGAGCGACTAATGAACCGGGCCGCCTCGTGCAGGCTGGCGCCGATCCGCTCCAGATCGGCGCGCTCATGCTGGGCACTGATGCCGATGGCGGAAATGACGAAGCGCGGCTGGCGATCGTGATCGGTGACCGCACTGGCGACCATGCTCACGCCCCGGTACAGATGATCCCGATCCATGGCCCAGCCAAGCTCCAGGGCACCGATGGCATCATCACGGAACGCCTCGAAACTCGGCGGCTGCTCCCAGCGCACCCGAGTCAGGCGGCGACGTAGCTCGTCGTCCGGCAAGCGGCGCAGGCCGGCGATGCAGCGCCCGGCGGCTCCCACCAATTCCGGCAGGCGCGAACCGATGGCGACGTTGACGTGCGCCACAGGAGGCGCGGACACGGCGATCACGCGGATGTGCGCATCGTCGGTAACCTGCCACAAGGTAATCAGGATCTGGTGCGCCATGCTCAGCCGCTCCAGTTCCGGCTGGATCAGGTCGGCGTAGCTGCGACCAATGAAGCTGACCGCCAGCTCCGACAAACCCAATCCCAGACGATAGGTCTTGGCCTCGTTGTCGAACGAGGTCAATTGCTCGTTGCTCAGCGTGCGCAGGATATTGAAGGTGGTGCTCGGGCTGATGCCGGTGGCGCGGGCGATCGCAGCCACGCCCTCGGCCCCTTCGGCATTGGCCAGATGACGAAGAATCTGGATGGCGTTCACGACTGCGCCGACATCTTTGCCATTGGCGCGCTTGGCTTGGGACTCATCGACGGTTTTCTCGGTTTTCATATTCAGTATTCTGATTGACATTCAGTATTTGGAATGTATTCTAACCCTGCGATGCCCGCAACCGCTATCGGTTCGGCAGGCGGAGCATCGGCGACAACGCACTGTGCAACAAAGCAGAACAACAACAAAGGAGAAACCTCATGCTGGATTTCCCCGACCAGAGCACGCCAGGTCCCGAGGCACAGTACCTCGCGTTTCTCGGCCAAGGTCGTTTCATGTTGCAGCGCAGCGCCTCCACTGGCCAGCACGTGTTCTACCCCCGCACCCAGGTGCCCGGCAGCGGCGAGACCGACCTCGAGTGGGTACCGGCCAGTGGCATGGGGACTCTCTATGCCCTCACCGTCAACCGCGCCCGCGGCGGTGATCACAATATCGCCCTGGTCGACCTCGACGAAGGCGTACGCATGATGTCGCGTATAGAAGGCCACCTGAGTCTCCCCCTCGGCACCCGCCTCAAGGCGCGCATCGTCGACCAGGATGGCAGCCCGGTCGTGGTCTTCGACCCAGCAACGGAGGTGCAACCATGAACCAGGCCCTGCGCGGCAAAACCGCGATCGTCGGCATTGGCAGTGCCGGTATCGGCGAAGCCCCCGGCTACAGTGCCATGGAGCTGCTTGGCCAGGCCTCGCTCAAGGCCATCGCCGATGCCGGGTTGAAGCTGTCCGACATCGATGCGGTATTTGCCGCCACCAGTTCCCACGCCTTCCCTACCCTGTCGGTCTGCGAATACCTGGGCATCAAGCCGAAATTCGTCGACGGCACCAACATCGGCGGCTCCAGCTTCGAGCTGCACCTGCTGCAGGCCACGCTGGCCCTGCAAGCCGGACTGTGCGATGCCGCACTGATCTGCTACGGCTCCAACCAACGCACTGCCGGCGGCAAACTGGTATCGATGAGCGAGCCGCAGTGGCACGAAACGCCGTACCGCCCCCGTCACCCGATCACCGCCTATGGCCTGGCTGCCAGCCGCCACATGCATCAGTACGGCACCACTCGCGAACACCTGGCCGAAGTGGCCGTGGCCGCCCGCGGCTGGGCCAACCTCAACCCCGAAGCCTTCGCCCGCGGCCCGCTGAGCCTCGATGACGTCTTGTCGGCACGCATGGTCAGCGACCCGCTGAGCAAGGCCGACTGCTGCCTGGTTACCGATGGCGCCGGCGCCTGCGTGGTGGTCCGCGCCGACCGGGCACGCGATCTGCCCAACGCACCGGTGTACTTCCTCGGTGCCGCCGGGGCGCAGTGGCACCGCTCCATCGCCGCGATGCCCGACCTGACCGTCACCGCGGCCTCCGAAAGTGGCCCACGCGCCATGCAGATGGCCGGCGTAACGCATGCCGACATCGACCTGGTGATGCTCTATGACGCGTTCACCATCAATACCATCCTGTTCCTCGAAGACCTCGGTTTCTGCCCCAAGGGCGAAGGCGGTCGCTTCGTCCAGGGCGGGCGCATCGCCCCCGGCGGCGAGCTGGCGGTGAACACCAACGGCGGCGGGCTTTCCTGCGTACACCCGGGCATGTACGGCATGTTCCTGATCATCGAGTCGGTCACCCAACTGCGTCGCCAGGCCGGTGAGCGTCAGCTGAACAAGGCCGACGTGGCCCTGTTGCATGGTAATGGCGGCACCTTGTCGAGCCAGGTCACGGCACTGCTCGGCACCCAGTCCGCACTTTGAAGTCCGCGTAGCACACCCGGCGGCCCACTCGGCCCGCCGTGGATGCGCTCGCCCTCGCGCCGGGCGAATGGCCCGGCACACGCCAACGGTTCAGGTGGAACATCATGTCAGTGAGTCACTTGCAACACGCACCCTTCTCCAGCCTCACCCCCCTGGTGCAACCGAACTCGGTCGCCGTGGTCGGCGCCTCCAGCGACCCCCACCGCATCGGCGGGCGCCCCATCGCCTACATGCTGCGCAATGGTTTTGCCGGGCGCATCCTCCCGGTCAATCCCACCCGCAGCGAGATCCAGGGGCTGCCAGCCTTCGCCAGCGTCGAGGCATTGCCCGAGGCGCCCGACGTGGCCATCGTTGCAGTGCCGGCACCGCAGGTGCTGGAAACCATCCAGGCGCTGGGCCGCAAGGGTGCACGCAGCGCCATCGTGTTCTCCTCGGGCTTCAGCGAAGTCGGCGAGGAAGGCGTGGCCATGCAGGATGCCATCGTCGAGGCCGCCCGCGCCGCCAACATGCGCCTGCTCGGGCCCAACGCCCTGGGCGTGTTCAACGCCAATCTCGGCTACTACGCGTTCTTTTCCACCAGCCTCGAGCGCGGCACCCCGCTGCCCGGCCGGGTCGGTATCGCCACCCAGTCCGGCGCCTACGGTGCGCACCTGCTCGGCCTGTCGCGCCAACGCGGGCTGGGCACGCCGATCTGCATCGCCACCGGCAACGAGGCCGACGTCACCCTGGGCGACAGCATCGGCTGGCTGGTGGAGTCGCCGGATGTCGACGTGGTCATGGCCTACGCCGAATCCATCCGCAACGTCGACAGCTTCCTCGCGGCCCTGGAGGCCGCCCACCGCGCCGGCAAGCCGGTAATCCTGCACAAGGTCGGGCGCAGCGAACTGGGCGGGCGCGCGGCGATGTCGCACACTGCCTCGCTGGCCGGCGACGACAAGGTGCTCGACGCCGTGCTCGCCGATTACGCGGTCATCCGCGCACGCACCACCGAAGAGCTGGTGGACATCGCCTACCTGGCCACCCAGCGCCTCTATCCGGTCAACAACAGCCTGGGCATGATCACGGTCAGCGGGGGTGCCGGAATCATCGTCAGCGACGCCGCCGAAGAAGTCGGCCTGCCCATGCCGCCGATGCCCGAGGCCGCCCAGCAACGCCTAAAGCAGCGCCTGTCGTACGCCTCGCCGATGAACCCGGTGGACTGCACCGCCCAGGCGCTCAACGACCTGAGCCTGGTGCACGATTTCACCGAATCGATGGTGGTCGACGGTGGCTACCGTTCGCTGGTCGCCTTCTTCACCCAGGCCGGCACCGCCGCCTCCATCGGCCCGCGCCTGGCCGAGCAGTTCAGCCGGATCAAGGCCGACCACCCGGACCGCCTGTTCGTGGTTTCGGTGATGGGCGAAGGCGAGGAACTGGACCCCTACCAAAAAGCCGGCTTCGCCCTGTTCGAGGACCCGACCCGCGCCGTGCACGCCATCAATGCCATGGGCAAGCTGGGCGAGGCGTTTGCCCGACCACTGCGCAAACGCCCGGTGGCCAGCGGCGTCGAGCTGCCGGCGCGCACGCCTGGCGAGGCCGAGGCCAAGCAACTGCTGGCGCGTGCCGGCATCGAGTCGGCGCCCGAGCAGGTGCTGCGCAGCCCTGAGGAGGCCGCCGCCTTCGCCGAGCGTATCGGCTTCCCGGTGGTACTGAAGATCGCCTCGGCAGACATCCTGCACAAATCCGAAATCGGCGGTGTGCTGCTCAACGTCGACAGCGCCCAGGCCGTGCGCGATGGCTTTGCCCTGCTGCAGCGCCGCGCTGCCGAGCATGCCCCCGAGGCGCGGATCGACGGCGTACTGGTGGCGCGCCAGCTGCAGGGTGGCGTGGAGTGCTTCATGGGCATCCAGCGCGATCCGCAGTTCGGTCCGGTGGCCGTGTTCGGCCTCGGCGGCATCTTCGTCGAAGTCCTCAAGGACGTGGTGTTCCGCCGCTGCCCGTTCGGTGTCGAGGAGGCCGAGCAGATGATTCGCAGCATCAAGGGTGCCCCGCTGCTGCTGGGCGCCCGTGGTCGCCCGGTCACCGATATCCCGGCCTTGGCCAAAGTGCTCTCGCAACTCTCGCAATTCGCCGCAGCGGCTGGCCCACGCCTGCGCTCGGTGGACCTCAACCCGGTCTTCGCCATGCCCGAGGGGCAAGGTGCTTGGGCCGCCGATGCGGTACTGGAAGTCGAGGAGATGGATCATGGCACTGAATCCTGAGCACCTGCTGAACTACCCGATCCCTGAAGTGCGACAGCGCTTCAGCCGTCACGACAGCGCCTTCTATGCACTGTCGGTGGGGCTGGGCGCCGACCCCATGGACGAGCACCAACTGACCTTCGTCGATGCCAACCGCGACCTCCAGACGCTGCCTTGCATGGCAGTGGTCCTCGGCCATCCGGGCTTCTGGCTGGGCCACCCGGACACCGGCATCGATGCACTGCGCCTGGTGCATGGTGAACAGAGCATCGAATGGCGCCAGCCGCTGCCTGTGGAAGGCGAAGTGATTGGCCGCACGCGGGTCACCGGTCTGGTCGACAAGGGCCCCGGCAAGGGTGCCCTGCTGTACAGCGAGAAGGTCGTCACCGATGCCGCCAGCGGCGAAGTGCTGGCCATCACCCGCAGCACCACGTTCCTGCGTGGCGATGGCGGATTCGGCGGCGACAGCCAATCCCTCAGCCAGCCGCACCGCCTGCCAGAGTCCGCGCCCGACCTGGTGATCGATCTGCCGACCCGCCCTGAACAGGCCCTGCAGTATCGCCTCAACGGCGATGACAACCCGATCCACGCCAGCCCCGCGGCGGCAGCGCGTGGCGGTTTCGCGCGGCCGATCCTGCATGGCCTGTGCACCCTCGGGGTGGCCTTCCATGCACTGCTGCGCGGGGTAGCCGACTACCGAGCCGAACGCTTCGCGCATCTGCAGGTGCGGTTTTCCGCCCCGGTGTTCCCAGGCGAGACCCTGCGCACCGAGATCTGGAACGACGGCTCCTTCCGTACCCGCGTGGTCGAGCGGGATGTGGTGGTGCTGGACAACGGACGCGTGCGCCTGACCCCGGAGAGCGCCGAAGTGGTCTAGCGAACGCCTCAACCTCTTAACTTGCGAGAACAACAACAATGAACGCATCCGACAGCTTGGCCCAGAGCGCCGCCCTACCCCGGCGGACCCTGGTGATCGCATTCCTGTTCTGCTTCCTCGGCCTGCTCGCCGACGGCGCCGACCTGATGTTTCTAGCCTATAGCTTGAACAGCCTGAAGGCCGAGTTCGGCCTGAGCAACTTCGAGGCGGGCTCGCTGGGCAGCATCACCCTGGCCGGCATGGCCATCGGCGGTATCTATGGTGGCTGGGCCTGCGACCGCTTCGGCCGGGTGCGGGTAGTGACCTGGACCATCCTGGTGTTTTCCGCAGGCACCGCCCTACTGGGCCTGGCGCACAACTACTGGGCTTTCGCGGTGGTGCGCTTCATCTCATCGCTGGGGCTGGGTTCGCTGTTCGTGGCCTGCAACATCCTGATGTCCGAGTTCGTCACCGCCAAGTACCGCACCACCATCCTGGCCACCATGCAGGCCGGCTGGACGGTGGGCTACCTGGTGGCGACAGTGTTGGCCGGGCAGATCATCCCCGAGCACGGCTGGCGGGTGCTGTTCTTCACCGCCGTGGGCGCAGGCCTGCTGTGCCTGGCCTTGCGCCCCTGGGTGCCGGAATCGCCTTCCTGGCTCGCCGCCCGCGCCCAGCGCGCCCAGCAGGTCCGCCAGGCTGCCACCAGCGGCCAGCCGCCCAAGGTCGCCAGCGGCGGGCTGCGCCAGCTGCTGGTGGATGCACAGACGCGCCGGATGTTCACATTGTGGAGTCTCACCTCGTGCTTTCTGCTGTTCGGCTACTACGGCACCAACAACTGGATGCCGTCGTACCTGGAAAGCGAGCTGGGTATGAACTTCAAGTCCATGACCGGCTACATGGTGGGCACCTACACCGCGATGATTCTCGGCAAGGTGGTCGCGGGCCTGGCCTCCGACAGCTTCGGCCGCCGCGCCACCTTCGCCGCCGGGGCCATCGGCACTGCGCTGTTCATGCCGGTGATCGTGTTCTGGCACACCCCCGACAACATCCTCTGGATCCTCACCCTGTTCGGCTTCATCTACGGCGTGCCAGTGGGCGTGCTCGCCACCTACATGACCGAAAGCTTCTCCACCCAGGTACGCGGCGCTGCCGTGGGCACCGCCTACAACCTCGGGCGCATCGGCGCGGCAGTGGCACCGGCGGCCATCGGCCTACTGGCCACCCACGTGTCGATCGGCGCCGGCTTCCTGGTCATGGGCATCACCTACGTCATCACCGGCCTGATCCCGGCGCTGGCCATACCCAACCGCCTCTACGACCCCAACCAGGAAGCCCGCAGCGCCAAGCCCGCCCAGGGCACGACGCATGCCACCGCCCGGCCACTGGGCAAGCCAGCCACCGAGGAGGGCCTGGGATGAACGACATCACCTGCGCGCCCAACAGCGAAGAGATGGAGATTTTCCCCAGTGGTCGCTCCACCTTCCAGGAGTTCATCGGCCTGGAACGCTGGGTGGATGGCGACAGCGCCCGGGTGCGCCTGCGCCACCGGCCAGAACTGATGAACTACAACGACACCTTTCACGGCGGCGTGCTGATGAGCGTGCTCGACGCCGCCATGGCCGGCGCCATCCGCGCTGCGGTGCCGGGCTGCTCGATGGTCACCATCGACATGGCCACCCACTTCATGGGGCCACCCGCGGCGAGCTCAACGCCGTCGGCAAGGTGCTACGGCGCACCCGCACCCTGTGCTTCTGCACCGCGCAGATCTTCGACCAGGGCGGCGAACTGATCGCCAGCGCCACTGGCAGTTTCAAATACCGGCCCGCGGCGGCCGGAGCTGTTCAACCGACACGGGAATGACGACATGACAGAACACGCTGAACTGGCTGCAGAACGCGAAGAGCGCCTGCGCATGATTCGCGACAGCGCAGCCTCCCTGGTGCCTCGCGACGGTGACCTGGGCCGGGTCCGCCGCCTGCGCTTCCAGGCACCCGGGATCGACCGCGACGCCTGGGCCGAAGTCTGCGCCATGGGCTGGCCCGGCCTGCGCCTGACCGAGGACGAAGGCGGCAGCGGCCTGGGCATGGCCGAGTACGCAGCTTTGCTGGAGGAACTCGGCCGCGGCCTGCTGCCCGAGCCACTGATCGAGGCGAGCCTGGTGGCGCCACTGCTACCTGCTGCCGAGCGTGACGCGTTGCTGGCGGGCGAGCGCTTGATCCTGCCGGCCGGCATCGACTACCAAAGCGCCACCCTGCCGGTGCTGCGCGATGGCCAGTTGCACGGCGAAGTCGCCCATGTGGCACTGGGCGCGGTCGCCGACGCCTGGCTGGTGGCGTGCGACCAAGGCCTGGCCCTGGTGCGCCGCAACGCCGATGGCCTGACCGTGCAACAAGAGCCGACCCAGGACGGCGGCCACCTGGCACGCCTGAGCTTTGCCGGCACGCCGGCTGAGCCCGTCGCCAGCAAACCAGCCGCGCTCGACGAGGCCGCCCTGGCCAGCGCCGCCTACCTGGTTGGACTGATGGACGCAGCCTTCGAGCAGACCCGCGAATACCTGGGTGTACGCCGCCAGTTCGGCCGCGAGATCGGCAGCTTCCAATCGCTGCAACACCGCATGGTCGACCTCAAGCTGCAGATCGAGCTGGCCCGGGCCATCGTCGGCGAAGCGGCCACCGCCCTGGATGCCCGCGCCCCAGCGGCACGCGTGAAGCGCCTGGTGTCCACCGCCAAGGTGCGTGCAGCGCAAGCGGCCATGCTGGTGACCCGCCAGGCGATCCAACTGCATGGCGGCATCGGCTACACCGACGAGGCCGACATTGGCCTGTTCCTGCGCCGCGCCATGGTGCTGCTCAACCGCCATGGCTCGCTGGCCTTCCACCGCGAACGTTACATCGACCTGCTGCACGCGGAGGTGGCCTGATGAGCGAAATGCTGATCCAGCAAACCCAGGGCTCGGTGCGTCTGCTGCGCTTGAACAACCCGGCCCGACGCAACGCGCTGTCGCCTGTCGTGCGCGCCGAGCTGCTCGTGGCGCTGAAGCTGGCCGAGGACGACCCGGCCATTCGCAGCGTGGTGATAACCGGCTCCAACGAGGTGTTCTGTGCCGGAGGCGACCTCAGCGACATGCACGTCACCGACCTGAATGCCGGCCGTCTGCGCATGCAGAAGAACGCCGACCTGATACGGCAGATGCTGCGCATGAGCAAGCCGCTGATTGCCGCCATCGAAGGCTGGGCGGTGGGTGCCGGGCTATCCCTGGCGCTTGCCTGCGACAGCCTGGTGTGTGGTGCCACGGCGCGCTTCGCGGCGGGCTTCGGCAAGGTCGGGCTGCTCGCGGACCTGGGCCAGTTGCACACCCTGCCGGCACGCATCGGCATCGGCCGGGCGCGCCAGGTGCTGATGTTCGGCCAGGTGATCGAGGCCGAGGAAGCCCTGCGCATCGGCCTGGTCGATCAGCTCTGCGCTGCCGGCGATGCGCAGGGCACGGCCCTGGCGCTGGCGGCGCGGGTCGAGCAGCAGGCACCACTGCCGCTGGCAATGACCAAGGCGCTGCTGGCCGACGGCCTGGAGCTGCTGCTCGAACGCGAGGGCGATTTCCAGAGCCAGTTGTTCCTCAGCGCCGATCACGCCGAAGGCAAAGCGGCCTTCCTCGACAAGCGCTCCCCTTCTTTCAAAGGACAATGACATGACCGACTACAACGCCTTGGGCGATGAAGAATTCCGCCAACTGGTGCGCGAGTGGGTCGCCGCCAACTACCCGCAGCACATCCGCAACCCGGCCCACCGCCTGGGCCGCGTTGAGACCTGGGAGTGGTACCAGGCGCTGTCGCGCCAGGGCTGGCTGTGCCCCGGCTGGCCAGCGGAGCATGGCGGCATGGGCCTGAGCGCCGGCAAGCAGTTGATCATGATGGAGGAAATGGAAGACTACGGCTGCGCGCGGTTGCCCGACAGCGGCATCACCATGCTCGGCCCCCTGCTGATCCGCTACGGCAGCGACGCCCAGCGCGAGCGTTTCCTGCCGCGCATCCTCAGCGGCGAGGACATCTGGTGTCAGGGCTACAGCGAGCCCAACGCCGGCTCCGACCTGGCCAGCCTGCGCACCGAGGCGGTACTGCAAGATGGCGAATGGGTGATCAACGGCCAGAAGACCTGGACCACCATGGGCAGCGAAGCCAACTGGATCTTCGTGCTCGCCCGCACCGAACGCAGCGCCAAGCCGCAACAGGGCATCAGTTTCCTGCTGGTACCAATGGACACCCCAGGTGTCGAGGTGCGGCCGATCCTCAACCTGGAACTGCAAGGCGAATTCTGCGAGGTGTTCTTCAACGACGTGCGCGTGCCCCAGGCCAACCTGGTCGGCGCGGTCAACCAGGGCTGGGGCATGGCCAAGGCGCTGCTGGGCTTCGAGCGGATCTTCCTCGGCTCGCCCAAGCAGGCCACCTTCGCCCTCGAGCGCCTGGTGCGCCTGGCCCGGCACCAGGGCCTGTGGCGTGACCCGGTGTTCGCCCAGCGCTTCGCCGCATTGAGCATGGACCTGGACTGTCACAAGGCGCTTTACGAACGCTTCGCCGAGCGCCTGCGCCGTGGCGAGGAACTGGGCCCGGACGTTTCGATGCTCAAGGTCTACCAGTCCGAGTTGTACCAGCGCATCAGCGAGCTGGGCCTGGAGATCGCCGGCGCCGACTCGGCCTTGCTGCACCCGTTCAGCGACGACGCCGAACTGCACCCGGCAGGCATCTTCATCCAGTCGCGGCCCACCACCATCTACGGCGGCACCAACGAGATCCAGCGCAACATCCTGGCCAAGGCCGTGCTCGGCCTGCCGAATTGAACCCTGCGCAAGCGCTGTGCAAACCGAATTCTGAATGAGGAACGAGCAATGACCCAACGACTCAACGAAGGCAAGGTAGCGATCGTCACCGGCGCAGGCGGCGGCATCGGCCGCGAGATCGCCCTGGCCCTGGCCGACAGCGGCGCACGGGTACTGATCAACGATATCGGCGTATCGCTGCAAGGCGACGGTGGTTCGGCGTCGCCTGCCGAGGAAACCCTTGGCCTGATCCGCCAACGCGGCGGCGACGGCGCCATCAACACCGACAGCGTGTCGGACTGGGACAGCGCCCGGCGCATCGTCTCCAGTGCCCTCGATGCGTTTGGCCGCGTCGACATCGTGGTCAACAACGCCGGCATCCTGCGCGATGCGATCTTCCACAAGATGAGCGCCGAGGACTGGCTGTCGGTGATCAACGTGCACCTCAATGGCAGCTTCTTCGTCAGCCGCGCCGCCGCCGAGCACTTCCGCGCGCAGAACAGCGGCGCCTTCGTGCACATGACCAGCACCTCGGGGCTGATCGGCAACTTCGGCCAGGCCAACTATTCGGCGGCCAAGCTGGGCATCGTCGCCCTGAGCAAGTCCATCGCCCTCGACATGCAGCGCTACAACGTGCGCTCCAACTGCATCGCGCCGTTCGCCTGGAGCCGCATGACCGACTCGATCCCGGCCGATACCCCGGAGCAGAAGGCGCGGGTGGAGAAACTCCAGCGCATGACCCCGGACAAGAACGCGCCGCTGGCGGTGTACCTGGCCTCCGATGCCGCCCGCGAGGTCAACGGCCAGGTGTTCGCCGCACGCAATCACGAGCTGTTCCTGATGAGCCAGAGTCGCCCCCTGCGCAGCGTGCACAGCGAAAACGGCTGGACCCCGCAGGCCATCGCCGAGCACGGCATGCCGGCGCTGCGCAGCAGCTTCATGGACCTGGCGCGCAGCCCGGACGTGTTCTCCTGGGACCCACTCTGAGCCTGCGGAGGACAGACCATGTTCAAGACCCGATTCACCGAACTGTTCGCGGTCGAGCACCCGATCATGCAAGGCGGCATGCAGTGGGTGGGGCGTGCCGAAATGGCCGCGGCGGTAGCCAACGCTGGTGGCCTGGCCACGCTCTCGGCGCTGACCCAACCCACGCCCCAGGCGCTGGCCGATGAGATCGCGCGCTGCCGCGAACTGACCGACCAGCCCTTCGGCGTCAACCTGACGCTGCTGCCGACGCAAAAGCCGATCCCCTACGCCGAGTACCGCGCGGCGATCATCGAAAGCGGCATCCGGGTGGTCGAGACCGCTGGCAACAACCCCGGCGAGCACATCGCCGCGTTTCGCCAGCACGGGGTCAAGGTGATCCACAAGTGCACCAGCGTGCGCCATGCGCTCAAGGCCGAACAGCTGGGGGTCGACGCCGTGTCCGTCGATGGCTTCGAATGCGCCGGGCACCCGGGCGAGGACGACATCCCGGGGCTGGTGCTGCTGCCTGCCGCGGCCAACCAACTGAGCGTGCCGATCATCGCCTCGGGAGGCTTCGCCGATGGGCGCGGACTGGTTGCCGCACTGGCGCTGGGCGCCGATGCGATCAACATGGGCACGCGCTTTCTCAGCACCCGCGAATGCCCGATCCAGCCACAGGTCAAGGCGGCCATCCGCGCCGCCGACGAGCGCTCCACCGACCTTATCATGCGCACGCTGCGCAACAGCGTACGCGTGGCACGCAATGCGGTGAGCCAGGAGGTGCTAAGCATCGAGGCACGCGGCAATGCCACCTATGCCGACCTCGCTCCCCTGGTCAGCGGCGTACGCGGGCGCACCGTCTACGAACAGGGCGATACCGACCTGGGCATCTGGTCGGTAGGCATGGTCCAGGGCCTGATCGACGACGAACCCAGCTGTGAAGAACTGCTGCGCGGCATCGTCGAGCAGGCCCGCGACCTGGTGCGCCAGCGCCTGGAGGGCATGCTCGGCGACTGACCCCTTCTGCGGCGTCACAGGAGCGGCGCCGCCTTCACCACACCTGACGAAGAGCACAACAACAATGAAAATTCTTCCCGTACGGGCGCTCGTCACGAGCTTCGCCTGCCTGCCCCTGCTTGCCCAGGCCGACTTCATCGGCGACAGCAAGGCCAGCGTCGAGCTGCGCAACTTCTACTTCAACCGCGACTATCGCCAAACCGGCGCCGCCCAGTCGTACTCCGAGGAATGGGCACAGGGCTTCCTGCTGCGCCTGGAGTCGGGCTATACCGAGGGCACGGTCGGGTTCGGCGCGGACGCGCTTGGCCTGCTCGGCCTGAAACTCGACTCCAGCCCCGACCGCAGCGGCTCCGGCCTATTGCCCTACTCGGCCAGCGACAAGCGCGCCGCCGACGACTACAGCGACGTCGGCCTGACAGCGAAAATGCGTGTATCGAAGAGCACGCTGAAGGTCGGCACGCTGCTACCGAAGATGCCGGTGGTGCAGTACAACGATACGCGTCTGCATCCGCAGACGTTCCAGGGCGGCCTGGCCGAAATCAACGAAATCGACGGCCTGGCCATGCAACTGGGGCAGTTGCGCGAGGTCAAGCAGCGTGACTCGTCCAACCGCGAAGACCTGACGATGACCCGTGGCAACAAGCGCAACATCGTCCTTGGCCGCCATCTCACCAGTGACCGCTTCAACCTGGCCGGCGGCACCTACCGCTGGACCGACAACCTGAGTACCAGCTACCACTACGGCGGCCTCGAAGACTTCTACCGCCAGCACTACCTGAGCCTGGTACATGTCCTGCCGATCGCCGAGGGGCAGTCGTTGAAGTCCGATATCCGCTGGGCCCGCTCCACCGACGACGGGGGCAGCAATGTCGACAACCGGGCCCTCAATGCACTGTTCACCTACCGGCTGGGCGGCAGCAGTTTCGGCGTGGGCTACCAGCGCATGTCCGGCGACACTGGCTTCGCCTACCTCAGTGGCACCGACCCGTACCTGACCAACTTCGTGCAGATCGGCGACTTCGCCAACAAGGACGAGCGCTCCTGGCAGGTGCGCTATGACTACGACTTCGCCGCCCTCGGTCTGCCAGGGCTGACGTTCATGACGCGCTACCTGCAGGGCGACCATATCGACCTGCTCGATGGCCAGGGCCGCGGCAAGGAGTGGGAGCGCGATACCGACATCGGCTACGTGGTGCAGAGCGGGCCGCTGAAGAACCTGGGGTTGAAGGTGCGCAACGGGGCGTTTCGCAGCGACTTCGGCAACGACATCGATGAAACCCGGGTGATCCTCAGCTATCAGATGCCGCTGTGGTAGATCGATGACCTAATGGATGGCACGGAGCGCGCCCTCCTCACCCATAGGCGATGCTGTTGATGTACCAGACAGCTTCGCCTGTCGGCGTATGCACCACCACCTCGTCACCCTCTTCTTTCTTCAGCAGGGCACGAGCCATGGGCGAGTCGATCGAAATGTAGTCGTTGCGGCCATAGATCTCGTCATAGCCGACGATGCGAAACTTCATGCGCTCGCCGTCGTCGTTCTCGATTTCCACCCAGGCGCCGAAGAACACCTTGCCTTCCTGCTGCGGCGAATACGCCACCACCTTCACATCCTCGAGGCGCTTGCGCAGGTAGCGGACCCGACGGTCGATCTCGCGCAGCAGCTTCTTGTTGTACTGGTAGTCGGCATTCTCGCTGCGATCCCCCAGCGAAGCCGCCCAGGCGACCTTCTGGGTGATCTCGGGGCGGTACACCCGCCACAGATGGTCAAGCTCCTTCTTCAGGGCGTCATGACCTTCGGTGGTAATGATATTGGTGCTCAATGGCGCATTCCTCAGCGGCGGGTGATCAGGCCCTGGCGAGCGACGCGGGTCAGCTGGCCGATGACCTGGGCCGCATCGCAGGCCTGGGGTGCCTGGATCACTGCCAGGTCGAAGCGATCGCTGGCGTATTGCTCGAGCTGACCGACGCCGTCGATGAACTGGATCAGGAACGCACGGGCCTGGCCCTTGCGCCGTGAAAGGCCTTCAAGGTGCCGCAGAAGCGTGGGTTGATGCTGGCCGCCGAGCAGGATGCGCGGGGTGCGGGATGCCTGGTTGGCAGGCAGGGGGCTCAAGCAGACACTGGTACGTGGACAACTCATGGTGGTTTCTCTGCGCCTCGCAAAACCCGCTGGGCTGCGGTGGGAGGCTTCACCGAACCAGCGCTTTAGCGGTATTTCGGACGCACCTCGTGGGGCGTGTCCCGCGCCCCGCAAGTAGCTGTTTAAATCGGCGCAGGCAGTATCCTAGAGCCTAGCGTGAAAGGCCGCAACCCCACCTTGATCGATACTCAGCCTAGCGCTGCACCACCCGTTCCAGCTGCGAACGCTGGCGATTGAACGCCAGGAAGTACTTGTTGACGCTGTTGACGAAATTGACCGGCCCCATGCCCACCTGCTCCATGGCGATGCGTTCGGTCTGGAAGAACCACTGGTTGCCGTTCAGCCCCCGCCTGCGGGCCTCGGCGCGCATGGCCTGGACCCGCTCCGGGCCGAGGTTGTAGGCCGCCAGGGTGAAGGCCATGCGCTCGCGCTCGTTGATCTTGGCGCTGGCGAAGAACTTGCGGCGGATCAGCGCCAGGTAGCGGGCGCTGGCCTGGACATTGCCATCCACCGTCGCAGTGTTGCTCACGCCAACGCGCTGGGCCGCCGACGGGGTGATCTGCATCAGCCCATGGGCGCCGCCCGTGCCCCGTGCGGTCGGGTTGAGGGTCGACTCCTTGAAGGCCAGCGCCGCCAGGTTGAGCCAGTCGATCTGCTGCGCGTCGCCGTGCTTCTGCAACACCGGGCGCAACGATGCCAGGCGCTGGCGATCCTTGCGCGCCAGGGGGTTGTGCACGCGGTACTGGCGCCGATAGATGCGCTCGAAAGCCGCGTCCTGGTTGCCCGGTGCCCGATACCCCTTGAGGAAGCGGTCGACCGCGCCGAGCAGCAGCGTGGCATCCTTGCGCACATACCAGCGCATGGCCTGCGCCTTGCCCAGTTGCACGCGGTTGTCCAGGCGCAGGCGCGGCATCACCCGCGACCAACGCTGGGCGATCGGCCGCTCGACCACGGTCAGGTGATAGATGCCGGCCTGGACCATTTCCAGCACATCTTCCACCGCCAACGTCGAATCCACCCATTCCACCTTGATCGGCGGGCGCTTGCGCAAGGCCAGCTGCTGGTTGATCTGGGCGATCACAGCACCGGCGGCACTCGCCGACGTCAGCGCCACGGTGCGTCCGTACAACTGCTCTGCGCGGCTGAAGCTGCGCTCGCCCTTGCGTCCGACCAGGGTCAACGCCACCTGGTCGAGCACCGGTGCGCTTTCACCGACATTGCCCACGACGCTCGGGTCGAGTAGCTCACCCGGTGCGGCCAGGTCGCCCTCGCCGCGCTGCAAGGCGCCCAGCAGTTGCTCCTTGGCCCGAGGAATGATCTTGAGCTCGACCTGCTGGCCCTCCTCGACTCGTGCGTTGAGGTAGTGCTCGAAACTGCGCAAGCGGTAGTACTCGACGCCCACCGGCTCGCCCTTCACCTCCCCCGAGCTGTTGCGGCTCTGGTTGACCAGCACGCGCAGTACCTTGCTGCTGCGGATCTGCTCGAGGTCGCGCACCTTGCTCGCCGGTGCGTCTGGCTGCGGGCCGGGCAGCCGTGCATGGGCAGGGCCTGGGCCAAGCAGCGCGAACATCAGCAACAGGGTGAGCGCAGGTCGCAGCATGGAAACGGGTCCGAGGTGGAGGGCGGCGCCAGCATGGCGCAATCATGCCGTGAGAAATGAGGCTAAAAGACCACGACAAGCGACTGAAGTTCTTGGGTTTTTCCCGAAATTCGCGTTTTTTTGCTATGCTGGCCGCCCCGCGGCACGAGGTAGCACCATGCAACTGATCGATATCGGCGTCAACCTGACCAACAGCAGCTTCCACGACCAGCAAGCCGCCATCGTCGAACGCGCCATCGAAGCCGGGGTGTCGCGCATGGTGCTCACCGGCACCAGCCTCGAGGTCAGCGAGCAGGCACTTGCGCTGTGCCACGAGCTCGACGCCCCGGGCCAGCACCTGTTCGCCACTGCGGGTGTGCACCCACATGACGCCAAGTCCTGGAGCAGCGACAGCGAACGACAGTTGCGCCAGTTGTTGGCTGAACAGCGCGTGGTCGCGGTCGGTGAATGCGGGCTGGACTTCAACCGCGACTTCTCCCCCCGCCCGCTTCAGGAAAAGGCCCTTGAAGCACAACTGGCGCTGGCCGCCGAGCTACGTTTGCCGGTGTTCCTGCACGAACGCGATGCCAGCGAGCGCCTGCTGGCGATTCTCAAGGATATGCGCGACCACCTGCCGGCCGCCGTGGTGCATTGCTTCACCGGCGAGCGCGCGGCGTTGTTCGCCTACCTGGACCTAGACCTGCACATCGGTATCACTGGCTGGATCTGCGACGAGCGCCGTGGTACACACCTGCACCCGCTGGTGGGCAATATCCCGGCAGGCCGCCTGATGCTGGAGAGCGATGCGCCCTACCTGCTGCCGCGCAGCCTGCGGCCCAAGCCAAAGAACGGCCGCAACGAACCGGCGTTCCTGCCGGAGGTGTTGCGCGAAGTGGCGCAGCATCGAGGTGAAGCCCTGGAAAACACCGCCGCCCACACCACCGCCACGGCCGAGGCATTCTTCCACTTACGCCAAGGCTGACGAGGCCTGGCAACGGTTTGTTGATACACATCAAGGTCTTCCTGGAACGCGCGGGCACAATGATGGCACCTTGCCAACAATGTTTCCGCTCAACTCAGAGAAGACCTACCCATGGGTGCCTGGCTTAGCAATGTTTCCCTGAAGTACAAGTTCTGGGCCGTCAACGCGGTGGCCTTCGTCACTACCCTGCTCTTGGTGCTCTACGCCGTCCATCTGGAGCAACTTGCCCGCATCGATGCCGCGCGCGCCCAGGCCGAGGCCCAGGGGCAGCTGCTGGCTGCGTGGCCGGCAGGCCAGCCGCTGCCCAGCCAGGCCAACGTCATCTCCTGGCCAGCCGGGCAAACCCCGACCCTGGCCGGCGAGCCGCTGCCAGCCCTGCACGGTGCCCAAGGCTGGGTCGAGCTGCCGGCGGCCTGGGCAATGGGCGACAACCCGCTGTACGGTGCACAGGTGTTGCACCGTGATTCCCAACAGGTCGCGGTACTGGCGCAAGCGCCAAGCCTGCGCCAGGTGTTCTTCGAGCGGTTCAGCAACTATGCGGTATGCGTACTGGTACTGATGCTGGCCATGCTCGGCGCTTCGCAGTTGCTCATCCGCTTTTTGCTCAGCCAGCTCAATACCCTCAAGGACGTGATGCTGCACGTCGAGAAAACCGGCGATCTGTCTGCCCGCGTGCCTCTGGCCTGTGGCGACGAAGTCGGCCAGATGGCTGGCGCCTTCAACGCCATGCAGGCCACCTACCATCGGGTGGTCGGCACCGTGGCCCGCACGGCCGCGCAACTCGACGCCGGCGCGGCGAGCCTGGCGGCCAGCATGAGCGAGGTTCGCCACGGCATGCTCGGTCAGCAGAGCGAAACCGACCAGGCGGCCACGGCAATCAACCAGATGTCCGCCACCGTGCACCATATCGCCCAGCATGCCGGCGCCACCCGCGACCTGTCCCAGGCCGCCGACACCTTGGCCGGCGATGGCCAGCAGGTGGTGAGCCGCGTCCAGACCTCGATCGCCGGGCTGTCCACCGGCGTACAGCAGACCGCGCAGATGATCAACCAGCTGGCCGAGGACAGCCAGAAGATCAACGGCGTGGTCGGGGTCATCCACAGCATTGCCGAGCAGACCAACCTGCTCGCCCTCAACGCCGCCATCGAAGCCGCCCGCGCCGGTGACCTGGGGCGTGGCTTCGCCGTGGTCGCCGACGAGGTGCGCAGCCTGGCCAAACGGGTGCAGGCCTCCACCGACGAAATCACCCGCATGGTCGCCGACTTGCAGGCCGGAACCCGCGATGCGGTGGAGTTCATGCAGGAAAGCTCGTACAAAGCCGACGATTGCGTACGTGAAGCGCGCGAGGCAGGCGAGGCCCTGGCGGAAATCACCGGTGCAGTGGCGCAGATGCGCGAAAGCAACACGCAGATCGCCGTGGCCGCGCAGCAACAGAGCCAGGTCGCCGAGGAAATGAATCGTGCCGTGGTGAGCATCCGCGATGTCACCGAACAGACCGTGGCGCAGACAGTCGGCTCCGCTACCACCAGCAACGAACTGGCGACCCTGGCGGGTGAGCTGAACAAGGCTATCGGCCAGCTCAAGCTGTAGTCGGCGCTATAGCGACCATAGCCAGCCTCGATTGGCCCCCGCCCGGGGCCGCACTAAGCTTTGGGCATGACTTGGAGGAATTGCCCATGAGCAAACGATTGCCCAATCTCCACGCCTGGCAATGGCGCGGCTACCACCACAACCACCGCCACCCGACCAACCTGGTGCTGCACCTGATCGCGGTGCCGCTGTTCATCCTCGGCGCCTTGCTGGTGCTCTCGGGATTGTTCGGCCTGGACCTGAGCCAGCTTGCCGTCGGCATCATCGCCCTGCTCGCCGGCCTTGGCATGCAGCGCCAGGGGCATCGTCTGGAGGCCGAGCAGCCTGAACCGTTCGCCAACCGCAAGGACGCCGTGCAACGCCTGCTGACTGAGCAATTCATCACCTTTCCGCGCTTCGTGCTCAGCGGCGCCTGGTGGCGGGCCTGGCGTGAACGCCACAAGCACCGCCACTGAGTGCGGGGTGTGACTACTTGCCTGCCTTGCCGCGCCCCAGCGCCTTGAGCAAGGCATCCAGGGTCACGTCAGAGGTACGTTCGGCCTCATGCAGCTCTTGCTCCCAGTCGCCCCTGCACGGAGCCAGGTCGGCGTGGTCGCGCGCCTGCAGCAGCCACTGCAGCCGATCATGCCAGTCCCCCAGGTCGCCCTGGGCACGCTTGAGCAGCTTCTGCAGTTTCTTGCCGGCGTGATCCAGCTGCGGATACGCCTCGTCACCATAGCGGGCACGCTTGATCAGCAAACGCAGGCGATGGCGATCATGGGTCGGGTCACGCAGGGCGTCGTGGAGCTTGTGCCATTGCTTGACCAAGCGCCTATCGATGCGTTTGTCGAGGTTCGGCACCAGGCCTTCGCGGCCCGCCGCACGCAGGAACAACGGGAACGCATCGACAATCGCCAGCACTCGGGTCAGCTGCGCGCTGCGCGCCACGTTGGCGAACGCCTGCGCACGCCCAGCCTGGCGCCGCTGCCCAGCCGCAGTCAGGCCTCGACGCAACAGCTCGGCCGCCAGCACCTCACGATCACGCAGCGGCGTGGTCAGCTCTCCCAGCGACTTGCATGCCTCCTCCAACTGTTCTACGCCAGGCAGGCCGCGCAACGGGCGCAGCAGGCTGCGCAGGCGCCGCACGTTGGTACGCAAGTCATGCAACGCCTCGCTGTCGGTGTCGGCAGCAAGGCGCTCGCGGCAGGCCAGCAGGCGAACCTGCTGGGCCAGTATCTGGGCAACCACATGATCGAGCATGGCGGCCATACGTAACTCCTTGGTCAGCGACCGGCACGCGACTCACGAATGTAGAACCGCGCCTTCTCGGCCTTGTTGGTGCAACCTTCGAACCCTTCGAACTGCTGCTGGGTCTTGGCGCCGGTCAGCAGCGACAGGGCCTTGGAATAACTGACGGTGCCGGCGAAGCCTTCGGCCTTGGCCAGGTCGAGCTCTTTCCAGGCAGCGTCCAGCTGGGTCGCGCAGCTGTCACGGTAGGCCGTCTTGCCGGCACAGCCAGCCAGCGCCAGGGCAATCAGAGGAAGGCAGATCCAGGCTTTCATCGGTGGTACCTCAAAGGGAAAAAGAATGGCTGTTCGACGCCCAGGCAAAGGAAAAGTGCCGTGCTCGGCACGGCTGCGCTCAGCATGCTTTGCTTAGGGTAGCTCAGCCCTGCGTGCATTGAAGCACAGCGCGCGAAGGTGCATTGTTGGACCATGGTTGCACAGATGGGGGAAACAGCATGAGCAAACGCGTGGCGCTGGTACTGGGTTCGGGGGGCGCCCGAGGGTATGCCCACATCGGGGTGATCGAGGAAATCGAGCGGCGCGGCTACGAGATCGCCTGTGTCGCAGGTTGCTCCATGGGCGCGGTGATTGGCGGCATCTATGCCGCTGGCAAACTGGAGGACTATCGCAACTGGATCGAGAGCCTCGACTACCTGGACGTGTTGCGCCTGGTCGATGTCAGCTTCCGCCTCGGCGCCATCCGGGGCGACAAGGTGTTCGGGCAAATTCGCAAGATCGTCGGGGAAATCAACATCGAGCAATTGCGCATACCCTACACGGCGGTCGCGACCGATCTCACCAACCAGCAGGAAATCTGGTTCCAGGAAGGCTGCCTGCACCAGGCCATGCGTGCCTCGGCGGCCATTCCCAGCCTGTTCACACCCGTGATGCAGGGCAACCGCATGCTGGTCGATGGCGGCATCCTCAACCCGCTGCCGATCGTCCCGGTGGTGTCCAGCCACAGCGACCTGATCATCGCGGTCAACCTCAACTCGACCAACCAGAAACAGTATCAGTTGCCAGTGATCGAACGCCCGGCGGCGTTCAAGATGCGTTTCGACGCGCTCATAAACTCCCTCGGCTCGCGCCTGCCCTTTCGTCGCAAGCCTGCCGAGGAACTGATCCGCATCGAGCAGGAGATCGTCACCGAAGGCCTGGCCCCACCCAGCCCCTGGCTGGCTGACGAAGCCGACCCCGAAGCCCAGCAACCGGCAGCGGCCCCGGAACGCAGCGGCGCGCCAAAATCGGCGACAGGTTCGTTCATCGTCGACAACGTCGGGCCGGCGTCGCTGCTTGACCTGATCAACCAGAGCTTCGAAGTGATGCAGACGTCGCTGGCCCAGTACAAGATCGCCGGCTACCCGCCAGACGTGCTGATCAACGTGCCCAAGCGGGTATGTCGGTTCTTCGAGTTCTACAAGGCGCCGGAGCTGATCGCGCTGGGACGGGAGATTGCACGCGATACGCTGGACAACTACGAAGGGCAGAAGCGCTGAAGGCGTTGCCCGAACCGGCGATGAAGCCAGCACAATCCCACAGAAACGAGACAGGCCGCATATAGCGGCCTGTTTCGTCATGCAGCGAGCACTCAGTAACGCGTGATATCCGCGCTGCCTTCGAGCTGCTTGCGGAACGCAGCGAAGTCCTGCTGGCCCGCACGCGAGGCGAGGTAGCGACGAATCTGCTGCTTCTCCTCGTCGGTGGCCGCAGCGCCTTCGTTGACGCCCTTGAGCTGCAACACCACCAGGCTACCGTCAGCCAGGGCCACGCTGCCGTAGACCGGCTTGTCCTTGGCTTCTGGCTTGGCCAGGCGGAACAGCGCCTGCAGCTCGGCCGGGTCGATGCCATCCTGGCCACGGGTGACCGCTTCGGCTGGTTTCCAGACCTGGCCTTCGTAGGCCTGGGCACCGGCGATGGAGCCGTCACGCAGACCGGCGATCAGCTTGTCGGCCTTGGCCTTGAGCTCGGCGGTAGCCTTTTCCTTGGCCAGGTGATCGGCGATGTTGCCGGCCACGGCTTCCAGAGGCAGTTGCGCAGGCTTGCGGTGTTCCTTGACCCGCAGCACGACAGTGGTTTCCGGATCCAGCTCGATGGCGGTGCTGTTCGCACCCTCCTCCAGCACTTCCTCGGAGAACGCTGCTTGTACCACCTGGCGGTTGGCGGTAATGCCGTCGCCACCTTCGCGACCAAACGCTGCCGAAGTCTGCACCTTGAGGTTCAGGTCCTGGGCCGGCTGGGCCAGGTCGGAAGCCTCGTAAGCGGCGTCCTGCAGCTGCTTGCTGGCGTCGACGTAACGCTGCTCGACCAGCGGCGTCTTCAGGTCGCGGATGAGCTTGTCCTTCAGGCTGGCGAAGCTAGGCACCTGCGGCGCCTCGACACCCAGCAGCTTGATCAGATGATAGCCATACTCGGTACGCACCGGCTCCGAGACCTGGTTCTTATCGAGCTTGTAGAGCGCGGTTTCGAATGCCGGGTCGTAAACGCCTGGGCCTGCAAAGCCGAGATCACCACCGGTGCTGGCCGAACCTGGATCCTGGGAGAACTCCTTGGCCAGCGCGGCGAAATCCTCACCCTTGGCCAGGCGCTGCTGCACTTCCTCGATGCGGGCCTTGGCCTGGGCATCGGTCACCTTGTCGTTGACCTCGATGAGGATATGCGCGGCATGGCGCTGTTCGACGAGGTTGGCGATTTCCTTCTCGTACTGCGCCTTGAGCTCTTCGTCGCTGACCTTGACCTGATCGAAGAACGCCGATTTCTTGAGTTCGACATAGTCGATGACCACCTGGTCGGGACTCATGAATTCCTTGGCGTGCTGGTCGTAGTGCGCCTTGATCTCTTCGTCGCTGATCTTGATCGCGGCCGGGTTGGCCTTGAAGGTCAGGGAGGCGAAGTCGCGGGTCTGTTTTTCCAGGCGGGCGAAAGCGTCCACCTGCTGGTCGGTGACGAAGCTACTGCCGGCGATCCCGGTGCGCAACTGGCCGATGAGCATCTCTTCGGCCAGCATGTCGCGGAATTGCATGCGGCTGTAGCCCATCTGGCGGATGACCTGGTCGAAACGGTCGGCATTGAACTTGCCGTCCACCTGGAATTCCGGCGTCTGCAGGATCACCTGATCCAGCGCGGCCTCGGAGAAGGCGAACTTGGCATCGGCAGCACCCTGCAGCAGCAGTTTGCGGTCGATCAGCCCCTTGAGCGCCGCTTCGCGCAGCATTTTTTCATCCAGCAGAGCCGGGTCGAAATCCTTGCCCAGCTGTTGCATGAGCTGGCGGCGCTGCATGTCGGCCGCCTGGCTCAGCTCGTTCTGGCTGATGGTCTCGCCGTTCACCTTGGCGGCGTCCTGGCTATGAGTGGCGGCCTGGAAAATGGCCTCGAAGCCAGTCAACGCCATCAGCATGACGATAAGGCCGATGATGGTCTTGGCAATCCAACCTTGTGAATTGTCCCTGATATTTTGCAGCATGCGTCCCCCAGAAACGGCTGTACCACTGCGTCGACAACCGCGGAGCGTGGGTAGAATCCTGATAAAAGAAAGGCGCATCCGAGGATGCGCCTTTTCTTAGCAAACGTGTCAGGCGGGAACGTTTGCGCCCCGCCGTCACCGTGCTCGGACCTGGCCAGGCCGGGTCCGGCTGAAAGACGACTTAGTTGACGGCGTCTTTCAGGCCTTTGCCAGCCTTGAAGCCTGGAACCTTGGCAGCGGCGATCTTGATGGCCTTGCCGGTTTGTGGGTTGCGGCCGGTGCGCTCGGCGCGCTCTTTGACCGAGAAGGTACCGAAGCCAACCAGTACCACGTCGTCACCTTGCTTCAGGGCGCCGGTGACGGATTCGATGACTGCATCCAGCGCACGGCCGGCTACAGCTTTCGGGATGTCTGCAGAAGCGGCGATAGCGTCAATCAGTTCCGACTTGTTCACTCTAAGTCCCCTTATATCTCTATTGAGTTTGTTTCTAAGTATGTAATGAAAGCTTATGAAACGTGCGCTGAGTGGCTTACTGACGATAGCGTGCCGCTTTATAGCAAGGCCCCGAAAAAACTGTCAAGGAAAGCCCCCCAGCCAAAAACTACTAATGCGTGCTGATTCTTTCCTTAGCATCGCCGTCGCGCTTTTCATCTTTCGCGACAATCTCAGGAGCCACATCTGGCAAGGGCTCCGGGGCGTATTGCAGCGCAATTTGCAGGACTTCGTCAATCCATTTAACCGGTTTGATTTGCAGATCCTGTTTGATATTTTCAGGAATTTCCTTCAAATCGCGAACATTCTCCTCCGGAATGATCACCGTCTTGATGCCCCCACGGTGCGCAGCCAGCAGTTTTTCCTTCAACCCACCGATGGCCAACACCTGGCCACGCAGGGTGATTTCGCCGGTCATGGCCACGTCGGCACGTACCGGAATCTGGGTCAGCGCCGACACCAGTGCGGTGCACATGCCAATACCGGCACTCGGGCCATCCTTGGGCGTGGCGCCCTCGGGCATGTGGATGTGCACGTCGTGCTTCTCATGGAAATCGGCAGCGATGCCCAGGCTGCGAGCACGGCTGCGGACCACGGTCTGCGCGGCGGTGATCGATTCGACCATGACGTCGCCGAGCGAGCCGGTCTTGATCAACTGGCCCTTGCCGGGGATGACCACGGCTTCGATGGTCAGCAGTTCACCGCCCACCTGGGTCCAGGCAAGCCCGGTAACCTGGCCGATCTGGTCCTGCTGCTCGGCCAGGCCGTAGCGGAACTTGCGCACACCCAGCAGATGCTCGAGCTGCTCACCGGTGACCTTGACCCGCACCTGCTTCTGCCCGGTGTGTTCCTTGACCACCTTGCGGCAGACCTTGGCGATCTGGCGCTCGAGGCCACGCACACCTGCCTCGCGGGTGTAGTAGCGGATGATGTCGCGAATGGCCGAGACGTCGATCTCGAGCTCTTCTTTCTTCAAACCGTTGGCCTTGACCTGCTTGGGCGTCAGGTACTTGACCGCGATGTTGATCTTCTCGTCCTCGGTGTAACCCGGCAGGCGGATGACTTCCATCCGGTCCAGCAATGCCGGCGGGATGTTCATCGAGTTCGAGGTGCACAGGAACATCACGTCCGAGAGGTCGTAGTCGACCTCCAGGTAGTGGTCGTTGAAGTTGTGGTTCTGCTCGGGATCGAGCACCTCCAGCAACGCCGAAGCCGGGTCGCCACGCATGTCGCTGCCCATCTTGTCGATCTCGTCGAGCAGGAACAGCGGGTTGCGTACGCCCACCTTGGTCATTTTCTGGATCAACCGGCCCGGCATGGAGCCGATGTAGGTACGACGGTGGCCACGGATCTCGGCCTCGTCACGCACGCCACCGAGGGCCATGCGCACGAACTTGCGGTTGGTCGCGGCGGCGATCGACTCGGCCAGGGAGGTCTTGCCCACGCCAGGCGGGCCGACCAGGCACAGTACCGGGCCACGGATCTTCTTCACGCGCTTCTGTACGGCGAGGTACTCAAGAATGCGTTCCTTGACCTCTTCCAGGCCATAGTGGTCGGCATCGAGGATCTCCTCGGCCTTGGTCAGGTCAAGGCGAACCTTGCTCTGGGCCTTCCACGGCACCTGCACGAGCCAGTCGAGGTAGGTGCGTACCACGGTGGCCTCGGCCGACATCGGCGACATCTGCTTGAGCTTGTTCAGCTCGGCCTGGGCCTTGGCCAAGGCATCCTTGGGCAAACCGGCGGCGTCGATGCGCTTTTTCAGCTCCTCGACTTCGTTGTGGCCTTCATCGCCATCGCCGAGCTCCTTCTGAATGGCCTTCATCTGCTCATTCAGGTAGTACTCGCGCTGGCTGCGCTCCATTTGTTTCTTGACCCGGCCACGGATGCGCTTCTCGACCTGCAGCAGGTCGATCTCGGCATCCAGCAGCGCCAGCACGTGTTCGACACGCGCAGCCAGGTCGACGATCTCGAGAATGTCCTGCTTCTGCTCGATCTTCAAGGCCATGTGCGCGGCCATGGTGTCGACCAGGCGCCCCGGCTCTTCGATGCTGTTGAGCGACGACAGAACCTCGGCTGGCACCTTCTTGCCCAGTTGAACGTATTGCTCGAACTGCGACAGCAAGGTACGCACGAAGACTTCCGACTCGCGCTCGGCGGCGTCGATTTCATCGATCAGGGAGACTTCGGCACGGATGTGCCCGTCCACTTCGTTGAAGCGCTCGACGGCGCCTCGCTGCTCGCCTTCTACCAGCACCTTGACGGTGCCATCAGGCAGCTTGAGCAATTGCAGCACGGTGGCGACGGTACCGACACGGTACAGGGCATCTTCGCCCGGATCATCGTCGGCTGGGTTCTTCTGGGCCAGCAGGAGAATCTGCTTCTCGCCCGTCATCGCGGCCTCGAGGGCTTCGATGGACTTTTCGCGCCCCACGAACAGCGGGATGACCATATGCGGATAGACGACGACGTCGCGCAATGGCAAAAGAGGCAAGTCGAGGGTGGTCTTCATGATTTCGCCTCTACAGCGGCCTTGTGGCCGGAAACCGTTGGAAATGTTGCTTGGAGCTAATGTGGGGGCACGCCTGGGAAATTACAAGCGCTAGTGCAGGAAAAGCAAAAAGGGGCCCATAGGCCCCTTTTTGCTATCTACCACACGCACCGACTCAGGCGTCGGGGGCAGCCTTGGCTTGCGGCTCGCTGTTTTCGTAGATCAACAGCGGCTGCGACGTGCCATCGATGACGCTCTCATCGATCACCACCTTGCTGACATCCTTCTGCGAAGGAATCTCGTACATGGTGTCGAGCAGCACGCCCTCGAGGATCGAACGCAGGCCACGGGCGCCGGTTTTGCGCTCCAGGGCCTTGCGAGCAACGGCCTTGAGCGCATCGCTGCGGAACTCGAGGTCGACGCTTTCCATCTCGAACAGCTTGGCATACTGCTTGGTCAGGGCGTTCTTCGGCTCGGTGAGGATCTGCATCAGAGCAGCCTCGTCCAGCTCGTCGAGGGTCGCCAGTACCGGCAGGCGGCCAACGAATTCGGGGATCAGGCCAAACTTCACCAGATCGTCCGGTTCGACCTCACGCAGGGACTCGCCGACCTTCTTGCCCTCTTCCTTGCTGCGCACTTCGGCGCCAAAACCGATACCACCTCGGGTGGAGCGGTTCTGGATGACCTTTTCCAGGCCCGAGAACGCGCCGCCGCAGATGAACAGGATGTTGCGGGTATCGACCTGCAGGAACTCCTGTTGCGGGTGCTTGCGCCCCCCTTGCGGCGGAACGGAGGCCACGGTGCCTTCGATCAGCTTCAGCAACGCCTGCTGCACGCCCTCACCCGAAACGTCACGGGTAATGGACGGGTTGTCCGACTTGCGCGAAATCTTGTCGATCTCGTCGATGTAGACGATGCCCATCTGGGCCTTTTCCACGTCGTAGTCGCACTTCTGCAACAGCTTCTGAATGATGTTCTCGACGTCCTCACCCACGTAACCGGCTTCGGTCAGGGTGGTGGCGTCGGCGATGGTGAACGGTACGTTCAACAAGCGCGCAAGGGTTTCGGCGAGCAGGGTCTTGCCCGAGCCGGTCGGCCCGATGAGCAGGATGTTGCTCTTGCCGAGTTCGACCTCGTCACCCTTCTTGTCACGCTGGTTCAGGCGCTTGTAGTGGTTGTACACCGCTACCGACAGCACCTTCTTGGCACGTTCCTGACCGATGACGTACTGGTCAAGGATGCCGCTGATTTCTTTCGGCGAAGGTAATTTGTGCGCGTTGCTCTCGGCCTGGGCTTCCTGCACCTCCTCGCGGATGATGTCATTGCACAGGTCGACGCACTCGTCGCAGATAAATACCGAGGGCCCGGCAATCAATTTGCGCACTTCGTGCTGGCTTTTGCCGCAGAAGGAGCAATAGAGCAATTTGCCGCTGTCCTCGCCGTTACGGGTGTCAGTCATTCGATCGATCCAATCCGGTAGGCTTGCAACACAAGATGAAGGCAATTGCGGGCTTTTTCAAGTCCGCAGGTAGGCGCTTTCGGCGCCTACCTGCTCTGGCCCCTGGGTTCAGGAGGCCAGTTGCCGCTTGTCGTAGACCGAGTCGATCAGGCCGTACTCGGCCGCGCGCGAGGCGCTCATGAAGTTGTCACGTTCGGTGTCGCGCTTGATGGTCTCGAGGTCCTGGCCGGTGTGGTAGGCCAGCAGCTCGTTCAGGCGTGCCTTGATATTGAGGATTTCCTGGGCATGGATCTCGATATCGGTGGCCTGGCCCTGGAAACCGCCCAGTGGCTGGTGAATCATCACGCGCGAGTTCGGCAGGCAGTGACGCTTGCCCTTGGCCCCGGCAGCCAGCAGGAAGGCGCCCATGCTGCAGGCCTGGCCGATGCAGATGGTCGACACGTCCGGCTTGATGAACTGCATGGTGTCGTAGATCGACATGCCTGCAGTGACCGAGCCGCCTGGGGAGTTGATGTAGAGATGGATATCCTTGTCCGGGTTTTCCGCTTCCAGGAACAAGAGCTGCGCCACAACCAGGTTGGCCATGTAGTCCTCTACGGGACCGACCAGGAAGATCACACGCTCCTTCAAGAGGCGCGAGTAGATATCGTAGGCGCGTTCGCCACGGGCGGATTGCTCGATAACCATCGGGACCAGGCCGCCTGCAGCCTGGATGTCAGAGCTCTGCTGAATATAAGAATTGCGGGACATGTCCTGCGCTCACTCCCAAATAGTCATGGCTTGATAACGCACAAGCCAGCGCGAAGGCTGGCTTGTGGGGGTTTCCTACGAGAGAAACGTATTACTCAGCTTCGGCTGGGGCCTGTGCTGGCTTTACGGCTTCTTCGTACGAGACCGACTTGTCGGTCACAGTCGCTTTCTGCAGAACAGTATCTACAACTTGCTCTTCCAGCACAACCGAACGCACTTCGTTCAGTTGCTGGTCGTTCTTGTAGTACCAGGCGATAACCTGCTCAGGCTCTTGGTAAGCCGAAGCCATTTCCTCGATCATCTCGCGGACCTTGGCGTCGTCCGGCTTCAGCTCGAACTGCTTGACCACCTCGGCGACGATCAGGCCCAGCACCACGCGGCGCTTGGCTTGCTCTTCGAACAGCTCGGCCGGCAGTTGCTCAGGCTTGATGTTGCCACCGAACTGCTGGACGGCCTGCACGCGCAGACGGTTGACTTCGTTTTCCAGCAGGGCCTTCGGCACTTCGATCGGGTTGGCAGCCAGCAGACCGTCCATGACCTGGTTCTTGACCTTGGTCTTGATGGCCTGACGCAGTTCACGCTCCATGTTCTTGCGAACTTCGGCGCGGAAGCCTTCCAGGGTCGATTCCTTGATGCCGAACTGGGCGAAGAAGGCTTCGTTCAGCTCTGGCAGCTCTGGAGCAGCGACGCTGTTGACGGTGATGGTGAACTCGGCGGCCTTACCGGCCAGGTCCAGGTTCTGGTAGTCCTCTGGGAAGGTCACGTTGACAACGCGCTCTTCACCAGCCTTGGCGCCAACCAGGCCATCTTCGAAGCCAGGGATCATGCGACCGGAGCCCAGCACCAGCTGGGTGCCCTTGGCCGAACCGCCGGCGAAGGCTTCGCCGTCGATCTTGCCGACGAAGTCGATGTTGACCTGGTCGTCGTTCTGGGCGGCGCGCTCGACGTTTTCGAAGCGTACGTTCTGCTTGCGCAGCACTTCGAGCATGTTGTCCAGGTCGGCGTCGGCCACTTCGGCGCTCAGGCGCTCGACGCTGATCGACTCAAGGCCGGCAACGGTGAACTCAGGGAACACTTCGAAGATGGCGACGAATTCCAGGTCCTTGCCCTTTTCGAAGGACTTCGGCTCGACGGCCGGAGCACCAGCCGGGTTCAGCTTCTGCTCGACGATAGCCTCGTAGAAGGAAGCCTGGACCAGGTCGCCGAACGCTTCCTGGCGGGCGTCGGCTTCGAAACGCTGACGGATCACGCTCATCGGCACCTTGCCTGGGCGGAAGCCCGCGACCTTGGCACGCTTGGCAGTCTGTTGCAGACGCTTGTTGACTTCGTTCTCGACGCGCTCGGCCGGAACGGCGATGGTCATGCGGCGCTCGAGAGCGGAAGTGTTTTCAACAGAAACTTGCATGGATATTCCTCGTTGCACAGACGTTAGCCGGCGATAGCCCGACTCCAGAATCAAGGGCCAACATTCTAGTGAGTCACGCACCAGAAGTCACCCCACCCTGGACGACGGGAAACCACGCCGGTCGATTAACTTGCAAGACCCGCGCACCAGCGCAACGGGCTTCTTTATATACAGGGGCCACACACCGTCGTTGAGGCAAGCAGCCGTAATAACTTGTCAAACACTTACCAAATACATTTCAAACCCCGAGCTGCGAGCGACCACGTCGCCCTTACTGCGGGTCGATCTCGTTGAGCTGGCAGTACTCTTCCCATTCCATCCCCAGCGCCTCGGCGACCTCGCGGTGAGTCTCCAGACGCATGGCATGCAACTGCTCCGGGCTCTCGGCGATCAGCTGCAGCGCCAACTCCCAGGACTGCAGACCCTGCTCCTCGGCGGCATCCTCGAAGGCCCACTGGATCTGCTGGGCCTGCTCACGCGCATCCAGCTCGCGGATCTCCTCGAGCAATTGCGGGTTGGCTTCGGCGAAGCGCTGCAGCGCCAAGGCCTGGCGGGCTTCTTTTGCAATCATCGGTTGGTTCCTCTGCCAGCCAACGGGGCCGGTGTTTCAACCGGCTGAAATCTAACAGCTTTTATTGGGGTGCCACCAGAGGATTGCAAGGGGAATCGAGCAAAGACGGCCAAGTTACCGGTGCGAGACCCGTGAGACCGGGGAAATCACGGCATGCGCCCGGCGCCAAAACAAAAAGGCGCCCAGTCTAACGACCAAGGCGCCTTCGAAAATATGGGGTGGACGATGGGAATCGAACCCACGACAACTGGAATCACAATCCAGCGCTCTACCAACTGAGCTACGCCCACCATATTGCGGTGTTGCGATGCGACTTCTTACAGAAGCATGGTTTCTTACAGAAGCATGGTGCGGACGAAGAGACTCGAACTCTTACAGCTTGCGCCGCTGGAACCTAAATCCAGTGTGTCTACCAATTTCACCACGTCCGCGTAACGCTTAAAACAAAGGCGCCAGATTACAATCAAGGCGCCTTTGTAGAATATGGGGTGGACGATGGGAATCGAACCCACGACAACTGGAATCACAATCCAGCGCTCTACCAACTGAGCTACGCCCACCATATCGCGATACAGCCTTACTTGCTTGCCCAGAGGCCTAATGGCGCACCCGGCAGGACTCGAACCTGCGACCATCCGCTTAGAAGGCGGATGCTCTATCCAGCTGAGCTACGGGCGCTTAAGCGTTCAGCCTAACGGAACAAGCGCTTAACAGATAGCTGCTAAACCACTCATTCTGCCCGACTTCGCCAACCAGTGCTAGGCAGTGCCCGACAAGTGCGGCGAATCTTATAGGCGAGGCCAAAAGTCGTCAACACCTTTCTCAAAAAAATTTAAATTATTGAAGGGGTTAGAGGATTTGCCCGACCACCCGCCTTTGCCCTCGGCGCATGTCGTGCGAGAATGCGCCCTCTTTAATGTTCCTTTCTCGATGGTTAATCACGCGTCTATGACTGCACACCTAATCGATGGCAAGGCGATCGCCGCCAACCTGCGCCAGCAGATCGCACAACGTGTCGAGGAGCGCCGCCAGCAAGGCCTGCGCACTCCGGGCCTCGCTGTGATCCTGGTCGGCACCGACCCCGCCTCCCAAGTCTATGTCTCGCACAAGCGCAAGGACTGCGAAGAGGTCGGCTTCATTTCGCAGGCGTTCGACCTGCCCAGCGCCACCACGCAGCAGGCCCTGACCGAGCTCATCGACCGCCTCAACGATGACCCGGCCGTGGATGGCATTCTCCTGCAACTGCCACTGCCGGCGCACCTGGACGCCTCGCTGCTGCTCGAGCGCATCCGCCCGGACAAGGACGTGGACGGCTTCCACCCCTACAACATCGGTCGCCTGGCCCAGCGTATCCCGCTGCTGCGCCCCTGCACGCCAAAGGGCATCATGACCCTGCTGCAGAGCACCGGCCAGGACCTGTACGGCATGAACGCCGTGATCGTCGGCGCCTCCAACATCGTTGGCCGGCCGATGGCGATGGAACTGCTGCTGGCCGGCTGCACCGTGACCGTGTGCCACCGCTTCACCCAAGACCTGCCAGGCCACGTCGGCCGCGCCGATCTGGTGGTGGTCGCGGCGGGCAAGCCAGGCCTGGTCAAGGGCGAGTGGATCAAGGAAGGTGCGATCGTCATCGACGTCGGCATCAACCGCCAGGACGACGGTAAGCTGGTCGGCGACGTGGTCTACGAGACCGCCCTGCCCCGCGCTGGCTGGATTACCCCGGTGCCGGGTGGCGTCGGCCCGATGACCCGCGCTTGCCTGCTGGAAAATACGCTGTACGCCGCTGAAGAGCTGCACAAGTAACGCTACGCAGTGCAAGAACGGCACCTCTGGCGGGTGCCGTTTTTTTTGGTTGTTCACGGATTGTCGATGGCTTGGCTTGGCTTGGCTTGGCTTGGCATTTAGATCGTGAGCTGATCCATTGTGTGTAGCGGCGCTACTGGCCCCTTCCGCCTTTACGGCGGGTCCCTTTTGTCTTGGCAAAAGGGACGCAAAACCGCTCGCTCCTGCATCCGGCCCTCCGCTGCGCTACGGGTCCCCTCGCTACGGCGCCTTCCGGGCCCGCGCGGCCTACGACTTGCTCCGCAAGTCTACATCTCGCGCCTTCGGCTACGCCGAAGGGTGCTGCGCACCTGGCCCTACAGGCGCCTACGCTCGGCCTCCTGACGTCGCGAAGTTAGCGGCGGCGCCTGCACTGGCGTTATCTTCGAAAGAGACACCGCGCTATCCGCTACAACGCAAAGCGATAGGTAAACCGCGAGAGCGCAGCGATTCGCCTGCCGTTGCTCTGGCTGTTGATCTTGCTCTTGCTGTTGATCTTGATCTACCCGCGACCTCAGGAGGCCGAGCGTAGGCGGCTGGAGGGCCAGGTGCGCAGCACCCTCCGGCGTAGCCGGAGGCGCGAGATGTAGACTTGCGCAGCAAGTCGTAGGCCGCGCGGGCCCGCAAGCCGCCGAAGCGAGGGAACCCCGAAGCGCAGCGTAGGGGCCGTATGTGGGAGCAAGCGGTTTTGCGCAACTTTTTCCAAGAAAAAAGTTGCCCGCCGTAAAGGCGGAAGGGGCCAGTAGCGCCGCTACACAAAATGGATAGTTCCCAGTCTCAAAGCCAAACCAGCCAGCCCCCCCAACAATCCGTGAAGAACCTGCCTATGCAGCACCACCCAGCTACAGCCGATTCAGCTGTCAGACCGAGATAGACAGCCGCGCCCGCTGCCCGCGCCCCCATCTTCAGCCGAGATCACCACCCCCCAACCGCGATAATCATGGGGCAGCCCACCTCAAGTGGGGCGCCGCAAGGAGGAGTCCCATGACCCGCTTCATCGATGTCCAAGATCTCGCCCGCCTGGTCAACCGCAAGGGCCTGGCCACCTGCCTGCTGGAAATGGCCGACTATATCCGCCAGGACTACCTGCGCTGGGAACAGTTCGAGAAGTGCCCACGCCTGGCCAATCATTCGCCGAACGGGGTCATCGAACTCATGCCGGTGTCCGATGCCAGCCGTTATACCTTCAAGTACGTCAACGGCCACCCGATCAATACCCGCGATGGGCTGCCCACCGTCATGGCCTTCGGCGCCCTGGCCGACGTGGCCACCGGCACGCCGCTGCTGCTCAGCGAAATGACCCTGACCACCGCGATCCGCACCGCCGCCACCTCGGCCCTGGCTGCGCGCTATCTGGCGCGTGAGGACAGCCGCAGCATGGCGCTGATCGGCAACGGCTCGCAGAGCGAATTCCAGGTCATCGCCTTCAATGCGCTGCTGGGGATCGATGAGGTCCGCCTGTACGACATCGATCCTGCAGCCTCTGCCAAGCTGGTGGCGAACCTCGCCGGCCGCCCAGGCCTGAAGCTGACCATTGCTGGCAGTGTCGCCGAAGCCGTCAAGGGCGCCGACATCGTCACCACGGTTACCGCCGACAAGGCCTACGCGACCATTCTCACGCCCGAAATGATCGAGCCGGGCATGCACCTGAACGCCGTAGGCGGCGACTGCCCCGGCAAGACCGAACTGCACCGCGAGATCGTCGAGCATGCGCGGGTGATCGTCGAGTACGAACCGCAAAGCCGCGTGGAAGGCGAGATCCAGCAGATGCCGGACGACTCGCCAGTCACCGAGTTCTGGCAGGTGCTTGCCGGGCATGCCAAAGGCCGCGAACACGCCGAGCAAGTCACGCTGTTCGATTCGGTGGGTTTCGCCCTGGAAGACTACTCGGCGCTGCGCTACGTCATGGACGTGGCCCAGGCCCTGGATATCGGCGAAGACATCGAACTGGTGCCCTCCCTGGCCAACCCCAAGGACCTGTTCACCCTGCTGCAGCCACGCGTGACCAGCACCCGCTCCATCCCCCAGGCCCGCAGCGTCTCGGCCTAGGAAGTTGATCGCACGGCGCCTGGGGCAAATCGCCCCAGGCGCTACTGCGCCTTGCAGACGCGCGCCGCAGAAGCGCCTACCCTGTTTCCATGCCCCTCCCCCACAACGAGGCCCGAGCATGGACACCAAGGCTGACGCCGCCTACCCGCTGGACCGCATCGATCATGCGATCATCGAGGTGCTGCGCCACGATGGTCGCATCACCTTCGAAAAGCTCTCCACATTGGTCCACCTGACCCCGCGCCCTTGCCTGGAGCGGGTGCGCAAGCTCGAACGCAATGGGGTCATCCGCGGCTACGGGGCGATCATCGACCCGCAGAAAGTAGCACCGGGGTTGTCGTTGCTGGTGCTGGTGGCCGTGTCCAACCTCAGCGGGCGTAGCGCGCAAAAGGCCTTCGAGGCAACCATGCGCGAGTGCGTGGAGGTTTTCGAATGCCAGCTGATCAGTGGCCACTTCGACTACGCCCTACGCCTGCGCTGCCGCGACATGGAACATTACCGCGTGCTCAGCGAGCGCTGGATGAACGATGCCGCCTTGCATATCGACAAGCTGGTCGCGCACCCTGAACTGGCGACGGTCAAAAGCACGGCACCAGGGTCCTGAGCCCTCCACAGCAGGTGCTAACCCAGTAGCACCGCCTACGTATCCCTGTTCCTAGGCTGGGCGTTTTCCTCATGGAGAACCGCCCGTGCCCACGGCATCCTCATCGCACTTCGACTTCATGCAACCCCGCCTGCCCGCCTGGCTGGCGGCGGCGACGCCTACCCAACGGCAAACACTAGAGCGCCTCGTGCGCGGGAGCCACCGCGCCATGCGCCGCGTACAAGCGCTGTTGAGCCCCATCCAGGCTCCCTCGGCATTTTGCCGGACGCGTCTGGAGGATGCATTGGCACACGGCTTCCCTGACCACGAGCTGCCGGACCCTGACCAGGGTTGGCTATGGCATGTGACAGGCAAGCACGACATGTCCTGGCTGGAAGCAGGGATGCAGAACTTCGATGCCGACGAGCAGGTCAGGCTGTTCCTCTCGAGAAACGCACCAGGCCCGATGACGTTGGACGCCGGGCGTTTTGTCAAGGTGTTGCGCAACCTCGACCTGGGCGAGGCGTACCAGTACCACCTGAACGACCATCTGGGCCAACCGGTATTTCTCAAGGCCTTGCAAGCCCAGGACCGCGCTGCTTTCGCGGCAGAACTGTGCCTTGCGCGCCTCAAGGGAGAGCTCGATGACCACGGCGCCGCACTCGGCGACGCAGCACTTGCAGGTCTGCCCGAAGCCACTCGGCAACCGCTGGAGTGCAGTTACCTGAGCCTGTTCGACATGCCATTGAACGGTCCACTGCTGATTCGCAGGCAGCCCCAGCAAAGTCCCGAGGCCTGCCTGCTCTATCTGCCAGGGCATCCTACCCAGCCGCTGCGCCAGTATGCCTCCCTCAAGGCAGTAGGCCAGGCCATCACTGAAATGTTATGGCAAGACCACGACCGACAGTTCTTCCTGCGCTATGTGAAGCGTTCCCTGCAGCCGGCTTTTGCATTGAAACTGCGCGAGACGCTCTATCCCTCTTATCCCTATCCCTACCTGATGCCGGGTGAACCGGTACTGGAAAAGGGCCAACACATCAGTGTGTTCAAGCGTTTGTTCCCCGGCCCCAAGGCCCTTTGGCAAGCCACCCTGGACAAGAACGTTCGCCTGCCCTGGGCGCATACGCCCTGGGACCGCGAGTGCTTTGGCGAGCGCGCCAGGACCCAGCGCGAGCGCCATCTGGAGGATGCCGCCGATATCGTGGTGCCCGTCGCGCAACGCGATGCCGCCGCTTACCAGGCCCACCTTCAAGGATGGCTGCAGTGGGGGATGAATGTACTGAACGTGGCGAGTTTCTTCGTACCAGGGCTGGCGGAAGTCATGCTGGTAGTGGGTGGCGCGCAGTTGGTCGACGAGTTTCTCGAAGGTGTGCATGCGGCCAATGAAAACGAAGCCGATGCCGCCATCAACCACCTGTTCGCGGTGTTCGCCGGCCTGGCCCAATTCGCCATACTGGGCAGCGCCGTGCATGCCTACGAAGTGGCGGGGCCACTGCATGGATGGCAGCGCGTGGGTGCGGGTGCCAGTGAGCGTCTATGGCACGGCGATCTCACCCCATTCAGCTACCCCCGGCCCTGGCCGCCGGACCTGCCATTAACCCCTTCGGGCATACGCCACTGGCAGGGTCGGCCTTGGCTGGAACTCGACGGCCAGGCGCTGCCCCTGCAAGCCTCTGGCAAAGGCCGCTGGCGCCTGGCCCCTCAACCAGGCCAGCGTTACCAGCCCAGCGTGTTCGGCAATGGCGCGGGCAGTTGGGTACTCGAGCACGAACGCCCGCTGGCCTGGAACGGTACCACGCTGATGCGCAGGCTTGGCCCGGTGAGCGCCGGCCTGAACGATGCCACCCTGGCTGATGCGCTGGCCTGCAGCGGATACGATGACGCTGCCCTGCGCGAACTGCTGACGGACCACAAACCCCTGCCGGCTCTGCTGCTGGACAGCCTTGAAGCCTTCGGTGCGACCCATATCGGTCAGGCTGAGGCCGGCGACACAACCGTGCTCGCCCGCGACTTCCCCAGCCTCAGCCCGCGTGCGCGCAACGAAATCCTGGAACACGCCACACCAGGCCAGCGCGCCGAACTGCAACGCACGGCACGTCTGCCACTGCCGATGGCCGAAAGCGCCCGCCTGTACCTGCGCCAAGCCCGCATCAATCGTGCCCTGGCACGCTTGCGCCAGGTGGCCGGCGCAGACCCCGACCGCGACACGCTGGTATTCACCAACCTGGAGCGTTTGCCGGGCTGGACCGGAAATGTGCGCCTGGAGCTGCGAGAGGGCGGTCGGCTGGTTCATGCCACAGGCCGCCCAGGCGCAGCGCTCAAACAGGTGAATCGCGGCCTCGATGGTTATGAACCAAGCGATGCACGCGGGCAGGTACTGGCCAATCGAAGCAATCTGTTCCACGCCCTGTTACGCGCCCTGCCAGACAGCGAGCGCAATGCCCTTGGCTTGCATATCGGCGACACCGACGGCCTGCGCGAGTCCATATACCAATTGGCGGTGAGCGATCGCGAAGGCTGTGCTCGGCAGTTGGGCATGGCCCCCGTGCGGCCACTGGTTCGCTTGCCCAACCGACTGCCGGGCAGCCCAGGCCTTGGCTATCGGCTCAGCGGCCGCGGACGCGGCTGGCAGTCCGAGGACGCGTTGTTCGACGAGTTGTTCCCCAGCGCCCCTGAACGTGACCGGCGCTTGCTGCGCCAGCACCTGCGCCACGTGGCAGGCCGCCGACCTGGCGCCTTCATGCGCCTGCTCGAAGGCTTGCGCAGCGACTACCGGCACCTGGACGAAGATCTGCAGGCCTGGGTCGAGCAAGGCATCGGACAGCAACGTACCCAACGCGACCTCCTGGCCCAGCAAATACGCCAGGCTTGGCGCCGGCAAAGTACCGAGGGCGAAATCGGTGACATCGACTTCGTCACCCTCAGGCTCGACATCACCGAGTTGCAGAGCCTTCCGACCCTGCGAAGCCAGCTGCCGCAGGTGCGCCAGTTGCATATCAGCGGGCTTTCAGCACGCTCCCCGACCTTGCTCGATGGTTTTCTTCGCACGTTCCCAGGCGTGCGTCACCTGGATCTGGAAGCTAACGCCCTGAGTGCTCTGCCGACCGTACTGAGCGAGCTGCGAGAAATCGAAACCCTCGATCTGTCTCACAACAACCTCGACCTCAGCCAGGCAAGTCTATGCCAGACCCTGACGAGCATGCCCGCACTGCGACAACTCAACCTCAGTCACGGTATCACCACGCTGCCCGTGGCTGCCCTCGAGCAGCTTGCCAGTTTGCAGTCGCTGCGATTCCTGCAACTCGACAGCAACGCCCTGGCCCTGGGAGCAGAACACTTCCGTGCCTTGGAGCGCTTGCCAGCGCTGACCCACCTGGAGCTGGGCCGCAACGCCATCACCCTGACCGAAGACAGCCGCGCCGCACTGGCAAGCCTCAACCGTCTGCAGTTGCTCTCGTTGCGGCATAACCCCCTGGAGCTTGCGCCCGATCTGACCGGGTGGACGCAGCTCGCGCAACTGGATCTGGAGCACGCAGGCCTGCAGGAGTGGCCGAACGGCCTGGTGCAGTTGATGAACCAATCCCCGCTGAGACTGCGCTCCATAGACCTGAGCATGAACGAACTGAGCGATGCCCCGGACCTGCGTGATACCGCGTTCGCCTGGCTGATTCGAGAAGACGATCAGGAACTCAACTATGCCTTCGACGACAACCCTTTCAGCGACATCGCGCTGCGCAGCCTCGAGGAGGCCGGCCTGCCGGTGAGGGGAGAACACGACGACACCGACTGGTCCAGCGGCTGGCCGTCGACATTACGCGCCCACCTGAGCGAGCTCTGGTTCGACCCACAGTGGCGACCGTTGCATGACCTCTACCAACGCCTACCCGACACCGAGGCCTATTCACGCAGCCCCGAGGCCAGCAACGAACGCATGCGCCATGTAATGCAAACCTTGGTCGATGCCTCGCACGACGACGCCAGCTGGGGCTTCAGCGAACTGCAGCAGCGGATCAACGACCTGTTGAACGATGCCGCTCAAGCCTGCGTCGATCAGGCCAGCCTGCTGTTCCAGCAGGTCGAGACCGAAGTCTCGCTATGGCAGGCGGTGGCCCACGCCGCGCCCGGCGCCAGCCATGAGCAGGTAGCGGTGGATAGCGCCACCGGACTGCTGCGCCAGCAATTGCTCGATGAACGCATCGGCACACTGTTCAATGCCCGCCGGGCACGTCGCACCGCCCTAGACGAAGGCCTGGACGCGCCGGCATTGGTCAGCTATGACACGCTGAGCGACGAACAGCTGGTCGATCCGAGCCTGCCTCTCGATGAACTGGAGATCGCGCTCTATGCACGTATCCGCCTGCAGAGCCGCTTACGCTTGCCGGCGCAGCCCGAGGGCATGCGTTTCGAATATCTGGCGCGGGTGAGCGATGCCACCTTGCAGGCCATCGCCGAGGAGGTAGGAGCGCGGCCTCGGCGTCACACCTGCGCGAGTGGGCCGGCGAGCAGGCCTTCTGGCAGCGCTGGTTGCAGCGCTTGCGCCCGGCGTCGTTCGAGGCCCTGCAGTTGGAGTGGGAGGCAGCCTCGGAGTACTTCGACACGCTCAACGAAGCGGATCCTGCCCCCGGCCCCTACACAGGCCCGGCCGTGCCCCAAACCTACATCGACAGGCTGGAAGCGGACATCGGGCAGATCGCCTGGCGCCAGGACGGCGTGCTGCAACGGATCGACCTGAGCCACGACAGCGGCCTTTATGCCCAGGCATCGGCGCTGCTGCTGCAAAGCCGCCAGCAGGCCCAGGCCGCCCTGATCGATGAGTTGACCACGGCATTGAGCGAGGCCAATCCCCAGGCCTTCACCCCAACCGAGGGCTGAAGCGCTGCGCACCCCGGTCCTGGCAAGCTGCTTGCACAGCAGTAAGCCGGGGCCTGGCTCCTTGCGCCATTTCATTCATTGCAACGTGCGCCGCATGCACCGGCTTAGAGCCACTGCATGGCAAGTGCACCACAACTGGTCAGACCGGTCAGGCCAAAAACCCTTGCAACTCGGTTTTTTTCGCGCTTTCATGACGTCGCGCTGAACAAACCGGTAAGACCACAATAATTAAGTCCTGCGCTCTTTCGCCCCGTGCGGCACCGAAGCAAGGACACCGACCTGAGATCACTCCCATGCTCAAATGGTGCTCGCGTTCGATCTTCCTTCAAGTCGTGCTCGGCCTTGCCCTCGGCATCGCCTGCGGCCTCAGCTTTCCCGACCTTTCCTTGCAGCTCAAACCCCTGGGCGACGGCTTTATCAAGCTGATCAAGATGCTCATCGGGCTGATCGTGTTCTGCGTGGTGGTCAGCGGTATTTCCGGTGCCGGCGACCTGAAGAAGGTCGGGCGCATCGGCCTGAAGTCAGTGATCTACTTCGAAGTGCTCACCACCCTGGCCCTGGTGATCGGCCTGGTGTTCGCCTTCAGCAGCGGCATCGGCAGCGGCGCCAATATCCACCTCGACCAGTTGTCCAGCGCCGATGCCAGCAGCCTGGCCGAGCGCGGCCAGCACATCCATGGCGCCACCGCGTTCTTCATGGACCTGATCCCGACTTCGGTGGTGGGCGCCTTCGCCGATAACAACATTCTCCAGGTGCTGCTGTTCTCGGTGCTGTTCGGCAGCGCCCTGAACCTGGTGGGTGACTCCGCCGCCGGCATCTCGCGACTGATCAACGAGCTCAGCCACGTGGTGTTCCGCATCATGGGCATGATCGTGCGCCTGGCCCCCATCGGTGTGTTCGGCGCCATCGCCTTCACCACCAGCAAGTACGGCCTGGAGTCGCTGCAGCACCTGGGCGGCCTGGTGGCACTGTTCTACCTGACCTGCGCCGGCTTCGTGCTGATCGTCCTCGGCACGGTGATGCGCCTGTCCGGGCTCAAGCTGCTGCCATTCATCAAGTACCTGCGCGAAGAACTGACCATCGTCCTCGGCACCGCTTCGTCCGATGCCGTGCTGCCGCAGATCATGCGCAAGCTCGAACACCTGGGCATCGGCAGCTCCACGGTCGGCCTGGTGATCCCCACCGGTTATTCGTTCAACCTCGACGGTTTCTCGATCTACCTGACCCTGGCCATCGTGTTCATCGCCAACGCCACCGGCACGCCACTGGAGATGACCGACCTGCTGACCATCCTGCTGGTGTCGCTGGTGACGTCCAAGGGCGCTCACGGCATCCCAGGCTCGGCGCTGGTGATCCTGGCCGCCACCCTGACCGCCGTTCCGGCCATCCCGGTGGTCGGCCTGGTGCTGGTGCTGGCGGTGGACTGGTTCATGGGCATTGGCCGGGCGCTGACCAACCTGATCGGCAACTGCGTCGCCACCGTGGCCATCGCCCGCTGGGAAAAGGACATCGACCTCGAGCGTGCGCACAACGTGCTCGACGGCAAGCCAGGCTTCGCCCACACGCCGCGCAAGCCAGCCAATGTCCAGCAACAGGAATTCTGACCGAAGCCGGCCGGCGCCCACGCCGGCCACTTTAGGAGCACACCGTGATCAGCTCATCGACCGTCGTCAACTCAGTGGTGGAAAAACTGCGCAAGGCCTTGGCCCGCGGACAATGGCGCAGTGGTGACATGCTGCCCGGCCAGCGCGAGCTGGCCGAACAGCTGGGCATCAGCCGCCCCAGCCTGCGCGAAGCGGTGATCGTATTGGAGACCTTGGGCCTGGTGCGTTCGTTACCCGGCAAAGGCGTGCTGGTGCTCGATGCCGATGCGGCAGGAGCCGAGTCGCCCAGCAGCGAAGCCAGCGCCGCCGCCAGCCTGGCCGACGTGCTGGAGCTGCGCTACACCCTCGAGCCTTTCATCGTCGGCCTGGTCGCGCAATCGGCCAACAGCCAGGACATCGGCCAACTGCGCCTGACCCTGATGGACATGCGCGAGGCGCTCGACGCCGAGGATAGCGAGGCCGGCGTGGCGGCCTACATTGCCTTCCACCAGGCGCTGTTCGCCCTGACCAGCAACCCGATTTTCCAGAGCGTGGTGCAACAGACCGGCAATGCCCTCAAGCAGAGCGCCGACATGTTGCGCAATTCACCTGAGCACCTGGCCGCACGCCTGCGCGAGAACGAAGCGGTGGTGCGCGCCATCCGCGAACGCAACAGCGCCCAGGCCAGTGCCCAGATGCGCCGGCACATCCTCGCCGAAGGCCTGCGCATGGGCATCGAACTGAACGTTCCCGACGACCAACCGGGCCTTTAGGACAAGACAGCGACCATGACCGACCACGCCGCCCTCCCCCTGCCCGCCCTGCTGGCCGCTGGCGAAACCAGGCTGTCAGCCGAACAGATCTACCCACGCCTGTTCGACGCCATTCTCGAACAGCGCCTGCCCCCCGGCAGCTTGTTGCCCGAACAGGCCCTGGGCAACGTTTTCGGTGTCAGCCGCACGGTGATCCGCCGGGTGCTCGGGCGCCTCTCGGACCAGCAGGTGGTGGTGCAGCGTCCGAGCCACACGGCGCACCTGGCCGTGCCCGACCCGCAACAGGCACGCCAGGTGCTCAGCGCCCGGCGCCTGACCGAGACCACGCTGATCGGCCTGGCCGCGCAACGCGCGCGGCCCACGCAGATTCGCCAACTGCGTCAACTGGTGGAGCGTGAACGCCAGCATCATCAGCGCGGCGAACGCTGCGCGGCCATCCGCCTGGGCGGCGAGTTTCACCTCAAACTCGCTCAGGTCGCCGCCAATGCCCCGTTGGCGCGCTTTCTCAATGGCCTGGTGCCGATGACTTCGCTGATCATCGCCCGCTACGAGGCTCCAGACTGCGAACACTGCGCCTGGCAGGAGCACGCCGCCATCATCGACGCGCTGGAACAGGCCGGTGGCGCGGCGGCGCTGGCCTTGATGCACGAGCATCTGGACCGCCTGGAAGGCAAGCTCGACCTCGACTGAACGCAGGAGCCGGCTTGCCGGCGATGGGCTGCACAGCAGCCCCCTGCCCCCCACCCTATACTCCGATGACCACCCCGCCTCTAGACCCGGGAGGCCGTCGAGTGAGCCCACGATTCCCGATCCTGCTCTGCCTCCTGCTGGCCCTGGGCGGCTGCGCCAGCAAGCGCCCGCCCCCGCCGCCACCGCCGGTGGTACTGACTCCAGCCATGTGGCAACGCCTCGACCGCGAGCTGATCGACGCCTCGGTCGGCGCAGCCGGCTCGGCCAACGATTATGCGCGACGCTCGATGCGGGTGTGGAAGGAGCAGGTCCAGCAACGTACCGAGCAGGACTTCATCCCCTGGTTCACCGGCTACTGGACCCAGCAGTGGCTGACGCTCAAGGTGGCCTGGTACAAGATCGACAGTGGCGAAGGCCGCGAGCCTGCGCAAAAACGCCTGGCCCTGTACCTGCAGGAGCAGTACCACGAACGGGTGATCGAACCGGTGGCCGAACAGATCAACCCCGAGATTATCCGGGACCGCGCCTGCGAGCTGTACCTGCAGCTGTTCGCCCAGCAACTGCCAGCGCTGATCGCCCGCTACAACGCACCACCCGAGCAGGTCAGCCAGCGCCTCAACCGCATCCCGGCCATCGCCCTGGGCCCGCCGGCTGCGCGCAACGCCAGCTTGTACCAGCTGTTGCGGGCCAAGCCACTGGAGCAGCAACCAGCCTGGCAGGCCTTGCGCCAGCACCTGCACCAGCAGGCCAGCAAAGGGCCGGGGCAGACCGACGTGGGGCTGTCATCGGTGGCCAACCAGGCCAGTGAAAAGCTTGGTGCCACCCTGGCGCCGCGGGGCATCGCCAGCGCGGTGGCATCGGCGGTGGGCAAGGTGGCCGGGGCGATGATCTCCGTGGCAGCGGCGGGCTACGGCATGATTACCCATGACCGCGACCAACCGCAGATGGTCGAGCAACTGAGGGTGATCCTCAACGTGGCGCTGAACCAGGAATGGCAGGAACTGATGGAAAATCGCCAGAGCGGCGCCATGGCCGGGGTGTACTACCTGTCCGGCCAGGTGGAGGACAGCCTGCTGGCCAGTGCGCCCAGGCAAGCGCCGCAAGCGGATCAGCAGCGGCAAGCGCCGCTGCTGATCCGCTTGCCGCCTTAACCACCACGCCTCAGGCAGGTACCGCCCGCCCTAGCTTGCTGCGCCGTAGCCAGGCAATCACCACCGCCGCCATCAGCACGAAGCCCAGATAACCGAAGAACGGATACACCTCACCGACCAAGCTGATGAACCCCACCAGGCTGCAGACGAATGCCGCCACGCCAGTCACCACCGAGCCCCAGCGGAACCGCGCCGTCCCCACCGGTAACAGCCGCGAAAGGAACGAGAACAGCGTGCCCACCGCCGTGTTGACGATCATGCCGAAGATGATCAGGCACATCACCACGCCGAGCAGTGGCGACACTTCGCTGGCAATCGACAGCATCGGCATCGGCAGGTCGGCGACGCTGTCAAGGCGCGACAACAGCCCCGCGCTCATCACCAGCATCAGCCCGCCCAACGCCAGGCCGCCGAGCAACCCGCCCCAGATCGCGGTCTTCTCGACCTTGGCCGATCCCCCGAGAATCGCCAGGATCGGCGCACCTGCGACGATGTTGTACGACACATACAACAACGCACCCAGCAACCAGTGCCGGGTCCCGGCCTCTTGCTGGCTGGCCAGCACATCCAGAGCCGCGAAGCTCTGGTCGCGGGTGAACACCCCGTACAGGGCGATGGCCGAGGCCACCAGGATCAGCAGCGGCGTAATCGCGCCGATGGCGAGAATGACGTTGCGCACGTCCAGGCACACGATGCCCACCACCAGCAGTGTCACCAGCACGCTGCCGGTCAATGCCGGGATGCCGAACTGCTGTTCCAGCAAGGCCCCCCCGCCCGCCAGCATCACCACGGTGACGGCGAACATGAAGAAGGTGATCAACCAGTCGACGAACAGGCCCAGGTGGCGCCCGCATATCGCCTGTATCACATCCTTGTGCGAGGTGGCCCGCTGACGATTGCCAAGCCCAGCCAGGGCCATGCCCAGGAAGGTGAACAGCGCGGCGCTGACCAACGCGCCAAGCAGCCCCCAGACGCCGAAATTGACGAAGAACAGCAACAGTTCCCGCCCGGACGCAAAGCCCGCCCCCACGATGACGCCGACGAAAGCGCCGGCGATTTTCAGCTGTTCCTGCATGTGGACCTCTGGATTTATTGTTGTTGTGCCGGGCTCATGGCTGTGGCTCAGCCGACGTACGCCTGGACTTCGATCTCCACGTCCACGCCCAGCGCCAGTGCCGAAGCCACGGTCGAGCGCACCGGCAGCGCGGCACCGAAGAATGCTTTGTAGACCTCGTTGAAACCTGCGAAATGGCTCATGTCGGACAGCCATACCGTCACCTTGACCACCTGATCGAAGCGCGCCTCGCACGCCGCCAGGCTTTCGGCGATGCGCTCGCAGGCTGCGCGGGTCTGGGTCTGGATATCGCCGCGCACCACTTCACCGGTCGGCGTCATCGGCACCTGGCCGGAGAGGAACAGGAAGCCGCCGGCCTTCACCGCACGGGAAAATGGGAACGGCAGGCTGCTGGGAACGCGCTGGATGTCATTGCTCATGGAAAAGTCCTCTTGGGATTTATTGGAAACGGGCCGGGGACAGCCGTGCAGGGCTCACCCCCTGGGCAGTCAGGCTGGAGCACAGCGGGCGCTCCAGCAGCAGGTCGGCGGCCAGGCGCGAGGCCCCAGCGGCCGACTGGATGCCGTAGCCGCCCTGGGCCGCCAGCCAGAAGAACGCTGGGGTGTGTGGGTCGAAACCGATCACCAGGTCGCCATCGGCGACGAACGAACGCAGGCCCGCCCAACTGTGGCTGGGGCGGCGGATCGCCAGGGTGGTCATGGCCTCGATGTTGTAGATGCCCAAGGCCACGTCGAGCTCCTCTGGCACCACATCCTGCGGCGCCACCGGATCGGCGTTGGCGGGCGAACCCAGCAGCTGGCCAGCATCGGGCTTGAAGTAGAAGCTTTCGTCCACGCCGATCACCGCGGGCCAGGCTGCAAAGTCCTGGTCGGCCGGGCCTGGGAAGGTAAAGGCGCTACGCCGGCAGGGTTGCAGGCCGATGCGTGTCACCCCCGATAGCTCCGCCACCTGGTCGGCCCAGGCGCCTGCGGCATTGACCAGTTGGCGGGCCTGAAGCTGGCTGCCATCGGCCAACTGCACCTGCCAGAGCTCGTCCTGATAACGGGCCTGGAGCAACTCGGCATTGCACCGCAACTCGCCGCCGGCTGCTTTGAAGCCTCGCAGGAAGCCTTGATGCAAGGCGTGGACATCCAGGTCCATGGCGCCCGGCTCGTGCACGGCCCCCGCGAGAATGTCGGCACGCAGGCTCGGCACCATCGCCAATGCCGCATCGCGGTCGAGCAGACTCACTTCGGTGCCATTGGCCTGGTTCTGCGCGTAGGTGTCGGCCAACAATTCGCGCTGCTCGACACTTGCCACGTACAAGCAACCACGTGGTTCGAGCAGCGGGTGTTCGCAGAAACCCGCCGGAGGGGCCTCGTAGAACGCCCGACTGGCGCGGGTCAGCGCCTGGATCTGCGGCGTGCCGTAGGCCTCCATGAACATGGCGGCCGAACGCCCGGTGGCGTGATAACCGGGCTGCGACTCGCGCTCTAGCAGCAGCACCCGGCGCTCGCCCGCCAGGCGATAACCCAAGGATGCGCCGGCAATGCCGGCTCCGATGATCAGGGTGTCGTAGATCTGCGTCATGCACATTCCCGCCGCATAATTATCATTTATGAGAATTCTAATATATGAGAATTTATCAATGTGCAAGCGCCCACGGTAAGATGCCCGACCAAAGCCGTACACGAGAGCCCCGATGTCCGACCACCGCCCTACTCCTCCAGGCCGCCCCGACGGGCTGCCGTTGCTCGATCGCGCAGAGGTCGGTGGCCGCCTGCGCCAGGTGCGCAAGGCCCGGCAATTGACCCTCAAGCAACTGTCGGCGCTCAGCGGCGTGCCGGTATCGACGCTGTCGAAAATGGAGTTGGCCCAGGTATCGGTAAGCTATGAAAAGCTGGCCGCCGCGGCCCGTGCTCTGGAAGTCGACATTGCCCAGTTGTTCCGCTCCAGTAGCGCCACCAACGCCCCAGGGCCGGCCACCGTGGTGGTCGACTCACTGCCCGCCGCTGCCGGCTACTCCACCGGCACCTACGACTACCATCCCATAGCCGGAGGTTTTCCCGGTCGCCGCATGACACCGGCCTATGCCCGCATCATCGCCCGCGAACGCGGCCAGTTCGACGATTTTATCCGCCATCCCGGCCAGGAGTTCGCGCTGGTGCTGAGCGGTAGGGTGCGCATCGTGTTCGAAACCGGCGAGGCGGTGAGCATAGGCCCCCAGGAGACGGCTTATTTCGACAGCCAGGTGGGGCATATCTACCTGTCGGAGAGCGAAGATGGCGGCGATGCCCATGTGATGGTGGTGATGACCGATCGCTAACGCGGTAAGCGTTGCGGCTCGGTTATAACCTAATAACGAACAAGTCTATTTGGCTATAAAAAAATCTATATGCTGCTTGCATCCGATAACGGGCAAAGCTGGGCAGTCGAGTAGCGTATGGATGTAGGTTCTTTCGGTTTCACCATTGCCGGACTGGTGGTGGGTTTCATCGTTGGCATGACCGGTGTAGGTGGCGGCTCGCTGATGACGCCGATCCTGCTCTGGTTCGGTATCAACCCCGCTACTGCCGTGGGCACCGACCTGCTCTACGCCGCCATCACCAAGGCCAGTGGCGTCTGGGTGCATGGCCGCAACAAGAACATCGACTGGAAGATCACCGGCTACCTGAGCCTGGGCAGCGTGCCTGCCGCAGCCTTGACCCTGTGGTTCCTGAGCACCCTGCATACCGACACCTCGGCGCTCAACGCGATCATCAAGCAAGGCCTGGCGGCGGTGCTGATCCTCACCGCGCTGGCGATCATGTTCAAGTCGCGCCTGCAGGCCTTCGCCAACCGTCACGCCGGCGATCACTACCACCTCAGCGACCGCACCCTGAACCTCCTGACCGTGCTCACTGGCGTGGTGCTGGGCGTCATGGTCACGCTGACTTCGATCGGGGCCGGTGCGTTGGGCACGGTGGCCCTGTTCCTGCTCTACCCGTTCCTGCAAACCCGTCGCCTGGTCGGTACCGAAATCGCCCACGCCGTGCCGCTGACCCTGGTCGCCGGCCTGGGCCATGCCGGCATGGGCAACCTCGACTGGTCGCTGCTGGGCTACCTGTTGCTCGGGTCGCTGCCGGGTATCTACCTGGGTAGCCACCTGACCGGGCGTATTTCCGACCGCGTGCTGCGCCCGTGCCTGGCCGCCATGCTCCTGCTGATCGGCTACAAGCTGGCGTTCTGAAGCCAGCCTTCAACCCAGGCGCAAGCGCCATTGCCCGGTGTGGCTCAGGCACACACGCGACAGTGGCAGCACGTCGATACGTGACTGGGCGGCAAGCGGTGCGCCCATCACCTCGACCAGCACGGCGCGGATGACCAACGGATGGGTCACCGCCAGCCAGTGCCCAGCCTCCTCGAATTCGCCCAGCCAGGCCGCCACTCGCTGGCAAAGCTCGGCAAAAGACTCGCCGCCATGAGGCTTGCTGCAGGGATCGCCCAGCCACTGCGCCAACGCCTCGGGCTGTTCGGCCTGCAATTGCTTGAGCGCCAGCCCCTGCCAGTTTCCCAGGTCGCAATCGGCCAGTGCCGGCGCGAGTCGAACGGGCAGACCCAACATGACGGCGGTGTCCTGGGCTCGGCGCTCCGGCGCACTCAGTACCTGGGTCGCGGGGTTGGGGATCCACGGCAGTTCGATTACCGGCAGAATAGGGTCGCCATGTCGCGGCAAGTGGCCGGTGCGCTGGGCATCGGTCAAGGCGTGACAGACCAGGGTGAGGTGCACGGCTTTCATCGCAGGGGCTTTTCACTCAAATGAAGTGGACTCGTTTATCACGACGTGGCGATTTTGTCGCGGCCAGTGGGGAACACTGCGGTAGGATGCCACTCCAAACTAGGCAAATTGCCAGCAGAGCCTGATCGATGTCGACCCGCACTACTTCCACCCCCTCCCCCTTGTTGCTTGCCCTGCGCGCAGGCACCCGCGAATGCCACAGGGCGTTGGAGGATCGACTGCCGTTTTTCCGCGAAGGCTTCGATGCCCACGCCTACCGTCGTCTACTCGCTGCCTATTACGGCTTTCATGCCCCCCTGGAACTGCACCTGGGCGGGTACCTGGCTGACGAACGAATGAAGGCGCCGGTGCTGGTACGCGACCTACTGGCCCTGGGCCTGAGCGCGGCGGATATCGATGCGTTGCCGTTGTGCCAGGCGCTGCCGAGCCTCGATGACGAGGCACGGGCGCTGGGCGTGATGTATGTGATCGAGGGCTCGACCTTGGGGGGCCAGGTATTGAAGCGCGCCATGGCCGAACGCCTAGGGCTCGGTCCCGACTGCGGTACGGGCTTTCTCGATGTGTATGGCGCGTCGACCGGCAGCTACTGGCGAGCCTTTCTCGACAGGCTCGGGCAAGCCCCGAACACGCCAGCGGCGCAGGCCGCCACGGTGCAGGCGGCGATCGATACGTTCGAGTGCTTTGAGCGGTGGTTGGGGCAGTGCGGGGTGTTGGAGCCTTGAGATCGAGCGCCCCCTAAAGCGAACACACCTGCATCACCCCCCAAACCGGCACCAAGCCCACCAACCCCGCCGCCACCCGGGGCCAATAAGGCAACAGCAGCACCAGCAACAACCCCGCCAGCGACATCACCCCGAACCAGGCCACCGGCCCCATGGCCCAGCCCCAGGCCTGGACACACAGCAACAGGCTGAGCAGCAGCCCCAACCAGCCCATTGCGCGCAACGAGCGGCGCAGTGCCGGCGGACAGGTGCGTCCCCACACCGGCTTGAAATGCCGCTCCAGGCCCTGGCACAGCGCGAGCATTCCCCCGTAGGCCAGCACTGCCCCACCCATTACCGACAGCATCATGCCCTGGCCTCCCTGCGTGGCATTGCCCGCGTCCTGCGTGGCGCTGCCGCGTGATGATGAACGCGCCAGGCCGCCAGGCCCAACACGGCACCGAGTATCAACGCCGTGACCACCACAGCCAGGCGCATGCCGTCGGCCAGGCCGCCCAACAGCCCCAGGCCGCAGCACAACAGCGCCACCAAACCCAGCTGCTCGACCCAGGCGCGCCGAGCCGGTCGCAGCCCGGCATGCAGCAGTGCCAACAGCCACACACCGAAGAATGCCCGCACCTCCCAGTCCTGCCGCTGCGCAAGCTCCACCGGCAACAGCCGGCTGGCCCAGAGCAATGCGACACAAGCCAGCAGCAGCCCGGCGATGAAACCGATGTTGCACACCTCGGCCAACCGGTACCAGCGCCGCGCCGAGGCATCCTCGGTGGCGCTGGCGTACTTGCGCCCGCGCTTGACGCAGAACAACACCAGGCCACTGGCGATCATCAAGCAACTGACCAAGCCGCAAGTGAAGTACAGCCAGCGCATCGGGTAGCCGCCGAACTGGGCGAAATGCAGGCCGACCATCACCCGCTGGGTCAGCGGCGCCGGGCGCCAATCGGCGACATCACTGAGCAGCTCGCCTGTAACGCCATCGAAGACCATGGCCTGGCCCTTGGACAGGGCGATGCGGTTGCCCAGTTCCGGGCGGACCTCGATGCGCGCGCCGGCCGTATTCGGGTGACTCACGCTGAAACCGCTGAGCGGGCCCAGCCGCGCCTCGGCCTGGGCCAGCAGCGGCACCACATCGACCAGTTCGCCTGGTTGCCTGGCCAGCGCCCGCGGCTGCTCCAGGCGAGCGTTGCCCTGAGCCTGGGAATAGGCTCGGTTGTCGCCCTCGAACAGTGCATCGACCCCAGCCGGGATGTAGATGAGCATGAAGATCACCAGGCCGGTGTAAGTGATCATCAAATGGAACGGCAGCAACAGCACCGCGCTGGCGTTATGGAAATCCAGCCACGATCGCTGCCCCTTGCCGGGCCGGAAGGTGAAGAATTCCTTGAAGATCTTCTTGTGGATGACGATGCCGGTGACCAGCCCCGCCAGCATCACCAGGGCCAGCGCGCCGACCACGAAGATGCCCCAGTTGCGGGGCAGGTCCAGGGTGAAATGGAAGCGGAAGAAGAAATTGCCACCGACGCTCTTGCGCACCTCGATCGCTTCGCCGCTTTGCGGATCGAGCTGCACGCTGTGGCCATGGCGACGATCACCGGTAGACACGCGCAGACCCGGCGCACGCTCGCCGGGCAGGCTGACGCCCCAGTTGCCGGCGTTCGGCTCGTGGGTTTGCAGATAGGCGATGGCACGCCGCGCGGCATCGGCCTGGGACACCTCGCTTGCCGGGATTTCCGGCTGCATCCAATGGTTGAGTTCCTTGTCGAACACCGCCAGCGTGCCAGTGACGAAAATGGCGAACAGCAGCCAGCCGAAGATCAACCCGGCCCAGGTGTGCAGCCAGGCCATCGATTGCGTGAAGCTGTTCTTCATGCCAGCCACCTCATTGCCTGGGGCCAGAATCCGACCAGCGCCAAGGGGAGCGCCAACACCAGCGGCCACCAGGCGCGTAGCGCATCGCGACTGGCGAAGGCCCAGAGCATGGCGGCGGTATAGAAGACGAAGGCCGGCAGCGTGGCGGCGATCACCGCGTCGCCAGGTGCCAGTGGCAGTAGCCTGGCCAGGCAAGCGCTGGCGGCGTAGCTGAAGGCATAGCCACCGAGCAGTGCGGCGCCGCTGCGCGAGAGGATCTGCAGCCAGGGGGGAAGACTGTTCATGGGTGCTCCTGGGGCTGCTGTACAGTCCAATCGCCGGCAAGCCGGCTCCTACGGTTCACCCAAGGCCCCAGGGCAACCTGTAGGAGCCGGCTTGCCGGCGATTGGGCCGCACCGCGGCCCCTACGATCAGAAGGAAATGTTCAACGCGGCAAACACCGCCCGCCCCGGCTGGTTATAGGTATTGGCCCCCGAACTGCTGGCATTGCCGCCGCGCAGGATCTGCTTGTCGAAGACGTTGTTCACCCCGACCCGCACGTCATAGTTGGCGTTGAACTTGTAACCTGCGCTCAGATCCACCAGCCCATAGGCCTCGACATCCTGCTGCGCCGCGGCGTCGTAATCCTCCTGGGTGCGGTAGTTGTAGGTCGGCGACTTCTGCTTGCCGAAGTAGGTCCCGGCCACCTGGAACGACAGCTTGTCGGTAGCGCGCCAGTCCAGCGTAGTGTTGACCGTGTACTCGGGGATCACCGACAGCGGCTCGCCGGTTTCACGGTTGTCGTTGTCGAGCATCCAGGTCAGGTTGGTGTTCCAGTCCAGGGTCGGGGTCAGCTCCATGAAGAAGTTGCCCTCGATGCCCTCGACCCGCGCCTTGCCGGCGTTTTCCCATTGGGTCACACGGCGGCCGCTGTTGATCGCATACAGCACGTCGGTGCCGCCGATGATCTTGTTCTGATAATCGTTGCGGAAGTAGGTGGCACTGGTACGCCAGGTGCCGCGGTCGTACAGCAGGCCAATTTCCTTGTTCACGCTGATCTCGGGCTTGAGGTCGGCGTTGCCCTGCAGGTAGCAGCCACCGGAGTTGGTCTGCTGCACGCTGCAGCCGTTGCCACGGCTGTACAGCAGGTAGTTGGGGTTGGACTGGTACAGGTTCGGCACCTTGTAGGCCCGCGCGATGCCGCCCTTGACGGTCAGGGCATCGGTGATCTTGTGCGACAGGTTCAGGCTCGGGCTGAAGTTGTCGCCGAAGGTTTCGTGATGGTCGAAACGCAGGCCTGGGGTGATCGTGGTGTTACCGACGATGATGTTGTCCTCGGCGAACAACGCGTAGCTCCTGGCGGTCATCTTCGAGTCGCTGCGGTCGAAGCCGCCGATGACATCACCGCCGCCACCGCTGGGGTCGAAGCTTTGAGGGCGGAACGACCCCTGGTCGTTGAGCGATTCGTAGAGGTACTCGCCGCCCAACGTCAGCACGTGTTCGGTGCTGCCCATGGCGAACGGCAGGTTGACCTCGCTGGAGAGGCGCGTGTTGCGCAGCCGCGACATGGCCGCGCCGCTGTCGTTGATCGCACCTTCCGGGCCACCGGCCAGGCCCTCGTTGAGGCGCCAGTTGCGCACGTACTCATAGGCCAGGGTGGTCTTGCTGGAGCCCCAGGTGAAATCGCCGAGGTGGGTCAGGTCGTAGGTGCTGCGCTGCATCACGTTGGTCTCCTTGCCGTACAGGCTGGAGATCAGGTCGATATTGCTGCCGCCGTTGCTGTTCATGGTGTCGCCAGCGTAGATGTTGCCCTGGCGGCTATAGCCGGCACTGGCTTCGAGGCGGTGCTCGTCGTTGAGCCGCCAGCTCAACAGGCCGTTGATGTCCTTGTTGCGCACGCCTTCGCGGCCGGCGGCCAAGGCACTGTTGGCGTGGCTGGCGTTGATGTCCAGGTCGTCGGCATCGGTCTTGGCCAGGCCACCATACAGGCGGAAACCCAAGTTGTCGGTGAGCCCGCCGCCAAGGTTGAAGTTGGCTCGGCGGCTGGCGCCCTCGGCGCTGTCTTCTGGCATCTGGGTGTAGAAAGTGACGTTGCCTTTGAGCTCGTCCGTTGGGCGTTTGGTGATGATGTTGACCACCCCACCCATGGCGCCGGAGCCATAACGTGCTGCCGCCGGCCCGCGCAGGATCTCGATGCGCTCGACCGCCTCAGCTGGCACCCAGTTGGTCTCGCCGCGGGTGTCGCGGTCGCCGTTCCAGCCGTAGCGCACGGCATTGCGAGCGCTGGACGGTTTGCCGTCGATGAGGATCAGGGTGTTCTCCGGGCCCATGCCGCGCAGGTCGATCTGGCGGTTGTTGCCCCGTGCGCCACTGGCGCTGTTGCCGGTGAGGTTGACCCCCGGCTCACGGCGGATGATATCGGAGAGATCGTTGGCCGGCGGGTGACGCTTGATGTCCTCAGCGGTGATGATCGACGAACCCAGGGCCTGGCGTGCCTCTCGTTCGGCGGTGACCAGGGTGTCCTGGATCACCAGCGCGTCCTCGGCCACCGGCACTTCCAGTACCTCGCCGGGCACGGCCTGCTGGCTCTCGGCCGCCATCACGGCCGGCGACGCCAGTGCGAACAGGGCCAGAGCCAGGCGATTCGGTGAGGTTCTGGGTTGCATCGGTACATCTCCTAGAAAGGTGAGCAAGGGGCAAGATCCGTCTGCGCAGCCGGAAAGCCCTCGCCCTCCGACCTCTCAAGCACAGCTTGGGGAGTCACTAGGGATGGTGAATATAGTGATTCTCAAATGAGTTTAAATCTTATTTACGAAGTTTACATATCTGATGGGGAACTTGACGGTTTCTTACGCTGAGGGTTTTTAGCGCTGCATAGATCGAGCGCCGCCAGCGCGGCGCATCGCGACGCAAGGCCGCTCCCACATCTGTTTCGGGCCAATTTTGTCTGGTAGGCCATGGTGGTCAGCCTGGCGGGCCCGGTGCGATATCTGTGTTGGCGCAGGGCGCACCCCGATATTCCGTGGTGCCCCCGAACAACCATGGCCTGACAGACAGTGGCACGTTGCAACAAATGTGGGAGCGGCCTTGCGTCGCGATGCGCCGCGCGGGCGGCGCTCGATGTATGCGGCACCACACCTCTCCAGCGCACACTCCGCGATGCGCCGCGCGGGCGGCGCTCGATGTGTGCGGCACCACACCTCTCCAGCGCACACTCCGCGATGCGCCGCGCGGGCGGCGCTCGATCTCATAGGCGCTAGAATTCTCCCGACAAGCACCTCAGAGCCGGCCCAGAATGCGCACAGCCGAAAAAGCCGACCCGCAAAACGCCACCAGCACCCTGCCAAAAATTCCCCGCAGCGTCTGGGCGCTGGGCTTCGTTTCGATGTTCATGGACCTCTCCTCGGAAATGATCCACGCCCTGCTACCCCTGTACATGGTCACCGTGCTGGGCACCTCGGTGGTCGCGGTGGGCTTCATCGAGGGCATCGCCGAGGCGACCGCGTCGATCACCAAGGTGTTTTCCGGGGCGTTGAGCGACCGCCTGGGCAAGCGCAAGCTGCTCACCGTGCTCGGTTATGGCCTGGCGGCGCTGACCAAGCCGGTGTTTCCCATGGCAGGGGGACTTGAGTGGTTGGTAGGGGCGCGTTTCGTCGACCGCATCGGCAAGGGTATCCGCGGAGCACCCCGCGATGCGCTGGTGGCCGACGTCACACCCCCGGCGCTACGCGGCGCCGCCTACGGCCTGCGCCAGACCCTGGATACGCTGGGCGCGTTTCTCGGGCCATTGCTGGCGATCCTGCTGATGTGGCTGACCGCGAGCCATTTCCAGACTGTGTTCTGGATCGCGGTGATCCCGGCATTCGTCGCGGTGTTCATCCTGGTCGTCTACGTGCGTGAACCAGCACCGGGCCCGGCACCACGCCCCACGCGCGCGCCACTTTCCCTGAAGCAACTGGTACACCTGGGACCCGACTATTGGCGGCTGGTGCTGCTGGCCGTGGTATTCACCCTGGGCCGCTTCAGCGAAGCCTTCCTCCTGCTACGCGCTCAGGACATGGGGTTGGCGGCCCTGTGGGCGCCGGCAGTGCTGGTGGTCATGGCCCTGGCCTATTCGCTGTCGGCCTACCCCGCCGGTGCCCTGTCCGATCGCATCGGTCGGCGCGGCGTGCTGCTCATGGGCCTGGGCCTGTTGGTGCTGGCCGACCTGCTGCTGGCCTTGCTGCCCGGCTGGAGCGGGCTGGCGCTGGGCGTGGTGGCCTGGGGGCTGCACCTGGGCTTCACCCAGGGCATCTTCGCCGCGCTGATCGCCGACAGTGCCCCTGGCCACCTGCGCGGCACCGCCTTCGGCGTATTCCATCTGCTCACCGGCGTGGCCTTGCTGGTGGCCAGCGTGGTCGCTGGGCTGCTGTGGGATGGTGTGGGCTTCCGGGCGACCTTCCTGGTCGGCGCGACCTTTGCCGGCGCCACCCTGGTCGGGGTGGCCCTGCTGTCCCGTCCTTCCACCCGCTAGGCCAATACCTCGCCACTGGCTTGCGGCTGGAAGGTCCACCCGCCTTGACCGTCCACCTCCAGACGATGCGTGTGGAAGCTCGCCAGGGTGCTGCGGTGGCCGATGCTCACCAGCAACGTGTCGGGCAATTGATTGCGCAGCAGCGCATACAAGGTGTGCTCCAGACCTTCGTCCATGGCCGAGGTGGACTCGTCGAGAAACACCACCTGGGGCCGGTTGAACAGCACCCTGGCAAAGGCCAGGCGCTGCTGCTCGCCGATCGACAACACCTGCGACCAGTCGTAGGTCCCGCTCAAGCGTTCGGCCAGGTGGCCCAGGTTGACCTGGCGCAACGCCTGCTGCATGCGCGCATCGTCCTGCGGCTGCGCATCGGCCGGGTAGGCGATCGCGGTGCGCAGATCACCCAGCGGCAAGTACGGGCGCTGCGACAGGAACAGCGCCTGGTGCCCCGTCGGCCGCCGCACTTCGCCTTCAGCGTAGGGCCAAAGGCCCGCCAGCGCACGCAACAAGGTCGTCTTGCCACTGCCCGAAGGGCCCTTGATCAGCAAGGCCTGGCCGGGCTGCAAACTGAGTTCCAGATCGCCGATCAAGCGATGGCCATCGGGGCGCGAGACCTGCAAGCGATGGATGCGCAGGGCATGGGCCTGGTCGTGGGTATCGACACGGGGCAGCTCGCCGGCCTCGCGATTGGCCTCGACGAAGCCGGTCAAACGGTCGAGCGTGGCGCGGTACTGGGCGAACGCATCGTACGACTCACGGAAGAACGACAGCGAATCCTGGACCTGGCCAAACGCCTGGGAGGTCTGCATCACATCGCCGAGCTTGATCGCGCCGCTGAAAAAGCGCGGCGCCTGCAGAATGAACGGGAACACCACCGCCACCTGGCTGATACCGAGGTTGAAACCATCGAACTTCAAGCCTCGGAACACCAGCGCCCAGGCGTTGGCGATCAGCGCCGCGAAACGGCCCAACAGGGTGCCGCGCTCGACCTGCGCGCCTTGGTAGAACGCGATGTTCTCGGCGTTCTCGCGCAGGCGCATCAGTGCGTAACGGAAGTTGGCGGTGAGCTTTTCGTTGAGGAAGTTAAGGCGGATCAACGGCCGCCCGAGGCGGAATGCAACCCACGTGGCCACCAGCACATACAGGTAGACGGCGAACACCATCGCCCGTGGAATCTCCACCCCAGCCACCGCCAGTGGCGCCGACAGCCCCCAGAGAATGGCCGTGAACGCCACCAGCGAGACCAGCGCACTGACCGCGCCGAGGGCCAGGGTCACCGAGCCGGTGACGAAGGTACTGACGTCCAGTTCGATACGCTGGTCAGGGTTGTCCACCGGATCCGCGACGAAGCGACCCCGGTAATAGGCATCGCCATGCATCCATTCACCGGTCAGACGCTCGGTCAACCACATGCGCCAGCGGATGCTGAAGGCCTGGGTCACGTAGGAAGTGAACAGCGAGCGTGCCACGTGGATGATCGCCAGAACGCCGAACACGCCGAGCAGGTACCAGAAGGCTGATTGATCCAGGCCCTGCAGGGCGCTGTAGAAGCGGTTGTACCAGAACGAGAACAGCACGTTCAGGCGCACCGAGAACAGCGTCAGCACCAGCAGCAAGGCGAACGCCAGCAAGGGTCGCCAACTGCGGCGGAGATTGAAGTAAGGCCCGGCGAGCTGCCAGAACTGCGCGCCCCAGCGGGTGAAGCGCACGGCCAGGGTCGCGGCAACGGCGAAGCCGACAAAGGTGGAGAGTGTGGCGATTGCCAGCCAGCTCAGGCTTTCTTGCAGGGCCTGGTGCCAGTTCATGTCCATGGGTGGAATCCGCGGCGGCGAGTGATTTCGCGAGCGTAGCATCGGGGGCAGAATCTACCGGCAAACATGACGGACATTTCATTTTGTCTGTGCCGGCCTCTTCGCGGGACAAGCCCGCTCCCACAGAGTCTCCAGCGCTTCCAAAACCTGCGCTGTACGTGTGGGAGCGGGCTTGTCCCGCGAAGAGGCCGGCACAGGCAAACGTCAGTTCAAGGCCTCCAACACCTTGGAATCCACCCCCTCCCCCGCATGCGCCTCGATCCATTCAGTCAACTGCCGACGCATCGCCGGGGTCCAGAAACTCTGCAGATGCTGCCTCACCCCCTGCACCGCCAGCGCCCGATTGGGTTCGCTGTCGAAGTAATGGGCTATCTGGTTGGCCATCTTGATCAGGTTGTCACTACTCATCGACGCACCTCGGCGTTTTCCTCGGTGGTACGGCGCTCCTTGAGCAGGCGCCGCTGTTCGTCACTGAAGTCCTGGTAGCGCTTCTGCCACTGCGACGGCTGGAACACCTTGACCACTTCCACAGCGGTGACCTTGTATTCCGGGCAGTTGGTCGCCCAGTCGGAGTTGTCCGTGGTAATCACGTTCGCCCCCGATTCGGGGAAGTGGAAGGTGGTGTAGACCACTCCCGGCGCCACCCGCGCACTGACCTTGGCACGCAGCACGGTCTGCCCGGCGCGGCTGCCGATGCCTACCCAGTCACCATCGCCAATGCCCCGGCTCTCGGCGTCAGTGGGGTGGATTTCCAGGCGGTCGGCGTCATGCCAGGCGACGTTGCCGGTGCGCCGGGTCTGAGCGCCGACGTTGTACTGGCTGAGGATCCGCCCAGTGGTCAGCAGCAACGGATAACGGCTGTTGACCTTCTCGTCGGTGGGTACGTAGCCGGTCAGCATGAAGCGCCCCTTGCCCCGCACGAACTGCTCGATGTGCATGGTCGGCGTGCCATCGGGTGCGGCGTCGTTGCATGGCCATTGCAGGCTGCCACGGCGGTCGAGCTCGGCGTAGCTGACACGCTGGAAGCTTGGGGTCAGGCGAGCGATCTCGTCCATGATCTCGGACGGGTGACGGTAGTTCATCGGGCAACCCAGGGCATTGGCCAGGGCCACGGTCGCCTCCCAGTCGGCCTTGCCGGCCAGCGGCTGCATGACCTTGCGCACCCGCGAGATGCGCCGTTCGGCGTTGGTGAAGGTGCCGTCCTTTTCGAGGAACGAGCTGCCGGGCAGGAACACGTGGGCGAACTTGGCCGTCTCGTTGAGGAAGATGTCCTGCACCACCACGCATTCCATGGCACGCAGCGCGGCAGTGACGTGCTGGGTATTGGGGTCGCTCTGGGCGATGTCCTCGCCCTGGCAATACAACGCCTTGAAACTGCCGTCCAGGGCCGCCTCGAACATGTTGGGGATGCGCAGGCCCGGATCGGGTTGCAAGGTCACGCCCCAGGCCTGCTCGAATTCGGCGCGCACGCCTTCGTTGGCGATGTGCCGGTAGCCCGGCAGCTCATGGGGGAACGAGCCCATGTCGCACGAGCCCTGCACGTTGTTCTGCCCACGCAGCGGATTGACCCCTACTCCTTCGCGGCCGACGTTGCCGGTGGCCATGGCCAGGTTGGCGATGCCCATCACCGCGGTGCTGCCCTGGCTGTGCTCGGTCACGCCCAGGCCATAGTAGATGGCCGCGTTGCCGCCCGTGGCATACAAGCGTGCGGCGGCGCGGATCTGCTCGGCGGGCACGCCGCAGATCGGCCCGAGGATCTCAGGGGCGTTCTCTGGCAGGCTGACGAAATCGCGCCAGCGGGCAAAGTCTTCGGTTTCACAGCGGGCATCGATGAAGCGTTGGGCCAGCAGGCCTTCGCCGACGATCACATGGGCCAGGGCGTTGAGCATGGCCACGTTGGTACCGGGGCGCAGTTGCAGGTGCAAGTCGGCGCGGGCATGGGGCGCGTCGACCAGGTCGATGCGCCGCGGGTCGATGACGATCAGCCGCGCGCCCTCGCGCAGCCTGCGCTTGAGCTGCGAGCCGAACACCGGGTGGGCATCGGTGGGGTTGGCGCCGATCACCAGGATCACATCGGCCTGCATCACCGAGTCGAAGCTCTGGGTACCGGCCGATTCGCCGAGGGTCTGCTTCAGGCCATAGCCGGTCGGCGAATGGCAGACCCGCGCGCAAGTGTCGACGTTGTTGTTGCCGAACGCCGTGCGCACCAGCTTCTGCACCAGATAGGCCTCCTCGTTGGTGCAGCGGCTGGAGGTGATGCCGCCGATCGAATCGCGCCCGTACTTGAGCTGGATACGCCGGAATTCACTGGCGGCGTAGGTCACGGCCTCGTCCCAGCTGACTTCCTGCCAAGGGTCTTCCAGGCGCTTGCGGATCATCGGCTTGGTGATGCGGTCGGGGTGGGTAGCGTAGCCCCAGGCGAAGCGCCCTTTGACGCAGGCGTGGCCATGATTGGCGCCGCCGTTCTTGTCCGGGACCATGCGCACCAGTTGGTCGCCCTTCATCTCGGCGCGCAACGAGCAGCCGACGCCGCAGTAGGCGCAGGTGGTGATCACCGCCCGCTCGGGCTGGCCGAGCAGAACCAGCGACTTCTCGCTCAAGGTCGCGGTCGGGCAGGCCTGTACGCACGCACCGCACGACACGCACTCGGAGGAGAGGAAATCGTCACCACCGGCCGCCACCACCCGCGAGTCGAAGCCACGCCCGGTGATGGTCAGGGCGAAGGTGCCCTGGATGTCCTCGCAGGCGCGTACGCAGCGGCTGCAGACGATGCATTTGCTCGGCTCGTAGTCGAAGTACGGATTGGACACGTCCTTCTTCTCGGCCAGGTGGTTGGCACCGTCATAGCCGTAGCGGACCTCGCGCAGGCCGACCTGGCCGGCCACGGTCTGCAGCTCGCAGTTGCCGTTGGCCGAGCAGGTCAGGCAGTCCAGCGGGTGGTCGGAGATAAACAGCTCCATGACATTGCGGCGCAAATCGGCCAGACGCGGCGTTTGCGTGCGCACCACCATGCCCTCGGTGACCGGCGTGGTGCACGAGGCCGGATAGCCACGCATGCCATCGATCTCGACCATGCACATGCGGCACGAGCCGAAGGCTTCGAGGCTATCGGTGGCGCACAGTTTGGGAATGCTGGTGCCAAGCAGCGCCGCAGCGCGCATCACCGAGGTGCCGGCGGGCACGCTGATGCTGCGTCCGTCGATGTTCAGGCTGACCTGCACGGCGCTGTCTCGAGCAGGCGTGCCGAGGTCGCTGCTTTTATCAAAAGCGGGGTCGAAGTAATTGATCACTGCGCGGCCTCCGTGGTGGTCAGGCCAAAGTCGGCGGGGAAGTACTTGAGGGCGCTGGCCACCGGATAGGCGGTCATGCCGCCCATGGCGCACAGCGAGCCGTACTGCATGGTGTCGCACAGGTCGCGCAGCAACAGGGCCTGGTCGTGACGCTCGGTGAAGTCGCTGCTGGCGATCAGGCGGTCGACCACCTCCATGCCGCGGGTCGAGCCGATGCGGCAGGGCGTGCACTTGCCGCAGGACTCCTCGGCGCAGAACTGCAAGGCGAAGCGCGCCATGCTGGCCATGTTCAGGGTGTCATCTGCCACCACCACGCCACCATGACCGAGCATCGCGCCCATGGCGGCGAAGGCTTCGTAATCCAGCGGCGTATCGAAGTGGCTCGGCGGCACCCAGGCGCCCAGCGGGCCGCCGACCTGCGCAGCCTTCAAGGGCCGACCACTGGCGGTACCACCGCCGTAGCCTTCGACCAGCTCACGCAGGGTCAGGCCGAAGGCGCGCTCGACCAGGCCGCCATGACGGATATTGCCGGCCAGCTGGAACGGCATGGTGCCCAGCGAGCGGCCCATGCCGAAGTCGCGGTAGAAGGCCGCGCCCTTGGCCAGGATGATCGGCACCGAGGCCAGGGTGAGGACGTTGTGCACCAGCGTCGGCCGGCCGAACAGGCCTTGCAGCGCCGGCAGTGGCGGCTTGGCGCGAACGATGCCGCGCTTGCCCTCGATGGACTCGAGCAGCGCGGTTTCCTCGCCGCAGATATACGCCCCTGCTCCCACCCGCACTTGCAGCTCGAAGGCCTGGCCGCTGCCGGCCACATCGGTGCCAAGGTAGCCGGCATCGCCGGCGATCGACAGCGCCTGGTTGAGCACGCGAATCGCATCGGGGTATTCCGAGCGCACATAGATGTAGCCTTTGTCGGCACCGACCGCGAGACCGGCAATGATCATGCCTTCGATCAGCAGGAACGGGTCGCCTTCCATCAGCATGCGGTCGGCGAAGGTACCGGAATCGCCTTCGTCGGCATTGCAGACCACGTACTTCTGCCCGCCCCCGGCGTCGCGCACGGTGCGCCACTTGATGCCTGCCGGAAACGCCGCGCCACCACGACCGCGCAGGCCGGAATCGAGCACGGCTGCCACCACGTCGGCGCCTGGTTGGGAAACGGCATTGGCCAAGCCAGCGAAGCCGCCATTGGCCCGGTAGTCGTCCAGCGACAGCGGTCGGGTTATACCGGCGCGGGCGAACAGCAGGCGCTGCTGGGTCTTCAGGTAGGGAATCTGCTCGACCAGGCCCAGCGCCAGCGAGTGGCCACCGGGCTGGCCGGTCAGGGCGTCGAGCAGTGCGGGCACATCTTCAGGGGTGACCGGGCCATAGCCCATGCGCCCTTCTGCGCTGTCGCACTCCACCAGCGGCTCCAGCCAGTACAGGCCACGCGAGCTGGTACGTTGGATGTCGAGGGCGAGTTGGCGCCGCTCAGCCTCGTTCTGCAAGGCGTTGGCGACCTGGTCGGCGCCCACGGCGCGGGCCACCGAGTCGCAGGCAATGTACACCTTCAGCATGCTTCACCCTCCAAGCAACCATTGACCAGTGCGCGCAGGCGCTCCGGGGTCAGGCGCGCGTGCACCTGGCCGTCCAGTTCCAGCGCCGGCGAGCAGGCACAGGCGCCCAGGCAATACACCGGGCGCAGGCTGATGGCGCCGTCGGCGCTGGTGCCATGGTCGTCGAGCGCCAGTTGCTCGCGCAGCTGCGCGGCCAACGCCTCGCTGCCACGGCTCTGGCACGACTCGGCGCGGCACAGGCGCAAGGTATGGCGGGCCGGGGGCTGGGTACGGAAATCGTGGTAGAAGCTGATCACCCCGCGTACTTCGGCGAGGCTGAGGTTCAGGGCATGGGCGATGTGGTCGACGGCGGCGTCGGGGACGAAGCCGATGGCATCCTGGATAGCATGAAGGATCGGCAACAAGGCGCCGGGCTTGGCCTTTTCGCGGGCGAGGATGGTCTGGATTTCTGGCAGGTGCAGTAATTCATCAGGCATACAGCGGACCTCGGCATCACGGACCCTGCCTGAATTGTTGTGAGGGGCAGGTGTCCAGCGTGTTCTGCTGCGGCGCGCGGGTCACGTCACGGATACGTGCTGGCGGCCTCCTTGCACCTGGCCATGCGTCTGCGCGCACTGGGTCCAGGGCATCTGACAAGCATGGCACTTGTACGGCCGAAAGGTTGTACGCGAACGACCAGGCGCATCCTGAAACCGACCTGGGATTTCGCAGGGTGTGGACTCATGCTGTTCACTCAAGAATGCCGGGGCTGCTGCGCAGCCGATCGCGGCACAAGGCCGCTCCTACATAGGCCTGCGTACGCCGATCGAAGTGGGAGCGGCCTTGTGTCGCGATGGGCCGCAAAGCGGCCTCATGTTGCATCAGGCCACCGCCTGCACAGCCGTTGGTGAAGTACCAGTCCGACACCCGAGCCGCCATGTCGCGCGCGGCACGCGAGCTGCCGCCCTGGAAGATCTCCGGATGCGGTTGCTGCAGCGGTTTGGGTTTCAGGTTGTAGTGAGTGTGGCTGGGTGTGCACTGGAGAGGTGTGGTGCCGCATACATCGAGCGCCGCCCGCGCGGCGCATCGCGGCGCAAGGCCGCTCCTACATTTGTTTCGGGCCAATCATGTCGGGTAGGCCATAGTTGTCAGCCTTGTTGGCCCGCCGCGATATTTGTGTTGGCGCGGGGCGCACCACGTTGCTCCGTGGTGCCGCCAAAGGCGAACAACTATGGCCTAACTGACATAGGCACGTTGCAACAAATGTAGGAGCGGCCTTGCGCCGCGATGCGCCGCGCGGGCGGCGCTCGATCTATGCGGCGCGACAAATCTCGTGCCGAACCCACCCGGCGGCACAGCAACTCTCGCGCCGAACCCACCCAGCACCCCTACAATTGCTCGCCACCCCCACCAACCTCACCCAACCCTCACCCAACCCTCACCGAAAATCCGCATACGGCTTGAGCGGATTGACCGGCAACGGCAAGTTCCCCTGCCACACATCGAAGCTGTACCGCAGATACATCAGCACCCGATTGGGCGCATAGTCCTCGCTACGCTGGGCCGTGAAGCCCGCGCCCAGTACCCAGTGGTCATCCAGGCGCCGCTCGACGAACGCCTGTGCCATGTACCCTGCGCCGCTGTTGTTGTCGCCACCACGCATCACGCCGATGTTGCTCGACACCAGCGACGGGTACTGGGCGAGAATGTCGTCGTTCACCGAGTCCAGCGGGAAGGCCCGCTCGGCGTCGTTGCGTGCCCAGGAATAACTCAACGACCCTTCCAGGTACACCGACCAGTCGGCATTGCGCCACGCATAGCTGACCGGCAAGCCCACCGACATGTACCGCTGCGGGCTGTAGTAGCCACCCTGGCCCAAGGTATAGCCGCCCAGGTTGCGATCGTAGGTCCAGTACATCGCGCTGGCGCCCACCCGCAGCTCCTCGTCGACGCGCTGGATCAGCCGGTAGTAATAGCCGCCCATCGCACGGAAGCGGCTGTTGTCCTCGACGTTCTCGCCGCGCAGCAAGTGGTAGCCCAGGCTGGCCCAGATGCCATCGTCGCCGCCCTGGTCGCGGCTCAGGTTCAAGGTCACGCCGGTAGCCGTGACCCCACCCCAGCTGATGCCCGTGCGCGGGTCCTTGGCCCCGCATAGGACAGCAGCGAGTTGTTCATCGGCCGCCGCGAAGCGGTCACCGTCCAGCCGGTGCCTAGATGCTTGCCGCTGTAGCTGATACCCCCGAGGATATTCTGCTCCTCGAAGCCCAACGGCGAAGTGCCGATGTCGGCGCTGAACCGATCGGTCTGCCAGCCCACCGCCAGGGTGGTGCCATCGGCGCTTTCCGAGCCGCCGGGGCAGCCGGTCGGCACCGGTCCCGACGTGGTGTTGCCGCGCAACGAACAACTACCGTAGGCCTCGCGGTGCAGGCCGTCGGCATCGGTGTCGAAGCTCGAGGTACGCAGCGATACCCGCTCCACCCGGGCAAAGCCACGGCCCTCGGCCACCGGCATCTCGGCATGCATCATGGTGGTCCAGGTGGTCAGGTCGGAAATGCCCGACGAGCCGTCGTTGTCGCGCCAGCCGTAGTCCTGGTGGATGGTCACCGTGGGGCTCTTCCACTGGTACAGGCGGTCGACGTCACTGCGCAGGCTGCGCTTGAGCCAGTCGTCGTCATCCTTGGCCCGGCTGGCCCGGGTCAGGGCGATGTCGTCACGCGGGCTGGCCTGCTCGGCGGTCAGCAGGCCAGCATCGCGCATGCCCAACGCGTAGTAGTCCAGCGCCTGCTCGGCATTGCTGCGTGGCTGCATCTGCGCCAGGTCGCGGTAGAGCAAGGCGTCCGGCTCCGTGCGCTCCTTGGCCAGGTCCGCGAGCAGGCTGGCTGCCTTGTCCTTCTCGCCCACCGCTGCCCAGGCGTTGGCCAAGCGCCGACGGGCGTCGTAGCTGGCAGACTCGAACCGAGGCGGGGCGCTGCGCAGGGCCTGGCGTGCAGCGTCGATGTCACCCCGAGCGATCTGCGCCTCGATGCGGCCCAGCCGGGCATCGCCATCGCCCGGCTGTAGGGTCAAAATGCGTGCGTAATAGCCATCGGCAGCGTCCAATGCCTGACGTTGTCTGGCCCAACCGGCAAGTTGACGCAGATCGTCGAGCTTCTGCTTCGGATCGTTGCTGGCGGCGATACGTTGCTCGAGCAGGGCTTCGGCGCCCTGCACATCGCCCTGGGCGAACAGTGCGCGGGCTCGTTCCAGACTGGCCTGGCGCTGCAGGCGTTGCTGCAACTGACGCATGCCGTCGTTCCACGTGCTGGTCGGCACGCGCTGCAGGCTGTCCAGGCCAGCCTGATAGCGGCCAGTGGCTTCCAGGTGCAAGCCATGGGCGAAGCGCGCCTGGGCATTGTCGGGCTGGCGTGCCAGCAGCTCGTCGAACACCGCATCGGCCTGGGCCTGCTGGCCCTGCTCGCGCAGCGCACGGGCCAGGTCGGCGGCCAGCCAGGGATCGTCTGGCGCACGTTGCCGGGCCTCGCGCAGCAACGGCGTCGCCGCTGCCCAGTCCTGGCGCTCCAGCGCCTGCCGAGCCTGCTCGCGCAGGCGCTCGACCTGCCCATCGCTGGCCGTACCGCCACCGCCGCCCTGCCTCTGCGAGCGGGCGAAAGCCTGGCGTTGCTTGGGCGACAAGGTCGCCAGAAACTGTTCATAGCGCTTGGCCGACTGTCCCTGATAGAGCTTGGCCAGGCCCCAGGTAGCACTGTCGTTGCCCGGGTCCATGCGCAGCGCCTGCTGGTAGTACCCTTCAGCCTGGCTGCGCTGACCACGGGCCAGGGCCACATTGCCCAGGCCGACAACGGCCTGGGGCTCCTTGGGGTCTTGCTGCATGGCCTGGCGATAGGCCTGTTCGGCGCCGTTGTAGTTACCTGCATCCAGCGCCTGCTTGCCGCGTTGCATCACCAGCCAGTACTCGGTGGAGGCCAGCAGGTCATGCCATTTGCTGAGGATGTAGGTGTCCTGCTCTTCGGCCACCGCCTGCTTGAGCCACTGCACCGCCTCCTGCCTGCGCCCCTGGCGGGCCAGGGCCAGGCCCAGGTAGCCCTTGAGCGTGGCATCCTGCGGGTAGGCCGCCAGTGCCTGGCGCAGCTTGCGCTCGGCCACCGCTGGGGTGCGCCGGGCCACCAGCAGCTGGATGCCCTCCTGCCCGGCCCGCCAGGCCGGGTCGCCGGTCAGCTTGCGCTGGCCGGCCAGCAGCTCCTCGACCTGGGCGGTGTGGCTGGCGCCGGGGTAGCGCTCCAGGTAGGCCTGCCAGGCGCGCACGCTGGCGTCGCTGGTCGGTTGCTTGCTCAGGTAGCCGAATTCGAGGTCGGCGGCCACCTGCCGCGACTGGCTTTGCTCGGCCATGCGCGCCAGCACCGCGAGGGCCTCGTCGTTGCGCTTGGCGCGAAACAGCTGCTCGACCAGAAACTGCTGCAACTCGGGGCTGCCCGGGTATTGCTGGTCAAGCTGGCGCAAGTGATCGATGGTGACCGGCAATTGCTCCGGCAGGCGGCTGCGAATGCGCCAGTATTCCAAGGCCAGTTCCAGCGAAGGCGGCTCGCCCTTGCCGAACGCGGCTTCATACTGCGCCAGCGCCTCCTCGAAACGCCCTGCAGTGGCCAGCAGGCGCACCTGTTGCAAGGCCTGCTCGCCGTCGCCGCTGTACATCTCCAGCAGGCGCGCCATTTGTTTGTCTTGCGGGCTGCCAGGGGCGATGCGTTGCAGGTCGCCATACAGCTGGCGCGCCCGGTCGACCTCCTGGGTGCGCAGCGCCTGGCGGATGGCCGCGGTAATCGCATCGAGGTTGTCCGGTTCGAGCAGACGCAGGCGGGCCAGGGAGTCTTCCACCAGCGACTCGCGGTGCGTGGCCTCGCCCAGGCGGATCTGCTGCAACAGCCAGGCACGCTGCTCGTCCCGGTCGGCCGGCGCCGCCAGCAACGCAGCCGGTAGCGAGCCCAGCAACACCAGCGTGATCAGTCTGCGCATTGTGCATCCCAGCGAATCATCAGTCGTCCCTTGTCATCGAAGCGGTAGCGCGCCTGGTCCCAGCCCTGGCCGAACAGCGCCAGCATGCCGCCGTAGTAACCGGTGGGCGGGTGCTGTTGCAGCCGTTGGCGCTGCGCCTGCAGACCAGCCTGCTCATCGAGCGCCACCAGCATCGGCAACATCGCCGCGGAAAATCCCACCGGCCCCTTGCCCTTACCGGTGCCCTCGACGATGTCGACTTTCTCGGGGGGAACGCCCTCGGCCAGGGTCATCGCGACCATCGGCCGATAGCGTTGCAACAGTTCATCACGCTGGGCCGCGCCCGCACCGAGCATGCCCAGCCAGAGGTACACACGGATGGCGTCATAGCTGCCACGGGTGCCATTGTCCGGATCGTTGGCCGGCTTGCCGTCGTTGCCCCACAACAGCCAGTCCGGCGCCAATCCTTTCGGCGCACTGCGCAGCAGCAAGGTGCGGCTGTTACGCGCCAGGTCGGCCCAGACCGGCGCCACCTGGGCGAAGCGGTCCAGCAGCTGCGGCGGCAGGTAGCTGGTGTTCAGGCGGGTGCCCTTGGCCGTGACGAAACCCTGGTCGCCCGGCAGCAGCATCAGGCCCAGGCCAGGTAGCGGGCGCAGGGTCTGCGCAGCCACGCGCCAAAGAATCTGCTCGCCCAGCACGCGGTACTCGCTGACCGCCCACAGACGCGAGGCTTCGAGCAGCGCATAGGCCATCCACAGGTCGGCATCGCTGGCGTTGTTGCCATCCAGCACCCCCCAACGCCCTTGGGCATCCTGGCCCCATTTCCAGGCGGGCAGGCGTTTGCGCAGGTCGCCCCCGGCAAGGTTGTTCTCGGCCCAGCCGAGGATGTGCTGGAAGTAGGCGCGATCGTTGCCCACCAAAGCGAAGAACATGCCATAGGCCTGGCCTTCGGAGGTACTGATGCCCTGGGCCGGGTCCATCACCCGGCCATCGGGTTTGACCAGTGCCGTCTTGAAGGTCTCCCACTGCGGCCAGCAGGTCGCCGACGCCATCGGCGCCAGCAGGTACAACACGAGCACCAGCCCGAGCCTGCGCATGTCAACCCTGCAGGCGCCGGCGCGCCACCCAGGCCAGCAAGCGCCAGATCACGATCCCCAGCAACAACATGCTCAGCACCGCACCGAGTGCAAGCAATACCGGGTGATGGGAAAGGTGGAACCACAACAGCATCCACCACGGCAGGTGGCCGACATAGTAGGTATCGCCCACGTAATGGCTGGCGACCCCGCTGCTGCGAATCAGGCTCACCGATCCGAACACGTAGTCGTTCAGCCGTCCCGGATCGGTCAGGGTATCGCGCAGCAGCTGGTAGTCACCGTCATCGCTGGCCAGCAGCGCGACGATGCTGCGCTGGCCATGGAACGGCGACTGCAGCCCGGTGATCGCGGCAATCGGGGCACGTGCCGTGACATTCACCTGGCTCACCGGCTCGCTTCGCCCTCCTTCGCGCAGGCGCTGCGAACTCGGCACGTTGGTCGACCAGGGCGAGCGGGCCTGACGCAGCCAGTCGCTGGAGCGGCTGAGCAGCAGGTTCAGTTGGCGGCCATCACGCAGCTCCTCGGGCAGTGGCCCGAGCAGCAGCAGGTCGGCATCGGCCGTGGTGGCACTGGCCCAGTCATCCGACAAGGTCAGGCCCAGCGCCGGATAGCCGATCCGAGAGGCCATGCCGCCGACCAGGTCGAGCAACGTGCCGACCTGCATCGGGGTGGGTTTGGAAGGCACCAGCAGCAGAGTCTGCGACAGATCGGCCAGGCGGCTGTAGGGGAAGGCACTGCGGGCGAATGCGGCCAGGTCGGGCATGGCGATGTAGTGGTAGTAGCCCGACAGGTCGATGGTGGAGTTCTCATCGATGGCGGCGCGCACGTCGGCCGGCAGGTAGGTCTGGCACTGGCCGTTCTGCGCATTGCCGATACGGCTGGCGAAGCTGAAGTCGTAACGCAGGCGGTTGCGGTCGCCGACCTTCAACGCCGGCACCAGGGTCTTGTCTTCCAGGGTCGAGGCATCGCCGGGCAAGAGGTTGGCGCGCAGGGTCTGCAAGGCACTGCCGAACCCATCGGAGCCGGGCAGCGGGATGCTGCCGATGAACTGGTCGTTGAGGCTGATGGTCAGGCGCGACTCGTCGGTGACCACGGGCGGTGTGTAGCGATACAGCGTACGCAGCGGCACGCCCTGGTTCCGCCAGACGAACAGGTCCGGCGGCAGGTTGATCGACAACTCGATGGGCGCGGGACGCAAGCCGCTGACCTGCAACTGCCCCGGGTAGTCGAGCAGTTCTGCCAGGCGCACCGGGCGGTCGGTGGGCACCCAGTTGGGCGCGTCATAGGGCTCGCGGGGCTTGAGCGCCTCGACCTGGTCCACCGCCACCTGCGACCCGCGGAACAGGTCGGTGCCCACCGCCAGCGCCGAGGCGGCCTTGACCAGGTCTTCCTCGTTGCGCCCAAGCACCAGCAATACCTTGGCGTAGCGGTTGTCGGGGTGGCTGATCTGCTGGATCACCGGCCCGGCCACATCCGGGAAACGCGCCTTGTCGGCGAGAAATGCCGGTCGATGATCGTTGGTGGCGAAAACGATGCTGGGCAGCGGTTGCTCGCCGCTGGCCGCCGGCAAGGTGTCGAACAGCACCGGGAAGGTCGCCATGCGCCATTTGGCCAGGCTGCCGAAGTAGGAGGCGATGATCGCAGCGGCCTTCTGCTCGCCAAGGCTGGGGCTTGCGGCGAAGACCATGGGGATTTGCACCTTGCCGGTGTCGCGGGCATCGAAATACGGCAGCGGGAAGTAGGCCAGGTCGTTGTCGGTGACCAGGGCCTGCTCATCGACGATGATCCGGCTCTCGCGGCTGAGGTTAAGCCACAGCGAACTGTGCGCGGGGTCTTCGCAGATGTCGGTGTAGTGGCCGACGAACTCCACGCGGACCCGGTTGAAGTCCTGCACCAGCTTGGGGTCGAGCTTGATCTTGTGGTCGCGCTGTACGCCGATGTCGTCTTCGGTGATCGGCACCACGCCCATCATCGCGTCGTTGAGGTACACCCGCAGGTGCGACAGGCGCGGCACCAGCGCAGGCGACGGGGTGAAGCGCAGATCCAGCTCCACGGCCGAGGCCAGGCGGTCGCGGCGCAGGCCGAACTCGACCTGGTCGCTGTTGCGCACGCCCATCAACAGGCTGTCCGAACCGCGGCCCAGGGCCTCGAAGGTCTGGTTGCGCACCCAGTGCGGCACGCCGGGCTGCGGCGCGGCCTCGCTGGCCTCGGTAGCCTCGCCGGCCTGAGGAACCGCAGCGGCTTGCGGCGCCTGTGGTGGCGAGGTCTTGGCCGACGGTGGCGCCACGGCGGGCGCAGCGATGGCCGCATTGAACAGCAAGGCCAGAACCAGCAATGGCAGGCGCGGAGCGATCATGTCGAGCTCTTCCGTAAGTCAGGTGAAATGGAATGCGGCGCCCGTGGCAGGAAGCTCGCCAGCCAGCGCGCCAGCGCTGCCATAGGGCGCAACGGCAGGCGAATCCAGGCAGGGGCGTACTCCAGCACGCGGTAGTAACCTGTGAACCCCAAGGCCAACACGTCGAAGAAACTGCGCAACGGGCGGTCCGGTACGTGGGCGTCGGTCCAGTTCAGCCAGTTGTCGGCGCGGGCGAAGGTGCATTGCACGTAGTCGATGCGTTGCTGCTGATCCAGCACCGCCAGGCTGATGCCCAGGTTGCGCCCACGGGCACGCACCACCTGGCCGGGAAAGACGTATTCGCGATCGGCGCGTTCGAGCACCAGCATGACCTCGGTGCCTTCGGCCAGGTCGCGCGTTTCGGCAAGCTCCAGGCCAACGCCACCATCGGAGTAGTCGGTCAGCACCGCTGGGTAGAGATGGCCGTCAGCCACGCGCAAGGCCGCCGGCAACCTCGCCGGTACCCGGTGATAGCGGCGCACCTGGTGCACCTCGGCGGCAACCGCCAGGGCCGCGCCGATCAGCAGCATGTTGTAGATCACCCACAACGAGCTGACCATCACGGTGCCGTACTCGTTGCTCGGCCCATAGGCGAAGCGCCACGCGGCGAAGCCCAGGCCGACGAAGTTGATCGCGGCCAGCCACAGGTAGGGCCTGGCCACCTGCCAATCGAGCTGGTCGCTGTCGGTCTGGCCGCCCTTGAGGGTGACGTTGAACGTGCCGCGCTTGGGCGCGAACAAGGCCACCAGGGTCGGCCGCACGATGTACCAGGCCAGCACCGACTCGTACACCTCGCCCCAGAAGGTCTGCCGGTACGGGCCCTGCACCCGCGAGTTGACCATGCTGGCATGGACCATGTGCGGGAGCACGTACAGCAACAGCAGAAAGGCCGGGGCATAGATCACGTAGGCATGCATCAGCAGGAAGGCCAGCGGCGCGGTGAGGAATATCAGACGCGGCAGCCCGGACAGGAAATGCAGCATGGCGTTGGCGTAGCAGATCCGTTGGAACAGGCTCAGGCCTCGGCCGAACAGCGGGTTGTCGAGGCGGAAGATCTGCACCATGCCGCGCGCCCAGCGAATGCGCTGGCGCACGTGGGCTGCCAGGCTGTCGGTGGCAAGCCCCGCCGCCAACGGGATGCGAATATAGGCCGAGTTCCAGCCATGGCGGTGCAGGCGCAGCGCGGTGTGGGCATCCTCGGTGACGGTCTGGGTGGCGAAGCCGCCGATTTCGTCCAGTGCGCTGCGGCGCAGCACCGCGCACGAGCCACAGAAGAAGGTCGCGTTCCACAGGTCGTTGCCATCCTGCACCAGGCCATAGAACAGCTCGCCCTCGTTGGGCTTGCGGCGGAACGAGCCCAGGTTGTGCTCGAACGGGTCGGGCGAGAAGAAGTGATGCGGCGTTTGCACCAGCGCCATCTTCGGATCCTTGAGGAACCAGCCGACGGTCATCTGCAAGAAAGCACGCACTGGAATGTGGTCGCAGTCGAACACCGCCACCAGCTCGCCGCTCAGTTGCCCCAAGGCGTGGTTGAGGTTGCCGGCCTTGGCCCCGCGGTTGTCCTGGCGGTCGATATAGCCGATACCCACCTCATCGGCGAAGGCCTTGAAGCTGGGGCGCGCGCCATCGTCGAGCAGATAGATGCCGAGCTTGTCGGACGGCCAGTCGATGCCTTTGGCGGCCATCACCGTGGTGCGGATCACCGACAGGTCTTCGTTGTAGGTCGGGATCACCAGGTCCACGCTCGGCCACAGCCGCTCGTCCTCGGGCAGTGCCGCGACCGGTCGGCGCAGCGGCCAGATGCTCTGGATGAAGCTGAAAATCAGGACGATCCACGAATAGGTCTCGGCCAGCAGCAGGGTCAGGCCGAGCACCAGGTCGAGGCTGTTGGTCCAGTTCAGGGTCGAGGTGTAGCGCCACCACAGGTAGCGGCAGGAAATGGTGATCGACAGAATGATCAGCATCAGCGTCGGGAAACGTCCTGGCATGTAGCGCATGAGCATCGCCAGCAACCACAGGGTGAGGACGAAAGCCAGTTGCGCGGCGATATCGAACGGCGAGGTGATGCACAACACCGCAACCACCAGGCCGAGGGTGCCGAGCGCCCAGTAGAAAACCCGTTGTGCTGTGCTGCCACTGGCCTTGAGCCGCTGCTGGGTGCGTGCCAGGGTGGCGCTGTGACCGATACGCTTGGGCAGCGCACGCATGCTCCGGGCGATGCGACCGCGCACCTCACCCAGCCGCGCCAGCGACCAGGCGCCGCTGCGGCGCAAGGTGCGCATGGCCGCGCCACGGCCGACATCGGCGCCCGGTGTCGCCGCGGCGGGCGCACCACCAGCAACCACAGGGTCTGGATCGGCCCGCGCAGCAAGTCGCCCAGGGTCGGGCGCTTGTCCGCCAGTTGCGGGTAGAACTGCTCGCGATGGCGCAGGACGCTCTGCCATTGCGGCGAGTCCAGGCGCAGCACCACCCAGGCCAGGGCCAGCGCGGCGCTCAGCACCCCAGCGGTGAGCGGCCGGGCACCCCGTTGGCGATACTGACGGTAGGCGACCAGGCGCAAGCTGCTCATCGCACCGCCCCCCACTGGCCGATGCACCAGGTGGCCAGGCTGCCGACATCCCGGGCGGCCAGGGAATCGCCGGCGTAGTGCCCCAGCGGGCTTTTCCAGGCCAGCGCGCCGGCCATGGCTTCATCGCGGTGCACCACTTGCGGCGCCAGGCGTGCGCCGAAGCGCTCACGCCAGAGCAGCAACAGGTCGCGCTGCAAGGGGCTGATCGGGTCGAAGCGATTCAACAGCAAGGTGCCCTGCCCCGCCATGTCCAGGCTGAGCAAGGCGTGGCAGGCCGCATCGGCCTCGAGCACACGCAGGTATTCGACCTCACCGCCCAAGCCCGGCATGGCCAACCCCGGCACTGCTGCGGGAAGGTCGAGCAACAACCAGTCGAAGTGCCGGCGCAACTGGCCCAGGCGCTGTGGCCAAAGCGCTGCGCCAGCGCCATGGGCTTGGCCCATTTGGCCCAGCTCTGCTGCCTCGAGCCGCCCGTGGGGCAGCAAATAGAGTTCGTCGGCCACCTGCAGCAACGGCTCGCTCCAGAGCTGACCATCACACTCCGCACGGGCCCAGCCCTCGGTAGCCTGCAAGGCATGGTTACAATGCAGCCGCAGCAGGTTTTGCGGGCACAGGTCCAGCAGCAGCACCCGCTGCCCCAGCCGGCGCAGGGCAAACCCCAGCGCCGCCACCAGCGACGTGGTGCCGACGCCGCCACGCACCCCGCTGAGCGCCAGCACCGTCATGCGGCGAACGTCCCGTCGGGCGCGGGCGCGTCGAGCATGGCCAGCCCCTCGCTTTCCGCCAACAACGGCCAGCGCGCGCACACCGCTCGCAGTTCGGCTGCACGGGTAATGTCGTGGTAACGCAATCCCTCATCACCCAGGCGCTCCTTGAGCTGGGCGATGTCATCGCTGCCTTGCAGGCGATCATCAGGTTCCATGTAGGCTCCTTCACAGAGTCATTTCGGATACGGCATCCACTGCGACTGGCCCTTGAGCTTCACATAGGGCAAGCCCTGGAACTCCACCACCGCCGAGTCGGAGTTCTCCGAAACCGGGGCGGTGGTCGGCAGGTCGTGGATCAGCGCGGGCAGGTCGAGCGCCCCACCCTGCTGCGCATACAGCCGCGAAACCACTTCGGAGACAGCCAGGTAGCTGGTTTGCGTGGTCACGTGCAGCGGCCCCTGGGAGTCGTCCTCGCCCATGTTGATCAGCTTGATACCCACCGGCACGTGGGTGATCGAGCGCGAAGGAATCTCGCGCATGCCGGAAATCTGCATGCGGTCACCATGCACCGCGGCGCCGTGCTCGGGCACGAAGACCAGGGCCACGCGGCGGCCGCTCTGCTGCATCAGGCTGATGAAGTCGTCGATGTCGTTGAGGAAGGTTTTCGCCCGTTCCTGGAACGACGCCCGCCGGGTGCTGCCGTCGGGGTTGGTGATGCGGTTGCCGTCGTGCAGGGTGATGGTGTTGTAGAACAGCGAAATGGCCGGTTTCTGCTCCTTGAGCCGGTGCTGCCACCAGGCCTGCAGGATGTCCTGGTCGCGGGCGATGTTGGCGCCATCGTAGGCCTTGAGCGCCGCCGGGAAGTCGTCGCTGTCCATCAGCCGCTCCGGCAGGTGCTGGCCGGCGAGGAAGGTCAGGTACTTGCGGGTGATCGGACCATTGTGGTTGAGCATCAGCTCAGGGCTGTAGCCGAGCTTGGCGAGGTTGTCGAACAGCATGCACTGCTCGTTGGCCGGCTCGTAGAGGTCGACATGATGCGGCTGGCCGCAACTGGCACGCAGCATCCGGATAGCGGCCGGGCCACTGTAGGAGGTGGCCGAGTTGAAGTTGTCGAAGACGATGTTCATGCGCCGGAACAAGGCGTTGTCGCGCATGCCGGCGTCTTCCAGGTCGTCCCAGGCCAGCGAGCAGACGTTGAGCACCAGCAGGTCGAACGGCTCGCCCTTGTCGCTGCGTGCCGGGAAGCGCGACACCTTGCCAGCCTGGTCGCGGTAGAACTGGTCCAGGAAATCGTCGATGGCGTTGCTGCTGGCCGGTCCGCTGGCCGAGCCCTGGGTACCATCGGCATTGGCCACCGCCACCGCACTGGGGGCGACCGCCGGCAGCGCCCCGGCCAGGTACACCCACAGCAGCAGCGTGACGTTGAGCAGGGTCAGGCGTAGCCAGGGAGCGATGAACAGGTAGGCCAGCACCAGGGCGAGGATGATCCCGACCACGTCCCAGTTGACGAAGCGGCTGAGCAGGTCGGCCACGTAGGCCCAGGAAAACGCCAGCACCTCGGACTGCTCGAACAGCCGGCGGAACGGCGGGTACCAGGTGTCCTTGTAGAACAGCGCAACGCCCAGCGGCACGGCGATCACCTGGCGCAGGCGCGGCAGCCACACACCTGGCAACGGCAGCAGCAGGCCGGTAGCGAACAGCAGGTTGAGCAATGCGTTGAAGTCGAGCAGGCCCATCCACAGCAGCACGAACTTGGCCAGGAAATACAGATTCCAGTGCCCAAGCTCCGGCCAATGCACCCCCTTGCGCGCGGCCAGGGCTTCACTCATGCAGCCGCTCCTGCGTGGCGCCCGGTGCATCGGCCTGGGGGGTGGTCGCGGTCACCCGGCGCCAACCGCGCCCGACCAGGTGGCGGGTCGGCAGTTGTCGGCGCAGCCAAGGTGCCAGGTGCTGGAACAGGGCGAAGGCGAGCATGGCTGCCGGCGCGGTCAGCAGCGCGGTCAGGCCGATCACCCAAAGCAGCAACTCCTGGGTCATCGGCGTACCTCCAGGCTGTCCAACCTCGCTGGCGTCGGTCGCAGGGCCTGGAACACGGCCTTGGCGTTCTCCTCGTCATCCTGGGCCGGAGCAGGTGGCAACCGCTCGGCGGGCGCCCGATCGGACAGAAACTGCTTGCCCGGCAACACGCTGTAGGGCGTGAGGATGTCGAAACCGGCCAGCAGTTCTTGCCAGGGCAGGCGCAGCACATTGCGCAGCGCCGCATCGAGCGCCGCCTCGCTGCAGGCGAACAGGAACAGGTAAAGCTGGCCACCGGCGACGCAGGCGATGTCGCCATTGCGGCGCAATGCCAATTGCTGCATCAACTGTTCACCTTGCAGCGCCGGCAGCGGTTTAAGGCGCAACAGCTGATTGCGCACCTCGGTACCGGCCGTGTTGTCGGTCATTTTCTTCACCGCAGCGGCAAAGGCCTTGGGCGACACAGCGCCGCGCACCGGCAAAGGTCGCAGACGCTGCAGTACCGCCGACGGCTCATCGGCCAGGTCACGACGCCAGTGATGCCCTTGGATGGAGCGCAGCAGGGTGAGAAAGCGCAGGAATGCCGTACCGGCCGGCACGACCAGGTTGGCACCATTGGCCAGCAACAGTTGTTCGTCATTCTGTCGCAGGGTGGGCAGCATCTCGCGCACCAGCAGTTTCAGCGAGCGGCCGCAATGCTTGCGCAGTCGATACAGCTCGCTGGCGAGCGCCGGCACCTGGCCGTTGCTGGTGAGGGCGAACACCACCGTCGCCACCTGGGCCTGCAGGGCCCGTTCGATGAACGCATCGTCTTCCTCGAACAACTGCCAGAACTTGGTCGGCCGTGGTTCACCGCCCAGGGCCGCGGCTTGCGCGAGCACCAGGCGCTGGTCGTCGGCGGTCGGCGGCACGTCTTCGGCCTGAGGCACCTCCATGGCCCGCAGGTTGTCGCCTTCGAGCGGCATCAGGTAGTCGTGGGGGCCGTTGACCCCGGCTTCGTTGCTCCAGAAGTGCTGCAGCAGGTGCCGTGCACCTTGGGTGATGTAGATCTGCCCTACACCGGAGACGCTGTCGTTGTAGCGCAGCAGCATGTCGAACAGCGCCGGCGGCGGCTGGTCGCCCACCACCAACAGGGTGCTTTGCACCCGCGCCAACCAGGCCTGGGCGCGCCGGCACCAAGTGGCCAGCGATTCGGCGACCATCTCGTCCCAGCCCTTGAGCGACACGCGCACGACCCACAGCGCTCGATTGCCGCCGCGCACCCGCGGCACGTCCTTGAGCAGGGCCAGGATCATCGGTACCGGGTCCTGCGGTTTGAGATCGAACAGCCCGAGTCGGCCAGGCCCTTGCGCGGGGTCGATGGCCGCGACCAGGTCACGGGCGGAACCTGCGGCATTGACCAGCACCGCGCGCACCGAAACAGGCTGCGCGGCGAGCACCTGACGACTCAGGCGGTCGGCGGTTTCCTGGGTTTCGCAAGTCAGCCAGTAAAGGCCACCGACGCGCATGCCCGCTTGTCTCTCGGGCAGCCCGGGTACGGCCAGGGTCGATGCAAACAAAGCGGGCCACCTCCAGATGGCAAGATCCGTCCAGACGCCGCAAGGTCCTCTGCGAAAGCAGATGCGGCTAACAAGTTCCGTTACCCAGATGAATGTAGACGTATTCCTGCGCTTTGCATTGCAGCGGGCGGTGTAGAGGCGCTGTCGCGGCGGATTGACGCAGGTGCCGGCGGTCGATCGCCTGCGGCGTCCGGCCCTTTTTCGCTAAAGCGTCGCCACCGGGCTTCGTCATGCTTAGGCCGGTGTTCGACAACGCCGCCCGTTCATTTCTGGAGATAGACCATGCTTCGCACTGCCGCAGCCCTGGCTGCACTGACGCTTTCCGGTTTCGCGTTTGCCGACGCCCAGTGCTCGGTGACCATCCATGGCACCGATCAGATGACCTACGACCTCAAGACCATCGCCGTACCTGCCAGCTGCAAGCAGTTTCAGGTGACCCTGGAACACCCAGGCACCCTGCCGAAGAACGTCATGGGCCATAACTGGGTGCTGAGTAAAAAGGATGACCTCAAGGGGGTGGTCGACGACGGCGCCAAGGCCGGCGAAAGCAATGACTACATCAAACCCGGGGACACCCGGGTACTGGCGCATACCAAGCTGATTGGCGGCGGCGAAACCGCGACGGTGACCCTGGACACCCAGAAGCTGAAGAAGGGTGAAGACTACCTGTTCTTCTGCTCCTATCCCTTCCACGCCACCCTGATGAAGGGCTCCCTGACCATCGAAGGCTGAGCAGGTCGCGGTGGTTCCCCCGAGAGGTAACCACCGCCGATGGCATCCTTCAGAGGCCGTCGCGGCGAGGGCCGCGCGCCAGGTGGCGGGCGAACCACGGGCGGCGCTGGGGCACGCGCTGCATCAGGCGATCGGCCTCCTGCTCGGGGCTGAAGATGACCTGCAACGCCAGCTTCATGGTCTCGATGTCCAGTTCGCTGCCACCCCCGTTCGGCCTGCCCCAGGCACCACAACCCTGGCTCGATGGCCCCAGCCACGGATCGGCCACGCATACCCAGCGCCCCGGCGCGAACCAGGGAATGCCCTTGACGGTGAGTTGCCGCACCTCACCTGGATGCGCCTGCTCATGGGCCAGGAACCAGTCGTTGATTCGGTCGTCGATCCAGCCATGGAACGCCCAGAACACCGGGTTCACGTGGGAAGAAAACGGATCGCCGAGAAAATCATTGTCGGCCGCGAACCAGCGTTCGGCGAAGTCGTAGTTGCGCCGCGCATACGGCATCGGCCAGCCGCTTTGCGGATCACGGCCCATGGCCGACCAGCGCATGTGCAACCAGTCATGGATGCCCAACTCGATGCGCGAGCCCAGCTCGCCCAGGCACAGGGTGCTGAGGTACTGCGGGTCATGCAGTTGCGACTCCCACAACTGGAAATTGGCGTACAGACCTTCACGACTCTTGATGTGGTACAGCCACTGATTGAAGTGTTCATCGCCATTGGCCTGCCAGCCCGGTGGCACGCTGTAGCCGCTGCGGTTGCTCACGTAGTCGGCGAACGCCTGGACGTTCTCGCTGACATAAGGCCGAGGGGTCGGCATGCTCGGCCACGAGCGCAGGTCCTGGACCTCGCGCACGCCATGCAGCATGTGCCGGTGCATGAACAAGAAGTCCTCGCCCGAGCCGTTGCTGTGACGCTCATGGCCACGGGCATTGCGTTCCTTGCCCAGTGGCCCGGCCTGCCAACCCAGAGCCCGGACGGCCTGGCGGCGCGACGCGTCGATGCGATGCCAGCGGTCGCGGGCCGCGTGCCATAGCTGGTGAAAGTAGCGCCAGCCTGGCGAGATCAGGCGCTCGTGCAATTCAGGCACATAGGCCAGCCGCTCACGCGCCTGGACGAAGGGCCGGCGCTTGGCGACGAAACGTGCCTGAGGCCCGGAATACCCGGCTTGGGTGCCTGCCGGTCGCACCTGGCCACTGATCGTCGCCTCGCCGCCGCCCTGGCTCCACACCGTCCAGATCTCGTCCAGCACCGCCTCGCAGTCATACGCCTGGCCAGACGCCGCCACCAGCTTGAAACGCACATGGGGCAAGCGCTCTGCGGCCAAGGGGCCATAGACCTGCAAGCCGTCGCCATACGGCGGCGCCCCGAGAAAGCCGCGCACCGCCCGCGCGCCCTGGCCCACGTCCAGCAGCAGCTCCAGTGGCCGGCCAGCTCGGCAAGCGCCTGCTCGCCCTCCAGCAAGTGCCAGTCCCAGATCCCGGCCAGGCGTTCGCCCAAAAGCGCGTTGGGCAAGTCCGCGACCTGCACCGTGGGCTCGTCGGATGCGAGCTCGGCCTCCTGGGCCGCGACCCATTTCTGCCGGGCGTAATAACCCGCGGGCAGCAGTACACCGGCGGCCCCAAGACCGGCCAGCAATCCTCGACGTGACACCTTCATCCACTGTACTCATTACGTGACTACTGCTGCGAAAACGAATGGTTGTCGAGGCGATTTAGGCATTTGTAAATTCTTCGCGCGTCGGCTCGTTTCACCCAACAAGTTCGAACGGCATGGGGCCGTCCTGAAAGCGGGTCGAAATGGCAATGACGAAACACCGGGTTCTATCGCGCAAGTGGCCATGGTTGGTGGTCTTGGTTGTTCTGCTGACAGGCGCAGGCGTCGGTGCCTGGTGGTACTGGGTGTACCTGGCCAAGCCCCATTTCAGCCGCGACATCGAGCAACGCGCCAATGCCTTGCAAGAACGCATCCTGGCGCTGGACGCCCACCTGGATGTGCCACTGAACTTTGGCAGCGAAGGCCGCGAAGCCGACCGCGACGGCCCGACCCAGTTCGACCTGGTCAAGGCCGGCAAGGCGCGCCTGCGCGGCGCCAACATCGCCATCTGGTCGTGGCCCGAGTTCTGGAGCGGGCCCAACTGGCCGCACCGCCCTACCGAGGGTTTCCAGGCGGCCATGGCCAACGAGCTGGAGGTGCGCTACAAGATCGTCACCGGCATCGCCCGCGACTTCCCCAACCAGGCCGGCATCGCCTACAGCCCTGCGGACTTCCGCCGCCTGGCGGGCGAAGGCAAGTTCGCCATCGTCATCAGCATGCTCAATGCAGCGCCCCTGGGCGACGATATCGACAAGCTCGACCTGTGGGCCGCGCGCGGGGTGCGGGTGTTCGGCCCTGGCTACGTGGGCAACAACAGCTGGGTCGATTCCGCCCGCCCGCTGCCGTTCCTCGGCGACTCGGTCGACCCCTTGGGCGGCCTGTCGGACATCGGCCGCCGCGCCGTGGCCAAGCTCAACGACCTGGGCATCGTCATCGACGTGTCGCAAATGTCCAGCCAGGCCCTGGCCCAGGTCACGCACCTGAGCCGCGCCCCGGTAATCGCCTCGCACACCGGCGTGCAGGGCATGATGGACATCCGCCGCAACCTCAGCGACGCCGACCTCGCCAACATCAAGGCCACCGACGGTGTGGTCAACATCGTCGCCTATTCCAAGTACCTCAAGCCGTTCTCCCGCGAAACCATCGCCAGGATGAACGACCTGCGCGCTCGCTACGGCCTGCCCGACGTGCAGAACCAGACGCAGATGGGCACCACCACCGATCCTGTGTTCTCGATCTGGTCGGAGAAGAAGTTCGGCGAATTCCTCACGCCCTTCTACGACATCCTGCGCCAGGAGCCAGAGGCGACCCTGGCGGACTACGTCGACTCCATCGACTACGCGGTGAAGAAGATCGGTATCGACCATGTCGGTATCAGTTCGGACTTCAACGACGGCGGCGGTGTGATCGGATACCAGAACGTCGGCGAGAGCCGCAACGTCACCGCCGAGCTGATGCAGCGCGGCTACTCGGACGAAGACATCGCCAAGCTCTGGGGCGGCAACTTCCTGCGTGCCTGGGAAGCCGCCCAGAAGGCCGCCAAGCCGGCCACCACTCCTGTCGCTCACCTGAAAGGACACCCATGAATCGCCTCAACCTGCTGTTTGCCCTAGGTTGCCTGTCATTGTCGGCCCACGCCGCGGCTGCCGACCCCACGGAGCCAGGGAAGGTCTTCACCGACTGCAAGAAGCATTGCCCGGAAATGGTGGTGCTGCCCGCGGGCAGTTTCGTGATGGGCACCCCGAATGATGAGGTCGGCAAGCAGGACGACGAGGGCCCGCAGCACACCGTCACCTTCGCCCGCCCGTTCGCGGTCAGCCGCTTCAACATCACTGCCGAACAATGGCAGGCCTACGCCGAGGCCACCGGCACGGTACTGCCCGACGGCGACCTGCGCCCCGGCCGCCTGTGCCAGAACGGCAAGCCCCATTACGCCCAGGGACCACGCCAGCCTGCAGTGTGCATGACCTGGTTCGAGGCCCGCGACTACATCGCCTGGCTGGCCAAGACCACCGGCAAGCCCTATCGCATGCTCAGCGAGGCAGAACGCGAATACGCTGCCCGCGCAGGCTCCAAGGGTGCGTTTCCGTTCCCGTTCGACAAGGAAGGCGAGTACGCCATCAGCAAGCATGCCAACGTCTACGGCCCCGCCGACGGCTTCTCGTTCACCTCGCCGGTCGGCAGCTTCCCGGCCAACGCCTTTGGCATGTACGACATGCACGGCAACGTCTACGAGTGGGTAGAGGACTGCTGGCACACCGACTATGTCGGCGCTCCCGCCGATGGCAGTGCCTGGACCACCGGTGGCACCTGCGAGCATCGGCAGATCCGCGGCAACGACTACAGCGAACCGGCGATCTTCTCGCGCTCGGGCAACCGCAACGAGCGCAAACCCGAAGTGCGCGGCGACTGGTTGGGCTTTCGCGTGGCCCGCAACCTCGACGGTGCCGACGAGGACTGATCTCACAGGAGAACTACCATGACTGCCTTGAGCCGACGCAACTTCGTCACCACCGCAACCCTGGCCAGCCTCGCCCCCGCCCTGCCCGCCTGGGCAGCCACTGGCGCGGCGCCAAGCATCAAAGGCCCGCTCGCTGGCGATGACATCGTTCGCCTGGATTACAACGAAAGCCCTTACGGACCCACACCGTCTGCAGTCAAGGCGATGGAACTGGGCGCCCGGCACAGCGGGCGCTATGAATACGAGCAGCAGGTACGGTTGATCGAACTGTTCGCCAGGCAGAACCAGGTCCCCGTGGACCATGTCGCGGTGTTCAGCGGCTCACGCGCGCCCTTGCAGTACGGGCTGGCGAGCTACGCAGGCGAACGCAGCGTGGTCATCTGCACGCCCACCTACGATTCGGTAGCCGCCGGCACCAAGGCCATCGGTGCCGTCTTGCACGAAACGCCCCTGGATGCCCGCCACGCCCATGACGTGCGCGCCATGCTCGCCGCCGACACCCAGGCTGGGGTGCTTTACCTGTGCAATCCGAACAACCCGACCGGCACCCTCACCCCACGCGCCGACATCGAACAACTCGTCGCCCAAAAGCCGGCGGGCTGCCTGGCGATCATCGACGAAGCCTATATCCATTTCTCCGATACCCAGCCCTGCCTGGACCTGGCAGTGCAGCACGATGACGTGGTGGTGCTGCGTACGTTCTCCAAGCTGTATGGCATGGCGGGTGCGCGGTTGGGGCTGGCGGTCGGCAAGCCTGACGTGCTCGCGGCGCTCGAACGCTTCAATGGCCGCAACTTCATCAGCCTGGCCGCAGCCCTGGGTGGCATCGCCAGCCTGGAGCAGCCAGACCTGGTGGCCGAACGCAAACGCACCAACCGCACCAACCTCGACAGCACGCTCGCCCGCCTGCGCGCTGCCGGCTACACCTGCACCGACGCCCAGGCCAACTGTTTCATGGTGGCCCTCAAGCGCCCCGCCGCGCCCGTCATCGAGGCGTTGGAAGGCAGCGGGGTACGCGTGGGCCGCGTGTTCCACGCCTGGCCAGACTGGATGCGCGTGAGCGTCGGCAGCGCAGAGCAGATGGACGTGTTCGTGCGGTCCTTCTTGCGCGTCATGCAGCACGCCTGAATTCACTTCCCTCAAGGAGCCCGCAAATTGACGAAGCCCAGCGAGACATCGACATGACCCGTGCATCGAACAGCCTGACCGGCGAAACCTGGCGCATCCTCAAGCCTTACTGGCTGGCGGTACTGGCCTCCATCCTGATGGGCATCGTCAGCGGGTTGAGCGTGACGACGCTGCTGGCGACCATCAACCATGCCATGAACGAAGGCCCCGGCCCCACCGTGCGCCTGGCGCTGCAGTTCGCCGGGCTTTGCATGCTGACACTGGGCTGCTCGACAGGATCGCGGCTGTTGACCAACTACGTCGGCCAGCGGGTGGTGCGCAACCTCAGGCGCGAGCTGGCAGGCAAGGTACTGGCCGCTCCGATCGAACAGCTCGAGCGGTTTCGCGGGCACCGGTTGATTCCGATCCTGCTCAATGACGTCACCACCATCAGTACCTTCGCGTTGTCGGTCGCGCCGATGGTCATCGCCTTTACCGTCACCCTGGCCTGCCTGTGCTACCTGGCCGTACTGTCCTGGCAGATCCTGCTGTTGACCGTGCTCACCGTGATGGTGGGGGTCGGCGCCCAGTACATCGCCCAGCGGTTCGGCAACGTCAGGCTGGCCCAGGCACGCGATGGCGAGGACGAACTGCAGGGCTACTACCAGGCGATGACCGACGGCGCCAAGGAGCTGCGCATCCAGCGTCCACGCCGCTGGCACCTGCGCGACGAGCTGATCGAAGGGGTCACCGAGCGCATCGCGCAGGCCAACATCCGCGCGGCGAACATCTTCATCAGCGCGGAAACCTTCGGCTCGATGCTGTTCTTCGCCGTGATCGGCGTGGCCATCGCGTTCCAGGTGCTGTGGCCAGCCGCCGAACGCACCGTGCTCGGCGGCTTCGTGTTGGTCATGCTGTACATGAAAGGCCCCTTGGAGCAATTGGTACTCAACCTGCCGATGGTCAGCCGTGCCCGTATCGCCCTGGCCCGCGTGGCCGATGTTTCCTGGCGTTTCTCGTCACCGGAGATCCAGGGGCAACCTGGCCGCCCGACCGCCCCTGCCCCGTTCCAGCAGCTCGAACTGGCTGCGGTGCGCTACGACTACCCGGTGGTCGAAGGCAGCGAGCCCTTCAGCCTCGGCCCGGTGGACCTGAAAATCGAGCGTGGCGAGATCCTGTTCATCGTCGGCGAGAACGGCTGCGGCAAGACTTCGCTGATCAAGCTGCTGCTGGGGCTCTATCCCCCGCAAGCAGGCGAGGTACGCGTCGACGGGCGCTGCGTCAGCGACGCGCAACGCGACGATTACCGCCAGTTGTTCACCACCATCTTCGCCGACCATCACCTGTTCGACGACCTCAGCCCCGAAGCGCTGGACAAGCCTGAACGGGTGAGCCGCTACCTGGAGCGCCTGGACATCGCCCACAAAGTGAGCCTGGTGGGCGGCAGCTACAGCACCACGGCGCTGTCCACCGGCCAACGCAAGCGGCTGGCCCTGGTCAATGCGTGGCTGGATGAACGCCCGGTCCTGGTCTTCGATGAATGGGCAGCCGACCAAGACCCTTCGTTCCGCCGGGTCTTCTATACCGAGCTACTGCCGGAGTTCAAGCGCCAGGGCCGAACCGTCATCGTGATTTCCCACGACGATCGCTATTTCAATGTCGCCGACCAGTTGATCCGCATGGACAAGGGTCGCGTCACCACCGAACGCGTCGCCGCTCCCCTGCAGCCGGCATGACGCCCCTTTTTCAAGGAGGGTTCCTATGAGCAAGCAGAAAATCGCCTACCTGTGGTCGCTGCGCAATGCAGCAGCCGACAAGGCCGGTCAGATGGTGCCGTACAAAGGCGAACAGCGTTACATGAAGTCGGTGCTGGAGTACCTGGTCGAGCAGTTGGAACATACCGAACTGGGCGATCACTATCACCTGGAGACGATCATCTACGATGACGATGCGCAATCGCCACGTGACCGCGAACACCTTGCCGAGTATGGCTTCAGCCATGACCCTGGCCAGCGTTGGTTCTACCCGGCGCAACTGCAGGTACAGGGCCGTTCGGTCAACGACCTGCTGACTCCGATCCCTTCGTCGTATCGCAGTCTGCCCCTTGGCTCCAGTGACCGGCCAGCAGGCAAGCACGCTTTCGAGCAACGGCTGCTGCAGCATTTGCAGGCCTTGGAGATCGATCTGGTGGTGGTCGACGGGTTGCTGGTGATTCTCGACGAACTGGTGCGCCCGACCAGCCCCTACTACCGCCGCATGATCAACATCCACCCAGGCATTACCCGGCTGGAGTCGCCTTATGAGCGTCGTGGCGCCTACGCGACCCTGGACGCCCTGAGCGGTGCCCGCGGACGCAAGGTGGTGGACTGGGTGACGCGGGAGGAGATCGACGTGCCGGTGGTCGACAAGACCGGCGCCTCGCTGCATTACATGGATACCGGTATCGACTCGGGCGAGGTGATCCATGATGTGCTCAATACGCCTATCGCGGCGCAGGACACCATTCTGGAATTGCGCTGGAACAACTTCAATCGCAGCCTGTTCCCGGCGTTGAGCGAGGGGATGATGAAGCTGGCCATGGCACGGCAGGAAAGTCTGGCACCGGCTTGAGGCGGTTAGGGTAGTGAGGAAAGCCCCCGGTCTTGTGGCCGGGGGCTTTTTTTGGGTTTGGCGTGCGCTTGAGTTGTGCAGTGCCGCATACATCGAGCGCCGCCCGCGCGGCGCATCGCGACGCAAGGCCGCTCCCACATTTGTTGCAACGTGCCACTGTCTGTCAGGCCATGGTTGTTCGCCTTTGGCGGCAATACAGATATCGCGGGGCTACCAGACATGATTGGCCCGAAACAGATGTGGGAGCGGCCTTGCGTCGCGATGCGCCGCGCGGGCGGCGCTCGATTTCAGCGGCACCACAACTCCCAAGCGCATACCCCGCGACTCACCGCAAAACCGCAGCGCCCCTCCTCACCCAAGCCGCTGCACCAACGCCTCCAACACCGCCTCATGGCGAGTGATATCCACATGCGTGCAAGCCAGCGCAGCAACACCCGACAAATCCTGCCCCAACTGCCGCTCCAATTGCAGAACCTGCCGCTCACGCCCCGGTGTCCACCACGCCAGCGGCTTGGCCGCCACCGGCCCGCAACCTTCGAACTGCTCCGCCAGCCGGCGCAGCTTGCGCGCCGCATGGAAGATCCCGGCCAGTTCACCAGCGCTCAGCGCCAGGAACCCATTGCCCTGCCGATCAGCGCCTTGGGCAACGCTCGCCAGAATGGACTCGAACAATTCGCAGACCTGCGCCTGATCCATCTCGTCACTGCCAACGGCATGCAGCGGCGCAAGATCGAGGCCAGGCGCGATAAGCGCCCAGAACCCGTGCAGGTCGGTCAGCCAGGTGTCTGCAGCCGGCGCTACCGCCACTGTTTCGACAAAGCTGTCGACCAGCCCGAGAAACGCGACTTGCTCGCCTTGGCGCTCCAGCTCAGCCGTCATCAGCGACACCAACGTGCCACCCAATGACCACCCCAACAGGTGATAAGGCCCCTGAGGCTGCTGCTCGCGAACCAACCGCACATAATCCTGCGCGGTCGCTTCCAGCGAGTGATCCGCCCAGCCAGCGTCGACCAGCATCCGCGACTGGATACCTACCACGCTGCGGCGGCCATCCAGGGCGCGGGCCAGGGGCTGGTAGTCGAACACCGTGCCGAACCCACCATGGACACAGAACAGCGGCGCTCTACCTGCCACCGCACGGTTGAGCGGCAACAGCGCAGCGTCCGCCGTGCTTGGCTCGAGCAACTGGCCAATGGTCGGTCTACCGATCAGGTCGCGGACCTTGATCTGCAAGCCTGGGTGGCCCAGGTCTCGAACCCGGGCGACCACCTGCATGCAGGTAATCGAGTCGCCACCGAGCTCGAAGAAGTTGTCCTCCACGCCGACCCGATCGATCTTGAGCACCTGCATCCAGATCGCGGCCAACTGACGTTCCAGCGGTGTGCGGGGCTCGACATGACGACCACCGGCATCTTCGGCATTCGGCGCGGGAAGACGTGCGCGGTCGAGCTTGCCATTGGGGCTCAACGGCATGCTCGCCAGCACCATGAGCACGCTGGGCACCATGTAGTCCGGCAGGCGCTCGCGCAAATGCGCCTTGAGGATATCGCCCACCTGCTGCGCTGAGTGTCCGGGCAACACCGCCACCACATACCCCACCAACTGCCGCCCGGCAGGCCCAGGCACGTCGACCACCAAGGCCTCACGCACGCTCGGGTGCGACTGCAGGGATGCCTCGATCTCGCCAAGCTCGATACGCAAGCCGCGGATCTTGACCTGGTGATCGATTCGTCCCGCGTAGTCGATGACGCCATCGGCGCTATAACGCGCCAGGTCGCCGGAGCGATAAAGCCGTGCCCCCGGCGCACCGAACGGGTCGGGGATGAAGCGCTCGGCGGTCAGACCCGGCCGGCCATGGTAACCACGGGCCAGCAAGTCGCCACCGATGGTCAGTTCCCCCGCCGCCCCTACCGACGCCAACTGCCCATCGACATCCAGCAGGTACAGGCTACGGCCAGGCAACGGCCGGCCAATCGGCATCACCGCAGGCAACGTCTGGGCCTGCTCGACGTAAGGTGCGCAGGCTTGTGCCGACACCGTGACGGTCGCTTCGGTGGGCCCGTAGGTATTGAGCAACCTGACGTGCTGCAACCCTGCGGCCCGCCATGCTGCCAACCCTTCCGGCGGCATCGCTTCGCCCCCGGCGTGCACCTGGTGCAGGCGCCCATAATCACGCGGACCGCGCTCGGCGAAGTCCTTCGCCAGCATGAACCAGTAGGCCGTCGTCAGGTCGACCACACTGATATCGTTGGCCAGCAGTTCACGATAGAACGTCTCGCTGTCCCACAACTCGTTGCCACGGATCACCACTGAGGCACCGCACATCAGCGCCGGGTAAAGCTGCTCGACGAAACCGTCGAAATTGAAGGTGGCGAATTGCAGCACACGGTCATCGCGCCCGAGGTTGAAGAACCCTTGGGACATCCGTGCATGCGCCGCCAGCGCACCATGGCTGATGCTCACGCCCTTGGGACGGCCGGTAGAGCCCGAGGTATACATGATGTAGGCCAGGTGCCGAGGGTCTACTTCCATGGGACGTCCGGCCTCGTTGTCGGCTAGCCACTGCTGCGGGTGATCCAGGCACAACGCGTCGACACCTTTGGGCAGGGACAACTGTTGCGCCCAGTGACTTTGCGTGAGCAACAGGCGCATACCGCTGTCCTCCATCATGTAATGGAGGCGCTCGCGAGGATAGGCAGGATCCAGTGGCACGTAGGCACTGCCGGCCTTGAGAATGGCCAACAGCCCGACCACCATGTCCAGGCCGCGATCCACCGCCACGCCGATCGGCACATCAGGGCCCGCGCCGTTGCGCAGCAGGGTTGGCAGCAATGCCTCGGCGCGGTCGTCGAGCGCCTTGTAGCTCAAGCGCTGGCCGTTGCAGATCAAGGCCACGGCGTCCGGCTGCGCGGCTACCTGCGCTGCGATGGCCTGCAATACGGTAGCCGGCGCATCGTCGATCGCACCGCCGTTGCTCCATTGCTGCAGCACCTTGTCACGCTGGCTGGCTGGCAACATCGGCAACTCACCGATGGGCGCCTTGGCGTTTGCGCAGATGCCCAGCAGCAGCTCCAGGAAGTGTTCGCCGAGCTGCGCCACGGCCGCCTCGGCGAACAGCGAACGGTCGAAGCTGTAGTGCACCCTCAATTGCTGGCCGAGGGTCACGCCCAAGGTCATCGGGTAGTTGGTCTGTTCGCGGTTGTAGACCTGGCCGAACGCCAGCCCCGCCGGTGCGCCCTGCTGCAACGCCTCGGCCACCGGGTAGTTCTCGAACACCAGCAGCGTGTCGAACAGGCTTTCGCCGCCGCGACCGGCCCAGCGCTGCACGTCATACAGCGGCGTGTACTCGCGTTCGCGCAGGCTCAGGTTCTGCGCCTGCAACTGTGCCAGCCATTGCTCCACCGGTTGCTCGGCGCGCACCTGGGCGAACACCGGCAAGGTGTTGATGAACAGCCCCAGTTGCTCCTCGATGCCTACCAGCGCCGCGGGCCGGCCGGCCACGGTCGCACCGAAGCTGACGCCGGCCTGCCCGGTGTAGCGGTGCAACAGCAGCAGCCAGGCAGCCTGCACCACGGTGTTGACGGTCAGGTGCTGTTGGCGGCTGAAGGCGACCAGACGCTGGGTGGTGGCCTCGTCGAGCGCTTGGTGCCATTCGCCTTGGCCATGCGCCAAGGCGCCCTCTGGGCGGCGGATGGCCTGGGCCAGTCGGGTCGGCTCGTCGAACGCCTGCAACTGCTCGGCCCAGAAGGCCTGGTTGGCAGCGGCATCCTGGGCGCCCAGCCATTGGATGTAGTCGCGGAAACGTCCTTTCGGCGCGGGGATTTGCACCCCGGCATAGCGTTGCAATACCTCGCCCAGCAGCCGCGAGTTGCTCCAGCCGTCCATCAGGATGTGGTGGTTGGTGTAGATCAGGTGGTGCAGGTCTGGCCCGGTCTTGATCGCGGTCAGGCGCAACAGAGGGTCGTTTTCAAGATCGAACCCGCGTTGCCGATCACGATCGGCGAACGCTTCCAGGTCTGCGGCCAGGTCGTCGCGGCCCTGCCAGTCAAGCGCCTCCAGGGACAAGGTCACGTGCTTGCGGATCAGTTGCAGGGCTTGCGCCTGGCCACTCAGGAAGCTGGCGCGCAGCACCTCGTGGCTATCCACGGTCGCTTGCCAGGCGGCGCGGAAACGCTCGATGTCCAAGCCACGGACATCGACCCGCAACTGGTTGACGTAGGCGCCGCCCTCCTCCTGGCCAAGGCTGTGGAACAGCATGCCCTGCTGCATCGGCGACAGCGGATAGAGGTCGGCGATGTCGCGTGCAGCCACCGGTAGTTGATCCAGGTGCGCCTGGTCAAGACCGGCCAGTGGCACGTCGGACGGCGTCAGCCCCCCGGTTTGGGTGGCTTCGCAGTGGCTCACCAAGGCCTTGAGTTCTTCAGTGAAAGCGTCTGCCAGCGCCTGTACTGTCGCATCGTCATAAACCTGCTGGCTGAACGTCCAGTTCAGTTCCAGCTCGCCGGCAAATACCTGGCCATTGATCGACAGCCTTGCCGGCAGCGGGGTTTCGCTGCTCTGGCCGGCGCCGCTACTTTCCTGGGCGGGAGTGAACAGGCCTTGCTGCTCGTCGAAGCTCTGGTCGAACTGCCCCAGGTAGTTGAACACGATCTGCCCTTGCGGCAATGCCGCCAGGGCCTGCCGGGTCGGTTCATCTCCCAGGTAACGCAACATGCCGTAGCCGATGCCCTTGTGCGGCACCGCACGCAGTTGTTCCTTGACCGCCTTGATCGAATCGCCAAGCGCCTCGCTCGGGCTCAGGCAGACCGGATAGACACTGGTGAACCAGCCGACGGTCCGGGTGATGTCGACGTCGTCGAACAAGTCTTCGCGCCCGTGCCCTTCCAGACGGATCAGCGCCGACGGTTGCCCGGTCCAGCGGCACACCACCCGGCTCAGGGCGGTGAGCAGCAAGTCGTTGATCTGCGTTCGATAGACGTGGGGGATCTCCTGCAGCAGGCGCCGCGTCCAATCACGGTCCAGGCGTGTACGTGCGCTGCGGGTATCGCCCTGGGTCTGCCGACCGTGAGGCCGGTCGCAGGGCAAGGCATCGGAGGCATCGAGCAGTTGCCCCTGCCAGTACGCCAAGCTGCTGGCAAAGCCTGGCTCGTTGGCGTGTGCACGCAAGCGTCGGGCCCAGGTCTTGAAAGCATCGCTCTTGGCCGGCAGGGCCAATGTGCGCTGCGCTGCCAGGTCGGTGTACGCCTGTTGCAGATCTTCCAGCACGATTCGCCACGACACCCCGTCGATCACCAGGTGGTGCACCACCAGCAGCAGGCGCTGGCCCTGCGTGCCCCGGTCGATCAGCACAGCGCGCAGCAACAAGCCCTCTTCCAGGCTCAGGCTGCGCTGCGCTTGCTCCGCCACTTCGGCCAGCGCCGCATCGTCCAGCGCCTGGCGTTGCCACAGCACCGCGGGCACTGGCCCGTCGTAGTTCAGGCCGTTGTCGCGCAAACACGCGCGCAGCGCATCGTGGTGGCTGAGCACCGCGTGCAGCGCCGCCTCCAGCACCGGCGCTTGCAGCGGCTCGCGTGGGGCCAGCATCACCGCCTGGTTCCAGTGGTCGCGGTGCGGTATCGCCGCTTCCACGAAGCCGCTCTGGATCGGCGTCAGCGGCGCATCGCCACTGACCAGCCCCTGGTCGATGGCCACCGCGCCACCGCGCCGTACCACCTGGGCCAGTTCGCCCACCGTCTGGTGCTCGAACAGCTCCTTGGGCGTGAACTGCAGGCCTTGGTGGCGCGCACGGCTGACCACCTGGATCGACATGATCGAGTCGCCGCCCAGTTCGAAGAAGTTGTCCTCCAGGCCGACCCGCTCGAGTTTGAGCACATCGGCCCAGACCGCCGCCAGCTGCGCTTCGGTTTCGTTGCGCGGGGCCACGTAGCCCTGCTGCAAGGCGCTCACGTCCGGCAGCGGCAGGGCCTTGCGGTCCAGCTTGCCGTTGGGGGTCAGCGGTAGCGCCGGGATCACCAGCACATGGCTCGGGACCATGTAGTCCGGCAGCAGGGTTTTCAGGTGCTGGCGTACTTCGTTGCCCTGCACCGCGTCCGACCCCACCACATAGCCCACCAGCTGCTTGCCTGCCGGCCCGTCCTGGGCCAGTACCACGGCTTCGCGCACCTGCGGATGCGCCAGCAGGCGGGCCTCGACCTCGCCCAGTTCGATCCGGAAGCCGCGCACCTTGACCTGGTGGTCGACGCGGCTCAGGTATTCCATCAGCCCATCGCCCCGGCAACGGGTCTGGTCACCACTGCGGTACAGCCGCGCCCCCGGCGCGCCATATGGGTCGGGCACGAAACGCTCGGCCGTGAGCCCTGGGCGATCCAGGTAGCCACGGGCGATGCCCTGCCCGCCCAGGTACAGTTCGCCGGCCAGCCCTTGCGGTTGCAAGCCCAGCCCGTCGTCCAGCACATAGCCGCTGCGGTGGCCGACCAACTCGCCGATCGGCGCGTAGGCCGCCCCGCACGGGTCGCCGACGCCAGCCTTCCAGATCAGCGGCGTGACCACCGTTTCGGTCGGGCCGTAGCCGTTGAAGATCCAGGTCGGTTTCAGCACCCGCCGGGCCAGCTCGTAGCTGGCCTGCGACACCGCTTCGCCACCGAAGCAGTAGACCCGCACCGCCGGTGGATGGCCTTCGCGCTCCACGTGCTCGGCCAGTTGCTGCAGGTAGATCGGCGGGAACACGCCGATCGTTACGCCGTGGCGGTGCATCTGTGCGCAGGTTTCATCGGGCAGCCACAGCCGGTCGTCGCGCACCAGTACGCGGGCGCCATTGATCAGGGGGTGCATCCAGCCTTCGTGGGCGCCATCGAAGGCGAACGACATGAAGTGCAGCTCGCAATCGGCGGGGCTGGTTTCGTAACGTTCGCCCGTGGCCTGGATATGCATCGCCAGCGGGCCGTGCTCGACCGCCACGCCCTTGGGCAGGCCGGTGGAGCCGGAGGTGTAGATCACGTAGGCGAGGTTACCGGCAGCCAGCGGTACACCAGGGTTCGCGGTGTCGTAGCCGTCCAACTGCAGTTGGTCCAACGCCACTCCAGGGGTACCTGAAGGCAACGGCAGTTGGTCGAGCCACTGCGTTTCGCTCAATACCAGCGCGGCGTGGCTGTCGCGCATCATGTGCAGCAGTCGCTCGGCCGGGTACGCCACATCCAGCGGGACATAAGCCCCACCAGCCTTGAGCACGGCCATGAATGCGACCAGGCTTTGCTCGCTACGGCTCATGGCGATTGCCACGCGGCCCTCCGGGCCTACGCCTTGCTCGATCAACCAGTGCGCCAGGCGGTTGGCCTGGAGGTTGAGTTCCCGATAGGTGAGTTGGCACTCGGCACCAGGCCGCTGACCGATAACCGCCACCGCATCCGGAGTGCGCAGCACCTGCGCCTCGAACAACTGATGCACCGGTGGCAGCACCACCTCCGGCCCGGTGTGGTCCCAGGCCTGCAACAGCGCCTGGCGCTCGCCGGTGCCCAGCAGCGGCAGGGCTGCAACTTCCTGCGCAGGATCGCGACAGACTGCTTCGAGCAGGTTCAACCAATGGCCCGCCAAACGCTCGATGGTCGAGGCATCGAACAGGTCGGTCGAGTACAGGAACGCTGCGCTCAAGCCGTTTTCGCTCTCGAAACTGTCCAGGCTCAGGTCGAACTTGGCCACATGGCCTTGTCCTTCGAGACGCTCGATGGCCAGCCCCGACACGCTGCCAACCGCCGTCTTGCTCGCGCTCTGGTGGTTGTACATCACCTGGAACAGCGGGCTATGGCTGACGCTGCGCTCAGGTTGCAACGCCTCCACCAGCTGTTCGAACGGCAGGTCCTGGTGCGCCTGTGCGCCCAGCGCCGCCTGGCGCACCTGGGTCAGCAGCTGGTCGAAGCCCAGGCCCACGTCGAACTGCGCACGCAGCACTTGGGTGTTGACGAAGAAGCCGATCAGGCCTTCGGTTTCGACCCGGTTGCGGTTGGCCACCGGTACGCCCACACGAATGTCGCGCTGCCCGCTGTAGCGGTGCAGCAAGGTCTGGAACGAAGCCAGCAACAGCATGAACAACGTCACCCCGCGCTCGCGGGCCAGCCCTTGCAGGGCCTGGCTCAGCGCTGGGCTCAGCGGCACCTGCAGACGGGCGCCACGGAAACTCGAGCGCGCCGGGCGCAGGCGGTCCAGGGGTAATTCGAGCACCGGCTGTTCATCGCCCAGTTGCTCTTTCCAGTACGCCAGTTGCCGTGCCTGCTCGCCGGCTTCCATCCACTGGCGTTGCCACTGGGCATAGTCGGCGTACTGGATCGGCAATGCCGGCAGCGAAACTTCGCGACCTTGGCAATCGCCCTCGTACAAGGCCACCAGTTCGCGCACCAGGATCGGCGTCGACCAACCATCGGAGACGATGTGGTGCAGGGTCAGCATCAGCACATGCTCGTCGCTGCCCAAACGCAACAGCCGCGCCCGCAGCAGCGGACCACGCTCGAGGTCGAACGGCTTGGCAGCTTCAGCGTCGATCCACGCCTGCACTTGCGCGGGCTCCACCGCCTCGGGTTCGAGGCTGAACGGGCTTGGCGGCTCGATGACCTGCAGCGGCTGGCCATCGACCTGCTCGAAGCGCGTACGCAGGGTTTCGTGCCGCGCGATCAGAGCAGTGAAACTGCGCTGCAAGGCCCCCACGTCCAGCGCACCGACCAGGCGCAGGGCCACGGGCAGGTTGTAGCCTGCACTATCGGGTTCCAGTTGCCAGAGAATCCACTGGCGCTGCTGGGCATAGGAAAGCCCTGGCCGATGGCCCGGATCCCGTTTGCAGATGGGGGTGACGCCATACAGATTCACCCCCTGCTTTTTAAGCAAGGCCGCCAGGGCCTTGCGTTCGTCCGCAGACAGTGACTTTACGGAGTCGAGCAGCGCTTGCATGAAAAATCTCTCCTAAGAAATCAGCTCGTTCATTTCCTCCGTTGATAGACGTTTGAGAGCCTCCAGCGATTTAGCCAATTGCTCCTGCAAGCTGTCCTGCGCGTTGGCCTGGGGCTCGAGCTGATCACAGAAGTCAGCCAGCACCGGGTGCTCGAACAAGGTCGCAAGCGACACCTCCCGGCCCAACTGATCGCGCAACCTGACCAACACTTGCACCGCCAGCAGGGAATGCCCACCCAGGGCGAAGAAATCGTCGTCTGCGCCCACGCTGTCGAGCCCCAGCACCTGCGCCCAGATCTGGGCAACCTGCCGGGCCAGTTCGCTTGCCAGGGGCTCCCCGCGCCCCTGCGCGGTGGCGCGACGCACCGGCGCGGGCAATGCCTTGCGGTCCAGCTTGCCATTGGGGCTCATCGGCATGGCCGGCAACACCGTCACGTAGCTCGGCACCATGTGCCCAGGCAGGCATGCCTTGAGATGTCGCTCGATGGATTCGAGCAAGCCGGCATCGTCGCCGTCATGACCCTGCACCGGCACCACATACGCCGCCAACTGGGTACCCGCGCCCAGGTCGACATCGACCACCACCGCTTCTCGCACCGCGTCCAGTTCAAGCATGCGCGAGACGATTTCGCCAAGCTCGATGCGCAGGCCGCGGATCTTCACCTGGTGATCGAGTCGCCCCAGGTAGTCGATGACACCGTCGTCACGCAGGCGCACCAGATCGCCCGTGCGGTATACCCGCCCACCGGGCTCCACGGCGAAAGGATCGGGAATGAACCGCTCGGCCGTCAGCGCCGGGCGTAGATGGTAACCACGGGCAAGGCCGATGCCGCCCAGCAGCAATTCGCCATTCACCCCCACCGGCACGCTGTGCAAGCCAAGATCGACGACATGGGTACGCAGGTTGTCGATAGGCTGGCCGATTGGAACGCTGCCCGCGTTTTCACGCGTGCAGTGCCAATGGGTGACGTCGATGGCGGCTTCGGTTGGGCCATAGAGGTTGTACAGGCGCGCCGTAGCCAATCGCGCCAGCGCCTCTTGCGCCAACTCGGGGGGTAACGCCTCACCACTGCAGACCAGACGCGTGATACTGCTGCAGCGCTCGACCGGCGCCGCAGCCAGGAACGCCTGGAGCATCGACGGCACGAAGTGCAACGTGGTGATGCCATTGTCGACGATGGTTTCAAGCAGCCGTTGCGGATCTCGATGATCACCGGGCTGGGCTACGACCAGTCGTGCACCGGTCATCAGCGGCCAGAAGAACTCCCACACCGACACGTCGAAACTGAAGGGCGTCTTCTGCAAGACTGCGTCGCTTGCGTCGAGTGCATACGCCTTCTGCATCCAGCACAACCGGTTGACCAGCGCCCGATGGCTGTTGCCCGCGCCTTTGGGCCTGCCGGTGGAACCGGAGGTGTAGATGATGTACGCCAGGTCATCGGCGCTCGCGCTACTGGCCAGGTTCTGCTCGGCCTCGGCGCCGTCGGCCAGCGGGCACGTATCCAGGCACAGCACCTGTACGCCTTCGGTCAAGGGCAGTTGCTGCGCAAGCGTGGCCTGGGTCAGCAACAGGCGGACACCACTGTCCTCGAGCATGTAGCCCAGGCGATCGATGGGGTATTCCGGATCCATGGGCACGTACGCCCCGCCGGCCTTGAGCACGGCCAACAAGCCGATCACCATCTCCAGGCTGCGATGGGCGGCGATCCCCACCGGTACATCGGGCCCCACGCCCATCTCGCGCAAGGTATGCGCCAGGCGGTTGGCCTGGGCATTGAGCTGGCGGTAGCTGAGTTGCCGTTCGCCGAACACCAGGGCGATGGCGTCGGGCGTTCGCTCGACCTGCTCTTCGATCAAGCGATGGATCGGGCGATCCACGGGATGGATAGCCGCCGTGTCGTTGTAGCCTTGCAGACGCTGATGCTCGGCCGAGCCGAGCATGATCAGTTCGCCCACCGGGGCGGTGGCCCGCTCAGCCAGTTGTACCAGCAAGGTGAAGAAGTGCTCGCCCAGACGTTGCACCGCTGCGTCAGCGAACAGCGCTCGGTTGAAGCTGTAATGCACCTTCAGTTGCTGGCCGAGGGTCACGGCCAGGGTCATCGGGTAATTGGTCTGCTCGCGGGTGTGCACCTGGCCGAACGCCAGCCCCGCCGGTGCGCCCTGCTGCAACGCCTCGGCCACCGGGTAGTTCTCGAACACCAGCAGCGTGTCGAACAGGCTTTCGCCGCCGCGACCGGCCCAGCGCTGCACGTCATACAGCGGCGTGTACTCGCGTTCGCGCAGGCTCAGGTTCTGCGCTTGCAACTGTGCCAGCCATTGCTCCACCGGTTGCTCGGCGCGCACCTGGGCGAACACCGGCAAGGTGTTGATGAACAGCCCCAGTTGCTCCTCGATGCCTACCAGCGCCGCGGGCCGGCCGGCCACGGTCGCACCGAAGCTGACGCCGGCCTGCCCGGTGTAGCGGTGCAACAGCAGCAGCCAGGCAGCCTGCACCACGGTGTTGACGGTCAGGTGCTGTTGGCGGCTGAAGGCGATCAGGCGCTGGGTGGTGGCCTCGTCGAGCGCTTGGTGCCATTCGCCTTGGCCATGCGCCAAGGCGCCCTCTGGGCGGCGGATGGCCTGGGCCAGTCGGGTCGGCTCGTCGAACGCCTGCAACTGCTCGGCCCAGAAGGCCTGGTTGGCAGCGGCATCCTGCGCGCCCAGCCATTGGATGTAGTCGCGGAAACGTCCTTTCGGCGCGGGGATGTGCACCCCGGCATAGCGTTGCAATACCTCGCCCAGCAGGCGCGAGTTGCTCCAGCCGTCCATCAGTATGTGGTGGTTGGTGTAGATCAGGTGATGCACGCCGGGCTCGATCTTGATCGCGGTCAGGCGCAGCAAGGCATCGCTTTCCAGGTCGAAACCGCGCTGGCGATCACCCTCGGCGAACGTATCGAGTGCCGCCGCCAGATCCTCACGGCCCTGCCAGTCGAGTTCTTGCAGAGGCAAGGTAACCTGCTTGCGGATCAGTTGCAGGGCTTGCGCCTGACCACTCAGGAAGCTGGCGCGCAGCACCTCGTGGCTGTCCAGAGTGGTTTGCCAGGCAGCGCGGAAACGCTCGATATCCAGACCGCGAACGTCGACCCGCAGCTGGTTGACGTAGGCGCCGCCCTCCTCCTGGCCGAGGCTGTGGAACAGCATGCCCTGCTGCATCGGCGACAGCGGGTAGAGGTCGGCGATGTCGCGTGCGGCCACCGGCAGTTGATCCAGGCTCGCCTGGTCGAGACCTGCAAGCGGCACGTCCGAGGGCGTCAGCCCGGCGATCGCCGGATTGATGCAATGATCGATCAGACCCTCGAGCTCCTGGGTCAATTCATTGGCCAGGCCCTGCAGGGTTTGACGATGGAACACCTTGGCACTGTAGGTCCAGTTCAACTGCAAGACGCCTTCATGCACCTGCCCGTTGATACTGATCAGGGCCGGCAACGGGGCCGCGCCATCCTGCTTGGCGCCGCTGTATTCGCCGCTAGGGGCGAAGATGGCGGTGCTGTCGTCGAAGGTCTGGTCGAACTGCCCCAGGTAGTTGAACACGATCTGCCCTTGCGGCAATGCCGCCAGGGCCTGCCGGGTCGGTTCATCCCCCAGGTAGCGCAGCATGCCGTAGCCGATGCCCTTGTGCGGCACCGCACGCAGTTGTTCCTTGACCGCCTTGATCGACTCGCCAAGCTCCTCCTGAGGGCTCAGGCTCACCGGGAAGACGCTGGTGAACCAGCCTACGGTCCGGGTGATGTCGAGGTCGTCGAACAGGTCTTCACGACCGTGCCCTTCCAGGCGGATGAGCGCCGACGGTTGCCCGGTCCAACGGCACACCACCCGGCTCAGGGCCGTGAGCAGCAAGTCGTTGATCTGGGTCCGGTAGGCCTGGGCAGTGTGTTGCAACAGCTGGCGCGTACGGGTTGCATTCAACTGGCTGCTGACGAAGGCTGCATCAGCCTGACGACTCGACCCTTGGGGGAAATCGCAAGGCAGCGTCTGCGTGCAGTGCGACAGAGCCTCGTGCCAATAGCGCGACTCGGCGCTGATCGCAGGGTCCACGGCGCGGCGTTGCAGGCGGGTGGCCCAGGTCTTGAAGGCGTCGGTCTTGGCCGGCAGAGCCAATGTGCGCTGCGCTGCCAGGTCGGTGTACGCCTGTTGCAGATCCTCCAGCACGATTCGCCAGGACACCCCGTCGATCACCAGGTGGTGCACCACCAGCAGCAGGCGCTGGCCCTGCGTGCCCCGGTCGATCAGCACAGCGCGCAGCAACAAGCCCTCTTCCAGGCTCAGGCTGCGCTGCGCTTGCTCCGCCACTTCGGCCAGCGCCGCATCGTCCAGCGCCTGGCGTTGCCACAGCACCGCGGGCACTGGCCCGTCGTAGTTCAGGCCGTTGTCGCGCAAACACGCGCGCAGCGCATCGTGGTGGCTGAGCACCGCGTGCAGCGCCGCCTCCAGCACCGGCGCTTGCAGCGGCTCGCGTGGGGCCAGCATCACCGCCTGGTTCCAGTGGTCGCGGTGCGGTATCGCCGCTTCCACGAAGCCGCTCTGGATCGGCGTCAGCGGCGCATCGCCACTGACCAGCCCCTGGTCGATGGCCACCGCGCCACCGCGCCGTACCACCTGGGCCAGTTCGCCCACCGTCTGGTGCTCGAACAGCTCCTTGGGCGTGAACTGCAGGCCTTGGTGGCGCGCACGGCTGACCACCTGGATCGACATGATCGAGTCGCCGCCCAGTTCGAAGAAGTTGTCCTCCAGGCCGACCCGCTCGAGTTTGAGCACATCGGCCCAGACCGCCGCCAGCTGCGCTTCGGTTTCGTTGCGCGGGGCCACGTAGCCCTGCTGCAAGGCGCTCACGTCCGGCAGCGGCAGGGCCTTGCGGTCCAGCTTGCCGTTGGGGGTCAGCGGTAGCGCCGGGATCACCAGCACATGGCTCGGGACCATGTAGTCCGGCAGCAGGGTTTTCAGGTGCTGGCGTACTTCGTTGCCCTGCACCGCGTCCGACCCCACCACATAGCCCACCAGCTGCTTGCCTGCCGGCCCGTCCTGGGCCAGTACCACGGCTTCGCGCACCTGCGGATGCGCCAGCAGGCGGGCCTCGACCTCGCCCAGTTCGATCCGGAAGCCGCGCACCTTGACCTGGTGGTCGACGCGGCTCAGGTACTCCATCAGCCCATCGCCCCGGCAACGGGTCTGGTCACCACTGCGGTACAGCCGCGCCCCGGGCGCGCCATACGGGTCGGGCACGAAACGCTCGGCCGTGAGCCCTGGGCGATCCAGGTAGCCACGGGCGACGCCCTGCCCGCCCAGGTACAGTTCGCCGGCCAGCCCTTGCGGTTGCAAGCCCAGCCCGTCGTCCAGCACATAGCCGCTGCGGTGGCCGACCAACTCGCCGATCGGCGCGTAGGCCGCCCCGCACGGGTCGCCCACGCCGGCCTTCCAGATCAGCGGCGTCACCACCGTTTCGGTCGGGCCGTAGCCGTTGAAGATCCAGGTCGGTTTCAGCACGCTTCGGGCCAGCTCGTAGCTGGCCTGCGACACCGCTTCGCCGCCGAAGCAGTAGACCCGCACCGCCGGTGGATGGCCTTCGCGCTCGACATGCTCGGCCAGTTGCTGCAGGTAGATCGGCGGGAACACGCCGATCGTCACGCCGTGGCGGTGCATCTGTGCGCAGGTTTCATCGGGGAGCCACAGCCGGTCGTCGCGCACCAGCACGCGGGCGCCATTGATCAGGGGGTGCATCCAGCCTTCGTGGGCGCCATCGAAGGCGAACGACATGAAGTGCAGTTCGCAATCGGCGGGGCTGGTTTCGTAGCGCTCGCCGGTGGCCTGGATATGCATCGCCAGCGGGCCGTGCTCGACCGCCACGCCCTTGGGCAGGCCGGTGGAGCCGGAGGTGTAGATCACGTAGGCGAGGTTACCGGCAGCCAGCGGTACGCCTGGATTGGCTTCGCTGTAATTGCTCAGGTCGAGCTGATCCAGCGCCACGCCTGGCGTGCCAGCGGGCAATGGCAGTTGATCGAGCCATTGAGCCTCGCTCAGCACCAGTGCCGCGCGGCTGTCGCGCATCATGTGCAGCAGCCGCTCGGCCGGGTACGCGACGTCCAGCGGGACATAAGCCCCGCCAGCCTTGAGCACGGCCATGAACGCCACCAGGCTTTGCTCGCTACGACTCATGGCGATTGCTACACGCTCTTCCGGGCCTACACCCTGTTCGATCAGCCAGTGCGCCAGGCGGTTGGCTTGGAGGTTGAGTTCCCGATAGGTGAGTTGGCACTCGGCACCAGGCCGCTGGCCGATAACCGCCACCGCGTCTGGCGTGCGCAGCACCTGTGCCTCGAACAGCTGATGCACTGGCGGCAGCACCACTTCCGGCCCAGTGTGGTCCCAGTTCTTCAAGAGGGTCTGGCGTTCGGACTCAGATAACAAAGGCAGCGCCGCGATCTCCTGCGCCGGCTCGCGGCACACCGCTTCGAGCAGGTTCAACCAATGGCTTGCCAAACGCTCGATGGTCGAGGCATCGAACAGGTCGGTCGAGTACAGGAACGCTGCGCTCAAGCCGTTTTCGCTCTCGAAACTGTCCAGGCTCAGGTCGAACTTGGCCACATGACCTTGCCCTTCCAGACGCTCGATGGCCAGCCCCGACACGCTGCCAACCGCCGTCTTGCTCGCGCTCTGGTGGTTGTACATCACCTGGAACAGCGGGCTATGGCTGACGCTGCGCTCAGGTTGCAACGCCTCCACCAGCTGTTCGAACGGCAGGTCCTGGTGCGCCTGCGCGCCCAGCGCCGCCTGGCGCACCTGGGTCAGCAACTGGTCGAAGCCCAGGCCCACGTCGAACTGCGCACGCAGCACCTGGGTGTTGACGAAGAAGCCGATCAGGCCTTCGGTCTCGACCCGATTGCGGTTGGCCACCGGCACGCCCACACGGATGTCGCGCTGCCCGCTGTAGCGGTGCAGCAAGGTCTGGAACGAAGCCAGCAACAGCATGAACAACGTCACCCCGCGCTCGCGGGCCAGGCCTTGCAGCGCCTGGCTCAGCGCTGGGCTCAGCGGCACCTGCAGACGGGCACCACGGAAACTCGAGCGCGCCGGGCGCAGGCGGTCCAGCGGCAGTTCGAGCACCGGCTGTTCATCGCCCAGTTGCTCTTTCCAATACGCCAGTTGCCGTGCCTGCTCGCCGGCCTCCATCCACTGGCGTTGCCACTGGGCATAGTCGGCGTACTGGATCGGCAATGCCGGCAGCGAAACTTCGCGACCTTGGCAATCGCCCTCGTACAAGGCCACCAGTTCGCGTACCAGGATCGGCGTCGACCAACCATCGGAGACGATGTGGTGCAGGGTCAGCATCAGCACATGCTCGTCGCTGCCCAAACGCAACAGCCGCGCCCGCAGCAGCGGACCACGCTCGAGGTCGAACGGCTTGGCGGCTTCAGCGTCGATCCACGCCTGCACTTGCGCGGGCTCCACCGCCTCGGGTTCGAGGTTGAACGGGCTCGGCGGCTCGATGACCTGCAGCGGCTGGCCATCGACCTGCTCGAAGCGCGTACGCAGGGTTTCGTGCCGCGCGATCAGGGCAGTGAAGCTGCGCTGCAAGGCCCCCACGTCCAGTGCACCGACCAGGCGCAGGGCCGTCGGGATGTTGTAGGTAGCGCCTTCTGGCTCCAACTGCCACAGCACCCACTGGCGCTGTTGCGCGTATGAAAGGCGCGGCACCTGGCCGCGCTCGCGCGGCAGGATCGGTTGCTGTACCTCGGCAACGCCACTGGCCAGGGCGGCGAATCCGGCGAGGTCATGGGTTTCGAACAGCCCCTTGAGGGGCAATTCGATCTGCGCCTGCTGACGCAAGCGGGCAATCATCTGAATGGCCAGCAGCGAGTGCCCGCCCAGGCGGAAGAAGTTATCGCCGCGCCCCACGCGCTCCACTTCCAGGACCTGCGCCCAGACGTCGGCGATGGCCTGCTCGGTGGCATCGGCCGGTGGCTGATAGCGTACCTGGGCCTTTTCCGGTACCGGCAGCGCCTTGCGGTCGAGCTTGCCGTTGGAGGTCAGGGGCAGCGCCGGCAGGACCATGAAGCTCTCCGGCACCATATAGTCGGGCAACAGGCTCTCGAGCCGTCCGCGCAGGATGTCGGCCAACGAACGGGGGTCAGCGAGGTCGCCTACCGCTACCAGGTAGGCGACCAAGGCTGCCCCATCCCTCTGCAGGACCACGGCTTCCGCCACTTCCGGCTGCGCCTGCAGCGCATCGACGATCTCGCCTGGCTCCACACGGAACCCGCGTATCTTGATCTGCTGGTCCAACCGTCCCAGGTAGCGAATGCGCCCATCGGCCAAACGGCTCGCCCGATCACCCGTGCGATAGAGACGCGCCCCTCCGGCCGCGTCGAACGGATCGGGAACGAAGCGTTCGGCCGTCAGCGCCGGCTTGCCCATGTAGCCATCGGCCAGGCCTGCGCCGCCAATGTACAGCTCACCCGCCGCGCTTGTTGGAACCGGTTGCATCTGTGGGCTCAGCACCGCGACCCGGCAGCGGCTCAAGGCTGCCCCCAAGGTCACCGGCTGCCCTGGGTCAAGCGCTGCGGTCAACACGCCCACGGTGGTTTCCGTAGGCCCGTAATGGTTGATCACCGCCAACCCCGGCGCCGCCGCATGTATCCGAGCCAACAGCCGTTCGCCAATCGACTCGCCACCGACCACCAGGCAGGCACGTGGGAGTACCTGCTCAGGGCCTGAAGACGCCATCAATGCCTCGAGGTGCGATGGCACGATCTTCAGCGCGTCGATGCCGTGCTGCTCCAGGTAGCCCGCGAAGGCCCGGGCATCCACGCTGCAATCGCGGCTGATCAGGTGCAGGGTCTTGCCTGCGCACAGGGCGCCATAGAACATCGTGTGCCCAAGGTCCGACGCAGGCGTCGAGACCATCGCCAGTGTCGCCATCGAAGCCATTGGCAAACGCTCGCTGACCGCCTGCACGTAATGACTCAGCGCGGCATGGGACACACCAACGCCCTTCGGCTGCCCGGTGGTGCCGGAGGTGTACATCACATAGGCCAGTTGCCGCGAGTCGACCGAGCACACGGGCGGCGCAGTGAGTGCCAGCGCCGGATCGGCGACGAACTCGACGAAAGCGACGTGGGTCCGTTCGGCAAGCTGCGGCGAGCGCCCCACCACGCAACGAACCCCAGCGTCTCCCAGCAGATAGGCCTGTCGCGCCGCCGGCAGGCCTGGCTCGAGCGGCAGGTAGGCAGCGCCTAGCTTCATCAATGCCAGCACCGTTGCCACGTATTCGACGGTGCGTTCGGCCACCACCGCCACCACGTCTCCCGAGGCGACACCCTGCGCCTGCAAGCGAACGGCAAGCCCGTTGGCATTGGCATCCAGCTGGCGATAGGTCAACTGACCGTTTTCGGCGACCACGGCCAGCACATCCGGCACGCTGGCAGCCTGTCGTTCGAACAAGCGGTGCACCGCCACCTGATCGGCCGACGCAGGTAATGGCGCCTGCCACTGCGCAAGCAACGCGCCCCCCTCGGCGTCGTCCAGCAACGGGATGTCCCCAACAACCTGCTCCGGCGAGCGGCTCACAGCCCGCAGCACGTGCTGCCAATGCGCGGCCAGGCGTTCGATGCTGGCTGGCTCGAACAGCTCGCTGCGGTAGACAAAGGCGGCCTGCAAGCCGTCTTCGCTTTCAAGGGTTTCCAGCGTCAGGTCGACCTTGGCGCTTGGGGCATGCGGATCCAGATGCTCGATGGTCAAACCGGCCAACGACGTTGACCGTCCCTTGCGGGCCATCTGGTGGTTGAACATGGCCTGGAACAGCGGCGTATTGCCCAGGCTTCGCTCCGGCTGCAGCGCTTCGACCAACTGTTCGAACGGCAAGTCCTGATGCGCCTGGGCTTCCTGCGCCGCAACGCGAACCTGCTTGAGGAACTGATCGAAGCGCAGTTGCGGGCTGAAATGCCCGCTCATTACCTGGGTGTTGACGAACAACCCCATCAGCCCCTGGGTCTCGATGCGGTTGCGGTTGGCCATGGGCACGCCCACGCGGATCTGTTCCTGCCCGCTGTAGCGGTGCAGCAGCACTTGGTACGCAGCCAACAACAGCATGAACAGCGTCACGCCCTGGGCCTTGGCCATCGAACGCAACGACTCGACCAGTTCGGCGGGCAACGAGACCTTGACCCGAGCACCTCGGTGACTGGGGAATCGAGGGCGTGGGTGATCCAGCGGCAGCTCCAGCACGGGCTGCTCCGCACCCAGCTTCTCTACCCAGTAGGCCAACTGACGGCTGCGTTCACCCGCTTCCATCCAGCGGCGCTGCCACAGCGCATAGTCGGCATATTGAATCGGCAATGACGCCAGGGCCGGCGCCTGACCGGTGCAGCACGCCAGGTATAGCGCCAGCCACTCATCCACCATCACCTGCATCGAGAAACCGTCGGAGATGACGTGATGCTGGATCAACACCAGCACATGCTCCTGGTCGCTCACCCGGCCCAGCACCACGCGCAGCAGAGGGCCGTTGGCCAGGTCGAAAGGCTCGCGCGACCACTGCTCGACCCAGCGCCCCAATGAAGCCCCGGCAAGGCCCGGTTGCATCGCAACCTGGTCGATCACGATGCGCTGATCGACGACGTGCTGCAGGATGCCCTGCTCATCCTGGGAAAACCGCGTGCGCAAGCTTTCATGGCGCGCCACCAGGGCATCGAGGCTTGCCTGCAGCGCCTGGGGCTGCAACGCGCCTTCAAGACGCAACACGCTGCAGATGTGGTAGGCGCTGCTGTCGGGCTGCAACTGCCAGAGGAACCACTGGCGCTCCTGCGCATAGGAAGCAGGCGCTGGCGCATCGCCTTCGCGCAACGTGGGGATCGGCAGCCTGGCGAAGCTCATGCCCTTTTCCAGCAGCCGTTGATAGAACACTTCACGCTGCTGCAACGGCAGCCGGACGAAGCGCTTGACCAGATCCACGTTCTTATCGAAATCCATGCGTAACAGCCCCGCTTAATCAGGTAGGCAGGCAGCCTCGGCGAAGAGATGCCCAATGCCTGACAGTACGAGTGGTTGCCGCCTGAATTTACCCTTTTGCTTGGCGCACTAAATTTCCCGAACGCTCGTTCGTCTGGCTCTGAATGAAGGGATTCGAGTTCAACAGCTTTCATTCACTCATCATCAAACTCCATCAGAGAGCCAACATGCCAACCCCCCAACGCTTGTCTTCACTGACGCCCACCCTGGTGCTCAAGTGGTCGCTGAAAAAGCCAGCCGCCGCGATGTCCATCGGCCTGGCCATGAGCTACCCGTGCTTCGCCGCGCAGGCTCAGGAAATGGCGTTCCGCATCCCCGCGCAATCGCTGAATTCTGCCCTGCAGAGCTTTGCCAAGCAGACCAATATCCAGGTGCTGTACAGCCCGGACGATGTCGCCGGCCTCAGGACCCAGGGCATCAACGGCCAGTTCACGATCGAAAGGGCCATCGGCGAGCTGCTGCGGGGCAGCCCAGTGTCGTACTCGTTCACCGACAACACGCTGACCCTGACGGCGAGAAGCAATGCAGCCGTGGAACTGGGCGCGACCAACGTGGACGCGAACAAGCTTGGGGCAACCACCGAAGGTACCGGCTCCTACACCACCGGTTCCGCGCAGACGGCCACCAAGCTGCCGCTGTCCCTGCGCGAGACGCCGCAATCGGTGACGGTCATCACTCGCCAACGCATCGAGGACCAGAACCTGGCCAACCTCAATGATGTGGTGCAGAACACGCCCGGCCTGACCCTTCGCCGCACCGGTCCCGAGCGTTCCTCGTACTACGCCCGTGGCTTCTCGCTCGACAACATCATGTACGACGGCCTGCCCACCAGCCTGGACAGCTCCCAGGTTTCCCAGGACCTGCTGTCGGCCGACATGGCCATGTACGACCGGGTCGAAGTGGTGCGCGGCGCCACTGGCCTGATGCAAGGTGCTGGCAACCCTTCTGCGGCGATCAACCTGATCCGCAAGCGGCCGACCCGCGAATTCCAGGCCAGCATCGAAGGCAGCGCGGGTACCTGGGACCGCTATCGCACCGAGGTCGATGTGTCCGGTCCGCTGAACGACACAGGGTCCGTTCGCGGCCGGATGGTGACGGCGTATCAGACCGGCAACAGCTTCCGCGATACGCTGGAAAACGAGCGCAACCTTTTCTACGGCATCATGGAAGCCGACCTCAACGACAGCACCACCTTGACCCTGAGCGCTTCGCGCCAGCAGGACAACAACAACGGCAACGGCTGGACCGGCATCCCGGTAGGCGTCGGCGGCAAGGACCTGCACCTGTCGCGTTCGACCTCGCTGAGCAACGACTGGGAGTACTGGGACAAGGTCAGCACCTCGGCCTATGCCGCGCTGGAGCACATCCTGGACAACGGCTGGAAACTCAACCTCTCGGCCACCAAGACCTGGGCCGACCTGGACATGCTCGGCACCTACATCGTCTTTCCCGCAGCCACGCAGGTCTATAACCAGTACGTCGGTGCCGGTCACTACCGGGAAACCCAGAACAGCTTCGACGCCTATGCCAGTGGTCCGTTTCGCCTGATGGACCGCGACCATGAACTGGTGGTCGGTGCCAGCCACCGACGCGTGGTGTTCAACGGCGACGTGCCCTACAACATTCTTCTGAACAGCGATATCGACCCTGCGAACTGGGATTCGGGTGCCACGCCAAAACCCGAGAGCCAGGATAAGTATGGTTGGCAGAACACCAACGCCAAGCTCAACAGTGTCTACGCCACCACCCGACTGAGCCTGGCCGACCCGTTGAAGCTGATTCTCGGCAGCCGTCTGGACTGGTATGAGAACAACACTACCCAGCCTTACAAGGACACCGAGAGCGAGTTGAAGGAAACCCGCCATGTCACCAAATACGCCGGCCTGATCTACGACCTGAATGACAACCACAGTGTCTACGTCAGCTATACCGATATCTTCAAACCGCAGAACTACCTGGATGAGTCCGGCAGTATCATTGCCCCTATCACCGGCAAGAACTATGAGCTGGGTATCAAGGGTGAGTACTTCGATGGCGCGCTGAACGCATCTGCCGCCATCTTCCAGATCGACCAGGAGAATCGCGCCAAATCCTTCAGTTGTAATACCTCGTTCGCCACTACGTGTTACGAGGCATCGGGCAAGGTACGCAGCAAGGGTATCGAACTGGAAGTGCAGGGTCAGCTGACCCCGAACTGGCAACTGGCCGCCGGCTACACCTTCGCCGAGGCCAAGTATGTGAAGGATACCAACGAAGCGAACGAAGGCCGTCTGTTCGACACCGACATTCCCCGCCACCTGTTCAAGATGAGCACCACCTACACCCTGCCTGGCCAATTCAACCAGTGGCGCGTAGGCACCTCGCTGTACCACCAGAACCGCATCTACAACAAAGGCACGACATACATGATCGAGCAGGATGGCTACACCCTGGTCGACTTCATGGTGGGCTTCAAGCCGACCGAGCACATCGACGCACGCCTGAACCTGAACAATGCGTTCGACAAGAAGTACTACAACTCGCTCAGCAACAACGTCACCGTGCCGAGCAACGTCTACGGTGACCCACGCAACCTGATGTTGTCGGTCAAGTACACGTTCTGATTGATTGCGATATGGAAAACGCCCCGGCTGCTGAGCAGCCGGGGCGTTTTTTTTGAATGGATTCGTGCTGGGTTTCCCGTAAAACCCACAGGTACGGCGCAGGCCCTGACAGCTATGAAGATCCTGTGGGAGCGGGCTTGCCCGCGAAGCAGACGCTGCGGTGAATGGCACCGGCTTCGCCGGTGTTCGCGGGCAAGCCCGCTCCTACAGGTACCCCGCCGAACCTGAGCATGGCGGTGACCTTGTAGGAACAGGTTCACCCGCGAATAGGCCAGCACAGGGTACCCCGCCGAACCCGAGCATGGCGGTGACCCTGCAGGAGCGGGTTTACCCGCGAATAGGCCAGCACAGGGTACCCCGCCGAACCTGAGCATGGCGGTGACCCTGGAGCGAGTTCACCCGCGAATAGGCCAGCCCAGGCAACCCGCCGAACCCGAGCATGACGGTGACCCTGTAGGAGCGGGTTCACCCGCGAATAGGCCAGCCCAGGCAACCCGCCGACCCCGAGCATGGCGGTGACCCTGTAGGAACAGATTTACCCGCGAATAGGCCAGCCCAGGCAACCCGCCGAACCCGAGCATGACGGTGACCCTGTAGGAGCGGGTTCACCCGCGAATAGGCCAGCCCAGGCAACCCGCCGAACCCGAGCATGACGGTGACCCTGTAGGAGCGGGTTCACCCGCGAATAGGCCAGCCCAGGCAACCCGCCGAACCCGAACATGACGGTGACCCTGTAGGAGCGGGTTCACCCGCGAATAGGCCAGCCCAGGCACCCCCGCCAGCCCAAGCCAGCCCTACGACATCTGCTCTTCAGGCGCCTCCAGCTCCCCGAGCAGACGCTCCAGATCGTCGAGGTCATCACTGCTGCCAGTGTCATCGCGGGCGATGCTCTGCACATAGTGCTCAAGATCCCGGGCCTGGAACAGCGCCAGCAGCGGCAGCTCGAACTGCAACTGCACCTGCAACCGCGCCGTGACCTGCGTGGCCAGCAACGAATGCCCACCCAACTCGAAGAAATTATCGCCAAGCCCCACCTGGTCGATCTCCAGCGCCTCGGCCCAGATCGCCGCGACCTGCCGCTGCAACTCGCTTTGCGGTGCCACGTAGGCCAACTGCTGGACGCTGACATCCGGCGCCGGCAGCGCTTTGCGGTCGAGCTTGCCGTTGGGCGTCAGTGGCAGCGCATCGAGCCGCACCAGGTGTGCCGGGACCATATAGTCCGGCAGTGTGGTGCGCAGATGCGCGCGCAAGTCCGGGATCTCCCCTTGCGCTACCAGATAGGCCACCAACTGCCGGCCACCCGGGCCCTCGACGTCGATCACCACCGCCTCGCGCACCGAGGCATGGGCGAGCAGCGTCTGCTCGATCTCACCCAGCTCGACGCGAAAACCGCGGATCTTCACCTGGTGGTCGATACGCCCGACGAACTCGATCACCCCGTCGTCGCGGTAGCGGGTCAGGTCACCGCTGCGGTACAGGCGGCCACCGCCCTGCGCGCTGGTGTCGAACGGGTCGGGCAAGAACTTCTCGGCAGTCAGCGCCGGGCGGCCCAGATAGCCCCGCGCCAGGCCAGCACCGGCCAGGCACATCTCCCCTGCCGCACCGATCGGTCGCGGGTTGCCGGTGCCGTCGAGCACGTAGCCGGCGCTGTTGGGCAGCGGTCTGCCAATGTTGGCCGGGCCGTTCGCCTCGCGGCGGGTGCAAGTGGAGTAGGTGGTATCTTCCGACGGCCCATACAGGTCGTACACATGCTGCACGTGGCCCAGTCCGTAGAGCTGGTCCACCAGCGCCTGCTTCAATGTCTCGCCCGCCGTGTTGATGATGCGCACGCTGGCAGGTATGTGCCCGGCGTCGTACAAGGCCTTGATCGCCGACGGCACGGTGTTGATCAGGCGCACCCGATCGCGCGCCGCCAGCGACGACAGCGCCAGGGCATTTGCCGCGATCACCGCGTAGCCGCCCGCCGACAGGGTCACGAACAGCTCCCACAGCGACAGGTCGAAGCACACCGAGGTCGCCGCCAGCACGCCCTTGAGATCGTCCTGGCTGTACTGGGCGAGCGCCCAACCGATCAGCGCCGTGATGTTGCGCTGCTCGAGCAGCACGCCCTTGGGTCGGCCGGTGGAGCCGGAGGTGTAGATGGTCAACGCAAGATTGCGCGGCGAGCCGAAGGTCTCGAGGTTTTCCTCGGCGTAGTGGTGCAACACCAGCGAATCGAGCAGCACCACCTTGGCCGAAGTGGCCTCCGGCAAGCGTTCCAGCAACGAGCCCTGGGACAGCAGCACCCGTGCCTGGCTGTCTTGCAGCATGTACGCCAAGCGCTCCTGTGGGTAGGCCGGATCCAGCGGCACGTAGGCACCACCGGTCTTGAAGATCGCCAGCAAGCCGACCACCAGGTCCAGCCCCCGCTCCAGGGCCACGCCCACCAGCACTTCCGGGCCCACGCCCTGCTCGCGCAGATAGCGAGCCAGTTGGTTGGCGCGGCGGTTGAGCTGCGCATAGGTCATTTCCTGCAGGCCATGCACCAGGGCGACGGCATCGGGGGTGCGGGCCGCCTGGTCTTCGATCAACTGGTGGACGCACTGCTCGGCGGGGTACGGCTGTGCATTGCGGTTCCACTCGACCAGCATCCGCTGGCGCTCGACACCGCCGATCATCGGCAATTCGGCGAGCGGCTCGTCGGCGTGACTGGCGATGGCCTGCAGCAGGTTCAGCCAATGCTCGCCCATGCGCTGGATGCGAGGCGCATCGAACAGGTCCGAGGCGTAGTTGATCACGGCCATCACCCCATCGCTGCGCTCCAGGGTATTGAGGCTGAGGTCGAACTGCGAGGTGTGTTCGGCCAGGTCTATTTCGCTGGCGCTGATGCCCTGCATGCTATCGGACGAGACCCGCTCGCCCACAGCATCAAGGTGGTTGTACATTACCTGGAACAGCGGGTTGTAGCCCAGGCCACGTTCGGGCTTCAATTCCTCCACCAGTACATCGAACGGAATGTCCTTGTGCGCCTGGGCCTGCAAGGCGGTTTCCTTGACGCTGGCCAGCAGTTGCGGGAACGACTGCAGCGGGTCAACGGCCACGCGAGCGACCAGGGTATTGACGAAGAAACCGATCAGCCCCTCCAGCTCCAGGCGGTTGCGGTTGGTGGCCGGCACGCCGATGTTCAAGGTCTCGCGCCCGCTGTAGCGCGACAGCAACAGGGCGAACGAGGCAAGGAAAACGTGGAACAGCGAGGCGTTGCCCTGCACCGCCAGGCTTCGCAGACGCGACGTCAGCTCGGCAGGCAGGTGGATATCGATGCGCCCGCCGCGGTAGCTCTGCACCTGCGCACGCAAGCGATCGGCGGGTAGCTCCAACACCGAGAAATCGTCTTCCAGGGCCTCTCGCCAATAGGCCAGCTGCGCCTGCAACTGGCCGCTGGCCAAGCGCTCGCGCTGCCAGCTGGCGTAGTCGGCGTACTGTACGGCCAGGGGCGTACGCTGCAACGGCTGCCCGGCGGCGAACGCGTTGTAGGTCGTCACCAGCTCGCTCACCATCACGCCCATGGACCAACCGTCGGAAACGATGTGGTGAAGCACGATCGACAGCACATGCTCATCGGTACCGACGCGCAGCAACTGGACACGAATCAGCGGTCCGTTGCCCAGGTCGAAGGGCTCGGCCGCTGATGCCTGCAGGTGCTGGGTCAGCGCCTCGACAGGCTGGTCGCTCAGATCATGTTCGGCGATGGCGACCGGTCGAGCCGGCTGCACGCACTGGTACGGCACGCCTTGGCGCTCCTCGAACACGGTACGCAGCGTTTCATGGCGTGCCACCAGTTGGTCGAACGCTGCCTGCAGCGCCGCGCGGTCCAGCCCGCCCTGCAGGCGCACCGCCAACGGCGTGTTGTACGCAGTGCTATCGGGGTTGAGCTTCCAGAACATCCATTGCCGGTATTGGGCATGGGAAACCGGCAACGGCTGCTCGCGGTCCACCCGCGCTATGTCGCTATCCAGTGCTTGCCCAAGGCTCTCGACCACCTCGGCGAAGCCTTGCAGGTCGGTGGTATCGAACAAGGCCCGCAATGCCACATCCACGTTGAGTTGCTGGCGAATCCGCGATACCACCTGGGTCGCCAGCAGCGAGTGGCCGCCGAGGGCGAAGAAGTTATCGTCCAGCCCCACCTGCCCGACCTGCAACACATTGGCCCAGATCGCGGCGACCTGGATCTGCATGGGCGTGCACGGGGCCCGGTACTCGGCCACCGTGGCCACGGGCTCCGGCAACGCCCGGGTATCGACCTTGCCATTGGCGGTCACTGGCAAGCGTTCAAGCAACGCCAGGTACTGCGGCACCAGATGCTCCGGCAAGGCCTGACGCAGGCGGGCGCGCACACCGTCGACGAAGGTGCGGCGTGCATCCTCGTCAGCGGGCCAGGCCTGGGGCACCAGGTAGGCGGCCAACTGGGCATCGCCCTCCTTGCCCACCAGGCGCACCACGACGTTGTCGATCCCAGGTTGCTGGCGCAGGCAGTTGTCGATTTCCGCCAGCTCGACGCGGTAGCCACGGATCTTGACCTGGCCATCGATACGCCCGGCGAATTGCAGGTTTCCTTCGGCGGTTTGCCGCACCCAGTCGCCACTGCGATACATGCGGGTGCCGGGAGCGCCCAGCGGATCGGGGACGAAACGCTCGGCGGTCAAGCCCGGTTTGCCGAGGTAGCCACGCGCCAGGCCCATGCCGGCGATATGCAGTTCACCCCGCGCGGCGCCCGGTACCGGCTGCAGGCAAGCGTCAAGGACGTAGGCGCGGCTGTTCTGCAGCGGACGGCCCAGCAGCGGCTGACGGCCCATCGCATGGGTCAGCACGCCTACGGTGGTTTCCGTGGGGCCGTAGTGGTTGATCACCGCCAACCCAGGCGCCAGCGCGGCGATTCGCTCCAGCAACGCACAGGCGCAGGCCTCGCCGCCCAGAACCAGGCAACGCGCCGGCAAGGCTGCGGCACCGGCGGCCAGCATGGCTTGCAGGTGCGACGGCACGATCTTCAGCGCGTCGATTTCATGCTGCGCCATGTAGCCGGCGAAGACATCGGCGTCCAGCACCTGGTCCTTGGCCAACAGGTGCAAGGTCTTGCCGTTGCACAGGGCGCCGAACAGCAGGGTATGCCCAAGGTCCGCAGCCGGCGTGCTGACCATGGCCAGCCGTTCCAGCTGCGCCATGGGCAGCCGCTGCGTCACGCCTGCCACATAGTTCACCAGAGCGCCGTGGCTGACGGCTACGCCCTTGGGCGTGCCGGTGGTGCCCGAGGTATAGATGACGTAGGCGAGGTTGCCGCCATGTACCGGCACCTGGCGCAACGGCTGCGTCTGCTGCTCGCCGTCCAGGGCGATACAGGCCACGTCGAGGGGCACGCTGGACGGGTCGATGCGCCCCAGCAGGCGTTTCACGCCACTGTCTGCGAGCATGAACGCCAGGCGGCTCGATGGTTGATCCGGTTCCAGTGGCAGGTAGGCAGCACCGGCTTTGAGCACGGCCAGCATGCCGACCAGCATGTCGATCGAGCGATCGGCCACCAGCCCTACCCGCTCGTCCACTGCCACGCCGATATCCAGCAACCGCCGGGCCAGGGCATCGGAGCGGGCCTGCAGCGCTGCGTAGGTGATCGATTCGTCACCGCTGACCGCCGCGACACGCTGGGGATGAGCGCTGGCGGCGGTGTCGATCAGGGTGTGGATGCACAGGGTTTCATCGACATCGGCCACCTCTGGCAACTGCGTAGCCGGTGCATCGGCTGCCAGCGCCAGCTCGCCGACCCTGACGCCGGGATCTGCTGCCAGAGCTTCGAGCAAGACCAGCCAGTGCTGGCTCATCGCAGCCACGCTCTGCGGGGCGAACAGCTCCTGGGCATAGGTGAACACCGCGTGCAGGCGCCCGCCGCTCTCGTAGGTATCCAAGGCCAGGTCGAAGCGCGCACTGTGCTTTTGCAGCGCGACCTTCTCCAGGCTCAGGCCGCTGCCCAGGCGAATCTGCCCGGCATCGGCGATGGCCGCCTGGTGGTTGAACAACACCTGGAACAACGGACTATGGCCACTGCTGCGGTCGAAATCCAGCGCTTCGACCAGGCGCTCGAAAGGCAGGTCCTGGTGCGCCTGGGCACCGAGCGCGGTGTCCTTGACCCGGCGCAGCAACTCGGCCACGTCGATCAACGGATCGATCTCGGTATGCAGCACCTGGGTATTGATGAAACAGCCGATCAGGCCTTCCACTTCCGCCCGATGACGGTTGGCCACCGGGACGCCCACGCGTACGGCTCGCTGGCCGCTGTAGCGCTGCAGCAGCAGCTTGAAGGAAGCCAACAGCACCATGAACAGCGTCGCGCCCTGGGCTTTGGCCAGGTCTGCGATCCGCTCCACCAGCGCTGGCGGCACTTGCAGTTCAAGGCGCGCTCCGCGGTGGCTCGGTACTGCTGGGCGGGGGTAGTCCAGTGGCAGCTCCAGCGGGCTGTGATCGTCACCCAGCTTGGCTTGCCAGTAAGCCAGTTGTCGCGCCTGTTCGCCCGCCTCCAGCCAGCTGCGCTGCCACAGCGCGTAGTCGCGGTACTGGATCGGCAAAGCCGGCAAGGCCGCGTCGGCCTGGTTGCAGGCGGCATCGTAAAGCTGGACGAACTCTTGGATCAGCACGTTGAGCGACCAGCCGTCCGCGATGATGTGGTGCAGGGTGAGCAGCAACACGTGTTCTTCGACGTCCAGGTGCAGCAGTTGCACGCGCCACAGCGGCCCCTGCAACAGGTCGAAAGGTGCTTGCGCCTCGGCCTCGGCCACAGCGCTGACCTGTGCTTCGCGCTCGGCTTGAGGCAGAGCGCCAAGGTCACGCCGAACGATCATGGCCGCCGATGGCGGGAGCACGACCTGGCGCAGTTGATCGCCTTCTGCCTGCAAATGCGTGCGCAGGCTTTCATGACGGGCCACCATCTGGTCGAAGGCGCTTTGCAGGACCTGCAGGTTCAACGGGCCGTTGAGGCGCACTGCCATCGGCAGGTTGTAGGCCGCGCCCTGGGGTGCCAGTTGCCAGAGAAACGCCATGCGCCGCTGGGCGTAGGACAGCCCGTCGCGATCACTGCCGGTCACGTTGGCAGGGATCGGAAACAGGGAAAAGTCGATACCCTCTTGTTGCAGGCCAGCCAGGAACAAACGGCGTTTTTCCAGCGGCAGTTCGATAAAGCGGCGAGCGAGTTTCAACGATTGTTCGGCATTCATGCGATGCGTCCTCGAGGATCGGAAGCGGGGCGGGCCCGGTCGTTACCTCAAAGACGAATGTCAGGCGGGTTGATTTATGGGTGGGGTGCGGGGCTGCCGGGGTGTGCGCTTGAGAGTTGTAGCGGCGCACAAATCGAGCGCCGCCCGCGCGGCGCTTCGCGGGACAAGCCCGCTCCCACATTTGTTTCGGGCCAATCATGTCTGAAAGGCCATGATTGTCAGCCTGGGGGGCCGGCGCGATATCTGTGTTGGCGCCCGGGCGCACCCCGATTGACCGTAATGCCCCAAAGGCGAACAACCATGGCCTGACAGACCGTGGCACGTTGCAACAAATGTGGGAGCGGGCTTGTCCCGCGAAGCGCCGCGCGGGCGGCGCTCGATTTCAGCGGCACTGCACAACTCCAGCGCACCCCCACCCAAAATCACCCAACAACCGAAGCCGCTACCGCCCGTTCAAAAATCCCCGCCACCTCGTCGATCTGTTGCGCCGTGATGATCAACGGCGGCAAGAACCTCACCACGCTGCCATGACGCCCGCCCAACTCGATGATCATCCCACGCTTGAGGCATTCACGCTGAATGCGGCTGGCCAGCGCCGGGTCCGCTGGAGGATGGCCCAGCGCGTCAGGCGTGCCGTTGGGGTCGACGACCTCGACGCCCAACATCAGCCCGCGCCCACGCACATCGCCCAGTTGCGGGTTGTGGCGTTGCAGGCCCGACAGATGCTCGTACAGGCGCCGGCCCATGTCGGCAGCGTGATCGACCAGTCGCTGCGATTCGATATGGCGGATCACCGCGGAGCCTGCGGCCATGGCCATCTGGTTACCGCGGAAAGTGCCGGCGTGGGCGCCGGGTTGCCAGGTGTCGAGCCAGTCGCGGTAGACCATCACCGACAGCGGCAGGCTGCCGCCGATGGCCTTGGACAGCACCACCACATCAGGAACGATATGGGCATGCTCGAAGGCGAACAGCTTGCCGGTACGCCCAAAGCCGGTCTGGATTTCGTCGACGATCATGGCCACGCCAGCGCGTGCGGTGATTTCACGCACGCCACGCAGCCACGCATCCGCCGCCGGGACCACACCGCCCTCGCCCTGCACCACCTCGACGATCACCGCTGCAGGAGGCTGCACACCGCTCTCCGGATCGTTGAGCAGGTTGTCCAGGTAACGCAGGTTCACCTCCACGCCCTGCTGGCCACCCAGGCCGAACGGGCAGCGGTAGTCGTAGGGGAACGGCATGAACTGCACGCCCTGGCTGAGCAGCGCACCGAGGGGCGTCTTGGCCTTGAGGTTGCCCATCAGGCTCAAGGCGCCCTGGCTCATGCCGTGGTAGCCGCCCTGGAAGGCGATGACGGTACTGCGGCCGGTGGCGATGCGCACCAGCTTCAGGGCCGCTTCCACGGCATCGGTGCCGGTAGGGCCGGTGAACTGGATCTTCGCATCCTTGACGAAGGCCGGAGGCAGCACCGCGAACAGGTCCTGGACGAAACGGTCCTTGACCGGGGTGCTCAGGTCCAGCGTGTGCAGCGGCAACTCGTCGTCCAGCACCTGACGGATCGCGTCGATCACCACAGGGTGGTTGTGGCCCAAGGCCAAGGTGCCAGCACCGGCCAGGCAGTCGATGAAGGTGCGACCCTCGACGTCTTCGACGTGGATGCCACGGCCGCGCTTGAGCGCCAGCGGAATACGACGCGGATAGCTACGGGCATTGGACTCTTGCAGTTTCTGACGCGCCAGGATCGGGTTGTCCTCGAACTGGTAGTCCTTTTCCACGACGTCATCGATGCCAGGTTTTTCGGCCAACACTGTGCTCATTGCTGTGCTCCTGAGAGAAAAGATAAAAAGCCGAGGGAGTGCCCGGGCGCTCCGGCGCCCGGTTCGTTGAAACAGTCAGTCAGCCTCACAGCGCCTCCAGACGCGCCATCAGGTCATCGATACGGCTGACCTTCTGCTCGTCCAGTGCGCTGCCGTCCAATGCCTCGATGTGCGCTGCCAGCTCCTGCACCGTGCTGCACTCGAACATCGCCCGCAGCGGCACCGTGCGCTGCAGCGCCTGCTGCACCCGCGAGGCGATCTGGGTGGCAAGCAGCGAGTGCCCGCCGAGGTCGAAGAAGTTGTCGGTGACGCCCACCCGCTCGGTGCCCAGCACCTGGGCCCAGATCTCGGCCAGGGTGCGCTCCAGGTCGCTGGACGGTGCCTGGTAATGCAGCGCCGTGCCGAACGCCAGGGCCGGCAAGGCCTTGCGGTCGAGCTTGCCGTTGGCGTTGAGCGGCAACTGCTGCATGGCCTGCCAATGGCGCGGCACCATGTACTCGGGCAGGGTCTGGGCCAGGTGTTGCTTGATGGCCTGCCAGTCCTCGCAGCCCACCACGTAGCCCACCAGGTAGTGCCCGGTCGCAGCCTGCTGGGCGGCCACGGCAGCGTCGCGGACCTGGGGCAGCTCGCGCAGGCGCGCTTCGATTTCGCCCAGTTCGATGCGATAGCCACGGATCTTCACCTGGTGGTCGACCCGGCCGACATACTCCAGCACCCCGTCGACCCGCCGCCGCGCCAGGTCGCCAGTGCGGTACAGGCGCTCGCCTGGGGCGCCGAAGGGGTTGGGCAGGAAGCTTGCAGCAGTGCGCGCAGGATCCGCCAGGTAGCCTCGGCCAACACCGGTGCCGGCGATGAACAGTTCGGCGTCGGCCAGCAGCGGCACGGGCGACAGGTCATCGCCCAGCAGGTACAGCAGGTTGTTGTCGGTCGGGGTGCCGATCGGCAGGTAGCTGCCGGCGGCGGAGGCTTCGTCGACCTTGAACAGCGCCACGTCGTCGCTGCACTCGGCCGGCCCGTAGGCGTTCACCAGCGGCACCGCCGGGTAGGTCTGCAGCCACTGGCGCGCCAGGGCCGGGGGCATGGCTTCGCCGGTGGGCAACATCCAGCGCAGGCCGTCCAGTGCGCCGGCTGGTTCGGCCAGCAGGCCCTGGATCAACGACGGCACGCTTTCCAGCACGGTGATGCCGGTGTCGCGGACATGCCCGAGCAACGCCGCCGGGTCGTGGGCGATGGCGTCCGGCACGATCTGCACCCGTGCCCCGCACAGGGCAGCGGTGAGGAACTGCCACACGGAGATGTCGAAGCTCTGGGAAGCGGTCTGGGCGATCACGTCGTGCTCGTCCAGCGCCAGGTAAGGCACCTTGCTCAGCTGGTTGTTGAGCATGCCGGCCTGATGCACGGCCACGCCCTTGGGCACACCGGTAGAGCCGGAGGTGTAGATCACATAGGCCAGGTGCTGGCCGCTGACGCCGATACCCGGCGCGGTATCGCTACCCTCCCCGGCTTGCACCTGGTCCCAGACCAACAGCCGCGGACGCACAGCCGCGTCTCCAAGCTCATCGAGCAGCAAGCGGGCCTGCGCCTCGCACTCGGCGCTGCACACCAGCACCGGTGCGCAGCTGCGCTGGACGATGCCCGCCAGGCGTTGGTGCGGGTGCGCAGGGTCCAGCGGCAGGTAGCCCGCACCGGCTTTCAGGGTGCCGACGATCATGCCCAGCAGCGGCAGGCCGCGCTCGGCCAACAGCGCAACCGGCGAGTCGGGCTGCAAGCCGGCCGCCAGCAGGGCGTGGCCCAGGCGATTGGCGTAGCGGTCCAGCTCGGCGTAGCGCCACTGCTCATCCAGGCAGGCGGCGGCGATGCGCTCGGGGTGAGCGGCCACACGGGCTTCGAACAGCGGCACGTAGCCCTGTTGCAGCGGGTACTCGCGGGCGCTCTGGTTGCAGTCCAGAAGGACCGACCGGCGCTCGTCCTCGGCCAACAGCGGCAAGGCATCCAGGTCGCCCTCGAAGCCATCGGCCAAGGCCAGCAGCAGGCGCTGGAAATCAGCCAGCAGGCGCTCGATGGTCGCCACCTCGAAGAATCGACGATCGTAGGACAGGTGCAGGCCCAGGTCGTCACCGGGGTAGCAGACCACGGTCAGCGGATAGTTGGTGTGGGTTCGGCCAGAGCCGGACTTGGCGTTCAGGCCTTCGGCGCCTTCGAGCACGGTGGCGTCCACCGGGGCATTCTCGAACACGAACAAGCTGTCGAACAGCGCCTGGCCCTTGGGCAGCTCACTGCACTCCTGGATGCTCACCAGCGGCAGGTGCTCATGCTCGCGCAGCGCCAGGTTGCGCTCGAACAGCTGCTGCAGCCACTGGCGCACGCTGAGCTTCTCGCCGGGGGCCGGCATGCCCACGCGCAGCGGGATGCTGTTGATGAACAAGCCGACGCATTGCTGCATCTGCGGCAGGCTGGCCGGGCGACCGGCCACGGTAACGCCGAACAGCACGTCGCGCTCGCCGCTGTAGCGGCGCAGCACCAGCGCCCAGGCCGCCTGGGCGAAGGTGTTGACGGTCAACTGGTGGGCCTGTGCCAGCTCGCGCAACCGTGCCCCCTGCTCGGGCAACAGGCGGCTGTGCAGGTCGCCCACCAGCATGCCGCCGTTGTCGTGGAGGATTGGCCGGTCGCTGGGGATGTAAGTTGGACGGGCAAAACCGGCCAAGGTCTGGCGCCAGTACTGTTGCGAGGTCTCCAGCCCTTGATGGTGCAGCCAGGCGATGAATTCGCGATAGCGCGGCGGTGTCGCCAGGCGGGCTTCGCTGCCCTGCTCCAAGGCTGTGTAGATGGCCAGGAAGTCGCCCATCATGATCGACCGGCACCAGGCGTCGATGAGGATGTGGTGATTGCTCATGATGAACCAGTGCTGCTCCGGCGCCAGGCGAATCAGGCGCAGGTGCAGGGGTGGGCGCTCGAGCAACTCGAAGCCAGCCAGGCGCTCACGCTCCAGCATGGCCTGCAAACGCGCTTCATGCTGGTCGGCAGGCAACGCGCTCCAATCCAGGAACTCGACCCCATCGCCGTCACCGCGGTGGATGATCTGCAGCATCTGCTCGCCGGTGTTCCAGCAGAACGAGGCGCGCAGGGCTTCATGGCGGGCCACCACGGCGCGCCAGGCGCGGTCGAAGCGCTCGACGTCCAGCGCACTGTCGATGCTGTAGCGGTCCTGCATGAAGTAGATGCCGGTGCCGGGCTCCAGCAGCGTGTGCAACAGCAACCCTTCCTGCATCGGCGTCAGCGGGAACACGTCCTCGATGGCGCTGGAGGCCAGCGGCAAGGCGTCGAGCTGGGCCTGGTCGAGCCGCGCCAAGGGGAAGTCCGACGGCGTGATGCCACCGGCCTCGGGTTGCAGGCAATGCTCGATCAGGGCGTGCAGGGTGCGCTGGTAGGTCTGCGCCAGTTGCTCGATGGTCTCGGGGCGGAACAGCTGGTCGCTGTAGGTCCAGCGCAGGGTCAGCTCGCCGCCGTACACCTGGCCGTCGACGCTCAGCCAGTTGGCAAGGGCGGCGTCACCGCTGTGCTGCGCGCCACCGGCCTCGGACAGCGGGCGGAACAAGGCGCCGTCGGCGAAGCCCTGGTCGAACTGGCCCAGGTAGTTGAAGGTGATGCGCGCCTCGGGCAAGGCCGCCATGGCAGAACGGCTCACAGGGTCGGCCAGGTAACGCAGTACGCCGTGGCCCAGGCCCTTGTGCGGGACATCACGCAGTTGTTCCTTGATGGCCTTGAGGCTGTCGCCGAGGGCGCTGGCCGGGGTCAGCTGCAGCGGATAGGCGCTGGTGAACCAACCCACGCTGCGGCTCAGGTCCAACTCGTCGAACAGCGCTTCACGGCCGTGGCCTTCCAGTTGCACCAAGGCCGACGGTTGACCGGTCCAGGCGCACAGCGTCTGGGCCAGGGCGGTGAGCAGCAGGTCTTCGACCCGCGCGCGGTAGGCCAGCGGCGCCTCTTGCAGCAACTGGCGAGTGGCCTCGGCGCCCAGGGTGAGGCTGACGCTGCGGGCGTCACGCTCCAGGTTGGGATTGCCGGTGAAATCCCGCGGCAGGTCGATTGGCGCACTGCGCAACTGGCCTTGCCACCAGCCCAGTTCCTCGCGCAGAGACTCGCCGGTGGCGTAGGCGCCCAGGCGTTGGGCCCAATCGCGCACCGCACTGGTCTTGACCGGGAGCTCGATGGCCTGGCCCTGTTCCAACTGGCGGTAGGCCGTTTGCAGGTCTTCGAGCAGCACGCGCCAGGACACGCCATCGACCACCAGGTGGTGGATCGCCAGCAACAGGCGCGGCTGATCGCCCGGTACCAGTACGCCGCGCAGCAGCGGCCCCTGGTGCAGGTCAAGGCTGCGCTGGGCCTGCTCGAACACTGCCAGACGCTGTTCGGCGGTGTCGGCCTGGCGCTGCCAAAGCAGTGCTTGGCCCGCATCGATGGCCGCGTAGTGGGCCTGCCACTGGCCGTCGTCATCGGCGGCGAAACGCAGGCGCAGGGCATCGTGATGGCTGACCAGCGCTTGCAGGGCCTGCTCCAGCAGCTCGGCCTGCAAAGGCTGTTCGGCGCCCAGCAGCAACGACTGGTTCCAATGCTGCGGTGTCACCAGGTCCTGGTCGAAGAACCAATGCTGGATCGGCGTCAGCGCACTGGCCCCGGTGACCGGGCCTTGGTCGATGCTGACCTGCTGGCTCTGGCTGGCAACTGCGGCCAGGGTGCGCACGGTCTGGTGCTGGAACAGGTCCTTGGCGGTGAAGTGGATACCCGCCTGACGGGCGCGGCTGACCACCTGGATGGACAGGATCGAGTCGCCGCCCAAGGCGAAGAAGTTGTCGTCGATACCCACTCGGGCGGCGCCCAGCACGCCCTGCCAGACCTCCACCAGGCCGCGCTCGACCTCGCTGCCCGGCGCGGCATAGCTGTGCTGGCTGGCGCTGAAGTCCGGGGCGGGCAAGGCACGTCGGTCGAGCTTGCCGTTGGCGGTCAGGGGGAATCGCTCGAGCACCATCAGGTGCGCGGGCACCATGTGCTCGGGCAGGCCGGCGTGCAGGTGCGCACGCACCTGCTCCAGGTCCAGATCGGCTGCTGCCAGCAGGTAGCCTGCCAGTTGCTTGCCCGACGGCCCGTCGACGGCCAGCACCACGGCTTCGCGCACCTTGTCGTGAGCCTGCAGGCGCGCTTCGATTTCGCCCAGTTCGATGCGGAAACCCCGTACCTTGACCTGATGATCGATGCGGCCCAGGTATTCCAACTGACCATCGCCGCGCTGGCGCACCAGGTCGCCAGTACGGTACAGGCGGCCACCGCCAGCGGTATCGAAGGGGTCGGCGACGAAGCGTTCGGCGTTCAGCCCGGCGCGGCCATGGTAGCCACGGGCAAGGCCCTGGCCACCGACGTACAGCTCACCGGTGGCGCCAGCGGGCACCTGCGCCAGGTCGGCATCCAGCACGTGCAGCTGGCGAGCACCGACCACCCGGCCGATGGGTACGTTGACCACATCTTCGGCCAGCATGTCGGCCACGGCGCAGGCAGTCGGCATGACCACGGTCTCGGTCGGGCCGTAGGCGTTGAACAGGGTTTGCGGGGCGAACGTTGCACGCAGGGCGTGCACATGCTCCGGGGTCAGCGCCTCGCCACCGGTGATGCACAGGCGTACCGGCAGGCGTTCGTCGCGGCTGCTCAACCACTGCGCCAGTTGGCCGCCATAGCTGGGGGTGAAGCCCAGCACGTTGATGCCGTGGGTGCGGATCAGCGCGCAGATGGCCTCTGCGTCCCACTGGCCCTGTTCGCGCAGTACCACATGGGCGCCGAACAGCAGCGGCACCAGCAGGCGCTCGCTGGCGGCGTCGAAGTTGATGGAATAGAAATGCAGTTCGCAATCGGCCGGTGTGGTGCCGAACAGTTTGCCCACCGCCAGGCAGTGCATGGCCAACGGGCCTTGGTCCACGGCCACGCCCTTGGGCAAGCCGGTGGAGCCGGAGGTGTAGATCATGTACGCCAGGTGCCCAGGCGCAGAGCGCTCGACCGGGTTGGCGTCGGGATAAGCCGCCAGCGCGGCGAGATCCTGCTCCAGGCTCCAGGCCTGGACATCGGCCGGCAGCGCCCCCTGTTGCAGCAGTTCGTCATGACCCAGCAGCACGGCAACGCCGCTGTCCTCGATCATGTAGCGCAGGCGTTCGTTGGGGTACTCGGGATCCAACGGGACGTAGGCGCCACCCGCCTTGAGGATGGCCAGCAGGCCCACCACCAGGTCCACCGAGCGCCGTAGGGCCAGGCCCACGCGAACCTCTGGGCCGACGCCCAGTTCGATCAGGCGATGGGCCAAGCGGTTGGCCTGGGCATTGAGCTGGGCATAGCTCAGGGAGCGACCGGCACAGGTCACTGCCAGGCCGTTCGGGGTCGCCAGCGCCTGGCGCTGGAACAACCCATGGACGCTTTCTGCCTGGACCACCGGCGCATCGCCGCGACCTGCGGCGAGCAGCGCCAGGCGTTCGTGCTCGGCCAGCAGCGGCAGTTCGCTCAAGGCTTGCTGCGGGTCGGCGAGCATGGCGCGCAGCAGTTGCTGCCAGTGCTCGGCCATGATGGCGATACGCGCCTCATCGAACAGGTCGGTACTGTACGTCAGGCAGCAGCGCAGCTGTTCGTCGAAGTCGGTGACCTCCAGGTTGAGGTCGAACTTGGTCGCACGGGCGTCGTTGACCAGGTAGTCCACCTTCACCCCACCCGCCAGCTCGCGCTGCTGCTGGAACTCCCAGCGCTGCACGTTGCACATCACCTGGAACAACGGGTTCCAGGCAGCGCTTCGCTCGGGTTGCAAGGCTTCGACCAGGTGATCGAACGGGATGTCCTGGTGCGACTGGCCGTCGACGGCGACTTGCCGGACCTGGGCCAGCAGCTCGTCGACGCTCATCTGCCCATGGGGGCGGATGCGCAGCACCTGGGTGTTGAGGAACGCACCGATCAGCCCTTCGCTTTCCGGGCGGATGCGGTTGGCCAGCGGCACCCCGATGCGCAGGTCGTCCTGGCCGCTGTAGCGGTACAGCAGCACCGACAGCGCGGCGGTCATGGTCATGAACAGGGTGAGACCGCGCTCGCTGTTGAAACGGCTCACCTGCTGGGCCAGTCGCTCATCGAGGTCGAAGCGATACAGTTCGCCATGGTGGCTCTGCACTGCCGGACGCGGGCGGTCGCTGGGCAGTGCCAGGAGAGGTTGCTCACCCCCCAGCTGCGCACGCCAGTAATCGAGCTGACGCTGCATCTCGCCGCCTTCCAGCCAGCCACGGTGCCAGGCGCTGTAGTCCAGGTATTGCACCGGCAGCGGCGCCAGAGGCGATTCGCGGTCGTCGACGAAGGCCTCGTACAGGGCGCCCAGTTCGCGGGCGAAGATATCCATGGCCCAGCCTTCGGTGACGATGTGGTGCAGGGTCAGCAGCAGGTGGTGCTCGCTTTCGCCGCTCTTGACCAGGCACACCCGCAACAGCGGGCCGCGCTCGAGGTCGAAAGGAGCATGGGCCTGTTCGTCGGCCAGTCGGGCGATGCTCGCTTCGCGCTCGGCCGGGGCCTGGGCGCTGATGTCCAGCCATTGCATGGCCACATCGGAGCGACTGGAAACCTGCTGCCAGGGCTTGCCGTCCTCGGACGGGAACGTGGTGCGCAGGCTTTCATGCCGGTGAATCAAGGCTTGCAGGGCACGCTCGAAGCTGTCCACGTGCAGCGCGCCGCGCAAACGCGCCATGCCGCCAACGTTGTAGGCAGGGCTTTGTGGGTCGAGCTGCCAGAGGAACCACATGCGCTGCTGCGAATATGACAGCGCCACGCGCTGCCGACGGTCGACCAGGGCGATGGCGCCCTGTTGATCCACCTGGCCTTCGGCCTTGGCGCGGGCCACCCAGGCAGCAAAGGCTTCCAGCCGGCGCGACTCGAACAGGCTGCGCAGCGGCAGGTCCACGCCCAGGGCCTGACGGGCGCGGGAGACGATGCGGGTAGCCAACAGCGAGTGGCCGCCCAGGGCGAAGAAATCATCGTCCAGGCCGACGCGCTCCACCTCCAGTACCTGCGCCCAGATGGCCGCCAGTTCACGTTCGCAGGCATCGCGCGGGGCGCGGTACTCGCGCAGGCTGACATCCGGCTGCGGCAAGGCGCGGCGGTCGAGCTTGCCAGTGGGCCCCAGTGGCAACGCAGCCAGGCGCAGGAAGTGCGCGGGCACCATCGCTTCGGGCAGGCGTTGCAGCAGCGCATCGCGCATGCGCGCGGCCAGCGCCGCTGGCGGCTCCTCGCCTTCGAGCACCAGGTAGCCCAGCAGTTGACCGCCGCCGGCGCCCTCGCCCAGCACCACGGCGGCCTGACGCACGCCCGGCTGCTCCAGCAGGAGGTTGCGGATTTCCTCGATCTCGATGCGCACGCCGCGCAGCTTGACCTGCTCATCCACACGCCCCAGGTACTCCAGGGCACCGTCGTGGCGCCAACGCGCCAGGTCGCCACTGCGGTACAGGCGCCCGCCACCTTCGGCGGGCAGGAAGCGCGCCGCGGTCAGGCCCGGTTGCCCCAGGTAGCCACGGGCCAGGGCATTGCCGCCCAGCAGCAGTTCACCCTGAGCACCGGCAGGCGCGACGTGCCAGCCAGCGTCGCGGACCTGCACCACGGCATTGCTCAGCGGGCGGCCAATGGGCACGCGCGCACCGGCTTCGGCGTCGGCACATGGCCAGTGGGTGATGTTGATGGCGCTTTCGGTCGGGCCGTAACGGTTGTGCAGGGCCACGCCAGGCAGGCGCTGCTGGACGCGACGACACACGTCGGCCGGCAGCGTTTCACCGCCGCTGAACAGTTGGCGCAGGCTGCTGCATTGCTCCACCTCGGGCTCTTCGATGAACAGTTGCAGCAACGGCGGCACGAAGTGCAGCACCGTCACGCCATGCTCGCGGACCAAGGCCACCAGGCGCCGCGGGTCGCGATGATCGCCTTCGCCGGCCAGGGCCAGACGGCTGCCGGCGATCAGCGGCAGGAAGCACTCCCAGAGCGATACGTCGAAACTAAGCGAAGCTTTTTGCAGCAGCACGTCACGTTCGTCGATGCCGTACTCGCGCTGCATCCACGCCAGGCGCTCGGCCAGGGCGGCATGGCTGACACCCACGCCCTTGGGCTGGCCGGTGGAACCGGAGGTGTAGATCACGTAGGCGAGGTTGTCCGGGTGCAGGTTCGACGCTGGCCCCTCGCTGACGCCCGGGCCACTGGCCACGCCATCGAGGGCCAAGGTGGCGAAGCCGGTTTGCCCGGCGAAGCGATCGAGCAAGGCTTGCTGACCCAGCAGCAACACAATGCCGCTGTCCTGGAGCATGAACCGCAGACGTTGCTCGGGGTAGTCGGGGTCCAGCGGCACGTACACACCGCCGGCCTTGGCGATGGCCACGAGGGCGACCATCGTGGCCAGGGAACGCTCGCCCAGCAGGCCGACGCGCACTTCCGGGCCAACGCCCTGCTCACGAAGGCGCAGGGCCAGGGCGTTGGCCGCCCGGTCCAGGTCGGCGTAGGTCAGCGCCTGGTCGCCAGCCATCACGGCAGTCTGGGTTGGGCGCTTGGCCGCTTGCTGGGCCAGGCGTGCCGGCAACAGCCAGTCCACCTCGGCACCGGGGTTGCTGCCCCAGGCCTGTTGCTGGGCCAACTGGCGCTCATCCAGCATGACGATATCGCCGACTGGCTGGCGAGGTTCGGCGCACAGCTGCTCCAGCAGGGTCACGAAATGCCCGCAAAGACGCTGGATGGTGCTTGCCTCGAACAGCGCCTCGGCGTAGTCGAAGGACACCCGCAGGCGGCCCTGGGTGTCCTGCTCGCTGTGCAACTGCAGGTCGAACTTGGCCTCGCGGCTATGCCACGGCAGCTCTTCGGCGAACAACCCGGGCAGACGGCGCAGGGCGCTGCTGTCGCGTTGCAGGTGGTTGAACATCACCTCGAAACCGGCAGCGTCACCCAGGGCGGCGCTGACCTGTTCGTAGTCCAGTACCTGATGGGCGTGCGCGTCCAGCACCGTGGACCGCACACTGGCCAGCAGCGCGTCGAAGCCGGCGCGGCCATCGACCTCGCTGCGCAGCACCTGGGTGTTGATGAAAAAGCCCACCAGGCCTTGGGCGTGGCGGTGTTCGCGGGTGGCGCTGGGCACGCCGACACGGATGTCGGTCTGGCCCGTGTAGCGGTGCAACAGCACCTGATAGGCGGCCAGCATCAGCATGAAGGTACTGACACCTTGGGCCTTGGCCGTGGCCGCCACTTGCTCGCAAAGCTTGGCTGGCAGGTTCACGCTCAGGCGTCGTGCGGCCGAGGGAGTCAGGCTGCGGGCGTGATCCAGGGGCAGCACCAAGGCCTCGCGCTCGCCACCCAGTTGCGCCTGCCAGTAGGCCAGCGATGGCGCCTGGTCGGTGACGCGGGCGTGCAGCCAGGCCAGGTAATCGCCATGGTTGATCGGCAGCGCTGGCAACGTCGCCCCGGCGTCGGCGTACAGGCGTGCGAACTCGTCCAGCACAATGGCGAACGACCAACCGTCGGCGACGATGTGATGCACGGTCACCAGCAGCAGGTGGTCCTGCTCGTCGACCTGTACCAGGCGTACGCGCAGCAGCGCGCCCTCTTGCAGGTCGAACGGAGTGGACGCCTCCTGGGAGACGATGGCTTGGGCGAGTGCCCCGCGCTGGTCCGGAGCCACGTCGCGCAGGTCATCGTGGTACACGGAGAAATCGGCAGTGTCCGCGATCTGTTGCAACGCCACGCCATCTTCTTCGAAGAAGTAGCTGCGCAGGGCTTCGTGGCGCTGTACCAGCGCCTGGAAAGCGCGCTCCAGGGCTGCGCGATCCAACTCGCCACGCAGGCGCAGGCCGCCGGGGACGTTGTAGGCAGCGCTATTTGGCTGCAACTGCCAGAGGAACCACAGGCGGCTCTGGGCGGCGCTCAGCGGCACCGGCTGGCCGGGTACCCGAGCGATCGGTGGCTCGGGTTGCTCGCCGCGGGCCAGAGCCTGCACCTGGGCTGTGAACGCTTCCAGGGTCGGGGCTTCGTACAGGGTGCGCAGGGACAGGTCGATGCCCAGTTCGTCGCGCAGCTCGGCGATCATCTGGATGGCCTGGATCGAGTTGCCGCCCTGGCTGAAGAAACTGGCGCCGGGCTCCAGCGCGTCTAGCTTGAGGGTTTCACGCCACAGGTTGTGCACCTGCGCGGGCAAATCCTGCGCAACGGGAGCGCTGACGGTGCTGGCCTGGCCGGCCTGCCAGTGGGCCACACATGCCAGGCTGCCGTCGCGCCATTGCGCCGCGCAGGCCGAACGTTGCAACTTGCCGCTGGAGGTCTTCGGCAGGCTGCCGGGCTCAAGCAAGAGGACCACCGCCGGGGTTTCCCGGTGAACGTCTGCCACCTGTGCCCGTACCTGCTCGATCAGTTGCTCAAGGGGCTGTTGCTTCTGCGCCCGCCGCCCGACTTCGGCGGCGATACCGAAGGATTCCGCGCCCTCGTGCTGCAGGGCGAACACCGCCACCCTGCCCTTGCGCACGGCTTCGATGCGGGTTTCGACGGTGCGCTCGATGTCCTGCGGGTAGAGGTTCTGGCCGCGGATGATCAGCATGTCCTTGAGGCGGCCACTGACGTACAACTGGCCTGCGTGCATGAAGCCCAGGTCACCGGTGCGCAACCAGGTCTGGCCGTTGCGCACCACGAAGGCACGGGCGCTGGCCTCGGGGTTGCGCCAATAGCCCTGGGCGACGCTGGGGCCGGTGCTGCAGATTTCGCCGACTTCGCCGTCGGCCAGCACGCTCTGGGTCAGCGGATCGAGGATCTGCACTTCATGCTCGGGCTGCGGCCAGCCGCAGCTCAGCAGCTGCGCGCCTATGCCGGGCACTGCGCGATTGGCGGCCAGGGCTTCGGCATCCAGCTGCAAGGCATCGATGCCCTGCCCCGGCCGGCTGCCGGACACGAACAAGGTGGCCTCGGCCAGGCCATAGCTGGCGAGGAAGGCCTTTGGCTCGAAACCGCAACTCACGAAGCGTGCGGCAAAGTCGTCGAGGCTGTCCTGGCGAATCAGTTCGGCACCGGAAAACGCTACGCGCCAGCGGCTCAGATCGAGGCCCGCCAGCTTGCTCTGGGCGATGCGTTCGTGGCAAAGCCGGTAGGCGAAGTCGGGGCCGCCACTGATGGTGCCGCCGAAGCGGCTGATCGCATCCAGCCAGCGCAGGGGGCGTTCGAGGAAGTACTGCGGCGACATCAGCACCACCATCACGCCGCTGTAGATGCCCTGCAACAGGCCGCCGATCAGGCCCATGTCATGGTAGAGCGGCAGCCAGCTGACGATGACTTCGCCGTCGTCGATGCCATAGCCCTGGCGAATCAACCAGGCATTGGCTTCGAGGTTGCCGTGGCTGACCTGCACGCCCTTGGGCGTGGAGGTGGAACCGGAGGTGTATTGCAGGAAGGCGATGTCTTGCGGTTGCGGCAATTCGCCGGCAAAGGGCGGTGCGTCCTGGATTTCGTCCACTGCCAGCAGCCCCGGCATGGCCAGGCCGGAATCGCGCAGCGTCGGCAACAGTTCGGCGGTGGTGAGGATCACGCTCGGTTCGGCGTCGTCGATGATCGACACCAGCCGCTCCAGGTGCTGCGGGCGCATGGATTCTGGCGGATAGGCCGGCACCGCGATGACCCCGGTGTACAGGCAGGCGAAGAACCCGGCCACGTAGTCCGGGCCGCTGGGCAGCAACAGCAGCGCCCGCTCGCCACGGCCGGTGCGCTGCGCGATGGCCGCAGCGATGGCGCGGGCGCGGGCGTCCAGTTGCCCGTAGCTGAGCAGTAGCCCGTCGTCACTATGCCCATCGAGAAAACGCAGGGCGGGCGCCTCCGGCTGCCGGGCGGCGTGCCGCATCAGTGCGTGAGCCAGGGAAGTCGGGCGCTCGAAGGTAGTGGCCATCGCTGTATCGGTCCTCAGATCCATGCTTGGGGAACGGCCGCGTGTTGTACAAGCGGTCGTTTTCATAGGAACAGTGACGGGTGAGGCGGGGGGAAATTAGTCTTCGTGGTCGGTCAGCGGATGGGAAGCGATGCAGTAACAGTCATGTCGTTGGTGGGTAGGAAATGCCCAAGGTTGCAGCCTACAGCCCGGCACTTGGAAGATTGATATCAGCAAATGGCAAAGACATATTGCGAATAATTCTCAATAAATCTATTCTGCGCGCCTTCGGAATCATCCGCTCTGGAGCGCCACCGTGCCCACCAACCTGGACCAGCTGTTCCGCCTGTACCATCGCGACCTGCAGCACATTGCCTACCGCCGTCTGGGCGATCGCGAACTGGCGGCGGATCTGGCACAGGACACTTTCGTCCGCTATGCCGGCATGGGCGATGCCAGCATTGCTCAACCGAAATTTTTCCTCATGCGTCTGTTACGCAATCTGGTTATCGATGTGGTCCGCCGACGCAAACGCGTCGGCGAGCATAGTGCTCTGCAGGATGTCGAAAACGAGTTGCTAGACCCAAGACCCAACCCCGAACAGTTACTGGAACTGCGCCGTCAACTTGAACTGCTGCGCGAGGCGTTGGACGAACTACCGAGTAACTGCCGCCAGGCACTTTTGCTCAACCGCATGGACGGCCTTGGCCACGCCGCCATCGCCGAACGCCTCGGGGTGTCGCCCAGCATGGTCAGCAAATACATCATGCGCGGTCTGCGCCACTGCGTCCGTCGCCTGGCGTGACAGAGAACCGACATGCCCGTTGACCAAACCCTGCTGGACCAGCCTCTGCCCGACCTTCAGGAACAAGCACTGCAGTGGCTGGTGGACCTGCACGACGGCAGGCCCAATGCCGACCGATGGGACCGCTACCTGGCCTGGAGCGAACAATCCCCGGCGCATCACAGCGCCGCGCTGGCCGCCGAGACGCTGTGGGAAAGCCTCGGCACCAGCCTGCGCCGCCCTCGTCGGCGGGGCCTGCCAATCCTGATGCTTGGCATCGCCGCGATGCTCGGCGTCAGTAGCCTGCACCAGGCTCAGGAGCAGGGTTGGCTGGCCGATCAGCGCACCGGCCCAGGTGAACGCCGCGAGCTTCACCTGCCTGACGGCTCGACCCTCACGCTTGCGCCGGGCACTCGGGTGGACATCCGTCTGACTGGCGAGCTTCGTCTGGTGCGCCTGTACAGCGGAGAACTCCATGTACAGGTCGGGGCCGACCCCGCTCACCCGTTCGATGTCGAGTCGGCCGGTGTGCGCATGCGAGCGCTGGGCACTGGCTTCGACACACGCAGCGATGGCAAAGGAGTTCGTCTGGTCGTCACTGAGCACCAGGTCGAAATGACCGCAGGAGGGAAATCGCAACAGGTCGACCAGGGCCAGGCGCTGGACTACGCCAACGGACAAATGGGCACGCCACATCCGGTCGACGTCGAAGCCCTCACCGCCTGGCGACGCGATCGCCTGGTGTTCGATGGCGAACCACTGGGCGAAGTGCTCGAAACCCTTGGGCGTTACCACAGGGGACTGATCTGGGTCAGCGACCCCCACCTGCGTGCTCTGCCGGTGACCGGCTCGCTGCCGACCAACGATGCCGATGCGCAGTTGCGTTGGCTTGAGCAAGTGCTACCGGTACGTATTCGTCAATGGCCATGGCTGACGCGCATTGAACCGATCTCCCAGGGTCATCATTGAAAAAATTTGGATCCGTGCTGTCAGCTTCCGGGACACCGTCGTGTATCCCCTTTGAGAGCCGCAACCGACGGCTCATCGTCGAGTGCAAAGGGGATAAACATGCAGCAGTTGTTTCGTCGCGGCGGGTTGTATCTGGCTATCAGTGGCAGCCTTGCCGCCAGCGTCAGTGGCCCACTGTGGGCCGCCCAGCCCACCCAATCGGCCGCGCGCCAGTTCACGGTAGCGCCTGGCCCTCTCGGCCAGGCGCTCAACCGGTTCGCAGAGCAGGCCGGGCTGCGCCTGATGGTCACCAGCGAACTGGTCGCCCAACGGACCAGCCCTGGGGTCAGCGGCAGTGCCAACACCGAACAGGCGCTCGCCAGGCTGCTGAGCGGCACCGGGCTGGTTGGCCAGGTGCAGGGCGACCGGCTGATCGTGCTGCCTGCCCCGACCGAGGAAGCCGCCCTTACCCTGGACGCCAGCCAGGTAATCGCCACTGCCGAGGAAGAATCCAAGCAGATGCCCGGCGTGTCGATCATCACCGCCCAGGACATCCAGAAGTCGCCGCCGGTCAACGACCTTTCGGACATCATCCGCAAGATGCCTGGCGTGAACCTGACGGGAAACAGTGCAACCGGCGTGCACGGCAACAACCGCCAGATCGACATCCGTGGCATGGGGCCGGAGAACACCCTGATCCTGATCGACGGAAAACCCGTCACCTCGCGTAACTCCATTCGCTACAGCGTTACCGGCGACCGCGACACCCGTGGCGACACCAACTGGGTGCCGGCCGAGCAGGTCGAGCGCATCGAGGTGATCCGCGGCCCGGCGGCGGCCCGCTATGGCAATGGTGCCTCAGGTGGCGTGATCAATATCCTCACCAAACGGCCCGACAACCAGACCCATGGCATGTTGTCGCTGTACACCAACGTGCCCACGCACCACGACGAGGGGGCCACCAAACGCGCCAACTTCAGCCTCAGCGGCCCCTGACCGAGACCCTTCACTACCGGCTCTACGGCAATATGAGCACCACCGATAACGACGACTTCGACATCAACGAAGGTCACCAGGCCGGCAGCAACAAGTTGCCGGCCGGCGCCGAAGGTGTGCGTAACAAGGACGTCAACGGGTTGCTGACCTGGCAGCTCGATGATCGCCAGTCGCTGGAATTCGAGACGTCCTTCAGCCGCCAAGGAAATCTGTATGCAGGCGAGAGTCAGGGCAACGTCGACACCTCCAACAAGCTGGCAGGCAACTACCTGGGTCGCGAAACCAACAAGATGTACCGGGAAACCTACTCGATCACCCACAATGGCGATTGGGATTTCGGCACCAGCAAGTTTTTCGTCCAATATGAAAACACCCGCAACCGTCGGTTGAACGAGGGATTGGGCGGAGGTGCCGAAGGCCTTATCAATTCCGACACGTTCACCACCAGCGAATTGAAGAACTGGCTCGCCCATGGCGAATTCAACCTGCCCATGGCCACCGTGCTGCCGCAAACCTTGACGGTGGGAGGCGAGTGGACGCGCCAGGAGCTCAATGACCCCGCATCCTTGAGTGCAACCGCCTCCAGCAGCAACCCACTGCCCAACGCTACCGATGGTGTACGCGACAGCGCGGTCGGCGCGACGATAGGCTCACTGTTCGTCGAGGACAATATCGAACTGGCAGAGGGCACCATGCTCACCCCTGGGGTGCGCATGGACGATCATCAGGACTTCGGCCCCAACTGGTCGCCGAGCCTGAACTTCTCGCAGCGTTTCTGGGATGACTACACCTTCAAGGCCGGCATCGCCCGCGCTTTCAAGGCGCCCAACCTGTACCAGATCAACCCCAACTACATGCTGGTCAGCAACGGCAACGGCTGCTCCATGGGTGGCACGAGCGGCTGCTACATTCTTGGCAACGCGCACCTGGACCCTGAAATCAGCATCAACAAAGAGCTGGGTGTGGAGTTCAGGCATGACAGCTGGGTGGCTGGCTTGACGTACTTTCGCAACGACTACCGCAACAAGATCACCGTTGACCTCACTGACTCGGTGGCCGACGCCGGTAGCTACGAGGTGTACCAGTGGGCCAATGCCAAGAAGGCGGTGACCCAAGGTATCGAGGGCACGCTGCAGATACCGCTGGCCGATAACTTGACCTGGTCGAACAACGCGACCTGGATGATCGAATCGAAGAACAAGGACAACGGCAACCCGCTGTCGCTGATTCCCAAATACACCCTCAACTCCATGCTTGACTGGCAGCTGACACCGGAGCTGTCCTCCCAGCTCAGCGTGACCAGTTATGGGCGCCAGAAGCCGCCAACCAACGCCACCACTCGCTCCGAGGCAACCGGCGGCGTGAACTCCCAGTCGCTCGGCAGCTACAGCCTGGTCGGACTCAACCTGGGCTACACGCTCAACGAGCACATTCGGCTGGGGGCCGGGGTCAGCAACCTATTTGACAAACGCCTGTTTCGCAAGGGCAATGCCAGCGCGGCAGGTGCTGCGTCTTACAACCAGCACGGCAGGGCCATCTACACCAGCCTCACGGCGTCCTTCTAAGCAACGTAAGCGCGAGTGTTTGGAGCTGATCCAGATACGTTGTTGTCTGGGCCGGCCTCTTCGCGGGTAAACCCGCTCCTACAGGTTCGGCGTTGACCTTTGCAGGAGCGGGCTTGTCCGCGAAGAGGCCCGCCCAGACACACGCCCATCGAGGTCAGAGCAGCTTGTCAGCTACCTCATCGACCGCCGCCTTGGTGATAGCAACGATGCGGTCAGCGTCCTTATGGTCGAGCACCAACGGCGGTGCAAAACCGAGGATGTCGCCATGTGGCATCGCCCGGGCGACCATGCCGCGTTCCAGGCACGCCGCCGATACCTGCGGTCCGACCTTGAGCGCCGGATCGAATGGCGTGCGCGCCTCGCGCTCGGCCATGAACTCGACCGCGCAGAGCATGCCGTCGCCACGCACCTCACCGACCAGCGGATGGCCTTCGAGCGTCTCGCGCATGCGCAGGTTCAAGTAACCGCCCACCACTTCGGCGTTATCGGTGAGGTTTTCCCGCTCGAGGATGTCCAGGTTGGCCAGCGCCGCAGCGGCGCAAATCGGGTGCCCGGAATAGGTCCAGCCATGGCCCATCGGCCCGGCTTTCTGCGAGCCCTCCTCGATCACGTTCCACACCTTCTCGCCGACGATCACCGCTGAAAGCGGCGCGTAGGCGCTGGTCAGGCCTTTGGCCGTGGTGATCAGGTCCGGGCGGATGTCATAGCGCTGGCTGCCCATCTTCGAGCCCAGCCGACCGAAAGCACACACTACCTCGTCGGCGATCAACAGCACATCGTAGCGCTCGAGCACGGCCTGGATCGCCTTCCAGTAACCTTTGGGCGGAACGATGATGCCACCCGTCCCCATGAGCGGTTCGCCGATGAAGGCGGCCACGGTGTCCGGGCCCTCGGCGAGGATCAACTGCTCCAGCGCGTCGGCGCAGTACTGCACGAAGGCCTGCTCGTCCATGCCTGCCGGGGCTTGCCGGTACCAATGCGGACAGACCGTGTGCTTGACCCCTTCCACCGGCAAGTCGAAATGCTGGTGGAAACTGGGCAGCCCGGTCAGGCTGCCGGTCATGATGCCGGAGCCGTGATAGCCGCGGTCGCGGGAAATGATCTTCTTCTTGCGCGGGCGACCGAGGATATTGTTGTAGTAACGCACCAGCTTGACCTGGGTCTCGTTGGCATCGGAGCCCGACAGCCCGTAATAGACCTTCTTCATGCCGGCTGGCGCCCAGTCGATGATGCGCCTGGACAGCTCGATGATCGCCTCGGTCGAGTGGCCGACGTAGGTGTGGTAGTAGGCCAGCTCCTGGGCCTGGCGGTGGATCGCATCGGCGACCTCGGTACGACCGTAACCGATGTTGACGCAGTACAGCCCGGCGAAAGCGTCGATCAGTTCACGACCTTCATGGTCACGCAGGCGGATCCCTTCGGCACCGGTGATGATCCTGCCCTTGAGCGCGCCGCTGGCGTGATCGTGGGCATGGGTCGAGGGGTGCATGAAGTGGGCGCGGTCCTGTTCGAACAGCTGGCTGAAATCTTGGCTCATGACGAAGGCTCCTTAGAACTGACCGTGGTGGTGCAGGCAAACGTATTTGGTTTCGACGAAGGGCTCGAAGCCCTCGCTGCCACCCTCGCGGCCCAGGCCCGAGGCCTTCATGCCGCCGAATGGAATGGGATGGCCGGTGAACTTGACGCCGTTGATGGCCACCATCGCGTGATCGAGTCGGCGCACCAGGGGGTGGACGACATCCAGGCGGTTGCCGACGATGTACGCCGCCAGGCCGTACTCGGTGTCGTTGGCCATGGCGATGGCCTGCTCCAACGTATCGAACGGCATGACCCCGGCGATGGGCGCGAAGTTTTCTTCCTGGTAGATGCGCATCGCCGGGGTGACATCGGCCAGCACCGTCGGCTGGAAGAACCAACCGCCCAGGGCATGGCCCTCGCCACCGGCCAAGCGCCGGGCACCGAGCTGCAATGCGTTGGCGACCCGCGCCTGGGTGGCATCGAAGGCCGCCTGATGCATCAAGGGGCCGACCTCGGCTGCCGTCTCATCGCCATCGACCATCGCCGGGCCGACTTTCAGCGCTCTTACGGCCTCGGCGAACCGCGTCAGGAACGCCTCGTACAATGGCCGCTGCACCATGATCCGGTTGGCCGCGCAGCAATCCTGGCCGGATGTCTGGAACTTGGCCGCCACGGCGACGCGTACCGCCAGTTCAAGATCGGCGTCGGCGCAGACGATGAAGGGCGCATTGCCGCCCAGCTCCAGCGCCACCTTCTTCACATCCTGCGCCGCAGCCTGCAGCACCAGCTTGCCGACGCGGGTCGAGCCAGTGAAGCTGACCGCGCGCACGCGGCTATCGCGCACCAGGGTTTCCATGGTCATCTGGGGCTCGCCGATGACCACGTTGAACACCCCCGGCGGGAACCCTGCATCCTCTGCCAACTTGGCCAGGGCCAGCGCCGAAAACGGCGTTTCATGCGCCGGCTTGACCACCACCGTGCAACCGGCAGCGAGCGCCGCAGCGGCCTTGCGGGTGATCATCGCGCTGGGGAAATTCCACGGGGTCAGCAACGCGCAGACACCCACCGGCTCCTTCAGCGTGCTGAGCTGGGCGCCTGGGATATGGCTGGCGATGGTCTGGCCATTCAGGCGCCTGGCCTCCTCGGCGAACCAGGGAATGAAACTGGCCGCGTAGGCGATTTCACCGCGCGCCTCGGCCAGCGGCTTGCCCTGTTCCTCGCTCAGGATGCGCGCCAGTGACGCCTGGTGCTCGATCATCAATTCGGCCCAGCGCCGCAGCATTGCCGCACGGTCGTCCAGGCTGCGCTGGCGCCATGCCGGGAACGCCCGCTCGGCGGCATCCACTGCGTCGACGATCTGTTCATGGTCGAGCAGCGGTACATGGCCGATGACCTGGCGAGTGGCCGGGTTGTGCACCGCGATGCTGTTGCCGCTGTGGCTGTGCAGCCATTGGCCGTCGACATGGCACAGGCTATTGAATGGGTAGTGGTGTGACATGACTGTTCTCCATACCTCTTTGTCGTGGTGACGCGGCTGAGCCCGCAGGTCAGGCCAGCACGTCGGCGATCACCGCCAGGGTGTCGCCGCACTGCACCAGCCCGGGGAAGTGCCGGGCCGCGAGCAGGCCGCTGCGCCGGGCGCGGTATTCAACCGGGGCACTGCCGGTGCGGCGGATATCATGGATGCGCGCAATCACTTCGCCCTGGCTGACCGACTCGCCCAGGTCGCGGCACATCTCCAGCAGGCCGTCGTGCTCGCTGGCGATGAAGCAATCGCCATCGGGCATGTCGAGCAGTACCGACTCACCTGGCTGCATCTGGCCGGCGAGGATGCCGGCATGGATCAGCAGGTTGCGCACCCCGCGTTCGGCGAGGGCCACGCTTTTCGCCGTGGAGGTCCCGCCGCCGCCGAGCTCGGTGGTGACGAACACCTTGCCCTGCGCTTCGGCCGCGGTGTCGTACATGGCCTGCGCGTCCAATTCGAGCATGCGCATGCTGTAGGGCGCGGCGAAGGCCCGCATGCCGGCCTCGCAGCGGGCCTGCTGGGCCTTGTCAGGCAGCACATGGCAGGCGGCGAACGGCAGGAAATCAAGGGTTCGGCCACCGGAATGAATGTCCAGCACGATATCGGCGAGTGGCAGCAAGGTGCGCCGGAAATAGTCGGCGATCTTTTCCGTCACGCTGCCATCGGGCCGACCGGGGAAACTGCGGTTGAGGTTGCCCTTGTCGATCGGCGAGGTGCGGGTACCGGCATGGAACGCCGGCGTGTTCATGAACGGCACGATGATCACCCGCCCCGTCACCTCCCCGGCCTGCAGTTGCTGGGCCAGCTTGCTCAGCGCCACCGGACCTTCGTATTCGTCACCGTGGTTACCGCCGGTCAGCAGGGCGGTAGGCCCGATGCCGTTCCTGACCACGGTCAACGGGATCATCACCGCGCCCCAGGCCGAGTCGTCACGCGAGTACGGCAGCTTGAGAAAACCATGCTGCACGCCGTCCTGGTCGAAATCCAGGTTGCAACTGATCGGGTTGGCCAGCGCGCTGGTGGCCTGTGCGATTGCGTTCATGGTTCAGTCCTTGACGAACAGTTGGCGCGGCACGTTGCACAGGGTCTGGACCCCGGTCTCGGTGATGAGGATGCTTTCGGTGATTTCCAGGCCCCAGTCGTCCATCCACAGCCCCGGCATGAAGTGGAAGGTCATGCCCGGTTGCAACACGCTGGTGTCGCTCGGGCGCAGGCTCATGGTGCGTTCGCCCCAGTCTGGCGGGTAGCTGATGCCGATCGGGTAGCCACAGCGGCTGTCCTTGTGAATGCCGAACTTCTCCAGCACACCGAAGAATGCGCGGGCGATATCGCCAGTGGTGTTGCCTGGCCGGGCGGCATCGAGACCGGCAGCAATGCCTTCGACCACGGCCTTCTCCCCTTCGAGAAAATGCTGCGGCGGCTTGCCCAGATACACCGTGCGCGACAGCGGGCAGTGGTAGCGTTTGTAGCAACCGGCGATCTCGAAGAATGTCCCGGCACCCCGGGTGAAGGGCGAGTCGTCCCAGGTCAGGTGCGGCGCGCTGGCATCGGCGCCGGTCGGCAGCAATGGCACGATGGCCGGATAGTCGCCGCCATGGCCATCGACCCCGAGGATGCCACTGCGGTAGATCTCGGCCACCAGCTCGTTCTTGCGCATGCCCGGCTCGATCCGTTCGAGGATGCCCGCGTGCATCTTTTCGACGATGCGGGCGGCGATGCGCATGTATTCGATTTCCTGCGGCGACTTCACTGCCCGCTGCCAATTGACCAGGCCTGCAGCATCGCTGAAACGCGCCTGTGGCAGATGCTGGCACAGTGACTGATAGGCCGCGGCGCTAAAATAGTAGTTGTCCATTTCCACGCCGATGCGCAGGCCACCCCAGCCCTTGGCCAGGATGACTTCCTGGCACAGGTAGTCCATTGGATGACGTTCGCGCGACTGCACGTAGATGTCCGGGTAGCCGACGATATTGTCGTGTTGCATGAACACCGTGCGCTTGGCGCCGTTGGCATCCTGCCCGCGGCCGTACCAGATCGGCTCGCCATCGAGCGCCAGCAGCACGCACTGGTGGACGTAGAACGACCAGCCGTCATAGCCGGTGAGCCAGGCCATGTTCGATGGATCGGTGACCAGCAACAGCTCCAGCCCCTGCGCCTGCATGGCGGCGCGGGTCTTGGCCAGGCGCTGGGCGTATTCCTGCCGGCTGAACGGCAGGTTGACCACTGTCTGTGACATACGGATGCCCTTCTTGTGATTGGATCGGAAAAAGTCTCAGCTGCTGAACGCCAGGCCTTTGTTGGCGGCGACGGCACGTTCGAAGGCCAGGTTGGCGATGGCGGTGTCCTGGGCGCCGGTGCCGGTCAGGTCGCACAAGGTGACCGCCTCGGCGCGCTCGCGACCTGGCTGCAGGCCAGCGATGACCTGGCCCAGTTCGCAATGGTTGGCTGCCTCGTCGACCACGCCGGCGCGCAGTGCGTGGTGCAGTTCGCCCAGCACGCGGGTCTGGCTCAGGCGGTCGGCGACATAGCGGTCGACCTGGGCCAGGGCCTGCGGCGCGATCTCATTCTTGTGCTCGGCATCCGCGCCCATGGCGGTGATATGCAAGCCGGGCTGCAGGTGTCGCGGCTGGATCAGCGGCTCGCGGCTGGCGGTGCAGGTGATGGCGATATCGACGCCCTGCATCGCTTCGTCGACGCTGCCGCACACCTGTATGTGCAAACGCCCGTCGCGCCCGAGATCGTCAGCCAATCCGGCAGCCTTTGCCGCATCGCGCCCCCAGACCTTCACCTGTTCGATCGGCCGCACCAGGCGCAGCGCCTGCAGTTGCAGACGGGCCTGTTCACCGCTGCCGATCAGCGCCACGCAGCGGCTGTCCTCGCGCGACAGCCAACGCGCGGCGACCGCGCCAGCCGCGGCAGTGCGCACGGCCGTGAGATAACCATTGTCGAGCAGCAGCGCATCGAGCAGACCGGTGCGTGCCGACAGCAACATCATCATGCCGTTGAGGCTGGGCAGGCCGAGCTTGGGGTTATCGAAAAAACCCGGGCTGACCTTGATCGCGAAGCGCTCCAGGCCCGGCAGGTAAGCCGTTTTCACATCCACTTCGCCGTTGTGCTCAGGCACGTCCAGGCGCAGGATCGGCGGCATCGCCACCTTGGCCGTGGCGAGCAGGGCAAAGGCCTGTTCGACGGCATCGAGCGCAGGCTGGTCGAGGGTGATGCAACTGCGCAGGTCGGCTTCGCTGAGCAAGGTGATGGCGGGCATTCGAATACCTCCAATGAAGGAAACCAGAAGACTCAGGCGTCGCCGCCGTTGAGAACGCGCAGGTGCTGGGCGCTATCGACATTGCGCCCGCTGACCACCACCACGACCGGCCCACGGGCTTCGACCAGGCCATCGAGCAGTGCGGCGATGCCAACCGCGCCGGCACCCTCCAGCACCAGTCGCTCATGCTGGTAGGCATGGCGCATGCCGTTGGCGATCGACGCTTCGCACAGCAGATGCAACTGGTCGAGATGGCGTTGCGTCATGGGCAAGGTGTATTGGTTGTTCAAGCCGATACCGCCGCCGAGCGAATCGGCCAGCGTCGGCAGCTCCACGACCTCGGTCGGGCTGCCGGCCTGCAGGCTGGCGTGCATCGCCGCTCCGCGTTGCATGCTGATGCCATGGGCGGTGATCGCCGGGTTGATGCTTTTCAGCGCCAGCGCCACGCCGGCGAACAGACCGCCCCCGGAAAGTGGGATCAACACCTGCTCGACCTCGGGCAACTGCTCGAGGATTTCCAGGCCCAGGGTGCCTTGGCCGGCAATGACACCGGGGTGATCGAAAGGGGGTATGGATGCCGCGCCGTGTGTGTCGGCATGCTGTTGCGCGGCCTGCTGGGCGTCATCCTGCGAGTGGCCATTGATGCAGACCTCGGCGCCAAGGTCGCGAATGGCCTGGACCTTGTTGCTCGGCACCAGCTGCGAGAGGAATACGGTCGCCTTCACCCCCAGTTGCGCGGCAGCGTGAGCCACTGCCCGGCCGTGATTGCCGGTGGAGGCGGTGACCACGCCACGCGAGCGTTGCGCCGGGCTCAGTGCAGCGATGGCATTGCTGGCGCCGCGCAGCTTGAAGCTGCCGGTGGTCTGCAGCGCTTCGAGTTTCAGGTAGACCGGCGTGCCCAGGTGCCGTGACAGGCTGGGCGACAGCTCCAGCGGCGTGCGACGCACAAGGCCGTGGATACGCTGACGGGCGAGGTAGAGATCGTGAAGCGAAAGCGCTGGCATGACCGGGACCCAACGAGTGACCTGACGTTGGGCCGAGTGTATGAGGCGAAAATTGTCACGATGAATGTACTAGGGCAATTTGCCAGAGATTTTGTTTTTTGCCGGTACCGGCCTGTTCGCGACGGTTCGGCGCCCCGACTTGTCCCGCGAATGGGGCGGCGAGGTGGATGGCACCGGCTTCGCCGGTGTTCGCGGGACAAGCCCGCTCCCACAGATCCTTGCTAAATCAATGAGTTATGTTTGTTCTATGAGAGGCCGGTGCGACCGGATCAAAGCTCGTGGATCTGCGGATACTGCCCAAACAACTCGCGCATGTCGCCCAGCGCCTGGCGCAGCTTGGCCTCGGAACATTCGGCCCCCACGCACAAACGCACCGCCCGCGGGCGTGGCGTACCGCGTACCAGGAACGGTTCGGGCGGCGTCACCGCGATATCCCGGCGGCGCAAGGCACGCACCAGGCTGTCCACTTCCCAGCGTTCGGGAATGTTCAGCCACGCTCCCAAGGCATGGGCATGCTGGCCGCGGATAGAGTCTCCAAGGTACTCACGCAACAGTGCCTGACGCTCCCCGAGCAACGTGCGCTGCAGTTCCACCAGCTCCATCGCACGCCCATCGTTGATCCAGCGCGAGGCGATCTCCGCAACCAGTGGCGTGGCCATCCAGCTGTTGACCCGCAAAATGCTTTCGGTTCGCAGCGCCAGGCGTTTGGGCATGGCCAGGTAGCCCACGCGCAGGCCGGTGAGCACCGATTTGGTCATGCTGGTGCAATAGAACGACAACTCCGGTGCATACGTACTCAATGGTCGGGCATGGCGGCCGCCAAGCAGCGGCCCGTAGACGTCGTCCTCGATGATGTGCACCCCGAAGCGCCGGGCAATGTTCGCGATGTCTTGCCGCCGGCTGTCGGGCATCAGGCTCACGGTCGGGTTGTTGAGGTTGGGCGTGCACACCAGGGCGGTCACCCGCTCATTGCTGCAGATGTCCTCGAAATGCTCGGGATCGATGCCCTCGCGGTCCATCTCCAGGCCCTTGAGGGTAAAGCCGAGCACCTGGGAATTACCGATCACGCCATGGTCGGTCAGGCCCTCGCACAGCACCACATCGTCTGGCCCGGCCAGCGAGGCCAAGGCCAGGAAAATGGCATGGGCGGCGCCGTTGGTCACCAGCACATCGTCGCGTTCGACCGGCATGCCCAAGCCACTGAGCCAGCGTACCGCCGCTTCGCGATGGCTCTCGAAACCGGCAATCGGCCGATAGGCATGGATCCACGGCTGCTCTTCTTCCTGCGCCAGCTCCGCGCAGGTGTCGCGCCAGATGCGTTCGTGCGCCTGGGTGTGAAGGATGCGGGTAATGGAGAAGTCGACGAGGGTACGCTCGGGCAGGTCGATGATGTCATCCGACACGCGGTCGCTCATGCGCCGACTGACGAAGCTGCCCCGGCCAATCTCGCAGCGGACCAGGCCCTGGCGCTCCAATTCCTTGTAGGCATTGGTCACGGTTTGTACGCTGATGCCCAGGGCATCGGCCACTTGCCGCTGTGGCGGCAGGCGCTGGTCGTGCACCAGCACGCCACGCTCGATCTCCGCGGTCACAACCTGAACCAGGGTCTTGTACTTGGATTGACCGATGCGCGCCGCATCGAGGGCTGCCTTCCAACTGTGCATGATGTTCACTTCACTCACGGGGCCGACCGACAGCATCGCCTCAGCAGACCGCCCAGGCAATTGTCCTAGTGCAATCCCATCGTCGTTTCAGCTTTTGTATGCTCCGTCCAAGGTCGACATTCCGAACAAAAGCACGGTCGGCCACCCTGCTCCGCTGTTTTGCTCCACTGCCTCCTAACACAGAGCCGTTACCGACGGTTTTTATAAGAAACAGGAGATTCATTGATGAGCCAGCCGTCCCCCGCTAAACGTCCGTTCCAGCGCCTGCTGATCGCCTGCACCACCTTCGCGGTGTTCGCCAGCGCCCAGGCCGCCAGCCTGGAGCAAATCAAGGACAACAGCCGCATTCGCATCGGCTATGCCAACGAGACCCCTTTCGCCTATACCGAGACCGATGGCCGGGTCACCGGTGAATCGCCGGAAATCGCCAAGATCATCTTCGAGAAGATGGGCATCAAGCAGGTCGACGGCGTGCTCACCGAATGGGGCTCGCTGATCCCCGGCCTGCGTGCCGGGCGCTTCGATGTGATCGCCGCCGGCATGTACATCACCCCGGCACGCTGCAAGCAGGTGATTTTCACCGACCCGCAATACGCCCTGCCCGATACCCTGCTGGTCGCCCAGGGCAACCCGAAGAACCTGCACAGCTACGCCGACATCGCCAAGAACCCGGACGTGAAGCTGGCGATCATGGCAGGCACGGTCAACCTCGCCTATGCCCGCGACTCGGGCGTCAAGGACGCGCAGATCCTCCAGGTACCGGATACCACTGCCCAGTTGCAGGCCGTGCGTGCCGGCCGCGCCGACGCTGCCGTCGGCACCCAACTGACCATGAAGGGCCTGGCCAGCAAAGGTGGCGAGAAGGTCGAGGCGATCAGTGACTTCACCGACGACCCGTCCCACACCGGCTACGGCGCCCTGGCCTTCCGCCCCGAGGACAAAGCCCTGCGCGATGCCGTCAATGCCGAGATGAAAAAGTGGCTGGGCAGCGAGGAGCACCTCAAGGCCGTCGCGCCATTCGGCTTCGACCGCTCCAACGTCACCGACAAGACCGCCGCCGAGCTCTGTGCCCAGCAGTGAATCGAGGTGGCATGGCACTTGCCATGCCATTCCCTGTGTAATGCGATTATTCAGGTCGAACCATGGGTGAATTGATACCGTTGTTACTGCAGGGCGCCTGGGTCACGATCCAGGTCACCTTCTTCGGCTCGTTGCTGGCCATCGTCGCCGCTATCCTCGCAGCCCTGGGCCGGCGTTCGTCATGGCGACCCTTGAGCTGGCTGTGCGTGGCCTATATCGAGCTGTTTCGTGGCACGTCGCTGCTGGTGCAGTTGTTCTGGCTGTTCTTCGTCCTGCCATTGCCGCCGTTCAACCTCGAACTCAGTGCCTACACCGTGGCCATCGTCGGCCTCGGGCTGCACATCGGTGCCTATGGCGCCGAAGTGATGCGCGGCGCCATCAGCTCGGTGGCCAAGGGCCAATACGAGGCGTGCACCGCTCTGAACATGCCGGCGACCACGCGTTTTCGGCGGATCATCCTGCCCCAGGCATTGCTGGCTGCGATCGCGCCCGGCACCAACCTGCTCATCGAGTTGTTGAAAAACACCTCCCTGGTGTCGCTCATCACCTTATCGGACCTGAGCTTCCGGGCCCGCCAGCTTGACCAGGCGACCTTCCAGACACTGGAGATCTTCAGCCTCACCCTGCTGCTGTACTTCGTCCTGGCCCAGGTCATCAACTTCCTCATGCGCAGGGTCGAGCGCCGCCTGAGCCGTGGCCGCCTGCGGGGGAGCCTGTCATGAATTTCTGGGACTGGAACTACGTTGCGCAGATCCTTCCTGCCTTGCTGCAGGCATCGCTGAAAACCCTGGGCATCACCTTGGTGGGCTTCGCGATCGCCGTGGTGCTGGGGCTGTTCCTGGCCATCGCCCGGCGCAGCCGCCACGCCTGGTTGTCATGGCCGGTGGCGTTGGTGATCGAGTTCATCCGCAGCACGCCGCTGCTGATCCAGGTGTATTTCCTCTACTACGTACTACCCAACTACGGGGTCAACATGACCGCCATGCAGGCCGGCATCATCGGTATTGGCGTGCACTATGCCTGCTACCTGGCCGAGGTCTACCGGGGCGGCCTGGATTCGGTGGCGCGCAGCCAGTGGGAAGCCGTGGTAGCCCTGAACTTCGCGCCCTGGACCGCCTATCGCGCGGTCATCCTGCCCCAGGCGATCCGGCCGATCCTGCCGCCGCTGGGCAACTACCTGATCGCCATGCTCAAGGACACTCCCGTGCTGTCGGCCATCACCGTGGTCGAAATCATGCAGCAGGCCAAGAATGTCGGCTCCGAGAGTTTCCGCTACCTCGAGCCGATCACCCTGGTCGGTCTGTTCTTCCTGGTCTTGAGCATCGCTCTGGCCTACCTCGTTCGGCGCCTCGAACTGCGCCTGGAGCTTCGCTGATGATTGCGCCTGTGACCCACCTCGCCACTGCCACCACCCCTTTGCCGCGGGACGCCAGCATGCCCACACCGGCCATTGCCCAACCGATCGTCAGTTTCAAGGACGTGACCAAGCGCTACGGCAGCTTCACCGTGCTCGATGGCCTCAACCTCAACGTCGCGCCCGGCGAAAAAGTCGCCATCATCGGCCCCAGCGGCTCGGGCAAATCCACGTTGCTGCGGGTCCTGATGACCCTGGAAGGCATCGACCAGGGCATGATCGAGGTCGACGGGGACTCGCTCACCCACATGCCTGGACGCAACGGCGCGATGGTCACCGCCAACGAGCGCCATGTACGCAAGGTACGGGCGAAGATCGGCATGGTGTTCCAGAGCTTCAATCTTTTTCCGCACATGACTGCCCTGCAGAATGTGATCGAGGCGCCCGTGCAGGTGCTGGGCGTCAAACCCCAAGAGGCCCGCGAGCGGGCGGCCGAATTGCTGGAAATGGTCGGGCTGGGCAACAAGTTCGAGCATTACCCCTCGCAACTGTCCGGTGGCCAGCAACAACGCGTCGCGATTGCCCGGGCGCTGGCGATGCGGCCCAAGGTGATGCTGTTCGATGAAGTGACGTCGGCGCTCGATCCGGAGCTCTGTGGGGAGGTGCTCAACGTGATCCGCCGACTGGGCAGCGAGCACAACCTGACCATGTTGATGGTCACTCACCAGATGGGCTTCGCCCGCGAGTTCGCCGATCGGGTGTGCTTCTTCTACAAGGGGCAGATCCATGAGCAAGGCACGCCGGCGCAGATCTACGAGAACCCACAGCAGGAGCGGACCCAGGCATTTCTGAGTGCTGTGCGCGAAGCGAACTGAAGGCGGGCACGGCGCAAAGAAACACCCGGAGATTGGCTATATCTGCAGGCGCGCGCGAGTCGATAATCCAGCGTCGGAAACGGCTATCACCCCTTGGAGCGCTTCGGATCGGCGGATCGCGGGTAGGTGCGCTCTTCCTCGAAGGTGCCATCGACTCGGTGAATTTTCACCGAGGCGGTTTTACCCTCGAAGAACGCACCCAGCGCGCCCACCAGTTCCTGCTTGGTCGCAGCGCGCTTCGAGGCCCGCTGCGCACCTTCTTTTTTCAGTTCCCATCCATCTGCGGTTTGAACGACGTGGTAGCTGTCCATCGTCTTGCTCCTCCTTCGCATAGGGCTCGCCATATCCAACCGGCGATACAGCGTGGGACTACCCAAGCGGCTCGGCGTTCACTCAGTGGAATCAATTAGCAGCCTGGATGTCACCTGGGGGCCGTGCCTGACGCGTGACGTCAGGAAGCAGCCCTCGAAGAAGCAGCGGTCTGAGCAAGAATGGCCACGCTGTCCAATTGCTCGACCTTCCAGCACAGATCGATCAACCGCCGCGCCTGATCGTCTGGCAGCACACCCACCGCCAAGTCGCTGAACTTCGCCTCCAGCTGTTGATCGGTCATGGGAACTTCCAGGCTGCCGATGGCATGCTCGATGTACTTGTGCAATTGACGGCCATCCTTCAGCACTACGGTCATGTCGACCTGTTCGGGTTTGATCGCAGGGTCGATCGTCGCACTGACCTTGTCGCGCAGCGCCACCACCGTGGCATCCCGGACCGCCTGGTCGCTGTACTGGCGCTCCCCGGCGGCACCTTGCACCAAGGCAACCGCCACGGAGTGATAGACACTGAATTTCCCTTCCAGGCCGATTTGCGGCGTCTTCTTGCCGGTCAGCTCCAGTACCAGAGGATGAACCTTCAGCCGCACCTCGGCGATCTGCTCCGGCTTGAGGTCGTACTGATCACGCAGCTGGATGGCGGCATCGATTGCCGGATGGATGACGATGCCGCAGGCGAAAGGCTTGTACGTGTTCAGCGCGGCTTCGTATCGAGTCCCGAGCCCATCGGTGATCTGCGCGAAGTCCTGCTTGGTGCTGATGGTGTAGCCCCAGCCTCGTTTCGCTTCGATCATCTGGTCGGAGCTGGTGAAGTTCTGCGCGGCAAGCAGCGCCGCGAACAAGCCGTTGCTGGCGGCGCGGCCCGGGTTGAAGCTTTTGTTCATCGAGCCAAACGACTCGCGCAGCCCGACCGGTTGCGAGGCAGCCAAGCCCAGGGCCCAGACCATCTGCTGCTCGTTCAGCCCCAGCAGTTTGCCCACCGCTGCGGCGGCCCCGAATACACCAGCAGTGCCGGTGATATGCCAGCCCACATCATAGTGTTCGGGGTAGACGGAGTTGCCGATCCGGCATTCGCTCTCCACGCCAGGGACCAGCGCGTTGAGAAAGTCCTTGCCGCTCACGACCTGGTATTGCGACAGCGCCAGGATCGCGGCTGCCACGGGCCCTGCAGGATGGATGATGGTTTTCAGGTGGGTGTCGTCGTAATCGAAGATATGCCCGGCCACGCCATTGAGAAACGCTGCATTCATGATATCGAAGCGCTCGCTGCGCCCCAGCAGGCTCGCCTGCTCCGGGCCGGAAAACGGCTTCAATGCACGCACCGCGCGATCCACCGTTTCGTGTCGCGAACCGCCTACGGCCACGCCGACCCAGTTGAACAGCGTCCTGACGCCTTGCTTGCGCACGTTGGGCGGCAGGTCGTCGAACTTTGCCTGCACCAGGAATCTCGCCAAGGTCTTGGTCGTGTCCTTTCCCTCCGACGGCGAGGCCGGTGTTGCCGTCGAAGTGTTGGCAGAAGAGACAGGCTGGCTGCCAAAGGAGAGTTCCGTGCCAGTGGCCACGGCAACTACGGCGCCTGCTTTGAGCAGGCTGCGGCGATTGAGCGAATTCATGCAGATCTCCAGGGTGCTTGTTGTTAGAGGTTGTGTGCGCACCGCTGCAGCTTGAGGCAGAATCCAATCGATGATAATCGCAATAATCTCAAGGACTCTTGCATGCCACACATGAATGTGGAGATCAGCGATCTACGTGCGTTCGTCGCCATCGCGGACCTGGGAAGCTTTGCCGCGGCTGCGCAGGAGCTGCATTTATCGCAGTCGGCGCTCTCCAGGCGGATTTCGAAACTGGAAGGGAATCTTGGGCTGCGCCTGCTGGAAAGAACGACGCGGCGGGTAGAACTGAGCGCCCATGGCCGGACATTCGCGCTCAAGGCACGGCAGGTGGTCAATGGTTTCGATCAGTCCTTGCTGGACATTACCGACGCCGCCAGCAAGCTCACGGGGGAGATAGCCGTGGCTTGCGTGCCTACTGCCGTCAATCAGCTGCTGCCCCGCGTGCTTGAGCGATACCAGGCGCAGTTTCCACAGATTCTGGTTCGGATCCTGGACGAAGGGGCGAGCGAGGCGCTGGCGTTGGTGACGCGTGGCGAGGCGGATTTCGGCATTAATTACCTGGGGGCTCAAGAAGGGAACGTCAGCTTCACACCGCTGTTCGAAGAACGATTCGTGCTGGTGTGCCCGGCGGATCATCCCCTGGCCCGGAGGAAATCGGTGGGCTGGGCCGAATTGAAGCAGCACCGCTATATCGCGGTGAACAAGGCCAGTGGCAACAGGATGCTGCTCGACTTGGCCTTGGCAAGTAAAACCGACTTGCCAAAGCCCGTGCTGGAGGCTCGGCATGTGCGCACTGCGGTGGATATGGTTGCTGCTGGGTTGGGGGTCGCGGCGGTGCCGCAATTGGCGGTTTCGCGGATTGGGGCGCAGAGCCAGTTGGCTGTCGTGCCACTGGTGGGGCCGAGTGTGAGCCGGACGTTGGGGTTGGTGACCCGGCGCGGGCAGTTGCTATCGCCCGCTGCGGAGCGGTTTTGCGAGTTGGTCAGGGAAGAGTTGCCACAGGCTTGACGATACGCCCGGCAACTTCGGCCGGCGATAGATCTAAATGGCGGTATAGCCACCATCGACATTGATGCAAGATCCCGTAATCAGCGAAGCGGCATCGCTCGCCAGAAAGGCAATGACGTGCGCGACTTCCTCGGGTTGCCCGAGCCTGCCGATGGGCTGCTTCTGCACCATGGCAGACAGTACCGCAGGGGGTAACTTGCTCAAAAATGGCGTTTCGATATATCCCGGTGAAACGCAGTTCACGCGGATACCTGTCTGGGCGTAGGTCAGGGCCACGCTACGGGTCAGGTTAACGACCGCAGCCTTGGCTGCCGAGTATGCATGGCTGTCTGCCTGGCCGACATGGGCCAGTATCGAGCCCATGTTGATGATCGCGCCACTGCCGCGCTCGATCATGTGCCGCACCGCATATTGGTTGCACAGCGCAACGCCGGTCAGGTTGATGTCGATCACACGCTGCCAGGCGGTCAGGTCCAATTCATGGATGGGGCTTTTGCGCTCGGGAATTCCAGCGTTGGCAACCAGTACATCCAGCCGCCCGAACGTCTTGACTGCCACTTCCATCAATTTCTCGACACTGGCTGCCTGGGTCACGTCGGTGAGTTCGAAGACGCCCTGGGTGGGTAACTCGGCCACAACGCTACGGGCGCCTTCATCGACATCGCCAATGACGACGTGTGCGCCCTCGGCAGCGAAGAGGCGTGCAGTGGCGGCGCCGATGCCGGACGCGGCACCTGTGATGACCACGACTTTTCCAGAGTGAGGGGCAGTCAGGGGATTCATGAGCTTTTTCTCCGCAGGCTCCTGAGAGCGATGGTGATCATTGTTGTTTTCCATCGGGCTCTCCCCGCACGACGCGTTGTGCGAGGTTTCGACCATTACTCAGGCTAGGGCGCCAGCGGTGGGCGCTGAATAGACAAAACTTGCAAACACCTGCATTTTTTTGGCAATCGACCGGGGGGGAGTGGGTTGTGGCAGAGCGGAGACTTCCCCGCCCGCCATGGCAAGAATGCTCGGCGCGAACGTTCCTGGTAAGCAGCAACTCACCCCGTAAGAATCAGACTTTCTCCCTCCGTTCAGTCTGTGTTGCCAGCAGACACTGCTGCAGGGCGTAGATCGCTCAGGCGACTTTCTCCTCGCTGTTGAGCCGCGTACTCTTTCTGGGCGATGCGGTCATTTCTGGCTTGAAGACTTTTTCGGGTTTCATCAGGAAGGTGAGCAAAACCCCACAACACATCACGCCGATAGACACCAGGAAGGTGATGTCCCAGTTGCCTGTCTTATCCATCACATACCCGGCCAGTACCGGACTGACGATGGCGGCAGTGAAGCCAGTACCACTCATGATGCCGCTGGCGGTACCGGCTTTATCGGTGGCGATGTCCATTGGAATCGCCCACATGGGCCCAATGGTCATCTCGTTGAAGAACATTGCCGCACCCAGGAACAGCAACGCATACATCGGGTCGCTGAGGGTCAGCACGGGAATCAGAGAAAGCGCCGTCATGCCCATGCAAACAGCGACCATGTAACTGCGAGCAACCCTGAGGTTGCCGGTTTTTCGGAAGAGGCGGTCACTGACCATCCCGCCCACCAAGTCCCCCACTACACCAGCAAAGAAGACGCCAGAGGTGAAGATCACCGCACTTTTGATGTTCAGGTCAAAGGTGTGCATGAAGTACAACGGCATCCAGCTCAACATCAACCAGAGCGTCCAGTTGTAGCAGAAGTAGACACTCGAAACGGGCAGCATCCTTTTGTACAGCCGCGCCCAGGTTCCGGGCTCATCTTTGGCTCGCACCTTCGGAGCAAGAAGCGTCTGCAGCTCTTCTTGCGTGATCCGTGGATGATCAGCAGGCTTTTCCCGGTAAACCATGCACCACAGCACCAACCAGCCAAAACTCACGGCGCCCAGGACATAGAACGCGGAGCGCCAGTCGTAGGCAGCCATCATGGCCATGACCATCATTGGCGCAACAGCGTTACCGAGTCGGGCGGCTGAGTGGGTGATACCTTGAGCCATACCGCGCTTGTCCTTGGGTACCCAAGCCGCCATTGCGGTGGTCGCTGCGGGGAACGTGGCACCTTCTCCAAGCCCCAGCAACAGTCGGGCAAGAACCAACGAGACAAACCCGCCAGCGAATCCCGTGAGCGTTGTCGCCGCAGCCCAAATCACGGCACAGACGATCAGTGTACGGCGTGCACCATAGCGATCACTCACCCACCCGCCGATGAACTGGAAGATCACATAGGGATAGGCAAAGGCCGAGAAGATGAAACCAAGCTGGGTGTTGCTCAAGCCGAGCTCTTTGCTGAACTGACCGGCAGCGGTACTAACGTTGACACGATCCACATAGGTGATGAAGTACATCAGGCACAGCATCACCAAGACGGTGGTGGTGGCCTTGAGTTTGAGCCTGTTCATGCGTGCGTTCCTCAGTGCTTTCTTGTACTTGTTCACTAATCCGCGTTTTTGAGGTCGGTCAGTTACAACTCCAGGATCGCCCCCTCCTTGCGCAATGCAGCGATTTCGTCTGCGTCGAAGCCGTACTGCTGGAGAATTTCCAGGGTGTGCTCTCCCAGGAGCGGCGAAGGACGGGTTACTTCTCGCGGCGTCTGCGAGAAACGAATAGGCAACGCGATGCTTCGGCTCGACCCGGTTACGGGGTGACTGGTTTCTACGATCATTTCCCGTTCGAGGATCTGTGGATGCTCGACTGTCTGGGAGATATCCAACACCGCCCCCACAGGCAGCCCGGCAGCATCCAGCTTGGCCACCCAGTTGTCAGTGGTGTCGGTGATGAGTACGGCAGTGATCAATTCGACCAATGCATCGCGGTTGGCCATACGCAGAGGATTGGTTGCAAAGCGCTGATCGTCACTGATGTGAGGAGCATCCAGAACCTGAAGCAAACGTTCGTAGTTGCCCTGGTTGGCCGCACCGATGTTGATCCAGCCATCCTGGGTACGGAAGGCCTGATAGGGGGTGCTGGTAGAGTTCGCCGAACCCATCTTCGGCAAGATCACGCCCTGCGAGTAATAGTTCGCGATCTGCCAATACATCTGCTGGAAGCCCGCTTCAAGCAACGACGTATCGACTACCTGCCCAAGACCTGTGCGCTGCTTGTGCGAGTAAGCAGCAACGATGCCGAGTGCGGCAAGAATGCCGGCATTGATGTCCGCCACTGGCGAGCCTGCTTTGATGGGCCCCTGACCCGGCTCCCCCGTCGAGCTCATCAATCCCGACAACCCCTGGGCGATCAAGTCGAAACCGCCTTTGTCGGCAAACGGCCCCGTGCGCCCATAACCGGAAACCGAGCAGTAAATAAGGCCTGGATTGAGCACCTTCAACGCGTCGTAACCCAGCCCAAGCTTCTCCATCGTCCCCTTGCGGTAGTTCTCCGTCACGACATCTGCGTCAGCGAGCATCCGCCGTAACACCTCTTTGCCGCCCTCGGTTTTGAGGTTCAACGCAATGTCACGCTTGTTTCGGTTCAAGACCATGAACGATGCAGATTCACCGTGTTTGAGGATCGGCGCAAAACGTCGACAGTCATCACCGCCATCCATTTTCTCGACCTTGATCACATCCGCGCCCATATCGGCGAGCATCATTCCGCAGATAGGGCCGGACATGATGTGAGACAGCTCGATTACCTTCATACCTTGCAGTGGGCCGGCCATCTCATTTACCTCCGAAAACAGGGTTGCGTTTGGACAGAAAGGCCTGATAGCCGATCTGGAAATCTTCCGTACCGAAGCAGGCAAACGCTTCGTCGTACTCCTGCGCACTCAACGGTGTCCGATCCATGCTGCGGCGAACGAACTGCTTGTGCCAGCGGGCTACAAGCGGAGCGCCGTCTGCGATCCGTTGGGCGCACTCGATTGCAGATTGCTCCACCAGCGCATCCTCTACGACGCGACTTACGATGCGTTTTTCCAACGCCTCTGCTGCACCAAAGACACGCCCCTCCAACAGCAACTCAAGCGTTACGTCCGGCCCGGCGATGCGCATCAGACCGGCCATTTCATCGTGGGACATGGCCAAGCCCAGTTTGCTAACCGGTACACCGAACCGGCTCGATTCACCGCAGATGCGAATGTCGCACAACGAGGCAATACCCAGCCCGCCGCCGACACAAATGCCGTGAATCATTGCAACCGCAGGATGGCGAAGCTGATCGATGGCGCGCAGTGCGCCATGCATGATCGGGCCATATTCGCGAGCCTTCTCCACGCTGCTGCGATGATTTTCAAATTCAGAGATGTCGTTGCCCGGCCCGAACGCCTTGATGCCTGCGCCACGGAAGATGACGCAGCGAATGGTGTCGTCTGCATCCAGGGCACGCACCGTGTCCTCAAGCAGGCGCCACATCGGCTTGGTGGTAGCGTTTAGTTTTTCAGGGCGGTTGAGGATGACGGTGGCTATAGACCCTTCACGCTGTACCAGCACCGTGGCAGGCGTGGCAGCAGTGTCTTGAAGCGGTGTCACGGGGACGCTCATGATCATTCACCTTGTTATTTTTGGGATACCGTTTTTGTTTTTTGGAATCCCAAATATAGCCAAGCATGAATCTTTGACAAGGGGTATGCTCACACCATGACGCCTCAGGACAGGTTTCGCAGAGACTGAAAAGCGCCTAAAATCAGGGTTATTTGCCCGATTCAGGCACTGAATTTTTTTTGCGACGACACAGAAGAGTCTCAGCCCATCGGGAAATTGGGACACCAAGGAGGCCGGATGAGTGAGATGGTGGATGCGACGAGCATCAACGATGCTGCTTACGCAGCGTTGAGACAGCAGATCATCAGCGGGGAATTGTCTCCGGGAGCCCCCTTGTCTGAACGGGCCCTGTGTGAGCGACTGGAGGTCTCCAGGACGCCTCTGCGTGAGGCGATCAAGATCCTGGCCAGAGAAGGTTTGATCGAGATCTCCCCCACTCGCCGCGCGAAGGTTGCAAGCGTGACGCTGGATGAAGCGGCAAACATGTTGACGCTCCTCGCAGCATTGGAAGGGTTGTCGGGTGAACAGGCTTGCCAGAAGGTGTTAGGCGAAGACATCGCAGAGCTGGAAGCGCTACAGGCCTCCATGCGCCATAGCTATGAGCAAAAAGACCTGGCGACCTATTTCGAGCTGAACCAGGCCATCCACCTGAAAATCCTTGCGATCGCAGATAACCAGGTGTTGTCCGAAATGTTCAACAACCTCAACGCGCGACTACGGCATGTCCGCAAGAGGTTGACCCCCACACAGGGACGTTGGGCGCAAGCAGTCGAGGAACATGAGCAGATGCTTGTCCACCTGAAAAAGGGTGAGGGTAAGAAACTGCGGGCCCTGATGGAGGATCACTTGCGCAATAAGATCGATGTCTTTTTGGCAACGATGCTCCAGCAGGGCATTGTCAGCACGCAGCGTTAGACCTGCGTGTGGCTGGCGAGAAAACCTCCTTCGGCAAAATCAAGTTCTACCAAGGGAAGAACCCGACACAGCCGCTGTTCTGCATCGAGCCAGGCAGCTAACCGATGGGCCTGTTCAACCTGATGTGGCTGAACAGGCACCTCGTTGTTTCTAGAAGCGGAAGTTAACCATTGGAACCCTTCGAATCAGCTTTGGCAGAAACGGATACGGTTACCAAACGGATCGTATACCTCCAGAAGCTTTCCCCATCCCTGCTCCACGATGTCGGGTCGACCGAAACCGTAGCGTTTGGCGATCAACTCGTCCCGAAACAGCTCAATGTTCTGCATGGGAACAAAAATGGTCGTTCCTGGGCTTGCGTCGCCATGATGCTCAGAAAGGTGGATTTGCACGCCGTCCCGGCTGAGCCCTAGATAAAGAGGAAGATCCACTTCGAAACGATGCTCGAATTCGACACTGAAGCCCAGAAAATCGAGATAAAACTCCCTCGCCTTCGCTTCATCGAACATTCGCAGTATCGGAATGGCTTTCTCCAGCTTGATTTCAGACCCCGTCAGATCATGAGGAAGCGCTGCTGAGGCGGTATTCCAATCTTTGTAGCCCAACTGCTGAGCGACCATTTCAAGCGCTACCGAATGGGTTACCTCATGATTGCGAGCTTCAAGCGAGGCGCGCAGAGACTTGGCCATACGCTTGGCGTGTTCGTTTGTCGACATGATTACTCCTGTAGTCGAAGCGTCTTGGTGCTCGCGTTGCCAAACCCCGACTATCAAGAGAGAGAGACGAATGGGTTGGAGCAGATATGCTTTCACCTTTCCTTAACGGTGCGAGCGGCAGGCAGCATAAGCCTCAGCTGATCGTACACAGTCTATCGCACGGTCGGAAGCTGGCTTTAGCTGCAGAGGGCAATTTGACATGGCCGGATGCTTGGAAAAATGACGGTAAACGGGGCCTGACATTCAGATTGTTCCTATTACTTGTAGGGCGTTTCCCAAACACACTCCTAGCCGCCTCCAAGCCATTGCGGTGACCTGGATTGCGCCCTAGTCTCGGTTGGTCGTCGTGAAAGCGGCGATCAGCTTTGACAGGCTGTTCAGGTCAAAAAAGTAATGCGTTGCTATGGCGGCTGTGCGTGGGGCACCTCGTGTGCGCCGGGTTCTTTTTGCTTTTTTTTCCTTCCGGTCTGTCAACCCATGCACAGCTGCCACCTTCTTGATTGGCAGTGCCATTCGGGACTGCCATTCGGGACAGATCTATTTTTGGGATTTATTTCAATTGATGGTATCGCTGGCGCACGAATTCCAGATAACGCACACGAGTCTTTCCGATGTGTCATCAACTGCAACGAAGCAGCAGGCTGGCTATAAGCATCAGCATCGCTGCAGGTGAATCAGAAAGTAGCCAGTTCCTGCGAAAGCTCAGGATGCTTGACGATCAGACGCAACAGGCAAAGTACACCACCAGGCGGCACGAAACGCCCCTGTTCCCAATCTCTAAGGGTTGCGACGGGCGTGTCGATACGCTTGGCAAAGGAAGCCTGAGTCAACCCGGAACGCTCACGCGCCTGCCGTACCAGTATCTGCTCCGGCGTACTGACCCGACCAGCACCCGCTTTCGCTTCTTTTAGAGCCTGGCGTAGATCAGGCAACGCCTCGCCTGCATCTGCCTCAATGGCCTTGGCGACGGCTTCGATATCGATGTCACGCATATCACACCACCTTGCTGATTTCAGCTGGGTCTACATTGGATCGTTCTGCCTTTGCATAGACCATGATCAGTAACACGACTTCATCTTCGGTGAGATTGAAATAAATCACCCTTACTCCGCCTGATTTACCCGAACCAGCACGACGCCAGCGCACCTTTCGCGCACCATCCGCGCCTTGGATGACGTCCCCAGCGCTCGGGTTGGCCGAAATCCAATCGATGAACGCTACACGTTCCTCATCAGTCCAGAGTTTGGCAGCGTTTTTCTGGAATGTCGGTGTTTCGATCACTGTTCGCATTGGCGAAACGTACGGGATTCCCGCACACCGGGCAATTGTAATACAGCCGCGAAATGACGTTAAGCATTTACAGCATGTTGCATGCAGATCGACCTGTACACGCCCGACTGGCAATGTGAACGCTGGCTTCAGCTAGCGCCTCGCCCCCCCCCCCCCTGTGATCGGTTCGTCGTTCTGCATTGGATAACCCAGCTGGCAGGCTTTCCCTACGACGAAGCCGACCAGCAAAAATGACCGCAGATGAGCCTAACCTTCAGATTGTTCCTATTACTTGTAGGGCGTTTCCCAAACACACTTCCAGGCGCCTCCAAGCCATTGCGGTGACCTGGATTGCGCCCTAGTCTCGGGTGGTCGTCGCGAAACGGCGACCGGCTTTGACAGGCCGTCTAGTCAAACCACATGGCTTTGCCTCAATGGCAGCTGTGTATGGGGCACTCATGTGCGCCGGATTCTTGGTTTGCCTACCGGTCTGTCAACCCATTCATAGCTGCCACCCTCTGTTTGACAGCAGGCGTGTGGTTGCCCTTACCAGGTAAACCATGATGCTTAAAACTGTTCCCGATCCACCTCACAATCGTCATCCCCTCGACGGCCTACTGATGCCGGCTTCCCACGATGCGTCCAGCTCCGACGTTGCCCGTCAACGCCTAGCGACCGCACTGCTGCGCTAAATCAAAAGTCTGTTTCGCCTGAGCTGGCCTCATCGCTGGCAAGCCAGCGACCGATATCAGGCCGGCATGATTGAGAAACCGAGGCCAGGCCTGTAGGCGTGTGCTTGCCCTCGACAGACTGGGGCGTAGGGTCAGCTCAGGCACCTGGACGTTCAGGGAGAAAGAATGATGACCAAGGAAAGCGAGAAAACCACCGTCGGCAAAACCAAGTTCTACCAAGGGGAAAACCAGACACAGCCGCTGTTCTGCATCGAGCCAGGCATTCCGTGCCAATTCGCTCGGGAGCAGGCTTCGGAGTTGTTTGGCTATGTCCAGGAATTGACGGTTACCGGGCTGATGGAAGACAAGCCGCATTTGATCTGGGCTTCGCATTATCTGGGGGCCTTGGCCAAGGCGCTGATGGATGATGCGGAGTTGGGGATGATGGGTTGAGTCCATTGGAGGTGTATTGACTGGGCGGGCCCTTTCGCGGGCAAGCCCGCTCCTACAAGTAACGCGTACTCCGCCGCGAAGGGGCCGCTTCTCACAGCAGACAGGCTAAATATAAAAGACAATGCGCAAAGACTACCTCGCCTTCTTTACCTCGCTTTTCCTGTCCCGATTAGCCGACCAGATCCTGTTATTCATCGTGCCACTGGTAGTGTTTCAAACCACCAATAGCGCCTCTTGGTCCGGCTTGGCTTTTTTCGCCGAATCACTACCGCGCTTTCTCGCCTTCCCGGTATGCGGAGCCCTCTGCGACCGGTACTCGCCGATGAAAATCTTGCATATCAGCCAGCTATACCGAGCACTGCTCTGTGTACTGGCCACCGGGCTGTACCTGCTTTTCGGCGGTCTCGCCTGGCTGGTGGTGCTCTCGGCATTGTGCGGTGTACTCACTACACAAGGCATCATGGCCCGCGAAGTGGTGATGCCGCATATCTTCCAGCACTACAGCTACACCAAGACCTTGTCCTACTCGCAGATCGCCGACCAGACCGGCTTGGTACTCGGGCCAGTGGTGGCGGCGCTGTTGCTGGACGTTTCGCAATGGCATTGGGTGGTGCTGGCGACGGGAGGGTTGTTCTTGCTGGCCGACCTTTGCATGTGGCTGTGGCACCGTTTGAGCGATATCAGCTGGACGATGTTCGAGCAAAAGCCCGGTATCTGGGTGCAGCCAGTTCGCATCGCGCTTCGGCATATTCGTGAGCAGCCTGAGTTGCAAAAGGTCATCTCGTTGGCGGTGGGCGTGAACCTGATCGTCGGGGTCACCCTGGCTACGTCGGCAGCGATGGTGCTAGGGCAATTCAGCGCCGATAAGGACGACTACGCAGTTCTGCAAGCGGCGGGAGCCGGCGTGACCATCGCCATTCTGTTCCTCCTGGCACGGATGGTACTGCCCCTGCGCGTGCTCGGTGGCGTTGCTTACTCGATGCTCTTGATCGGCGCGTTCATTAGCGCCGTGAGCCCCAATCTTGCCGGCTATGCCGTGGGTTTTCTGCTGATTGTGGGTTTCGACAAGATGTTCAATGTGTACATGCGCACGATCCGGCAACGGGTGATCCCAACAGCCGATTTTGGGAAGACGGTGGGCGTGATTACCTTGCTCAACAACCTGTCGCAACCTGCTGCGGGGCTGCTGGTTGCTTTGCTTGCGACGTCGATGGGGACGCCCTGGGTGATTGCGATTCTGGCGGTACTGGCTGCGTTGATCGGGGGGATGGTTATCAGGATCGGGGCCAAGGTTGGTAGGCGCATGCCTGGAGAGCTTTAGCGCTACGCAGCTACATCTCGCGACGACCTGCCGCTTCCCGATGTGGTCTACCGGTATACCCTACCCATGACTATCCAACGCAGAGGTTGCCATGACCGGTATATCGCTAAACCTTCCAGAAGACCTGTCCAACTCTCTTGCCGACCTCGCCAAAAGCAATGGCCAGAGTGCGATCTACCTGGCTTTGGATGTGCTTCGTGATTACATTGAACACGAAAAGACACTGACCGTGAGAACGTAAAGGGGACAGGTCCAAGATTGATTTCACTGCGGGAAACGGAAAAATAAATCCTCTTTTGGCCGGAGTCTTCGCCTGCTCCAGCAAGAATGCTCGACGCAAACGTTCGTGGTAAACAGCAACTCACCCCGCAAGAATCAGATTTTCTCCCTTACCTGTAGTCCATTTCCCAAACATACTCCCAGCCGCCTCCAAGCCATTGCGGTGACCTGGATTGCGCCCTAGTCTCGATTGGTCGTCGCGAAACGGCGACCGGCTTTGACAGGCCGTCTAGGTTTGAACAGCATGGCTTCGCCTTTGCGGCGGCTGTGCATGGGGCACCTTTGTGTGCGCCGGAAATTGTTCTCCTAGCCGGTCTGTCAACCCATGCTCAGCTGCCACCCTCTGTTTGACAGCAGGCGGTGGTCGGCCTATCTAGGAGAACGATGATGCTGAAGATAGTCCCCGACCCGCCCTACCTCCCGATTACCTTTGCACACGCGCTGATACTGCCTGCCCACGATGCGCCCTGCTCCGACGTTGCCCATCAACGCCTAGCGACCGCGCTGCTGCGCTAAATCACAAGTCTGTTTCGCCTGAGCTGGCCTCATCGCTGGTAAGCCAGCGACCCATATCAGGCCGGCATGATTGAGAAACCGAGGCCGGGCCTGTAGGCGTGTGCTTGCCTTCGACAGACTGGGGCGTAGGGTCAGCTCAGGCACCTGGACGTTCAGGGAGAAAGAATGATGACCAAGGAAAGCGAGAAATCCACCGTCGGCAAAATCAAGTTCTACCAAGGGGAAAACCAGACCCAGCCGTTGCTCTGCATCGAGCCAGGCATTCCGTGCCAGTTCGCTCGGGAGCAGGCTTCGGAGTTGTTTGGCTATACCCAGGAATTGACGGTTACCGGGCTGATGGAAGACAAGCCGCATTTGATCTGGGCTTCGCATTATCTTGGGGCCTTGGCCAAGGCGCTGATGGATGATGCTGAGTTGGGGATGATGGGTTGAGTCCATTGGAGGTGGATTGACTGGGCGGGCCTTTTCGCGGGCAAGTTCGCTCCTACAGGGGCGGTGGAGGGTCTGAATACGGCGCACTATGGGTAGGCAGGCCGAGCAACCGGGTTCCTGATAGACTACTGCCCCTTTTTTTCATCTGCGCGGTAGACGCCGGGGCCCTTCTTTGCCTCGGCAAACCGGGTTGGCTCTACGTGGATTGCTGCTACAACGCCACGCCCGATTGCTCCGGCAGGAAACAGTCCTGCTCAGCCCTCTTCCGCGAAGCGCCGCCGGGTCAGAAAAAAGCCCAAACCCACCGGTGTGGCGAAAATCGCCAGCAGCTCCAAGTCAAAGCCCAGCACCTTGCCTTCCCCAACGGTGGCGCAGCCAATGACCCCAGTGGCCATCAACGCCAGCCCAAGCCATTTGCGCAGCGGGTAAGGTTTGACCACCCAGTGGAGCAGTAAAGTGACCACCATGAGCAGGGCTATCTGAGTCAAATCGGACATTTTGCAGCCACTCAAACCTTGATGATCAATGATTCGAGGGTACGCTGTGGGCCAATTCCCCCACTGACCTGCGCCTCGATGCTGACCAGTATGTCGCCGGCATGGTACGTCGGCAGGTTTTTCTCGACATACATGCGCATGCCTCCGCCAGCAGCGGCAGTGCCAACCGTCGCACCGAAAGGCCCGCCCAGACTACCTACGGCCCCGCCAACGCTTCCGGCTGCGGACGACGCGTATCGACTGACTTTACTGCGACTGGCATTGAGTTCGTCGCCCTGTCGCCGGGTCAGAGGCCTGGAAATGCCCACCAGCATCAGGCATGGGCGCTGCCCCGCCTGCATCTTGTCGTAGACTTCGACGACCTTGCTACTGACCAGATAGTGAGCCTGCTTCGCCTCGCCGAAATGCAATTCCCGCAAACGGGGACGGTCTTCACTGGTGAGGGTAAATTTCGAAACGTTGTACACGATCCCGCGCATATCGGTACGTTGAAAAGTGTCCTCGAACTTCATTGCGCGCATCCTTTCGAGCAAAAAGAGGGGCCATTCTCCATGGCCCGACACAGGGATGCAAATACCCGCCGTAGAGGCGCCGGAGGTTATTCCGCAGCAAAAGGAACAGATTTTTTTCATAAGAGCAAAGGGGGCCGTCCAACCGCCGTGCAGGCCTAAAGCAGGCTTTCCTGATAAACTGCCGCACCCTTTTCCCACCTGCACGGTAAACGCCGCAGCCCCTGCTTGCCTCTGCAAACCGGGATGGCTCTACCTCGATGGTTGCTACATCACCCAGTCTCGTTGCCTGATTTGTGCAACTCACGTGGCCATGTAGCAAAAAACCGCAGCACACGGCAGTAAACGAGAGAACCGAAATGCACCCGAAACAAGCAGAAAACCCTGCAAACGTCGCCGATCCGGTTAACCGGAGGTTCTCCGTTGCACCTATGATGGACTGGACAGACCGCCACTGCCGCTACTTCCTGCGCCTGCTGTCCAAACACACCCTGCTCTACACCGAAATGGTCACCACCGGCGCCCTGCTCCACAACGACGCCCAGCGTTTTCTGCGCCACGATGTTTCCGAGCACCCGCTGGCCCTGCAACTGGGCGGCAGCGTGCCGGCGGATCTCGCGGCCTGTGCGCGGCTGGCCGAGCAAGCGGGGTACGACGAGGTCAACCTCAATGTCGGCTGCCCCAGCGACCGCGTGCAGAACAACATGATCGGCGCCTGCCTCATGGCCCACCCGGCGCTGGTGGCCGACTGCGTGAAGGCCATGCGCGACGCGGTCTCCACACCGATCACGGTCAAGCATCGCATCGGCATCAACGGCCGCGACAGCTACGCCGAACTGTGCGACTTCGTGGGCCAAGTCCGCGAGGCCGGCTGCCGCAGCTTTACCGTACATGCGCGAATCGCCATCCTCGAAGGCCTTTCGCCCAAGGAAAATCGCGAAATCCCGCCACTGCGCTATGACGTTGCCGCACAGTTGAAAACGGACTTTCCCGACCTGGAAATCGTCCTCAACGGCGGCATCAAGACCTTGGCCGAATGCCAGGCACATCTTGAAACCTTCGATGGGGTGATGTTGGGCCGCGAGGCGTACCATAATCCCTATCTGCTGGCCGAAGTGGACCAGCAGCTGTTCGCCAGCGACGCCGCCGTGGTCACCCGCAGCGAAGCGCTGGAACAGCTGCGACCGTACATCGTCGCCCACCTGCAAAGCGGTGGCGCCATGCACCACATCACTCGCCATATCCTCGGGCTGGGCCAAGGCTTCCCGGGGGCGCGGCGGTTCCGCCAGTTGCTGTCGGCGGACATCCACAAGGCGCCGGAGCCGCTGGTGGTGTTCGATCAGGCAGCCGAGTTGCTACAGGGGCGCTGACGGAACCACGGGCGCGCTTTCGACTCGAAACCTCACTCCCTAGCCCGGCCCCGTGCTGGCCCTTGAGTGGCCGCCGGGGCTCGGGTAAGGTCGAATCATTGCACAGGACAGAGCACGCCCATGACCTCCAAGCTGGAACAACTCAAGCAGTTCACCACCGTGGTCGCCGACACCGGGGACCTGGACGCCATTACCCGCCTCAAGCCGGTCGATGCCACCACCAACCCGTCCCTGTTGCTCAAGGCAGCCGCCATTCCTGGCTACGCCGACCTGCTCAAGCAGGTGAAAAGCGATGCCAAGGGCAACGTCGACCTGGCCTGTGACAAATTTGCCGTGGCCGTGGGCGCGGGCATTCTCAAGGTCATCCCGGGGCGCATTTCCACCGAGGTGGATGCGCGCCTGTCCTTCGACGAACCCGCCCTGTTGAGCAAGGCCCGCCAACTGATCGAGCAATACGAAAAAGCCGGTATCGGCCGCGACCGCGTGCTGATCAAGCTGGCCTCGACCTGGGAAGGCATCCGCGCCGCCGAGAAGCTGGAAAAAGAAGGCATCCAGACCAACCTCACCCTGCTGTTCTCCTTCGCCCAGGCCCAGGCCTGCGCCGATGCTGGGGTGTTCCTGATTTCGCCGTTCGTGGGCCGTATCTACGACTGGTACAAGAAAAGCACCGGCCAGGAGTACGTGGGCGCCGACGACCCGGGCGTGCAGTCGGTTACGCGCATCTACGACTACTACAAGACCAATGGCTACGACACCGTGGTCATGGGCGCCAGCTTCCGCAACATCGGCCAGATCGAACAGTTGGCCGGCTGCGACCGCCTGACCATCAGCCCTGAGCTGCTGCAACAACTGAGCGACGATCAGGGCGAGCTGCCGCGAGTGCTCAAGCCAGGCAATGCCGGTGAAGCCAAGCAGATCCTCAACGAAAGCCAGTTCCGTTGGGCGATGAACGAGGATGCCATGGCCACCGACAAGCTGGCCGAAGGTATTCGCCAGTTCGCGCGGGACCAAGAGAAGCTGGAAAAGCTGATGGCTGACAAAGCCTGATACACATCGGGTTTGCCTGACGGGCGGAAAATGTTCAGCATTTTCCGCCCGTTTTGTTTGTGCACGATGCGTTCAGCATCTGACGGCCATTCGCCGGCAAGCCGGCTCCTACAGAAAACGGCGCTATATCTGTGGGAGCGGCGGTTCGGCGCCCCGACTTGCCCCGCGAATGGCCCACCACGCCACCAGAGCTGTCGATGACCTTCTCCACACCTTTGCCCCTCGTTCTCGCCGGCCCAGTGCTACGCCGCCTGGAGCCGCAGCGCCTGGCCATCTGGCTGGTCGCCACGCAGCCCGAGCCGCCCACGCTCAGCATTGACCTTCCTCAGACCACGCCCGAGGTGCATTGCCAGACGTTGCCGATTGGCGAGCATGCCTTCGTCCACCTGCTCGACGTGCATTTCGGCCGGCCCCTGCCCCGCGATGTCGCCATCGACTACGACGTGCACTTCGCGGGCCAGGGCATCGCCGACTGGGCGCCACACTTGCTCTATCCTGGCCAGCAACGCCCCAGTTTCGTGCTGCGGGGGCGCCTCGACCAGTTGCTCCACGGCTCATGCCGCAAACCGCATCACCCTGCGCGAGACGGCCTGCTCTGCGCCGACCGCTTGCTGCAGGCCTGTGAACGGCCAGAACAGCGCCCGGCACTGCTGATGATGAGCGGCGACCAGGTCTACGCCGATGACGTCGCGGGGCCGATGCTGCGGGCCATCCATGCGCTGATCGCCCGCCTGGGGCTGTTCGAGGAGCACCTGCAAGGCGCGCGGGTAGCCAACAGCGCCGAGTTGTACAGCCACCCCGCCTGTTACTACCACCGTGCCGACCTGCTGCCCGCCCAGGACCGCAACGAAGGCCTGCGCGAGCGCTTCTTCGGCGGCAAGCGCAAGCCGATCTTCTCGTCCAGCAACGCCGACAATCACCTGGTGACCTTCGCCGAGGTCATGGCCATGTACCTGCTGGTCTGGTCGCCCACACCCTGGCGCCTGGTGAGCCTGGACATGCCGGCGGGCCTGAGCCGCGAGCAACAGGCGCGATATCGCCAGGAACTACCGCTGATAGAGGGCTTCTCCGCCGATCTTGGCCCGGTCGCCCGGGTGATGGCCCATCTGCCATGCCTGATGATCTTCGACGACCATGACATCACCGACGACTGGAACCTCTCGGCGCAGTGGGAAGAAACCGCCTACGGCCACGCGTTCTCACGGCGGATCATCGGCAACGCCTTGCTGGGCTACTTGCTGTGCCAGGCGTGGGGCAACGACCCGGACAGCTGCCAGCCACTGGTAGAGCACTACCGTGTACTGGCGGCCACCCCTCTGGAGCGCGAGGGGCAGGATGCACTGATCGATGCCCTGCTGGGCTTCCAGGGTTGGCAGTTCTCATTACCGACCGCCCCGCCCCTGCTGGTGCTCGACACCCGCACCCGTCGCTGGCGCAGTGAAAGCGACCTGGCCAAGCCCTCTGGGCTGCTGGACTGGGAGGCGCTGACCGAACTGCAACAGGCGCTGCTCGACCACCCTTCGGCGGTGATCGTATCGCCGGCACCGATCTTCGGGGTCAAGCTGATCGAAACCGTGCAGCGGGTGTTCAGTTGGCTCGGCTACCCGCTGCTGGTGGATGCGGAAAACTGGATGGCCCACCGCGGGGCGGCGCAGGTCATTCTCAATATCTTCCGCCATTCACGCACGCCGGGGCATTACGTGATCTTGTCCGGGGATGTGCATTACTCGTTCGTCTACGAGGTGCTGATCCGCCATCGACAGCGCAGCCCGCACCTGTGGCAGGTGACCAGCAGCGGGATCAAGAACGAGTTTCCACGGCGTCTGCTGGATGTGCTGGACCGCTTGAACCGCTGGCTGTACTCGCCGCGCTCGCCGTTGAACTGGTTTACCAAGCGTCGACAGATGGAAGTGGTGCCGAGGACGCCCAGCCATAGCCAGGCCGGAGAGCGGCTGTGGAACGGTGCGGGGTTGGGACAGGTATTTTTCGATGAGCAGGGGCGGCCGGCGCGGGTGTATCAGTTGAATGCGGATGGGCGGGAAGCGACGGCGTTCGTGAAGCCGGAGTGATTCGGCGGGATGTGTAGGGTGTTTGCCGGCCCTTTCGCGGGTGAACCCGCTCCTACAGGGGTTGTGGTGAACCTGTAGCGAAGAGGCCGGTACAGACTACCGATCAGGTACGCTCGAGCGCACTGACCAGGTCATGGAACGCTTCCCGGTTGGAGTCGTTCAAGCCCATGAGGATCTTGTGCGCCTCCAGCACCTTGGACCGCACCACATCCTCGTTCTGGTCTTGCGACGGCAGATCGGTCAGGCATTCCGGGCACGGCACCGGGCGGTCGACGATGTTGAACACCTGGTCGAAGCCCATCGATTGCAGCAGGCGCGAGATGTCCGGGTTGGTGGTGACCACGGTGGGCAGCAGGCCGACCTTCTGCCGTGACAGGATAGACAGCTTGGCCAGCAGGCCCAGCGTCGTGCTGTCGATGCTTTCGGTTTCGGTCAGGTCGATGACGATCGCCGAGAAATTCAACGCAGTGAAGATCTTCTCGATCGTGGCATCCAGCGCCGAACACAAGGTCAGGCGCACTTCACCGACGAATTTCAGTACGAAGGTACCGCTCTGCTCGGCGAACTGGATTCTACCGGTACTCATTGAAGGTTCCTGCTCAACACCAATAGGGCGATATCATCCGGCATCTCCCCAAGCGTAGCCAATCCAAAACGTTGTCGCAGCCCATCCAGGCTACCACCCGCAGCCTTGACGATGTCCGGCAAGGCGGCCTCTTTATCTTTGAGCGTATCCCCTGGCAAAAGGTCCAGGATGCCATCGGACGCCAGGCTCAGGCTGAACTGCTCGGGCAATTCGATGACCTGGTCTTGGTACACGGCCTCGTCGAACAACCCCACCGGCAGGCCACGGCCCTCGAGGTAACGGGCCTGGCCAGGGGTATACAGCACCGGCAGCGGCAAATGGCCGCCCACGGCGTAGGTCAGCAGGCCGGTTTCTTCGTCGATGACGCCGCCAACCATGGTCACATGCTTGCCCAGCTTGCAGTTGATCAGCCCACGGTTGATGTGGTTGAGCACTTGCGAGGGCTTGAATTCGCGCATCTTGCCGCTGCGCTTGAATTCGAACAACAGCCGGGTGGTCATGAACTTCAGCAGCACGGTGACGAACGCCGACGATGCACCATGCCCGGACACGTCCGCGAGGTAGAAGGCGATGCGCCGCTCATCCACACGGAAGTAGTCGGTAAAGTCGCCCGACAGGTACAGCGACGGGATGATCTGGTGCTCGAAGTCAAACCCGCCTACGGTCCAGGGGCTCTCCGGCAGCATGTTCATCTGCACCTGGCGCCCCGCGGTCTGGTCCTCCTGCAACAGGTGCAGGCTGGCTTCCAGCTCGCGGTTGGCGGCCTCGAGCTTGTCGCGGTAGCGCTGGTTTTCCAGCACCAGGCGCGAGCGGTCGAGGGCCCGACGTACCGAGTGCTCGAGCACGGCCAGGTCTTCCAGCGGCTTGATCAGGTAGTCGGCAGCACCGAGGCGCAAGGCTTCCACCGCGTCGCTCATCACACCGGCACCGGAGACCACGATCACCGGTAACTGCGGCGCGCGCTCGCTGATCTGGCGGATCAGTTCGAGGCCGCCCATCTGCGGCATGCGCAGATCGCAGATCACGAGGTCGGGCTGGTGTTCTTCGAAGACCTGGAGCCCCTGCTGGCCGTTACCGGCCTGGAGGACGCTGAAGCCACTGTCTTCCAGATAGGCGGCGAGGCTTGCACGGACCACGTCGTCATCATCGATGATCAGCAGCGTTGCACTGATTTTCTGCATGTGGGCGAACGGCGCCGATTTGGGTTGGTGCAGGGGCGTGCGCAAGGCGGACATCCAACTGCTGGGATACTCTGTAGTAACACTCTACTTGAGTTGTAGGCCAAGAAGACGGGCCAGGCAACCGGCAGAGGCACCTTGTAAGGCGCAGACGGTACTCCCATCCGGCAGGCGTTTCAAGCATACGTCGGTCGAGTTCGGTGCACTTTACAGGGCAAATCGCCGGGAGTTATAAGAAAGCCCACCAGCGCTAACCGATGGGAAGGACGCAGCATGCCCCAGACGCCCTCCAACCACAGCGAGAAACGCGATTTCATCCGCATGCGCATCGATACCCAGATCAGCCTGCTGCATGCCGGCCAGGTGATTGCCGCGGTGTGCCTGGACCTCTCCAGCGGCGGCATGCAGGTGCATGCGCCGCAGCGCTTCCAGGTGGGCGATCACCTGGAAGCGCGCATCGACTCCGACCACCCGGCCCTCAAAGGGCTGCATACCAGCACCGAGGTGGTGTGGATCGCCGACCAGCCGGGCGGGCAGCAGAAATTCGGCCTGCGTATCCTGGCGATGCATTGATCTGTAACTGGAAGTATCGGTTGCCTGCCAAGGCCCCATCGTCGGCGAGCCGACGATGGGGCGGGCAGATCAGAAGTCGTCTTCGACTTCGCCGTCCTTGACCTTGAACTCGCGGTTTTGCAGGTAGGCGTTGCGGATGAAGATGTACTTGTCGCCCTGGATCAGCTTCTCCGCCGGCAGCAGGCTGGCGCGGGTGTCGATCACGTCGAGCGCGAAGATCGAGTTGCGCGTCGGCACATGGTCGATATAGCGGTAGGGCTTGGTGTAGGTATCCGTGTACTTGGCCAAGCCGTCACGCACGGTGCTCGGGCCCAGCAGCGGAATCACCACGTACGGACCGCTTGGCAGCCCCCAGTAGCCGAGGGTCTGGCCGAAGTCTTCGTCGTTGCGCTGCAGGCCCATCTTGGTGCCCACGTCGAAGAAGCCGCCCAGGCCGAAGGTGGTGTTGACGATCAGCCGCGCGGTGTCCACGCCCGCTGCATGGGGCTTGAGCTGCAGCACGTCGTTGGCGAGGTTGGTGACATCGCCCAGGTTGCGGAAGATGTTATGGATACCATCCTCCAGGAACTGCGGGGTCACCGCCTGGTAACCCTTGGCCAGAGGCTTCAAGGCATAGGTGTCGAGGGTATCGTTGAACTTGAAGATCGGTCGGTTGACCACCTCCCAAGGATCCTCCTCGGTGGCCGCCTGGGTGGCTGCCACAGGTGCCAGCAGCAGGCTGGCACAAACACAGGCCTGGGTGACTCGCTCGATCACACCGGCACCGATCCTACGCATAGATGTCTCTCCATCGAAATTCTCGGCCGCGACGCGCGCTGGCGCGCCGCTATACGGCGGCAAGTATAAAGGCTTGCGGGCTAATACGCAGCTTTGCACATCATTGATCAATATTCCGTGAAGACGCTTCGCCGTCATCGCCTCGTAACAATCGCGTAATAGCCTGCGGAGTATTTCAGGAAAGTTGCCATGCACGACGCGCCCGCCTTCACCGCTGTGCTGTTCGGCCTGCGTGGTTGCCTGGTCCAGGCCGCCAACGGCAGCCCCCTGCCCGCCCCAGGCGCCTTGGAGACGCTGAGCGGGCTGCGCCAGCGGCAGGTGCCATGCATCTGGCTGGACGAGCTGGCGAGTGCGCAAAGCCAGCGCCTGGCCAGCGTGCTGCCGCAATGGTTGCCGGGGCATAGCGTCAACGGTGTGCGCTGGCCGGCGCCGAACGCCTGCTGGCAAGCCTTGATGCGCCTGGACAGCCAGCGCCTGGACGGGTGCGTGCTGGTCAGCGGCGAACCCCGGCTGTTGCAGTCGGGCCTCAATGCCGGGCTGTGGACGGTCGGCCTTGCGGCCTGCAGCCCATCCTGCGACCACGCTTCCAGCGCCTGGCAAGCCATGACCCCGCAAGACCAGGAGCTGGCACGCGGCAAGGCGACCCTGGCGCTATTTCGCCTCGGGGTGCACTCGGTGATCGACCACCTCGAGGCGCTGGACACTTGCCTGGCGGACATCGCCCAGCGCCGGCGCAAGGGCGAAAAACCCTGATACAGCCCCGTTGATACGGATCATGCAAAGCGCCTGCGAGTGGATTACGCTGAAAGCACGCCAGAACCTTTGCAGCTTCGCTGAGGTCCATGGCTTGCCAAGTCATTGATGGAGAATTACCAATGCCTGCCCGCGAACTGCAAGAGCGTTTGAATAGCCTGCGCGAGCAACTGGATCGAAACGTGCCGCTTTCGGATGAAGAACTGGCCGCCCTGCATGAGGAGGCCAGGCAAATCGAGGCGCAGCTCAAGCTCGAGGAAGCCACGCCGGACAACAACCTGGTGGACGGGGTAAACATGGCCATCGAGCGCTTCGAGGCCGACCATCCCGACCTGACCGCCACCCTGCGCAGCATTGCCAATTCGCTGCACAGCATGGGCATCTGACGCACCGCTGCCCGATCCAATCGCCGGCAAGCCGGCTCCTACAGGTGGTGATGTAGGAGCGGGCTCGCCGGCGATTGGGCCGTACAACGACCCTCAACTAATTACTGTCGAACCAGGCGCAGATTAGCCGGACTGATCGCCCCGGTGCTGCGGTACGGATTGATATCCAGCCCGCCGCGGCGCACATAACGCGCATACACCGTCAGGTACTCCGGCTGCAGCAGGTTCTTCAAGTCCAGGTAGATCCGCTCCACGCACTGCTCGTGGAAGTCGGCATGCTGACGGAAGCTGATCAGGTAGGTCAGCAGGCTGGCAGGGTCCAGCGCCCTGCCTTTGTACTCCACCACCACGCTGCCCCAGTCCGGTTGGCCGGTGACCGGGCAGTTGGATTTCAGCAAGTGGCTGTGCAGGGTCTCTTCCACCACGCGCTCGGGGCTGCAGCGCAGCAACTCGGGCTGTGGCTGCTCGTAGTTGCTGACGGCCACGTCAAGCGCATCGATGCACTGCCCCGGCAACGCCACCACGCCCTGCGCCTCGACCTCTGCCAGGGTACGCACATGTACACCGACCGACTTGCCAGCGGCAGCCGACAGGTCCTTCTCCAGGCACGCCTGCAATTCGCCGATGGACGCGAACACGGTCTGGTTCAGGGAGTTGAGGTACAGCTTGAACGACTTCGACTCGATGATGTTCGGCGAATCGGCCGGGATGGCGAACTCACCGATGGCCACCACCGGTTTGCCCGACGGCAGCAGCCACGACAGCTCGAAGCAGTTCCAGTAGTCGACGCCCTGCCACGGCAGGGTCTGGGCGGTAACGCCCAGCTCGGCCCACTTGGCCGTGCGCGGAATCGGGAACAGCAGCGCAGGCGTGTAGGTGGCGATGTATTCGCTGGACTTGCCCAGCGGGGAGTGTTCGGCAGCGGGATGCATGGAAACTGACCTGAAGGTTCGAAATTGCCCCTAGTCTACCGGTTTTGCTTCCCGCCTTGGAGCGCCGTTCACTCGATGGTCAGTGGCCCGACCATACCGGCCTGGTAATGCCCGGGTACGTTGCAGGCGAACTCGATGGGCGCCGACTTGCGGAAGGTCCAGGTCAGTTCTGCACGCTGGCCGGGCTGAACCAGCACCGTATTGCCCGTATCGTGGCCATGGGCGCCATGCTCCCTCTGGCCATGGTCCATGCCTTCGTGGTTCATCTGGCCACTGAACAGCTTGCCCTGCATGGCGATCATCTGCTTCTGATGCTCGGCATGCATGGCCTTGTCGCCGAGGTTGAATTCATGGGGCAGCTTGCCCTCGTTGATGAGCACGAAGCGCACGGTTTCGCCGGCCTTGACCTCCAGGGCGCGTGGTTCGAAGGCGATGTCCTTCATGTGCACTTCTACGGTACGGGTGGCCTTGCTGGCCGGGGCAGGCTCGCCGAAGGCGAACGATGCCGCCTCACCGGCCCAGGTAGGCAGGCTGGCGAAAGCCAGGGTGGCGGCGACGAACAGATGTTTCATGGTTGCTCCGAACAGAAAAGCGGGTGAAGCCACTCTAGATAGGCGCCGCTGGCGCCTGGCTGACAAGCAGATTACAACTTTGTCAGCTTGGGCGAAGGGACGCATCGTCACGTATCATTTCAATCCCGAGACCACCACTACGCCAGTGGGAGCCGTATCCTTTCATGAAACTGCTGATCGTCGAAGACCAGGCTCGCACTGGCCAATACCTGTGCCAAGGCCTCAGCGAGGCCGGTTTTGCCACCGAACTCGCCGCCGATGGCGACACCGGCCAGCACCTGGCACTCAATGGCGACCATGACCTGCTGATCCTCGACGTGATGCTGCCTGGACGCAACGGCTGGCAGATTCTCCAAGCCGTGCGCCAGGCCGGCCTGGACACCCCGGTGCTGTTCCTCACCGCTCGCGACGCCGTGGAAGACCGCGTGCACGGTCTGGAGCTGGGTGCCGACGACTACCTGATCAAACCCTTCGCCTTTTCCGAGCTGCTGGCCAGGGTGCGCACGCTGCTGCGCCGAGGCACTGGCACCAGCCAGGAAACCATCCTGACGCTGGCCGACCTGCGCCTGGACCTGATCCGCCGCCGCGCCGAACGCGCCGGGCAGCGCATCGACCTGACCGCCAAGGAGTTCGCCCTGCTCGAACTGCTGCTTCGCCGCCAGGGCGAGGTGTTGCCCAAGTCGCTGATCGCCTCGCAGGTGTGGGACATGAACTTCGACAGCGACACCAACGTGATCGAAGTCGCCGTACGTCGTCTGCGGCTGAAGATCGACGATCCGCACCCGAACAAGCTGATCCACACCGTGCGCGGCATGGGTTACGTGCTCGAGGAGCGCCACGACTGATGCCCAAGCTCTCCCTCGGCAGCCGCCTGGCACTGCTGTTCGCCGCCTGCACTGCCGCTGTTTCGCTGGGTGCAGGGCTGCTGTTCAGCCACGCCAGCGCCCAGCACTTCATCGAACTTGACCAACAACTGCTGGCGTCGCGCCTGTCGTTGCTGCGCAGCCAGCTCGTCGGCCTGCAACATCCAGCCGACCTGCCCACGCGCCTGCCGGCACTGCGCAACGAGCTTGACCACCAGGCAGACCTCGGGCTGCGCATCAGCGCCAGCGATGGCACGACCTGGTTCGACAGCCGCCCGGCCCTCCCGCCATCGCCCTCCACAACCGGCCTTGCAACCTCGCATGCCGACGGCGTCGACTATCGCAGCCTGGCCGAGCCACTGAGCGCCGACACCGCGCAATCGCCGCGTCTGACCCTGTTTCTCGACATCACCCACCACCAACACTTCCTCCAAGGCATGCAGCGCCTGATCTGGCTCACCGTCGGCCTGTCGGCACTGGCCACCGCGCTGCTCGGCGCCTGGGCGGCGCGCCGCGGATTAAGGCCGCTGCGGCAGATGGGCCAGGTGGCGGCCAGTGTCTCGGCCCGCTCGCTCACTACGCGCTTGCCCGAGGCCCAGATGCCTGAGGAGCTGGCCGAGCTGGCCAACACCGTCAATGCCATGCTCCAGCGCCTGGACGATGCCTTTCAGCGGCTCTCGGCGTTTTCCGCCGACATCGCCCACGAACTGCGTACCCCCCTGTCGAACCTGCTGACCCACACCCAGGTCACCCTCACCCGCCCACGCAGCCTTGAGGACTACCGCGAAGCGCTGCATGGCAACCTCGAGGAGCTGCAATGGATGGCGCAGATGGTCAATGACATGCTGTTCCTGGCCAAAGCGGACCACGGCCTGCTGGAGCCTGGGCAGTCGACGCTGGCCCTGCACGAGGAAGTGGATGCGCTACTGGAGTACTACGCGCCGCTGGCCGAAGACGGCGAAGTGCAGTTGCTGCGCGAGGGCGAGGCGACGCTCCGGGGTGACCGGCATATGTTGCGCCGGGCGCTATCCAACCTGCTCGACAATGCGCTGCGCCACACCCCGCCGGGAGGGCAGATTCGCGTGAGCGTGGCGCCAGGCGCTCAGGTCTGCGTAGCCAACAACGGTGCCGGGATCGATGCCGACGCGATACCGCGCCTGTTCGACCGCTTCTACCGGGCAGACCCTGCACGCCGGGCGAGCGGTAGCGAACATGCCGGGTTGGGATTGGCGATCACCCGCTCGATCGTGCAGGCCCATGGCGGGAGTATCCGGGCCGAATGCGAGGACGGCTGGACGCGGTTCGTGATCGAGTTGCCGGAGCGGCACTGACACTGCCACTGCAAGAGTCGCGGTGTGTGTGTGTGTGGGAGCGGCCTTGTGTCGCGAAAGGGCCGCGCAGCGGCCCCGGCAATCTTCACTTCGCCGCTTACCTAGGGGCCGCTATGCGGCCCTTTCGCGACACAAGGCCGCTCCCACATGGTCTGTTGCTCAGACCGCCAGGCCGATCGCCGGCTGCACCTGCGAGGCCCGGTACGCCGGGTAGATGGTCGCCAGGAAGCTCATCACCAGGCCGGCCACGCAGATCATCAGCACATCGCTACCCTGCAGCTCCGAAGGCAGGCTACTGATGAAATACACGTCCGACGTAAAGATATGCTGCCCACTCACCCGCTCCAGCCAACCGACGATCTGGCTGACATTGAGCGCGGCGATCACCCCGAGCACACCGCCGATCAAGGTTCCGACGATGCCGATCAGGCTGCCCTGGACCATGAACGTGCCCATGATCTGCGCCGGCGTCGCGCCCAACGTACGCAGGATGGCAATGTCCGGCCCCTTGTCGTTCACCACCATCACCAGGGTGGCGATGATGTTGAACGCCGCCACCGCGATGATCATCAGCAGCAGCAGGCCGATCATGGTCTTTTCCATCTTCATGGCGCTGAACAGGCTGCCCTGGGTGTGCGACCAGTCATCGGCGCGGTAGCCATCACCGAGGCTCGCGGCAATCGCCTTGGACACCTGCGGCGCGGCATACAGGTCATGCAGCTTCAGGCGCACGCCCTGGACCTGGCCTGGCGCCCAGCGCTGCATCTCACCGGCATCGGCGACGTGGATGTAGGCCTGGGAGCCATCGAGCTCGGCGCCCACCTTGAAGATACCGACCACGGTCAGGCGCTGCATGCGAGGCGTGATGCCGCCTGGCGCCTTGCTGATTTCCGGCACGATCAAGGTCAGCTTGTCGCCCGTGTTCAGGCGAAAGCGCCGCGCCGTCAGCTCGCCGATCACCACCCCGTACTCACCCGGGACCAACGCCTCCAGGCGCCCTTGGACGATGTGCTGGCCAACGATGGAGACCTGGTCTTCCTCGGCTGGGTCGATACCACTGACCTGGATCGGCTGCATCGCCCCCTTGTACGAGAGCATGCCCTCCATCTCGGTGATCGGCGCCGCCGCCATCACCGCCGGGTTCTTCAGCGCGGCATCGGCCACCTGGCGCCAGTCGGCCAGCGGCTGCTCACCGAGGATGCTGGCGTGCGGCACCAGGCCGAGGATGCGCGAACTCATCTCGCGCTGGAAGCCGTTCATCACCGACAGCACCACGATCATCGCCAGCACGCCCAGCGACAGGCCGATCATCGAGGTCATCGAGATGAACGAGATGAAGTGGTTGCGGCGCTTGGCCCGGGTGTAGCGTGCGCCGATGAAGATGGGCAAGGGTCTGAACATGTACGAAACACCCACAGTGTAAAAGGAACGGGGCTACGCAGTGCGCCCCGTGCAATCGGTCAGATCGCGACCAGGTGACCGTCGTCGAGCTTCAACACCCGGTCCATCTGGCGCGCCAGGTTGAGGTCGTGGGTCACCACCAGGAACGCCGTGCGCGAGGCACTGGACAGCTCCTGCATCAATTCCTGGATGCCTTGGGCGGTATGGTGGTCGAGGTTGCCGGTCGGCTCGTCGAGCATCACCAGCCCAGGGCGGTTGACCAGGGCGCGGGCGATGGCCACACGCTGACGCTCGCCACCGGAGAGCTCGGCCGGCTTGTGGTTCAGGCGATGGCCCAGCCCCACGCGCTTGAGCAGCGCTTCGGCACGCTCGCGGGCCTCGGGAATCGGCGTGCGGCCGATCAGCAGCGGCATGCACACGTTCTCGATGGCGGTGAACTCTGGCAACAAGTGATGGAACTGATAGACGAAGCCCAGTTCACGATTGCGCAGCAGGCCACGGGCGCGCTCGCCCAGTGCCGACAGTTCTTCGCCTGCCAGCCAGACACTGCCCTGGGTCGGCCGGTCGAGGCCGCCAAGCAGGTTGAGCAAGGTACTCTTGCCCGAACCCGAAGTCCCGACGATGGCCACCCGCTCGCCGGGGAGCAATTCAAGGTTGAGGCCCGACAGCACCTGCACCGATTCCGGGCCCTCGTCGTAGGACTTGCCCAGGTTGCGGCAACTCAGAACGGCTTTATCACTCATGCGCGAATCACTCATAACGTAGCGCCTCTGCAGGCTGGGTGCGGGCCGCACGCCAGGCCGGGTACAGGGTGGCGAGGAAACTCAGGACCAGCGCCGCACCGCAGACCATGTAGACGTCCTGGGCCTGGATCTGCGACGGCAGGTAATCGATGAAATACACGTCGGCGTTGAGGAACTTGTGCCCGATCAGCTTCTCGATGCCGGCAATGGCAGCGCTCACGTTGAGCGCGGCGAGAATGCCGACCACGGCGCCGATCAATGTGCCGATCACCCCGATCACGGTACCCTGGACCATGAAGATCAGCATGATCTGACCCGGGGTGGCACCCAGCGTGCGCAGGATGGCGATGTCGCCGCGCTTGTCGTTTACGACCATCACCAGGGTGGAAATGATGTTGAACGCCGCCACCGCGACGATCAGCAGCAGCAACAGGCCGATCATGGCCTTTTCCATGCGGATCGCCTGGTACAGGTTGCCGTGGGTACGGGTCCAGTCGCGGCTGTAGTACTCCTGGTCACCCAGGCGCTGGGCGATGTCCCAGGCGACTCGCGGCGCCTGGAACAGGTCGTCGAACTTCAGGCGCAGGCCCTGGACCTGGTCGGCTTTCCAGCGGTGCAGGCGCGACAGGTCGGTAATGTTGGTCAGCCCCAGGTAGCCGTCGATTTCGCCGGCTCCCACATGGAACGTGCCGACCACGGTGAAGCGCTTCATGCGCGGGAACATGCCCGCTGGCGTGACGCTGACCTCCGGGGCGACGAAGGTCAGCTTGTCGCCGATGGCGACGCCCAACTTGGCCGCGGCCTTGTCGCCGATCATGATGCCCCACTCACCTGGCGCCAGCTTGTCCAGGCCGCCCTGCAGGGTGAAGTTGTCGATGATCGAGACGTCGCGCTCGCGCGCCGGGTCGATGCCGTTGAGCAAGACCTTCTGCACCTTGCCGTCATGGGTCAGCAGGCCCTGCATCTGGGTATAGGGCGCCACCGCCAGCACGTGCGGATTCTGCTTTACTTGTTGGGCGAGGGCCGGCCAGTCGTTGATCGGCTGACCGCTCTCCAACGTGGCGTGAGGGATCATGCCAAGCACGCGGGTACGCATCTCGTGGTCGAAGCCATTCATCACCGACAACACCACGATCATCACCACCACGCCCAGGGCGAGGCCGATCATCGAGGTCAGGGAAATGAACGAGACGAAGTGATTGCGACGCTTGGCACGGGTGTAACGCGTACCGATGAATGCGAAAAGAGGTCTGAACATGTCGGGGCTTGTTCGGATGAAAGGGAACGTCCTTGTGGCGAGGCGCCTATGGCGGCTTTACACTCGGACCACCGCCGCTACCATGGGTTCGCCATGACGACATTAGACGAAGAAGATCGCCGCGAATACTACCGCATCGACGATAGGATCGCACTGGAAATCAGCCCCTTGAGCGCGGCCGAATCCCTCGAAGCAGAACTGTTGCAGGATGATTCACCACTGTTCAACCTGCTCAGTGAACTGCACCTCAGCGATTTCGAGTCACAACACCTGCTGCGCCAGTTGAGCGACAAGGACCGCACCCTCGCGGCGTTCTTGCGCGCGCAGAACAAACGCCTCGACCTGCTAAGCGCAGTGGTTGCGCAGACCCTGCTCGGCACGATCGGCGAGCCGCAGCCGGTGGTGATTTCCGAAGGCGGCATCGAATGCGCCCAGTCCCAGGCCATCGCTCCCGGCACGCTGGTGAAGGTGAAAATGGTATTGATGCCCCGCGCCCATGGCCTGTTGCTGCGTGCCCGCGTCATTCACTGCGACGCGCGCGCCGATGGCCGTTTCGAGGTCGGCGCCCAGTTCACCGAGATGACCGACGCCCAGCGCCAGTTGCTGGCGCGCTATATCCTGCAGCGCCAGCAACAGCAAAGGCGCCAGCAGCTGGAAAATGACGACCCCGCGTCCTGAGCCCTATTCATCTGATTTGAAGGAACGAACGTGACCCTGATCTACGGCCACCGCGGCGCCAAGGGCGAAGCCCCGAAAACACCCTGAACAGTTTCCGTCACTGCCTGTCCCATGGCGTCAACCGCTGTGAACTGGACCTGCACCTGTCGGCCGACAACGAACTGATGGTGATCCACGACCCGACGCTCAAGCGCACCACTGGCCGGCGTGGCAAGGTGGTCGAACATCCGGCGGCCGACCTGGTGACCATCGATGCCCGCAAGGGCGGCCCGGGCTGGGTGCAGCCCTGCCCTATCCCACGGCTGGAAGAGCTGTTCGAGAAATGCGACTTCGAGCACTGGCAGCTGGAGGTCAAGAGCGCTTCGCGCACCCGCGCCGCGACCACGGTGCTGGCGATCCGCGAACTGGCCCAGCAGTACGGCCTGCTCGACAAGGTCACCATCACCTCGAGCTCACGTGAGGTGCTGGGCGCAGCGCAAGAGCTGGTACCGGACGTGGCCCGCGGGCTGGTCGCCGAATACGCCTGGCTCGACCCGCTGAAGGTGGCGCAGAACTACGACTGCAAGCTGCTGGCGCTGAACTGGACGCTCTGCACCCCCGAGCGCCTGATCAAGGCCCAGCGCCAGGGTCTGCATGTGTCGGTGTGGACGGTCAACGAGCCGGCGCTGATGCGCCGACTCGCCGACTTTGGCGTGGACAGCCTGATTACAGACTTTCCCGGTTTGGCCAAGACCACCCTCGGGTAGGGCTGAAATCGGTCTCCCCGACCGGCTCAGGCCACCGGCCGGAGCCGCTCAAAAAAGCCGGTTCAGGCCGTCGTAGGCAGCTACCCGATAGGCCTCGGCCATGGTCGGGTAGTTGAAGGTGGTGTTGACGAAGTACTTCAAATTGTTCTGCTCACCCGGCTGGTTCATGATCGCCTGACCGATGTGGACGATCTCCGAAGCCTGGTAGCCGAAGCAGTGCACGCCGAGGATTTCCAGGGTTTCGCGGTGGAACAGGATCTTCAGCATGCCTTGCGGCTCGCCGGCGATCTGCGCACGGGCCATGCTCTTGAAGAAGGCCTTGCCCACTTCGTAAGGCACCTTGGCCTGGGTCAGCTCCTGCTCGTTCTTGCCGATCGAGCTGATCTCCGGAATGGTGTAGATACCGGTCGGCACGTCATCGACGAAGCGCCAGCTGCCGTTGTCGACGATGCTGCCTGCTGCCGAGCGACCCTGGTCGTGGGCGGCACTCGCCAGGCTCGGCCAGCCGATCACGTCACCGGCGCCGTAGATGTTCGGCACGCTGGTGCGGTAGGCGTTGTCGACGTCGATCTGGCCACGGCTGTTGACCTTGATGCCGATGTTCTCCAGGCCCAGCTTGTCGGTGTTGCCGGTACGGCCGTTACACCACAGCAGGGCGTCGGCCTTGATCTTCTTGCCCGACTTCAGGTGCAGGATCACACCATTGTCCAGGCCTTCGACACGCTCGTACTCCTCGTTGTGGCGCACGGTGATGTTGTTGTTGCTGAAGTGGTAGCTCAGCGCCTGGGAGATTTCCGAATCCAGGAAGCTCAACAGCTGACCGCGGTTGTCGACCAGCTCCACCAGCACGCCCAGGCCGCTGAAGATCGAGGCGTATTCGCAACCGATCACGCCAGCGCCATAGACGATCAGCTTGCGTGGGGTGTGGCTGAGGCTGAGGATGGTGTCGCTGTCATAGACGCGCGGGTGGTTGAAGTCGATGTCGGCCGGGCGGTAGGGGCGCGAACCGGTGGCGATGATGATGTGCTTGGCGTTCAGGCGTTCGACCACACCGTTGGCGCAGACCACTTCGATGGTCTGCTCGTCGGCGAAGCTGCCCGTGCCGACGAACACGTCGACGCGGTTGCGGGCGTAGTAGCCGGTGCGCGAGGCCACCTGCTTGGAAATCACCTTCTCGGCGCTCTTGAGCACGTCGGGGAAGGAGAACCAGCGCGGCTCACCGATGGCCCGGAACATCGGGTTGGTGTTGAACTGCATGATCTGCCGCACCGAGTGACGCAGTGCCTTGGACGGGATGGTGCCCAGGTGGGTGCAGTTGCCGCCGACCTGACGGCGGCTGTCGACCATTGCCACCTTGCGTCCCGCTTTCGCGGCATTCATTGCCGCGCCTTCTCCGGCCGGGCCAGAACCCAGCACCACTACGTCGTAGTTGTAGACAGCCATGCGTACTCCTTCAGAACTGGCCCGCGGGCCACGGTCGCCCGCGGGGCTCGATCATGCCGCCGCAGCGCCATGAGAAAATTCAGGTGCAGTCTAATCAAGCGTGAACGCCGCGCACATTAACCCTTGGTCGCGTCGTAGGCCAATTTTGCCTGCACTACATGTCCATTCGCCCGTCCCTGGCGTCGATGTTGTGTCCTTGCGCATTCACTCGCCTTGCACCGCCCGTTCGAACGCAGGCGTAGATCGGGAGACGAAGCCACCCTCGACCCGAGTCACCAGTACCGCCGCCAGGCCGTGGGCCAGGGCGAAATCCCAGCCACGCTCCGGACCGAGGATCAGCAACAGGGTCGAGTAGCCGTCCGCCTGCAGCGCCGAGGCATCGAGCACGGTGACCGAGGCCAGGTCGTGCATGACGGGGCGCCCGAGGCGTGCGTCGAAGGTATGCGAATAGCGCCGGCCATTCTCCTCGAAATAGTGCCGATAGTCACCCGAGGTCGACACCGCGAGGCCGTTCAGGGCAATGATCTGGCGAGCCACCTGGCGGTCTTCGCGGGGCAGTTCCAGGGCCACGCGCCATGGGCTACCGTCGGGCTTGTGGCCCACCGCCTTGAGCTCGCCAGTGGCTTCGGCGAGAAAGTTGGCGATTCCCATGGCGCGCAGGCGTTCGCTGATGAGGTCGACGGCGTGGCCGGCGGCGATGCTATTGAAGTCGAGCTCCACCGGGGCGTCCTTGCACAAGGCCTGGCCGTCGATACGCAGGTGCTGGTAGCCAACGCGCTGGCGGGCCTTGGCCAGGGACTGCAGGTCGGGCACCTGCTCGTGGCGCGCCTGGGGACCGAAGCCCCAGAGGTCGAGCAGCGGCTCGACGGTGAGGTCGAATGCCCCGCCGCTCTGATGCGCCAGGTGCTGGCCGAGGGCGACCAGTTCGAGCATGTCGGGCGGCATTGCCTGGCACTGGTTGGCCGGGAGCTGGTTGAACTGGCTGACGATGGAGTCGGCGCGGTAGGTCGAGTAGTGCTGGTCGATGCCGTGAAGAATGGTTTCGACTGCCGCCTGTACCTTGGCCGGCGAAGGGCCACCGGGTTCGCGCACGTACTGGATGCTGTAACTGCTGCCCATGGTCGGGCCGCCGAGGCGCTCCAGGGTGGGGCCCTGGTTGCAGGCGGTGAGGAGCATCAGGATGAACAGGAGGGTTATGCGCAAGGGTCGGGGTCTCGATTGCCTGGACGGGCTTCTTCGCGGGTAAACCCGCTCCTACAGGGATATCACCGCTCCTGGGACCTGTGAAATACCTGTAGGAGCGGGTTTACCCGCGAAGAGGCCCGTCCAGGCACACTAAAAAAAACGGGAACCCGAAGGTTCCCGTTTTTTCATTGCCTTACAAGCGAATCAGCGTGGAAACGCTGGCGGGTTCACACCGGCCATCTCTTCCATCACGCGTACCACCTGGCAGCTGTAACCGAATTCGTTGTCGTACCAGACGTACAGGACAACGCGGTTGTCGTTGCAGATGGTCGCCTCGGCATCGACCACACCGGCGTGGCGCGAACCGACGAAGTCGGTGGAGACCACTTCCTGGGAGCTGACGTAGTCGATCTGCTTGTGCAGTTCCGAGTGCATGGCCGCCTGGCGCAGGTACTCGTTGATCTCGTCGCGGCTGGTGGCGTTTTCCAGGTTCAGGTTGAGGATCGCCATCGAGACGTTCGGCGTCGGCACGCGAATGGCGTTGCCGGTCAACTTGCCCTTGAGCACCGGCAGCGCCTTGGCGGCGGCGGTGGCGGCACCGGTCTCGGTGATGACCATGTTCAGCGGCGCGGCGCGGCCACGACGGCTGCCCTTGTGGAAGTTGTCGATCAGGTTCTGGTCGTTGGTGAACGAGTGAACGGTTTCGACGTGGCCGTTGACGATGCCGAACTTGTCATTGACCGCCTTGAGCACAGGCACGATGGCGTTGGTGGTGCAGGATGCGGCGGAGATGATCTTGTCATCGGCGCTGATCTCACCATGGTTGATGCCGTGCACGATGTTCTTCAGCGCACCCTTGCCAGGTGCGGTGAGGATCACGCGGCCGGCACCTGGGCAGGCCAGGTGCTGGCCCAGGCCGTCGGCGTCACGCCAGACACCGGTGTTATCGACGATCAGCGCGTTTTCGATGCCGTACTGGGTGTAGTCGACTTCGCTTGGGCTCTTGGCGTAGATGACCTGGATCAGGTTGCCGTTGGCGGTGATGGTGTTGTTGGCTTCGTCGACGGTGATGGTGCCGTCGAACGGGCCGTGTACCGAGTCACGACGCAGCAGGCTGGCGCGCTTGACCAGGTCGTTTTCGGCCCCCTTGCGCACGACGATGGCACGCAGGCGCAGGCCGTCGCCACCACCGGTCTTCTCGATCAGGATGCGCGCCAACAGGCGGCCGATGCGACCGAAGCCGTACAGCACGACGTCGGTACCCTTGCGGGCCGAGGCGTTTTGCTGGCCAACCACGTCGGCCAGTTCGTCACGCACGAACTGCTCGGCGCTGCGGCCGTTGCCTTCGAGCTTGAATTTGTTGGCGAGCTTGCCCAGGTCGACCGAGGCGGCACCGAGCTTCAGCTCGCTCATGGCCTTGATCAGGGGGAATGTTTCGTGAACGGACAGTTCGGTCTCATCGGTCTGGCGATGACGCGCAAAGCGGTGAGCCTTGAGAATCGAGATAACCGAACGGTTGATCAGGCTGCGGCCATAAATCGAGCTCACCACGTTGTTGTTGCGGTAGAGCTGACCGATAAGCGGGATCATCGCTTCAGCAAGAGCTTCACGGTCGATCCACTCACCAAGACACTGGTCGGGCTTCTGAGTCACGGGAACCTTCCACATGTAGGGACAGAAAAAAGGGGCTACATTATGACGCCCCGGCGCGTAACCGGCAATGAGCGCCTGTCGCCAGCGCCGCGCCCTACTGCCAAAGCCTTTGCAACCTGACAGCGGACCCCGGCACCGGTACAATCGGTCTCTTTGCCGCAACGCTTGGAGTCCAATCTCCCGTGTCAGTTCTGCGCCTACCGAAAATGTCGGCCACGGCCGGCAAACAAACCTGGGGCAACCTGCCTGGTGCAGCCCTCAGCCTTGCCATCGCAGAAGCCGCCAGCAGCGCCGGCCGCTTCACCCTGTTGCTGACCGCCGACAGCCAGGCCGCCGACCGCCTCGAACAGGAGCTGCGGTTCTTTGCCCCGCAGCTGCCGGTGCTGCCTTTCCCCGACTGGGAAACCCTGCCCTACGACCTGTTCTCGCCGCACCAGGACATCATCTCGCAGCGCATCGCCAGCCTTTACCAGTTGCCTGAGTTGAGCCACGGCATTCTCGTGGTGCCGATCACCACCGCCCTGCACCGGCTGGCGCCGACGCGCTTCCTGCTGGGCAGCAGCCTGGTGCTGGACGTGGGCCAGCGGATCGACGTCGAGCTCATGCGCTCGCGCCTGGAGGCCAGTGGCTACCGCTGCGTCGACACCGTCTACGAGCACGGCGAGTTCGCCGTGCGCGGCGCCCTGATCGACCTGTTCCCGATGGGCAGCAAGCTGCCCTACCGCATCGACCTGTTCGACGACGAGATCGAGACCCTGCGTACCTTCGATCCGGAGACCCAGCGTTCGATCGACAAGGTCGACTCGGTGCGCCTGCTGCCGGCGCGCGAGTTCCCCATGCAGAAGGAAGAAGTCACACGCTTCAAGGCTCGCTTTCGCGAGCGCTTCGACGTGGATTTTCGCCGCAGCGCGATATTCCAGGACCTTGCCAGCGGCATCATCCCCGCCGGCATCGAGTACTACCTGCCGCTGTTCTTCGAAGAAACCTCGACCCTGTTCGACTACCTGCCGAGCGACACCCAGGTGTTCTCGCTGCCAGGCGTGGAACAAGCCGCCGAGCACTTCTGGAACGACGTGCGTGGGCGCTATGAAGAACGCCGCGGCGACCTGACCCGACCACTGCTGCCGCCTGCCGAGCTGTTCCTGCCGGTGGAAGACTGCTTCGCCCAGCTCAAGCAATGGCCCCGCGTGGTGGTCAGCGCCGAGCCGGTCGAGCCTGGCGCGGGCCGCGAAAGCTTCCCCGCACGCGCCCTGCCCAACCTGGCGATCGAGGCCAAGGCCAACCAGCCACTGGCCGAGCTGGCCGGTTTCCTCGACCAGTTCGCCGGGCGCGTGCTGTTCACCGCCGAATCGGCCGGGCGCCGCGAGGTGCTGCTGGAGCTGCTCGAGCGTCTCAAGCTGCGCCCACAGACGGTGGACGGCTGGGCCGACTTCATCACCGGCAGCGAGCGCCTGGCGATCACCATCGCGCCGCTCGACGACGGCCTGGTGCTGGACGATCCGGCCATCGCCCTGGTCGCCGAGAGCCCGCTGTTCGGCCAGCGCGTGATGCAGCGCCGGCGCCGTGAAAAACGCGGCGAGGCAGCCAACGACGCGGTCATCAAGAACCTCACCGAGCTGCGCGAAGGCGCGCCGGTGGTGCACATCGACCATGGCGTGGGCCGCTACCTGGGCCTGGCCACCCTGGAAATCGACGGCCAGGCCGCCGAGTTCCTTACCCTGGAATACGCCGAGGGGGCCAAGCTCTACGTGCCGGTGGCCAACCTGCACCTGATCGCCCGCTACACCGGCAGCGACGATGCCCTGGCACCGCTGCACCGGCTCGGCTCCGAGGCCTGGCAGAAGGCCAAGCGCAAGGCCGCCGAACAGGTGCGCGACGTGGCCGCCGAACTGCTCGACATCTATGCCCGCCGCGCCGCGCGCAAGGGCTATGCGTTCGCCGACCCGGCTGCCGACTACGCAACCTTCAGTGCCGGCTTCCCGTTCGAGGAAACCCCCGACCAACAGGCCGCCATCGAGGCCGTACGGGTCGACATGCTCGCGCCCAAGCCCATGGACCGCCTGGTTTGCGGTGACGTCGGCTTCGGCAAGACCGAAGTGGCCATGCGCGCCGCCTTCATCGCCGTGCACAGCGGTCGCCAGGTGGCGGTACTGGTGCCGACGACCCTGCTCGCCCAGCAGCACTACAACAGCTTCCGCGACCGCTTCGCCGAGTGGCCGGTGAAAGTCGAGGTGATGAGCCGCTTCAAGTCCGCCAAGGAAGTCGCCGCTGCCGCCGCCGACCTCGCCGAAGGCAAGATCGACATCCTCATCGGCACCCACAAGCTGCTGCAGGACGACGTGCGCTTCAAGGATCTGGGCCTGGCCATCATCGACGAGGAGCACCGCTTCGGCGTGCGCCAGAAGGAGCAGCTCAAGGCCCTGCGCAGCGAAGTGGACATCCTCACCCTAACCGCCACGCCGATTCCGCGCACCCTGAACATGGCTGTGGCGGGCATGCGCGACCTGTCGATCATCGCCACGCCGCCGGCGCGCCGGCTGTCGGTGCGCACCTTCGTCATGGAGCAGAACAAGAGCACGGTCAAGGAAGCGCTGCTGCGTGAGCTGCTGCGTGGCGGCCAGGTGTACTACCTGCACAACGACGTGAAAACCATCGAGAAGTGCGCCGCCGAACTGGCCGAACTGGTTCCCGAAGCGCGCATCGGCATCGGCCACGGGCAGATGCGCGAGCGCGAGCTGGAACAGGTGATGAGCGACTTCTACCACAAGCGCTTCAACGTGCTGGTGGCCTCGACCATCATCGAAACCGGCATCGACGTGCCGAGCGCCAACACCATCGTCATCGAGCGCGCCGACAAGTTCGGCCTGGCGCAATTGCACCAGCTGCGCGGCCGGGTCGGGCGCAGCCACCACCAGGCCTATGCCTACCTGCTGACACCCACCCGGCAGAAGGTCAGCAGCGATGCCGAGAAGCGCCTGGAGGCCATCGCCAACACCCAGGACCTGGGCGCAGGCTTCGTGCTGGCGACCAACGACCTGGAGATCCGTGGCGCCGGGGAACTGCTCGGCGAAGGCCAGAGCGGTCAGATCCAGGCCGTGGGCTTCACCCTGTACATGGAAATGCTCGAACGCGCAGTCAAGGCCATTCGCAAGGGCACCCAGCCGAACCTCGAACAACCGCTGGGCGGCGGTCCGGAAATCAACCTGCGCCTGCCGGCGCTGATTCCCGAGGACTATCTGCCCGATGTGCATGCGCGCCTGATTCTGTATAAACGCATCGCCTCGGCGGCCGACGAAGAAGGCCTCAAGGACCTGCAGGTGGAGATGATCGACCGCTTCGGCCTGCTGCCCGAGCCGACCAAGAACCTGATGCGCCTGACGTCGCTCAAGCTGCAGGCGGAAAAGCTCGGCATCAAGAAAGTCGATGCCGGCCCCAATGGCGGCAAGCTCGAATTCGAGGCCGAGACCCCGGTCGATCCACTGACCCTGATCAAGCTGATCCAGGGCCAGCCCAAACGCTACAAGTTCGAGGGTGCGACCCAGTTCCGCTTCCTGGTGCCGATGGAACGCCCCGACGAACGCTTCAATACCCTGGAGGCGCTGTTCGAGCGCCTGACCCCACAGCCTGCCTAAGGAAGATCCATGCGTGCCATCCGTTGCCTGACCCTGCTGCTGGCGTTGTTCGCGCCAGCCGCCTTCGCCGAAGGCCTGTATCAGGTAGAAATGATCCTGGTGCGGCAGAACGCCGTGCCTGCGGTGACCAGCCCGTTCGCCCCCGAAGACTGGAGCGCCGGCGCACCACGCCTGGACAGCAGCGCCGAACGGCGCCTGGCGCTGGAGGACGAAGCCACCCGCCTGGAGGCCACCGCCGACTATACCGTGCTGCTGCACAAGGCCTGGCAGCAACAGGTCGGCAGCGAGCCGAGCCGCATCGCCCTGGGCGCAGGTGAAGAGCGCTTTGGCCACTTCCCCATCGAAGGCAACCTGAGCCTCACCGAGGGCCGCTTCATCAGCGTCCAGGCCAACTTCTGGGTCAACGACCTCGACAGCAACGGCAACGTGTTGCGCAGCGAGCAGTTCAAGCAGATCAACAGCAACATGAAGGGCGGCCAACTGACCTTCATCGACGGCGGCCACCTGGCGCTGCTGCTCAAGGTCACCCCACCCATTGCGCCGAAGATGCCGGCGAACCCGGAGATGATGGAGCAGTGATGTGAGTGGGCGCGAGGCGCAGCAGCTTCTGAGGGCGCACCCCAACTGGGTCGACTTCATCGACAGCAAGACCTTGATCCGAGGCCGGGACTACGCCGCGCAAGCGCGGACCCGGATCCTGTCGCAGCAAGGCACTGCGATCGAGGCGACCTGCCGCGGCTCTGCTGGCCAGCACTACCAGCAGGACATCAAGCTGGTGATCAACGGCAACGACCTGCGCATCTTCGGACGCTGCAGTTGCCCGGTCGGCATCAACTGCAAGCATTGCGTCGCTGCGCTCCTACAGCTGCAAGCCGGTGTCGGCCACGTCGACCCGCAGATGCCCAAGGAACAGGCGGCACTGTCGCTGCCACCGGACCTGGACCTGTGGGTCGAGGGCCTGGAGTCTCCCGCCAGGCCTGCAGCGGCCCGCGAGCCCGTGCGCAAGGGCCCGGCCATCTACTACCGCATCCATATCGACCACGAACGTTGCCAGCTGGAAGCCACCAAGGGCACCCGGCAGGCCGATGGCAGCCTGAAGTTCGGCCGCATCACCTCGATGTCCGAACTGATCTACTACACCCCGCGCTACGTGACCGAAGACGATGCGCGCCTGCTGCGCCTGATCGACGCGCGCAGCGAAACATCGCTGCCGGTGGTCGACCTGCAGGGCAAGCAAGGCGCGGAACTGCTCGGCTACGCCCTGGCCAGCGGGCATCTGCTGTACGAAGACGAACCACAGGCCCTGCTCGCCGGGCCAGAGCTGCACGCCGAATTTCGTTGGGTCAGGCTGGACAACGGCAGCTACCGGGGGGCCTGGCACCTCGACGACCAGCGCGCACTGCAGGCATTGCCCACCGAGCCGATGCACTACATCGACACGCAAACGCGCCAGGTCGGCAAACTGCTCCACGGCCTCGACCCGTTCATCGCCAGCCAGCTTGCCCGCGCCCCCGTTGTCCCCGAACACCTCGTGGTTCCCCTGAGCCATCGACTGAACGCCTTGAACCGTCAGGTACCGACGCCGACTGCCGTCAGCAGCGAGCAGGTCGAAGACATCCGCCCCCGCGGGCGCCTGACCCTCGGCAGCCTCGAATTCAGCGCCTACATGCCCAAGACCGGCCGCATGCAACGGCAGATGCAACACCGCGCCGCGCTGTCATTCAACTATGACGGCCTGCGCACCAGCGGCACTGAAGACAAGCCCCTGACCCGCCTGGTCGGCGCTACCAGCCAGCGCATACGCCGCCAGCCCGAGGCCGAGCAGGCACTGCGCAAGAAGCTGCGCGACCTCGGCTTCAAGCCCGCTACCCGCCAGAGCAAGGCCCTGCCCGACAGTGCCGGCGAGATGCTGCAACTGCCTGACGACGAGGCCTGGCTGCAGTTCGCCCGCGATGGCCTGCCACGCCTGCGCGAAGCCGGCTGGGAAATCGACACCAACCGCGACTTCGCCTTCAACCTGCACGATGTCGATGATTGGTATGCACACATCGATGAAGCGCCCGGCCACGAATGGTTCGACCTGGAACTGGGCATCGTCGTCGATGGCCAGCGCCACAGTCTGCTGCCGATCGTGCTGCAACTCCTGCGCAGCAATCCCGAGCTGCTGCGCCCCAGCGAACTGGCGCGGCGCAGCGACGACGAGCACCTGCTGATCGACCTCAACCGCGGCCGCCTGGACAGCCCAGCGCTGCGCGTCGCCCTGCCCTACGGGCGAATCAAGGCGGTGATGGGCACGCTCGGCGAGCTGTACCTGCACGAAGACGCGGTCGGCCCCAGCCTGCGCATGGACCGCGCCGATGCCACGCGCCTCAACGACATCGAAGGCCTGCCGCTGCAGTGGCAAGGTGGCGAACATGTCCGCGACCTTGGCCGGCGCCTGCGCGATGCCCGCGAGATGCAGGTCGAAGTCCCGGCCGGGCTCGATGCCACCCTGCGACCCTATCAGCAGCAAGGCCTGAACTGGCTGCAGGCGCTGCGCGAGATGGGCACCGGTGGCATTCTTGGCGACGACATGGGCCTGGGCAAGACCCTTCAGACCCTCGCCCACCTGCTGCTGGAAAAACAAACCGGGCGCCTGCAGACCCCAGCGCTGGCGGTGATGCCGACCAGCCTGGTGCCCAACTGGCTCGACGAAGCCCAGCGCTTCGCGCCTGGGCTGCGTGTGCTGGCATTGCAGGGCGCGGCCCGCAGCAAGCACTTCGCCAAGCTGCACGAGTACGACCTGGTGCTCACCACCTACGCCCTGGTGCCTCGCGATCTCGAACACTTGCGCCCCCAGCCCTGGCATGTGCTGGTACTCGACGAGGCGCAGAACATCAAGACCAGCACCAGCAAGGCGGCCCAGGCGGTGTGCGAGCTGCAGGCCAACCAGCGGCTGTGCCTGACCGGTACGCCGATGGAAAACAACCTGGGCGAGCTGTGGTCGATCTTCCACTTCCTGATGCCGGGGTGGCTGGGCGACGCGAAACGCTTCAACCAGGATTACCGCTCCCCCATCGAGCGCCACGGCGACGCCGAGCGCATGGCCCACCTGGCCGCACGCATCCGCCCGTTCCTGCTGCGCAGGACCAAGGAGCAAGTGGCCACCGAACTGCCAGCCAAGACCGAGATGGTGCATTGGGTCGAGCTCAGCGACGCCCAGCGCGACACCTACGAGGCGGTGCGGGTGGCGATGGACAACAAGGTGCGTGACGAGATCGCCCGCAATGGCGCGGCGCGCAGCCAGATCGTGATTCTCGACGCGCTGCTCAAGCTGCGCCAGGTCTGCTGTGACCTGCGTCTGGTCCGCGGCCTGGAGGTCAAGGGCAACCAGGCCGACAAGGGCAAGCTTGGCGCTCTGCTGGAGATGCTCGACGAGCTGCTCAGCGAAGGCCGGCGGGTGCTGCTGTTTTCCCAGTTCACCTCGATGCTTGCGCTGATCGAGCTGGAGCTGGAAAAACGCGGGGTGCGCTACAGCCTGCTGACTGGAGACACCCGCGACCGGCGCGCGCCGGTGAAGCAGTTCCAGAACGGTGATAGCGAAGTGTTCCTGATCAGCCTCAAGGCCGGCGGCACCGGCTTGAACCTGACGGCGGCGGATACCGTGATCCACTTCGACCCATGGTGGAACCCGGCCAGTGAAAACCAGGCCACCGACCGCGCCTATCGGATTGGCCAGGACAAGCCGGTGTTCGTGTTCAAGCTGATCACCCGGGGTACGGTGGAAGAGAAGATCCAGCAATTGCAGCAGGAAAAAGCCGCGCTGGCCGCCAGCCTGCTCGACGGCGGGCAGGCCGGGCAATGGCGTCTGGGGGATGACGAGATCGAAGCGCTGTTCGCGCCGTTGCCCGGGAAGCGGGCACGCTGATCCTGACTGGCCTCATCGACCCTGTAGGGGCCGGCTTGCCGGCGATGAGGCCGCCTGGGCCCCACATTCACTCGACCAGTTGCGCGTCCTTCAACGCCCCCAAGGCCTCCAGCCACCGCGGCTGCTGGCGATAATCGGTACGCGCAAACCCTTGCCCACGCATCCGCGCAATCCGCGGCGACGGCTTGACCTTCAAGCGCTGCGCCGCACTCAACGCAAGTTCCGCTGCCGCCCGGTCGTTGCACACCAGCCCCATGTCGCAACCCGCGCTCAATGCCGCCTCGATGCGGCTGGCGGCATCGCCCACCACATGCGCGCCAGCCATCGACAGGTCGTCGCTGAAGATCACCCCGTCGAAACCAAGCTCGCCACGCAGGATGTCCTGCAACCAGCGGCGCGAGAAGCCGGCCGGCTGGTTGTCCACCTGCGGATAGATGACATGCGCCGGCATCACCGCCGCCAACTGCCCGCTGAGCCGGGTAAACGGCACCAGGTCGGCCTGGCGCAACTGCGCCAGGCTGCGCTCGTCGGTCGGGATGGCCACATGGGAATCGGCCTCCGCCCAGCCATGGCCGGGGAAGTGCTTGCCACAGGCTGCCATGCCGGCGGCGTTCATGCCGCGGATGAACGCCGCCGCCAGTTGCGTGGCGCGCTCGGGATTCCCTTCGAAGGCACGGGTACCCACCACGGCACTGCGCTGGTGGTCGAGATCGAGCACCGGGGCAAAGCTCAGGTCCAGGCCAACCGCCAGCACTTCGGTGGCCATCAACCAGCCACATTGCTCTGCCAGGTAATCGGCATTGGCGTTATCGGCGATGGCCCGCATGGCCGGCAAGCGCACGAAGCCTTGGCGCAGGCGCTGCACCCGGCCGCCTTCCTGATCCACAGCGAGGATCAGGTCGGGGCGAATGGCGCGAATCGAAGCGCACAGCTCACGCACCTGGCGCGGGCTGGCGATGTTGCGGGCGAAGATGATCAGGCCGGCGACTTGGGGTTGGCGCAGCAGATGGCGGTCTTCGGCGGTCAACCAGTGGCCGGCGATATCTACCATCAGGGAGCCGTGCAGGCTGACGGTCATAGGCAATCCTTAATTGGGGCTTTCGGTTAGGCCTTGGCGGTGCTGGCTGCGGTCTTGCTGCGCGGTCGCAGCTGGGCGGCAGCCATGGCCTGGTCGGTAACGCCGCTTTCGGCACGCATGCCCGCGGCCAGGAACGGCACCATCAGGCGCATCACCTGCTCGATGGAAGTATTGATGCCGAAATCGGTCTCGGCAATGGCGCGCAACGCCTTGATACCCGACATGCTGAACGCCGCAGCGCCAAGCATGAAGTGCACGCGCCAGAACAGCTCCAGCGGCGGAATGCGCGGCGCGGCCTCATTGACCAGCAACATGTAGCGGCGGAACACCTTGCCGTACATGTCTTCCAGGTAGCGCCGCAGATGCCCCTGGCTCTGGCTGAAGGCAAGGCCCAGCAAGCGCATGAAAATGGAGAGATCGTTGTTGCTGCGTGGCTGCACGATCAGCGCCTGCTCGACCAGCATCTCGAGCAGTTCCTCGAGGCTGGGCTTCTGCTCCGGCTTGGCCAGCCGCCGCTCCAGTTCGCGTTCCAGACTGGCGCAGAACGGCCCGAGAAAGCGCGAGAACACAGCTTGGATCAGCGCCTTCTTGGAGCCGAAATGGTAGTTCACCGCCGCCAGGTTGACCCCGGCCTTGCTGGTGATCAGGCGCAATGAGGTTTCCGCGAACCCCCTTTCCGCGAACAGCTGCTCGGCAGCATCGAGAATGCGTTCAACGGTTTCCGATTGGGCCATGACTACTCCGCCAGACAAACAGGTGTTTGAAACATACGTTTCAGCCTGGGCCCTGTCAATACTCGTGACCGCCTGGTCGCCATTAAATCACAGCCTGGCGTTTCTCGCTGCAACCCAACGCTGGCGCTGCGTCGAGGGTCGCGCGAGGGCTGCTTGACGGGCTTTGTCGCGGCGCGGCGCTTGCAGTGCGCCACCTACTGTATATAATCCCAGTCACTGTATAAAAAGACAGAGCGACCCGCCATGTTGAAACTGACGCCACGCCAAGCCGAAATCCTGGCCTTCATCAAACGTTGCCTCGACGACAACGGCTTCCCGCCAACCCGTGCGGAAATCGCTCAGGAGCTGGGCTTCAAGTCGCCCAACGCTGCCGAGGAACACCTCAAGGCCCTGGCCCGCAAGGGGGCCATCGAAATGACCCCAGGCGCTTCGCGCGGCATCCGCATCCCTGGCCACGAGGCCAAGGCCGAGGAAGCCGGCCTGCCGATCATCGGCCGGGTCGCTGCGGGGGCACCGATCCTTGCCGAGCAGCACATCGAGCAATCCTGCAACATCAACCCGGCATTCTTCCACCCGCAAGCCGACTACCTGCTGCGCGTGCACGGCATGAGCATGAAGGACGTCGGCATCCTCGACGGCGACCTACTGGCCGTGCACACCTGCCGCGAGGCCCGCAACGGCCAGATCGTGGTCGCCCGTATCGGTGACGAAGTCACCGTCAAGCGCTTCAAGCGCGAGGGCAGCAGGGTCTGGCTGCTGGCCGAGAACCCGGAATTCGCCCCCATCGAAGTCGACCTGAAAGAACAGGAACTGGTGATCGAGGGCTTGAGCGTCGGCGTCATTCGCCGCTGAATCAGGAGGCGTCATGCAGCAGTTCATCCAAGCACCCCAACAGGTCCAGCTTCCGCTCTTTGAGGCCTTCCTGGCGCAACCCGTGCTGCCAGGGCTCAAGCCTCAGGAGCCGGCGCCCAAGAGCAGCGAGCCGGAGCTGTTCAGCGAACTGACGCTGCGCGGCGCCCCTGAGCACTGCCAGAGCCTGCTGGCTCCCGTCCTGCGCGAGCTGAGCGAAGAGGAAGATGCACGCTGGCTCACCCTCATCGCACCGCCGGCGAGCCTGACCCAGGCCTGGCTGCGAGATGCCGGACTGAACCGCGAACGCATCCTGCTATTACATCCTCGCGGCACCCAGAGTGCCCTGCAACTGGCGCGTGAAGCCCTTCGCCTGGGCCGCAGTCACACCGTGGTCACCTGGCTGGGCAACATCAACGCCAGCAGTCGCCAACAGTTGACCCGCGCCGCCAGCACCGGAAACGCACAAAGCCTGAACATCCGCCTTGGCTGATGTTCAGGCTTTGTCTGCAACACCAGGATTGACACCCTGGCATTGAATGAGCTGGTACTGAAAAGAATCAGTGCAGTACGCGCGGCCCTTCGTCGCGCTCGAGCTCACCATCCATCAAGCGCCCTGCCATCTGCACACCCACGCTCAACATGGCCTTGGCCACTTCCACGTGTTGGCCTTGCAGGAACACCTTGGCGTCCTCCGAAAATTCCAACGTTACCAGCGAGCCTTCGTCCTCGGCACGACGCAGTTCGATTCGGCCATCCGGCAACTCGACAATTTCCAGAAACGACGTAGACATAATGGGGCAGTTCTCCACGAAAGGCCGCTAGTGTACCAGCCGCAGCCGGGATCAGCACTCACTCAACGCGTCGCGGAAACGCCTCACCAAGCCTTTGAGATTGCCACGCCAGCTTTCCAACTCGTCGCGCGACAACGCCGGCGCCTCGGCTTCGTCGAGATTGACGGCCTGGATCAAGGGTTGGGTGACGTCGGTTTTCGCGGTTTTTCTAGCGACCGGCGGTCGGAACAAATCGGCATAAGCCCCCAGCATTTGCGCCAGCCAGGTTTCGCGCTGACGCGCCAGCTCGAGCAACTCAGCCACCTCAGGGATGGCGATGTCGTTCAGTGCGTCATCAGCCAGCACGTTTTCCACACTGCTGGCGACGGGCAGGCGGTAAAAGCCACCAATCTCATGACACAGCCCCAACAGCGCGCCGTAGAGGTGAAACAGCGCAGATTCACGCTCGGCCTGAACCAGGCCCTGGGCATTCATGGCCTGGCTCTGTTCGGCCTTGGCCATCGATTCGAGGGCGAGGCCGGCGAAGAACAGTTTCTGGTTGGTACGGGTGTAGAGTTCCTGGGCCATTTCGGTGCCCTCCCATGAGGCTGCAAGGCCAATAGCTGCATCATAAATGATTGGGGCCGCAAAGCGGCCCCAAGCAAAGCGCTAACCGATCAGCGCTTGTCTTCCACCTTCCAGGCATTACCGTCGTAGAACGCCTTCCACCCGGTCGGCTTGCCATCGACCTCGGACTGCACGTACTGCTCCTTGGTCTTGCGGCTGTAGCGGATTACCGCTGGGCGGCCATCCGGGTCTTTCTGCGGCGCGTCGCACAGGAAGTGGTACTTAGGATCGATCTCATGCTTGTGCGGCAGAATCTCCAGCACCAGCGGCGCACGGGTCTCGCGGTTTTTCGGGAACTGGCTGGCAGCCAGGAACAGCCCCGAAGCACCGTCACGCAGCACGTAGGTGTCGTCGACCTTCTCGCACTTGAGCTCGGGCATGTCCACCTTGTCCATCTTCGGTGGCGCCGCCTCGCCGCTCTTGAGCAGCTTGCGCGTGTTCTTGCACGCAGGATTGGTGCAACCGAAGAACTTGCCGAAACGGCCGGTCTTGAGCTGCATCTCGCTGCCGCACTTGTCGCACTCCAGGCTCGGCCCTTCGTAGCCCTTGATCCGGTAGCTGCCTTCCTCGATCTCGTAGCCCGCGCAATCCGGGTTGTTACCGCAGATGTGCAGCTTGTGCTTCTCGTCGAGCAGGTAGGCGTCCATAGCCGTGGCGCAGATCGGGCAACGGTGCTTGCCGCGCAGGACGCGCGATTCCGATTCACCCTCGTCGTCGGCGGCAATTTCATCGCCCGGCACCAGGTTCACCGTTGCCTTGCAACGCTCCTTCGGCGGCAGGCTATAGCCGGAGCAGCCGAGAAACACGCCAGTGGAAGCGGTGCGGATCATCATTGGCCGGCCACACTCCTTGCACGGAATGTTGGTCATGGTCGGCTGGTTGGCCCGCATGCCATCCTCCGCAGACTCGGCGGTCAGCAGTTTCTTGCTGAAATCGCCGTAGAACTCGTCAAGGACGTTCTTCCAGTCGCGCTCGCCCTGGGCCACGTCGTCGAGATTTTCCTCCATGCCGGCGGTGAAGCCGTAGTCCATCAAGTTGGAGAAGCTCTCGGACAGGCGCTCGGTGACGATGTCGCCCATCTTCTCGGAGTAGAACCGGCGGTTATGCAGCGTCACGTAGCCGCGGTCCTGGATGGTCGAAATGATCGCGGCGTAGGTCGACGGACGGCCAATACCGCGTTTTTCCATTTCCTTGACCAGGCTCGCTTCGGTGAAGCGTGCCGGCGGCTTGGTGAAATGCTGGCTCGGGTCGAGCTGGATCAGCTTGAGCACCTCGCCCTGGGCCATTTCCGGCAGCACGTCGTCTTCGCCCGGCTTGCTCTGCTGTGGCAGCACACGGGTGTAACCGTCGAACTTGAGGATGCGACCCTTGGCACGCAATTCGAAGTTGCCAGCCGCGACCGTGACACTGGTCGACAGGTACTGCGCCGGCGGCATCTGGCAGGCCAGGAACTGACGCCAGATCAGCTCGTACAGGCGTTCAGCGTCGCGCTCCATGCCACTGAGCTTGGTCGGGTGGGTGTTGACGTCGGACGGGCGAATCGCCTCGTGCGCCTCCTGGGCGCCTTCCTTGCTGCCGTACACCACTGGGGCCTCCGGCAGATACTGCTTGCCGAACTCGCGCTCGATGTAGCTACGCGCCATGTCCAGCGCATCGACCGACAGGTTGGTCGAGTCGGTACGCATGTAGGTGATGTAGCCAGCCTCGTAAAGACGCTGGGCCATCATCATGGTTTTCTTCACACCGAAGCCCAGACGATTGCTCGCTGCCTGCTGCAGGGTGGACGTGATGAACGGGGCCGAAGGCTTGCTGCTGGTCGGGCGGTCTTCGCGCTTGACCACGCTGTAGCTCGACGCCTTCAGTTGCTCCAGGGCCGCCATGGCCTGGGCTTCGTTGAGCGGCTTGAACGCCTCGCCGTTCTGCCGGGCCACCTCGAAACGCACCTTGGCGTCCTTGGCAGTACCCAGGTCGGCGTGCACTTCCCAGTATTCCTCGGGGATGAAGGCACGGATCTCGCGTTCACGCTCCACCACCAGCTTCACCGCCACCGACTGCACCCGCCCGGCCGACAGGCCACGGGCGATCTTGGACCACAGCAGCGGCGAAACCATGTAGCCGACCACGCGGTCGAGGAAGCGGCGAGCCTGCTGGGCGTTGACCCGATCGATATCCAGCTCGCCCGGCTGGGAGAAGGCGTCCTGGATGGCCTTCTTGGTGATTTCGTTGAACACCACGCGCTTGTAGCGGGTGTCGTCGCCACCGATGGCTTCGCGCAGGTGCCAGGCAATGGCCTCCCCTTCGCGGTCCAAGTCGGTTGCGAGATAGATGGTGTCGGCATCCTTGGCCAGGCGGCGCAGCTCTTCGATCACCTTCTCCTTGCCGGGAAGGATCTCGTACTTGGCCTTCCAGCCGTGGTCCGGGTCGACGCCCATGCGTGCCACCAGCTGACGACGGGCCTTTTCCTTCGGCGACAGCGCCGGAGCCTCACCCGCGGCCTTGCCACGCTTGGCGGCCGGCTCTTTGCTCGCGCTGGCCGAACCGCTGGTGGGGAGGTCTCGGATATGGCCGATACTCGACTTCACCACGTACTGGTTGCCCAAGTACTTGTTGATGGTCTTGGCCTTGGCCGGGGATTCCACAATGACCAGCGATTTGCCCATGGATCGGAGTATTCCTGAATCTGAAGATGAAAAACGCGTCAGGTGCCGGACGCGGCACCGCTATATATAGTGGCGAAACAGTGAGGTCAAGTTCGGTCGACTATTCGTCGGCTTTCCCCGACAGCTCAGGCAACCCCGCTTCGGCCTTGACCAAAGCAAAGCGCGGCACCTGCTCGCCGTCAACCTCGACGGACTCCTGGAACATCGAAAGTGGCCGCACCCAGAACCCGTAATCACCATACAGGCACTGGTAGAAAACCATCCACTCTTCGCTTTCGGAATGCCGTGCGACACTGAAGACACGGTACTCAGGCCCCTTGTAGTGACGGTATACGCCTGGTTGTATCTGCATGTCGCCTGTCCTCTTGAAACAAAACCTGTAAAAAACAAAAACCGGGGCACTAGGCCCCGGCTGCTGCCTCGCAACGCGATCAGACGCGTTCGAAGACAGTGGTGATGCCCTGGCCCAGGCCCACGCACATGGTGGCGATACCCAGGGTGCCGCCGTTCTGCTTCATGACGTTGAGCAGGGTGCCGGAAATCCGTGCCCCGGAGCAACCGAACGGGTGGCCCAAAGCGATGGCGCCGCCGTGCAGGTTAACCTTCTCATCCATCTTGTCGAGCACTTTCAAATCCTTGAGCACCGGCAGGGCCTGTGCGGCGAAGGCTTCGTTGAGCTCGATGAAGTCGATATCGGCCATGGTCAGGCCGGCACGCTTGAGGGCTTTCTGGGTCGACGGCACCGGGCCGTAGCCCATGATCGCCGGGTCGACGCCGGACACCGCCATCGAGCGAATGACCGCCAACGGCTGGATGCCAAGGTCCATGGCACGCTGGCCAGACATGACGATCATGCACGAGGCGCCATCGGTGATCTGCGACGAGGTACCGGCCGTGACGGTGCCGCCCTTGGGGTTGAATGCCGGCTTGAGCGACGCCAGGCCTTCGAGGGTGGTTTCCGGGCGAATGGTCTCGTCGAAATCGAACACCTTCAGGAAGCCGTTCTCGTCATAGCCCTGCATCGGGATGATTTCATCCTTGAACTTGCCTTCGACCGTGGCCTTGTGCGCCAACTGGTGCGAACGCAGGCCGAACAGGTCTTGCTGCTCGCGGGTGATGCCGTGCATCTTGCCGAGCATCTCGGCAGTCAGGCCCATCATCCCGGAAGCCTTGGCGGCATGCAAGGACAGGTGCGGGTTGGGGTCTACGCCATGCATCATGCTGACGTGGCCCATGTGCTCGACACCACCGATGACGAACACGTCGCCGTTGCCGGTCATGATCGCCTGGGCAGCGGTGTGCAGCGCGCTCATCGACGAACCGCACAGGCGGCTCACGGTCTGCGCGGCAGAGGTGTGCGGGATCGGCGTCATCAGCGAGGCCATGCGGGCGATGTTCCAGCCCTGCTCCAGGGTCTGGTTGACGCAGCCCCAGATCACGTCCTCGACTTCTTTCGGATCGACCTTGTCGTTGCGTGCGAGCAACTGGGTGATCAGGTGCGCCGACATGTCTTCGGCGCGGGTGTTGCGGTGCATGCCACCCTTGGAGCGGCCCATCGGGGTGCGACCGAAGTCGACGATCACCACGTCTCTTGGATTCAGGCTCATATCAATAATCTCGCTCTAGCTCGTTGACCACTCAGTTGAAGAAGCGCTGGCCGCTCTTGGCCATTTCACGCAGCTTCGCGGTCGGGTGGTACAGCGGGCCCAGGTCGGCGTACTGGTCGGCCAGGGCAACGAATTCGGCCACTCCGATCGAGTCGATGTAGCGCAGCGCGCCACCGCGGAAGGGAGGGAAACCGATGCCATAGACCAGGCCCATGTCCGCCTCGGCGGCGGTCTCGACGATGCCGTCTTCCAGGCAGCGCACGGTCTCCAGGCACAGCGGAATCATCATCCAGTTGATGATGTCCTCGTCGCTGACTTCGCGTTGCTCGCCCAGGATCGGCTTGAGCACGTCGAGCACGGTGGCATCGAAGACTTTCTTCGGCTTGCCGCGCTTGTCGGTCTCGTAGGCGTAGAAGCCCTTGCCGTTCTTCTGGCCAAGGCGGTTGGCCTCGTACAGGGCGTCGACGGCCGAGCGCTGCTCGTCCTTCATTCGGTCCGGGAAGCCTTCGGCCATGACGTCACGGCCATGATGGCCGGTGTCGATGCCGACCACGTCCATCAGGTAGGCCGGGCCCATGGGCCAGCCGAACTTTTCCATGACCTTGTCGATGCGCACGAAGTCGACGCCAGCGCTCACCAGCTTGGCGAAGCCGCCGAAGTACGGGAACAGCACGCGGTTGACCAGGAAGCCCGGGCAGTCGTTGACCACGATCGGGTTCTTGCCCATTTTCTTGGCGTAGGCAACGGTGGTGGCAACGGCCACGTCACTGGACTTCTCGCCACGGATGACTTCCACCAGCGGCATCATGTGCACCGGGTTGAAGAAGTGCATGCCGACGAAGTTTTCCGGGCGTTTGAGCGCCTTGGCCAGCAGATTGATGGAAATGGTCGAGGTGTTGGAAGCGACGATCGCATCTTCCTTGACCTGGCCTTCCACCTCCGCCAGTACCGCTTGCTTGACCTTCGGGTTCTCGACCACGGCCTCGACCACGATGTCGACGTTGGCAAAGTCGCCATAGGACAAGGTCGGGCGGATGGCGTTGAGCGCCTCGGCCATTTTCGCCGGGGTCAGGCGGCCTTTTTCGACGCGTTTGCCGAGCAGCTTGGAGGCCTCGTTCAGACCCAGCTGGATGGCTTCCTCGCGGATGTCCTTCATCAGGATCGGCGTGCCCTTGACCGCCGACTGGTAGGCGATGCCGCCCCCCATGATGCCAGCCCCGAGCACGGCGGCCTGCTTCACTTCGCGGGCGATCTGGTCGTGCGCCTTGGCTTTGCGCTTGAGCTCCTGGTCGTTGAGGAACAGGCCGATCAGGCTTTCGGCGACCGAGGTCTTGGCCAGTTTGGCGAAGCCTGCGGCCTCGACTTCCAGGGCCTTGTCACGGCCGAAGTTGGCAGCCTTCTGAATCGACTTGATGGCCTCGACCGGCGCCGGGTAGTTCGGCCCGGCTTGGCCGGCGACGAAACCTTTGGCAGTTTCGAAGGCCATCATCTGCTCGATGGCGTTGAGCTTGAGTTTGTCCAGCTTCGGTTGACGCTTGGCCTTGTAGTCCAGCTCGCCGGAGATGGCGCGCTTGATCAGGTCGAGGGCCGCAGCCGACAGCAGTTCAGGCGCCACCACGGCGTCGACGGCGCCGACCTTCAGGGCGTCCTCGGCACGGTTTTCCTTACCCGCAGCGATCCACTCGATGGCGTTGTCCGAGCCGATCAGGCGCGGCAGGCGAACGGTACCGCCGAAGCCTGGGTAGATGCCCAGCTTGACTTCCGGCAGGCCGATCTTGGCGCTGCTGGACATGACCCGGTAGTCGGCCGCCAGGCACATTTCCAGGCCGCCACCCAGGGCGATGCCGTTGATGGCAGCGACGGTTGGCACGTCGAGGTCTTCGAATGCGTTGAAGATACGGTTGGCTTGCAGGTTGCCGGCAACCAGTTCGGCCTCGGGCAGCTTGAAGTTATCGACGAACTCGGTGATGTCGGCGCCGACGATGAACACGTCCTTGCCGCTGCTGACGATCACCCCTTTGACCGAGGCGTCGGCCTTGATGGCATCGACGGCTTGGCGCAGCTCGTCCAGGGTCAGGCGATTGAACTTGTTGACGGACTCACCCTTGAGGTCGAACTTCAGTTCGACGATGCCGCTTTCAAGAGCCTTAACCGTGATGGCTTTACCTTCGTAAATCATCAACTGATCTCCACGATATGGAAGCTGAACTGTACACGCCGATCGCTGATGGCCAAGCCCGCCTTGCGGCCCTTGCCCCAGGCTCACCCATCGGCGCGATAGTCGGGATTCTGTACGAGCGGTGTGACATACAAACGCTCAATTCATACGCCCGTTTGATTTGGGTGTGCACACATTCTCCGAAAAGATCGGCGTTGTCAAATGCTCGAAAGCAGGCTGAAAACGCGACTTTCCGGTCATGCTGCCAAATAACGGTAGTACGCATGATGACGGTGATTGCCGACCATTCATGTCGACGATTGACCGTATTTTTACAGCGATCGCTGCAATGGATGGTGCCAGCTGGAGATTACCGGCTATAGTGAGGGGGCTTGTCCGGCCTGCCTGGCCTTATCGAGGTAGATGCGGGGGTGGTTCGACCACCTCCGCATTTTTTATGCGAGGGTGTCGAAGGCGTGGGCAATATCCTGCAATACAGATTTTTCGCCACGCTCGCTCCAGTACAAGGCGATCATGCGTTTGTCGGCCTCGACCTTGTAAACGGTCTCGGGCAGACGAGCGAACACCTCTGCCAGGCGCGCGTCCTCGCACACTTCCCGCCACTGGTTCCACCACACCCCAGGGCTGACTTGCCAGTAGCACCAGCAATCCTCGTGGCCCCGGCGCCGCGCCCGATGATATTGCGGGCAAGGGCTCGGCGGCTCCCGCTCGAGCCAGTGCGGCCATTGCTGAGGCGCCAGCTGCATGGCCAGGCCCATGCGCCGCGCTTCCAGGCGCAAGGTCATCTGCTCGCCCTGCTTGCGCGACAGGCGCAACCACGAAAGCGGGCTGAGAACCAGCGCAAGGATTGACACAACCAGCCATACCGTCATATCTGTAGATTCCATAAAGCGTTGCAAATGAGCGGGTTACTCATCTTTCACGGAAGACCTGCCATAAAGCGACCATACTTCTACTATCGCGATTGTCAGGAGTACTGCTCATGCCCTACGAACATCTATTGGTCGCCGTCGACCTGACCGAAGAATGCGACCCGGTGATCAAGCGTGCCATGAAACTGGCCGAACCCACGGGGGCCAAGGTCTCGCTGGTGCATATCGTCGAACCGATGGCCATGGCTTTCGGCGGTGACGTGCCGATGGACCTGTCGCAGCTGCAACAGCAGCAGTTCGATCAGGCCAAGGAGCGCATGGACCGCTTGTTCAACAAGTACCCTGAAATCAACCGTGGCGACTCGCACCTTACCTACGGGCAGCCACGCCAGGAAATCCACCAACTGGCCAAGGACCAGCAATGCGACCTGATCGTGGTCGGCAGCCATGGCCGGCATGGCCTGGCACTGTTGCTGGGCTCCACCGCCAACGACGTGCTGCATGGCGCGCCGTGCGATGTCTTGGCGGTGCGGTTGCAGAAGAAGGAATGATGTAGGCTGCAGCGGCCTCTTCGCGGGACAAGCCCGCTCCCACAAAGCATTGCGGTACACCTGTGGGAGCGGGCTTGTCCCGCGAAGAGGCCGCTACAGATCAAACACGCATCAGCCTTCCAGCTCAGCCCAGCGCTCGACCAGCACATCCAGCTCGCCCTGCAGCTTCTCCAGCTGCGCCAGCACCGCCGACGTCTCCTCGATCGGACGCTGATAGAAGCCCGCCGCGTTGACCTCCTCCTGAACCACCGCCATGCGCTGCTCCAGTTCGTCGATCTGCCCCGGCAGCATTTCCAGTTCGCGCTGCAGCTTGTAGCTCAGTTTCTTTTTCGAAGCGTCGGCCACTGCGGCAACGGGCTCGGGCGCTGCCTCGACTACAGGCTTTTCCACCACCGCGCTGTTGAGCTCGGACTTGCCGCCCTTGCTCTCGGTCACGCCCAGCAACTTCGGCGAACCGCCCTGGCGGATCCAGTCCTCGTAGCCACCCACGTACTCGCGCACCTTGCCCTGCCCTTCGAACACCAGGGTGCTGGTGACCACGTTATCGAGGAAGGCTCGGTCGTGGCTGACCATCAGCACCGTGCCCTTGTAGTTGGACAGCACTTCCTCGAGCAGCTCGAGGGTCTCGACGTCGAGGTCGTTGGTCGGTTCGTCGAGCACCAGCAGGTTGGCCGGCTTGCTGAACAGCTTGGCCAGCAGCAGGCGCGCGCGTTCGCCACCGGACAGGGCCTTGACCGGCGTGCGGGCACGCTGGGGGCTGAACAGGAAGTCGCCCAGGTAGCTGAGCACATGACGGTTCTGGCCATCGATCTCGATGAAGTCCCGGCCTTCGGCCAGGTTGTCGATCACGGTCTTCTCCAGGTCCAGCTGGTGACGCATCTGGTCGAAGTAGGCGACTTCCAGCTTGGTGCCACGATCGACCTTGCCTGAGGTGGGCTCCAGGTCGCCGAGCATCAGCTTGAGCAGGGTGGTCTTGCCGGTACCATTGGCACCCAGCAGGCCGATGCGGTCCTGGCGCTGCAGGACCATGGAGAAATCCTTCACCAGCATCGGACCATTGGCGTGGGCGAAGCTCACATTCTCCAGCACCATGACCTGCTTGCCGGATTTTTCCGCCGCCTCGATCTGGATGTTGGCCTTGCCCTGGCGCTCACGGCGTTCGCTGCGCTCGACGCGCAATGCCTTGAGCGCACGCACGCGACCTTCGTTGCGGGTACGGCGGGCCTTGATGCCCTGACGGATCCACACCTCTTCCTGGGCCAGACGCTTGTCGAACAAGGCGTTGGCGGTTTCCTCGGCGGCCAGCGCGGCCTCCTTGTGCACCAGGAAGCTGGCGTAGTCACCGTTCCAGTCGATCAGGCCGCCGCGGTCGAGTTCGAGGATGCGGGTGGCCAGGTTCTGCAGGAACGAGCGGTCGTGGGTGATGAACAGCACCGCACCGTTGAAGCTGCTCAGCGCCTCTTCGAGCCAAGCGATGGCGCCGATGTCCAGGTGGTTGGTAGGCTCGTCGAGCAGCAGCAGGTCTGGCTCGGAAACCAGCGCCTGGGCCAGCAGCACACGGCGACGCCAGCCGCCGGACAATTCGGCGAGGGTCTTGTCGGCAGGCAGTTGCAGGCGGCTGAGGGTGCTTTCCACCACCTGCTGCAGGCGCCAGCCGTCCCGGGCTTCGAGCTCGTGCTGGACATGCATGAGTTTGTCCAGGTCTTCGTCACCCTGGATATTCTGGCTCAGGTGGTGGTATTCGGCGAGCAAGGCACCCACGCCATCGAGGCCCTCGGCCACCACGTCGAACACACTGCGCTCGTCGGCGACAGGCAGCTCCTGCGGCAACTCGCCGATCTTCAGGCCGGGGGCGCGCCAGATCTCTCCGTCGTCGCCCTTCTGCTCACCCTTGACCAGGCGCAGCATGCTCGATTTACCGGTGCCGTTGCGACCGATGATGCACACCCGCTCGCCACGGGCGATCTGCCAGGATACTTTGTCCAGCAGCGGCATCGCGCCGAATGCGAGGGACACATCGCTGAATTTGAGCAGGGTCATGTTCGTCTCCTGAAAGCGGGGGCGCATTCTACCTGACTTGGGCCTGCACGGCATCAGCCCGTCCTGGGTAACAAGGCTTTACGACGCCCGGTCGCGGTAAATGCCTTGATACAAGCACAGTGCTTTCACCCACTGCCGGCAAACGGCTAAGCTAAGCCAATCAGCTTCGAACAGTGCTGGCTCCGCCGTCACTACCCCATGGTTCAACTGCCCGGACGTATCATGCGCAGCCGCCTGTTACAGATCGCTTCATGCCTGCTGTTCACCGCCACCACCGCGAGCGCGGCGCAGGCCACCGACCTTTCCCAGCAACGCCAGTTCTACGACGAGGCCAAACGTGCCTTGGCCAAGGGCGACAAGGGCCCCTACCTGCGTTACGCCCAGGCGCTGCGCGATTACCCACTGACGCCGTACCTGGCCTACGACGAGCTGACCGCTCGCCTGAAAACCGCCAGCAACGAAGAGATCGAAGGCTTCCTCGCCAAACATGGCGACCTGCCCCAGGCCAACTGGATGAAACTGCGCTGGCTACGCTGGCTGGCCGAGCGCGGCGAGTGGGACACCTTCCGCCGTTACTACGACCCCAAGCTCAACTTCACCGAGCTCGACTGCCTGAACGGCCAGTACGAGTTGAGCCACGGCCTGCGCGCCGAGGGTTTCGCCACCGCGGAAAAAGCCTGGAACGTCGGCAAGTCGCAACCTGCCACCTGCGACACCCTGTTCGGCATGTGGGCCGCCGAAGGCCAGCTGACCGAGGCCAAGCGTTGGCAGCGTGCCAAGCTGGCCGCCCAGGCACGCAACTACAGCCTGGCCAACAGCCTGGTCAAGACCCTGCCAACGCTGGGCGCACAGGGCAAACTGCTGGTCGATGTGGCGCAGAAACCCGAATTGCTCAACCAGCCTTCGCGCTTCGCTCCGGCCAACGAGGCGATGTCCGACGTGGTCAGCCTGGGCCTGCGCCGGCTGGCCCGCCAGGACCCCGACCGGGCCATGGCGCTGCTCGACGACTATGCCCAGCGCATGCACTTCTCGCGCGACGAAAAAGTCGCCATTGCCCGAGAGATCGGCCTGACCCTGGCCCGCCGCTACGATCCGCGCGCGCTCGACCTGATGACCCGCTACGACCCGGAACTGCGCGACAACACCGTCAGCGAGTGGCGCCTGCGCCTGCTGCTGCGCCTGGGCCGCTGGGAAGAGGCCTACGAGCTGACCAAGCGCCTGCCGCAGGAGCTGGCCACCAGCAGCCGCTGGCAGTACTGGCAAGCGCGCAGCCTGGAACTGGCCCAGCCGAACAACCCGCAGATCCCGCTGCTGTACAAGACCGTGGCCCGCGAGCGCGACTTCTATGGCTTCCTGGCCGCCGACCGGGCGCAGACGCCCTACCAGTTGAACAACCGGCCACTGGTGCTCAGCCCGCAACTGGTCAACAAGGTGCGCAATACCCCAGGCATCCAGCGTGCCCTGGAGTTCCACGCCCGCGGCCAGATCGTCGAAGGCCGGCGCGAGTGGTACCACGTCAGCCGGCACTTCAACCGCGACGAGATGGTCGCCCAGGCCCGCCTGGCCTATGACCTGCGCTGGTACTTCCCGGCCATCCGCACCATCAGCCAGGCCAAGTACTGGGACGACCTGGACATTCGTTTCCCGATGGCCCACCGCGACACCCTGGTGCGCGAAGCCAAGGTCCGCGGCCTGCACTCGAGTTGGGTGTTCGCCATCACCCGCCAGGAAAGCGCCTTCATGGAAGACGCCCGCTCCCCCGTCGGCGCCAGCGGCCTCATGCAGTTGATGCCGGCCACGGCCAAGGAGACCGCGCGCAAGTTCAGCATTCCGCTGGCCTCGCCCGCACAGGTGCTGAACCCGGACAAGAACATCCAGCTCGGCGCGGCCTACCTGAGCCAGGTGCACAGTCAGTTCAACGGCAACCGGGTACTCGCCTCGGCAGCCTACAACGCTGGCCCCGGGCGCGTGCGGCAGTGGCTCAAGGGCGCCAAACACCTGAGCTTCGACGTGTGGGTCGAATCGATTCCGTTCGACGAGACGCGCCAGTACGTGCAGAACGTGCTGTCCTATTCGGTCATCTACGGCCAGAAGCTCAATTCACCGCAACCGCTGGTGGACTGGCACGAGCGCTACTTCGACGATATGTAAAGCCAGGGCCTGACCATGGGAGCGGCCTTGGGTCGCAATGGGGCCGCGTTGCGGCCCAATCGCGACGCAGGGCCGCTCCCACAGGTACTGCGCTACTCCAACACTTCCACCGGCATCCCCACCTCGAGCACGCCGCTGCCGTCCACCGCCACATTCTGGCCGAACAGCACGTCGCCATCCTTTTCACGGAACGTCTTGAGCGTGGTCAACGGCTCGCGATCGGCACTGCGCTCACCGGTGGCCGGGTCAAGCGTGGTGAGGATGCAACGCACACTGGGTTTGAGCAGACGGAACTGCAATTGACCGATACGAATCCGCTTCCAGCCATCCTCGGCGAACGGCTGCGCCCCTTGCACAACCAGGTTCGGCCGAAAGCGCAGCATCTCCATGGGCCGGCCAATGCGCCGGTTCAGTTCGTCCAGCGAGCCTTGGCCGATCAACAACAAGGGGAATCCGTCGGGAAACGCCGCCCGGTCGCTGTTCAGGCCGTAGCCATTGGGCAGATAGCGCGCCCGCGGCTCGGGGCAGTACACCAGCCGCACCGGCTTGCCCAGCAATTGGCTGAGCCAGGCCGCAGCCTCGTCGCCCGCATCGGGCACTCGCAGGGTGTCGCGCCAGATGGTCACACCGCGCAGGTCCTCCTCGCCAGCCGGAACCTGCACCTCCAGGCGCCCCAGCCCAGGGGCTTCCAGCAGCAACTGTCCGGCATCGCCGTAGCTTGCCTGGATGCGTCCCAGCTGCGGCCAGGCGCGTTGGGTCAGAAAGCGACCGTTGTCCGCCTCCACCACCATCCAGCGCCTGTCGCCCTGCAGCCCCAGGTGATCCACCTGCGATGCCTGCAGGCATTGCCCCTGCCCCGACTTCACCGGATATAGATACAACTCGCTGAGAAACATCCCCACCTGCCTCGTGCCATCGCAAAGTGCCCAGCTTATACCCGCCAGGCTCGGCGATCACCCAGCAGCGGTATCCAGTTGCAGACGCTGCTTGACCACCTCCACCAAGCGGTCTGGCTGGAACTTGGACAGGAAGTTGTCGCAGCCGACCTTCTTCACCATCGACTCGTTGAAACTGCCCGAGAGCGACGTATGCAGCACCACGTAGAGGCGACGCAGGCGCGCGTCGTTGCGGATCTCGGTAGTCAGGCGATAGCCGTCCATTTCGGGCATTTCGGCATCGGTGAACACCATCAACAGCTTCTCGCACACATCCTCGCCGGCATCGGCCCAGGCCTTGAGCATACGCAACGCTTTTAGGCCGTCGCTGGCCACATGCAGCTTCATGCCCAACTGCGAGAGGGTGTCACGCAACTGCGCCAGGGCCACGCTGGAGTCGTCCACCAGCAGTACCTCGCGACCACGGGCACGCGCCAGCACCGGATCGGCCAGCTTGTCATTGGACACCCGCGCGTTGTACGGCACGATTTCCGCCAGCACCTTCTCCACGTCGATCACCTCCACCAACTGGTCATCGACCTTGGTGATGGCGGTCAGGTAGTGCTGACGTCCGGCACTGGTCGGCGGCGGCATGATGGCGTCCCAGTTCATGTTGACGATGCGGTCGACCCCACCCACCAGGAAGGCTTGCACCGAGCGATTATACTCGGCGACGATGATGGTGCTGCCAGGGCCCGGTTGCAGCGGGCGCATGCCAATGGCCTGGGACAGGTCGATCACCGGCAGGGTCTGGCCGCGCAGGTTGACCACGCCGCAGACGTACGCATGGCGTTGCGGCATCAGGGTGAGCTTGGGCAGTTGCAGCACTTCCTGGACCTTGAACACGTTGATTGCGAACAACTGGCGACCCGCCAGGCGGAACATCAGGATTTCCAGGCGGTTCTCACCTACCAGTTGCGTGCGTTGGTCTACTGTGTCGAGAATGCCAGCCATTGGAAAGCCCCCAGGCTTGAGTCGGAAAAGGTGAAATCATCTGCCCTGTATCGGCGGCTTCGCGCCCAGCTTGACCCCTTGGGAAAATTGCTGCGAAGCCAATTGATATCACTTTACCATCATGCTTTACTTCGAGCATTCAAGCCGTCTCCAGCCCTTGCCGGGTGGCTGTTGCACTTTGTCGCACCCTAGAAGCCCATCAGGGAAACCCCTAGCCACAATCGGGCGCAACCTGATGTTCGCGATATCCTTTAGCCATTAATGTGACGCCATTCTCATTGCATGAATGGAGTCAGGCTTTTGCTAGCAATCGTCTTGGTGTGGCAACCCCTTGCTCCCGCCCCCCGTGCCGGAGCCTCATGATGGACATACCACCCTCGCAAAGCAGCGCCCTGCAGGACTTCCTGCTGGACGCGCAGGTATTGTTGACGCAGTCCCAGGAATGCCTGCATCACCTGGAACTGATCGATAACGATCCTGACGCCTGTCATTGCCTGCACGATGCCCTCGACACCCTCGCCCGTCGCGCCAGCGAATTCGGCCTGATCGAAGTCGCCCATTACGCCGCCGATCTGCAACTGCTGCTCGCCCCTGCGTGCCACCAGCAGCGCCTGCTGTCCGAAGCCCTACCTGCCGTGGAAGCCTGCCTGACCCTGCTGGCCTGGCAGCTCGAGCTGGTCGATGTTCATACCGGACGCCTGAACCTCGACGCCAGCGAGCAGACCGACTTGCTGACCGACCTGGCCTCCGCGCTCGGCCAGCCCCTGCCTCAGGGGTGCATGGCCTGCAACAGCAGCGGCAGCTTGTGTGCCCACCCACATTCTCACCTACCGGGCACAGACCTTTCCGGCGCGACCAGTCGCACGCACTAGCGGCAGCGAAGAGCAACTAAGCCCATGCGTGTGCGCCCCCCTTTCACGCAGATTGCGAAGTTGAACAAGTTGCATCGCCAGGCGATATGCGCAAGCGGCGAAGTTGCATTTGGCGTGCATTTCAATAGTAGCATTTAGCCATATCGACTGGTCCTGCAAACGGCAGGATCGCCCCGTGAATCCAGAGGTTTCGAGCACTTACCCAGCCGCGACCAAATCAACTCGAAGTGTTACCATGTGCGCCGGCAAACCCGCGTGGATCGCATGTAAAGACAACTTTTTCGCGCACTCGCGACTTGCTTGAAAGCACGACGCCAAAGCCTCTGGTTAGACATGCACAAGGCCTCCATCAGCAAGACTTCAGTGGCTTCCCTATCTATGTTCCCACGCTTGAAGATTCCTCTGCGTCGTTGCTCCCGCACCGCCCTGCTGCGCTGGACGACGACAGTGCTGTGCGTGGCATCGCTGGCTGCCAACCTGGCCGTGTCCAGTGCCGGCCACCCCTTGCCGGCCAGCCTGGTCGTGCTGCAACTGGCGGCCATGCTTGGCGTCGGCTGGCACCTGCGTCAGTGGGCTCGCTCGATCAGCCTGCGCCCGGCCGAGCTCGCCGACCGTATGCTCAAGGTCCAGGAAAACGAGCGCCAGCGCCTGAGCCGAGAACTGCACGACGACATCGGCCAGTCGCTCACCGCCGCCAAACTGCAGCTGCAGTGGCTGCAGCGCCGCTTGCCCGGCGAGTTGCAAAGCCAATGCGACACCTTGCGCAGCACCCTGGAATCCACCCTGAGCAATGTTCGCGACGTGTCCGCCCTGCTCAATCCGCGCCAGCTGGCGAGCCTGGGCCTGGAGGCGAGCCTGCGCGCGCACCTGTTGCGCACCCTGGACCGCAGCGACTTGAGCTGGAGCCTCGAGTGCCAGCAGCGTCTGGGCGGTATCTCAGAGGAGGTGGCCATGGCCGCCTACCGCATCACCCAGGAAGCCGTGACCAACGTGCTGCGCCACGCCCAGGCGCAAAACCTGACCATACGCCTGCAACGCAACCCGGCAGGCCTTGCCTTGATGATCCAGGACGACGGCCGCGGCTTCATCCCGGCCGCCGATCCCGCCACTGCCGGGCAACGCGGCATGGCTGGCATGCAAGAGCGCGCCACCGCCTTGTGCGGCCAACTCGACATCACCAGCCAGCTCGGCCTCGGCACACGGATCGACGTACTGTTCCCATGGCCACCACGCACCCAAGAACGCGCCAGGACCCCTGTTTCCAATGACCTGTAGATTGCTGCTGGTGGATGACCACTCGCTGATACGTGCCGGGGTACGCGCCCTGGTATCCGACATCCCAGGCTATGCCGTTGTCGGGGAAGCCGACGATGGCGACCAGTTGCTGGAGCAGGTGCACCGCCTGGCGCCGGATATCGTTCTGCTGGATATCTCGATGCGCTCGACCAGCGGCCTGGACGCCCTGACCCAACTGCGTGCCGAGGGCAATGCCTGCAAGGTGCTGATCCTGTCCATGCACACCGACCCGGACCTGATCATGCGCGCCCTGGAAAGCGGCGCCCATGGCTACCTGCTCAAGGACACCACGGCCACCGAGCTGGAACAGGCCCTGGCCGCCCTGCGTGCCGGCGAGCGCTACCTGAGCCCGGCGATCGCCCACACCGTGATCAACCAGGCGCTGATGCGCGCCCAGGCCGGCAAGCAGCCCAACGCCGACCGCCACAACCTCACGGCCCGCCAGCTGGAAATCCTGCGACTGATCGTGCGTGGCAAATCCACCCGCGAGGTCGCCAATGGCCTGGGCCTGTCGGTCAAGACCGTGGAGACCCACCGCTCGCAGATCATGAAACGCCTGCAGATCTACGATGTGGCGGGCCTGGTGCTGTTCGCGGTGCGCGAGAAGATCATCAGCCTGGACGACTGAGCAGCGCCGAATCGGCAGGCAGGTGCAAGCGCAGTGCCCCAGGTAGCGCCGCGAAGCGCATGCTGCTGGCCTGCAGCGGTTCACCGTCGAGGTTGATGTCCAGGCCCTGGGAACTCTTGATCTCGACCCACGGCAAGCGCGCGCGGACGAACAATCCATCACCCGCCAACAGGTCGCGCAAAGTGCCCACCACATCCTGGGGCGCGGGCAGAATGGCGATATCCAGCAGCCCGTCGTCGACCACCGCATCCGGGCACAACACCTGCCCACCACCCGCCTGTCGGCCATTGCCGATGCCCAGGGCGAGCAATTGGCCTTGCCAGTGGAAACCCTCGCCCTGCAGTTCCACCTCCGCCGGTTGCAGTTCACTGAAGCGACTCAGGCCGGTGAACAGATAAGCCGCGCCACCCAGGACTTTTTTCAGATCCTCGGAGGTGTTGGCGGTCACCTGGCTGCCAAAGCCGCCGGTGGCCATGTTGAGGAACAACTGTTCGCCGACCTGCCCAAGGTCCACCGCTCGCGCCGGCTGCTCCAGCAACGCCAGCGCGGCGGCGGGCTCCAGCGGCACGCCTGCGGCCCGGGCAAAATCATTGGCGGTACCCAGCGGCAGCAGAGCCAGGCTGGCCTGGGTATTTGCAAGCCCCATGGCTTCGGCCACATCGCGCAGTGTGCCATCGCCACCGCCCGCCACGATCCGCTGGTAACCGGCCGCCAGCGCCTCGCCGACCAGCCGCTGGGCATCCCCCGCTTCCCAGGTCACCCGTACATCGATTGTCCCGCCCCGCTCGCGCAGGGCGCCAACCGCCTCGCGCACCTGGTCATTGGCCGCCTGCTTGCCATGCAGGATCAACATCGTCTTGGGTCCTTGCATCGCACTACTCCGTGAATAGGTTCGTTGAGAGGTTCAGTCCGTATTCCGACCACGGGCAGAGGCACAATGCTGCATGGCAGTAGCGACAGGATGATCGTCGCGCGCTGGGCGAACCGCGTATCGTGGGCTTTACTGTTAGCTAAGGACGCGCCCGGCAGCAGCGAACATGGCTGACTCACCGACGGGCGCGTTTTTTCCGTGGCCGCCAGCGAGGATTCCGGGTCATGCGCATACTCTGGACCCTGCCCTATCTGCCCTGGCCGACCACCAGCGGCAGCAAGACCCGGCAATACCACTTGCTGCGCGAACTCGCCCGGCATGGCCATCGCATCACCTTGCTGGTGCAGTCCAAGGTACCGCTCGGCGACGCTGCCCGCGAAGCCCTGGAACCTTTGCTGGAACGCTTGGTAGTGCTGCCCCGGCGAGCCGTGCAGAGCCCGCTCAACCTGTTGGCCTCACCGATCATCGACTATCCCATGCGGGTCATCATCAATGGCCTTGCGCCGTGCCTGCGGCACCAGTTCGAGCAGTTGCTGGACGAGCCCTGGGACATCATCCAGGTCGAGCACAGCTACAGCTTCCAGCCATTCGAAAAGGCCCTGCAGGCCCGAGGCCTGCCGTATCTGCTCAGCGAACACACCCTCGAATCGGTGATGGGCGGTGCCAGCCACGACCGCCTGCCGCTGTGGCTGCGCCCGCTCAATGCCTTCGATCGCTGGCGCTACCGGCGCTGGGAGCAACGGGTGCTGCGTCAACCCACCGAGGTGGTGGCGGTCAGCGCGCACGATGCCGAACTGATCAGCCAGATCGTCCAGCGCCCGGTCAATGTGGTGGTCAACGGCGTGGATTGCGATTACTACCAGCAGGTGCGCCCGTCGCTGCACAGCCAGCGCCTGTTGTTCGTCGGCGATTTCGAATGCGCAGCCAACCTCGAGGCCATCGAATGGGCCCTGGAGGACATCCTGCCGCAGGTATGGATGAGCAATCCGGCGGTGCGCCTGGCCATCGCCGGGCATGCCCTGCCCCTGAGCTGGAAACGTCACTGGAACGATCCGCGCATCGAATGGATCGGCTACCGCCCCGATCTGCGCGAACTGCAACGGCGCGCGGCGATCTTCTTCGCCCCGTTGCGTTATGCCGGCGGCTCCAAAGTCAAGATCCTCGAAGCCATGGCCGCCGGACTACCGGTGATCAGCAGTGGCAAGGGTGTGTCGGGCCTAGCGTTGAACAACGGCGAGCACTACCTGGGCAGCGACGACGGGGGGCAACTGGCGCTGTTGATCACCCAATTGCTCAACCAGCCCTGGCGCATGAGCCAGCTGAGCGAGGCGGGCCGGGTGTTCGCCCGTCAGCGCCACGACTGGAGCGTGGTCGCCCAACAGCTGGAAACCGTGCACATGCGCCTGACCCAGGCGACGCCGGCAGGCGCCCCCCAACAAGGGGGCGCCTGGCTGGGTCGATCAGCCAAGTAGCTCGCTGAAGGGAATGAACGGCACGCTGTCACCAGGCTTTGGCGTACTGCCTTCGCGCACCTCCACCAACCCTTCGGCCCAGGCCGCGCTGCGCAGCACGCCGGAACTCTGGTTCTTGTAGATGCGTACCTGGCCGTTGTCGATCCGCGCACGCAGGTATTCGCGCCGGGTCCCGGCTTTGGGCCAGTCGAAGCCCGCAGGCATGTCGAAGCGCAGCGGCGTGACCTCGGCCACGCCCTGGCGGCGCAGCAGATAGGGACGCGTGAGCAGGCCGAAGGTGACCAGGGTCGAGGCCGGGTTGCCCGGCAGGCCGATCACCGGCACCCCTTGGTAATGTCCGAAGGTCAGTGGTTTGCCGGGCTTGATCGCCAGTTTCCACAGCGCAAGCTCACCCGCTTCGCGCAGGGCCGCGCCGAGATAATCGGCCTCCCCCACCGAGACACCGCCGGTGGACAGGATCAGGTCGACATCGCCCAATCCGCCAAGACACTGCCGGGTAAGCGCAAGGTCATCCGGCAGAATACCCGCATCCACCACGTCGCAACCGAGCCGTTGCAACCAGCTCACCAGCAGGCGCCGATTGCTGTTGTAGATCTGCCCGGGGCCCAGCGGCAAGCCGGGTTCGACCAGTTCGTCACCGGTGGAAAGCACCGCCACGCGCACCCGCCGCACCACGGTAAGCTGGCCGTGGCCAAGGGTCGCGGCCAGGCCCAGTTCGATCGGCCCAAGGCGCGTGCCGGCCACCATCACCTGCTCGCCCTTGCGGGTTTCCTGGCCTTGCGGGCGGACGTTCTGGTCTGCCTTGAGCGGCTGGAGAAAACGCACACGGCCGTCTTCCAGACTCTCGGTGTTCTCCTGCATCTCGACGCAGTCGGCGCCCTCCGGCAACGGAGCGCCGGTGAAGATCCGGGCGCACGTACCAGGCTGCAAAGGCTGAGGCGCGTGGCCGGCGAAGATGCGCTGGCTCACCGGCAACGGCTGGCCGGCAAGATCGGCCAGGCGCAGGGCGTAGCCGTCCATGGCGCTGTTGGGCCATGGCGGCAGGTCGAGCGCGGCGATCAGGTCCTCGGCCAGCACGCGGCCCTCGGCCTCGGCCAGGGTGACGACCTCGGTGTCAACGATCGGCGCCGCCTCGGCCAGTGCCAGCAGGCGCTCGAGCGCTTCTTCCACGGGCATCAGCGGGCGCGGCTGCACGGCTTCAACCACGGCTTTCACAGGCCGCTGCCTGCTTCAGGTGAGGGACGAAGTTGCACGGACGATGACGGGCATCGAGTTGCTCGGCGAGGATACCGTCCCAGCCGGTGCGCACGGCATTGGTCGAGCCCGGCAGGCAGCAGACCAGGGTGCCGTTGGCCAAGCCGGCCAGCGCACGCGATTGCACGGTGGAGGTGCCGATGTCGGCCACGGAGATCTGTCGGAACAGCTCGCCGAAACCTTCGACCTGCTTGTCGAGCAGGCAGGTCACTGCCTCGGGGGTGCTGTCGCGGCCAGTGAAACCGGTACCGCCGGTAATCAGCACGACCTGCACGCTGTCGTCGGCGATCCAGGTCGCGACCTGGGCGCGAATCTTGTACAGGTCGTCCTTGAGCAGCACCCGCGCCGCCAACTGGTGGCCGGCTTCGGTCAAGCGGTCGACGAAAAGCTGGCCGGAGGTGTCGTTCTCGAAGGTGCGGGTGTCGCTGACCGTGAGCACGGCGATGTTCAGCGCCACGAAGGGGGTATCTGCCTTGGCTTTCATGGTGTTCCGTCGCAAGGGGAAGAAGATGCGCCTTTTATATCACAGCGGGCCGCAGCCAACGGCGCCATTGTTTTCGGTCAATGCCGGCGGATTGACGCTATGCTGAACTGTGCATGGAACTTGCGTCGACGCGCTGCGTCTTACTGACATCTGCATCATCGCATTGGAGAAACACAATGATTCAACGGACCCTTCCCGCCTTCCTGCTCGCCTTGGGCCTCGGCGCCCTTGCCGGCTGCGCCTCGCCGACCGTCATCACCTTGAACGACGGCCGTGAGATCCAGGCAGTGGACACGCCCTCCTTCGACGAGGACTCGGGTTTCTATGAATTCGAGCAATTGGACGGCAAGCGCACGCGCTTGAACAAAGACCAGATCCGCACCGTAAAAGAGCTGTGACAGAGCGTCCCTTTTTAGCAAACGCCCTTTTAACAACAAGGGCTTGCGTGCGAAAAAGGGATGCAGTAGGATTTTGTTCATCGGAGTGTAGCGCAGCCAGGTAGCGCGTCTCGTTCGGGACGAGAAGGCCGCAGGTTCGAATCCTGTCTCTCCGACCAAAATCCTCAAAAAAACCCGCCTTGTGCGGGTTTTTTTATGTCCTGCGGAAAGAACGTTGGCCCCGATCGCCGGCAAGCCGGCGCCTACAGATTGGGGCCGGCTCGCTCTCAGGCCGTCAGCCGCGAGGTCACCTCGCCCAGCTGCCCCGACAGCCCATGCAACCGCTGCCCGGCCTGTTCGGTATGCTGCACCGCTTCCTGGTTGGCAGTGGCGATGCGGGTGATCTCGATCAGGTTGCGCGAGATGTCCTCGGCCACGCTGGTCTGCTCTTCGGCGGCCGTGGCGATCTGCCGGTTCATGTCGCGGATCGCCTCGACCGCCAAGGTGATGCGTTGCAGCATCTGGCCTGCTTGCTGCACCTGCTCGGCACCTTGCTCGCTGCGCTGCTGACCGCTTTCGATGGCCTTGACCGCCTCCACCGCGCCCGACTGCACCGCGTCGATGATCTGGTGGATCTCGGCGATCGACGCCGCTGTACGCTGGGCCAAGCTGCGCACCTCGTCGGCGACCACGGCGAAGCCGCGCCCGGCCTCCCCGGCTCGTGCTGCTTCGATCGCCGCATTGAGCGCCAGCAGGTTGGTCTGCTCGGCAATACCGCGGATCACTTCGAGCACTTTGCCGATACGTGTGCTGTCAGCCTCCAGGTCACGGATCACCGCTGCGGTGCCGGCAATTTCCTGGTTGACCGCACCGATGATATCGATGGTCTGCTGCATTACCTGCTCGCCGGCCTGGGCACTGTGGTCGGCATCGTCAGCGGCCCGCGCCGCTTCAGCCGCGTGGCGGGCGACTTCCTGGGCGGTGGCCGACATCTCGTGCATGGCGGTGGCGACCTGGTCGGTGCGCTGGAACTGGTCCTGGGTGCCCCGGGCCATATCACTGGCGATGCTGCTCAACTGGCCGCTGGCACCTTCGAGTTCCTGGGCATTGTCCTTGAGGCGGCCGACCGTATCGGCGAGGAAGTCGCGCAAGGTATTGGCCGCACGCGCCAGGCGCCCCAGGTCGTCCTCGCGGCGACTGTCGACATGGGCGGCGAAACGGCCCTGACTCAGTTGCGCGACGTAGTCGATCAACTGGCGGATCGGCTCGATCAGGCTGCGGTTGACCAACCACAGGCTGAACAACCCAACCAGCACCGCCGAGGCCAGCATTAGTGCCAGTCCCAACCACACTGTGCGCTCGGCACTGACATTAATGCTGGCCGCGCGCTGGCGAGCATCGCCGCGCAGTTGTTCGACCAACGCGTTCATCTGGTCGCTGGCGGCGCGGTCCACACCCTTGACTGCCAGGTCGCCGGCCACCGGATCACCACCGGCAGCGAGAAACGCCTGGCGGCCTCGTTCATAGGCCTGGCCAAGCTGGCGATGGCTGCCCTGCAGCTCTCGCAGTTGCGCCTCGAGCTTGCCGTTGCCATTGCTGGCGATCAGCTGTTCGAGCAACTGCTGCACCTGCTGTTCACGGGCCTCGAACTGCTGCCAGTACTTGTCGAGATCCGCCGGGTTGCGTCCGCGCAGCAACACGTTCTTCCACTCCTGCACCTGGATCTTGAACTGCAGGTTGGCTTCGTCGACCAATTGCGAGGCGCGCAGCGGACCATCGACCAGATCGGCATAGCCCCGCACGCTGGAGGACAGGAACTGGAAGCACATCAGGGCGATGAGCAGCATCGCCACCAGGCTGCCGCCAAGCAGGCTGAGAATTTGGACTCTGAGGGATTTACGCAACATAGGATCTCGGGCGCAGGGGTATGGAAACGGTGCCGTCCAGGCAACGCGACAGGCATCCATGTCCTCATTCGCAGGCCAAAAAAAAGCTGCCATCGTTCGATAGCAGCCAGGTCGAGCACGTACACAACAGCTAAGTCAGATACTCCCAGGCTAGTGCTACAAAATTGTTACAGACGCGCGACAGGCGCTCCGCTGGCGAACTGCAAGGACGCCAGGCGTGCATACAAAGGGCTACGTTCGAGCAACTGCTGGTGAGTGCCCACGGCTATTACCCGCCCCTTGTCGATGACCGCGATGCGATCGGCGTGCTGCACGGTAGCCAGGCGGTGGGCGATCACCAGCGTGGTGCGCCCGGCCATCAGGCCCGGCAGCGCCTGCTGTATCAGGTGCTCGCTTTGCGCATCGAGGGCGCTGGTGGCTTCGTCGAGCAGCAGGATCGGCGCATCCACCAGCAACGCCCGGGCAATCGCCAGGCGTTGGCGCTGGCCGCCCGACAGACCGATGCCGCCCTCGCCCAGCAAGGTCTGGTAGCCCTGAGGCATCTGCTGGATGAATTCGTCTGCGTAGGCGCTGCGCGCTGCAGCCTCGACCTCGGCCTGGCTGGCCTCTGGCCGGCCATAGCGAATGTTGGCCTCGACGCTGCCGCGAAACAGCGCCGGGTTCTGCGCCACCAGGGCGAATTGGCCACGCAGATCGTCCGGCTGTAGATCGGCGATAGGCTGGCCATCCAGCAGGATGCAACCCTGCTGCGGGTCGTAGAAGCGCAGCAGCAGGTCGAACAGGGTCGACTTGCCGGCGCCAGACGGGCCGACCAGCGCCAGTGTCTGCCCAGGCTCGATGATCAGGTCGAGGTGGTCGATGGCGGCGACCGTAGGCCGCGACGGGTAGGCGAAACACACATCCTGCAAGGCAATATGGCCCTTGGCGCGCTGGGGCGCCATGGCAGTGTCCGCAGGCGGCGGCAGTATCGCGCTGCGGGCCGCCAGCAGCTCGGCGATGCGTTCGGCGGCCCCTGCAGCGCGCTGCAGCTCGCCAATCACTTCGCTGAGGGTACCGAAGGCGCTGCCCACGATCAGGCTGTAGAACACGAAGGCGGCCAGCTCACCGCCGCTGATGCGCCCGGCGATCACATCCATGCCACCGACCCAGAGCATCACCCCCACCGCGCCGAGCACCAGCACGATCACCAGGGTGATCAGCCAGGCACGCTGGGCGATGCGCCGGCGCGCCACGTCGAACGCCGCCTCGACGGTGCCGGCGAACAGCGCGCGGTCATGCGCCTGGTGGTTGTAGGCCTGCACGGTCTTGATCTGGCCCAGGGTCTCGGCAACGTAGCTGCCCACGTCCGCCACCCGGTCCTGGCTCTGCCGTGACAGGCTGCGCACCCGTCGACCGAACAGCAGTATCGGCGCGAGAACCAACGGCAGCGCCACCACCACGATGCTGGTGAGTTTGGGGTTGGTGACGAACAACAGCACCACGCCGCCGACCACCATCAGCGCGTTGCGCAGGAACATCGACAGCGACGAGCCGATCACCGATTGCAGCAAGGTCGTGTCGGCGGTAAGCCGCGACTGGATCTCGGAGCTGCGATTGTCTTCGAAAAAGCCTGGGTGCAGGCCGATCAGGTGATCGAACACTGCCCTGCGGATGTCGGCCACGCAGCGCTCGCCGATCCACGACACCAGGTAGAAGCGGCTGAAGGTGCCAATCGCCAGCGCCACCACCAACAGCAGGAACAAGGCGATGGTCTGGTTGAGCTGGTGCGCCGAGCGGGTCATGAACCCCTGGTCGACCAGCAGGCGGATCCCTTGCCCCATCGACAGGGTGATGGCGGCGGTGACCACCAGGGCGAGCAAGGCCAACAGCGCCTGCCGGCGGTACGGGCGGATGAACTGCCAGGCCAGCTGCAAGGCGCGGCGTTGACGTGGGGAAACGGGTTCGACCATGGACGGCTCGTTGCGCACAGGAAAGCGCCCAGACTACCACTCATCCAGCGCCACGGAACTCTGCAGCACCTACAGGCGTCGCAACCATGACCGGAGCACAGCCGGCGGAAGAGGTGCGGCGGTCCCTATAGCCTTTCGATCTAACGGAGCTATGGAGGTTTGTCGCGCTTTCTGGTGGACTGTGCTTGCCGTGACGCCCGAGGGAGTTGTCACAGGCTGGTCACGGCGCAGGGGTACCCTGAGCTTGAACCTGATGAGGAGACAGGAAATGAGCTTGCAGCATAGCAGCGACACCACCAAGACCCAGACCCAAGCACAGCCTCGCGTATGCGGCTCGATCATCGATGCCGAGGGCCGCGAGGTACCGATCACCGAGCAGATGATCCAGCAGGCCTGCAAGACCCTGGAAGAAAGCCGGGTCGAGAAAGTCAAAAAGGCCTGAGTCTCGAATTCCTTGCGACCCGGCGCTTGCGCCGGGTTTTTATTGGGTTCAAGGAACCCCGTCAGACCAACTCGGCCCCCAGCGCACTGACCATCTGCGCCAATTGCGGCGCCTCACCCTGCAAACGCACTTTCAGTCCATCGATCTCGCGGCGCTGCGGGTAGTGCTTGCGCAACAGGTCGAAGGCCGCACGCTGCTCAGCCACGTCATCGCTCAGGCTACGGCGGAAATCGGCATCGTCACGCCGTGGGTCGTACACCGCCCGGCACAGCGTTGCCAAGGCCCAGGCCGGCTCGGCGCTGGCATCGAACTCGAGTTGCGCCAGCGGCGCCTTGGGCAGCAGGTCGGCCAGGCGCACCTGCTCGGCCTGGCCGAGAAAGCGGCACAGCGCCTGGTAGATCTGCGCGGTGCCGCGCTGGCGGCCATCAAGGCTGTAACCGGCGATGTGCGGGGTGGCCAGGGTGCACAGGTCGGCCAGTTGCAGGTCGACCTGCGGCTCGCCCTCCCACACATCCAGCACCGCGTGCACGTCCTCGCGGGCCAGCAGCAACGCGCGCAGGGCCTGGTTGTCGACCACCGGTCCACGGCTGGCATTGATCAACCAGGCGCCGGGACGCAAGGCTGCAAGCTGCCGTTCGGCCAACAGGTGCCAGGTCGGATAGTCGCCGTCACGCTGCAGCGGAGTGTGCAGACTGATGACATCGCATTGCGCAAGGATGGTCGCCAGGTCGACGAAATCTCCACCTTCGCCCGCCTGGCGCAACGGGTCGCACACCAGCACCTTCCAGCCCAGACCGTGCAGCACGCGCACCAGTCGCCCTCCGACTTCACCGGCCCCCACCACGCCATACACCCGCTCGCCCAGCGCCACGCCGTCGAGGTCGGCCAGGGTCAGCAGGCTACCCAGCACGTAATCCACCACGCCACGGGCATTGCAGCCTGGCGCGCTGCTCCACTGGATGCCGGCTTCGGCGAAGTAGTCGAGGTCCAGGTGATCGGTGCCGATGGTGCAAGTGCCAACGAAGCGCACGTTGCTGCCTTCGAGCAGTTGCCGGTCAACCTTGGTCACCGAGCGCACCAGCAGCACATCGGCGTCCTTGACGCAGGCGGCATCAATGCCGCGCCCAGGGAAGCGGCGGATTTCGCCGAAACCTTGGAAGAAGGCATCGAGCAGCGGGATATTCTCGTCGGCAACTATCAGCATGGCGCTCTCCTGTCAGGGGAACGCAGTGTAGGCGCTACGGACAGGCTGTTCCAGCGTGGTTCAGTCGGCTTTCTTGCGGATCCAGTAGAGGTAGGTACCCGACTCTTCCTGCTGGCCAAGCAGTTCGTGGCCGAGGAAGTTGCAGAACTTGGGGATGTCGCGGCGGGTCGAGGGGTCGGTGGCGATCACTTTCAGCAAGCCGCCGGCGGCCAGGTCGCGCACGTGCTGGTGCAGCATCATCACCGGTTCCGGGCAGTTCAGGCCGGTGGCGTCGAGGGTGGCGTCGGGGATGAAATCGGTCATGGGGGGCTCCGCGAAATATTCGCCATTGTCGCGCATTGTTTGGTGGGGACCAAGGGGGTAGGTGGCGTTGCCCTGGGGTAGCGGCACTGTAAGCCTTGAGACAGCCCACCCACCTCAGCGCGCTTTCAGATCCAACCGCCGCAAGTGGCAAGTGACCTCTTCACGATCGTGATACAACTGCTTGCAGGCGATCGAAACCCGCACCTTGCGTGCCTTGAACGTCTCTTCCATGCGATCGAGCAATCGCCTGACCTCGGCATAGCGCTGCTTCATCGGCAATTTCAGGTTGACCACCGCTTCACGGCACAACCCCTCCCCCAACCACGTCTCGATCAGCGACGTGGTGCGCGCCGGCTTCTCGACGATGTCGCAAACCATCCAGTCCACAGGCTGCCTGGGCTGCCAGGTGAAGCCATCCGCCATCAGGTGCTGGACCAACCCGGTGTCCATCAGGCTCTCGGCCATCGGACCATTATCGATGGCCGTGACCAGCATGCCGCGACGCACCAGTTGATAGGTCCAGCCACCCGGCGAAGCACCGAGGTCGACACCGGTCATGTCGTCATTCAGGCGCTGCTCCCACTGTTCGCGGGGAATGAACTGGTGCCATGCCTCCTCGAGCTTCAAGGTCGAACGGCTCGGCGCCTCACGCGGGAACTTCAGACGCGGGATACCCATTGGCCAGAGCGCGCTGTTGCCCGCCTCGGCCTGGCCGACGAACACCCGCCGGCCACTGATGAAGGTCAGCAGTAGGCGCGGGCCATGAGCTTGTTCGCGCAAGCGACCGGCCTTTTCCAGGGCCTTGCGCAGCGGCACTTCGAACTTGCGGCAGAAGGTCGACAGCTCCTTGCCATCGTTGCTGTCCAGCACCTCCAGCCAGACACTGCCAAACACCGGCAACCCGGCCAGGTGCTCGAGCAACACGCTGATGCGATCGGTCTCCGGCAATTCGACGAAAGCGCCACGGGCCCACTGGCGCGGGAAGATCAACTGGGCAAAACGCAGTTCCTGCATCAGCCGTTCGGCACCATGCGCCTCGGCGCAGACGAACTCGGCACAAGCACTCTGCGGCTTGCCCTTGGCATAACCGGCAATGCCCAGGCGGGCGGCATGTTCGCTGATTTCGGCACAGACCTCGCCCTCGAAACCGGGCCGGCAATGCATGAACAGGGTATTCATCTAACTCTCCACTTCGGCGGGCGCGCCACAGGCGCCGGCAGGGCGGCGATGATAAAGGAAGTTCGGAACCTGCGACATGCCCCGCCGGTCCAGAAAAGGGTCAGGCCAGACAATCCGGTCTAACCTGACCCTTTAGTTAGGTCCGTGCCGTGCGGGCTGAAACACAGCGGTGACACCGGCGGCGGAACGCCGTTGCCGGGCACCGGCGCAGAAGGAGTTGGCAATGCCCTCGCTCGATAGCCTGAATACCCTCAAGACCCTCCAGGTGGCTGACCGCACCTACCATTACTACAGCCTGGCCGAAGCCGCCCGGCAGTTGGGCGACCTGCAACACCTGCCCAAGTCGCTCAAGGTGCTGCTGGAAAACCTGCTGCGTTGGGAGGACGGCAAGACCGTCAATGGCGATGACCTGCGCGCACTGGCCAAGTGGCTGGAAGCGCGCCGCTCCGATCGCGAGATCCAGTACCGCCCAGCGCGGGTGCTGATGCAGGACTTCACCGGCGTGCCCGCCGTGGTCGACCTGGCGGCCATGCGCGCAGCCATGGCCAAGGCCGGCGGCGATCCGCAGCGGATCAACCCGCTGTCGCCCGTGGACCTGGTGATCGACCACTCGGTGATGGTCGACCGCTACGCCACGCCCCAGGCGTTCAGCCAGAACGTCGACATCGAAATGCAACGCAACGGCGAGCGCTATGCCTTCCTGCGCTGGGGCCAAAGCGCCTTCGACAACTTCCGGGTGGTACCGCCGGGCACCGGCATCTGTCACCAGGTCAACCTCGAATACCTTGGCCGCACGGTGTGGACCCGCGAAGAAGACGGTCGCACCTACGCCTACCCCGACACCCTGGTCGGCACCGACTCGCACACCACCATGATCAACGGCCTCGGCGTGCTCGGCTGGGGCGTCGGCGGCATCGAGGCGGAAGCGGCAATGCTTGGCCAGCCGGTTTCGATGCTGATCCCCGAGGTGGTCGGCTTCAAGCTCACCGGCAAGCTGCGCGAAGGCATCACCGCCACCGACCTGGTGCTGACCGTCACGCAGATGCTGCGCAAGAAAGGCGTGGTCGGAAAATTCGTCGAATTCTATGGCGACGGCCTCGCCGACCTGCCCCTGGCCGACCGCGCCACCCTGGCCAACATGGCACCGGAGTACGGCGCCACCTGCGGCTTCTTCCCGGTCGACGAGGTCACCCTCGACTACCTGCGCCTGTCGGGACGGCCGGCGGCTACGGTGGAATTGGTCGAGCAATACTCCAAGGCTCAGGGATTATGGCGTGAACCGGGCGACGAGCCAGCCTTCACCGACACCCTGGCCCTGGACATGCACACGGTCGAGGCCAGCCTGGCGGGGCCGAAACGCCCGCAGGACCGCGTGGCCCTGGGCCAGGTCAGCCAAGCGTTCGAGCAGTTCATCGAACTGCAGCCCAAGCCTGCGGCCAAGGAGGTCGGGCGCCTGGAAAGCGAAGGCGGTGGCGGTGTCGCCGTGGGCAACGCCGACCAGACCGAAGGCGTCGACTACCTCCACGACGGGCATACCTACCGCCTGCAGGACGGCGCCGTGGTCATCGCCGCCATCACCTCCTGCACCAATACCTCCAATCCGAGCGTGATGATGGCGGCTGGGCTGGTGGCGAAAAAGGCGCTGGAGAAAGGCCTGCAGCGCAAGCCCTGGGTCAAGAGTTCGCTGGCGCCCGGCTCCAAGGTGGTGACCGATTACTTCAAGGCCGCCGGGCTCACGCCCTACCTCGATCAGCTCGGCTTCGACCTGGTCGGCTATGGCTGCACCACCTGCATCGGCAACTCCGGGCCGCTGGATGAAGCCATCGAGGCCGCCATCACCCGCGCCGACCTCACCGTGGCCTCGGTGCTGTCGGGCAACCGCAACTTCGAGGGCCGCGTGCACCCACTGGTGAAAACCAACTGGCTGGCCTCCCCGCCCCTGGTCGTGGCCTACGCCCTGGCCGGCAGCGTCCGGGTCAAGCTCGACAGCGAACCGCTGGGCACCTGCAAGGATGGCCAGCCGGTATACCTACGTGACATCTGGCCGAGCCAGCAGGAAATCGCCGATGCCGTGGCCAAGGTCGATACCGCGATGTTCCACAAGGAATATGCCGAGGTGTTCGCCGGCGATGCCCAGTGGCAGGCGATCCAGGTTCCCCAGGCGGCCACCTATGCCTGGCAGGACGACTCGACCTACATCCAGCATCCGCCCTTCTTCGATGACATCGGCGGCGCTCCGGCACCGATCCGCGACATCGAGGGTGCACGCATCCTGGCGCTACTGGGGGACTCGGTGACCACCGACCACATCTCCCCGGCCGGCAATATCAAGGCCGACAGCCCTGCTGGCCGCTACCTGCGGGCCAAGGGCGTGGAACCGCGCGACTTTAACTCCTATGGCTCGCGGCGTGGCAACCATGAGGTAATGATGCGTGGCACGTTCGCCAATATCCGCATCCGCAACGAAATGCTCGCCGGCCAGGAGGGCGGCAACACGATCCACGTGCCCAGTGGTGAAACCCTGTCGATCTTCGACGCGGCGATGCGCTACCAGCAGGAAGGTACGCCACTGGTGGTGATCGCCGGCCAGGAATACGGCACCGGTTCCAGCCGTGACTGGGCGGCCAAGGGCACCAACCTGCTCGGGGTCAAGGCGGTGCTGGCGGAAAGCTTCGAGCGTATCCACCGCTCCAACCTGGTCGGCATGGGCGTGCTGCCGCTGCAGTTCAAGGGCGGCCATGACCGCAAGCAACTAGGCCTGACCGGCAAGGAGAAGATCGACGTGCTGGGGCTCACTGCCGGGCAACTGAGCCCAGGCATGAGCCTGCCGCTGCGCATCACCCGCGAGGATGGGCAGCAGCAGGACATCGAAGTGCTGTGCCGGATCGATACCTTGAACGAGGTGGAGTACTTCAAGGCCGGGGGCATTTTGCACTATGTGTTGCGCCAACTGATCGCCAGTTGAGCCATCCCCTGCAGGAGACCAGCCAGCCCTTGCGGGCTGCGCTGGCCTTTGTTGCAGCCTAATCAAATATCCATTCAATAAACCCCGGGGCCTGCCGATATCCCTCCAAAGCCCCGCGGACACTTCACGCCATGCGCAACAACCTGCCGATTACCAACCGGGAACGGACCTTCCCAGCCCAACAGCGGTTGATCTCGACCACCAACGCCAAGGGCATGATCACCTACTGCAACGATGCCTTCATCGAGATCAGCGGCTTCTCCCGCGACGAGCTCACCGGTGCGCCGCACAATCTGGTGCGCCACCCCGACGTCCCTGCCGCAGTATTCGGCCACATGTGGCAGACGCTCAAGCAAGGCCTGCCATGGATGGGCATCGTCAAGAACCGCTGCAAGTCCGGCGACCATTACTGGGTGAACGCCTACGTCACGCCGATCTTCGACAACAACCAGGTGGTCGGCTACGAATCGGTACGGGTCAAGCCCAGCGCCGAACAGATCCGTCGCGCCGAGGCCCTCTACCTGCGCTTGAACCAGGGCAAGCCCGCCATCCCTCGGCGTGACAAGTGGCTCCCCCTGCTGCAGGACTGGCTGCCGTTCATCCTGATAAGCCAGGTCGGCTTCCTGATCGGCAACTGGCTCGGCCACTCCTGGGGCTTCGCCCTGGCCGCCGGCTTGTCGGTGCCGCTCGGCCTGCTCGGCTTGACTTGGCAGCAGCGTGGCCTCAAGCGCTTGCTGCGCCTGGCCGAACAGACCACCTCCGACCCGCTGATCGCACAGATGTACACCGACAGCCGTGGCGTGCAGGCGCGCCTGGAAATGGCCATGCTCAGCCAGGACGCCCGCATGAAGACCTGCCTGACCCGCCTGCAGGACAGTGCCGAGCACCTGAGCGAACAGGCGCGCCAATCCGATGCCCTGGCGCACAAGAGCTCGTCGGGCCTGGAACGTCAGCGCGTGGAAACCGAGCAGGTGGCCGCCGCCGTCAACCAGATGGCCGCCACCAGCCAGGAAGTGGCCAACCACGTGCAGCGCGCGGCGGACGCCACCCAGGAGGCCAACCGCCTGACCAGCGAGGGCCGGCAGATTGCAGGCGAAACCCGCGAAGCGATCGAGCGCCTTTCGACGGCAGTCGGCGAAACCGGCGCAACCGTCACCCAGTTGGCCAAGGACAGCGACGAAATCGGCGGCGTGGTCGACGTGATCAAGGGCATTGCCGACCAGACCAACCTGCTGGCGCTCAATGCCGCCATCGAAGCGGCGCGCGCTGGTGAGATGGGTCGAGGCTTTGCCGTGGTCGCCGACGAAGTGCGTCAACTGGCCCAGCGTACCGCCGAGTCCACTGGGCAGATCCACGGGCTGATCGCCAAGCTGCAGCAAACCGCGAGCAATGCCGTGTTGACCATGGAAAGCGGCCACAAGCAAGCCCAGGAAGGGGTCAACCGGGTGATGCAGGCGGACGAGGCCCTGGTGGGCATCAGCGAGGCAGTGGCCAACATCACCGACATGGCCACGCAGATCGCCGCGGCCGCCGAGCAGCAGACCTCGGTGGCGGACGAGATCAGCCGCAACATCAGCACCATCGCCGAACTGGCCGACCAGACCGCCGAGCAGGCGCAGCACTCGGCACAACTCAGTGAAGAACTCAGCACCACCGCCGGCGGCCAGTATTCGCTGGTAGAGCGCTTCAACCGCTGAGCCCGGTCAATTGCCTGGTGCTGCTGGCGTATCCCTTGGCGCTGCAGCCCCCCCTGTAGGAGCGGCCTCGTGCCGCGATGGGCTGCGCAGCAGCCCCAGGATCTTAGCCGCTCCTCAGAACCTGGGGCTGCTGCGCAGCCCATCGCGGCACGAGGCCGCTCCTACAGAGACCGCATCACTCGCGCCTCATCTGCGAAAGCGCTTTACCAATCCAGGCTCAAGCGGCTCTCGAAGTACCGAGCCTCGCCTGTCAACGGGTCCTCGAAGCGCAAACTCTTGGCCAGCAGCTTCAATGGCTTCTGGTAATCGTCTTGTTCATTGACCAGTTGCGGATAGAACGGATCGTTGCAGATCGCCGCCCCCAATGCTGCCATGTGCACACGCAACTGGTGGGTCTTGCCAGTCACTGGCGACAACCCGTAACGCCACAGCTCCCCCTGCTTTTCCAGCACCTCGGCCAGTGTTTCGCTGTTGTCCTCGCCTGCCACCTCGTGCATGCGGAAGAATGGCTCGCCATGCACCAGACGGCTGCGGTGCACCAGGGGAAACTCATGCTGTGGCAAAGCTGCGGCGATGGCCTGGTAGCGTTTGTCGATACGCCGCTCAGGGAACAGCCGCTGGTAGGCACTGCGCGATTGCGGGTTGGCGGAGAACAGCACCAGCCCTGCGGTATGCCGGTCGATGCGGTGCAGCGGCACCAGATGAGGGTTGTCCAAGCGACGGATCAGCCGACGCAGCAAGGTCTGCTCGACATACTCGCCAGTGGGCGTGACCGGCAGGAAGTGCGGCTTGTCCGCCACTACCAGATGCTCATCCACATGCAGGATATGCTCCTGCACAGGGATCGGCTTTTCATTGGGCACCTCGCGAAAATAGTGCAGGCGCATGCCCCGCCGATAAGGCAGGTCAGCGGCCACCGCACGCCCCTCGGCATCCAGCACCCGCCCCCGGGCGAAGCGGTCGAGCCATTGTCCGCGATCGATTGCCTTGAAGTGATCGCACAGGCAATCGAGCACCGTCACCCAATTGCCAGGTGGCAGGCAAACGGTGCTGGCTTGCTGGCGGGCGGGGTCGAACGGCGTGGTCATGGCAGGGCTCGGCAATCTAGAGGGAGGCATTATCCCCTACAGCGACCCGCCTCAACCAGCCTGGGCTGGAGAAGGAACCTGTGCCTCGCAGTACGCCTTCAGCCAGCGCAGCACCTGTACCGCCTCCCAGCGGCCAGGGTCGTAAAGGGCATACACCAGCCCTTCATAGCCCACCACGTCAAGCCCGCGATGGTAGCCGGCACGCTGGAACAGGGCCTCGATCTCGGCGAAGCAGGTGTTGAAATGCACTTTGCCGAACGGCGTGCGGTCATCCGTCACCAGGCCTTCGAGGCGTAATTCCAGGACGGCGTCGAGTACACGCTCCACGGGCAAGTGGTTGACGCTGTACTTGAGTTGCTCGACATTGAGCATGAGTTCATCCCGATACTGTATTTATATACAGCATACGGACTTGCCCACGCCCACGTCAATTCAACCCAGGAACGCCACCACCTGTTCGGCGTCGAAGGGCCACAGCAGTTCGGCACCGGTATCGCAGCGGCGTAGCACCGGAATGATCAGGCCATAGCGCTCGACCATGATCTCTTGGTCGGCGATGTCGACCAGCTCGACCAGCAGGCCATGGTCGACGAAGGGCATCAGTACGGCTTCGGCCACTTCGCACAAGTGGCACCCGAGGGTGCCGAACAGTTGGCATTCAGGGAGCATGGTCAGGTCCAGGTTGGCCAGTGCAAGAGCCTATTCTAGGCCGGAGCTGACCGCCATGCACCCGCCCTGCTCAATCCTGGCTGGTCGCGCCGATGCGGTGCAGCGACAGGTCCGCCCCCTGGAACTCCTGTTCATGGCTCAAGCGCAGGCCGCGCACCGCACGCACGGCGCCATAGACGGCAAAGCCACCGACCAGGGCCACCAGCACACCCGCCAAGCTGCCCAGCAACTGGCTCACCAGGCTGACCCCGCCCATGCCGCCCAGCGCCGCCTGGCCGAACACGCCACAGGCGATCCCGCCCCAGACGCCGCACAGGCCATGCAATGGCCATACGCCGAGCACATCGTCGATCTTCCAGCGGTTCTGTGCTGCCGTGAACGCCCAGACGAACAGGGCGCCGGCCACAAGGCCGGTGGCCAGTGCGCCGATCGGGTGCATCAGGTCGGAGCCTGCGCAAATCGCCACCAATCCCGCCAGCGGGCCGTTGTGCAGGAAGCCTGGGTCGTTGCGCCCGGCCACCAGCGCCGCCAAGGTGCCGCCGACCATGGCCATCAGCGAGTTGATCGCCACCAGGCCACTGACGCCCTGCAGGGTCTGTGCGCTCATCACGTTGAAGCCGAACCAGCCGATGATCAGGATCCACGACCCCAGCGCCAGGAACGGAATGCTCGACGGCGCGAAGGCCACCAGGCGTCCATCACGATATCGCCCGCGCCGTGCGCCCAGCAGCACCACGGCAGCCAAGGCCAGCCAGCCGCCCATGGCGTGCACCACCACCGACCCGGCGAAGTCGTGGAACGGCGCGCCGAAGCGTGCCTCGAGCCAGGCTTGCAGCCCCAGGTTGCCGTTCCACACGATGCCTTCGAAGAATGGATAGACGAAGGCCACGATCAACGCCGTGGCGCAAAGCTGTGGCGCAAACCGCGCACGCTCGGCGATACCGCCGGAGATGATGGCCGGGATCGCTGCGGCGAAGGTCAGCAGGAAGAAGCATTTGACCAGCGCATAACCATGATCGACGGCCAGCTGCGGCGCCGGCTGGAAGAAGCTGACACCGTAGGCGATCCAGTAGCCGACGAAAAAATAAACCAGGGCCGAGATGGCGAAGTCGCTCAGTATCTTCGATAGTGCATTGACCTGGTTCTTGTGGCGCACGGTGCCGACTTCGAGAAAGGCGAAGCCGGCGTGCATGGCCAGCACCAGAATGGCGCCCATGAGGATGAAAAGCGTATTGGAGCCATGGACCAAAGAGTCCATCGCGCTGTGCATATGTTCCATGACGTAGGCAGACCTGCTTAAAAAAGCACCAGGACAGTTCAAGAACCTACATCCATGCACCTAATTGGTGCCAGGCCCCTGCCCCGTTTCGGCGATCCGGGTGAAGCCTGCGTTGGTTTTTTCTTGGGTTTGTCTTGGATTGGGTTAAGGTTTCATCGATGTTCGCCAGGGTTTGCCCTGTCTCGGAGCAAACGGTGGGAGCAACGCCCCGCGAGGTAGCAAAAACGATTCTCGTAGTAAGCAAGGCCCGTACCAGCGCCCACAATGAACCTTCGGCGCGCCCCATCACTCGAAATAGCCACACACACTTACAGGGAGAGCCCTAATGGCCAGCAAATCGGCAAAGACTGCTCAGGAAATCTTGATGGCTGACTTCCAGGCTTTGGTGCGTGACACCGAAAAGCTGCTCGCCGACACCGCCAACCTGGCGGGTGACCAGGCGGACGAGTTGCGCGGGCAGATCCACGAGCGCCTGGCCCAGGCGCGCGAAACCCTGCAACTGACCCAGGACTCGGTGCGCGAACGCGGCCAGGCAGCCCTGGGCACCGCCGAGCAATACGTTCAGGAAAAACCCTGGCACGCCATCGGCATCGCCGCCGGCGTCGGCCTGCTGATCGGCCTGCTGGCCAATCGGCGCTAAGGAGAGCCCGATGGAAAATGACACCCTCGGTGCCGGCGCGTCAGGCAAACGCCTGGGCGCCGCCCTGTTGGGGCTGTTGCACAGCCACATCGAACTGTTCGGTATCGAACTGCAAGAGCAAAAAGGCCGCACGCTCAAGCTGCTGCTGTTCGCAGGCTTGGCCCTGGTCTTTGCCCTGCTGTTGCTGACCGCGTTGTCGGGGCTGCTGCTGGTGTTGCTGTGGGACAGCTATCGTCTGGCCGGGATCATCGGCTTGTGCGTGTTCTACGGCATCGCCGCGTTGTACTGCGGCCTGCGCCTGAAGGCGGCCGTGTTCGACGAGTCCTCGCCGTTCCACGCCACCCTCGAAGAACTCGCCAAGGATCGGGAGCGCCTGTTGCCATGAGCCTGCCTGAATTGCCGAACACGCGTAATCCGCGTGAGTTGCGCAAGGCGCTGTTGCGTCTGCGCATGGAGATGCACCGCCAGGAGATTCGCCACGAATCGGGGCAGTTGTTGCAACCCTTGCAGCGCATGCGCGGGATGGGCAGCGCAGCGCTGCATGAGGGTTTGGGTATCAAGCAGGCCCCGTTGTGGGGGCTGGGCGCCGTGGTGGCGCTGGGCTTTCTGACCGGCAAAGGCGTGCGCAGCGGCAACCTCACGCGCCTGGTACGCCTGGGCAGCAGCCTGCTGCCATTGCTGCGCCTGTACCTGCGTAGCGGTCGCCAGCCCTGACCTCGATCGGCCTGGCGCTTGCACCGCTGGGCCCGACACGGGAAGCTATGCCCATCGACCGACAGGAGATCGCGCCTTGGACTGGCAAACCCTGCTCACCCGCGAACGTTTGGGCAAAGCCCTGTACAGCCCTGAGGAACTGGGGCGCAGCCCCTTCCACAAGGATCACGATCGGATCATCTTCTCCGGCGCCTTCCGCCGCCTGGGGCGTAAGACCCAGGTGCACCCGGTATCGAGCAACGACCACATCCACACCCGGCTCACCCACTCGCTGGAAGTCAGTTGCGTGGGCCGCTCTCTGGCCATGCGTGTGGGCGAGACCCTGCGCGAGCAACTGCCCGACTGGTGCGCGCCCAGCGACCTGGGCATGATCGTGCAGTCGGCCTGCCTGGCCCACGATATCGGCAACCCGCCTTTCGGCCACTCCGGCGAGGACGCCATCCGCCACTGGTTCCAGCAGGCGGCTGGCCGCGGCTGGCTCGACGACATGACGGACGACCAGCGCGCCGACTTTCTCAACTTCGAGGGCAATGCCCAAGGCTTCCGGGTACTCACCCAACTCGAATACCACCAGTTCGACGGCGGCACCCGGCTGACCTACGCCACGCTCGGCACCTACCTCAAATACCCCTGGAGTGCGCGGCATGCCGACGCCCTGGGTTACAAGAAACACAAGTTCGGCAGCTACCAGAGCGAACTGCCGCTGCTCGAACAGATCGCCCGCAAGCTCGACTTGCCGCAACTGGAGCCGCAACGCTGGGCGCGTCATCCGCTGGTCTATCTGATGGAGGCAGCCGACGACATCTGCTACGCCCTGATCGACCTGGAGGACGGCTTGGAAATGGACTTGCTGCACTACACGGAAGTCGAGCACCTGCTGCTCGATCTGGTCGGCGATGACCTGCCCGACACCTACCGCCAGCTCGGCCCTGGCGATTCACGTCGGCGCAAACTGGCGATCTTGCGCGGCAAGGCGATCGAGCACCTGACCAATGCCGCTGCCCGCGCCTTCGTCGAACAGCAGACGGCATTGCTGGCCGGCCGCCTCGGCGGCGACCTGGTCGAGCACATGCATGGCCCGGCCAAGCGCTGCGTGCTGCAAGCCAAGGACATGGCACGCAAGAAAATCTTCCAGGACAAACGCAAGACCCTTCACGAAATCGGCGCGTACACCACCCTCGAGATCCTGCTCAACACCTTCTGTGGTGCGGCCCTGGAGCAGCACGGCGGGCGTACCCCATCGTTCAAGAGCCGCCGGGTACTCGACCTGCTCGGCAACAACGCGCCAGACCCGCACGGCTCGCTGCACGGAGCCTTCCTGCGGATGATCGACTTCATCGCCGGCATGACCGACAGCTACGCCAGTGAAATGGCCCACGAAATGACCGGGCATTCTAGCCCGATCTGAGCGACGGCGCAGTAACATGAAGTTACTGCTGCTGCGCCGAGGCTTAAGCGCATTCCTACATCAGCAAGCTGTAACTAAACAAGTCGAAAACACCAAATAAATAGTTACCAAAATCAGTTTGATCTTTAAATTAGTCACTTTTCCCGTAGCCCTATTTTTGTTTCGCTGTAAGCCATTTCCCATATATCAATAACTGCCATTCCTACTATGCCCGCCGACTTCCAACTGAGCTAAGGTGCGATCTGCCTTTCGCCACCGCCAGCAGGGAAGTTTTATATGCACTCCGTATTCATTGTCGACGACCATCCGGTAATCCGTCTGGCCGTTCGTATGTTGTTGGAAAACCAAGGCTACAAAATCGCCGGCGAATCGGACAATGGCGTCGACGCCATGCAGATGGTTCGCGAAGCCCAGCCAGACCTGGTCATCCTCGATATCAGCATTCCCAAGCTAGACGGCCTGGAGGTGCTTTCACGCTTCCAGTCGATGTCCCTGCCACTCAAGGTGCTGGTACTCACCGCGCAGTCGCCGGCGTTGTTCGCCGTGCGTTGCATGCATTCGGGCGCGGCCGGCTACGTCTGCAAGCAGGAGGACCTGGGCGAACTGCTCAGCGCAATCAAGGCCGTACTTGCCGGTTACAACTACTTCCCCAGCCAGGCGATAAATGGTGGCAACGAGAGCACCAACGCCGACTTGCAACTGTTCCGCCAGGTCAACGACCGGGAGTTGATGGTGCTGCAACTTTTCGCCCAGGGGCGCACCAACAAGGAAATTGCCCAGGGGATGTTTCTCAGCAGCAAAACCGTCAGCACTTACAAGAAGCGCCTGATGCAGAAACTTCAGGTCAACTCACTCGTCGACCTGATCGACATGGCCAAACGCAACGCGCTGGTCTGAGGCCGGAACATGCCACGCTACCTCCCCCACCTGTTGCTCGCGCTGGCACTGGTCGGCGCCGAGGCTCGGGCCTCCGAGCCGCCGCCCACCCCCTACATGCTGCTGCCACGTTCCACAGCCAATCCCGTCCAGCCGCCCCTGAGCGATCCCCAGCGGCGCTGGCTACAGAGCCGCCGGCAACTGCTGCTGGGTACCTCGGCCCCGGACTATCCGCCGTTCGATATCACCACGGGCGGGCGTGACTACCAAGGGCTGACAGCCGAGTACGCGCACCTGATCGGCAAGGCGCTCGAGGTTCCGATACGGGTGGTGCGCTACCCCTCCCGCAATGCCGCGGTCGACGCGCTCAAACGCGGCGACATCGACTTGCTCGGCAGCGCCAATGGCTACGAGGCGGCGGTCGATGGCCTGGCGCTGTCACACCCGTATGCAGTCGACCAGCCAGTGCTGGTGACTCGCGAGGATGAAACGCGTCCACTCGACGACGGGCTGACCGACATGCGCCTGGGCACGCTCGACCACTATCTGCCCAGCGAGGAGATCCACACCACCTACCCCAAGGCCAGGCTGATGGCGTTCGGTTCGACCACCCAAGCGCTCAATGCCGTCGCTTTCGGCCAGGCCGATGTGTTCATCGGCGATACCATTTCCACCCACTACCAACTGCACCGGGGCCACCTTCCCGGCCTGCGCATGGCCAACTTCAGCAAGCACGAGGCCGTAGGCTTCGGCTTCGCCATGCGCAGCCAGGACACACTGCTGCACACCCTGGTGAACACGGCCCTCGACAGCCAGCCCAGCGCTGTGCACGGCAGCATCTTCAAGCGCTGGAGCGCCGGCAGCGACCTGCTGCTGACCGATCGCCAGCTGCAACTCACCCCGGCCGAAAGCCAATGGCTACGCCAACACCCGGTGATGCGCGTGGCCATCGACGAGACGGCCGCTCCGGTATCGTTCTTCGACGTCGGCGGCCATTTTCGCGGGGTCACCGCCGACCTGCTCGAGCTGATTCGCCTGCGCACCGGCCTGCGCTTCGAGGTGCAACGCGCCAGCGGCACCGCCGACATGCTGGCACGCCTCGAAGGTGGCCGGGTCGACCTGATCGCCGCGCTGGCCAGCGACAACCTTGACGCCCAGCACCTGCGCATCAGCCGCCCCTATCTCGAAAGCACCCAGGTGCTGGTCACCCGTGATGACCAGCAGCAGGTCGCTTCACTGGACGACCTGCAAGGGCGGCGCATCGCGATCACCCGCTACAGCACGCTGGACGAGCTGCTCGCTCGCGATTTTCCACAAATCGCCTGGATCGAGACCGAAAACACCTACTACTCGATCGCGCTGCTCGAGACAGGCGCCGTCGACGCCGTAATCACCACCCTCATCGATGCCAACCATGCCATCAGCCAAAGCCCTGCGCTGATCATCCGCAGCGCCATCGACACCGAGCCTGCCAGCTTCGCGATGGCCACGCGTGTCAACGACACTGAATTGGCATCGGTGCTGGACAAGGCCCTGGCGAGCATCTCGCCAGAGGAGTTGGGGGTGATCAACAACCGCTGGCGCGGCTACGGGCCGCCGGACAACAAGCGCTGGCAACGACTGCGCCACCTGGCCGTGCAAGTATTGCTGGGCACCGGCGTATTGCTGGTACTTGCAGTGCTCTGGAACACCCGGCTACGTCGGCAGATCCGCCAGCGCCAGCAGGCCGAACGGGCTCTGGGCGATCAGCTGGCGTTCATGCGAGCGTTGCTCAACGGCACCCCCCACCCCATGTACGTGCGCGACCGTGAAGGGCATTTGCAGAGCTGCAATAACAGCTACCTGGAGGCCGTGCAGGCCTGCGCCGAAGATGCGATCGGCAAGCGTCTGGAGCAGAGCCCGTTCTGTGACCCGGCGCATGCCAGGCAGATAGAAGCCGACTACCAGCAGGTCATGCGCGCCGGTACACCGCTGATCCTCGATCGACCGCTGCACGTGCGCGGCCGGGAGATGACCATCTACCACTGGATCCTGCCTTATCGCGACTCACTGGGCGAGGTGCAGGGCATCATCGGCGGCTGGATCGACATCAGCGAGCGCCGCGAACTGGTCGAGGAACTGCGCCTGGCCAAGCAGCAAGCCGATGATGCCAACCGCGCCAAGAGCACCTTCCTGGCAACCATCAGCCATGAGATTCGTACGCCGATGAATGCGCTCATTGGCATGCTCGAGCTAGCCTCCATGCGTGCCGAACAGGGCCAGCTCGACCGCACCGCGCTAGACGTCGCGTACCAGTCGGGCCGCGACCTGCTGGGCCTGATCGGTGACATCCTGGACATTGCCAGGATCGAATCGGGTCATATGTCGCTGGTGCCGGAGACCGTCGACGTGGCAGCCCTGATCGCTTCGGTGGAGCGGGTGTTCGAGGGCCAGGCACGGCAGAAGGGCCTGGTACTGGAGACCGAGATCGCCCCCAGCGCCTGCTGCCATGCCCTGCTCGACCCGCTGCGCCTCAAGCAGATCCTGTCCAACCTGGTCAGCAATGCGATCAAGTTCACCGATCATGGCCAAGTGCGCATCCAGGCCTGCGTTCCCGATGCATGTGAAGAGGATCCGCCGAGCCTGCTGCTGGAAGTCCGCGACAGCGGCATCGGCATCCACGACGATGACATGCAACGCCTCTTCACCCCCTTCGCCCAAGCCAATCCGCACAGCCAGGGCGCCCGCGCCGGCACTGGCCTGGGCCTGGCCATCTGCCGCAGCCTCGCCGAGATGATGGGCGCCAGCCTGCAACTGAAGAGCCTGCAGGGTGTCGGCACCCAGGTACGCCTGTCGCTGCCGCTGTACCGGGCCGAAGCGCCGACGGCCGAGGTCCGGCCAGCCGAATACCTGGTCTCACCCAACCCGCACTTGAGGGTACTGGTGATCGATGATCACCCCGCCAACCTGTTGTTGATGGCCCACCAGCTCAACCACCTGGGCCTGCAACAAACCACAGCGCAAGACGGCCGCGAAGGCTTGGCGACATTCCGCAACGGCCAGTTCGATGTGGTGATCGTCGATTGCAACATGCCGCACATGAACGGCTATCAACTGGCCCGGGCGATACGCGCCCATGAGCGCAAGCATGGTTTGGCTCCCTGCACCCTGCTCGGCTACACGGCCAATGCCCAGCCCGAAGTACGCCAGCGCTGCCTGGATGCAGGCATGGACGATTGCCTGCTCAAGCCCATCAGTCTGGCCACCCTGTGCAAGCACCTCGCACGCGTACTGCCGCGCCAACTGGAGCGACCGGCGACTGATCGGCCGTTCGACCTCAGCGGCCTGGACGCCGTCGTCGGCCTGGTGGCAGAGGATCGCGAGCGGTTCCTCGACACGGTGCGCGAGAGCTTGCGCCAGGACTACCTCACGCTGATGGCCCTGGTTATCGAATGCGATGCAGGGGGGCTGGTGGAGCAGGCACACAAGATCCTCAGCGTGGCGCGGATGCTGGAGGCAAAACCGATGATGGCGGCCTGTGCGGCCTTGGAGGAAGAAGGGTTGAGCGTGACGCAGTTGAGGGTGCGTCGGCAGGCACTGGCGCGGCACATGCGCCGCGTGGAAAAAGCCCTGGGCCAACCTGTGCAGGTTGGGCCGGGGCTTTGAAGGGGCAGCGCCACGGCATGGGAGCCTGGCGCCACTCCAGCAGGATCAGGAAGCCGGGTTGATCGGCTTTTCCGGATACCAGGCATCCAGCAGCGGGCTGACTTCGACCTTGGTCAGTTCGCTACGGCCTTTGAGCCAGGCTTCGACGGTGGCACGCTGCTCTTCGGTGACCGAGCCGCGTTCAGCCTTGCAGACCAGGCCGAAATCATCGCCGCCGACGTAGTCCAGGCCGTTGGCATCCATGGCGTCTGCCAGGAATGCATCGAGGAAGGCATCGATGGCTTCGTCGGACAGGTCTTCCTTGAAATCCAGGTTCAGTTCGAAACCCAGCTCCTGGAATTCATCGACGCACAGCTTCTTGCGCAGACGACGGGAACGGTTGGTAGCCATGAAACAATCCTCTTGAGTATTAACGCGCGGCACTTTACCAGTTTCCGCTGCCGTTCGGGCCTTTTCCGTCGAACAGGGTTCACCGCAGCCACGCTTGGGGCATAATGCGCACTATATTTCGTCCTGGGGTGATCATTCCTTACAGCCCCAATGTCTTTCTCCCTCGTCCGCAGGGTATTTATCACACATGATCAAAACGCTCCGTCCCCTCTTTCTTGCCAGCCTGCTGTTGCCGCTGGCAATGCCCAGCCAGGCCGCTGCCGTCAACACTACCCTGCCCCCAAGGTGCAACAGGCCCTGAAGGCCAACAAGCTGCAGGACAACGCCCTGTCGCTGGTGATGCTGCCGCTCGACGGGCCGGGCACCGCGACGGTATTCAATGCCGATGCGTCGGTGAACCCGGCCTCGACCATGAAACTGGTCACCACCTACGCCGCGCTCGAACTGCTCGGCCCGACCTTTCAATGGAAGACCGAGTTCTACACCGATGGCTCCCTGAGCAACGGCGTGCTCAACGGCAACCTCTACCTCAAGGGTGGCGGCGACCCCAAGCTGAACATGGAAAAGCTCTGGTTGCTGATGCGCGACCTGCGCGCCAACGGTGTGCGTACGGTCACCGGCGACCTGGTGCTGGACCGCAGCCATTTCGTGCAGCCCAACCTGCCGCAATTCGATGACGACGGCGGTGACGTCAACAAGCCGTTCCTGGTCAAGCCCGACTCGCTGATGGTCAACCTCAAGGCCCTGCGTTTCGTGACCCGTAACGACGGTGGCAAGGTTACCGTGGCGGTCGAGCCGCCGATCGCCAGTATCCGCATCGACAACCAGGTCAAGCCTGTGGCGTCCAAGCAGTGCACAGGCGATGTGCGCTACAACCCGGTGCCCCAGGCCGACGGCATCAGCGTGACGGTCAGTGGCCAGCTGGGTGATGGCTGCAACTCGCAGACCTACCTGTCGCTGCTCGACCACCCCACCTACGCCGCCGGCGCCGTGCGCGCGATCTGGAGCGAGCTGGGTGGCAGCATCCAGGGCCGCGACCGAGTCGAGAACGTGCCCAAGAGCGCGCGCCTTTTGGCGCGGGCCTTCTCCCCCGATCTGGTCGAGGTGATCCGCGACATCAACAAGTACAGCAACAACACCATGGCCCAGCAGCTTTTCCTCAGCCTCGGCGCGCAGTTCCGCACCGATGCCGACGGCGACGACGCTCGAGCCGCGCAGCGAGTAGTGCGCCAGTGGCTGGCCAAGAAAGGCATCACCGCGCCGCACCTGGTGATGGAGAACGGCTCGGGCCTGTCGCGGGCCGAGCGGGTCAGTACCCGTGAGATGGCGGCTCTGCTTCAGGCAGCCTGGAAGAGCCCGTACTCGGCGGAGTTCATCAGCTCGATGCCGCTGGTGGGCATGGACGGCACCATGCGCAAACGCCTCAAGCGCACCGCGATGGCCGGCGAAGGGCACATCAAGACCGGAACGCTGAACACGGTGCGCGCGATTGCCGGCTTCAGCCGGGACAACAATGGTCACACCTGGGCGGTAGCGGCGATCCTCAACGACCCGAAACCCTGGGGGGCCTCGCAAGTGCTCGATCAGGTACTGCTGGACCTGTATCGCCAGCCCAAGGTGGCTGACAGCACTGCGGCGAACTGAGGCGGCGTTGCACCTGTACGGGCGGGCTTGCCCAGCGAACACGGGCGTAGCCCGTGCCAGGCACCGCGGTGGCCCATTCGCGGGCAAGCCCGCTCCTACAGGATGATCTCCGCCCCCAGGCCCTGCGCTATCCCTGTGGGAGCTGGCTTGCCTGCGAACACGGGCGTAGCCCGTGCCAGGCACCGCGGTGGCCCATTCGCGGGCAAGCCCGCTCCTACAGGATGATCTCCGCCCCCAGGCACTACGCTATCCCTGTGGGGCTGGCTTGCGAACACGGGCGTAGCCCGTGCCAGGCACCGCGGTGGCCCATTCGCGGGCAAGCCCGCTCCTACAGGATGATCTCCGCCCCCAGGCCCTGCGCTATCCCTGTGGGAGCTGGCTTGCCTGCGAACACGGGCGTAGCCCGTGCCAGGCACCGCGGTGGCTCATTCGCGGGCAAGCCCGCTCCTACAGGATGATCTCCGCCTCCAGGCCCTGCGCTATCCCTGTGGGAGCTGGCTTGCCTGCGAACACGGGCGTAGCCCGTGCCAGGCACTGCGGTGGCCCATTCGCGGGCAAGCCCGCTCCTACAGGATGATCTCCGCCTCCAGGCCCTGCGCTATCCCTGTGGGAGCTGGCTTGCCTGCGAACACGGGCGTAGCCCGTGCCAGGCACTGCGGTAGCCCATTCGCGGGCAAGCCCGCTCCTACAGGATGATCTCCGCCTCCAGGCCCTGCGCTATCCCTGTGGGAGCTGGCTTGCCTGCGAACACGGGCGTAGCCCGTGCCAGGCACTGCAGGGTCTTCAGGACTGACCGCCTTCGACCCGGTCGCGTCCGGCCTGCTTGGCCGCATACACGCCGGAATCGGCACGCAGCAACAGCGCATCGGCGCCCTCCCCCGGGCGCCAGCCCGCCACGCCGAAGCTCGCAGTGACCTGCCCAACGCTCTCCACCGGCATGCCCCTCACGGTCTGCCACAGCTCGAGCGCCAGCATGCGCCCCTGCGCGGCACTGGCTCCCGGGCACAACACCATGAACTCCTCGCCACCCAGCCGGCAAAATACATCGGTACGGCGCAAGCGTTGGCCAATACGCTGGCACAGGCTGCGCAGCACCTGGTCACCCGCCGCATGGCCGAAGCGATCGTTGATGCGCTTGAAATGGTCGATATCGAGCATGATCACCGCCAGATCCGTACCTTCGCGCTGGGCTCGGTCAAGTTCGGTCTTCAGGCGATCTTGGAAATAACGGCGATTGTGGATACCGGTCAGCGCATCGGTGACCGACAGCGCTCGCAATTCTTCCTCGACCCGCTTCAAATCGGTAATGTCGGTCAGGTACCCATGCCACAGCGTGAAATCATGCTGCTTGCCGCGCTCAGGCGTCGCCTCGCCACGCACCCAACGCAGGCCGGCACGCGGCAGGCAGACCCGGTACTCCTCGCGCCAGGGTGTCAGGTGCTCGGCCGAGTAACGCACCGAACGACGCACCCGCTCCAAGTCGTCGGGGTGGATACGCTCGAACACTGCCGTGGCGTCCTCGCGCAGCACCTGCAGGTCGACTTCATAAATGTCGTAGAGCCCCTGGCTGGCATAAGGGAAACACGAGTGGCCATCGGCATCCAGGCGATACTGGTAGATACCCCCCGGCACCTCGTCGCTGAGTTTTTCCAGCAGGCGATCACGCGAGGCCAACGCCTCGTGCACGCGGCGACGCTCGGTGACATCGATGCAGACCGCCAGGTATCCCACCCACAAACCCTGCTCATCGAGCACCGCGCTCACCAGCATGTTGGCCAGCAACTGGCTGCCGTCCTTGCGCAGCAACGTCCACTCCATGGGCTCGCCACTGCCCTCTTGCAGTAACGCCTCGCCCTCGCGCCCGTGGCGCAGGTGCAAGGCGTGGGCACGCCTGTGGAGTTCGGCCGGCAACACCAGCTCCTCCAGATGCACGCGCCCCACCACCTCGCTGGCGGTGTGACCGAGCATGCGCTCGGCACCGGCGTTGAAGGTGGTGATCAGGCCCTTGAGGCTGGTCGCGATGATAGCCACCTGGGTAGCGGCATCGAGCACACTGCGCAGCTGGTTGTGCGTATCGCGTAACGACTGCTCGCTGACCCGCAATTGCGCGGTACGCTGCTCGACCACGGCCAATGCCCGCTGCCGCTGGCTGAAGAGGTTGTAGAGCAAGGCACTGAGCAGCAGGCTCAACAAGCCCCCAGAGCGGCGAGCACCAGCGCGACGGAAGAGCGATTGGCAGCGAGGAAAGCCTGGCTGGGGCGTAAGTCAAGCCGGTATTGGTGGTCGGCCATGTGCAACACGTAAGCGCTGGACAACGACAACGGCGCCAGCGCATTGCCCGAGTCGAACAGTACTTCGCCACCGCCAAGGCCGGAGGGGTCAACCACGCGCACCACCAGGTTGTCGTCACCAGCGCCCGAAAGCCCCTCGCCAAGCAGCTGGCGCATGCTCAGCACAGCCATCACATAGCCCAACGGCAGGCCGCCATCGTGGTCCTCGGCGAACACCGGAGCGACCATCAACAGCCCACGGGTGTGCTCCGGCGGCATGTTGATCAGGTCCAGAGGTGGCGACACAGCCATGCTGCCTGGTACCGTGGCGCGCGCCAGTGTCGCCTGGCGCAGCGGCTGGCCAGCCAGGTCCAAGCCATAGGGTTGCCCGAGCAGATTGGCAGCCTGGGTATAGAACACCGGAAAGTGCACCGGGCGCGCCGATGCCGGTTGCCAGTTGCCCTGGGCGTCGCGATCCCGAATCACATAATCGCGACCAAGCCAGGCACTGGCCCGACGCTCGAACTCGGCACGCTGCCCTTGCTCGACCCGCGGCGCCCACGAATAGGCCTGGGTGCGCTGCAGCAATGGCCGCGCATAGCCGTCGAATTCGCTTGGCGTGATGGCATCGGAGTAGGTGAAAAAGCGGCGCAGGCCATCCAGGCGCTGCTCTTGCTCATCGAGTCGCTCGGCGAGCCGACTATAGCGCTCGCCCGCCAGCCACTCGAAGCGCTGGCGCAGCTTCTGCTTGTACAGATCCTGCGCTCCCAGGGCGAGCGCCGCCGAGAGCAAGCCACCCGCCACCAGCGCCACCAGCGCAACCCCCCAGGCCGGCAGGCTGAACCTGCCCAGGCCAGAGCACTTCGCACGCACCTTGGACATAGCACCATCTCGTCACGTCAGCGTCCTGCGAATTATCTTGGCCCTGAGCAAGTTATAGCCATTGGCCATTAGCCGCGCAACCCCGCCCCTCTCAGCGCAATTGCAGGCGCCAAGCGCGGTGGATACGGTTGTTGCGGGCAAAGTCCGGATCCAGGGTCTGGGCGCTGATCTCCTCCACTGCGTAGCGTGCCAGCAGGTGCTCGTCGAGCTGGAACTTGCGGAAGTTGTTGGAGAAGTACAGCACCCCGCCCGGGGCCAGACGCGCCATGGCCAGGTCCAGCAACTGCACGTGGTCGCGCTGCACGTCGAACACTCCTTCCATGCGCTTGGAGTTGGAGAAGGTCGGCGGATCGATGAAGATCAGGTCGTAGCTGTCGCGATTGCCCTCGAGCCAGGCCATCACGTCGCCCTGTTCGAGCCGGTTACGCTCGGAGAAGCCGTTGAGCGACAGGTTGCGTCGGGCCCAGTCCAGGTAGGTCTTGGACAAGTCGACGCTGGTGGTGCTGCGCGCACCGCCCTTGGCCGCATGCACGGTCGCCGTGGCGGTATAGCAGAACAGGTTGAGGAAGCGTTTGCCGGCCGCCTCGCGCTGGATACGCATGCGCATCGGCCGGTGGTCGAGGAACAGGCCGGTGTCGAGGTAGTCGGTGAGGTTGACCAGCAGTTTCACGCCGCCCTCGACGACTTCCATGAACCGCCCTTCGGTACCCTGGCGCTCGTACTGGCGCGTGCCGGTCTGGCGCTCGCGACGCTTGAGCACGACACGCTGCGGGTCGACGCCCAATGCCTGGGGAATGGCCGACAGGGCGTCGAGCAGGCGCGCCTGGGCCTTTTCCGGATCTACCGAACGTGGCGCTGCGTACTCTTGCACATGCACCCAGTCCTGGTACAGGTCCACCGCCAGGGCGTACTCGGGCATGTCGGCATCATAGACACGGTAGCAACCGACCTGCTCGCGGCGGGCCCATTTACCCAGCTGCTTGAAGTTTCTCTGCAGGCGGTTGGCGAACATCTGCGCACCTTCCGACAGCCGCGCCGGTTCGCTGGCAATCGCCTCGCGGGCACGTGGCTGGGCGTCGTCGGCCTGGGCATCGCGGCGCTCGCCGGTGACGAACTGGTCGGGCTGCACTTTGAACAGCAGCAGTTTGCACGGCAAGGCGCCGTTCCAGAACGCATATTGCTTGTGGCTGCGGATGCCCATGCGCTTGCCCAGTTCAGGCGCACCCGTGAACACTGCCGCCTCCCAACCCATGCAGGCCTGGCGCAGGCGTTCGCCAAGGTTCTGGTAGAGGTACAGCAGGCTGGCTTCATCACCCAGGCGCTCGCCGTAGGGCGGGTTGCTGATGACCAGGCCCTTCTGGTTCTGGGCGGGGCGCGGCTCGAAGCTTGCGACCTCGCCCTGGTAGATTTTCACCCAGTCGCCGAGCCCGGCGCGCTCGACGTTGTTGCGCCCCGGCTGGATCAGCCGCGGGTCGGCCTCATAGCCACGAATCCACAGCGGTGGCTTGGCCAGACCGGCCTCGGCACGCGCCTGTGCTTCTTCATGCACCTTGCGCCACAGCGCCGGCACATGGCCGAGCCAGGCTGTGAAGCCCCAGCGTTCGCGCTTGAGATTGGGGGCCATGTCGGCAGCGATCATCGCCGCCTCGACCAGGAAGGTGCCCACACCGCACATCGGGTCGGCCAGCGCCCCGCCGGCTGCGGCGATGCGTGGCCAGCCTGCGCGGATCAACACGGCTGCCGCAAGGTTTTCCTTGAGCGGCGCAGCGCCCTGCTGCAAGCGATAACCGCGCTGGTGCAGGCTGTGGCCGGAGAGGTCGAGCGAAAGGATCGCCTCGCCACGGTCCAGGCGCAGGTGCACGCGCACGTCCGGGTCGACTTTCTCCACCGAAGGGCGCAGGCCTTCACGGTTGCGCAGCTTGTCGACGATGGCGTCCTTGACCTTCAGCGCGCCGAAATGGGTGTTGTCGATGCCGGAGCCGTGGCCGCTGAACTCCACCGCCAGGGTGCCATCGGCAGCCAGGTGGTCGGCCCAGTCGAGCCCGTGCACGCCGTCGTAGAGGTCGTCGGCGTTCTTCATGGCAAAGCGCTTGAGCACCAGCAGCACGCGGTTGGCCAGGCGCGACCAGAGACACAGGCGGTAGGCGGTTTCCATGTCGGCGGCGCCGCGGATGGCCGAGGTGTGCTCGCGCACATCCTCCAGGCCCAGGCTCCTGGCCTCTTCGGCAAGCAGGCCTTCAAGGCCTTTGGGGCAGGTGAGATAGAGTTCGAAACGGTCCGACATGAGTCTTCCAGAGCCTTGGGCTGTTTGAGTGACGAGGCGACGCATCGCCTTGCCGATGTTTGCCCGAACGCTCTTTTTGCAAGCGTCCGGGTGGCTGCCACCGCGCGTACTGCGCGAAGGACAGGCCGGGCCGCCTGGTGCATGGGCTGCTTGCCGGGTGGCAAAAACAGCTTAGATCATCAGGCAGTACGAAAGATTTCCAACGACAGGGAGCCAATGTGACCCTTCGTCGCATTACTAGATATTTCCTGCAGTGCCCAACACCCATGGCGATTCGCCAACAGTGCAGGGCAAACCCCGATCATAGGCGGCTCTAGCCTAAACAAGGTTGAGTCGCATTTATTTACTTATCCTTTCACCCTATGAAAGGTTACGTCCTTATGACAAATCGATCATTCCCAGGGCGATCTGCTTTCGATAGAACTGGTCTCAGGCCACTTCGCAATGAGGCGGCACTTTCAGCTCGCGACGCCGGCAGCGAGCGCAAACCGGCAGAAAGACTCTGCCCGGCCTCAGTGAGGCCGACGGGACATTACAGTCAACAAGTGAGGGCAACACCCTATGAGAAGACTTAAGCGTGATCCGTTGGAAAGAGCATATTCACGTGGCTACCAATACGGGGTCACCGGCAAATCCCGCGAACTTTGCCCCTTCAATCTTCCTTCAGTTCGCCAAGCCTGGATCAACGGCTGGCGCGAAGGTCGCGGTGATAACTGGGACGGAATGACTGGCACCGCTGGCATCCATAGACTCAACGAAAATCACGCCGTTGGCTGAACGAGGACATTGAATTCGAGTCACCATGCGCGCCCCATCCGGGCGGCGGGCTAAGGCCCAGGGGCCCCTTGATGGGGCCCTTTTTTATGCGCCTCTCACCCCTTCGGCATCGCCGCGATGGCATCCACCGCCTCGCGAATCAGCGCAGGCCCCTTGTAGATGAAGCCCGAATAGATCTGCACGAGGCTGGCCCCGGCGGCAATCTTCTCGGCAGCGTGACGCCCTTCGGTAATCCCGCCCGCGGCGATGATCGGCATCTTGCCGGCCAGCTCACCGGACAAGATCTTGACCGTGTGCGTGCTCTTCTCCAGCACTGGCGCGCCCGACAGACCACCCGCCTCGCCACCATGGGCCAGCCCTTCGACCCCTTCGCGGCCCAGGGTGGTGTTGGTGGCGATCACCGCGTCCATTCCCGACGCCAGCAAGGCGCCAGCGACCAGGGCCGTTTCCTCGTCGGTCATGTCCGGCGCGATCTTGATCGCCAGCGGCACACGCTTGCCGTGCAAGGTGGCCAGTTGCTCGCGGCGCTCGGCCAGGGCATCGAGCAACTGCTTGAGCGAATCACCGAACTGCAGGCTGCGCAGGCCGGGGGTGTTCGGCGAGCTTACGTTGACGGTGATATAGCTGGAAGCGGTGTAGACCTTGTCCAGGCAGATCAGGTAGTCGTCCACAGCCCGCTCGACCGGGGTGTCGAAGTTCTTGCCGATGTTGATGCCCAGCACGCCGTTGTAACGCGAGGCGCGAACGCGCTCGAGCAGGTGATCGACGCCCAGGTTGTTGAAGCCCATGCGGTTGATGATCGCCGTGGCCTCTGGCAGGCGGAACAACCGCGGCTTGGGGTTGCCCGGCTGTGGCCGCGGCGTCACGGTGCCGATCTCGACGAAACCGAAGCCCAACTGGGCGAAACCGTCGATGGCCGCACCATTCTTGTCCAGGCCCGCGGCCAGGCCCACCGGGTTGGCGAAGTTCAAGCCCATGACGCTCACCGGCAACGCCGCCGGCTGCTTGCACAGCACGCCGTTGAGGCCGAGGCGGCCACCGGCACCGATCAGGTCCAGGGAGAGGTCGTGGGAGGTTTCCGGAGAAAGCTTGAACAGCAGCTGGCGGGCCAGGGTATACATGGGCAGGCGAGGCTCGGGGGTGAGTGAGGGGGCGATTATAGCCAGCGCCGGCCTGGCATGACAGCAAATCCTCCGGGCGCTTGGCACATGGGTTGCTTCGTTGCCAGCACACTGCCTATTCCGTACGGGCGAGGAAACCTGTGAACACGTCCCCCCTGGCAACACCCCTGGCTTGGCTCAACGGCAGCGACGCCCCGGAAAAACCCAGCCTCGATATCGGCTTCATGGCGCTGACCGATTGCGCCTCGGTGGTGGTCGCCGCCACCCAGGGCTTCGCCCAGCAGTACGGCCTGACCCTCAACCTCAAACGCCAGCACTCCTGGGCCGGCCTGCGCGACAAGCTGGTCAGCGGCGAGCTGGATGCCGCCCACTGCCTGTACGGCCTGGTCTATGCCGTGCACCTGGGCATCGGCGGCGTTCCGGCCAGCCCCATGGCGGTACTCATGGGCCTGAACCAGAATGCCCAGGCCATCAACCTGTCCCCGGCACTGCAGCGCAAGGGCGTGACCAGCCCTGAGGCACTCGCACGCCAAGTGCACCAACATGGCGCACGACTGACCTTCGCCCAGACCTTCCCCACCGGCACCCACGCCATGTGGCTGTACTACTGGCTCGCCAGCCAAGGCATCCATCCACTGCACGACGTCGACAGCGTGGTGGTCCCTCCTGCGCAGATGCTCGCCCACCTGGAAGCCGGGCGCATCGATGGCTTCTGCGTCGGCGAGCCCTGGTCGGCCGATGCCGTGGAACGCGGCCAGGGCTTCACCCTGGCGACCAGCCAGTCGATTTGGCCGGACCATCCGGAAAAGGTCCTGGGCTGCGCCCGGGCCTTCGTCGAGCAGTACCCCAACAGCGCTCGCGCCCTGATCAAGGCCATCCTTGCCGCCAGCCGTTTCATCGAACAAAGCGCGGACAACCGCCGCAGCACCGCGCAACTGTTGAGCGGCAGTGCCTATCTGGACACACCGCTGGCCAGCATCGAGCCACGCCTGCATGGCGACTACCACGACGGCCTCGGCAACCACTGGCAGGACCCGCACGGTCTGCGGGTGTTCGACCAGGGCCGGGCCAACCTGCCCTACCTGTCCGACGGCATGTGGTTCATGACCCAGTTCCGCCGTTGGGGCCTGCTGCGTGACGACCCCGACTACCTGGGCGTGGCGCGCGACGTCCAGCAACTGACGTTGTATCGCGAAGCCGCCGGCGCCCTTGCCGTGCCTTGCCCGGAACTGCCCATGCGCAGCAGCCTGCTGATCGACGGCACGCGCTGGGACGGCAGCGACCCCCATGGCTACGCCCGCAGCTTCCGCCTGCATGCCTTGGACGAGGCGCCCCGCGCCCATGTTGGCCGGTGAGGACGACGACCATGCTGCGCATCCTGCTGATCGACGATACCCAGATGAAACTCGGCCGCCTCAAGGCCGCGCTGAGCGAGGCCGGCTTCGAGGTCATCGAAGCCCCAGACTTGACCATCGACCTGCCAGCCTGCGTTGAAACGGTGCGTCCGGACGTGGTGCTGATCGATAGCGACTCACCTGGCCGCGACGTGATGGAACACGTGGTGCTGCTAAGCCGCGACCGGCCCAGGCCGATCGTGCTGTTCACCGACGAGCACGACCCTGGGGTGATGCGCCAGGCGATCCAGGCGGGGGTCAGCGCGTACATCGTCGAAGGCATCCACGCCGCGCGCCTGCAGCCGATCCTCGACGTGGCGATGGTCCGCTTCGAGAGCGACCAGGCACTCAAGGCGCAGTTGCAGGCCCGCGATCTGCAACTGGCCGAGCGCAAACGCATCGAGCAGGCCAAGGGCTTGTTGATGAAGATGAAGGACTGCAACGAGGAAGAGGCCTACACCCTGATGCGGCGCCAGGCCATGAGCCGCCAGCAGAAGCTGATCCAGGTCGCCGAACAGATCATCGCCATGCATGAAATGCTCGGCTAGCGCCATCCTTGTGGAAGCGGCCTTGTGTCGCGCCTGCAAAAGGCCGCAGGTGCCAAGTTGGCCCATCTCTTGCTGAAGATATCGCACCGGTAGCCAACGGCGGTTGCCCTCTCACATCCGACAAAGACGTCGCTCTCCCCTCCACCTGCGTGGAGCGGGTAGCGGCGTTTTTTTGTTCCGTTGCATTGCCGAATGAGGTGTTCGATGAGTACCAGCTTCTGGAAATCCGGGCATGTGCCCACGCTGTTCGCCGCGTTCCTCTATTTCGACCTGAGCTTCATGGTCTGGTACCTGCTCGGGCCTCTGGCGGTGCAGATTGCCGCCGACCTGCAGCTCAGCGCACAGCAGCGGGGGCTGATGGTGGCAACGCCCATTCTCGCCGGCGCCGTGCTGCGCTTTGCCATGGGCATGCTGGTCGATCGACTGTCGCCCAAGACCGCCGGGCTGATCGGCCAGATCGCGGTCATCTGCGCCCTGGCCGGCGCCTGGTACCTGGGTGTGCACACCTATGAACAAGCACTGCTGCTGGGCGTGTTTCTCGGCTTTGCTGGCGCCTCGTTCGCGGTATCGCTGCCGCTCGCCTCGCAATGGTATCCACCGCAGCACCAGGGCAAGGCCATGGGCATCGCCGGGGCCGGCAACTCGGGCACGGTATTCGCCGCCCTGCTGGCCCCGATGCTGGCCGCAGCCTTCGGCTGGAGCAACGTGTTCGGCTTTGCCCTGATCCCGCTGCTGCTGACCCTGCTGGTGTTCGCCCTGCTGGCGCGCAATGCCCCACAGCGCCCCAAGCCAAAAGCCATGGCCGACTACTTCAAGGCCCTCGGCGATCGCGACAGCTGGTGGTTCATGTTCTTCTACAGCGTCACCTTCGGCGGCTTCATCGGCCTGGCCAGCGCCTTGCCCGGCTATTTCAGCGACCAATACGGCCTGAGCCCGGTGACCGCCGGCTACTACACCGCCGCCTGCGTCTTCGCCGGTAGCCTCATGCGCCCGCTGGGCGGCGCCCTGGCCGACCGTTTCGGTGGCATCCGCACCCTGCTGGGCATGTACAGCGTGGCCGCCATCTGTATCGCCGCAGTCGGCTTCAACCTGCCCAGCGCCGCAGCGGCCCTGGCACTGTTCGTCAGCGCCATGCTCGGCCTCGGTGCCGGCAACGGCGCGGTATTCCAGCTGGTGCCACAACGCTTCCGCCAGGAAATCGGCGTGATGACCGGGCTGATCGGCATGGCCGGCGGCATCGGCGGCTTCCTCCTCGCTGCCGGCCTGGGCACCATCAAGCAGCACACCGGCGACTACCAGCTGGGCCTGTGGCTGTTCGCCAGCCTCGGCGTACTGGCCTGGTTCGGCCTGCACGGTGTCAAGCGTCGCTGGCGCACCACCTGGGGCTCGGCAGCCGTGACTGCGGCGCGGGTCTGAGACGTGACGATGAGCCTGCAGCTGAGTTTCGCCCAGGCCAGCGCTACCGGGCCGCGCGCGGAGAACCAGGACGCCCTGCGCCTGGTCACTCCGGGGCCGGAGCTGGCGGCGAGCAAGGGCTACCTGTTCGCCCTGGCCGATGGTGTCAGCCAGTGCGCTGACGGCGGCCTTGCAGCACGGGCCAGCCTGCAGGCGCTGGCGTTGGACTACTACGCCACACCCGCGACCTGGGGCGTGCCCCAGGCCCTGGACCGGCTGCTGAGCGCCCAGAACCGCTGGCTGCGTGCCCAAGGCAACGGCCAGCCGCTGCTCACCACCCTCAGCGCCTTGGTGCTGCGCGGGCGACGCTACACCTTGGCGCATGTCGGCGACTGCCGCGCCTATCGCTGGCATGACGGCCAGTTGCAGTGCCTGAGCGAAGACCATGTGTGGGACCAGCCCGGCATGCAGCATGTGCTCAAACGCGCCCTGGGCCTGGATCAGCATCTGCTGGTCGATTACCTCGAAGGCGAGCTGCAAGCGGGCGAGCGCTTCCTGCTGGTCAGCGACGGCGTCTGGGCCAGCCTGGGCGACCAGCACATCCAGTCGATACTGCGCGAGCAAGCCGACCCCCAGGTTGCCGTCGATACCCTGGTGGCCAGTGCCCACCACAATGGCAGCCAGGACAACGCCAGCGCCTTGCTGGTGCAGGTCGAGCAACTCGGTCCGGCCAACCTTGGCGACACCCTGGCGCAACTGAGCCAGTGGCCGCTGCCTGGCCCCCTGCGCGAGGGCCAGGCAATCGATGGCTGGCAGGTCGACAGCCTGCTGGCGCACAGCCGTCAATCGCTGCTCTACCGGGTTCGCGACCAACAAGGCCAGCCGTGGCTGCTCAAGACCTTGCCAGCCACTCGCGAAGAGCCCGGTGCCGTTCAGGGCCTGCTGCTGGAGGAGTGGTTCCTGCGCCGCGTGGCTGGGCGCCATTTCCCCGAACTGCACGCCGGCAGCCAGCGCCAGCACCTGTACTACGTGATGCGCGAGTACAGCGGCCGCAACCTCGCCGAGATATTCGCAGAGCACGGCCCCCTGCCGCTGCCGCAATGGTTGGAGGTAGCCCGCCAGCTCCTACACGCGGTGGGTGTGCTGCACCGGCGCAACCTGGTGCACCGCGACATCAAGCCCGACAACCTGCACCTGGGCCAGGATGGCCAACTTCGTCTGCTGGATTTCGGCCTGGCGTACTGCCCAGGCTTGTCCGAAGACCTGCCGTTCGAGGTCCCGGGCACACCGTCGTTCATCGCCCCCGAGTCGTTCGAGGGGCAGCCTCCCAGCCCGCGCCAGGACCTCTATGCCGTGGGCGTGAGCCTGTACTACCTGTTGACCGGCCACTACCCGTACGGCGAAGTCGAGGCCTTCCAACGGCCACGCTTCGGCCAGCCGGTCAATGCCGCGCGCTATCGCCCCGACCTGCCGGAATGGCTGCAACACAACCTGCAGCAGGCCGTGGCGGTAGCCCCGGCGCAACGTTTCGAGACCGCCGAGCAATGGTTGTTGTTGCTCGAACGCGGCGAACGCCAGGAACTGCCCGACCGACCGCGCCCGCTGCTCGAGCGCGAGCCGCTGAAGGTATGGCGCACCCTGGCGCTACTGTCCTTGCTGCTGAACCTGATACTGCTGTTCATCCTGCTCAAGGGATGAAGGCGCCTTGCCGATGAGGAGTGCCGGGGATGCCGGTGGCAATGATCGAGAACGCTTCGCTGGCGCAGCAGCGCGAATGCCGTAGCGATGTATGGGCAATGGTCGAGACGGCCCAGGCGTTCGGACTGCGTAGCCCGGCGATTCTGGTGATTGGCGAGGTGGTTGGGGAACAGGTGGGCGAAGACCTGGCCGCAATGGCTGGGTAACGAGCCGGCACCGACAGCGCAAATTCCAGGCAAAGAAAAACCCGGCCGAGGCCGGGTTTTTCATTGAAGCGTCAAACCAATTACTTGGCCTGGGCTTCTACCTGAGCTTCAACGCGACGGTTGATAGCACGGCCTTCTTCGGTGGCGTTGTCGGCAACCGGACGGGTTTCGCCGTAGCCAACCGAGTCAACACGGCTCGATTCAACACCGTACTGCTGGGTCAGGACCTGCTTGACAGCGTTGGCACGACGCTCGGACAGCTTCTGGTTGTAAGCGTCTGGGCCGACGGAGTCAGTGTGACCTTCCACGGTGGTGGTGGTCTGTGGGTACTGCTTCATGAAGTCAGCCAGGTTCTTGATGTCGCCGTAGCTGTTTGGCTTGACGACCGACTTGTCGAAGTCGAACTTGACGTCCAGCTCAACGCGAACGACTTCGGCAACAGCCGGGCAGCCGTCGGCGTCAACGGTGACGTTGGCCGGGGTGTCAGGGCACTTGTCGACGTTGTCGCAAACGCCATCGTTGTCGCTGTCAGAGCAGACTTCGGCAACTGGAGCCGGAGCGACTTCAGCTTGCTTCGGGCTACCGCCGAAGTTCAGACCAACGCCAACGCTCGGGGCCCACTCGGTGTCGCCCTGGTCGATGTTGTACTGAGCTTCAACGCCGGCACGGGCGTAGAACATGTCGGTGATGTACCACTTGGCGCCAGCGCCGATGTTGGCGAAGGTGGAGTGGTCACGACCGCCACGGCCGGTCTGGCCCAGGCTCTGGTGCGAGAAACCAGCCGACACGTATGGACGGATGGCATCGTACGGGTTGTTGAAGTGGTAAACGGCGTCCAGGGCGGTGTTGGAGCCCTTGATGTTCTTGCCGTCGTCGCCACGAGCGTTGTGTACTTCGTCGTAGCCCAGACGCAGTTCGACGTCGTCGGTCAGGAAGTAACCGATGGAACCGCCGAACAGGTTGCCGTCGTTCTTGAAGTCGCGCTGGCTGTCGAAGAACTCTTTCTTGTAGAAGATTTCAGTCTCGACGGCGCCTTGACCTTGTGCCATAGCGCCAATCGAAGTGGCGGCTACAAGCGAACCAATGGCCAAGCCCAAGGTGTTTTTCAATTTCATCCGTTAAATCCCCATCTGGTGATAGTTAAGCAGTCCCACCAACATCCGGGGGACAACTCGTCGGCAAGTCTAGCAGAACTCGCCGGTTGGTTAGAGATATTTCCTTTGGACTAAGTTTCATCCATCCCAGCGAATTTCTCTCTAAGCTTGTCTAGGGCGCGCTTGTAACGCATTTTGGTTGCGCTGAGCCCCATGTGCATGATATCGGCGATCTCCTGAAATTCCAGTTCCGCGACAAAACGAAGCACCAGAATTTCCCGATCGATCGGGTTCACATGCACTAACCACTTGTCCAGCCCGCCCTTTTCCTCGGCCTTCGGTGCCTTGTCCTCGGACGCCTCTTCTACAGGGTCCAGGCTCAATGCATCCATCAACCGACGCTTGCGACGCTCCTTGCGGTACTGGGTGATGCACTCGTTGTAGGTGATGCTGTAGAGCCAGGTCTTGAACTTCGATTTGCCTTCGAAGTTCTTCAGCCCGTAGAGCACTTTGAGCATCACTTCCTGACAGACATCGTCAGCGTCACGGTCGTTCCCAAGGTAGCGTGAGCACACGTTGAACAGGGTGCGCTGGTAGCGCCGCATGAGCTCCTCATAGGCGCGGGTAACGTGATACAGCTCCTCATGCGAACGCGCCACCAACTCCTCATCGGTGAGTTCGCGGGGGTCATAACGCATGGGCGGCGAATGAACTTTATTCAAAACGGATCTGGCCGACAGTCAGGTCAATGTCGCCGCTCGGCCCCTCTGGGCCGATTTTCGCGGCGGCATACATTAACAGCTTTTGTGCGGTTAGCGGCTATTGACTCGCTGCTCTAGCAACACACGATTGGACAACGACACCAGTTCGCCATCATCGGTCAGCAACGTTGTCTTGACCGTGCCAATCTCTTCGATCTGCCCTTCGACCTCTCCAATCTGCACCTGCTGGCCAACTTGATAGAGTTCACGAACATAAATGCCCGCCAGAATTTGCCCGGCGATTTCACGGCTGCCGAGGCCCATGGCCAGGGCCACGGCCAGACCAACGGTAATCAGGCCGATGACGATCACATGGTTGAGCAGGTCGGTCTTGACCTCCAACTGGCTGATCGCCACCGAAATGCTGATGATCACCACCAGGCCCTGGGCGATACGCCCCATGCCCGCAGCGTAGTCCAGGCCGATGCCCTCGGCGGCGCCACGCACCAGGCCGTTCACCAGTTGCGCCAGCAGCACGCCGGCCAGCAACACCAGGGCAGCACCGAACACCTTGGGCAGGTACAGGGCAAGCATGTCGAGGGTGGCGGAAACCCGCTCCAGGCCCAGCGATTCTGCCGCCGATACCAGGAAGATCAACAGCACGAACCAATAGACGATCTTGCCAATCAGTGTGGAAATCGGCACCTGGATGCCGGCGCGACCGAGCATCTTGGTCAGGCCAGTGCCGGCCATCAGGCGGTCCAGGCCGAACTTGGCCAGCAGCTTGGACAACAGGGTGTCGAGCAGCTTGGCCACCACGAAACCGAGCAGCACCACGACCAGCGCGCCGAACAGGTTGGGGATGAAGTTCGCCACCTTGGTCCAAAGGGCGGTCATGGCGGTGACCAGGCTCTGGGTCCAGAGATCGAGTTCCATATTCAATCGGCCTTATCAGCTTTGCTGCCCGCGGCAGCGTTGCGAGTAGAGTGTCGACGGACCGGCGCGACATGCGCCGAGCCGTTGTTCACGGCGATCAGCAGCGCCTGGCTCCAGCGGCCAAGCAAGCTGAACAGATCGCCAGCGCCGACCTGGCGGTTGGCGGTTTTCAGTACGCGACCCAGGCAGGCGGCGTCGTCCCGGTCCTGGCCGGACGGCGACGCCTTGAGCAGGTCGCGCAAGGATTCTTCAAACGGATCGTGCATGGGCACCTCGCGCAATGTCTGTCAGAGACGAGACGGCCAGGCGATGGGTCACAACCTTCATACCCACCGCAGGCGACGGAACAGCCACCACTGCCCCACGGCCAACCCCAGCACGACAATGCAGGCGAACAGGAAACCGTAGGGATTCTGCGCCCCCGGAATGCCGCCGACATTGATGCCGAGCAAGCCTGTGACGAAACTCATGGGTAAAAAGATGCAGGTGATGATACCGAAGCGGAACATGGTCCGGTTCATGCGCTCGGCGCGTCGCCGGTCCTCGCTCTCAAGCACCAGTGCGGCCCGCTCCCGAGCCAGTTCGAGCTCCTCGAGATAGCGGATCAGGCTGTTGTTCAGCTCGTTCCAGTAATCGGCATCGGCCGGGGCGAACCAGCTCCACTTGCTGCGCGACAACTGCGCGTAGATTTCCCGCTGCGGGGCCAGGAAGCGTCGCAAGCCGGCTGCACGCCGGCGGATCTGCTGCAGGCTGCCATGCTCCGCGCCGGCACGCCTTGAAGAGTACCGTTCGTCGGATTCGAACTTTTCTTCCTCCAGATCAGCCAGCTCCGAGAGATCGCTGACCAGCGCCTGGACCTTTTCGGTCAACAACTCACCCATCAGCAGTAACAGTTCGGACGCCGATTTCGGCCCCCGCCCCTCTTCCAGCTGCTGGAGAACCTCTTCACTGGCGCGCAACGAACGCAAGCGCAGGGAAATGACCCGCTGCGCCTGGGCATGGATACGCACCGAGACCATGTCCTCGGGCTCGGCTCCGGGGTTCAGGTTGACTCCGCGCAGGAACAGCAGCAGTTGCTCGTCAGCCAGGGGCAACAAGCGTGGCCGGGTGTTTTCCTCCAGCAGCAAGTCACAGGCGAACTCGCTCAGGCCGCTGTCGTGCAGCAGCCAGGCACGGGTTTGCGGATGGCTGCGATCCCAGTGCAGCCACAGGCTTTCCTGCGGCTGCAGTTGCAGCGCGTCCAACTCGGTACGGGCGATCGAACGCGCGCCGCCTTTACCATCGAGCACCAGGGCATGCACCAGCCCCCACTGCGCGTTGTCTTCCTCGAACATTGACGCTCCATCAGCGCGTACGGCGCGTTACTCCGGCATTTTCAGCGGGCTTGGCGAGACGATCACACCATTGTTGTCGGCATACAGGTATTCGCCCGGGCGGAAGGTCACGCCCGCGAAGGTCACTGCCACATCGAGATCGCCCAGACCGCGCTTGTCGGTCTTCTTCGGGTGGCTGGCCAGGGCCTGTACGCCCACGTCGGTCTGGATCAGCACATCCACGTCGCGTACGCAGCCGTAGATCACCAGGCCTTCCCAGCCATTCTTGGCGGCCTTTTCGGCCAGCATGTCGCCGAGCAGCGCGCAGCGCAGGGAGCCACCACCATCGACCACCAGCACCTTGCCCTTGCCGTCGAGCTCGACCTGCTCCTTGACTCGCGAGTTGTCCTCGAAGCACTTGATGGTGACGATCTGGCCGCCGAAGGAATCGCGGCCACCGAAGTTGCTGAACATCGGCTCGAGCACCTGGACCAGGTCCGGGTAGGCATCGCACAGGTCGGGCGTAACGTAATGCTGCATGGCAAGCTCCTTGTCAGTCACAACGAAAACGGGTGTGGCGCTAGGCTACACCGGAGCGGTCGGTGCAGTCATCCCGGACCGGGCGGTCATTCAGGTTTGTCTGTAACGGCCCTGTCGCCGGCAAGCCGGCGCCCAGCGCCGCCACGTCGATCTGGGAACCTGTGGGAGCGGGCTTGTCCGCGAAAGGCCCGGCACGATCGACACACGATCACCCCGCCGGCACCGCCTCCGCCACCACTGTCGCTTCATGCACCGCCACCAACGGGTCGCGCAACCATCGCTCCACCAACGGCCAGACCTGCACCTGCGCCGCCTTGCTCACCAGCATGTCGACATGGCCAAACGCCTCGAAGCCTTCCTCGCGGCCCAGGCGCAGGAACTGCTTGCGCTCCCCGCCCAGTTGCTCGAACAGCTTGCGACACGCCCAAACCGGGTCCTGGAAATCACCGGCACCGGCCACGGCCAGCAACGGCACGTCGACCTCCGCCAGCCCCGCCCACCAATCTTCGCCCTTGTCGCCGAAGCGGCCGAACAGGCCGTGCCAGCGCATGCTCTCCAACGCCAGGCCGATCGGCTCATCCTCCGGGCCACGCTTGAGTCGCGAACCGGACAAATGCCCCCAGCGCTTGAGCAACAACTTCGCTCCCCACGCCAACGGCGGTACTTTCAATGGCCAATACACCCGGCTCACCTGACTGCCGAACAACGCCGCACTGGCCACCTGCCCGGCTTTCAGGTAGCCACCGCCCAACGCGGCGGCCAAGGTGGTGCCGCCCAGCGAATGGCCGATCCAATGCGGCATGCGCCCCGCCTGCTCCTGGACGAAAGCGGCGATCACCGGCAGGTCATGCCGGGCATAGTCGGCCACCCGGTTGCGCTGCCAGTCACGGTTGCGCGGCGACAGGCCGTGGCCGCGCATTTCCGGGATCCACACGTCGAAACCGGCACGTGCCAAGTGCGCGCCCAGGCCGATGCCCTTGGGCGAATACCAGAAGCGCCGGTTGGAAAAACTGCCGTGCAGGAGAATCACTGGCTCGCCATGGCTGCGAGCCTGATCAGCCAGCCCAAGGCGGGTAATGGCCAGCTCGACGCTCGGGTCCGGGCTGTTGCCTGCCTTGATCCGATACACGTCTTCGCTGAGGTCACCGCGACGCTCGGCACTGAGCAGGGCGACAGGAAATAGAGTGCTACTGCTTTGCATAGATGACTTGCACAAAAAAAGGGCGGGATCCATTGCTGGAACTCGCCCTGGATAAACCAGGCGCAGGCGCGCCAGGCACGCCTGCGCATTTCACGGCATCAGGCCGCGCCTTGGCCCTCGGCCAGGAAGAACCAGGTCTCGAGCACCGAGTCCGGATTCAGCGACACGCTTTCAATGCCCTGTTCCATCAGCCACTTGGCCAGGTCCGGGTGGTCCGATGGGCCCTGGCCGCAGATGCCGATGTACTTGCCGGCCTTATTACAGGCGGCAATCGCGTTGGCCAGCAGCTTTTTCACCGCAGGGTTACGCTCGTCGAACAGGTGAGCGATGATCCCGGAGTCGCGGTCCAGGCCCAGGGTCAGCTGGGTCAGGTCGTTGGAGCCGATCGAGAAGCCGTCGAAGTACTCGAGGAACTCCTCGGCCAGAATGGCGTTGGAGGGCAGCTCGCACATCATGATCACACGCAGGCCGTTGTCACCACGGGCCAGGCCGTTCTCGGCGAGCAGGTCGATCACCTGGCTGGCTTCGCCCAGGGTGCGCACGAACGGCACCATGATCTCGACGTTGGTCAGCCCCATCTCGTTGCGCACGCGCTTGAGCGCACGGCACTCGAGTTCGAAGCAGTCACGGAACGACTCGCTGATGTAGCGCGAGGCACCGCGGAAGCCCAGCATCGGGTTCTCTTCTTCCGGCTCGTACAGCTTGCCGCCGATCAGGTTGGCGTACTCGTTGGACTTGAAGTCCGACAGGCGCACGATGACCTTTTTCGGGTAGAAGGCCGCAGCCAGGGTGCTGATGCCCTCGACCAGCTTCTCGACATAGAAACCGACCGGATCGTCATAGCCAGCGATACGCTTGTCGACGCTGTCCTTGAGTTCAGCCGGCAGGCCTGCATAGTTCAGCAGCGCCTTGGGGTGCACGCCGATCATGCGGTTGATGATGAATTCCAGGCGTGCCAGGCCTACACCGGCGTTAGGCAGCTGGGCGAAGTCGAAGGCGCGGTCCGGGTTGCCGACGTTCATCATGATCTTGAACGGCAGCTCGGGCATGGCGTCCACCGAGTTCTGCTTGATGTCGAAGCCCAGTTCACCCTCGAAGATGAAGCCGGTGTCGCCTTCGGCGCAGGACACGGTCACGCCCTGGCCATCCTTGAGCAGCTGGGTGGCGTTACCACAGCCGACCACGGCGGGGATGCCCAGTTCACGGGCGATGATCGCCGCGTGGCAGGTGCGCCCGCCACGGTTGGTGACGATGGCGGCAGCACGTTTCATGACCGGCTCCCAGTCCGGGTCGGTCATGTCGGAAACCAGCACGTCACCTGGCTGTACCTTGTCCATTTCGGACACGTCGTTGATCACACGGACCTTGCCGGCGCCGATGCGCTGGCCGATGGCACGACCCTCGACGAGGACGGTGCCCTTCTCCTTGAGCAGGTAGCGCTCCATGACGTTGGCGCTGGCGCGGCTCTTCACGGTCTCGGGGCGCGCCTGGACGATGTACAGCTTGCCGTCGTCACCGTCCTTGGCCCACTCGATGTCCATCGGGCGCTGGTAGTGCTGCTCGATGATCAGGGCCTGCTTGGCCAGCTCGTTGACCTCGTCGTCGCTCAGGCAGAAGCGGGCCCGATCGGCGCGGTCCACTTCGACGGTCTTGACCGAGCGACCGGCCTTGGCTTCGTCGCCGTAGACCATCTTGATCGCCTTGCTGCCCAGGTTGCGGCGCAGGATGGCCGGGCGGCCGGCCTGCAGGGTGTTCTTGTGCACGTAGAATTCGTCAGGGTTGACCGCACCCTGTACCACGGTTTCACCCAGGCCGTAGGCGCCAGTGATGAACACCACGTCACGGAAGCCCGATTCGGTATCGAGGGTGAACATCACGCCGGCGGTGCCGGTTTCGGAACGGACCATGCGCTGCACGCCAGCGGACAGGGCTACCAGCTTGTGGTCGAAGCCCTGGTGCACGCGGTAGGCGATGGCACGGTCGTTGAACAGCGAGGCGAACACTTCCTTGGCCGCGCGGATCACGTTGTCGACGCCACGGATGTTGAGGAAGGTTTCCTGCTGGCCGGCGAACGAGGCGTCCGGCAAGTCTTCGGCGGTGGCCGAGGAACGCACGGCCACGGCCATGTTGTCGTTGCCCTTGGACATTTCGGCGAAGGCGGTTCGGATTTCCGAATCCAGGCGAGCTGGGAATTCGGCGTCCATCACCCACTGGCGGATCTGCGCGCCAGTCTTGGCCAGGGCGTTGACGTCATCGACGTCCAGCGCATCGAGCGCGGCGTGGATACGGTCGTTCAGCCCGCTCTGTTCGAGGAAATCGCGGTACGCCTGAGCCGTAGTGGCAAAGCCGCCCGGCACCGAGACGCCGGCACCGGCAAGATTACTGATCATCTCGCCCAGGGATGCGTTCTTGCCCCCCACATGCTCCACATCATGGACGCCGAGCTTATCGAGGGAAACTACGTACTCTACCAAGGTGATCTCTCCACTTCTGTATGGGAAACGCTCAAGGGCGCCGGCCTGCCTCTATGACTTGACCGGGCGCTTGTGGCCTGTACCTGGAAAATAAGTGAGAATGCCGACAGCCACGTTCGGCAAACCGAACTTATCATATCCAAGATTTGTCATCAGCTTAAGGCCCAGATCGCAAATGAAACGAACCGCGTTCTTCATCTCCGACGGCACCGGCATCACGGCCGAAACCCTGGGCCAAAGCTTGCTAGCGCAGTTCGATAGCATTCCTTTCAATAAATTCACCCGTCCGTACATCGATACGCCGGACAAAGCGCGGACCATGGTGGCGCAAATCAACGCCGCCGCCGAACGCGACGGCATGCGGCCAATCATCTTCGACACCATCGTCAATCAGGACATCCGTGAGATCCTGGCTACGTCGAACGGCTTCATGATCGACATCTTTTCCACGTTTTTATCCCCACTTGAGCAAGAATTAACTGCCCATTCGTCGTATTCCGTCGGAAAATCCCACTCGATCGGTGGAAATTCCAACTATATGGAGCGCATCGAGGCGGTGAATTTCGCCCTCGACAACGACGATGGCGCTCGCACCCACTATTACGACAAGGCCGACCTGATCCTGGTCGGCGTGTCGCGCTGCGGCAAGACCCCGACCTGCCTGTACATGGCCATGCAGTTCGGTATCCGGGCGGCCAACTACCCGCTCACCGAGGACGACATGGAGCGCCTGCAGTTGCCGACGGTGCTGAAGAAGTACCAGCACAAGCTGTTCGGCCTGACCATCGATCCCGACCGGCTCACCGCCATCCGCCACGAGCGCAAGCCCAATAGCCGCTATTCGAGCTTCGCCCAGTGCGAATTCGAGGTACGCGAGGTGGAGAACCTGTTCCGCCGGGAGAACATTCCCAACATCAACTCCACACATTTCTCGGTGGAGGAGATTTCCGCGAAAATCCTGGTGGAAAAAGGCGTGGAGCGCAGGTTCAAGTAGGCATCAACCTGTAGGAGCGGCAATGGGTCGCCTACGACCCCCCCCGGCATCAAGGCCGTAATGCTGTTCACTTAAGATTGCCGGGGCTGCTGCGCAGCCCATCGCGACACAAGGCCGCTCCCACAATGACCGTGAAAGCCTCTATCTACAGGGCAAGCACGGACAATGTGGGAGCGGCCTTGGGTCGCGAAAGGGCTGCGCAGCAGCCCCGGCACTCTTAAGTGAACAGCGTTAGGCATCACGGCCGGGGTTTTTCGTTTGCAGCTACGCTCAGGACGGCACCACCACCGCCTGTCCGCTCATCGCCAGGTCGACCAGCTCGCGGTTGGCTACCGCATACATCGCATAGTCGGTGCCGGTGGCGTTGCGCAGGTCGTCGAGCATGGCCCGCCAGCGTTCGACCATCACTCTGTGCTGCTCGGCCCACAACGCCACCCGGGCGTTGATGTCCTCTGGCGCATCGGCCATCTGCAGCACGGAAATGGTGATCGCCCGCTGCTGCAGGTCGATGTCGTCGCGGAACGCTTCGCGGGCCAATGCCTGCCAGTTGTTCTCCACCGGCAGGTTGCTGATTTCCTGCAGGTACCAGGTCAGGTCCAGTGCACTGCCGACGGCGAAGAACGCCTTGGCCACCTGTGCCGGTTCATGCCCGGTGACATCCGCCGCCTCGATGATCGGCAGCAGCGTGTAGAGATGACTGGTACCGGCGACCATGCGCGCCAGCAGTTCCGGCACGCCCGCGGCGACGAAGCTCTGGTAGCGCACCATCCAGCGCTCGCGGGTCGGCCCCTCCAGCAATTCGTCGAGCTTGAGCCCCAACTGCGCGATCTTCGGCCCGAAGTGCGCCGCATCGCGCCCGGCATCCTGCTCGTTGCGGCGGCTGCGCAGGAACCAGCGGGTGGCCCGACGCCCCAGGCGCATCAGCTCGTCCATCAAGGTCAGCTGGATCTCGGCCGGCACCTGGTAGTCCAGCGCCTCGATCTGGCGGAACCAGTGCGGCAGGTGGAAGATGTCGCGCACGATCACGTAGGCCCCAGCGACATTGGCCGGGCTCATGCCAGTGGACTCCTTCAGGCGCTGTACGAAAGTGATGCCCATGTTGTTGACCAGATCGTTGGCAATCTGGGTGCTGACGATCTCGCGCTTGAGGCGATGACGGCGCATGGCCTCGGCGAACTTGCTGACCAGCGACGGCGGGAAAGCAGTCTCCATGTCGCGGGTCAGGTAGTCGTCGTCAGGTACCTGCGACTTGAGCAGTTGCTCCTTGAGGTCGATCTTACTGTAGGAAATCAGTACCGACAGCTCGGCGCGGGTCAGCCCCTGGCCGGCCGCCAGGCGCTCGGCCAGCAGCTCCTCGGTGGGCAGGAACTCGATGGCCCGGTCGAGCTTGCCGCGGCCCTCGAGGTCAGCCATTAGGCGCTTGTACTCGGCGATCCGCTCGCGGGCGCGGCGGGCAGCCAGCGACAGCGCCTGGGTCTGCTTGTAGTTGTTGCCCAGCACCAGCGTGGACACTTCGTCGGTCATGCTACCCAGCAGCTGGTTACGCTGCTTCTCGGTCATGTCGCCGCCCTGCACCACTTCGTTGAGCAGGATCTTGATGTTGACCTCATGGTCGGAGCAGTCCACGCCGCCGGCATTGTCGATGAAGTCGGTGTTGGTGGCGCCGCCATGCAGCCCGAACTCGACACGGCCAAGCTGGGTCATGCCCAGGTTGCCGCCCTCCCCCACCACCTTGCAGCGCAGCTCGTCACCATCGACGCGCAAGGCGTCGTTGGCCTTGTCGCCAACATCGGCATGGCTTTCGCTGCTGGCCTTGACATAGGTACCGATGCCGCCGTTCCACAGCAGGTCCACCGGCGCCTTGAGCAGCGCATGCAGCAGCTCGGTCGGCGTCAGGCGATCGGCTTCGATGGCGAAGCGCTCTTTCATCTGTGCGCTGATGGCGATGCTCTTGGCGCTGCGAGTGAAGATGCCGCCGCCTTCGGACATGATGCTGGTGTCGTAGTCGCTCCAGGCCGAACGCGGCAGGTCGAACAGGCGCTGACGCTCGGCGAAGCTGCTGGCCGGGTCCGGGTTGGGGTCGATGAAGATGTGCAGATGGTTGAACGCCGCCACCAGTTGCAGCTTGTCGGACATCAACAGGCCGTTGCCGAACACGTCGCCGGCCATGTCGCCGATACCGATCACGGTGATCGGATCCTGCTGCACGTTGATGCCGCGCTCGCGGAAGTGGCGCTGCACGCCAACCCACGCGCCACGGGCGGTGATACCCATCTTCTTGTGGTCGTAGCCGGCCGAGCCACCGGAGGCGAAGGCGTCGCCCAACCAGAAGCCATAATCGATGGCGATGCCGTTGGCGATGTCGGAGAAGGTCGCGGTGCCTTTGTCCGCCGCCACCACCAGGTAGGGGTCGTCGTCATCGTGACGGACCACGTTGGCCGGCGGCACCACGCCGCCATCCTTGAGGTTGTCGGTGATGTCGAGCAGACCACTGATGAAGATGCGGTAGCAAGCCACGCCCTCGGCGGCGATCTCGTCGCGGCTGCCGCCCAGTGGCAGGCGGCGCGGCAGGAACCCGCCCTTGGCGCCCACCGGCACGATCACCGAGTTCTTCACCTGCTGGGCCTTGACCAGGCCAAGCACCTCGGTACGGAAGTCTTCCTCGCGGTCCGACCAGCGCAAGCCGCCCCGGGCGACGTTGCCAAAGCGCAGGTGCACGCCCTCGACCCGCGGCGAATAGACGAATATCTCGAACTTGGGCACCGGCTTGGGCAGCTCGGGGATCAGCTTGGGATTGAACTTGAAGCTGAAGTACGACTTGGCCTGGCCATTGCCGTCGGGTTGGTAGAAGTTGGTGCGCAGGGTTGCCTTGATCAGGTCCAGGTAGCGACGCAGGATGCGGTCCTCGTTGAGCACCTGGACATCGTCCAGGGCAGTGAGAATCGCCTGCTCCAGGCGCTGCTGCTTGTCGTCCAGGTCATCCTGACCCAGCTTGCGCGCCAGGTAGAAGCGGGTCTTGAACAACCGGGTCAGCTCGCGGGCGATGTCGGTATGGTTGTTCAAGGTGCTGGCGATGTAGCCCAGGTCGAAGCCCAGGCGGATCTGCTTGAGGTAGCGGGCATAGGCGCGCAGTAGCGCCACGTCGCGCCACGGCAGGCCGGCGGTGAGCACCAGGCGGTTGAAGGCATCGTTTTCGGCGTCGCCGTTGACGATGTGCACGAAGGCGTCCTGCAGGGTGTCGTTGAGCTGCTGGATATCCAGGCTCAGGCCTTCGCTGTAGGTGAAGGCGAAGTCATGGATCCAGTATTCACGGCCGCTGGCGTGACGCAGCCGATAGGGGAACTCGCCGAGCACGCGCAGGCCGAGGTTCTCCAGGATCGGCAGCACATCGGACAGCGCCAGCGGGGTGTCGGCGTGGTACAGCTTGCAGTGCAGCAGGCGGTCGCCCAGGCGCGTCAGCGGCTGGTAGAAGCTCATGACCAGCGGTTTGCTTTCCGACAACGCCAGCACGTGTTGCAGGTCGACTACCGCCGAGTGCGCCGGGAAGCGCTCGCGATAGCCCGCCGGGAAGCCCTTGGGGAAGTCGCCGAGCACGTTGGTGCCCTGGGCTTCGCCGAGGTTCTCGATGACCAGCGCGGTGTAGTCGTCCTGCCACGAGCGGCAAGCCTGGACCACTTCCTTCTCCAACTGCTGCGGATCGATATCGATACGGTTTTTCGGATCGACCCGCAAAATGAGCTGCACTCGGGCCAGCACCGACTCGGAGAAGAAGGTCCAGAACTCGCAGTCGCTCGCCTTCAGGCGCTCCATCAGCACCTGCTGGATCTTCTGGCGCACCTCGGTGGAGTAGATTTCCCGTGGCACGTAGGCCAGGCAGTAACAGAAACGACCGTACGGGTCCTTGCGCAGGAACACGCGGATCTTGTTGCGCTCCTGGATCTGCACGATCGACATGACGGTGCTGAACAACTCGTCGATCGGCGTCTGGAACAGGTCGTCGCGCGGTAGCACCTCGAGCACCTGGGCCAGCTCCTTGCCCAGGTGCGCCTTGGCGTCGAAGCCCGAGCGGCGCTCGACCTCGGCAACCTTGACGCGGATATAGGGGATCGAGCGCACGCTTTCGCCATACACCGACGAGGTGTACAGGCCCATGAAGCGGCATTCCTTGATGACCTTACCTTCGGCGTTCAACTGGCGGATCGACACGTAGTCCGGGTAGGCCGGGCGGTGCACCCGGCTGGGCAGCGCAGCCTTGGCGAACGACAGCAGCAGCGGCTCGTTGAGGTAGGCCACGGCGTAGTCTTCGATGCGCAGGTCCTCGGCGGTCAGGCCCACGCGCAGGCGCCGTGGCAGGCCGAGGAACGATTGCGGGTCGTAGACCATCTGGCCGCCGTCGCTATCGGCCTGGACGGTGAATTCCTCGTAGCCGAGGAAGGTGAAATGGTTGTCCAGCAACCATTCGAGAAACGCCTTGACCTCGCCCTTGTCGTGCTGGGCAGGGCCGAACGCGGTCTGCTCGACCTGCGCCACCACCTCGCGCAGCTTGGCCTTCATCGGCTCGAAATCGGCCACCGCCACCCGCACCTCGGCCAGCACCTGCTCGATTTCACGGGCCAGCACCTGCAGTTCGGCGGCGTTGGCGCAACGGTCGATCTCCAGGAACATCAGCGACTCATGCTGCACGCCCTCGCCCTGGGTGCCCTTGGGCAGCAACTCGAGCAGCTCGCCCTTGGCGCCACGGCGCACGCTCAGCACGGTGGTCTGCAGGGTGTGGATGCTATAGCCGCGGCGATTGAGTTCGGTGCGCACCGAGTCGACCAGAAATGGCAGGTCGTGATGCAGCACCTCGACCACGCTGTGCGTCGACTGCCAGCCATTGCGTTCGTAGTCGGGGTTGTAGACCCGCACCTGGGGCTGCTCGGGGTCGAAGCGCTCGATGATGCGCCAGGCCGACAAGGTGCAGCCGGCAAGGTCTGACAGCCGCCGCTGGGTGAGTTCGTCCAGAGAGATGATGCCGAAGAACTGCTCGGCGAACAGGGCCACTTGTGGCAGTGCCTGTTCGCTGATGTGCTGCGCCAGGGCCGCTTGCAGTTGGTGCTGGAAGTCGGCTTTGCTGGCTGCGGTGAAGAACGCCATCTGTGGTACTCCGCTTGGGCTTTGTCGTAGTTGGAGCGTCGCATGCGTGCGCCGTACACGGATCAACGATAGCCAACCCGTGGCAAGGCGAACGGTGAAAACCAAGGCGTTGAACGTGAAGGCACGTTCATGGCTCGCCGAAGCTTAACGACTGAGCGGTCATCGCCGCTTGCGGTGCTGCGACAATTTCGGTCAAAGGGTGGCAACTTTACGTTTATGGATGCGCACGGGGCTGTCAGAATTCCCTTTCATTTCTTTCAGCCCGAGTCCTGCCATGCACATCAAGACCGCCCTGCTCTTCGCCACCCCTTGCGACGACGAGGAAGACAACATGGCGACCCTGTGCTGCCACAGCGACAAGGGGCAGATGTTCCTGCTGACCCGGTATCCGGATGAAGACACCGTCGACCTGACCCTGGATGACGAGCCGTCGACGCTGGACGGGTTGAAGGTGACGCTGAGTGCCCAGCGCCTGCTGATCGAGGTGGCCGCCGGGGATCGCGATGCGCTCAAAGGCGATGAATCGCTGGAGATCGAGCTGACGTCGGCGGGGACCGACCTGGAAGAGGTCGAGCTGACCTTGCGCAACATTCTCAAGGACACCGGTACCTTCGTCAGCGAGCTTTGAGCCCGTTATCGCCGGCAAGCCGGCTCCTACAGGGATTACGCATTACCTGTAGGAGCCGGCTTGCCGGCGATGGGCCCGTCCTGACACACTCATAACCCCTTGAAAAAATTGACAACTCGAACCCACCGCAGGCATTGTCTGACAACCTGACTACTAGGCAACCGCTTCCATGCTAGAGCTCCAGCGCCCCGACACCCTCGTCGAACGGGTCGTCGGCGCCATCCGCGCCGAGATCGATTCCGGCCGCCTGGCCGCTGAATCGCGCCTGCCCACCGAACAGCAACTGGCCGAACAACTGAACGTCAGCCGCTCGGTGGTGCGCGAGGCTGTGGCGCAGCTCAAGGCGGATGGCGTGCTGATCGCCCGCCGCGGGCTCGGCTCTTACATCTCGCAAACGCCCAAGGGCACGGTGTTTCGCTTCCCCGGCAGCGTCGGCGGCAAACCAGACTTGGTGCAGATGTTCGAAATGCGCCTGTGGATCGAGACCCAGGCCGCAGCCATCGCCGCGCGCCGTCGCGACCCGCAGGACCTGGCCTGCATGGCCCAGGCCCTGCAGGCCATGCTCGACAAAGGCAGCGACTTCGCCACGGCCTCGGCCGCAGACGTCGCCTTCCACCGAGCGATCGCCGCCGCCAGCAAGAACGACTACTTCGTGGCTTTCCACGACTTCATTGGCGGCCAGTTGGCCAGCGCCCGGCGCACGGCATGGGAAAACTCCGCCGCCCATTCGCTGGGTGGTTCGGCCGATGCCAACCGCGAGCACCAGGCGTTGTACCAGGCCATCGCCGACGGTGATCGCCAGGCTGCTGCCGCCTGTGCCGAAGCGCACCTGCGCGCCTCGGCCAAGCGCCTGCGCATCGACCTTCCCGCTCTGGACTGACCCCATGACCTTTTGCTCGATCCGACGCGCCCTTTTTTACGCACTACTTAGTCTGACAACCTGATAAGCAGATCCACCGACAAGCGCACCAAGGTACCCCTGCATGACCTACGACTACTGCATCATCGGCGGCGGCATCGTCGGCCTCGCCACGGCGATGGCCCTGCTCGAGCAACGCCCCGGCGCCTCCTTGCTGATCCTGGAAAAGGAAGCCAGCCTCGGCCTGCACCAGACCGGCCACAACAGCGGCGTCATTCACGCGGGCATCTACTACGCCCCAGGCAGCCTCAAGGCCGAGCTGTGCAAGCGCGGCGCCCAGGCCACCAAGGAATTCTGCACCGAGCATGGCATCGCCTTCGATGTCTGCGGCAAGTTGCTGGTGGCCTCCAACCCGCTGGAGATGCAGCGCATGGGGGCGTTGCACGAGCGCTCGCGGCAAAACGGCCTGAAGGTCGATCGACTCGACGCCGCCGAGCTCAAGCGCCGCGAACCGAACATCGCCGGCCTCGGCGCGTTGTTCGTCGATACCACCGGCATCGTCGACTACAAGCAGGTGTGCGACGCCATGGCCCGGGTGATCGAGAAGGCCGGCGGCGAAGTGCGCCTGTCCACCACCGTTCGGGCTATCCAGGAACGCGGCGAGCATGTCGAGATCGCTGACCAGCAGCAGACCTGGCGTGCCCGCCAACTGGTCGCCTGCGCCGGCCTGCAATCCGACCGCCTGGCGCGTCTGGCCGGGGTGAAGATCGACCACCAGATCATCCCCTTCCGCGGCGAGTACTACCGCTTGCCGGCAAGCAAGAACCAGATCGTCAACCACCTGATCTACCCGATCCCCGACCCGGAGCTGCCGTTCCTCGGCGTGCACCTCACGCGCATGATCGATGGCAGCGTCACCGTGGGCCCCAATGCCGTGCTCGGTTTTGCCCGCGAGGGCTACCCGAAGCTGTCGCTGAACTGGCGCGACGTGGCCGAGTACGCACGTTTTCCGGGTTTCTGGAAAACCATCTGGAACAACCTCGGCTCCGGCACTACCGAAATGAAGAACTCGCTGTTCAAGCGCGGCTATCTGGAGCAGTGCCGCAAGTATTGCCCGTCGCTGGAGGTCGAGGACCTGCTGCCCTATGAAGCCGGAATCCGCGCCCAGGCGGTGATGCGCGACGGCACCCTGGTGCACGACTTCCTGTTCGCCGAGACCCCGCGCATGGTGCATGTCTGCAATGCTCCGTCGCCGGCTGCCACCTCGGCCATCCCCATCGGCCAGATGATCGCCGAGAAGATCCTCAAGGCCCGCTGAACCCAGCTGCACCCACTGACTACAAAGACAACAAGGAATACCCATGTCGGTACATGAGGCGGCGCTGTCCGCACACGAGACCCCAGAACAACAACGCAAACGCCTGCGCAAGGTGGCGGCGGCGACCATCTTCGGCTCGATGCTGGAGTGGTACGACTTCTACCTCTACGCGACCATGGCGGCGATCGTGTTCTCGAAGATCTTCTTCGATGCCAGCAACCCGGCGGTTGCCTCGCTGCTGGCCTTCTCGACCTTCGCCATCGGCTTCATCGCCCGCCCCTTCGGCGGCATTCTGTTCGGCTACCTGGGCGACCGTTTCGGCCGCAAGCACGTGCTGGTCATCACCTTCTGCATGATGGGCGTGTGCACTGCGCTGATCGGGCTCATCCCCAGCTACGCCTCGATCGGCATCTGGGCTCCGATCCTGCTGGTGGTCATCCGCATCATCCAGGGCCTGGGCGCTGGCGCCGAGCTGTCCGGCGCGGCGGTGACTTCGTACGAGCACGCCAGCGAAGGCAAGCGCGGCAGCCAGGGCGCCTGGCCGGCGCTGGGCCTGAACCTGGGGCTGTTGCTGTCGTCGCTGACGGTGTACCTGCTGACCATGAACGGCAACGATTTCCTCCTGGCCGGCGGCTGGCGGATCCCGTTCATCGCCAGCATTGCCCTGGTGGCGATCGGCCTGTGGGTGCGCAAGAGCATTCCCGAGACCCCGGACTTCAACAAGCTCGACCACCAGGACGACAAACCGCAGGTATCGCCACTGAAGCTGCTGTTCAGGAACGACCTCAAGGGCCTGGCCGTGGTGTTCTTCGTGGCCATCGGCTACAACGCCCTGAGCTACATCTTCAAGACGTTCTCGCTGGCCTACCTGACCCAGTTCAAGGGCGTCGAGGCGCATGTCACGTCCTTGTCGGTGACCATCGCGAGCCTGGTGGCGATCTTCGCCGTGCCATTCTTCGGCTGGCTGTGCGACCGCTGGAGCAGCAAGACCGTACTGGTGCTCGGTGGGGTGCTGTCGGCATTGTTCGCCTACCCGTTCCTGCAACTGCTGAGCACGGGCGAACCGACCCTGATCTACGTCGCTATCGCGATTGGCACCGGGCTTCTTGCACCGATGATGTTCGCTCCGCAGGGCTCGTTCCTCAGCCGCCAGTTCCCGACCCAGACGCGGGCCTCGGGCTTCGGCACTGGGCGCGAGATCGGCACTGCGGTGGCCGGCGGCCTGGCACCCCTGGGCGGCCTGGCGCTGGTGGCCGGTTCGGCGACCCACTCCACCGACGGTGTGGCGGTGATCCTGGCGATTTCCGGGGTGCTGGTGGTGGTGTTTGCCCTGTGCGATCAGGGGCGCAAGCATTCCACGTCGAAAAACTGATCGGTGCAGGCAGGCGCGGCCCTATCGCCGGCAAGCCGGCTCCCACAGGGTCATCACTGTCCGTGTAGGAGCCGGCTTGCCGGCGATAGGGCCGCGCCTGCCATTGCGCTTCGCTCAACCCAGCGGGTTCTCATGCACCACCCTGCTACCCCCTTGCGCCGGTCGATGCACATACATCCAATCCAACCGGCTGCTGCGCATGCCGTTCAGGGCATTCCAGTGCGCCGAGGTGTGCACGTACCGACCGCGCAGCAACCTGTGCTCCTCGCCGGTAAGCTGCAACCGTGGACAATCGCCCAGGGCAAAGCCATGCACCTTGCGACTGATGCCCAGCAATTCCTCCGGCAAGCGATGCAGAGGGTTCGCGCCCAACGCCGCGAACGGCACCCCACCACGCATGCCGAACTCGCGCATGACGCTCAGGTACACCCGCGACAGATGCCCATGCACCTCACGTTCGCGCTGCACCGTTGCGTACACCTGCTTCAGCGCCACGAACCGCTGCGCTGCGCCCCCGACAACGGGCTCTTCCCAGCTCAGCACCTGCGCCGGGGGCGCGTCCGGTTCGGCCAACGACGCCTTCAGCAGCGTGGCGGCCTGGGCGTAGGCTGCGGTGCGCTCGGCGGGGATCGCCTGTGCCACTCGCTGCGAGAACGGTTTGCACAACTGCACCTGCTCATGCATGAGCGCCTGGTAACCGCCGCCCACGTCGGCGTGCACGCCGGGCACGACGATGTCGTTCGCACTGCGTACGAGTGGAAAATTGTGCCGCCGCTCATCTGCGGCCACCAGTTGCACGACCTGCCGTGCAATCGTCGGCCCCAGGCCCAGGCGCAGACGACCATTGCGCGCATCGGCCGGGTCGAAATCCCCTCGCAATGGCTCGACGATTGCCGCCACGGTGTCGAACAGGCCGATGAAATTGATCGACCACTGCGCCTCCACCAGCCGGTTGGCCAGGTGCCGTGCAGCCGCCGCGCCGCGGCTGAAACCGAAGAGGTCGAACGCCAGAGGTGCGGACACGGACCGCTCGAGCTGCTGGCCCTCCAACCACGCCAGCACCTCGGCCACCCGCGCTTCGACGCCGGTGCGGCCACCGCCAGTGGCCTGGCCGTACAGCGAGTCGGCCGCGCCCTCACGAGTGCCGACGCCCGGCACGTAGCGCTTGATGAATATCTGGTCGCCAACCGGCCCGGTGGGGTAAAGCGCGTGCAACAACGCGACATTGCTGAGTGCGTTGCCGTAGCTGCCGCCTTCGCCATTGCCGCCCACGGCAAGGTTGCACTGGTTGTTGCCGGTGCCGTCGAAAAAAATGCCCACCCGCAGGGTCATCCCAGGGTGGAGTCTGTGCTGCTCGCTCATGGTTTCGTTCCAGACAATGAAAAGAAACCAGCAAGCGCCAGCCCACATGCGTTGCGAATAGGCAAATACGTATCGCCAGGCGGGAAGATTCGACCCGAGGGCCCGGATAAAAATACAGGCCTGCATTGGTCGCCGCCCCCCCGGATAGATTAAAGTATCAGCCCCCGCCAGATGGCCTGCGCTCCGCGCTCGCCCTGGCCCAATCCCAGGAACCGTCGCCGATGGAACACCGTGAAGCGCTGATCGCGCTGCGCACTTTTCTTTCCTCCCAGATCCTTGGCCAGGAGAAGCTGGTCGAACGCCTGCTGATCGTGCTGCTGGCCGACGGCCACATGCTGGTGGAGGGCGCGCCGGGCTTGGCCAAGACCAAGGCCATCAAGGAGCTCGCCGAGGGCATCGAAGCGCAGTTCCATCGTATCCAGTTCACCCCCGACCTGCTCCCGGCCGACATCACCGGCACCGAGATCTATCGCCCGGAAACCGGCAGCTTCGTGTTCCAGCAAGGACCGATCTTCCACAACCTGGTACTGGCCGACGAAATCAACCGCGCCCCGGCCAAGGTGCAGTCCGCCCTGCTCGAGGCCATGGCCGAGCGCCAGGTCAGCGTGGGGCGCAGCACCTACGAGCTGTCGCCGCTGTTCCTGGTCATGGCCACGCAGAACCCGATCGAGCAGGAAGGCACCTACCCGCTGCCCGAAGCCCAGCTCGACCGCTTCCTCATGCACGTCAAGATCGGTTTCCCCGATGCCGCGGTCGAACGCCGCATCCTGCTCCAGGCTCGTGGCGAGGCGTTGGGCGGCGAGGTCAAGCCCGAGCGGCGGGTCAGCCAGCAGGCGATCTTCGCCGCACGCAAGGAAATCCTCGGCCTGTACATGGCCGATGCCGTGGAGGAGTACCTGGTGCAACTGGTGATGGCCACGCGCACCCCGGCCAAGTTCGATGCCGAGCTGGCCGACTGGATCGCCTATGGCGCCAGCCCGCGCGGCTCGATCGCCCTGGACCGCTGCGCGCGCGCCCATGCCTGGCTGGCCGGGCGCGACTTCGTCAGCCCAGAGGACATCCAGGCGGTGCTGTTCGACGTGCTGCGTCACCGCATCATCCTGTCGTTCGAGGCCGAGGCCGCGGGGATCGACCAGGACCGGGTGGTCCAGCGCATCCTCGACGTTGTCGCCGTTGCCTGAGCCCATGCCCAGCACGCCGCAGGCCGAACCCGGCATCCGCATCGGCCTTGCCGAGCTGATCGACATGCGCCACCGCGTACGTGAGATCCAGCTGTTTTCCCGGCCTGGCCAGCGCAGCCCTCTGGTAGGCCTGCACCACTCCAAGCTGCGTGGGCGCGGCGTCGACTTCGACCAGGTGCGGGTGTACCAGGCGGGCGACGACGTGCGCAACATCGACTGGCGGGTCACCGCACGCACCCAGGAGCCGCACACCAAGCTGTTCCACGAGGAGCGCGAGCGGCCGATCTTCATCCTCGTCGAGCAGAGCCATCGCCTGTTCTTCGGCACCGGCCTGATGTTCAAGTCGGTGCTCGCCGCCCAGGCTGCGGCGTTGTTCGGCTGGGCTGCGCTGGGCCACAACGACCGCATTGGCGGCCTGGTGTTCGGCGACAACGAGCACCACGAAATCAAACCTCGTCGCAGCAAGCAGAGCCTGCTGCAACTGCTCAACCGCCTGGCCCGGGCCAACCAGGCGCTGCACACCGAAGCGACGCCGCACGCGGACAACCTCGGCTTGGCCCTGCGCCGGGCGCGGGAAGTGCTACGCCCCGGCAGCCTGGCCATCGTCATTTGCGACGAGCGCTCGCTGAGCGACCAGGCCGAACAGCACCTGGCCATGCTCTCGCGCCACTGCGACCTGCTGCTGATGCCGGTCAGCGACCCGCTCGACCATGCCCTGCCGGCCGCCGGCCTGTTGCGCTTCGCCCAGCGCAGCCGGCAACTGGAGCTCGACACCCTGGATGCCAGCCTGCGCCAGGCCTACCGCCAGCAGGCCGAGGCGCGGGTCGAGCGCTGGGAACTGATGGCGCAGAAATTGCGAATCCTGCTGATGCCCCTGAGCACCCAGAGCGAAATGATCGAGCAACTGCGCGAACACACCAACGCCCAACGGCCCGGGAGCCAGCCGTGAACCCGCTGGACCAGTTGCAGCCGCTGATCGCCCCGCCGCCGATCGGCCTTTGGCCGCCCGCGCCGGGCTGGTGGGTGCTGCTGGCGTTATTGCCGCTGCTGGGCTGGGGGCCTGGCGCCTGCGCCGTTGGCGCCCAGGCAAACGCCGGGTGGTGCGCGCCGAGCAACCGCTCGACCCGGTGCGCGTCGCCGCCCTGGCCGAACTCGCCCGCCTGCCGCGTCCCTATGACGGCGCCCCGGCCGGCGCCTGGCTGCAACAGATCAACGCCCTGCTCAAACGCCTGTGCCGCAACCACTACCCTGGCGCCAACAGCCACACCCTCAACGGTCGCCAGTGGCTGGCGTTTCTCGACAACCGTTGCCCCGCCGCCGGCTTGACCCGCTGGATGGTGCTGGTCGAAGGCGCCTACAAGCCCGAGTGCCGGCTCGACGACAAGGCTATCGCCGGCCTCGCCCTGGCGGTCGAAACCTGGATCCGCAAACATGTTTGAGTTCGCCTGGCCGTGGATTCTGGCGCTGCTGCCGCTGCCCTGGCTGACACGCCTGCTGCTGCCGCCCGCCGACAGCGGTGAACCGGTGCTCAAGGTCGGCTTCCTGCGCGAGCTCGAAGGCCTGGCCGGGCGCCGTGCCCGGCTGAACCTGCCGACCCTGCGCCAGCAACTGCCGTTCATGGTCATCTGGTTGCTGCTGCTGTTCGCTGCCGCACGCCCACAGTGGCTGGGCGAGCCGGTACCGGTCGCCGCCAGCGGCCGCGACCTGCTGGTGGCGGTGGACGTGTCGGGCTCGATGGACTTCCCCGACATGCAATGGCAAGGCGAGGACATCAGCCGCCTCGACCTGGTCAAGGCGCTGCTCGGCGACTTCCTCCAGGACCGCGAAGGCGACCGGGTCGGCCTGATCCTGTTCGGCAGCCAGGCCTATCTGCAGGCTCCACTGACCTTCGACCGGCGTACCGTGCACACCTTCCTCGACGAGGCGCAGATCGGCATCGCCGGCAAGAACACCGCCATCGGCGACGCCATTGGCCTTGCGGTCAAGCGCTTGCGCGCGCGTCCGGCGCAGAGCCGGGTACTGGTGCTGGTGACCGATGGCGCCAACAACGGCGGGCAGATCCACCCGTTGACCGCCGCCCGCCTGGCCGCCCAGGAAGGCGTGCGCATCTATACCATCGGCATCGGCGCCAACCCCGAGGCCAGCGGCACCCCGGGCCTGCTGGGGCTGAACCCGAGCCTGGACCTGGACGAAGCCTCGCTCAAGGAAATCGCCGAACTGACCCACGGTGCCTACTTCCGCGCCCACGACGGCGCCGAACTGGACGCCATCGGCGACACCCTCGACCAGTTGGAGCCGGTGGCCCAGCAACCGACCCAGGCGCGCACCGCCAGCGAGCTCTATGCCTGGCCGCTGGCCCTGGCACTGCTGCTCAGCGTGCTGCTGGTGGTGGCCACGCTGTGGCCGGACAACCTGCTGCAGCGTGCGCTGCGCCGGCCACGCTTCCTGCAACCCCACCCCGAATGGCGCCAGCGCCTCAAGCGCCTGCGCCTGAGGAGGCGGCGATGATCGAACTCTGGCCGCAATGGCTACGCCCGCTGTGGTTGCTGCTGATACCGCTGCTCGGCTGGCTGCTGTTCAAGCTGTGGCACCGGCGCAAGCGCGCCGGGCGCTGGCAGATGATCCTGCCGGCGGCGTTCCATCCGGTATTGCTCGGCGGTGGCAGTGGCAGCAACAGCAAGCTGCCGTGGGTCGCCCTGGGGCTGGCCTGGCTGCTGGTGGTGCTGGCCCTGCTCGGGCCGAGCTGGCAGCGCCTGGAAGAAACCCGCCAGCGCCCGGCAGACCCACTGGTGATCCTGCTCGAACTGACCCCGCAGATGCTCGCCGAAGACGCCACGCCCAACCGCCTGGAACAGGCGCGGCGCAAGATTCTCGATCTGCTCGAGCACCGCCGCGACAGCCAGACCGCCTTGATCGTCTACGCCGGGTCCGCCCACACCCTGGTGCCGCTGTCCGACGACCTCGGCACCACACGCAACCTGCTCGAGGCCATCGACCCGTCGATCATGCCGCAACCCGGCCAGCGCGCCGACCTGGCCGTACAGAAAGGCCTGGCCCTGCTGGCCCAGAGCGGCCTGGGCCAAGGGCGCCTGCTATTGGTGGGCTCGTCACTTGGCGCCGATGAGCGCCAAGGCATCGTCAAAGCCCTGGGCCGCCAGGGGCCGAGCCTGCTGATGCTGGGTATCGGCAGCCGCGAAGGCGCGCCGGTGCGCCAGGCCAATGGCGAGTACCTCAAGGACGACCAGGGTGGCATCCTCGTGCCACGCCTGGACAGCGCTGGCCTCAAGGCCTTCATCACCGGCACCGGCGGGCGCTACCGCCATGCCCGCATCGACGACCTCGACCTGCGCGGGCTGGGCCTGTTCGATACCCATCACAGCCTGCGCAGCGACGGGCAGAACCTGCAGCTCGATCGCTGGGCCGACCAGGGCTATTGGCTGCTGTTGCCGCTGCTGTTGCTGGCGGCCTGCGCCGGGCGTCGCGGCTGGCTGTTCTGCCTGCCACTGCTGCTGGCCCTGCCGCAACCTGGCCAGGCCATGGACTTCGATGACCTGTGGTTGCGTCCCGACCAACAAGGCCAGCGCCTGCTGGAACAACAACGTCCGGCAGACGCGGCCGAGCATTTCCGCAACCCGCTGTGGCGCGGCATGGCGCTGTACCAGGCTGGCGACTATGCCGGCGCGGCACAGGCATTCGCCCAGAGCAACAGCGCCGCGGCGCACTACAATCGGGGCAATGCCCTGGCCCGCAGCGGCGAGCTGGAAGCCGCGCTCGACGCCTACGAACAGGCCCTGGAACGTCAGCCCGACCTGCAACCGGCGCTGGACAATCAGGCGCTGGTGCAGCAACTTCTGCAGCAGCGCGAAGGCCAGGCCGAACAGCAACCCGCCAGCAGCGACGCCCAGGGCAGCCCAGGCAGCGATACCGAAGGCAACAGCAGCTCGGCCAGCAACCCCGCCCAAGGCACGCCCGGCAGCGACAAGCAGGCTGCGGCGCAGGAGCCAGGCGAAAGCAGCGGCAACAGCCAGGCCGCGCCCGGCGGCAACCCAGGTGGCGACGACGACGGCATTACCCAGCCACCGCAACGCCCAGCTTCCGCCAGCCTCGACGCCGAACAGCGTCAGGCGCTGGAACAATGGCTGCGGGAGATCCCCGACAATCCGGCGGAGCTGCTGCGGCGCAAATTCTGGTATGAACAGCAATTGCATCAGGAAAATCCACGATGAGTCGCTTCGGCGTCTTTCTTTTCAGCCTGCTGTGCAGCGTGATGGCCCAGGCCGCACCGAGCCTGCAGGCCAGTGTCGACCGCAACCGCCTGGAAGCTGGCGAAACCTTCGAGCTGACCCTCGAAAGCCAGGACGTGACCCAGTTCGGCAAGCCCGACCTGCGTGCCCTGGAAGGCGACTTCGAGGTGCGCGGCACGCGCCAGCTCAACAGCCTGCACACCCTCGACGGCGAGACCCGCGCCAGCACCCGCTGGATCATCACCCTGCTGCCCCGTCACAGCGGCAGCCTGCGCATTCCCGAACTGCAGTTGGGCCAGTCGCACAGCCAACCGATCGACCTGCAGGTGCTGCAAGCCGACGCCAGCCGCCCGGACAGCGCCAGGCAAGTGTTCGTCGAAGCGACCGTGGACAACGAGCAGGTCTACGTCCAGGCCCAGGTCGTACTGACCCTGCGCATCTACCATTCGGTGTCGCTGTATGACGATAGCAGCCTCAGCCCGCTGCAGCTGGACAACGCCAAGGTCGAGCCCTTGGGCGAGTCGCGCACCTATGAAAAAGACATCAACGGCGTGCGCCATGGGGTGATCGAGACACGCTACGTGGTCTACCCGCAGCAGAGCGGCACCCTGGAAATACCGCCGCTGACCTTCACCGCAACCGCCGCCGACGGGGCGCCGCAAGCCGCCAGTGCCCGCACAGGCCGCCAGGTGCAAGTCAGCTCGCTGCCGCTGCGCATCGCCGTGCGTCCGATCCCTGCGGCCTGGCCGGCTGACACACCTTGGCTGCCAGCGCGCAGCCTGAGCCTGGAAGAACACTGGAACCCCGACCCTGCCAGCCAGGCCACGCAGATCGGCGATTCGCTGACCCGCAGCATCACCCTGCGCGCCGAAGGCCTGTCCAGCACCCAGTTGCCCCCGCTGCCGGCCACCGAAATCAACGGCCTGCGCCGCTACCCCGACCAACCGCTGCTGCGCAACGACATCAACGAACGCGGCATGACCGCCAACCGCGAAGAGCGCGAGGCGCTGGTACCCACCCACAGCGGCGAACTGGCCCTGCCCGCGTTGGAAGTGACCTGGTGGAACACCCGCGAGGATCACCTGGAGCACAGCAGCCTGCCGGCCCGAACCCTGAACGTGCAGGACAACCCGGCGCTGAGCGCCGAGACCCCGGTGGGCGACGCCAGCACCGGCAGTACCCTGCTCTGGCCTTGGCAGTTGGCCACGCTGGTGTTCGCCCTGACCACGCTGCTGGGCTTCGCCCTCTGGTGGCGGGCGCGCTCGCAGCCGGCGGTGCTACGTGCCGCGCAAAACGGGCCGAGCCCACGCACGCTGCTCGACGATCTCAAGCGCGCGTGCCTGGCCAACGACCCCCAGGCCACCCGCCAGGCCCTGGACGCCTGGGCTCGCCAGCAACCGGAAACCCTGGCCGAGATGGCGGCGCGCTTCGTGCCGTTGTCGGATGCGCTGGATGGCCTGAACGGCGCGTTGTACAGCGAAAGTGGCCAGTACTGGCAGGGTGAGGAATTGTGGCGCGCCATCGGCACGATTCCCCCGGCTGAGCAGGTGGTGGTGCCTGCTGGGGAAAACGGCAGCCTGCCGCCGCTGTATCCGAAGTGAATGAGGGGGTGCGCTTGAGGGGTGCAGCGCCGTTGATTTCGAGCGCCGCCCGCGCGGCGCATCGCGACGCAAGGCCGCTCCCACATCTGTTTCGGGCCAATCATGGCTGGTAGGCCATGGTTTCAGCCTGGCGGGCCCGGCGCGATATTTGTGCTGGCGCAGGGCGCACCCCGATATTCCGTGGTGCCGCCAAAGGCGGACAACCATGGCCTGACAGACAGTGGCACGTTGCAACAAATGTGGGAGCGGCCTTGCGTCGCGATGCGCCGCGCGGGCGGCGCTCGATTTATGCGGCACTGCAACTCCCCAGCGCACGCGTCGCGATGCGCCGCGCGGGCGGCGCTCGATGTATGCGGCACCGCACCTCTTCAGCGTACGCTTCGCACGGGCGCCGCTCGATTTCCGCCGCACCGCAACTCTCAACCCAACCCATCTGGGTTACCATACCCGCCATCCGCAAAGCCCATCTTCCAAACCAAGCCCCCGCTTGCCCGAATCGATACCAACAGGTCATCCATGCGTCTGTTTCATACCTCCGACTGGCACCTGGGCCAAAGCCTGCACGGCCAGGAACGCGATTTCGAACATGCTTGCTTCCTCGACTGGCTGCTGGGCCAACTGCGCCTGCGCCAGCCCGACGCGCTGCTGATCGCCGGCGACATCTTCGACACGGTCAACCCTCCGGTCAAAGCCCAGGAGCGCCTCTACGACTTCATCGTCCAGGCCCACGAACAACAGCCCAAGCTCGATATCGTGATGATCGCCGGCAACCACGACTCCGGTTCACGCATCGAGCTGCCCGCCGCACTGATGCGTCGCCTGCGTACCCACGCCCTGGGCCGGGTGCACTGGCTCGACGAAGGCCAGCTGGACGCCGAGCGTTTGTTGATTCCGCTGAGCAACGCACGCGGCAAGGTCGAGGCTTGGTGCCTGGCCCTGCCGTTCCTGCGCCCGGCCGAGGTCACCGGCCCGCAGCTGGGCGACGACTACCTGCAAGGCATCGCCCAGGTCCACCAGCAACTGATCGCCGCTGCGCAGACCAAGCGCAAGAAGGGCCAGGCGCTGATCGCCATCAGCCACGCGCACATGGCCGGCGGCTCGGTGTCCGAAGACTCCGAGCGCAGCCTGATCATCGGTAACGCCGAGGCCCTGCCGGCCAAGCTGTTCGACAAGGCCATCAGCTATGTCGCCCTCGGCCACCTGCACAAGCCGCAGAAGGTCAACCGGGAAAACCGCATCCGCTACAGCGGCTCGCCGATCCCGCTGTCGTTCGCCGAGATCAACTACCCGCACCAGGTGCTGGAGATCGAGCTCGACGGTGCCGAGCTGGTCAGCGTCGAACCGCGCCCAGTGCCACGCGCCGTGGCCTTGCAGCGCATCGGCCCGGCGCCGCTGGGTGAACTACTCGTGCAACTCGCCGAACTGCCGGTGATCGACCTGCTCGAAGACCCCAACCGCCAGCCCTGGCTGGAGGTCCGCGTGCAGCTGGACGAGCCGCAGCCCGACCTGCGCCAGCAGATCGAGAGCGCCTTGCACGGCAAGGCCGTGCGCCTGATCCGCATCAGCGCCGAATACCTCGGTCGCGGCAACCAGGAAGACGACGACCTGGCTTTCGTCGAACTGTCGCAGATGACGCCGCAGGACCTGTTCAGCCGCGCCTGGGAACAGGCCTACGGCAACCCCGTGGACGAGCAGGTGCTGGCCGACTTCGCCCTGTTGTTGCAGGACGTACAGCTGGAAGAGGAGCAGCCATGAAGATTCTCGCCATTCGCCTGAAGAACCTGGCCTCGCTGGCGGGCCCGATCGATATCGATTTCACCGCCGAGCCCCTGGCCAGCGCCGGCCTGTTCGCCATCACCGGGCCTACCGGCGCCGGCAAGAGCACCCTGCTCGACGCCCTTTGCCTGGCGCTGTTCGGCAGCGTGCCGCGGCTCAACGACATTGGCCGCGAGGCCAAGGTGCCGGACGCCGACGGCGATATCCCCACTTCCGACCCGCGCAACCTGCTGCGCCGGGGCACCGGCAGCGGCTTTGCCGAGGTCGACTTCGTCGGCATCGACGGGCGCCGCTACCGCGCTCGCTGGGAAGCCAACCGCGCCCGCGACAAGGCCAACGGCAAGCTGCAACACAGTCGCCAGAGCTTTTACGACCTGGACAGCGACCAGGTGCTGGCCAGCGGCAAGAACGAGTACAAGCAGTTGGTCGAGGCCCGCCTGGGGCTGAATTTCGAGCAGTTCACCCGGGCGGTGATGCTGGCCCAGAGCGAATTCGGCGCCTTCCTCAAGGCCGACGACAAGGAACGCAGCGAGCTGCTGGAAAAGCTCACCAACACCGCCATCTACACTCGCCTGGGCCAACGCGCCTTCAGCAAGGCACGCGAAACCGGCGAAGCGCACAGCGCGCTCAAGGACCGCGCCAGCCACCTGCTGCCAGTGGCCGAAGAGGCACGCGTCGAGCTGGACCAACGCCTCGAACAGGCGCAGCAGCAACTCAAGGCCGACCAGGCCGGCGAGCGCCTGCTGGAACAACAGCGTAACTGGCTCAACGAACAACAGCAGCTGCAGGCCCAGCACGCCGAAGCGGGCGCGGCGCTGCAGGCTGCCGAACAGCACCTGCAGCAATTGGCCGAGCAACGCCTCGATGTGCAGCGCCTGGAGCGCCTGGCACCGCAGCGCCACCAGTTCCACCGTCAGCAGACCCTGGGCGCGCAACTGGCGCCGCTGCTGGCCCGCATCGACGAGCAGCAACGCCAGCAGACCGAACTGCACCGCCAGACCGCCGACCTCGAGCAGGCCCTGGAACACGCTCGCCAGGCTCTGGCCCACAGCCAGGCCCAGCAGGCCGAGAACGCCCCACGCCTGCGCCAGGCGTTCGCCGGCCAGGACAACCTCACCCGCCTCGACCAGGAACTGGCGGCGCAACGCAGCAGCGCCCAGGAGGCCGAACAGCAAGTCGCCGAAGCTCAGCAGCAGTTGCAACAGCTGGAGGAACACCAGCAGCGCAGCCAACAACAACTGGCGCGGATCGACGCAGCCCTGGCCAACAGCGAGCACCTGGCGACGCTGGCCAGTGCCTGGCAGGCGTATCTGCCGCAACTCAAGCAGGTGATGCTGATCGGCGGGCGCCTGGCCAAGGGCCGTGAAGAGCTGCCCGGCCTGCAAGCCCAGGCCAGCCAGGCCAATGCCCAGCTGCAAGCCGAGCGCGATGCCTTCGAGCTGTTGTTCCGCGAAGCCAAGGCCGAACCCCAGGCCCTGGCCGAGCAGATCGACCTGCTCGGCGGCATGCTCCAGGACAACCGCAAGCAGCAGCGCGCCGTCGAGGAACTGTCGCGCCTGCATGGCCGGGAAATGGAGCTGCGCCAGCTCCTCGACGCCCAACAGTTGCGCCAGCAGCACGCCATGCAGCAACGCCAGCAATTGATCGGTGAAGGCACTGCGGCCAAGGCCGAGCTGGAAGCCGCCGAGCAGGCCCTGAACCTCACCCGCCAGTTGCTCGAGCGCCAGCGTCTGGCCCGCAACACCAGCGTCGAGGAACTGCGTGGCCAACTGCGCGACGGCGAGCCATGCCCGGTGTGCGGCAGCGCCGAACATCCGTTCCATCAGCCCGAGGCCCTGTTGCAGAGCCTCGGCCGCCATGACCAGGCCGAGGAAGCGGCAGCGCAGCAGCAGGTCGAGACACTCAACGGCAAGCTGGTCGAGCTGCGTACCCAATTGGGCGTGGTCAACGCCCAGCTCAAGGACAACCAGCAACAACAGCAGCAGTTGGCCGAGCAGTTGCAGGCCCAGGTGGCGCAGGTGCAGGCGCACAGCCTGTGGCCAGCCCTGGCGCCGCAGGACGACCAGGCCCGCAGCCGCTGGCTGGCCGCTCAGTTGCAGCGCCTGGACGAACAGATCGGCCAGGACGAGAAGCGCCAGGCTGCGCTGCTCACCCTGCAAAAGGACGCCGCACGCCTCAACCAGCAACTGCAGGCCCTCGAGCAGGCTCAACAACAGGCGCAGCGCCACCTCGAGCAGCAGCATCAGGCCCTGGCCAACGACGAACAGCAGTTGCAGCAAGGCCTGGACGACCTGGCCAGCGTGCTCCCGGCAGAGGTGCTCAAGACCTTGAGCGACGACCCGGCCAACGCCTTCCTCGCCCTCGACCAACAGATCGCCCAACGCCTGCAACAGATGGAACAGCGCCAGGACGAACAGCAAGAGCAGCAAGCGCGCCAGGCCCAACTGGACAAGCTGCACGATCAGCAGCAGGCACGGCTGCAACAGCAACAGCAGTTGCAGGAAAAACTCGCCACGCTCGACCAGCAGCGCCAGCAGGCCCAGGCCGCGCTTGCCGAACTGCTCGGCGAACACACCAGCGCCGAAGCCTGGCAACAGCACATGGACGCAACCCTCGAGCAGGCCCGAGCGCTCGATGCCGATACCACCGAGCGTCTGCAAGCGCTGCGCACCCAGGGCGTGCAACTGGCCAGCGAACTCAAGGCCGAGCTGCAACGTCAACAGGCGCTGGAGCAAGAGCACCAGCAACTGCAGGGCGACATCGCGCGGTGGCGCGCAGAGCACCCCGAACTGGACGACGCCGGCCTGGATCGCCTGCTGGCCATGGATGACGCCCAGGCGAGCGCACTGCGCCAGCAGTTGCAAGCGGCGGAAAAGGCTACCGAGCAAGGCCGAGTGCTATTGCAGGAACGCGACCAGCGCCTGCAACAGCATGCCGCGCAGATGACCGTGCACGCTTCGGCCGAGGAGCTCCAGCAAGCCCTGGACGAGCTACGCGAGCGCCTGGCCAGCCACGAACAGCAATGCGCCGAGCTGCGTGCACAGCAGGCCGACGACCAGCGCCGGCAGCAGGCGCACCAGGCCCTTGCCGGTGAAATCGACCAGGCCTACCAGCAATGGCAGCGCTGGGCGCGGCTCAATGCGCTGATCGGCTCGGCCTCCGGCGATGTATTCCGCAAGATCGCCCAGGGCTACAACCTCGACCTGCTGCTGCACCACGCCAACAGCCAACTGCGCCAACTGGCCCGCCGCTACCGCCTCAAGCGCGGCGGCAGCGCCCTCGGCCTGCTGGTGCTGGACACCGAGATGGGCGACGAGCTGCGCTCGGTGCATTCGCTGTCGGGAGGCGAAACCTTCCTGGTCTCGCTCGCCCTGGCCCTGGGCCTGGCGTCGATGGCCTCGAGCACCCTGCGCATCGAATCGTTGTTCATCGACGAAGGCTTCGGCAGCCTCGACCCCGAATCGCTGCAGTTGGCCATGGACGCGCTCGACGGCCTGCAGGCGCAAGGTCGCAAGGTCGCGGTGATTTCCCACGTACAGGAAATGCACGAGCGGATCCCGGTGCAGATCCAGGTGCGTCGCCAAGGCAACGGCCTGAGCGATGTCGAGGTCTGTGGGTGATCCTCTACTCGTTCCGTCGCTGCCCTTGGGCCATGCGCGCACGCCTGGCCCTGCGCTATGCCGGGTGCGAGGTGGAAATCTGCGAGGTGGCGATGAAGAACAAGCCGGCCGATCTGCTGGCGTTGTCGCCCAAGGGTACGGTGCCGGTGCTCGACACCGGTGCCGGGGTGCTGGAGGAGAGCCTGGACATCATGCGCTGGGCGCTCGACCGCAACGACCCGCAGGACTGGCGGCTGCTGGCCGATCCCCTGGCTGCGCAACAGGCCGAGGCGCTGATCGCCCGTAACGACAGTGAGTTCAAGGCGCAGGTGAACCTGTACAAGTACGCCGAACGCTACCCGGAACATTCACGGGCGTACTACCGCGAGCAAGCCGAACCTTGGCTGGCGCAGCTGGAAGCCCTGCTGGGTGACCGGCCCTACTTGCTGGCCGAGCACCCGAGCCTGGCCGACGCCGCCCTGCTACCCCTGATGCGCCAGTTTGCCGGGGTCGAACCGCTGTGGTTCGCCGAGGCAGCTTATCCGCGACTGCGGAGCTGGCTGGAGGGATGGCTGGACTCGGCGCTGTTCAAGGCCGTGATGGGACGGTGAGAGGGGGCTTGTTGGTGTGCGCTGGAGAGCTGTAGTGGCGCGGATATCGAGCGCCGCCCGCGCGGCGCATCGCGACGCAAGGCCGCTCCCACATCTGTTTCGGGACAATTATGTTTTATATGCCATGGTTGTCCGCCTAGTGTGCCCGGCGCGATATTGGTTTTGGCGCAAGGGGCACCACGCTATTGCGTGGTGCGCCCAAAGGCGAACAACCATGACCTGACAGAAAGTGGCACGTTGCAACAAATGTGGGAGCGGCCTTGCGTCGCGATGCGCCGCGCGGGCGGCGCTCGATATCCGCGCCACTACAACTCTCCAGCGCACACCCGCGCGCCCCTCAAACCAACCCGCCCCACCCGTTCACTCGATGAACTTGAGGTCCGAAGGCGCATCCTGCTGCAGGGTCTGCACCGTCTCGCCCAGCTTGCCGCTACGCGGATCGCGGCGCATGACCACGATCTGGTTGCTCTTCTGGTTGGCCACCAGAAGGAAATTGTCGCTCGGGTCGAGGGCGAACTCCCGCGGGTGATCGCCTTCCACCGACCGCCGTTGCAGGAAGGTCAGCTGGCCATCTTCCTTGCCGACGGCAAACACCACGATCTCGTTGGCGGTGCCGCGATTGCTGACATACAGGAAGCGCCCGTCGGCCGACAGGTGCAAGCCGCCGGACGCCTTGGCCGCGGCCTCTTGCCGCTCGGTCAATGGCAGGCGCTGACGCTCGACCAGGGCATGCTCCTGGACATCGAACATGGCCACTTCGCCGCTCATTTCCAGGGTCAGGTAGGCATGTCGCCCCTTGGCATCGAACAGCAGATGACGCGGCCCGCTGCCCGGCGGCAGCTCGACCGCCGGTGGAATAGCCGGGCTCAGCGGGCGGTCCGGGCTGGCGCCGTCGTAGCGATAGATGAACACCTTGTCGGCACCCAGGTCGCTGGCATACACATGCTGGCCATCCGGGGCCAGCACCAGTGAGTGCACATGGGCGCTGGCCTGGCGCTCGGGGTTGACGCCACTGGGCTTATGCCGTGCCTGCTGCACCACCTCGCCGAGCTTGCCGCCCTTGGCCACCGGGATCACCACCAGGCTGCCGCCTGGGTCGGGCGCCACGGCATAGTTGGCGACGAACAGGTAGCGCTGATCCTGGCTGAGGCTGGCATGGGTGGGCTCGTCACCACGGCTGGCCGCCTGGTTGAGCGGCTTGATCTCACCCTTGTCATCCACGCTGAAACTGCTGGCATGGCCCTGCTTGGTCTCGTTGACCGCGAACAGCAGGCGCTGGTCGGCCGACAGCACCAGCCACGACGGACTGACGCTCTTCACCACCTGCAGCGGCTTGGGGTCGATATGGCCGGTCTTGCTATCGAACTGGTAGCGGTAGATACCCTGGCTCTGGCCATCGGTATAGCTCCCCACCAGCAGTGTCGCGGCATGCGTGTCGATCATCAGGCTCATGAGACTAGCGCTCAGCAGGCTCTTCCAGGTCCGGTTCATCTTCGTCCTCATCGGGTGCGCGAAACGCTTCCATACAGACTAGACGGTGTTCACCTTGGGCATCGCTGATCAGCCAGTCGTTCCCTTGCTGCGCCGCGGCGGCGACCTGCTCGGCGGTGAACTGCCAGCGACGAAGCTGGCGGCCATCCATGCATTCGATGGATAGACCGGTGTCGTCGGCGATGAAGTCGAAGGCATGCAGGCCGTCGATCAGGAGCATGTCGCAGGCTGCGAGGGCTGTGCTGAGGGTTGTCATGGGGGTGTCCGCTTTGAATGAGGCGGCATTATAGCGTTGGGGCCGCCATGCGGCCCCGTTTCATTCAGTGGGCGAAGATCGACCCGCCCTCCTTGCCGACCATTTTCTCCGGTTTGATCAGGAAACGTGCCAGTGCAGGCAAAAGCCACAATGCACCGAACATGTTCCACAGCAGCATGAAGGTAAGCATCAAGCCCATGTCGGCCTGGAACTTGATCGCCGAGAAGATCCAGGTGCACACGCCGATGGCCAGGCACAGACCGGTGAACAGCACCGCCTTGCCGGTCGAGCGCAGGGTCTGGTAGTAGGCCTCCTGCAGCGGCAGCCCGGCACGCAGGAAGCTTTCCAGGCGGCTGTAGATATAGATGCCGTAGTCCACGCCGATACCCACGCCCAGCGCCACCACCGGCAGGGTGGCGACCTTGACGCCAATACCCATGAACGCCATCAGCGCATTGCCCAGCACCGAGGTCAGCACCAGCGGCAGGACGATGCACAAGGTGGCGGCGAACGAACGGAAGGTGATCATGCACATCACCGCCACGCACAGGTACACCAGCACCAGGATGGTCAGCTCTGCCGACTTGATCACCTCGTTGGTCGCCGCCTCGATCCCGGCGTTGCCGGCCGCCAGAAGGAACTGCAGGCCCTCCTTGTCATGGCTGTCGGCAAAGGCCTCGGCCGCCGTGGTGACCCGCTCCAGGGTCTCGGCCTTGTGGTCGTTGAGGAACACCAGCACCGGCGCCAGCGAACAGTCGGCGTTGTACAGCCCATCGGCGCGAGCGATGGAGTTGTTGAGCACGTCCGGATTGCGCGACAGCGTCTCCCACTTCAGGCTGCCCTCGTTCATGCCCTTGATCACCTGCTTGGACACGGTGACCAGGGAAATCGCCGATTGCACGCCCGGGGTGTTTTCCATGGTCCACATCAGCTCGTCGATCGGTGCCATGGTCGAGTGGATCGAGCAGCTCTCCGGCGGGGTCTTGACCATGATCACCAGCACGTCCGAGCTGGTCGAATAGTTGCTGATGATGAAGTTGTTGTCCTGGTTGTAGCGCGAATCGGGGCGCAGCTCCGGAGCGCCCTGGTCGAGGTCGCCGATCTTCAGGTGCTGGCTGTACCAGAGGCCGCCGGCGAAGGCGACGAGGGCCAGGGCAATGGACACTGGCGCCACCTTGGCACTGGCGAAATTCGACAGCAGGCGCCAGAACGGATGCTCGCGGGTTGCATCCTTCTTGCTACGTTCGATGGCCTTGTTGCTGATGCCGATATAGGAAATGGCCACCGGCAACAGGATCAGGTTGGTGAAGACGATCACCGCCACGCCGATCGAGGCGCCGATGGCCAGTTCGCGAATCACCCCGATGTCGATGATCAGCAGGGTGATGAAGCCCACGGCATCGGCAAGAATGGCGATCATCCCGGGCAGGAACAACTGGCGGAACGTGCGCCGCGCCGCGGTCAGGGCGTTGTCGGCATCGCTGGACTGCAAGGCGATGCCGTTGATCTTCTGCACGCCATGGGAAATACCGATGGCGAAGATCAGGAACGGCACCAGCATCGAGTAGGGGTCGAGGCCGAACCCCACCGCGTGCATCAACCCCAGCTGCCACACCACCGCCACCAGGGTAGTGACCAGCACGGCGATGGTGCTGCGCATGCACCAGGTGAACCAGTACAACAGGGCCCAGGTGATCGCCAGGGCCACGCCGAAGAACATCGCCACCATCACCAGGCCGTCGATGAGGTCGCCGACCTTCTTGGCGAAGCCGACGATGTGGATCTTCACGTTGGGGTTCTGCGCCTGGTACTTGTCGCGGATCTTTTCTTCGAGCTGGTGGGAAAACTGCTGGTAGTCGAGCTTGACCAGCTGGCCGGGGTCCTGCGGATCGGGATAGCTTTCCAGCAGCGGCACGTCGACAATGCTGGACTTGAAGTTGTTACCCACAAGGCGCCCAACCTGGCCCGACTTGAGCACGTTGTCACGCAGTGCATCGAGGCTCTGCGGCGAGCCGTCGTAGGTGTTGGGTATCACCTCGCCGCCGGAGAAACCTTCCTCGGTCACCTCGGTCCAGCGCACGCTGGGGCTCCACAACGACTTGAGCCCGGCACGGTCGACGCCGGGGATGTAGAACACCTCGTCGTGAATCTGCCGCAGGGTCTCCATGTAGGCCGGGTCGAAGATGTCGCCGTTCACCGCCTCCACCGAAATGCGCACGGTATTGCCGAGGTTGGCCAGGTCGTTGCGGTGGGCCATCATCTGTTCGATGAACGGGTGCTCGAGCGGAATCATCTTCTCGAAGCTGGTTGACGGCCGGATCTGCGTGGCCTGCCAGAACAGCAGCACGCTGACCAGCAGGCACAGCACGATCACCGCTGGGCGATTGTTGAAGATGATCCGTTCGAGCAAGGATGCCTTGTTCTGGCGGTGCGGATGCACGGCAATGCTTTCACGACTGGTCATGGGCGTACCTGCGTGGCGCCTTCGGCGCTGGCCAAGTGGATACCACCCTGCCCCACCAGCAGCAGACCGCCACCGGCCAGGCCAGTGGCGCCGGCCAGGGCGATGCGATCGGCGCGGTTGTAGACGGTGAAGCTCTGGCCCTGGTCATGGCTGCGCAGAACGCTGCCGCCGTTGCCGACCAGCACCAACGAGCCGTCGTCGAGCAGGCTGGCACTGGCCAGGCCGAAGGCGAACGTGCCACGGCTGGCTTGCAGGGCGATGGGCTGCCAACTGTCGCCGAAGTCACTGGAGCGCAGCAGGTTGCCACGCAGGCCATAGACCAGCAGGGTATGAGGTTGACCGGTACCGATCACGCCGAACAGCGAGCCCTCGTAGGGGCTCTGGACCTTGGCCCAGGTCTGGCCGTTATCGGCGGAGCGGAACATGCTGCCCTGCTCGCCGACGATGAACAGGCCGCTGCCGGCGACCTGGGCGATTCCATTGAGGTGCAGTTGGTCCGGGTTGTCGAGCCGCTCGGCGACATCCTGCCAGTGTTGGCCGCCATCGGTGGTTTCCAGCAGCGCCCCGTAGGCGCCCACGGCAAAGCCGTGCTGGGCATCGAGCATGCCGATGTCGAGCAGCGGCGCTTCGCGGGCCAGGTCTTCGAACTGCTTGCTCCAGGTGGCGCCGCCATCGGTGCTGGCGAGGATCTGCGCGTCGTGGCCGACGGCCCAGCCGCGCTTGTCGTCGACGAAGGTCACGGCGGTGAGCAGTTGTCGGGTGGGCACCCGCGCCTGGGTCCAGGTATTGCCCTGGTCGTCGGAAAACAGGATATGGCCGCGATCGCCGACCACCACCAGGCGCTTGCCGGCATGGGCGGCATCGATCAGCAGGCTCTGGCTGGCCTTGGCCGATTCGCTGGAATACGCATCGTTGCCGGCCGCCTGCGCGGACCCGGCCCCCATTCCCAATGCCAGCGCAAGCATCGCGCCGGTCGCCAACGGCCAGGCGCCTCGCCTGGCCTGCGTCATCGCCCGCTCCCTCATGACCGTCCCCTGTTGTGTTCTTTTTGGTGGGTGGGTGCTGTGAAAAGCCTGCGATAGAGGCTCGCAGCAGCCTGGGCCGATCGTATCGGGGAACGTTGCGCGAATACAACGAACGGGACGTTATGTTTTGTTAACCGCCAAAAAACTGGGGCCGCTGCGCGGCCCATCTCAGGCAAGCCAGCTCCCACAGGTACAGCGCCGCGCTCGAGCAGTGCATTGTCCCTGTGGGAGCTGGCTTGCCTGCGATGGGCTGCACAGCAGCCCCAGGATCCAGCAAGCTTACGCCAGGCTCTTGCTCACCACTTCATACACATCGCTGGACAGCTCACCGGAGGCGAGAATCCGCTCCAGCTCGCCCTTCATCAGCGCCTGACGCGCATCGTCGTACTTGCGCCAGCGGGTCAGCGGCGCCAGTTGACGCGAAGCGATCTGCGGGTTCAAGGCATTGAGCTCGATCACCAGGTCCGCCAGGAAGCGATAGCCCGAGCCATCGGCCGCATGGAAGTTGACCAGGTTCTGCCCAGCGAAGGCACCGATCAGCGCACGCACCTTGTTCGGGTTCTTCATTGTGAACGCCGGGTGCTGCATCAACGCCTTGACACGGGCCAGGCCGCCCGGCAAGGCGCTGGCCGCCTGCACGCTGAACCACTGGTCCATCACCAGCGGATTGTCCTTGAAGTGCTCGGCGAAGGCCTCCAGGGCCTTGGCCCGCTCGGCCTCGAACGGCGAGTTGACCAGCACGGCCAGCGCGGTCAGGCGCTCGGTCATGTTGTCGCAATGCTCGAACTGCTCCAACGTCGCCTCCAGCACCTGCGCCTGGCCACTCAACATCAGGTAGGACAGGGCGATGTTCTGCAGGCTGCGGCGGGCAAAGTGTTCGGCCGAGGCCACGTAGGCCGTCTGGCGCGACACTTCGCGATTGGCCTGGTAACGCGCCCACAAGGCATCGAACAGCTGCGTGGCGATCTGCTGGCGGGCGAACTCGCGGGCAGCGTGGATGGCATCGACATCGGCCACCTGGCTGATCTCGGTAAGGTAGGCCTCGCCCGGCAGCGAGAGCATCTCGGCGACCATGGCCGGGTCCAGCGACGCGTTGCCCAGCACGGTACCCAAAGCGGTGATCAGACGCTGGTCGAGCACCAGCGCTTCGCCACGCTGGTGCTGGCCGATGAGCTCCTGCAGCGCCTGTACCGCCAACTGCTGCCCCGCTTCCCAGCGGTTGAAGCCGTCGCTGTCGTGCTGCATGAGGAACATCAGCTGGTCGCGGTCGTAGGGGAAGCTCAGCTTGACCGGGGCGCTGAAGCCGCGCAGCAGCGACGGCAGCGGCTTGGCCTGGATGCCCTGGAAGGTGAAGGTCTGCTCGGCCTCGGTCACCGACAACACGCGGCTGGTCTGGGTAGCAGCGGCCTCACCGACCAATTGCAGTACCAGGTCATTGCCCTCGGCGTCGAGCAGGCCCAGTTCCACCGGGATCACGAACGGCAGTTTCTCGGCCTTGTCCGGGGTCTGCGGGCAGCTCTGGCGGAAGGTCAGGCTGTAGGTCTGCGCGGCGCCGTCATAGGCCTCGCTGACTTCCAGGCGCGGCGTGCCGGCCTGGTTGTACCAACGCTTGAACTGGGTGAAGTCGACGCCGTTGGCGTCTTCCATGGCCTTGATGAAGTCGTCGGTGGTCACCGCCTGGCCATCGTGGCGCTCGAAGTACAGGTCGCTGCCCTTGCGGAAGCCCTCGGCACCCAGCAAGGTGCGCACCATGCGCACCACTTCGGCGCCCTTCTCGTACACCGTGAGGGTGTAGAAGTTGGAAATCTCGATGAAGCTGTCGGGGCGCACCGGGTGCGCCATCGGGCCTGCATCCTCGGCGAACTGGTGGGTGCGCAGGTAGGCGACGTCCTCGATGCGCTTGACCGTGCGCGAGTTCATGTCGGCGCTGAACTCGGCATCGCGGAACACCGTGAAGCCTTCCTTGAGCGACAGCTGGAACCAGTCGCGGCAAGTCACGCGGTTGCCCGACCAGTTGTGGAAGTACTCGTGGGCGACCACCCCTTCGACGCGCTGGTGGGCGGCGTCGGTGGCGGTTTCGGCGCGGGCCAGCACGCAGCTGGAGTTGAAGATGTTGAGGCCCTTGTTCTCCATCGCGCCCATGTTGAAGTCGTTGACCGCAACGATCATGAAGATGTCCAGATCGTACTCACGGCCATAGACTTCCTCGTCCCAGCGCATCGACTTCTTCAGGCTGACCATGGCGTGGTCGCACTTGTCGATGTTCTCGGGCTCGACGTAGATGCGCAGGGTCACGTCGCGGCCCGACTGGCGCACGAACGTGTCCTCGACGCACCACAGGTCACCGGCAACCAGCGCGAACAGGTAGGCCGGTTTCATGAACGGATCTTCCCAGGTCGCCCAGTGCCGGCCATCTTCGCCCTGGCCCTTCTCGAAGGTGCCGCTGCCGACCGGGTTGCCGTTGCTGAGCAGCACCGGGTAGCGATGCTGTTCGGCGATCACCGTGGTGGTGAAGGTGCTCATCACGTCCGGGCGGTCGAGGTAGTAGGTGATCTTGCGAAAGCCCTCGGCCTCGCACTGGGTGCAGAACATCTTGCCCGACTTGTACAGGCCTTCCAGTGCCGTGTTGCTCTCGGGGTGGATCTTCACGCTGGTATCGAGGGTGAAGCGCTCGGCCTTGGGCTGCACGGTCAGGCTGTCGGCGTCGAGCTGGTAGGCGCCAGCCTGCAGCTCCTCGTCGTCCAAGGAGGCGCGCAGCAGCTCCAGCTGCTGGCCGTCGAGCACCAGTGGCGGCAGGCCGGCACCGCGCGCCGGGTTGCGGCGCATCACCAATTGCGCGTGCACCAGGGTGTGGTCCTCGAACAGCTCGAAGGTCAGGTGCGTCTCGTCGATCAGGTACTCGGGCGCCCGGTAATCCTTGAGGTAGATCACTTGCGGTTGTTCAGTGCGCATGTGCAGGTCCTTTTACTGGAGCACGGCCAGCTGGTAGGCCGTGTACTTGCGAATGTTGATCACGCCGGTGTCGAAGATCAGGTACTGGCCCTTGATGCCCAGCAGCGTGCCTTCCACCACGGGGTTCTTGTCGAGGTTGAAGCTGACGATCTTCGTTGGATAGGCCTCGACCGGGTATTTCATCTGCACCACTTCGGCGTCGGGCAGCGGCTGGATGGCCTGCAGGCCAAAACGCTGCTGCAACTCGCGCAGGCCATCGGCGCAGGCGTCGAAAATCTGTTCGCGTACGGCGACCAGGTCGAGCACTTCGGCATCGCCTTTGAGCAACGTGCGCCAGTTGGTGCGGTCAGGCACCTGGCTGCGCAGCAGGTCTTCGACCAGGCCCGATTGCTGGCGGGTGGCCACGCGCATGATCGGCAGCGCCTGGCTGGCGCCCTGGTCGAGCCAGCGGGTGGGCAACTGCGTGGCACGGGTGATGCCGACCTTGATGCCCGAAGAGTTGGCCAGGTACACCACATGGTCGGTCATGCAGAACTGCTCGCCCCACGACGGCTCGCGGCAGGTGCCGGCGTCGTAGTGGCAGCGTTCCGGGGCCATGATGCACACGTCGCATTGGGCCAGCTTGGTCATGCACGGGTAGCAATAACCCTGGCTGAAGCTGGTCTTGGTGCGCTTGCCGCAATGGCTGCAATGAATGGCGCCAAGGTATTCAAGGCGCAGGCGCTGGCCGATCATGGGGTTGACCGGCACCTGCGTGTCACCCAGGCGGAAGCTGTACTGCACCAGCGGGGCTTCGAGGCGCACCGCCATCTTGCTCAAGGAGCCACGAGCGAGTTCGATCAATGTACCGAGTCCGACTTGAACAGGATGTTGGCAATCGGCGCCGACTTCGAGGCGCATTCCTGCGGGCCCATGTAGCCGGTGCGCTGCTCTTCGGGCAGGTTCTTCATCTCCCAGGCGATCACCGCCTGCAGCGACAGCTCCTTCTGCTCGGCAGTGAGCTTGCGCCCGTCCGACCATTTGCCGATTTCCACGGCCGTTTTCAGGCTCTCGTAGATTTCCGGGGTGATGTTTTCGATCATTTGCGCAAAAGTGGACATAGCGTCTCCTCAATCAAGCCGACAGTTTACGCCGGGCCAGCCATCCACCCAAGAGCCCTGTCAGGCATCCGATGAGCAGACCACCGACGTGGGCGGCATTGGCGATCTGGCCGAAGCCGAGTTGGTCTACCAGGCCGCTCAGGCACACCAGCAGCCAGATGAGCATCATCGCGATCACGCTCCTGGGCAGGCTGAAATAGCGGTTGGGGGCCAGCCACTGGAACAGCCAGACATGCCCCAGCAGGCCGTAGAGCACGCCGGACAAGCCGCCGAACAGGCTCGGCCCACTGGCGTAGTGCTGGGCCAGGTTGGACACCAGGCTGAACAGCAGGGTCAGCCCCAGCAGCATCCAGGCGCCCTGGCGCAGTTCGATGCGCTTGCCCAGCTCCCAGTACCACAGGGCGTTCATCACCAGATGCAGCACGCCGAAATGCAGCAGCATCGGCGATATCAGCCGCCACCACTGGCCCTCGCCCAGGCCCTGGGCCAGCGAGGTGAAGTACAGGTAGTCGCCCTGCACGTCGAAGTCGAGGAAGGTGAACCAGCGGATGGTCGACAGGTTGTCGCCCAGCCCGGTGATACCGGCGACGATCAGGCACAGCAGCAGCACGGCAGCGGTGACCTTGCAGGCGCGGGCCTGGGCCAGCAGAGACGGCTGGGGCGCCGGCCCGGCAGGCCCCCCGTGGCCACCGGGCCGGTCACGTCGGCATTGCCGTCGGGAAAGCGCCGGTACAGCTCCCTGACTTGCTCGGCGAGGGTGTCCGGCGCCCAGAGCACCTGCGACTCGCCCTCGACGCTGACCCGGTGCGGCAGCCTCAGGCGCTGCAACAGGTCGACGAACCCGCTGAGGTCCTGCTGCAGCGGCAGGCGCATCACCTCGACGATGTTCATGGTTGCACCTGCGGGCGCTCGACATCGACCCAGACGAACTTGTGCGGGTCGATACGGGTTTCGTCGTCCAGCCGATAGGCCGCCAGCTTGCCGTACAGCACCGCGCTGTAATCCAGGCACGCCAGGTTGGCGCGGATCGGCGACGGCCGGCCGCTGCGCCAGTAGTGGCCGACGAACAGCAAGGGCTCGTCCTCGGCATAGCGCAACAGGGCGTTCTTCTGCTTGGGGTCGAGCGGCGTGCTGGCCACAGCTTCCGGCAGAGCATCGGGCTGGAAGACGATATCGCCGTAGGTCTGCGGGTCTTCTTCCCAGAACTTGGTGCGGAAGAACGCCCGCGTCAGGCCATCGCCACCGGTCAGCGTCAGGCCATCGGGCAGGCGCATGTCGGTGCCGCGCAACAGGCGATTGCACACCGTGGCGGCAAAACTGCCGGACACCGCCGACGCCTGGATGAAATGCTCGTCGATGCAGCCATCGGGGTATTGCTGGCGCAGCGGCTCGATCAGGCGCGGATCCCAGCAGGCATGCACCAGGCGGAAGCGCCCGGCGTCGACGAACAGTGGCATCTCGTAGAACCACTGCAGGAAGTCATGCCAGTCGCCAGGATGCTGGGCGAACTGGGTCAGCGTTTCGTCGATCAGGCGCGCATGGCGCGGCGTATGCTCGCGCACGAAGGCCTTGCCACTGCCGGGCAGCGCCGGGGTGACCCAGCCCAGGGCGTTGTATTCATGGTTGCCCATGATGCAGAACGCCTGGCCGGCCTCGACCATGTCATGGACGATGTGCAGCGCCTCGCGGATGCGCGGGCCGCGGTCGACGATGTCGCCAAGGAACAGCGCCTGGCGCCGGGGATGGCGCCAGACACCGGCGACACGCTTGTAGCCGAGGGCATCGAGCAAACGTTCGAGGGTGTGCGCACAACCGTGAACATCGCCGATGATGTCGAAACTTCGCGCCGGATCGAGCATCAGTCGTCCCTACCTCCCAGGCGGCTGCCCCAGCCGAGCTTGGTGCGGCAGACCTCGTAGTAGTTGTGATCGAGCGGATGGATCAGGCGCAGCTTTTGCGCTTTCTTGCTCACCGTGATGGTGTCGCCGGGGGCGCAGGTGAAGTGGTTCTGGCCGTCGCAGGACACCTGCGGGTAGATCTGCAGGTCCTTGGACACCACGATCTTCAATTCGCTGTTGCCGTCGACCACGATCGGCCGACCCGACAAGGTGTGCGGGTACATCGGCACGATGACGATGGCATCGAGCTTGGGGTGCATGATCGGCCCTCCGGCGGACAGCGCATACGCGGTCGAGCCGGTCGGCGTGGCGACGATCAGGCCGTCGGCCTTCTGGCTGCAGACGAACTGGCCGTCGATGTAGATCTCGAACTCGATCATCCGGGTCGACTTGCCAGGGTGCAGGACCACATCGTTGAGCGCGTCGCCCTGGCCGATGGCTTCGTGATGGCGACGTACCTCGGCGCTCAACAGGAAGCGGTTCTCCACCAGGTAATGGCCGTCGAGCACCTCGGCGACCTTTTCTTCAAGCTCGTCCGGGCGGATGTCGGTCAGAAAGCCCAGGTTGCCGCGGTTGATCCCCAGCACCGGGATGTTGTGCCGCGCCAGCGCGCGGGCGGCGCCGAGCAGGCTGCCGTCGCCGCCGACCACGATGACCAGGTCGCAGACCTCGCCCAACAGCTTGCGCGTCGAGGTTTGCAGGCCGTGCCCGGGCAGCACTTCGGCGATGGTGTCCTCGAGGATCACGTGGAGGTGGCGCTCGAGGAGGAATTTTTTCAGTCGGCGAATGGTGTCGAGCACCTGCGAGCTGCCGAGGCGTCCGATGATACCGATATTGCGAAATTGCTCCATGGGGCTCCTGCGAGGCTCTGCGGCGGGTGACTATGCCGGGATTATGGGCGAAACGACCGGGCAGCGGCAAACCGGCTATGCTCGCAGCATGATGCCCTTCCCCGCACTCCAGCACCTGCCCCGTCAACTGCGCCAGCCTGCCGTACGCGACCTGGCGTGGGCGCTGCTGTCGCCGCCGCTGCTCGACACCCCGCCCTGCCCCCAGCGCCACCCCCTGGCCGGCAGTGCCTGGGCGGCCGACCCGCAGCGCCTGCACGACTGGTTGCTGGCCCTGGACGACGATGCCCAGGCTCTGCATGCCTGGCTGGCGCGCATCACCAGCCGGCGCCTGGGGTTGTATTACGAAGGCCTGTGGCAATTTGCCCTGGCGCAGGCGCCGGGGGTCGAGCTGTTGGCCGCCAACCTGGCGATTCGCGCCGAGGGTCGCACCCTGGGTGAACTGGACATCCTGCTGCGCGACGGCGACGGCACCCACCACCTGGAACTGGCGATCAAGCTTTACCTCGGGCCCACCGAAGGGGACGGGCGCGATGCCGCGCAATGGCTGGGACCGGGGTGTCATGACCGCCTGGGCAGCAAGCTGGCGCACGTGGCCGGGCACCAGTTGCCGATGTCGGGCGATGCGCGCAGTCGCGAAATGCTGGCCGGGCTTGGCGTCGGGCAGTTGCAGGCGCACCTGTGGCTGGGAGGCTACCTGTTCTATCCCTGGCCTGGGCATGCCGACGCGCCTGCGGGGGCCAATCCCGAACATTTACGTGGGCGCTGGGTGCGTCGGCGGGACTGGCCACTGGGTGATGAGGCGCGCTGGCAGCCTGTGGCGCGGCAGGCCTGGCTGGCGCCCGTACGGGTCATGGCCGACGAATGCTGGACGCCGGCACAGTTCGCGCAGTGGCTGGCGGCGTTGCCGGAACGTGCCCCAGCGCAGTTGCTGGTGAGATTGGAACAGGAAGCCGATGGCGCCTGGCAAGAGGTCGAGCGGGTATTTCTGGTGGCCGACAGCTGGCCGCATCTACCTGGCGTCTGAAGAGGCCCGCGCAAACGACACAATTTTCACCGACCTGGCGCAAAGCTTTAATCCCTACAGCGATTACAGTTACCCCCGAGCGCCAAAAAGAGCGCCACCATCGACCTGATGAAGAGGAAAACCCATGGTGTCATCCAACCCACCGGCCCACTACGCACGGCTCTCCATCGCCCTGCACTGGCTGATGCTGATACTGCTGGCCGCCGTCTACGCCTGCATCGAGTTGCGCGGCCAGTTCCCCCGCGACAGCGCCGAACGCAACCTGATGAAAGACCTGCACTTCATGCTCGGTCTGAGCGTCTTCGTGCTGGTCTGGCTGCGCCTGGCCGTGCGCCTGAGCCGCCCGACCCCGCCGATCGTGCCCAAGCCCCCGGCCTGGCAGACCGGCCTTGCGCACTTGATGCACCTGGCGCTGTACCTGCTGATGATCGGCCTGCCCCTGGCCGGCTGGCTGATCCTCAGTGCCGCCGACAAGCCGGTGCCGTTCTATGGCCTGGAACTGCCGCACCTGATCGGCCCGAACCCCGACCAGGCCAAGTTCATCAAGGGCTGGCACGAGCGCGTGGGTAGTTGGGGTTACTGGCTGATCGGGCTGCATGCCCTGGCCGGGCTGTACCACCACTACGTGCAACGCGATAACACGCTGCTGCGCATGCTGCCCTACAAGTAACCGCGTCGCCCCTGCAACCCGCCGGTATGCACGAAGATCAACCGCGTACCGGCGGCGAACAGGCCCGCCTCGACCTGCTCGCGCAGCGCCAGCAAGGCCTTGCCGGTATACAGCGCTTCGAATGGCACGCCACTGTGCCGCTCGCTGTCGGCGATGAACGCCTGCAAGTCATCGTCGAGCCTGGCGAAACCACCCCGACACGCCTCGTGCAACTGGTAGCCGCTACTGCCGGCCAGTGCCTCCACCGTTTGCGCCACACCGTGGCTGGCCGGCACCGCCAGCGCACCGTGTACCGCGTGCCTGCCGCTTTCCGCCAGCACCAGGCCCGCCAGGGTCGTGCCAGTGCCTGCGGCCAGCCACCAGGCGTGGTAGTCCGGCCAACCGAGTGTCGCCAGTTGCGCCCGGGCCTGATCGACGATCAGCGCACAGCCTTCGGCGCCTGCCAGGCCACCGCCGCCTTCGGGGATACAGTGCCAACCAGGGTAGCGGGCCTGCCAGAGTGTCCAGAAACCTGGCGCATGGCGTTCGCGGTAGCCGCCGTAGCCCAGCCAGTGCAGCTCCATGCCCATGGCCTGGAGGTCTCGCACCGTGGGGGTATCCTGGGCATGGCCACGCAACAGCCCGGCGGTGGCGAAACCGAAGCGCTTGCCTGCGGCGGCCAGGGCGTGCAGGTGATTGGAATGGTTGCCGCCGAGGCTGATCAGGCCGGAGGCGCCGGACTGCCGGGCGTGCTGCAGGTGATGGCGGAGTTTGAACCATTTGTTGCCACTGATCAGCGGGTCGATCAGGTCCAGGCGCAGGATGGCGACCTGGATCCTGGCTTGGTGGAGCCAGGGGAGGTTCAGGGGTTGAAGGGGCGCTTGGGGGAGATCGTCGGGATTCATGGGGCGGCAGCTTAGCAGGGGTGGTTGGATTGGGCTGCGCCTGCTTTGAGAAGGGTCGCGGCGCTTCGCGGATGCGTGCGCTGGAGAGGTGTGGTGCCGCACACATCGAGCGCCGCCCGCGCGGCGCATCGCGACGCAAGGCCGCTCCCACATCTGTTTCGGGCCAATTTTGTCTGGTAGGCCATGGTGGTCAGCCTGGCGGGCCCGGTGCGATATCTGTGTTGGCGCAGGGCGCACCCCGATATTCCGTGGTGCCCCCAAAGGCGAACAACCATGGCCTGACAGACAGTGGCACGTTGCAACAAATGTGGGAGCGGCCTTGCGTCGCGATGCGCCGCGCGGGCGGCGCTCGATGTGTGCGGCACCACACCTCTCCAGCGCACACTTCGCGATGCGCCGCGCGGGCGGCGCTCGATTTCGGCGGCACCCCAACTCCCAAGCGCACACTCCGCGATGCGCCGCGCGGGCGGCGCTCGATTTCGGCGGCACCCCAACTCCCAAGCGCACACTCCGCGATGCGCCGCGCGGGCGGCGCTCGATATCCGCCACGCTACAAATCCCCAGCCAGCCCCCTCAAAGCTCCGCCGCCAACCTCGACCCCTGGTTGATCGCCCGTTTGGCATCCAGCTCCGCCGCCACGTCCGCGCCACCGATCAGGTGCACCGACTGCCCCGCCGCCACCAGCCCATCCTGCAGCTCGCGCAGAGGCTCCTGGCCTGCGCAGATCACCACATTGTCCACCGCCAGCAACTGCGGCTCGGCCTCGCCGATACGGATGTGCAACCCGGCATCGTCGATCTTCAGGTACTCGACGCCGTTGAGCATCTGCACCCGCTTGTTCTTCAACCCCGTGCGGTGGATCCAGCCGGTGGTCTTGCCCAACCCATCGCCCACTTTCGAAGTCTTGCGCTGCAGCAGGTACACCTGACGCGCTGGTGCATGGGGCTCAGGCTTGATGCCCGCCACCCCACCACGGGCCTCCAGGTGGGTGTCGATCCCCCACTCCTTCCAGAATGCCTCGCGGTCCAGGCTGGTGGCCACACCCTCGTGCACCAGGTATTCGGACACATCGAAGCCGATACCACCGGCACCGATCACCGCCACCGATTTGCCGACCGGCTTGCGCTGCAGCAGGACATCCAGGTAGCTCAGCACCTTGTCGTGCTCGATCCCCGGGATGGCCGGGGTACGAGGCGCGATGCCGGTGGCGAGGATCACCTCGTCATAGCCCCCGGCCAACAAGGTTTCGACATCCACCCGGGTGTTCAGGCGCAGCTCGACGCCAGTGGTGCGCACCTTGTTGCGGAAATAGCGCAGGGTCTCGTTGAATTCTTCCTTGCCCGGCACCCGCTTGGCCACGTTGAACTGGCCGCCGATTTCGCTGGCCGAATCGAACAGCACAACCTCGTGCCCACGCTCGGCAGCGACCGTGGCCGCCGCCAAGCCAGCTGGCCCTGCGCCGACCACGGCGATGCGCTTGACTGCGCGCACCGGCAGGTAGTTGAGCTCGGTCTCGTGGCAAGCGCGCGGGTTGACCAGGCAACTGGTCAGCTTGCCGCCGAAGGTGTGGTCCAGGCAGGCCTGGTTGCAGCCGATGCAGGTGTTGATCTCGTCGCCGCGCCCGGCGGCGGCCTTGTTGACGAAGTCGGCGTCGGCGAGGAATGGCCGGGCCATCGAGACCATGTCGGCATCGCCCTCGGCCAGCACCGCCTCGGCCACCTCCGGGGTGTTGATGCGGTTGGTGGTGATCAGCGGCAAACGCACCGCGCCGCGCAGCTTGGCGGTGACCTTGCTGAACGCCGCCCGCGGCACCTTGGTGGCGATGGTCGGAATGCGTGCCTCGTGCCAGCCGATACCGGTGTTGATCAAGGTCGCGCCAGCCTGCTCGATGGCCTTGGCCAGTTGCACGATCTCTTGCCAGGTGCTGCCGCCTTCGATCAGGTCGAGCATCGACAGGCGGAAGATGATGATGAAGTTCGGCCCCACCGCCTCGCGTACCCGGCTGACGATCTCCACTGCCAGGCGCATGCGGTTCTCGTAGCTGCCGCCCCAACGATCGCTGCGGTGATTGGTATGGGCGACCAGGAACTGGTTGATGAAGTAGCCTTCCGAGCCCATCACCTCGACACCGTCGTAGCCGGCGCGCTGGGCCAGCACGGCGCAATTGACGAAGTCGTCGATCTGCTTCTGGATGCCCGCCTCGTCCAGCTCCCTGGGCTTGAACGGGTTGATCGGCGCCTGGATCGCGCTGGGTGCGACCAGCCGCGGGCTGTAGGCGTAGCGCCCGGCATGGAGGATCTGCAGGCAGATCTTGCCGCCTGCGCCATGTACTGCCTCAGTGACGATGCGGTGCTTGTCCGCCTCCTCCTCGGTACTGAGCTTGGCTGCCCCGGAATACACCCCGCCTTCGTCGTTTGGCGCGATGCCACCGGTCACCATCAAGCCGACGCCCCCCCGGGCACGCTCGGCAAAGTACGCCGCCATGCGCTCGAAGCCGCCAGGGCGCTCTTCCAGGCCGGTGTGCATCGAGCCCATCAGGGTGCGGTTGCGCAGGGTGGTAAAACCTAGGTCGAGCGGGGCCAGCAGGTGCGGGTAGCGTTCGGCAGCCATGGCGCGGTTCCTTCAATGGCGTGATCACGGGGTGCGGGAAGCTCGCGGGCAGCGGCTTACCGTCGTTTATGGAACAAGACATTAAACAGCCGTTTGAAGCGCCTCAATGATCGAAAATTACAACTTGATGACCAAAACGAACAACCCCCTGCCGAGGCTAAAAACAACCGGCAACGGCTTTGCCGTTCACCTCGCCGCCCTTGTCCGGTAGACTTGCGCCCGGGTGCAAGCTGCATACGGCAGTGAAGCAGGTTAAAAAACTACGCAGGTCGGGCCGCCATGCGGGAGTTCTTGCGCCTATGCAACACACGCCACTGCCTCGTGCCCAGCAACTTGCCGAACGTGCTTTCGCCAACCTCGAACGCTTCCTGCACATCGAAGCCGTCAGCGGCATCGTGCTGCTCATCGCCGCCATCGCCGCGCTGATCTGGGCCAACTCACCTGCTGCCAATAGCTATGACGCGCTGTGGCACACGCCGCTCACCTTCGGCGTCGGCTCGTTGCTGTTCACCCAGTCGCTGCATTTCTGGATCAACGACGGCTTGATGACCATCTTCTTCCTGGTGGTCGGCATGGAAATCCGCCGCGAGATCCACGAAGGCGCCCTCTCCAGCCTGCGCCAAGCCACCCTGCCCATGGCGGCGGCCATCGGCGGCGTGGCGGTACCGGCCTTGCTCTACCTGGGCTTCGGTCACGCCCCGAGCGAACAACAAGGCTGGGCCGTGCCGACTGCCACCGACATCGCCTTCGCCGTCGGCGTGCTGGCGCTGCTCGGCAAATCCATCCCCTCGAACGTGCGCATCTTCCTTCTGGCCCTGGCGATCATCGACGACATCATCGCCGTGCTGATCATTGCCTTCTTCTACTCCGGCGGCCTCGACTACAGCGGTTTCGGCGTTGCCCTGATCGGCCTGGTCATGGTGGTGGGGCTGCAGAAAATCGGCATAGGCTCGGCTTACGCCTATGTGATCCCCGGCGCCATCACCTGGGTCGGTGTCCTGATGACCGGTGCCCACCCGACCCTCGCCGGCGTGGTGCTCGGCCTGATGACGCCCGTTGCCGCAATGCCCATGCGTGAACGCCCACTGGATGCAGTGACGCGTTTCACACAGGAGCTGCTGGGCCGCGCCAAAGCGCCGGAGCGCGACGCCAGCGAACTGATGACCCCACTGAAACACCTGCGCCTGGCCCAGCGCGAACTGGTACCACCGGTAGTCCGTGTCCAGGGCGCCCTGCACCCGTGGGTGGCCTATGGGATCATGCCGCTGTTCGCGCTGGCCAATGCCGGGGTGAGCCTGTCGGGAGTCGACCTGAGCCTCGAGGCGCCGCAATGGGTGATGATCGCCGTGATCGCCGCCCTGGTCGTGGGCAAGCCACTGGGCATCGTCAGCGTCAGCTGGCTGATGGTCCGCCTGGGCTGGTGCTCGCTGCCTGCGGGCGTCACCTGGCGTAGCATCACGCTGATCGGCCTGCTCGCCGGCATCGGCTTCACCATGTCGATCTTCATCGCCAACCTGGCGTTCGTCGACCCAGCCTCTTTGGGCGCGGCGAAACTGGGCGTGCTCTGCGCTTCGCTGATCGCCGCTGCGCTGGGGCTTGCGTGGGGCGCCTGGGGCCTGCGCAAGCACTGAGGCGTCTACCACGTGGGTCGGGTATGCCGGTGCTGAAAAACACGCCATACTCGCGACTTTGTCTAACTGCATGGCACGGACAATGCCCGACCAACCCTCAAGCCCTTTCCCGGCCTTGCGCCGCCTGCGCTGGCGCGAGTGGCGCCAGCGCCTGGCGTTCTGGGTCGGTGCGCTGCTGGTGGGGTTGGTGGCCCTGGCGTTCGCCTGGCTGGCCGATGCGGCGTTCGCCTCGTTCAAGCAGCTGTTGCACTGGGCGCCCTGGTCACCGCTGCTGATTACCCCGCTCGGTTTCGCCGGCCTCACCTGGCTGACCCAGCGCCGCTTTCAGAACGCCAAGGGCAGCGGTATCCCCCAGGTCATCGCAGCCCTGGAAATGCCCTCGCGAAGGTTCCGAGCACAGCTACTCTCGCTGCCTGTGGCAGCCACTCGCATGGCGCTTACCCTCGGCGCCCTGCTGGTAGGGGGATCGGTCGGCCGCGAAGGCCCGACCGTGCACATCGGCGCTGCGGTGCTCTACACCTTCGGCCGCCGCCTGGGCCTGCACGGGCGGCGTACCGTCGCCGGGCTGATCCTCGCAGGGGGCGCCGCCGGCATCGCCGCAGCGTTCAACACGCCACTGGCGGGCGTAGTGTTCGCCATCGAAGAATTGAGCCGCACCTTCGAACAACGCTTCAGCGGCCTGGTACTGACGGCGGTGCTGATCGGCGGCGTGGTCACCTTGGGGCTGATGGGGCACTACGCCTATTTCGGCCAGATCAGCGGCCGCATGCCCGAAGGCTGGGGCTGGAGCGTGGTGCCGGCCTGCGCGGTGCTGGGCGGGTTGCTGGGTGGTTTCTACGCCAAGCTAGTGCTACCCAGTGACCGCGGGATCCTGGGCCGCATGGCGGCGATACGCGGGCGTTATCCCGTGCGTTTCGCTGCCATTTGCGGGCTGTTGCTGGCCGTGCTGGGGGTGATATCCGGCAACCACGTGTTCGGCACCGGCTACGAAGAAACCCGCGCACTGCTCGAAGCAAAGCCGATCACCGACGCGGACTTCCTGGCCTGGAAGTTCCTGGCCAATGTCGTCTCCTATCTTTCCGGCATCCCCGGTGGGCTTTTCTCACCTTCCTTGAGCATCGGGGCAGCCTTCGCACCGTTGCTGGCCTGGCTGCCCGATGTCGACCCACAAGCCTGCGCATTGCTGGGCATGGGTGCCTACCTTGCCGGCGTGACGCGCTCGCCATTGACGGCCTCGGTGATCGTACTGGAACTGACCCACAGCCCGGACCTGGCCATCCCGATGCTGGCCGTCACCTTGCTGGCCGCGGCGATTTCCGGCTGGATCTCGCCTGTGTCGCTCTATCATGCCCTGGCCCGGCAGATCATCGACAAGCTGGCGCCGCGCGAGCCTGCCCAGGTTGCCGCACCGGGCACTACTCCTGTTTGAGCGTTCGGAACCGAAGCTTGCCCACCTTTGGCTAGCCTAGCCAACAGCACCTTGAGCAAAGCCTTGGCGCCGAGCATTCGCCGCCGCCCGGGATATCGTGACAGAATGCCCGACGTCGGCCCGCGCTATCGCCTGGCCCATCACATTTTCAGCGAATACCGAAGCTCCATGCGAAAACTTTTGGCAAGCGCCCTGGCGCTGGTGATGATCGCCGCTCTGTGCGGCTATGGCTTCTGGACCCAGCAGCGCCCGGAAGGCCACTACCTGTCCGACCTGCGCATCGCGCTGGCGATCAACCACGGCGTGCCCGGCGAGCGTGGCAACCTGCTGGGGGTCGAACCGCTGCTCTACCCCAGCGACTACCAGAACCTGCAACGCTTGCACCGCAAGCTCGCCGCCTACCTGGAACAGGCCCGCGCGCAAGGGCTGGTGGGGCCGCGCACGGTGGTAGTGCTGCCGGAACACATCGGCACCTGGTTATGGGCGCGGGGCGAGAAGAAAGAGCTGTACCAGGTCACCCATAGCCGCGAGGCCGAGCAGTGGCTGGAGTTGAGCAACCCACTGCGCTATGGCCTGGCGATGCTCGGCGCCAGGGGTGACGACCGGCGCGCCGACGCCCACCTGCGCATGAAGGCGCAACAGATGGCCAGCGACTACCAGCAGTTGTTCGGCGGCCTGGCCAAGGAATTCGGCGTGACGCTGGTGGCAGGTTCGATCGTGCTGCCCGCGCCCTATGTCGACAATGGCGTACTGCATGCCGGCAGCGGCCCGCTGTTCAACAGCAGCCTGGTGTTCGCCAGCGATGGCTCGTTGCTCGGCCAACCCCAGCACCAGCAGTTCCCGGAGAGCGAAATGCGCCGCTATATCCATGCTGGCCACAAGCACCCGTTGCAGGTGCTCGATACACCCGCCGGACGCCTTGGCGTGCTGGTCGGCAGCGACAGCTGGTATCCGCAGAACCAACAGCAACTGACGCAACAGTCGGTGCAGTTGATCGCCAACCCGGTGTTTCTCAGCGGCAAGGGCAGCTGGCAGGCACCCTGGCGCGGCAACCGCCACCAAGGTGCGGCCGAGCGACTGGGCGTGCAACGCGGAGAGGTCAGCGAGCAGGCGGCCTGGGAACGACTGACCCAGCCGCCCTCGCTCGGGGTGACCAGCATGAGCGTATTCATGCGTGGGCAGTTCTGGGAACAGGGCAGCGACGGCCAGGGCTTCGCCTACCAGGCCGGTGAACTGCTCGCGGGCCGCCCAGCCAGGGCGCGCGCCTGCTCAACCTGTGGCTGTAGCGCGATGCCCCGCCCCCGTGTGCGCCTGGGCGACCTTTCGGTAGGCTTCGTACAACCGCTGGCGGCCGCCCTGAGCGAGCTCGGCCACGACCCACTACCGCTGCTGCGCCGCTACGGCCTGAGCGAGGCGCGCCTGGCCGAGGCCGGAGCACGGTTGTCGATCCCCCGCTACATGCACCTGGGGCATGCCGCCATCGAACTTGCCGGCGAACCGGCCCTGGGCTTGCACATGGGCCATCACAGCCGCCTGGCCCACGCCGGCCTGGCCGGAGTGACGGCGTCTCAGGCCCCCACGGTCGGCGACGCCGCACAAGCCCTGCTGCGCTTCGAGCCGCTGTACGCAGCCAACTACCGGGGCCAGTCGAGCTATCACGAAGACGCCCAGGGCGCCTGGCTGCGCTTTTACTCGATCAGCCCGTACAACGCCTACAATCGCTTCGTGGTCGAGTCCCTCCTGGCCGGCTGGCTGGCCCAACTGTCGGACCTCGCAGGCCAGCCCCTGCAGGCCGAACGCCTGGACATCGAGTTCGATGCGCCGAGCTATGCCGCCCGCTACCAGCCACTGTGCAGCAGCGCCGTGCACTTCGCCGCCGAAGGCAACCAGGTGCGCCTGGGGCGAGCCGCCCTGGACATCGCCAACCCACGCCACTGCCCCAGCACCTGGCAGCACCTGCTGCACCTGTGCGAGGCCGAGATGGCCCAGCGTACCCGGGTGCGTAGCCTGGGCGAACGCATCACCCACCTGCTCGGCCCGCTGCTCAATGGCGGCCGCGAGCCGGACCTGGAAGAAGTGGCGCGCCACCTGCAATTGCCCACCTGGACCCTGCGACGCAAGCTGGCCGAAGAAGGCACTGGATTCCGCGAATTGCTGAACGACACGCGCCGCGACCTTGCCGAGACCTATATCCGCGAAACGGAACTGGCCTTTGGCGAGATTGCGTATTTGTTGGGGTTTGCTTCGGCGGAGGCCTTCCAGCGCGCGTTCAAGCGCTGGACCGGCCTCACACCGGGGGAGTACCGCCGCAACCAGCGGCGGGTGGGCTAAAGCTCGGTGGCGTCGTCTGCCGGTTCCGGGGGATCGAGCTCGTAGGCGTGGTCCTCGAGCAGCTCTTCCTGATATTCATCCATTGTCCTGCGTCCTCGTTTCTCATGTGTCTTCGTAAGTTCTGCCCCCAACCTAAGCAGGCGGGATGAAGGAATGATGACAAGCGTATGAGTGGTAAACGTAGCAGGTGTTCAGGAAGTTATCGCCGCCTATCTGTTACAGGTCATGTGGCCGCCAACCAGGCCCAATCAGGGCGTAGAAGGCGTGCTCTCGACCGTCTCGCTGGTCTCGGTGGCCTGCACCTCCTGCGACTGCACCTGAATCGGCGCAGACTCCGCAGGCGGCGCTATCGGCTGCGACCCTTGGCTGTCATCGACCACCGGCGCGCTGGCCGCTTCATTGGCAGCGGCAACCGCCGCAGGCGCCGCTTCGGCGACAGGGGCCGCTGCTGGCGCGGTTTGGACCACAGCTGCGGGTGCAGGCTCAGGGGTAGCGACTGGGGTTGGCGCAGGCGCAAGTACCACCGGCGCTGCGGAAGCCTGCTCCGGCAAACCCAGCGCTGGCGCGGCCGGCTCGACCTTGGGCGCTTGCGCCTTGGCCTTCTTCACTTTCTTCGGCTTGGGCAGGTAACTCTCGACGAGGGCGAAATACCGGTCATAGAACTGCGCCGCAGTCACCGTCTCGCTGGCCACCTTGACCATGGAGTCGTCACTGGAGCCGATCGGCATCGACACCGAACCGAGCACCCCCACACCAAGGCTGGCCGAGGTGTTCGACTTCTTGAGGCTGTAGCGGTCCTGCAAGGCGTTGGCGAACATGGTGGAACGCTGGTCGTCGCTCACATCCGGCGCACAGGTGACGTTGAAGCTGATCTGCAGGTGGTTTTCGCTGTTCTGCTGGAAGCTCTTGTTGCCGGCAACCTGATTGGGGCCACTGTTGGTGATGATGTAGCCCTGGCTGAGCAATGCACGGCGCGCCGCCTCGCACGAGCCGGCGTCGGTGACTGGGAAACTGCGCGAGAAGGTACCCGAGTCATCGAAGTTCTCGTGCTCGTAGATGGCGGCTTTTTTCGAGGAGCAACCGGTCACGCCCGCCAGCACCAGGGCCAGCCCGAGCGCACCAAAGACGGATGATCTGGTCATTGCGAATTCCGGATAAGTCGAAGGGTGCCTATTGTGCAACACAGCACGCAGCACGGGAACCGTCGTTAGGTTAAGAGTGTGTCAGCATCTTGTAAAAGTCTGGGGTTTGCTGCAGACCAGAAACGCAAAAAGCGACCCTAAGGTCGCTTTTTACGTTGCTTCGAGGTGTTCATGGCCTCGATGCGAAGATGGCGCAGCGGACGGGACTCGAACCCGCGACCCCCGGCGTGACAGGCCGGTATTCTAACCGACTGAACTACCGCTGCGTATCGCTCGGGCTTGCGCCCGTTTGAAACCTGGACCTGCTCCGCCATGCAGTGGCGGGAGGCACAAAAAAAGCGAACGTTGTTCGCTCTTTTCGTTGCTTCGAGGTGTTCATGGGACCTCGAGGCGAAGATGGCGCAGCGGACGGGACTCGAACCCGCGACCCCGGCGTGACAGGCCGGTATTCTAACCGACTGAACTACCGCTGCGTATCGTTCAGGCTTGCGCCCGATTGAAACTGGGATCGACCTCAGGCATGGTTGCCTTTTGGTCTCAGACCGGTGCCAGGCACCCATCTGTTACTAAAAGTGGCGCAGCGGACGGGACTCGAACCCGCGACCCCCGGCGTGACAGGCCGGTATTCTAACCGACTGAACTACCGCTGCGCATATGGACTTGCATCCGGTTCCTCTCTGCCAGAAAACTTCTTTCGAAGCGTCCCAGGTCAGGAACATCTCAGGAAGTGGTGGGTGATGACGGGATCGAACCGCCGACCCTCTGCTTGTAAGGCAGATGCTCTCCCGGCTGAGCTAATCACCCTCGCGATGTTGCTTGTTGCGTTTGCTTCGCTGAGGCCGCGAAATTTACGCAGGTGCCGAAGCTAAGTCAATACCCCCATTGAATTTTTTTTCAAAAAGGGCAAAAAAGACCAAAATGAAAAAGGGACCTTTCGGTCCCTCTTCTCAGCTGTAGATCATCTTGCGAGTCATACCGCCGTCCACCACGAACTCCTGACCGGTCACGAACCCCGACTGGCGCGACAGCAACCAGGCGACCATGGCCGCGACATCTTCCACGGTCCCTACCCTGCCCGCCGGATGCTGGGCATGATCGGCCTCGGTCAGCGGCTCGGCACGCCGCTGCGATGGGTCGCGGGCATCGATCCAGCCTGGGCTCACCGCATTGACCCGGATCTCCGGGCCAAGGCTCATGGCCAGCGCATGGGTCAAGGCCACCAGGCCGCCCTTGCTCGCCGCATAGGCCTCGGTGTCCGGTTCCGACTGGCGGGCCCGGGTCGAGGTCAGGTTGACGATGGCACCATTGTGCGCACGTAGATAAGGCGCACAATGCTTGGCCAGCAACATCGGGCCGCTGAGGTTGACCGCCAGCACCCGATTCCATTGCGCCAGGCTCAGGCTTTCGAGGGTATGGTTGTGCGGATTGGCGATGGCGGCATTGCACACCAGCGCATCCAGGCGACCGAACTGGCCAAGCACCTCGGACACCCCGGCACTGACCTGCGCCTCGTCGGCGACATCCATGCTGACGAACCAGGCGTTTTCACCCAGCGCCTTGGCCACCTTGGCCCCACGTGGGCGATCCAGGTCGCTGAGCACCACCTGCCAACCCTCGCAGATCAGCCAGGCGGCGATGCCCAGGCCGATGCCGCGCGCGGCACCGGTGACCAGGGCTACCCGGCCGTTATGGCCCGGCCCGCCACCCTTGAGTTCCATCACAAAGCAGCCAGGCCGCGTGCCAGGTCCGCCTGCAGGTCGGCCACGTCTTCCAGGCCGACGGCGACGCGGATGAGGCTGTCGCGAATGCCCGCGGCCTCACGCTCCTGCGGCGACAGACGGCCGTGGGAGGTGGTGGCCGGGTGGGCGATGGTGGTCTTGCTGTCACCCAGGTTGGTAGTGATCGAGATCATCCGCGTGGCATCGATGACGCGCCAGGCGCCTTCCTTGCCACCCTTGACCTCGAAGCTCACCACCGCGCCGAAACCGCTCATCTGGCGCTTGGCCAGCTCGTGCTGCGGATGGCTCGGCAAACCGGCGTAGTGCACCTTCTCCACGCCTTCCTGCTGCTCCAGCCACTCGGCCAGCAACTGAGCGCTCTCGCAGTGAGCACGCATGCGCAGCTTGAGCGTCTCCAGGCCCTTGGTGAAGATCCAGGCGTTGAACGGGCTGAGCGTCGGCCCGGCGGTGCGCAGGAAGCCCACCACTTCTTTCATCTGCTCCGCACGACCAGCCACCACGCCGCCCATGCAACGGCCCTGGCCATCGATGAACTTGGTCGCCGAGTGGAAGACGATGTCGGCGCCGAGCTTGAGCGGCTGTTGCAACGCCGGGGTGCTGAAGCAGTTGTCGACCACCAGCATGGCGCCACGGGCATGGGCGATTTCGCTCAAGGCGGCGATGTCGACCAGCTCGGCCAGCGGGTTGGAGGGCGACTCGACGACCAGCAGCTTGGTGTTGGCCTTGATGGCCTTTTCCCAACCAGCCAGGTCGGTCAGGGGCACGTAGTCCACTTCCACGCCGAAGCGCTTGAAGTACTTCTCGAACAGGCTGATGGTCGAGCCGAACACGCTCTGCGAGACCAGCACGTGATCGCCAGCGCTGCACAACGACATCACCACGGCCAACAACGCGGCCATGCCGGTGGAGGTGGCCACGGCCTGCTCGGCACCTTCCATGGCCGCCAGGCGCTCCTCGAAGGCGCGCACCGAGGGATTGGTGTAGCGCGAGTAGACGTTGCCCGGCGTTTCGCCTGCGAAGCGCGCAGCGGCATCGGCCGCGGTGCGGAACACATAGCTGGAGGTCAGGAACAGCGCTTCGCTGTGCTCGGCCTCCGGTGAACGGTACTGACCGGCGCGCACCGCCAGGGTGTCGAAACCGACACCCTCGAGGTCACTGTCCAGTCGCCCGGCATCCCATTGATCCGTCATGCCGTCGCTCCCTAAATCAGTTGTTGTAGAGGTCGATGATCGCGCTGACCGCCTGGTTCTTGACCTTGGCCAGGTCGTTACGGGCCTGCTCGATGCGATCGAGGTAGGCTTCGTCGATGTCGCCGGTGACGTATTCACCATTGAACACCGCGCAATCGAAGTGCTCGATCTTGATCTTGCCGCCACCGACCGATTCGATCAGGTCCGGCAGGTCCTGGTAGACCAGCCAGTCGGCGCCGATCAACTCGGCCACCTGATCGGTGGTGCGGTTGTGGGCGATCAGTTCGTGAGCGCTCGGCATGTCGATGCCGTAGACGTTGGGGTAACGCACCGCAGGGGCTGCGGAGCAGAAGTAGACGTTCTTGGCGCCAGCTTCGCGAGCCATCTGGATGATCTGCTTGCAGGTGGTGCCGCGCACGATCGAGTCGTCGACCAGCATGACGTTCTTGCCGCGGAACTCCAGCTCGATGGCGTTGAGCTTCTGGCGTACCGATTTCTTGCGCGCGGCCTGGCCCGGCATGATGAAGGTACGGCCGATGTAGCGGTTCTTGACGAAGCCCTCGCGGAACTTCACACCCAGGTGGTTGGCCAGTTCCAGGGCCGCGGTGCGGCTGGTGTCCGGAATTGGGATGACCACGTCGATGTCATGGTTCGGCCGCTCGCGCTGGATCTTCTCGGCGAGCTTCTCGCCCATGCGCAGGCGCGCTTTGTACACCGACACACCGTCCATGATCGAGTCCGGACGGGCCAGGTAGACGTGCTCGAAGATGCACGGCTGCAGTTTCGGGCTCTCGGCGCACTGCTTGGTGTACAGCTGGCCTTCCTCGGTGATGTACACCGCTTCGCCCGGCGCCAGGTCGCGGATCAGGGTGAAGCCGAGCACGTCGAGGGCGACGCTCTCGGAGGCGATCATGTATTCCACGCCTTCGTCGGTGTGGCGCTGGCCGAACACCACCGGGCGGATGCCGTTGGGGTCACGGAAACCGACGATGCCGTAGCCGGTGACCATCGCCACGACCGCATAGCCGCCCACGCAGCGGCTGTGGACGTGGGACACGGCAGCGAACACGTCTTCCTCAGTCGGCTGCAGCTTGCCGCGCACGGCCAGCTCGTGGGCGAACACGTTGAGCAGCACTTCGGAGTCGGAGTTCGTGTTGACGTGGCGCAGGTCGGACTCGTAGATCTCCTTGGCCAACTGCTCGACATTGGTCAGGTTGCCGTTGTGCGCCAGGGTGATGCCATATGGCGAGTTGACGTAGAACGGCTGGGCCTCGGCCGAGGTCGAGCTGCCAGCGGTCGGGTAGCGCACGTGGCCGATACCCATGTGGCCCACCAGGCGCTGCATGTGGCGCTGCTGGAAGACATCGCGCACCAGGCCATTATCCTTGCGCAGGAACAACCGGCCGTCGTGGCTGGTCACGATACCGGCAGCGTCCTGGCCGCGGTGCTGGAGGACCGTAAGCGCGTCATACAGCGCCTGATTGACGTTCGACTTACCGACGATACCGACGATGCCACACATGCGACGCAACCCCTACTTTGATGAAACTTGAGTGAAAAGCGCTCAAGGCCGGGCTGGCCCGAGCAACTGTTCCTTGAACGGAAGATCAGCCGGAGTGCTGATCGCCCCACTGGACCACTGGCTGGTGAACCCCAGAATGAGGTTTTTCGACCAGTCGGCTACCAATAGAAATTGTGGTATCAGGCGAGACTCCTGCCACCAGCTGTCCTGTTGCACCGGGCCCAGGCTGAGCAGGCCCACGGCCACCACCACCAGCAAGGCCCCACGCGCGGCGCCGAAGGCCATGCCGAGGAAGCGATCGGTGCCGGACAACCCGGTCACGCGGATCAGCTCGCCGATGAGGAAATTGAGCATGGCCCCCACCAGCAGGGTGGCGACGAAAAGAATGGCGCAGCCGGCGATGGTGCGCATCGACGGCGTCTGGATATAGCTCTCAAGGTACACCGAGAGCGAGCCGCCGAACATCCAGGCAACGGCGCCGGCAATGATCCAGATGAGCAGCGACAAGGCTTCCTTGACGAAACCGCGCTTGAGACTGATCAGTGTGGAGACGGCGATGATCGCGATGATCGCCCAATCAACCAGGGTAAATGCCACGGTGCTGCCTGCAGACGTTTGAGGCGGCGCATTTTACCAGAGCGGCGGGCTGTGGGTAAGCGGAATGTCAGGCGGATTAGCGAGAGCTTGAATTGCCTTGGTGGGAGCGGCCTTGTGTCGCGATTGGGGCGCGAAGCGGCCCCAGGATCCGGGGCCCGCAGCACAAAGCCACCCTGCCCTTGCTCAGCCGCGCTCAGGCTGGAAGCGCACCACGAAACCCTTGAGGTTCTGCTGGCGGTTGATCACATCGCGCAGGCGCTCGGCCTCGGCGCGCTCGATCAGTGGCCCCACGTACACCCGGTTCATGCCGCCGGCGGAACGGATATAGGCGTTGTAACCCTGGCTACGCAGGGTTTTCTGCAGGTTGTCGGCACCGGCACGGTTGGACAGGCTGGCCAGCTGGATCGACCAGCTCACCGGCAGGCCATTGGCGTCGATTTTCGATGGCGCCGCAGCACTGGCCGCTGCAGTTGGCGCGGTGGCCGGTTTGGCGGCAGGCGCCGGGGTCGGCAGCGGAGTTTGCGCTTTGGGTTGAGCCTGGGATTGCGCCTGGGTCTGCGGCGACGGCGTGATCGGCTGGCTTGGCGTGGCTGGCCGCGCCGAAGACTCGTTGATCACCACGGGCGACTGCTCCGGCTGCTCCTGCACAGGCTCCGGCAACGGCTGCGGTTCAGGCACGGCTACCTGTTCCACCTTGACCTCGGGCAGGCTCGGCATGGCCGGGGCCTCGGCGGCGTCGACCTGCACCTGGCGCATCTCGTCCTCGCGGGTGAACAGCATCGGCAGGAAAATCACCGCCAGCGCCACCAGCACCAACGCACCGACCATGCGCTGCTTAATCCCTTTATCCAGCACTGCCATCTACTCCACCCTCCGGGGCCTGCCGCTCGAGCCATTGCAACGCCTCGGCGACACAGAAAAACGAACCGAACAGCAGGATCTGGTCATCCTCGGTTGCCTGCGCGCATTGCCCTTCCAGCGCTGCGTCGACACTGGCATAAGACTTCACCGCCGCGCCCAGGTTCGTCAAGGCTTGGGCCAGTTCGCCGGCAGGTCTGCTACGAGGTGTGTCCAGCGGCGCCACGGCCCACTCGTCGACCAGACCCTGCAGCGGCGCGAGCACACCAGCCAGATCCTTGTCGGCCAGCAACCCGAACACCGCCAGGCGGCGACCCTTGGGCGGCCGGGCGGCCAGGCGACGGGCCAGGTAGTCGGCGGCATGTGGGTTGTGCCCGACATCCAGCAACAACTGCACGGCCTTGCCCTGCCAGGGCACCGTGCGGCGGTCGAGGCGGCCAGTGATGCGGGTATCGAGCAGCGCCTGGCGCAGTTGCCCGGCATCCCAAGGCAGGCCCATCAGCAGGTAGGCCTGCAGGGCCAGGGCGGCGTTTTCCATCGGCAGGTCGAGCAACGGCAGGTCATGCAGCTCGACCACCACGCCATCGGCGCCCACCCCGCGCCACTGCCAGTATCGATCGGTGCTGGCCAGGTCGAAATCCCGCCCCCGCAGGAACAGCGGCGCCGCCAATTCGGCGGCCTTGTCCAGCAGTGGCTGGGGTGGATCGAGATCACCGCACAAGGCAGGCTTGCCCTGACGGAAGATACCGGCCTTCTCGAAGGCGACCCGCTCGCGGGTGTCACCCAGGTAATCGACATGGTCGACACCGACACTGGTCACCAGGGCCAGGTCGGCATCGATCACGTTCACGGTATCCAGGCGTCCGCCCAGGCCGACTTCGAGCACCACGGCGTCGAGCCCGGCACGTTCGAACAGCCAGAACGCCGCCAGGGTCCCCATCTCGAAGTAGGTCAAGGAGATTTCGCCGCGCGCCGCCTCGACGGCAGCGAACGCTTCGCACAGCTTTTCATCGCTGGCCTCCTGGCCGTCGATGAGCACACGTTCGTTATAGCGCAGCAGGTGCGGCGAGCTGTAGACACCGACCTTGAGCCCCTGGGCACGCAACATCGAGGCGACGAAGGCACAGGTCGAGCCCTTGCCATTGGTCCCGGTCACGGTGACCACACGCGGCGCGAGCTTGCCCAGCGCCAGCCGGGCAAGCACCTTCTGCGAACGCTCCAGCCCCATGTCGATGGCCGATGGGTGCAACTGCTCGAGGTAGGCGAGCCACTCACCGAGCGTACGTGGGCTGAGCTGTGTCATCACGCGACCGCAGCCGCCTCGCGGGCCTGTTCAGGCGTTGCCTGGCCGGTCATCTGGGCCAGCAGGCGGGCCAGGCGTGGGCGCAGCTCGCCACGGGAGATGATCAGGTCGATGGCGCCATGCTCCAGGAGGAACTCGCTGCGCTGGAAGCCTTCTGGCAGTTTTTCACGCACGGTCTGCTCGATAACCCGCGGGCCAGCGAAGCCGATCAGCGCCTTCGGCTCGCCGACGATGACGTCACCGAGCATCGCCAGGCTGGCGGAAACACCGCCGTAGACCGGGTCGGTCAGCACGGAGATGAACGGAATTCCCTCTTCGCGCAGGCGTGCCAGCACGGCCGAGGTCTTGGCCATCTGCATCAGCGAGATCAGCGCTTCCTGCATGCGCGCACCACCGGAGGCCGAGAAGCAGACCATCGGGCAGCGGTTTTCCAGCGCGTAGTTGGCGGCGCGAACGAAACGCTCGCCAACGACGGCGCCCATCGAGCCACCCATGAACGAGAACTCGAAGGCGCTGACCACGATCGGCATGCCCATCAGGGTGCCGCTCATGGAAATCAGGGCGTCTTTTTCGCCAGTCTGCTTCTGCGCGCCGACCAGGCGATCCTTGTACTTCTTGCCGTCACGGAACTTCAGACGGTCGACCGGCTCGAGCTCGGCACCGAGTTCGGCGCGGCCTTCGGCATCCAGGAAGATGTCGATGCGGGCACGTGCGCCGATGCGCATGTGGTGGTTGCACTTGGGGCAAACATCCAGGGTCTTTTCCAGCTCCGGACGATACAGCACGGCTTCGCAGGCTGGGCACTTGTGCCACAGGCCTTCTGGCACCGAGCTCTTCTTCACCTCGGAACGCATGATCGATGGAATCAGTTTGTCGACCAACCAGTTGCTCATGCTTTATTTCTCCAGTATCGGCGGGCGGGGACCGGTCTGGCCGGCCATGCCCTGCCCTTGAGCTCAAATTCTTCTATGAAACGATGACGACCCGACCACAGGGGCTGCCTGCGTACCGCGTCGTCGTCAATGGTGTTCTGTGCCGCACGGCGTGCCGGCGACTGCCCCGCAGGGCTGCGATAGCTATGGACGATGGCGCGCCGCCAGCCGTCACATCTGCCCTCACGCCTGTTTCACCGCACGGATGAATGCGTCAATCTTCGCGGCATCCTTGATGCCCTTGCTCTGCTCCACGCCGCCGCTCACATCCACGGCGTATGGCCGGACCTGGGCGATCGCCTGACCGACGTTGGCCGCCGACAGGCCGCCGGCGAGAATCACAGGCTTGCTTAGGCCGGCGGGCACCAGCGACCAGTCGAAGGCCTCGCCGGTACCACCAGGCACCCCCGCCACGAAGGTATCCAGCAACACCCCCTGGGCGCCGGCATACAGCTGGCAGGCGGCCTCCAGGTCGTCACCGGGGCGCACCCGCAAGGCTTTGATCCAGGGGCGATGAAAGCCTTCACAATCGGCAGGGGTTTCGTCGCCGTGGAACTGTAGCAGGTCCAACGGCACCACTTCGAGAATCTCGTTGAGCTCGCAACGCGAAGCGTTGACGAACAGGCCCACGGTGGTCACGAACGGCGGCAACTCGGCGATGATCGCCCGCGCCTGGCGTACGTCCACGGCTCGCGGGCTCTTGGCATAGAAGACGAAGCCGATGGCATCGGCCCCGGCGTCGGCCGCGGCCAGGGCGTCTTCGATGCGGGTGATCCCGCAGATCTTGCTGCGAACGTTGCTCATGGACTGCAAACCCTGAGTTTCTGGAGAAAGGCCGGATGTTAGCAAAAGCCCCCGGCAGCGTCAGTCGGCCAGGGCTTCATAGCCTGTAAGAAAGTGTGGGCCGATGTAACGGCTCGGTAGCTCGAAAGCCTCGGGATATTCCACCTGCACCAGGTACAAGCCGTAAGGGTGCGCGGTCACCCCGCCCTCGCGGCGGTTGCGCCCCTCGAGCACCTCGCGCGCCCAGCTGGCTGGCCGCTCGCCGGCACCGATGGTCATCAGCACGCCGGCGATGTTGCGCACCATGTGATGGAGGAACGCCGTGGCGCGCACGTCGAGCACGATCATGCGGCCATGGCGGGTGACGCGCAGGTGGTGGATATGCTTGATCGGCGACTTGGCCTGGCACTGGCTGGCACGGAAGGCACTGAAGTCATGGGTGCCAAGCAGATACCGGGCCGCTTCGGCCATGCGTTCGACATCCAACGGACGGTGATTCCAGGTGACCTCCTCGGCCAGGTGCGCCGGGCGGATCGGGTCGTTGTAGATGACGTAGCGGTAGCGCCGGGCGGTGGCCTTGAAGCGCGCATGGAAGTCGGCGGGCATCGGCCGCGCCCAGACCACGCTGATATCGTGTGGCAGGTTGAAGTTGCTGCCCAGGGTCCAGGCGCGCTCGTCGCGCAGGGCGCGGGTGTCGAAGTGCACGACCTGGCCACAGCCGTGCACGCCGGCATCGGTGCGGCCGGCACAAACCACGCTGATAGGCTCGTTGGCGACCTTCGACAGGGCTTGCTCCAGGGCCTGCTGGACGCTCGGCACGCCGCTGGCCTGGCGTTGCCAGCCGCGGTAGCGCGAGCCCTTGTACTCCACGCCCAGGGCGATGCGGGTGAAGCCTTCGGCGGCCGATTCGGTGGTGGCGGTGTCGATGATGTCCAAGAACGTGAAACCTGTGGGTGATACGCAATGGCGGGATTATAACGACAACGGCAGCCGTGTTGGGCTGTGGGAGCGGCCTTGCGTCGCGATAGGGCCGCAAGGCGGCCCCAGGGTTTCAGCCATGCAGCCAATATCGCTGGGGCCGCCCTGCGGCCCTATCGCGACGCAAGGCCGCTCCCACAACGACCGAGCTGCCGATTGGTTCAAACCAGCCGGGACAGCATGTCCTCGGCTTCCTGGCGCTGGGTGTCGTCGCCATCCTTGACCACTTCGTCGAGGATGTCGCGGGCGCCCTGATGGTCGCCCATGTCGATGTAGGCGCGCGCCAGGTCGAGCTTGGTCGCCACTTCGTCGGTGCCGGAGAAGAAATCGAAGTCCAGGTCATCCAGTGGCTCGGGCTCCGCTGCAGCGTCCTCGGCGGTGAACTGCGGCTCCAGCGACGGGCTTTCGAGGTTCTGCGACAGCTTGTCGAGCTCGGCGTTGACGTCGTCCAGTTCCGAGGCGAAGTTCTTTGCCGCCGGCGAATCGTCGTCCAGCGACAGCGACAGGTCGAAGTCCTCCGGCAGCTCCAGCTCGGAGATCGGGTCGAACTCCGGCATGGCGTCAAAGGCAGCAAGCTCGGCAGCCACGTCCACCGGCTCCTCGACCTCGGCCGGAGCCGCAGCAGCAGGCTCGCCCATGTCCAGGTCGAAGTCGGCAAGGTCATCCACTGCTGGCGACTCGGCCTGGGCCAGCAGAGTTTCGAAATCGGCGTCGGCGTCGGTTTCCGGCTCGGCAGGCGCAACCACCGGCGCCTCCTCGGCCAGCGGCTGATCCAGCGAAATGTCGTCGAGCAGCGGTGCCTCGACGGCAGTATCCAGCGGCAGGTCGTCGTCCAGGCTCAGGTCGAAGGCGCTGTCCAGGTCGTCGACCTCCGGGGCTGGCGCCTGGGCTACCTCTTCGGGCTCTGGCTGCGATTGCGGCTCAGGCTCCTGGGCGGTTTCGGGGGCAGCCGGTGCCTCGTCCTGCAGCAGGTCCTGAACGTATTGCTCGTCCATTTCCGCCGCCAGCGCGGCGGCGCCCAGGCCTGCGGCAGCCAGGCCGAGCATGGCCGGGTAGCGGCTCTTGAGATCGTCGACCTGGGCGACATTGGCCTCGCTGGCAGGCAGCTTGCGCTCCTGCTCGACGAAACCACTGTGATCACCCTGGCGCGCATACACGTCCATGAGTTTCAAACGCAGGTCGTCGCGCTCGGGCTCGGCGGCAACTGCCGCCTCAAGCAGGTCGGCTGCGTGGTTCAGGCGGCCAGCGGCGATGCTCTGGTCGACTTCGGCAAGCAGTTCGGCGATCGGATCGACCTCTGCTTGCGGCTCGGCCAGCGGTTGCGGCGCTACCACAGGGGCTGGAGCGACCGGCTTCTCCGCCGCCGCAGCTGCGGCGGCGGAAGCGGCGACCACGGCTGGCGACAGGGTCACGCTCGGGGCCGACACCTCCACGCCCTCGAAGCTGCTCGGCGGCAGGTCGAAGTCCGGGGCACGTTGGTTTTCCTCGGCCAGCTCACGGGCCATGCGCAGGTGCTTCTCGGCTTCCTGCTCGGCCTTGCGCTTGCGCATCAGCAGCAGAATCAACAGCAACAGCGCCAGTACTGCAGAGCCTGCGATCAGGCCCAGCAGCAGTGGATTGCCGAGCAGGTCGTCGAGCGCGCCAGGCTGCTTGTCGCCAGCCGCCTGATCAGCACCGGCTGGCGTTGCCGGCGCAGTATCAACTGCAGCCGGCGCGGGCTCGACCACCGGCTCCGCAGCCGTGGCAGGCGACTGCGCTGCGTCAGGAGCAGCTGGCGCGGCAGCCGGAGTGCCGTCGGCGGCGCCCTGCGCTTCCAGGCGCGCCAGCTGGTCGTTTTTCAGCTCGATGAGGCGCTGCAGCTTGTCCAGCTGGCTTTGCAGGTCGCTCATGCGACTTTTGAGTTCTTCGTTGTCGCGACGGCTGGTGTCCAGGCTTTCCTGGGCGACGGCCAATTGGTCGTTGAGCGCCTTGGCATCGTTGGCCTTGGCCTGGTTGCCGGGGCTCACCAGACGCAGATTGTCGCCCTGGGCGATGCGCGAAGGCGCAGCCTCGGCGGCACCGCGACGGGTAGCGTCGAGCTGGCGAGCACGCGGCCCCAAGCGCCGGCCTTCACGCCAGGCACTGTACTGCTCGGCCACCTCTCGGTTGGCTTCGCCTTGGGGAATGCTCTGCACCTGCTGCTGATCGGGCAGGCGTAACACCTGGCCAACCTTCAGCTGGTTGATGTTGTTGCCGATGAACGCATCGGGGTTCAGCGCCTGGATGGCGATCATCGCCTGCTGGACCGAACCACCATTGGCATTGCGCGCAGCGATCTGCCACAGGGTGTCGCGTCGCTGGGTGGTATAGCTGGCGCCGCTGCTGACCGCAGGTGCGACATTGGCCGCCGCCGGTTGCTCGCCCTGGGCCTTGGCCTGATCCAGCAGCACGCTGTAGTCACGCAGCAGACGGCCCTGGGGCCACATCACCTGGACCAGGAACTTGACCACGGTACCCGGCAGCGGCTGGCTGGAGGTCACCCGCAACACGCTCTTGCCGTTGGGATTGATAACCGGGGTGAAGGTCAGGTCTTCCAGATAGCTGGGATAGGCCACCCCGGCCTTGCTGAATTCTTCTGGCGAGGCCAGGCTCGGCGCCACTTCGGAGGTACGCAGGTCGCGTACGTCGAGCAGCTCGATCTCGGCATCCAGCGGCTGGTTCTGCGCCGACTTGAGGGTCAGCTCACCCAACCCCAGGGCGTTCGCCATGCCGGACGACAGCGCCGACGCTGCCGCCATGGCTAGAACCAGTTTGCGAATTCGAAGCATGACTCTTCCCTTGTATGGATCGCCAAACACCTTCTGACGGTGTAGGACAAAATTGCTCGCCAGTATCTTTTACACCATGTGTTTTATCAACAATTGCGCCACCTGGACGGCATTGAGGGCAGCGCCCTTGCGCAGATTGTCGGTGGTCAGCCAGAGGTTCAGTTGCTCCGGCTCGTCGACGCCATGGCGTACACGACCAACATAGACCACGTCCTGCCCGACTGCGTCGCCGACTGGCGTCGGATAATCGCCCGGCTCGACCAGCTCGAGGCTGTCGGCGCTGTCCAGCGCCTGGTTGACCGCGGCCAGATCGACCGGCGCACGGCTCTGCACCGCCACACTGAAGCTATCGCCGAAAAACACCGGGACTTGAATGCAGGTGACGGAAATCTTCAAATCCGCCAGCCCCAGCAGCCCGCGCAGCTCGCCCACCAGGCGGCGTTCCAGGCCGCCGTGGCCCAGCTCGTCCACCGCGCCGACCTGCGGCAACAGGTTGAATGCCACCTGGCGGTCGAAGAACCGCGGCTCCAACGGCCGAGCATTGAGCAGTTCGGCGGTCTGGCGCGCCAGCTCGTTGACCGCCTCGCGGCCCTGGGCAGAAACCGCCAGTGCGGCCATCACCTGTACCCGTTCGATGTCCAGCAGCCCCTTGAGCGGCGCCAGCGCTACGGCCAGGGCCACGGCGGCGGAGCTGGGGCTGGCGATGCGGGCCGGCAGTTGCACGCCGTCAAGGCGCTCGGCATTGGCTTCCGGTACCACAGCCAGGGCGTCGTCGAGGCCGCCGGAGAGATCGATGACCGTGCAACCGGCCTGCTCGGCCTTGCTGGCGAAGCTACGGCTCACGGCCGGGCCGGCGGCGAAGAAGGCCAGCTTGACCTGGCCGAAGTCGAAACTGTCGACCTCGCGTACCTTGAGCTTCTTGCCGGCGAACATCACGCTGCTACCGGCCGATTCCATGCTGGCGAGCAGATGCAGGGTGGCGACGGGGAACGCCAGTTCTTCGAGGATCTGTACCAGGGTTTCACCGACGCTACCGGTGGCGCCGATGACGGCGATGTCCAAGGGGGTGGTCATGGAGGAGATCCTTTTGCTGAAACGGCGGGGGCGGCACTTTACTTGGATTGTAGTGTTTTGTCTGTGCTGGCCTGTTCACGGGTCAACCCGCCCCTACACGTACAGCGTTGACCCTGGAGCGGGATTACCCGCGCAGAGGACGGCACCGACATAAAAAAACCCGCACTGTCACCAGCACGGGCTTTTCGCAGCGGCAGGAACGATCAACGCTCCAGCAGGATCCGCAGCATGCGGCGCAGCGGCTCGGCGGCGCCCCACAGCAGTTGGTCGCCAACGGTGAACGCGCCCAGGTACTGGGAACCCATGTTCAGCTTGCGCAGACGGCCAACCGGGATGTTCAGGGTGCCGGTCACCTTGGTCGGAGTCAGCTCCTGCATGCTGATCTCGCGCTGGTTCGGCACCAGCTTGACCCACGGGTTGTGCTGGCTGATCAGGCCTTCGATGTCGGCCAGCGGCACGTCCTTGTTCAGCTTGATGGTCAGCGCCTGGCTGTGGCAACGCATGGCGCCGATGCGCACGCAGATACCGTCGACCGGGATCGGGCTCTTGAAGCGGCCGAGGATCTTGTTGGTCTCGGCCTGGGCCTTCCACTCTTCGCGGCTCTGGCCGTTCGGCAGTTCCTTGTCGATCCATGGGATCAGGCTGCCGGCCAGCGGTACGCCGAAGTTCTCGGTCGGGAACGCTTCACCGCGCATGGTCTCGGCGACCTTGCGATCGATGTCGAGGATGGCACTGGCCGGGTTGGCCAGCTCATCGGCAACGGCCGCGTGGGTAGCGCCCATCTGCTTGATCAGCTCACGCATGTTCTGCGCGCCGGCCCCGGAGGCCGCCTGGTAGGTCATGGCGCTCATCCACTCGACCAGGCCGGCTTCGAACAGGCCGCCCAGGCCCATCAGCATCAGGCTGACGGTGCAGTTGCCGCCGATGTAGTTCTTGGTCCCGGCATCGAGCTGCTGGTCGATCACCTTGCGGTTGACCGGGTCGAGCACGATGACCGCGTCGTCCTGCATGCGCAGCGACGAGGCCGCGTCGATCCAGTAGCCCTGCCAGCCGGCTTCACGCAGCTTGGGGAACACCTCGTTGGTGTAGTCGCCGCCCTGACAGGTCAGGATCACGTCGAGGGTCTTGAGCTCTTCAATCGAATACGCGTCCTTGAGCGCAGCGATATCCTTGCCCACGTTCGGGCCTTGGCCACCTACGTTCGAAGTGGTGAAGAACACCGGCTCGATAAGGTCGAAGTCCTGCTCCTCCAGCATCCGCTGCATGAGCACGGAACCGACCATGCCGCGCCAACCGATCAGACCTACACGTTTCATCGCAACTACACCTTTGCTAAAAGTGGGCCGCCACCGGGAGATGTTGGTGGCGGGCCAGAGAGATTACAGATTCCGCAGCGCTGCGACTACTGCGTCGCCCATTTCTTGCGTACCTACCTTGCGGCACCCTTGCGAGAAGATGTCGCCGGTACGCAGGCCCTGGTCCAGGACCAGGCTGACCGCCTGCTCGATGGCCTCGGCCGCTGCCTGCTGGTTGAAGCTGTAGCGCAGCATCATCGACACCGACAGGATGGTCGCCAGCGGGTTGGCGACGCCCAGCCCGGCGATGTCCGGTGCCGAACCGTGGCAAGGCTCGTACATGCCCTTGTTGTTGGCATCCAGCGAGGCCGAAGGCAGCATGCCGATGGAACCGGTGAGCATGGAAGCCTCATCCGACAGGATGTCACCGAACATGTTGTCGGTCACCATCACATCGAACTGCTTAGGTGCGCGCACCAGTTGCATGGCCGCGTTGTCGACGTACATGTGGCTCAGTTCGACGTCCGGGTAGTCCTTGGCCACGTCCTCGACCACTTCGCGCCACAGCTGGCTGGAAGCCAGGACGTTGGCCTTGTCCACCGAGCACAGCTTCTTGCCGCGCACACGGGCCATGTCGAACCCGACGCGGGCGATGCGGCGCACTTCGCTTTCGCTGTACGGCAGGGTGTCGTAGGCCTGGCGCTCGCCGCCTTCGAGTTCGCGCTGACCGCGTGGTGCGCCGAAGTAGATGCCGCCGGTCAGCTCACGGACGATGAGGATGTCCAGGCCCGAGACGATTTCCGGCTTCAGCGACGAAGCATCGGCCAGTTGCGGATAGAGGATGGCCGGACGCAGGTTGGCGAACAGACCCAGCTGCGAACGGATTTTCAACAGGCCGCGCTCAGGGCGGATGTCACGCTCGATCTTGTCCCACTTCGGGCCGCCCACGGCGCCCAGCAGCACGGCGTCGGCCTGACGAGCACGCTCCAAAGTCTCGTCGGCCAGCGGCACACCGTGCTTGTCGATGGCTGCGCCACCGATCACGTCGTGGGCAAGGCTCAGGCCGAGCTGGAACTTGTCGTTGGCCAGCTCCAGTACCTTGACCGCTTCGGCCATGATTTCCGGGCCGATGCCATCACCTGGGAGAATCAGAATCTGCTTGCTCATGCTTTCCTCTATCCATTCAAGCAGCGCGGCCCAACTGACCACGCCGAACTGTATTTTGATGACAACCTAGCGCTCGGCCCACAGCACCAGCACGTCGGTACTGAACGAGCCGTCGGCTTCGATCTTGTAATACTGCCGCACTTCCTCGCCCATGGCCTGCTGCAACTGGCGGATGGCCACGCGCAGCGGCTCGGGGGTGCGCATGCGCTCGACCCAGCTGGAAAACTCGAGGCGCAGTGCCTGGCGCGTGTGGCTGCGGACATGCAAGCCGGCTTCACTGACCTGACGCTGCCACTCGGCGGCAGAGTAATCGCGAACATGGCTGGTGTCGCGCAGTACTTCCACGGTCTGCAGGTAGGTGTCGAGCAACGGGCTGCCCGGCGACATCACATCGACGAAGGCGGCCACGCCACCGGGCTTGAGCACCCGGCGCACTTCGCGCAGGGCCAGGCCCAGGTCGCTCCAGTGGTGCGCCGAGTAGCGGCTGAAAACGAAGTCGAACGAAGCATCGGCGAACGGCAGTCGTTCGGCGGCGCCGCATTCGGTGGTGATATTGCCCAGGCCGCGATCGGCGGCTGCGGCGGCGACCACGTCGAGCATCGATTGCGACAGGTCGTAAGCGACCACTTCGGCGACCAGCGGCGCGACGTGGAAGCTGACATGACCTGCACCACACCCCAGGTCCAGCACGCGGGCGCTGCCCTGCCCCGCCAGCTCGGCCTGCAGCAGGGCGAATTCGCTGCCCTGGGCGTGCACGGCGCTGCTGAGATAGGCATTGGCCTGTTCGCCGAACTGGCGCTGGACCACGTCGGTGTGGGTGGTGCTGGTCATGGGGTCAATCCTTTAAATATCAGTGCCAGGACCGGCCTCTTCGCGGGCAAGCCCGCTCCCACAGAAGCAACACAGATGCTATAGACAGCACTTTACCGTGGGAGCGGGCTTGCCCGCGAAGAGGCCAGCAAGATCAACTACAAACTTCAGGCATCCCGAAACAGCCAGGGCTGCGCGGCGCGATGCTTGCCTTCGAAGGCCTTGATCGCGTCGCTGTCTTGCAGGGTCAGGCCGATGTCGTCGAGGCCGTTGAGCAGGCAGTGCTTGCGGAAGGCATCGATCTCGAAGTGCAGCACCTTGCCATCAGGACGGGTCACGGCCTGGGCCTGCAGGTCGATGGTCAGCTGGTAGCCTGGGTTGGCCTCGACCTGCTTGAACAGCTCATCGACTTCCTCATCGCTGAGAATGATCGGCAGCAGGCCATTCTTGAAGCTGTTGTTGAAGAAGATGTCGGCGAAGCTCGGCGCGATGACGCTACGGAAACCGTATTCGTCCAGCGCCCATGGGGCGTGTTCGCGGCTCGAACCGCAACCGAAGTTCTCACGCGCCAGCAGTACGCTGGCACCTTGGTAACGTGCGTGGTTGAGCACGAAATCTTCGTTCAATGGGCGCTTGCTGTTGTCCTGGTACGGCTGGCCGACATCCAGGTAACGCCACTCGTCGAACAGGTTGGGGCCGAAACCGGTGCGTTTGATCGACTTCAGGAACTGCTTGGGGATGATCTGATCGGTGTCGACGTTGGCACGGTCCAACGGCGCGACGAGACCGGTGTGCTGGGTAAAGGCTTTCATGCTGCGCTCCCTTGGATCAACTCGCGGACATCGATGAAGTGACCGGTCACCGCGGCGGCGGCGGCCATGGCCGGGCTCACCAGGTGGGTACGACCACCGGCGCCCTGACGGCCCTCGAAGTTGCGGTTGGAGGTGGAGGCGCAGTGCTCGCCGCTTTCCAGGCGGTCCGGGTTCATCGCCAGGCACATCGAGCAGCCAGGCTCGCGCCATTCGAAACCAGCCTCGAGGAAAATCTTGTCCAGGCCTTCGCGCTCGGCTTGCGCCTTGACCAAGCCGGAGCCCGGCACGACGATGGCCTGCTTGATGGTGGCGGCGACCTTGCGACCCTTGGCGATTTCGGCGGCGGCGCGCAGGTCTTCGATCCGCGAGTTGGTGCAAGAACCGATGAACACACGGTCCAGCTGGATATCGGTGATCGCCTGGTTGGCGCTCAGACCCATGTACTTCAAGGCGCGCTCGATCGAACCACGCTTGACCAGGTCGGCCTCGGCAGCCGGGTCCGGCACGCGCTGGTCGACGGCCAGCACCATCTCGGGCGAGGTGCCCCAGCTGACCTGTGGCTTGATCTGGGCGGCGTCGAGCTCGACCACGGTGTCGAACACCGCATCGTCATCGGAGACCAGGTCTTTCCACGCCTCGACGGCGCGTTCCCAGTGCTCGCCTTTCGGCGCATACGGGCGGCCTTCGACATACGCGACGGTCGTCGCATCGGTGGCGACCAGGCCGACACGGGCACCGGCTTCGATGGACATGTTGCAGATGGTCATGCGGCCTTCCATCGACAATTCGCGGATGGCGCTGCCGGCGAATTCCATCGCGTGGCCGTTGCCACCGGCGGTGCCGATCTTGCCGATGACGGCGAGCACGATGTCCTTGGCGGTGACGCCGGCAGGCAATTGGCCTTCGACGCGCACCAGCATGTTCTTCATTTTCTTGGCGACCAGACACTGGGTGGCGAGCACGTGCTCGACCTCGGAGGTGCCGATGCCGTGGGCCAAGGCGCCAAAGGCACCGTGGGTCGAGGTATGCGAGTCGCCGCAGACCACGGTCATGCCGGGCAAGGTGGCGCCTTGCTCGGGGCTGATGACGTGGACGATGCCCTGACGTTCGTCGTTCATCTTGAATTCGACGATGCCGTACTCGTCACAGTTTTCATCGAGGGTCTGCACCTGCAGGCGCGACACCTGGTCGACGATGGCGTCGATGCCACCCTTGCGCTCTGGCGTGGTCGGCACGTTGTGGTCGGGCGTGGCGATGTTGGCATCGATGCGCCATGGCTTGCGGTTGGCCAGGCGCAGGCCTTCGAAGGCCTGGGGCGACGTCACTTCATGAATGATATGGCGGTCGATGTAGATCAAGGACGAGCCGTCGTCTCGGCGCTTGACCTCATGGGCTTCCCAGAGTTTGTCGTAGAGCGTTTTGCCAGCCATCAGACTGTTCCTCATCAGCGTCTTTCTATGCCAAAGACCCCTTGGCTTGTACGGACGATGCTATGGGGTTAGATTGAATAACTCAAATTCATAATTTTTATACTTTGGATAACCAACAGGAATTCGAACACATGGACCTCGCCAACCTCAGCGCCTTTATCGCCATTGCTGAAACCGGCAGTTTCTCCGGCGCCGCCGAGCGCCTGCTCCTGACACAACCTGCGGTCAGCAAGCGCATCGCCGGGCTGGAGCAACAACTGGACGTGCGCCTGTTCGACCGCCTGGGCCGCGAAGTGACACTGACCGAAGCCGGCCGCGCCCTTTTGCCCCGTGCCTACCAGATCCTCAACGTGCTCGATGATACCCGCCGCGCCCTGACCAATCTCAGCGGGGAGGTGAGTGGTCGTTTGACCCTGGCCACCAGCCACCATATCGGCCTGCACCGACTGCCGCCGCTGCTACGGGCCTTCACCCGCGAATACCCAGCGGTGGCGCTGGACATCCAGTTCATGGATTCGGAAGCGGCCTACGATGAGATTCTCCATGGCCGCGCCGAAATCGCGGTCATCACCCTGGCCCCCGAACCCCATCACCTGGTCAAGGCGGTGCCGGTCTGGGACGACGCCCTGGATTTCGTCGCCGCTCCCGAGCACCCGCTGGCCCGCGACAGCCAGGTCGGCCTGGCCGACGTCGCCCGCCACCCGGCGGTGTTCCCCGGCGGCAACACCTTCACCCACCACATCGTCCAGCGCCTGTTCGAAAGCCAGGGCCTGACACCGAACATCGCCATGAGCACCAATTACCTGGAAACCATCAAGATGATGGTTTCCATCGGCCTGGCGTGGAGCGTGCTGCCGCGCACCATGCTCGACGAACAGGTCTCACCCATCGCCTTGCCCGGCATACAACTGTCGCGCCAGCTAGGCTACATTTTGCACACGGAGCGAACGCTATCGAATGCGGCGAGGGCCTTCATGGCCCTGCTCGACAGCCACGCAGGGTCCGCCTGACCGGTCGTCAGCTCGGCATTTCCAACTCAAGGACGCGTTTTAAGCCAAAGGTCTGGTATCGATGCCCAAATCAGCAAACCGCTTTCCGCGCCTGCCGCGCATTCCTGCGGCCGATCCCCAGGAATCGGAACAGGCCTGGCAGAATGCCCCGCAGTTGCTCGCTGCGCTAAACGGCGCCCGCCTCGGGGCGTGGCTCTGGGATATCGAGAGCGGCCGGGTGAGCTGGTCGCGGGGCACCCAGGCGCTGTTCGGTTTCGACCCGCAACGACCACTGCCCAGCGACATCGACTACCTCGACCTGCTGCCCGAGGAAGACCGCGCCCGCACCCGCCAGGCCTTCCAGGCGGTGGTCAACGGCGAACCAGTAGTCCAGGCCATGCGCCACCGCATCCGCTGGCCGGACGGCACCTTGCATTGGCTGGAGATCAACGGCAGCCTCACCCATGACCGCCACGGCCGCCCGCAGATGATCGGCGTGATCCGCGAAATCACCCGCCAGCGCGAACGCGAGGCCGCGCTGATCAACTCGGAAAAACGTTTCGCCACGCTGTTCCACCTGAGCCCCAATGCGGTGATGCTGACCCGTCGCCAGGACGGCATGATCTTCGACGTCAACCAGCACTTCGAGGACATGTTCGGTTGGCCGGGCAGCCAGGTAATCGGCAAGACCAGCCTGGAACTGGGCCTGTGGGCCAACCTCGAGCAGCGCCACCAGGTGATCGAGGCGACCCGCGCCGGCAGCGGGCCGGTGAGCCTCGAAGTGCAGTTTCGCGCAAGCTCCGGCAAGCTCCACGACGGCATCCTGTGTACGCAAGGCATCGAGTTCGAAGGGGTGACCTTCCTGCTCAGCACCTTCGTCGATACCACCGAACGCAGGCGCGCCGAACAGGCCCTCAAGGACAGCCAGGAGCGTCTCGACCTGGCCCTGGATTCGGCGCAGTTGGGCACCTGGGACTGGCACATCCCCAGCGGCATGCTCTATGGCTCGGCGCGTGCTGCGCAGTTGCACGGGCTCGACCCGATACCGTTCCACGAATCGTTCGATGCCTTCTTCGAGGGCGTGCCCGAGCAGGAGCGCAACGTCATGCGCCAGGCCTACCGCAGTTTGCGCGAAGGCCCGGCCGGCAATTACCAGATCACCTACCGGGTCCAACTGGAGAACGGCGCCTCGCGCTACATCGAGAGCCGCGCCCGCCTCTACCGCGACGAGCACGGGCAGCCGCTGCGCATGGCCGGCACCTTGCTGGACATCACCGACCAGGTCGAGCGCGAGCAACGCCTGAGCGCCTCGGAAGAGAAGTTCGCCAGCCTGTTCCAGGTCAGCCCGGACCCGATCTACGTCACCCGCCAGGACACCGGCCAGTTCATCGAGATCAACCCGGCGTTCTCGCAGACCTTCGGCTGGACTGCGGAACAGGTGATCGGCCGCACCGCCGACGAACTTGACCTGTGGGCAGAGCCCTCCGAACGCACCCAGCGCATCGAGCAGGTGATCCGCGAGCAGGCCCTGAGCAACGTTGCGGTGACTCTCAATCACCGCAATGGCTCGCCGCTGACCTGCGTGATTTCCAGCCGCCTGATCAGCGTCGACGGCCAGCCGTGCAGCGTCACCACACTGCGCGACATCACCCAACAGCAACGCGCCGAGGCGGCACTGAAATCCAGCGAAGAGAAATTCGCCAAGGCCTTCCACTCAAGCCCCGACGCCATCACCATCACCGAGCACCACAGTGGCCGCTACCTTGAAGTCAACGACGGCTTCACCCGCCTGACCGGCTACAGCGCCACCGAGGTGATCGGCCGGACGGTCTATGAAATGGGCATCTGGGCCGATGAGAAACAGCGCGCAGCGCTGCTCAACGAGCTGCATGAGCATGGCCGCGTGCACCATCGCGAGATGCTCGGGCGCAACAAGCGCGGCGACATCCTCACCGTGGAGGTCTCGGTGGAGCCGATCAGCCTCAACGAGATCGATTGCCTGCTGCTGACCGCACGCGACGTCAGCCAGTTGAAGAACGCCCAGGCGCAGATACGCCACCTGGCCTACCACGACCCGCTGACCAACCTGCCCAACCGCGCCCTGTTGATGGACCGCCTGAGCCAGCAGATCGCCCTGCTCAAGCGCCACAACCAGCGCGGCGCGTTGCTGTTTCTCGACCTAGACCACTTCAAGCACATCAACGACTCGCTCGGCCATCCAGTGGGCGACACGGTATTGAAGATCATCACCGCCCGCCTGGAGGCCAGCGTGCGCCTGGAAGACACCGTGGCGCGCCTGGGCGGGGACGAATTCGTGGTGCTGATCGGCGGCCTTGAAGGCGGCCGCGATGCGGTCGAGGACAAGGTCCGCGAACTGGCCGATACCCTGCGCGAACTGTTGGCCGAGCCCATGTCGCTGGACGGTCAGCGCCTGCAGGTGACGCCCAGCATCGGCGTGGCACTGATCCCCGACCATGGCGCAACACCCGCCGACCTGCTCAAGCGTGCCGACATCGCCTTGTACCGGGCCAAGGACTCCGGGCGCAACACCACCCAACTGTTCCACAACACCATGCAGAAGGCCGCCAGCGAGCGCCTGCGCATGGAAAGCGACCTGCGCCTGGCCCTGGCCCGGGGCGAGCTGGCCCTGCACTTCCAGCCCCAGGTGGACGCCCGTGACAACCGCATCGTCGGAGCCGAGGTACTGCTGCGCTGGCACCATCCGCAACTGGGCCAGCAGCCGCCGGCACAGTTCATCCAGGTACTGGAGGAAAGCGGCCTGATTCTCGAAGTTGGCAGCTGGATCCTCGACGAAGCCTGCGATGCCTGCGCGGGCATGCTGAAAGACGGGCTGATCGACGCCGATACGTTCAGCCTGTGCGTGAACATCAGCCCAAGACAGTTCCGCCAGAACGACTTCGTCGAACGGGTACTGCGCAGCCTGGACGACTACGGCCTGCCGCGATGCATGCTGAAACTGGAAATTACCGAAGGTATCGTGATCCAGAACCTCGAGGACACCATCAGCAAGATGCACGAGCTAAAGCGCTACGGCGTGAGCTTCGCCATGGACGACTTCGGCACCGGCTACTCGTCGCTGACCTACCTCAAACGCTTGCCGGTGGATGCCTTGAAGATCGACCAGACCTTCGTGCGCGACGCACCACTGGACTCCAACGACGCCGAGATCGTCCGCGCCATCGTCGCCATGGCCCGCAGCCTGGGCCTTGCGGTCATCGCCGAAGGCGTCGAACTGACCGAGCAGCTGGAGTTTCTCGAGCGCCAGGGCTGCTACCTCTACCAGGGCTACCTGCACAGTCGCCCGTTGCCGCTGATGGCCTTCCGACAGTTGCTACTGGAGGCGCCGGCGGACTACTGAACAACAAAAAGGGCACCCGAAGGTGCCCTTTCGTTCATCCCGCCGAAATCAATTCAGCGCAGGCTTTTCGCCGGTGATCGGGATGCGCTTGGCCTTGGCTTCTTCCGGCACGATGCGCAGCAGGTCGATGCTGAGCAGGCCGTTGGCCAGGCCAGCGGATTTCACCTCGATGTGGTCGGCCAGGCGGAATGACAGCTTGAAAGCGCGCTGGGCGATACCCTGATGCAGGTAGGTCACCTCGGCGCCGCTGTCTTCGCGCTTGCCACCGGTAACGGTCAGGACGCCTTTTTCGACCTGCAGGTCGAGGTCCTGCTCCTGGAAGCCGGCTGCGGCAACCACGATGCGATAGTGGTCATCGCCATGTTTTTCAACGTTGTAGGGAGGGTAGCTGCTACCCGCCTCGTTGCGTGCCGCGGATTCGAACAGGTCGTTGAAACGGTCGAAGCCCACGGAATGGCGGAACAGTGGAGCGAGAGAGAAAGCACTGGTCATGGTCATAAACTCCTGAGATTCAGCAAGTAAGTCATTACGCGACCCGACTTCGGCATCGCGTACTCAAAAGATATGGCCGTGGAGGTGGGTTTCAAGGGGGAGGAAAAAAAATTTGCGTGTTGTATCGCCTGGTCAGGCCCCTTCGCGGGCAAGCCCGCTCCTACACGAGTTCGGTGGGAGCCTGTAGGAGCGGGCTTGCCCGCGAAGAGGCCTGATCAGGCAACACATTCCTCGAATGCATGCTGCTCAACCCCAAGCAACCGACTGATCCGCGCGCAATCATCCTCGCGCCGCAACTCGGCGAACAACACCACCGCCTCGGGATAACTGCGGGTCAGCATCGCCAGCCATTGCTTCATCCGCCCCGGCGCATAGCGCGGGGACAGCTTGGCCTGGGCCTGGCGCCAGAACTCGCGCAGCAGCGGCAGTAGTTCGTCCCAACGCAGCGGCTGGTAGCCGCGCCCATCGCGGGCAGCGGCGATCTGCAAGGCCAGGTCCGGACGCGACACCAGGCCGCGACCGAGCATGATGTGCTCGGCGCCGCTGACCTCGCGGCAGCGCCGCCAGTCGTCGACGGTCCAGATTTCACCGTTGGCGAATACCGGCACCGCTACCACATCCTGCACCCGCGCCACCCACTCCCAATGCGCCGGAGGCTTATAGCCCTCGACCTTGGTCCGTGCATGCACCACCAGGTGGGCAGAGCCCCCTTCGGCCAGCGCCGTGGCGCAGTCCAGCGCACCGTCCGGGCTATCGAAGCCCAGGCGCATCTTCGAGGTGACCGGGATGTGCGCTGGCACCGCCCGGCGCACTTCGCGGACGATGGCATGCAGCAGCTCGGGCTCCTTGAGCAGCACCGCGCCACCACGGGACTTGTTCACCGTCTTGGCCGGGCAGCCGAAGTTCAGGTCGATCACCGGCGCGCCCAGCTCGCAGGCCAGGGCCGCGTTCTCGGCCAGGCAGACCGGATCCGAACCCAGCAGTTGCACGCGCATCGGCACTCCGGCCGCGGTACGCGCACCTTGGCGCAGCTCCGGGGCCAGCTTGTCGAAGGACGATGGCGGCAACAGCCGGTCACAGACGCGAATGAACTCGGTGACGCACCAATCGATGCCGCCCACACGGGTCAGAACGTCGCGCAGGATGTTGTCGACCAGCCCCTCCATCGGGGCCAGGGCAATTTGCATGTTGGGGACTCGCCGGAAAAAAGCGGCAGTCTAGCAAAAAACATCGAGGTATCAGGCGCCGATCAGCGCCGGGCCGTAACCTTCGACGAACTCTGCCGGCATCCGCCGAGGCTTGCCGCTGGAAAGCTCGATGCAGGCGAACGTGGTCTGCGCACGCAGCAGCGTCACACCGTCACGCGGGCGCACCAGCTGGAAGCGCCGGGTCATGCGCAGGCGTTGGTCCCAGTCGATGATCCAGGTCGCCAGTTGCAGCTCGTCGTCCTCGTAGGCAGCCGCCAGGTAGTCGATCTCATGGCGCACCACAGCCATGGCCCGGTCCAGGCGGCGGTACTCGGCCAGGTCCAGGCCCAGGCGCTGGGAATGGCGCCAGGCGCATCGCTCCAGCCAGGTGACGTAGACCGCATTGTTGGCATGGCCGAGGCCGTCGATGTCCTCGTTGCCGACACGCAGGTCGATGATGAATGGCGTTGCCAGGTCCCAGCTCATGCCCACTTCCTTAACCCGATGTCCAATTCATGGGAATTGCGAAGCAGCAGAGTGTAACGGAAGCTCAGGCACTTTGCCGGGCCAGCGCACGGGTATCGGCCAATAGCGCCAGCACCGCCTCGCCCAGGCGTGGGTCGGCGAGCACACGCTGATGACCACCTTCCTGCAACAGCAACAGCCGGCTGTCGAACCAGGCCCGGTGGATCAACTGGGCCTCCTCGGCCGCCACCAGGGCGTCGTCGGCGGCATGCACCACCAGACCCGGCAGATCCAATTGGTAACCACTGACATCCAAGCGTCCGACCTGCATGCCGACGTCTTGCTCGATCTGGCGAATGAACGCTGCCCTGGCCCGGGCCGGCATACCCAGGCGCTGGGCGAAACCACGTAGCACACCGAGCAACTTCGCTGGCGCCGCGACACTCACCGCCGCCTCGGCGCGCAGCCCCATCTGCAACGCCAGCAGCACGCTGGCACCCCCCATGGAGTGGCCGATTACCGCGCGCAGTGGCGGCAACTCGGCAGCGGCCTCCAGCAGTGCCCGGGCAAACAGCACTACATGCGCCTGGCGCCCGGGCGAGCGCCCATGGCCAGGGCCTTCCAGCGACACCACGGTGTGCCCGGCCTGCACCAATGTCTCGATCAACGCGGCGAACTGGGTCGGCCGCCCTTCCCAGCCATGCATCAACAACACGGTCGGGCCTTGGCCCCAGCGTAGCGCCGACAAGCCGAAACGCAGGGTGATGCGTTCGGCCGAGGCCAACAGTGGCAACTCCCAGTGCTTGGGCGGCAGATTGCGTGGGGTCATGAAGGCGCGGCGCATGCGTCCGGCGACATGCTCGGGCACCAGGTGGCCGAGGGTGCCATTGACGCCACGTATCCAGTTCAAGCTAGTCATTGCCGTGCTCCCCTTTCGCACAAGGTTCAGATAACCGCCGACTTGGCGGCGCGCAGGATGCGGTCGGAAAGCTCGCCGGCGCCCAGTGCACGCGCCAGGGCCAGGCCGCCGATCATCAAGGCCAGGTCAGCCAGCGCCGCGTCCGCCTCTTCGGGGCGGTCGACCATTTGCGCGGTCATCAACTCGATATGCTCGGCCAGCACCTCGCGAAAAGCCGCCGGCAGACGCTGCATCTCGCCCAGGGCATTGGGCAGCGGGCAGGCGTGCACTTCGGCATCGCGGTGCTTGCGCGACAGGTAGAACGCCGATACCAGCGCACGCCGCCCCGCCCCATCCAGGCTTGGGTCGACCTGCGCCAACAGCGCCCGGCGCTCATCGAGCAACTGACGGAATGCCTCGAGCATGAGTTCGTCCTTGCTGTCGAAATGGGCATAGAAGCCGCCGACGGTCAGCCCCGCAGCCCCCATCACCTGACTGACGCTGGGCTCGGCCGGGCCATGCTGAATCAGCGCGGCCTGCGCCGCCTCGAGAATGCGCTCGCGGGTCTTGCTCTTCTTGTCGCTCATGGGCCAGGCCCTCGATCAAAATATGATGATCGAAATATTATACACATCATATTTTTTGGCAAGCTCTGTTTCACCCAGGCGACTGGCGGCGTGAAGTGGCTGAAGAGGAATCTTACGAGGGGCAGAAAAAACAAAAGGCCCATTCAATAAGCGAATGAGCCTTTAAAGTCCCGCAAAACGCGGGTAAAAAGTGGCGTCCCCTAGGGGACTCGAACCCCTGTTACCGCCGTGAAAGGGCGGTGTCCTAGGCCACTAGACGAAGGGGACGTAACCTTCGCGAAGATCCAAATGCATGGACCCTGGCAGAATTGGTGGAGCTAAGCGGGATCGAACCGCTGACCTCCTGCATGCCATGCAGGCGCTCTCCCAGCTGAGCTATAGCCCCGAAAACAAAAGGCTCATCCAATATGCGAATGAGCCTCTTAAAGTCCCGCAAAACGCGGGTAAAGTGGCGTCCCCTAGGGGACTCGAACCCCTGTTACCGCCGTGAAAGGGCGGTGTCCTAGGCCACTAGACGAAGGGGACGTAACCTTCGCGAAGATTCATGTTCATGAACCCTGGCTAAATTGGTGGAGCTAAGCGGGATCGAACCGCTGACCTCCTGCATGCCATGCAGGCGCTCTCCCAGCTGAGCTATAGCCCCGGATTTCTAGCCTCTCGGCCCAGCGACGTTGAACATCGCTTGTGCAAAACTGGCGTCCCCTAGGGGACTCGAACCCCTGTTACCGCCGTGAAAGGGCGGTGTCCTAGGCCACTAGACGAAGGGGACGAACCTTCTTACCTTCAAGACCCGGTTGCTGGACCCGGTCTTGCTTGCCAGCCTTGGCTGCCAAGCGGAATTTGGTGGAGCTAAGCGGGATCGAACCGCTGACCTCCTGCATGCCATGCAGGCGCTCTCCCAGCTGAGCTATAGCCCCACTATGTCGCTTTGAACCGAACCACCGGCTGGGTGCCTGGCGTTTCGTTTTCGTTCATCGCTGTGGACGGGGCGCATATTAAGATCGGATTGCAGGGCTGTCAAACGAATTTTTCAAAATATTCAAAAATTTTTGCACAGATAACAATCACTTACCGCCCTGCTCCACCGTAGCAGAGCACCAAGCCCTGCTGTGGGAGCGGGTTTACCCGCGAATGCCGAGGTAAATGCACCATCGTATTCGCAGGCAAGCCCACTGCCCCAAGGTTCAGCGCAAGGCTGGGCGATGCCGTCAGGCGATATTGGCCAGCAGCTTTTCCCATTCCTTGTTTTCTTTCTTCGACACGCCGCCGAGCAGGTCAAGGGCCTGACGCAGGCGGTAGCGGGTCAGGTCCGGGCCGAGGATTTCCATGGCATCGAGTACCGAGACCGAGCTGGCCTGACCGGTGATGGCGGCGAACATCAGCGGCATGGCGTCGCGCAGCTTGAGTTCCAATGCCTCGACCACTGCCTGGATGCAACCGGTGATGCGATCCTTTTCCCACTGGCGCAGGCTTTCCAGCTTCCAGAGGATCAGCTGCATGACCTGGCGCACCTGATCGGCGGACAGCTTCTTGCTCTCGAACAGCTTGGCATCGAGCTTCAGCGCGCCTTCGAAGAAGAAGCCGCCCAGGGGGGCAATTTGGCTGAAGGTTTCGACGCGGCCCTGCACATGCGGGGCGATCTTCATCATGTAGTCGCTGTTGAACGCCCACTTCTGCACGCGCGCGGCGAACTCTTCCACCGGCAGGTCACGCAGCCATTGGCCGTTGAGCCAGGAGAGTTTCTCGATATCGAAGATCGGACCACCCAGGGAGATACGCGACAGGTCGAAATGCTCGACCATTTCGTCCAGGGAGAACTTCTCGCGCTCGTCCGGCATCGACCAGCCCATGCGGCCGAGGTAGTTGAGCATGGCCTCGGGCATGAAGCCCATGCGCTCGTAGAACGTCACCGACGTCGGGTTCTTGCGCTTGGACAGCTTGCTCTTGTCGGGGTTGCGCAGCAGCGGCATGTAGCACAGCTTGGGCTGCTCCCAACCGAAGTATTCGTACAGCTTGATCAGCTTGGGCGCCGATGGCAGCCATTCCTCGCCGCGCAGCACGTGGGTGATGCCCATCAGATGGTCGTCGACCACGTTGGCCAGGAAGTAAGTCGGCAAGCCGTCGTTCTTCATCAGCACCTGCATGTCCATGCGGTCCCACGGGATCTCGACATCGCCCCGCAGCATGTCCGGGACCACGCAGACACCTTCGCTCGGCACCTTCATGCGGATCACGTGGGGCTCGCCAGCGGCCAGGCGGCGCTGCACTTCCTCGTCGCTCAGCAGCAAGGCGCGGCCATCGTAGCGCGGGGTCTCGCCACGGGCCATCTGCTCGGCGCGCATCTGTTCCAGCTCCTCGGCGGTGCAGAAGCAATAGAACGCGTGGCCGGCATCGACCAGTTGCTTGGCGTACCGGGCGTAGATCTCGCCACGCTCGCTCTGCCGGTATGGGCCATGCGGACCGCCAACGTCCGGGCCTTCGTTCCACTCGATACCCAGCCAGCGCAACGCATCGAAAATCTGCTGCTCCGACTCGCGAGTCGAGCGCAACTGATCGGTATCCTCGATACGCAGGATGAACTCACCGCCGTGCTGCTTGGCGAAGCAGTAGTTGAACAGGGCGATGTAGGCGGTGCCGACATGGGGGTCGCCAGTGGGCGATGGCGCAATACGCGTGCGAACGGTGGTCATGGAAAGTCTCGGACGAAAGATGAAACAAAGGCGGGATGGTAGCAGGGAGCGGGGTCGGGCTCCAGCCATGGAGCCCGGATCGCCCTACCCCCTCAACTTGTAATCAATCGTTCGCGCAGCTGAGTGATCTCGTCGCGCAACTGGGCCGCCGCCTCGAACTCCAGGTCGCGGGCGAACTGCATCATCTTGTCTTCCAGTTGCTTGATCCGCTTGGTGATCTCGCCTGGCGTGCGCAGCTCGGCCTCGTAGCGGGCAGTTTCCTCTGCGGCCTTGGCCTGGGCCTTGCGCTTCTTGCTGCGCGCACCCGGCACGGTAGCGCCTTCGAGGATGTCGGTGATGTCCTTGACCACACCCTTGGGCACGATGCCGTGGGCTTCGTTGAAGGCAATCTGCTTCTCTCGGCGCCGCTCGGTCTCGTCGATGGCCCGCTGCATGGAACCGGTGATCTGGTCGGCATACAGGATCGCCCGACCGTTGAGGTTACGCGCCGCCCGGCCGATGGTCTGGATCAGCGAGCGCTCGGAACGCAGGAAGCCTTCCTTGTCGGCGTCGAGAATTGCCACCAGCGATACCTCGGGCATGTCCAGGCCCTCGCGCAGCAGGTTGATGCCGACCAGCACGTCGAAGGTACCCAGGCGCAGGTCGCGGATGATCTCGACCCGCTCGACGGTGTCGATGTCCGAGTGCAGATAGCGCACCCGCACGTCATGGTCGGCCAGGTAGTCGGTGAGGTCTTCGGCCATGCGCTTGGTCAGCGTGGTGGCCAATACCCGCTCACTGTTGTCGACACGCTTGCGGATTTCCGAAAGCAGGTCGTCGACCTGGGTCAGCGCCGGGCGTATTTCCACCTGCGGGTCGACCAGGCCGGTCGGCCGTACCACCTGCTCGACCACGCGCCCGGCATGCTCGGCCTCGTACGGGCCAGGGGTTGCCGAGACGAAGATGGTCTGCGGGCTGACCGCCTCCCACTCGTCGAAACGCATGGGTCGGTTATCCAGCGCCGATGGCAGGCGGAAGCCGTACTCGACGAGGGTTTCCTTGCGCGAGCGGTCGCCCTTGTACATCGCGCCCACCTGCGGAACGCTGACGTGGGATTCGTCGATCACCAGCAGCGCGTCTGGCGGCAAGTAGTCGTACAGGGTCGGTGGCGGTGCACCCGCCGGGCGCCCGGACAGGTAGCGCGAGTAGTTCTCGATGCCATTGCAGTAGCCCAGTTCGAGGATCATTTCCAGGTCAAAACGGGTGCGCTGCTCCAGGCGCTGGGCCTCGACCAGCTTGTTGGCCTTGTGCAGGAACTCGAGGCGCTCGGCGAGCTCCTCCTTGATGCCTTCGACCGCCCCCAGAAGGGTCTCCCGCGGGGTGACGTAGTGGCTCTTGGGGTAGAACGTGAAGCGCGGAAGCTTGCGAAAGACCTCGCCGGTCAGAGGGTCGAACGCGGCGATGTTCTCGACCTCGTCGTCGAACAACTCGATGCGAATGGCCTCCAGGTCCGATTCGGCAGGGAAGATGTCGATCACGTCGCCCCGCACGCGGAAGGTCGCCCGGGCGAAGTCCATCTCGTTGCGGGTGTACTGCAGGTCGGCCAGACGGCGCAACAAGGCGCGCTGATCGAGCTTGTCGCCGCGATCGACGTGCAGGACCATTTTCAGGTAGGTCTCGGGACTGCCCAGGCCGTAGATGCATGACACGGTGGTGACGATGATCGCGTCGCGCCGTTCCAGCAGGGCCTTGGTCGCCGACAGACGCATCTGCTCGATGTGGTCGTTGATCGAGGCATCCTTCTCGATGAAGGTGTCCGACGATGGAACGTAGGCCTCGGGCTGGTAGTAGTCGTAGTAGGAAACGAAATACTCCACCGCGTTATTGGGGAAGAACGCCTTGAACTCACCGTAGAGCTGCGCGGCCAGGGTCTTGTTCGGCGCCAGCACCAGGGTCGGTCGCTGGACCTGCTGGATGACGTTGGCGATGCTGAAGGTCTTGCCCGAGCCGGTTACCCCGAGCAAGGTCTGGTGCGACAGGCCCGCTTCGATGCCTTCGACCATCTGGCGGATGGCCTCGGGCTGGTCGCCGGCCGGCTGGAATCGGGTGACGAGCTGGAACTCGGACATGTCGGACCTCGCGGTAACGCAGTAACTGTAAATTTAGCCAGTAGTCTATACCCAAATGCGCCCGCCCGGGGCCGGTTTCAAGCCCGGTATGTGAACGCCTATTGCGGTGGACCCGGCAATTCGACCAATGGTTGAAAAAAAATTGCCGAAATCCCCTTAAAAGCCGCGCCAGACTGTCGCCGGGACCTGCTGGTATCACTATACTGACTCCCCGTTTGTGCACCGCTTCAGTGCATTCGGCTGGAGCGTGTACGCCCTATCACACTCCATTCAGAGCCAAGGTAACAATGAGCCTGTTTTCCGCTGTCGAGCTGGCACCCCGCGACCCTATCCTGGGCCTCAACGAAGCATTCAACGCCGATACCCGTACCGACAAGGTCAACCTCGGCGTGGGCGTTTATTGCAATGAGGAAGGCCGCATTCCGCTGCTGCGCGCCGTGATCGAAGCAGAGACCCAGCGCGCTGCCCAGCACGCCTCGCGCGGCTACCTGCCGATCGATGGCATCGCCACCTACGACCAGGCCGTGCAGAAGCTGCTGTTCGGCGCCGAATCGCCGCTGCTGGCCGCTGGCCGCGTAGTCACCGTGCAGGCCGTGGGCGGCACCGGTGCCCTGAAGATCGGCGCCGACTTCCTCAAGCGCGTATCGCCCAACGCCGTGGTCGCCATCAGCGACCCGAGCTGGGAAAACCACCGCGCCCTGTTCGAAGGTGCCGGCTTCCCGGTACAGACCTACCGCTACTACGATGCCCCGAGCAACGACGTCAACCGCGCCGGCATGCTCGAGGACCTGAACGCCCTGCCATCGGGCTCGATCGTGGTGCTGCACGCCTGCTGCCACAACCCGACCGGCGTCGACCTGACCCTGGACGACTGGAAAAACGTCCTGGAAGTGGTCAAGGCGAAGCGCCACGTGCCGTTCCTCGACATGGCCTACCAAGGCTTCGGTGACGGCATCGCCGAAGACGCCTTCGCCGTGCGCCTGTTCGCAGAATCGGGCCTTGAGTTCTTCGTCTCCAGCTCGTTCTCCAAATCGTTCTCGCTGTACGGCGAGCGTGTCGGCGCACTGTCGGTCGTCACCGCCTCGAAGGACGAGAGCACCCGCGTACTGTCGCAGGTCAAGCGCGTGATCCGCACCACCTACTCCAACCCGCCGACCCACGGCGCCACCATCGTCGCTACCGTGCTCAACAGCCCGGAACTGCGCCAGATGTGGGAAACCGAACTGGCCGAGATGCGCAACCGCATCCACGGCATGCGCAAGCAGATGGTCGAACTGCTGGCCCAGTATGGCGCCAAGCGCGACTTCAGCTTCGTAGGTCGCCAGGTCGGCATGTTCTCCTACTCGGGCCTGACCGTTGACCAAGTGGCGCGCCTGAAGAACGAGTTCGGCATCTACGCCCTGGACACCGGCCGCATCGCGGTTGCCGCGCTGAACCAGAGCAACATCCACGTGGTCACCAAGGCTATCGTCGAAGTGCTGTAACTACTTGATTTGCCAGGGGGTAGCTTGACTTCCCCTTGGCGATCAGTAAGATACGTGCAGATTCCGCGATAGCTCAGTCGGTAGAGCAAATGACTGTTAATCATTGGGTCCCTGGTTCGAGTCCAGGTCGCGGAGCCAAACATTGAAAAAGCCCCCGAGTGCGCAAGCACCGGGGGCTTTTTCGTTTGCCTTGCGTCAGTCCGGCCTGCCGATCGGATAGAACTCGCCATGGCTCCACACCCCGAGCCACTCCTGGCCATCGATCAGGCGCGGCACCGCCAGGTCCACCATCTGGTAGAACACGTTGCGGTGGATCAGCGCCTCGAGGTTGTTGCGCACCAGCACATAGGGTGCGGGCTCCTGGGTATCGGGGTCGGTCTCGACGCGCAACGGGTTCTGCGGCCCAACCTCGAAGGTGTCGTCGACATTGCTGGTAAAACGCAGCACCTGCCCTTCCCCGCTGCCCTCTACGTCGAGCGTCACGGCGACGAAGGGCGCGTCATCGACACGGATGCCCACCTTTTCCACCGGCGTGATCAGGAAATAGTCGTCGCCGTCTCGGCGAATGATGGTGGAGAACAACCGCACCATCGGCTTGCGCCCGATCGGCGTGCCCAGGTAGTACCAGGTCCCGTCTCGGGCGATGCGCATGTCGATGTCGCCACAGAAATCCGGGTTCCACAGATGCACCGGTGGCAGCCCCTTGTGCTTGGGGATCTGCGTCAGTAGATCGTTGGCCTTGCCGGAGTCCGTCATTACCCTGCCCTCATTCGCTCATGCCCAGAAGGCTACGAGCGTACTCGCGCATCGGCCTGGCAAGCAAATCCTCGGGCGTCTTGTCGTGGAACGTCAACAAACCGCCACGACTCTTGATCCGGGCGGTATCGATCAGGTAGCGGCTGTTGGTCTCGATGAGCATCATCTGCACCACGCCAGAGTCCCACCCCAAGCGATCGATGGCTTGCTCGTCATACCACTCGTCGCCATTGCCGATACGATCGTCGGTGCGGGCGAAGCGGGTGTACAACACGTAGTCGGCGCCCACCGAACGCGCCTCGGCGATCGCCTGCTCCAGGCCCAACGGCCCCTGGGCGCGGCGCACCAGCGGGAAGTACTCGACGAAACTCTTGAACGCCTCCTCGGCCACGGCATTTTGCCGCGGTACCGGCCCCTTGCCCGGCGGCACGAAGGCGCCCTGGCCAATGAAGATGAACGAATCGGGCTGCAAGCGGATCGACAACGTGCGACGAGTATCGCTGTGATCCAGCAGCCCCGCGTCGCTCATCTGGCTCCGGGCAGTCTCGCCCATGTCGCTGACACTCATGCAGCCGCCCAACGCCATCAGCGCCAGCAGCAAGACCAGGCTACGCATTTTTCCTCCAAATGTCCGGCGACGAAAAACCGGCGAATAGGCCCCCGGATGCAGCTTTTGCGCCAGAGTCAGCCGCCGATCACTTTCATCACCGTCACCCCCCCGGCGAACGCCAGCTCCTGCTTGTCGGCCAGGGCCTTGACCAGTATCCGCTGCAGGGCCGGAAGCGCCAGATGACGGGGCTGCTGCAGCAGGTCGCCGACGAAATGACGGCTACCTGACGACAGGCAGCCATGCAGCCAGCCGGTAGACGAAAGACGCAAGCGTGAGCAAGCGCGGCAAAACGGCTCGCTCTCGTTGGCGATCACGCCGAAGCGACCGGTGCCAGGCACCTCATAGCGCAGCGCCGTGGCATCTGCCGGGGCCTCCACGCGCCGAAAGGCATAGTGGCGGCCAATCAGCCCCAGTATCTCGTCCAGGCCTACGAACTGCTGCGTGAAAGCCTGCCCGGCGCCTGCCAGGTGGCCCATGCGCATCAGCTCGATGAAGCGCAGCTCGAAGCCCCGCTCCAGGCAGTACTCCAGCAAAGGCAGCACCTGGTCGAGGTTTTGCCCACGCATCGGCACCATATTGACCTTGATCGCCATTCCCTGCGCGCTGGCCTGCTCCATGCCGTCGAGCACCGTAGCCAGGTCACCCCCACGGGCGATCCGACGAAACGCCAAGGGGTCGAGGGTATCGAGGGATACGTTGAGCCGGCGGATGCCGGCGGCCTGCAACAGCGGCAGCTTACGCGCCAGCAACTGGCCATTGGTGGTCAAGGTCAGGTCGGCCAAGCGCAGTCCGGCCATTGCCGCGAGAAAGCTTTGCAACCTGGGGCTGACCAGTGGCTCGCCACCGGTGATGCGCACCCGCTCGATACCGGCAGCGTCGATCAGGTAGGCCACGCCCCGAGCCAGGGTCTCGGCAGGCAGCTCATCCTGCGCGGCCACCAGGCGCTTGCCGTCTGGCACGCAATAGGTGCAGGCGTAGTTGCAGGCAGCCGTCAGGCTGACGCGCAGGTTGCGAAAACGCCTGCCTTGACGATCGACGATCATGAATGACTCCGGCGAGGATGAATCGGGGCTGGCAAAATCTGACTCAGCGTTCAGGTTTTTGCAAGCACTCCATTCACATCCCGGCTACCGGACGCCGTGGTTCAACTTCAGGCTGGGGATTCCGGGTCGCGCTTGCGCTTGTTGCCCATGCGCACGCCGATGTCCATGAGGAACTGGAAGAAGCCCTCCTGATCCTCGAGCACGTTGCTCCAAAACGGCGAGTGGTACAGCGCCACGGCGCCGTGCACCAGGGCCCATGCGGCGCAATAGTGGAAGTACGGCGGCACGTCCTCGAGCTTGCCCTCGCTGATGCGGCCTTTGATCAGTTGAGTCAGGCGATCGAAGTTGGAGGCTCGGATGCTGTGCAGTTCCTCGACCATTTCCGGCACCTGGTTGCCCTTGACCACCTTTTCTTCGAGGCGGTCGAACAACCGATAGCGCTGCGGGTCGCGCATGCGGAACTCGAAGTAGGCGCGCGACAACGCCTCCTTGTCACGATCGACATCGGCCGAGTGCAACAGCGTGTTCAGGTCGCGCTCGTAGTCGAGCATAAGGCGCAGGTAGATCTCGGCCTTGGACTTGAAGTGCTTGTAGATCGTGCCTTTGCCGATACCGACGGCGTCGGCGATCATCTCGACAGTGACGCTATCTTCACCTTGTTCGAGAAACAGCTTGAGCGCGGTATCGAGGATTTCCTGTTCGCGACGGCGAAACTCACGGACCTTACGAGGTTCTTTCTGCATGGGAAGGACTGGATGACGATCGAAGCGGTTTATTATGCCTAACTGGCGGCAAATTGCACGGATGTTCCATGCATGTGAGTGTTTCCGGGCGGTTTTGCAGGGCTTCTCAATGCGCAGAGGGAGGAACCAATCCCCGGCGTATTCCAAATCTGTTTAAAAAACGACCAAGGAGCACTGGCACTAGGCCAAACCTGGCCAATACTAGAAGTGTTGGCGCGGCGCATCCCCCCCAGTGGCGCGCCGATAAAGGTGCCCAGGGACCGCGGTACCTTTGTTTTACTCCTAATGGTCTTAACCCGGATTCCTCCCCCAGAACCCGGGTTTTTTTTGGGCTTGGCTTGGCTTGGCATTTAGATTGTGAGCGGATCCATTGTGTGTAGCGGCGCTACTGGCCCCTTCCGCCTTTACGGCCATCCCTTTCAAGGTCTTTTGGTTTTGGCGGCCTTAATGACCCGATCGGTTGAAACGTGTGCATGCACTGCCGTGCCTTGGACCCAGGCTTTGGGCTTGGGCACCTTGGGACCTCGGGGGCTTTTAGCTACTTGCTTGGGCTGGATGTTTCTGGCCAGTTCAAGTAGCCGCCGGGCCAGGTCTTCCATAGAGACAACCGGCATGTACTCGGTTGGCAAGGCAATCTGCATGCCTTCGTAACCTCCTCTGATCTGCACCGCCAAGTGATAGATCGAAGCTTCCCAATTCTCGGGCAAGGCATCGCGGTGAGCCTGTTCAACACTTCGCTTGAGCAAGGCCAGAACGTTGTATGCCAGCACGGCAGTGGTGAATCCAAGCAAGGCCGCTCGCGGACTGCCGAGGGTTTCGATTTCACTTTCCAGAATCGCTTCCAGTCGCTGGAACATCCCCTCAATGCTCCAGCGACGCCGATAGAAATCTGCGATCTGTTGTGCACTGATGCTCTCGGGCAGGTTGCTCCAGAACATCAAGCTTTTGTCACCTGAGTCATTTGGTGAATGAAGTGTCAGTTCCACACGCCGCCAGCGGTGCCCGCCTTTTACTTCGATGGATTGTTCGCGCACTGTGCCTGTCGCTACGGGCATTGGCGCCTGCCACTCACTCTCCTGGATCAAGCGTGGATGCTTGGCCTGCTGGCGAATGACAAACGATGTGTTCACCTGCTCGCATGCCTCCATTACAGGCAGCGTGCAGTAGAGCCGGTCAGCAATCCAAACCTGATTGGCCTTTGCTTCAGCCAGCAACGGCAAAACACAAACTCGTTCGCTTGTGTAGGCGTCCTCGCACGGCTGGAGGTCAATTACCTGATCCAGATCGGGGTCGTAAACCACCACCGAGAACCCGGGGCGAGCCGCCCGCGCTCTTGGCGCAACGCGCCAAGACGCTTTTCGGTAGAGGCCAAGTGGCTTCCATCGACCACTCGAACTTGCCAGCCAGGAAGCATGGCTGAACAGCCCAATTCATGGATTGTGGGCGCCAAGCGCCGCGCGCAGCCTGTCACCAGAGCACGCAACAGGGCAGGTTCGGTTCGACTGATCTTGTCGTACAGGGCTGCCAAGCTGACGGGAAGGTCGTCCAGTTGTCTGGCCGCAGCATGCAGCGATGGCTTCAAACCCAATGAAACAAGCGACATCAACTTGACGATGGTCGAGAACAGCAGCTCGCGAGAATACTGCCGTTGCCGGTGCTCCTCGAAAACCTGATCGATCCACTCCGGCGCAATGGCCTGCTCCAAGGCAAGTTTGGCCATTACGCTGGCGGGTGCTTTTTTCTCGAATCGCGCTAGTACATCAGCCCACATCTCGGATCTTCCTGACTGGATTTCAGTGGATTCTACCGAAGACCTTGAAAGGGATGGCCTTTACGGCGGGTCCCTTTTTTCTTGGAAAAAGGGACGCAAAACCGCTCGCTCCTGCATCCGGCCCTCCGCTGCGCTACGGGTCCCCTCGCTTCGGCGCCTTCCGGGCCCGCGCGGCCTACGACTTGCTCCGCAAGTCTACATCTCGCGCCTTCGGCTACGCCGAAGGGTGCTGCGCACCTGGCCCTACAGGCGCCTACGCTCGGCCTCCTGACGTCGCGAAGTTAGGGGTGGCGCCTGCAATGGCGTTATCTTCGAAAGAGACACCGCGCTATCCGCTACAACACAAAGCGATAGGTAAACCGCGAGAGCGCAGCGATTCGCCTGCCGTTGCTCTGGCTGTTGATCTTGCTCTTGCTGTTGATCTTGATCTACCCGCGACCTCAGGAGGCCGAGCGTAGGCGGCTGGAGGGCCAGGTGCGCAGCACCCTCCGGCGTAGCCGGAGGCGCGAGATGTAGACTTGCGCAGCAAGTCGTAGGCCGCGCGGGCCCGCAAGCCGCCGAAGCGAGGGAACCCCGAAGCGCAGCGTAGGGGCCGTATGTGGGAGCATGTACGGGTCACCCTCATGGGTTACACAAAAGTTCGTTCACATAGGTGACAACACCTGAAGTCTTACATAACCATCATCGGCTTCTCGCTCATCGACCCTGCCGAGAATGATTGGGCCGAAAATAACATCCCACACCCCATCCCCGACCCGCTCCAGCCCAATGGTCTGGTGCTTGAGCACATAACCTACATAGATCCTCAAACCCCGGCGGTTGACGATGCCACTACAATCAGCTTGCAGGCTCTCGATATGACTGGGGTAAGTCATTTCGGGTAGTTGCTCCGGAAACGGGCGTGGCGAAGGCTGATAACAGGACGCCGGCGTTTTCTGCTTCAGCGCTTCGTGCAATCGCTCGTAATTGTAGTGTTGCCGAAAGCGGTCGAAGTGCCGCTGTTGAGCCTCCCAAGCCACTGCAGGCGGGGATGGAAGCGTACTTTTGAGTGTCCGGTGCATACGCTCGTGCCGACCATTTTGCTCCGGCCTGCCAGGCGCAATACGTTCAGGAATGATGCCCAGGCGCAGCCACCAAATGGACAGCTGGGAGAGGCCTGCGCGTCCTTTACTCGCAAACGGCACGCCGTTATCGGTTCGGATACGTTCAGGTAGCCCGTTTTCGCGAAAGACCTCAGCGAACACAGCCTGTGTCTCCAGGAAGTTCGTGTTGGCCATGCTGTGGCACGCAAGCAAGAAGCGACTGGCGTGATCCATGATCGTCAACGGATAGCACCAGACCCCTGCTCCTGTCAGAAACTGGCCTTTGTAGTCCGCAGTGAATAGCTGATTGGGCGACTCCGCTTTCTCCAATGGCTTGGGATAGACCGCTACACGCTGACGCAGGCGTCGCGGTTTGATCAGCTCGGCCTTCTTGAGGATGTTGTAGATCGTGGTCTTGGAGGGAGGCGCCTGGTCGGGAAAACGCGCCTGCAATGCTGCCTGGATCTTCTTGGGTCCAGGCTCCGTCTGGCCTTGACCACGCAGCTCGATGATGGCCTCGCGAACGGCGACGGGTACAACCCAGTCTTGTGTCAGCCGGCGACGACTGCGCTCCTCCAGGCCCGCCGGGCCCTCTTTCTCGTACCGCTCGACCCATTTGTATCCGGTCTTTCGACTGATCTCGTAGGCCTCGCAGAGGGCGCTGAAGCTAGGCGGACCCTGCAGGTAATCCGCGATGAAAAGCGTTTTCATGTCCATAGGTTTCAGCTCTCGCCAAGGCATGGTCAGATCCTCGAAAAACCGACCCTGCCAGTTAAAAACTGTTACCTATGTGCGTGAACTGATTTGTAACCCATGTGGGTGAGTCATACCAGCAAGCGGTTTTGCGCAACTTTTTCCAAGAAAAAAGTTGCCCGCCGTAAAGGCGGAAGGGGCCAGTAGCGCCGCTACACAAATTGGACCGTTCCCAGCCTCAACGCCAAACCACCAGCCCCAAGGACAATTGCGCCGCTCAGGCAACCCGGGCCAGTGGGAACAGCCGCTTGAAGTTAGCCGTGGTCTGCTCGGCCAACTGCGCATAACTGACACCCCGCAACGACGCCACGTACTCCGCCACCTCACGCACATACTGCGGCAGGTTCGGCTTGCCACGGTAGGGAATCGGAGCCAGGTACGGCGAGTCGGTCTCCACCAGCAGCCTGTCGACCGGTACCTGTCGGGCAACTTCGCGCAGCGCATCGGCGTTGCGGAAGGTGACGATGCCCGACAACGAGATGTAATAACCGAGGTCCAGCGCCGCACGGGCCATGTCCCAGTCCTCGGTGAAGCAGTGCAGCACCCCGGCCTGTGGCAGATCGGCTTCATGCAGCAGCGCCAGGGTGTCGGCGCGAGCAGCACGGGTATGCACGATCACCGGCTTGCCGGTCTGCCGCGAAGCCTCCAGGTGCAAGCGGAACGAAGCCTGCTGCAGGTCGGCGGCCTCGGGTTCGTAATGATAGTCCAGGCCAGTCTCGCCGATCGCCACCACATGCGGATGGGCCAGTTCGCGCAGCAGCCACTCCAGCGCTGGCGTCTCGCCTGGCGCCAGGTCCAGCGGGTGCACCCCCACCGAACAGTCGACATCGACGTACTGCTCGCTCAGTGCCTTCACGGCGCCGGCATTCTCGGCGCTGACGCCGATGCACAGAAAGTGCCCCACCCCGCGCTCACGCGCGGCCTGCAGGGCGGCATCGAGAGAGCCCTGGTGGGCGCTCAGGTCAAGACGGTCGAGGTGGCAATGGGAATCTACGAGCATGGGATAACGGCACATATCGGAAAATAGGAAGTCAGCGGGCGCCCGGCAACTGCACCCAGTGGGCGAGCAAGGCTTCGAGCAACAGTACGCGGTTGAGGTTGGCCTTGCCCAGCACCTTCTGGCGCTGTTCGAGGATCCACGCCTGGACCTCGAGGACCTTGCCCTGGCGACTCTTTTGCGCCAGGTACTGGACCACCTTGCGCATATCGGCCAAGCCTAGCCCGTCCTCGTCCTGGGTCAATTGGTAGCGCAGCATCAGGTGCGCCCAATCGCAGAACCAGTCGAACAACAGCAACAACGGTACGCCGTTCCAGGCCTCGGCCAACTGGCTGGGCGACTGCTGGCCCTTGAGCAGCTTCTTCACGCCATCGGTGACCAGGGCGCGCTGTTCGAGGACGCCCTTGGCCTGCAAGGCTACGGCCATCAATGGCGAACCGGCGGCCAGGGTCAACAGTTCGACACGCTCGGCTTCATCGCTGTCGGGCAGAGCCTGATTCAACCACGCCTGGCTCTGCGCCAGGCTCGGCTGCGGGCAGGCGACCTGTTGGCAGCGGCTCTTGATGGTCGGCAGCAGACGGCTGGGCTGGTGACTGACCAACAGCAGCACGGTATCGCCCGAAGGCTCCTCCAAGCTTTTGAGCAATGCATTGGACGCGTTGACGTTCATGGCCTCGACCGGCTCGATCAGCACCACCTTGCGCCCACCCAGCTGCGCGGTCTGCACCACGAACGACACCAACTCACGCACCTGGTCGACCTTGATCGGCTTGTCGGCTTCTTCCGGCTCCAGGACGAAGTTGTCCGGATGGCTTCCGGCCTTTAGCAACATGCACGATTTGCACTGGTCGCAGGCGTCGAGGCCATTGGGCTGCTGGCATAGCAGGCGGGCCATCAGGCGCTCGGCCAGTGCCCGCTTGCCGATGCCCTGCGGCCCGTGCAAGAGATAGGCATGGGCATGCTGGGCGCGGCCGGCCAATTGCTGCCAGAGCGCTTGCTGCCAGGGGTAGCTGTCAGCCACGGCAGCGGTCCACGATGGCTGGCAGCAGGGCATCGATCGAACGCTGCACGGCCTCCAACGGCTGTGCAGCGTCGAGCAACGTGTAACGCTGCGGCTCGCGCTGCGCACGTTGCAGGTAGGCCTGCCGGACGGACTCGAAGAACCCCCGGCCTTCCTGCTCGAAACGGTCCAGGCGGCCTCGGGCAGCAGCCCGGGCCAGGCCGACTTCCACCGGCAAGTCGAAGACCAAAGTCAGGTCGGGGCGCAGGTCGCCCTGGACGAATCGCTCCAGGGTGGCGATGCGCTCGACCGACAGGCCACGGCCACCGCCCTGGTAGGCATAGGTAGCATCGGTGAAACGATCGCAGAGCACCACCGCGCCACGGGCCAGCGCCGGGCGGATGACTTCGGCCAGGTGCTGGGCACGGGCGGCGAACACCAGCAACAGCTCGGTGTCGGCGGCCATGGTCTCCTCGCTCGGGGCGAGCAGCAGTTCGCGGATGTGCTCGGCCAGCGGCGTGCCGCCGGGCTCACGGGTCAGCACCAGGTCCAGCCCCTGCTCGCGCAGGCGTGCGGCGAGGTAATCGCGATTGGTGCTCTTGCCCGCGCCTTCGGGGCCTTCCAGGGTGATAAACAAGCCGCTCACAGGCAGTCCTTAATGTTGTTCGTCAGGCGCTGGCGCGTCGGCCGGCGCGGGTTCGGCGGCCGGAGCCGGCACACTGGGCTCGGTCGGCGCGGGCTGTTCGCTCGGTACGGGAGCCTGGTCGGGAGCCGCATCCGCTCCGGGCTGCTCGTTCGCCGCAGGCGCATCAGTGGCCGCAGGCGCACCCTCGGTGCCAGGCGTTTCGCCTGGCGCAGCCTTGGGCGCTGGGCTCGAACGGTAATCGGCACGACGCTTGAGCTGGAACTCGCGCACTGCCGAGTTGTGGTCGTCCAGATCGTCGGAGAACACGTGGCTCCCGTCACCACGGGCAACGAAATACAGGCTGGTGCCGTCGGCCGGATTGAGCGCCGCATGGATCGCCTCCCGGCCGACCATGGCGATCGGCGTCGGCGGCAGGCCGGCCATGGTGTAGGTGTTGTAGGGCGTCGGCTCGCGCAGGTCGGCGCGGGTAATGCGGCCGTTGTAGCGCTCGCCCATGCCATAGATCACCGTGGGGTCGGTCTGCAGCATCATCCCCAGGCGCAGGCGCCGCACGAACACGCCGGCAATCTGCCCGCGCTCCTGGGGAATGCCGGTTTCCTTCTCCACCAGCGACGCCATGATCAGCGCCTGGTAGGGATCGCGATACGGCAGGTCGGTGCTGCGCTCGGCCCACTCCTTGGCCAGCACTTCGTCGAGGCGCATGTAGGCCTGCTGCAGCAACTCGACATCGCTCATCCCGCGCACGAAGCGATAGGTATCGGGGAAGAATCGCCCTTCGGGGAACACGCCGGCATGGCCGAGCTTGTCCATCACCTCGGCATCGGACAGGCCTTCGAGGGTGTGCTTGAGCTTTTCATGCTTGGCCACCGCCGAGCGCACCTGACGGAAGGTCCAGCCTTCGACGAGGGTCAGGTTGTACTGCACCACGTCGCCACGGCGCCAGGCATCGAACAGTTCTTCGACCGTCATGCCAGGCGTGATGCGGTACTCGCCGGTATGCAGCGGCGTGCCAGCCATGTTGAAGCGCCAGTACAGGCGCAGCCAGAACGCATCGTCAAGCAGGCCTTCGCTCTGCATGCGATAGAACATACGGTTGGGGTTGGTGCCGCTGGGCACGTCGAGCAGGCGCTCCTGCGTCACGTGCAAGGGCTGCTCCACCACGGAGGTGACCTTCCAGGCCGACCAGCCCAATGCCAGTCCAGCGAGGAGCAGGCCCATTTCCAGCAGCAGCAGGAATTTGCGTCTCACAAATCAGATATCCAGTAACGTACGGGCAACAGCCTGAAGTTTACGGGTCAGGGGACCTGGCGACCAGTTTAGGCTCAATGCAGGGATGCCGCGCACCGGCCACACACCATAGACGCTATTGCACACCAATACTTCGTCGGCCTGCACAAGGTCGGCCAGCCACAGGTCGGTGACCTGCACCGGGATGGCCAGCGCCGCAGCCTGCTCGAGCAACGCGCCACGCATCACGCCAGCGACGCCACAACGACTGAGGTCGGCGGTGAGCAACACCCCATTGCGCACCAGGAACAGGTTGCTGTAAACGCCTTCGATCACCCTGCCCTGGGCATCACGCATCAAGCCTTCGGCATGTTCGCTGTCCTGCCATTCGGCACGGGCCAGCACCTGCTCCAGGCGATTGAGGTGTTTGAGGCCGGCCAGCAACGGTTGTTCCGCAAGCTGGGTCTGGCAGGCGAACAGACAGATCCCCTGCTCGGCATGCGCTTGAGGGTAGGTGGGTAACGGGCTGCCCTGGAGGATGCGCCGAGGCGCTGCACCGGCCACCGGGGCGTAGCCGCGTTGGCTGTCGCCTCGGGTGAGAATCAACTTGGCAACTCCGTCACCCAGTTGGCTGGCATAGCGCAGCACTTCGTCGCGCACCAGCGCCAGGTCGGCATCGATGCCAAGGCGCTGGCAGCCCAGGGCCAGGCGCGCCAGGTGGCCGTCCAGCAGGCTGGGCTGGCCCCCACGCACGGCAATGGTCTCGAACAGGCCATCGCCGTAGGCCAGGCCGCGGTTCTGCAGGTTCAGCGCAGTCGCGGGCTGGCCATCGATCCAGCTCTGCATCAACCGGCGAACCGGCGGAACACCAGCGAACCGTTGGTGCCACCAAAACCGAACGAGTTGGACAGCACCACGTCGATCGGCATGCTGCGCGCCTGGTGCGGCACGAAGTCCAGGTCACAGCCTTCGTCCGGCTCGTCCAGGTTGATGGTGGGCGGCGCCATCTGGCTGTTGATGGCCAGCACGCTGAAGATCGCCTCGACGGCGCCGGCTGCACCGAGCAGGTGACCGGTCATCGACTTGGTCGAGCTGACCGCGAGCTTGTAGGCGTGATCGCCGAACACGCGCTTGATCGCCGCCACTTCGGCCACGTCACCCGCCGGGGTGGAAGTGCCGTGGGCATTGATGTAGCTGACGTCCTCGGGCTGGATCCCGGCATCGCGCAGGGCATTGACCATGCAACGGGCCGCGCCTTCGCCGCTGTCGGGTGGCGAGGTCATGTGGTAGGCGTCGCCGCTCATGCCGAAGCCAACCAGCTCGGCATAGATGGTCGCGCCACGCGCCTTGGCATGTTCCAGCTCTTCGAGCACCAGGGCGCCGGCACCGTCGGACAGCACGAAGCCGTCACGGCCCTTGTCCCACGGACGGCTGGCACGGGTCGGCTCGTCGTTGCGGGTGGATAGCGCACGCGAGGCGCCGAAGCCGCCCATGCCCAGGCCGCAGGCCGCCATCTCGGCGCCGCCGGCGATCATCACGTCGGCTTCGCCGTAGGCGATGTTGCGGGCTGCCATGCCGATGCAATGGGTACCGGTGGTACAGGCAGTGGCGATGGCGTAGTTCGGCCCCTGCAGGCCCAGGTGGATCGACAGGAAGCCGGAGATCATGTTGATGATCGAGCCAGGCACGAAGAACGGCGAAATACGCCGCGGCCCCTGGTCATGCAGGGTCCGGCTGGTTTCCTCGATGTTGGTAAGGCCGCCGATGCCCGAGCCCATGGCCACACCGATGCGCTCGCGGTTGGCGTCGGTGACTTCCAGGCCGGCATTGCGTACTGCCTGGAAACCGGCCGCCAAGCCGTACTGGATGAACAGGTCAAGCTTGCGGGCCTCTTTGGCCGACAGGTATTGCTCGACCTCGAAGCCTTTCACCGAGCCGCCAAAACGGGTGGAGTAGGCACTCAAGTCCGTGTGTTCGATCGGACCGATGCCACTGCGGCCAGCCAGAATGCCCTGCCAGGTGCTCGGTACATCGGTACCCAGTGGCGACAGCATACCCATACCGGTGACCACGACGCGTCTACGCGACACAGTACTCTCCTTTTCTAGTAACAGAGTCTCTTGCCATTGCATTCAAGGCAAAGGAATGAAATGGCAACAGGCTCTCGGTGCCTGCACTACCTGCGCACCGAAACGTGGGGCTGGCAAAGAAAAAACCGCACGCCGGCAAAGGCAGTGCGGTTCTTCTCGACAAGAAGCGTCGACTACAGCGTCTTAGGCCTTGTGGCTGTTGACGTAGTCGATGGCCGCTTGAACGGTAGTGATCTTCTCGGCTTCTTCGTCAGGGATTTCGGTCTCGAATTCCTCTTCCAGAGCCATCACCAGCTCAACGGTGTCAAGCGAATCGGCACCCAGGTCATCGACGAAGGACTTCTCAGGAGTCACTTCTTCTTCCTTGACGCCCAGTTGCTCGGCGACGATTTTCTTGACGCGTTCTTCGATGGTGCTCATACCTAGTTTTCACTCCTAATGGACATATGTCAGGCAGCTGGCCGGTGACCAATTTTATAGAAAGACATTCGCTTTTCAAGCAGAACGCACCTTCGAACTAGTCACCCGACCCTCTGTCTGGAATCTGGTTGCAGCTTTATAACGGATTTTAGGCTCGGAGTATGACTCTTTTTTTACCCGATCCGTCACATTGACTTGCGTTGTTACATGTACATCCCGCCATTCACCGGCACGGTGGCACCGGTGACATAGGCCGCGCCGTCGGACGCCAGGAAGGAAACCACCTTGGCGATTTCCTCGGCCTGGCCCAGGCGGCCCAGCGGAATCTGGGTCTGCAGGGCTTCACGCTGCGCTTCTGGCAGTTCGCGGGTCATGTCGGTGTCGATGAAGCCTGGGGTCACCGAGTTGACGGTAATGTTGCGCGAGCCGACTTCACGCGCCAGGGCGCGACTGAAGCCTTCCAGGCCGGCCTTGGCAGCAGCGTAGTTGACCTGGCCGACGTTGCCCATGGCGCCGACGACCGAACCGATGCTGATGATACGACCCCAACGTGCCTTGGTCATGCCACGCAGCACACCCTTGGACAGACGGTAGAGGCTGTTCAGGTTGGTATCGACGACATCGAACCATTCGTCGTCTTTCATGCGCAGCATGAGGTTGTCACGGGTAATGCCGGCGTTGTTGACCAGGATCGCCGGTGCACCGAATTGCTCGCCGATGGCCGCGAGCACAGCACTGACGGACTCGTCGCTGGTCACGTTGAGTTCCATGCCGGTACCCTGGATACCATGCTCCTTGAGGGTGGCGGCAATGCGCTCGGCGCCCGAGGCGGACGTGGCGGTACCGATCACGATCGCGCCCTGGCGGCCCAGTTCGAGGGCAATCGCCTGGCCGATGCCACGGCTGGCGCCGGTGACCAGTGCTACTTTACCTTGCAGGCTCATGCAAGTTTCTCCAAATTCAGGCCAGCGCCGCACGGGTGGCGGCGACGGCGTCGGGGGTATTGAGGTTGTAGGTGGTCACGCCGTCGGCACAACGCTTGTTGAGGCCCGCCAGGACCTTGCCTGGGCCGCACTCGACCAGATTGACCGCGCCATTGGCGGCCAAGGTTTGCACGCATTCCACCCAACGTACCGGCTGGTACAGCTGCGCCAGCAGGTCATGCTTGAGCGCGTCGAGGTCTGCGGCGATGGCGGCGGTAACGTTCTGCACCACCGGAATCTGTGGCGCCTTCCACTCGATGGCGTTGACCGCCTCGGCGAAGCGCTCGGCAGCCGGCTTCATCAGTGCGCAGTGCGACGGCACGCTGACTGCCAGGGGCAAGGCACGCTTGGCACCCTTGGCCTTGCACAGCTCGATGGCGCGATCGACCGCAGCCTTGTTACCGGCGATGACCACCTGGCCCGGCGAGTTGAAGTTCACCGCGCTGACCACTTCGTCTTCGGCAGCTTCGGCGCAGATTTCCACCACGACGGCATCGTCCAGGCCGAGGATCGCAGCCATGGCGCCGTGCCCGGCCGGGACCGCTTCCTGCATCAGCTGGCCGCGGCGCGCTACCAGACGCACGGCGTCCTTCAGGCTGATACTGCCGGCCGCGACCAGGGCGCTGTATTCACCCAGGCTGTGGCCCGCGACGAAGGCCGGCTGGGCGCCACCCTCCTCCAGCCACAGGCGCCACAGCGCGATGGACGCGGTGAGGATGGCCGGCTGGGTCTTGTCGGTTTGGTTGAGTTGCTCCTCAGGGCCTTCCTGGACCAGTTTCCACAGGTCGTAGCCCAGAGCCTCGGAAGCTTCCTTGAAGGTCTCGAAGATCACCGGCTTTTCGGCGCCGAGCTCAGCGAGCATGCCCAGCGACTGGGAACCTTGACCGGGGAAGACGAATGCGAGGGATGCAGACATTGAACAAGCCCTTATGATCTTGTCGTCGAATAGGGTGCACCAAGCCTTGGGCCTGGCGCGGAATCTGATAGCTTGGATGAAGACGCAGACCAAGCGGTCACATTTAAGCATCTCATGGCTGTTATGCCTAAGATCTTTGTACGTGTAGATGCAACGGAAACAAACACTAAGGCAACAAATCCTCGAGCCGCCCGTGCAGGCGTTGCGGCAGGTTTTCCTGGATTTCGATCAACGCCCGCTGGATGGCGCTCTGGAAACCTTGCACGCCCGCCGAGCCGTGACTCTTGATGACGATGCCCTGCAGGCCAAGGAAGCTCGCGCCATTGTGCCGCGCCGGCGCCAGGTCAGCCTGCAACCGCTTGAGCAGCGGCATCGCCACCGCCCCAGCCACCCGTGACAAGGCGCCGCCCTTGAACAACTGTTCGATGCGCGCACCGATCATGGTCGCCAGGCCTTCGCTGGACTTGAGCAGGATATTGCCGACGAAACCGTCGCACACCACGACATCCGCCTCGCCGCGATACAGGCCATCGCCTTCGACGAAACCGATATAGTTCAGCCCGCGCGCGTTCTGCAACAAGCTGGCGGCCAGCTTGACCTGCTGGTTGCCCTTGATGTCCTCGGTGCCGATATTGAGCAACGCCACCCGCGGCCGATGAATGCCCAGGGCCTGAGCGGCCACCGAACCCATGACGGCGAACTGATAGAGGTTGTCGGCGCTGCAATCGACATTGGCGCCCAGGTCGAGCAACTGGCAGTAACCCGCCTGGGTCGGGATCGCAGCGACCATGGCCGGCCGATCGATGCCCGGCAGGGTCTTGAGCACGAAGCGCGAAAGCGCCATCAGCGCCCCGGTATTGCCGGCACTGACGCAGGCCTGGGCCTTGCCGTCACGCACCAGTTCGAGCGCGATGCGCATCGACGAATCCGGCTTGCCCCGCAACGCCTGGGAGGGCCGCTCGTCCATGCCGATCACCTCAAGGGCCGGCACAATCTGCAGGCGTGCGCGATCCGCGGCGGTCAGGCCACTGACAAGCTCTTCAAGGAGGGAGGGTTGACCGACGAGGGTCAGGTGCAGCGAGGGAGTAGCCGAAAGGCAGGCAATGCTAGCCTGGACAATGCTGCGGGGACCGAAGTCCCCGCCCATTGCGTCGATCGCGATGATCTGAGCGGACAAGGATTACTCGTCGGCGCCCTTGTCGATCACTTTGCGACCACGGTATACGCCTTCTGGCGAAACGTGGTGACGCAGGTGTACTTCACCGGTGGTTTTTTCTACCGACAGCGCGTTTTCCGACAGGGCGTCGTGGGAACGGCGCATGTCACGGGCAGAGCGGGATTTTTTGTTCTGCTGAACAGCCATAATTGATTAACTCCTAAACGTTTGGGTCACGCTTTAACTGCGCCAAAACACTGAACGGGTTGGACCGCGATACCTCGTCCTTGCTCGAATCGGGCTCGTCTGCGCCCGCCGGCTGCTGGCATTCTTCCGGATGATGAGCAGGCACGATAGGCAAGGCGAGCAACAGCTCCTCCTCGACCAAGGCCTGCAGATCCAAAGGATCTTCGCCCAGTTCCAGCACGTCATAGCCTTTCGGCAACGACTGGGTATTCGCACCCTCCTTCACCACGGCGTATGTACATTCGCTGTGGATCGGCAGGGTGACCAGCTCAAGACAACGCTGGCAAACCATTTTGACTTCGACGTCCAGTGCGCTGTGGATAACCACGACGTGCTGTTCATCTCGCTCAAAATCGAACTTCGCCTGCACCGTACCGACATCGTCGGAAAGCGGGTCGCAGAGTCTTTCCAAATCAGCGAGTTGCAGCGAACCAGTGATGGTTACGCCACGATCGGCTAATTTGCGCGGGTCAACGTGAGGTGGAATCGGGTCATTCAACATAGGCGCAGCATTCTAGGGATGCCCCCCGCCCCTGTCAAAGGAAATTAGGCGGCATCGCGCATGTTAGAATCTGGTTCAACCGACCAGGAGTCTACCATGCTGCCCCTGCTATTGGCTTCAAGCTCTGCCTACCGCCGCGAACTGCTCGCCCGCCTGCACCTGCCCTTCGTTTGGGCAAGCCCCGACATAGACGAGCGGCGCCTGGATGACGAGCCGGCTGCCGACCTGGTACGACGGCTTGCCAAGGCCAAGGCCGAGGCGCTGGCGGGCGAATATCCCGGCCATCTGATCATCGGCTCCGACCAGGTCGCGGTCCTGGGCGAACAGGTGCTGGGCAAGCCCCACACGTTCGAGCGCGCCTGCGAGCAACTGCTCGAAGCCAGTGGGCAGCAAGTCACCTTCCTGACCGGACTGGCACTGCTGAACAGCGCCACTGGGCGCTGCCAGGTGGACTGCGTGCCATTTACGGTAACCATGCGCGAGCTGGACCGCGAGCGCGTGGAGCGCTATGTGACGGCGGAGCAGCCGCTGGACTGCGCGGGAAGCTTCAAGGCGGAAGGGTTGGGAGTGAGCTTGTTTCAAAGCACCCACGGACCGGATGCGACCAGCTTGATCGGGCTGCCGCTGATTCGGCTGGTGGATATGCTAACCCAGGAAGGCGCAATCATTCCTTGAGATGTGGGGCCGCTTTGCGCCCCATCGCGACCCAACGCCGCTGCCGCACCGCGGGGTACCCGCAGCCCCGCAAAAGCGGCGCAGCGGGCTCCGCCCAATTCAACGCAGCTGCGGCCCATTGAAGCCCATCCACATGGCCAGGTGCTCTGCGACGCTCGCGCCCATGCGCTTGGAGAAGCGATCGAATGGCGATTCCTGCACGGTGAAATCGACCAACTCCTTCTCACCGACGATATCCCGCGCGACATAGCTGGCACTGCCCAGCCCGTCCACCAGGCCCAACGCCTTGGCCTGCTCGCCCGACCAGATCAGGCCACTGAACAACTCGGGATGCTCCTTGTCTTTGAGCCGCTCACCACGCCCCTGCTTGACCATGGCGATGAATTGCTGGTGAGTGGTGTCCAGCACACTCTGCCAGAACGCGGTCTCATCAGGCTTTTGCGGCGAGAACGGATCGAGGAAGGCCTTGTGCTCGCCCGAGGTATAGGCACGCCGCTCCACGCCTAGCTTCTCCATGGTGCCAACGAAACCATAGCCGGCGGCAGTAACGCCGATGGAGCCCACCAGGCTGGCCTTGTCGGCGTAGATCTCGTCCGCCGCGCTGGCGATGTAATAGGCGCCCGAGGCGCCGAGGTCGGTGATCACCGCATAGAGCTTGATTTGCGGATACTCGCCACGCAGCCGACGGATCTCGTCATATACATAGCCAGCCTGCACCGGGCTTCCGCCAGGGCTATTGATGCGCAGCACCACGGCCTTGGTCTTGGAATCCTTGAAGGCCTCTCGCAGGCTCTTGATGATGTTGTCGGCGCTGGCAGCCTCCTGGTCGGCGATCACGCCGCGCACCTCGACCAATGCCGTATGACTGGCACTGCGCGAGGCGGCTTTGTCCATGTCCGCCAGCGGCAGGAACAGCACCAGGATGCCGAACAGGTAGACGAAGGTCAGCAGCTTGAAGAAAATCCCCCAGCGCCGAGCCCGGCGCTGCTCTTGGACACCGGCCAAGAGGGTTTTTTCGAGCAGCTTCCAACTTTTGCGCTCCTCGCGCTCCTCTGCTTCGGACTCGGGGGCTTTCCACTCGTCTGCCATGCTCACCTACCTTGGAATTGGAATTGCGCGGAACCTGCCAGCCACTCGCGCAACTGGGAAAAATGCTCGATGCACACCTGCGGACCGAATTCCGCCAGGGCCGACAGCGACATGGCGCCATAACCGACGGCAACCGAATGCATGCCGGCGTTGCTGGCCATCTGCAGGTCGAACGCCGAATCTCCGACCATCAGCGCCCGCCCAGGTTCGACCCGGCAGTGGCCGAGGATCTCCTCGAGCATCAGCGGATGCGGCTTGCCACGGGTCTCGTCGGCGGCACGGGTGATGTCGAAGTAGCGCTCCCAGCCATGCGCCTTGAGCACCCGATCCAGGCCACGGCGCGCCTTGCCGGTGGCGACCGCCATGCGGTAGCCCTCGACGCGAAAAGCCTCGAGCGTCTCGGCCACGCCATCGAACAGCGGCGACGGCTGCTGATCGAGGGCCACGTAGACATCGGCGTAGTGCTGACGGAACACCGCGACCTGGTGCGCATCGAGGTGCGGATACAGGACCGAGATGGCGTCATCCAGCGCCAGGCCGATGATGCCCTTGATGGCGTTTTCCTGGCTTGGCGCCTCGCCGGCACGCTCGGCGGCGACACTCATCGCCTCGACGATACGGCCGATGGAATCAGCCAGGGTGCCGTCCCAATCGAAGATCAGCAGTTGATAATCAGGACGCACTCAAACGCTCCACGGTCTTGGCCCAGACCTCGTCAACCGGCGCTTCGAGCTTCAGCTCGCCACCATCTGGCAGGGGCACGGTCAGGGCGTAGGCATGCAGGAACAGCCGCTTGCCGCCCAGCTCGCGGATCTCCCGACTGAAGTCTTCATCGCCGTACTTGCTGTCACCGGCGATCATGTGCCCGGCATGCAAGGTGTGCACGCGGATCTGGTGGGTACGCCCGGTGATCGGGCGCGCCTCGACGATGGTGGCGAACTCGCCGAAGCGGCGCAGCACGCGGAACATCGTCAGCGCCTCCTTGCCTTCGTCGTTGACCTCGACCATGCGCTCGCCCGAGCGCAGATTGCTCTTGAGCAGCGGCGCATTGACCTGCTTCTTGGACGTCGGCCAGTGCCCACGCACCAGGGCCATGTAGCGCTTGTCGACACCATCGCCACGCAGCGCGGCGTGCAGGTGGCGCAACATGCTGCGCTTCTTGGCGATCATCAGCAGGCCGGAGGTGTCGCGATCCAGACGATGCACCAGCTCGAGCTCCTTGGCATCGGGACGCAGCTGGCGCAGCGCCTCGATCACGCCGAAGCTCAGGCCGCTGCCGCCGTGGACGGCAATGCCAGCCGGCTTGTTCATCACGATCAGCGCCTTGTCTTCATAGACGATCGCGGCCTCCAGGCGCTGCAGCAGCCCCTGGGCGACCGGCGCCGGCTCGTCGCGCTCGGGCAGGCGGACGGGCGGTACCCGCACGATGTCGCCAGCCTGCAGCTTGTACTCTGGCTTGATACGGCCCTTGTTGACCCGTACTTCGCCTTTGCGCAGGATGCGGTAGACCAGCGTCTTGGGCACGCCCTTGAGGGCCGTGATGAGGAAATTGTCGATGCGTTGGCCGGCAAGCTCCGGCGCGACTTCGATCAGCTGAACGCCGGAAGTCGGGGGGGTATTGGTCGTCATGGCGGGATCATAACAATTTTTTATGGAATTGAAGCACTTAATCATTACTGCTATAGTCGCGAACGCCGCCAAAAGCGGCAGGCCAGCGGAACCAGGCCCTCGGCCGGCCCCTGACCAACGCAATTCTCCAGGACGCGAGGCCGTCCTACGGGGTTTTCGCCAGTTTACCGAATTGCCTGGAATCACCACCAGCGCCGTGTAGAGAAGACCGAAAAAAAACGACAAGTGCGGTGTTTCACCTGCTTACCCGCTTCTTTTCGCCGTTCCTCTGCCCGCCTCGATGCTTCCACGCAACGCCGGGCGAATGCTTCGGAAATACCTGCCTTGGACATGAATGGCGTCAGCGCGGTAGCGCGCTGGCGAAAAATGCAACCCGTTGCGGATTCAGCGCGCGGCAGCACCCGAATTATCAGGGATACGTGCAGGGTGGAGATGCACAGCCCTCGGACCGTGTAGCACCGCGTCCGGCCACCGGCCCACAGACATTGCCGGCGAGCGGATAAGGTCCTGAACAGATGCCTCCGGGCGTCCACGGCTGACGGTTGATTCCTCCTCCTGACTGAGTGCACGAGGCCGGCAGGTTGATGCGGATATCGTTCGGATATCGCATCAGTTGGCGCAACGCCTCGTTGGCACCGCAGCAAACAGGACGCGTCGTCGCGACAACGGCAGGCTGGGCAACCGGCTGGTGCCGAACGTCGCCAGACACGGGGGTGGCCCGGCTACCCTTTGCGCACCTTGGCACCGACCATTGAGAAGTCGTGTGTGCCGAACGCCGTTTCCGGCAGCCCGGAAACCGACGGTACAACATGAAAAGAATGCTGATTAACGCAACTCAACCCGAAGAGTTGCGTGTAGCCCTGGTGGACGGCCAACGTCTCTACGACCTGGACATCGAGTCCGGCGCCCGTGAGCAGAAAAAGGCCAACATCTACAAAGGCAAGATCACCCGCATCGAACCCAGCCTCGAAGCCGCCTTCGTCGACTTCGGTTCCGAACGTCACGGCTTCCTGCCGCTGAAAGAAATCTCCCGCGAATACTTCAAGAAGACGCCGGAAGGCCGCGTCAACATCAAGGACGTGCTCAGCGAAGGCCAGGAAGTCATCGTCCAGGTCGAGAAGGAAGAGCGCGGCAACAAAGGCGCCGCCCTGACCACCTTCATCAGCCTGGCCGGCCGCTACCTGGTGCTGATGCCCAACAACCCACGCGCCGGCGGCATCTCCCGCCGCATCGAGGGCGAAGAGCGCAACGAGCTGCGCGAAGCGCTCAACGGCCTCACCGTGCCTGGCGACATGGGCCTGATCGTGCGCACTGCCGGCCTTGGCCGCAGCAGCGAAGAGATGCAGTGGGACCTGGACTACCTGCTGCAACTGTGGAGCGCCATCAAGGAAGCTTCCGAAGACCGCGCCGCACCGTTCCTGATCTACCAGGAAAGCAACGTCATCATCCGCGCCATCCGCGACTACCTGCGCCAGGACATCGGCGAAGTGCTGATCGACAGCATCGATGCCCAGGAAGAAGCCCTGACCTTCATCCGCCAGGTGATGCCGCAGTACGCCAGCAAGGTCAAGCTGTACGAAGACAGCGTCCCGCTGTTCAACCGCTTCCAGATCGAAAGCCAGATCGAAACCGCCTTCCAGCGCGTGGTCGACCTACCCTCCGGCGGCTCGATCGTGATCGACCCGACCGAGGCCCTGGTCTCCATCGACATCAACTCGGCGCGCGCCACCAAAGGCAGCGACATCGAGGAAACCGCCCTGCAGACCAACCTGGAAGCGGCCGAGGAAATCGCCCGCCAACTGCGTCTGCGTGACATCGGCGGCCTGATCGTCATCGACTTTATCGACATGACGCCGGCGAAGAACCAGCGCGCCGTCGAGGAGCGCGTGCGCGAATGCCTCGAAGCCGACCGCGCCCGCGTACAGGTCGGCCGCATCTCGCGCTTCGGCCTGCTGGAAATGTCCCGTCAGCGCCTGCGCCCGTCGCTCGGCGAGAGCAGCGGCATCGTCTGCCCGCGCTGCTCGGGCACCGGCATCATCCGTGACGTCGAGTCGCTGTCGCTGGCGATCCTGCGCCTGATCGAGGAAGAAGCCCTCAAGGACCGCACCGCCGAAGTTCGCGCCCAGGTGCCGATCCCGGTGGCAGCCTTCCTGCTCAACGAGAAGCGCAACTCGATCACCAAGATCGAACTGCGTACCCGTGCGCGGATCATCATCCTGCCGAACGACCACCTGGAAACCCCGCACTTCGAAGTCCAGCGCCTGCGCGACGACAACCCGGAAGTGCTGACCAACCAGTCCAGCTACGAAATCGCTGCCGCCGAGGCCGAGGAAGCGCCGCTGCCGACCGCTACCCGCACCCTGGTGCGCCAGGAAGCGGCCGTGAAGACCGCCCCAGCCCGTGGCAACGCACCGGTCCCAGCCGCCGAAGAGACGCAGCAGCCTGCAGCGGCCCCTGCCCCAGCCCCGGTCGCGCCGGAACCAAGCCTGTTCAAGGGCCTGGTCAAGTCGCTGGTGAGCCTGTTCGCCGGCAAGGACGAACCTGCCGCCGCCGCGCCTGCCGTGAGCACCGAGAAGCCAGCCGCCGAGCGCCCACAGCGCAACGAGGAGCGCCGCAACGGTCGCCAGCAGAGCCGCAACCGCAACGGCCGTCGCGACGATGAGCGCAAACCGCGTGAAGAACGTGCCGAGCGTGCCCCTCGCGAAGAGCGTCAGCCTCGTGAAGAGCGTCAGCCTCGCGAAGAACGTGCTCCTCGCGAAGAACGCGCCCCGCGCCAGCCTCGCGAAGACCGTCGCAGCAACCGCGAAGAGCGCGTGCGCGAACTGCGCGAGCCGCTGGATGCCGCACCGGTTGCCCGCGAAGAGCGCCAGCCGCGTGAAGAGCGTGCGCCGCGTGAAGAGCGTGCCCCACGTGAAGAACGCGCACCTCGCGAAGAGCGTGCCCCTCGTGAAGAACGCGCACCACGCGAAGAGCGTGCCCCTCGTGAAGAACGCGCACCACGCGAAGAGCGTGCCCCACGCGAAGAACGCGCACCACGTGAAGAGCGTGCCCCGCGTGAAGAGCGTGCACCTCGCGAAGAGCGCGCCCCACGCGAAGAACGCGCACCTCGTGAAGAACGTGCTCCACGTCCTCCACGCGAAGAGCGCCAGCCACGTCCGACCGAACAAGCGGCCGAGCAGGCTGCTGAACTTGCCGAAGAGCAACTGCCGAACGAAGAGGCGCTGCAGGACGAGCAGGAAGGCGCGGATGGCGAGCGTCCACGTCGCCGCTCCCGTGGCCAGCGTCGTCGCAGCAACCGTCGTGAGCGCCAGCGCAATGCCAACGGCGAGCTGATCGAGGGCAACGAGGAAGAAGGCAGCGAAGAGCAGCCACAACAGCACCAGGCCACCGAGCTTGGCGCCGAACTGGCCGCAGGTCTGGCCGTCACCGCCGCCGTCGCCACCAGCAACATCAGCGCCGACGCCGAAGCGCAAGCCAACCAGCAGGCCGAGCGCGCCAGTGCCGAGGCCGTGGTCACCGACAACAGCGAAGCCACCCAGCCGGTCGAGCAGACCGAAGTGGCTGGCGAAACCGCTGCCAAGGTCGAGGAAGTGGCCATCGCGCCAGTGGTCGAGCAGCCGGTCAGCGAGCCGGTCGCCGTGGTCGAAGCCAGCGCCGAGCCAGTGGTTGAAGTAGTGCCACAGCCAGTGGTGGAAGCAGCCCCTGCCGCCGAGCCGGTAGTGGTCGCCCAGGCCCCGGTGGACGCTGCCGCCGAAGCGCCTGTGCAAGCACCAGCGGTAGAAGCAGGTGAAGCCGAGCAGGCACCGGTCGTCGTCGAAGCGGCCCCGGTTGCAGAGCAACCTGTCGTTGTCGAAGCACAGCCGGAAGTCGTCGCCGAAGCGGTCCCAGCAGTCGAGGAAGCGACTCCAGTCGCCGCCGAGCCTGCCCCGGTCGAAGCACCGGCAGCGGTCGAAGCCTCTACCGTGATGCTGCCCAATGGCCGTGCGCCGAACGACCCACGTGAAGTGCGTCGTCGCAAGCGTGAGGCCGAGGCTGCCGCCAAGGCCGCCCAGGAAGCTGCTGCTACCGCGCCAGCCGAAGAGCCAGCGCTGGAAACCGCCGATGAGCACAAGCCTCATCACGGTTGATAGCCACGGCTGAATGAAAAAGCCCCGCCAGTGCGAACTGGCGGGGCTTTTTCTTGGTTCTTCACGGATTGTCGGAGAGCTTGGCTTGGCTTGGCTTGGCTTGGCTTGGCATTTAGATCGTGAGCGGATCCATTGTGTGTAGCGGCGCTACTGGCCCCTTCCGCCTTTACGGCGGGCTCCTTTGTTCTTGGACAAAGGAGCGCAAAACCGCTCGCTCCTGCATCCGGCCCTCCGCTGCGCTACGGGTCCCCTCGCTACGGCGCCTTCCGGGCCCGCGCGGCCTACGACTTGCTCCGCAAGTCTACATCTCGCGCCTTCGGCTACGCCGAAGGGTGCTGCGCACCTGGCCCTACAGGCACCTACGCTCGGCCTCCTGACGTCGCGAAGTTAGCGGCGGCGCCTGCACTGGCGTTATCTTCGAAAGACAGACCGCGCTAGCCGCTCCAGCACGAAGCAATAGGTAAACCGCGAGAGCGCAGCGATTCGCCTGCCGTTGCTCTGGCTGTTGATCTTGCTTTTGATCTTGATCTTGATCTACCCGCGACCTCAGGAGGCCGAGCGTAGGCGGCTGGAGGGCCAGGTGCGAAGCACCCTCCGGCGGAGCCGGAGGCGCGAGATGTAGACTTGCGCAGCAAGTCGTAGGCCGCGCGGGCCGCAAGCCGCCGGAGCGAGGGAACCCCGAAGCGCAGCGTAGGGGCCGTATGTGGGAGCAAGCGGTTTTGCGTCCCTTTTTCCAAGAAAAAAGGGACCCGCCGTAAAGGCGGAAGGGGCCAGTAGCGCCGCTACACAAAATGGATCGTTCCCAGCCCCAATGCCAAACCAGCCAGCTCCCTGACCACCCTCTTTGTGGGAGCGGCCTTGTGTCGCGCCCACGATCAGTAGAGGTTGGGCTCCATCTCCAACGCCACCCCAAATCGCTCAAGGATGTCTGCCTGAATGCGCTGCGCCAGGTCATGCAACTGTGCCCCGCTCGCCTGGCCATGGTTGACCAGCACCAGAGACTGCAACCGATGCACGCCAGCATCGCCCTGGCGATACCCCTTCCATCCGGCTTGCTCGATCAACCAGCCCGCCGCCAGCTTCATCTGGCCATCGTCCTGGGGATAAGCCACTACACCGGGATGCTCGGTTCGAATCCGCACCACCTGCTCGGCAGGAACCACCGGGTTCTTGAAGAAGCTCCCAGCATTGCCCAGCTCGGCAGGGTCCGGCAGTTTTTCGCGACGAATGCTGCAAATGGCGTCGCTGATCGCTTGTGCGCTAGGGTGCTGCACGCCCTGCTCCGCCAGCCGCTGGCGCACCGGGCCGTAGTCCAGGTGGGCCTGCAAGGCATGGCTCAAGGCAAAGCGTACACGCAGGATCAACCAACGGCCCGGGGTGCGCTTGAACAGGCTGTCGCGGTAACCGAAGGCGCAGGCCTGCAGGTCGAAATCACGCAGCTCGCCGGTTTCCCGATCCAGCGCGGTCAGCCCCACGAACACATCCTTGATCTCCACCCCATAGGCGCCGACGTTCTGCATCGGCGCCGCACCCACGGTGCCCGGGATCAGGCTGAGATTCTCCAGGCCACACAAGCCCTGCCCCAGCGACCACTGCACGAACGGATGCCAGGGCTCGCCCGCCTCGGCCTCGACCACCACGCGCTCGCCATCGTCGGTGAGCAGGCGACGACCTCGGCTGGCCATGTGCAGCACCAGCGCATCGATGTCACGGGTCAGCAGCAGGTTGCTACCGCCGCCGATGACGAATACCGCCAGGCCCCGGCGACGCGCCTCGGCCAGCGCTTCACGCGCTTCTTCATCGTTGTGGGCCTGGGTGAAAAACCGGGCCTTCACATCGATGCCGAAGGTATTGTAGGGCTTGAGCGAAACCTGTTCCTGCCACTGCACCGTCATAGCCGCCCCTTGATTTCGACGACCAGCTCGCGGCACGCCGCCTCGATCAGGTCGAGCACCTGCTCGAACCCGTCCGCGCCGCCATAGTAAGGGTCAGGCACTTCATCGAGCGCCGCGCCATAGCGGCGCAGGAACAGGTCGAGTTCGCCCACGGCGGTATGCGGACGCAAGGCGCGCAAATGGCCGAGGTTGCTTTCGTCCATGGCCAGGATCAGGTCGTACTCGGCAAAATGGGCGGCCTTGACCTGCTGGGCGCGCTGCGCCGAGAGGTCATAGCCACGCGCCAGAGCCGCCTTGCAGGTACGGCTGTCAGGCGCCTTGCCGACATGCCAATCGCCGGTACCCGCCGAGGCCACGTGAACCTGCCCGGCCAGGCCTGCGGCCTGCAATTGGTGGCGCAGCACGCCTTCGGCGGTGGGCGAGCGGCAGATATTGCCCAGGCAGACGAACAGGACGCGCATCAGGCCTCCAGCAAGCGCCGCACGCGCTCCAGGTCTTCAGGGGTGTCGACGCCCACCGCCGGTGCCTCGAGGGCGTCCTCGACATGGATGCGCACACCGTGCCACAGGGCGCGCAGTTGCTCCAGCGCCTCAGTCTGCTCGAGCCAGCAAGGCCCCCAGCCGACGAAGTCCTGTAGGAAGCCCACGCGGTACGCGTACATGCCGATGTGACGGCGGTATGGAACGCCTTCAGGCAGCGCGGTGCGATCCTTGGCGAAGGCATCGCGCGCCCAGGGCAGCGGTGCACGGCTGAACGTCAGGGCCAGGCCGTTCTTGTCGCTGACCACCTTCACCGCATTGGGGTTGAACACGGTTTCCGGCTCGGCGATCGGCTCGGCCAGGGTGGCGATACCGGCTTCAGGGTGAGCGGCCAGGTTGGCGGCCACCTGGTCGATGATCACCGGCGGGATCAACGGCTCGTCACCCTGCACGTTGACCACGATGGCGTCGGCAGGCAGGCCCAGGTGGGCGGCGACTTCGGCCAGGCGGTCGGTGCCGGACTCATGGTCGGCGCGGGTCAGCAGCACCTCGGCGCCGAATGCCTGGCAGGCCTCGACGATGCTGGCATCGTCGGTGGCGATGACCACGCGGCTGGCGCCACTCTTGCGTGCCTGCTCCCAGACATGCTGGACCATCGGCTTGCCGGCGATCGCCAGCAAAGGCTTGCCCGGCAGGCGCGTGGAGCGCAGGCGAGCGGGAATCACCACGGTGAAATTCACGCTCATTTGTCCAGACGCTCGTCGTCGGTCAGGGTGCGCGCCTCGCTTTCCAGCATCACCGGGATGCCGTCGCGGATCGGGTAGGCCAGGCCTGCCCCCTTGCTGATCAGCTCGGTCTTGTCGGCGCTGAGCTTGAGCGGGCCCTTGGTGATCGGGCAGGCCAGGATATCGAGCAGTTTGGTGTCCATGGAAGCTTCCTTGAGGCCAGGTGGCCGGAAATTGAATGAGGGCTCAGGGCTGCGGCCGCTGCGGCTGTCGATCGCGCAGCAGGCGCTGCAGCTGGTCGTCGAACCAGGCAGCGAAGGCCGGCGTCGGCTGCGCCTCGACCGCCAGGTACCACCAGTCATCGGCGGCGAAGGCCCGGCATTTCACCGCATCCTTCTCGGTCATGACCAACGGCAATGACGGGCTGAAGGCCAGGCTTTGAGCGGAAAACTGTGCGTGGTCGGCAAAAGGATGCGGCACTGGCTGCCAGTTTAGCGCCAGCAGGGTGTTGAAGAAACGTTGCGGGTTGCCGATACCGGCCACCGCATGCAGGCGCTGGCCGCCAGGAAACAGGTCAAGGCCGCGGCGTTCGCCGCTGCGCAGATTGACCAGCGCCGAAGGCTGCAGACGGAAACCGAAGCCATCGGCGCGGTCTTCACTGGCACCGTTGAACAGCACCGCATCAGCGTCCTGCAGGCGTTCGGCCGGCTCGCGCAGCGGCCCGGCAGGCAGGCAACGGCCGTTGCCCAGGCCACGGGCGGCATCGATCAGCACCAGTTCGAGGTCGCGGGCCAGGCGGTAATGCTGCATGCCGTCATCGCACAGGATCAGGTCCAGCGGTTCGCTGGCCAGCAGCGCCTGCACGGCGCGCGAGCGGTCTGGGTCGATCATCAGCGGCACGCCGGTGCGCTGGACGATCAGCAAGGGTTCGTCGCCGGCCTGTTCGGCGCTGTGTTCAGGCCGCACGCGCCAGGGCAGTTGCGGCGGCCTGGCGCCATAGCCACGGCTTACCACGCCAACCTTGATACCCTGCTGGCGGCAATGTTCGATCAACCAGAGGATCATCGGCGTCTTGCCGGTACCACCGACGGTGATGTTGCCGACCACGACGACCGGCACCGGCGCGCGGTAGCTCGCGCTTTCGCCGCTGAGAAAACGCGCGCGCTTGCGCATTACCACACGTCGGTACAACGCCTCGAGCGGGCGCAGCACGGCCAGGGCCGGGTGCCCGGCGTACCAGGCGGCGAGCAGGCGATCGGCGAACGCCATCAAGGAGTCCCCTGGGCAGCCTCGACGGTGGTCATGCGCAGGTGGCTGAAACCGAGCTTGCCGGCGGCATCCATTGCAGTGATCACGGCCTGGTGCGGCGTCTTGCCGTCGGCGCTGATGGCGAACGGCAGCTTGTTGTCACCACCGGACTCGCGCTCGATGGCCTCGGTCAGGGTGGCCAGGTCGCTCTTGGGCAGCAGGTGGTTGTTCACCGAATACACGCCGTCGGCGCTGATAGTGACTTCCACCAGTTTGTCCTGGTCGGCTGGCGGCTGCTCGGCGCTGGCTGCCTCGGGCAGCTCGACGCGCAGTTGGGTCTCGCGGGTGAAGGTGGTGGTGACCACGAAGAACAGCAGCAGGACAAACACCACATCGATCAGCGACGCCAGGTTGATGTCGACGTTCTCCCGCTGGCGATTGCGCCGGAACTTCACGCCTTGCCTCCGGCCACTTCGACTTCACGGTCGCCCTGCAGCACCTCGACCAGCTTGATCGCCTCCTGTTCCATACCCACCACCAGCTCATCGATGCGACGCAGCAGGAAGCGGTGGAAGAACACCGCCGGAATACCGACCATCAGGCCGGCCGCAGTGGTGACCAGGGCCTTGGAGATACCACCGGCGAGCACGGCGGCGTTGGCGGTCATCTGCGAGCCCATGAAGGCACTGAAAATGTCGATCATGCCCAGCACGGTGCCCAGCAAGCCCAGCAGTGGGGCCATGGCGGCGATGGTGCCGAGGGTGCTGATGTAGCGTTCGAGTTCGTGGATGACGCGCGAGGCGGCTTCCTCGATGCATTCCTTCATGATCTCTCGGCCATGGCGCGAGTTGGCCAGGCCCGCCGCGAGGATCTCGCCCAGCGGCGAGTCGGCGCGCAGAGCCTTGAGCTTGTCACTGGTGAGTTGCTTGTCCTTGATCCACATCCACACCTGGCCCAGCAGGTGCGGCGGCGAGACGCGACTGGCGCGCAGGGTCCACAGGCGCTCGGCGACGATAGCCATGGCAGCGATGGAACTCAGAATGATCGGCAGCATCATCCAACCACCGGACTTGACCAATTCCCACACAGTAGATGCCCCTCTGAAAAAGGCCGCCACTCTAACATACGCAGGGCGGGGGCTCATCTGCCGGAGGTCAGGGAAATGGGTGGGGCATTGCGAAGCGTGCACTGGAGAATTGTTGTGCCGCATATATCGAGCGCCGCCCGCGCGGCGCATCGCGGCACAAGGCCGCTCCTACATTTGTTGCAACGTGCCTATGTCTGTCAGGCCATGGTTGCTCGCTTTTGGTGGCACCACGGAATATCGTGGTGCGCCCTGCGCCAACACAAATATCGCGCCGGGCCAACAAGGCTGACAACTATGGCCTACCAGACATAATTGGCCCGAAACAAATGTAGGAGCGGCCTTGTGCCGCGATGCGCCGCGCGGGCGGCGCTCGATCTCCTGGACGCTAATAATCCCCCGCCAAGCACCCCGTCGACACCCCACCGTCATTCAACCCGCCACCACCGCCGCTGCCCACGCACACCCTCAACCTCCCCCTCCCGCCCCAGCATCAGCCGCAATGCCCCATCCACTGCCGTGTCGTGCACCGCCACCCCATGGCGCCGATAACGCTCGATGACCTGCGCATGCGGATGCCCAAATCCGTTATGACGCCCCCGTGAAATCAGCACCCCACGCGGCGCCGTGGCGCGAACGAACGCTTCGGTCGAAGAACTGCGACTGCCATGATGTGGCGATTGCAGCCAATCGATGCGCGGCTCGTCGGTGGCCGCCAGCCAGGCCCGTTCGGCGCCCGCCTCCATGTCGCCGGCCAACAGCAAGCGCTCGCCCTGCGCCTCGACCAGCAGCACGCAGGAACGATCGTTGCTGCTTTGCCCATCCGCCCAGCGCCAGGACGAAAAGCGCACCCCATCCCACTCCCAGCTGTCGTCATTGCTGCATGCCTGTGCCCGCAACGCCTGCGCCAGCGCCTCGGGCTCGCCCGCCAGCACCCGTGCGACCGGCAAGCCCCGATGGATGGCGGGCGCACCGCCCGAATGGTCGGCATGGGCATGGCTGATCAGCATCACATCCAGATGCCGTATCCCCAGCTTGCGCAAAGTCGGTAGCACCACCCGCTCGCCCAGGTCGTTGTCGCCGAACGCCGGGCCTGCGTCGTAGAGCAAGGTGTGGTTGCGGGTACGCAGCAGTACCGCCAGCCCCTGGCCGACATCCAGCTGCCAGACTTCCACATGCCCTGGCGGTACCTCGTCCCTGGGCACCCAAAGGGCCAGCAGCATGACCCCGCCCAAGCCCCGCAGCGGCACGCCACGCGGCAGCAACAGCAGCAGCGCGCCCAGGCAAACCAACGCCCAAGCCCAGAGTGGCAATGCCGGCGGCTCCCACGCCGGCCGCCATTGCGCCAGCAGGGTCAGCCCACGCAACAAGAGGTCCAGCGAGCCGCCCGCCAGCCACAACAGCGCCTCGCCGATACCTGCAAGCGGGAGCAGCGCAGTGCCCAATAACGCCAGGGGCAATACCGCCAGGCTGATCCACGGTACCGCCAGCAGGTTGGCCAACGGCGCGCTGAGACTGACCGGCAACCCGGTGGCCAGCAACACCGGCAGCAGGCCGATGGCGATCACCCATTGCGCCCGCGTCCAGGCCTGCCAGGGACGCCAACCACCCAGGCGGGCGCTGAAGCAGTAGATCAGCACCGCGACCGCGGCGAACGACAGCCAGAAGCCCGGCAGCAAAGCCGCCAAAGGCTCGACCAGCAGGACCAGGACCAAGGCAAGCAGCCAGGGGAAGAAAGCCCCCAGATGGCGAAAGCGCAAGCGCCAGACCAGTACCACGGCCAGCATCAGGCAAGCGCGCTGCACCGGTACGCCCGCGCCGGCAAGCCAGCCATAAGCCAGCGCGGCTGACATGGCCAGGCCACAAGCCCAAGGCAACCACGGCCAACGCCGAGGCCACAAACCGCAGCGCACCAGCCCCACGACCAGGGCATACACCAAGCCGGCAACCAGGCCAATGTGCTGCCCGGAAATAACCAGCAGATGCACCGTGCCGGTGGCCTGCAACACCTGCCAGTCCTGGCGGGCCAACCCCGAGCCATCGCCCAGCACCAGTGCCACCAATACGGCTTCCCGGCCATGGGCGTCGACAGCCAGCAGGCGCTCGCGCAAGGCATGCCGCCAACCTGGCGCAGCGGCATCCACCACCTCGCCGGCCTTGACCGTGCCGGTAGCGCCGATCCCTCGCGCCAGCAATTGCGCCTGGCGATCCGGGCCATGCGGATTGGACAACCCTGCCGGGCGCTGCAGGGTGACGGCCAGCCGCCAACGCTCCCCTGCCTGCACGGCTGGGCCCTCAAACCAACTCACTTGTATACGCTCGGGCAATCGAGCACGGCGCGAGCGCGGCTGCTCCAGCTCGAAGCGCACGCCTTGCGCGGAACGGTTGGGCAAGCCGACGACCTTGCCCTCCAGCCACACCGTGCGGCCGTCGAGCACCGGTGCCAGGCGATCGTCCAATGCCTGCTGCGCCGACCAGCAGGCCCAGCACAGCCCGAGCAGGAAGCAGCCCAACGGCCACAACCGGGTGCAGGCGCAGACGATACCGCCCAGCAGCATCAGCCACAGCCAGCCGACCGATGGCAATGCCGGAAGAAAACCCAGGGCAAGCAGCCCGAGGGCGAGCGCAAACATCCCTGTGCGCATAGAGGTAGAGCTCCAGAAGCGAATTCACCTGTTCAGGCATAGCGCAGAACGGCGCTGGGCTCTTTCAACAATTGTCACAAACTCTAAACGAGGGCGATTCGGAATCAGGGCATACTGCCGGGATCAACGCTCCGGGAGCCTACATGCCGCGCCGACTTTTCAAACGCTACATGCCGGACCCGACCAGCATTCGGGAACACAAGTCCCTGCGCTTCTTCGGCCGGCTGCTGCATGACCCGAACCTCTGGCACCTGAACCGCCATTCGGTGGCGCGGGCCATGGGTGTGGGCCTGTTCGCCGCGTTGATCCCGATGCCGGCGCAGATGCTGCTGGCCGCCGCGCTGGCCATTCCAGTACGCGGCAACCTGCCGATCGCGGTGAGCCTGGTGTGGCTGACCAACCCGCTGACCATGCCGCCGGTGTTCTTCGTCACCTACATGACCGGCGCCTGGCTGATGCAGGTGCCGCCGCGCACCCTGCCCGACGAACTGACCTTCCAGTGGATCACCGACCAGCTGTCGACCCTGTGGCAACCCTTCCTGCTCGGCTCGGTGGTGTGCGGCGTGCTGCTGGGCATCCTCGGCTACTTCACCACCATGCTCTACTGGCGCTGGTGGGTGGGCCGGCAGTGGCGTCGGCGCCAATGCCGGTGCAAGGCCTCAGGCACGCATGCCGCGGCCACTGACCAGCAGGCGAACGCACAGCAGGTAGAGCACCGCGGTGGCCACCAGCATGAAGGTGATCGCCGTGCCGATGCTGATATCCGACACCCCTAGGATCCCGTAGCGGAACGAGTTGACCATGTGCAACACCGGGTTGGCCAACGATACCGCCTGCCAGAACGGCGGCAGCAGGTTGATCGAGTAGAACACCCCGCCCAGGTAGGTCAGCGGCGTGAGGACGAAGGTCGGGATGATCGAGATGTCGTCGAAATTGCGCGCGAACACGGCGTTGACGAAGCCCAGCAGCGAGAAGATGGTCGCCGTCAGCAGGACCACGATCACGGTGATGCCCAGGTGATGGACCTGCAGGTGGGTGAAGAACAGCGACAGGATCGTCACGATCACGCCCACCGCCAACCCACGCAGCACGCCGCCCAGCACATAGCCGACGAGAATGGTGTGCGGCGATACCGGCGAGACCATCAACTCTTCGATCGAGCGCTGGAACTTGCTGCCGAAGAAGCTCGACACCACGTTGCCGTAGGAGTTGGTGATCACCGACATCATGATCAGCCCCGGCACGATGTACTCCATGTAGGTGAAGCCCCCCATGTCGCCGATCTGCCGGCCGATCAGGTTACCGAAGATGACGAAGTACAAAACCATGGTGATCGCCGGGGGCAGCAAGGTCTGCGGCCAGATGCGCAGGAAGCGCCGCACTTCGCGGTAGACGATGGTGTTCAGGGCGACCCAGTTGGTGCGCAGCTCCACACTCATACCGCCACCTTCGACAGGTTTTTTTCCACCAGGGACACGAACAGCTCCTCGAGTCGGTTGGTCTTGTTGCGCAGGCTCTGCACCTCGATGTTCTGCAGCGCCAGTTGGCCGAACAGCGCGGTGATGCCGATGTCCTTGTCCACCTGCACCTCCAGGCTGTGCGGGTTGATCAACCGGCACGGGTAGCCCTGCAGCACAGGTGCGGCAGGCAGGTCACGCTTGAGGTCGAGGACGAAGGTCTCGACGTGCAGCTTGCCCAGCAACTGGCGCATGCTGGTGTTCTCGACGATGGTGCCGTGGTCGATGATGCCGATGTTGCGGCACAGCTGCTCGGCTTCCTCGAGGTAGTGGGTGGTGAGAATGATGGTGATGCCTTTCTGGTTGAGCTCGGTGAGGAAGCTCCACATCGAACGGCGCAGCTCGATGTCGACCCCGGCGGTCGGCTCGTCGAGGATCAGCAGGCGCGGCTCGTGGATCAGTGCGCGGGCGATCATCAGGCGCCGCTTCATGCCACCGGACAACGAGCGCGACGGCACGTCGCGCTTGTCCCACAGGCCGAGCTGGGTCAGGTACTGCTCGGCGCGGGCCTTGGCGACTTTCGGCGGGATGCCGTAGTAGCCGGCCTGGGTCACGACGATGTCGAAGCACTTCTCGAACTGGTTGAAGTTGAATTCCTGCGGCACCACGCCCAGGCAGCGCTTGAGCGCCGCCGGCTCGCGATCGAGGTCATGGCCGAACACGTTGACCGTGCCGCTGGTCTTGTTGACCAGGGTCGAGAGGATGCCGATGGTGGTGGACTTGCCGGCGCCGTTGGGGCCGAGCAAGGCGAAGAAGTCACCTTCGGCGACGTCCAGGTCGATGCCCTTGAGGGCTTGGAAGCCGTTGCCGTAGGTCTTGGTCAGCTGTCGAATGGACAGTGCGGAACTCATAGCGGGTCACTTACCGAGGATAAAGGTGCAGGACACGCCAGATCAGGTCACTGGCGCAGTGAGTACGGCCATGGTGCAAGCCCTGGCCGCACAAGTACAGTCACGTCTATTGATAGTGACTATCGAAATAGCCGGGGTGTTCGATCAGGTCAACGATGTCATCACCGCCGCCTGATAGGCCGGGCGCGCCTTGAGGCGCTCGTACCAGGCTTGCAGGTGGTACATGGCTGGGCGCTCGATGGGCATCTCAAACCAGGCGTAGACGAAGCTGCCCAATGGGATGTCGCCCATGCCGATCTGGTCACCCGAAAGGTACGGCTGCTTGGCCAGGGTTTCATCGGCGATGGCCAGCAACTGGGCGCACTGCTTTTGCGCGGCGTTGATCGCCACCCAGTCGCGCTGGTCTTCGGGGGTGCGCAGCAGGCCCCAGAACAGCGGGCGGAACGGCGCGGCGAAGGACGAGGTGGTCCAGTCCATCCATTTGTCGGCCAGGGCGCGCTGGCGCGGGTCGTCGAGGTACCAGCCCTGCTCCGCGCCATATTCGGCGCACAGGTAGCGGACGATCGTATTGGACTCCCACAGGGTCAGGTCGCCGTCCTCGAGCATCGGCACCAGGCCGTTGGGGTTGCGGGCCCGGTAGTGCGGTTCGTCGACCACGCCGAAGGCGCCACCGGCGTCGATCGACTCGAAGTCCAGGCCCAATTCGTGGGCAATCCACAATGCCTTGCGCACATTGCTCGAATTCTTACGGCCCCAGATCTTCAGCATGGCAACGTCCTTATAGGTGAGGAAGCGTGAGTCTACTCCAGACCTTTGGTGTCTGTACTGGCCTCTTCGCGGGGCAAGCCCGCTCCTACAAGTACGGCGCCGTACCTGAGAACTGTAGAGATCCTGTGGGAGCGGGCTTGCCCCGCGAAGAGGCCGGTCCAGACAAACAATGGACTGAAACTCCCACCGCCACACCCTGTCACTGTTCAGACCCTGCCGTTTACAGCGTTGCGTCTAAGCTCTGTACGACGGCCAAAGCCCCTGGCTCCAAGGAGGATCGAATATGTTGCTGTTGTGGTTGGTGGTACTGGTGATCGGAGCTGCGTACCTCACGCACCGGCGCCTGGCGCCCCTGCAGATACTGGGCATCCTCGCGGCCTATGTGCTGCTGATGGGCATCTTCAGCAGCGCCCCCGGCTGGCTGCTGGCCGTGCTGTGGATCGTGCTGGCCTTGAAAATCGCCCTGGTGGCCCTGCCGCAATGGCGGCAAAAGGTATTCACCGCCCCGGTGTTCAAATGGTTCCAGCGCACCCTGCCGCCAATGTCGCAGACCGAGCGCGAGGCCATCGATGCCGGCACCGTGTGGTGGGACGGCGAGCTGTTCAGCGGCCGCCCCGACTGGCGCGTACTGCTCGACTACCCGGCACCGAAACTCACCGAAGAAGAACAGGCCTTCATCGACGGCCCCACCGAGGAACTGTGCGCCATGGTCAGCGACTGGCAGATCGGCCAGGACCTCGACCTGCCGCCAGAGGCCTGGGCGCATATCAAATCCAACGGTTTCTTCGCCCTGATCATTCCCAAGGAATATGGCGGCAAGGGCTTCAGTGCCTATGCCCACTCCCAGGTCGCGATGAAACTCGCCACCCGCAGCGGCGATCTCGCCTCCACGGTGATGGTGCCCAACTCCCTGGGCCCCGCCGAGTTGCTTCTGCATTACGGCACCGATGAGCAACGCAACCACTACCTGCCACGCCTGGCCCGTGGCGAGGACATCCCCTGCTTCGCCCTCACCGGCCCCCTGGCGGGCTCCGACGCGGGCGCCATGCCCGATACCGGGGTCATCTGCAAAGGCCAGTGGAACGGCGAGGAAGTCATCGGCCTGCGCCTGAACTGGGAAAAGCGCTACATCACGCTAGGCCCGGTGGCTACCTTGCTGGGCCTCGCGTTCAAGGCCTACGACCCCGATCACCTGCTGGGCGAGCAGGAAGAACTGGGCATCAGCCTGGCGCTGATCCCCACCGACACCCCCGGCGTCGACATCGGCAAGCGCCACCTGCCCCTGGGCGCCGCCTTCATGAACGGCCCCAACAGCGGCAAGGACGTGTTCGTGCCGCTGGACTACCTGATCGGCGGCCAGGACATGCTCGGCAAGGGCTGGATGATGTTGATGAACTGCCTGTCGGTAGGCCGCTCCATCTCGCTGCCTGCAGTCGGCACGGGCGCTGCCAAGTACACCAGCCTGGTCACCGGACAGTACGCCAACATCCGCGAGCAGTTCAACGTGCCGCTGGCGGCGTTCGAGGGCATCCAGGAATCGTTGGCGCGCATCGGCGGCAATGCCTGGCTGATGGACAGCGCGCGCCTGCTGACCGCCAAGGCCGTGGACCTGGGCGAAAAGCCCTCGGTGCTGTCGGCGATCCTCAAGTACCACCTCACCGAACGCGGCCGTGAATGCATCCAGCACGCCATGGACGTGCACGGCGGCAAGGGCATCATCATGGGCCCCAATAACTATCTGGGGCGCAACTGGCAAGGGGCGCCGATCTTCATCACGGTCGAAGGCGCCAACATCCTTTCGCGCAACCTGATGATCTTCGGCCAAGGCGCCATCCGCTGCCACCCGTTCGTGCTCAAGGAGATGGCCCTGGCCGGGCGCCAGGACCACGACCAGGCGCTGCGCGAGTTCGATGACCTACTGATGAAGCACATCATGTTCGCCGCCGGCAACGCGTCCAGCACCTTGGTCTACAACCTCGGCCTGGGCCTGCTGGAGAAGGTGCCCGGCGATGCCCTGAGCCAAGGCTACTTCCGCGCCCTCAATCGTCAGGCAGCGGCCTTCGCACTGCTGGCGGACCTGTCGATGATGCTGCTCGGCGGTGCCCTCAAGCGTCGTGAACGGCTCAGTGCTCGTCTGGGGGACGTGCTCAGCTACCTGTATCTCTCCAGCGCCGCGCTCAAGCGTTATCACGACCTGGGCTCGCCCGAGCACATGCGGCCCTTGCTGCGCTGGGCGATGGAAGAAAGCCTGGGCCAGGCGGAAAAAGCACTGGATCGCTTGCTCGACAACTTCCCCAACCGCTTCGTCGGCTGCGCTCTACGCCTGCTTGTGTTCCCCTTTGGCCGGCGCCATACCGGGCCGAGCGACGAATTGGATGCAGAGGTCGCCGAGCTGATCGGCCGTCACAAGGGCGACCCTGCGCTGGAGGAGTTGTTGGCCGGCTGTTTCAGGCCCCAGGCCGAAGGCGATCCGGTGGCGGCACTGCAGCGGGCCTGCAACCTGCTGGAGGAAACCGCGCCGTTGTACGAAGCGTTGCGCCAAGCTATCAAGGGCGGCAAGGTGCAGCCAGTGCCGGGGCAATCGGCCATCGATGCGGCGGTTGAGGGTGGCGTGCTTCAACCAGGTGAAGGGCAGCGGCTGCATGAGGCGGAGCGGGCGCGCAGGCAGGTGATAGACGTGGATGCCTTCGACAAGGCGCAATTGTTAGGCTTGCCGGACATGGTCCGCTGAACCGCAAGGGATATGGCCAACGCTGGCGAGCTTGAGACGCCGTTGCCCATCCATCCCACCCTGTACAGCACGAGGAAACTGTCATTTTTGCCAGTTGAGCGCCGCTGCGCAAACCACCAAGCTGAAAGAGGAATGCAAAGACCGTCCCAGGCTCGTAGCGAGGCCATAGACTATGAACAGGCGCATGCTTTTTTATCACCAAAACGCGGTAAAGCTCGAGGTTGAAGGGTCAAGAAGCTGGGTATTGTTTCGCGCAATTACCCAGCCCCTTGCAGAACTGCAAAATACCGCCGAGACACGTCTCTATATTGCCGACGGCCAAGGCTCAGTCCAGCAATACCCAGGAGGGGGCCCTCATGGGTATACCGCTTACGGATATGACATCAGACAGCGCAGCCTAACCAAACTTGGCTTCAACGGGGAGCGGCGTGAACCAAGCACAGAATACTATTTGCTAGGCCAAGGCTATCGCGCCTACAACCCAGCCCTGATGCGTTTTCAAGCGCCCGACAGTCTCAGCCCGTTCGGTGAGGCTGGAATAAATAGTTACGCTTACTGCCTAGGCGACCCGATCAATAACGCTGACCCCTCAGGCCATATCAGCGCAATCCAGCTTCAGGCCGCTCGGAACGCGTTCACGCCTCCATCGCGCAATGCCTCCAGACCTTCCGTTGCGTCCCCGCGAAGCCGCCTGGCCAAGAAAGAACAACCTCTCGTTAAACGAAGCCTAGCCGCCGTAGTACACGCCTATGAGTCACCGCAAGAAACACTGCAATTGACAAGACGGACCAATCGCCAGCCCTATGTGCCCGGGCAGCCGATTTTAAAGTCAAGCGCCGAGCCTGCTGCAAAGCCAAGCGCCGAGCATTTCGGGAAAAGTGTCTATCTTCAAAGAAAACAGTTCTATCACCAGCACGCTCAACTTGTGGAAGCGGTACGTACACAGCAACAAAATTTCTATCGCGCTGCCGCGCACTTGGATCACAAAGGCATGGATTTCTCTAAAGGTATCAAGGCAATCCGAGAGGCTGAGTTGGTTAACCTGGCGCAACGTTACGCAGCTGGTCTTGCAGCATTAAATAATTACCTTAAAAATAACTGAAGAAGGCGAAACGACATGCAGGCCTCAAGGATAATGGATCAGGCCTATACACCCTACGGTTACAGCCAAGGCAGTCACAACCAAAGAACGCTACTTGGCTTCAATGGCGAACAGGAAGATTTATTTTCAGGTTGTTATCACCTTGGCAATGGTTATCGGCTTTACCTCCCTGCACTTCAGCGGTTCGGTGCGCCAGATAGTTGGTCTCCATTTGGCGAGGGCGGGTTGAATAGCTATTGCTATTGTGCGGGCGATCCGGTCAATCGGGCTGATCCCACCGGCCATCTAGACTTCAGCCATAACCGTGTAACAGCGAATAGATTACGTGAACAGGCACGTCGACGGCAGCCCGCTCAACAGCGAGTAGATGCATTGCGCGCCCGACTGGCTCAGCGTAATCAACCGCAAACCGTCCCCCAGAGGTTTGGCCCTCCCCTCGCCCGACAGCAAGAGGCCTTGGCTCCCCCTCCTCGCGAGGCCATTCATCAATCTGGCAACCGGAATCCGTTGGCCAACCCGATCAATGCAAACTCCCCGCAAGAGCAGCCAGCGCAAGCACCCGTCACGCCCGTGCAAGCGTCACAATTGTACGAGCGGCTTGAAACCGCTTATCGACATGAACAAAGATTCATAGAGAATATTCGCTACGTCGCACCTGGCACCGAACTATTTCAGCAATACCACGCCGCCATGATACGCATCCGTGCCGATGTCGCTGCGATCCGCGCCAGGCTAGACGTCGATCGCCTTAGCTGGTTCCATTTTTGACCTGCCACATTCAGCGTACTCACATTGAGGCTAGAGGGCCGCATAGAGCGGTTGGCTAGCAGCACTGCAGCAAGGGCTTGATGCCCCACCATCGACTTGCCAGACACGCCTTCCCAGCCACCACTCCCTGATTTCGTGCGACCGGCGTATACTCCGCCTGCTTCAAAGACCTCGAGGATTACCATGGCTACCCCCAACCTGGACTATCACCTGCAACTTCTCCACCACCTGCGGAGCATACTCGCGGCACTCGCAGACGCGGAGCAAGTGCCGGAAGAAAGCCATGCCCTGTTCCTCGAGCGCTTCGACGAACTGCTGACCTTGCTGCCTCAGGACCCGCTGGAGAGCCAGTACCTGGGCCAGGACCTGATCTGCCAGGTGATCCAGCGCTATCCGCAGATCGCCCACCTGGTGCCCCGCGATCTGTTGTGGTTCTTCGGCGGCGATTGCCTGCACTTCATGCCTGATGACGAGTTGGACCTGTACCAGGAGCTGGAGGAGCGCCGTTTTGCGGCTGAGCAGAACGACGCCCCCTTCGACTGGAACCAGGAGAAGCAACTGTTGACTAGCGCGCAACAACGTAACCAGCACTGATACCTGCCTCGCCCTCGGCATGCAGGCCGAGTCGGTGCTCGCTCACTCCAGCAGGCGCATCACGTCATCCACCGCAATCAACGGTAAAGGAACGATGACAATCCCGTAGAGCCACACGGAGTCATCTGACAAATCTTCTGCCATCACAATCGTGACGGAACTCGGGGCCTGCGTAGCGGGTACGAACAGGCCCTGCGCAGAGACCATGCCGTTACCCGACAGCACATGCCACTTCACCCGCTCAGCCGGGACCTGACGCTCACCTGTTCTGGTCACCCACCACAGCTTCAGCTCCAATCCATCCGGGTGGATGCCAAACCTGAAGAAGTGTGTGGGCGGTATGACAGTGGTAACGAAGGTCGACATGGCGGTTTGTGTAGCGTTGGCAACCTGCACGACATCAGTGACTACAGGCAGGCCGCTGAAACTGGATCGATAGGCAGCGGGGATCAACGACTCTACTGACTCATCGAATACCGCTGCCGGAGAGAGGCTTATAGGAGGGACATAGAAGTACCCGTCGCTATCACTTTCCAGCTTCCCCCGCTTTGCGCCTGTCAGGGTCCAATTCGCACTGCTTAGCGGTGTGGCTACGAACTCCAGGCGCTGTGGCTCATCACCGGCCTGAACAATTCGAGCATGAGGAGAAAGTGTCTGGATGTTTTGGTTCGCGGTGCGCGGCGAAACGCCTGCACGCCTCTTAGAATCCTTGCCGTATTCGGTAAGCCACCCCCCTGCATCTTTTTCCCCTCCGACCACCTTCATCGACCCACGGGGCGCGACTAGTTGATAAAGCCATCTGGCCTCCGCCGGTTCTCTCCCAGCGGCCGCTTCAGGAAATTTGCTCGAACGGAATAAAGCCACCAAGGCATTGTTGGCAAGCGGCTGATCGTCACTGTTTTCTTGCGAACAGAGGGCAACGGTAGCGGATGCCAGAGGTCGCTCGCTTATCATAAAAACCAGCTGCCCCCCGGAGAATCGTTCAACGATGTAGAGTTTTTCTAGAGAGGGATTTGCCTCACTATCAACAGAGCCTACAGTGATCTTCTTCAACCCTTCGAAGTAAGTTTGATACCTCTCCGGAGGTTCTAAGGGGAAAGGATTCCAGAGAATGTATGCGGCCTGGTCCTTCCACTCCACGCTGAGCGCTCCAGCACTCGATTTGTCATAAGTGATCCAACTTTTTTCGGCGCTCATGAGGATACAGAGTTGACCTGTGAGTGGATTGATACCATCGACCTTGATGATCTGCTTCGCGTCGATACCGCTACGCTGCGATACACGTATTACCGTCTCATCACGACGGTATAGCGATACCTGAAGAACATTCTGCCCCCTGGTCAACTCGACTTCGCCAAAGCGAGTCAATGTCGTCTCCCATACGCCGTGGATCAGTTCCCTAGTGTCGTGTATGGTGTGAGGCGAAGGGGATCGCAATGCCCAGAGGGAGTTAATGAACGCAGCCTTGCCCCATAGCGATACCATCACAGCATCATCATCGTCAGAATCTGGTCTATCAAATTTCCCCGCGCTCATAGTCTGCTCCCGGTATTAAGCATCGAGATCCAATTAGGGACAGGATAATCAATGAGGTCAACTGATAAAACTACCAGTTGACCGCCGCACTGAGCACCTCCAATCTTCCCGAGAATCGCCGTTCTCATGAACGCACTGACTAAGCATGAGGAGCGCCAAGCCGCAGTACTTCCTTGGCGCCCCTTCAGATTAATCCTACAGACTGAATTACATCCGATGACTAACTTAGCCACCTCCTGCCGCCCCCCGCTACAACGCTTGCTGCAGGCATTGGCGGACATACACAGTGCCCGCAACCACTTCAGCTTGGAGTTCTCATGAAAAAGATCCTCATCGCACTCGGTCTCGGCCTCGCCAGCACTACAGCCTTCGCCAACACCGGCTCGATCAACTTCTACGGCCAGGTGCACGCCGGCACCTGCCCGATCGAGATCATCGACCCTGCAAGCGGGCTGCCGGTGGCGCGCATCAACATGGGCAACGTCAGTGCTTCGCAGTTCGTAAACGTTGGCGACGAAGCTGCTTCCCGTGCCTTCGGCATGCGGGTTACCCCAGGTGCCGGCTGTGTCGTGGCCCCTGGCAGCAATGCCAACGTAACCTTCACCGGTGCCTACGGTGGAGCAGGCGCAGGCAATGCACTCTACGCGTTAGAGCCAGGTGGCGCCGCTGACCTGGCCTTGATCATCAAGGACAATGCTGGTACGCCAATAACCAATGGTACGGCTTCCAAGGACTACCCGCTGGACGCTACCAACCCTACCACCATGATCTTCTCCGCCGCCTATGTATCCACTGGAGCAGGCGTAACGGCAGGCCGCGCCAATACCGATGTGCAGTTCTTTGTCGATATTCCATGACAATTTTCTCCAGGCACACTACCGGGCCTGGAGTTGCCCATCCTTTTCTGAAGGTAACGCCAGATGACTACCCATTTGCGCCGCCTTGCCTTGGGTGCCTGCCTTGCATGCACCCTGTCACCCGTACAGGCAGCCTTGACCGTCAATACCACACGGGTCGTGTTCGACAGTGACAAACGCAGCACGTCAGTCGTCATCGCCAACCCTAGCCCGCGCCCCTATGCAGTGCAGACCTGGAGCAACACTGCAAAGGACGACACGGACACTCCTGTGCCCCTGGCCACGTCACCGGGGCTGTTTCGGCTGGACCCTGACAAGGAGCAGATGGTGCAGATCAGCCGCTTGCCCAACCATCTGCCCGAAGACAGGGAGACGCTGTTCTATTTCAATGTGCAGGAAATTCCCGAAACCAGCCCTGAGGATGAGAACGTACTCAATGTCGCATTGCGTACCCGCATCAAGCTTTTCTACCGCCCTAGCCAACTGAAAGACCGGCCGGCCGACCGCGCCGCCGATCTGAAATGGTCCGTGCGCCATAGCGCCGGGCGTATGCAGCTGATCGTGGATAACCCGACGCCGTTCTACTACACCTTCGGCCGCCTGGAAGTCAGCGCTGCCGGCCAGACCGAAGCAATCCAGGCCATGGCCATGGCGCCGCCCTTCGGCCAGCAAGCTTATGACCTCACCCGCATCGAATCTGTCAACGGATTGCAACTGACCTTCACCACCATCAATGACTACGGCGTAGCCACGCCGGTGGTGCAAAAGGCACTGTCGATCGGTCCATGAGAACCCACCCGTCCTCCGGCCCTGTTCACCCCCTGCCAAGCCAATGGCCTTGTATGGGGCATCGCATTGGACTGGAGTGGTCTTCCCAACGCGCTCACGCCGTCAAGGAGCAGTTCATGAAAAAAATCCTCGTTGCCTTGGGGCTTGGCATGGCCAGCCACCAAGCACTGGCCAATACCGGCGCCATCAACTTTTTCGGCCAGGTACAGTCAGGCACCTGTGCGATCGAAATCATCGACCCTTCTACTGGCCTACCCGCCAGCAGAATCCGTATGGGTAACGTCAACGCCAGCGAGTTCAAGAAAGCCGATGACGAGGCAGCTTCACGATCATTCGGCTTGCGCCTCACTCCAGGGTCGGCTGGCTGCATTCTGCTACCGGGCGCCAACGCCAGCGTGACCTTCACAGGCAGCTATGGCGGCGCAGGTGCCAGCGGAACGCTGTATGCCTTGGAGCCAGGCGGCGCCAGCGGCCTGGCCCTCGTCATCAAGGACAACCTCGGCGCACCGATCGACAATGGTGTAGCCTCCAGGCCATACCCTCTGCATGACAGCCTGCCGACCGATATGATCTTTACTGCTGCTTACAAAGCGATCGATGCCAGCGTTACCGCCGGTCTCGCCAATAGCGACGTGCAGTTCAGAGTAGATATTCCATGAGCAGCGAAGTTGGCGTGTAAGCGCAGGCACGTTGAGAGTATCCAAAAGCATCGGGCCTTACGGCCCGATGTTCATTTCAGAGTATTCATGCATCCTGGCTCGACAACCTGTCCAATGCGTCGTAGCCATAGCCACTGCCGTCATAGCTGCTCAAGCGGCCCAGCGCGTCGTAGCTCAGCGTCTTACCTTTATCATCCTGTACCATATTGCCATCCAAATCATAGCGCAACGTGAAGTCAGCGTAGTCAGCATGTGTATTCATTACACCGCTGAGTTGTGCAGGGTCCTTATAGTCGAAGAGATAGGTAGCCTCGTTATCACCCGTGGTACCGTCTTCTTCTTCGAACCCGGTATATAGCCAAATGATGTTGTCGAGGGCATCGAATTGGAAATACTGCTCACGAATGTTTTTGCCAGCGGGATCTTTCGGGCAGTAGGCGATCGGCCCAGCGCAAGTGTAGGCCTCCAGGCGGCCGCGCGCGTCGTAGTCGAAGGTTTCCTCGCGCAAGACGTCGCCATTCTCGCTCAGCGACTTGCGTGTTATCTGGTCCAGGACGCTATAGGCCTGCCCCAGTTCCTGCACTCCCTGCACGAGTAACCCTGCCTCGTCGACAAGCGCTTGAACGCACTCATTGGTAAAGCTGAAGCCCTCGATCGGCGCCTCGACAACCGTCTTCAAGAAGATGAAACGACGCAAGACTTCCCGACCCTGGTGGTCGTACTCCAGTTCGGTGGCAAGCCCCTGTGCACCGTCCAGGGTCAGTATGCATTGCGTATAGCCCAGCCCCTCGTAGAAGAAATGGCTCTGGGTGGTACCCAATGCCGTTTCCTTCAACCGGCCAGCCTCATCATAGGCGTAGGTCTGTGTCTGCCCGAGGACATCCACGTAGTACAGCTGACGCCCCAGCAAGGAGGTGCCATATTCCATGGACCAGTGCTCAGCACCGATCATGCGGGTTTCCGATTTGATCTGACCGGTACTGAAATACACCCGAGACAGTTCTTCACCTTCCTCTTTGCACCAGGTAAGCCGAGCGTTGGCGGGGTCATAGGTGTAATCCGCTTGTTTCCCGGGTAGGCGCCGCAGTTGGGGATCTTCACCCAGTTGCGGAACGTACTCGTACTGGATGCCATTGCCCGCGGCCGTTGTCACCTTGTACGGGTTGTTTTGGCCGGGCGCATAGCACATGAGCCGTGGACGCCCCCCGGTAATGGAAGCGATCATGCGGTTCAGGCCATCGAATACCTGCTCACCCAGGGTGTTACCTGCAACGGAAATCTGGATCGGCAGGTCTTCGCTGCTGTGCACGGCGTAGTCCCGGTGAACCACGGAGCGATCCGCCAGGGTCTGGTCGACCAGGCGGTCGAAGGCGTCATAGGTGTTGCGGACGACCGCGTTGCGCGCGTCGACTTCTCGCACGTTACGCCCCAGCCCATCATAGAAGTACTGATGCTTGCCATAGAGCTTGCCCGAAAGGTCGAAGCGCTGGACCTGCGCTGGTGCCTCGAAGAGGTTGAACCAGGTGATGGTCTTGCCCTGGCTCAAACTGCCATCGGCGGACTCGCTCCAGTGGGTCTGGGTTGGCATGTTGCAGGTTGGGTCATTTCCCGTCGGATTGGAACCGATCGGGTCATGCACCTCGAAGCGTTTGACACCATCAGGCCCAATCTCACAGGACTGTTGGCCCCAATCGTCATACACGTACTGCGTGGCAAGCGGCATTTGCGTATCGGTGAGCCAGTCGTATTCGATTGCCTCGGTCAACTGGCCAAGCTCATCGTAGACGAACTTGTTGCACTCGCGAAACAGCTGATGGCGGTCCTCCTCTTCAGCGTCGGCATCATGACGTGCTTCGCTGGCCACCCGGCCCAAACCATCGATCCGGGTAAGAATCGCCACGCCCTTGACGTCCACCCTCGTTTGCGAGGCCTGCTCGCCTGGCGCGCCTACCAGCCCGTATTGGTAAGTGCGCGATGCCTTATAACGGTCGTCGTTGGGTGACACTGTCTCGCGGGTAACCCGACGGATCGCATCGTACTCATAGGCAATTTCAACATCGTTGTCGTCGCGATTGAGCAGCGGCTCACCGATCAGCAGCGAGGTCTCGAGGGTGATGACCTTGCTGACATCCCGCGGTTCGTCACATGCTGCGTGCAACTGTGCGGGATCCAGGGCGCCGTGGCGCCGAAGGGTAGCCAACATGGATTGCCCGTGGTCGAAACCGGTAAGCCGCTGCTGGGTAACCAGCACGGGGTGCTGATTGCGCACTTCCTTGCTGTAGGTGAAACAGGTCCTGGTATTCAGGCTGCCCATGCACAAGGTCTGCAGCAAAGGGCGCCCATGGCGCAACAGATCATCGGGCTTGTCCACAGGGCACGTAGTGGTGACCTGCAATGGAGCCTGCTCGACGTCATCCAGCACTTCACACAAGGTTTCCTGCTGCTGTACCAACCAGGTATCCGCTACCTGCGCGGCGATGGCATCCGGGTGATTGACCCTGCCCAGCGCCACGTATCGGTAGTGCGTACGCAGTATCGGCGCTGGCGCGTCCCCTCCGACTGCGGGGTACACCGTCTGCCTCATGGGGCTGCGCACGAAGCCATCCGGGTCGGCAGGGCACCCCTCCCCGCCCAGAGCAGAATAATACTCCGTAACGGTGCGCTTACCGACGGGCAGCACCACCTCGGTCAAGTTGCCATGCAAGTCATACAGCGTCTGCGTAGGAGGTTCCTCACGAACCCGCGAGGCATCATTTGCCAGCGCCCATTTGCGCTGGGTTTCGCGAGGAAGCTGGAAATTGGCCGGCTGGGTTTCGAAAGCATCGGTGACCTTACCGTGATACGTCGTTTCGCTGGTCAGCACATGCCCCTCCTGCTCGGTGACCTCACGCACCAGTAAATGAAAACGGTTGTAGGTGCGCTGAACAGTGCGCAGTACCCTGTCTTGCCCGTCCGGCCCCTTGCCCCATTGGTGGGCAGTGCTGCGGTACAAGTAGCTAGACGGTGCGCGGTAGAGGTTGTCTTCGCCATTGTCACCCCAGGTAATACCACTGCCAAAGCCGACGAAGTTGCGCGCGGTCTCTACGCCCTCTACCAAAATGGTGTAGGTATAGGTGGTGTTCATTGATGGCTGTTGGCCCCCCGGCTCGATTGCATGGGAGGTTACCCGGGGTATCGCTGCGCGCTTGCCACCACCGGGCAGCAGATGGCCAGGATCCTGGTTTTCCCCATAACCGATCCGCTCTATGGCACCGTAGGGTGTCGAGACCTTGGCCACGCAGGTCAGCCCATGCACGGTGCTGTACTCGAATCGCCAGTTGCCACCCACTTCCGCAGGTAGGCTCACTTTAATTAGCTGCTGGTTCTCCAACGTGAGCGTATAACGCGCCAATGGCTCGATGCCGCCCTTGGCGCCAGGGTGCAGGTCCAACGTTACACTGCCGCTGCTATACCCTATCTTGAGTAGGGGCAAGCCATTGCCATCGACAATGCTCTCCAGCCTTTGCGTGTCTTTCGTGTAGCCAAGCTGGATGCGATGGCCCGACGCCGCCCTGACCTCGGCAGGCAAAGCGACTTCGTTCACCCCATCCCCATAGACTTCAAGTATTTCCTCCATATAGGACTTGTACACGACCCGATATTGTCGTTTGCCCCGCCCGCTGTCGTCATGGAAGTGAAAACTGTCCAACTTTTTCTCTCGGATCGGCGGTTGTTCCCCCGTCCCGGTGACTTTGTAGCTTTCTCCCGTGTGCAACCTCAACATACGGCTACCGGGTAAATACTGTGTGAGCGCGATATACCAGCCCTTGCCGAAGCCGACGTTGTCGTCGCTGAACGGGTTGAACATCAAGCGAATCGGCAGGTCGGGTCCGATCTGGTCATTACCGACAATGGGCAGCACGTTGATCCCCAAAGTGTATTGCCCTGTACGGGGATCGACCCCCCCCTCGACAAAACTGCTGGCGTTGAATGCATTGGAATGAATGACTGTTTCGATCGCCATGGCCTATCGTCCTCTTGTTTTTCAGGTTGGCATCTGGTCCCAGGGCGAGCTGCACGCCCCAAGACCAGGTCACCTCAATCAACGACGGAACAATCGAAGTTTGTCGCGAGCAGCAAGCCCGTTCCTCGCATCGTCCTCTTCCACACCGTATTCAAAACGGAGTGGGTGCTCGTTGCCTTCCTTATCGATCAAGTCGAACAACAGTGATTTTTCCAGTGCCTGGGTATAACCCGACCCCGCAGCGTCGCCGAAGAGGAAGTTATCCGACCGGTGCAAGCTGAGCATCAACTGCCCCGCACCAGGTCCCTTTTCATCCAATAGCTTGGGCAAGCGATGCGACCGTTGTTTTGCCATGCGATAGAGCAGACCGTCGAACAGCAAGGGATCGTTGATGTTGCTGTCATCAGACTGGAAAGAAAAGCCCGTGTAACTGACGAATCGGTCATCAACCAAATGCGAGGCCCAGAGCACGCTGGATTTATTAGCGGCACTCGCAATGCGTAAACGCGCGAACTTGATTATCTGGGTATCGCGCCCCACATATTCAAGCAGCCAATAATCCGTACTGTTATCCACGTAAGCGAACTCATCACCGTCGGAAGGTGAATCGTCCCCAGCAACACGTGTGCGCACAAAGGAATAAGACTGCCTGGTAAAGGACGGTAACGGCAAACCGGTCATCTCGAGGGTATCGTCCGCCCCCATACCCTCAGATTTGAACCACAGGTACGTTTCAGCATTCTGGATCTCCGCACGCACCTTGATCATCCCGGGTTCACGAGAGTGCATGAAGAAGCGGCGCCTTCTGATAGGCCCTAGGATGCCATCGTCTGCGTGAGCGACCGCCGGCTGCCGATCTATCTCATTACCATTGTTATTGACTGCCCAACCATCTCCACTTGCAGCGTCCAGTGCGTCTTCATCCTTTTCAAGGAAAGGCAGCTGTTGATTGCTCACCACATTCACGAACTTCAAGGTAGCGAGGTCATCGTCGGAAATCTGCAACTCTTCCCCGGTGGGCCGCCTGCGGCGGCGACCGCTACCTCGACTTCTATCTGCTGCCAGCCGTTGGCGAAACAGCGTGGCGCGCTGATAGCCCTGATCGTGAAGGTGCTAAGAGCGGTCCAAGGCACCATCGCCGCCGATACCCTTCTGCCCTCGCTGAACTCAACGACGGCATAGCCGGCGCGATCATCATCCTCCGCAGCAACAACCGAAATGGGCATTTCTGGCGCCTCGGGGGCGGTGTAAACGCCATTGGCATCAATACCGCCTTCACCATAGACAGACCATGTCACTGCCCTTTCCGTTTCGACCACGAACTGCGTCGGTTGAACCGACTCCGCCTGCCGCAGGTGAAAGGGCACAAGATTCAAGCTTGCCTCCCATTTGATGACCACCACCGCACACTCGGCATGTTCACCGCTTTGCCGGTTGCTCACCCTGATCCGCTGCACGCGCAGGTCTGGCCCCCCCCCTGCGGGCGGATCCGGCGTGAACCGTGCCCGCCCGTTGCCCAGATCTTCAAGCTTGCCAAGCGCCTCATCGAGCGGCAAGCCTCGTTGTTTACCCGCTGACAAGCGCACTGCCCCCGTGAGTCTCCACTCCAGCGTGCCACCGTCACTGTCCGCGGCACGTAGCTCGATCGGCGCGTTACCTTCAACCCAACTGGCCACACGCGGCGCAACCTGCATCGCTCGGGCAGTTTCCATGACCAATGCATGGCGGCGCCCCTCGCCCCCCGCTTCGGGGAAGGTTGCAGTAACCAGCACCATTTGCTGGTCCTGGGCGAAATCGGCTACGCCACGCGGGCTGTAGGTGCCGTTCTCGAAAGCCCCGGTAACCCCAGGGCGCCTCAGGTTGCGGGCAGACCACTGCACCGCGCCTGTCGCGCCTTCTGCGGCGAACGTCGTGCTTCGCCCGGCCACGACGCTGATGATGCCTGGCTCTACCACGACGCTCTGTGCACTGGCCCGCCAACTACCGAAAAGCACCAGGTCATGAGGTGTTTGCGTGTCATTGGCGGTAAACGCATAGTCGTTGGACAGCTGCAAGGTCCTCAGCACATCCTTCGCATCGCCTGCGCCCAGGTCCGGAATATCGGGGTCGAGGATCAAGGTGCCAGGTAGGCCGTTCGCTTCCTCGGGAATCGGGTAGGGGAAATCGAAAGAAGGGTCCGGTTGCCCCCCCGCACGCAGGTCGGTACCCAGTTGCATGAATACCAGCACAGCGCCGTCGCCATGACGAGGGTCATGCTCCTGTTGCCCCCATGGCGCTGCCATGGTCCGGACCAAGAGCTGCTTCGGGCTCAACGGGTAATAGTCGTCCATGCGCATGTGAGCCAACGCATACGTGCGCCGGTACGCCTGCATATAGCCGATAGACTCTTGCAACTTTCTGCCGATCATGATGTTGACATAATCGGTGGGCCCCAGATTGGTGGTGAATTCGGCGGCACTCGCCAAATCCAGTACCACCGATGCATATCGGCTGGTCTCGAGCTGCTCGACACGCAAGGGCAATTGGGCCTCGACCCGATAGCCCATCGCTTCACTGATGGTAAAGCTTTCCATGACGCGCTTGGGTCTACCGGGCACACGCTGGGTGCGCAAGTACTCCCCCGCGATGATATTCAACCGTACCGTCAGCTCTGAACTCGAAACCGTCGTGTTCTCGAAGCTTACCTGCGGTGCACCCAGTACCAGCCCCTGGAACGAGACGTTCGATACCCCACCCTCATCTAGTTCGGCATCCAGGCTGATAGGTTCCAGGGCCCTGAAATTACCGATCGCTTCAAGAAACTGCTCACGCAACACCAGGTCGAGGAGCCTGCGGTCCAGGGCCAGTACACCGCCCCAGCCAAAACGCACCGAGGCCTCTTTCATCCGTTCCAGAATGACGTGTTTGGAATGACTGTGCATCTCACACTTCCTTGATCGCTGGGTTGAGCATATCGGCGTAGCGTTTGACCGAAACGAACGGCACAGGGAGGATGATGTAGTCGAACCGGTCAGCACTATCACCGTCGTCGTAGAAGGCAACGATAATTGCGTATTGCTCCGCCGAACCCTCTTTCGGCGTGTAGACGCCATTCTCGAAAGCTCCATCGCCCTTGAGTAATGTCCATTCGGTGTCGTCGTCCGGAACGTCTGTCACCTCACCGTTGCGGTTAAGCCGCTTGAACTTGACGGTCACACTGCCATCAGCGTTGGAGTTGGGTTCCAGCCAGTAATTCCCGGTCTGAGCACCGACAACCAGCATGTCGATGGTGGCTGGCTCACCGCCCACCTTTGGCTGCACGGTGATGGGTACCAAACGCAGTCCAAAATAGTGCAGGGGGTCCCCACTTTGCCAAGGGGGCAGCATCGTCGTCGCGGTAAAGACGTAACCGCCCGGATTGTCTGGGTCGGTGTCCGGGGCGATCGTTCCCAGCTCCTCGGGCGGGTCTTGCCATTCCAGCGCGGCGGAATCAGGGCTACCTGCGCTCATCGGGTAGTTGGCACCCAAGCTGACCGCCGCCACCAAGGGGTACACCGACACTTCGTTTTCGACCAGGCTGACCAAGGCCTTGCTGACCATGCCTTCGCGGGCGGCCGTCACGATCACCCGACGGTGACCAGCTTCACGCAGGGAATCAGCGGAGGGCGCTGTGTATAGGCCGTTATCATCGATATTGCCTTTAGCGCCCGTCTCACCAGGGAGGTTTTCCACGGCCCAAGCGACATCGCTACTGTCAGGCTCGATCGTGAATTGTGTGGTTTTACCGGCCGCTACGATCACCTCCGCCGGGCTGACCACCAGGGTGGTACGCTCAGGGGCCAAATCGCCCAAAACAGTCAAGTCCAGCGGCCAGTTAAGATCGCGTGGCGAAACCACATTTTGACTACGGAACAACAGGCTGTTCAGACGGAATGCATCGAGTGAAAAGTCAATCCCGGCCAGCGCGGTCACTAGCTGCTCACCTAAACGCAGGCCGCCCTTTAGCGCGCTAATATATTCGTCTGCTTTTTTCTTTACTATTTCCTTGTGGCCCGCCTGCACTGACGCCCCCCCAGCGTAATCGAAATTCACCACTTCCGATGTCCTGATCATTTCAAAAGCAATGACATTCCTCCCCTCTTCCTGCTTCAAGTAAAACCTGAAATCAGCCTGCGCTTCAATCTGCAACGAGTAGGGTATGTCTCCTTCATCGCCACCAAAAGGCACGTTTACCCAGGTCCAATGATATGAGACGTCCGTGACTAGGCTCACCCAACTGAATTTCAATATATTGCCCACCACTCTGAACTGCATGGGCGGATCACCTTCACCAAAATATAACCGTCCCCCCGGACCTTTCAGCGTGTAGGTTTCTAACAAACCGTTTTGCCAGATAGTATCTAGGCCGCCAAATGCCATAGACCCTGCAGTTGGGTACAACCCAAATCCAGCATCCCCGCCCAGATCCCTCACGACAAACTTACCGTCTCGCACCCATTGCGCACGCTCGATTCGGGGAAGAATCATTTCTTCCAAAATAAATCTATTTCCAAGCAGCAAGTTACTGGTATAAGGCGTTGTCGCCGTGGGCAGCATGTACAACAGGTCTCCATCGGCATGCGGATAACTGCCATTTTTACTCCCCCTCATGGCAATGAATACCACCACTGCCCCTTCACCATAGGTGCCGCTACCGAGAACACTTGCACCCGGTGCCGGATGGGTACGAATACCGAACTCCCCTGGCTGCAAATCAGCCCCCTCATCCTGGGCCAACTCGCTGAGCTGGAACTGAGTCAATTCTGAACCCCATTTTTTTATGATGGATTCAAGATGCAAACCCAGTTTTATCTTCTCATATTGGGTCTCCAGCCCGGTAAAAACATGATCAGTGCCCTCGCTCAAGTTCAACATCACCTTGCCACTCGTATCGACGCTACCCGGCACCTGACTCAGCTTTATATTCATGAGCAGTGCGGGGCCGGCAGCCGCATTGAGCACTGAAAGACGCTTTATGCTGCGGACCTCGTTCCCTCCCTTGAATGATTTGTGAAGCTGAACCTGCTTACCCCCTACCATGCGCAGCACAAGTTTCCCTCTTGAGTCCACAATGGTGGCATTCTCGAACGACAACCGCGGCTTATCCATCACCAAACCGATCAAGACATGCTGGTAACCTTCCTCGGTATCGATCACGTCATTAGGAAAAGGCGGGAAATAACTGTCCGTGTCGAACCGGTCAATGTACTCTTGCATCAACAGGGTGTTGGTAGCGGCTTTGTCGAACACCAGCAGTGCATCCCAGCCGAACGTTTGCACCCCTTTGCGCATGTTTTCGAGAAAATCCTCAAGCGATTGGGTACCTGCTATTTGAGGCTGTATAAGAGATTTGCTGTTCATTGAAAGTTTCTCCGAGTGTTAAGCGACCGAGAGAGCGATGCCACTCGGCCCGTGTGTAACGCCGCCATAACAGAATGCGTCGTGGCTCAAGTCGATTTCTTCGGCGTCAGTCGAAGGGGCGTCAGGGCGTGCCAACTATCGCCTTGATCGAAACTGACTGTTCCAGAGACGGTATGCTGCTTGTTGTCTTCCATCTGGTCGTAAACTGCGCGGCTCAGCCACTGTTCGACTCTTACGGCTCTCAGCTCCATCGCTGTAATGGGTGTTGCATCACGCAGGACAGCAATATTTTCGACGGCGATGGTGAAAGGTTGGCCTTGCGCGGCGAATGCCCACAGGCCGGTTCCTCCCGTGACGGCGAGCAAAGCACCGTTGGGACCTAACCTCGATTGGGGAAGATCGCCAACGGCATCGGCTTCCCGGCAGTTGATAGTACTGCCGAGGCTCACTGGAACGACACGCAGATTCACAGCCGCAGACGGCTGCGAACGCACACCGTGCTCGTCGACGATGTGGTAGAACACCTCGAACCGCCTGCCCTCGGTATCCAGTGGTTGGTGCATATTCGCCGCCACCACGCCAGGGTCTATCTTGAAACGGCGGCCCCCGGCCGTCTCCGGGGTGTCGGTGACTTGCCGCCCGCCTTTCTCATACCCCCACCAATGGACCTCGAAGTTTTCACCCGGGCGCAGCTCGACATCGGGCACGGTCACGTACGCACCTAGCAGCGCATCGCCAGCGGCAAGCTGCTGCCTGCCCGGTCCATCCTCAGTCGCTCGCTCAATGGCGGGCGCTGCAAGTGCGCGCGGTGCCTCGAACTCGACCCGCAGCGGTTCTGACGTCAATGCATCGCCTGTGCGCGCAAACTGATAAATCACGTTGTGCTCGCCCTGCACCAGCAGGTCGGCGCTGACATGCAAGACGATTTCATTCGTCTCTAGGCAGCTCACATCCATGCGTGCGAACTGCGCCACCGGTTGGGGCTGCCCAGGGCTGTGCCAGTACAACAGCAAGAAGTCACCTGGCTGAATACCTGGGTATACAGGCACACGCACCGTAACCCCGTCAGGGAACATGCCTGGGTCCAGGGGCGCACCTGTAGAACCATCGATCTCAGCCACAGCAAGCCGGTCGGCAGGGGCCGACGCGCTGTCGACTGCGAACGTTTGCACAGGAGAGGTCAGCGTGCCGCCAACGCCGGCCAGCGTGACCTCGTAATGAAATTCTGCCCGCCCACCTCGCACACGCATGAAATGCGACTTGGCCACCTGCCATTGCAATGGCTCGGCAAGGTTGGCCGCAGTCACTGCATGAACCTCGCTATGCTCGGGTACTGGATCGCCTGAAGCGTTGAACCCCTTCATCAGCAGTTCGACACTGTCGCCAATCTGGATCGCCTGGTAACGCGGTGCCAGGAGGCTGACGCCTTCGGTCGCCAGATCCGTAGTGACAATCACACGATCATGGGACTCACGGGCCTGCGCCACCGCTAACGTTTCAAAGCCGCCGCGCTCGCGCAAGCCCAAGTAACAAAAGACCCGTTCAGAGTCCGGTGTATTCTCGTCCATGCCGTCCACTTTATAAGATAAAAATGCCGAGCCTCCCTGATAAGGTTTAACGTACCGATTGGAGACGTAGGCGGTAATGCCCACGTCAGGATCATAATCAACCGGAACTTCGACCACCGCATTGAGTTCGTCGAAAGGCTCGCCATCTACAGCCGCGCCGCGCCAAACAGGGTATACCTCGTTGCCAAACTTTATATGATCACCTTTGATGACCATCTCCAAAGGCGCGTCTTTCAACGCCTCGACATCGATTTCGCCATACTCGTTGCGCAGCGGAATGTCAGGAGCGGGATAGGCAGCTGCCTGCTGATTGGGCCTTGTGGTGTCTCGTAATTTGGAGGCCATGAGCAAAGTCCCGATGGGCTAAAGATGCTCACAGTTTTACGTCACCCTCTTGAAGCTGACTACTGACAGAAATACCAGGTAGCGTACATTTGGCATGCTCTGCCATACCTGACAAATTTGCCAGGTGACAATACCGCATTGAAACGTACATGCTTGAAATTTACCCCATGCCCCTGAACACCACCTGGTATTTTTGACAGGTGCGGCAACGATGAAACTTAAATAACCTGCGATCAGTGAACATGCACTTCAACTAGGCGGAAAACGCAAGTATTCGCCTGTTCCAGCATCCATGGCACGGATCTCTTGAAATGAAACGACTCCATTACCGCACCTACACTGTCAAACAATTAATGCTGAGCGCACCACTGCTGCTAGGCCTGGTGGCACCCTTTGCCATTGCAAACAGTGAGCTCACCAGCGCCGACCCTAAGCCCACCCTCGCCCTGTACCAAACCGTGGATAACTCCACAGAGCCAGCCTGCTCGTTCGACCTGCCCGTACTGGGTAGCGGCGCGACACAGACCCTGAAGCCCGAACAAACCTGCCCCGAAGTCGAAGGCGCCCCCATCGAGCCGCATTCGATCCGCATTCGCAACGTGCCTATCGCGACCACATTCCTGCTCACTGACAATGACCGCTGCGAAAAAGAAGGCAGCGCGTGGATCGAACTCGAAACGACCCGGGCCAACGCTTCGCTGGAAAAACTCGGCATTGACAAAATCTGGACCTACTCGAGTTACCTGACAAATAGCGGCCTTGATAGCTCCGCACTCAGTCGCGGCTTCAAGGTTCGCGCTAAAGGGGACCCGATCCAGCAGGGCAAGCTCGCATGCATCAAGGTCACCACCTCTGCGGGGAGCCGATAAACATGGCCAGCTCAAGCGCGGTACACAGTAACGCCACCAACTTTCAAAGTTTCGTGCAGAACCATGTCGACCAACGAACCGGTCAGTACACCCTGAGCATCGACCTCAATGCCCCCACCGGCAATGACCTGACCGGCCCCAATCTGCCGCTGCGCCTGGCATTTAGCCCGTTCAACGACGAGGATTCGGGTTTTGGCAAAGGCTGGGACTTGGCACTGACTCAATATGTGCCGGGCTCGAGAATGCTCACCCTGCATACCGGCGAAAGCTACAAAGTGACGGGTAGCGGCCCACAACCTGCCATCCAGGAAAAGAAAATCGACAGTTTTCACTTCCACGATGACAGCGAGGGCGACAAGCAACAGTATCGCGTGGTGCACAAGTCCGGCCTGGTGGAAATTCTGAGTGTTTACGGTGATACCCGTCCCATCGCGCTACCTTCCCAAGTGCAATCACCCTCCGGCCATACCCTCACGCTCAGCTACACCCCGGATACCCGGCGACTCACCCGCATCGTCGATGGCAGCGGCGTGCCGCTGATCGAGCTGGACTACACCGAAGGCCTTGTGACGGTCGATGTGCATCCGCGTGCCGGCGACGATGGCCAACCGTTCTTGCGCTACAGGCTGGAGCTGAAAAACAGGTCGCTGGTGGAGGTAGCGCTGCCGCCGGAGCTAGGGGGCAACTGGCGCTTCGAATACACCACGGCAAACGGCCAGACCAGCCTGAAGAAAGTCATGACCCCACAGGGCAGCGTGGAGAGATCAACTACGGTGAAAATGGCGACCAGGGCCATATCCTGCCCGGCACTCAACCCGCCAGGGCGCTGCCACGGGTGACCAGCCATGTGGTCAAACCTCGCGCCGATCAGCCGCCACTGAAGACAACTTACACCTATACCCATTTCGACCAGGGTGAAGGCATCTACAAGGCAAACAATTTTGTCGGCAACAATAGCGGCATCAGTTGGCGCGACGATGGCCTGGACAACTTGTATCGGGCCGACAGTAGCTACCGCTACAGCGTCACCGCCCACTACTGGAAAGGCGACAAGGTGGTGCGCAAGCAGACCCAGACGTTCAACCGCTACCACCTGATGACGCTGCAAACGCTCGAGCAGGATGGCCACATCGAAGAAACCGAAACATGCTTCCATGAAAACCTCGGCGCCGATTTCGAACGCCAGCCCGCCTATTTCCAACTGCCCCACATCATCACCAAACGCTGGAAGATGGCTGATGATGCCAGCAAACTGCGACTGGAAACCGCAACCACCCGGTATGACGATTACGGCAATATCATCGAGGAAGTGAACCCTAATGGTGTGCGTACCACCTATGAGTACTACGGCAAGGACGGTGAGAGCGGCGCCTCCTTGAGCTGCCCGGCCGACCCGCAGGGGTTTGTACGCAACCTCAAGAGCAAGACCGTTTATCCCGCCCCAGACCAGCCCGACAGCGCACCCGTCCAACGTACCCGGTTGAGTTACAAGGCCATGCCGGCGCTGGGCCACCCTGACGATGCGGCCGACTGGCTGGCACCAACCGAAGAGCAAGTGGTAGAGCTTCGCGACCCCAACCTGCCATCAGAAGCCGAACAGCTGCTTATACGGGTGGAGCGGGCATACCTGAACAAACCCGAAAACGCCTACCTGCACGGCCGCCCAAGCTATCAGACCACCACGCGTTATGGCGCAGAAACCGAAAACCCGCTGCGCAGAGCCATTGATAGCCGCACCGCCCGCATCGACTGGTACTACGAGAAGATCACCGACCCGAAACATGGCCTCGAATACTGGACACAGCAGACCCTGACCGGTTTCGACCTGGTGCAGAAGACCACGCGCCAGGCGACGTCTGCCTTGCATGGGCAGAGCGTGTTCGAACAGGACGACTTCGGTAACGACATCCGCTACCGCTACGACTCGCTGGCCCGGTTGGTGGAAGAGATCGTCGCTCCCGGCATGGGGGAGGATGAAGTCACCATCACCCATGCCTACGCGTTGGCCACCCACCCCGAGCAGGGGGTTGCGGGCCAAGCCAGGCAGTGGGTTACGAGCAGTACCGGGGTAGTCAGCATTTTTACATTCGATGGCTGTAACCGGGTGGTGATCGAAGAACGCGAAACGGAGCTGCCGGATGCCGCGCAAAGTGCGCAAAAGAAACGCCAATGCAAACGCGTTGCCCAGCATACCTACGATGAACTGGGGCAGTTGAGCGAAGAAACCACATTCGACTACTACGACGATAAAACCCTGACGCTGACGTCCAGCTTTGAATACGACGGTTGGGGGCGGTTGTGCAAGACCACGTTGCCGACGGGCGTTACCCAGCACAGTGAACACTCGCCCTTCGGCGAAGAGGGCGACATGGTCACCCGCTGGATCGAAACGCCCGACAAACCAGGCGTTCGCCAACTGCAGCAGGTCAGCGCAAGCAACCGCTTCGACAAGTTGAATTACCAGTACCGCCTCGACGAGAAAGGCAAGGTCGTTGGCCGCCACGACTTCTTTTACGATGGCCTTGGCCGCTGCACCAGCGAGAAACGCCAGGTGAACCTGACGGGTGAACGCGCAAAGCCGCCACAACGCCTCAAGAAAGGCTCGGCCCACGTGTTCACGTCGTTTGCCGAGCGCGTGACCCAGTACGCGTACGATACCGAAGGGCGGGTGACCCGCTGCGAACGCCCAGACCGATCGGCAGTACTCAGCGAGTTCGCGCTGCACAGCCCTGCCGCGCTGGCCGAGCAATTGCTGATCGAGCCGCGTAAAGATACCGAACCCACCCTCGCCTGGCACCGTGAATACGATGGCCTCGAACGCCTCAAATCCATGGCGGCTGGCCCGCAGCAGGAAACCTACGAGTACAAGGACAACACCTCACTGGTAGAAACACGCAGCACGGCGGCAAACCGCACCTTCACCTACCACTATCGCCCCACCCGCTCGGCACAACCTGAACGCATCGAGGTGAAGTCACTCAGCACAACCTTTGGTTACGACCCCAAAACCTCAGCCATCAGTACCGCCACCGACGAACAGGGCACACGCAGCTATTCGTACACTGACCAAGGTTACTTGCAGGAAACGCAATGGCAGGACAACAACGCCGCCAGTTACCGCTGCACATACCGCAACTCGCTGCAGGGCCTGCCATTAGGTTATACCGACAGTGACGGTACACAAGTCAGCCACCACTACAATGCCTTGGGCCAAGTAGAAGGCATCACCAGTGGCAATCTCGTCGCCACTTTCGAGTACGACAGCGCCGGCCGACCGTGGAAGACCACTACCGAAGACCGGGTCAACCAGCAGATGGTGTTGTGCGTGCAGACTTACGACAGCCTCGGCCGGGAGGAAAAACGCGAGCAAACCCTGACCAGACAGGATGGCTCAACGCTCACCCAAAGCCTCTCGCTGACCTGGCGAGAGGATGACCAACTGCATACCCGCACGCTCACTTGTGATGGCCAACAGGTGCTGCTGGAAACATTCGATTACGACACCCTCGACCGCCTGGAGAACCATGCATGCGAAGGCACTACCCTGCCACGCAATGCCGCTGGGCGGGCTATCCGCAACCAGTTTTTCGTCTATGACGCACTGAACAACCTCACTGAGTGCTACACCGATTTCGCTGACGGCGAAACGGACGACGCGTTCTATACCTACGACGGCTTCATCCTGGAAAAGGCGGAGCACACGCTGCAGCCCGATTACCTGGCCAGCCAGGCTTTCGAACATGACGCCGACGGCAACCTGCTGAACGATGAGTGGGGGAATCAGCTGACGTATGACGATCACGGCCGCTTGAGCGAAGTACAACGTGCCAGCGACGCAAAAACCCTCTACCGCTACCGTTATGACGGCCACAACGACCTGATCGGCGTACGCCATGAAGACGCAGCGGAAGTGCTGCGACGTTACCAGGGCTATCGGGTGAGCAGCACACGCGAAGCGGATTTGCTGACAGAGTACTTGTACGCTGGCGACCGCCCACTGGGGTTGCAACGCCCGGCGCAAACCGAAGACAACCGGCTGTTCGTGACCGATGCGGCCAACAGCGTGCTGGCTGAATGCAGCCGCGACGACCTGCACGAGGTGTCATACACCGCCTATGGCGACTCGCCGGACAATGACCAACTGGTGGGCCTGCTCGGCTTCAACGGCGAAGCCCGCGAACGGGCCTTGGGCTGGTCGCTGCTGGGACGTGGCTACCGTGCCTACAACCCCGGGCTGATGCGCTTCCACAGCCCCGATGCGGCGGCGCCGGAAGCTGCCGGGATCAACCCCTATACCTACTGTCGCGGTAACCCGGTCAACTGGTACGACCCCAGCGGCCACTACGGTGTGCGGCACAGCACCGAAGCCCCGTACATCCCACCCAAACCACAACCCAAGCCCAAGGCGGACTGGCGCGCCTGGTTTGGCGTTGCCCTGGGCGCGGTATTTGCGGTGGTCAGCTTCCTCCTGCTACCCCCGGTGGGCCTGACTGCGGCCTTCGCGCTCGGGGCCGGCAGCCTCGCCATCGACGTGGCCGCCACGGCGGTTTCCGCGGGCGCACTGGTGAGCGGTAGCGAAGCGGCAGCAGATTGGGCGTTCTGGCTTGGGATTGCCAGTGCGTTGAGTACCTTGGGGATCGTCGGATATAGCAGGTTTGGGGCGAAGGGGGCAGGTAAGGGCATGAGCATCGGCACACAAACGGCGACCGATACAGCCAGTGTAGGAGTAGGTACCTCTATTCGTCCGATTGCCCGAGCCATCAAACCAACCCGCGGGCCAGTAACAGTAAGCCCAGTAAAAGAAGCTACATTGCCCCCCCCATCTAACATGACTTCAAGTGTGACGCCGGAGTTAGATTGGGATGTCATACCGCCAGGAAAAAAAGGTGTAGTGCATGATAACCCGCTCTTTATTGATGACAGTCCTAGCCCTGCAATTCAGGGCCCAAGCAGCAGCATAACTAAACAAACCTCAGTATCAGCACTTACCCCCAAAAGTCCGTCCTCCCAACAGGCTTGGGGGAGCGCTATAGGGGCTAATGAAAAAACACCGGACGGAAACTGGAAAATTACAAACATATATAACTACATCCCTTTTAGAGGTAAATTCGTATAGATGCACAGCGCTGTAATAAACCGTTCCTGAAGGCGCCCCCTGAAAAGGTCGTCTTCACGGAAATTTCTAACGCACACCACTGTCGACTATTCGTGGCAACCATCAGATTTGTCCTACACAAACCTTGGCACGGCATCCGTATTATTCGCGAAAATTCCTTATCCAAACTAGCAGATCAACGCTAGTACTGTGCGACAAACAGGCCTGGTCGCAAAATATACCGAAGGTGCCTAATTATGCTTAACCCCACCCGGCGTTGGAAGTTACCGATGCGTCCCGGCTCGCCTCCAGCACTACTCGTGGCCAGTTGTGGTCTGCTGTTTTTCTTTATTACCCCGAACTTTGCCGATGAGCGTTCAGTCAAGTTCAACCCCAACTTCATGCGCCAAGCCCCAGGCCAATCCAGCGACGCCAGCGCCGCCGCCCTGAACACCCTGGCCGCACAAGCAACCCTGGCGCCTGGCCGCTACCAGGTCGAGGTGTCGGTCAACCTGGCCCCAGCTGGGCGGCACAAAATCGACTTCCGTGAGCGCAGCGACGGCAAGGGCCTGGAGCCCTGCCTCAGCGCCAGCCTGCTGCGCGAACTGGGCCTGAGCGAACAGGGCCTGGCCGAGCCGTTGCCCAGTGATGAGCGCTGTGTCGACCTGCCCGCGCTGGTACCAGATGCCACCTACGACCTGGACCCTGGCCAGCTCCAGCTGGCACTGTCGATCCCGCAGATCGCCTTGCGCCGCGATGTGGCCGGCAGCGTCGCGCCAGAACGCTGGGACACTGGCATCAATGCCGCATTCGTCAGTTACCAGGCCTCCGCGCAGCACTTCAGCGGTGCCACTGGCAACTCCCGAAGCAGCCAGGACCTGTACCTGAACAGTGGTATCAACCTGGGCGGCTGGCGCCTGCGCAGCAGCCAGAGCTGGCGCGACGACGGCAAAGGCCAGGATTGGGCCCACTTCAACACCTACGCCCAGCATGACCTGCCCGGCCAGTGGGGCACGCTGACACTGGGCGAAACCTTCAGCAACGGCGATGTATTCCGCAGCCTCCCCATCAAGGGGGTACAGCTGGCCACCGACATGGGCATGCTGCCCGATGTGATGCAAAGCTATGCGCCGGTCATCCGTGGCGTGGCCCAAACCCGGGCCAAACTCGAGGTGTTGCAGAACGGCTATCCCATCTACTCTACCTACGTAGCCGCCGGCCCCTACGAAATCAATGACCTGGGTATCGGCGGCAGCAGTGGCGACCTGGAAATCGTCCTCACCGAGGCCGATGGCCAGGTTCGCCGCTTCATCCAGCCCTACTCCACCCTCAGCAACCTGCTGCGCGAAGGCGTGTGGCGCTATAACCTGGTTGTCGGGCGTTACGATGTCGCCGACGGCATCGATGACCCTGCACTGTGGCAAGCTACCCTGGCCCGTGGCGGCAAGTGGGGCACCACGCTGTACGGCGGCCTGCTCGGCAGCGAGTACTACAACGCCGCCAACATCGGCGTTGCGCGTGACTTCGGCACACTCGGCGCAGTGTCGCTGGACATGACCCAAGCCCGCACCGACCTGGGTGAACAAGGCGGCCAGGTACAGGGGCAGAGTTACTCCGTACGCTACGGCAAAGCATTCCAGACCGGCACCAGCCTACGCTTCGCCGGCTACCGCTACTCCACCGAAGGCTATCGCGAATTCGACGAAGCCGTGCAGCAGCGCAACGCCTCCAGCCGCTACCAGGGCAGCCGCCGCAGCCGTCTGGAGAGTTCGATCTACCAGGCGTTCGGCAACCGCAACTCACTGAGCCTGACCCTGTCCCAGGACGATTACTGGCACAGCAACAGGCAACGCCGCCAGTACCAGTTCCAATTCAATACCCAGTACCGCCGGGTCAGCATCAACCTGTATGCCTCGCAGTCGTTGAGCAACGATAGCAGCAGCGACCGTATCGTTGGCCTGGGGTTCACCATCCCGCTCGATGGGGGCTCCTCGACCACCGCCGGCTTCGATGTCAAGGAAAGCAACGGCCACTTCAGCGAACGCGCCACCCTGAACGGCGGCTCACAGGACAACCGGCTGAGCTACCTGGCATCGCTGGCCAACGACGAGCGACAACACAAGACCGCCTCGGTATCGATGGGTTACCAGACGCAGAAGGTAAACGTGGGTGCCGGCTACACCGAAGCGGACGACTACCGCAGCGTTTCGGTCAATGCCAGTGGCGCGGTGCTGGCGCACGCCGACGGCATCGTGCTGGGGCAATACCTGGGCGAAACCACGGCACTGGTGCACGTGCCCGATGTGCCCGGCGTCGGCGTAGACAACGTGCCCGGCGGCAGCACCGACGGCAGCGGTTACATCCTGGCATCGCACATGCGCCCCTACCGGGTCAACCAGGTGACCCTGCAAACCGACCAGCTTGGCCCGGACGTGGAAATCGAAAACGGAGCGACCCAAGTCGTACCCCGCCGCGGCGCAGTCGCCCTGGCAACTTTCAAGGCACGCCAGGTCAGCCGCCTGATCCTTACCCTGCAACATGCCGACGGCCGCCCGCTGCCCTTCGGCACCCAGATCAACGACCAGCAGGGCGAACACCTGGCGGTAGTGGGCCAGGCGGGCCAGGCGTTGGTTGCAACGGATGCTCAGCCCCAAACATTGGAAGCACGCTGGGGCGACCGTGCCGAGCAGCGCTGCCTGTTGCCAATCGACCCGGCAAGCATGCCAGAAGAACAAGGCTATCGCCTGCAGACCTTGCGCTGCCCTACCCCATGACCCGCCCGTGCGCCAACGCCGGGTGCCTGCATCAGGAACCGACCATGCCCCCTTTTTCACGCTTTTTCCTCAGCATCGCCACCGCCGCAGCGATGTTGACACTGTCAAGCCAAGCCCATGCCATCGCGGGCTGCGAGTGGCCAGGGGCATCAGGCCCTATGCAATTCAAGCACGACCTTGGCGCAAGGTGGGTGGCACGCGATGCGCCAGTGGGTACCAAGATCTACTCCGTCAGTACCACTTCATTGGCCGGCCCCGGTTTGATCCTGAAGTGCGACAACGATGGGTCAAGGCGACTGACAGCCGACATGAAGACGCCATTAGCTAGGGATCCCGGCGACTTCCCCCCTGTCGACGGCAAGACTGTCACAGGCAAAGTGCTGAAGACCAATATTCCGGGTGTAGGCCTGTATCTGGAATTAGGCGGTTTCCTCAACGGCGTGGCGAGCAATACATTCCAGGCAGACGACGGGGGCATCGGCGCCGTCCCTTATATCGGTGAAAACCAACGGAACATGACACCCACGTTCATGGAGATGCGCAATCTCACCATCAAGTACATGGCCTTGATCAAGACCGGCCCTATCCCCGCTGGCATCAGTTCATTCAACCAAGAGATCGCCAGTGGCGTGGTCAGCGATGTGGGGGATGCTGTCAGGCTGAACCTGAGCGGGCAGGTTCAACAGGCCCAGTGTACGCTCAGAGCCGACGCAGTCAGCGCCAACCCAGTACAACTTAAAAACCATGATGTTGCCGACTTAAAGGGCCCAGGCACCACAACCGACCCGGTTGATTTTTACATCACCCTCAACGACTGCGAGGACGACCCGGGAAGCAGCATTGCCCGCGCCTTCATGCGCCTGGATGGCGTGGACGGCTCGGTGTCGATAGACCGAAACCTGGGTTTGTTCACCCTGACCACGGACTCGACCGCCAGCGGGATCGGCATCCAGGTGCTGCGCAGTGACAATACCCCACTGGAACTGGAAGCGTTCGTGGATATGGTGCCTCTGACCCCCGGCATCACCCGCCTAGACCTTCGTGCACGGTATTATCAGACCGAAGCGGTGGTTACACCAGGCGAGGCCAAGGGCGCGTTGAACTTCACGATCGAATACCGCTAAGTAGGCTGGCCATGGCTTGATCGCCATGCGCCTGCGCCCTAACGCACTGACGAAAAAAAACGCACCAAGGAATCTTGAGATTCTTTGGTGCGTTCTATATTTGGAGCGGGAAACGAGACTCGAACTCGCGACCCCGACCTTGGCAAGGTCGTGCTCTACCAACTGAGCTATTCCCGCATTGTGAAGCTTTACCACTTTCGGCGTGAAGCGCCATTAAGACCTTCACCACCACTGCACCGCATAGACGCCACAGTATTCAAACTGGAGCGGGAAACGAGACTCGAACTCGCGACCCCGACCTTGGCAAGGTCGTGCTCTACCAACTGAGCTATTCCCGCAAATGGCGTCCCCTAGGGGACTCGAACCCCTGTTACCGCCGTGAAAGGGCGGTGTCCTAGGCCACTAGACGAAGGGGACACACGACACTTTTCAGTGCACCAGCACATGAACCTCACGATTCAGACTGGGTTTTCTTTTCCTGCCCCGCCGCTAGGCGTTGCCGGAGAAACTGGAGCGGGAAACGAGACTCGAACTCGCGACCCCGACCTTGGCAAGGTCGTGCTCTACCAACTGAGCTATTCCCGCAATTTGGCGTCCCCTAGGGGACTCGAACCCCTGTTACCGCCGTGAAAGGGCGGTGTCCTAGGCCACTAGACGAAGGGGACACGCTACAAGCATTACTGCTTGCTTTCACTCCCTGCGGCATTTAGCTGTGCGCTTTACGCTGCAAGTGGCGCGCATTCTATGGATGCCTTACCGGGTCGTCAACCCTTTTGTAGAAATTTATTTAAATCAATGACTTCGGGCAGTGTGGCGGGGGCTTATCGATCGCGCCCGAGGATTGGCGTTGATTTTCTGACGGCATCTCGGCATTAATGTGCCACCATCCAGTTATCGGGCCGCTTGCCGATACCAGCATAGATTTGCCTGCACGGGCTTCTGGCGAGCACGCGGGCTCCTACACTCTATATGCAGAACCTTTTGACGAGGCGTAAACGGTGACACCACTTCTGATCACACTGCTCATCGTGGCGGGTATCGCATTGCTGATCGTGATCGGCTACCTCAACAACGTGGTCGAAAACGGCAAGCTGGAACGTGCGCGCCTGAAGGTCGAGCTGGCCGACCGCCTGCGCCGTTGTGGCGAAATCACCGAAACCTTCCCCGGCCAGTTCATGACCCCGGCATTGAAGCTGCTGCTGACCCGCCTGGAACTGAACCTCAACCAGCGCCAGTTGGCGCTGGACAAGCACAGCGGCGACCTCAAGGCGCGCATCGCTGAAATCGAGGGACTGATCGCCAAGGGGGAACAGATCCCGGTCAACAACCCGCCCAGCCCGATCCAGACCGAGGCCAAGGCCAAGGATGTGCGCTTCTTGCTCGAAGCCCTGCACAACCAGATCGTGCGGGCCAACCAGGAAGGTTTTCTGAATACCCAGGAGGCCAAGCATTGGGTCAAGGAGATCCGCCATATCCTGGTGCTGCTGCATATCGAGTTCTTCAACAACCTTGGCCAGCAGGCCCTGCAACAGGAACAACCCGGCCAGGCGCGGCTGGCGTTCGAGCGGGGCGTGCAGTACCTGCGCAAGCAGCCTGAGCCCAAGCAGTATGAAGAGCAGCTGCGGTATCTGGAAAAATTGCTGGCGCGGGCCAATGCCCAGGTGCTGGACAAAATGGAACCGGCGGCGGATGAGCACAACGAATTGACCGATGGGCTCAAGACCGATGAGGACGAAACCTGGAAGAAGCGGGTGATCTACGACTGATCCCGGGTTTTGGGCTGAGGCTACCGGCCTCTTCGCGGCTAAAGCCGCTCCTACAGGTGCAGCGCAGTCCCCTGTAGGAGCGGCTTTAGCCGCGAAGAGGCCGGTAACATCAACCGACTATCAGCAGTCGGTCAACTCCAAAAAGATCGCCGCCAACCGCTCCAACCCCACCTGATCGGCCTCACTGAAACGCGCAAGCTTCGGGCTGTCCAGATCGAGCACACCAACCAACCTGCCCGCCTTCACCAGCGGAATCACCAGCTCGCTGTTCGAGGCGCTGTCGCAAGCGATATGCCCCGGGAAGGCATGCACATCCTCGACCCGCTGGGTCTGCCGGCTGGCCGCAGCCGCACCACACACACCCTTGCCGAACGGGATGCGCACGCAAGCTACTTGCCCCTGGAACGGGCCGAGCACCAGCTCTTCGTTGCGATTGAGGTAGAACCCCGCCCAGTTCAGGTCATCGACCTGGCTATACAGAAACGCCGAGAACTGCGCGGCATTGGCGATGAAATCACGCTCGTCGGCGAACAGTGCCTGCACTTGCGCGGCCAGCAGGCTGTAGCCATCGAGGCCGGCGCCACTGGCATTGAGGTCGATCATTTACTTTTGCTCCAACAATTGCAGCCCGACCCAATAGCGGGCGAACTGATAGGCACAACGGCCATTTCGGTTACCGCGGCCGGTGGCCCAGCGCACGGCGAGGATGTCGAGTTCTTCAGTGCGGCTCCATCTCAGGCCCGCAGGGCGTGCCAGCTGGCCGATCCAGTGCTCGACCACGTTCAGGAAGTGCTCCTGGGTGAACGGGTAGAACGACAGCCACAGGCCGAAGCGGTCGGACAAGGCGATCTTGTCTTCCACCGCTTCGCTGGGGTGCAGCTCGCCGTCGACGCGTTTCCAGTTCTCGTTGTCGCTCTCTTTCTCCGGCACCAGGTGGCGGCGGTTGGAGGTGGCGTACAGCAGCACGTTGTCCGGGGCCTGCTCCAGCGAGCCATCGAGCACGCTCTTGAGCACCCGGTAGTCGCCCTCCCCGGCTTCGAACGAGAGGTCGTCGCAGAACAGGATGAAGCGTTGCGGCAGTTTTTGCAGTTGTTCGACGACACGCGGCAGGTCGGCCAGGTGGTCGCGCTCGATTTCGATCAGGCGCAGCCCGGCACCTGCGTGCTCGGCCAGCAAGGCGCGCACCAGCGACGACTTGCCGGTGCCGCGCGAGCCCCACAGGAGGGCGTGGTTGGCAGGCATGCCGTTGATGAACTGGTGGGTGTTGCGGCCCAGTTGTTCACGCTGCTTGTCGACGCCGATCAGGTCGCTCAGGCGGATGTCCAGGCTCACTTCCAGCGGCAGCAGGTAGCCCGTGCGGCCATCGCGCTGCCAGCGCGCGGCCAGGGTGGTGGTCCAGTCGATGTCCGGGCGTACGGCCGGCAACAAGGGTTCGAGACGCGCCAGTACGGATTCGGCGCGTTCCAGAAAAGCATTCAAGCGAGCGTCCATGACGACTCCTGTAAATTCAGATTCGAGTCGGCTGTACCGGCCTCTTCGCGGGTAAACCCGCTCCTACAGGTATCGCGCAGGTCCTGTAGGAGCGGGTTCACCCGCGAAAGGGCCGGCACAGCCGGTTGAGCAATCAAGGCTGAATGTGCGACAGACCCGCCAGCAGCCGGGGCTGATCGGCTATGCTTGCGCAGCGCAAGGGCGTTGAAACCGGCTCGGGACCCATGGATATCAAGTTCACCAATCGCCTGTCCTACAAGCAAGCCCGGTTGACAGTCCTGGTCGGCTTCATCCTGGGAACATTGCTCAGTCTCATCCAGATCGGCATCGATTATGCCAGCGAAGACGCGTCCATCAACCGCGAAGTGCAGGCTTTGCTGCAAATCAGCCAGACCCCGGCCTCACGCATCGCCTACAACATCGACTCGGAACTGGCCCTGGAGCTGACCCGCGGGTTGCTGCAATCGCCTGCGATCATTCGTGCTCGGCTGATCGACAACAATGAAACGGTGCTGGCCGACGTCGAGCGACCGCGCCTGGAGGACCGCTACCGACCGCTGAGCGACTTCCTGTTCGGCGAGCAACGCCAGTTCAGCGAACGCCTGACGTTCTCGCACATGCCCGATGACTACCTGGGCACCTTGTACCTGGATGTCGACACCTATGCCTTCGGTAGCCGCTTCCTCGACCGCGCCGGGGTCACCCTGCTCAACGGCTTCGCCCGCAGCCTGGTGCTCACCGGCATCCTCCTGGCGTTGTTCTACATCATGCTGACCAAGCCGCTGGTCAAGGTCATCGCCGACCTCAGCAGCGGCGATCCCCGCCAGCCCCGGCAAAACCGCGTGGAGTGCCCACCTGGCCACGAGCACGACGAGATCGGCGTACTGGTGCAAGCCGCCAACCGGCAGTTCGTCAGCATGGCCACCGAGATCCAGCAGCGGCGCACTGCAGAAAACCGCCTGACCCAATACCTCAACGAACTCGAAGACATCGTCTCGGCGCGCACCACCGAACTGAAGGCCAGCAACAGCCGCCTGAGTCAGTCCAACCTGGAACTCGACGACGCCCGCCAGCGTGCCCTCGACATGGCCCAGGCGCGCGCGGCGTTTCTGGCCAACATGAGCCACGAGATCCGCACCCCGCTCAACGGCATGCTCGGCATGATCGCCCTGGCCCTGGACAGCCCGCTGCCCAGCGAACAACGCCAGCAACTGTCGATCGCCCACGACTCGGGCAAGGTGCTGGTGGAGTTGCTCAACGATATTCTCGACCTGTCCAAGTTCGATGCCGGGCAGCTGGAACTCGAGCGCATTCCGTTCGACATGGGCGCCATGGTCGAGGACACCGCCAACCTGCTGTCGCAAAACGCCGCGCAGAGCGTCGAGCTGACCTGCTTCGTGGCCCAAAGGTTTCCCAGCAGCGTGCTCGGCGACCCCACGCGGGTGCGCCAGATCGTCAGCAACCTGCTGTCCAACGCGCTCAAGTTCACCCGTTTCGGCCGCGTGGACGTGCGCTTGGCGCCGATCGTCGGCGGTGTGCGCCTGGAGGTGTGCGACACCGGCATCGGCATTCCCGAGGATGCCCAGGCGCGGATCTTCCAACCTTTCACCCAGGCCGGCGCCGGCATCACCCGCCAGTTCGGCGGCACCGGCCTGGGCCTGGCCCTGACCCGCAATCTCTGCCAGGCCATGCAAGGCCGCCTGCACATTCAGTCGGAACCGGGCTTCGGCAGCCGCTTTTGCGCCGAACTGCCATTGCTGCCGCACACCGAAGCCATCGCGCCGGCCACGCTACACGGCCAGGTGGCGGCCCTGAGCGTGGCCGGCAGCGGTCTCGATGAACTGCTGCACGACCTGCTGCCACGCTGGGGCCTGGGCTACCAACGCCTCGACAGCCCCGCCGAGTTACCGGACCAGACAATCGACCTGCTGATCACCGACGACCTCGACCACCTGTTCCAGCTGCGCCCGGCAGTGACCGCGCCGATCCTGCTGGTGACCGCCTATGGCAACTTCCTCCCGGCCGAGCAATCGACGGCCCTGGCGCCACTGCATCAACTGGCCAGGCCACTGGCACGCAATGCCTTGTACCAGACCCTGCGCCGCACGCTGCAAGGGCACGAGCCTGAACACCCGCTGGCCAACCCCAGCGGCGAGGCCTTGCCGGGGCGTGCACGGGTACTGCTGGTGGAGGACAACCCGGTCAACCAGTTGGTGGCCAAGGGCATGCTGGCCAAGCTCGGCTGCCAGGTTCAGTTGGCCACGCAAGGCGCCGAAGCGCTGGCGATGCTGGAACAGGGTGAGTTCGACATGGTGCTGATGGACTGCAACATGCCGGTGATGGACGGCTACGAAGCCAGCCGGCAGATCCGCCAGAGCGGCCGCTGGCCGGACCTGCCGATCGTCGCCCTCACCGCCAACGCCATGCCCGAAGAGCGCGAGCGCTGCCGCGCCGCGGGCATGAACGACTACCTGGCCAAGCCGTTTCGCCGCGAAGAGCTACTGGCGCTGATCGACCACTGGGTGCCGCTCAACGGCTGAGCAACCGCTGGATATCGGCTTCCAGGGCCTGGGGCTTGGTGCTCGGCGCATAACGCTTGATCTGGCCGCTGGCCGGGTCGATCAGGAACTTGGTGAAGTTCCACTTGATCTTCTGCGTGCCGAACAGGCCCGGCGCCCGTTGCTTGAGTTCGACGAACAGCGGATGGGCACCCGGGCCGTTGACCTCGACCTTGCGAAACAGCGGAAAGCTCACGCCGAAGTTGCGCTCGCAGAACTGCGCGATGTCCCGCGCCTCGCCCGGCTCCTGCTTGCCGAACTGGTTGCAGGGAAAACCCAGCACCACCAGGCCCCGTTCGCGGTACTGCTGCCACAGCTGCTCCAGGCCCTTGTACTGCGGGGTGAAGCCGCACTGGCTGGCAGTGTTGACCACCAGCAACGCCTTGCCGGGGAAGTCGCCGAGCTTTTTATGCTCGCCGCCCAGGGTGACGCAGGCAATATCCTGCAGCGACTTGGCCATGATCAGGCCTCGGCTCGCGGGGTGAAGTCCAGGCATACCGAGTTGATGCAGTAGCGCAGGCCGGTCGGTGGCGGACCATCAGGGAACACGTGACCCAGGTGGGCGTCGCACTGGGCGCAGGTGACCTCGGTGCGGATCATGCCGTGGGAGGTGTCGCGGATCTCGATCATTGCGCTCTGCTCGATTGGCGCGTAGAAGCTCGGCCAGCCGCAGCCGGAATCGAACTTGGTGCGGCTGTCGAACAGCGCCAGGCCACAGCAGATACAGGTGTAGGTACCGGCACGCTTTTCGCTGTTGTACTTGCCGGTAAACGGCCGCTCGGTGCCCTTGAGGCGGCAGACCTGGTACTGCGCCGGGTCGAGCATCGCACGCCATTCTTCCAGGGTTTTTTCGATCTTTTGCATGTGGGTACCTCGGCAGGCTGAAATTCACCTCACGCCGTCTTTTCCCTGGCGCGGGCGGCACGTATATTAGTTGGCTTCGTGTGCAAGGCTCCAAGTCTGGCACCCGCGCCTCGCCCTTTCAAACCTTTCGACGACGGCGCACCGCGTATTCTCAATCGGGATCACATCATGCAGTTCAGCAAATCGAACAAGCTCGCCAATGTCTGCTACGACATTCGCGGCCCGGTGCTCAAGCACGCCAAACGCCTGGAAGAGGAAGGCCATCGCATCCTCAAGCTGAACATCGGCAACCCGGCGCCGTTTGGCTTCGAGGCGCCGGACGAAATCCTCCAGGATGTGATCCGCAACCTGCCCACCGCCCAGGGCTACAGCGATTCCAAGGGCCTGTTCAGCGCGCGCAAGGCGGTGATGCATTACTGCCAGCAGAAGGAAATCGCCGGCGTCACCATCGAGGACATCTACCTCGGCAACGGCGTGTCCGAACTGATCGTCATGTCGATGCAGGCGCTGCTCAACAACGGTGACGAAGTGCTGATCCCGGCGCCGGACTACCCATTGTGGACCGCCGCCGTGAGCCTGGCCGGCGGCAAGCCGGTGCACTACCTGTGCGACGAGCAGGCTGACTGGTTCCCCGATCTGGAGGACATCAAGGCCAAGATCACCCCGAACACCAAGGCCCTGGTGATCATCAACCCGAACAACCCGACCGGCGCGGTGTACTCCAAGGAGCTGCTGCTGGGCATGCTGGAACTGGCGCGCCAGCACAACCTGGTGGTGTTCTCCGACGAGATCTACGACAAGATCCTCTACGACGAAGCCGTGCACATCAGCACCGCCTCGCTGGCTCCCGACCTGCTGTGCCTGACCTTCAACGGCCTGTCCAAGTCGTACCGGGTGGCGGGCTTCCGTTCCGGCTGGCTGATCATCTCCGGGCCCAAGCACCACGCCCAGAGCTACATCGAAGGCATCGACATGCTGGCCAACATGCGCCTGTGCGCCAACGTGCCGGCCCAGCATGCCATCCAGACCGCACTGGGCGGCTACCAGAGCATCAACGACCTGGTGCTGCCGCCGGGTCGCCTGCTGGAGCAACGCAACCGCACCTACGAGCTGCTCAACGACATCCCTGGCGTGAGCTGCGTGAAGCCGATGGGGGCGTTGTATGCGTTCCCGCGGATCGACCCGAAGGTGTGCCCGATCCTCAACGACGAGAAGTTCGCGCTCGACCTGCTGCTGTCGGAGAAGCTGTTGATCGTCCAGGGCACTGCGTTCAACTGGCCATGGCCGGACCACTTCCGCGTGGTGACCTTGCCGCGGGTGGATGACTTGGAAGCGGCGATCGGGCGGATCGGTAATTTCCTGCGGACCTATTCGCAGTAAGTACCGGCCTCTTCGCGGGCTAGCCCGCTCCCACAGGAACCTCAGTGCCCTCTAGGTTGATGTGATCCTGTGGGATCGGGCTTGCCCGCGATGGGCTGCAAAGCAGCCCCTTCCCCTCCTCGGATGTTTCTTACATCCTGCAATGCTCTATCCCACAGCGTGCGCCTTTTCCTCTGCCATACTCCGCCGTACACAGTTTGAAATAGTCGGCGCATTGAATCCGCGCCTTCGGCCCCTTATATACCCCGCAGTAAGCAACAAACCCTTCCGTCAGGAGAACGTGACAACCATGATGCGCATTCTGTTGTTTGTAGCCACCAACCTCGCGGTGGTGCTGGTTGCAAGCATTACCCTGAGCCTGTTCGGCTTCAACGGGTTCATGGCCGCCAACGGGGTCGACCTCGACCTTGGCCGCCTGCTGATCTTCTGCGCCGTGTTCGGCTTCGCCGGTTCGCTCGTCTCGCTGTTCATCTCCAAGTGGATGGCGAAGATGACTACCGGCACCCAGATCATCAGCCAGCCGCGCACCCGCCACGAACAGTGGCTGCTGCAAACCGTCGAGGAACTGTCCCGCGAAGCCGGCATCCGCATGCCCGAGGTCGGTATCTTCCCGGCCTACGAGGCCAACGCCTTCGCTACCGGCTGGAACCGCAACGACGCCCTGGTAGCAGTGTCCCAGGGCCTGCTCGAGCGCTTCTCGCCCGATGAAGTGCGTGCGGTACTGGCGCACGAGATCGGCCACGTGGCCAACGGCGACATGGTCACCCTGGCACTGGTGCAGGGCGTGGTGAACACCTTCGTGATGTTCTTCGCCCGTATCATCGGTAACTTCGTCGACAAGGTGATCTTCAAGAACGAAGAAGGCCAGGGCATCGCCTACTACGTGGCGACCATCGTCGCCGAACTGGTGCTGGGTATTCTGGCCAGCATCATCGTCATGTGGTTCTCGCGCCGCCGCGAGTACCGCGCCGACGAAGCCGGTGCGCAATTGGCCGGCACCGCCGCGATGATCGGCGCACTGCAGCGCCTGCGTGTGGAGCAAGGCCTGCCGGTGCACATGCCCGACACCCTCAAGGCGTTCGGCATCAATGGCGGCCTCAAGCATGGCCTGGCCGGCCTGCTGATGAGCCACCCGCCGCTGGAAGACCGCATCGAGGCCCTGCGCCGCCGCGGTTGATTGGCTGAGTGATGCGAACAAGGGCGACTTCGGTCGCCCTTGTTTCGTCTGCTCCGGCCCTTTCGCGGCGGTTCGGCGCGAAAGGGCCGGCACAGACAAACTCAGAAACCGACCCGATACACCCGCTCCACCACACTGGGCACCCCAGCCTGGATGAACTTCGGGCTCTCCCCGATCACTTCCCGCTCATCCAGAACCTGAACATTACCCCCAGCGTACCCCCGCCTCACCTCGCCATCGGCCACCGCAAACGGCGGCCCATCGAGCAACTGCTGGTCGTAATCCATGGTCAGCAACAATCCCTGGCAACCCGCCGGCAGCAACGCCGACAGATGCGCCATGTAGCGTTCGCGCATTTCTACCGGCAGGGCAATCAACGCGGCCCGGTCGTATAGCCCTAAGCAATCGCCGGCATCCTGCGCCCGCAAGGCGAAGAAATCGCCGCACCAGACTTCCACTTCACCGCTACGCCAGACTTCGAACGCACCTTGCCCGAAGACCTCGGCCTGCAGCCCTTGCTCGCGAAAGAAATCCTCAACGGCCCGCCGCGATAGCTCCACACCCAGCACCCGGTAGCCCTGCCCCGCCAGCCAGGCCATGTCCACGCTCTTGCCACACAACGGCACCAGTACGCGCGCGCCAGGGGCCAGCGCCAGCTTGTGCCAGTGCGCCTCGAGGAATGGGTTGACGTCTTCGCGATGAAAACCGATCTGGTTATCGGCCCAGCGCTTCTGCCAGAACGCAGGTTCCATGATCACTCCCGATTTTTAGATGGATTAAGGGCAAAACTTGATTTGGATTTCGATCGATACCTGACCGAAGATGATCACATCTTAAACCCTCAGGACCGCTACCATGCTCCCCAGCCTGTTCATTTCCCATGGTTCGCCCATGCTCGCCCTGCAACCCGGAGCCAGCGGGCCGGCGCTGGCTGCACTGGCCAATGCCCTGCCGCGACCGAAGGCGATCGTGGTGGTGTCGGCGCACTGGGAAAGCCAGGAGCTGCTGGTGACCGCCGCCGCGCAGCCAGAGACCTGGCATGACTTCTACGGCTTCCCTGCGGCGCTGTACGCGGTGCAGTACCCGGCACCGGGCGAGCCACGGCTGGCAGCCGAGGTGAGTGAGCGACTCAAGGAAGCTGGCTTGCCGGCGCGCCTGGATGCGCAGCGGCCCTTCGACCATGGCGCCTGGGTGCCGCTGTCGTTGATGTACCCGCAGGCTGACATCCCGGTGATCCAGGTGTCGCTGCCAAGCCGCCTGGGGCCGACCCTGCAGGTGAAGGTCGGGCAGGCCCTGGCAGGCTTGCGCGACCAGGGCATCCTGCTGATCGGCTCGGGCAGCATCACCCATAACCTCGGCGAGCTGGACTGGCATGCCGGGCCGGATGTAATCGAGCCTTGGGCGCTGGCGTTTCGGGACTGGGTGGTGCAGCGGCTGGATGACAATGACCAGGCGGCGTTGCTCGATTATCGGCAGCAGGCGCCGTTCGCGGTGCGCAACCATCCCAGTGACGAGCATTTGCTGCCACTGTTCTTCGCCCTTGGGGCCGGGGACAGGTTCGCGGTGGTGCACCAGGGCTTCACCCTGGGGGCGCTGGGGATGGATATCTATCGGTTCGACTGACGATTGCCGGGGCGCGTTGCGCCCCTTTCGCGACACAAGGCCGCTCCCACAAGTGCAGCGCAAACTTCATGGATTGTGCTGTACCTGTGGGAGCGGCCTTGTGTCGCGATGGGCTGCGGAGCAGACCCAAAATGGCACAGGCAAAAAAAAATCCCCGACCTAGGCCGGGGATTTTTTCATTGCGCCAGGATCAATCCTCGCGGTAGCGACGCAGCTTCAGCTGCTTGCCAGCCACGCGGGTGTCCTTGAAAATGACCAGGCGGCGTTGCTCGATTATCGGCAGCAGGCACCGTTCGCGGTGGTGCACCAGGGCTTCACCCTGGGGGCGCTGGGGATGGATATCTATCGGTTCGACTGACGATTGCCGGGGCGCGTTGCGCCCCTTTCGCGACACAAGGCCGCTCCCACAAGTGCAGCGCAAACTTCATGGATTGTGCTGTACCTGTGGGAGCGGCCTTGTGTCGCGATCGGCTGCGGAGCAGACCCAAAATGGCACAGGCAAAAAAAATCCCCGACCTAGGCCGGGGATTTTTTCATTGCGCCAGGATCAATCCTCGCGGTAGCGACGCAGCTTCAGCTGCTTGCCAGCCACGCGGGTGTCCTTGAAAATGACCAGGCGGCGTTGCTCGATTATAGGCAGCAGGCACCGTTCGCGGTGGTGCACCAGGGCTTCACCCTGGGGGCGCTGGGGATGGATATCTATCGGTTCGACTGACGATTGCCGGGGCGCGTTGCGCCCTTTCGCGACACAAGGCCGCTCCCACAAGTGCAGCGCAAACTTCATGGATTGTGCTGTACCTGTGGGAGCGGCCTTGTGTCGCGATGGGCTGCGGAGCAGACCCAAAATGGCACAGGCAAAAAAAAATCCCCGACCTAGGCCGGGGATTTTTTCATTTCGCCAGGATCAATCCTCGCGGTAGCGACGCAGCTTCAGCTGCTTGCCAGCCACGCGGGTGTCCTTGAAAATGACCAGGCGGCGTTGCTCGATTATCGGCAGCAGGCACCGTTCGCGGTGGTGCACCAGGGCTTCACCCTGGGGGCGCTGGGGATGGATATCTATCGGTTCGACTGACAATTGCCGGGGGCGCGTTGCGCCCCTTTCGCGACACAAGGCCGCTCCCACAAGTGCAGCGCAAACTTCATGGATTGTGCTGTACCTGTGGGAGCGGCCTTGTGTCGCGATGGGCTGCGGAGCAGACCCAAAATGGCACAGGCAAAAAAAAATCCCCGACCTAGGCCGGGGATTTTTTCATTGCGCCAGGATCAATCCTCGCGGTAGCGACGCAGCTTCAGCTGCTTGCCAGCCACGCGGGTGTCCTTGAGCTTGGACAGCAGACGCTCCAGGCCATCTTCCGGCAGCTCGATCAGGCTGAAGCTGTCACGTACCTGGATGCGGCCGATGGCGTCACGCGCCAGGCCACCCTCGTTGAGGATCGCGCCGAGCAGGTTCTTGGCGGCGATACCGTCACGGGCGCCCAGGGCGGTACGGCAACGCACGCGGCCTTCGGCCAGCGGCATCGGTGCACGACGCTCGCGGTCACCACGGTCGCCACGGTCACTGCGCTCGCCACGCTCGGTACGCTCGCCACGCGGGGCGAAGCTCGGTACCAGCGGCTGCTCGCGCTCGACTGCGGCCAGATCCAGGGCCTGGCCATTGGTGGCCTTGCGCAGCAGCGCCGAGGCCAGGGCACGGGCGCTGCAACCGAGGTCGGCGGTCAGGCGGTCGAACAGCTCGCCATGGGTCGCTTCGGCTTCGGCAACCAGTGGTGCCAGGCTGTTGGTCAGCTTCTTGATGCGCGCATCGAGCACGGCTTGAGCGTTCGGCAGACGCGCTTCGGCGACCTTCTGCCCGGTCACACGCTCGATCACCTGCAGCATGCGGCGCTCACGCGGGGTGACCAGCAGCAGCGCACGGCCTTCGCGACCGGCACGGCCGGTACGACCGATACGGTGCACGTAGGACTCTGGATCGTACGGCATGTCGACGTTGAACACGTGGGTGATACGCGGTACGTCCAGGCCACGGGCAGCGACGTCGGTGGCGACGACGATGTCCAGGCGACCATCCTTGAGCGAGTCGATGACGCGCTCACGCTGGTTCTGGGCGATGTCGCCGTTCAGCGCGGCAGCCTTGTAACCCTTGGCTTCCAGCGCGGCGGCCAGGTCCAGGGTGGCTTGCTTGGTACGCACGAAGGCGATCAGCGCGTCGAACTCCTCGACTTCCAGCAGACGCAGCACAGCCGGGATCTTCTGGTCGGCGTGCACCATCAGGTGGGCCTGGTCGATCGCGGTAACGGTCTGGGTCTTGCTCTGGATCTTGACGTGCTTGGGCTCGCGCAGGTGACGTTCGGCGATCGAGCGGATCGACGACGGCAGGGTTGCGGAGAACAATACGGTCTGGCGGCTGGCCGGGATGGCATCGAAGATCACTTCGAGGTCGTCCATGAAGCCCAGCTTGAGCATTTCGTCGGCTTCGTCCAGTACCAGGTACTGCACGGTGGACAGGACTTTCTCGTCGCGACGCAGGTGGTCGCAGAGACGGCCCGGGGTGGCCACGACGATTTGCGCGCCGTTACGGATAGCGCGCAGCTGTGGGCCCATCGGGGCACCACCGTATACGGCCACCACGTTCACGCCTGGCATCTGCTTGGCGTAGGTTTCGAAAGCGGTGGCTACTTGCAGCGCCAACTCACGGGTTGGCGCCAGGATCAGGGCTTGCGGTTCGCGCTTGCTCACATCGATCTTGTTGAGGATCGGCAGGGCGAAGGCAGCGGTCTTGCCGGTGCCAGTCTGCGCCTGGCCGATCATGTCGTGACCGGCGAGGATGATCGGGATCGATTGTTGCTGAATGGCCGACGGCTCTTCGTAGCCGGTAGCCAGAACGGCGGCAACAATGTTCGGATTGAGATCGAGAGCGGCGAAGCCGCCGGTTTCCTGGGTCATGGGTCTGCCTCTAGGTGCATCCGCAAAGACCCATGCTCCAAAGCTGCACATGCCTTGAAAGACCAGAAGGTCACCCAGGCAGCTTTGGCGGCGGGGATTTGCGAAAACGATTGAAAAAGAAAACTTGGGAAAGTCCGCCTAGCGGACGTGCAGCCGAAGCTGGACTCGGAGGATTTGCACCACCTGATTTTGAGGTCCGCTAAAAGACCGGCGCGTACTATACCTGAATTGGCCGGGGACAGTGAGGAAATTTTTTGCCTGTGGAGACCATTTTCGAGCCATCCGGAACCCGGAGCTGAAACGATAATCCCATGAAGCCAACCCGATCGAGGTGGGAGCGGCCTTGTGTCGCGAAAGGGCTGCAACGCAGCCCCCGATTTCAGCATGGCCGCAGAGATGGCCGGGGCCGCTGTGCGGCCCTTTCGCGACACGAGCCCGCTCCCACACAGGTCAGGTCGCCGCGCGGATCTCGCCAATCAACCCCTCAAGGCTATACCCCAAGCGCGGCGCCAGGGCCGCGGCCCGTGCCCGCAGGCCGTCCAGGTCCAACTGCTGCTCAAGATCCGCCGGCACCAGCAGGATCACATTACCCTCCTTCACCGGCAGCTCCCAGTAATGCCGCAGGTACAACCCGCGCAGCAGCGCCGCACCCAGCGGCCGGCCGTCATCGCTGGCCCATTGGTTGATCACCAGCCAGCCACCGGGGTTGAGCTGCTTCTGGCAGTTTTCCAGGAAGGTCCAGGCCAGGTGCCCGACGCCCGGGCCATGGTCGGTGTACAGGTCGACGAACAGCAGGTCGGTCTTTTCCGCCGTGGGCAGCAGGTCCAGGGCATCGCCGACCCGAACGTACAACCGAGGGTCGTCGTCCAGGCCCAGGTATTCCATGGCCAGGCGCGGCACGTCCGGGCGCAGCTCGATGGCCTCGATGTCTTCGAGCGGCAGGAACTTCATGCACGCCTGGGTCAGCGTGCCGGCGCCCAGGCCAAGGAACAACGCGCTTTCCGGTTGCTCATGGCACAACGCGCCGACCAGCATGGCGCGGGTGTAGTCGTACTCGAGCCAGCTGGGATCGGCGGTGAACACGCAGCTTTGCTCGATGGCATCGCCGAACTCGAGAAAGCGATAGTCCTCCACCTCGTACACGCTGATGACGCCGAAGGCATCCTCGACCCGAGCCAACAGCCGCTCTTCCCGCTCCGTCGCCATGTACTCGCCATCCACCCGCGTAAAACGCGCATTGTCCGTCAACGCCCTCGATGCAACAAGCACAGCGCCAGCTGTTAACATGGCAGGCAAGCCTATTCCCTACCTGATCGAGCCTGTGATGAACCACCCGTGGAGCCCCGACAGCTGGCGCGCCCTGCCGATCCAGCAGCAACCGACCTATCCCGACGCCGCGCACCTGGCGCGGGTCGAGCAGACCTTGGCCAGCTACCCGCCGCTGGTGTTCGCCGGCGAGGCGCGCGAGCTGCGCCGACAGTTCGCCGAGGTCACCGAAGGGCGCGCCTTCCTGCTGCAGGGCGGCGACTGCGCCGAGAGTTTCGCCGAGTTCTCGGCGGCGAAGATCCGCGACACCTTCAAGGTGCTGCTGCAAATGGCCATCGTGATGACGTTTGCCGCCGGTTGCCCGGTGGTGAAGGTGGGACGCATGGCCGGTCAGTTCGCCAAGCCACGCTCGGCGAATGACGAGACCATCGGCGACATCACCCTGCCCGCCTACCGCGGCGACATCGTCAATGGCATCGGCTTCGACGCCAAGAGCCGCGTACCCGACCCCGAACGCCTGCTGCAGGCCTACCACCAGGCCACCGCCAGCCTCAACCTGCTGCGCGCCTTCGCCCAGGGCGGCTTCGCCGACCTGCACCAGGTGCACAAGTGGAACCTGGACTTCATCGCCAACTCGGCGCTGGCCGACAAGTACCACCAACTGGCCAACCGCATCGACGAAACCCTGGCGTTCATGCGCGCCTGCGGCCTGGACAGCGCCCCGCAACTGCGCGAAACCAGCTTCTTCACCGCCCACGAGGCGTTGCTGCTCAACTATGAAGAAGCCTTCGTGCGCAGCGACAGCCTGACCGGCGACTACTATGACTGCTCGGCGCACATGCTGTGGATCGGCGACCGCACGCGCCAGCTCGACGGCGCCCACGTCGAGTTCCTGCGCGGGGTGCACAACCCGATCGGGGTGAAGGTCGGCCCAAGCATGGACTCCGAGGAGCTGATCCGCCTCATCGACATCCTCAACCCATCGAACGACCCAGGCCGCCTGAACCTGATCGTGCGCATGGGCGCCGGCAAGGTCGGCGAGCACTTGCCGCGGCTGATCCGCACCGTCGAGCGCGAGGGACGCAAGGTGTTGTGGAGCTCCGACCCGATGCACGGCAACACCATCAAGGCCAGCAGCGGCTACAAGACCCGCGATTTCGCGCAGATCCTCGACGAAGTGAAGCAGTTCTTCCAGGTGCACCAGGCCGAGGGCAGCCATGCCGGCGGGATTCATATCGAGATGACCGGGCAGAACGTCACCGAATGCATTGGGGGTGCCCGGCCGATCACCGAAGACGCCTTGTCCGATCGCTATCACACCCACTGCGACCCGCGCATGAATGCCGATCAGTCGCTGGAGCTGGCATTCCTGATTGCCGAGACCTTGAAGCAAGTCCGGCGCTAAATCGTTCGCGGCGGTTCGATGCCCCGACAAGCCCGCTCCCACAGGATCAGCGCCGATTCCAAGGTCGGCGCTGATCCTGTGGGCGCGGGCTTGTCGGGGCGCCGAACCGCCACGAAAGGGCCGGCACTTGCACCCGGGCTTCCCTTCATTTGCGCAGAGGATCATCCCAGAACGGCCGATCGGCCTCCTGCATGATGTCGGCACGGCTCAAGCCCAGGTCCTGCAGTGTCGCATCACTGAGGCTGGCCAACTCGCGGCGCTGGCGATACAACTGGTGCCAGCGCGCCACACGCCGGTACGCCCCTTGCCACAGGTGGGTGAAAGAGAATGCAGGTTGCTGGATGCTGCTGACATGACCTTTCATCGTGAAGCCCTCCGTGTTTGATGGCTTCAGTTTCGGCGTGGGCTTAAGATCAATCCAACGAATGTTTCTGATGCGATCCATCTCGGAGATTGATGCAATGTCCCAGTACCAGAGCCTCGACGCGGACGTGCTGCGTACCTTCGTCGCCATCGCCGAGCAAGGCGGCTTCACCCGTGCCGGAGAAGTGGTGAACCGCACCCAGTCGGCGGTGAGCATGCAGATGAAGCGCCTGGAGGAGGACATCCTGCAGCGCCAGCTGTTTTTGCGCGATGGCCGCCAGGTACGCCTGACCGCCGAGGGGCAAGTGCTGCTGGGCTATGCCCGGCGCATCCTCAAGCTGCATGGCGAGGTGTTCAACACCCTGCGCATGCCGCACATGGTCGGCCTGGTGCGCATCGGTACGCCGGACGACTACGCCATGCGCTTCCTGCCGACCATCCTGTCGAGCTTCGCCCAGGCCTACCCGCTGGTGCAGGTGGAGGTGCATTGCGACTCGTCGAAGCAGCTGATGCTGCGCCAGGACCTGGACCTGACCATCGTCACCCGCGAGCCGGGCAACGAGGTGGGCCAGCTACTGCGCCAGGAGCGCCTGGTCTGGGCGGCCGCCGAAGGCTTCTGCCCGCACGAGCAACGGCCCATGCCGCTGGCGCTGTTCAATACCGATTGTTTCTGCAGGGCCTGGACCTGCAATGCCCTGGAAGCCCAGGGCATCGATTACCGCATCGCCTACACCAGCCCCAGCCTGGCGGCGATCTTCGCCGTGGTCACGGCCGGGTTGGCGGTGACCGCGCAGCTGCAGAGCCTGATCGGCGGCAACGTGCGCATCCTCGGGGAAAGCGAGGGGTTGCCCCAATTGCCGTTGGCCAATGTGATGCTGCTGCGCAATACGCAAAGCCAGTCGCCGATCACCGACTGCATGGCCGAGTACATCGTCGAAGGGTTCCAGTGATCCACCCCGCAAGCCCCCGCGACCATTGTGGAACAACCTGTGGGAGCGGCCTGTGGGAGCGGCCTTGCGTCGCGATTGGGCCGCAAAGCGGCCCCCTGCCCCCTCAAAGCTCGTAAGCCAACATCACCGCGCACACCACCAAGAACACGCAGAACATCCCCCGCAACACCTTCTCCGGCAGCGCATGAGCCAGCTTCACCCCCCAACTGATGCTCAGCAACCCACCGATGGCCAACGGTATCCCGATACTCCAGTCGACACTGTGGTGCAGCCCATAGGTCACCAGCGTCACCGTGGTACTGGGCGCCGCCAGCGCCAGCGACAAGCCCTGCGCCACCACCTGGGTAGTGCCGAACACGCTGGTCAGGATCGGCGTGGCCACCACTGCCCCGCCCACGCCGAACAAACCGCCCATGGCCCCGGCGAAACTGCCCAGCACGCCCAGCCATGGCCAGGCATAGCGCAGCTCGTTGCTGGCCGGGGCAACCTTGAGGAACATCCGCGCCACGTTCCACACCGCCAGCGCCACCAGGAAGCCAACGAACCCCAGGCGCATCGAGTGGGCATCGAGCCCCACCGCGAAAATCGACCCCAGCCAGGCGAACAGGAAGCTACACAGCGACAGCGGCAACGCATGGCGCAACTCGATGCGGATGCGCTGGTGGTAGCGCCACAGCGCCAGCAGCACGTTAGGCACGACCATCACCAGCGCGGTACCCTGCGCCAGTTGCTGGTCCAGGCCGAACAATACCCCCAGCGCCGGAATGGCGATCAACCCGCCGCCAATGCCGAACAAACCACCCATGGTCCCCAGGCCGGCGCCCAGCACGATATACATCAACCACTCGATCATCAGGGCCTCATCCACCTGCGTTATCAATGCGAGCATGCTAACGACTGCGGCCTGGCAGGGAAACGCACAGCAGCGCACAATGGCTTTGCGTTTCATGCATAAGCACGGTACCCATGAGCCCCGACACCCTGACCGACCAACTGAGCCTGTTCCTCGACGTGCTCGAAACCGGCAGCTTCTCCGCCGCTGCCCGCCGCCATCCACTGACGCCGTCGGCAGTCGCCCGGCGCATCGACAGCCTGGAACAGGCCGTGGGCAGCCGTCTGTTCACCCGCAGCACCCACGCCGTGCGGGCCACGCCGGCCGGCAACGCCTTCGCCGAACGCGCCAGGCGCATCATCGAAGAGTTGCGCCTGGCCCGCGCCGAGGCGGTGTCGCTGAGCAACGCGCCGGAAGGCTTGATCCGCGTCGACGCCCCCGCCCCCTTCGGCCGCCGCCACCTGGCTCCGGCGATCGCCGACTTCCTGGTGGCCTACCCAGGCCTGGACGTGCAACTGCGCCTGATCGACAGCTTCGTCGACCTGCGCGGCAGCCATCTTGGCGAAGTCGACCTGGTGCTACGTGCCGGCCCTCTGGCCGACACCCGCCTGGTGGCCACGCCACTGGCGTACATGGTGCGCATCGCCTGCGCCAGCCCCGCCTACCTGGCCAGCCGGGGCATGCCCACCTGCCCCAGCGAGCTGGCGGGCCATGATGGCCTCGACTGGGCCGGCCTGGCGCCACCCTTCGCCTGGCGCTTCAACGTGGGCGGCCAGGCCCGCGTGTACAAGCCGACGCGCATGCGCATGACCGCCAACAATGCCGAGACGCTGCTGTTCGGCGCGATTAGAGGCCTGGGCATCGCTCACCTGCCCACCTGGCTGGTCAGCGAGTACCTGCTGCGCGGCGAACTGGTCCCGCTTTTTTGCCTGGATGGCCTACCCGAAGCAGAAACCAGCGGCATCTATGCACTGCGCCTGGAACATGAAACGAACTCTCGCAGCCGTTTGTTGCTCGAATTCCTCAAGAGCCGGTTCAGCCCGATCCCACCTTGGGACTTGGCGCTGCGCAGCGAATTACGTTGGTAGTGAGCGCGCCAACCATCAGCGTGCTAGATTCTCATCTGATCGAATTCAAGGACCTGCATGAACGCCGACATACAAGCCCCCTGTGACGAGCTGCTGTTGAACAACCAGGTCTGCTTCGCCCTGCACTCGACCTCGTTGCTCATGACCAAGGTCTACAAACCGCTGTTGCAGGCCCTGGGCCTGACCTACCCGCAATACCTGGCGATGCTGGTGCTGTGGGAACAGGATGGCCTCACCGTCGGGGAAATCAGCCAGCGCCTGCTCACCGACCCGGGCTCGCTGACCCCGCTGCTCAAGCGCCTGGAAAGCGAAGGCCTGCTCAAGCGCACCCGCAGCCGCGAAGACGAGCGCGTAGTGCTGGTGCAACTGACCGACAAGGGCCAGGCCCTGCGCCAAGACGCCAAGCGTGTACCGCAGTGCATCCTCGAAGCCAGCGGACAGACCGGCGAACGCCTGCGTCAGCTGCAAGCCGAATTGCTCGAACTACGCGACAACCTGCAAAAAAAGCTCTGACGACTACGCTGTGAAATGGCCGCTCGGATGAACGGCAGATAATTTATCTTGCGCGCAAACTAATTGCGCGCTAATTTAAATCCCGCACCCACCTGAGACGACCCGGACTACGCCGGGCGCACAGCACACTAGCGAGGCTCAAGATGCAAAAGGTCACTCCGCTGTACATCGCAGAAGCCACCTCCACCGGCGGTCGCGACGGCAAGTCCCGCTCCAGCGACGGCAAGCTGGAAGTCAAACTGAACACGCCCAAGGAGCTGGGCGGCGCGGGTGGTGAAGGCACCAACCCCGAGCAGTTGTTCGCCGCCGGCTACTCGGCCTGCTTCATCGGGGCACTGAAGTTCGTCGCCGGCCAGGCGAAAAAGGCCCTGCCGGCCGACGCCTCTATCACTGCCAAGGTCGGCATCGGCCAGATCCCCGGTGGTTTCGGCCTGGACATCGACCTGCACATCAACCTGCCGGGCCTGGCCCAGGCCGATGCCGAAGGGCTGGTGGAAAAAGCGCACCAGGTCTGCCCTTATTCCAATGCCACCCGTGGCAACGTGGATGTGCGGTTGCACGTGACGGTGTAAACCGCAGGCACAAAAAAACCCGGCCAAGGCCGGGTTTTTCATGCTCGTCGCAAGAAGAATTACTTCTTGGAACGGCCCTTGAAGCTGTTGTCGCGAGTGTCGATGTCGATCCACTCGTCGATCTGGATGAAGTCGGCAACCGAGATCTCGGTACCGTTCTTCAGCTTGGCAGGCTTCATCACCTTGCCCGAGGTGTCGCCGCGAGCAGCGTTCTCGGTGTAGACGACCTGACGGCTGATGGTGGTCGGCAGTTCTACCGATACCAGGCGGCCTTCGAAGAACACGGCTTCACAGACGTCTTCCATGCCTTCTTCGATGTATGGCAGAACGGCCTCGATGTCTTCGGCGTTCAGCTCGTACATGGTGTAGTCGGTGGTGTCCATGAAGGTGTACTCGTCACCGTTGATGAACGACAGGGTCGCTTCTTTGCGATCCAGGATCACGTCGTCCAGCTTGTCGTCGGCACCGTAGACGGTTTCGGTCTTGTAGCCGGTCAGCAGGTTCTTCAGCTTGGTCTTCATGATCGCGCTGTTACGGCCCGACTTGGTGAACTCAGCTTTCTGTACCAGCCACGGGTCGTTGTCGATACGCAGTACGGTACCGGGTTTCAGTTCTTTACCAGTTTTCATTACGAAGTATCCGAATCTGGATGGATTTATAAAAATCGAGGCCGCGTATCATAGCCAATTTCGGTAAAACTGTACCAGCTTCATGGCAAGGTCCGGCTGAGCGGCCTGATTGGCGCACCATTGGCGGCCATGCACCTGTAGTTCATCCCAGTGCGCCAGCACGGCGCGCCAGGCCTGATTCATGTCGCGATGCATGTTCCAGGCCCGCCACAACGCCACCAGTGCCTCCCCGGCATCTTCCGATAAACCTTGGCGATAAAGCGCTAGGAAGGCTTCGAGTTTTTCCCAGTGGGCGTTCTCTTCCTGGACGTAGATGTGCCACAGCAACGGGCGCCCCGCCCACTGCGCGCGAACGAACGAATCCTCGCCACGCACGGCATTGAAATCGCAGCACCAGAGCAACCGATCGTAATCGTCCTGGCTGACGAAGGGCAGGATCTGCACCGTCAACGACCCGCGCTGGCGCAGCGCCCCCACCGCCAGCGCATCCTCGCCGAGCCAGGTGCACAGGTCACCGAGGATTCGCCCTTGCGGCACCAGTAGATGGCTGGGGCGGGTGTCGCTGGCGAGGGCCTGGAGCCAGCCACCCAGCTGGGCGTTTTCGTAGGCGAACAACGAGATCAGCCGAGCGTCGGCCTCGGGGTGCACGCCCAGCCCGGCCAGAAACGCGGCGCGCTGGCCGGGATCGGCTGCGAACGCGGCCCGGCGCGCCAGCAAGGTGCCTTCGCGCAACAGGCCACCGGTCTTGTCCGTGAAGCCGGGGAAGAAGAACACCTTGCGCAGGCCGCCCGGCTGAGGCGATGGCAAGCCATGGCAGCCCTCGACCCAATCCTCGGCACTCAGGTACTCGAGATTGAGCCACAGGGCAGGCGTCGACCGCTGACCCATGGCCTCGATGTAGGCTGCAGGCAGTTGGCAACCGAAGGCGCCGATGACCACATCGGCAGGCTCGGCTGGCTGCCAGTCGGCCGGCCAGGCACGCACCTCGACACCTTGCTGCCATTGCTGGGCAGCGCTGGCATCGGCAGCGGGGCACAGCGGCACGAAGGCGGCCAGGTCGTCCACCCACAGGCGCACCGCCAGGTCATGTTCGGCTGCCAGTTGCCGGGCCAGGCGCCAGGTGACGCCGATGTCGCCATAGTTGTCGACGACCGTGCAGAAGATGTCCCAGGTGGTTTTCATGTGCCCTGCCCTTGCCCTCGGGTAAACCGCGAATTCTGCGCATAATTTATCGTGGGTTAAAGCACCGCCTCTGAAAAAACCGCCAGGGGGCGTGCGACAATAGCGCTCGACTCGCCTTGCCAGGAGGCCGCCATGCCGCGCCCGCGTGAACTGAAGATTACCCTCAAGCCCATGCAGTTGATTCTCTGCGTGGCCCTTGGCCTGTGGCTGGGCGCCGTAGCGGTGGCAGTGAGCACCTGGCTGGCCCTGCGCCTGTGGCCGGAACAGGCGCAGCCGGTAGCCGCCGTGCTAGCGCCCGCCCTGGCCCGCCCGGCACCACCGGCAGCGCCTGCAGCCGACGCCCAGGCGCAGATGTTCGAACGCTACCAGGACATCCTGCACCAGCAGGCGCTGCAACAGGCCGCCGACGCCGCCCAAGGCAACCCACGCAACCTGAACAGCCCCAAGTGCCAGTTCTGGCTGCAGCAAAACCGCACCGCGCCGACCGACAAGAGCCAGGCCAACGTGTTGGAGTTCTGCTACCGATGATGGACAAGATCACCCTGCTCGCGCGCATCGTCACCGCCTTGGAAGTCGACATGGAGGTGTTGCGCCGGGCAGCCCAGACGGCCTACGAGGCAGCGACCGCCGAAGAGAACATCGCCGAGAACAAGTACGACACCCTTGGCCTGGAGGCGTCCTACCTGGCGACCGGCCAGGCCCGGCGCACGGCCGAGATCCGCCAGGCGCTGCTCACCTACCAGCAACTGCTGTTGCGTGATTACGACCCGGCGCGGGGTGTGCAGGTCAGCAACCTGGTGACCCTCGAAGATGAACAGGGCGAGCAGCGCCTGCTGTTCCTCGGGCCCGAGGCGGCGGGGCTGAAGATTGGCGAAGGGGATGGGCTGGTGACGGTGATTACGCCGCGTTCACCCTTGGGGCAGCAGTTGCTGGGCAAGAAGGTCGATGATGAGGTGGGGCTGGGGACGCAGGTGTTCTATGTCATTGATGTAGCCTGAACGGGCCTCTTCGCGGGTAAACCCGCTCCTACAGGACTCGCGCTGTCCATGTAGGAGCGGCCTCGTGCCGCGATGGGGCGCGAAGCGGCCCCGGATCTTCGTCGCGTCCCGGATCCTGGGGCCGCGTTGCGGCCCATCGCGGCGCAAGGCCGCTCCTACCGTGAATTGTGTTGGCACGGCGGTGGTGGCGGGGTGACGGACCATCGCGGAGCAGTGTCAGCGCACCCCGCTAGCCTCCCGCCACCCCCCGCTCGGCAAACTGCTCTATTCAGCAGGCAATCAGCGGTCGATACTGCGCATCCAAGGCATCCGGCCTTGCTTCCAGCAGGAGATCAGCATGTCCAAGCAACTTACCCTCGAAGGCAAAGTCGCCTTCGTCCAAGGTGGCTCACGCGGTATCGGCGCGGCCATTGTCCGGCGCCTGGCCCGCGAAGGGGCTCAGGTCGCCTTCACCTACATCAGCTCTGCAGGCCCGGCCGAGGCCCTGGTCGAAGAGGTCAAGGCCGCTGGCGGCCAAGCCCTGGCCCTGCGCGCCGACAGTGCCGACGCCGCCGCGATCCAATTGGCGGTGGACGACACCGTGAAGGCTTTCGGACGCCTCGACATCCTCGTCAACAATGCCGGCGTGCTGGCCGTGGCACCGGTCGCCGAGTTCGACCTGGCCGAATTCGACCGCATGCTGGCCATCAACGTACGCAGCGTGTTCGTCGCCAGCCAGGCCGCCGCGCGCTACCTGGGCCAGGGTGGGCGCATCATCAACATCGGCAGCACCAATGCCGAGCGCATGCCGTTCGCCGGCGGCGCGCCCTATGCCATGAGCAAGTCGGCCCTGGTCGGCCTGACCCGCGGCATGGCCCGCGACCTGGGCCCACAGGGCATCACCGTGAACAATGTGCAACCTGGCCCGGTGGACACCGACATGAACCCAGCCAGCGGCGAATTCGCCGACAGCCTGATCCCGCTGATGGCCATCGGGCGGTATGGGCAAGCGGATGAAATCGCCAGTTTCGTCGCCTACCTCGCAGGGCCGGAGGCCGGCTACATCACCGGCGCCAGCCTGACTGCCGATGGTGGCTTCGCAGCCTGATAAACTGGGGCCTCGCGCCCCAAATTCCTTCTGATCACGAGAGACACATGAGTTCCCCTACCCTCAGCCGCGGGCTGATCCTGCTGATGGCCGTGGCCACCGGCCTGGCCGTGGCCAGCAACTACTACGCCCAACCCCTTCTGCACAGCATCGCCGAGCAATTCGGCCTGAGTACCGCCAGCGCCGGCAGCATCGTCATCGCCGCGCAACTGAGTTACGGCGCCGGCCTGTTGCTCTTGGCGCCCTTGGGCGATCTGTTCGAACAGCGCCGGCTGATCGTGATCATGACCACCCTTTCCGCCCTGGGCCTGGTGATCAGCGCCTGCGCGCCGAGCCTGCCCTGGCTGATCCTCGGCACAGCGCTGACCGGGCTGTTCTCGGTGGTGGCGCAGATTCTGGTACCACTGGCCGCGACCCTGAGCGAACCCCACCAGCGTGGACGCGCCGTGGGCACGCTGATGAGCGGCCTGCTGCTGGGCATCCTGCTGGCGCGCACCGCCGCCGGTTTCATGGCCGAACTCGGTGGCTGGCGCAGCATCTACGTGCTGGCGGCAGTCCTCATGGGCCTCAGTGCCATCGCGCTCTACCGCAGCCTGCCAAGCCATCACAACCACGCCGGCATGAAGTACCCGGCGCTGATCGGCTCGGTATTCCGCCTGTTCTGTGAAGAACCACTGTTGCGTCTGCGCTCGCTGCTTGGTCTGTTGGCATTCAGCCTGTTCGGGCTGTTCTGGACGCCGCTGGCGTTTCTCCTGGCCCGCGAGCCCTACCAGTATTCCGACGCGGTGATCGGCCTGTTCGGCCTGGCTGGCGCGGCGGGCGCACTCTCGGCCAACTGGGCCGGGCGCCTGGCCGACCGCGGCAAGGGCCCGCTGGGTACTACCGTGGGCCTGGGGGCGCTGCTGCTGTCGTGGGTGCCGCTGGGGTTCGCCGAACATTCACTGGCCGCGCTGCTGGTCGGGGTGCTGTTGCTGGACCTGGCGGTGCAGTTGGTGCACGTGAGCAACCAGAACGCGGTGATCGCCCTGCGCCCGCAGGCACGTACACGCATGAACGCAGGCTACATCACCTGCTACTTCATCGGTGGCGCGCTGGGCTCGCTGCTGGGCACGCAGCTGTTCCAGCACCAGGGCTGGACGGGCATCGTCGTGGCCGGCCTGACGATCGGCACCCTCGCACTGCTGGTATGGTGCCTGGCTGAAGCCAAGCGCAAACGGGCGCTGCACTCTGTCGTATGACGGTTGACTTGCCTGGCCTCGCGGAGCTCAGTAGGCGCTAGCCGACAGCCGCTCTCCGAGGGGACGAACGATGACCAGGCTCACAGTGCAATCTGGCGATTTCTTGCAGGGTGAAGGTGAGTTTCGCAACGGATCACTGACCCTCAAGACCCTGCGCAGCCCCTCGCCGGGCGAGCGCATTTCCCTGGCCCGGGTCAGCGATCTGCGCCTGGCCAGCCTGGAGACCAACCGCAGCCTGGGCACGGCCCTGGGCTGGGGCATGGCCGGGGCACTGGTGGCAGGGCCACTGGGGTTGCTGGCGGGTTTGTGGCTGGGTGGGCAGAAGGAGGAAGCGACCTTTTTGGCAACGTTCAAGGATGGGCGCAAGCTGATGGCCAGCACCGATGGCAAGACCTGGTCGAAGATCGACGACACCTGGCGGCAGCGGCAGCGGCCTGGGCTGTAGGAGCCTTTGTGGGGGCGCCTGATAAGATGGGCGCCTTTTGTCTGCGCCGGCCTCTTCGCGGGTAAACCCGCTCCTACAGAATCACCACCGCTCTTCAGGGCGCGGGTATGCCTGTAGGAGCGGGTTTACCCGCGAAGGGGCCGGCGCGATATCCCGCCTAGGAGCTCCACCGCATGCCCCTGCATCGCCCCCGCCTGCCCCTGAGCCTGCTCAGCCTGGGCCTGGCCCTGCACAGCCCCCATGGTTTGGCCGAAGACAGCGTGCAGTTGGCGCCCATCGAGGTCCAAGGCAGCGCCGTCGACGATGGCTACCAAGTGCAGCAGGCATCAGTGGGTGGCTTTCAGCCAGCGCCACTGCTCGACACACCGGCTTCGATCAGCGTGTTCGGCGAGCAACTGCTCAAGGACCGCCAGGTCCGCCTGCTCAGCGAGGTCTTGCAGAGCGATGCCTCGGTCGGCGAAAGCTACGCCCCGATCGGCTACTACGAAAACTTCAACGTACGCGGCTTCGAGTTGAACGCCGCCAGCAGCTACCGGATCAATGGCCGGACCATCGTCGGCGAGCAGAACGTGGCACTGGAGAACAAGCAGCAGGTCGAGTTGCTCAAGGGGCTGTCAGGCTTGCAGAACGGCGTGTCGGAACCCGGCGGGCTGATCGACTACGTGACTAAGCGCGCTGCCGACGTGCGCAGTGTGACGGTATCGACCAACGAACAAGGCGAGCGCTACCTGGCCACCGACCTCGGCGGCTGGTTCGGCAGCGAGCGACAGTTCGGCCTGCGGGTCAACCTCGCCCACGAAGACATCCGTTCCTACGTCGACCATGCCGATGGCAAGCGTGATTTCGCCTCGTTGGCCTTCGACTGGCAGATCAACCCCGACGCCACCCTGCAGCTGGACGCCGAGTACCAGCACCGCGAACAACGCTCGGTGCCGGGCTACCAATTGCTGGGCGGCAGCGAAGTACCGCATGGCATCGACCCAGACGACCGCCTGGCCTACCAGCACTGGGCAAAACCGGTGCAGAACGATTCGCTGAACCTTGGCGGGCGCTTCCTGTACCGCTTCAACGACACCTGGAGCGGCACGCTGAGCGCCTCGCGCAGCCAGGTGGTGATCGACGACTACAGCTCGTTTGCCTGGGGCAGCGAAAGCGGCTGGCAGTCGCATTTCAGCCCGGAAGGTGACTACGACATCTACGATTTCCGCAGCCCTGACGACACCCGCCGAACCGACGAGGTCCAGGCCACCCTCGATGGCCGCTTCGATGCCATGGGCGTTGCACACGCATTGACCCTCGGCACCAGTGCCCAGCGCCGCACCCTGGATCAGCGGCCTTATTACAACGAGCTGATAGGCAGCGGCAACCTCTACACCGGCGCGCCGAACCTGGAACCTTCCAGCAACCCCATCGGCAGCAGCGAGCGACGCCTGGACAGCCGACAGTACGGGCTGTTCGCCAGCGACCGCATCACCTTCAACGACCAATGGCAGGCCCTGGTCGGTGCCCGCGAAGTACGCCTGGACGAACGCACCTGGGACGAGGACGGCAACGCCGGGCGCCATACCCAGCAGTACCAACTGCTGCCCAATGCCGCGCTGATCTACACGCCACGCCCGGACACCACGCTCTACGCCAGCTATGCCAAGGGCCTGTCGGCCGGCGGCACGGCGCCGTGGTACGCCACCAACGCCAGTGAAATCCTCGCCCCGACGTTGTCGCACCAGTTGGAGCTGGGCATCAAGCGCGATTGGCAGGGCATGAGCTTCAGTGCCGCGCTGTTCCAGATCCGCCAGGCGTACCAGTACGCCAAGCCGCAAGGCAGTGACTTCGTCTATGTGCAGCAGGGCCAGCAGAAGAACATCGGTCTGGAGCTGGGCGCCAGCGGCTGGCTGACCTCGAAACTGCAGGTGCAGGCCAGCGCCGCGGCGATTCGCGCGCGGGTGAAGAACAGCGGCACCGAGGACTACGAAGGGCATCAGGCGATCAACGTGCCGCGCCTGCGGGCGGCGGTACAAGCCGACTACAGCCTGCCGGTGCCGGGCCTGGCCTTGCTTGCCGGGGCCCGCTACAGCGCCAGCAAGTACGCGAGCCAGGCGGGTAACGTCGAGGTGGGCGGGTATACCGTGTTCGATGTCGGCAGCCGCTACCGGACGCGGATCGCTGGGTATGACACGACGCTGCGGCTGACCGTGGACAACCTGTTCGACAAGCGCTACTGGCGCGACGTGGGCGATTACCTGGGGGACAACTACCTGTTCCAGGGGGCGCCGCGGACGGCGCGGTTGTCGGCTTCGGTGGAGTTCTGAGGGGCAGGTCGGGCCGCTTCGCGGCCCTATCGCCGGCAAGCCGGCTCCTACAGCGAGCTCGGCATAACCCGTAGGAGCCGGCTTGCCGGCGATAGGGCCTGCACAAGCCCCACAAAAGCAAAAAGCCCCCGCGCTTTTGAGCACGGGGGCTTTTCGGAATGTGGCGGTGAAGAAGGGATTTGAACCCTTGATACGATTTCTCGTATACACACTTTCCAGGCGTGCTCCTTCGACCACTCGGACACTTCACCGTTTTCTCTTCAAGCTGTTCAGCCTGTCGAGGCGCGCTAATTTAGTGGAACACCTTTCACTTGGCAAGCATTTTTTTCAGAAATTTCATGTGTTTAAGCCAACCCTACAAAAACATGGGGTTATCAGGGCAAAGCTGCCAATCAAGCCTGCGCTTTTACCAACGGCAAATGCCCTGCCCCGACGCGTCAAGGCATGCAGCCCAAACGCTGACTGGCCAGTCAACCTTGCCGCTTTACCTGGCTCGCAGCGCTGGGTAACGTCGGGACCACGCAACGTCGCCACCCAAAGGACTCTGTCATGAGCGAGCTGATTACCTACCACGCCGAAGATGGCATCGCCACCCTGACCCTGAACAACGGCAAGGTCAACGCCATCTCGCCAGACCTGATCATCGCCTTCAATGCCGCGCTCGACCGCGCCGTGCAGGAACGTGCGGTGGTGATCATCACCGGCCAGCCCGGCATTCTCTCCGGCGGCTACGACCTCAAGGTAATGACCAGCGGCCCCAAGGAAGCGGTCGGGCTGGTGACCGCCGGCTCCACCCTGGCGCGCCGCCTGCTGTCGCACCCGTTCCCGGTGGTGGTCGCCTGCCCGGGCAATGCCGTGGCCAAGGGGGCCTTCCTGCTCTTGTCGGCGGACTACCGCATCGGCGTCGAGGGGCCGTACAAGATCTGCCTGAACGAAGTGCAGATCGGCATGACCATGCATTACGCCGGCATCGCCCTGGCGCGTGATCGTCTGGGCCGCGCGGCCTTCCAGCGTTCGGTGAACAATGCCGAGGTGTTCGACCCACAGGCGGCGGTGCAAGCCGGCTTCCTCGACCGCGTGGTGCCAGCCGAGCAACTGCATGAAACCGCCCTGGCCGCCGCGCGCGAGCTGAAGAAACTGAACATGCTGGCGCACAAGAACACCAAGCTGAAGGTGCGCAAGGCATTGCTCGACGAGCTGGACGACGCGATCATTCGGGACCAGGAATACACGGGCTGAAACCTGGCCACCGCGATTCCCCTGGACTTGCCACGATCCCCGTGTAGGAGCGGCCTAGCGCCGCGATGGGGCGCGCAGCGGCCCCAATATCTCGGCAACACGGTAGATAGCCGGGGCTGCTGCGCAGCCCATCGCGGCGCAAGGCCGCTCCCACAAGGCCGCTCTGTACTGCCCCGGACGCAAGGTTTGCCCCAGACAGTGCACAGTCGTACACTGCACCGCGACTGTCTGGTGTGAGTCGTATCATGCTTTATTCGCTTCGCATGTTCCTGCTGGCCGTACATTTTCTGCTGGTGGGCGTCGTCGGCCTGCTGATCGGTCTGTGCCGCCCTTTCAACCCTGACAACAGCCGCCTCTTCGCCCGCCTCTACAGCCTGCCGGCAACCTGGCTCATGCGCCTGCGGGTCAAGGCCGAGGTCGGCCCGTTGTGGGACCAGCCGCCCGGCTGCGTGATCATCGCCAACCACCAGTCCAATTTCGACCTGTTCGTGCTCGGTCACGTGGTACCCCAACGCACCGTCGCCATCGGCAAGAAGAGCCTGGGCTGGATCCCGCTGTTCGGCCAGCTGTTCTGGCTCGGCGGCAACGTGCTGGTGGATCGCAGCAACGCCTACCAGGCCCGCAAGGCGCTGCAGCTGACCACGCGAATCCTGCGCGACGACACCTCGATCTGGATCTTTCCGGAAGGCACGCGCAACCGCAGCGTGCAACTGCTGGCATTCAAGAAAGGCGCGTTTCACATGGCCATCGCCGCCGGCGTGCCGATCGTGCCGGTGTGCGTCAGCCGCTATGCCCGGCGCCTGAGCCTGAACAGCTGGCGCCGGCGCACGGTGATCGTGCGCTCGTTGCCACCGATCAGCACGGCTGGCATGACCCAGCAAGACATCCCGGCGCTGATCGAACAATGCCGCGCGCAGATGCAACAGAGCATCGAACGCATGGAAAGCGAGCTGGCCAACCCGCGCTGAGTTGCCCTCGCGCCGCGAACCGACCAAGCTGTAGGGCGTGTTCAACCGAATAAGCGGACAACCATGGGTCGAGTCGTCGCAGCGGCGGTGTACAGCGCCGGCAGGAAAGTCACCAACATCAGCATCGATGAAGGCAGCGAGTGGGCGAGCAAGCCCGGGCACTTCGTATGGATCGGCCTGGAAGAACCCAACGCCGAGGAACTGGCCAATCTGCAATGCCAGTTCCACCTCCACGAACTGGCCATCGAGGACGCCCTGGAAAAGCACAGCCGACCCAAGCTGGAAACCTTCGGCGACGCACTGTTCATCGTCACCTATTCACCGGTGCGCCACGAAGGTCGGCTGGAATTCATCGAAACCCATATCTTCGCCGGCAACGGCTACATCATCACCTGCCGCAACGGCCACTCCAAGTCCTACGCCCTGGTGCGCCAGCGCTGCGAGGCGCGGCCATTGCTGCTCGAGCACGGCGAGGACTTCGTGCTCTACGCCCTGCTCGACTTCGTCACCGAGAACTACCAGCCGGTCAGCGAAGCCATTCATGGCGAGATCGAGGAGCTGGAGCAGAGCGTGCTCAGCAACTCCCTCCAGGAAGAAGACATCCAGCGCCTGCACAGCCTGCGACGCGACATCCTGCGCCTGCGCCGCTACGTGGCGCCGATGGTCGAGGTGAGCGAAGAACTGCAGCGCCTGAGCTTTCCGTTCATCGACAAGAACATGCGCCCGTATTTTCGCGATGTGCAGATCCACGTCACGCGGCAGATGGAAGACCTGGCGAGCATCCGCGACATCGCCAGCCAGACCATCGAGATCGGCATGCTGCTGGAGGCATCACGGCAGAGCATCGTGCAGCGCAAGTTCGCAGCCTGGGCCGCGATCCTGGCCTTCCCCACGGCGATTGCCGGGATCTATGGGATGAACTTCCAGAACATGCCCGAGCTGGGCTGGCACTATGGGTATTTCACCGTGCTGGGGGTCATTGGCCTGGGGTGCGCGGGGCTGTATGCGAGCTTCAAGCGGTCGGGTTGGCTGTAGATCGCCGGGGCCGCTTTGCGGCCCATCGCGGCACAAGGCCGCTCCTACAGATGATCGCGCGATCCCTGTCGCCGCGATGGGTGGGCTGCGAAGCAGCCCCCGGCCATTAAGCGGCGCTGTCGTTGGCCTTGCTGATCGGGTGCTGGATGAAGCGCAGCATCCACTCGCCGACCAGGTCGCCCTGGTGCTCGGTGGCCAGGCTGGCGATGGCCTTGTGGTACACCTCGTCGCCCAGGTACTGCTGACGCGCATCGAGCAGTGCCCGGGAATAGTCGTGGACGAACTCCGGGTGGCCCTGGAAGCACAGCACCTGGTCGCGGATGTGGTACGCGGCGTTCGGGCAGAAATCGCTGGAGGCGATGACCGTGGCGCCTTCCGGCAGCTCGGTGACCTGATCCTGGTGGCTGATGAGCAGGGTCAGCTCGGACACTTCCGGGTCCATCCACGGCGCATGGGCGGCCAGTGAGTAGCGGTGGATGCCCACACCCCAGCCCTGCTCGGCGCGCTCGGCCTTGCCGCCGAGGGTCAGCGCCAGCAGCTGGTGGCCGAAACACACGCCCAGCAACTTCTCGCCGCGCTCGTAGAGCTTGAGCAGGTAGGCCTTGAGGGTCTGGATCCAGGGATCGCTACCGAACGAATCGGCCTTGCTGCCCGTCACAAGGTAAGCATCGTAGGATTCATCGTCCGGGGGGTAGTCCCCGTTCATCACGTTGTAGACGAAAAACTGCGCTGCGATCGGCTGACGCGAAAACAGCTGCTCGAACATCCTTCCGTAGCCCTGATACTGCGCGGTCAGTTCCGGTCGCAGGACATCGGTTTCAAGGATGCAGATGCGTAACGACATAGGGATAGTCCTGGACGACATGTGTGGAAAACTGTTGTAGAGACTGACGCGAAAGACACGTACAAGCAAGTAGGCCGCACTGACGAACGGTCACATTTTGTCGGGGTGACGCAAGCATGGCTGCAACTGTCTAGCCGGAGCATGACAGCTAGATGGCCATTGGCCTCATAGCCACGAAATATTAGGGCAGTTGCTGCTTAGTACAAAGGGTTCTGAAACAGGGATGATGTTCACCCTACTGTTGGTTGTATATCCACTTACAAGAGGCAAGCGGCCCAGGCGTTAGCGTTACGCCACCGCGATCGACCCGAAGCACGACAAGGAAGCCCCCGGGTATTCAGGAATAACAACAAGAAGGCGGTCCGCCATGTTCAGACAATCGAAAGTTCGCCAAGCTGGGCTCATTCTGTTCGCCACCACGCTGCTGCTGATCCTGCCGAACCTCACACGCCTGTTCGGATGATCGACGCTGTGGCCTTGTTCGCAGTGCGCAGGTAACCTGCCGACCTCTATGGTTGGAGTCTTGCCATGCGCCACTGCCTAGCCCTCCTGGCCCTGCTGCTGAGCCTACCTCTGCATGCCGCGCAATTGCACCTGGAACTGGGCGATACGTCGCGCACCTGGAGCAGTGAAGCGCTGTTGGTCCATGCCCAGGCCAAGGACATCAACGTCGATCAGGACGTGTCGTACAAACGGCCGATGCAGTATCGAGCCGTGCCGCTGGCAGCGTTGCTCGATGGCGTGAACGCCGGCGACCATCTGCAGGCCGTGGCACTGGATGGCTTTGCTGCCGAGATGCCGGCCGGGCCACTGCTGCAAAAAGGCCCCGCGCAGGCGTGGCTGGCTGTCGAAGACCCCGCCCACCCCTGGCCTGCGCTGGCGCCTGGCAAGCCCGGCGCCGGGCCGTTCTACCTGGTATGGAGCAACCCGCAGGCGGGCGCCATCAGGCCCGAGCAATGGCCCTTCCAGATCGCCACGATTCGCCGCCTGGCGCCTGTGGAGCAACGCTTTCCCGCACTGCTACCGGACCCTGCCCTGCCGGCCAACGATGCGGTGCGCCAGGGCTTTGCCCTGTTCCAGCAAAATTGCCTGGTGTGCCACCGGCTCAATGGTGCGGGGGACGCGCAGTTCGGGCCGGACTTGAACGTGCCGCACAACCCGACCGAGTATTTCCAGCCGGGGTATCTGCGCCAGTACATTCGTGATCCGCAAAGTTTGCGCCAGTGGCCACAGGCGAGGATGCCGGGGTTTGCCGAAGGTGTGTTGAGCGATCAGGAGCTGGATGCGTTGCTGGCCTATCTGGGGCATATGGCCAAGCGTAGGCCCTGAAGTTTGCGGCGGCCTCTTCGCGGGGCAAGCCCGCTCCCACAGGGCCCTCACAGTCCTTGAATGGGGTGAGTACCTGTGGGAGCGGGCTTGCCCCGCGAAGAAGCCACCGCAGAAGGTTCAGGCAATCGGCCGCTCATGCTTGACGCCCCACCCTTCGACCTCACCGCCATAGGGCGATACGACCTGTTCGAAGGTTTCCTCGAAATCCCCGATACCACCGTAGGTGGCATACATGACCTTGCTCAGTTCGAGGTGCCAAGCGCCGTCATCGAGCTCGCGTACCTGGGCATTGAGCGACTCGCCGCGAAACTGCCTCGCCGCCCGCCGCGCCCCGGCTTCGTCGGGGAATACGGCGTAGAACTCGATGGGATGGATGCGGGTGAAGTCGAAACCGCCAGCTTTCATCTGGCGCAGGACATTGCTGCTGATATCGTCGTTCTGGCTGCTCATGAATCGTCCTCCTACAAGCGATGGATAGACTTTCCGTGCACTGCGCACCCCCGGCGAGGCCAGCAGGTGGAGTTGATCGAGCTGATGCAAGACGCGAATCGGAACGGTACGGCCCGCAAAGTAGACCATTACCTTCAACCAGCGTAGTGCCTGCGAGGGCGCTACGCCACTACGCCACTACGTCGCTCAGGATGCTTCCTGGATACGGGTGATGGTCACGCCGCTCTGTTCCTTGAGCCAGCGCGCCGTGGGGGATGTGCTGCGGTCCTGGAAATCGTTGAGGTCCAACTCATCCATGACCGGGAACAGGTGCGAACGAATGGCCCGCGCCGCATCTTCTTCGCTGGGGCGCTCATCGGCCCGCAACAGCAGCGACGTCGGTTCGCCTTTCTGGTCGGCAAAGATGACTTCCCACGCTTTCATTGAACGAGCCCTCTCAGTCAAGAAACACCAGTGTGTGATGCCTGTATACCTTGACCTTGAAGCAATGGCGTTCGTTCAGTCGTGGCGTGGGGGGCCGCCAGGCGGCCCCCGTCTGCCCTACTTCGGCGTACCGTGGACCACACCGGCGGTGTTGTCCAGCAGGCTCTTGGTGGCGGTCTGGATGAACGCTTCGAGCTTTTTCAGCATTTCGGGCTGGTCCGGGCTTTCGATCAGCTCGGCCTTGAACTGGCTGCCCAGCTGGTAGCGGTACAGACGCGGGCTCATGTCCTTGGACTCGATGAGGATGCGATCACCCTGCACCAGGCCAACGATCTGCTCGCTACCGGACGGCTTGATCATGCCTACGCCCTGATCGCCTGCGGGCAGGTTGAGCAGGTCGCGGCCCCAGCACTGATGGCGGGTCTGGCCACCGAGGCGACCCATGATGGTCGGCACGATGTCGACCTGGGTGCCCACGGTGTGGTCGACGGCACCGAACTTTTCCTGGATGCCTGGGGCGATCAGCAGCAGCGGTACGTTGAAACGGCCCAGGTCGAGTTCGGTGACCTGGTCGTGGTTGCCGAAGCCGTGGTCGCCAACGATCACGAACAGGGTGTCCTTGAAGTACGGCTCCTTGCGCGCCTTCTCGAAGAACTGGCCCAACGCCCAGTCGGAGTAGCGCATGGCGGTCAGGTGCTCGTCCAGGCGGCCTTGGCCTGTGACCTTCTCGACCGGCAGGTCCTTGGGCAACGCATACGGGGTGTGGTTGGACAGGGTCTGCAGCAGCGCGTAGATCGGCTTCTTGCCGTCGTGCTTGGCCAGCTCCTCGGCGCCGCGGTCGAACATGTCCTGGTCGGACACGCCCCAGGTCGGGTCGGAGAACACCGGGTCGACGAAGTCGTTGCGGCCGATGAAGGTGGTCATGCCCTGGTTGCCGAAGAATCCGGACTGGTTGTCCCAGGCGAAGTCGCCGTTGTAGACGTAGACGTCGTCGTAGTCACGAGCGCTGAGCAGGGCCGGCAGGCCGGAGAGCTTGTGGCCACCTTCTGGCGTCTGCATCAGGTATTCGAAACCTGGCAGGTTGGGGAAGCAGGCCATGGTGGCGAACATGCCCTGGTGGGTATGGGTACCGTTGGAGAAGAAGCGGTCGAACAACAGCCCCTCCTTGGCCAGCTTGTCGAAGTACGGGGTGATGTTGTTCGGGCTGCCCAGGGCACCGACCGAGTGACCGGCGAAGCTCTCCATGAGGATCACCACGACGTTCTTGACCGGCAGGGTGCGGTCGGCCGGCGGCAGGAAGTCGCGGCGCACGGCGGCTTCGTCGGCATCGACCAGCGTGTCGTGCGGGGTCAACAGCAGGTCACGCACGCTCTGCTGGGCCACTTCCTGGTCGAGTACCGGCTTCCAGATGTTGGCGCGGTCTTCGCCGAAGCGGCTCTTGGCGGCGTCGATCAAGGTCAGGGTGCCGTTCAGGCCCAGCTGGTTGACGAAGTTCGAGTCGGTGGTGAAGGCGTCGCCCCAGCGCATCGGCGGGCCCTGGCGCAGGGTACCGCGCGCCGCCACCACGGCCACCAGCAAGATCACCATGAACACCGCCAGGCGGTTGTACCAGGCGGTCGGCGCGACCACACGGTCGCTGCGGGTCAGGCGGTCGATGCCCTTGAACAACAGGCTCAGCAGCCAGGTACCGAACAGCCACGCCAGCAGGTAGCGCACTACCGGGAAGCCGTACCAGAGCATGCTCAGCACGGTCTTGGGGTCTTCCTTGATGTACTGGAAGACCAGGCCGTTCAGGCGCTGGTGGAACTCGCGGTAGAAGTCCATCTCCATCAGGCCGAGGAACATCACGATGCTGGCGGACAGGGTCAGCCAGAAGCGGAAGAAACCTCGACGGGCCATGGCCCAGGGGCTCAGGATGGCCAGCAGCAGCGGGATGCTCAGGTACACCACCACCCGCAGGTCGAAACGCAGGCCATTGAGGAAACCCTCGGCGACGGTCGAATAGGGGGTGTCACCGATCATGTCGCTGTTGTAGACCAGCAGTGCCAGACGCACGAGGCTGAGCATGAGCATGATCACCAGCCCGCTGAGCAGCGTATAGGCCAGGTGGGACTTCAGGGTAGGCGCGTAGAAGGCTCGCGCGCCCTGTTGCTTCAGGGCATCCGTGTTAGCCATGAATGGAGGGATCCTAGGATTGCGGTTTGCGAAGAGGTGCGGGTTAAGACCAACGCAGCATTGTGCGGCGGGGATTCTGTTTAAAACAATGTGAAAATTTTGTCACTGGGCTGTTTCGGACTTTGTCTGGACCGCACCTCTCACTGCCGACCAGTGCCTGCCGGTTCAGATCCGCACATCGCCCCGCGGCCCGGCAATGGCCCAGATCACCAGGCCGATCACCGGCAACAAGGCGATCAGCAGGATCCACAGGACCTTGACGCCAATCTCGCGGGGGCTCTTGATCACATTGAGGATGGCCCAGATATCCAGGGCCAGGATGATCAGCCCGACCAAACCGTTGAATGTGGACCCCATGGGCCTGCTCCCTTGCAAGTGGTTGCTGCACAGCATAGCCCTATCGGGGCAATAGAAGGGAATCCTTGGCCGTTTCGGTCGGTCAGTGAATAGACTGCTACAAAGACCAGTGAAGAGGTGCCCATGCCCCCAGCCAATACCCAATCCGCCCAGCCCGGCAACCCGTCCGGCAACCTGCTGCAGGCCTGGCGCCAACAGGCCTTGGATTCACCCTGGGTCAGTGCCGGCCTGGGCGTGACGCTGCTGGTGGTGCTGGCTCTGCTGGCGATCAGCGTGTGGAATGCGTTGAATGGCGAGCATTCGCACAACCTGCACCTGGCGGCGCTCGGCGGGCTTTCCGGCTTTGCCGCCACGGCCCTGGGCGCGCTGTTGGCGGTGGTGCTGCGCGACGTCAGCGCACGCAGCCAGGACGTGATGCTCGGCTTCGCTGCGGGGATGATGCTCGCCGCCAGCTCGTTCTCGCTGATTCTGCCAGGGCTCGACGCAGCCCGGGAAATCACTGGCAACGGGCCGGCTGCGGCCTTCACCGTGGTCCTGGGCATGGGCCTTGGCGTGCTGCTGATGCTGGGCCTGGACCGCTTCACCCCGCACGAGCACGAAACCGTCGGTGCCTGCGGGCCGCATTCGGACCGGATCAGCCGGGTATGGTTGTTCGTGCTGGCGATCACCTTGCACAATCTGCCTGAAGGCATGGCCATCGGCGTGAGCTTCACCAATGGCGACATGAACATTGGCCTGCCGCTGACCAGCGCCATCGCCATCCAGGACATTCCAGAAGGCCTGGCAGTGGCCATGGCCCTGCGAGCGACGGGGCTGTCCAACTTGAAGGCGGCGTTGGTGGCGGTCGGTTCGGGCTTGATGGAGCCGCTGGGTGCGGTGATCGGGCTGGGGATTTCGACCGGCTTCGCCCTCGCCTATCCGGTGAGCATGGGGCTTGCGGCGGGGGCGATGATTTTCGTGGTGTCGCACGAGGTGATTCCGGAAACCCACCGCAACGGGCACCAGACGTCGGCTACCCTGGGGTTGATGGGTGGGTTTGCGGTGATGATGTTTCTGGATACTGCGTTGGGCTGAGGGTCTGCATCGCCTGGGCTGGCCTCTTCGCGGGCAAGCCCGCTCCTACAGGATTACCCCAATTTCGAATTCGGTGCGGTCCCTGTGGGAGCGGGCTTGTCCCGCGAAGAGGCCAGCGTAGATATCAGACGTGCACCGCGACCTTCAACGCCTCCAGCGCCGGCTCCACCTTGATCCCCACCTCGGCCCCCAGCTCCAGCACCCGCGCCAGGTCCTGCTGGCCAACCATCACCATCTGCAGCTCATCATCGAGCAACTGGCTGAAATTGAGCAGCACATAGCCCCCCGCTTCCTTGTTCAGCGCGCCCATCTGCACCTGGATGCGGTTGAGCGCAGTCAGAGCTTCGGTGCGGGCAAGCTGCTTGGGCTTGAGGGTGAACGGCACGCTCTGGTCGAACGAGTCGCTGATCTGCTGGAACAGGTCCTGATAGCTGTCGGCCTGGAACACCACGGTGTCCGGCAGGCTGCCGAGCACGACCCACTCCCCCAGCGGGATCGGGAAGCTGTCGTCGTAGTTGATGTCCGGATTGGCGGCCAGGAAAGCGGCAGGGTCGGCGTAGGCCTGGGCGGCCTCGTCGGCGATGCGCTCGATGTCTTGCTCGCGCATGCAGCCGGCGCCGATGAGGCTGATGAATTCGAGCAACTGGTTTTTCATGAAGGGGGCCTGCGACGGGTGAAAAGTCGCCAAGGATAGCCGCAAACGCCCCCGGACGGTTAGCCGGCCAGCGCTTGCAGACGTGCCGCCGCCTCCACCGCGCCCATGGTCTGGGCTGCCATCAGCGCAGTGGCGCCGCGGGCATCCTGGTGCGCCGGGTTGGCACCCTGGGCCAGCAGGTACTCGAGGATCTCGCCCCGGTTGAACATTGCCGCCAGCATCAACGCGGTACGCCCGTCCTGCGCAGCGGCATCCACCGGCACGCCGTGCTCGAGCAGCAGCTTGATCATTGTCAGGTCGCCCTTGAACGCCGCCCCGGCAATCGGCAGTTGGCCATTGTCGTTGGCAATCAGCGGGTCGGCGCCATGGGCCAGCAGCACCCGCACCGCAGCGTGGTGGCCGTGGTAGCTGGCGAGCATCAGCAGGGTGTCGCCCTTGTGGTTGCGCAGGTTAGCCGGCAGACCGCTGGCCAGCAGACGCTCGAGCATCTCGGCATCGCCCTGGCGGGCACGCTCGAATACCTGCTCGGCGAACGCCGCCGCTTCGTCCTGGCTCATCTGGGTGGGCGTTTGTTGTGCGGACATCTGAACCTCCTGGCCTGAAAGATTGCCCAAGTGTTCGTCAGGCAAGCGCGACGGGTCAAAGGTTCAGAATCTATCGGGGCGATAGCTTCGTGCAAATTGCACTGTGCAAAAATGCACGACCTTGCAGGCTGCACGAAAGGCATTCTGAAAAAATATCGCAAGATACTGATTTTAAAGGCTTTTATCGATTACCTGGTTCTGGCACGGTCGCTGCAAATATCAACTCACGTCTGCAAACACATTCAGTCAGGAGTTGATATGGACCTCATCCAGGAAAAATTCGTCTCGGTGTTCTCCGCCTATCAGGTAGCCACCCAGCCCCGCCCCGATGGTGGTGTGCTGCTGACCCTGCGCGCCGCCGATGGCAAGGTGACCCGCCGCGTACTGACTTATGGGCAACTGCACAGTGCCGAGCAACTGTCCTGGGCGATCAGCGCGATTCGCCGTGACCTGGCTGAGCAGGCCAGTGAGCTGCCAGTGATCTCGATGCTGCAGAGCCAGCAGCGGTTTGCGCTGCCTACTTACCGTTGAGGTTGTCTGCACCGGCGCTTTCGCGGGACAAGCCCGCTCCTACAGGATTTGCGCAGATCCTGTAGGAGCGGGCTTGCGCCGCGAAAGGGCCGGCACAGGCGTTAGAGCTCGTCGATCCCCAGAAATTCCCTTGCGCTCGTATCCCCGGTAAACACCGCCTGCGCCCCCTGCTCATCGGCAAACACCCGCAACGCCAGGCAAAACGGATTATCCCCCAGCTCCACCCAGCGCCGCGTCCCAGCCGGGACCACCAGCCGATCGCCCTTCTCGCAGAGCACCGCGAACACCTGCTCGCCCAAGCGCAGCCCGACCTGGGCCCGCCCGCCGACCACCGCGAACACTTCCTCGGCGCCATGCTCATGCTCGTTGCGCAGATCTACCTGCGCCGGGTCCGCTGCGTCACGGTTGACCAGCTGGAACGCGCGGCTACCGTGCGCCGTCATCAACTGATCCAGGTATTCACGGCAGGCGGCCAGGGCATCTTCGGCACTGCCGCCCGGCCGCACGCGCAGCTCCAGCGGGCCATGGGCAAAGCCGACGCCATGCTCGGCCAGGGTCGCGGCGATGTCGTCGTGATGGGTCAGCACCTTGTGCGGCGAGGCTGGGCTTGCAGGGTGGAAAACGCAGAGGATGCTCATCAGGGGCTTGTCCTGGTCGATGGCGAACGGAAGGCAATGATAACGGCTGCAGCCAAGGCTGCGGCGCTGGCCATACCAAAGGTGAAGGCCGGGCCCAGCAGGTTCCAGCTGTAGCCCGAATACAGCGCGCCCAATGCGCCGCCGGTACCCGACAACGCCGCGTACAACGCCTGGCCCTGGCCTTGCTGGCGGGCGCCGAAACTTGCCTGGACGAAGGCGATGGAGGCGGCGTGGAAGCAGCCAAAGGTGGCGGCGTGCAGGACCTGGGCGAACACCAGTACAGCCGGCTCGTCCGCCAGGTTGCCGAGCAGCAGCCAGCGCAGCGCGGCCAGCAAGAAGCTCAGCAACAGCACCCGCTGTACCGAAAAGCGCGCGAACACGCGGCTCATCAGCATGAACATGAGCACTTCGGCCACCACGCCCAGCGCCCACAACAAGCCGATTTCGCCCCGGCTGTAGCCCAGGTGCTCGAGGTGCAGGGTGAGGAAGGTGTAGTACGGGCCGTGGCTGAGCTGCATCAGCGCCACGCAGGCGTAGAAGGCGAGCACCCCGGGCGCCAGCAGCTGGCGCAGGAAGCCACCGGCCGGGGTGCGCTCACCCTGCTCCGGGGGCTGGGCGTTGGGCACCCACAGGCTGGCGGCGACGATACCGGCCATGATCACCAGAATGGCCACCGGGTAGATGTCCAGGCTCAGCCATTCGAACAGACGGCCCAGGCCGACCACGGTGAGGATGAAACCGATCGAGCCCCACAGGCGTACCTGGCTGTAGCGCGAGGTCTGGCCGTGCAGGTGGGCCAGGGTGATGACTTCAAACTGTGGCAGCACGGCATGCCAGAAGAACGCGTGCAAGGCCATCACCAGCGCCAGCCAGGCGTAGCTCTTGCCAAGGAAGATCAGCGAGAACGAGGCCAGGGTCGACAGCGCGCCCAGGCGCACGATCAACAGCCGCTGGCCACTGCGATCGCCCAGCCAGCCCCACAGGTTGGGGGCGATGCAGCGCATCAGCATGGGGATGGCCACCAGCTCGCCGATGCGCGCCGGAGAGAAGCCCAGGTGGTCGAAGTACAGGGCCAGGAACGGCGCGGTGGAACCGAGCAGGGCGAAGTAGAAGAGGTAGAAGCTGGACAGGCGCCAGTAGGGGATCGGGGGCATGGGAATTGGGCCGGTAGGGATGTTGGCCTCTTCGCGGGTAAACCCGCTCCTACAGGGGCAGTGGAGATCCTGTAGGAGCGGGTTTACCCGCGAATAGGCCGGCATAAGCAAACATGGGCATCAGACGAATCAGAGCTGCCCCAGCACCGGGGTCGACACCTTCACATCGGCATTCTGCGCACGGTGGCGCAGCAGGTGGTCCATCAGCGCGATGGCCATCATCGCCTCGGCGATCGGCGTGGCACGGATGCCCACGCAAGGGTCGTGACGGCCCTTGGTGATGACATCCACCGGGTTGCCGTCGACATCGATCGAACGACCCGGGGTGGTGATGCTGGAGGTCGGCTTGAGCGCCAGGTGGGCGACGATCGGCTGGCCCGATGAGATACCGCCGAGGATGCCGCCGGCGTTGTTGCTGAGGAAACCTTCCGGGGTCAGCTCGTCACGGTGCTCGGTGCCGCGCTGGGCGACGCTGGCGAAGCCGGCGCCGATTTCCACGCCCTTGACCGCGTTGATGCTCATCAGCGCATGGGCGAGCTCGGCGTCGAGGCGGTCGAAGATCGGCTCGCCGAGGCCCGGCATCACGCCTTCGGCAACCACGGTGATCTTCGCCCCTACCGAATCCTGGTCACGACGCAGTTGGTCCATGTAGGCCTCGAGCTCCGGTACCTTGTCCGGGTCGGGGCTGAAGAAAGCGTTCTGCTCGACCGAATCCCAGGTCTTGAAGGGGATTTCGATCGGGCCGAGCTGGCTCATGTAGCCGCGCACGCGGATGCCCTGGGTGGCCAGGTACTTCTTGGCGATGGCGCCAGCGGCCACGCGCATGGCGGTTTCGCGGGCCGAGCTGCGACCGCCGCCGCGGTAGTCGCGGATGCCGTACTTGTGGTGGTAGGTGTAGTCGGCATGGGCCGGGCGGAACAGGTCCTTGATCGCGGAGTAGTCCTTGGACTTCTGGTCGGTGTTGCGGATCAGCAGGCCGATCGAGCAGCCCGTGGTTCGGCCTTCGAATACCCCGGAGAGGATCTCGACCTCGTCGGGCTCCTGGCGCTGGGTGGTGTGGCGGCTGGTACCCGGCTTGCGGCGGTCGAGGTCATGCTGCAGGTCGGCCAGGGACAGCTCGAGGCCCGGCGGGCACCCATCGACAATGGCGACCAACGCCGGGCCATGGCTTTCGCCAGCGGTGGTGACAGTGAACAGCTTGCCGTAGGTATTGCCGGACATGGACGCTCCGCGAGTCTGAACGAAAGCGGCAGTATACGCTGCAAGGCGGGGGATTTGCAGCGCTGCGGATATCGAGCGCCGCCCGCGCGGCGCATCGCGACGCAAGGCCGCTCCCACATTTGTTGCAACGTACCACTGTCTGTCAGGCCATGGTTGTCCGCCTTTGGGGGCACCACAAATATCGCGCCGGCCCACCAGGCTGACAACCATGGCCTACCAGACATAATTGGCCCGAAACAAATGTGGGAGCGGCCTTGCGTCGCGATGCGCCGCGCGGGCGGCGCTCGATTTGTGCGGCACTGCAAATCCCAAGCGAACGGGCGGCGCTCGATATCCGCCACCCCCTTACATCTCCAGTCAATCCTAAGAACCTTCCCCCAATCCCCCTGTCAAACGCTCATCTCCCCATGTAGTCCCCGATGATGTCGCGCCTCGTCGCCTTCTTCCTCCTGCTTTGCACCGGCCTGGCCCAGGCCGCCTCCCCCACCGTGCTGCACCGCCCCATCGACCTGGATACCGGCCAGGGCGTGCTGCATGGCAGCCTGCTGTTGCCGCAACAGGCGACGCCGCCACCGGTGGTGCTGATCATCGCCGGGTCCGGCCCCACCGACCGCGATGGCAACAACCCAGGCGCCGGGCGGGTCGACAATCTCAAACGCCTGGCCCTGTTGCTGGCCGACGCGCACATCGCCAGCGTGCGCTACGACAAACGCGGCGTGGCGGCCAGCCAGCCGGCCACACCCGATGAGCGCGACCTGAGCGTGGAGCGCTATGTCGCCGACGTGGTGGCCTGGAGCCGCAAGCTCAAGGCCGACCCACGCTTTGGCCCGCTGATCCTGATCGGCCACAGCGAAGGCGCGTTGATCGCCAGCCTTGCGGCCGAACAAGCCGGTGCCAGCGCGGTGATCACCCTGGCTGGCAGCGGCCGGCCGATGGCCGAGGTGGTGCGCAAGCAACTGGCCGGACGCCTGCCACCGGCGCAACTGGCCAAGGGCAGCGCCCTGCTCGACCGCCTGCAAGCCGGACAGACCAGCCTGGATGTGCCGGCACCGCTGCGCCAGGTGTTCCGCCCCAGCGTGCAGCCCTACCTGATCTCGTTGTTCCGGCAGAACCCGGCGCAGGCCTTCGCCCGCCTGCCCATGCCAGCGCTGATCGTGCAGGGGCGCAACGACGTGCAGGTGGACGTGGCCGATGCCGAACGCTTGAAGGCCGCCAAGCCCGATGCGCAGTTGGTATTGATCGATGGCATGAACCACATGCTGCGTATCAGCCCCAAGGACATGAGCCAGCAGCGCGACAGCTACCTCAATCCGGAGCTGCCGCTGGCGCGGGAATTGGGTGAGCGGGTGGTCGGGTTCATTCACGGCCTACCGGCAACTTGAGCTCAAACTTCAGTCAAGGCTGCCGATAAGGCAGGTATCGGCGGTGATTGGGGCCGCTTGCGGCCCATTCGCGGGGCAAGCCCGCTCCCACAGGCGCAATGCACTACCTGTCCTGTGGGAGTGGGCTTGCCCCGCGAATGGGCTGCACCGCAGCCCCTGTCGGCGCCCGCCCGTATCTGAGGAAACGCCCTGATGACCGAAGCCCCCGCCGTCGTAGAGCCGGCCGAAGAGCCGCAAACCCCGGACAGCGCCCCGCTGCCCTGGGACGACCTGACCGCCGAACACTTCCAGCTACTGCGCCTGGCCCCCTGCCCACCGACCGCAACAGCGGCGCCCGCCCGCTGCGCTTCGTGCAGTTCGGCTATGCCGAGCGCAACGACAAATCCCATAGCTTGCTGCGTATGGAAGTCCGCTTGCCAGGGCAGAAAACCCGCAAGGAGCAGAACCAGCTGGACGTGCGCGTCGATCATCAGGAGCACCTGGTCCGTATCGGCAGCGACAACGGCCTGCAGCTGGAGCCGCTCAACCGCGGCCTGGGCCGCTTCATGCTGGCGCAAGCCGTGCAATGGCTGCAGCGCCGCTGGCCGCATTACCAGGTCGAAGGCATGGCACTGCCGAGCAAGGACGCGCTGAACGAAGACTCGCGCCTGCGCCGCGATCAGTTCCTGCGGGCGACCGGCATCGAGGTGGAGTACGCCGACCCGCAGCACCTCAAGGGGCGCACGGTCGAGGCCACGGTAGGCCAGCTCAAGGGCGGCTGGAACAGCGAGAAGGTGCAGCGGGTGGACATGCTCGATGCGGCGAACATGCTGCAGCAAGCGGACCAGCAACTGATGGAAAAAGAGGGGCAACTGCGCGAGCGGGACGAACGGGTGGCCAAGTATCAGCGGGAGGATACCGGCCTGCGGTTTACCATCACCTGCCTGATCGCGTTCGTCTTGTTCCAGGTCGGATTGTTCGTCTGGGTGGCGTTGCGGTAGGCCTGCTAGGGCCTCATCGCCGGCGAGCCGGCTCCTACAACGGCGCCATTTGCAACGATGGCGATCCCCGGTAGGAGCCGGCTTGCCGGCGATAGGGCCCTGACAGCCGCAATCAGACCCGTGCCTTGAACAACTCCTGGTGCTGGCGGCACTGCTCGGCGGTCAGCATGAACACCCCATGCCCGCCGCGCTCGAACTCCAGCCAGGCAAAGTCCACCTCGGGGTACAGCGCCTCGACGTGCACCTGGCTGTTGCCCACCTCGACGATCATCAAGCCCTTCTCGGTCAAGTGGTCGGCCGCCTCGGCGAGCATCCGCCGCACCAGGTCCAGGCCATCGTTGCCACAGGCCAGGCCCAGTTCGGGCTCGTGGTGGTACTCGGCCGGCATGTCACCGAAGTCCTCGGCATCGACATACGGCGGATTCGACAGGATCAGGTCGAAACGCTGCCCGGGCAGGCCGGCAAAACCATCGCCCTGGACGGTGTACACGCGCTCTTCCAGGCCATGGCGCTCGATGTTCTGGTTGGCCACTTCGAGGGCCTCGAACGACAGGTCGGCCAGCACCACCTCGGCCTCGGGGAACACATCCGCAGCGACGATGCCGATGCAGCCCGAGCCCGTGCACAGGTCGAGAATCCGCGCCGGCTCGTTCGCCAGCCACGGCTCGAAGCGCTTCTCGATCAGCTCGCCGATGGGCGAGCGCGGCACCAGCACGCGCTCGTCGACCACGAACGACATGCCGCAGAACCACGCCTCACCGAGCAAGTAGGCGGTGGGCACGCGTTCTTCGATACGGCGCTTGAGCAGGTGCTGCAAGCGTACCCGCTCGTCGTCCTCGAGCGCGCAGTCCAGGTAGCTGTCGGCCACCTCCCACGGCAGGTGCACCGCGCCCAGCACCAGCAGGCGGGCTTCGTCCCAGGCATTGTCGGCGCCATGGCCGAAGAACAGCTCGTGCTCATGGAAGCGGCTGACCGCCCAGCGGATATGGTCGCGCAGCGTGCGCAGACGGGATGTGATCACGGGGTACTCCTAACTTAATTCAGACCGTCTGATTCAGACCGTACAAAAGTCTAACAGCCCAACCACCACAAATGTTCCTCGGCATTCCTCGCCGGGTAGCCACAGGCCAGTAATGACGGCGGTTTCGATGTCAACCATTCCCATTGGCGCCAAGGCAGGGGACAATAGCGCTACAAAAGCCCTTCCAAGGAGCCCTTGATGTCCGTTCCAACCACGATGTTCCGCCTCACTGGCCGCGACTATCCGCCGGCCAAGCTGAGCCAAGCCAGCCTGATCATCATCGATGCGCAGAAAGAGTACCTGAGCGGTCCTCTGCAACTGTCGGGCATGGACGAGGCCGTGGCCAACATCGCCCGGTTGCTCGAAGCCGCCCGCAAGGCGGGCCGCCCGATCATCCATGTCCGCCACCTCGGCACGGTAGGCGGGCGCTTCGATCCGCAGGGCCCGGCAGGCCAGTTCATTCCCGGCCTGGAGCCGCGCGATGGCGAGCATGTCATCGAAAAGCGCATGCCCAACGCCTTCAAGAACACCCAACTGCACGAAACCCTGCAGGCGCTCGGCCACCTGGACCTGATCGTCTGTGGCTTCATGAGCCACTCCAGTGTCAGCACCACCGTGCGCCGCGCCAAGGACTATGGTTATCGCTGTACCCTGGTGGAAGACGCCTCGGCAACCCGCGACCTGGCACTCAAGGACACGGTGATCCCTGCCGCACAGATCCACCAGTGTGAAATGGCCGTGATGGCCGACAACTTCGCCTGCGTCGCCCCTACCGCCAGCCTGATCTGAGCACACAGGCCAGGGCGGAACCCAAGGGCCGGCGGCAGGTCATATTCCTGATGTCCAGAGAGGAAATCGGAATGAAGATCAAAGGCAGTTTCGACGCCAAGCGCCTGCGCCCGCGCGAACCGCGCAACTGGGGCGCCCGCCTGGCCGCCGGCCTGTCCGCCCTGCTGGCAACACTGGGCGTACTGCTGGCCATGGCCGGCGTGTCCGGCCTGCTGGGCAACTACGAAGCCCTGGCCGACCTCAATGCCAACCGACCGATGGCCGCGATCGTGGCCGCGGTAGGCTTGCTGTTGCTGTACCTGGGCGTGCGCTTCTGGCGCCGGAGCCGCATCCGCCTGCGCCGTGGGCGCGAGCTGAACCTGTCGCCGCATTTGATGAAGAAGCATGATTGATTTTTGCTGCGTCAGTGCCGGCCTATTCGCGGGCAAGCCCGCTCCCACAGGTACGGCATAGGTTTCGAACTCGGCGGTGCCCCTGTAGGAGCGGGCTTGCCCGCGAATAGGCCGGTACTGACGCCACAAGGCCATTCGCGTAAACTACTCCGCCCTAGCGGAGGCATCATGCAAGACGACGACTTTTCCCTATTCCACGCCGAAGTGCGCGGCGTCAAGCCGATCAAGCACGACCGCGCCGATGTCGGCAAGGCCAAGGCCGACCGCAAGCAGCTCGCCGGCCTGCGCCAGGCAGCGACGGTGCGCAGCGACCAGACGCTGGTGATCGACGGCCTGTCCGACCAGTTCGTGATCGACGTGGGCGCCGAGGATGAGTTGATGTGGCGCCGTGACGGCGTGCAGGAAACCCAGTTGCGCAAGCTCAAGCTCGGGCAGATTCCGTTCGAGGGCAGCCTCGACCTGCACGGCATGAGCGTGGAAAAGGCCCGGGAGACCTTGTGGGCGTTCATTGCCGAGGCGACCAAGCTCGAAGTACGCTGCGTGCGCGTGACCCACGGCAAGGCCGCACGCCTGGACGGCAAGCGGCCGATGATCAAGAGCCACGTCAACACCTGGCTGCGCCAACACCCGCAAGTGCTAGGGTTTACCTCGTGCCAGGCCCGCCACGGCGGCACCGGCGCGGTCTATGTGATGCTCAAGCGAACCATGATGGAAGGCCGCGACGAGTAACGCCGCGCTTGCAGCGCCGCCGTTGCCGCCGTACCCTTCCTTATTTGCGATTTTTCCCACAGGTAGATCAATGTCCCTGGAACAGAACTACACCGAGATCCTTAGCCAGATTGGCGAGGACGTCTCCCGTGAGGGCCTGCTCGACACGCCCAAGCGGGCTGCAAAGGCAATGAAGTACCTTTGCCGCGGTTACGAGCAGACGCTGGAAGAAGTCACCAACGGCGCGCTGTTCACCTCCGATAACAGCGAGATGGTGCTGGTCCGGGACATCGAGCTCTACTCGATGTGCGAGCACCACATGCTGCCGTTCATCGGCAAGGCCCACGTGGCCTACCTGCCCAAGGGCAAGGTGCTGGGCCTGTCCAAGGTCGCGCGGATCGTCGACATGTTCGCCCGCCGCCTGCAGATCCAGGAAAACCTCAGCCGCCAGATCGCCGAGGCCGTGCAGCAGGTCACCGGCGCCGCTGGCGTGGCGGTGGTCATCGAAGCCAAGCACATGTGCATGATGATGCGCGGTGTCGAGAAGCAGAATTCGACCATGCTCACTTCGGTGATGCTCGGCGAATTCCGTGACAACGCTGCCACGCGCATGGAATTCCTCGGCCTGATCAAGTGATCGGCGCGTGATCCCAAGCCGGCCCCCTGGGGTCGGCTTTTTCATTTCAGGAGTATGTTGCCATGATCGTCAAAGCCCTGCGGGTTGGCCTCGGCCAACTCATCGTGTTCGGCGACTGGATCAGCCGCCCGGCCAAGCGCAAGCGTGATGCCGCGGCCCAGGCGCGTGTCGACCAGGCGGCCAAGGGCCTGGCGCTGTACCAGTTCCATGCCTGCCCGTTCTGCGTGAAGACCCGCCGAACCCTGCACCGGCTGAACGTGCCGGTCGGGCTGCGGGATGCCAAGAACGACCCGGTGCACCGCCAGGCCCTGCTGGAAGGTGGTGGGCGGGTGAAGGTGCCTTGCTTGCGGATCGAAGAGGAAGGCCAGGTGACCTGGATGTATGAGTCCAAGGACATCATTGCGTATCTGGACAAGCGGTTTGCGGCGGCCTGATAGCAAGCTGGCGCCTGGGCTGGCCCTTTCGCGGGTAAACCCGCTCCTACAAGATCTAGCGTCGTCCCTGTAGGAGCGGGTTTACCCGCGAAGGGGCCAGCAATGCCTCAATCCACCATCGGCACATGCCGAGGATGGCTGGCCACCCTGGCCAACCAAGCCTGCACCGCCGGGTAATCCGCCAGATCGAACCCACCCTGATGCGCCACATGGGTGTAGGCATACAACGCCACATCGGCAATCGAATACTGGTCCCCCACCAGGTACGGCGTCATCTGCAGCTGCCGCTCCATCACCTTCAGCGCCTTGTACCCGCCCTTGTGCAGCTTGCGGTACTCCTCGACGCGCTCATCCGGCAACCCCAGGTAGAACTGGATGAACCGCGCCACGGCAATGTACGGCTCGTGGCTGTACTGCTCGAAGAACTGCCACTGCAACACCTGCGTACGCAGGCGCGGTTCGTTGGGCAGGAACTCGCTGCCATCGGCCAGGTAGTTGAGAATGGCGTTGGACTCCCACAGGTACGAGCCATCCTCGAGCTGCAGCACCGGCACCTTGCCATTGGGGTTCATGGCCAGGAATTCCGGCGTTTCGGTCTCGCCCTTGAGTATGTCCACCGGCTGCCACTGGTAGGGCTGGCCCAGCAAAGCGAGCATCAGCTTGACCTTGTAGCAGTTGCCCGACTGGTAATCCCCATAAACCTTGTACATCGCCCCTCCCCTCGCGCAGTTGCATGGTATTCGCCCAATAGTGGCAACTGTACGGCCAAAAGCAATACCTGCTGTATGGCAAAAATCCCGCGCCGCCGCGTTAGGCTGAAAAAACTGCTTACACCTCTACAAGGATTTTCTTCATGACCGATGCCACCTCCGCTCGCCTGCGGCCCCTGGCAGACAGCTCCCCGTCGGCGGTGGTTGCCGGCTTCATCGCCATGCTCACCGGTTACACCAGCTCACTGGTGCTGATGTTCCAGGCCGGCCAGGCTGCAGGCCTGACCAGCGCGCAGATCTCATCGTGGATCTGGGCGCTGTCGATCGGCATGGCGGTGTGCAGCATCGGCCTGTCGCTGCGCTACCGCACCCCCGTGACCGTCGCCTGGTCGACCCCCGGCGCGGCGCTGCTGATCACCAGCCTGGGCGGCGTCAGCTATGGCGAGGCGATCGGTGCGTACATCACCTGTGCGGTGCTGGTGCTGATCTGCGGCGTGACCGGCAGTTTCGAGCGCCTGGTCAAGCGCATCCCGGCCTCGCTGGCCTCGGCGTTGCTGGCTGGCATCCTGTTCAAGATCGGCAGCGAGATCTTCGTCGCCGCCCAGCATCGCACGCTGCTGGTACTGGGCATGTTCTTCAGCTACCTGCTGGTCAAGCGCCTGTCGCCGCGCTACTGCGTGCTGGCAGCGCTGCTGGTGGGCACGGCGCTGTCGGGAGCCTTGGGCCTGCTCGATTTCAGCCATTTCCACCTGGAAGTGGCGAAACCTGTATGGACGACGCCGAGCTTCTCGCTGGCGGCGACCATCAGCATCGGCATTCCGCTGTTCGTGGTGGCGATGACCTCGCAGAACATGCCGGGGGTGGCGGTGCTGCGGGCCGATGGTTACCAGGTGCCGGCCTCGCCATTGATCTCCACCACCGGCCTTGCGTCGCTGCTGCTGGCGCCGTTCGGCGCGCATGGGGTCAACCTGGCGGCGATCAGCGCGGCGATCTGCACCGGCCCGCACGCCCATGAAGACCCGGCCAAACGTTATACGGCGGCGGTGTGGTGTGGGATTTTCTACGGCATTGCCGGCACGTTCGGCGCTACCTTGGCCGCTTTGTTCGCCGCGCTGCCGAAGGAATTGGTGCTGTCGATCGCGGCATTGGCGTTGTTCGGCTCGATCATGAACGGGTTGAGCGTGGCCATGAGCGAGGCACGGGAACGGGAGGCGGCGTTGATCACCTTCATGGTGACGGCTTCGGGGTTGACCTTGTTTTCGATTGGGTCGGCGTTCTGGGGGATTGTTGCGGGGGTTTTGACGTTGATGATTTTGAATCCGCGGCGGGGGTGAGGGGGCAGCGGCTTTGCGCTGCAAACCTCAAGACGTACATCGGCTACCTGGTAAAACTGCCAGTTTCGTCCTGCAGCGCGATTGATCAGACTTGGTCTGCAGATCCCTCGCCAGCGCCGGGGGCTTTGGGTGGTACGTATCAAGGCGCTTATTGATCCAAGGGTGAAAACGATGGCTCAAGGTAAAGTGAAGTGGTTCAACGCTGAGAAAGGCTTTGGATTCATTTCGCCAGACGATGGAAGTGCCGATGTGTTCGTGCATTTTTCAGCGATCATGGGAACAGGTTACAAGGCGTTGGTGGAGAACCAAGCGGTCGAATACGAAGTAACCCAAGGCCCGAAAGGTCCTCAGGCGGAAAATGTGAGGCCTGTATGAGGTCTATCTGAATACCGCAAGCGCTCGAGCATCATCAGGTCCACAGTTGGGCTAGCATGCTTGTCGGTGATATTAGGCACCGACGAGCATCAACAAGGTAGATTGTCGATGTTTCCCTTGTCAGCCCTTCTCGAGGACGCCCCATGACCCAGACCAACCGCCGCTTCCTGCTCAGCAAACGCCCCGTCGGTGCCGTGCGCCGCGACGACTTCACCTTCGAAAACGTCCCCGTCGCCGAGCCTGCCGAAGGCCAGGTCCAGGTTCGCAACCTGTACCTGTCGCTGGACCCGGCCATGCGCGGCTGGATGAACGAAGGCAAGTCCTACATCCCGCCGGTAGGCCTGGGCGAGGTAATGCGCGCACTGGGCGTAGGCGAAGTCGTCGCCTCCAAGCACCCGGACTTCAAGCCAGGCGACCACGTGAACGGCCCGCTGGGCGTGCAGGACTACTTCACCGGCGCCCCCCAGGGCCTGTACAAGATCGATCCCAAGCTCGCCCCCCTGCCCCGCTACCTATCGGCCCTGGGCATGACCGGCATGACCGCGTACTTCGCGCTGCTGGAAGTCGGCCAGCCCAAGGCCGGTGAAACTGTGGTGATTTCCGGTGCAGCCGGTGCCGTGGGCAGCATTGTCGGGCAGATCGCCAAGATCAAGGGCTGCCATGTGGTGGGCATTGCTGGCGGCGCCGAGAAGTGCCAGTACCTCAAGGAGGAGCTGGGCTTCGATGGGGTGATCGATTACAAGGCCGAGGATGTGCTGGCCGGGTTGAAGCGTGAATGCCCCAAGGGGGTGGACGTGTATTTCGACAACGTGGGCGGCGAGATCCTGGATGCGGTGCTGACGCGGATTAACTTCAAGGCGCGGATCGTGATTTGCGGGGCGATCAGTCAGTACAACAACAAGGAAGCGGTGAAAGGGCCGGCTAACTATCTGGCGTTGCTGGTGAATCGGGCAAGGATGGAAGGGTTTGTGGTGATGGACCATGCCAAGGAGTATGGGAAGGCGGCGCAGGAGATGGCTGGGTGGTTGGCGAGTGGGCAGGTGAAGAGCCGGGAGGATGTGGTGGAGGGGCTTGAAACGTTCCCGGAGACGTTGTTGAAGCTGTTTAGTGGGGAGAATTTTGGCAAGTTGGTGCTGAAGGTCTAACCGTGTGGGAGCGGCCTTGCGCCGCGAAGGGCTGCGCAGCAGCCCCAGATCTAAAGCCCCGAAAACCTCGCCCCTGCAGGATCATCATGCGGAAAACACGCCGCCGAATCCTGTAGGAGCGGGTTCACCCGCGAACACGGGCGTACAGCCCGTGCCAGACAGCGCAAATTGCCTAGCGCACTAATCCACCAGCTCAAGTTCCAATCTCTGAAATATTGCCAAAGTAGTATCCTCACCGACAAGTGACCTGCGGCTACTTACTTTCCTCCCAATAATCAGTAAGATGCACGCCCTAGCCCCTGCTAACGGCTCATTGACATCAACTGAATTCGCTCCCCGCTCTCAATGCGGAAGCCGAGCCGCCGTACGAGATTCCACCGCAACGAAGCGCCTAGTGCGCCGCCCCTCTGAAGGAAATCACAACAATGAAGCCAATCAGACTTTTCTGGTGCCGTGGCAGCGGCCGCGATAATGCTGCCCAACAAAACTTCGGTGATTACCTGTCCGCAGACGTTGTCGAATTCGTCTCGGGCCGGAAGGTCCAGCACGCCTCCATCCGCCGTGCCGACATGATTGCCATCGGCAGCGTTCTGAACCGCGAGAAGAAGGCAAAAAGCTGGGGCTTACCGCGCAAGCTGCATATCTGGGGCACTGGTTCCGGCGACCCAAAAGACGAGTTCTCTAGCCGTCACTACTTCCATGCCGTCCGCGGCCAGAAGTGCCTGGATCAGATCAAGGGCGCGAAAGCCAAGCCTGTACTGGGCGACCCAGGACTGCTGGCTTCTTCACTGGTGAACAAACCGCAAACCAAGCGCATACGTGTTGGCGTCATTCCCCATATTCGTCATCGGGACAGCACAGTTGTGAGTGAACTACTCAGTCAGATTCCAGGCGCGAAGGTGATCGACGTGTTCTCCCCGGTCAAGGAAGTCTTGAGCGAAATTGCCTCCTGCGACTTCGTGCTGTCGACCAGCTTGCACGGGTTGATCGTTGCGGATTCGTACGGTGTACCAAACCAATGGGTGACCACGGGCCGCTGCGCTGGCTGGGAGTACAAGTTCCAGGATTACTACAGTAGCTTTGGGCTTCAGGATCCGGCCCCTCTGACCACCGAGGAACTGCTCCTCAATCCGTCGAAGTCGATCGAGGAAGCACTGCAGCAATATGAGCGGCCAGGTCTCGATGACATGAAACAGGCTTTGGTCAAAGCCTTCCCGGCCCTCTAAGACCTACGCAGGTTCTAAAGAAGTAAGCCGGTGATATGGATCATCACCGCGGTCAAAGCGCCTTTTATCTCTCCTAGCTAAACAGGCATCACGCCTCAGAAACCCAAGCGAAAAATCGTACGCCAGAAGTTTTTCAGCGGAGAGCGTATATGTTTTTGCCAGTTACGCTCCCACCATGCATCTTCATTGCACACCACTTGCTCAAGATCACTACTCGTGACGGAACCGGCGTATTGCCGAAACATCATGGGGAAGACGCAATGCTGCTTGATCCTATGCTTGAACATGACGTCCACCGGGGTGCCGTCATAAGGTGTCTCAGCCAGAATCTTGCAGCCCTCACGGGAAAGCACGTAAGCATGCAGTGCGACTACTCTTCCGCGCGCGATGAACGGGAACCACGTCAACCAGGTCCGGCCCATCGAATACCCCAAGTGCAGCGCTTCGAACTTGCGCGTGCGCAAGAACCGATTGATCCAACGAACGCGTAGCGCCTTTATCTCATAGGGCATCACGTCATCTTCAAAAATCAAGATACTGCTCAAGCCATTGTCTAATGCGAACTGGGCGAGCTGCTGATGAGACTCGTAGCATCCACGCTTTGGATCACTGTTCTTATCCACAATGTGAAAGAACACATCATTCTCAATCAGTGCGGCAACATTGTCGGTAAATAACTTGCGGCGGTCTTCTCTGCTAGCAAGTGAAATGCAGTGAACCGAATCAACCTCAAATCTTACTTTAGACAAAATCTTCTCTCTTACTACCATCCAACAATAGCAACTGCAGAAATAGGCTTAATCGTAAGCTACTCGACTAGCGGCGCTTGCCTGTGACATTCACTGCTAACTCCTAAATCAGGCCCGCCTTCATCCCCAAGGGAGCCCAAAATGAGGTGCATTTTGCCATCACTGCACCGCTCCGTCACCGGCATCGAGCCCGTCCATGTGTAACGTCGCGTGACATCGAACTCCGAAGCGGGAAAGACGCGATGGTGCACAGCAAGCGCGTCGTTTCTCGCCAAGCCGTGCTGAATAGACCTGGCAACCCAGCAGATACGTGCTGCAACCCAACCGGCCCACCTTTGACCGCTTGTGAAAAATATGTGAAAAGCCGTACCATCCGCCTTGCTTAAATGGCCATTTGACACTACAGGGACGATACGTGGTGGTAGGTAGTACACAGTTCTGGCATGACGAATACCCGCACACCCTGCAGCACCGCGACACCACGCTGCATTTCCAATCTCCGATCGAGCCACACACTCGTGAGGCTTTCGAGTATCTGATCGAGCAGAAGCCAACGGCCAAACGTGTCAGCGCTCCCCTGGATTGCGCTGTGAGCAAGCTGTTCACCAAACGCGAGAAGCTTGATTCGCTGAGAAAGAAATGGCGGGTGCAACGTGGCAACCCAAAGCGTAACGGGATGTATGACTGGTCGCTTGAAGAGCTTATCAATACCCGCGAGGCTGCCCTGCGCGGAGCACCGGTCCCCAAGCTCAAAGGCTTCGGCTACCGGCGCTCGAAACTCGGCCTGATCCAGGATGTGTTCCTCATCACCGAGTTACTGGCCAATCACGTGGACGGGCTGACGAAGGTGCGAGAAAACCCTCAGACCGTGCATCACGTCATCGAATCCACCTTCGAATTGCTGTATGCCTTGCACGGCCAGGGCATCACCCATATGGATCTGTGGGCCGCCAATGTGATGCTTCCCGAGAAAGGCAGGGCTCAAGCCATCGATCTTGAAAACAGCTTTTCTGAGCCGACCCACTATCTGAATGAAACACTGGGGTTCCAGTGCGGCTTTTTCTATCGTCGGGAGATCTATCGGTACATTACTGAAGCTGATTACGATGCTGCTGTGGAATGCGCACTTGCCAAGTACTTTCCTGAGGTGGAGCGTAGCCATTTCGATTGGGTCTATGAGATAGCCAAGCATGAGGATATTGGCCGTTTGGAGCGACGCGAGATTTTTACGCGCGGGGGCCTGAACACTCACGGATAACGCTAAAAACCGCAGGCCTACCCGTAAGACTTTTCCGAACCTGAAACCACTTGCTTCAAAACGAAGCTGCTTCGGAACTATCCTACGCGCACCGCTGAAGTTTCACTGTTGTCGGGCCAGTACCCCAGGAATAACGTTCCTAGGTCGCCATTTAGAGGTGACCGGGTGTGAGAACCTGACGACGAATAAGTGGACGCTGTGATGGTGGCCGTACACGGGCAGACTTCGGTCTGGCCGAGTTTCCTTATTCGCTCGGTTTCTCACCCCGTGTGCGGCTGCCACCTAAATCCGTGAGAAAGGTCTGGGTGTCGGAAACTTCAGCGAATAAGGACCCACACCATGACAAAGAAAATCGTCCCCGACCCACCAACCGATCACCCCTCCTCCACTTACACACTTCCCCACCGCGTTCCCCGCGAAGATGCCATATTCTGCGCAACCAGGCTCATGGAAAGCTTCACCAAAGCCAGTGACAAGTACTTGAACGCGCAATCCGAGGAACAGGCAAACTTCGCCCTCGACGAAATGGCAATGTCTACCGACCTGCTGGCCGCGGTCTTCGATCACCTAACGGCTCTGGAGCGTGCGCGATGAAAACCACGCTCGGTGCTCACACGACCGCAGGCCAGACGACATTCTCAGGGCTATATGCCATCCGCCCAGGCATTCCCCTCGACCATGCCTTCTCCGAACTCTCTGCCCTGCTCGGTTGCATCGAGCACCTCGCCGAAGAGGCCGAAATGGAAAGCAACCGGATCGCCGGCAGTGCAGCGCGCATCCTCAGCGCCATGGCCAAGGCACTGATCAACGATATGGAGATCGGCTTCAACTGCGCTGAATGATCCGCTTCGAGCCGTTGCCAATCAGAGGGCTAAATTTTCGGATGTAGGAGCCGGCTTGCCGGCGATGAACACACCACGAAAAAGGGCCGGCATTCAAAATGCCGGCCCTCCTTCCGCTATAGGCAACAGGCCAATTAAGCGCGAATCTCTGCAACTACTGCCGCCAACGCTTGGGCCGGGTCAGCCGCCTGACTGATCGGACGACCAATCACCAGATAATCAGAACCCGCATCCAACGCCTGACGCGGAGTCAGAATCCGGCGCTGGTCGTCCTGGGCGCTGCCTGCTGGACGAATACCTGGCGTCACCAGTTGCAGCGAAGGATGCGCAGTCTTCAGTGCAGGCGCTTCGAGGGCCGAGCAGACCAAGCCATCCATACCCGCCTTTTCAGCCAATGCAGCCAGACGCAGTACCTGCTCCTGCGGATCGACATCCAGGCCGATACCGGCCAAGTCTTCACGCTCCATGCTGGTCAGCACGGTCACACCAATCAGCAACGGTTGCGGCCCAGTACGCTTGGCCAGGACTTCGCGGCAAGCCGACATCATGCGCAGGCCACCGGAGCAGTGCACGTTGACCATCCATACACCCATCTCGGCTGCAGCCTTTACCGCCATGGCCGTGGTGTTGGGAATGTCGTGAAACTTGAGGTCGAGGAACACTTCGAAACCCTTCTCGCACAGGGTTTCGACGATACCCGAGGCGCTGCTGGTGAACAGTTCCTTGCCGACTTTTACCCGGCACAGGGCTGGGTCGAGCTGGTCAGCCAGTTTCAGGGCAGCGTCACGGGTTGGGAAATCGAGGGCGACGATCAGGGGCGTCTGGCAGGCGGGCATGGGCGGGTCTCTTGGCAAGTCTTGAACGGCGCGCATTGTAAACGATGTGGGGCGGGGATTGGGGGCCGTGGGTCATCGGAATTGGTGTGGTGAGGTGCCACTTCTATAATTGAACCAATGGGCCGGGTGATTGCTCAAAAATTGTACAATCGAGGCCCGATAGGCCATAGGAGAAAGACAATGCCCTGGTATGCATGGCTGATACTGCTCATAGCCCTTGGTTCCATCGTGGGCGGGCTGATGATGTTGCGGGATACGGCGAAGAAGTTGCCGTTGACTGAGGAGCAGTTGCGTAAGGTGCATGAGCGGAATGCTGCGGCGGATGCCAAGGATGCGCAGGATCGGTAGATGCAGCGCTATGGCGTTGGGGCAGGTAATACCCTGCCCCGGCCAGTTGGCTTACTCGACTACCAGTTTGCCTCGATTGCGCTCAAGTAAAGCGTTACCTATACCCTTGATTTCAAGCAACTCATCCACCGAAGCGAATGGGCCGTTGGCATCCCGGTAAGCCACGATGGCCTCTGCCTTGGCTTTGCCGATTCCGGTTAGCTCCTGTTGTAGCGTTAGGGCGTCGGCGGTGTTCAGGTTCAATAGGCTGGATGGGGTTTGGGCTTGGGTTACGACTGGCATCGGTTCGTTCGGCAAGCTCGCGGTCGTTGTGGCTGCACTGAGGTTGAACGACAGGCCGGCGAACAGAGGAAGCAGAAGGTGTTTGAGGATGGATTTACACATAACGGTCACTCCTGTGAGGTGGGGTTGAATGCAGCAGCTCCTTGGCTGCCTTTTCAAGCTAGCGGGTCACAGGCGATTCGACCAGTATCGTTGGCTGAGCAATAGTTACTGGATTAGACGTCTCAGATTATTGCGAAACCGTTGGGTAATTTTTCCTACAATGAACCGTACGCTCCTCCGTCAACCAGATAGATTTGTTCCTGTTCACTGGATTGCTGATGAAACACTGGTGATGCAGTCGATTCACCCGTAGACATTTGAAAATCCATCGACGGCCTCACCACTCTGGTCGAGCTGGATATCAAAGTCGCCATGTTCGACCCCGCACTCTTCGGTTTCCCCAACAAGGGCAGGCTCTATCGCGCGCTCTGCCGGATTGTTGGTTGCCAATACCCAACCTTTACATAACGCTCCAGCTGACTCCAATTGATCGCCACAGCCTTCCGAGCATGTGGTGTCTCATGCGGCTGCATTTTCTCTAACCAACTTTTCGACTGCCCAAGATCAGCGCAACCGCTTCATAAACCCCGCTTGCCCGTACCCTGCAGATAATTGGAGCCGAATGCCCACATGTCTCACAGGCATTCACCACCATGATGCGCCCAGATGCTAAAGTGCAAGAAGGTCTACTTGTATCCCAAGCCCATCGACTTCCGCAAATCTATCAACGGCCTAGCTGTTCTGGTTGAGTTGGCCATCAAAGTGGAACTCTTCAACCCCGTGCTATTCGTGTTTCTCAACCGCACTCGTAACCAGGTGAGGATTCTCCACTGGGAGCGCAACGCTTTCTGTCTCCGGTTCAAGCGTCTGGAGGCAGAGCGCTTTCATGATCGCGTCCCAGGTGCGGGCCAGGCACTGGTACCGACCCACGGCTGTGCAGCTGATCCCCGATAGCGAGGCAGCGGCACCGGCACCGGCACGTGAGTGCATTCTGTAGTCGGTGAAAACCTTCGCCTACCAGTACGTTGTAGCCGTGGTCGCTGTCCTTGATGGTCGAGGTGCCTTCGGACCACGCCAGCATCTCCGGGAAGGCGAGCGCGTTCGAGCCGCCAGCATCGGCATGCAGGAATTCTAACCGTTGAGTTTCTCCATGCAAAAACTGCTTGCGATAGGTTTTTTGTTGTCTCGTGGATGACTACCAGATGCTGCTTGTGGATTGGCGCTCAGGTCGCAAAAGGGGTGGACACACCGAGTGGTGTGATTCACAATTTGTCGTTTTTATTTCAAGGCAGCATGATGACAAATCGAATAAAAGGATTAGACGGCCTGCGGGGCATTGCCGTCATATGCGTAATAATATCTCACTCGGTACTATGGCCTTATATAGGCATAGAAAGCGCAAAAATAAAATCATTAATGAACGGGCACATTGGGGTTAGCATTTTCTTTGTACTCTCAGGTTTCTTGATTACCACACTCCTAATCCAAGAAAAAGAATCCACCGGCCGAGTAGACATAGTCGCCTTCATAAAACGCAGGGCAATGAGGATTTTCCCCCTGTACTATCTATATTCCTCCTGATGTACATGGATTACATAGGCAAAGCAAGTATACCAAACTGCTCGTATATTTTTTCACTCACATACACAGTTAACTTCATCAGCAAAGCCTGCGATCACTCAACAATTTCTCACTTCTGGTCTCTGTCAGTAGAAGAGCACTTTTACTTATTTTGGCCATTTATATTCATGCTGGGAAAGCGATTTTCAGCAATTATCGCAAAAGTTATGATCATAGCATGCATTAACATGGGAACAGTGTTCTACCAGAACATTGATTCATGGTATCCAAACCGCTGGACTTTCCCGGCAATGCTGCCGATTCTTTGCGGATGTGTTACCGCAATTGCTTCTAGAATGTCAGGCCTGTCTTCATTCTTCTCTGACAGTTCAAAGTCATCCATTGCATTAATATGCATTGTCACTGGATTTTTTCTCCGGCATTTACCACCTACGAGCTTCCATGGATAATATCCATGTGCAGCATTCTGATTTACATTAAATACAACCAGGGATCGACGCTAGTTAAGATTCTAGGATTTAAGCCATTAGTAATTATCGGCATAATTAGCTACGGCCTCTATGTGTGGCAAGGGGTATTCACTGGAAACGGCCCATATCGGACAGGGGCGGCCTTCCCCCCACCGTTGTATACCGGGCTTTGGCTAACGTTTATCGTTGCTCCTCTGAGCTATGTGCTATTTGAAAAGCCGCTACTAAAAATGAAAGAACGATATTCCTGGCGCCACAATGAAAACCCCAACCAAAACATAGCAGTACAACATGAAAACAACTAGAAAAGCCTAGTTATAATTAACAGAAAACATTCGAAGCACTTATACAAAATAAACCAAAGATCAATGGGCCGATGAAGAAAATATCTATAGCAGTAGCCTCAATTGCAGGTCTCGCATTAGCCGTCTACGTTGGTTATCAATACATACCCAAGTGGCCAGAATACAAACCCAATGCGGAGCAGGCGGCAGCGGGTGAACAATTCCGAGAAGAATACATTCGCGTAAAGCTTGACGCTTCGTCACGCTCGCAGAACTACACAGCCACCGGTGACTACCTGAACTACAGCAAAACGGTTCACTTCAAAACCGCTGGACGCATCAAGCTGGACGCCAACGGAATGCCGATGGTTCTTTTCGGTAGTGAGTACCAGTACAACCCCATCACCATTTCTCACTATGCACTGTCCGAGTACGGATCTACCCTTCCGGGCAAGCCTGGAAAAACATTCTGGAATGGCGTCAACAAGCTTTTAAGCATGCAGAGCTTCGAGGGCGCGTTCCGCTACAACTTCCCGTTCCACCATTACGCATTGGGCAAGACTTATCCGCCAGGCTGGGTGAGCGGAATGGCCCAAGGCACGGCGCTCAGCGTGCTTGCCAGGGCTTACCATGTCGACCAGCGCCCAGACCTACTGGAGGCAGGGAATAAGGCGCTGCACTTCTTGACGGTGCCTATCGACCATGGCGGCCCCTTCACTTCCATGAAGGATCTGGACAAGTCCCTGGACGGCTATATCTTCTTCGAGGAATACGTAGGCGATAAGAACATTTACACCCTAAACGGGTACATGTTCACCCTACTTGGTCTTTACGACTGGTGGCAGATAACAGGCTCAAAAGAGGCTGAAGATTTATTTAAGCGGGGTATCAGGACGCTGGATGAAATCCTTCCTTATTACGACTTCGGCGGATTTTCTTCCTACGACCTAACTCATATCACATTCAACAGAAAAATACCGCATGGTCCATTGCGCTACCACGCGACCCATATTTCCTTGTTGAACTGCCTGTACTTTGTAACAGGTGATAAAATTCTGAAGGAGTTCGCTGTTCACTGGCAGGACAGCGTCACGAAGAAATGAATAAAGGGCTGCATCTGCAGCCCTTTATTATTCTCAAACAAGTTAAACCAAACCATCAAAGCCAGTTGAATCCCTACACTCAAAAATCTTGGCGGCGTTGCTGGTACACCCAGTCTACAATTTCATCCTGAGGTGTATAGCCGCTTACCAACTCTCGCAACGTCTTGCGCACAAGACCAAAGTCTTCGCTCCCCACGGCCTGCATCAAGGCCAATAACTTTTCCTTCAAGGTTTCCCAAGCGAGGTAATCTTCATTAGCAGTCATGATCATCGGATGCGAAGTCGGCGAAACATTGTCACCGATCAAAAGTTCCTCATAGAGCTTTTCACCAGGACGCAATCCCGTAAACTCAATTTCAATATCGCCATGAGGGTTTTCTTCCGAGCGGATACTCAGCCCTGACAGATGAATCATCTTCTCCGCCAGCGTTGCGATTCTGACCGGCTCCCCCATATCCAAAACAAATACATCACCGCCCTGCCCCATCGATCCGGCCTGAATCACGAGCTGCGCAGCTTCAGGGATGGTCATGAAATAGCGCGTAATTTTGGGATGCGTAACAGTCAACGGGCCGCCAGCCTTGATCTGCTTGTAGAAGAGAGGAATCACCGAGCCCGAAGAGCCAAGAACATTCCCAAACCTCACCATGGTGAACCGAGTCTTGTTAACGCGCGCCACATTTGCGGAATCACTAAACAGAACGGGGGCTAGTTCTTTGCTTAAGGCCTGGAGCACCATTTCCGCCAACCGCTTGGTGCTCCCCATTACATTAGTCGGGCGCACTGCTTTGTCAGTTGAGATCAGTACAAAGTTCGAGACGTTGGCCTGCAGCGCAGCCTGCGCAGTATTAAGTGTACCGATTACGTTATTGAGCACACCCTCGGCGATATTATGCTCGACCATAGGTACATGCTTATACGCAGCCGCGTGGTAGACCGTATCGACATGCCACATCGACATCGTGTCATACAGGTGCTTCTCATTACGTATGGAGCCGAGGAACGGAACCAGGCGAACAGGTAACGAATGGCGCAGGATACGCTGTTCCAGCTCGCTGTGAATGCTATAGAGGTTGAACTCACTATGCTCGAACAGCAGCAAGGTTTTAGGCTTGAGCAAAAGGATCTGACGGCATAGCTCCGAGCCGATTGAACCGCCAGCGCCGGTCACCATGACTACCTGGTCGGTAATGCAATGGGCCATGAGATCTAGTTGTGCAGGGACTGCATCCCGACCCAGAAGATCTGCGATATCGACCTCCTGAATATCGTCAACCTTAACCCGCCCACTCGCCAAGTCCATGATGCCGGGAACACTTCGGACGTGAAGCGGAAACCTTTCGAGGCCCCCCAGGATTTCCCTGCGTCGCGCTCGAGTTGCAGACGGGACAGCAAGCAACACCTCCTCAGCCCCCGTCACGTCGATCATTTTCTGAATGTCCTGCCCCCTGAAGACCTGAAGGCCGGAAATGACCCGATCAGCCACACCTTCATCGTCATCGATGAAGGCCACAGGCCGCATCACTCGCCCCATTCGCAGGGCGGCAACGAGCTGATTACCAGCAGCGCCCGCACCATAGATCGCTACCTTCGGCAACCCATTGTCACGGCTGGTGAACGGAACATGCTGCTTGGTCGCAAACCAGTCTCCCAGAAAGTACTGACGCATGATAAGGCGCAATCCGCCGATCATGATCAGGCTGAGCCACCAGTAGTTGAAGATAATGGAGCGCGGCACGATGTATTTATGGTTGGCATACCAGTAGACGATCAAGGCCAGAATCAGCGCAGACAGACTGACAGCCTTGATAATGGTGATCAGCGCATCGTTGCCGAAGTAGCGCATGACCGCGCGGTACATGCCGAAGCGGATAAAGATCGGGACGGCGATCACAGGCGCCGCAACAAACAGCCACGGATGACTGACCAACGGATTGGGCATTTCATCAATACCCAGGCGCACCGCAAAAGCCAGCCACAGGGCAACGACCACCAGCAGCACATCCACGGCGACCTGCAGAGCTCGCTTGTACCGGCGTGGCAGTGCAAGCATGCGCGTTCTCAAACTATTCATTTTTCCAGTGGGCCCTCGCACTCTTTGAGACCATGGCCATCCAGGCCATTGGTGATGAGAAGCACCGCAGAGTGCGACTCACCATGACTTTATTATTTTCCGTATCCGGCACTTGGGCCATTACCTGGATCAAGAATGCTCCAGTTCACCCGCCCTAAAGTTGACCGCGAGCCCAACCAACGGGGCGTAGCCGATGAGCACACCGACCGGACCGGCCAGCCACCCCAACGCCACGGCGATCGCAATCGGCAATAGCCAGACCACGTTGAGAATCAGCACTGCGACTGTTACCGGCAGGTGCCGTCCGAACCGGCGAGAGGCGAACTGATAAGCATGACTACGATGAGCCTCGTACAGCTTTTCGCCGCGAGTAAGCCGGCGAATAAGTGTGTAGGTGGCATCGACGATGAACACACCCATGAGTACTAACCAAGACCAGAAAATCGCTGGCGACATCCAGGCGCCTTGAATCGAGAGCGCTCCGAGGGTGATCCCCAGGAAGCCACTTCCAGCGTCCCCCATGAAAATTTTCGCGGGAGGAAAATTCCAGTAAAGAAACCCTCCGACGGCAAGCGCCAGCAACAAGGGGAGAATGATCAGATCCTCGAAGCCACACATCCAATAGATGAGCGAAATACCCAGAGTCGTGGTAATCGCTTCGACGCTCGCAAGCCCGTCGATGCCATCCATGAAATTGTAGAGGTTAAGCAGCCATACCAGATAAAAAACGGCAAAGACAACGAGCAGCAGAGTCGCTTCCAGCTTGAATCCAAACAATTCAAGGACAGGAAAGCCGCTGAGCCAGTACAAAAGCCACAAGGCCCCACCGAAGTGCCCCAGCAGCCGCCAGCGGGCGGCAATATGGCCATGGTCATCCATGAAGCCAATAACCGCGATCAGCAGCCCGGCACCGCCAACTCCGACCAATTCCTGCCAACGGCCAAAGCCGCACAGCATGCAAACCAGCAAACCAGCGATGAACACTACAACGATTGCGACGCCGCCGCCACGCGGAGTTGGCATACTGTGTGAACTCCGCGCGTTGGGTATATCGATAATACTACGGGCGATCGCATACCTACGAAGCAATCCGGTCATGACAAGTGCGGCGAAAAAAGCCCAGATAAACAGAAGAATGCTACTCAAGGTGTTTTCGCTCCTAGCTCGTCATGATCCTGCACCCCAAAATGTTGTCCTGCCGCGCGCAGCGCATCTTCAGGCGCTGCTGGTGGAGTCCAGCCAAGCAACTGCCGGGCTTTACTCGAATCTATCACCAACGATTTACACAATTGGCTGTACATGCTTTTTCTTCCCAGCACAATCAAGCCCGCGCCCAACATCCAAACTGGAAACCCGAAAAGCCTCGGCGGTTTGCCCATTCCGCTGGCAAGGTACCGCACGATTTCGGGCGTGGAAACGTCGACGCCATCCGAGATAACGAATGTCTGATTCGCTGCCAGCGAGTGCTCAACACAAACGTGGATGAAATCCACCAGATTCTCTCGGGAAACCATGCTGCGCTGATTTCGCACCCTTGCGAATGGAAGGGGCAGCCCCTTACCAATTATCTTCAGTAACCGATGGAAATTGCCAGGCGCATCGCTGGCATAGACGAGGGGCGGTCGAATCACAACCAGCGCCATACTGGTTCCCTGGATCAGCTGCTCAAGCTCACGTTCAGCTGTCAGCTTACTCACGCCATAAAGCTGTGTCGGCGTGCAGGGGCTACTCTCGGACACGGCGATACCCTCGCCTGTTTCCGCTGCGTTCACGCCTATCGAGCTGAGGAAGATGAAACGGCTCACACCCTGCCGGATCGCTGCCTGGGCAAGCCTGATCGTGGCCTCAACGTTGGCACTGTGGAATGCAGCAGCAGGATCCGCCGAGGTGTCGTTCAAGACGTGCGCGCGCCCCGCAAGATGAATGACTGTATGAACCCCTTCACACAACTCGTCGAGTTCGGCATCGCGCTCTAAATCGCAACTTACGTAGTCTGACAACTCTGCGGGGCCCACTTGGTTTCGGCCTGCTCCGCGCACAAACAAGTGCTCACTAGCCAACTTCGAGCACAATGCTCTTCCAATGAAGCCGGACGCACCTGTGACCAAAATCATACGGACTCCTTGAGTCATGCGAGAATTTTCCTCGCAATGGCTGCGTATTCGAAATTGGCCGTCAAATAAGCTCGGCCTCGTTCGCCCATGGCCTGCAGGGCAGCCGGATCGCGGACAACAAGTGACCTGAAGGCAGCAGCCAGCTCCTCTGGCCGATCCGGAACAACCGAAATGCCACAACCTGCGTCAGCCAATGGGTCGTTAAACGCTCGATAAGCCCCTACCACAGGCACTCCAAGCGCCATGTAGTCGTACAGTTTGTTCAAACTGATGCCGAACCTGTAGATCGGCAGGTCGTGCATGACGAAAAAGCCTGCATCAACGCTCTTCAGGGCCTCAACAATGACGCTCTTGTCGACCTGACCGTAAAAGCTCACGTAGTCGAACGCCCGTTCTGCACAGCGACGCTCGAGTGCTTCGGCTTGTTCGCCCTTGCCCACGATGACGAATCGAATGTTGCGACCTGCCGGAAAGGACAAGTACTCGAGGGCATCCACAAATTTATGCATCGCATTGGGCTCACCCAAGGCTCCAGCATAAAAGTAGATGAACTCTCCATTGCGTCTGAACGACTCCAAATCCGACAGCAGGAGATGCGCATGTGCCTGCACGGCTGAGGGCGCAAGCGAAAAACCATTCGGTGCATAGACGAAGCGGCTTTCAGACAAACCACGCTTGCCCATATATTCAAAAGCTCCCGGCAGTAGCGATATGACCTTGTCAGATGCCCGGTAGGCGAGGCGCTCGATATTCGCTAATAACCAGACAATCGGGTGACGTGTGCTGACACCCGCAACCTCGACAAGACTCAACGGCCACAGATCTCTGACCTCGAAATAGATGCGAGCCTTGTAGAGCTTCGCCATAAGCAGCGCACTTGGGTAAGCAAATGGGTGAGCTGACGAGTAGATGATCAGATCTGGGCGCATGTCGCGCGGTAGCTTGATCAGAAACACCAGCAAAGTGAAGGCGAAAAACAGCATCGCCAGCAGCCGCTTCAATCCATTACCCGCGTACTTCAGGGCCGGTAGAAAACTGTAAGCCACCCCACCGTGCTCCGATCGCCCCACCGCCATCGCCTCTCCCTCCATCAGATGATGATAGGCAGGCGAGACGACAGTCACTTCATGTCCCTCTCTTTTCCATTCACAGGCCAAGTGATAGGCACGCCAATAGCGACCCACCCCTGGCCCACCCGCGTATGGGTTTACATACATTATTTTCATGTATGCCTCATGCGGCTTTCAGTGGAAATGTACTCAAATACTGGGCGATCTTACTGGACGCCTGCCCACCACCGTAGAGGTTATCTGGGTCCAAAATAGCGCGCCCGTGGTTGCGATTCACCGCGTCAACAATTCGGTCGGAATCGGCACCTACCAAAACATTCGCGCCGCAAGTAATCAATTCAACCCATTCAGTCTGGTCGCGCATGGTTACGCATGCCTTTCCGAAGAAAAACGCCTCTTTCTGCACACCACCGCTGTCGGTGAGCACCAGACCACAGCGCTGCAACAGCCAGATCATTTCCAGATAACCGACAGGGTCAATGACGTGGGCGTCCAACTTCAACCCCAATCGCCCTACAACACCTCGCGTACGTGGGTGCAAAGGAAGCACAACCGGAGCAACCTTTCGATTGATTTCATTCAGAGCTTGCACGATTGAGGCAAGACGGACTGGGTCGTCCGTATTTTCGGCGCGGTGCAGCGTTGCTAGAACAAATCCTGATGGCGGAACTGATTCGGCTGGCGCAGTGGCCCGTTGAGCGAAGAAAATAGCACTATCCTGCATGACGTCGCCGACATTAAGGATTTTCACAGACTTCTCGGAGAAACCTTCATTCTTGAGGTTGTCAATCGCAACTTCTGTAGGGCAAAACAGGACGTCGCTGACCTGATCGGTCAGAATGCGATTGACCTCTTCAGGCATGCGCATGTTATAGCTGCGCAGCCCAGCCTCAATGTGCGCAACTGGAATATTCAGCTTGGCGGCCGCCAAAGCACCAGCCAACGTGGAGTTAGTGTCGCCATAGACCATGACACGATCCGGGGCTTCCCTGAGCATCACGCTCTCAATTTCGATGAGCATGCGACCGGTCATCTGCCCGTGAGAGCCGCCATGGATATCCAGTTGGTAGTCCGGCTTTGGTATACCGAGTTGTTCAAAGAAAATGTCCGACATATTGGCGTCGAAGTGTTGCCCGGTATGAACAATGATCTCATCCAGCTCCAGCTTTTGGCCGATCGCTCGCGAGACCACACTTGCCTTGATAAACTGTGGCCGTGCGCCGATAATAGTAAGTATTTTCAAAGAAAACTCCATCACACCAGCTTCGCGTATATCCCAAGGAGGACTTTCTCCTCAATGGACCAATTATATTTTTCCTGGACTGAGCGCTGACCACGGCGCCCCATCGCTTCAGCTTCGGCAGGATGTTCTACCAAATAATCGATGGCCGCTGCGATTTTCTCGGGATCCATTGGGTCCACACACAGACCGCACCCATTACCCTCGATGATCTGGCGCCATAGAGGAAAATTAGAAGCAATGACAGGAACCCCGGCACTCATGTATTCAAACATTTTATTAGGCTGCGCATCTATGTGATTCGGTGCGGACAAGAAAGTAACTATCCCACCCACGGATCGGGAAAGTGCATCGCGAACTCCCTCTCTGCTCACAAAGCCGAGCTCATCCACGTGTGACCACCCTTCATCGGCCTTCGCCGATTTTTCAACTAAACTCTCTGAAAATCGACCGCCCAATTGCAGGCGCACGCCACTTTTCACATAGGACATGGCGGATACAACTTGTGAAATGCCCCGAATCGCAGCTATACCGCCAATGTAGCTTACCTCCTTTTCTTTTTTTGACCAATCAATTTCACCACACGCGAGCTCACCGATCATGGGAAAATTGCTGACAGTATAGCTTGCAGGGTTTATTGACTTAAACTTTTCGGTAATAAATGGTGTCGCCGTGATAATGACATCGAAGCGCTTACAAATGACCCTTTCTATAACCTTGAACAAGTTAGAGAGTAAAAATTTTGACAAGCCATTCAAATAGGGCTTACCCATCAACTGCTTCGGAAGATCTTCATGGGCGTCAAATATTACTTTTTTCCCTTTAAGCTTGAGCCTCAAACCGACAGGCAATAGCTCCGGATCATGAAAATGATAAATCTGCGCATCCAGTTCTAGCGCCTTATCGTAGACTTTTCGCGTTGCTACCATCATCCGGTTGAGTCTACCCGCCGAAGCGCCAACATCGTGGATGCCTACCAAATCTCGAACTTCATTCCCCTTCCCATCAGCGACTACTAAGTGCGTTTCATGTCCGGCTTGGGCGAGGCTTCTGCATTCCTTTAAAAAAATTCTAGTATCATATCTAGGATGAGCAGAGGTTAGGTGAGCAATCTTCATGAGTTACCTTTGGAAATATTTAGCTCTTGATAAATGACCGGATCTTGGACTACTGATCGCTTACGTGAAAGGTACATCATCAAAATCGCAATACCGAAACCATGAGTCAACATAACTGTAAATAGATCTGATGAAAGTAGAAGACTTCGCAATGGAACAAGTGAAATAGCAACAGCTACCCAAATCGGCATTCTGCCACTTGACAAATCATTGACCAGCTTGAGCAGAAGCCCTACGAGGGTTGCATAGAAAAAAACTCCGAAGAGACCTGCATGTGCATAACCACTTGATACAAAGCCATTATTAGCCCCCATATCAGGCTTACCCAAATATCCCCCAATCACGTAGGGAATACCTATATCGCCGTATGGATAGATAAAGAGGGACGAAAGCACAGAATTCGACCAATATACCTGAGCATGGGTTGAGAAGTAGTCAAAATATACAAAACAGAGGTCCGCGGGAACATAAAAGACTCTTCGAGACAGCAATGACGACAACCACAAATCATCCAAAAAAGAATAACTCAACAAAGATAATAGCATGACGCCAACACACGCAACTGGAAGGATAAGCAAGGAATCCGAGCGCCCAAGGTAAAACCAAACACTGACAACCAGGATCGGAAGAAAGAGTATGGACTTATGGGAAGCAATTGAAAAAAAATAAACCTGAACAGCAAGCAATAAAACGACAATTAAATATCGCCGTGCTAAAAGCGCAAAACAAATCAAATAAATCGTAAATACTTGAAAGGTCCAATTATTTGTGTATGCAAAAACACCTTGCGCTGTCAGCTCAGCATTTTGCTCACGATATTCGTATACTGCGGAAAAATCCAGATTAGATTTCGCTCCAGAGAAATAAAACCAGACGACAAGGAATACGACAAACACGAGCGATAATGCGACAGCCAATACACGCCCCCCCAGAACCACCGGCAGCCCCCTGAAATTAATAAAATTTTGACAGCAAATCAAATATGCATACACTAATGCCCCGATTGAAATAAGAACCGGAAATACAGGGCGACTCGCATCTAGGCCATATAACGATGTCAGCGGTGCCACTAGCGACAACACGGCCGTCGCAAAAAAATAATGACTAACATGCCTTACCCGATCCGACAATAAAAACAAGGATAAAACATAGATCAACCAGGAAGAGACATAGTTTAGCAACTGTATATCAAGTACAAACCCCTCAGAAGCGAAGGACCCTGCTATCACGGTAATATAGGAGGCATCCAACAGCGCTCTAAACAGAAGAACAAAAAAAACAAACAAAAATCTATGCAAGCTGATTTTTAGCTCAGTGGATTTCATAATACCTCCGCACAAAAATCAAGGCTCATTTCGCGCTAAACTCTCGAAAGCCACATAACTCTAGAAGGCTCAACCCAAGAAAATCTGATGCCAGCGGTAGAAATTAATCCAACGCCATACTTGAGGAGTGAATTTTCTACCACCTTCAACTATTAACTCAAATTCGCGAAGCACCCGATCGCTAGATAGAAACGGTAGCTGTACACCGTCTTTGAGCCAACCCCTTATTTTATCTGAATTCTGTATTATGAAGTCGCGCTCTGGGGTTTCAAAGCCAACTTTGTCACGCCTATTAAGAACTTCTTCTGGCACGATCCCACGCATGGCAGCGCGGAAAATATGTTTCGTTTCTCCTTGATCCGAGATCAGGTAATGCTCTGGGACGGATAGAAGGAGCTCTGAAAGCTTTGTTGTCAGAAAGGGAACCCGGCTTTCAATTGAAAAGCGCATAGAATTTCGGTCGCCGTGACGTAGCAGGTGCTGCAGACCTCGCTGATGCAATGAAGCTGAGAGTTCTGCAGTTAATCGACGCCCCCTTAGGTCCACAGGGCATTGACGTCGCGTGTTCTCGCATCGAACGCCAGCGTCGCGCAAACTACCTTCATGCATCCACTCAGGTATGTTGGTTCGCCCATCCAATCTACGTAATGAGTCGTTGAGTTTACCCGAGGTGAATTGACCTAGAGTCGAGCCTATACCCCACTTGATGCTGCGGCCAGGCCATTTTGACCAATTTCTCAGGAATCGTATGGCGCGGCTGTATTCACCATTCTCAATAAGGCTGCGGATACGCTGCCCAGGGTAACCGCTATAACCTGCCAGCATTTCGTCAGCACCTTGACCGTCCAGAGTTACCGTGACTCCTCGCTCCCTGGCAAGCTGGTAGACTCGATATTGGGCATAAATGCTTGTACTGCCAAAAGGCTCACCTTGAACACTTATCATATCATCAAGATCACGAATCAAATCTAATGGCGATACGACGACCTTGTTTGCATGAGCGCCTACATGCTGATTCACCTGATCCGCCCAATACTCTTCCGATAGAGAGCTCCCTTTGGCGATGTAGCTAAATGTGTGTATCGGCATTTCTGGCTCTACATGGCGCATCGCACAAACCACTGCAGAAGAATCAAGACCACCCGATAGAGCTGCACCAATTGGAACATCACTTCGGAGGTGGAAACGAATACTGGTCAGAAAACGTTCACGCAGCTCATCGGCAGCGTCCGCAAAGCTCAGCTCGGCACGCTCTTCAATACGAGGCGTATACCAAGGTTCTGGTTCAGTCAATTGCCCTGTTGCGATGCTGTAACGTATAATATGCCCAGGCGGAAGATGCAAAACATCTTTAAAAAATGTTTGTTCGTTAGTATCGTAGTCGCCGTGAACTAGATAATCATATGCCCGCTGCCAATTCAGCTCTACCTCACTATTTTTCAGCGCCTTGATCGCTGGGATCTCAGATGCAAAAATAATGTTGCCGTCTTCAAAATTATAAAAGAATGGCTTAATCCCAAAAGCATCCCTAACACAGGTAATAGTACCGTACTCATGATCAAATAGCACAAATGCAAACATGCCCACAAACCGTGACAAGCTTGCTTCTTTCCAATACTGCCAAGCAGCCAGCAATACCTCAGTATCTGAATCAGATCTAAAGATGCACCCCAGCGCGCCCAATTCCCTACGCAACTCTCTGTAGTTATAGATTTCACCATTAAAAACCACAGAATATTTACGATCCTGCGAATACATCGGCTGATGCCCTGCACTCGACAGGTCGATGATTGACAACCTCGTATGACCAAGCACCAGGCGGCTATCATGAAGAGGAGTTATTTCATATCCTGAATCGTTTGGACCACGATGTTGGATAGTGAGCAGCGCGGCTTTCACCCGCTCCTCGAGCGAATTATCTGCCTTTTTCCATACGCCACCTAAAATTCCGCACATAACTATTATCCGAACCTGTGTATTTTTGCGCCAAAGATAATAAAGCCTAAATACAGGCTATACAGGGCAACCTCATGCAGAGTAAACGCGAGCAAGAACACTTCCATACCAGCGTTTCTGAAAATATACAGCGTCGACGTGATGGTCACAAAATAGATCATCTGCCACAACGTTCCAATCTTGATATTGTGATCCATCGCTAGGACAGTACTCAGCGGGCTCACTGCAAAACGTATGGCAACAGCGAAGATCAGCACGGTGGCATAATTACCGGCTTGGCGCCACGTCTCTCCGAATACAAGCGCAAACAGCTCTGGACCGACGACCCATACGAACGCTACCAGCGGCACCATCAGTCCCAACAGGCCAAAAAATAGCTTGAGGACGAAGGGCGCCAACCGATCGGGATTTTCGCGATGCAGCACCACAAAACGCTGAAACAGCACTTGTGAAAACGCAGTTGCGATCAAACTCATTGGTAAGTTCAGCGCTCTGAATGTAAGGCTGAAAATGCCAACAATGTGAGTGTCGTAAAACCTGCTGAGCACGAGCACTGGCATTTGCACTGCGGCATTATCTAGCAACGCACCGATCGTAGAGTATTTGGGAAATTTGCTGTAGCGACGAGCGTTATCAAGCATTGTCGCGACGCTGACCTTTGAAAGCACTGTCCGATCTTCACGCCACGTCCGGGTCAAAAAGACCAGAAGGCCGCTCATTTGCCCGACGAGATAGCCGACCACCAGTCCACCAGCTGACAACCCCTTCAGTACAAATTGAGCAATGGTCATGCCACCACCTTGTGCAACCCTGCTGACAGCCAGGCGCTTGAACTTCTTGGCCCGGTTGTTCCAGTAGTTCAACGCCTGCCACACCCCAGTAACGAAAACGGTAACCGGCAAGAGATAGAGCCATGGCCCAATGGCTTTATTGTTAAGCAGCGCTTGGATGCTCTCATTGAAAAAAAAGACGACTGCCAGCAGCGCAAGGCTGATAGTGCCCGCTATGCTGATCGATAGCGTAACCAGGCTGGCTGCATCTTCGTCCCGTTCAGGCAACATCACTGCGACTTCATACCTCGCAGTGATAATGACGGAGATCATCCCCGCTAGAGACATGTACAAAGCCAGAACACCGAAATCTTCTGGCGTGTACAAGCGAGTCAGCAATGGCATTGCTGCAATCGGGATGGCCTGCGCAAGTGTGGTGCCGGTCATCAGCGTCAGCACATTACGCAGGAAATCACTTTTCCCGCCTCTCAAGGCCCGCAATGCTCTCAGCACGCCTTCAGCGCCGCGACAATTAATTGTTGGTCCAACAGGGTCAGATAGGGGTGCATCGGCAGACTCATCACTTGGCCAGCAACCTCATCACCAACTGGCAGATGGGCGGTTGCGTCAGCAACGGCCGGCTGCTTGTTCAGTGGGATCGGATAGTGTACGGCGGTCGGCACGCCGGCTTCCTTCAGCCTGGCCTGCACTGCATCCCGGTTCTCGACACGCACTGTGTACTGCGCGTAAACACTGACATTATGCGGTTCGATATACGGAATCTTTTCAATACCTGCCTCGGCGAGAAGGCGATCATAGTTCTCGGCAACCTGCTGGCGCAGGGAAATCTCTTCCTCGAAAATTTCAAGCTTGGGCAGTAGGATGGCCGCTTGCAGGGTATCCAGCCGGCTATTCACACCCACGCGAATGTGATGATAGCGGCGATCCTGGCCATGGCGTGCAGTTTGCCGAAGCACAGTCGCCAATTGCTCGTCGTTAGTGAAGATGGCACCGCCATCGCCATAACAACCCAGAGGTTTACTTGGAAAGAAGCTGGTGCAAGAGATTGTCGATAGATTGCAAGAGCGCTTCCCTTTATAGGACGCACCAAAACTCTGCGCTGCATCCTCGATGACGGGAATACCGTGCTTCGTCGCAATAGCATTGATTGCGTCAAAATCAGCGCATTGCCCATACAGGGAAACCGGAATGACAGCCTTGGTACGCGGGGTAATCGCGGCTTCAAGCAATGCTGGGTCGAGATTGTAAGTACGTGGATCAACATCCACATACACCGGTTTCGCGCCCAACAATACAACCGTTTCAGCCGTCGCAATGTAGGTGAATCCAGGGGTGATAACCTCATCGGCAGGGCCAATATTCAATGCCATTAGCGCGATCTGCAATGCATCGGTACCGTTTGCACAGGTGATGCAGTATTTGGCTCCGACAAACCCAGCCAAGCTCTGCTCCAACTCCGCCACTTCCGGGCCAAGAATATACTGGCCGTGGCTTAGCACGCGCTGGATACCAGCATCGATCTTGTCTTTGATCCGAGCTTGCTGGCTTTTCAGGTCAATGAACTCAATCATGTTCAAATATCCACCTTATTCAAGGTAACTCCGCTCAAAACGTAGCGCGCGCCAGTATGCGAGCAAATGGCTTCGTTCTTGTCATCCAGCTCAAGCTGCTCACCAAATTCGCTCATCCATCCGATCTGGCGGGCAGGGACGCCCACCATCAACGCGTATGCCGGGACGTCTTTGTTGATAACCGCGCCTGCCCCCACGAAGGCATATTCACCGATGGTAACGCCACAAACGATGGTGCAGTTAGCGCCGAGGGTGGCGCCTTTCTTGACCAGGGTGTCACGGTATTGATCCTTACGTTCGATCAAGGAACGAGGATTATATACGTTGGTAAAAACCATGCTAGGTCCACAGAACACGCCTTCTTCCAAGGTCACGTTGTCGTAGACCGATACATTGTTCTGAACCTTGCAGCGGTCACCGATCACTACCTTGTTACCTACGAAAACGTTCTGTCCCAGAGAAACGCCCTCCCCAATTCGGGCGCCGGCACACACATGAACAAAGTGCCAGACTCTGGAGCCGTTACCGATCTGCGCGCCCTCATCGATGATAGCGCTCGGGTGCTGAGAGAAATTCATGGTTTAAGACTCACACTTGACTGAGGTTGTTGGAAACCGTTCCGTATCACATGTAAACATGCATGAAGGCCGCTCTCGTCGGCGTCCGACCGGTTAGACTTGAGTATTCGCTGAGACAGGATGCTGAGGTCAAATCCGCTTGCCCGATCATCTAAAGACTCTGGCAGCCTTTTATCGCGACTTCACCAATGCGGCAAGAGACACAATGAACGGACCGCTGTTTCAAGCGATCCGGTCCAATCGTTCAATCAGCGCTAAAGCGCCAACACAAATGGGTGCCCTTCGTTGTCCGCAGCCGCAACAATCTGCGCGCTACGAATAGTGTTGACCGTTTCGACGCAGTGTCGAGCATCCTCGATACCGTAACCACGACCAGCAAGAATTTCTTCATAGCTCGTAGTGTGCAAGTCAGTGAATCCTTCAGAAAACTCCATCTCCTCACCGTTCACAGTGATAGAGCGGTAGGTCGGTTTCTTACCCTTCACTGATTCTGGCAGGTCGTTGGCATCAACCGACAGGAACCAGCGAACACGGGCTTTTTCGTACTCCAGATAGCCCGCAGCCTTGTGTTCGGAGGTGAAGTGCACAATATTGCGCTGCAGCTTGCCGAAAATGAAGTGCAGCATGTCGTAGAAATGCACGCCGATGTTGGTGGCTACACCGAACGACTTACGCGGGTCACCTTTCCAACTTTGCAGGTACCACTTGCCACGTGAAGTGATGTAGGTAAGGTCGACCTCATACTTGTGCGGGTTGTTTTCGCGAGCGACCTTATCCTTCAGCGCGATGATCGCCTGATGATGGCGCAGCTGCAGGATGTTGAACAGACGCTTGCCGGTTTCTTGCTCTACCAGCGCCAGTTCATCCAGTTGCTGCGGTGTTGGTACTAACGGCTTTTCGCAAATCACGTCGCATCCCAGGCGCAGGCCTGCAGCGATGTGCGGGTGGTGCAGGTAGTTGGGCGAGCAGATCGCGACGTAATCCAGTGCGTTAGCCGGGTCGCGCTTGAGCCCATGGGCGTGATCGAGGAAAAACTCGAACTCGGTGAAGAACTCGCTCTGAGGCGAGATGCTATCGATTATGCCAACCGAGTCATTGATATCGTATGCCGACACCAGGCGGTTACCGGTATCTTTAATGGCACGCATGTGGCGCGGAGCGATGTAGCCTGCAGCACCGATCAGAGCAAAGTTTTTCATGAGGCGTCCTTTGAAACGGATGAATCCGCCTGCCCTTATGGACCAGACGGATCAATATGCTGGCGATGCCAATCAGGCCTTGATGATATGCACAGTTGGCGTGCGGTACTTGCCGCGGCTGTCGACGATCAGCTTGGCTTTGGCTTCGATCAGGGCATAGTCGAATTTGTCGTGGTCAGTGGCCAACACCACAGCGTCGAAGCTTGCCAGGTTCTCAGCGGTCAGGGGTTCGCTGCTCAGTTCAAAGTGATGTTCGCGCATCTTCGGAAACACCGGTACATGCGGGTCGCTGTAGGCCACAACGCCGCCTTTGGCCTCGATCAACTCCATGATCTCCACGGACGGCGACTCGCGCATGTCGTCCACGTTCTTCTTATAGGCAATACCTAGAACGAGTACACGGCTACCCTTCAGTGCCTTGCCGGAATCATTCAGTCCGTCCATCAGCTTGCCCAATACATACTCGGGCATGGCCTGGTTCACTTCGCCCGACAGCTCGATGAAGCGAGTGTGCAACCCGTATTCGCGCGCCTTCCAGGTGAGGTAGAAAGGGTCGATTGGAATGCAGTGGCCACCCAAGCCCGGGCCTGGGTAGTAGGGCGTGAAGCCGAAAGGCTTAGTCGCCGCGGCATCGACAACCTCGAAAATGTCGATACCCATACGATCCGCCACGATCTTCATTTCGTTGACCAAGCCGATATTCACTGCACGATGAATATTTTCCAGAAGCTTGGTCATTTCAGCGGCTTTGGTAGAGCTCACCGGCACTACTTGATCAATGGCCTGTTCGTACAGGGCGATACCCACTTCAAGACAGCTAGAAGTATGCCCGCCAATAACCTTAGGGATCGTCCGGGTTTCAAAATTCGGGTTACCCGGGTCTTCACGCTCTGGCGAGTACACCAGGTAGATATTCTCACCTACCACCAGGCCACCTTCTTGCACGCGCGGCAGCAACTCTTCCTCGGTGGTCCCTGGGTAAGTGGTACTTTCCAGGGACACTACCTGCCCCGCTCTCAGGTACGGTTTGAGCGCGTCAGTGGTATTAATCACGAAGCTCATATCTGGTTCGCGATATTTGTTGAGCGGCGTAGGAACGCACAAAATCAACGCGTCGCACTCTGCGGCGCGTTCAAAGTCGATGGTGGCCTCAAATCCGCTTGTCCGAGCCTTGGCGATATTGGTGGCCGAAATGTGCTCAATGTAGCTCTCACCCGCGTTCAGCTTATCAACCTTGGTTTGATCGATATCAATACCCAACACATTGAAGCCGATCGAGTTGTAACGAAGCATCAGCGGCAGGCCGACGTAGCCTAGCCCCACAATACCAATCAAGGCTTGCCGACTTTTGAACTTCTCTACCACTTTATTAATATCTGTCATGCTTTCCAACTCACCTTGAATTTACTTGCCCGTATTCATGAGCAGAACAACGGGTTATCGAACATCATCGATTCATTCGGCAGTCGAGTGAATCCATTCGTCGGCAGTGTAATAATGACACTGACCGTAAAAGCACCACCCTATGAGGCCAGCAGAGAAGGCCTTACTGGATGATGATCGAAAGGCCGTCTCAGTCATAGGTATACAGGGGAAAGGAATCCTTCCGGGATTCTCCCCAGATGCAGCGACTTCGGCCGCTATTAGACCAATATCACTCAAACCGCGCTAGGCGGTTGCGCCGAGCGGCGCCGCAACCAGAGATCTCGCCCGAGGGCGACCAGCATGCCGAGCCCGACACCAACAATCGCAGTCATCAGCATGATCACAGCTTTGCGCGGCTTGATTGGTTTGTCAGGTTGGCTCACCGCACCGTCTTGTTTGTACATGGCGACCAGCGACGGATTGATATCCCAATGACGGAGGAAATTGAGTTGTTCCTGCTTTTGACGCAATTTGGGTATGAAGGGATCAGCCGACTTACGAGAGTGCAGATTGGCGATTTCAGCCTCCAATGCTTTAGTACCACGCATGTAGGTCAGCTCACCATCCATGCCCGCCGACACCTCGTTCCCCAAAGTGGAGGAAATGATAGGAGGCTTGTCCAAACCGATCGATTTGGCTACCCGCAGCGCTTCTTCAAGCTGAGCAATCTGGTCTTTGCGCTGGTTATCAGCGCTGGCGCGAGCAGCCCGAATCTGCTGCTCAAGATTATCCGCCATGATCGATATTTCACTGCGAGCTCCGTTGAGTAGCTCGCTCTTTGCTCGCTCTGCGGCCAGTTCGGCATAACCTGAAACCCACGTAGCCGCAAGCCGCGGATCCTCCAGATGCGCCGTCAACACGTAGCGATCAGGCATGTCCTTCCCTGCCTTAGAAACACTGAGCATCCCATTGAACTGGGCATACAATGCATCACGTGAGCCTTTGCGCTCTTCCTCCGTCAACGTGGGAAGAAAAGCATCGCGGAAGAATTTGTCCCGGACTGTCTCGGATTGAAGAGCGTTCAAATAGATACCGTAGACATAGGCAGCACTGATAGGCGGGAGACCGGTATTGCCCCCCCTACCATAATTGAGCTGCGCGACTTCGTTCTGCGCGGGCGGCTGAATATAGAGTTTTGCTTCGTAGACCGGCGACACCATCAAGACATAGGCCAAGCCAATAGCGATTACAGGTACCGCAACCAACGGAACCCAAAGCTTCTGCCGCCATACGCCCTGAACAAGCTCAAGCAAATCGATCTCACCATCACCGCTAACCCGCTCAGGTTCACTACGCATTTATTCTGTTATTCCTTGGGTCCGTCTTGGTTGTCTGCGTACGATCTCAAATCGCCATGCCTGATCTGCCTGTCAGGCTCGACCGCTGGCTAGCGCCAACGGTAGCGTGACCGCCATCTTAATCATTAATCAGTAATAGATGAAAGCATAGCGAGAAAGTTCCGCGTTATCTGACAGCGTATCGCGTCGGCGCTGAACGCGTCCTATGGGACATCTATCCTCGATTCAACCCCGATCATCCGCAAACGCACCTCCAAAGCCCCCGCTAACGCCCGCTTCGCCCCACCCTCCCCATGCACCAAAACCACCCTCCCCGCAGGCCTCCCCTGCCCCAGCGCAAACCCCACCAACCCCGCCTGATCCGCATGCCCCGAATACCCCGCCAAGCTCATCACCTTGGCCCGCACCTCATAGCGCTCCCCATCCAGGTCCACCGTGACGAACCCTTGCACCCTCTCACAAGCCTGTATCACCGCCCCAGGCGTCCCCTTGGCCTGATACCCCACAAACATCACCTCATGCCGCGGATCCCCCAGCATGGCCTTCAAGTAATTCACAATCCGCCCACCCGAACACATCCCATTCCCCGCAATCACGATCGCCGGCCGCCCTGTACTCTTGAGGTAGTTCACCACTTCCAGGTGCTTGCCATGGCTCTCAACACTCACCAACTGATCGAACGCCAACGGATTACGCCCACCCTCGAGCCTATCCTGAGCCTCATCCCGCCAGTACTGATGCAGGTCCTTGTAAGCCTTCGTAATGCGCTGTGCGAGCGGCGAGTCGAGAATGACCGGCAACCGCGACCAATCCAGCGGATCGCTTCCAGAAGCCCTGGCAGTGCGCCCTAGCAGCGCCTTGCGATGGAGGATGTCCTCCAGCTCGTAGAGCAACTCCTGAGTACGCCCCAGGCTGAAAGCGGGTATGAGAATGGTGCCCTTGTCGGCCAAAGCCCGATCGATCGCTCGTTCGAGCTGCTCCTGGCGTTGGCTGCGGTCGGGATGCAAGCGATCGCCATAGGTGCTTTCCAACACCAGCACGTCCGCCCGTTCTGGTGGCTGCAGCGGCCGCAACAGCGGATTGCATGGCGCACCCAGGTCGCCCGAGAAGACATAGCGGGTATTCTCATCGCCCAGGTCCATATCGCATTCGACATAGGCTGAGCCCAGCAAATGCCCAGCACGCTGGAGACGAATACGACAACGCATACTCTCGCGCTCTACAACCGGGTGCCATTCATCGAACGGCAGCGGCACAATGCGTTCTTCCAGAAATTCGAGATATCGCGCGACATGCGCCGGTACGCGGCTGATGCCGAGCTTGTAGGCATCCTCCAGCACCAGTGGCAAGAGTTTGGCTGAGGGTTCGCTGCAATAGATAGGCCCACGAAATCCCGCTGCGAACAGCGCAGGAATGCGTCCGACATGGTCGAGATGAACGTGAGTGACGATTAGCGCGCGTACGCCCTGGATATCGAAGCCCAACTCGCCGGACTCATCGTCTTGCACGAGCCCACAGTCGATCAGCAGGCTGGTCGCGCCGTCCAAGTGCAGTTGGTGGCAGGAACCGGTGACATCACGGACGCCGCCGTGGTGGGTGAGCGAGGGGAAATGCATGGCGCGGGTCCTTTGCGGGTGAGGAACGAGCAAGCATTACCCCATTCCTTCGCCCGTGAACCCAGCGCGCAAATCCCAACGGGGTGTAGGAATAGACCTCAGCTGCCGGCCAGCGCTTCCTGGCGAGCGCTGCGGCGGAGTTTGCGTTTGCTGCGCATGAACGCGTAGGCGCCCAGCAAGGGGCCGACGGCCAGGCCAACGACCAGTGCGGCCAAGACCAGGACTGCCACCGGTACTGCTGGGGCGGACCAGCCGAACAGGACCAGGGCGACGCTCTGCTGGTTTTCCAGCACGAAGAACAGCACCACAGCCGCCAACAGCAGCACGAACAACGCCGCCAGGGCGCGCTTGAGGTTACGCATGTCGATCTCCTTCGCTGGATCAGCTACCCACGTGGTCTTCTTCGTCTTCGTTGACGCGATCACGCAGTTCCTTGCCCGGCTTGAAGTGCGGGACGAATTTGCCTTCGAGGCTTACCGACTGGCCGGTCTTGGGGTTACGACCTACCCGGGGGGCGCGATAGTGCAGGGAAAAGCTGCCAAAACCGCGAATTTCGATGCGGTCGCCGGTCGCCAGGCACTGTGACATCTGCTCAAGCATGGTCTTGATGGCCAGCTCCACATCCTTTGAGGAGAGCAAGCCTTGATGGGTGACAATACGTTCGATCAGCTCCGACTTCGTCATGTTTTTCCCTTCGTTATCAAGCAGCTAGATCATTGCTTAATCAGTTTGTAGCACGCTCGGCGGGATTTGAACAGGGTGGATCTTGACTTAATAAAAAAATTCAAGAAGGGGGTACGTTCTGGCTAGCGAGACGGCGTCAGCCAGGCGAGGAGTGACGCAGGTTTGAGGGGGTCGAGGGGATAGCACGGGTGATGCTTGAGTTCGCGGCGGTTCGCGCTCTGCGATGCACCCGCTCCCTCAAAGGGTCACGGGATTTTCTTGCAGGCATAAAAAAGGGCGGCCCGAAGGCCACCCTTTTTACCGATCAAACAGAACTCAGTTCTGCTTGGCCATAGCTTCGCGCAGCAGCGCGGCCATGGTGGTGTCGGCAGCCGCTTCCGGAGCGTTTTTCAGGCTCTGGATGGCTTCACGCTCTTCAGCGTCGTCTTTCGACTTGATCGACAGGCTGATGACGCGGGACTTGCGGTCAACGCTGATGATCTTGGCTTCGATCTCTTCGCCTTCCTTCAGGACGTTACGCGCGTCTTCAACGCGGTCACGGCTGATTTCGGAAGCTTTCAGAGTGGCTTCGATGTCGTCGGCCAGGGTGACGATGGCGCCTTTGGCGTCAACTTCTTTCACGATGCCCTTGACGATAGCGCCCTTGTCATTGACAGCAACGAAGTTGGAGAACGGATCGTCTTCCAGCTGCTTGATGCCCAGGGAGATGCGCTCGCGCTCTGGATCGACCGACAGGATGACGGTTTCCAGCTCGTCGCCCTTCTTGAAACGACGTACGGCTTCTTCGCCGGTTTCGTTCCAGGAGATGTCGGACAGGTGAACCAGGCCGTCGATGCCGCCTTCCAGACCGATGAAGATACCGAAGTCGGTGATCGACTTGATGGTACCGGTGATCTTGTCACCCTTGTTGAACTGGCCGGAGAAGTCTTCCCATGGGTTGGATTTGCACTGCTTGATACCCAGGGAGATACGACGACGCTCTTCGTCGATGTCCAGAACCATGACTTCCACTTCGTCGCCAACCTGAACGACTTTCGACGGGTGGATGTTCTTGTTGGTCCAGTCCATTTCGGAAACGTGTACCAGACCTTCAACGCCTTCTTCCAGCTCAGCGAAGCAGCCGTAGTCGGTCAGGTTGGTAACGCGAGCCTGTACGCGAGTACCTTCTGGGTAACGCGCAGTGATAGCAACCCACGGATCTTCGCCCATCTGCTTCAGACCCAGGGAAACGCGGTTGCGCTCACGGTCGAACTTCAGAACGCGAACGTCGACTTCGTCACCAACGTTGACGATTTCCGACGGGTGCTTGATGCGCTTCCAAGCCATGTCGGTGATGTGCAGCAGGCCGTCGATGCCGCCCAGGTCCACGAATGCACCGTAGTCGGTGAGGTTCTTGACGATACCTTTGACCTGTTGGCCTTCCTGCAGGGTTTCCAGCAGGGCTTCGCGCTCGGCGCTGTTCTCGGCTTCCAGCACGCTGCGACGGGAAACGACAACGTTGTTGCGCTTCTGGTCCAGCTTGATGACCTTGAATTCCAGCTCTTTGCCTTCGAGGTGGGAGGTGTCGCGCACTGGGCGGACATCAACCAGGGAGCCCGGCAGGAACGCACGGATGCCGTTAACGTCGACAGTGAAGCCGCCCTTAACCTTACCGTTGATAACGCCCTTGACCACTTCTTCGGCGGCGAAAGCTGCTTCCAGAACAATCCAGCACTCGGCGCGCTTGGCTTTTTCACGGGACAGTTTGGTTTCGCCAAAGCCGTCTTCGACCGCGTCCAGCGCAACGTGAACTTCGTCACCGACCTTGATGGTCAGCTCGCCAGCTTCGTTGTAGAACTGCTCGAGCGGGATGACGCCCTCGGACTTCAGGCCAGCGTGTACGGTAACCCAGTCGCCGTCGATGTCGACAACGATACCGGAGATGATTGCACCCGGCTGAAGATTGAGGGTTTTCAGGCTTTCTTCAAAGAGTTCTGCAAAGCTTTCGCTCATTTTAATTCCTGTAGATTCGGGCGAAACAGACGCCCATCGCCACATTCCAGACAATGTGGGTTTGTTTTAAGTAAAGGAAAGCCGACAGGACGTTGACTGGTGCCCCTGCCTGCTTTCCTGGCTATCAGAGCAGATCGCGCTGGGCGATCTCGCTCCTGATACGTTGCAACACCTGCTCGATGGACAACTCGGTGGAGTCCAACTGGATGGCATCGGCCGCTGGTTTCAGCGGGGCCACCGCACGTTGTGTGTCGCGTTCATCACGCGCACGAATCTCATCTAGCAGACTCGACAGACTAACATCTTCGCCCTTGCCCTTCAACTGGAGGTAGCGACGACGGGCACGCTCCTCGGCACTGGCGGTGAGAAACACCTTCAGCGGCGCGTCGGGGAACACCACGGTACCCATGTCGCGACCGTCGGCGATCAGCCCGGGCAGTTCGCGGAAGGCGCGCTGACGCTGCAGCAACGCCTCGCGCACCGCTGGCAGCGAAGCGACCATCGAGGCGCCGGCGCCGACCGTTTCGGTACGGATGACGTTGCTGACATCCTCGCCTTCGAGAATGATCTGTTGCAGCTTACCCGGCTCGGCGGCGATGAACTGCACATCCAGATGGGCGGCCAGGGCCTTGAGCAGCTCTTCGTTGGTCAAGTCGACGCCATGGTTGGTGGCGTTGAAGGCCAGCAATCGGTACAGGGCGCCGGAATCCAGCAGCTTCCAGCCGAGTTCGCGGGCCAGCAGGCCGGCAACGGTGCCCTTGCCCGAGCCGCTTGGGCCGTCAATGGTAATGACGGGTGCTTGAACGGTCACGACTTGCCCTCTTCGGCCACGCGGATGCCGACTTCGGCGCACAGCGCCAGGAAGTTCGGGAACGAGGTGGCGACGTTGGCGCAGTCATGGATGCGGATCGGGGCGCTGGCGCGCAGCGAGGCCACGCTGAAGGCCATGGCGATGCGGTGGTCGCCGTGGCCGTGCACTTCGCCGCCGCCGATCTGGCCGCCGTCGATGATGATGCCGTCCGGGGTCGGCTCGCACTTCACGCCCAGGGCGATCAGGCCGTCGGCCATCACCTGGATGCGGTCCGACTCCTTGACCCGCAGTTCTTCGGCGCCCCGCAGCACGGTGCGGCCTTCGGCGCAGGCGGCGGCGACAAACAATACCGGGAATTCGTCGATGGCCAGCGGCACCAGGGCCTCCGGGATCTCGATACCCTTGAGCTGAGTGCCGCGCACGCGCAGGTCGGCCACCGGCTCGCCACCGACTTCACGCTGGTTTTCCAGGGTGATGTCGCCGCCCATCAGGCGCAGGATGTCGATCACGCCGGTACGGGTCGGGTTGATGCCGACGTGCTCGAGCACCAGCTCGGAACCCTGGGCGATCGACGCCGCGACCAGGAAGAAAGCCGCCGAGGAGATGTCAGCAGGCACTTCGATGCGGGTGGCGGTGAGCTTGCCACCGGCCTGCAGCGAGGCGACCGGGCCGTTGCTCTCTACCGCATAGCCGAAACCGCGCAGCATGCGCTCGGTGTGATCGCGGGTCGGCGCCGGCTCGGTGACGGTGGTGGTGCCTTCGGCATACAAGCCAGCCAGCAGCAGGCAGGATTTGACCTGGGCACTGGCCATCGGCAGCGTGTAGTTCAACGCCTTGAGCTTGTGGCCACCGCGGATGGTCAGCGGCGGACGGCCGTCCGGGCCGGTCTCGACCACTGCGCCCATTTCACGCAGCGGGTTGGCCACGCGATTCATCGGGCGCTTGGACAGCGAGGCATCGCCGGTCATGGTCACGTCGAACGGCTGGCCGGCGAGCAGGCCCGAGAGCAGGCGCATCGAGGTGCCGGAGTTACCGACGTACAGCGGGCCGGGCGGCGGCTTGAGGCCGTGCAGGCCAACGCCGTGAATGGTCACGCGGCCGTGATTGGGGCCTTCGATGACCACGCCCATGTCGCGGAAAGCCTGCAGGGTCGCCAGGGCGTCCTCGCCTTCGAGGAAACCTTCGACCTCGGTCGTGCCTTCGGCCAGGGAGCCAAGCATGATCGAACGGTGGGAAATCGACTTGTCGCCCGGTACGCGGATCCGTCCGGACACGCGGCCACCCGGTTGGGCCAGGAAAATCAGATCGTTGGCGTTCATAGCGTCCACATAGGCCCGGCGGGCCAGGATTTTACTGAAATGCTCGCGGGCAACCCGTGCGCGGGTGAATACACCCAGCAACTGGTGCCCGTCCCCTGCATCGACCGCGTCGCGCAAGGCGTCGAGGTCGCTGCGAAATGTATCCAGTGTGCGCAGGACCGCCTCGCGGTTGGCGAGGAAGATGTCGTGCCACATGGTCGGATCGCTGCCGGCGATTCGGGTGAAATCGCGGAAACCTCCGGCAGCGTACCGGAAGATCTCCAGGTTTTCATTGCGCTTGGCCAGCGAATCGACCAAACCGAAGGCCAGCAGGTGTGGCAGGTGGCTGGTGGCGGCCAGGACTTCGTCATGGCGCTCGACCGACATGTGCTCCACATCGGCGTCCAGGGCCCGCCACAGGCGGTCGACCAGGGCCAGCGCGGCCGGATCGGTTTGCGCCAATGGCGTGAGGATGACCTTGTGGCGACGGAACAGCGTGGCGTTGGAGGCCTCCACCCCGCTCTGCTCGGAGCCGGCGATCGGGTGGCCAGGCACGAAGCGCGGCAGGCTGGCGCCAAACACTTCACGGGCGGCGCGCACCACGTTGCCCTTGGCGCTGCCGACGTCGGTGATGACGGCATTGCCGAGGTCGAGCCGGGCCAGGCGCGCCAGGACCTTCTCCATGGCCAGGATCGGCACGGCGAGCTGGATCACGTCGGCACCGACGCAGGCGGCGGCGAGGTCTTCTTCGCAGCGGTCGACCACGCCTAAGGCCACGGCTTGCTTGCGCGACGGGGCATCGAGGTCGACGCCGACCACTTCGCGGCACAGGCCGCTTTCACGCAGGCCCTTGGCGAACGAGCCGCCGATCAGGCCAAGGCCGACGACCACCAGGCGGTCGATGATTGGCGCGGATTTGGTTTTTGCTGCATTTACCACGGGTGCGGACCTTGTTCAAGAATCGAGACAGCGTGAGGGCCATTGGGGGCGCTTCGCACCCCTTTCGCGACGCAAGGCCGCTCCCACAGTGACCGCGAAAGGGCTACAGAGCAGCCCCTGGGGCACAGATCAAAGCACCGCCTTGGGATACGACCCCAGCACCTTGAGCGCCACGGCTTCCTGGCTGATCTTCTCCAGCACCGCCTTGATCAGCGGATCGCGGTGGTGGCCGACGAAGTCGATGAAGAACACGTAGGTCCACTTGCCGCTACGCGACGGACGGGTCTCGATACGGGTCAGGTCGATGCCGTTGTCGTGGAACGGCACCAGCAGCTCGTGCAGGGCGCCAGGCTTGTTGCTCATCGACACGATGATCGAGGTCTTGTCGTCACCGGTCGGTGGCACTTCCTGGTTGCCGATCATCAGGAAGCGCGTGGAGTTGTCCGGACGGTCCTCGATCTTCTCGGCCAGGCGGGTCAAACCGTACAGGTTGGCCGCCATATCACCGGCGATGGCCGCCGAATTCCACTCACCCTTCACCCGCTTGGCCGCCTCGGCATTGCTCGAGACCGCCACGCGCTCGACGTTCGGGTAGTGGGCGTCCAGCCATTTGCGGCACTGGGCCAGCGACTGGGCGTGGGAGTAGATGCGGGTGATGCTGTCGGTCTTGGTGTTCTCGCCCACCAGCAGGTGGTGGTGGATACGCAGTTCCACCTCACCGCAGATCACCATGTCGTGCTCGAGGAAGCTGTCCAGGGTGTGGCTCACCGCGCCTTCGGTGGAGTTTTCCACCGGCACCACGCCGAAGTTGACGGCACCGGCCGCCACTTCGCGGAACACTTCGTCGATGGCCGCCATCGGGCGGCTGATCACGGCGTGGCCGAAGTGCTTCATGGCGGCGGCCTGGGTGAAGGTGCCCTCGGGGCCGAGGTAGGCGACCTTGAGCGGCTCTTCCAGGGCCAGGCACGAGGACATGATCTCGCGGAACAACCGCGCCATCTCTTCGTTGCCCAGCGGGCCCTTGTTGCGCTCCATCACGCGCTTGAGCACGGCGGCTTCACGCTCGGGGCGGTAGAACACCGGCTTCTCGCCTTCGGCCAGGGACGCGGTCTTGACCTTGGCGACTTCCTGGGCGCAACGGGCGCGATCGCTGATCAGCTCGAGGATCTTCTCGTCGAGGCTGTCGATACGCACGCGCAGCGCCTTGAGTTCCTGTTCGGACATCAGCCGTGCTCCTTCTCGAATTCGGCCATGTAGCCAACCAGCGCCTCGACGGCCTCGAGGCCCAGGGCGTTGTAGATGGATGCGCGCATGCCACCCACCGAGCGGTGGCCCTTTAGGTTGAGCAGGCCGCGGGCGTCGGCACCGGCCAGGAAGGCCTTGTCCAGGCGCTCGTCGGCCAGGCGGAACGGCACGTTCATCCACGAACGGGCGTTGTGGCTGATGGGGTTGGTGTAGAACTCGCTGGCGTCGATGAAGCCATACAAGCGGTCTTTCTTGGCGCGGTTGCGCTGCTCCATGGCCTCGACGCCACCCTGCTCCTTGAGCCACTCGAAGACCAGGCCGGAGAGGTACCAGGAATAGGTGGCCGGGGTGTTGTACATCGAGCCGTTGTCGGCAGCGACCTTGTAGTCGAGCATCGTCGGGCAGTGGCTGCGGGCATGGCCGATCAGGTCTTCACGCACGATCACCACCACCAGGCCACTGGGGCCGATGTTCTTCTGCGCGCCGGCGTAGATCATGCCGTACTGCGAAACGTCGATCGGACGCGAGAGGATGTCGGACGACATGTCGACCACCAGCGGCACGTCACCGGTCTCGGGCACCCAGTCGAACTGCAGGCCACCGATGGTCTCGTTGGACGCATAGTGCACGTAGGCGGCGTTCTTGGTCAGGTTCCACTCGTTCTGGCCAGGAATGGCCAGGTAGTCGTACGGCTTGGCGCTGGCGGCGACGTTGACATGGCCGAAGCGACGCGCTTCCTCGATGGCCTTTTTCGACCAGATGCCGGTCTCGACGTAATCGGCGGTGCCGTTTTCCGGCAGCAGGTTCAGCGGAATCTCGGCGAACTGCTGGCTGGCGCCACCCTGCAGGAACAGGACCTTGTAGTTGGAGGGGACGGACAGCAGGTCACGCAGGTCCTGCTCGGCCTTCTCTGCGATGGCCACGTAGTCGTCGCTGCGATGGCTCATCTCCATCACCGACAAGCCCTTGCCGTGCCAGTCCAGCATTTCGGCCTGGGCACGCTGCAGCACGGCGTCAGGAAGCGCGGCAGGGCCTGCGCAGAAGTTAAAGGCTCGTTTGCTCACATCCACTCTCGCTCTAAAAAGAACAAAATCGTAACTGGCAGGCCGCGCTGCACCGGTGTAGGAGCGGCCTTGCGCCGCGAGGGGGCGCGCAGCGGCCCCAGTTCCTGCAGCGCCGCGGGCATCCTGGGGCCGCTGCACGACCCATCGCGGCGCAAGGCCGCTCCTACAAGGGCTCAGCGTTGCCATCTTTAATCAGTCAAACGGGGCGACCTTGGTCGCCCCGTTCGGGTTTTACGCTTGCTTACTCCTGCGGGGCCTCTTCGGCTCCAGCAGCGTCATCATCCGGCGCGTCGGCCTCGACGCCCTCCTCGTCCCCTTCGATGACATCATCGAATTCGTCTTCGGATGGCTCCTGGATCCGCTCCAGGCCTACCAGCGTCTCGTCGCTGGCCAGCTTGATCAGCGTCACGCCCTGGGTGTTACGACCCAGGCTGGACACTTCACCGACCCGCGTACGCACCAGGGTGCCCTGGTCGGAGATCAGCATGATCTCCTCGCCTTCCTGAACCTGGATGGCGCCGATCAGCAAGCCGTTGCGCCCCTTGGTGCCCATGGCGATCACGCCCTGGCCACCACGGCCGCGACGCGGGAACTTGGACAGCGGGGTGCGCTTGCCGAAGCCGCGCTCGGAGGCGGTGAGGATCTGCGCGCCAGACTCGGGAATCAGCATCGAGATGATGCGCTGGCCCTTGCCCAGCTTCATGCCACGCACGCCACGGGCGGTACGGCCCATTTCGCGGACCACGCTCTCGGCGAAGCGAATCACCTTGCCGGCGTCGGAGAACATCATGACTTCCTTGGCGCCGTCGGTGATGGCCGCGGCGATCAGGGTGTCACCTTCCTTGAGCTTCAGGGCGATCAAGCCGTTGGAGCGCGGACGGGCGAACTGCACCAGCGGGGTCTTCTTGACGGTACCGGAAGCGGTGGCCATGAAGATATAGGCGCCGGTCGGCTCGGCCACCCACTCAGGGGTATCGCCGTCTTCTTCGTCGACTTCCTCGGCTTCGATTACTTCGCCTTCGATCACGCCGTCATCGCCGTCCTCCAGTTCTTCGTCGGGGTCGGCGTTCTGCTGCAGGGCCTCGAGGTCGATCTGCAGCATGGCGGTGATGCGCTCACCCTCTTCCAGCGGCAGCAGGTTGACCAACGGGCGGCCACGGGCAGCGCGGGAGGCTTCGGGAATGTCGTAGGTCTTGAGCCAGTACACCTTGCCCTTGCTGGAGAACAGCAGCAGCGTGGCGTGGCTGTTGGCGACCAGCAGGTGCTCGATGTAGTCCTCGTCCTTGACGCCTGTCGCCGACTTGCCCTTGCCACCACGGCGCTGGGCCTGGTAGGCAGACAGCGGCTGGGTCTTGGCATAGCCGCCGTGGGAAATGGTCACCACGCGCTCTTCTTCCGGGATCATGTCGCCGTAGTTGAGGTCGTGACGGGCATCAAGGATTTCGGTGCGACGGGCATCGCCGTACTCGGCGCGAATGGCTTCGAGCTCTTCGCGGATCACTTCCATCAGGCGCTGGGCGCTGCTGAGGATGCGGATGAGTTCGCCGATCTGCTCGAGGATCTCCTGGTACTCGGCCAGCAGCTTCTCGTGCTCCAGGCCGGTCAGGCGGTGCAGGCGCAGGTCGAGGATGGCCTGGGCCTGTTCCGGCGACAGGTAATACTTGCCGTCACGCAGGCCGTACTGCTCGGGGAGGTCTTCAGGGCGGCAGGAATCGGCGCCGGCGCGCTCGACCATGACCTGCACGGCGCTGGACTCCCAAGCCGTGGAAATCAACGCTTCCTTGGCCTCGGACGGGGTCGGCGAGGCCTTGATCAGGGCGATGACCGGATCGATGTTGGACAGCGCGACCGCCTGGCCTTCGAGGATGTGGCCACGCTCGCGGGCCTTGCGCAGCTCGAACACGGTACGACGCGTGACCACCTCACGGCGGTGACGGACGAACGCTTCGAGCAGGTCCTTGAGGTTGAGCACGCGCGGGCGACCGTCGATCAGGGCCACCACGTTGATGCCGAACACGCTCTGCAGCTGGGTTTGCTGGTAGAGGTTGTTGAGCACCACCTCCGGCACCTCGCCGCGGCGCAGCTCGATGACGATGCGCATGCCGTCCTTGTCGGACTCGTCGCGCAGCTCGGTGATGCCTTCGATCTTCTTCTCTTTGACCAGCTCGGCGATCTTCTCGATCAGACGCGCCTTGTTCAGCTGGTAAGGCAGCTCGGTGACGACGATCTGCTGGCGACCACCGACCTTGTCGATGTCTTCGATCTCGGAACGCGCACGCATGTAGATGCGGCCACGGCCGGTACGGTAGGCCTCGATGATGCCCTGGCGACCATTGATGATACCGGCGGTAGGGAAATCGGGGCCTGGGATGAACTGCATCAGCTCATCGACGGTGACTTCCGGGTTGTCGATCAGCGCCAGGCAGCCGTCGATGACCTCACCGAGGTTGTGCGGCGGGATGTTGGTCGCCATGCCCACGGCGATACCGCTGGAACCGTTGACCAGCAGGTTGGGAATACGCGTCGGCATGACCGCCGGGATCTGCTCGGTGCCGTCGTAGTTCGGTACCCAGTCGACCGTTTCCTTGTGCAGGTCGGCCAGCAGCTCGTGGGCCAGCTTGGCCATGCGCACTTCGGTGTATCGCATGGCCGCGGCGTTGTCGCCGTCCACCGAGCCGAAGTTGCCCTGGCCGTCGACCAGCAGGTAGCGCAGCGAGAACGGCTGGGCCATACGCACGATGGTGTCGTAGACCGCGGTGTCGCCGTGCGGGTGGTACTTACCGATGACGTCACCGACCACACGGGCGGACTTCTTGTACGGCTTGTTCCAGTCGTTGCCCAGTTCGCTCATCGCATAGAGAACGCGGCGATGCACGGGCTTCAAGCCGTCTCGCGCATCGGGCAGCGCTCGCCCGACAATCACGCTCATCGCGTAGTCGAGGTAAGACTGTCTCAGTTCGTCTTCGATATTGACCGGGAGGATTTCTTTGGCCAGTTCGCCCATGAGAAGCCTGATTCCTTTTTCTGGTGAAACTTCGCAGCCTCCTTCAAGGGCCGAACGAAGCTCGCCGCCGCAACGCAAAAGGGTGCGACGACTTACGACAAATCAATGAGTTGTGCCATGGATCTGCGCAATGAAGGCCGCCGTCGTGGGCGGTCTTGGAAACTGCCGGATGTTATCACAAAAGGGGGCTGTAAGTGTATGGCCTGGATGCTTCGGTGGGGGATATCAAGCGCCACGCGGACGGCGCTCGATATCCCCCACTCCGCCAATCCCCGGCTGCCCCTCAGTGCAACCGCTTGCGACACATCAACTGGGCCAGCTTGGTGGTATCCGGCCGCTCGACGATGCCGCGCTCGGTCACGATCACGTCGATCAGGTCGGCCGGGGTCACGTCGAATACCGGATTGAACACCTCGACATCCGCCGCCACCCGCATGCCGGCAACGTCCAGCAACTCATCGGCTGCGCGCTCTTCCAGGGGAATGTCCTCGCCACTGGCCAGGTTGAGGTCGATGCTGGTGCTCGGCGCCACCACCATGAAGCGCACCCCGTGGTGCATGGCGCTAACCGCCAGCTGATAGGTGCCGATCGTGCTCGCGACGTCACCATTGGCGGCGATGCAGTCGGCACCGACCACTACCCAGGTGATGCCCTTGGTCTTCATCAGGTGGGCCAGTGCCGAGTCGACGCACAGGGTCACCGGCATGCCTTCGTTGGCCAGCTCCCACGCGGTCAGCCGCGAGCCCTGCAACCAGGGACGGGTTTCGCCGGCATACACCCGCTCGACCATCCCCTCGAGGAAGCCCGCGCGAATCACCCCCAGCGCCGTGCCGAACCCCCCACAGGCCAGCGCACCGGCATTGCCGTAGGTCAGCAACGCCTGCTGGTTGCCCTGGTGGCGACGGATCAGCTCGATGCCGTGCTGGGCCATGGTCAGGTTGGCCTCGCGGTCGCTTTCGTGGATGGCCACCGCCTCGGCCTCCAGCGCCGCCAGCAAGTCTTCTTCGGGGCGTACGCGCTGCAGGCGCTCACGCATGCGGTTAAGCGCCCAGAACAGGTTGGCGGCGGTGGGGCGCGCCTCGGCCAGGCTGAGAAAGTCCTCTTCCAGGTCCTGCTCCCAATCGCCGCCCTGGGCCAGGCGTTCTTCCAGGGCCAACACCAGGCCGTAGGCCGCAGCGATGCCGATGGCCGCCGCGCCGCGCACGGCCATGTCCCGGATGGCCACCACCACCTGCGTAACATCGACGCAGGTCAGCCAGCACTCCTGTGCTGGCAGCAGACGCTGGTCGAGCAGGTGCAGGCAGCCGTCGTGCCAGCGAATGCCGGTCACCTTCTCCGCCGCCAAAAGTTGCTCGCGCATCGCCTCTCCCCGTCGTTCGCACATTAAAAGCCGGCGATTATAGCGACCCTGCGTCGCAGACGCTCGGGTATACTGCGCCCTTTGAAGTACAAGTTCCCGAGGACTGTTCAATGAGCAACGTCGACCACGCCGAAATCGCCAAGTTCGAGGCCCTGGCCCACCGCTGGTGGGACCGCGAGAGCGAGTTCAAGCCGCTGCACGAGATCAACCCGCTGCGCGTCAACTGGATCGACGAGCGCGTCGGCCTGGCCGGCAAGAAGGTGCTCGACGTCGGCTGCGGCGGCGGCATCCTCAGTGAATCCATGGCCCTGCGCGGCGCCAGCGTCACCGGCATCGACATGGGTGAGGCGCCACTGGCCGTCGCCCAGTTGCACCAACTGGAGTCGGGCGTGCAGGTCGAGTACCGGCAGATCACTGCCGAGGCGCTGGCCGAAGAAATGCCTGGGCAGTTCGACGTGGTCACCTGCCTGGAGATGCTGGAGCACGTGCCCGACCCGTCTTCCGTTATCCGCGCTTGCTACCGTATGGTCAAGCCCGGCGGCCAGGTGTTCTTCTCGACCATCAACCGCAACCCCAAGGCCTACCTGCTGGCCATCATCGGCGCCGAATACATCCTCAAGATGCTGCCGCGCGGTACCCACGACTTCAAGAAGTTCATCCGCCCCTCCGAACTGGGCGCCTGGAGCCGTAACGCCGGCCTCGAGGTCAAGGACATCATCGGCCTGACCTACAACCCGCTGACCAAGCACTACAAGCTCAGCAGCGACGTCGACGTCAACTACATGATCCAGACCCTGCGCGAGGAATGAGCATGCGTTTGCGAGCAGTACTCTTCGACATGGACGGCACCCTGCTCGACACGGCGCCGGACTTCATCGCCATCTGCCAGGCGATGCTCGCCGACCGCGGCCTGCCGCCGGTGGATGACGAGCTGATCCGCGGCGTGATCTCGGGCGGCGCGCGCGCCATGGTCGCCACCACGTTCGCCATGGACCCGCAGGCCCAAGGCTTCGAAGCCCTGCGCCTGGAGTTCCTCGAGCGCTACCAGCGCGACTGCGCGGTGCACAGCAAGCTGTTCGACGGCATGGCCGAACTGCTCGCGGACATCGAGAAAGGCAACCTGATCTGGGGCGTGGTCACCAACAAGCCGGTGCGCTTCGCCGAACCGATCATGCAGCGCCTGGGCCTGGCCGAGCGTTCTGCTCTGCTGATCTGCCCGGATCACGTGAAGAACAGCAAGCCCGACCCCGAGCCGCTGACCCTGGCCTGCACCACGCTGAACCTGGACCCGGCCAGCGTCCTGTTCGTCGGCGACGACCTGCGCGACATCGAGTCGGGCCGCGGCGCCGGCACCCGCACGGCAGCGGTGCGTTACGGCTATATTCATCCTCAGGACAACCCGAACAACTGGGGCGCCGACGTGGTGGTGGACCACCCGCTGGACCTGCGCAAGGTGATCGACAGCGCGCTGTGCGGTTGCTGAGACGATATCTGGTCTAGGAATCGGCGTGCGTCATAGCCCTGTGGGAGCGGGCTTGTCCCGCGAACACGGGCGAAGCCCGTGCCATCCACCGCGGTGTCGGCTTCGCGGGGCAAGCCCGCTCCCACAAGGCTCGGCACCTTCCCCCATTGAACAAGGGACAATCTGATGTACGACTACACCGCCCGCCCCGACCTGCTCAAGGGCCGGGTCATCCTGGTCACCGGTGCCGGCCGTGGCATCGGCGCTGCGGCCGCCAGGGCCTATGCCGCGCTGGGCGCCACCGTGCTGCTGCTGGGCAAGACCGAAGCCAACCTCAACGAGGTCTACGACCAGATCGAGGCAGCCGGCCATCCGCAGCCCGTGGTGATTCCGTTCAACCTGGAAACCGCCCTGCCACACCAGTACGACGAACTGGCAGTGATGATCGAGGAACAGTTCGGCCGCCTCGACGGCCTGCTCAACAACGCCTCGATCATCGGCCCGCGCACGCCGCTGGAGCAGCTCTCGGGCGACAACTTCATGCGCGTGATGCACATCAACGTCGATGCCACGTTCATGCTCACCAGCACCTTGCTGCCGCTGCTCAAGCTGTCGGAGGACGCCTCGGTGGTGTTCACCTCCAGCAGCGTCGGGCGCAAGGGGCGCGCCTACTGGGGTGCGTACGGGGTGTCCAAGTTCGCCACCGAAGGCTTGATGCAGACCCTGGCCGACGAGCTCGAAGGGGTGTCACCGGTGCGCTCCAACAGCATCAATCCCGGCGCCACGCGCACGGCGATGCGGGCGCAGGCCTACCCGAGCGAGAACCCGCAGAACAACCCGCTGCCTGAAGAGATCATGCCGGTCTACCTGTACCTGATGGGGCCGGACAGCACCGGGGTGAATGGGCAGGCGTTCAACGCCCAGTAGAATTGGCGATGCTTGTACGGGCCTCTTCGCGGGCAAGCCCGCTTGCACAGAAGGTCGGCACCGTACCTGTAGGAGCGGGTTCACCCGCGAACACCGGCAGGGCCGGTGCCATGCACCGCGGTGTCATGTTCGCGGGTAAACCCGCTCCTACAGGGTCTTCACAGCAGCCCGGACCTGCAAACCTCAGCCCGCCGCCAACGCCGGCCGCGCCCGGCCCACTTGACGCCCTTCGATCTGCATGCACCGCTCCAGGAACAGGTACATGCAGTCATAGCTTTTGCACACCGCCTTGCGCAGCTCGTCACGCAGGCCCTGGGTGGGGTTCTCGCCCGCCAGCGTGCAGATGATCTCCAGCGCCTCCCACGGATGCGCATCGTCATACTGGGCATGCAGGCGCAGCCACTTCATGGCGCGCTTGCGAGTCTCCTCGGGGAAGCCCTGGGCATAGGTGTCGGACGCGCAGACCACCGCCGACCACTCCCCCGTCGCCCCTTCGATCGCATAGTTGGTGGCCGCCATGGCAATCGCCAGCGACTCGGTGCTGCACACCCGCCAACACCAATCGTTGAGCCCATTGAGCTCCGGTGGCACCTCCTGTGCCTGCAGGTCATGCAGGCTCACGCCATGGGCCTGGCACCAGTGCAGCCAATAATCGGCATGATTGAGCTCGACACGGATGTTGCGCATCAGCCAACGCCGCGCCATATCCTCGCCCGGGTGGCGGGCATAACGGGTCTTGGTCAGGTTGTGGGCCATGTACAGGGAAAACTGCTCCACCACCGGCCAACCGCCGATCAGGTACTGGCGTATGGTCGCCTGCTTGAGCTGGCCATCGCGCAGGCGTTGGTAGAACGCGTGCTCCACCACCCGTCGCTTGCTCTCGCGGCACTCTTCGATCAGTTGTTGCGCCCATTGCGGGTAACTGGCCGGATCCATCAACGGTCCGATACGTACGAATGCGTCAATCACTTTCAGCTCCTTGATCCATGTGATCCAACGGGCACGTTACCGGAAGGTACCCGGCGCCCGGTGAAGCAGCGGCCGTGTCGCAATCCGTTGACGCTGTAGACTGTCGGTGGTGAATACCTGGGGACGCTCGATCAGATAGCCTTGGGCGTAATCCACGCCAATTTCCTGTAAGGCCTGTTCTATCAGCGGAGTCTCGACGAACTCGGCGATGGTCCGCTTACCCATCACATGACCGATATGGTTGATTACTTCGACCATAGCCCGGTTGACCGGATCGTCGAGCATATCTTTGACGAAACTTCCGTCGACCTTCAAGAAGTCCACCGGCAAATGTTTCAAATAGGCAAATGACGACATTCCGGCACAGAAGTCGTCGAGGGAGAACTTGCACCCCAGCCCCTTCAATTCGTTGATGAAGCGGATCGCGCTGCCAAGGTTGGCGATGGCGCTGGTTTCGGTGATCTCGAAGCAGATCATCCGCGGCGGGATGGCGTATTCGACGAACAGACGCTGCAGGTATTCGAGGAACATGTCGTCGCCGATGCTCGCGCCCGAGAGGTTGATCGCGCACATCGACAGTGGCCCCTCGCGCCCCTGGTCCAGGCATTCGCGGATTACCTGGAAGACATTGCGCACCACCCAGCGGTCGATGGCGGTCATCAGGCCGAAGCGCTCGGCGGCGGGAATGAAGCTGCCAGGGAGGATGGTCCGGCCATTTTCATCCTGCAGGCGCAACAGTATCTCGATATGCCCCGGCCCCTCGTGCGGCCTGAGCGCAGCGATCTCCTGGGCATACAGGCAGAAGCGGTTTTCCTCCAGGGCGACGTGCAGGCGCTGGATCCAGGCCATTTCGCCAAAGCGGGTCGACAACTCGCTGTCGTCGTCGTGATACACCTGCACCCGGTTTCGGCCCTTCTCCTTGGCCAGGTAGCACGCCATGTCGGCGGCGCGCAGCGAGCCTTCGAGGGTGCCAGGCAACTGCGCGAGGTGCACCAGGCCAATGCTCACGGTAGTCACGAAGGGCCGCCCCTTCCAGACGAAGTGCAGGCTTTGCACGGTTTGGCGCAATTGCTCGGCGATGCGCTCGGCCTGTTCCGGCGGGCAGTTTTCCACCAGCACGCCGAACTCGTCGCCCCCCAGGCGTGCCAGCGTGTCGCTTTCGCGCAGCCCCGATTGCAGCACGGCGCAGATATGCCGCAACAGCTCGTCGCCAGCGGCATGCCCGCAGGTGTCGTTGACCAGCTTGAACTGGTCGAGGTCGAGGAACATCAGCGAATGCCGCCCGGTCTGGCGCGCCAGGGCGTTGAGCGCCTGTTCCAGGCGGTACTCGAACTCGCGACGGTTGGCCAGGCCGGTCAGGGCGTCGTGGGTGGCCTGCCACGACAGGTTGGCGATGTACTGCCGCTCCTGAGTCATGTCGTGCAGCACCAGCACGATGCTGGCTACCTGGCCCTGATTGACGATGGGCGAGCCGACCAGGTTGACCGATACCGTGCTGCCATCCAGGCGCTGGATCAACCGGGCGTGCTCGGGGCCGCCCTGAAGGCTGCCGCTGAGCACCTGCTCCACCAGGCTGGCACTGCTGTCGTGGGCCTGCTCGTCGACCAGACTGAACAGCGCCGCCAGGGGCAGGCCCTGGGCCTGCGCGGCGTGCCAGTGGGTCAGTTGCTCGGCGGCAGGGTTCATGTAGCCGATGTAGCCGTGCACATCGGTGGTGATCACCGCATCGCCGATGGCCTGCAAGGTGATCTGCGCCCGCTCCTTCTCCTCCCGCAGGGCACTGGCGAAGGCCTGGCGCTGGGCCAGCAGCTTGCTCGAACGGCGCCAGGCGATGGCGATCAGGAACGACGCGGTCAGCAGGTTGGTGATCAACAGCAGGCGCAACAGCAGGCGCGAGCCCTCGCTCAAGGCAGCGCTGAAGGCTTTCGAGGCCGGGGTGACGCCATCATCGATGGCGACGATGCGGGCCTTCCACGCCGCCACTCGCGCGGCATCGACCGGGCCGGCGGCGATCTGCTCGCGCATCTCGCTGGCGAGCACATCGAGTTGGCGCAGGTAGCTGTCGCCGATTTCCCAGTACTGGATCGCCGTCTGCACGTAACTGACCTGGCGAAAGTGCCGGTAGAACCAGATGATACGCTCGACGTCGTCGGGGTGGTTGCCCCCTTGCAGCACAGCCTGGCGGGCAGCCTCGAGGTCGGGGCTGGATTGCTCCAGCACCACCCGCATCTCGCGGTCGCCCTGGGGCACGCTGATGGCCTGGCGGTAGCGCTGGTAGGTGCGCTCATCGCGACTGTCGGCGTACAGGCTCAGGTAGTAGATGGCGTCTTTCTGGGCCTTGGACCAAAGGCTTTCGCCGGCGACATAGGCGCGCACGGCCGATAATGCATAGAGGCTGATGCTGCCCAGCAGCACCTGGAAAACCACAACGGCGACAAAAGGCCAGATGATGCCTAGCAGCCTTGGCGCTTCGAAAGTCCGATTTCCCTTCATGTATTCCCTGTCGCAGAGTAGATAAGGCACGGATCGACCCAGACAAGCAAAGCGTAGGCGATTTGCTATCTATGCGGTGGGAATTTGTTTGGAATAAATGTACGCCAAACGGCGTGCAGCACCCGGTAGATCGGGCGCTGCAAGGTTCAACTCTGCTGCAAATGCCCGTACAACTTGGCATACAGCCCGCCCTCGGCGATCAGCTGCTGGTGCCCGCCATCCTCGGCCACGCGTCCGCCATCGAACACCAGCACCCGGTCGGCCTGTTTCACCGCCGAGAGGCGGTGGGCGATGATCAGCGTGGTGCGCCCGCTGAGAAAACGCGCCAGGGCCTGATGAAGGTTGTACTCGGTGGCCGCATCGAGCGCCGAGGTGGCTTCGTCGAGGATCACCACCTTGGGCTCGGCCAGTACCATGCGAGCGATGGCCAGGCGTTGCCGCTGGCCGCCAGACAGGCGTACGCCGGAGCGGCCGACCACGCTGTCCAGGCCCTGGGGCAAGGCGGCGATGGTGCTGTCGAGCTGGGCGATGCGCAGCGCTTCCCAGCAGGCTTCGTCACTGCTGTCGCGGCCCATGGTCAGGTTGGCACGCACCGTGTCGTTGAATAGCGATGGATGCTGCAACACCACCGCCACGTTCTCGCGCAGGGTTTCCAGACCAATCTCCTGCAGGCTGGCGCCGCCGAAGCGGATGGTCCCCGCCTGGGCGCTGTACAGGCCCAGCAGCAATTGCACCAGGGTGCTTTTGCCGCCGCCGCTGGCACCGACGATCGCCACCTTCTCGCCGGCAGCAATCGCCAGGTCGAGGTGCTCGAGCACAGGTTCCTCGGCATAAGCGAAACTCAGGTCCCGGACCTCGATGCCGACCGTGGAACGCCCGGCGAACGGGTCGCATGCGGCGGGGTACTGCGGCTCGTCGGCCCGCGCCAGCAGCTCGTTGAGGCGGCTCAGGGCGCCACCGGCTGCGTAGTAGGCGTACTGCAGGTTGAGCAACTGCTCGACCGGGCCGATCATGAACCACAGGTAGCTGAACACTGCCAGCATCTGGCCAATGGACAGGTCGGAAAACAGCACGGTAAGCATGGCTGCAGCACGGAAGATGTCGATGCCGAACTGGAACAACAAACCGCTGGCACGCCCGCTCGCGTCGCTCTTCCATTGCGAGTCCACGGCATAATCGCGCACTTCACGGGCGCGCAGGCCGAGGCGGCCGAGGAAATACCCCTGGCGATTGCCGGCGCGGATCTCCTGGATCGCATCGAGGGTTTCGGCCAGGGCCTGGGTAAAGCGCGAGGTGCTGTCGTTCTCGAGCTTTTTCAGGTGTTTCACACGCTTGCCCAACTGCACGGTGAAGTAGATCACCAGCGGGTTGAACAGCAGGATCAGCAGGGCCAGCTTCCAGTGCATCCAGATCAGGATCGCCGCCGTGCCGGTCAGGGTGAGCATGGCCACCAGGAAGCGGCTGAGGGTTTCGCCGACGAACTTGTCGAGGGTATCCAGGTCGGTGACCAGGTGCGTGGTCACGGTGCCGCTGCCCAGGCTTTCGTACTCCTTGAGCGAAATACGCTTGAGGCGCTCGATCAGGCGGATGCGCAGGCGGTACACGATGTCCTTGGCAAGGCCGGCGAACAGCTTGGCCTGCACCACGTTGAAGGCCAGCGCAGCCAGGCGCAGGCACAAGGTGAGGACGAGCATCAGGCCGATATAGCCGGCTGGCGCCTGCCAGCCGCTGGGCAGCAGGTTGTTCATCCACTTGAGCGCGGCGTCGCCATGGCCGAGCAGCACTTCGTCGACCAGCAGCGGCAACAGCAACGGAATCGGCACGCTGCAGCAGGCGGCGAGCACGGCCACCAGGTTGGCGGTCCACAGGTGCTTCTTGTGATGCAGTGCCAGGCGGCGGATCTGCGCCCAGCTCAATCGATCGGCCACGGCAGTGGGTTTCCCCGGCACAGGGTCTGGCGACCCTGGCACATCAAGCACAGGCGGCCTGCTGCAGCCAGCGGCCGAGCAACGGTTGCAGGCGCTCCAGCGGCTGGTAGCCGTTGGTCAGCAGGGCCAGTTGGCCGTTGCGCTCGGCCAGCAAGGTCGGGAAACCGGCGATGCCCAGGTCCTGCACCCAACTGAAATCGGCTGCAGTGGCAGCGCGGGTGTCGGCGCGGGCGAAGGCCTCGGCGAAGGCGGCGCGGTCGAAACCGGCTTGCTCGGCCAGGTCGACCAACTGCGGGGCGGTGGTCACGTCCAGGCCTTGCTCATAGAAGCTGCGCTGGATCAGCGCCAGCAGCGGCCACACGCGCTCGGCCTCCAGCGAGCGCGCCGCGACCAACGCACGGCAGGCAGGCTCGGTGTCGTAGACGAAGCCATCGGGCATGGCACCGTCGAAACGGAACGGCTGGCCAGTGGCTTCGGCCACCGCCTGCCAGTGTTCGAGGATGTACTTGCGGGTGGATGCGTCCAGGGCGCTGCCGCCACTGCGCAGGCCACCCGGCACCAGGTGGGTGGCCACGCCGGCGTCACGCGCCTGGCCGATCAGGGCCGCGGCCACTGGCGCGAAACCCCAGCACCAGGAGCACATCGGGTCCATCACATAGATCAGGCGCGTGGACATGCATCAAGCCTCGGCTTTGTAGTTGTAACCAATCGGGTGCGGCAGGTTGCGGGCCTTGGCCAACTCGATCTGCTTCTGCCGGTCGATGGCGCTGCGTCGGGTCTTCTCGCTCAAGGTGTCCCAGCAGTGCGGGCAGCTCACGCCTGGCGAGTAGTGCTCGGACGCGCGGTCGGCGGCGTCGATCGGGTGACGGCAGGCATGGCACTGGTCGTATTCGCCCTCGCTGAGGTCATGACGCACCGTCACGCGGTTGTCGAAGACGAAGCAGTCGCCATCCCACAGGCTCTCTTCCTGGGGCACTTCCTCGAAGTACTTGAGGATGCCACCTTTAAGATGATAGACCGCTTCGAAGCCCTCACCGAGCATGTAGCTCGAGGCCTTTTCGCAGCGGATGCCGCCGGTGCAGAACATCGCCACCTTCTTGTGCTTGCTCGGGTCGAAGTTGGCCTTGATGTACTCGGGAAACTCGCGGAAGGTCTCGGTCTTGGGGTCGACGGCGCCCTTGAAGGTGCCGATGGCCACTTCGTAGTCGTTGCGGGTGTCGATCAACAACACTTCCGGGTCGCTGATCAGCGCGTTCCAGTCCTTGGGCTCGACGTAGGTGCCGACCTGCTGGTTGGGGTCCACGCCCGGCACGCCGAGGGTGACGATCTCTTTCTTGAGCTTGACCTTGGTGCGGTAGAACGGCTGTTCGTCGCAGTACGATTCCTTGTGATCGACGTCCACCAGACGCGGGTCGTTGCGCAGCCAGGCGAGCAGCGCGTCGATGCCTTCGCGGCTGGCCGACACGGTACCGTTGATGCCTTCGTTGGCCAGCAGCAGGGTGCCCTTGACGCCATTGTCGAGCATGGCCTTGAGCAGCGGCTCGCGCAGCTCGACGTAGTCTTGCAGGGTGACGAACTTGTACAGCGCCGCGACGACGATCGGTTGTGACATGAAGCGATATCTCCAGGTGGTTGCCCTCGTAAGGGGCGGACCGGGTTTGACATGAAAGCATGGGGCCGCTGCGCGCCCCTTTCGCGACACAAGGCCGCTCCCACAGGAAAATGCGATCGCCTGTAGGAGCGGCCTTGTGTCGCGAAAGGGCCGCAAAGCGGCCCCCGGATGTTGCGGATTCTACCAGAACGACAGAAAGGATTCAGTGCCCGCCGCCGGCGCACACCGGCGAAGCCGGTGCCCCGCCTACCTTGGCCCACTCTTCAGCGGTATAGGTATGGATGGCCAGGGCGTGAATTTCACCCATCAGCTCACCCATGGTGGCGTAGACCTTCTGGTGGCGCTTGACGCTGTTGAGCCCGGCGAATTGCTCGCTGACGATCACCGCCTTGTAGTGGGTCTCCTGGCCACGGCTGTGCATGTGGCTTTCGTTGAGCACTTCAAGGTGTTGCGGCGCCAGCGCCACCAACTGCTGCTCGATGCGTTGCTGCATGGTCATCGGGTGTCACTCACTTCTTGGCTGGCGCGGCGGCCTTGCCAGCGTTCGGGTCGAGCTCCTTGGTCATGTCCTCGAGCAGCTTGTTCACCACAGGCACGGCTGGCTCCAGGTTCTGCTGGGTCAGCTGGGCCGACTGCTGGGTGACCTTGGGCATTTCACGCAGGACTTTCTTGCCCAGCGGCGATTCGTAGAACTTGACCAGGTCCTTGAGCTCTTGCTCGGTGAAGGTCTGGGTGTACAGGTCGACCATTTTCGGCTTCAGCTTGTTCCAGCCGATGGCGTTGTCCAGCGCGGCGTTGGCCTTGGCCTGGTAGCTCTCGAGCACCGGCTGCTTGGAGGCAGGGGCCTTGGTCTGGGCGAAACGCTGGGCGAACATCTGCTGGACCTGCATGTACACCGGGGTACCCAGCTTGTCGGCATTGGCCAGGGTCAGGAATTTCTCGGCGGCAGCGTTGTGGCTGGCGGTGGCAGCGAGGACCTGGCCGCTGGCACAGACCAGGGCGACGGCAGCACAGAGGACACGGAGACGGGTCATTGCATTTCCTTCGGAAGAGGGAGGCGGGTACCTCAGAGAGGAGCATTCTGCGCCGTGGTGGCGAAGTGCTCAAGTGGCACGACATGCGATTGAACCGCATTGTCGAATCAGGGCCTAAACTGCGATTTCGAACACTTAAGGAGTGCGCGCAGCATGAGCCGTATCGAGACAGACAGCCTGGGCCCGGTCGAAGTTCCTGAGGACGCCTACTGGGGCGCCCAGACCCAGCGGTCGCTGATCAATTTCGCCATCGGCAAGGAACGCATGCCGCTCGCCGTGTTGCACGCCCTGGCGCTGGTCAAGAAAGCCGCCGCGAGGGTCAACGACCGCAACGGCGATTTGCCTGCCGACATCGCCCGCTTGATCGAACAGGCCGCCGACGAAGTGCTCGATGGCCAGCACGACGACCAGTTCCCACTGGTGGTGTGGCAGACCGGCAGCGGCACCCAGAGCAACATGAACGTCAACGAGGTGATCGCCGGGCGCGCCAACGAATTGGCCGGCAAGGGCCGTGGCGGCAAGACGCCAGTACACCCCAACGACCACGTCAACCGCTCGCAGAGCTCCAACGACTGCTTCCCCACGGCCATGCACATCGCGGCAGCCCAGGCCGTGCACCACCAGTTGCTGCCGGCGATCGCCGAGTTGTCGTCGGGGCTGGCCGAGTTGTCGGCGCGCCATCACCAACTGGTCAAGACCGGCCGCACGCACATGATGGACGCCACGCCGATCACCTTCGGCCAAGAGGTCTCGGCCTTCGTCGCCCAGCTCGACTACGCCCAGCGGGCGATCCGCGCCACCCTGCCGGCAGTGTGCGAACTGGCCCAGGGCGGCACTGCCGTGGGCACCGGGCTGAATGCCCCGCATGGCTTCGCCGAAGCCATCGCCGCAGAGCTGGCGGCGCTGTCCGGGCTGCCGTTCGTCACCGCACCCAACAAGTTCGCCGCCCTCGCCGGCCATGAGCCGCTGACCAGCCTGAGCGGCGCCTTGAAGACCCTGGCGGTGGCGCTGATGAAAATCGCCAACGACCTGCGCCTGCTCGGTTCCGGCCCACGCGCGGGGCTTGCCGAGGTGCGCTTGCCGGCCAACGAGCCGGGCAGTTCGATCATGCCGGGCAAGGTCAACCCGACCCAGTGCGAGGCGTTGTCGATGCTGGCCTGCCAGGTACTGGGCAACGACGCCGCGATCGGCTTTGCCGCGAGCCAGGGGCATTTGCAGTTGAACGTGTTCAAGCCGGTGATCATCCACAACCTGCTGCAGTCGATCACCCTGCTCGCCGATGGTTGTCGCAACTTCCAGCAGCACTGCGTGGCGGGGATCGAACCTGATGCCGAGCAGATGGCGGCGCACCTGGAGCGTGGCTTGATGCTGGTGACGGCGCTCAACCCGCACATCGGCTATGACAAGGCGGCGGAAATCGCCAAGAAGGCCTATGCCGAGGGCAAGACCCTGCGCGAGGCGGCGCTGGAGTTGAAATACCTGAGCAACGAACAGTTCGACCAGTGGGTGCGGCCAGAGAACATGCTGGCGCCCGGTGGCAAGGGCTGAGCGCCAGGTAGCCAATACCGGCCTCTTCGCGGGCAAGCCCGCTCCTACAGGAAGCCCACCGCATCTGTAGGAGCGGGTTTACCCGCGAAAGGGCCGGCACAGGCAATCAACCGATCTGCCCCAACCGCTCCCGTCGAGCCCGCCAACCGGCCACCAGCGACGGCCCCAGGGCCACCAACGCCGACCCCAGCACCACCGTCACCGCCCCCAGATACCCCAAGCCATTGAGCCCCTCCGCCTGCACATACTCAGGCCACACCCAGGCCGACACCGCCACCGCCACCAACGTCACCAGCGGCGTCAACGCCAGGGTCGCACTCACCCGCGACGCCTCCCAGTGCGCCAGTGCCTCGGCGAACGCCCCATAGGCCACCAGGGTATTCAGGCAACACGCCAGCAGCAGCCAGCCCTGCACCGGCGTCAGCTGCAACGCCTCCAGCGGATGCACCCAAGGCGTGAGCAGCAGCGCGCAGCTCAGGTAGATCACCATCATCACCTGCTGCGAATGCCACACCGTCAGCAGTTGCTTCTGGCTCAGGGCATAGAACACCCAGATGCTGGTCGCCAGAACGATGGTCAGCACGCCGGTGGTGTAGGTACCCAGCGAGGTCAGCAACTCGTCCAGTCGCTGGTTGAAGAACAACCCGAAGCCACACAGCAGCACCAGCAGGCCGATGCCCTGCCCCAGGCTGAAACGCTCCTTGAACACGAACACGCTGGCCACCAGCAACAGCACCGGGCCAAGCTGCACCACCAGTTGCGCGGTGCCGGGGCTGAGCAGGTTGAGGCCCACCAGGTACAGCACGTAGTTGCCCATCAGCCCGCACACGGCCACCAACACCAGGCCTTTGCCCTTGCGCCCCAGTGCCTGCACCGACGGCAGCCGCCGATTGGCGCCCAGCCAGGCCAGCAGCAAGCCGCCGGACACCAGCAGGCGGTACCAGGTGACGGTGATCGGGTCCATGACCTGCAGCACCTGCTTGAGCTTGATCGGCAGGATGCCCCAGAGCAGCGCTGTTAGAAGCGCCAGCAGCAGGCCATGGATCCAGCGCCCGGAAGTGATGTGCATAATGCCCTCGTGTCGGCCCGTGGTGGGGGTGGGCCGATTCTAAGGGCTTGGAAGGCTCGACTGGGGGAAAGTGCCGGGAAAAGAATTCATCAGGTCATTCCCTGGGGGCATGGTTGCCTGGTCTGGCCTCTTCGCGGGGCAAGCCCGCTCCCACAGGATCACCGCAGGCCTTGGAGTTGTGAAATACCTGTGGGAGCGGGCTTGTCCCGCGAAGAAGCCAGCACATCACTTTTTATCCTTGGCGAACGCCGCTTCCAGCGCCTCGTTGATGGTGCGCAACACCTTCACCCGCGCCCAGCGCTTGTCATTGGCCTCGACCAGCGTCCACGGCGCGATCTCGGTGCTGGTCCGGTCGACCATGTCGCCCACGGCCTGGGCGTAGTCGTCCCACTTGTCACGGTTGCGCCAGTCTTCCTCGGTGATTTTGTAGCGCTTGAACGGCGTCGCCTCGCGCTCCTCGAAACGTTCCAGCTGGGTCTGTTGGTCGATGGCCAGCCAGAACTTCACCAGTACGCCCCCGGCGTTCACCAGTTGCTCCTCGAAGTCGTTGATCTCGCCATAGGCGCGCATCCAGTCGACCGGCGCGCAAAAGCCCTCGACCCGTTCCACCAGCACCCGGCCATACCAGGAGCGATCGAAGATGGTGAACTTGCCGCGCGGTGGCAAATGCCGCCAGAAACGCCACAAATACGGCTGGGCGCGCTCTTCCTCGGTGGGCGCGGCAATCGGCACGATGCGGTACTGACGCGGGTCGAGGGCCGCAGCCACGCGGCGGATGGCGCTGCCCTTGCCGGCCGCGTCATTGCCCTCGAACACCGCGATCAGGGCATGCTTGCGCATGTGCTTGTGGCGCAACAGGCCGGCCAGACGCGCCTGCTCGGTCACCAGTTGTTCCTGGTAATCGGCCTTGTCCAGGCGCAGGGTCATGTCCAAGGCGCCGAGCAGGCTGCGCTGGTCGATGCTGCGGCCCAGCGGCGCGATGTTGCCCTGGTGCTTGCCCTTGGGGTTGCTGGCCAGTGCGGCCTGCAGGCTTTCAAGCAGGATGCGCCCCACTGCCAGGCTGCGGTAGCACGGGTCGACGCCCTCGACCACGTGCCACGGCGCGTAGTCGCGGCTGGTGCGGCGCAGCACCCGCTCGCCGAAGCGCACGAAGCGGTCGTAGGTTTCCGATTGCTGCCAGTCCAGCGGGCTGATGCGCCAGCTGTGCAGAGGGTCGTCCTTGAGTGCCTTGAGCCGCGCCTTCATCTGCTTCTTGGACAGGTGGAACCAGAACTTGATGATCAGTGCGCCTTCGTCGCAAAGCATCTGCTCCAGGCGCTCGGCACCGGTGATCGCCTGGTCGAGCACGGCATCCTTGAAATGCCCGTGCACCCGTCCCTGGATCATCTGGCTGTACCAATTACCGAAGAACACCCCCATCCGTCCCTTCGGCGGCAATGCCCGCCAATAGCGCCAGGCGGGCGGCCGGGCGAGTTCCTCGTCGGTCTGCTGGTCGAAGGTGAGCACATCGATCATGCGCGGGTCCATCCACTCGTTGAGCAGCTTGACCGTCTCGCCCTTGCCAGCGCCCTCGACGCCGTTGATCAGCACGATCACCGGGAAGCGCGCCTGCTGCTTGAGCTCGTATTGCGCCTCGAGCAACGCCTCGCGCAGGGCGGGCACTTCGGCCTCAAAGGTTTCCTTGTCGATGCTGTGACCGATTTCCGCAGATTCGAACATGCTGGGCTCCCTCAATGGATAAGCAAGACTAGCGGATTTTCCAGGGTGTCTGTACAGGCAGCGTAAAACCGGCGGATGGCTTAAAATCCGCCCATCCGCTGCAACCGAGCCGACCATGTCCACCCTCCTCCAGCATGCCCAGATCGACTGGGACGACCAGGGCCGCCCCTATTCGCGGCAGTACGACGACGTCTATTTCTCGAAGAACGAAGGCACCGAGGAAACCCGCCATGTGTTCCTCGACCAGACTGGCCTGGCCGAACGCTTCGCCAACCTGGCTCCGCATGCCAGCCTGGTGATCGGCGAAACCGGCTTCGGCACCGGCATGAACTTCTTCTGCGCCTGGCAGTTGTTCGCCGAACAGGCGCCGAGCGAGGCCCGCCTGCACTTCGTCAGCGTAGAGAAGTACCCTCTGCAAGCCGATGACCTGGCCCGCGCCGTGCGCCTGTGGCCGGAGCTGGCCGCGTACAGCGAATCGTTGCTGGCGCAGTACGTGGCAGTGCATCCGGGTTTCCAGCAGTTCACCTTCGACCAGGGCCGGGTCACCCTGACCCTGCTGGTGGGCGATGTGCTGGAACAACTGCCGCAGCTCGACGCACGCATCGATGTGTGGTTCCTCGACGGTTTCGCCCCGGCCAAGAACCCCGACATGTGGACCCCCGAACTGTTCGCCCAACTGGCGCGGCTGTCGCGCCCGGGCACTGCGCTGGGCACCTTCACCACCACCGGCTGGGTCCGCCGAGGGCTGATCGAGGCCGGGTTCCGGATGAAGAAAGTGCCTGGGCTGGGCAAGAAGTGGGAGGTAATGAGCGGCGAATACATCGGCCAGCCCCACCCCGCCCCGGCCGCGCCCTGGTATGCCCGGCCAACGCTGCCCGAAGGCCCGCGCCAGGCATTGGTGATCGGTGCTGGCCTGGCCGGCAGCGCCACGGCCGCCAGCCTCGCCGCACGCGGCTGGCAGGTAAGCGTGCTGGAACGCCACGACGCCCCCGCCCGTGAGGCGTCGGGCAACCCGCAGGGCGTGCTGTACCTGAAGTTGTCGGCACACGGCACGGCCCTGTCGCAGATGATCCTGGCCGGTTTCGGCTACACCCGGCGCCAGCTCGAACGGCTGCAACAAGGCCGCGACTGGGAGGCCTGTGGGGTGCTGCAACTGGCCTTCGACGACAAGGAGGCCGAGCGCCAGGGCAAGCTGGCCGAAGCCTTCGACAGCCAATTGCTGCAGGTGCTGGCGCGTCGCGAAGCCGAGGCGATCGCCGGAGTGGCGCTGCCCGCTGGCGGCTTGTTCTACCCCGAGGGCGGCTGGGTGCACCCGCCCGCCCTGTGCCAGGTGCAGCTGCAGCACCCGAATATTCGCGTATTGCTGCACCAGCAGGTGCTGGAGCTACGCAAGGTCGACGGCCTGTGGCAGGCCTGGGACGGCGAGCGGGTGCTGGCGAGCGCACCGCTGGTGGTATTGGCTGGGGCCGCCGAGGTAAAGCGCTTCGAGGCCTGCGCGCAGTTGCCGCTCAAGCGCATTCGCGGGCAAATCACCCGCCTCCCGGCCACGCCGGCGAGCCGGGCACTGCGCACCGTGGTCTGCGCCGAGGGCTACGTGGCACCGCCACGCGAGGACGAACATACCCTGGGGGCCAGCTTCGACTTTCATAACGAAGACTTGCAACCGACCGTGGCCGAGCACCAAGGCAACCTGGCCCTGCTCGAGGAGATTTCCACCGACCTGGCCCAGCGCCTGGGCGGTACGGCCCTGGATGCCGGACAGTTGCAGGGACGCGCGGCGTTTCGCTGCACCAGCCCCGATTACCTGCCGATCGTCGGGCCGCTGGCAGACCCTGCAGCGTTCGCCGAAACCTATGCGGTGCTGGGCAAGGATGCGCGCCAAGTACCGGACGTGCCCTGCCCCTGGCTGCACGGGTTGTATGTGAACAGTGGGCATGGCTCGCGCGGGCTGATCACCGCGCCATTGAGCGGCGAGCTGATCGCGGCGTGGGTCAGTGGCGAGCCCTTGCCGCTGCCACGGACGGTGGCCGAGGCGTGTCACCCGAACCGCTTTGCATTGCGCAAGCTGATTCGCGGGAAGTGACGGCCGAGGCTAATAGGCGCGGCTTATGTGGGAGCGGCCTTGCGTCGCGAAAGGGCCGCAAAGCGGCCCCGGCAATATTTGCAGCGCGGCTGAAATCCTGGGGCCGCTTCGCGGCCCTTTCGCGACACAAGGCCGCTCCCACAGACCACAGCGTGAGGCCCGCTTATAACAGATCGATCTAAAACTCCCACCCAGCACATGGGTCAGTTACTTACGGCGCCCTGATCCGGGGCACCACTTCCCCAACGGAAAAACCGGTAAGGACTTATGTGCGGATTAGCAGGAGAGTTACGTTTCACCCCCATCGACCAAGCCCCACGCCCGGCCGACCTGGCCGCAGTGGAGCGCATAACCCATCACCTGGCACCTCGCGGCCCCGACGCCTGGGGCTTCCATAGCCAGGGCCCGATCGCCCTCGGCCATCGCCGGCTGAAGATCATGGACCTGTCCGACGGTTCGGCGCAGCCGATGGTCGACAACAACCTGGGCCTGTCGCTGGCGTTCAACGGCGCCATCTACAACTTCCCCGAACTGCGCCAGGAACTCCAGGACCTGGGCTACACCTTCTGGTCCGACGGCGACACCGAGGTGCTGCTCAAGGGTTACCACGCCTGGGGCGCGGCACTGCTGCCCAAGCTCAACGGGATGTTCGCCCTGGCCATCTGGGAACGCGACAACCAACGCCTGTTCCTGGCCCGCGACCGCCTCGGCGTCAAACCCCTGTACCTGTCGCGCAACGGCGAGCGCCTGCGTTTCGCCTCGACCCTGCCGGCACTGCTCAAGGGCGGCGATATCGACCCGGTGCTCGACCCCGTGGCGCTCAACCACTATCTGAACTTCCACGCCGTGGTCCCGGCGCCGCGCACCTTGCTGGCCAACGTGCAGAAACTCGAGCCCGGCACCTGGATGCGCATCGACCGCCACGGCGAAGTCGAACGCCAGACCTGGTGGCAGTTGCAGTACGGCCCCAATCCTGACGAACGTGATCTCGATCTCGAAGGCTGGACCACCCGTGTGCTCGACGCCACCCGCGATGCCGTGGCGATTCGCCAGCGCGCAGCGGTCGACGTCGGCGTGCTGCTGTCCGGTGGGGTCGATTCGAGCCTGCTGGTAGGCCTGCTGCGTGACGTGGGCGTCGACGACCTGTCGACCTTCTCGATCGGCTTCGAGGATGCCGGTGGCGAGCGCGGCGACGAGTTCCAGTACTCCGACCTGATCGCCAAGCACTACGGCACCCGCCACCACCAGTTGCGTATCGCCGAACACGAGATCATCGAGCAACTGCCCGCGGCCTTCCGCGCCATGAGCGAGCCGATGGTCAGCCACGATTGCATTGCCTTCTACCTGCTGTCGCGGGAAGTGGCCAAGCACTGCAAAGGCGTGCAGAGCGGCCAGGGCGCCGATGAGCTGTTCGCCGGCTACCACTGGTATCCGCAGGTCGATGGCGCCGCCGACCCCTACGCCGCTTATCGCGACGCGTTCTTCGACCGCAGCCATGCCGAGTACCGCGACACCGTACAAGCACCGTGGCTGCTGGAAACCGACGCCGCCGGCGACTTCGTCCGCGAGCACTTCGCCCGCCCCGGCGCGCCGGAAGCGGTGGACAAGGCGCTGCGCCTGGACAGCACGGTGATGCTGGTCGACGACCCGGTCAAGCGCGTCGACAACATGACCATGGCCTGGGGCCTCGAGGCGCGCACGCCGTTTCTCGACTACCGCCTCGCCGAACTCTCGGCACGCATCCCAGGGCGCTTCAAACTGCCCGATGGCGGCAAGCACGTGCTCAAGCAGGCGGCCCGTCGGGTGATTCCTCACGAGGTCATCGACCGCAAGAAGGGTTACTTCCCGGTCCCAGGCCTCAAGCACCTGGAGGGCGCGACCCTGGGCTGGGTACGCGACCTGCTGACCGACCCAAGCCAGGACCGTGGCATTTTCAACCCGGCGATGATCGACCGCCTGCTGAGCAATCCGCAGGGCCAGCTCACCCCGCTGCGCGGCTCCAAGCTGTGGCAGTTGGCGGCCCTGAACCTGTGGCTCAGCGAACAAGGAATCTGACCCATGAAAGCCCACGAAATCGCTTATGGTCAGCGCCTGTTGCGCGGCCAGGCGCCGTCCTACGAGCGCCTGCAGGCACGCCTGGCCGGCGATGGCAGCGAGCCGCACGACCAGCCGCGCGCGCTGCACTGCGGCTGGGGGCGGCTGCTGATCGGCCATACCTATCCGGATCCTGCGACCCTGGCCGAGGAGCTGCTGGCCGAACAGCCGGGTGAGCGTGACATCGCCCTGTACGTCGCCGCGCCTCAGCAATTGCTGGCCCAGGCGCCGCAGCAACTGTTCCTCGATCCCTCCGACACCCTGCGCCTGTGGTTCACCGACTACCGCCCGGCGCAGCGGGTGTTCCGTGGTTTTCGCGTGCGTCGGGCGCACACTGCGGCGGACTGGCAGGCGATCAACACGCTGTACCAGGCCCGTGGCATGCTGCCGGTCGACCCCAAGCTGCTGACCCCACGCCACCTCGGTGGCCCGGTGTACTGGCTGGCCGAAGACGAGGACAGCGGCGCGGTCATCGGCAGCGTGATGGGCCTGAACCACAGCAAGGCCTTCGACGACCCCGAGCATGGCAGCAGCCTCTGGTGCCTGGCGGTGGACCCGCAGTGCACCCGCCCGGGGGTTGGCGAAGTGCTGGTACGCCACCTGATCGAGCATTTCATGAGCCGCGGCCTGGCCTACCTCGACCTGTCGGTGCTGCACGACAACCGGCAGGCCAAGCGGCTGTATGAAAAGCTGGGGTTTCGCAACCTGCCGACCTTCGCCGTCAAGCGCAAGAACGGCATCAACCAACAGCTGTTTCTCGGGCCTGGCCCGGAGGCGGAGCTCAATCCCTACGCCCGGATCATCGTCGACGAGGCCTTGCGCCGTGGCATCGAGGTGCAAGTGGACGACGCCGTGGGCGGCCTGTTCACCTTGAGTCTGGGCGGGAGGCGGATCCGTTGCCGCGAGTCGCTGAGCGACCTCACCAGCGCCGTGACCATGACCCTGTGCCAGGACAAGCGCCTGACCCGCCAGACCTTGCACAACGCCGGCCTGCAGGTGCCGGCGCAGCAGCTGGCAGGCAATGCCGACGACAACCTGGCGTTTCTCGACGAGCACGGCTCGATCGTGGTCAAGCCGGTGGATGGCGAACAAGGCCAGGGGGTGGCGGTGGGCCTGGCGTCCATCGAAGAGGTCATCCAGGCCGTGGCGCATGCGCGGCAGTTCGACAGCCGCGTGTTGCTCGAAAGCTTCCATGCCGGCAGCGACCTGCGCATCGTGGTGATCGGCTTCGAGGTGGTGGCGGCGGCCATTCGTCATCCAGCCCAGGTGGTCGGTGATGGCAAGCACAGCATCGGCGAGCTGATCGAGGCGCAGAGCCGTCGTCGCCAGGCCGCCACCGGTGGCGAAAGCCGCATTCCAGTGGATGACGAAACCGAGCGCACCCTGCGCGCGGCGGGGCTGGGTTACGACGATGTACTGGAGCCTGGCCGGCGCCTGGCCGTGCGCCGTACCGCCAACCTGCACACCGGCGGCACCCTGGAGGACGTCACCGAACGCTTGCACCCGGTGCTGGCCGACGCCGCCGTTCGTGCGGCGCGCGCCCTGGAGATTCCGGTGGTGGGCCTGGACTTCATGGTGCGCGATGCCGAGCAACCTGAATACGTGATCATCGAAGCCAACGAACGGGCCGGGCTGGCCAACCATGAGCCACAGCCGACCGCCGAGCGCTTTGTCGACCTGCTGTTTCCCCATAGCCGGGCGTTGGCGTGAATCAATGAGGGCCACTTCGCGGGTGAACCCGCTCCTACAGGTACTGCGCCGCCCCAGAGGGCAGCGGCTCTCCTGTAGGAGCGGGCTTGCCCGCGAAGAAGCCAGCGCAATAATCGAGGAGTCCCCATGTCCGAACGACACCCCGAACCCGATCTCGAATACATGAAGCAGGTGCTCCTGGAGATGCTCGCCATCCCCAGCCCCACCGGCTTCACCGACACCATCGTGCGCTACGTGGCCGAGCGCCTGGATGAGCTGGGCATTCCCTACGAACTGACCCGGCGCGGCACCATCCGCGCCACCCTCAAGGGCCGGCAGAGTTCGCCCGACCGCGCTGTCTCGGCGCACCTGGACACCATCGGCGCCAGCGTGCGCCAGGTGCAGGACAATGGCCGCCTGAGCCTGGCACCCGTGGGCTGCTGGTCGAGCCGCTTCGCCGAAGGCAGCCGGGTCAGCGTATTCACCGATACCGGCGTGTATCGCGGCAGCGTGTTGCCGCTGATGGCCAGCGGGCACGCCTTCAACACCGCGATCGACCAGATGCCGATCAGCTGGGAACACGTCGAACTGCGCCTGGACGCCTATTGCGCCACCCGAGCCGACTGTGAGGCGCTGGGCATCAACGTGGGCGACTTCGTCGCCTTCGACCCCTTGCCGGAGTTCACCGAAAGCGGCCACATCAGCGCCCGCCACCTGGACGACAAGGCTGGGGTCGCGGCACTGCTGGCGGCGCTGAAGGCCGTGGTGGAAAGCGGTCAGCAGCCGCTGATCGACTGCCACCCGCTGTTCACCATCACCGAGGAGACCGGCTCGGGCGCGGCGGCAGCGCTGCCCTGGGACGTCAGCGAGTTCGTCGGCATCGACATCGCCCCGGTGGCGCCTGGCCAGGCCTCCAGCGAACACGCGGTGAGCGTGGCCATGCAGGACTCCTCCGGGCCTTACGATTACCACCTGTCGCGCCATCTGCTGAAACTGGCCGGCGAGCGCGAGCTGCCGGTGCGCCGCGACGTGTTCCGCTACTACTTCAGCGACGCCCATTCGGCAGTGACCGCCGGGCACGACATCCGTACCGCGCTGGTGGCGTTCGGCTGCGATGCCACCCATGGCTACGAGCGCACCCATATCGACAGCCTGGCGACCCTCAGCCGGCTGTTGTCTGCCTACCTGCTCAGCCCGCCTGTGTTCGCCAGCGATTCGCACCCGGCCAACGCCTCGCTCGAGCGCTTCAGCCACCAACTGGAACACGATGCGCAGATGGAGAGCGATACCCGGGTCCCGGCGGTAGACAGCCTGGTAGGCAACAAGGGATAAGGTGTGGGTATGGGTATGGGTGTGGGAGCGGCCTTGCGTCGCGATGGGCCGCGCAGCGGCCCCAAATTCGCGTAGGATGACGCCATTCAAAGAGACCGACCGCACGCCCATGCTGATCCCTTACGACCAACTGCAAGCCGAAACCCTGACCCGCCTGATCGAGGACTTCGTCACCCGCGACGGCACCGACAACGGCGACGACACGCCACTGGAAACCCGCGTGCTGCGGGTTCGCCAGGCGCTGGCCAAGGGTCAGGCGTTCATCCTGTTCGACCTCGAGAGCCAGCAGTGCCAGTTGCTGGCCAAGCACGATGTGCCACGCGAGTTGCTGGATTAGCAGGTTTGGCCCCATCGCCGGCAAGCCGGCTCCTACGAGAACGGTGGGGTATTCACGGCTTGCGCTTCTCCCCGGCCTTGATGCGCCTGTACACCTCGCTGCGGTGCACCGGCACGTCCCGCGGCGCAGTCACGCCAAGACGCACGAGGCCATCGCGTGCCTCCACCACCATGATCACGATGTTTCCATCGATGATGATCCGCTCACCCACTTCTCGTCCGATTACCAGCATGCTCCGCGCCTCCAACCCAGGGAAAACCGGAGCCTGCATGGGGCAGCCTGCGTGACTCAATACCTCGAGAGCGAAAGAGACCGATCTCACGCAAGTAGGTAAATCAACCTACAGACGCGCCCTACAATCAGCGTGTTTGAGCCTTACCACGCATCTTCATCGCCATTTCCGCCATCTCGTCATACAACCGCTCCGGGGCCTGGCGCTTGAGCTGCCAGGCATCGCGTCCGGCTTCATGGGGCAGGATGAGGAACTCGCCCGCGGCGACCTGTTGGTGAATGTAATCGGCGATCTGCTCGGCGCTGATCGGCGAGCCTTGCAGCAGCTTGCCGACCTGGGCCTTCATCGCAGGATTCGGGCCGCGGAAAGAGTCGAGCAGGTTGGTCTGGAAGAACGACGGGCACACCACGTGCACCGCCACTTCCAATTGCCGCAGCTCGACCAGCAGGCTTTCCGACAGCGCCAGCACGCCGGCCTTGGCGACGTTGTAGTTGCTCATGCCCGGCCCCTGCATTAGCGCGGCCATGGAGGCGATATTGACGATGCGCCCCTTGCTGCGCTCGAGCAACGGCAGGAACGCCTTGCAGCCCTTGACCACGCCCATCAGGTTGACCGCGAGCTGCCAGTCCCAGTCCTCCAGCGACAGCTCGGCAAAGAAGCCGCCCGAGGCGACACCGGCATTGTTGACGATGATATCGATGCCACCGAACTTCGCCTCGCAGGCCTGGGCCAGTGCAGTGAGCTGGCTGTAGTCGCGCACGTCGCAGCGCTGGATGAAACCATCGCCACCGGCGGCGCGAACCTGCTCCAAGGTCTCACCGAGGCCGTCCTCGTTGACGTCGGCCAATGCCAGACGCCAGCCCTCGCGCGCCCAGCGCAGGGCGATCTCGCGGCCGAGGCCGGAACCGGCGCCGGTGATCATGATGCGGTTTTGCATGGTGGCAGGGCCTTGTCTTGTGGGGTGTGGTTCGAGTCTAAACAAGGCTTGGGACCGAAGCAGGATTCATCAGGGTAGTGAATGGGCAGCCATGACTCCTCTTGTCTGTGCGGGCCTCTTCGCGGGTAAATCGGATCGCCGCACCGCCGCTCCTACAGTTGCAGCGAGATCCCTGTAGGAGCGGGTTTACCCGCGAAGAGGCCCGCACAGACAAGACACAAATGGAATCTTTCCCAAGCGGCGCCAGTCGGAATTATCAAGAGGCCAGCGACATCAGGCCCTTGACCCTCAACCACGCAAGGACTTCCTCATGACCACGATCCTCATCATCATCCTGATCCTGCTGTTGATTGGTGGCTTACCGGTCTTCCCGCACTCGCGCAGTTGGGGCTACGGCCCTTCAGGTATCGTCGGCGTGGTGCTGGTGATCCTGCTGGTGCTGTTGTTACTCGGCATGATATGACCCTGCCACGCTGCGCCCAACCTGGCGCTCCAGTTGCCGGTCGAGGCAGCCCATGGCGCTCTCCAAGGCGCGGAGCGCCAGGTTGAACGCAGCGCGGTCGAAGGGCTCGGCATGGCAACAACGCTCTACCTGCTCGCACGAGGCCACCAGGGCCTCGATGCCGGCGATGCGGGCACCACCCTTGATGCGGTGCGCCAACCCGGCGACGGCAGTGGGCGAATCGCTGAGGCCTTTCAGCTGCTGCAAGTCTTCGCGGTTACTGGCATGCAAGTCGCCGAGCAAGGACCTGAGCGCGGCTTCGTCGTTGTCGAGCAGATGCCTCAAGTGCGCAAGGTCAAGCATCACGCCGTTGGCGCTGGCGTCCAGCGCACGCCGTGCACTGGCAAGGGCCTGGGTCAGGCTGTCGAGATCCAGGGGCTTGAACAGGCAGTCATCCATCCCGGCCGCACAACCACGTTTGCGATCCACTTCCTGGGCGTTGGCGGTCAAGCCAATCAGCCGGCAGCGCGGTCGGCCATGGCGCCGCTCATGCATGCGCATGGCACGGGCCAGACCGTGGCCATCGAGCTTGGGCATGTTGCAATCACTGATGACGACATCGAAAGGCTCCTTGAGCCACAGGCGCAAGGCCTGGGCTCCATCCTCCGCGACCCGGGCCTGATGCCCGAGATAATCCAGCTGCTGCTCCAGCAATTGCCGATTGGCCGGGTAATCGTCCACCACCAATACCCGCAGGCGCACACCCGGCTCGACATCCGCCGAGGGCGCGGGTGGGCCAGACGATTCTGCGGCACCCGGCAGCAGTGCCAACTTGAGCTGCACATGCACCTCGGTGCCTTCCCCCAACGTGCTGCGCACGCACAACTGGCCGCCCATCAGCTGGCAAAGGCTGCGGCTGATGTTCAGGCCCAGACCGGTGCTCGTGCGCGGCGACTGGCAGTGGTTGCTGGCTTGCCGGAATGGCTGGCCGAGCGCCGCCAGCTCGCTGGCGGGTATGCCCACGCCGCTGTCCTTGACCCGCAGCACGAGATCGAGCTGTCCGTCTGCCTGCTGGGCCTGCACACTGACCACGATGCGCCCGCGCTGGGTGAATTTGATCGCGTTGCTCAGCAGGTTGGCCAGCACCTGCTTGAAACGCAGGGGGTCGAGCATGACCTCGGCTCCCACCGCTCCGCTCAGCTGCATCTGCAGTTCGAGGCCTTTGCCACGGGCCAATTGTTCGAACAGCTGCACGACCCGTCCCACCAGCTCGTTCACCCGTACTCGCTGCGGCGAAAGCTGCAGGTGGCCGGTCTCGATGCGGGTGATGTCGAGGATGTCACCGATCAGTTCCTTCAGCCCGCGCGCCGCCTCGGTGGCCACTTCGAGGGCCTGACGGTCGGCCACACCGTGGGCGGCCTTGCGTTGGGCCAGCTCGAGCATGCCCAGCACGGCATGCAGCGGGGTGCGTATCTCATGGCTGATGGTGGCGAGGAACTCGGTCTTGGCCTGGTTGGCCGCATCCGCGGCACGCCTGGCCCGCCGCAATCGCACCTGAAGCCTGCGCAGGTAGCGAATCCACAACGAAGCAATGAGCAACAGGCAGGTGGCAATGGCGAAGCCGAACAGCACCTGGCCCGGTAACGCGACCAGGCACTGTCGGGGACGATCATCGGGTTGCGCCAACGGCGTACCAACGCGCCGGTCTCGTGCGGCGTCAGGCTTAGCAGCGCGCTGTCGATGATGCCCAGCAGCTCGCTGGCGCCTCGCGTACTGGCGAAGGCAAAGTACGCGGGCGGCAGCGCCAGGCTGGCACTGATCTGCAATTGCCCCGGGTACCAACGGGCAACCAGCGCGCGAGCGTCATCCAAGGCCAGCAGGGCGGCGTCGACGCGGCCTTCGGCGACCGCGTGCAGGGCCTCCAACGGGCCGTGAAGCAGGGTTTGCTGCACCTGAGGGTAACGTTCGCGCAACAGTTCGACCATGGCGCTGCCCCATACCAGCGCCACCTGCCGTCCGACCAGTTGCTCGAGGCTGGTCGGCGCCTCGGCGCCCGTACGACTGACCAGCACCCGCGAAGCACCGAGATAGGCGCGACTGAAACCCAGGCGCTGCGCCAGGCTATCGCTGTGGGGAAGCCCGGCTATCAGGTGCGCTTGGCCCTGGACTACCTGCTCGATCATCTGCTCAACGCCTGCCCCCGCCTGCACGTCGAATTCAAGGCCCGTACGCCGGGTGATCAACTGCAGTACGTCCAGAGTGAGGCCATGCAACTGGCCCTTGCTGTCGCGGTAACTCAGCGGCAGTAACTGGTCGTCCACCAACACCCGCACCCTGGGGTTGTCAGCCAGCCAGCGCTGCTGATCCTCGCTCAACTGGACCCTTTGATCTGAACGGGCCACACCCGCCAGCGGGCTCCACCGCGCCTGGATGCGTGCGCGCTGTTCCTTGCTGACATCCTCCAGCACCGCGTTCACCAGCCGCGGCAGGGGTGTGCCGGTGTCGAGCATGGCAAAGCCGACCCCCTGGCCCGGCAGGGGCGCATCGCCGACTTCCTCGATTGCGCTGAACGGGCGGCGCCCCTGCACGTAGCGTGCGACGAGCGCATTGCCCAGGTACAGGTCGGCTTGGCCGAGGGCCAGCGCGGCCAGGGCACTGAACGCGGTGGGATGTACCTGCAGGCTGGCCTGTGGGAAGTACTGATCGACCTGCTCGGGTGTGCGATAGCCCTCGACCATCACCAGGCGCAGCGGTTCGGCGCCCTCGCCGACCCGCGCATGTTCCTTGGCCAGCAACACCGGAAGGTCTTCAGCGTAGGTCGGCGACAGGCGCAAGCCAGCCTGTTGCGCCTGCTGCGTGGTGACCGAACCCAGCAGATCGACCGTGCCCTCGCGCAACGCCGCGACCGCCGCTTCGAAGGAGTCGAACACGCGCACCTGCATGTCCAGGCGCAAGTGCTCGGCCACCAGCCCCGCATAATCGGCTGTTATGCCTTCATAGGCCCGCCCGTTGCCGAGGATGTCCAGCGGCGGCTGGTCGTTGGCCAACACCCCAAGGCGCAACACCCGCTGGCGCCACAGCCAGCGCAAGTCACCACTGGTCGGTTCGGCATACGGCTCCTCGAACACCGCACGACCATGGAACAGCGGCCCAGCGAGGCCGGCCAAGGGAAACACGCAGCACACCAACAGCAGCCAGATTGCACGCACGGTTCAGATCAGTTGATTGCGACGAGCGAAATCCGCCAGGTCGATGAGCGACTTGAGGCACAGCTTTTCCAGCAGACGCCCCTTATAGGTACTGACGGTCTTGTTGCTGAGCAACATGGCATCACCGACGGCCTTGTTGCTCATGCCACGGGCCAGGTGCTGCAGAATCATCAACTCGCGGTCGCTGAGACGGGCAATGCGGTTGGCGTCGGTGGCGTGACGTTCCAGGCTGTTCACCGAGCTCAGCGCCACGTTCGGGAAGTAGGTGAACCCCGACAGCACGGCGCGCACGGCCTTGTTCAATTCGTCCAGATCGTTGGTCTTGGAGACGAACCCGGCGGCCCCGGCCTGGATGCAGCGCAAGCAGTAGGCTTCGGCCTGATGCGAGGTCAGCACCAAGGTCTTGACCGGCCGCTGCAGGCGATTGACCCGCGCGATGACCTCCATGCCATCGAGCCCCGGCAGGCTGATGTCGAGGATGATGATGTCCGGTGCCAGCTCTCGCGCCATGCGCACTGCGTCCCTACCATTGTCGGTCTGGCCGACGATATCCAGGTGCTCCTGGCGCAGCAGCGTGCACACCGTGGCCCGGATGAAAGGGTGGTCGTCGACCACCAATACGCGTTTCATGCATCACCTCGCTTGGCTGACAGTTCGATACACCGGAGGTCAACCCTCCAGCGCCATGGCTTTGCGGCGGCCGCCTTCGTGCAGCTCGAACTGATGCACCTTGGCAGCCTCGCCCTGGAACTGGCGGCTACGACCGGGCAGCAGATGGTGCTTGGTGGCCGTTTCACACAGCTCGTCGCGGCTCTGGCATTGGCGAAAACGGTCGAGGATCACGGTCGAGTTGCCTTGGTTACTGACGGTCAAGGCGCCGGCTTTACGGCTTACCGCGGTCTGGTACTGGGTGTCGGCCGGGCGCACGAACAACAGCGTGCCGTAGCCCGCCAGCAGGTTGACGCCGGCCTTGAGCTTGTCCCGGTAGTCTTGCGCTTGCTGATCGTCCACCGCGAAGCCATCGCCCGTTTCGGGCAATACCGGAATGAACCGCAGGCGGTAGTAACGCTCCCGGTCGCGTTGCCCCCGGTACAGCAGGCGCACTGCCTGCATGCCGCGGGCCGGTACGATCAGCCGCGCGGGGCTTACCACCAGGCCACGCTGGGTCATGGCCTGCCCGTCCAAGGGCACTTCGCGGGGCGGGCCGTCGCCTTCGTAGACCAGTTCGACCACGCTGACCTTGACGAAGGCCGTGGCATCGCCGCCGTTGCGGATGCGCTTGAGCAAGGTGCTCTTGCCGTCATCCAGGTAATCGTATAGCCCGCCGACGTTGAGCTCCGGTCCTGCCTGGGCCAGGCAAGGCGCCAGCGCGAGGCACAGCATGCGCAGCAGCTTCATCCGTTCATTCTCCAAGACCATCCTCATTGATAGCCAATCAACATCATCCCGCGCATTGTGATCACACTCTGCTCACGCAATCTGCAGGAAGCTTCCCAATCGAATGTCGAAATTTCCTAATGACAAACCGAACCTATAGCTCGGCCTCGAACACCACGGTAACCAGCCCCTCGTAGCGGCTGCCCGGATGGGCCAGCATGGGCGGCACATTGCTGCCTGCCACCTCGAAATGCAGTTGCCCGGCGTGTTTCCAAACCCTGTCGACCGGCTCGAGGAGCAGCGCAGCGGGCTGGCGGGTCGGGATCGCCAGCCGGTCGATGGCGCTGCCGTTGTGCTGCAAGCCGCCGGCAGGCTGAGCGAGACGTCCACGCCCACCAGGTGCCCTGCGTTTTCACGAATGCCGCATTGGTCGCCCAATTCGTATTCGCATCGCTTGTAGACCCGGATAGGCCCCGAGGTCCAGATGCGCAATGGCATGTCGCGCGAGAGCTTGCTCGGTGCCCCGCGCCCACCGAGCCAGGCCTTCCACCCCCCTGGGGGTTCGAGCACGGCGCGGTCGGATCCGGCCGGGAACTCCAGGTAAAGGTCGTGCTGCACATCCAGTTCGAAATTGACCGTCAGGCGCGTGTCGCTGAGGTGGGTGACCTCATCACCGAAGTCGAAGTCCCCACCCGGGCCAATGCTGTAATCCACGGAGCCGCGATAGATGCCTTGCGGCATCCCGATAGGCCGCCGGGACATGATCAGCCTGTATCGAATGCCGAACTGCGTGACCGACACCTCAGCGTTCCACGGAACGGCAAGGCATGGCTGAGGGGACGCAGGTTGCCTGATTTGCCACAGGTACTGGAGGCGCACGGCGTTGCTGATGGCGTACTGAAGCGAGCATCCGCCTGTTACATCGCCCCCCCTCATCCTTCCGGACAGGAAACCCAGTCGCTGGCTAACGTCGGTAATGCTGAAGTCGAGCTGGTAACGCCGGCCCGATTCATTGACCACGTCCACGGTTCGCTCTGCCGGCAACTGCAGGTAATGGCGGTCACGATCACCGCTGGTGAGGGTATTGGTATTTTTCTTTTGGTAGGTGATCGGTAAGTCGACCACATACAGGCCGTAGGAGGACCGGCAGTGGGATGGCCAGACCGCGCAAAAGGCCGCCGGGGGCGTAACATTTTCAAATTGCCCCGCAGGGTCACCGCGATAGCGCAGTCGCACATCGACCTCAGCCGCACTGCCGAGCTGCGGCCAGCCGGCACCTAGCAATGCAAGCCAGAGTGCCAAGCAGTAGGTGTTGAACCTTTTCACGTATCGTTTCCCCTTACCGTCGCCTGCACCTTCGCCATGCCCTCGGACCTGCACGCCACATCCCCTGCCAACAACACATCGCCCTCACGGGTCAATCGCTCGAGATCCAGTTCCAGCAGACACAGGGCCGTTCCCCTTTGCGCACCTCCAGCGTGGGCTGCGACTCGCTCATTTCCACCGCAAAATGCCCACCCGCCTCGCTCACGCTGCGACTGGCGTGGTTGATCACCTGCGCCCCGTGCATCGGCTGCCCACGGCTATCGAGCAACCGGCCGAGTACCGTCACCGTGCGCATGACGCGCAAGGTGCGATACGCCACCGCGCCACGGTTGAGGTGGTAGTCCAGACTGGTCGGCTGGATCACCGCCGCAGCCTCGTCCTGCCCGAGGTCGAACTGCACATAGCCGGCTTTGTAAGCACTCACCGGCACCAGGTTGCGCCCCGGGTGCAAGGTGGCGCTCAGGCCATGCTCGCCATCGGCGCGCAGTTGCAGGTCGTCGATGTCGCTTTCGACATCCACGATCAGCCCGGCATCGTGGGGCAGGTATTGCCCGGTGACGGCGACCTTGCCCGCCCCCACGGCGACGATGCTTTGCAGGTTCAGGCCGCCACTGATGCGGCCGTTGTAGGAAGAACTCTGGGCATACGCGTCACCCTGCAAAAGCTGACCTTCGAATTGAGCGTTACCGCCAAACCCTGCGCCGTAGCGGTCTACCGTGGTCAAGGCGCCCACGCTGCGCAGCGCACCCAGCTCGACATCGCGCTGGTAGGACAGCGAAGCGTTGTGGTCGCGCCCGCCATCGTAGGCGGTGCGGCTGCCGATACTGGCGGCAATGCGCTCGCCCGGATCGCCCAGGCTCATGCTCAGCGCCAGATTGACGCCACGGCTGCGCGCATCGCCACTGCTGCGCGTGCCCGGGCGGTCGAACAGGCTGAGGCGCCAGTTGGCGTCGGAACCCAACAGCTTGCCGTAATAGGACCAACCCAGGTCGAGCCCCAGGCCATCGGCGGCACCGGAGCTGTGGGACAGGCGCACGGTCGCGGTACTGCGATTGTTCAGCCGGCGCGTGAGCAGCATAGAGGTCTGGCTCTGTTCGCTATAGCGGACCACCTGGCTATGGGTTGCCCGGCTGACCGTCTCCAGCCATGAACGGCTATGGCTGAACACCAGCGAGCCCAGGTCGTGGCTGTGGATGGCCTGTACGTCATAGCCATTGCCCTGGTTCTCGGTGCGGTAGACGTTGCCGTAGAACTTGAGGCGATCGAGCACGTCCCAATCCAGCGAAGTGCCGTATTGCAGCGCCTCGTCGACTTGCTGCAGGGAGAGGCCAAGGACCGCACGCGGGTGCAACAGGTAATTGGTCAAGACGCCGGCGCTGAGGCTGTCTTCATGCTGGTCGTCCCAGTTGCTCAACAGGCTGGTCTGCTGTCCCAGGTACAGGTTGTAGCGCCAGCGACTGTCGGGGTTGCGCCAAATGCTGGGCTTGTAGACGAATTCGTCGGTGCGCGAAGTTTCCTGGCCATCTTCGAGCAGGCGTACTTCCACCTGGTAGATGCCGCCAGGCAGCACCCGGGTGTCCAGCGCCTGCAAGCCGGCCTGCACCGCCTGGCTGTTGATCAACACACCGTTGCGGTAGATCTCCACCACGCCAGGGCGGTTGGGCGTGACGTAGATTGGCGTGGAGCTGGGCTGGCCATTGTCGATCAACAGGCTGTCGCTGCTGCCATACATGACCCCGAGCGTGGTATCGGGACTTTGCCCCAGCAGCCGTGGCTGACGTGTGAGGCCTTGGGCGCCGGGGGTGAAATAGCCCAGGCGAAAAAAATGTTCGTCATGCAGGCGCTCGGCGTACAGCTGGCTTACCCGATGGCGGGTTCGCTGGCCACCGATGCTGCCTCTGTCGGCCTGGGCATCGGCCAGGGTCGTCCACTGGCCCAGGCTGGCCTGGCCCTGCAATGCGTACATGCCGCTGGTGTCGCGGCCATCGCTGACCATGTTGAGCTGGTTACGCAGCAGCATGCCACTGCCCTGCTCCGGCAAGGTATGGTAACGCGGGGCGTCACCACCCCGTTCGGCGGCATGGGTCAGCAGCGACAACTGCGAATTGACCAAGCTGTAGTGAATGGCCCGCAGCCCGTCCGGGCAATCTTCCTCGCAGCTACCCAGTGGGCGCCCCGTCGCCAGGCGCTCCTGCCAACGGCGACGCAGGGTCTCTGGCTCACGGCTGTCGTAGTGGTCGGTGAATTCCAGCAATTGCACGCGCTCGTCGCGGCTGAGCACGACCATGGCATCGCCCAGGTATCGGCCATCGAGGTCGACCCGCACCGCCAGGGGCACGTCGAAAAAGTGTTCTTCGAATTCGCGCGGCAGGCCCTGGGCCAGACTGACCACGCCCATGGCGGGAGCCGCAGGCTCGGCTGCTGCCGGCAGCACCGCAAGGCTTGCTGCGAGCAGCAAGGATTTCGTAGGAGAGAAAAGGGGCATTACCGTACCTGCAGACGAGACCCGCCTTCACCCCCAGGCGTGGCCAGGGGGCAAAGGTGGGTAACGACGGATGAAAAGGAAGGTATGCAGCCAGATCAGGGTGCGGCGGTTTCGAACATCATGCTGACCAGGCCCTGGTAGCTACCGGGCTGATAGCCGCCCGCCGGCACCTGTGGGGTCACTTCGAAGTCGACGACCGCACCGGGGGCAGCCTGGACGTCGGTCAGAATCTCGGTAGCACTGGTGGTCAGTACGGTGTCACCGATTTTGACGTCCAGGTCGATGGCGTCCACACCACTGCTGACCACCGCTGGCGACAGCAGGTGGGCCGTGATCGGGCCGATGGTGCTCTTGGCCTGCAGCTGCTTGCGGATTGGGTTCAGGCTGCCTTGAAACGAGTTCCAGGCCATGTCTTGTGGGTCATTCATCCAGTTGCCGCCGACCGGCTCGACATAGAAAGCAGCCGTCGGAATGGTGGCGGTGACCAAGACTTGCTTCTCGATCGGGTCTTCGGCCATGGCCGGGCCGGCAATGAGCGCAGCGAGGGGAAGTGCGAGCATGAGTGCTTTCACGAATAAATCTCCTGGAAACCTGTAGACATCAGCGTTGATTGACAGTCAATCAGGCGAAGTGCCGTTGACAGGGCGGATTATTCGCATTTACCCACATAGAAAATACGGGAACCCTCTGAGCGAATTGTTGAAATTTCCCAACGAAGCCGCTTCGAGTAACGCCCAGACAGCAAAACGCCCCGGCAGACGGGGCGTTTTGGTCAAGCGCTAGAACAGGTCAGTGAGAGACTGCTCCGCTGGCGCCCAGGCCAGTCTGGGAACGCACGAACTGCGGGAAGAACAGCGCACGTTCTTCATCGGCTGCCTTGGACTTGTCGGTGATCGAGAAGAACCAGATACCGACGAAGGCAATGATCATCGAGAACAGCGCCGGGTACTCGTACGGGTAGATCGGTTTCTCGTGACCGAGGATCTGCACCCAGATGGTCGGGCCGAGGATCATCAGCGTCACCGCACTCACCAGGCCCAGCCAGCCGCCGATCATGGCGCCGCGGGTGGTCAGTTTCTTCCAGTACATCGAAAGCAGCAGCACCGGGAAGTTGCAGCTGGCGGCGATGGAGAAGGCCAGGCCGACCATGAATGCGATGTTTTGCTTCTCGAACAGGATACCCAGGCCGATCGCCAGCACGCCGAGGGCGACGGTTGTGATCTTCGACACACGGATCTCGTCCTTGTCGTTGGCCTTGCCCTTGCGCCAGACGCTGGCGTACAGGTCGTGGGAAACCGCCGAGGCACCGGCCAGGGTCAGACCGGCGACCACCGCCAGGATGGTGGCGAAGGCCACGGCCGAGATGAAGCCGAGGAAGATGCTGCCACCCACGGCATCGGCCAGGTGCACCGCCGCCATGTTGTTGCCGCCCAGCAGGGCGCCGGCGGCGTCCTTGAAGTCTGGGTTGGTGCTGACCAGCAGGATCGCGCCGAAGCCGATGATGAAGGTCAGGATGTAGAAGTAGCCGATGAAGCCGGTCGCGTAGAGCACGCTCTTGCGCGCTTCCTTGGCATCACTGACGGTGAAGAAGCGCATCAGGATGTGCGGCAGGCCTGCGGTACCGAACATCAGCGCCAGGCCCAGGGAGAACGCCGAGATCGGGTCCTTGACCAGGCCGCCCGGGCTCATGATCGCCTCGCCCTTGGCGTGCACCTTGATCGCCTCGGAGAACAGCGTGTTGAAGTCGAAGCCGACGTGCTTCATCACCATCAGCGCCATGAAGCTGGCACCGGAGAGCAGCAGCACGGCCTTGATGATCTGTACCCAGGTGGTCGCCAGCATGCCGCCGAACAGCACGTACAGGCACATCAGGATACCCACCAGGATGACCGCGACGTGGTAGTCGAGGCCGAACAGCAGCTCGATCAGCTTGCCGGCACCGACCATCTGGGCGATCAGGTAGAACGCCACCACCACCAGCGAACCGGAGGCCGACAGGGTACGAATTTCCTTCTGCCCCAGGCGGTACGAAGCAACGTCGGCGAAGGTGTACTTGCCCAGGTTGCGCAGGCGCTCGGCGATCAGGAAGAGAATGATCGGCCAGCCGACCAGAAAGCCGATGGAGTAGATCAGGCCGTCGTAGCCAGAGGTGAACACCAGGGCGGAAATACCCAGGAAGGACGCTGCCGACATGTAGTCACCGGCAATCGCCAGGCCGTTCTGGAAGCCGGTGATCTTGCCACCGGCCGCGTAGTAGTCGGCCGCGGACTTGTTGCGTTTGGAGGCCCAGTAGGTAATGCCGAGGGTGAAGGCGACGAAGGCCACGAACATGGCGATCGCCGACACGTTCAGGGGTTGTTTCTGCACCTCGCCGGTCAGGGCATCGGCAGCCCACAGGGCGGGTGCGAAGACGCTGCAGGCCAGTGCGGCCAGGGCTTTGGAATGGCGAATCATTGTTGTGCCTCCTCGAGGATGGCCTTGTTCAGCTCATCGAATTCGCCGTTGGCGCGGCGCACGTAGATGGCGGTCAGGACGAATGCCGAGAGGATCAGGCCGACGCCCAGGGGAATGCCCCAGGTAATCGACGACTCAGGGCTGAGCTTGGCGCCCAGAATCTGAGGACCGTAGGCGATGAGGAGGATGAAGGCGCAGTACAGGCCGAGCATGATCGCCGAGAGAATCCAGGCGAACCGTTCACGTTTGCTGACCAGCTCCTTGAAGCGCGGGCTGTTTTGTATCGAGAGGTAAATGCTGTCGTTCATTGTTTTTGTCCTAGCAGCACAGATCAGGGAGAACCCACTGTCACTTTATGCTGCCGTTGGACGCCAACCAGACGACCTTAGTCTTAGATGCAACGGTGTTTTACCGATTGCGTAATAAAACAGCTTGCACAGATCCCTGTAGGAGCGGGTTTACCCGCGAATGCGGTGGCGGCGGCTACGGTGAACGCCTAAGCGATATTAGCCGGCGGGCCCGGCCTATTCGCGGGTAAACCCGCTCCTACAGGGGAATTACGTGCTTACTTGCCCGTCCACTCCTTGACCCGCTCCGGATGCTTGGCCACCCAATCCTTGGCCGCCGCTTCCGGCTTGGCGCCGTCCTGGATCGCCAGCATCACCTCGCCGATCTCATCCTTGGACTGCCACTGGAACTTCTTCAGGAACTCGGCCACTTCCGGGGCCTTCTTGTCCAGTTCCTTGCTACCGATGCTATTGACGGTCTCGGCCGCGCCATACACGCCTTTCGGATCGTCCAGGAACTTAAGCTTCCACTTGGCGAACATCCAGTGCGGCACCCAGCCGGTGACCACGATCGGCTGCTGCTTGGCGTAGGCCTTGCCCAACTCGGTGGTCATGCCCGCGCCGGAGCTGGCACGCAGCTTGTAGCCCAGGTCGTAGTCCTTGATCGCCTGGTCGGTCTTGATCATCACGCCCGAGCCTGCGTCGATACCGATGATCTGCTGCTTGTAGCCGTCGTCGGTCTTGAGGTCGGCGATGCTCTGGGTCTTGACGTACTCCGGCACGATCAGGCCGATCTTCGCGTCCTTGAAGTTGGCCCCGTAGTCGACCACCTTGTCCTTGTTCTTGGCCCAGTACTCGCCGTGGGTAACCGGCAGCCAGGCGGACAGGATCGCATCGAGCTTGCCGGTCGCCACGCCCTGCCACATGATCCCGGCGGCCACCGCCTGCAGCTTCACGTCGTAGCCGAGCTTCTGCTTGATCACTTCGGCGGCCACGTTGGTGGTCGCCACGCTATCGGCCCAACCGTCCACATAACCAATGCTTACTTCCTTGGCCATTGCTTGTGCAGTGCTCATGGCCAATACCAGGGCGGTACCCGCGCCCAGGAAACGGCGTATTTTTGTAAAAGTAGCCATCAAAGCATTCCCTCGTCAGGTCTTGGAGGCCCCATCATCTGCCTGCAACCTCCTGCGACCTGCTCTGACTGCGACCCTTAATCGAACCCTTTGCGACAGCACTGTGCCATTAACGGCATTCTCGTACCCTGGCCTGCGCGATACTTGCATGCCAAAGCTTTGGCGCCGGGCTACTATCTATCGTTTTGCGCTGACGATGGATCGCCCATGCCCTCCCCCTCCCGCCTGAAGTCGCCGCCTTACCTGTTGGCCTGCCTGGTTGCCCTGTTGGCCCTGGCGACGCTCTGGTACGGCCTCGGCAAGCCGGTGCACCTGGCTGACGCAGCCAGCCCCACGCACAAGTTGCAGTGCGCCTCGTACACCCCTTTCGACAAGGACCAGTCGCCGTTCGACCAGCCATTTCGCCTGCGCCCGGCGCGCATGGACGCCGACCTGGCGCTGCTGAGCGAGCGATTCAAGTGCATCCGCACCTACTCGATGACCGGTCTTGAGGCAATTCCCGCGCTGGCGCGCAAGCATGGCCTGAAGGTAATGCTGGGAGCGTGGGTCAACGCCAACCCGGTCGACACCGACAAGGAAGTGGACCTGCTGATCGCCGCCGCGAATGCCAATCCCGACGTGGTCAGCGCGGTGATCGTCGGCAACGAGGCACTGCTGCGCAAGGAAGTCACCGGCGATCGCCTGGCGGCGTTGATCGCCAAGGTGAAAAGCCAGGTCAAGGTGCCGGTGACCTACGCCGACGTCTGGGAATTCTGGTTGCAGCACCCGCAGGTGGCGCCAGCGGTGGACTTCCTGACCATCCACCTGTTGCCCTACTGGGAGGACGACCCACGTGGCATCGACGATGCCCTGGCCCATGTCGGCGAGGTGCGGCGCACCTTCGGCGCGCGTTTCGCGCCCAAGGGCATCTTCATCGGCGAGACCGGCTGGCCCAGCGAAGGCCGGCAACGCGAGACCGCCGTTCCCAGCCGAGTCAACGAGGCCCGCTTCATCCGCGGTTTCGTGGCCATGGCCGAAGCCAATGGCTGGGATTACAACCTGATCGAAGCGTTCGACCAGCCATGGAAACGCGCCAGCGAGGGTGCGGTGGGGGGTTACTGGGGCCTGTACGATGCCGACCGCCAGGACAAGGGCGTGCTCGAGGGGCCGGTGAGCGACCTGCAGTACTGGCCGCGCTGGCTGCTGGCCAGTGCCGCGCTGATGCTGGCAATGCTGTGGCTGGCAGGGCGCCCTGCCAGCACCGGTGCTGCACTACTGATGCCGTTGTTGGCGGCGTTCGGTACGGCCTGCCTGGGCTTGTGGGGCGAGCTGATGCGTACCCATGCGCGGTTTGCTGGCGAATGGGCGTGGGCGCTGGCATTGGTGGGGCTGAACCTGCTGGTGTTGATGCATGGACTGCTGGGCCTTGCGCACCGTGATGGCTGGCGCGAGCGGCTGTTCGCCTGGCTGCAGGCCCGCGCCGGCTGGCTGCTGTTGGCGGCAGGGTTCGCCGCGGCGGTGAGCATGCTGGCGATGGTATTCGACCCGCGCTATCGCAGCTTTCCGACCGCCGCGCTGGCATTGCCGGCGCTGCTGTATGCCTTGCGGCCGGTAGTGGCGTCGCGGGCCGAGGTGGCCCTGCTGGCCAGCATCGTCGGTGTCGGGGTACTGCCGCAGTTGTACCGCGAAGGGCTGGAGAACCAGCAGGCCTGGGGCTGGGCGCTTGTCGGGGTGGTGATGACACTGGCCTTATGGCGGAGTTGGCGGCTGTGCCGGGCTTGAGATGTTCGCCCTACCCTAGACCTTCCGACGAGCCCTCACCAACCGCAACCCAGCCAGCACCACGGCGAACACCGCGATGCTGGCCGTATACAACACCAGCGCAGGCACGCCGAACACCAATGCCAACCCCGCGAGCCAAGTCCCTACCCGCCCCGATACCCACTGCGCCACCAACGCCAGCGCCAACCCGGTCCAGGCCATTAACTGAAAATGAATGGTCAAACCCAGCATCGACCGCGCCTGGCACTGCCAGTACTGCCCCGGCCCCGCGCACAGCCCGACCCACTGTCCGTCCTCCATCAGCCCGTAGCGCACGCCGAAGCTCGCGGCCAACCAGACAGCCAGGATCAGCAGCACGGCAACCACTGGAACGGTTCGAGACATCCTTTTCTCCAAAAGCGGTAAAGATAAGTTTGCATGATCGCCCAAGGGCGGATGTAAGGCAAAATCGCACCCGTGCAGCTATGTTGCAGAGAACAAATCCGCCCCGCCACAGACTGGCGTGGCAATAACTGGCGCAACAAAGGCCGCGCCACCTTGGCAACTTTGCCATGACGCCCGTGGTCCTAGCCTGCGTATCGCACGACCTTGCTTGCTTTTCCCTGGGGGACTACATGCTTCGACCTTGGCGCCTAGCCGCTCTTCTTGGCGGCCTGCTACTGGCTACGGCCGCTTCAGCGCGAGATATCGACGCCGCAAGCTATGGCTATCCGCTGACCAACCCGTTCGAGGCGACCATCGCCACCACACCGCCGGATCAGCGCCCGACCCTGCCCAGCGACGATGACATCACCCAGGCCGACTACAGCCTGAACCTGAGACCGGAGCGCGAGTTAACCCTGCCCGACAATTTCTGGCCGGTGAAGAAGCTCAAGTACCGCCTGGCCCGCCAGGACCGCGAGGCGCCGCTGATGTTCATCATCGCCGGCACCGGCGCGCCCTACACCAGCAGCATCAACGAATACCTCAAGAAGCTCTTCTACCAGGCCGGCTTCCATGTGGTGCAACTGTCCTCGCCCACCAGCTGGGACTTCATGAGCGCCGCCTCGCGGTTCGCCACGCCCGGCGTCAGCCAGGAAGACGCCAAGGACCTCTACCACGTGATGCAGGCGATCCGCGCGCAACATGCGCGCCTGCCGGTCAGCGAGTTCTACCTCACCGGCTACAGCCTCGGCGCCCTGGATGCGGCATTCGTCAGCCACCTCGACGAGACCCGGCGCAGCTTCAACTTCAAGCGTGTGTTGCTGCTCAATCCACCGGTCAACCTGTACACCTCGATCAACAACCTCGACAAGCTGGTACAGACCCAGGTCAAAGGCATCGACCGCAGCACCACGTTCTACGAGTTGATGCTCGCCAAGCTCACCCGCTACTTCCAGGAAAAGGGCTACATCGACCTCAACGACGCCCTGCTGTACGACTTCCAGCAGTCGCGCCAGCACCTGTCCAACGAACAGATGGCCATGCTCATCGGCACCTCGTTCCGCTTCTCGGCCGCCGACATCGCCTTCACCTCCGACCTGATCAACCGCCGCGGCCTGATCACCCCGCCGAAATACCCGATCACCGAGGGCACCAGCCTGGAGCCTTTCTTCAAGCGCGCCCTGCAGTGCGATTTCGATTGCTACCTCACGGAGCAAGTGATCCCGATGTGGCGCGCCCGCACCGATGGCAACAGCATCCTGCAACTGATCAACCAGGTCAGCCTGTATGCCCTCGAGGACTATCTGCGCAGCAGTTCGAAGATCGCCGTGATGCACAACGCCGACGACGTCATTCTCGGCCCAGGCGACATCGGATTCCTGCGCAAGGTGTTCGGCGAGCGCCTGACCCTGTACCCCCATGGCGGCCATTGCGGCAACCTCAACTACCGCGTCAACAGCGACGCCATGCTGGAGTTCTTCCGTGGTTAACAAACTCCTTCTCGTCACTGCCCTGTGCGCGACCGGCACTGCCCTGGCGCAGGAAGTCGCGCCCCGCACCAGCGTCATCGAAGCCGACCCACAGGTAACTGCCGCGCCCTTGGCGCCGGAGGCGGACGGCTTCATCGACCCGCTGCGCGAGCTGAAATTCAACCCCGGCCTGGACCAGCGCGAGTTCGAGCGCTCGACCCTCGAGGCGCTGAACGTGTACGACCCGCTGGAATCGGTGAACCGGCGCATCTACCACTTCAACTACCGCCTCGATCAGTGGGTGCTGCTGCCGCTGGTCAACGGCTACCAGTACGTCACCCCGCGCTTCGTGCGCACCGGGGTGAGCAACTTCTTCAGCAACCTGGGCGATGTGCCGAACCTGTTCAACAGCGTGCTGCAGCTCAAGCCCAAGCGCTCGGCGGAAATCACCGCTCGGCTGATGTTCAACACGCTACTGGGCGTGGGCGGGTTGTGGGATCCGGCGACCAAGATGGGCCTGCCCAAGCAGAACGAGGACTTCGGCCAGACCCTGGGCTTCTACGGTGTGCCCGAGGGGCCTTACCTGATGCTGCCGGTGCTGGGACCGTCGAACCTGCGCGATACCACCGGGGTGGTGGTGGACTATGTGGGCGAGGACGCGATCAACTACCTGAACGTGGCCGAAGCCAGCAGCGACCATCCGGAAATCTTCGCCCTGCGCGTGGTGGACAAGCGCTACACCACCAACTTCCGCTATGGCCAGCTCAACTCACCGTTCGAGTACGAGAAGGTGCGGTACGTATATACCCAGGCGCGCAAGCTGCAGATAGCCGAATAAGCGGCCTGTGTGGGAGCGGCCTTGCGTCGCGAAAGGGCCGCAAGGCCGCTCCCACGATCATATCCCGAGAAACTGCCGCAGCTCCTGGTGCTTGGCCAGCGCATCCCGACGCCCCAGTTCGATCAGCTCGCTGCAATAGCTGGCCTCGAACAGCAGGTAGCTCAATACCCCCGCCCCACTGGTCCTCGTCGCGCCCGGCCCGCGCAAGAAGGTACGCAAGGCCGAAGGCAGTTCGCGCCGGTGCCGCGCGGCGATTTCATCCAGCGGTTGGCTGGGCGCGACCACCAGCACCTCGATCGGCGCCAACCCCAGGCGCCGTGCATTCAGATGGGCCGGCAACAGGTGGCTGAGGTGATTGAGCCGTTGCAGCAGCTCGATGTCGTCCTCGAGGCTGTCGATGAACGTACTGTTGAGCATGTGCGCGCCGATCTGCGCCAGGCTCGGCTGCTGGCCGCTGAACACCCGCTGGGCCGGCATCGGCGATGCCGGGCGCTGCGGGTTGCCGCTGACCCCGACCACCAGCACGCGGCTGGCGCCCAGGTGCAGGGCCGGACTGATCGGTGCCGACTGGCGCACCGCACCGTCGCCGTAGTACTCGTCGCCCAGGCGCACGGGGGCGAACAGCAACGGGATCGCCGCGCTGGCCAGCAGGTGGTTGATCGACAAGGAGGTCGGCACCCCAATGCGTCGGTGGCGCAACCAGGCGTCGATGGTGCCGCGGCCCTGATAGAACGTCACCGCCTGCCCCGACTCGTAGCCGAACGCGGTCACCGCCACGGCGCGTAATTGCTCGGCAGCCAAGGCGTGATCGATGCCCTTGAGGTTCAGGTGCGCACTCAGCAGGCCGCGCAATGGGCTGCTGTCGAGCAGCGCCACCGGTGCCTGGCCACCCAGGCCCAACAGGCTGTGGCCGACGAAGCGACTGGCCTGGCGGATCACTCCGGGCCAGTCGCTGCGCAGCACCAGGTGGCTACGGAAGTTCTGCCAGAAGGTGGTCAGGCGCTCGATCGCCTCGCCGAAGCGGGTGGCACCACTGGCCAAGGCGACGGCATTGATGGCCCCGGCCGAAGTGCCGACGATGACCGGGAATGGGTTCGGCGTGCCAGGCGGTAGCAACTCGGCGATGCCGGCCAGGACGCCGACCTGATAGGCGGCGCGGGCACCGCCGCCAGAGAGGATCAGACCGGTTACCGGGGGTGGGGCCATTGAGGGTTCCTGGGTTGGTGGTGTGTCAGCGTTTCTTCTTGTCGTACAGCCGCGGCGCCCCTTCAGGCCGCGACTTGAAGCGCCGGTGCGCCCACAGATACTGCTCCGGGCACTCGCGCAACACGCCTTCGACCCACTGGTTGATGCGCAGGCAATCGGCCTCCTCGCTCTCCCCCGGGAAGTCGGCAAGCGGCGGATGCACCACCAGACGATAGCCGCTGCCATCTTCCAGACGTTTCTGGGTGAACGGGATCACCTGCGCCTTGCCCAACCGCGCGAACTTGGTGGTAGCGGTGACCGTCGCCGCCGGAATGCCGAACAGCGGCACGAACAGGCTCTGCTTGGCGCCGTAGTCCTGGTCGGGTGCGTACCAGATCGCACGGCCCGAACGCAGCAGCTTGAGCATGCCGCGCACATCCTCGCGCTCCACCGCCAGCGAATCGAGGTTGTGCCGTTCGCGGCCGCGGCGCTGGATGAAGTCGAACAGCGGGTTGCCGTGCTCGCGGTACATGCCGTCGATGGTGTGGGCTTGGCCCAGCAGCGCAGCGCCGATCTCCAGGGTGGTGAAGTGCACGGCCATGAGGATCGCGCCCTGCCCGGCCTGCTGCGCCGCCTGCAGGTGTTCGATGCCCTCGATATGCGCCAGGCGCGCCAATCTGGCCTTGGGCCACCACCAGCTCATGGCCATTTCGAAGAAGGCGATGCCGGTGGAGGCGAAATTGGCCTTCAACAAACGCCGCCGTTCGTCGTCGGACATTTCCGGGAAGCACAGTTCCAGGTTGCGCGCGGCAATCCGCCGACGCTCACCGGCCAGGCGGTACATCACGGCGCCCAGGGCACTGCCGAGCCCCAGCAGGGCGCGGTACGGCAACTGCACGACCAGCCACAGCAGGCCCAGGCCCAGCCACAGGCCCCAGAAACGTGGGTGGAGGAAATAGGGTCGAAAACGCGGGCGTTCCATTGAAGCATCCGGAAAGACAAAGGCCGGGCATTCTACAACGGTTCGGCATCGGTTGCGGCCAACCGGTCTTATCGTTATAAGTCAGGGCACTTTTTTCGCAACTTGCCGTCTATGCAGACCATGAGCACAAACCCCACACCCGACACCGCCTCCGTGTTCCAGCTCAAGGGCAGCATGCTCGCCATCACTGTGCTGGAACTGGGACGCAACGACCTGGAAGCCCTCGACCGCCAGCTGGCGGCGAAAGTGGCCCAGGCTCCGAACTTCTTCAGCAACACGCCCCTGGTGCTGGCCCTGGACAAGCTGCCGGCCAGCGAAGGGGCGATCGACCTGCCCGGGCTGATGCGCATCTGCCGCCACCATGGCCTGCGCACCCTGGCTATCCGCGCCAGCCGCATCGAGGACATCGCCGCGGCGATCGCCATCGACCTGCCCGTGCTGCCGCCCTCCGGCGCCCGCGAGCGGCCGCTGGAACCCGAGCCCGAGGTCAAGAAGCCAGAGCCGGCCCCACCGCCGCCGCCACCGCCGGCCGAGCCGGAAGTGCGCCCGACCCGTATCATCACCACGCCGGTGCGTGGCGGCCAGCAGATCTACGCCCAGGGTGGCGACCTGGTGGTGGTGGGATCGGTCAGCCCAGGTGCGGAACTTCTCGCCGATGGCAACATCCATGTGTACGGTGCCATGCGCGGTCGCGCCCTGGCCGGCATCAAGGGCAACACCAAGGCACGTATCTTCTGCTACCAGATGACCGCCGAACTGGTTTCCATCGCCGGCCAGTACCGGGTCTGCGAAGAGCTGCGGCGCGACCCCCTGTGGGGCGCCGGCGTGCAGGTAAGCCTGTCTGGCGATGTGTTGAACATAACCCGTCTTTAACGGATACTTGCCGGCATTTTTAGCGCAACTTTTTTCTCGTTGCCGTTTTTTGTATTTGCAGGGACTCGCGTCCCGTTTATTTAGGGGTGAAACACCTTGGCCAAGATTCTCGTCGTTACTTCCGGCAAGGGGGGCGTGGGCAAGACCACCACCAGCGCCGCTATCGGTACCGGCCTCGCACTGCGTGGCTACAAGACTGTCATCGTCGACTTCGACGTGGGCCTGCGTAACCTCGACCTGATCATGGGCTGCGAGCGCCGCGTGGTGTACGACTTCGTCAACGTGGTCAACGGCGAGGCCAACCTGCAGCAGGCCCTGATCAAGGACAAGCGCCTCGAGAACCTGTTCGTGCTGGCCGCCAGCCAGACCCGCGACAAGGACGCGCTGACCCAGGAAGGCGTCGAGAAAGTGCTGATGGAGCTGAAGGAAACCTTCGACTACGTCATCTGCGACTCGCCGGCCGGTATCGAGAAGGGCGCGCACCTGGCGATGTACTTCGCCGACGAGGCCATCGTCGTGACCAACCCGGAAGTATCCTCGGTACGAGACTCCGACCGCATGCTGGGCATCCTGTCGAGCAAGTCGCGCCGCTCCGAGAACGGCGAGGAGCCGATCAAGGAACACCTGCTGATCACCCGCTACCACCCCGAGCGCGTCGAGAAGGGCGAAATGCTCAGCATCGCCGACGTCGAGGAAATCCTGGCAATCAAGCTCAAGGGCGTGATCCCCGAGTCGCAGGCCGTGCTGAAGGCGTCGAACCAAGGTATCCCGGTCATCCTCGACGACCAGAGCGATGCCGGCCAGGCCTACAGCGACACCGTCGACCGTCTGTTGGGCAAAGAAAAGCCACTGCGCTTTATCGACGTGCCGAAGCAAGGATTCTTCGCGCGCCTGTTTGGAGGCAAATAAACCATGAACCTTTTTGACTTCTTTCGTGGCAGGCAGAAACAAAGCAGCGCGTCGGTAGCGAAAGAGCGTCTACAGATCATCGTGGCGCACGAGCGCGGCCAGCGCAGCGAGCCTGACTACCTGCCGGCCTTGCAGAAGGAATTGCTCGAGGTAATCCGCAAGTACGTGAACATCGGTAACGACGATGTACACATCGAGCTGGAAAACCAGGGTAGCTGCTCGATTCTGGAACTGAACATCACCTTGCCTGATCGCTGATCGGGTATCGATCATTGGGGCTGCGTTGCAGCCCATCGCGGGACAAGCCCGCTCCCACAGGTACGACACGAATCCTGTAGGAGCGGGCTTGTCCCGCGATGGGCCGCAACGCGGCCCCAATGGTTTACACAGAGAACTAGCAATGCCGCTGTCAAATGTGCAGATCCTCCATGAGGACGCCGCCATCCTGGTCATCAACAAGCCGACCCTGCTGCTGTCGGTGCCAGGCCGTGCCGAGGACAACAAGGACTGCCTGATCACCCGCCTGCAGGAAAACGGCTACCCGGATGCGCTGATCGTCCACCGCCTGGACTGGGAAACCTCCGGGATCATCCTGCTGGCCCGCGATGCCGACAGCCACCGCGAGCTGTCGCGCCAGTTCCACGACCGCGAGACTGAGAAGGCCTACACCGCGCTGTGCTGGGGCCAACCGGCGCTGGACAGCGGCAGCATCGACCTGCCCCTGCGCTACGACCCGCCGACCAAGCCACGGCATGTGGTTGACCACGAGCTGGGCAAGCATGCGCTGACCTTCTGGCGGGTGCTGGAGCGCTGCGAAGATCACTGCCGGGTCGAGCTGACGCCGATCACCGGGCGTTCGCACCAGTTGCGCGTGCACATGCTGTCGATCGGGCATCCGTTGCTGGGTGACCGGCTGTATGCCAACCCCGAGGCGCTGGCCGCGCACGAGCGGCTGTGCCTGCATGCCTCGATGCTGAGCTTCACCCACCCGGTGTCCGGGGAGCGGTTGAAATTCGAGTGCCCTGCGCCTTTCTGATAGTGGCTTGCCCGCGAAGAGGCCAACACAAATCCTGATGCAACTGCGCTAAACTCGCGCCACTGCTGTCTGGAGTGACCTATGCGCGATGCACTGAATACCGGCCTGATCGAATTCCTCAAGGCTTCCCCGACGCCCTTCCATGCCACCGCGAGCCTGGCCCAGCGCCTCGAGGCTGCCGGTTTCCAGCGTCTGGACGAGCGCGACAGCTGGGCCACGGTGCCTGGCGGTCGCTATTACGTGACCCGTAACGACTCTTCGATCATCGCCATCAAGCTGGGCAAGCACGCTCCCGTGCTGAACGGCATCCGCATGGTCGGCGCACACACCGATAGCCCGTGCCTGCGGGTCAAGCCGCAACCTGAGTTGCAGCGCCAGGGTTTCCTGCAATTGGGCGTCGAAGTCTACGGTGGCGCGCTACTGGCGCCGTGGTTCGACCGCGACCTGTCGCTGGCCGGTCGGGTGACCTTCCGCCGCGACGGCAAGGTCGAGAGCCAGCTGATCGACTTCAAGCTGCCGATCGCCGTGATCCCCAACCTGGCCATCCACCTCAACCGTACCGCCAACGAAGGCTGGCAGATCAACCCGCAGAACGAGCTGCCGCCGATCCTGGCCCAGATCGCCGGTGACGAGCGCATCGACTTCCGCGCCCTGCTCACCGAACAGTTGGCCCGCGAGCACGATCTCAACGCCGATGTGGTGCTGGACTACGAGCTGAGCTTCTACGATACCCAGGACGCCGCGCTGATCGGCCTGAACGGCGACTTCATCGCCGGCGCCCGCCTGGACAACCTGCTGTCGTGCTACGCCGGCCTGCAGGCGCTGCTGGCCGCCGACAGCGACGAGACCTGCGTGCTGGTCTGCAACGACCACGAAGAGGTCGGCTCGTGCTCGGCCTGCGGCGCCGACGGCCCGATGCTCGAGCAAACCTTGCAGCGCCTGCTGCCGGACGGCGACGAGTACGTGCGTACCATCCAGCGCTCGCTGATGGTCTCGGCCGACAACGCCCACGGCGTGCATCCCAACTACGCCGACAAGCACGACGGCAACCACGGGCCCAAGCTCAATGCCGGGCCGGTGATCAAGGTCAACAACAACCAGCGCTACGCCACCAACAGCGAAACCGCCGGTTTCTTCCGCCACCTGTGCATGGCCGAAGAGGTGCCGGTACAGAGCTTCGTGGTGCGCAGCGACATGGGCTGCGGCTCGACCATCGGCCCGATCGCCGCCAGCCACCTGGGCGTGCGTACGGTCGACATCGGTCTGCCGACCTTCGCCATGCATTCGATCCGCGAGCTGTGCGGCAGCCATGACCTGGCGCACCTGGTGAAGGTGCTGGGCGCGTTCTATCGTAGCCGCGAGCTGCCCTGATTTTGCTTTGAGCAGGACCGGCCTCTTCGCGGGACAAGTCGGGGCGCCGACTTGTCCTGCGAAAAGGCCATTCGCTGCAACCACTGCTGCGGATCAATCCCCCCACCCAAGCAACCCGCTATGCTTGTTTACATGGCCCCACCGCAAAAGGATTGCCACCATGTCCCCCTTCCTCTCCCTGTTCGTGCCGGTGTTCCTGTTCCTGCTGCTGCTGACCGTCGGCTTCAGCCTGCGCGAGCGCAACATCGGCGTGGTGATGATGTGGATCGGCACCCTTGGCATCTTCGGCCTCACCTGCTGGAAGATCCTGGAGCAACTGCCGACATAAACCTCTACACTCGGTCAATTGTTCGACCCTGAGGTAGATTTTCCGGTGCATGCCCTTCTTCGTTGCCTGATCCTGCTGTTCGCCCTGTTCGCCATCCCGGCCCATGCCGCGGGCCTGCCCAGCCTGCTCGGCTCGAGCGCACCCGCCCAACCGCAAGCCACGGAGCCACTGGGCAAGTCGCTGGACGAGGTAATCAAGAGCCTGGAAAACGACGAGCAACGCGCCAAGTTGCTGGCCGACCTGAAAAAACTGCGCGATGCCACCAAGCAGACCCAACCGGACGTCGAGCAGGGTGTGCTCGGCCTCATCGGCGGCGCGCTGCACGATTTCGAAAAACAGTTCAGCGGCGACGCCAGCCCGTTCCGTCGTTGGTCGCAGGAAATCGAACAGGCCCAGGCCGAACTGTCCGACCTGGTCGTGCCGGTGCACCAATGGCCGGCGATCCTGTTCGGCTTTGCCGCGGTGATCGCGGTGTGGAGTCTGCTGGCCTGGGCCTTCAACTGGATCGGCCACCGCGTGCGCGTGCGCTTCGGCCTGACCGAGGAACTGCCGCAACACCCCCGCACCTGGGACCTGGTGCGCTTCGCCCTGCGCAAGCTGGGGCCATGGCTGGTGGCGCTGATCTTCACCGTCTACCTGAGCTTCGCCCTGCCACCTTCGCTGGGCAAGTCGCTGGCGATGGTGCTGGCCTACGCGCTGGTGGTCGGTACCTGCTTCTCGGCGATCTGCGTCATCGCCTTCTCGCTGCTCGACGGCCCGCACCGCCATCGTGCCTTGCACATCCTGCGTCACCAGGCGTTCCGCCCGCTGTGGCTGATCGGCAGCTTTGCCGCCTTTGGCGAGGCCATGAGCGACCCGCGCATGCTGGTCGCCCTGGGCACCCACCTGGCGCATGCCTTGGCGACGCTGGCCAACGTCATCGCGGCGCTGTCCACCGGGCTGTTCATCCTGCGCTTCCGTCGCCCCATCGCCCACCTGATCCGCAACCAGCCCCTGGCCAGGCGCCTGACCCGGCGCACGCTGAGCGACACCATCGAGATCCTCGGCAGCTTCTGGTTCATCCCTGCGCTGATCCTGGTGGCCATCTCGCTGTTCGCCACCTTCGTTTCGGCCGGCGACACCAGCACCGCCCTGCGCCAGTCGCTGATGTGCACGGTGCTGGTGGTGGTGTGCATGGTACTCAACGGGCTGGTGCGCCGGCATGCTGCCAACCCCAAGCGCGCCAGCAAGCGCCAGGCGGTGTACACCGAGCGCTTGCGCAACTTCGGCTATGCCCTGCTGCACGCATTCATCTGGCTGGTGTTCATCGAACTGGGCCTGCGCGTCTGGGGCCTGTCGATGATCAGCTTCGCCGAAGGCGACGGCCATGACGTCAGCCTGCGCCTGCTGGGCCTGGCCGGCACGCTGATCGCCGCCTGGCTGATCTGGATCCTGGCCGACACCGCCGTGCATCACGCGCTGGTGCATTCGCGCCGGGGCCTGGCCAACGCCCGGGCGCAAACCATGATGCCGCTGATCCGCAACGTGATGTTCGTGGCGATCTTCATCATCGCGGTCATCGTCGCGCTGGCCAACATGGGCATGAACGTCACGCCGCTGCTGGCCGGTGCCGGTGTCATCGGCCTGGCCATCGGCTTTGGCGCGCAATCGCTGGTGGCCGACCTGATCACCGGCCTGTTCATCATCATCGAGGACTCCCTGGCCATCGACGACTACGTCGATGTCGGCGGCCACCTGGGCACGGTCGAGGGCCTGACCATCCGGACCGTGCGCCTGCGCGACATCGACGGCATCGTGCACACCATCCCGTTCAGCGAGATCAAGAGCATCAAGAACTACTCGCGCGAATTCGGCTACGCCATCTTCCGCGTGGCCATCCCGCACAACATGAGCATCGACCGGGCCATCAGCCTGATCCGCGAGGTAGGCCAGAAACTGCGCAACGACCCGTTGATGCGCCGCAACATTTGGTCGCCGCTGGAGCTGCAGGGGGTAGAAAGCTTCGAGTCGGGCTCGGCGATCCTGCGGGCACGCTTCAAGACCGCGCCGATCAAGCAGTGGGAAGTGTCGCGGGCGTTCAACCTGGCATTGAAGCGCCAGCTCGACGAGGCCGGCCTGGACCTGGCGACCCCACGCCTGTCGGTGCAGGTGGTGACCGCCGGTGGTGGCGCGATGAGCGAAACGGGTGCATCGGGGGCATCTCCCTCTGCCTGAGCCCTGCCCCTCCCCCCGGTGACCTGGAGCCTGCGCCGCCCGGCGAGGCCCCAGGCCGCTGCATGAACATCCTGTGACAAGGCGACCTGATCGCCGCTGTGAACTGGTCTACGCTGTAATTCCAGGAAACTGGAACCTTCTATGCATGCCTTCTCCTACATCAAACTGCCACGCGCCTTCGCTACCGTGTCGAGGTCTGCGCGCCCGAAGCAATGCGCCCCGGCAACAGGTTCAACCAAAACACAGATCGCAAAGGCACTCCCCAAGGAGCTTCGGATGAAAAAACTGTTCATGGCGTCACTGCTCGGTTCGGCTATCACCTTGTGCACCTCGGTCATGGCCGCCGGGCCCGACCTCACGGCACTGGAAGACGCGGCTCGCAAGGAAGGCCAGGTCAACAGCGTGGGCATGCCCGACGCCTGGGCCAACTGGAAAGGCACCTGGGATGACCTGGCCAGCCAGTATGGCCTCAAGCACAGCGACACCGACATGAGCTCGGCGCAGGAAATCGCCAAGTTCGAGGCCGAGAAAAGCAACGCCAGCGCCGACATCGGCGACGTTGGCGCGGCGTTCGGCCCGATTGCCGTGGCCAAGGGCGTGACCCAACCCTACAAGCCGAGCACCTGGGACCAGGTGCCCGATTGGGCCAAGGACGAGGACGGCCACTGGGCGCTCGCCTATACCGGCACCATCGCCTTCATCATCAACAAGGACCTGGTCAAGGAAGGCGAGCGGCCGACCTCCTGGCACGACCTGGAACAGGGCAAGTACAAGGTCGCCATCGGCGATGTCGGCACCGCTGCCCAGGCCGCCAACGGCGTCCTGGCCGCGGCCATCGCCTACAAGGGCGACGAAAGCAACATCGCGCCTGGTCTCGCTTTGTTCACCAAGCTTGCCCAGCAGAAGCGCCTTTCGCTCGCCAACCCGACCATCCAGACCCTGGAAAAGGGCGAGGTCGAAGTGGGCGTGGTGTGGGACTTCAACGGCCTGAGCTACCGCGAACAGATCGACCCCAAGCGCTTCGAAGTACTGATCCCCTCCGACGGTTCGGTGATCTCGGGCTATACCACCGTGATCAACAAGTACGCCAAGCACCCGAACGCGGCCAAGCTGGCGCGTGAATACATCTTCAGCGACGCCGGTCAGATCAACCTGGCCAAGGGTCATGCCCGGCCGATCCGTGCCGAGCACTTGAAGCTGCCGGCAGACGTGCAGGCCAAGCTGCTGCCCAACGACCAGTACAAGGCCGCCCAACCGATCAAGAATGCCGAAGCCTGGGAAGCCACCTCGAAGAAACTGCCGCAGATGTGGCAGGAACAGGTGATCATCGAAATGGAGTAAGGCCCGAACCTGTCGGGGTCTGTAAGGGCCTCTTCGCGGGTAAACCCGCGAAGAAGGCAACGCGGTTTTTGACTGGAGCCACCATGCAACACAACGTCATCCTCGTCCTGCTCGACGGCCTCAACCACCAAGTCGCCCACCACGCCATGGGCCACCTGCATGCCTATGTCGAGGCCGACCGCGCCGCGCTGTATCGCGTGGAATGCGAGCTGCCCTCCCTGTCACGCCCGCTGTACGAATGCATCCTCACCGGCGTCGCGCCGATCGACAGCGGCATCGTGCACAACAACGTCAACCGCCTCTCGACCCAGCGCAGCGTGTTCCACTACGCACGCGAGGCCAACCTGGGCACCGCCGCAGCGGCCTATCACTGGATGAGCGAGCTGTACAACCGCTCGCCTTTCGATCCTCTGCGCGACCGCCATACCCATGCGCCGAAGCTGCCGATCCAGCACGGCCTGTTCTACTGGGACGACCGCTACCCCGATTCGCACCTGCTGGCCGATGCCGAGTACCTGCGCCGCCGCCACGCGCCCAACTTCCTCCTGGTGCACCCGATGAGCATCGACGACATCGGCCACCGCCACGGCCTGGACAGCAGCCAGTACCGCAATGCCGCGCGCACCGCCGACATCCTCCTGGCCGACTACCTGCCGCACTGGCTCGAGGAGGGCTACCAGGTGTTGGTCACCGCCGACCATGGCATGAACAACGACCGCTCGCACAATGGCCTGCTGGCCGAGGAGCGCGAAGTACCGCTGTTCGTCTTCGGCGAAGCGTTCAGCCTCGACCCTGCCGCCAAGCCACTGCAGACCGAGCTGTGCGGCACCATCTGCGAACTGCTCGGCGCGGCGCACGACAAGACCGTGTGTCGGGAGCTGCTCAAGTGAGGGCCGGCAACCGTGGCCGCCATCTCGCCCTGCTCTGCCTGTTGCCGTTCGCCGTGTTCTTCGTCATCTTCCAGATCGCCCCGTTGGCCTGGGTGGCCATCAGCAGCCTGCAATCGGAAACCGGCTGGGGCCTGGAAAACTTCACCAAGGTATTCGCCTCGAAGTTCTACCTGCAGGCCTTGCAGCGCAGCCTTGAAATCAGCTTCTGGTCGAGCCTGTTCGGCATCGTCATCGCCACCCTCGGCGCCTATTCGCTGCGCCAGGTGGACTCGCGGCTGCGCGATTTCGTCAGTGCGTTCGCCAACATGACCAGCAACTTTGCCGGGGTGCCGCTGGCCTTCGCCTTCATCATCCTGCTCGGTTTCAACGGCGCGCTGACCCTGCTGCTCAAGCAGATCGGCCTGCTCCAGGACTTCAGCATCTACTCCAAGAGCGGCCTGATCCTGGTGTACACCTATTTTCAGATCCCGCTCGGCGTGCTGCTGCTCTACCCCGCCTTCGACGCCCTGCGCGAAGACTGGCGCGAGTCCGCCGCGCTGCTGGGGGCCAACCATTGGCAGTACTGGCGGCACATCGGGCTACCGGTGCTTACCCCGGCACTGCTCGGCACCTTCGTCATTCTCCTGGCCAACGCCCTGGGTGCCTACGCCACGGTGTACGCGCTGACCACCGGTAACTTCAATGTGCTGCCGATCCGTATCGCCAGCCTGGTGGCGGGCGACATCAGCCTCGACCCGAACCTGGCCAGCGCCCTGGCCATGGTGCTGGTGGGTCTGATGACGCTGGTCACGGTGGTCCACCAATGGCTGCTGAAGAGGAGCTACCATGCCCGTTAAGCCCTTTTCGGCCAGCCTGTATCACCGCGTGGTGGTGTACCTGCTGTTCCTGATCCTGCTGCTGCCGCTGGCCGGGACCCTGCTCTACTCGCTGGCCACCAGCTGGTCGGCCAGCCTGCTGCCCAGCGGTTTGACCTTCAAGTGGTACCTGGCGCTGTGGAGCGAGCCACGCTTCCTCGCCGCCTTCGGCCAGTCGCTACTGGTGTGCGTGGGCGCACTGGTGCTGTCGGTGTTGCTGATCCTGCCGCTGTTGTTCGTGGTGCACTATCACTTCCCCCGGCTCGACGCACTGATGAACGTCCTCATCCTGCTGCCGTTCGCGGTGCCGCCGGTGGTGTCGTCGGTGGGGCTGCTGCAACTGTATGGCAGCGGGCCGATGGCCATGGTCGGCACGCCGTGGATCCTGATCGGCTGCTACTTCACCATCGCCCTGCCGTTCATGTACCGGGCGATCACCAACAACCTCCAGGCCATCAACCTGCGCGACCTGATGGACGCCGCCCAGTTGCTCGGCGCCAGCACCTGGCAGGCCGCCTTTCTGGTGGTACTGCCGAACCTGCGCAAAGGCCTGATGGTGGCGCTGCTGCTGTCGTTCTCGTTCCTGTTCGGCGAGTTCGTGTTCGCCAACCTGCTGGTCGGCACGCGCTACGAGACCCTGCAGGTGTACCTGAACAACATGCGCAACAGCAGCGGTCATTTCAACAGCGCCCTGGTCATCTCCTACTTCGCCTTCGTATTGGTCATGACCTGGATCGCCAACCGTCTGAACAAGGACAAGACCTGACATGAGCTTCGTCAGCGTGCAACGGCTGCACAAGCGTTACGCAGGCACCCCGGTGTTCCAGGACATCGACTGCCAGATCGAACGCGGCGAATTCGTCACCCTGCTCGGCCCCTCGGGATGCGGCAAGTCCACGTTGCTGCGCTGCATCGCCGGGCTGACCTCGGTGGACAGCGGCCGCATCCTTCTCGATGGCCACGACCTGGTGCCGCTGAGCCCGCAAAAGCGCGGCATCGGCATGGTGTTCCAGAGCTATGCGTTGTTCCCCAACATGACCGTCGAGCAGAACGTAGCCTTTGGCCTGCGCATGCAGAAAGTCGCCGGTAGCGAGCGCCAGGCGCGGGTGGCAGAAGCCCTGGCCCTGGTCGAGCTGGGCAGCTTCGCCGGGCGCTACCCAGTCCAGCTGTCGGGCGGCCAGTGCCAGCGCGTGGCCCTGGCCCGTTCACTGGTCACCCGCCCGCGCCTGCTGTTGCTCGACGAACCCCTGTCGGCGCTGGATGCGCGCATCCGCAAGCACCTGCGCGAACAGATCCGTGCCATCCAGCGCGAGCTCGGGTTGACGACCATCTTCGTGACCCACGACCAGGAAGAAGCGCTGACCATGTCGGACCGCATCTTCCTGATGAACGAAGGGCGTATCGTCCAGAGCGGTGATGCCGAAACCCTCTATACCGCCCCGGTGGACCTGTTCGCCGCGGGCTTTATCGGCAACTACAACCTGCTCGATCCACAAAGCGCCAGCCGCCTGCTGCAGCGCCCGATCGACAGCCGCCTGGCGATCCGCCCGGAAGCCATCAGCCTCGGCCGCGAGGGCGAACTGCAGGGCCTGGTGCGCAGCCACAGCCTGCTGGGCAACGTGATCCGCTACCGGGTGCAGGTGCGCGACGTGGAACTGGTGGTCGACGTGCTCAATCGCTCGTCGGCAGACCTGTACGCGGACGGCCAACAGGTGGCATTGTCCATCGACCCTACAGCATTGCGGGAAGTGGCCTAAGGAGACGTATATGGCACTGGCAATTTTCGATCTGGACGAAACCCTCATTCATGGCGACTGCGCCTCGCTCTGGAGCGAGCAGATGGCCCGCCTGGGCTGGGTCGATGGCAAGGAGTTCCTGCGCCGCGACCGTGAACTGATGGAGGCCTACGGCAGGGGCCACCTGCGCATGGAGGAATACATGGCCTTCAGCCTGGAGCCGATTGCCGGGCGTACCCTGGAGGAAGTCGCGCACCTGGTCGAGCCATGGGTCGAGGACGTGATCGAACCGATCATCTACGGCGACGCCTGCCGCTGCATTGCCGAACACCGGCAGCGCGGCGACCGCATCCTGATCATCTCGGCCAGCGGCACGCACCTGGTCGGGCCGATTGCGGCGCGCCTGGGCGTGGATGAATACCTGGCGATCGAGCTGGAGGCGGTCAATGGGGTGTATACCGGCAAGACCCATGGGGTGCTGACCTACCGCGAGGGCAAGATCACGCGGCTGATGGAGTGGCTGGACCAGGAGCAGGAGAATCTGGAGGGCGCGAGTTTCTATTCCGATTCGCGCAACGATCTGCCGTTGCTGTTGAAGGTCGACCATCCGCATGCGGTCAACCCCGATGCGGTGCTGCGTGAGCATGCACAGACCAATGGCTGGCCGATTTTGAGCTGGAGCTGAAACCTGCTGCGTCGGTTCTGGCCCCTTCGCGGGGCAAGCCCGCTCCCACAGGTCATCATTCATCCGGACACGGTGATGCGCCTGTGGGAGCGGGCTTGTCCCGCGAAGGGGCCGGGCCTGCCTACACCAGGCTAGGGTCGATCACCATCACCAGCTTGCCCGACACCTGATTGCTCTCAAGCTCGGCATACGCTGCCTGGGCGAACTCCACCGGGTAGGTATCGACCAGCTGCGGCGACAAACGCCCTTCGCTGAACAGCGGCCATACCTGCTGTTGCAGATCACGCAGCAATTCGGCCTTGAAGCCATCGTCGCGGTTGCGCAGCGTCGAGCCTGTGACCTGCAGGCGCTTGCCCAGCACCAGGGCCAGGTCCAGTTCGACCTTACGCCCACCCATAAGACCGATGATCACCCAACGCCCATCACGTGCCAGGAGCTTGAGGTTGAGCTGGCCATAGCTGGCGCCCACCGGGTCGAGGATTACATCGAACGGCCCGAAGCCTTCCAGGTCGTCGAGGTTCTCGTTACGTACCACGCCACCCGCGGCGCCGAGGGCCTGGCAGTAGTCCAGGCGGTCCTTGGAGCCAACGCTGACCCACACGGGGCTGCCGAAGGCCTTGCACAGCTGGATCGCCGCGCTACCCACGCCACTGGCACCGGCATGCACCAGTACCTTCTCGCCGGCCTTCACGCCGCCAAGCTGGAAGATGTTCAACCAGGCGGTGGCATACACCTCGGGCAACGCCGCCGCTTCATGCAGGCTCAGGCCTTCAGGTACCGGCAGCACATGGCGGGCGTCGACCACCACTTCCTCGGCCATCGCGCCGCTGGCCAACAGCGCGCATACGCGGTCACCCACGCGCCAGTCGGCACCGGCACCCACTTCCTCGATCACCCCGGCGCACTCCAGGCCCATGTACGGGCTGGCACCTGGCGGTGGCGGGTAAAGCCCCGCCTTTTGCAGCAGATCGGCGCGGTTAAGCCCCGCTGCAGCCACGCGAATGCGCACTTGGCCCGCGTCACAGGTGGGTCGTTCGGCTTCGCCCCAGGTCACATGTCCGTCAACGCCTTGCAATGCCTTCACAGTGCCTCCATAGTTGAATCATATGACTGAGCCTGGGACCGCTATGTCCCAGGCTTTTTGCAGTATGCGACCGGATCTTTGGAACCGGCGAACGGAAAAGACGGCCTACTATGCGTGATCAATTGCCTCCACGTCGAATCAGCATGAAGCAATTCCTTCCCAGCACCGCCCTCGCCATGGTCATCGGCCTTGGCAGCCTCGCGCTCGGCGGCAATGCGTCGGCCGCCAACAAGTGGGACAGCTTGCAGCCTGACCGCGACGAGATCGTCGCCAGCCTCAACGTGGTCGAGCTGCTCAAGCGCCACCACTACAGCAAACCGCCGCTGGACGACGCCCGCTCCGTCATCATCTACGACAGCTACATCAAGCTGCTGGACCCGGCGCGCAGTTACTTCACCGCCGCCGACATCGCCGAATTCGACAAGTGGAAGACGCAATTCGACGACTTCCTCAAGAGCGGTAACCTCGACCCTGGTTTCACCATCTACAAACGCTACCTCGACCGCGTCAAATCGCGGCTGGACTTCGCCCTGGCCGAGCTGGCCAAGGGCGTCGACAAAATGGACTTCACCACCCGCGAGACCTTGCTGGTCGACCGCAAGGACGCGCCGTGGATGAAAAACCAGGCCGAACTCGACGACCTGTGGCGCAAACGCGTCAAGGACGAGGTGCTGCGCCAGAAGCTGGCCGGCAAGGATCCCAAGCAGATCCAGGAAACCCTGACCAAGCGCTACAAGAATCAGCTGGCGCGCCTCGACCAGACCCGTGCCGAAGACATCTTCCAGGCCTACATCAACACCTTCGCCCAGTCCTACGACCCGCACACCAACTACCTGTCGCCGGACAACGCGGAAAACTTCGACATCAACATGAGCCTGTCGCTCGAGGGCATCGGCGCGGTGCTGCAGAGCGACAACGACCAGGTCAAGATCGTGCGCCTGGTGCCGGCAGGCCCGGCGGCCAAGACCAAGCAGGTGGCCCCGGCCGACAAGATCATCGGCGTGGCCCAGGGCAACAAGGAAATGGTCGACGTGGTCGGCTGGCGCCTGGACGAAGTGGTCAAGCTGATCCGTGGCCCGAAAGGCTCGGTGGTGCGTCTGGAAATCATCCCGGCCAGCAATGCACCGAACGACCAGACCACGAAGATCGTCGCGATCACCCGCGAGGCGGTCAAGCTCGAGGAGCAGGCGGCCAAGAAGTCGGTGCTCAAGCTCAAGCAGGATGGGCGTGACTACAAGCTGGGCATCATCGAGATCCCGGCGTTCTACCTCGACTTCAAGGCCTACCGTGCTGGCGACCCCGAGTACAAGAGCACTACGCGTGACGTGAAGAAGCTGCTCACCGAGTTGCAGAAGGAAAAAGTCGACGGTGTGGTCATTGACCTGCGCAACAATGGTGGTGGCTCGCTGCAGGAAGCCACCGAGCTGACCAGCCTGTTCATCGACAAGGGCCCGACGGTGCTGGTGCGCAACAGCGACGGTCGCGTCGACGTGCTCGAAGACGAGAACACCGGCGCCTTCTACAAAGGCCCGCTGGCGCTGCTGGTGAACCGACTCTCGGCCTCGGCCTCAGAGATCTTCGCCGGCGCCATGCAGGACTACCACCGCGCGCTGATCATCGGTGGCCAGACCTTCGGCAAGGGCACCGTGCAGACCATCCAGCCGCTCAACCATGGCGAGCTGAAGCTGACCCTGGCCAAGTTCTACCGGGTTTCCGGGCAGAGCACCCAGCACCAGGGCGTGCTGCCGGACATCGACTACCCGTCGATCATCGACACCAAGGAAATCGGCGAAAGCGCCCTGCCCGAAGCGATGCCATGGGACACCATTCGTCCAGTGGTCAAGCCTGCGGCCGACCCGTTCAAACCGTACCTGGCCCAGCTCAAGGCGCAGCATGAGGCGCGCAGCGCCAAGGATGCCGAGTTCACCTACATCCGTGACCGCCTGGCGCTGACGCAAAAGCTGATGAATGAGAAGACCGTCAGCCTCAACGAGCAGGAGCGCCGCGCGCGCCACGATGAGATCGAGGCCAAGCAACTGGCCCTGGAGAACATCCGCCGCAAGGCCAAGGGCGAAGAGCCGCTCAAGGAGCTGAAGAAGGAAGACGAGGACGCCCTGCCGGCGGAGGATGAAGACACCAAGCCGGAGGACGACGCCTATCTGTCCGAAACCGGTCGCATTTTGCTCGACTACCTGAGCGCCAGCTCGCAGGTGGCCAAGCACTGAGGCATGGGCTGTAACGCAAAAGGGGCGAACATTTAGGTGTTCGCCCCTTTTTTGTGTGCGTTTGAGAAATTCAGTGCCGTATGTATCGAGCGCTGTGCGGGCGGCGCTCGATCTGGAAATCACCCCAGCCTGCAGCACAACAGGGCGATCAGTGTCTGCGTTTCATTCAGACGCCTTCGAAACCTTTGAGCACCTGCTGCTCGGGGCGCAGCGCGAGCACCGCGGCCTCGTCAACGCCATTGGTCTGGCAGGCCGTGCGCATTCGCAACGAATGATGGCAGTTTGACGTCGTCCGTCATCAAACAGTCATCGCCCTGTCGTGAAATACCTGGGCCGGACATGCCGCTGTCCTGGCCCCTCATTTTCAGGAACCCGTCATGACCGTCGCCGAACAGCTCAGTGCCTTGAGCGCCATCCTGGCTCATCGCCGCATCCACAGCCTGTTCCAACCGATCGTGAGCCTCGCCGGCCAGCGGGTGATCGGCTACGAAGCGCTCTGCCGCGGGCCGTCCAACAGCCCCCTGCACTCGCCGCTGAATCTCTTCGCCATCGCCCGCCAGGCCGGCCGCCTGACCGAACTCGAAGCGGTCTGCCGGGAGAGCGCCTGCCGCCGCTTCAGCGAGCAAAACCTCGAAGGCAAGTTGTTCCTCAACATCTCTCCTGAGTCGCTGCTCGAACCGCACTACCCGTCTGGGCGCACCCTCAAGTTGCTCGAACAGGTCGGCCTGGCCCCAGGTCGGGTGGTGATCGAGTTGACCGAGCAGACCCCCACCGACGACTTCCAGTTGCTGTCCACCGCCCTGCATCACTACCGCGACATGGGTTTTTCGATTGCCCTGGATGACCTGGGCGCGGGTTATTCGAGCTTGCGCCTGTGGTCGGAGCTACGTCCCGAGTATGTGAAGATCGACCGCCATTTCATCGATGGCATTCATCGGGATCCGCTCAAGCGCGAGTTCGTCGGCTCGATCCTGCAGATCGCACGGGCATCCAGGGCGCAGGTGATTGCCGAAGGTATCGAATTGCCCGAGGAGTTGGCGGTGTTGAGCGACATGGGCGTCGACCTGGTGCAGGGCTACCTGCTGGGGCGGCCGCAGGAAGTGGCAGTGCGCGAAAGCCCACTGCTGCCGATGACGGAAGTCGATACGCAAGTGGCCGTTCAACCGCGCGTGGGCCTGGATGCCACGCTGGGACAGGTGATGGCGCTGTTTGGCCGGTGTGCCGGGCTGCGAGAACTGGAATTGCTGGATGCCGCTGGGCGGCCTTGTGGGGTGATTCACAGGGATGCCTTGCCCGCTGCGGCCCCTTCGCGGACTTGGTCACGACAGGCCCCTGCAGACACCCTCAGGCTTCTTCGGGATAGCTGTACTCGAAGACCCTGACCACCTCGGAGGCATGCCACGACGCCGCCTCCATGCCGTCGACCGGGCCCGAGAAGCGGCCCAGACGTTCCACGCATTCGAAAAAGCCAGTACGCGGCAAGCGGCTGGCGCCCTGGCTGATGACCAGCGAACTGCGCAGCGGCTGTTCGGCGCGGGCATCGAGCAGCGCCAGGTACTCCAGCGCGGCGGTGAGCGTCTGCATCGCCGGCGTGGGCAACTGCAGGCGCTCCAGCAATGCGCGATAGGTGAGCAGGTGACGTTGTCGGCGGGCCAGGTCAAGCTCGTCCAGCAGGTTCTGCCAATGCTGGCGGCTGATCCTGACCTGGCTCATGACGGCTCGCTCCAGCCGGCCACGCCCAGATGCCAGGCCAGGGCGCGGCGGATGGCGGCATCGGGCTGGCGTTCGCCCGACTCGATCATGGCCAGATAGGCCGGGCTGACGCCCACGTTACGCGCCAACTGCTCGGGCGCGATGCCTTTGGCCTCGCGCAACCGCGCCACCTCGCTGAATGCCGGCAGGCTGACTGCTTCGCTCGCCGCAGCCGTCTCGCCGCCCTCGACCACTGCCGGCGCCTGCCCTGCCGCCTTGAGCAAGGCCTGATACTGCTCCCAGGGAACGACTGCGTACTCCGGCTGACCGTCCCGGCTGATGACCTGAATACCCATTACAACCCCCTCACGTAGGCCTACAGCATGTAATCCGTAGGCATAATCCTTATGCCAATTATATTACCAAGCGCGGGAGTGTGTGCGGTTCAAGGCAAATTCAGGTTCTTCGCGGATTTTCCGGGAGCTTGGCTTGGCTTGGCTTGGCTTGGCTTGGCTTGGCATTTAGCTCGTGAGCTGATCCATTGTGTGTAGCGGCGCTACTGGCCCCTTCCGCCTTTACGGCCATCCCTTTCAAGGTCTTTTGGTTTTGGCGGCCTTAATGACCCGATCGGTTGAAACGTGTGCATGCACTGCCGTGCCTTGGACCCAGGCTTTGGGCTTGGGCACCTTGGGACCTCGGGGGCTTTTAGCTACTTGCTTGGGCTGGATGTTTCTGGCCAGTTCAAGTAGCCGCCGGGCCAGGTCTTCCATAGAGACAACCGGCATGTACTCGGTTGGCAAGGCAATCTGCATGCCTTCGTAACCTCCTCTGATCTGCACCGCCAAGTGATAGATCGAAGCTTCCCAATTCTCGGGCAAGGCATCGCGGTGAGCCTGTTCAACACTTCGCTTGAGCAAGGCCAGAACGTTGTATGCCAGCACGGCAGTGGTGAATCCAAGCAAGGCCGCTCGCGGACTGCCGAGGGTTTCGATTTCACTTTCCAGAATCGCTTCCAGTCGCTGGAACATCCCCTCAATGCTCCAGCGACGCCGATAGAAATCTGCGATCTGTTGTGCACTGATGCTCTCGGGCAGGTTGCTCCAGAACATCAAGCTTTTGTCACCTGAGTCATTTGGTGAATGAAGTGTCAGTTCCACACGCCGCCAGCGGTGCCCGCCTTTTACTTCGATGGATTGTTCGCGCACTGTGCCTGTCGCTACGGGCATTGGCGCCTGCCACTCACTCTCCTGGATCAAGCGTGGATGCTTGGCCTGCTGGCGAATGACAAACGATGTGTTCACCTGCTCGCATGCCTCCATTACAGGCAGCGTGCAGTAGAGCCGGTCAGCAATCCAAACCTGATTGGCCTTTGCTTCAGCCAGCAACGGCAAAACACAAACTCGTTCGCTTGTGTAGGCGTCCTCGCACGGCTGGAGGTCAATTACCTGATCCAGATCGGGGTCGTAAACCACCACCGAGAACCCGGGGCGAGCCGCCCCGCGCTCTTGGCGCAACGCGCCAAGACGCTTTTCGGTAGAGGCCAAGTGGCTTCCATCGACCACTCGAACTTGCCAGCCAGGAAGCATGGCTGAACAGCCCAATTCATGGATTGTGGGCGCCAAGCGCCGCGCGCAGCCTGTCACCAGAGCACGCAACAGGGCAGGTTCGGTTCGACTGATCTTGTCGTACAGGGCTGCCAAGCTGACGGGAAGGTCGTCCAGTTGTCTGGCCGCAGCATGCAGCGATGGCTTCAAACCCAATGAAACAAGCGACATCAACTTGACGATGGTCGAGAACAGCAGCTCGCGAGAATACTGCCGTTGCCGGTGCTCCTCGAAAACCTGATCGATCCACTCCGGCGCAATGGCCTGCTCCAAGGCAAGTTTGGCCATTACGCTGGCGGGTGCTTTTTTCTCGAATCGCGCTAGTACATCAGCCCACATCTCGGATCTTCCTGACTGGATTTCAGTGGATTCTACCGAAGACCTTGAAAGGGATGGCCTTTACGGCGGGTCCCTTTTGTCTTGGCAAAAGGGACGCAAAACCGCTCGCTCCTGCATCCGGCCCTCCGCTTCGCTACGGGTCCCCTCGCTACGGCGCCTTCCGGGCCCGCGCGGCCTACGACTTGCTGCGCAAGTCTACATCTCGCGCCTTCGGCTTCGCCGAAGGGTGCTGCGCACCTGGCCCTACAGGCGCCTACGCTCGGCCTCCTGACGTCGCGAAGTTAGCGGCGGCGGCTGCACTGGCGTTATCTTCGAAAGACAGACCGCGCTAGCCGCTACAACACAAAGCGATAGGTAAACAGCGAGAGCGCAGCGATTCGCCTGCCATTGCTCTGGCTCTTGATCTGGCTCTTGATCTGGCTCTTGATCTACCCGCGACCTCAGGAGGCCGAGCGTAGGCGGCTGGAGGGCCAGGTGCGAAGCACCCTCCGGCGTAGCCGGAGGCGCGAGATGTAGACTTGCGGAGCAAGTCGTAGGCCGCGCGGGCCCGCAAGCCGCCGAAGCGAGGGAACCCCGAAGCGCAGCGTAGGGGCCGTATGTGGGAGCAAGCGGTTTTGAGCAACTTTTTCCAAGAAAAAAGTTGCCCGCCGTAAAGGCGGAAGGGGCCAGTAGCGCCGCTACATCCCTCGGATCAGCCCCCGATCCCAAAGCCCAATCCCAAGGCCCAATCCCAAAACCCAACCCCAAACCCCACTAATCCAAGAAGAGTCCAAATCAGCGGGTATTGCGCTCCAGGCTCAGGGCTTTAGGAGTGTCCGGCAAACGTTCCACCACGCGCAGACGTTCCGGAGCCTGGCTGTCACGCCACGCCCTGAAGCGCGCCAACTCATCGGCCACAGTCTTGAGCACCCACCCGAGCACGGCGATGTCATCGAGGAAACCGACACCCAGCAGCCAGTCGGGGATCGCATCGATGGGGCTGACGAAGTACAGCAACCCGGCGACGATGGTCACCAGCGCCTTGGGGCTGATGGCCCGGTACTCACCCCGCCACCAGGCCAGGCACAGCGACTGCAGCAGCCGCACATCGTCACGCAGCTGGCCGAGACGTGGGCCCTTGCGAGCCACGGCAAACAGCAAGGCCGGCAACCGGCCCGGCTGAGCAGTCGCTCGGCCAGGGGCAGGAAACGGGCGAAATTCCAGGGTGCGCTCATAGGGCCTCCAGCAGCGATAGGTTATCCACATTTATTGTGGATAACCTTGTGAACAGGGCGAATTTTCCAACGTCAGGCGCCCACGAGGCAAGGGCCCCGGTCAGATCGGGCGTTTTTTACACAGCGGTTTCAAGCCTCGCAAACGTTTTGACGTCAGGCCGCATTGGCTAGGACACCCCGCGCTGCGGCAGGTTCGTTCCGGGCAAAAACGACAACGCCCCGTCGAGGCGGGGCGTTGTCGGCAAGGCCGGCGATGTTACTTGGCCGGCGCTTCGGCTGGGGCTTCGGCCGGAGCCTCGCCCTGCAGCTGGGCCGGGTCCTTGATGCCGAGCAGCTCGAGGTCGAACACCAGCACCGAGTTGGCCGGAATCAGCGGGCTCGGGCTCTGGGCGCCGTAGGCCAGCTCAGCCGGGATGTACAGCTTGTACTTCTCGCCGACGTGCATCAGCTGCAGGCCTTCGACCCAACCTGGGATCACGCCGCTAACCGGCAGGTCGATCGGGCTGCCGCGTTCGACCGAGCTGTCGAAGACCTTGCCGTCGATCAGCTTGCCTTCGTAGTGAACGGTGACCACGTCGGTAGCCTTGGGCTGCGGGCCGTCGGCCTTCTTGACCACTTCGTACTGCAGGCCCGAAGCGGTGGTGACCACGCCAGGCTTCTTGGCGTTTTCTTCGAGGAATTTCTTACCGGCAGCGGAGGCTTCTTCGCTGGCCTTGGCCAGGCGCTCCTCGGCACGCTTCTGCAACGAGGTGAACGCTTCTACCAGCTCGTCGTCCTTGATGCGCTGCTCTTTCTTGCCGACAGCGTCTTCGATGCCAAGGGCTACCGCTTTCGAATCAAGGTCTTCCATGCCTTCCTGAGCCAGGCTCTTGCCCATGTTCAGGCCGATACCGTAGGAAGCTTTCTGTGCCGGAGTTTTCAGCTCGGGAGTGCTGGCTTGTTGATCACAGCCAGCCAGTACCAGGCCTACCAGGGCAACCGCAGCCGCCAAACGATGCTGTTTCATGCTATTTCCTTGTTCATGCGCCATAGGGGCAATCAGGGTAAAGCCGCGAGCTTAGCAGGCGGCCACAACCAATGGCTACCGGCATAAGAGGGGGTTTGGGCCCATAAGTTCAGTACTTAACAGCTTCTTCATGTGCAGGGCTGCAGCCATTGGCCAGTATTGACCCGTTGTGTCGGTTTTGCCCGATGTGCGCGCTGATTTATTTCCGTTGGCGCTGAGCGTTGTCCTACAGCACTTTCAGGGATAGAGGCCGTCCCGATACTGCCCGGCCACCTCGCGCAGCACCTCGCATACCCACTGCCCCGGCAGGCTCTGCGCCAATGCCGCATTGCGGCAGATGCCTACCGAACCGCCCGGCTCGCGCACGCCAAGGTCGAGCTCGGCCAGCTCGCCGCAGCGCAGGTCGATCAACACCGCATCGCGCGGTGCCACCCAAACCGCGTCGCTGCCCAGCAGGTAGCGACGGCTGAGCGCCAGCGACAGGGTTTCCAGGCGCTGCGCCGAAGGCTCGATGCCACATTGCACGAACAGGCTGTCGGCATGCTGGCGGATGGTGGTGCCCGGCGGCGGCAGCACCAGCGGATAGTGCCCCACCCGCGCCCGCTCCACCGGCGTGCTGGCCAGCAGCGGGTGGCCGGGGCGCACCACCAGGGCCATCGACTCGCTGTACAGGTGCTCGAAGGACAGCCCCTGGATCTGCGGGCTGTCGGTCATGCGCCCGACCACCAGCTCCAGCTCGCCCAGGTGCAATTGCCCGAGCAATTGCGCACTGACGCCAGTGACCACGCTGATCAGCAACGCTTCGTGGCGTTGATGCAGACGGCACAACACCTCGGGCATGAGCAGGCCCTCGACCGTCGACAGCACGCCAATACGCACCTGCGAAGGTGCCCGGGCCTCGCCGCGCAGGCTGCTCACGCCGTCCCTCAGGGCTTGCACGCTGGGCCCGGCGTAGCGCATGAACCGGGTGCCGGCCGGAGTCAGCTCGACGCCCTGGCGGCTGCGCTCGAACAAGCGCGTTTCGAGCAGGTCTTCGAGTTCCTTCAGGGTCTTGGAAATCGCCGGTTGGCTGATGGCCAGGATGTCGGCCGCCCTGGCCAGGCTGCCCTGCCGGGCAATCTCCAGGAAGCACAGCAGGTGGCGGTACTTGATACGGGTGTCGAGGTTCATGCGGCAAGCTTACCGCATCGCCACCTGCGGCGTATCCGGGTCGCGCTGCTGGCGGCGGAACTGCCCGGGCGGCAGGCCGTGGATCTGGCGGAAACGCCGGGAGAAGTAGGCCTCGTCGGCAAACCCACAAAGCCGCGCCACCTCGCCCACCGGGCGGTTGCCGTTGAGCAGGTAGTTACGCGCGGTGTGCATGCGCCGCTCCAGGACCAGCTCGCTGAAGGTCTTGCCGATCTCCTTGCGCAGCCAGTGGGTCAGGTAGGTCGGCGACAGGTAGGTCGCCGCTGCCACCTTGTGCAGGTTGAGGTCGGGGTCGTCGATGTGCCGGCGCAGGTAGTCGCTCATGCGTCCCAGCGCGGCACGTCGGCTGAGTTGCGCGGCGTTGCCCTCGGCCAGTTCGCGCAGGGGTTCGGCGTATAGGCCGCAGACTTGCCCGATCAGTTGCAGCAGTAGCCCCTTGAGCACTTCGCGAGTGCCGAAACGGCGGTTGCCATCGAGTTCGCGCATGCGTTCGAGCATGTGTCGCACTTCGGCGAAATCGGCGTCGTCGAGGCAGAAGTCCAGGTGTTCCTGGAAGCGAAAGGGTGACAGTTCGGGCGCCTGCAGGATCGACACTTCCTCCAGGTCCATGGGGTCGCAGGCCAGGTGCGGCAGCAGGAAAGTCTGGGAGAAGTTGATGACCACGAAGTCGCTGTCGGCCGGGTGCGGAATCACGTGGACCCGGTGCGGCAGGATGAACGCCAGGGTATTGCGCCGGAACGGGCGCTGCACGCTGCCGATGTGCTGCACCGTGTCGCCGCCGAAGTTGATCTGGATCTGGAAGTACTCGTGGCGATGCGGCGCGGTCTCGGCGGGGCGGCCGCGCTGGTCGCGGATGTGGAAGTCCATCAGCTCGCTGCGCTGCTGCATGAGGTAGGTCGGGACCTCGTGCTTGGGGGGCATTGGGCTTTCTCCGGTCTGTAAGACGATGGGGTGCCTGTGCGGGCCCTTTCGCGGCGGTTCGGCGCCCCGACAAGCCCGCTCCTACACAGGGGCAGCGCTGGCCCTGTAGGAGCGGATTTACCCGCGAAAGGGCCGGCACATGCACCGGATAATTCTGACCGGCATCCGGCCTAGCTGGCAACAAGTTGTACGATGTCCAAACTCATAAATTTAGCCACCCCTTCAAAAACCCGTACACCTCCAGATCGCCGAAAACCCTCTATATCAAGCTTTTCAGCCAATCAAACGCACCCAACCCCCGCCCACATTTTTTTTGGACAATACAGCCAAGGCCCCGCCCCTCTGCAAAAAACGATCTAACCCCAGCGTTGCATTTCGAAGGTTGTACGACCACCTTAAAAAAGGGACTGCAGCCCAACCTCAACCAACAACAACAAACGAGGTCGACTCATGTCGAGCACGCCTACCTCGCGTTCCGCGGCGCCGTTCGCCCTGGACGCGGCCACATCGCAACGCCTGCCCACTCGCCGCCGCTGGTTCATGCTCTCACTGCTGCTGGTGGCGACCATCATCAACTACGTGGACCGGGTCAACATTTCCATCGCCGCGCCCTTCATGTCCAAGGACCTGGGCCTGGACAAGGTCGAGATGGGCCTGATCTTCTCCGCCTTCGCCTGGACCTACGCCCTGGCCCTGGTGCCTGCCGGCTTCGTCGCCGACCGGTTCGGCTCGCGCCTGACCTACGGCGTGTCGCTGATCAGCTGGTCGGCGGTCACCGTCGCCCAGGGCCTGGCCAGCGGCTTCGCCTCGCTGTTCGGCCTGCGCCTGGCAGTGGGCGCGATGGAGGCTCCGGCCTTCCCGGCCAACAGCCGTGCGGTGACGGTGTGGTTCCCTGCCCGTGAACGCGGCATGGCCAGCAGCATCTATGTCTGCGGCCAATACCTGGGCACTGCGCTGTTCACCGGCGCGCTGCTATGGCTGGCCACCACCTACGACTGGCGCCACGTGTTCTACAGCACAGGCCTGGTCGGTATCGTGTTCGGCGTGCTGTGGTTGTGGCTGTACCGCGACCCGCTGAGCTGCAAGAAAGTCAGCAAGGAAGAACTGGCCTACATCGAGCAAGGCGGCGGGCTGGTGAAAAGCAGCCAGCAACGCACCCGCTTCGACTGGCGCCAGGTGGCCGAGCTGTTCCGCTATCGCCAGATCTGGGCGATCTGCCTGGGCAAGTTCGCCAGCACTTCGGCGCTGTACTTCTTCCTCACCTGGTTCCCCACCTATCTGATCGAGGAGCGCCACCTGACCCTGATCAAGGTCGGCATCTTCGCGGTGATGCCGTTCATTGGCGCGACCGTGGGCATTCTCCTGGCGGGGATCGTCTCCGACTTGCTGATTCGCCGCGGCTATTCGTTGTCGTTCGCCCGCAAGCTGCCACTGGTGGTGGGCTCGATGCTGGGCATGTCGATCGTACTGGTCAACTTCACCGACTCCAACGTGCTGTGCATCGCCGTGCTCACCCTGGCCTTCTTCGCCCAGGGCATCGCCTCGTCGTCGTGGGCGGCGGTGTCGGAGGTGGCGCCCAAGGAACTGATCGGGCTCACCGGCGGCATCACCAGCCTGGCGGCCAACATCGGCGGCATCGTCACACCGATCGTGATCGGCGCCATCGTGCATGCCAGCGGCTCGTTCGCCATGGCGTTCTGGTTCATCGGCGGCGTGGCGTTGATGGGCACCCTTTCCTACTCGCTGCTGCTGGGCAAGTTGTACCGGATCGAGCTGAAGACGGCGGCCTGAGTCGAGCATTGCAGGGGTTTTGCCGGCCTCTTCGCGGCTAAAGCCGCTCCTACAGATGGATCGCAGTCCTTTAGGAGCGGATTTAGCCGCGAAGAAGCCGGCATAGACCAAAGCAGCTCCCCGGATTAGTCCAAGCCAACCCCGTTTATCTCCAACTTTGCCCGCCCGCCGCTGTTTACGCTGGCCACTCCAGCACGGAGGAAGTCCCCATGTCGTACCTGTTCAACCCACCGGCCACGGTCAGCCTGCCGATCACCGGAAGCACCACGCGCTTTCCGGTGGGCCGGGTGTTCTGCCTGGGTCGCAACTACCCCTGGCCCGAGGCCGCAGGCCCGGCGCCCAGCGAGCCGGTGTTCTTCATGAAACCCGCCTGCAATGTCGTCCCGGCCTCGGGCGAATTGCCCTTCCCGCCACAGACCGACGAGTTCTGCCACGAGATCGAACTGGTGGTGGCCATCGGCGAAGGCGGTGCCGACATCGCCCCTGAGCAGGCCCTTGACCATGTTTTCGGCTTTGCCGCAGGCCTCGACCTGACCCGCCGTGACCGCCAGCGTCAGGCCAAGGCCGAAGGCCTGCCGTGGGAAGGTGCCAAGGTGTTCGAGGCGTCGGCCCCGATGACCGCCATCGTCCCGGCCAGCCAACGCGCCTGGCCGCTGGATGCCAGCCTGTGGCTGCGGGTCAATGGCCAGGAGCGCCAGCGCGCCCACCTGGGCCAGCAGACCTGGCCACTGGCCGAGGTGATCAGCCGCCTGTCCCGGCAACTGCCGTTGCGCCCCGGTGACCTGATCATGACCGGCAGCCCGCCCGGCGTGGCCCCCTGAACCCTGGCGATGTGGTCCACGCCGGCATCGACGGCATCGGCGAACTGCATCTGCAGGTCGGCCCACGTCCCACTATGCAAAGCACCCACGCCGCCTGAACTTCCTGCTGACTTTCCTGGAGTACCCATGAGCCCAACGCAGAACAAGAAAATCGCCCTGGTCACCGGTGCCGGCAGCGGCATCGGTCGCGCTGTCGCCCTCGCGCTGCTCGAGGACGGCTTCAGCCTGGTCCTCGCCGGCCGCCGCATCGAGCCCCTGCACGCACTGGCCGATCAAGCCCGGGCCGCCGGCGGCGAAGCCCTCGCGGTGCCCACCGACGTGCGCGACGAACACAGCGTGGCACAACTGTTCGCCACCATCGAGGAAGTGCATGGCCGCCTCGACGTAGTGTTCAACAATGCCGGCATCAACGCTCCGGCAGTACCGGTCGACGAGTTGCCGCTGGAGAACTGGCGCAACGTCATCGCCACCAACGTCGATGGCGTGTACCTGTGCGCCCGCGCCGCCTTCGGCCTGATGCGCCGCCAGCAGCCCCAGGGCGGGCGGATCATCAACAACGGCTCGATCTCGGCGCATACCCCGCGCCCATTCACCGCGCCCTACACCGCCAGCAAGCATGCAGTGCTGGGCCTGACCAAGGCGCTGGCGCTCGATGGCCGGGCCTACAACATCGTCTGCAGCCAGGTGGACATCGGCAACGCCCTGACCGAACTGTCCGAACGCATGACCCGTGGCGTGCGCCAGGCCAATGGCGATATCGCCGCCGAGCCGATGGTCGACGTGCGCCACGTGGCCGATGCGGTGCGCTACATCGCCGCGCTGCCGCTGGAAGCCAACGTGCTGAACATGACCGTGATGGCCAGCAACATGCCCTTCGTCGGGCGCGGCTGATCTTTACTGCCTTGAAAGGAACTGCTTGATGAAACCTGAAATCCTGCAACTGAGCCCCATCCTCATCCCGGCGGTACGCGAGCGCCTGGAGTCGCTGTTCACCGTGCATCGCTACTTCGAGCAGGCCGACAAGGACGCCTGCATCGCCGCCCACGGCGCCAACATCCGTGGCGTGGTCACGGGCGGACATACCGGCATCAGCCAGGCGCTGATGGCGCGCCTGCCCAACTTGCAGGTGGTGGCGGTGAACGGCGTGGGCACCGACGCGGTGGACCTGGCCTATGCCCGCGACCGCGGCATCCAGGTGACCGCCACCATCGGCGCGCTGACCGAAGACGTCGCGGACCTGGCCATCGGCCTGCTGTTGAACGTGTGTCGTGGTATCTGCACCGGCGATCGTTTCGTTCGCGCAGGTAGTTGGGCGACCAGCGCCACGCCTCTGGCGCCGCTGCCGCTGGCACGCCAGGTGTCGGGCATGCGCGTGGGCATCGTCGGCATGGGCCGGGTTGGCCGCGCAGTGGCCCAGCGGGCTGCGGCGTTCGGTTGCCCGATCCGCTACACCGACCTGCAGGCGCTGGACGTGCCCTACGGCTTCGAGGCCGACCTGCTGCAACTGGCCGAAAACAGCGATGCGTTGATCCTGGCGGCGGCCGCCGACCAGGGCCAGGCGCTGATCAACCGTGAGGTGCTGCGGGCGTTGGGGCCTGCGGGCTACCTGATCAACATCGCGCGCGGCAAGCTGGTGGATGAGCCGGCGTTGATCGCGGCGTTGCAGGCCGGCGAGATCGCCGGGGCGGCGCTGGATGTGTTCGCCGACGAACCACGCGCGCCAGAGGCGTTGTTCGAACGGGAAGACGTGGTGCTGCAACCGCATCGGGCCAGCGCCACGGTGCAGACCCGCACGCGCATGGGCGAGATGGTGGTCGATGGGCTGGTGGAGGTGTTTGCCGGGCGTAAGCCGCAGGGGCTTGTGATCTAGATAGCCTGAAGCGGCCCTATCGCCGGCAAGCCGGCTCCTACAGGAACATCACCGATCCTGTAGGAGCCGGCTTGCCGGCGATAGGGCCAAACGAGGCGGATCAGCCCACCGCCACCTCCACCGCCCCACCCTTCAATCGCACCGGCCACACCCGCAACCGCTGCCCGTCATCCTCCAGGCAGCGACCACTCGCCAGGCTGAAGTGCTGCTTGTACAGCGGCGCCGCCACCACCAACTCCCCCTGCACGCTCCCCACCAGCCCACGGCCGATCACATTGGCCCCGGAGCGCGGGTCGCGGTTGTCTACCGCATACACCGGTTGCTCCTGGCCAGGCAGGTAGAACACCGCCACCTGGGCGCCGTCGAGCCACACCACCACGCCCGAGTCGGCGACCAGGTCATCGGCCTGGCACACCGCCTGCCAGTTCGGTTGGGTTTTCACAGCAGCATTGGACAGGTTCATCAGACAGCCTCCTCGACAGTGGGGATCAGGTGCAGCGGGGCAGCGGGACGGCGCTGTTCGCGCTCGCGGACGAAGTGCACGTCCGGGTCGGCGCGCCGGTCGTTGACGAAGGTGCGGAAGCGCTTGAGCTTTTCCGGGTCCTTGAGGGCGTTGGCCCACTCGCATTCGTATTGGTCGACCACATGTTGCATCTGCGCCTCGAGCTCGGCGGCAAGGCCCAGGCTGTCGTCGAGAATGACCTGCTTGAGGTAGTCCAGCCCGCCATCGAGGCTCTCGCGCCACACCGAGGTGCGCTGCAGCTTGTCGGCGGTGCGGATGTAGAACATCAGCACGCGGTCGATCAGGCGCACCAGGGTCTCGTCGTCCAGGTCGGTGGCGAACAGCTCGGCATGCCGCGGGCGCATGCCGCCATTGCCGCAGATGTACAGGTTCCAGCCTTTGTCGGTGGCGATCACGCCGATGTCCTTGCTCTGCGCCTCGGCGCACTCTCGGGTGCAGCCAGACACCGCGAACTTGAGCTTGTGCGGGCTGCGCAGGCCCTTGTAGCGGTCTTCCAGGCGCAGGGCCATGCCGACGCTGTCCTGCACGCCGTAGCGGCACCAGGTGCTGCCGACGCACGACTTCACCGTGCGGGTGGACTTGCCATAGGCATGACCGGTCTCGAAGCCGGCCTCGATCAGCTCGCCCCAGATCAACGGCAGCTCGTGCAACTGGGCGCCGAACAGGTCGATGCGCTGGCCGCCGGTGATCTTGGTGTAGAGGTCGTATTTCTTCGCCACCTGGCCGATCACGATCAGCTTGTCCGGGGTGATCTCGCCACCGGGGATGCGCGGCACTACCGAATACGTGCCGTTCTTCTGCATGTTGGCCATGAAGGTGTCGTTGGTGTCCTGCAGCGGTACCAACGCCGGGTCCATGATTGGCTGGTTCCAGCATGAAGCGAGGATGTTGCCCACCGCTGGCTTGCAGATGTCGCAACCGACATGGCCCTTGCCGTGAAGGGCGAGCAGGTCATGGAAGGTGCGGATGCCCTCTACCCGCACCAGCGCGTAGAGTTCCTGGCGGGTATAGGCGAAGTGTTCGCACAGGCTTTTGTCCACGGTCACACCGCGGGCGGTCAACTCATGCTCGAACACCTGCTTGAGCAGGGCCGCGCAACCGCCACAGCCAGTGGCCGCCTTGGTGCAGGCCTTGACTGCGGCGAGGTCGCCACAGCCGCTGTCGATGGCGCCGCACACCGCACCCTTGCTGACGTTGTGGCACGAGCAGATGGTCGCGCTGTCGGGCAACGCGTCGGCGCCCAGGGCCGGTGCGCCGCCACCCTGCGGCAGGATCAGCGCGGCCGGGTCGGCTGGCAGGGCGATGCCGTTCTGGGCGTATTGCAGCAGTGTGTCGTAGTAGCTGTTGTCGCCGACCAGCACCGCGCCGAGCACTTTCTTGCCGCTGGCATCGACCACCAGGCGGCGATACGCGCTGTTGGCCTCATCGATGAAGCGGTAGCTGCGCGCACCGGGCGTGGCGCCGTGGGCATCGCCGATGGAGCCGACGTCCACCCCCAGCAGCTTGAGCTTGGTGGACATGTCGGCGCCGCTGAACTCACTGGCCGCTTCGCCCATCAGCAACGCGGCGAGGTTGCGCGCCATGCTGTAGCCGGGTGCGACCAGGCCGAACACGCTGCCGTTCCACGAGGCGCACTCACCGATGGCGAAGATGCGTGGGTCGCTGGAACGGCAGTGGTTATCGATCACCACGCCGCCACGGGCGGCGATATCCAGGCCGCTGGAGCGGCCCAGGGCATCCTGCGGGCGGATGCCGGCGGAAAACACGATCAGGTCGGTTTCCAGGTGCTCACCGCCATCGAAGTTCATCCGGTAGCGGTAGCGCTCGCCCGCACTGATCGACTGGGTGGCGCGCGACAGGTGCACACCCACGCCCAGGGCTTCGATCTGCGCCTTCAGCGCCGCCCCGCCCTCGCCGTCCAGCTGCACCGGCATCAGCCGTGGAGCGAACTCCACCACATGGGCTTCCAGACCGAGGGACTTCAGCGCATTGGCGGCCTCCAGGCCGAGCAAACCGCCACCGACCACCACGCCACGGCGGGCACCACTGGCTGCGGCACGGATCGCGTCGAGGTCGTCGAGGGTGCGGTAGACCAACCGGGCATCGCCGCTGGAACCCTCGATCGGCGGCACGAACGGATAGGAGCCAGTCGCCAGGATCAACTGATCATAGCCGTAGCGGCCTTCGGCAGTGATCACCTCTTGGCGTTCGCGGTCGATTTGAAGTACCGCCTCGCCCAGGTGCAGGTGCACTGCGCTGGCGTCGTAGAAGCCCGGCTCGCACAGGGCCAGGGTCTCGGCGCAGCTACCGCCGAAGTACTCCGACAGGTGCACCCGGTCGTAGGCGCGCTGGCGCTCCTCGCCGAAAACCCGCACCTCGAAGCGCGCCAGGGCACCGCGTTCGACCAGTTGCTCGACGCAGTGATGACCGACCATGCCGTTGCCGACGATGACCAATCGCTCTCGTTGCCCGCCGTTCACTGTTGCCTTCATAGCCGATCCTCGATCAAAAAAAAAGCGCCTGGAGCCGAAGCTCCAGGCGCCTTTGCCTGTATTCATCACGGTGTGTGGGCCCGGGTTGGTCGCCGTTGACCAATGGGCTTTGTTGTATCTGGGTTAAAGCAGAGAGTGTGCCAAGTGCTTGTCTGTGCCGGCCTCTTCGCGGGTAAACCCGCTCCTACAGGGGGCTGGCCGGGCGAGGCTCCTGTAGGAGCGGGTTTACCCGCGAAGAGGCCGGCACGACCAATGCACATCCACAGTGCACCCCTCCCCATCCTGGGGCGCTTCAATACACATCACGCCGATAACGCTTGGCCCTGCCCAGCGCCTCGACATAGGCAGCCGCCGCCGCCATATCCATACCGCCGTGCTCGGCGACGATCTCGCGCAAGGCCGCATCCACGTCCTTGGCCATGCGTTGGGCATCGCCACAGACATACACGTATGCGCCGTCCTGCAACCATTGCCACAACGGCGCGCCCTGTTCGCGCAGGCGCTGCTGCACGTAGATCTTCTCGGCCTGGTCACGCGAGAACGCGGTATCCAGGCGCAGGTGCCCGGCAGCCTCCCAGGCTTGCAGCTGGTCCTGGTAATAGAAGTCGGTGGCGGCATACTGCTCGCCGAAGAACAACCAGTTGCCGCCCTTGGACCCGCGCGCCTCGCGTTCTTCGAGGAACGCGCGAAATGGCGCGATACCGGTGCCGGGCCCCACCATGATCACTGCGGCGTCGTCGTCCTCGGGCAGGCGAAAATGCTTCGACACCTGTGGGAAGATTGCCACCTCCAGCGCCTGCGCGCGGTCGGCGAGAAAGCTCGAACACACGCCCTTGCGCTGACCATAACGCACCGTCGATACGGTCAAGTGCACCTGCTCCGGATGGGCCAGCGGGCTGGAGCTGATCGAATACAGCCGCGGCTGCAATGGCTTGAGCAGCTCGAGCCAGGTAGTCAGTGGCAACGCCTGGGGAAACGCGCGCAGCACATCGACCAACTGCCGCCCCCACAGCCAGTCCTGCAACTCGGCCTTGCACTCGGGTTGCAGCAGTCGCTGCAGATCAGCGGCGGCGTGGCTGAAAGCCTGGAGTTGCTGTGGGGTCACCTTGGCGATTTCCAGGCGCGTTTCCAGGGCCTGCGCCAGCGCCATCGTCAGTTGCCCCTTGAGCTCGACCTGCGTACTGCCGTCGAGCCCCATCAGCCCGAGCAGTTCCTCGACCAGCGCCGGGCAGTTGCGCGGCCACACCCCCAGGGCATCGCCGGCCTGGTAGGTAAAACCGCTACCGGTCAGGTCGAACACCAATTGGCGGGTCTCCTTGCTCGCGCCAGGGCCATTGAGCACGCGATTTTCCAGCAGTCGCGCCGAATACGGCTGTTGCTTGCCATAGGCTGCCGTCGGCACCGGGCTTTCGCTCGGGGCAGTTGCGCAACCGCTAGCCAGCTCCGCCAGCAGGGCCTCCAGCCAGGCGGCGAACGCCTCGTCATAGTCCGGTTCGCAGTCGACCCGCTGCAACAGGCGACGCCCGCCCAGTTCGGCCAGGCGCTGGTCGAGCTTGCGGCCAAAGCCGCAGAACCGATCGTAGCTGGAATCACCCAGGGCCAGCACGGCGTAAGGCAGGTCGGCGCAGTGGGCACCCTCCTCGCCCTGCAACGCCTGCCAGAACGCCCTCGCGCTGTCGGGCGCATCGCCGTCGCCGAAGGTGCTGGCGATCAACACCACGCTGGCGGCGCCTTGCAACTGTCGCGGGCTGAGGGCATCCATGCAGCTGAGCTGCACGGCATGCCCGGCACTGCGCAGCCGTTCGGCGCAGCGCTCGGCCAACGCCTCGCTGTTGCCGGTTTGCGAGGCCCACAGCACCTGGTGGCGAGGGGTTTCGATGAACGCTTCGGGGGCTGCCGCCGGCTGGGCGAACAACCCCGCCAGCAAGCCATCGACGAACAGGCGCCTGGAGGCCGCCAGCGGCGCATTGGCCGGCAGGCTGGGCACGCCCTCGGCACGGGCCTGCTCAAGCCCGAGCAGAAAGCCTTGCAGGTAGTGGCGTTCGTCCTCGGCCAGCACGGGGGCTGGTAGCGCATCCAGGCCAAGCAAGCGGGACAAGGTGGCGGTCGGCATGCGGGCAGGCTCCGGCAAGGGGGTGGCGACGCTCAGTTCCAGAGCGTCGATGCGTTCGCCAGCGACCCGCTCCAGGGCCACGGCGCAATGCTTGAAGGCCGGTTGCAACGACAACGGGTCGACCGCATCGCAGGTCACGGCATTGATCGCCAGCTGCTCACCGAACACATCGTTCCAATGGATCGGTGCGAAGCAGTTGCCCGGCATCACCCGGGTGCTGAGCCGCGCCGGCAAGACGGCCTGGCCACGACGCGAACGCACCCTTACCTGGTCCTTTTCACGCAGGCCCAGACGCTCGGCATCCTCGGGGTGAATCTCGAGGAAGGGACCGGGCTCGAGCTTGTTCAGCGCCGGCACCTTGCCGGTCTTGGTCATGGTGTGCCACTGGTGCTGCACGCGGCCGGTGTTGAGCACCAACGGGTAGTCGTCATCGGGCAGCTCGGATGCAGGCAGCCAGGGCCGGGCGAAGAAGCGTGCCTTGCCGCTGGCAGTGGGGAACGCCAGCGCAGGTCGGTTGCCCTGGGCATCGAGCAGCAGGCGTTGGCTGTTGCCGTCGTTGTGATAGCGCAGCGGGCTGCGGTGATCGGCGCGGCCTGGTGCGCAGGGCCACTGCCGCGGGCTGTGGCGCAGCCCGGCATAGTCGATGCCGCGCAGGTCGTAGCCGGTGGCGGGGTTCCAGAAGCGGCGGATTTCATCGAATACCGCCTCGGCATCGGGGTAGTCGAAGGCGTGCGTATAGCCCATGGCACAGGCCACCCGAGCGATGATCTGCCAGTCAGGCAGGCTTTGCCCAGGCGGGTTGACGGCGCGTGGCATCAGGGTCAGGTTGCGCTCGCTGTTGATCATCACGCCCTCCCCCTCGGCCCACAGCGCGCCAGGCAGGAGGATATCGGCGTAACGGTTGGTCTCGGTGTCGAGGAAGGCATCCTGGGTAATCACCAGCTCGGCCTCGCGCAGGCCATCGATGACTTGCTGACGATTGGCGACGCTGGCTACCGGGTTGCTGCAGATGATCCAGCAGGCCTTCACCTCGCCCGCTTTCATCTGCTCGAACAGCGCGACCGTGCCTTCCCCGCCCTCGGCGCGCAGGCTACCCGAGGCCAGGCCCCACTGCTGCTCGACGAAAACCCGGTCGCCCTCCACCAAGGCCGAACGCTGGCCCGGCAGACCCGGCCCCATGTAGCCCATTTCGCGCCCGCCCATGGCATTGGGCTGGCCGGTCAGCGAGAACGGGCCGCTACCGGGCCGGCAGATGGCGCCGGTGGCCAGGTGCAGGTTGCACAAGGCATTGCTGTGCCAGGTGCCATGGATGCTCTGGTTCAGGCCCATGGTCCAGCAGCTCATCCACTCCCCGGCAGTGCCGATCCAGTCGGCGGCCTGGCGCAGGTCGGCTTCGGCCAGGCCGGTGATGGCCGCGACGCGCTCGGGGGTGTAGTCCTCGAGAAACGCCGGCATCTCGCCCCAGCCTTCGGTATGCCGGGCAATGAACTCGGGGTCGGTGTGGCCGTTGAGGTGCAGCAGGTGCAGCAGGCCGTTGAGCAACGCCAGGTCGCTGCCAGGGCGTACCTGCAGGAACAGGTCGGCCTTGTCGGCGGTGGTGGTGCGCCGCGGGTCGACGACGATCAGCCTGGCCCCGGCCTTGACCCGGTCGAGCAAGCGCAGGAAGAGAATCGGGTGGCAGTCGGCCATGTTCGCGCCAATCACCAGAAACACCTCGGCGCGGTCGAAATCCTGGTAGCTGCCCGGCGGGCCATCGGCGCCCAGCGAGAGCTTGTAGCCGGTGCCGGCACTGGCCATGCACAGCCGTGAGTTGGACTCGATATGGCGGGTGCCGATGAACCCCTTGGCCAGTTTGTTGGCCAGGTACTGGGCCTCCAGCGACATCTGCCCGGACACATACAACGCCACGGCATCGGGCCCATGGCTGTCGATGATGCCGCGCAGGCGCTGGGCGGCCTGGGCGATGGCCTGGTCCAGCGGGCTACGTGCCGGTTCCTGGTGGCGCTCCTGGCGCACGTAGGCGTCTTCCATGCGGCCACTGGTCAGTGGCAGGTGGGCGGTGAGGCCTTTGGTGCAGAGGCGGCCGAAGTTGCTCGGGTGCTGCTTGTCGCCAGCGACCTTGCCGACCTTGCCGTCGGCCACGGTCATGACGATGCCGCAACCGACGCCGCAGTAGGGGCATACGCTGCGCACTTCGCGGGTGGTCATCGACGTGTCTCCCTTCAGGAACGCAAAAAGGCGCCGGCTGCCCCGGCTTGCTTGGCAAGCGGGGGCAACACGGCGCCTTTGTCGTGAATGTGTGAGGGCAATCGGCGTTGATGGCCCTGGATGAGGAGATTCAGCAATTTATGGGCCAGCTGGACCGGCCTATTCGCGGGCAAGCCCGCTGCCACAGGTTCACCACAGGCGCCAAGGACCGCGCGGATCCTGTGGCAGCGGGCTTGCCCGCGAAAGGGCCGCCACGGATTACGCACCATCCGGTGGCAACCGGCAGCCCCATGGCGCTATGCTGGGGCAAATTCCAGCACGAGACACTCCCCTCCCCCCATGTCCCAGGTGATCCTCAAGACCCCCGAGCAACTCCACCTGATGCGCCGTGCCGGCCAGTTGCTGGCCCAGGTGTTCGCCGACCTCGACGGCTTCATCCGCCCCGGCGTCACCACCATGCAGATCAACGACCGTGCCGACACGTTCATCGTCGAAACCCTCAAGGCCCGCCCGGCGAGCAAGGGCCAGTACGGCTTCCCCTACTCGCTCAACACCTCGGTGGATCACGTGGTCTGCCATGGCATTCCCAAGGCCGACGAGGTGCTGCAGGAGGGCTCGATCATCAACGTCGACATCACCCTCGAACAAGGCGGCTACATCGCCGACTCGTCGAAGATGTACCGCATCGGCTCGATCAGCGACGAGGCCGCGCGCCTGGTCGACACCACCTACGACGCGCTGTGGAAAGGCATCGACCAGGTGCGCCCAGGCGCCACGCTGGGTGATATCGGCCACGCCATCCAGGCGCACGCCGAAGCTGCAGGTTACAGCGTGGTGCGCGAATACTGCGGCCATGGAATCGGCAAGCAGATGCACGAAGGGCCCGAGGTACTGCACTTCGGCCAGCGTGGCATGGGCATGAAGCTCAAACCAGGGATGGTGTTCACCATCGAGCCGATGATCAACCAGGGTGGTCGCGGTACGCGGACATTGAAAGATGGCTGGACGGTGGTGACCCGTGACCACGCCCTGTCGGCGCAATGGGAACATACCGTGGCGGTGACGGAGGACGGGGTCGAGGTGCTGACACTGCGCGAAGAAGAGCGTCATCGTTGACGCAGTGGGGGGGCGTTGCCCCCCATCGCCGACAAGCCGGTGCCTACGGGCACGCAGCATGGAGCAGAAACAAAAAAAGCGACCCTAAGGTCGCTTTCTGTGTAGCTTCCGGGTGTTCAGTGGGCCCTGGAAGCTGGAATATGGCGCAGCGGACGGGACTCGAACCCGCGACCCCCGGCGTGACAGGCCGGTATTCTAACCGACTGAACTACCGCTGCGCTATACATCGAGTGGTGGGTGATGACGGGATCGAACCGCCGACCCTCTGCTTGTAAGGCAGATGCTCTCCCGGCTGAGCTAATCACCCTTTCGTCTCGGTGTGGCGCGCATTCTACGGACGACCCGACACCCTGGCAAGCACTTTTTTAATCTTTTTCAAAAAAAATTTGCAGGCCTTTCAACGACCTAGCGCTACCGGTCATTTCTTTCCTTATATATGCCTGCTGGCCCTCTGACAGGGTTGGCCTCAGGCCGTCGCTCAGAGAATAATGCCCGCCTTATGCATTAAGGAGAGATTCCCCCTCATGTGGTTCAAGAACCTGCTGTCCTACCGTCTGACCCAGGAAGTACCGTTCGAGGCCGAGGCGCTGGAGGCCGCCCTGGCCACCAAGCCGGCCCGCCCCTGCGCCAGCCAGGAGCTGACCACCTACGGTTTCGTCGCGCCGTTCGGCAAAGGCGAAGATGCTCCCCTGGTGCACGTCAGCGGTGAGTTCCTGCTGATTGCCGCGCGCAAGGAAGAACGCATCCTGCCGAGCAGCGTGGTCAACGATGCGGTAAAGGAGAAGGTCGAAGAGATCGAGACCGAGCAGATGCGCAAGGTCTATAAAAAGGAACGCGACCAGATCAAGGACGAGATCATCCAAGCCTTCCTGCCGCGCGCTTTCATCCGCCGCTCGATGATCTTCGCCGCCATCGCCCCGCGCCTGGGCATGATTCTGGTCAACTCGGCCAGCGCCAAGCGCGCCGAAGACCTGCTCTCGACCCTGCGCGAAGTGATCGGCTCGCTGCCGGTGCGCCCGGCCACGGTGAAGATCGCACCTAGCGCGACCATGACCGACTGGGTCAAGTCGCAGCAAGCCGCCGAAGGCTTCTATGTACTGGATGAGTGCGAGCTGCGCGACACTGCCGAGGACGGCGGCATCGTGCGCTGCAAGCGCCAGGACCTGACCAGCGAGGAAATCCAGCTGCACCTGAGCACCGGCAAGATGGTCACCCAGCTGGCCCTGGCCTGGCAGGACAAGCTGTCGTTCGTGCTCGACGACAAGATGGTGATCAAGCGCCTGAAGTTCGAGGAGCTGCTGCAGGAGCAGGCTGAACAGGATGGTGGCGACGAGGCCGCCCAGCAGTTCGATGCCAGCTTCCAGCTGATGATGATGACCTTTACCGAATTCCTGCCGGTGCTGTTCGAGGCGCTGGGTGGGGAAGAGATTCCGCAAGGGGTCTGATCGGCATCATCGACGAGTGCCGGCCTGCATGCCATTTTCAGCCAGTGCCGGCCCTTTCGCGGGACAAGCCCGCTCCCACAGATACTCTGCAGCCCTTGGAGACTGTGGTGACCCCGTGGGAGCGGGCTTGTCCCGCGAAGGGGCCAATGAAAATCGAACGTCATAACTACAAAAGGACCTGCCAATGCGTGCCCTCGCCGCCTTCAGCCGCTTCGTCGGCAACACCTTCGCCCTCTGGGTGCTGGTGTTCGCCTGCCTGGCCTTCCTGCAACCCCAGTGGTTCATCGCCTTGAAAGTCGCCATCGTGCCGCTGCTGGGGCTGGTGATGTTCGGCATGGGCCTGACCCTCAAGCTCGACGACTTCGCTGCCCTCGCCCGTCAGCCATGGCGTGTGCTATTGGGCGTGGTGGCGCACTTCGTGATCATGCCGGGGATGGCCTGGCTGCTGTGCCAGCTGTTCCACCTGCCGGCCGAAATTGCCGTGGGCGTGATCCTGGTCGGCTGCTGCCCGAGTGGCACGGCGTCGAACGTGATGGTGTGGCTGTCCAAGGGCGACCTGGCACTGGCGGTGGCGATCGCCGCGGTGACCACCTTGCTGGCACCGCTGCTGACCCCGGCGCTGATCTGGTTCCTGGCCTCTGCCTGGCTGCCGGTTTCCTTCATGGACATGTTCTGGTCGATCCTGCAGCTGGTGATGCTGCCCATCGTGCTCGGCGTGGTCGCCCAGCGCCTGCTCGGCGCCCGGGTGCAACTGGCGGTGCAGGTGCTGCCGCTGGTGTCGGTGGTGAGCATCGTGATGATCGTCTGCGCGGTGGTTGCCGCCAGCCAGGCGAAGATCGCCGAATCGGGTCTGTTGATCATGGCCGTGGTGGTACTGCACAACAGCTTCGGCTACCTGCTTGGGTACCTGACCGGCAAGCTCTGCAAGCTGCCGCTGGCCCAGCGCAAATCGCTGGCCTTGGAGGTGGGCATGCAGAATTCCGGGCTGGGGGCAGCCTTGGCGGCGGCGCACTTCTCGCCATTGGCGGCGGTGCCCAGTGCGCTGTTCAGTGTTTGGCACAATATTTCCGGGGCGCTGCTGTCGACCTGGTTCAGGCGGATGGAAGCGCCTGAGGATGAGGTCGAGAGCGCGGAGCCGGCCAGGCATTGATGCAGACTTGCCCAAGGACGGGCAAATGTGCACTATATTGCCCACTGTGAGGACGACCTCACGACGCACCGCGTGACCATCCCGGGGACGGCCCCATCATTGACAACGATGGAGACTCACCATGTCCTGGATCATCCTGTTCTTCGCCGGCCTGTTCGAGGTCGGTTGGGCGGTCGGCCTGAAATACACCGACGGCTTCAGTAAACCGCTCCCCACCGCCCTCACCGTCGCCGCCATGGCCATCAGCCTCGGCTTGCTCGGGCTTGCCATGAAAGAGCTGCCGCTGGGCACCGCATATGCCATCTGGACCGGTGTCGGTGCGGTCGGCACGGTGATTGCCGGCATCATCCTGTTCGGCGAGTCCATGGCCCTGGTGCGGCTGGTCAGCGTGGCGTTGATCGTGGCCGGACTGATCGGCCTGAAAGTCAGTGCCAGCTAAGTCTTCCTCCTGACAAGGTTGTTTCGAATTAGTGGGGGCTGGACCGAGAGCGAGAGCGAAGCGATTCGCCTGCCGTTGCTCTCGCTTTTGATCTGCTCTTGCTGTTGATCTTGATCTTGATCTTGATCTACCCGCGACCTCAGGAGGCCGAGCGTAGGCGGCTGGAGGGCCAGGTGCGCAGCACCCTCCGGCGGAGCCGGAGGCGCGAGATGTAGACTTGCGCAGCAAGTCGTAGGCCGCGCGGGCCCGCAAGCCGCCGGAGCGAGGGAACCCCGAAGCGCAGCGTAGGGGCCGTATGTGGGAGCAAGCGGCTTTGCGCTACTTTGTCCAAGAACAAAGTAGCCCGCCGTAAAGGCGGAAGGGGCCAGTAGCGCCGCTACAAAAAATGGATCTGGCCCCAATCTCAATGCCGAGCCAAGCCGAGCCAAGCCAAGCAAGCTCCCAACAATCCGTGAAGAACCTAACGTAACCCCCGACCTAACGCAGGCCACCGCGCAAGCGGCTCACCTGCTCCCGTAACGCCTCGGGCTGCGCCGCCTCCACCGGGATGGCGGTGCCAGCCACGATGGTCACCCGCGACCACAAGCGCTTGAAGAAGCCCTTTGCCGGGTCACGGCTGAAGAAGCTACCCCACAGCCCCTGCAATGCCAGGGGAATCACCGGCACCGGGGTTTCCTCGAGAATACGGTTGACCCCGCCCTTGAACACATCGATCTCACCGTCGCCGGTCAACTTGCCTTCAGGGAAGATACACACCAGTTCCCCTGCCGCGAGGTATTCGGCGATGCGAGCGAACGCCCGCTCGTAGGTCGCCAGGTCTTCGTTACGCCCGGCGATCGGAATGGCGCCGGCTGTACGGAAGACGAAGTTGAGCACAGGAAGGTTGTAGATCTTGTAGTACATGACGAAGCGAATTGGCCGGCGAATAGCCCCGCCGAGCAACAGTGCATCGACGAACGAGACATGGTTGCACACCAGCAACGCCGCGCCTTCGTCTGGGATACGCTCCAGATCGCGGTGCTCCACGCGGTACATCGAGTGGCTCAGCAGCCAGATCAGGAAGCGCATGGTGAACTCGGGCACGATCCTGAAGATGTAGGCGTTGACCAGCACATTGAGCAGCGACACCACCAGGAACAACTGCGGGATGCTCAAGTCGGCCAAGCCCAGCAGCACCATGGTCAGCAACGCCGATACCACCATGAACAGCGCATTGAGGATGTTGTTGGCGGCGATCACCCGGGCCCGCTCGTCTTCGGCAGTGCGCGCCTGGATCAAGGCATACAGCGGCACGATGTAGAAGCCACCGAACACGCCCAGGCCAACGATCGACACCAGGATCCACCACGCCTGCGGCATGCCCAGCAGCGCCAGCCAGTCATGTGGCGCGGCTGCGACCGGCACATCGCCGGAGTGCCACCACCAGAGCAGGCCGAACAGGGTCAGGCCGAACGAGCCGAACGGTACCAGGCCGATTTCAACCTTGCGCCCGCTGAGGCGCTCGCACAACAGCGAGCCCAGGGCAATGCCGACCGAGAACAGCGTCAGCACCAGGGTCACCGCGGTGCTGTCGCCGTGCAGCCAGTCCTTGGCATAGGCCGGAATCTGCGTGAGATAGATGGCGCCGACGAACCAGAACCACGAGTTGCCGACGATCGAACGCGACACCGCCGGCGTCTGCCCCAGGCCCATGCGCAGGATCGCCCAGGACTGCTTGAAGATGTTCCAGTCCAGCACCATCTGCGGCGAGGCCGCGGCGGCGCGGGGGATCCAGCGGCTGGCCAGGTAGCCCAGCACCGCAGTGCCGACCACCCCGCCCGCCACCACCGTGGCGTAACTGTCGGCCGACATCATCACCCCGGCGCCGATGGTCCCGGCAAGAATCGCCAGGAAGGTGCCCATTTCCACCAGGCCGTTGCCGCCCACCAGCTCCTGTTCACGTAGTGCCTGGGGCAGGATCGAGTACTTCACCGGGCCGAACAGCGCCGAGTGGGTGCCCATGCCGAACAACGCTATCAGCATCAGCGTCAGGTGATGGGTGACGAACCCCAGCGCACCGATGGCCATGATGACGATTTCGGCCAGTTTGATGATGCGGATCAGCGCGTCCTTGGCGAACTTTTCGCCGAACTGCCCGCCCAGTGCCGAGAACAGGAAAAACGGCAGGATGAACAGCAGCGCGCAGAGGTTCACCCACATGGCACTGGCGCCTTCGCTGAAGCCGAGCTTGAACAGGATGGCGAGGATCAGTGACTGCTTGAACAGGTTGTCGTTGAAGGCGCCCAGCGCCTGGGTGATGAAAAACGGCAGGAATCGCCGCTTGCCGAGCAATGTGAATTGCGAGGTTTGACTCATCAATCTTCTTCCCTGGGCCTTTGTTCTAGTTGGAGGCTCGCCGGCCGCCACAAGCCACAAATCTGCATGGCAATGCCGTCGCTGGCAACCCGCCGCAGGTTGTTCAGGGATACGCCCCAGCAATTGATATCACGAAGACATCATTTTTCATTGAAATCTTTGTTCAGAATTTGTTACATCTGCCGATGATTCATATAGATGACTATATCTGAAAAAGGAACGGACCTCCGGTCTCCTCCAACGCATAAGAAAAGGAGCTCAGCAGCATGTTTACCTGGTTCGGCGACCTGAAAATCGCCAACAAACTCTTCCTCGGTTTCGGCCTGGTGTTGGCCCTGACCCTGATCCAGTCGCTGATCAGCTGGGATGGCCTGGGCAACCTGGTGCGTCGCAGCGAAGTGGTCAGCGATGTGTCCGGACTCAACGATGCCCTTGGCGACCTGCGCGTGGCGCGTTTGCGCCATGCCATGGCCAACGGCGACGAAGCCGAGGGCAAGGCCTTGCAAGCGGCCCTGGATGCGTTCAAGGCGCCGCTCGACAAACTGCGACAGACCTTGGTCAAGCCGCAAAACCGGGCGCTGCTGAACCAAGCCGACCAGACCCTGCAGGCCTACGCCAGCAACCAGGCGCTGAGCTTCCAGTCTTACCAGGCGATGCGTGCGGCGCAAAAGCAGATGGGCGTGCTGGCCACTGACTCGTTTGCCAGCATCGAGCACATCCGCAAGCAGGTACGAGCCCTGCCCGATGCCGAGCAGCGCTTCACGCGTATCGAGGCGATCAACCAGATTCGCGAGAACCTGATCCTGTTGCGCTACCACGTGCGTGGCTACACCGGTAACACCAACGCCGACACCGAAAAGCTGATGAACACGCAGATCGCCACCACGGTGAACGAACTGCCAGGCCTGGTGGCGCGTTTCAACGGCAGCTTCGCCCAGGAGTTCGGACAACTCGAGCAACAGGTACGGGCCTATGCCGAGGCGGTCGAGGCCTTCCGCGGTGAGGTGAGCAAGCTGGTCGACTACCGCAACGCCATGGGCAAGGATGTCGATACCCTCAACGCCCTGATCGGCCAACTGCTCGATTCCCAGGTGCTGGCAGTGAACGAGGACAGCCACTTCGCCCGGGTCCTGCAGATCGTCACCACCGTCCTTGCGCTGTTGATCGGTGCCTTGGCCGCAGTACTGATCGCCCGCCAGATCAGCCAGCCACTGCGCCGCGTGCTCGACGCCATGGAACAGGTGGCCAGCGGCAACCTCGGCGAGCAACCGGCCACCCGCCGTCGCGACGAGGTGGGCCAACTGCAGAATGCCCTGCAGGGCATGACCTGCAACCTGCGCGAGCTGATCGCCCAGGTGCGCGACGGCATCTCGCAGATCGCCAGCGCCACCGAGGAACTGTCGGCGATCACCGAGCAGACCAGCGCCGGCGCCAACAACCAGAAGGTCGAGACCGACCAGGTGGCCACCGCGATGCAGGAAATGGCCGCGACCGTGCACGAAGTGGCGCGCAATGCCGGCGAAGCCTCCGAGGCTGCCAGCGCTACCGACGAGGAAGCCCGCGAAGGCGACAGCGTGGTCACCCGCGCCGTCGCGCAGATCGGCCGCCTGGCCAACCAGGTCGATGCCACCAGCGAAGCCATGGGCGCCCTGCGCAGCGAGAGCCAGCGCATCGGCAAGGTCATGGACGTGATCAAGGCGGTGGCCGAGCAGACCAACCTGCTGGCGCTCAACGCTGCCATCGAGGCAGCCCGAGCTGGCGAGGCGGGCCGTGGTTTCGCCGTGGTGGCCGACGAAGTGCGCAGCCTGGCCCAACGCACCCAGGCCTCGACCCTGGAAATCGAGTCGGCCATCGGCAGCCTGGAGCAAGGCACGTTGTCGGTGAGCGAGCTGATGGAAGAAAGCCAGAGCCTGACCGAGAGCAGCGTGGCGCTGGTGCGTGAAGCCGGAGTGGCGCTGGAGGGCATCACCCAGCGGGTGTCGGCGATCCAGTCGATGAACCAGCAGATTGCCGCGGCATCGGAGCAGCAGAGCGCGGTGGCCGAGGAAATCAGCCGGAGCGTGGTGACGGTGCGGGACATTTCCGAACAGACGGCCGAGGCCAGCCATCAGACATCGGCGTCCAGCGTGGAGCTGGCGCGGTTGGGTGGGCAGTTGCAGCAGATGATCAGCCGGTTCCGGTTCTGATCGGGAGGGATGCCCCATGATCGTGGGGCATCCCTCAAAGATGCTCAGGCTGTACAGGCCCTACATCATTTGAAGCCGAACAGATCCCGCGCAGTCTCCACCAACAGCGCCCGGCGCAATTGCGCCGAGCATCCCAAGGCTTCGAACTGCTCGAGCACCGTGGCAAAGCTCACCGCCGCCTCATGCTGCGTGTGCGGCCAGTCGCTCCCCCACATCAGCCGTTCGGCACCATAGTGCACTTCCAGCGCGCCCAGCGCCTTGCGTGCGAACGCCAGGTTCTGCTCCGGCGTGCCGCCCAGGCGATAGCACCCGGAGACCTTCACCCACACCCTGCCCTTGCCACCCAAGGTCAGCAAGTCGGGGAAACCCGGCTGGCCCAGCCCCAGGCGCGCATCGGGACGGCCGAAATGGTCGATCACGATGTCCAGGTCATACGGCTCCAGTGCGCGTACCAGGTGCGGAATATCCACCACCTGGCGATGCAACTCCAGATGCCAGCCCTGCTCGCCGATACGCTCCAGAAAAGGCCGCCAGGCGGCGCTGGTGAGATCAGGCAGCGCCTGGCCCATGAGGTTCAGGCGCACGCCCCTGACCCCCAGGCGAGTCATCTCGTCGAGGGTTTCACGCTCGACGTCGCGGTCCACCATCACCACCCCACGCAACTGACCCGGCACGGTCTGCAGGGCGCTGAGCAAGTAGCGGTTGTCGGTGCCCAGGAAGCTGGGCTGGACCAGAACGCCATGGCTGAAACCATGGGCCTGTAGCTGGCCCAGGTAATCGCCCAGCGGCGCGTCGTAGGTCGGCGCGTAGCGCCGTTCGCTGGCCAGGTTCAGCCCACGGCTGAACACGTGGGCGTGGCTGTCGATGGCGGTCAGGGGTGAAGCAGGAACGTCGGGCATGGTTCTCATCGAAGCATCAGGGGAACGAAAAGTAGGTTACTTGGCCAGCACACCGCTCGCTTGCGGCGCCGGGCTGGTTTCGAGGCTGCGACCGCGGGTTTCCGGCAGGCACAACGCCGCGATCATGGCCACGCCATAGGCGATACCGGCATCGATACCGATGGCGCTACCCAGCGACATCGATTCGCTCATGTGGCCGACCAGGAACGGGAACACCGCCGACAGCACACGGCCAAAGTTGTAGCAGAAGCCCACCCCGGCGCCGCGCACGTCGGCCGGGTACAGTTCGTTGAAGAACGAACCGAGGCTGGCCGGGATACCGGCGGCGAAGAAGCCGAGCGGGAAGCCGAGGAACAGCATCTGGGTGTTGCTCAGCGGGAAGAACACGTAAGCCTGCACGGTGAGCACGCAGCACAGGGCGAACAACAGGATGTTCTTGCGCCGGCCGATGCGATCGATCAGCAGGCCACTGACCACGCAACCGCACCAGAAGGCGAAGATGATCACCGCCAGGTAGCCGCCGGAGTTCAGCACCGACAGGTTGCGCTCGGTCTTGAGGAAGGTCGGCAGCCACGTCATGACCGCGTGGTAGCCGCCATGGGCACCGAGGCCCAGCAGGCCGCCAAGCAGGGTCACGCGCAAAAGTTCGGGGCGGAAGATGCCGGCCATCGACTTGAAGAAGCTGCCGGGGATGGCCTTTTCCTTCTGCAGGCGCTGGAAGCTGTCCGGCTCAGGCACGTTGCGCCGCACCCAGATGATCAGCAGCGACGGCAGCAGGCCGACGAAGAACATCACGCGCCAGGCGAATTCCTGCGGCACCAACGAGTAGATCAGCGCGAACAGCCCGACCGCCAGGCCCCAGCCCACGGCCCAGGCGCTTTGCACCGTGCCCATGACCTTGCCGCGGAATTTCGGGTTGATGGTCTCGGCCATCAGCACCGCGCCGGCCGCCCACTCACCACCGATACCGAAGCCCTGCATGGCCTTGACGAACAGCAGCGGATAGAAGCCGGTGACGAACGCCGAGAGGAAGGTGAAGCAGGAGAACCAGAGGATCATCCACTGCAACGTGCGCACCCGGCCGTAGCGGTCGGACAGCGTGCCACCCAGCCAGCCACCGATGGCCGAGGTGATCAGGGTCACGCCACTGATCAGACCGGCGTCGCCCTTGGTCAGGGAAAACGCGGCAATCAGGGCCGGAATGGCCAGGCCGAACATCTGCACTTCCAGCGCATCGAGCGACCAGCCACCGAAACAGGCCCAGAACGTCTTGCGCTCCCGGGAAGTGATCTGGCGATACCAGCTGAACATGGTTGTTATCCTTCTAGTCGTGTGTGTAACGGTCGGGCAGGCCGAAGCTCTTGGCTTGCTTGCGACCGGGCAGGCAAAACCGCTGCGCCGTGGCAGAACGGCGCAGGCGGGCAACAGGGCGAAACAGCCGGTTCAGCGAATGTCGATGCGGTAGCGGAAGTGCTGCGCATGGCCGCGCGAGCGGCGCCATTCCAGAGGCTTGCCGGCGTAGTCACGGGCCAGTCGCTCGATCACCACCACCGGGCTGTCGGCCGGCAGTTGCAACAGGCGGCCATGCACCGCGTCGACCGCTTCGGCGGTCAGGGTCTCCTCGGCATAGGCGACCACCTGGCCGCACAAGGCTTCGTAGATCGGATAGAGCAGCGGGCCCTCGCGGTCGAGGTCGACGTCCAGCAGGGGCTGGAAGGTCTGGCGTGGCAGCCAGATTTCCTCGGCCAGCACCGGCTGCGCGCCGAGCAGACGGGTCCGCACGATGCGGATCACCTCGGCCTCGGCGGGCAACCCGAGCGCCTGGGCGACCGCCGAAGGCGCCTGCACCGGCTCGATCGAGAGAATGCGGCTCTGCGGCATCACCCGCTGGCCATCGGCGGCCTCGAAGCGGAAGAAGCGAAACAGCGAGGACTGGAACTGCGGGCGGCGGATGAAAGTGCCACGGCCCTGCTGGCGCTCCAGCACGCCCTCGGCCACCAGGGCGTCGACCGCCTTGCGTACGGTGCCGACAGACATGTCGAACTCGCTGGCTAGCGCGGCTTCGGTCGGAATCGCCTCGCCCGGGCGCCAGCGGTTGTTGGCGATCTGTTCGACCAGGTGGTCGCGCAGCTGTTGATAGCGGGGCAGTCGAGCATCACCGGACAATGGGTGCATGGGGGTCTCGCTCTCGTCTTGTTATATAAACATCTATATGAATTCTGCGCAGAGTATTCCCCGTGGGCGCAGGAGCTGTCAATCCTCCGCTGGTCGCACGACAATGCAGCCTGCGACGACCTGCCACTGCGACCAACGTCGCCGCTGACGAACCGCCGCTCGCGTGCCAGACTGATTGATCGGGACCGCGTTATCTTTCTTGCTCCGGAGTTTTCATGTCGTTGTCCAGCGGGCTGATCGCCGTGGTCGCCCTGGCCTATATGGCCATCATGTTCGCCATCGCCTTCTACGGCGACCGCCGCAGCACACCGTTGCCGCCGCGCCTGCGTGCCTGGGTGTACAGCCTGTCGCTGGCGGTGTACTGCACCAGCTGGACCTTCTTCGGCGCGGTCGGCCAGGCCGCCGAGCAGCTCTGGGCGTTCTTGCCCATCTACCTGGGCCCGGTGCTGCTGATGATCTTCGCGCCCTGGGTGCTGCAGAAGATGGTGCTGATCAGCAAGCAGCAGAACATCACCTCGATCGCCGACTTCATCGCCGCACGCTACGGCAAGTCGCAGAGCCTGGCAGTGGTGGTGGCGCTGATCTGCCTGGTCGGCGTGCTGCCTTATATCGCCCTCCAGCTCAAGGGCATCGTGCTCGGCGTCAACCTGCTGATCGGCGCCAACGCCGACGCCACCGGCACCCGCGTGCAGGACACCGCGCTGGTGGTTTCGCTGGTGCTGGCGCTGTTCGCCATCGTCTTCGGCACGCGCAGCCTGGACGTCACCGAACACCACCGCGGCATGGTCCTGGCGATCGCCTTCGAGTCACTCATCAAATTGCTGGCCTTCCTCGCCGTCGGCGTATTCATCGTCTTCAACCTCTACGACGGCTTCGACGACCTGTTCAGCCAGGCGCGCCAGGCGGTGCAGCTCGACAGCTATTGGCAGGAGACCATCAACTGGCCATCGATGGTGGTGCAGACTGCCGTGGCGATGATGGCGATCATCTGCCTGCCGCGGCAGTTCCACGTCACCGTGGTGGAAAACATCGAGCCACAGGACATGCGCCTGGCGCGCTGGGTGTTCCCCGCCTACCTGGTGCTGGCCGCGCTGTTCGTGGTGCCGATCGCCCTGGCCGGGCAGATGCTGTTGCCGGGCACGGTGATTTCCGACTCGTTCGTCATCAGCCTGCCACTGGCCGAAGCGCACCCGAGCCTGGCCCTGCTGGCGTTCATCGGTGGCGCCTCGGCCGCCACCGGCATGGTCATCGTCGAGGCCGTGGCGCTGTCGACCATGGTGTCCAACGACATGCTGCTGCCCTGGCTGCTACGGCGCAACAACGCCGAGCGCCCGTTCGAGGCGTTCCGCCACTGGATGCTGTCGGTGCGCCGGGTGACCATCGTGGTCATCCTCCTGCTGGCCTATGTCAGCTATCGCCTGCTGGGCTCCACCGCGAGCCTGGCGACCATCGGCCAGATCGCCTTCGCTGCCGTCACCCAGCTGACCCCGGCCATGCTCGGCGCGCTGTACTGGAAGCAGGCCAACCGCCGGGGCGTGTTCGCCGGCCTGGCCGCAGGTATCTTCCTGTGGTTCTACACCCTGGTACTGCCGATCACCGCCCACAGCCTGGGCTGGTCGCTGGAGTTGTTCCCGGGCCTGGCCTGGCTGCACGGCAATCCGCTGAACCTGCCCATCACCCCACTCACCCAGGGCGTGGTGCTGTCGCTGGCAGGCAACTTCACCCTCTTCGCCTGGGTCTCGATCCTGTCGCGCACACGCGTCTCGGAGCATTGGCAGGCCGGGCGTTTCATCGGCCAGCAGACCACTCGCCCGAACAGCAAGCCGCTGCTGGCAGTGCAGATCGACGACCTGCTCAAGCTTGCCGCACGCTTCGTCGGCGAGGAACGCGCACGGCAGAGTTTCATCCGCTTCGCCTACCGCCAGGGCAAGGGCTTCAACCCCAACCAGAACGCCGATGGCGACTGGATCGAGCATACCGAGCGCCTGCTCGCCGGCGTGCTCGGCACCTCATCGACACGCGCCGTGGTCAAGGCGGCCATCGAAGGCCGCGACATGCAGCTCGAGGACGTGGTGCGCATCGCCGACGAAGCCAGCGAGGTGCTGCAGTTCAACCGCGCCCTGCTGCAAGGCGCCATCGAGAACATCAACCAGGGCATCAGCGTGGTCGACCAGAACCTGCACCTGGTGGCCTGGAACCGTCGCTACCTGGAGCTGTTCAACTACCCAGAGGGGCTGATCAGCGTTGGCCGGCCGATCGCCGACATCATCCGCTACAACGCCGAGCGAGGCCTGTGCGGCCCCGGCGAAGCGCAGGTCCACGTAGCCCGGCGCCTGCACTGGATGCGCCAGGGCCGGGCGCACTCCTCCGAGCGCCTGTTCCCCAATGGCCGGGTCATCGAGCTGATCGGCAACCCGATGCCCGGTGGCGGCTTCGTCATGAGCTTCACCGACATCACCCCGTTCCGCGAGGCCGAACAGGCCCTGCGTGAGGCCAACGAGAGCCTGGAGCAACGGGTGGCCGAGCGTACCCACGAGCTGTCGCAACTGAACCAGGCACTGAGCGAGGCGAAGAGCCAGGCCGAGGCGGTGAGCCAGTCGAAAAGCCGCTTCCTGGCCGCAGTCAGCCACGACCTGATGCAACCGCTCAATGCCGCGCGGCTGTTCTCCGCCGCGCTGTCGCAGCAGGCCGAAGGCGCCATGAACGAAGAGGCGCAGCAGTTGGTGCAGCACATGGACAGCTCACTGCGCTCGGCCGAAGAACTGATCAGCGACCTGCTGGACATCTCGCGCCTGGAAAACGGCAAGGTCACCCCCGACGCCAAGCCCTTCGCCCTCAGCGAGCTGTTCGACACCCTCGGCGCCGAATTCAAGCTGCTGGCGGCCGAGAAGGGCCTGGAGTTCCGTCTGCGCGGCAGCCGCCTGCGCATCGACAGCGACATGAAGCTGCTGCGCCGGGTGCTGCAGAACTTCCTGACCAATGCCCTGCGCTACGGCAAGGGTCCGATCCTGCTCGGCGTGCGCCGCCAGGGCGAGCGCCTGTGGCTGGAGGTGTGGGATCGCGGCCCGGGTATCGCCGACGACAAGCTGCAAGTGATTTTCCAGGAGTTCAAACGCCTGGACAGCCACCAGACCCGCGCCGAAAAAGGCCTGGGCCTGGGCCTGGCGATCGCCGACGGTTTGTGCCGGGTGCTCGGTCATCCGCTGGAAGTGCGTTCATGGCCGGGCCGCGGCACGGTGTTCCGGGTCAGCGTGCCGGTCGCCAAGCAGCCCGCGCCGGCGCCGGTCGCCGTGGTCGAACAGACTGGCCAGCCCCTGTCCGGGCTGCAGGTGCTGTGCGTCGACAACGAAGACAGCATCCTCATCGGCATGAACAGCCTGCTCAGCCGCTGGGGCTGCCAGGTCTGGACCGCGCGCAACCGCGAGGAGTGCGAGGCGCTGCTGGCCAAGGGCATGCGCCCACACCTGGCGCTGGTGGACTACCACCTCGATGATGGCGAGACCGGCACCGAGCTGATGGGCTGGCTACGTGCGCGGCTGGGCGAGCCGGTGCCGGGTGTGGTGATCAGCGCCGATGGGCGCAACGAGACCATTTCTTCGGTGCATGCCGCTGGGCTCGACTACCTGGCCAAGCCGGTCAAGCCAGCGGCCTTGCGCGCCCTGCTCAACCGTCATCTGAGCCTGGCTCAGTAACCGCCTCGCCCGTTAGGGCCTCGTCGGACAGCGCCCGCTCCAGCAGATCGGCCGGCAGGTTCTTGCTGGCCCGGGCGCCGAGCAGCTTGAGCTGCTCGCTGCGACTCACCAGGTTGCCACGCCCTTCGCAGAGCTTGTTGCGCGCGGCCGCGTAGGCCTTGTCCACTTGCTGCAGGCGGCTGCCCAGTTCGTCCAGGTCCTGGATGAACAGCACGAACTTGTCGTACAGCCAGCCGGCACGCTCGGCGATCTCCCGGGCGTTCTGGCCCTGGCGCTCCTGCTTCCACAGGCTGTCGATGACCCGCAGGGTCGCCAGCAAGGTGGTCGGGCTGACGATGACGATCTGCCGGTCGAAAGCCTCCTGGAACAGATTGGGCTCGGCCTGCAAGGCGGCCGAGAACGCCGCTTCGATGGGTACGAAAAGCAGGACGAAGTCCAGGCTGTGCAGGCCTTCGAGGCGGTTGTAGTCCTTGCTCGACAAGCCTTTGACGTGGCTGCGCAACGATTGCACGTGCTGCTTGAGCGCCGCATCGTCGTTGTTGCTGACGAACTGTTGGTAGGCCGTCAGGCTGACCTTGGCGTCCACCACTACCTGTTTATCGCCAGGCAGCATGATCAGCACATCGGGCTGGAAACGCTCGCCATCGGCGCTCTTGAGGTTGACCTGGGTCTGGTATTCGCGGCCTTTTTCCAGGCCGGCGTGCTCCAGCACCCGCTCGAGGATCAGCTCGCCCCAGTTGCCCTGGGTTTTCTGGCCCTTGAGCGCCTGGGTCAGATTGGTCGCCTCGTCGGACAAGCGCAGGTTGAGTTGTTGCAGACGCTCGAGCTCCTTGCCCAGCGAGAAGCGCTCGCGGGCTTCCTGCTGGTAGCTTTCCTCCACGCGTTTTTCGAAGGCCTGGATGCGCTCCTTGAGCGGGTCGAGCAGTTGCCCCAGGTGCTGCTGGCTGGTCTGGGCGAAGCGTTGCTCGCGCTCGTCGAAGATCTTCGTGGCCAGGTCGGCGAACTGCGCACGCAGGGTGTCGCGGGCTTCCTGCAGGTCGTCCAGGCGCTGCTGGTGGCTTTCCTGCTGCTCGCGCAGTTCCGCCTGCAGGCCTGCCGCCTGGGCTTCGAGCCGACGCAGTTCGGCTTCGCGGTTGACGCGTTCGAGGTTCCAGGCGTGGGCGGCGTCGCGGGCGTTGTCACGCTCGATCTGCAGCAACTCCAACTCGCGGCCCTGGGCGGCCAGTTGGGTCTGCTTGACGGTGTTGGCTTCGCTGAGGTCGCTGATCTCGTCGCGGTTGGCTTCGAGTTGCGCCTGCAAGCCTTCCTGGGCCAACTGCGCACTGTTCAGGCGCTCCTCGAGCAACGCCCGCTCGCCCTCGCGGCTGCTGTAGCGACGCTGCTGTTGAATGACCCAGCCCACACACGGCACCGCCGCCATTACGATGCCCAGCAGGATGCTGGTCAGATCCACTGCCATGGTTACCCCGATCGATCTTGATGCAAATGCAGTGCAGCTTATCAGCCTGACGGGAGGGCTGCCTGGGCCGGCCTGTTCGCGGGTGAACCCGCTCCTGCAGGAACTTAGGGGTTCACCCGCGAATAGGCCGGCACAGCTCCCGCATCAGCCCCCAGGAAACCACTGCCCGAGCAACCGCCGCGCCTCCTGCGAGCCCTGCCCCGCCGCCAGCTCCAGCCAGTACCGCGCCTGCTCCGGCTCGCTGGCCTGGCACACCCGCGCATACTCCAGCTGGGCCCGCCGGTCGCCGGCGCGGGCTGCCTGGCGCAGCAGTTCGTGGCCGATACGCCGGTCGCGGGAATTGCCGCAGTCGCGGCACAGCATCTGCCCCAGTCGACTCTGCGCCACCACCACACCCTGCCTGGCCGGCTGCTTCAGCAGACGCCCGGCCAGGTGCTTGACCTGGGGTTTGTCGCCCAGGCGCGGGTTGTCGAGCAGCCAAAGGGCAACTTTCAGCGAAAAACGTTTGGCAGGCGCAGCCGACGACGGCGCAGCGGATGTGGGGAGTGGTTTACCGCGAAACTTCATGACCAGGCAGCATGGCAATTCGAAAAGCGCGCCACTCTACTCTTTTTTTTGCGTCGCGGCGTGCAGATTCCGGTCGGATGTAAAAAAATTTAAATGATCTTTTCTTGACGTTTTAGAACCCATGACCAACCGGTCGACTGCTGCCTTCTGATTGTCGGACAGTTCTGCAAATTGCTGGCACGCCCGTGCTAGAGCAAGCGCTAGGGACAATCCACAGTTCCTGTGGATAAGTCGGTGGACAACGCCTTCAAAGACCTCTCAAACCCTTATGAAACGGGGCCTACAGTCAAACTGACGATTTTTTCACCAGCAAAAATTAGTGTTTTTTTTCATTGACTTAAGGGTCCAGTCAAGTCATTGGCGAGCGCCAACGGTGTTGTTGCCGAGCCGTTACAACCTGCACTGCAAATGTGCACAACTGGCCAAAGGGCACGCCGGCCATGCCCTGAATCAGCACATCACGAACGTTGTCGCCACGTTCCTCCCTCTTCACAGCCAAGGCGATTGGCGCCATACTGTGCGGCTCGCCTGGTGACAAGCAGCAAAGCTTGCCAAATGCTCGCATCTACGTTAAGGTGCGCCTCGTTAGTACCCAGCTGAAAGTCAATTCCGGCCATTCATGTCCTTGCTGCCCGCTCATCTGTGTCGATTCACAGAGATGCCCGCCGCTGAAACCAGGACTGGCCCAATCGATGATTCCCTCGCCAGCCGCACGCTGCCCAAGCACGAATCACGTGACAGATTGATCAGGATTCAACCCCGATAGCCTAGAACCTTGGCCCGGTGTGTTGCCTGCCTTCTGAAGTACCTACCAGTCAGCCCAAGCGCCCACTTTTGATTGCGCCCTCTCTGGCTGCCCTGTTCCAGTCAGGTTCGTTCGTCCCTTAATAAAGGCGTCACTGGAACGTTTCTATCATGCACGGATCCTAATCTCCGTGTTTAAAGCAGGAACATCCAACAAGATGAATACCCATCCACAAATTCAGGCTGCCATTGGCACCCTTTCCCAGGCTTTTTCGCCGTTGAAATGCCTTATCGTTGCCCCTCGCAAGGGCAGCTTCAGCTTTACCCTGGTAGACGAACACGGCGTCGCCTGCCACACCGAGCGCTTGTACCATGAGCAGTACAGCCGATCGGAGCCGCTGCAGGCGGTCATCGCCCGTACGCGTCAATCACTGACCGCGTGAGCGGCGAATACCGTGGTATTCAGCCGCTGAATGCATCCGTCGTCCGGCTTGCCATTGGTTCTTGGCGTAATTGCCACAAGGCATATGGCACCGGTCGACGGGCCGCAATCGATTTAAAAACAGCCTTTTACACCAGCATTATCACACTACACTTCAACTCGAGCGGTGCGAGCCGCTTCCGGCGGGCCTGACCATTCACCAGCTGCCAAGCTCCAGCGCCCGTCGGCCTATTACTGCTCGAGGGCATCATGAGTATTGCCGCGAAGGAATTGTGTCAGTATGTGATCCGGCCAACCCTGGTCTACCTCAATCGCCACTGTGCCAGCGCCGAAGCCTTGTTGCTGGGCGTCGCCGCCAGCCAGTCCGCCCTCGGCTCGGTTTTACATGACCGCCGCGGGCATGGTCTGTACCGGATCGGCGAACAACGCCACCAGGCCTTGTGGGACCAGTATCTGGCCCGCGACCCCGACCTTGCCAGCCTCGTCCGCGGCCTGGCCAGCCAGCACGCCTTCCTCGGCGGCCCCTACCTGGAACTGGCCGTCAATCTGCGTTACTCCACCGCCATCGCCTGGATGCTCATCGAAGAGCACGCTGCGCCATTGCCGGCTGCCGACGACCTGCTCGGCCTGGCGCGAATATGGCGCCAGGTGTTCCATCCGCAAGGCCGTCTGCGCGACTTCACGGTTGCCTGGCAAACCTGTGTCTCGCAAAAGATCCCACAGGCCTCGTAAGAAAGGTCCTACATTCTGATTAGATAAAAAGGAATTTTGGTCGGATTGTCCTACAAAAGCGCTCTATCTCCTGCGTTTGAGCCTATAGCGCGGCGCGTGATTTGTTGGTAGCTTTTCGCCCCGGAGACCTCAAGGAGTTCTAATAATGAAAAAAGCAATGCTCAAAACCTCCCTCGGCGTAGCCGTTGCCGTCGCATCCAGCCAACTGCTCGCCAGTGGCTTTGCACTCAACGAGCAAAGCATCAGTGGGATGGGTACAGGTTTCGCGGGTCGTTCTTCCTCTGCCGAAGATGCCAGTACCGTGTTTGGCAACCCTGCCGGCATGTCGCGCCTAAAGCGCGAACAGTTCACCGTGGGCGGCGCAGCCGTCATCGCAAAAACCGACATCTCGGGCCCAGGCAGCAACCTCGGGGGGGAAACCGACGGTGATATGGTGCCTACCGTGGGCGTGCCCATGGGCTACTACGTCAAGCCGCTCGACGATCACTGGAGCGTAGGCTTCGGTGTCTATGTACCGTTCGGCCTGGTGACCGACTACGGTAGCGACGATGCCGCGCGCTACTGGGGCAAGAAGAGCCACGTCCAGGTCATCACCTTCCAGCCAACCGTCAGCTACGCCTTCAACGACAAGGTGTCCATCGGTTTCGGTCCGACCATCAACCGCATCGAGGGTGAACTGGGTTCCAGCCTGATCAACCCGTTCTCGCCTGGCAGCAACGATGGCGAGGTGAAGATCAAGGGTGACGATACCGCCGTTGGCTACAACATCGGTATCCTGGTCCAGGCCACCGATCGCACGCGTGTAGGTCTGACCTACCACTCGATGGTCGACTACAAGCTCGAGGGCAAGACCCGCGTCAGCACGCCGCTGATCGGCCCGTACGACGGCAGCAAGTTCGACGCTACCCTGAAGATCAAGACGCCAGAGTCCATCGACCTTTCCGTCACGCACGAGTTGGATGACCACTGGACACTCTACGCCGGTAGCACCTGGACCCGCTGGAGCCGCCTGGAAAACATCACCGTGCAGAACGACGTTCCAGCGCTTCTGCAAGGTTCGGCGTTCGAGACCATCACCGAAGAACAGAACTGGCACGACACCTGGGCCCACGCCATCGGCGCCTCCTACCGCGTCAACAAGGAGTGGGTACTGCGCACCGGCTTCACCGTGGACCAGTCCCCGACCAACAACACCGACCGTTCCCCACGCATTCCGACCGGCGACCGCAAGGTCTTCAGCCTGGGTGCCGGCTGGAGCCCGAACGACGACATGACCATCGACGTCGCTTACTCCTACCTGTGGGAGGAAGACACCAAGGTCAACCAGGTCAGCTCCACCAAAGGCAGCTACCAGGCCAAGTACGAGAACAGCGCTCACGGTATCGGTGCTTCCCTCACCTACCGCTTCTGATCGCTACCCGTTGCATGGAAAACCGCCCTCGTGGCGGTTTTTTCATGCCTGCACCTGCCAGGTGTCGCCCAGTGATTCACGCAGGTAATCCATGAACGCACGCACCTTGGTGGTCATGGCGAAGCGATCGGCAAGACACAGGTAGACGTCCATCGGTTCGGTCTGGGCATAGGCTTGGCCGCTGTCGCTGTATTCGAACAAGGGCACCAGGGCACCCGAGTCGAGATGCGGCCGAACGATGAATTCGGCCAGCCGGGTGATACCGCCATCGTTGAGCGCCATTTGCGCCAGGGCATCGATGTCGTCGCTGATGAGCACCGTGCCGAACTCGGCTTCGAAGCGCAGGCCGTCGCGCACGAAGCCCCAGCGCAGGTAGCGGCCATCGACCGGATAGCGAAACACCAGGCAACGATGCTCACGCAGGGCCTCTGGCGAAGCGGGCAGCCCGGCCTTGGCAAGGTAGCCGGGGGATGCACAACAGATGAACGGAATGCGCGCGATATGCCGTGCAAGCAATTGGTCTTCCAGTTGCGGGGCGATGCGCAGGCTGATGTCGACCTCCTCCCGGGCATGATTCACGCGACGGTCAGTCGTTACCAACTCTATCGAAAGCAACGGATAACGAGCACTGAACGCGGGTATCAGCGGCGCCAGCACGTGGCGCCCGAAGGCGGAGGTCGAGGCAATGCACAGCCGGCCTTGCGGCTCGCTGTCGGGGGTAGTGACGGCTTGCTCGGCCAGGGCAAGCTCCCGCTCGATCTCCCGGACCCGTTCGTAGTACAGCGTACCAGCCGGTGTCAGGGCCATGCTGCGGGTGGTGCGACTGAGCAGCCGGACCTGCAGGTGGCCTTCCAGCCGCGCCAGGTTCTGGCTGACGGCAGCGGGGCTCAGGCCAAGAAGACGCGCGCCACCGGCGATACTGCCGGCCTCGACAACCTTGACGAAGCTGCGAATGGCGTTGAGCAGGTCCATGGCGCGCCTTGGAATTCGTAAGATTCTCTTTATAAAGAACTTAGCGTGGGCGGTCTACAGACCAAGCGCATGGCATTGCTAACCTGCGGCCCTCACCCATTGTTCAGGAGTCAGCATGAGCAACCTTTCCCAGCCACGCACCCGGCGCAAACTTCGCCCTGCGGCCACCCCTTACGTGTTCGCGTTCTACATGTCGTCGATCATGGCGCTGTTGATGTGCTTCGTGATCACGGCGGCGAACGCCGGGGTCACCGAGCACTACCTGAACAATGTCCTGAAGGCCTATCAATTGGCGATGCCGGTCGCGTTCATCTGTGTATTGATGGTCCGACCCATCGTGCTGCGACTGGTAGCGCTGACCGTACATCCGCACTGATCTGGGTTTGGGCTCGGCTGCGTCTGGACTACCGCGCACCTGGAAGCAAGTGCAACGACAACTCAGGCGAAGCCACCATTGACCCGCAATACCTGCGAATTGACCCAAGCACCATCAGGCCCTGCCAAGAAGGCGACGGCCCCGGCGATCTCTTCGGGTGTTCCAATACGCTCCATCGGTGACTGCCTGGCAATGTTGGCGACAGTCTCCTCGCTCTTGCCACGGAAGAACAACTCCGTTCCCACAGGCCCAGGCGCGATGGCATTGACGGTGATTTTGCGACCCCGCAACTCATTGGCCAATACATGCACCAATCCTTCCACACCCGCCTTGCTGGCAATGTACGGCCCGTAACCGGGAAACGCCTTGGCAATCACGCTGGTGGTCAATGCGATGATCCGCCCACCCTCACCCAGGTGTTGCGCCGCTTGAGCCAACACCAGGAACGCCCCACGCAGGTTGATTGCGATAGCCCGATCGAATGCATCGAGATTGGCCACGTCGATGCTCACGGTCGGCATGACGCCTGCACTGTTGACCACCACATCGAGGCGACCGAATGCCTGCTGGGCCTCAGCGAACAGCTTTGCGACCTCCTGCGGCTGCGCAACATCAGCCTTGACCGCAATCGCCCTGCCACCCCCGGCTTCGATATCTGACACGGTCGCCTGAGCACTGGCTGCATCGCCCGCATAATTCACCACAACCGCAAAACCATCGGCAGCCAGACGCAAAGCGATCGCTCTACCGATGCCCCTGGAACCCCCAGTGACAATGGCAGCTCTGGACGTTTCTGTGCTCATTGGAACGCTCCTGTGCAGACAGCAAAAACCGAACCGAAGCCACCACCCTATAAAGGTTTGGAAGCAATGGCCTTCTCGATCGCCTCCCGGAACTGCGGATCGTCAGGCTTGGTCAAGCTGGAAAAGTTGGCAACCACCTTGCCCTGGCGGTCCACCACGTACTTGTAGAAATTCCACTTCGGCGCACTGCTCTGATTGGCAAGCTCCACGAACAACGGCACCGCGTCCTTGCCACGTACCGGCTGCGCCTTGGTCATGGTGAAGGTCACGCCATAGTTCGCGTAACACACCTTCGCGGTGTTCTCGGCGTTGTCGTCTTCCTGCTTGAAATCGTTGGACGGCACACCGAGCATCTCCAGCCCTTGCTCGTGATACTCCTTGTAGGTCGCCTCGAGCCCTTCGAACTGCGGTGCAAACCCGCAATAGCTGGCAGTGTTGATCACCACCAACGGCTTGCCGGCAAAGCGCTCGCACAGGTCAACCTGCTCCTTGCCACGTAACTCCGGCAAGCTGCCCTGCAACAACGCAGGGCAGTCCGCCGCCCAGCTCGTGGCACTCAGCAAACCCAGCACCGGCAACATCAACCAAGGTGCGCGCATCGTGTGGTTCTCCTGCTAACGGTCGTGAACCTGCAGGGTAGCGCTTAACAGACGCCCATGCCCAGTTGCATCAACGCCAACCCGCCGTTCTGCCAGCCCCACCAGGCCAGCCCCAGCATCAGCAAGAGCGCGGCAACCAGCAATCCCTGCCCCCAGAGCCTGCTCATGCGACCTGGGCCTGCAAGCGCGCGACCGGCTGTTCCCGCACCGGCCAGCTCAAGGCCGCGGCCAGCACGCTGAGCAGAATGGAGATCTGCCACACCAGGTCGTAATTACCGGTCTGGTCGTACACCACGCCGCCCAGCCAGCCACCGAGAAACGCGCCCAACTGGTGGAACAGGAACACGATGCCACCGAGCATCGACAGGTTGCGCACGCCAAACACCGTGGCCACGGTGCCATTGGTCAGCGGTACCGTGGACAGCCACAGCAAGCCCATGGCGATACCGAACAGATAGGCGCTGAACTCCGTCACCGGCGCCCACAGGAACATCAGGATGACTACCCCACGCAGCAGGTACAGCGCACTGAGCAGGCGCGGCTTGGACATGCGCCCGCCGAGCCAGCCAGCGACATAGGTACCGACGATATTGAACAGCCCGACCAGCGCCAGCACCGTGGTGCCGGTAGTGGCCGCCAGGTGCTGGTCCACCAGGTAGGCCGGCAGGTGCACGCCGATGAACACGACCTGGAAGCCGCAAACGAAGAAGCCCAGCGCCAGCAGCCAGAAGCCGGAATGCGAGCAGGCCTCGCGCAGCGCCTGGCCGAGGGTTTGCTCGACGCCATGGCTGGGCAGCGGGCGGTCGCGCAGCAGACTCACGAACGGCACGATCAGCGCCACCAGCAGCCCCAGCACGAGCAACGCCGCCGACCAGCCCAGCCACTGGATCAGCCCCTGGCTACCAGGCAGCATGGCGAACTGGCCGAACGAGCCGGCAGCACTGGCGATGCCCATCGCCACGCTGCGTTTCTCCGGTGGCACGGCGCGGCCCACGACCCCCAGGATGACCGAGAACGAAGTACCCGAGAGCCCGATGCCGATCAGCAAGCCGGCACTGAGCGACAGCGACAGTGGCGAATCGGCCAGGCTCATCAGTGCCAGCCCGGCCGCATAGAGTACGCCACCGATGATCACCACTCGCGCCGCGCCCAGACGGTCGGCCAGGGCACCAGCGAATGGCTGGGCCAGACCCCAGATCAGGTTCTGCAAGGCGATGGCGAAGGCGAAGACCCCTCGCCCCCAGCCAAAGTCCGCGCTCATCGGGGCAAGGAACAGACCGAAGCCATGCCGTACACCCAACGACAGGGCAAGAATCACCGCCGCTCCCGCCAATACCCACCCGCTGGTTCGCCACACCGAAGTCATTGTCGTTATCTCCAGCACATCGCAAGGTTCACGGGTATATACCCGCTTCTAGTCGTTATTGAATCAGGCCAGCCGCTCCAGCAAGCGCACCAGTTCGTCCCGCTGCCCTTCGCCCAGCTGTGTTACCAACGCCTCCTGAGCCTGCTCCCAGGCCGGGTGGGCCTCTTGCAGGCGCAGGCTGCCAGCAGCGGTGAGCAATACCGCACGGTTACGCTGATCGTCACCGCCAGCAAGCGCCACCAGCCCCTCGGCTTCCAGCACCCGCAGGTTGCGGCCCAGCGTGCTGCGTTCGAGCCCCATGGCCTCTGCCAGGGTGGTGATACTTGGTCGATCGAGCCGTTGCAGGTGGCGCAGCAAGGAAAACTGCGCAACATTGATGCCGAAGCCGGCAAGGGCCTCGTCATAATGCCGGCTCACCCCGCGGGCGGCACGACGCAAATGGGTGCAGATGCATTCACTGGTCAACATGGATACGTGTATATACCCGCATCTATGCTGTTGCAAGAAATTTCATGATTCCGGGCTGCCTTGTTCGCCGGACAACCGCTTGCGGATCGGTTCGAATTCAAGCGTCGGCTGGCGCGGCAACGGGTCAGGAACGCCTTGCTCGATCGCCTGCCAGTATCGCCAAGGCACCTTGGCCGAGCCCAGTTCGTAGTCCATGCCGTCCCAACTGTCCTCGCGGAAGCTGTAGAAGGCCCAATGCAACTGGTCGCGCTCCAGCACTGTCAGGACATCCTCCAGGTACTGTCGGCACCCCGGCAGACGCCGCATGCAACCGAACTCCCCAACCACCAGGCGTGAACGAGGCAGCCCGATGGCATCCGCCCAGGCCAGAGGCTGCTTGAGGTACAGCTCGACCCGCTGGGCGCCCCACTGCTCCTGCTGGCCGGCGAACGGCGCCGGTCCCGGATAGGCGATGGGTTGTTCGCGCGCCATGTTCGGGGCGCTGGTGGCCGCGTAGGGCTCGTACATATGCACGCTGTAGAGCACCCGGTCGTCGGCCATGGGTGCCGGCCAGTAACTGAAGGCATCCGCCGCTGCGAACCAGCCTGCATCGAGCATGATCGGCGTTTGGCTGTCGACCTCGCGGATGCTGGCGATCAATTGCCGGTACAACCCCGGCAGGTCCCGCGCACCACCCTGTTCAGCCGAGTACCACTGCCTCATGCGCTGCGCAGGCGCATGCTCGGCAAGGCCTGCGAGCTTTTCCGGCGCAGGCTCGTTGATCAGGTTATAGGCAGCAATGGCTGGATGGTCCTTGAGTTCCGCCGCCAGGTCGCGCCAGAATTCGGCAGCCTGGGTCCAGTAGGCCTTGTCTTGCCACAAGCGGTCGTCGAACTGGCCTTGGTTGTTCTGCGACCAGCGCATGCCAGGCAAGGACAGTGGCGCGATGACGACCTTGAGACCGGCCTGGTGAGCGCGGTCCAGGGTGCTGCGCAATTGCTTCAGGTCGGCAGCCGGCAAGCCTTGGTAGTGGTCGGCGTTGCCGAGCAGGAAATCGCGCTGCGCGGGCTGCCATTTGTCGTAGGACAGTCTCACCCAGCTAGCGCCATAACCCCTCAGGGCATCGAAGTAGGATTGATCGGGCGGCAGACGATTGAAGCTATTGCCACCATGGCGCGGGGTGTCCCAGAAGTCGATGAGGTCGGCCGCGAAGACAGGCGCGGTCAGTACTGCCAACCAGCCAGCGAGGATCAGCTGCAACATGTGGGCCTCCCTGGCCGTTGGAGAAAGAAGCCGAGATTACCCCATACGGCTTGCCAGGCAGGGACAGAAGCATTGCCGGACATTGCCGCCAGCGCCGGGGCCGGCCCTACAATGCCAGCCCCAGCAGCACGGTGAGCTCCAGCAACTCCAGCATCGCCCCGGCCGTATCCCCGGTCGTCCCGCCGAGCCGCCGGCACATCGAACGACGCAAGCAGAAGAACACACCCGTGGCCACCAGCAGCGGCCAGAACGCCACCCAGCCACCCAGCAGCAGGCAGCCCATCGCGCTGGCGAGCAGCACCCAGCCTGCGGCCCGGCGCGGCAAATGCTCGGCCAGCGCCTGCCCCAGGCCGCCCTGGCGCACATACGGCGTGCCAAGGAACAACCCGAGCATCGCTGCCCGCCCCACCACCGGTGCCAGCACCAGCAATCCACCCGCTCCACGCTCGACCAGCACCCACAGGGCGCAGAACTTGAGCAGCAGGGTCAGCACCAGCGTCACCACGGCAATCGGCCCGCTGCGCGGATCCTTCATGATCCGTAACGTGCGCTCGCGATCACCAAAACCACCAAGCCAGGCGTCGGCGGTATCGGCCAGTCCATCCAGATGCAACGCGCCGCTGAGCATGACCCACAAGGCCAGCAGCAGGGCTGCCTGCAACGGTGCCGGGGTTCCTTGCAACAGATGGCTGGCCAGCCACAGCAGCACCCCGAACAGCAGCCCCACCAGCGGATAGCACAGCAGCGAACGCCCCATGTCACGCGGCTCGGGCATGCTTGCCAGGCGCACCGGCAGGCTGCTCAGAAACTGCAAGGCGATCCACAATGGCAGCATTTCACTCCCCCTCGACCAACGATCCATCGGCGTTCACCTGCAGACGCACCAACGCGCCGTGGCCGACCTCCACCTGCATCAGCTGCGCCCGGGCAGCCCACGGGCCTTGGCCAGCAACAGGCGCATCACACCGCCGTGGGTCACCAGCAGCACGCGCTTGCCGGCATGTTCCGCGGCCAGGCGGCCGATCGCATTCAGTACGCGTTCGGCAAACGCGGCGACCGGCTCACCGCCAGGCGGGGTAAAGCCGTAGGGGTCGGCCCAGAAGCGCCCCAACTCATCGGCCTGGTCCTGCATGATCTGCAACGCGCTACGGCCTTCCCACTCGCCGAAATGCAGCTCCTGCAGGTCCGCCTCCAGTTGCACCGGCAGGCCTAGGGTCTCGGCGAAGCGCGCACAGCGCTGCAACGGAGAACTGATCAGGATCTGCCACGGCCCCGCTGTGAGCAGTGCCTCGCGCATCTGCATCCAGCCCTTTGCGGTCAATGCATCGTCCAGGCTGCCGCGAAAGCCGCCGCCTTGCTCGGTCTCACCATGGCGCAGCAGGTCGAGGATCATGCCGGGCGGTCCGCCACTGCCGCTTCGGCGAAGGTCGCCATTTGCCCATGCAGCGCGCAGGCCAGGCGCATCAACGGCACGGCCAGCGCCGCGCCACTGCCTTCCCCCAGGCGCAGGCCCAGGGCCAGCAATGGCTCGGCCTGCAGGGCTTCGAGTACAGCCTGGTGGCCTGGCTCGGCGCCCTGGTGAGCGAACAGTAGCCAGTCCTGGCTCTGCGGGTTCAGGCGAACGGCCAGCAGCGCCGCGACACTGCAGATGAAACCATCGACCAGCACCGCGATACCCGCCTGGGCGCAGGCCAGATAGGCGCCAGCAAGCGCGGCGATCTCCAGGCCACCGACGCAGGCCAGCACCCGCAGCGGCTCGTCGGCGCGCAAGCCATGCAGCGCCCGCGCCCGTTCGATGACCTCGGCCTTGTGCCGTACCCCGGCTTGGTCCAGGCCGGTACCCGGACCGCTGAGCGTCAGCGCCGGGCAGTCCAGCAGGACACAGGCCACGGCGGCGGCGGCCGTGGTGTTGCCAATGCCCATTTCACCGCCGATGAACAGCTGTGCGCCGCCCTCGGCTGCGCGTAACGCGCTGTCGCGCCCGGCCTGCAAGGCGGCCTGCAACTGACCGTCGGTCATCGCCGGCTGGCGGGCGAAGTTCGCGGTACCGGCCGCCACGCGTAGATGACGCACACCTGGCAATGCCAGGGCAAGGTCGACGGTGCCCAGGTCGACCACCTCGAGATTGGCCCCCAGCTCGCGGGCCAACACACTGATAGCTGCGCCGCCGCTGACGAAATTGCGCAGCATCTGCCCGGTTACCGCTTGCGGATAGGCCGAGACTCCCTCCTCCACCACGCCGTGGTCACCCGCGAACAGGCCGATCGCGACCCGCTCCAGGCTGGGCCGCTCGCAGCCTTGCAGGCCGGCCAGGCGCTCGGCCAGGCCTTCAAGACGGCCCAGCGAGCCGGCGGGCTTGGTCAGTTGCCGCTGGCGCTCGCGGGCCTGCTGCAGGGCGGTGTGGTCAAGCGCTTGGCAAGCGTCGCGCCACCAGGTCTGGGTCATAGTGCGGGTCCTTTGAGCATGAGAGGCAGGCCGGCCACGGTCAGCACCACGCGCTGGCAGCGCTCGGCCACTGCCTGGTGCAGCCAGCCGGCCTGGTCGACGTAACGGCGGGTCAGCTCGCCCATGGGCACCACGCCCAGGCCGGTTTCATTGCTGACCAGGATGATCGTGCCGGGCAGTCGCTCCAGGCACTCGAGCAATGCATCGCGCTCCGCGGCCAGGCGCTGGTCGTCTTCGAGCATCAGCAGGTTGGTCAACCACAGCGTCAGGCAATCGACCAGCAGGCAGCGCCCGGCAGCGGCTTCGGCACGCAGCACGCGGGCCAGTGCCAAGGGCTCCTCGATAAGCCCCCATGCGGCAGGCCGGCGCTCGCGGTGCAGGCGCACGCGTTGGTTCATTTCACCATCCAGCGGCTCGCTGGTGGCGATGTAGGTGACCGGCAGGCCGCTGTCACTGGCCAATTGCTCGGCCAAGCGGCTCTTGCCCGAGCGGGCACCGCCGAGAATCAGGTTGCGCATGTCAGGCGACTCCACAGAGTTGGCGCAGCAGCGTGGTGTCCAGGTGGTTTTCCACCAGGTCGGCCAGGCGCTCGATGTCGCGTTCGCGCAGGGCCTCGTAGTCGACCTGTTGCACGTCCTCCAGGCCCGCCCAGCGCAGCAGCGCAGCGCACGACTCGGGGCCTTCGAACAGGCCGTGCAGGTAGGTGGCGAGAATCTGCCCATCGGCGCTGATCGCGCCGTCGCAGCGGCCATCGGCCAGTTGCACGGCAGGCTGCTCCAGGGCCGGGCCACGGGTGACGCCGGCATGAATCTCATAACCGGCCACCTTCGATGCTGCCAGGCTCAAGGTCCCGGTGACGTTACGCAGTTGCTTGTCGGCTTCCAGCACCGTGGCGTAATCGAGCAGGCCAAGCCCAGGACTGGAGCCGGCCGCTCCTTCCAGACCGAGCGGATCGTGCACCTCTCGGCCAAGCATCTGCAGCCCACCACAGATGCCGATGAGCTTGCCGCCATAGCGCAGGTGGCGGTCTATGGCACTGTCCCAACCGCGCTCACGCAACTGGGCAAGGTCACCACGCACGCTCTTGGAGCCAGGCAGGATGATCAAGTCGGCCGCGGGGATCGGCTGCCCCGGGCCGATGAACTGCAAGTCCACCTGCGGGTGCAGGCGCAATGGGTCGAAATCGGTATGGTTGCTGATGCGCGGCAGCACCGGCACGATCACCTTGAGCACGCGTTCGGCCTTGTGCGCCTGGCGCACGTCGATGCCATCCTCGGCTTCCAGGTGCAGGTCGGTGACGTAGGGCAGCACGCCCAGAACCGGTTTGCCGGTGCGCTGCTCGAGCCAGTCCAGGCCCGGCTGGAGCAAGGCGATGTCGCCACGAAAACGGTTGATGACGAAGCCCCTGACCCGCGCCTGCTCGCTTGGCGAGAGCAGCTCGAGGGTGCCGACCAGGTGGGCGAAGACTCCCCCACGGTTGATGTCGGCGACCAGGATCACCGGGCAGTCGACCGCCTCGGCGAAGCCCATGTTGGCGATGTCGCCAGCGCGCAGGTTGATCTCGGCCGGCGAGCCCGCTCCCTCGACCAGCACCACCGGGTAGGCGGCGTCCAGGCGCTGGTGCGAAGCCAGGACCGCCTGCATGGCGATGGCCTTGTAGTCGTGGTAGGCCACCGCGTTCATGCTGGTGACCGCGCGACCATGGATGATCACCTGGGCACCGGTATCGCTGTTGGGCTTGAGCAGCACCGGGTTCATGTCGGTGTGTGGCGCCAGCCGGCAAGCCTGCGCCTGGACAGCCTGGGCGCGGCCGATCTCGCCACCGTCGGCGGTCACGGCGCTGTTGAGCGCCATGTTCTGCGGTTTGAACGGCACCACGTCGACGCCCTGGCGCAGCAGCCAGCGGCACAGGGCAGTGACCAGCGTGCTCTTGCCAGCATCGGAGGTGGTGCCTTGCACCATGAGGGTGGTCATGCCGTTTCCTTCTGATAGGCGGCCAGGGCCTGGGCCAAGCGGCGTTCGTCCGCGCCGTTGGCGGGCAGGCCCAGGCGTACCGCCGCAGGCTGCACGAACAGGCGCACGAGGATGCCGCGGCGGGCGAGAAATTCATGCAGTTGCGCGGCGTCTTCGCGGCGCACGTACTGGAACAGGTCACAGCCGCCGTCGGGCGCCAGCGCGTGCTCACGCAGCAACGCGGCGAGACGCTGGCTGGCCATATTGCTGCGCGCCATTTGCTGCGCATGCGCGGCCTGGTCGGCGAAGCACGCCTGGGCAAGCACCCGGGTCGGACCGCTGACGGTCCACGGCCCAAGCGATTCGGCCAGGCGCTGCAGCAGCGGCAGTTCGGCGACCACACAGCCCAGCCGTACACCAGCCAGACCGAAGAACTTGCCGAACGAGCGCAGCACGATCAGGCCGCGGCGCTCGGCACAATCGACCACGCTGTGCGCGGGCGTGTTGTCCATGAACGCTTCGTCGACCACCAGCCAGCCGCCCCGCGCAGCCAGCCGCGCATGCCACTCCAACAGGCGCTCGCGTGGCACGCAGCGGCCGGTGGGGTTGTTGGGGTTGACCAGCACCAGCACGTCGAGGCTGTCGAGTACTGCATCGACCCCGTCATCAGCGAGCTCGACCAGCTCATGACCGGCGCGCTGCCAGGCCAGCGGATGCTCGGCGTAGCAAGGCGACAGCACGCCGACCCGACCAATCTGGCGCAGTGTCGGCAGGGCCTGGATCGCGGCCTGGGAACCTGCCACCGGCAACAATTGGCGTGCGCCGTAGTAGCGACGCGCCGCCTCTTCCAGGCCGTCCTCGGTCTCGGGAAGCCTGGCCCAGGCTTGCGTGGGAATCGGCGGGATCGGGTAAGGCCATGGGGCAATGCCACTGGACAGGTCGAGCCAGTCTTCGCGAGGGATGCCGTAGTGCCGCACCGCCCTCAACAGGCGGCCACCGTGCTCAAGCATAGAAGTAGCCTCCAAGGGCGATCAGCAGCAGCCATAGCCACACGCCGCGCTGCACCAGGTTCCAGCCGCGCTCGATGGCGTCGGCGTCGGCCATCGGCCCCTCGCCCAGGCGCGGGCGGTCGTGCAACTCTCCGTGGTACACAGCCGGGCCTCCCAGCTCGACCGCCAGGGCACCGGCACCGGCAGCCATCACCGGCCCGGCGTTGGGGCTGTCCCACAGGGGCGCTTGTTTGCGCCAACAGGTCAGCGCCAGGCGGGTCTTGCCAAGCAGCGCATAGGTCAGCGCCACCAGCCGTGCCGGGATGTAATTGAGGACGTCATCGATACGCGCCGCACACCAGCCGAAGCGCTCGAAGCGTTCGTTGCGGTAGCCCCACATCGCATCCAGGGTATTGCTCAGACGATACAACACAACCCCCGGCGCGCCTGCCACCACGAACCAGAACAGCGCGGCGAACACCGCATCGCTGCCGTTCTCCAGCACCGACTCGGTGGCCGCCCGCGCCACGGCGGGCTCGTCCAGCTCGCGGGTTTCGCGGCTCACCAGGTAGCCGACCCGTCGCCTCGCCTCTTCCAGGTCGCCCACGCGCAGTGCATTGGCCACCGGCAACACATGCTCGCCCAGGCTGCGCAGGCCCAGGGCGCAGTACAGCGCCAACACTTCCACCAGCCAGCCGATATAGGGCAGCCAGGAAAGGATCAACGCCACCAGGGTCAACGGCACCACGGCCAGGAACCAGGCGCTCACGCCATGGCTGCGCCAGCCACGCCCACCGGCATTCAGGCGCCGCTCCAGGCCCGAAGCCAGGTTGCCAAAGCCCACCAGCGGATGGCGCCGGCTCGGCTCGCCCAACAAGGCATCCAGGGCCACCCCGGCCATGGTCAGCAAGGCCACGCTCATGGTTGCTCTCCCCAGCGGTTTTCAAACAGCATGTCGCTCAAGGGCCGTTCCTCGGCCCAGTGTTCCTGCACCAGCATGGGCGCGGCATAGAATTCGTGGACTGGCCCCAGGCACAGCACCGCCACCGGCTTGGCGCCGGCCGGCATGCCCAGCAGCTGGGCCAGGGCCAGCGGGTCGAACAACGACACCCAGCCCATGCCCAGGCCCTCGGCACGGGCCGTCAGCCACAGGTTCTGGATGGCGCAGGCGAGCGACGCCAGGTCCATTTCCGGCAGGGTGCGGCGGCCAAAGATGTGCGCCTCGCGCTTGTCCATCAATGCCGCCACCAGCACCTCGGCGCAATCGTCGATGCCTTCGACCTTGAGCTTCATGAACGCGTCGGAGCGCTCGCCCAGGGCCTCGGCCGTGCGTACCCGCTCCTCTTCCACCAGAGCCTGGATACGCCCGCGCAGATCGCGCTGGCTGATGCGGATGAACCGCCACGGCTGCATCAGGCCGACACTCGGCGCCTGGTGCGCGGCAGCCAGCAGACGCCCTAGCACCTCGGGGGCCACCGTGCCACCGGCGAAATGGCGCATGTCGCGGCGTTCGCCGATGGCCCGGTAAATGGCCGCGCGCTCGGCAGCGCTGTAGGCATGCTCGTTCATGGTCGCAGCAACGCCGCCGTCGCTTCTGGGTTGGAGGGGAAATAGAAGTGCACGTACGAGGCGGTCAGGCGCCCCAGGCGATACACCGCTTCGTTGCCGCGCCCGCCATTGGGGCTCTGGCCGCGGGCGATCGGCTGCAGTTCGGTGCTGGTCAGCGAATGGTGATAGGTGTGGCCACGCAGCGTGCCTTCGGGCAACTCCACCGCTTGCAGGGCCAAGGCCGCCAGACGCTTTTGCATCGTTGCCTCTCCGGGCAACAGGCCGAGCAGCTCGGTGCGCTCGCCGGCCACGTCGGTCAGGGCTTCGAGCAGATAGAGCATACCGCCGCACTCCGCCAGCAAAGGCTTGCCGGCAGCATAATGGGCACGGATCGCCTCACTCATCGGCATGTTGGCGGCCAGCGCGTGGTGGTGCAGTTCGGGATAGCCGCCCGGCAGGTACAGGCTGTCCACTTCCGGTAGTTGGCGATCGTGCAGCGGCGAGAAGAACGCCAGATGCGCGCCCAGCTGACGCAGCAGGTCGAGGTTGGCGCCATAGGTGAAGGCAAACGCTTCGTCCCGCGCCACGCCGATGCGCACGCCGCCCAGTGAAGTGGCGAGCGCCTTTGGCTCGGGTTCGGCGAAGGCCACCGGAGGCGGCAGCGTGGCATCGCAACTGGCGCCTAGCGCTTGGGCGGCGGCATCCAGGCGGGCATCCAGGTCGTTCAATTCGCTGGCCTGGACCAGCCCCAGATGACGGCTGGGCAACTCGATGCCACGCTCGCGTGACAAGCCACCATACCAGCGCAGGCCTTCGGTCAGGCTGCCTTCGAGCAGTTGCGCATGGCGCAGGCTGCCGACACGGTTGGCCAGCACGCCCGCGAACGGCAGGTCGGCCTGGTAACGGGCCAGGCCAAGGGCCAGGGCGCCGAAGGTCTGGGCCATGGCCGTGCCATCGATCACCGCCAGCACCGGCACGCCGAAATGCCGCGCCAGATCGGCACTGGACGGGGTCCCATCGAACAGGCCCATGACCCCTTCGATGAGGATCAGGTCGGCCTCGTCAGCCGCTTCCCACAACATCCGGCGGCTTTCCTCGGCGCCGATCATCCACAGGTCGAGCTGGTACACCGGCGCGCCGCTGGCGCGTTCGAGAATCATCGGGTCGAGGAAATCGGGCCCGCACTTGAACACCCGGACCTTGCGTCCGAGGTTGCGGTGCAAACGAGCCAAGGCCGCGGTGACGGTGGTCTTGCCCTGGCCGGATGCCGGCGCCGCGATCAACACCGCCGGGCAGTGACGCGATCGGCTCACAGTTCGACGCCCTTCTGCGCGCGGATGCCGGCCTGGAAGGCGTGCTTGAGCATGCCCATCTCGGTCACGGTATCGGCCATGTCGATCATTTCCGGCTTGGCCGCACGACCGGTGACGATCACATGCTGCATCGGCGGGCGGGCCTGGAGGTCGGCCAACACCTGGTCGAGGTCGAGGTAGCCGTGCTTGAGGGCGATGTTCAGTTCGTCGAGCACCACGAACTGTACAGACGGGTCCTGCAGCAACTGCCGCGAAACCGCCCAGGCCGCTTCGGCAGCGGCGATATCGCGCTGGCGGTCCTGGGTTTCCCAGGTGAACCCCTCGCCCATCACGTGATAGCGCACCTGCTCGGGGAAGCGCCGGAAGAACAACTCCTCGCCAGTGCTGTTGCGGCCCTTGATGAACTGCACCACGCCGCACTGCATGCCATGGCCCAAGGCCCGGGCGAGCATGCCGAAGGCCGAGCTGCTCTTGCCCTTGCCGTTGCCGGTCAGGACCAGCAGCAAGCCGCACTCGTTGGGGGAATTGGCGATACGCTCGTCGATGACCGCCTTCTTGCGCTGCATGCGCGCCAAGTGGCGTTCGTCGCGTTCGGTGGTTTCGCTCATCTGGGTTCTCCGCTGGCTGACGCCACGCGAAAAAAGCGGCGACAGATCGATAGGCAGGCAAACGGAGAGCGCGCAGGAGCCGCGGCCACAGGCCACGGTGCACCGCGCATCACCCTCCGTGATGCCGTTGGCAGTAACAGGCCGGTCTCCGGGCTTGTGAGTGGGACTGGGCCCGGGCCTGCGCGCCTTCCCGGGTACCGCTACCCAGTGGCCATGCGCGGCCTTCATCTCACCTACCGTTGCGGGGGCAGCGCCGGAATCGCGCCTTGCTGGCGCCCACCGGCTTCCCAGTTTCACCCTGCTCAGTCGAGGCTGGCAGGGCACCTGAAACACGCGCGAAGGTTAGAGGGTTGCACCCTGAGCGTCAATCGAACGGGGGCAATTGGCGCACGCCCGGTCAATCGCCGAAGAACCGGTCGACCAACGCCTGCTCGCGCAGTCGCAAGCGGTACAGTGCCTTATCGAACAAGGCGCCGGTACGCAGGTCGTACATCGGCCCGGAAGCTGGCTTGGCCACTTTGCTCAACGACACCAGGATGAAGCGGTAGCCTTCGCCATACACCTGCTTGAGCGAGTCGACGCGAAAATGGTTGCCAGGGAGAAACACTGTCTCCGCCTCATCCCAATACATCGAGAAGGCACTGATTGGCGTACCCCCTGGTAATGCCCCGTCGGCAATTCGAAGATCACCGAGCTGTCGTCGAACAACCAATGCCGCTCGCCTTCAGTGATCAGCTCGGCGGCGAAACTGGGGGGCCATGTAGGGGTTTTCGGTGAACGAGGTGAAGTCGGTATTGACCAGCACGTCACCGACGACGATCTGGCCAGTGCGAAAATGTCGCCCTCCCGTGCCGCGGCTATCGGAGCCACCGCGAAATAGCGTGACTTCGTTGCTTTTCGGCAGTTGCTCCAGGGAGTCGGCCAGGTCCTTGATGTAGTCGGTTTCGTCACCGTAGCGGTAGCTACCCGTGCGAAAGACATCGTTGATCTTCGCATCGCTGTCGGTGTAGTACTCGATCAATGCATTGTAGTAGCGTCCATCGGCGTCCCGGTAGCTGTACTGGCGAGCACCTTCACCGAGCACGCAATCCAGGCCATGCACGTCGACGTCCGGCACCTGCCCAGGTGCCAAGGTCGGTATCTGGGCGTTCTTGAGCAGACGTTTCTGTCGGGATATGGCGCGGGCAGACGCGATCTGCGTACGACTGACGTCATAGCGCACATACTCGTCCCACAACGCTGACGGCTCACTGGCCATTGCGGGCAAGGACGGTGGACTGCCACCTATCAGGTTCGGCGGTGCCAACAACTGCCATTCACCGCTGGCATCGAGACGCACCGGGCGCAATGGGCCAAAAGCGAAGGGATTGTCCGGCGGCACGATCAACCACGCGGACAACTCGTGACTAAAGCGTACCCGGTAGGTCAAGCCCTGCATCTCGATCCAGTAGCTGCCATCGGGCCGGATCTGGATACCCCGCAGCGGCCCCTCATTCACCAACTCGGCCAGCACCAGGTCATTGACGTCCAACTCTGCCAGCAACATGCCCGGAGCCTCGGCCGCCTGCCAGTGCTCGAGCGTGGCGTGCACCTCGTGCATCGGCGCCTGGTAGGCCAACATGGCGAAACTGGTCTGAAAACCGATGTCGGTCAGGTACAACGCGCCAAACAGGCTTTCGAGCATGGCCTGGCGCAAGGCGTCCTTGCGCATCTGGGCATCGCGGGCTCGGGCAGCAGCATCGACATCGAGCGCTACCTTGGTGAACGTGGCGCCCAGAATGGTCAGGGCCACGGGCCAACCCAGCGGTGCCAACCCACCAAACACATTGAGAAAGGCCGCCAGGTACCCGCGCAGCATGGCCTTGCGCAGCTCGGCGTTATCCAGCATGGTCTGGGCACTGCGCGCCATTTCCAGCCCGGCTTTTTCCGCCATTCGGGCGAAAACACTGCCCTGGAACGTACGCTGTCTGGTGTGCAAGATGGCCAGCGCATCCTCGACCGTGGCGCTGTCGGCAATGCTGCGCAAGGTCGCTTTCGCTTCGTTCAGGCGCGTCTGGTCGCCCTGGTCATCCACGGTCGCCTCGGCATAGTCCGTCAAGGTGGCGAGGTTGCCCAGCGTCAGTCGTAACCATTGCGCGACCGCCAGCTCATCGGTAAAACCGCGCATGCCCTGAGCCTGCCAGGGCACCCAGAGCAACGTGCGACCGTCGCTGGCGTGCAAGGTGTAGAAGGTGTCCCGGCTGTCTCGCGCCAACTGGTAGGCCTTGACCTCCAGCACCGTCGATGCACTGTGCTGGCGCAATTGCTCCAGGGACGGCATCTGGTGCGGTGCCAGCCCGGCGATCACCAGGCTGCGCAGACGCACCATGTCGGTGGCATCAATGAGCCCTGCCCGGCGCGCCTGCTCGGTTTCGCCGAGCAGGGTGACTTTGGCCAATACGCGAAAGTCGTCGCCATAGGTAGCCCAGAAACGCTCCACCTGCGCACGGTACAGCACGGCGAAATCCAACGCCCAGAGGTCGGCCTGCACCGCACTGCCGAGCATGGGTACTTCGTTGCGCTCCTCGAAACGGATGGCATGGCGGCCTTGCCGGTAAAACCCGCCATAGAGGTCCAGCTCATCCGGGGCATGTTGAAAGTGCAAGTCGAAACGCTGGATCACCAGCTCGACCAGGCTCAGCGAACGAACTGGGGTACCGCCGTGCTGTCAGCCGGTGAAGGTGCGACTGCTGGTACTGGCGCTGTCGAACTGATGCCACCAGACGAACCGGGGGTCGATGTTCTTGCCGGTATGCTTGCGCAGGATGCGTCGTGCGTGCTCGATCGCCAGCACGAAGGGATCGGGATAATCACCGATGATCTGGTCGATCAGACGTACCCACGCCTGGCCGGTCTGCAGAGCCTCGAATTCCAGCTGCGCCCGTACCGTTAGGTCACTCATTTCCCGCTCCGCCGTGGTAGTTATCGAGCAGTGATGCTCGCAACTCGCGCGGCCACTTGGCGGTACAGTGTTATGGCTTGCTACCAGGGACCGGGCCGGCCCCCATCGCGGTCAGGGATTCTGTGCCAGGTGCCCCGATGGAATCACTCGCTTGGCCTGCAGGTAGGCCTTGGACCAGTAGCTGTTGGACAGGTAGTCCAGCCGCACCGTGCCGCCTGAAGAGGGCGCGTGGACGAAGCGCCCCTCGCCCACGTAGATACCGGCATGGCTCACCTGCGACCCACCGTTGGTGGCGAAGAACACCAGGTCACCCGACTGCAGCGAATTGATCGCCACCGTCGGCGCGCGCATGACGATCATGTCGCGGGTGGTGCGCGGCAGGCTGATGCCGGCGGCATCGCGATACACGTAGCCGATCAGGCCGCTGCAATCGAAGCCGGAATCCGGTGTGTTGCCACCCCATCGATACGGTGTGCCGACCAGACCGATGGCGCGGATCAGCACGTCGTCCGCCACTGGCGAGACCTCGGCCTGGCTGTAGGTGACCTGCGGCTGTACCACCGGCGGCGGTGCCGGGGCACGGCTGGAACAGGCGGCAAGCAATGCCACCAGGGAAAGAAATGCAAAACGCGCCATCATCGCCATGGCCAGAACATCCTGTCTGAGACCGCACGGCCGCAGTCGAAAAGAGTTGAGAATTTAGATTAGACGCTTTCTGTAAATGCGCACGGCGGCGAGCTTTTTTCAAAGCATCGCCGCCGCGAAAGAGGATATATCAATTTGATATCAGTTGCGCGCGATATTGGTCGGCGCCATGGCCAAGGCACGCTTGGCTTCGATGAAGGTCTTGCTCCAGTAGCGATCACCGAGGTTGTCGATGCGTACGCCACCGCTGCGGCGGCTGCTGGAGTGGATGAACTGGTTGTCACCCAGGTAGATGCCGGCATGGCTGACGCGGCCACGGCCATTGGTGCTGAAGAACAGCAAGTCGCCTGGCTTGAGTTTGTTGCGGGCCACTTTCGGGGCATCGACGTTGATCATTTCGCGGGTCGAGCGCGGCAGGGTCATGCCGGCCTCTTCACGGAACAGGTAGCCGATGAAACCGCTGCAGTCGAAGCCGGACTTCTCCGAGGTACCGCCAAAGCGGTAGCGGGTGCCGATCAACGACATGCCGCGCTCGAGAATGCTGTCGGCCAGGGCCGGCAACTGGTAGGGCTTGCTGCTGGAAAATGCCTGAAGGTCATCTTCAGTGGCCACTTCCTCTTCGCCGAACACGGACGAAGCAGGCGTGGTTGCCTTGGCGGCCGAATGAGCGGCGACCGAAGGGTGATCCTCCGTCTGCGAGACCGGGCCATGGGAGGCGCAGCCGAACAGCAGGGTCACGAGTGCGAGTGGCACGAGGGGTGCGAAGCGCTTGAGCATGGGCACGACCGTGTCTTTAATCCTTTAGAAGGGTGCGACTATGCCTTCTATCAGGATCATTTGCAAATTTTATCGAAAAAGATGTGACTTTTCCTGATTGCGGCTGCAGGCCAGGTTTTACGGGGCCTACCAGCCCAGTGTTTCCTTGAGGAAGGGGATGGTCAGCTTGCGTTGCGCCTGCAACGAAGCCTGGTCGAGGCGCTCGAGCAGGTCGAACAGCGCGCTCATGCTGCGCGTGCCGCGGGTGAGGATGAAATGCCCGACCTCGTCGGTCAGGTGCAGGCCGCGGCGTGAGGCACGCAGTTGCAGGGCACGGAGCTTGTCTTCGTCGGACATCCCGCGCATCTGGAAGATCAGCGCCAGGGTCAGCCGCGACTTGAGGTCGGCGAGCTTGATCGGCAGTTCACGGGGCGAACTGGAAGCAGCCAGCAGCAAGCGCCGGCCACTGTCGCGCAGGCGATTGAACAGATGGAACATGGCCTCTTCCCAATCGGCCTTGCCGGCGATGACGTGCAGGTCGTCGATACACACCAGCTCGTATTGCTCGAGGTGATCGAGCAGTTCGACGCCGCGATCGAGCAACTGTGCCAGGGGCAGATAGACGGCGGGCTCGCCCAGTTGCTGGAAGCGGTGGGTAGCGGCCTGCAACAGGTGGGTACGCCCCACGCCCTGCTTGCCCCACAGGTAGATGAGGCTTTCGGTCCAGCCGGCGTCGGCCTCGCATAACCGCTCGACATAGCCCAACGCCGCGGCATTGGCGCCCGGGTAGTAGTTGATGAAGGTAGCGTCATCGCGTAGACGCACACCCAGGGGCAACTGGATCGGTTTCATGCTGACGGGCGGTCGAGGGGACCCTTTCTGAACAGTGTGCAAAGTCTATACCTGCAACGCGGGCGGCACAATCGCGCAGGCGCAGACCCCAAGTAAAATCAACGAGTTGCGCCACTGCCGGCGACACCTGCAATGATCGCCGGCACACCATCGGCGCTCAGAGCTCGGGGTCGACATCACCGCCGTACATGTCCGACTCCTTGTACAGGTCGTGCACATGGCGCAGCAGTACCATGATCACCGCCGCCACCGGCAATGCCAGCAGCACCCCGGTGAAGCCGAACAACTCGCCACCGGCAAGGATCGCGAAGATCACCGCCACCGGGTGCAGCCCGATGCGATCGCCCACCAGCAGCGGCGTCAGCACCATGCCTTCGAGGGCCTGGCCGACCATGAAGACGGCCACGATGCCCAGCAGCGGGTACAGGTCGCCACCGAACTGGAACAGACCTGCCAGCAATGCGGCGCCGATGCCGATGATGAAGCCCATGTACGGCACGATCGCGGCAAGGCCCGCGAGCATGCCGATCAACAGGCCCAGCTCCAGGCCCACCAGCATCAGCCCGGCGGAATAGATGAAGCCCAAGGCGACCATCACCAGCAGTTGCCCACGGACGAAGGCACCGAGCACCTCATGGCACTCCCCGGCCAGCCCCACCACCTGCGATTCGCGCTGGCGCGGCAGCAGGCTGCGCAGCTTGGCCATCATCAGGTCCCAGTCGCGCAGCAGGTAGAAGCCCACCACCGGAATCAGCACCATGTTCGCAAGCCAAGCCAGCAACGCCAGGCTCGAGGCGGTAGCGTGGGACAACAGCATGCCGACGATGTCGGTGGTCTGGCCCATGTGCGCGCCAATGGCCGCCTTGATCTTGTCGAACTTCCAGAAGCCATCGGCCAGGCCCAGGCGGGTCTGCACCCACGGCAATGCCTGGTGCTGCAGCCAGTCGAGCATTTGCGGCGCCAGTTCGTACAGGCGCACCAACTGCTTGGCCAGCATCGGCACCAGCACCAGCAGCAAGGCCAGCAGCACCAAGGTGAACAGCCCGAAGACCACCACCACGCCCCAGGTGCGCGACAGCCCCAGGCGCTCCAGGCGGTCGACCAGCGGATCGGCGAGGTAGGCCAGCAGTATGCCGACCAAGAACGGTGAAAGAATGTTGTGCAGGCTATACAGCAGCACAGCGACCAGCAGTGCGATGCCCAGCCAGATCCAGCGGCGTGTGTCCATCATGTGCAAGGCCCCTTACCAGCGAAAACGCAGGCCGTCGAACGGCTTGGGCGCAGCTGGCTGCGGGGTGCCGCCAGGCTCTGGCGTGGCGGCCGGTGGGCTGGCGGGCGCCGCAGGTACCGGCTCGGCCGCGACCTCCTGAAGCTTGGCCAGGCTCAACTGCGCACGCAGCTGCTCGCGATTGGCGGTCACGGCGTAGGTCAGCGTATCGCCTTCAGCCATCTGCAGACGCGGGCCATAGGGTTCGAGCACACGCCCGAGCTCGGCATAGCGTTGCAGGTTGGCGCCCTTGAACTGCACCTGCAGGGCGTCGCTGGCACCGGGCTTGGTCACGTAGCGTGGCGCCAGACGGCTGCTCACCGCCAACATCACCGCATCGGCCAGGGCGGCCTGGTCGGCACCTTCGGCGCTGCCCTGCTCACGCTGATCGCCCAGCCACAGCTGCCACTTGCCTTGCCACTTGCCGTCGGTTTCATGGGCATGCACGGCTAGCAGGGCATCGGCGGCGTAGCGCTCGGAGGCGCTGCGTAGTGGCGCAGCATCACTGCCTTCGAGCGTTTCGGCATTGGCCACCAACTGCTCCTGCAGATCGGCCAGAGGCAGGCGCAGCGGCAGGCCGCGGTGCTGGGCGGCACGTCGCAGCGGCTCGGCACTGGCCTGGCCGTCGCCGACCAGGCTGCTGCCATCGACATTGTCGTTGAGCCACCAGCCGATGATCGAGGGACGGTTGCTGCCCCACATGGCCAGGCCGGCTCGGCGCAAGGCGCGCTCGGTGCTACCAGGGTCGAACTCCACCACCACCGACTCCGGCGGGCCTGCCTCGGTGCCGACCTGGTTGATGATCTGTTGCGGGTCCTTGCGCAGGTCGGCCAGCGCCGGGCTCTGCACTGCCTTGGGGTCGCCGGTCAGGCGCAGTACCAGGGTTTCCAGGGCCTTGCCAGTGGCCTGGGTGCGCGCCTCGGCGCCTTGGCCATCGAGCGGTTCGCGCACCTGGTAAAGACCGGAAACGGTTGCGGCTTGCGTGGCGACGCTGGCCAGGGCCAGGCATACAGCTACCGATAAGTTGAGAAAACGCATGGAGGATTCCTGTCCGGATGACAAATGGCGCGGGGCCTGTCGTGCTGGCTGTGACCGCCGACGAGGCGAAACGCTCCCCACGGGCGGGCATTTCGTGCCGTAGCCTTTCCTATACCTTATACAGCCACCCGGGCGGCAACCAGTCGCAGCCACGCAATGGCGCTTTTTTTTGGTTCTTCAGGGATTGTCGGGGAATTGGCTTGGCTTGTTGCCATTGAGATTGGGGACGGTCCATTTTGTGTAGCGCCGCTACATCCCTCGGACCCGCCACCCAATCCCAAAGCCCCAGCCCAAAACCCAAAAACCCAACCCGTGAAGCACCTTATTTCATGTTTTGATCGCCTGCCCGTCGGCCTGAGGATGGCCGCTGCACGGCAACCCTGATAAAATCGCGCGCCTTCACAGACCTCTGACGTTTCAGGCAGCCGCCGCTTCAATGCCGGCCTTGGCCGTCGCGGTCGTTTTTAGAATCCCTCCCTCCTAAAGGCCTGGATCAATGAGCAAGCAACCCTCCCTGAGCTACAAGGACGCCGGTGTAGACATCGACGCCGGCGAAGCACTGGTCGAACGCATCAAGGGCGTCGCCAAGCGCACCGCACGCCCTGAAGTCATGGGTGGCCTGGGTGGCTTCGGCGCCCTCTGCGAGATCCCGGCCGGCTACAAGCAGCCGGTGCTGGTCTCCGGCACCGACGGCGTCGGCACCAAGCTGCGCCTGGCACTGAACCTGAACAAGCACGACAGCATCGGCCAGGACCTGGTCGCCATGTGTGTCAACGACCTGGTGGTGTGTGGCGCCGAGCCGCTGTTCTTCCTCGACTACTACGCCACCGGCAAGCTCAACGTCGACGTGGCTGCCACCGTGGTCACCGGCATCGGCGCCGGTTGCGAACTGGCCGGCTGCTCGCTGGTCGGTGGTGAAACCGCCGAAATGCCTGGCATGTACGAAGGCGAGGACTACGACCTGGCTGGCTTCTGCGTTGGCGTGGTGGAAAAGGCCGAGATCATCGACGGCTCCAAGGTCGCCACTGGCGACGCGCTGATCGCCCTGCCATCCTCGGGCCCGCACTCCAACGGCTACTCGCTGATCCGCAAGATCCTCGAAGTGTCGGCCACCGACATCGAGAACACCCAGCTCGACGGCAAGCCGCTGACCGACCTGCTGATGGCCCCGACCCGCATCTACGTCAAGCCGCTGCTGCAGCTGATCAAGAAAACCGGCGCGGTCAAGGCCATGGCCCACATCACCGGTGGTGGCCTGCTGGACAACATCCCGCGCGTACTGCCGAAAAACGCCCAGGCAGTGGTCGACGTGGCCAGCTGGCAGCGCCCGGCGGTGTTCGACTTCCTGCAGGAAAAAGGCAACGTCGACGAACACGAAATGCACCGCGTGCTGAACTGCGGTGTCGGCATGGTCATCTGCGTCGCCCAGGACCAGGTCGAAGTCGCCCTGAACGAACTGCGCGCCGCGGGTGAGCAGCCATGGGTCATCGGCCACATCGCCGAGGCAGCCGAAGGTGCCGCCCAGGTCGTGCTGAACAACCTCAAGGCACACTGATGCCGAGCACGCCTTGCAACGTAGTGGTACTGCTGTCGGGCTCCGGCAGCAACCTGCAAGCCCTGATCGACAGCAGCAGCGCCGAAAACAGCCCGGTCCGTATCCGCGCGGTGGTGTCCAACCGCGCTGATGCCTATGGCCTGCAACGGGCCGCAGCCGCGGGCATCGACACGGTGGTGCTCGAGCACACCGGGTTCGACGGCCGTGAAGCCTTCGATGCCGCGCTGATGGCGCGCATCGACGGCTTCGCCCCGGACTTGGTGGTGCTCGCCGGTTTCATGCGCATCCTCAGTGGCGATTTCGTGCGCCACTACCAGGGCCGCCTGCTCAACATCCACCCGTCGCTGCTGCCCAAGTACAAGGGCCTGCATACCCACCAGCGGGCATTGGAAGCAGGCGACGCCGAGCATGGCTGCAGCGTACACTTCGTTACCGAGGAACTCGATGGCGGGCCTCTGGTCGTACAGGCTGTGGTAGCGGTGGCGCCTGACGACACGGCCGAAAGCCTGGCCCAGCGCGTCCATCATCAGGAACACCAGATCTACCCGCTGGCGGTGCACTGGTTTGCCCAAGGGCGCTTGCGCCTGGGCGAACAGGGTGCGTTACTGGATGACCAACCGCTGCCGGCCAGTGGTCACTTGATCCGACCCTAGGAGAATTTATGCGTCGCGCCCTGCTCTTGGCTCTCGCCGTGCTCGCCCTGCCCCTCCAGGCAGCTGAACTCAAGCCCTTCTCGGCCAGCTACACCGCCGACTGGAAGCAGCTGCCCATGAGCGGTACCGCCGAGCGCAGCCTGGTCAAGAATGCCAACGGTACCTGGGACCTTAACTTCAAGGCTTCCATGATGATCGCCAGCCTGACCGAGCAAAGTACCCTGCGCATGGAAAACGACACCCTGCTGCCGCAGAAGTACCACTTCGAACGTGGCGGCCTGGGCAAGGCCAAGAAGGTCGACCTGGACTTCGACTGGTCGAGCAAGAAGGTCACCGGCAAGGACCGGGGCGATGCCATCAACCTGCCGCTCAACCGCGGCGTGCTCGACAAGTCGTCCTACCAGCTGGCCCTGCAACATGACGTGGCCGCCGGCAAGAAGAGCATGACCTACCAGGTGGTCGACGGTGATGAGATCGATACCTACGACTTCCGCGTGCTGGGCACCGAGAAGGTCAGCACCAAGACCGGCCAGGTCGATGCAGTCAAGGTCGAGCGCGTGCGCGACCCGAGCCAGAGCAAGCGTATCACCGAGCTGTGGTTCGCCAAGGACTGGGACTACCTGCTGGTGCAACTGCGCCAGGTCGAGACCGATGGCAAGGAGTACGTGATCGTGCTGCAGGACGGCACGGTCGATGGCAAGTCGGTGAAAGGCAACTGATCCAGCATTGCCGGCAACCCAGGAGCCCCGCCTTGTGCGGGGCTTTTTCCTATCTGCTGCGCCGTTTTCATGAAACTTGTTTCATGGCCGTTTTATTTACTTAGGCTGCTAACAAACTCTATAAAGGGGTTGTGCGACACAGTGTCGCAGCCAACCTCAAGAAGTGGAGTTTAACGATGACTGTCCATGTAACCGAACGCGACGAATCGAAAATGTCCCACGAAGGCCTGGCCGCTGGCGTGCGGATCTGGGATGTGCACCAACAGGGCGAACTGGTGGGAATGTTCCACAGTGAGCACGAGGCTCACCTGTACCGGGTAGAACTCGAAGAGCTGGAAAGCCAGCGCGGTACGCAATGACACAGACTTTCCAAAAAAAACCCCGCCTAGGCGGGGTTTTTCGTGCTTACCACATCAAGTCGTCTGGAATCTTGTAGGCCGCATACGGATCATCCTCGTCGGCTTCCTCGACATGGGTGTTGAGCAACAGGATGCGATTGGCATCGCGCTCCTGGATCTTCACCGCCGCTTCGCGCGGGATCACTTCGTAGCCGCCGCCATGCGAGACGATGGCCAGCGCGCCGTTGCTCAACTTGCTGCGCATCAGCGCGTTGACGGCGATACGCTTGACCTTCTTGTCATCGACGAAGTTGTAGTAGTCCTCGGTGGTGAGCTTGGGCAGGCGGGTCGCTTCGATCAACTGCTTGATCTGCGCGGCGCGGGCCTTCTGCTCGGCCTTTTCCTGCTGTTGGCGATTCAGCTCCTGGTCGCGCTTGGCCTTATCGGCCATGGCTTCCTTGGCCAGCCGCTGCTGGGTGTCGTCTACCTCGACCTGGCCTTTATGCTCCAGGCGTTTCTGTTTCTTCTCGGCCTTGTTGGCCTGGGAAACCTGTTTCTGGTTGACCAGACCGGCTTTGAGCAATTGGTCGCGAAGGGAAAGGCTCATGTTTTCACTCACTTATGCATCAGCTCAGCCGCAGCTGGGCAGGTTCTTTTCCTGACGCTTGGCTTCCCCCCAAAGGGCATCCAGTTCGTCAAGGTTACAATCTTCGATCGGCCGACCGCTGTCGCGCAATGCCTGTTCGATGAAGCGAAAGCGCCGCTCGAACTTGCGATTGGCCCGACGCAGGGCATTTTCCGGGTCGTGCTTGAGGTGGCGGGCCAGGTTGACCGTGGCGAACAGCAGGTCGCCGAGTTCGTCTTCGAGGGCGTCGCTGTCGCCATCGGCCATGGCTTGCAGGACTTCATCGAGTTCCTCGCGGACCTTGTCCAGCACCGGCAAGGCCTCAGGCCAGTCGAAGCCGACGGTGGCCGCGCGCTTCTGCAACTTGGCCGCGCGCGACAGCGCGGGCAATGCCGCCGGTACGTCGTCGAGCAGCGACAACTGTTCGGGCGTGGTTTTCTCGGCGCGTTCCTCGGCCTTGATCTCTTCCCAGCGCGACTTGACCTGGGCCTCGCTCAGGCTGGGTGTATCCAGCGGCGCGTAGAGTTCGCCGGTGGGGAATACATGGGGATGGCGGCGGATTAGCTTGCGGGTGATGCTGTCGACCACGCCATCGAACGCGAAGCGCCCCTCCTCCCGAGCCAGCTGGCTGTAATAGACCACCTGGAACAATAAGTCGCCAAGCTCGCCCTGCAGGTGCTCGAAATCACCGCGTTCGATGGTATCGGCAACCTCGTAGGCCTCTTCGAGGGTGTGCGGGACGATGCTCGCGTAGTTCTGCTTCAAGTCCCACGGGCAGCCGTACTGCGGGTCGCGCAGGCGGGCCATGAGGTGGAGCAGGTCTTCGAGGGTGTAGGTCATGTAAGCAGGTCCTTCAGTGACAACTTCTTCGCGGGACAAGCCCGCTCCCACCGTTACCCTGCTTGAACCAGGATGTGGGAGCGGGCTCGCCCCGCGAAGGGCGCGCCGTGGCGTCAAGGGGTTCGATTACGCCGCGTCTCGATGATGTTCGGCAGCTGCGAGATCCTCCCCAGCAACCGCCCGAGGGCATCCAGGCCCGGAATCTCGATGGTCAGCGACATCAGCGCGGTGTTGTCTTCCTTGTTCGAGCGGGTGTTGACCGCCAGCACGTTGATCTTCTCGTTCAGCAGCACCTGCGACACGTCGCGCAGCAGCCCCGGCCGGTCGTAGGCACGGATGACGATATCGACCGGGTAGGTCTGCACCGGGATCGGCCCCCAGCTCACCTGGATGATCCGCTCCGGCTCGCGCCCCGCCAACTGCAGCACCGAGGCGCAGTCCTGGCGGTGGATACTGACCCCACGGCCCTGGGTGATGTAGCCGACGATGGCGTCCCCAGGCAGTGGCTGGCAGCAGCCGGCCATCTGCGTGAGCAGGTTGCCGACGCCCTGGATCTGAATGTCGCCACGCTTGCCACTGCGGATGCCGGTGGGCTTGCGCAGCGGCAGTTCGATCTGCTCGATGCGCTCGGGCTCCAGCAATTGCTGGGCAGCGTTGACCAGGGGCGCCAGGCGCAGGTCGCCAGCACCGAGGGCTGCGAACATGTCCTCGGCGGTCTTGACGTTGGTCTTCTCCGCCAGGCGCTCGAAGTCGACCTGTGGCAAGCCCAGGCGGCTGAGCTCACGCTCGAGCAGGGTCTTGCCGGCGGCGACGTTCTGGTCGCGGGCCTGCAGCTTGAACCAGTGGACGATCTTTGCCCGGGCGCGCGAGGTGGTCACGTAACCCAGGTTGGAGTTCAGCCAGTCGCGGCTCGGGTTGCCGTGCTTGCTGGTGATGATCTCCACCTGCTCGCCGGTCTGCAGGCTGTAGTTGAGCGGCACGATACGCCCGTTGATCTTGGCGCCACGGCAGTTGTGGCCGATCTCGGTGTGCACGCGGTAGGCGAAGTCCAGCGGCGTCGCCCCCTTGGGCAGGTCGATGGCGTGACCGTCAGGGGTGAACACGTAGACACGATCGGGCTCGATGTCGACGCGAAGCTGCTCGGCCAGGCCGCCGATGTCGCCCAGTTCTTCATGCCATTCGAGCACCTGGCGCAGCCAGGAGATCTTCTCTTCGTAGTGGTTGGAGCTGGACTTGACGTCGGTGCCCTTGTAGCGCCAGTGGGCGCAGACGCCAAGCTCGGCTTCCTCGTGCATGCCGTGGGTACGGATCTGCACTTCCAGCACCTTGCCCTCGGGGCCGATCACCGCGGTATGCAGCGAGCGGTAGCCGTTCTCCTTGGGGTTGGCGATGTAGTCGTCGAATTCCTTGGGAATGTGCCGCCACAGCGTATGCACGATGCCCAACGCTGTGTAGCAGTCACGCACCTCCGGCACCAGCACGCGCACCGCACGCACGTCGTAGATCTGGCTGAATTCCAGGCCCTTGCGCTGCATCTTGCGCCAGATCGAATAGATGTGTTTCGCCCGGCCACTGATGTCGGCCTTCACGCCGGTGGCCAGTAGCTCGTTCTGCAGTTGGTTCATCACGTCGGTGATGAACCGCTCGCGGTCCAGCCGGCGCTCGTGCAGCAGCTTGGCGATCTGCTTGTACTGATCGGGTTCGAGGTAGCGGAAGGAGAGGTCTTCCAGCTCCCACTTGATATGGCCGATACCCAGGCGGTGGGCCAGAGGCGCATAGATGTCGAACACCTCGCGCGCAACGCGCAGGCGTTTTTCGTCATCGGCAGCCTTGACCGCGCGGATCGCGCAGGTGCGCTCGGCCAGCTTGATCAACGCCACGCGGACGTCGTCGACCATCGCCACCAGCATCTTGCGCAGGTTCTCGACCTGCGCCTGGGAGCCCAATACCAGCGACTGGCGCGGGCTTAGGCTGGCACTGATGGCGGCCATGCGCAGCACGCCGTCGATCAGCTTGGACACCACCGGACCGAATCGCTGGCCGACTTCGGCCAGGGTCACCTTGCCCTCACGCACCGAGCGGTAGATAACCGCCGCGACCAGCGAGTCCTGGTCGAGTTTGAGGTCGGCGAGGATTTCGGCGATTTCCAGGCCAGCCTGGAAGCTGGACGTACCGTCGGCCCAGGAATGCTTGGCCGGGTTGCCCTTCTTCTCGACCTCCAGAGCGAACTCGCAGGCCTCCTTCAACGCCAGTCGGTCCAATGCCGAGTCGACGCTCACCACATGATCCAACCATGCTTCGAGATTGATACTGCCGTCGGTGTTGACCGGCTGGTGCACTCTCACCTGTACCATCTTTGTTTTACCTTTCCATGCAGCGCACCACTCGGGTGCACTGGCGATCACCGTGTGGCTTCCAATCCCTGGAAGCCGCACCAAGGGGCCAGACTGCTAGCCCACTTCGAATAACGCCATGGCCTCGACATGCGCCGTCTGAGGAAACATGTCGAGAATCCCGGCCCTTTTTAACCGATACCCTTGGGCGACCAGTACCTGGGTGTCGCGTGCCAGCGTGGCCGGATTGCACGAGACGTAGACCAGGCGCTTGGCCTTGAGGCGTGCGATGCCTTGCACCACCTCGAAAGCCCCGTCGCGCGGTGGATCCAAGAGTACCGCAGAAAAGCCTTCGGCGGCCCATCCGGCGCCAGCCAAAGGCTGCGATAAATCGGCCTGAAAAAACGCCGCGTTATGCACAGCGTTGTTCCGGGCATTGGCCGCGGCCCTGTCGACCATGGCCTGTACACCTTCCACTGCCACCACCTCGCGTGCCTGCCTGGCCAGCGGCAGGGCAAAATTGCCCAATCCGCAGAACAGGTCGAGGATTCGCTCGTCGCCCTGCGGCGCGAGCCAGGCCAGGGCCTGCTCGATCATCGCCGTGTTGACCTGGGCGTTGACCTGGACGAAATCGCCCGGACGCCACGCCAGCTCCAGTTGCCACGGCGCCAGGGCAAAGCCCAGCTTGGCGCCAGGATCCACAGGTTCGGGCTCGCCTTCACCCTGCAGCCAAAGCTGCGCACCCGCTTCATCGCAGAAGGCACGCAAGCGTGCCAGGTCGTCGTCCGGCAACGCCGAAACGTGGCGCACCAGCACCGCCTCGGCGGTACCACTGAACAACTCCACATGACCGATGGACTGAGGCTTGGTCAGCGAGCGCAACACGGTCGGCAGATGACGAAGAATAGTTTGCAAAGGCTGTACCAGCACGGCGCAGTCATCAATGGCGACAATTTCCTGGCTGGCTTCGGCACGGAAACCCACGTCCAGTCGACGCGCCTTGACGTCCCAACGCACCGCAACCCGCGCCCGGCGCCGGTAGCCGAACTCCGGCCCGCTCAGGGGCGCGGCCCACTCGTCGGGCTGCACGCCGGCGACCCGCTGCAGTTGCTCGGCCAGGGTGCGCTGCTTGAGCGCCAACTGGGCCTCGTGCGGCAGGTGCTGCAGGTTGCAGCCACCACATTGCTGGTAGAACCGGCACGGCGCCTCGCGCCGCTCGGGGCTGGCTTGCAGCACCCGCTCCAGGCGCGCCTCGACCACTTTGCCCCGGGCGTTGAGCACGCGGGCCTCGACCGCTTCACCGGCCAAGGCACCACTGACGAACCAGGTACGCCCCTCGACGAAGGCGATGCCACGGCCGTCACCGGCCAGGCGCTCGATGTCCAGGCGCTGCTTCTTGCCCACGGGGACCTGGGGCGTGCGATTGCCACCGGCCGGCTGGAAGCGCAGCCCGGTACTGGGTTTCTTTCTGGACATTTAGCTCGGGTCGAACAGGCCGGAGGACAGGTAACGGTCGCCACGGTCGCAGATGATCGCGACCATCACGGCGTTTTCCACTTCGCGGGACAGGCGCAACATGCCAGCGACCGCGCCGCCGGACGATACGCCGCAGAAGATGCCTTCTTCGCGCGCCAGGCGGCGAGTGGTGTCCTCGGCCTCCTGTTGGGACATGTCCAGCACGCGGTCGACGCGGGTGGCGTCGAAGATCTTCGGCAGGTAGGCCTCGGGCCAACGGCGGATGCCTGGGATGGCCGAGCCTTCCATCGGCTGCAGGCCGACGATCTGCACGTTGGGGTTCTGCTCCTTGAGATACTGCGAGCAACCCATGATGGTACCGGTGGTCCCCATGGAACTGACGAAATGGGTGATGGTGCCCTGGGTCTGCTGCCAGATCTCCGGGCCGGTGCTGGTGTAGTGGGCGATCGGGTTGTCGCCGTTGGCGAACTGATCGAGCACCATGCCACGGCCTTCGGCCTGCAACTTCTCGGCGAGGTCGCGAGCGCCTTCCATGCCCTCCTCCTTGGTCACCAGGATCAGCTCGGCGCCATAGGCGGTCATCGCGGCCTTGCGCTCTGCCGTGGAGTTGTCGGGCATGATCAGGATCATCTTGTAGCCCTTGATCGCCGCCGCCATCGCCAGGGCGATGCCGGTGTTGCCGGAGGTGGCTTCGATCAGGGTGTCGCCGGGCTTGATCTGGCCGCGCAGTTCGGCGCGGGTGATCATCGACAGCGCCGGGCGGTCCTTCACCGAGCCGGCGGGATTGTTGCCTTCGAGCTTGAGCAGGAGGGTATTGCTGGTTTCGCCAGCAATGCGCTGCAGGCGAACCAGAGGCGTATTGCCGACGCAATCGGCGATGGTTGGGTACTGCAAGGTCATGGCGTGCTTCACAATCCGGACGGCAGGGGCGCCTATCATACCGGCAAACCCTTCGCGGCCATATCACGCAATCTGTGGTCGGTATAGCTACAAGCTATAAGGACGCTTTGCGGCGGGCCGGCTCCCGTGTTTTCAGGAACTTGGCTGCGCTTGCAGGAGCCGACTTGCCGGCGATACGGCCGCTACCGCCTGTGCATGAGCCGGCAGGCGCATGCACAAGCGCAGCCCATGCTTGCCGTTCTCCGCCCACAAGGTCCCGCCCTGGCGCTGGATGGCGCTGCGGGCGATGCTCAACCCCAGGCCGAAACCGCCGTCCCCAGGGCGTGAACCATCGAGTCGGGAGAACGGCGCGAAGATTCGCTCAAGGTCTTGCTCTGCCACCCCGCCGCCTTCGTCTTCCAGCCACAACCGCCAGTAGTTGCCCTCGCGCAACCCACCCAGGCGCACCAGGCCGTTCGCCGGCGAATGACGAATGGCATTGCGCAGCACGTTTTCCATGGCCTGGGCCAGGTGGTTGAGGTTGCCCTGGACCCAGCAGTCGGCCGGCAGCTCACAGCGCAGCCGCGCAGGCGCCCAACCGCTCTCGTAGCAGGCATCCTCGGCGAGCAGGTCCCAGAGGGCCTGGACCTGGATCGGTTCGAGGTTCATCGGTGCGCGCTCGGCGTCCTGCCAAGCCAGTTGCAAGGTGCCCTCGACCAACTGCTGCATGCAGTCGACCTCGCGCCCCAGGCGTTCGCGCAGGCGCTGCAGGTCGGTTTCACCGTCGCAGGCCACGCGCAGGCGGCTCAACGGGGTGCGCATTTCATGAGAGAGGTCACGTAGCAATTGCTGCTGCATCGCCACCGTGCCCTGCAGGCGCTCGGCCATCTGGTCGAAGGCCCGCGCCAGCTCGCCCAGCTCGTCATGGCGGGCAGTGGTTCGCGCATCCAGGCGCGCCGAAAGCTGGTCGGCGCGCCAGGCGTTGGCCTGCTCGCGCAACTGGTTGAGCGGAACGATCAGCATACGGTACAGGCCCACGCACAACAGCAGGGTGAACAGCCCCGGAATGACGCCGTTGGTGACGATCTGCCAGAACATGCGCAACTGGCCTGGGTTGAAGCGCTGTGGCAACTCCATCACCAACATGCCCTGCTCCGGGGCTGCGGGAAACGGCAGGCGCAACCAGGGCTGATCGACGCTGCGCCGGCTCATGGGCCAGTCGGCTCCGCGCAGGCGGGTCAGGCGCTGCATGATCTGAGAGCCAAGGACGGCGCTGTCGAGCGGCTGCAGGTGCATGTCCAGCACCCCGATCCAGCCCCGCTCGCGCTGGCGCATCTGCGCCACCCAAGCGTCCAGCCCCACTCGCCCGCCGCTACGCCAGGCCTGCTCGGCCTCGGCGGCGTAGCCACGCAGCACCTGCCGGGCCGGCTCGCTGAGAAACGCGTTGCGGGTTTCCATGTGGCGGCCCCAGGTGTAGCTCAGGCCAATCATCAGCAGGCAGAACCCCACGAGCAGGATGGCCAGCTTCCAGAACAGCGAGTGACGGTCGAGCATGCTTCAACCCACCTCGCCGGCACTGAGCACGTAACCCTTGCCCCACACGGTGCGGATCTGCCGCTCGTGATAACCGATACCCTTGAGCTTGCGGCGGATCTGGCTGACGTGCATGTCCAGGCTGCGATCATGCCGCGAATAGCCCCGCTGCAGCACCTGCTGATAAAGGAAGGGCTTGCTCAAGACTTCGTCCAGATTGCGGTTGAGTACCTCCAGCAGGCGATACTCGCTAGGCGTGAGCCCGGCGCGCTGACCATTGAGGCTGACGTCGCAGGCGCCATCGTCGAAACCCAGTTCGCCATTGGCAGGCTCGGGCGCCGGCATATGGCGGCGCTCCAGCGCCACCCGACGCAGAATCGCCTCGATGCGCACCTGCAACTCGGCCATGCTGAACGGCTTGGGCAGGTAGTCGTCGGCCCCACGCTGAAAACCGCTGATGCGATCGGCCTCGGCGCCCAGCGCCGACATCAGGATCACCGGGGTGGCGCTGTGCCGGCGCAACTGGGCCAGCGCGTCGAGGCCATTGAGCCCAGGCAGCAATATATCCATCAGGACCACGTCGAACGCCTGCCGGCCAGCGGCTTCCAGACCCTCCAGGCCATTGCGACACCAGGTGACCTGAAAACCACCGCGCTGCAGCTCTTCGTGCAGGTAGGCACCGAGCACCGGATCGTCCTCGATGGCGAGGATACTAGAGGTGTGAATAGCTACGGGATTCATTGGCAACTGCCATGCATTCTCAATTGCGCAATTATTGTGCATGCAAGACATCCAGGCAACAGCCCATCGACCAACGCCCGCCACGAGAAACGATATGAAATACAAATGAGTGCATTACATCGGCGAGCGGAGTAACTTTCCGCTTTGATCCGCCACGCAGGCGGTGTGCAGGCACATGACAGGAGACAGGTGTGCTCGATCGTTGGGGAATCAGAAGCCGGGTCATGCTGCTGGCCTTGCTGCCCGCCAGCCTGATGGCTTTGGTACTGGGCAGCTATTTCACCTGGCTGCAGCAAAGCGAGCTGCGCACCCAGTTGCTGCAGCGCGGCAAGATGATCGCCGAGCAGTTGGCGCCATTGGCCGCCCCTGCCCTGGCCCGCAGTGCCGGCACGCAGCTCGAACGCATTGCCGCGCAGACCCTGGAACAGGCCGACGTGCGCGCGGTGGCGTTCCTCGCCCCGGACCGCACGCGCCTGGCCCACGCCGGCCCGAGCATGCTCAACCAGGCGCCCAGTGGCGGCACCGGCACGCAATTGCTGCAACGCAGCGGCAACGATGCCACGCGTTACCTGATGCCGGTATTCGGCCACCACCGCGACCTGGCGACCGATGCCGTTCCCGCCGAAGCCGAGCGCTTGCTCGGTTGGGTCGAGATCGAGCTGTCCCACGACGGCACCCTGCTGCGCGGCTACCGCAACCTGTTCACCAGCCTGTTGCTGATTCTCGTCTGCCTGGCCTTGAGCGGCTTGCTGGCGCTGCGCATGAGCCGGGCGATCAACGATCCGATTGCGCGCATCAAGCATGCGGTCAACCAGCTCAAGGACGGCCACCTCGAAGAGCGCCTGCCGACGCTGGGCAGCCATGAACTGGACGAGTTGGCCGGCGGCATCAACCGCATGGCCGAAACCTTGCACAGTGCCCACGAGGAACTGCAGCACAGCATCGACCAGGCCACCGAGGACGTACGCCAGAACCTCGAGACCATCGAGATCCAGAACATCGAGCTGGACATGGCGCGCAAGGAAGCCCTGGAAGCCAGCCGCATCAAGTCGGAGTTCCTGGCCAACATGAGCCACGAGATCCGCACGCCGCTCAACGGCATCCTCGGCTTCACCCATCTCTTGCAGAAAAGCGAGATGACGCCGCGTCAGCTCGATTACCTGGGCACCATCGAAAAGTCCGCCGACAACCTGCTGGGAATCATCAACGAGATCCTCGACTTCTCCAAGATCGAGGCCGGCAAGCTGGTGCTCGACAGCATTCCGTTCAACCTGCGCGACCTGATTCAGGACACCCTGACCATCCTCGCCCCGGCCGCGCATGCCAAGCAGCTCGAACTGCTCAGCCTGATCTACCGCGACACCCCGACCTCGCTGATCGGCGACCCGCTGCGGCTCAAGCAGATCCTCACCAACCTGGTCAGCAATGCCATCAAGTTCACCCGCGAGGGCACCATCGTCGTGCGCGCCATGCTCGAGGATGAGCAGGAAGACAGCGCACAGTTGCGCATCAGCGTGCAGGACACCGGTATCGGCCTGTCGCCGCAAGACGTGCGCACGCTGTTCCAGGCCTTCAGCCAGGCCGACAACTCGCTGGCACGCCAGCCTGGCGGCACGGGCCTGGGCCTGGTGATCTCCAAGCGCCTGATCGAACAGATGGGCGGCGAGATCGGTGTCGACAGCACGCCGGGCGAAGGCTCGCAATTCTGGATCAGCCTGAACCTGCCCAAGGCCCTCGACGACATCGAAGAGCGCCCGCTGCAACCCTTGCTGGGGATGCGCGCGGCCATCGTCGACAGCCATGAGCTGGCACGCCAGGCGCTGGAGCACCAACTCGAGGACTGCGGCCTGAGCGTCAGCCTGTTCGGCTCGTTCGAGCAACTGCTGCAAGCGGTCCAGGCCGCAAGCCAGGCTGGCCAGCCTTTCGACTTCGCGGTGCTGGGCGCCAACCTGGGCAACCTGTCGCCCGAGCAATTGGGCCAATACCACCAGAAACTCGAACGCCACCATTGCCAATGCGTGGTGCTCTGCCCCACCACCGAGCAGGCGCTGTACCACCCCTACCTGCCCAATGGCCACGGCCAGCTGCTGTCCAAGCCCAGTTGCACGCGCAAACTGCGCCGGCTGCTGCTGGAACTGGTGCAGCCGCGTCGTCCGCTGGGCGAAGCGGGCAAAGTCAGCGGCCAGCAGGCGCCGAAGATCCTCTGCGTCGACGACAACGCCGCCAACCTGCTGTTGGTCAAGACCCTACTCGAAGACCTCGGCGCCGAGGTGTTGGCGGTGGACAACGGCCAGGCCGCGGTCCAGGCCGTGCAGGACGAACCGTTCGACCTGGTGCTGATGGACGTGCAGATGCCGGGCATGGACGGGCGCGCCTGCACCGAACAGATCCGCTTATGGGAAAACACCCGCAGCGCCAGCCCGCTGCCGATCGTCGCCCTCACCGCCCACGCCATGGCCAACGAGAAACGCGCCTTGCTGCACAGCGGCATGGACGACTACCTGACCAAGCCGATCAGCGAGCGGCAACTGGCCCAGGTGGTGATGAAATGGACCGGCATGAGCCTGGGTACGTCTACGCCGGACCTGCTCAGCGAGCAGCAGGGCGAGGCGCACGAACTGCCGGTGCTCGACCCCGACGAGGGACTGCGCCTGGCTGCCGGCAAGGCGGACCTGGCGGCCGACATGCTGGCCATGTTGCTGGCGTCGCTGCACAGCGACCAACAAGCCATTCGTACCGCCCGCGAGAACGAGGATCGCAACCTGCTGATCGAGCAGGTGCACCGCCTCAATGGTGCCACGCGCTATTGCGGTGTACCCCAGCTGCGCGCCGCCTGCCAGCGTAGCGAGACCTTGCTCAAGCAGGAGAACCCGCAGGCGCAACAGGCGCTGGACGAACTGGATGCGGCGATCGACCGGTTGGCCGAACAGGCGCGTCTAAGCGCCTGAAGTGGCGGGCTGCGAAGCCTCTGTGGGAGCGGCCTCGTGTCGCGAAAGGGCCGCGACGCGGCCCGGCAATAGCTATAGCGCAACTGATATCGTGGGGCCGCGCTGCGGCCCCTTCGCGACACAAGGCCGCTCCCACACCTGGTCGCGGCGTTCCTGAATCTCATGCTCGAGGAGTTTCACCATGCGCGCCCTGTTGTTCAGCAGCCAGCACTACGACCAGGAAACCTTCACCCAGGCCGCCAGCGACCGCGCCCTGGACCTGCACTTCCAATCGGCCCGCCTGACCCTCGACACCGCCGCCCTGGCCCAAGGCTACGAGGTGGTGTGCGCCTTCATCAACGACGAACTGGACGCGCCGGTACTGGAACGCCTGGCCGCCGGTGGCACCCAGCTGATCGCCCTGCGCTCGGCCGGCTACAACCATGTCGACCTGGTGGCCGCGCAGCGCCTGGGCCTGGCCGTGGTGCGGGTGCCAGCCTACTCGCCACACGCCGTGGCCGAACACGCCGTGGCGCTGATCCTGGCCCTGAACCGGCGCCTGCACCGCGCCTACAACCGCACCCGCGAAGGCGACTTCACCCTGCACGGGCTGACCGGCTTCGACCTGCATGGCAAGACCGTGGGCGTGGTCGGCACCGGCCAGATCGGCGTGGCCTTCGCCCGCATCATGGCCGGCTTCGGCTGCCAGTTGCAGGCCTACGACCCCTACCCCAATCCCGAGCTGCTGGCCCTCGGCGCGCGTTACCTGGAACTGCCCGAGCTGCTGCGCCAGTCCAGGATCATCAGCCTGCACTGCCCGCTGACCGAGCAGACCAAGCACCTGATCAACGCCCGCAGCCTGGCCGAGCTGCAGCCTGGCGCGATGTTGATCAACACCGGGCGTGGCGCGCTGGTCGACACGCCGGCACTGATCGACGCGCTGAAAAGCGGTCAGCTTGGCTACCTCGGCCTGGATGTCTATGAAGAGGAAGCGCAGTTGTTTTTCGAGGACCGCTCGGACCTGCCCCTGCAGGACGATGTCCTGGCCCGGCTGCTGACCTTCCCCAATGTGATCGTCACCGCGCACCAGGCGTTTCTCACCCGCGAAGCGCTGGACGCGATCGCCGCCACCACGCTCGACAACATCATCCGCTGGGCGGCGGGTAATCCGCAGAATCTGGTCACGGGTTGATGCTAGGATACGCGGCATTTCTGGAGGACCCATGGTCGAGCACGATTTCCGTTACACCCTCTTCAACCCGCAACACACCCTGATCGAGTGCCGTGCACTGGTGCCGGGCCGCTACCAGGTCACCGGCAATGGCGGCTCGATGCACAAGGGCGACGTCCTGCTGGTCACCCTCAAGGGCAGCAAGGACCTGGCCATGCGCCTGACCGTGGAAAGCGTGCGCCACCTGATCAACCCACGCGGTCAGTGGGTCGCCGTGGCCACGGGCCCTGTGTTCAACGAACTGGAGATCCTCAACTGGCAGGTCGCCTGTGACCGCTGCGAGGCGCTGCTGGACTTCGAGTTCGCCGTCGACGCCAAGCTCGGGAAAAAAGCCCGCCAGCCGGCCGCGACCGCACGCATCGCCGAACTGGGCTGGGCCAGCCAGGGCGAGAAGCACCTATGCCCGCGTTGCCAGGAGAGCGCCGAGTGAAGAATGTGCTGACCGGCGTGCTGATCGCCACCGGCCTGCTAGGCTGCGCGGCTGAACCCTCCAAGCTGCAGCAGGAGCGCAGCTATGTGCTGGAGTGGATCGGCGAACGGCCGTTGATCGACTACAGCCACCTGACCCTGACCTTGGCCAGCGATGGCCGGGCGTACGGCAATGCCGGCTGCAACCACTGGTTCGCGCCCTACACCCTGGACGGCGAGCACCTGAGCTTCGGCAAGGTCGGCAAGACCCGCAAGCTCTGCGCCCCAGCGTTGATGGAACAGGAAGCGCGCTTCCTCCAGGCGTTGGAGACGGTGCAGCGCTGGGATGTGTCGCCAGTCGAGCAGCTGCGTTTCTGGCCGGCCGAGGGCAAGCCGTTGCGGTTCTGGCCTGAGGAAGGCTGAGCCGCTCGCTTGAACGTGGCCGATCATGCAAGCTCGGCAATGGGCTGACACCGCGATCAAGCCAAGGAATACCTGACAGTTTTGCCAGTTGCTGGAGAGCAACAGCAGGTTGATAGTTGTTGCTCATTCATCGATAGGTGCACTGACATGAAGATCTTCGTGTCGACACTCACCGGTAAGACCTTCACAGTTGAAGTCGAGCCTGGTGACAAGGTTGAGGACGTCAAGGCGAAAATCGAGGACCAAGAAGGCATTCCGCCAGATCAGCAGCGGCTCATTTATGCTGATAAGCAGCTTGAAGATGGAAGGACTCTCTTTGATTACAACATTCAGAGAGAGTCGACTCTTGAGTTGGTACTGAGGCTGCGCGGAGGTTAGTCCAATCCCTCAGGCCCACGAGATCAGGCGCCTTTGAGTGCCTTGATCTTCGCCTGCAGCCCTTCCAGGGTCTGCTCGCCCATCAGTTGCTCACGCACCTTGCCCTTGTCATCGATGATGTAGGTCACCGGCAGCGCCTCGCTGCGCGGCAGGTCGTAGCGCTCGGCCGGGTCCTGGGCGAGCACGGTGAAGCCGATGCCCAGGGTGTCGGCAGCCTGTTTCAGGTCCTGGCCCTGCAAGCCATCGAAGTTCACCCCCACCACCTTGATGCCCTGCCCCTCCCACTGCTTGGCTGCGGTGTTCAGTTCGGGAATTTCGGTCCGGCACGGGCCGCACCATTCCGCCCAGTAGTTGAGCACCAGCCAGTGCCCGTCGATCTGTTCGGCCTTTACCGTGTTGCCGTGCTGGTCCACGCCGTAGTCGGCACCGCAACCACCGAGCAACAGGCTCGCGGTGATGGCCAATACTGCTGCCAAACGCCTTGCCATGGGTCAATCCTTCTCGAAGTTTCAAGCGAAAGGGTCAGTCGCAATGGTTAGAATAGCCGCCACACCCCGCTGGATGCGAACCGACATGACCGACCTTACGCTCTATCATAACCCGCGCTGCTCCAAATCCCGCGGCGCCCTGGAACTGCTCGAAGCCCGTGGCCTGGCGCCGACCATCGTGCGTTATCTCGATACCCCACCCGACGCCGCCACCCTCAAGGCGCTGCTCGGTAAGCTGGGCATCGCTGCGCGCCAGTTGCTGCGCACCGGCGAAGACGAATACAAGGCACTGAACCTAGCCGACCCGGCGCTGAGCGATGCGCAACTGATCGCTGCCATGGTCGAACACCCCAAGCTCATCGAGCGCCCCATCCTGGTGGCCGGTGACAAGGCCGTGATCGGTCGTCCGCCGGAGAAAGTCCTGGAGCTTCTGCCATGAGCGAGCCGTACATCCTGGTGCTGTATTACAGCCGTCACGGCTCGACCAGCGAAATGGCCCGGCACATCGCCCGCGGCGTCGAAATGGCCGGCCTGGAAGCGCGCCTGCGCACCGTGCCGGCGATTTCCACCGAGTGCGAAGCGGTCGCGCCGGACATCCCGGCCAGCGGCGCGCTGTACGCCACCCTCGACGATTTGCGCCACTGCGCCGGCCTGGTGCTGGGCAGCCCGACTCGCTTCGGCAACATGGCCGCGCCGCTCAAGTACTTCCTCGATGGCACCAGCAGCCTGTGGCTGGGTGGTGAGCTGGTGGGCAAGCCGGCCGGGGTATTCACCTCCACCGCCAGCCTGCACGGCGGCCAGGAAACCACCCTGCTGTCGATGATGCTGCCGCTGATGCACCACGGCATGCTGGTGATGGGCCTGCCGTACAGCGAGTCGGCCTTGCTCGAGACCCGCGGCGGTGGCACCCCGTATGGCGCCAGCCATCATGCCGGCGCCGACGGCAAACGCGAACTCGACCCGCACGAGATCGCCCTGTGCCGCGCCCTTGGCCAACGCCTTGCCAGCACTGCCAAGGCCCTGGAGGCCCAACGTGGCTAGAAAGCCCAAGGTGTTGCCGACACTGCAGTGGCTGGTGCCGCGCCTGCGCCTGACCCGGGCGCTGAGCCTGGCATTTTTCCTCGGTCTGGTCGCCCTGCTGGTGGTGAACAACCTGTGGTTCGCCAACCTGCACGGTGCACGGGTCGAGGTGATCCTGGCGATCGAGCTGGTGCCCTTGCTGTTGCTGCTACCCGGGATGCTGCTGGGCAGTGCCCGGGCACATGCCTGGACCTGCTTCGTGGTGAACATCTACTTCATCAAGGGCGTGCTGGCGGCGTTCGACCCGGCTCGGGCGGTGTTCGGCTGGGTCGAGGTGCTGGTCAGCCTGGGGTTGTTCGTCAGCGGGCTGCTGTACACGCGCTGGAAGTTTCAGTTCGAACGGCGCGTGGCGGGCGAAGGGCGTTAGTTTCTTCGCGGGCGAGTCGGGGCGCCGAGCCGCCGCTCCCACAGGATTTGCACCGCCATTGAACCTTGTGGAGTCACAGTGGGAGCGGCGGTTCGGCGCCGCGACTTGCCCGCGAAGAGGACGCCACAGGACTCAATGGTTGACGGTATGCGCCAGCATCACCGACAACTGGCACAGCGGTCGTCCGCTTTGCTCGTGCCACTGGTTGAACGCTTGCTGCACCAGGGCCAGGTCGCGCTGACTGGTCGGCTGCTTGTCGATCACCTTCTGTGCAATCAACGCCGCCGCCATGTCCTCGGTAGGGATGAACGTATCCTTGCCGACCATGCGCAGGAAACGCGGCGCCGACAATCCACCCAGCTGGTTGCCATGCTTGGCCAGGTACTTCCACAGGCCGACGATATCGGTCACCGGCCAGTCGGCGATGAACGCGCCGAAGCTGCCCTTCTGCCTGGTCACGTCGAGGATCATCTGGGCATTGCGCGGTACGCTCTTGAGCTTGCCCAGGTGGCGGATGATGCGCTCGTCCTGCATCAACCTCTCCAGGTGCTCGGCGCCCATCAACACCACTTTCTCCGGATCGAAGCCAAAGAACACCTGCTCGAACGCCGGCCACTTGGCATCCACCAGGCTGTGCTTGAGCCCGGCGCGGAACACGCGCCGGGCCAGGGTCGACAGGTAGCGATCATCGCTGATGTCGCGCAACTGCGCCGGAGTGTGCGGCTGCGGCAGGAAGGCCTCGAGGGCCTGGGCCGAGCCGAAGCGGTTCAGGCAGTATTCATGCAGCCACTGGTAATCGCGCATGGGCTCAGATGTTCAGCACGTCGAGGAAGCGCGGGGTGGCGCTCTCGTCGATCTTCAGGCTGGTGAAGTCGAACAGGTTGCGGTCGGCGAGCTGCGACGGCGCCACGTTCTGCAGGGCGCGGAAGATGCTTTCGGTACGCCCCGGGTGCTTGCGCTCCCACTCCACCAGCATGTCCTTGACCACCTGGCGCTGCAGGTTTTCCTGCGAGCCGCAGAGGTTGCACGGGATGATCGGGAATTCCTTCATGTCCGAGTAGGCCTGGATGTCCTTCTCGCTGCAGTACGCCAGCGGGCGGATCACCACGTTGCGACCATCGTCGGCACGCAGCTTCGGCGGCATGCCCTTGAGCGAACCGTTGAAGAACATGTTGAGGAAGAAGGTCTCGACGATGTCGTCGCGGTGGTGCCCAAGCGCCATCTTGGTCGCGCCGATCTCGTCGGCGAAGGTGTACAGGGTGCCGCGACGCAGGCGCGAGCACAGCGAGCAGGTGGTCTTGCCCTCTGGCACCAGTTCCTTGACTACCGAGTAGGTGTCCTTCTCGACGATGTGATACTCGACACCCAGTTCCTTCAGGTACGCCGGCAGCACGTGCTCGGGGAAGCCCGGCTGCTTCTGGTCCATGTTCACCGCGACGATGTCGAACGTGATCGGCGCCACCTTCTGCAGGTGCAACAGAACGTCGAGCATGGTGTAGCTGTCCTTGCCGCCGGACAGGCAGACCATGACCTTGTCGCCATCCTCGATCATGTTGTAGTCGGTGATGGCTTCGCCGGCGAGACGACGCAGGCGTTTTTGCAGTTTGTTCTGGTTGACCGAGAGGGTGCCCATAGCGCTTGGATCCGCGAGGTGTGACAAAAGGCGGGTATTTTACGCACAAACGGCGCGATGCTGTAGGCATTCCGTCAAAGACTTCAAGGGAATCAGCCCGGGCATTGACAGCGCAATTTGCTCTAAAAAGCCGGGTTTGTGCAGGGTACGGCTTCCTATACTGCGTCATAAGGCCACATTACCGCTTGCATCGGTGTCCTGGCCTCGGGCCGCTTGCGCTCCATGTGGGGGGCGATTGGCAACACTGAGAGGAGTGACCGGCATGATTCATCACGTAGTGGGGCTGTTTACCCATCCGGATCAGGAGTGGCGGGAAATCCGTGGCGAGGAAGAAAGCATCAGCCACATGTACCTGACCCATACTTTGATTTTGGCGGCGATCCCTGCCGTTTCGGCGTTTATCGGCACAACCCAGGTCGGCTGGGTGATCGGCGGTCGGCCAGCGGTGATGCTGACCATGGAAAGCGCGCTATGGATGAGCATCATGTCCTACCTGGCGATGCTCGCCGGGGTAGCGGTGATGGGGGCGTTCATCCACTGGATGGCGCGCACCTACGACGCAACCCCGTCCATGGCCCAATGCGTCGCCTTCGCCACCTACACCGCCACCCCGCTGTTTCTCGGCGGCCTGGCGGCGCTGTACCCGCACCTGTGGCTGGGCATGATGGTCGGTACTGCGGCCATCTGCTACACCGTCTACCTGTTGTATGTCGGCTTGCCGACCTTCATGAACATTCCATCGGATGAAGGCTTCCTGTTCTCAAGCTCCGTGCTGGCAGTGGGGCTGGTGGTACTGGTGGCGATCATGGCCGCGACCGTGATCATCTGGGGACTGGGCGTGGGGCCCGTCTACACCAACTAGCTGCACATCAGAACAGATCGACCGACACCGGAGCATCAAGCCAGGGGCCGCTGCAAAGCGGCCTTTGCCTGTGCGCTGACAAGCGGCTCGGCAGGTTGAAGGGGCTTGCGGCATAATTGCCGTTCGAGGAGAACCACCCTGCCATGCCCGAGCTGCTCAAGCAACGCGTCGAAACCTGTTACCAACAAGCCGAAACCTTCTTCAAACGCCCCTTCCCGCGCCCGGAAATCAGCTTCAAGCTGCGCGGCCAGAAGGCCGGCGTCGCCCACCTGCACGAAAACCTGCTGCGCTTCAACCTGCAGCTGTACCGCGAAAACCAGGAAGACTTCCTGCGCCAGACGGTTGCCCACGAAGTGGCGCACCTGGTCGCCCACCAACTGTTCGGCGACCGTATCCAGGCCCATGGCGAGGAATGGCAACTGATCATGCGCGGCGTCTACGAACTGCCGCCCAACCGCTGCCACAACTATGAAGTGCAGCGGCGCGTGGTGACCCGCTACATCTATCGCTGCCCGTGCCCGGAGAGCGATTTCCCGTTCACCGCGCAGCGCCACAAGCTGGTGCGCCAGGGGCGCCGCTACCTGTGCCGGCGGTGTCGGGAGATATTGGTGTACAGCGGTGAGACCCGCTTCGAGTGATCGGGCCTCTGCAAGATTCACAGGCATGAAAAAGGCGACCCGAGGGTCGCCTTGTTCATTGCAGCATCACGATCAGCGAACCGGAGTCTCGGCGACACCCAGGTCATCGGTCGGTGCATTCAGCTCCAGCGGCGCGCCACCGGAAGCCAGCTCCGAGGCCAGCTTGTCGTTGTCCATCTCTTTCACCCACTTGGCCACCACCACGGTGGCGACGGCGTTGCCGACCAGGTTGGTCAGGGCGCGGGCTTCGGACATGAAGCGGTCGATGCCGAGGATCAGCGCCAGGCCGGCAACCGGCAGGTGGCCGACGGCCGACAGGGTGGCGGCCAGCACGATGAAGCCCGAACCGGTTACGCCGGCAGCACCTTTGGACGCGACCAGCAGCACCAGCAGCAGGGTGATCTGGTGGGTGATGTCCATGTGCGTGTCGGTGGCCTGGGCGATGAACACCGCAGCCATGGTCAGGTAGATCGAGGTACCGTCGAGGTTGAACGAGTAGCCGGTCGGGATCACCAGGCCAACCACCGATTTCTTCGCGCCCAGGCGCTCCATCTTGGCCAGCATGCGCGGCAGGGCCGATTCCGACGAGGACGTACCCAGTACGATCAGCAGTTCTTCACGGATGTAGCGGATCAGCTTGAGTACGCTGAAGCCGTGGGCACGGCAGATACCGCCCAGCACCACCAGCACGAACAGCAGGCAGGTGATGTAGAAGCAGGCCATCAGGTAGCCCAGTTGCACCAGCGAACCCACGCCGTACTGGCCGATGGTGAAGGCCATGGCACCGAAGGCACCGACCGGGGCCAGCTTCATGATCATGTTGATGATGTTGAACATGACATGGGCGAAGCGGTCGATCAGGTCCAGCACCGGCTTGCCGTAGCTGCCCAGGCGGTGCAGGGCGAAGCCGAACAGCACCGAGAACATCAGCACTTGCAGGATGTCGCCGTTGGCGAAGGCGCCGACCACGGTGTTGGGGATGACGTTGAGCAGGAAGCCGACGGTGGTCTGCTGCGCGCCGGCGGCGGCATAGGCGGCCACGCTGCTGGCGTTCAGGGTGCTGACGTCGATGTGCATGCCGGCGCCCGGCTGGACCACGTTGACCACGACCAGGCCGATGATCAGGGCGACGGTGGAGACGATTTCGAAGTACAGCAGCGCGTAGCCGCCGGTCTTGCCGACCGACTTCATGCTCTGCATGCCAGCGATGCCGCTGACCACGGTACAGAAGATGATGGGCGCGATGACCATCTTGATCAGTTTGACGAAACCATCACCCAGCGGTTTCAGGGCGACGCCGGTTTCGGGGTAGAAGTGGCCAAGCAGGATGCCGATGGTGATGGCGACCAACACCTGGACATACAGGGATTTGTACAGCGGCTGACGAGTCGTCATGGCTAATTTTTCCTCAAGTGTGCCGGGTTCACCCTTCCCAGGGTGGCGGCACCTGAATCGCTAACCCCCCTGCACCTGGGGAGATTTGTCGTTGTGTTCGAGCTGCCTTCGCAGGCCTCTGTCCAGACTGATAGCAAGGGCGATGCCAAAATGCCCAGCGAGGGTGCAGAGGCCGTGTTTACAAGGGAAAAATGCCCTGGGACGGGGCGATTTGCTTGAGGAATGATGGCGGATTTCCGCCCGATGGCGGGATTTGTACAGGGGGGCTGGCGGGAATCCGCCTGGCAGGTGTTCAGCCTGTACCGGCGAAAGGGCCGGCACAGGCTACGCATCAATCCAGATGAAAGGTGATGCGGAAAGCCGCCCCACCCAGCGGCGAATCCTCCAGGCTCAACTGGGCGTCGTAGCTCTCGACGATGTCCTTGACCACCGCCAGGCCGATACCCTGCCCCGGATGCTGCCGGTCCAGCCGCTCGCCGCGCTCGAGAATCCGCTCGCGTTGGTCGACCGGCACGCCTGGCCCGTCATCCTCCACCGCCAGCACCATCCGGCCCGGCGCTTGTTCCAGGCTCACGCGGACCTGCCCCAGGCACAGTCGATAGGCGTTTTCCAGAAGGTTACCGAGCAATTCCAGCAACGCGCCCTGCTCCATCGGCACCTGGGCCTGCTGCGGCACCTCGATATCCACCCGCACCTGCTTGTCACGGTAGACCTTGGTCAGCGTGCTGCACAGGCTGTCCAGCACGGGTCGCAATTGCACCGAATGACGCACCAACCCGCTTTTGCGCAAGCTGGCGCGCTGGAGTTGGTAATCGATCTGTTGGCTCATGCGCTCGATCTGGGTCTGCAGTACCCGTGCCTGCTCGCGTTCGCCGTTGCGCTGGACCATGCTTTCACCCACCCCTTGCAACACTGCAAGGGGGGTTTTCAGGCTGTGCGCCAGGTCGCCAAGCGAGTCCCGGTAGCGCTGGCGCTGTTCGCGCTCACTGCGCAGCAGGCGGTTCAGCGAACCGGTAAGACGTAGCAATTCACGCGGGTGCTCGCGGCTCAGCCCGTCGCGGGCCCCGGTCTCGACCTCGTCCAGTTCCAGGCTGAGCCGGCGCAACGAACGCAGCGCCCAGGTCAGGCCGGCCCAGAGCAGCGCCAGCAAGGTCAGCAAGGCCGCGCCAAAGCCCAGGTAGAGGTCTTCGCGCAGGCCATCGAGGGTGTGTTCGTACTCCCGCACCGGCTGCAGGGCGACGATGCTGTAGGCCGCGCTTTGCCCGCCGAGCAGCTTGACCTCGACGTCATAGACGAAGAATTCCTCGCCATCGTCCTGGTGAATACGGGCGAACTCGTTGCCGCGCCCATCGTAGCGGGGGCGGTAGTTGATGTGCTTGTCGACGGTGGCCTTGGAACGCCACACCAGTTGCCCGTCACGGTCGAAGATGTAGCCGAGCAGGCCGGTGTACGGCAGGTTGTAGCGCTCGTCCGGCAGTGTGTCGGGCATCTGCAGATGGGCCTGCTCGATGCGCGCCGCGGAGATCAAGGTGGTCACGTCCGAGGCCAGGCGCTGCTCGATCGACTCCTGCAAGGCCAGGCTGAAGGCCTTCTGCAGGGCCGGCAGCATGGCCAGCATGAACAGCAAGGCCAGCACGGTGCCGGCCAGCATCAGGCGTACCCGCAGCGAGCGGATCATCGGCAGCGCTCGGTGAACAGGTAGCCCAGGCCACGCACGGTGTCGATCGGCTTGAAGCCATGCTCGCCCTCAAGCTTGCGCCGCAGGCGGCCGACCAGCACCTCTATGACATTGGGATCACGCTCCTCGTCGTCGGGGTAGAGCTGCTCCATCAGGCGATCCTTGGCCACCACCTGCTGGTGATGACGCATGAGGTATTCGAGGATGCGGTATTCGTAGGCGGTCAGCGCCAGCGGTTGCTCTTCCAGGGTCGCCTGCTTGCGGTTGAGGTCCAGTACCAGGGGGCCGGCGGCGATGGTCGATTGGGTGAAGCCGCTGGAGCGGCGCAACAGGGCGTTCAGGCGCGCCTCCAGCTCTTCGAACTGGAAGGGCTTGACCAGGTAGTCGTCGGCGCCGGCGGCCAGGCCTTCGACCTTGTCCTGCCAGTTGCCGCGGGCAGTGAGGATGAGGATGGGGAAGGTCTTGTCCTGGCTGCGCAGTCGGCCGATCAATTCCAGGCCACTCATGCCGGGCAGGCCCAGGTCGATCACGGCCAGGTCGAAATGGTACTGCTCGGCCTGGTACAACGCTTCCTCGGCGTCACCCACGGCCTGGACCACGTGGCCGCTTTCGCCCAGGCGGGTGTAGAGGTGATGGCGTAGCAGGGCTTCGTCCTCGACCACCAGCAGTTTCATGTGCGGCTCCTTGTTTGGTAGCAGATCTGAGGCCCTATTGCCGGCAAGCCGGCGATAGGGCCTGTACAGGTTACCCTGTGAATCGAGTCAGAACTTGTAGTTGGCCGACAGGTAGGTCTGCGCGCTGCTGTGCAAGCGCAGGGTGCCAGCCTTGGGCCCGCCATGCTCGCCCACTTCGGTGGCGGCGTTGGTGCGCAGGTAACGATAGCCCAGCTCGACCGAGGCTTTGTCGGTGAGTTCCTGGATCACGCCGGCCTGCAGGCCCACCGCATAACCGTAGTCCTTGTCGCGGCTCATGCCGGGCGAGTCCTGGGTCATCTTGGTGAGACCGGCGGAACCGCCGCCGAACAGTTTGGTGGTGTCGCCAACCGGCAAGAACATATCGTAGCTGCCGAGCAGGTTTTCCTGGCGCAGCTTAAGTCCGCTGTGGTCGCCGGAGACGTTGTCGTAGGTCATGTAGTAGCGGCGTTCTTCGTTGATCTTACCGACCCGCACGCCCCAGGTATCGTCCTTGCCGATGATACCGTCGGCATTGAGGTGGTCGGTGTTGCGCTGCAGCAGCCCGGATTTCTTCACTTTGTCGCTGGTCTGGCCGTAGGTCACGCTGGCGAAGTTTTCGTCGGCGGCCTGGACAGTGGTGATACCTGCGGCGCAAACGGCCAGGGCGGCGATCAGGGAAGGAAGGGTTTTCATGGTTTGACACTCCGTAGTGGGCGTTGCCTGTGTGTGAAGCTAGAGTAAGGAAGGCCCCCTGAACCGTGGCTGAACCCTGGCTGAACCTTGGCTGAACGACTTGAACGCCGACTTTTCCCGAACATGGAGCGTAAACATGCGTGCCCTGCTGGCCCTGACCCTGATGTGCCTCGCCACGCTCGCCCAGGCGGCGGTGCAGACCCGCGAAATCCGCTACCAGGACGCCGACGGCAATGCCCTGATCGGCTACTACGCCTACGACGACGCCGTGGAGGGCAAGCGCCCCGGCATCGTCGTGGTGCATGAATGGTGGGGGCTGAACGACTACGCCAAGCGCCGCGCCCGCGATCTCGCCGCGCTCGGCTACAACGCGCTGGCCATCGACATGTACGGTGACGGCAAGAACACCGAGCACCCTGCCGATGCCAAGGCGTTCATGATGGAAGCGACCAAGGATCCGCAGGCAGCGGCCAAGCGCTTCGAAGCAGGGCTGGAGCTGCTCAAGCTGCAACCGAACATCAACAAGCATCAGCTGGGCGCGGTGGGCTACTGCTTTGGCGGCAAGGTCGTGCTCGATGCCGCGCGGCGTGGGGACAAGCTCGACGGCGTGGTGAGTTTCCATGGGCCACTGGCCACTCAGTCGCCGGCCAAGCCTGGCGTAGTGCGGGCAAAAATCCTGGTGGAGCATGGCGCAGCCGACAGCATGGTGCCCGAACAACAGGTCGCAGCGTTCAAGGCAGAGATGGATGCAGCCAAGGCCGACTATGAGTTCGTCAGCCTGCCTGGAGCCAAGCACGGCTTCACCAACCCGGATTCCGACCGTTTGCGCCATGGCAAGCACGGCGGACCGGACATCGGCTACAACAAGGAAGCGGACGAGAAGTCCTGGGCGGACATGCAGGCATTCTTCAAGAAGGCGTTCGACTGAGCCCGACAGGCCACGCCAAAACGGTGCGAGCGGATTTGTATTGTGGGAGCGGCCTTGTGTCGCGATTGGGGCGCGCAGCGGCCCCAGAACATGAGTAGCGCCCTGCCAGTGCCGGGCCGCTGCGCGCCCCACTCGCGACACAAGGCCGCTCCCACCTGGTTTCAGTGACTCCCACGCTGTCCGTTTGGCTGGCACAATACCCGCCATGAACACACTCCCCGCTTGCTGTTCCCCGCTCCAGCATCATTGGCCATTGCCCCAGCCACTGCCCGGCGCGGTGCTGGTCAGTTGTGCCTTCGATCCGGCAAACCTGGCCGCCGACGACTTCCAGCGCGCCGGCATCACCCCCAGCGCCAGCCTGCAACGCTCGGTGGCCAAGCGCCAGGCCGAGTACCTGGCCGGTCGCGTCTGCGCCCGCGCCGCCCTGCAGCGCCTGGATGGCCGCGACTACGTGCCGGGCACCCACGAGGACCGCTCGCCGATCTGGCCGACGGGTATCCACGGCTCGATCACCCATGGCAAGGGCTGGGCCGCCGCCGTGGTCGCCGCCGACGGCAGTTGCCGGGGCCTGGGCCTGGACCAGGAGGCATTGCTGGACGACGATCGTGCCGAGCGGCTGCTGGGTGAAATCCTCACCCCGGCGGAGGTCGAGCGCCTGGACCGCAAGCAGATGGGCCTGGTCGTCACCCTCACCTTCTCGCTCAAGGAGAGCCTGTTCAAGGCGCTGTATCCGCTGACCCGACAACGCTTCTACTTCGAACATGCCGAGGTGCTGGCGTGGTCCGCAGACGGCCAGGCGCACCTGCGCCTGCTCACCGACCTATCGACCGAATGGCGCCACGGCGCCGAGTTGCAGGCCCAGTTCAGCCTGCACGACGGCCATCTGCTCAGCCTGGTCAGCGTCTAGGCCTACTGCGGCGCCTGCTCGCGGGGCCAATCGAGGCTGAAACAGGCGCCACCGAGCTCGGGACTGCGTCCCACCGAGGCGCGGCCAGCGTGCCAATAGATGATCCGCCGCACGATCGACAGACCCAGGCCGTGCCCACCGGAGGCGCGGGTGCGGCTGTCGTCGAGGCGGGTGAAGGGGGTGAAAATCCGATCCCAGACCCCTTCGGGAATGCCCGGGCCATCGTCCTCCACGTCAATCCGGCAGCGTTGCTGGCCTAATTGGTAGCTCAGGCGCACTTCGCTGCGGGCGTGGCGCAGGGCGTTGCTCACCAGGTTCTGCAAGGCCCGGTGCAGGTAGCGTGGTTCGGCCTCGACCCAGGCTGGCTCGCTGCCCTGGGCCTGGCAACTGCCGCGCAGCAGCCGGACCTCGACATTCAGCGGTGCCAGCTCGTCGATCACCCGGTCGAACAACACATCGAGGTCGACCCGTTCGAACTCAAGTGCCGGCGCGCCTTGCTCCAGGCGGGCATAGGTGAGCATCTCGTCGACCAGCCGGTCGAGATCCTGGATATCGCCATCCATGCCGGCCAGGTGCTTGGCCCGCGCTTGCTCGGTCGGCGCGCTTTCGATCATCTCCAGGCCAAAGCGCAACCGCGCCACCGGTGTGCGCAACTCGTGGGAAACCGCCCGCACCAGTTCGCGCTGCATGTTCAACGAGCGCTGCAGGTGCTCGGCCATGCCGTTGAACGCCGCAGCCAGGCGCCCCACCGAGTCGGCATCGGCAGCCGGCACGCGGGTGTCGAGGCTGCCTTGGGCAATCCGCGTGGCGGCGACTTCCAGGCCCGACACGCGCCGCTCCAACTGGCGTACCAACAAGTACACCACCAGGCCGATCAAACACAGTCCGAGAAAGGTGATGAGGATCAACAACTGCGGTGGGTAGGGATTGAGTTGATGCAGCGGCCCGATCTCCAGCACCCAGGGCGAGCCCGGAACACCCGCGAACACGCGAATGGCATCGCCGTCCGGGCCCAACGCCATGACCGTGTCGCCCTCCTCCACCCGGCGCCGCTGGTCATCGTCCAGACCGACCCGCTCCAACCGCTGGAGGGCCACGCCGAAACCAAAACCCTTGCTCTGGCGGATGTCCGCCAGGCGTTGCTGCTGTTCGGTCACCGGGTAACGCACCAGCTCGTCGGTCAGCAAGTACAGGGTGGCGCGCGCCAACTGCTCGCTCACCTGCTTGATCTGCGCCACCAGCAACAGATCCTGCTGGCCGACCTTGCGCAGCACCTGCGCGGCATGCGGCCCGGTCTGCTCCACCACCACCAGGCCACGATACAGCCGCGCACGCTGGACGCCATCGAGACTACGCGCCGACATCGGCTGCAGCGCCAGGGGCACGCCGAGCAGGCGCTCCCAGATCAGCAGCGAGCGCTTGCGCTCGGTGTCATCCTGCTGCGCCAGGTTGTCGGCCATCAGGCTGAAAGTGCCCTGGGCCAGGCGCTCGCGGTGTTGGGCAGCGCGTACCTCGTTGACCAGGTGCAGGCTGAGCACGCCCAACAGCGCCACCAGCACCAGCACGGCGAGCATGCCGCCATAGATGCGCAGGAAGATCGAGTTGTTCATGGGGCATCGCCGACGAACAGGTAGCCTTTGCTGCGCAATGTCTTGATCAGCCGCGGATGATCTGGATCGTCGCCGATGCGGGGGCGAATGCGCGAGATCCTCACGTCGATGGAGCGGTCCTGGCCGTCATAGCCGACGCCGCGCAGCGAGGTGAAGATCTGCTCGCGCGAAAGCACCTTGCCGGCGTTGCTGGCCAGCAGCCAGAGCAGGTCGAATTCAGCCCCGGTCAGCTCGATCGGTTGCTCGCCCAGCCAGGCCTCGCGTAGGCGGTTGTCGATGCGCAGCGCACCGAAGGCCAGAGCCTGGCCTTTGCCTTGGGCGGGCTCGCTGCGCCGCAGCAGGGCCTGGATGCGCGCCAGCAACAGGCGTGGGCGCACCGGCTTGCAGACGTAGTCGTCGGCGCCCAGGTCCAGTCCCTGAACCTGATCGAGTTCGTCGCTGCGGGCGGTGAGCATGAGGATGGGGCCTGGGTATTGGCCGCGGACCCGCCGGCAGATGCTCAGACCGTCTTCGCCGGGAAGCATCAGGTCGAGCACCACCAGGTCGGGCTGGCTGTCGAGGATCCGGCGCACGGCGCGGGCGCCATCGTGCTCGATGGCCACATCGAAGGCGTTGGCCTGCAGGTATTCGGCGGTGAGTTCGGCCAGGCGAGGGTCGTCTTCGACGATGAGGATGCGGGGTGCGGGGTGCGCCATGGCTTCGTGCCTTTTGTTGTTCTACTGCCGGTGCTGGCCCCTTCGCGGGTAAACCCGCTCCTACAGGATGATCACCGCCCGCTGGGAACGGCGCAGTACCTGTAGGAGCGGGTTTACCCGCGAAGGGGCCAGCACAAGCAACGATGATCGTTAACCAAAGAGCAATATCTGCCCAGGATACTAAGGGCTGCCCAGGGCACTGCCAAGCCGCCGGACGGTCCCCTCGACTGAACCGTTTTTTGTGATAGGGTTCGCGCCCGAAAAAAACTGCCTCGGGGCGGCGACGCAGAGAAAAATAGTGCAAACCTCTTGGTATAAGGCCTACAGCGAATACCCACCCTTCACTCACAAAGTACGCACAAGTTATCCACAGGCGATCGCCTTGCAAAGCCCCCGAGACCGCATTATCTTGTATCCCTATCGCAGCGAACCACTAGATATTGGGTTTGGCTCACAATCGCCAACACCAGCCAGCGGAGAAATTCAAGCGAAATTTCTCGCAGGTTTTACGTGGTTCCATCAGCCAAACCGCTCCAGCGGAAGCATTGAGAGCAACAGCTTTTGGTCGTGGACCAACAGCATTTGACTTCGGCCAGGGAGCGGCAGGTTTTTTGCCCCTTATTCCTGATCTGTCCCGAAGTCGGTACGCCCGAGCGGGCGGATGCGCGTGCATGTCGCATCCCCCAGCGGGCCATCGAGCAAGTGGACGGAACGGTGGGCGCGCAAAACGCGCCTGAACAATATAGAAACTGTGGAGACACCCACCCATGCAAACCGACACAACTCGCGAGAACTCGCAGGCCAAGGTGCCGCAGGCCGCCGATGCCAACCAGGATCTGGCTGCCACCGCCCCTGGCCAACTGCGCGTGATCAAGCGCAACGGCACGGTCGTCCCCTACACCGACGACAAGATCACCGTGGCCATCACCAAGGCGTTCCTCGCAGTTGAAGGTGGCACCGCCGCCGCCTCGTCGCGCATCCACGATACCGTTGCGCGCCTGACCGAGCAGGTCACTGCCACGTTCAAGCGCCGCATGCCATCGGGTGGCACCATCCACATCGAAGAAATCCAGGACCAGGTCGAACTGGCCCTGATGCGCGCCGGCGAGCAGAAGGTCGCCCGCGACTACGTGATCTACCGCGACCAGCGTGCGAAAGAGCGCGCCACCCGCGCTCACACCGACGCCGTTGTCGAGCCGCACCCAAGCATCCGCATTACCCTGGCCGACGGCAGCCTGGCGCCGCTCGACATGGCGCGCCTGAACACCATCATCAGCGAAGCCTGCGAAGGCCTGGCCGAAGTCGATGGCGACCTGATCCAGCGCGAAACCCTGAAGAACCTGTACGACGGCGTGGCCGTGAAGGACGTCAACACCGCCCTGGTGATGACCGCCCGTACCCTGGTAGAGCGCGAGCCGAACTACTCGTTCGTCACCGCCCGCCTGCTGATGGACACCCTGCGCGCCGAAGGCCTGGGCTTCCTGGGCGTGGCCGACAGCGCCACTCACCACGAGATGGCCGACCTGTACGCCAAGGCCCTGCCGGCCTACGTCGCCAAGGGTATCGAGTTCGAACTGCTGAACCCGGAACTGGCCAACTTCGACCTGGAAAAACTGGGCAAGGCCATCGACCACGAGCGTGACCAGCAATTCACCTACCTGGGCCTGCAGACCCTGTACGACCGCTACTTCATCCACAAGGATGGCGTGCGCTTCGAACTGCCGCAGGTGTTCTTCATGCGTGTGGCCATGGGCCTGGCGCTGGAAGAAAAGGACAAGGAAGCCCGTGCGATCGAGTTCTACAACCTGTTGTCGTCCTTCGACTACATGGCCTCGACCCCGACCCTGTTCAACGCCGGTACCCTGCGCCCGCAGCTGTCGAGCTGCTACCTGACCACCGTTCCGGACGACCTGTCGGGCATCTACCACGCGATCCACGACAACGCCATGCTGTCGAAATTCGCCGGTGGCCTGGGCAACGACTGGACCCCTGTACGTGCACTGGGCTCCTACATCAAGGGCACCAACGGCAAGTCCCAGGGCGTCGTGCCGTTCCTCAAAGTGGTCAACGACACCGCCGTCGCGGTCAACCAGGGTGGCAAGCGCAAGGGCGCTGTCTGTGCCTACCTGGAAACCTGGCACCTGGACATCGAAGAGTTCATCGAGCTGCGCAAGAACACCGGTGACGATCGTCGTCGTACCCACGACATGAACACCGCCAACTGGATCCCTGACCTGTTCATGAAGCGCGTCTTCGACGACGGCAAGTGGACCCTGTTCTCGCCATCGGAAGTGCCAGACCTGCACGACCTGACCGGCAAGGCCTTCGAAGAGCGCTACGAGTACTACGAAGCCCTGACCGAGTACAACAAGATCAAGGTGTTCAAGACCATCCAGGCCAAAGACCTGTGGCGCAAGATGCTGTCGATGCTGTTCGAGACCGGCCACCCATGGCTGACCTTCAAGGACCCGTGCAACCTGCGTTCGCCGCAGCAGCACGTGGGCGTGGTCCACAGCTCGAACCTGTGCACCGAGATCACCTTGAACACCAACAAGGACGAGATCGCGGTCTGCAACCTGGGCTCGATCAACCTGCCGAACCACATTGTCGACGGCAAGCTGGACACCGCCAAGCTGCAACGCACCGTGAACACCGCCGTGCGCATGCTCGACAACGTGATCGACATCAACTACTACTCGGTGCCGCAAGCGCGTAACTCGAACTTCAAGCACCGTCCGGTCGGCCTCGGCATCATGGGCTTCCAGGATGCGCTGTACCTGCAGCACATCCCGTACGGCTCAGACGCTGCCGTCGAGTTCGCCGACAAGTCGATGGAAGCGGTCAGCTACTTCGCCATCCAGGCTTCCTGCGACCTGGCCGACGAGCGCGGTGCGTACGAGACCTTCCAGGGTTCGCTGTGGTCCAAGGGCATCCTGCCGCTGGATTCGCAACAGATCCTGATCGAGGCCCGTGGCCAGAAGTACATCGACGTCAACCTGGAAGAGACCCTGGACTGGGCGCCGGTACGTGCCCGCGTGCAGAAAGGTATTCGTAACTCGAACATCATGGCCATCGCGCCGACCGCGACCATCGCCAACATCACCGGCGTGTCGCAGTCCATCGAGCCGACCTACCAGAACCTGTACGTGAAATCGAACCTGTCGGGCGAGTTCACGGTGATCAACCCGTACCTGGTCCGCGACCTGAAGGCCCGTGGCCTGTGGGACTCGGTCATGATCAACGACCTGAAGTACTACGACGGTTCGGTTCAGCAGATCGAGCGTATCCCGCAAGAGCTGAAGGACCTGTACGCTACCGCGTTCGAAGTCGAGACCAAGTGGATCGTCGATGCCGCCTCGCGTCGCCAGAAGTGGATCGACCAGGCCCAGTCGCTGAACCTGTACATCGCCGGCGCCTCGGGCAAGAAGCTGGACGTGACCTACCGCATGGCCTGGTACCGTGGTCTGAAGACCACCTACTACCTCCGTGCCCTGGCCGCGACCAGCACCGAGAAGTCGACCATCAACACCGGCAAGCTCAACGCCGTTTCCAGCGGTGGCGACAGCGCCCCGGTCCAGGCAGCCGGCCCTGCGCCAGTGCCGAAGGCCTGCGCGATCGACGAGCCTGACTGCGAAGCCTGCCAGTAAGGCCTGATGCCGCGCGGGGTGCCCACGGGCGCCCCGCGCGGCATTTTTGTATCCGTGTCACCGAGAGGCCTTACCCCCTGCGTTGCACCCTGGGTATTGGGTAAAAGAGCACGACCGGCGCCGTCCTGGCACCGGCCTGATCATTACCCTGAGGGCGTTCACATGGCTCGGAAAAAACCCGCGACACGCAAGATTGGCCGCAACGCCGAAACCGGCCGTTTCACCACGGTCGAAGAGGCGCGCAAGCATCCTCGGACCCATGTGGTCGAGACACTGCGCAAGCGCTGCAATTAGGCGCCCATCGCCGGCAAGCCGGCTCCTACAGGTACCCCAGTGCGCCGAGGTACCTGTAGGAGCCGGCTTGCCGGCGACTACGCTTGAAAAACACAACATCTAGTGCACTAAAAATATTCCACCGCAACATGTGGTAGATCCAGACATTTGCCGCTACACTCTCCTCCCGTGGAAAACGACACGAGATACGTGAACGGATGCGCGCAAAACCGGTCGAAAAATTACCCCGTCCGCACGTGTTGCGCGTCCCGATTCCGAGCGAATTCCGTTATACTTCGCGCCCTTTTGTTCACGTGCCCTGGCCCCTTCCGAGGCTTGGCCAGGCACATGCCAGAACACATTCAGATGTAAACGAGAGTCAGCCTCTCGAGCTGTCCTAACGCCGTAACGGCCTTGCGTACAGGCATCACACTTTTACTATCCAACCGGTTGCCCGAGGGTGACCCTCAAGCAGGAGCCAATGACCATGCTGAGCTGGGACGAATTCGACAAGGAAGACGGCGAAGCCGCCGCCAAAGGCGCCGCAGCCCCACAGGGCAACGCCGCAGCCACTCTGGACAAGCTCGACAGCGCCGGCGGTGCCGCCGCCCTGGAAGCCCGTGCTGCCACTGCCGCCGACTCCGAGGCGGTGAAGCGCGCCAAGGCCGCCCTCGACGCCCTCGACATCGCCGAAGGCCTGGCCGAGCTGGAAGGTTCCTCGGCCCGCGTCGCCGTTGACGAAAAGCGCATGATCAACTGCCGCGCCGACCTCAACCAGCTGGTACCGTTCAAGTACGACTGGGCCTGGCAGAAGTACCTCGATGGCTGTGCCAACCACTGGATGCCGCAAGAGGTCAACATGACCGCCGACATCGCCCTGTGGAAGAGCCAGGACGGCCTGACCGAGGACGAGCGCCGCATCGTCATGCGCAACCTCGGCTTCTTCTCCACCGCCGACTCGCTGGTCGCCAACAACCTGGCCCTGGCCGTGTACCGCCTGATCACCAACCCGGAGTGCCGCCAGTACATCCTGCGCCAGGCCTTCGAAGAGGCGATCCACACCCACGCCTACCAGTACTGCATCGAGTCGCTGGGCATGGATGAAGGCGAGATCTTCAACATGTACCACGAGATCCCATCGGTCGCGAAGAAAGCCGCCTGGGGCCTGAAGTACACCCGCGCCATCTCCGATCCGGAATTCAACACCGGCACCGTCGAGACCGACAAGGAGCTGCTGCGCAACCTGATCGCCTACTACTGCGTACTGGAAGGCATCTTCTTCTACTGCGGCTTCACCCAGATCCTGTCGATGGGTCGCCGCAACAAGATGACCGGCGTTGCCGAGCAGTTCCAGTACATCCTGCGTGACGAGTCGATGCACCTGAACTTCGGTATCGACGTGATCAACCAGATCAAGATCGAGAACCCGCACCTGTGGGACGCAGCGATGAAGGAAGAAGCGACCCAGATGATCCTGCAAGGGACCCAGCTGGAGATCGAATACGCCCGTGACACCATGCCGCGCGGCGTGCTGGGCATGAACGCAGCGATGATGGAGGACTACCTCAAGTTCATCGCCAACCGTCGTCTGACCCAGATTGGCCTGAAGGAAGAGTACCCGGGGACCAACAACCCGTTCCCATGGATGAGCGAGATCATGGACTTGAAGAAGGAGAAGAACTTCTTCGAGACTCGGGTTATCGAGTATCAGACCGGTGGGGCTTTGAGCTGGGATTGATGTTCCTAGGTTGAATCAGCATTGAAGAAAGGCTGCCGAGAGGTGGCCTTTTTTATTGGGCGTCTTGGTAGTTGCAGCGTCGCGGATATCGAGCGCCGCCACGCATTTACAGACCCTTCCTACAGCCAACGATACTGTGAACACATCCCACGGACGTTAGCTTGTACAAGCGCTAAGAACGCTTCGCAGCGCAATCCCGTTCCCGTTAGCAACGGCTCTTCTATTTCCGGAAGGCCCACCATGATCGATCAATTCCCCCCCACCCTCTTCACCCGCCACAACCGCCCGCTCCACGCCCTCTGGCTCGAATCCCAAGTCTGGTTCTGCGCCCAGGAGCTTGGTCGGATGGCTGGCCGGCATTACGACCATCACGGCGTCCGCCGACTCGACCCCGACCAGCACCGCAGCGTGCGCCTACACCGTCATGGCCTGTACCAAGACACCCGCTCCTACAGGGCCAGCACCGTTCACCGAGGGGGCGGTGGGTATCTAGGTCGGGTCCATCGGAGTGCCGAGCGCCGCGCACCGGACTAAGGCCGGTCATGCGGCTATTCGGCCTCGGTCGGGGGCTCCACCCGCTCTACCACCACCTGCATACGGCTGGTCATGTCCGTCACGATCACCTGCCCTTCGGCATACTCCGGGGTCAGCATCAGCGAACGAATCAGGTGCTGGCTGGTGCCCTTTTTGATGTTCTCGAACGCCACGATGATCGTTTCGTTGCGCCAGTTGCTGATATCGAAACCACCCGCAGCGATGAATTCGCGGATGTCGCGCTCGTCGTCGAAGACCTTGGCAGGCAGGATCAGCAAACGGTCCTTCAGGAACACTTCGTAGTACTGGCGCGTGCCCGCTGGCCAGTTGTGCGCCATCACGTGCTCGATGCGCCAGTGATGGACGTTGTTCTCATACACCACGACCCGTTCGACCTTGTGCCCGTTGCAGGCGGCGAGCAGTGGCAAAAACAGGTATCCGAGCCCGGTACGCAGGCGGCGCAATATCATCGAAAATTGCCTCGTTGTATCAGTGAGAGTGGTCACTTCAGCGCCTGACGGTTGGCCCTGCGAATCTGCCGGTACTCTACCAGTTGAACGCGCATCTCTCGGTAGCGCTGACTGTTGACGATCAACAACGCCGTCAAGCCGAACAGCAATATCGAGACGTAACCGCCCATGTGCGGTCGGTAGCCATAGCTCGGCAGCACGGCGAGAAGCGCAATCACGACCAGCCCAATCACCCCACGCACGCCCCAGGCATAGCCGCGCACCATGGCGATATGCGAAGCCGCACTCACCACCGCTACCAGGGCCAGCGCCATGACGGGCTGCGCGCGGTCGGGGCTACGCAGATAGGTGGAGAATACCAACGAGACGGTGCCGCCCAATGTCAGGCAGGACAGGAAAAACTCGGCGATGAACACGCCGAAATAACGGGAAAGAAATCGCTGTAGTTCCTGGCCACGTGTCACTCGCTGATCTCCTCGTAAAGCCCCACTGCAACCGATTGCACGAAGCTACTGCTGCCAAAGCCAGACAACGCGCCGATCGAATCCTGGATAAGGGTCTTGGTGGCGTGCTGGATCTCTGTGGGGGTAAAACGCTTGATCGCCGTGCCCGCAGCTTGCTGCAGCTTGAGCTGCTTGGCCGTGAGCGACGGGTGCTTGATCAGCAATAATTCCTTGGCCAGTGCCTTGCGTTGCTGGCGGCTGAGGTTATGGAACAGCTCTGTCCAGCCTTTACCGGTCGCGGCCTTACGCACTTGCAGGAAACGCACCGTGGTCGCGCCCGAGGCGCCGACGCCCAGCAGCGAGACACCATCGAGGATACCCATCACAGTCTGCACGGTGTCGTTGTTATCGAGCCAGTCGTTCTGCTCCGGGTCGTTCATTTCGTTGTAAACGCGATAAGCGCCCATCATGCACTGCCCGGTACCCGCAGCGGCAGCCGCGTAACCCACTGCAGTGAGGGTCAAGCTGGCGCCGGCGGTGAACGGTACGGCGACGGTGCCACTGAACATGACGATCCAACCCAGGGCTGCCGACAGGCAGGTGGCGGTCGCATTCACGGCCTCGCTGACGACCTTGCGCTCCCGAGCGCCGGTCTGCAACTGGGTCATGAACTGTTCGGGCGAGGTATAGGGCGGCGCCTCCTGCAGGATGATGCGCTTGGGCGCGATGCTGCAGATCGGCTGAAATTCACGTAGCACGATGACGTTGTACTGGGCATCGATATAGACGACGCCTGCGCCGACGATGCCAGGGTCGGCATCGATGGCCCTGAACAGCTTCTGCTGATCGAGACTCAACAACAGACGCTGACGCGCCATCTGCTGGCGGTTGCTGCCCAGCACATCGGGCAATAGATCATTCACGACAACTCTCCTTCGGTCGACAAGCCGCTGCGCCGGCCCACGCACTTGCCCGGCAGGTCAGAAGACCTGCTCGGGGCTGCACGTGCGCTGGCGCGAGCGCAACGAAGCGTGGGTTACACGTTCGGGCAAGGCACCGGCGCCCAGTCACCCATGTCGGGGCTGCGGCACATTTTGTTGACCTGGTCCACGCCGGCATTGGCCACCTGCTGGGCCTCGGCCTTCTTGGCGGTGGCGTTCTGCAGGGTCTTCTCGGTGGCAACGGCCTCTTGCGGCACCGCCGTGTTGGTTTTCTTGGCCTGGGTCTTCTTGCCAGTGGTCTTGGCCGGTGCGGCCACGGTAGCGACTTCGGTACGCGCCACACCTACTTGCTTGAGGTCTTGCTCATAGGCCTGGGTGTAGCTGTCGAGGTTTTCCGCGACACGGCCATTGACGGTGGCCAGCAGCTTGTTCGACTCCTGCAGGCCGGAGACGATCTCGGCCAGGCGCTTGCGCCCTTCGGTGTCGTTGATGCGGTTGGCCTTGCGGCCTTCGATCAGGCTGCTGAATTCACGCTGGTAGCAGCTCTGCGAAGCCTTGGCATAGGCAGTGGTGCGGTCCAGGTCGGCAGCGCTCTTGTCGATGTCGGTGGCGTACGAGGCGATGCGTTGCTTGTCGTCGCTGATCTGCTTCTGGCGCTCGGTGTAGTAACCGGCTGCGCCGCCCACCAGGGCACCGCCCGCTGCACCGATGGCGGCGTTGCGGCCACGGTTTTCCTTGTCGACCAGGGCACCGGTCAGGGCACCGCCGAGCGCACCGATGACCGCACCGCTGGCAACCGACTTGGTCATGTCGCCGTCGGTGGAGCGCAGGTGTTGCACCGGCTCGTAGCAGCTCGGGTAGTACTCGACCTTGGTCGTGGCACCGACCTTGGAGATCGGCGAGCTGGAGCAGCCGGCCAGCAGAACGGTGCTGAAGCCTGCTGCCAGCAGCAGGGTGGAACGGGCCTGGGAGGCCGTGATGAAGGTCTTGAACATGTCGCTTTCTCACGTGGGTGGGTCGAAACGGGGGGCTCATGCCACCCCGGGGTTACGTCAGGCAGAAGCCACTACGAAGGCCGCGCGGCGGCCGATGCCAGGAGCTCCTTGAGGATCGTCGCCGGGTCGGCCCGCCGGTTCTGGCGGTACTCCCCAACGTGGCGGACGAACAGGGTGGCGCGGCTGACCAGGCTGTTGCCCAGGACCGGCTTGCGATTGAGCTCTTCCTTGACCCGCTGGAACTGCGCCTGGATCACCGCATCGGTGTAGCGCGTGCCACTGGCCAGGTTGTCGATGTAGATCGCCACCGCGCCGTCGAGGGCGGAGCGCCCGTTGGCGATGGCTGCGGCGTACATGCGCACGGTGGTCTGGTCGCCGCGTGCCTTGGCCTCGGCCTGAGTGTTGCGCAGGTTGGTCAGGCGGATGTTGTAGTTGTTGATGGTCTCGGCCACCAGCGCGGCCGACTGGATCAGGTTGCCGGCGGCTTCTTCGCGCTGGCGGCCGATCAGCGAGACGCTGCGCTTGAGTTCTTCGTTGACCAGGCCCAGTTCGGCCTGCTGGCGTGGGTCGACGGTGGCGGCGATGATGCTGTCCAGGCGCTTGGTCGGGTCCTGGGCGGCGTCGATGTCGTCGGTCAGGCTGGCCAGGCGGCCCTCTTTCTGCCATTGCTCGAACAATTCCTGATAGCGCGAACGGGGCGCCGACAGGGCACCGATGGCGACCCGGAAACCGGTGGTCTCGTTGCGCTGCTCGGTACCATCGGCGCCGAACAGGGGGTATTCGCGGCGCATGCCAGTGAACAGCGTGCCCTCGCCTTCGAGGTAGTTGCCGCCCTTGACCACGAAGCCGCCATAGGCGCCTTGCAGCCTGCCGGCATGCACCAGTTGGAACGATTCCTGGACCATCTCGGCGGCATTGCCGATCACATCGAACAGCCCCAGCGGGTTGGGCAGCTTGGTGCCGATCGGCATCAGCCGCGCAGCCTGGCCAGTGCCGCCGGCCACCTGGTTGAACACCGCCCAGTCGCCCAGCGGCCCGTCGCTGTCACTGCCCTGGACCTTACGTGGGAACAACCGCCCTTCCAATTCCTGGCGGCTCACCGCCGAGCCGCCACGGGCAGCGAACTCCCACTCCACCTCGGTCGGCAGGCGCACGAAGCCGACCCCGCCCTCCTCGGCCTTGCTGCCACGGCCACTGACCGGCAGCAGGTCGCGGTGATTCTTGAGCAGCCAGGCGCTGTACACCGCGGCAAAGCGCTCGGCCTCGAAACGCGACAGCTTGACCTTGGGCAGGCGCCCCGCCGCCGTGGTCTCGGGCTGGCAGGCCGGGGCTGCCTCGCCACTGGCCAGCGACTGGGCCTGGGCCATCACCTGGGCGTATTGGCGCGCGGTGACCTCGTACTTGCCGATGAAGTACATCATCGGCTTGAGCGGGCCGCCCTGGTCGAGTTTCGGCAGGCTTGGCGCGACAGCCTTCTGCCACGCGGGAGACAGGTCCTGCAGGCCAAACTGGCCATTGATGAAATCGCGTCGGTAGCCGGAGATGAACGACTGCTTGTAGCCGGCCTCTCCTTCGCTGAACGGGTAGCCGAGGTTGACCTCGCGGTCGTCCAGACTGCCCTGGGCCAGTACGTAGACGCTGCGCAACACCAGCTCGCCGCCGCATGGCAGCGGGAGGCTGACATCGCCCGGCAACGGCTTGGGGTTGTCGAGCTTGGCGCTGTCGACCGGCTGCGCCGAAGTGCGAGCCGGGGCGCCGGGCTTGGCCGGCTGCTCGTCGCCAGGCGAACAGGCCGCCAGGCTCAGGGTCGACAGGATCAGGGCCGCGGCCCCGAGGCGAAGGTCAGACATCACGGATTCCTTGGCTGGCATCGATGCGCGCCACCCGCCAGCCGCCCAGAGCAGCGGCGGCCATACTGGCCAGCAGCACGGCGCTTAGCGCAACGAGGTAGTGCATGGGCAACAGGTGGCAGGCGTATTCGCCCGGCACCTGCATGAACATTCGGTTGAGGCCGTGCTCGGCCAACAGGTACAGCGCCCCGGCAGCCGCCGCCGCCAGCACGCCGCTGTACAGCGCCTGCAGCACCACGAACAGCAACAGCGCCGCTGTGCCAAAGCCCAGCAGGCGCAGCACCGCCAGCTCGCGCTGCTTGCGCTGCACCGCCGCCACGGCACCTGCGGCGATGGCCGCCACGGCACCCGCCACGGCCAGGCTGGTGATGATCCAGAACACCAGGTCGAGGTTGCGGCTGAGAGTCTGCACCTGGGCGATCTGCGCCGCCTGGGTCGACACCAGCCACTTGCGCGCGGCGAAGTACTCACGCAGCGGCTCGACGTCGGCAAGCCCGCGGGCGTACAGGCGAAACGCCGGATACACCCGCTGGGCGTCGCTGCCCGGGGCCTCGCCTGGCCAGCCCAGCGCAGGCACGGCGAGCCCATCGCGGTAGTCCTCGACAGCCTCGAGCAGGGACGTCGAGGCGAACAGGCCATCGCGCTCGAATGCTACCAGCGGCAGCACGGCCGCCACCTGCACGGCTACCTGGCGCCATTGCACCTGGCCGGCCTGCTGGCGGCTGAAGCTGGCCTGCAGCTCATCGCCGGCGTGGGCGCCAAGCTTCTCGGCAGCGGTGAAGCTCAGCACTACCTGTTGCACGCCAACCGGTGGCGCAACCTGCTGCAGCAGCGGGTCACCGGCGGCAGTGGGGACCATCTCGACGGTCACCCCGCGCCCCTTGGCCGGCATCAACAGTTCGGCAGTGGCGGCGATCTGCCGGGTGCGGGGAATGGCAAAGGCCACGTCGGGACGCTGCGCCAGTTCATGGATCAGATCGGCGCGGAAACGGCCGCCACCCAGGGGAATGATCTCGCGCACGGCAGGGTCGCGTTGCAGCCGCTCGGTCAGGCTACCGACCAGGCCGAACTTGAGCCCGAACAGCACCAGCAGCGGAGCGATCACCGCGACCAGCGCCAGCACGCTGCACGCCGACAACCGCGCATCGTTGCGGTAGTCCTGCCAGGCCAGGCCGGCGATCAACCCGGGGCGCATCAGGCGGCTTGCTCCACTGTGGCCGTCACACCGCCGTCGGCATCGCGTCGGCAGGCCATGCGCAGCACGCTCAGCCCGGCGCGGCGCGCCAGTGCTTCGTCGTGGGTGGCGACCACGCAGGTTACCTGGCGCGCCTGCGCCTCGCGCAGCAGCAACTGCATGACCCGCTCGGCGTTCACCGGGTCGAGCGCCGCAGTGGGTTCGTCGGCCAGCAACAACGCCGGCGCATGGGCCAGGGCCCGGGCGCAGCTGACCCGCTGGCGTTGGCCAAGGGACAGCGCAGCCGGCTTCTTGGCCAGTTGATCGTGCACGTCCAGCGCTTCGGCCAGGCGCTCGACGCTGCCGTCCTCGCCCAGCCCCAGCAATTGCCGCGGCAGCCGGATATTGCCACGTACATCGAGAAACCCCAGCAACCCGCCCGCCTGCAGCACGTAGCCCAGTTGCCGGCTACGCAGCGCGGCAAGCTGGTCGAGGCGGCGCTGGCGCCACAACCCGGCAACGTCGGTTTGAGCAAGGACGAAGCCCTCGGCGACGTCCGGCGCCAGCACCAGCGCCAACAGGTCGAGCAAGGTGCTCTTGCCGCAGCCGCTGGGGCCAACCAGGGCCACTCGCGCCCCCGCCGCCAAGTGCAGGCGGTCGACCTGCAGGCTGTAGCGCTGGGCCCCCTGCCCGCGCGTCTTGCGCACCCCGTGCAGATCGATCATCACGGCAGCGTCGACAAAGGAACACGGTACAAGGCATCACCCGGTTCGGCCTTGCCGAAGCGCACCCAGTTGGCCATGTCGTTGTGGAAGGTCTCGTACAGGCGGATCTTCGAGTCGAGCTCGTCGATGAAGTCCTCCTGCTCGGCCACCGACAGCGACAGCCACAGGTCCTGGGTCATGCTCAGCGACTTGCTGCGGTACGGCAGCCCTTCGAGGTATTCGCCCAAGACGCCGCCCTGGGCCAGGTTGGCGCCCTTGCGCAGGGCGCCCGGGTCGCGGCTCATGTAGGCACTGGCGCTGGCGATCTCGTTGAAGAAGTCGCCCGGCGAACTGCGGGTCTTGCGCGCGGCGTCGACGATCAGCTTGAGCGACTGCTGCAGGTCGTTGAGCTGCAGCTTGGTCAGCATCACGCACACCTGCAGGCTCGGCAGCGCCGGGTTGGTCAGGTCGCGGTCGGCGGCCCAGGCACCGACCAGCTGCGGCGCCTGGCTGGCGCTGTGACGGCCGAGGAAGTCCATGTGCATGGCGTAGCCGATGGCCTGGGACTTGGCCGCCAGACTCGCGCCTGCGCTCAGTTGCGGCACGGCCTGGGGCTGCTGCTCGCGCACCTGGTGCACCAGCTCGGCGAAGGTCGAGCCGATCTCGCGCACACGCTCGCCAAAGGCGCCGACATCGCCGCCCGGTACGCCCACGTACAGGTCGCCGATCTGCGGGTTGCTGTCGGCGGTGAGTACCCGGTACTGGCTCTCGGCCGAGGCATGGTTCTTGACACCGGCTGGCGTGCGCAGGTGCAGGGCGTAGATCTTGATCTGCTTGCTCAACGCGGCCTGGCGCACCTCGGCTTCGTTCATCTGGGTGCTGCTGTAGGGGTCGTTCTTGCGCAGGGCGCCGGCATCGCTGACCAACAGGACGATGCGCCCGCCATAGCCGGACCAGTCCATGCCCTCCACCGCCTGCATCACCCCGGCGAAGGCATCTTCGTTGAACGAATGGCTGGACACGCTGGTGGCCTTGACCTGCGCGGCGGCCTTGAGGAAGCGCGCCGGGTCGCGCCCCTCCTCCAGGCTGACCAGGGTCTTGCTCAGGTAGTCCAGGCCCGGGGTGCGCTTGACGCTGTTGCGAAAGCCGACCAGGCCGAAACTGACGCTGTCCAGCTCGCCACGCGCCGCCAGCTGCTGCTGCAGTTCGCTGACCACCTGGCGCACGCGGTCGATGTAGGGCTGCATCGAGACCGAGGTATCGACTACCAGGACGATGCCGGTACGGAAGCTGTTGTCCGCCGCCACTGCCGCGCCGGCCGCCCTGGGCGCGCTGTCGCGGGCGCTGGCGCCGGGGTCGATGGAGGCGACGTTGAGCAGTTGCACCGGCTGGCCGTCGGCGTCGAAGCTCTCGCGGTAGTCGAAGATCGGCATCAGGTAGAACTGGTTCTGCGGCACTGCGCTGGCCGCCGGCTCCAGGGCCAGCACCTGGGGCACCTCATCGGGCTCGTTCTGGGCCTTGAGCAAATCGGCGCGGGCCTTGCCGGTATCGTCGAGCAGCTGCTGCACATCGTCGGCCTGGCGCATGAACATCACCGGCGAACGGCCCGAACGCTCGGTGAACTTCAGTACCAGGCTCTGCTTCCAGTCGCTGGTCTGCGCCGCCAGCAACCAACCTTCGCGCTGGCCATCGCTGGAGGCACCGACCTCCAGCCACTGCTGGCCGTCGATGTCCTTGCGCTGGTACACGTACAGCACCGAGAACGCCGGCAGCGGCTCGCCCGATGCATCGCCGGGCTTGGCCAGCAACTGCGCCTCGGGCTTGCTCAGCACACGCTGGAACAGGGTCTTCTTGCCTGGCATCAACAATGGCCGGCCATCTTCGCTCACGGCTGGAGGCGGTGTGTTCGGGGTGACCGGCTCGCTCCCAGCCTGCACCGCGGGCACCTGCGAAGCCGCATCATCGTTGCCACCGAGCAACCAGAAGAACGTCACGCCCAGGCCCAGTGCGGCGGCAATGGCCAGCGCCAGCACAGCCTTGGCCGGTTTGCCCGAGCCGGATTCGAGCGCTGCCGCTGGCTTGGGCCGAAGCTGCTCCATGCCTGGCTCGGGCTTGGCGGGGGACGGCGGCACAGGCGCCGCTGCGGCTTGCGGGATATCGATTGAAACCGGCGTCAGTCCGCCAAGGTCGGCCTTCACAGGCTCGGCCAGGGGCAACGGCCGGATTACCGTGCTGTCGTTGTCCTCAGCCGGCAGGCGGTCGAGTGCGGCCAGCAGTGCGGCGGCATCGGCAAAACGCTCGGCAGGGTCCTTGGCCAGCAGCCCGCGCAGGATCTCCTGGTAGCGGCCATGTTCGATGGGTAACTCCGGCAGCGGCTCGGTCAAGTGCGCCAGCGCCGTCGACAGCGCATCGGTGCCACGGTAGGGCAGCTCGCCAACGAGGATCTCGTACAGCACCACACCCAGCGCATAGAGGTCGGCACGCCCGTCGATGTCCATGCCCCGCGCCTGCTCCGGGCTCATGTAGCTGGGCGTACCGACGGCGAAGCCGGCCTGGGTGAACTGGGTGCGGTCATCCAGCGACTTGGCGATGCCGAAGTCCGAGAGCACGGCGGTGCCGTCGGCGCGGAACAGGATGTTGGCGGGTTTGACGTCGCGGTGCACCAGGTCCTGGGCGTGGGCATAGCCCAGCGCCTGGGCGATCTGGCGCACGTACAGCAGCCCCTGTTCGGGCGAGAGGCCTGCGCCGATGCGCTCCTTGAGCGTGCCGTTGGGCAAGTACTCCATGGCCATGTAGTACAGCTCGCCGACATTGCCGATGTCGTGGATGGTGGCGATGTGCGGGTGCGACAGCCGCGCCAGGGTGCGCCCTTCGCGCAAGAAGCGCTCGCAGAAGGTGGGGTCGGCGGCAAGGCTGGCGGCCATCACCTTCAGCGCCACCTTGCGCTGCAGCGAGCGCTGGGTAGCCAGGTAGACGCTGGCCATGGCGCCCTGGCCAATCTCGCTGTCGATGTCGTATCCGGGAATCTGCATGTTCATGGTGCTCTTCAGTTCGCCTTCACGACCACGGCGGTGATGTTGTCGGGAGCGCCACGGGTCAGCCCCAGGTGCACCAGGCTGCGCACCACCTGGTAGGCGTCGGCGTGGCCGAGCACGTCGGCGATCTCGTGGTCCTCGGCGGTCTTGTTCAGGCCATCGCTGCACAGCAGGTAGGTGTCGCCGGGCTGTACCTGCACGCTGACGGCCTGCAGTTCGAGCCTGTCCTGCACGCCGATGGCGCGGGTGACGATGTTGCCGCGTGGGTGTACACGGGCCTCGGCCTCGTTGAGCAGGCCGCTGTCCTGCAGCTCCTGGACGTAGCTGTGGTCGTGCGACAGGCGCTCGATGCGGCCACCGCGCAGGCGGTACAGGCGGCTGTCGCCGGCCCACAGGCCCACGGCCTGGTCGCCACGTGCGGCCAGCACCACCACGGTGCTGCCCATCATCGTCACGCCACGGCGCACGGTCTCCTCGCGCACGGCGTGGTTGACCCGGCCCAAGGTGTCACGCACGGCCTGGGTGAGATCCTCCAGGCCATCGACGATCGGCAGCTGGCGCAGGCTGTCCACCGCCAGGCTGCTCACGTAGTCTCCGGCAGCGTGCCCGCCCATGCCATCGGCGACGGCCCACAGGCCATCCCAGGTCAGTTCCAGGCAGGCATCTTCGTTGACCTTGCGAACCATGCCGACATGGCTGTAGCTCGCCGCGCTGTAGTGCATGCCGCTCATGCCGGGCCGCCCTCGCAGCCCAACAAAAAGGCGGCGAACTGGTCGCTACGCGGCAGGCCCTGGCTACGCTTCAGGCCCGGGGCAATGCGCTCGCTGCCCTGCCCCCACCACAGGCTCACGCCCTCACAGGCGCATTCGGCCAAGGCCGAAGTCCTGTCCTGTGGCGTCACCGCATCCAGCCGCTGCAACCCGCCCACGGTCATACGCGAACCCTGTGGGAGCGGCCTTGCGTCGCGAAAAGGCTGCAAGGCAGCCTCGAAGTCCTCGAACGCCGCATCAGGCTCAAGCGTTCCCAACAATGCCCGTTCGACACCTTCGAACCAGTCGTCAGCCCCGCCGACCACACCAGCCACAGCCCCCCCAGGCTCCAGCACCTGGGCCACGGTCAGCGGAAAGTACCGCCCGACCCGGTCGATGCTCGGCATCAGCACACCCACCACCGCATCCGCCCCGCACACACCCGGCGCCAGCGCAAAGCGCCACAGCGGGCTGATCAGATAGGCCTGCAGCCACTGCTCGCCCAATGCCTGCTGGCTGGCCTGAATACCGGCGGCCAGCCACTGGTCCCAGGGCTGGATGAAAGTCTGCGGCAGGCCGCGGCTGACGAAGTCGCCACGGCAGGCCAGTTTTCCGTAGAAACCCACGTCGTTCACAGATGCTCCGGCAAGCTGAAACCGCTGACCACTCGGCTGCGGAACGGGTTGAAGGCGCTGCTGGCACGCAGCTCGTACGAGACGCTGGCGCCATCGACGCGCAAGCGCAGATTGAAGCGCTCCGGCGAGCTGCCGGCCACCAGGTCGGACTGGTCGAGCAGGCGGAACCACGCCCATGGGCCTTCGACGGTCAGCCCCGAACGGCCACTGGCCGAAGGCGGCGTGATCGACAGGCGGACCACACCGATGCTGTTGGGGTTGGGCCATTGCAGCGCCACCGGGCGGCTTGGCCCGTGGTCGTAGCTGACCTGCTGGCCGTCGAGGTCGAGCAGGAACTGGGTGATGGTCGCGTCCATCGCCACCGGCTTGAGTTCGAAGCGCACGCCCGGCTGCAGGCCGCTGCCGCTGCGGAAGAAGGCATCGCGGATGGTCGCGGCGCGCTGGAAGGTGTACAGCACGCCGCTGTTGATGCCGAGCTTCTGCGCAGCACCGGGCTGCCAGCTCCACGGCGTGCTGGAGGTGTTGACGTAGGGCTGCAGGTACTTGCGGAAGTAGTTGTCCATCACCCCGCCAACCCCGAAGAACTGGCCGAAGTCCTCCAGGGTGGCATCCCGCGAGCTGCCGGCGACCATCGGGTAGCGGCCGCTCAGCGACTGGCGGTAGACGTTGACCACCTCGCTCGACCAGGCGGCGTTGAGCTGATTGCGTACCCCGCCCATGACGATGTTGTGGGTGGAGCCGAGCACCGAACTGACCAGGTTCTGCACTACCTTGGGCTGGCGCGCCGCACCCAGGGCGACGCGCTGGGCCGCGGCCTGCGCCTGATTCTTGGCCTCGCCGAGCAAGGCGTCGCCACTGGCGCCGACCATCGCGCTGACCTGCACGTAGAGCGCGTTGAGGTCGGTGAGCAGGCCGTCGATGGCCGCTGGCTGACCTTCGCCGGTGTCGACCAGCGTGGCCAGGTCGGCGAAGTGCGCGGTCACGGGGTCGACCGCGCGCGCTGCGTCGGTGTCACTCGGCATTGGCGCGTCGCCCAGTAGCCCGCCGAGGCGTTGACGCAACTGGTCGACGCCGGCCTGCTCGGCCTTGTCCTTGACCTTGTCGAGGGTGGTCGGCTGCCCCAGGTTGGTCTCGTGGGCCACCGCCTGCAACAGTTGCTTCATAGGCGAGGTAGGGCCGGACAGCACCCGCAGTACGTCGGCAGCCTGCCCGACACTGGTGATCGGCACGAAATCCAGGTCGTCGAGCAAGGCATCCCAGTGGCGAATGTAATCCTGGTAGTAAAGCTGCTGCACGTCGTCTGCCAGGCGCTTGGCATCGCCCGCCTCGCCCGGCGCACGGCCCAGCACCCAGCGCTCTTCGGCAAGCGTGGTGCTCTGCGCCAGGCTCGCGGCGAGAAATGCCTTGCGGTAGCCCTCCACGGTGAACAGCCCTGGCAATGGCTCGCTCAGGGGCTTGCCGTTCTTGAAGCGGAACACCAGCGCGGCATCGCGACCGGCTGCCTCGCTGACGCGCAAGTCACTGACGCCAGCGGGCAGCTTCTGGCGTTTGACCCGGTCGTACACGCGCTGGGCCACCGGCAGTTGCTGCAACTGGCGACGGGTATCGTCGATCAGGCGCTGGTCCAGGCGGGCATTCGGCGGGCGCTTGTCGAACAGCGCCGCCAGGTGCTGCTCCAGGGCCTGGCGCAGGTCGGGCGCAAGATCGCGAGGCAGTTGCCGCTCCCAGTCGAGGGTGATCCAGGCCTTGAGGAACTCGGGGTCGTAATGCTCGCCGTCGGCCAGCATCAGGTAGGCCTTGAGGCCTTCGTAGAGGTAGTCGGACGGGCCGCCGGCGTACAACTGCTCCTCGATGCGGGTGACCAGGCGCGGGGCGAAGATGGCGATCAGCAGCTTGCGGTAGAGGCTCTGCGATTCGCTTTCGAGCATGTCGCCCTGGTACAGGCCCAGGCCCTCGGCCCAACCGGGCGGATCATCGGCCAGGCGCCGCACGGCGTTGAGCAGCGGCAACACGTCGACCACGTTGCGCTGCGCCGGGCTCAGGCCCTGCACGCTCTTGCCCAACGGCTGCAGACGGCTGTCGACTTCGGCGATGTACTGCTGGTTGGCGCGGTAGCTGAGCGTCCACAGAGTGCCGACCAGCACCACCAACGCCACGCTCAGTGCCAAGGCGCCACGGGCGATCCACTTGCGCCGCCGCTCCACCTTGGGGTTGCTGCCGACCAGGCCACGCTCGGCGAAGGCGACCGCGCTGAACAGTTTCTCGATGAAGTAGCTGCGCCCGCTGCCGCTCTGGCGGGCCAGGTGCGCACGGTCCAGGCCCATGCTCTGCGCCATGCTGCCGATCAATCGGTCGATGGGGCTGCCTTCCTGGGTGCCGCTGGTGAAGTACACACCACGCAGCAGGGCACGGTCCTCGAAGGCATTGGGCTTGAAGACGCCGTCGAGGAACAGCTTGAGGTTGCCACGCAAGGCGGCGAACTGCTGCACGAAGCCATAGATCAGGTCGCGCCGGGCCGGGTCGCGCTCCTGCTGCAGGCGCTCGACCACGCGTTCGCCGAGGCGCTGTTCGAGTAGCCCGAACTCATTGCCGAATTGCGCCAGCGGGTCGCTGCCACCCTGCTCCAGGGTATCGAGCGGGAAGGTCATGCCCCACACCTGGGCGCGTTCGTCCTTGCCCAGGTTGTCGAAGAATTCCATGAAGCCCGGCACCAGGTCGAGCTTGGTCAGCATCAAGTACACCGGGAAGCGCACGCCCAACTGGCTGTACAACTCCTGGATACGGGCGCGGATGGCTGCGGCATGCGCCGCGCGCTCGGCGTCGCTACCGAGCAACAGGTCGGACAGGCTGATGGCGATGAACGCGCCATCGATCGGGCGACGTGAACGCTGGGTCTTGAGCAGGTCGAGAAAGCCCAGCCAGGCGGCCTTGTCGACCTGGGCGTGGCTGTCCTGGGTGGTGTAGCGGCCCGCGGTATCGAGCAGCACGGCCTGGTCGGTGAACCACCAGTCGCAATTGCGCGTGCCGCCCACGCCTCGAATGGCGCCTTCGCCCAGTTGCGCGGCCAGCGGGAAGTGCAGCCCCGAATTGACCAGCGCGGTGGTCTTGCCCGAGCCGGGCGGGCCGATGATCACGTACCACGGCAACTCGTACAGGTTGCGACGCTCGTCACCGCCGAGGCGGGCTTTCTTGAGCAGCGCCAGGGCTTCGTCCATGCGCTGGCGCAAGGTCGCCAGCTCTTCGGCGGTGGCCACGCTGGCAGGGTCCGGCGCGGTTTCGGCGGCCAGGCTCTGCATCACCTTGGCCGCCTGCCGGCGCGCCTGCACGATGCGCCAGGCGCGGTAGCCGATCCAGGCAGCGAACAACAGGACGATCAGCGCCCAGCGCGCGGCCGCGGGCGCCAGCACATCGAGCAACGGCCCGACGAACCAGATGATCAAGCTCAAGGCGATCAAGCCCAGCAGCGGGATCACCCAGCGAATGAGAAAACCGACAAACGCCTTCACTCGACGCCCTCCGCCAGAACGGTGATTTCTACCCGGCGATTCTTCGCCCGGCCTTGCGCGGTGTCGTTCGACGCCAGCGGCTCGGTGTCGCTCAGCCCCTGGGCACTGAAGCGCTCGGGTTGGCCTGTGCGCGCAGCGAGAATGGCCTTGACCTCTTCGGCTCGCGCCTGGGACAACGCCCAGTTGGACGGGAAGCGCAGCGTGGCGATGCGCTGGTTGTCGCTGTGGCCGCTGACCCGGACGTTACCCTTGACCTTGGCCACGGCCTCGGCGATGCGCAGCATCAGGGGCTGGAAGTCGCCCTTGATGCTGGCGCTGGCACTGGCGAACAACTCGTCGCCACGGATGGTCACCACCGAGCGGTCCACGGCATCCTCCACGGCGACGCGGCCCGCCTTGATGTCTTCGGCCAGGAACCCGGCCAGGCGCGGGCGCTCCACGGGCTTGGGTTGAACTACCGGGCGGTCCATGGCCTGCACCGGAATTTCACCCAACGCATGGATGCCACGGAACACCGGCTCGGCGTCGGCGGCCAGCTTCAGGCGCAGGCCGAACAGCACCAGCAGCAACAACGCCAGGGCCACGGCCAGGCCGACCCAGGGCGGCACGAACTGCGCCAGGCGGTCACGGCTGACGGTCACCCCGCGCCAATGCGGCGACAATTCGCGCTCACGTTCGCCACGAGCGCTGCGGATGGCTGCCGCGGTGCGCTCGCGCAGGGCTTCGAGCTGGGCGCGGCCATCGTTCATGACGCGATAGCGACCTTCAAAACCGAGGCTGGTGCACAGGTACAGCAGCTCCAGCAGATTCAGGCGTTCGCGTGGGCTCTGCAGGCAATGCTCCATCAGCTGGAACACCTTCTCGCCACCCCAGGCCTCGTTGTGAACGGTGATCAACAGGCTCTGCCGGCCCCAGTCACTGGCACTGCCCCACGGCGTGCTGAGTACCGCTTCGTCCAGGGCGGTGCACAGCGCATAACGCGCCAGCAGCACCTCGTTGCGGACGATACCGGCGGCTTCGGCGCGCTCCTCGAACTGGCGCAGATAGGCCAGCAACTGCGCCCGCAAGCTGGCCGGCGCCGGGTGGGCGATGGTGTTGCGCAGACGGGTGAGCAAGGCCAGCAACGGCCCGGCCGCCTGTTCGAGCGGGTTCAGGCCCACGCCCTGGCCTGGCGCCAGGGGCTCGGCAGGCACCTGCAACGGCGGCGGCGCGGCCTGCGCGCCTGTCGCGGCGGCCGGTTGCGGGCCGCGGCCACCGGGGCGTGGCATGAACTGGGTGCGGTCGTTGGCCTGTGGGTCGTCCGGGTGCATCGCGGCTTAGTCTCCAGTCCTTGCAAAGGGGGTGGCGCAGCGGGACGCATTGATGCGGACGCTGTGGGAGCGGCCTTGTGTCGCGATTGGGCTGCGCAGCGGCCCTGGCGGGATTTGCCGTGATGCGGAAATTCGGGGGCCGCGCTGCGGCCCTTTCGCGACACAAGGCCGCTCCCACAGGGCACTCGGTATGGCTGACAAGTCAGTATCGAAAATCATGGCTTCACCCTCGAATGGCCCAGAAGGCCAGGCTCAAGCCGGGGAACTCGCCGGCGACGTAGAAGGCGAAGCCACCGGAGTGCTGCAGTTGCTTCCAGTGCTCGCTGCCACGGTCGAGCTCGAAGTAGGTGGAGCCGGCGTGGAATGGAATCTGCCGCGGCGCCACCGGCAACGGCAGCAGGCCGATACCCGGCAGCTGCAGATTGACCAGGTCGCGGATGTGCTCCACCGAACCGATCTTGCTTTGCTGGCCGAAACGGCTGCGCAGGGTCTCGCTGGGCACATCGGCGCGCACCACCAGGATGAAACTGGCGCTGTCGAGCAGGCTGCGGTCGGCGAGCATGCCGACGTGGATGCCGTAGGCCTTCTCGACGATGGGAATAGCCACCGCCTTGCTGTCGATCAACGTCGACAGGGCCTCGCGCAGCGCGGCCATCACCGGGGCGAAGGTCGCGGCCAGGTCGTCGTGCTGGTACACCGGGAAACTGTGCGGGCGACGGCCATCGCGGGTGAAGGTGGCGAACTCGCCGGCCAAGGCCACCAGTTCGCTGTACAGCCGTTCGGGATGCAGCGGGCTGAGTTGGTTGAGGTGCTCGACCAGCGGCTGGGCGCGGTTCACCAACTGCAACAGCATGAAGTCGGCGATCTCCGAAGCGCCGCCATTGGCCGAGGCCACCACGCGTCCGGCCAGCGCTTCGCCACGTTGGTGCAACAGGCCCAGCAGCTCGCCGCAAAAGCCTGAAAGCTGTTGGCTGGCCGCCACGTCGAGCACTGGCGGGATATAGCTGTCGTCCACCACCAGCGCTCGGTCGGCGCGCTTTTCACGGATGCGCAGCATGCCCAACGCGGCATGGTCGCTCAGGCCATCCTCGCTGCGCAGCAGGCGCAGGGCGCGGCTGCCCAGTGCCAGCGTGGCGCGATTCTCGAACGGTGCGTTGTCGTCGCGCACTTCGCTGACCCGGCTGATGTAGCGGGCACCGGCGACAGCTTCGCCCTCGTCGACGGTGTCGCGGGCACCGGCACGCTTGAGCGGCAGGCCCAGGTGGATGATCCCGTCGCGCAGTTCGTCCGGCACCTCCAGCGGTGCAGGCGGCAGGTCGTCGCGGGGGATGTCGAACGGCGTGCCGTCGGGCAGCAGGCCGCGGGCGCTGAGGATCGCCAGCTTGCCCTGGGCCAGCAGGCCCTGGTCGAGCAGCAGTTCCGAGAAGCCCCAGGCAGCGGCGCTCAATGGGCGGCTGCGGGCGTCGACCAGGTGCTCCAGGTAGCGGTCGTGCTGTTGGAAGTGCTGGGTCGAGATGAACATGCCTTCCGACCAGACCACGCGATTGTTCCAGGACATGGGGGCTCCGATTGCCTAGCGCACAGGCAGAGGTTGTGGGGTGGCCACGGCGCTGCGCACGGCACGCACATCGAGGCTGATCTGATAGTCACGGGGTGGCACAGCCAGCACGCTGCGCCACTGGGCCTGGTCGATCTCGCGGTAACCGACCACCAGGCCGAGCTGGCGGGTGGCCGGGTCGAGCGGGCGCTCCAGGCGCAGTTGCTCGCCGGGCTGCAGCAGCACTTCGTCCTGGTCGATCAGGTCGGCACCGAGCGTCGCCTGGGCACGCTCGGCCAGGGCGAAATAATCAGCGCGGGCGAAGGCTGCGCTGTTCTTCAACTCATACAGGCGGACCCGTACCGGCGCGGGCGTGCCGCCAGCGCCTGGATTGAGCCCGGCGGCAGCACTGAAATACAGGGTGACGGCCGAGCCATTGGCCGCGCTGTCGGCGGCGGGGGCTTGGGCTGCGTCCTTGCTGCAGGCACTGAGCAGCACCAGGGTCAGTGCTGCGATCAGTCGTGTCGCGTTCATCCTCGTCCTCATGACGTACTGTGGTCTTCCTGTGCTCGCTCAGGAGCGTTGCAAGCGGCTGTTGTGGGCCTCGTAGGCACGGCTGAACTCGCGGCCGAACAGGTCCTGGAAATCGTCTTCGGCTTCCTGGGAAATCTGCCCGTAGAGCTCGGTAAACTGCTGCCAGCAGTGCGCCTGGCGCGAGCCACCGAACAGCTTGGCCAGCCCGCCGGCGGGCGCCAGGCGCTGCTCCAGCCGGGCCGGCTCGAACCGTGCGAGCAGGTGCTTGATCGCGGCTTCCACACCGGCCATCACGGCCAACTGGTGGGCGCGCACATCGTCGAAGCTCTCGCGCACGGCCTGGTCCGGCCCCATGAACGCCTCGTTGCCGTGGCGCAGCAACAGCAGCAGCGCTTCATCGGCGTTGGGAGCGAATTTCAAGGGGTTGTTCTGCACCGGGGCGATGGTGGTCTGCTGCATGCGGAACTCGCCCTTGAGGCTACTGCGTGCGCGCAGCACGTCGATCAGGCCCTCGACCATCAAGCGGTAGCTGCGGCCGATGGCCTCCATCTGCGCTGCGGCATCGGCGGCATCGATGCGCAAGTGCTCGATGCCGGCGCCGCGCAGGAACGCCAGAAGCTGCGCATCGCCGGTTACGGCCGCTGCCGGTGGCGCAGCGACAGGTGCGGCTGTCGGCTGTTCAGCGACGAGCTCGGCCTGCTGCGCAAGCGGAACCATCGGCATCGGCGCGGGTGCGACGGTCGCGGGCGGCTCTACTGCTGGTGCGGGTGCGGGAGCCGGAGCCGGAGCCTGCGGCGTGTCGAACAGGTTCCAGTCTTCCGGAATCATCCCCGGCGCGGCAGCTTCGACCACAGGCGCAGGCGGTGCCGGTGGCACCACCGGGGTCGGCGGCCGGAAATCATGCTGCTGGGCCGGCACATGGTCGGGCTGGCTGATCGGTGGCACGCTCGAAGGGCCGAGGAAATCGAACAGGTCGGGCAGCGTATCGTGGCTCGATGCGCCCTGCAGGAACGCTGCCGGCGCGCCGGAAATCGCAGGGCTGGCAACCACCGGAGCCGATACCTGGTTGGCCATCAGCGCCTCGAAACTGTGTGGCTCGGGCTCGCTGCCAACGGTGGCGCAAAGACCGGCGTCGATGCGCGCCTGAATCTCGTACTCACCTATTCGGATAACTTCGCCGTCCATCAACGGTTCACTGTTGCCGCGACGCAAGCGAATACCGGCGTGTACTAATTCCACACCATTGGTACTGTTATCGGTCAAATAATAACGGCCATCCTTGAACTGGATCACACAATGCCTGGCCGATACGAGCCGCTCTGGATCAGGAAGAACCCAATCATTATCCGCCGAACGGCCAACAGTGATGGCACCGGTTTCCAGCAACTTCTCCGGGCATTGCCCGGGAGTAATCTTGTGATAACTGGTGATAGTCAGGCAAAGTGCCATCACGCCTCCTTGCATATATTTGAAACGCAAAGCCATTCATTTGAATGGTTTTATCCAGCCATTCAAATGAGTGCCAAACCCTTTGATAACAAAGGGTTTCACGCGAAATACCGAATATTGGCCTGGGCATTCAACCCTTTTTTTCAGGCACTTTCATGGCAGCCGACAAATGGTACTCGGTGGCTGCCAACTGGGTCACACCCGCTGTTCGGGCGCGTAGCTTACCTTGACACTCGCGAACAAATAAACCATAAATGCGCAACTTCGAAGTACCAAAACGATATCACAATGATATCACCTCGGTGCTCTTTGCCAAGTTTGTGCGCCCGTTCACATTTGTAACTTCGCACAAGAACCTGCCCCACCACGGGCCGATATGGAGATCGATTTCTGGTGAACTCATCGCAGTTGCTCGCCGCTGTTTCTGCAGACTTTCCCTGCGGCGATGACCTCGAATACGACGCCGATTTCCTGCAACTGGAACGTGATGCCCAGGGCCGCCCCGAGCGTGTGATGGGCGACGCGATCCAGCCCGCCGAGCCGCCCCAGTGGCGCGATATCGAACAGGCCTGCACTGCCCTGCTGCAGCGCAGCAAGGACCTGCGCATCACCCATTTCCTGCTCCAGGCCAACCTGGCCCTGCATGGCCTGCCGGGCCTTGCCGCCAGCCTCGAACTGATCCGCGACCTGCTCGGCGAGTACTGGCTGTACCTGCACCCGCAGCTGGACGCCGCCGACGACAACGACCCCACGGTACGCGTCAATGCCCTCTGCGGCCTGACCTGCGACACCAACATCGGCCTGCTGCGCGACGCCGTGCTGGTGCGCTCGCGCGCCTTCGGCCCGGTCACCTTGCGCGCCGCCCTGCATGCTGCTGGCGTGCAGCACTTCGCCAGCGAACAACTGAGCGCCGAGGAACTGGCTGCCGCGCTGCGTGACGCTGATGACGAGCAGTTGCAGCAATGCCACCAGGCGCTGCAACTGGCGCGCGAAGCCGTGGACGCCATCGAGACGCGGGTCAACGACCAGGTGGGCTCGGCCAGCGGCGTCGACCTGTCGGCCCTGCGCCAGCCCCTGCGCCAGGTGCAGCAGGTGCTGGGCGACTACGGCCCGGCCGGTACGGTGCCTGCACCAGAGGCCGCTGCCGCGCCTGCCGACGACACCGTTGCCGACCAGCCCGCCGCCAGCAACGTCAGTGCAAGGCCCACCGCACGGCCTGGCGAGATCAGCAGCCGTGAGGACGTCCAGCAGAGCCTCGACCGCCTGTTGCAGTACTACGCCCGCCACGAACCTTCGAGCCCGCTGCCGGTGCTGCTGCACCGGGCCAAGAAGCTGGTCAATGCCGATTTCGCAACCATTGTCCGCGACCTGATTCCCGATGGCTGGTCGCAATTCGAGAACCTGCGCGGCCCCGAGGACGACTGACGCCCTCGCGCCGCATCCATACCGACGCCCGCAACGAACAGAGCCGCCGCACCGGCGACCAGGAGGAACAACGTGGCGAAAGACAGCTCCCAGAAATTCATCGCGCGCAACCGCGCGCCGCGGGTGCAGATCGAATACGACGTCGAACTCTACGGCGCCGAGAAAAAGGTCCAGTTGCCGTTCGTCATGGGCGTGCTCTCCGACCTCGCCGGCAAGCCGGCCGAGCCGCTGCCGGCGGTGGCCGACCGCAAGTTCCTGGAAATCGACGTCGACAACTTCGACTCGCGCCTGAAGGCGATGAAGCCACGCGTGGCCTTCAACGTGCCCAACGAACTGACCGGGGAAGGCAACCTGAGCCTGGACATCACCTTCGAGAGCATGGACGACTTCAGCCCCGCCGCCGTGGCGCGCAAGGTCGATGCCCTCAACCAACTGCTCGAGGCGCGCACCCAGCTGGCCAACCTGCTGACCTACATGGACGGCAAAACCGGAGCCGAGGACATCATCCTCAAGGCCATCAAGGACCCGGCCTTGCTCCAGGCCCTGGCCAGCGCGCCGAAACCCGCCGACAACGAGCCCAAGGCCTGAGGAGACAGCCCATGAACGATCCATTGCGCGACGCCCAGGCCCAACCGGCCGCGGGCACCCAGGACCCGAGCGAATTCGCAAGCCTGCTGCTGCAGGAGTTCAAGCCCAAGACCGAACGCGCCAAGGAGGCGGTGGAAAGCGCCGTGCGTACCCTGGCCGAACAGGCCTTGGCGCAGACCAACCTGGTCTCCAACGATGCCATCGGTTCGATCGAGCAGATCATCGCCGCCATCGATGCCAAGCTCACCGCCCAGGTCAACCAGATCATCCACCACGACGACTTCCAGAAGCTGGAAAGCGCCTGGCGTGGCCTGCACTACCTGGTCAACAACACCGAGAGCGACGAGCAACTGAAGATCCGCGTGCTCAACGTCTCCAAGACCGACCTGCACAAGACCCTGAAGAAGTTCAAGGGCACCGCCTGGGACCAGAGCCCGATCTTCAAGAAGCTGTACGAGGAAGAGTACGGCCAGTTCGGCGGCGAGCCCTATGGCTGCCTGGTCGGCGACTACTACTTCGACCAGTCGCCACCGGACGTGGAACTGCTGGGCGAAGTGTCGAAGATCTGCGCCTCGATGCACGCGCCGTTCATCTCCGCCGCCTCGCCGACCGTCATGGGCATGGGCTCGTGGCAGGAGCTGAGCAACCCGCGTGACCTGACCAAGATCTTCACCACACCGGAGTACGCAGGCTGGCGTTCGCTGCGTGAATCGGAAGACTCGCGCTACATCGGCCTGACCATGCCGCGCTTCCTGGCGCGCCTGCCCTACGGCGCCAAGACCGACCCGGTCGAGGCCTTCGCCTTCGAGGAAGACACCGACGGCGCCGACAGCAGCAAGTACACCTGGGCCAACGCCGCCTACGCCATGGCCGTGAACATCAACCGCTCGTTCAAGTACTACGGCTGGTGCTCGCGCATCCGTGGCGTGGAATCGGGCGGCGAAGTGCAGGGCCTGCCGGCGCACACCTTCCCCACCGACGACGGTGGCGTGGACATGAAGTGCCCGACCGAGATCGCCATCTCCGACCGCCGCGAAGCGGAACTGGCCAAGAACGGCTTCATGCCGCTGCTGCACAAGAAGAACACCGACTTCGCCGCGTTCATCGGCGCCCAGTCGCTGCAGAAACCGGCCGAGTACGACGACCCGGACGCCAGCGCCAACGCCAACCTGGCCGCGCGTCTGCCGTACCTGTTCGCCACCTGCCGCTTCGCGCATTACCTCAAGTGCATCGTTCGCGACAAGATCGGCTCGTTCAAGGAAAAGGACGAGATGCAGCGCTGGCTGCAGGACTGGATCCTCAACTACGTCGACGGCGACCCGGCGCACTCCACCGAGACCACCAAGGCCCAGCACCCGCTGGCAGCGGCCGAGGTGGTGGTCGAGGACGTCGAAGGCAACCCGGGTTACTACAACTCGCGCTTCTACCTGCGCCCGCACTACCAGCTCGAAGGGCTGACCGTGTCGCTGCGCCTGGTGTCGAAGCTGCCTTCGGCCAAAGGGGCCTGATGCCCCGCCCACCCGTTAATCGACACGCAATTTCGAGGACATCATGGCTGTAGATATTTTCATCAAGATCGGCGACATCAAGGGCGAGTCCAACGACAAGGCGCACAAGGACGAGATCGACGTGCTCAACTGGAGCTGGGGCATGTCCCAATCCGGCAACATGCACATGGGCAGCGGCGGCGGTTCGGGCAAGGTCAACATCCAGGACCTGTCGATCACCAAGTACATCGACAAGTCCAGCCCCAACCTGATGGCCCACTGCTCCAGCGGCAAGCACATCGACAAGGTCAAGCTGACCGTGCGCAAGGCGGGCGGTGAAAGCCAGGTCGAATACCTGATCATCAACCTCGAAGAAGTGCTGATCAGCTCGCTGAGCACTGGCGGCTCGGGCAGCGACGATCGCCTGACCGAGAACGTGACCCTGAACTTCGCCAAGGTCACCGTCGACTATCAGCCGCAAAAAGCCGACGGCAGCAAGGAAGGCGGACCGATCAAGTACGGCTGGAACATCCGTTCCAACGTCAAGATCTGACGTGGCCAACCCCTGTGGGAAATCTCCTGCCGATTGCGCTTCCTGTAGGAGCGGGCTTGCCCCGCGAAACAGACGCCGCGGTACATGGCACCGGCTTTGCCGGTGTTCGCGGGGCAAGCCCGCTCCTACAGGGTCCCCCTCATCTCTGCGAGACCTTCTGAAGTGGTAGCCGAGATTGCCGCCCGTGACCGCCTGCAGCCTTCGCTGCTCGATCGCCTGACCGACGACGACCCGGGCAACCCGCAGGAAGCCCCCGACAAGCGCGTGCTCAGCCTGCAACAGCTCAAGGCGTCGGTGCTGCGCGACCTGGCCTGGCTGCTCAACACCACTTCGCTGCTGGACGCCAGTACCACCCTCAACGCCCCCGCCGGCGCCTCGGTGGTCAACTACGGCTTGCCCGCCCTGGCCGGCAACAGCGCTTCGAACATCGACCTTAACGTGCTGGAGCGCATCATCCACCAGGCCATCGTCACCTATGAGCCGCGCATCCTCGCCCATACCCTGAAGGTGCGCGCCCAGGCAGCGCCCGGGCAGATGAACGCCAACGCCCTGAGCTTCGAGATCGAGGGCGACCTCTGGGCCCAGCCCGCCGCCCTGCCCCTGTTGCTGCAGACCGACGTCGACCTGGAATCCGGGCATGTCAGCGTGGCGCCGGCCGACCGCAGGAGGCGTGCATGAATCCACGCCTGCTGGAGCTGTACAACCAGGAACTGCAGCACATCCGCGAAGGTGCCGCTGAGTTCGCCAAGGAATACCCGAAGATCGCCGGACGCCTGACGCTGTCCGGCATCGAGTGCGCCGACCCCTACGTCGAACGCCTGCTCGAAGGTTTCGCCTACCTCACCGCGCGGGTGCAACTCAAACTCGACGCCGAGTACCCGACCTTCACCCACAACCTGCTGGAAATCGCCTACCCGCACTACCTGGCACCCACGCCGTCGATGACCGTGGTGCAGTTGCAGACCGACCCGGACGAGGGTTCGCTGGCGGCCGGTTTCCAGCTGTCACGGGGCAGCGTGCTGCGCGCCAACCTGGGCCGCAATTCACAGACCCCGTGCGAGTTTCGTAGCACCCAGGACGTGACCCTGTGGCCGCTGCAGGTGGCCCGCGCCGATTACTTCGGCAACCCCGGCGCGGTGCTCGGGCGCCTGGCCGCCAGCGTGCCGCAGGCCCGTGCCGGCTTGCGCCTGACCCTGCGCAGCGGCGCCGAAGTGCCCTTCGCCAGCTTGCCGCTGGCTCACCTGCCGCTGTACCTGAACGGCGCCGACGAAACCCCGTTCCGCCTCTACGAGCAATTGCTGGGCAGCGCCTGCGCGGTGTTCGTGCGCCAGCCCGGAGCCGACTGGGTCGAACGCATCCCGGTGGAGCAAGCCTTGCGCCCATGCGGCTTCGATGACCACGAAGCGGCGTTGCCAGTGGTGCCCCAGGCATTTCAGGGTTACCGCTTGCTGCAGGAGTACTTCGCCCTGCCGCAACGCTTCCTGTTCGTCGACTTCGCGGGCCTCGAGCGCGCGGTGCAGCGCTGCAGCGGCCAGGAACTGGAGGTAGTGGTGCTGTTCGAGCGCTTCGACCAGAGCCTGGAAAGCAGTGTCGGCGCCAGCCAGTTCGTGCCGTTCTGCACGCCGGCGATCAACCTGTTCCCGCGCCGGGTCGACCGCCTGCACCTGACCGACCGGGTACACGAGCACCACGTGATCGCCGACCGTACCCGGCCCACCGATTTCGAGATCCATTCGCTGCAGCGGGTCACCGGCCACGGCACCGGGCCGGATCAGGAGTTCCTGCCGTTCTATGCGGTGCGCGACCCCTCGCGCTATGGCCGCGACCAGGCTTATTACATCGTGCGCCGTGAGCCACGGGTGCTGTCCAGTGAGCAGCGGCGCAACGGCACCCGCTCCAGCTACATGGGCAGCGAGACCTTCGTCAGCCTGGTCGACGGCCAGCAGGCGCCCTACCGCCATGACCTGCGCCAACTGGGCATCACTGCCCTGTGCAGCAACCGTGACCTGCCGCTGTTCATGAACGTCGGCGACGGGCGCAGCGACTTCAGCCTGGCCGACAGCGCGCCGGTCGCCGGCGTGCGTTGCCTGGCAGGCCCCAGCCGGCCCAAGGCCAGCCATGCTCACGACAACCGTGCCTGGCGCCTGATCAGCCAGCTGTCGCTCAACTACCTGTCCTTGGCCGAGCAAGGCCAGGGCGCAGCCGCGCTGCGCGAACTGTTGCGCCTGTACGGCGATCCTCAGGACAGCGCCTTGCAGTTGCAGATCGACGGCCTGCGCGAGGTCAGCAGCAAGCCTTGCACCCGGCGCCTGCCGATGCCCGGACCGATCGTCTTCGGCCGTGGCCTGGAAATCACCCTGACGTTCGAGGAAAACGCCTTCCGCGGCACCGGCGTGTTCCTGCTCGGGGCCGTGTTCGAGCGCTTCCTGACCCGCTACGTGTCGATCAACAGCTTCACCGAAACCGTGCTGCGCACCAGCGAACGTGGCGAGATCATGCGCTGGACCGCCAAGCCCGGGCGCAGGCCGACCCTGTGAGCATCCTCCAGGCCATGCAGGCCGAGCCCTGGGAGTACGATTTCTTCCAGGCCTTGCGCCGCCTCGAGGCAGAACACCCCGAGCTGCCGCGCTTCGGCCACTCGCTGCGCCTGGCCGACGAGCCGGTGCGCCTGGGGCAGCGCCTGGACTGCAGCTTCGCCCCGGCGACTCTGGCCTCGGTCGATGCCGCAGAGGACGGGCCGGCGCGCCTGGAGCAGTTCTTCTTCGGCCTGGGCGGGCCCAACGGCCCGCTGCCGCTGCACCTGACCGAATACATGCGCGAGCGCCAGCGCAACCATGCCGACTCGACCAGCAAGGCCTTTCTCGACGTCTTCCACCATCGCCTGCTGAGCCTGTTCTACCGGGCCTGGGCCGAGGCGCGCCCGACCGTCAGCCACGACCGCCCCGGCGATGACTACTGGGCCGCTCGCCTGGCGGCGCTGAGCGGTCGTGGTCAACCGGAACTGCTCGGCCAGGGTCCGCTGGCCGATACCGCCAAGCTGCACTGGTCGGGCCATCTGAGCGCGCAGACCCGCTACCCCGACGGCCTGTGCAGCATCCTCAGCGGGTACTTCGGCGTACCGGTGACGCTTGAGGAATACGTCGGCCAATGGCTCGAACTGCCCGAGCGCAGCCAGCTCGGCGTACGCGCCAATCGTCTGGGGGTGGACCTGTGCCTGGGCCGCTACGTCTGGGATCGCCAGCACAAGTTCCGGCTGTGCCTGGGCCCGCTCAGCCTCGACCAGTACCACGCCCTGCTGCCCGGAGGACAGGCCTTCGTCGAACTGGCGGCGTGGGTCGCCGAATACCTGGGCCAGGAGCTGGACTGGGACCTCAACCTGATACTCGCGCAGGACCAGGTGCCGGCGCTGCAACTCAATGCTGGCCAACGCCTGGGGTTCGATACCTGGCTAGGCCGCCCATCGCACGACGCACGCGACCTGAAGCTGGCCCGGTACTACGCCGACCAGCCGGCCGCCGCCCCACTGACAAGGAACCAGGACCATGGGTGAAATAAGCCGCGCCGCGCTGTTCGGCAAACTCAACAGCGTCGCCTACAAGGCCATCGAGGCCGCCACGGTGTTCTGCAAGCTGCGGGGCAACCCTTACGTAGAGCTGGTGCACTGGCTGCACCAGTTGCTGCAGTTGCAGGACAGCGACCTGCACCGCATCGTGCGCCAGTTCAACGTGGAACCGGCGCATCTGGCCCGCGACCTGACCGATGCCCTGGATCGGCTGCCACGTGGCTCGACCTCGATCACCGACCTGTCGTCACAGGTGGAGGAAGCGGTCGAGCGCGGCTGGGTGTACGGCAGCCTGATGTTTGGCGAAAGCCAGGTGCGCACCGGCTATCTGCTGGTCGGCATCCTCAAGACGCCGAGCCTGCGCAATGCCCTGTTGGGCCTGTCGAGCGAGTTCGCCAAAGTGAAGATCGAGGCCTTGAGCGAGCGCTTCGACGAGTATGTCGGCGACTCGCCGGAGAACCACCTGGCCGCCACCGACGGCTTCAGCGCTGCGGTCCCCGGTGAAGCCAGTGGCGCCGTGGCCCCGGCGGCGATGGGCAAGCAGGAGGCGCTCAAGCGCTTCACCGTCGACCTCACCGAACAGGCCCGCAGCGGCAAGCTCGACCCCATCGTCGGACGCGACGAGGAGATCCGCCAGCTGGTCGATATCCTCATGCGCCGCCGGCAGAACAACCCGATCCTCACCGGCGAGGCTGGCGTCGGCAAGACTGCGGTGGTCGAAGGCTTCGCCTTGCGCATCGTCGCCGGCGACGTGCCGCCGGCGCTCAAGGACGTCGAGCTGCGCAGCCTGGACGTTGGCCTGCTGCAGGCCGGCGCCAGCATGAAAGGCGAGTTCGAACAGCGCCTGCGCCAGGTGATCGAAGACGTGCAGGCTTCGCCCAAGCCGATCATCCTGTTCATCGACGAAGCCCATACCCTGGTGGGGGCCGGGGGCGCGGCCGGGACCGGCGATGCGGCCAACCTGCTCAAGCCGGCCCTGGCCCGTGGCAGCCTGCGCACGGTGGCGGCGACCACCTGGGCCGAGTACAAGAAGCACATCGAGAAGGACCCGGCACTGACTCGCCGCTTCCAGGTGGTGCAGGTCGACGAGCCAAGCGAGGCCAAGGCCTTGCTGATGATGCGTGGCGTGGCCTCGACCATGGAGAAACACCACCAGGTGCAGATTCTCGACGAAGCACTCGAGGCCGCCGTGAAGCTGTCGCACCGCTACATTCCGGCGCGGCAATTGCCGGACAAGTCGGTCAGCCTGCTGGACACCGCCTGCGCCCGCGTGGCCATCAGCCTGCATGCGGTGCCGGCCGAGGTCGACGACAGCCGGCGACGTATCGAGGCGCTGGAAGTGGAGTTGGCGATCATCGCCCGGGAAGCGGCCATCGGCGTGGATACCACACAGCGCCAAGCCCAGGCCGAAACCCTGCTGGCCGAAGAACGCCAGCGCCTGGCCACGCTGGAGGGCCGCTGGGCCGAGGAAAAGGCCTTGGTCGACCAACTGCTGGCCACCCGTGCGCAACTGCGCGAGCAGGTTGGCGTGGTCGACCAGGAAGTGGCGACGCAAGGCAGCCATGAGCTGCGCGAATCCCTGGTCGACCTGCAGCGGCGCCTGAGCACCCTGCAGGGCGAGACCCCATTGATTCTGCCGACCGTGGACTACCAGGCGGTGGCCTCGGTGGTGGCCGACTGGACCGGCATCCCGGTGGGGCGCATGGCACGCAACGAGATCGAGACCGTGCTCAACCTCGACAGCCACCTGGCCAAGCGCATCATCGGCCAGGACCACGCGCTGAAGATGATCGCCAAGCGCATCCAGACCTCCCGCGCCGGCCTGGACAACCCGAACAAGCCGATCGGCGTCTTCATGCTCGCCGGCACCTCGGGCGTGGGCAAGACCGAGACCGCCCTGGCCCTGGCCGAGGCGCTGTACGGCGGTGAGCAGAACCTGATCACCATCAACATGAGCGAGTTCCAGGAAGCCCACACCGTCTCCACCCTCAAGGGCGCCCCACCCGGCTACGTCGGCTACGGCGAAGGCGGCGTGCTGACCGAGGCGGTGCGCCGCCGACCGTACAGCGTGGTGCTGCTGGACGAGGTGGAAAAAGCACACCCGGACGTGCACGAGATCTTCTTCCAAGTCTTCGACAAAGGGGTGATGGAAGACGGCGAAGGCCGCCAGATCGATTTTCGCAATACCCTGATCCTGCTCACCACCAATGCCGGCACCGAGCTGATCGCCCGCACCTGCAACGACCCACAGGCCCTGCCCGATCCGGACACGGTGGCCACCTCGCTGCGCAAGCCGCTCCTGGAAATCTTCCCGCCGGCGCTGCTTGGCCGCTTGGTGACCATCCCCTACTACCCGCTCAGCGACGCCATGCTCAAGGCCATCACCCGCCTGCAGCTTGAGCGCATCCGCAAGCGCGTGGAGGGCACGCACAAGGTCGGCTTCGCCTACGACGAAGGCGTGGTGGACCTCATCGTCTCGCGCTGCAGCGAGACCGAAAGCGGTGGCCGCATGATCGACGCCATTCTCACCAACGGCCTGCTGCCGGACATGAGCCGCGAGTTCCTCACCCGCATGCTCGATGGCAAGCCGCTGGCCAGCGTCAGCATCAGCCGCCGCGACAACGACTTGCACTACGACTTCGGCGCCGCCGACTGACAGGATCGACCATGCTGTTCACGCAGTTCACGCGCCTGGCGCGAATCGACAGCCCCTTGGGGCCGGACAAGTTGATCCTTGCCGAGATGGGCGGCAGCGACGAGCTCGGCCGCCCGTTCGACTACGAGCTGCGGCTGACCAGCGACGACCCGGCCATCGACCTCAACGCCCTGCTGGGCAAGCCGATGTGCCTGAGCGTGCAGCAGGACCTGGGCACCTCGCGGCACTTCCACGGCATCGTCGCCCGCTGCAGCCAGTCGGTGGACCAGGGCCAGTTCGCCAGCTACCGGGTCACCCTGCGCCCCTGGCTGTGGTTGCTGACCCGCACCAGCGACTGCCGCATCTTCCAGCACCTGAGCGCGCCGCAGATCATCAAGCAGGTGTTCCGTGACCTGGGTTTCTCGGACTTCGAGGACGCCCTGAGCCGCAGCTACCGCGAGCGCGAATACTGCGTGCAGTACCGCGAGACCAGCTTCGACTTCGTCAGCCGACTGATGGAGGAAGAAGGCATCTACTACTTCTTCCGCCATGAGCAGGAACGCCACGTGCTGGTGCTGGCCGACGCCTACGGCGCCCATCCGCAGGTGCCGGGGTACGAGAGCGTGCCCTACTACCCGCCGGACGGGCAGCATCGCGAACGCGACCACATCAACGACTGGCACCTGGCCCAGGAGGTCCAGCCAGGTTCGCTGGAACTCAACGACTACGATTTCCAGCGCCCCAGCGCGCGCATCGACGTGCGCTCGGCCATGCCGCGTCCACACCAGGCCGGCGACTACCCGCTGTTCGACTACCCTGGGGCCTACGAGCAGAGCCAGGACGGCGAGCACTACGCGCGCACCCGTCTGGAGTCGTTGCAGAGCCTGCATGAGCGGATCGAGCTGCGCGGCAACGCGCGCGGCCTGGGCAGCGGCAACCTGTTCAGTCTGAGCGGCTTCACCCGCCAGGATCAGAACCGCGAGTACCTGATCGTCGCCGCCCGCTACTACGTGCATCAAGAGCGCCTGGAGAGCGGCAGCGGCGGCGGCGAGGCGCAGTTCGAAGGCAACCTCAGCTGCATCGACGCGCAACAGAGCTTTCGCCCCCAGGGCAGCACCGTGCGGCCCATCGTCAAGGGCCCGCAGACCGCTGTGGTGGTCGGCCCGGCTGGCGAGGAGATCTGGACCGACCAGTACGGACGGGTCAAGGTGCACTTCCACTGGGACCGCCACGATCAGTCCAACGAGAACAGCTCGTGCTGGATCCGCGTGTCGCAGGCCTGGGCCGGCAAGAACTGGGGCTCGATGCAGATCCCGCGGATCGGCCAGGAGGTCATCGTCAGCTTCCTCGAAGGCGATCCCGACCGGCCGATCATCACCGGGCGGGTGTACAACGCCGAGCAGAGCGTGCCCTACGACCTGCCCGCCAACGCCACGCAAAGCGGCATGAAGAGCCGATCGAGCAAGGGCGGCAGCCCGGCCAACTTCAATGAAATCCGCATGGAGGACAAAAAGGGCGCCGAGCAACTGTACGTGCATGCCGAGCGCAACATGGACACCGTGGTCGAGCAGAACCAGACCTTGTCCGTGGGCATCAACCGCAGCCAGACCGTTGGCATGCTCGAGACCATCACCATCGGCCAGGACCGCATCCGCGCCGTGCGCCGCGACGACATGCTGCTGGTCGGTGCCAGCAAGACCGACAGCGTCAGCACCAGCTACCTGATCGAAGTGGGCGAGAACCTGCGCCTGGTCTGCGGCAAGAGCGTGATCGAGCTCAATGCCAGCGGGCAGATCAACATCAGCTGCGAGCAATTCAGCTTCCATGCCAAGCAGGACGCCGAGATCAACACCGACGGCACCCTTGACCTGAACGTTGGCAGCGGCGCGCAGACCGCGCCGGACAACCAGGGCGTGAAAAAGACCATCGACGACGCGGTGAAGGCCCTCTTCCCCAACGCCGGCAAGTAACGAGACTTCCCCATGAACTACCGCCTCAACGAATTCCGCCTGGCCCTGCCCGACACCGCCGTGCAGGACAGCAGCATCAACATCCTGCGTTTCGACGCCCTGGCCACCTCGCTGATCGTCAGCCGCAGCCTGCTGGCCGAGGGCGAGACCTTGCAGAGCAACTTCGACGGTCAGTTGCAGCGCCTGCAGCAGCAGGTCAAGGACCTGCGCATGCAACCGGCCCAGGCCGTGCAGGTGGGTGCCGGCCAGCCCATCGCAGCCATCGAGCTGAGCAGCCAGTTCAGCAAGGGCCAGGAGAAGGTCTACCAGTACCAGTTGGCCCTGGTGCTGCCGGGCACGCGCAAGATGTTCGCCCTCAGCTACGTCAAGGCGAGCCCCCTGGGCGCGGCCGAGGCTGCGCACTGGGCAGCCATCAAGCAGTCGCTCGACTTCGACAACCTCGGCTGACCCTGCGCCATGTCCGACGCCTTGTGGGCCGCGCGCGAAGGCGACGCGCTGATGCACACCTCGATGCTCGCCGACATCGTCGGCGGTGTGCTGGAGATTGCCGCCACCGTGGCCATCGGCGCCCTGGCCACTGCAGCGGTGGCTGCGGCATTCGGCCTGACCGTGGCCACCGGCGGCCTGGGCTGCTTCGTGCTCGGCGCAGTGGTCGGCCTGGTGGTGGGGGTGGTCATGGCCAAGACCGGGGCCGATACCGGGCTCAGTCGATTATGCGAGGGCATCGGCAACTTCCTGTTCCCGCCCTCGGTGCAGGCGACCATCGCCAGTGGCTCGTCGAACACCAAGACCAACGGCAAGCGCGCCGCCCGTGCCGCCGGCATCGTCACCGGCCCGCCGGCGCCGCTGGAACAGGCCGGCGCCGAGGCAGGCGAGGCCAAGGAAGAAAGCTTCCTCGACATGGCCAAGGGCTTTTTCTCGCAGATGTGGCGACCGACCGTGGCCACGCCTGCGGCCAACACCCAGGAAGCGCCCGACGACAAGATCGCCTGTACCAAGCACCCGGCGATGCCACCCCAGTACCTGGCCGAGGGCTCCAGCAAGGTGCTGATCAACGGCCACCCTGCCTGCCGCAGCGGTGACCGCAGCACCTGCGAGGCGGTGATCGTCGATGGCGGCCTGGTGTCGAACAACGTGCGCATCGGCGGCGAGCCGATCGTGGTGCGCGAGATCCGCAGCGGCAAGACGCCGGGCATCGGTTTGGCGGTGACCGCGCTGATGCTGCTGCGTGGGCGCGGGGGCAAGTTCTATAGCAAGTTTGGTTGCATGTTGGTGGGCGGGGTCAGCAGCTTCGTCACCGGCCAGGTGACAGGCGCCCTCACCCAGGCCATGGCAGGTTCGCCAAACCCGGTGCATGCCGCCACCGGCGCGAAAATCCTGTGCGCCGAGGATGATCTGGATTTCACCGTGCAGGCGACCCTGCCGATGGTCTGGCAACGCTTCTACAACAGCCACGACGAGCGCGTCGATGGCTTGTTTGGCGCTGGCTGGAGCCTGCCCTACGAGGTTTCGGTGCAGGTCGATCCGGGTGATCGTCTGGTCCTGATCGATGAGCAGGCACGCCGGGTGGAAATGGGCGTCATCCCGCTGGGCGATGCAGTGTTCAGCGTCGGTGAGGGGCTCAGCGTGCGCCGCGCCCACCACGGCGAGTTGCTGACCGAGAGCCGCGAGGGCGAGTATCGCCTGTTCCAACCGACTCCTGGGCGGCCGGAGCGGTTGCGCCTGAGCCAGGTCGGCGATCGTAACGACAACCGTATCTATCTGGACTACGACGACCGGGGCCGTCTTTGCCAGTTGCGCGATGCCTTCGATCAGGTGCGTGTGGTGCTGAGCTACAGCGAACAATGGCCGCAACGGGTCAGCCACGTGGACCATCAGGCAGCCGACGGTCAATCGCGACGACTGGCCAGTTATCGCTACGACGCCAGCGGCGATCTGGCCCAAGTGCTGGACGGTGCGGACCAGGTGGTGCGCAGCTTCGCCTACGACCCTGCCAGGCGCATGATCGAACACCGCACCGGCAGCGGCCTGCGCTGTTTCTATGAATGGGCGCAGCATGACGACGGCTGGCGGGTGGCACGGCATTGGACCGACGCAGGTGACAGCTACGTTTTCGAGTACGACCTCGCTGCTGGCATCACCCGCGTGACCGACAGCCTCGATCGCGTTGCCGTGCGCCACTGGAACGAGCAGTACCAGATCATCGCCTACACCGATGAACTGGCGCGGACCTGGCGTTTTGAATGGAACGACGAGCGCCAACTGCTGGCGGCGAGCGACCCGATGGGTGGGCGTTGGCAGTATTTCTACGATGCGTCGGGCAACATTGCCGAAACCATAGACCCACTGGGACGCAGCGAGTCCACCGAGTGGCTGGAACATTGGTCGCTGCCGCGCAGCCAGACCGATCAGGCCGGCCAGCGCTGGTCCTTCGCCTACGATCAACGCGGCAACTGCATACGCGAAACAGACCCGCTGGGCCAACACACCCAGTATCGCCATGACAACCTGGGCAATCCCGTCGAGATCATCGACGCCAACGGTTCGAGTCGGCACCTGCGCTGGAATGACCTGGGGCTGCTGGTCGAACACAAAGATTGTTCCGGATACCTCACCCGCCTTGGTTACGATCCGTTGGGCCATCTGCAGTCAATCACCGACGCCCAGGGCGAGCGCACCGAGTACCATCACGATGGCAAGGGTCGCTTGCGCAGCGTGACCCTGCCCGATGGTCGTAGCGAAACGTTCGAACTCGACGGTGCTGGCCTGTTGATCCAGCACCTGGACACAGCGGGTCATGTCACCCGATACCAGCGTAATCGCCGCGGCCAACTGGAGCTGCGCATCGACCCGCTGGGCCGGCAGGTACGCTACCAGTACGACGGTTACGGTCGCCTGCTTGCCCTCTACAACGAAAATGGCGAGGCCTACCGCTTCGATTGGGACGCGGGCAACCGCTTGATCGCAGAACACGACCTCGACGCAAGCTCGCGACGCTACCAGTACGATGCGCTGGACCATCTTGAGCAAGTGACTTTCGTACCCGCGCCAGGCAGCGAGCAAGCACCGATCGTTCATCGCATGGAGTACGACGCGGTCGGCCGGCTTCTCACTCGCCATACCGCTGATGCACGTACCGACTACAGCAACGACCCGCTGGACAACGTAGTCGCCATTCGCCGCACCGCCCTGGACGGCCAGGTAGACGAGCTGGACTTCGTCTTCGATGCGCTCGGCCAATTGCGCGAGGAACGCAGCGCCGACGGCAGCGTGCAGCACCAGTACGATCCGTTGGGCAACGTCACCCGCACGCGGGTGCCCGATGGCCGCTGGATCAACCGTCTGTACTACGGCAGTGGGCACTTGCACCAGGTCAACCTCGACGGGCAGGTGGTGTGCGATTTCGAGCGTGATCGCCTGCACCGCGAGACCCTGCGTCTGCAAGGCACCCTGGCCACCCAGCGTCTTTACGACCGCACCGGGCGCCTGCGTACCCTGCTCCGCCGACCGGCATCGCAACCCAGCCAGTTACCGGCGCCGAGCCAACTGCGCTATCGGTTCGACGCTGCCGACCAACTGGCGATGCGCGAGGTGCAGCACCCGGGCATGGGCTATCTGCAGGCACTCCAGCACGATGGCAGCGGCCATGTGCTGGGCAGCCAGGACAGCCCCAGCGGGCAGCGGGAGGCATTCCGCTACGACCCGGCGGGCAACCTGCTCGACCCGGCAGCTGTCGGCGCAGGCTTGGTCAGGCACAACCGCCTGGTCACCTTCGAGGACAAGCGCTACCGCTACGACGGCTTCGGTCGGCTGGTGGAAAAACGCAGCCGCCGACGCGGCACCCAGCATTTCCACTATGACGCCGACCACCGGCTGATACGGGTGCGCAACCTGCACCCCGGCCGCGAGCGCATCGTCGACATGCGTTACGACCCAATGGGCCGGCGCACCGAAAAGATCGAATCGACGCTGGACGGCCAGGTGGTCTGCCGCACCCGCTTCAGCTGGAGTGGCCTGCGCCTGCTCGGCGAACAACGCAACGGGCTGTCGACGCTGTATCTATACGAGGACGATGGCCATGAACCGCTCGCCCGTGTCGACGGCCAAGGCGCACATCAGCAACTGCGCCACTACCACAACGACCTCAACGGGATGCCTGAGCAACTGACCGACGACCACGGCCAGGTGGTATGGTCGGCGCGCTACCTGACCTGGGGCATGAGCTGGGAGGAACAGCGGGCCACGAGGCTGGTCGAGGAACAGAACCTGCGTTTTCAGGGCCAGTACCTGGATCGCGAAATCGGTTTGCACTACAACCTGTTCCGTTTCTATGACCCAGATATCGGTCGTTTCACACAGCCTGATCCGATCGGGCTGGCCGGTGGCTTGAATCTGTATGCTTATGCGCCCAATCCATTCACTTGGATCGACCCGTGGGGGCTGCTCAAGGAGGGCGAAACCGCAGGGTATGGTGCCAAAGCGCACCGGGGCGATGGTTTGGAAGCCCATGAGATCCTGCGCAACAAGTTCCTGCAGGACGTCGGACTGGCGCCGAAAAAGCGTCGGATGCGCGGCAACCCATCCATTGCCCTGACACCCAAGCACCACGACCGAGTACACGCCGCCGAGAACCGCTTGCGCAAAGCCATGGGCATAAAGCACAACCAGATGCTTAAGAGCGGCAGGCTGGAAATCCGCTTGATGTCCCAAGCCATCTACCAATCGTTGGTCCGCCACGGGCATGTCACAATCCAACAACTCAGAACCGCTCGGCGGTACGCCAAGTCGTTCGCCAAAAGCAAGGGGTGTTACTAGCCATGAAGAAAATCGTGCTTTCCCAACACAATCGTGGCTTCGGCCAGGTAGGCGGTGGGGCTTTGCTCAAGGACATCGCGCTGTGGCCCGCGAATCCGGAAACCGGCGAATTGCTAACACCTGTTCTAACGTTGACCGAGCGTTTCCAGGCGGCGACGTTCATCCCACCGGGCATGGCCATTACCGTCTTTCTCGCTGCCGAGCGCCAGTCGGGTGGCAGTTTCAACCGCACGCTCCAACGTCGCTACACGGTCAATCAGCAGTCGGAACTAAAGGCTGCTATCAACAGCGGTTTTGCTCGGGTAATACTCCATGAACTGGCCGACCATTCACTCGAACCCAGCGATCATCCCTTATTGCTAAATCGCGCATTCATCGACTTCGAAGACATGAGCGATGACGAAGAGCAGGAGGAGCATGAGGACGAGGACAGTGGAATCGACTTGAGCAAGTCCAGCGGCCGGCCATGCTGGCTGCAAGATCCGATCTACGAACCACAACGCTACATGTTCATGATGCAACTCCTTGATGCGGACGTGGCCGAAGCGAGCCCTCAGCACGAGGGATTGTTCGCCGAGGGTATTGGCTACCTGTTCGTCGACTTGCAAGCTCGTCGCGGCAAGGAAGGTGACGAAGCCGGATTTTTCTTTATCCAGTTCACGTGATGCCAAACCAACATCTCCGGCGGTTACTTCGCTCGTGGCTCCGGAGCACGAGGGCATTTTCCTGGATGGCGTTGGTTTCGTGTTTCTGGACAAGCAGGTGTGTTGTAAAAACAAGGCGACGAGGCTGGTCTGTTCCTTGTTCAGTACGCCTGAATAGGCGCAGGCTCACGCGATGCTGATAGGTAACACACGAACACTGGCCATCGAATATCGCGTGGCCAACCCGGAGTCGATGACCGGGCATGCCCGCCTCTGGTTCGCGAGCCAATCGCTGGGCAGTCTGGAAGACCGGATCTACCTGGACGGATACCTGTTGGGTTGCTTGCTCGACATGAGAAAGAAACCGCTTCTGACCGCGCGCTATCAGGGCAAGGACGACCATCAACTGTTCAGCACCCTGAATCAGGACCTGGAATCCTGGGATGAAGACGACGACAAGGACTTCAGCGAGGAGGCTCGCCCCTACTTGCTCATCTGCGGGACGTTGTTCGATTGCTACACGGTGTTCTCTTACCGGTTGGACGAAACGCACGGACGAATCATGTGGCACATCACCTGCGACGAGGAAAACACACCCTTCGAGGACCTTAGAACCGCGTCTCGCGATGTGCATTTCGCGACCTTTGACTACACCGAGCTCGCCAGTCTGATCAGCGAACTCCGGTCAGTGCTCGAAGGCGGCAAAGGGCATTGACCACCGCCGAACGGTAGGGTCCTGTAGAGCCCGCGCTCACGCCCGCTTGCACCCCAACTCCGCCGACAACCGCGCCGTCACCGCCTTGATCACCGGTACCAGCTCGCGCATCTTCTGCTCGGGCATGTACGGCACGGTGCTGGCCACGCTGATGCCGGCGACGATGTGCCCACTGGCGTCCCTGATCGGCGCCGCGACGCAGCGGATCGACGGTTCGTTGTCTTCCAGGTCGAAGGCATAGCCGCCCGCCACGTACTCGACCATGCGCTGTTCGAACTGCGCCCAGCTCTGTTCGGTGTGGCTGGGCCAGAAGCTGCTCTTGCCGCCTACCGGCAGGCTGGTCTCGTACAAGCGCTGCCACTGAGCCGGGGTGTCGTCGAGCATCAATGCCTTGCCGATACCGGTGCGCGCCAACGGCATGCGATGGCCCACCCGCGAGCGCATCTCCGGGCCGTTGCGCCCTGGGGTCTTGTGCAGGTAGAGCACTTCGTCACCCTCGCGAATCGCCAAGTGGATGGTGTCGCCGGTGAGCGCCGACAACTCGTCCAGGTACGGCCCGGCGAGGGTGACCAGGGGCAGTTCCTCACGGGCCTGGAAACCCAGTTCGATCAGCTTCGGGCCGAGCAGGTAGCCCACCTGCGGCAGCACCCGCAGGTAACGCTCGTCGACCAGGCAACTGACCAGGCGGTGGGTGGTGCTGCGGGTGGTACCGAGCGCCTGGGCGATTTCCTTCAGGTCGCGGGCACCCGCGGCCACCGCCTGCACCACGGCCAGGCCGCGCAGCAGGGTCTGGGTGCCGGTTGGCGCGGCAGCGGATTTCGAAGCGTCTTCCTGCATGGGCAGCCTTTAACGTTGAACCAGGGAGCAGGCGGCATTATGTTCGCCCGCCGGCCACGACTACAACTCGATACGCTCCACCTTGCCCACCAGCAGGATGTACGACAGGGCACCGGCCAGCGCCACCAGCGAGATGTAGGTGATGGCCGGAGCGAACGAGTCGCCGCTGGCAAGGAAACCGATGACGATCGGCGTGACGATCGCCGACAGGTTGCCGATGAAGTTGAACACCCCGCCGGTCAGCCCGAGCAAGCGCGCTGGCGCCAGGGTCGAGACCAGCGACCAGGTGATCGAGGCCAGGCCGTTGCCGAAGAACGCCAGCGCCAGGAAGGCGATCACCCAGGCGGTGGAGTCGACGAAGTTGGCGCCGATGATCGCCGTTGAAATCAACAGTCCGCCGATGATCGGCAACTTGCGGGCGAAGCCCACGCTGGCGCCACGGCGGATCAACCAGTCGGAGAAGAAGCCCGAGCAGAGCACGCCGACGAAGGCCGCCAGGAACGGCAGCGAAGCCAACAGGCCGGACTTGATGAAGTCCATGCCACGGTATTTGACCAGGTAGGTCGGGAACCAGGTGAGGAAGAACCACAGCGTCGAATTGAGGCAGAACTGGCCCAGGTAGATGCCCCACAGCTTGCGTTTGCTCAGCACCACGCCCAGGTCGGTCCAACTGAACCGGGCCTTGACCTTGGCTTGCTCGGCCTGGATATCGACCAGGCCGCCACCTTCGCGGATCAGCTCGATCTCGCCGTCGTTGACGCCCTTGAAGTCGCGCGGCTCGCGATACACCGCGTACCAGATCACGGCCCAGAGAATGCCCACCGCGCCGGTAGCGACGAACACCATGTGCCAGCCGTACTGGTGTTGCAACCAGGCCAGCACCGGGGTGAGGAAGGCCAGGCCGACGAACTGCCCGGACGTGTAGAAACCAATGGCGGTGGCGCGCTCGCGTTCGGGGAACCAGGTGGTGACCACGCGGCTGTTGATTGGGTAAGCCGGAGCCTCCAGGGCGCCGACCGCCATGCGCAAGACGAACAGGGCGATGAAGCTGGCAGCGAAGCCGAGCAGCACCGTGGCGATCGACCACAACGCCAGCGCGGCTGTGTAGAGGATGCGCGGCGGCACCCGATCGACCAGCCAGCCACCGGGAATCTGCATGGCGGCGTAGGTCCAGCCGAAGGCGGAAAAAATCAGACCGACATGAATCGGGTCGATGCCCAGGTCACTGGTCAAGGCAGGTGCTGCAATGGACAGGTTGCTGCGGTCGAGGTAGTTGATCACCACGGTGATGAACAACAGCACCATGACGAAGAACCGCTTGCGGCTGGGTGTCGCCAACGCAGCCTGCCCGGTCAGGGTATTCGGATGCATGGGAAGTGCCTCTTCTTATGTTTATTGAGGTCGCGGTTGGCCCAGGGTGCATGCAGGCCCCTGGGCCTTGGGCTCTGGAGTGGCTCAGCGGCGCATCACCACTCGGCGAAGCTGCCGTCGGCGTGGCGCCAGATCGGGTTGCGCCAGCGGTGGCCGAGCGCTGCGCGCTCGATGACGTATTCCTCGTTGATCTCGATGCCAAGGCCCGGCCCGTTGGGAATCTTCACGAAGCCCTGGTCGTAGTCGAACACGCCGGCATCCTTGACGTAGTCGAGCAGGTCGTTGCTCTCGTTGTAGTGGATGCCCAGGCTCTGCTCCTGGATGAAGGCGTTGTAGCAGGCCGCGTCGAGCTGCAGGCAGGCAGCCAGGGCGATCGGGCCCAGCGGGCAGTGCAGGGCCAGCGCCACGTCGTAGGCTTCGGCCATGTTGGCGATCTTGCGCGTCTCGGTGATGCCACCGGCATGCGAGGCATCGGGCTGGATGATGTCGACGTAGCCTTCGCTTAGCACGCGCTTGAAGTCCCAGCGCGAGAACAGCCGCTCACCCAGGGCGATCGGCGTGCTGGTCAGCGGCGCCAGTTCCTTGAGCGCTTCGTAGTTCTCGCTGAGCACCGGCTCTTCGATGAACATCAGCTTGTAGGGGTCGAGCTCTTTCATCAGCACCTTGGCCATGGGCTTGTGCACCCGGCCATGGAAGTCGACGCCGATGCCCACGTTCGGACCCACGGCATCGCGTACGGCAGCGACGTTGGCCAGGGCCTGTTCGACCTTGTCGAAGGTATCGATGAACTGCAGCTCTTCGGTGCCGTTCATCTTCACCGCGGTGAAACCGCGTGCGACCGCTTCCTTGGCCGCGCGCGCGGTGTCTGCCGGGCGGTCGCCACCGATCCAGGAGTACACACGGATCTTGTCGCGGACCTGGCCGCCGAGCAAGTCGCTGACCGACACGCCGAGCGCCTTGCCCTTGATGTCCCACAAGGCCTGGTCGATGCCGGCCAGGGCGCTCATGTGCACCGCGCCGCCGCGGTAGAAGCCACCGCGGTAGAGCACGGTCCAGATATCTTCGATGTTGCGCGGGTCCTTGCCGATCAGGTAGTCGGCCAGTTCCTCGACGGCGGCAGCCACGGTGTGGGCACGCCCTTCCACCACGGGCTCGCCCCAACCGGTCACGCCCTGGTCGGTCTCGACCTTGAGGAAGCACCAGCGCGGCGGCACGATGAAAGTGGTCAGCTTGGTGATTTTCATCTTGTTATCTCTCTTGTTGGATGCGGCGCCCTGGGCGCCGTCAGAGGTCTTGGCCGAGCGCGGCCCAGGCAGCGACATAGGCCTCGGCATTGGCCGCCACTTGCGCTGGGGTCATGCCCGGCTTGTACAGGCCGGAGCCGAGCCCGAAGCCCCTGGCGCCAGCGTCGAAGAACTGCTGCATGTTGCCGGGGTTGATACCGCCGACCGGGGCCAGGATGGTCCCGGCGGGGAGCACGGCGAGCCAGGCTTTCACCACCGCAGGGCCCATCTGCTCGGCGGGAAACAACTTGAGCACATCGGCACCTTCGGCGAGGGCCGCGAACGCCTCGGTGGGGGTGGCCACGCCTGGGCTGAGGAACAATCCCGCAGCTTTTGCCGCACGCAATACCTGGGGGTCGCTGTGCGGCATGACGATCACCTGCCCGCCTGCGGCCTTGACCTGTTCGACCTGTGCCGGGGTGAGCACGGTGCCCGCGCCGATCAGGCAATCGGCGGGCAAGGTGTCACGCAGGATGCGGATGCTGTCGAAGGGGGCCGGCGAATTCAGCGGCACCTCGATGACGCGAAACCCTGCGCGGTACAGGACTTCGCCGATGGCCGCCGCTTCTTGCGGGCGCAGCCCGCGCAGGATCGCGATCAGGCCGTTTTGCGCCAGTGCTTGCTTGAGCATGTCAGAGCTCCATTGAAGGGGAAGGAATCGCGGCGTGGCCTACCAGCCCCGCCGCCACGGCCAATTGCCACAGGCCACGCTCGGTGGCCTGCTCGGCCTGGTCCACCTGAGGGAAGCCGCACGCCTCGAGGGCGCGCTGGTAGCGAGCGCAGAGGCTGGCATTGCCGATCAGCAGCACCGAGGGCAATGCCATGGCCTTGCGCCGACGCCGTTGCACGGTGGCAAGGGCGGCCAGCTCGTGGCCGATCAGCAGGCCGGAAAGGTAATCGGGCTGGGCTGTCGCACTCAGTTCGCCGGTCAGGCCCAGACAGCGAGCGCTGAAGATGGTCGACAACGGGCCACTCTCACCGTCTGCCGACAGGGCCACCTGCACGCCGCGGTCGAATGCAGCGGCGTCGAAGCCCTGGCCGCGCTGCTGGGTGCGGCCGAGGATGCTGTGTTCGCTGAGCACGGCGAATACCTCGCCCGTCATGAAGGTATCGAAGCGTTCAATGCAGCCTTCGGCCACCTGCACCCATTTCGAATGGCTGCCCGGCAGGCCGATCAGCAGGTCACCGGCCGCCTCGCCGGAGACGCTGTGCAAAACACCGAGCACCTGGGTTTCTTCACCACGCATCACGTTCGGCAGCGTCGAGCGCTGGATCACGCCGGGGACGATATGCACCTCGGTGCCGCGGCGGCTGCGCACGATCTGCAGGGAGGAGCCCAACGTGGCGACGTTGGCGGGCGTCTCGCGGTAAGCCGCTTCGCGCCAGCCCTGCGCGCTGCCGACCATGCCGCAGGCGATCACCGGCAGCTCCGGCTGGGCGTCGAGCCAGTCGCCACAGGCGTCGTCGAACGCCAACTCGAAGCCGTCGCTGCACGGCTGGCCGGCGACAAGGCGGGGCGTCTTGGGCAACTGCATGATGCCCGACGTCAGCGAGCGCTGGGCGAGCACCTGCCCGTCCTGGGCCAGTTTGTAAGCACGGAGGGAGGTCGTTCCCCAATCGAGCGCGATCAATTGCGCCTGCATCGCTTCACCTGTTCTGTTCTTGGCAGTGAGTGAGCGGGACTATAAACCTAGGCGCGGGGAAATACCAATATATAAACATGCATCCCACATATTGGGAATAGACGAATAGAACGTGCCGCTGGCTTGGCGGCGAAGCAGATACAGCGGGGTACCTGTGGGAGCGGGCTTGTCCCGCGAATGGGGCGACGCGGTGGATGGCACCGGCTTCGCGGTGTTCGCGGGACAAGCCCGCTCCCACAGATCCCCGCTAAATCAATGAGTTATGTTTGTTCTATGAGAGCGGGCTTGCCCGCGAGGCAGACACCGCCGCCCCAACGCGCGCGCCTCAGTTCAGGTAGCGGTGCTCGCCCAGCATGCTCACCAGCAAGTCGATGAAGGCCCGTACCTTGGCCGAGCCGTACTTGCTCTCGCGGTGCAGCACATGGATCGGCCAGGGGGTCTCCTCGAAGTCTTCGAGTACCGTGCGCAAACGCCCGGCGACCAGGTCATCGGCCACTTGGTAGGACAGCAGGTGGGCAATGCCCAGGCCGGCAGTGGCGGCAGCGATCGCCGCATCGTTGCTGGTGACGTTCAGCCGCGGTTTGACGCGGACCGACAGCGGTACCTGAGCTTCGCGGAATTTCCACTCCAGGCCCGCGCCCACGCCGTTGGCGGCGATCAACGCATGTTGCGCCAGCTCGCTGGGATGGCGCGGCGTACCATGGCGTGCCAGGTAGTCGGGCGATGCGCACAGCAACCGGCGTACCTGGCCTACCTGGCGCGCCTTGAGCCCGGAATCGGGCAACGGGCCGATACGCACCGCAACGTCCATGCCCTCCTCCACCAAGTTCACCACCCGGTCGAGAAACAACGCCGAGACGTCCACCTCCGGATAGGTCTGCAGGTAGCGCACGATGCAGGGCATGACGAAAAACTTGCCGAACAGCATCGGCGCGGTCACCGCCAGGTTGCCACGTGGCGCGGCATTGACCCCCGCGGCAGCCTCATTGGCCTCGCGCAGGCTGGCGAGGATGTTGCGGCTGTCTTCCAGGTAGCGGCTGCCGGCCTCGGTCAGGCGCACGCTGCGCGTGGTGCGCAGCAGCAACTTGACCCCGAGGCTTTCCTCCAGCGCCCCGACCGCGCGGGTCACCGCCGCCGCTGAAATGGCCAGGCGACGGGCGGCGGCGGCGAAGCTTTCGAGCTCGCCGACCGCCACGAACACACGCATCAGGTGGATATGGTCCATGCCGCCTCCAGGGCATCAAAGGTTTGGAGATTATCCCTTATCCACGCTGCATGAGGTCGTCTCAGATATCCAGCACCAACGGCTGCTCGCTGCTCGCCGGCACGGCGCAGCAAATCAGCACCTCGGCGTCTGGCGGCAGCTCGGCCGGCGGGTTGGGGTAATGCACCTGGCCACTGATCAACTTGGTCCGGCAGGTGCCGCACGAGCCACCCCGGCAACTGAACTCGGGGGCGAGCCCACGGGCCTCGGCCAGCTCCAGCAAGGTACCGCTGCCGGGCGCCCAACGCGCTTCCTTGGCGGACCCTGCGAAATACACCGGTACGGCTTCGCTGGCAGCGGGAGGCTGTTGCAGGGTCGGCTGATCGCCATCGCCATGACGCCGCAGCGTGGAAGGGCCGAACGCCTCGGCGTGGATTCGACCATCCGCCACCCCCACGGTGCGCAAACCTTCATAGAGGTCCTGGGTGAACGCCCCTGGCCCGCACAGGTAGAAGTCGTAATCGTCCAGTGCCAGGTTCGCCTTGACCTGCTCGATACCGAGGCGGCCTGCATGCTCGTAATCACGCCCCGGCACAGCGTCTGGCTCCGGTTGGCTCAGCGAACGGTGCAGGCGCAGCAGGCCACCGGCGCGCTGTTGCAAGGCGGCAAGCTCCTTCTGGAACGGCAGGTCGGCCAGGCTACGGGCGCCGTGGAACAGGTAGATAGGCCGGGCGGTGCCCCCCGCCAACTGTTCGCGGAGCATGGCGATCAGCGGCGTGATGCCCACCCCGGCACCTATCAGTACCAAGGGTCGGGGGCTGTGGCTATCGAGGATGAAGCTGCCCATGGGCAAGCGCACTTCAAGCCTGTCACCCACCTCGATGTGTTCATGCAGGTAGCGCGAAGCCGGCCCTTGCGCTTTGACGCTGATCCGCAGCTGGCCGTCCGATGGCGCGTTGGAGAGGCTGTAGGTTCGGATCAGCGGAGCCTGCCCCGGCAAGGCGATACGCACCGGTATGTGCTGGCCTGGCACGAATGCCACAGGCGTGTCCGTCGCCAGGTGAAAGGAGCGGATGTCCCGGCTTTCCTGCTCGATGCGCACCACCTGCCAGCCCAGCCACTGGCGTTCGCGGCGCTGCTGCTGGAGGCGCTGCTCGGCCTCGCGCCAGGTTCCGGTGAGCAGGCTGGTGGGCGCATATTCATGGAACGTCCAGCGCAGCGACAGCGCCGCGGGACGCCTCACCACCTGCTCGACCTCCACCACCCAGAGCCGCTCGGCGCCCTCGAACGCCTGGATCAGCGGGCTGTCGAGGATCACCTCGGTGCGTCCGCTGATCTGCAGCACATCACCACTGCGAAAATCCACGAACAACAGCCCGGCCCGTGGGTTTTCCAGCAAGTTGCCAAGGGTGTTGAAATGCAGATTGCCGGCGTAGTCGGGGATGGTCAGGCGATTGCCTTCGACGCGGACGAAGCCCGGTCGCCCGCCACGGTGCGAGACATCGACCGCACGCTGGCCGCTGGCATCGGTGAAATAGCTGGCGACGAAGAAAGTATCGGCGCCCTCGATCATCCTCGTCGCCGCCGCATCGAGGCTGCTCGAATCCTGCCGCGGGCCGGCCGGCTCCGCGACGCGAACATAATCACGCAGCTGGATGTACTGGGGACAATTGCCAAAAGACTGCTGCACCCGCACCTGCAGCAGGCCGTCAGCCGACGCCTGCAGCACGCCATTGAGGCGGTTGCGCCGCCGCGTATGCAACTCGATGCCCAATAGGCCGATGGCCTCCCCCGCCGCCAGGCCCGCAGCCGCCGGGTCTTCGCTGCCGGGTGCGGCGTGGATCAGCAACTGCCTCGGGTCGGGCGATTCGACGAAACCTTCCGGCCCCTCGAGCAGGGTCGCCCAAGGCCGGCCAGCGGCATCCACGGTGCCGGCGACCATGAACGGCAATTGCTGGAAGAAGGTCCGGTGCTGGTCGGGCATGTGGTCACGGATGACCTTCTGCCCGAACGCCTCCATGCGCTGCGCTACACCGGCGCGTTCCTGCAGGCGTTTTTCGCCGACATGCCAGGGCGAAAGGTCAGGCTTGGGAATCTGCTGCATGGCCGTACACCTCACTGGGAGAATGGCTCAGGCGCGGGTCTCCAGACCCACGGCGGTACGCGGCATGCCGACGAAGCCCGGCAGCGCTTCGATGCGTGCCAACCAGGCGCGCACGTTGGGATAAGCGTCCAGCGAGACATTGCCCTCAGGGGCATGGGCGATGTAAGAGTAGTTGGCGATATCGGCAATGGTGGGCTCGTTGCCGACCAGGAACGGGGTCTTGCCAAGCTCCGCGTCCATGACCTTGAGTAGGGTGTGAGCGCGAGCGATGACTTCGTCGCTGTTGAACGAGGCGCCGAACACCGTGACCAGGCGGGCGGCAGCCGGGCCGAAGGCCAACGGCCCGGCGGCGACCGACAGCCAGCGCTGCACCCGGGCGGCGCCGAGCGGGTCGCGGGGCAACCATTGGCCACGCGCATCGTAGGTGCTGGCAAGGTAGACGAGGATGGCGTTGGAGTCGGCGAGGACCGTGCCGTTGTCATCCAGCACCGGCACCTGGCCGAACGGATTCAAGGCCAGGAAGTCCGGCTGTTTGTGCGCCCCCTTGGCCAGGTCGACGAACACCAGCTCGGCAGGCAGTTCGAGTAGCGACAGCATCAGCTCGATGCGATGGGCGTGGCCGGACTTGGGGAAGTTGTAGAGTTTGATCATGATCGGGCTCCTGGGCGGCACCGGGCTGGTGCGGGTCAGGAGCCATGCTGCGCCCGTTCCGCTGGCAGTAGAATCAGCGCCGGGAGCAATCCATAATTTCGCTAAGCGAAATAATCCTGTCGGCTCAGTGCCGCTGCTGCTTCTGGTACCGGTACAGTCCCCGCGACGCCTCGACCACCTGCGGCACACACGCCTGCAGTTCATCGAAACTCATGGCATCGAGCACTTCGAAATTGTCTTCCAACCCATGCAGCGAAATGGCCTTGAGCAAGCGGTCCTGCTCGGGCGGCAGTTCGCCCCAACCGGCCACCTGGGTACCGCGCATGTAGCCGAAGCACCACTCTTCCATGATCACTGCCGGCCCCTCCTCGGCTTCGCTCTGCTCGAACAGCGGCTCGAAGTGCTCAAGGTCGTCGGCCAGGGTTTCGCCGATCTGATGGGCATAACGCAGCATCAGTGCCGTGTAGGCCTCTTCGTGGGCGGGTTTCTTGAATTTGGGGACCTTGCCACCGGCCACGGCAGGCAGCCATTGCTCGGGATTGATGCGGGTCGGGGAACTGGCCAGGGCGGTGAAGAAACCGTTGAGCTCGGCCAGGTTGAGCACCGAATAGTCGTTGCCGTAGGTGATCAGCAGGTCTTCGAGGCGGTCGAGTTCTTTGTCGCTGAGCGCGGGGAGCATGGGTGGGTGTCCTGGAAGGCAGATTTGCCTGCACCCTAGCACAAAAGCATCGCCGGCAAGCCGGCTCCTGCTGGAGCCGGCTTGCCGGGATCAGGCCTTACACCGCCAGCGCGCGCTCACGCAGCTCGCTGTTGAGGATGCGGTCGTTCTCGCTGTAGTCGACCGGGCAGTCGATCACGTGCACGCCTGGGGTCTTGATGCAGTGCTCGAGCAGCGGCAGCAAGGCCTCGGCGCTTTCGACGCGGTGGCCATTGGCACCGTAGGCTTCGGCGTACTTGACGAAGTCCGGGTTGCCATAGTCCAGGCCAAAATCGGTGAAGCCCATGTTGGCCTGCTTCCAGCGGATCATGCCGTAGCCGTCGTCACGCAGGATCACCACGGTGATGTGCATGCCCAGGCGGACTGCGGTTTCCAGCTCTTGGCTGTTCATCATGAAGCCGCCGTCGCCACACACCGAGATCACCGGGCGATCCGGGTACACCAGGTGCGCCGCCATGGCCGATGGCAGGCCAGCGCCCATCGTCGCCAAGGCGTTGTCCAGCAGCACGGTGTTGGGCTTGTGCGCCTTATAGTTGCGGGCGAACCAGATCTTGTAGATGCCGTTGTCCAGGGCCACGATGCCTTCGGACGGCAGCACGCGACGGATGTCGGCGACCAGGCGCTGCGGGTAGACCGGGAAGCGGTCGTCATCGGCGCCTTCGGCGATCTGCACTTCGTTGGCTTCGCGGATCGCCAGCAGGCGGGTGAAGTCCCAGTGCGAGGTGTCGCCCAGCGCTTCGCCGATCTGCCACACGGCGTTGGCGATGTCGCCGATCACTTCGACCTGGGGGAAATACACGGCATCGACCTCAGCCGAGCGGAAGCTGATGTGAATGACTTCGGTGCCGCCACGGACCATGAAGAATGGCGGCTTCTCGATCACGTCGTGGCCGATGTTGATGATCAGGTCGGCCGCTTCGATGGCGCGGTGAACGAAGTCACCGGACGACAGCGCAGCGTTGCCGAGGAAGCGTGGGTGACGCTCGTCGACCACGCCTTTACCCATCTGGGTGGTGATGAACGGGATGCCAGTGTTGTCGATCAGTTGCTTGAGGACCTTGGCGGTCATCTTGCGGTTGGCGCCGGCACCGATCACCAGGATCGGGCTGCGGGCCTTCTGCAGCTTCTCGACGGCGGCTTCGATGGCCACGTGCTCGGCCAGCGGGCGACGGTGCAAGCTACGCGGGATCGGCAGGGCATCGGTCTGCTCGGCGGCGATGTCTTCCGGCAGCTCCAGGTGCACGGCGCCCGGCTTCTCTTCTTCGGCCAGGCGGAAGGCTTCACGCATGCGCGCCGGAATGTTGTCGGCCGAGGCGAACTGGTGGGTGTACTTGGTGATGGGGTCCATCATGCCGCACACGTCGATGATCTGGAAACGGCCTTGCTTGGACTTCTTGATCGGCTTCTGGCCGGTGATCATCATCATCGGCATGCCGCCGAGATAGGCGTAGGCACTGGCGGTCACCAGGTTGGTCGCACCAGGGCCCAAGGTCGACAGGCTGACGCCGGTCTTGCCGGTCAGGCGGCCATAGGTGGCGGCCATGAAGCCCGCGGACTGCTCGTGGCGGGTCAGTACCAGCTTGATCTTCGACTTGCGCAGGGATTCCAGCAGGTCGAGGTTTTCCTCACCAGGAATGCCGAACACATACTCGACACCTTCGTTTTCCAGGCATTGCACAACGACATCGGCGGCCTTGGCCATCTTGCTTGTAACCTCAAGTGATATTGCGGTGGTGAATCCAGGAGTCTTCAGCGCGGTGCGCTGACGTCGGATTGTCCGGTGGCAAGCAGAGCCCCCCGAACAAATCCTTGACGTAGGCAACGTTCGATAAAGTCACGTACAAATTCAGCCGAATTGTCGCACCCACGCGGTACCGCCATGGCCTGGCGGATGGCAGTGAATGCACCGTCCAGCACGCGGTAGCGCGGATCGGCTTCTGCGGCCTTGTGCAAAGGCTGCCGTACACCGGCCGCCGCGTCGAGGTTTTCTTCGAAGAATTGATCGACGGCAGCGGCGGACGTGTCGGCGCGCACCAGTTCGGCGTGCTGCAAGGTGCGGCTGAGGAACAGGTCGTAGGCCGCACCCTTGCCCACCGCCAGGCGCAAACCTGGCTGGTCGAGGTCGTCGACGTGCTGGTACGGGGCGTCGCGCTTGACCAGGTAGGTGCCTTCGATCAGCACGTAGGGCTCGCTGAAGGCGATCTGCGCTTCGCGTACCGGTTCGATGGCGAGGAAGGCCAGGTTCCAGGCGCCTTGCTCGAGGTCGGCGAAGACTTTGCCGGCGGCATCGTAGGTGCGCATGCGCAGGGTGACGCCGAGTTCTTCGGCGAGGGCCTTGGCCAGGGCGACCGAGACGCCTTGGGGTTCGCCGTCTGGGCCGCGCTGGGCGAGGACCGGGTTGCCGAAGTTGATGGCGGCGGTGAGGATGCCGCCGGGGGCAAGTTCGGCGAGGAGTTCGGGGGTGATGGCGATGGGCATGGAGTTCTCCGTTGTCTCGGCGGGCCTCTTCGCGGGCAAGCCCGCTCCCACAGGATTTGCGCAATCCCTGCGGGAGCGGGCTTGCCCGCGAAAGACTTCACCAGATAGGCAGGGTGTAGGACACGATCAGGCGGTTCTCGTCGGCGCCACGGGCAAAGTTGGAACGATAGGCGGCATTACGCCAGCGAACGCCGACATTCTTCAAGGGCCCGCTCTGGATCACATAGGCGATATCGGTATTGCGCTCCCACTCACGGCCCTCACCTGCCAGGGTGGCGGCATCGGCATGGTCGCCCTTGACGTAGCGGGTCATGAAACTCAGGCCAGGCATGCCCACTGCGGCGAAATCGTAGTCGTAGCGCAACTGCCAGGAGCGCTCGCCGGGTTCGGCGAAGTCGTTGATCTGGATGTAGTTGGTCAGGTACGGGTCGGTGCCGTTGAGGAACGGCATGGAGGTTTCGCCATTCATCTTCTGCAACCCCAGGGCAAAGGCATGACCGCCCAGGCTGTAGGTGAACATTCCGCTCAGCGCGCCGCTGTCGATGTTGCCACCCCGGGCGTTACCGGCGTCCTCGCTGAGCATGTAGCGCAGATCGCTCTTGAGCTTGCCGGGGCCAACGTTCCACACATGGTTGATACCGAAGAAATTCTGCCGGTACACATCCTGCAGCTCGGCGTACTGGTAACTCAGGGTCAGTTGCTTGCCTAGCGCATAATCAGCACCGCCGACCCAGTAATCATCCCCCTCCACTGCTCCGGCAAAGCGCCGGTTCTTGTTGTTCAGGGTGATCTTCGTGGCGTTGGTCGAGTCGCGATCGGTCATTCGGTCGAAGCGTGCAGCAGTAAACGTCAGGCCGTCGATCTCCCTGGCGGTGAACAAGCCACCCTCGAAGGTCTGCGGCAAGATGCGACCGGTGTTGGCCTGCACGGTCGGCAGCTTGGGGATCAGCGTGCCGTACTTGAGCTCGCTGGCCGAGACCTTGACCTTGGCGGTCAGGCCCAGGCGGCTGAACTCATCGGCGGCGCGACCATCGTCATGCACCGGCAGCAAACCGGAACCGGCGCGGTCCGGGCTGGAGTCGAGCTTGATGCCGAGCATGCCCAGGGCGTCCAGGCCGAAGCCGACGGTGCCAGGGGTGTAACCAGAGCGAAAATCGAAGAGAAAGCCCTGGGCCCACTCTTCACGCTTGGACTGTCCGGCACCATCACGAAAGTCGCGGTTGAAGTAGTAGTTCTGCAGTTGCAGGCTGGCCTTGCTGTCGTCGAAAAAGCCTGCGGCGTCGACGGGGCTGGCCAGCAGGCAGGGGGACAGGGAAATCAGGGTACGCAGGATGTTCTTGTTGTTGTGCATCTGGCGGGTCCGTATGGGCGACAGGAAACCAGAGGCCGCGTCGCGGCCCCTTCGCCGGCAAGCCGGCTCCTACAGGTTCGAAGGGGATTCGAGGGTCAGTGCGCGGAGGCCGGTACCGGGGGATCCAGTTCCTTGTTGCCCACGCGCATCAGCACCGTCATCAGGAAAGCCACCAGCAGCAGCGCGCTGAGGAACATCAGGCCGGTCGCAGCGCTGCCGCTCTGGCCCTTCACCACACCGATCAGCGACGGCCCAGCGAAGCCGCCGAGGTTGCCAATGGAGTTGATCACGGCGATCGACACGGCAGCGGTGGCTCGGTCGAGGAACAACGTCGGCAGCGCCCAGAATGGCGACTTGAAGCTGTAAAGCCCGGTGAGCGCAACACAGATCATCGCCATCGAGGCCACGGGGCTGGGCAGCATCGCCGCGCCCACCAGGCCCAGCGCCGCCACCGCCAGCGGTATGGCCGAGTGCAGCTTGCGCTCGTCGCGTCGGTCGGAGCTGCGCGACCACAGCACCATCAGGATCGTCGCGACGATGTACGGCAGCATGGCGATCAGGCCGATCTGGGTGTGGGTCAGGCTGCTGGAGAAGCCCTTGATGATCTGCGGCATCCAGTAACCGACGCCGAGGCTGCCGCACTGGTAGACGAAATAGATGAACGCCAGGTAAAGCACCTTGGGGTTGACCATGGTCTTGAACACGCTCAGGCGCTTGACGTTCTTGCGGCTCTGGCGATCGCGCTCGAGCTCGGCAAGCAGCCAGTCCTTCTCGGCTTGGCTCAACCACTTGGCCTGCTCGGGCTTGTCGGTGAGGAAGAAGAAGCAGGCCACACCGAGGAACACCGCCGGCACGCCTTCGAGGAACAGCATCCAGCGCCAGCCGCTCCAGTCGAGCCACTTGATGTTATCCATGATCCAGGTCGAAAGCGGCGCACCGATGATATAGCTGACCGGGATCGCTGCGGTGAACAGCGCCACGGTGGTGGCTAGTTCCTTGGAGCGGAACCAGTAGGTCAGGTAGACGATCACGCCGGGGAAGAAGCCAGCTTCGGCCACCCCCAGGAAGAACCGCAACACATACAGCTGGTTGGCGGTCTGGGCGAACGCGGTGGCGGCCGCGATGGCGCCCCAGGTCACCAGGATGCGAGCGATCCACACCCGCGCGCCGTACTTGTTGAGCATCACGTTGCTCGGCACTTCGAACAGAAAGTAGCCGATGAAAAAGATCCCAGAAATGAAACCGAAGGCCTCGCTGGTCAGGGCGAGTTCCTTGTTCATTTCCAACGCGGCGTAGCCGATGTTGGCGCGGTCCAGGTAGGAAACGATGTAGAGCAGGAACATGAAAGGAATGATGCGCAGGGTGACTTTGCGCACCGTTGCCTGCTCATCGACTGTCTTGTTGTTGTTCATGGCGACCTCACTGTGGGGCAGGCCATGGCCCGCCCCTTGTCATTGTTATCTGTGCAGCACGGTTCAGGCAGAAAAAACCATGCACACCGGACTACCGGTCGAAACCGAGAACCCGGTCTTGCTCAAGCGTCCGTGCTGCGCATCGACTGCCAGGGCAATGATGCTGTCGCTGTCTTCGTTGAGGGCGAAGACGAAGCGCTGGTTGGGGGTCAGGGCAAAGAAGCGTGGGGTCTTGCCGGCAGTCGGCTCTACCTCGACCAGGCTCAGCAGGCCGCTCTGGGCATCGATGGCGTACACCGCGATGCTGTCGTAGCCGCGGTTGGAGGCGTACAGGAAGCGGCCACTGCGGTCGACTTCGATTTCCGAGGCGCGGCTGTTGCCGGTGAAACTCGCCGGCAACGAGGAAAGAATCTGCAGCGGGTGCAATGCGCCGCTCAGCGGGTCGAAGCGGTAGGTGGTGACGGTCGAGTCCAGCTCGTTGACCACATAGGCCAGCGGCGCCTTCGGGTGCAACGCCAGGTGCCGTGGGCCGGCGCCCTCGCGGGTGGTAACGAACGGCTGATCGGCGGGGAACAGCTTGCCGTTGTCGAAGCGGAAGCTGAACACCCGGTCCAGCCCTTTGTCCGGCACCAGGACGAAATTGCCCGAAGCGTCGAAAGGATTGAAGTGTGGTTTGGCGAAGGGCTGCTCGACGCGATGTGGGCCGGTCGGGCCTTCGAGCTTGAGCAACTGGTTGAGGCTGCCCAGACGGCCATCCTGCTCGACGTTGAGCACGGCCAGGCTGCCACCGATATGGTTGGATACCACCAGGAAGCGCTCGCTCGGATCCAGTGCCAGGTGCACCGGGTTCTTGCCCTCGCAGCTCTGGCGGTTGAGAAAGCTGAGCTTGCCGCTGGCTTTGTCGACGGCGAAGGCGCTGATTTCGCTGAGATCGCCATGCACGGTGTAGAGGCGGTTGCCAGCGCGATTCAGCGCCAGGAACGATGGATTTACCAGATCGCCGACCACCTGGACCTTGTCCAAGGTGCCGGCTTGCTGGTCCAGGCGATAGACCGTGATGCCGTCGCCCCGGGCATTGCGCTCGCGGGTGGTGCGAGAGCCGACATAGGCGTACATAGGGGTTGTTCTCCCATTTGCGGATACGTTGGAATCCTGGCTGCCAGCGGCCAGGGCGATCCCCGGCGGCAGCAGCGTGCCGAGCAGCGACACACCGGCCGCAGCACTCAGCTGTTGAATGAAGGTGCGTCGGTGCAGCCCCGCTTGGGCTTCAGGCAGGCGCGTTGCCGCGCCCTGATCGTCGCCTTGCATGCTGTCTTCCTTTTTTGTTGTTGTGAGGAGTACAGGGCGGCCCCAGGCGGGGCCTCTGATAAAGGGTCAAGCGCGCGTGCGTCGCACCACCTTGCGGATCACGTAGGGCAGCACGCCACCGTTGGCCAGGTAACGGATCTCCTGCTGCGAATCGAGGCGCGCCACCAACTCGGCCTCGTCGCGACGACCATCGGCACGCAGGATCTGCAGGCGAATGCGGTTCTCGCCCACCGTCAGCTCATCCAGGCCGATGAAGTCGAAGCGCTCGCTGCCATCGAGCTGCAGGTCGTCCACGCCCTGCCCTTGCGGGAACAGCAGCGGCAGCACGCCCATGCCGATCAGGTTGCTGCGATGGATGCGCTCGATGCTACGCGCGACCACTGCACGCACGCCGAGCAGGGCCTGGGCCTTGGCTGCCCAGTCGCGGCTGGAGCCGGCGCCGTAGTTGATACCGGCAAACACCACCAGCGGCGTGCCGGCATAGCTCTGCGCGGCCTCGAACAGTGGCAGGCACTGGCTGTGGTCGGCGTTCCAGGCCCAGGCACCGACACCGGGCTGCAGGTCACCGAGCAAGCGGTTACGCACCGACTTGTTGGTGAACGCGCCGCGCAGCATGACTTCGTGGTTACTACGACGAGTGGAGTACTGGTTGAGGTCCTGAGGGTCCTCGCCGCGTTCGAGCAGCCATTGCCCGGCCAGGCTGTCGGCGGGGATCGCCCCGGCAGGGGAAATGTGGTCGGTGGTCACGTTGTCACCCAGTACCATCAGCGCGCGGGCACCGTGGATCGCCAGGCTGGGGTTGGCCTGCGCCTTGACCTCGGCCAGGTACTGCGGGCGGCGCAGGTAGGTGGACGCGGCGTCCCAGGGGAACTGCACGCTGCCTTCGGCAGACAGGGCCTGCCAATGGTGTGTACCGTCCCAGACCGTTGCCAGGCGTTGGCGGAAGAACTCGGGTTTGACTACTTGGGCGACCAGGGCAGCCACTTCGTTGTCGCTTGGCATCAGGTCATGCAGGTAGACCGGCTTGCCGTTGGCATCCTCGCCAAGCGCTTCGCGGGTCAGGTCGGTGTCGATACGCCCGGAGATGGCAAACGCTACGCACAGTGCGGGCGAAGCCAGGTAACCGGCGGGCACCTTGGGGTTCACCCGGCCTTCGAAGTTGCGGTTGCCGGAGAGCACCACCACGCCCTTGAGGCCTTGATCGGCAAAGGCCTCGACATGTGTTTCGAGCTTGCCGGAGTTGCCGATGCAGGTCATGCAGCCGAAACCGGCCAGGTCGAAACCGAGCGCGGAAAAGTCTTGCAGCAGGTCGGCTTCGGCGAGGTAGTCGGCTACCACCTGAGAACCGGGCGACAGCGAGGTCTTGACCCAGGGTTTGCGTTGCAGGCCCAGGCGCCGGGCGTTACGGGCCAGCAGGCCGGCCTGGATCATCTGCGCCGGGTTGGCGGTGTTGGTGCAACTGGTAATGGCCGAGAGCACTACCGCGCCGTGGCTGATCGGGGTCTTGAAGGTAGGCTCGAAGAACTGTTGCTCGGAAGGGCCGGCAATCAGATTCGCACCACCGAGCACTTGTTCGCGGAACGACGCGCCGGCAGCCGACAGCGGCTGGCGTTGGTGTGGCTGGTACGGGCCGGCAACGCTCGGCTCGATACTGGCGAGGTCCAGCTCGATCAGTTCGTCGAACTCGGGTTCGGGGAGGTCGTCGCGTCGGTGCAGGCCCTGGGTGTGCATGTAGGTCGCGGCCTGCAAACACAGTTCGGCGCTGCGGCCGGTGAGCTGCAGGTAGTCCAGGGTCTGATCGTCGAACGGGAAGAAGACTACGGTCGCGCCATACTCAGGGGCCATGTTGGCCACTGTGCCGCGGGCCGCCCAGCCAAGGCTCGACAGCCCAGGGCCGGTGAACTCGACAAACTTGCCGACCACCGACCGCTGGCGAAGGATCTCGGCTACATGCAGGGACAGGTCGGTAGCGGTCACGCCCGGGCGCAAGGCGTTGACGACCCGCAAGCCGATGACCTTGGGAAAGTTGATCGGCACCGGTTCGCCGACCATCGCGGCCTGCCCTTCCAAGCCACCCACACCCCAGCCGAGCACGCCGATGGCGTTGATCATCGGGGTATGGCTGTCGGTGGCGACCATGTCGTCGGGATGCAGCAGCCGCTGGCCGTCTTCGGTGCGGCTTTCCCACACCACCTTAGCCAGAGCTTCCATGTTCATCTGATGGATGATGCCGGTGCCTGGCGGGATCACACCGAAATTGTCGAGGCTCTTCTGCGCCCACTTGATGAAGCGATAGCGCTCGCTGTTGCGGCGGAAATCGATGTCCAGGTTCTGCTCGACGGCATCGGCTTCGGCGTATCGCTCGACGATCACCGAGTGGTCGATGGTCAGCACGGCGGGGATCTGCGGATTCATGGCGCTGGGATCGCCACCGAGCTCGGCGACCACGTCACGCATGCCGGCGAAGTCGGCCAGGGCTGGCAGGCAGGTGGTGTCGTGGAACATCAGGCGGTTGGGCTGAAAGGGTACTTCGCAATCCGGGCCTAGACCGATGGCTCGGGCCAGCACGGGTGCCAGCGCGTCGGGAGTGCAACGGGCGACATTCTCCAGAAGGATGCGAATGGAGTAAGGCAGACGTTGCAGCTGGCTGGCGCTTAGCAGCTTTTTCAGATCGATGTAGACGAATTGCGCCTGGTCGATCTCGAGGGTACTCATCAGGTCGCGGGCAGTGTCGGTCATGCGCGTATCGCTCGGTTTCTTATCGTTGTGGTTGGCCATGACGTAGACGTCGGGCTCAACGGATAAGGCGATACTAGGGGGCAGAGGCGCTGGTGAAAATTGATCAATTACCACGGCAGCGTTCTCCAATGGAGAACGCTCGACGGGGTTAGTCGACGGGTTGACTGAGGTGATCGATGAAGGTTCGCAGGGTCGGCGCGGCGGCCTCATCCTTGCGCAGGACCAGCAACAGCGAGCGACGCGCCCAGGGTTCGTTCAATACCACGCGCTTGAGCCGATAGCTGCGCAAATAAGGCTCGACCACGCTGCGTGGCAGCACTGCCAGACCGAGGCCGTTCGAGACCATGCGACACATGCAGTCGAAGCTGCTGATGCGGATGCGCAGCTTCAGCGATTGGCCGAGCTTGTCGGCCTCGCGGGTCAGCAGGGCATGCAAGGAGCTGTCGAGGTGGGGGCCAACGAACTCGTGCTCGATCAACTCGTTGAACTGCACCGATTTGAGCGATGCCAAGGGGTGGTTGCCTGGCACCACCAGCGTCAGTTCGTCGTGGCGATATGGGAGGGTTTCCAAGCCTTGGGCGGGAGTATGCGAGGCAATGATGCCCAAATCCGCCCTGCCATCGGCAACCGCACGAATTACCGCCGAGCCGACCCGCTCTTCGATATCGAACTTGATCTGCGGGTAGCGCTCGGCAAAGCCAGCCACGTCCTGGGGGAGGAACTGCGACAGCGCCGAGGTGATGGCATGGATACGGATATGGCCTTTGACACCGGCGGCGAACTCACTGAGCTCATTGTCGAGCTGGGCCATGGTCTGCTTGAGCTGGCGTGCGTAGAACAGCAGCGACTGGCCGGCCGGGGTCAACTCGACACCACGGGCATTGCGAATCAGCAGCGGCGAACCGATCTGGGCCTCCAGCTCGCTGATGCGTTTGCTGACGGCCGAGACGGCCAGGTGCTTGATGCCTGCGGCGCGGGTGAGGTTGCGCTCCTGGGCGACGGTGATGAAGAGGTCCAGGCTGGTGAGGTCGTAGCGCATGACGGGTACGGGTAGCTGTTCAGGAGGCACACCATACGCTTGGGACATTATCACCGGCAAGCCGGCGCCTGCATCGCTAGCGCAGAAAGACAAAACCCCTATCTGCTCGCGCAGATAGGGGTTTTGCGAAATGAATCTTGACGATGACCTACTCTCACATGGGGAAACCCCACACTACCATCGGCGATGCATCGTTTCACTGCTGAGTTCGGGATGGGATCAGGTGGTTCCAATGCTCTATGGTCGTCAAGAAATTCTGTTGCCAGAATGTCCAGATGGACAGCCCAGCGAATTCGGATATGTGAATTTGTGCTGCTTTTAATTTGTGAGCCGAATTTTCGGTTCTTTCGTCTTCACCACCACAATTTGGCTCGGCGCGCAAATTGCTTGGGTGTTATATGGTCAAGCCTCACGGGCAATTAGTATTGGTTAGCTCAACGCCTCACAGCGCTTACACACCCAACCTATCAACGTCGTAGTCTTCGACGGCCCTTTAGGGGATTCAAGATCCCAGTGAGATCTCATCTTGAGGCAAGTTTCCCGCTTAGATGCTTTCAGCGGTTATCTCTTCCGAACATAGCTACCCGGCAATGCCACTGGCGTGACAACCGGAACACCAGAGGTTCGTCCACTCCGGTCCTCTCGTACTAGGAGCAGCCCCTCTCAAATCTCAAACGTCCACGGCAGATAGGGACCGAACTGTCTCACGACGTTCTAAACCCAGCTCGCGTACCACTTTAAATGGCGAACAGCCATACCCTTGGGACCGGCTTCAGCCCCAGGATGTGATGAGCCGACATCGAGGTGCCAAACACCGCCGTCGATATGAACTCTTGGGCGGTATCAGCCTGTTATCCCCGGAGTACCTTTTATCCGTTGAGCGATGGCCCTTCCATACAGAACCACCGGATCACTAAGACCTACTTTCGTACCTGCTCGACGTGTTTGTCTCGCAGTCAAGCGCGCTTTTGCCTTTATACTCTACGACCGATTTCCGACCGGTCTGAGCGCACCTTCGTACTCCTCCGTTACTCTTTGGGAGGAGACCGCCCCAGTCAAACTACCCACCATACACTGTCCTCGATCCGGATGACGGACCTGAGTTAGAACCTCAAAGTTGCCAGGGTGGTATTTCAAGGATGGCTCCATGAGAACTGGCGTCCCCACTTCAAAGCCTCCCACCTATCCTACACAAGCAAATTCAAAGTCCAGTGCAAAGCTATAGTAAAGGTTCACGGGGTCTTTCCGTCTAGCCGCGGATACACTGCATCTTCACAGCGATTTCAATTTCACTGAGTCTCGGGTGGAGACAGCGCCGCCATCGTTACGCCATTCGTGCAGGTCGGAACTTACCCGACAAGGAATTTCGCTACCTTAGGACCGTTATAGTTACGGCCGCCGTTTACCGGGGCTTCGATCAAGAGCTTCGCTTGCGCTAACCCCATCAATTAACCTTCCGGCACCGGGCAGGCGTCACACCCTATACGTCCACTTTCGTGTTTGCAGAGTGCTGTGTTTTTAATAAACAGTCGCAGCGGCCTGGTATCTTCGACCGGCGTGGGCTTACGCAGCAAGTGCTTCACCCTCACCGGCGCACCTTCTCCCGAAGTTACGGTGCCATTTTGCCTAGTTCCTTCACCCGAGTTCTCTCAAGCGCCTTGGTATTCTCTACCTAACCACCTGTGTCGGTTTGGGGTACGGTTCCCAGTTATCTGAAGCTTAGGAGCTTTTCTTGGAAGCATGGCATCAACCACTTCGTCGCCTAAAGGCAACTCGTCATCAGCTCTCGGCCTTGAGATCCCGGATTTGCCTAAGATCTCAGCCTACCACCTTAAACTTGGACAACCAACGCCAAGCTGGCCTAGCCTTCTCCGTCCCTCCATCGCAATAACTGGAAGTACAGGAATATTAACCTGTTTTCCATCGACTACGCTTTTCAGCCTCGCCTTAGGGACCGACTAACCCTGCGTCGATTAACGTTGCGCAGGAAACCTTGGTCTTTCGGCGTGGGAGTTTTTCACTCCCATTGTCGTTACTCATGTCAGCATTCGCACTTCTGATACCTCCAGCAAGCTTCTCAACTCACCTTCACAGGCTTACAGAACGCTCCTCTACCGCATCATCATACGATGATACCCGTAGCTTCGGTGCATGGTTTGAGCCCCGTTACATCTTCCGCGCAGGCCGACTCGACTAGTGAGCTATTACGCTTTCTTTAAAGGATGGCTGCTTCTAAGCCAACCTCCTAGCTGTCTAAGCCTTCCCACATCGTTTCCCACTTAACCATGACTTTGGGACCTTAGCTGACGGTCTGGGTTGTTTCCCTTTTCACGACGGACGTTAGCACCCGCCGTGTGTCTCCCATGCTCGGCACTTGTAGGTATTCGGAGTTTGCATCGGTTTGGTAAGTCGGGATGACCCCCTAGCCGAAACAGTGCTCTACCCCCTACAGTGATACATGAGGCGCTACCTAAATAGCTTTCGAGGAGAACCAGCTATCTCCGAGCTTGATTAGCCTTTCACTCCGATCCACAGGTCATCCGCTAACTTTTCAACGGTAGTCGGTTCGGTCCTCCAGTCAGTGTTACCTAACCTTCAACCTGCCCATGGATAGATCGCCCGGTTTCGGGTCTATACCCAGCGACTAAACGCCCTATTAAGACTCGCTTTCGCTACGCCTCCCCTATTCGGTTAAGCTCGCCACTGAATATAAGTCGCTGACCCATTATACAAAAGGTACGCAGTCACCTAACAAAGTAGGCTCCCACTGCTTGTACGCATACGGTTTCAGGTTCTATTTCACTCCCCTCTCCGGGGTTCTTTTCGCCTTTCCCTCACGGTACTGGTTCACTATCGGTCAGTCAGTAGTATTTAGCCTTGGAGGATGGTCCCCCCATATTCAGACAAAGTTTCTCGTGCTCCGTCCTACTCGATTTCATTGATAAGAGATTTTCGTGTACGGGGCTATCACCCACTATGGCCGCACTTTCCAGAGCGTTCCACTAATCTCAAATCAACTTAAGGGCTGGTCCCCGTTCGCTCGCCACTACTAAGGGAATCTCGGTTGATTTCTTTTCCTCAGGGTACTTAGATGTTTCAGTTCCCCTGGTTCGCCTCTTGCACCTATGTATTCAGTACAAGATACTCAGCTTGTGCTGAGTGGGTTCCCCCATTCAGAGATCTCTGGATCACAGTCTGTTTGCCGACTCCCCAAAGCTTATCGCAGGCTACCACGTCTTTCATCGCCTCTGACTGCCAAGGCATCCACCGTATGCGCTTCTTCACTTGACCATATAACCCCAAGCAATCTGGTTATACTGTGAAGACGACATTCGCCGAAAATTCGTACGTTGCGCTTTCGCGCAGAACTCACAAATTTTACCTTAGCCTGATCCACCAGCAGTGAAACTGGTGTTCAGTCTATATCTATCACATATCCGAATTTTTAAAGAACGATCTGACAAAAGCCAGAAATCAACATTCATTCACGAATGTTCATTTCTAAGTTCTGATCAAGTACTACGCGTTACAGCAAACGTGGTGGAGCCAAGCGGGATCGAACCGCTGACCTCCTGCGTGCAAGGCAGGCGCTCTCCCAGCTGAGCTATGGCCCCGCATATTGGTAGGTCTGGGCAGATTTGAACTGCCGACCTCACCCTTATCAGGGGTGCGCTCTAACCAACTGAGCTACAGACCTATATAGGGTCTTGATCGTCTTCAACTTCTTGAATCAAGCAATTCGTGTGGGAGCTCATCAGCAGGCTGATGTCGTCGATTAAGGAGGTGATCCAGCCGCAGGTTCCCCTACGGCTACCTTGTTACGACTTCACCCCAGTCATGAATCACACCGTGGTAACCGTCCTCCCGAAGGTTAGACTAGCTACTTCTGGTGCAACCCACTCCCATGGTGTGACGGGCGGTGTGTACAAGGCCCGGGAACGTATTCACCGCGACATTCTGATTCGCGATTACTAGCGATTCCGACTTCACGCAGTCGAGTTGCAGACTGCGATCCGGACTACGATCGGTTTTGTGAGATTAGCTCCACCTCGCGGCTTGGCAACCCTCTGTACCGACCATTGTAGCACGTGTGTAGCCCAGGCCGTAAGGGCCATGATGACTTGACGTCATCCCCACCTTCCTCCGGTTTGTCACCGGCAGTCTCCTTAGAGTGCCCACCATAACGTGCTGGTAACTAAGGACAAGGGTTGCGCTCGTTACGGGACTTAACCCAACATCTCACGACACGAGCTGACGACAGCCATGCAGCACCTGTGTCAGAGTTCCCGAAGGCACCAATCCATCTCTGGAAAGTTCTCTGCATGTCAAGGCCTGGTAAGGTTCTTCGCGTTGCTTCGAATTAAACCACATGCTCCACCGCTTGTGCGGGCCCCCGTCAATTCATTTGAGTTTTAACCTTGCGGCCGTACTCCCCAGGCGGTCAACTTAATGCGTTAGCTGCGCCACTAAAATCTCAAGGATTCCAACGGCTAGTTGACATCGTTTACGGCGTGGACTACCAGGGTATCTAATCCTGTTTGCTCCCCACGCTTTCGCACCTCAGTGTCAGTATCAGTCCAGGTGGTCGCCTTCGCCACTGGTGTTCCTTCCTATATCTACGCATTTCACCGCTACACAGGAAATTCCACCACCCTCTACCGTACTCTAGCTTGCCAGTTTTGGATGCAGTTCCCAGGTTGAGCCCGGGGCTTTCACATCCAACTTAACAAACCACCTACGCGCGCTTTACGCCCAGTAATTCCGATTAACGCTTGCACCCTCTGTATTACCGCGGCTGCTGGCACAGAGTTAGCCGGTGCTTATTCTGTCGGTAACGTCAAAACAGCAAGGTATTAGCTTACTGCCCTTCCTCCCAACTTAAAGTGCTTTACAATCCGAAGACCTTCTTCACACACGCGGCATGGCTGGATCAGGCTTTCGCCCATTGTCCAATATTCCCCACTGCTGCCTCCCGTAGGAGTCTGGACCGTGTCTCAGTTCCAGTGTGACTGATCATCCTCTCAGACCAGTTACGGATCGTCGCCTTGGTGAGCCATTACCTCACCAACTAGCTAATCCGACCTAGGCTCATCTGATAGCGCAAGGCCCGAAGGTCCCCTGCTTTCTCCCGTAGGACGTATGCGGTATTAGCGTTCCTTTCGAAACGTTGTCCCCCACTACCAGGCAGATTCCTAGGCATTACTCACCCGTCCGCCGCTGAATCAAGGAGCAAGCTCCCGTCATCCGCTCGACTTGCATGTGTTAGGCCTGCCGCCAGCGTTCAATCTGAGCCATGATCAAACTCTTCAGTTCAATACTGCTTGGGTTTTTAAGAAACCCTAAACTTGGCTCAGCAATCTCAAATGACTATGTGATTTCTCGCATGGTCACTTGTGATGCTGATAATCTTTTTGACTATCAGTCCGTACTCACAAGCACCCACACGAATTGCTTGATTCAATTTGTTAAAGAGCGTTTGGCTAAGAGCGCTTCGTCTCAACCGAGGCGCGCATTCTACGCTTTCCTCATTTCGTGTCAAGCGTTTATTTTGAAGTTTTTTCCGAGAAACTCGTTTAGCTTCAAACACTTGACTCGCTGCGATCTCTCGTAGCGGGAGGCGAATAATACAGCGTTTAAAACCGCTGTCAACTGCCTTTTTCACCGCTGCCGATCAGTTGATCGAAGCCCTTTCAGCGTCACCGAACTATCTAACTCGTTGAATCTCAAGGAGTTTTTCGTTCCGTTGTCGCTGGAAGTGGTGCGCATTATAAGGAGATTCGAAACGGCGTCAACAGGTAATTTGATGAAAATCAGATATTTAGGGAAAAGGACCGCGTTGAGGCCACCAGGGGCCCGCCACAACACCTTCAGCGCCCATGAGATCGAGCGCCGCCCGCGCGGCGCATTGCGACGCAAGGCCGCTCCCACATCTGTTTCGGGCCAATTATGTCTGGTAGGGCATGGTTGCCAGCCTGGTGGGCCCGGGGCGATATTTGTTTTGGCGCCGGGCGCACCACGATATTTCGTGGTGCCGCCAAAGGCGAACAACCATGGCCTGACAGAAAGTGGCACGTTGCAACAAATGTGGGAGCGGCCTTGCGTCGCGATGCGCCGCGCGGGCGGCGCTCGATTTACGCGCCGCTGCAAGAGCCATGGCGTACACCTCCCCGCCTCACCCCAAACTCCACGGCGAGCCCCTTACCCCCTCACCACAAAACCCACAGCGCCCCTCCCCCACCCCGCAACTATTCCCGCCACATTCGATCTGTTAGAGAACCACCCCCACCAGAGCGTAACGGCCATGAGCGATGCGCAGAACGAGAAAACCCCCGGCCTATCCCCAGACGAGGAACAGGAGGTCAGCCACAACCAGCCGCCCAGGGCCGCCGTGCTCCACGAAATCATTCGCAGCCAGGGCGATCAGGAGCTGGAACGAACCGTCGCCGCCCTCTGGTGGTCGGCCCTCGCCGCCGGGCTGACCATGGGCTTGTCGCTGATGGCCATGGGTTTGCTCTACGCTCGCCTGCCCGAAAGTCCAGGCGCCCAGGTCATCGCCAGCCTTGGCTACAGTGTCGGTTTTCTCGCCGTCATCCTGGCACGCCAACAGCTGTTCACCGAAAACACCCTGACTGCCGTGCTACCACTGATGACTGCCCCTACCCTACGCAACCTGGGCCGCCTGCTGCGTCTGTGGAGCGTGGTGCTACTGGGCAACCTCGCGGGCACCCTACTGGTCGCCTGGGTGATGCTCGAGCTGCCGATCTTCGATAGCAAGACCGATGTCGCTTTCCTCGAAGTCGGCCGCAAGGTGATGACCAACGACATCAGCCAGATGGTCGCCAAGGGCATCGTCTCAGGCTGGATGATCGCCACCATGGTCTGGATGATCCCATCGATGGAGCACGCCAAGATCTGGATCATTCTGACCATCACTTACTTGATGGCACTCGGGGACTTCACCCATATCGTCGTAGGCTCGGTGGAAGTGTCCTACCTCGTATGGGCCGGCGATGAAACCTGGAGCCGTTTCTGGCTGGAGTTTGCCCTGCCGACCCTGCTGGGCAATATCATTGGCGGCAGCTTCATCTTCGCGTTGATCAGCCATGCGCAAGTACGCAGCGACAGCGGCAAGCCACCTTCGCAGCTATTAAAGGAAGAAAAGCGCGCCGACGGTTGATACCTCAGCGCACGGCCACCGAGCGTTCGCGCTCGTGATCGCGCTGGCGCAGGGGCATGGGCTGCCACCAGTTCTGCCCCGCATGCGGCGAGTCGAGGCTCACCCGCTCGCCCATCTGCGGTGTGCACAACCGCACCTGGGCCTCCTGGCTGAGGGCGAGGATCCGTTCGAACGGCTCCTGCCAGCCATGGATGGATAAGTCGAAGGTGCCGTTGTGGATCGGCAACAGCCAGCGCCCGCGCAGGTCAAGGTGGGCTTGCAGGCTCTGCTCGGGCTGCATGTGCACGGTCGGCCAGGCCACGTTGTAGGCGCCGGTCTCTATAAGGGTGAGATCGAAGGGGCCTAAGCGTTCGCCAATTTCACGAAACCCGTCGAAATACCCCGTGTCGCCACTGAAGAACACACGCAGGTGTTCGTCGATGATGACCCACGATGCCCACAACGTCCGGTTGCTGTCGAACAGCCCACGGCCAGAAAAATGCTGCGCCGGCGTGGCGACAAAACGTACCCCGTCGACCTCGGTTTCCTGCCACCAGTCGAGCTGTGTCACCTTCTCGGCCGCAACGCCCCAGCCGATCAGCACGTCCCCAACGCCCAACGGGGCCAGGAAGCGCTCGGTCCTGGGGGCTAGCTGCCGGATTGCCTGCTCGTCCAGATGATCATAATGGTCATGGGAAAGGATCACCGCAGCCAGCGGCGGCAGTTCTTCCAACGCCAGCGGCGGCGCATGGAAGCGCAAGGGGCCAGTCCACTGCACTGGCGATGCGCGTTCGGCGAACACCGGGTCGGTTATATAGAAGCGCCCGCGCAGCTTCAGCAATACTGTGGAATGGCCCAACCGCCAGAGGCTGTGGTCGGGTGCATCGAGCACCTGCTGGCGGGTCATGGCTTGCATGCGGATCGGTGTGGCGGGGCGGGTTTCGGGGGGTTTGCGCAGGAACAGGTACTTGAGCCCGATACGCAGCTTTTTCAGCACACCATCACGCGGCTGCACGACCTGGTTGTGGAAGCGTCCGTCGCGCTGGGGAGCCGGCTCACCGGCAGGGGTAGCCATGGGCGTCATGAGCAGCAGCACTCCAATCAGCAGGAAAGCCTTCATCTTACCCCACAGTGGTCGCATCAACCGTGAAATGGCTTGCAAGGTCATTTTTCGATCATGAAGCAGTGTTCAACAATATTCACGCGAGTTATGCGATAAACGGCGCCTCAGCAGAAGAACGACAACCATGATGGACAATCGAACCGGCAAGGGACTTTCTTTCGTCAAGCGGATCTATCTGCCGCGCATCATCGGCCTGGGCATTGGCCTGCTCAGCGTCATGGCTGCGGTACAACCGCTGTCGCCGCCGCCCTGGGTCTGGGCGCTGCTGCTGTTCAATGGCCTGGCCTGGCCCCATGTGGCCTACTACTGGGCGCTGCGTTCACGTACGCCCTACCAGGCGGAACAACGCAACCTGGTGCTCGATTCGCTGCTGGGTGGGTTCTGGACCGCCACCATGCAGTTCAACCCGCTGCCCAGCGTGACCGTGTTGTCGATGATGACCATGAACAATGTAGCTGCTGGCGGCAAGCGCCTGGTGGTGTGTGGCGCGTTGGCACAAGTGGCAGGCATGCTGCTGTCTATGGCGCTGTTCGGCTTCCACGTGCAACCCGATGCCACCCCTTTGCAAGTGTTTGCCTGCTTGCCCATGCTGACCCTCTACCCCCTGGCATTGGGGCTGGTCTGCTACCAGTTGGCCTTCAAGTTGGCCGAGCACAAGCGCAAGCTGCGTGACCTGAGCCTCACCGACAGCTTGACCGGGCTACTCAACCACGGCGCCTGGAAGGATCTGCTGCTGCTCAGGTTCCAGGACTGCCAACAGCAGCAATTGCCCGCCGTAATCGCGCTGATCGACGTCGACCATTTCAAGACCATCAACGATACCTTCGGCCATGTGGTCGGCGACGGCGTGCTACGCCAGATGAGTGAGGAACTCAAGCATAACCTGCGTGAAGGCGACCAGGCCGGACGCTACGGCGGCGACGAATTCTGCGTGATCCTGCCAGGCACCAACGAGGCCCAGGCGTGCCAGGCCATGGAGCGCTTGCGCGAACAGGTGGCCGCCTATCGCAACCCGCAGCTGCCGCAACTGCGCATCAGCCTGAGCATCGGCCTGTCGGCCTTCCACGCCGACCTCGAATCGCCGGAGCATTGGCTGGAGCAGGCGGACCAGGCGCTGTACACCGCCAAGCACCAGGGGCGCGACCAGGTCAACTTCGCCCAGCTCGAGGCAGGCCCGTTGCGGCTGGCCTACCCCGACTGAACGGCCCTCGACCTGTCAGCGCAGATTTCGCTCGGCGACGATCTCCGGCAAGTCGGTGCGCTGTAGATAGATGCGCAGTGGCTCGCCAATATGCAGGCGGTCGTCCACATGCTGCTCCAGCAGCAATGCCAGGCGTTCTCGGCACAAGCTCATGCGCACCCCGGAAACCGGCCGCCAGACGAATTCGCTGCAAGGGGTGATGCTGTCGTCGGCCACGTCCATGCCGAACGAGTCCTGCGAAAAGCGCACGATATGCTCGCCACGCTTGCCATGAAAACCGACGAAGCCTTGAAGCTGGTCGGCAGCGCTGCAGATATCCTGGGATGTAATGGCCATCGCGTAACCTCGCAATAAAATCGAAAGTGACGCACGCCGGGCAGTGAGCGGTCGCCTCTGATGGGCAACGCGCCGAACAAGCCTAACGTAACTACCAACCCGCTTGCCAAGGTTTTCCAGCATGGCCCGCCAGGCCCGCTAGACTGGTACTTCGAACTCGTTCGTCGCCAACATTGGGACCGTACATGACCGACGCCATCATTTCCGATATCGCCACCATCGGCCGTATCAAGGCCGTGCCCGCCATCCTCCAGGTCATCTGCGAAACCACCGGCATGCGTTTCGCCGCCGTGGCCCGCGTCACCGACAGCAGTTGGACCGCCTGCGCAGTGCTCGACACCCTCGGCTTCGGCCTCGGCGTAGGGGGTGAGCTGGATGTGCAGAGCACGCTGTGCCATGAAGTGCACCACACGCGGCGCACCATCGTGATCGACAAGGCCAGCGCTGACGAAGAGTACTGCCAGCACCACACGCCACGGATCTACCGCTTCGAAAGCTATATCTCGGTGCCGGTACTGCGCACCGATGGCCGCTTCTTCGGCACCATCTGCGCGCTCGACCCCACCCCGGCGTCGCTCAAGGGTAGCGCCATCCAGCCGATGATGGAGTCGTTCGCGCGCCTGCTCTCGCTGCAGATCGAAAGCGAGGAAAACGCCCAGCGCACCGAGCTGGCCCTGCGTGAAGAGCGTGCCATGGCCGAGTTGCGCGAGCAGTTCATCGCCGTGCTCGGCCACGACCTGCGTAACCCGCTGTTCGCCATCACCGCAGGCGCCGAGCTACTGGCCCAGCGCCTGCCGGACGACAAGAACCGCGCCATCGCCCGTCATATCCACACCTGCGGGCGGCGCGGCTCGCAACTGGTACGTGACGTGCTGGACTTCGCCCGTGGCCGACTGGGCGACGGCATCCCCTTGAACCTGCAGCCCTGCCCTGACCTTGCCGAAGGCATCAAGCACGTGGCCTCGGAGCTGCAGCGGGTACACCCGGACCGCCAGATCATCCTGGAACTGGGCGACATCGGCGGTTTGTTGTGCGACCGTGAACGCGTGACCCAGTTGCTGTCCAACCTCATCGCCAACGCCCTGAGCCATGGCGAGCCTGGCGGCCCGGTGACGGTCTGCGCTGCAATCCAAGCCGATGAGTTCGTGCTCAGCGTGCACAATCGTGGTGAACCGATTGCCGCGCACACCCTGGCGCAGCTGTTCCAGCCGTTCTCAAGACCGGTGTCGGACACGCCGCGCCAGGGCCTTGGCCTGGGCCTGTACATCGCCGACCAGATTGCCATATCCCACGGTGGACGCATGGATGTGCAGTCAAACGAGGCGGACGGGACCCTGTTCAGCTTCCATCTGCCGATGAATCGCCTGCCCCCTTCGCCGCGCCGAACCGGCGCCGCCTGACCGCCCCGGCCGAGCCTCAGCGCTCGGGCTGGTCGTCGTGCACCTGCACGCTGGCGGTCATGCCGGCACTCAAGGTGACGCCGTCCGGCACCTCGTCGAGGCGGATACGTACCGGTATGCGCTGGGCCAGGCGTACCCAGTTGAAGGTCGGCTCGACCTCTGGCAGCAATTGGCTGTCGGGGTTGCTGTTGCTGTCGGTGATACCTCGACCGATGCTTTGCACATGGCCAGGCATCGCCTCGCCCGCGCCCATCAGCCACACCTTGACGGTATCGCCCACGCGAATGCGCGGCAGTTTGGTTTCCTCGAAGTAGGCCTGGATATAGAACGTCGCGTCATCGACCAGCGCCATTACCGACTCGCCGGTATTGACGTAGTTGCCCTGGGCCAGGCGCAAGTTGGTGACATGGCCGTTGCGCGGCGCACGCACTTCGCTACGCTGCAGGTTGATCTGCGCCACCTGCAACAGCGCCTTGGCTTCATCCAGTTCACCGCGAGCGATGGCCGCATTGATCTGGGCGTTCTCGCGCAACTCGGCACTGATCGCCTCAGGCCCCAGGGCGGTCCGCCGCGCGGCTTCCCGTTCGCGCAGGCGCAATTGCTGGGCACGGGTTTCGGCAACCGCCTTGGCCTGGTCGAAAGCGGCCTGGAAACGCTCGCGATCGATGCTCATCAACAGGTCGCCTGCCTTGACCTGCTGGTTGTCGTGCACGTTCAGTTCGCGCACCCAACCCGACACGTCGGGAGCAATCACCACCACATCGGCCCGCACCCGCGCATCACGCGTCCATGGGGTCAGCATGTAGTACTGCCAGAGCTGGTAGCCGGCGAACACGGCAAGGGCCACCACGCACAGGGTGACCAGGGTACGTACGGCTGCACGCATCGACTTACTCCTTACAAGGGCCCCAGCAGACGTACCACCAGGAACAACACACAAACGAACAATGCCGCATCGAACAGGGCTTCATGCCAGATCCAGCGTCCCAACGGGGTCGCCTGGACCACCAGGCGCAGCACCCCGGTCAGCACCAGGGCCATCAACACGTACACCAGAAACGGGCTGAGCAGCACTCCGCCCAGCGCCCACTCACGCAACCCCATGGGCTTCCTCCTGCCAGCGGCACCACTTGCGCCAACTTTTCTGCAATTGCAGGACCGCGCCCATGGCCAGGCGCAACGGGTCGCTGCCGGGCTGCAGGCGCAGTACTTCCATGAAGCGTTCGCTGGCGGCATCGAGTCGCTCGCCACGCCCAGGGCCAGGCCCCTGCTCGAGAATCTGCTCGACCTGTCGCAGGTATTCGCGCTCGGCATTGCCCAACGGCGCTTGGGCGACCGCCAGACACATGCGCAAGTGCACCAGTTCGTCGCCGATATCCAGGCCATGCAGGCCATCGTCCCAGCGCTTGCGTTCGGTCTCCGGCAGCTCGCCGGCATGCCGGGCCAGTTGCATCAGGCGGTCGGCCATACGCCCACCAAACCAGCTGTCGGCACCCCGCAGGTCACGCCGGGTAAGGCGCACCAGGTCGCTCTGGGTGGCGGCGCGCAGGCGCCGACCGAGCCATTTCGGGTGGCGGATCACCACCAGGCGGAACGCCATCACCGCGGCGCCGACGCCCAGCAGCATGGCCTGGGCGCTGTTGAGCATATTGGCGACGTCGAACTGCATCGCATTGAGCGGCGCCACCAACACGATGAAGTGCAGGCAATAGGAAGTCGCCGTGGCGCCGGTGCGCGGGTGAGCCATGCCCAGCGCCCCGAGAAACAGCGGCACGCCCATGCCCAGGCAGAGCATGGCGAAGCTGCTCCACTGAGGCAGCAGGATTTGCCCGACCAGAAAAGCCGCGGGGATTGCCAGCAAGATGCCGCGCAGGAAGCTCAGGCCGATCTGCGCACCGTTCTCGCGGCTGGCGAACAAACTGCAGACCACGCAGGTGAGCACCAGCCCGCCCGGCGCCGACGGCCATGCCGTGGCCAGCCAGAAGGCGCTCATCACCAGAAAGGCCAAGGCGCTGCGCGAGCCGAACAGCAGCGCCAGGGGCAGATCACGGTGCACGGCCAGGCCCTGGCCGCCATCGGTCGGCGCCCTGCCCGCCTCGACGTCGTCCAGCGCCTGCGTCGCGGCCATGGCGTAATCCAGCAGCAGCGCCGTCCGGGCCAGGCAGTAATGCTCGACGGAGCTGATCCGCTCGTCCTGGGCGGCGTCCCAGATACGCTGGCGCAACAGCAGCAGGCTGGGTTGATCGGGCTTGTCCAGCAGCGCGCGCACCTCTGTAAGCCAGGGCGCCAGTCGCTGCGCCTCGCTTTCGTCGAGTTGCCGCCACTGGCGTCGCACCGAACGGGAAATACGCAGCAGGACCATCAGTTTCTGGCTCAGGCCGCGAATGGCCTTGGCCCGCTGACGGCCACGACGGCCTTCGAACCAGGCGTTTTCGCGCTGGGTATCGATGGCCACCACACGCCCGAGTATTTCCAGCAATCCCTTGCGCGCCTCATCCTCGCCGCCGAGCATGGCGCTGGCGGCCTGCAATCCACACTGCCACGCCTGGCGCGCCTGGCCCGACAACTGCTGCTCGACCCGCAACGGCCAAAGCAAGGCACTGGTGGCGGTGGCGCAGAAGATGCCCAGGCAGATCTCGGTGCACCGCGCCACCGCCTGGTCGAAGACCCGCAGCGGGTGATCGACCGAAGGCAAGGCAATGATCGCGGCGGTGTAGCCGGCCAGGACGAAAGCGTAGGCCCAGGCACTGCGCAGTTGGGTGGAAGCTGCCGTGCTCAACGCCAGCCACAGCGCCAGGGCGATCAGGAACAGGCCCGGCGTCTGGGCGAACAAGGCGATGAACACCACCGACATGACGGTACCGACCAGGGTCCCGGCCAGTCGCGCCAGGCCCTTCTGCACCACCATGCCAGACAACGGCTGGGCAACGATGAACGCGGTCATCAAGGCCCAGGACGGTTGCTCCAGGCCCCAGCGCATCGCCAGCCACAACGCCAGGCCGCCGCCAAGCAAGGTCTTGATGGCGAACTTCAGGGCAAGAGGCGTTGGCGCGAAAAGGGCCTGAAAAGTGATGGGCACGAACCGTACCTTGAGCGGGGAGTTAGCTACACGATAGTCAATGCGGCAAGGATACTGCGCCAGCAATTAATTAGCTAGCTAATCATCTAAGAGACCGACCACTGCTTGAATGCAATTTCAGGCAAAAAAAATGGGCGACTCGAAGTCGCCCTAAATGCCTTGCGTGCTCGTGAACCTGAAAGGTCAGCGCGGTTTGCGCCTGTTCGCGTCCTTCCAGATGAAAAGTCCCAGACCGGCAAAGAACACCAACATCAACCCGACCGTTACCACGCCAGCGATAACCACATTGTCGAAGAACATGTTGGCCTCCCGTTCGTGTGCCGTTGTCCGATGGGTGCAAGGTATCGAATAACACGGGCAGGAAAATTGACCAGGGTCAATGGTGCCCGGGGCCGGGCACGCGAGGCGGGCGCAGGGTTGACCTGCGTCAAGGTTCAGCGCTTCTTGGGCTTGCCCTTGGGTTTCTTTTTCTTCGATGTGCCGAGCGGCATCGCCTGCTCGAAGGCCTGGCGCACCTCGTTGAGGCGTTTTTCCTTGAGGTCGTGGATGCGCTTGGCGCGTTCGGCATCGAAGTCGATGAGGTTTTCTTGGCTCATGGGTGGGCTCGACGATCTGCAGAGACTTGCATGATGAAGCCAGGCGGCGGCGGTGACCAGCCCCGCCTCAGACTTCGATGTCGACCAACAAGCCCTGACGCGCATGCTCGCCCATCAGCGGGGCCACCGGCACGGTATTGTCGGCGTTGACCTCGTCCCCAGGCACCGCGCTGTAGCGGTCCTCATCGGCCTTGGCGTTGCGGCGCTGCTGCCGGCGCTGCTCGTCGCGCAGCAGCAGGGCCTGCTCCTGCGGGTCGCGCTGGTGTTTCAGGTCGATGGCGGTTTCACCCGAGGACGGCTGCGCAGGCACTACCGGCTTGATATCCGGGGTGGGCTTGACCGGATCTTGCTGAGAGGTAACGGGCACGGCACTGAGCGGGATGATCGGCGGCAGCATGATGGTTCTCCTGTGCCTACTGTGTCGGCCGGCCCACATTCGCCTTGAGCATGAGCGAACGAGGATGTGCGGGCGGTCACACGCCCATGCTGACTTGCAACTACTCGGCTTCGTCGTCGGGGTCGTCGTCCGGGGCCGGGCTGGCCTCGCTCCACGGACGCTTGTAGACCTGCTGCCAGACCTCGTCCATGTGATCGCGCACATACTGCGGAGCCTGCTTCAGCGAGGCGCTGTCTTCGCGATCGCCGCCGATCGGCTCTTCGCCGGCCGGGGTGATCAACGACTGGCCGGTGATGGTATAGGCAGCCTGGCCTTCGCGCAGTTCGATGGCGATGTCGTGCGGGTCGATGCCGCCGCCACAGAACGCGTGGCTGGCCACGGTGACCTCGGCCACGCCGTCCTTGTTGAGATCGGTCACGTCGCTGACGTCGCTGTAGAAGTCGACGTCCAGATCCAGGCCCGCGCAGGTGGTTTCCTGCTCGACCTGCCAGCGCGCCTTGAAGGCATCGTTGCCGGAGCTGCGCCCATAGAGCGTGGCCTTGAGCACCACCTTGTCGACTTCCTGCTCGGTCTGCCCGTCGACGGCCTGGCCGTCGACGCGGCTCAGCACCAGCACCGCCTCACCGTCGCGGTCTCGGAAATGCACACTCTTTATAGGCGTCTGCACGCCGAGCACCTCCAATTGCTCGACCGGGATCGGCGCCAGGGTCTCGAATTCCTTCTGTTCGCATCCGGCCAGGAGCAGCAGACTGCCCAGGCCCAGGCAGAGGTTGAGCGAGCGGTGCTTGAGCGGCATGGCGGTACTGAGCCCTCATGGCATGACGATATGACGCAATGAAACAGCTAGACTGTGGTCTTCACCACTTTGGTCTGCCCGGCCGATCCGTTAACATAGCCGGCTTTTTCATCGCGGGAGTTCAGCCAGTATGGCGCAGCAGTATCAACCGGGGCAACGCTGGATCAGCGACAGTGAAGCCGAGCTCGGCCTGGGTACCATCCTGGCCCAGGATGGCCGCTTGCTGACCGTGCTGTACCCAGCCACGGGCGACACCCGCCAGTACTCCCTGCGCAATGCGCCGCTGACCCGCGTGCGTTTCTCGCCAGGTGACCAGATCACTCACTTCGAAGGCTGGAAGCTGACCGTGCGCGAAGTCGAGGATATCGACGGCCTGATGGTCTACCACGGCCTCGATGGCCAGAACCAGCCACGCACGCTGCCCGAAACCCAGCTGTCGAACTTCATTCAGTTCCGTCTGGCCAGCGATCGCCTGTTCGCCGGGCAGATCGACCCGCTGTCCTGGTTCTCGCTGCGCTACAACACCCTGCACCATACCAGCACGCAGATGCAGTCGTCGCTGTGGGGCCTGGGCGGTTGCCGTGCGCAACCGATCGCGCACCAGCTGCACATCGCCCGTGAAGTTGCCGACCGTAGCGCGCCGCGGGTGCTGCTGGCCGACGAAGTGGGCCTGGGCAAGACCATCGAGGCCGGCCTGGTGATTCACCGCCAGTTGCTCTCTGGCCGCGCCAGCCGCGTGTTGATCCTGGTACCGGAAAACCTCCAGCACCAGTGGCTGGTGGAAATGCGCCGGCGCTTCAACCTGCAGGTTGCGCTGTTCGATGCCGAACGTTTCATCGAGAGCGATGCCAGCAACCCGTTCGAGGATGCCCAGCTGGCCCTGGTCGCCCTGGAATGGCTGGTCGACGACGACAAGGCCCAGGACGCACTGTTCGCCGCTGGCTGGGACTTGATGGTGGTCGACGAAGCCCACCACCTGGTATGGCACGAGGAGCAAGCCAGCGCCGAATACGCCCTGGTCGAGCAACTGGCCGAGGTCATCCCTGGCGTGCTGCTGCTCACCGCCACCCCCGAGCAGCTCGGACAGGACAGCCACTTCGCTCGCCTGCGCCTGCTCGACCCCAACCGCTTCCACGACCTGGCGGCATTCCGCGCCGAGAGCGAGCACTATCGCCCGGTGGCAGAAGCCGTGCAGGAGCTGCTCGACGAGGGCCGCCTGTCACCCACCGCGCACGCGACCATCCAGGGCTTCCTGGGCGCCGAAGGCGAGGCCCTGCTGGCTGCGGTCAGCGACGGCGACAGCCAGGCCAGTGCCCGCCTGGTCCGTGAACTGCTCGACCGCCATGGCACCGGCCGCGTACTGTTCCGCAACACCCGCGCGGCGGTCCAGGGCTTCCCGGAGCGCAACCTGCACCCCTACCCGCTGGCCAATCCAGAGGCGTATCGCGACCTGCCTGCCGGCGAGCATGCCGAGCTGTACCCGGAAGTTGCCTTCCAGGCCCAGGGCGAGAGCAGCGACGAAGAGCGCTGGTGGCGTTTCGACCCACGCGTCGACTGGCTGATCGACACCCTGAAGATGCTCAAGCGCACCAAGGTCCTGGTGATCTGCGCCCACGCCGAGACCGCGATGGACCTCGAGGACGCCCTGCGCGTACGTTCGGGCATCCCCGCCACGGTCTTCCACGAAGGCATGAGCATCCTTGAGCGCGACCGCGCTGCCGCCTACTTCGCCGACGAGGAGTTTGGCGCCCAGGTGCTGATCTGCTCGGAAATCGGCAGTGAAGGCCGCAACTTCCAGTTCGCCCATCACCTGGTGATGTTCGACCTGCCGGCCCACCCCGACCTGCTCGAGCAGCGTATCGGCCGCCTCGACCGCATCGGCCAGAAGCACACCATCGAACTGCACGTGCCCTACCTGCAGGACAGCCCGCAGGAGCGCCTGTTCCAGTGGTACCACCAAGGCCTCAACGCCTTCCTCAATACCTGCCCGACCGGCAACGCCCTGCAACATCAGTTCGGCCCGCGCCTGCTGCCGATGCTCGAAGGCGGTGACGGCAAGGCCTGGGACGCCCTCGTTGCGCAAGCCCGCGGCGAGCGCGAACGCCTGGAAGCCGAACTGCACAGCGGTCGCGACCGCCTGCTGGAGCTCAACTCCGGTGGCGCCGGTGAAGGCCAGGCATTGGTCGAGGCGATCCTCGAGCAGGACGATCAGTTCGCCCTGCCGATCTACATGGAAACCTTGTTCGACGCCTTCGGTATCGACAGCGAAGACCACTCGGAAAACGCCCTGATCCTCAAGCCAAGCGAGAAGATGCTCGATGCCAGCTTCCCCCTGGGCGACGACGAAGGCGTGACCATCACCTACGACCGTGGCCAGGCCCTGTCGCGCGAAGACATGCAATTCCTGACCTGGGAGCACCCGATGGTGCAGGGCGGCATGGACTTGGTGCTGTCCGGCTCGATGGGCAACACCGCGGTGGCGCTGATCAAGAACAAAGCCCTCAAGCCCGGCACCGTGCTGCTCGAACTGCTGTTCGTCAGCGAGGTGGTGGCGCCGCGCAGCCTGCAGTTGGGCCGTTACCTGCCGCCTGCCGCGCTGCGCTGCCTGCTCGACGCCAACGGCAATGACCTCGCTTCGCGAGTGGCCTTCGAAACGCTCAACGATCAACTCGAAAGCGTACCGCGGGCCAGTGCCAACAAGTTCGTCCAAGCCCAGCGCGACGTATTGGCCAAGCGCATCAGCGGCGGTGAGGCGAAGATCATGCCGACCCATGTCGAGCGCGTCGCCGAAGCCCAGCGCCGCCTGGCCGCCGAAGCCGACGAAGAACTGGCGCGCCTGACGGCGCTCAAGGCAGTCAACCCGAGCGTGCGCGACAGCGAAATCGACGCCCTGCGCAAGCAGCGCGAAGAGGGCCTGGCGATGTTGGAAAAGGCCGCGCTGCGCCTGGAGGCGATTCGCGTGCTGGTCGCAGGCTGAGGTCCCTGCCTCCATTCCCAGGCACGGGGCATGGGGGCACGGCTTGGTTAGAACGCTTGAATAGCATATCAATAACCAAATACCATAAAGCAATGTGCCATTAGTGTGTCGAGGTCAGGCCAGCCTTTCTATACTGCTTCTGCAACCGTCATGCATCCGCGACGAAGAGGCAACCAATGGAATGGCTGGGGCTGCACCTGTTCACTGAACTCCCGGCCAGCGGTCGGCTGATCCTCGATTGCCGCCACGAACCGGTGCTCCTGGTCGTGGCTTTCGGCGTGGCCATCGCGGCCTGCTTCGCGACCCTCGACATGGTCGAACGTCTCTCCCACGGCGAAGACCCCATGGCCCATCGCCGCTGGCGGCTATTGGGCGCCTGCTGCCTGGCCGGTGGCATCTGGGCCATGCATTTCATCAGCATGCTGGCCTTCCAGGCACCGCTGGAAATCCATTACGACGTCTCGCTGACCGGCCTTTCCCTGCTGATCGCGCTGGTCGCCGCCTGGCTTGCGATGAGCAGCCTGGACCGCCAGCACATGCGGCCACGCCATTACCTCCAAGGTGCGGTGCTCATCGGCCTGGGTATCGTGTCCATGCACTTCGTCGGCATGGCTGCGCTGCAAACCGGCGCCCACCAGTACTACCAGAGCGGCCTGCTGCTCGTCTGCGTCACCATCGCCATCCTCACCAGCCTTGCCGCGCTGCTGCTGGCGCATGGCCTGAGCAAAGGCAGCGGCAGCAAGCACCTGTCGCTCAGACTCGGTGCCAGCGTGCTGATGGCCTGCGGCATCGTCGCCACCCACTTCACCGGCATGTCGGCCATGACCCTGGTACTGCCGGATGACACCCCGCTCAGCCTGGTTTCAGGCGACAACCGCGTGCAGTTGGGCTTGACCATCGCCGTCATCGCCTTGCTGATCAGCGCCAGCAGCCTCAGCGCGGCGTTGGCCGACAAGAAGCTGCAAAGTAAGGAACACGACCTGCGCCGGGTAAACACGCTGCTCAACCAGCTGGACCTGGCCCGCGCCCAATTGCAGCAAGCCGCCCACTACGATGCCCTGACCAACCTGCTGAACCGCCGCGGGTTCAACCAGGTGTTCGCCGAGCGTCTCGCCGAACAGTCCGTCGACGGCCATCGCATGGCCGTGATGTTTCTCGACATCGATCACTTCAAGCGCATCAACGACAGCCTCGGCCACGCAGCCGGAGACGAACTGCTCAAGGTGATCGCCGACCACATCCAGGCGGCCACGCGTAGCCAGGACCTGGTGGCACGCCTGGGTGGCGACGAGTTCTGCGTGGTCACCAGCCTCAAGAGTCGAGACGAAGCCCGTCATCTGGCGCAACGCATCATGCAGCGAATGAAGGACCCCATCGAACTGGGCGGCCGGCGCATGGTGATGACCACCAGCATCGGCATCAGCGTCTACCCGGAAGATGGCGTTACCGCCAACGAGCTACTCAAGCATGCAGACCTGGCGCTCTACCAATCCAAGGGCGCTGGGCGCAACAGCCTGAACTTCTTCGACAACGGCCTGCGCAGCCGCGCCACCCTGGAGCTGCAACTGGAAGAGGAACTACGCGTCGCGCTACTCGAGGAGCGTGGCCTGTGCGTGCACTACCAGCCAATCTATAACGCAGCCACTGGCCAGGTGGCCAAGCTCGAGGCGCTGGTGCGCTGGCAACACCCGCAACATGGAATGCTGAGCCCCGACCGGTTCATCTGCATCGCCGAGGCCAATGGCCTTATCGCCGACCTCGACCTCTGGGTGCTGCGTCGCGCCTGCGAGGATCTGGCCCGCTTGGTACACCACGGCTACACCGACCTCAAGGTCACGGTAAATTGCTCGGCGCTGACCCTGGGCCGCGACGCATTGGTCAGCGAAGTCCAGATGGCGCTGCGTCACGCGGGCCTCGGCGCCCAGCATCTGGAACTGGAGGTCACGGAAAACGCTTTGATGGGCGACATCGCGCGCACGATCAACTTGCTCAAGCGTATCCGCACCCTGGGCGTGGCGCTGTCGATCGACGATTTCGGCACCGGTTACTCGTCACTGGCCTACCTCAAACGCCTGCCACTGGACGTACTGAAGATCGATCGGTCGTTCCTGCAGGACGTACCCGACAACCAGAAGGACCGCGAGATCATCCAGGCTATCATCATCATGGCCCATACCCTGCACCTGAAGGTGATCAGCGAAGGGATCGAGACGATCGAGCAGCACGCGTTTCTCGCCGATCACGGCTGTGACTACCTGCAAGGCTACCTGCTGAGCCGACCACTGCCGTTCGCCGAGCTACGGCCGATTCTCGAGTCGCTGGAGCGCAACCAAACTTCGTTCATTGCGGGTCGCGATAAAGCGCCACCAGAGTCGCCGGGTCTTTTTCCAGATAACCCTGGCTACCGTGCAGGCGCATCAGTTGTGCGGCAAGGCCACTGATCGGCGTCGCCGAGCCTTGCTCCCGGGAATATTTCACGGCGCCATCAAGGTCCTTTAGCAGTGTGCGCACATGCCACTTGATCGGCTCGAAGCGGCTCTCGGCCATCTGCGGCGCGAGTATCTGCAGGGGCTTTGAGTCGGCAAAACCACCGGCCAACGCCTCGGCGAGCAGGCTCGCATCCACCCCTGAGCGTTCCGCCAGCGCCACCACCTCGGCGATAACCAGCGCGTTGCAGGCCACGATCATCTGGTTGCAGGCCTTGGTCACCTGCCCCGCCCCCACTGCGCCCATGTGCGTCACGCGCTGCCCCAGCACCTGCAGTACCGGGCGGGCCCGGGCAAGGTCGCCAGCCTCGCCACCGACCATGATCGCCAGGCTGCCGGCTTCGGCCCCAGGTGTGCCGCCCGACACCGGCGCATCCAGCCAGGCGATGCCGCACTGAGCGGCCAACGCCGCGGCCATTTCACGGGTGGCGGTAGGCTCCAGGCTGGAAAGATCGATCAGCAACTGCCCGCTGCGTCCGCCCTGGGCAATGCCCTGCTCACCGAACACCACGTCCCGCACCACCGCCGTATCCGCCAGGCACAGCAATACCATGTCGCTGTCACGGCACAGTTCGGCCGGGTTGCTGGCCAGGCGTGCGCCGGCTTGCACCAGCTCGGCGCATTTGTGCGGGCTGCGGTTCCACACGGTGAGCGGGTAACCGGCCGCCAGCAGCCGCCGGCACATCGGCAGGCCCATCAGGCCGATTCCAGCGAACCCCAGCGAAGGCAATGCAGTACTCATGAACGACTCCAGAGAGAAGATTAAAGAAGCGCGGTTTTTTGACGATGCAATGCCGGTGCGATGGAAACAGACTTAGAAGAAGTCAGGCAAACCCCTATCGCATCCGTGAAAGGCGCACTGATAAAGTCGCCCCGTTACCAATGATGGCCAGATGACATCCCGTCCAACAGCCAACCACCCAGGCAAATGGCGCACTATGACCTCTAAGAACATTTCTGCCAATGCGCTCTCCGAGTCGACGATTGCGTTCACCTCGCCGAATGCCGGCGCCGTTGCTGACCCATTTCCGGTACGTGCCACCCAGCCTGGCCAGTATCTGTACTTCACCGAACAGGATATCCAGCGCATCCTCGACAACCTCGACGGCCTGCGCGACCTGGTGTTCCCGCAGAACCTGCACATCGAGGACGAAAACCAGCTGCGACTGGAACAGCAGTTCCCTTCGGTATGCCTGATCGGCCTCGGCCGCTGCGGGTCGAACATCGCCCTGGACGTGGCCGAGCTGGTCTACAACGCCCGCACCTTCTTCCTCAACGAGTTCAACAACGAGGACCGCAACCGCGCCGAATCCGGCTACAGCCCGGCGCGCTGGATCCGACAGAACCTGCGTTTGGTACAGAACAAGGCGGCCAAACCGGTGTTCCTGGTGGAACCGCTGGTGATGCTAGGCGACCTGGACAAGGACATTGCCGGGCGCATCCGTTTCTCGCGCAAGGGTGAGCGCGGCGGTTTCCTGCGCGACTACAGCAAGATGAAGATCATGGACCTGTCCGAGGTGCACGCCGGCGGTGCCGGTAACGCGCCGATCCTCGGCCAGTACCTGGCCAAGATCATCCTCAACAAGGACACCCAGCGCTTTTCCAGCAGCGACTGGAAGCTGATCCACTCGTACCTGATTGACTCCTGCGGCATCAAGGCCAACCAGTCGCGCCTGTACTTCTACATTTTCAGTGCCGGCGGCGGTACCGGCTCGCGCATGGCCTCGGAATTCGGCCTGGCCCAGCAGTATTCCTACATGAACAAGACCTTCGACACCAAGCCGGCCGAGGAAAACGACGGCAAGAGCGGGCATTCGTTCGTGTTCGAGCCGATCTTCACCAGTGGTATCTGCGTGCTGCCCAATGCCTCGGACCACCGCAGCGAAATGTCCGAAGCGCTGCACATCAACGCCGGGCGGTTGCTGTGCAAATACCTTTCGGAAGAATGGGACTTCTCGTACAACTTCGATAATGAAGACAGCAGTGAAGCCAGTGTCATGGGGCGCATCCGCCCTTGGAACGCGATGATGCTCATCTCCAACGACATCATGCGCTACGCCGAGGAAAGCGATGACGGCACGATCCATAACATCGACGTCAACGCCATGGAAAAGCACGCCAACCAGTACATTTCCCAGCAAATCTTCAACATCCTCACCGCCCAGGCGGTAACCACCGACTACGACCAGAACTACTTCCGGCGTGCGGGCATCGATATCGGCGAAACCATCCGCCTGGATGCCAACGACCTGTTCATGAGCCTGGCCGGCCCGGTGGCCATCGCCTATGCCGAGTCGGTGGTGCCGGAGATTCCTGCCCAGGGTTCGGACAAGTTCAAGGTGTTCGAGCGGGAGATGCCGCGCCTGGACATCGACGACCTGTTCCTGCGCTCGATCGATCTGCCGCACTTCAACAAGCAGACCCAGGCAATCGAAGGCATCAGTTTGCTGCCGATCGAGTCGCGTCGCTACCGCGCAGCCCTGGAGCAGTACAAGGCCTCAGGCTATGACGCTGCCGCCCTGCACGACCTGCATTTCTTCAAGAATTGCTCGTCGGTGGTGTCGATCGTCTCGCTGCCCAAGGATTACAAGCTGTCGTACATGGACCTGAACCGGTTGAAGACGCACCTCAACAGCCTGTTCCCCAACACCACGCTCAAGCGCTACGCGCTGGTCATCGGCGCCTCGGCGAATCTTTCGCTGACAACGCTGATCGCCAAGAGCCCGTGCCTGTCGGACGACTTCCTGACGCTGATCGTGGCGTTCATCAAGCGCTGCTTCGCACGCACGCCCTACCGTTTCGATGACACCCTGGACAACGCCATTCTCGAGTTCATCACCAGCGAGCACTTCGATGAAGCTCGCATCGACGACCTGCTCAACGAGTTCGAGAACCCGGCGAAGATCCTCGATACCAACTGGTATGCAATCAAGCCGATGTACGAGAAGAAGTACCGCGAGTTGATCAACGACAAGAGCCGCTTCGTGTCGATCAACGATATCCGCCTGTCGCGCGAATGCGTGAAGAAGGCGGTGAAGTACCTGCGCGAGATCTTCCGTCATCGCATCGGCAAGACCCGGGTGATTTCCCTGAACAACCACACCGGGCGGGTCGACTACTGACCTTGATTGGGCCGTCTCCAAGCCCTTCGCGGCACTTTGGCGCGAGGGGCCGCGAGGCAGCTTTCATTACGCATCCCGTAAACTGTTACCGCCACGCCGAATTGTTACCGACCTCTACCCCGTCTGAGCGCGAGCAAGCACCTAAACGGGGCGCGTGCGCGATTTCGCGCACCATCAACGCTCCAGCGATTCAGTCGCCCTTCGCCTGGATCACGATGAACGGCGAAACAACCACTGCCCATATCTCTGGATCGCGGGTTTGCAGGTCGAGCGCTTGTTCGGCCGACACCGGCCCGACGGTGCCATCACTGCGCCACTTGGCGAAGATCTCGCTGCGATTCTCGGCCATCGCCTCGGCTACGGTAATCAGGTCGAGGGACGGGTCGACCCAAATCAGGTCACCTTTGGCCCAGAAGCGCTCCAACGCTTTCCACTCGATGGTCGCCGTCTCGCCGAGCAATTTGGCATAGAGGGTGCTTGTTTGATCAGTCATGGGTTATCTACCGCAGAATTCGGCCAATTAAAAAGGCCGGCATTTTTGCAGAAAAACCCGGTTTCAAATACGTAATTTGGTCGATTGGCCCTGAAATCCCAGGCCACAGCGATGAGTAAAGGCAAATTGATGGCGCCTTTTCATATCTTTGTGTCGACCAAGCGACAAGCCCGGACCTTGGCACTTTTAGCCCGCTTTTCAAGCGCTCGACGAGGGCTCTACACTGTACCGGTACAGTTCCGGGAGATTTTCCGGGGAGTCGAGCAAGTGGCATGGCGTGGCCATTGCCCAAGCCCGACCGGTCTGTAGACCTGGCCGCCAGGACTCTAAGAATTACAACAGAATGAGTGGAGCATTATGATCAAGATTTCCAAGCTGTTCGCCGCGATGGCACTGGCCGGCGTTGCCAGCCAGGCATTTGCCGCCGATACCATCAAGATCGGTATCGCCGGTCCGAAAACCGGTCCGGTCACCCAATACGGCGACATGCAGTTCATCGGCGCCAAGCAGGCCATCAAGGACATCAACGCCAAGGGCGGCGTGGATGGCAAAATGCTCGAAGCCAAGGAATACGACGACGCCTGCGACCCTAAACAGGCCGTGGCGGTCGCCAACAAAGTGGTCAACGACGGCGTCAAGTTCGTCATCGGCCACCTGTGCTCCAGCTCCACCCAGCCAGCGTCCGACATCTACGAAGACGAAGGCGTAATCATGATCACCCCGGCCGCCACCTCGCCGGAAATCACCGCCCGTGGCTACAAGCTGATCTTCCGCACCATCGGTCTGGACAGCGCCCAGGGCCCAGCGGCCGGCAACTACATCGCCGACCACGTCAAGCCGAAAGTCGTCGCGGTCCTGCACGACAAGCAGCAGTACGGTGAAGGCATCGCCACCGCGGTCAAGCAGACCCTCGAGCAGAAAGGCACCAAGGTTGCCGTGTTCGAAGGCCTGAACGCCGGTGACAAGGACTTCTCCTCGATCATCCAGAAGCTCAAGCAGAACAACGTCGACTTCGTCTACTACGGTGGCTACCACCCAGAGCTGGGCCTGATCCTGCGCCAAGCCCAGGAAAAAGGCCTGAAGGCCAAGTTCATGGGCCCAGAGGGCGTGGGTAACGACTCGATCTCGCAGATCGCCCAGAACGCCTCCGAAGGCCTGCTGGTCACCCTGCCGAAGTCGTTCGACGCCGACCCGGAGAACAAGGCCATCGTCGATGCCATCAAGGCCGATGGCAAGGACCCTAGCGGCCCGTTCGTGTTCCCGGCGTACTCGGCCGTGGAGCTGATCGCCAAAGGTATCGAAGCGGCCAAGTCCGAGGACACCGAGAAGGTGGCCGAGGCTATCCACGCCGGCTCCTTCAAGACCCCGACCGGCACCCTGTCGTACGACGAGAAAGGCGACCTGAAGGACTTCAAGTTCGTGGTCTACGAATGGCACTTCGGCAAGCCGAAGACCGAAGTATCCCCTCAGTAACTGCGTGACTAATAGCTGACCGAGAAGCCCACTGTGCGAGCAGTGGGCTTTGTTTTACGAGGTTCATGGACCAGATTCCCGCGATCCGGGAGCCGGTTCACCTGAAAATCTTAAAACCGTCACCCGCGGTTTCCTGGCCGTGCCCTGCCATCGTTGCAAAGACCACGAGGCAGCCCACAGGGGTCACCCCCCGCCAGTGAAATGCAAATCAGGTTTTTAGGAGCGCTGTAATGCCTGAGATCTACCATTTCTTCCAACAACTGGTTAATGGATTGACCATCGGCAGCACCTACGCCTTGATCGCCATCGGCTACACGATGGTGTACGGCATCATCGGCATGATCAACTTCGCCCACGGCGAGGTGTACATGATCGGTTCCTACGTGGCCTTCATCGCCCTCGCCGGCCTGGCCATGATGGGCATCCATTCGTTGCCGATCCTGATGACCGTCGCGTTCGTCGCGACGATCTTCGTTACCAGTGCCTACGGCTACAGCATCGAACGGGTTGCCTACCGGCCCCTGCGTAACAGCAACCGTCTGATCCCGCTGATTTCCGCCATCGGCATGTCGATATTCCTGCAAAACACCGTTTTGCTTTCCCAGGATTCCAAGGACAAGTCCATCCCCAACCTGATCCCTGGGAGCTTCTCCTTCGGCCCGGGCGGCGCGGAGGAGGTACTGGTTTCCTACATGCAGATCCTGGTGTTCGTGGTCACCCTGGTGGCCATGACCTGCCTGACCCTGTTCATCTCCCGTTCCCGCCTGGGGCGCGCCTGCCGCGCCTGCGCCGAGGACATCAAGATGGCCAACCTGCTGGGCATCAACACCAACAACATCATCGCCCTGACCTTCGTCATCGGCGCCGCCCTGGCGGCGGTAGCAGCCGTGCTGCTGAGCATGCAGTACGGGGTGATCAACCCCAACGCCGGCTTCCTGGTGGGCCTCAAGGCCTTCACCGCAGCGGTATTGGGCGGCATCGGCAGCATTCCGGGCGCCATGCTCGGCGGCCTGGTGCTGGGCGTGGCCGAAGCGTTCGGCGCCGATATCTTCGGCGACCAGTACAAGGATGTGGTGGCCTTCGGTCTTTTGGTTCTTGTCCTGCTGTTCCGGCCGACCGGCATCCTGGGCCGTCCGGAGGTTGAAAAAGTATGAACAGAAATCTCAAACAGGCGTTCTTCAGCGCCTTGCTGGTCTGGGCCGTGGCATTCCCGGTGCTGGGCCTGAAGCTCAGCATCGACGGCATCAGCCTGGTGGTCCACAGCCAAGGATCGTTCACCATCGGCATCATCGCCGTCTGCTCGCTGCTGATGTTCCTGCGCGTGCTGTTCGACCGGCAATGGAGCGCGGTCATGGGCCGTCGCTCGGACCGCAAGCTGATCCCACCGGCCGTGAGCAACTACCTGACCCTGCCCAAGACCCAGCGCTACGTGATCATGGGCCTGATCGTCGCGGCACTGGTGTGGCCGTTCTTCGGCTCGCGCGGGGCGGTCGACATCGCCACGTTGATCCTGATCTACGTGCTGCTGGGCCTTGGCTTGAACATCGTGGTTGGCCTCGCTGGCCTGCTCGACCTGGGTTACGTCGGCTTCTACGCCGTGGGTGCGTACAGCTACGCGATGCTCTCGCACTACCTGGGCTGGAGCTTCTGGGTCTGCCTGCCGATCGCCGGCCTGATGGCCGCCACCTTCGGCTTCCTGCTCGGCTTCCCGGTGCTGCGCCTGCGCGGTGACTATTTGGCGATCGTGACCCTCGGCTTCGGCGAGATCATCCGCTTGTTCCTGCGCAACCTCACCGACTGGACCGGCGGCCCCAACGGCATCAGCAACATCCCCAAGCCGGAGTTCTTCGGCCTGACCTTCGAGCGCCGCGCCGCCGAGGGGATGCAGACCTTCCATGAGTTCTTCGGGCTGCAATACAACTCGATCAACAAGGTCATCTTCCTCTACCTGGTGGCCCTGCTGCTGGCCCTGCTGGCGCTGTTCGTGATCAACCGGCTGCTGCGCATGCCGATCGGCCGCGCCTGGGAAGCCCTGCGCGAGGACGAGATCGCCTGCCGCGCATTGGGCCTGAACCCCACCGTGATCAAGCTCTCGGCCTTTACCCTCGGCGCCTGCTTCGCCGGTTTCGCCGGCAGCTTCTTCGCCGCGCGCCAGGGCCTGGTGACGCCGGAGTCGTTCACCTTCATCGAGTCGGCGATCATCCTCGCCATCGTCGTGCTTGGCGGCATGGGCTCGCAACTGGGCGTGATTCTCGCGGCCATCGTGATGATCCTGCTGCCGGAGCTGATGCGTGAGTTCAGCGAATACCGGATGCTGATGTTCGGTGCGCTGATGGTGTTGATGATGATCTGGCGTCCGCAAGGCCTGCTGCCTATGCAACGTCCCCATATGGAGCTGCGTCGATGAGCCGCGAAATTCTGCAAGTCAGCGGCCTGAGCATGCGCTTCGGCGGCTTGTTGGCGGTCAACGGCGTGGGCCTGACCGTCAAGGAAAAACAGGTGGTGGCACTGATCGGCCCGAACGGCGCCGGCAAGACCACGGTGTTCAACTGCCTGACCGGTTTCTACAAGCCCAGCGGCGGCACCATCCTGCTCGATGGCCAGCCGATCCAGGGCCTGGCCGGCCACCAGATCGCCCGCAAAGGCGTGGTGCGCACCTTCCAGAACGTGCGCCTGTTCAAGGAAATGACGGCACTGGAAAACCTGCTGATCGCCCAACACCGCCACCTGAACACCAACTTCTTCGCCGGCCTGTTCAAGACGCCCAGCTTCCGCCGCAGCGAGAAAGAGGCCATGGAGCGGGCACAGTACTGGCTGGATAAGGTCAACCTGACCGAGTTCGCCAACCGCACCGCAGGCACCCTCGCCTATGGCCAGCAACGCCGCCTGGAAATCGCCCGCTGCATGATGACCCAGCCGCGCATCATCATGCTCGACGAACCGGCAGCGGGCCTGAACCCAAGAGAGACCGAAGACCTCAAGGCATTGATCGCCTATCTGCGCGAATCCCATGACGTGACCGTGCTGCTGATCGAGCACGACATGAAACTGGTGATGAGCATTTCCGACCATATCGTCGTCATCAACCAGGGCACCCCCCTGGCCGACGGCACGCCGGAGCAGATTCGCGACAATCCTGATGTGATCAAGGCCTACCTGGGGGAAGCGTAAATGCTGAAGTTCGAGAACGTTTCCACTTTCTACGGCAAGATCCAGGCGCTGCACAGCGTCAACGTGGAGATCAACCAGGGCGAGATCGTCACCCTGATCGGTGCCAACGGCGCCGGCAAGTCGACCCTGCTGATGACCCTCTGCGGCTCGCCGCAGGCGCACAGCGGCAGCATCAAGTACCTGGGTGAGGAACTGGTCGGCCAGCCCTCCTCGCACATCATGCGCAAGAGCATCGCCGTGGTCCCCGAGGGCCGCCGCGTGTTCGCCCGCCTGACCGTCGAGGAGAACCTGGCCATGGGCGGGTTCTTTACCGACAAGGGCGACTATCAGGAGCAACTGGACAAGGTCCTGCAACTGTTCCCACGGCTGAAGGAACGTTTCGTCCAGCGTGGCGGCACCATGTCCGGCGGCGAGCAACAGATGCTGGCCATCGGCCGCGCACTGATGAGCAAGCCCAAGCTGCTGCTGCTCGACGAGCCGTCGCTGGGCCTGGCGCCGATCATCATCCAGCAGATCTTCGACATCATCGAACAGTTGCGCCGCGATGGCGTGACGGTGTTCCTGGTGGAGCAGAACGCCAACCAGGCGTTGAAGATCGCCGACCGGGCCTATGTGCTGGAGAACGGCAAGGTGGTGATGCAAGGCACTGGCGAGGCCTTGCTGACCGACCCGAAGGTGCGCGACGCGTACCTGGGTGGTTGATGGAGAAAAGGCCTTCGGGCCTTTTTTTCTGCCTGGGGGTTTTGGGTTGCCTGTACCGGCCCCATCGCCGGCAAGCCGGCTCCTACCGCGATTGCTTCGGACCTGTAGGAGCCGGCTTGCCGGCGATGGGGCCGGTACAGGCAACCGAGAACTTGTGATCCGCACCCAGCCTGAGTAACGTGGCCAGCTCTTTCGCAACAGATTGCCGGAGCCCACCATGCGCCTCACCCCTTCCCTGCTGCTTGCCGCGGCCCTGCCCCTGTTCGGCGGCTGCCAGATGCTGGCGGACACGCCCAGCGACCCGAACATCGGCACCACGCGCATGCAGGGCGAACTGAGCGCCGGGGGCGGCCAGCTGCTGTTCAAACCGTGCCACGAAAGCCGCCAATTCGTGATCAACGATGCAGCCGGCACCGGCATCCTCCAGGAAGCCGCCAACCTCGCCACGGACGCCAACGCCAAGCTGTTCGCCGACGTGCGTGGGCGCCTTACCGGCAGCAAGCAGGCCACTACCGACGGCCAGCTCGACGTCCGCGCACTGTACCGCCTGACGCCCTCGCCACAGGCCTGTGACGACCCCAACTTCAAGCAGCTGACCCTGCGTGCCAGCGGCAACGAGCCGTTCTGGGCGGTAAAAGCCAGCGGCCGCGGGATGGTCATCGAACGTCCCGGCAAAGACCCATTGCCCCTGCCGTTCCTCGAAGAAGAAATCCCCGGCGGTGGCCTGACCCTGTCCAGCGAAGCCAACGGCGAGCGCGTGGAACTGTGGGTCGCCCCGCAGCGCTGCGTCGACAGCGCCAGCGGCGCGATCAACCACCTGCGTGCCGAACTGCGCATCGACGGGCAGACCCTGCAAGGCTGCGGCTACTACGGTGGCGCGCGCGACAACTGATCGCCGGGCGCTTTTATCCTGCCAGTAGGGGCGGCGAACAGCTTATACTTGGCGGTTTGTGTAAAGCCGCCGGCCGCCCATGGCCGGGATACTGGACCCTGCCATGCTACGAATCACCGAACTGAAGCTGCCCCTGGATCATCCCGACGAAGCGCTGCGCGAGGCCATCGTGGAGCGCCTGGGCATCAGCGACGAGCAACTGCTCGGTTTCACCCTGTTCAAGCGCAGCTACGATGCGCGCAAGAAGAACAGCGAGCTGCTGTTCATCTACACCATCGACCTCGAGACCAGTAACGAAGCGGAACTGCTGCGCAAGTTCGAAGGCGATCGCAACATCGGCGTTGCCCCGGACACACGCTACCAGTTCGTCGGCCAGGCCCCTGAAAACCTGCAGGAGCGCCCGATCGTGGTCGGTTTCGGCCCGTGCGGCATCTTCGCCGGGCTGCTGCTGGCGCAGATGGGCTTCAAGCCGATCATCCTCGAACGTGGCAAGGAGGTGCGCCAGCGCACCAAGGACACCTGGGGTCTGTGGCGCAAGAGCGTGCTCAACCCCGAGTCCAACGTGCAGTTCGGCGAGGGCGGTGCCGGTACCTTCTCCGACGGCAAGCTGTACAGCCAGATCAAGGACCCGCAGCACCATGGTCGCAAGGTGCTCGAGGAGTTCGTCAAGGCTGGTGCGCCGGACGAGATCCTCTACATCAACAAGCCGCACATCGGTACCTTCCGCCTGACGGGCATGGTCGAGCAGATGCGCCAGGACATGATCGCCCTGGGGGCCGAAGTGCGCTTCCAGGAGAAGGTCACCGACCTGCTGGTCGAAGACGACCAACTGACTGGCGTGGTCCTGGAAAGTGGCGAGCAATTGCATTCCCGCCATGTGGTCCTGGCCCTGGGCCACAGTGCCCGCGACACGTTCCGCATGCTCCATGCCAAGGGCGTGTACATGGAAGCCAAGCCATTCTCGGTCGGTTTCCGCATCGAGCACCCGCAGACATTGATCGACAAGGCGCGCCTGGGCAAATACGCCGGCCACCCGAAACTGGGCGCAGCCGACTACAAGCTGGTGTACCACGCCAAGAACGGTCGTTCGGTCTACAGCTTCTGCATGTGCCCGGGCGGCACCGTGGTTGCGGCCACCAGCGAGCCTGGTCGGGTGGTCACCAACGGCATGAGCCAGTATTCGCGTAACGAGCGCAACGCCAACTCCGGCATCGTCGTCGGCATCGATCCGGAGCGCGATTACCCAGGCGGTCCATTGGCAGGGATCGAACTGCAGGAGCGCCTCGAAGCCCACGCCTACGTCATGGGTGGCAGCAACTACCAGGCACCGGCGCAGCTGGTCGGCGACTTCGTTGCAGGCAAGCCGTCCACCGCGCTGGGCAGCGTCGAGCCTTCGTACAAGCCGGGGGTGACCCTGGGTGACCTGGCGCCGAGCCTTCCGGATTTCGCCATCGAGGCGATCCGCGAAGCGCTGCCCGCGTTCGATCGCCAGATCAAGGGCTATAACCTGCACGACGCGGTGCTGACCGGCATCGAGACGCGTACCTCCTCGCCACTGCGTATCACCCGTGGCGCGGATTACCAGAGCCTCAACCTCAAGGGGCTGTTCCCGGCGGGTGAAGGGGCTGGCTATGCCGGCGGCATCCTCTCGGCCGGTGTCGATGGCATTCGCATTGCCGAGGCAGTGGCGCGGGACATGCTCGGGTTGTAAATCGACGTTGCGGCTACTGGCCCCATCGCCGGCAAGCCGGCTCCTACAGGTACGATGCGATCGTTGTGGGAGCCGGCCTGCTGGCGATAGGGCCGTCGACAACATGTGTAAATTCCCACCCCACTTTTAGAACTCTCCTCCCCCTCTCCCGCCAACAGCATCTAGGCTTGCCTCAGGCCTGACCCGACCTGCCCACTCACTCATGGAGAGCATATAGCCCGTGCGTAGGCTCCTCACCCGCTTCTTCCAACTGGAAGCCGCCAGCGGCCTGCTGCTGATCGCTGCGGCGATTCTGGCGCTGGTCATCAACAACTCACCGCTGTCCCACGTCTATAGCGTCCTGCTCGATGTTCCGGTTGCCGTGCAGGTCGGAGCACTGGAAATCGCCAAGCCCTCGCTGCTGTGGATCAACGACGGCCTGATGGCCCTGTTCTTCCTGCTCATCGGCCTGGAGGTGAAGCGCGAGGTAGTGGATGGCCAGTTGTCCAAGCCCTCGCAGGTCATCCTGCCCGCCACGGCTGCCATCGGCGGCATGGTGGTACCGGCGCTGATCTATTGGTCGATCAATCGTGACAACCCGGCGGCGGTAGCCGGATGGGCCATTCCCATGGCCACCGACATCGCCTTCGCCCTTGGCGTGTTGGCGTTGCTCGGCAAACGGGTACCGGTATCGCTGAAGTTGTTCCTGATGACCTTGGCGATCATCGACGACCTGGGAGCGATCATCGTCATCGCCCTGTTCTACTCCGGCACCCTGTCGAGCGTGTCGCTGGTACTGGCCGCTGCCTGCCTGATCGTGCTGCTGACCATGAACCGGCTTGGCGTGACCAAGCTCGGCCCGTACCTGGTGGTCGGCCTGATTCTCTGGGTGTGCGTGCTCAAGAGCGGCGTGCACGCCACCTTGGCCGGCGTTGCCCTGGCTTTGTGCATTCCGCTGCGCACCCGCCATGCCGAAGCCTCGCCGCTGCTGGCCTTGGAGCTTGCCCTGCAACCCTGGGTGGCCTACGCCATCCTGCCGTTGTTCGCCTTCGCCAACGCCGGTGTGTCGCTGGCCGGCATAAGCCTGGACAGCTTCACCCACCCTGTGCCGATGGGCATTGCCGTGGGCCTGCTGCTAGGCAAGACCGTAGGGGTGTTTGGCTTGACCTGGCTGGCGGTGAAATTGCAGTTGGCAGCACTGCCCAGTGGCGCCAGCTGGGGGCAGTTGCTGGGGGTGGCGATTCTCTGCGGCATTGGCTTCACCATGAGCCTGTTCGTCGGCTCGTTGGCCTTCGTACCTGGCAGCAGTGAGTATGCCGGCATGGACCGAATGGGGATTCTTAGCGGCTCGTTCTTTGCCGCACTGATCGGTTACGGGGTCACTGCGATGGCCAGTCGTAAGCGCAGTGCAGAATGATTGAGCCGGCAGAATAAAAGGTTCTTCACGGATTGTCGGGAAGTTGGCTTGGCTTGGCTTGGCTTGGCTTGGCATTTAGATCGTGAGCTGATCCATTGTGTGTAGCGGCGCTACTGGCCCCTTCCGCCTTTACGGCGGGCTCCTTTGTTCTTGGACAAAGGAGCGCAAAACCGCTCGCTCCTGCATCCGGCCCTCCGCTGCGCTACGGGTCCCCTCGCTTCGGCGCCTTCCGGGCCCGCGCGGCCTACGACTTGCTCCGCAAGTCTACATCTCGCGCCTTCGGCTACGCCGAAGGGTGCTGCGCACCTGGCCCTACAGGCGCCTACGCTCGGCCTCCTGACGTCGCGAAGTTAGCGGCGGCGCCTGCACTGGCGTTATCTTCGAAAGAGACACCGCGCTATCCGCTACAACACAAAGCGATAGGTAAACCGCGAGAGCGCAGCGATTCGCCTGCCGTTGCTCTGGCTGTTGATCTTGCTCTGGCTGTTGATCTTGATCTTGATCTACCCGCGACCTCAGGAGGCCGAGCGTAGGTGGCTGGAGGGCCAGGTGCGCAGCACCCTCCGGCGTAGCCGGAGGCGCGAGATGTAGACTTGCGGAGCAAGTCGTAGGCCGCGCGGGCCCGCAAGCCGCCGGAGCGAGGGAACCCCGAAGCGCAGCGTAGGGGCCGTATGTGGGAGCAGGCGGTTTTGCGCTCCTTTGTCCAAGAACAAAGGAGCCCGCCGTAAAGGCGGAAGGGGCCGCTAGCGCCGCTACACAAACTGGACCGTTCCCAGCCTCAAGGCCAAACCAGCCCCCCCGACACTCCCTGAAGAACCAATAAAAAACCCCGACTAGCCACACCAGTCGGGGTTCTTCGAAGCCCTACCGCGATCAGTGAGCGACGCGGCTGGTGCCATCGACGGTCATGATGCGTACGCGATCACCAACACGGAAGATTTCGTTCTCCTGTACCGCCTGGACATAGGCACGCATGCTGCCGTCATCCTCACGCACGGTGATCTCGACGCCCTGGGTACGGGTCAGGCCTTCTTCAGCAGCGGAACCTGCCAGGCCACCGGCAACGGCACCGATGACTGCCGCCACGATACTGCCGCGACCGCCACCTATGGCACTACCCGCCACACCACCGACAACGGCACCGGCGCCGCCGCCGATCGGAGTCTTGGTGCCTTCGATCTTCACCGGGCGCAGGGATTCGATGGTGCCCATGCGCACGGTCTGCACGCGACGGGCCTCATCACGGGAGTAGCTGTCGCCAGACAGGTTCGAAGCACAGCCACCCAGCAACAGCGACATGGCAGTGAAGCTCGCCACCAGCAAAGCGGATTTACGCATAGGGGAAATCTCCTTGAGTCAGGTGTCCATTAGACGCCGCGGCCAGCCGGGTGTCACGAGACATACGTAACAATTTCAGTTTCATTCAGCTCCAGTACAGCCCAGCCTGGGCCGTACCGGTTACCTGCAGCCTTGGACCAAGGATAGTCGCAGATTGCACCATCTCGAACGCCTGGAAGGCTGGTGTCAGGGAGCGAGGCGCTCGCGAAGCCAACTGGCGTCGACCATCCGGTAGTTCAGGCGATCGTGCAAACGGCTCGCCCGACCTTGCCAGAACTCGATGCGCTCGGGCAGCAGGCGGTAGCCGCCCCAGTGTTCGGGGCAATGCGGTTGGGTATCGCTGAAGCGTGCCTCGGTGGCCTTGACCAGCCGCTGGAGCTCCTCGCGATCGGCAATCACCCGGCTCTGCGGCGACGCCCAGGCGCCCAGGCGGCTACCCAAGGGGCGCACCTGGTAGTAATCGTCCGACTCCTTGGCCGTGACCTTTTCCACCCGTCCCTCGATGCGCACCTGACGCTCCAGCGCCGGCCAGAAAAACGTCATGGCGGCGAAGGGGTTGGCCAGCAGTTGCTGGCCCTTGGCGCTGTCGTAGTTGGTGAAGAAGGTGAAGCCACGCTCGTCGAGCCCCTTGAGCAACAACACCCGGCAGTGCGGTCGCCCCTGGCCGTCGACAGTGGCCAGGGTCATGGCATTGGCCTCCACCGGTGGCTGCTCGGTCTTCACCGCGTCAGCGAACCACTGTTGGAACAGGGCGAACGGCTCGCCCGGGGCCTGGGCTTCTGCCAGGCCGTCACGGGTGTAGTCGCGGCGCATATCGGCCAGGGATTGAGTCATGGCTCAGGTCCTTGAAAATCAGTTGCTCTTGGCGGGGGTGTTGGCGGCTACCTTGTTGTCGGTGGCGGCCTTCTTGGTCGCTGCCTTGGCCGGAGCGGCCTTCTTCTTGGCTGCGGTCTTGGCCGGCGCCTTGGACTTGGCGACGGTTTTCTTCGCAGCCGGCTTGGCGGCAGGCTTGGCTGCGGCCTTGACGCTGGCCTTGCCCTCGGCAGCCTTGGCAGCCGGCGCCTGAACGGTCTGCGCCGCGACCATCGAGGCGGCAGCGGACGAACCAGGCGTCTGGTACTTCGCCAGCAGCGCGATCATGGTGTTCTGCGGGGTCAGGAGCATTTCCACGCGGCGGTTCAACGCCCGGCCTTCGGCACTATCGTTGGCAGCACGCGGCATTTCAGAGCCCATGCCCTTGAGCATCAGGCGATCACGTTGCAGGCCGCTGAGGCGGAAAATGGCCGAGACCGAGGCGGCACGCTCCAGGCTGAGCTTCTGGTTAGCGGCGTTGACGCCACTGCTGTCGGCATGGCCGAGGATCAGCACGGCAGTCTTGTTATCGCCCTCGACGGTCTTGGCCACACGGGTGATCGGGCCCAGGCTCAGTGGCAGCAGCATGTTCGGCCGATCCGGGTTGTAGGACCCGTCCACCGGCAGGGTCACCGCCAGCACGTTGTCACGGCGCTCCAGCTCCAGCTTGCTGTCCTTGATGGCTTCACGCACCTTGGGTTCGTACTCGTCGAGCCAGGCCTGGGTGGCTTTCTGGTCGATCTTCGGCACCGCTGCCGCCTTGGCCTGTTTGTCGTCACCGCCGAAAGGCCACCACCAGCGGGCACCGCTTTCAGCCTTGGCTTCGGACTTGGCCTCTGACTTAGCCACCTTTTCGGTCACGGCTGCCTTCACTTCCTGGTCGGCCACCTGGTCCGAACCAAATGGCCACCAGCTCAGGCCGCCCTCCTTGGAAGCATCCTGAGAATGGCTGGCGCAACCGGTCATGGCGGCCATGCACAGAGCGAGTGCTAAAGTTTTGTGTGAAGACATCAGCGATACACCATGAAAATTAAAGGAATTTTGCCCGCGCATTGAGGCGTTGGCATTGAGGATAGTCAAAGGATCCGGCCAATACCCGCATTACCCGATCAAAGGCAACTGCCAAGTACACGCACCAGCTTTTGCGCCCTGGGGTCCATCAACACGTAGGGGCCGAGTGTGTTGACGACGAAACCGAAAGCGACGTCATGTTCCGGGTCGGCAAAACCGACCGAGCCACCTGCCCCCGGATGCCCGAATGCGCGGGCGCCGAGGCCGAACGTGGCATTGGCGACTTCTGGCTGATCGAGCATGCAGCCCAGGCCAAAGCGAGTCTGGGTCAGCAAGGTCCGGTCCCGGCCGAAACTGTGTTCGCGGGTCAGCTCATCGAGCAACTCGGACTCGAGCAGGCTGCCGTCCAGCAGGCCGGCATAGAAGCCCGCCAGGCTACGGGCGTTGCCATGGCCGTTGGCCGCAGGCTGTTGCATGCGTCGCCACTCGGGCTTGTTGGTGCTGGTGAGAATTGCCGGAGGGTTGGTGAACGCGCGGGTCGACAAGGCTTCGGGCTCACGCATGGTCACCTGCAGCAGGCGCTGCGCCGCCGCATCGCCGGGGTTGCCCTTGCCGCGGGCGATATGTGCCACGCGATGAAACTCTTCGTCCGCCAGGCCGACGTGGAAGTCCAGGCCCAGGGGCCTCGCGGTACGGGCCACGATCGAGTCGCCGGGACCACGGCCATCGGCGCGGCGGATCAGCTCACCGATCAGCCAGCCATAGGTGATCGCCGCATAGCCGTGTTCGCTGCCCGGCGTCCACCAGGGCGTTTCCGCGGCCAGTGCATCGACCATGGTTTGCCAGTCGTACAGGGCTTCGGCGGGCAGCAACTCACGAATGGCCGGCAAACCGGCACGATGGCTGAGCAACTGGCGCAGGGTGATGGACTGTTTGCCCGCCTGAGCGAATTCTGGCCAATAACGGGTGACAGGCGCATCCAGCGCCAGCTTGCCCTCGCCGACCAGTTGCAGCGCAGTGACTGCGGCGAAGGTCTTGGTGCAGGAGAACAGATTGGCGATGGTGTCGCTGTGCCAGGCCTGATGACCGTCCTTGTCGGCGCTGCCGGCCCATAGGTCGATCACGGTCTCGCCGCCGACCTGGATGCATAACGCTGCGCCACGCTCCTGCGGATCGTCGAACAGCTCGGCGAATGCATCGCGCACCGCCTCGAACTTCAGCTCATAGTGACCCTGGATCTGCACCCGCCTTTACTCCATCCGACCTTGCTGGCAAAGGCATGCATTGTTTCAGTAGTTGAGGCGTTTGCAAACTGGGTCTAGCTAGAAGGTCGTAAGGAAAAAGTTCCCAAGGGCGAGTGCTTTTTCCGGCCCGAACCCGTCTCGTCATGCCGACGGGACGGGCCGCGGGCTCAAGGTGCCGGTTTTGCCAGCTGGGCGCGCAACTGACCGATGGTCTGCTGATTGACCTTGCGCACTGCATCGATGAAGCCCGAATAAGGCACGTCGGTGATCGCCACCAGCCCCAGGTGGCCGTTCTCGCCATCGAGCAAGCGCCCGCTGGCCGGTTGGTCGAGGTACTGGAACCAGTGCGCGCCAACGATCATCGGCTGGGCCAGCGCGGCTTTGAGGAAGTTGCCATAGGCCGGCCCACGGTCCTCCTCCCGCGCGACTTCCAGCGGCCCTGGCCAGAACGGCCCGCGGTCGCGCGACCCGAACTGGAACTCGCTCACCAGCACCGGCTTGTCCAGTTCGGCCAGGCGAGCGAAGTCGTAGCCGTCCTCGGGCTTGAGCGTATAGAAGTTGAAACTCAGCACATCGCAGAATTCGGCGCAGGCCTTGACCGCTTCCGGGGTGTTCACGGCATAGCGGCCGCCCAGCAGCAGGTGATTGGGCGCATGCCATTTCAGCGCATCGGAGATGGTCTTGAAGTAGGTCTCGGCGAACACCTGCTGGAAGTGCTGGAAGTCGCGCTCGATCTCAGGGTGCTCCGGATCGGGCAGAGGTGCCTCGAAGCCTGGGTCCTCCATCAATTCCCAGGCCTTGAGATCAATGCCCCAGGCCTTGGACAGGCCTTCCTGGTTGCGGTACTTGTCGCGCAGTTGCTTGAGGAACGCGCGCTTGGCAGGTACGTCGGTGGTCAGCCGCAACGTGCCGTAGGCCAGCCCATAGCGTGCCTGTGGAGCGTCGCCGGGCGCCGCCCAGGCCAGTTCGTTGTCGGCAAAGTAGCCGATCAGCCAGGGGTCGTCACGATGGTCGCGCGCAGCGATGGCCACGGCCCGTTCGGTGGCCATGGCGAAGCGCGGGTCGAACGGATCGGGCATACGGCCCCACCAGTCCATGCCGGTACTGATGCTGGCGTAATCGCCGACGATCGACAGTGGCAGGGTATAGGCCATGCGCTGGGCCAGGCCCAGCGCCGGATCGCTCCAGTTACCCAAGGTGTTGAAGCCCCAGGCCTGCAGGCGGTCCAGCGTGTGGCCCTGCCAGCGTGCGGCGTCCAGCGCCAAAGGCGGGCAGGCCACAGGCGGCTGCTCCGGGGAATTGGCCGAACAAGGCTTGCCATAGGTGCGCTGAAGGTTGGCGGCGTAGAAGTCGAACCAGCGGCCCTGCTTGAAGCCACGCCCCTGGGACGAAGCGTTGCCGTCGTCGTTGTTGCCGTCGCCATAGAAGGCAGACTGGGCATCGCCTTCACCCGGCAGGTTCTGGAACATGGCCTCACGGCCCGTGACGTAGGTGCGGCCATCGCTGGCGGTCACGGCGTTGACGCCCAGGGAATAGAACGGGTGCCCCTCGGGAGTGACCAGATACCAACGGCCATCACGCTTTTCGGTGCGGAAAAAACCCTTGGCCTCGAACGCAGGCCCCGCGACGAAGCCACCGTAGGTATCCAGCTGCTGCTTGCCGCGCTCGGCCAGCCAAGCCTTGAGCTGCTGCTGTTCACGGCTGTCGGCGGCCTTGAGTTGCTCGTCGTTGACGATCTTTTCTGGCCAGCGGGCGCGGGTGGACTGGCCGTAGCCGTCGATCAGCCCTTGATAGGCTGCCTTGTAGGCCAGGTCGTCATCCTGTACCCCGACCTTTTCGATCAGTAGGCTCTGTGCCACCTTGGGCTTGGGGATACTCAGGCTGACCGCCACCACCTGCTTGAGGTCGATTTCCCCGGCACTGCTGGCCAGCAGCAGGCGTTGGCCTTCATGGACCCAGGGCATCGGCGGCCCAGCACGCATACCCTGGCTCAGCGGCGAAGTAGCCTTGAGCGGCACCATGACCGTCTGTGCCGGCCCCGCCGGTAGATCGACACGGCTGGTCAGGCTGCGACCATCGCTGCTCTGCACCGTGACATCCACGGTCAGCGCCCAGTCCATGCCGCTTTGCAGGCGCAAGGTGAGAAACTGCCCGCCCGACCAGTCCCAGGCGCCCTGTTGGGGGCTGAGGCGCAGGGTCGGTCGTTCCACCGGGTTGAATACCACCCGCCGCAACACCTCGCCTTCGGCCGTCTGCTCGGCGTTGTACTGCGGCATGCCGGCATTGTCGGTCGCCACCTCGACCACCGAGGCCGGGCGCACGAAGCTGAACAGCATCTGATTCGCTGCCAGCAGCGGCATGCTGAACAACAAGCTGACTAGCAATGGCAGGGTGCGGCGGATCATGGGGCTGAGGTTCTCCTTCCAGGGCCTGGGATCGTGTCGCGCAATGGGGCGGTTCGACTACCGCCCCTGCAATCCATCAAGGCGCACGATTGAGTGATGGACAACGCACCGGCACACAAGCTCCGGGCGTCAGCTGATTTCCCGCCGGAACGGCGGCAGCGCGTTGAGAATAGCCTTGCCGTAGCGTTGAGTGACCAGACGCCGGTCGAGCAAGGTGATGACGCCGCGGTCCTGCTCCGTACGCAACAGGCGACCACAGGCCTGGATCAGGCGCAGTGAAGCATCGGGCACGGCGATTTCCATGAACGGGTTACCGCCACGCGCTTCGATCCACTCGGCCAAAGCCGCCTCGACCGGATCGTCCGGCACGGCGAAGGGGATCTTGGCGATGACCACGTGCTCGCAATATGCCCCGGGCAGGTCGACACCCTCGGCAAAACTGGCCAGGCCGAACAGCACACTGTGCTGACCGTCGTCGACCCGCGCCTTGTGCTTGTTGAGGGTTTCCTGCTTGGACAGGTTGCCCTGGATCAGCACCAGCTTGCGCCAGTCACGGTCCAGACCATCGAACACATCCTGCATTTGTTTACGCGAGGAGAACAGCACCAGCGCGCCGCGGGCCTCCTCGACGATCTGCGGCAGTTCGCGGATGATCGCCGCGGTGTGCGCGGTCGCATCGCGCGGGTCGGCCTTGAGGTCGGGGACCCGCAGCAGGCCGGCATCGCCATGCACGAAGGGGCTGGGTACCACGCAGGTCACGGCATCGCGGGGCAGCCCCGAGCGCATGCGGAAACGGTCGAACTTGCCCAGGGCAGTGAGCGTTGCCGAGGTGACCAAGGCTCCATGGGCAACGCTCCACAGGCTGCGTCGGAGCATTTCGGCGGCCAGAATGGGGCTGGCATTGACTTCGATGTCGAACAGCGCACCCGTCTCGGCCAGGGTCAACCAACGCGCCATCGGCGGGCTGTCTTCCGGGTCTTCGGCGGTAAAGGCGGTCCACAGCTCCCAGTTGCCCTGGGCGCGAGTCACCAGGCTGCCGAACAACGGGTACCATTCCTCGGCCTGGTGGCTGGCGATGCCGATGTTGACCTCGCCATCCATGCCTTCCTTGAGCAGGTCGGCAAGGCGCGTGAACAGATCGTTGAGCCGGGCAAAGCCCTTCTTCAACTCGATGCCCACCTCGCGCATCTGCTCCGGCACCACACCCCCCTCGAAGCGATAACGCGGGCGCTCACGGCCTTCGGTGTCCTCGCCTGGGCGGAAGTCGGCAACCTGCTCGCACAGGGTGAACATGAACTGCTGCTGGGTGCGCACCTCGCGCGCCAGCTCCGGCACCTGTTCGATCAACTTGCCCAGGTCGCCGGGCAGCGGATGCTGGGCCAGCAGTTTGGTCAGGTTCTTGGCGGTCTGCTCGAGCCAGTCGGCGGTGGAGCGCAGGCGCGAATAGTGAGCGAAATGGCCAATGGCCTTGTCTGGCAGATGGTGGCCTTCGTCGAACACATAGATGGTGTCGCGCGGATCGGGCAGCACCGCGCCGCCGCCCAGGGCCAGGTCGGCCAGGACCATGTCGTGGTTGGTGACGATCACATCGACCTTGCCCATGCCTTCGCGCGCCTTGTAGAACACGCACTGCTGGAAGTTCGGGCAGTGGCGCCCGGTGCATTGGCTGTGGTCAGTGGTCAGGCGTGCCCAGTCCTGGTCTTCCAGGGCCTCGGGCCAGCTGTCGCGGTCACCGTCCCAACGGTTGCCGGCGAGCTTCTCGATCATGCTGTTGAACAGCTTCTGGCTTCGCTCGTCGACCTCGATGTGAAAGCCTTCTTCCTCGAACAGCTGGGCCGTGGCGGACTGCGCGTGGCCCTCCTGCAACAGGACGTCGAGCTTGGACAGGCACAGGTAGCGACCGCGCCCCTTGGCCAGGGAAAAGCTGAAATTGAGGCCGCTGCTGCGCATCAGGTCGGGCAGGTCCTTGAAGACGATCTGCTCCTGCAGGGCGACGGTGGCGGTGGCGATCACCAGGCGCTTGCCGGCGGCCTTGGCGGCGGGGATGGCCGCCAGGCTGTAGGCGACCGTCTTGCCGGTACCGGTGCCCGCCTCGACTGCCACCACGGCAGGCTCGCCGGCACGGCGACCCTCGTCGTCGCACGCGATGTCGCCAAGCACCTTGGCGACTTCGGCGATCATCAGGCGCTGGCCATAGCGCGGCTTGAGGCTCTTGGCTTCGAGAAAACGCGAGTAGGCGCCCTGGATGGTGGCTTTGAGTTCGTTGCTGATCATAGTCTGCAGGCGCCCGGAGGGCTGGATATATTTTCAGTGTTTCGCATGGGGCGGCTATCATACCCCGCTATTGCCCTTTATGCCGCATGGAGATCCGGATGCTCGCCTTTGCCCTGCCCTACACACTGCATGTCCTGGCCGCCCTGGTATGGGTTGGCGGCATGTTCTTCGCCTGGCTGGTACTGCGTCCGGCCACGGTTGCAGCCCTGGAGGGGCCTGCCCGGTTGCGCCTTTGGGTGGAAGTTTTCCGACGTTTCTTCGGCTGGGTCTGGTTGGCCGTGGTCATTTTGGCGATAAGTGGTATCGGCATGTTGCACATGCGCTTCACGGGCTTCGAGACCGCGCCACGCTATGTGCAGGTGATGATCGGCGGTGGCATCGTCATGTTCGCGTTGTTCATGCGTATCCAGGCCTTGCTGTTGCCTGAGCTGAAAACCGCAGTGCAGGATGAAGACTGGGCCACGGGTGCCGCAGTGCTTGGCCGGATCCGCCGTATGGTCGGCATCAACCTGTTGCTGGGGCTTGCCGTGGTCGCAGTGGCAAGCTCCCGTATCATGCTCTGAGCGCGCCCGCCCCAGGCAAACGCAGCGGGGCCTGCACCGCGATCAGAGACGTTGCAGGATCAGTTCCCCGGCCGCGCCAGCCAGGCCAGGCTGGCCTGCTTGCCCTGGCCGACCATTGGCACCGGCATCGGTGCGGTACACCAGGCAGCCCTTGCTAGCACCACCCTTGCCCGCCTTGCCGGCGGCACCGGCCTTGCCTGCTGCGCCGCCATCCAGACGCACCACGATACGTTCCTCGGCAAAGCCCTGTGGCACGCTCAGGCGGACTCGCCCGCCAGGTGCGCCATCGTGTCCGTTACCCCCATCGTCGCCATTGGCGCCTCGGCTGGCCTGGCCCCAGGTGCAGCCGCCGGCTTGGCCATTGGCACCATCGAGGCCGACGTACCCAGGGGCGCCAGCGCCGCCACGAGCGTCGATCGCCAGCCGCTCGGCATCGAGTTCATCGAGCTTCAGGTCGAGGTTGCGCCCCGACCGGGCGGCGCGCTCATAGCTGCCCGGCGCGCCGGGGGCGCTGAATTCGCTGCCTGGGCCCAAGCGGGCGGAGCGTGCCTCGATCAGCAGTGGGCTGTCCGAGGGGGCGATGGCGATCCGGGCATTCTGCCCCAGTTCGAGGTGGTCGATACGCAGCTCGGTGAGCGTGGCAGGCAACAGCAGGGTGGCCGAATCATCCACACGCAGGTGCTCGAGATGCACGCTGGCCGACTTGTTCGGCAGGCGCAGCATCGAGTTGGCGGCAACGTCCAGGCTATCGGCCTGGGCCAGCGGAGCGGCCAATGCGGCCAACAACATCAATTTACGCACGACTCGGCGCCTCCTGCGGTCGGGGAATGGACATGACATGGAAAATACCCGTCAGCAGGATTTGCAGACGGTCGAACCAGCGATGGCTGCGGCCACGCAGGCTGCCATTGAAGCACAGTACTTCGAGCAGGTGCAGGCCCAGCAGCGCGATACCGGCGGCATTGATCAGCAGATTGAACGGCAGCGGTTGCGGCATCAGCCAGTTCGCCAGCACCACCCACCAGAACGCTACGGTCAAAGCCTTGCCCAGCCCAAGGATGAACGCCATGTCCTACCTCCCTTTCGTTCGTTGTCAGACGGTCACGCAGGCGCCTCGCTTCAGTTCAGGTGCAGGTCGACCCGACGGTTGTGCGCCCGTCCTTCTTCGGTGTCGTTGTCGGCGATCGGCTCGCTTTCCCCGCGGCCCTGGCTGGTCACCTTGTCCGGAGCCAGCCCCTGGCTGATGAGGTACTGCGCGACGCTGCTGGCCCGACGCTCGGACAGTGCCTGGTTGTAGCTGTCGGACCCGACGCTGTCGGTATGACCGACCACCCTGATGCGCGTCACGCCCAGTTCCTGCAAGCGCGGCAGCAGGCTTTGCAGACGTTGCTCGCTGCCCGGCGTCAACTCGGCGGAGTTGAAGGCGAACATCACCTGTCCCTGGTCGTCGAGGGTGATCACCTCGGCTTTGGGCTCTGGCGCGGGCTGGGAAGGCGGGTACTGCGGCAACGGGCACCCCATGTGGTCGACCGGGGTGTTGGCCGGGGTATCGGCGCAGCGGTCGCGGCGGTCGAAGACGCCGTCGCCATCTTCGTCACCATCCTGGGCAAAGCAGATCAGGCCACCGGCGATCGCACCGAGGGCACCGCCGCCGGCAGCCCAGCTGGAACTCTCGATAGCGCCCAGGCCACCACCGACCAGGCCGCCGAGCAGGCTGCAGATGGGCCAGTTGCGTTGATTGAGGGGCGCGCTGCCATCGCTGTGGGTCGCACAACCGGTCAATAGGCCGCAGACCACCAGCAGCGGCAATGCCGCTTTCGACATGACACTCATGATGAATGCTCCTGTGTGGCCGGCCGCTACCGGCTACACAGGATTAAAGACGCACCCGCACCAGTTCTCAAGGCGCGGGCGCGCGCCGTCAACGCTGGATCTTGATCTCGGTGCGACGGTTCATGGCGCGGCCTTCTTCGGTGGCATTGTCCGCCACTGGCTGGGTCTCGCCAGCACCCACGACCGATATGAAGCTGCTGCGCGGCACGCCACTTTCGACCAGGTAATCGGTCACCGAGTGGGCACGACGCTCGGACAGTTTCTGGTTATAGCTGTCGGAGCCGACACTGTCGGTGTGGCCGGTCACACTCAACCGAGCGCTCGGGGCTTCCTGTTTCAGGCGCGTGGCGACCGTGTTCAAGCGTTCCTTGTCGCCAGCGGTCAGGCGCGCCGAATCGAACTCGAAGCGCACGTCACGGATGACGATGACTTCTTCCTTCTGGACCACGACCTCTTCAACCGGTGCTGGTGGTGGCGGGCAACCATTGGCATCGACCTGCACGCCGCGCGGGGTGCCGGGGCACTTGTCGCGGCTGTCCGGCACGCCGTCACCGTCCTCGTCGCCATCGCCATGCGACCAGCAGTAACCCGCCGCCAGGCCGCCGCCGAGCAGCGCTCCCCAACCGGCCCAGCTGGAACTTTCGATAGCGCCCAAGGCAGCACCGCCTACACCCCCGACGGCAGCACACTTCGGCCAGTCGGTTTTTTGCAAACCTGCACAACCAGTCAACACACTGGTGAGCAGGACCAGAGGTATCGCTGCGCGTACTATGCTCATTCGTTGCGTCTCCTAGGGGGAATCGACATAACGCCGATCAGTGGCAGTAAAGACCGCGTGATCGATCCCTGCCAGCAATAAGCCACGACAGGGTCAGTTGCCCTTTGCCCGCACGCGCCAGCCCCGCTAGTCTTGGGCCACCTGAACGAGGATTGGCAATGACCGACGGTTTTTCCCAGCGCACGCCGCAACAAGCCCTGGCCGCCCTGCTGGAGCGCTTCACTCCAACCCGCCTGTTGCTGGTGGGCTCGCATTTCCCGGCCCTGGACGCCTTCGCCCAGGCCCACCCCGGCGTGCACATCGTCAGCGCCGCGCCAGGCCCGCTCCCTGCCGAAGTGGCGGCGCAACGCTTCGACCTGGCGATCCTGGTCGACTGCCTGGAGCATCTGCCCAAACGTAGCGGGCTTGAACTGCTGGGTGGCATCCGCAATCTCAATGCAAGCCGGGTCGCGGTACTGGCCGACCTGACCGCGTGCGGCTGGCAAGACACCGACTTTTTTGCCCTGGCGCTGTCGGCCAGCGAGAAATTTCGCCGTGACGAGCAGCAATTGAGCCTGTTCACCTATGATTTACACGATTACAAGCAGGTCCCGGACTGGCTCAACGCCAAGTTCTGGGCCAACCCTGAAAACTTCGGCAAGTATTGGTGGTGACGATGAGTGTCTCGGTATGCCCCTGTGGCAGCGGCAACCTGCTCGACGCCTGCTGCGGGCATTATCATGCCGGTACCCCGGCGCCGGACGCACAGGCGTTGATGCGCTCTCGCTACAGCGCCTACGTGCTGGGCCTGGTCGACTACCTGGTGGCGACTACCCTGCCGGCCCAGCAAGCCGGCCTGGACCGTGCCGCCATGGCGCACTGGAGCGCCCAGAGCACCTGGCTGGGGCTGGAGGTGGATGGCGCCGAGGTACTCGGCGGCCAGCCCGAGCACGCTTTCGTCACCTTCACCGCGCGCTGGCACGACCAGGCGGGCGATCATCAGCACCACGAGCGCTCGGCGTTCGTCCAGCATGCAGGGCGCTGGTACTTCATCGACCCGACCGTCAAGCTCCAGGCACAGCGCAACGACCCCTGCCCCTGCGCCAGCGGGCAGAAATTCAAGAAGTGCTGCGCAAGCTACGTGGGTAGCTGACGGTGGCGGCCCTGGCGCGTACTTTCCTGCTTGGCGCCCTGCTGGCGCTGCTGGCAGGCTGTGCCAGCTGGGGCGGCAGCGACTGGCGCGAGCCTGAGGTGCATCTGCTGCGGGTCGAGACGGTCAAGGCCCGGCTGCACCAGCAGGAGTTCGTCCTGCACCTGCAGGTGGTGAACCCCAACGACAGCCGGCTGTTCATCCGTAACCTGGGCTATTCGGTGCGCCTCAACGACCTGCTGCTGGTCGAGGACGAAGAAAGCTTGTGGCGTAGCGTAGGCGGCCACGCCGAGCGCACCTTCAAGATCACTGCACGGACCAACCTGTGGCAGCACCTCAAGCCGCTGGCCAAGCTGCTCAGAAGCAAGCAGCCGTTGCACTATCGCCTGCAGGCCGAACTGAACACCGGGTTGATCGTCCATCGGAGCCTGCACTTGTCGCGCAGTGATGAGATAATGCCCGGCGATCTCATACCGGAGTAACCCTGCAATGACCCAACAACCCCATGTCCATGGCCCCGACTGCAACCACGGTCACGATCATCACCATGATCACGACCACGGCCATGTACACGGCCCGCACTGCAACCACGGCCACCAGGAGCCGGTGCGCAACGCCCTGAAGGACGTCGGCCGCAACGACCCCTGCCCCTGCGGAAGCGAGAAGAAGTTCAAGAAGTGCCACGGTGCCTGAACGCAAAGCCCGCGTTGCGCAATTGCTCTGAGAAACGCAGCTGCCTTCGGTGCCAGCCGAAGGCAGTCCTGCCCAGCCAATTCATGGAACAGCGCCCCCTGCGCTACCACTCGTAAATAAAGCTTCGCGGCACCTTGCACAGCGGCTGTGCGCTCACTACCTTAGCGCCTTTCCAAACCCGCCACGCCCTGCAGGAGCCCTTGTCATGGCCGCCCCCGTCCTTCCTCCCTTCCGCCCGCGGTTCGTCACCGCCGCCACGTTGCTCGGCATGCTCGGGCTCGCCGGTTGTCAGATGGGTGTGCAACAGGACAGCGTTCCCCCCACCACCGGGGTGCAACCGCTCAAGGGCCTGGCACAGAACGTCTCGGTCCGCCGCAATGCCATGGGCGCCCCTCTGATCGAGAGCAGCAGCTTCCATGACGCACTGTTCAGCCTCGGCTACGTGCATGCTGGCGATCGCCTGGAGCAGATGCTGGCGATGCGTTTGCTGGCCCAGGGCCGCCTGGCCGAAATGGCCGGCCCCGATGCGCTGGATATCGACCGCCTGATGCGCGCCGCCAACCTCAAGCAGAGCGCGGCCCGGCAGTACGCCGATGCATCCCCCCGGCTAAAGCGCTTCTTCGAGGTTTACGCCCGTGGCGTCAACGCCTACTTGTTCCGCTACCGCGACCGACTGCCAGGCGAGCTGGCCAGCAGTGGCTACCGCCCCGAGTACTGGAAGCCCGAAGACTGCGCCCTGGTGTTCAGCCTGTACGCCTTCAGCCAGTCGGTGAACCTGCAGGAAGAGCTCAGCGCCCTGACCCTGGCGCAACAGGTCGGCATCGACAAGCTGGCCTGGCTGCTGCCCGGCGCGCCAGACGAACCATTGGCCGAAGCGGAACTGGACAAGCTCAAGGGCCTGTCCCTGGCCAGCCAGTTACCGGGCCTGCCAGCCCTGGCCGCCACCAGCCAGAAACTCGCCGACCTCGGGCTGCTGGGCAGCCCCGGCTCCGCCAACCTGGCCCTGGCGCCGCAGCGTAGCCGCAGCGGCAAGAGCCTGCTGGCCAGCGACAATCGCGCCGCCTGGGCCCTGAGCCCGGTGCAGATCCAGACCCGCAAGTACCAGGTGGCAGGCCTGTCGCTGCCCGGCCTGCCAATCGTGCTGGCTGGCTACAACGGCAAACTGGCCTGGAGCAGCAGCGCGGTGATGGCCGACAACCAGGACCTGTACCTGGAACAGTTGCGCCACCAGGGCAGCCAGGTCACCTACCTGGCGGACGGCAAGTGGCTGCCGGCCCGTTCGCGCAGCGAAACCTTCTTCGTCCGCGGCCAGCGCCCGCAGCGCGAGGTGATGTACGACACCCGCCACGGCACCCTGCTGGCACAACCCGGCAATGCCAGCCTGGGCCTGGCCCTGAACCTGCCACAACTGCAGGGTGACCGCAGCCTCGATGCCCTGTTCGACCTGACCCGTGCGCAAAACGTCGAGCGCGCCTTCGACAGCACCCGCGAAGTGGCCAGCGCTGCGCTGAACTTCGTCTTCGCCGAACCCGAGCACATCGGCTGGCAGGTCAGCGGCCGCTACCCCAACCGCCGCGAAGGCCAGGGCCTGCTGCCCTCGCCGGGCTGGGACGGGCGCTATGACTGGGATGGCTACGCCGACCCGATGCTCCACCCCTACGACCAGGACCCGCCCGCCGGCTGGATCGCCCACGCCAACCAGCGCAGCCTGCCGCGCGGCTATGGCATGCAACTGTCCAGCACCTGGTATTACCCCGAGCGCGCCGAGCGCCTGGCCCAGTTGGCTGGCAACGGCCGGCATGACAGCCGCAGCCTGATGGCCCTGCAGAACGACCAGACCACCCTGATGGCGGAAAAACTCAAGCATATGTTCGAGGCTCCTGGCATGGCCCAGCCACTCGAACAGGCCATCGCCAAGCTGCCGGCGCTCGAGCGCGACCGAGCACGCAATGCCTTGACCCGGCTCAAGGCTTTCGATGGCCGCCTGAGCCCAGTCTCGGCAGATGCCGCATTGTATGAGTTGTTCCTCCAGGAAGTGGCCCGACAGACCTTCCTCGACGAACTCGGTCCGGAAGGCGGCCCGGCCTGGCAGGCCTTCGCCAACAATGCCCGGTTGTCCTATTCGGCCCAGGCCGACCACTTGCTCGGCCGCGACGACAGCCCTTTCTGGGACGACCGCGCCACCGCGCAGCAAGAAGACAAGCCGATGATCCTCGCCCGCAGCCTGGCGGCGGCGGTGGACACCGGCATGGCCCGCCTGGGCAACGACATGCGCACCTGGCAATGGGGCAAACTGCATCAATACCGCTGGCCAGCGCCGGCCTACCATGGCCTGGGCGATGCCATCAGCCGCTCGCCGCTCGCCGCAGGTGGCGACTTCAGCACCTTGGCTCTGACGCCATATGCCTGGGGCCGGAATTTCGACACCTACCTGCCGGCCTCGGCGCGCATGATCGTCGACTTCGGCCAGGCCGAGCCGCTGCAGGTACTGACCAGCAGCGGCCAGTCCGGCAACCCGGCCAGCAAGCATTTCGGCGACGGCCTCGATGCCTGGTTCCAGGGACGCTTCAGCAGCCTGCCGCTGCAACCGCAGAATTTTGCCCGGGCGTATGGCAACCAGCGCTTGACGTTGGTGCCGGGGCGGTGAGGGTGACGGTGCAGGCAACGTGCGCTTGAGGCATGCGGTGCCGCTGAAATCGAGCGCCGCCCGCGCGGCGCATCGCGACGCAAGGCCGCTCCCACATCTGTTTCGGGCCAATTATGTCTGGTAGGCCATGGTTGTCAGCCTGGGCGCACCACGATATTCCGTGGTGCTCCCAAAGGCGAATAATCATGGCCTGACAGACAGTGGCACGTTGCAACAAATGTGGGAGCGGCCTTGCGTCGCGATGCGCCGCGCGGGCGGCGCTCGATATCCGCCACAACGGATATCTCCAGGCAGGCACCTATCCCCGAAATCCCACCCGAACTTCCCCACCCCACCACCGCTCCTAACTGGTAACCCTCCACCCAGCAGGCAGCGCCATGGATCTCGTCATCGCCCGCCCCGAAGGCCTGTATTGCCCACCCGGCGATTTCTACATCGACCCCTGGCGGCCCGTGGAGCGTGCGGTGATCACCCACGGCCATGGCGACCACGCGCGCACCGGCAATGGCCACTACCTCACTGCCGCCCCCGGCGCCGGCATCCTGCGCAGCCGCCTCGGCCAGGACATCAACCTGCAGACCCTGCCCTACGGCGAGCGTCTGGTGCACCATGGGGTCACGCTCAGCCTGCACCCAGCCGGCCACGTACTGGGCTCGGCCCAGGTCCGCCTGGAATACCAGGGCGAAGTCTGGGTGGCCTCCGGCGACTACAAGGTCGAGCCAGATGCCACCTGCACGCCCTTCGAGCCCGTGAGTTGCCATACCTTCATCACCGAATCCACCTTCGGCCTGCCGATCTACCGCTGGCCGCCGCAGGCCGAGATCTTTACCGACATCAACGCCTGGTGGCGCGCCAACAGCAAGCTGGGCAAGGCGTCGGTGCTGTTCTGCTACGCCTTTGGCAAGGCCCAGCGCATCCTCCACGCACTGGACCCAGGCATCGGCCCGATCCTGGTGCATGGTGCGGTCGAGCCGCTGAACCGCGTTTACCGCGAAGCCGGTGTCCAACTGCCCGACACCCGCCACGCCAGTGACCTGCCGCGCAACGACCCGTTGATGCGCCAGGCCCTGGTGCTGGCCCCGCCCTCCGCCGGTGGCAGCAGTTGGATGCGCCGCTTCGGCGACTACAGCGATGCCTTCGCCAGCGGCTGGATGCGCTTGCGTGGTACGCGGCGGCGGCGAGGTGTAGACCGAGGCTTCGTGCTCTCCGACCACGCCGACTGGCCGGGGCTGCTCTGGGCTATCGGCCAGACGGGTGCCGAGCGGGTGATGGTCACCCATGGCTCGGTCAATGTACTGGTGCGCTACCTCAGCGAGCAGGGCCTCGATGCCCGTGCCTTCGTCACCGAGTACGGCGAGGAAGACGATGCTACGGCGACGGAGGCCGAGGCATGAAGGCCTTCGCCGACCTCTACCTGCGCCTCGATGCGACTACCTCGAGCAACGCCAAGCTGGAGGCGCTGCGCGATTATTTTGCCAGCGCCCCACCCCAGGACGCCGCCTGGGCGGTGTACTTCCTGGCCGGCGGACGCCCGCGGCAACTGGTGCCGACCCGCCTGCTGCGCGAGCTGGCGACCGCCCTCGCCGGGCTACCGGACTGGTTGTTCGAGGAAAGCTACCAGGCGGTGGGCGACCTGGCCGAAACCATCTCGCTGCTGTTGCCGGAACACCCCCACGCCAGTGACGACGGGCTGGCGCATTGGGTGGAGGTCAACCTGCTACCGCTGCGTGGCCTGCCTGCGCAAGAAATCCAGCAGCGCCTGCCGTCGCTGTGGGCACAACTGAACCGGCCCAGCCTGATGCTCTGCCTGAAGCTGGTCACCGGCAGTTTTCGCGTGGGCGTGTCGAAATTGCTGGTCACCCGCGCCCTCGCGCAACTGGCTGGCCTGGACGCCAAGCGGGTCGCCCAGCGCTTGGTGGGTTATACCGACATCAGCCACCGTCCCAGTGCCGAGGGCTACCTGAAACTGATCGCCGCCGAGAGTGCCGACGAACACAGCCAGCGCGGTGGCCAGCCCTATCCGTTTTTCCTCGCCCATGCGCTGCAAGCCCCTACCGAGCAGTTCGACACCCTGCTCGGTCCCCCCAGCGACTGGCAGATCGAATGGAAGTGGGACGGCATTCGCGCCCAGGTGGTCAAACGCGACGGGCAGGTGTGGATCTGGTCGCGTGGCGAGGAACTGGTCACAGAACGTTTCCCGGAACTCCATGCCTTGGCCCAGGCCCTGCCGGACGGTGTCGTGCTCGATGGCGAGATCCTGGTCTGGAAGCCCGGCAACGCTACCGACGTACCCGCCGTGCAGCCCTTTGCCCTGCTCCAGCAACGCCTGGGCCGCAAGACCCTGGGCAAGAAGCTGCTGGCCGACGCGCCCGTGGTGCTGCAGGCCTATGACCTGCTCGAATGGCAGGGCGAGGATTGGCGCAATCGCCCACAGCATGCGCGGCGCAGTCAGCTGGAACGCCTGGTCCAGGCGTATCCGCTGGCGCCCTTGCTGTTGTCACCGTTGCTCGCAGGCCCGGACTGGACCGATCTCGCCCGCCAACGCGAACAGTCCCGCAGCCTGGGCGTCGAAGGGCTGATGCTGAAACAGCGCGAGGCGCTCTATGGTGTCGGCCGGACCAAGGACATGGGGCTGTGGTGGAAGTGGAAGATCGACCCGTTCAGCGTCGATGCGGTGCTGATCTACGCTCAGCGCGGCCATGGCCGACGCGCCAGCCTCTACAGCGACTACACCTTTGCCGTGTGGGACGCACCGGCCGGCACCCCCGAGCGTAAGCTGGTGCCGTTTGCCAAGGCCTATTCCGGGCTCAGCGACGAAGAAATGCGCAAGGTCGACGCCATCATCCGCAAGACCACGGTGGAAACCTTCGGCCCGGTGCGCAGCGTCAGCCCGACGCTGGTGTTCGAGTTGGGCTTCGAAGGCATCGCGCTGTCCAAGCGCCACAAGAGCGGGATTGCCGTGCGTTTTCCACGCATGCTCCGCTGGCGCCTGGACAAACCGGTGGATCAAGCCGACGACCTGGCGACCTTGCAGGCGCTGCTGGCCTGAACAACCGCGTCGGCTTGTCGGCGATGGGCGACGCGGTAAAGCACGATCGGCAAAACTATGCTTCTATCTCTGTGCCGACCCGTGTCGCAGACCGTTTTCGCCACGCAGCCAGGACCACCATGCACCATTCGACCCACGACCTCCTCTCCCCCGTACCCGGCATCACTCGCCAGCTCCACAGCTTCCACTTCGGCCCCCGAGGTGGTGGCAAGGTGTACATCCAGGCCTCGCTGCACGCCGACGAACTGCCCGGCATGCTGGTTGCCTGGCACCTCAAGCGCAAGCTGGTGGAGCTGGACCGCCAAGGCCGCTTGCACAAGGAGATCGTCCTGGTACCGGTGGCCAACCCGGTGGGTTTGGAGCAGGTACTGCTGGACGCACCGCTGGGGCGATTCGAACTGCAGAGCGGCGAGAACTTCAACCGCAATTTCGTCGACCTGTCCGACAGCATCGGCGACCAGATCGAGGGCCATCTGACCCAGGATACGGCTCACAACGTCGCACTGATCCGTGAATACCTGCGCCGCGGCCTGGACGCCCATCCGGCGCGCACGCCGCTGCAATCCCTGCGCCTGACCTTGCAGCGCCTGGCCTGCGATGCCGACATGGTGCTAGACCTGCACTGCGACTTCGAAGCCGTCGAGCACTTGTACACCACCCCCGAGGCATGGCCACAGGTCGAACCGCTGGCTCGCTATCTCGGTGCGCAGGCCAGCCTGCTGGCCACCGATTCGGGCGGGCAGTCGTTCGACGAATGCTTCAGCCTGGTCTGGTGGCAACTGCAGCAACGCTTCGGCAAGCGCTATCCGATACCGCTCGGCAGCTTCTCGGTCACCGTCGAGCTGCGCGGTCAGGCCGATGTCAGCCACGAACTGGCGGGCAAGGATTGCCAGGCCCTGATCGACTTCCTCACCCATGCCGGGGTGATCGAAGGCCCCGCCGCGCCCATGCCGCCCCTGCCGCGGGCAGCGACGCCGCTGGCTGCGGTCGAGCCGGTGGCGGCGCCGCTGGGTGGCCTGCTGGTCTACCACGCCCGGCCCGGTCAATTTCTCGAAGCCGGCCAGTTGATCGCCGAAGTCATCGACCCGCTCAACGACCGCGTCACCGCCGTACGGAACAGCCAGGCCGGGTTACTGTACGCCCGTAGCGTCAGGCGCATGGCCACGACCGGCATGGTCATCGCCCACGTCGCAGGCGAAGAGGTGTATCGCAGCGGCTACCTGCTGGCCAACTGATCCGGTAAAACCAACACGCCCGAGGCGGGGTCAGTAGAAGCACACCCTGCCAAGGACGCCGCGCCCGATGCCCGCCTCTTCCGACCTCGCCAATGCCTGGTTCGCCTCCCGCGACTGGACGCCCTTCGCCTTCCAGCGGCGGGTCTGGGCGGCGGTTGAGCGCGGCGAGTCGGGCCTGCTGCACGCCAGCACCGGCGCCGGCAAGACCTACGCCGTCTGGCTCGCCGCGCTGCGCGCCTTCGCCAGGCAACCGGCTGGGCGCCTGCCGGCACCGTTGCAAGTGCTGTGGATCACCCCGATGCGCGCCTTGGCCGCCGATACCGCCCGTGCGCTGCAGGCTCCGCTGGATGAGCTTGGGCTCGACTGGCGCGTGGGCGTACGCAGTGGCGACACCGGCAGTGCCGAACGCGCACGCCAGGCCCGACGCCTGCCCAGTGCCCTGATCACCACACCGGAAAGCCTGACCTTGCTGATGACCCGCGCGCAGGCCGGCGAAGACTTCGCCAGCCTGCGCCTGGTGGTGGTGGACGAGTGGCACGAGCTGCTGGGCAACAAGCGCGGCGTGCAGTTGCAACTGGCCCTGGCGCGTCTGCGCCGCTGGCACCCGGGACTGGTGGTCTGGGGGTTGTCGGCTACCCTGGGCAATCTGCAGCACGCGCTCGAAGTCCTGGTGCCGGCTGGCGGGCTGCTGGTGCAAGGTCGCCAGGACAAGCGCCTGCTGGTCGACACCTTGCTGCCAAGCGCCATAGAGCGCTTTCCCTGGGCCGGGCACATGGGCCTGAAGATGCTCGCCCAGGTCGCCGCCGAAATCGACACCAGCGCCAGCACACTGGTCTTCACCAATACCCGCGCCCAGGCCGAACTCTGGTACCAGGCCCTGCTCGATACCCGGCCCGACTGGGCCGGCCTGATCGCCTTGCACCATGCCTCGCTGGCCCGCGACACCCGCGACTGGGTCGAACGCAGCCTCAAGCAGGGCACGCTGAAGGCAGTGGTGTGCACCTCCAGCCTCGATCTCGGGGTGGACTTCCTGCCCGTGGAGCGCGTCCTGCAGATCGGCTCGGCCAAGGGTATTGCCCGGCTGATGCAACGCGCCGGCCGCTCGGGCCATGCGCCTGGAAGGCCTTCGCGAATCACTCTGGTGCCGACCCACAGCCTGGAACTGGTCGAGGCGGCCGCTGCGCGCAGCGCCGTGGCTGCCGGCCACATCGAGGCGCGCCGCTCACCACGGCTGAGCATGGACGTGCTGGTGCAACACTTGGTGAGCATGGCTTTGGGCAGTGGTTTCCGCCCGGCCGAACTGCTGCGCGAGGTACGCAGCACCTGGGCCTTTCGCGAGCTGCGCGACAGCCAGTGGCAATGGGCGCTGGACTTCGTCCGCCATGGCGGCAACTCGCTCAGCGCCTACCCCGACTACCAGCGGGTCGAGGCCCACCCCGACGGCATCTGGCGGGTGGCCAACGAGCGCCTGGCGCGGCGCCACCGGATGGGCATCGGCACCATCGTCAGCGACGCCAGCCTGCAGCTCAAGTACTGGAGCAAGGGCGGTGGCGGCAAGCACCTGGGTAGTGTCGAGGAAGCGTTCATCGCCCGTCTGCGTCCAGGCGACACCCTGTTGTTCGCCGGCCGGGTGCTGGAGTTGGTGCGGGTGGAAAACATGACCGCCTACGTGCGCCGCAGCACCTCGCGCAAGGCGGCGGTAGCGCGCTGGAACGGCGGGCGCATGCCGCTCTCCAGCGAACTGGCCGATGCCCTGGTGGCGCAACTCGATGCCGCCGCCCAGGGACGCTACGAAAACCCCGAGCTGCGTGCCGTACGGCCTCTGCTGGCGCTGCAGGCGCAATGGTCGGCGCTACCCACGCAACGGACGCTGTTGGCCGAGACCCTGACAACGCGCCAGGGATCGCACCTGTTCCTCTACCCGTTCGCCGGGCGCATGGCCAACCTGGGCCTGGCCAACCTGATCGCCTGGCGGGTCAGCCGGGTGCAGCCGTTGTCGGTGTCGATCGCCGTCAGCGACTATGGCTTCGAACTGCTCAGCCCCAGCGAAGTCGACTGGGCCCGCTACCTTGCCGACGCCCTGTCGACCGAGCGACTGCTGGAGGACGTGCTGGCCAGCCTCAATGCCGGTGAGATGGCCCTGCGGCGCTTTCGCGAGATCGCGCAGATTTCCGGCCTGGTGTTCGGCGGCTATCCCGCTGCACAGAAGAGCACCCGGCAGATACAGGCTTCCAGCGGATTGTTCTACGAAGTCTTTCGCAAGCACGATGCCGACAACCTGCTGCTCGGCCAGGCGCGGGACGAGGTGCTGCGCGAGGAGTTGGAGATCGAGCGGCTGCAGCGCCATTTGCTGAAAATGAGCGCGTTACACCTGGACCTGCGCCCCCTGTCACGCCCAGGCCCCTTGGCCTTCACCTTGCTGGTCGAAGGCATGCGCGAAACCCTGAGCACCGAGAAACTGGCGGACCGCATTGCGCGCATGGTCGCGGATCTGGAGAAAGTGGCGGGATGAACTACCTGGCGATCGAGCACTGTGGCCAGACGCTCTGGCTGCTGCCGGACAAGGCCCTCTACTGGCCAGCACGCAGAACCTTGCTGGTGGCCGACGTGCATATCGGCAAGGCCGCGAGCTACCGCGCGCTGCACCAACCGGTGCCCAGGGGCACCACCACGGCGACATTGACGCGCCTGGATGCCTTGCTGGCCGCGTTCGAATGCGAGCAATTAATCGTGCTCGGCGACTTCCTCCACGCCCGCCATGCCCACGCCCCCGCCACCCTGACCCGCTTGCGGACCTGGCGGGCGCAGCATGCCGACCTGCACATCGTGCTCATACGCGGCAACCATGACCGCCATGCAGGAGACCCTCCAGCCGACCTGCGTATCGAAATGGTCAACGAGCCCTGGCTGGTCGGGCCGTTCGCCCTGTGCCACGAACCCGAACCGCACCCGACACATGCCGTACTGGCCGGGCACGTGCACCCCGTGTTCATGCTACGCGGGCGCGGTCGACAGCGGCTGCGGCTACCATGCTTCGTGATCGATGCACGGGTCAGCCTGCTGCCGGCCTTTGGCGAGTTCACCGGTGGTTGGAGAGTCGACCCGCTGCCAGGCAACCGGGTGTTCCTGGCAGGGGCGGATCAGGTCTGGGCGCTGCAGGGCTGATCAGGCGACCGGGGCAGGCGGTGGATCGTCGGGCAAGGTTGGCTCGCCGGGTTCCATGGGTGGGTCATCACCCGGCTGGGGGGCCGGCGAAGGGTCGGGATCGGGTTGTCCCGGAATACCGCCTGCGTGCATCGGCAGCGGATGCGCCAGCAAGGTCCAGGCCAGCAGGCCGACCTGGTTGGGCTGCAGAACAGCCAGCTTCGCACTGATTGCGGGATCTAGTTTCATTGGCGACTCCTGACAGGGGCCGATGCGCGTCATGCGCATGCGGCACTGTTCAGAACGTTGGAGTGCCAACGCGGGAAGGAATTCCCCGCGCTCGTCGGCTCAGGTGCGCGGCAGGGTGACGCCGCGCTGGCCCTGGTACTTACCGCCACGGTCCTTGTAGGACACTTCGCATTCTTCATCGGACTCGAGGAAGAGCATCTGCGCCACGCCTTCGTTGGCGTAGATCTTCGCCGGCAGCGTGGTGGTATTGGAGAACTCCAGGGTCACGTGGCCTTCCCACTCCGGCTCGAGTGGCGTGACGTTGACGATGATGCCGCAGCGCGCGTAGGTGCTCTTGCCCAGGCAGATGGTCAGGACGTTGCGCGGAATGCGGAAGTACTCGACGGTGCGCGCCAGGGCGAAGGAGTTCGGCGGGATGATGCAGACGTCGCTCTTGACATCGACGAAGCTGCCGGCGTCGAAGTTCTTCGGGTCGACAGTGGCCGAATTGATGTTGGTGAAGACCTTGAATTCGTCGGCGCAGCGCACGTCGTAGCCATAGCTGGAGACGCCGAAGGAGATGACTCGGCTGTCGTGCTCGCCGCGCACCTGGCGCTCGACGAACGGTTCGATCATGCCGTGTTCCTGCGCCATGCGGCGAATCCACTTGTCCGATTTGATGCTCATGGCGGGGAGTCCTGAAGAGTTGCGGAGAAAAAACCAAGGCGCATCTTACCGGTCCCGGCGCCCAGGTTAAAGTTCCATGCCGCATCCCGCGCGGGACGGGCCTGCAGCGGCCGTCGATCCGAATTACGGTAAAGCGCCTTCTGGGCATTGGCAGGTCGCGGAAAGTGGGTTAAGGTGACGCCACTGTGCTGCACGTGACACCGAGAATCTCTAGTTTGATGCACGATCCTGATCGGCCCATCGCTGAATTTTCTGCTCTCTTTGCGCTCAGTCCCGGGCAGGGTTTTTCCTGACCGTTATCAAATTGTCCAAGGAGACAGAAAAATGTCCAACCGTCAAAACGGTGTTGTTAAGTGGTTCAACGATGAAAAAGGCTACGGCTTCATCACCCCTCAGTCGGGCGACGACCTGTTCGTGCACTTCAAAGCCATCCAAGCTGACGGCTTCAAAACCCTGAAAGAAGGCCAGGCTGTTACTTTCGTCGCTACCCGCGGCCAGAAAGGCATGCAGGCTGAAGAAGTTCAGATCGCCTAAGTCGATCTCGCTTCCTCGCTTTCAAAAAACCCGCCTTCTGGCGGGTTTTTTTATGCCGATCGAAAATTGCGTGGAGATGATCGCCAGCAAGCCGGCGACCACCTCGATGAATCAGTCCTCGCTGATGGTGATGCTCGGCATCGCTGGCGCCGCCGCCTCCTGCAGGACGATCCGCGCACCGACCTGACGTGCCAGCTCCTGGTAGACCATGGCGATCTGGCTCTGCGGCTCGGCGATGGCCGTGGGCTTGCCGCTGTCGGCCTGCTCGCGGATCAGCATCGACAATGGCAGCGAGGCCAGCAGCTCGACGCCATACTGGGCCGCCAGCTTCTCGCCACCGCCTTCGCCGAACAGGTGCTCGGCATGGCCGCAGTTCGAGCAGATGTGCACGGCCATGTTCTCCACCACGCCCAGCACCGGGATATTGACCTTGCGGAACATTTCCACGCCCTTCTTGGCGTCCAGCAATGCCAGGTCCTGCGGGGTGGTGACGATCACCGAACCGGCCACCGGGACCTTCTGCGCGAGGGTCAGCTGGATATCGCCAGTACCCGGCGGCATGTCGATCACCAGGTAATCCAGGTCGTCCCAGGCGGTCTGGGTCACCAACTGCAGCAGCGCACCCGAGACCATCGGACCGCGCCAGACCATCGGTGTGTTGTCATCGGTGAGAAACGCCATCGACATGACTTCCACGCCATGGGCCTTGATCGGCACGAACCACTTCTGTTCGCGTACCTGCGGCCGCGTCCCCTCGGGAATGCCGAACATCACACCCTGGCTGGGGCCGTAGATGTCGGCATCGAGGATACCCACGCGAGCGCCTTCGCGAGCCAGCGCCAGGGCCAGGTTGGCCGCGGTGGTGGACTTGCCGACGCCGCCCTTGCCCGAGGCGACCGCGACGATGTTCTTCACGTTGGCCAGCGCCGGCACCTGGGCCTGGGCCTTGTGCGCGGCGATCACGCAGTCGATCGACACCTCGGCGCTACTGACGCCGTCGAGATTCTCGATGGCGGTACGCAGTACCTGCGCCCAGCCGCCCTTGAACAGGCCGGCGGCATAGCCCAGCTGCAACTGGACCGCGACCTGCCCACCCTGGATGTCGATGGCGCGCACGCACCCGGCGCTGACCGGGTCCTGGTTCAGGTAGGGATCGGTGTACTGGCGAAGCACACCTTCGACGGCGGCACGGGTGACGGCACTCATGGAGACTCCCATTGGCAAACGATTTAGTGAATCAGGCGCCTATCCTAACCCGTCAATCGTCAGCAGATGCGTCCTTGGGGTGAAATATCTTCGCCAGCCCTTTATAGTGGCCGATCAACCTAATTTTTTACCCCGTCGCCAGATAAGTAGCCGAGCCACCATGTCCGAGCCACGTCAGATTCTCGTCACCAGCGCCCTGCCCTATGCCAATGGATCCATCCACCTTGGCCATATGCTCGAGTACATCCAGACGGACATGTGGGTGCGCTTCCAGAAACTGCGCGGCAACCAGTGCATCTACGTCTGCGCCGACGACGCCCACGGCTCGGCCATCATGCTGCGCGCGGAAAAGGAAGGCATCACCCCCGAGCAGCTGATCGCCAATGTCCAGGCCGAACACAGCGGCGACTTCGCCGACTTCCTGGTCGACTTCGACAACTTCCACTCGACCCACTGCGAAGAAAACCGCGAGCTGTCCAACCTCATCTACACCCGCCTGAAAGATGCCGGGTACATCGCCACCCGTTCGGTCACCCAGTACTACGACCCGGAAAAAGGCATGTTCCTGGCCGACCGTTTCATCAAGGGCACCTGCCCCAAGTGCGCGGCCGAAGACCAGTACGGCGACAACTGCGAGAAGTGCGGCGCGACCTATGCACCCACCGAGCTGAAAAACCCCAAGTCGGCGATTTCCGGCGCCACCCCGGTGCTGCGTGATTCCCAGCACTTCTTCTTCAAGCTGCCAGACTTCCAGGCCATGCTGCAGCAGTGGACCCGCAGCGGCACCTTGCAGGACGCCGTGGCCAACAAGTTGGCCGAATGGCTCGACTCCGGCCTGCAGGAATGGGACATCTCCCGTGATGCGCCGTACTTCGGCTTCGAGATCCCCGGCGAGCCTGGCAAGTTCTTCTACGTCTGGCTGGATGCGCCGATCGGCTACATGGCCAGCTTCAAGAACCTCTGTGCGCGCCGCCCGGAACTGGACTTCGACGCCTTCTGGAATGCCGACTCCAAGGCCGAGCTGTACCACTTCATCGGCAAGGACATCGTCAACTTCCACGCCCTGTTCTGGCCAGCCATGCTCGAAGGCGCAGGCTACCGCAAGCCGACCGGCATCAACGTGCATGGCTACCTGACCGTCAACGGCGCCAAGATGTCCAAGTCGCGCGGCACCTTCATCAAGGCCCGCACCTACCTGGACCACCTGCAGCCCGAATACCTGCGCTACTACTACGCCGCCAAACTGGGCCGCGGCGTCGACGACCTCGACCTGAACCTCGAGGACTTCGTGCAGAAGGTCAACTCAGACCTGGTCGGCAAGGTCGTCAACATCGCCAGCCGCTGCGCCGGCTTCGTCCACAAGGGCAATGACGGCGTGCTGGTGGCAGGCGACGCCGCCCCCGAGCTGACCGAGGCATTCCTGGCCGCCGCGCCGTCCATCGCCGAGGCCTACGAGGGCCGCGACTTCGCCCGTGCCATGCGCGAGATCATGGCACTGGCCGACCGCGCCAACGCCTGGATCGCCGACAAGGCGCCATGGTCGCTGGCCAAGCAGGAAGGCAAGCAGGCCGAGGTCCAGGCGATCTGCGCCCAGGGTATCAACCTGTTCCGCCAGCTGGTGATCTTCCTCAAACCGGTGCTGCCGGTACTGGCCGCCGACGCCGAGGCGTTCCTCAATGTCGCGCCGCTGACCTGGACCGATCACCTGGCGCGCCTAGAAAACCACCAGCTGAACGCCTTCAAGCCGCTCATGAGCCGCATCGATCCGGCCAAGGTCGAGGCGATGGTCACCGCCAGCAAGGAAGACCTGGCTGCCACCCAAAGCGCAGTCCCGGCAGGTAACGGCGAGCTGGCCAAGGATCCGCTGTCGGCCGAGATCGAATTCGACACCTTTGCTGCCGTCGACCTGCGCGTAGCGCTGATCGTCAAGGCCGAGGCCGTTGCCGGTGCGGACAAGCTGCTGCAACTGACGCTGGACATCGGTGACGAACGCCGCAACGTGTTCTCCGGCATCAAGTCGGCGTACCCGGACCCTTCCAAGCTGGAAGGCCGCCTGACCATGATGGTTGCCAACCTCAAGCCGCGCAAAATGCGCTTTGGCATTTCCGAGGGCATGGTCATGGCGGCCGGTCCTGGCGGTGAAGAGATCTACCTCCTGAGCCCCGACAGCGGCGCCAAGCCAGGTCAACGTATCAAGTAAGTCCCCAAGCCCCGGCCTCAGCGCCGGGGCTTTTGCATCCGCTGGCGACCTCGGCCGACATGCTGAGCGGATGACGGCTATCGTCATTGCCATGAACGATTCCGTCTTGCTACTGGTCGGCGCCGTGCTGATCAATCTCCTGGCCTCGAACGCCTCAGCGCATCAACGCAAGGCGCTGGGGCCAACCTGCGCACTATTGATCGCGCTTGGAGTCAGCGGTGGCTATCTGCTGGACAGCCGGCTGCTGGCCCCCTGGCAACTGCAAGACCTGCGCCTGTTCGTCTTGCTGCCCTGGCTGGCACTGCTGGCCTGGGCAGTGCCCATGCCCTGGCCAGGCTGGGCTTCGCGCGAGGGCATCTCGGAACGCTAGCACTTCTGGCGGTGAACGTGCTGGTGGCAGGCTTGATCTTGCACCTTGGCGACCGCCACGACAGTTTGCCAGCGGGAATGGCCTGGGGCGTGCTGGGCGGCCTGGGCTTGTGGCTGGCCTGGGAGCTGTTCGACGACCTACGCCAGCGCACACAGCACGACGGTGTGCCAGCCGCTCTGCGCGGCCTGCCCATCGAACTGCTCGGCGCTGGCGTCATGGCCATGGCGTTCAGCGGACTCAACGGGCTGTTCTCACAATGAGCCAGACACAATCCATCGATGCCCAGCGCCTGCGCCAGACCATGGGCCTGGTATTGCTGGCCAGCACCCCCGGCGTGCTGGCCCTGTTGTGGCAATACGGTTGGGGCGTGGTGTTCAATTTGCTGCTGACCACCCTGGCTGCGCTGGCCAGTGAAGCGTTGCTGCTGACCTTGCATAAACGCCCTGTCGGCGCCACCCTCGGCGACGCGAGCGCGCTGGTCACGGCGGTACTGCTGGCCATCGCCCTGCCTCCCGCTGCGCCGTGGTGGCTACCGGTGATTGCTGCATCCGTTGCCATCGGCGTGGGCAAGCAGGCCTTCGGCGGGGTGGGCCGCAACCCCTTCAACCCGGCCATGGTCGGCTATGCCTTCGTGCTGCTGAGCTTTCCGCTGCAAATGAATCACTGGCCAGGACAGTCAGGCGACCTGCTGGGATGGCTGCAAGCGGTGTTCGCTGGCGGCGCGCCAATCGATGCCTGGGCCCAACCCACGGTGCTCGATGGATTGCGTCACAACCGCAGCCTGACCATCGACGAACTGTTCGCAAGCCATCCTGGTTTCGGCGCGGTCGGCGGACGGGGTAGCGAGTGGGTCAACCTGGGTTTTTTGCTCGGAGGGCTGGCGCTGCTGCAACGCAAAGTCATCAGCTGGCATGCTCCCGCAGGGTTGCTTGCGGGCTTGGGGCTGTTCAGCCTGCTGGCGTGGAATGGATCGGGGTCGGACTCCAATGGCTCCCCGCTGCTGCACCTGTTCTCTGGCTCGACGATGCTGGCAGCCTTCTTCATCATCACCGAACCTGTCTCGGCACCCAAGGCTGCGCTGGCCAAGCTGCTGTATGGCTTTGCTGCAGGGCTGCTGATCTATCTGATCCGCACCTGGGGCAGCTACCCCGACGGCACCGCTTTCGCGGTGCTGCTGGTGAACCTCGCGTCTCCCGGCCTTGAACGATTTGCAGCACGCCGCCAGCAGGCCGCGCCATGAGCGCTGGCGTACGCAGCACCCTTGCCGTGATCGTGATCGCGGCGCTGGCACTGTCGGCAACGCTGGCCTGGCGACAGTGGACCGAACAAGCCAGGGCCCATGCCCTGGTACACCTGCAAATCGAGCAGAGACTGGCCGTCCTGCCCGCGCAAAGCTATGACAACCAGCCACTGGACACCCCGCTCGCGCTCCCCGAACCCCAGCTGCCGAACAGCCGGATCCTGGCGGGTTATCTCGCGACCCTGGCGACACAGCCCACGGCGGTGCTGCTGATCAGCCAGACCCAAGGCTACTCCAGCGCCATCACCCTGGGCATCGCGATAAGCCCCGATGGACGCCTATTGGCCAGCCGCGTCATCGAACAGCAGGAAACCCCGGGGCTGGGCGGCCGTCTGGGCGACCCGCAAGTGGGTTGGTTGGCGCAATTTGCCAATCGCCGAGCAACGGACAAGTGGATGCTCAAGCGCGATCACGGTGACTTCGACCAGCTGGTCGGTGCCACGGTCACCTCCCGAGCGGTGATGGAGGCGCTGCAGGAAGCCTTGGGCTACTTCGACCAGCATCGCAACGAGCTCCTCGGAGTACCCGGCCATGAATAGGCTCCACCTGCTGGCCGTGGGCCTCGCACCCTTGCTGGGTGCCACCCAGACCTTCGCTCAAGGCAGCCTGATTGGCCTGTACGCCGTGACCCTTACGGCACTGCATCACGTTTTTCTGACACCGCTACGCAGCCAGTTGAGCGGCCCCGCCTACCGCCTGGCCAGCCTGGTGTTGCTGGCCGCCCTCGGCAGTTGCATGCAATTGGCTCTCGCGGCGTGGGCATTGCCCTTGGCCATCGAGCTTGGGCACTGGCCAGCGCTGTGCGCCGTGCAATGCCTGCTGATCGACCATCTGCTCGGTAAATCACCGGGCTGGCGACCATTGGCCATGTACTTGATCGGCCTGTTCTGCGCCAGTGTGCTGATTGGCGCCTGCCGCCAGGGGCTTGGTCAGTGGACAGGCATGCAATTGGCAAACCTCGCCCCCGGCGCATTGATGGTGCTCGGATTAGTGCTGGCCTTGTACAATCGATTGAAAACGGGCAAAGCCCGACCAAGCCGTGAAGGAAAGCCCTGATTCCATGAATGCCGCCAAACGCCTCGAAATCTTTCGCAGGCTGCACGAAGACAACCCGGACCCGAAGACCGAACTGGCCTATACCACTCCTTTCGAATTGCTGGTTGCCGTGACCCTATCGGCACAATCCACCGACGTCGGCGTGAACAAGGCTACGGCGCGGTTGTTTCCGGTTGCCAATACCCCCGAGGCCATCTATGCGCTGGGCGTCGAGGGCTTGAGCCAGTACATCAAGACCATCGGCCTGTACAACAGCAAGGCGAAGAATGTGATCGAGGCCTGTCGCCTGCTCATCGAGCGTCACGGTGGCCAGGTCCCGCAAACTCGCGAAGCCCTGGAGGCCTTGCCAGGCGTAGGCCGCAAGACCGCCAACGTGGTACTCAACACGGCCTTCCGGCAGCCGACCATGGCCGTGGACACGCATATTTTCAGGGTCAGCAACCGCACCGGTATCGCACCGGGCAAAACGGTGCTGGAGGTCGAACGCAAGCTGGTCAAGTTCGTCCCCAAGGATTACCTGCTCGACGCACACCATTGGCTCATTCTCCACGGCCGCTACGTCTGCCAGGCGCGCAAGCCCCGCTGTGGGAGCTGCCGGATTGAGGATCTGTGCGAATTCAAACACAAGACCTCGGACGATTGAGCCGATAGTAAAAAAGCTGGCACTGCGATTGAAAAAATCTTTTTTACCAAGCTTCGCTTTCTCGTTATAAGGACGGCCAATGGCCCCTTGGCTTGGAGCGACTCATGAGTACCGACAAAGAAGACCTGTCGATCGAAGATGACATTGACACCGTGGAGGACGATGTAGAGCCTCAAGTGGAAACGGCGAAGACCAACCTGAGCAAGCGCCGCACCATCGATAACCTGCTGGAGGAGCGCCGTCTACAGAAGCAGTTGGCCGACTTCGACTACGACCTGTAGTGCCGCTGGAAAGCCGCCGCACGGGGGCTTTCCGGGGTCTGCCTATCACACCAGGCCGTGGCGCTGGGCGAGTTCGATCAGGTCGACCAGTGAGCGGGCGTTGAGCTTCAGCAACAGACGTGTCTTGTAGGTACTGACCGTCTTGTTGCTGAGGAACATGCTTTCGGCAATTTCCTTGTTGGACCGTCCCCTGGCCAGCTGTTGCAGGACTGTCATTTCCCGCGCCGAAAGCCGGTCGACCATTTCCGTTTCGCTGCCACCTCCCAATCGGCCCCGCGACTTGTGCAGGGCCTGATTGGGGAAGTAGCTGTACCCTGACAACACCGCCTTGATCGCGCTGAGCAGCTCGGTGAGTTCCTGTTGCTTGCACACATACCCCGCCGCTCCCGCCTGCATGCAGCGCATCGAAAAATGCCCAGGGGCCTGTGACGTCAATACCAGCACGCGGCTGCGAGGGCTGACACCGGTTACCCGGGTGATGACTTCGAGACCATCGAGCTTGGGTATACCGATGTCGAGCACGACGATGTCCGGCAGATAATCCCGAACCAGTTGCAAGGCAGCTACACCGTTGTCGGTCTCGCCGACGATATCGTAGCCATGCCGCTCCATCAGCATGCGTACGGCCAGGCGTATGACCGGATGATCATCCACAATAAGGACTTTATTCATGCGATATCCATTCAACAATATTTTAGTTTTGAAGCGCCACAATAACCGAGCAAAACCTCGGAGCGCGCAACCATTCCCTGTTTAAACACATGAATAGATAAAACCTACAGCGATCAGCGAAAATTCCTACACGCAATAGTTGCTAATCAACTTAATTTCTAACAGGCGAAACGCTAACAAAGCACCCGCAAGGTGCCCAGTTGCCATTGCAACAGCGACTTGAGAGATTTTTCGCTTTTACGTCGGTATCGAAGTTATCGGGAAAGTGTTCAGCAACAGGAAAGACTTGGCACTTCTCCTGCGTCTGCGTAACCGCTATCGATAGCTGGAAGATCTGACGGAGGCCACGCCATTGGCCCGCTTACAACCTGTCGCGCCACTCACTATCATCGCTATATTCGCCGGCATAGCCGAGGCTTCGGCCCTGGCTACGCTGCCGTTTCTCAGCGAGCACAGCCAAGCGCTGTATACCTGGTTCCTGGTGGGCTTCCCGTTCTTCCTGACGGCGCTGTTCTTCATCACGCTGAACTTCAACTACAAGTCGTTCTACAAGCCCGACCCGCGTCGAGCAGCCGCGCGACGCGCCAATACGACAAGCGAAGCACTCGCCGAGCGGACGGAAAATGCTGGAACTTCAACCGTCACGCTTTCCGGGCCAGCAGCACAACGAATGATCGAGAGCCAGATCCTACACTCCCTGGCGCAAGCCGGATCGGGCGAGTGCCATTGGGTGTTCTATAACCAGGACAAGCGCCAATGCATACGCTTTTCGCTCACCGAACTGCCTGAAGAGGCAGCCACCGACGCACCCTGACCCACCTAGAGAACAGGCACAAAAAGGTTCTTCACGGATTTTCGGGGAGCTGGCTTGGCTTGGCTTGGCTTGGCTTGGCTTGGCATTAGATCGTGAGCTGATCCATTGTGTGTAGCGGCGCTACTGGCCCCTTCCGCCTTTACGGCGGGCTCCTTTGTTCTTGGACAAAGGAGCGCAAAACCGCTCGCTCCTGCATCCGGCCCTCCGCTGCGCTACGGGTCCCCTCGCTACGGCGCCTTCCGGGCCCGCGCGGCCTACGACTTGCTCCGCAAGTCTACATCTCGCGCCTTCGGCTACGCCGAAGGGTGCTGCGCACCTGGCCCTACAGGCGCCTACGCTCGGCCTCCTGACGTCGCGAAGTTAGCGGCGGCGCCTGCAATGGCGTTATCTTCGAAGGAGACACCTCGCTATCCGCTACAACACAAAGCGATAGGTAAACCGCGAGAGCGCAGCGATTCGCCTGCCGTTGCTCTGGCTGTTGATCTTGATCTTGATCTTGCTGTTGATCTTGATCTACCCGCGACCTCAGGAGGCCGAGCGTAGGCGGCTGGAGGGCCAGGTGCGTAGCACCCTTCGGCGTAGCCGAAGGCGCGAGACGTAGACTTGCGCAGCAAGTCGTAGGCCGCGCGGGCCCGCAAGACGCCGTAGCGAGGGGACCCGTAGCGCAGCGGAGGGCCGTATGTGGGAGCAAGCGGTTTTGAGCAACTTTTTCCAAGAAAAAAGTTGCCCGCCGTAAAGGCGGAAGGGGCCGGTAGCGCCGCTACACAAAATGGACCGTTCCCAGTCTCAATGCCAAACCAGCCAGCTCCCCGACAATCCGTGAAGAACCAAAAAAAAACCCCGGCCTGAGCCGGGGTCGATACAACGAGGTTGCCTCAGAGCAGCGAACGGCCCTTGTTGGCTGCAATGCGCATGCGCAGTGCATTGAGCTTGATGAAGCCAGCAGCGTCAGCCTGGTTGTAGGCGCCGCCATCTTCCTCGAAGGTCGCGATGTTGGCATCGAACAGCGAGTCGTCGGACTTGCGACCGACCACGGTGACGTTGCCCTTGTACAGCTTCAGACGCACGACGCCGTTCACGTTGACCTGCGAAGCGTCGATCATCTGCTGCAGCATCACACGCTCCGGGCTCCACCAGTAGCCGGTGTAGATCAGGCTGGCGTACTTGGGCATCAGCTCGTCTTTCAGGTGAGCGACTTCGCGGTCCAGGGTGATCGATTCGATCGCACGGTGGGCCTTGAGCATGATGGTACCGCCCGGGGTCTCGTAGCAGCCGCGGGACTTCATGCCGACATAGCGGTTCTCGACGATGTCCAGGCGGCCGATGCCGTTGGCACCGCCGATGCGGTTCAGGTCGGCCAGCACGGTCGCTGGCGTCTTCTCGACGCCGTCGATGGCGACGATGTCACCGTTGCGGTAGGTCAGCTCGATGTAGGTCGCCTGGTCGGGGGCGTTCTCCGGGGAGACGCTCCAGCGCCACATGTCTTCTTCGTGCTCGGTCCAGGTATCTTCCAGGACACCGCCTTCGTAGGAGATGTGCAGCAGGTTGGCGTCCATCGAGTACGGCGATTTCTTCTTGCCGTGGCGCTCGATCGGGATGCCGTGCTTCTCGGCGTAGTCCATCAGCTTCTCGCGGGACAGCAGGTCCCACTCACGCCATGGGGCGATGACCTTGACGCCTGGCTTGAGTGCATAGGCACCCAGCTCGAAACGCACCTGGTCGTTGCCTTTGCCGGTGGCGCCATGGGAAATGGCATCGGCGCCGGTTTCGTTGGCGATTTCGATCAGGCGCTTGGCGATCAGCGGACGGGCGATGGAAGTACCCAACAGGTACTCGCCTTCGTAGACGGTGTTGGCGCGGAACATCGGGAACACGAAGTCACGCACGAATTCTTCGCGCAGGTCATCGATGTAGATCTCTTTGACGCCCATCGCCTGGGCCTTGGCGCGAGCCGGCTCGACCTCTTCGCCCTGCCCCAGGTCAGCGGTGAAGGTCACCACTTCGCAGTCGTAGGTATCTTGCAGCCACTTGAGAATCACCGAAGTATCAAGGCCGCCGGAATACGCCAATACGACCTTTTTTACGTCCGCCATGCCATCACTCCACGGGGTTGTACGGAAAGGGATCGATTCTACCGGCCTTGCGCAAGAATTTACAGTGGGGCGACAGCTTCTGACGACAAAGCGACAGTATCTGTCGTCAGTGCGACGAGTGGTCGATCAGGACGATTTAGTCGCCGGTGGAGCGCCCTTCGCGTCGGTTGCGGGAGCTTGAGGCGACTGGGGCGCAGGGGCCACTGGCGTCGGGGCTGGATTCTCGACCGGCGCAACGCGGTCCAGCTCGATGTTCACACGGCGGTTGCGCGCTCGGTTGGCGGCACTGTTGTTTTTCACCAGCGGATAGCGCTCGCCATGGAAACGCACGCTGATCTGCTCTTCCGGCACGCCATGGGCCTTGAGGTACTCGGCCACGGCCAGCGCGCGCCGGCGCGAGGTGTCGCGGTTGGTCAGGCGGTTGCCACTGTTGTCGGAATGGCCATTGAGCTCGATGCGATTAACCGATGGGTCGGCCTTCAGGTAGTCGAGGATCACGTCCAGGCGCGCACGGGCCGAGGCATCCAGGTCGATGCCGCCGCCAGGGAAGCCGACCTGGGTCTGGCGGATCTGGTCGAAGTTCATCGGCAGCATCTTGCCGGCGCAGGCCTGGTAGTCGCTGTAGGCCTTGGCGAAGCTCACCGGCAGCACGCGCACCTCCATGGCCCTGCCGCCCTCACCGGTGTAGTTGCGCACCACCGTGCTGCGGCCATCGAGCAAACCATTGATCAAGCGGCTGGCCTGGCCCTGGGACGAGGTGAACAACACACCGGTGCGGGACATGCGCACCGCGCCCAGATTGACATCGCCACGCCCCGGTTGCCAGGGCGCGGCGGCGGCCAGCAGGGTGGCAGACCCGGCGCCCAGCACGTTGCTGTCCGAGCGCAAGCGAAACACCGGTTGCTCGCCTGCCCGACGCACGAATTCGCCACTGCCGAAGCCGTCGATAGGCTGGATCAGACGGCATTCGAACTGGTCGCCCTCGACCTTCCAGGCGACATTCTCCATGCGGGTCTGGAAGGTCAGCGCGCCCGCCGGCAGGCTGGCGAACAAGGTGAACAGGGCTAGGTAACGCTGGCGCACGGGCGGCTCCACATATTTTGACGGCTTACCTGGAGGCTATCGGGCGCTGGAGGGAAAACTTGAAGCCCGTGCTCGCCCCAGGGTTTTCCGGTAGCATTGGGCCTTGAGTTCGACCCGCCTGGAATCCCCAATGTCCGATCGCCTGACCCTCCTGCGTCCCGACGACTGGCACATCCATCTGCGTGATGGTGCCGTCCTGCCTCATACCGTTGCCGATGTGGCGCGCACCTTCGCCCGTGCCATCATCATGCCCAACCTGGTTCCGCCGGTGCGCAATGCCGATGAGGCCAGTGCCTATCGCGAACGCATCCTCAACGCTCGCCCGGCCGGTAGCCGCTTCGAGCCGCTGATGGTGCTGTATCTAACCGACCGCACCAGCCCCGAGGACGTCCGTGCAGCGAAGGCCACTGGCTTCGTGTACGCCGCCAAGCTGTACCCGGCCGGCGCCACCACCAACTCCGATTCCGGCGTCACCAGCATCGACAATATCTTCCCAGCGCTCGAGGCCCTGGCCGAAACCGGCATGCCGCTGTTGGTGCACGGTGAAGTGACGCGCAGCGAGATCGACGTGTTCGACCGCGAGAAGCGTTTCATCGACGAGCACCTGCGCCGTGTGGTCGAACGTTTCCCTACGCTGAAGGTGGTGTTCGAGCACATCACCACCTCCGACGCCGCGCAGTTCGTCAGCGAAGCCCCGGCCAACGTCGGCGCCACCATCACTGCCCAGCACCTGCTGTACAACCGCAACCACATGCTGGTCGGTGGCATTCGCCCGCACTTCTACTGCCTGCCGATCCTCAAGCGCAACACCCACCAGGTGGCGTTGCTGGACGCAGCCACCAGTGGCAACCCGAAGTTCTTCCTCGGCACCGACTCCGCGCCGCACGCGCGTCATGCCAAGGAAAACGCCTGTGGTTGCGCCGGTTGCTACACCGCCTATGCGGCGATCGAGCTGTACGCCGAAGCGTTCGAGCAGCGCAACGCACTGGATAAACTGGAAGGCTTCGCCAGCCTCCACGGCCCGGCCTTCTATGGCCTGCCGGCGAACACCGACACCATCACCCTGGTGCGCGAGGAGTGGACCGCCCCGGATAGCCTGCCGTTCGGCGAGCAGACCGTCGTGCCGCTGCGTGCGGGCGAAAAACTGCACTGGCGCCTGCTGGAGGACAACGCGTGAGCGAAGACCTCTACGAAGACGACCAGGACGTCCAGCCCGGCAGCGGCTCGCGCCATCCAATGGCCGAACGCTTTCGCGGCTACCTGCCCGTGGTGGTGGACGTCGAGACCGGTGGTTTCAACAGCGCCACCGACGCCCTGCTGGAAATCGCCGCCGTGACCATCGGCATGGACGAGAAAGGCTTCCTGTTCCCGGAGCACACCTACTTTTTCCGGGTCGAGCCATTCGAAGGGGCGAATATCGAGCCTGCAGCGCTGGAGTTCACCGGCATCAAGCTGGATCACCCCCTGCGCATGGCGGTGAGCGAGGAAAGCGCCCTGACCGACATCTTCCGTGGCGTGCGCAAGGCGCTCAAAGCCAACGGTTGCAAACGGGCGATCCTGGTCGGCCACAACAGCAGCTTCGACCTTGGCTTCCTCAACGCTGCGGTGGCACGCAACGATCTCAAGCGCAATCCGTTCCACCCGTTCTCCAGCTTCGACACGGCCACCTTGGCCGGCCTCGCCTATGGCCAGACCGTTCTGGCGCGGGCCTGCCAGAGCGCCGACATCGACTTCGACGGGCGTGAAGCACACTCGGCGCGCTACGACACCGAGAAAACCGCCGAGCTGTTCTGCGGCATCGTCAACCGCTGGAAAGAGATGGGCGGTTGGCGCGACTTCAACGACTGATCGCCATCGGACAATCTTGAAGCACAAAAAAACCGGCCACCAGGGCCGGTTTTTTTGTGCTTGGCAATTACAGCTTGCCGGCGTTCTCGCTCAGGTAGGCAGCGACGCCTTCTGGCGAAGCGGTCATGCCCTGGTCGCCTTTCTTCCAGTTGGCAGGGCAGACTTCGCCGTGCTCTTCGTGGAATTGCAGGGCGTCGACCAGACGCAGCAGCTCGTCCATGTTACGGCCCAGTGGCAGGTCGTTGACGATCTGCGAACGGACAACGCCGTTCTTGTCGATCAGGAAAGCGCCACGGAAGGCCACGCCGCCTTCGGACTCGACGTCGTAGGCCTTGCAGATTTCGTGGGAAATGTCGGCAGCCAGGGTGTACTTGACCTGGCCGATGCCGCCACTGTTGACCGGGGTGTTACGCCAGGCGTTGTGGGTGAAGTGCGAGTCGATCGAGACGCCGATCACTTCCACGCCACGAGCGGCGAAGTCAGGAATGCGGTTGTCCAGGGCGATCAGCTCGGACGGGCAGACGAAGGTGAAGTCCAGTGGGTAGAAGAACACCAGGCCGTACTTGCCCTTGATGGCCGAGGCCAGGTTGAAGCTGTCGACGATTTCGCCGTTGCCGAGGACGGCTGGGACGGTGAAGTCGGGGGCTTGTTTGCCAACGAGTACGCTCATTGTAATCTCCTGATGAGGTTGAAGAACCGTTTGCCGGCCAAGCGATGGCCCGACATCCTACAAAGGCCGACCATCATACACGGCTTCTCATGACAGGCCGAATCCAACCGCCGGTCGCTCAAGCGCGGCCCTGCCGCAATGTGCTTTGACAAGCATTCTCATTACCATTACTCTCCAACCCATCGACTCAACCAGCGATGGTCCGACTTTATGTATGTGTGTCTTTGTGTCGGCGTGACCGACGGCCAGATCCGCGACGCGATCTATGAAGGATGCTGCAGTTACAAGGAAGTCCGAGCCGCGACCAATGTCGCCAGCCAGTGTGGCAAATGCGCCTGCCTGGCCAAGCAGGTGGTCCGGGAAACCCTGACCGAGTTGCAGGTGAGTCAACAGGCCGCCCTGCCCTACCCGGTGGAATTTACCGCCGCCTGAATCCATCGATTTCAAAGAACCGGACCCAGTGTCCGGTTTTTTTATGCCCGCAATTCAATAAGTTAGCGTTCCAACGCGGTTCACAAACATTCTTATTCCTATTAATTTTCACTTAGTATTCAAGAACTTAGGTTTGACAGCCCCCGATATCGGGCTCAAACTTCCTGTATTGGCACTCTTCTACAGGGCAGGAACCCGCAATGAAAGGCGACGTAAGCGTCATCCAGCATCTCAACAAGATCCTCGGAAACGAGCTGGTCGCAATCAACCAGTACTTCCTGCACGCCCGCATGTATGAAGATTGGGGCCTGAACAAGCTCGGCAAGCACGAGTACACAGAATCCATCGACGAGATGAAGCACGCTGACAAATTGATCAAGCGTATTCTGTTCCTCGAAGGCATTCCCAACGTTCAGGACCTGGGCAAGCTGCTGATCGGCGAGCACACCAAGGAAATGCTCGAGTGCGACTTGAAGATCGAGCAGAAAGGCCTGGTCGATCTCAAGGCCGCCATCGCCCATTGCGAAACCCTGGGCGACTTCGGTTCGCGTGACCTGCTCGAAGATATCCTCGAGTCCGAGGAAGAGCACATCGACTGGCTGGAAACCCAGCTGGGCCTGATCGACAAGATCGGCATCGAGAACTACCTGCAGTCGCAGATGGGCGAGGAATGATTCGCCACTGCTGATTCTCAGGCATAAAAAAACCCGCTCATGGCGGGTTTTTTATGACCTGAAAATCAGGCTTCGGAAGCCTTGGCCTTGGCGGCCGCTTCCTTGATCAGGGTTTGCAGCTCACCCTTTTCGAACATTTCCAGCATGATGTCGCTGCCGCCGACCAGCTCACCGCCGACCCACAGTTGCGGGAAGGTCGGCCAGTTGGCGTACTTGGGCAGGTTGGCGCGGATTTCCGGGTTCTGCAGGATGTCGACGTAGGCGAACTTCTCGCCACAACCCATCACGGCCTGCGATGCACGCGCAGAGAAGCCGCACTGCGGGGCATTCGGCGAGCCTTTCATGTAAAGCAGAATGGTGTTGTTGGCAATCTGCTCTTTGATCGTTTCGATGATATCCATGTAGCACCTCGGCTGAACTTTCCGACGCAAATGTCGGCACGGTGACGCATTGTAACGGAAACCCGATCAGCATGCTCGGCCTTGCCGCGCTTCAAGCGGCCTCTATCTGCACAGGCACGCCATTGAGCGCGGCGTTGCCTGAGATCGGGTCGCGCAGGCGCTCGTCAGTGAGGTCATTGGCGCTCACGCCGGCCTGCGCCTGCGCGACTCGCAGGTGCACGCCAAGGCGAGCATGGCCGAAGCCATGGGGCAGGCTGACCACGCCGGGCATCATGTCCTCGCAGGCCTGCACCTCGACCTCCAGGATGCCGGTGCGCGAACTTATCCGCACCCGTTGGCCATCTTGCAAGTGCCGCTGTCGCAGGTCTTGCGGGTGCATCAACAGTTGATGGCGTGGCTTGCCTTTGACCAGGCGATGAAAGTTGTGCATCCACGAATTGTTGCTGCGCACATGACGCCGGCCAATCAACAACAACTCGCCAGGCGCAGGCGGCGCCTGCCGAGCCAGCCGCTGCAGGTCATCGAGCAGCAACTGCGGCGCGACCTCGACGGCATTGCTGGCGGTAGCCAGGCGTCTGCCGAGATTGGCGCGCAACGGGCCAAGGTCCAGGCCATGGGGGTGTTGCTCCAGGGTTGCCAATGAAAGGTTCCAGTCCGAGGCCTCGCCGTAGCGCCCGCTGCGAAGGGCGTGGTCGATCATGCGCGAGGGCGCCAGGGTGGGCCTGAGTTCGACCCCGGCTCGCCTGGCGAACGCCTGGGCCAGACCAACGAAGATCTCCCAGTCGTGCAACGCCCCTTCCGGCTTGGCCAGGATCGCCCGGTTGAACCGGGTCACGTTGCGCACCGCGAGCAAATTGAAGGTGCTGTCGTAATGGTCGTTCTCCAGTGCCGAAGTGGATGGAAGGATCAGGTCGGCATGGCGAGTGGTCTCGTTGATATAGAGGTCGATGCTGAGCATGAAGTCCAGATCCGCCAGCGCCTGGTCCAATTGCCGGCCGTTGGGGGTGGACAGCACCGGGTTGCCCGCCACGGTGACCAGGGCGCGCACCTGGCCCTCGCCAGGCGTCAGTATCTCCTCGGCCAAGGCTGCCACCGGCAATTCGCCGCCGTATTCGGGCAGGCCCGAGACCCGGCTCTGCCAGGCATTGAAGTGGCCGCCCGCAGTGCTCGCCACCAGGTCCACGGCAGGCTCCGTGCACAGCGCCCCGCCTTCGCGGTCGAGGTTGCCGCTGACCAGGTTGATGACTTGCACCAGCCAGTGGCACAAGGTGCCGAAGACCTGGGTCGAGACGCCCATGCGGCCATAGCAGACCGCCTTGTCGGCTGCAGCGAAATCCCGGGCCAACTGGCGGATTTGCGCGGCGCCGATGCCACAGTGCGCGCTCATGGCCTCGGCGCTGAACGGCGCGATCGCCTCGCGCAGCTGTTGCAACCCATTGACCGGCAGATGCGAGCCGCGCGCCAGCCCTTCGGTGAACAGGGTATTGAGCAGTGCGCAGAGCAATGCGGCATCGCCGCCTGGGCGCACGAACAGATGCTGGTCGGCCATCGCCGCCGTTTCGCTGCGCCGCGGATCAACCACCACCAGCCGCCCACCGCGTGCGCGCAGGGCCTTCAGGCGCTTCTCGACGTCCGGCACGGTCATGATGCTGCCATTGGAAGCCAACGGATTGCCACCGAGGATGAGCATGAAGTCGGTATGGTCGATATCGGGAATCGGCAGCAGCAGGCCGTGGCCGTACAGCAGGTGGCTGGTCAGGTGCTGGGGCAACTGGTCGACCGAGGTGGCGGAGAAGCGGTTGCGGGTCTTGAGCAACCCCAGAAAGTAGTTGCTGTGGGTCATCAGGCCATAGTTGTGCACGCTGGGATTGCCCTGGTACACCGCCACGGCGTTGCGCCCATGGGCCTGCTGGACCGCCCAGAGCCGGTCGGCCGCCAGGGCGAACGCCTCTTCCCAATCGATAGCCTGCCACTGCTCGCCCACGCGCTTGTGGGGCTGGCGCAGGCGGTCCGGATCGTCCTGGATATCCTGCAGGGCCACAGCCTTGGGGCAGACATGGCCACGGCTGAACGGGTCCAGCGGATCGCCCTTGATCGACAAAATCCGTGACCGTCCGTCGTCGTCCCGGCCGACCTCGATGCTCAACCCGCAGATCGCTTCGCATAGGTGGCAGGCACGGTGATGCAGGGTCTTGGTCATGGCCGCCTCGCCCTCTTGTTAGGTCAGCCCAGACTATGCGCCCTGCCCCCAGTGCCTGCCAGCGTGCTTCGCGGCGTGAATCGCGCGACATCAGCCTGGCCATGGGCGACCCCCGATTTGCCAAATCGCCGGCAAGCCGTGTACAACCGCTGTAGCAAATAAAGAACAGCAGCGAAGTTCGGGGCAACGACACCCTTTGCAACAGTGACGCTGTTTCTCCCCTTGGTTTCAGGCGACATTTAATTATAGTATTGCGCCTTTCCCTATTTCGTCCGCCCCGTGCGGCTTACGCCGCAGGTCACTCCCGTTGTCAAAAAAAACCATACGGTCGACCTGCATACCGTTGCAGATAAGGTAGTCAAACATGAGCGCTAGGCACTTTCTCTCCCTGATGGATTTCACCGCTGACGAATTGCTCGCCGTGGTCCGTCGAGGCATCGAGCTGAAGGACCTGCGTAACCGCGGCGTACTGTTCGAACCGCTGAAAAACCGCGTGCTCGGCATGATCTTCGAGAAGTCCTCGACCCGCACCCGCCTGTCGTTCGAGGCCGGCATGATCCAGCTCGGCGGCCAGGCGATCTTCCTTTCGCCACGCGACACCCAACTGGGTCGCGGCGAACCGATCAGCGACAGCGCCATCGTCATGTCGCGCATGCTCGATGCCGTGATGATCCGCACCCATGCCCACGGCACCCTGACCGAGTTCGCCGCCAACGCTCGCGTGCCGGTGATCAACGGCCTGTCGGACGAGTCGCACCCGTGCCAGTTGCTGGCCGACATGCAGACCTTCCTCGAGCATCGTGGCGCCATCCAGGGCAAGACCGTGGCCTGGGTCGGCGACGGCTTCAACATGTGCAACTCGTACATCGAGGCAGCCGTGCAGTTCGATTTCCAACTGCGCATCGCCTGCCCCGAAGGCTACGAGCCCGATCCACGCTTCCTGGCCCTGGGCGGCGAGCGCGTGCAGATCGTCCGTGACCCGCGTGAAGCCGTGAAAGGTGCGCACCTGGTGACCACCGACGTCTGGACTTCCATGGGCCAGGAGGAGGAAACTGCACGGCGCCTGGCGCATTTCGCGCCTTACCAGGTCACCCGCGAACTGCTCGACCTGGCGGCACCCGACGCCCTGTTCATGCACTGCCTGCCCGCCCACCGTGGCGAGGAAATCAGCCAGGACCTGCTCGACGACCCTCGTTCGGTCGCTTGGGACCAAGCTGAAAACCGCCTGCATGCGCAGAAGGCCCTTCTCGAATTCCTTGTCGAACCGGCTTACCACCACGCATGAGTCAACCCCTACTGCTAAACCTGCGCGACCTCGCCTGTGGCTATGGCGACCAGCGCATCGTTCAGAACCTCAACCTGCACCTGAACGCAGGCGACATCGGTTGCCTGCTCGGCTCATCGGGCTGCGGCAAGACCACCACCTTGCGCGCCATCGCCGGCTTCGAACCGGTGCATGAGGGTGAAATCCAGCTGGCCGGCGAAGTCATTTCCCGGGCAGGCTTCACCCTGGCACCGGAAAAACGTCGCATCGGCATGGTGTTCCAGGACTACGCGCTGTTCCCCCACCTCACCGTGGCGCAGAACATCGCCTTCGGCATTGCCAAGCACCCCAACCAGGCGGCAGTCATCCAGGAGATGCTGGACCTGGTCAAGCTTGGCGGCCTGGGCGGGCGTTACCCACACGAATTGTCCGGCGGGCAGCAGCAGCGGGTAGCCCTGGCCCGGGCACTGGCCCCGGAACCGCAACTGCTATTGCTCGACGAGCCGTTTTCCAACCTCGATGTGGAATTGCGCCGGCGCCTGAGCCATGAGGTTCGCGACATTCTCAAGAGCCGTGGTACCAGCGCGATCCTGGTCACCCATGACCAGGAAGAAGCGTTTGCCGTCAGCGACCATGTGGGTGTGTTCAAGGAAGGTCGCCTGGAGCAGTGGGATACCCCCTACAACCTGTATCACGAGCCGCAGACCCCCTTCGTCGCCAGTTTCGTCGGCCAGGGATACTTCATTCGCGGCCAGATGAGCAGCCATGATGCCGTCACCACCGAACTCGGCGAACTGCGCGGCAATCGTGCCTACGGCATGGCGCTGGGCAGCTCGGTGGACGTGCTGTTGCGCCCGGACGATATCGTGCATGCGCCCGACAGCAGCCTGCGCGCCAGCGTCATCGGCAAGAGCTTCCTCGGTGCCTCGACCTTGTACCGCCTGCAACTGCCGACCGGTAGCCAGCTCGAGGCGATCTTCCCGAGCCACATCGATCACCAGGTGGGTGAGGAAGTGGGCATCGATGTCGCGGCCGATCACTTGGTGCTGTTCGCGGCGCCTGGTAGCGTCGCGGCGCAACTGCCACGCCAGGAGAACGGCGTGCGTCGATACAGTTCGGCGACCTAACACCAACGCCTTCGTGGGCCGCGTTGCGGCCCATCGTCGGCAAGCCGGTTCCTACAGAAAACAGCACCGCTCGGATAGGAACCGTCTGATCGGTGATACTCCCCTCAACCCCGACCGATTCCGGCGAACACACCCTTGGTATGCTCGGCCAGCACCGCGGCCGCCAGCTCCACCTCCAACCCGCGCCGCCCAGCGCTGACATGAATGGTCGCAAAGTTCTGCGCGGTCTCGTCGATGAACGTGCGCAGGCGCTTCTTCTGCCCCAACGGGCTGATGCCGCCGACCAGGTAACCGGTAGCACGCTGCGCCGCCATGGGGTCGGCCATTTCGCACTTCTTCACCCCTGCCGCATGCGCCAGCGCCTTTAGATCCAAGGTTCCGCCCACCGGTACCACCGCCACCAACAGCTCGCTCTTTTCAGTGCTGGCCAGCAGTGTCTTGAACACCTGCTGCGGATCGAGGCCGAGCTTTTCCGCGGCTTCCAGCCCATATGAAGCCGACTTGGGGTCGTGCTCGTAACTGTGCACGCGATGTTCGGCGCGCGCTTTCTTCAGCAAGTCGAGGGCGGGGGTCATGGGGTGCTCCGATCTGGGACTGGACGGCGGCTACTTTAGGGCAAATCCCGTCAAGCGGCCAATCTAGCGCCAATGCGCGCCTCTAGCGCGGCATTTACGCCTTGAATACGGCGCCGAATCGTGACCGACCGTTCACTTTCGACCTTTGACATCAGCGTTTCTTGTCTATATTTTTTCGTTTGTGAATAATCAGTGCACTCAAAATGTGCATTTTTCAACATCCGCCTGGCGTCAATGGGGATCGACTCCAGGCCTTGCTGTCGAGCGCTTAGCGCCTCACAACAAAAACAATCGAGGTCATACATGACGACTGCTCTTCGCGAACCCACACTGTCCAGCCAGTGCCTGGCAGAGTTCCTCGGCACCGCGCTACTCATTTTCTTCGGCACCGGCTGCGTTGCCGCCCTCAAGGTCGCAGGAGCCAGCTTCGGCCTCTGGGAAATCAGCATCATCTGGGGTGTGGGGGTGAGCATGGCGATCTACTTCACCGCCGGCGTATCCGGTGCGCACCTCAACCCGGCCGTAAGCATTGCCCTGACCCTGTTCGGCAGCTTCGAACGACGCAAACTGCCGTTCTACATGCTCGCCCAGATTGCCGGCGCTTTCTGCGGAGCGGCACTGGTCTACACGCTGTACAGCAGTCTGTTCTTCGATTTCGAACAAAGTCACGCCATGCTGCGTGGCAGTGCCGAGAGCCTCGAACTGGCCTCGGTGTTCTCCACCTATCCACACCCTGCCTTGTCCATCGGCCAGGCATTCCTGGTCGAAATGGTGATCACGGCCATCCTGATGGCCGTGATCATGGCCCTCACCGATGATAACAATGGTTTGCCGCGTGGCGCGCTGGCACCGTTGCTGATCGGTTTGCTGATTGCGGTGATCGGCAGCGCCATGGGTCCACTGACCGGGTTCGCGATGAACCCTGCTCGTGATTTCGGGCCAAAACTGATGACTTTCCTCGCCGGATGGGGCGAAATCGCCTTCACTGGGGGGCGGAGCATCCCTTATTTCCTGGTACCGGTATTCGCGCCGATTCTTGGCGCATGCCTGGGTGCCGCAGGCTACCGCAGCCTGATTGCACGCCACCTGCCGGTGGCGCAGAGCGCGGATGCCGAAACCTCTGACAATTGCCGGGGCGATACCCAAGTCAGCTGACGCAGCCGCGTGCCCAAGCCCCGACCTCCTTTACTTGCAAGGCCTACGACCATGACAGACACCCAGGATAAGAACTACATCATCGCCCTGGACCAGGGCACCACCAGTTCGCGGGCCATCATTTTCGACCGCGACGCCAACGTGGTAGGGACCTCGCAGCGCGAGTTCGCCCAGCATTATCCGCAAGCCGGCTGGGTCGAGCACGATCCGATGGAAATCTTCGCCACACAGAGCGCGACCATGGTCGAGGCCCTGGCCCAGGCCGGCATCAGCCACGCCCAGGTGGCAGCACTGGGTATCACCAACCAGCGTGAGACCACGGTGGTTTGGGACAAAGAAACCGGTCGCCCGGTGTACAACGCCATCGTCTGGCAATGCCGCCGCAGCACCGAGATCTGCGCCCAGCTCAAGCGTGATGGCCACGAGCAATACATCCGCGAAGCCACGGGCCTGGTCACCGATCCGTACTTCTCCGGCACCAAGCTGAAATGGATCCTCGACAACGTCGAAGGCGTACGTGAACGCGCCGAGCGCGGCGAACTGCTGTTCGGCACCATCGATACCTGGCTGATCTGGAAGTTTTCCGGCGGCAAGGTGCACGTCACCGACTACACCAACGCCTCGCGCACGCTGATGTTCAACATCCACAGCCTGCAATGGGACGACCAGTTGCTGGAGATCCTCGGCATCCCGCGGCAGATGCTGCCCGAGGTGCGCCCCTCCTCCGAGGTGTACGGCCATACCAAGAGCGGCATCGCCATCGCCGGTATCGCGGGTGACCAGCAATCGGCGCTGTTCGGCCAGATGTGCGTGGAGCCCGGCCAGGCCAAGAACACCTATGGCACTGGCTGCTTCCTGCTGATGAACACCGGCGACAAGGCGGTGAAATCGTCCCATGGCCTGCTTACCACCATCGCCTGCGGCCCTCGCGGCGAGGTGGCCTACGCCCTCGAAGGCGCGGTGTTCAACGGCGGCTCGACCGTGCAGTGGCTGCGCGACGAACTGAAAATCGTCAACGACGCCCTGGACACCGAGTACTTCGCCAGCAAGGTCAAGGACAGCAACGGCGTGTACCTGGTACCGGCGTTCACCGGCCTGGGTGCGCCCTACTGGGATCCGTACGCGCGTGGCGCATTGTTCGGCCTGACTCGCGGGGTGAAGGTCGACCACATCATTCGTGCGGCCCTCGAATCGATCGCCTACCAGACCCGCGATGTCCTCGACGCCATGCAACAGGACTGCGGTGAGCGCCTGTCCGAGCTGCGCGTGGACGGCGGCGCGGTGGCCAACAACTTCCTCATGCAGTTCCAGGCCGACATCCTCGGCACCTGCGTCGAACGCCCGAAAATGCGCGAGACCACGGCCCTGGGCGCCGCCTACCTGGCGGGCCTGGCCAGTGGCTTCTGGAGTGGCCTGGAAGAGCTGCGCGACAAGGCGATCATCGAGCGCGAGTTCAGCCCGCAGCTCGACGAAGTACACAAGGAGAAGCTGTACGCGGGTTGGAAGAAAGCGGTCGAGCGCACGCGCGATTGGGAAGATCACGAGGCCTAACAGCAAACGATAGCCATCTTCTGTGGGGGCGGCTCCGTGCCGTTCCTACAGAAAAACCTCTGATCCCAAGCCTGATAGTCCACTGGCCGTCATCCCTTTCCTACGGCATCATTGCAGAATTTGTCCGGCAGCCCCAAAGGACCGCCCATGAATCTGCCCCCTCGCCAACAACAAATCCTCGAACTGGTGCGCGAACGCGGCTATGTCAGTATCGAAGAAATGGCGCAGTTGTTCGTCGTGACCCCGCAAACCATCCGTCGCGATATCAACCAGCTCGCGGAGCTCACCCTGCTGCGCCGCTACCACGGCGGTGCCGCCTACGATTCGAGCATCGAGAACACGGCCTACGCCATGCGCGCCGATCAGATGCGCGATGAAAAGCAACGCATCGCCGAAGCCGTGGCGCGGCAGATCCCCGACCATGCCTCGCTGTTCATCAACATCGGCACCACCACCGAGTCCATCGCCCGGGCGCTGCTCAACCACAGCCATCTCAAGGTGATCACCAACAACTTGCACGTGGCGTCGATCCTGGCTGCCAAGGATGATTTCGAGGTGCTGGTGGCCGGCGGCACGGTGCGCCGCGACGGCGGTGTGGTAGGCCAGGCCAGTGTCGACTTCATCAGCCAGTTCAAGGTCGACTTCGCCCTGGTGGGCATCAGCGGTATCGACGAGGATGGCAGCCTGCTCGACTTCGACTTCCAGGAAGTGCGGGTTTCCCAGGCGATCATCGCCAATGCCCGGCAGGTGGTCCTGGCGGCCGACTCGAGCAAGTTCGGGCGCAATGCCATGGTCCGCCTGGGCTCGATCAACCTGGTCGACTGTTTGGTGACCGATCAGGCGCCGACGGTGGCGCTGGGCGAGTTGCTGAACCAGTACAAGGTGCGGCTCGAAGTGGTGTAAGGGTTCTCCGGAGCCCTGTCACCTCGCACAAATTTTCGTTTTTGTTCATTTCGCGTCATCCGATCAGTTTTTTCTATAGACACTGACTGGCGACCGCCCTCCTGTTGCGCTAATATTTTCGCAAACGAACATTGATGTTCACATTCGCTACGAACGCCCTCAGGAGGCCTTGCCCGTGTCCCAGCCCGTTTCGTCCCAGCCCCCACTCGCCGACTGCTACGACCTCGCCGTGATCGGCGGTGGCATCAATGGCGTGGGCATCGCTGCCGATGCCGCGGGGCGCGGGTTGAAGGTGTTCCTTTGCGAAAAGGACGACCTGGCCCAACACACCTCCTCAGCCAGCAGCAAGTTGATCCATGGTGGCCTGCGCTATCTGGAGCACTACGAGTTCCGCCTGGTGCGCGAAGCGCTCGCCGAGCGCGAGGTACTCCTGGCCAAGGCCCCGCACATCGTCAGGCCGATGCGCTTCGTGTTGCCGCATCGTCCACACCTGCGCCCCGCCTGGATGATTCGCGCCGGCCTGTTCCTGTATGACCACCTGGGCAAGCGCAAGCGCCTGGGCGCCTCGCGCAGCCTGCGCTTCGGCCCCGGCTACCCGCTCAAGCCAAACATCACCCGTGGTTTCGAATATGCCGACTGCGCCGTCGATGACGCCCGCCTGGTGGTGCTCAACGCCATGGCTGCCCGCGAACACGGCGCACACATCCATACCCGCACCCGTTGCCTGCGCGCCGAGCGCGTCGATGGGATCTGGCAGGTGGAGTTGCAACTGGCCGACGGCAGCCTTCGCAACATTCGCGCACGCGCCTTGGTCAACGCTGCCGGGCCGTGGGTCGCGACCTTCATCAAGGACGACCTCAAGCTCGATGCGCCTTATGGCATCCGCCTCATCCAGGGCAGCCACATCATCGTGCCGCGTCTGTACGAAGGCGAACATGCCTACATCCTTCAGAACGAAGACCAACGCATCGTCTTCTGTATCCCCTACCTCGAGCGCTTCACCCTGATCGGCACCACCGACCGCGAATACAGCGGCGACCCCGCCAAGGTAGCGATCACCGAGCAGGAAACCGACTACCTGTTGAACGTGGTCAACGAACACTTCAATCAGCCGTTGAGCCGCGCCGACATCCTGCACACCTACTCCGGCGTCCGCCCGTTGTGCAATGACGAATCGGACAACCCCTCGGCAGTGACCCGCGACTACACCTTGGCGTTGTCGGCCAGTACCGGCCAAGCGCCGCTGCTGTCGGTGTTCGGCGGCAAGCTGACGACCTACCGCAAGCTGGCGGAATCGGCCATGGCCGAACTCAAGCCGTTCTTCACGCAGATGCGTGGTAGCTGGACGGCCGCGGCGCCGCTGCCAGGCGGTGAACAGATGACCACCGCGCAAGCGCTGGTGGACCAGTTGCTGGGCAAACACAGCTGGCTGCCCGTCGATATCGCCAAGCGCTGGGCGGTTACCTATGGCAGCCGCGTCTGGCAGATGCTCGACGGCGTCAGCGGCCCGGACGACCTGGGCCAGGCCATCGGGGGCGGCCTGTTCGGGCGCGAAGTGGACTACCTGCGCGACATCGAGTGGGCGGCCGACGCCGACGACATCCTCTGGCGCCGCACCAAGCTCGGCCTGTTCACTAGCCCGACCGAACAGCAGGCCCTGCGCGCTTATCTGAATCGGTCGCAAGGCGACAACGACCAGATCAGCGCAGCCTGAGCACGGTCCAGGCTGCGGCTCCGAGGGGCCTCAACAGGGTTTACTGCAGCCAGCGTTGGCAGGCAGTTTCGGCCAGTGAATGCCGCAGCTGCCGCTCGGCAGCCTGCAAGGCCAACATGAGATTGTTCGCACGCTGCAGGTACTGCTCTTCGCTGATTGTGCCTGCGCTTGAAAGGGCCTGAGCCCCCTCCAGCTGCGCGTGGAACGGATCGGCCAGAGCGGCGAAATCGGCAGAATGACGCTGTTGGACATGGCCATCCCAGAAAGGCCGTTCGGCCAATGAGTCGACCACGGCCTGCACGCTCTCGGCCTGCAGAATCTCACGCTCGGCATTATCGATGTCCCCGACCGTAACCCTGGCGGATCCAGGATAATGCATGCGCCTGGGCTGCTCGGGCAATCCGAGTCGCCGTGCCAGCCTGACCCGGTAGAACAAGCGTGTTTCGATCTCATCCACCAGCGTGGAAGGGGATTGCCCCGCCTGAGCACCCTCCAGGCGAGCCATGGCCTGACGGTCGGCCTCATGAAGCGCCTGTGTATGGGCAGCTGCGATACGATCAACTTCATCCAGGCGATACAATCCGCGCCCCAATTCCACCAGACGTCTTTCGACCTGGGCATCCGCCTGCTCGACGACAACTTGGTGGCCCAGCATGCCCACCTCCAGTTGACTCAGAATCAGCAACAATCGGTCCTCGCAGGTTCGCGCACCGCCTGTCTCGTTGAACACGAACCACCTCAGCGACTCGTGTTGTTCGCAAGCCTCGAGAATATGCCAGACGCGATCCCGATAGTCCCAGGTGGAGTAGCCGAACTCTTCAGTGCGAGTGAAATCCGCAAGAAAGCGAAAGAGATCGGCTGAGCCTGCTTCGCTGCTCAACCGATTCCATAAGCTCGTACGGCGAGCACGCCTATTGCTCGTATCATTACCTAACCATTCGGCCAGAACGGCATCATTGTTGGCTTGATGTGCCCGCGCGATCCCTTGGCGCGGGATAGAGGCCCCTCTAGCGGCCTCCAGTGCAACTCGGCTCTCCTCATTCAGTGGGTTATCGTGTAACACCATGCGCTGCAGGCTGCTACCCAATGCTTGCAACTCTGCGCGTACCTCGCGCAGACGATTGTCTCGATAGTCCACCAAACTCCGCCAGGGCAGCTCCTGAGGCGAGTGTGGCAAGTCTTGCAGGTTGCATCCACGCAAGGAAAACAGGCGCAGGAATCTCAATCCCTCGACGGCGGGCGGTCGCAGCAGTGGGTTGTAACTTAGGTTAAGCGTGTGCAACCGCGAGAGCGCTTGCAGCCGACGCTCACCCGCCGGGTCGAGAACGATACGATTGCGTGAAAGATCGAGCCGCCTGAGCTGGCGCAACTGTTCCAGTCCCTCGGGAACGATCATCAAGCGGTTGTCCGCGAGGTCCAGCTCCACGAGATTGGGGAAGCGACCGAGGAAATCCGCATCAATCTCCCTGAGGTCCATATTGCGTAAGCTCAATCTGCGCACATGGTCGAAGCTCAACCCCGTAGGCAGCTCCGGCAAGGTGTTGATCCATTCACCCTCGATCATCAACTCATACTCGCCATCCAACCCCACCAATTTGCGCCGCCAGCAGCGACGCAGCGCAGTCGCAACGCGACGGCGACGCAGGGCCCGCAACGGGTTACTCCAATGGCCGCGCCAATCTCGCAAACTGCTGCGCAATAGCGTCAACTGCCGCTGCAGCTGGCTGTAATGCTGCCAGAGGTCGACATGCTGATTGATCAGTGGCAGAAGGTAATGCTCCAGTTGCGTGTCGGTCATCGTCGGGAATATCTGGTGTATTCCTCTGCGACAGGCTTGCCGCCCATTACCGGGGCGCCCACTCAACGGGTAACCGAATCGACCATCGCCCAGACGCCGAGGTAGTCGCACCCCGACACCCACCGGCGCCATGCCTATGTGCTTCGCGGCTTGCGCGCGGTCGGCGCTTGCCTGGTGCAACAGCAGGTCGGCCAGCTGCAGCTCACCCGAATCGGCAGGGGACAACTGGGCCAGTTGCTCGTCGTCCATGCTCAGCCACAAGGCTCGCAAAAGGCTGTCGGAGGCTAAAGCATGGACTGCACGCGGACCGTCCAGCAGTTGATAGCCCTGTCCTGTCGCCAGAATACGTCTTGCCGATGCAGTGGCCGGGGCCGATGACTGCAACGAAGGCGTGCGATCCAGACCACCATCGTAGATCTCCACCCTGACGTCGGTCCATGGCGCGATTCGCTCGATCAAGCCCACTGCCAGCCGACGCGTGTCAGCATTGACAGCCGCTCGCTGACACAGGCCGGCGCAAGCGCGATCAAGCCGGGCGTCATACAAGTGCCAGCGAGCACGCTCGGCGAGACTGAGCGGTACCCGTCCGCTGCGACCAAGCTCGGTAATGTGCTGAGCGGTTGCCGATACGAGGATTTCCCGCGTCGCACGCAACGACAGGCCCGGAAAGTCACGCATCACCACGGACTCATCGGCGTTCGGAGTTTTCTCACGTGCCTGCATATGCTGTTCGAAGGCTTCACCTTGCAGCTCGGGATGCTGGTCATGGGCCTGATAGCGGTCGAACGCATCGAGCAAGCGAGCAGGCGCAGCCGCCCCTTCGACATGCAAACCACGCAGTTGCTCCTCGTTGAAACCGGTGCATAGGAGTAGATCGTCAGCGGCCGCGTCGGATACCGCCGCAAACTGGCTGCTCAATCGCTGCAACAGGTAGGTGCTGCCCTGCCACTCCTGCGGTAACTCAAACGCGTGCCGCCAACCGCCACTGCCGTTATGCTCCAGGAGGGGAGCAGCTGTACCGCTGCGGTTTGGATGGGTAACACGCCACGCATGCTCCTGGGCGTCTTCGCTCACGGTATAGACGTTTTCCTGCACACGCAGACGCCAGCGATCGCCTACCTGGATTTTCTGCCCGAATGGCTCATCGAGCGCGGGCAACCTGAAGGCGGACAAGCTTCGCTCATTGAGCATCACTGACGCCGAATCAGAGACCGACGGAGCCAAGTTGTCGACGAACGCTGCACGCTTGAAGGCGCCTGCCAATGCGTTCCCCCCCGTTGCCATCACCGCGCCAAGGGCAATCGTCTCGGCCACGCCAAAGAAGTGACCCAGCGCCTCCTGTCGATCACCCAGCCGCCAATCTTGGTAGCCCTCATAGACCTGATCGACGAGCTGTACGGCACCTACGGCCAACATGACCTCACCCAGTACCGGAACGAACATGCCGATCAGACCAAGCAAGTCCAACCCTCCCGAGAGATAGCCCTGCAAGCGCTGACGACGATCGGCTTCGTCTTCTTCGTCCGTTGCCACAGCCAGCACCCGAGCATCATCGAGCAACGTGTCGATGCGCTGAGCACGCAGATGCTCGAACAACGGTATGGCGATCTGAGTGTTCCGGCCATCGAGCTCGACCGTACGGCCCCACTTGCTGGTCTTGAGTAAGCCGGCGAGCACGCTGAAGAACCCCGGCCGGTCCCGCTCGCTGACAAAACGCAGAAAAAACTGGCGGTAATCTCGCCCGCGCAGGCGCAAGGCAATCATGTCGTAAAGAGCCTGCCATGAAGCATGGCGGCTCATCTCGCCCTGCGGATCGCCAGGAATCCAGGCAATCACAGCCTCGACCTCGGCATCCTCGGTAGGTCGTGCCTCCACGGCCACGATGCCACGCATGCATTTTCCCAACAGATACAGCTGACGAGGCCGAACGATCCCCGCGAGTGGCGGTACGATAGGGTTAAACGAAGCAATCGGCACCATCTGCAGATAACTGCGCTCGTCCAGCTCATCCTTGAGCCTGGCCAAGCGCACCGCAACATCGAGATGGGCCCTGAAGCTTTCTTCAAACAAGCTGGCCAGTGCCTGGCGCCGTTCGCCGGGTGCATCTGCGGGCTGGTCACTGGGCCGCAACTGAGTATTGAGCAAGGCCTGATAACCACCGCCCAGGTCGAGGCGTCGGCACAATGCGGCGAACTGCTCCAGCGAAAGCGACAACCGTTGCCCCTGCGCATTTTCCAGGCGCCCCTGGCGCAACAGCGAAGGTTGCGTCTCGCTAAGGTGGAAGTTGTGCAGCGCTGCAGCCAGAAGGCTTTGGGTGGAGGTAGACACCACGCGTTGCACCGGCAGGGTAGCCGCTGGCGAAGGCACTATTTGGGTGTGATTAACAGTGACGTGGCTCGCCTGGACATCCGCATTGGCCACTCCCGCCTCGCTCAGGGCACGCATCAGCAAAGGAGCAGCGTAGGCAGCCAGGTCCGGAATACTGCTGAGTCTGGCGGCCAGGCTGTGACTGGCGACCTGCTGTCGGTGCAATGCCTGGTGCAGCGCGCGAATTCGCTCAGGCTGGGAGCGGACAAGCCAGGCTGGAAGTCGGCTGGCAATCAAGGTGTCGATAGAGTCGGGGGCAAAAATGGCCTCTGGCATGGGCGTAGTCCTGGTAGGTGAAGTGTCGATCACATCACCATCGAGCTTTGCCTTGGCGGTACATACAGCATTGCACGCACGCCACCTCGTTCGGATTACCGAACACATATAAGCCACTCGTACGGATTCCCGGACGCTCTATCCCAGCCCTTAGCGTCAAAAAAGATTCATACCCCCGGTTTTCGCGGCTTATGATCGATATCGGGGGCTTGGCACGACTCATGCTCTACACTCTTCAACCGAATGCACATCGCTTCATGCTGTATTCGCTGAACGAAGAGCCCCGCCAACGGCTCCATAAGAAAAACAAACACGTCGAGGAAAATTTGATGCGTATCGTTCGTCAATTGCTGGGCGCCGCCATCGCGGCTGCGGTCATCGCTTCGCCGGCCATGGCCGAAGAGCTGACCGGCACACTGAAGAAGATCAAGGATTCGGGCACCATCACTTTGGGCCACCGCGACTCCTCCATTCCGTTTTCCTACCTGGCCGGCAAGCCCGAGCCCGTGGGCTACTCCCACGACATCCAACTGGCTGTCGTCGAGGCCCTGAAGAAGCAACTGGGCACCGACATCAAGGTGCGCTACAACCTCGTCACCTCCCAAACCCGTATTCCACTGGTGCAGAACGGCACCGTCGACCTCGAGTGCGGCTCTACCACCAACAACGTCGAGCGCCAGCAGCAAGTCGGCTTCTCGGTCGGCATCTTCGAAGTCGGCACCCGCCTGCTGACCAAGGTCAAGGACGGTCAGCCTTCCTACAAGGACTTCCCGGACCTGGCCGGCAAGAACGTCGTGACCACCGCCGGTACCACCTCCGAGCGACTGCTCAAGGCGATGAATGCCGACAAGCAGATGAAGATGAACGTGATCTCCGCCAAGGACCACGGCGAAGCCTTCAACATGCTCGAAAGCGGTCGCGCCGTGGCGTTCATGATGGACGACGCACTGCTCGCCGGCGAAATGGCCAAGGCCCGCAAGCCTAGCGACTGGGTCATCACCGGTACCCCACAATCGTACGAAATCTACGGCTGCATGGTGCGCAAAGGTGACGATGCGTTCAAGAAAGCGGTCGATGATGCCATCGTCGGGTACTTCAAGTCGGGCGAGGTCAACAAGAGCTACGACAAGTGGTTCCAGCAGCCAATCCCGCCGAAGGGCCTGAACCTGCAATTCCCGATGAGCGACGAGCTGAAGAAACTGATCGCCGAGCCCACCGACAAGGCCGCGGACGAGAAGAAGTCCTGATCCCCAGATAGTGGCCTGGTGCTCGACAGCACGAATCAATTCTGCAGGCCACTCATTAGTGTCTAACCTTTCATCCGAGGGCGCATGCCGCCCTTGGATGCTCGAAGGTGCCCGTGAAACAACCGTCTGAGGGGAAATCCCGATGAATTACAACTGGGACTGGGGCGTGTTCTTCAAGTCCACCGGCGTGGGCAGCGAAACCTATCTGGACTGGTATATCACCGGCCTGGGCTGGACCATCGCCATCGCCATCACCGCCTGGATCATCGCACTGTTGCTGGGGTCGCTCCTTGGCGTCATGCGTACCGTGCCCAACCGTCTGGTATCGGGCATCGCCACCGCCTATGTGGAGCTGTTCCGCAACGTGCCGCTGCTGGTGCAGCTGTTCATCTGGTACTTCCTGGTACCGGACCTGCTGCCTGAAGGGCTGCAGGAATGGTTCAAGCAAGACCTGAACCCGACCACTTCGGCACTGATCAGCGTGGTCGTCTGCCTTGGCCTGTTCACTGCCGCACGGGTCTGCGAGCAGGTGCGTACCGGTATCCAGGCGCTGCCAAAAGGCCAGGAAGCTGCCGCCCGTGCCATGGGTTTCAGCCTCCCGCAGATCTACAACAACGTGCTGCTACCACAGGCCTACCGGATCATCATTCCGCCGCTCACCTCCGAGTTTCTCAACGTCTTCAAGAACTCCTCGGTTGCCTCGCTGATCGGCCTGATGGAGCTGCTGGCGCAAACCAAGCAGACCGCAGAGTTCTCCGCCAACCTGTTCGAGGCGTTCACCCTCGCCACGTTGATCTACTTCACCCTGAACATGGGCCTGATGTTGCTCATGCGCCTGGTCGAGAAGAAAGTCGCCGTGCCCGGTCTGATTTCCGTGGGAGGCAAGTAAATGGAAATGGATTTCAGCGAAATCATCCCCGCCCTGCCCGCCCTCTGGGACGGCATGATCATGACCCTCAAGCTGATGGTCATGGGCGTGGTCGGCGGTATCGTGCTGGGTACGCTACTGGCGTTGATGCGCCTGTCGTCGAGCAAGCTGCTGTCGAATGTCGCCGGCGCCTACGTCAACTACTTCCGCTCGATCCCGTTGCTGCTGGTGATCACCTGGTTCTACCTGGCCGTGCCGTTCGTGCTGCGCTGGATCACCGGCGAAGACACCCCGGTGGGTGCGTTCACCTCCTGCGTGGTCGCCTTCATGATGTTCGAGGCCGCGTACTTCTGCGAAATCGTCCGTGCCGGCGTGCAGTCGATCTCCAAAGGGCAGATGGGCGCTGCGCAAGCGCTGGGCATGAACTATTCGCAGACCATGCGCCTGATCATCCTGCCCCAGGCCTTCCGCAAGATGACTCCACTGCTGCTGCAGCAGAGCATCATCCTGTTCCAGGACACCTCGCTGGTGTACACCGTTGGCCTGGTGGACTTCCTCAACTCGGCACGCTCCAACGGCGACATCATCGGGCGCTCCCATGAGTTCCTGATTTTCGCCGGGGTCGTCTACTTCCTCATCAGCTTCTCCGCTTCGTGGCTGGTCAAGCGCCTGCAAAAAAGGATCACCGTATGATTTCCATCAAGAACGTCAACAAGTGGTACGGCGACTTCCAGGTACTGACCGACTGCAGCACCGAGGTGAAGAAGGGTGAAGTGGTGGTGGTCTGCGGCCCTTCGGGGTCGGGGAAATCCACCCTGATCAAGTGCGTCAACGCACTGGAGCCATTCCAGAAGGGCGACATCGTGGTCGATGGCACCTCGATTGCCGACCCGAAGACCAACCTGCCCAAGCTGCGTTCGCGGGTGGGCATGGTGTTCCAGCACTTCGAGCTGTTCCCGCACCTGACCATCACCGAGAACCTGACCATCGCCCAGCGCAAGGTACTCGGCCGTAGCGAAGCAGAGGCCACCCAGAAAGGCCTGGCCCTGCTCGAGCGCGTCGGCCTCAGTGCCCACGCCAAGAAGCACCCTGGCCAGCTCTCCGGTGGCCAGCAACAGCGGGTGGCGATCGCCCGTGCGCTGGCCATGGACCCGATCGTCATGCTGTTCGACGAACCAACCTCGGCACTGGACCCGGAAATGGTCAGCGAGGTACTGGATGTGATGGTGCAACTGGCCAACGAAGGCATGACCATGATGTGCGTGACCCACGAGATGGGCTTTGCCCGCAAGGTCGCCAACCGGGTCATCTTCATGGACAAGGGCAGCATCATCGAGGACTGCACCAAGGACGAGTTCTTCGGTGACCAGAGCGCCCGCGACCAACGCACCCAACACTTCCTCAGCAAGATCCTGCAACACTAAGTCGGCAACCGTTTCCGCTGCCCGGGCACCTTCGGGCAGCGGACGCTGGTCGTGACAAGGCCACTGTGATGAAATGCGACCCCTCGCTTCTTCTCCCTGCCAAGCCTGTCGTGAAATCCCGCCTGATTCGCCAATTGCTGCTACCGCCGTTGATCATCCTGCTGATGGTCGGCCTGGGTTTTGCCGGCTATCTGATCAGCGAGAGCAACGGCATCCGCACCTTGAGCGAAAACGGCGAGCGCCAGCTCGAGCTGCATGCGCGCACGGTCGAGAGCGAAATCAGCAAGTACACCTATTTGCCGAGCCTGCTGGAACTCGAAGACAGCGTCTCGCAACTGCTCACCGATCCCGACGGCGGCAACCGCCAGGCCGTCAACGAATACCTCGAAGGCCTGAACCGGCGTAGTCGCAGCCGGGCGATCTTCGTTCTCGACACCAACGGCCGGGTGCAGGCCAGCAGCAACTGGCGCGATGCCGACTCGTTCCTCGGCGAGGACCTGTCGTTCCGGGCCTACTTCCAGACCGCCGTGCGCGGTGAGCCAGGGCGCTTCTACGGGATCGGCAGCACCACGGGCGAGGCCGGGTACTACCTGGCCCACGGCCTGGAGGAACACGGCAAGATCATCGGCGTGGCGGTCATCAAGGTACGCCTGGACACCCTCGAAGAGCGCTGGCAACGGGCGCGCCTGGAAGCCTTCGTCAGTGACGAGAACGGCATCATCATCCTCTCCAGCGATCCGGCCCGGCGGCTCAAGTCGGTACGCCCGCTGACCCCGCAGATCAAGGAGCGGCTGGCCCGCAGCCTGCAGTACTACTGGTGGCCGCTCAACGAGCTGGAGCCGCTGGACCGCGAGATCCTCGCCGACGGCGTGGAAAAACTCACCTTCCCGGCCAACCTCGAGACCGCCCACGGCACGCCCCACGAAGTCACCTACCTGGCCCAGACCCGGCGCCTGGTCGATACGCCGTGGCACTTCACCCTGCTGACGCCGCTGCAGGACCTGCGCCGCGAATCGATGGTGCAAGGTGTATTGGTGGCCGTGGCCTTCGCCCTGCTGGCGATCCTCGGCATCGCCTGGAACGAGCGACGCAAGGTGATCGCTACTCGGCTTGCCGCGCGCGAGGCACTGGAAGAGGCCAACAGCCAGCTGGAACGGCGCATCACCGAACGCACCGCCGACCTGCGCGCCAGCAACGAACGGCTCAAGGGCCAGATTCGCGAACGCCGCCACGCCGAGCAGACCCTGCGCCATGCCCAGGACGAGCTGGTTCAGGCCGGCAAGCTGGCGGCCATCGGGCAGATGTCGACCAGCATCGCCCACGAATTGAACCAGCCGCTGGCCGCCCTGCGCACGCTGTCAGGCAACACCATTCGGTTTCTCGAACGCGGCGCGCTGGACACCGCGACCACCAACCTGCGTACCATGAACGAGTTGATCGACCGCATGGGCCGCATCACCGCGAGCCTGCGCTCGTTCGCCCGGCGTGCCGACGACAGCGGCCAGGCTTCGCTGGCCAAGGCCGTGGAGGCCAGCCTGCAGCTGTTGGGCAACCGCATCAGTGGCTGCCGGCTGCAGGTACATAGCCAGCTCGACGACCCGCAGCTGGCCATCGACCAGACCCGCCTGGAGCAGATCCTGGTCAACCTGATCGGCAACGCCCTGGATGCCATGACCCACCAGCCCCAGCCGCAACTGTGGCTCGAAGGCGAGATGCAGGGCGACAAGTACCGCCTGCGCGTGCGCGACAACGGCCACGGCATCGACAACGAGGCGCGCAAGCACCTGTTCGAGCCCTTCTTCACCACCAAACCAGGCGAACACGGCCTGGGCCTGGGCCTGACCCTCTCGGCGAGCCTCGCCGCCGCCGCCAAGGGCAGCCTGAACGTCGAGCACCCCGCCAGCGGCGGCACGGCCTTCGTGCTCGCCCTGCCCTTGGCCAACCCTATTCAGGAACCTGCGGAGCACCCATGAAGCCAACGCCTCTCACCGTCCTGATCGTCGAAGACGACCCGCATGTGCTGCTCGGCTGCCAGCAGGCACTGGCCCTGGAGGACATCGCCTGCGAAGGTGTCGGCAGCGCCGAACAAGCCTTGGAACGCGTCGGCGATGACTTCGCCGGTATCGTCGTCAGTGATATCCGCCTGCCCGGCATCGATGGCCTGGAGCTGCTCAACCGCCTCAAGGCCCGCGACCGCAGCCTGCCGGTGGTGCTGATCACCGGCCATGGCGATATCGACATGGCCGTCGGCGCCATGCGCAACGGCGCCTACGACTTCATGGAAAAGCCGTTCTCCCCCGAGCGCCTGGTCGATGTGGTACGCCGCGCCCTGGAGCAACGCGGGCTGTCGCGCGAGGTGTCGGCCCTGCGCCGGCAACTGGCCGAGCAGGGTAGCCTGGAGGGGCGCATCATCGGGCGCTCGCCGGCGATGCAGCACCTGCGCGAGCTGATCGCCAATGTTGCCGATACCTCGGCCAACGTACTGATCGAAGGCGAAACCGGCACCGGCAAGGAGCTGGTCGCCCGCTGCCTGCACGATGCCAGCCGGCGCCACGGCCAGCCCTTCGTGGCGCTCAACTGCGGCGGCCTGCCGGAGAACCTGTTCGAAAGCGAGATCTTCGGTCATGAGGCCAACGCCTTCACCGGTGCCGGCAAGCGCCGCATCGGCAAGATCGAGCACGCCAATGGCGGCACGCTGTTCCTTGACGAGGTCGAGAGCATGCCGATCAACCTGCAGATCAAGCTCCTGCGGGTATTGCAGGAACGCACCCTGGAGCGCCTGGGCTCGAACCAGAGCATCGCGGTGGACTGCCGGGTGATCGCCGCGACCAAGGCCGACCTCGATAGCCTGGGGCAGAGCGGCCAGTTCCGCAGCGACCTGTACTACCGGCTGAACGTGGTGACCCTGGAGTTGCCGCCGTTGCGCGAGCGCCGCGAAGACATCCTGCAACTGTTCGAGCACTTCCTGGAGCAGTCGGCGTTGCGCTTCGACCGCCAGGTGCCGACGCTCGACAGCCAGACCCTGTCGCGCCTGATGGCCCATGACTGGCCGGGCAACGTGCGCGAACTGCGCAACGTCGCCGAACGGTATGCCCTCGGCCTGCCGGCGTTCAAGAAAGGGGTCGGTGGCGGCGCCAGCCAGGGCCTGGGTTTTGCCGAGGCGGTGGAGGCCTTCGAACGCAATCTGCTGAGCGATGCATTGCAACGCACCGGTGGCAATCTCAGCCAGGCCAGCCAGGAGCTGGGCATGGCCAAGACCACCCTGTTCGACAAAGTGAAAAAGTACGGCCTCGGCTGACCCCAACCCCTTCTGGATAGACAACGTGGATCTGGTTTTCAAAGCTGCCTTGGGCGCTGGCGTGGTAGTCCTGCTGGCGATCCTGTCGAAGACGCGCAACTACTACATCGCCGGCCTGGTCCCGCTGTTCCCGACCTTCGCCCTGATTGCCCACTACATCGTCGGCAAGGGCCGTGGCGTGGACGCCCTGAAGACCACCATCGCCTTCGGCATGTGGTCGATCATCCCCTACTTCGTGTACCTGGCGACGCTCTACGTGCTGGTCGATCGCCTGCGCCTGGAGGCGTCGCTGGCCCTGGCCACCGTCGCCTGGCTGATGGCAGCGACGGTGCTGGTTACCCTATGGGTGCGCCTGCACTGAGGCGCCTGCCGGCTTACAGCCCGGCCAGGTGGGTCATGTCCTGCCGGTGCGCTTGCAGGTAGGGCAGCACGGCGCCCAGCAGGGGCGCCTTGAACGGCGCCTGGAAGCGGTGCGCCAACCCCGGGATCAGGCGCAACTGGCTGCCCTGGATGTGCGCGGCCAGGTGCACCCCGTGCATCACCGGCAGCAATGGATCGGCCGTGCCGTGCACCACCAGGGTTGGCACGCGCAATTGATTGAGCAGCTCGACCCGGCTCGGCTCGGCCAGTATCGCCATAATCTGGCGCTTCGCCCCCTCGGGGTTGAACGCCCGATCGTAGGCGGCTGCCGCCTGTTGCAACAGGGTCTGACGATCGTCGTGCACCTGCGGGCTACCCAGTGCCGCCAGCAGGTCGGCCTGCTGTTCGATGGCCACCTCGCGGCTGGGCGCACTGCGCCGGGCCAGCAGCGCTACCAGCGCCGGGGCCGGTGCCGGCAGGCCTGCCGCACCGGAGCTCGACATCACCAAGGTCAGGCTGCGCACACGCTCGGGCGCCATGGCAGCCATGTGCTGGGCGATCATCCCGCCCATGCTTACGCCCAGTACATGAAACTGCTGGATCTGCAGGGCGTCCATCAGGCCCAGCCCGTCATCGGCCATGTCGGTCAGGGTATAGGGCGCGGTCACTGCCAAGCCCAGCTTGTAGCGCAGCAGTTCGACGGTCAGGTTGGCCGCAGGTGGCGGCTGGTTCCAACGCGACAGGCCGGCATCGCGGTTGTCGTAGCGAATCACCCGGAAACCTTGGCGGCACAGGGCCTCGACCACGTCGTCGGGCCAGTGGATCAATTGCCCGCCAAGGCCCATGACCAGCAGCAGCGCCGGGTCGCGAGGCGCACCGACGCTCTGGTAGACCAGGCTGATCTCGCCCACCTCGGCACGTTGCACCGGTACATCGGTGGCGCAACGCTGTTCGGCGAACGCCATTGGCATGCTGAATAGAAAGAAGACAAGAACACGTAAAGCCCGCATGAAAGAAACACCAGAATGCAGATCCCCAGTAGATCGCGAGTCTGATGAATTCCATGCGTTCGCGCTGCCACAGTTCAGTGACAGTTTGATGACCGCTGCCGAGCGGTCACTGACAGTCACCTGTCGACAGACGCAGCAACATGAGGGAAACTCAACTCGTCCCGTTTGTTCCCCCATTTTCGTTCCCGGAGTCAGCCGTGCTGGAGATGCGTCACCTGAAAACCCTTCATGCCTTGCGCGAGGCCGACAGCCTGGTGGAGGCCGCCGAGCGCCTGCACCTGACCCAGTCGGCGCTGTCGCATCAGTTCAAGGAACTTGAAGAGCGCCTGGGCCTGCCGCTGTTCGTGCGCAAGACCAAGCCGATTCGCTTCACCAGCGCAGGCCTGCGCCTGCTGCAACTGGCCGACGCTACCTTGCCGCTGCTGCGCGGCGCCGAGCGCGATATCGCGCGGCTGGCCGGCGGCACGGCCGGACGCCTGCACATGGCCATCGAATGCCATAGCTGCTTCCAATGGCTGATGCCGACCATCGACCAGTTCCGCGATGCCTGGCCGGAAGTGGAACTGGACCTGGCTTCGGGCTTCGCCTTCGCCCCCCTGCCCGCCCTGGCGCGCGGCGACCTGGACCTGGTCGTCACCTCCGACCCGCTGGACCTGGCCGGTATCACCTACGTGCCGCTGTTCACCTACGAGGCCATGCTCGCGGTGGCCAACCAACACCCGTTGGCGAGCAAGCCATATATCGTGCCCCAGGACCTGATCGACCAGACACTGATCACCTACCCGGTGGAACGTGATCGCCTGGATATCTTCACCCGTTTCCTCGAACCCGCCGACATCGAGCCTGCCGCCGTGCGCACCTCGGAGCTGACGGTGATGATGATGCAATTGGTGGCCAGCGGCCGTGGCGTCTGTGGCATGCCGCACTGGGCATTGCACGAGTACAGCTCGCGGGGCTACGTGAAGGGCAAGCGCCTGGGCGAGAAAGGCCTGTTCGCCACGCTCTATGCCGCGGTGCGCACCGACATGCTCGATGCGCCCTACATGCGCGACTTCCTGCTGACCGCCAAGGACACCTCGTTCGCCACCCTCGACGGCGTCAGCGCGGTGCGTTGAGCGCCTGGCGGTACAGCGGCAGGATCAGGTCGCGGGTCAGGGGCGCCAGCGCCAGGGCTGGCGCCTGATCGGGGGCCAGCCAGACCACCTCTTCGATTTCCGCGGCGGGAGTGACCACGGCGTCGGTCTCGACCCGGAACAATTGCGCCTGCACCTCGAAACCCGGCTCGTTGGCCGCCGGGGCACTGAACTGGCCCAGGTGGCTGGCCTGGGCCGGGTCGATGCGCAGGCCAAGTTCCTCGTGCAGCTCACGCACCAGGGCCTGCACAGGCGTCTCGCCGGCGTCGATGTTGCCGCCAGGTTGCATGAAGGCCTGGGTGCCGCGCTTGCGTACCAGCAGGGTACGACCCTGAGAGTCGATCAGCAGGGCGGCGGCGATGCGGATGGTGTTGGGCATGGGGGGCTCGCTGGGAAAAGTGAAATGGCGTCTCTACCGGCCTTATCGCCGCCAGACCGGCGACAGGGCCGCATCAGTCTACCGGGATCCGCGACGAACGGCCCCTTGCTAAAACCGATCATCCCCACCATAACCACTACATGAACCTGCCAGCCCACCAGCACCCGGTGCTCGAGCTGTTTCACCCTGCCGTCGGCGCCTGGTTCCGTCGCCATTTCGCCACGGTCACCGACGCTCAGGCTCGCGCCTGGCCGCTGATCCATGCCGGCCAGTCGATGCTGCTCGCCGCCCCGACCGGGTCCGGCAAGACCCTCAGCGCCTTCCTTGCGGTACTCGACGAACTTTTCCGCGCGGGCCTGGCCCACGGCGGCGAACTGCCCGCGCACACCCAGGTGGTCTATGTCTCGCCGCTCAAGGCGCTGTCCAACGATATCCGCCTGAACCTGCAAGCCCCGTTAGAAGGCATCGCCCAGCAGCTCGACGAACAGGGCCTGCCAGCACCGCGCATCACCACTGCGGTGCGCACCGGTGACACCCCGCAGAAAGAACGCGCAGCCATGCGCAAGCTGGCCCCGCACATCCTGGTCACCACCCCCGAATCGCTGTACGTATTGATGGGCTCGGCCTCCGGACGCCAGGGCCTGGCCAACGTGCACACGGTCATCGTCGACGAGATCCACGCCCTGGCCGGCAACAAGCGCGGATGCCACCTGGCACTGACTCTGGAACGCCTGCAAAGCCTGTGCGGCCGACCGTTGCGGCGCATCGGCCTGTCAGCCACCCAACGTCCGGTGGAGCGGGTCGCGCAGTTTCTGGTCGGCCAGCATCGCCCCTGCGCGATCGTCGACGTCGGCCATGCGCGCCAGCGCGACCTGGCCATCGAGGTGCCGCCGGTACCGCTCGGCGCGGTCATGGCGACCGATGTCTGGAACCTGGTGTACGACCGCCTGGCCGCCCTGGCCCGCGAACATCGCACCACCTTGGTATTCGTCAACACGAGGCGCCTGGCCGAGCGCCTGACGCGCCACCTCAGCGACCGCCTGGGCAAGGAAGCGGTCGCCGCGCACCACGGCAGCCTGGCCAAGGAGCTGCGCCTTCAGGCCGAGCAACGCTTGAAGAGTGGCCAGTTGCAGGTCCTGGTGGCGACCGCCTCGCTGGAGCTGGGCATCGACATCGGCGATGTCGACCTGGTCTGCCAGATCGCCTCGCCGGGCTCGATTGCCGCGTTCCTGCAACGGGTGGGCAGGTCCGGACACCAGGTCGAGGGCACTCCCAAAGGCCGCCTGTTCCCCACCTCGCGCGACGACCTGATCGAATGCGTGGCCTTGCTCGACTGTATCCGTCTGGGCGAACTCGACCAGTTGCACATCCCCAAGGCACCGCTGGACGTACTCGCCCAGCAGATCGTCGCCGAGACCAGCAACCAGGACTGGCCGGAACAGGCGTTGTTCGACTGCCTGCGCCAGGCCACGCCCTACGCCGACCTCGACATTGGCCACTACCAGGCCCTGCTGCGCATGCTCGCCGAGGGCTACAACGGCCGCCAGGGCGTACGCAGTGCCTACCTGCACCGCGATGCGGTCAGCGGCATGCTGCGCGGGCGCCGGGGCAGCCAACTGACCGCGCTGACCAGCGGCGGGACCATTCCCGAAACCGCCGACTATGCCGTGCTGCTCGAACCCCAGGCGCTGAACATCGGCAGCGTCAACGAGGACTTCGCGGTGGAGAGCATCGCCGGCGATATCTTCCAGTTGGGCAATGCCTCGTACCGCATCCTGCGGGTCGAGCCCGGACGTGTGCGCGTGGAAGACGCCCACGGGCTGCCGCCGACCATCCCGTTCTGGCTGGGCGAGGCGCCGGGGCGCAGTGACGAGTTGTCCGCCGCAGTGGCGCGGCTGCAGGCCCGTCTCGACGAGCAGCTGGCGCTCGCCGGCGGCGACTTCGCGCAGGTTCTGGCCTGGCTGCAGGCAACCTTCGAGCTGGGCGAGGACAGCGCCAGCCAATTGCTCGACTACCTGGGTCGCACCCGCGAAGTGCTCGGCGCCCTGCCCTCCCAGCAGACGCTGGTGATGGAGCGCTTTTTCGACGAGTCCGGCGGTACCCAGCTGATCATCCACTCGCCCTATGGCAGCCGGATCAACCGGGCCTGGGGCCTGGCGCTGCGCAAGCGCTTCTGCCGCACGTTCAATTTCGAACTGCAGGCGGCGGCCAGCGAGGATGCGATCGTGCTGTCGCTGTCCACCAGTCACAGCTTCGAACTGGACGAAGTCTGGCGCTACCTGAACAGCCGCAGCGCCGAGCCCATCCTGGTCCAGGCACTGCTCGACGCGCCGTTGTTCGGCGTGCGCTGGCGCTGGAACGCCGCCGTTGCCATGGCCCTGCCGCGCTATGTTGGTGGGCGCAAGGTAGCGCCGCAGATCCAGCGGATGAAAAGCGAGGACCTGATCGCCGCGGTGTTCCCAGACCAGATCGCCTGCCTGGAGAACCTCGCCGGCGAACGGGAGATCCCGGAACATCCCCTGGTTGAACAAACGCTCGACGATTGCCTCCACGAAGCGATGGACAGCGAAGGCTGGCTGGCCCTTTTGCGGCGCATGGAAAGCGGCGAGGTGCGCCTGCTCAGCCGCGACCTGCCCGCGCCCTCGCCGCTGGCCTCGGCCATTCTCAATGCGCGGCCCTATGCCTTCCTCGACGACGCGCCGCTGGAAGAGCGGCGCACCCAGGCGGTACTCAACCGACGCTGGAACGAAGTGCACAGCGGCGACGACCTGGGCGCGCTGGACGCCGATGCCATTGCCGCCGTGGCTGCAGAAGCCTGGCCGCAGCCAACCCGTGCCGACGAGATGCACGAAGCCTTGATGAGCCTTGGCGCCATCAACCAGGAGGAAGTCCAGGCCAACCCCGGCTGGGACCTGCTGCTGCGGCAACTGGCCAAAGGTGGCCGCGCCCTGCGCCTGCCGGATCACAAGCTGTGGCTGGCCCGCGAACGACAGAACCTGTTGCAGGCGGTATACCCAGGTGCGCGCGCCGAGCCGCAACTGCCGCTGCTGCCCGGTTTTGACCAAGTCATCGAGCCCGACAACGCCCTGAGCGAACTGCTACGCGCACGCATGAGCGGCCATGGCCCGTTGACCCTGGCGCAGATCGCCGCGCCACTGGGCAAGCCAGGCCCGGCGGTGGAGCAGGCACTGGCCCGCCTGGAAGCCGATGGCTATGTGCTGCGTGGCCATTTCAGCCCAGGGCAGGCCAACGTGCAGTGGTGCGAACGCCACCTGCTGGCGCGCATCCATCGCTACACGGTCAAGCGCTTGCGCCGCGAGATCGAGCCGGTCAGCCTGCAGGACTACATGCGCTTTCTTTTCGACTGGCAGCACCTGGCTGCCGACGCACGCCTGCGCGGGCCACAGGCAGTGGCCGAAGTGCTGGGCCAGTTGCAGGGGTTTCCCAGCGCAGCCGGGGCCTGGGAAGCCGAGTTGCTACCGGCGCGCATCGCCGACTACAGCCCGCATTGGCTCGACGAGGCCTGCCGCAGCGGGCAGTTCAGTTGGTGCCGACTGGCGGCGACGGTCTCCAGCAATACCTTGTCGAGCACGCCCCTGGTGTTGCTGGCGCGTGAACACCTGGCGCAATGGCGCAGCCTCGCCCCGGTGCCGGCGCTGGACGAGCTGGGCGCACGTGCGCAACGCGTGCATGCCGTGCTGCAGGAGCAAGGGGCGCTGTTTTTCGACGAACTGGCGCAGGAGGCCCACCTGTTGCCCAGCGAGCTCGAAAGCGCCCTACAGGGGCTGGTCGGCGCCGGGCTGGTCGGTGCCGACAGCTTCAGCGGCCTGCGCAGCCTGATCACCCCGGCGGCTAAACGCTCATCGCGCAATAGCCGGCGCGGCCATCCGCCGATCTCCAGCAGCATGGCCCATGCCGGACGCTGGGCACTGCTGCGCCGGGGTACTTCAACGTTGGACGAGCACCAGCGCCTCGAGCACATCGCCCACGCCCTGCTGCGCCGCTACGGGGTGATCTGCTGGCGACTGCTGGAACGCGAAAGCGATGTGCTGCCGCCCTGGCGCGATCTGCTGCGCTGCTACCACCGCCTGGAGGCGCGCGGTGAGATTCGTGGCGGGCGCTTCATCGCCGGGCTCGCTGGCGAACAATTCGCCTTGCCGGAGGCAGTCGGCTTGCTCAGGCAGGTACGTCGGCGCGAACCCACCGGCGTGCTGACGGTGATCAGCGCCAGCGATCCGTTGAACCTGATCGGCTCACTGCTGCCCGGGGCGAAAGTGCCGGCGATCAGCGGCAACCGCCTGCTCTATCGCGATGGCGTGCCAGTAGCGGCGCGAGTGGCCGGGCGCTACAGCTACCTGGTCGAGGCCTCGCCAGAGCAACAGCAAAGCTGGCACCAGAAATTGCTCCGCGACATGCTTTGAGCCATTTCTTTCGCGAATCATTTTCGATACCCCGATTTTAATTTTCAACCGCTGCGCATCCCGGCTATGTTCGACGTTTGCCCAGGCCCTGAGCCTGACCGAGCCATCGCAAGGACCCTGTATGAGCCTGTCACTTCTCAGTCGCTATGCCGTCTTCGCCGCCTGCGTGTTGTTCACCCTGGCGACCCTGCCGCTGCTGCACCACGAATGGTTGTGGCCATTCACCTTGACCACCGGCGTGCTCAGCCTGATCGGCCTGTTCGACTTGCTGCAGAGCCGCCACGCGGTGCGCCGCAACTATCCGATCCTCGGCAACATCCGCTATCTGGTCGAAGGCATCCGCCCGGAAATCCGCCAGTACCTGCTGGAGGCCGACAGCGAGGCACTGCCGTTCTCCCGCGCGCAACGCTCGCTGGTGTACGCGCGCGCCAAGAACGAGGGCGCGGACAAGCCTTTCGGTACCTTGATCGACGTGTACCAGTCGGGCTTCGAGTTCATTGGCCACTCCATGCGCCCCGCCCCGCTCGCCGACCCGGCGAGCTTTCGCATCATCGTGGGTGGGCCGCAGTGCACCCAGCCCTACTCGGCTTCGATCTTCAATATCTCGGCGATGAGTTTCGGCGCACTCAGCGCCAACGCCATCCGTGCCCTCAACCAAGGTGCCAAGCTCGGTAACTTCGCCCACGACACCGGCGAGGGCAGCATCAGCCCTTACCATCGCGAGCACGGCGGCGACCTCGTCTGGGAACTGGGCAGCGGTTACTTCGGTTGCCGCACCGCCGATGGGCGCTTCGATCCGCAGCGTTTCGCCGAACAGGCGCGCAACCCGCAGGTGCGGATGATCGAGATCAAGATGAGCCAAGGTGCCAAGCCCGGCCACGGCGGCATTTTGCCCAAGCACAAGGTAACCCAGGAAATCGCCGAGACCCGTGGCGTGCTGATGGGCGAGGACTGCATCTCGCCCTCACGCCACAGCGCGTTTTCCACCCCGGTCGAGATGATGCACTTCATCGCCCAACTGCGTGAGTTGTCCGAAGGCAAGCCGGTGGGCTTCAAGCTCTGCCTGGGCCATCCGTGGGAGTTCATGGGCATCGCCAAGGCCATGCTCGAGACCGGCATCCTGCCCGACTTCATCGTCATCGATGGCAAGGAAGGCGGGACCGGCGCAGCACCGGTGGAGTTCACCGACCACATCGGCGTGCCGCTGCGCGAGGGGCTGCTGTTCGTGCACAACACCCTGGTCGGCCTCAACCTGCGCGACAAGATCAAGCTGGGTGCGAGCGGCAAGATCGTCAGCGCCTTCGATATCGCCAGCGTGCTGGCCATCGGCGCCGACTGGGCCAACTCGGCCCGTGGCTTCATGTTCGCCATCGGCTGCATTCAGTCGCAAAGCTGCCACACCAACAAATGCCCGACCGGCGTTGCTACCCAGGACCCGTTGCGCCAACGTGCGCTGGTAGTGCCGGACAAGGCCCAGCGGGTGCTGAACTTCCACCACAACACCCTGCGCGCCCTGGCCGAAATGCTCGCTGCGGCGGGGCTGGAACACCCGGCGCAGTTGGAGGCAAAGCATCTGGTACGACGCGTGTCGGCCACCGAGATCAAGCTGTTCTCGCAGATGCATGTGTTTCTCAAACCCGGCGAATTGCTGACCGGCGAGATCAGCGGCGAGTTCTATTCGCGCATGTGGCGGATGGCGAGGGCCGACAGTTTCGAACCGCATGCCGCTTAGTGCGTGAGGTTCACCTTCCTGCAGACGAGGGCGCAACGAACAGCAATGCTCGGGATGTGCCCTTGCCGATCTCGTCCTGTTTGATCAAGGACCGTTCGAGCTCGCGCTCGGCGGTCGATACCTTTCCATCGCTTAGCCACCACATTCGCTTGTGTTGTCGCACCAGCATCGACGGATTGGTCACGATCAGTTGGAGCGAAGCAGGATAAAGCGGTCGGTCATTCTTCTTGGCGGGGTGTCGCTATATACATACAGGGGTTGACCTGACTTGTTGTAGAAGTCGAGGATCAATGGCGATGTGCCGGCCACGAGAACATCGCCGGGCTGCCAACGCTTGCCGACCTCGGCCATGACGCAATCCAGCCGATTGCCGATCCAACTGGTTCCCCCGTTCAGATTCGACGATTGCGTATAGAGGTAGACCAGCCCCACGCCCTCGAGCGCGAGACAGGTGCCCAATGACAATGCCAGCCGATACCAGGATAGCCTGGAGAAGAAGATCGCCAGCAGTATGGGCATGCAGAGCAAGGCAAAGAGCAAATAGCGCTCCATGAACATAGGTCTGTAGTAAGAGCCGAACCAGGCAGCCAGGAGCGGAACGCAACAGAAGCCAGCCAGTATCCAACAGAGCCGACCACGCGTCTGATCCAGGCGAACCGCAAGGGCCCCGGCGATCAGCAAGATGGCTAGCAGCAGCGACATCAGCACAGCGACATAGGGCGCCTCGACACCCAGGGTGAACGCTCGCCATGTGGCAAGTGGCAACGTCTGGACGCTGGGGCGCTCGATCCAGTTCAACCCCCTGGGCTCCGTTGCCTGCCGGAGCATCGTTGCCAGCCAGGGCAACAAGGCCAGAGCGATGGTCAAATTGCACAACCACCAAGACCGCGCCAGGATCAAGCGACGACCGCCATCGCCGCGGAGCAACGCTACGCACACCCAACTGGCCATGGCCGCCAGCAACGTGAAGTAATGGGTATACATGCCGAGGATCATCAGCAGCATATAGGCCAACAGGTAGCCGCTGCGTTGCTGCCTGGTCCATGCCGACAACGCGTACAACGCCGATAGCATCAAGAAGCCGTGCATGGCGTACATGCGTGTTTCCTGGCTGTACCGCACGGCGATGGGAAACAGGGCGAGCAACAGGCCCGCCATTACCACCGTCGGCCAGGCGTATACACGGCGTACGAGCAACATTCCCACCGCTACCGTGGCCGTACCGAACAGGACGCTCAAGCCCCGCACAGCCAGTACGCTGTCGCCCAACCCGACCATCCAGTAATGCAGTACCAGGTAATACAGGGGTGGATGCACGTCAGATGCCGTGAAATAGATCATCTGCTCGAGGGGCAGGCGCGCTAGCCATACACTGAACGCCTCGTCAAACCAGATAAGCGGTACGCCGACCTGGTTGAGGCGGGCGATGACGGCTATCAGCAAGATCAATCCGACCGTCCCCACCTTGCTCAGGCTTGCCGCTCGCCATGATGAAGGGGTAGTTGCGGACATTTCCGACGTTCGTTCCAGCATCCTTGCGGCCTCCCAAGCTCCCCACTGTCAAGCTTGGCGATATTCAGTCGGTAGAGCTACTGACAGAATTATCAGTTGACAGCCTGGCTTGCCATTGAGACTGGCAAAGATCCATTTTGTATAGCGCCGCTCCTGGCGTTATCTTCGATAGACAGACCGCGCCAGCCGCGCCTACACGAAACGAAGGTAAACAGCGAGAGCGCAGCGATTCGCCTGCCGTCGCTCTGGCTGTTGATCTTGCTGTTGATCTTGATCTACCCGCGACCTCAGGAGGCCGAGCGTAGGCGGCTGGAGGGCCAGGTGCGCAGCACCCTCCGGCGTAGCCGGAGGCGCGAGATGTAGACTTGCGCAGCAAGTCGTAGGCCGCGCGGGCCCGCAAGTCGCCGAAGCGAGGGAACCCCGAAGCGCAGCGTAGGGGCCGTATGTGGGAGCAAGCGGTTTTGCGCTACTTTGTCCAAGAACAAAGTAGCCCGCCGTAAAGGCGGAAGGGGCCGGTAGCGCCGCTACACAAAATGAATCGTGCCCACTCTCAATGCCAAACCAAGCCAAGCCCCCCAGACAATCCGTAAAGAACCTTTTCAACCCACGGATTCGACAATTTTTTCACCTCACCCCGCCAACGTCTAAGCTTCAGGCAAGCAAGACGAAAACACCTGGCCGGATTGAAGACTATGGGCGCACTGTGGCAATCGGAACCAAGCAGAACGGAAGCACCCACGACACCTCAGGCCGAAGTGCCACAGCCTAAGTCCCCACGTCAGCGCCGGCTGTGGTGGCGGCTGATCCTGCTGATCCTGCTGGTGGCGATCATCGCCATCGGCTTCGCCGCGTATGACGAGTTCCGTACCTCCAACCTGCAATCACGTGAATTCAGCCGCCTGGCCGGTACCCTCACCTACTCCCTGCAACGCGGCCCGAGCGACGCTATCGTCTACCCCGGCGAAGGGCCTTTCGACAAACGCCTGGGGTATAGCGCACTGGGCGAGTTCCTGCCGCGCCTGCTCAAGCGCGACTACCTGATCAGCGAGCAGGTGCAGTTCTCGCCAGCCTTGATGAGCTACGTCAACCATGGTCTGTTCGCCCCCTACATAGAGAAGATCCAGGCCGGGCTGTCGATCACCGACTGCCGCGGCGACACCCTCTACCAGTACAACTACCCGCAGCATCTGTATCCCGACTTCGCTGCCATCCCGCCCGTGATGGTCAACAGCCTGCTGTTCATCGAGAACCGTGACCTGCTGGATACCAAGGACCCGCGCAACAACCCGGCCGTGGACTGGCCACGTTTCGCCAAGGCCGCCTACAGCCAGGTGGCCAAGTACCTCGCCCTGCCGGGCCAATCCGCCGGGGGCAGTACCCTCGCCACGCAGCTGGAGAAGTACCGCCACTCGCCCGACGGCCTGACCGTCTCGGGGGCCGAGAAGATCCGCCAGATGATTTCCGCCAGCGTGCGCGCCTACCAGGGCGGCCCGGACACCACAGAGGCGCGGCAACGCATCGTGCGCGACTACCTCAACAGTGTGCCGCTGTCGGCAGTACCAGGGCATGGCGAGGTACACGGCATGGCCGAAGGCCTGCGCGTGTGGTACGGCGCCGACTTCGACCAGGTCAACCAGGCCCTGACCTCCACCGCCAGCGACGCCGAGAGCATGGCCGCCCGCGGCCTGGCCCTGCGCCAGGTGCTGTCGCTGATGATCGCCCAGCGCCGGCCGTCGCATTACCTGTCCAAAGGCCGCACGGAGCTTGCCGAACTCACCGACTCGCACATCCGCGTGCTGGCCGCCAACAACGTGATCGATCGCCCCCTGGCCGACGCGGCCCTGGCCAGCAAGGCGATATACCGCGACTGGGTGGCGCAACCGACCATCGTGCCGATCATCACCAACAAGGGCATCAGTCTGGCACGCAACCGCCTGGCTGGGATGCTCAATCGCCCGTTGTACGACCTCGACCGCCTCGACCTGTCGGCCACCAGCACCTTGCAGGCCGACCTGCAGGTCCAGGTCAGCCAGTATCTGAAAAACCTCGCCGACCCCGAGTTCGCCGCGCAGATGGGCCTGATCGGCGAACGCCTGCTGACCTCCAAGACCACCGACCAGGTGAGCTACAGCTTCACCCTGTTCGAACGCACTGGCGATGGTTCGCGGGTCCGGGTGCAGACCGACAGCACCGACCAGCCGTTCGACATCAACGAAGGCAGCAAACTGGAACTCGGCTCGACCGCCAAGCTGCGCGTGCTCACCACCTACCTGGAAATCATCGCGGAGCTGCACGACAAGTACGCAGGCAAGCCGGCTGCCGAGCTGAAGAAGGTCGAGGTCGCCGAACTCGACCGCATCACCCAGTGGTCGCTGGAGTGGCTGGCGCTAAACAGCAAGAACCAAAGCCTGGATGCCATGCTCGACGCAGCGCTCGACCGCAAGTACTCGGCCAACACCGGCGAGGCGTTCTTCACCGGGGGCGGCATGCACGTGTTCAACAACTTCCGCAAAGAGGACAACGGCCGCAACCCGACCCTCAAGGATGCCCTGCGCGAATCGATCAACCTGCCGTTCATCCGCCTGATGCGCGACATCGTGCGCTACGTCACCTACCAGCAGCCGTACAACCGCGTACCGTTGCTCAAGGACGATTCCGACCCACGCCGCCAGGAATATCTGGCCCGCTTCGCCGACAAGGAAGGCTCCAACTACCTGATGCGCTTTTGGAAGAAGTACCAGCGCAAGACCTCGCAGCAGCGCCTGGATACCTTCCTCGACAGCATGCGCGTCACCCCGCAGCGGCTGGCCGCGGTGCACCGCTACCTGTTCCCCGAGGCAGGCCAGGAAACCTTCAACGCCTTCGTGCGCGCGCACAGCAAGGACGACAAGGCAGCGCTGGCCAAGCTCACCGACGGACGCCTGGTGGAGATGTACGACGCCTATGGCCCCGGCAAGTACGACTTGCCCGACCAAGGCTTCATCGCCAAGGTCCACCCGCTGGACCTGTGGTTGCTCGGCTACCTGCTGAAAAACCCCAGCGCGACCCTGACCGAAATGCTCAACGCCAGCCACTTCGAGCGCCAGGAAGTCTATGGCTGGCTGTTCAAGAGCCGCCACCAGGGCGCCCGCGATAGCCGCATCCGCACCATGGTCGAGATCGAGGCCTTCACCGAGATCCATCAGCGCTGGAAGCGCGTGGGTTACCCGTTCGACCATCTGGTGCCATCGCTGGCCACCGCGATCGGCAGCTCCGGCGACCGGCCAGCCGCCTTGTCCGAGTTGGTCGGTATCATCCAGAACGATGGCGTGCGTCTGCCGACCCTGCGCATCGACACCCTGCACTTCGCCGCCAACACGCCCTACGAAACCAAACTGATCAGCGACCCGGACCGCGGCCAGCGCATCCTTCCGGTGGAAGTGGCGCGAGCGCTCAAAGGTGCCATGTCGCAGGTGGTCGATGCCGGTACCGCCCGGCGAATCTCCGGCAGCTTCAAGCTGCAGGACGGCACTCCACTGGTGATGGGCGGCAAGACCGGTACCGGCGACAACCGCATCGAGAGCTTCGGCGCCGGCGGCCGGCTGATCGGCTCGCGTTCGCTCAACCGGACCGCCACGTTCGTGTTCTACCTGGGCGACAACCACTTCGGCACCCTCACCGCATTCGTACCGGGCAAGACCGCCGAGGCATTCAAGTTCACCTCGGCGCTGCCTGTGCAGGTACTCAAGGGCATGGCGCCGATCCTCATGCCGTACCTGCAGCCGGGCAACCCGAACGAGTGCAAACCGCCGCAGGTGGCCATACGTTCGGGCAACCCATCGAATAGCTAGATGAGAATCATCGGCATTTAGAGGCTTGTGTTTAGATATATCTTGAGTAATATCTTGCGATATATCTAAACACACACGGAGCCTCACCCCATGCGCGATCCCTACGCCCATGATCCCTTGGAGCGCCGCCCCGGCCGCGGTGAGCGTGGCCCCCGGGTATTCGCCCCCGGCGACCTGAAGCTGTTGATCCTGTCGATGCTCGCCGAGCAGCCTGGCCACGGCTACGACCTGATCCGCCAGATCGAAAAACTCTTCGATGGCAGCTACAGCCCGAGCCCCGGGGTCATCTACCCTACCCTCAACTTTCTTGAGGAGGCCGAGTTGATCAGCGGCCAGCCCCAGGGCAGCAAGCGCCTCTACGCCATCACCGACGCTGGCCGCCAGGCCCTCACCGAACAGGCGGTCGCCCTCGACGGCGTGCGCATGCGCATCGACGTCAGCAAGCGCGCCCTGCGCGGCCATGATCGCCCGCCGGAAATCCACGAGGCGGTCGGCAACCTGCGCCACGCCTTGCACATGCACAGTGGCCGCTGGACTCCGGAAGAGATCGAACGGGTCCGCAGCCTGCTCAACGAAACCGCCAAGGCCATCGCCTCCGGGCCGGCCGCCCTTGTCACGGAGAACACCCATGAGTGACACCATTCACCGCGTCAACCACGAAATTCGCCGCCGCCGCCTGGAGGTGCTGCGCGTCACCGACCTGACCCCACGCATGCGCCGCATCACCGTGGGCGGCCCGGAGTTGCAGGGTTTCACCAGCCTGGGCACTGACGACCATATCAAGCTGTTGTTCGCCGAAACGCCCGAACAGCAACAGGCCCTGGAGGCCGGGGGCCTGGGCCGGGATGGCGGCGTGCGACCGACCATGCGCGAATACACGCCACGGCGCATCGACCTGGTCGCCAACGAACTGGACATCGATTTCGTCCTGCACGGCGACGGCCCCGCGTCGACCTGGGCCGCCCAGGCGGCGCCCGGACAGGTACTGAACATCGCCGGGCCACGGGCATCGATGGTGGTGCCCGACATCTTCGAAAGCTACCTGCTGATCGGCGACGAAACCGCCATTCCGGCTATCGGCCGGCGTCTTGAGGAACTGCCAGCCGGTCGCAAAGTGCTGGCGGTGATCCAGATCGAGGACGACCAGGAGCGCCAGCCGCTGCCAAGCCAGGCGCAGGTCGAAGTGATCTGGGTGAAACGTGAGGAAAACCTGCTGGCGCTGATCCAAGGGCTGACACTGCCTGCGGGCAAGCTGTACAGCTGGGTGGCCTTGGAGAAATCACTGACCCGCCAGGCCAAGGCGCTGCTGCTGGACAAGGGCGTGGCGGACGATGCGCTCAAGGCCGCGGCCTACTGGCGCGCCGATGGGACTGCGGACGACGAGTGATTCGTCGTCTGTCCTGCCCCCATCGCCGGCAAGCCGGCTCCTACACGATGGCAACTCGCCTTTGAATTGCGCTGCAGACGTTGAGGCGCGCCCTATGTGTAGGCGCCGGCTTGCCGGCGATAGGGCCCCTACGACCTACGCGAAACCCCGCGACGCCCGCCACCGGTCCAGTCCCAGCAACACCAGGCCGATAGCCCAGAACCCCGCCAGTACCCCCAGCGCATTGAGCATGACCTGCCCATACCCGAGGCTGGCCACATCGATGAACGGATAGGCATACACGCCGATCTCACTCCCCCGCCACAGCGCATAGGCGAAATACACCGCCGGATACAACGCCCACAGCGCCAGGTGCCAGAGCCGCAGGCTGCCCTTGGGGACCTCGGACCACCAATACAGCACGTATAGCAGCGGCATCACGTCGTGCAGCAATTCGTCCGCCAGCCACTGCCAGCCCTCGGGATGCCAGAGGTGGCGCAGCAACAGGCTGTAGGCGAGCGCCACCAGCACGATGCTTGCAGCCACCGCCGAACTCACCGCAGGCGACAGGAAAAAGCGCCTCGCGCGGCCCTCATGGCCGAATGCGGCGTAACTGAGCACCGTCGCCACCAAGGTATTGCTCAGCACCGTGAAGTAACCAAACACATTGACCAGGCCGCCGATCAGGCTGGCCTGTTCCTGCCAGCGGGCCAGCAGCACCAGGTAGACCTGCACCGCCAGGGCGAACCAGCCAAGCACGGCCGCTGCGGTCAACCACGGGCGGGCCGGCAGCTCAGGCATTGCGCTGCAATTTGACGTAGAGCTGCTCGACCTTCTCCCGCGCCCAGGGCGTCTTGCGCAGGAAGGTCAGGCTCGACTTGATGCTCGGGTTGCTCTTGAAGCAGCGCACGTCGACGCGCTCGGCCAGGCCCTGCCACTGATAGTGGGCGACCAGTTCGGTGAGGATCTGCTCCAGGGTCTTGCCGTGCAGCGCATTGTGTTGGGCCGTGCTCATGCCAGTGCTCCGTAAAAGATGCGCACCTTACACGAGTGTAGTGGCCGATGCTGAGCACGATGCTCGCGGCGCCCTTGCAGAAAGCGCTGGCCAAGGCTCAAGTCCCTGTGCTGAAATAGTGATGTTATACAGTAACAATACAAAAGAATCTGCCAAGGAACGCCTCGCCCCCATGCAGCACATCCCGCTACGCCTCTCCCCCCTCGCCATCGCACTCTGGCTGGCCGCTTCACCCAGCCAGGCCGTGGAACTCGCCCCCCAGGTCATCACCGCCAACCCGCTGGGCAATGGCCAACTCGCCGCGCCCAGCACCGTGCTCGAAGGCGACGACCTGCTCCAGCAGCAACATGGCAGCCTGGGCGAAACCCTGAACAAGCAACCCGGTGTCGCGTCCACCTGGTTCGGCCCCGGTGCCAGCCGACCGGTGATTCGTGGCCTGGATGGCGATCGCATCCGCATTCTGCGCAACGGCGTCGGTGCCCTGGACGCCTCGTCGCTGTCCTACGACCATGCGGTGCCTCTGGACCCGGTCACCGTCGACCGCGTCGAGATCGTGCGCGGCCCGGCAGCGTTGCTGTATGGCGGCAATGCCATCGGTGGCGTGGTCAACACCTTCGACAACCGCATCCCCGACGCCCCCATCGAGGGCATCCACGGGGCCGGTGAACTGCGCTATGGCGGTGCCGACACCACTCGCAGCAGCGCCGGCAAGCTGGAAGCCGGCAACGGCGCATTCGCCCTGCATCTGGATGCCAACAGCCGCCAGTTCAACGACCTGCGCATTCCCGGTTATGCGCAAAGCTCGAACGTGCGCGACGCTGACAATCCCGGCAAACACGGGCGCCTGGAGAACAGCGACGGGCGTCAGGATGGCGGCGCCATCGGCGGCAGCTACCATTGGGACCACGGCTACGCGGGCCTGTCCTACAGCCGCTACGACAGCAACTACGGCTCGGTGGCCGAGTCGGGTGTGCGCCTGGACATGAAGCAGGACCACTACGCCTTCGCCTCGGAACTGCGCGACCTCGACGGGCCGTTCAGTTCGGTCAAAGTCGATGCCGGCTACACCGACTATCAGCACAGCGAGATCGAAGAAGGCGAGGTGCACACGACCTTCAAGAACAAGGGCTACGAGGCCCGCATCGAGGCCCGCCACCAGCCGCTGGGGCCGCTGGAGGGGGTGATCGGCGCGCAGGTCAGCCGCAACGAATTCTCCGCCCTGGGTGAAGAAGCCTTCGTCCCGCACACCGATACCGACAGTCTGGCGCTGTTCGCCCTAGAGCAATGGCAGGCTACCGAGCGCCTGAACCTCAGCCTGGGTGCACGCATGGAGCACACTCGGGTCGACCCGGACGCCAAGGGCAACGAGAACTTCGTCGATGCCGACAGCAGCAGTACCTTCAACGCTTACAGCCTGTCGTCCGGCGCGGTCTACCAACTCGACCCGGTGTGGGCCGTGGCGGCCAACCTGGCCTATACCGAGCGCGCCCCGACGTTCTACGAGCTGTACGCCAACGGCGCGCACGTGGCCACCGGCGCCTACGAGGTCGGCGATGCCAATCTGAACAAGGAAAAGGCGATTTCCGCCGACCTCGCGCTGCGTTTCGACAACGGCACCCACAAGGGCAGTGTCGGCGTGTTCTACAGCCACTTTCGCAACTACATCGGCCTGATCGGCACCGGCAACCTGCGCGAAGGCCATGACCACGACCATGATGAAGACGACCACGACCATGACGAGGACGGCTTCCCCGAGTACCAATACCAGGGCGTACGCGCACGTTTCTATGGCATCGAAGCCCAGGACCGCTGGCAATTGCTGGAAAATCGCTACGGCAGCTTCGCCCTCGAGCTGTCCGGCGACTATACCCGGGCCAAGAACCTCGACAGCGGCGAACCCCTGCCGCGCATCGCTCCCCTGCGCCTGAACAGCGGGCTGGTCTGGGAACTGGACCGCTGGCAGGCACGGGTCGACGTGCAGCATGCCGCGTCGCAACACCGCAAGCCGGACAACGAAACCAGCACCGATGGCTACACCACCTTGGGTGCCAGCGTCGGTTATCGCTTCGATATCGGCCAGAGCCAATGGCTGGCATTCGTGCGGGGCGAAAACCTGACCGACCAGACCGTGCGCTATGCCAGTTCCATCCTGCGCGACATCGCGCCGGCCCCGGGGCGCAGCGTCGAGGTTGGGCTGCGAACCACCTTCTGAGCCATGCCCATCGCCGGGCCTACCGGCGATGGGCTCGCTACTTTTACCGAATCGGCAACGATTCCCTGCGACAATTTGTCTTTTTTTCACGCTGGCACCGCTATATCCTCCCGCCCAAGCTGAAACGATTAATCCGATCCAGATAGCGTCCTGAACAGTGAGCCCTCCACGGCCCGCTGCGCTTGGCCGTTTTTTATTCAAAAGACGATTTTCAAAAGACAGCGCTGTCTTGTGCGGAACAATCAATGCCGGCTGCTACTACTGTAATTGCGCAAGCACTGAAATTTGACCTGACGGAGTACGTAAGATGAGCACCGAAGGTGCCAAGAGTGAAAAACACCGGCTGCCGCGCATCATGGGCGTGTTGCTGCTGTTGATGGGCCTGGCCTTGCTGGCAGGAGGCATCAAGCTGAGCCAGGTGGGAGGATCGCTCTATTATCTGATTGCAGGGATCGGCTTTGCCCTGAGCGGCATCCTGCTGCTGGCCAAGCGTCGCATCGCCCTGGGTCTGTATGGCCTGGTGCTGCTCGGCAGCACCGCCTGGGCGGTGCTGGAAGTCGGCCTGGACTGGTGGCAACTGGTGCCACGCCTGTCGCTGTGGTTCGCCATCGGCCTGGTCCTGCTGCTGCCCTGGGCGCGGCGCCCGCTGATCGGTCCGGCGGCCAAGGCCAACACCGCCCTGCTTGGGGTCGCCGTGCTGGCATCCGGCGCCTGCGCGCTGGCCAGCCAATTCACCCATCCTGGCGAAGTGTTCGGCGAAATAGGCCGCCAGAGCAGCGAAATGGCCAGCGCCGCACCGTCGATGCCCGACGGTGACTGGCAGGCCTATGGCCGCACCGAACATGGTGATCGCTACTCGCCGCTGCGCCAGATCACCCCGCAGAACGCCTACCGTCTGGAAGAAGCCTGGCGCATCCAGACCGGCGACCTGCCGACCGAGAACGACCCGGTCGAACTGACCAACGAGAACACCCCGCTCAAGGCCAACGGCATGCTCTACGCGTGCACCGCCCATGGCCGGGTGCTGGCCCTCGACCCCGACACCGGCGCCGAGATCTGGCGTTTCGACCCGCAGATCAAGAGCCCGACCAACACCTTCAAGGGCTTCGCCCACATGACCTGCCGCGGCGTCTCGTACTATGACGAGAACAGCTACGTCAGCCGCGACGGCAGCCCCGCACCGAAGGTATCCGATGCAGGTCAGGCGGTAGCGCTGGCCTGCCCACGCCGCCTCTACCTGCCCACCGCCGACGCCCGCCTGATCGCCATCAACGCCGACAACGGCCGGGTTTGCGAAGGTTTCGCCAACCAGGGCAGCATCGATCTCAGCACCGGTATCGGCCCGTTCACCGCCGGTGGCTACTACTCCACCTCGCCCGCGGCGATCACCCGCGAACTGGTGATCATCGGCGGCCACGTCACCGACAACGAGTCGACCAACGAGCCCTCTGGCGTGATCCGTGCCTACGATGTGCACGACGGCCGCCTGGTCTGGAACTGGGACAGCAACAACCCCGACGACACCAAACCATTGGCCGCTGGCAAGATGTACAGCCGCAATTCGGCCAACATGTGGTCGCTGGCCAGCGTCGACGAGAAACTCGGCCTCATCTACCTGCCGCTGGGCAACCAGACCCCCGACCAGTACGGGGCCAACCGCACCCCAGGCGCCGAAAAGTACAGCGCCGGCGTAGTGGCGCTGGACCTGGCCACCGGCAAGGCGCGCTGGAACTACCAGTTCACCCATCACGACCTGTGGGACATGGACGTGGGCAGCCAGCCGACCCTGGTGCACCTGAAGACCGACGACGGCGTCAAGCCGGCGATCATCGTCCCCACCAAGCAAGGCAGCCTGTACGTGCTCGACCGCCGCGACGGCACGCCGATCGTGCCGATCCGCGAAATCCCGACACCGCAGGGCGCGGTGGCTGGCGACCACACCGCACCGACCCAGGCGCGCTCGGACCTCAACCTGCTGGGCCCGGAGCTCAGCGAACAGGCCATGTGGGGCGCCACCCCGTTCGACCAGATGCTGTGCCGCATCCAGTTCCGCGAGCTGCGCTACGAAGGCCAGTACACGCCGCCGTCCGAACAGGGCAGCCTGATCTACCCGGGTAACGTCGGGGTGTTCAACTGGGGTGGCGTGTCTGTCGACCCGGTGCGCCAGCTGCTGTTCACCTCGCCCAACTACATGGCCTTCGTGTCGAAAATGGTGCCGCGCGAGCAGGTTGCCGCCGGGAGCAAGCGCGAAAGCGAGACCAGCGGCGTACAGCCCAACACCGGTGCGCCGTACGCGGTAATCATGCACCCGTTCATGTCGCCCTTGGGCGTGCCGTGCCAGGCACCGTCCTGGGGCTACGTGGCGGCCATCGACCTGTTCACCAACAAGGTGGTGTGGAAGCGCAAGAACGGCACCACTCGCGACAGCACGCCAGTGCCGCTCGGCTTGCCGGTGGGCGTACCGAGCATGGGCGGCTCGATCGTCACCGCCGGCGGCGTCGGCTTCCTTGCAGGTACCCTCGACCAGTACCTGCGCGCCTACGACACCAACGACGGCAAGGAGCTGTGGAAGGCCCGCCTGCCTGCCGGTGGCCAAGCCACGCCGATGACCTATACCGGCAAGGACGGCACCCAGTACGTGCTGATCGTCGCCGGCGGCCACGGCTCGCTGGGCACCCGGATGGGCGACTACATCATTGCCTATAAATTGGCAAAATAAGTCTCCCGGGCCCTGATGCCCCTATCGCCGGCAAGCCGGCTCCTACGGGAGCAAGGCTTGCCGGCAATAGCCGGAAACACTTCACCTCCTCGCTACCTCCCTTCGTCTACCATTGAAACCCACCACCGTCCGCCCCATCTAAGCACCATAGTCATTCACGCAGGTGCCCCATGAGCGACCAGCAGGATTTCCCCGAACAACCCGACGAACACAGCACGGTCGATCACCTCGATGCCCAGGCCGGCCACGGCCACGCCCTCGCCCTGCCCGGCCAGCAGTTGCCGGACAAGGTCTACGTGATACCGATCCACAACCGCCCGTTCTTCCCGGCCCAGGTGCTGCCGGTGATCGTCAACGAAGAGCCCTGGGCCGAAACCCTCGACCTCGTGGCCAAGACCCCACACCACTCCCTCGCGCTGTTCTTCATGGACACTCCGCCAGAAGACCATCGCCATTTCGACACCTCCGCCCTGCCCGAGTACGGCACGCTGGTGAAGGTCCACCATGCCAGCCGTGAGAACGGCAAGTTGCAGTTCGTCGCCCAGGGCCTGACCCGGGTGCGCATCCGCACCTGGCTCAAGCATCACCGTCCGCCCTACCTGGTCGAGGTCGAGTACCCACGCGAGCCCGCCGAGCCTACCGACGAGGTCAAGGCCTACGGCATGGCCCTGATCAATGCGATCAAGGAGCTGTTGCCGCTCAACCCGCTGTATAGCGAAGAGTTGAAGAACTACCTCAACCGCTTCAGCCCCAACGACCCCTCGCCGCTCACCGACTTTGCCGCGGCGCTGACCTCGGCCACCGGCAACCAGTTGCAGGAAGTGCTCGACTGCGTGCCCATGCTCAAGCGCATGGAAAAGGTCCTGCCGATGCTGCGCAAGGAAGTCGAGGTCGCACGCCTGCAGAACGAGATTTCCGCAGAGGTCAACCGGCAGATCGGCGAGCACCAGCGCGAGTTCTTCCTCAAGGAACAGCTCAAGGTCATCCAGCAGGAACTGGGGCTGACCAAGGACGACCGCAGTGCCGACCTCGAGCAGTTCGAGCAGCGCCTGGCAGGCAAAACCCTGCCCGAGCAGGCGAAAAAACGCATCGACGAAGAAATGGGCAAGCTGGCGATCCTGGAAACCGGCTCCCCCGAGTACGCCGTTACCCGCAACTACCTGGAATGGGCCACGGCCCTGCCGTGGGGCGTGTATGGCGACGACAAGCTCGACCTCAAGCATGCGCGCAAGGTGCTCGACCAGCACCACGCGGGGCTGGATGACATCAAGGATCGCATTCTCGAATTCCTTGCCGTAGGTGCCTGGAAAGGCGAGATCAGCGGCTCCATCGTGCTGCTGGTCGGCCCGCCCGGCGTCGGCAAGACCAGCATCGGCAAGTCGATCGCCGAGTCGCTTGGCCGCCCGTTCTACCGCTTCAGTGTCGGCGGCATGCGCGACGAAGCCGAGATCAAGGGCCACCGTCGCACGTATATCGGTGCGCAACCCGGCAAGCTGGTGCAGGCGTTGAAGGAAGTCGAGGTGATGAACCCGGTGATCATGCTCGACGAGATCGACAAGATGGGCCAGAGCTACCAGGGCGACCCGGCCTCGGCCCTGCTCGAGACCCTGGACCCTGAGCAGAACGTCGACTTCCTCGACCACTACCTGGACCTGCGTCTGGACCTGTCGAAAGTGCTGTTCGTGTGCACCGCCAACACCCTCGACTCGATCCCCGGCCCCTTGCTCGACCGCATGGAAGTGATCCGCCTGTCCGGCTACATCACCGAGGAGAAGCTGGCCATCGCCAAGCGCCACCTGTGGCCCAAGCAACTGGTCAAGGCTGGCGTGGCAAAGACCAGCCTGAGCATCAGCGACAGCGCACTGCGCGCGGTGATCGAGGGCTACGCCCGTGAGGCCGGGGTTCGCCAACTGGAGAAACAACTCGGCAAACTGGTGCGCAAGGCGGTGGTCAAGCTGTTGGAGGAACCCGAAGCCAAGCTCAAGATCGGGCCCAAGGACCTCGAAGCGGCGCTCGGCATGCCGGTGTTCCGCAGCGAGCAGGTACTGGCCGGCAAAGGCGTGATCACCGGATTGGCCTGGACCAGCATGGGCGGTGCCACGCTGCCGATCGAGGCGACGCGAATCCACACCCTGAACCGTGGACTAAAGCTCACCGGCAAGCTCGGCGATGTGATGAAGGAATCTGCAGAAATCGCCTACAGCTATGTCAGCTCCAACCTCAAGCAGTTCGGTGGCGCGCCGGGCTACTTCAACGAGGCCTTCATCCACCTGCACGTGCCCGAGGGCGCTACGCCCAAGGACGGCCCGAGCGCCGGGGTGACCATGGCCAGTGCACTGCTGTCACTGGCACGTGACCAGGCGCCGAAAAAAGGCGTGGCCATGACCGGTGAGCTGACGCTCACCGGTCAGGTGCTGCCGATCGGCGGAGTGCGGGAGAAGGTGATCGCCGCCAAGCGGCAGAAGATCTACGAACTGATCTTGCCCGAGGCCAACCGTGGCGATTTCGAAGAGCTGCCCGATTACCTGCGAGAAGGCTTGACGGTGCACTTCGCCAAACGCTTCGCCGACGTGGCCAAGGTGTTGTTCTGATCGATCGCCGGCAAGCCGGCTCCTACAGGTACAGCGCTTCGGCGATTTTCCGTAGGAGCCGGCTTGCCGGCGATGAGGCCCTTGCCGAGCGCACAAAAACCAAGCGTCATCGGTTATCCTCAGGCCATCGTTTGCCTCCGGAGCCACCATGTCCGCCCCTCGCCTGCTCGTTCCCCTGAGCCTTGCCTTGCTGGCAGCCTGTGCCCAACAGCCGCAGAACAAACCCGCCGCACTGGATGCCGACAGCGAATGCCCAAAGCGCCTGCTGGTGGGCCAGATCGTTAACCTGACCCTGCCCAGCAACCCCTCCACCGGGTATCGCTGGCGGGTTCAGGACGCGGCCCCAGGTGTGCTGCGCAGCCTCGGCCCAGAAGTCTATGCCGCCCCCGAGGACAGCGGTCTGGTCGGTACCGCCGGCGAATCCACCTGGCGCTTCCTGGCCGAGGCGGCAGGTGACGGCCATCTGGTCCTGGTCTATCAACAACCCTGGGCCCCGGAAGTGCAACCGGTGCAGACCTTCGATTGCGAAGTCCGGGTACGCTGAGCGCAGGTCAAACCGCTTCGATCCGCCGACGCAGCGCCAGCAGATAGTCACGGGCCTCACCCAGAGCGGTGACCAAGTCATGTGGTTCGGTGGATCCCCGAATCGTGGACGAGACCGCCTGCCAGTGCACCGTGAACTTGCTGGCCTGCTCCAACCAAGGCTCGCGCAGCGCCAGCAGTTCACGTGCACCCACCAACTGCCCGCTCCTTGCCTGGGCAGCTTGCAGATGCCGTTGCAACTCCTGCAACAGCCGCTTTTGCTCCTCCAGTTGAGCGGCAAGCCGCCCCCGTGCATCCAACACATCGGAAAACCTGCGCCCTTGCTCAAGCAGGTCGAGGTTCTGGTTCAACTTTTCCAAGGCTGCCTTGACCAATCCCACGCTGAAGGTGGGATCGCTGAACGCGGACAGCATGACATCGATATCTTTTTCCAGGGGGATGAGGTTGCGCAGCGCCTTCTGTACCGAGGGTCGATCCAAGGTGTTTAGCAGCTCATCGACTTCGGACAAGCGCTTGCGCTGCGCGGCGATCAACTGCTCCTGGCGTTCCACCGCGGCGCGACTGCTGACGATGCGCTGATCGTTGTCCTCGGCTACCGCAGTGAGCGGGGGTGATCGGTAACGCGTCACGCGCTCGACCGCCTGGGCAATCTGTGCCATTTCCTCATTCAGGAACTGGCACGAACGAAGCAGGTCCTCCTCGGTCGCCGTCGAGGAGAATTCAAGGTCCAGATTTAACGCCACCAGCCCACTGATCACATTTTCCCGCAGAATATCGTTACCCCCCTGTATCAACCCTTTCAAATCGCGCAAACGCTCGCGAAGGGCCGGGACCATGCCGACAGTCTTGCTGTGATAAAGGTCGTTCAAGCGACTTTCGATAGACAGCATTGACCCCATGTCCGGTAGATCGTCTGCTTTGATATCCATGATTTATTCGTCTCCTTCAAGTTCGAGCGATGTGTTGAACAGCCGGGAAAGCTGGACCGAGATGTCCTGGATATTGTTCCAAGGCCTGATGACCCGCTCGAACGAAGTGACAAAGTGACGAAGCTCCAACTGGGTAGACACGCGCTCGGCTCTTCGGAAGGAATGTTCCACATAGGCTTCCAGGAGAATCCAGACATCTTCCAGATTCTTTGCCGCCACACTGACGTCAACCAGACGAAACTGTATGTCCAAAATATGCTCACCGATGGTTTCGAATCCACCGACGTCACCAATAAGCGCTTTGATGTCGCGGTCCACCTGCGCGCGTTGTTTAATCAGTTCGTTCTTTTCCTTTCTGACCTTTTCAGCTTTGGCGCCGAAGATGCCACCGGTCACGATGAGCCCGAAAGGGCCAAACGCCAAGCCGGAGAAGGAAACACCGACAAAGGTTTTGTATTGGCCCAACTTTAGTTGTATGGCCTCGTCCAACTCGGTAAGCGTCTGCTGCAGCTCGACCAGTTTTCCGGGAACGGAGTGGCTCTTGACATGCGCAAACAAGGCATCGGTCATGGGCTTGAGATTTTCGCTGATGTCATCGCCGAAGCGGTCGACAAGCGCCCTTATGTGTTGAATGTTGCTGCGCTGGTGCAGAACATCCTCTTTGATCAACGAGAGGTGGGCGTCGACCTGCTCGCGGAAGGTCTTGCCATCACCGTTCATGAAGGCCGCGCCACCCAGAGCCTTGCTGTCGACCTGGGCATTCCACGAGTCCATGGCCTTGATCTGCGCTATCAGTGCAGCGCCTTCCGTGATGATTGACTCGGCAAATACCTGCAAGCCGGCACCTAATTGCTTGCAGCCGTCTTCGATCGCATCCCAGGAGTTGGCATGCGCACGCAGATTGTCAAACAGCACTTTCACGTCGGCAACGTCGATCTGCAAGATGGCGAAGGCTCGGTTTGCCTCAATCTCCCGATGACTGGGCAAACGTCCAACGGCACGTTCATAACGTTTGATAGTTAATAGATTGTCCGAACTAAAAAGGAATGCCGGATCATTTTTCTTGTGATCGAACAGTTGACTGGGCACCAAGGCTGCGCGCTGCTCGCAGTCCAATTCTTCAAAGGCGAAGGACTTCCTAGGTGTTGCTCCATCCGACGCGAATAGCGCTGAATACTCAATACTTTCGCTTACCATACGATGCCTCTAATGGTTCAATAGACAGTGGACTACGTGAGCGACTTTAAACATGTCCACTGCGCTGGGAAGTCGGGATTATTACGATACCCGGGGAGAAAGATCGCCGTTCTCAGTCAGAGCTTTGATAAAGGGAAACAGTCCCCACCCCACGGCCCGTCGCATTGGTCCGATCATTAGGCAGCGATGGCGGGTTTTGGCTAGAATGGCGCCCCGTTTCCCAGCACGAGCGACACCGTGAGCAAGCAACCCGACCGCCTTTTCGCCCAGCCTCTGGAACAGGTGCCCGATTTCGTCTTCAACGAGGACGTGGTGCGCGTGTTCCCGGACATGATCAAGCGCTCGGTGCCCGGTTACCCGACCATCGTCGAGAACCTCGGCGTGCTCGCCTCCCGTTTCGCGCAACCGAACACCGCCCTCTATGACCTCGGCGCCTCGCTGGGCGCGGTGACCCAGTCGCTGCGCCGCCATGTACGCGCTGAAGGCTGCCGAGTGATCGCGGTGGACAACTCGGCCGCGATGGTCGAGCGCTGCCGGCAATACCTGGCCGCCCAGGACTCCATGTTCCAGGAACTGCTGCCAGTGGAAGTGCTGGAAGCCGATATCCTCGCCCTGCCCTTGCAACCGACCTCGGTGGTGGCAATGAACTTCACTCTGCAGTTCATCGCTCCAGACCAACGCTTGGCGTTGCTCGGTCGCATCCGCCAGGCGCTGCTGCCCGGTGGCGCACTGATCCTCTCGGAAAAACTGCGTTTTGCCGACGACGAAGAGCAGACCCTGCTCAATGAATTGCACCTGGACTTCAAGCGCGCCAATGGCTACAGCGAACTGGAAATCGCCCAGAAACGCAGCGCCATCGAGAACGTGATGAAGCCCGACACCCTCGACGCCCACAAGGAACGACTGCACGCCGCCGGTTTCAGCAAGGTGGTGCCATGGTTCCAATGCCTCAATTTCGCATCGCTGATAGCCCTGCCATGATCGATTTGTCTTCCCTGGTCCGCCGCCTGGCGGGCACCCCACTGGCTTCCTGGTCACAAGGCCTGCAAGCCCAACTCGACGCCAAGATGGAAAAAGGCCATGGCGACCTCGATCGCTGGCGCGGTGCGCTGGAGGCCCTGCCTTGCCTGCAACCGAGCGAGATCGACCTGGTCGATGGCCTGCGCCTGGACTGCGCTTGCGACGATGCCACCCGCGCGCAGATGCGCGAGGCGTTGATGGGCCTGTCGCCCTGGCGCAAGGGCCCGTTCGACCTGTTCGGCGTGCACGTCGACACCGAGTGGCGCTCGGACTGGAAATGGTCGCGGGTCAACCCGCACCTGAACCTCAAAGGCAAGCGTGTGCTCGATGTCGGCTGTGGCAACGGCTATTACCAGTGGCGCATGCTTGGCGCGGGGGCCGACATGGTCATCGGCGTCGACCCCAATTGGCTGTTCTTCTGCCAGTTCCAGGCCGTGCAGCAGTACTTGCCGGACTTGCCTGCCTGGCACCTGCCGTTCGCCCTTGAAGAACTGCCAGCCAACCTCGAAGGTTTCGACACGGTGTTCTCGATGGGTGTGTTCTACCATCGCCGCTCGCCGATCGAGCACCTGCTGGCGCTCAAGGACTGCCTGGTCAAGGGGGGTGAGCTGGTCCTGGAGACCCTGGTGATCGAAGGCGACGAGCAGCACGTGCTGGTGCCCGAGGACCGTTACGCGCAGATGCGCAACGTCTGGTACCTGCCGTCGGTTCCGGCGCTGGAGCGTTGGCTGCGGCGGGCGGGCTTCAGCGACGTACGCTGCGTGGACGTCAGCGTGACCAGTGTCGAGGAGCAGCGCAGCACCGAGTGGATGCGCTACCAGTCGCTGGGCGACTTCCTCGACCCCAACGACCACAGCAAGACCATAGAAGGCTTGCCGGCGCCACGTCGCGCTACCTTGCTGGCGCGCAAGTAGCGCCTGTGACCGGCAAGCGGCTCCTGCAGGAGCCGGCTTGCCGGCGCTGCGGCCTCAGCGCGAAGCCGCGACGATCAGCGCCTTCATTTCCGCCACCGCGGCCTTGAAGCCGACGAACAGCGCATGGGCCACCAGCGCGTGGCCGATGTTCAGCTCATTGATGCCCTTGATTGCCGCCACCGCCTCGACGTTGTGGTAATGCAGGCCGTGGCCCGCATTGACGATCAACCCCTGGCCCACGCCAAACGCCACGCCATCCTTGATGCGCTGGAGCTCCTCGACGACCTCGGTCGGCGTCTCGGCGTCGGCGTAGCGGCCGGTGTGCAACTCGATGGCTGGGGCACCGACACGGCGCGAGGCCTCGATCTGGCGCTCGTCGGCATCGATGAACAACGATACCTCGGCGCCGGTGCGCGCCAGGCGCTCGACCGCAGCCTTGATCCGCGCCTCCTGGCCGGCCACATCCAGGCCACCCTCGGTGGTCAGTTCCTGGCGGGTTTCGGGCACCAGGCAGATGTGCGCCGGGCGAATCTTCTCGGCGAAGGCCATCATTTCTTCGGTGACGCCCATCTCGAAGTTCATGCGGGTCTGCAGCACGTCCTTGAGCAGCAGCACGTCACGCTCCTGGATGTGCCGGCGGTCTTCGCGCAGGTGCACGGTAATGCCGTCGGCACCGGCTTCCTCGGCATCCAGGGCGGCCTTGACCGGGTCCGGGTAACGCGTGCCCCGGGCCTGGCGCAGCGTCGCCACGTGGTCGATGTTGACGCCAAGAAGCATGCGGTTGCTGTGAGTCACGAAAGGCTCTCCTGATGGTTTAGCGCTACAGGATACGACGTGCTCATCGCTTGCGAAACAGTTCCCGGCTGACCAGCGGTTTTGGCCCCAGATGCACTGCCAGTGCCTGGCGCATCAGGCGCTTGGCCGCGAGCAAGGCACCGGGGGCGTCCCAATCGGCCTGGGCCAGGGCCAACAGCTCGGTGCCCTTGAACAACCCCGGCTGCACCAGCTCGACGCGCTCAAGGCCAGCGTCGACCCGCAAGCGGTAGAGGCCGCCGGCATCCACGGGAAGGTCGTTGACGTCATGATCCAGGGCGAAGGCATAGCCCAGGTCGTCCAGCAGCCGCCACTCGAACGAGCGCAACAGCGGCTCCAGCGGCCGGCCGGCGGCCAGCGCCTGCAAGGTCAGGGTGTAGTGCTCGAACAAGGCAGGATGTGGGGCTTCGGCTGGCAGCAGGCGCATCAGCAGCTCGTTGAGGTACAGGCCGCTGAACAGCGCGTCGCCATGCAACCAGGCGGCAATGCCCTGGGTGTCCAGGCGCCCGACGTTCTTCAGCTCGCCGCGCCCGCGCAGCTCCACTTCCAGCGGCACGAAAGGTCGCACCAGGCTACCGCCCTTGCCCCTGGCGCGGCGCAGTACTGCACGTATCCGGCCTTGGGGCGTGAGGAAGTCCACCAGCGCGCTGGTTTCCTTGTAGGCGCGGCTGTGCAGCACATAGGCCGGCTGGGCGTCAGGTTGTTCCATGAAAGATCACTCGCCCGGGGGGAGACCGCACTTGGGCTGCTGTGCAGCCCATCGCCGGCAAGCCGGCTCCTACAGGTCGCCGTAGCCCAGCGAACGCAGGGCTCGCTCGTCGTCCGACCAGCCACCTTTGACCTTGACCCACAGGTTGAGCATGACCTTGGAGTCGAACAGCACTTCCATGTCCTTGCGCGCCTCGGAACCGATGCGCTTGATGCGCTCGCCCTTGTCACCGATGATGATCTTCTTCTGCCCGTCCCGCTCGACCAAGATCAGCGCATGAATGTGCAGCACATGGCCCTGCTGCTTGAACTCTTCGATTTCCACGGTGATCTGGTACGGAAGCTCGGCACCCAGCTGGCGCATGATCTTCTCGCGTACCAGTTCGGCGGCGAGGAAGCGGCTGCTGCGGTCAGTGATCTGGTCTTCCGGGAAGAAGTGATCGTTTTCTGGCAGGTGTTTGGCGATCTGCGCCTCGAGTGCCTCGAGATTGTGCCCCTGCTGCGCGGAAATCGGCATCACTTCAGCGTTCGGCAGTTGCTCTTGCAGCCACTGCAGGTGCGGGATCAATTCGGCTTTTTCTTCCATGCGATCAGTCTTGTTGACCGCGATGATGAGCGGACCGGTCACGTACTGAACCCGCTCGAGCACCAGTTGGTCCTCGTCCGTCCAGCGGGTCCGATCAACCACGAAGATCACCACGTCGACGTCCTTCAGGGCCGCCGAAGCGTTACGGTTCATGTAGCGGTTCAGGGCTTTGTCGTTGGCCTTGTGCATGCCGGGGGTATCGACATAGATCGCCTGCACGTCACCCTCGGTCTTGATGCCGAGCATGTTGTGGCGGGTGGTCTGCGGCTTGCGCGAGGTGATCGCCAGCTTCTGGCCGAGGATATGGTTGAGCAGCGTCGACTTGCCCACGTTGGGGCGGCCGACGATGGCCACGTAGCCGCAGCGGGTCGGATTGCTATCAGTCATTGCCATTCTCCACGCCCAGGGCGATCAATGCGGCGGCAGCGGCGACCTGCTCGGCGATACGCCGGCTGACGCCCTGGCCACGGCTCTTGTTGTTCAGCAGCACCACTTCGCATTCGACGAAGAAGGTACGGCAATGCGGTTCGCCCTGGATGTCCACCACCTCGTAGCGTGGCAGGTCGCAGCCGCGCGATTGCAGGAACTCCTGCAGGCGCGTCTTCGGGTCCTTGTTGGTGTCGACCAGGGTCAGGCCGTCGAACTCATTGGCCAGCCAGTCGAGGATGCGCTCGCGAGCGGTCTGCATGTCGGCATCCAGGTAAATGGCGCCGATTAGCGCCTCGAGAGCGTCGGCAAGGATCGACTCACGGCGGAAACCGCCGCTCTTGAGCTCGCCCGAGCCCAGGCGTAGGTATTCGCCAAGGTCGAAGCCACGCGCCAGGCGGGCCAGGGTCTCGCCCTTGACCAGGCGGGCACGCAGGCGCGACAACTGGCCTTCGCGGGCCTGCGGGAAACGCTCGAACAGCGCTTCGCCGGCCACGAAGTTGAGAATGGCATCACCGAGGAATTCCAGGCGCTCATTGTTGCGCCCGGCATAGCTGCGATGAGTCAGGGCCAGGAGCATCTGCTCCTGGTTCTTGAAGGTGTAACCGAGCTTGCGCTCAAGACGGGCAAGGGAAGCACTCATGCGGCCACCCGTGGGTTGTTCAACGCGTTGTTCAAATCAACATCCTGGAAGACTGTTTGGCTGTGGTCCACCGCATCGGGCGGCGGATCTCTCGATCCCTGAGAACACAGCCTATGTCAGAAATGCATTCGGCGCTGTCTGCTGGACAGCGCCGTTGGGTATCAATGGATCAGACCGACCCGTGACAGGTTGGGGAAGTGGCTGAGCTTGGGCTCTGGCCAACTCATCCAAACCGCGAAGGCCTTGCCGACGATGTTGCGGTCCGGAACCATGCCATGCAGCGCCTGGGGGATATTCGGATCGTCCCAATAGCGGCTGTCGTTGGAGTTGTCGCGGTTGTCGCCCATCATGAAGTAGTGGCCGGCCGGCACGGTCCATTGCTGGTCCGGCGGCATGCGATAACGGGTCATTTCCTTGCGGATCAGGTGCTCGGCCTCGCCCAGCTTCTCCTTGTACAGCTCGGCGCTGCCCAAGGTGCCCGGCTCGGCGCCGACCAGCTGCTCGGCGACCGCCTGGCCGTTGACGTACAACCGCTTGTCACTGGTATAGCGGATCTGGTCACCCGGCAGGCCGACTACACGCTTGATGTAGTTGACGTTGGGGTCGCTGGGATAGCGAAAGACCATCACGTCGCCGCGTTGCGGGTCACCCACCTCGATGACCTTCTTGTCGATCACCGGCAAGCGAATGCCGTACGAGAACTTGTTGACCAGAATGAAATCGCCCACTTCCAGGGTCGGTTTCATCGACCCCGAAGGGATCTGGAACGGTTCCACCAGGAACGACCGCAACACCAGCACGATGAACAGCACCGGGAAGAACGACTTGCCGTACTCGACCAGCAACGGCTCCTTGTTCAAGCGCTCGACCACGGCCATTTCTGGCTGGGTGACGCTGCCCTGGTAGTTGGCGACCGCCGCCCGCCGGCGCGGGGCCAGGAACAGCAGGTCGATCAAGCCCAACAGACCGCAGACGGCAACGGCGATGACTAGCAACAGCGGGAAATTTAGCGACATAGGACCTAGCTATCCAACCTGAGCACGGCGAGGAAGGCTTCTTGTGGAATTTCCACGTTGCCCACCTGTTTCATGCGTTTCTTACCGGCCTTCTGCTTTTCCAGCAACTTCTTCTTACGGCTGACGTCACCGCCGTAGCACTTGGCCAGTACGTTCTTTCTGAGCGCCTTGACGGTTGTACGCGCGATGATCTGGCCGCCAATGGCTGCCTGGATCGCCACATCGAACATCTGCCGAGGAATCAGTTCCTTCATCTTCTCGGTCAACGCACGGCCTTTGTAGGCCGCGTTGTCGCGGTGCACGATCAATGCCAGGGCATCGACCTTGTCGCCGTTGATCAGCACGTCCAGCTTGACCAGGTTGGCCGACTGGTAGCGATCGAAATGATAGTCCAGCGAAGCGTAGCCGCGGCTGGTGGACTTGAGGCGGTCGAAGAAGTCCAGTACCACCTCGTTCATCGGCATGTCGTAGCGCACCTGCACCTGGCTGCCGAGGAACTGCATGTCGCGCTGCACGCCACGTTTCTCGATGCACAGGGTGATGACGTTGCCCAGGTGCTCCTGCGGCACGAGGATGGTCGCAGTGACGATCGGCTCGCGGAAATCGGCCACGGCCGAGACGTCAGGCAGCTTCGACGGGTTGTCGACGGTGACGGTCTCGCCGGTCTTGAGCTCGATCTCGTAGATCACGCTTGGCGCGGTGGTGATCAGGTCCAGGTCGTACTCGCGCTCAAGGCGCTCCTGGATGATCTCCATGTGCAGCATGCCGAGGAAGCCGCAACGGAAGCCGAAGCCCAGGGCGTCGGAGCTTTCCGGCATGTACTGCAACGAGGAATCGTTGAGCGTCAGCTTCTGCAAGGCGTCGCGGAAATCTTCGAAATCGTCGGAGCTGACCGGGAACAGGCCTGCGTAGACCTGCGGCTGGATCTTCTTGAAGCCCGGCAGCACTTCGACCTCAGGGGTCGTGGACAGGGTCAGGGTGTCACCGACCGGCGCACCATGGATGTCCTTGATGCTGGCAATGATGAAGCCCACTTCGCCGGCTTTGAGGTCGGCAGTCTGGGTGTGCTTGGGGGTGAACACACCGACGCTGTCGACCAGGTGCACCTTGCCGGTGGACTTGACCAGGATCTTGTCGCCTTTCTTGACGCGGCCGTGACGCACGCGCACCAAGGAAACGACGCCCAGGTAGTTGTCGAACCAGGAGTCGATGATCAGCGCCTGCAATGGCGCTTCGATATCGCCCTCAGGGGACGGGATGGTCTGCACCAGGCGCTCGAGCACCTCGTCGACGCCCATGCCGCTCTTGGCGCTGCAGGCCACGGCGTCGGTGGCGTCGATGCCGATGATCTTCTCGATCTCGTCCTTGACGCGGTCCGGGTCGGCCTGGGGCAGGTCCATCTTGTTCAGCACCGGCATCACCTCGAGGCCTTGCTCGATGGCGGTATAGCAGTTGGCGACCGATTGCGCCTCGACGCCCTGGCCGGCATCCACCACCAGCAGCGCGCCTTCACAGGCCGCCAGCGAACGCGATACTTCATAGGTGAAGTCGACGTGGCCGGGGGTATCGATGAAGTTCAACTGGTAGGTCTTGCCGTCCTGCGCCTTGTAGTTGAGCGTGACGCTGTGGGCCTTGATGGTGATCCCGCGCTCACGCTCCAGGTCCATGGAGTCGAGCACCTGGGCTTCCATTTCGCGCGCCGTCAGGCCACCGCACATCTGGATGAAACGGTCGGCCAGCGTCGACTTGCCATGGTCGATGTGGGCGATGATGGAGAAATTGCGGATATGACTCAAATCACTCACAGATCAACACTCGAAAAGGCTGCGAGCCGGACGCCCGCCGAAAAATAGCCGGGAATTGTACCTCAAGCTTCAGGGTTATGGGAGATTCCTCGATCGGCTGTCCATTAACGTTTCGTCACGGCAAACAAGGGGTTTCATGAAAAAGGGCAGCCGAAGCTGCCCTTTTCTTACTTCAATACCAGCTTATTCAGCCAGTTTGAAGGTGATGAAGCTTGCACGGCCCTGACGCAGGACACGCATGGACACCGAACGGTTCTTCGGCAGCTCCTTGGCGATCTCGGTGAACTGCTTGGCCGAGGCGATCGCCTGGTTGTTCAGGTGGCTGATGACATCACCCGGACGCAGGCCGATCAATGCCGCAGGGCCTTCCTGGACCTCCTTGATGACCACACCACCCTTGAGCTCGAGCGATTTCTTCTGGTCGTCGGTCAGGTCGGTCACCGAAACACCCAGACGGTTGCTGCTACGCTCTGCGCCACTCTGGGCACCAGAAGCGATATCGGCGTCGTCGTCCGGCAGTGCGCCAACGGCGACGTCCAGATTCTGGCGCTTGCCATTGCGGATGATCTCGAGCTTGGCCTTGTCGCCGTCCTTGAGGCTGCCCACCAGGTGCGGGAGGTCGGCGGACATGACGATCGGCTGGCCGTTCATGCTCAGGATCACATCACCCACCTGCAGGCCACCCTTGGCTGCCGGGCCACCTTCGAGCACCTGGGCGACCAGTGCGCCAGCAGGCTTGTCGAGGCCGAACGATTCAGCCAGGTCCTTGTTGACCTCCTGGATCACCACGCCCAGCCAGCCACGGCTGACCTTGCCGTCCTTTTTCAACTGGTTGGAAACGTCCAGCGCCACGTCGATCGGGATGGCAAACGACAGGCCCATGAAGCCGCCGGAACGGGTGAAGATCTGCGAGTTGATCCCCACGACCTCGCCCTTCATGTTGAACAGCGGGCCACCGGAGTTACCCGGGTTGATCGCCACGTCGGTCTGGATGAACGGCACGTAGGTGTCGTTGGGCAAGGTACGGCCCTTGGCACTGACGATACCTTTGGTCACCGAATGGTCGAAGCCAAACGGCGAACCGATGGCCAGCACCCATTCACCGACCTTAAGTTTTTCCGAATCGCCGAGCTTCACGGTCGGCAGATTCTTGCCATCGACCTTGAGCAGGGCCACGTCGGTGCGCGGATCGGTGCCGACCAGCTTGGCCTGCAGCTCGCTGCGGTCCGACAGGCGGACGATGATCTCGTCGGCATCGGCCACGACGTGATTGTTGGTCAGCACATAGCCATCGCTGGAGATGATGAAGCCCGAGCCCAGCGACTGGGCTTCACGCTGGCGATCGCCACGCGGCGAGCGGGGCTGCTGCGGAATGTTGCGCTCGAAGAACTCGCGGAACATCGGCGGCAGGCCTTCGAGGTCAGGCATCTGCCCGCCGGCGAGGCGGTCTGGCAGCTTTTGCTTGGTACTGATGTTGACCACGGCCGGCGAGGCCTGCTCGACCAGGGTGGTGAAGTCCGGCAGGGCTTCGTCGGCCTGGGCAGTGAGCACCTGACCGAGCATGAGCACGGCGGCGAACATCGACAGATAGGATTTCAAGCGTGGTATTGACATACGGCTCCCGTCACAACGAGCGTAGTTAGCAGTTAAGCCCCTGCAAATGCAGGAAAGGCCAGACTCCGAGAAGCCTGACCTATAGAAAATTTGGCGAAGGATTGCAAATGACAATGCTTTAATTTCATTTCAGCCACGGGTCTCCGAGACTTGGCACGGCTGAAAAAAGGCGCACCGTTACTGGCGCGCCTGGCTATCCTGGGGCCGCATCGACAGTGCTACGCGCTCGGCAGTACCCAAGGGTACCTCGCCCACCACGGTGACCATCACCTTGCCCTTGGGCGTATTCAGGTGCCGCGAGACCGCTGCGGTCGGGCCAAGCTGGGTGCGGGTGTCAGTGCCCACATCGCCGCTGATGGGCTCGAGGAACACCGAGAACCGGGTCAGGCCGTCGTCGTACATCAAGCTGCTCACGGTGCTACCGCGCTCGCTGTCGCGACGCACCGAGCTGTTGATCAGCTCGAAACCCGGCGGCAGCCAGTCCGAACGCCAGCCGACCACGCTTTCCCCGGCAGGCTGACTGCCCCGCTCCACCGGCTTGCAGGCCGCACTGGCATGCAGGTCGGCATCGCTTGGCACGTCATCGGTGTCCAGGCGAGTCATCTGGAAGCGCTCGAGCAACTGCCCCTTGTCGTTGAGCATCAACGAGCGCAACGGCAGCCCGGTGCGGCGGTCGAGGTGCAACTCGAAGCCATAGCGGTGCTGGTCGCGCGGAGTCAGGGTGACGATCACCGCATCGCGGTCGGCCACCCTGGACTTGCCGGCTACGCTCAGGTCGTACCAACTCATCAGCTTGAGGGGATCGAGAACACGCGGCGCCGAATTCGACGGCGCGGCGCCAGCCAGATCACTGGCCAACGCCCCGCTCACGCATTGCACCTTGCCATCCACGCGCACCACTTCCTGGGCGGCGCCATCGAGCTGCAGGAGCCGCTCGCTGACCTTGCCGTCCTGGACGCGATGCCAGATATCGTGGGAAGAAAAGCTGCCGTTACGTTCGTAGACGAAGGAGCCTTGGTAACTCTGTTTTTGCTCGGCCTGTGCCAGCTTGTTCAGCCATTCGCTCGCCTCTGGCGAGGAATTGGCCGCCAACGCTGGCACCGTCATGCAGCTGCCTAGCAGCAGCGACAGGAGAGGTAGCGCGCGCATGGTCCTCCTTACTTAACGGTTTTCCAGGCTGGCGGCGCGTGCGTAGGGCAGAGCGGTTTCGGTGCCCTTGAGCGCGGATTCCTGGGCGTGTTGGCGCAGGTAGCCTGGCAGGCGTTGATCCCAGCCGGCCTGGTTCTGCAGCACGCCGTTGGCCATCGGCCCGGTCGGTTGCTCACTGCTCTCACTATAGCCTGCCAATACGGCTGGGCCTTGGCTTTGTGGCATGCTCAGGCCTTGTTGGGCAGGCTGCTGGGAAGCCAGCTCGGCACCGGTGATTTCGTCCTGGTTGTACATGCGCACACCCGCCAGCACCGCAACGGTCACCGAGGCGGCAACGGCCAGGCGGCCAATGCTGCGCCACGGGCCCTGCTTGGCCTTGGCCGGCACGGCCTCATCGGCCAGTGCAGCGGATACTGCCGAGGCGATATCCAGTTTAGGCAGCAGCAGTTCCTTGTGCATGGCTGCGCGAGCGACCTGGTAACGCGACCAGGTGGCACGGGTTTCGGCATCGTCGGCTGCATTGAGCACCCGACGCAATTCCAGTTCGTCCGCTTCGTTATCCATTACCGCGGACAGCGATTCCTGCAAAGCTTCACGACTCATGGCGGTTCCTCTCTTGGCTGTCGCCGCTGTCTCAGGTTTCCTGCAACAGAGGCTGCAGGGCTTTGTCTATGGCCTCCCGAGCGCGGAAGATTCGAGAGCGCACGGTACCCACCGGACATTGCATGACACTGGCAATGTCTTCGTAACTCAACCCATCGAACTCACGCAGGGTCAATGCCGTGCGCAGGTCTTCGGGCAGTTGCTGGATGGTGCGATGGACGGTGCCTTCGATTTCATCCCGCAACAACGAGCGCTCTGGGGACTCGAGATCCTTGAGACCATGATCGCCGTCGTAAAACTCCGCATCCTCGGAGCTCACATCACTGTCAGGTGGCCGTCTTCCACGGGACACCAGGTAGTTCTTCGCCGTGTTGATGGCGATGCGGTACAGCCAGGTATAAAACGCGCTGTCACCGCGGAAATTGCCAAGCGCACGGTATGCCTTGATAAAGGCTTCCTGCGCCACATCCTGGGCTTCGTGGGTGTCGTGAACGAACCGCACGATCAACCCCAGAATCTTGTGCTGATACTTCAGCACCAACAGATCGAACGCTCGCCGATCGCCGCGCTGCACGCGCTCGACCAGCTGCTGATCCTCTTCCTGGGTTAGCATGAACACTCCTCAATGAACCTGAAGGAGCGTTGCAACAGCCATCGTTCAGGCTTGCAAACATAGACTCGGGCTTTGCGCAAAAGTTCTCCCCTCCAAGCAAGTTTCCTGCGGCCCTTGGTCGGCTCGCACGGAAGACGCGGCGCGGTCAGGACCGCCGGCGTCGATAATCAGGTTTCGAATACGCGGGTGCCAGCCCGGATAGAGCTGCCGCCCTGCGTCGCCGTGGCAATGTGCCGGCATGCGGGCAGCCTTCATAGGATTTCCGGGGCTGTCGGAAAGTTCCCACGAAGATTGCTTCGCCTTGCAGGCGGCATGGAAATTGGCCACCTGAGGCTGCTATAAAGGCAACCCGGCCAGCATTCACGATAGTTTCACATTGCCATCGGCGCGTGACTATTGTGCCGCGCCCCCTCCGAAGATTACTAGTGTCCCGACATGAGCCAACAATTCCAACATGATGTCCTGGTGATCGGCAGCGGTGCAGCCGGTCTCAGCCTGGCACTGAACCTCCCCAGCCACCTGCGCGTCGCGGTCCTGAGCAAGGGCGACCTGGCCAACGGCTCGACCTTCTGGGCCCAGGGCGGCGTCGCCGCGGTGCTGGACGACACCGACACCGTGCAATCACATGTCGAGGACACCCTCAATGCCGGCGGCGGCCTGTGCGACGAGCAGGCGGTGCGCTTCACCGTGGAACACAGCCGCGAGGCGATCCAGTGGCTGATCGAGCAGGGTGTGCCGTTCACCCGTGACGACCGGCACAGCGTCGATGATGGCGGCTTCGAGTTCCACCTCACCCGCGAAGGCGGCCACAGCCACCGGCGCATCATCCATGCCGCCGACGCGACCGGCGCGGCGATCTTCAACACCCTGCTGGCCAAGGCCCGCCAGCGCGCCAACATCGAGCTGCTGGAACAACGCGTGGCCGTCGACCTGATCACCGAGCGGCGCCTGGGCCTGCCGGGCGAGCGCTGCCTCGGGGCCTACGTGCTGGACCGCAACACGGGTGAAGTGGACACCTTCGGCGCACGCTTCACCGTGCTGGCCACCGGTGGCGCAGCCAAGGTCTACCTCTATACCAGCAATCCCGACGGCGCCTGTGGCGATGGCATCGCCATGGCCTGGCGTGCCGGCTGCCGGGTGGCGAACCTTGAGTTCAACCAGTTCCACCCGACCTGCCTGTACCATCCGCAGGCCAAGAGTTTCCTGGTGACCGAGGCCCTGCGCGGCGAAGGCGCGTTGCTGCGCCTGCCCAACGGCGAACGCTTCATGCCGCGTTTCGACCCACGTGAGGAACTGGCGCCACGCGATATCGTCGCACGTGCCATCGACCACGAAATGAAGCGCCTGGGCGTCGATTGCGTGTATCTCGACATCACCCACAAGCCGGCCGACTTCATCAAGCAGCACTTCCCAACGGTCTACGAACGCTGCCTGGGCTTTGGCATCGATATCACCCGCCAGCCGATTCCGGTGGTACCTGCCGCGCACTACACCTGCGGCGGCGTGATGGTCGACGATCGCGGCCACACCGACGTGCCCGGCCTGTATGCGATCGGCGAGACCAGTTTCACCGGCCTGCACGGCGCCAACCGCATGGCCAGCAATTCGCTGCTCGAATGTTTCGTCTACGGCCGCGCTGCCGCCGCCGACATCCAGGCCTGCCTGGACCAGGTCCAGATGCCCAAGGCCTTGCCGTGCTGGGACGCGAGCCAGGTGACCGACTCGGACGAGGACGTGATCATCGCGCACAACTGGGACGAACTGCGGCGCTTCATGTGGGACTACGTGGGTATCGTGCGTACCAGCAAGCGCCTGCAACGCGCCGAGCACCGCGTTCGCCTGCTGCTGGACGAGATCGACGAGTTCTACAGCAACTACAAGGTCAGCCGTGACCTGATCGAACTGCGCAACCTGGCGCAGGTGGCGGAACTGATGATTCGCTCGGCGATGCAGCGCAAGGAAAGCCGTGGGCTGCACTACACCCTGGATTATCCGGGGATGCTCGAGGAAGCCAGGGACACCATTCTCAGCCCGGTGTGACGGCGGCCCAGCGCCTGCGGCTGAATTTCAGCCTGACCCGCAGGCGTCGGTGCTGCTCCGCCTCCAGGGCATCGGCCGGCACGCACTGGCTTTGGGCAAACCAGCGCCCGGCCCTGACGTAGCGCAACACCACCAATCCTGGTAACGCCACGCTGTCGCGGCACAAGCGCACCGGTTGCCAGCCCAGCGCCCGGCTGAATACCCACCAGCCATGCGCATCCCGACGCAGGCCAGTCACGGCGTGCGCATGGGTGAGTACGATACGGTTGGGGATAGCCCAGCGGGCGTGGACGATGCAGGTTGCAGCGAGCGCGAGGGACAGCCACCCAGGCAGCGCACTGACCCACAACGTCAGCATCGCCAGGGCCTGGCAGCTCAGGTAGGCCGTCAGCAGCAGGCGCGAGCCTTGCCAACGGCACTGGAAGCATTCACTTGGGCTGGACACGATCCAGGATGATGCGGACCATGCGCTGCAGCTCCGGGTCTTCGGACTCGGTGCGCTCCATGAACCAGCCGAACATGTCCTGGTCTTCGCAGGCCAGCAGCCGAATGTACAGTTCACGGTCCGCTTCGCTCAGGCTCGGGTAGACCTCCTGGGTGAAAGGCACCAGCAGCACGTCCAGCTCCAGCATGCCGCGGCGGCTGTGCCAGAAAAGCCGGTTGAGTTCAGTTTGTTCGACCATGGGGCCCTCCTCGAATAGGTCGCGCAGTATACCAAGCGGCGAACGCAGCGGCACAAGGCGTTGGTCTAGTCACCTACCTATTTTGTTACCAGCGTTCTATGATGGCCACCAGTCTTTAAGCCACCGCGATGACCCATGGCCGATTCCGCTTTCTACAGCCCCCTGTCCCACGAGGGCATCCTCGCCGTCCGCGGCTCGGACGCCGGCAAGTTCCTGCAGGGTCAGCTGACCTGCAACATCAACTACCTGAGCCTCGAGCACGCCAGCCTCGGCGCCCGTTGCATGGTCAAGGGGCGGATGCAATCGAGCTTCCGCATCCTGCCCGAGGGCAACGGCTACCTGCTGGCCATGGCCAGCGAGTTGCTCGAAGCGCAACTGGCCGACCTGAAGAAATACGCCGTGTTCTCCAAGGCCACGCTGACCGATGAAAGTGCCGCCTGGGCCCGCTTCGGCCTGCAGCATGGCGAGGCGGCGTTGCAGGCGCTGGGCCTGCCGGCACCTGCCGAGGCCGGGGCCACGGTGCGTAACGCCGGGCTCATCGCGATCGCCGTATCGCCAGGGCGCGTCGAACTGTGGGTACCTGCCGAACAGGCCGACGCCGTACGCGCAACCCTGGCTACCACACTGGAGGAGGCCAGCCTGAACCTGTGGTTGCTGGGCCAGGTCCGCGCCGGTATCGGCCAGGTCATGGGGCCGACCCGCGAGCTGTTCATCCCGCAGATGATCAACCTGCAGGCCGTTGACGGCGTGAGCTTCAAGAAAGGCTGCTATACCGGCCAGGAAATCGTCGCCCGCATGCAGTACCTGGGCAAGCTCAAGCGTCGGCAGTACCGGCTGGCCCTGGAGCAGCAGGAGGTGCCGACGCCTGGCACGGAGATCTTCTCGCCCACCCATGGCTCCTCGGTCGGCGAAGTGGTCCTGGCCGCCAGTGCCGGCCAGGGCTGCGAATTGCTTGCCGTGCTCAGTGCCGAAGCCGTGGCCGACGACAACCTGCACCTGGGTAGCCTGGGAGGCCCGCGCCTGGAGGTGCTGAGCCTGCCTTACGAACTGGATCGCGACCGGGAAATCCAGCGCTGACCCCTCTGCCCCGCTGCCTGGCGGGGCCGCACCACCATTGCCGTAGAGAAGCCCATGAACAAGCTGGCCGAAATGGTCCAAGCGCAATTGCTCGATGCCATCAGCAACGACGACCTGGTCCTGCCCACCCTCCCGGAAGTTGCCCTGAGCATCCGTGATGCCGCCGAGGACAGCGAGATCAGCGTGGCCGCCCTGAGCAAGGTGATCGGCCGCGATGCGGCGCTCTCGGCACGCCTGATCAAGGTGGTCAACAGCCCCCTGCTGCGTGCGGCGGTGGAAGTCACCGACCTGCATACGGCGATTACCCGGCTGGGCATCAACTACAGCTGCAACCTGGCCATCGGCCTGGTGATCGAACAGATCTTTCATGCCCGCTCGCCGGCAGTCGAGCAGAAACTGCGGGATATCTGGGCCAACAGCCTGGAAGTGGCCGGCATCAGCTATGAATTGTGCCGTCGCTACACCCAACTCAAACCGGACCAGGCCACCCTTGGCGGCCTGGTCAACCAGATCGGCGCGCTGCCGGTGCTGATCTACGCCGAGGAACACAACGAGCTGCTGTCCGACCCGGTGTGCCTGCATTACGTGATCGAACAGATCCAGCCGGTGTTGGGGGACAAGATCCTGTCGTCGTGGGAGTTTCCCGAGCAATTGGTCAATCTGCCGAGCCAGGTGCAGGATCTGGATCGGCACACCGACAAGGTGGACTACATCGACATCGTGCAGATCGCCCGTTGCATTAGCCAGCGTGGGCGCAGCCGGCCACTGGCGGCGCTGCCGGCGTACCGGCACCTAGGGCTGCCGTTTGGCACCGAGCTGGAGATTGGCGAGCTGCTCGAGGCCCGGAGCATGTTGCGCTGACGGGTGGTTTGTCCGTACCGGCCCTTTCGCGGGTGAACCCGCTCCTACAGGACCTGGGCCACCCGTGAAGGGCCGGTACGACAGCGAATCAATCGGCGGGGAAACTTACCCGCACCTTCAACCCGCCCTTCTCCCCATCATGCAGGCTGATCTGTGCCAGGTGCGCCCGGCAGATCTCACCGACGATTGCCAGGCCCAGGCCACTGCCCTGGGCGCTGCGTCGATAGAACCGCTCGAACACGCGCGCACGCTCCTCCTCGGGAATCCCCGGGCCATCGTCCTCGACTTCGAGCACCGCCGGCGCCACAACCCGCAGGATCACGTTCCCCCCCACCGGCGTGTGGGCCAGGGCGTTGTCGACCAGGTTGCTGAGCAACTCGTTGAGCAGGGTCGGCTCCCCTTTGAGCCACACCGGCTGCTCGGCCTCCAATGCCAAGGCCACGCCACGCTTGTGCGCAAGTGGCGCCATGGCCATGCCCAGCTCGCGCGTGAGCTGGCTCAGGTCCAGGCGCTGGGCGCCCCCTTCGGCAATCGCCCGGGCCCCGTTCTCCACGCGCGCCAACGACAGCAGCTGATTGGCCAGGTGGGTCAGGCGATCGGTGCCCTGGACCGCAGCGTCCAGGGTCTGGCGCCACTGCTCGGGCTGCTCCGAGCGCAGGCCCAGTTCGACCCGCGCCTTGAGCGCTGCCAAGGGTGTGCGCAACTCGTGGGCGGCATCGGCGATGAACTGCGCCTGGCGCTCGAACTGCGCGCGCAGGCGCTCGGTGAAGTGGTTGAGCGCGCCCACCAGCGGCCGCAGCTCGCGCTGCACCGGTACCACCGGCAAGGCTCGCAGGTCGTCGGGCTGGCGTTCTTCGACCGCCGAGCGCAAGCGTTCCAGAGGCCGCAGCGCGGCGCTGACGGCAAACCAGACCATCAGCAACGCGCCGAGCGCCAGCATCCCCAGGCGCAACAAGGTATCGGCCATCAACCCCCGCGCCATGCGTACCCGTGCTTCTTCGGTTTCCGCCACGCGGATCTCGGCCATGCCATTCATGTTCGGCTCGCTCACCGCCCGCAGCAGGCTCACCACACGCACGTCCTGGCCGAGGTACGTGGCGTTGTAGAAGCGCGCCAGCGCCGGGTAGTCATCGGTGCGGGGCGTACCCGGCGGTGGCGATGGCAGGTTCTCGTAGCCCGAGATCAACGTGTGGTCGATGTCCAGCACCTGGTAGTAGATGCGCCCGGCACTGTCGTAGGCGAACGTGTCCAGGGCCACGTAGGGCACATCGGCGCTCAGGCTGCCGTCACGCTGCGAAAGGCCGGCGGCGATGGTCCGCGCCGAGGCCAGGAGAGTACGGTCGTAGGCAGTGTCGGCCGCCTCGCGGCCGTTCCAGTACGCGCTCAAACCACTGGCCAGCATCAGCACCACCAGCAGCAGCGCCAGGTTACCCAGCAGCCGCCCGCGCAGGCTGCCGGCGTCACGCATCGCGATGCTCGAGCAGGTAGCCCAGGCCCCGGAAGGTGACGATGCCCACCGGCTGGCCGTCGAGCTTCTTGCGCAGGCGATGGATGTAGATCTCGATGGCGTCCGGGCTGGCTTCCTCGTCCAGGCCGAATACCTGAGCGGCCAGTTGCTCCTTGCTCATCACCCGGCCTGGGCGGGCAATCAGGGCTTCCAATACGCTCTGCTCGCGCAGGGTCAGGGTCAGGTTGTCCTCGCCCAGGCTGAAGCGCCGGGTGTCCAGGTCGTAGACCAGCGGCCCGCAGCGCTGCTGGCGCTCGCCACCGAGCACGCTGCGGCGCAGTAGGGCCTTGACCCGGGCCTCGAGCTCGCTCAGCTCGAAAGGCTTGGCCAGGTAGTCGTCGGCCCCAAGGTTCAGGCCATGAACGCGGTCCTTGACGTCGCTGCGCGCGGTCAACATCAGCACCGGCAGGTTCTTGCCGCGACCGCGCAGGCGCGCCAGCACCTCGAAACCGTCCATGCGCGGCAACCCGACATCGAGCACCGCCACGGCATACTCCTCGCTGGCCAGGGCCAGGTCGGCGGCCACGCCGTCATGCAGCACATCCACGGTCAAGCCTTGGCTCTTGAGGGCCAGGGCCACGCTTTCAGCCAGTTGCAGATGGTCTTCGACCAGCAGCACACGCATCGGATTCTCCCCTGCTCGGGTGGGCGGTGGCGCGGAGTTTACCGCTGTCCTCGGCCCTGTGAAGCCCTTTGTAGCAATCCTTTTACAGTGAAAGGTTGGTGAAAGGTTCGTTACCTAGCATCGCACCACGGTCGCACTACGCGCCGAAAAAAGCACCAGCAAGGTGCAACGAATAAGAACAAAAAAACGGAGTCATCCCGATGCTGTCATCGCAGCCTCAGGCGTTCGCGCCTAGCCGTTCCCTGTCCGCACGTCCCTCTGCCCTCGCCAGCGCCCTTGCGCTTGCCGGCGCCGCCCCGCTGAGCCAAGCCGCCTTCCTCGAAGACAGCACGGCCACCTTCGAAACCCGCAACATGTACTTCAATCGCGACTTTCGCGATGGCACCAGCGCGCAGCAATCCAAGCGCGACGAGTGGGCCCAGGGTTTCATGCTCAACTTCGAGTCCGGCTACACCGAAGGCACCGTGGGTTTCGGCCTGGATGCGCTGGGCATGCTGGGCATCAAGCTCGACTCCAGCCCCGACCGCGCCGACACCGGCCTGCTGCCCACCCATGACGACGGCAGGGCCGCCGACGAGTATTCCAAGCTCGGCCTGACCGGCAAGGTGAAGGTGTCGCAGACCGAACTGAAGATCGGCACCCTGATGCCGGAGCTGCCCACCCTGCAGCCCAACGACGGGCGCATACTGCCGCAAACCTTCGAAGGTGGTCTGCTCACCTCGCGGGAGATCAAGGGCCTGACCTTCACCGGCGGGCGCCTGGACAAGGCCAAGGATCGCAACGACAGCAACTGGGAAGACCTCGCCCTCAACAACAAGAATGGCCGTTTCGGCGGTACGTTCAGCGCCGACAACCTGGCCCTGGCCGGCCTGGACTACCAGTTCAGCGATCGTCTGACCGGCAGCTACCACTTCGCCCAACTCGACGACATCTACCGCCAGCACTTCATCGGCCTGGTCGCCAGCCAGCCGTGGGGCCCAGGCACCTTCGGCGCCGATCTGCGCCTGGCCCTGAGCGACGACGCAGGCCAGGCCAAGGCCGGGCGCATCGACAACACCACGTTCAACGGTATGCTCAGCTACGCCCTGGGCGGCCACAAGGTCAGCGCCGCCTGGCAGCAACTGTCCGGCGACAGCGCCTTCCCGTACGTCGATGGCGCCGACCCGTACCTGGTCAACTTCGTCCAGATCAACGACTTCGCCGGCGCCGACGAGCGCTCCTGGCAAGCGCGCTACGACTACAACTTCGCGGCCCTCGGCGTCCCTGGCCTGACCTTCATGACCCGCTACATCAGCGGCGATAACGTCAGCCGCGCTGCTGGTGGCGAAGGCAAGGAGTGGGAGCGCAACACCGAGCTCAAGTACGTGGTACAAAGCGGCCCGCTGAAAAACGTCGCCGTGCGCCTGCGTAACGCCACCTTCCGCTCGAACTTCGCCCGCGATGCCGACGAAGTGCGCCTGCTGGTGAGCTACAGCGTGGCCCTCTGGTAACACCCCATAACAACAACGCCCACGGAGATAGACGATGACCTTTCCACTGCGCCGCCTCGCCCTCGCCACTGGCTGCCTGCTGCTGGCCAGCAGCGCCATCGCTGCCGAACCGAAACGCCCCGAATGCATCGCGCCGGCCTCGCCCGGCGGTGGTTTCGACCTGACCTGCAAGCTGGTGCAAAGCGCCCTGGTACAGGAAAAAATCCTCAGCAAGCCGATGCGCGTCACCTACATGCCTGGTGGTGTCGGTGCGGTGGCGTACAACGCCGTTGTCGCCCAGCGCCCCGGCGATGCCGGCACCCTGGTGGCCTGGTCCAGCGGTTCACTGTTGAACCTGGCCCAGGGCAAGTTCGGCCGTTTCGACGAGAACGCGGTGAAATGGCTGGCAGCCGTTGGTACCAGCTATGGCGCCATCGCGGTGAAAAACGATTCGCCCTACAAGACCCTCGACGACCTGGTCGCGGCCCTGAAGAAAGACCCAAGCAAGGTGGTGATTGGTTCCGGCGGCACCGTTGGCAGCCAGGACTGGATGCAGACCGCGCTGATCGCCAAGGCCGCCGGCATCAACCCGCGCGATCTGCGCTACGTGGCCCTGGAAGGCGGCGGCGAGATCGCCACTGCGCTGCTCGGCGGTCACATTCAGGTGGGCTCCACCGATATCTCCGACTCCATGCCGCATATCCAGAGCGGCAACATGCGCATCCTCGCGGTGTTCTCGGAAAACCGCCTGGACGAGCCGGAAATGAAGGACATCCCCACCGCCAAGGAACAGGGCTACGACATCGTCTGGCCAGTGGTGCGCGGCTTCTACCTCGGGCCGAAGGTAAGCGACGAAGACTACGCCTGGTGGAAAGCCTCGTTCGACAAGATGCTGGCCTCGGAAGACTTCGCCAAGCTGCGTGACCAGCGCGAGCTGTTCCCGTTCGCCATGACCGGCGAGGAGCTGGATGCCTATGTGAAGAAGCAAGTGGCTGACTACAAGGCGCTGGCCAAGGAATTCGGCCTGGTTCAGTAAGCCGCTTACACCAACCCGCCGATCCCTGTAGGAGCGGGTTTACCCGCGAATGCGTCAGCCCAGACTCCACCGCTGGAGCGACGGGCGCCTTCGCGGGTAAACCCGCTCCTACAGCGACCGTGTCGTGCCGTAAAACAACGAGGATTTCCCAATGATCCTGCAACGCATTTTCGCCCTGGCCCTGCTGGCGGTATGCGCCGCCCTGGCCGTCATGGCCTGGCCCTACCAGGCCGCGTTTTCCTATGAGCCGGTGGGGCCACGCGCCTATCCGCTGCTGATGCTCGGCCTGATGAGCCTGGGCCTGCTGTACCTCGCCATCCGCCCGACACCCATCGTGCACAAGGACGACGAACCCGAGCTCGACCGCGCCACACTGATCAAGATCGCCACCTGCATCGGCCTGCTGCTGGTCTTCGCCAGCACCTTCGAAGCCCTGGGCTTCATCATCAGCTCGATCCTGGTCGGCATCCCCATGGCCCGCCTGTATGGCGGCCGCTGGTTGCACAGCACCCTGGTGGTGGTGGGCATGAGCCTGTTCCTCTATTGGCTGTTCGATCGCGTCATGGACGTACCCCTGCCCCTTGGCCTGCTGAGCGTACTGGAGAACTGACACATGGATACCTTGAGCTACCTGGGCCAGGGCTTCGGCGTCGCCCTGAGCCCCTACAACCTGGTCACCGCCCTTTCCGGCACCCTGATCGGCACCGTGGTCGGCCTGCTGCCGGGCCTGGGCCCGATCAACGGCGTGGCCCTGCTGATCCCGATCGCCTTCGCCCTCGGCCTGCCGCCGGAGTCGGCATTGATCCTGCTGGCCGCGGTGTACCTGGGCTGTGAATACGGCGGGCGGATCAGCTCGATCCTGCTGAACATCCCCGGCGAAGCCTCCACCGTGATGACCACCCTGGACGGCTACCCGATGGCCCGCAACGGCCTGGCTGGCGTGGCCCTGTCGCTGTCCGCCTGGAGTTCGTTCATCGGCGCCCTGATCGCCACCTGCGGCATGGTGCTGTTCGCCCCGCTACTGGCGAAATGGGCGATTGCCTTCGGCCCGGCGGAGTATTTCGTGCTGATGGTGTTCGCCATCGTCTGCCTGGGCGGCATGGCCGGCGACAAACCGCTGAAGACCTTCATCGCTGCGTTGATCGGCCTGTTCCTCTCGGCGGTCGGCATCGACGCCAACAGCGGCGTCTACCGCTTCACCGGTGACAGCGTGCACCTGGCCGACGGCATCCAGTTCGTGGTGCTGGTACTGGGCCTGTTCTCCATCAGCGAAATCCTCCTGCTGCTGGAAAAGACCCACCATGGCCACCAGGCGGTCAAGGCCACCGGACGCATGCTCTTCAACTTCAAGGAAGCGGCCTCGGTGTTCGTGGTCAACATCCGCTGCGGCCTGCTCGGTTTCATCATGGGCGTGTTGCCTGGCGCAGGTGCCACTTTGGCCAGTGCCGTGGCCTACATGACCGAAAAACGCATCGCCGGCACCAGCGGCAACTTCGGCAAGGGCGATGCCCGCGGCCTGGCGGCCCCGGAAACCGCCATCGGCGCCTCCTGCTGTGGCGCCCTGGTACCGATGCTGACCCTGGGCGTACCGGGCTCGGGCACCACCGCGGTGATGATCGGCGCACTGACCCTGTACAACATCACCCCCGGCCCGCTGCTGTTCGAGCAACAACCAGACATCGTCTGGGGCCTGATCGCCTCGCTGTTCATCGCCAACATCATGCTGGTGATCCTGAACATCCCGATGATCCGCATCTTCACCCGCATCCTCGCCGTGCCGAACTGGGCGCTGGTACCGGTGATCGCGATCATCACCGGTATCGGCGTCTATGCCGTGCACGCCACCACCTTCGACCTGTTCCTGATGGTTGGCATCGGCATCATGGGCTACATCCTGCGCAAGCTGGACTTCCCGCTGTCGCCGATCCTGCTCGGCTTCATCCTCGGCGGCTTGATGGAGCAGAACCTGCGCCGGGCGCTGTCGATCTCCAACGGCGAACTGGGCATCCTCTGGTCGAGCCCGATCAGCCTCTCGGTGTGGGTGCTCACCGCCTGCATGCTGACCCTGCCGCTGCTGCGCATCTGGCGCAAGCGCAGCCTGCAGCGCCGGGCCCTGGCCGATGCCTGACCGGTCGTTGCCGCTGTACTGGGCCACTGGGCTGGTCGGCCTTGCCGGCGGTTTTGCCGCCAGCAAGGTCGGCTGGCCTTTGCCATGGATGGTCGGCGCGTTGCTGGCGATCATCCTGGTGCGCTGCCTGACACCCTGGCAGCTGTCGGAAATCCCCAATGGCCGCAAATGCGGGCAGTGCATCATTGGCATCGGCATCGGCCTGCATTTCACCCCAGCGGTGATCGAGCAGGTGGCCAGCCACTTCGCGTTGATCTTCTTCGGCGCGCTGTTCACTACCCTGTCCAGCGTGATCAGCGTGTGGTTGTTGCGCCGCACTGGCGAAGACCGTGCCACGGCATTCTTCGCCAGCATGCCCGGGGGCTCGGGTGAGATGGTCAATCTCGGCGCACGCAACGGCGCGGTGCTCAGCCAGGTGGCGGCAGCGCAGAGCCTGCGGGTGCTGGCGGTAGTACTGTGCGTGCCGGCCCTGTTCAAGTTCCTGCTTGGCGATGGCGTGGCGCTGAATCACACCGGCAGCGTGAGCTGGGAGTGGCTTGCGTTGATCGTGCCGGCAGGCGTGGCGGTCGGTTTCGCCTGGCAACGTCTGCGCCAGCCCAATCCTTGGCTGTTCGGCCCACTGCTGGTGGCCGCGACCGTGAGCCTGGCGGGCGACCTGCAGATCGCCTTGCCCAATGGCGCCAGCCAGATCGGCCAGTGGTTGATCGGCAGTGGCCTGGCGTGCCACTTCAACCGGGCGTTCTTCCGCCGCGCGCCATCGTTCCTGGGGCGCACCTTGTTCGCCACGGCGCTGTGCATGTTGATTGCCGCCAGCGCCGCATGGGGGTTGAGCGTATTGACCGCGCTTGACCTGCGCTCGCTGACCTTGGGCATGATGCCCGGCGGCATCGCCGAGATGAGCCTGACGGCGGAGACCCTGCAACTGTCGGTGCCGCTGGTGACGGCGTTGCAGGTGATGCGCTTGTTGTTCGTGCTATTTCTGGCCGAGCCGTTGTTCAGGTGGTGGAACGCCAACCAGCCTTGATCGCGTCGCCCTCTTCGCGGGTAAACCCGCTCCTACAGGATCTCCATTGCCCTTGAGGATGGTGGGGGACCTGTAGGAGCGGGTTTACCCGCGAAAAGGCCACCGCGAACTACAACGGCGGCAACGCCCAATTGATCGGCGCCAACCCCCGCTGCTCGAGAAACCCATTGGCCCTGCTGAAATGCCCGCAGCCAAGGAACCCTCGATACGCCGACAGCGGCGACGGGTGCACCGATTTGAGCACCAGGTGCTTGGTGCCATCGATCAGCTTCTGCTTGCTCTGGGCATGCGAGCCCCACAGCAGGAACACCACGTTCGGGCATTGCTCGCTGACCACCTGGATGATCCGGTCGGTGAAGAACTCCCAGCCGCGCTTGGCATGCGACGCGGCATTGGCCCGTTCCACGGTCATCGTCGTGTTCAGCAGCAGCACGCCCTGGTCGGCCCAGCTTTGCAGGCAACCATGGTTGGGGATGGGTATGTTCAGGTCGCGCTGCAGTTCCTTGTAGATGTTCACCAGCGAAGGTGGCGTGGCGATGCCTGGTTGCACCGAGAAGCACAGGCCATGGGCCTGGCCGGGGCCGTGGTAGGGGTCCTGGCCGAGGATCACCACCTTCACGTCGTGCAGCGGCGTGGAGTTGAGCGCGTTGAATATCAACGGCCCTGGCGGATAGATCTCCTTGCCGGCAGCGTGCTCCTGGCGCAGGAACTCGCGCAGCTGATGCATGTAGGGTTGGTCGAACTCGCCACGCAAGGCGGCCTTCCAGCTCGGTTCGAGTTTGATGCGATCGTCGTCAGTCATGGAGCCATCCGTAAACAATGGCGCGACACTAGGTAACGCGGCCCCTGCTTGTCAATCGATCCGACCGACGACCGGCATGATCGGCGTGGCAAGCCATACTGGGGAGATGACTTGCGCGAGGTAGTCCATGTCCATTCACTGCGAGGTACTCACCGGTGTCGATGGCGCTCGTATCGGCATCGCCACCCTGGATGCGCCCAAGGCGCTCAACGCCCTTAATCTGCCGATGATCGAACGGCTCGGCGAACAACTGCACGAATGGGCCCGTGACCCCGGCATCGTCTGCGTGCTGCTGCGGGGCAACGGCGCCAAGGCGTTCTGCGCCGGCGGTGACGTCCGCGCCCTGGCCCAGGCCTGTCGCGATCACCCAGGCAGCGTGCCGCCACTGGCTGCCAGTTTCTTCGCCGCCGAATACCGCCTCGACTACGCCCTGCACACCTACCCAAAGCCGCTGCTGTGCTGGGGCCATGGGCATGTGCTCGGCGGCGGCATGGGGCTCTTGCAAGGGGCCTGCGTGCGTATCGTCACGCCCAGCAGCCGGCTGGCGATGCCGGAGATTAGCATCGGGCTGTATCCGGATGTGGGCGCCAGCTGGTTCCTCGCCCGGCTGCCCGGCAAGCTCGGGCTATTTCTCGGCCTGACCGGCGCCCCAATCAATGCTCGCGACGCATTGGACCTGGGCCTGGCCGACCGCTTCTTGGGTGACCAACAGCAAGACGCCCTGATCGAGGAACTGCTGCAACTGAACTGGCAGGAACAGACCGCCCTTCAGTTGAACAGCTTGCTCAAGGCCGAGCAGCATCGCGCCAGCGCCCAACTGCCGGCGGCGCAATGGCTGCCGCGCAAGCAGAGGATCGATGAGTTACTGGATGTCGCCGACGCCGCGGCAGCCTGGCGCGCACTGGAAAGCCTGAAGCACCACAGCGACCCGCTGCTGGCCGAAGCGGGCCAGCGCCTGCACGAGGGCTGCCCGCTGACGGCGCACCTGGTGTGGGAACAGATCAGGCGCGCCCGGCACCTGTCATTGGCGCAGGTGTTCCAGATGGAATACACCTTGAGCCTGAACTGCTGCCGCCACCCGGAATTCAGCGAAGGGGTACGTGCCCGCCTGCTGGACAAGGACAACCAACCGCGCTGGCACTGGCCCGACGTGTCACAGGTACCGGCGGCGGTGGTCGAGGCGCACTTCACCAAGGCTTGGGAGGGGCGCCATCCATTGGCTGACCTCGGCTGACAGCGGCTCTTCTTGCCTTAGCGCTGCCAGTTGCGGTTGCGCTCGCCACGCATGCCGTCGGGTCGGCGGTCGCGGTCACCACGGCCGCTGGAATGCCAGCGGTCATTCTGGTAGCGCTGGCTGTTGTTGCGGTAATCGTGACGGTCCCGGTCACGTCCGTAATCATGACGCTGACGATTGCCATAGTCGTTGCGCGGGTTGCCATGCCACTGGTTCATGCCTGGCCGCGGGTGGCCCTGATAGTGATGCGGCGCGGGTGCCGGCCGGTAGTAGCGTGGTGCGGGCTGATAGTAATATCGAGGCTGCGGCGCTCCATAGTAACGGTCATAGCGGTAGTACCCGGGGTTCACATACCCACCGCTGTAGTAGGTATCCGAGCGATAATAGCCTCCGTCGCCATAATAGGGCGCGCAGGCGGAAGTCATCAGGCCCAACAGGGCGATCAGTAGAATTCGATAGGACATGGCGGCCTCCTGGACCGCAGGGATGCCCGGCCAACGGCGTTGGCGAGCGCCGGCGAGCACACGCTCATCGGCATTGATTAAGACAACTGCGCCGAGGTGCAGTGCCCTTTGTGCAATAATTTGAAACAGGTAGATACAGCGTGAACGATCCCCTGCGCTGCCCCGCGTGCGGTGCTCTCAACCGATGCACCCTGGCCGATCCGCGCACCGCCACGCAGCCCTGCTGGTGCTTCTCGGTCAGCATCGACCCCGCCGTGTTGCAGGCACTTCCCGACGAACTGCGCGACCGTGCCTGCCTTTGTCCGGCGTGCGCCGCAGTCGAGCAACAATTGGCCGCACAAGTGACGCCGCCGACACGATAGACTGCGCCCCCCGATCGATACCGACCTTGCCATGCGCCTCGACCGCTTCTTCGCCAATCTGCCCTGCTACAACCGCCAGCAAGTGCGCCTGTTGCTGGCGCAGCGCCGTGTGCGGCTGGACGGCGAATGGGTGGCCGACCCGCAAAGCGAGGTCCGCGAGTTCAGCCGAGTCGAGGTGGACGACGAGGTGATCCAGGCCGGTCGCCCGGCGCGCTACCTGATGCTGCACAAGCCAACCGGATGCGTCAGCGCCACCCAGGACCCGCAACACCGCACCGTCCTCGACCTGTTGCCGCACCCACTGCGCGAAGACCTGCACATCGCCGGGCGCCTGGACTACAACACCACCGGCCTGCTGATCCTGACCAACGACGGCCAATGGTCGCGGCGCCTGACCCAACCGCAGACCAAACTGCCCAAGCATTATCTGGTCGAGACCGAGGACGAGATCGGCGCGCACTACGCCGCCACGTTCCAGCAAGGCCTGTATTTCGCCTTCGAGAACCTCACCACGCAGCCCGCCCAGCTGGATATCCTCGGCCCGCGCAAGGCGCGGCTGGCGATCGTCGAAGGCCGCTATCACCAGGTCAAGCGCATGTTCGGTTTCTTCGACAACAAGGTGCTGGGGCTGCACCGCGAGAGCATGGGCGCGATCCACCTTGACCCGGCACTGGCCCCTGGGGAGTTTCGCTCGCTCACCGCCGAGGAAGTCGCCTCGGTCTGAAGGCCAGGCGATGTACGGACGTCATACGACCGCTTGGCGGTTCAGGTCATATTTCTCCCTGAGCGGCCCTTGCGGGAACACCGCCTCGCTGCTTGACTGCTAATTCGTCGGTCTGCATGTGACCCGTTGGTCACTCTCGCAGTCCAAGACGCCTTTTTGCCGGCCACCCAAGGCCCAGATGCCCTGGGGCACGGCAGATTGCCCGCCAACAACAATACCGTCGACACGCCTGCCAAGGATCGACACAGGGCCCCGGGTTTTAGCTTCAGGCAAATGCCTACCTGTCATAAAGCACGTGCACCCTAGGTGACGCGAATACCCTTTTTGCGCCAGGAGTCGATGACATGAGGCCAGAAATCGCTGTACTTGATATCCAAGGTCAGTATCGGGTTTACACGGAGTTCTATCGCGCGGATGCGGCCGAGAAGACGATCATCCTGATCAACGGTTCGCTGGCTACCACGGCCTCGTTTGCACAGACGGTGCGCAACCTGCACCCGCAATTCAACGTCGTGCTCTATGACCAGCCCTATGCGGGCAAGTCCAAGCCGCACAATCGCCAGGAACGGCTCATCACCAAGGAGACCGAGGCCTACATCCTGCTGGAGTTGATCGAGCACTTCCATGCCGATCACGTGATGTCGTTCTCGTGGGGCGGAGCCTGCACCCTGCTGGCGCTGGCGCACCAGCCTCGGCTGGTGAAAAAGGCGGTGGTCAGCTCATTCTCGCCGATCATCAACGAACCGATGCGCGACTACCTCGACCGCGGTTGCCAGTACCTGGCCGCGTGCGATCGGTACCAGGTGGGCAACCTGGTCAACGACACCATCGGCAAATACCTGCCGTCGCTGTTCAAGCGCTTCAACTACCGCCACGTGAGCAGCCTGGACAGCCACGAATACGCGCAGATGCATTTTCATATCAACCAGGTGCTGCAGCATGATCTGCAGCGGGCACTGACTGCGGCGCGCAACATCGATATCCCGGTGCTGTTCATCAACGGCGACCTTGACGAGTACACCACCGTCGACGATGCCCGGCAGTTCGGCCGCCATGTGGACAAGAGCCACTTCAGCGTGATCCGCGATGCCGGGCACTTCCTCGACATGGAGCACAAATCCGCCTGTGAAGCCACCCGCGACGCCTTGCTCGGCTTCCTCAAGCCGACCGCGCGTGAGCACCGACCGCGTTACAACCACGCGCAGGAGCAGCATGCACTGGCCATCTGAGCACATCGGCGACCTGGGGTCTCGACCCGCAGGCTACAGGCCGCCGACACGCTTTTTTATAACATGGGCTTCTAATTGCCGGCCGTTTCTGGTACAAAGTCGACCGTTCAAGCGGGTATAGTTTAGTGGCAAAACGAAAGCTTCCCAAGCTTTAGTTGAGGGTTCGATTCCCTCTACCCGCTCCACATCGCATTCCCCCGCATGGCGTTCCAGCAACGTCATCGCTGTCAAAAGGAGCCTCGGCTCCTTTTTTCGTTTCTGTCCTTTCGTTGACCTGGCCCAGGGCGCCCTCCCCCACGTTTCGCTTGAATGCGCAGCGCACGTGTCGGCTTGCAAGCGAAACGGCCAATGGCGAATATGCTTCAAGGATTCGCGAAACATCCTGAAAGGACTGCCATGTTTCTTTCCCGCTGGCTCCCGGGCCTCGCCAACCTGCTGCACTATCGCCGCGAGTGGTTTTCCGCCGATCTCCAAGCCGGGCTATCGGTCGCCGCGATCCAGATCCCCATCGCCATCGCCTATGCGCAGATCGTCGGCCTGCCGCCGCAATACGGCCTATACGCCTGCGTACTGCCGATGATGATCTACGCCCTGGTGGGCAGTTCGCGCCAGTTGATGGTCGGCCCCGACGCCGCCACCTGCGCGATGATCGCTGGCGCCGTGGCGCCACTGGCCATGGGCGAGGTGCAGCGCACCGCGGAGCTGGCGGTCATCGTCACCGTGCTGGTCGGGGTGATGCTGATTGCCGCCGGGGTGGCCCGTGCCGGCTTCATTGCCAGCTTCTTCTCGCGGCCGATCCTGATCGGCTACCTCAACGGTATCGGCCTGAGCCTGATCGCCGGGCAATTGTCCAAGGTGGTGGGGTTCAAGATCGAGGGCGACGGTTTCATCCTCAGCCTGATCAACTTTCTCCAGCGCCTGAACGAAATCCACTGGTTGAGCCTGGCCATCGGCCTCGGCGGGCTGGCCCTGCTGATCTGGCTGCCACGGCGCTACCCTCGCCTACCCGCCGCGCTGGTCACGGTGGCGGTGTTCACCCTGTTGGCCGGCGTGTTCGGCCTGGACCGTTTCGGTGTCGCCATTCTCGGCAAGGTGCCGGCGGGAATACCCCAGCTGGCCTGGCCCCAGACCAACCTGGCGGAAATGAAAAGCCTGATGCGCGATGCCCTGGGGATCGCCACGGTGAGTTTCTGCAGCGCCATGCTCACCGCTCGCAGCTTCGCTGCACGGCATGGTTATGCGATCAACGCCAACCACGAATTCGTCGCTCTTGGCGTGAGCAACCTCGCTGCCGGCATTTCCCAAGGCTTCGCCATCAGCGGCGCCGACTCGCGCACTGCGGTCAACGACATGGTCGGCGGCAAGAGCCAGTTGGTGGGCATCATCGCCGCGCTGGTCATCGCCTTGATCCTGTTGTTCTTCACCGCGCCAATGGCCTGGATCCCCCAGGCAGCGCTGGGCGCCGTGCTGCTGATGGCCGGTTGGGGGCTGATCGACGTCAAGTCGCTGCCGCTGATCAGGCGCCTGAGCCGCTTCGAGTTCTGGCTGTGCCTGCTGACCACGGTCGGCGTGCTGGGCCTGGGTGTACTGCCCGGTATCGTCTTCGCCGTGACCCTGGCGATCCTGCGCCTGTTGCACACGATCTACCAGCCGACCGACGCGGTACTGGGCTGGCTCCCCGGCACCGAGGGCCAGGTCGACATTCGCCGGCACAAGGACGCCCGCACCGTACCAGGCCTTGTGGTGTACCGCTTCGACGACGCGATCCTGTTCTTCAACGCCGACTACTTCAAGACGCGCCTGCTCGAGGCCATGCAGCACGAAAACGAGCCCAAGGCCGTGCTGTTCGACGCCGAGGCTGTCACCAGCATCGATGTCAGCGGCATCGCGGCACTGCGTGAAGTGCGCGATACCCTGGCCGCCCAGGGCATCCACTTCGCCATCGCCCGCGCTCGCGGGACCTTCCTGCGCATGCTGGTGCGCTCGGGCATGGCCCGGGAGATGGAAGACAAGCTGCTGTTCGGTTCGGTACGAGCGGGGATACGGGCGTATCGCGTGTGGCGGAATCGGCAACGGCAGGAGACCTCTGTCTAGCAAAAATGGACGACTTCACAGATCGAATGAGACAAGCTTTTGCAGGGTGCAGCCTCGCACGGCGTGCTAAAGTCCCCGCCGTTTCCCGCTTTGCCGAATGGACCGCGCATGCCAGCTCTCGACGCCCGACTTGCCCCTTGGCCAGAACTCAACCAGCGCCACCCCTGCGACGCCCTGCTGCTCGGCAATGGCGCCAGCCGCGCGCTATGGAAGCCGTTTGGCTATTTCTCGCTGTTCGAAGAGGCCCAGCGCGCTGGTCGCAAGAAAGGCCTGGGGGTCAGTGACCAGGCGTTGTTCAAGTCCTTGGGCAGCGAGCTGTTCGAGCCGCTGTTGAGCACGCTCAACCACACGGTAAGGGCCAACGCCGCGCTGGCCATCAACTCAACCGCGCCGCTGAACCGCTATTACTCGATCAAGGAAGCGCTGATCCATGCCGTGCGTACGGTGCACCTGCCGTGGCCGCTGATGCCTGCCACCAGCCTGGCGGCGATCAACCAGGCCTTGCATGGCTACCGCAGCGTGTACACCAGCAACTATGACCTGATCCTGCCCTGGGCCATGCAACACGCTGCGCAAGGCTTTGCCACGCTGTTCGACGAGCAGGGTTTCTTCGACGTGCGCCGCACGCGCAGCGAGGGCACCCGCGTCCTGCACCTGCACGGCGGCCTGCACCTGCTCAAGCTGCCCGACGGCAGCACGCGCCAGCGCAGTGCCGAAGCCGGCGAACTGCTGGACGGGTTTGCCGTGAACATTCCGGGTGAAGTGCCATTGTTCGTCAACGAAGAACGCAGCGAGGAAAAACTGCGCGCCATCCGCAGCTCCGACTACCTCACCTGGTGCCTCGGTCAACTGGCACAGGAAAGCCAAGGTCTATGCCTGTTCGGTCAGCATCTGGACAGCAGCGACCAGCACCTGCTCGATGCGATCCGCGAGGCACGACCGAAGCATCTTTCAATCGCCATCCGGCCATTGAGCGAAGCGTCGGTGATCAACCAGAAGCAGCATTTCATCGACCGCTTCGGTGACCTGCCGACAACCACCCTGCACTTCTTCGACGCCAGCACGCATCCGCTGGGCGCCGCGGAGCTCGCTATCGAGGCGCCCAAGGCGCACCGCTGAGCCGCTTCGGTTTACTGGCTGGCGCCCCCAAAGACACGCTCATGGGCACGGGAGACATTGACCGACATGGCGACTCGTGCCAGTTCCATGATCTCCTGGCCGATGGAGTAGGTTCCTCGCGCGTGTAGCCAGGCCAATACATCCGCTAGATGCCACAGCGATACGCTGCCTTCATGGATGGGCGCCGGGAAGCTGTGCATATGTGAGAGCATCAACTTGCGCATGTTCTGACGCGATACGCCAATCATTTCCGCGACGTCGGTAAGCCCGACCAGATCAGGTGTCGCTTCGATCAACCGAGCGCTGGGCACAGCCGTTCGCACGTCATTCAAAGCACTTTCGATGGCTTCTCTGGCCGAGCGGGATTCACGCGCGAAAGCTAGCGCCAGGCGACCTGGTTGGCCAATACCGATCACTGCATCGTCACAGCCTGCTTCAGCGAGCCGCTCGAGCAATACGTCGACGTTTTCATCTTCCGGAAGTTGGTACTTGAGGGTGAATTCGTATTCCATTGCTACTTCTCCTCACCGGCCGCCGATATCTCGATAACTGGGCCACGGGTGCAATTACTCACGATTCGCTTCAACTGACGAGCGAAGTTTCCGGGATTTTTTGGAGTGCTCCAGATACTGGTGATGCAAAACTCACCGCATCGACAATCGGCATCGTTGTAGGGGCAATACATCTTTCCCCAACAGTGCCCTCCTCCCGCCACGACTTTCCATCCTTGTGACTCAGCGTGCCTGAGGGCTCGTTCGACCTCTTTCGCGGCATGACTGGGGCGTGACATCAGCTTTCTCCAGTGTGGGCTCATAGCCACAAGGTTGTCAAATGACAACTTCGTGCAGTTCGAGCGGTGAAGACACACTACAGAGCCTTGTTGCTACTGCCACCGCCATTGGAGCGCCATCGGAAGGTTCCCACGGAAATTCAGGATCAGATCAATCCATCGCCCCGCAACAACGTCTCCAAGCAATGCTCCTGCACACCATAAAACGCCTTCAGCTGGGCAATCTTCGCCAACAGCACCTGGCTATCCACTGGCTGACGCCGCTTCACCGCAAGAATCATCTTGTTCTTGTTGGTGTGCTCCAGCGAGATGAACTCGAACACCTTGGTCTCGTAACCGCAAGCCTCCAGGTACAGCGCGCGCAGGCTGTCGGTGAGCATCTCGGCCTGTTGGCCCAGGTGCAGCCCGTATTGCAGCATCGGCTGCAGCAGACCGGGGCTGTGCAACTGGGGGCGGATCTGCTTGTGGCAGCACGGCGAACACATGATGATCGCGGCATTGCAGCGGATGCCGGTGTGGATGGCATAGTCGGTGGCGACGTCACAGGCGTGCAGGGCGATCATCACCTCGATGGCCTCCGGCACCACGCTGCGCACGTCGCCGCATTGGAATTCCAGCCCTGGATGGTCCAGGCGTGCGGCAGCGGCGTTGCACAGGTCGACCATGTCCTGGCGCAGTTCCACGCCGGTCACCTCGGCCTCGCGGCCCAGGGTGTCACGCAGGTAATCGTGCATCGCGAACGTCAGGTAGCCCTTGCCCGAACCGAAGTCGGCCACGCGCAGCACTTGCTCGGCAGGGATCGGTGCGCTGGCAAGGGCATGGTCGAAGACTTCGATGAACTTGTTGATCTGCTTCCACTTGCGCGACATCGCAGGAATCAGCGCCCCTTGCGCATCGGTCACGCCCAGATCACGCAGGAACGGGCGCGATAGCGTCAGGTAGCGCTTCTTCTCTCGGTCGTGTGCCACCGCAGCTGCGGCCTCGCGCGGCGCCTGGGCGCCGTGGCGCTGGAGCATCGGCTTGCCCTTCTTGCTGAAGGTCAGTTGCAACTCGCCATCGGCATCGAACAGGTGGGCATTGCGAAAACCTTCCGGCAGCAACTCGGCGACCAGCGACTGGGCCTCGTCCAGCGGCAGGTTGCGGGTGATGTCGCGGGTCTGGTGACGGTAGACCAGCGACAGGCAAGGCTGGCCCTTGACCTGCAGCGGCTTGGCGATGATGCGCTGCAGGGTCTGGTCGGCGCCCACCGGGCGGGCCAGCACCAGTTTGACCAAGGTGTTGCCGTGCAGGGCAACGCCGAGCTGGTCGAGGAATTGGGCACGCGCATCCGGCGTGGTGGAAGCGGAAGTTGGGGCGGACATGGAAAGCGGGTGCCTCGAATAGCGGGGAGCGCGGGGCGCAATGCCGCGCATTCTACGTCGACGGCCGGGCCAGGCGAAGGCTTTCGCGATGGGCGTGGCATCCCACCTGGTTGATGCCGATAAGTTCTACACTAACGGATTCAGGCATAATCCCCGCCTGGCAGACATGCCACTGGCATGAACAACAACATTCGCCTGAACATTTCGCCCACGCGCGTAGCCCCACCTGGATACGGCCAAGGCCCCGACCACGGAATTCACGATGAAATTGTCTTTGCTGGGCCTGGCCATGGGCCTGGCCACTCAGGCCGCCCTTGCCGCCCCCACCGCCCCACCCCTGCAAGACAAGCAGGCTTTCATCGATCACCTTATCGGGCAAATGACCGAGGCCGAGAAGATCGGCCAGTTGCGCCTGATCAGCATCGGCCCGGAAATGCCCCGCGAGAAGATCCGCGAGGAAATCGCCGCAGGCCGCATCGGCGGCACCTTCAACTCGCGCACCGCGCCCGAGAACCGGCCGATGCAGGATGCCGCCATGCGCAGCCGGTTGAAGATCCCGATGTTCTTCGCCTACGACACCGTCCACGGCGAACGCACCATCTTCCCGATCGGCCTGGGCCTGGCTGCCACCTGGGACATGGACGCCATCGCCAAGGTCGGCCGCACCTCGGCCATCGAGGCCTCCGCCGATGCGCTGGACATGACCTTCGCGCCGATGGTCGACATCGCCCGTGACCCACGCTGGGGACGCACCAGCGAAGGTTTCGGCGAAGATACCTACCTGACCTCGAAGATCGGCCAGGTGATGGTCCGTTCGTTCCAGGGCAGCAGCCCGGCCAACCCCGACAGCATCATGGCCATCGTCAAGCACTTCGCCCTGTACGGCGCGGTGGAGGGCGGGCGCGACTACAACACGGTCGATATGAGCCTGCCGAAGATGTACAACGACTACCTGCCACCCTACCGCGCCGCGCTCGACGCTGGTGCCGGCGGCGTGATGGTGGCGCTCAACTCGATCAATGGCGTGCCGGCCACTTCCAATACCTGGCTGATGAACGATCTGCTGCGCAAGCAGTGGGGCTTCAAGGGCGTGACCATCAGCGACCACGGCGCCATCCAGGAGCTGATCCGCCACGGCGTGGCCCGGGATGGCCGCGAGGCCGCCAAGCTGGCGATCAAGGCCGGCATCGACATGAGCATGAACGACACCCTCTACGGTCAGGAACTGCCGGGGCTGCTGAAATCCGGCGAAGTCTCCCAGGCCGAGCTGGACCAGGCGGTACGCGAGGTGCTGGGCGCCAAGTACGACATGGGCCTGTTCAAGGACCCGTACGTGCGCATCGGCAAGGCCGAGACCGACCTCAAGGACTACTACGGCGACGAGCGCCTGCACCGCGACGCCGCCCGCGACGTGGCGCGGCGCAGCCTGGTGCTGCTGGAAAACCACAAGCAGACCCTGCCACTGAAGAAAGCCGGCAGCATCGCCCTGGTCGGGCCGCTGGCCGATGCGCCCATCGACATGATGGGGAGCTGGGCGGCCGACGGTAAGCCACAACATTCGGTCACCGTCCGCGAAGGCCTGCGCCGAGCCCTGGAGGGCAAGGCCAAGCTGGTCTATGCCAAGGGCTCCAACGTCACCGGCGACAAGGCCATCCTCGACTACCTGAACTTCCTCAACTTCGATGCGCCGGAAATCGTCGACGACCCGCGCCCTGCCGCCGTGCTGATCGACGAAGCGGTCAAGGCCGCCAAGCAGTCCGACGTGGTGGTCGCCGTGGTCGGCGAATCGCGTGGCATGTCCCACGAGTCGTCGAGCCGCACCACCCTGCAGATCCCGGCCGTCCAGCGTGAGCTGATCAAGGCCCTGAAAGCCACCGGCAAGCCACTGGTGCTGGTGCTGATGAACGGCCGTCCCCTGTCGATCGGCTGGGAACGCGAACAAGCCGATGCCATCCTGGAGACCTGGTTCGCCGGTACCGAAGGCGGCAACGCCATCGCCGACGTGCTGTTCGGTGACTACAACCCATCGGGCAAGCTGGCCATCACTTTCCCGCGATCGGTCGGGCAAATCCCGATGTACTACAACCACACCCGCATTGGCCGGCCGTTCACGCCAGGCAAACCGGGTAACTACACCTCACAGTACTTCGAAGAACCGAATGGTCCGCTCTATCCGTTTGGCTACGGCCTGAGCTACAGCACCTTCGAACTGTCGGGATTGAGCCTCTCGGCCAAGGAGCTCAAGCGTGGCGGCGCACTGGAGGCCAGGGTCACGGTGAAGAACACCGGCAAGCGTGATGGCGAGACCGTGGTGCAACTCTACTTGCAGGATGTCTCTGCCTCGATGAGCCGCCCAGTGAAGGAACTCAAGCACTTCCAGAAAGTGATGCTCAAGGCAGGCGAGTCGCGCACCCTGAGCTTCAAGCTCAGCGAGGACGACCTGAAGTTCTACAATGCCCAGCTACAGCGAGTGGCCGAACCTGGCGAGTTCAATGTCCAGGTCGGGCTCGATTCCGAGACGGTGCAGCAGGCGAGTTTCGAACTGCAATAACCGATGCTGGTCTGTAACGGCCCCTTCGAGACGTCTGAGCGCCGCGAAAGGGCCGGCCCCGATACCCCCAATCTGGACCGCGCCCAATGCCGTTTTCCTTTCGCGCCCTGCGCCTGGGGCTGATCATCCTGCTGATCCTGGTCGGCACCGCCCTGAGCGCCGGCTGGGCCATGCATCAGGCCAAGCGCCAGGCGATGGAGGACGATGCACTGCGCGCCAGCCAGCAATTGGTGTTGTACGCCAACGCCCTGCAAACCCTGATCGACCGCTACCGGGCGCTGCCCGCCGTACTGGCGCTGGACCCACAACTGATCGAAGCATTGAGCGGGCCGGTCAGCGACACCACCCGCGATGCGCTCAACCACAAGCTCGAACGCATCAACGGCGCGGCCAAGTCTTCCACCCTCGAGTTGCTCGACAGCACGGGCCTGGCGATCGCCGCCAGCAACTGGCGACTGCCGACCACCTACGTCGGCTCCAACTATGCCTTCCGGCCCTATTTCAAGGCCGCCCGCAGCCTGGGCAGCGGCCGTTTCTACGCCGTCGGCGTCACCAGTGGCGTACCGGGGTATTTTCTCGCCAACGCCATCAGCGACGAGCAGGGTCGTTTTCTCGGCGCCATGGTGGTCAAGCTGGAGTTCCCGGAACTGGAGCGCGAGTGGCGCCAGGGCAGCGATGTGCTGCTGGTCAGCGACGCCCGCGGTATCACTTTCATCGCCAATCAGGACGGCTGGCGCTACCGTGAGCTCAAGCCGCTGGGCAGTGGCGACCGTGCCGAGCTGGCCGAAACCCGCCAGTACGACAAGCAACCCCTGGTGCCATTGCAGCATCAGGTACTGACCCGCTTCGCCGCCAACAGCTACCTCAGCCGCGTCCAGGGCCCGGAAGGCAGCGCCGAATACCTGTGGGAGCGCTTGCCGTTGGAAGGCGAACCCTGGACCTTGCACTTGCTGCGCAAGCCCCAGGTAGAAGCCGCCGGACGCAACGCGGCCCTCGGCGCCGCTGCGGTCTGGTTGAGCCTGGTCTTCGCCGCACTGTTCGTCAGCCAACGCCTGCGCCTGGCTCGTCTGCGCCGGCGCAGCCGCGAAGAGCTCAAGCGCCTGGTCGAGGAGCGCACCCGCGAGTTGCGCACCGCCCAGGAAGGCCTGGTGCAATCGGCCAAGCTGGCTGCGCTGGGCCAGATGTCGGCAGCCATGGCCCATGAAATCAACCAGCCGCTGACCACCCAGCGCATGCAGCTCGAAACCCTGCGCCTGCTGCTCGACCATGGCCGCCACGAAGAGGCGCGCCAGGCCCTGGAGCCGCTGGAGCAGATGCTCACACGCATGGCCGCGCTCACCAGCCACCTCAAGACCTTCGCCCGCAACAGCCCGGTCGGCCTGCGCGAACGCCTGGACCTGGCGGTGGTGGTCGACCAGGCCCTGCACCTGCTGGAAACGCGGATCCGTGGTGAAAATGTCGAGGTGGCCCTGTACCTGGCGCGTCCGGCCTGGGTGCGCGGCGACGCCATCCGCCTTGAACAGGTATTGATCAACCTGCTGCGCAACAGCCTCGACGCCATGGCCGACAAGCGCTACAAGCGTCTGGAGATCCGCATCGAGCCAGAGGGGCCACAGTGGCGTCTGAGTGTCCTCGACACGGGCGGCGGCATTCCCGACGCGGACCTGGCACGGATCTTCGATCCCTTTTTCACGACCAAGCCCGTGGGTGAAGGGCTCGGTCTTGGCCTGGCGATTTCCTACGGTATCGTTCACGAAAGCGGTGGCCAGTTGCACGCCGAGAATCTGCCTGGCGGGGCCCGCCTGAGCCTGACCCTGCCCCGAGACCTGGAGCCTGAATGTTGAATTCCGTAATCGTCGTCGACGACGAAGCCAGCATCCGCGCCGCAGTCGAACAGTGGCTGAGCCTTTCCGGCTTCAGCGTGCAGTTGTTCGCCCGCGCCGAGGACTGCCTGGCCAAGCTACCCCGGCATTTTCCCGGGGTGGTGATCAGCGATGTGCGCATGCCAGGCATGGACGGACTGCAATTGCTCGAACGCCTGCAGGGCGAGGACCCCGACCTGCCGGTGATCCTGCTCACCGGCCACGGCGACGTGCCGATGGCAGTCGAGGCCATGCGTAACGGGGCCTACGACTTCCTGGAAAAACCGTTCACGCCGCAACACCTGCTGGGCAGCCTGCGCCGCGCCCTGGAAAAACGCCAGCTGGTGCTGGAGAACCGCCGGCTACATGAACAGGCCGACTTCAAGTCGCGCCTTGATGCCACCCTGCTGGGTATGTCCGAAGGCCTGCAGCAGTTGCGCCGGCAGGTGCTGGACCTTGCCAACCTGCCGGTCAACGTGCTGATTCGCGGCGAAACCGGCAGCGGCAAGGAGCGTGTGGCGCGCTGCCTGCACGACTTCGGCCCGCGCGCCGACAAGCCCTTCGTCGCACTCAATTGCGCGGCGATCCCCGAAGCGCTGTTCGAGGCCGAGCTGTTCGGCCATGAAAGTGGCGCGTTCACCGGCGCCCAGGGCAAGCGCATCGGCAAGCTGGAGTATGCCAACGGCGGCACGCTGTTCCTCGACGAAATCGAGAGCATGCCCCTGGCCCAGCAGGCCAAGCTGCTGCGGGTGATCCAGGAGCAGAAGTTGGAGCGGCTGGGGGCCAACCAGAGCATCAGCGTCGACCTGCGCATCATTGCCGCAACCAAGCCCGATCTGCTTGAGGAGGCCCGTGCCGGGCGCTTTCGCGAGGACCTGGCGTATCGCCTGAACGTCGCCGAACTGCGCCTGGCGCCATTGCGCGAACGGCGCGAGGACATCCCGTTGCTGTTCGAGCACTTCGCCCGCGCGGCTGCCGAACGGCTGGGCCGCAGCGCCCCGCCGCTGTCGGGGCCGCAGTTGGCGCAACTGCTGGCGCACGAATGGCCGGGCAATGTCCGCGAACTGGCCAATGCGGCGGAGCGCCATGCCCTGGGGCTCGGCGCTCCGAGCATCGCAGCGACGCCGACCGGGCCGGCGTTGGCCGAGCAGATGGAAGCGTTCGAGGCGCAGTGCCTGCGTACGGCGTTGCGCCAGCACGGCGGCGAGATCAAGGCGGTGATGGAAGCACTGCAATTGCCGCGGCGCACGCTGAACGAGAAGATGCAGCGGCATGGGCTGGTGCGGGAAGATTTTCTTCCACGCGAATAGGCGGATTTCCGCTTATCGAATCGGTTTAATAGGCGGAAGATCGCTTACTTTCAGAAAATGGGGCTGCTTTGCAGCCCTTCGCGGGCACGCCCCCTCCTACAGAGGGCGGCGCTACACGTCAGTATCGATGGGGCTTTCACGGCTGCGGTGAAGCTGTAATGCCCTCAAATGAATCACGGCGCACCCGTTTGGCACACCTTCTGCAAGTGTCCTGGCAAGCTGCGCCTCGGCGCGCTCCACAACAACAAAAGAGAAGGTATCCCTGATGGATAACGCCACCACCCTGCCAGCCGGGGCGGCCCTCGCGCCTGCTGCGGAAAAAACCACCTCCAGCCGTCTCAAGTCGATTTTCAGTGGCTCGATCGGCAACATGGTCGAGTGGTACGACTGGTACGTCTACGCCGCATTTTCCCTCTATTTCGCCAAGGCATTCTTCCCCGCTGGCGACACCACCGCACAACTGCTCAACACCGCCGCGATCTTCGCCGTGGGCTTCCTCATGCGCCCGATCGGTGGCTGGCTGATGGGCCTGTACGCCGACCGCAAGGGCCGCAAGGCAGCGCTGATGGCCTCGGTCCTGCTGATGTGCGCAGGCTCGCTGGTCATCGCCCTGACCCCGGGTTATGAAACCATCGGCGTCGCCGCGCCGATCCTGCTGGTCGTCGCACGCCTGTTGCAGGGCCTGTCGGTGGGCGGTGAATACGGCACCTCGGCCACCTATCTCAGCGAGATGGCCACCAAGGAACGCCGTGGCTTCTTCGCCAGTTTCCAGTACGTGACGCTGATCTCCGGCCAACTCATCGCCTTGGCGGTACTGATCGTCCTGCAGCAGGTGCTGACCACCGAAGAACTGTATGCCTGGGGCTGGCGCGTACCCTTCGTGATCGGCGCGCTGTGCGCGGTGGTGGCCCTGTGGCTGCGCCGTGGCATGGAAGAAACCAGCGCCTTCACCAAGAAGGAAAAGGCCAAGGAAAGCCAGATGCGCACTCTTATGCGCCACCCCAAGGAAGTGCTGACCGTGGTCGGCCTGACCATGGGCGGCTGCATGGCCTTCTACACCTACACCACCTACATGCAGAAGTACCTGGTCAACAGCGTGGGCATGAGCATCAGCGACTCGACCACCATTTCGGCGGCCACGCTGTTCCTGTTCATGTGCCTGCAACCGATCGTCGGCGGCCTGTCCGACAAGATCGGCCGACGCCCGATTCTGATCGCCTTTGGCGTGCTCGGCACCCTGTTCACCGTGCCGATCCTGAGCACCCTGCAGAGCGTTCAGACCTGGTGGGGCGCATTCTTCCTGATCATGGCGGCACTGATCATCGTCAGCGGCTACACCTCGATCAACGCGGTGGTCAAGGCCGAGCTGTTCCCTACCGAGATCCGCGCCCTGGGTGTCGGCCTGCCTTACGCCCTGACCGTGTCGATCTTCGGCGGTACTGCCGAGTACGTGGCCCTGTGGTTCAAGAGCGCTGGCATGGAAAGCGGCTTCTATTGGTACGTCACTGCGGGTATCGCTTGCTCGTTGCTGGTGTATGCAACCATGAAGGACACCAAGCAGCACTCGCGGATCAATACCGACTGATCGTGTTGTAACCGCAGTCGAAAGGGGCGTCCGGTAAATTCGGCGCCCCTTTTTTTGTGGTTCATGGATTGTCGGGGGAGTTGGCTTGGCTTGGCTTGGCTTGGCTTGGCTTGGCTTGGCATTTAGATCGTGAGCTGATCCATTGTGTGTAGCGGCGCTACTGGCCCCTTCCGCCTTTACGGCGGGTCCCTTTTTTCTTGGAAAAAGGGACGCAAAACCGCTTGCTCCTGCATCCGGCCCTCCGCTGCGCTACGGGTCCCCTCGCTACGGCGCCTTCCGGGCCCGCGCGGCCTACGACTTGCTCCGCAAGTCTACATCTCGCGCCTTCGGCTACGCCGAAGGGTGCTGCGCACCTGGCCCTACAGGCGCCTACGCTCGGCCTCCTGACGTCGCAAAGTTAGGGGCGGCGCCTGCACTGGCGTTATCTTCGATAGACAGACGGCGCTAGTCGCTGCAACACAAAGCGATAGGTGAACCGCGAGAGCGCAGCGATTCGCCTGCCGTTGCTCTAGCTTTTGATCTGCTCTTGATCTTGCTGTTGATCTTGATCTACCCGCGACCTCAGGAGGCCGAGCGTAGGCGGCTGGAGGGCCAGGTGCGCAGCACCCTCCGGCGTAGCCGGAGGCGCGAGATGTAGACTTGCGCAGCAAGTCGTAGGCCGCGCGGGCCCGCAAGCCGCCGAAGCGAGGGAACCCCGAAGCGCAGCGTAGGGGCCGTATGTGGGAGCATGTACGGGTCACCCTCATGGGTTACACAAAAGTTCGTTCACATAGGTGACAACACCTGAAGTCTTACATAACCATCATCGGCTTCTCGCTCATCGACCCTGCCGAGAATGATTGGGCCGAAAATAACATCCCACACCCCATCCCCGACCCGCTCCAGCCCAATGGTCTGGTGCTTGAGCACATAACCTACATAGATCCTCAAACCCCGGCGGTTGACGATGCCACTACAATCAGCTTGCAGGCTCTCGATATGACTGGGGTAAGTCATTTCGGGTAGTTGCTCCGGAAACGGGCGTGGCGAAGGCTGATAACAGGACGCCGGCGTTTTCTGCTTCAGCGCTTCGTGCAATCGCTCGTAATTGTAGTGTTGCCGAAAGCGGTCGAAGTGCCGCTGTTGAGCCTCCCAAGCCACTGCAGGCGGGGATGGAAGCGTACTTTTGAGTGTCCGGTGCATACGCTCGTGCCGACCATTTTGCTCCGGCCTGCCAGGCGCAATACGTTCAGGAATAATGCCCAGGCGCAGCCACCAAATGGACAGCTGGGAGAGGCCTGCGCGTCCTTTACTCGCAAACGGCACGCCGTTATCGGTTCGGATACGTTCAGGTAGCCCGTTTTCGCGAAAGACCTCAGCGAACACAGCCTGTGTCTCCAGGAAGTTCGTGTTGGCCATGCTGTGGCACGCAAGCAAGAAGCGACTGGCGTGATCCATGATCGTCAACGGATAGCACCAGACCCCTGCTCCTGTCAGAAACTGGCCTTTGTAGTCCGCAGTGAATAGCTGATTGGGCGACTCCGCTTTCTCCAATGGCTTGGGATAGACCGCTACACGCTGACGCAGGCGTCGCGGTTTGATCAGCTCGGCCTTCTTGAGGATGTTGTAGATCGTGGTCTTGGAGGGAGGCGCCTGGTCGGGAAAACGCGCCTGCAATGCTGCCTGGATCTTCTTGGGTCCAGGCTCCGTCTGGCCTTGACCACGCAGCTCGATGATGGCCTCGCGAACGGCGACGGGTACAACCCAGTCTTGTGTCAGCCGGCGACGATTGCGCTCCTCCAGGCCCGCCGGGCCCTCTTTCTCGTACCGCTCGACCCATTTGTATCCGGTCTTTCGACTGATCTCGTAGGCCTCGCAGAGGGCGCTGAAGCTAGGCGGACCCTGCAGGTAATCCGCGATGAAAAGCGTTTTCATGTCCATAGGTTTCAGCTCTCGCCAAGGCATGGTCAGATCCTCGAAAAACCGACCCTGCCAGTTAAAAACTGTTACCTATGTGCGTGAACTGATTTGTAACCCATGTGGGTGAGTCATACCAGCAAGCGGTTTTGAGCAACTTTTTCCAAGAAACAAGTTGCCCGCCGTAAAGGCGGAAGGGGCCAGTAGCGCCACTACATCCCTCGGATCCGCCACCCAATACCAAGGCCCCAGCCCCAACTCAAGACATCTCCAACGCCTGGCGCGGTTCACGCCGCTGGTACCAACTCGCCATCAGCACCAGCACCAGCAGTACCCCACCCAACACCGCAGACGAGCCAACGGTACCGAAATCCAGCCCCCCCTTCTCATGAGGCTTGGTCAGGAAGTCACCCAGGGTGGCGCCGAATGGACGGGTGAGCACGAAGGCCACCCAGAACAGCACCACGCCGGAAATCCGCGTCCAGTAGCGGGCCACGACGACCAGGGCGATGGCACTGCCGATCAGCAACGCACCTCCGGCAAAGCCCAGGCCCGAGTCATCCGCCAGGTAGTCACCCAGCGCAGTGCCCAGGGTGTTGGAGAACAGGATCGCCACCCAATAGAAGATCTCGCCCTTGCGGTTGCTGATGCGAGTGACATCGAGCGGGTTGCCGCTAAGGCGCCAAGCGAGGAACGTGAGCAGCAGGATGCCGATCAGGAGCGCCGAGCCGGCGGCATAGCCCAGGCCCAAGGTGCGGTCCATGAAATCCGACATGGTGGTGCCCGCGGTGCTAGTGGAGAGGATCACCAACCAGTACAGCATGGGGTGGTAGCGCCGTGAGTACAGCTGGCCGAGCAAGGTCAGCAGGAACACGCCGATCAACAGCATCGAGCTTACCGCGTAGCCGACATTCAACGTCATCGACAGCAGGTCACCGGCCGTTTCGCCAAGGGTGGTGGCGCAGATCTTCATGACCCAGAAGGCCAGCGTGATTTGCGGAAGTTTGTTCATCGTTTGCCGCTCCAGGGTTGAGTGCGGCGAGGGTGCTGAGCCAAGCCTGAAAAATCGGTGGGCAATAGATGAAAAAAGTGTTTACCAGATACTTCTAAGGCATTTTTCGTTCTTAACTCGCCATTAATTCTCATCCGGCACCCTGAGATGACTGGATGAAGCGCCGCACCCGCCGTGGACGCCGCTTCCTTGTCCCACAGCCATCGCAACAGCTGGGGCACAATCACGGAGACACACATCGATTAAATCGATTCTTAAGCGCTATTTTTTGCGCTTTTTAATCAAATTATTCGGCGTAGGATTAAACCCATAGAAACGAACAACCCATCGCACCCCAAAGGAGCAACAACCATGAAAAACAAACTGATCCTCACCCTGGCTCTCTCGGTCTTCGCTGCTGGCGCCTTCGCCGAAGATGGTTTCGACCGTACTAACGCCCACAGCTTCTCTGCCGTTCAAAGCCAGTCGGCCACTTATGCTGAAGATGGCTTCGACCGCACCGGCGCACAACGCTTCGCTGAAGACGGCTTCGACCGCACCGGCGCACAACGTTTCGCTGAAGACGGCTTCGACCGCACCGGCGCACAACGCTTCGCTGAAGACGGCTTCGACCGCACCCAAGCGCACCGCATCAGCTGATCACTGATGCGCGTTCCCAGCCCGGCCAGTCCGGGCTTGATCATTCCCAGGCGGCCTCGGGCTTGGCACACTAGACGCCTCGTCCCCAAGAGGTGGGCCTGTCAGCCCAACGCAGATGTACTACTACGAACCCGCCAAAGGCCACGGCCTGCCCCATGATCCATTCAACGCCATCGTCGGCCCGCGTCCGATCGGCTGGATTTCCTCCCAAGACCGCGACGGCCAGTTGAACCTGGCGCCGTACAGTTTCTTCAACGCCTTCAACTACATCCCACCGATCATCGGTTTCTGCAGCGTCGGGCGCAAAGACAGCCTGAACAACATCGAACAGACCGGTGAGTTCGTCTGGAACCTGGCCACCCGCCCCTTGGCCGAGCAGATGAACCAGAGCTGTGCAGCCGTTGCAGCGGATGTGAACGAATTCGAACTGAGCGGCCTGACAGCCACCCCCTCGAGCATCGTCAAGGTCCCGCGCGTGGGAGAAACCCCGGTGGCCTTCGAATGCAAGGTGAGCCAGATCGTGCAACTCAAACGTGCCGATCAGGAGCTGGTCCCGAGTTGGTTGATCCTCGGCGAAGTCGTGGCTGTACACATTGCCGAACACCTGCTCAAGGACGGTATCTACGACACCGCAGCCGCCGAGCCGATCTTGCGTGGCGGTGGTCCGGCGGACTATTTCGAGCTGGGCAATGTGTTCAAGATGAGGCGCCCACACGTGTGACGCGCAGCGCCGATCACCAGATCAGCTGACCTTCCTCGTCAACGCCCTGCAGGCGTTCGAGCTCGGTGCAGGCGGCCGCGTCGGCCGCCATGGCACTGTTGAACACCTGGTCTTCGAGCACCTTGTGAAAGCGCGGTGCGCCGCCCATGCCCAGGGCCTTGACCGCAATGGCGGCGTTGTAGCCACCACCTTCCACCGGGACCATCGCCGAAACCGCTTCGAAGCGCGGGAATTCTCTACGTGCCATGTTGCTTTCCGCTTGATTGATCGAAGGGCGGCATCTTACTGCATTTGCCTGTTCCAGCCCCATGCGTCAATCGAAGGTGTGCAGGTCAAGACTGCGCAATACCTGCGCCTGCACCAGTTCACCGAACACATCGAGCGTGGGCGATGCGAAATAGCCGCTCATCGCCTGATGGTCGCGCCAGCTGCCGCTGAGCAACCACAGGTCATCATCGGCCTGCGAGCGTTGCACGGTGAAACTCAGGCAGCCAGGGGTGCGCAACGAAGGTTCGAGCAAGTCGCGCAGGCGTGCACCGAGCTCGGCCGAGCGACCGCTGCTGGCACGGATGAAAGCCAGATGAGTGACCGGTTGTCGTAGGGTCATTGCACGATCTCCTTGAAGCGGGCGGACGTAAACAGCAGGCTGCCAAGATTAGGGCGCCACGCGCGCGGTGCGTTAGGCCAATACTGCTCGCCGATTGCCTGATCCTGCGACACAGCAGGATCAGGCAATCGGCAGGCAGGTTTCGACTAGCGCCCGGCAGTGTCCAAACTTATGCTGCGTCGACCAGCACACCGCTGCAAGAAAGCCAGGAACGCCATCATGACCACCGCCCCGTCCATCGAACCGACCCTGGAAGCGCAACGTCAGGAACTGGCCGAGCTCATCCGTCGTCACGCCGGCGAGCCCCACGGCCCGGCATCGGCCATCGACGACCTGTATTTGGTGCGGTATACCGAGAACGTCCGCTCGGTACCGACCTTGGCCCAGCCGGCCCTGTGCATTCTGGCGCAAGGCAGCAAGAGCCTGTTCCTCGGCGACGAGCAATATGCCTACGACCCGCTGCACTATATGGTGGTCTCGGTCACCTTGCCGCTCAGCGGCGTGAAGCTCGACGCCAGCCCGGAAAACCCCAGCCTGGGTCTGCGCCTGGACCTGGACGCGGCCGAGATCAGCCGGCTGATTGCCGAAAGCGGACCGATGCTGGTGCCGAACCTGCCGTCCGGACGAGGCTTGTATGTGGAGCGAACCGACCCGCAGTTGCTCGACGCGCTGTTGCGGCTGATCCGCCTGCTGGACTCGCCACGCGACATCGCCATGCTCGCGCCGCTGATCCGTCGGGAAATCCTCTACCGTCTGCTGCGTGGGTCGCAGGGTTATCGGCTGTACGAAATCGCTTTGGCCAATAGCCAGACCCACCGCGTCAGCCAGGCCATCACCTGGCTCAACCAGAATTTCCAGCACCCCCTGCGCATCGAGGACCTGGCCCGCGAGGTCAATCTCAGCATGTCTACCCTGCACCACCGTTTCAAGGCAGTGACCTCCATGAGCCCGTTGCAGTATCAGAAGCAACTGCGCCTGCAGGAGGCCCGGCGGTTGATGCTCAACGATGGGCTGGAGGCGGCGGTGGCGGCGTACCGCGTAGGCTATGAAAGCCCTTCGCAGTTCAGCCGGGAATACAGCCGGCTGTATGGTGCGCCGCCGATCCGCGATGTGGCGCGGTTGCGCGCCAGTGCTAATTGAACGCCAGGCTCAGTAACCGACCGTGAAACGCTGGCGCGAATGCTTTGGCTTTTCCAGCTCATCGAGCATGGCGATGGCGAAATCGGCAAAGGTGATCCAGCTTTTGCCATCGGCCCCGATCAGCAGGTGGTCCTTGCCCAGCGTATAGTGCCCGCGGCGCTCGCCTTCGACGAACTCCGCCGACGGCGACAGAAAGGTCCAGTCCAGCGTCTGCTCCTGGCGCAGCACCTCGAGAAAACGCCCGCCGGCACTGGCTTCGGCCTTGTAGGCTTCAGGAAAGTCGGGGCTGTCGATCACCCGCTGTCCGGAAGGCAGCAGCAGGCTACCTGCGCCCCCCACCACCAGCAGCCGCTTGACCCCGGCTCGCTTGACCGGCTCGATGATGGCCTGGGCTTGCACGGTCGAGAAATGCACCGCGCTCAGCACTGCATCGACGCCCGTGACCGCCTGCTCAAGTGCCGCGCTGTCCTTGGCATCCAGCGCCTGCACGGTCACCCCTGCACGGCCTTGCAGCGGCGAAGGATCACGGGCGATGGCCACGACACTGTGGCCTCGGCGCAGGGCCTCCTCCAGCAACTGGCTGCCAGCGCGGCCGGTGGCACCGATGATTGCGATCTTGCTCATGGGAAACACTCCGTCGGTTGAATGGAATGTTCAACAGCTTAGTTGCCCGATTCGTGGCAAAAAATGCGATGCTCCGACATAGTTTGTTTCTGAAATCGGGCAAATCATGGACCGTCTGAACGCCATGCGCGTTTTCGTCACCGTCGTCGACTTGGGCAGCCAGTCGGCGGCGGCGGACCACCTGCAGTTGTCTCGGCCAGTGGTATCACGCTATTTGGCGGAGCTGGAAGATTGGGTTGGCGCGCGGCTGATGCAGCGCACCACACGCAAGCTCAGCCTTACCGCCGCCGGGCAGGAAACCCTGCCCCGTTGTCGCCAGTTGCTCGACCTCGCCGGCGATCTGCAAGCCGCGGTGCAACAGCCTGGCGATGCGCCGAGGGGCGCGTTGCGCATCAGCGTCAGCACCTCGTTCGGCCAGGCGCAGTTGGTCGATGCGGTGGCCGAGTACGTGCAGCGTTATCCCGGCGTGAAGGTCGAACTGCAGATGCTCGATCGCACGGTGAACCTGGTGGACGAACGCATCGACCTGGCCATCCGAACCAGCAACGACTTGGACCCGAACCTGATTGCCCGGCGCCTGAGTGTGTGCCGTTCGGTGATCTGCGCGACACCGGTTTACCTGCGCGAACATGGCACGCCGCAGCGGGTCGAGGATCTGAGCCAGCACAACTGCCTGACCCACGCCTATTTCGGGCACAGCATCTGGCATTTCGAGGTGGACGGCGAGCAGGTCGCGGTGCCGGTGACAGGGAACATCACCGCCAACGAGGTACTGGCCCTGCAGAAGGCGACGCTGGCTAGCGTAGGCATCGCGATGCTGCCCACCTACCAGGCGGCCGCAGCCTTGCGCAGTGGCGAGTTGCTGCGCCTGTTGCCCGAGGCCCGACCGCAAGACCTGAACCTGAACGCGGTATACACCTCGCGCAAGCACATGCCGGCGACCTTGCGCAGCATGCTGGACTTTCTCGCTCAACGCTTCACGGACGAACCGGATTGGGACCGGGATCTGTATTGACGAACCGGCGACAGCGCCGATGAAAGCCCGCACATTGTCTATGCTTACCTGTATCACCTGTTGCTGAACAGGAGGTAAGCAACATGGGCATCAAATCAAGAAGAATCGCCCTGGTAGTGGCACTGTTGGCGGTCGCGGGGCTTTACGGCTCGGCCTGCTGGCGGGCCGAGTTGCTGCGCGAGCAGCCCAACTCGGCAGCCAGTTGCGAGCAACCCCACTGCGTGCCCCACAGCGCAACCTTGAGCGCCGTGCGTTGAAGCCACGGCGCCCAGGCGCTTACTCTTCGACGCTCATGTACTCCTTGGCCCAGCGGATGTAGTCCTCGGGCTGGGTGTAGGTGTGCGAGAGCTCGGTGGCACTGAGGTTTTCAGAACGGTTCTGCTGGCCGCGCTGCAGGCGCAGGCAGTCGTAGGTGGCCTTGATCGCGGCGAAGTACGCGGCGTGGCCATCGACCACCACGCGCACGCCCAGGCGCGCCAGGCGCTCGTCGTCACGCAGGTTCGGATTGCCGTAGGTCACCAGCATCAGCGGCACGGTCAGGTGTTCGGCGATCTGCTCGAGTTGCTCGAAATCCTTCACGCCCACCATGCAGATACCGTCGGCACCGGCCTTCTGGTAGCTCTGGGTGCGCACGATGCACTCTTGCGTGGTGAGCACGCCAGCATTGGTACGGGCGATGATCGACAACGACGAATCCACCCGCGCCTCGAGGGCCGCGCGAATCTTGCCGACGCCTTCGTCGACCGGGATCAGGTCGGTGGACTTGCGACCGAATTGCGCCGGCAACAGGGTGTCTTCGATGGTCAATGCAGCGACCCCGGCACGCTCCAGTTCGATCACCGTGCGCATGACGTTCAACGCATTGCCATAGCCATGGTCGGCATCGGCCAGTACCGGCAACTGGGCCACGCGACCGATGCGAGTGGCCTGCTCGACGAATTCACTGAGGGTGATCAGGGCGAAATCCGGGGCCGCCAGCACCTGCAACGAGGCGACCGAGCCGCCGAGAATACCGACTTCAAAGCCCAGGTCGGCGGCGATTCGCGCCGACATGGGGTCGAACACCGAGGCGGTGTGATAGCACGCACCTGAAGCGAGCAGCTCGCGGAAGGCAATACGCAGATCTTGATGGGAAGCCTTGGGCATGATCACTCCGCTTGAAAGGTAAAATTGAACGGTTGCTACCGACCCCTGAATCGGGTCTACCTGACCTGTTCCAACCGTCGCCATCTGGGCGGTCATGCTCGACATGCAGGCAGAGGAATATAAGGTGTGGGATACAGCGGCGCGGAAAACCTGCGGCATTTTGCTGCACCACGCTGGTGCAAGCCCCGGTTTTCAGCCTCTGTGGCGCTGTCACGATATCACGCAGCCATGTCGCACTGGATGAAAGCGCCAATGCCGATCTTGCATAGGGGATGCAAATAGTACATAGGAAGCTACCTAACTCCGGTTACAATCCTGGGAATCCGCGAAGGAACCACCGCCATCGCGCTCGAACAAGGTAATGTCGTGACTGCTGCCCTGCCCCCCGCCGCCTTGCGCAACGTACTCAGTGCGTTGATGCTGGCCATCTTCCTCGGTGCCCTGGACCAGACCATCGTCGCCGTGTCCATGCCCGCGATTTCCGCCCAATTCAATGACGTCGGCCTACTCGCCTGGGTGATCTCCGGCTACATGGTGGCGATGACCGTGGCGGTGCCGATCTACGGCAAGCTGGGTGACCTGTATGGGCGCCGACGCATGATCCTGACCGGCCTCAGCATCTTCACACTGGCCTCGATCGCCTGCGCCCTGGCCCAGGACATGCAGCAACTGGTACTGGCGCGGGTGCTGCAGGGCATCGGCGCCGGCGGCATGGTCTCGGTGAGCCAGGCGATCATCGGCGACTTCGTGCCGCCGCGCGAACGTGGGCGCTACCAGGGCTATTTCAGCAGCATGTATGCCATCGCCAGTGTCGCCGGCCCAGTACTGGGCGGTTGGTTGACCGAGTACCTGTCCTGGCGCTGGGTGTTCTGGATCAACTTGCCGCTGGGGCTGTTCGCCCTGTGGGCGATCCGCCGGGCCCTGGCAGACCTGCCGATGACCACCCGCCAGGCCCGCGTCGACTACCTGGGCGCCGTGTTGCTGGTGCTCGGCCTTGGCAGCCTTTTGCTGGGCATCACACTGGTCGGCCAGGGTCAGGCCTGGACCGCGCCCGCCGTGCTGGCGATGTTCGCCTGTGCCATGCTCGGCCTGGCACTGTTCATCGCCCATGAGTGGCGCTGCCCCGAGCCACTGTTGCCGATGCAGTTGTTCGCCAATCGCGCCGCCGTATTGTGCTGGGCGGTGATCTTCTTCGCCGGCTTCCAGTCGATTTCCCTCACCATGATCATGCCGCTGCGTTTCCAGGGCATCACCGGCGCAGGCGCCGACAGCGCGGCGCTGCACCTGTTGCCACTGGCCATGGGGCTGCCGATGGGGGCGTTCTATGGCGGAAGGATGACCAGCCGCACCGGTCGCTACAAGCCGCAAATCGTTGCCGGGGCGCTGTTGATGCCGCTGGCCATCGGCGCAATGGCAGTGATCCCGCCACAAGCGGGTTGGCTCAGCGGTGTCTGTATGCTGCTGACCGGGATCGCCTGCGGGCTGCACTTCCCGACTGCGCTGGTGGGCACGCAGAATGCCGTGGAGCCAAAGGACATCGGCGTCGCCACCAGCACCACCAACCTGTTCCGCTCGCTCGGCGGCGCCATGGGCGTGGCCTGCATGTCCAGCTTGCTGCTGGCGCTGTTGCAGCACAATGGTTTCGCCGCGGTGGGCAACCCTTTGCTGGGCAGCCTGCAGGCCGGCGAAGCGGACCCGGCGACTCAGGCCCGCCTGCTGGAAACGTTCCGCCATGTGCTGCTGGCCAGTGCCGCGGTGGCGTTGCTGGGACTGGTAGCGGCGCTGGCGCTGCCAGATCGGCAGTTGCGCGGACGCTGAACGCTGGAGGGGCGTTAATCCCCTCTTAATCTACTCTTAATCATTTGGGGAAACACTTCCTCACAATCCTTCACAAAGTGTCATTTGCGCAGCGCTGGGCTCAAGCGCAGCATATCGAGCCCTGCGTCGACCCATTTTTCGGCATCACCCAGCAGATCGAAGCTGTCAGGCAGCAACAACCAGCGGCCGATCAGGCCATCAATGTAGGCAAACAGGGTGACCGCCGCGCGCTGCACATCCAGGTCGGCGGGCAACTGGCCGCGGCGTGCAGCATTGGCCAGCGCCAGGGTGATGCCCTCATGACAATCCAGCACCGCGCCCTGGCGCTGCTGGCGAATTTCACACATGTCGTCGGTAAACTCGCACTTGTGATGCAGAATTTCGTTGATACGCCGGGTACGGGCATCGAGCACCAGGTCATGAACCACCTGCAGCAGCAGCTTGCGCATGCAGCCGAGCGGGTCGAGTTCATCTTCGCTTTCACTGGCCCGAGCCAAGTGGTCATGGGTCTCGTGCAAGCTGTCGAGCAGCGCCTGCACCAGTTCCGCCTTGTTGCTGAAGTGCCAGTAGATCGCGCCGCGGGTCACCCCCGCCAACTCGGCGATATCGGCCAAGGTGGTACGCGCGATACCGCGCTTGTAAAACGCCTTCTCCGCGGCCTCGATGATCTGGGCGCGGGTTTCCAGCGCTTCTTCTTTTGTTCGACGGACCATGGCAGTAAGACCTCATCTGCGCCCGCAGGCCTTTTGCTCGCGGGGAAACCGCCGGGGGCACCTCTGCGGGGCACCTGCCGGATGGGCTAATCAAGAGCTGCGATGGTAGCGAACTACCATCCAGCGGTATTTACAAACAACCGTGAATGTAAGTATATTCGTTAGTAAGCTACTTATCCACTCGATAAGATTTTTTCTGACAAGACTCTTCCATTACTCTTGAGCGTCTACCTGCTCTAGCGACCCGAGGATCCTCATGCAATTCAAGCCAGCCGTTACCGCTCTGGTTTCCGCCGTCGCCCTGGCAACCCTGCTCAGTGGCTGCAAGCAAGAGCAAGCAGCCCCCGCAGCCCAGGCCCCTCTGGTCGGTGTGATCACCCTGCAGCCCCAGCCTTTCACCCTCACCTCGGAACTGCCAGGGCGCACCACCGCCTTCCGCGTCGCCGAAGTGCGTCCGCAGGTGAACGGCATCATCCTCAAGCGCCTGTTCAAGGAAGGTAGTGAGGTCAAGGAAGGCCAGCAGCTGTACCAGATCGACCCATCGGTATACGAAGCCACCCTGGCCAATGCCCAGGCCAACCTGCAATCCACCCGTTCGTTGGCCGAGCGCTACAAGCAATTGATCGACGAGCAGGCTGTGTCGAAGCAGGAATACGACGACGCCAATGCCAAACGATTGCAGGCCGAAGCTACGCTCAAAAGCGCGCAGATCGACCTGCGTTACACCAAGGTCCTGGCACCGATCAGTGGCCGCATCGGCCGCTCCTCGGTCACCGAGGGCGCGCTGGTGAGCAATGGCCAGACCAACGCCCTGGCGACCATCCAGCAACTCGACCCGATCTACGTCGACGTGACGCAGTCCACCGCCGAGCTGCTGAAGCTGCGCCGCGACCTGGAAAGCGGCCAGCTGCAGAAAGCCGGCGACAACGCCGCCTCGGTGCAGTTGGTGCTCGAAGACGGCAGCCTGTTCAAGCAGGAAGGCCGCCTCGAATTCTCCGAAGTGTCGGTTGACGAGACCACTGGCTCGGTCACCCTGCGCGCGGTCTTCCCCAACCCCGACCACACCCTGTTGCCTGGGATGTTCGTGCATGCGCGGCTCAAGGCCGGGGTCAACTCCAAGGCCATCCTGGCACCGCAGCAGGGCGTGACCCGCGACCTCAAGGGCGCGCCGACCGCGCTGGTGGTCAACCAGGAGAACAAGGTCGAGCTGCGCCAGCTCAAGGCCAGCCGTACCCTGGGCAGCGACTGGCTGATCGAGGAAGGCCTGAATCCGGGCGACCGCCTGATCACCGAAGGCCTGCAGTACGTGCGCCCTGGCGTCGAGGTCAAGGTCAGCGACGCCACCAACGTCAAGAAGCCAGCGGCCCCCGACCAGGCCAACGCGGCCAAAGCAGACGCCAAAGCGGAGTAAACCATGTCGAAGTTCTTTATCGATCGCCCGATCTTCGCCTGGGTGATCGCCTTGGTGATCATGCTGGTCGGTGCCCTGTCGATCCTGAAGTTGCCGATCAACCAGTACCCGAGCATCGCGCCGCCGGCCATCGCCATCGCCGTGACCTACCCGGGCGCCTCGGCGCAGACCGTGCAGGACACCGTGGTGCAGGTGATCGAGCAACAGCTCAACGGTATCGACAACCTGCGTTATGTGTCCTCGGAAAGTAACTCCGACGGCAGCATGACCATTACCGCCACCTTCGAGCAGGGGACCAACCCCGACACCGCGCAGGTCCAGGTCCAGAACAAGCTGAACCTGGCCACCCCGCTGCTGCCGCAAGAAGTGCAGCAGCAAGGTATCCGCGTCACCAAGGCAGTGAAGAACTTCCTGATGGTGATCGGCCTGGTGTCCGAAGACGGCAGCATGACCAAGGACGACCTGGCCAACTACATCGTCTCCAACATGCAGGACCCGATCTCGCGGACTGCCGGTGTCGGTGACTTCCAGGTGTTCGGCGCCCAGTACGCGATGCGTATCTGGCTCGATCCGGCCAAGCTGAACAAGTTCCAGCTGACTCCGGTCGACGTCAAGACCGCGGTCTCCGCGCAGAACGTCCAGGTGTCCTCCGGCCAGCTCGGCGGCCTGCCGGCCATGCCGGGTACCCAGCTCAACGCCACCATCATCGGCAAGACCCGCCTGCAGACTGCCGAGCAGTTCGAGAAGATCCTGCTCAAGGTCAACACCGACGGCTCGCAGGTACGTCTGGGCGATGTCGCCACGGTCGGCTTGGGTGGCGAGAACTACGCGGTCAGCGCGCAATTCAACGGCAAGCCGGCCTCGGGCCTGGCGGTCAAGCTGGCCACCGGCGCCAACGCCCTGGACACCGCCAAGGCGCTGCGCAAGACCATCAGCGAACTCGAGCCGTTCTTCCCGCCAGGGGTGAAGGCCGTATTCCCGTATGACACCACTCCGGTGGTCACCGAGTCGATCAGCGGGGTAATCCACACCCTGATCGAGGCGGTGGTGCTGGTGTTCCTGGTGATGTACCTGTTCCTGCAGAACTTCCGCGCCACCATCATCACCACCATGACCGTTCCGGTGGTGTTGCTGGGTACCTTCGGCATCCTCGCCGCCGCAGGCTTCAGCATCAACACCCTGACCATGTTCGCCATGGTCCTGGCCATCGGCTTGCTGGTGGACGACGCCATCGTCGTGGTGGAGAACGTCGAACGGGTGATGTCCGAGGAAGGGCTACCGCCCAAGGAGGCGACCAAGCGCTCGATGGGCCAGATCCAGGGCGCCCTGGTCGGTATTGCCCTGGTACTGTCGGCGGTACTGCTGCCGATGGCCTTCTTCGGCGGCTCCACCGGCGTGATCTACCGGCAGTTCTCCATCACCATCGTCTCGGCCATGGGCCTGTCGGTGCTGGTGGCGTTGATCTTCACCCCGGCGCTTTGCGCGACCATGCTCAAGCCGCTGAAAAAGGGCGAGCACCATGTCGCCAAGGGTGGCTTCTTCGGCTGGTTCAACCGCAACTTCGATCGCAGCGTCCAGGGTTACGAGCGCAGCGTCGGCACCATCCTGCGCAACAAGGTGCCGTTCCTGTTGGCCTATGCGCTGATCGTGGTCGGCATGATCTGGCTGTTCGCCCGCATCCCAACCGCCTTCCTGCCCGAAGAAGACCAGGGCGTGCTGTTCGCCCAGGTGCAGACACCGGCCGGTTCCAGTGCCGAGCGCACCCAGGTGGTGATCGACCAGATGCGCGAGTACCTGCTCAAGGACGAAGCCGATACCGTGTCGTCGGTGTTCACCGTTAACGGTTTCAACTTCGCCGGTCGTGGCCAGAGCTCGGGCATGGCGTTCATCATGCTCAAGCCGTGGGACGAGCGCTCGAAGGAAAACAGCGTGTTCAACCTGTCGACGCGCGCCCAGCAGCACTTCTTCAGCTTCCGCGACGCGATGGTGTTCGCCTTCGCCCCGCCAGCGGTACTCGAACTGGGTAACGCCACCGGCTTCGACGTGTTCCTCCAGGACCGCGCCGGTGTCGGCCACGCCAAGCTGATGGAAGCGCGCAACCAGTTCCTGGCCAAGGCCGCGCAGAGCAAGATCCTCAGTGCCGTGCGTCCGAACGGCCTGAACGATGAGCCGCAGTACCAGCTGACCATCGATGACGAGCGTGCCAGCGCCTTGGGCGTGACCATCTCCGACATCAACAACACCCTGTCGATTGCCCTGGGTGCCAGCTACGTCAACGACTTCATCGACCGTGGCCGGGTCAAGAAGGTGTACATCCAGGGTCAACCGAACTCGCGGATGAGCCCGGAAGACCTGCAGAAGTGGTACGTGCGCAACGGCGCTGGCGAGATGGTGCCGTTCTCCTCCTTCGCCAGTGGCGAATGGACCTACGGCTCGCCGAAGCTTTCGCGCTACAACGGCGTTGAAGCGGTTGAGATCCTCGGTGCCCCGGCTCCGGGCTACAGTACCGGTGAGGCCATGGCCGAAGTCGAGCGTATCGCTGGCGAGTTGCCAAGCGGCATCGGCTACTCCTGGACCGGCATGTCCTACGAGGAAAAACTCTCCGGCTCGCAGATGCCGGCACTGTTTGCCCTCTCGGTCCTGTTCGTGTTCCTCTGCCTGGCAGCCTTGTACGAAAGCTGGTCGATCCCGATCGCCGTGGTCCTGGTGGTGCCCTTGGGTATCATCGGTGCACTGATCGCCACCAGCCTGCGGGGCCTGTCCAACGACGTGTACTTCCTGGTCGGCCTGCTGACCACCATCGGCCTGGCGGCGAAGAACGCCATCCTGATCGTCGAGTTCGCCAAGGAACTGCACGAGGACGGACGCAGCCTGTACGACGCGGCTATCGAAGCGTGCCGCATGCGTCTTCGCCCAATCATCATGACCTCGCTGGCGTTCATCCTCGGCGTGGTACCGTTGACCATCTCCAGTGGCGCCGGCGCAGGTAGCCAGCACGCCATCGGTACCGGGGTGATCGGCGGTATGATCAGTGCGACCGTGCTGGCGATCTTCTGGGTACCGCTGTTCTTCGTCGCAGTGTCGTCGCTGTTCGGCAGCAAAGAGCCGAAAAAAGACGCCACCCCTGAAACTCCACGTTATGAGGCTGGGCAATGACCAAGTCTTTGTTATCCCTGGCGGTAACCGCTTTCATCCTTGGCGGCTGCTCGCTGATTCCCGACTACCAGACCCCGGAATCGCCGGTGGCGGCGCAGTGGCCGCAAGGCCCTGCGTACTCGCCGACCCAGTCGGCCGACGTTGCCGCCGCCGAGCAAGGCTGGCGCCAGTTCTTCCACGACCCGGCGCTGCAGCAGCTGATCCAGACCTCGCTGGTGAACAACCGCGACCTGCGCGTGGCGGCACTGAACATCGACGCCTACCGCGCCCAATACCGCATCCAGCGCGCCGACCTGCTGCCGGCGGTCTCCGCCACCGGCAGCGGCAGCCGCCAGCGGGTGCCGGCGAACATGTCGACCACCGGTGAATCGGGCATCACCAGCCAGTACTCCGCCACCCTCGGCGTCAGTGCCTACGAGCTGGACCTGTTCGGCCGGGTGCGCAGCCTGACCGAGCAAGCCCTGGAAACCTACCTGTCCAGCGAGCAGGCGCGCCGCTCCACGCAGATCTCCCTCGTGGCGAGCGTGGCCAACGCCTACTACACCTGGCAGGCTGACCAGGCGCTGCTGAAGCTGACCCAGGACACCCTCAAGGCCTACGAGGAAAGCTACAACCTGACGCGCCGCAGCAACGAAGTCGGCGTGGCCTCCGCGCTCGACGTCAGCCAGGCGCGTACCGCCGTGGAAGGCGCGCGGGTCAAGTACTCGCAGTACCAACGTTTGGTCGCCCAAGACGCCAACAGCCTGGCCGTGTTGCTCGGCACCGGCATCCCGAGCAACCTGCCGCAACCGCTGGAGCTCGGTGCCGACCAACTGGCCGAAGTACCGGCTGGCCTGCCGTCCGACATCCTGCAACGACGTCCGGACATCCAGGAGGCCGAGCACCTGCTCAAGGCCGCCAACGCCAACATCGGCGCGGCACGTGCGGCGTTCTTCCCGAGCATCAGCCTGACCGCCAATGCCGGCAGCCTGAGCCCCGACATGGGTCACCTGTTCGCAGGCGGCCAGGGCACCTGGCTGTTCCAGCCGCAGATCAACCTGCCGATCTTCAACGCCGGCAGCCTGAAAGCGAGCCTGGACTACTCCAAGATCCAGAAGGACATCAACGTCGCCAAGTACGAAAAGACCATCCAGACCGCCTTCCAGGAGGTTTCCGATGGCCTGGCGGCGCGCAAGACCTTCGAGGAGCAGTTGCAGGCGCAACGCGACCTGGTGCAGGCGAACCAGGACTACTACCGCCTGGCCGAACGTCGCTACCGCATCGGTATCGACAGCAACCTGACCTTCCTCGACGCCCAGCGCAACCTGTTCAGTGCCCAGCAGGCACTGATCAGCGATCGCCTGTCGCAGCTGACCAGCGAGGTCAACCTGTACAAGGCGCTCGGTGGTGGCTGGTACGAGCGCACCGGCGACGCCAATCAACAGGCCTCCGTGGCCGCGCCGCAAGGCTGATTGGCAGCAACCCCGAAGAGCCCACCCTAGCGGTGGGCTTTTTGTTGCGTGGCTGTCCGTGGCGAAGAATGCCCGGTGCAATCACTGAATTAACCAAACAGAACATTAGCGTTCGATTATCGCCCAGTACCGTTTGCGACGAATTGCCTCAGCCCCTCCCCGCCCCGCACCATCCCCTCACGCAATACCCGGCTCGACCCAATAAAAACAAGAGATCCAAGACACATGAGCACTTTGCAACCCGCACGCCAGCTGCTGCCCGGCCTGTTGGCCATGTCCTGCGCCCTCCCCGCATTCGCTGCTGAAAGCGGCTTCCTGGAGGACGCCAAGGCCACCCTCAACCTGCGCAACTTCTACATCAATCGCAACTTCGTCGACCCTGCCCATCCGCAGGGCAAGGCCGAAGAGTGGACCCAGAGCTTCATCCTCGATGCCCGCTCGGGCTTCACCCAGGGCACGGTCGGCTTCGGCGTCGACGTGCTCGGCCTGTATTCGGTCAAGCTCGACGGCGGCAGGGGCACCACCAACACGCACCTCTTGCCGGTCCATGACGATGGCCGCCCCGCCGATGATTTCGGTCGCCTCGGCGTGGCCCTCAAGGCCAGGCTGTCGCAGACCGAACTGAAAGTCGGCGAATGGATGCCCGTGCTGCCCATCCTGCGCTCGGACGACGGCCGCTCGTTGCCACAGACCTTCCGCGGGGGCCAGCTCACCTCGCGTGAGATCGACGGCCTGGTGCTGTACGCCGGCCAGTTCCGCGGCAACAGCCCACGCAACGATGCGAGCATGGAAGACATGTCGCTCAACGGCCGCGCCGCGTTCACCTCCGACCGCTTCAACTTCGGTGGCGGCGAGTACACCTTCAACGACAAGCGCACGATGATTGGCTTGTGGGATGCCCAGCTCAAGGACATCTACCGCCAGCAATACCTCAACCTGGTCCACAGCCAGCCACTGGGCGACTGGACCCTGGGCGCCAACCTTGGCTACTTCATCGGCAAGGAAGACGGCGCCGAACGCGCCGGCAAGCTCGATAACCGCGCAGCCTCCGCAATGCTCTCGGCGCGCTACCAGGGCCATACCTTCTATGTCGGGCTGCAGAAGATCAGCGGCGACGATGCCTGGCTGCGGGTCAACGGCACCAGCGGCGGCACCCTGGCCAACGACAGCTACAACTCGAGCTTCGACAATGCCAAGGAGCGCTCCTGGCAAGTGCGTCACGATTTCAACTTCGCCACCGTCGGGGTCCCAGGGCTGACCTTGATGAACCGCTACATCAAGGGCGACGAAGTCACGACCGGGGCCATCGACGATGGCAAGGAATGGGCGCGCGAGACCGAGTTGGCCTACGTGGTGCAGTCGGGGTCGTTCAAGGACCTTTCGGTGAAGTGGCGCAACTCAACCATGCGCCGGGACTTCAGCACCAATGCGTTCGATGAGAACCGGTTGATCGTGAGTTATCCGCTGAATCTTCTCTGAAGTCACCGGCCTCTTCGCGGCTAAAGCCGCTCCTACAGGATTTGCGCTGCACCTGTAGGAGCGGCTTTAGCCGCGAAAGGGCCGGACGCCACGACAAATAACAAAAAGACATAAACAAATCCAAAAACCGTCTTTGACGACATATGCTGTAACAGCTTAAATCGAGCCCTGTTTCCGCCGCAGAGCCCGACATGGACCTTCGCCAACTGCGCTATTTCATCGCCCTCACCGAGTACCGCAGTTTCGTCCGCGCCGCCGAAGCCATGGGCATCACCCAACCCGCCTTCAGCCGGGCCATCCAGGGCCTGGAGCAGACCTTCGGCTGCCCGCTGGTGGACCGCGCCAGCAAGGCCCTGCCGCCTACTCCCGAGGGCCTAGTGGTGTTGCAACATGCCCGTCGCCTGGTGCAGGGCGCCGCCCAGTTGAGCAACGAGGTGCTGCAGATGACCAAGCTCGACGCCGGCGAGCTGCACTTCGGTAGCGGCCCCGCCCTGGCCGTGCGCCTGGTCCCGGAGGCGCTGAGGCATTTCATCGACAGCCACCCCGGCATCCGCACTGCGTTGCTGGTGGATAACGCCGAGCGCCTGGGCCAGGCCCTGCGCCGCGAGCAGATCGAATTCTTCGTCGACGACATCCGCCCGTTCGAAGCCGACCCCAATTTCCATACCGAACCGCTCACGCCGCGCCCCGGCCTGTTCTTCTGCCGCCCCGGCCACCCGCTGCTGGCAAAGGACAGCCTGTCGACCAACGACCTGTTCAGCTATCCGCTGGCCAGCGCCCTGCTGGCACCCGGCGTGCGCAAGCGGTTGGCCAACCTGAGTGGGCGCAACGACTTCACCCCGCACTTGCAGACCGAGCACCTGGACGTGCTGCGCAGCGTGGTCCAGGCCAGCGATGCCATCGGCACCGCCAGCGAGGAGGCCGTGGCCGAGGACCTTGCCAGTGGCCGCCTGGTGCGCCTGCACTGGCGCAACCTGCCCCCGGCGCTGGAGGTGCTCAGCGTGCGCTGTGGGGTGGTTAGCCGCAGCGGCTACCGCCTCTCGCCGGCGGCGCGGGCGATGATCGAGACGCTGGTGGGGCTGGATGCGCCATCACGGGCTGCTGCCATTCGCTGAACTGATGATGGTGGTGGCTTGGAGCTATCCTCAGCTATATGGGTTTCTGCTCACCCAGGGAGGAACAACAATGAAAACCCTCGTCGAACACCTGAGCCAGTACGCCAATTACCATCGCGACCCACGCAACATCGCCAGCCATTTCGTCGGCATCCCCTTAATCGTGGTGGCCGTGACCATCCTGCTGTCACGTCCGGGCTGGGACCTGGCCGGGATCTGGTTGTCTCCTGCCCTGCTCGCGGCGGCGGCTTCGGTGTGGTTCTACCTGCGCCTGGACCTGCGCTTCGGGCTGGTCATGGGCGCGCTGCTGGGGCTGTGCCTGTGGCTGGGTCAGGCACTGGCGATACAGCCAACCGGGCTGTGGCTCAGCGCGGGGGTGGGTGCGTTCGTGGTGGGCTGGATCATCCAGTTCGTCGGCCACTATTACGAAGGCCGCAAGCCGGCATTCGTCGATGACGTCAGTGGCTTGATCATCGGGCCGCTGTTCGTGGTAGCCGAGGCGGCTTTCATGCTGGGGCTGTGCGCGCGGTTGAAGCAGGCCGTGGAGGCCAAGGCGGGGCCGGTAGGGATACGGCAGAAGAAAGCTACGGTGTGATCAGTACCTACACAGCACAACCCATAACTCGTCGCGTAATCAGGCTCTGTGGGAGCGGGCTTGCCCCGCGAACACCGGCGAAGCCGGTGCCATTCACCGCGTCGCCTCATTCGCGGGACAAGCCCGCTCCCACAAGGGCCCCAGTTTCTTGCTCAGGACTGACGCGACTCCACACCCAGTTCGTCCCACACCGATTCGGCGAGGTGGAACGTGGCGTTGGCGGCAGGAATGCCACAGTAGATCGCGCTCTGCATCAGCACTTCCTTGATCTCGTCGCGGGTCACGCCGTTGTTGGCCGCGGCGCGCAGATGCAGCTTCAGCTCGTCATTGCGGTTCATGCCGATCAGCATGGCGATGGTGATCAGGCTGCGGGTATGACGCGGCAGGCCGGGGCGGGTCCAGATATCGCCCCAGGCATGGCGGGTGATCATTTCCTGGAACTCGCCATTGAAGTCGTTGAGCTTCTCCAGGCTGCGGTCCACGTGGGCATCGCCCAGTACCGCGCGGCGTACCTGCATGCCGGCGTCGTAACGCTGCTTCTCGTCCATGGCGTGCTCCTCAGTGGGCCAGCAGGAAGTCGAGCACGCGGCGGCTGAACGCCTCGCCGATCTCGACGTTGGACAGGTGCGCAGCCGGGAAGTCGACATACTCGGCGCCGGCGATGCCGTTCTGCATGAAGCGGCCATGTTCCGGGGTGGTGACCACGTCAGCAGTGCCGGCGACGATCAGCGCAGGCACCTGGATGCTTGCGAGCTGCTCCCGGTAATCGGCATCGCGCACCGCAGCGCAGTTGGCCGCATAGCCTTGCGGGCTGGTCTGGGCGAGCATCTGGCAGATGCGTTGGGCCTCGTCCGGCTGGCGCTCGACGAAGGCCGGCGTGAACCAGCGGGCCAGCGAGGCATCGCGCAGGTCGACCATGGCCTGCTGGCCACCTTTGAGCACGGTGTCGATGCGGGTGTTCCACACCTCGTCGTTGGCGATCTTGGCGGCGGTGTTGCACAGGGTCACGCTGTGCAGGCGCTCGCCGGCATTGATGCCCAGCCACTGGCCGATCAGGCCGCCCATCGACAGGCCGACGAAATGGGCCTTGGAGATGTCCAACGCATCGAGCAAGGCCAGCACGTCACGGCCGAGCTGCTCGATGGTGTAGAAACCTTCGCTGACCAGCGACGCGCCATGGCCACGGGTGTCGTAGCGCAGCACACGGAAATGCTGGCTCCACAGCGGAATTTGCTGGTCCCACATGCCAAGGTCAGTGCCAAGCGAGTTGGACAGGAGCAGTACCGGCGCATCGGCCGGGCCATCGATTTGGTAGTTCAGTACGCCATCGGCCAGTTGCAAGTGCGCCACAGCGGTCTCCTTCAGGCAGTGAAACGTTGATGTTCGGCCACCGCCCGCGCCACCCAGACGCGGGCCTGGCCCAGGTAATGGGCGGGATCGAGCAGGCGATCGAGTTCTTCTGCGGTCAGTTCGGCGCTGACCTGCGCATCGTCGCCGAGCACGGCGCGCAGGTGCCGCTGTTCGGCCACGGCGCGCTGGCAGCATTGTTCCAGCAGGTGGTGGGCACGGTCGCGACCAAGGCGCTGGGCGAGGACGATGCTCACGGCCTCGGCCAGCACCAGCCCTTGGGTCAGGTCGAGGTTGCGGCGCATGCGCTCGGCGTCCACTTCCATGCCGTCGGCGATCACCTGGGCCTGGCGCAGGGCGCCGGAGACCAGGCAGCAGATTTCCGGCAGGGTTTCCCATTCGGCATGCCACAGCCCGAGGCTGCGCTCGTGTTCCTGGGGCATTGCGCTGTACAACGTCGACAGCAGACCTGGCACCCGGGTGGCAGCGCCGATCAGCACCGCCGCACCCACGGGGTTGCGCTTGTGCGGCATGGTCGACGAGCCGCCTTTGCCAGGCGCCGACGGCTCGAACACCTCGCCGGCTTCGGTCTGCATCAGCAGGCTGAGATCCCGGCCGAACTTGCCCAGGGTGCCGGCCACCAGGCCCAGTACCGAGGCGAACTCCACCAGGCGGTCACGCTGGGTGTGCCAGGGTTGCTCTGGCAGGCTCAGCCCAAGCTGTGCGGCAAGGGCCTCGGCCACCGGCATCGCCTTGGCGCCGAGTGCGGCAAGGCTGCCGGAAGCACCGCCGAACTGCAGTACCAGTAACCGCGGACGCAGCTCCTGGAGGCGCTGGCGATGGCGCGTCAAGGCGCCGAGTACGCCAGCCAGCTTCATGCCCAGGGTCACCGGCGTGGCATGCTGCAGCCAGGTACGCCCCACCAGCGGCGTGTCGGCGTGCAGCAAGGCCTGGCGCGACAGGCTGTCGGCCAGCTTGCCGAGGTCGGCTTCGATCAGGTCCAGGGCGTCGCGCAGCTGCAGGATCAAGCCGCTGTCCATCGCATCCTGGCTGGTCGCACCCAGATGCACATAGCGCTCGGCCTCGGGCACGCCACTGGCAATCACCTTGCCCAACGCCTTCACCAGCGGGATCGCCGAGTTGCCTGCCGTGGCGATGGCGTCGGCCAGGGCGGCCACGTCATAGCGCTCGGCCTGGCAGGCCGCCTCGATGGCCGCTACCGCGCCGTGCGGCACCAGCCCTACCGAGGCCTCGGCTCGCGCCAGGGCCGCCTCGAAATCGAGCATGCCCTGCAGGCGGCCACGGTCGCAGAAGACCTCGCGCATGGCCGGCGCGGTGAAGTAGGCGTCGAACAGTTGATTGGTCATGCCACGTCCTTAGTCGTCATGGTGCAGGTACGCCGCCTGCTTCGGCAGGCGCAGGCTGAACAGGAAGGCGATCGCCATCATCGCGGTCACGTACCAGTAGAAGGTGTTTTCCATGCCCAGGGTCTTCAGGCCCAGGGCCACGTACTCGGCCGAACCGCCGAACATCGCGTTGGCGATGGCATAGGCCAGGCCCACGCCCAGCGCACGTACCTGCGGCGGGAACATCTCGGCCTTCACCAGGCCGCTGATCGAGGTGTAGAAACTGACGATGCACAGCGCCACGGACACCAGTACGAACGCCATGAACGGGCTGGTCACGGTCTTCAGGGCCATCAGCAGCGGCACGGTGAAGATCGTGCCGAGGGCGCCGAACAGCAGCATCGAGTTACGTCGACCGATCCGGTCGGAGAGCATGCCAAAGAACGGCTGCAGGACCATGAACAGGAACAGAGCGCCGGTCATCACGTAGCTGGCGTTCTTCGCGGTCATGCCCGCGGTGTTGACCAGATACTTCTGCATGTAGGTGGTGAAGGTGTAGAAGATCAGCGAACCACCGGCGGTATAGCCGAGCACGGTGACGAAAGCCGCCGCGTGGTTACGGAACAGGCCTTTGATGGTACCGGCGTCCTTGTCCTTGCGGGTTTCGGCGCTGCTGGTCTCGTGCAGCGAGCGGCGCAGCATCAGCGAGATCAACGCGGCGATGGCACCGACCACGAACGGAATGCGCCAGCCCCAGGCACGCAGTTCGTCCTCGGTCAGCACTTGTTGCAGGATCACCACCACCAACACCGCCAACAGTTGGCCGCCAATCAGCGTCACGTACTGGAACGAGGCGAAGAAGCCGCGCTGGCCGCGCAGCGCCACTTCACTCATGTAGGTCGCAGTGGTGCCGTATTCACCGCCCACCGACAGGCCCTGGATCAGGCGGGCGAGCAGCAGCAGTGCCGGTGCCATTGCACCGAGGGTGGCATAGGTAGGCAGGCAGGCGATCATCAGCGAGCCGAAGCACATCATCAGCACCGAGATCATCAGCGAATTCTTGCGCCCATGACGGTCGGCCAGGCGGCCGAAGATCCAGCCACCGATCGGACGCATCAGGAAGCCTGCGGCGAACACCCCGGCAGTGTTGAGCAATTGCACGGTCGGGTCGTCGGAGGGGAAGAATGCCGGGGCGAAATAGATGGCGCAGAAGGCGTAGACGTAGAAATCGAACCACTCGACCAAGTTGCCCGAGGAAGCACCGACGATGGCAAAGATGCGCTTACTGCGCTCTTCCCCGGTGTAATGAATTGAGGTCATGGGGGTTTTACTCCTAGAGGGGTTACAGGCAAGTCTAGACATACCTAGTAACACACTCGTTCCGCTTTGGGGCAGGCAATTGGCCTTGAGTCGAAGTTACCGGCCCCATCGCCGCCGAGCTGGCGCCTACAGGGTTGCGTGGTTCCCTATCGAGGCTGGCTTGGCGACGCTGAGGCCGGTAAGAGTCAAACTCGCTCGATTGCCAGTGCCAGACCCTGGCCCACACCGACGCACATGGTCGCCAGGCCTTTACGGCCGCCGCTCTTCTCCAGCTGGTGAAGCGCGGTGAGCACCAGGCGCGCGCCGCTCATGCCCAGCGGGTGGCCCAGGGCGATCGCGCCGCCATTGGGGTTCACCTGCGGCGCATCGTCGGCAACGCCCAATTCACGCAGCACCGCCAGGCCTTGGCTGGCGAACGCTTCGTTGAGTTCGATGACATCGAAATCAGCCACCGCCACGCCCAGGCGCTCGGTCAGCTTGCGCACCGCCGGCACTGGCCCGATGCCCATGACGCGCGGCGCCACACCGGCGCTGGCCATGCCCAGAACGCGTGCACGCGGGGTCAGGCCATGCTTCTTGACCGCTTCGGCCGAGGCCAGGATCAGCGCCGCAGCACCATCGTTGACGCCCGAGGCGTTGCCGGCGGTAACCGTCTTGTCCGGGCCGTTGACCGGCTTGAGCTTGGTCAACGCCTCGAGGGTGGTGTCGGGACGCAGGTGCTCGTCGCGCTCGACCACGGTCTCGCCCTTCTTGTGGACGATGCGCACCGGCACGATCTCTTCGTCGAAGAAGCCGGCAGCCTGGGCCGCGGCTGCCTTTTGCTGGCTGCGCAGGGCGAAGGCGTCCTGGTCGGCGCGCGATACCTGGTAGTCGTCGGCCACGTTATCGGCGGTTTCCGGCATAGAGTCGACGCCGTACTGCTTTTTCATCAGCGGGTTGATCAGGCGCCAGCCGATGGTGGTGTCTTCCAGCTTCATGTTGCGCGAGTAGCCGCTTTCGGCCTTGCCCATCACGAATGGCGCACGCGACATCGACTCGACGCCACCGGCGATCGCCAGCTCCATCTCGCCACTGGCGATGGCGCGGAACGCCGTGCCGATGGCGTCCATGCCCGAGGCGCACAGGCGATTGAGGGTCACGCCCGGCACGGTATCCGGCAGGCCCGCCAGCAGCAGCGCCATGCGCGCCACGTTGCGGTTGTCCTCACCGGCCTGGTTGGCGCAGCCGAAGAACACTTCGTCGAGCTGATCCCAAGCCACCTGCGGGTTGCGCTCGATCAGCGCCTTGAGCGGCACCGCCGCCAGGTCGTCGGCGCGCACGCCGGCCAGGGCGCCGCCGAAACGGCCGATCGGGGTACGGATGGCATCACAGATGAATACGTCGCGCATCAGACTTCTCCTGCCACATGGCCGTGGGCCGCGGCGGTATGGTTTTCGATCCTGGTCAGGGTCCTAAGTGGAATCCAGATTAAGGAGAGTACCGGTACTGGACAATCCGATAATCGACTATATGTGCGGTTATCGAACTGATTATTGCGTTCCTAACTACTTCCATGGCGCCTGTCGCCGGGCTGATGGCGACAGGCCTATGCCATGCAGTCAGGTCGCGTCGGCGTGGCTGACCAGCCCCTTGACGATCACGCCCACCGTGGCCAGCGCCGCCGGCACCAGCAAGGCAGTCAGCACCTGCTCGAAGTTCCAGCCCAGGCCCAGCAGGGTTGCACCGCTCCAGGCGCCGAGGATCGCGCCGAAACGGCCGATACCGAGCATCCACGATACCCCCGTGGCCCGGCCTTGGGTCGGATAGAAGCGTGCGGCCAGCGAAGGCATGGCCGACTGCGCGCCGTTGACGCACATGCCCGCGATCAGCACAAGGGTGGCGAGCAGGGTGATGTTGCCCAGACTCTGGCCCACGGCGTAGGCGAATACCCCAGCCAGCAGGTAGAAGAGGCCGATGACCTTGTGCGGGTTGTAGCGGTCCATGGCCCAGCCGACGATCACCGCACTGAGCACCCCGCCGAACTGGAACAACGCGCCGATGAACGCTGCCTGCTCCATGCTCGCGCCGCTGTCACGCATCAGCGTCGGCAGCCAGCTGGTGAGCAGGTAGACGATGACCAGGCCCATGAAGTAGGTCAACCACAGCAGCAAGGTACCCACGCCGTAGGTGCCCGAGAAGATCACCGCGAACACGTTGCGAGCTGCCACCGCCTTCTGCTCCGGCACGCTGAAGCTACCGGCCTGGGCCACCACTTCGGGCGCGATGGGCGCCAGCGTCTTGCGCACCTTCTCGGTGCCGCGGTTGCGGACCACCAAAAAGCGCGCCGACTCCGGCAGCCACACCATGAGCACCACCACCAGCAGCAGCGGCAGCACACCACCGATCACCAGCAGGCTGTGCCAGCCATAGGCCGGGATCATCTTCGCCGAAAGGAAACCGCCACCGGCCATGCCCAGGTTGAAACCACAGAACATGCTGGTCACCAGCAGCGACTTGAGGCGCTCCGGGGTGTATTCGGACAGCAGGGTGGTGGCATTGGGCATGCCTGCCCCCAGCCCCAGGCCAGTCAGCAGGCGCAGCACCAGCAACTGGTCGACATTGGTCGCGTAGGCCGAGGCCAGGCTGAAACCACCGAACACCAATACCGCGCCCACCAGCACCACCTTGCGACCGAACCGGTCGGCCAGCGGCCCCGAACCGAGGGCGCCGAACACCATGCCGATGAGCGCCGCGCTCATCACCGGGCCGAGGCTGGCACGGTCGATACCCCATTCCTGGGACAAGGCCGGTGCGATGAAGCCCATGGCCGCCGTGTCGAGGCCGTCGAGGAAGACAATCAGGAAGCAGAGGATCACGACTCGCCATTGATAAGCGGAGAGTGGCTGCTGGTTGATGAAAGTTTGAACGTCGAGGCAATTGCCGACAGTGGTTTGCGGTTTGTTCATTGTTGTTATCCAGATGTAGGGCACAGGCACGTCACTGCACATGGGCGATAGGCGCAGTTTCGGTAAGCAAATGAAGGTGGCCTGGGTCAGCCTGGATAAAACAGATCTGCGCACGGGTGCGGCCGTGGCAGGCGTGGGACAGTAATCATGCTGTGTGCCTCTGATGTTTTTCTTGTCCGGTCGGCACAGCCGACCGCTGCCAAGACATTAATCAGCGACTGGAGAGCGCGCAATTCGCCTGGGACGACACTGTGCGTTTATCGCACAGGAATGGCGCATGAGAGGTCGATAATGGGGCCGCGCCGGGCCCCTTCCCTGAATCAGCCAAACAGTTGGTGGCAGAGGTCGCGGCTGGCCGCCAGCAGAATCGGCAGGAAGCGCTGCTCCAGCTCGCTGCGGCTCACCCGGCCGACATGGGTGCTGACGTTGAGCGCCGCCAGTACCTGCCCGGAGGCGTCATAGATCGGCACGGCGATCGAGCGCAGGCCCTGCTCCAGCTCCTGGTCGACCACGCACCAGCCCTGCTCGCGCACTTGCTGGATACAGGCGAACAGCGATTCGGCGTCGTGCAGCGTGCGACTGGTGCGCGCCTTGAGGTCGGCCCGTTCCAGGTATTCGCGCAGGCTGGTGTCGTCCAGTGCCGCCAGCAGGATACGCCCCATGGAGGTGCAGTACGCCGGCAGCCGTCCGCCTACCGACAGGTCGACCGAGATCAGCCGCTCGACCGTGGCCGAACGCGCGATATATAGAATGTCGTCGCCTTCCAGCGTGGCCATGTTGGCCGCTTCGTGCAGTTTGTCGCTGATGCGGTCCAGATAAGGCTGGGCAGACACCGCCAGCGGTGTCGACGACAGGTAGGCGTGGCCCAGGGTGAGCACCTTGGGCAGCAACGAATAGGTGCGGCCGTCGGTGGTGGCGTAGCCGAGCTTGATCAGTGTATGCAAGCACCGCCGCACGGCAGCGCGGGGAATTTCCGTGCGGTGGCTGATCTGGGCGATGGTCAGGTGACGCTTGCGCTCCTGGAAGGCCTGGATCACTGCCAGGCCTCGGGCCAGGGAGGTCATGAAGTCCGGATCGCCGGTGAAAGCCTGGATACGCTTGGCCGGCGAGGCCACGATCGGCGGCGCCAGGGCTGGAGCAGCAGCGCGCCCCGGCTCGGTGTTGGCGGTCTCGACGGCCTGGGTTTCGTCGTTCATCGGTCACCTCAAAAAAATCGCTGGTTCGTGCGATTATCGAACGAACGGCCGATAATCGCAATTGACCGCTGCCACATTTGCTTATACCTTGCTCATGCCACATGTGGCTTCTTTGGAGAGACTGGTCAGGTACCCACCGTAGAAGTCCCCAGGCAACGGCCTCGCCTCGTGCGGGGCCGTTTTTATTTGTGCCTGCGCGTTTGCGAACTTTTCCAGCTCAACCTTTTCAAACTTGGTATGAGCACATGGATACACTTCCCCCGCTCTCGAACACTATGTCACGCCGGGTCAACATTGGGTAAAGATGCCTGCCGGGTGTTTGCTCGATTGCTATAATCTCCGCGACTGGCTGGATACCGCACCGGAAATGGCGCAATGCCTATCTGGCACTTTCCTGCGCACGCCAGGCGAACGACCCTTCAACTTGAATCAGGTACTACTGTGACGAAAGACGAACTGCGCGCCGAACTCGAGCGCCAGGCTGAACGTTACAAGGAAGTTTACGGTGGCGAAGTCACCACCTATGCCGCTCAACCGGATCCCGAGCGTAAACCATGGCGCAAACGCGCCAGCATCCGTGACCAGGCCTTCAACGAAGAGCTGGAGAAAATGGAAAAGGAACTGCGCAGCGACGGCGCTTGATCCTGATGGTCTGCTCGCCCGCGTCGTCCGAGGCGGGCCGATCTTTACCGCCAGGCTGAAGATGAAATGGAATTACACAAATTTCATACATTCGTTTGAATTCATGAGTACTCGAAAAATACCCTGTATTTTCTGATTTTTTCTAGACGTTAGCCGAATTTAACCAGCTTTTCCTAAGCTTCCGCTTCGCTTCGCCGGTGCGAGAAGCCGTTTGCAGGATTGCCATCGGTCAGTAGCGGGTGCATCGATTGCCAAGGTTTTCTGGCATAATCCGGCCCCCCTATGACCGCCAGACAACCTTCATGATCGATTTATTCAGCGGACTGGATGCCTGGGTATTGGTGAGCCTGCTGCTCGCCCTGACCTTCGTGCTCGCATTCGAGTTCATCAATGGCTTTCATGACACCGCAAACGCGGTAGCCACCGTCATCTATACCAAAGCCATGCCACCGCACCTGGCCGTATTCTTCTCCGGGGTGTTCAACTTCCTCGGCGTGCTGCTGGGCGGCGTCGGGGTGGCCTATGCCATCGTGCACCTGCTGCCGGTCGAGCTGCTGATCAATGTGAACACCGGCCATGGCCTGGCCATGGTGTTCTCCTTGCTGGCCGCTGCCATCACCTGGAACCTGGGCACCTGGTACTTCGGCATTCCCGCCTCCAGCTCGCACACGCTGATCGGCTCGATCCTCGGCGTTGGTCTGGCCAACGCCTTGATCAACGGCATCCCGTTGGGTGACGGGGTCAACTGGCAGAAGGCGATCGACATCGGCCTGTCGCTGGTGGTCTCGCCTTTGGCCGGCTTCGCCGTGGCCGCGCTGGTGCTGATCGGGCTGAAATGGTGGCGCCCGCTGTCGAAGATGCACAAGACGCCGGAACAGCGTCGCAAGCTCGACGACAAGAAGCACCCACCCTTCTGGAACCGTCTGGTACTGGTGATTTCGGCAATGGGCGTGAGCTTCGTGCACGGCTCCAACGATGGCCAGAAAGGCATCGGCCTGATCATGCTGGTGCTGATCGGTATCGTCCCGGCCAAGTTCGTGCTCGACCTCAACAGCACCACCTACCAGATCGAGCGTACCCGCGACGCCACCCTGCACATGAGCCAGTTCTACCAGCGCAACGAAGCGACGCTGGGCGAATTCCTGGCCCTGGGCAAGGCCAAGTCCGGCGACCTGCCAGCGCAGTTCAGTTGCAACCCGCAGCAGACCGAACCGACCATCGCCGCCCTGCAGACCTCGCTCAAGGGCGTGACCGACTACCACGACCTGGACGCCGACAAGCGTGTGGAAGTGCGTCGTTACCTGCTGTGCCTGGATGACACCGCGAAGAAGGTCGGCAAACTGCCAGGCCTGGACGCACGCGAGAAGTCCGACCTCGAGAAGCTGCGCAAGGACCTGACCGCCACCACCGAATACGCACCGTTCTGGGTGATCGTCGCCGTCGCACTGGCCCTGGGCCTGGGCACCATGGTCGGCTGGAAGCGCGTGGTCCTGACCGTTGGCGAGAAGATCGGCAAACAGGGCATGACGTACGCCCAGGGCATGTCGGCGCAGATCACCGCAGCCTGCGCCATCGGCATGGCCAACGTGTTCAGCCTGCCTGTGTCGACGACCCACGTACTGTCGTCCGGCGTGGCCGGCACCATGGTCGCCAACAAGAGTGGCCTGCAAGGCGGCACTGTGAAGACCATCCTGTTGGCCTGGGTACTGACCCTGCCAGCCTCGATGGGCCTGGCGGCCGGGCTGTTCTGGCTGGCGTCCAAGGCGCTGGCCTGAGTGATGCTGCTGTGAAAAAGGCGCCTTCGCAGGCGCCTTTTTCGTGAGTGTCGTATCTGTCTGGGCCTCATCGCCGGCAAGCCGGCTCCTACAGGCAATGCAGCGTCGCGTTACCTTTTCTTCTTGCCCAGCAACGACCCCATCAAACCGCGCACCAACTGGCGCCCCAACTGGTTCGCGGCCTGGCGCACCGCTGACTTGATCGCCTGCCCCGCCGCGCTCTGCAGGAAATCCCCGGCCTTGTCGGCCAGGCTTTCCTCGTCCGCCTTGGGCACCGGGGCCGGCTCCACCGGCTCACCCTTGCGTTGGGTCAGCATTTCATACGCCGATTCGCGATCGACCGGCTTGTCATAGCGCCCGAGCAATGGCGACGAGGCGATCAGGGCGCTGCGCTCGGCCGCGGTCAGTGGACCTATCCGCGATTGTGGAGGTGCCACCAATACCCGCTGGACCATCGCCGGGGTGCCCTTTTCCTCCAGCGTGCCGACCAGCGCCTCGCCAATGCCCAGTTCGGTGAGCACCGAGAGGGTATTGAAGGCCGGATTGGGGCGGAAACCATCAGCCACGGCGCGCAACGACTTCTGCTCCTTGGCGGTGAAGGCGCGCAGCCCATGCTGGATACGCAGGCCCAACTGAGCCAGCACGGCATCGGGCAGGTCACCCGGCGACTGGGTCACGAAGTACACCCCCACCCCTTTCGAGCGAATCAGCCGCACCACCTGCTCGAGGCGGTCCTGCAGGGCCTTGGGCGTGCCGTTGAACAGCAAATGGGCCTCGTCGAAAAACAGCGCCAGCACCGGTTTGTCGGCATCGCCACGCTCGGGCAACTGCTCGAACAACTCCGCCAGCAGCCATAGCAGGAACGTCGCGTAGACTTTCGGCGCCTCGTGCACCAGGCGGCTGGCATCGAGCAGGTGAATCCGGCCGCGGCCGTCCGTCTCGACCCGCAACAGGTCTTCGAGCTGCAGTGCCGGCTCACCGAACAGCGCCTCGGCGCCCTGCTGCTCCAACGTCGCCAGGCGTCGCAGCAGGGCCTGGGTCGAGGCGCCGGTCATCAGCGCGCTGTCCTCGCCAAGCAACTGCGGGTTGTCCTTGAGGTGGCTCAGCAACGCCTTGAGGTCCTTGAGGTCGAGCAGCAGCAACCCCTCGCGATCCGCCACCTTGAACGCGGCGTACAACGCCGCTTGCTGGCTGTCTGTCAGTTCCAGCAGGTTGCCCAGCAACAAGGGCCCCATGTCGGTAAGGGTGGTGCGCAGCGGGTGGCCGGACTGACCGGCAATGTCCCACAGGCTGACCGGGTAGGCCTTGGGCACATGCCCCAACCACGGCATGCCGGCAATGCGCTCAGCCACCTTGCCCTGGGGTGCGCCCGCCGCGCCGAGGCCACACAGGTCACCCTTCACATCAGCAGCGAAGACGGCCACGCCGGCATCGCTGAACACCTCGGCCAGGTGCTGCAGGGTGACGGTCTTGCCGGTCCCGGTGGCACCGGCGACCAGCCCGTGGCGGTTGGCCAGGCGCATGGCCTGGCCGACTGGCTGACCGTCCTGGCCGGCCCCTACCACTATCTGCGAAGTATCCGTCATCTTGTTTCATCCTCTGTTCAAGCTTTGCAGCCCAGTGGCCGATATCTACGGTGAGATTCGCGTGAAAGACAGTAACAACCCTAAAAGGACTTAGCGGGATGTTGCACTGTTTGGCAGCTATTTGCGTGCGAACACCCGATTTAAACCTTAGCGGAACCGATTACGCCATGAACAGAAGCCTTCGATTCAGCCACAAGATTCTTTTAGCAGCCTCGCTGATCGTGATACTCGCTTTCAGCCTATTCACACTCTACAACGACTATCTCCAGCGTAATGCGATCAGGGCCAACCTGGAAAACTATCTCTCCGAGATGGGCGAATCGACGTCTACCACTATTCGTAACCTGTTCGATGGCCGTATCAAACTGGTGGAAAACCTGGCGCAGAACATCGCCCAGTCGCCCGCCACGGCCGAAACCCTGATGGGCCAGAGCGCCCTGACCTCGAGCTTCCTTACCGTGTACCTGGGCAAGGTCGACGGCGGCTTCAGCGTGCGCCCGGATGCGACCATGCCCGACGGCTACGACCCACGTACCCGACCCTGGTACAAGGATGGCATGAACGCCACTGGCGTCATGCTCACCGAACCCTACATCGACATGACCACCAACAAGATGGTCATCGGCATCATCGACAAGGTGTCGTCCAGCGTCGGCGTGGTCGGTGGCGACCTGGCCCTCGATGGCCTGGTGCAGATCATCAACTCGCTGAACTTCGGCGGCATGGGCTATGCCTTCCTGGTCAACGACCAAGGCAAGATCCTGGTACACCCGGACCAGACCCTGGTGATGAAGTCGCTGTCGGACCTGTTCCCGAACAACCCGCCGAGGCTGACCAGCGACCTGACCGAAGTCGAGACCGATGGCCAAGCCCGCCTGCTGACCTTCACCCCGATCAAGGGCCTGCCCTCGGCCAACTGGTACATCGGCCTGTCGGTGGACAAGGACAAGGCCTTCACCATGCTCAGCACCTTCCGCACCTCGGCGGTGATCGCCACGGTGGTCGCAGTGGTGATCATCATCGCCCTGCTCGGCCTGCTGATCCGTGTGCTGATGCAGCCACTGCACACCATGACCCGCGCCATGGAGAACATCGCCGAAGGCGAAGGTGACCTGACCCGCCGCCTGGCCATCCACAATCACGACGAGTTCGGCATCCTCGGCGCTGCCTTCAACCGCTTCGTCGAACGGATCCACGAATCGATCCGCGAAGTGTCGTCGGCCACCGAGCAGGTCAACGAAGTGGCCCTGCGGGTGATCAGCGCCTCGAACTCGTCGATGAGCAACTCCGACGAGCAGTCCAACCGCACCAACAGCGTCGCCGCCGCCATCAACGAACTGGGCGCCGCCGCCCAGGAAATCGCCGGCAACGCCGCCCAGGCCTCGCAACACGCAAGCTCGGCGCGTCTGCTCGCCGAAGAGGGCCAGCAGGTAGTGGAGCGCAACATCGACGCGATGAATCGCTTGTCGGACCTGATCGTCACCTCCAGCGCGCACATCGAGACCCTCAACAGCAAGACCGTGAACATCGGCCAGATCCTCGAAGTGATCACCAGCATTTCCCAGCAGACCAACCTGCTGGCGCTCAACGCTGCGATCGAGGCGGCGCGCGCCGGTGAAGCCGGCCGCGGCTTCGCTGTGGTCGCCGATGAAGTACGCAACCTGGCGCACCGCACCCAGGAGTCGGCGCAACAGGTGCAGACCATGATCGAGGAGCTGCAGGTCGGCGCCCGCGAGTCGGTCGAGACCATGGGCCAGAGCCAGCGCCACAGCCAGGACAGCATGGAAATCGCCAACCAGGCCGGCGAGCGCCTGGACAGCGTGACCGTGCGCATCGGCGAGATCGATGGCATGAACCAGTCGGTTGCCACTGCCACCGAGGAGCAGACCGCCGTGGTCGATTCGATCAACATGGACATCAACGAAATCAACATGCTCAACCAGGAAGGCGTCGAGAACCTGCAAGCGACGTTGCGCGCGTGTTCGGACCTTGAACAGCAGGCAACCCGACTGAAGCAGCTGGTGGGAAGCTTCCGGATTTAACCGACAGACCGCGCCGCCTTTTCGCAGGTAAACCCACGCCTGCAGGAATCGTACGACCCCAGGGATTTCGATCATCCTGCAGGCGTGGTTTACCCGCGAAGCATCTCCCACCCCATCCAAGCCCGATCGAACAAACTATCCTTCAGGTAGGTCAACTTCTAGGTGCGTCATCGCCGGCGGGTTACAGCCGGATGACAGACCCGAAGACGATCCTGGAGGGATGCTGATCGTGCACATCGCCGACATCACCATGTTCTACGCCCCGGCCAGTGGCGGCGTACGTACCTATCTTGATGCCAAACACCACCGTCTCGACGCCATCCCAGGCGTAAGCCACAGCCTGTTGATCCCCGGTCGCAACGCCTGTCATGAAAACGGCGTCTACCAGGTACCCGCCCCACCGCTGCCTTTCGGCAAGGGCTATCGCTTTCCGGTCCGCCTCGCGCCGTGGTGCAATGTGCTGCGACGACTACAGCCCGACCTGATCGAAGTCGGCGACCCCTACCTGACCGCCTGGGCCGCGCTGGAAGCACGGCGCAAGCTGGATGTGCCGGTGATCGGCTTCTATCACTCCGACCTGCCGCTGTTGGTGAGCAACCGCATGGGTAACTGGTTCACGCCGAACGTCGAGGCGTATGTCAGCAAGCTCTACGGCAACTTCGACCGGGTCCTGGCGCCCAGCCAGGTCATGGCCGACAAGCTGCGCCGCCTTGGCGTGCGCGATGTACACGTGCAGCGCTTGGGTGTCGACCTGGCCACCTTCCACCCCGAGCATCGCGATCCGCAGCTACGCGCCGAGCTCGGCATCCCCGACACCAGCCGGCTGCTGATCTATGCCGGGCGCGGCTCACGCGAGAAGAACCTGCCAGTGCTGCTCGCATGCATGCAGCGTCTGGGCCGCCCCTATCACTTGCTGCTGGTAGGCTCGAACATGCCGGCCGCAGTGCCCGACAACGTCAGCGTGATCGACCACTTCTGCCCACCCCATGAAGTGGCCCGATTGATGGCCAGCGCCGACCTGCTGGTACACGCTGGCGACCAGGAAACCTTTGGCCTGGTGATCCTCGAAGCGATGGCCAGTGCCACGCCAGTGGTTGCGGTGCGTGCAGGTGCCTTTGGCGAGTTGGTCAACGAGCAGTGCGGTCGCCTGTGCCGGGCCAACGATGCCCAGGCCATGGCCCACGCCGTGCGCGAGGCGTTCGAAGCCGGTGTACGCAAGTTGGGCATGCAGGCCCGCCGCCACGTCGAGCAGCATTACTCGTGGGATACCGTGGTCAGTGGCCTGCTGCAACACTACCAGGCGGTGCTTGGCCACCAGCCACAGGTGCGCGCCCATGGTTGAAAACGGTACCGCCCCGCGCAGCCTGATGCTGGTGCTGCACGATATGGCGCCTGAGACCTGGCCGGACTACCAGCCGTTCGTCGAGGCCGTCGATGCCCTGGGTAACGTGCCGATGACCTGCCTGGTGGTGCCGGACTTTCACCACCGCAACGCGTTGGCCGGAGCCCCCGATTTCTGCCGTTTGCTGGAACAGCGCCTGGCACGGGGCGACGAACTGGCCCTGCATGGCTTCTACCATGCCGACGATGGCCCCCCGGCGCGCAGCCCCAGAGAATTCTTCATGCGCCGTGTGTACACCCACGAAGGCGAATTCTTCACCCTCGACCAAGCCCAGGCCCTGCAACGCCTGGAGGCAGGGCTGGCGGTTTTCCAGCAGCAGGGTTGGCCGGTCCATGGCTTCGTCGCACCGGCCTGGCTGATGAGCGAGGGTACCCGCCAGGCCTTGCGCCGCCTTCCACTGCGCTACACGAGCACACCACAGCATCTCTATCGACTGCCGGAGTTCACCGCCATCGACGCCCCCGGCCTGGTGTGGAGCGCCCGTAGCGCCTGGCGCCGCGGACTGTCCAAGGTACTCTGCGAGTGGCAGCGCAAGCGCTGGCGCGAGGCCGCTACCCTGCGCCTGGGTCTGCACCCGGTGGACATGCGCCACCACAGCTCGCGGCAGTACTGGCTCGATACCCTCGAAACCCTGCTGAACCAAGGCCGCGAACCTTTGACCAAGGCCGCCTGGCTGCAGCGCCAGGCAAGCGCATGAACCGCTTGGGCTGGCTGGGCCTGGCCCTGCTGTTCGCCATGCTGGTGCCGGCCCTGCTCGGCGGCGACGAGTTGTTGCCACGGCTCAAGGCATTCGACGGCGGTCTGCTCACGAGCCTGCTGGGGATGATCCTGTTGTGCTGGGTGATCAACGCCGTGCGCCTACGCCTCTTGCTCGGCCAGCACGGCGCCCAACTAGGCCGGGTGCGCAGTCTAGGCGTGGTAATGGCCACCGAATTCGCCATCTGCACCACACCCGGCGGCAGCGGTGGGCCGCTGACCCTGATGGCCTTGCTGGCCCGCGACCGCATCGGCCCTGCGCGCAGTGGCGCGGTGTTCGCCATGGATCAGCTCAACGATCTGGTGTTCTTCTTCTGCGCGATGCTGGCGATTGCCGGGTACGCCCTGTTCCACAGCCTGGGACGCAGCCAGCAGGGCATGCTGCTAGGCAGCGCGATGCTGTTGTGCTCGGCACTGGCGGTGATCATCGTCCTGTTGCGCTATCGCCACGGCGTGATGCGTTTCAACGGTCAGCTGTTGCGCAAGCTTGGCATGTCGCCCCGGCGCAGGCTGCGCTGGGCACGCAAGCTGCTGCGCTTCATCGGCGCCCTGGCGCAGACCTGGCGGCTGCCCAAGCGCACCCTGGCATTGGTGTTCGCCCTCACCTGCGCGCACTGGAGCCTGCGCTACAGCGTGCTGTACCTGGTATTGCGCGGCTTGGGAGTGGAACTTGCGTGGATTCCCAGTTTCCTGGTGCAGATGCTGTCGCTGAGCGCGGGCCAGTTCAGCCTGTTGCCAGGCGGTGCAGGGGCCGCCGAGTTGACCTCGGCCAGCCTGCTCGCGCCGCTGGTCGGCAGCTCGACGGCGGCTGCGGCGATCCTGATCTGGCGCGCCGTCACCTACTACTTCTACCTGTTGGCCGGTGGGCCGGTGTTCGTCTGCCTGGTGGCGCGTCCACTGCTGGAGCGCCGCAGGCGACAGGCAGGTTGATCAGTCGAACACCACGGTCTTGTTGCCGTGCACCAGCACGCGGTCCTCCAGGTGATAACGCAGGCCGCGGGCCAGCACCATCTTCTCGACATCACGGCCGAAGCGCACCATGTCCTCAATGCTGTCGGCATGGTTCACACGTACCACATCCTGCTCGATGATCGGGCCCGCATCCAGTTCCTCGGTGACGTAGTGGCAGGTCGCGCCGATCAACTTGACGCCCCGCAGCGCCGCCTGGTGATAAGGCTTGGCACCCACGAACGACGGCAGGAAGCTGTGGTGGATGTTGATGACTTTTTCCGCGTAGTCCTGGCACAGCTGTGGCGGCAGGATTTGCATGTAGCGGGCCAGTACCACGACATCGGCGCCATGCTCCTGGACCAGGCGCGACACTTCGGCGAAGGCTGGTGCCTTGTCCTTCGGGTCGACCGGCACGTGGAAGAACGGGATACCGTGCCACTCCACCATGCTGCGCAGGTCGTTGTGGTTGGAGATCACGCACGGGATCTCGCAGTCCAGCTCATCGGTGTGCCAGCGGTGCAGCAGGTCGGCCAGGCAGTGGGACTCGCGGCTGGCCATCAGCACCACGCGCTTCTTTTGTGCCGAATCGGTGATGCGCCAGGTCATGGAGAACTCTTCGGCGATCGGCGCAAAGGCTTCACGGAAGGCCTCGATACCGAACGGCAGAGATTCGGCGCGGATTTCATGGCGCATGAAGAACCAACCACTCTGTTCATCCGAGTGGTGGCTGGCTTCGTTGATCCAGCCATTGTACAGGGCCAGGAAATTACTGACTTTCGCCACGATGCCAACACGGTCGGGGCAGGCGATCACCAGACGATAGGTGCGCATGAATGAAACTCCAGAACTTCGCAAAGGCGCCCATTCTAGCGGCCTGCAGTGAAAAACGCAGTAATCATTGCGCCGAGCGGCCGTGCTCGACAGCCGCTGCGTCATCCCGCGACGGCGTCACAGCATCTGTTACGAGACATGACGAATTGTAGGACCCAAAGTAAATTTTTCTTAACCTGGGAAATATGTTGTTTCCTAGTAGTTAAGAGGATTGCGCTTATTTATATGTTTACTTGAGAGTATGGCCTGTCTATTATTGGCCTCACATTTCCCGAACTCGCACTAAGGACCACTCCATGTCCCTGATCAACGAATACCGCGCCACCGAAGAAGCCATCAAGGAACTTCAGGCCCGCCTGGCCAACCTGTCGCAGGATGACAAGCTGAAAAAAGAACTGGAGTTCGAAGGCAAACTGCGTGCGCTGATGGGTGAATATTCCAAGTCGCTGCGCGACGTGATTGCCCTGCTCGACCCAGAATCGAAACTGAGCAAGGCCCCACGTGGCGCCAGCAAACCTGCCACCACCAAGCGTGCGCGCAAGGTCAAGCAATACAAGAACCCGCACAACGGTGAAGTGATCGAAACCAAGGGCGGCAACCACAAGACCCTGAAAGAGTGGAAAGCCAAATGGGGTGGCGACGTGGTTGAAAGCTGGGCGACCCTGCTGGACTGATAGCAGTCCGCGACAATTCGTCGCGTCATAACAACAACGCCGGCTCACCGCCGGCGTTGTTGTTTGTACATTCAAGCGGTAATAGCGTATTGCTCACGCAACGCCTGGGCATGTGCCTGCCAGGCATCCAGAACCCGGCGCCCGGCCTCGTCCGTATCGGCCCAGGCGGCCTGCCTGGCCTGCTCGAAATCACCGAGTGTATTGGGCGCACCGAACGACGGGTCGGACAAACGCTGCTGGCAGAATGCAAACCAGCGTTGGCGCTCCTCGGCGCCGAGTGTCTCGGGGAAGTTTCGGGCGCGATAACGGAACAGTAATTCCGGTAGGCGCGGGTCATCGAACATCCAGTGCCCGTGGCCCAATTGCGCAGGCTCCAGCGTGCGAACTTGCTCGCACAAGCGACGATCACGGTCTCCGATGAATCCGTCATACAGTTGCTGTTCCGGATCGTCGCAAGGGGCAAATTCTTCCGGGCCATAAATGGAGTCCAGCTTGTCTTGCCATTGCCCCTGCTGATGGGCCAGCTGTTCGCCACGTGCTTGCAATAGCGCCATATCCACGCCGAGCCGTTGTTGATCGACGGGGCGCAATACCGAGAGCGGCGCCAGTACCGGGCAACGGTTGATCTGCACCAACTTCAACGGCACGGGTAATTCACCTTCGGCCAAGTCCTCGTGCCGCGTGTACAACCGCTTGCGCAGCACTTCGGCACTTTCCCGCAATAACGGTAGGGTTTCCTGCTGCAGGTCGCAGACTATCAATGCATTGCGGTTACGCGGGTGCCACGCCAGTGGCAAGACCACGCCCAGATAATTACGCGCTGCAGAAAAACGCCCGGATATATGTACCAGCGGCTGCAACAAACGCACCTGCTCCATGACTTTGTGCTTGCTGCGCAATTGGAACAACCATTCATACAACTTGGGCTGGCGCTGGCGAATCAGCCGCGCCAGGGCAATGGTCGCCCGTACGTCGGAAAGCGCCTCGTGGGCGTGGCCATGTTCGATGCCGTTGGCCTTGCTGAGCAGCTCCAGGCGCAGGCTGGTGCGCCCGTCCTGCTGCGGCCAATGGATGCCCTCGGGGCGCAGGGCATAGGCGGTGCGTACCACGTCGATCAGGTCCCAGCGGCTGTTGCCGCCCTGCCACTCGCGGGCATAGGGGTCGAAGAAATTGCGATAGAGGCTGTAGCGGGTGACTTCATCGTCGAAACGCAGGGTGTTGTAGCCCGCCCCGCAGGTGCCGGGGCGCGACAGCTCGGCGTGCACGCGGGTCATGAATTCGGCTTCGCACAGGCCCTGCTTGGCCAGTTGCGCCGGCGTGATGCCGGTTACCAGGCAAGCCATCGGATGCGGCAGGATGTCGTCGGAAGGCTGGCAGAAGAGGTTGACCGGCTCGTCGATCTCGTTCAACTCGAAGTCGGTGCGCACGCCTGCTACCTGCAGCGGGCGGTCACAGCGCGGGTTGATGCCGGTGGTTTCATAGTCGTGCCAGAAAATGCTGGAGCTCACGGGGTCGTCCTTATCGAGGTCGCCCCGATTCTAACCCACGTACTTTCAGGCGGAAGCGTTGGCCGGCCTGAAACTGAAATAGTCGCGCAGCGAGCGGACGAATTCCTCGTACTCGCGGGGCGCTTGCAGCAACATGAAACCGGAATCGTAATGGCCAGGGGTCTGGTCTTCGCGGCACCACAGGCAGCTCGCGGTGAGGTCGACCAACTGCTGGCCATTGCCAGGCAGCGGCAGACGCAACTGCAGCTCGTAGTCCGGGCCAACCAGGACCGGTAACTGGCTGATCAGCATCAACCCGTCCTCGGAGGCATTACCCAACTGGCCGATCGACTGATCGGTAAAGCGGTTGTACACCTTGAGCACGCAGGGGAGCTGGTGTCGTTCGATATGGCGCTTGATGAACATGATCGCAAGTGCAGTCCGTACCCGATGCCAGGAATACGAGGAACTGGCGGTTGTCGTTACATCTTGCTTACAGGTTACTCCAGGCTGCGCGGCAAATCCCGTTAAATAAAAGATACCTTGGTGTTAACGCCAAGGAGAGGTGGCGACCGGGCTCGCCACGGCCGGCTCGCCACGGCGGTAGTGGCCCAGCTTTTCCAAGGTCTGCAGACGAGCCTGAGCGCGGTAGGCGTATTCGTTGTGCGGGTACTGCTGGATCAGGTACTCGTAGGTCTGGGCCGCATCGACGAACAGTTGCTGGCGCTCCAGGCACTGGCCACGCAGCAGCGACACCTCGGGGTGGATGAACGGTCGTGCACGGCTGGTGCGGTCGACCTGCGACAGTTCCAGCATCACCCGCTGGCAGTCGCCACGGTCGTAGGCGCGGTAGGCATTGTTCAAGTGGTGGTCCATGGACCAGCGGGTGCAGCCGACGGTGCTGACCGCCAGTGCCAAAACAATCAGGGCTCGCATGGGGGAATCTCCTTTGATGCCAGGGTATCGGCCTTTGCCCACAAATCTTCACACCGTTTTGCAAGGATACCCCGCCCGTTCAAACGCCACCCTGCGCCGTTTGCAGGTAGTGCAACGGAACAATGACTACAGCGCGATTCAGGAGTAGCCTTTCGCTGCGCTTCACTATAGGAGTCTGTGCATGACCATCCGCCGTACCAAAATCGTCGCCACCCTTGGCCCCGCCAGCAATTCGCCGGAAGTGATCGAACAGCTGATCCTCGCCGGCCTGGACGTGGCACGCCTGAACTTCTCCCACGGCACCCCGGACGAGCACAAGGCACGTGCGCGCCTGATCCGCGACATCGCCGCCAAGAATGGCCGCCACGTCGCACTGCTGGGCGACCTGCAGGGTCCGAAGATCCGCATCGCCAAATTCAGCAACAAGCGCATCGAATTGAAAGTCGGTGACAAGTTCACCTTCTCCACCGCGCACCCGCTGACCGAAGGCAACCAGGACATCGTCGGGATCGACTACCCGGACCTGGTCAAGGACTGCGGCGTCGGCGACGAACTGCTGCTCGACGATGGCCGCGTGGTCATGCGCGTCGAAACCGCCACCGCCGATGCCCTGCATTGCGTGGTGATCATCGGTGGCCCGCTGTCGGACCACAAGGGCATCAACCGCAAAGGTGGCGGCCTGACCGCTCCGGCCCTGACCGAAAAGGACAAGGCCGACATCAAGCTGGCCGCGGAAATGGACCTGGACTACCTGGCCGTTTCGTTCCCGCGCGATGCCAGCGACATGGAATACGCCCGCAAGCTGCGCGACGAAGCCGGTGGCAGCGCCTGGCTGGTCGCCAAGATCGAACGTGCCGAAGCCGTGGCCGACGACGAGACCCTCGACCAACTGATCGCCGCCTCTGACGCGGTGATGGTCGCTCGTGGCGACCTGGGCGTGGAAATCGGCGACGCCGAGCTGATCGCCATCCAGAAGAAGATCATCCAGCACGCCCGCCGCAACAACAAGGCGGTGATCGTGGCGACCCAGATGATGGAGTCGATGATCCAGAACCCGATGCCGACCCGCGCCGAAGTGTCCGACGTGGCCAACGCCGTGCTGGACAACACCGATGCGGTGATGCTGTCGGCCGAAAGCGCCGCCGGTGCCTATCCGATCGAAGCGGTCCAGGCCATGGCGCGCATCTGCCTGGGTGCCGAGAAGCACCCGACCAGCCAGAAGTCCAGCCACCGCCTGCATACCACCTTCGAGCGCTGCGACGAGAGCATCGCCCTGGCGGCCATGTACACCGCCAACCACTTCCCGGGCGTGAAGGCGATCATCTCCCTGACCGAGAGCGGCTACACCCCGCTGATCATGTCGCGCCTGCGCTCGCACGTGCCGATCTTCGCGCTCTCGCCGCACCGCGCCACCCAGGCCCGCGCCTCGATGTTCCGCGGCGTCTATCCGATCGCCTTCGACCCGGCTGCACTGCCGGCCGACAAGGTCAGCCAAGCTGCCGTGGACGAGCTGATCAAGCGCGGCCTGGTGGAACAGGGTGACTGGGTGATCCTGACCAAGGGCGACAGCTACCACACCATAGGTGGCACCAACGGCATGAAGATCCTGCATGTCGGTGATCCGCTGGTCGGTTGATCCTGCGCTAAAGAGGACCGCTTTGCGGTCCTATCGCGACACAAGGCCGCTCCCACACCTACCGCGCAATCCCTGGTATGCGATAGATGTGTGGGAGCGGCCTTGCGTCGCGAAAGGAGGGCGAAGCCCTCCCGGCTCACTCAGGCATGCTCGACGAACTCATCGGCGAACACCTGCCCCCGCGGCACCCCGGCAATGAACAGCCGCCGGGCAAACCGCTCGACACTCCCCGGCGACCCGCACAGCAGCGCCACCGTCTGCCGCGAGGATGGTCGCAACCCCGCCAGCGCACTTTCCAGCGCCTCTGCCAGTACACACTCGACACTCACCCCGGCCAGCGCCTGCAATGGCCCGGCCAGATAATGCCCTGCGTGATCGCGCGCCACGTGCATCACCTTGATTTCGCCCTGATGCCCCTGGCGCTGCGCCTCGCGCAGGATGCCCCACAACGGCGCCAGCCCGGTGCCCGCCGCCAGCAACCAGAGCGGTCGTTGCTGCCAGTCCGGATCGTAGTGCAACGCGCCGCCGCGCAGCTCGCCCAGGCGCAGTTGGCTGCCGATCTGCACGCCACGCAGCTGGTCGCAAAAAGCGCCTGGCCGCTGGCAATCGATATGAAACTCCAGGAAGTCATCTTCACCCGGGAGGCTGGCCAGGGAGTAAGGGCGGGCTACCGTACCCAGCCACAGCACCAGGTGCTGTCCGGCCTGGTAGCGTAGCGCACGTTCCGGTCGCAGGCGCAGGCGCAGCACATCGCCGAACCAGTCCACGGCGCAGACCTGGGCCGGCACGCCGTCGCGCAGCGGGTCGAATGCCGCCACATGCAGATCCTCGACCACCCGGCATTGACAGGCCAGACGCCAGCCCTGGGCGTGCTTGTCCAACGCCAGGGCCTCGGGCCGGGCATCCGCCGGCTGCCCGGCCAGGCAATGCACCAGGCAGGCATGACAACTGCCGGCACGGCAGCTGTAGGGCACGTTGAGGCCTTCCGCGTTCAGAGCGTCGAGCAGATTGCTGCCGGCTGGCACCGTCCAGCGGCGCTCGCCCACGCAGAGTTCGGGCATTTCGGGGATCTCCAGGTTGCATAGCGGTGTTCATCGTACATCCCCAGCAAGAACGATGCCCGCGCATTGCCGACCATGGTCCTGACCACGCGCAGGTGTTTCGCTCGTTGAGGCGCGCTATACTGCCGCGCCCTTTTGCGTCGGCCAGCCTGCCGGCGCGCCTTGCAAGGCGTTTCGACACGCTGGTCGGCACCGTCGAGCGTCTTTTTGAATGTTCCCGTCTTTAAGAGGAGCGCGCTGCATGACCGTGATCAAGCAAGACGACCTGATTCAGAGCGTCGCCGATGCCCTGCAATTCATCTCGTACTACCACCCCGTCGACTTCATCCAGGCGATGCACGAAGCCTACCTGCGTGAAGAATCGCCCGCCGCACGCGACTCGATCGCCCAGATCCTGATCAACTCGCGCATGTGCGCCACCGGCCACCGCCCGATCTGCCAGGACACCGGTATCGTCACCGTGTTCGTCCGCGTAGGCATGGACGTGCGCTGGGACGGCGCCACCCTGAGCGTCGACGACATGATCAACGAAGGTGTGCGTCGCGCCTACAACTTGCCTGAGAACGTCCTGCGTGCCTCGATCCTGGCCGACCCGGCCGGCGCCCGCAAAAACACCAAGGACAACACCCCGGCCGTCATCCACTACTCCATCGTCCCCGGCGACAAGGTCGAAGTCGACGTCGCAGCCAAGGGCGGCGGTTCGGAGAACAAGTCGAAGATGGCCATGCTCAACCCGTCCGACTCGATCGTCGACTGGGTCCTGAAGACCGTCCCGACCATGGGCGCTGGCTGGTGCCCGCCTGGCATGCTCGGCATCGGCATCGGCGGTACCGCCGAGAAGGCCGCGGTGATGGCCAAGGAAGTGTTGATGGAATCCATCGACATCCATGAGCTGAAAGCCCGCGGTCCGCAGAACCGCCTCGAGGAAATCCGCCTGGAGCTGTTCGAAAAGGTCAACCAACTGGGCATCGGCGCCCAGGGCCTGGGCGGCCTGACCACCGTGCTCGACGTCAAGATCATGGATTACCCAACCCACGCCGCGTCCCTGCCGGTGTGCATGATCCCGAACTGCGCTGCCACCCGTCACGCCCACTTCGTGCTCGACGGCTCCGGCCCGGCCGAGCTGGAAGCACCGTCGCTGGACGCCTACCCGGAAATCGTCTGGGAAGCCGGCCCGAGCGCCCGCCGCGTCAACCTCGACGACATCACTCCGGAAGAAGTCGCCAGCTGGAAACCGGGCGAGACCATCCTGCTCAACGGCAAGATGCTCACCGGTCGCGACGCTGCGCACAAGCGCATGGTCGAGATGCTCAACCGTGGCGAAGAGCTGCCGGTCGACCTCAAGGGCCGCTTCATCTACTACGTCGGCCCAGTCGACCCGGTCGGTGACGAAGTGGTAGGCCCAGCCGGCCCGACCACCGCGACCCGCATGGACAAGTTCACCCGTCAGATCCTCGAGCAGACTGGCCTGCTGGGCATGATCGGCAAGTCCGAGCGCGGCCCGACCGCCATCGAAGCGATCAAGGACAACAAGGCCGTGTACCTGATGGCCGTCGGCGGCGCCGCTTACCTGGTGGCCCAGGCGATCCGCAAGTCCAAGGTCCTGGCCTTCGCCGAACTGGGCATGGAAGCGATCTACGAGTTCGAGGTCAAGGACATGCCGGTCACCGTCGCGGTCGACAGCAATGGCGAGTCCGTGCACATCACCGGTCCTGCCCTGTGGCAGAACAAGATTGCCCAGAGCCTGGCAGTCGAAGTCAAGTAAGCATCATGCACATGAAAAACCCGGCGCAAGCCGGGTTTTTTATGTTGGCGATAAGCGATAGTTCACGAGGAACTACTACCCCTTTCGCGATCACTTCCCTAGCGGGTCTGCCAGTACTCCCCGAATGGCCGGTTGTTTACCGTGGCTTCTCCATTCAGTACCGCTAGGTGAACGCGATGAAAGATGTACCAACTCTTCCCAGCTCTGTGGATGCGTGGCTGTGGAATTTTGAACTGACACTGGGGTCGTCGGCCCCCATGGCTTTCAATAATGGCCGGCAACAAATCAAAGTAAACGTCGAAGTCCAAGCCAATGAACATACCGGCCTGGCGATCACCCCTGAGCAACTCGAGAGTATTACCTTGGTCGTGAAACAAGCGGACGGTAGTTATGCGCCGCTTTCGACCGACCCACGCCAGGCGTGGTTCTATTCGAAAGAGCACGACCCTCGATTCGACTATTACCCGACCTTGAACACGTTCACAGCCTCGAGCCCCGTCGCTCGCGTGTTATTCGATGCGCCGAAAACAGTTTCCTTTTTCGTGTCGAGCCGTGCCACCGCGGGAAGCCAACTGGCCCTGCGCGCCCGAATCACCCAGTCACCGGGCGTCCATTACTATACGGATAACATCCCGTTCGACTCATCCCTTGAACTGACGGCCATGGCCGCACCCTCTTCGTCTTTTCCCGAAGACTATATATTCGAACAAGTACGCGATGAGGGTTCCGTTGCCAGTGGCACCTTCATTCATGAGTGGGCGCTGTCGCCACGCACTGTTGATTTTGCCTATGCCGAGTTCTTGAAATACGACAGGCGCGGCATGATCCGCTGGCATGAGCGCGCTTTCGACGAGCGCTTTGCCACTCATGTCGGTATCGCCCTGCCGGGCGATACACACGTGCACTACGATGAAACATTGGGGTTACAGGGTGACTTTGTCGACAATCGAAAAGTGCACCATGTCGACCATGTTTCCGACGGCCAGCTCGTAGTACTGGCCCAAGGCGATCACCATATTCCATACTTCTCGGGAGCGCCACGCCGAGAAGGACCCTGCACCCTGCACGCTGTGGACAGGCACGGGACCTCTCACTATCTCAATATCGGTTTCGACGGCAAGCAGCGCGTCGATCTGCGGGTCACGACCCGGCGAGCGCCCAGGCCAAGGTCCGCATCGACCGCTCACCTGGATTTCTTCCAGGTACGCGGCCTCAACAGTGATCAGGACAACACCCAATGCGTGCTGTACGCAAACGGCTATCAGCAGACGCCGATCACCGTAGTCGTGGGAGCACGTAACCATCGCGGTGAGATAATCGAAGTGCCTGATCATATTCTGGATCAGGTCGAATTCATCGATTACAACACCGGCGCCCGCCTGCCACCCAGCCAGTACAGTATTTCCCGGTTCAAAAATCCCTGCTTCGATTTTCATCCTTCCAACTTCACCGCGCGTCACTTTACCTCGCGTAACGCCAACTTCTCTGGACAGGGAAGCAGCAGGACGTTCTACCTTTCCACCAAGGCCGTCGGAACGACCAAACTTGGCGCCAGGCTCACCTATGGCGGTCGAACGTACCACACCAACAACCGCGCCACTGCCACTGGCGGCGATGTGATCAGTGGCCGCTCGAACAGTTCTGCTTCACTGCGCGGGCTTTCTCAAGACTATACGTTCAGGGCGGATCGTTTCAGCGTGGAACGCGTCGATTTGAAAAGCGGCGACAACTGGGACCTCGACCGATACGAACTCAGGTTCAGCGACCCTAATTACCAGATCCGCTACAGTGAACACACGCCCTCCCACCAAAACAACTGGCACTACCGTCGTGAGTCTCGTGGCTTTTATCAACAAGCCGCTTATCAAGTGAATGATACCCGGGAAATCATCTACCCGAACTTGACCATCACCAATCGAAGAATCGCGTTTCCGATCAATACCCCGCGAGGTGTCGCGCATGCCATTCGCCTACGCACGCGCCTGGGACCACCGTCGCCGAAACGAAACGGCTCGACAAAAGTTACTTACGTCGACCAATACGGTAACCGCCATCCGCTTTGGCTGAATCCCGCTGCTGGCGGCAACCTGCTTAAAGTGTCCGACCGAGACGAAAGTTGATCACTTCTTTCTGCTTTTGACTCCATCTTGACTCGTCAACCGTTCCGAGGCTTTCGGGTCCGGGGCGGTTGCCAGGCAATGGGCAATCTAAAAACATCCGGTGAATTCAACCATGCCCTCCTCCAACTCCGCTGAAATCCATTCTCAGTCGAACAACTTTCTTGGCGTTGTCCAATCTGCGGTCAACGACCGAACCGGACAGTTCAACCTGAGCATCAGTCTTCCCTCGCTACTGGCCAACAACCTGGCCGGCCCTGCCCTGCAACTGAACTGGGCGTTCAACTCGCTGGCCTCGCAAAGCGACCTGGGCTATGGGTTGGGCTGGTCGCTGCTGATGACCCGCCTGGTCGTGGATCAGGTCGCCTCGTCCTTGCAACTGCGCACAGGTGAGAACTTCGCAGTTGATAACAAAAAGTCCGACTGGTCCAACGGCGGTACCTTGGTCTTCCACGACTACAAACTCAAGGCCATGCAGGTGACCCGCCTGAACGCCCGCCAGTATCGTATCTACCACAAGAACGGCGAAACAGAGATTCTCACGCAAGCCGGCCGCAGCAACCGCTACGTGCTGACTGAATTGCGTTCGCCCGAAGGCCGCCGCCTGCATCTGCAATGGCGCTCCACCCGACAGTCGGACTTCCTCGCCGAGGTCAGGGACGAACAGCGCCCCCTGGTCCGATTCGAGCGCAGCGGCGGCGATGTGAGCGTTCGGCTCGACCCCGACGATCGCCCCAGCACAGTGCGATTCAGAACCAACAACCAACGCCTGAGCAGCGTACAGGTATCACTGATCGACAAGCCGTTCCATTTCGCCTACCGACGACTGAGCGTAGGCAACGGCACGCAACTGCTGTTTCCGCGGTCGGTTAAAGGGCCGCTGGGGGCATCCGATACAATCCATTGGTCGACCCGCCAGACGCATCGTGTGCCACGAGGCGGTCCGTTCGAGTACCTGCCACGCGTGACCAGTTGGACGCACAGCACTGGCGACCCAGCGAATGCGCTGCACCGCACCTACCGCTGGATCGGCCAGACCAACTTCCTTGGCTATGGCAGCATCGGCAGGTTCGACTGGGTCACTGGCCGCGACAACCTGTATCAAGTCAACAAGGAATATCGCTACAGCGTCATCGAAACCCAGAAGGACCATCAAGGCCAGACACTCACCACCATCACCCGGCAGTGGGATCGATTCCACCTGTTGACCCGGGAAACCACGGTCATGGGACGTTTCGAGGTGGAAACGGCGAACACCTATGGCATCGACCCCGACAAGACCTGGGAACAACAGTCGGCGGCGAGCCAACTGCCTCACGCCGTCAGCACTACCTATCGGCACCTGGGCAGCGACGAGTCTCGCACCGAAACCACTACCTACCGTTACGACGACTACGGCAACCTGCTGTCGACGACCTTGCCCACCGGCGTGTGCGAAGTATATTCGTACTACCCCGCGTCAGGCGTAGTGGATGAATGTCCGCCAGATAGCACCGTCATGGTGCGCCACATGGCCAGCAAAACCGTCACGCCCGCCAAGCTGGCCGACGGCAGCCACGGCGGGGCGCCGATACTGCGTACACGTTACCGCTACGAACAACTGCCATCGCTGATCGCCGATGAGCCTGCCCACACCGTGGTCGTCAGCGAGGCACTTGAAGACCTTTCCGCTGGCAAGCTGCTCGAGCACACGGTACAGGCCTACCAGCGCACTGTCGGCCCGCACTACGGTGAACTGATTCGCGCCAGCACGACCCTCAATGGCATCACCACCACCACCGAATACCACCATGTACTGGACCAGGGGCTACTGAGCACCACCACCGTGGTTCAGGGCTTCGAAGGAGACGCAGTCAATCGGTCCAGCAGCCGACAGGCACGCTGTCGCCTGAGCGGCCTGACCGCTTGGGAGGAAAGCGCGGCAGGCAGCCGCACCTGTTATCACTATGACCTGCTGGGCCGCATCATCGCTACCGTACTGGCAGCAGACAGCGACTACCAAGCCAGCCGTAGTTGCGATTATCACCTGGACGACACCTTCGTCCACGCCAATGCGCCCCAGGAAATCCTCGGTTATCTCCCCCGTGCCTGCCTCGAAGAAACCGACACCACGGGCCAACGCAGGCGGACCTGGCTCGATGGCGCAGGCCGCGCGGTCGCAGTGCAACTGGAAGACCGCGACGAAGCGCCGGGTGAGTTTCGCCTGGTCGGCTGCACCCAGTTCGATGCGCTGGGACGCACGACTGTCACGACCGAGTTCGACTGGTTCCCAGGGCAATCTCAGCCACTCAAACTGACCGGTAAAACCTCCTACGATGCCTCGGGCCAGATCTATACCCATACCGCTCCAACGGGCCTGCTGTCGATCACCTGCCAGGACCCGATCGCCATGCGCTCCGAGCATTGGCAGCAGGGGCCTTCAGGCCAGACCAGCGCGAAGCAGGTGACCTCGGTCAACCTGGCTGGCAGCCCGGTGCGCCAGGATCTGCTCGATCAGCAAGGACGTCTGGTGCGTACCACGCGCTTCGTTCGCGACGGCCTGGACCGCATCATCGAAGAGCACTTGCTGGCCAGCGACCAGCCAAACTCGCCCCGTATCACCCGGCGTCGCTACGACGCTTACGGCCGCATCGAACGTTTGACCCGTGAAGATGGCGCGCACATCGTCACGACCTATGCAGCCCACAGCGATGGCCCTCACCCCACCTCCGTCAGCCTGCAATATCCCGAGGCCAAAGGATGACTGGCCGTCCTCTCAACCTCGTCCTCGGCCGTCAACGTTTCGACGGCCTGGGGCGCCAGTTGCGGGTCGAAAGCGGAGGGCGGGCCACGCAGCATCTGTACCGGCCTGGGCAATTGCAGGCCACCGCCAACCTGCTCGCCGACGGCCAGCGCATCGCGTTCAGCTACGAGCCCGCGCTGGACAATGCCATTACGCGGATCCAGCCTGAGGGCGAGGCTGACCACCAGTTCACCTATGACCCGAACCTGGGACTCATCGCCAGCACCAGCGGTCCGCTGGGTACGCAGACGATCACCTACAGTCCCAGCGGCAAGCCGATACACGACAGCTGGGCCATCGACGGTACCACGCACACCACGTACTGGCGCTACAGCCTCACCGGCCGATCGCTAGGCTTCATCGATGCCGAGGGCGCCGATCATCAACGCCTCTACGATGACTTTGGCAGGCTGCAGCAGTGCGCCACAGGCAGTGTGCTCACGCGTATCCACTACGACGAGTTCTCCCGACCGACTTGCTACCTGACCCATGACACGCACAACGGCAACCGCCTGGAGCAGCGGCTGGTGTACGATCACCTGGGCCGTGAGCATATGCGGACCTGCCACGTCACCCTGGCCTGCGGTACCGAACGCACCGTGAAGCAGAGCCTGGTTTTCACCGACCTGGACCAAGTTGCCAGGCGCGTGTGGGACGACGGCGCACGCAACGGCGTGGAAACCTTCGGCTATGACGTGTGTGGCCGCCTGCACACCTACACGGCATCGCCCGAAATCGCGCCCCTGGACCCCTTTGGCAATCGGGTGATCGAACAGGTCTTCACGTTTAATAGGCTCGATGGCTACGAGCAGGTGATCTCGACCTACGCCGATGGCAGCAGCGACACCGCGACATTCCACTACGACAACCCGGCAGACCCGAGCCAACCGACGCGCATCGAGCACAGCCATACTTCCTGGCCCTGCGAGATAACCTTGCAATACGATGCCTGTGGCCGGCTTGTCGGCGACAGCCTGGGGCGCCGCATGCGCTGGGATGCCCAGGGTCGCCTGAGCAAGGTTGACTACCAGGGTGCCACTTGCCAATACGGCTATAGCCCCAGCGGCGAACTCAGCGATCGGATCGTCGACGGTGTGCTCACGCGCAGTTTCCACAGCGCCGGTCAGTTGACCCATGAACGTTGCGGCGACGATGTCGTCCGCATCGTGACCGATGCAGGCCAACTTTTCGCCCTGGGACGCTTGAGCGCAGGCGTGCGCCAGGGCAATACCACCCTGCTTGGGTGCGATGCCCAGGGCAGCGTGCTTGTCGAGGCCGACGAGGCCCTGCGCTTGCGCCAGTACACCGCCCATGGCGCCGAACCGGACCAGCCACACGCCCTGAGCACCCCCTACGGGTATACCGGGGAGCGCCGGGAGCCATTGACCGGCTGGTACATCCCAGCAGGCTATCGCCCCTATGATCCGCTGCTGATGATGTTCCTCGCGCCTGATAGCGAGAGCCCGTTCGGCCGCGGCGGTATCAATGCCTACGCATACTGCGGCGGCGATCCGGTGAACCGCGTCGACCCAGACGGCCATTCCTGGTGGAAATGGCTGGTGGCCGGCATCGGTCTCGTGCTCGGCGCTGTCGCTACGGTCGCCAGTTTTGGCGCTGCCGCACCGGCCTTCGCCGCAGTGGCCGCCGGCGGGATTGGCGCACTCACAGCGAGCGGCGCGGCGTCCATCACCGCAGCGACACTTGGGGCGGTTTCACTGGGAACCGGTATCGCGTCGACCATCATGGAGGCGGTGGACAAAGACTCCAAGGCAGCCAGCGTCCTGGGGTGGATTTCGCTGGGCACGGGGTTGGCCGGTAGTGCGGTTGAAATAGGCCCTCGCCTGGCTCACGCGTCACACAAGGCCAGCCGCTTGGTTGGCCGCACGGCGCGCAAGGCGGGTGGTAGCTCGGGCAAGTCGGCAGGGCCAAGCGCAGGAAGGCAGCCAGCGCAAAGGATTGGTGATTCCAGCGTGCTCTTCGAAGCCAAGCCCGGCAACCATGACGTCGTCTTCCACGAAAACTTCCTCGGCACCGGCACGGCTGCCTTTGAAACCCATGGCCATCCGTTCAGCAGCAAGCTGATGAATGGCCAAGGGCGATATCGGAGCGCCCTGAAGGTTGCGCTCAATGACATCGAACCTCAGCTCCGACAGGTGAACTATCCGCAAGGCAAGGAACTGATTCTCCTGGCCTGTGAAGGCGGGTCTTCGGGGGCCGCGCAAAAAGTGGCGACGGCATTGCAGCGCCCCGTCAGAGGCTACGCGCAACCCATCTATACGACACATCCGCAGTTTTCCCAGTCCCTGAGGGTTACCAACCACGCTCGCCATTCGAATCTGCCAACGGAGTCCATCGGCTTCTGGGAGCGATTGAAGGGTGCCAAAGGCCCCTTCGTTGATCGAAGCGATAGGCGATTCGCCACATCGTCCCTCTATTTTCCATAAGCCATTTAGAGTCAAATGCCCATGTCTATTTCAAGCCTTATCGGCACGCAGAACTTCGACGGCCTAGGTCGTCAGCTCAGCGTCGTCATTGGTGGTCGCACCACCCTCTCCCATTACTCGACCAAACAGCTACCGCCCCGTGCCAACACCTTTGCCGATGGCAGCCGCATCACTTTCGGCTACCTGGCAGCGTTGGACAACGTGGTGGAGCAAATCCAACCCCACGGCGAGCCCGCCAATAATTTCACCTACGACCCTCTCCTTGCGCAGATCAGCTCGGCTACCGGCGCGCTGGGCACCCAGCGCATGACCTACACTGCCAGCGGTAAGCCCAGCACCAATCGCTGGGCCGTCGACGGCAGCGAGCACGTTACCACCTGGCGCCACAGCCTCAGCGGCCGGTTGCTAGGCTTCGAAGATCCCAGCCAGATAAACCACACGCGTCAACACGATGCTTTTGGCCGCCTCATCCAGGTGGTGGTGGGCGACGTTACCTGTAACATCACCTACGACGAGTTCTCCCGGCCGCGCAACTACACCACTATCGATGCCGTCAGCGGAAATCAACTCCTGCAAAAGCTCGGTTATGACAGTTTTGGCCGCGAACGCACGCGTACCTTTAGGGCCACGCTCGCCGGAACGGTCCGTCAGCAGACGCAGACCCTGACCTACAACGACCTCGACCAAGTCGTGGCCCGGCATTGGCAAGACGACGAGCGCAAAGGCAGCGAGCGGTTCGACTACGACTTGCTTGGGCGTTTGAGCCACTACAGCGCCGACCCGGCCGTGGCGCCTGAAGACCCGTTCGGCAATCGCGTCGTCGAGCAACGCTTCACCCTGACGCCGCTCGATGGCTACGCCAAAGTGGTGACCAGCTACGTCGACGGCAGCCGCGACGAGGCTGAATATCACTACGACAACGCCCAAGATCCCTGCCAGGTCAGCGCCATCAGCCACACTCACCGCAGTTGGCCGGCACGCATCGAGCTGCGCTATGACGCCCGCGGCCGGCTGCAGTCCGACAGCCTCGGCCGCAGGTTGAGCTGGGATGCCCAGGACCGCGTGACCCGGGTCGAGTACCGCGGGCAGGTGTGCGAGTACGCCTACGACCCCAGCGGCAACCTGGCAGACCGCCGCGTCGATGGCGTGCTGAGCCGCAGTTTCCACAGCGCCGGCCAGCTGACCCATGAACGACGTGACGATGAGCTCACGCACCTGGCCGCCGACGCCGGCCAGTTGTTCGCCGTCACCCGCCTGCGCGCCGGGGTGCGTCAGGGCCTCACTACCCTGCTCGGCTGCGATGCCCAGGGCAGCGTACGGGTCGAGGCCGACAACAGCCTGCGCAGCCGCCGCTACACCGCCCACGGCGCCGAGCCGGGCCAAGCGAGCCCGGCCGACAATCCCTTCGGTTACACCGGCGAACGCCGCGAACCGCTCAGCGGCTGGTACATCCCCGCCGGCTACCGGCCCTACGACCCGCTGCTGATGATCTTCCTCGCCCCGGACAGCGAAAGCCCGTTCGGCCGGGGTGGCCTGAATGCCTATGCCTATTGTGGCGGCGACCCGGTCAACCGCATCGACCCAGACGGACACGCCTGGTGGAACTGGCTAGTGGCCGGTATCGGTCTGGTGCTCGGTGCCGTAGCCACGGTGGCAAGCTTCGGCGCGGCGGCGCCGGCGGTCGCTGCTTTGAGCGCCGGAGGCTTGGCGGCGCTGACCGCCAGCGGTGCAGCCTCAATCGCGGCGGCCACGCTCGGTACGGTGTCGCTGGGCACCGGTATCGCCTCGACGGTCATTGAGGCCGCTGGCAAGGATTCGAGGGCCGGCGAAATCCTTGGCTGGGTGTCACTCGGCACTGGCCTGGCAGGTTCGGCGCTGGAAATAGCACCCAAGGCGGCCAGCGCCGCGGCAAAACTAGGCAGGTCGATTGGCCGGGCCAAGACCAGCCCAGGCCTCAAAGCGCCGATTCAGACGGTGGGGCAAAGCGATATTTTCTTGATCAACCCCAAAACCAACAAAGTCGATGTCGCGTTTCACCGCAACCTGCTCAACAGCTCGGAAGCAGCGTTTGAAACCCACGGTTCGAATATCGGGTGGCTGGATGACACCTTCGGCAAGCACCGCAGCGCGGGTGCAGTCGCTCGGCGTGATATCGCGCCGCGGTTGAATCAACTGCCGGACTACGTCGCCGACCCCAACAAACCCCTCGTCCTCCTCTCCTGCCACGGGGCCAATACCTGCGCGGCACAGAATGTAGCGAATGCTCTGAAGCGCCCGGTAAAAGCGTTCGAAGGCGCGCTTCTGATACCGCCACCCAGCGATCTGAATCAACCGATACGGCTCAGCAATAGCTTCGGTCCCAGTAATGGTTTGTATCAAAAATCGACATTACCCCACGTGATCCCATTCCAGGCACCTGACAGCAACATCGGCTTTGCCGTGCCCAGAATTTTCTATCCACGTTAGCAGTACGCCTTTGTTCTGATTCAGCAGGTGCCAATATGACCACACCTCCACCATTCGAGCCGACTTCACTGGGCAGCCGAAGCTTTGATGGCCTGGGCCGGCCGCTCAGCCTCAACGTTGGCGGCCGCACCGTCGACTATCACTACACCCGCGGGCAACTGCCACCCAGCGCCCGCACCCTGGCCGACGCCAGCAGCGTCAAGTTCGGCTACATCGCCGCCTTGGACAACCAGGTCGCGCGTATCGAACCGGCCAACGAACCTACGCGCACCTTCGATTACGACCCGGCCTTGGCCCTGCTGGCTAGCGCCAGCGGCCCGCTAGGCCAACAAACACTGCACTACAAGCCCAGCGGCAAGCCCGAGAGCGAAGCCTGGAGCATCGACGGCGCCGAGCATGTCACCCGCTGGCGCCACAGCCTCGCGGGGCTGCTGCTAGGCTTCGAGGATGCCAGCAACACCGCACATAACCGCCACTACGATGCGCATGGCCGACTGCAACGCATCGAAGTCGGCTCGGTGACCAGCACCATCGCCTACGACGTGTTCTCCCGGCCGCACAGCTACACCACTGTCGATGCCGTCAGCGGAAACCAACTTCTGCAAAAGCTCGGTTATGACAGTCTTGGCCGCGAACGCACGCGTACCTTTACTGCCACGCTCGCCGGAACGGTCCGTCAGCAGGCGCAGACCCTGACCTACAACGACCTCGACCAAGTCGTGGCCCGGCATTGGCAAGACGACGAGCGCAAAGGCAGCGAGCGGTTCGACTACGACTTGCTTGGGCGTTTGAGCCACTACAGCGCCGACCCGGCCGTGGCGCCTGAAGACCCGTTCGGCAATCGCGTCGTCGAGCAACGCTTCACCCTGACGCCGCTCGATGGCTACGCCAAAGTGGTGACCAGCTACGTCGACGGCAGCCGCGACGAGGCTGAATATCACTACGACAACGCCCAAGATCCCTGCCAGGTCAGCGCCATCAGCCACACTCACCGCAGTTGGCCGGCACGCATCGAGCTGCGCTATGACGCCCGCGGCCGGCTGCAGTCCGACAGCCTCGGCCGCAGGTTGAGCTGGGATGCCCAGGACCGCGTGACCCGGGTCGAGTACCGCGGGCAGGTGTGCGAGTACGCCTACGACCCCAGCGGCAACCTGGCAGACCGCCGCGTCGATGGCGTGCTGAGCCGCAGTTTCCACAGCGCCGGCCAGCTGACCCATGAACGACGTGACGATGAGCTCACGCACCTGGCCGCCGACGCCGGCCAGTTGTTCGCCGTCACCCGCCTGCGCGCCGGGGTGCGTCAGGGCCTCACTACCCTGCTCGGCTGCGATGCCCAGGGCAGCGTACGGGTCGAGGCCGACAACAGCCTGCGCAGCCGCCGCTACACCGCCCACGGCGCCGAGCCGGGCCAAGCGAGCCCGGCCGACAATCCCTTCGGTTACACCGGCGAACGCCGCGAACCGCTCAGCGGCTGGTACATCCCCGCCGGCTACCGGCCCTACGACCCGCTGCTGATGATCTTCCTCGCCCCGGACAGCGAAAGCCCGTTCGGCCGGGGTGGCCTGAATGCCTATGCCTATTGTGGTGGCGACCCGGTCAACCGCATCGACCCAGACGGACACGCCTGGTGGAACTGGCTAGTGGCCGGTATCGGTCTGGTGCTCGGTGCCGTAGCCACGGTGGCAAGCTTCGGCGCCGCCGCCCCGGCTTTCGCAGCTGTAGCAGCCGGCGGCCTGGGCGCGCTGACCGCCAGCGGTGCAGCTTCGATCACGGTCGCGACGCTCGGCGCGGTGTCACTGGGCACCGGCATCGCCTCGACGGTGCTCGAAGCGGTCGACAAGGACTCCAAGGCAGCCGGTATTCTCGGTTGGGTCTCACTGGGCACCGGCCTGGCAGGGACGGCGCTGGAAATCGCGCCCAAGGCCGCCTCGGCAGTCACAGCCAAGGCCGGAAGATTGGTAGGCAGGGGGGCGAGCAAGAGTGCCAGCAAAGCCAAAGCGTTGCCCGCAAGCCTCAAGGGTTCAGCACAGGACCAGACCAAGGATGTGTTCTTCTTCCCCGACTACGACGGCAAAGGGACGCCTGCGTTCATTACCCATGGTGCGCCCGACGGCACTTTGCTTTCCAAGCACCACGGCTGGTTGCCAGCGGACGAGCTAGCCCGCCTGGAAATCAAGCCGGAACTGGATCTGTTCACCCAGGCCGGCCTGAGCAATCCTGACAGCCATCTGTTGCTGATTGCCTGCCGGGCATGCGACACCGGGGCCGCGCAGCAGGTCGCCAACGCCATACGGTGGCCCACCATTGCCCCGTTCGGCAAGACCATCTTCGAGGACTTTCCCGGCTCGATCCAAAGCATGCTTCAAGGCAGCGGGCATGGTCGCGTGTTCTCCGAAACGGCGACCTTGCCTTCACACCTCAAGCTCCGCGCGGGCTCGGCAGGACGTGTCGACGCCATATGGAACATCTACTTGCCGCAGTGAACCCGCGCTGGCAGCCAGGCGGATCACACCGGCAGCGCCTTGAGCCAGAACGACATGATCTTGGCCGACAGCTCGGGGTCATCGAGGTCTCGCCAGCTGTAGGCGGTACGCAGCGACGGTTCATGCAGAAAACCACGGTTGCGCCAGAAGCCATGCAGCGGCTTGTAATTCTCCGGCCTGCGTGGATGACCGGCCGGGCGTTCCACGGTGCAGAAGGCGCAGTAGTCGAACTCGGCCAGCTTATGGGCGTAAGACTCGCGCTCGATGAAAAAGCGCACACCCAGGCCCTGCCCCCGGTATTGCGGCGTTACCACCGAATCAGCGAAATAGTAGACGCTGGCCGGGTCACGGCCCTGACCCAGGAACGGTTGCTGAAACGCCTCGGCCACATCCACCAAAGGCAGTCCCGTCGAGGCGCCGACCACCTGCCCCTGGTCCAGGGCCAGCACCACCAGGCTGCGACCAGAGCCAGCGTAGGTTGAGAAGTATTCGGCTTCGGACTCCAGGTTTCCGTCGTAAAGGTAGGGAAACTCACGCAACACCGTCAGGCGCAGGCGAGCGAGGTCATCGATGTAAGGCGCGATAGCGGCGCCGTGCAACAGGCGGATTTCCATGCTTGGCGGTCGTTTTGTCGTAGTGGATGACACGCTCGGCTAAACCGGGCTCGTAGCCAAACCCTATCACCCGCACCGCTGCGCCGCCTTTCCCCTGCACGACAGGTATTGTTCCAGGACCGCTACCGGGCCCGCAGCATCGGCCCTTCAGGCAATACGCGTCCCGAGCACCTTGAGGAACGCCGCCAGCCATGCCGGATGCGCCGGCCAGGCCGGTGCCGTGACCAGATTGCCGTCTACATGCGCCTGGTCCACCGCGATGTCGACGAACTTCCCGCCCGCCAGGCGCACCTCCGGCGCACAGGCCGGGTAGGCGCTGCATTCGCGGCCTTCGAGCACGCCGGCTGCGGCCAACAACTGCGCCCCGTGGCATACCGCTGCAATCGGCTTGCCGGCCTGGTCGAAGGCCTTGACCAGCGCCAGCACCCGCTCGTCCAGGCGCAAATACTCCGGCGCTCGGCCACCGGGAATGAGCAAGGCGTCGTAGCCCTCGGCACGCACCTGGACGAAGTCGTAGTTCAAGGCAAAGTTGTGCCCCGGCTTCTCGCTGTAGGTCTGCTCGCCCTCGAAGTCATGGATCGCGGTACGCACCGTCTGCCCGGCGACCTTCTCGGGGCAAACCGCATGCACGGTGTGGCCGACCATGGTCAGTGCCTGGAACGGCACCATCGCCTCGTAGTCCTCGACGTAATCACCCACCAACATGAGAATCTTCTTCGCCGTCATCGCATCCGCTCCTGGCAGTACCTGTGAACAGTCAATGCAAGATAGTAGCTATCAGTTGCGACGGTCGAGCAGATTGACCACCAACCGGTCGAGCCAGCCCCATAGCCGCTGTTTCACCCGGCGCCAAAGGGGCCTGGCGTTCCAGTGGTCGAGGTCGACTTCCTCGCTCTGGGCGAAATCGCGCTCGAAACTGGCCAGCACGGCAGCGGTCAGCGCCGGGTCGAGCGCCTCGACGTTGGCTTCCAGATTGAAGCGCAGGTTCCAGTGGTCGAAATTGCAGGAGCCGACACTCACCCAGTCGTCCACCAGCGCCATCTTCAGGTGCAGAAAGCACGGCTGGTACTCGAAGATCCTCACCCCGGCGCGCAACAAGCGTGGGTAGTAACGGTGCCCCGCGTAGCGCACCGAGGGGTGATCGGTCCGTGGGCCGGTGAGCAGCAGGCGCACGTCGACGCCCTTGCCGGCCGCCCGTCGCAGCGAGCGGCGCACGCTCCAGGTGGGCAGGAAATACGGCGTGGCCAGCCATACCCGCTGCTTGCCGCTGTTCAGCGCGCGCACCAGCGAGTGCAGGATGTCCTGGTGCTGGCGGGCGTCGGCATAGGCCACCCGGCCCATGCCCTGCCCTTGCGCCGGCACCTTGGGCAAGCGCGGCAGACCGAAGCCCTCGGCCGGGCGCCAGGCGGTACGGCGGTTGTTGGCGTGCCACTGGCGGTCGAACAGAAGTTGCCAGTCGATCACTACCGGCCCCTGCATGCGCACCATCACCTCGTGCCACTCCGATTGCGCGTGACCCGGAGTCCAGAACTCATCGGTAACCCCGGTGCCCCCGACGACCGCCCAGCGTTCGTCGACCAGCAGCAGCTTGCGGTGGTCGCGGTAGAGATTGCGAAAGCCCCGGCGCCAGCGCAAGCGGTTGTAGAAGCGCAGGTAGACGCCGGCCTCGGTCAGGCGTTCGCGCAGCGCCGTGCCGAAGGCCAACGAGCCATAGTCGTCGAACAGGCAACGCACCCGCACCCCGCGCCGAGCCGCGCGCTCCAGCACCTCGACCACCGCCTGCGCGCACTCGCCGGCCTCGACCAGGTACAGCTCGAGGTCGACCTGGTATTCGGCCTGTTCGATGGCCTGAAGCATGCGCGGGAAGAATACCGGGCCATCGACCAGTAGCTCGAACTGGTTTCCTTCGCGCCAGGGGAAGACCGGCCCCGGCATGTCAGCGGGCGTTGAAGATCAGCACCGCATTGACCGGTACCGTCGGGTTGATGGACTTGAGCTTGGCGAATTTGCGCAAGCTCTCCAGGCCCGGCATCAGGTCGTAGTCCCCGGCGCGCAGCACCAGCGGCTCCAGCGTGACCACCTGGAAGCGTCGCTGGTCCAGGCGCGTGGCCAGCAGCAGTGCGTTGTAGCTGTGCGATTGGCCATGCAGGGTGACCGTCAGCGGCAGGCGCAGCTCGATCTGCGCACCATCGGCAAGGTCGTTGAGCGGCCTGAGGTCGAGCTGCGCCTTGACCGTGGCTTCGGCGAACTGCTTGACCTCGAACAGATCGTCGCGCATGCGTTCGTCACGCAGGGGGATGCCACTGCTCACCGAGTCCATCTCGATACGCAGGTTGGCCGTGCCCTTGCGATCGACGCTGCCGTGCAGCACCAGGAAGCGGTGCACCTCGGCGGTGTCGCCGTTCTTGCCGGTGACGAACGACAGGCGAGACGACTCGCCATCGAGGTGCCAGTTGGCGTGGGCGGGCAGGCAGAATGCCAGCAACAATGCGGGGAGAATACGGGGCAGCTTGAACATGGCGAATCTCATGAAACGAGGCGCCAACCTTACCCAACCGCCCTCATGGCAGCAAGCGGCAGCCCTCGCGCCCACCCTGCCACCGAGCCTGATTTCGCCGGCCCAGCCCTTCGGCGGTCACCAACCGTTGCGGCCCGTCTTCCACGAGCGAGGCCAGGGGGAGCCATTGCTGCACATAGCCGCGGCAATAGGCCTGGTCGAAGCCCATCACGAAGCGGCACGAGCAATATTCCTTGGCCGAGTATGCCGAGAGGATCCGTGGAAAGTCCGACAGCGCCTGGCGCTCATACCAGGCCCAGCCGATCAGGATGATCAGCACCAGCCACAGCAGCCGCTTCATGGCCGCTCCCCGGCTACTGCGGCCAGCACGCGTCTTAGCAACTCGTTGTGGCTGTAGCTGGCGTCTCGATCGTCGGCGTAGCGCACGATGACCAGTTGTTGCGCGGGCAGCACGTACAGCGCTTGGCCCCAATGGCCGAGCGCGGCATAGGTCGTGTTCGGGGCGTCCGGCCAGGGTGCCTGGCCGCCTGCCAACGGCTGATTGAGCCACCAGTGGCCGCCGGGGTTGGCTTCGCCCGGCATGGCCTTGGCCTGGGCGAACGAGGTGGTGTTGAACGCGACCCAGCTCGCCGGCAGCAGCTGGCGGTCGCCCCAATGCCCGTCACGCTGCATCAGCAGGCCGATACGCGCCAGGTCGCGGGCCGTCAGGTAGAGATAGGAAGAGCCGACATAGGTGCCGCTGCCATCGCGTTCCCAGGTGGCAGAGGTGATGCCCAGCGGCTCGAACAAGGCTCGCCAGGGATAGTCGGCATACGCCTGCTCACCGACCATGCCGCGCAGGGCGGCGGCCAACACGTTGCTGTCGCCGCTGGAGTAGAGAAAGCGCGTGCCTGGCGCTTGGGCAGCAGGGCGCGCTGCCGTGTAGGCGGCCATGTCGTGGCGCCCACGGGTATAGAGCATCGCCACCACCGACGACTTCAGCGGCGCGTATTCGTAGTCTTCCTGCCAATCCAGTCCACTGGCCCAATGCAGCAGATCGGCCAGGGTGACCTCGGGGTGAGCCTGCATGGGGGAGTAGAAGCGTGCGGCCGGATCTTGCAGCTGGAAGCGGCCTTGGCCTTGGGCCACACCCAGCAGCGTGGCCAGCACGCTCTTGCTGACCGACCAGGTCAGGTGCGCGGTGTCGGCGCGGGTAGGTGCGCTGTAGCGCTCGTGGATGATGCGCCCGTCGCGGATGATCAGCAGGGCATCAGTGCGGATGCCGCTGCGCTCGGAGGGGTTGCGCCGGGGGAAGGCGTAGGCGTCGACGGCCTTCCAGTCGATGGCGGTGTGGTCGACGGGCCAGTCCTCGGCCCAGGCGGGTAGGGTCAACAGGCCGATGATCGTGTACAGGATCTTGAGCATGCGGGGGCCTTTTCAGGGCCGCTGCGCACCCCATCGCCGGCAAGCCGGCTCCTACACAGGATAAGGTAGGAGCCGGCTTGCCGGCGATGGGCTGCAAAGCAGCCCACGGATCCAATGGATCACACAGCTTTTCAGGCCTTCATGACAATCCTGCAGCCTCCCAGGCCTTGGCCAGGCGTTTTTCTCGCGCTGCAGTGGCCAACGCCAGCACCCCCTGGTCCCGCTGCCACAGTTGTGCCCACTGCTCCGGCCCCGCCAGCAGCGCCTTGTCGATCGCCCCGCGGAGCTCCTGGAACTGCGAGAACAGCCCGCCCAGCAGCAAGTGACAACCCACGCTGTCGGCGCACTGCCGGCTGCCCTCGGCACAGCCCGCCAGTAATCCCAGCAGACGCAGGCGCAATTCCTGCGGCCAGGCGCATGCCTGGCCCACGCCATACAACCAAGCGGTCAACGCCGTCAGCACGTACAAATCTTCGAGCGAGCGAAACGGTTTCACGTAGTCGTCCCAGCCGTCCCCGGCGAGCAACTCGCACGCCGCCTGCTGCAGGCGTAGGCGGCCATGCCCGACCTCGGGCATCAGCGGCAAGGTCGGCAAGGCCTCGAGGCTGACACCTGGCTCTCCTGGGTAGACCACCGCCAGGCTCAGGCGCGGCGCATCGCCCTGGCCTTCGCTGCGCGCCGCCACCAGCAGCCATTCGGCGTCCAGCCCGGCGGTGACGAAATCCTTGTCGCCGCTAAGGCGCAGTCCATCCAGGCGCACCTGCATGTCGGCCGCACGCACGCTGCGTCGCTCGGTGGCGCACAGCGCACCAAGGCCAGCCGGGGCGCTGGGCCAGAGCACGCGCAAGGCGGCCTGGTAGCCGACCAGGAAGGCCAGACCCGGCGTTGCCATGGACCGCCCGCCCAGCACCGCCAGCTCGAATGGCGCGACCGCGCCCAGCCGCTCGCCCAAGGCGCCATAGGTCTCGCCCAGCGTGCCTGCGAAGGGATGACGGAACGGATCGTTGAGACGTTGCAACCAGGCCATGGAAGGCTCCTCTCAAGGGGTGCGGCCGAATGGTGTCGCGGGGTGTCATGCAAGCATCACCAAAGGTTCACAGGCGTGACACTGCATCTACCTAGGCTGACTTTGCACAACAAAGCCGACCGGCCGCAACCCTCTTGGCTAGCTTAGGGAGACTCGCAATGACTCGGATCGCTCACTCTGGCGACAACAGCAACGCACGCCGCCTGCAAGCCGAACGCCTGGTCGGCGCCACGGCCCTGCAGGAAGCCCAGGCGTTGCGCTACAAGGTGTTCAGCGCGCAATTCAAGGCCAAGCTCAAAGGTGCCGAACAGGGCCTGGACATGGACGAATACGACGTTCACTGCCGCCATATCGGGGTTCGCGACCTCAACACCGGCGAGCTGGTGGCCACCACCCGCCTGCTCGACCACCAGGCCGCCAGCAGCCTCGGCCGCTTCTACAGTGAAGAGGAATTCAGCCTGCACGGGTTGCTGCAATTGCAAGGCCCGATCCTCGAACTGGGTCGCACCTGCGTGGCGCCTGACTACCGTAACGGCGGCACCATCGCCGTACTCTGGGGCGAACTGGCCGAGGTGCTCAACGAAGGCCGCTACAGTTACCTGATGGGCTGCGCCAGCATCCCCATGCAGGACGGCGGCGTGCAGGCCCATGCGGTGATGCAGCGCCTGCGCGAACGCTACCTGTGCACCGAACACCTGCGCGCCGAGCCCAGAAAGCCGCTGCCCAACCTGGCCCTGCCCGGCAATGTCATCGCCGAGATGCCTCCGCTGCTCAAGGCGTACATGCGCCTGGGCGCGAAGATCTGCGGCGAGCCTTGCTGGGACGAGGATTTCCAAGTGGCCGACGTGTTCATCCTGCTCAAGCGCGACGACCTCTGCCCGCGCTACGCCCGTCACTTCAAGGCGGCGGTCTGATGCCCAAGCTGCGGGTGATCGCCCGCCTCACCCGGTTGATCCTGGTCCTGCTGCTGGGCCTGTGCATGGCCAGCGTCATCGCGGTCGGTGAGCGCCTGGGGCTGAAAGCCTCGCTCGCGCATCGCCAGCGCTGGGCCTGCCTGTTCATGAAACGCCTGGTCGCCGCCCTGCCCTTCGAGGTGCAGGTGAGCGGCGAACTGCCACAACGGCCGATGCTGTGGGTCAGCAACCATGTGTCCTGGACCGACATCCCGCTGCTCGGCATGCTCCTGCCCCTGTCGTTCCTGTCCAAGGCCGAAGTGCGCCATTGGCCGCTGGCGGGCTGGCTGGCCGAAAAGGCCGGCACCTTGTTCATCCGCCGTGGCGGTGGCGACAGCCAGCGTCTGCGCGAGCAGATCGGCGAGCAACTGGGGCTGGCCCGGCCGCTGCTGATCTTCCCCGAAGGCACCACCACCGACGGGCGCCAGTTGCGCACCTTCCACGGCCGCCTGCTGGCCGGCGCCATCGACCGTGGCATGGCGCTGCAGCCGGTGGCGATCCAGTACCTGCGCAATGGCGAGATGGACCCGATTGCACCGTTCATTGGCGACGATGACCTGGTCTCGCACCTGATGCGCTTGTTCGCCGAGCCGCGGGGGCAGGTACGGATCCAGTTGCTGCCGGCGATCGGCAGCGTGGGCAAGGAGCGCGCGGCCTTGGCGTTCCAGGCGCAGCAGGCGATCCATGGAGCGTTGTTCGGGGTCGAGGAGGTCGAGGTGGCGCCGCGGCGGCAAGCGCGGGCGGCCTGAGTTATCCACTGTCTGTGTCGGCCCTTTCGCGGGGCAAGCCCGCTCCCACAGATACCCCACAGTACCTGACAACTATGGAGTGTCTGTGGGAGCGGGCTTGCCCCGCGAAAGGGCCGACACAGGCTTAACTGTCAGCCGCACGCCCCGCCGCCGCAAACGCCTGCAGCTGCGGATAGAACTCCCGAAAATCCGCCAACAGCGGCTCATACAACCGCTCCAGTTCCCCCATCACCCCGTGTATCCCCTCCGGCCGGGACAACCGCCGCGCTATGCCGTTGAACACCTGCTCGAGGGTCGCGAAATCGCCATAGGCGCCAAGCCAGTCATCCGCCGCCATGAACGGCGCAATGCGCGCCAGCCGCCCTGGCAATTGGGGCTCGGCCAGCAACACCCGATAAAAGTCCCCGGTGAACTGCTCCAGCGGCTGCTCGGCATAATCGGCCCAGTGCCGCGCCAGGCAGTGGTCGAAAAACACATCCAGCACGATCCCGGCAAAGCGCCGCCGCGCTTGCGGAAAGCGCGCCAATGCCGCCAGCACCAGCGGGTGCCGATCGGTATAGCTGTCGATGTGTCGATGCAAACGGATCGCCGCTTCCAGCTCGGGAGCGAAGCGGCCCTCCAGCGAGCCCTTGACGAAATCGCCGTACAGGCTGCCGAGCAGTTGTTGCGGCGCGGGGCCGCCGAGGTGCAGGTGCGCGAGGTAGTTCATGCGCGCATTCTAGCACCGCCATTCCCTGTATCGCCGCGCCCCGATATAGCCATTGCTGATCAGCTCAGAACCCCTTCGTATTTGTTTATCGCGAAATACCGATTTATATTTCGGAAAAATTCGATACACCGTGATACCACAGGCCTGAACCATGGCAAGCGATATGGCACTCGATCTCGACGACATCATCAAGGCACTGGCCCACCCGGTGCGGCGCGAAATCCTCAACTGGTTGAAGGACCCCGCCGCGCAGTTCCCCGACCAGTACCACAGTACCGAGCAAGGCGTGTGCGCCGGGCAGATCGACCAACGCTGCGGCTTGTCGCAGTCGACCGTCTCCGCCCACCTGGCCACCTTGCAGCGCGCCGGCCTGATCAGCAGCCAGAAGATCGGCCAGTGGCACTTTTTCAAACGCAACGAGGAAACCATCCAGGCCTTCCTCGAACAGCTGCGCCAGACACTCTGATTTCCACTCTTGTTTGCGAGGTAAACCGTATGACCACGCTGTTCAGCCCCCTGACCGTGGGCGACCTGCAATTGCCCAACCGCATCATCATGGCCCCGCTCACCCGCTGCCGCGCCGACGAGGGCCGGGTACCCAACGCGCTGATGGCCGAGTACTACGTGCAACGTGCCAGCGCCGGGTTGATTCTCAGCGAAGCGACCTCGGTCAGCCCGATGGGCGTCGGCTATCCGGACACCCCGGGCATCTGGAACGACGAACAGGTACGCGGCTGGACCAACGTCACCCGCGCCGTGCACGCCGCGGGTGGGCGTATCTTCCTGCAGCTGTGGCACGTGGGGCGAATCTCCCACCCGAGCTACCTCAACGGCGAGCTGCCGGTGGCCCCGAGCGCCATCCAGCCCAAGGGCCATGTCAGCCTGGTACGCCCACTGACCGACTTCCCGACCCCACGCGCACTGGAAACCGAAGAAATCGCCGACGTCGTCGAGGCCTATCGCAATGCAGCGGAAAACGCCAAGGCCGCCGGCTTCGATGGCGTGGAGATCCACGGCGCCAACGGCTACCTGCTCGACCAGTTCCTGCAGAGCAGCACCAACCAGCGCAGCGACCGCTACGGCGGCTCGCTGGAAAACCGTGCACGGCTGCTGCTGGAAGTCACCGATGCCGCCATCGAGGTGTGGGGTGCCGGCCGCGTCGGTGTGCACCTGGCGCCGCGTGCCGACTCCCATGACATGGGCGATGCCAACCGCGCCGAGACCTTCACCTATGTGGCGCAAGAGCTGGGCAAGCGAGGCATCGCCTTCATCTGCTCGCGAGAGAAAGAGGCCGACGACAGCCTCGGCCCACTGATCAAGGAAGCGTTCGGCGGCCCCTACATCGTCAACGAGCGTTTCGACAAAGCCAGTGCCACGGCCGCCCTGGCCAACGGCAAGGCAGACGCGGTGGCGTTCGGCGTGCCGTTCATCGCCAACCCGGACCTGCCGGCCCGGCTGGAAGTGGATGCACCCTTGAACCAGGCACATCCGGAAACCTTCTACGGCAAGGGACCGGTGGGCTACATCGACTACCCACGGATGTGACCCCGCCCATCGCCGGTAGGCGCCGGCTTGCCGGCGATGGCCCCGCAACCGACCTCAAGGCCGGGCGTTGATCTGCTGCTGCAGGTTCTGGATCTGGCTTTGCAGGGTGTTCAGGTTACGCGTGGTCTGCCCACGGAACGCATCGAACTCCTGCACCGAGGCGCCGCTTGCGGCCGCCGTAGGTCGGTTTTCTACCTGGCTCTTGAGCACCAGTACATCCTGCTCCAGGCTCTCGATCGCCGCACTCGGGTTGCCCTGCTTCTTCAGCGCTGCCACGTCGTTGCTCAGGCTCTTGAGCTGGCCATCGAGCTTGCCACCATCGACCTGACCCGACTTCAACGCCGCGAGCTCGCCGTTCACGGCCTTGAGCTGGGCCTGCAACTGGGTCTGCAATTCGGTCACCGCTTTTTGCTGCTCACGGGTGTCGGCCAGGACCTGTTCCAGGCGCTTGCCCAGGTCGCCAGCCTGCCCGGCCACGCCCTGCTGTTGCTTGCCCTGCTCGGCAAGGCTCGCCTGCAACTGGCGGATCTGCAGCTTCAACGCTTCGCTGCCGGTGTTGACCGTCGACTCGCTGGCATCGACCTTGCCACTGATCGCCTGCAAGCGCCCCGCCGCTTCCTCGCTGATCCGAGCGAAGCTTTCCTGGGTCGCCACCAGCTGCTGCTCCATCAGCGAGATCTGCTGGAAGCTCCACCAGCCCAAGCCTGCCAGGGCAATGAACGAAGCGCCCAGCAACGCCCAGAGCGCCCCGGTGGCTGCAGGCCGTGCGGCCTTCTGGCGGCTGCGCGCCACGTGTGCCGGCAGCAGTTCATCGTCATCCGGGGTACCGGCACGCAGGGTGGGTACGTCATCGAAATCATCACGGGCATCGTTACGCATGGGTGCATTCAACCGCGGTAGTAGCAAAGGGACATGAGTATAAACCGCTTGCGCGGCGCACTGATGACCATCATCGGCCGATCAGGTTCACTGGCCCAGTGGCTGATGTTTCCACCAGGCGCAGAATTCATCCAGTGCCGTCCATAGGCTGACCTTCGGCTCGTAGCCCAGGTAATGCCGGGCCCGGCTGATATCGAGGGTGAAGTCGCGGCTCATCACCTGCATGCCCAGGCGTGACAGCGTCGGCTGCGGTCGGCCCGGCCACATCAGACAGGCGACCTCGTTCAGCGCCGCCACGCTGTAGGCCAGGCCGAAGGAGCGATAGCGGGTGACCTGCGGCAGCTGCATCTGGCGCATCACGTAGTTGACCACATCCCACAGCGGGACCGGCGCGCCGTTGCTGATGTTATAGGCCTGGCCCAGGGCCCGGTCCTCGGCGAACAACGCGGCGAGCAGTGCCTCGTTGAGGTTTTGCACACTGGTGAAGTCGGCCTTGTTCAGGCCATTGCCGATGATCGCCACGCGCTGTTTGCGCTGCATCTGCATGAGCTGCGGGAAAATGCTCGCGTCGCCGGCCCCGGTGACGAAACGTGGACGCAGCGCCAGCACCTCCAGACCGAATTCCTGGGCGCCAAACACCTTCTGTTCGGCGAGGTACTTGGTGCGCCCGTAATGGTCATGGAAGCGCCGCGGCACCTGGTCCTCGCGCAGGCCCAGGTGCGACCGGCCATCGAAATAGATCGACGGCGAAGACAGGTGCACCAGGCGCCGCACGTGCTCCTTCAGGCAGCCTTCGACCACGTTTTCAGTGACCACCACGTTGGCCTGATGAAAATCCTGGTAGCGCCCCCAGTTACCCACCGCACCCGCGCAATGCACCACGGCGTCGACCCCCTGGCACAGTCGCCGAGCCAATTCGGCATCGCCCAGGTCGCCGGGAATGAACTGCGCACCCCGCTTGACCAAGTGCTCGACGCCCTCGGCGCGGCGGCCGTTGACCCGCACCTCCAGGCCCTGCTCCAGGGCAAAGCGCGCAAAGCGCCCGCCGATGAAACCGCTTGCCCCGGTAACCAGAATTCGCATGTATGACCCTGCCTTGCCAGATTTCAGATGCTACAGACGCCAGCCGCGCCTACAACGGCACCAGCCATTGCCCTGCGGTATGCCGCAGGTGCTCGGTCAGTTGCGCGAGCAATTGCCCACCACTGCGCCAATGATGCCAGTACAACGGCACATCGATGGGCGTATCGGCGCAAATTTCCACCAATCTACCCGTGGCCAACTGATCGCGGGCCTGCAACTCGGGCACCAGCCCCCACCCCAGTCCGGCTTCGGTCATGCGCAGGAAGCCTTCGGACGAAGGGCACAAGTGGTGCAGGAAACCATCCTGGATACCGAGTGATGCCAGATACCGATGCTGCAGGAAATCGTCCGGCCCGTAGACGATCGCCGGTGTCCTGGCCAGGCGCTCGGCCAGGAACCCTTGTGGGAAATAGCGCGCCATGAACTGCGGACTGGCCAATGCCCGATAGCGCATGGCGCCAAGCGCAAGGCTGCGCGCCCCGGCCACCGGTCGCTCGCTGCCGCACAGGCAGGCGGCGACCTCGCCGGCCCGCATCCGCTTGAGGCCTACGTCCTGGTCTTCCACCACCAGGTCGGTCAGCAACTGGTGCTCGGCGCAGAAGGTGCCCACGGCACCAGCCCACCAGGTGGCCAGGCTGTCGGCATTGAGGGCGATGCGCAGGCGTTCCGGCACACCTTCCTCGCCAAGCGCCGGTACCTGGCGCTGCACGTCACGCTCGAGCAGCCGCACCTGCTGTACATGGTTGAGCAACTGCCGCCCCACCTCGGTGGGGCTTGGCGGCGTGGCGCGCACCAGCACCGGCTGGCCGACCCGCGCCTCGAGCAGCTTGATGCGCTGGGACACCGCCGATTGCGACAGACCCAGAACCTGGGCGGCGCGCTCGAAGCCGGCCTGTTCGATCACCGCCGCGAGGGCAGCGAGCAGCTTGTAGTCGAACATCGATTTCCCTAATGACGGATCAGCATTATTTGTTTTTCTTATACACCGCCGACTCGCACAATGGCCAGCATCCCAACGTCATTGCACGCCCCTCCCAGGGCGTTCTCGGAGTATTCCCACCATGTGGCAAAGTTATCTGAATGGCATGCTCGTGGCCTTCGGCCTGATCATGGCCATCGGCGCGCAGAACGCCTTCGTCCTGGCCCAGAGCCTGCGCCGCGAGCACCACCTGCCGGTGGCAGCCTTGTGCGTGGTGTGCGACGCCATCCTGGTAGCCGCCGGGGTATTCGGCCTGGCCACGGTGCTGGCGCACAATCCGACGCTGCTGGCGATCGCCCGCTGGGGTGGCGCCGTGTTCCTCATCTGGTACGGCGCCAAGGCCCTGCGCAGTGCCTGTTCCAAACAGAGCCTGCAGCACCAGCAAGGCCAGGGCACGCGTTCACGGCGGGCGGTGCTGCTCAGTGCCCTGGCGGTCACCTTGCTCAACCCTCACGTGTACCTCGACACCGTGTTGCTGATCGGCTCGCTCGGTGCCCAGCAGAGCGTGCCCGGCGCCTACGTGGCCGGCGCGGCGAGCGCCTCGCTGGTGTGGTTCTCGACCCTGGCCCTGGGCGCGGCCTGGCTGGCACCCTGGCTCGCACGCCCGGCCACCTGGCGGATGCTCGACCTGATGGTCGCGGTGATGATGTTCGCGGTGGCAGCGCAGTTGATCTTCAACTGACCCACAGACCCGCATGCCGCCGATCGGCAACCGCGGGCCGCTCTGGAACCTCTATTCCCTATCTTTGTTGCGTGGTTATGCGCCTGGGCCGGTGCTATGATCCAGCCCTCGCGTCGCAAAAAGAGTACAAACTCGCCGACGCACATCGGGCCGCCCGTGATCGGCCTTGCGCAAACCGCAAACAGACCTGAATCAGGAGATCCACCATGGCTTTTGAATTGCCGCCGCTGCCGTACGCCCACGATGCCCTGCAGCCGCACATCTCCAAGGAAACCCTGGAGTATCACCACGACAAGCACCACAACACCTATGTCGTGAACCTGAACAACCTGGTCCCAGGCACCGAATTCGAAGGCAAGACCCTGGAAGAGATCGTCAAGAGCTCTTCGGGCGGCATCTTCAACAACGCCGCTCAAGTCTGGAACCACACCTTCTACTGGAACTGCCTGTCGCCAAACGGCGGTGGCCAGCCTACCGGTGCCCTGGCCGAGGCCATCAACACCGCTTTCGGTTCCTTCGACAAGTTCAAGGAAGAGTTCACCAAGACTTCGGTCGGCACCTTCGGTTCCGGTTGGGGCTGGCTGGTGAAGAAAGCCGACGGCTCCCTGGCCCTGGCCAGCACCATCGGCGCCGGCTGCCCGCTGACCAGCGGCGACACCCCGCTGCTGACCTGCGACGTCTGGGAACACGCCTACTACATCGACTACCGCAACCTGCGTCCGAAGTACGTCGAGGCGTTCTGGAACCTGGTCAACTGGGCGTTCGTCGCCGAGCAGTTCGAAGGCAAGACCTTCAAGGCCTGATTCATCTCAGACCTGACCGAAAAAACCCGGCCCTGTGCCGGGTTTTTTCATCGTCGCGCAAAAGCGCTGGCGCACGGTTGCTGAACAATCCCCGCCCCACCGACGGATTTCCCGCCGGCTCTTGCTCCACACCGATAGCGCGCTAACATCAAACTTCGGGAAAGAGGACACAGCGCCCTAAAGCCGCAGGCGTTGGCGACCGATATACTGCCAGGGGCGAGCCAGGACGTTGGCACTGCCCAGGGGCACCGGTCGATAGTGTATTGCCGACGATGATGGCAAAATGCTGCTATGCGCATGGATTAAGGAAACCCCATTGAAGCTGGAATTGCGGGACAGCTTATCGATCAAGTTGCTCAGGGTCGTGCTTCTATCGGCGCTGGCGGTCGGCGTCGTGCTCAGCTGCGCGCAGATCGTCTACGACACCTACAAGACCCGCCAGACCGTGGACAACGATGCCCAGCGCATCCTCGACATGTTCCGCGATCCGTCCACCCAGGCGGTGTACAGCCTCGACCGGGAAATGGGCATGCAGGTGATGGAAGGCCTGTTCCAGGACGAGTCGGTGCGCATGGCCTCGATCGGCCACCCCCACGAAACCATGCTCGCGGAAAAGTCCCGGCCCCTGCGCGACATGTCCATGCGCTGGCTGACCGACCTGTTTCTGGGCCAGGAACGTACCTACAGCATCGACCTGGTCGGCCGCGGCCCGTACAGCGAGTACTACGGCGACCTGAGCATCACGCTCGATACCGCCGACTACGGCGAAGACTTCCTGATCAACGCCGTGATCATCTTCATCTCCGGCGTGCTGCGCGCGCTGGCCATGGGCCTGGTGCTGTACCTGGTGTATCACTGGCTGCTGACCAAGCCGCTGTCGAAGATCATCGAGCACCTCACGCAGATCAACCCCGACCGCCCCAGCCAGCACCAGATCCCGCAGCTCAAGGGCCACGAGAAGAACGAGCTGGGCATCTGGGTCAATACGGCCAACCAGCTGCTGGCCTCGATCGAACGCAACACCCACCTGCGCCACGAGGCCGAGAACAGCCTGCAGCGCATGGCCCAGTACGACTTCCTCACCGGCCTGCCCAACCGCCAGCAGTTGCAGGCGCAACTGGACAAGATCCTCGTCGATGGCGGGCGCCTGCAGCACCGCGTGGCGGTGCTGTGCGTGGGCCTGGACGACTTCAAGGGCATCAACGAGCAGTTCAGCTACCAGGTAGGTGACCAGTTGCTGCTGGCCCTGGCCGACCGCCTGCGCGCCCACAGCGGTCGCCTGGGCGCCCTGGCGCGGCTCGGTGGCGACCAGTTCGCCCTGGTCCAGGCCAATATCGAGCAACCCTACGAAGCCGCAGAGCTCGCGCAAAGCATCCTCGACGATCTCGAAGCGCCGTTCGCCGTGGACCAGCAGGAAATCCGCCTGCGCGCCACCATCGGCATCACCCTGTTCCCCGAGGACGGCGACAGCACCGAGAAGCTCCTGCAAAAGGCCGAGCAGACCATGACCTTGGCCAAGGCCCGCTCGCGCAACCGCTATCAGTTCTATATCGCCAGCGTCGACAGCGAGATGCGCCGACGCCGCGAGCTGGAAAAAGACCTGCGCGAAGCGCTGCAGCGCAACCAGCTGTACCTGGTGTACCAGCCCCAGGTCAGCTACCGCGACCAACGCGTGGTCGGCGTCGAGGCCTTGCTGCGCTGGCAGCACCCAGAGCTGGGCATGGTTCCACCCGACCAGTTCATCCCCCTGGCCGAGCAGAACGGCAGCATCATCGCCATCGGTGAATGGGTGCTCGACCAGGCGTGCCGGCAGTTGCGCGAATGGCACGACCTGGGCTTCTGCGAGCTGCGCATGGCGGTCAACCTGTCGACCGTGCAACTGCACCACAGCGAGCTGCCACGCGTGGTCAACAACCTGTTGCAGGCCTACCGCCTGCCACCACGCAGCCTCGAGCTGGAAGTCACCGAGACCGGCCTGATGGAGGACATCAGCACCGCCGCCCAGCACCTGCTGAGCCTACGCCGTTCCGGGGCGATGATCGCCATCGACGACTTCGGTACCGGCTATTCCTCGCTCAGCTACCTGAAGTCGCTGCCGCTGGACAAGATCAAGATCGACAAGAGCTTCGTCCAGGACCTGCTCGACGACGATGACGACGCGACCATCGTTCGCGCCATCATCCAGCTGGGCAAGAGCCTGGGCATGCAAGTGATCGCCGAAGGCGTGGAAACCGCCGAGCAGGAGGCCTACATCGTCGCCCAGGGCTGCCACGAGGGCCAGGGCTACCACTACAGCAAACCCCTCTTGGCCCGGGAAGTGACCCACTACCTCAAGCAGGCCCAGCGCAACCACGCCTCGATGCTGTAGCCCCACAACCGGTTACATCGCAACACCTGCAATTACACGAATATGCGCATAGCCCCCTTTACAGCAAATGCAAATCTTTCGCATGATGTTGCCGTTTCGCATGCCACTGCACACCGTCCAACCACACGACGCAGGAAAACCAATAATGATTCGAATGCCTCTGGCCTCCGCCAGTCTGCTGGCCATCGCCATCGCTCTTGCCGGTTGCGGCGAGGGCAAGGATGACAAGGCAGCCGCTCCGCAAACTCAGGCGCCTGCTGCCGCCAGCACCGCAGCCGCTGCGCCGGGCGCTGTCGACGAAGCGGCCGCCAAGGCCGTGGTCAAGCATTACGCCGAGATGGTCTACGCCGTGTACAGCGACTCGCTGAGCACCGCCAAGACCCTGCAGACCGCAGTCGACGCTTTCCTGGCCAACCCCAACGACGACACCCTGAAAGCCGCCAAGGCTGCTTGGGCCGCCGCTCGCGTACCGTACCTGCAGAGCGAGGCGTTCCGCTTCGGCAACACCATCATCGACGACTGGGAAGGCCAGGTGAACGCCTGGCCCCTGGACGAAGGCCTGATCGACTACGTCGACAAGAGCTACGAGCACGCCCTGGGCAACCCGGCCGCCAGCGCCAACATCATCGCCAACACCGAGATCCAGGTCGGCGAAGAGAAAGTCGACGTCAAGGACATCACTCCCGAGAAGCTCGCCAGTCTGAACGAGCTGGGCGGCTCCGAAGCCAACGTCGCTACCGGCTACCACGCCATCGAGTTCCTGCTCTGGGGCCAGGACCTCAACGGTACCGGCCCAGGCGCCGGTGCCCGTCCGGCTTCCGACTACCTCGAAGGCAAAGGTGCCACCGGTGGCCACAACGAGCGTCGTCGCGCCTACCTGAAGGCGGTCACCCAGCTGCTGGTGCAGGACCTCGAGGAGATGGTCGGTAACTGGGCGCCGAACGTCGCCGACAACTACCGCGCCAAGCTCGAAGCCGAGCCTGTGACCGACGGCCTGCGCAAGATGCTGTTCGGCATGGGCAGCCTGTCGCTGGGCGAACTGGCCGGCGAGCGCATGAAGGTCTCGCTGGAAGCCAACTCGCCTGAAGACGAGCAGGACTGCTTCAGCGACAACACCCACTACTCGCACTTCTACGACGCCAAGGGCATCCGCAACGTCTACCTGGGCGAGTACACCCGCACCGACGGCACCAAGATGACCGGCCCGAGCCTGTCGTCGCTGGTGGCCAAGGCCGATCCGGCCGCCGACGCGACCCTGAAAGCCGACCTGGAAGCCACCGAGGCGAAGATCCAGGTCATGGTCGACCACGCGCTCAAGGGCGAGCACTACGACCAGCTGATCGCGCCTGACAATGCTGCCGGCAACCAGATCGTGCGTGACGCCATCGCCTCCCTGGTCAAGCAGACGGGCTCGATCGAGCAGGCTGCGGGCAAGCTGGGCATCGACAACCTGAACCCAGACACCGCCGATCACGAATTCTGATTGGTGAATCCGCGGTAACGAGTTCACTTAAGCATGCAGGGGCTGCTGCGCAGCCCTTTCGCGACACGAGGCCGCTCCCACATTGTCCATGCTTGCCCTGTAGATAGGGGCTTTCACGGTCAGTGTGGGAGCGGCCTTGTGTCGCGATGGGCCGCAACGCGGCCCCAATGCCGACGATGTAAAACTTAAGTGAACAGCATTAGCCTTCGAGCCACCATTTTCATGCAGCAATTGCAAATTGCTCTTATTCAATCTTTCTCACTTTGCTAAGCTTGCTCGCCGGTTTTTTCGCTCTCGCCCAGGATCGTAGATGTCCTTGTCGCTCTCCCGACTCCCCTGCCTGCTGCTGGCCCTCGCCCTCGCCGCCTGTGACGACGCTCCGCGTTTCACCCAGGCCGAGCCCGGCGAAGCGTTGTCGGGCGGCCAGGCGACGGTGAAACGCAGCGACCGCAACGCTTTTTCCATGCCCTCGGCCAATCTGTCGCCCGAGCAGCGCGTGGACTTCGCCGTGGGCAACAGCTTCTTCCGCAATCCGTGGGTGATCGCCCCTTCCACCACCACCGCGCGCGACGGCCTGGGCCCGCTGTTCAACACCAACGCCTGCCAGAACTGCCACATCCGCGATGGCCGCGGCCACCCACCCGAACCCGATGGCAACAATGCGGTGTCGATGCTGGTGCGCCTGTCGATCCCCGACCAGCCCTACTACGCCAAGGTCATCGAGCAACTCGGCGTGGTGCCGGAGCCAACCTATGGCACCCAGTTGCAGGACATGGCCGTGCCCGGCGTGGCGCCGGAAGGCAAGGTGCGCATGAGCTACGAGCCCGTGCCGGTGCGCTTTGCCGACGGTTACCAGGTGGAGTTGCGGCGCCCGACCCTGCAGATCACCCAGCTGGGCTACGGGCCGATGCACCCGGACACGCGTTTTTCCGCCCGCGTGGCACCGCCGATGATCGGCCTCGGCCTGCTCGAAGCCATCCCCGAAGCCGATATACTCGCCGGCGAAGACCCCGACGACCGCAACCACGATGGCATCCGCGGCCGCGCCAACCGGGTCTGGGACGACGCCCTGGGCAAGACCGTGGTCGGGCGCTTTGGCTGGAAGGCCGGGCAACCCAACGTCAACCAGCAGAACGTGCACGCCTTCGTTGGCGACATGGGCCTGACCAGCACCCTGCAACCCAAGGACGACTGCACCGCCGCGCAGACCGACTGCCTGGCCCAGCCCAACGGCGATGGCGCCGACGGCGAGAAAGAGGTCAGCGACAACATTCTGCGCCTGGTCACCTTCTACACCCGTAACCTGGCCGTGCCGGCGCGCCGCGACGTCGACTCGCCGCAGGTGCTGGCCGGCAAGAACCTGTTCCACCAGGCCGGTTGCCAAGGCTGCCATACCCCGCAATTCACCACCGCCAGCCAAGCCGCCGAGCCGGCATTGGCGAACCAGCTGATCCGCCCCTACAGTGACCTGCTATTGCATGACATGGGCCCCGGGCTTGCCGACGAGCGCAGCGAATTCGCCGCCAATGGCCAAGACTGGCGCACCCCGCCGCTGTGGGGTATCGGCCTGACCGAAACGGTCAGTGGCCACACCCAATACCTGCACGACGGCCGTGCCCGCAACCTGCTCGAGGCCGTGCTCTGGCACGGTGGCGAAGCCCAGGCCGCGCGCGACCACGTACTGGCTTTCGATGCCGAGCAGCGCGCCGCGTTGCTGGCCTTCCTGAACTCACTTTAACGCGCAAGGAGCCGGGCATGTTCCGACCCAAACTGTTGTTCACCAGCCTCGCCGCACTCGCCCTCGGCGCCTGCTCGCCGCAGGACCAGCAGGCCGTGACCTCGGCGGCGATCGCCAAGCAGGTGATCCTGCCGACCTACAGCCGCTGGGTCGAAGCCGACCGCGGGCTCGCAGCCAGCGCCCTGGCCTACTGCCAAGGCAAGGAAAGCCTGGAAACCGCTCGCGCCGACTTCCTCAACGCGCAAAAGGCCTGGGCCGAGCTGCAACCCCTGCTGGTCGGCCCGCTGGCCGAAGGCAACCGCGCCTGGCAGGTGCAGTTCTGGCCCGACAAGAAGAACCTGGTCGGCCGCCAGGTCGAGCAACTGGTCAACGGCGACAAACCCATCGACACCCAGAGCCTGAGCAAGGCCAGTGTGGTGGTTCGCGGCCTGTCGGCCTACGAGTACATCCTGTTCGACAGCAAGCCCGACGTCGCCAGCGACGAGCAGAAGGCCCGCTACTGCCCGCTGCTGGTCGCCATCGGCGAGCATCAGAAGGCCCTGGCCGAAGAAATCCTCAAGGGCTGGAACAGCACCGACGGCATGCTCTCGCAGATGACCAAGTTCCCCAACCAGCGCTATGCCGATTCCCACGAGGCGATCGCCGACCTGCTGCGCTCCCAGGTCACCGCCCTGGATACCCTGAAGAAGAAGCTCGGCGCGCCGATGGGCCGCCAAAGCAAGGGTATCCCGCAGCCGCTGCAGGCCGAAGCCTGGCGCAGCCACTCGTCGATCCGGAGTCTGGAAGCCACCCTCAAGGCTGCCCAGGCCGTCTGGGTCGGGGTCGACAACCAGGGCCTGCGCGGCTTGCTGCCCAGCGATCAGAAGGCCCTGGCAGATAAGATCGACGACGCCTACGCTACCTCGCTCAAACTGCTGGCCGACAACCAGAAGACCCTGGGCGAGCTCTTGGCCGACGAAGCCGGCATGCAGGCGCTCAACCAGATCTACGACAGCCTCAACGTCGTCCACCGCCTGCACGAGGGTGAGTTGGCCAAGGCGTTGAACATCCAGCTGGGCTTCAATGCCAACGACGGTGACTGATCATGTTGCGACGCCAGGCCCTCAAACTCGGTAGTGTATTGCTCAGCGCCCTGACCCTGGGCGGCTGGAGCCTGTTGCGCAACAAAGGCAGCGAACCCCTGCTGCTGTCGGCGCGTGATGACGGCGACGGCAAGCATTATGCGGTCGGGTTTCGCCTGGACGGCACCCAGGTGTTCAGCACCCAGGTGGGCCAGCGTTGCCATGCCATCATCAACCACCCCGAGCGGCCGATCGCCCTGTTCGTCGCGCGCCGACCAGGCACCGAAAGCTACCTGATCGACCTGCGCGACGGGCGCCTGCTGCAAACCATCGTCTCGCAGCCCAATCGCCATTTCTATGGCCATGCGGTGATCCACAAGGACGGTGAATGGCTGTATACCACCGAGAACGACACCACCGACCCAGGCCGTGGCGTGCTGGGTGTGTACCGTTTCGAGGGCGAACGCCTGGAGTACACGGGGGAGATCCCGACCCACGGCATCGGTCCCCATGAAGTCGCCTGGCTGCCCGATGGCGAAACCCTGATCGTAGCCAACGGCGGCATCCGCACCGAGGCCGAGAGCCGCGTCGAGATGAACCTCGACGCCATGGAGCCGAGCCTGGTCCTGATGCAGCGCGACGGCACCCTGCTGAGCAAGGAGACCCTGGCCCAGCAGATGAACAGCGTACGCCACCTCGCGGTGGGCAGCGACGGCACCATCGCCGCCTGCCAGCAGTTCATGGGCGACGCCGACACCACCGCCGAGTTGCTGGCGATCAAGCGTCCGGGCGAGCCGTTCAAGGCGTTCCCGGTGCCGGAGCGGCAACTGCAGTCGATGGCCCAGTACACCGCCAGCGTCGCCATCCACAGCGACCTGCGCCTGGTGGCGCTGACCGCGCCACGGGCCAACCGGCTGTTCGTCTGGGACCTGGACAGCGGCGCGGTGCGGCTCGATGCGCCGATGCCCGATTGCGCCGGGGTCGGGGCGGTCAAGGATGGTTTCGTGGTCACGTCCGGCCAGGGCCGTTGCCGCTATTACGACTGCCGCAAGGCGGACCCGGTCGCGCAGCCGATGAACCTGCCATCGGGGTTCTGGGACAACCATCTGCACCTGGTCTGATCGTTCGTCTGTCTGAACCGGCCCTTTCGCGGGCAAGCCCGCTCCTACAGGATCTTCACCCATTTCGAACCGGGAGCAGATCCTGTAGGAGCGGGTTTACCCGCGAAGAGGCCCGCTCAGGCAATGCATTTCCCCCCGCGCCAAAAACAGTCAATACTTCCCCCATCCACACGTGGGCAGGATCGCCCGTTGTCGTGTCAGAACCTATAACAAAGCAGCCAAGGAATCGGACCTATGTTGCGCCGCCGCATGCTCATCATGTTGGCCGTCGTTCTGCTGATCGTGCTGGCGCTGGGGGGGTACAAAGCCTTCTCGATCTACCGGCAGATCCAGGTGTTCACTGCCCCCAAGCCGCCCATCACCGTCGCGGCCGCCCTGGCCGAGGAACGCCTGTGGCAAGAGCGCCTGCCGGCCGTCGGTAGCCTGAAGGCCCTGCAAGGCGTCGAGCTGAGCCTGGAGCAGGCCGGCACGGTGAAGACCCTGCACTTCGATTCCGGCCAGCGGGTCAAGGTCGGCCAGTTGCTGCTGGAGCTGGACAGCGACCAGGAAACCGCCTTGCTCGGCACCGCCGTGGCCGACCTGGGCCTGGCCAAGGTCGACTATGGCCGCGGCAGCCAGCTGGTCGGTGACTCGGCCATCTCCAGGGGTGAGTTCGATCGCCTGACCGCGCAGTACCGACGTAACCAGGCAGTGGTCGATCAGCTCAAGGCCTCGCTGGCCAAGAAAAGCATCAACGCCCCCTTCAGCGGCACCATCGGTATCCGCCAGGTCGATGTCGGCGACTACCTGGCCAGTGGCACGGTGATCGCCACCCTGCAAGACCTGTCCAGCCTCTACGTCGACTTCAACGTGCCCGAGCAGGCCCTGCCGCACCTGAGCCAGGGTCAGCAGGTGCTGGTCCAGGTGGCGGCCTATCCGGGCCAGACCTTCCCCGCCAGCCTCAGCGCGATCAACCCCAAGGTCGACGAAGCCACCCGCAACCTGCTGGTGCGCGCGACCATGGCCAACCCCGACGGCAAACTGCTGCCGGGCATGTTCGCCAGCCTGCTGGTGCTGTTGCCCGATCCGCAGCCGCAGGTGGTGGTGCCGGAAAGCGCCATTACCTACACCCTGTATGGCAACTCGGTGTATGTCGCCACAGCGAAGAAGAACCCGCAAGGCCAAGCCGAGCAGGACGACCAGGGCCAGCCGCAACTGACCGCCGAGCAACGCACCGTGCGCACCGGTGAGCGTCGCGATGGCGTGGTGGTGGTAAGCGAAGGGCTGCGCGCTGGCGAACAGGTGGTCACCGCCGGGCAGCTCAAACTGACGCCCGGTGCGGCCATCCGTATCGGCAAGGACCAGGCCCTCAAGCCCGAGCAACGCTCGCCGGCAAAGGACTGACAGGAGGCTGGCATGGCGCTCACCGACCCGTTCATCCGCCGCCCGGTGCTGGCCTGCGTGGTCAGCCTGCTGATCCTGCTGCTCGGCGTACAGGCCTGGAGCAAGCTGCAGATCCGCCAATACCCGCAGATGGAAAACGCCCTGATCACGGTGACCACCGCCTATCCCGGGGCCAACGCCGAGACCATCCAGGGCTACATCACCCAGCCCCTGCAACAGAGCCTGGCCAGCGCCGAGGGCATCGACTACATGACCTCGGTGAGCCGGCAGAACTTCTCGGTGATCTCCATCTACGCGCGCATCGGCGCCGACAGCGACCGCCTGTTCACCGAACTGCTGGCCAAGGCCAACGAAGTGCGCAACCAGTTACCCCAGGATGCCGAGGATCCGGTTCTGGCCAAGGAAGCTGCCGATGCCTCGGCGCTGATGTACATCAGCTTCTACAGCAAGCAGATGAGCAACCCGCAGATCACCGACTACCTGTCACGGGTGATCCAGCCAAAGCTTGCGACCCTGCCGGGCATGGCCGAGGCCGAGATCCTCGGCAACCAGGTGTTCGCCATGCGCATCTGGATCGATCCGGTGAAACTGGCCGGGTTCGGCCTCTCGGCGGTCGACGTGACCAATGCCGTGCGCCGCTACAACTTCCTCGCCGCCGCCGGCGAGGTCAAGGGCGAGTACGTGGTCACCAGCATCAATGCCAGCACCGAACTCAAGTCGGCCGAGGCCTTCGCCGCCCTGCCGGTGAAGACCTCCGGCGATACCCGCGTGCTGCTCGGCGACGTGGCCCGGGTCGAGATGGGCGCGGAAAACTACGACACGGTCAGCTCGTTCGATGGCATTCCCTCGGTGTACATCGGCATCAAGGCCACCCCCGCGGCCAACCCGCTGGAAGTGATCAAGGAAGTGCGCAAGGTCATGCCCGAGCTGGAAAGCCAGCTGCCCTCCGCGCTCAAGGTATCGATCGCCTACGACGCCACGCTGTTCATCCAGGCCTCCATCGACGAGGTGATCAAGACCCTGGGCGAGGCCGTGCTGATCGTCATCGTCGTGGTCTTCCTGTTCCTCGGCGCGCTGCGCTCGGTGCTGATCCCGGTGGTGACCATCCCGCTGTCGATGATCGGCGTACTGTTCTTCATGCAGATGATGGGCTATTCGCTGAACCTGCTGACCTTGCTGGCGATGGTGCTGGCCATCGGCCTGGTGGTGGACGATGCCATCGTCGTGGTGGAAAACATCCACCGCCATATGGAGGAAGGCAAGTCGCCGTTCGACGCGGCGCTGGAAGGCGCCCGCGAGATCGCCATGCCGGTGGTGTCGATGACCATCACCCTGGCTGCGGTGTACGCGCCCATCGGTTTTCTCACCGGGCTCACGGGCGCCCTGTTCAAGGAGTTCGCCCTGACCCTCGCCGGTGCGGTGGTGATCTCGGGCATCGTCGCCCTCACCCTGTCGCCGATGATGTGCGCGCTGCTACTGCGCCCGGAACAGAACGCCAGCGGCCTGGCCCACCGCCTCGACACGCTCTTCGAGCGCCTCAAGGTACGTTACCAGCAGTTGCTGCATACCACCCTCGACAGCCGGCCGGTGGTGCTGGTGTTCGCCGTGCTGGTGCTGTGCCTGATCCCGGTACTGCTCAAATTCACCCAGAACGAACTGGCGCCCAACGAGGACCAAGGGGTGATCTTCATGATGAGCAGCTCGCCGCAGCCGGCCAATCTCGACTACTTGAACGCCTACACCGACCAGTTCACGCCGCTGTTCAAGACCTTTCCGGAATACTACTCGTCGTTCCAGATCAACGGTTTCAACGGCGTGCAAAGCGGCATCGGCGGCTTCCTGCTCAAGCCCTGGAACGAGCGCGAGCGCACGCAAATGGAGCTGCTGCCGCAAGTGCAGGCCAAGCTCGAGGAGATCAGCGGCCTGCAGATCTTCGGCTTCAACCTGCCCTCGCTGCCCGGTACCGGCGAGGGTCTGCCCTTCCAGTTCGTGATCAACACCGCCGGCGACTATCCGGCATTGCTGGAGGTCGCCCAACGGGTCAAGGAGCGCGCCCAGGCCTCGGGCAAGTTCGCCTTTCTCGATATCGACCTGGCCTTCGACAAACCCGAGGTGGTCGTCGACATCGACCGGGCCAAGGCCGCGCAGATGGGCGTGTCGATGGACACCCTGGGCGGTACCCTGGCGACCTTGCTGGGCGAGGCCGAGATCAACCGCTTCACCCTGGAAGGCCGCAGCTACAAGGTCATCGCCCAGGTCGAGCGTCCTTACCGCGACAACCCCGGCTGGCTGAACAACTACTACGTGAAGAACGATCAAGGCCAACTGCTGCCACTGTCGACCCTGATCAGCCTCAGCGACCGTGCCCGGCCGCGCCAGCTCAACCAGTTTCAGCAGCTCAATTCGGCAATCATCCAGGGCGTGCCGATGGTGAGCATGGGCGAGGCCCTGCAGACCGTGCGCGACATCGCCCGCGAAGAAGCGGCGGAGGGCTTTTCGTTCGACTATGCCGGCCAGGCCCGGCAGTTCGTGCAGGAAGGCAGTGCCTTGTGGGTGACCTTCGGCCTGGCGCTGGCGATCATCTTCCTGGTACTGGCAGCGCAGTTCGAAAGCTTCCGCGACCCTCTGGTGATCCTGGTGACGGTGCCGCTCTCGATCTGCGGGGCGCTGTTGCCGCTGTTCCTGGGTGTCTCGAGCATGAACATCTATACCCAGGTCGGCTTGGTGACGCTGATCGGCCTGATCACCAAGCATGGCATCCTGATCGTCGAGTTCGCCAACCAGTTGCGCGAAGAGCGCCAACTGACGGCACGCGAGGCGGTGGAACAAGCGGCGGCCATTCGCCTGCGCCCGGTGCTGATGACCACCGCAGCGATGGTATTCGGGATGGTGCCGTTGATCCTGGCGACAGGCGCCGGCGCCGTGAGCCGCTTCGACATCGGCACGGTGATTGCGACCGGCATGTCGATCGGAACCCTGTTCACCTTGTTCGTGTTGCCCTGCATCTACACGCTGCTGGCGCACAGGACAGCAGCCAAGCAGCCAGTGGTTGCCTGACCAAAAGCAGAGGCCCGGCAATTGCCGGGCCTCGAACACTTCGCACAGTCACTCAGCCAACAGGCCGCAAGCCCTGTCGCAAGCCAAACAGGAACAGCAACAGATCATGATCCGGCTGCGCCGTCTGCTGTACCTTCACCGTGCGCGGCAACGGGCACTGCTCGGCCATCTCGGCCTTGCTGAACACCACAGGCCGCGGTTCGTCCCAGGCAGCCACCGCCACGGTGGTCACCGCCAGGCCGGCCAACAGGAACAAAGCTCGTGCGATTTCTAGTTTCATCACTCTAAACCTTTGACAGCGCTGCCAAACGCCATCTGGTAAAAGTAGAGCAGGGTTTGCCATTGCGCTTCATTGAACGACGAATGGCGACGTAGCTGGCGCAAGTCATTGGAGGCTGCGCGCTGGCAGCTGATACGCCGTCGGCACTTCTCAAGGTCGAGCAAGGCGACCTCGGCCCTGGCTTGCTCGCCAGCGCCGGTTATCTTGACGAACACATGCTTGCCATACAGGCAGCCGTGCTGCCAGTGGCCCAGGTGCATGCGCGCCAGGTTGTCGGCAAGGTCCTTGAGCATGCGCTCGTGCACCACCTGCGGATAGCGCTCCCAGGCGCCTTCGGCCATCCAGGTGTCGAGGTCGACGAAACCGTCGAGGGCCTCGCTGACCAGCAGGGCCTGCCACTGATGCTCGGCATCACGCTGGGCACCGGCGAAGACGATGCGCGGCACGCGCACACCGAGTTGCTCGAAACTGTGCAGCGCATCCAGTTCGCGCAGCACGGTCGGCCGGCCGAACGGATAGCGCAGGCTGCGATAGATATGCCCGACCTGGCGCTTGGCGTACAGCAAGTGTCCGTCGGCATCGTTCAGGCGTTGCACGCCACTTTCCCCGCCGCGCCGCTGGTTGGGTTCCTCGACCCATTCACCTTGCTGGCGCCAGAAGTAATCGAACCGAGATTCCCCATTCTGGGCTACAACCATCAAACACTACCCCTTGCGCAATACGTAGACTCGCCACATGGCATAGAACGGCAGGAAGTCCAGCCGTTCCTGGATGCGGAAGCCCGCGTCAACAAATTCCTGCTCGACAGTTTCCGCCGGTAACACGAAGCGGTTCTGGTAACTGTCCTGCTGGGCCTTGGCGCTGCGTCGCTGTTCGAGCTTGCGGCGCCGCCACGCCTTGAAATTACCGTCCACCCACAGCGAAAGAATCACGCTGTCACGGCTAACTCTCTGAAACTCCGACAGAATAGTCCTACGATGGGCCGCTTCGCCAATGTGATGGAACAGACGCATGCAGAAAATGCTGTCCACCGCGTTGTCCGGCAGGTCGATGTCGAATGCCGATGTCTGCAAGGGCCGTACCCGCGCCACCACTTCGGCTGGCTGCGAAGCGCAAGCAGTCTGGATCATCGCCTCGGAATTGTCGGCGCCAATGATCACCCGGTTCGGTTTTTCCGCCAGCAACGGCCAGAAGCGTCCGGCACCGCACGGCAGATCGAGCACCAGCCCCGGCTCGCCGGCCAGGGCCAGGGCACGCCGGGCCAGTTGTTCGTCGCGCTTGTGGGACAGACGCCGGGCCAGGCCATCCTGGTGCTTCATGAAATATTCACGGGCGTGCTGCTGGTCGTACTTGTCGGAAAATTCGAGCTTGATGGGGCTACGCACTTGAGCATCTCCTGACTCCAATCCGCTGACTTTAGGAAAGCGAGCGTAGGAATCAGGTCATGCCCGTGTGAAAAAAATGTCATCTGCTCCGGGGTATGTTGCCAAGTATTACCCCGCGTGGCCGCCTTCGTCAGGCTTCGCCGGGCCCCGGCTCAGGTCCACCTGGAAGCGGCAACCATGGGGCGAGGTCGCCGTCAGGGTCACGCGCCAGCCCTGGTCGTCGCAGATCCGCTGCACCAGCGACAAGCCCAGGCCCAAGCCTTCGCCGCGGCGTTCGTTACCCCGCACGAAGGGTTGGAACATCGCCTCGCGCTGCTCTTCCGGAATGCCCACGCCGCTGTCCTCGACACTGAAGCCGTTGGCTTCCAGGCTCAGGCGGATATAGCCACTGTCGGTATAGTGCGCGGCATTGCGCAGCAGGTTGCCCATCACCGACTGCAGGAACGTGGCGTTGTACAGCACCGGGCTGGCGCTGACACGGCCATCGAAGTACAGGGCCAAGCCCTTTTGCTCGATGGTGTCGCGCCACACGCCGATGAGTTCGTCGGCCACTTCGCGCAGGGTCGCGCGCGAGGCCACCGCGCCTTCGTCGCGCTGCGCGCGGGCCAGCATCAGGAAGGTCTTGACCAGTTCGCGCATCTCTTCGGTCGCCCGGGCGATACGCTCCACCTGGTTACGCGAGCGGCTGTCCAGCGCAGGGTTTTCCATCAGCAGCTCGCAGGAGGTCGCCAGCACCATCAAGGGGGTGCGCAGCTCGTGGCTGACATCGCTGGTGAACAGTCGCTCACGGGTCAAGGCGTCACGCAGTCGGCCCAGGGTATCGTCGAAGGCCACGGCCAGCTGGCCAACTTCGTCGGCCGCATAATCGGGCGCCAGGGGCGGGGCCAGGCCGAGCAACTGGTCGCGGTGGCGCACCTGGCGCGCCAGGCGGATGACCGGCGCCATCACCCGGCGCGCCAGCAGCCAGCCAAGGGTCACTGCCAGCGCCAGGCTGAGCACGAAGCCCACCACCACCACCGCGAACAGCACGCGCTCGCGCTCCTCGAAATCGCTCTGGTCCTGCAACAGCACATAGCGCCGGCCGTCGACGATCTCGACCATGGCGTGGTAGGAAAGCTGGTCGCGGAACACCTCGTGGAAACCCTCGTCGAGGTGGCGCAGGTCCTTGGGCAACTCGAAATCGTCACGCCCGCCACTGAAATAGAACAATTGGTCGGGGCGCGGCCGGTGGCTCCAGTCGCTGATGCTGTCCATGCGCAGCAGACGCTGCAGGTCACCGCCTAGCACCGAGGAAATGAGCCGTTCCTCGACCAGATGCACGGTGCCGACGATGCCGAACGCGAATGCTCCCGCCACCAGGGCGCTCATCAGCGCGAAGGCGATGATGATGCGCTGGGCAAGGCTTTGCTTAAACTCCATCGCGGCCCTCGGCGAGGCGATAGCCGACGCCATGGACGGTATGCAGCAAGGGTTTCTCGAATGGCTTGTCGATCACCTGGCGCAGCTGGTGGACGTGGCTGCGCAGGCTGTCGCTGTCGGGACAATCGTCGCCCCAGAGGGCCTCTTCCAGCACCTCGCGACGCAGCACGTGCGGACTCTTTTGCATCAGCACCGCCAACAGCTTGAGCCCGACCGGGTTGAGCTTGAGCAGACGGCCCTGGCGGGTGACTTCGAGGGTATCGAGGTCGTAGCTCAGGTCGGCCACCTGCAGGGTACGCCGCCCTCCGCCCTGGGCCCGGCGCAGCACCGCCTCGATTCGCGCCGCCAGCTCGGACAGGGCGAACGGCTTGAGCAGGTAGTCGTCGGCACCGGAGCGGAAGCCCTGCAGGCGGTCGTCCAGCTGGTCACGGGCGGTGAGCATGATCACCGGGGTATCGCGCCGGGCGTCTTCGCGCAGGCGCTTGCACAGGGTATAGCCATCGATACCCGGCAACATGATGTCGAGGACGATCAGGTCGTAGTGTTCGGTGGCCGCCAGGTGCAGGCCGGACAGGCCGTCCTGGGCGCAGTCGACGGTGTAGCCCTTCATGCCGAGGTAGTCGGCCAGGTTGGCGAGGATATCGCGGTTGTCTTCAACCAAAAGAATGCGCATCGGGTTCTCCTGTGCGGCGCTTCGCAGTGGTGCGCGGCAGGCGCAGCTTAAGGCGATTGCCCGCACGGTGCCAGCCCTGAGGAAAAATACCGCAGTTGACGGTTTTTTCACTCAGCCTTCACGTGCACAGCATAGCGCCAACCCGACAATGCCGGCCTTACCGTCGCCCTGGAGTCCTTATGCAAGTACCGACCCGCCCTCGCCCGCTCAACTTCTGGCTGTACCTGGGCATACCGCTGGCCACCGCACTGGGCCTGGTTTTGCTGGAGCTGACCTCCGTCGACATGGACATCGCCAACCTGTTCTACGACCCCGTGGCCGGGGCCTTCATCGGTCGTCACAGCTACTGGCTGGAAAACATCCTGCATGACCGGGTCAAGCAAGGCGTGATCCTGCTCGGCGTCTTGGCACTGGTGGTATTTGCCCTGAGCTTCTTCTACAAGCGGCTGTTCGGCTGGCGCCGCGAACTGGGTTGCCTGGTGCTGGCATTGGGCTTGTCCACCGCCTTCGTCACGCCATTGAAAAAGGTGACCCAGGTGCAGTGCCCATGGAGCCTGTCGCAGTTCGGGGGCAAGGAAACCTACAGCAATCTGCTCGAGCCGCGCCCTGCCACCGACAAACCTGGATTGTGCTGGCCGGGTGGCCACGCGGCGACCGGATTCTGCCTGTTCGGACTGTTCTTCATGCTGCGCGACCGGCGCCCGCGCCTGGCCCGGGTAGCCTTGGCAGTGGCATTCGTGGCCGGGTCGATACTGTCGGTCGGGCGGATGATGCAGGGCGCGCATTTCCTGTCGCACAACGTGTGGACGGCGGTGTTCTGCTGGTTGATCGGGTTGGGCTCGTATTACCTGGTGCTGTATCGAAAGGGCATGGCTGAGGTGCCAGCCGCCGAGCACCGCGTCGCCTGATTCACGGGCACGCCCGCTCCCATCGAACAAAACATAACTCATTGATTTAGCGGGGATCTGTGGGAGCGGGCTTGTCCCGCGAAGAGGCCCGAACAGGAAAACGAAAAAGCCCCGCACTAGGCGGGGCTTTTTCTTGGTGCAGGGGGTAAGGCTGGCTTACATCATGCCGCCCATGCCACCCATGCCGCCCATGTCAGGCATGCCAGCAGCTGGCTTGTCTTCCGGCAGGTCGGCAACCATGGCTTCGGTGGTGATCATCAGACCGCCGATCGAAGCTGCGGCTTGCAGGGCCGAACGGGTGACCTTGGCTGGGTCGAGGATACCCATCTCGATCATGTCGCCGTATTCGCCGGTTGCAGCGTTGTAGCCGTAGTTGCCCGAACCTTGCTTGACCTTGTCAGCGACAACGCTTGGCTCGTCGCCGGCGTTGGCGGTGATCTGACGCAGCGGAGCTTCGACAGCGCGACGCAGCAGCGAGATACCGACGTTCTGGTCTTCGTTGTCGCCTTTGAGGTCGACAATGGCAGCCAGGGCGCGAACCAGGGCAACACCACCGCCAGGCACCACGCCTTCTTCGACGGCTGCACGGGTAGCGTGCAGGGCGTCTTCGACGCGGGCTTTCTTCTCTTTCATTTCAACTTCGGTGCCAGCACCGACCTTGATCACGGCAACACCGCCAGCCAGCTTGGCCAGACGCTCTTGCAGCTTCTCACGGTCGTAGTCCGAAGAGGTTTCTTCGATCTGGGCACGGATCTGCTTGACGCGTGCTTCGATGTCGGCGTCGACGCCAGCACCATCGATGATGGTGGTGTTTTCCTTGGACAGGATGACGCGCTTGGCGTTACCCAGGTGCTCCAGGGTGGTGGTTTCCAGGGTCAGGCCGATTTCCTCGGAGATGACCTGGCCACCGGTCAGGACAGCGATGTCCTGCAGCATGGCCTTGCGGCGATCGCCGAAGCCAGGCGCCTTGACCGCTGCAACCTTGACGATGCCGCGCATGTTGTTGACTACCAGGGTAGCCAGCGCTTCGCCTTCGACGTCCTCGGCAACGATCAGCAGTGGACGGCCGGCCTTGGCAACGGCTTCCAGAACTGGCAGCAGTTCGCGGATGTTGGAGATCTTCTTGTCGACCAGCAGCAGCAGCGGGCCTTCCAGCTCGGCAACCATGGTGTCCGGCTTGTTGACGAAGTAAGGCGACAGGTAGCCACGGTCGAACTGCATGCCTTCGACGACGGACAGTTCGTTTTCCAGGCCCGAGCCTTCCTCGACGGTGATCACGCCTTCTTTACCGACTTTTTCCATGGCTTCGGCGATGATTTCACCGATGGAGCTGTCGGAGTTGGCGGAGATGGTGCCAACCTGAGCGATGGCCTTGGAGTCGGCGCATGGCTTGGACAGGTTCTTCAGCTCGGCGACGACGGCGGCGGTGGCCTTGTCGATACCGCGCTTGAGGTCCATCGGGTTCATGCCGGCGGCAACGGCCTTCAGGCCTTCGTTGACGATGGCCTGGGCCAGGACGGTAGCGGTGGTGGTGCCGTCACCGGCAGCGTCGTTGGCCTTGGAAGCGACTTCCTTGACCAGCTGGGCGCCCATGTTCTCGAAGGCGTCTTTGAGCTCGATCTCTTTGGCGACGGAAACGCCGTCCTTGGTGATGGTCGGCGCGCCGAAGCTCTTGGCCAGGACCACGTTGCGGCCTTTCGGGCCCAGGGTCGCTTTTACCGCGTCAGCCAGAACGTTGACACCAACCAGCATTTTCTTACGAGCGGAATCGCCGAATTTTACGTCTTTAGCAGCCATGATCGTTTAATCCTTGAAATTCTTTGGAGTAACGGGAAGTCGGGAAAATCAGCCTTCGACAACGGCGAGGATTTCGTTCTCGCTCATTACCAGCAGGTCTTCGCCGTCGACTTTCACGGTGTTGCTGCCCGAGTAAGGGCCGAAAACCACTTTGTCGCCTACTTTAACGGCCAGCGCACGTACTTCGCCGTTGTCCAGGATGCGACCGGTGCCGACGGCGACGACTTCGCCGCGGTTTGGTTTTTCAGCGGCCGAACCCGGCAGGACGATACCGCCAGCGGTTTTCGATTCTTCTTCGCTGCGACGGATGACTACGCGGTCATGCAGAGGACGAAGCTTCATTGTCGATCTCTCCCAAATTGTGGTTTTCATCGGCCGGTGTCGACACCGGCGGGTTGTTGCGGTCCGGCGTTGCCGGGAGTGGCCCGCGACGGGCGAGCCACCTGTGTCATGTCTGGTGTCGCCACCAGAAACCTTGCGGTGACCACATACATGAGGTCGCCCGAAACGATTACAAGGTCTTGAATATAAAATTTTTCATCGAAACGTTCCTTCCACGCCAGGCACAACGAAAAACGGCCCCTCTCGGGGCCGTTGCAAACGGGTGATCACTTGTCGCGGCGCTCGTACTCGCCTTCGATGACATTGGGCCGCTGGCCGGCATCGCGCGGCCGGGCCTGGAACGGGTCATCCTGGAACGCCCGCTGGCGCATGGCCTGCTCCTCGGCGCGCTGGCGCATCTTGCGCGCAGCCAGGTGACGGGTGAACGGCAGCAGGCAGAGTACGCCCAGCACGTCGCTGATGAAGCCTGGCAGCAGCAACAGGCCACCACCGACCGCCATCATCATGCCCTGGAACATGTCTTCGGCGGGCAGCTCGCCGCGTTGCAGGCTTTCACGGGCACGCAGGGCAGTGGCGAGGCCTGCCACGCGCAGCACCAGCACACCCAGTGCGGAACCGGCGATGATCAGCAGCAGCGCCGGGAAAAAACCGATGGCGGCGCTGACTTTGACGAAGACGAACAACTCCAGCACCGGAAAAATCAGAAACAGCAGTAGAAAAGCACGCATCAAGGGTTCCTCTACGGAAGATAACCTTCCAATAAGACCTCAGATGGATGCGCGCGCTCCGGATTTCAAGCCTCGGCCGTGGCAGCGGCCGGCCATTGGTCGGTGCGGGCCAGCGAAACCAGGGCTTCGCGGATTTGTGTCGGTGTGTTGCAAGGGTTCGGGAACGGCAACCAGTAAATACCCTGGCCGATGCGCAGGTGCATGCCTTCGCTGTCGATGCCGACCATCTGCGCCTGCGTATGACGCGGCAGGCCGGTGAGCTCGACATAGTGTGCGATGGCAGTGGCGTGGTCGGCATTCATGTGCTCGATCATGCTCGCCTCGGCCTTGCCGGCGAAGGGGTTGGCCAGGGTGACCTGGTCGAGCCAGTGGATCGCGCCGAAACCACCGATGTAGCGGTGGCGCACCGGCTGCAGGACCCAGAAGTCGAAGTCGTGGGCCTTGTGGTAGTTGGCGGCGTCGGGGAAGTAGCGGTAGTAACGCTCGGCGGCGGCCTCGATGGCCTGCGGATCTTCGAGCTTGTGCGCCTCGGCCATCACGGTCAGGCGACCGACGGCCTGGACATCCTCGGCCTCGCGCTCGCCGACCAGCAGCGAGCACTTGGCGTCCTTGTGCAGGTTGTGGGTGTGCTGGGCGATGCGGCTGATGAGGATCAACGGGTTGCCCTGGGCATCCAGGCAATAGGGCACCACCGAGCCGAACGGAAAGCCAGGCATCGACTTGGAATGGGTCGAGAGCACGCCGCGGTATTCCTTGAGCAGCAATTCCCGAGCGGGGCGGATGGCGTTGGTACTCACTTGAGGGCGGCTCCTGGCATCAGACTGGATGGGGACAAGATAAGCATTATCACCTGCCCGTGCCAATGGGGCGGATGACCGACGTACGCGCCTGCCCTTGGTGGGAGCGGCCTCGTGTCGCGAAAGGGGCGCAAAGCCCCCCCGAGGGCTTACCAGGTCACACCGAACCCTGCGGTGTAGCGGGTCTTGTCCAGGTCGCTGTCACGCGTGCCGCTGATGATGTCCTTTTCCGCCTTGAGGTTGAGCGAAGCCCACTCGGTGACCTTGTAGCGCAGGCCGACTTCGGCATCCACCGAGTAGTCGGCGACACCGCCTAGCGGCTTGGCGAACTCGCCGTTGGTGAACAGCTGGATGTTCTTGCCGATCAGGTAGCGGGTGTAGTCCCACTTCACCGCCGCCGAATAGAAATTGTCCTTGGCACCGTCCTGATATTCGAAGTCGGTGCGGTTGATCAGCGAGCCCAGCGAGAACGCGCCCAGCTCGTCATCCCAGAACTGGTAGCCAGGGCCGGTACCGACGGTGCGCTGGCGCGCGAGGTCTTCGATCTGGTCGCGCTTGTACTCGGCCCGGCCCTGCCAGAACCACTTGTCGGTGATGAAACGGTCGAGGGCGTACTCGGCGCTCCAGTTGTCGGTGGTGGTGACGTCGTCCTGGGTCTCGCGGTTGTATTCGCCCTCGGCGTTGTGCCGCCAGCGACCGTGGCGGGCAGTGGTCTTGAAGCTGATGTCGTAGTCGTCGGTGTCGGTTTCGGCGCGCTTGTAGTCCATGGCCACATCGACGTTGCCCTTCCAGGAGAAGTCCTCGACCAGCGGCTTGGGCTTCATGATCTGCTGGATGCTGGCAAGGTCCACGGTCTTGGGGGCTTCGCCATTGGCCAGGGTCACCTTGCCAGGCTCGGCGGCACTGAGCGACTTGGCCTTCTCGCCGCTGTAGGCGTCTTGCTTGACCAGCAGTTCCTGGTCGCTTTCCAGAGTCTGGACCTGCTTCCAGTCCAGGGCGATGGTGCCGCCGTAAGGCGTGTCGAGCACCAGCTTGCCACCATCGAAGACCTTGATGGTGCCGCTGAGCTTGTCACCGTTCTTCATGAAGACAGTATCGGCGAACGCCGGGGTGGCGCAGAGAGAAACGGCTAACGTGCACAGCAAGAATCTAGAATACATAAGCGGGCTACAGGTTCGATTTGACGAAAAAAGCCGGGCATTATCCAGATACCGACGACCAGAGCAAGGACAGACCCAAGACCATGCCGTTGAGTTCAACTCTCATTAACGCAACCGCTCGTCCGGTTTCATCGCAGCCCCCGGGAGGCGCTGATGTCCGCTGAATTGCACCCCGCACCGGATACCCCCCAGGCCCGACGAACGGCACTCTACTCGGTGCTGGGACAAGTACCCGAGGGCAAGGTGGTCAGTTACGGCCAGCTCGCCGAACTGGCGGGGCTTGGCCGAGCGGCGCGCTGGGTTGGCCGAACCCTCAGTCAGCTACCGGCCGATACCCGCCTGCCCTGGCACCGGGTGCTCGGTGCCGGCGGTCGCCTGAGCCTGGCGCTGGGCACGCCAGGTGGCGACGAACAGCGTGCACGGCTACGCGCAGAAGGTGTGAATGTGGCCAATAATCGTGTGGATATGACCCGCCATGGCTGGCGCCCGATGGAGCACAGCGGTTAGAGTGCGCGCTTTGTCTTCGCAAACTTGAGGCAGATGTTGGCCCATGCCCCGTAAAACCTGGCGCGCTGCGCTCGCCGCCTATGCCAGCCCGTCAACCCTGGTACTTCTGCTGCTCGGATTCGCCGCCGGCTTGCCCTACATGCTGGTGTTCTCGACCCTGTCGGTGTGGCTGCGCGAGGCCGGCGTGGCCCGCGAGACCATTGGCTACGCCAGCCTGATCGGCCTGGCCTATGCCTTCAAATGGGTCTGGTCACCGCTGCTCGACCAGTGGCGCCTGCCGGTGCTCGGCCGCCTCGGGCGGCGGCGCTCGTGGCTGTTGCTGTCACAGGCGCTGGTGGTGCTCGGCCTGGTCGGCATGAGCCTGTGCGACCCGCAACAACACCTGTCGTGGTTGATCGCCCTGGCGGTACTGGTGGCTTTCGCCTCGGCCACCCAGGACATCGCCGTCGATGCCTATCGCCTGGAAATCGCCGACGATCAACGTCAGGCCGCTCTGGCCGCCAGCTACATGGCCGGCTACCGGGTCGCTGCCCTGCTCGCCACCGCCGGCGCCCTGTTCTTCGCCGAATGGTTCGGCTCAACCGGCTTCGCCTATCTGCACAAGGCCTGGGCCGGAACCTACATGCTGTTTGGCGTGATGATGCTACCCGCGCTGTTCACCACTCTGATCATGCGCGAGCCCGACGTGCCGATGCGCACCCAGATCTCGGCAGCGCGCTACGGCCTGGTGCACCAGATGGCGTCGGTGTTCGTGCTGATCATCCTGCTGGTATCGGTGCCTGCCAGCTTCACGCAGATGTTCAATACCGGCTGGTCCAGCGTCATCTCGGGCGACGCCACCCCACTCGATCTGCTGCTCGAGGACCGCGCCTTCCTGCGCCTGATCCTCTACGTATCGCTTACCTGGGCGTGCCTGTCGGGTATGGGGCGCCGCGGCCTGGCGCCGGTGCTGACGCCGATCAACGACTTCATCACCCGCTACCGCTGGCAGGCCCTGCTGCTGCTTGGGCTGATTGCGACCTATCGGATGTCGGACACGGTGATGGGCGTGATGGCCAACGTGTTCTATATCGACATGGGCTTCACCAAGGACCAGATCGCCAGTGTCAGCAAGATCTTCGGCCTGATCATGACCCTGGTCGGTGCCGGTGCTGGCGGCCTGCTGATCGTGCGCTTCGGCATCCTGCCGATCCTGTTCATCGGCGGTGCGGCCTCGGCGGCCACCAACCTGATGTTCGTGATGCTGGCAGACATGGGGCCGAACCTGAAAATGCTGGTGGTGACCATTTCCCTCGACAACTTCAGCTCGGGCCTGGCCACTTCGGCGTTCGTCGCCTACCTGTCGAGCCTGACCAACCTGAAGTTCTCGGCTACCCAATACGCCCTGCTGAGCTCGATCATGCTGCTCTTGCCACGCCTGATCGGCGGCTACTCGGGCGTGATGGTGGAGAAGTTCGGGTATCACAACTTCTTCCTGATCACCGCGCTGCTGGGCGTGCCGACGTTGATCCTGATCGCGCTGCACTGGCGCCAGGAAGTGGGCAAGGGAAAGCAGGAACCGGTTGAGGATTCGGCGGCCGAGCGGCCCTGAGCCTTGGTTGTCGTCCGTACCGGCCTCTTCGCGGGCAAGCCCGCTCCTACAGGATCTTCACCCATTTCGATTCCGGTGATGATCCTGTAGGAGCGGGTTTACCCGCGAAAGGGCCGGTACAGATACCCTCTTTACCCGGCCACGACCCCTGGCCGCCCACCGACCACCCACCACAACGGCCACAGCGCCAACGCCCCGGCCAACCCAGCCGCCAGGGCGAAATGCAACAGGCTGTCCCCTGCCCCGATCATCGCCAGCAACGCGCCACCCAGGCCCAGCAAGGCGATGGTGATCATACCCAGCATCGCCGAGACCAGCCCCTTGCTCTGTTCGCTGGCGAACAACGTCATGCGATACAGCACCGCATTGGCCACCCCCAGACCGAGGGCGTAGAGGGACATGCCGGCGACCACGCTGGTCACGGTCGGCCAGTACCAGCTCGCCAGCACCATCAGGAACAACCCCGCCAGGTAAGGCCACAGCGCCCCACGCACCAGCGCCGGCAACGGGTAGCGATCGGCGATGCGGTTGATGATCAGGTTGCCGATGATCAACCCGCCGAACACCGGCAACTGCCACAAGGCGTACTCCATGGTGCTCAACCCCTCGTCATGGATCAGCAACACCGGCGACAAACCGATCCAGCCGATCAGCGGCAGGCCCACCAGGCCCAACGCAGCGCTACCAGCAACGAATCGGCGGTTGGCCAGCAACTGCCCATAGCCTGCCAGCAAGGGCAGCAGGTGGATCGGCGTGAATGCCAGGCGCGAACCATCGCGCCGCTCCACCCCCAGGGTTTCCGGCATCAGCCGGTACAGCAGCAGCCAGGTCAGCACCGCGCCGACGGCGAACGCCACGAACAGCCAGCGCCAATCCAGCCATTGCAGCATCAAGGTGCCCACCAGCGGCCCAAGCAGCGGCGAGAGCAAGGCGATGTTGGCCAGCAGCGCCATCATGCGCACCGCATCGGCTTCGCTGAAGGCCTCGTTCAACGCCGGATAACTCACCGTCACGACGAAGCCAAGGCCCACGCCCTGCAACAGCCGCAACAGGTTGAACAGTGCGATGTCCTGCACCCAGTAGGTGGCTAGGCAGGCCACGCCAAAAGCGGCACACCCCACCAGCAGCAAGGGCCGGCGCCCGTAGCGGTCGGCCAGCGGGCCGATCAGCCACTGCAGGACCACACCGCCGAGCAGGTACAGGTTCAGGGCATGGGGGATGTATTGCGGGCTGGCGTCGAGGTGCTCGACCACCACCGGCATGGCCGGCATGACGGCGTCACTGGCGAGGTAGGTCAGCAGTTCGAACAGGGCCAGCGTCAAGCCGAACAACAAGGCTCGCAGGGGGGTGATGTACAGCAGTGGTTTCATGGTGGCGTTTCGGGTGGAAGCAGGAGGGGTCAGGGTATATGCCAGAAATGGCGGGACGTTGCTGTGAACAAGTGTAAAAGACGGAAAAAGTCGGGGCCGCCTTGCGCCCCTTCGCGGGACAAGCCCGCTCCTACAGGTGCTGCGCTGGATTCGAAAACTGCGCAGTACCTGTAGGAGCGGGCTTGTCCCGCGAAGGGCCGCAAAGCGGCCCCGGTCGTCGAGCGGTTACTGCGCCGCAGTCTCCTGCACCACGCGGATCACCCGCTGCGGGAATGGAATGTCGATGCCTTCGGCGCGCAGGCGGTCACGGGCCTGCTCGTTGAGCATGAACATCAAGCTCCAGTAGTCCGCGGTCTTGACCCAGACACGCAGGGATACCGTGATCGAGCTGTCGCCCAGCTCCGAAATCACCGCCGCTGGCGCAGGGTCTGGCAACACACGTGGGTCCTTGGCCAGCTCCAGCAGCACTTCCCGGGCCTTCTGCAGGTCGGCTTCGTAATCGACACCGACGTTGAACACCACCTGGCGGGTCGGCTGGCGGTTGGTGTTGGTGATGATGCCGTTGGACAGGGTGCCGTTGGGCACGATGACCGTCTTGTTGTCACCGGTGCGCAGCACGGTGTGGAAGATCTGGATGCTGTCGACGGTACCGCTGACGCCTTGGGCCTCGATCCAGTCGCCGATGCGGAACGGGCGGAACAGCAGGATCAACACACCGCCGGCGAAGTTCGCCAGGCTGCCCTGCAGGGCCAGGCCGATGGCCAGGGTGGCACCACCGATGGCCGCCACGAACGAGGTGGTCTCGATACCGATCATCGACGCCACGCTGATCGCCAGCATGAGCTTCAACACGACATTGGCCAGGGTTCGAATGAACCCTTGCAGCGCCGGATCGTGAACCTTCAGCCCGACCACCCGGGCCAACCGGTCGCTGACCAGGTTGGTGATCCACCAACCGATGGCCAGGGTCAACAACGCCAGCAGCACACGGCTGCCGTACTCCATGATCAAGGGGACCCAGGTCTGCGACTCGCGAACCAGCTGATCGACCTCAGCGTTCAAATCCATATCCATCTCCTGATGCCGAACGGCAACTGCACTAAAAAACCGGCCGCGGGGCAATCAGCGGCCTCGGAACCGGTGGACAGTACCAGCGCCAGCTCGGTTCCGGATCAAGCCTGGCTCAGTCGCGGAAGTTGTTGAACTGCAGCGGCATGTCGAATTCCTTGGTGCGCAACAGGGCAATGGCTTCCTGCAGGTCGTCACGCTTCTTGCCGGTGACGCGCACCTGCTCGCCCTGGATGGCAGCCTGGACCTTGAGCTTGCCGTCCTTGATGGTGGCGACGATCTTCTTCGCCAGGTCCTTGTCGATGCCTTCGCGGAACTTGGCTTCCTGTTTCTTTTCCTTGCCGGAGGCGTACGGGTCCTTGGTCTCCAGGCACTTGACGTCGATCTTGCGCTTGACCAGGGCCAGGCGCAGGATCTCCAGCATCGCCTCGAGCTGGAACTCCTCCTCGGCGGTCAGCACCACGGTCTGTTCCTTGTCCTTGAACTCGAAGCTGCCTTTGCCCTTGAGGTCGTAGCGGCGGTCGAGATCCTTGATGGCGTTGTCGACTGCGTTCTGTACTTCGTGCTTGTCCAGTTCCGATACCACGTCGAACGACGGCATGGCTATCCTCCATAAAATGCGTGCGCGCTCGGTCTGAAGATGGAGCGCGTCAGGGTTAGGGGGTTAAAATGCGGGCTCATTATAACGGGTTGCGAAACGCAGATGAGCAGCACCTGGCATATTCTCGGCGCCGGTAGCCTCGGCAGCCTCTGGGCTTGCCGCCTGGCCCACGCAGGCAAGGCGGTACGGCTGATCCTGCGCGACCAACGCCGCCTGCAGGCTTACCAGCAGGCCGGCGGCCTGACCCTGGTCGAGCACGACCAGGCGCGCCAATACGCGATCCCTGCCGAAACCGCCGACGCTGCCGGGCCGATTCACCGCCTGCTGGTGGCCTGCAAGGCCTATGACGCCGCGCCGGCACTGGCGCAACTAGCCCCTCGCCTGGCCGAGGGCGCCGAACTGGTGCTGCTGCAGAACGGCCTGGGCAGCCAGGACGAAGTCGCCGACCAGGCCCCGCACGCTCGCTGCATCTTCGCTTCCAGCACCGAAGGGGCGTTTCGCGAGGACGACTGGCGCGTGCGGTTTGCCGGGCATGGCTTCAATTGGCTGGGCGACCCGGCCAACCCTGCCCTGCCGGAATGGTTCGACGACCTGCAGGACGCCGGCATCCCCAGCCAGTGGACGGTGGATATCCTCACCCGGCTGTGGCGCAAGCTGGCCCTCAATTGCGCGATCAACCCCCTGACCGTGTTGCATGAGTGCCACAACGGTGGGCTGCTGGAGCACCTGGGCGAAGTCGAACAACTGTGCGAGGAGCTGGGCCTGCTGCTGCACCGCTGCGGCCAGCCTGAAGCTGCGCAGGACCTCGCCGAGGAGGTGCAGCGGGTGATCCTCGCCACCGCCGCCAACTACTCTTCGATGTACCAGGACGTGCGCGCCAACCGGCGCACCGAAGTGCACTACCTGCTCGGCCACGCCTGTCGCGCTGCCGCGCGTCACGGCATGACCGCGGAGCGGCTGGAACACCTGCACCAGCGCCTGGTCGATAACCTGCGGGCCCGTGGCTTGCCCAGCGCCTGACGCTGGCACCTTGAATCGGATACGGACATTGCCTTGCCCATGACCTTGCGCAAACGCCTGGAAAACCTCCCGGTCGGGCAGAAGTTGCTAGCGGCGTTGCTGGTGTTGCTGGTAACCATCCTGCTGGTGGCCAACCTGACCTTCATCAGCGCCGCCTACTGGATCACCCAGGAGAGCATGGCGCCCCAGGCCTTGCAGACCATCGGCCGCCTGGTCTCCAACCCGCAACTGTCGGCCCGTGCCGGCGACGACAGCGACTCGGCCACGGCGCTGCTGCAGGAGTTGGACAGCTACACGCCCTTGCGCGCCGCAGCCATCTACGGCGGCGATGGCCGCCTGCTGGCACAGTTGCAGCATGGCGAGCCGCTGACCCTGCCCAAGCGCTACCGCAACATCGATAGCTGGCGCCTGATGGAGTTTCGCAGCACCCAGCTGATACGCCTGCCGCGTGACGCCAGCCCTCCGGCCCACCTGTTGCTGGTGGCCAGCAGCGAACTGCCCACCGCCTTCTATACCGGCACGCTCAGCGCCAGCCTGGCGATCCTGGTGTTCAGCATCCTGTTGTGGTTGATCATCGCCCGGCAGATCAAGCGCCTGATCACCCAGCCGATCAACCAGCTCGAAGAGCTCAGCCGCCAGGTCACCCGGGAAGAAAGCTACGCCTTGCGCGCCACGCGTGGCAACGACGATGAAATCGGCAGCCTGGCCGAGGCGTTCAACACCATGCTGTCGCGCATCGAAGCCCGCGAGCAACAGCTCAAGCGCACCCGTGACGAGTTCCAGAGCGCCTACGACCAAGCCCAGGGGCTGGCCGAGGAGACCCGCCACACCAACCGCAAGCTGGAACTGGAAGTCCAGGTTCGCAGCAAGATCGAGAAGAAACTCACGGGCTTTCAGAACTACCTCAACAGCATCATCGACTCCATGCCCTCGGCGCTGATCGCCCTCGACGAGCAGCTCTACGTCACCCAGTGGAACCACGAGGCCACGGTGCTTTCCGGCACGCCGCTGGACGAGGCGCTGAACCAACCGATCTTCATCGCCTTCGAGCCGCTCAAGCCCTTCCTGCCGCAACTCAAGGAAAGCGTCGAGAAGCATCGGGTGGCGAAGATCGAGCGGGTCACCTGGCCCAAGGGCGACGACCTGCGCCACTACGCCCTAACCTTCTACCCGCTGATGGGTGGCGGCGGCCGAGGCGTGGTGATCCGCATCGACGACATCACCCAGCGCCTGTCGCTGGAAGAGATGATGGTGCAGTCCGAGAAGATGCTGTCGGTAGGTGGCCTGGCCGCCGGCATGGCCCACGAGATCAACAACCCGCTCGGGGCGATCCTGCACAACGTGCAGAACATCCGCCGTCGCCTGTCACCGGACCTGCCGCGCAACCAGGAGCAGGCCGAGGAGCTGGACATCGACCTGTCGAGCGTCAACCGCTACCTTGAAAGCCGCGAAGTGCCGCAGTTGCTCGACGGCATCCAGCAGGCCGGTGCACGAGCAGCCAAGATCGTCACCCACATGCTCAGCTTCAGCCGCCGCAGCAACCGCCAGTTGGCGCCTTGCGACCTGCCTGGGTTGATCGACCAGGCCGTGGAGATCGCCGGCAACGATTTCGACCTGACCATCGGTTTCGATTTCAAGGGCCAGGCCATCGTCCGCCAGTTCGACCCCAACCTGGGCCCGGTTCCGTGCACCGCCAACGAATTGGAACAGGTGCTGCTCAACCTGCTGAAGAACGCCGCCCAGGCCATTCACCTGCGCCCGCAACCCAGCGAACCGGGGCGCATTACCCTGCGTACGCGGCTCAACCCGCCGTGGGCGGAAATCCAGGTCGAGGACAACGGCGTCGGCATGCCCGAGGCCGTGCGCAAACGCACCTTCGAGCCGTTCTTCACCACCAAGGAAATCGGCCAGGGCACGGGGCTCGGGCTATCGGTTTCGTATTTCATCATCACCAACAACCACAAGGGGCAGATGGAAGTGCAATCCACGCCCGGCCAAGGCACCTGCTTCACCTTGCGCCTGCCCCTTGGCCAGCCCGCGCCTGCGGCGCCTGGCAAGACGGAGGCATGACCATGGGCTACCGCCTGTCGAAGATCTACACCCGCACGGGCGACCGAGGCGAAACCGGCCTGGGCGATGGCCGCCGGGTGCCCAAGGACCACCCACGCATCGAGGCGATCGGCGAGGTCGACAGCCTCAACAGCCAACTCGGGCTGCTGCTGGCCGGGCTGGCCGAACAGGGGCTGGATGAGGTCAGTGAGGTATTGGCGCCGTGCCAGCATCGCTTGTTCGACCTCGGGGCGAGCTGGCGATGCCCAGCTACCAGGCGTTGAGCGAGGCCGAGGTGCAGCGGCTGGAGGCTGCGATCGATGCATGGAACGAGGAATTGGGGCCGCTGAAGAACTTCATCCTGCCCAGTGGCTCGGCGCTGGTGGCCCAGGCCCATGTTTGCCGCAGCGTGGCCCGCAGTGCCGAGCGGCGTTGCCAGCAGTTGAATGCGCTGGAGCCGCTGGAGGGGGTTGGGTTGGCGTATATCAACCGGCTTTCGGACCTGTTGTTCGTCGCGGCGCGGATCATCGGGCGGCGGCAGGGGGTGGCTGAGGTCTTATGGCAGCCGGCGGATAAGCCTCAGGGCTGATATCGCCGGGGCTGCCTTGCAGCCCATTCGCGGGACAAGCCCGCTCCCACAGGAGCTCTGCAAGCTACAAGATCAGGGCGATATCCGTGGGAGCGGGCTTGTCCCGCGAATGGGCCGCAAAGCGGCCCCAGATACTCAGGCCTCCGGCCAGAATGCGCGAATTCCGGCAACACCCTGGGCTCCGGCATTCCAGGCCTTCTCCCGCTCACCCGGGCCCACCCCTCCCAGCAGGTAAACCGGCTGGTTGAAGCCCGAAATCAAGCGCTGCGCCTCATCCCACCCCAATGGCACTGCCTCGGGATGGGTCTGGGTCGCCTGCACCGGCGACAGGGTGACGAAATCCACCCCCATCTGCTCAGCCAGCGCCAGCTCTTCGGCACTGTGGCACGACGCCGCCAGCCAGCGCTCCTTGGGGAACGGACGGCCTTTGGCTGCATACTTGCGCAGCTGGGCCGCCGTCAGGTGCCAACCCGCGGACGGGAAGTCGCCCAGCCATTCCAGCGGCCCCTTGAGCATCAGTTGCGCCTTGCCAGCGCACAGGCCCACCGCATCCACCGCAACATCCCGGTACTTGGGGTCGTACATGTCCGGCGCCCGCAGCTGGATCAGGCGGATACCACTGGCCACGGCCTTCTGGATGCCCTTGAGCAGCTCGGGTGTGTCCAGGCCATCGGGCGTGATCAGGTAGCGGTCGGGCAGCCGGGCGGCAGCGACGATCGGCTTGTTGGCTTCAGGGAAGTCGTACTGCGCCAGGTCACGAGGTGCCACCCAGGCCAGTGGCTGGCCCTCGGCACCGTGCGGCTCGCCGCTGAACGCCTCGACCTCGCGTACATCCAGCAGTACCTGCTTGTCCGGGTAGTCGTGGCTGACTTCGATCAGCGGCCGTGAACGGCTCACCTCGATCCCAAGCTCCTCGCGCAACTCACGGACCAGCGCCGCTTCGGCGCCCTCGCCCGCTTCCACCTTGCCGCCGGGAAACTCCCACAGGCCGCCCTGGTGCTGGGTTTCGGCACGTCGGGCAATCAGGATGCGCCCGTCGGCACCACGGATCACCGCGGCCACTACATGGATCCGCTTCACCCTTCACGCTCCGCCAGGCCGGCTTTCTGCCAGGCCTGGAAGACCGGCCACTGGTAGATGGTCTCGATGTAGGCCGCGGCCTCGGCCGGTACTTCCACGCGGTAGGTCCGCAGGCGCACGGCCACAGGGGCGAAGAAGGCATCGGCAAGGGTCGGCTTGCCGAACAGGAACGGCCCGCTGTCCTTGGCCACCAGACGGCATTCGGACCACAGCGCGACGATGCGATCGATGTCGATCTGCACCTCCAGCGGAACGTTCTCCAGCGCTTCGTCGCGCGACAGGTCGAACGGCATGGCGCCACGCAGGGCGAAGAAGCCGCTGTGCATCTGCGCGCAGGCCGAACGGGCCTGGGCTCGGGCGGCCACGTCGGCGGGCCATAGCTGGGCGCCGGGGTGTTGCTCGTTGAGGTATTCGGCGATGGCCAGGGAATCGGCGATCACGCCGTGCTCGGTCTTGAGCAGCGGCACCTTGCCGGTGGCGGAGAATGCGAGGAGGCGCTGGCGGGTGTCGGGCTGGTTGAGTTTGATCAGCGTTTCTTCATAGGGCACGCCGGCAAGCTCAAGGGCCAGGGCACCCCGCAACGACCAGGAGGAATACAGCTTGTCGCCGATGATCAGGTGATAGGTCATGGTTCGGCTCCATTTCCGAGGGTATTCGGGCTGCGTCATGGCCATCGTCGGCACGCCGGCGATGACCTTGAAGCAGCCCTGGGATGGCATCAGGTACGGTATTCGGCGTTGATCTTCACGTACTCGTGGGACAGGTCGGTGGTCCAGATCGTTTCGCTGCACTGGCCACGGCCCAGCTCGATACGGATGGTGATCTCTTCCTGCGCCATGACCTTCGAACCCTGCTCCTCGGTGTAGCTCGGGCTGCGTCCGCCTTGGCTTGCGATGCACACGCTGTCCAGGTAGACGTCGATCAGGCTGACGTCCAGCTCCGGCACGCCGGCACGGCCAACCGCTGCAAGGATGCGGCCCCAGTTCGGGTCGGAGGCGAACAGCGCGGTCTTGATCAGCGGCGAATGGGCCACGGCATAGCCGACGTCCAGGCACTCCTGATGGTTACCACCGCCATTGACCTGAACGGTAACGAACTTGGTGGCGCCTTCGCCATCACGGACGATGGCCTGGGCCACTTCCATGCACACCTCGAATACCGCCTTCTTCAGCGCTTCGAACAGCGCGCCGCTGGCCTCGGTGACTTCCGGCAGGTTGGCCTTGCCGGTGGCGATCAGCATGCAGCAGTCGTTGGTCGAGGTATCGCCGTCGATGGTGATACGGTTGAACGACTTGTTGGCACCATCGAGCATCAGGTCCTTGAGCACCTGTGGCGCGACCTTGGCGTCGGTGGCGATGTAGCCGAGCATGGTCGCCATGTTCGGGCGGATCATGCCGGCGCCCTTGCTGATGCCAGTCACGGTGACGGTCACGCCATCGTGCTGGAACTGGCGGCTGGCGCCCTTGGGCAAGGTGTCGGTGGTCATGATGCCGGTCGCGGCTTCAGCCCAGTTGTTTTCCGACAGGTCGTCCAGCGCAGCCTGCAGCGCGCCTTCGATCTTCTCGACCGGCAGTGGCTCGCCGATCACACCGGTGGAGAACGGCAGCACCGACTCGGCCGGCACCCCGGCAAGCTCGGCCAGCTTGGCGCAGGTGCGCTCGGCCGCGGCCAGGCCTGGCGCGCCGGTGCCGGCGTTGGCGTTGCCGGTGTTGGTCAGCAGGTAACGCACGGTGCCCTGTACGCGCTGCTTGGAGAGGATCACCGGCGCTGCGCAGAAGGCGTTGAGGGTGAACACGCCAGCGACGCTGGAGCCCTCGGCGCAACGCATGACCACTACATCCTTGCGCCCTGGGCGCTTGATGCCGGCAGACGCGATGCCGAGTTCAAAACCCGGAACCGGGTGCAGGGTGGGCAAAGGACCAAGACCAACAGCCATTAGAGCGCTCCTAGAAAATACGGTTGATATCGAAAGCGGGGCCGCTTCGCGACCTTTTGCGACACAAGGCCGCTCCCACCTGGGGAGGCGCAGCATTTCAGCTGCGCGCTATCCCTGTGGGAGCGGCCTTGTGTCGCGATAGGGCCGCAAAGCGGCCCCAGGATGATGCAGCGTATACCAGCTTGTTCAGATCATTCGATCTGACCATGGCAGTGCTTGAATTTCTTGCCCGAACCACACCAGCACGGCTCGTTGCGGCCCAGCTTCTGATCGTTGCGCACCGGTGCGGTGGCCACGGCCACTTCGGCGCCCTCTTCAGCTTGCAACTCGCTCTCCAGGCCCGGCGCGGCGGCATGCTGGAACTGCATGCGGCTGGCCAGTTCCTCGGCCTCACGGCGCAAGCGGGCTTCTTCCTCGACTGGGTCTTCGCGGCGTACCTGAACGTGCGACAGCACGCGGATGGTGTCGCGCTTGATCGATTCGAGCAGTTCCTGGAACAGGGCGAACGACTCGCGCTTGTACTCCTGCTTCGGGTTCTTCTGCGCGTAACCACGCAGGTGGATACCGTGACGCAGGTGATCCATGGTCGACAGGTGGTCTTTCCACAGGTCATCGAGCACGCGCAGCAGGATCTGCTTCTCGAAGGTACGCAGGGCTTCGATGCCGGCCTGGTCTTCCTTCTCGGTGTAGGCGCTGGTGATTTCGTTCAGCAGCTTCTCGCGCAGGGTCTCTTCGTAGAGGTGATCGTCCTCGTCGAGCCACTGCTGGATCGGCAACTTCATGGCGAAATCGCTGGCCAGGGAAGCTTCGAGGCCGGCCACGTCCCACTGCTCGGGCAGCGACTGCGGCGGGATGTGCTGGCTGATGGTGGCATCGAGCACTTCCTGGCGGAATTCGGCGATGGTGTCGCCGATGTTCTCGGCCGCCAGCAGGCTGTTGCGCATGTGGTAGATCACCTTGCGCTGCTCGTTGGCCACGTCGTCGTATTCGAGCAGTTGCTTACGAATGTCGAAGTTGCGGCCTTCGACCTTGCGCTGGGCCTTTTCGATGGCATTGGTGACCATGCGGTGCTCGATGGCCTCGCCGGACTGCATGCCCAGGGCCTTCATGAAGTTCTTCACCCGGTCGGAGGCGAAGATGCGCATCAGGCTGTCTTCCAGCGACAGGTAGAAGCGGCTCGAGCCCGGGTCGCCCTGACGGCCGGAACGGCCACGCAGCTGGTTGTCGATACGGCGCGATTCGTGGCGCTCGGAAGCGATCACGTGCAGGCCGCCCGACTCGATGACCTGCTGGTGACGCTTCTGCCAGTCGGCCTTGATCTGGGCGATCTGTTCGGCGCTGGGGTTTTCCAGGGCGGCGACTTCGGCTTCCCAGTTACCGCCCAGGAGAATGTCGGTACCACGGCCGGCCATGTTGGTGGCGATGGTCAGCGCGCCCGGGGCACCGGCCTGGGCAATGATCTCGGCTTCTTTTTCGTGGTACTTGGCGTTCAGTACCTTGTGGTCGATCCCTTCCTTTTTCAGCAGGTTCGACATGTGCTCGGACGTTTCGATGGTGGCGGTACCCACCAGCACCGGACGGCCGACGACCATGCTTTCCTTGATGTCGGCGATGATCGCGGCGTATTTCTCGTCGGCGGTCAGGTACACCAGGTCGTTGAAGTCCTTACGCGCCAACGGCTTGTTCGGCGGGATGACCATCACGTTGAGGCCGTAGATCGACTGGAACTCGAACGCCTCGGTGTCGGCGGTACCGGTCATGCCGGACAGCTTGGTGTAGAGACGGAAGTAGTTCTGGAAAGTGGTCGAGGCCAGGGTCTGGCTCTCGGCCTGGATGTTCAGGTTCTCCTTCGCCTCGATGGCCTGGTGCAGGCCCTCCGACAGGCGGCGGCCCGGCATGGTACGGCCGGTGTGCTCGTCGATCAGCAGGACCTGACCGTCCTGGACGATGTATTCGACGTTGCGGTGGAACAGCTTGTGCGCACGCAGGCCAGCGTAGACGTGGGTCAGCAGGCCGAGGTTGTGCGCGGAATAGAGGCTTTCGCCCTCGGCCAGCAGACCGGCCTGGGTGAGCATCTCTTCGATGAACTGGTGACCGGCTTCGTTGAGCTCGACCTGGCGGCTCTTCTCGTCGATGGTGAAGTGGCCTTCCTGGGTGACCTGGCCTTCGACTTCTTCGATGTGCTGGGTCAGACGCGGGATCAGGCGGTTGATCTCGATGTACAGCTTGGAGCTGTCCTCGGCCTGGCCGGAGATGATCAGCGGAGTACGGGCTTCGTCGATGAGGATCGAGTCGACTTCGTCGATCACGGCGAAGTTGAGTTCACGCTGGAACTTCTCTTCCTGGCTAAACGCCATGTTGTCGCGCAGGTAGTCGAAACCGAATTCGTTGTTGGTACCGTAGGTGATATCGGACGCGTACGCGGCGCGCTTTTCTTCCGGTGGCTGGAATGCCGAGACAATACCTACGGTCAGGCCGAGGAATTCATACAGCGGACGCATCCAGTTGGCGTCGCGGCGGGCCAGGTAGTCGTTGACCGTGACCACGTGCACGCCCTTGCCGGACAATGCGTTGAGATAGACGGCCAGGGTACCGACCAAGGTCTTGCCTTCACCGGTACGCATTTCTGCGATCATGCCCTCGTGCAGGGTCATGCCGCCGATCAACTGTACGTCGAAGTGGCGCATGCCCATCACGCGCTTGCCGGCCTCACGGGCGACGGCGAACGCTTCGGGCAGCAATTGGTCCAGTGTCTCGCCTTTGGCCAAGCGCTCCTTGAACTCTGCGGTCTTGGCACGCAGTTGCTCGTCGGAGAGGGCCACCATCTTCTCTTCGAAGGCATTGACGATAGCTACCGTCTTGAGCATGCGTTTGACTTCACGCTCGTTCTTGCTTCCAAAAAGTTTTTTTAACAAAGGCGCAAACATATCGGCAGGATCTTCCACACGTAGGGATGGAGGGCGGCCCCATGAGTCGCCCGTGCAGCCCTGAGGCCGCATGCGAACGAGCATTCTACCCGGAAACGATGGTGAGGAAAGTGGTGGATTTCCACGATGCTGGCACAGCGCTTTGGCGGGGGCTTTTCTAAGATATGGGCATTTTGCGTGAGTTCAACCCGCGGATTCATGAAACGTAGCGAGAATGACTCGTAACCGAAGGCGCCCCTTTCGCGGGCGATCCCGCTCCCACAGGTAATAGGGCGCTCTCGACTAGACCGGCCCCGCTGGTGAAGGTGTTAGACTGACCGCCTTGCCACCTGACGCTCATGCCCATGGCCTTCAAACCCACCCCCGCCCAGCCGCCGTCCACACTGCTGCGCCAGAACCGCCCGCTGCGCCTGCTGCTGAACCAGGCCGAGCGCCTGGCGCACTTGCAGCGGCTGCTGGAGAGCCAGCTGCAACCGGCTGCCCGCGAGCATTGCCACTTGGCGTCCTGGCGCGATGGCACGCTACTGCTGGTGGTGACCGATGGCCATTGGGCAACCCGCTTGCGCTACCAGCAGAAACGCCTGATGCGCCAGCTACAAGCCCTGGAGGCTTTCGGCAACCTGCAACGGATTCTTTACAAGGTGCAGCCACCGCTGGTACCGACCAAACGCGGAAGGAACACCACCGAGCTGTCCGGCAATGCCGCCGAAAGCCTGCGCGACACCGCCGAAGGCATCGCCGACCCCCAGCTGCGCGCTGCCCTCGAGCGCCTGGCCAGCCACGCGCAAAAGGAAAAAGACTGACATAAAAAAGGCCACCCGAAGGTGGCCTCAATGAACTAGAGAGTGTTCGAACTTACACGGCCGCAACAGGGCGCATGTATGAGATCGGTGCCGTACTGGCATCTTCGAAAGTGACCACTTCCCAGGCATCTGTCTCGGCGATCAGCTTGCGCAACAACTGGTTGTTCAGCGAGTGGCCGGACTTGTAGCCCTTGAACTCGCCGATCAGGCTGTTGCCCAGCAGATAGAGGTCGCCGATGGCGTCGAGGATCTTGTGCTTGACGAATTCGTCTTCGTAGCGAAGGCCGTCTTCGTTGAGCACGCCGTTCTCGTCGACCACGATGGCGTTCTCGACACTGCCGCCAAGCGCGAGGTTGTGCTTGCGCAGGTACTCGATGTCACGCATGAAACCAAAGGTCCGGGCGCGGCTGACTTCCTTCACGAACGAGGTGCTGGAAAAGTCGACGCTGGCACTTTGGGTCCGGTCGCGCAGCACCGGGTGATCGAAGTCGATCTCGAAGCTCACCTTGAACCCATCGAACGGCAGGAAGGTAGCGCGCTTGTCGCCCTCCTCCACTGTCACTTCGCGCAGGATACGGATGAATTTCTTGGCTGCGTCCTGCTCTTCCAGGCCGGCAGACTGAATCAGGAATACGAAGGGACCGGCGCTGCCATCCATGATCGGCACTTCCGAGGCGGAGAGCTCGACGTAGGCGTTATCGATGCCCAGACCCGCCATGGCGGAGAGCAGGTGCTCGACCGTATCGACTTTGACGTCACCGTTGACCAGGGTCGTCGACATGGTTGTTTCGCCGACGTTGGCCGCGCGCGCCGGGATTTCGACCACAGGGTCGAGGTCGGCGCGACGGAAGACGATGCCGGTGTCAACAGGTGCAGGCTTGAGGGTCAGGTAGACCTTCTCCCCGGAGTGCAGACCGACACCTGTGGCACGGATGGTATTCTTCAGGGTGCGTTGTCTAATCATGGCATTGGCCGCTTCAGCGCAAATTGCGAACAGGTATCAACAAAGGCTGGGGATAATAACAGACCCGGCCTTTGCTGAACACCAATCACCCCTATACCCCTGATAAATTCCATTAATCGGCCTGACGACGCAGGAAAGCCGGGATATCCAGGTAGTCCAAGTCATCCTGAGGGTTGAGTTTAGCTGCCGCTGCGGCACCTGCATGGGCCTGGTTGCGCATCACGGTCGGACGCTCCAGGTCGCGGTAGTTGACCGAAGGCTGCTCCTGGCGCGCTGGCGCAGGGTTGGAAGCCTCGTAGGCCTGCTGCGCGGTCTGCAGGGTGTTGTCGACCACTTTCACCGGCTTCTCGATGCGTGCGCCCAGGCCGGTCGCGACCACGGTCACATGCAGTTCGTCGCGCATGTCCGGATCGATCACGGTGCCGACCTTGACCATCGCGTGGTCGGAGGCGAAGGCTTCGATGATGCTACCGACGTCGGAGTACTCACCCAGCGACAGGTCCGGACCTGCGGTGATGTTCACCAGGATGCCGCGGGCGCCCTGCAGGTTGACGTCTTCGAGCAGCGGGTTGCGAATGGCCGCTTCGGTGGCTTCGCGAGCACGGTTCGGGCCGCTGGCGCAACCGGTACCCATCATCGCCATGCCCATTTCACCCATCACGGTGCGCACGTCGGCGAAGTCGACGTTGATCATGCCTGGACGCTTGATGATATCGGAGATACCACGCACGGCGCCGGCCAGTACGTCGTCGGCCTTGGCGAAGGCGGACAGCAGGCTGGCATCCTTGCCCAGGATGGTCAGCAGCTTCTCGTTGGGGATGGTGATCAGCGAGTCGACGCTCTCTGCCAGCATGCGGATGCCCTCGTCGGCGATCTGCATGCGCTTGCGGCCTTCGAACGGGAACGGACGGGTCACCACCGCGACGGTGAGGATGCCCATTTCCTTGGCCACTTCGGCGATGATCGGCGCAGCGCCGGTACCGGTACCGCCACCCATGCCGGTGGTGATGAACACCATGTTGGTGCCCTGCAGCACCTCGGCGATGCGCTCACGGTCTTCCAGCGCGGCCTGGCGGCCGACTTCCGGATTGGCACCGGCACCCAGGCCCTTGGTCACACCGGTACCCAGTTGCAGGATGGTGCGGGCGCCGATGTTCTTCAGCGCCTGGGCATCGGTGTTGGCGCAGATGAACTCGACGCCTTCGATGTTGCTTTTGACCATGTGGTTGACGGCATTGCCGCCACCACCGCCGACGCCGATCACTTTGATGACCGGGCTTTGCGGGACGTTGTCTACGAGCTCGAACATTTTCCCTCTCCTTTCAGTTCTCTAGTTGTCGCGCCTACCACTACTGCTTTGAAACTTAGAAGTTGCCCTGGACCCAGCGCTTGAATCGCTCAAGCACTGGAGCCTTCGGTTCATCGCCATAGCTGTTGTTGCTGCTGTTGCCGGTCAGGGGCAGGTCCTCGGACTGCTTTTGCAGGCCGTAGGTGAGCAAGCCCACGCCGGTGGAATAGATCGGGTTGCGCACCACGTCGCTCAGCCCCCGAACGCTGTGCGGCACGCCGAGGCGTACCGGCATGTGGAAGATTTCCTCGGCCAGTTCCACGGCGCCTTCCATTTTCGCGGTACCGCCGGTGAGGACGATGCCGGCTGGCACCAGGTCCTCGTAGCCGCTGCGACGCAGCTCAGCCTGGATCAGGGTGAAGAGCTCGTCGTAACGCGGCTCCACCACCTCGGCCAGGGCCTGGCGCGACAGTTCACGCGGTGGGCGGTCGCCCACGCTCGGCACCTTGATGGTCTCGCCGGCACCGGCCAGCTTGGCCAGGGCGCAGGCGTAGCGGATCTTGATTTCCTCGGCGTACTGGGTCGGTGTACGCAAGGCCATGGCGATGTCGTTGGTGACCTGGTCGCCAGCGATCGGGATCACTGCCGTGTGGCGAATCGCGCCTTCGGTGAAGATCGCGATGTCAGTGGTGCCGCCACCGATGTCCACCAGGCACACGCCCAGTTCCTTCTCGTCGTCGGTGAGCACCGAGTACGCCGAAGCCAGCTGCTCGAGGATGATGTCGTCGATTTCCAGGCCGCAGCGACGCACGCACTTCTCGATGTTCTGCGCCGCGTTGACCGCGCAGGTAACCACGTGGACCTTGGCTTCCAGGCGCACGCCCGACATGCCCAGCGGCTCGCGCACGCCTTCCTGGTTGTCGATCACGTAGTCCTGCGGCAGGGTGTGCAGCACGCGCTGGTCGGCGGGAATGGCCACCGCCTGGGCGGCATCGAGCACGCGCTCGAGGTCGGCGAGGCTGACTTCGCGGTCGCGAATGGCGACGATGCCGTGGGAGTTCAGGCTGCGGATGTGGTTGCCCGCCACGCCGACGAACGCCGAGTGGATACGGCAACCGGCCATCAGCTGGGCTTCCTCAACCGCACGCTGGATAGACTGTACGGTCGACTCGATGTTCACCACCACGCCCTTCTTCAGGCCGCGGGATGGGTGGGTGCCGATCCCCACGATCTCCAGGGTACCGTCCTCGCCGACTTCACCCACCAGCGCCACCACCTTGGAGGTGCCAATGTCCAGCCCGACGATCATTTTTCCGCTATGCGCGTTTGCCATGGTCCTGCCTCTCTCTAATTCTTCGCAACGGCGGGTTGGGCCGTCGTCGGTGCAATCGGTTCCCGCCAACCAACGGCAAGTCCGTTGGCGTATCGCAGATCGATGCGGGCGATGTTGGTGATCTGCTCTTTAAGCGTCTTGTCGTAAATGGCAATGAAACGGCGCATCTTCTCCACCAGATGATCGCGCCCCAACAGCAGCTCGATGCCTGGCCCGGCGCTACCGGCACCGGTGGTCAGGAACCAGCTGCCTCGCTCGCGCAGCTCCAGGCGAGCGATGGAGAAGCCCAAGGGGCGCAGCATCTGGCTCAATACCTGATACTGCTGCATGACTTGCTGCTGGGCGCGCTGCGGGCCGAACAACTGCGGCAGGTGCTCGTAGTTGGCCAGCTCGCGGGGGGTGAAGGCCTGGCCCTGGTTGTTGAGCAAGGCTTCATCACCCCAGCGTGCCACTGGCAGCTGTTCTTCCAGACGCACCACCACTTCGTCCGGCCATACCCGACGCACTTCGGCGTGGGCGATCCACGGCATCTGCTCGAGCTCGGCGCGCATGGCGGTGAGGTCGACGCTGAAGAAGCTGGCAGCGACGTACGGCGCGATCCGCTGCTGCACCGCCTGCTGGCTGATGTAGCTGAGGTCGCCCTGCACGGCGATCTTGGTGATCGGGCGGTCGGCGTACGGCATCAGGCGGATGGCGCCTTCATAAGCGCCAAAACCTGCGGCAACCAGCAACACCGGCCACAGCAGGCGCTTGAGGCCTCCCAGGCTCGGCTTGGGCAGGCGCGACGACATCGGCTCATCGGCCACCAGTCGACTGGCGCCACGAGGCACCGGCTTGCTACGGCCGGGGGCTGGTTGCTGATGACGTAACATCGCGCCTTGCATGGCTGTTAACCTCGCGTCTCGACGCTGTCGGCCAGGATCGCCAGCACCAGTTGCTGGAAGTCCAGGCCGGCCGCGCGGGCCGCCATGGGCACCAGGCTATGGTCGGTCATGCCGGGTGCGGTGTTGACTTCGAGCAGCCAGAACCGGCCCTGCTCGTCCTGCATCACGTCCAGCCGGCCCCAGCCCTCGATGCCGATGGCATCGCAGGCGCGCGCGGTCAGGTCGATGAGCTCTTGCTCCTTGGCACTGTCCAGCCCACAGGGAATGCGGTACTGGGTGTCATTGGCGATGTACTTGGCGTCGTAGTCGTAGAACACGTGCGGGGTGCCCAGGGCGATCGGCGGCAGCACCTGGCCACGCAGTACCGCGATGGTGAACTCCGGGCCGTGAATCCATTGCTCGACCAGGACTTGCGAATCGTAACGGGCGGCATCCCGCCAGGCGGCGACCAGCTCTTCCACGCTGTTCACCTTGGCCATGCCGATGCTGGAACCTTCATGGGCAGGTTTGACGATCAACGGGAAGCCCAGTTCCGTACCGGCTGCAACGCAATCGTGCTCGCTGGCCAGCACCGCGTGGCGCGGGGTCGGAATGCCCAGGCTCTGCCACACCTGCTTGGTGCGCAGCTTGTCCATGGCCAGGGCCGAGGCGAGGATGCCGCTGCCGGTGTAGGGGATGCCCAGGCACTCGAGCAGGCCTTGCATGCTGCCGTCTTCACCGCCACGGCCGTGAAGGATGATGAAGGCGCGGTCGATGCGCTCGTTCTGCAGGCGTGCCAGCAAGTCGTCACCCACGTCGATGGCGACCACGTCGACACCCGCGTCGGTCAACGCCGCGATTACCGCAGCGCCGGACTTCAACGAAACTTCACGCTCGGCGCTCTTGCCACCGTAGAGCACGGCGACGCGGCCGAACGCCTTGGCGTCCAAGGTCGAGTGCAGCTTGTCGTAGGCGCTGGTCATTTCGACTTCTCCTGCTTGGCGCCAGCGAACAGCGGGCTTTTCATCAATTGCGGAGCCAGGCCACCGACGTCACCGGCACCCTGACACAGCAGGATGTCGCCGGCACGCAGCAGCGGCTTGACCAGCGGCGCCAGCTCGGCGCCACGTTCGATGTAGATCGGGTCCAACTTGCCGCGCTGGCGGATGCTATGGCACAGCTGACGGCTGTCGGCGCCGGGGATCGGCTCCTCGCCGGCCGGGTAGACCTCCATCAGCAGCAGCACGTTGGCATCGCCCAGCACCTGGACGAAATCGTCGTACAGGTCGCGGGTGCGGCTGTAGCGGTGCGGCTGGTAGACGATCACCAGGCGCCGGCTCGGCCAGCCGCCACGCACGGCCTTGATCACCGCGGCGACCTCGGTCGGGTGGTGGCCGTAGTCGTCGACCAGCATCACGCTGCCGCCTTCGACCGGCAGTTCGCCGTAGACCTGGAAGCGTCGGCCCACGCCCTGGAAGCCGGACAGGCCCTGGACGATGGCTTCGTCGCTGATGCCTTCGTCAGTGGCGATGGCGATGGTGGCCAAGGCATTGAGCACGTTGTGGTTGCCCGGCATGTTCACCGACACCTCGAGCGGCTCGCAGTCGCGGCGCAGCACGGTGAAATGGGTCTGCATGCCCTGCTGGCGCACGTTGATGGCGCGCACATCGGCCTCTTCGCTGAAACCGTAGGTGACGGTCGGGCGCTTGACCTGCGGCAGGATCTCGCGCACCACCGGATCGTCCAGGCACATCACCGCCAGACCGTAGAACGGCAGGTTGTGCAGGAACTCGACGAAGGTCTTCTTCAGCTTGTTGAAGTCACCTTCGTAGGTGGCCATGTGGTCGGCGTCGATGTTGGTGACCACGGCGACCATTGGCTGCAGGTGCAGGAAGCTGGCGTCGCTTTCGTCGGCTTCGGCGATCAGGTAGCGGCTGGTGCCCAGCTGGGCATTGGTGCCGGCAGCGGTCAGGCGGCCACCGATGACGAAGGTCGGGTCCAGGCCACCGGCAGCGAACACCGATGCCAGCAAGCTGGTGGTGGTGGTCTTGCCATGGGTGCCGGCCACGGCCACGCCGTGGCGATAGCGCATCAGTTCGGCGAGCATCTCCGCGCGCGGCACCACCGGGATGCGGCGCTCCAGAGCGGTGGCCACTTCCGGGTTGGCCGGGTTGATCGCGCTGGACACCACCAGCACATCGGCATTGGCAGCGTTCTCGGCGCGATGGCCGACGAAGATCTCGGCGCCGAACGACTCCAGGCGCTCGGTGACCGGCGACGCCTTGAGGTCGGAACCAGACACTTCATAGCCCAGGTTCAGCAGGACTTCGGCGATGCCGCACATGCCCACGCCGCCGATACCGACGAAGTGGATGCGCCGGATACGGCCCATCTTCGGCTGGGGCATGGCTTTCTGGCTTTCAACCATGGGCCACCTCCAGGCAGATATCGACCACGGTGCTGGTTGCGGCAGGTTTGGCCAGGCGCCGTGCGGTGCCGGCCATGGTGTGGAGTTTCTCGGGTTGCATCAGCACCTCGTTCAGGCGTTCAGCGAGTTGCGCTGCGCCAGTCGTAGCTTGTGGCATCAGGAAGGCGGCGCCCTCCCGAGCCAGGTATTGGGCATTGTGGGTCTGGTGGTCGTCGATCGCGTGGGGCAAAGGCACCAGCATCGAGGGCAGGCCTGCCGCCGCCAGTTCGCTGACGGTCAGCGCGCCGGCACGGCACACCACCATGTCGGCCCAGCCATAGGCCTGGGCCATGTCCGTGATGAACGGCTCTACCTGAGCCTCGACACCCACTTCGCGATAACGCTCGGCGGTGATCGCCGCGTGCTGCTTGCCGGCCTGGTGGAACACCACGGGCCGTAGGCTTTCCGGCACTTCGGACAGGGCCTTAGGCAACAATTTATTCAATGGTTCCGCACCCAGGCTGCCACCGAGCACCAACAGCCGTGCCGGGCGTTCGCCGAGAGCCTCGCGGGGCGCCTCGAGGAACAGCTCAGGGCGCACCGGATTACCGGTGGTACGTAGCTTGTCATTGCCCTGGAAAGTGCCTGGGAAGGCTTCGCAGACACGTGCCGACAGCGGCACCAGCAAGCGGTTGGCGGTACCGGCGCGGGCATTCTGCTCGTGGATCACCAGCGGCACGCCACACAGGCGCGCAGCCACACCGCCGGGGCCGGTGACATAACCGCCGAAGCCCAGCACGCAGACCGGCTTGAGCTCACGGATGATGCGCCGCGCCTGGAGCACGGCTTTGACCAGGGTGAACGGAGCCTTGAGCAGCGACAGCTTGCCCTTGCCACGCAGGCCGCTGACCTGGATCAGGTGCAGTGGCAACCCGGCCTGGGGAACCAGTTCGTTTTCGATACCACGCGGGGTACCCAGCCAGTGCACGCTGTAGCCACGGGCCTGGAACTCGCGGGCGCAGGCCAGGGCCGGGAACACGTGCCCACCGGTGCCGCCAGCCATGATCAGTACGTTCTTGCCGTCAGCGGCCATGACTGGTCTCCTCGGCAAAATCGCTCTCGTTGAATTCGTGTTCCTCGCTGCCCAGGTGCGTACGGCTCTCCCACTCGATACGTAGCAACAGGCCTACGCAGGCACAGCAGATCACCAACGAACTGCCCCCGTAGCTCAGGAACGGCAAGGTCAGGCCCTTGGTCGGCAGCAAGCCGACGTTCACCCCGATGTTGATCAGGAACTGGCCAATCCACAGGAATGCGAGGCCGAAGGCCATGTAGGCGGCGAAGAACTGTTTGGCCTTCTCGGCCCACAGCCCGATGTACAGCGCGCGCACGGTGACGAAGACGAACAGCGCGATGGTCACCAGCGAGCCGACCACACCGAGCTCTTCGGCGAGTACCGAGAACACGAAGTCGGTGTGCGCCTCGGGCAGGTAGAACTGCTTCTGCACGCTGTTGCCAAGGCCCACGCCGAGCCATTCGCCACGGCCGAAGGCGATCAGCGCCTGGGTCAGCTGGTAGCCGGAACCGAACTGGTCGGACCAGGGGTCGGTGAAGGTGATCAGGCGCGCCATCCGATACGGCTGCGCCTGGACCAGAATGAACACCGCCACCACCGCCAGCACCACCATCAGACTGAAGCGGAACAGCCCCACCCCGCCGAGGAACAGCATGGCTGCGGCTGCGCCCATCATCACCACGGTGGCGCCGAAGTCCGGCTCCATCAGCAGCAGGCCGGCCATTGGCAGCAGTACGATGAACGGCTTGAAGAAGCCCATCCAGCTCTCGCGAACCTCGGTCTGCCGGCGCACCAGGTAGCCGGCCAGGTAGATGACCACGAATACCTTGGCGATTTCCGAAGGCTGGACGTTGAAGAAGCTGAAACCGATCCAGCGCATCGAGCCGTTGACCTCGCGGCCAATGCCCGGCACCAGCACCATCACCAACAGGCCGAAGGCGCCGATCAGCATCATGAAGCCCATGCGCTGCCAGGTCGCGATCGGTACCATCATCGTCGCGCCGCAGGCAACCAGGCCCAGGGCCACGTACACCAGATGACGGAACATGTGGTACAGCGGGTTACCCGACTGCACGGCGGCCACTTCCGAGGACGCCGAGGTGATCATCACCAGGCCCAGGCCGAGCAACGCCAGGCAGCCAGCCAGGAAGGCGAAGTCCAGGTCGATGCCACGGCCGCTGATCAGCGGCGACGGATAGGGCTTGAGGATGCCGAAGATCATGCCAGCCCCTCCGCCGCCTGGGCGAACAGGCGCCCACGCTCTTCGAAGTTCTTGAACATGTCGAGGCTCGCGCACGCTGGCGACAGCAGCACCGCATCGCCCGGCTGGGCCAGATCGGCGCATTGCTCGACGGCTTCGGCGAGGGTCTTGACCCGCATCAATGGCACGCCGTCGCCCAGCGCATCGGCCAGGCGCTCGGCATCGCGGCCGAGCAGCACCACGGCGCGGCAGAAGCGCTCGACCGGCTCACGCAGGGCGGCGAAATCGGCGCCCTTGCCATCGCCACCGGCGATCAGCACCAGCTTGCCATCGATGTCCGCACCCAGGCCTTCGATGGCGGCCAGGGCCGCACCGACGTTGGTGGCCTTGGAATCGTCATACCAGCCCACGCCGTTGCGCTGGCGCACCCATTGGCAGCGGTGGGCAAGGCCGGCGAATTCACGCAGGGCCTCGAGCATCGGCTCGAACGGCAGACCGGCGGCGTGGCCCAGGGCCAGGGCCGCCAGGGCATTGCTCTGGTTGTGCGCGCCACGGATCTTCAGCTCGCGCACCGGCATCAGGTTGCTGAACTCGAAGGCCAGGTACTTCTCGCCATCGACCTCGCGCAGACCGAAGGCCTTGAAGTCGGGCTGGTTGAGGCCGAATGTCCAGCATGGGCGGCCTTCCACCGGCAGCGGCCGGCTCAGGGCGTCCTGGCGGTTGACCACCACCTGGCGGGCGCCGCGGAAGATCCGGTGCTTGGCCAGGTGATAGGCCGGCAGGCCGCTGTAGCGGTCCATGTGGTCTTCGCTGATGTTCAGCACGGTGGCCACTTCGGCATTGAGCTGGTCGGTGGTTTCCAGCTGGAAGCTGGAAAGCTCCAGGACATACAGTTCGACGTCATCGTCGAGCAGGTCCAGGGCCGGGGTACCGAGGTTGCCGCCGACGGCCACGCGCTTGCCGGCCTTGGCCGCCATTTCGCCGACCAGGGTGGTCACGGTGCTTTTCGCGTTGGACCCACTGATCGCGATGATCGGCGCCTTGGCATGACGGGCGAACAACTCGATATCACCCGACAGCACCACGCCACGCGCAGCGGCCTGCTGCAGCGCCGGGGTGGCCAGGGCAAGGCCTGGGCTCACGTAGAGTTCGTTGGCGCGGCACAGGAAATCGACATCCAGCTCGCCACAGCGTACTTCCACCTGCGGGTAGTCACGACGCAGGGTGTCCAGTTCCGGCGGTTGCTCGCGGGTGTCGGCGACCGCAAAGGCAATGCCCCGGCTCGCCAGGAAGCGAACCAGGGACATGCCGCTCTTGCCGAGGCCGACAACGATGCGGAATTGGTCGGAAGCGATCAGTGACACGCTCGTCTACCTCAGTTTCAGGGTTGCAAGGCCGACCAGCACCAGAATCACGGTGATGATCCAGAAACGGACGATCACCCGTGGCTCAGGCCAGCCCTTGAGTTCAAAGTGGTGATGGATCGGTGCCATGCGGAACACGCGCTTGCCGGTGAGCTTGAACGAGGCGACCTGGATCACCACCGACAGGGTCTCCATGACGAACACGCCACCCATGATGAACAGCACGATTTCCTGGCGCACGATCACCGCGATGGTGCCCAGCGCCGCCCCGAGGGCCAGTGCGCCGACGTCGCCCATGAAGACCTGCGCCGGGTAGGTGTTGAACCACAGGAAGCCTAGGCCGGCACCGATCAATGCACCGCAGAACACGATCAGCTCGCCCGAGCCCGGCACGTACGGAATCAGCAGGTACTCAGCGAACTTCACGTTGCCCGACAGGTAGCAGAAGATGCCCAGGGCGCCGCCCACCATCACGGTCGGCATGATCGCCAGGCCGTCGAGGCCGTCGGTGAGGTTGACCGCGTTGCTCGAGCCGACGATGACGAAATAGGTCAGGACGACGAAGCCAACACCCAGCGGGATGGTGACGTCCTTGAGGAACGGCACGATCAGCGTGGTCTCGACGCTGGTCGGGGCGGTCATGTAGAGGAACAGCGCTGCGCCCAGGCCAAACACCGACTGCCAGAAATACTTCCAGCGGCTCGGCAGGCCACGCGAGTTCTTCTCGATCACCTTGCGGTAGTCATCGACCCAGCCGATGGCCCCGAACAGCAGGGTCACGATCAACACGGTCCAGACATAGCGGTTGGTCAGGTCAGCCCACAGCAAGGTACTGATGGCGATGGCGGACAGGATCAGCGCGCCCCCCATGGTCGGGGTGCCGGACTTGGACAGGTGCGATTGCGGGCCGTCGTTACGAACGGCCTGACCGATCTGACGGATCTGCAGGGTACGAATCATCCACGGCCCCAGCCACAGCGCCAGGGACAACGCCGTCAGTACACCCAGGATCCCGCGCAGGGACAGGTACTGAAAGACCGCGAAGCCTTTGTGGAACTGTTGCAGATACTCGGCCAACAGCAGCAGCATTAATGTTTCTCCCCGCTGGCACCGCACAGTGCAGCCACGACGTTTTCCATCGCAGCGCTGCGCGAGCCCTTGATCAAGATTGTGGTTTCGCTGGCTGACTCGGCACGAACGGCCTCGATCAGCTCAGCTTGAGTGGCGAAATGGCGGCCATTGGCGCCGAACGCCTGGACCGCATGAATCATGTTGGTACCGACCGCATACAGGGCATCGACCTTGCCGCGGGCATAGTCGCCCACCTGCCGGTGACCCTCTTCGGCCCATTGCCCCAGTTCGCCGATATCGCCGAGCACCAGAACGGTGCGCCCGGAAAAGCCGGCGAGTATATCAACGGCGGCGCACATCGAGGTGGGATTTGCGTTGTAGCTGTCGTCGATCACCCGCACCCCGTTCGGGGCGATCTGGGCCACTGTGCGGCCCTTGACCGGCTGCACCGCGCTGAGCCCGGCGGCGATGCCGCTCAGGGTCAGACCAACGGCATGCGCGGCAGCGGCAGCGGCCAGTGCATTGCTCACGTTGTGGGTACCGAGCAGATTCAGTTGCACGGCGACACTGCCGTCCGGCCCATGCAGGGTGAAAGACGGGCAGCCACGGGCATCGCGGCCTATGTCGCTGGCATGCAAGTCGGCTTGCGGGTTGTCCAGGGCGAAGCTCAGCACGCGATGGCTACCGGCACGCTTGCGCCAGATGTCGAACGCCTTGTCGGCCAGGTTGAGGATGGCCGTGCCGCCCTCGCCCAGGCCTTCGAGAATCTCGCCCTTGGCCTCGACGATTTTCTCCGGGCCGCCGAATTCGCCGACATGGGCGGTGCCAGCATTATTGATGATGACCACCTGCGGCTGGGTCAGGCCTACGGTGTAGCGGATTTCGCCAATGCGCGAGGCGCCCAGCTCGATCACGGCGGCGCTGTGCTGCGGAGCGATCTCCAGCAGGGTCAGCGGCGCGCCGAGGTCGTTATTGAGGTTGCCGCGGGTGGCGTGCACCGGGCCACGGGTGCGCAGGATGCACGCGAGCATCTCCTTGACCGTGGTCTTGCCGCTGGAGCCGGTGATGGCCACCACCGGCTTGTCGAAGGCGGCACGGTTCAGCGCGCCGAGCTGACCCAGGGCCAGGCGGCTGTCGGCGACCACCAGCTGCGGCAGGTCGACATCGTCGATTTCCCGCTCGACCAACGCGGCAACGGCGCCCTTGGCCTGCACGTCGGCCAGGTAGTCATGGCCGTCGAAGCGCGGGCCGGCCAGGGCGACGAACAGTTGGCCGGCGCCGACGCTGCGGCTGTCGATGCTGACACCGGTGAAGCTGGCGTCATCCCCCACCAAACGCGCATTCAATGCGCCGGTCAACTGGCTGAGGATCATGGGCTTAAGCATGTGGAGCCTCCCAGGCTGCAAGTGCCTTTTCGGCTTCGATCAGGTCGGAGAAGGCATGGCGCTGGCCATGAATCTCCTGGTAGTCCTCGTGCCCCTTGCCGGCGAGGACGATGACGTCGTCTGCCGCTGCGGTGGCGATCAGATGGGCAATGGCTTCGCCACGGCCGGCGACGAACTCGACCTGTTCGGGCTTGGCGAAGCCAGGGCGAATGTCGTCGAAAATGCGCAGCGGTTCCTCCGAGCGCGGGTTGTCGTCGGTGACCAGCACGCGGTCGGCCAGGCGCTCGGCCAACTCGGCCATCAGCGGACGCTTGCCGCGGTCACGGTCACCACCGCAGCCGAACAGGCACAGCAGGCGGCCATGGGCATGCGGGCGCAGGGCCTGGAGTACTTTTTCCAAGGCATCGGGGGTGTGCGCGTAGTCGACCACCACCAGCGGCTTGTCGCCACCACCCAGGCGCTGCATGCGACCAACCGGGCCCTGCAGCTGCGGGGTGACGTTGAGAATTTCGTCCAGCGCGAAGCCCATCGCCAGCAGCGTGGCCACGGCGGCAAGCATGTTGCTCAGGTTGAACCGGCCCAACAGCTGGCTGCGCAGGGTGCGTTCGCCCTGGGCGGTGACCAGGGTGGCGCGCACGCCATCGTCGCTGAACAGCGCTTCGCGGCAGAACAACGAGGCCTCGCGGTCGTCCAGGCTGTAGCTGATCAGGCGGGTCTCGATGTGCTCTGGGCTCGGGCGACGAGCAAAATCGGCTGCCAGGCGGCGCCCGAAATCGTCGTCCAGGTTGACCACCTGGCAACGCAGATTCGGCCAGGCGAACAGCTTGGCCTTGGCCGCCTCATAGGCCTCCATGCTGCCGTGGTAATCGAGGTGATCGCGTGACAGGTTGGTCATCACCGCGATGTCGAACGCCAGGGCAGCCACACGCCCCTGCTCCAGGGCATGGGAGGACACTTCCATCGCGACGGCCTTGGCACCGGCCTTTTTCAGGTCGTTGAGCGTCGACTGCACGGCGATCGGGTCTGGCGTGGTCAGCCGGCCGCTTTGCAGCTTGCCGTAGAAACCGGTGCCCAGGGTGCCGATCAGGCCGCAGGGCTTGCCCAGGGCATCGAGTGCCTGGGCGATCAACTGAGTCACGCTGGTCTTGCCGTTGGTGCCAGTGACCCCGACCAGATCGAGCTGGCGGCTGGGCTCGCCATAGAAGCGGCCGGCGATGTCCGACAGTTGCGCGACCAGGCCCTTGACCGGAATCAGCGGCACGTCGGTCAACGGCAACACGGTGGCGCCCTGCTCTTCGTAGGCCACTGCGGCGGCGCCACGGGCCAGGGCATCGGCGATGTGTCCGCGGCCGTCGACCTTGGCCCCCGGCACGGCCAGGAACAGGTCACCGGGACGTACCTGACGGCTGTCCAGGCTGAGTTCGCGGATCAACGGGTCGCGGCTGGCGTGGGCGAACAGCTTGCTCAATGGCATCGTCATCATCCACGCCCTCCCTTGGCGGGTACCGCAGCGGCCGGCGCCGCGTTGACCTGTGCCTGCTCGCTCGGCGGCGGCAGGTTGTCAGGCGCCACGTTCATCAGGCGCAGGGTGCCCGACATGACCTTGCTGAAGACCGGCGCCGACACCAGGCCGCCGAAGTAGCCGCCCTTGCTCGGCTCGTCGATCACCACGACGATCGCGTAGCGCGGGTCGCTCATCGGGCCGAAGCCTGCGAACAGCGAGCGGTAGGCGTTTTCGGTGTAGCCCTTGGAGCCGACCGTGGCCTTGCGCGCCGTACCGGACTTGCCAGCCACGTGATAGAACGGCACCTGGGCGCGGTATACGCCGCGCGGCGCCTCGATCACCTGCTGGAGCATGCCCTGGACGGTTTCGGCGGTTTCCTTTGGAATCGCCTGCACCGACTCAGGCGCCTTGTCGACCTTGAGAATGGACAGCGGCACCATCTTGCCGTCGTTGGCCAGCGCCGCGTAGGCATGCACCAACTGCAGGGCGGTGACCGACACGCCGTAGCCGTACGACAGGGTCGCGGTTTCGGCCTTGCGCCACTCGCGGTGGTTGGGCAGGTTGCCGACGCGCTCGCCCGGGAAGCCCAGGCCGGTGTACTGACCCAGGCCCAGCTGCGACATGACCCGGTAGATCGCCTCGCCGCCGATATCGAAGGCCACCTTGCTCATGCCGACGTTACTGGAGTTGATCAGGATGCCGGTGAGATCGAGGACCGGACCCTCGCTGCGCGACACGTCCTTGATGGTGTAGCGGCCGATCTGCAGGCTGCCCGGATAGACCTCGACCTTGTCGGTGGGCTTCCAGCGACCACTTTCGAGCGCGGCGCTCATGGAAATCGGCTTGACCGTAGAACCCGGCTCGAACACGTCGATGATCGCCCGGTTGCGCATCGCGGCAGGGAACATGCTGCGACGGTTGTTCGGGTTGTAGGTCGGCTGGTTGACCATGGCCAGCACTTCACCGGTCTTCACGTCCATGATCACCAGGCTGCCGGCCTTGGCGTCCTGCTCGGCGATGGCGTTGCGCAGCTCGCGGGTGGCCAGGTATTGCAGGCGCAGGTCTATCGACAACGCCAAGGTCTTCCCGGCCTTGGCGTTCTTGGTTACCTGGATGTCCTTGATCAGCCGGCCGCGCCGGTCCTTGATCACCTGCCGCTTGCCGGGCACGCCGGCCAGCCATTCGTCGTAGGCCAGTTCGACCCCTTCGCGGCCGTGGTCATCCAGGTCGGTGAAGCCGACCATGTGCGCGGTGACGTCACCTGCGGGATAGAAGCGGCGGAACTCTTCCAGGCCGTATACGCCCGGCACCTTGAGGTCGAGCACGTGCTGACCCTGCTCCGGGGTCAGGCCACGGACCAGGTAGATGAATTCCTTGCTGGCCTGCTGGGTCAGGCGGTCGGCCAACTGCTGCGGGTTTTGCCCGAGCGCGGCGGCCAACTGCGGCCAGCGGTCTTTCGATGCCTGCATTTCCTTGGGGTTTGCCCACAAGGTGGTGACCGGGGTACTCACCGCCAATGGCTCGCCATTGCGGTCGGTGATCAGCCCGCGGTGCGCAGGAATCGGGATGTGACGCAGACTGCGGGCATCGCCCTGGCCCTTGAGGAAGTCGCGATCGACCACCTGCAGGTCGATGATGCGCCAGCAGATAGCGCCGACCATCACCGCCAGCAGGCCGATGACCACGCGGAAGCGCCAGGGATAGAGTGCGCCTTCAAGCTTCATCATGGCGCCACCATCCGCACTTCGTCAGCTGCGGGCACGCGCATCTTCAGCTGTTCGGAGGCCAGGCTCTCGATACGGCTGGAGGCGGTCCAGGTACTTTGTTCGAGAATCAGCCGGCCCCATTCGGCCTGGGCCTTGTCACGCTCGTTCAGTTCACCGTAAAGGGTATTGAGCAGCTGGCGGTTCCAGTGCGCGCTATAGGACACGGCGATGGCTGAAATCAGCACAGCGACGAACAGCAGGAGCATCAGGAAGCTCCCGCCCGGTAGTGGCTTGGCGAATAGCCGGCTCACCGAAGTTTCTCCGCCACCCGCATGACGGCGCTGCGCGCCCGCGGATTGGCCTTGAGTTCGGCGTCGGAGGCGAACTGCGCCTTGCCGATGAGGCGGACTTTTGGCTCGAAGACCTTGTGCTGCACTGGCAGGTTGCGCGGCAGATTGTCGGCTTCGCCCTTGACCAGTTTGCGCATGAACAACTTGACGATGCGGTCTTCCAGCGAGTGGAAGCTGATCACCGCCAGGCGGCCGCCCACTTCCAGCGCGTCGAGTGCGGCTTCGAGGCCAGCCTCGAGGTCGCCCAGCTCATTGTTGACGTGGATACGCAGGCCCTGGAAGGCGCGGGTGGCAGGGTTCTTGCCTTTTTCCCAGGCCGGGTTGGCGACCTTGAGCACTTCGGCCAGGTCGGCCGTACGGGTGAACGGCTGGGTCTCGCGGCGCTCGACCACGGCACGTGCCATGCGCCCGGCAAAACGCTCTTCGCCGTATTCCTTGAAGACCCGGGCGATTTCCTCGACCGGCGCCGTGGCAATGAACTCGGCGGCGCTGATGCCCTGGTCGGGGTTCATGCGCATGTCCAGCGGGCCGTCATTGAGGAAACTGAACCCACGCTCAGGGTCGTCGAGCTGCGGCGACGACACGCCCAGGTCGAGCAGCACACCGCTGACCTTGCCGCTCAGGCCGCGCGCGGCCACTTCATCGCCGAGCTCGGCAAAGCTGCGCTGCACAATGACAAAGCGGCCGTCTTCGGCCGCCAGCGCTTGCCCGGTGGCAATCGCTTGAGGATCCTTATCGAACCCCAGCAGCCGCCCTTGCGGCCCGAGCTTGCTGAGGATCAGCCGGCTGTGTCCGCCACGCCCGAAGGTGCCGTCCAGATAGCAACCGTCGGCGCGCAGGGCCAATGCCTCGACAGCTTCGTCGAGCAGGACGGTGATGTGGTTGAAGCCGCTATCTATGGTCACAGGATCAGGTCACGTAAATCGTCGGGCATCGCGCCCGGTTGTTGAATAGCTGCGAGGTCGGCCGCCGAAACCGCGTTCCAGGCATCCTCATCCCACAGCTGGAATTTGTTCAGTTGCCCCACCAGCATCGCCTTCTTGTCGAGCTTGGCGTACTCACGCAGACGGGGCGGCACCAGGAAACGCCCACTGCCATCGAGCTCCAGGTCCACCGCATTGCCGATCAGCAAACGCTGCAGGCGACGGTTTTCCTCACGCAACGACGGCAAGGCGCGCAACTTGGCTTCAATCTGTTCCCACTCATCGAGGGGATAAACACACAAGCAGGGGTCCACGGCGTCGATGGTCACGATCAGCTGACCATTGCAACGCGAATCGAGCTCGTCGCGGTACCGGCTCGGCATTGCGAGACGGCCCTTGGCATCGAGGCTGACGGCGTTGGCTCCGCGGAACACGGCTGCGATTCCTCATAATGTTAGCTTTTTTGTGTCAGAAAACCCACTTCATCCCACTTTCTGCCACTTGCGCACACTATAGGAATCCGTCCGCTGCACCGTCAAGGCACGTTCATAAGGAAAACCCTTACGGGACCGAGATTTAGCGCAACAAAGGAAGGGGGAGGGATTACCGGGACAAGAAAAAAACGTGAAAAATCAAACCCACTCAAACGGATCGAGTTCAAAGTTAAAGTGATTTATTAAGAGTAAGATCTTTTCGGTATTACCAAGACGCTTCTGCTATCGATTCAAGCAGGGAAGGAAAGGTGGAGAGTCGATCTGTAAGCCGGGTTTTGTCGAGGACAGTCATTCCTCTACGACGGCCATCACTGGACGCCTCTAGCAACCTACCCGGTTCCGACGCGGGCCACGCCTGATGGAACCCTATTTGGTCTTGCTCCGAGTGGGGTTTACCTAGCCACGAACTGTTGCCAGCCGTGCGGTGCGCTCTTACCGCACCTTTTCACCCTTACCGGCACCGAAGTGCTTAGGCGGTTATTTTCTGTGGCACTTTCCGTAGGCTCGCGCCTCCCAGGCGTTACCTGGCACTCTGCCCTATGGAGCCCGGACTTTCCTCCCCCCGCCTTTGTGGAACAAAAGCGAGCAGCGACTGTCCGATCGACTCTCCGCCGACAAGGTTACCGGCAGGCACGCCCAAGAACAAGCGATACCGCCATCCCTTACTGGGAATTCTGTTTTTCCAGGGCCGCCTGATACAGCAGGTTCTTGCGCACACCCGTGATTTGGGCCGCCAACGCTGCCGCACGCTTGAGTGGCAGTTCCGCCAGCAACAGGTCGAGCACGCGCATGGCCTCGGCGCTGATCGCCTGCTCACCCTCGGGCGCCGCCCAACCACCGACCAGCACCACGCATTCGCCGCGCTGCTGATTGCTGTCGCCGGCCACGAAAGCGCGCAGTTCGGCCAGCGGCAGGCCCTTGAGGGTCTCGAAGGTTTTGGTCAATTCACGAGCCAGCAGCGCCGGGCGCTCCCCTCCGAACACCGCCTCCATGTCCTCGAGGAATTCGAGGATGCGGTGCGGCGCTTCGTAGAAGATAAGGGTGCGCGGCTCTTCCTTCACCTGCTCCAGGCGCGCGCGGCGCCCTGCGGCCTTGGCCGGCAGGAAGCCTTCGAAGATGAAGCGATCCGATGGCAGACCTGCGGCAGAAAGCGCGGCGATCAGCGCACACGCTCCCGGCACCGGCACCACGTTCACCCCCGCCGCCCGGGCCTGGCGGACCAGGTGATAGCCAGGGTCGGAGATCAGCGGCGTACCGGCATCGGAGACCAGCGCCACGTCCTCGCCGGCCAGCAGCTTGGTGATGAAGCGCCCGCCTTCGTCGCGCTCGTTGTGTTCGTGGCAGGCCGCCAGCGGCGTGTCGATACCGAAGTGCTGCAGCAAGCGAATGGAATGCCGGGTGTCCTCGGCGGCGATCAACGCCACGCCACCCAGCACCTTCAGCGCGCGCGCGCTCATGTCGTCGAGGTTGCCGATCGGCGTCGCGACCACGTACAGCGTACCCACCGCGGATTTCGAAGCCCCTGCCACATCAGTCACTGCGCACACCTGTCTTTCGGATCAAAAGCGCCATTGTAGCCCGAGCACCTGTAACAGCGCGCAAAGAACTTCGCCGCCCGGCCATTTCATGGCGCCTATAGTGAAGGTTCGACGCCGCCAAGATCGCGCCCGCGCCCCGGCTTGGGTACAATTGCCGGCCAACTTGATCGAGTAACAGGACTTTTACATGATCGCTTGCCTGCGGCTGTTCACAGCCCTCTGCTTCGCTGCCCTGCTCGCAGCCTGCGCCAGCTCGCCCTCATCCAGCCTGGGCGAACTGCCACGCACCCCGGATGCCAGCATCGAACAGCTGCTCGACAAGGCGGCCAACAGCAAGTCCGCCGAGGATGCCGCGCTGCTGCGCCTGAGCGCCGCGGATCTCGCCTACAAGCAGAAAGACTTCCCCCGCGCCGCAGGCATTCTCCAGCAGGTACCGCTGGACACGCTCAAGCCCGCCCAGCAGGTCTTCGCCAGCACCCTGGCAGCGGAACTGGCCATGAGCCGCAACCAGCCCAAGGCGGCCCTGAGCGCCTTGTCGCACCCGAGCCTGGCGCGCGTCGGCGAACTGCCGGAAGCCCAGCAGGCACGCACCTACAGCGTTCACGCTGCCGCCCTCGAAGCCGACGGCCAGGCCCTGGCCGCCGCCCAGCAGCGCGTGCTGCTGGCCCCGCTGCTCAGCGACCAGGCGGCCAGCGCCAACGATGACTCGATCTGGGCCCTGGTCGCCTCGCTGCCGGCCGAGCAACTGCAACAGCCTGCCAGCGATGCAACCCTGGCCGGCTGGACCAGCCTGGCACTGGCAGTGAAAAGCGCCGGCACCCTGGAGCAGCAACAGGCCGCCATCGACACCTGGCGCGCACAGCACCCCGACCACCCAGCCGCCAAGCAACTGCCCACGGCACTGGTCAAGCTCAAGGAACTGGCCAGCCAGCCGCTGACCAAGATCGCCTTGCTGCTGCCCCAGGAAGGCCCGTTGGCCAACGTGGCCCGCGCCCTGCGCGATGGCTTCATGGCGGCGCACTTCCAGGCCCAGCAAAGCGGTCAGCCAGCGCCGGCTGTGCAGGTCTTCGACAGCTCGCGCATCAGCTCGCTGGACGACTTCTACCGCCAGGCGCAGGCCGCCGGCGTGCAACTGGTGGTCGGACCACTGGAAAAACCACTGGTTAAAAAGCTCGCTGCCTACCCACAACTGCCGATCACGACCCTCGCCCTGAACTATGCCGAAGCCGGTCAAAAGGCTCCGCCGCAGTTGTTCCAGTTCGGCCTCGCCGCCGAGGACGAAGCCCGCGAAGTATCCCGCCGCGCCCGCGCCGATGGCATGGTCCGCGCGGTAGCCCTGGTACCAAGCGGCGAATGGGGCGACCGCGTGCTCGCCGCCTTCCGCCAGGACTGGGAAGGCAACGGCGGCACCCTGCTCGCCGCCGAACGCATCGCGCAACCGGTCGCCCTGGCCCAGCAGATCGCCGACCTGTTCCAGCTTCGCCAGAGCGAGGCACGCGCCAAGAGCTTGCAAAGCACCGTAGGTGGCAACCTCTCGGCGCAGCCATCGCGCCGCCAGGACATCGACTTCATCTTCCTCGCCGCCACCCCGCAGCAGGCCCAGCAGATCAAGCCGACCCTGAACTTCCAGTACGCCGGCGACGTGCCGGTCTACGCCACCTCGAACCTGTACAGCGCCAGCGGTGACGTAAACCAGTACAACGACATGAACGGCATCCGCTTCTGCGAAACGCCGTGGCTGCTCGATACCAACAACAGCCTGCGCCAGCAGGTGGTGCAACAGTGGCCTCAAGCTGCCGGCAGCCTGGGCCGCCTGTATGCCATGGGCGTCGATGCCTACAGCCTGGCGCCACGCCTGGACCAGCTCAAGGCACTGCCTGACAACCGCGTGCAGGGCCTGTCCGGCAGCCTGAGCATCAACCCCGGCCAGCGCATCGAGCGCCAGCTGCCATGGGCCGAGTTCTCCGGCGGCCAGGTCAAGCGCCTGCCCGATACCCCCCGCTGATGGCAGATGCATCGCCTACCAGTGCCGGCAACAGCGCGGAAAACCATGCCCTTGGATACCTCCAGGGGCAGGGCCTGCAACTGCTGGCACGCAATTGGCGATGCAAAGGCGGCGAGCTTGATCTGGTCATGCTCGACGCCGATACAGTAGTATTCGTCGAAGTCCGCTATCGGCTACACGCGAGCTTCGGCGGCGCCCTCGGCAGTATCGACGGGCGCAAGCAGAAAAGGCTGGTGCTTGCCGCCAGCCTTTTTCTACAAAAGGAGCCCCGTTGGGCCGAACACCCCTGCCGCTTCGACGTAGTCGCCCTGCAGGGCAGCCACCACGCAGGCCAACCGCTTCAATGGTTGAAAAACGCCTTCGAATGCTGAACCCAATCCGTTTTTTTTGCTCTATGTTTCGCGGGCTGGTCCCTGTTGCGCGCAGCAAAGGCCGCCGCCCCATTTAAGGTCACCAGATGGACATGCAATCCCGAATTCGCCGGCTGTTCCAGGCCAGCATCGATACCAAGCAACAGGCGATGGACATCCTGGCACCGCACATCGAGCAGGCCAGCCTGGTCATGGTCAACGCCCTGCTCAACGAGGGCAAGATGCTTGCCTGTGGCAACGGCGGCTCGGCCGGCGACGCCCAGCACTTCTCGTCCGAGCTGCTCAACCGCTTCGAGCGTGAGCGCCCGAGCCTGCCCGCCATCGCGCTGACCACCGACAGCTCGACGCTGACCTCGATCGCCAACGACTACAGCTACAACGAAGTCTTTTCCAAGCAGATCCGCGCCCTGGGCCAGCCTGGCGACGTGCTGCTGGCGATTTCCACCAGCGGTAACTCGGCCAACGTGATTCAAGCGATCCAGGCGGCACATGATCGCGAAATGATTGTCGTAGCTATGACTGGACGTGACGGTGGCGGCATGGCCTCGCTTCTGCTGCCCGAGGACGTGGAGATCCGCGTTCCTTCGACCGTGACCGCACGCATCCAGGAAGTCCACCTGCTGGCGATCCACTGCCTATGCGACCTGATCGACAGCCAACTGTTCGGGAGTGAAGAATGATCCCCAAGCGCCTCGGCCTGATGGCCCTGACCCTGTGCCTGAGCGTTACCGGCTGCAGCTCGGTACTGACCTCGACCCGCAACTCGCCGATCGAGGATGATCGCGGCACGCGCACCATCGGCAGCAAGATCGACGACTCGTTGATCGAAACCAAGGCCTCGGTGAACATCGCCAAGGCCAGCCCCGACCTGGACAAGGGCTCGCACATCGTCGTCAGCAGCTACAACGGCATCGTCCTGCTTGCCGGACAGACGCCGCGCGCCGACCTCAAGAGCCTGGCCGAGCAGACCGCCAGCCAGGTGCAGCGGGTCAAGAAGGTGCACAACGAGCTGCAGGTGATGCAGCCCTCCTCCATCCTGGCACGTAACAACGACGCCTGGCTGACCACCAAGATCAAGACCCAAATGCTGACCGACAACGCCGTGCCCAGCTCGCGCATCAAGGTCATCACCGAGAACGGTATCGTCTATCTGCTGGGCCTGGTGACCCAACAGGAGGCCAACTCGGCCACTGCCGTGGTGCAAGGCGTGTCGGGCGTGCAGAAGATCGTCAAGCTGTTCGAGTATATCGACTGATCCACTGGCACGGGTGCAGGCAAAGAAAAAGGCGATCCGGTTGGATCGCCTTTTTTGTTACTTGACCACTTTCAGGCTAGGCCGACCGCTAGGGCGCGGCGGCTGCCCGCCACCAGTGGGCGGGCCATCGTCATCCGGCTCGACACCTTCGTCTTCGAGTTCTTCATCCTCCATCACTGGCGGCTCGAGCTCGAACACCATGCCCTGGCCATTCTCCCGGGCATAGATGCCGAGAATGGCGCCGGCTGGCACGTACAGCGAGTGGGCGACGCCACCGAAGCGGCCCTCGAAGCTCACTGCCTCGTTATCCATGTGCAGGCTGCGCACGGCGCTGGGCGAGATATTCAGGACGATCTGGCCATCACTGGCGAAACCCTGGGGTACCTGGACCGCCGGGTATTCGGCGTTGACCAGCATATGAGGGGTGCAATCGTTGTCGACGATCCACTCGTACAGTGCTCGAACCAGATAGGGGCGACTGGAGTTCATCAACGGCTCCTTAAAGCTTGCGCATTTCACGCTCTGCGGAGGACAGGCTCGCCTGGAAAGGCTCGCGGGCGAACTGTCGCTCCATGTATTCCAGCAGCGGCTTGGCTTGCCGCGGCAACTCGATACCCAATAATGGCAAACGCCATAATATGGGCAATAGACAACAATCGACCAGGCTTTGCTCATCGCTCATGAAGCAGGCGAACTCGGCGAACACCGGGGAAACGCCGGTCAGGCTCTCGCGCAACGCCTTGCGTGCATCGGCACGGGCCGCCTCGGAACTACGCGAGTCGAGCACGATGTCCGCCAGCGCGCACCAGTCGCGCTGGATGCGGTGGATCAGCAAGCGGCTGTTGCCGCGCGCCACCGGATACACCGGCATCAACGGAGGGTGCGGATAACGCTCCTCGAGGTATTCCATTACCACGGTCGATTCATACAACGCCAGGTCGCGGTCGACCAGGGTCGGCACGCTGCCATAGGGGTTCGCTTCGATCAGCTTGGGCGGCAGGCGAGCGGGGTCGACGTCGATGATCTGCACGCCGATGCCTTTCTCGGCGAGCACCAGGCGCACGCGATGAGAATAGTGATCGGCGGGATCGGAATAGCAGGCTAACCTGTTGGTCGCGCCCATGTACGGCTCCTCGCATGGGGATGCTTGTAAGACTGCAAATGCAAACGCGCCCTGGAGGCCCCCACGCATTTACGCGGGAACGCCCAGGGCGCGTTCAACTAACCAGAAACTACTGCGTGATCAGTGCACGTCCTTCCAGTATTCGCGCTTGAGCAAGTAGGCGAACACGAAGAAGAAAGCCAGGAACAGCAACACGTAGGTACCGATGCGCTGGCTTTCCAGTTTGACCGGGTTGGCCGAATAGGCCAGGAAGGTCACCAGGTTCTTGACCTTCTCGTCGAACTGCTCGGTCGTCAGGGTACCGGAATTCGGCGTGATGGTCAGCTGGTCGCAGGCTTCATGGGTGAGCGGCGTGCCGGTCAACGGGTCGAATTGCTTCTTGCCATCGACCACGCTCTGCACCTGCTTGCAACCAATTACCTGGTTACCCTGCAAGCCTACCAGCACGTTGGGCATGCCGACGTTGGGGAAGACCTTGTTGTTCACCCCGTAAGGCCGCGACTTGTCCTCGTAGAAGCTGCGCAGGTAGGTGTACAGCCAATCGTTGCCGCGCACCCGCGCCACCAGGGTGAGGTCGGGCGGTGCCGCACCGAACCAGGTCTTGGCATCGCTCGGCTGCATGCCGATCTTCATGTGGTCGCCGATCTTGGCGCCGGTGAACACCAGTTTCTCGAGCATCAGCTCATGGGGGATATCCAGGTCATCGGCCACGCGCTCGTAGCGCTGGAACTTGGCACTGTGACAGCCCATGCAATAGTTGGCGAAGGTGCGTGCACCGTCTTGCATTGCGGCCTTGTCGGTGAGATCGACATCGACCTTGTCCAGCTCCAGACCCTGCTCGGCAGCGAAGGCGAAGGCAGGCATCACTGCCAGCAGAAAAACTGCAATCAACTTTTTCATCAGCCAGTCACCCTTTCCGGAACCGGTTTGGTCTTCTCGAGCCTTGTGTAGAACGGCATCAGCAGGAAGTAGGCGAAGTACAGCACCGTACAGACCTGCGACAACAAGGTACGCCCAGGGGTTGGCGCCAGTACGCCAAGCACGCCGAGGATGACGAAGGCCACGCAGAACACCAGCAGGAAGAGCTTGCTCAGCCAGCCCTTGTAGCGCATCGAGCGCACCGGACTGCGGTCGAGCCAGGGCAACACGAACAGCACGGCGATGGCCGCCCCCATGGCGATGACGCCCATCAGCTTGTCCGGCACCGCCCGCAAGATCGCGTAGAACGGCGTGAAGTACCAGACCGGGGCGATGTGCTCAGGTGTCTTGAACGCGTTGGCCTGCTCGAAGTTGGGTTTTTCGAGGAAGTAGCCGCCCATTTCCGGGAAGAAGAACACGACCGCGCAGAACACGAAGAGGAACACCACGACACCGACGATATCCTTGACGGTGTAGTACGGGTGGAACGGAATACCGTCGAGGGGAATGCCGTTTTCGTCCTTTTTCTTCTTGATGTCGACGCCATCGGGGTTGTTCGACCCCACCTCGTGCAAGGCTAGGATGTGCAGCACCACCAGGCCAAGGATCACGATCGGCAGCGCCACCACATGGAGGGCGAAGAAGCGGTTGAGGGTGATGCCGGAAATCAGGTAGTCACCGCGGATCCACTGCGTCAGGTCATCGCCGATCACCGGGATGGCGCCGAACAACGAGATGATCACCTGGGCGCCCCAGTACGACATCTGGCCCCAAGGCAGCAGGTAACCCATGAAGGCTTCGGCCATCAACGCCAGGTAGATCAGCATGCCGAACAGCCAGACCAGCTCACGCGGCTTCTGGTAGGAGCCGTAGAGCAGGCCACGGAACATGTGCAGGTAGACGACGATGAAGAATGCCGACGCACCGGTAGAGTGCAGGTAGCGCAGGATCCAGCCGTACTCCACGTCGCGCATGATGTACTCGACCGAGGCGAAGGCCTCTTCGGCCGACGGCGTGAAGCTCATGGTCAACCAGACACCGGTGACGATCTGGTTCACCAGCACCAGCAGTGCCAGGGAGCCGAAGAAGTACAGGAAGTTGAAGTTTTTCGGCGCGTAGTACTTGCTCAGGTGATCTTCCCACATCTTGGTGGCGGGGAAGCGCGCATCGACCCAGTCCATGAACTTGCTCATCATGCGTTCTCCTGATCGACGCCGATGACGATGATGTCGTCAGACTCGTACGAATGCGGCGGCACCGGCAGGTTGAGCGGTGCCGGCTGAGACTTGTAGACACGCCCCGCGAGGTCGTAGTGGGAACCATGGCAAGGACAGAAATAACCGCCGACCCACTTTGGACCGAGGTCGGCAGGCGCCACCTCCGGACGGAAGGTGGGCGAGCAGCCAAGGTGGGTACAGAGACCGACGAGGATGAGGATTTCCGGCTTGATCGAGCGCACCTGCGGGTCGACATAGGTCGGCTGCACGGACGCCTTGGATTCGGGGTCGGAGAGCTCGCCAGTGATCTTCTTGAGGTTGCCCAGGATCTCTTCCGTTCGCCGCACGATGAACACCGGCTGGCCACGCCATTCGGCCACCATCTGCTGCCCGGGTTCGACCTTGGCGACATTGACCTTCACCGGTGCGCCGGCAGCCTTTGCCTTGGCACTGGGAAACCATGACCCCACGAACGGTACCGCAGCCCCCACTGCCCCCGCCGCCCCGACCACGGATGTCGCGGCTACGAGGAAGCGGCGCCGGCCTGTGTTGACGCCGTCATTGCTCATTCAGTCCTCTCCCATCAGCTTGCTTGGCCTGTTGAACCAGGCCTGTACTTAGGTTGTGTCAGTGGCACCAAAAACGGTCGCCATGGTAAGAAACAAATCCACACAGTGACAAGGTGATTACCCCGACCAACGGCGACAACCCGCGCTTTGCTTGATCTGCGTCTATGCGACAAGCGGTCACCGACATGCTGACAGGTTAGTTCAAGCCCAAAAAAAAAGCCCGGTTCCAAGGAACCGGGCTTTTTTCGACTGCCGAAGCGGTATTAACGCTTGGAGTACTGAGGACGCTTACGCGCTTTACGCAGACCCACTTTCTTACGCTCGACTTCACGAGCGTCGCGGGTGACGTAGCCAGCACGACGCAGAGCGCCACGCAGGGTTTCGTCGTATTCCATCAGAGCGCGGGTGATACCGTGACGGATCGCACCGGCTTGACCGCTGACACCACCACCGGCGACGGTGACGTAGATGTCGAACTTCTCGACGGTCTCGGTCAGCTCCAGCGGCTGGCGAACAACCATGCGAGCGGTTTCGCGGCCGAAGAACACGTCCAGAGAACGGTTGTTGATGGAGATGTTACCAGTACCCGGACGCAGGAAAACGCGAGCGGTTGCGGTCTTGCGACGGCCAGTGCCGTAATTTTGAGTCGCCGACATAATGAACTATCCCGTTAGATCTTCAGTTCTTGAGGCTGCTGAGCAGTGTGTGGGTGAGCAGCACCCGCGTACACTTTCAGCTTACGGTACATGTCGCGACCCAGCGGGTTCTTAGGCAGCATGCCTTTGACCGCGGTTTCGATAACACGCTCAGGGGCCTTGGCGATCAGCTTCTCGAAGTTGATTTCCTTGATACCGCCCGGGAAGCCGGAGTGGGAGTAGTACATCTTGTCGGAAGACTTGGCGCCAGTTACACGAATCTGCTCGGCGTTGATGACGACGATGTAGTCGCCGGTGTCAACGTGCGGGGTGTATTCTGGTTTGTGCTTGCCACGCAGACGGCTAGCGATTTCGGTAGCCAGACGACCCAGGGTCTGGCCAGCGGCGTCGACTACGAACCACTCGCGCTTTACTGTTTCCGGTTTAGCAGTAAAAGTTTTCATTCTCTAAAGCCTCAGAGGCCGCCCAGCGAAAAATAGACGGCGAATCTTACTGGATAGTGCGCAGATTGCCAAGGGCAAACGCGCAGCCGAACGCTGACGCTTTTGGGGGCTCGGGTCGGGCACGCCAATGTTCGACGGGGTTCTTCCTGCGTGGTGGTGCATCACTTCCGCCACGCGGAGAGGTGCCGAATTATCCAGATTGCGCGAAAAATTTCAACCTGCTTTTATGGGCTTCTTTGCCAAGGAGTGTCTTCCCGATGGAATACCGCAAGCTCGGTCGTACCGACCTCGACGTCAGCGCCCTTTGCCTGGGCACCATGACCTGGGGTGAGCAGAACACCCAGGATGAGGCCTTCGAGCAGATTTCCCGGGCCAAGGCCCGCGGCATCAACTTCATCGACACCGCCGAGATGTACCCGGTGCCGCCACGCCCGGAAACCTACGCGGCCACCGAGCGCATCATCGGCAACTGGTTCCGCGCCAACAGCGACCGCGACGACTGGGTACTGGCGAGCAAGGTCGCCGGCCCGGCAACGGCATCAGCCACATCCGCGACGGCCAGCTCAAGCACAATCGCCAGCACATCGTGGCGGCGCTGGATGCCAGTCTCGAGCGCCTGCAGACCGACCGCATCGACCTCTACCAACTGCACTGGCCGGAGCGCAGTACCAATTTCTTCGGCAAGCTGGGCTACCAGCACCTGCCCCAGGACCACTTCACTCCGCTGGAAGAAACCCTCGAGGTGCTCGACGAACAGGTGCGTGCCGGCAAGATCCGCCACATCGGTCTGTCCAATGAAACGCCATGGGGCACCATGAAGTTCCTGCACCTGGCAGAAAGCCGCGGCTGGCCACGTGCGGTGTCGATCCAGAACCCGTACAACCTGCTCAACCGCAGCTTCGAAGTCGGCCTGGCGGAAGTGGCGATTCGCGAACAATGCGGGCTGCTGGCCTACTCGCCGCTGGCCTTCGGCATGCTGTCGGGCAAGTACGAGAACGGCGCACGGCCGGAAAACGGCCGCCTGACCCTGTTCAGCCGCTTCGCCCGCTACTCCAACCCGCAGACGGTTGCAGCGTGCAGCCGCTACGTTCAACTGGCCAAGGACCACGGCCTGGACCCGGCACAGATGGCCCTGGCCTTCGTCACCCGCCAGCCCTTCGTGACCAGCAACATCATCGGCGCCACCAGCCTGGAACAACTGGACAGCAACCTGGCGAGCCTGGACCTGAACCTCAGCGACGAGTTGCTGGCGGCGATCGAGGCGATCCACCAGGACCAGCCGAACCCGGCGCCTTGAGCTGAGTTCAGTGTCGCCTGCTCCCACAGGATCTGACCGCGCCCGAGATCGAAGCGGTACCTGTGGGAGCGGGCTTGTCGGGGCGCCGAACCGCCACGAAGAATGCGACGCGATCCATCGGGGTAGACACACCAGCCAAAAAATAAGACGATCCAGCCGGTGATTGACCACTCTACCCTATAAGAACAACGACAATGATGTTTACCCAACCCCCGGCGTCATTGCGCCGCGTATGCATCCTGGCCATCGACAAGGTGTTCGCATCGACCCTGATGCAGGCCAAGGATTTCTTCCATCTGGCCAGCCTGCGCTACAGCAAGCAACTGGGGCTGGGGCTGCAACCGATGTTCGAGATCGCCCTGGTAAGCCCGGACGGGCAGCCCGTGGACAGCTTCAGCAACGTGCAGCTTCCGGTCGACGGCGGCCTGATCGATGCCGACGTGATCGTTCTCCCGGCGTTCTGGGACGACTTCGACAACCTCGTGCAACGCTATCCGCAAGTGCTGCCCTGGCTGCGCGAGCAGCATGCCCGCGGCGCGGTGCTGTGCGCCGAGGCCAGTGGGGTGTTCTGGCTGGCCGAGGCCGGGCTGCTCGATGGCAAGGAGGCGACCACCTACTGGCGCTTCTTCGCCAGTTTCGCCGAGCGCTTTCCCAAGGTCCGCCTCAACCAGGACAAGCACCTGACCGACGCCGACAACCTCTACTGCGCCGGCGGCACCACGTCGGCCTGCGACCTGTACATCTACCTGATCGAGCGTTTCTGCGGCGCCAACGTGGCCCGCGCGGTGTCGCGCGACATCCTCTATGAGGTGCAGCGCAACTACACCCCCGGGCGCATGGGCTTCGGCGGCCAGAAGCTGCACCAGGACCTGATCATCCTGCAGATCCAGCACTGGCTGGAGGAACACTTCGCCGACAAGTTCCGCTTCGAGGACGTGGCTCGCAACCATGGCATGAGCATCCGCAACTTCATGCGCCGCTTCCAGGGCGCCACGGGCGACAAACCGCTGCACTACCTGCAGCGGCTGCGGATCGAGACGGCCAAGGGGCTGCTGTCGAGCACGCGCAAGAGCATCAAGACCATCAGCTACGAGGTGGGATACGACGATGCCAGCTTCTTCGCGCGGCTGTTCCGCCAGCATACCGAGCTGTCGCCGAACCAGTATCGCCAGCAGTTCATGCAGGAGGCCTGAAAGCAACCGGGGCTGCGCAGCAGCCCCGGCGATTTACGGCTTGTGCGCCCGCGACAGAAATTCGTGGGACTGCATCTCCAGCAACCGGCTCAGGGTGCGCTGGAACTCGAAGGCCAAGCGCCCACCGGTGTACAGGTCCTTGAGCTCGACCTCGGCCGAGATGATCAGCTTGACGTTGCGGTCATAGAACTCGTCGACCATGTTGATGAAGCGGCGGGCGATGTCGTCGGTGGCGACGCCCATCTGCTCGACGTTGCTCAGCAATACAGCATGGAAGATCTTGCCCAGCTCGATGTAGTCGTTCTGGCTGCGCGGCCCATCGCACAGGGCGCGGAAGTCGAACCAGGCGACGTCGTCGCAGGTACGCAGGGCGTTGATCGGACGGTTCTCGATCATCAGCACGTCGTTCTCGACGGCCTGGGTGCATTCCGGGGTCAGCGCCTTGAAGCTGGCGCGCATGCTCTGGTGCGCCGCCTCGTTGAGCGGGAAATGGAACAGTTCGGCCTGTTCCAGGTGACGCAGGCGATAGTCGACCCCGCTGTCGACGTTCACCACGTCGGTGTACTGCTTGATCATGGCGATGGCCGGCAGGAAGCGCGCGCGCTGCAGGCCGTCCTTGTACAGGCCGTCGGGGACGATGTTGGACGTCGCCACCAGCGACACGCCGTTCTTGAACAGCTCCTCCATCAAGGTGCCGAGGATCATCGCATCGGTGATGTCGGAGACGAAGAATTCGTCGAAGCAGATCACCTTGGCTTCTTCGCTGAAGCGCTTGGCGATGATGGTCAGCGGGTTCTTCTCACCCTTGAGGGTTTTCATCTCCTCGTGCACGCGCTTCATGAAGCGGTGGAAGTGCGTACGCATCTTCTGCTTGAACGGCAGCGCCTCGAAGAAGGTATCGACCAGGTAGGTCTTGCCTCGGCCTACCCCACCCCAGAAGTACAGCCCCTTGACCGGCGTCTGCTCCTTCTTGCCGAACAGCTTGCCGAACATGCCCGGCTTGTTGTTCTGCGCGTGCACCAGGTCGTCGTACAGGCGCTGCAGGTGACGCACCGCAGTCTCCTGCGCCGCATCATGGAAGAAGTCGGGACGTTTCAGATCTGCTTGATATCGTTCTAGGGGCGTCATGATTCGTTAGCGAGGCAACAAAAAACGGGCCGTCACTGTAGCGAGCGGCCCGCCTTATGGCAATCAGACTTGCGTCAATATGCCTCAGCAGATAGGCAATATGCCTCAGTCCGGCTGCGGAGCAAGTGCTTCGCGCAGGGTCTGGATCGCCGCATCACGCGTTTCGGCCGCCTCGAACTGCGGCCCTTCGGCCACCTGCTCGCCGTTCAGCCACAGGCTGAAGCCCAGGCCGTCGACCCGAACATCGGCCTCGCCACCTTGCTGCAGCTGCTTGCTCACGGCGCCTGCGCTCTTGCCGTCGGCGAAGCTGCGCGACAGCAGCAGTTGCTCACCATCGGCGGCCAGCAGGCGGAAACGGAAGCTGCCGTCCTCGTCGCGGAAGCTGACGAACCGCGCGGTCTTGGCGGCCTTCTTCTTCACCTCGGTGGTGGCTTGCACGCTGCTGCGGAACGAACGCAGGCCAACGGCCTCGCGCAGTTGCTCGAGGAACGGGGTGGCGATCTTGCGGGCCTTGGCGGCGCCGGCCAGGAGGATGTCCTCCAGGTCGGACGGGCGCGAGATCAGCTGGTGATAGTGGTCGCGCTTCTCGGCCAACTGGCCGTCGAGCAGCTGGAACAGACGCTGCTTGGCCTCGCCCCAGCCCAGGCCCTGCAACAGCTCTTCGCGGAACTCGGCGCACTGGGCCTGGGTGGAGAAGGCCTGGAACAGGGTGAACAGGTGCGAGTTGTCCGGGTCTTTGGCCTCGCCCGGCGCGCGCGAGTCGGTGACGATGCGCGAGATGGCGTCCTTCATGTCCTTGGCGCTGGTGAACAGCGGGATGGTGTTGTCGTAGCTCTTGGACATCTTGCGACCGTCCAGGCCCGGCAAGGTTGCCACGCTTTCCTCGATCACCGCCTCGGGCAGGGCGAAGAAATCCTTGCCCTGGCCGAACAGGTGGTTGAAACGCTGGCCGATGTCGCGGGCCATCTCCACGTGTTGGATCTGGTCACGGCCGACCGGCACCTTGTGGGCGTTGAACATCAGGATGTCGGCCGCCATCAGCACCGGGTAGCTGTACAGGCCCATGGTCACGCCGGCGTCCGGGTCTTCGCCGTTTTCCACGTTCTTGTCCACCGAGGCCTTGTAGGCATGGGCGCGGTTGAGCAGGCCCTTGGCACTGACGCAAGTGAGCAGCCAGGTAAGCTCGGGGATCTCGGGGATATCGGACTGGCGGTAGAAGGTCACCTTGTCCGGATCCAGGCCACCGGCCAGCCAGGTGGCGGCGATTTCCAGGCGCGAGCGCTGGATGCGCAGCGGGTCGTCGCACTTGATCAGGGCGTGGTAGTCGGCCAGGAAATAGAACGAATCGGCACCCGGCTGCTGGCTGGCGACGATCGCCGGACGGATGGCCCCGGCGTAGTTGCCCAGGTGCGGGGTGCCGGTGGTGGTGATACCGGTGAGAATGCGCGTGGTCATGGTGTTCGCTTATTCAGGCTTGGCTCAGTTCGAAAGGCGCGGCAGCAGCAGATCCTTCAGATCGGTCAGCTTGCCATGGAAGAAGTGTCCGCATTCTGCCACTTTCAGCAGCTCATGGGGGCGCGTCAACGCGTCGGACCAGGCGTAAACCAGCTGCGGATCCACGACCTCATCGGTATCGGGCTGGACCAGGCTGATCGGGCAACGTTGCGGCAGCGGGAATTGGTCGGTCAGGCGCATCACCGCCGGGGCGATCATGAACAGGTGCTGCAAGGCCACGCCCTGGGACTCCAGGCGGCCGGCCAGGCTGGTGGCGACGAAGCCGCCGAACGAGAAGCCCATCAGCACCAGCGGCAGCTGCGGGTGGCGTTCGCGCAGCCAGGCAGCGGCGGCCTCGGCATCGGCGACCTCGCCGGCCCCCATGTCATGGCTGCCAGCACTCTGGCCGACGCCGCGGTAGTTGAAGCGCAAGGTCACGTAGCCGGCATCGCGGGCGGTGCGCTGCAGGGTCGAGACCACCTTGTTGAGCATGGTGCCGCCCTGGACCGGGTTGGGGTGGCAGATCAGTACCGCGCCACGGGCATCGGCCACGTCCAGGTACAAGGCTTCCAACTGGCCACTGGGGCCATCGATGAACAAGGGGGTTTCGCGCACGAGCAAGGTACTACTCCGTGACCTCGGGTTGGGTCGATTCGTCTAGCTGAAGAATTCTGTTCTGATTTGCGATCGCTCGCGGTATACAGCGCAGGTCTGAGCCGTTAACGTAAAGCAAAGCCGTTTATAGAGGAAGGACTCGTGGAACTCTCGCTCCTTGTTTGGTTGTTGCCAACCCTGGCCCTGGTCATCGGCGTGGCGGTCGGTTTCATCGCGGCCCGTCTGCTGCCCAATGCGGCGCCAAGCAGCACCCAGCGTCAGCTGGACGATATTCAGAAACGCTTCGACAACTACCAGCACGAAGTGGTGACCCACTTCAACAGCACTGCCGTGCTGGTGAAGAAACTGACCCAGAGCTACCAGGACGTCCAGGACCACCTGGCGGACGGCGCCAATACCCTGGCCCTCGACGACCTGACCCGTCAGCGCCTGCTGGCCGCCCTGCACTCCGAAGCCGCACAGGGCCCACGCGACCGCCTGACCCCACCGAAGGACACCGCCGAAGTGCCACGCGACTACGCGCCGAAGTCGCCGAACTCGCCGGGCATGCTCGACGAGAGCTACGGGCTCAAGCGTTGATTCGCTAAAATAGCATGCAAGAAGGCCTCGCGAGAGGCCTTTTCTGTGGGTGACATCTACTGGCCCTTTCGCGGGTAAACCCGCTCCTACAGCATTTGCACAACTCTCAAACACCGCGCACTACCTGTAGGAGCGGGTTTACCCGCGAAGAGGCCGGCACCGACAACCTAGCTGCAGGCCTCCAACGCCTGCCCGATATCCCCCAACAAATCCTCCACATCCTCCAACCCGACCGACAACCGCACCAACCCCTCGGAAATCCCATGGTGCGCCCGCTCCTTCGGCGTATAGCTCGAATGGGTCATGCTCGCCGGATGCTGCGCCAGCGATTCGGCATCGCCCAGGCTCACTGCCCTGGCGAACAGTTGCAGGGCATTCATGAACCGTCGCCCGGCCTCGATCCCGCCCTTGAGCTCGAACGCGATCATCCCGCCCGGCTGGCGCATCTGCCGCTGGGCCAGGTCGAACTGGGCGAACGAGGTCAGTCCGGGATAGTGAATCAGTTCGACCTGCGGCTGGCGGGCGAGCAACTCGGCGACCTGCTGCGCGTTGGCGCAATGGCGGTCCATGCGCAATGCCAGGGTCTTGATGCCACGCATCAGCAACGCCGCATCGTGGGGCGACAATACCGCCCCGGTCATGTCCTTGAGGCCCTCCAGTCGGATCCTGTCGATCAATCCCTTGCGTCCGACCACCAGGCCGGCGGTGATATCGCCATGGCCGCTGAGATACTTGGTGGCCGAATGCACAACGAGGTCCGCCCCAAGCTCCAGAGGCCGCTGCAGGTAGGGCGTGCAGTAGGTGTTGTCGACCACCACCTGCAGGTCGTGCCCTCGCGCGGCCTCCACCACTGCCGCGATATCGACCAGTTGCATGTTCGGGTTGGCCGGGGTCTCGAAATAGATCATCCGCGTCTTGTGGGTGATGGCTGCTTTCAACGCCTTGGGGTCGTTGAGATCGACATGGCGGACCTTGATCCCGAACTCGCCAAGGCCATGGTGCATGTAGGCGAACGTGCAGCCGTAGACGGTACGCCCGACGATCAGTTCGTCGCCGGGACGCAGCAAGGTCCACAAGGTCGAGGTAATGGCCCCCATGCCCGAAGCGAGCGCCAACCCCGCTTCGCCGCCCTCCAACGAGGCCATGCGCTGCTCCAGCAGGGCCAGGGTCGGGTTGGAGATGCGGCTGTAGAAATGCCCACCCTCCTCCCCGGCAAAGCACGCGGCACCGTACTCGACGGTAGGAAAAGCGTAGGTCGCGGTCTGGTAGACCGGCGGCACCAGGGCGCCGCCGTGGGAGAGCGGGTCGTAGCCGTGATGGATTGCTCGCGTGGAAAAACCGCTGTTGTTAGGGGAGGCGCGCATGGCAACAACCTCTGGTGGTTTGTTCTAAGCTTATGCCACCAGGCAGCCCGAATTTTTCCAAAATTGCCCACGCAATCTGGCGTGTTTTGGAATGAAAACAATAAAAAGCCCTTCAGGAGGGCACAACATGCCCAACACACTCGACCGTACCGACCGCGCTCTGCTCGCTGCCTTGCAGGACAACGCCCGACTGACCGTTTCGGAATTGGCCGATCAAGTGGCGCTGACCACTTCACCGTGCTGGCGACGGGTCAAGTTGCTTGAGGACAATGGCTACATAACGGGGTATCAGGCCATTCTTTCACCCAAGTCGTTGGGGTTTGGCGTGACGGCGTTCGTCAGCATCATGATGGATTCGCATACCAAGGACATGGCGGTGGCGTTCGAAAGGCGGTTGATGGAGATACCGGAGATCGTCGCCTGCCATAACATTTCTGGGCGATATGATTTTCTGCTGGAGATATTGGCGCGAGATTTGGAATCGTTTGGGGAGTTTACACGCGAGGTGTTGCAAAGGTTGCCAGGGGTGAAGGAGATTTATTCGAGTTTTTCTTATAAAGCGGTGAAGCAGAAGCGGGTGATTCCGGTATCGGAAAGGCACATGTGAATACCCTTCTAACTTTTAGCAGCTTCCTTATTCGAGAACTTCAGTTTAAGCCCCGTTGAGTCACACCATACTCACATTAATCCTCATAGACTTAGAAAGTCCACTGACACAACCAATGTAAGAATATTCACCTTCGAATAAGGAAAATCTCCTACCAGAACCAGAGAAAATCGAGGTATTCAGCAGGATATTCCACAACCAAAATGGCGCTACCTCTACACGCGCGAGCACGTCATGAAGCCACTAAGCCTTATAGTAGTATTAGCTCTCTCCGGATGCAGCCACTGGTCCTGGAATCCAAACAACAAGAACACAACATTTAAGTGCGACATGGACCCGTACCGACAAGGTTGCGAGAGAGATGTAGACTACGAGCAACATTACAAATTAATCCAAACCCCACAACACTGAACCCATCCTACACCGTTCACAACCAAAATAGCTCCAGGCACACCAACCAAGTATTTGTTGATTAACCCTGAAGCTATCTGCAAGCGGATATGAATTCTAGGAATTATGGAAAATCATGCTTAATTTTAAAAACTGGCTTAAGTTCTTGTGGTAGATCAACATGCGGAAATATCTTCTCCCGCCGACGAAGTCGCCCCGGTACAAATCCTGTACGGGCCCACCTGACTTCCCCGCTCCTACCATCATAGATTTCTATATTCCCTGTATCTGTAACCGCTAGATGATTATTGCGCCAATAGGACGTATCTCGGGTTTCCGTGGCTTGGGCCGACCATATCCGGCCACGGGAGGGATCATAAAGAAAACCGGAGTTCTGGATTATGAAGTGAAGAGCCTCCCGCTTCCTGAGTTTAAAGGTGTAGCTGTGCTGCTGTTTTTCATTGGCCAGCCAGATCACGACGCCGCGATCCTCAAGCACCAAGTTTCCATCAGGTCGAAGGCGGAGCGCATACCGTCCGTTAGGTGATTTTATGAAATCGCCTGCATGCATAGCCTGGTTCGGGGGGAGGACAACCCCACCAGAACCCCGGAACCGCTCGATGTGAACTTTTCTGTATTTACCCATTTTTATAAACCTTAATCAAGGACCCGTTGAACCCTAAAGCAATCGCTAAGCGAGCCAGGGCATCCATAATCCCAGATCAGATAAAAGTGAAACCAGTTGGAAAGATCACCTAGCCAGCAACTTGGATTTTCCTACGACCACGCTTGAAATTTCATTCTTGAAAACATCATTTTTCGAGATCACTTCCATGACAGATTAATCTGACATAACCCCCTCAAGCACAAAAAAGACCAATAAACTTTAGATACGTTATCGTCATATGCACCCTGCTTTCGGGCGGGGAAAATGGCTTCTTTACGAATACAACCATGAAAGCAGTTCAAATGCGATATGCCCCCACATGCAGTTCTGCTTAAACCCAGCAGAGCTAGTCCATCACATTGAAAGCCAAGACCCTTTGGAGTCGTCTCGATATCGTGTCGTACTCACCAAGCGGTCGCGCGCGATTGTCATTGGCGTTACTGGCCAAAAACAAGCGTAGGAGCGAGCGCAGCTCGCGATGCGGGGTTTCTCACACAGCATCAACGCTTACATAGCACCACGCTGACGCAGCACATCCAGCACCTGCTTCACACCGTCCTCGATGCTGGTTACCTGGGTATCGATCACTACATTGGCGTCCAGCGGCACATCGTACGGGAAGCTCTCGCCCGGGATGTTGTCGCCGCCAGCGGCGTACAGGCCTTGGGAAAAGGGGGCGACTTTATTTTCCTGCTATGTATTTCCCTGCTCCAATCAGTTCCCGGGAAATGCATCGAGCAGACGAGGCAGGTCGGCCTCAAACTAAATAGGAAAATAAATCGTCCCTTTCACCGATGGGCCATCTTTCGGCTGGTGTCCTTCCGAATGGCGAGGCAGGGCCGCTGGTGCTTGCCTTGGTTGCAGGGGCGGGTTTGAGATCCAGCGCCGCCCCGCCCAACCCAAAAACGAAAAAAACCCGCCGAAGCGTAATGCTGTTCACTTTAGATCGTCGGGGCCGCTTTGCGGCCCTTTCGCGGCACAAGGCCGCTCCTACAGAGTCCGCGGTAGCCAGTGAATTTTGGCTTACGAGGTCAGTGTAGGAGCGGCCTTGAGCCGCGATGGGCTCCGAAGCAGCCTCAAGTGAACAGCACTACTGCCGAAGCAGGTTTTTCCATACAACATCAACGCTTAGATAGCGCCACGCTGACGCAACACATCCAGCACCTGCTTCACACCTTCCTCGACGCTGGTGACCTGGGTATCGATCACCACATCGGCGTCCAGCGGCACATCGTACGGGAAGCTCTCGCCCGGGATGTTGTCGCCGCCAGCGGCGTACAGGCCTTGCGGGTCGCGCTCGCGGCAGGCCAATGGCGAGGCCTGGACGTAAACGGTGACCAGACGGTCCTTGCCGATCAGCGCCTTGGCCTGTTCGCGGCCTTCGGCGTCCGGGGCCACGAAGGCGGCCAGGGTCAGCATGCCGGCTTCGTTGAACTGGCGCGCCACATGGGCGGCGCGGCGCCAGTTCTCGGTGCGACCGGCGCGGTCCTGTGGCAGGCCCTTGTTCAGGTCGTGGCGCAGGTTCTGGCCGTCGAGCACGTAGACCGCACGGCCCATGTCGAACAGCTTGCGCTCCACGGCATAGGCCAGGGTGCTCTTGCCCGCGCCCGACAGGCCGCTGAACAGCACGGTGGCCGGCTGCTGGCCAAAGCGCAGGGCACGCTCTTCGGTGGATACATGGGCCAGCTTGCCATGCTGGCCGGTGCTGCCGTGCGGCAATACCGGCGGGGCGATGATCATGCCGGCGCCAACGGTGCCGTTGGTCAGGCGGTCGATGACGATGAACGCACCGGTGGTGCGGTTGCTGTCGTAACCGTCCAGGGCGATGGCGCTGTCCAGGGACACCTTGACGCGGCCGATCTCGTTCAGTTGCAGGGCGCTGGCAGCGTCCTTCTCGAGGGTGTTCACATCGACCTTGTGGGTGATGCTGGCAATCGAGCCCGGCACGTAGCTGGTGGCGCGCTTGATGTCGTACTTCTTGCCCGGAAGCATCGGCTCCTCGGCCATCCACACCAGCATGGCGTCGAACTGGTCGGTCACCGGCGGTACATTGTCGGCGTGCACCAGCAGGTCGCCACGGGAGATGTCGATCTCGTCTTCCATGGTCAGGGTCACGGCCTGGCCGGGCCCTGCATTTTCCAGTTCGCCCTCGTAGGTGACGATGGACTTGACCCGGCTGCTCTTGCCCGACGGCAGGACGACGATCTCGTCACCCTTGTGCACCACGCCACTGGCCAGGGTACCGGCGAAGCCGCGGAAGTTCAGGTTCGGACGGTTGACGTACTGGACCGGGAAACGCAGGTCGGTGAAGTTGCGGTCGGCCGAGACTTCGACGGTCTCGAGGATTTCCATCAGCGCAGGGCCGGTGTACCACGGCGAACGCTCGCTGCGGTTGACCACGTTGTCGCCCTTGAGCGCCGACATCGGCACGAAGTGCAGGCTGCTCGGGGTCAGGTTGATGGCCTCGGCGAACTTCAGGTAGTCGGCCTTGATCGACTCGAAGACCTGCTCGTCGAAGCCCTTGAGGTCCATCTTGTTGACCGCGACGACGATGTGCTTGATGCCCAGCAACGAAGCGATGTAGCTGTGCCGGCGGGTCTGGGTCTGCACGCCGTAGCGGGCGTCGACCAGGATGATCGCCAGGTCGCAGGTCGAGGCGCCGGTGGCCATGTTGCGGGTGTACTGCTCGTGGCCCGGGGTGTCGGCGATGATGAACTTGCGCTTGGCGGTAGAGAAATAGCGGTAGGCGACATCGATGGTGATGCCCTGCTCGCGCTCGGCCTGCAGGCCGTCGACCAGCAGCGCCAGGTCGACTTCCTCGCCGGTGGTGCCGGACTTCTTCGAATCGCGGGTGATGGCCTCGAGGTGGTCCTCGTAGATCATCTTCGAATCGTGCAGCAGGCGCCCGATCAGGGTGCTCTTGCCGTCATCCACGTTGCCGCAGGTGAGGAAACGCAGCAGTTCTTTACGCTCGTGCTGAGCCAGATAAGCGAGGATGTCTTCGCTGATCAAATCGGATTGGTGCGACATGGAGTAACCCTGAAAATTAGAAGTAGCCCTGACGTTTCTTGTCTTCCATGGAACCGGCGCCATCGTGGTCGATGACCCGGCCCTGGCGCTCGGAAGTGCGCGTCAGGAGCATTTCCTGAATGATGTCGGTGAGCGTCTCGGCTTCCGACTCGACAGCGCCCGTCAACGGGTAGCAGCCCAGGGTACGGAAACGCACCTTCTTCTTGACGATGCGCGCTTTCTCTTCCTCGGAGAGGTGCTCGAGGATGCGATCGTCGTCGATCATGATCAGGGTGCCATTCTTCTCGATCACTTCACGCTCGGCAGCGAAGTACAGCGGCACGATCGGGATACCTTCGAGATAGATGTACTGCCAGATGTCCAGCTCGGTCCAGTTCGACAGCGGGAAGACGCGGATCGACTCGCCCTTGTTGACCTTGCCGTTGTACACGTTCCACAGCTCGGGACGCTGGTTCTTCGGGTCCCAGCGGTGCTTGCTGTCACGGAACGAATAGACGCGCTCTTTGGCCCGGGACTTTTCTTCGTCGCGGCGGGCACCGCCGAAGGCGGCATCGAAACCATGCTTGTCCAGCGCCTGCTTGAGGCCCTGGGTCTTCATGATGTCAGTGTGCTTGGAGCTGCCATGGGTGAACGGGTTGATGCCCTGCGCCACACCCTCGGGGTTGACGTGGGTGATCAGTTCCAGGCCCATTTCCTCGACCATCTTGTCGCGGAAGCGGTACATCTCCTGGAATTTCCACTGGGTGTCGACATGCATCACCGGGAACGGCAGCTTGCCTGGGAAGAAGGCCTTGCGCGCCAGGTGCAGCATCACGGCGGAATCCTTGCCGATCGAGTACAGCATCACCGGGTTGTCGAACTCGGCGGCCACCTCGCGGATGATATGGATGCTTTCCGCCTCCAGCTGTTTCAAGTGCGTCAGTTTGTCGACCATGGCTACTCACGAAAAACGATCTTATGGACGGCCTACGGGCCGTGTTCGAGCGAGCCACTTTATCACAGCGGGTAATTCTATTTAGGAGGCGGCCTAGATCGAAAAGGTCTAACCATATGACTGGGGGTTTGGGCCCTGCCCGTCAGATCGGATTCGGACAATCGATGAACAGGTGCTCCAGGGCAAAGCGCCGCGCGAGGTAATCGCCCAGCGCCTGCACGCCATAGCGCTCGGTGGCATGGTGACCGGCGGCGATGAAGCTGATGCCGTTTTCGCGGGCACTGTGGAACGTCTGCTCCGAGGCCTCGCCGCTGATGTACAGGTCGACCCCGGCGGCGATCGCCGTGTCGATGAAGCCCTGCCCTCCGCCGGTGCACCAGCCGACTCGGCGGATCACTTCGTCGCCTTCGACCAGCAGCGGCTCGCGCCCCATCACTTCCTGCACCCGGCGCGCGAAGTCGCGCGGGGTCATCGGCTCGGCGAGCGAGCCGACCAGCCCCACCACCTTGGCATCGTTGGGGTCCAGTGCGCCCTCGACAGTGATATCCAGCTGGCGCGCCAATTGCACGTTGTTGCCGACTTCCGGATGCACGTCCAGCGGCAGGTGGAAGGCCAGCAGGCTGATGTCGTGCTTGAGCAGGGTCTTCAGGCGGCGCTGCTTGATCCCGGTGATGCACGGGTTCTCGCCCTTCCAGAAGTACCCATGGTGCACCAGCACCAGGTCGGCTTCGGCCTCGACTGCCGCGTCCAGCAATGCTTGGCTGGCGGTCACGCCACTGACGATGCGGCTGACCTGTGGACGGCCTTCGACCTGCAGGCCATTGGGGCAGTAATCCTGGATTTTCGCGCTGCCCAGGTAGCGCTCAGCTTCCTCGACCAAGGTGTTGAGTGCGACGGCCATGGAAAATCTCCTCGAAATCTGCGCTTTTCTCGGGCCCAACGCCCGTATAATGCCCGCCATTATGGGCCGTCGCTGGCATCGGGGGAACCGGTGTATGATCGCGCGCGTTCGCGCCGCATCGCGCAGTCATTGGTCCCCGCCCACTCAGGATTCGTTCATGTTCAAGGCTTTGCGTTACTTTGGCTGGCCCCTGCTCACCGGTGTATTGATCGCCATGCTGATCATCCAGCGCTTCCCGGAATGGGTCGGGCTGCCCAGCCAGGACGTCAACCTGCAGCAGGCGCCGCAGACTTCGCGGATCATGCAGGGCCCGGTGTCCTACGCCGATGCCGTGACGCTCGCCGCCCCGGCGGTGGTCAACCTGTACACCACCAAGGTCGTCAACAAAAGCGCCCACCCGCTGTTCGAAGACCCGCAGTTCCGCCGTTTCTTCGGTGACAACCTGCCCAAGCAGCGGCGCTGGGAGTCGAGCCTGGGCTCGGCGGTGATCATGAGCCCCGAGGGCTACCTGCTGACCAACAACCACGTCACCAGCGGCGCCGATCAGATCGTGGTGGCACTCAAGGATGGCCGGGAAACCCTGGCCCGGGTCATCGGCAGCGACCCCGAGACCGACCTCGCGGTGCTGAAGATCGACCTCAAGAGCCTGCCGGCGATCACCATCGGTCGTTCCGACAACATCCACATCGGCGACGTCTCGCTGGCCATCGGCAACCCGTTCGGGGTTGGCCAGACCGTGACCATGGGCATCATCAGCGCCACCGGGCGCAACCAGTTGGGCCTGAACAACTACGAAGACTTCATCCAGACCGACGCGGCGATCAACCCGGGCAACTCCGGTGGTGCACTGATCGATGCCAACGGCAACCTGATCGGCATCAACACTGCGATTTTCTCCAAGTCCGGCGGCTCCCAGGGCATCGGCTTCGCCATTCCGGTGAAGCTGGCACTGGAGGTGATGAAGTCGATCATCGAGCATGGCCAGGTGATTCGTGGCTGGCTGGGCATCGAAGTGCAGCCGCTGAGCCAGGAACTGGCCGAGTCGTTCGGCATGGAGGGGCGCCCGGGCATCGTGGTTGCCGGGATCTTCCGTGACGGCCCGGCGCAGAAGGCCGGGTTGCAACTGGGCGACGTGATCCTCAGCATCAATGGCGAGCCGGCCGGGGATGGTCGCAAGTCGATGAACCAGGTGGCGCGGATCAAGCCGAACGAGAAGATCACCATCGAGGTGATGCGCAACGGTCAGCAATTGAAGCTGATCGCCGAGGTGGGACTGCGACCGCCACCTGCGCCGGTGGCCACGCCGGAAGAGAAATAACGCAAGGCTTGAAGCCTTTCCGCAATCCTGTGGGAGCGGCCTTGCGTCGCGAAAGGGCTGCGTAGCGGCCCCAGGGAATCAGCTTTGCTGCGGATATCGCCGGGGCCGCTTTGCGGCCCTTTCGCGGCGCAAGGCCGCTCCTACAATTGACATCAGCATTATCAAGGGGGCCGCAGAGCGGCCCCAGTTGCATCAATGCAGGATCTGGCTGAGGAACAGCTTGGTCCGATCGCTACGGGGCCGATCGAAGAACTCATCCGGCGCCGCCTGCTCGACGATCTCCCCCTTGTCCATGAAGATCACCCGGTTCGCCACGGTGCGGGCGAAGCCCATCTCGTGGGTCACGCAGAGCATGGTCATGCCGTCCTCGGCCAGGCCCACCATGGTGTCGAGCACTTCCTTGACCATTTCCGGGTCAAGCGCCGAGGTCGGCTCGTCGAACAGCATGATCTTCGGCTTCATGCACAGCGCCCGGGCAATCGCCACGCGCTGCTGCTGGCCGCCGGAGAGCTGCCCGGGATACTTGTGCGCCTGTTCGGGAATACGCACCCGCTCCAGGTAGTGCATGGCGATTTCCTCGGCCTTGCGCCGTGGCATCTTGCGCACCCACATGGGTGCCAGGGTGCAGTTTTCCAGGATGCTCAGGTGCGGGAACAGGTTGAAGTGCTGGAACACCATGCCGACCTCACGGCGGATCGCCTCGATCTGCTTGAGGTCGTTGGTCAACTCCACGCCATCGACGACGATGCGCCCCTGCTGATGCTCCTCCAGGCGATTGAGGCAACGGATGGTGGTGGACTTGCCCGAACCGGACGGCCCGCACAACACGATACGCTCACCCTGGCGCACGTTCAGGTTGATGTCCTTGAGCACATGGAACTGGCCATACCATTTATTGACGCCCTGCATCTGGATGATGCCTTCGGGGCCGGCAGGCTGCTTGATCGCTTCACTCATTACGAAACTCCTAACGCTTGTGGCCAGTGTCCAGCTTGCGCTCCAGGTGCATGGAGTAGCGGGACATACCGAAACAGAAAATCCAGAACACCAGGGCGGCGAACACGTAGCCCTCGGTCGCCATGCCCAGCCAGGCCGGGTCGGCCGCTGCCTGCTTGACGCTGTTGAGCAGGTCGAACAGGCCGATGATGATCACCAGGCTGGTGTCCTTGAACAGGGCGATGAAGGTGTTGACGATGCCGGGGATCACCAGCTTGAGCGCTTGCGGCAGGATCACCAGCCCCATGGCGCGCCAGTAGCCCAGCCCCATCGCCGCAGCCGCTTCGTACTGCCCCTTGGGGATGGCCTGCAGGCCGCCGCGCACCACCTCGGCGATGTACGCCGACTGGAACAGGATGACCCCGATCATCGCCCGCAGCAGCTTGTCGAAGCTCATGCCCTCGGGCAGGAACAACGGCAGCATCACCGACGACATGAACAGCACGGTGATCAACGGCACGCCGCGCCAGAACTCGATGAAGGTCACGCACACCACCTTCACCGCCGGCATGCGCGAACGCCGCCCCAGTGCCAGCAGGATGCCCAGCGGCAAGGCGCCGACGATGCCCACGGTGGCGATCACCAAGGTCAGCATCAAGCCGCCCCACTGACTGGTGGCGACCGTCTCCAGCCCAAGGTAGCCGCCGTGCAGCAAGGTGTAGGCAAGAATCGGGTACAGCACCAGGAAGCACAGGCCGTACAACGCCTTGCGCGGGAAGCGGTTGATGAACAGCGGCGCGGCGCCGAGCACTGCCAGCCACACGGTCAGGTCAACGCGCCAGCGCAATTCGGCCGGGTAGTAGCCGTACATGAACTGGCCAAAGCGCTGCTGCACGAACATCCAGCAGGCGCCCTCCTTGGTGCAATCGGCGCGGGTGGTACCGACCCAGTTGGCGTCGAGGATCGTCCATTGCAGCAGCGGCGGTACGATCAACCACACCAGGTAAAGGGCGAACAGGGTGAGCAGGGTATTGAGCCAACTGGAGAACAGGTTGGCGCGCATCCATGCGAGCACGCCGACGGTCTTCACCGGTGGCGGCATGTCAGGTTTGAAAACATGTGCAGTCACGGGCGTCTCCTCATCGCTCGATCAGCGCAATGCGCTTGTTGTACCAGTTCATCAGCAGGGAAATGCTGAGGCTGATGGCGAGATAGACACTCATGGTGATGGCGATCACCTCGATGGCCTGGCCGGTCTGGTTGAGTACGGTGCCGGCGAACAGCGAAACCATTTCCGGGTAGCCGATACCGGCTGCCAGCGACGAGTTCTTCGCCAGGTTCAGGTATTGGCTGGTCAACGGCGGGATGATCACCCGCAGCGCCTGGGGAATGATCACCTTGCGCAGGGTCGGGCCATCGCGCAGGCCGAGCGAATGGGCGGCTTCGGTCTGCCCATGGCTGACCGAGCGGATGCCGGAGCGCACGATCTCGGCGATGAACGCCGCGGTGTAGATGGTCAGCGCCAAGGTCAGCGCCAGCAGTTCAGGGATCAACACCCAACCGCCAACGAAGTTGAAGCCCTTGAGCTGCGGCACTTCCCAGTGCACCGGGCTGCCGAACAACAAGGTGCAGGCGCCTGGAATGACGATCAGCAGCGCCAAACCCGCCCAGAACTTGTGGAACGGCTCGCCGGTTTCGTCGAAACGTTTGTTGGCGTAACGCACCATCGCCACGATCGCTACCAGCGCCAGCGCAAGGGCGATGACGAACGGCCAGAAGCCGTCGGCCATGGAGGCGCCCGGCATGTTCAGGCCTCGGTTGCTGATGAAGAAGGTGTCATCGATGTTGATGCTGCCACGCGGCCCTGGCAGGGTCAGGAAGACCGCGAAATACCAGAACAGGATCTGCAGCAGCGGCGGGATATTGCGGAAGGTCTCCACGTACACCGTCGCCAGCTTGTTGATCATCCAGTTCGGCGACAACCGCGCCACGCCGATGATGAAACCGAGGATGGTGGCCAGAACCACACCGATGAACGTGACCAGCAGGGTATTGAGCAGGCCGATGACGAACACCCGCGCATAGCTGTCGGACTCCACGTAGGGAATCAGGTGCTGGGCGATGCCGAAGCCGGCACTGCGGTCGAGGAAGTCGAAGCCCGAGGTGATGCCCCGGTGTTGCAGGTTGGTTTGCGTGTTGTGGAACAGGTACCAGCCCAGACCGACCACGAATACGATCGTGACGATCTGGAACAGCCACGCGCGCACACGTGGATCACTCAGGGACAAACCCTTTTGTGCGCCGATATGATTTTGCATGAAATGCCCCGAAAAGTAGGGAGTCGAACAGCCCGCGGCGGCGGTATGCCGCCGCGGGGTGCATCCATCAGCGCACAGGTGGCGCGTATTGGATGCCGCCGTTGTTCCACAGGGCGTTCATGCCACGGTCGATCTTCAGGTCGGTGCTCTGGCCAAGGTTCTTCTCGAACACTTCGCCATAGTTGCCGACTTGCTTGACGATCTGCACTACCCAGTCCTTGGGCAGCTTGAGGTCCTTGCCGTACTCGCCGTCGGTGCCCAGCAAACGGGCAACGTCAGGGTTCTTGGTGGCCTTGGCCTCGGCTTCGACGTTTTTCGAGGTGATACCCGCCTCTTCGGCGTTGAGCATGGCGAACAGGGTCCACTTGACGATGCTGAACCACTCCTCGTCGCCCTTGCGCACTACCGGGCCCAATGGCTCCTTGGAAATGGTCTCCGGCAGCACCACGTAGTCGCTCGCCGCCGCCAGCTTGGAGCGCTGGGCGAACAGCTGCGACTTGTCCGAGGTCAGCACGTCGCAACGACCGGATTCCAGCGACTTGGCGCTTTCGTCGGAGGTGTCGAAGGTGATCGGGGTGTACTTGAGGCCATTGGCACGGAAGTAGTCGGACACGTTCAGCTCGGTGGTGGTACCCGCCTGGATGCAGATGGTCGCGCCGTCGAGCTCCTTGGCGCTGGATACGCCGAGCTTCTTGTTGACCAGGAAACCGACGCCGTCGTAGTAGGTGACGCCAGCGAACACCAGGCCCATGCCCGCATCGCGGGAGCTGGTCCAGGTGGTGTTGCGCGACAGCACGTCGACCTCGCCGGACTGCAGCGCGGTGAAGCGCTCCTTGGCGTTGAGCTGGCTGAACTTGACCTTGGTAGCGTCGCCGAACACGGCGGCGGCCACGGCGCGGCAGACATCGGCATCGATGCCAATGATCTTGCCCTGGGCATCGGGGACCGAGAAACCAGGGAGGCCGTCGCTCACGCCACACTGGACGAAGCCCTTCTTTTTAACCGCATCGAGGGTGGCGCCGGCCTGGGCGGTACTCACGGCGCCCAGTGCGGCGGCAGCGGTCAGGACTGCCAGGGTGGTTTTCAACATCTTCATTCACAACCTCCAAATTGCTCTTGTTGTTCGAGCCGGAATTGCACCGCGCCCTTTTGAGGCGCATCCGACCCTTGTTGGCTTGTTCTTGGGTCAATGGCGCAATGGGCTGTTCTATGACAGCCTTCGCGTGCAGAGGGTGTTACCGTCACCGGCTGGCCCTGCGCATCGGAGGTTTAATAGCAAAGCGCGTACCACACTGGGCGGCTTAAGCGTTTAAGCCCCTCGTCAAGTAGGCAAAGTTGTATCGTTGCGACATTCTTTTTCGACGCGAACATGTCGATGCCTGGAATTCGGGCACACCTTCACCATTGCCGCACTCTTTCGGAGCAGTCATGACCAACCCGTTGATTCTCGAACCTCAGAAAACCGCCGATGCCTGTGTGATCTGGTTGCACGGCCTGGGTGCCGATCGTTACGACTTCCTACCTGTGGCCGAATTCATGCAGGAACGGCTGCTGAGCACCCGCTTCATCATGCCCCAGGCGCCCACCCGGCCAGTGACCATCAACGGTGGCTATGCCATGCCCAGCTGGTACGACATCAAGGCCATGAGCCCGGCGCGGGCCATCGACGAGGCGCAGCTCGAAGCATCGGCGCAGCAGATCATCGACCTGGTCAAGGCCGAGCAAGCCAAGGGCATCAACCTGTCGCGTATCTTCCTGGCCGGTTTCTCCCAGGGTGGCGCCGTGGTGCTGCACACCGCGTACGTAAAGTGGCAGGAAGCACTTGGCGGGGTGATCGCGCTGTCGACCTATGCCCCGACCTTCCATGAGGGCCACACCCTGAGCGCTTGCCAGCAGCGCACGCCAGCGCTGTGCGTGCATGGCGTGCACGACCCCGTGGTGATCCCATCCATGGGCCGCACCGCCTTCGAATACCTCAACACCTGGGGCGTGGCTGCCCTCTGGCAGGAATACCCCATGGAGCACGAAGTGGTCGTGGCAGAGCTGGCCGACATCCACAGCTGGCTGAGCAAGCAATTGCAATAAGCGGGGCTCGCCTGTAGTTGTAGGTTTAATCCACTACGCCGCGCCCAGTTCTTGCATTACACTCCCCCGCGTACATTCCTTAATCAGTTGATGAGACGATCGTGCTCAAGGCACTCAAGAAAATATTCGGCAAGGGAGACGCCGCGCCACAGGCCGTCGATCCCGTCGCCAGCGCGCCGGCCCCCGCGCCCGCGCCCGCCCCACAGGCTCAGCCAGACGCCGCCGCGGCCCAACCACGCAGCAAGCCTGCCCATAAACCCGCTGCGGCGGCTGCCGAAAAGGCCTCCGAGCCGCGCACCGAGCAACCTGCCAAGGACAAGCCACGGCGCGAACGCAAGCCCAAGCCCAAGCCCCAGGCGAGCCTGTGGAAGCCCGAGGACTTCGTGGTCGAGCCGCAGGAAGGCAAGACCCGCTTCCACGACTTCAAGCTCTCCAACGAGCTGATGCACGCCATCCATGACCTTGGTTTCCCCTACTGCACGCCGATCCAGGCACAGGTCCTGGGTTACACCCTGCGCGGACAGGATGCCATCGGACGGGCCCAGACCGGCACCGGCAAGACTGCGGCGTTCCTGATCTCGATCATTTCCCAGTTGCAGCAGACGCCACCGCCCAAGGAACGCTACATGGGCGAGCCGCGTGCGCTGATCATCGCGCCAACCCGCGAGCTGGTGGTGCAGATCGCCAAGGACGCCATGGCCCTGACCAAGTACAGCGGCCTGAACGTGATGAGCTTCGTCGGCGGCATGGACTTCGACAAGCAGCTCAAGGCCCTGGAAGCGCGCCATTGCGACATACTGGTGGCCACGCCCGGACGCCTGCTGGACTTCAACCAGCGCGGCGACGTGCATCTGGACATGGTCGAGGTGATGGTGCTCGATGAAGCCGACCGCATGCTCGACATGGGCTTCATTCCCCAGGTGCGCCAGATCATTCGCCAGACGCCGCCCAAGAGCGAGCGCCAGACGCTGCTGTTCTCGGCCACGTTCACCGATGATGTGATGAACCTGGCCAAGCAATGGACCACCAACCCGGCCATCGTCGAGATCGAGCCGGAAAACGTCGCCAGCGAAACCGTAGAACAGCACGTCTACGCGGTGGCCGGCAGCGACAAGTACAAGCTGCTGTACAACCTGGTGACCCAGAACAAGTGGGAACGGGTCATGGTGTTCGCCAACCGCAAGGACGAAGTGCGACGCATCGAGGAAAAACTGGTGCGCGACGGCATCAATGCCGCGCAGCTGTCGGGCGACGTGCCGCAGCACAAGCGCATCCGTACCCTGGAAAACTTCCGCGAAGGCCGCATCAGCGTGCTGGTAGCCACCGACGTGGCGGGCCGCGGCATCCACATCGACGGCATCAGCCACGTGATCAACTTCACCTTGCCGGAAGACCCCGACGACTACGTGCACCGCATTGGCCGTACCGGCCGCGCTGGCACCAGCGGCGTGTCGATCAGCTTTGCCGGCGAGGACGACTCGTACCAGTTGCCGGCGATCGAGGAGTTGCTGGGGCGCAAGATCAAGTGCGAGATGCCGCCGGATGAACTGCTCAAGCCGGTGCCGCGCAAGCATCATTGATTTTTCAGGGTGCTGCCTATCCCTTGTGGGAGCGGCCTTGTGCCGCGAATGGGCCGCGAAGCGGCCCCGGCAATTTCTGCATCGACGCTGGATCATGGGGCCGCTTCGCGGCCCATTCGCGACACAAGGCCGCTCCCACAACGTGACAGTCCTACACGGTGACAGTCCCACCTGGTGGTAGTCCCACCCGGCTACCAGCGCCCAGCCGCATCCTGGTCGCTTTGTCTGCCTTCGACCCACCGCGGCCCTTCCTGGGTATTTTCCTTCTTCCAGAACGGCGCCCGGGTCTTCAGGTAATCCATGATGAAGTCGCAGGCCTCGAACGCCGCCTGCCGATGAGCACTGGCCACGCCGACGAAAACGATCGGCTCGCCCGGCTCCAGTGCACCGATCCGATGCAGCACCTCGACCTTGAGCAGCGGCCAGCGCTGCTGAGCCTCGGCCTCGATCTTGGCCAGGGCCTTCTCGGTCATGCCCGGATAGTGCTCGAGAAACATCCCGGCCACTTCCCGGCCATCATTGAAATCGCGCACATAGCCGACGAAGCCGACCACCGCACCCACGCCGACGTTGGCCGCGTGCATGGCATTGACCTCGGCACCTGGGTCGAAAGCACCTTGCTGCACTCGCACTGCCATGTTCAGCCTCCCGTGACCGGCGGGAAGAATGCGACTTCATCGCCGTCTTCCAACGGCTCATCCAGCCTGCACAACTCCTCGTTGCGCGCGCACATCAGGTTCTGCTCGGCCAGCACGGCATACTGCCCACCCTTGGCCAGCAGGGCCTGGCGCACATCGTCGATCACCAAGAATTGCCCCTCCACGCGCTCGGCGTCACATCCGAGCCTTTCGCGGTAGCGGGCAAAGTACATCACCTTGACCTTCATCACGCCTCCACCTTGTAGTGGCCACTCTTGCCGCCCAGCTTCTCCAGCAGGCGCACCTGCTCGATGACCATGCCCTTGTCGACGGCCTTGCACATGTCATAGATCGTCAGCGCCGCGACGCTGGCAGCAGTCAGTGCTTCCATTTCCACACCGGTCTGCCCGGCCAGCTTGCAGCGCGCGACGATATGCACCGCATCCTGCCCTTCGGCGCGCAGCTCGAGCTTGACGCTGGTCAGCATCAGCGGATGGCACAACGGGATCAGGTCGCTGGTCTTCTTCGCCGCCTGGATGCCGGCAATCCGCGCCACGGCGAACACATCGCCCTTGGGGTGCTCGCCGTCGACGATCATCTGCAGGGTCTGCGGCAGCATGCGCACACGCGCCTCGGCAACGGCCTCGCGCTCGGTCACGGCCTTTTCGGTGACGTCGACCATGTTGGCCCGCCCCTGGGAATCAAGATGTGTCAGCACTGCTCTGCTCCTGTGAAGGGAACAGAGAGTGTAAACCCGTGGGTCAGGTTTGAGCAGTAGGATCTATATGACAACGAGGCGCGAGCACGTGTGGGAGCGGCCTTGCGTCGCGAAAGGGCTGCGCAGCAGCCCCGACGATTTCTGCATCGCTGCCGAAATCCCGGGGCCGCCCGGCGGCCCTGTCGCGACCCAAGGCCGATCTCACACGGCCCGGTCTGTAGCGGTTACAGATGCGACTCGGCGTACTCGGCCAGCACCGAGCGTGGCACACCCTGCAGGGTGATGTGCACGCCATGGGGGAAGTCCTTGAAGCGCTCGGTCAGGTAGGTCAGGCCCGAACTGGTCGCGGACAGGTAAGGTGTGTCGATCTGCGCCAGGTTACCCAGGCAGACCACCTTGGAACCGGAGCCGGCACGGGTGATGATGGTTTTCATCTGGTGCGGCGTGAGATTCTGGCACTCGTCGATCAGGATCAGGCTCTGCTGGAAGCTGCGCCCGCGGATGTAGTTCAGCGACTTGAACTGCAGCGGTACCCGTTCGAGGATGTACTCGACACTGCCGTGGGTGCTTTCGTCGTCCATGTGCAAGGCTTCGAGGTTATCGGTGATCGCTCCCAGCCACGGCTCCATCTTCTCCGCCTCGGTGCCGGGCAGGAAGCCGATCTCCTGGTCCAGGCCCTGCACGCTGCGGGTGGCGATGATGCGCCGGTAACGCTTGCTGACCATGGTCTGCTCGATGGCTGCAGCCAGGGCGAGGATGGTCTTGCCCGAACCCGCCGCGCCCGTCAGGTTGACCAGGTGGATATCCGGGTCGAGCAAGGCGAACAGCGCCAGGCTCTGGTGGATGTCGCGCGGCTTGAGGCCCCAGGCTTCCTGGTGCAGCAACGGCTCCTGGTGCAGGTCGAGCAACAGCAGCTCGTCGTTGCGAATGCCTTTGATCCAACCGACGAAACCCTGCTCATCGATGATGAACTCATTGATGTGCACCGCCGGCAGGTTGTCGATCAATTGCACACGATGCCAGGTGCGCCCACGCTCCTGGCGCGTATCGACCTTGCTGACCCGATCCCAGAACGAGCCGGTGACCGAATGGTAGCCCTTGGACAGCAAGGACACGTCGTCGACCAACTGGTCGGTGCTGTAGTCCTCGGCGGCGATGCCGCAGGCACGCGCCTTGAGGCGCATGTTGATGTCCTTGGTGACCAGCACGACGTCCAGGTCGGCGCGCTTGCCCTTCAACTCAAGCAGTTGGTTGATGATGATGTTGTCGTTGAGGGTTTCCGGCAACAGCCGGTTCGGTTCGCTGCGCGGACTCATCAGAATCGACAGATAACCCTTGGGTCCGCTCTTGCCACGCTGGATCGGCACGCCCTGCTCGACATCGCTGGGCGAGGCATCTCCAAGGGTCTGGTCGATCAAGCGGATGGCCTGGCGACATTCGGCGGCGATGGTGTGTTTCCCGGTCTTGAGCTTGTCGAGTTCCTCCAGCACCGTCATCGGCAGGGCGACATGGTGCTCCTCGAAGTTCAGCAATGCGTTGGGGTCGTGTATCAGGACGTTGGTATCGAGCACATAGAGGATTGGCTGGGTGGAGGAAGGGTTGCGTCCTTGGTCATCCATACTCGGTCACCTTATGTCGAAGCCACACGGCGCGTTCTGTTACGCCGCAGAGTGACGACCGTTCTCCCCGTATCCGCGTTGCTACGGGCGGGAAGCGAACCTGGCAAGGTGGGCCTGGATGACGCCACCTGTGCTGCAGGAATCGGCTGTCTGGTTTCTTCATACAGCAAAAACGATGACTAAAAAAAGTCTTTTTACGTGTCGGTGAAGTTTATTTTGCTGAATGACGACCGACACTTGGCGCGCATCCCGGTCAGGACTACAGTCAAGAAGTATGCCTGCTATCGAGCGTATGGACTGCGGTAAGCGTAATCGCGGCATCCTTCCCAACCGATGCCGCTTTGCGCCGTGTTGTGCAGCAACCATTCCACCGCCTGCTGTGCCTTGGGCAGGCTGTCGTGGAACTGGATCACCCCTTTGCGCCAGAGCAGCATCAAGGTCATCACCCGCTGGGCCGAGGCCTCGGCCGAAAGCGCGCCATCGTCCAAGGCATCGATATCCCACAACGACACCTGCAATTGCTGGCTGGCCATGAATGGCTCGCCGTCGGCGCGACGCTGGCCATATGGCGGCCGGAACAGCGGCACGTACTGCTCCGGCAGGTCGGCCTGGACCCGCGCCTGGCTGCGCCGCAGGGAATCCTGCCAGCCCTGCCATTGGGCGTGGGAGCGGTATTCCCAGCCCTGGATGCCCACGCACTGGCCTTTGTAGAGGCGGGCAATGGCCTGCGCAGAGCCACTGTCGCGCCGCTGTTGCAGGCGATTGCCTATGACGAAGAACGTCCCCTGCAGGCGCTGCTTGCGCAGGTAGCCGGCCAGAAGGTCGGTACTGGCGCCATCGGGGCCAGGGCCACCGACGAAGGTCAGGAGGAACATGCGGTCGTTGAGTTCGTCGCCGTTGCGCTCGTGATCGGACAGCCGCTCGACTTCGCTGCTGGTCTGCGGCAACAGCGCCGCCTTGCGCAGTTGCTCGTCCAGGTAGCGAACATGGAACTGGTGGCTAGGCTCGGTCCAGTCTGCATAGAACTCACCAACATCACTGGCGAACGTCGCCGAACGAGTACGCAACTCAGCCATCGAGGTAACCGGGTAGCAGAACGAGGCGTCCTGCTCGCAACTGCCTTGGGCCTGCTGGTAGCCCTGCCACAAACGCTGCCACATGCGCGCCCGCACCGCCCTGATCTTTTGCAGGTTGATCTGTCGTAGCCCGAGCCGTGCAGCCAAGGCGCTGTCGTCCAGCAACTCGCTCTCGTGCAACACCCGAGCGAACGACAGAATCTCGGCCCGCGAGGCGACGTCGAACAGTGCCGGGCTGTCCAGTTGCTCGGGCCAGACGCTGCGCTCGAGGCTGGCCGGCGGCAACGGGGCGGCCTGGGCGGGCAGGCTCAGCAGGGCGGCCAGCAAGGCCAGGGCGATGCGCACGTTCGGTTCTCCGCTAGGGCAAACGCGCACTATAGCGTCTCGGCGGTAGGGTCCGGGAGCACCCAATGGCCTGAGACTATCGCCTGCATAGTTTGGCGTTACCTCCCCCACCCCGTAGAATCGCGGCAACGATTTCAGGAGCCGACCCGATGCTGACGGTGATTTCCCCCGCCAAGACCCTCGACTACGACACCCCGCCGGTGACAGACCGTTTCACCCTGCCTCAGTACCTGGACGATTCCCAGCAGCTGATCGAGCAGCTGCGCGAGTTGTCGCCAGCACAGATCAGCGAGCTGATGCACCTGTCGGACAAGCTCGCAGGGCTCAATGCCGCGCGTTTCGGCAGCTGGACGCCTGACTTCAACACGACCAACGCCAAGCAGGCGTTGCTGGCCTTCAAGGGCGACGTGTACACCGGCCTCGATGCCCAGACCCTGCAGGACGCCGATTTCAGCTATGCCCAGGATCACCTGCGCATGCTGTCCGGCCTGTACGGCCTGTTGCGTCCGCTCGACCTGATGCAGCCATACCGCCTGGAGATGGGCACCAAGCTGGCCAACGCCCGCGGCAAGGACCTGTATGCCTTCTGGGGCACGCGCATCAGCGAATGGCTGAATCAGGCCCTGGCCGAACAGGGTGACGATCTGTTGCTGAACCTGGCCAGCAATGAGTACTTCAGCGCGGTCAAGCGCAGCGCGCTCAAGGCCCGCGTATTGAATGTCGACTTCAAGGACCAGAAGAACGGTCAGTACAAGATCATCAGCTTCTATGCCAAGAAAGCACGCGGCATGATGAGCCGCTTCGTGATCCAGGAACGCATCGCCGACCCCGAGCAGCTCAAGCGCTTCGACGTGCAGGGCTACTACTACAGCGCCGAGCACTCCAAGCCAGACCATTTGGTGTTCTTGCGCGACCATCCGGTTGATTGATTGGGCCTGACGTGCGGGTTGTCGCGCGGCGCATCGCGAAGCGTTCGCTTGGGATTTGCAGTGCCGCACAAATCGAGCGCCGCCCGCGCGGCGCATCGCGAAGCGTTCGCTTGGGATTTGCAGTGCCGCACAAATCGAGCGCCGCCCGCGCGGCGCATCGCGGGACAAGCCCGCTCCCACATTTGTTGCAACGTGCCTATGTCTGTCAGGCCATGGTTGCCAGCCTTGTCGGCCCGGCGCGGTATTTGTGTTGGCGCAGGGCGCACCACGATTTTCCGTGGTGCCACCAAAGGCGAGCAACCCTGGTCTCTCAGACATAGGCACGTTGCAACAAATGTGGGAGCGGGCTTGTCCCGCAATGCGCCGCGCGGGCGGCGCTCGATATCTGCAGCACCAAAAATCCAGAGCGCACATCTCCCCCTCCCCCTCTCCCCCTCCCGTACAATCACCTACCCCCGCACCGCGATGACGCACACCCTCCATAGCCAATATCGCCATATTTACGACGCCAAAAAATCGCCATGCATCGGCTTATCGCAAAACGCCATAAGACCGTTCGTAGTTTTTTGACGATTTTTGAAAAATATTTTTTCATGATGGCATATAAGCATCCCGTGTAAGGATCGCCCTTTATATACCGGGACGAAACCCCGGCGTGCCATCAGAATGAAACTATTTTGCGCTGAAGAATTATTTAGAAATCTTTCATCGAGGCGGAACCCAGCCAGGAACTTCTGCTACGACCCATCGCTCATAGTGCCGTAACGATTTTCCTCCCCCTGCGGTGTGAGAGATGACTTACACATGACAACAGCAGGTATCCACTACCCGCTTGGTTAACCCAGATAGGTATTCCCGGTTTTCCGGAAACCTCATCAACGTAGGAGAGTCGCGCCCCCCTAAATTCGTCCTAGTGGTTGATTTCAAAGGATTTATCCACTTGAAAAAACAAGCACAGCAACGCGCCAAGTAGCGCATTGCAATAAAGACGGCTGCATTTCAGGGCACGCCTTTTAATTACTGGCCTTTAACTGCCAACTTAGAGTGCACAACTTTGCGCACTCCGGATTTATTCATGCCTGCGCTCGGCGAAGTGACAATTCGTCATGGATCCGTGCGCCTGAAAACTGTTGTTAATCAACCCAGTCCGGCTCTTCCCGGAGGAGCTGGCGTGATAAACACATGAGGTGATTGCGATGCGTATCAGCATCTTTGGTTTGGGTTATGTGGGTGCGGTCTGTGCAGGTTGCCTGACGGCACGGGGCCATGAAGTGATCGGTGTGGATGTGTCCAGCACCAAGATCGACCTGATCAATCAGGGCAAGTCGCCCATCGTCGAACCGGGCCTGGAAGAACTGCTGCAACAAGGCATCGCCAACGGCCGCCTGCGCGGTACCACCGACTTCGCCGAGGCCATCCGCGCCAGCGACGTGTCGATGATCTGCGTCGGTACCCCAAGCAAGAAGAACGGTGACCTGGGCCTTGAGTACATCGAATCGGTGTGCCGCGAAATCGGCCACGTGCTGCGCAACACCGAGCGCCGCCACACCATCGTGGTGCGCAGTACCGTACTGCCGGGCACCGTCAAGAACGTGGTGATCCCGATCATCGAAGACTGCTCCGGCAAGAAAGCCGGTGTCGACTTCGGCGTCGCGGTCAACCCCGAGTTCCTGCGTGAAAGCACCGCCATCAAGGACTACGACCAGCCGCCGATGACCGTCATCGGTGAATTCGACAAGGCCAGCGGCGATGTGCTGCAAGCCCTGTACGAAGAACTCGACGCGCCGATCATCCGCAAGCCGATCGAAGTGGCCGAGATGATCAAGTACACCTGCAACGTCTGGCACGCCACCAAGGTCACCTTCGCCAACGAGATCGGCAACATCGCCAAGGCCGTTGGCGTCGATGGCCGCGAGGTGATGGACGTGGTCTGCCAGGACAAGGCGCTGAACCTGTCCCAGTACTACATGCGCCCGGGCTTCGCCTTCGGTGGCTCGTGCCTGCCCAAGGACGTGCGCGCCCTCACCTACCGCGCCTCGAGCCTGGACGTGAAAGCGCCGCTGCTCGACTCGCTGATGCGCAGCAACGAATCCCAGGTGCAGAACGCCTTCGACCTGATCGAAGCCCACGACAAGCGCAAGGTCGCCCTGCTCGGCCTGAGCTTCAAGGCCGGCACCGACGACCTGCGCGAAAGCCCGCTGGTGGAGCTGGCCGAGCGCCTGATCGGCAAGGGCTACCAGTTGGACATCTACGACGAGAACGTCCAGTACGCCCGCGTCCATGGCGCCAACAAGGAGTACATCGAGTCGAAGATCCCGCACGTGTCCTCGCTGCTCAACGACGACTTCCAGAAGGTCATCGACAACGCCGACGTGATCGTCCTGGGCAACCGTGACGAGCAGTTCCGCGCCTTGGCCCAGCAGGCTCCGGCCGGCAAGCAGGTCATCGACCTGGTCGGCTTCATGAGCAAGCCGACCTGCACCACCAGCCGTACCGAAGGCATCTGCTGGTAAGCCCTCGGCCGGGCGACGCGGGTTCCCCCCCCCCCCGCGTCGCCCTTTTTTCCCGATTTTTCGACGGATGCTGAACATGCAAAGGCTCCAGACAGTGCTGTTGCAGTGCGCCGGTTGGCTGGCCTACATGAGCCTGCTCATGCTGATCGCCCTGGCCCTGCCCGCCGATATCTTCGACTCGCAGTCGAAGCACTTCATCTTCCTGGTCGGTGCGGTCGGCATCTGGCGTTACTCCATGGGCGCCACCCATTTCATCCGCGGGATGATCTTCCTCTACGGCGTCTACCCCTACCTGCGCCGCAATGTGCGCAAGATGGGCGAGGCTGCCGACCCGTCGCATGTGTACCTGATGGTCACCAGCTTCCGCATCGAAGCCTTGACCACCGCCCAGGTGTACAGCTCGGTGATCCGCGAGGCGATCGACTGCGGTTTCCCCACCACCGTGGTCTGCTCGCTGGTGGAAATGTCCGATGAGCTGCTGGTGAAGAGCCTGTGGGCCAAGTACAACCCGCCCGAGCACGTCAAGCTGGATATCGTGCGCATCGCCGGTACCGGCAAGCGTGACGGCCTGGCCTATGGCTTCCGCGCCATCTCGCGCATGCTGCCGGACGAGAACGCCGTGGTCGCGGTGATCGACGGCGACACCGTGCTGGGCGAAGGCGTGGTGCGCAAGACCGTACCGTGGTTCAAGCTGTTCCCCAACGTCGGTGGCCTGACCACCAACGAATTCTGCGAAGTGCGCGGCGGCTACATCATGAGCGAGTGGCACAAGCTGCGCTTCGCCCAGCGCCACATCAACATGTGCTCGATGGCCCTGTCCAAGCGCGTGCTGACCATGACCGGGCGCATGTCGATGTTCCGCGCAAGCGTGGTGACCAACCCCGAGTTCATCGCCGACGTCGAAAGCGACTCGCTGATGCACTGGCGCCTGGGCCGCTTCAAGTTCCTCACCGGTGACGACAAGTCGAGCTGGTTCAGCCTCATGCGCCTGGGCTACGACACCTTCTACGTGCCCGACGCCGCCATCAACACGGTCGAACACCCGCCGGAAAAGAGCTTCCTCAAGGCCAGCCGCAAGCTGATGTACCGCTGGTACGGCAACAACCTGCGGCAGAATTCCCGCGCCCTGGGCCTGGGCCTACGGCGCCTGGGGCTGTTCACCAGCATCGTGCTGTTCGACCAGCGCGTGTCGATGTGGACCAGCCTGCTGGGCCTGACCGTCGCGGTGATCGCCAGCCTCAAGTTCGGCCTCGGTTTCCTGCTGGTGTACCTGCTGTGGATCGGCATCACCCGCCTGATCCTGACCATCATGCTGCTGTGCTCGGGGCACAACGTCGGCCCGGCCTATCCGCTGATTCTCTATTACAACCAGATCGTCGGCGCGCTGATGAAGATCTACGTCTTCTTCCGCCTCGACAAGCAGTCCTGGACCCGTCAACCGACTGCCCTCAAGCGAGACCTCGCCAGTTTTCAACAATGGTTCAACACCTGGTCCTCGCGGACCATGACCTTCTCGGCCGCCAGCATCTTCGTCGCTGTGCTGTTCATGGTCGTATGAGCCCAACCGGATCGGAACTAACAGGAACAAACCACCATGAATACCGCCGTGAACGTCAATGTCGTGCATGAGTCCGAAGCCCAGCGCCAACACGCCCGGGTGCGCATTCCAGCCAAGCTGCGCTTCCTGGACAGCGAGCGCCAAGCCCACGATGTGAAGGTCGAGGACCTCTCCGCCGGTGGCCTGAGCTTCCACACCAAAAAGCATCTGTCGGTCGGCGAAGTGCTGCGCGGGCGTCTGCAGTTCGTGGTCGACAACCTGGGTCTGTCGATGGATATCGAGTTCCAGGTACGCTCCTACCACGCCGCCGACGGCCGCACCGGGGCGCAGTTCCAGAACCTCGAGCCGCGCGATATCTCGACCCTGCGCCACATCATCACCAGTCACCTGTCCGGTGAACTGATCACCATCGGCGATGTGCTCAGCACCCTGCAGCGCGACAACTTCACCAAGGCGCGCAAACAGAAGGACGCAGGCGCCGGCCTGTCTGCCTTCGGCCGTGTCAAGGCGGTCGGCGTGACCCTGGGTGTATTCGTGATCGGTGTCGCAGCCTTCGGCTTCGTCGCCAAGTCGCTGTACGGCATGTACTTCGTCAGCCAGGCCGAAGCAGGCGTGGTCGCGGTGCCCACCACCAACATCACCATGCCGCGTGACGGCACCGTGCAGAGCCTGGTGCAGAGCGGCGGCCAGATCGCCAAGGGCGCACCGCTGGCGAGCTTCACCACCAGCATGCTGGACATGCTCAAGGGTGGCCTGGGCGACTCGCAGCTGGAGCCGGCGAAGATCGAGGAACTGTTCGGCAAGCAACTGTCGGGCACCCTCACCAGCCCTTGCGACTGCGTGGTCGCACGGCAGCTGGTGGACGACGGCCAGTATGCCGCCAAGGGCCAACCGATCTTCCAGCTGGTCCCGCGGACCACCACCGCATTGGTCGAGGCGCGCTTCACCTATCGCCAGCTCGACAAGGTCAAGCCAGGTACCCGGGTCAACTTCCAGGTGGCCGGCGAAGACCAGGTGCGTACCGGTCAGGTCGTGAACAGCAGCAGCCTCGACAGCGAAAACCTGGCAGCCGACATCCGCGTGCAGATCAAGCCTGACGAAACCCTGCCCGCCGAGCTGGCCGGCCGCCCTGCCGCCGTCAGCAGCGATCGTGGCCCTTCGCTCGACTGGCTGATCGACAAAGCCGTGGCCCGTGGTCTGTAAGAGGATCTCTGCGATGATTCCCCACAAGAAAAGCGCGAGCCTGGGCCTCTGCGCCCTGGCAGCGGCCATCGCCCTGGCCGGCTGTGCCGGCCTGCCAGACCAGCGCCTGGCCAACGAGGCGCTCAAGCGCGGCGACACCGCCCTGGCCGAGCGCAACTACAAAGCCCTGGCCGACCTCGGCTACAGCGATGCGCAGGTAGGCCTGGCCGATGTCCAGGTCGCCTCGCGCGATCCCAAGCAGATGCGTGAAGCCGAGGCCACCTACCGCGCCGCGGCTGCCACCTCGTCCCGTGCCCAGGCGCGCCTCGGCCGCCTGCTGGTCGCCAAGCCCGACAGCACCCAGGCCGAACGTGAAGAAGCCGAGACCCTGCTCAAGCTGGCTGCCAAGCAAGGCGAAGGCAATACCCTGATTCCACTGGCGATGCTCTACCTGCAATACCCGCAGAGCTTCCCCAACGTCAACGCCCAGCAACAGATCGACCAATGGCGCGCCGCCGGCAATCCGGAAGCGGGCCTGGCCCAGGTCCTGCTGTATCGCACCCAGGGCACCTACGACCAGCACCTGGGCGAAGTTGAGCAGATCTGCAAGGCGGCACTGAGCAGCACCGACATCTGCTACGTGGAACTGGCCACCGTGTACCAGAAGCGTGCCCAACCCGACCAGCAGGCCGCCTTGATCGACCAACTCAAGTCCGCCTACGCCAGAGGCGTGGTGCCGGCCACACGCGTCGACAGCGTCGCCCGCGTACTGGCCGACCGCAGCCTCGGCCAGACCGACGAGAACACCGCCAAGGCTCTGCTCGAACAAGTGGCCCCGGCCAACCCCGCCTCGTGGGTCAGCCTGGCACAGTTGCTCTACGACTTCCCCGAGCTGGGCGACACCGACCAGCTGATGGCCTACATCGACAAGGGCCGCGAAGCCGAGCAGCCGCGCGCCGAATTGCTGCTGGGTCGCCTCTACTACGAAGGCAAGGCGGTGCCGGCCGACGCCAAGAAAGCCGAGCAGCACCTGCAAGCTGCAGCCGATGCCGGCGAGCTCAGTGGCCACTACTACCTGGGCCAGTTGTACCGCCGTGGCTACCTGGGCAGCGTCGAGCCGCAAAAGGCCGTCGACCACCTGCTGGTCGCCGCCCGTGGCGGCCAGAACAGCGCCGACTACGCCCTGGCCCAGCTGTTTGCCGAGGGCCGCGGCGTGCGCACCGACAACACCAATGCCTGGGTATTCGCCAAGCTCTCGCAGCTCAACCCGACGCCGCAGTCCACCGAACTGCTGCAACAGATCGACACGCAGCTCACGCCAGACCAGCGCAGCCAGGCCCAACGTCTGCTCGACCAGGAAACCCAGGCACGCGGCAACATGGCCCATGGCGCCGATAGCACCCTGGCCCTGGAGGCCATGCAAGACGACGACCAAGCAGTAGATGGTGAGGATTCGCTATGACGCTCAACCCCTTCGTGAAAGCCGGCATCGGCCTGAGCTTCGCCCTGCTGTGGTCGTGCCCGACCCTTGCAGACATGACCGCCCAGAAGAACTTCGGCCTCGACGTGAAGATCACCGGCCAATCGGAAGACGACCGCGACCTGGGCACCCGCTCCGGTGGCGATGTCAACGGCCTGGGTCTCGACCTGCGCCCTTGGGTGTATGGCGAGCGCGGCAACTGGAGCGCCTACGCGATGGGCCAGGCAGTGACCGCCACCGACACCATCGAGACCGACACCCTGCGCCAGAACGACGATGGCAGCAGCACCGACACCGCCGTCGACGGGCGCGAACAGGACAAGAGCTACCTGGCCCTGCGCGAGTTCTGGGTCGGCTACAGCGGCCTCACCGCCTACCCGGGTGAGCAACTGCGCCTGGGTCGCCAGCGCCTGCGCAGCGACGACGGCATGTGGCGCGACACCAACATCGAAGCGCTGAACTGGACCTTCGACACCACCCTGCTCAAGGCCGACCTGGGCGTGGCCCAGCGCTTCAGTGAATACCGCACCGACCTCACTGAACTGGCGCCCGAGGACAAGGACCGCACCCACGTCTACGGCAACGTCGCCGCGCAATGGACACCCGGCCACTGGGTCGGCCTGCGCGCACACCATACCCATGACGGCGGCAGCCTGAAGAACCCCGGCGAAACCGTCGACGGGCTGGACAAGACGCGTACCGGCGACCTCACCTGGCTGGGCCTGGAGGCCAACAGCGACGCCTACAACTGGCGCAACGACCACACCGTCAACTACTGGGGCAGCGTCACCTGGCTGACCGGCGATCGCGACACCTTGAGCACCCAGCAAGTCGGTGACGATCGGGTCGCCACCGGCAAGCAGAGCGGCGACGTCAATGCCTGGGCCACCGACCTCGGTATCCGCCTGCGCCTGGATCCGCAATGGCAGATCGGCGCGGCCTATGCCCGTGGTAGCGGCGGTGGCGGCGACGACGGCTCGAACAACTTCGAGCAGACCGGCCTCGAGAGCAACCGCTCCAACTTCACCGGTACCCGCTCGCGCGTGCATCGCTTCGGCGAAGCCTTCCGCGGCGAACTCGGCAACCTGCAGGCCGCCACCCTGTTCGCCTCCTGGCAGCTGCGCGAGGACTACGACGCCAGCGTCATCTACCACAAGTTCTGGCGCGTCGACGACCAGCAGAACATCGGCTCCAGCGGCATCAACGCAGTGGTCAACGACAACGGCGTGAACCGCCCGCTGGTCGATGGCGAGAAAGACCTCGGCCAGGAAATGGACGTGGTCGTCACCAAGTACTTCAAGCAGGGCCTGCTGCCGGCGTCGATGAGCCAGGCGATCGACGAGCCGTCCGCCCTGGTGCGCCTGCGCGCCGGTGTGTTCAAGCCGGGCGATGCCTACGGCAAGGAAGCAGACTCGTACATGCACCGCGCCTTCGTCGATGTGATTTGGCGCTTCTGACGCCGGGAGAGGACCTGTCATGAACCTTCACCCGCACCTTCGCCACAGCCTCCTTGCCAGCGCCTTGCTGCTGGCAAGCGGCCTGGCCGTTGCCGCCGAACCCGCGGTCATCGCCAAGGAACTGCAGCAGGCCAAGACCTACACCGTGTCCAGCGCGCCGGTCGAGCCCCTGCACATGGACCCACCCAAGCTGCCCGACCTCAGCGGCTACACCGCCGAGGCCGTGCAGAAGAAAATCGACCGCAGCCACAAGGGCAAGGTCAGCATCCGCCGCATGTTCCAGGAGGACACCCTCAAGGAATTCGTCGGCGGCGACAACAAGGCGGCCGAGTGGGTGCAGCGCCAGCATGGCATCCCCCAGGCGATCTTCGTCGACGACGGCCATATCGACCTGGCCGAGCTGAGCAAGAAGGTGCCCAACCAGTACCTGCGCGAAGTCGAGCCTGGGGTCTACCTGGCACGGCTGCCGATCGTGGTCGGCCAGAAAGGCATCCTCGAGATCGATGGCAAGGTCAAGGAGCTGCGCCTGTCCGAGGAAGGCGGCGCGTTCATGGTCAACGACGGCAAGCTGTTCGTCACCGACACCAAGGTCACCGGCTGGCGCGAACAGGCCAATGGCCCTGCGACCTTCCGCTCGCCGAGCGCATTCCGCCCGTTCCTGCTGTCGTGGGGCGGCACCGAGACCTACATCGTCAACACCAAGATGGCCAGTTTCGGGTATGCCAAGTCCAAGTCCTATGGCGTGAGCATCTCGCAGTACACCCCGAACATGGCCAAGCAGATGGGCCGCGCGGAGCCGACCGGCTGGATCATCGGCTCGACGTTCAGCGACATGTGGTACGGCTTCTACTGCTACGAGACGTCCGACTTCGTGGTCAAGGACAGCACCTACCACGACAACATCGTCTACGGCATCGACCCCCACGACCGCTCGCACCGCCTGATCATCGCCGGCAACACGGTGTACGGCACCAAGAAAAAGCACGGGATCATCGTCTCGCGTGAGGTCAACGACAGCTGGATCATCAACAACAAGAGCTACGACAACAAGCTCTCGGGTGTGGTGATCGACCGTAACAGCGTCAACAACCTGATCGCCTACAACGAGATCTACCGCAACCACACCGACGGCATCACCCTGTACGAAAGCGGCGACAACATGATCTGGGGCAACAAGCTGATCAACAACCGCCGCCACGGCATTCGCGTGCGTAACAGCGTGAACATCCGCCTCTATGAAAACATCGCCTTCGCCAACGGCCTGGTGGGCGTCTACGGCCACATCAAGGACCTGTCCGATACCGACCGCGACATCGCCCTCGACCCGTTCGACACCAAGGTCTCGCTGATCGTGGTTGGCGGCGAACTCGTCGCCAACGGCTCCGGGCCCTTGTCCATCGACTCGCCGCTGTCGGTCGAGTTGTACAAGGTGAAGATGCTCGCCCCGCGCAAGGCCAGCGGTATTTCCCTCAATGGCGTGCTGGGCGAACGCCAGGACGAAATTCTCGACCTGTTGGTACGCCAGCAGAAAGCCGTGCTGATCGACCCGGTCGAACGCCAGACCGAAATGATCGATTAAGGAAGCCCAGACCATGACTCCACACCTGATGAAACTGCTGGGCCTGTCCGCCGCACTGCTGGCCATCAGCCAGGGCGTGCGCGCCGACGAGGTGAAGGCCCCGAGCTTCACCGCCGAGCCTTGCTGCCAGTTGTGCCCCGAGGCGCACGACGCCAGCCGCTACACCACCCGCTATCAGCAGAACTTCACCACGCTGGTGCAGGCCCAGGGCGACTGGCTGTTCCGTACCCGCGAAGACCTGCGCACCGAGTTCGACACCACCCCAGGCGGCTACAAGCGCCTGCAGCAAGTGCACGACGCGTTCAAGAAGCGCGGCGTGGAACTGGTGGTGGTGTACCAGCCGACCCGTGGCCTGGTGAACCGCAACATGCTCAACCCTGCCGAGAAGGCCGCCTTCGACTACCAGAAGGCCTTGGGCAACTACAAGAACATGCTCCAGCGCTTCGCCAAGATGGGCTACAACGTGCCCGACCTGTCGCCGCTGACCAACGAGCAACTGGCCGCCGCCGACCAGGGCAAGGACTTCTACTTCCGCGGTGACCAGCACTGGACGCCGTACGGCGCCGAGCGCGCGGCCAAGATCGTGGCCGACACAGTGCACCAGATGCCAGCCTTCGAAGGCATCCCGCGCAAGGAATTCGAGACCAAGGTGTCCGGGCGCATGGGCAAGACCGGCACCTTGCACAACGTCGCCGGGCAGCTCTGCGGGACTCGCTACGCCATCCAGTACATGGACCAGTTCGCCACCGAGCCGAAGGCGCAGGACGGTGGCGAGGCCAGCGGCGACGACCTGTTCGGTGACTCGGGCAACGCCGAGATCACCTTGGTGGGTACCAGCCACAGTGGCAAGAACTACAACTTCGCAGGTTTCCTCGAGCAGTACATCGGTGCCGACGTGCTCAACGTCGCCTTCCCCGGTGGCGGCCTGGAGGGGTCGATGATCCAGTACCTGGGCAGCGAGGAATTCCGGACCAAGCCACCGAAGATCCTCATCTGGGAATTCTCGCCGCTGTACCGCCTGGACCAGGAAACCATCTGGCGTCAGATCCTCGCCCTGCTCGACGATGGCTGTAACGCCCGCCCGGCAGAGATGAGCGCCAGCGCCACGCTCAAGCCCGGCAAGAACGAACTGATGGTCAACGGCAAGGGCGGCGTGCTGAAGAACCTGATCAACCGCAACCTGCAGATGGACATCAAGTACGACGACCCTTCGGTCAAGGTCCTGCAAGCCACCTTGTGGTACCTCAACGGTCGCCACGAGGACATCAAGCTGGAGAAACCGGAAACCTCCGACACCGACGGCCGCTTCGTCTTCCAGATGCGCGAGGACGAGGACTGGGCCAGCCAGAACCTGTTGGCACTCGAGATCCAGGGGCCGGAAAACGGCACCCAGAAGGTCGAGGCCAAACTGTGCAAACGCAACAACTACGCCGTGCCTGCGCAGACTGCGCAAGCGGGCCAGTGAGGTGACTCATGAAACGTCTATGCACACCCGCCGCTCTCGCCCTGGTCCTGTTCGGGGGCGCCGCGCATGCCGCCCTGGTACCGCCCCAGGGCTACTACGAGGGCATCGAGAAGCTCAAGACCAGCGATGGCAACTTCAAGTGCGAGGCAGCGCCCACGCCATTCACCGGTGCGCTGCAGTTTCGCAGCAAGTACGAAGGCTCGGACAAGGCCCGCTCGACGCTCAACCTGGTCTCGGAAAAAGCCTTCCGTGACTCCACCGCCGACATCACCGCGCTGGAAAAAGGCGTGAGCAAGATGGTCGGCCAATACATGCGCGACGGCCGCCCCGCGCAGCTCGACTGCACCCTGACCTGGCTCGGTACCTGGGCACGGGCCAATGCGCTGCTGTCGACCGACTACAACCACACCGGCAAGTCCATGCGCAAATGGGCGCTGGGCAGCATGAGTGGTTCGTGGCTGCGCCTGAAGTTCTCCAACTCGCAGCCGCTGGCCGCGCACCAGGCCGAGGCCGAGGTGATCGAGAAGTGGTTCGCCCGCCTGGCCGAGCAGACCGTGCGCGACTGGAGCGACCTGCCGCTGGAGAAGATCAACAACCATAGCTACTGGGCCGCCTGGTCGGTCATGGCCACCGCCGTGGCCACCGACCGCCGCGACCTGTTCGACTGGGCGGTGAAGGAATACAAGATCGGCGCCAACCAGGTCGACGACCAAGGTTTCCTGCCCAACGAGCTCAAGCGCAAGCAACGCGCCCTGGCCTACCACAACTATGCCCTGCCGCCGCTGACGATGATCGCCAGCTTCGCCCAGGCCAACGGCGTGGACCTGCGTGCCGAGAACAACAGCGCCCTGCAACGCCTGGCGCAGAAGGTGCTGGTCGGCTCGCTCGATCCGAGCGCGTTCCAGTCCCGCAGCGGTAACAAGCAGGACATGGGCGACTTGCGTATCGACAGCAAGTACGCCTGGCTCGAGCCCTACTGCAGTCTCTACACCTGCAACGGCGCCACGGTGCTGCGCAAGCGCGGCATGCAGCCGTTCGACAGCTTCAGGCTGGGGGGCAACCTGACCCGGGTCTACGACCCAAGCTCGCTGCAGAAGAAATAACGCATGTACCTGTGGGGACGGGCCCGCCCGCCCCCACGGAAAAATGGTGACCTTCCTCGTTATTCGTGGGGGGTTTGGGGGGCGCTTTGCCCTGTGCTGTGAACAATTAGGAGAACCGGGATGGTCTTCTCGTCCAACGTGTTCCTGTTCCTGTTCTTGCCGATATTCCTCGGCTTGTATTACCTGAGCGGGCAACGCTATCGCAACCTGCTGCTGCTGGTCGCCAGCTACATCTTCTACGCCTGGTGGCGGGTGGACTTCCTGGCCCTGTTCGCCGGCGTCACCTTGTGGAACTACTGGATCGGCCTGAAGGTCGGTGCCGCCGGCGTGCGCACCAAGCCCGCACAGCGTTGGCTGCTGCTGGGCGTCGGCGTCGACCTGGCGATCCTCGGCTACTTCAAATACGCCAACTTCGGCGTCGACAGCCTCAACGCGATCATCAGTTCGTTTGGCCTGGAGCCGTTCATTCTCACCCACGTGCTGCTGCCGATCGGTATCTCGTTCTACATCTTCGAGTCGATCAGCTACATCATCGACGTGTACCGCGGCGACACCCCGGCCACCCGCAACCTGATCGACTTCGCGGCGTTCGTGGCGATCTTCCCGCACCTGATCGCCGGCCCCGTGCTGCGCTTCAAGGACCTGGTCGATCAGTTCAACAACCGCACCCATACCCTGGACAAGTTCTCCGAAGGCTGCACCCGCTTCATGCAGGGTTTCATCAAGAAAGTGTTCATCGCCGACACCCTGGCGGTGGTCGCCGATCACTGCTTCGCCCTGCAGAACCCCACCACTGGTGACGCCTGGCTCGGCGCCCTGGCCTACACCGCGCAGCTGTACTTCGACTTCTCCGGCTACAGCGACATGGCCATCGGCCTTGGCCTGATGATGGGCTTCCGCTTCATGGAGAACTTCAAGCAGCCCTACATCAGCCAGTCGATCACCGAGTTCTGGCGCCGCTGGCACATCAGCCTGTCGACCTGGCTGCGCGACTACCTGTACATCACCCTGGGCGGCAACCGCAAAGGCACTTTCAACACCTACCGCAACCTGTTCCTGACCATGCTGCTGGGCGGTCTGTGGCACGGTGCCAACTTCACCTACATCATCTGGGGCGCCTGGCACGGCATGTGGCTGGCGATCGAGCGCGCGCTGGGCATCGACACCAACCCGCAGCGCTTCAACCCGGTCAAATGGGCAGTCACCTTCCTCCTGGTGGTAATCGGCTGGGTGATCTTCCGCGCCGAGAACCTGCACGTCGCCGCCCGCATGTACGGCGCCATGTTCAGCTTCGGCGAGTGGCAACTGTCGGAACTCAACCGCGCCCAGCTCACCGGCCTGCAAGTGGCGACCCTGGTGATCGCCTACATCACCCTGGCGTTCTTCGGCCTGCGTGATTTCTACCGCAACGCCACCCCGCCGGCCGCCATGCGCACACCGGCGCAGGTCAACACCGATGGCTCGATCGGCCTGGACTGGACCCGGGTCATGAGCCGCGCGCTGATCCTGCTGCTGTTCGCCGCCTCGATCCTCAAGCTGTCGGCGCAGAGCTACTCGCCGTTCCTTTACTTCCAGTTCTGAGGTTGACGACCATGACCCGGACATTACGCATCACTTATTCGCTGTCGTTCCTCGGCCTGCTGGTCGGGCTCGGCGCCTGGTCGGTCGGCGGCCTGGAAAGCTTCAACCGCACCGGCCAGATGACCCTGCTCGACGGCAAGCTGGCCAAGGCCGCCGAGACCCACTACGACGAGCAATTCCCGATCAAGCGCCTGGGTACCAACCTCTGGGCCGCGCTGGACTTCAAGCTGTTCAACGAAGGCCGCCCAGGCGTGGTGCTGGGCCGCGACCAATGGCTGTTCAGCGACGAGGAGTTCAAGCCCACCGCCGGTGCCGAGCAGCTGATGCAGGAAAACCTGGCGCTGATCCAAGGTGTGCGCGAGACCCTGCAGAAGCATGGCAGCCAACTGGTGCTGGCGATCGTTCCGGCCAAGGCTCGCCTCTATGCCGAGTACATGGGCAAGGAGCAACCGGCCAGCTTGCACGATGACCTGTACAACCAGTTCCACGCCCAGGCGCGCCAGGCCAACGTGTTCGCCCCCGACCTGATGGCCCCGATGGAGCAGGCCAAGACCCGCGGCCAGGTATTCCTGCGTACCGACACGCACTGGACGCCGATGGGCGCCGAGGTCGCGGCGCAGGCAGTGGCCGAGGCGGTCAGCCGCCAGAAAATGCTCAGCGGCGAGCCGCAGACCTTCGTCACCGAAGCCGGCAACACCGCCCCGTACAAGGGCGATTTGACCAACTTCCTGCCACTGGACCCGCTGTTCAGCAACTTGCTGCCAACCCCAGACAACCTGCAACAACGCAAGACCCGTCCAGTCGAGGCCGAAGGCGACGGTGGCGATGCCCTGTTCGCCGACGCCCAGATCCCGGTGGCGCTGGTAGGTACCAGCTACAGCGCCAACCCGCACTGGAACTTCCTCGGCGCGCTGCAGCAGGCCCTGCGCAGCGACGTCGCCAACTACGCCGAGGACGGCCATGGCCCGCTGCTGCCGATGCTCAAGTACCTGCAAAGCGACGCCTTCAAGGACGCCGCGCCACAAGTGGTGGTGTGGGAATTCCCCGAACGTTATCTGCCAATGAAAAACGACCTCAGCAGCTTCGATCCGCAGTGGATCGCGCAGCTGAAAAGCTCCCGTAAATCCGAAGAAAACCTGGCGCTGTCGTCCAACCGGACGAGCCACTGATCGATAGAGAGGAACACGCACATGACTACCAAGACTTCCATTGCCAAAGCCCTCACCCTCGCGGCAGGCCTGTCTCTCGCTTCCATGCAGGCCTTTGCCGGCGCCGACGCCGCCCTGTACGGCCCGAGCGCACCGAAAGGCTCGACCTTCGTGCGCCTGTACAACGCCAGCAGCGCGCCGACCGCAGCCACTGTGGGCAACACCCAGATCAAGCAGGTCGGCGCCCAGGCCAGCAGCGACTTCAGCTTCCTCCCAGGCGGTGACTACACCGCCCAGGTCGGGGGCAAGAACGTGCCGGTCAAACTGGCCGCGGACAAGTACTACACCCTGGTCAACACCGCCAGTGGCGCCCCGCAGCTGATCGAAGAAGCGCCCTTCAAGAACAAGCAAAAAGCCCTGGTCCGCGTGCAGAACCTGAGCGACCAGCAACTGACCCTGAAGACCGCCGATGGCAAGACCGAGGTGGTCAAGCCGGTGGCGGCCAAAGGTACTGGCCAGCGTGAAATCAACCCGGTCAAGGTCAGCATGGCGCTGTACGCAGGAGACAAGAAAGTCGGCGACGTCAAACCCGTCGCTCTGGAGCGCGGCGAAGCAGCCGTGCTGTATGTAACCGGTTCCGGCAACAGCTTGTCGCCGGTGTGGGTAACTCGCCCCGTGGCTAGCAACTGATCCCCCTGCCTCTTAACGACTATTGGAGAAACATGATGATCCCGGTAATTCTTTCTGGTGGTAGCGGTTCCCGTCTGTGGCCTCTGTCGCGCAAGCAGTTCCCCAAGCAGTTCCTGGCATTGACCGGCGAACACACCCTGTTCCAGCAAACCATCGAGCGCCTGAGGTTCGAGGGCATGGACGTACCGCTGGTGGTCTGCAACAAGGACCACAAGTTCATCGTCCAGGAGCAACTGAGCGCCCTGAAGCTGGAAACCCAGGGCATCATGATGGAGCCGTTCGGCCGCAACACCGCGCCAGCAGTGGCGATGGCCGCCATGAAGCTGATCAACGAAGGCCGCGACGAGCTTATGCTGGTGCTGCCCGCCGACCATGTGATCGATGATCAGAAAGCCCTGCAACGTGCCCTCGCCCTGGCCACCGTGGCCGCCGAAAACGGCGAGATGGTGCTGTTCGGCGTGCCGGCGACCAAACCGGAAACCGGCTACGGCTACATCCGTTCGAGCCAGGACGCCCTGCTCCCCGAAGGCGTGGCGCGGGTCGCGCAGTTCGTCGAAAAACCCGACGAAAAACGCGCCGCCGAATTCGTCGCCTCCGGTGGTTACTTCTGGAACAGCGGCATGTTCCTGTTCCGTGCCAGCCGCTTCCTCGAAGAACTGAAGAAGCACGATGCGGACATCTACGACACCTGCCTGCTGGCCCTGGAGCGCAGCACCGAGGACGGTGACGTGCTGAGCATCGACGAAGCCACCTTCGCCTGCTGCCCGGACAACTCCATCGACTACGCGGTGATGGAAAAGACCCAGCGTGCCTGCGTGGTACCGATGTCGGCCGGCTGGAGCGACGTAGGCTGCTGGTCGTCGCTGTGGGCCGTGCACGACAAGGATGCCGACGGCAACGTCACCAAGGGCGACGTGGTGGTGCAGGACAGCCGCAACTGCATGATCCACGGCAACGGCAAGCTGGTGTCGGTGATCGGCCTGGAGAACATCGTCGTGGTCGAGACCAAGGACGCGATGATGATCGCCCACAAGGACAAGGTCCAGGGCGTCAAGCAGATGGTCAAGACCCTCGACGAACAGGGCCGCAGCGAGACCCAGAACCATCTCGAGGTGTACCGTCCGTGGGGCTCGTACGACTCGGTGGACATGGGTGGCCGCTTCCAGGTCAAGCACATCACCGTCAAGCCCGGTGCCAGCCTGTCGCTGCAGATGCACCACCACCGCGCCGAGCACTGGATCGTGGTGTCCGGCACTGCCGAAGTGACCTGCGACGAGAACGTGTTCCTGCTCACCGAAAACCAGTCGACCTACATCCCGATCGCCTCGATCCACCGCTTGCGCAACCCAGGCAAGATCCCGCTGGAGATCATCGAAGTGCAGTCGGGCAGCTACCTGGGCGAGGATGACATCGAGCGCTTCGAGGATGTCTATGGGCGTACTTCGACGCCGATGGAGCGTGGCGTTTCGGTGAAGACCATCGCGCAGTAAAGCTTCAAGCAGCAACGAAAGCGGGACGGTGGTGGGCCTACGGGGGTGGGCTCACCACCGTCCCGCTTTTGCTTGTGGCTTGCAGCTTGTGGCGTGCCGTTCCAAGATGATCCGAGACCCGAATGGAATTCGCCCACACATGATCATCGGTGCCCTTCTCATCCTCACCTGGCTGGTACTGCTGTTGCGCTATCCGGCCAAGGCGCTGCCTATTTCCCTGGCGGCCGTGTGCGGCCTTGCCCTGGTCGCCCTGTTCGTCGCCTGGCAAGACACCCGCGAAGCCTCGCGCCTGGCGCGCCTGGACCTGCGCCTGAGCTATGCCCCCGACCAGTGCCCAGCCGATCGAGCCTTGCAGGTGCACATGAAAAACGGCAACAAGGTGCCGCTCACCGAATTGCGCTGGCGCGTGGCTGCCTATGCGCCGGGTGACAGCGTGAACCTGGCGGAAAACACCTATAACGCGCCGCGCTATCGGGGGCCAGGCGAACTGCAACCTGGAGCCGAGTGGAAGGACTGCCTGCCGCTGCCGCCGCTGCGGTCCGGGTACCGGCCGCAGACCCTTGAGTTCCGTGCTGAACGGCTGCAAGGTACGTTTGCCAACTAGATTTCCTAGTGTCTGTGCCGGCCTCTTCGCGGGCAAGCCCGCTCCCACAGGTACCTTGTGGGAGCGGGCTTGCCCCGCGAAAGGGCCGGCACAGAAACACAACAGCCCCAAACCACAGGCCCGCTTCCATGCCCACCGTCCTCATCACCGGTTGTTCCAGCGGCATCGGCCGCGCCCTGGCCGACGCCTTCCGCGATGCCGGCCATGACGTCTGGGCCACCGCCCGCAAGGCCGAAGACGTCGAAAGACTCGCCACCGCCGGCTTCACCGCCCGCCAACTGGACGTCAACGACAGCGAGGCCCTGGCCCGCCTGGCCGAGGCGCTCGAAGCGCAACATGGCCGCCTCGACATGCTGATCAACAATGCCGGCTACGGCGCCATGGGCCCCTTGCTCGACGGTGGCGTGGACGCCATGCGCCAGCAATTCGAGACCAACGTGTTCGCCGTGGTCGGCGTGACCCGCGCCCTGTTCCCCCTGCTGCGCCGCGCCCGGGGCCTGGTGGTGAACATCGGCAGCGTGTCGGGTGTGCTGGTGACACCCTTCGCCGGCGCCTACTGCGCGTCCAAAGCCGCCGTGCACGCCCTGAGCGATGCCCTGCGCCTGGAGTTGGCGCCGTTCGGGGTGCGAGTGATGGAGGTGCAGCCCGGCGCGATCGCCTCGCATTTCGCCAGCAATGCCCAACGCGAGGCGGCACAGGTACTGGCGGCCGACTCGCCGTGGTGGCCATTGCGCGAGCATGTCGAGGCACGGGCCCGGGCTTCGCAGGACAAACCGACCGCCACGGCGGTATTCGCCAAGGGCGTGCTGGCGGCTACGCGCAAGCGCCCGGCTCCGGCGTTGGTGCGTCTGGGCAATGGCAGCACAGCGTTGCCTCTGCTGGCGCGCCTTCTGCCACAGCGCGTGCTCGACGCCGTATTGCGCAAGCGCTTTGGGCTCACGCGCCCGCTCTAGACCGATGTTCTTCATCCAGGAGATTGGGGTCGCTTTGCGACCCTACCGCTACTGCATAGTTCTCAAATCCCAAGGGGGAACCTGTGGGAGCGGGCTTGCCCGCGAAGGGCCGCAAAGCGGCCCCAATCGCTGCAAGGCACAACCCTTTAGCCGGGCTGTGCACAGGAGGCCAGCAACACCACCCGCGCCGCCACCTCTGCAGGTGAGCCCATCGGCACCCCATGCACCGCCACCTCGGCCAAGGCCGGCAGCGCGCTGTCGGCCGGCAGGATCACCTGCCCCCAACAGCGTGCGGCCATGCCCACGGCGTAATGGCGCCACAACGCGTCGCCAACGCCGAGGGTATCGACCAGGATGTCGGTGTGCGGCACGCGCTCGATCAGTGCCCGTGCGCCTCCCTCAGTGACCAGATCCAGCGCGATGCCGATGATCCGCGCCTTCGGCAACTGCTCGCGTACCGCCCTCAGCGCGGCATCGACAGCTGCCTGACTGCGGCCATTGAGCACCACCTCGACGCCCGCGCCAGCCAGGCCAATGGCGATCGCCAACCCCACGCTCGAGGTAGCACCACACACCACGGCGCGCTTGCCGTTCAAGGCCAGATGCATCGCGAGTCCTCGATCAGGCCTTGGCAGGCTGCTCGTCGAACGCCTGCCAGCCGCCACCGAGTGCCTTGTAAAGGCCCACCAGCGCCTGCGAGACCGCCGCCGAGCTGTCGATCCACTGCTCTTCGCTGGCCAGCAATGCGCCCTGCACGCTCAGCACGTTGAGAAAGTCCACGGCCCCTTCGACGTACTGGCGCTGGGCGGTCTCCAGGGCAATGCGGTTCTGTCGCACGGCCTCGGCCAGATGGTCGCGGCGCAGCTGGCTGGCGTTGTACAAGCGCAGCACGTCGTCGATCTCATGCCAGGCGCCGAGCACCACCTTGCGGTAGTTCAACGCCGCTTCCTGCTGCTGCGCCTCGCGCAGTTGCAGGGTGCCCTTGAGCCGGCCACCCTCGAAGATCGGCAACGACAGCTGTGGGCCGAAGGCGAAGCGGCGCGAATCCCAGGCACCGAAATCCGCCAGCTGCATAGCCTGGAAACCGACACTGCCAGACAGCCGAATGCTCGGGTAGAAGTCAGCCTTGGCCACGCCGATGCTGGCCGTGGCGGCATGCAGCCGCGCTTCGGCCTGGCGGATGTCGGGGCGCCGCTCGGCAAGCTCCGAGGGCAGGCCGATGGCGAAGGTCTGCTGTGGCGTCGGCACCTCGCCGCCTTCCAGCAACTCGGCCTGGAGGCTGCGCGGCGGCTCGGCGGCGAGCAGGCTGAGGGCATTGATCAGGTCATCGCGCCGGGCTTCCAGGGTCGGCAAACGCGACTCGATGGAGGCGACCTGGGCACTGGCCTGGGCAACGTCCAGGCGGGTGGCGACCCCCTCGGCCTGGCGGTCTTCGGACAGCTTCAGGCTGTGCTGGGCGACCTTGAGGTTGTCTTGGGTGACCTCCAGGGTGTGCTGTACCGCACGCAACTGGATGTAGTTGCCGGCGGTTTCCGAGAGCAGTGCCAGGAGCACGCCACGGCGGTCGTTTTCCGCCACCTCGACGCTGGCATCGGCCGCTTCGACCTGACGCCGCACACGGCCCCAGAGGTCGAGCTCCCAACCGGCGACCAGATCGCCCTGCCACAGGTTGAAGGCCGACTTGCCGGCATTTCCGGAAGGGTCGCTCAGGCCTTCGGCACTATTGCGCGCCCGGCTGTAGCCGACGTTGGCATCCACCGACGGCGTCTGCTCGGAGGCCACGGTACTGCGCAAGGCGCGGCTTTGCAGCAAGCGCGCACTGGCCATCTGCAGGTCCAGGTTGCGCTCGGCGACCCGCTGGATCAACGCGCTCAGGCGCGCATCGTGGAAGCTGTCCCACCAGCGCAGTTCAAGGGGCTCGGCCTGCGGCTGGCTCGCCGCTGCCTCGCCCTGCAAGGGCAACCATCGTTGCGGCGCCTGGCTGTCGGGGCGCTGGAAATCGGGGCCAAGGGTGCAGCCGGCGAGCAGGACGGCCAGCAGCACCGGGCTCAGGCGCAAGGCGGGTTTCATCGTGCACTGACCTCCTCGCCCTTGAGGTTGTCGCCGTGGGTGTCGATGGTGGCTTCCACCGACATCCCCACGCGCAGGCGCTCGAGCAAAGGCTGACCATCATCGAAGACGATCTTCACCGGAATGCGCTGCACCACCTTGGTGAAGTTGCCGGTGGCGTTGTCTGGCTTGACTGCAGCGAAGGTCACGCCGGTAGCCGGGGCGATGCTTTCGACATGCCCGTGCAGGGTCTCGCCGGCAAAGGTATCGACACTGATGCTCACGGGTTGGCCAGGCTGCACATGGGTCAGCTGGGTTTCCTGGAAGTTGCCGACCACGTAAGCGTGCTGCAACGGCACCACCGAAAGCAGTCGCGCACCTGGATTGACGAACGCACCGACACGTACCGCCCGCTCGCCGACCATACCGTCCACCGGCGCGGTGATGCGGGTATAGGAGAGATCCAGCTGGGCTTTCTCAAGGCCCGCCTCGGCCCGCTTGAGCTGGCCATCGGCACTGGCGACCTGGGCGCTGAGAATATCCACCTGCTTGCGGGTGGCCACCAGCGCCGCCTGGGCATTGGCCAGGCGCGCCCGCGCCTGGTCGACGCGGCTGCGTGCCTGCTGGGCGTTCTGCACGGTGCCGGCGCCCTGCTCGGCCAGGCGGCTGTAGCGGTTGACCTCATGGTCGGCGAAGGCCGCCTCGGCTTGGGCCGCTTTCACCGCCGCCTCGGCCTGGGCGATCAGCGAGCCCTGGCGGTCGAGCGTGGCGCGGGCATCGGCGCTCTGCGCCTGGGCCACCAGCAACTGGGCCTGGGCAGCGTCGAGCGCAGCCTGGTAATCACGGGCGTCGATCGTCGCCAGCAACTGGCCGGCGCGCACTTGCTGGTTGTCTTCGACCAGCACTTCCTTGATGAAGCCGGAGACCTTGGGCGCGACCACCGTGTAGTCGGCGATCACGTAGGCGTCGTTGGTGCTCTGGCGCCGGTCGCTGCCGAGCATCCAGGGGCCGATCAGGCCCGCCAGCACGGCCACGGCGATCACCGAGCCGATCACGATTGTCTTGCGGTTGTTGGTCATTTTCAGCGGTCTCGAATTCATCCAGGGGTCAGGCCACCGCACGCGGCGGATAGACCCGGGTAGGCACGAAAGGAATCAGGCAGATCAGCGCCACGGCGATGCCGGCCATGACCAGGTAGAGGTCGGCCGAGGTCAGCACCAGCGCCTGGTCGTGGATGCGCTTGGCCAGGCCCGCGGCGCTGTCGTCGATCAACGGCGCGTTGCCCAGGCTGTCCACCAGGTGGTTGGAATGAAAGTGCCGGCGCAGGGTGCCGAGGGCATCGATCAGGCCGCCGGCGATGACTGCCGACAGGCCCTTCACGGTGTTGAACCAACTGGAGGCGAATGGGCCTTCCTGCGGGGTCATGCCGTTGGTGGACAGCATCAGCAGCGGCAGCACCGCCATTGGCTGGCCGAACACCTGCAGCAGGTAGAACGGGTAGAAGTCGCCACGGATCCATTCGGAGGTCAGCAGGCTGCTGCCCACGCAACTGACCGCCAGCATCGCCAGGCCTGCGGCCAGCACCCAGCGGCAGTCCACCGCGCGGATGTTGCACAGCGCCGCGGTCAACGGCAGGGCGATCAACTGCGGCATGGCCACCAGCATCATCAACGGGCTGGTCTGCGCCGGACGGTAGCCCTGGATTTGCGCGAGGTACGCCGATGGGATGCTGCCCACGCCGGAAAGCACGATCAGTACACCGGCCAGGGTCACCAGGGCGAAACTCAGGTTGCGCCGCGACAGCATGCGCAACTGGAAGAACGGCAACGGCTCGGACCACTCGTTGTACATGAACAACGCCAGCAGCAGCACGCCGCCGCCCAGCAACCAGCTGATCAGAGGCGAATCGAACCAACCCCAGCGGTCGCCCAGCGACAGACCGAGCACGATGCAGGTGATGGCCGGCAGACCGAGCAGCACGCCGCGCCAGTCAAACTGCTTGAAGCGCTCCAGGCGCAGCGGGTCCTGGGGCAGGCCCCAGCCGACGCAGAACATCGCCAGTCCGGCCGGCAGGATGATCTGCCAGAACGCCCACTGCCAGCCGACATATTCGGTCCACAGCCCGGCCAGGGGCGTACCCAGGTTGGGGCCGAAGGTAGCGGTCAGGGCATAGCCGGCCAGGCCATAGACCTTGATGCCCGGCGGCAGGAAGCGCAGCGCCACGCTCATCAGCATCGGCGGCAGAGCCCCGGAGGCCAGGCCCTGGGCGATGCGTAGCAGCATCAGGCTGTGCAGGTTGGGGGCAAAGGGCTGGAGCAGGCCGAGCACGGCGAACAGGCCGATCGCGGTCATGCTGAAGCGGCGCAGGGAAAATGTCGTGGCGAGCCAGGGCGAAAAGGCCATGGCCGACACCGAAGCCGCGCTGTACACCGCCAGCAGCCACGCGCCTTCGTCGGCACCGATGCCCATGGCGCCGCGGATGTCGGCCAGGGAGATCTTGGTCACCGCTTCGTTGAGGCCGGCGCACAGCACGGCCAACAACACCCCGAGCAACCCGACCACCACCCGCACGCCGAAGGCCGTCTGCGCGGGCGCGGCCGGCGCAGGGGCGGCGGCAATCGCGGCAGAGGGGGCGGACAGCGAACTCATGAACAGACATCTCCAGCAATGGTTTTCAGGCTGGACAAGTCTAAGAAGGTCGAATGCTTACGAAAACTGACTTCTCGGCAGGTTTAAGTTGCGTCTGGTGCAATCCAGGTGGATCGGCGCTGTGTGCTTCGCGGGCAAGCCCGCTCCTACAGCCTCACCACAGCTTTCGAGTATCTGAGGCCTCTGTGGGAGCGGGCTTGCCCGCGAATAGGCCCGTATGAACGCAGCAAGACTCAAGGATCGACACTGCAAACCGCCTTCAGCGTCTGGCGCAACCAACGATGCGCCGGGTCGTTGTGATACCTCGGGTGCCAGGCCTGCAACACGTTGACCCGCTCCAGCGGCACCGGGATCTCGAACGAGCGCAGCGGCAGGCCAAGCTTGTGCACGCTGTTGAGGATGTTGGCCGGCATCGGCAGCAGCAGGTCGGAATCCGGCAACGAGAACAGCGCCGAGTGGAAGCTGGGCGTGATCAGCGCTACCCGCCGCTGCACCTTGAAGTTGGCCAGCTCCACATCGATCGGGCCGTTGGCTCGGCCACGCCGCGACACACTGATCTGTGGATAACAGGCAAAGCTTTCCGGGGTGATCGGCGCGTCGAAGATCGGATGATCACGCCGCGCCAGGCCCACGTACCACGTCTGGAACAGACTCTGCACCTTGATTTCCGGGCCCAGGTCGACGGTGGAACTGATGATCAGATCGGTTCGCCCGTCACGCAGCACACTGTCGTCGTCCCCGCCGGGGCTTTCCGGCACGAAGCGCAGCACCGTGCGCGGCGCCTGTTCGTGCATGCGGCGCAGCAGTGGCGCGCCGTACAGGGCGATGAACAGGTCGTTGGTGCGAATGTTGAAGGCCCGATCGAGCCTCGGCAGGTCGACCTCACCCGCGCCACGGAACACCTCGCCGGCCTGCTCCACCAGCGCCGCCACCTGCTCGCGCAAGGCCAGCGCCCGTGGCGTGGGTACCAGGCCACGGCCAGCGCGCACCAGGATCGGATCGCCCAGGGCATCGCGGATGCGCCCCAGGGTTCGGCTCATCGCCGCCGGGCTCAGGTTCATGCGCTGCGCCGCACCGACCACGCTGCCTTCGTCGAGCAGGGCGTCGAGGGCGACGAGCAGGTTCATGTCCGGGAGTTGCATGGCCGTGTTCCGTAACAGCTGTGGGAAGGTCATGGTAACAGCAGGACGTTGCACCAGACGCAATGCGCTCGTGCGTGGGGGAGCATTTATTCACCGGCCGTGTTAGGCCTTAAATGAAGCATTGGCAGGTCCGGCCCTTTCGCGGGCAAGCCCGCTCCCACAGGTACCGCACTGCACTTGGGCATTGCGCAGTTCCTGTGGGAGCGGGCTTGCCCGCGAAAGGGCCGGACCTGCAAGCACATCAGCCAGCCCAAGCCAAGGATCCCGCATGCCCCGTCCAGTCCTGATCGCCATCGATGCCTCCCCCGCCGCCAGCGCCCTGCTCGCCTTGGCCCTGCGCTACTGCCGCCCCGACGAGCACGAACTGCACGTACTGCTGGCCATCGACTCGACCTTCGCCGTGCACGACAAGCCCGCGCCCTACACCGCCGAGGAACTGGAGGAATACCCAGCCGCCTGCGAAGAACAACGCCTGGGCGACAGCGCCGTGACCGATGCCGTGCGCCAACTGCAAGCCGCCGGCTTCGCGGCCCACGGCTGCATGGTCGCCGGCCAGCCCGTCGATGCCATCGTCGACAAGGCCAATGAACTGAACTGCGAGTTGATCGTCATGGGTCACCGCCACCTGTCTCGACTGGGGCGGCTGCTGGATCCGTCGATCAGCGCCAAGGTGATCGACCTGGTGCAGGTGCCAGTGCTGGTCGGGGCTGCTTCCTAGCAGTCACTAGCGGTGCAGCCAACCCAGTTTGACCACGCTTGGGGAAATCCGTCATAGCGGGTAAGCCAAGGTTTCAATTCAGGGCTCCTCGCTTGGCTTCACCACCACCGTACAGGTCGTCCCCGCCGCCAGCAAAAAGCCCTCCGGCACTTCATCGATATGAATCCGCACCGGTACCCGCTGCGCCAGCCGCACCCAGTTGAAGGTCGGGTTCACATCGGCGATCAGCTCGCGGCTCTGCGGGTTGTCGCGGTCGTAGATGCCGCGGGCGATGCTCTCCACATGCCCCTTGATACGCTCGCCACTCATCATCTGCAGCTCGGCCTGGTCACCGACCCTGACGTGCGGCAGCTTGGTTTCCTCGAAGAAGCCATAGACCCAGAACGAGTTCTCGTCGACCACCGCCATCACCGCTTCACCGGTACGGGCGTAGTCGCCTTTGTGGATGTTCAGGTTGGTCACGTAGCCATCGACGGTGGCGACGATGTGAGTGCGCTTGAGGTTCAGTTCGGCCGCGGCCAGCTCGGCCTGGGCCTGCTGGTAGTCGGCCTGGGCGGAGTTGGCGATGTTGCTGGCATCGTCGCGGTTTTCCTTGGAGATCACCAGGTTGTCCAGGTCGGCGCGGCGCTTGGCGTTGACCTTGCGCATTTCCCAGGTGGCCTTGCGCGAAGCGACCAGGGCCTTGGCCTGCTCCACCGCCAGCTGGTAATGCTCGGGGTCGATCTGGATCAACAGGTCGCCCTTCTTCACTCGCTGGTTATCCTTGACCGGTACATCCACCACATAACCCGGCACATCGGCGGCGACGTTGATGATATCGGCGCGCACGCGACCGTCGCGGGTCCACGGCGTGGTCATGTAGTGCAGCCACAACTGGCGACCGATCGCCACGGCAGCGGCCAGCACCAACAAGGTAGCGATCAGGCTGAAGAACTTTTTCATCGAAGGTTTCTCACCAGTAGAGCGACAGCGCCAGGGCGCCGAACAAACAAACGAACAGGGACAGGCGCAGCAGCGCCGGATGCCAGAAAAAGCGATAGCCGTCATGGCTGGCGATGAACCGGTCCAGGCCCCAGGCCAGGCCCAGGGCGAACAGGAACATCAGGGTCATGGTGGGCATGTACACGCCATGGAAGGCGATTTCACGGGGCATGGATTCAGGGAGCATCGTGCAATCCTTTCGCCGGGGCCAACGGCGACTGTGGGTCGAGCAGGGAAGAACGGATGAAGTGCAGGTAGCTCTGCACGCGGCGCAGCACCGAGGTGTCGAAGTGCCGGGCGAATGGCTCGTCGGTGGCCTGCACACGGCTGATGGCGTGATCCACCGCCACCAGGGCGCGCTCGTGATTGCTGGCACTGGGCTGCAGGAACAACCGCGTCAGCGCCCGCCCCATGACCCGGATGGCCTGGCGCCACGGCTGCGATTCGGCATAGGCCGGGTGGATCGGCGCACGTGCCTGCTCCTTGCGCAGCTCGATGACGGCGTGGCCGATCTCCAGCACGGTGAACATCCAGCCCATCAGCTCGCTCTGCACCTTGGGTTTGCCGGCGGCCAGGCCATACGCCTGGTGCAGCAGGTCGCGGGTACGGCTCTCGAACGCCGAGCCGAGCCCGCGCAGGCGCCCGCCGATGGCGAACAACACCTGCTCGCGCAGTTCCTGCTCCAGGCGGCTCCACAACCAGCGACTGTTGGGCGGCAGGATGATCGCCCCGGCTGCGGCGCAGACGAACATGCCGATGACCATGCCGATGTAGTCGTTGATGAAGGTGTACGGGTCATAGACGGTGAGGTTGTTGGGCACCGAGCCGATGGCGAAGAACACCAGCAAGCCAATCCCGTAACCTGCGTAGGCAGGCCGTGACGAGAGAAACGCACCGAGCACGAACACCGGCGCCAGGACCATGCACAACAGCGGGAAACCGTCGATCCAGGGGAACACGAAGAAGGTTTCGAAGAAGCCGATGAAGGCACCGAACGCCGTGCCGCAGGCCATCTGGAAGGACATCCGCTTGGGGTTGGGCGAGGCCGCCGAAAGGCCCACGGTGACCGTGGCGATCAGGGTCATCATGGCCCCGCTGGGCCAGTCGCTGAGCAGCCAGTAGCTGCCCAGCAGCAGCAGCACCGCCGACGCCCGCAGGCCTGCGGCAAGCGACACCAGCCAGCTGGTCTGCGCCACGTAGGGCTCGTCCCATTGCTCCCGCTCGTGCCGGTGCGCGGCCAGCGAGGCGTGGGTCTCGGCGTAGCTGAACATCTCATCGACGAAGCGGTACAGCAACTCGAAGGCGGTATGGAAGTCGAGCAGATCGGACTCGCTGGGGTCGGTGGCCAGGTAGTCGGCGCGCAGGCCGCGCACCTGGGCCTGCAGGCCTTCCTTGTAGGCGGCAAGCTCGAGGGTCAGGCGCAGCGCGTCGGCGTCGGTCAGGGCGCGGCCGACGTAAGGTTGCAGCAGCTCGATCAAGGTATCGAGGCCTGGCTCGATGGCACTGACGATCTGCGCAGGCCCGCGTGCACGCAGACGCTCGATCAGCCGGTGCAAGGCGTTGAAGCGCGTGGTGATGGCCATGAACTCGCTGTTCATGCGCACCAGGCGGCCAGAGCGGCGGCGCATGTGCGGGTCTTCGAAGGCGGTGACGTTGCGCAGGCTCTCAAGCCCTACCGCCTCGGCGACGAAGCGCACGTTGCTGGTTTCGAAGCGGTCGCGCTGGCTGTCGCCACGCAGGGCTTCGACCACCACCCCGGCGAATACGCCAAAGCGCTGGTACAAGGCGTTGCGCATGGCCGCGCTGGCCGACTGCGGCAGGATCGCGGCGCTGACGAAGGTCGACACGAGGATGCCCAGGGCGATTTCCAGCACCCGCCAAACAGCAGCCATGAACGCCTGGTCAGGGTGTTGCAGCACCGGCAGGCCGATCATCGCCGCGGTGTAGCCCGCCAGCACGAAGCCATAGGCGCGGAAGGTGCGGTAGCGCATGGCGCCGGCCGAGCACAAGCCCACCCACAGCGCCAGGCTGGGCAGGAACAGCTCGGTGTTCTGCGGGAAGATGGCGATCAATGCCACCATCATCGCCGAGCCGGCCAAGGTACCGAGCACCCGGTAGAAGCTCTTGGCGAACACATGCCCGCTCTGCGGCTGCATGACGATGAACACGGTGATCATCGCCGTGCGCGGCTGCGGCAGCTCCAGGCGCATGGCCAGCCACAGGGTGATGAACGCTGCGGCCAGCACCTTGAAGATGTAGACCCAGGTCACCCCATCGGTGCGCGCCCAGGCAAAGAAGCCCCGGCGCCACTCCAGGCTCTGCAGCCAGCGCACGGGCAAACTGGAAGTGCTCATTCGGCGGTGTCCGGCTTCTTGTCGAAAATGGCCAGGGTGGCCGGGGTCCTGGGCGCCGCCTGGCGCTCTTCGCGCGGCACGTCGTTGCCGGCCTGCAGGCCGCCGCCCAGCGCCGTCACCAGTTCGGCATGGGCGATCAGGCGTGCGGCCTGCACCTGTTGCTGGATCTGCTGCTGACGGAACAACAGGGTCTGGGCGTTGAGCACATTGAGGTAATCGGTGAGGCCACGCTGGAAGGCGACCATGGCGATGTCGTAGGTCTTCTGCGCGGCGGCTACCGATTCAGCGGCAAAATGCGACTGTTGCTTCATCGATTCGCGGCGGATCAGCTGGTCGGAAATGTTCTTCAGCGCACCGACCACGGTCTGGTTGTACCGCGCCACGGCCACGTCGTACCCCGCCGAGGCCACGCCCAGTTGCGAGCGCAGGCGACCGCCGTCGAAGATCGGCAAGCTGATGGCCGGGCCGACGTTGTAGTTGAACTTGCGCCCGGTGAGGAATTCCAGCGGGCCACCGCCGGTAGCCATGAAGCCCAGGCTGCCGACCAGGTCGACGTTGGGGAAGAAGCCCGCGTGGGCGACGTCGATGCCACGCGCCTGGGCCGCGACCTGCCAGCGGCTGGCGACGACGTCGGGGCGCTGGCCGACCAGCTCGGCAGGCAACGTCGAGGGCAGCTTGAGCGGCGCCGCCAAGGCCAGGCTGGGCCGCTGCAACTGCGCACCCTCCCCCGGCCCCTTGCCGGCGAGGGCGGCCAGCTGGTTGCGGGTCAGGGCGATTTCCTCGTCGAGGCTGTCGATCTGGCGATGGGTCTCGGGCAGCGGCGCCTCGGCCTGGCTGACTTCGAAATGGGTGCCAATGCCGGCGTCGAGGCGGCGCTTGGCCAGGGCCAGGATCTGCTCTTGCTGCTCGAGCTCGGCCTTGACGATGTCGCGCTGGGCAAAATGCAGGCTCAGCTGGATGTAGGCACGCACCACGTTGCTCTGCAGTTCGAGCTGGGCCTGGCGGGCTTCGGCCACGCTCATGTGCGCCTGGTCCACGGCCTGCTCGCTGGCGTTGCGTTCGCGGCCCCACAAGTCGAGGGCGTAGCTGAAACCGATGGCGGCGTTGTTGTCCCAGGTGTTGGCACCCGCCAACTCACCAGGGCCGTAGAACTGGTCCTCGGGCCAGTTGTGGCGCTTGAGCGAGGCCTGGCCGTTGGCCTGGAGCTTCTCGGCCGACTCGACCACACCGGCCATGGCCTTGGCTTCGCGGACCCGCGCCGTGGCCATGGCCAGGCTCGGGCTGCCGGCCACGGCCAGGGCCACCCACCGGTCCAGCTGTGGATCGCGGTAGGCTTGCCACCACTGTTGGGCGGGCCAATGGGCATCGGTCGCGGCGTCGCGAATGGCCGCGTCGGTGGTCAAGGTGTTGGCTTGCAGCGTCTTGCTTTCAGGGGCGATGCCCCAAGTTCCGATACAGCCGCTCAAGGTAAAGCTAAGGGCACAGGCACTGAACGCTTGGAGCGTTCTGATGATGCGACGCGGCACAGCTGCGATTTCCCGAGGAAGAAGTGGAGGGGCCGGGCAATTCTAGGGGGCAGCCGCACTGGCGATAAGCGTATATTCCTGCGAATCTTTGTTACCGAAACAGCGATAATCCGCCTTTGGTCGAAGGCAGAATTTAATAACTTTGCCGTTACTTCGTGACACAATTTCGCCCTCAACATCGAGAGTGACCCATGGACACCCTGCAAAACATGCGTGCTTTCAGTTGCGTAGCCCAACTCGGCAGCTTCACCGCCGCCGCGGCGCAACTGGATACGACCACCGCGAACGTGTCGCGGGCGGTCTCCAACCTGGAAGCCCATCTGCAAACCCGGCTGCTCAATCGCACCACCCGGCGCATCGCCCTGACCGAAGCCGGCAAGCGCTACCTGATGCGTTGCGAACAGATCCTCACCTACGTCGAGGAGGCCGAAGCCGAGGCCAGCGACGCCCATGCCCGCCCCGCCGGGCAGTTGAAAGTGCATTCGATGACCGGCGTGGGCCAGCACTTCGTGGTCGATGCCATCGCCCGCTACCGCGAATCGCACCCTGACGTGACCTTCGACCTGACCATGGCCAACCGCGTGCCTGACCTGCTCGACGAGGGTTACGACGTGTCCATCGTGCTGGCCACCGAACTGCCGGACTCAGGTTTCGTCTCGCAGCGCCTGGGCATCACCTACAGCATCGTCTGCGCGTCCCCGGAGTACGTGGCCAAGCATGGTTTCGCGCACAAGCCGGCCGACCTGCTCAAGCACGCCTGCCTGCGCATGGTCAGCCCAGTGATCCCGCTGGAAAAATGGCTGTTCGATGGTCCGGAAGGCCAGGAGCTGGTCAACATCACCACCTCGCCTTTCCAGGTCAACTCGGCCGATGCCATGAAGACCGCGATCCGCTGCGGCATGGGCATGGGCGTATTGCCGATCTACTCGGTAATCGACGGTTTGCGCGACGGCAGCCTGGTGCGGGTGTTGCCCGAGTATCGGTTGCAGGAGCTGAACCTGTACGCGATCTATCCGTCGCGCCAGTACCTGGACGCGAAGATCAAGACCTGGGTCGAGTACCTGCGCAATTCGCTGCCGGAGATATTGGCGGCCCACGAGGCCGACCTGAAGACCCATGAATTGTTGATCGCCAACTGAAAAAGCTGCTGCACGGCGGTGGGGGTCAATGGTAGGTTGCTAATCAATAATTACCTCACCTACCGCCTTGCAGAGAAGTAGCCCGATGAAAAAGACCGTCCTGGCCTTCAGCCGCATCACCCCGGCCATGGCCGAGCGCCTGCAGCAAGATTTCAACGTGATCCTGCCGAACCCCAAGCTCGGCGACATCAATGCCCAGTTCAATGAAGCCCTGCCCGAGGCCCACGGCCTGATCGGCGTCGGCCGCAAGCTGGGCCGCGCGCAGCTCGAAGGTGCCGGCAAGCTGGAAGTGGTGTCGAGCGTATCGGTCGGCTACGACAACTACGACCTGGACTACTTCAACGAGCGCGGCATCGCCCTGACCAACACGCCCGACGTGCTCACCGAAAGTACCGCAGACCTCGGCTTCTCGCTGATCATGGGCTGCGCACGCCGCACCGCCGAACTGGACGCCTGGACCAAGGCCGGCAACTGGACCGCGACCATCGCCCCGCCGCATTTCGGCAGCGACGTGCACGGCAAGACCTTGGGCATCGTCGGCATGGGCAACATCGGCGCGGCCGTGGCCCGTCGCGGTCGCTTTGGCTTCAACATGTCGATCCTGTATGCCGGCAACAGCCGCAAGACTGCGCTGGAACAGGAACTAGGCGCGCAGTACCGCAGCCTGGAGCAACTGCTGGCCGAGTCCGATTTCGTCTGCATCGTGGTGCCGCTGTCCGACGCCACGCGCAAGCTGATCGGTGCCCGTGAACTCAAATTGATGAAGCCCAGCGCCTTCCTGATCAACATCGCCCGTGGCCCGGTGGTCGACGAAGCGGCGCTGGTCGAAGCCTTGCAACAGGGCACCCTCCGTGGCGCCGGCCTGGACGTGTACGAAAAGGAGCCGCTGGCCGAATCGCCACTGTTCCAGTTGCCCAATGCCCTGACCCTGCCGCACATTGGCTCGGCCACCGCCGAAACCCGCGAGGCCATGGCCAACCGGGCGATGGACAACCTACGCGCGGCGCTGCTGGGTGAGCGGCCACGCGACCTGGTCAACCCGCAGGTGTGGAAAGCCCGCTGAAGCGCCAGCGACGCCCCGACAGGTTCAGCGATCGTCTGTCGGGGCAGCGCATGGGTGTGCATGAAGGCTCGCGCTGCGGCCTATGACTTCACGCACTACATACCGTGGCCGGTGCTTGGTCTCCTGGTAGATGCGGCCGATGTACTCGCCGAGAATACCGATGCCGATCAATTGCACCCCACCCAGAAACAGCATGGTCACGATCAACGAGGGGTAGCCCGGCGCGTCGCTACCATGCAGCAACTGGTCGATGATCCGGTACGCGGCAACCGCCAAGGCGCACAGCGACACCACGGCACCGACGTAGCTCCACAGCCGCAGCGGCAAGGTGCTGAACGAGGTGATGCCATCGAGGGCCAGGTTCCACAGTCGCCAGAAGCCGAACTTGCTGCAGCCGGCGACACGCTGTGGCCGGTCGTACTCGACGACCTCGGTACGAAAGCCGACCCACGACAACACGCCTTTCATGAACAACTGCTGCTCCGGCAGTTGCCTGATCGCCACCACCACCTTGCGGTCCAGCAGGCGAAAGTCGCCGACGTTTTCCTCGATCGAGGTCGAGGCAATCCTGTTGTGCAGGCGGTAGTACAGCCCGGCAGTCCAGCGCTTCAATGCGCTGTCCGATTCACGGCTGCGGCGCTTGGCCAGGACGACTTCGGCGCCGTTGCGCCAACGCTCGATCAAGGTGGCGATGAGTTCGACGGGATCTTGTAGATCGACATCCATCGGCACCACCACATCGCCATCGGCATACTCCAGACCGGCGAACAACGCTGATTCCTTGCCGAAATTACGCGAGAAGTTGACCACAGAAACCCACTCGTCGGCCCTGGCCAGGTCCGCGCAAATGGCCTCGGTGGCATCGACGCTGCCATCGTTCACGAACAGGATCTCGACGATGATGCCCTGCAAGGAGGGCTCCTCACGCACCGTGCGGTAGAAGTGCTCGAGTGTCTCCTCCTCGTTGAATACCGGGACGATCAGGGTCAGTTTCATGGTTCACTCCGTTTGAACACCACAGCGCGCGAGTAGGCGTAGCCAATGACCAGGCTGGCCGCGGAAAAGCTCACCAGGGTCAGCCACGGTGCCAGCCCGGCCCAGTCGGCCAGCGCGCCGAGCAGCAGGCTCAAGCTGCCCATCCCGGTCAAAAAAAGTAGATAGCGCGTGCCCGAAGGCCGCACCGCGAAGGTGAACGCCGCATTGGCGAAATATGACAGGCTCGCCGCCACCCCGAAGGCGGTCAGGTTGCTCAGCGCCTGGCTTGCCCCGATGCCCAGGTGCAACAGCAGGAACACCAGCCAGTGGCAACCGGTGTTGATCGCCCCGACCAGGGCGTAACGGCACAGTTGTCGGCTGATCGCCCTCATTCGTACAGATGCTCGATCGCGGGGGGCGACTTCATCACCACATGCCCTTCGCCATCGACTATATGGGTCCAGGAATCCGCCTCGCTTTGGACTCTGTCGGCTACCAACGAGCGCCATATGTCATCCATGTAGGGGGAGTCACCCACCGCAACGAGCAGAACGTGTAAGGTCAAGGCTCCCAGAAACAGCAACCGAAGTTGGCGCTGTGACAACGCTCCGTGTTGTAACTGGGGTACCTGCATCCTTTCGGCTCCGAGCAGCGTGAATGCCGCCCAGTCTCTCCCTTCATACCATGCAGCGCACCTGGCAGTTCTACCAGTTGCGCGGTGAGGTCATCTTTGTTTTCCCTACACCGGTGCCAGCATCCTGGGCTTGCTACACCCAAGTCTTTTCGATCCTAGAAACACCGACCAGTGCAGCAATGTGTTACCAACTCCAACCAAACCGTAGCGCACGAAGCTTCGCACTGGAGTACTCGTTTGCAATACCGGTTCCTTGCGGCAATTTGATCAGGACATAAGCGTCATTACCGACACGGTGGATGTCATAAAGTTTACGGGTGAGCAGCGGGGTCGGGGCTTGATCTCGAACTTGCTCACGATTGAGGGGTGGTCGCTGATAACGGACCTGCGCGCCCTCGACCCCTTCCTCCAGCAACATTTCCGGAAGGAGCACGTACCAGGATGGATCAAGAAGCTCAATGACCGGCATATGACTCAAGCTCCCCGAAGCTGCTGGCACCCAGAGCCGGTCCTGCCAGAAGCCAAGCACGTAGTACCGCTTCGCTTCCGCTATCGCTGGCTGTGATGAGATGTCATAGGCCAATGACTGAGTGATCGACTGGTGTAACGTTTTTTGCCACACCAGTACACGCCCATACGCAAACGAAAGCGTAAGCATGGGCAACAGTGCCAAGATCAGAACCCCCATGCGCAAGCGCGGCGAAGTGGCCAATGCGCCATGCACGAAAAAAAACGCCATTGCTAGCACCACTCCCAGCCCCATAGCGGTACAAGGCGTGAGATCGAAGTCCGCCAAAAATAAGAGGATGCCGGGGATGCACGCCACGATCAAAGGTATCGTCAACCACAGTACAGCCCCCAAGCCTAAGCGCTCGCCAGCAGGGTAAGGACGGCGCCATAGCTGCAGCGTTTCCCGCCGCAGGCCTATAAGGACAATGGCCAACAGGCCTAGACATAACCAGCTAATCCATGGTGTGAGTAGCAAGTCGACCATCTTCGTCGTCAGCGCAAGGCGACGACGCATTTCTCCGAGCCATTGCCCGTCAAGAACCAGAAGGCTGGACCGCTCTCGACTCGCCACCATCCATGAGCAACTCAGAAAGAACAGGAGTGTACCCGCCATCAACTGACCCAAGCGCACCAGGGCGAAACGGATCAGTGGTACAAGACGCTTTCCGGCCATGACTTGCCGTATGACCTCGATACCACACAAGCCTGCCGCCACGCTCACGCTCGGCTGGTACAGTGCCGCGCCTGCAGCAATCATCACTGCACCTGCCAACCAGTATTTACGGCGCTCAACGTCCAGGGTCATTGCCCAAATCGCGCAAGCCAATGACAGCGCCATCCCAGCACCATCATATTGATAGGACAGGTTCTGCAGAAAAAATGGCTGCAACCAGAGAGGGAGTACAACCAGTATGGAGCTGAACGTTGGCACCCTGAACCAGTGCTGAACCAGTCGGATTAGGGAGCGCTAGTGACCACTACGGCAAGCAACAACGGTAACGGGTAAATGTTCACCGCTCCTGGCCCGAACCCGAGTACCGCATTGAGCACGACTATCAATGGGCGGCCGACCAGCATCCAATCATTGAATGCACCATGTTGACGAGCAATGTCGTCAAGCATTGGCATATCAGCCATCAGCAGCGGTGTCACATGCAGCGTTAGAACTGCACAGCAGAACAACCAGGCCTGCTTCCCCGTGAGGGGTTGATCCCACGATGACATTCTGACTCCTCGGCTAGCCGATCCAGAGGAGTCTACTTCGACGTCACACATGCGCATCTAGCAGTTTTACCAGTTGTGTCGATCAGCTTAACGTGCAATGGCCTGAATGGGTTGAACCCGTGGCTTGCGAAACACCAGCACGTTACCCGCCATCACCGCCAGCAAACCCAACAACGCCGGTGGCGTCCACTGATAGCCTTCGGCATAGGCCGACACGTTCAGCGCCACCAATGGGAACAACACCGTGCAGTAGGCCGCCCGCTCAGGCCCCATTCGCCCGACCAGGGTCAGGTACGCAGTGAAGCCGATCACCGAGCCAGGGATCACCAGGTACATCAACGAACCCAGGTAGCGGGCGCTCCAGTCCATGGTGAACGGGATGCCGCTGAACAGGCAGTACAGCCCCAGCATGGCGGCCCCGTAGAGCATGCCCCAGGCGTTGGTGGTCATGGGTTTGAGGCCGGCTTTCTGCTGCATGCTCGACAGCATGTTGCCGGCCGAGAAGCACAGCGTACCGAGCAGTGCCAGGCCCAGGCCGTACAAGGTTTCGCGGCTGGCGGTGTGGTGCGACAGCTCCGGCCAGAACAGCAGGCCGAGCCCGAGCAGGCCCATTGCCCCGCCGCCGAGGACGTTGCTGGCGATCTTCTGGCCGAAGAACACCCGAGCGTTCAGCGCATTCCACAGTGTCGCGGTGGAAAACACCACGGCGATCAGGCCGCTGGCGATCCACTGGCTGGCGGTGAGAAAACACATGAAGTTGACGCAGAACAGGCACAACCCCTGGGCCAGGCAGATCAGATGGCCGCGCCGGTGCATCGGCTGCAGGCGGCGGGTCAGCAACAGGATGGCGAACAGCACCAGGCCAGCCAGGGCGAATCGGTAGGCGATGGATACCGGGATGGCGACCACTCCCAGTTGCAGTTTCAGGGCAATCCAGGTGGTCCCCCAGATAACAACGGTGAGCAGGTAAAGCGAGAGGTTCATGACAGTGGTCCTTGAATGCGGTGCCCGGTAGGAGCTGGCTTGCCAGCGATTCGAGGGCGCAGCCCTCGCCAGCCCCACCAGTGTTCATCCGCCACCACCCCCGCGCTTGCATAAACTTGCGCTTATCCACCGCGCCCCGCTGCCAACCACGCCCAAGCGCAGTACGATAGCGGTCAGAGGAATCGCCCATGACCCCATTGACCCAGCTGCAAGTGTTCAACGCCATGCACGCCTCGCCCCACGCCCGGCTGGAGCTGAGCGCACACCTGGGCGATGGCCTGGCTGCGGCCTTGTGGAGCAACCGCGACGATGCCCGCGACTACCAGGCGCCGAGTCACCACACGCTGTCGTGCTACATCGCCGACGGCACCGGCACCTTTCGCCGCCAACGCCCCTCCGAAAAGGGCGCGCCCGACAAACTGTGCATCATGCCGGCAGGCCATGAGTCGAACTGGGTGGTCAACGGGCCGATCCGCCTGGCCCACCTGTACATCAGCGAGGCGCAATTCGCCCTGGGCTGCGTGCGCCTGCTCGACCGCGAGCCGCGGGAGCTGCAATTGCAGGAAGCGACCTTCCTCGACGCCCCCCGACAATCGCTGCGCTTTCGCCAGCTGATCGCCCTGGCCTGGGACGAGCCCGGCGAACGCCTGCTGGCCAGCAGCCTGGCGCACGAGATCGTCGACCATGCCGTGCTCAGCCAGGTCGGCCTACGCCAAGGCTTGCGTTTGAAAGGCGGGTTGGCGCCGAGCCTGCGTCGGCAGCTGGTCGACTACATCGAAGCGCATCTGGACCAGCCGATCACCCTCGGCGAGCTGGCGCTGCGTTGCAACCTGTCGGAATACCACTTCGCCCGCATGTTTCGCGCAAGCTTCGGCTTGCCGCCGCACCAGTACCTGCTGGCGCGCCGGTTGCACCGGGCGTGCCGGTTGCTGCGCCTGGGCGACCTGCCGTTGGGGCAGGTGGCCCTGGCCTGCGGGTTCGCCAGTGCCAGCCATTTCAGTAATCGATTTCGCCAGGCGGTCGGGGCGACGCCTGGCGAGTATCGCTTGGCATTCGCGGGTAGCTGACGGCCTCTTCGCGGCAGCTCAGAACTCGAACGTACTCGACAGGCTCACCTGCCGCGCATCGCCGATGGCGACGAAATACTGGTTCACCGCCGAGCTGTAGTACACCTTGTCGAACAGGTTCTTCACGTTCAGTTGCAAGCGCACGTTGTGCTCCTCGAGCTTGGTCTCATAGCTGGCGAAGGCATCCGCCACGGTGTAGCTGGGCAGGTCGAAGGTATTGGTGGAGTTACCTGCGCGCTTGCCTACGTAACGTGCTCCTGCACCGAAGCGCAGGCGGTCGCCGCCGAACAGGCTGCCGAAATCGTACACCGCCGACAACGACCCGCTGTGCCTGGCCACGTTCTGCAGGCGGTTACCCTTCAGGTCCGGGTCCTTGGTCACCTTCGCATCGGTAAAGGCATAGCTGCCGATCAGGCTCCAGCGGTCGGTCAACTGGCCGGTCAGGTCGAGCTCGACACCCCGTGAGCTGACTTCGCCGGCATTGCTGTACACCGTCTCGCCCGCAGTGCTGTCGTAGTTGGACACCAGCACGTTGCGCTTGGTGATGTCGAACAGTGCCAGCGTCCCGGTAAGCTGGCCAGGCATGTCGAGCTTGGCGCCCAGCTCCCACGACTTGCCCTCCTCCGGCGCAATCGACGAATCGATCGTCACGCCCCCGGTCAGCGGGGCGATGGTCGAGTTGGGCTTGAACGACTCGCTGTAGCTGCCGTAGAACGACAACTGGTCATCGACCTGGTACACGACGCCTGCATGCGGCACCCAGGTCTGGCCGTCGATGTCGGTGTTGGCCTTGAACGGGCGGCCACGACCGGCGTACTGGTCGTACTGCTGGAAGCGCGCACCGACCACCAGGATCCAGTGCTCGTCCAGGTGCAGCGCGTCCTGCACGAACACCGACTCGGTGCGCAGCTTGTCGGTCTGGTCGCTGTCGCTGGCGCGCACGTTGGTGCCCTCGACTTCCTGGCCGTACACCGGGTTCAGGTAGCTGAAGGTCGACTGCGCGGTCTGGCGGATCAGGTCGCCCCGGTAGATCTTGCGATCCTCGTGGTCGACCCCGAGCAGCAGGTCATGGCGCATCCCGGCCAGCTCCAGGCTGCCATCGAGGCTGACGGTGACGAACTGGTCGCGGCTCATGGCGTTGTGCGTGCCATCGATGCTGCGTGACAGCGTACCGGTGGCTTCGTCGACACCGGTCACACGGACCTGGCTGGCATCGTAGGTCTCGCGGTTGAAGCTATAGCCAGCATGCAGCTTCCAGTCGTCGCTCAACGGGTGATCGACCTCCAGGCGGTACAGGTCCGAACGCCCTTCCATGTCGTTGAACGGCTCGTCCAGGCGCCGCGTCGCCGGGATGTTCAGCGGGTGGCCGTTGTTGCCGAAGGCCGTGCCGCGGTCGAAGGGATAGAGGAATTCACGGTGCTCGTAGGCCAGCACCACCTGGGTGTCCTCGCCGAGCCAGGCCAACGACGGCGCCACCATCGACTCGCGGTGCACCCCGTAGTTGCGCCAGTAGTCTTCGTCCTCGTGGTCGACGATCAGGCGGTAGGCCAGCGGGCTATCGCCCAGCGCACCGGTGCTGTCCAGGCCACCGCCGCTGCCGTTCTTGCCGCTGCCGTAGGTGGAGCCGCGCAGGTTCAGCGCCGTGTACTGTTGCAGTTGCGGGCGCTTGCTGACCACGTTGATCACCCCGCCCGGGTCCTGGATGCCATACAGCAAGGAGGCCGGCCCCTTGAGCACCTCGACCCGCTCGGTGCTGGCATTGAGGCTGCGGCCCTGCACCAGCGGCATGCCGTCGCGCATGATCGAGCCATCGCGGTTGTCGCCAAAACCACGCTTCATCACCGTGTCGGAAGTCCCGCCGAAGTTGTTGCCCTGGGTGATGCCACTGACGTTGGCCAGGGCGTCGTCGAGGTTGCGCGGGGCCTGGTCGCGGATCACCTGGGCCGGGACCACGTTGATCGCCTGGGGTACTTCCTGGGTGCGGGTCTGGCCACGCATGATCGAAGCCGTAGCTGGCGGCTGGTAGCTGTAGCTGTCCAACTGCGAGGTGACAGTGGTGGCCTGCAGGTTGAGCGCACCCGAGGTGTCCAGTGGCTCCAGGGTCAGGGTGTGGGCGTCGACGCGGCGCCAGGTCAGGCCCGAACTGCCCAGCAACTGCTGCAACGCCTGCTCGGCGCTGAAACTGCCGTTCAGCGCCGGGGCCTGGAACACCGGCAGTTGCAGGGTGTAGACCACGCTCTGCCCGGTGGCCTGGCTGAACGCGTTGAGCGCCTGGGCCAGGGGCTGGCTTGGCTGGGCGAACACATGCACCGCCGACAGCTCGGCGGCATTGACCCGCGGGCGGCGATCAGCGCCGGGAACAGGGAAAGACCGAGCCAGAGGGGGACGCAACGCGAGGTGAACTTCATGGACACTGACCTGTGAGAGGGATATAGCTGCGAATGAATCGCACTTTCACCTACTACACGGATGCCGCCTGCAGTTACCTCACCCGGTGATGAAAATTATTTTGCCTGCCGTGGCCAGGCCTCTGTAGGGGCGGGTTTACCCGCGAAGCAGACGCCGCATTGCGTGGCACGTGCTCCGCAGGTGTTCGCGGGTGAACCCGCTCCTACAAGGGACCTTTTGGGTCGCAGGGTTAGCGAATGACGGTCAGGCGCCCGAGCACGGTATGCCGCGAGAAGCCCAGCACCTGGCCCAGCGAGTCGAGCGCCTGCAACGGTTCGCCGGTCGGGAAGCTGCCACTGACCTTGCGCTGGCCCAACGCGCTGTCGAGCAACATGATCCGCCCAGGGTAATAACGCTGCAGGTCGTCGAGCACTTGGGCCAGCGGCACCTGGTAGTAATTCAGCCAGCCCTGGCGCCAGGCCAGCCGGCTGGCGCTGTCCACGGATTGGATGTCGCCTGCCTGGCCCTGGGCGTACGCCACTTGCTGATCGGCCGTCAGCTCGCGCATGGTCTGCCCCTCGGCCGGCGTCACCCCCACCCTTCCGCTGCGCACCGTGACGTGTGTGGCAGCACCCAGCTCGCGCACCTCGAACTGGGTACCGAGCACCCGCACCTCGCCCCCGCCCGCCTCCACCAGGAATGGCGCGCCAGTATGGGTCACGTGGAAGAACGCCGCGCCACGCAGCAGCCGTACCCGACGCTGGCCATGGTCGAAGTCGACAGCGATGGCGCTGCCGGCATCCAGGGTCAGTTGCGAGGCATCGGCCAGGGTCACCTGCTGCAGGCTATCGCCGCTGCTGTAGTCGGCCTGCAGGTCCTGCAACCAGTACTGCGGGTGCCAGCCAGCGCCCGTGCCCACCGCCAACACCAGACAGGCCGCGGCAGCCAACGCCCCGGCGCATTGGCGCCAGGCACGCCGGGCCGGGGGCTTGGCCATGGCTTCGAGGTAGGGACGCAGGCTGTCGTGCTCCTGCTCGGCCAAGCGCGTCGCCGGGCCGGTGCTGCGCTGCCACAGCGCCTGGGCTTCGGCGTAGGCCTGCCGGTGCGCCGGGTCGGCCAGCAACCAGCGCTTGAACGCAGCGCTATGTGCCTGCTCGGGCTGCTCGTTGATCCGGCTCAGCCAATGCAAGGCTGCCTGGGATGGATCGGAGGTGGTGGCATGCTGGCGGTTCATCGTCTGGCGCTCCCTGGCCCGCGTGCTGGGGCGGGCTCGGCGACACTCGCCTTGCACGCTTCGAGGGCGCGCATCATATGCTTTTCCACCGCGCTCTGGGACAGTTGCATGGCCTTGGCGATCTCGCCGTACTTGCAGCCGTGCACACGGTTGAGCAAGAAAATCTGCCGGGTGCGTTCCGGCAAGGTACGCAAGGCGGCCTCGATGCGTTGCAGGTCGTCCTCGACTTCCAGGGCATGCTCCGGCGCTCCGGCCACCTCGCCTTCCTCCACGCTCAAGCTCGCTTCTGCCAGGCGCTCGCGGCTGCCCTCACTGCGCAGGTGGTCGATGGCCAGGTTACCCGCGCAGCGCAGCAGGTAGGTGTCCAACGCCTCGACCTTGACCTCGGGCGACGCCAGAAGCGCAGGAACAACTCCTGGACCAGGTCCGAGGCGGTCGCCCGGCAGCCGACCCGGCGGCTGACCAACGCCTCCATGCGCGCCCGCTGGGCCAGGAATACCTGGAGAAATCGCGCGCGCGCCCCCGTGCTATCGGCCTCGGTGTCGGCGATGTGGCCCGGTTCGCTCACCGGCTACGCGCCAAACACGGCCAACAGCGGGCCGAGCACCACGCTGAAAGCGGCAAGCCCCAGCAGCACTCGAGGCTGATACGGCAGGCCGAACACCCAGAGCGTGGCCCCGGCCATCAACACCGCGATCCACTCGACCAGGCCGTGGGCCCAGCCACGCACCTGCACCGCCAGCACCAGCGACAGCACCAGCAGCGCCCAGCCGCCGATGCGCAAACCGCGCAGCGCCGTATGGCCAGGTTTGCGCCCGAGCAGCTCGGCGGCGTGTTTTTCCATGGCCAGGCACAGGGCGGCGAACCCCGCATAACCGATCAGGGCAACGCTCAGCATCATTTCACCTCGGCCACTTCAGTCACCGCCTGGACTGCGCGGGGTGCGCGCTTGGGCTTGGGAGTGCGCAGCATCTTGCTGGCAGCCCAGGCGAGAAACGCACCGGCAGCCAGCGCAGTCAGGTCGAAGCCGGCCATGGCCCAGTCACCCGCCGGCAGCGAATGGTTCAAGCCCTGCCCGGTGACCAACCCGTTGAGCAACGGCAGCGAGGCAAAGGCCGCAGCGCCCAGCGCCAACTGCTCGCCCCAGGCGCGTCGCCCAGGACGCAGCGCCGCGTGCACCAGCGACAGTGCCCAGGCCAGGAAGAACAGGTTCACCTCCCAGTCGGCGCGCCCCGCCAGCCCATTGGGCAACAGGCGGTTAGCCCAGAAGAAGGTCGCCACACCCAGCAGCAGGCCACTCATGCTGACGATATTCAACACCTCGACCAGGCGCAACTCGCCCGGCAGTCGCTCGCTCTTGGCATGCTTGAGCTGGCGCTTGCCCAGCCACATCACCAGCCCGGTGCCGATCACCGCGGTGCCGGCCAGGCCGAAGGCGAAGTACAGCCAGCGCAACCATGGCCCGGCATAGTTACCCATGTGCAGGCCGGCAAAACTGAAACTGGTGAGCATGGTGGCGCTCTCCGCCGCACCCTGGCTCAGCATCGCGCCACTGCCACCGTCGAATGTCCAGTTGGCGCTACGTCGGTAGGGCACATGGTCGGCCGCCGACTGGCTGAAGGTGACCCGGGCATTGCGATCGCCCGGGTTCTGCACCTGGACGTAACCCATGCGCGCCCCTGGCGCCAACCGCTGGACCTGCTCATAGAGCCCGGCCAGCGGCACCATTGGCGTTGCGACATTGGCCGACTTGGGCGCTTCGTCGCGGCCGAACACCTCACTGAAGTACCCCCCGGTATTGCCGCCATAGCTGGCCAGGATGCTGGCCGGCATGACCATGTACATGAACAGCACCAGGCTGCTGTAGCTGATCATCAGGTGGAACGGCAGCACCAGCACGCCGATGGCGTTGTGGCCATCCAGCCAGGAGCGCTGCCCCTTGCCAGGGCGGAAGGTGAAGAATTCCTTGAAGATCTTCTTGTGGGTGATGATGCCCGTGACCAGGCCCAGCAGCATGATGAAGGCGCAGAAGGTCGACAGCCAGCGACCCCACGGGTGCGGCATCTCCAACTGGAAGTGGAAGCGGTAGAAGAACTCGCCACCCCGGCTTTCACGCGCCTCGACCGGCTCGCCGGTGCTGGCGTCGAGTTCCTTCTGGACGAACCCACGGCGCCCGCCCTCGGGGTCGCGCCAGCCCACGCTCAGGCCCGCGTCGCGCTCGCTGGGCAAGCGAATCATCCAGCCCTCGGAATGCCCGGCATTGCGCTCGAGGTAGCGTTGGGCCAGCGCCAGGCTGGCCTGCGGGTCGAGCGCATGGCGGCGGATTTCCGGGTGGGTCCAGTGGTTCACCTCTTCCTTGAAATACGACAGCGTACCTGTGAGGAAGATGGCGAACAGCAACCAACCGAAGATCAGGCCGGTCCAGGTGTGCAGCCAGGCCATGGCCTGGCGGAAGCCTTCCTTCATGGTGTCTTCATCCAGTAGGCCAACCCGCTCGCCAGCCCCAGCAGCAAGCTTGGCAGCAGCACGCCAAGCCAGGCACGCCACGCACTGCGGCAGGCGAAGCACCAGATGAAGGCCAGCAGGTAGAACACGAACGACAGCATCATGCCGGTCATGGTCGCGTCGACCCGGCTCATCGGCGCCAACAAGGTGATGGCGATGCTGGCCATGGACGCCAGCAGGTAACCGCCGAACAAAGCGGCCAGGCTGCGTGAGGTGACGCCCAGGCGGTAGCTCAGTGAGGGGCCGGCTTTGCTTTTCATGGCGGGGTTCGTAAAAATCGGGCCCTAATAGTAATGATTTGAATTCTCATAAGCAAAGCCTGTGCGACCCAACGGTTTGCAATGGGCTATTTGCAACAGGAAATTTATTTTCAAAAGGGGCTTGAATTCGTCCCGCCGTTGCCTGACCTTAGAGTCAAGAGACGCAGAAATATCAGGGCCCTCAAAGGCCTAGGCGCGCCTCTCTGCGAGCAAGCTGAATAAGGATTGAATCATGCAAATCCAGGTCAACAGCAGCAACCATATCGAAGGCAACATCCGGCTCAACGAGTGGGTCCGCGCAACGCTGGAAAGCACACTCGAGCGCTATGACGACAGCCTCACCCGCCTTGAGGTGCACTTGCGCGACGAGAACGGCGCCAAGCCCGGCCCGCATGACAAACGCTGCCAGATCGAAGCTCGCCCCAAAGGCCACCAGCCGATTTCCGTCACCCACACCGCAGGCTCGCTGGATCAGGCCGTAGACGGCGCCGCCAGCAAGTTGAACAACGCTCTGGAACACTTCTACGGCAAGCTGCGCAGCAAGCGCGGCGCCCTTGAACTGACCGACCCGGAGGCCTGATCGCCCGCCCCTCGACGCCCGGCCCTGTGCCGGGCGTTTTCGTTGGTATTGATCAACGGACCTGAACCAACCAGTCGATTGGCCGGTCAACCCTGCAGTCATTCATTTGCAGATTTCGACCATGCACAATCCATTCGACCAGATCAGCGACGCCTTCGCCCCCGAATACCGCGTGAACCTGAGCATCGAACGCCTGGACGGCAGCATCATGCTGACCCTCTCCGATGATGCCGGCGTGGTTGCCAAGCGCTTGATCAGCCAGAGCCAACGCAACGACCCGGCGCGCCTGCAGAGGGTGATCGACAGCATCCGCCTGGGCCTGGCCATCGAGCACGGCCAGAACCCCCTACAGGTGCTGGCCGCCCTGACCGGCGATGTCCGCCACGAAGGCAAGCCATTCGCCGCTGTCGCCGTGGCTAACTGAGCTCAGCGCAGCGCCAGCAGCATTCGCCCGATCATCCGTTCGATGTCCTGCAGGCGCAGGCCCTCGACACGGTGCTCGGGTTCGAACGTGTCCGGGCGATGGAACAGCCCTATCAGCCCTATGTCGTAGGTAGGCTCCTCGCCCTGCTCCAGCCAATGCAGCGATTCCTCGAGCAACGTGCGCGTGCGCACCACCTCCCTGTCGACGACATAGGCGATTTCGTTGACATGCACGGTGTCCGGGTCAATTCCGTGGGGCCCCAGCGCTTCGTGCAGGTAGGCGCGGACGGCTTCGGTTTCATAACGCATGCTGATCTCTCCAGATTGAAGACGCTCCGTCTACGCGACCCTCTGTCACGCAACCGGCGTCGGTCCAGATTGAACAGCGGCGCACGCCACCGCCCGCACTACATAGCTACCACTCACCTGCCCTCGTCCACTTCCTTGCCGTTGGCATCGAGCACCTTGGTCGAGGGATAGCGGTACGAGGCGTAGCGCACCACCAGGATCGAGAACGCCAGGAGCAGAATGCCACCGCACAGGTAAAGCAGGCCTTCGTCCGGCGCCTTGTGGTGCGACACGTCACCGATCAACAGGCGCGTCAGCGCGGTGATCGCCACGTACAGCAGGAAGCGGATCGGCATGTGGTTGGTCTTGAAGTAGATGCCCACCATCGCACCCAGCTCGAGGTAGATGAACAGCAGCAGGATGTCATCGACGCTGATCCCGCCCTTGCCGAGCATGTCGAGAAAGGTCACTACCGCCGCGTAGGCGGTGATCGCGCCGATGCCGAACAAGGCCAGATAGTGGAATGCTTCCACGCACAGGTTGCCCAGTGAGTCGGCCGAGCCATGCAGGCCCTTGCGCAGCTTTTCAGCCCATTTGATGTTCACGATGTCCGATTCCCCGATACGACATGAAGGATTGTGCGTCACGGCTGTGACGCTTTTGCCATGCAGTTAAAGGGCCATGCCCCTCGCTTGGAAGGCGACCGATTGCCGCAAGGCACGTGTGAACTACCCTTTCGACTGAACTTTCGGTTGCGCAATGGTGGCAATGCCATTACTGTATGCGCATACAGTATTTGTTGTATCAACCAGCAAAAGGCATAGAGGTGATGAATGGCCGTCGAAGTGGTGTACCGCAGCAGCCGCGACCCGGAGCGCTTGTTCATGGATAAGGCCGAAGCAGATCGTCATGACAAGATGCTCGAGCTGGCCGAACGCCTGGCCGAGGTTCTGCAAAAGGCAGTCCCTTCGCTGACCGAGCAGCAGGTCGAGGAAGCGGGCATCTACATGGCCAAGAACCGCGATGTGTTTGCGCGGGCGTTCAAGAGCCAGCCCGATGCGTTGGCCGAGTTGCTCGATGGGGCAGCGGCCGAGTAGACATTTTTTGCGTCTTTACTGGCCTCTTCGCGGGCAAGCCCGCTCCCACAAGTACCCCGCCCTAGACAAATTCAGCGGCGGTCCTGTGGGAGCGGGCTTGCCCGCGAAGAGGCCACTAAAAATAAGCAAGTATCTGCCGGTCAGCCGTATAGCAACCGCTCGGCCAACATCTGCGCCACCCTCGCCGGTGAACGCTTTTCGGCTTGGGCATGGGCAAACACTTCGGTCAGCCGCGAGGGAATCCGCGCCAGGTGCGCGGTGATGGTGCCCAGCTCCTCGCCCCGATGGCGCAGCGCCACGTAGATCAAGCCACCGGCATTGATCACGTAATCGGGGGCATACAGAATCCCCCGGGTTTCCAACTGGTCCGCCACCTGCAAGGTGGTCAGCTGGTTGTTCGCCGACCCCGCCACCGCAGCACAACGCAGCTGCATCACGCTCTGGCCGGTGAGCACCGGCCCCACGCCGCACGGAGCGAAGATATCGCAGGGCGTGCTCAGCAACGCTTCGTTGGGCACCGGCCGGGCGTCGAACTGTTCCACCGCGAGCCGCACGCGCCCAGGGTCCAGGTCGCTCACCAGCAACTCGGCACCCGCTGCGTGCAGTTGTTCGGCCAGGGCGTAGCCAACATTGCCCAGGCCCTGTACCGCCACCCGCAACCCTTCCAGGTTATCGCTGCCCAGGCGAGCCATCGACGTGGCGCGAATACCCGCGAAAACGCCCATGGCCGCGTGCGGCGATGGGTCGCCCGAGGCCGTGGTGCTGGTGACATGCGGCGTGGATTGGGCGATGCAGTCCATGTCCAGGGTCGAGGTGCCGCTGTCCACGGCAGTAATGAAGCGGCCTTGCAGGGTATCGACGAAACGCCCGAACGCTTCGAACAGCGCGGCGCGGTTTTCCACATGCGGGTTGCGTATGATCACCGCCTTGCCACCGCCAAGCGCCAACCCCGCCAGCGCAGCCTTGAAGCTCATGCCCTGGGCCAGGCGGATAGCATCGGCCATGGCGCTTTCATCGTCGGCATAAGGCAGATACCGGCAGCCGCCCATCGCCGGCCCCAAGTGTTCGCTGTGGATGGCGACCACGGCCTTCAGACCTGTGCTCGGGTCGACGAACAGGTGCAGGGACTGGGTACGGGTGCTTTGCATCAGCGCGAACATCGGCGGGCTCCCCCTAGAGGTGCTCTCACCAGTATAGGCATCGTCTTACAGCACACGTGGCCGACGGACCACTGGACGAAAACCCTTGCCAGGGCTAAACATCTAGACGTGTGCGGAGAAACCCATGAACCCACGTCAATCCTGCCTGGCCTGCCTGGAACGCGAGCCGGTCGCCCTGCTGGAAGCTGCCTTGTGGATCGCCGTCGAGCATGACCGAAGTGTGGACCCCGCCACGGGCCTGGCCACACTGCGCGACCTGCAACGCGAAGTCAGCGCCCGCCTGCCCATTCTTCCCCTGGCCGAACTCGCCCAACCGTTGTTGCGCCAGTTGAATGCGCACGGCTTCCAACAGGACGAGTACCACCCGCTGCGCCCCAGGTGGCATTGATGGACAAAGTCCTGCAGCGCCGCCGCGGCCAGCCGTTGACCTTGGCCATCCTGGCCCTGGAACTGGCCCAGCGGTTATCCATTCCGTTGGAGGGCGTGGGCTTTCCCGGTCACTTCCTGCTGCGCGTGCCCGGTGCCGATCACCTGCTCGACCCCTGCGGCGGCCGTCGCCTGTATCCCACCGACTGCCGCGACCTGCTCGCACGCCAATTCGGGCCGCAGGTGGCACTGAGCGCCGAGCACCTGCGTACCGTTACCCCGCTGCAGATGCTCCAGCGCCTGTCACGCAACCTGCGCCAATTGCACAGCAGCGAAGGAGATCACCTGGCGGCGCTGGTCGATGCCGAACGGGTGATGCAGCTGGGCCCGGTACAAGTGGGCGACTACCTGGCACGTGCCTCGCTCTACCAGCACCTGGAGTGCCCCCAGGCCGAGCGCTTTGACCTGGAGCATGCGCTGCTGCTCACCGACGATCCGGTGCAGCGCCTGAAGCTCACCGATCGCATCGGCCAGCTACCTACGATCAACCGTTCGATTCACTGAGCGGGTGTATCCGGCTGGCACGACGGGTGCGCCGCGTTGAACGCTGGATGTTGCGCCGCCAACCCTGCCACCCGTCGAATTCGTGGGTAGGCGCCAAGGTCGATGTTGAAACGCTCGGCCGCGTAAACCTGGGGGACCAGGTACACGTCGGCCAGCCCCGGCGCAGCGCCGAAACAAAAACCCTGGTCACCGATCAACTGCTCCACCGCCGCCAATCCCTGGCCAATCCAATGGCCGATCCAGGCATTGATCTGTGCCTCGTCATGCCCCGCCTCGCGCAGCCGGTTGAGCACGCTGACATTGTGCAGCGGGTGGATATCGCAGCCGATGATCGCCGCCACCGCCCGCACCTGGGCGCGCTCGAGCGGGTCGGCCGGCAACAGCGCAGGCTGGGGCTGCAGCTCTTCGAGATACTCGATGATCGCCGGCGACTGCAGCAGCAGCTGGCCCTGCTCGGTGCGCAGTGCCGGCACCCTGCCCTGGGGATTCAGCGCCAGGTAAGCGGCGCTGCGCTGCTCGCCCTTCAGCAGGTTGACCGGCAGCGCGTGATAGCCCAGGCCCTTGAGCGCCAGGGCGATCCGCACTCGGTACGAGGAGGTGGAGCGGTAATAGCCGTACAACTCCATCGCCACATCCTCCTCAGTTGGCCGCCACCACGATGCCGCGGCATTCGCCGAAGCCGATGCTGGCCACACCGTCACGCTTGCAGCGAGCGCGCAGGATGATCTCGTCGCCGTCCTCGAGGAACTTGCGCAGCTCACCGCTGGCCAGCTCCACGGGATGCTTGCCGCCCTCGGTGATCTCCAGCAGGCTGCCATACGAACCCGCGTCCGGGCCCGACAACGTGCCCGACCCGAACAGGTCACCGGGTTGCAGTTGGCAGCCATTGACGCTGTGGTGGGCGATCAGCTGGGCAACGGTCCAATACATGTTCAGGGTATTGCTCAAGCCCAGGCGATGGGCCGGCAAACCCTGCTCGCGCATGCGCAGGGTCTGCAGCAGTACCTCCAGCTCGATATCGAACGCTCCCTGCGCCTGGTCGTTACCATCGAGCAGGTACGCCAGTGGCTGCGGGTCGCCCTGCGGGCGTGCAGGCTGAGCGCAGCGGAACGGCGCCAAGGCCTCGGCGGTGACCACCCAGGGCGACAGCGTGGTGATGAAGCTCTTCGACAGGAACGGGCCCAGCGGTTGGTATTCCCAGGCCTGGATGTCGCGGGCCGACCAGTCGTTTAGCAGGCACAGCCCGGCCAGGTGCTGGCCCGCCTCGGCGATATCGATAGCCTCGCCCATCGCATTGCCCTGGCCGATCCAGATACCCAGCTCCAGCTCGTAGTCCAGGCGCGCACAGGGGCCGAACGTCGGCACGGTGTGCCCTGCCGGCAGGGTCTGGCCCTTGGGCCGGCGCACATCGGTGCCCGACGGGCGTAAGGTGGACGCGCGGCCGTGGTAGCCGATGGGCACGTACTTGTAGTTGGGCAGCAGCGGGTTGTCGGGGCGGAACAGCTTGCCGACGTTGGTGGCATGCTGGATGCCGACGTAGAAATCGGTGTAGTCGCCCACCTTGGCCGGCAGGTGCATCTGGCAAGCGCTGGCCGGGTACAGGGCAGAGGCCAGCGCCGCCTGATGTTCGCTGTGCTCGCCAAGCAGCACCAGCAGCCGCTCGCGCAGGGCGACGCGGGCAGTGCTACCTAGCGCGAAGAAAGCGTTCAGGGCACCGCCACGGGTCGCCTCGACAGCGGCCTTGGCCTGCCCTTCGAACAGGCCAGCGGCGAGCACTGCCTCGAGATCGAGGATGGCATCGCCAATGGCCACGCCACAGCGCGGCAGCTCACCCGAGCGGCTGAAGATACCCAGCGGCAGGTTCTGCAGCGGGAAATCGCTGTGTCCGTTGGCGTGTTCGACCCAACTGCGGGCAAGGGCGGTGTGGTTCATGGGTTATCTCCGGTTCGGGTTGAAGGTGCTCGGCAAGGTGGCCCAGCAACTATCGTAGTCGGCCTGCAACTGCGGGCTGGCGAGGGCCTCGCTGCTCGGGCGCAGCACCTGGCTGGTCTCGAACATGAAGGCCATGGTGTCGTCGATCTTGTGTGGCGCAAGTTCCGCGTGGGTGGCCTTGTGGCAGGTCTCGGCATCGGGGCCGTGAGCACTCATCACCCCGTGCAGCGATGCACCGCCAGGCAGGAAACCTTCGGCCTTGGCATCGTAGGCGCCGTGAATCAGGCCCATGAATTCGTTCATCAGGTTGCGGTGGAACCACGGCGGACGGAAGGTGTTTTCGGCGACCATCCAGCGCGGCGGGAAGATGACGAAATCCATGTTGGCCAAGCCATGCACACTGGTCGGCGAAGTGAGCACGGTGAAGATCGACGGATCGGGATGGTCGAAGCTGACCGTGCCCAAGGTGTTGAAGCGGCGCAGATCGTATTTGTACGGCACGTTGCTGCCATGCCAGGCGACCACGTCCAGGGGCGAATGAGCAAGCTCGCAGGCCCAGTGCTCGCCGAGGAACTTCTGCACCAGTTGAACAGGCCCTGTGGCTTCTTCGTAACGGGCCACGGGGGTGAGGAAATCGCGTGGGTTGGCCAAGCCATTGCTGCCGATCGGGCCCAGATCGGGCAGGCGCAATGGCGCGCCATGGTTCTCGGCAATGTAGCCGCGCGCCTGGCCGTCGAGCAGCTCGACGCGAAATTTCATGCCACGCGGGATCACCGCGATTTCCTGCGGCGCGACGTCCAGCACACCCAGTTCGGTCGCGATGCGCAGGCGCCCCTGTTCCGGCACCAGCAGCAGTTCGCCGTCGGCATCGAAGAACACCCGATCCATCGAACGGTTGGCGCGGTAGATGTAGACGCTGACGCCTGCCGGCTTGTCGGCGGCTGCGTTGGCGACCATGGGCAGCCAGCCCTCGATGAAGTCCGTGGCCTGGCTCGGGATCGGTTGCGGGTTCCAGCGCAGGCGGTTGGGCGTGGCGGCGCCCAACGGGCCACTGACGGGCTGGCGGGCCAGACGCTCGAAGCGTGGATGCAACGCCGAGGGGCGAATGCGGTACAGCCAGGTGCGGCGCAACTCGCTGCGGGCCATGGTGAAGGCGGTGCCTGACAACAGTTCGGCATACAGCCCGTAGGGCGCCTGTTGCGGGGAATTCTGCCCCACCGGGAGTGCTCCCGGCAGTGCTTCGCTGGCGAATTCGTTGCCGAAACCGCTCAGGTACTGAAGGTCGGTGTCGCGGTTCATCGCTGCCTCCGGACGCTGCATTGTTTTTATCGTAATCGGATTACGAATAACGTAATTTGCTCGCGACCAGACGTCAAGCTATAAAGGCGCCAACCGAAGACTGCGGAAATCCAGATCGCCATGGCCAAAGCCAGCTCCCCTGCCGACAACGGCAAGCAGAAAGTCCGCTCGGCGGAAGTCGGCACCGATATCCTCAAGGCCCTTGCCGAGCTTGCACCGTCCACCTCGCTGTCGCGTCTGGCCGAGCATGTGCAGATGCCGGCGAGCAAGGTCCACCGCTACCTGCAGGCGCTGATCGCCAGTGGCTTCGCCGAACAGGACGCAGCCACCAACCATTACGCGCTGGGGCGCGAGGCCCTGCGCGTAGGCCTCGCGGCGCTGGCCAGCATCGATGTGCTGAAGATCGCCGCGTTGCCACTTTCGCAACTGCGCGATGAACTCAACGAGAGTTGCTTCCTGGCGGTGTGGGGTAACCAAGGCGCGACCGTAGTCACCATCGAGCCGGCGGTGCGCGCGGTCACGGTGGTGACGCAGATCGGCTCGGTGCTGCCGCTGCTCAGTTCGAGCACAGGATTGGTGTTCGCCAGTTACCTGCCGACCCGCGAGACCGTGGAACTGCGCGACCGCGAGCTGCTGGCGCTGGGGCAGACCGCAGCCGATTACCAGACGCTGCTGGCCGGCATCCGCGAGCGGGGCCTGCACCATGTGCACGGTTTGCTGATGCCAGGGGTGGATGCCTTGTCGGCGCCGGTGTTCAACGCCATGGGCGAGATCGCCGCGGTGATGACGGTGGTAGGGCCGACGTCGATCTTCCATGCCGATGAACAGGGCCCGGCAGCGCAGCGGCTGTTGACTGCAGCGCGGGAAACGAGCTGGCGCATGGGCTATTCGCCGAGCGCCTGAGCGGCGTCGGCACTTTTACCCGAAACGTAAAGGTGAATGTCATAAGCGACTATTTTTCCCTCAGGATCAAGCGCTTATTCTTAACTCACTGGCTGGCACGAAGGGCACTCCCCCCGCCTTTCGGGCCTGCGAGGTTCACCGACGTTGATTTTGAAGCTCCTTGATCTAACGTCTCGATTGGCCGCTGCGCTTGCAGCGGCTTTTTTTTGCCTGCGCGCCCGCTCAGGACCAGGCCAGCAACGGCTCGCCAACGCTCAGTTGCTGCTCACGAAAGGCCAGGTAATGGCGCAGCACCTGCACCGGCGCCTCGGTATGCGGGTAATGTCCGATACCTTGCAACTGCACGGTGTCGGCCGCAGGCACAAGTTGCCGATAGCGCTCGACCATGCGAGCCCCGGACACCGGGTCGACCACACCATTGATCATGCGCAGCGGCACGCCTTCACGCTGCAGCGCCCCCACCCAACGCTCACGATGCACCCGCCGCTCGGGCAGGTAGCCCACCAGCTTGTGCAGGATACGCAGCCCCCGGTTCGAGGTGACCAGGCTCCAGCAATCGTCCAGCGCGCTTTCGCTGGGATGGGTGCAAGGGCCGTAGATCTGGGTGACGTTGCGCACCAGGTCGTCGCGCCCGAACGAGCGCCCCACCAGCCAGCCCAGCGGACTCAATAACAGCTTCTGCACCAGCAGTACCTGGCAGCTTTCGGGGAACAGACCGCTGTTGAGAAACACGCAACTGGCGATTTCGGCGCGCTGCTCGTGGTGCCGGGCCAACAGCTCCTGGGCTACGCTGCCGCCGTAATCGTGGGCCAGCAGATGCACCGGTCGGTCGATGTTCAGGTGGCCGAGCAAGGCTTGCTGCAGGTCGGCCTGCTCCATCAGGCTGTAGTCGTGATCGAGCGGCTTGGATGAGTCGCCGAAGCCGAGCATGTCGCAGGCAATCAGGCGAAACCGCTGGGCCAGCGGTGCCCACAGGTAGTGCCAGTCCCAGCTGGCCGTGGGAAAACCGTGCAGCAGCAGCAAGGGCTCGCCCTGCCCTGCAGTCCAGTAGCGAATGTGCTGGCCCCGGAAGGAGAAGCTCTGACCCCGGGTTCGCCACACGCACAGGGGAATCTCGGCCAAAGGCATCACAGTGGCCCCGGTTGCAGTGAGACGGGATACGGCAAGGCTGCGGTCATTGCAATTCACCTCGGCACTTTCTTGTGCACTATGTCGAGGCAGAGTCTAACCAGCAGCCTTCGCTGAGGAACTTGCGTTTCCAGCCAGCTTGATGACTGAGCGAGTCAGTGGCGCGAACGGTCAGAGTGCCATGGCCACCAGCGGCGCGGCGAACAGGTTGAGCAAGCCGGTCAGGACCATCACCAGCCCGGCCACCGAGCCTTCCTCGCGGCCCACTTCCTGCGCCCGACTGACGCCGGCGCCATGGGCGCCGACGCCGAACAGGGCGCCACGGGCCAGCGGCGTGCGCAGCGGCAGGTAGCGCAGCAGGATGCCGCCGAACAGGGCGCCGAGCACACCGGTGAACATCACGAACACCGCGGTCAGTTCCGGCACGCCACCAAGGTCCTGGGCCACGGGCATGGCAAACGGCGTGGTGATCGAACGCGGCACCAGCGACAGGCTGGTGGTGGTATCCAGCGACAGCAGGTGCGCCAGCCCCCAGGAACTGCCGATCGACGCCGTGCTGCCGGCCAGCATGCCGATCAGCAAGGCCGGCCAATGCCGTGCCAGCAGTGCCCGCTGTTGCCAGATCGGCACGGCGAAGGCCACGGTCACCGGGCCCAATACGCCCATCAGCCAGTGAGTGTTGCGGGCATATTCGGCATAGGCGGTGTGCAAAGGCACCGCCACCGCCAACAGCAAGGTGGGCACCAAGATCAGCGGCGAGAACAGGTAGCGCCCGCTGCGCCGATACAGCCAGCGGCTGCCCAGGTAAGCCAGCAGGGTCAGCGCCAACCAGAACAGTGGCATGGGTTCAAGGCTCATGGCGCAACCTCCAGCGGCACACCAGCTCGACCGTACCGGCGGTGACCACCATCACCATCAAGGTACTCACGGCAATCACCAGCAGGATGCGCCAGCCCTCGGTGCGCATCAGCGCACCGTAGTCGAGCAGGCTCATCAGCGCGGGGATGAAGAACAGCAGCATTTCGGCCATCAGCCAGCCGGCGCCCAATTGCAGGGTGGCGGGCTTGACCACGCCGCAGGCAAACAGCACCAGCAGCAACGCCAAGCCCATCACCCCTCCGGGGATCGGCCAGCCCAACCAGGCGGCGAGCTGCCCGCCTACCAGGAACAGGGCCAGCAACACCGCCAGTTCAGCGAACAGGCGAACAATCTTTTTCAATAACGCGGGTTTCATGGACAGGTTTCCTCGACACGCTCACATTCTAGAATTTGCCTGCCTAGGCCAGAAGCGAATTGTTAGACTGATCGCCATTCCAGAATGGAATCCAGAGCATGGAATTCAAACAGCTGCGCAGCTTCATCGAAGTGGTGCACCGCGGGGGCTTTACCCAGGCGGCGCAAACACTGCACATCAGCCAGTCGGCAGTGAGCAAGCAGGTAGCCCAGCTCGAGCAAGATGTGGGCCAGCCATTGCTCGAGCGCCAGGCATCGAACCTGCACCTGACGGCGGCCGGACGCATCGTCCTGGAGCGCGGGGAGGCACTGCTGCGCCAGCGCCAGGAGCTGCTGGCCGAACTCGACGACCTCAGCCAGATGGCGCGCGGCGAGCTGCGCCTGGGGTTGCCGATGCTGGGCAGCGATGCCTTGTTCGCCGGCTTGTTCGCCGAATACCGGCGACGCCACCCGAACATCACCATCCAGCTGCTCGAAGGTGGGAGCCGCAGTGTCGAGCAGGCGATACGCAGCGGCGAGTTGGAACTGGGTGGCAGCCTCACGCCCAGCGACCCGGCATTCGACTACCAGCCGTTCTGCAACGAACCGCTGGACGCCATGCTCCCGGCCGGGCATGCCCTGGCCGGTCGCGCCGAGGTGGCGCTGGGGCAATTGGCCGATACGCCCTTTCTGCTTTACCAGCGCAGCTTCGTGCTCAACGACCGCCTGCTCAAGGCTTGCCTGCAACAAGGCTTCACCCCGAAAGAAGGTGGTCGCAGCGGGCAGGCGGATTTTCTCGCAGCACTGGTGGCGGCAGGCCAAGGCGTGGTGCTGTTGCCCCGTGTAGTGGCACAGGCGCTGGAACGCCCCGGGGTGGTGCGCCTGCCGCTGCGCGCGCCGGACTACCTGCGCTGGGACATCGCCTTCATCTGGCGGCGCGGGGCCTATCTGTCGCGGGCAGCGCAGGCCTGGTTGGCGTTGGTGCGCGAACGAGGATAGTGGGCAAACCGGCTTCAGCTCAGCCGCGCAACGCCTGGGCGAACTCGGCCAGCCACGGTTCGGCATCGGCCTCGGGGGTAACGGTCTCGCTGGCGTCCAGGCGCAACATGGGCTGTACTTCCCGCAGGCCCAGTTCGGCGAACAGTTCACGCACCTGCTCGCCGCCGCCGCAGTAAGTGTCGCCGTAGCTGGAATCGCCCAGGGCGATCACCGCGCCAGGCAGGCCACGCCAGGCCGCTGGGAGGGTATCGCGCAGGCTGCAGTAAAGCGGCATGAAGTTGTCCGGCAGTTCGCCCATGCCAGTGGTCGAGGTCACCGCCAGGAACGCCTCGGGGGCGAAGCCTTCGATGTCCTGCTGGGTAGCCCGGGCAGCGTGCCAGGCATCGAAACCGGCAGCCTTGAGCAGGCCCTGGGCATGGCGGGCGACTTCTTCGGCGGTGCCGTAGACCGAGCCGGAAATAATGACGACTTTCATCGGGGAGAGGATTCCGAAACTGACTGAAAACGTAGGATACTAGCATCCGGCGCTGGCAAAAGGCTGCCTCTACCAAAGTCCCCTTCTCGCCCAATGGCCCGAACATGATCAACGCGCACCTGCTGCAATCCATGGTCGATGCGTCCAACGATGGCATCGTGGTCGCCGAACAGGAAGGCGATGACACCATCCTGATCTACGCCAACGCCGCCTTCGAGCGCCTCACCGGCTACAGCCGCGACGAAATCCTCTACCAGGATTGCCGCTTTCTGCAGGCCGACGACCGCAACCAGCTCGGCCGCGCACGTATTGGCAAGGCCCTCGCCGAGGGCCGGCCGTGTCGCGAAGTGCTGCGCAACTATCGCAAGGACGGCAGCCTGTTCTGGAACGAGCTGTCGATCACCCCGGTGCGCCACGAAGCCGACCAGCGCCTGTATTTCATCGGTATCCAGAAGGACGTCACCCGTCAGGTCGAACTGGAACGGGAGCTGGCCGAATTGCGTGCCAGTGCAAAATCCGACGAACGCATCTGAACCAAGTTGATCGGGCACGGTCCATGCCGAAGAAGAAATCTCCACCGCAGAGTTCGACCATGCACGCAAAAGCGATCCTGACCCAGGATGAGCTGGATTTCATCCAAGACATGCAGCACATGCCGCAATTGAACCAGGCCGACCCCATGTCGGGCCTGCTGGTCAATGGCGACCGTCGCATCCAATCCTTGTTGGCCCGCCTGGTTGCCAACGAGCAGGTCACCCTGCAGGCGCAGTTCAACAACCAGCAGATCAGCTTCCCGCTGCAACTGGTAGAAGACGAATTCCATGCCGTGCACCTGCAGCTGGGTTCGCCGGAAATCTACGAGGACGGCCCGCTTCTGCGCGCCTGGCGTCTGTCCATGGACGAGCCCAGCGCTTTGCTCGACGCCCAGGGCCAGGCCAGCGGCCTGTTGGTCAGGGACATTTCCTTCCGCGGCGCGCTACTGGAAGTACGCGGCCTGCCCGAGGCTCCGGCACATTTCGAGTTGCGCTTCGCTCCGGCCGGTATCCCAGCGATCCTCCTGCGTGGCGAGCTGCGCCGACGTATCGGTCCGGACCTCGCCGCCTATGACCTGGGCCAGACCCGCGGCGCCGAAGTCGAGCGACTGCGCGACTACATCCTCCAGGCCCACCGCCAGGCACACCCCGAGCTGCACACTCAGCTGTCGAGCTGACCTGCCAGGCAGCGCGCCAGGCGTCGACGCATCAACCCGCCCTCGGCGCCAAGGCAGGCCACCGCACTGTCGGCCAGGTCGTCTTGGGCCATTTCCGCCGCCTCGCCAGCGAGTAGCAGTGGGCAGCCCAGCCCCGGCAACAGCCGCGCCAGGCGCTTGTTCAGCGCCATGCCAGGGGCTTGGTTGGAAAACAGCACCAAAGCATCGGGCTGCAGCCGCTCGCAGACCAGGGGCAGTTCGTCCATGGGCTGCCCTGGCGCCAACGGCATGACCTCCACCTCATCCCCGCTCAATTGCAGGCTGGCCACCAACAGTTCCAGCTCCCGGCACTGCTCGCTCATCGGCGCCAGCAACACCCGCTGGGCACGCGGGGTTTGTAACACCTGCAGCCGGGCCTGCACGCGGGTCCGCAGGAACTGGTCGAGAAACAGCCATTCGCTGGCTTGCCCGAACGCGCCCTGCTCAGCCGCCATGCCAAGCCACACCGGCATGAAGATTTCGGCGAACACCTGGTCGAGGGTGTGGCTGACGAACACCTGGTCGAACAAACGGCCGAGCTGCGCCGGGTCGAAGCTGCGTACCACATCACGCACCTGCGCCTGCAATCGCAGATTACCGGGGGCGGCCAGCGGGCTACCGAGCCGCGCCCGATCGCGGGCAAGAATGCTGCCCACCTTGCTCACCGCCACGCCACGCTCCAGCCAGCCAAGAATGCGCCGGATGTCATCGATATCGGTCTGGGAGTAAAGACGATGGCCGCTGTCGGTGCGGGTCGGCTGGATCAGCCCGTAGCGGCGCTCCCAGGCACGCAGGGTCACTGGGTTGACGCCGGTGAGGCGAGCGACTTCACGAATGGGGAACAGGTCCTGGTGCTCCAGTCCTGCCACGTTGAGCAAGGCCGAAACCTGTTTGTTCATCTGCCTGGCCACCTGTACACGCGAATTTGAAGGGTAGTCTACTACGTCGGATTGCGTCGTAGGGGCGAAGCCTCGGCCCAGCCCGCCGCGGGGCCATACAAGAGGGAAACAGTTCGGGTATGCTGGGTCTCTGATGAAACGACAGACAAGTTGACCGCCCCGACATGAACAGCCCTATCCTCATCACCGGTGCCAGCCAGCGTGTCGGCCTGGCCCTGGCGCGCGAACTGGCGCAGGCCGGCCATACCGTGGTCACTGCCAGCCGCACCGTGCAAGCACAGTCAGCGCACCCGAATATCGTGCAGTTCCAGGCCGACCTGTGCCAGGCCGAAGACCGCCAGGCGCTGATCGACCACCTGCATGGCCATTACGATGGCTTGCGCGCAGTCATCCACAATGCCTCGCTGTGGCTGGACGACGGCCTGGACAACCTCGAGACCATGTTCCGCCTGCACGTCGAGGCGCCCTACCACCTCAACCTGGCGCTCGGCGAGCTATTGGCCAAAGAGGGCAAGGCGGCAGGCAAGGCAGACATCATCCACATCTGCGACGAGACCTCGTCACGCGGCAGCAAGAGCCACATCGGCTATGCCGCGACCAAGGCTGCCTTGCAGAACATGGTATTGTCCTTCGCCGAGAAGTACGCGCCCGCCGTGCACGTCAACGGTATCCTGCCCGGCCTGCTGATCCTCAAGGAAGGCGGCGACGAGGCCTACCGCCAGCAAACCCTGAAGAAGGCCCTGCTGGAATTCGAACCCGGCGCCGGCCCTCTGATCGAAACGGTCAAGTACCTGCTCGCCAGCCAGTACAGCACCGGCAGCCAGGTGGTCATCAATGGTGGCCGCCACCTGAAGAACCGCATGACCTGAGAGAACATCATGACCTCCCAACAACAGCTCGAACTCGAAGCCGCCGCGTTCCGGCGCCTGGTCGAACACCTGCAGACGCGCACCGACGTGCAGAACATCGACCTGATGAACCTCTCCGGCTTCTGCCGCAATTGCCTGTCCAAGTGGTACAAGGCCGCCGCCGACGAGCGCCAGATCGACCTGAGCCTGGATGACGCACGTGAAGCGGTGTACGGCATGCCCTACGCCGAGTGGAAAGCCCAATACCAGAAAGAAGCCAGCGCCGAACAGCAAGCGGCGTTCGAAAAAGGAAAACCTCGTGACTGATCTGAACACCCTGCGCGCCAGCCTCGCTGGCGGCGAACACGCCTTCGCCGACACCTTGGCCTTCATCGCCGCGAACTACAGCTACCAGCCCCAGGCCTTCAACAACGGTGGTGTGGAAAACGCCGCCGGGCAGAACGAAGGTTCGTGCAAGACCCTCGGCCTGGCCCTGCTCGAAGGCCTGAGCGACCAGGAGGCCCTGCTGGCCTTCGGCGAGCATTACCGCAGCGTGCTGGCCACTCCCGAGGGCAGCGATCACGCCAATATCCGTGCCTTGATCCAGCACGGCCTGGCCGGCGTGAAGTTCGCCGCCCAGCCGCTGTCGCGCAACGCCTGATGCACCAGGGCCAGGCGCAGGCAGCGCTCAGGCGATGACCTGCCCTGGCCCTCCCGCCTGCAGCGCGCCGCGCTGCAACCATTCCAGCGCAATCGGCCACAAGCTGTGGCGGAAGCGATCATGGAAAAACGCGAAGTGTCCGATCTCGCTCACTGAGATATCCACAGGCGCCAGACGCAAGTGCACACGCTCGGCGTGGGCCAGGTAGTTCAGTAGACGCTCGGTCGCGGCCACCGTGCCGAACGGGTCGTCGGTCAGGCTGATGGCCAGGGTCGCGGCGCGAACCTGGACGAACGGCACGGCTGGCAGCAGTCGCCCGCTGGGGCGCTGTTCGTAGCGCGGGGTCCGCGTGGTCCAGTCGCGCACCACACCCGCCGGGGTGTCTTCCAGCCAACCCAGGCGCTTGCCGGGGAAATACCCGAACACACCGGTGAGCAGGGGCATCAGCACATGCCATTTACCCAACAGCCGCCAGCGCTGGTCGGCGGCATAGTCGCGCCAGTAGGCGAACTGCGCGCCCACCATCACCACCCGCCGTATCTGCTGCGCCGAGGGCGCCAGGCCCACCGCGCAACCGCCGAAACTATGCCCCACCACATCCACTGGCTGGCCGGGAAAGTGCCGGGCGGCATGCACCAGCATGGCCTCGAAATCCAACTGCCCCCAGTCGCTCCAGGATGCCTGGAATCCGCGCAAGGAAGCTGGGCGCGATTCGCCGATGCCCCGGTAATCGTAGGTCAGCACGTCGCAGCCCTGGGCGAACAGATAGTCGGCAAAGCGTGAATAGTAGCGGCAGCGTACGGAGGTCGCGGCGTTGATGATCACCAGCGGCCGCTGTGGGTCGTGTGCGGCATGCCGCCAACAGAAGCCGCCTAGGCTGTAGCCGTCGGCGGCAGGTTGGCGAAAGGGCGTGGCGGGTTGGGTCAGGCTGCTCATGGCGCGCTCTCGATCGTTGTGCGCCAACGCTAGCATCAAAACCTCGGGTCGGTCACGGCAAGCGCTCAAGCGCTCGGCAGCGCCCGCGCCACGCCTGGCTTGCGCAGCACTTCGAGGCGCGAGCCGTGGTAGCGTGTTTCGCGGAACAACTTGAAACGCCCGAACAGGCAGTACACATGCATGACCCGCCCTTGCTCGTGATAGCCCATGCGCAGGTGCAGCTTCATGGCCGGCACGTTGTGCGTCTCGACCACGTCCACCACCTTGTGGCAGCCCTTTTCGCGCATGGTGTTCCACAATGCGACCTGGGCGGTGACCGACAGTTCGCTGCCAAAGTAGCGGCGGATCATCTCGCCGCCGAACTCGAAGAATTCCCCTGGCTTCACCGGGAAGGTGCAGCCGTAGTAATGCTTGTCGTGATAATCGACCACGCTGGCCCAGATGAAAGCCACGGCATCGCCCTGCTCGTCCAGGTACATGTGCCCGGTGTGGCCGGCGGCGGCCAGTTCACGCATGGTTTCGACGCGGTCGCCGAAATGGCGGGCGAAGGCATCAGCATTGGCGGTGGTGATCGTCACCAGGGTCACCGGCGGGTGCTCCTTGAGCTTGCAGGGCGGCACCGGGGAGACCAGGTCGCGCTCCATCCACAGCAATTCCCAATGGAAGAACACATAACGTTCGAACAACGTCTTGCAGGTGCGCTTGAGCCCTTTGCGCTTGATTCGTTCTTGTAGTTGTCGCAGTACGCGCATGCACGCCTCCTCGGCCACGGCGTTATTGCCCAGCCCCTGAAAGCGGTATAGATGGCGGCTATAGCAAATAGCCAGCGAGAGAAGTGTTGCAGAATGTTAACGAGGTTGGAACGAAACCGGACACCTGCGCAAAACAGGTGCCCGGTCAAAGGCTTGCTTACAGCTCGACGCAGTCGAACCGTACGTCGGTGGCCACGTCTTCGTCGTAGTTGACGTCAGCACGCTCGAAACCGAACAGGTTGAGGAACTGCTTCTTGTAACCGGCGTAGTCGGTCAGCTCGAACAGGTTCTCGGTGGTCACCTGTGGCCACATGGCCTTGCAGGCGTCCTGCACGTCGTCGCGCAGTTCCCAGTCGTCCAGACGCAGGCGGTGCTTCTCGTCGACCTCGGCCGGCTTGCCATCTGCACGGTACATGCGGTCACGGAACATGCGGTCGAGTTGGTCCTGGGTGCCTTCGTGCACGCCTTTTTCCTGCATGATCTTGAAGACCATCGACAGGTACAGCGGCATCACCGGAATGGCCGAGCTGGCCTGGGTGACCACCGACTTGAGCACCGCCACGTTGGCGCCGCCCTTGATCTCGCCGGCCAGTTTCTGGTCCAGGCGCAGTGCGGTCTCGTCCAGGTCCTGCTTGGCCTGGCCCAGGGCGCCGTGCCAGTAGATCGGCCAAGTGATCTCGGTGCCGATGTAGCTGAAGGCCACGGTGCGGGCGCCTTCGGCCAGCACGTCGGCACCGGCCAGGGCGTCGATCCACAGCTGCCAGTCCTGGCCACCCATGACGGTGACGGTGTCGGCGATTTCCTGCTCGGTGGCCGGCTCGATGCTGGCCTCGATGATGGTGTCCTTGTTGGTGTCGATGGCGGTCGACTTGTACGGCTGGCCGATCGGCTTGAGCGCCGAGCGCACCAGTTCGCCGGTCTGCGGCAGCTTGCGCACAGGCGAAGCCAGCGAGTAGATCACCAGGTCGACCTTGCCGCCCATGTCGTTCTTGATCAGCTCGATGACCTTGGCGCGGGCTTCGTCGGAGAAGGCGTCACCGTTGACAGACTTGCTGTACAGGCCCTCGGCCTTGGCGAACTTGTCGAACGCGGCGGCGTTGTACCAGCCTGCGGTGCCGGCCTTGGTCTCGGTGCCAGGCTTCTCGAAGAACACGCCCAGGGTGTCGGCCTTGAAGCCGAAGGCTGCGGTGATGCGCGCTGCCAGGCCGTAGCCGCTGGAAGCACCGATGACCAGGACCTTCTTCGGGCCATCCTCGCGCACGCCCAGCTTGCGGGTGGCTTCGATCTGGTCACGGACGTTGAGCTCGCAGCCCTTCGGGTGGGTCGTGGTGCAGATGAAACCGCGGACCTTAGGATGAATGATGGCCAATGTCTGTACCTCGTCAGGTTTATGCCGGGGGAAGCGCCGCCAGCGGCGATTCCGATTGATCAGAGGGTGAGACTACCCCTGCAGGTTATCCGACACATATTAAGGGGTGACGAGGGCGATTCGAAAGCGCGAAGGCGTGCCACAGGCGGCGCACGCCTACGCGATGGCGGCAGGGTCAGTCCTCGTACTCGGTCTTCACCGCGTTACCGGTGACCGGATCGTGGTAGATCTCGACCTTGCGGCCATCCGGGTCGGTGCCATAGATCTCGTAGCAATTGCCCTGGGTGACCTTGAACTTGGTGATCGTGTAACCCTCTTCCTTGAGCTGGTCCTGAAACTCCTGTGGGTCTTGCCAGCTGGCCTTGTCGGCGTCGGTGCACTGGGTAGCGGCAAACACTGCGCCGCAGCCGAACAGCAGGGGAAGTACAAGCAGGGTACGCATGGCGAAAAGCTCCAGTCGGTTGAGTGAAACGACACGATGCGCGTCAAGCAACTGAAAGCTTAGCCAGCCTGCCGGCCCTTCACCGGGCTGACGTTGAGCGCGATTGATTGGCTTTTCACATCAATCGAGCAGAAAAACAAACTTAACAAATCAGCCAAACCCACCGATGCTGGCGACATACCGCGCCCTCGCGGCGCATCACCCTGCACGGAGAACAACAACATGAACGACGTGGTCATCGTCGCCGCAACCCGTACCGCCATCGGCAGTTTCCAGGGAGCGCTAGCGCAAGTGCCGGCCGTCGACCTGGGTGCGGCGGTGATCAAGCAGTTGCTGCAGCAAACCCAGCTGGACCCGGCGCAGGTCGATGAAGTGATCCTCGGCCAGGTGCTCACCGCCGGTGCCGGGCAGAACCCCGCACGCCAGGCCGCGATCAAGGCCGGCCTGCCCTACAGCGTGCCGGCGCTGACCCTGAACAAGGTCTGTGGCTCGGGCCTCAAGGCCCTGCACTTGGCGGCCCAGGCCATCCGCTGCGGCGATGCCGAGGTGGTGATCGCCGGCGGCCAGGAGAACATGAGCCTGGCCCCCTACGTGATGCCGTCGGCCCGTACCGGCCAGCGCATGGGCCATGGTCAGTTGATCGACAGCATGATCAGCGACGGCTTGTGGGATGCGTTCAACGACTACCACATGGGCATCACCGCCGAGAACCTGGTAGAGCAATACGGCCTGACCCGTGAACAGCAGGATGCGTTCGCCGCCGAGTCGCAGCGCAAGGCCGTGGCGGCCATCGAGGCTGGGCGTTTCAGTGACGAGATCACGCCGATCGTGCTGCCACAGAAAAAGGGCGAGCCGAAGGTGTTCGAACGCGACGAGCAACCGCGCGCCGACACGACCGCCGAGTCGCTGGCCAAGCTGCGCCCGGCGTTCAAGAAGGACGGCAGCGTGACCGCCGGCAACGCCTCGAGCCTCAACGATGGCGCGGCAGCGGTGCTGATGATGAGCGCGGCCAAGGCCCAGGCCCTGGGCCTGCCGGTGCTGGCCCGCATCGCGGCCTATGCCAGCGCCGGCGTCGACCCGGCGATCATGGGCATCGGCCCGGTTTCGGCGACCCAGCGTTGCCTGGGCAAGGCCGGTTGGGCCCTGGCCGACCTGGACCTGATCGAGGCCAACGAAGCCTTCGCTGCGCAGGCATTGTCGGTAGGCAAGGCGTTGGCGTGGGATGCGGCGCGGGTCAACGTCAACGGCGGGGCGATCGCCCTGGGTCACCCGATCGGCGCCTCGGGCTGCCGGGTGCTGGTGACCCTGCTGCACGAGATGATCAAGCGCGATGCCAAGAAAGGCCTGGCCACGTTGTGCATCGGCGGTGGCCAAGGCGTGGCGTTGGCGATCGAGCGTTGATCGCCTGAAGCGCAATCGTCCTGCCTTGCACCTGACTGTGGGAGCGGCCTTGTGTCGCGATAGGGCCGCATAGCGGCCCCATAATTTGACGGCACTGCGGTATTTTGGGGCCGCTGCGCGGCCCTATCGCGACACAAGGCCGCTCCCACGGAATCACCAGCGAGCTCGTCCCTAGGCCGCCAGCGACGCCCGCAACTCCCGCGCTGCCGCGACCATGTTCACCAGCGCCGCCTCGGTCTCGGCCCAGCCGCGGGTCTTCAGCCCGCAATCGGGGTTGACCCACAGCCGCTCGGCCGGAATGCGCTGGGCTGCCTTGCGCAGCAGCGCGACCATCTCCTCACGGCTCGGCACTCGCGGTGAATGGATGTCATACACGCCTGGGCCGATCTCGTTGGGGTAGGCAAAGCGCTCGAATGCCTCCAGCAACTCCATGTCCGAACGCGACGTTTCGATGGTGATCACATCGGCGTCCATCGCCGCGATCGACTCGATCACATCGTTGAACTCGCTGTAGCACATATGGGTGTGGATCTGCGTCTCGTCACGCACCCCGGACGCACACAGGCGGAAGGCCTCGGTCGCCCATTCCAGGTAATGCGCCCAGGCACCTTTGCGCAGTGGCAGGCCCTCACGGAACGCGGCTTCGTCGATCTGCACGATGCGGATACCGGCAGCTTCCAGGTCGACCACCTCATCGCGAATCGCCAGGGCCAACTGCCGAGCCTGCACTTCGCGGCTCACGTCCTCGCGCGGGAACGACCACATCAGCATGGTCACCGGGCCCGTCAGCATGCCCTTCATCACTTTGCTGGTAAGGCCTTGAGCGTATTTGATCCACTCCACCGTCATGGCCTGCGGGCGGCTCAGGTCACCGAAGATGACCGCCGGTTTCACACAGCGCGAACCATAGCTCTGCACCCAGCCGAAACGGGTGAACAGGTAGCCATCGAGCTGCTCGGCGAAGTACTCGACCATGTCGTTGCGCTCGGCCTCGCCGTGTACCAGCACATCCAGGCCGAGGTTCTCCTGGATCTCCACGGCATGGCGGATCTCGCTGTGCATGGCTTCGACATAATCGCCCTCGGTCAGCTTGCCCTGCTTGAACGCCTGCCGAGCCAGACGAATGGCTGACGTCTGTGGGAAAGAGCCGATGGTGGTGGTCGGATAGGGCGGCAGATTCAGGCCAGCACGCTGCTTGGCGATGCGTTGCTCGAAAGCCGAGCGACGCTGGCTGTCGGCGGGTGCAATGGCGGCCAGGCGCGCCTGCACAGCGGGCTTGTGGATACGCAGCGACGCGGCGCGACTGGCCTGGATGGCGCGGCTTCGCTCAAGCGCCGCGACCACTTCGCCAGCGCCTGGTTGGTTGACCGCCTGGGTCAGCAGCGCCACCTCCTGGCACTTCTGCACGGCGAAGGCCAGCCAGCCCTTGAGTTCGGCGTCGAGCTGGTCTTCACGGGCCAGGTCGACCGGACTATGCAGCAGAGAACACGAAGGCGCGACCCACAGCCGCTCGCCCAGGCGCTCGGCAGCGTGTTGCAGCACCGCCAGCGCTTTGTCCAGGTCGCACGCCCAGACGTTGCGGCCGTTGACCAGGCCCAGCGAAAGGATCTTGTAGGCCGGCAGGCGGTCGAGGATGGTCGGGTACTGATCCGGCGCACGCACCAGGTCGATGTGCAGGCCGTCGACCGGCAGGTTGGCCGCCAGGCCGAGGTTTTCCTCCAGGCCGCCGAAGTACGTGGCAATCAGCTTCTTCAGCGGCGCACGCTGCAGGATGTTGTAGACGCGCTCGTAGGCGTTTTTCCATTCCTGTGGCAGGTCCAGCACCAGGATCGGCTCATCGATCTGTACCCATTCCACGCCCTGCGCGGCCAGGCGGTTGAAGATCTGGTCATACAGCGGCAGCAGGCGATCGACCAGGTCCAGCTTGTCGAAGTCGGCGCCCTTGGTCTTGCCCAGCCAGAGGTAGGTCAACGGGCCGATCACCACCGGCTTGACCGCATGGCCCAGGGCCCTGGCCTCCTCGACCTCCTCGAACAACTGCTCCCAGCTCAGGGCGAAGGCCTGGTCTTCGGTGAATTCGGGGACCAGGTAGTGGTAGTTGGTGTCGAACCACTTGGTCATCTCCTGGGCATGGGCGCCGCCACAGCAAGCACTGGCGTCGTGGCCGGCCACAGAGCCGCGGGCCATGGCGAACAGGGTCTGCAGCGTTGGCTTGGCACCCTCGTGGCCGCGAAAACGTTGCGGGATCACGCCGAAGGTCAGCGAATGGGTCAGCACCTGGTCGTACCAGGCGAAGTCGCCGACCGGCAGCAGGTCGATGCCGGCGTCCTTCTGCACCTGCCAATGGTTGGCACGCAGCTCGCGGCCGACGGCGCGCAGGCCAGCTTCGTCGAGTTCGCCCTTCCAGAAGGCTTCCTGGGCCTTCTTCAGCTCGCGGTCGCGGCCGATACGCGGAAAGCCCAGGTTGTGTGCCAGTGCCATGTCTTGTCCCTCAGAATCGGTGAAAATGATGAGGGCCATTTTCGGCTCGACGCCATCTTGAGACAAACTCATTTAATTTGAGATGAAATCAAGTTCCACTCATGATCGAATGACCGCCCTCCTGTTCCCGATGTCTCGATCAGAGCACCACCTTGCGCCCCCGGACAAGCCTTGGAGCCAGCGCTCATCGGACAATGCAACCCTGACCCGACCAGGTGATACGGCGCCATGAACCTGCTGAAAACCGCGCTGCACGATCGCACCTTCGTCTGCGTGATGGAGTTCGTGCCAAAACCTAGCGCTGAGCGCTTCGCTGCGATGCAGGCGATCATGGACCGCAAGCAGTTGTGCGGCTGGCCGTTGACCGTTGCCATCGGCGACCGCGTGGCCAGCGCCCTGGACCTCTCCCCGCTCGACGCCCTGGACAGCTTCGCCACGCCGCTGCCGGCCCTGCCGCACTTCTCGGGCAAGGATCGCGAGCGTCATCATCTGCTGGCGCAACTGCGGCGCATGCAGGCTGCCGGGCAGGAGCAACTGCTGATTCTCACTGGCGACCGCTTGCCTGGACACCAGCCCGGCGAGCGCCCGGTGCGCTACCTGGAGTCGGTCGCGGCGCTGCAGATCGCCCGCCAGGCCTGCCCGAACCTGCTGCTGGGCGCGGCGCTCAACCCGTTCAAGTACCGCGAGGAAGAAGGCGGCGCGCAGTATTTCAAGGCCGAGAAAAAACTCGCCGCCGGGGCCGACTTTCTCACCCTGCAACTGGGCTTCGATGCCCGCAAGCACCACGAAGCCTTGCTGTGGATGCAGCGCCAGGCCCAGCCCAAGCCACTGCTGGCCTGCCTGATGAGCCTGACCCATGGCCGCGCCGCGATGCTCGAACACGTGGCCGGGGTGACGGTGACGCCGTCGATGCTGGACATGCTCGAAGCCGAGGCGGCCGAGTCCAAGGCCTACGCCCAGGCTCGCAGCGTCGATCGCCTGGCCTTGCAGATCATCGGGGTCAAATTGATGGGCTACGCCGGGGTGCACCTGTCGGGCATTCACGCACTCGAGCAACTGCTGGCTTTGGAAACACGCCTGGAACATTGGCAAAGCCGTCTGCACACCCTCGAGCAGTGGGCCCCGGAATGGGCGGCCAGCTGGCAGATGCCCGGCCTGCCGGCCGTGACATTTCATCCCCCGCAGGGCAGCTGGCGCCTGGGCGAAACCCGCAGCAGAGCCTCGTTCAAGGAAAAGGCCCGTTACCACCTGCTGCACGGCGCGCATTCGCTGCTGTTCAGCCGGGAGAACTGGTTGAGCAAGACCTTTGGCTGGGCGGTCCGGCAACCGTTGTGGGCTAGCCCCGCTGGCGCACGCGTTTTGCACCGCCTGGAGCGCAGCGCCAAGCGCCCAGTGGTGGGCTGCGATACTTGTGGCCGTTGCCGCCTGGAAGACACCCTGTACATCTGCCCGGAGACCTGCCCCAAGGGCCTGGCCAATGGCCCGTGCGGCGGCACCACGCTGAACCGCTGCGAGTTCGGCGACCGCGAATGCATCCACAGCGTCAAGTACCGCACCGCCATGGCAGTGGAGCAAACCGCCGTGCTGACGCAACGGCTGATTCCCTGCATCAGCGCCGAGAGCCGCCACCAGAGTTCGTGGCCGGCGTGGTTCGATGCGGCGCAGCCCCAGTTCGGCGCGCCGTTGAGCCCGGAGCCGATGCTGCGGCAGGAAGCGAGCGTGAACGCTGAATCGTCCAGCCCTTGTAAAACGCGAAGTAGTAAGGCCTTCGCCGAAGCACAAAGGTGATAACAACCTCGCTTGGGTTGCGCCTGAGCGCATTCGAGTCATTATCCTGTGCACACGCTTTTGACCACGGCACAGGATGTCTCTTTTGACCCGCGACCAACTCGAAACCCGGCAAATTCCGATCTACTTCACCGCCGTCATCGCAGCCGCAGCTTTCGGCCTGTCGTCCCCTGCCAGCGCCAGCCACTTGCAGGCTTGGGTGACCCCGGCCATCGCCGTGTTGATGTATGCGATGTTCCTGCAGATCCCGTTTCTCGACCTGCGCCAAGGCGTGGCCAACCGCCGGTTCATGGCAGCGCTGCTGCTGGCCAATTTCGTGCTGGTGCCGCTGCTGGTCTGGGCGGCTACCCGAGGCCTGGTCGAGCACCCGGCGCTGCTCATCGGCGCGCTGTTGGTGCTGTTGACCCCGTGCATCGACTACGTGGTGGTGTTCACCCACATCGGCAAGGGCGACTCACGCCTGACCCTCGCCGCCACGCCGGTGCTGTTGCTGCTGCAATTGCTGCTGCTGCCGGTGTACCTGGCCTGGATCCTCGGCGACAGCGGCGCCGTGGCGCTGTCGATCAAACCGTTCGTGGAAGCCTTCGTGCTGTTGATCGTGGTGCCGCTGCTGCTGGCCGTGCTGACCAGCGCCAGCGCCCGCCGGCATCGCCCTGTCGCGGCCTGGAACGCGGCCTGGGCATGGATGCCGGTGCCGGCGATGGCGCTGGTACTGGTGGCAGTGATCGGCTCGCAGATCGCGGTGGTGCTGCACGATTTCGACAAGCTGTGGCCGGTGATCCCGGTGTACCTGTGCTTCATGCTGCTGGCCCCGCTGCTCGGCCTGCTGTCGGCGCGGCTGCTGCGCCTGCCGGTGGCCCAGGCCCGTTCGGTGACCTTCAGCGCGGCAACGCGCAACTCACTGGTGGTGCTGCCACTGGCGCTGGCGCTGCCGGAAGACCTGCGCACGCTGGCGGCAGCGGCGGTGATCACCCAGACCCTGGTCGAGCTGGTCTGCGAACTGGTTTACGTGCGCGTGGTGCCGGTCGTGGTGCGGGACTGATAAGCCTCGACCAGCTTGTCGAGAAACCCGAACAGCTTCTGGTTCATCTCATCCCAGCTTTGCGCTCGCAACGCCTCGGCCTGTTGCACGAAGCGCCGATCGGTCAATGTGACCAACTCCTGCTCGCAGGCCGCGATCAGACCTTCGACGACTTGCGCGGTGAACTCCATGTGGCACTGGAAGCCGTACACCAGGTTGCCGTATTCGACGATCTGCCGCGGGCAGCCCTCGCTCACGGCCAACACCTTGGCCTCAGGGGTCAGCCCCGGCATGTCGTTGTGCCAATGCCCCACCTGCAGCACATCGCCGAAATGCGCGACCTTGTCGTTGGCCATGCCTGCAGCGGTAAGGCTGATCGGAAACTTGCCGATCTCCTTTTCCGGGCTGTGCGCGAAGCGCGCACCCAGCGCTTCGCCAATGAGTTGCGAGCCAAGGCAGACGCCCACCACAGCCTTGCCAGCGGCGATTGCCTGGTTGATCAACCGGCACTCGGCTGCCGCATCGAAGTGGGGGCATTGCTCGCGGGTGGTAGCCGGGTCTTGCGGGCCGCCCAACACCACCAGTAAATCGATGGCATCGGCGTTTGCGGGCAGCGGCTCATGGGCATGGACCCGGGAGTAGCTGGCCTCGAAGCCGCGCTCGCGCACCCAGGTTTCATAGGCGCCAGGTGCTTCGAACGCTTCGTGAACGATGAAATGGACTTTCATGGCGGATCTCTTCAGTTGCATCAATTGCCGGGCACCAGTGCATCCAGCAGGCCCTTGAGGTGGGTATTGCCCTGGGTATCCAGTGGTTGCAGGGGCAAACGCGGCGCTCCGACATCCAGGCCAAGCAACTTCAATCCGGCCTTGACGGTGGTGGGCAAGCCACGGCGGGTGATGTACTCAAGCAACTCGTACTGGCGGTAGAACAGCGCACGCGCTTGTTGCAAATCGCCGCTCTGCACTGCGTCCCACAACGCCAGGTTCAGCGCCGGGATCAGGTTCGGCGCGGCGGTGCACCAGCCGCTCGCCCCGGCCACCAATGCCTCGAGGGTAAGCGGGTTGCAGCCGTTGTAGAACGCTACCTTGCCGTTGGTGGCCTGATACAGCCGGTGCATGCGCTGGATATCGCCGGTGCTCTCCTTGACCATGGTGACGTTCTCGACTTCCCCGAGAACGCGCAGGATCAGCTCCACCGACAGGTCGGTACCGCTGGTGCCCGGGTTGTTGTACAGCATGATCGGGATGTCGATCGCCGCGCCCACTGCCTTGTAGTGATCGACGATCTCGTTGTCGGTCAGCTTCCAGTAGGACGCAGGCAGCACCATCACTGCCGTGGCACCACAGGCCTCGGCCAGTTGCGCACGTTGCACGGTGCGTGCAGTGGTCAGGTCCGAGACGCTGACGACGCTGGGCACGCGCCCGGCAATCCTCTCCTGGCTGTAGCGCACCACCGATTCCCACTCACTCTCGGCGAGATAGGCACCTTCGCCGGTGCTGCCCAGCGGGGCGATGGCATGCACGCCGGATGCGATCAGGTTGTCGATGGATAGGCCCAGGGCGTCCAGATCGATCGAGCCGTCCGCTTTGAAAGGTGTGATGGTGTAGCCGATGACGCCGCGAATCTGAGGTGTGGACATAATCGAGACCTTTGCCGTTTTCCAGGAATGAGTACAGCGTCAATCAGCCCAGGCAGTCGCCATGGGCACGCAAGGCACGACGTGCGTAATAGCTGAACGCAGCGCCATGACGTTTGGGCGTGGAGATCCAATCATGGGCTTCCTGGCCCAAGGCTTGGGGAATGGGGCGAATCTCGCCGGCGGCCATGGCCAGCAGTTGCATCTTCGCGGCACGCTCGAACAGCAGCGCCAGCACACAGGCCTCTTCGATCGAACCGCCAGCGATGAGCAGGCCATGGTGGGAAAGCAGGATGGCGCGCTTGTCGCCAATCGCCCGCGAGATGATCTCACCCTCTTCGTTGCCGACCGGCACGCCGGGCCAGTCCTTGAGGAAGGCGCAGTCCTCGAACAGCGGGCAGAGGTCCATGTGTGAAATGGCCAGCGGCACTTCGAGCATCGACAGGGCGGCACTGTGCAACGGATGGGTATGGATGATGCAGTTCACATCCTGGCGCGCGCGGTACAACCAGCTGTGGAAGCGATTGGCCGGATTGGCCATGCCGCGGCCGCTGAGCACGTTGAGATCCTCGTCCACCACCAGCAGGTTGCTCGCCGATATCTCGTCGAAGCCCAGGCCAAGCTGTTGCGTATAATAGGTCCCCGCCTCTTCTGCCCGCGCCGTGATCTGTCCGGCCAGGCCCGAGTCGTGGCCGCCGTCGAAGAGAATGCGGCAGGTCAACGCGAGCTTCTGCCGTGGGGTATAGGTGTTATCGACCAGCGCCGTCAGCATCTGCTTTTCTGCGAGCTGGACGAGCTGGTCCTTGGGGGTTTGCATAGTCGTAGTCACGAGCGGCACCTGATCAAAAAGTAGGCGATGTTTGCCTGGCGGCCGCTGCAACGGCTTCAGGACACTTGGTAATCCTAATGACACCTTGTGTCATATTCAAGATGTGTGTGTCATCAATTTCGAAGGAACAGCCCTGGATGTCGGTGCAGCTGAGAATTTTGCGTAAGAAGATGGGCATGACCCTGGAGCAGTTGGCCGGGCAGACCGGATTGACCAAGAGCTACCTGTCCAAGGTCGAGCGCGGCATGAGCTCGCCGTCGATCGCCGTGGCGCTGAAACTGGCCAAGGCGCTGAATGTCCAGGCGGAGGAATTGTTCAGTGACGAAGCCGTGCCGGCCGAGGGCTACAGCCTGGTTCGCCGGCAGCAGCCCGGCGTGTCTGGCGAACAGCCGGGGTCGGCCCACGTGCCGCTGGCGCGGCACATCGGCCAGCGCGCATTGCTGCCGTTCATGGTCTATCCGCCGCGCTCGTTCGGGCATTCGGCGTTCAAGGAGCATCTGGGCGAGGAGTTCATCTTCGTCCACCGCGGCAGTGTCGAGGTCGATTTCGGCAACGAGCGCCTGACCTTGGAGCAAGGCGATGCACTGCATTTCAACGCGCAGAAGTCGCACCGCATTCGTACCGTTTCAGAGGTGCAGGCGGAGTTGCTGGTGGTGGTGCACAGTTCGGAATGACCGCCTGCCAGGCGGGCGCATCCGCTCAGCTGCGACCAGGTCTGGTAGGCTTTGCTGGCTCACCTCCCGACCAGGCAACACCGACATTGGCAAACAGGTACCCCTCATGACCCAGCCCACCGACCAGGCCTTCTACGACCGCGCCGACGCGCACATCCAGCTGGCCAACGAACAGATCGAAAAACTCGAGGACCTCGGCCGGGTCAGTGCTTCGACGACCTTCGCCGCCGCACGCTTCAACGCCTGGATGAGTGCCCGCAGTTTCAAGTCGGCAGCGCAGATGGCAGAGGCCAAGGCAGAACTGATGAAGTACTTCTGCGAACAGTATCGGCTGATGCTCGAAGACAATCTCGACGAGCATATCGAGCAGTTCGACCGCTATGTGCTGGGCAAGGAAGGCTGACTCTGGCGCCGGGAACCCCACTGAAGAACGGCTACCGATCGCCTTGATGTGGCGAACCCGATGGGCTACCTCAGCGAGTGACAATCAGACACACATAAGGGCTCGCATGAAAGAGTCACATGCTCGTATGAATGGCAGCAACATCGAAACTGTCCGCAGGAGTACGATATGGACATCGAAGCGATCAAACGATGCCTGGTCCGCCCCGCCACGAAGTTCGTAGCCGGTGGTTTCAGGCCGACCCATCAAGACAATGAAAGCTGGCTCGGCAAGGTCTTCCTATTCCGGCCCGGCGAAGACATCCCGCTTGACGAAGCAGGCGAGCAGATGCTGCCCTATGCGCAGTTCCACCTGCCCGCACTGCCCTACTGTAGTCCGGCCCTGAAAGGGATACGGGTACTGACCGTGTTCCTCTCGCAGCGCCTGCCCCAGCCCTTCGAACCAATGGGCAGCAACTGGCTGGTTCGCGAATACCGCGATGACCAAACCTTGGTGCGCAAAGACCTCACCGTCCCCCACTCGCACCTCAAGCCCTTCCCATTGAAAGCCGAGCGGATCGCCGAGGACTGGCCGCTGTGGGACGGCGGCGGAGTTCCGGTGGAGGTCGAGGACCATGTCCTAGAACTGGAACGCCAGGGCAAGCTCGACTGCTACTATGACCTGGTCACCCATTGCTACGAGCACAAGATCGGCGGTTACCCGTCGTTCTGCCAGTCGGGAGTGGAGCCCGAGGAAGGATTCGAGTTCGTGTTTCAGATCTGCTCGGATGCCAAGATAAACCTGAACGTGGTGGACAGTGGCAGCCTGATGTTCTGGAAAAACCCCACCACGGGTGCCTGGGCTTTGTACTACGACTTCTACTGAACACTGCTGCCCCACCTTGGACACCTGCCGGCGTTCAGGGCACCACGACCGCATCGGGATACGGATCGCCCAGCTTGCGGCTCGGACGCACCTGCAGCACGTCTCCCGCCAGGCTGTGCACCACGGTGTTACCGCCCTCGATGGGGGTGTTGGTGCGTCGGTCCAGGGCTTGCGCATCAACCGGCACGCTGAACAGCAACTGGCCCTTGTAGTGCTCCACATGAACATCGGCGGGGTACTGCACCGGGCCGAAATCGGCGGGTTGGTTGAGCGTGCCGTCCCAGCCTCTCGCCGGCCCGTAAGGGCGCTCACCGCGCATGCTGAACCAGCGCAGCGCCATGCCCAGCTGGGTGATCGAAGCCTCGTCGGCCCTGGCATCCCATCCGTCGCGGTCGAGAAACAGCGTCACCGGCCCCGGCCAGACGATGCCCCCCAGTTTCGTACCTGCCGCCAGGGTGCAGTGGTACAGCTGCCAGTCGGCGAACCTCAATTGCGCCTTGGGCGAGATCTTGAACTCGACCTGCCCGGCCTCGCAGCGCCATCCTTCTATCTCGTGCGCGGCCAGCGTCTGCAGCGTCGCGTCGTAACCCCTTAGTTTGAGGCTGCGTACCTGGAAGCCCTTGATGTTGCCCGGAGCGCACTCGAATTCGGCGCCGTCCAAGCTCTGCAGGCCATAAGGAAGCGGCTTGCCCGTCCAGTCGTTGGTCGGCTCCGGGTAGTCCAGGTGGACGCGGGTGCCTGCCGGCAGCACCAGGTCGCCGAGTACTTCCTCATGCTCCAGGCGCGGATTGTGCGCGCGCCATTCCTGCCAGTGACTGAAGTTGAGTTCGACATAGGGTACGCAGCCCACCGCCAGCAGCACGCCCAGCAGCCCGTAGCGCCAACGCCGCGCCAGCATGTAGCGTCGGCTGCGCGGGATCAGCCAGGCCACCAGCCAGGCGATCAGCAGCCAGAGGAACACTTCGGAAAAGATGAAGATCATGTAGCCGAGCAGCATGAGCGGCATGTCGATAGGGATCATGGACGTCCTTGTAAACCCCGATGCAGGCTGCGCAGAATAATCCAGGCTGCGCGTAGTCCCAAGCGCTCTTCATTCAAGGAAAGCACCCGGCATGATGCCCGATGACGCTCTACGGTTTACCCGCCGCCTGGCCTTCTTCTCGATCGCGGTGGTGCTATTCGGCGCCGCCCTGGCGCTGTATGTGCTGATGTCACGCACCAGCTCGCCTATCGACATACGCGGCATCCTGGCGCTCGCCGTGCTGTGGCTCACCAACCTGGTATCGATGCTGTTGAACGCGGTCTACTGGTTCATCCGCCGCTCACCCAAGGAAGTGTTGGTGACCGTCGGGGTACAGGCCGTACTGGTCGTGCTCGGGGGGATCCCACTGGTGTGGCCCGATACGTTCTTCTAGAGCAAACCACGGAAATCGAGACTGGTCATCGAGGTCTGAGGGACGACACATGCCCTCCATCATGCAAACCGTCATTCTCCTCTACCGTGCTTGGCAGTCTGTCCGCCACGCCGCCTGTGGTCGACACGCAATCTCGCGTAATGCTATTTAGCCATTACCACACGCCCTTCCATAGGCTTTCACATAGCAGATGCCATTCCATGTCTTTCGTACCTTCATTCTTTGAATTCCTGATTACCCACCTCCAGCAGGAAGAGCGCCGTCGCATGCTCGCATCCATGGCCGTTACCACTGCGCCTGAGTTGTGGCTCAGCCTCGAGGCGGCTGCATTGCTGGACATCCACCGTGATCGCTTCGACCTGGGGGAGCCTTTGAGCGAGCGCCACAATGTGCCCCGCTGGCTGGTGGCTGCCGAGCGCAAGAAGGTGGATATCTGGGTCGAAGACCAACTCGCTGAGCAGCCACCACACGCGCTGGAATTCAAAGTTGTCCACAACAACAAGAATGCCTACCAGAAGATCTACGAAATTCGCTACGACCTGGAAAAATTCATCCCCAACACGCAATGGAACGAGCAAGCCAATCGCTGGGGTATCGTGCTGCTGGTGTTCCATAACTTCTACGATGACCAAAGTGGCGGATATGTCCGGCACAAGGATTTCGACAATTGCCAGCGCATGCTCGAAGCCTTCAAGCATGGGCTGCAAGACGACAACGAGTGGTACGCAAACGCACCCAAACTGGAGTTGGTGGCCGAGCCGACGTTGCTGTTCGACATGAACAGCGCCAACTACATCGATGCAGCCAAGGGCGAATCGGCCCTCTATATGGCACTGGTGCGCAAGAAACTGGATCCCGATGTGGCCGACAACGAGCATCGCCGAGTGTGATGCCAATTACGTAAGGCAACACCGCCAGGGTATGGCACGGGCTGCGCCCGTGTTCGCGGGTAAACCCGCTCCTACAGATACTGCGCCGAAACTGAGACAGCGGTGGTCCTGTGGGAGCGGGCTTGTCCCGCGAATGGGGCGACGCGGTGGATGGCACCGGCTTCGCCGGTGTTCGCGGGACAAGCCCGCTCCTACAGATCCCTGATAAATCAATTAGTTATGTTTTTTCTATGAGAGCGCATAGCTGCGCAAGGGATGCCTCTGGCCGAGGCTGAACCTCAGATTTTCGGCTTCACGGCCTTCGCTTGTTCGTCGGCCAGTTTCTGCTTACGGTCGGCTTCTTCCTTCGCATCCCGTGCCGCGAGTTCATCGAACATGCCTTTGGCATCGGTGATAGTGATCGTGTAATACGGCACCATCATGTCAGGTTGCGTCGCAGCGTGAACCGAAACGATCTTGCCGCATTTGGGGCTGAAGGAGCGCGGAGCGGTGACCGATACGCCCGGAATAGTGGTGGTGGTGCCGTTTCCTTGACATGGCGCCACGCCCGATCCGGTCCATTGCTTACCGTCGCGGAAGTACTGCCAGTTGAAGCCGAGCGTGCCGATTTTCGTCGTGCCCGAAGGCTGGCCGAACTTCTCGATCAAGGCCTCCTTGAGCGCATCGAGCTTGATGCGCCCCCCTTTGTCGAAGCGTTGCACGCGGGCGACGAACCAGACCTTGCCAGCATCATTGAGTAACGCTGCAAACTCGTCCGAAGGCCCGCCTGCGTTGTTGGAGCCCGTCCATGGCATCAGGTCGTTGGTTTTTGCCGTGACACCGGCTTCCTGGCCATTGGTAAGCATCAACGGGGTGATTTCATAGTTGGCGTTCGCCTCGGCGATGGCCGCCTTGGCCTCTGCCAACGAAGAACCGATGGCGACGCCCGAAATGTCGTCTGCTGCCAATGTGGCCGTGCTGGTGAGAGTGGCGAACACAGCGGCAGCCAGAATGTTCAGCCCCTTGCGCTGAACCGATCTGCAAGCGGGGTTGCGGTCCTGTGCTTGCTCTTCTTTAAGTTCGTTTGCAACAAAAGCGAATTGCATGAGACCTCTTCCTGAAGTCGATTGAAGGACGCGCAAAATATCACATTCGATTCATCCGCTCCGAGGAGCCAAAGGCAGATGACCGGAGGCCTTTGCAACCCAGATCTATATATGCGTAAATCCGAATATTCGAATCTACAGATGAAAGGCCCCCATGCCCCTCTCCCCTCCTGCTGTATTCAAGTGCCTCGGTGATGAAACCCGGGCGCGGATCATGCTGATGCTGTTCGCAGAAGGCGAGCTGTGCGTGTGCGAGCTGATCTGGGCACTCGATGACAACCAGCCGAAAGTCTCCCGCCACCTGGCCCAGCTTCGGGCCTGTGGGCTGCTGGAGGATCGCCGCCAGGGCCAGTGGATCTACTACCGGCTGCACCCCGAACTCCCCGAGTGGATCACCCATGTCCTCCAGGTAACGCTCGAAGCGCACCGCAATTGGGTGCATGGCGACCAAGCGCGCCTTGCCTCCATGGAAGGTCGCCCCGTCCGACACGTTTCGTGCTGCTGAGGTCCGCCAATGCTCATCGCCGCCCTGATCTTCATCTTCACCCTCACCCTGGTCATCTGGCAGCCCAAGGGCCTCGGCGTTGGCTGGAGCGCTGCCGCCGGGGCGATCTTGGCGCTGCTCACCGGCGTGGTCAGCCTCGGCGACGTGCCCGTGGTCTGGCACATCGTGTGGAACGCCACGGCCACGTTCATCGCGGTCATCATCATCAGCCTGCTGCTCGATGAAGCCGGCTTCTTCGAGTGGGCGGCCCTGCACATGGCACGCTGGGGGCGGGGCCACGGCGGGCGGCTGTTCGCACTGATGGTGCTGCTGGGCGCTGCCGTATCGGCCCTGTTCGCCAACGACGGCGCGGCGCTGATCCTCACACCCATCGTCATCGCCATGCTCACCGCCCTGCGCTTCAGCCCTGCCGCCACCCTCGCCTTCGTCATGGCTGCGGGCTTCATCGCCGACACCGCCAGCCTGCCCATGGTCGTGTCCAACCTAGTGAACATCGTTTCCGCCGACTTCTTCGGCGTGGGCTTCGGCGAGTACGCCTCGGTGATGTGGCCGGTGAACCTGGTGAGCGTCGCGGCTACGTTGCTGATGCTCTGGCTGTTCTACAAGAAGGACATCCCCGCCCAATACAACCCCCGCCAACTGGCCGAGCCCAAACGCGCCATCCGCGACCCGGCCACGTTCATCGCCGGCTGGTGGGTGCTGGCCCTGCTGCTGGCCGGCCTGTTCGCGCTGGAGCCGATGGGCATCCCCATCAGCGTGGTCGCGGCGGTGTGCGCGGTGATCCTGCTGGTGATCGCCGGCAAGGGCCACGTCATCTCCACCCGCAAGGTCATCAGGCATGCGCCATGGCAAGTGGTGGTGTTTTCCCTGGGCATGTACCTGGTGGTCTATGGCTTGCGCAACGCCGGGCTGACCGAGGCCTTCACCGCCCTGCTCAACCTGCTCGCAGGCCTTGGCCTGTGGGCCGCCACCCTGGGCACGGGTGTCGCGGCGGCGCTGTTGTCCTCGGTGATGAACAACATGCCCAGCGTGCTCATCGGCGCACTTTCGATCCAGGGCAGCGAAGCCACCGGCGTGGTCCATCAAGCGATGGTGTACGCCAATGTCATCGGCTGCGACCTGGGCCCGAAGTTCACCCCCATCGGCAGCCTCGCCACCTTGCTGTGGCTGCACGTGCTGGCGCAGAAGAACATCCGCATCACCTGGGGTTACTACTTCAAGGTGGGCACCCTGCTGACCCTGCCGATCCTGCTCGTGACCCTGGCCGCGCTGGCCGTGCGGCTGAGCCTCACTGCCTAGGAGCCCTGCATGAAAGTCTTGTTCATGTGTACCGCCAACAGTTGCCGCAGCGTGCTCTGCGAGGGCCTGTTCAATCACCTCGCCCCCGCCGGCATGACCGCCGTGAGTTCCGGCAGCTTCCCCAGCGGGCGCTTGAACCCACGAGCAGTGAGCACGCTCGACGGCCTCGGGGTGGATACCTCTGCGCTGTACAGCAAAGGCTCCGAAAGCTTCCAGGACAGCCCTCCCGACATCGTCATCACCGTGTGCGACAAGGCGAACGGCGAGCCTTGCCCGGTGTTCTTCGGCCCGTCGGTGAAAAGCCACTGGGGCCTTTCGGATCCGTCGGACGTGCAAGGCAGCGATGAGGACGTCCAGGCGGCCTTCGACGCCACCGTCGCCCATATCCGCAGGCGCTTCGCCGCCTTCTTCGCCCTCGACCACAGTGCGCTCGGCCCCACCGAGCTCAAGCTCGCACTGGACCGGATTGGAGAACGCTGATGACCGACTTCCCGACGCAGCCCCCGCAGGACTACCCAAGCCTGGACCTCGACCTGTTCGATGCGCCGAGCCTGGACAAGCTCACCCGGCAGGCGGCGCCAGCCCACAAGCCGCGCATCCTGCTGCTCTACGGGTCGACCCGCGAGCGCTCGTTCAGCCGTCTGCTGACCCAGGAAGCTGCGCGTATTCTGGAGCTGATGGGCGCCGAAACGGTCGTCTTCGACCCCTCCGGCCTGCCGCTGCCCGATGACGCGCCGATCGACCATCCAAAGGTGCAGCAACTACGTGACCTGGTGATGTGGTCGGAAGGCCAGGTGTGGTGTTCGCCCGAGCGCCACGGCGCGATGTCCGCCGTGTTCAAGGCGCAGATCGACTGGATACCCCTGGCGCTGGGCGCGGTGCGCCCCTCCCAGGGCAAGACCCTGGCGGTGATGCAGGTGTGCGGCGGCTCGCAGTCGTTCAACACGGTCAATCAGCTGCGTGTGCTGGGCCGCTGGATGCGCATGATCACGATCCCCAACCAGTCGTCCGTGCCCAAGGCATTCCTGGAGTTCGACGAAAACGGGCGCATGAAGCCATCCTCGTACTACGACCGCGTGGTCGATGTGATGGAAGAGCTGATGAAGTTCACGCTGCTGGTGCGGGGACGGGAGGCGTATATGGTGGATCGGTACTCCGAACGCAAGGAAAGTGCCGACGCGCTCTCCACGCGTGTTAACCAACGGTCCATCTAGCCTTCAGGAGCCCCCATGATCAACATCCGAGTCGCGGCGCCAGCGGACGCCGCTGCAATCCAGGCCATCTACGCCCCCGTGGTGCGGGATACGGCAATCTCCTTCGAGCTGGAGCCGCCATCGGCTGCAGAGATGGCCAAGCGCATCGAAGCCACGTTGCCGCTGTATCCCTACCTGGTGGCGGAGCGGGATGGCCAAGTGGTTGGCTATGCGTATGCCAGCCAGCACCGTGCTCGGGAGGCTTATCAGTGGTCGGTGGATGTCACGGTGTATATCGCGGGCCATGCCCATCGCAGTGGCATTGGCCGGGCGTTGTATGAGCGGTTGTTGCCAATCTTGGAGCGCCAGGGGTTTCATGCGGCGCATGCTGGCATCGCACTACCCAACGAAGGCAGCGTGGGGCTGCATGAGGCGTTGGGGTTCACGCATATTGGTACGTATCCGGAAGTGGGGTTCAAGCATGGGCGCTGGCATGACCTGGGGTACTGGCGACGCGGGCTGAGCCAGGCGATGCCGCCGCATTCCATCGTGCCGTTCGGGCAGTTGACGTCAAAGGGGTAATAGCTCGGGTATAAAGGAGACAGCTGCGTTTTTCATTCATCGATAAGCGAGGGAATATGAAGGAACATACTTACACCGTCGACGTAAGCTGGCAGGGAAACACCGGTGAAGGGACGGCCAGCTATACGGCCTACCAGCGCGACTTCATCATCGAAGCCTCCGGCAAGGCTTCCATTCTCGGCTCCGCCGACCCCGCCTTTCGCGGCGATGCCCAACGCTGGAACCCGGAAGACCTGCTGCTCGCCTCGCTTTCTGCCTGTCACAAACTTTGGTACCTGCACATTTGCGCCGTGAACAAGGTGAACGTGCTGGAGTATGTCGACCAGCCCGTTGCGTGGATGAGCGAAGGGAATGGCGAGCGCAAAGGGCATTTCCGGGAGGCCCAACTACGGCCACAGGTCGTCATCAGCAAACACTCGGATATCGATCTGGCCATGCGCCTACATGACCAGGCGCATCACGAATGTTTCATCGCAAACTCAGTGAATTTTCCGGTCGGTTGCCAGGCATCCATCCGGCATCAAGACTGAAGACCGTGGGCGGTGCGCAGGGAGCTTCATGCCTGCGCTGTGATACTGGCCTTGCTTTGGAACATGGCAGTGTCGGCCTTGAAGATCAGTTCGTCGAGGTGTTCGCCATCTTCCGGGTACCAAGCCAACCCTAGGCTCCCGCTGACGTTGATATGGCTGTTTTTCCAAGGGATGGGCAAGGCAACGGCCTCACAGATCTCCTGGGTAATGCGCTGGATATCGCTTCTGCAATGCGCACCGTCGAGTAGCAAGACAAACTCGTCACCGCCCATACGCGCGGCGATTTCAAACTCGCGGATATGGGATTTGATCGCCGAAGCTGCATGGATCAGGATGGCATCGCCCGCCTGATGGCCGAAACAGTCATTGATCTGCTTGAAGTTGTTCAAATCGATGTAGCACAGCGCCAATTGCTCGCCATGCCGCTTGGCGTCGAGCAGCTTCTGGCTGGCGAAGGGAATGAAACTATTGCGATTGGGTAAGCCCGTCAGGCTGTCATAGAAGGCCAGCTTGCGGACTTCCTCTTCGGCGAGCTTGCGTAATTTAATCTCTTTACGCAGATGGCGCTGAACGTTCAGCAGCACCAACGTGAACATCAGCGCCAGCGCGCAGCCAATACTGATCAGGATGATCGTCTTGCGCAGCCGCTCGACGAGCTGAGGCGGGTTGGGATCATAAATGAAGTTTTCCAGCCCCTTGATATCGCTGACCATGCCCAATTCGAGGAAAGTTTCAGCCATACGTTGCCAGCGCCCTGGATTCATATGGCCGATCTCGATCAAGTCGGATACCACCAGAGGACGCATCGCTTTAGCTTCAAATTCGAGGTGGGCGCGGCTTTTCTGCACCGCATACTGATCGATCAGCAGGTCGATGATCTGTTCGGGGTTATCCATCGCGTAGCGCCAGCCCCGTAACGTGGCGCGGCGCAAAGCCTCGACCCGCTGCGGATTGTCGTCGATCTCGGACTGGCTGGTGAACAGGATGTCGCTGTAGAAATCTATCCCGTAGGTGGCGGGCGAAATAACGTTGTACGCCACGCCGCGCTGTTGCAGGTAGAAAGGCTCGTTGGTCAGGTACGAGTTGAACGCCGTCACTTTGCCGTTGGCCAGATCCTCGACTTTATAACTGCTGGGTAGCAGGTTCAGTTTCTCAGGAGGTATACCCTCGCTGCGGAACATCGCGAGAAAATCGGCATCGGTCTGTGCATCCATCAACATCACCGGCTTGCCGATCAAGTCGTGCACAGTGCGAACATCGTTGTCGGTACGCGCCAGCAGCACGGAGGGGGAATGCTGGAATATTACCGCCAGCGCAACCAACGGCTTTCCATTCAGGCGTGCGTAGAGCAGTTCGCTATTGGCTTCGCCGTATTGGGCCCGCCCGGAGAGCACTTCCTCGACCGGCGTAATGTTGGGGCCGCCCTCGTGCAAGCGCACTTCCAGCCCTTCTTCGCGGTAATAGCCCTGTGCGATGGCGGCGTAGTAGCCGGCAAATTGAAACTGGTGCGTCCAACGTAGCTGTACATCAATGACCTGTAGGCCGCCATTGGGTTGGTTGGCCGGGCTCGCCCACGCAGCCTGAACCCAGAGCAGCCCGAAACACAGCAGTCGACGCAGCCGAACCAGCAGAAGTCTCTCCGGCGGGCATGGCGTGCTAGAGGAGCAACAGAGGCTGCGCATATTGATCGTCCCTGAATCGCGCTTATTGTTAGTGCGCAAGGCGTGGACGGCATTGTGGCATCACTGATGCTGGGCCAGCAATCGCATGTCGGGGGTGACAAAGGCGTGTTCAGTGGCTTTATCAACTCCCCTGTAGGAGCGGGCTTGCCCGCGAACACGGGCGTAGCCCGTGCCAGACAACGCCGTTTCATGGGCCGGCCTCTTCGCAGGACAAGCCCGCTCACAGGAACCACGGCCAACCTCACAGCCTGCATCGGTCCCTGTGTTTGCAGTGGATGCTTGAATGGCACCTGAACACGTAGACAATCTCTAATTCCAGGACATATTACTGACAAGAACGGGATCCATACGAAGTATCCGTTCCCCGATCATAAGGACATGAAATGCTACAAATACTGGGCAAGGCTTCCTCGATCAACGTGCGCAAGGTGCTCTGGACCTGTGCCGAGTTGCAGATTCCCTTCGAGCGACACGACTGGGGTTCTGGCTTCAGGGACACCGCCACCCCCGAATTCATGGCGCTGAACCCCAACGCGATGGTGCCGGTGATCGAGGACGATGGGTTCGTGGTCTGGGAGTCCAACACGATCATCCGCTACCTGGCGAACCGGGCCGACGCCGTTCATCTTTATCCGAAAGAGGCAAAAGCCAGGGCCCGGGTAGATCAGTGGATGGATTGGCAGGCTAGCGACTTCAACAAGTCATGGAGCTACGCCTTCATGTCGCTGGTCAGGCGAAGTGCTGCCCATCAGGACCCAGAAGCCCTGGCACAAGGGTGTCGAGAGTGGACCAGGCACATGGCGATCCTGGACAGACAACTCGACACCACGGGCGCGTACGTCAGTGGCGGCGAGTTTTCCCTGGCGGATATCCCGATCGGCCTTTCGGTGAACCGCTGGTTCGAAACGCCGCTGAGCCATACGGACTTTCCTGCGGTGAGCGCCTACTACGAGCGCCTGAGCGAGCGTGCCGGCTTCCGCCTTCATGGTCGCAACGGCACGCCGTGAAGTCATCCCCGCGCGAAATCCGCCTGGCCGGTTTGGAGCGCAGCGCAGCTACTGCCCTGCGCCTAGCGCATCATCCCCAACTCGGCATCATCCATCAGTGCCTTGGCCAACGCGCTCAGATAGTGTGCTGCCCAGAGCGATGACGAGTCCTCCTCCATCAGGCCATTGAGGGTCAAGTCACGCACATAGCCCATCAATTCCGACGCCTGTTCATGCGCGTGCTGGCAGGGAATGCCGGATTCGACGCAGAACAGTGGTTGGGTGTGGCCTTCGCCCTGGTAAAACCTGGTCTTGCCGACAGTGGTTTTGCTGTCGTTATCGTCCGTGGACATGGTTGTATCTCCCTGACTATCTAGGTGCCTGGGCTGACCCCAGCGCCTCGGCTCGTTGCCATGGCAAACCAACGCCCCGCAGGAGCGACGCCCGGTTTGTCAAGTTACGCCGCCCAAGGGGAACGCTGGTTTGCCAGCACTGGAGCCAGACCAGGCGAAACTTGGTGTCGATGCGGATGAGTAGAAGCCATTGGATTGCCCGGGCTGGTCGTCACGCGATCCCCGTGCCCACATGCTCAACGCCGCACGACAACAGCCGCCGCCAAACCCTGTAGGAGCGGGCTTGCCCGCGAAGAGGCCCTGCCAGACAAAACAGGCTTCGGCTCAGTGCAACGTTTGACGATTCGCCGGAATCCGGATGTGTGGCAACGCTGGGTTGACCGGCTTTCGTAAGGTTTCTGGCTCGTGCTTTGACGTTATGGTCAGCAGCTTGGCTGGTGCGTGGAACTGCAGCAGGACGGCCTGGTGAGCGGCACCTTCCGCGCAGAGGCTGTGGTCTGCGGCGATCTTGAAGGCGACCTCCAGGGGGCTGGGGCTTTGAGGTGGATCGGGAACCAGTTTCAACATTCCTATATCTCCGGTTTGATGCCTCCGCGTCGCTGTCAAACGTAGGGGTGGCAACTGTGCGTGGGTTGACAGACCGGCGGATATAGGAAGAACCGGCGCACGCAAGCGTGCCCGCACGCACAGCTGCCATAAACGGCGCTGCATACCTATATACCTCGCGGCCTGTCAAAGCCGATCGCTGATTGCAGCGACGAATCGAGACTAGGACGCTTGTGTGTAGGACCGCAACGGAAAATAGGTGTGGGAAGTATCTTTGGGAAATGGACTACAAGGAAGTGGGGAAATCTGATTTTCAATAGGCTAGTCGCAGTTCCAAGTCGCGCGAGGCTGCGTCTGGCCTGTTCTTATTCTTACATCGATTCCACATGCCCAGCACGGACGGCCTTTCAAGCTTGCTTGATTTCAGTTAGCGCGTCAGCTATGCGGGTGGTATGGCAAACTCTCCCTTTTTGAGGAAGCCTTGCGAGGATCACATGATGATTCGACGATTCAGAACCGGAGATGAGATTGCGCTGTTCCGTGCTTTTACTCTGCCATTCATGACACCGCGTCACGCGATTACACTCACGATCAGGTCGATGCCTGGGCGCCTGTCGATCTTGATCCGAAGCTCTGGGCGGAACACCTCCAAGATCTTCGCCCGTTCGTGGCTGAGATTGACGGGGAAATAGTGGGTTACGCTGATATTCAACCGAACGGATATATCGACCACTTTTTTGTGTCGGGTACTCATCCGCGTCAAGGGATAGGCTCTTTACTCATGAAGCGAATCCATGAAGAAGCTAAGTCACTTGATATTGTCGAGCTTACTTCAAATGTCAGCAAAACAGCTGAAGCGTTCTTTGTATCGCACGGGTTTCATGTGGTGCAGCGCAGGTTTCCGGTCTGTCGGGGTGTAACGCTGCAGAATGCATTTATGCAGAAAACCCTGCAATACGACGCATGAATGCCCCAGATCAATCTCGAGTAACTGCACTCGACCAGTTCAGACCTTCGTAACAGAAATTAATGGGCAAGCGTTATTATTCCAATGGCCATCGAAAACCAGGGGAAGAAAAAAGGGACGGATTGGCTTTCACCAAAAGCGTCAAAGCAAATGTCCCTCAATCAGCCCTCACCCTTGACCACAGTCCGAATTACCTTCGTACCGCAACCATCCCGCAACCTCCGCGCCCCCGCCTACCCGATCCTTGGGATGAACACGCCCTTCACTAACAGCCACCTCTGCAAAATCAAACGGGCTCATCCCCTCAATACAAGCAACATTGACCCCATACTGGTCCGGCGCAGAACGCCGTTGGTGGAAGGTGTAGATGCCGCACTTCGAGCAGAAGTAGTGCTTGGCTTCCCGTGTATGGAACTGATAAAGGGTCAGCGCCTCTTCCCCTTGGGTGACAGTGATATCGCCCAGATTGGCCGACACCACCACGGCCCCCCGCATACGGCAGAGCGAGCAGTTGCACCTGCGCGCGGTACGCAGACCATCGGTCAAGCGCAGTGAAAACCGCACTGTTCCACAATGGCAGGCGGCTTGGTAAACAGGGCGATCATCTTGTTTTTCATCAGTCATAGCGTTTCCCTAGCCTGAGAAGCCAACCCGGATACTCACGGGGCAAGACCAACATTCATGTCCATTAGCCTGAAACTGTGATGTCTCGCCCCGAACCCTATGCGAGATAACCCTGCAACAATCGCCGCACATTTTCCACTAGCGCAGACTCCCCCTTGCGCGGAGGAAGCAGCAAGAACCTGGCCTGCGCCAACACCGGCAAGCCAGTCCTGTAAGGCTCCACCCCCTGCGGTACAGCACTCGCATTAAGACACGCAATGCCAAGCCCTGCCCTCAATGCCGACTGCAACCCCGCCACCCCTGAAGTCGAGTAAACGATCTCGTAATCGACATGGGCCCGTTCCAACACCTGGCAACTGTACTCCGACAATCCGCACCCGCTGATCGCGAGCAGTGGCAGCGGCTGCCCAGGCTCTGGAACCCAGCCAGCAGCGGCGACCCATTGCAGTGGTTCCTGCCTCACCTCAAAGGTGTTGGATGTGGTCACGCGCTCGTTAAAACGCATGGCCAAGCCAATGTCCAGGTAGTCACTGGCCTGATCAATTTCCAGGCTCTTTTTCATCACTACATGAAGTCGAAGCCGTGGATGCCATTCACGTAGTTTTTTCAGCAGACCGGCAATGTCGTCGGGGCGGAAGTAATCGGTGATCGCCAGGCGTATCTCCCCTTCGAACTGTTCGCCTCGAACATCGGACAGCGCCCGCTCGCCCAGGGTGAGGATTTGCCTGGCGTGGCGCAAAAGTCGTTCACCCGCAGGAGTGGGACGAACGCCTTGCTTGCCGCGAATGAGCAACTCGACGCCAACGGCACCTTCCAGCTTTCGCAGCTGTTCGCTGATGGCGGAGGTCGAGCGAAACAGGGATGGAGCGGCTGCAGAGATGCTGCCTGCGTCACAGACCGCCAGGTAGACGTGGAGGTGGGCCAGGTCGAAGTGGTACATGGAGGTTCCGGATAAGCAGGAAGATGAGCACTGATTTTCCCGCTTTTTAGGATGATGTTCAAAGGCTAAGTTACAGGCACACCACCTACGAGGATTACCGAAATGCCTGGTATCACCCTGACCTTATCCGGCGCGCCAGATACTGCCTTGGCGTCCCAACTCAGCCGTGAGCTGACTGCACTGACTGCACGCGTGCTGGACAAGCAGCCTTCACAAACGATGGTGATCGTTCGGTTCGTCGATTCTGGATTGTGGTTCATCGACAGTGAATCGCTTGAGAGCTTGGGGAGGAATAGCTTTCGCCTGGAGGTTACGATCACCGACGAGACGACGACGGTGGAGCAGAAACGGCGGTATCAGCGGGAGTCGTATGAATTGCTTTCGGAGCGTATCGGGAATGTGCATCCGCATTCGAACGTTCACCTGATAGATGTGCGAGCTACGGCTTATGGTTATGGCGGGGTGCCGCAGGCTGCGAAACTTTGGGGCTGATAAGGAAATAGGGACGGATGCTTAGGTCTTGTGTGGGGGTGGGTGGCACGGGCTGCGCCCGTGTTCGCGGGGCAAGCCCGCTCCCACAGGAGGAGGGGGATTTTTGAGAGGCTCGCTTGGCGATGGATCGGGCGGGATCCTGGAGTTATCTCTAGGCGGCGAAATCAATATCTAGAAAACTTTGGGTTTTACCCCCGTGAACATTGGACGTAACCGGAATGCTGGAGATCGGTTATCTCAAAAACCGTCGATTCATAACTGGAAAACGGCGGACTCGTAAGCGCGTTTGCAGCCCTCCGAGACCAACCTCGAGGATTTGTCTGGATAAGGTCAGACTACCTGCGCCCGGCAATGTGTTCGGCGAGCTGCAGAGATCATCGCCGTGTTCGAGACACAAAAAAGGCCTGCATCGCTGCAAGCCTTGATGTGTGGTGCCGGAGACAGGAATCGAACCTGCGACCTTCGCGTTACGAGTGCGCTGCTCTACCGACTGAGCTACACCGGCGTGTAGCGCAACGTACCACTGCCGCCGTCGTTACGCAAACCCCTGTTTCGCCTTACTTATTCCCCGCCCCCACCGCTGCCGCGCAGCCTTTGGGCGCCAGGTCCTCTTCGACCGTGGTGGCGCAACTCCACCCCGTGGCCGAGCGGGTCAGGGTCACGCTCTTGCCCACTACATTGGCCGGTGCATCCACCAGGGTGCAGGTAATGCTGCCACTGCCCTCGGCCGCCTTGCCCTGCGCGGTGATCGCGCAATGCGCCGTGCCCGCCTGGCCGCCCAGCGCAGCCACGTCGGCGACGTCCTTGCCTTCGTTCAGGCGCAGGTCCATCGGGGTCTTCAGCGCCGAGATTTCCAGCAACCCCGCCGCGGCCTTGCTGCGCGATTGGTGGTCGGTGTACATCGGCAGGGCGATGGTCGCGAGGATGCCGATGATCGCCACGACGATCATCATTTCGATCAGGGTGATACCGCGTTGCCCTTTCATCCACTCTCTTCCTTTTGCAAACATGTACGCATTGAGGTCGTGCTTACCCCAAGCCGGCAGCGGCGCAGTAGGCCTGAACAGACACCTTTTGTCACCCCTGCAAGCCACGGATTCGGGCTCGCCTGAACTACTCTAGTGAGCACCAGGGAAACATGCCCTATGAATGGCGGAGCAAGCTGTTTCGTGAATTTGCGGTGGCTGTTTTGGCCCCTTCGCGGCAGCTCGACGCCTCGATGACTCGCCCCCAAAGGATTTGGGGTGATCTGAAGATCGCAGAACCTGTGCGGGCTGGAACTGGCTCGGCGCACGGGCAGAAAAGGACCTTTGCATGGCACGATCTACACACCTGTATGCCTGGCACGGCACCGACCTCGATGGCCGGCCCATCAACGGCGAAACCCATGGGCGCAGCCCGGCGTACGTGCGCGCCGGGCTGCAGCGGCAGGGTATTCGTATCGCCCGGGTGCGACCGGCCAGCCGGTGGGTCTGGCGTTGGCCGCAGGCGGCAAGCAAGGCAGACCCGGCGGGCTTCAGCCGGCAGTTGGCGACCTTGCTCAAGGCCGGGGTGCCGTTGTTGCAGGCGTTCGAGGTGATGGGGCGCAGTGGGTGCAGCAAGGCTCAGGCCGAGTTGCTGACGCGCATGCAACAGGATGTGGGCGCTGGGCTGGGGCTGGCGGATGCGTTGCAGCGCCACCCGCGCTGGTTCGATGGGCTGTATTGCAACCTGGTGCGGGTGGGTGAACAGTCGGGCACGCTCGATCGGCAACTCGAACAACTGGCCGACATGCTGGAGCAGCGCCAGCTACTGCGCAGCCGGGTACGCAAGGCGATGGCCTATCCCCTCTTGCTGTTGCTGACGGGGTTGGCGGTGGCGACGCTGTTGCTGCTGGAGGTGATCCCGCAGTTCCAATACCTGTTCGCGGGCTTCGGTAATGAATTGCCGGGCTATACGCAATGGGTCATCGACTTATCCACAGGGCTGTCGCGATATGGCCTGTTCTTGTTGGTGCTGCTGGTGATGATGGGCGTGGGGATAAATGTGCTCCATCGGCGGCATGCGCCAGCACGCTTGTGGATATCTCAGCAGGTGTTGCGTTTGCCGGTGGTTGGCCAACTGCTCGGGCAAGCGGCATTGGCGCGGTTTTGTCGTAGCCTGGCCACGGCCTATGCCGCTGGGGTGCCCTTGCTGGACGCACTGGGCACAGTGGCCAATGCCTGTGGGAGTGAGTTGCATGAACAGGCCACTTTGCGCATCCGCCAGGCCATGGCCAATGGGCAGGGGCTGAGCCAGGCAATGGCCAGCGAGGCGTTGTTCCCGCCGCTGCTGGTGCAACTGACGGGCATCGGCGAATCCAGCGGCACGCTGGACCAGATGCTGGAACGGGCCGCTGTGCATTACGCCGAGCAGGTCAGCCAGGCGCTGGAGCAGTTGACCCGCCTGCTGGAGCCGTCCATCGTGCTGATCCTCGGGCTGCTGGTAGGCGGCCTGGTAGTGGCGATGTACTTGCCGATCTTCCAGTTGGGTAGCCTGATCTGATCATGAATGCGTGGACCTTGCTGGCGCAACAGCCAGCCTATTTCATCACCTTGGCCTGCGTGCTCGGCCTGGTGGTGGGCAGTTTCCTCAATGTGGTGGTGTATCGACTGCCGATCATGCTGCAGCGGCAATGGCAGCGGGACGCACAGGAGGTGCTCGGGCTGCCGGCCACCGAGCACGAGCGCTTCGACCTCTGCTTGCCGGCTTCGCACTGCCCGCATTGTGGCCAGACGGTGCGGGCCTGGCAGAACATCCCGCTGCTCAGCTACGTGGCCCTGCGGGGGCGGTGCGCCAGTTGCCACACGCGCATCAGCCCCCGCTACCCGCTGGTGGAAGTGGCCACCGCGTTGCTGTCAGGCGTGGTGGCCTGGCATTTCGGCGCCAGCGCCGCGGGGTTGCTGGCCCTGCCATTGACCTGGGGCCTGCTGGCCTTGAGCCTGATCGACGCCGAGCACCAGGTACTGCCGGATGTGCTGGTGTTGCCGATGCTGTGGCTGGGGCTGATCGCCAATGCCTTTGGCACCTATGTGCCGCTGGCCGATGCGGTATGGGGAGCGGTGGCCGGGTATCTGAGCCTGTGGACGGTGTATTGGGCGTTCAAGCTGGTGACGGGCAAGGAAGGCATGGGATATGGCGACTTCAAGCTGCTGGCGATGATCGGCGCCTGGGGTGGCTGGCAGATACTGCCGGTCACCTTGGTGCTGTCGTCGCTGGTCGGGGCGCTGGTTGGCCTGTGCCTGTTGCGTTTGCGTGGCCGGGCACTGGGCACGGCGATACCGTTTGGGCCCTATTTGGCCATCGCGGGGTGGATTGCGCTGCTCTGGGGTGATGAAATGTACGCCTCTTACCTGCAACTGCTTGGATTCTGATGACCACTGCAGCTTTCACTCCCTGGATTCTCGGCCTCACGGGCGGCATCGGCAGCGGCAAGAGCGCGGCTGCCGAGCGCTTCGTCGAGCTTGGCGTGCACCTGGTCGATGCCGACCAGGCGGCGCGCTGGGTGGTCGAGCCTGGCCGGCCGGCGCTGGCGAGCATCGTCGAGCGCTTTGGCGCTGGCGTGTTGCTGGACGATGGGCAACTGGATCGCTCGGCGCTGCGCCAGAAGATCTTTGCCGACCCGGAGCAGCGGCGTTGGCTGGAAGCCCTGCTGCACCCGTTGATCGGGCAGGAGATCTTCAGCTACCTGGCCAAGGCGGAGTCGCCGTATGCGGTGTATGTGTCGCCGTTGCTGATCGAGTCGGGGCAGTACCAGAAGGTCCAGCGGGTGCTGGTGATCGATGCGCCCCAGGCGCTGCAGGTGCAGCGGACCCTGGCGCGCGACAACACCAGCCCCGAGCAGGTGCAGGCCATATTGCAGGCGCAATTGGCCCGCGAAGAGCGCTTGCGGCATGCCGACGATGTGGTGGTGAACGACCACGACCTGGCTGCGCTGCATGGGCAGATCGATCGCCTGCACGATTTTTACCTGACTTTACGAGGAGGCCAGGCATGAGCCAGCCATTGACCGTCGAATGCCCTACCTGCGGCGCACCTGTGGAATGGAACGAGAAAAGCGCGTTTCGGCCGTTTTGTTCGGATCGATGCAAGCTGATCGACCTGGGGGCTTGGGCGGCGGAGGATCACAAGATACCGGGGTCGGAAGATTCCGAAGATGAGTTGTATTCGGGGGATCTGGAGCCTCGGCACTGATCGCGCAGGCATGGGGGGCTTTTGCAGGAGCGGCTTTTTGTGGGAGCGGCCTTGTGTCGCGAAAGGGCCGCAACGCGGCCCCTGGGTTTCAGCAGTGCTGCATCGAGCCTGGGGCTGCTGCGCAGCCCTTTCCGACCGGTCCGGCGCTCCGGCAAGGCCGCTCCCACAACGTGGGGGGTACCGATGCGGGCCTGGAGTCAGCGTTCGTCGTCCTTCCACGGGGCCTGCAGGTAGCGGGTGCGGTTGAAGGTTTCGAGCCACTCGGGGCAAAACACCACCAGAGCGCTGATCACCATGCCGTTGATGAAGGCCTCCGGGAACATCATCAGCCACAGGTAACCGACGAAGTCGCTGAGCCATTCCGGCATGGCGAACAGGCCATCCCACCACAGCAGGCCCAGCGCGGCCAACAGGCACACCAGCACGGTCAGCGCCGCCGGGAAAAACCCCGCGCAGAAGATATAGACGAACAGGTTGCGCGGCTGCGCCCGCTCGACCAGGATCGCGCACACTTCGGTCACCAGCACCGGCAGGCCGATCAGCAACAGGCCATTCACGCCCAGCGCCGCCAGGTCATAACGCCCCAGCACCAGCAAGCCCAACTGGGCCATGAAGCCACCGAGCACGGCCAGCGGCCAGTCCAGCAGCAAGGTCACCGCCGTCATGCCGATGAAGTGATACGACACGCCGGTGTCGAAATCGCGGCGCACCAACCACAAGGCGAACAGGCAGAAAACCGTGCCGAACAGCAGATGCTGCCGCCGTCTGTCCGTGAACAACTCCACCCAACGGACACGGCTCGCCGCCCAGCCCAACAGCGGTAGATAAACCAGCCAACCCACGGTCAGGCTGGTGCCGGACAAGACCTGCGCGCTGATCACCACCACCTCGTTCGAGCTGTCATTTTCTCGAGTCTATACCCTGTCGCCGATTCCCACGGCCAAACAAGCTCTTACGTTCACAATTGCCGACTAAGCTTGTTCCCATGGATGACTCCGACTACCTACGCCTGCTTACCATCCAGGCCGAACAAGCCAACGCCTTTCTCTCCAATGCGCGCAAATGGGAGCGTGAGCGGTGGGTGTGCCAACGGTTGCTGCAGGGGCTGAACATCCCCTATCGCAGCGAAGAATTCATGCCGGCCGGCCAGGAGCCGCCCGACGTGTTGTTTCGCGATGCGGCGTTCGAGGTGTTTTTCGTGCTCGACGAGGGGCGGCGGCTGAACGATGAGTGGCGCGAAGAGCTGCAGCGCCGGCGCAGCGCGTTCTCCCTGGCGCAACTGGTGCGCCGCGAGGCGCGCCCACGGCGGATCAGCGCGGCGGAGCTGCTGGGGCGCCTGGCGCCGACCTTGCGCAAAAAGGCGCACAACTACCGGGAACGCGGGCTGGACCTGGGCGAACTGGACATCATCGCGTTCTCCAGCCTAAAGCGCGAAGTGCTCGACCTCAACACCCACTTCCCGCCGCCCACCGAGTACCTGCGCCAGGGTTGGCGCTCGCTGTCGCTGGTGGGGCCGACCTTCGCCCGGGTGCTGTTCGCCCACCCCGATGCGCCGGACTTCCTGCGCGGTAACCTGGGGCGCAGCATCGTGTTCGACGTGGGTATCAGTCTTTGATCCACTGCCGAGTGTGTTTGCGATGGCGTACACTCGGCGCCAGGGATAGAAAGCATTATCATTTGTTTCAAGCGCTTGCACGAACGCTGTAGCGTTTGTGCAGTCACAAACGTCTATCTGACGAGGCCCATCATGACCAGCCGACTGAATCCGGACGATCAGCGTCGTGTCGATGAGTATCTGCGCACCCCTCAGCACCAAGTCGAGCGCCGGCCCTTCCGGCCGCTGCTGCTCCTGGTACTGGTGGTGGTCGTGACCATCGTGCTGGGCCTCGTTAGCCGCCTGCTGGGTGGACTGGTGCTATGAGCTGCCTTGCGCTCGCCCTCCCCTCGTGCAGTTTGCGGCCGGCCGAAAAGGCCACGAATTCCGTAAACCTTATGAGATATCCCCATGACTCATCGCATCGTGATTGTCGGCGGCGGCGCCGGCGGCCTGGAACTGGCGACCCGCCTGGGTAAGACCCTGGGCAAGCGCAAGCAGGCCGAGATCACCCTGGTCGACGCCAACCTCACGCACATCTGGAAGCCGCTGTTGCACGAAGTGGCCGCAGGCTCGCTCAACTCCTCGGAAGACGAACTGAACTACGTGGCCCAGGCCAAGTGGAACCACTTCAACTTCCAACTCGGACGCATGAGCGGGCTGGACCGCGAAGGCAAGCAGATCCAACTGGCCGCCACCCTCGATGAAGAGGGCCGCGAATTGCTGCCTGCGCGTACCCTGGGCTACGACACCCTGGTGATCGCCGTGGGCAGCAACACCAACGACTTCGGTACCCTGGGCGCAGCGCAGCACTGCCTGTTCCTGGACACCCGCAAGCAGGCCGAGCGCTTCCACCAGCAATTGCTCAACCACTACCTGCGTGCCCACGCCGGCGACGTGGCCAGCGAGCAGATCAGCGTGGCCATCGTCGGCGCCGGCGCCACCGGCGTGGAGCTGGCGGCCGAGCTGCACCATGCCGCACACGAACTGGCAGCCTATGGCCTGGACCGCATCCAGCCCAAGGACATGCACATCACCCTGATCGAGGCTGGCCCACGGGTGCTGCCTGCCCTGCCGGAGCGCATCAGTGTACCGGTGCACAAGACCCTGGAAAAACTCGGCGTGACGGTGATGACCAACGCAGCAGTGAGCGAAGTGACTGCAGATGGTCTGAAAACTGCCAGCGGCGAGGTCATCCAGGCGAGCCTCAAGGTGTGGGCGGCGGGCATTCGTGCACCGGGCTTCCTCAAGGACATCGACGGGCTGGAAACCAACCGGATCAACCAGCTGGTGGTGCGCCCTACCCTGCAGACCACCCGCGACGACGATATCTTCGCCTTCGGTGACTGCGCCGCCTGCCCGCAGCCGGGTAGCGATCGCAACGTGCCGCCGCGGGCACAGGCCGCGCACCAGCAGGCTTCGATGCTGGCCAACAGCTTGAAGGCGCGCCTGGAGAACAAGCCGCTGCCGACCTATGCGTACAAGGACTACGGCTCGCTGGTGTCGCTGTCGCGGTTCTCGGCGGTGGGTAACCTGATGGGCAACCTGATGGGCAGCGTGAAGCTGGAAGGCTGGCTGGCGCGGATGTTCTATGTGTCGCTGTACCGGATGCACCAGATGGCGCTGTATGGGTTCTTCCGGACGGCGATGATGATGCTCGGGAGCAAGATCGGGCGGGGCACCGAGCCTAGATTGAAGCTGCACTGAAGATTGGTGGGGGCGCGTTGCGCCCCTTTCGCGACACAAGGCCGCTCCCACAGACTGACCGCGCCCCCTGGGAGATCGCGATCTGGTTGTGAGTGCGGCCTTGTGTCGCGAAAGGCCTGCAAAGCAGGCCCAGCGTTCTGGCAGATAAATCCAAGGCAAAAGAAAAAGGGCATCTCATTCGAGATGCCCTTTTTACATGGTGGGTCGTGTAGGATTCGAACCTACGACCAATTGGTTAAAAGCCAACTGCTCTACCAACTGAGCTAACGACCCGGAAAATGGTCGGGGTGAGGGGATTCGAACTCCTGACATCCTGCTCCCAAAGCAGGCGCGCTACCGGACTGCGCTACACCCCGAAATTGGCTCCGCGACCTGGACTCGAACCAGGGACCCAATGATTAACAGTCATTTGCTCTACCGACTGAGCTATCGCGGAACTGAACTTCGTACAACTCCGAAGACTGTGTGAGCTTCGGACTCTTTAGCTATCCGCTTTCGCGTTGTCGCTGCTGAGGCCGGCTATTCTACATTCTTCGTTTTGCTTGTCAACCACTTTTTTTCATTCAACTTACTGATTTGTAAGTTGTTTTGCGATCCCCGATGTTGCTGGTGATTCGCTTAGTGCCTGACAGCGGGGCGTATATTAGGGGCACTCGATTTTAGATGCAAGCAAAAATTTCAAAATTTTCAGCAAGTTATCTGGGGGTGCCGGAAAGCCTGGATTTTACGGGGTCTGGGCCGGCCCTTTCGCAGGCAAGCCCGCCCCTACAGGGGGCGATGCGATGCGTGTAGGAGCGGGTTTACCCGCGAAAGGGCCACCCTAGACACACAAAAAGCCCCGCAGATGCGGGGCTTTTGTTTACAGCAGCGACAACCGATCACTCGAAGACGATTTCGTCCCCTTCCACCTTCGCGGTGATCGCCGTACCCGGCAGGAACTTGCCGGCCAGGATCAACTGCGCCAACGGGTTCTCGATCCAGCGCTGGATCGCCCGCTTCAGCGGACGTGCGCCATACACCGGGTCGTAACCCACGGCGATCAGCTTGTCCAACGCCTCCGGGCTCAGGCTCAAGGCCAGCTCGCGTTCGGCCAGGCGGCTGCGCAGGCGGCCGAGCTGGATTTCGGTGATGCCGGCGATCTGGTCGCGGCCCAGTGGCTCGAACACCACCACTTCGTCGATCCGGTTGATGAACTCCGGACGGAAGTGCGAACCCACCGCATCCATCACCGCAGCACGTTGCGCCTCGCGATCGCCCACCAGCTCCTGGATCTGCGCCGAGCCCAGGTTGGAGGTCATCACGATCACCGTGTTGCGGAAGTCCACGGTACGCCCATGGCTGTCGGTCAGGCGGCCGTCTTCAAGCACTTGCAGCAATACGTTGAACACGTCCGGGTGGGCTTTTTCGACCTCGTCCAGCAGCACCACCGAGTACGGTTTGCGGCGCACGGCTTCGGTCAGGTAGCCGCCCTCCTCGTAACCCACATAGCCTGGTGGAGCGCCGATCAGGCGAGCCACGGAGTGTTTCTCCATGAACTCGGACATGTCGATGCGCACCATGGCCTCTTCGGTGTCGAACAGGAACTCGGCCAGGGCCTTGCAGAGCTCGGTCTTGCCCACACCGGTCGGGCCGAGGAACAGGAACGAGCCACTGGGCCGGTTCGGGTCGGACAAGCCGGCACGCGAACGGCGCACGGCGTTGGCCACGGCAGTGACTGCCTCGCCCTGGCCGATCACGCGCTGGTGCAGCAGCTCTTCCATCTTCAGCAGCTTCTCGCGCTCGCCTTCGAGCATCTTGGACACCGGAATACCGGTCCACTTCGACACCACTTCGGCGATTTCTTCCTCGGTCACCTTGTTGCGCAGCAGCTGGTTCTCCGACTTGCCGTGCTGGTCGACCATCTGCAGGCTGCGCTCCAGGTCCGGGATCACCCCGTACTGCAGCTCGGCCATGCGGCTGAGGTCACCCTTGCGCCGGGCCGACTCCAGCTCCTGGCGGGCTTGCTCGATCTTTTGCTGGATCTGCGCAGAGCCCTGCACTTCGGCTTTTTCAGAGGCCCAGATTTCCTCCAGGTCGGAATACTCGCGCTCCAGGCGCTCGATTTCCTCGGTGAGTTTTTCCAGGCGCTTCTTGGCGGCCTCGTCTTCTTCTTTCTTCAGCGCCTGCGATTCCACCTTCAGCTGGATCAGGCGACGGTCGAGGCGATCGAGCACTTCCGGCTTGGAGTCGATCTCCATGCGGATGCGGCTGGCCGCTTCGTCGATCAGGTCGATGGCCTTGTCCGGCAGCTGGCGGTCGGTGATGTAGCGGTGGCTGAGCTTGGCCGCGGCGATGATCGCGCCATCGGTGATGGCCACCTTGTGGTGCACCTCATAACGCTCTTTGAGGCCGCGCAGGATGGCGATGGTGTCTTCCTCGCTCGGCTCTTCGACCAGCACCTTCTGGAAGCGGCGCTCGAGGGCGGCGTCCTTCTCGATGAACTGGCGGTACTCGTTGAGGGTGGTGGCGCCCACGCAGTGCAGCTCGCCACGGGCCAGGGCCGGCTTGAGCATGTTGCCGGCGTCCATGGCGCCCTCGCCTTTGCCGGCGCCGACCATGGTGTGCAGCTCGTCGATGAACAGGATGATCTGGCCTTCCTGCTTGGACAGCTCGTTGAGCAAGCCTTTCAAGCGCTCTTCGAATTCGCCGCGGTACTTGGCACCGGCGATCAGCGCGCCCATGTCCAGCGCCAGCAGGCGCTTGCCCTTGAGGCCGTCGGGTACTTCGCCATTGATGATGCGCTGGGCCAGGCCCTCGGCGATGGCGGTCTTGCCGACGCCAGGCTCACCGATCAGCACCGGGTTGTTCTTGGTCCGGCGTTGCAGCACCTGCACGGTGCGGCGGATTTCGTCGTCACGGCCGATCACCGGGTCGAGCTTGCCTTCCTCGGCGCGCTTGGTCAGGTCGACGGTGTACTTGTCCAGGGCCTGGCGCGATTCTTCGGCATTGGGGTCGTTCACCGCCGCGCCGCCACGCAGGTTGTTGATGGCGTTTTCCAGGGCCTTCTTGCTCACGCCCTGGCCGAGCAGCAATTTACCGACCTTGCTGTTCTCGTCCATGGCAGCGAGCAGCACCAGTTCGCTGGAGATGAACTGGTCGCCTTTCTGCTGGGCCAGGCGGTCGGCCTGGTTGAGCAGGCGTGCAAGGTCCTGCGACATGTTCACGTCGCCGGTGGGGTTCTGGATTTTCGGCAGTTGGTCCAATTCCTTGGTCAACGCCTGGCGCAGGCTGTTGATGTCGAAACCGACCTGCATCAGCAGCGGCTTGATCGAGCCACCTTGCTGGTCGATCAGGGCCTGGAGCAGGTGCAGCGGTTCGATGGCCGGATGGTCCATACCCACGGCCAGGGATTGGGAATCGGATAACGCCAGTTGCAGCTTGCTGGTCAAACGGTCTATTCGCATGGGATACCTTCCTATTAGGGCAGGTCGGAGCGATGGACAGCGCCTGTAATGTAGAAACCTGCCAGAGATGACCAATAGATGAGGCTGATTCTGGAAGATTCAAGCGTAGTGGGTTTGACCGGGGTCAACCTGAGAGATTGGTGCTGGGCCTTTCGCAGGCCAGCCCGCTCCCACAGAAAGCCTCACTGGATTCGGATCAGGCGAGGGACCTGTGGGAGCGGGCTTGCCCGCGAAAGGGCCGCTACTGACTCAACGCGGCTCCAGCCACACCAGGGAAGCGAACCGCCCCCCTTGCGGAGTCCGGCGATAGGAGAAGAAGCGCGGATCACTGACCGTGCAATACCCGCCCCCATAAACAGCCGTGACCCCACGCGCCGCCAGGCGAATCCGCGCCAGCGCATAGATGTCGGCCATCAACTTGCCCGGCCGCTCACCCTCGACGAAGGCCCTGGCGGCCTCCGGGTGCACGGCGGTAAAGGCATCGCGCACTTCCAGCCCCACTTCGAAGGCCTGTGGCCCGATGGCCGGGCCCAGCCACACCAGCACCTCTTCAGGTGCCAGCGCCAGCCGGTCGAGGGTGGCTTCCAGCACACCACCGGCCAAACCGCGCCAGCCGGCATGGGCCGCTGCCACACGGGTACCGGCGCGATCGCAGAACAGCGCCGGCAGGCAGTCGGCAGTCATCACGGTGCAGGCGATACCGGGCTGGTCGGTCCAACTGGCATCGGCCTCGGCGACCACGCCCGGGTCGGCGTCGGCCACCACCAGGCCATGCACCTGCTTGAGCCAGGCCGGCTGGATGGCGAACGCTTGGCTCAAGCGGCGGCGGTTCTCGGCGACCGCTGCAGGCTCGTCGCCCACGTGGTCGCCGAGATTGAAGGATTCATAGGGCGGCTGGCTGATGCCGCCCTCGCGGGTGGTGACACAGGCCCGCACCGAGGCCGGGGCCGGCCAGTCGGGGAACAGCAGGGCCTGGGTCAGGCCGCTCATCCGATGAAGCTCTCGCGGTCCTGGTTGAGCAGCGACAGCAGCCAGACGAAGTCGTCGGGCAGTGGCGATTCCCATTCCATGCGTTCACCGGTGGTCGGGTGCACCAGCGCCAGGAAGCGTGCGTGCAGCGCCTGGCGCGGGAAGGTCTTGACCGCCTGGACCATGGTCTGGCTGGCCGCCGGTGGAATACGGAAGCGGCCACCGTAGGTCTGGTCGCCGACCAGCGGGAAGCCGACGTGGGCCATGTGCACGCGGATCTGGTGGGTACGGCCGGTTTCCAGCTTGACCCGCACGTGGGTGTGCGAGCGGAAGCGCTTGAGCACCCGGTAGTGGCTGATCGCAGGCTTGCCGCCGTCGGTCACCGCCATGCGCTGGCGCATGCCGCCGTGACGGCCGATCGGGGCGTCGATCTTGCCGCCGGCAGTCACCACGCCGACCACGATGCATTCATAGATGCGGCTGACCGAGCGCTTTTGCAGCTGGTCGACCAGGTTGGTCTGTGCTTGCAGGGTCTTGGCCACCACCATCAGGCCGGTGGTGTCCTTGTCCAGGCGGTGGACGATGCCGGCACGCGGGACATTGATGATGTCCGGCACGTGGTGCAGCAACGCGTTGAGCAAGGTGCCGCTGGCATGCCCGGCTGCCGGGTGCACCACCAGGCCGGCCGGCTTGTTGATCACCAGGATCTGGTCGTCTTCGTAGACGATGTCCAGCTCGATGTCTTCGGCCTCCCACTCGCCCTGGGCTTCCTGCTCGGCGTCCAGCGCCAGCAGCGAGCCACCATGGACGATGTCGCGCGGACGCACGACCGCGCCGTCGACCGTCAGGCGGCCCTCTTTGATCCACGAAGTAAGCCGCGAACGCGAATACTCGGCGAACAATTGGGCGGCGACCTGGTCGAGGCGTTGCCCGCCCAGTTCGGACGGTACCTCTGCGCTAAGTTGAATGATCTCGGACATGCTCGATTCGGCGGGCGCACAGCCTTTGGTTTCGGCTGCGCGCTTGTGGTTAAATACGGCTTCTTTTGCCCCGGGCTCGGCCGGGGTGGTCATCATAACAGGACGGCACCGCCCAAGACAGCGGCCGTCAAAGGGACGCAAGCCGCTATGCAAGTGAAACACCTGCTGCTGATCGCCATCCTCGGGCTCACCGCGGCCTGTTCCTCCAACAAGGAAGTCATCGACGAGAACCTCAGCGAAGCCGAGCTGTACCAGCAGGCTCAGGCTGACCTGGACAACTCCAGCTACACCAGCGCCGTGAACAAGCTCAAGGCCCTGGAGTCGCGCTATCCGTTCGGCCGCTACGCCGACCAGGCGCAGCTCGAGCTGATCTACGCCAACTACAAGAACTCCGAGCCCGAGGCCGCCAAGTCGGCTGCCGAGCGCTTCATCCGCCTGCACCCGCAGCACCCGAACGTCGACTACGCCTACTACCTCAAGGGCCTGACCTCGTTCGACCAGGACCGTGGCCTGCTGGCGCGCTTCCTGCCGCTGGACATGACCAAGCGTGACCCGGGTGCCGCCCGCGACTCGTACAACGAGTTCGCCCAGCTCACCAGCCGCTTCCCCAACAGCCGCTACGCGCCGGACGCCAAGCAGCGCATGATCTACCTGCGCAACCTGCTGGCTTCCTACGAAATCCACGTGGCCGACTACTACCTGAGCCGTCAGGCCTACGTCGCCGCCGCCAACCGTGGCCGCTACGTGGTGGAAAACTTCCAGGAAACCCCGTCGGTCGGTGATGGCCTGGCGATCATGGTCGAGTCGTACCAGAAGATGCACCTGGACGAACTGGCCGCCACCAGCCTGGAAACCCTGAAGCTCAACTACCCGGACCACCCGAGCCTGGCCGGCGGCGAGTTCCAGCCCAAGCAGACCGAATCCGATGGCCGTGGCTGGCTGTCCAAGGCCACCCTGGGCCTGATCGAGACCAGCACGCCGCTGCCGCCGGGTGAAACCCGTGCCAACCAGGATGTGGTCAAGCAGTTCCAGGACGCCCGCGACGAAATGCCGACCGAGCTGTTGCCGCTGGACGAGGACGGCAACCCGATCCTGCCGGAAGGCCCGAAAGTCGCCGAGAAGGACCGCTCCTGGTTCAGCTACATGACCTTCGGTCTGTTCGACTGATTTCAGCTGCAACAAGAAAGGGAGGCCCGAGGCCTCCCTTTTTTATTGGCCGCGTCCTAGACTGTCGGCTTCCCATTTCGACAAGCTGGACACCATGGTTCGCCTACTTTTCTGGATCGCCCTGATCGCCGCCGCGGTATGGCTGTGGCGCAAGTTCAAGATCAGCCAGCAATCGCACCCCGAGCCCAAGCTCGACGCGCCGTTGAAGATGGTGCGCTGCGCCCACTGTGGCGTGCACCTGCCCAATGATCGGGCGCTGCAGCTGGGCAACGACTGGTATTGCAGCCAGAAGCACCTGGAGCAAGGGCCAGGCTGAGTATCAGCCCTGGAAACCCGAGCAATCCCTGTGGGAGCGGCCTTGTGTCGCGATAGGGGCGCGCAGCGGCCCCAGCGATCGATGCAGCGCTGCTGAAATCCTGGGGCCGCGTTGCGGCCCATCGCGACACAAAGCCGCTCCCACAGTGGCTAGACCAACCCTCACTTATCCCTCCCCGACCCTTTCACATCATTTGCGACCCCTCGCATTGACCCAGCCGGGTAACTTTCGCTAAATCCTATTTATCCGCATAAATATGAAAAATAGCGAAATGCTCAAACCCAAACCCAAACGCAAGCGCCAGAAGCTGTCCGATGTGATCGTCGAATCGGTCAAGCGCTCGATCGTCACCGAGGCCCTGCACCCAGGCGACCGCCTGCCCACCGAGCGCGAGCTGATGGAACACTTCGAATGCTCCAAGGGCACCGCCCGCGAAGCGCTCAAGGCGCTGGAAGTCGAAGGCCTGGTCAGCACCCGTACCGGCCCCAGCGGCGGCGCCTACCTCAACGAGGTCGGCACCGAGCCGGCCAGCCGCGCTTTGCGCAACTACCTGCACTTCCAGCACCTCGACGGCGAGCAGGTGTACCAGCTGCGCAAGGTCATCGAGGTGGAGCTAGCGGTGTCGGTGATGGGCAAGCTCAGCGCCGAGGACTACGCCGCGCTGCAAGCCAACATCGACTTCTGCAGCGCCCCGGAAGACAGCGAACAGGGCCAGCGCGAGCAGCGCCTGGCGGAGCTGGAGTTCCACAACCTGCTGGCCGACCGCTGCCCCAACCCGCTGCTGCGCTTCATGGCCACCTTCCTCAACGACCTGCTGCGCGACCTGGTGGTGCTGAAAAAGGCCTACCTGCCCAAGCGCCAGCAATTCGCCGCCGCCAACATCGACTACCACAAACACCTGCTCATCGCCTTGCAAGCGAGTGACGAAGCCGCCGTGCGCCGGCTGATGCACGAGCACATGTGCGACGCCGAACACCATATGACCGCGCTCGAAGGCGAGGTCGCCCGCAACTTCCTCCTGGAGTTCGCCCACAACCACTGAAACCGCCTGGACAGAGGCCTGCACACAGGCCCGGCCGTACCCGCTTTGCCATTGCCGCTCCTGCCTAATAACCACAAACAAGGAGTTCACCCATGCAAAGACGTACCCTGCTCAAGGCAGGCCTTGCCCTGGGTGCCCTAGGTAGCCTCCCGCTGGGGGCGCACCGGGCATTCGCCGACGAACCGCTGACCTTCTACGGGCTCAAGTCCATGTCTGGCGCGTTCGCCAGCTACGGCAAGTACGCCGACATGGGCTCGCGCCTGGCCATCGCCGAATACCCACAGCTGCTCGGGCACCCGCTCAAGTACAAGGTCATCGATACCGAGGGCAACGCCGGCAAGGCCGTGCGCAAGGTGCAGGAGGCCATCGGCCAGGATGGCGCGCGGTTCTTCCAGGGCTGCACCCTGTCGTCCTCGGCCCTGGCGGTGTCGAAGGAAATCCACAAGGCCGGCGGCGTGTTCATGACGCCCGTCGGTGCCGACGAAATCACCGGCAAGGACTGCAATACCTCGACCTTCCGCTGGTCAGTGCCCACCTACGGCGCCATCCGCGAGACCCTGGTGCCGATGATCCGCACACTGCCCCAGGCCAAGCGCTGGTACACCATCACCCCGCAATACGTGTTCGGCGATGCGCTGCTGGACAACGCCCGCAAGGTGTTCGCCGAGTTCGGCGTCGAGCACATCGGCAACAGCTACCACTCGCTGCAGGAGCAGGAGTTTTCCGGCTACCTGACCAACGCCATCGCCGCCAAGCCCGACGTGGTGGTGCTGCTCAACTTCGGCAGCCAGGCGTCCAACGCCCTGCGCCAAGCGGTGAACTTCGGCATCAAGGACCGCATGAAAGTGCTGATGGTGTGGTCGGCCGGGCTCGATCAGTTCCAGGAGCTGGGCAGCGACATGCTCGAAGGCGTGTACCTCGGCGCTCAGTACTGGCACCAGGTCGACACGCCGCTGAACAAGCAACTGGTCGCCGCCACGCGCAAGGCCTACGGCATCAACCCCAACTACCCGCTCGCCGCTGACTACATCGGCACCAAGGTGATGCTCGAGGCCATCGTCAAGGCCGGCAGCCTGGACGGCGCCGCGGTGTCCGCCGCCCTGCAGGGCATGCGCTTCCAGGGGCCGACCGGCGAAGAGCTGATCCGCCCGGGCGACCACCAGGTGCTCAAGGACTATTACCTGCTGCTGGGCAAGGCCCAGGGGCAGATGCGCGACGAGGACGACCTGGCCGAAGTGATCAGTTCGGGCCGCTCGTTCGTCGAGGTCGACCACACCGGATGCACCCTGGCCTGACGCCACGGCGCTAGTCACAAACACTCTGTACAGGCAGCCGCCTCGCGCGCTGTCGAGGGCACGCTCATGCTCGATTTGTACCTGTTCCAACTGCTCAACGGCCTGGGCCTGGGGATGATCTACTTCCTCATCGCCGTTGGCCTGACGATCATTTTCGGCCTGCTCAACTTCGTCAATTTCGCCCATGGCGCGTTTTTCCTGCTGGGCGCCTACCTGTGCTACACCGCCGTGGCGCTGACCGGCAACTTCTGGCTGGCCTTGCTGATCGCCCCGCTGGTGGTGGCGGCGCTGGCCTGGGCGGTCGAGCGGCTGTTGATCAAGCGCATCTACCACTTGCCGCACACCTTCCAGATCCTGGTCACCCTGGGGATCGCGTTGATCATCCAGGAAGCCTCGATCCTGATCTGGGGCCCGGTGGGCAAGAACATCGCCGTGCCGCCCGAGCTGCGCGGGGTGTTGATCGTCGGCGACTTCATCTACCCCTACTACCGGCTGTTCCTGATCGGCTTCGCCGCGCTGATCGGCCTGGGGCTGTGGCTGCTGCTGGAGCGCACGCGCTTCGGCGCCCTGGTGCGCGCTGGCAGTGAAAGCACCGAAACCGTGTCGCTGCTGGGCACCAACATCTTCCGCCTGTTCTCGCTGACCTTCGCCCTTGGCGTGGGCCTGGCGGGAGTCGCGGGCGTGTTGTTCGCCCCGCTGCGCGGTGCCCAGCCGTTCGTGGGGCCGGAGATCCTCGGCATCGCCTTCGTGGTGGTGGTGATCGGCGGCATGGGCTCGTTCGGCGGCGCCCTGGTCGGTGGCCTGCTGGTGGGCGTGGTGCAAAGCATGATGACCAGCCTCTGGCCGCAAGGCGCCAGCCTGATGATCTACGGCGCGATGGCGGCGGTGATCCTGGTCCGTCCCTATGGCCTGTTCGGGAGAGCATGACGATGAGCGAGAAAAACCCATTGCCTGTAGGCAAAGGCCGCAGCCCTACCCTGCTGTTGCTGGTGCTCGTCAGCCTGGTGGCGCTGCCACTGGTGCTGCCTTCGGCCACCCTGGCCACCGAGATCCTGATCTTTGCCCTGGCCGTGCTGGCCTGCAACCTGCTGCTCGGCTACACCGGCCTGCTGTCGTTCGGCCAGGGCATCTTCTTCGGCGTAGGGGCCTATGGCGCGGCGTTGCTGATGATCCATCTGCACTGGGGCATGTTCGCGGCGCTGTTGGGCGCGGCATTGTTCGGCGCCTTCCTGGCGCTGCTGGTGGGCGCGCTGGCCATCCGCCGCAAGGGCATCTACTTCGTCATGCTGACCTTGGCCTTCAGCCAGATGGCGTACTTCCTGGCCTACACCCTCAGCGGTTGGACCGGCGGCGACAACGGCCTGCTCGACGTACCACGGCCGAACATCGAAGTCGCCGGCCATGTGCTGGTGGACCTGGCCGACCCACGGCATTTCTACGTGTTCGTGGCGGTGCTGTTCCTGCTGATCTTCGCCGGCGCCTTGCGGGTGATCCGCTCGCCGTTCGGTAGCACGCTGCTGGCCATTCGCGAGAACGAGACCCGCGCCGCCGCCATCGGCTACGACGTGCGCCATTTCAAGATCCTGGTGTTCATGCTGTCCGGCGCCATCACCGGTATCGCCGGGGCGCTGTACGCCATGCTGCTGCATTTTGCGCCGCTGTCAAACATCGACCTGATGATGAGCGAAAACATCCTGATCATGACCATCGTCGGCGGCACCGGGTCGTTGTTCGGCTCGCTGCTCGGTGCCGGCGCCATCGTGGTGCTGGGCGATGTGCTGTCGGAGCTGTGGCCACGCTGGCTGATGCTGCTGGGGGCGATCCTGATCCTGGTGGTGGTGTTCATGCGTGGAGGCCTGTGGGGCGGCCTGGCCGACCTGGGCAAACGCCTGCTGCCGTCGCGTTCGGCAGAGGCCAAGGCCGCCGCCAAGACCAAGGAGACCCTGTGATGAGCGACTACCTGCTGCAGACCCACAACCTGGAGCTGGCCTACGGGCCGTTCCGTGCGGTGGATGGCGTCGACCTCAAGGTCCGCGCCGGCACCATCCACACGGTCATCGGCCCCAACGGCGCCGGCAAGACCAGCCTGTTCCACTGCCTGACCGGCGAGCGCCAGGCCACCGGCGGCAAGATCCTGTTCAACGGCCAGGACATCGTCCGCAAGCCATCCCACGGCCGGGTGGCGCTGGGCATGGCGCGCTCGTTCCAGCTCACCAGCCTGTTCCAGAACCTCAGCGTGCGCGAGAACCTGCGCCTGGCCGCCCAGGGCCGCGATGGCCTGGGCGCGCTGAACTTCTGGCGCAGCGTGGAGCACAAGCGCAGCCACTGGGACACCGCCGACCAGGTGCTCGAGCGGCTCAAGCTCGGCAACCGCGCCGATACCCTGGCCGGCGAGTTGTCGCACGGCCAGCAGCGGGTGCTGGAGGTGGGCATGTCGATCTGCGCCAAGCCGACCCTGCTGATGCTCGACGAGCCCACCTCCGGCATGGGCATCGACGACATCCCGGTGATGACCGAGCTGATCAGCGACCTGGGCCGCGACCATACCGTGCTGCTGATCGAGCACAACATGAGCATCGTCATGTCGATCAGCCAGCGCATCACCGTCATGAGCCACGGCCAGATCCTGGTCGAGGGTACCCCGGACCAGGTGCGCAACGACGAACGCGTGCGCACCGCCTACCTTGGAGAGGCCGCCTGATGCTCGACGTCGATTCGATCCATTCCTACTACGACAAGAGCCATGTGCTCGAAGGCGTCTCGCTGAAGGTTGGCGCGGGCGAACTGGTGACCCTGCTCGGGCGCAACGGCGCCGGCAAGACCACCACCTTGCGCAGCATCCTCGGCATCGTCCGCCCGCGCCAGGGGCAGATCACCTTCAACGGCGAGGCGCTGGTCGGCCGCGAGATCTTCGACATCGCCCGGCGTGGCATCGCCCTGGTGCCGGAGCATCGCGGAATCTTCCGCCAGTTGAGCGTGGAGGAGAACCTCAAGATCGCCGTGCGCAAGGACAGCCGCTGGCAGCTCGAAGACGTGTACGGCATGTTCCCGCGGCTCAAGGAGCGGCGGCGCAACGGCGGCTTCGCGCTGTCGGGGGGCGAGCAGCAGATGCTGGCCATCGCCCGCGCCCTGCTCAACGACCCCAAGCTGCTGATCCTCGACGAGCCGACCGAGGGCCTGGCGCCGGTGATCGTCGATGAGCTGGTGAAGATCTTGCGGCGGATCAAGGGCGAGGGGCTGTCGATCCTGTTGGTGGAGCAGAACCTGATGGTCTGCGATGCCCTCGCCGACCGGCATTACGTGTTGGAACAGGGACGCGTGGCCTACCAGGGCAGCGCGGCGCAGTTCCGTGAGGATCCGAGTATCAAGAACCGGTATCTGGCTCTGAGCGCCTGATCCAGGCCTGCTTTTCTGTGCCGGCCTCTTCGATCCCACAGGTACCCCGCTGTCCTCAGGAACTGTGTTGTACCTGTAGGAGCGGGCTTGCCCGCGAAGAGGCCGGCACAGGCACAACCATTGCTACAGGAGAGACGCCCCATGAACACCCGCATCGATCCCTCGCAACACCTGCTCGGCCAAGGCCCGCTGGTCAGCCGCGAGCGCCTCTGGCAGTCGCTGATGGACCTCGCCCAGCTCGGCGCCACCGCCAAGGGCGGCGTCTGCCGCCTGGCCCTCACCGACCTCGACCGCCAGGCCCGCGACCTGTTCGTGCGCTGGTGCGAGGACGCCGGCTGCACGGTCAGCGTCGACGCCATCGGCAACATCTTCGCCCGCCGCCCAGGCCGTAACCCGGCACTCGCGCCCGTGATGACCGGCAGCCATATCGATACCCAACCCACCGGCGGCAAGTTCGACGGCTGCTACGGGGTCATGGCCGGGCTCGAAGTGCTGCGCACCCTCAACGACCTGCAACTGACCACCGAGGCCCCACTGGAAGTGGTGGTCTGGACCAACGAGGAAGGCTCGCGCTTCCCGCCCTGCATGATGGGCTCGGGCGTGTTCGCCGGTAAGTTCGGCCTGCAGGAAACCCTGGACAAGGTCGACGACCAGGGCCTGTCGGTGGGCGCGGAACTGGCGCGCATCGGCTACGCCGGGCCGCGCGTACCGACCGGGCATGCCGTGGGCGCCTACTTCGAGGCGCATATCGAACAAGGCCCGGTGCTCGAAGACCAGCGCACCACCATCGGCGTGGTCCAGGGCTGCCTCGGGCAGAAATGGTTCGACCTGGTGCTCACCGGCGTCGAGGCCCACGCCGGCCCCACTCCGATGCACCTGCGCAAGGATGCGCTGGTCGGCGCAGCGGAGGTGGTCGCGGCGGTCAATCGCGTGGCCCATGCCCACCAGCCGCACGCCTGCGGCACGGTCGGCTGCCTGACCCTGCACCCGGGCTCGCGCAACGTCATCCCCGGCCAGGTGCAAATGACCATCGACCTGCGTCACCTCGATCCCGAGCACCTGGCTGCCATGGTCGGCGAAGTGCGCGAGGCCATCGAGGCCGCCAGCGCCAAGCACGGGTTGAGCTACCAACTGACGCCAACGGCCGACTTCCCGCCGCTGTACTTCGCCGGACAGTGCGTCGACGCCGTGCGCCAGGGTGCCCGCGCCCTGGGGCTGAGCCACATGGACATCGTCAGCGGCGCCGGCCACGACGCGATCTTCCTCGCCGAGCTGGGCCCGGCGGGCATGATCTTCGTGCCATGCGAAGGCGGCATCAGCCACAACGAAATCGAGAATGCCGCGCCACAGGACCTGGCCGATGGCTGCGACGTGCTGCTGCGCGCCATGGTCCAGGCCGCCAACCAGGGAGCCCATTGAAATGAGCGAGAAAACCGCAATCGGTGAATTCACCGCCGTCGAACTGCTCGACCTGTATCAGCGCCGCGCCCTGTCGCCCATGGAAGTGATCGACGACGTGCTGGCGCGCATCGACCTGCACAACCCGGCGGTGAACGCTTACTGCCACGTCGACGGCGAAGGCGCCCGCGCCGCCGCCCGCGCCAGCGAGCAACGCTGGCAGCGCGGTGCCCCGTGTGGCCGACTGGACGGCGTGCCAGCCTCGATCAAGGACCTGACCCTGACCCGCGGCATGCCGACCCGCAAGGGCTCGCGCACCACCTCCGGGGCCGGGCCATGGGAAGTCGATGCGCCGTTCAGCGCCTTCATACGTGAAGCCGGCGCGGTGCTGGTAGGCAAGACCACGACGCCGGAATTCGGCTGGAAGGGGGTCACCGACAACCCGCTGTACGGCATTACCCGCAACCCGTGGGACACGCGCCTGACCGCTGGCGGCTCGTCGGGAGGCGCTGGCGCTGCGGCAGCGCTGAACCTTGGCGTGTTGCACCAAGGCAGTGACGCAGGCGGCTCGATTCGCATTCCCTGCGCCTTCACCGGCACCTTCGGCATCAAGCCGACCTTCGGCTACGTGCCGCAGTGGCCGGCCAGCGCCATGACCGTGCTGTCGCACCTGGGACCGATGACCCGCACGGTCGAGGACGCGGTGCTGATGCTCGATTGCGTGGCTCACCCTGATGCTCGCGATGGCCTGGCCGGGGCACCTCGGCAGGCGCCGTGGCTGGGTGAGCGACAAGACCTGAGCGGCCTGCGCATCGCCTACAGCGCAGACTTCGGCTATGTGAAGGTCGCCCCGCAGATCGCGGGGTTGGTCGCGCAGGCCGTGGAACGCCTGGCACGGTTGGGGGCGCAGGTGGAAGCGGTCGATCCGGGTTTCGCTGATCCGCTGGAGACGTTCAATACCTTGTGGTTCGCTGGCGCTGCGCGCTTGGCCAGCGGCTTTACCGATGAACAGCGGGCGATGATCGACCCTGGCCTGCGCTGGATTGCCGAGCAGGGCGAGCGGATCGGTTTGCGCGAATATACCGAGGCGCTGGAGGCACGGGCGGATCTGATCGCCAAGATGAATGCCTTCCACCAGCGCTATGACGTACTGGTGTCACCGATGTTGCCGTTGGTGGCGTTCGAGGCGGGGCACAACGTGCCGCCAGGATCGGGGATGGCGCAGTGGATGGAATGGACGCCGTTCAGCTACCCGTTCAACATCACCCAACAGCCAGCGGCCTCGGTGCCTTGTGGGTTCACCCGGGAGGGGTTGCCGGTGGGGTTGCAGGTGGTGGCCGGGCGGTTCGCCGATGAGCAGGTGCTGCGGGTGTGCAAGGTGTATGAGCAGCATTATCCGAGCCGGCATCTGCAGGCGCCGATTGGCGGTTGAGCGTGGTTGGCTGCACCGGCCCTTTCGCGGGACAAGCCCGCTCCCACAGGTTATTGCAGCCTCTGGAAGCGTGCTCGGGCCCTGTGGGAGCGGGCTTGCCCGCGAAGAGGCCGGAAACACCAGCGCTGGATCAAATCCGCCCCGCTGGCGCATACGGCGCAGGGTCGATGATCGGCTCGGCGCCGGTCAACAGGTCGGTGAACAACTGGCACGATGCCGGCGCCAGCACCAGCCCATTGCGGTAGTGCCCGCAGTTCAACCACAGCCCGGCATGCCCCGGCACCGGCCCGATGTACGGAATGCCTTCCGGCGAGCCCGGCCGTAACCCCGCCCAATGCCCCACCACCTCGGCATCGGCCAGCTGCGGCAGCAACTCCACCGCCGAGGCCTTGAGGCTGGCCAGCGCATCCTTGGTCGGGGTCTTGTCGTACCCGGCATGTTCCAGGGTGCTCCCCACCAGAATATGGCCGTCGCGACGCGCAATGGCATAGCGCCCCTTGGCCAGGACCATGCTCGGCAAGAAGTCCGCCGCGCACTTGAACAGGATCATCTGGCCCTTCACCGGCTCTACCGGCAAGGCCAGGCCCAGCGTGGCCAGCAGGTCGCCGCTCCAGGCCCCGGCGCTGAGCACCACCTCGTCTGCGGCCAGCACACCGCTGTCGGTCTGCACGCCAGTCACTCGCCCATCCTGCTGCTCGAATCCACTGACCTGGCAATGCTCGCGCAAGGTCACGTTGGGCAGCGCCAGCAACGCCGCCTTCAACGCCTTCACCAGGCGCGGGTTGCGTACGTTGGCCACACCAGCCATGTAGACCGCTCGTTGGTAGCCTGGGCCCAGCACCGGCACTGCGTCGTACACCGCCGAGATATCCACCGCACTGAGTGGCCGCTGCTGGCGGGCAGCCCAGGCCAACGCCTCGGCTTCGTCATCCAGATCCAGCCAGTACAGGCCGGTGGTGTGCACTTGCGGGTCGAGCCCGGTACTGGCGAACAAGCGCTCGCCCAGCTGTGGATAAAAATCCTGCGACCAGTGCGCGAGGGCCGTCACCGCCGGGCTGTAGCGCCAGGGGTAGAGCGGCGAGACGATGCCGCCGCCAGCCCAGGACGATTCACGACCGACTTCACCCTGATCACAAACCACCACCTGGCCGACCTTCGCCGCCAGGTTGAACGCAGTCAGCAGGCCGATCACGCCGCCGCCGACAATCACTACTCGCTTGCTCATCCGTCGATCCAAACATTTGAAATAGACAAAACTTCAGCTTCCCCAACAGCGCTCGGCGCCTTCCCGGCTGCCCGGGTTGGCTCGCCGACCGGCCTGGTCGAGTTGAAAATCGCCACAGCGGTCATCCGCCATCAAGCCAGGCACCAAGCGCCGCGCATGCAGCGTGAAGTGCTCGGCATCACGTTCGGCTCGCAGGCTGTAATGGCGGTTGCCACCGGGCAGCGCAGGGTCGCCTTCGGCGTAGCTGCCGGTACGGGTACGGTGGCGCTCGAGCGTCAGCGCGGCATCATGCAGCAGGCCAACCACTTCGCTGCGTGCGGCTCGCCTGAGCTGGTCGCTGTAACTGGGGTAGGCAATGGCTGCCAGCATGCCGGTCACGGCCACCACAATCAATAACTCGATCAGGCTCATTCCTTGCTGCATGTCAGTCCTCGCGGGGTCTCTGGCGCCAGAGCAGGCGCTGGGGTGCCTGTGCTTGAGCGGTTGGTAGCGCGTACACCGCTTCCAGTACCTGGCGGTTCTCGACCTGCCGGCTGACCGCCGTGACCCTGACCAGCGTTGCCGGCTGGTCGCTCAGGTGCGTGGCGCGGGTGCTCATGCCGAGGTTCTGCACCTGGAAATAGCCACTTGGCGTGGCATGCCATTGGCCAAGCAATCGATGAGGATGCTTCGGTGGCTGACAGCCATTGCACACGCCAGGCAACAGGGCCGGCAATCTGGCCGCTGCGACGGACAGCGTCTCTTCGGCCTGCTCAAACCCCTTCAAGCCTTCGCCCAGAATGCGCGTCATGCGTGCTTCCTGCTGCGCATCGGTCAACGCCGAGGCGGCCAGCAGGCCAAGCAGCAGGCTCATGACCAGCGCCAGCAACAGCACCACCCCGCGCTGGCGCGTCATCAGCCAAGCACCGGGTTGCGCACTGCCACGCTCAGCGCATGCCGTTGCTCGATACCCAAGGTGGGCTCGAACAGGGTCAGCTGGATATCCACGCGCTGCTCGCTGCCCTCTCCGACCACGGTCACGCGCAGGTCGCGCACATGGTCGATCAGCGGCTGGTTGCTTGCACCCTGCCGAAACATCAGCACGGTGCCGACGAGCTGGTAACGGTGCCGGCTGATCGCTACGGCCAGATGCTGGCCTTGCACGCGCCCATTTCGTACCTGGACGTCGCTGAGGCAGTCGGTCAGCAGGGTCCAGTCCGGATCGCCGGGCATACCGGGCAACCGCGCGACCACAAGGGCCAGGCCATCGTGGTTAGCAAACAACGGCTGGGCGAACGCAGCATGGTCGGCAGGGTCTTGGAAATCCTTAGGCTCCAGGCGCAGGCAGCCGAACATGCCGGCCATGCGGATATCCTGGGCCATGCGCAGCAGTGCCAGGCGGGCATCATCCTGCAGGCGTGTGGCCATGCCCTGCAGGCGCCAGGACTCGTGGGCCGAGACGAATACACGGCTAGCGGTCGTCAGCAACGCCAGGCCGATGGTCAGCGCCAGCAGCATTTCCAGCAGACCGAAACCCCGTTGCCCCGGCTTCATGGCTGTCCACCTCTGGCTGCCCGGGCCCGCTCCTGTTCGGCATGCGCGGCTAGCGCAGCCTGTGTATCGCCCAATGCAGCCTCGGTAGCCCTCAGGGCCTGCAGTTGCAGTGACGCCGCGGCGAACAGCCCGACTGCCAACACCCCCATGGCCAGCAAGACCTCCAACAGGGTCATCCCTCGTTGCTGCTCACGCATCCCTGCTCCCTTCACGACATTTCCCGCCAAATGCTTTGAACCTGCCCGACTGGACCTCATGTCCAATGAGCAAGAAGCTAAAGCCAAGCACTTCCAGGGAGGAATGCACGGTGAAGCAACAGGGAGTAACACTGATACAAATGCTGTTCGCGTTGGCCGTGGCCATGTTGCTCACGCAACTCGGCATGCCCGCCTACGCCCGCTTGAGCGATGACCTACACCGCGCAGCCGCCGCCCGGGATCTCGCCCGGTCGCTGCGCAGCGCCCGCAGCCATGCCTTGCTGCAAGGCCAGGCAGTGATGGTGGAGGCTGTGGATAACGATTGGGGCAAGGGATGGCGGGTCATGCTTCGACACAATCGGCAGGTGTTGCGCGAGCACAGGCTCAACCGCCAATTGACCATCGCGGACAATCTGGGTAGCCAGGTGGCATTCAGCGAACAGGGGATTCCGCTGGGGCGGGGTAACGGCACCCTGGAGGTATGCGAGCGAGACGCGCCGAGCAGCCAGTACCGGGTGGTGCTTGCGACCAGCGGCCGGGTCAGCTTGAGGACGGATGAGGTGGAACGGTCGCTGTGTGCAGGGTCTTGATGCCCTATCGCCGGCAAGCCGGCGATAGGGCCGCCGATCAAATCAACGAGCGGACGCGCAATTCCTTGGGCATCGAGAACGTGATGTTCTCCGGGCGCCCGTCGAGCTCTTCGGCACCGGTAGCCCCCCAGGCCTTGAGCTGCTCGATAACCCCACGCACCAGCACCTCGGGGGCCGAGGCACCGGCGGTGATACCGATTTGCGCGGCATCGCCGAACCAGCCGCGCTGCAGGTCCTCGGCACCGTCGATCAGGTAGGCCGGGGTACCCATGCGTTCGGCCAGCTCACGCAGGCGGTTGGAGTTGGAGCTGTTCGGGCTGCCCACCACCAGCACCACATCGCATTCGCCGGCCAGTTGCTTGACCGCATCCTGGCGGTTCTGGGTGGCGTAGCAGATGTCGTCCTTGCGCGGCCCGCCGATGTTCGGGAAGCGCGCACGCAGGGCATCGATGACCCGACTGGTGTCGTCCATCGACAGGGTGGTCTGGGTGACGAAGGCCAGGTGGTCCGGGTCGCGCACCTGCAGCTGGCCAACGTCTTCCTCGTCTTCGACAAGGTAGATGGCGCCGCCGTTGCTGGCGTCGTATTGCCCCATGGTGCCTTCGACTTCCGGGTGCCCTTCGTGGCCGATGAGAATGCACTCACGGCCATCGCGGCTGTACTTGGCGACCTCGATGTGCACCTTGGTCACCAGCGGGCAGGTGGCGTCGAACACCTTCAGGCCACGGCCAGCGGCTTCCTGGCGCACGGCCTGGGAAACACCGTGGGCGCTGAAGATGACGATGACATCGTCCGGCACCTGGTCCAGCTCTTCGACGAAGATGGCGCCGCGGTTGCGCAGGTCTTCGACCACGAACTTGTTGTGCACCACTTCGTGACGCACGTAGATCGGCGGGCCGAAGACTTCCAACGCGCGGTTGACGATCTCGATCGCCCGGTCGACCCCCGCGCAGAAGCCGCGAGGGTTGGCGAGTTTGATTTGCATGCTCGGCTCCAGGCTTACAGGGCCTTCACCTCGAGGATCTCCACCTCGAAGGTCAGGGTCTTGCCAGCCAATGGGTGATTGAAGTCGATGGTCACCTGGCCATCGTCGAACGCTTTGACCACACCCGGCAGCTCGGTGTTGGCGGCGTCGTTGAAGATGATCAGCAGGCCTTCGGACAACTCCATGCCCTCGAATTGGGACCGCGGCATGGTCTGCACGTTCTGCGGGTTCGGTTGACCGAAGGCGTTTTCCGGCTCAACCACCACGGTGCGCTTGTCGCCGGCCTTGAAGCCGAACAACGCAGCTTCGAAGCCTGGCAGCAAGTTGCCGTCGCCGACCTTGAAGGTGGCCGGGGCCTTGTCGAAGGTGCTGTCGACGGTGTCGCCGTTTTCCAGGTGCAGAGCGAAGTGCAGGGTGACTTCGGTGTTCTGGCCGATACGGGTGTCAGTCATGGACAGGATCCTCCGACTTCTTGCTCTTGAACATATCCAGCGCCAGCATCACCGCACCGACGGTGATGGCGCTGTCGGCCAGGTTGAAGGCCGGGAAGTAATGGCGGTTCTGCCAGTGCACCAGGATGAAGTCGACCACGTGGCCCAGTACGATGCGGTCGTACAGGTTGCCGATCGCTCCACCGAGCACCAGCGCCAGCGCCACGGCCAGCCAGGTCTCGCCGCGCCCCAGGCGCTTGAGCCAGACCACCAGCACCGCACTGACCACCACGGCGATCAGGGCGAACAGCCAGCGCTGCCAGCCGGCGCCGTCGGCCAGGAAGCTGAAAGCGGCGCCAGTGTTGTAGGCCAAGGTCCAGCTGAAGTAGTCGGGAATGACCACGATCTGCTGATACATGGTCAGTGCGTTGTTGAAATACAGCTTGGTGGCCTGGTCGAGGACCAGTACCAGCAAGCTCAGCCACAGCCATGGAAGGCGCCCGAAGCGCCCTGCCGAGGGGTTAGGCATAGTGGCGCACCTCACCGGAGCCGCTCAGGTTGTCGACGCAACGCGAGCAGATTTCCGGATGCTCCGGATGGCTGCCGACGTCGGCGCGGAAGTGCCAGCAACGGCCGCACTTGGCATAGCCGGACTTGACCACTTGCAGCTTGAGGCCTTCGACTTCGGTGGCCACGGCTTCAGCCGGGGCCTGCGCGAACGGCACCACGCTGGCGGCCGAGGTGATCAGCACGAAGCGCAGTTCGTCGCCCAGCTTGGCCAGGTCGGCGCTCAGGCCTTGCTCGGCGAACAGGGTGACTTCGGCCTGCAGGTTGCCGCCGATGACCTTGGCACTGCGCTGGTTTTCCAGCTCCTTGTTCACCGCGGCCTTGACCGCCATCACGCGGTCCCAGTAGGCGCGGTCCAGCTCGGTGCCTTCAGGCAGCTCGGTCAGGCCTTGGTACCAGCCGTTGAGCATCACCGACTCGTTACGCTCGCCCGGCAGGTACTGCCAGATTTCGTCGGCGGTGAACGCCAGGATCGGCGCGATCCAGCGCACCAGCGCCTCGCTGATGTGGTACAGCGCGGTCTGGCAGGAACGACGGGCGACGCTGTTGGCGCCGGTGGTGTACTGGCGGTCCTTGATGATATCGAGGTAGAAGCCGCCCAGCTCCTGTACGCAGAAGTTGTGGATCTTCGAATAGACGTTCCAGAAACGGTACTCGCTGTAGTGCTCTTCCAGCTCGCGTTGCAGCAGCAAGGTGCGGTCGACGGCCCAACGGTCCAGCGCCAGCATGTCCGCTGGGGCCAGCAGGTCGCGGGCAGGGTCGAAGCCGGACAGGTTGGAGAGCAGGAAGCGCGCGGTGTTGCGGATACGCCGGTAGGCGTCGGCGCTGCGCTGCAGGATCTGCTCGGACACGGCCATCTCCCCGGAGTAGTCGGTGGCGGCAACCCACAGGCGCAGGATGTCGGCGCCCAGGGTGTTGTTGACCTTCTCCGGCTCGATGGTGTTGCCCAGCGACTTGGACATCTTGCGGCCGCTCTCGTCCACGGTGAAGCCGTGGGTCAGCAGCTCGCGGTACGGCGCATGGCCGTCGATGGCGCAGCCGGTCAGCAACGAGGAGTGGAACCAGCCGCGATGCTGGTCGGAGCCTTCCAGGTACAGGTCGGCGCGCGGGCCGGTGGCGTGGCCGATGTTGTGCGAGCCACGCAGCACGTGCCAGTGCGTGGTGCCGGAGTCGAACCACACGTCCAGGGTGTCGGCGATCTTGTCGTACTGGCCGGCTTCCTCGCCGAGCAGTTCGGCGGCGTCCAGCTTGAACCAGGCCTCGATGCCTTCTTGCTCGACGCGCTTGGCCACTTCTTCCATCAGCTCGACGGTGCGTGGGTGCAGTTCGCCGGTCTGCTTGTTGAGGAAGAACGGGATCGGCACACCCCAGTTACGCTGACGCGAGATGCACCAGTCCGGGCGGTTGGCGATCATCGAGTGCAGGCGCGCCTGGCCCCAGGCCGGGACGAACTTGGTGTCCTCGATGGCCTTGAGGGCACGCTCGCGCAGCGGCTCGCCGGTGCTCGGTTGCTTGTCCATGCCGACGAACCACTGCGCGGTGGCGCGGTAGATCAGCGGGGTCTTGTGGCGCCAGCAGTGCATGTAGCTGTGGCTGATGGTTTCGGTGTGCATCAGCGCACCGACTTCGCTCAGCTTGTCGACGATGGCCGGGTTGGCCTTCCAGATGAACTGGCCGCCGAAGAACGGCAGCGACTCGACGTACACGCCGTTGCTCTGCACCGGGGTGAGAATGTCGTCGTTGACCATGCCGTAGCGCTTGCAGGTGACGAAGTCGTCTTCGCCGTAGGCAGGCGCGGAGTGGACCACGCCGGTACCGGCGCCCAGCTCGACGTAGTCGGCCAGGTACACCGGCGACAGGCGGTCGTAGAACGGGTGGCGGAAGTTGACCAGCTCCAGGGCCGAGCCCGGGGCGGTGGCGATGACCGAGCCTTCGAGGTTGTAGCGCTTGAGGCACGACTCGACCAGCTCTTCGGCCAGCACCAGCAGGCGCTCGCCGGTGTCGACCAGGGCGTACTGGAACTCCGGGTGGATGTTCAGCGCCTGGTTGGCTGGGATGGTCCACGCAGTGGTGGTCCAGATCACGATGGCGGCCGGCTTGGCCAGCGCGGCCAGGCCGAAGGCGGCGGCCAGCTTGGCCTCGTCGGCGGCTGGGAAGGCCACGTCGATGGTCTGGGATTTCTTGTCGGCGTACTCGACCTCGGCTTCGGCCAGGGCCGAACCGCAATCGAAGCACCAGTTCACGGGCTTGAGGCCCTTGAACACGAAGCCTTGCTTGACCATCTCGGCCAGGGCGCGGATTTCACCGGCTTCGTTGGCGAAGTTCATGGTCTTGTAGGGGTTGTCCCAGTCGCCCAGCACGCCCAGGCGGATGAACTCGGTCTTCTGGCCTTCGATCTGCTCGGCGGCGTATTCGCGGCACAGCTCGCGGGTGCGGTCGGCGGTCAGGTGCTTGCCATGGGTGACCTCGACCTTGTGCTCGATTGGCAGGCCGTGGCAGTCCCAGCCCGGTACGTACGGGGCGTCGAAGCCGGACAGGGTCTTGGAGCGGACGATCATGTCCTTGAGGATCTTGTTCAGTGCATGACCGATGTGGATCTTGCCGTTGGCATAGGGCGGGCCGTCGTGCAGGACGAACTTCGGACGATCCTTGCCAATTTCGCGCAGCTTCTGGTACAGGCCAATGCTGTCCCAGCGCTGCAGGATCTGCGGTTCGCGCTGAGGCAGGCCGGCCTTCATGGGGAAGGCGGTGTCCGGAAGGTTTAGCGTGGCTTTGTAGTCGGTCATTTCAGGCTCTTCGTTAGCGGTTGAGCGTGCCAATGTGCACGTGCGGCGGCGATGTCCGCGTCGATCGCCGACTTCAGCGCCTCCAGGGAGGCGAAACGCTGCTCTTCACGCAGCTTGTGGTGGAACTCCACCGTCAGGCGCCGGCCATAGAGATCGCCGGCATAATCCAGTAGATGAATCTCGAGGTGCGGGCGCCCGTCACCGTTCACGGTGGGGCGCACGCCGATGTTGCCGACGCCCGGCCAGGCCTTGCCGTCGATCTCGATGCTGGCCAGGTAGACCCCGGACAGCGGCACGCGGCGGCGCTTTAGCTGGATGTTGGCAGTGGGCGTGCCGAGCTGGCGCGCCAGTTTCTGGCCATGCAGCACGCGCCCGGTAATGCTGTAGGGGCGACCAAGCAGGTGTTCGGCGAGTTCGAAGTCGGCGGCCGCCAGGGCCTTGCGTACTTCCGTGCTGCTGACCCGCAGGCCATCCTGGATCACCGTGTTGGCGGCCTCGACGGTGAAACCGTACTGCTTGCCAGCCTCGATCAGGAAGGCGAAATCGCCAGCGCGGTCGCAGCCGAAGCGGAAGTCGTCACCCACTTCGAGATGCCGCACGCCGAGGCCGTCGACCAGGATCGCCTTGACGAAGGCATCGGCGCTGAGCTTGCTCAGGCGCTGGTTGAAGGCCAGGCACAGGACCCGGTCGATACCTTCGCCGGCCAGCAGCTCGACCTTGTCGCGCAGGCGCGCCAGGCGGGCCGGGGCGGCATCGGGGGCGAAGTATTCGCGCGGCTGTGGCTCGAAGATCACCACGCAGGTCGGCAGGCCCAGGGCCTGACCACGCTCGCGCAGGCGCGCCAGGATTGCCTGGTGGCCTCGATGTACCCCGTCGAAGTTGCCAATGGTGGCGACACAGCCCCGGTGCTCGGGGCGCAGGTTGTGAAGACCTCGAACCAGCTGCATAACGCGCTTCTTGCTCATAAAGTGGCCGATTATAACCACACCCGGGCCTCGGCGACAGGCGCCAACGCCCAGGGGTGGCATGGAATACGAAAAACCGACGCCTGGCCGACCTGCGCCGTCAGTGCAAGGCCCGACGGGCAAAATGCCGTGGGCGGAAACCGCACAGGTACAGGCAGCCGAAGTACGTCACCACGCCCGCCAGGATCAGCGCGCCCAAACGCAGGAAACGCTCGAGCATGTGGCCCTGCGCCCAGGCCGGCATGTAATGCATGCCCAGCAGCAGCACTCCGGACATCAGCGTCACCGCCAGCACCAGCTTGGCCAGGAACATGGCCCACCCCGGCTGCGGCTGGAACATCTTGTGGCTGCGCAGCTTCCAGTACAGCAGGCCGGCGTTCAGGCAGGCACCGAGGCTGATCGCCAACGCCAGGCCCGCATGCTTGAGCGGGCCGATCAGCGCCAGGTTGAACAGCTGGGTGCAGACCAGGGTGAAAATCGCGATGCGCACGGGCGTGCGGATATTCTGCTGCGCATAGAAGCCCGGTGCCAGTACCTTGACCAGGATGATCGCCATCAGGCCGACGGAATAGGCCACCAGCGCGCGTTGGGTCATGGCCGCGTCGGTGGCGCTGAATTTGCCGTACTGGAACAGGCTGACGGTCAGTGGCTCGGCCAGGATCGCCAGGGCCAGGGTACACGGCAGCACCAGCAGGAAGCACAGGCGCAGGCCCCAGTCGAGGATCCGCGAGTATTCCTCGCGGTCCTTGTTGGCGTAGGTCTTGGCCAGGGTCGGCAGCAGGATGGTGCCCAGGGCCACGCCGAGCACGCCGGAGGGCAGCTCCATGAGGCGGTCGGCGTAGTACATCCAGGATACCGAGCCTGCCACCAGGAACGAGGCGAAGATGGTGTTGATGATCAACGAGATCTGGCTCACCGAAACGCCGAGGATCGCCGGCAGCATCTGCTTGAGCACGCGCCACACGCCGGTGTCGCGCAGGTTGAGGCGGGGCAGCACGAGCATGCCGATCTTCTTCAACGCTGGCAGTTGGTACAACAGCTGCGCCAGGCCACCCGCCAGCACGCCCCAGGCGAGCGCCATGATCGGTGGATCGCAGTAGGGCGTGACGAACAGGGCGAAGCCGATCATCGCCACGTTGAGCAGGGTCGGCGTGAACGCCGGCACCGAGAAGCGGTTCCAGGTATTGAGGATCGCGCCCACCAGCGACGACAGCGAGATCAGCAATATATAAGGAAACGTCACCTGCAACAGGGCAGTGGTCAGGTCGTATTTTTCGGCGCTGTCGACAAAACCCGGCGCGGTGACCCACACCACCCAGGGCGCGGCCAGGATGCCGACGGCGGTGACCAGGGCCAGGACCAGGGTCAGCAGGCCACTGACATAGGCGACGAACGTGCGGGTGGCCTCCTCGCCTTGCTGGGTCTTGTATTCGGCCAGGATCGGCACGAACGCCTGGGAAAAGGCACCCTCGGCGAAGATCCGGCGCAGCAGATTGGGCAGCTTGAAGGCAATGAAAAAGGCGTCGGTGGCGATGCCGGCACCGAAGATCCGCGCCAGGATGGTGTCGCGCACGAAGCCCAGCACCCGTGAAATCATGGTGATGGAGCTGACCGCGGCCAGGGATTTGAGCAGGTTCATCGAAAAGTTTCACGCCAATGGCAGGGGACGCTGCCAGAGCGCGCCCGAATGTGCGATACTCCCGCGCCTTCGCAGGGGAACCAAAAATTCCCGAGTTTACAGGTCACGCGGCAGAAAGGAATCTTTCCGGCGCGAAGACCCACCGCTCAGCGGATCCCTGCAGGTGGCCTTGACATCCGCTCGACTCATCGGCATGATTCGCGGCCTATTTTGTTTGCTATTTACCTAAAGTCTTTCGAGGAGCTCGACGGTGGCCAACTCACCTTCCGCCAAGAAACGTGCAAAACAGGCTGAGAAGCGTCGCAGCCACAACGCCAGCCTGCGTTCCATGGTCCGCACCTACATCAAGAATGTAGTCAAAGCCATCGACGCAAAAGACGCCGACAAAGCGCAAGCCGCTTACGTTCTGGCTGTGCCTGTAATCGACCGTATGGCCGACAAGGGCATCATCCACAAGAACAAAGCTGCTCGCCACAAAGGCCGTCTGAATGGCCACATCAAGGCGCTGAAAGAAGCTGCAGCTGCCTAAGCGACGTTTCAGTCGAAAAACCGACCCTAGGGTCGGTTTTTTATTGCCTGCATGTAGGAGCGGCCTTGTGCCGCGATGGGCCGCAAAGCGGCCCCGTTCGAAGTAAGCCCGGTGCCTGGGGACCGCGTTGCGACCCTTCGCGGCACAAGGCCGCTCCTACACAGGGGTTTGCGTCGCTGCTACTTGCCTAAGGGAATCTTCGGTGCCCACTGCAGCCAGGCATCTTCTGGCTTTTCGAACAGGGCGAAGGTCTGCTGTGGTCGGGCCGGATTGCCCATCTGCTCGCCCTCTGGCGTGGCAAAGGCAATACCACCATCGATCAGCGTCTCAAGCGACTCCGTGCGCACGGTCGCGCCTTTGAACAGCCCCCAGTCGAAACCGAATCCACTGCTGTTCCAGAAGCGGCTGCCACCGCGCACCAATGCCGCGTAGCGGGGCTCGATGAGGATGTGGATAAGTACCCGGTCGGCGGTCTGCCCCAGTTCGAAGCCGGTCACCTTGCCCACCGCCACCTCGCGATAGGTCACGGGCACGCCTGGCTTGATCGAACCACGCCGTGGGGCGCTCAGGGTCAATGGCAGGCCGACTTCGGTGCCTACCACCTCCGGCGCTTCGCCCAGGGCGATGAAGTCACGCTGCGGGCCCTTGTCCTTGGCGGCCGGCTGCACTTCCAGGTACTGGCCGCCGATCAGCGTATCGAGGTTTTCGGTACGCACCAGGCCCAAGGCCGGCTTGACCACCCAGAATTGCGTACCGACGCGGGCAATGCGGTCCGCCGCCTCGGTAATGCGCGCACGCAGCAAGACGGCCTGCAGGTCGTTGGTCAGGTCGACGCTTTCGACGCTACCTACGTCCAGCCCCTTGAAGCGGATCGGCGTACCCGGCTTGAGGCCATCGGCGCGATCGACACGGATGGTCACCAAGGTACCGCTGCGGTTCACCTCCTCGAGGCTTTCCATCAGGCGGAAGCGCGGGATACGCCGTTTGAGCGCGACGTTGGGCGCGGGCGTGTCGAAGGCGATACCACCGGCCATCAAGGTCTGCAGCGACTCGCTCTTGATCTTGATGCCCGACAGGCCACCGGTAAGGGTGATGCCGCTGACGTTCCAGAAGCGCGACGAACCGTTGACCAGGTTCTCGTATTCCTTCTCGATGTGCACGCCGATCAGGATGCGCTTGCTGTTACGGGCGAACTGGTAGCTCTGCACGCTGCCGACCTTGACCTGGCGGTACATGACCGGACTGCCGACCTCCAGCGAACCAAGGGTATCGGCGAACAGCACCAGGTGCAGGCCAGGGGCCTTGAGGTCTAGCGGCGGGGCCTTGGCCCGCGCCTCGAACTCACGTTGCGGCTTGGCGCCCTTCTCGCCTGGACGGATGGCAATGTAGTTACCCTTCACCAGGGCCTCGAGGCCAGTGATGCCCGCCAGGGAAATCGACGGCTTGACCACCCAGAACTGCGTACCGTCGACCAGGTAGTCTTCAGTGAGCGGATCGAGGGTCAGCTCGGCCATGGCACTGCCGAGGTTGTCCTCCATCTTCAGGGTCTTCAGCGAGCCGACCTGGATGCCCTTGTACATGACCGGCGTGCGGCCGGCCTGCAGGCCTTCGTAGTCGCTGAGCTTGACCTTGACGCGGATCCCGGCCTGGGCGGCGTCGAAGTCGTCATACAGGCGAAACGGCAGGCTCGGGTCGGTGGGCGGGCTGTCCTTGCGGTATTCCGGGGTGGCGAAGGCGATACCGCCGGCGACGATGCTCGACAACGATTCGCTGCGCACTTTGACCCCGGACAGGTTGGCATCGATGCTGATGCCGCTGGCGTTCCAGAAACGCGTGTGCTTGCGCACCAGGTTGGCGTATTCGGGCTGGATGAAGACCTTGACCTCGACGGTGTCGTGGTCGTCGGTGAGCCGGTAGCTCTTCACCACACCGACCTGGATCTGCTTGTAGAACACCGGGCTGTCGCGGTTGAGCGAACCGAGCCGGTCGGCCTTGAGGGTCAGGTGCAGGCCGGGCTCGCTATCGGACAGCGGCGGCGCCTCGGACAGCGCGGTGAAGCGCTTGGTCTTCTCGCCTTCACCGGGGCTCACGGCAATGTAGTTGCCCGAGACCAGCGTCTCCAGGCCCGAGATACCGGCCAGGGTCACGCTGGGCTTGACCAGCCAGAAACGCGTGCCAGTGGTCAGGTGCGGCTCGGCAGCCTTGTTCAGCTCGATGGTGGCGATCACCCCCTGGTTGCTGCCCTGGGCATCGAGCACCAACGCCTTGACCTTGCCGACCGGCATGCCTTTGTAGATGACTTCCGTCTTGTTGGCGACGATGCCTTCGCCGGTCTCGAAGCGCACCTCGATCTCGACGCCGGCATCGCGGTAGGCCTGCCAGGCCAACCAGCCGCCGATCATCAACGCGATCAGCGGCAGGATCCAGATGGCCGACCAGTTCGAAGCAGGGCGGGTTTTAGCCGTAGGCACATCACTCATGGTCGTCATCCGACTCCGTGTTATCCCAGATCAGTCGGGGATCGAAAGTTAAAGCAGCAAGCATTGTAAGAATCACCACACTGGCAAAGGCGACAGCGCCCAAATTGGCTTCGACGCTGGCAATACGACCAAAATTCACCACCGCCACCAGAATGGCGATAACGAAGATGTCGAGCATCGACCAGCGCCCGATGAATTCGATGAAGCGGTACATCCATATGCGTTGGCGGGCCGACAGCGGTTGGCGTCGCTGCACGGAATACAGCAGCAGGCCGATCCCTACCAGCTTGAAGGTCGGCACCAGGATACTGGCGATGAACACCACGGCGGCGATGGGGATCATGCCGTGCTTGAGCAGGGTGATCACGCCGGACATGATGGTGTCGGGGCTGCCCTGCCCCAGGGTACTGACCGTCATGATCGGCAAGATGTTGGCCGGAATGTACAGAATCGACGCGGTGATCAGCAGTGCCCAGGTGCGCACGATGCTGTTCGGGCGCCGCCCATGGACCACCGCGCCACAGCGCGTGCACGTTTGTGTGCTGCCATCGTCAACCTGGCGGTTGAGCTCGTGGCATTCATTGCAGACCAGAATGCCTGCATCAATCGCCCGCATGTAGATCTTCCCCTGACAGTGCATCCCAGATCTGGTGTGGCGACATCACCACCTCGAGCCAGACCTGAACCAGCAACAAGCTGATGAAGCAGAACAGGCCCAGACCCACCGTCAGTTCGGCCAGGTCGACCAGTTTGACGATGGCGACCAGCACGCCCATGAAGTACACCTCGAGCATGCCCCAGTCCCGCAGGTGATGGTAAATGCGGTAGCACAGAAGGCCATAGCTGCGCCCGGCGTTCAGGCGGATGCTGAGCAGTACCAGCAACTGGCAGAGCAGCTTGAGCAAGGGGATGGCCATGCTGCACAGAAACACCACCACTGCCACACCGCGCATCTCTGAGTTGTACAGGCCCAGCACGCCGCTCCAGACGGTGTCGTCCGAGTTCTGACCGAGCAGGTGCAGTTGCATGATGGGCATGAAGTTGGCGGGCACGAACAACAGCAAGGCCGTCAGCACCAGGGCAAGGCTGCGATTGACCACATTGTGCCGGTGGGCGTACAGCTCGTAGCCACAGCGCGGGCACAGGGCTTTTTCACCGTGCTTGAGCTCCGGCTTGCGCAGCAGCAGGTCGCATTCGTGACAGGCTACCAGCTGGTTGAGCGGCAACTGGTCCAAGGCTTCGGTATTGAGGGGGTCGGGCATCTCGGGGTTCTGAATAGATACGTGGGCTCTATTCTAGTGTTCTGACTCGAAATGTGGGAAGGCAATGAGGGCTCTATCGCTGGCAAGCCGGCGCCTGCATCGATAGCGCAGAAAGACAAAACCCCTACCTGCTCGCGCAGCTAGGGGTTTTGCGAAATGAATCTTGACGATGACCTACTCTCACATGGGGAAACCCCACACTACCATCGGCGATGCATCGTTTCACTGCTGAGTTCGGGATGGGATCAGGTGGTTCCAATGCTCTATGGTCGTCAAGAAATTCTGTTGCCAGAATGTCCAGATGGACAGCCCAGCGAATTCGGATATGTGAATTTGTGCTGCTTTTAATTTGTGAGCCGAATTTTCGGTTCTTTCGTCTTCACCACCACAATTTGGCTCAGCGCTCAAATTGCTTGGGTGTTATATGGTCAAGCCTCACGGGCAATTAGTATTGGTTAGCTCAACGCCTCACAGCGCTTACACACCCAACCTATCAACGTCGTAGTCTTCGACGGCCCTTTAGGGGATTCAAGATCCCAGTGAGATCTCATCTTGAGGCAAGTTTCCCGCTTAGATGCTTTCAGCGGTTATCTCTTCCGAACATAGCTACCCGGCAATGCCACTGGCGTGACAACCGGAACACCAGAGGTTCGTCCACTCCGGTCCTCTCGTACTAGGAGCAGCCCCTCTCAAATCTCAAACGTCCACGGCAGATAGGGACCGAACTGTCTCACGACGTTCTAAACCCAGCTCGCGTACCACTTTAAATGGCGAACAGCCATACCCTTGGGACCGGCTTCAGCCCCAGGATGTGATGAGCCGACATCGAGGTGCCAAACACCGCCGTCGATATGAACTCTTGGGCGGTATCAGCCTGTTATCCCCGGAGTACCTTTTATCCGTTGAGCGATGGCCCTTCCATACAGAACCACCGGATCACTAAGACCTACTTTCGTACCTGCTCGACGTGTTTGTCTCGCAGTCAAGCGCGCTTTTGCCTTTATACTCTACGACCGATTTCCGACCGGTCTGAGCGCACCTTCGTACTCCTCCGTTACTCTTTGGGAGGAGACCGCCCCAGTCAAACTACCCACCATACACTGTCCTCGATCCGGATGACGGACCTGAGTTAGAACCTCAAAGTTGCCAGGGTGGTATTTCAAGGATGGCTCCATGAGAACTGGCGTCCCCACTTCAAAGCCTCCCACCTATCCTACACAAGCAAATTCAAAGTCCAGTGCAAAGCTATAGTAAAGGTTCACGGGGTCTTTCCGTCTAGCCGCGGATACACTGCATCTTCACAGCGATTTCAATTTCACTGAGTCTCGGGTGGAGACAGCGCCGCCATCGTTACGCCATTCGTGCAGGTCGGAACTTACCCGACAAGGAATTTCGCTACCTTAGGACCGTTATAGTTACGGCCGCCGTTTACCGGGGCTTCGATCAAGAGCTTCGCTTGCGCTAACCCCATCAATTAACCTTCCGGCACCGGGCAGGCGTCACACCCTATACGTCCACTTTCGTGTTTGCAGAGTGCTGTGTTTTTAATAAACAGTCGCAGCGGCCTGGTATCTTCGACCGGCGTGGGCTTACGCAGCAAGTGCTTCACCCTCACCGGCGCACCTTCTCCCGAAGTTACGGTGCCATTTTGCCTAGTTCCTTCACCCGAGTTCTCTCAAGCGCCTTGGTATTCTCTACCTAACCACCTGTGTCGGTTTGGGGTACGGTTCCCAGTTATCTGAAGCTTAGGAGCTTTTCTTGGAAGCATGGCATCAACCACTTCGTCGCCTAAAGGCAACTCGTCATCAGCTCTCGGCCTTGAGATCCCGGATTTGCCTAAGATCTCAGCCTACCACCTTAAACTTGGACAACCAACGCCAAGCTGGCCTAGCCTTCTCCGTCCCTCCATCGCAATAACTGGAAGTACAGGAATATTAACCTGTTTTCCATCGACTACGCTTTTCAGCCTCGCCTTAGGGACCGACTAACCCTGCGTCGATTAACGTTGCGCAGGAAACCTTGGTCTTTCGGCGTGGGAGTTTTTCACTCCCATTGTCGTTACTCATGTCAGCATTCGCACTTCTGATACCTCCAGCAAGCTTCTCAACTCACCTTCACAGGCTTACAGAACGCTCCTCTACCGCATCATCATACGATGATACCCGTAGCTTCGGTGCATGGTTTGAGCCCCGTTACATCTTCCGCGCAGGCCGACTCGACTAGTGAGCTATTACGCTTTCTTTAAAGGATGGCTGCTTCTAAGCCAACCTCCTAGCTGTCTAAGCCTTCCCACATCGTTTCCCACTTAACCATGACTTTGGGACCTTAGCTGACGGTCTGGGTTGTTTCCCTTTTCACGACGGACGTTAGCACCCGCCGTGTGTCTCCCATGCTCGGCACTTGTAGGTATTCGGAGTTTGCATCGGTTTGGTAAGTCGGGATGACCCCCTAGCCGAAACAGTGCTCTACCCCCTACAGTGATACATGAGGCGCTACCTAAATAGCTTTCGAGGAGAACCAGCTATCTCCGAGCTTGATTAGCCTTTCACTCCGATCCACAGGTCATCCGCTAACTTTTCAACGGTAGTCGGTTCGGTCCTCCAGTCAGTGTTACCTAACCTTCAACCTGCCCATGGATAGATCGCCCGGTTTCGGGTCTATACCCAGCGACTAAACGCCCTATTAAGACTCGCTTTCGCTACGCCTCCCCTATTCGGTTAAGCTCGCCACTGAATATAAGTCGCTGACCCATTATACAAAAGGTACGCAGTCACCTAACAAAGTAGGCTCCCACTGCTTGTACGCATACGGTTTCAGGTTCTATTTCACTCCCCTCTCCGGGGTTCTTTTCGCCTTTCCCTCACGGTACTGGTTCACTATCGGTCAGTCAGTAGTATTTAGCCTTGGAGGATGGTCCCCCCATATTCAGACAAAGTTTCTCGTGCTCCGTCCTACTCGATTTCATTGATAAGAGATTTTCGTGTACGGGGCTATCACCCACTATGGCCGCACTTTCCAGAGCGTTCCACTAATCTCAAATCAACTTAAGGGCTGGTCCCCGTTCGCTCGCCACTACTAAGGGAATCTCGGTTGATTTCTTTTCCTCAGGGTACTTAGATGTTTCAGTTCCCCTGGTTCGCCTCTTGCACCTATGTATTCAGTACAAGATACTCAGCTTGTGCTGAGTGGGTTCCCCCATTCAGAGATCTCTGGATCACAGTCTGTTTGCCGACTCCCCAAAGCTTATCGCAGGCTACCACGTCTTTCATCGCCTCTGACTGCCAAGGCATCCACCGTATGCGCTTCTTCACTTGACCATATAACCCCAAGCAATCTGGTTATACTGTGAAGACGACATTCGCCGAAAATTCGTACGTTGCGCTTTCGCGCAGAACTCACAAATTTTACCTTAGCCTGATCCACCAGCAGTGAAACTGGTGTTCAGTCTATATCTATCACATATCCGAATTTTTAAAGAACGATCTGACAAAAGCCAGAAATCAACATTCATTCATGAATGTTCATTTCTAAGTTCTGATCAATTGCTACGCGTTACAGCAAACGTGGTGGAGCCAAGCGGGATCGAACCGCTGACCTCCTGCGTGCAAGGCAGGCGCTCTCCCAGCTGAGCTATGGCCCCGTATTCTAGGCTGCACCATGTAATGGTAGGTCTGGGCAGATTTGAACTGCCGACCTCACCCTTATCAGGGGTGCGCTCTAACCAACTGAGCTACAGACCTATAACAGGGTCGCGTTACAGCATCGTCTTTATACAAAGAATCAAGCAATTCGTGTGGGAGCTCATCAGCAGGCTGATGTCATCGATTAAGGAGGTGATCCAGCCGCAGGTTCCCCTACGGCTACCTTGTTACGACTTCACCCCAGTCATGAATCACACCGTGGTAACCGTCCTCCCGAAGGTTAGACTAGCTACTTCTGGTGCAACCCACTCCCATGGTGTGACGGGCGGTGTGTACAAGGCCCGGGAACGTATTCACCGCGACATTCTGATTCGCGATTACTAGCGATTCCGACTTCACGCAGTCGAGTTGCAGACTGCGATCCGGACTACGATCGGTTTTGTGAGATTAGCTCCACCTCGCGGCTTGGCAACCCTCTGTACCGACCATTGTAGCACGTGTGTAGCCCAGGCCGTAAGGGCCATGATGACTTGACGTCATCCCCACCTTCCTCCGGTTTGTCACCGGCAGTCTCCTTAGAGTGCCCACCATAACGTGCTGGTAACTAAGGACAAGGGTTGCGCTCGTTACGGGACTTAACCCAACATCTCACGACACGAGCTGACGACAGCCATGCAGCACCTGTGTCAGAGTTCCCGAAGGCACCAATCCATCTCTGGAAAGTTCTCTGCATGTCAAGGCCTGGTAAGGTTCTTCGCGTTGCTTCGAATTAAACCACATGCTCCACCGCTTGTGCGGGCCCCCGTCAATTCATTTGAGTTTTAACCTTGCGGCCGTACTCCCCAGGCGGTCAACTTAATGCGTTAGCTGCGCCACTAAAATCTCAAGGATTCCAACGGCTAGTTGACATCGTTTACGGCGTGGACTACCAGGGTATCTAATCCTGTTTGCTCCCCACGCTTTCGCACCTCAGTGTCAGTATCAGTCCAGGTGGTCGCCTTCGCCACTGGTGTTCCTTCCTATATCTACGCATTTCACCGCTACACAGGAAATTCCACCACCCTCTACCGTACTCTAGCTTGCCAGTTTTGGATGCAGTTCCCAGGTTGAGCCCGGGGCTTTCACATCCAACTTAACAAACCACCTACGCGCGCTTTACGCCCAGTAATTCCGATTAACGCTTGCACCCTCTGTATTACCGCGGCTGCTGGCACAGAGTTAGCCGGTGCTTATTCTGTCGGTAACGTCAAAACAGCAAGGTATTAGCTTACTGCCCTTCCTCCCAACTTAAAGTGCTTTACAATCCGAAGACCTTCTTCACACACGCGGCATGGCTGGATCAGGCTTTCGCCCATTGTCCAATATTCCCCACTGCTGCCTCCCGTAGGAGTCTGGACCGTGTCTCAGTTCCAGTGTGACTGATCATCCTCTCAGACCAGTTACGGATCGTCGCCTTGGTGAGCCATTACCTCACCAACTAGCTAATCCGACCTAGGCTCATCTGATAGCGCAAGGCCCGAAGGTCCCCTGCTTTCTCCCGTAGGACGTATGCGGTATTAGCGTTCCTTTCGAAACGTTGTCCCCCACTACCAGGCAGATTCCTAGGCATTACTCACCCGTCCGCCGCTGAATCAAGGAGCAAGCTCCCGTCATCCGCTCGACTTGCATGTGTTAGGCCTGCCGCCAGCGTTCAATCTGAGCCATGATCAAACTCTTCAGTTCAATACTGCTTGGGTTTTTAAGAAACCCTAAACTTGGCTCAGCAATCTCAAATGACTATGTGATTTCTCGCATGGTCACTTGTGATGCTGATAATCTTTTTGACTATCAGTCCGTACTCACAAGCACCCACACGAATTGCTTGATTCAATTTGTTAAAGAGCGTTTGGTTAAGAGCGTTTCGTCTCAACCGAGGCGCGCATTCTACGCTTTCCTCATTTCGTGTCAAGCGTTTATTTTGAAGTTTTTTCCGAGAAACTCGTTTAGCTTCAAACACTTGACTCGCTGCGATCTCTCGTAGCGGGAGGCGAATAATACAGCGTTTAAAACCGCTGTCAACTGCCTTTTTCACCGCTGCCGATCAGTTGATCGAAGCCCTTTCAGCGCTACCGAACTATATAACTCGTTGAATATCAAGGAGTTTTTCGTTCCGTTGTCGCTGGAAGTGGTGCGCATTATAAGGAGATTCGAAACGGCGTCAACACTTAATTTGAAGATAATCAGATATTTAGGGGAATAGGCCGTATCGAGGCTGGCCCACCGCCATTCAAGCCTCCCTCCCCCGCCTCCTGACCAACCTGGGCAACCGCCGAGAAACGGCAGGGATGCGCAACACCATCAACACACCCCCAATGAAGGCATACATAGCCCACTCCCTCAGGTCCGACCTGACGATCCACAAAAAATGCAGCAACCCCAACCCAAGAATCACATACACAAGCTTGTGCAGCTTCTTCCATCGCGCACCCAGCCGTCGCTGACTATAACGGTTGGACGTGACCGCCAACGCCAGCAACCCGACAAACCCGAGCGCCCCCACAATGATGTAGGGCCGCTTGCGCAATTCCACTGCCAACTGCCCCCAGTCCAGGCCGAGGATGAAGAACAGGTAGGCCAGGATGTGCAGCACTATATAAGCAAAGCACCACAGCCCCAGCTGCCGGCGCATCACGATCCAACCCGACCACCCCGTCAATTTCTGCAACGGCGTCATGCTCAGGCACACCAGCAGGAAAGTCAGCGCACCAAGCCCGACCCGGTCCATCAGGATCTTCCCCGGATCAGGCCCAAGCTGGCCCATGCCCGCCTCATACAACCAGCACAGCGCAAGCAGGCATCCGATTACGAAGATCGCCAAGCGTAACCAGGGATAGCGCATCAATAGTTCTTCCGTAGATCGAGCCCCGTGTACAGCGACGCAACCTCATCGGCATAGCCATTGAACATTTGGGTCTCCCGCACATTCGGGCTGAACAGGCCGCTGGGCAGGCGCCGCTCACGCGCCTGACTCCAGCGTGGGTGATCGACCTGCGGGTTGACGTTGGCATAGAAGCCATACTCGGTAGGCGCCAGGCCCTCCCACGTGGTGCCCGGTTGCTCGGCGACCAGGCTGATGCGCACGATCGACTTGATGCTCTTGAAGCCATACTTCCACGGCACCACCAAACGCAGCGGCGCGCCATTCTGGTTAGGCAACTCACGGCCATACATCCCCACCGCCAGGATTGCCAACGGGTGCATGGCCTCGTCCAGACGCAACCCTTCTCTGTATGGCCAGTCGATCAGGGCGAAGCCCGAGCGCTGCCCAGGCATGTGCTGCGGGTCATCGAGCGTCTCGAACCGCACATACCGCGCCTTCGAGGTGGGCTCCACCTGCTTGAGCACCTGCGCCAGCGGGAACCCCAGCCACGGGATCACCATCGACCAGGCCTCGACGCAGCGCAGCCGGTAGATACGCTCCTCGAGCTGGTAGGGTTTGACGAAGTCTTCCAGCGCATAGCGCCCGGGCTTGCCCACCTCGCCATCGACCACCACGTTCCAGGGTTCGGTCTGCAGGCTGCCGGCATTGGCCGCCGGGTCGCCCTTGTCGGGCCCGAACTCATAGAAGTTGTTGTAGTGGGTGGCGTCCTTGAATGGTGTGATCGCCTCACCCTGCACGGTCACCGCCTGCCAGCGCGTGGCAGCGAGCTTGTCGGCGAACCAGCCTGGCGCGGCGCCCGCCTCGACATCGGCATAGCGGCTGGCCTCGGCCGCTCGCCCGACACCCGGCAAGGCACCCAGGGCGATACCTGCCAGGGACGCACCCAGCAGCTTGCGGCGGGAAAGATAGAGATGTTCGGGGGTGATCTCCGCTGCCTTGCAGTCGGAAGACCTGGGAAGCTTGATCAGCATGGCGGCTCCACAGCACTGGATAACGGATGTACCAGTAAGACTATGGAGCCGGAGGGTTATTCCACCATTAAATCATTATCAGGATTTACGGCGGCGCGAACGCAACAGGAACTGGATCGGCCCGGATGCTGCGTAGGCGAGGAAGATCAGCAGCAAGATACGCGGTGGGTCGCTGAACACCACGGCGAACACCAGCACCACGGCAAGGATCGCCACGAACGGCACGCGGCCCTTGAGGTCGAGCTCCTTGAAGCTGTTGTACTTGATGTTGCTGACCATCAGCATGCCGGCGGCAGCCACCAGCAGCGCCACCAGGAACGACAGCTTCGAACCCTGGATGCCGTAGTCGCTGAACGCCCAGACCGTACCGGCCACGACGCCGGCCGCGGCCGGGCTGGCCAGGCCGATGAAGTAGCGCTTGTCGGCGGTACCGACCTGGGTGTTGAAACGTGCCAGGCGCAATGCAGCGCCCGCGACATAGATGAAGGCGACCATCCAGCCGACCTTGCCCATGTCGCCCAGCGCCCAGCCAAAGGCCAGCAATGCCGGCGCCACACCGAAGGCGACCATGTCCGACAGCGAGTCGTACTCGGCACCGAAGGCGCTCTGGGTATTGGTCATGCGCGCCACGCGGCCATCCAGGCCATCGAGGACCATGGCGACGAAGATAGCGATGGCGGCAAAGGCGAAGTATTTGCTCGCCTCGCGTGGGTCACCGGCACTCAGGGCGCTCTGTGCGCTCATCGAACTGATGATCGAATAGAAACCGGCGAACAGGTTGGCGGTGGTGAACAGGTTGGGCAACAGGTAGATGCCGCGATGACGCACCTTGCGCCCTTCGGCGTCATGACCTTCTTCAATGTGCTCATCGACAGGTAGCAGGCTTTCGGCGTCGGAGGGCTTGTTCGGCTCTTCGGGACGTTCGCTCATGGAGGGTACCTTGCAACAGGATGGAAAATGTTCGACAACGGGCCCGCAAAACAGGTTCTGACAGCGGACCTCTGGCCTGCTTTATACCAGATGCGCGCTGCCAGAACGAAAAAACGCGGCCGAAGCCGCGTTTTTCATGTTTCGAGAAGACTCAGTTCTTGGTCTTGTCGACGATCTTGTTGGCCGAGATCCAAGGCATCATCGAGCGCAGTTGCTCACCGATGATTTCGATGCCGTGGGCAGCGTTGTTACGACGCTTGGCAGTCATCGATGGGTAGTTGGTGGCACCTTCGGAGATGAACATCTTCGCGTACTCGCCGTCCTGGATGCGCTTCAGAGCGTTGCGCATGGCCTTGCGGGATTCTTCGTTGATGACTTCTGGACCAGTGACGTACTCACCGTACTCGGCGTTGTTGGAGATCGAGTAGTTCATGTTGGCGATGCCGCCTTCGTACATGAGGTCAACGATCAGCTTCAGCTCGTGCAGGCACTCGAAGTAGGCCATTTCCGGCGCGTAGCCAGCTTCGACCAGGGTTTCGAAACCGGCTTTGACCAGCTCGACGGTACCGCCGCAAAGAACAGCCTGCTCACCGAACAGGTCGGTTTCGGTCTCGTCCTTGAAGGTGGTTTCGATGATGCCGGTACGACCGCCACCGACGCCCGAAGCGTAGGACAGGGCGACGTTCTTGGCGTTGCCCGAGGCGTCCTGGTAGATGGCGATCAGGTCAGGGATGCCGCCGCCTTTGACGAACTCGGAGCGAACGGTGTGGCCTGGAGCCTTTGGCGCGATCATGATCACGTCCAGGTCGGCGCGCGGCACGACTTGGTTGTAGTGGATCGAGAAGCCGTGGGAGAAGGCCAGGGTAGCGCCCTTCTTGATGTTCGGCTCGATCTCGTTCTTGTACAGAGCGCCCTGGAACTCGTCCGGGGTGAGGATCATGACCAGGTCGGCAGCGGCGACGGCGGTAGCCACGTCGGCAACTTTCAGGCCGTGGGCTTCAGCCTTGGCAACGGTAGCCGAACCTTTACGCAGACCGACGGTAACGTCTACACCGGAGTCCTTCAGGTTGCACGCTTGAGCGTGGCCCTGGGAGCCGTAACCGATGATGGCGACTTTCTTACCCTGGATGATGGAAAGGTCGCAGTCTTTATCGTAGAAAACTTTCATGAAAATACCCCTGGTTATATCTCGGCCCCTGCGGAGCCATTGCTAGTTTTTGAATTTAGATGCTGAGCACTTTGTCGCCACGGGCAATGCCGGTAACGCCGCTGCGCACGGTTTCGAGAATCGATGCAGTGCCGATCGCCTGGATGAAGCTGTCCAGTTTGTCGCTGGTGCCGCTCAGTTGCACGGTGTACACGCTGGCGGTCACATCGACGATCTGGCCACGGAAGATATCCGTGGTGCGCTTGATCTCGGCGCGCTGGGCACCGGTGGCCTTGACCTTGACCAGCATCAGTTCGCGCTCGATGTGGGCGCTTTCCGACAGGTCGACGAGTTTCACCACCTCGACCAGCTTGTTCAGGTTCTTGGTGATCTGTTCGATCACTTCGTCATGGCCAACGGTGGTCAGCGTCAGACGCGACAGGGTCGGGTCTTCGGTCGGCGCCACGGTCAGGCTTTCAATGTTGTAGTTGCGCTGGGAGAACAGGCCGACCACGCGAGACAAGGCACCGGGTTCGTTTTCCAGCAGCAGGGAAATGATATGCCGCATATCAGGTACGCTCCGTCTTGCTCAGCCACATGTCACGCATCGAGCCATCCTTGATCTGCATCGGATAGACGTGCTCGCTGCGGTCGACCGCGATGTCGATGAACACCAGGCGGTCTTTCATCGCGAAGGCTTCTTCAAGCTTCGGCTTCAGGTCCTTCAGGCTGGTGATGCGGATACCCACATGACCATAGGCCTCGGCCAGCTTGATGAAGTCAGGCAGCGACTCGACATAAGAGTGCGAGTGACGGCCGTTGTAGGCCATGTCCTGCCACTGGCGGACCATACCCAGCACACCGTTGTTCAGGTTGACGATCTTGACCGGCAGGCCGTACTGCATGCAGGTCGACAGCTCCTGGATGTTCATCTGGATGCTGCCTTCGCCAGTCACACAGGCAACGTCCTGATCCGGGAAGTTGAGCTTGACGCCCATCGCCGCCGGGAAACCGAAGCCCATGGTGCCCAGGCCACCGGAGTTGATCCAGCGGTTAGGCTTGTTGAAGCGGTAGTACTGCGCCGCGAACATCTGGTGCTGACCGACGTCGGAGGTGACGAAGGCGTCGCCATTGGTCACTTCGCACAGGGTCTCGATGACTTTCTGAGGCTTGATGACGTTGCCGTCGCCCTTGTCGTAAGGGAACAGCTCGCCGTTGCCACGCCATTCGTCGATCTGCTTCCACCAGGCATCCAGCGCCGCCTTGTCAGGTTGCTCGCCGATTTCCTTGAGGATGCCGAGCATCTCGCTGAGCACGCTGTCGACCGGACCTACGATCGGCACGTCGGCCTTGATCATTTTGGAGATCGACGCTGGGTCGATGTCGATGTGGATGATCTTGGCGTTCGGGCAGAACTTGGCCGGGCCGTTGACCACGCGGTCGTCGAAACGCGCACCGACAGCGAAGATCACGTCGGCGTTGTGCATGGCCATGTTGGCGGTGTAGCTGCCGTGCATGCCGAGCATGCCGAGGAACTGGCGGTCGGTACCCGGGAAGCCACCCAGACCCATCAGGGTGTTGGTGACCGGCAGGTTCAGCGACTTGGCGATTTCGGTCAGGGCTTCGGAGCCACCGCCGAGGATCACGCCGCCACCGGAGTAGACGATCGGGCGCTTGGCGGCCAGGAGCATCTCGGCAGCCTTACGGATCTGGCCGGAGTGACCACGTACCGCCGGGCTGTACGAACGCAGCTTGACCTTCTTCGGATAGACGTATTCGAACTTCTCGGCCGGGTTGGTCATATCTTTTGGAATGTCGACCACGACCGGACCTGGACGGCCGGATTGCGCCAGGTAGAACGCCTTCTTCAGAACTTCGGCGATCTCGGTCGGGTGCTTGATCATGAAGCTGTGCTTCACGATCGGCCGCGAGATACCGATCATGTCGGTTTCCTGGAAGGCATCGGTGCCGACCATGGTGCTGGGCACCTGGCCAGACAGGATGACCATCGGGATGGAGTCCATGTAGGCGGTGGCAATGCCGGTGATGGCATTGGTGGCGCCTGGGCCGGAAGTCACCAGCACCACGCCGGCCTTGCCGGTGGCACGGGCGTAACCGTCCGCCATATGGGTAGCCGCCTGCTCGTGACGAACCAGGATGTGTTCCACTTCCGGTTCTTTGAACAGTGCGTCATAAACATGAAGGAGAGCACCACCAGGGTACCCGTAGATGTGCTTAACGCCTTCGTCACGCAAGAAGCGGACGACCATTTCAGCGCCGGATAAAAGCTCCACGTTGTTCACCTCTAAAACGCCAGAATACCGCCCTCACTGGGCGGGTCTTAATAGGTTTACTGCCAAGCAGAGCATGAGCGAACGTTCAGCACTGACTGAGCAAGTATTGGGAATTCCCCAGAGTGTTGCGGGGTTATCCCACCCAGCGCGAGGTAACGCGTTGCGGGGTGTAACAAGTCGGCGCGGGTGTGCGCCTCATGATCTGCTTAGCGGGTCTGCTTCTGGCAGTCCCTCTACAGCGGAAACTGGATTCTTCTGATTCGCGGCCTACAAGTCAAGAAAAATTATTGCCAATTTTTCCCCAAGATGAATTCGTTCCACCACTAAAAACCAACTCAGCAGCAGAAAAATTAAGATTTCCACAAAAAAGGGCCACAATCTGCGGCCCTTAAAGGAAAAAGAGAAGAAATCAGGCGCAAGCGCCGATCAATTGGTCGAATGCTGCCAACAAACGGCGCAGCTCGCGACTCTGCTCCGGGCGGTCGGTGAACACGGTTTCGGCCATGACCAGGATGCCGGAGGCATTGGGCAGCGGGTGACCATGCTCGAGGATGAGCTTCATGCGGGGCAGGAAAATCCACTGCAGCCACTGCTCGAAGGCCATGCTGTCGACCGCGAACGGTACGGTGCTGGCCAGCGCCTCGGCATTGGGCGCCTCTGCGCTCCACCAGCCCTGCACTTGCAGTTCGCGCTCGATCAGCAGCAGGTGGTCGGCGATTTCCAGGATGCGCGGCTCGACCATCACGAGTTTACCTGCGCCTTTTGCCGCGCCAGGGCCGCACCGGCACTGTCACCCTGCTTCTCGCGGGCCTGGGCGATGGTGTTCCACAGCTCGGCTTGCAGGTCCGGCCGGCCATTGGCGTAGGTCAGGGCGCGGCGCGCCAGCTGCTCGGCCTGGGGCGCATCGCCCTGGGACAGGCGCACCTGGGCCAGGCGGAACAGCACCTGCGGCTCACGCGGGGCGATACGCTGGGCACGTTCCAGGCTCGATGCAGCGCCATTGAAGTCGCCACCGCCCTGTTGCTGCTGGGCGGTGGTGAGCAGCGCCAGCACCGGGCCGTCGAGCTGTTCGTCCGCCGACAGGCCACCTGCGGCTGCAGTGCTACGCGGGATGCCGGTAGGCGCACTGCTGGCGGCCGGGGTATTGCTCATGGCAGCGATGTCGAACGGTTCGTCGGCGATCGGGTTCGGATTGGTGGTGATCGGCGCGGAACTGATCGCCCCACCGGTAACCGGCCCAGGCGTGATCGGCGTGGTGCTGATCGGCGTGGCACCGGAGCCTTGCGGAATCATCACCGTCACACCCGAATCCTCGGGCAGCGATTGCGCCTGGGCGGTGCCACCGCTCGGGCCGGCCGCTGTCCGGTTGGCCGAGACCCGCTCACCGTTGGAGACGCGGGTGCTCGAATCGACCACCGGGATGTTGCCCCGTGGAACGCTGGAGCAACCCTGGAGCACTACCAGTGCCGTCACGGCAGGAAACCACCACTTTTTCACTTCACACCTCATCAATGCTGCCGCAGCTTAGTTCATCCAGCCTTTGACCCAGTCCATGACCGACTCCGCCGGATTTTGCTCGCCGCCACAGGTCGCGCCGGCGGCTGGTTCACTCCCGCGAATATACGGCATCTGCACCGCTCCCGGACAGCTACTGTCGGAACCCTGGCCGTTGTAGGGATCGATCCAGGCCTGCACCACGTTATCCGGCTGTGGCATGTCCAGCGGCAGCGGGTCGGCCTTGCGCATGAAGCTGGTCCAGACCTGCAGCGCGCCGGTAGCACCGGTGAACGGCGTCTTGCCGTTGTCGTCGCGGCCAAGCCATACCACTGCCAGCAGGTCCTGGCTGAAGCCGGAGAACCAGCTGTCGCGCGAATCGTTACTGGTACCGGTCTTGCCCGCCAGGGTCAACGACCTTGGCAACACGTTGTACACCGAACGGCCGGTACCTTCGCGCATAACCCGCTGCATGGCGTTCTGCACCAGATAGATGGCACCTGGGTCGAAGGTTTGCTGGATCTGGAACGGATAACGCTTGAGCGGCTCGCCTTCGGCAGTGAGCACGCTGCGAATGCCGCGCATCGGCGTATTGAAGCCGCCGTTGGCGATGGTCTGGTACATGGTCGCGACCTGCATCGGCGACATGCCGCCAGCGCCCAGCAGCATGGCCGGGAAGGGCTGCCAGTCGACGTTCACGCCCAGCCGGCCGATGGTCTTGATGACGTTCGGCACGCCGACTTCCAGGCCGAGCTTGGCGGTAGACAGGTTCAGCGAGTTGGCCAGCCCCTGGTACAGGTAGATGGTGCCATGGGCGCGTCGGTCGTAGTTCTGCGGGCGCCAGACCTGGCCATTGGCACCCTTGACCGAGAACGGCTCATCCTGCACCCAGCTGGTCAGGGTGTACTTGCTGGGCTGTTCGAGCGCAGTGAGGTACACCGCCGGCTTGACTAGCGAGCCGATCGGACGCGAGGCGTCGATGGCGCGGTTGAAGCCCGCGAAACCCGCCTGGCGGCTGCCGATCAAGGCCTGTACCTCGCCGGTTTCCGGATTGGTGACGACCATCGCCGACTCCACTTCGTCGGCGCCCTTGCGCCCGGTCAGGCGCTTGAAGGTCTCGCTCATGGCGGTCTCGGCCTTCATCTGCAGGATCGGGTCGAAACTGGTGAAGATGCGCAGGCCTTCTTCGGTCAAGTCTTCGTCGCGGTAGTCCTGGCGCAGCTGACGCTTGACCAGGTCGAGGAAGGCCGGGAACGAGCTGTCCGCCAGGCTGCCACGCTTGGTCACGCCCAGTGGCATCTTCTTCGCCGCCTCGACCGCTTCCTTGCTCGCCACGCCCTGCTCGGCCACCAGGTCGAGTACCAGGTTGCGGCGCGCCAGGGCACGCTCGGGGTAACGGCGCGGGTTGTAGTAGGACGGCCCCTTGACCATGCCCACCAGCAAGGCGATCTGGTGCAGTTTGAGTTCCGACAGCGGCTGGCTGAAGAAGAACTGGCTGGCCAGGCCGAAGCCGTGCACGGCGCGCTGGCCGTCCTGGCCGACGAACACCTCGTTGAGGTAGGCCTCGAGGATTTCGCGCTTGTCGTAATGCATCTCGAGCAGCACGGCCATCATGGCCTCGGTCAGCTTGCGGCTGAGGCTGCGTTCGCTGGTCAGGTAGAAGTTCTTCACCAGCTGCTGGGTCAGCGTACTGCCGCCCTGGCGCATCGAGCCTGACGAGGTGTTGACCCACATCGCCCGGGCGATCGACTTCGGCGACACACCGAAGTGGCTATAGAAGTCGCGGTCTTCGGTGGCCACCAGGGTTTCGAGCAGGTACGGCGGCACCTGGTCGATCTTGATCAGGATGCGATCTTCGAGATTCTTGGGGTAGATGCCGCCGATCATCAGCGGCTCGAGGCGCACGACGTCGAGCTTGCTGCCATTGGCACCGGCGAGGCCCGCGACGTAGTCGCCCGAGAAGCGCACGCGCACAAACTGCGCCGGCTCCATGCCCTCGTAGAACTGGAAGCCACGGGTATTGAGGTCGACGGTATTGCCGTTGACCGACACCGCGCCCGGGCCGTCGGCCGCGGTTTCCCGGCGGTAGCCCAGGGCGTCGAGTTCGGTGAGGAAGTCGGTCTTGCTCAGTTTCTGGCCGGTGAACAGCTCCAGTGGGCGTGCATAGACCTTGGCTGGGATGGTCCAGCGCTTGCCGGAGAACTTCTCCTGGACGATGGCATCGAGGTAAACCGCGAAGCCGGCGACGATCACCAGGCCGACCAGGCTGAGCTTCAAGGCCCAGCCCAACCAGGCGCGTGAGCGGCTGTTCGGGGCTTTTTTAGGGGTACGGGGATTTCGGGTTCGAGTCATGGCGGCGGATTATACGCACTTTATAAAGGCTGGGCAGGCGCCCTCTGGCGGTATGCAGGGACGGCACCATTGACCATAATGGCGCATTCGAATTCCCTGCCCAGGAAGGATTTCCAGTGAGCCAAAGCTTGATCAACGCGTTGCAGAACCCCGCCCTGTACCCTCACCCGGTGGACGGGTTCAAACTCATCGAGACGCATATTTCCTGGGTTCTGCTCACCGGCGAGTACGCCTACAAGATCAAGAAGCCGATGAATTTCGGCTTCCTCGACTTCACCAGCCTGGACCAGCGCGGGCACTTCTGTAACGAAGAATTGCGCCTGAACCAGCGCCTGACCGACGGTCTGTACCTGGAGGTATTGCCGATCACCGGTAGTGCCGAGCAACCGCAGATCGGCGGTGACGGCGTGGCGATCGAGTACGTGCTGAAGATGCGCCAGTTCCCCCAGGACCAGATGCTCAATACCCTGCAGGCCAATGGCGAGCTCAACGCCGGTCACATCGACCAGATGGCCCGGCAGATCGCCGAATTCCACTTGCAGGCGCCCAAGGTGCCGGTCGACCACCCGCTGGGCACGCCTGAAAGCGTGATGGCCCCGGTCGAGCAGAATTTCGAGCAGATTCGCCCGTTCCTCACCGACAAAGCCGACCTGCAACAACTCGAAGCCCTGCAAGCCTGGGCCCGCAGCAGCTTCGAGCGCCTGCACGGCCTGCTCGAGACGCGCAAGGCCGATGGCTTCATCCGCGAGTGCCACGGCGACATTCACCTGGGCAACGCCACCCTGATCGACGGCAAGGTGGTGATCTTCGACTGCATCGAGTTCAACGAGCCGTTCCGCCTGACCGACGTCTATGCCGATGTCGGCTTCCTCGCCATGGACCTGGAAGACCGCGGCCTCAAGTGCCTGGCGCGGCGTTTCGTCAGCCAGTACCTGGAACTGACCGGCGACTACGCAGGCCTCGAGCTGCTGAACTTCTACAAGGCCTACCGCGCCCTGGTGCGCGCCAAGGTCGCGTTGTTCAGCCTGTCGCCCGAGTCCGATGGCGTACAGCGCGCCACGACCCTGCGCACCTATCGCAACTATGCCAACCTGGCGGAAAGCTACAGCGCCATTCCATCGCGCCTGCTGGCCATCACCCATGGCGTGTCGGCCGTGGGCAAGAGCCACGTGGCCATGCGCCTGGTCGAAGCCCTGGGCGCTGTACGGGTGCGCTCGGACGTGGAGCGCAAGCGCCTGTTCGGCGAACAGCAGGGCGACAAGACCGGCCAATTGGCAGCGGGCATCTACGATCAGGACGCCAGCGCCGCCACCTACCAGCGCCTGCACGCGCTGGCGGCGACCATCCTGCGCGCCGGCTTCCCGGTGGTGCTCGATGCCACCTACCTCAAGCATGCCCAGCGCCAGGCCGCTGCAGAAGTGGCCAACGCCACCGGCGTGCCACTGTTGATCCTCGACTGCCAGGCGCCGGAAGCGGTTATCGCCAGCTGGCTGCAACAACGCCAGGCCGAAGGCGGCGACCCGTCGGACGCCACCCTCGAGGTGGTCAAGGCCCAGCAGGCCAGCCGCGAGCCGCTGGACGCGCAGGAGCAGGCGCACAGCAAGCGTGTGGATACCCAGGACAGCAGCAGCATGGACCAGGTGATCGACCAGGTTCGTCAGCGCCTGCCAGGACTGTAAGCACTGTTGAAGCCCCATCGCCGGCTTGCCGGCGATGGGCTCAGCCCTCACCCATGGCAAAACGCCGCGTATTTCCCATCCCCCGCTACACTCCTCTCTGACTCACCCACGATGCACCCCCATACCCATTCGGCCATCGCCAGGAGGCTCGATGAACGATGAGTTGCAGCATCTGAAAAATCTCGGCAAGACCTCCGCCCAATGGCTGCACGCAGCCGGCATCCACAGCGCATCGGATTTGCGCAGGCTGGGGGCGGTAGGCGCCTATCAGGCGGTGAAGACCCGAGGTTTCCGGGCGTCGAAGGTGCTGCTGTACGCCATCGAAGGCGCGCTGCTGGACATGCACTGGAACGATTTGCCCGCCGAACGCAAGGAGGCGCTCAACCAGCAACTCGATGCGAAGAACCCGGCGCAAAAAAATTCGAAATAAATGGAGAAAGGGGATTGACGACTAAATGAGAATCGTTATGATTATCACAACTGGTCGCGAGATCAGTTGGATAAACTGAAAGCCCCTGGTTCGGACTCTCAGATTATCTCCTCATCAGGCTAATCACGGTTATTGACCCGGCACTTTGCCGGGTCTTTTTTTGCCTGTGTGTTTTGAAGCGATCACTTGCGTAATTGGGCGCAGTAATCCTGCTCGGGTGTCGCAGGCGTGTACCACACGTAGTCGGCCATCCCGGGCTCGACCTTTTCGCCGACTTCGGCCAGCAGCAGCACCTTGCTCTGCCCTTTCGCACCCAGGTCGGCCAGGTGCAGGGGCACGCCCAGGTCCTTGCGCGCATGATAGGCACCGGTCAACAGCAATGCCGGCTCAGGCGCCGCCAGCAAACGCTCGGCAATACGCCGGTCGCGCTGTTGCTGAACGGCCAGCATGGCCGGTAGCTGGCCCTCCGGGAGCAGGCCGCAGTGCCCGGCGCGCACCTGTTCGAGCAAGGCCGCCCGCACCGCCGGTGCATTCGACTGCTCGCCTGCCAACGCGGCTGGCTGCCGATAGGCCTGGCGTATTTCAGCGGGCGAGAGGTTGGCCGCCAGCAGCGGTACATGGCTTTGCAGCGCTTCACGCACGATCGGACCATACAGTTGCCAGTCCCAGCCCTCTTGCCAATCCAGCGCCTTGGGCAGGTCGGCTGGCAGCGAGGCTTGCCCTGCGAGGGCATCGACCCGGGCCTGCTGCTCAGGTTGCAGCATCTCCAACAGCAGGCTGCCCTGCGTGCGACGGGCCTGCAGGGCGCGTATCAGCCACAGTTGCAAGGCATGGTGGTCGGGATTGTCGTGCTTTTCGCCCACCAGCACCCGCGGCGCATCGGCCAAGGCCTGCACCAGCGCCTGCGGGGTGACCAGTTGCCCGCTGGCCAGGTCGCGAATTTGGCCGAGGGTGGCGTCGTCGCGCCCCTCGCTCCCTTGCCAGGCGGGCAGCGCTGGTAGGCTGGCCTGGCAACCTCCGAGCGCCAGCAACAGGCACAACAATGAGCTGCACAGCAGTGGATGACGCATTCGAGCCTCCTAGCGCGTGATGATCAGCGGGTGCCCCCGTTCCGGATGGGGCTGCACCAGTACTTCGATGCCGAACACTGCCTTGAGCGAAGCCGGCGTCAGCACCTGCTCGGGGGATGCCAGCGCATGGCCGCGCCCCGCTTCGAGCAACAGGATACGATCACAGTAACGGGCGGCCAGGTTCAGGTCATGCAGGATCACCAGCACCGCAGCCCCCCGGTCGGCGAAACTGCGCACCGCCTGCAAGGTGGTGTGCTGGTGCAGGGGGTCGAGCATCGAGGTCGGCTCGTCGAGCAGCAGCGTGGTGCCCTGCTCGCCTGGCCATAGCTGGGCCAGGACCCGGGCCAGGTGCACCCGCTGACGCTCGCCTCCGGATAACGCCAGGTAGCTGCGACCCAGCAAGTGCCAGGCATCCGCGGCACGCAACGCAGACTCGACGATTTCACCGTCACGCTGCTGGCCACTGCCGTGCGGTAGACGGCCCATGCCCACCACTTCCTCGACGCGAAAGGCAAAGCCCAGGCTGGACACCTGCGGCAGTACCGCCAGGCGCTGCGCCCGTGCCTGCCCCGGCCAGCGCTCCAGGGCCTGGCCGTCGAGGCTCACGCGGCCGTGGCTGGGCGCCAGCTCGCCGCACAGGGCACCGAGCAGGCTGCTCTTGCCCGCGCCGTTGGGCCCGAGCACGCCCAGCACCTGGCCGGGCAGCAGTTGCAGGTCGATATCGTGCAGTACGTCGTGGGTGCCCCGGCGCACCCGCAGGCCTTCGGCTTGAAGCATCAACTGCGCCCTCGCACCAGCAGGAACAGGAAGAACGGTGCACCGATGAAGGCGGTGACGATGCCGATCGGCAGTTCCGCCGGCGCCAGGGCCAGGCGCGCCACCAGGTCGGCGAACAACAGCAGGCTGCCACCGGCGAGCAGCGAGGCTGGCAGCAACACCCGGTGATCAGGCCCGGCCAGCAGCCGCACCAGGTGCGGCACCACGAGGCCGACGAAGCCGATCAGGCCAGCCGCCGCCACCGCAGCGCCGACCCCCAACGCCGTGCAGAACACCAACTCACGCTTGAGCCGCTCCACTTCGATTCCCAGGTGACGTGCCTCCGATTCGCCGAGCAACAGCGCATTCAGCGCCTGCGCCCGCCGTGGCAGCCACAGCGCGACCGCCAGGGCCACCAGCAGCAATGGCCACAGCCGCTCGTAACTGGCGCCGTTGAGGCTGCCCAGGTTCCAGAACGTCAGGGTGCGCAGGGTGGCGTCATCGGCAAGGTAGGTGAACAGCCCCACCGCCGAGCCGCCCAGGGCGGTCAGGGCGATACCGGCCAGCAACATGGTGGCGACGTTGGTCTGGCCATCGCGGCGTCCCAGTCGATACACCAGCGCCGTCACCCCCAGCCCACCGATGAAGGCGCAGGCCGACAACAAATAAGGCGCAAAGGCCTCGGGCAGGCCGCCCACCCAACTGCCGCCAACGATCGCCACCGCCGCCCCCAGCGCTGCACCACTGGCGACCCCGACCAGACCGGGGTCGGCCAGGGGGTTGCGAAACAATCCCTGCATGGCCACTCCGGACAACGCCAGCACCGCGCCGACCGCAAGGCCCAGCAGGGTACGTGGCAGGCGGATCTGGCCAAGAATCAGTTCGGCCTGCTCAAGGCCATCGCTAGCGATGGGCATGCCGAGCAGGCGCAGGCCCGCGCGCAGGGTATCGAACAGCGGCAGGCTGACCGGGCCCAGGGCCAGCGATAGCCACACCGCCAGCAGGCACAGCAGGGTCAGGCAGACGAACAGCGTGCGGGGCTGGATCCGTTGCCTCATCGAGCTGGACTTGCCGGGTAGAAGGTTATCGCAAGGTTTTGCAGGGTTGCCGGCAGACGCGGCCCGAGGCCACCCACCAGCAAGGTCGGGTCAAGCACGACCAGGCGCTTTTCACGTACCGCACGCGAGCTGGCCAGGGCGGGGTTTTCCTTCAACAGCGCCTGCAACGCCTGCTCGCCGTCCAGCGCCCGATCGGTATACACCACCACGTCCGGGTCGAGGGCCGCCAGCGCCTCGTTGGAGAAGTTCTTGTAGCCCTGATGCTCGCCCAGGTTCCGCGCCCCGGCCTGGCGCAACAGCCAGTCGCCCGAAGTGCCCGATCCTGCAATCAGCGGCTTGGCGCCCGCATGACCGACCAGCAGCAGGACACCTGGCGTCTTGTGCTGGGACTGCGCCTGCTTGACCTGCGCCTGCACCGCTTCGAGCTGTTGGTGATAGTCGGCGGTCAGTTGCGCGGCCTTCTGTTCGGCGCCGAGCAATGCCCCCAGGTGCTTGAGGTTGTCGTCCACCGCGGTAAGTTCGGCCTGGCTCGAGAACAGCTCCACGCGCACCCCTGCCTTGCGGATTTGCGCCAGCACCGGCGGCGGCCCCATTTCCTCGGTGCCGACCAGCACATCCGGGCGCAGGCTGAGAATGCCTTCGGCCGACAGCGCCCGCTGGTAACCAATGCTGGGCAGCGCCTTCAGCGATTCGGGGTGCTGGCTGGTGGTGTCGACGCCGACCAGGCGCGACTCGCCGCCCAGCGCGCTGATCCACTCGCTCAACGCCCCGCCGGCGCTGACCCAACGCTGCGGCAGATCGGCGGCCAGGACCTGGGTGGAGGCCACGAGGGCAGCGCACAGGGCGAGCACGGCAGCAGGACGACGCATCATCGGATTCCTTCTCAAGGCAGGCCTCGCGCCTTGTGGCGGGCGGCGGAACTGCGCACCATAGACGGCCAGCGCAGCGAATGCGGGCAATTTGATAATTATTCGCATTGGCACGTCAAGCCATCACTTTGTTTCATGAGTCGTCCCTGCCCATGCACTTCCTTTGTACCTCCCAGGCCCTGGCCGAAGGCCAGAGCCGCGCCTTCAGCGTAGACGGCATCGACCTGTTCGGCGTGCGTCGTCGGGGCCAGGTATACCTGTACCGCAACCGCTGTCCGCACAAGCGCATCCCGCTGAACTGGGCCGAGGATGCCTTTCTCGATGACAGTGCCAGCCTGATCCACTGCGCCCATCACGGTGCGTTGTTCCTGATCGACAGCGGCGAATGCGTGGCCGGCCCCTGCGAGGGCGAGGCACTGCAGGCCCTGGGCTGCCGGGAAGACAGCCAGGGCGTCTGGCTCACTGCATGAGCAGCACCGGCAGTGGGCGATCGATGACGATACCCTCGGCATCCAGCCGCGTGCCATACGCCAGCACCTCGACCCCCTCCGCCACTGCGGCGCGCAGCGCCTGGGCATAGCCGGCATCGATCTCGTCGGCCGGGCGCACGGCCTCGACGCCGGTGAGATTGACGCAATACAACTGCACTGCGCGGATGCCTTGGCGGGCCAGCGCCGCCAGCTCGCGCAAGTGCTTGGCACCCCGCTGGGTCACCGCATCGGGGAACGCTGCCACGGCGCTGTCCGGGTAACCCAGGGTCACGCTCTTGACCTCGACGTAGGCCGGGGCGCCGTCGAACTCCAGGCGAAAGTCCACCCGGCTGCGCTCTTCGCCGAAAGCCACTTCGCGTTTGAGCGCGGTGAACCCGGCCAGTTCGGTGATCACCCCGGCCCGTAGCGCCTCCTCGACCAACGCGTTGGCACGGCCGGTATTGATGCAGGCCAGACGCCCCTGGGGCGTCTCGCTGATTTCCCAAGTACCCGGCAGCTTGCGCTTGGGGTCGTTGGAACGGCTGAACCAGACCTGCCCACCTTCACGCATGCAGTTGAGCATGGAGCCGGTATTGGGACAGTGGATGGTCAACTGCTCGCCATTGGCCAACTCGATGTCGGCCAGGAAACGTTTGTAGCGGCGCAGCAAGCGCCCTTGCTCGAGTGAAGGAAAGATCACGATCAGCCCTGCCAGCTCTTCAGGCCACGGGCGATGCGCTGCACCGCCTCTTCCAGGCGCGGCAGGCTCTGGGTATAGGCAAAGCGCACATGATGGCCGGCCAGATGGCGACCGAAGTCCAGGCCAGGGGTGAAGGCCACGTGCTCGGTTTCCAGGAAGTGCCGGCAGAAGGCGAACGCGTCACCGCCAAAGGCGCTGATATCGGCATACAGGTAGAACGCGCCCTGGGGCTCCACGGCGATGCCGAAACCCAGCGCGCGCAGCGCTGGCAGCAGGTAGTCGCGCCGACGGGCGAATTCGGCGCGGCGCTCCTCGAAAATCGCCAGGGTTTCGGGCTCGAAGCAAGCCAGTGCGGCATGTTGGGCCATGCTCGGGGCACTGATGTAGAGGTTTTGCGCGAGTTTTTCCAGGTCGGCCACGGCATTGGGTGGTGCAACCAGCCAACCGAGACGCCAACCGGTCATGCCGAAATACTTGGAAAAACTATTCAGGACGAACGCCTGGTCGTCCACTTCCAGCACGCTCGGCGCGTCCATGCCGTACGTCAGGCCATGGTAGATCTCGTCCACCACCAGGTGGCCATGGCGCTCGCGGGTGGCCTTGGCCAGGCTGGCCAGCTCTTCACGACCGAGCACGGTGCCGGTGGGGTTGGCCGGCGAGGCGACCAGCGCGCCGACGGTATCCTTGTCCCAGTAGCGTTCGACCAGATCGGCCGTCAGCTGGTAATTGACCTCCGGCCCCACCGGCACCAACTGCGCGCCACCTTCGACCAGGCGCAGGAAGTGGCGGTTGCAGGGGTAGCCTGGGTCGGCCAGCAGCCAGTGCTTGCCAGGGTCGACCAGCAGGCCGCTGGCCAGCAGTAGCGCGCCGGAGCCACCCGGGGTGATGAGGATGCGCTCGGGGTCGATGGCCAGGCCGTAGCGCTGGGCATAGAAGCCCGAGATGGCTTCGCGCAGCGCCGGCAGGCCGCGGGCGGCGGTGTAGCGAGTGTGCCCGGCGGCCAGAGCGGCCTGGCCTGCGGCGACGATCGGTGCTGCGGTGGTGAAGTCCGGTTCGCCGATTTCCAGGTGAATCACGTCATGCCCCGCCGCTTGCAACTCGTTGGCCCGAGCCAGCAGCGCCATGACGTGGAAGGGTTCGATGGCGCGGCTGCGCGCGCTGTAGGGGTGGGCCATGACCTTCTCTCGATTGCGTCTAAACTGTTGATTCTACCTTTGCGTGGCATCGAACGTGCGGCGCAGGCCGCTGTCAATACATGGGATCGGGCGGGGTAGCGCATTCCCGATCTAATCTGGTAAGTTCGGCGGCTCGCAGTCGCAGGGCCGGCGGGTGCCGGAGATGGAGCAGCCTGCGCATTGGATCAGATGAGTGAGAGGCGGTCTATTCATGTCCACCGTAGAAAAGCAAAAAACCGGTCAAACCATGTACGGTGTCGAGCCCTATAAAGAGACCAAGGGCGAAGAGTACATGGGCGAGCCCATGAAGAAGCACTTCACCAAGCTGCTCAATGCTTGGAAGGGCGAGCTCATGCAGAGTGTGGATCGCACCGTGGACCACATGAAGGACGAAGCAGCCAACTTCCCCGACCCGGCCGACCGCGCCAGCCAGGAAGAAGAGTTCGCCCTGGAATTGCGTAACCGCGATCGCGAGCGCAAGTTGATCAAGAAGATCGACAAGACCCTGCAGAAAATCCAGGACGACGAGTACGGCTGGTGTGACTCCTGCGGCATCGAGATCGGCCTGCGCCGCCTGGAAGCCCGTCCGACCGCGGACCTGTGCTTCGACTGCAAGGAAATCGCCGAGAAAAAGGAAAAGACAGTCGGCAAAGGCTGATCTTTCTTTCAGCAAAACGGGGCGCATCATGCGCCCCGTTTCATTTATATACCCCCGAATACCATGACCGACTCCCGCTACATCGGACGCTTCGCCCCTACCCCCAGTGGCTTCCTGCACTTCGGCTCGCTGGTCGCCGCCCTCGCCTCCTGGCTCGATGCCCGCGCCGTCGGGGGTCGCTGGTTACTGCGTATGGAAGACACCGACCCGCCCCGGGAAATGCCCGGCGCCCGCGATGCGATCCTGCAGACCCTGGAACGCTATGGCCTGGAGTGGGATGGCGAGGTGATCTACCAGAGCCAGCGGCATGAAGCCTACGCCAACGTGGTCGAACGCCTGTTCAACATGGGCCTGGCCTACGCCTGTACCTGTTCGCGCAAGCAGCTCGAGGGCTACAACGGGATCTACCCCGGTTTTTGCCGTGATGCCGGGCATGCACGCGAAGGGGCGGCCATCCGCTTGCGTGTGCCGGAGTTGATCTACCGCTTCAGCGACAGGGTCCAGGGCGAGTTCCAGCAGCATCTTGGGCGCGAGGTGGGGGATTTCGTCATCCAGCGACGCGACGGCCTGTACGCCTATCAGCTGGCGGTGGTGCTGGACGATGCCTGGCAAGGTGTTACCGACATCGTGCGTGGCGCCGACCTGCTGGACAACACACCGCGCCAGCTGTACCTGCAGGAATTGCTGGGTTTCTCGCAGCCGCGCTACCTGCATATTCCACTGATCACCCAGCCCGATGGGCACAAGCTGGGCAAGTCGTACCGTTCGCCGCCGTTGCCCGCCGACCAGGCCACCCCTTTGTTGCTGCGCGCATTGCGGGCGCTGGGGCAGGAGGCCGAGGCGCAGTTGCTGACGGCGACGCCGGCCGAGGTGCTGGCAGTGGCACGCCAGCGCTGGAGGCCCGAGGCGATCGCCCGCCGGACGACGGTGGCGGAGGCGGATTTGCATTGAGGCAGGTCCGGCCCGTTGTTCAAAAACAAAAGCCCAATAATTTCAAACCCTTGGCGAACACTACCGATTCCCGCTAGCATCGCCCCAGCCATTTGCGCCAATAATAAGTCCAAGCCCGCAGCGCCCAATCAACGAGGCCAGCATGTACATCTATCGTTTGGTCCTGCTCCTGGTCGTGGGGATCTACCTGTTCTCCCCGGCCATCATGGACTGGTGGATCGATCCGACCGGTGCCTGGTACCGCCCTTATCTGCTCTGGCTGATCCTGATCGTCGTCACCTTCATCCTGCAGAGCCAACGAGATGCCGATGAGCTTTAGCCTGACCCAGATGATCCTGATCAGCGCCGCGTACCTGCTGGTACTGTTCGGCGTGGCCTGGATCAGCGAGCGCGGGCTCATCCCCCGCTCGATCATTCGCCACCCACTGACCTACACCCTGTCGCTCGGTGTCTATGCCAGCGCCTGGGCGTTCTACGGCTCGGTGGGCCTGGCCTATCAATATGGCTACGGTTTCCTGGCCTGCTACCTGGGAGTGTCGGGGGCCTTCTTGCTGGCGCCGGTGCTGCTGTACCCGATCCTCAAGATCACCCGCACCTACCAGTTGTCTTCACTGGCCGACCTGCTGGCATTTCGCTTCAGAAGCACCTGGGCCGGGGCACTGACCACGGTGATCATGCTGATCGGCGTACTGCCGCTGCTGGCCCTGCAGATCCAGGCGGTGGCCGATTCGATCAGCATCCTGACCGGCGAGCCGGTCAAGGCACGGGTGGCGTTCGCCTTCTGCACATTGATCATCCTGTTCACCATCTTCTTCGGCTCGCGGCACATCGCCACCCGGGAAAAACACGAAGGCCTGGTGTTCGCCATCGCCTTCGAGTCGGTGATCAAGCTGCTGGCCCTGGGGGGCATCGGCCTGTACGCGCTGTATGGTGTGTTCGGCGGCCCGCACCAACTGGAAGTGTGGCTGCTGCAGAACCAGACGGCCCTCACCGCGCTGCACACGCCACTGCAGGAAGGTCCCTGGCGGACCCTGCTGCTGGTGTTCTTCGCCTCGGCCATCGTCATGCCGCACATGTACCACATGGCCTTCACCGAGAACCTCAACCCGCGCTCGCTGGTCAGCGCCAGCTGGGGCCTGCCGCTGTTCCTGCTGCTGATGAGCCTGGCTGTGCCGTTGATCCTCTGGGCAGGCCTGCGCCTGGGTGCCAGTACCAACCCCGAGTACTTCACCCTGGGCCTGGGCATCGCCGCCAACAGCCCGGCCCTGGCCCTGCTGGCCTATGTCGGGGGGCTGTCGGCCGCCAGCGGGTTGATCATCGTCACCACCCTGGCGTTGTCGGGCATGGCCCTCAACCACCTGGTGCTGCCGCTGTACCAGCCACCGGCCGAGGGCAATATCTATCGCTGGCTGAAGTGGACCCGGCGGGCGCTGATCGTCGCCATCATCACCGCCGGGTTCATGTTCTACCTGACCCAGAACAACCACCAGAGCCTGGCCAACCTGGGCATCGTGGCGTTCGTGGCGACCTTGCAGTTCCTTCCCGGGGTGCTCTCGGTGCTGTATTGGCCCACTGCCAACCGACGCGGCTTCATGGCTGGCCTGCTGGCCGGCACCCTGGTGTGGATGGTGACCATGCTGTTGCCGCTGCTCGGCAACCTGCAGGGCTTCTACATCCCGTTGCTGGACATGATCTACGTCCTCGACGACACCAGCTGGCACATGGCAGCCATCGCCTCGCTGGCAGCCAACGTGCTGCTGTTCACCCTGATCTCGCTGTTCACCAATGCCAGCAGCGAGGAAGTCAGCGCCGCTGAGGCCTGCGCCGTGGACAACGTGCGCCGGCCGCAACGCCGCGAACTGCACGCCGCCTCACCCCAGGAGTTCGCCACGCAACTGGCCAAGCCCCTGGGCGCCAAGGCCGCGCAAAAGGAGGTGGAACAGGCCCTGCGTGACCTCTACCTGCCCTTCGACGAACGCCGCCCTTATGCCCTGCGCCGCCTGCGCGACCGCATCGAGGCCAACCTCTCCGGCCTGATGGGCCCGAGCGTGGCCCAGGACATGGTCGAGACCTTCCTGCCCTACAAGTCCGGTAACGAAAACTACGTGACCGAGGATATCCACTTCATCGAAAGCCGCCTGGAAGACTACCACTCGCGCCTGACCGGCCTGGCCGCCGAGCTCGATGCCCTGCGCCGCTACCACCGCCAGACGCTGCAGGAGCTGCCGATGGGTGTGTGCTCGCTGGCCAAGGACCAGGAGATCCTGATGTGGAACAAGGCCATGGAGGAGCTGACCGGCATCGCCGCCAAGCACGTGGTCGGTTCGCGTCTGGTGACCATCTCCGAGCCGTGGCGTGGGCTGCTGCAAGGGTTCATCGACCTGCCCGACGAGCACCTGCACAAGCAGCGCCTGGCGCTCGACGGCCAGCCACGCTGGCTGAACCTGCACAAGGCGGCCATCGACGAGCCTCTGGCGCCGGGTAGCAGCGGCCTGGTGCTGCTGGTCGAGGACCTCACCGAGACCCAGGCCCTGGAAGACAAGCTGGTGCACTCCGAGCGCCTGGCCAGCATCGGGCGCCTGGCCGCTGGCGTGGCCCACGAGATCGGCAACCCGATCACCGGCATCGCTTGCCTGGCGCAGAACCTGCGCGAGGAGCGCGAGGGCGATGGCGAGATCATCGAGCTGTCCGGGCAGATTCTCGAGCAGACCAAACGCGTGTCACGCATCGTCCAGTCGCTGATGAGCTTCGCCCATGCCGGCGGCAGCCACCAGAACAGCGAGGAGCCGGTGTGCCTGGCCGAGGTGGCGCAGGATGCCATCGGTCTGCTGGCATTGAACCGGCGCAATTTCGAAGTACAGTTCTTCAACCTTTGCGACCCGGAGCACTGGGCCGAAGGGGATCCGCAACGGCTGGCGCAGGTGCTCATCAACCTGTTGTCCAACGCCCGCGATGCCTCCCCGCCCGGCAGCGCCGTGCGCGTGCGCAGCGCTGTCAGCGAGCACACCGTGGACCTGATCGTCGAGGACGAAGGCAGCGGCATCCCGAAAAGCATCATGGACCGCCTGTTCGAACCGTTCTTCACCACCAAGGACCCAGGCGAGGGAACCGGACTGGGGCTCGCTCTGGTCTATTCCATCGTGGAAGAGCATTATGGGCAAATCACCATCGACAGCCCGGCCGACATCGAACGGCAACGTGGCACCCGGATCCGCGTGACCCTGCCCCGGCATGTCGTAGCGACGTCCCCTGAAATTCGAGACCGTCGAGAGAATTGAATCAATGCCGCACATTCTGATCGTCGAAGACGAAACCATCATCCGCTCGGCCCTGCGCCGCCTGCTCGAGCGGAACCAGTACCAGGTCAGCGAAGCCGGCTCGGTGCAGGAAGCCCAGGAACGCTTCAGCATTGCCACCTTCGACCTGATCGTCAGCGACCTGCGCCTGCCAGGCGCCCCGGGTACCGAGCTGATCAAGCTGGGTCAGGGCACTCCGGTGCTGATCATGACCAGCTACGCCAGCCTGCGTTCGGCAGTGGACTCGATGAAAATGGGCGCGGTGGACTACATCGCCAAGCCATTCGACCACGATGAGATGCTCCAGGCCGTGGCCCGCATCCTGCGTGATCGGCAAAACACCCCTGCGCCAGCGCCCATGGCCGAGCCGCGGGCCAATGGCAAGGCGCCAGCGGCCGACAAGGCCAGCGCGGCCTCGGCCAACGGCGAAATCGGCATCATCGGCTCGTGCCCGCCGATGCAGGACATGTTCAGCAAGATCCGCAAGGTCGCGCCCACCGACTCCAACGTACTGATCCAGGGCGAATCCGGTACCGGCAAGGAGCTGGTCGCGCGCGCCCTGCACAACCTGTCACGCCGGGCCAAGGCGCCGATGATTTCGGTGAACTGCGCGGCCATTCCAGAAACCCTGATCGAGTCGGAGCTGTTCGGCCACGAGAAGGGCGCGTTCACCGGTGCCAGCGCTGGCCGTGCCGGCCTTGTGGAAGCCGCCGACGGCGGCACGCTGTTCCTCGACGAAATCGGCGAGCTGCCCCTGGAAGCCCAGGCGCGCCTGCTGCGCGTGTTGCAGGAAGGTGAAATCCGCCGGGTCGGCTCGGTGCAGTCGCAAAAGGTCGATGTGCGCCTGATCGCCGCGACCCACCGCGACCTGAAGAACCTGGCCAAGGCCGGTCAGTTCCGTGAAGACCTTTATTACCGCTTGCACGTGATCGCGCTCAAGTTGCCGGCCCTGCGCGAACGCGGTAGCGACGTCAACGAGATCGCCAACGCGTTCCTGGCCCGACAGAGTGCGCGCATCGGCCGTGACGACCTGCATTTCTCTGCAGATGCCGAACAGGCGATCCGCCACTACAGCTGGCCGGGTAACGTGCGTGAACTGGAAAACGCCGTGGAGCGTGCGGTGATTCTCAGCGAGAGCCCGGAGATTTCCGCCGACCTGCTGGGCATCGACATCGAGCTGAGCGACCTGGACGACGACGACCTGCTCGACAACCCGCCAGCGCTGGTCAACGGCAACGCCAGCAACAATGCCAGTCACGAGCCGACCGAAGACCTGTCGCTGGAGGACTACTTCCAGCATTTCGTGCTCGAGCATCAGGACCATATGACCGAGACCGAGCTGGCCCGCAAGCTCGGGGTCAGCCGCAAGTGCCTGTGGGAACGTCGTCAGCGCCTGGGTATTCCGCGGCGTAAGAGCAACGCTACCAGCGATAACTGATCGCGCCGGGGGCGGGTGTTCTGCCTGTTCCCGCTTGGCTTGGCTTGGCTTGGCTTGGCATTTAGATCGTGAGCTGATCCATTGTGTGTAGCGGCGCTACTGGCCCCTTCCGCCTTTACGGCGGGTCCCTTTTGTCTTGGCAAAAGGGACGCAAAACCGCTCGCTCCTGCATCCGGCCCTCCGCTTCGCTACGGGTCCCCTCGCTACGGCGCCTTCCGGGCCCGCGCGGCCTACGACTTGCTCCGCAAGTCTACATCTCGCGCCTTCGGCTACGCCGAAGGGTGCTGCGCACCTGGCCCTACAGGCGCCTACGCTCGGCCTCCTGACGTCGCGAAGTTAGGGGCGGCGCCTGCACTGGCGTTATCTTCGAAAGAGACACCGCGCTATCCGCTGCAACACAAAGCGATAGGTAAAGGTAAGCGAGAGCGCAGCGATTCGCCTGCCGTTGCTCTGGCTTTTGATCTGGCTTTTGATCTTGATCTACCCGCGACCTCAGGAGGCCGAGCGTAGGCGGCTGGAGGGCCAGGTGCGCAGCACCCTCCGGCGGAGCCGGAGGCGCGAGATGTAGACTTGCGGAGCAAGTCGTAGGCCGCGCGGGCCCGCAAGCCGCCGAAGCGAGGGAACCCCGAAGCGCAGCGTAGGGGCCGTATGTGGGAGCAAGCGGTTTTGCGTCCCTTTTTCCAAGAAAAAAGGGACCCGCCGTAAAGGCGGAAGGGGACGGTAGCGCCGCTACCCCTCTCGGATCCCCCCCCACAGCCAAAGCCAAAGCCACACCCCCAAGCCCAAAGCCCAACCCCAGGTAACACCCCTCCCCCAAGGAAATTTGTTACCCCAGCCTTCAAACCGTAACAGTTGCCGAGGCGTACGGTAACGAAACGGCACCATTTTGGCCCATCACCGACCGACAAAAATCACCCAACCCATTGATTTCATTGAGTTTGCAAAAGTTGGCACGGCACCTGCTATATGCTTAGTACAAAAACAATAACAAGCACTGCAACCAAAATAAGAACAAGACGAAACGGCTCACGCACAATAAAAACAAGACGGCGGAGGCGCAGCTAACTGATTCTTTTGGAGAGGATGCATGTTTGGGGCTTGCCCCACGACCAGGCAGAGAACAACAAAAACTGCACTATAGCAGCGCCTGAACTGGTTGGATCGATTGATCAGCATGACGTCAGCGGCCAAAGCAATCCGTTTGCTCTTAACCCTCGGTTTGGGGTCGTCCACAAGCTTTGAGATTTGTGGACAGGGCACTCAACAAAAACAAGAAGCCCAGCAGAAAAACAATAAGAGCACGCAACGACTTCTTGGGGAGCTTAGGCTCCCCTTGTCGTTTCTCCCCTCCCGGAATCCCTTCCCTGCGATCGCCTACACCATTCGCAGAGTAAATGCTAGAATCCCCGCCTATCATGCGGCCATTCTCCTATTCTTGGCCGATCATTCCTTCAAACAGTGCATCCCATGCTGAAGAAGCTGTTCCAGTCGTTCCGCCCGCCCGTACCGGGCCAGCACCACAGGCGCACCACGCCTGAAGTGATCAACAAGAGCCAGCACTCGCTGCAGCGCCATCAGTTCAGCCGCCACGCGGTGAACATCGTCGAGCGCCTGCAAAGCGCCGGTTACCAGGCTTACCTGGTCGGTGGCTGCGTCCGCGACCTGATGCTGGGCATCACCCCCAAGGACTTCGACGTCGCCACCAGCGCCACGCCCGAGCAGGTCCGTGCCGAGTTCCGCAACGCGCGCATCATTGGCCGTCGCTTCAAGCTGGTCCACGTGCATTTCGGCCGTGAGATCATCGAAGTCGCGACCTTCCGTGCGCACCACTCGGACGAAGACCAGGGTGACAGCCATCGCTCGTCGCACAACGCCAGCGGTCGCATCCTGCGCGATAACGTCTATGGCACCCTGGAAGAAGACGCGCAGCGCCGCGACTTCACCATCAACGCCCTGTACTACGACCCGGTCAGCGAACGCATCCTCGATTACGCCAACGGCGTGCACGATGTGCGCAACCGCTTGCTGCGCCTGATCGGCGACCCGACCCATCGTTACCAGGAAGACCCTGTGCGCATACTGCGCGCCGTGCGCTTCGCCGCCAAGCTCGACTTCGGCATCGAGAAGCACACCGTCCAGCCGATCCGCGAACTCGCGCCGCTGCTCAGGGAAATTCCGCCGGCCCGCCTGTTCGAGGAAAGCCTCAAGCTGTTCCTCTCCGGCCAGGGCGCGATCGCCTTCGAGATGCTGGTCGACCTGCAGTTGTTCGAGCCGCTGTTCCCGGCCAGCGCCCAGGCCCTCGACGAGCGCCCGACCTACACCCACACCTTGATCAGCCAGGCGTTGAACAACACCGACCTGCGGGTCAAGCAGGGCAAGCCAGTCACCCCGGCCTTCCTCTTCGCCGCCCTGCTCTGGCCAGCCCTGCCGGGCCGTGTGCTGCACCTGCAGAACCAAGGTGTGCCACCGATCCCGGCCATGAACGGCGCCGCCCACGACCTGATCGCCGAACAGTGCCAACGCATCGCCATCCCGAAGCGCTTCACCCTGCCGATCCGGGAAATCTGGGACATGCAGGAGCGCCTGCCACGGCGCAGCGGCAAGCGTGCCGACCAGTTGCTCGACAACCCGCGTTTCCGTGCCGGTTACGACTTCCTGTTGCTGCGTGAAAGCGCTGGCGAGGAAACCGACGACCTCGGCCAATGGTGGACCGACTACCAGGACGCCCACGACAGCGAGCGCCGCGAGATGATCCGCGAGCTGGGCAGCCGTGACGACGGCAGCAGTGGTGCCGGCCCCCGCAAACGCAAGCGCAGCAACAGCAAGCGCAAGCGCTCGGATGACGAGGCCAGCGAGTGACAACGCGTGCCTACGTAGGCCTGGGCAGCAACCTCGACGCTCCCGCCGAGCAGCTGCGCAGCGCATTGCGCGCGCTCGACGAGCTCGACGGCTGCCAGCTGGTGGCCAGCTCCGCGCTATATACCAGCGACTCGCTGCTACCCGGCCAGCCGCGCTACACCAATGCCGTGGCCGCGCTGGACACCGCCCTGGAGCCCTTGGCCCTGCTCGACGCCCTGCAGGCCATCGAGAATGATCAGGGCCGCGTGCGCGCCGAACGCTGGGGTCCGCGCACGCTCGATCTGGACATCCTGCTGTTCGGCGAACAGGTGCTCGACCTGCCGCGTCTGCAAGTGCCGCATTACCACATGCACGCCCGCCCCTTCGTGCTCTATCCCCTGGCCGAACTGGTACCCAGCGACTTCCGGCTGGCCGACGGCCGCGCCCTTGCCCAGTTGCTGCAAGCCTGTCCGTTCGTCGGCCTCGAGCGCCTATAGAGGGCGCCATCGGCCGCCTGCGGGCTGCGGTAACGCCAGTAACACCTGCCCCGTAACAATGCGGTAACAGGATGATTGACTTCCCACACCTTGCTCACGACTATAGGCGTCCCTGTGTGGCACCAACGTGCCGCATACCCGTATCTAGGCCCGGACGGACCTGTGCCCGAACATCACAGACGATGATGTGCCGCTCCGGAAGATGACTACACGCGTTGTCCGCAGTCGTTTTTCACAGCGCCTGAACGAGGATTTTCCTAAATGCCTGAAGTAACGCTGACCACCCTGCATGGCCTCAAGGCCAAAGGGGAAAAGATCACCATGCTGACCTGCTACGACGCGACCTTCGCCCGGGCTGCCAGCCAGGCCGGCGTCGAGGTGCTGCTGGTGGGCGATTCCCTGGGGATGGTCCTGCAGGGCCACGACAGCACCCTGCCGGTAACCACCGCCGACATGGCCTACCATACCGCCTGCGTGAAGCGTGGTAACGATGGCGCGCTGATCCTCACCGACCTGCCGTTCATGGCCCATGCCACGCCCGAACAGGCCTTCGCCAACAGCGCCACCCTGATGCAGGCCGGTGCGCACATGGTCAAGATCGAAGGCGCCGCCTGGCTGGCCGAGACCATCCGCCTGCTCGCCGAGCGCGGCGTGCCAGTGTGTGCGCACATGGGCCTGACCCCGCAAACCGTCAATGTGCTGGGCGGCTACAAGGTCCAGGGTCGTAACGAAGCCCAGGCACGGCAGATGCGTGCCGATGCCATCGCCCTGGAGCAAGCCGGCGCCGCCATGCTGCTGCTCGAGTGCGTACCCAGCGAGCTGGCCAAGGAAATCACCCACGCCGTGAGCATTCCGGTGATCGGGATCGGCGCCGGTAGCGCCACCGACGGCCAGGTGCTGGTGCTGCACGACATGCTCGGGCTGTCGTTGAGCGGCCGCGTGCCCAAGTTCGTCAAGAACTTCATGGCCGGCCAGCCGGACATCGCCAGCGCCCTTGGCGCTTACGTCAAGGCGGTCAAGGACGTCAGCTTCCCCGGCGACGAACACGGGTTCAGCGCATGAATACAGTCAAGACCGTGCGTGAGCTGCGCGCTGCCGTGGCGCTCGCGCGCAGCGAAGGCAAGCGCATCGGCTTCGTGCCGACCATGGGCAACCTGCACAGCGGCCATGCCGCACTGGTGACCAAGGCGGCGCAACGCGCCGACTTCGTGGTCGCCAGCATCTTCGTCAATCCGCTGCAGTTCGGCGCCAACGAAGACCTCGACACCTATCCGCGGACCCTCGCCGCCGACCAGCAGCGCCTGCTCGATGCCGGCTGCAACCTGCTGTTCGCCCCCACCGTCGACGAGATGTACCCCGACGGCATGACCGTACAGACCCGGGTCAGCGTGCCACAACTGTCCGACGGCCTGTGCGGCGCCAGCCGGCCCGGGCACTTCGAAGGCGTGGCGACCGTGGTCAGCAAGTTGTTCAACATGGTCCAGCCGGACCTCGCGGTATTCGGTGAAAAGGACTTTCAGCAGTTGGCGGTGATCCGCGCCATGGTGCGCGACCTGAACATGCCGATCCAGATCATCGGCGAGCCGACCGTGCGCGCCGAGGACGGCCTGGCGCTGTCGTCGCGCAACGGCTACCTGACGACCGACCAGCGCGCCACCGCCCCGGTGGTCTACCGCACGCTCAAGCAACTGGGCGAGGCGATCGGCGCCGGCCAGGTCGACTTCCCGACATTGGTCGAACAGGGCAAGCAGCAACTGCTGGCTGCGGGCCTGCGTCCGGACTACCTGGAAGTTCGCCACGCCGTGACCCTGCGCCCGGCGACCTTCGGCGACCGCGACCTGGTGATCCTGGTGGCGGCGTACCTGGGTAACACCCGCTTGATCGACAATTTGTATCTGCACTTGGACGAACAGACCGCGTGATGCAAGGGCTGCCTTGCAGCCCCTTTCCGACGCTTCGACGCCTGGCTGAGGCCGCTCCTACAGGGGCGGCCTCAGCTGCAGATTGATCCTACGCAATTCCTCTGCACTCCCCCCATTCCCTGCGCGCAGGCTATGCCTATAATGATGGCCAGCCTGAACCTGGCAGTGACCGGCAAGGTCCAAGGCCACACCACGCACCAAGGAATTCCGCGCAATGGCGTATTACCGTACACCCCACGATGTTACGGCCCTGCCAGCCTGGCAGGCACTCCAGCAACACCGCGACGCCATGCAGGGCTTCAGCATGCGCGAAGCCTTCGCCGCCGACGAAACGCGTTTCGACCAGTTCTCGCTGAGCAGCTGCGGGCTGTTCCTGGACTACTCGAAGAACCTGATCACCGAGCAGACCCGTGATCTGCTGGTGAATCTGGCCAACGAGGTTGACCTGCAGGCAGCGATCAAGTCGATGTTCAGCGGCGAGATCATCAACGCGTCAGAAGGCCGCCCGGTGCTGCACACCGCCCTGCGCCGCCCGGTGGGCGACAAGCTCAGCGTCAACGGCGTCAACGTGATGCCCGAAGTGCACAAGGTGCTCAACCAGATCACCGAGCTGGTAGGCCGCATCCACGACGGCCTGTGGCGCGGCTACAGCGAAAAGCCGATCACCGACGTGGTCAACATCGGCATCGGCGGCTCGTTCCTCGGCCCCGAGCTGGTGTCCGAAGCCCTGCTGCCCTATGCCCAGCGCGGTGTGCGTTGCCATTACCTGGCCAATATCGACGGCAGCGAATTCCATGAGCTGTCGGCCAACCTGCGTGCCGAAACCACCCTGTTCATCGTCTCGTCGAAATCGTTCAACACCCTCGAGACCCTGAAGAACGCCATGGCCGCGCGTACCTGGTACCTGGCCCAGGGCGGCTCGGAAGCCGAGCTGTACCGCCACTTCATCGCCGTTTCCAGCAACAAGGCCGCCGCCGTGGCCTTCGGCATCCGCGAAGAGAACATCTTCCCGATGTGGGACTGGGTCGGCGGGCGCTACTCGCTGTGGTCGGCCATCGGCCTGCCGATCGCCCTGGCCATCGGCACCGCCAACTTCAAGGAGCTGCTGTCCGGTGCCTACACTATGGACCAGCATTTCCAGACCGCGCCGTTCGACAAGAACATGCCGGTACTGCTGGCCCTGCTCGGGGTCTGGTATGGCAACTTCTGGGGCGCCAAGAGCCACGCGATCCTGCCGTACGACCACTACCTGCGCAACATCACCAAGCACTTGCAGCAGTTGGACATGGAGTCCAACGGCAAGAGCGTGCTGCAGGATGGCACCCCGGTCAAAACCGATACCGGCCCGGTGATCTGGGGTGGCGTCGGCTGTAACGGCCAGCATGCCTACCACCAACTGCTGCACCAGGGCTCGCAGATGATCCCGGCCGACTTCATCGTGCCGGTGGTCAGCTTCAACCCGGTGGCCGACCATCACCAGTGGCTGTATGCCAACTGCCTGTCGCAGAGCCAGGCACTGATGCTCGGCAAGACCCGTAGCGAAGCCGAGGCCGAGCTGCGTGCCAAGGGCCTGAACGAGGCAGACATCGCCAAGCTCGCCCCGCACAAGGTGATCCCGGGCAATCGCCCGAGCAACACCCTGGTGGTCGAGCGCATCAGCCCACGCCGTCTGGGCGCACTGGTAGCGATGTACGAGCACAAGGTATTCGTGCAGAGCGTGATCTGGGGTATCAACGCCTTCGACCAGTGGGGCGTGGAGCTGGGCAAGGAGCTCGGCAAGGGCGTTTACCAGCGCCTGGTCGGCAGCATCGAAGAAGGTGCCGAGGACGGCTCGACCCAAGGCCTGATCAACTACTTCCGCGGACGCCACCGCGGTTGACCTGGCCGTGCCGGGCGCGCCTGCTGCCGCGCGCCCTGGCACAAGCTGCAACATCTTGTTAAGGTGCGCCCCTTTCAACCATCCAAGTGAGAGGGATCTTATGGATAGGCTCAAGGCCACCATCTTCGGCAGCATGAAATCCGGCTATTACTTCCGCCAGCTGGTATTCGGCGCCATCCTCGGCGCGCTCTTCATCACCGGCAAGATCAAGAGCAGCCCCGACCTGCCGCTGGGCGAAATCGCCATGGCACTGGTCAGCACCGTGCTGTACCCCTACTCCCGCTTCGTCTACGAAAGCATCGTCGGCTTCATCATGGGTAACAACCTGTTCGTCGTGCCGGGGCTGATCCTGCTGCTGGTGAAGTTCTTCACGATGATCATGTGCTGGTTCCTGGCGATCTTCATCGCACCCTTGGGGCTTGCCTACATCTACTGGAAAGTCGGGCGACCCACCGCCGAATGATCGCATCAGGGCCCACTTCATGTGGGCCCTGTCGTTTTCGGGCCAAGCCCCTTCCCACCCCCTATTGGCAGACCAGGCGAACGCTGCCTGGCTACACTTGTCCATCGAATAGCCGTTGCAGTCCATCGCCCCAACAAGAGCAGGACCACCCGCCATGTTCGATATCCGCAACTACCCCCAGGCCTTGGCCGTGAGCCAATCCGCCGCCCTCAGCCACGACGACTACCAGCGCCTGTACCGCCAGTCAGTGGAGGACCCCGATACTTTTTGGGCCGAACAGGCCAAGCGCCTGGACTGGATGAAACCCTGGTCGAGCGTGCAGCAATGCGACCTGAACAGCGGCACCGCACGTTGGTTCGACGGTGCTCAGCTCAACGTCAGCTACAACTGCATCGACCGCCACCTGGCCCAGCGTGGCGAGCAGACCGCCCTGCTCTGGGAGGGTGACGAGCCCACGGACTCCAAGGCCATCAGCTACCGCGAGCTGCACCGCGAGGTCTGTCGCCTGGCCAATGCCTTGAAGGCACGCGGTGTGGGCAAGGGTGATCGGGTCTGCATCTACATGCCGATGGTGCCCGAGGCTGCCTATGCCATGCTCGCCTGCACGCGCATCGGTGCCATTCACTCGGTCGTGTTCGGCGGCTTCTCCCCCGATGCCCTGCGCGACCGCATCCTCGATGCCGACTGCCGCACCGTGATCACCGCCGACGAAGGCGTGCGCGGTGGCAAGCGCATCCCGCTCAAGCAGAACGTCGACAAGGCCCTGGCCAGTTGCCCCGGCGTCAGCAGCGTGTTCGTGGTGCGCCGCACCGGCGGCCAGGTGACGTGGACCGACGACCGCGATCTCTGGTATCACGAGGTGACTGCCACGGCGGGCGACGATTGCCCGCCCGAGCCGATGGACGCCGAAGACCCGCTGTTCATCCTGTACACCTCCGGCAGCACCGGCAAGCCCAAGGGCGTGATGCACACCACCGCCGGCTACCTGCTGCAGGCCACGCTGACCTTCAAGGTGGTGTTCGACTACCGCGACGGCGAAGCGTTCTGGTGCACCGCCGACGTCGGCTGGGTCACCGGGCACAGCTACATCGTCTACGGCCCACTGGCCAACGGCGCGATCAGCCTGATGTTCGAAGGGGTACCCAACTACCCTGACACCTCGCGCTTCTGGCAGGTGGTGGACAAGCACAAGGTCAATATCTTCTATACCGCGCCTACCGCCCTGCGCGCACTGATGCGTGAAGGCCCCTGGCCACTGCGCAACACCTCGCGCAAAAGCCTGCGCCTGCTCGGCAGTGTCGGCGAGCCGATCAACCCGGAAGCCTGGGAATGGTACTTCGAGGAAGTCGGCCAGCAACGCTGCCCGATCGTCGATACCTGGTGGCAGACCGAGACCGGCGGCATCATGTTGACCCCGCTGCCGGGCTCGCCGGTGTTCAAGCCCGGGTGCGCCACCCAGCCGATGTTCGGCGTGCAGCCGGTGCTGCTGGACGAAAAAGGCCAATTGATCGAGGGCGCCGGGGCCGGCATGCTGGCGCTCAAGGCCAGTTGGCCGGGACAGATCCGCAGTGTCTACGGCGACCACCAGCGCATGGTCGACACCTACTTCAAGCCCATGCCCGGCTACTACTTCACAGGTGACGGTGCCCGCCGCGACGCCGATGGCCATTATTGGATCACCGGGCGTGTCGACGATGTGATCAACGTCTCCGGGCACCGTATCGGCACTGCCGAAGTGGAAAGCGCCCTGGTGCTGCACGACAGCGTGGCGGAGGCGGCAGTGGTCGGCTACCCGCACGACCTCAAAGGCCAAGGGGTGTACGCGTTCGTCACGCCGATGAACGGCGTCAATGCCAACGATGCGCTCAAGGCAGAGCTTCTGTCGCTGGTCAGCAAGGAAATCGGCAGCTTCGCCAAGCCCGAGCTGATTCAGTGGGCCCCGGGCTTGCCCAAGACCCGCTCGGGCAAGATCATGCGGCGTATACTGCGCAAGATCGCCTGCAACGAGCTGGAAAACCTGGGCGACACTTCAACCCTGGCCGACCCGAGCGTGGTCCAGGGGTTGATCGACAACCGCCTCAATCGCTAGCCGGCGGCCTTGCCATGGCCGCCCTGAATGACAGGTCGCCATGGAAGCCCTACGCCGCCGTATCGAAACCCAGGTCATGAGCCTCACCGGGCTGGCCCTCGGCCAGCTCGACTTGGAGTCGCCCAAGGGCGACCCCGGGTTGTTCGGCCCACACAGCATCAGCTGGCGCGTGCATGGCGACTTTCCGAGCATGCTGGTTGGCGGCATCAGCGCCTTGCTCCTGCAACTGCTGCATCCGGCCGCCTTGGCCGGGGTGTGGGACCACTCCAACTTCCGCGGCGACCTGCTCGGCCGCCTGCGCCGCACCAGCCAATTCATCTCCGGCACCACCTTCGGCTCCACCCGCGATGCCGAATGGCTGATCGCCAAGGTGCGTGACATCCACCTCAAGGTCACTGGCACAACGCCCGATGGCCGGCCCTACGCCGCCAGCGACCCTGACCTGCTGACCTGGGTGCACGTGGCCGAAGTCAGCCGTTTCCTCGCCGCCCACCTGCGTTACCGCGACCCGCACCTGCCCCGCCAGGAGCAGGACCGCTACTACGACGAAATCGCCCTGATCGCCGAGCGCCTGGGCGCCCGAGACGTGCCGCGTTCCTGCCAGCAGGTCGACGACTACCTGCACGCCATGCGCCCGCACTTGTGCTGCGACGCCCGCAGCCGCGAGGTGGTCGAGATCCTCCTCGCCGCACCCGCGCCCAGCCGCCTGGCGCAGCCGGTAGGTAAATTGATGCTGCAGGCGGGCATCGATCTGCTGCCTTCGTGGGCCAGCGACATGCTTGCCCTGCAGCAAGGCGCGCTGCGACGACAGCTGGTGCGCCAGGGGCTTCTACACACCGCGCCGGTATTGCGCTGGGCCATGCGCGATGGCTCGGCACAGCGGGCCAAACGGCGCATGGGCATCGAGTGATGGCATTTGGTCCGTTCAGCGGAACCGATTTAACGTGCCATACTCCAAGCACTCCTGCTTAGCCAGACGAAGCGACACATGTACAAAGGACTGATACGCGCCCTCGGCGCGCTGCTTGCTCTCGTAGCCCTGTATAGCCTGCTTGGCTTCCTGATTCTCCCCGGCATCGCGTTGCGCGTCGCCAACCAGCAACTGGCGCAATACGCCACGGTGCCCGCGCATCTGCAGCGCATCGAGCTCAACCCGTTCAGCCTCGAGCTGACCCTGTGGGGCCTGCAGATCGGCGAGCCCGGCAAGGAACAGGTCGGCTTCGAGCGCCTGTACGCCAACCTGGCGCTCGACAGCCTGTGGAGCGGCGCCTTGCACCTGGATGCCGTGGAGCTCGACAAGCCCCGCAATGAGGTGCTGTTCGCCAAGGAGGGCACGCTCAATCTTACCCAGCTGTTCAAATTGCCACCCAGCGAGGCCAAGCCCGACGAGCCGCCGAGCGACCCGTTCCCGCTGCGTATCGGCAGCATCAAGCTCAGCGGTGGCTACCTGCATTTCGAGGATGCACGCCCGAGCGAGCCGATCGAATTCATCTACGACGACATGAACCTGGAGCTGAAGAATCTCAGCACCCTGCCGGACGACAACGCCGACATGACCTTGGTGGCCAATGGCCCCAACGGTGGCCGTATCGACTGGGCCGGCACCCTGAGCCTGTCGCCGATCGCCTCGCAAGGCACGCTGAAAGTCACTGACGCCAAGATGAAGCTGTTCTGGCCCTATGTCCGCGATGCCGTGCCGCTGGTGCTGGAAGATGGCGTGGTCAACCTCGATACCCACTACAAGCTAAACCTGGCCAAGGAAACCGAGCTGCTGCTGGACAACCTCTCGCTGCGCGTCGCCCCTTTCGCCATCAAGGCCCCGGATGATCGCCAACTGGCGCGCCTGGCCAGCCTCGAGGTCAGTGAAACGTCCATCGACCTGGCCAAGCAACGGGTCACCGTCGGCAAGATCCGCAGCGAAAAACTCGAGACCTGGGCCGCACTGGAAAAGGACGGGGAACTGGATTGGCAGAAGCTGTTCGCCAGCCAACCGGCAAAAGCCTCGCCAAAGGAAAAGGCCGAGCCGGCCGCCGCCGCGCCCACTACCGAGGAAAAGGCCGCCGCCGCGCCCAGCAAGCCTTGGCAGGTATTGCTCAAGGACGTGCAACTGCGCAATTACCAGGTGCACCTGGCCGACCGCAGCCAGAAGGAACCGGTGGCCCTCGATGTCGGCCCATTGAACGTGGACATGCAGGGCTTCGACAGCCTCAACCAGTCGCCCTTCACCCTCAAGCTCGACACCGGTATCGGCAAGCAGGGCAAGCTGCAGGCAGCGGGCCAGGTCAACCTGGCGCCGGTCACCGCCAAACTCGACGTGAGCACGCGTGACATCGACCTGCGCGTGGCCCAGGCATACATCAGCCCGTTCATCCGCCTGGAGCTGCGCAGCGGCATGCTCGCCAGCGACCTCAAGGTCGACCTCAAGAGCACCGAGCCGCTGGCCTTCACCGTGGCCGGCAAGGCCCAGGTCAACCAGTTGCACACCCTGGACACCATCAAGGACCGCGACTTCGTCAAATGGCAGCAGGTCAACGTCGATGGCCTTTCCTACGTGCACGGCGATGCCCTGTCGATCGACAAGGTGACGTTGCTGCAACCCTATGCACGCTTCATCATCAACGAAGACCGCACCACCAACGTCGATGACCTGCTGATCCCCCAGCCGGCCACCCCAGCCTCCAGTGCCCAGGCCAAATCGACCAGCAGCCCGGCCAGCAAACCACTGGGCATCCGCATTGGCCAGATCGCGATCAACGATGGCTCGGCCAACTTCGCCGACCTGACCCTGACGCCGAACTTCGCCACCGCCGTCCAGCAACTGAATGGCCAGATCGGCACCATCGACAACCGCAAGCCGACTCCGGCCAAGGTCGACATCAAAGGCAAGGTCGACCGCTATGCGCCAGTCACCATCAAGGGCGCGCTGAATCCGTTCAACCCGTTGGCCAGCCTGGACATCGCCACCAGCTTCAAGCGTGTCGAGCTGACCACACTGACGCCCTATTCCGGCAAATTCGCGGGTTTCCGCATCCGCAAGGGGCGATTGAACCTCGACCTGCATTACCTGATTACCAATGGCCAACTCAAGGCCGAGAACAAGGTAGTGGTCGAGCAACTGCAATTGGGTGAGAAGGTCGACAGCCCCGATGCGGTGGATCTGCCGATCCGCCTGGCGGTGGCTTTGCTCAAGGATACCGAGGGCAAGATCTCCATCGAGCTGCCCGTTACCGGCGACCTCAACAACCCACAGTTCAGCGTGATGCCAATCGTCTGGCAGACCCTGCGCAACCTGGTGTTGCGCGCAGCCCAGGCGCCGTTCAAGTTCATCGGCGGACTGATTGCCGGCGGCGGCGCGCAGGACCTCGGCAGCGTGGCCTTCGCACCGGGCTCCAGCGAACTCAGCGGCGACGCCCAGGGCGCTCTGGACAAACTGGCGGCGGCCTTGCAGAAGCGTCCGGAATTGCGCCTGGAAATCGAAGGCACCAGCGCCCAGACCAGCGACGGCCCACTGATCGCCCAACAGCGCCTGGAGCGCGAGTACCAGGCTACCTGGTACAAGATCCTGCAGCGTCGTGGCGACAAGGTGCCGGCCAATGCCTCGATGCTCACCGTCGATGACAGCGACAAGCCGGCCATGCTCGAAGGCATCTACCGCAACCGCCTGAAGCAGCAGCCACCGGCTGAATGGGAGAAGCTGAGCCGCGACGAGCGCACCGCCAAACTCCGCGAGGCAGTGATCAAGTCGTGGGCGGAAAGCGCCTCGCTGTTGCGTACCCTGGGCCAGGAACGGGCCAGCAGCATCAAGGACTACCTGGTCGACAAGGGCAAGCTCGAAGATGACCGGGTGTATTTCATCGACACCACCCTGGGGCAGGCCGAGAGCGATGGCCGAGTGATCACGCCGATGCATCTGGACGCTGAGTGATCGCGACCTGAAAAGAAAAGCCCCGGCAGATGCCGGGGCTTTTTTACATCGGTGGCCAAATCCGTCTGGCCGTCGGGACATTCCTTATTCGGCTTTCAGGCCGTCAGACATAACGCTCTTGACGCCTTTGATGTTCTTGGTGATGCGTACCGCTTCTTCTTTCTGCGCCTGGGTGACCGCTACATCCGAGGACAGCGAAACGACACCTTGGCTGGTCTCGACTTTGATGTCCGTGCCAGGAATACCTTTTTCGGTCACCAGATCGGCTTTGACCTTGGTGGTGATCCAGGTGTCGGAGCCTTCTTGTTTAGCATTGTCCACTGTGTTGGCAGCCAGCATGACAGGGGCCTGGGCTGGCGCTTGTGCGGCGAAGGCGCCGTTGGCCAGGGTCAGGGTCAGGGCGGTAGCAGTAGCGGCAGCAATGGCAAACTTCTTCATGTGGGTCACTCCTGTTTTTCGAAAGGTCTGCGCCGTGGTTCCTGGCGTCAGGTACAGAAGTAATTGCATGCGCTGTGCCAGCTTTTCCGTTTCGCCTGAAGCCTTATAAATCAATGACTTAAGTCATTACCCAGGGAGCCTGCATCGTGCAATCTGCAATGCCGGCGGAAAAACCCTATGCAAGATGCATGTTCGCAACGGCGCATTTCATTGCAGGAGTAGCCATTGTGCCATTCACCAGGCACAAAAAAGGGCCCCGAAGGGCCCTTTTCATTACTGCAGTCGCTTAGACGCCAGAGGCCTTGGCCGCAGCAACGTCTTTGATCGACAGTTTGATACGGCCGCGGTTGTCCACGTCCAGTACCAGCACTTCGACTTCCTGGCCTTCTTTCAGCACGTCGGTGACTTTCTCGACGCGCGCATCGCTCAGCATCGAGATGTGCACCAGGCCGTCCTTGCCAGGCAGGATGTTGACGAAGGCGCCGAAATCGACGATGCGCTCGACCTTGCCGACGTAGATCTTGCCGATCTCGGCTTCGGCGGTGATCCCCAGGATGCGCTGCTTGGCAGCATCTGCCGCTTCCTTGGTTTCGCCGAAGATCTTGATCGAGCCGTCGTCTTCGATGTCGATCGAAGCCTTGGTCTCTTCGCAGATCGCGCGGATGGTGGCACCGCCTTTACCGATGACGTCACGGATCTTGTCGGTGTCGATCTTCATGGCGATCATGGTCGGCGCGTTGGCCGACAGTTCGGTGCGCGACTCGCCGATGATCTGGTTCATCTGGCCGAGGATGTTCAGGCGCGCTTCCAGGGCCTGGCCCAGGGCGATCTCCATGATCTCTTCGGTGATGCCGTTGATCTTGATGTCCATCTGCAGTGCGGTAACGCCTTTGGCAGTACCGGCAACCTTGAAGTCCATGTCGCCCAGGTGGTCTTCGTCACCCAGGATGTCGGTCAGGACCGCGAACTTCTCACCTTCCTTGACCAGGCCCATGGCAATACCGGCAACCGGCGCCTTCATCGGCACACCGGCGTCCATCAGGGCCAGGGAAGCACCGCAGACCGAAGCCATGGAGCTCGAACCGTTGGACTCGGTGATTTCCGAAACCACACGGATGGTGTACGGGAACACGTCAGCGGCAGGCAGCATGGCCTGGACCGAGCGACGGGCCAGACGACCGTGACCGATTTCACGACGGCCGGCACCACCCATGCGACCACACTCGCCTACCGAGAACGGCGGGAAGTTGTAGTGCAGCATGAAGGGGTCTTTCTTCTCGCCTTCGAGGGTATCCAGCAGCTGGGCGTCACGGGCAGTACCCAGGGTCGCGACGACCAGGGCCTGGGTTTCGCCACGGGTGAACAGCGCCGAACCGTGAGTCTTGGGCAGTACGCCGACTTCGATGTTCAGCGGACGCACGGTCTTGGTGTCACGACCGTCGATACGTGGCTTGCCGTTGACGATGTTCTCGCGAACGGTGCGGTATTCGATCTCGCCGAAGATGTCCTTCACTTCGCCGGCCGATGGCTGGCCTTCTTCACCGGAGAACTTGGCGATCGCCTGATCGCGCAGCTCGCCCAGGCGTGCATAGCGGTCAGCCTTGACGGTGATGGTGTAGCCCTGCGAAATGGCTTCGCCGAATTCAGCGCGGATGGCGTTGAACAGCTCGGTGTTGGCAACGGCTGGTTTCCAGTCCCAGGTCGGCTTGGCAGCTTCGGCAGCCAGCTCCTTGACGGCCTGGATAACGGCCTGGAATTCGTCGTGGGCGAACAGTACCGCGCCCAGCATCTGGTCTTCGGTCAGCTCTTGGGCTTCCGATTCAACCATCAGTACGGCCGACTCGGTACCGGCGACGACCATGTCCAGGCTCGAAGCAGCCAGTTGCTCGTAGGTCGGGTTCAGCAGGTAGCCGGTGCTCTCGTGGAAGGCAACGCGGGCAGCGCCGATCGGGCCTTCGAACGGAATGCCGGAGATGGCCAGGGCAGCCGAGGTACCGATCATCGCAGCGATGTCCGGATCGGTCTTCTTGCTGGTGGAGACGACGGTGCAGACGACCTGCACTTCGTTCATGAAGCCTTCTGGGAACAGCGGACGGATCGGACGGTCGATCAGGCGCGAGGTCAGCGTCTCTTTCTCGGAAGGACGGCCTTCACGCTTGAAGAAGCCACCCGGGATCTTACCGGCGGCGTAGGTCTTTTCCTGATAGTGGACCGACAGCGGGAAGAAGCCCTTGCCTGGATCGGCCTGCTTGGCACCGACCACGGTCACCAGCACGGTGACGTCGTTGTCGACGGTGACCAACACGGCGCCGGTCGCCTGACGGGCGATACGGCCGGTTTCGAGCGTTACGGTCGATTGACCGAACTGGAATTTCTTGATTACCGGGTTCACGGTTTCCTACCTTTTCAGTGGCTCTTGGGGGAACTGGTTTCTTGCGAATTCTTGGGCAGAACGGGGAATCGGCCCCATTGACCGTCCAGATACAACACGAGGCTGGGAGCCTGGCGCCAAGCGGAAAAACCGCTCAGCACTGCCAGGCTGCCAACCTCGGAGATACGCGTGGCGTGTCCGACGCCAGCACTGCAAAGCAGCGCTGGCGAAGCCTGCAACACGCCATGCACACCACTGACCAGGCCGCTATTAGCGACGCAGGCCCAGGCGACCGATCAGGGCGCTGTAACGAGTGGTGTCTTTGCCCTTCAGGTAGTCCAGCAGCTTACGACGCTGGTTAACCATACGGATCAGGCCACGACGCGAGTGGTGGTCTTTACCGTTGGCCTTGAAGTGGCCTTGCAGCTTGTTGATGTTCGCGGTCAGCAGAGCGACCTGAACTTCCGGGCTACCCGTGTCGCCAGCAGCTTGCTGGAAGTCGGTAACGATTTGAGCTTTTTCTTCAACGCTGAGGGCCATGTGGCTTCTCCTGATAAACGGATCCCGCATGCGGGGTCCAATAGGCCAGGGACAAATCCCTGTATTAATAAAAAAGGTGTGACCGTGCCTACTGACAGCCACCCTTGGTTCCCCAGTCTCCGGCGTTAGCCTCGGCCTGTGGTTTCGATCATTCCGACCGAATCAATCGACGCGGCGCAATGCGCCCGTCTTCGCTCACTTCACCGATACCGATGAAGCGACCATTGTGATCCTGTACCCGAACCATGCCGAATTGCGGCGCGTCCGGAGCCCGTACTGCCTGCCCATGCAGCCAGTAGAAGGCACTGTGTTCCGACAGGCACACCAGGGGCCAGTCTTGCAGGCCACTGTCGGCTGGCATCAGGAAGCGATCGAGCGCTTCGTTGCCGCCTTCGGCGTGGGCCTGCTCGAGTTCCTCGAGGGTGACCGTCTGGGCCAGTTGGAATGGCCCGGCTTGGGTTCTGCGCAGCTCGGCGACGTACGCGCCACAGCCCAGAGCCTCGCCGATATCCTCCACCAGGGTGCGGATATAGGTGCCTTTGCTGCAACCAACCGACAACCGCGCACGGGTGCCTTCGCACTCGAGCAACTCCAAGCGGCCAATAGTAACAGAACGCGCCTCGCGCTCCACTACCTCTCCTGCACGTGCCAGCTTGTAAAGCGGCTGGCCGTCACGCTTGAGTGCCGAGTACATCGGCGGTACCTGGCTGATCGGGCCACGAAAACGCGGCAGCACAGCCTCGATATCGGCGCGACCAACGGTCACCTCACGCGTCTGCAAGACCTCGCCTTCAGCGTCGGCGGTGGTTGTAGTCTGACCCATCTGCATGACCGTTTCGTAGCCCTTGTCGGAATCGAGCAGGTACTGCGAAAACTTGGTCGCCTCGCCGAAGCACAATGGCAACACGCCGGAGGCCAACGGGTCGAGGCTGCCGGTGTGACCGGCCTTCTCGGCGTTGAGCAGCCAGCGGACCTTCTGCAGCGCGGCGTTGGAGGTGAACCCCAGGGGCTTGTCGAGCAGGATGATGCCGCTGACGTTGCGGCGGATACGTTTGACCTGGGCCACCGCTTACTCCTTGGTGTCCGGCTCGTCGGCATCCTTGTGCAGGCGGTCTTCGGCCACCGCACGCTCGATCAGCGCCGACAGGTGAACACCACGGCTGACGCTTTCATCGAAATGGAAGTGCAGTTGCGGCACGCTGCGCAGCTGCATCGAGCGGCCCAGGTGCAGGCGCAGGAAGCTGGCAGCGCTGTTCAGCGCCTTGAGCGATTGCTGCACGGCGTCCGGGGTTTCTTCGCCCATGACGGTGATGAAGACCTTGGCATGGCCCAGGTCGCGGCTGACATCCACGGCGGTGATGGTCACCAGACCGACACGTGGATCCTTGACTTCGCGGCGGATCAGCTCTGCCAGCTCACGCTGCATCTGATCACCGATACGTTGGGTACGGCTGTATTCTTTGGCCATTCTTGCTACCTGTAACTTAAAGCGGCAAACGCCCGGTCAAGCTGAAGCCTGACCGGGCGTTACCTTCAGAGGCGCTGCCAGCCCACTTGGGGCGGGACCTGCACCACGGCTCGGCCCCTTACAGGGTACGAGCCACCTGGACTTTCTCGAAGACTTCGATCTTGTCGCCGACCTTGACGTCGTTGTAGCTCTTGACGCCAATACCGCACTCCATGCCCGAACGCACTTCGGCAGCATCGTCCTTGAAGCGACGCAGCGATTCCAGCTCGCCTTCGAAGATGACCACGTCGTCGCGCAGTACGCGGATCGGACGGTTGCGGTACACGGTACCCTCGATGACCATACAGCCAGCGATGGCGCCGAACTTCGGCGAACGGAACACGTCACGTACTTCTGCGACACCCAGGATGTTCTCGCGAACATCGCTGCCGAGCATGCCGGTCAGGGCTTTCTTGACGTCTTCGATGATGTCGTAGATCACGTTGTAGTAACGCATATCCAGACCTTCCTGCTCGACGATCTTGCGCGCACCGGCATCGGCACGCACGTTGAAGCCGAACAGCACCGCGTTGGACGCCAGCGCCAGGTTGGCATCGCTCTCGGTGATACCACCGACGCCGCCACCGATCACGCGAACCTGAACTTCGTCGTTGCCCAGGCCCGACAGCGAACCCTGCAGTGCTTCCAGGGAACCGCGCACGTCGGTCTTGAGGACGATGTTGAGGGTCTTCTTCTCTTCCTGACCCATGGTCTCGAAGATGTTTTCCAGCTTGCCGGCGTGAGCACGGGCCAGCTTGACCTCGCGGTACTTGCCTTGACGGAACAGGGCAACTTCACGGGCCTTCTTCTCGTCGGCAACCACGGACAGCTCGTCACCGGCTTCCGGAGTGCCATCCAGGCCGAGGATCTCGACCGGGATCGACGGGCCAGCTTCCTTCACAGGCTTGCCGTTCTCGTCGAGCATGGCACGCACGCGGCCATAGTTCGAACCGCACAGGACCATGTCGCCCTGACGCAGGGTACCGTCCTGAACCAGGATGGTCGCCACGGGGCCGCGGCCCTTGTCCAGACGCGATTCGACCACTACGCCACGACCTGGAGCGGTCGGGGTCGCGGTCAGCTCGAGGATCTCGGCCTGCAGCAGGACGGCTTCGAGCAGTTCGTCGACACCGGTACCCATCTTCGCCGAAACCTTGACGAACGGAGTGTCGCCACCCCAGTCCTCGGAGGTCACGCCTTCGACGGCCAGTTCGTTGCGGATGCGATCGAGGTCGGCACCCGGCTTGTCGATCTTGTTCACCGCGACCACCAGCGGAACGCCAGCTGCCTTGGCATGCTGAACGGCTTCGCGGGTTTGCGGCATCACGCCGTCGTCCGCCGCCACCACGAGGATGACGATGTCGGTGGCCTTGGCACCACGAGCACGCATCTGGGTGAACGCAGCGTGGCCCGGGGTATCGAGGAAGGTGACCATGCCGCGGTCGGTTTCCACGTGGTAGGCACCGATGTGCTGGGTAATACCACCGGCTTCGCCAGCGGCAACCTTGGCACGACGGATGTAGTCGAGCAGCGAGGTCTTACCGTGGTCGACGTGACCCATCACGGTCACCACCGGTGCACGCGACTCGGTCTGGCCTTCGAACTTCAGCGATTCGGCCAAGGAGTCTTCCAGGGCGGTGTCGCTGATCAGAGTGACCTTGTGGCCAAGCTCTTCGGCGATCAGCTGAGCGGTTTCCTGGTCGAGCACCTGGTTGATGGTGACCGGAGTACCCAGCTTGAACATGAACTTGACGACTTCGGCGGCCTTGACCGACATCTGCTGTGCAAGCTCGGAGACGGTAATGGTCTCGCCGATGGTCACGTCACGGATGACGGGGCCGGTCGGGTTCTGGAAGCCGTGCTGGTTACGCTTTTTCAGCTTGCCCTTGCCACCACGACCGCGACGAGCGCCATCGCTCTCTTCGTCGGTGGTGCGCGGTGCGGCACGAGGAGTCGGAGCCTTTTCCTTCTCCTTGACCTTGACCTTGATCGACACGCGCGGCGCCTCGCCACGACCGCCACGACGATCTTCGTCACGGGCACGGCTTTCGTTGCGACGGGTCTCGTCCTTCTTGCGCTCGGCGGCACGGGCAGCGGCGTCTTCGGACGCCGGAGCTTCGGCTACGACTGGAGCCGCGGCCGGAGCCGGCGCGGCTTCGGTCGAGGCAGGCGCAGCGGCAGGCGCGCTGGAAACAACTTCGGCAGCCTGACGGCGAGCCTGTTCCTCGTTGCGCTGGCGAACTTCGGCCTCGACCTTTTCGCGAGCGGCGTTTTCGGCCGCGCGGCGCTCTTCCAGCTCACGCTTCTGCTCAGCCTGGATTTCTTCCGGGCTGCGCTGAACGAATACTTTCTTCTTGCGTACTTCTACGCTGATGCTTTTGCTACCGGCGACACGCAGCGTGCTGGTGGTCTTGCGCTGCAAGGTAATCTTGCGCGGCTCTTCCGCCTTGCTCTTGTGGCTGCTCTTCAAATGGGTCAGCAGCGTCTGCTTTTCATTGTCGGTCACTACCTGACCGGCGTCGGTGTGCGGCAGACCTGCCTCACGCATCTGCTGCAGCAGGCGCTCTACCGGTGCCTCGACCTCTTGGGCCAGTTCTTTCACCGTGACTTGCGTCATGCACTTCTCTCCTCAGGCCGCGCCTAATTACTCGAACCAGTGGGCTCGGGCGGCCATGATCAACTTGCCGGCACGCTCTTCGTCGATGCCGTCGATGTCGAGCAGGTCGTCAATCGACTGCTCGGCCAGGTCTTCGCGGTTAACCACGCCGCGCACCGCCAGTTCAGCCGCCAGGTCCTTGTCCATACCCTCCAGGGAGAGCAGGTCGTCGGCCGGGTGGGCGTCTGCCAGTTTTTCTTCGGTAGCGATGGCCTTGGTCAACAAACGGTCCTTGGCCCGAGCGCGGAGCTCGTCGACGATTTCTTCGTCAAAGCCATCGATGTTGAGCATTTCTTCCAACGGTACGTAGGCAATCTCTTCGAGGCTGGTGAAGCCTTCGTCGACCAGCACTTGGGCCAGCTCCTCGTCGACTTCCAGTTCCTCGATGAAATTGCGCAGGATGTCGCCGGTTTCAGCCTGTTGCTTGGCCTGGATATCCTTCTCGGTCATCACGTTCAGGGTCCAGCCGGTGAGCTGGCTGGCCAGGCGAACGTTCTGACCACCACGGCCAATGGCCTGGGCCAGGTTGTCCTCGGCGACGGCGATGTCCATGGCATGGGCATCTTCATCAACGATGATCGCCGCGACTTCAGCCGGCGACATGGCGTTGATGACGAACTGCGCCGGGTTCTCGTCCCACAGGACGATATCCACACGCTCGCCGCCCAGCTCGCCGGATACGGCCTGGACGCGCGACCCACGCATGCCGATACAGGCACCTTGTGGGTCGATGCGCTTGTCCTTGGAGCGGACGGCGATCTTGGCGCGCGAACCCGGATCACGGGAAGCGGCCATGACTTCGATGAGGCCTTCGGCGATTTCCGGCACTTCGATGCGGAACAGTTCGATCAGCATCTGCGGCGCGGTGCGCGACAGGATCAGCTGAGGACCGCGGTTCTCGGTGCGGATTTCCTTGAGCAGCGCACGCAGGCGCACGCCGACACGGAAGGTCTCACGTGGAATGATGTCTTCGCGGGCCAGCAGCGCTTCTGCGTTGTTGCCCAGGTCGACGATGACGTTGTCGCGGGTGACTTTCTTGACGGTGCCGGAGATGATCTCACCAACGCGTTCGCGGTAGGCGTCGACCACCTGGGCGCGCTCGGCCTCACGGACCTTCTGCACGATGACCTGCTTGGCGGTCTGGGCGGCGATGCGGCCGAATTCGATCGACTCGATCTTCTCTTCGATCACGTCACCGACCTTGGCTTCCGGATGCGTCTCGCGGATCTTGCTCGGCCAGGTCTCGATCGCCGGGTCATCGAGGTCGTCTTCCTCGACCACGGTCCAGCGACGGAAGGTCTCGTAGCTACCGGTGTGGCGGTTGATTTCCACACGCAGGTCGACTTCGTCCTCAAAACGTTTCTTGGTCGCAGTGGCCAGGGCCACTTCCAGCGCCTCGAAAATGACGCCGGGCGGTACGCCCTTTTCGTTGGATACCGATTCAACAACCAGCAGTACTTCTTTGCTCATCGTACGCCTCGCCTTGCGCAAGCCATTGGGCCCGGATAGTCCGCCGGGCCCGGCACGTCTCAGTCAAAACTGGGAATAATATTGGCCTTGTCGATCGAGTCGATCGGCAACAGGAACTCGTGATTGTCCACCTGGACCACCACATCCTGCTCCTCCACACCGCGGAGAAGGCCCTGGAAGTTACGACGACCTTCGAAGGGCGTACGCAGCTTGATCTTCACTTGCTCGCCGGCATGCGAAGCAAACTGTTCTAGCGTGAACAGCGGGCGATCCATGCCAGGAGAGGACACCTCAAGGGTATATTCGGAGCTGATCGGATCTTCCACATCGAGGATTGCGCTGGCCTGACGGCTGACCGCTTCGCAGTCGTCCACCAGGATCCCGCCCTCCTTGTCGATGTAAATACGCAGTATCGAATGCTTACCTTGGGAGATGAACTCGACCCCCCAGCATTCGTAGCCCAGACCCTCGACAACCGGGGCCAACAAGGCCTGCAACTGTTCTAGCTTGCTCGACACCTGAACCCCCTCGTGCATGCTGTGCAAATAAAAAATGGGCGAAGCGCCCATCCCTGAAAGCGCCGTTGGACAACGACGCCAATAACTGTTCGGCTAGCAAAAAGCCCCTGAAAAGGGGCTCCGCTGAAGCTGGTTGCGGGGGCTGGATTTGAACCAACGACCTTCGGGTTATGAGCCCGACGAGCTACCAAGCTGCTCCACCCCGCGACAAAGCTGGGGCGAAAGTATAAGACCGAACCCTGTGCAGGGTCAATCCAAGACCTCCACCTGCAAGAAAGCCCGCTAAAGCGGGCTCTCAAGCTTCAATTGGTACCGAGAAGGGGACTCGAACCCCTACACCCTATGGGCACAACCACCTCAAGGTTGCGTGTCTACCAATTCCACCACCTCGGCAATACTACTACTTGAAACCCGTTACTTCTGCTCTTCGGCTGGAGGAGGTACGTCACCTTGAGGGGTGGTTTCGCTCTTCTGCTGCTGGAGCACCGGTACATCATCATTTACTGCCGGCTTCTGCTCTTTCACTTCCAACACTGCTGGATCTGGCAGACCTGCTGAAGTTAGCTCGTGAGCCTTCTCCTTTGCGAAGTATCCTAACCCAAGTGCTGTCAAAAAGAAAGTGGCAGCGAGTATAGCAGTAAACTTACTCAGGAAGGTAGCAGAACCTTGGCTTCCGAACACAGTATTAGAAGCACCTGCGCCGAAAGATGCACCTGCTTCCGCACCTTTACCCTGTTGCAGCAACACCAGCACTACCAGCGAGAGTGCTGCCAACAGATGAAAAACAACGATAACTGTTTCCAGCATTTGTTCAGTTTCCTGCGGCGCGACAAATTGCACCGAATTCGTCTGCGTTCAGGGAAGCTCCACCAATGAGCCCCCCATCGATATCCGGCATGCCGAACAGTTCGGCCGCATTGGCCGCCTTCACGCTGCCGCCGTAGAGAAGCTGCACACGTTCGGCAACTTCGGCGTCCTGCGCCGCCAACTGGGCTCGGATGGCTGCATGCACATCCTGCGCCTGTTCGGGCGAGGCCGTCAAACCTGTGCCAATGGCCCAAACAGGCTCATAGGCGATAACCGCATTGGCAAAAGCGGCAACACCGAACGCGTCGATGATACTGCTTAGTTGACGCCCTACAACTTCCAGCGTCCTGCCCGCCTCGCGCTCTTCGAGAGTTTCCCCTACGCAGAGTACTGGCTTCAAACCACTTGCCTGGGCAGCTGCAAACTTGCGATTCAGTACCTCGTTAGTTTCGCCGATAATCTGGCGACGCTCCGAGTGACCAATCAACACCAACTTGCAGCCGGCTTCGGCCAACTGACTCGGAGCAACTTCCCCGGTCAGCGCGCCCTGTTCGGGCTGTACAGCTGAATTCTGTGCGCCAACGATGATTTTCGTTCCTGCCAGGCCATCGACGACATCGTTGATGAACAAGGCCGGTGGAAACACCGCGACTTCCACTCCGCTCGACAGAGCCAGATTGCTCAGGCCTCGGGTCAGCTCAGCGACGCTGGCGCGGGTACCGTGCATCTTCCAGTTACCAGCTACCATGGGGCGACGCATGCTTTACCTCGTCGGTCAAAGTGGGCGCAGATAGTACCCAACCCTATCTGCGCTGGCAAGGCCCTTTCAAATACAAACTTCACCAACCAGCTTGGCCAGGGCCTCTGCATGGCGGCGCACCTGACTTTCGTCGTCGCCTTCGACCATCACGCGCACCAAAGGCTCGGTGCCCGACTTGCGCAGGAGCACCCGGCCACGGCCAGCCATGTCCTCGGTCGCCTTGGCGCTGGCCTCCTTGACCGCAGGATGCTCGAGCGGGTCGACGGTGCTGGCACCGTAGCGCACGTTGATCAACACCTGCGGGCATTTGCGCACGGCCTGACGGGCTTGCGCCAGGGTTTCGCCACGGCGCTTGAGGCCCATCAGCACCTGCAGCGCGGCGATGATCGCGTCACCTGTGGTGGTGTGGTTGCAGCAGACGATATGCCCGGAGTTCTCGCCACCGATCTGCCAGCCACGCTCGAGCAGCTCGGCCATGACGTAACGATCGCCAACCTTGGCCCGCACGAACGGGATATCCAGTTCCTTGAGCGCCAGCTCCAGCCCCAGGTTGCTCATCAGGGTACCGACCGCCCCGCCTTCGAGCTTGCCACGCTCGTGCAGGTCTCGCGTGATGATGTACAGCAGCTCGTCACCATCGACGATGGCGCCGGTGTGATCGACCATCAGCACCCGGTCACCGTCACCATCGAAGGCGATGCCCATGTCGGCATGCCCGACCAGCACCGCAGCCTGCAGCGACTCGATATGGGTCGAGCCGCAGCTTTCGTTGATGTTCAGCCCATCGGGCTGGGCGTGCAGCACGGTCACTTCAGCGCCGAGCTCGCGGAATACGCTTGGCGCCACTTTGTAGGTGGCACCATGGGCGCAGTCGATCACCAGCTTGAGGCCCTCGAAGCTGGTGCTGCTGGGCACGCTGCTCTTGCAGAATTCGATGTAGCGACCGGCCGCGTCGTTGATGCGCGACACCTTGCCCAGCTTGCTCGACTCGACCACGCTCATCGGTTGGTCGAGCAACTCCTCGATCATCAGCTCGACCTCGTCGGGCAGCTTGGTGCCCTGCCCGGAGAAGAACTTGATGCCGTTGTCATCGTGCGGATTGTGCGACGCACTGATGACGATACCGGCTTCGGCATGGAAGGTACGGGTGAGGTAGGCGATAGCCGGGGTCGGCATCGGCCCGAGCAGCAGCACGTCGGCGCCTGCAGCGGACAACCCGGCCTCGAGCGCCGATTCGAACATGTAGCCGGAAATCCGCGTGTCCTTGCCGACCAGTACCTGGCACTTGCCCTGCTTGCGGAAGGCCATGCCCGCCGCCCAGCCGAGCTTGAGCATGAAATCCGGAGTGATCGGGTATTCCCCGACGCGGCCACGGATGCCGTCGGTACCAAAATATTTTCTGCTCATAACGACTCCAATGTGCTTATTCGGCGTTCTGGACCGCAGCGATCATGCGCACGACGTCGACCGTTTCGGCCACGTCGTGAACCCGCAAGATGCTCGCACCCTTGGTCATGGCAAGGGCGGCCAGGGCCAGGCTGCCGTACAGCCGCTCAGCCACCGGGCGATCCAGGGTAAGGCCTATCATGCTCTTGCGTGAAACACCCACCAGCAGCGGGCGTCCCAGGCGGTAGAGGGCTTCCATGTGTTTGAACAGGCTCAGGTTGTGCTCGAGGGTCTTGGCAAAACCGAAGCCCGGGTCGAGGACGATGCGTTCAGCACCGATACCAGCGGCAGCGCACGCAGCCATCCGCTGTTCAAGATAGCGCGTAACGTCGGCCGTCACATCGTCATAGTGCGGGGAGTCCTGCATGTTGCCCGGCTCGCCGCGCATGTGCATCAGGCACACCGGCAAGCCGGTGTCGGCGGCAGCATCCAGCGCACCGTCGCGCTCCAGGGCGCGCACGTCGTTGATCAGGCCGGCCCCCAGGCGGGCGGACTCGCGGATCACGGCGGGCGTGGAGGTATCGACCGAAATGACCACGTCCAGACGGCTGTTGATCGCCTCGACCATCGGCGCCACGCGCTCCAGCTCTTCGGTGACCGACACCGCCCGCGCCCCAGGGCGCGTCGACTCGCCACCGATGTCGATCAGCGTGGCGCCTGCGGCAACCATGGCCTCGGCGTGGCGCAGCGCCTCGTCGCGCTGGCTGAAGCGCCCGCCATCGGAGAAGGAGTCGGGGGTGATATTGAGAATACCCATGACATGGGTACGGGAAAGATCAAGAACCCGGTTGCCGCAAGGCAACCGGGTCGGGTACTGCTTGGAGCTCATAGATGCCCTTAGTGTTGAGCCGCTGGGCCGCCGATCGGCGATTCCGGGCGGTCACCCTGAGGTGCCGAGGTACCCGAAGCCGAATCGTCATCCCAGTCGCGTGGTTCACGCGGGGTACGGCCAGCCATGATATCGTCGATCTGTTCGGCGTCGATGGTTTCGTACTTCATCAACGCTTCGGCCATGGCATCGAGTTTGTCGCGGTTGTCGGTGAGCAGTTGCTTGGCCGTGGCATAGCACTGGTCGATGATGCTGCGCACTTCGATGTCGATCATCTTGGCGGTTTCGCCCGAGACGCTGGCGTGCTGGCTGCCGGCGCTACGGCCGAGGAATACCTCGCCCTCCTCTTCGGCGTACATCAGCGGGCCGAGCTTCTCGGACAGACCCCACTTGGTGACCATGTTCCGGGCAATCTGGCTGGCGCGCATGATGTCGTTGGATGCACCGGTGGTCACGCCGTCGAAGCCCAGGGTCATTTCCTCGGCGATACGGCCGCCGTACAGCGAGCAGATCTGGCTGATCAGCGCGCGTTTGGACAGGCTGTAGCGGTCTTCTTCAGGCAGGAACATGGTCACACCCAGGGCACGACCACGCGGAATGATCGATACCTTGTAGACCGGATCGTGCTCAGGCACCAGGCGGCCAACGATAGCGTGACCGGCTTCATGGTAAGCGGTGTTCTGCTTCTCTTTCTCGGACATGACCATGGTCTTGCGCTCGGCGCCCATCATGATCTTGTCCTTGGCCAGTTCGAATTCCTTCATCTCGACCAAGCGCTTGTTGGAACGTGCGGCAAACAGCGACGCTTCGTTGACCAGGTTGGCCAGGTCGGCACCGGAGAAGCCTGGAGTACCACGGGCAATGACTGCGGCGTTGACGTTGTCGCCCACCGGCACCTTGCGCATGTGCACCTTGAGGATCTGCTCACGACCACGGATATCCGGCAGGCCGACCACCACCTGGCGGTCGAAGCGGCCGGGACGCAGCAGCGCCGGGTCGAGTACGTCGGGACGGTTGGTGGCGGCGATGACGATGATGCCATCGTTCATTTCGAAGCCGTCCATCTCGACCAACAACTGGTTGAGGGTCTGCTCGCGCTCGTCGTGACCGCCGCCCATGCCGGCGCCACGGTGGCGACCGACGGCGTCGATTTCGTCGATGAAGATGATGCACGGTGCGTGCTTCTTGGCCTGCTCGAACATGTCACGAACACGGCTGGCACCTACACCGACGAACATTTCGACGAAGTCGGAACCGGAAATGGTGAAGAACGGCACCTTGGCTTCACCGGCGATGGCCTTGGCCAGCAAGGTCTTACCGGTACCAGGCGGGCCGACCATCAGCACGCCACGCGGGATACGGCCGCCCAGACGCTGGAACTTGCCCGGATCGCGGAGGAATTCGACCAGTTCGCCCACTTCTTCCTTGGCTTCGTCGCAGCCTGCGACGTCGGCCAGGGTGGTCTTGACCTGGTCTTCGGACAGCAGACGCGCCTTGCTCTTGCCGAAGCTCATCGGCCCGCCCTTGCCGCCAGCGCCGCCTTGCATCTGGCGCATGAAGAACATGAACACGGCGATGATCACCAGGATCGGGAAGCTGGCGACCAGCAACTGGGTCCAGATGCTCTGCTGCTCGGGCTGCTTGCCTTCGACGGTGACGTGGTTGTCGACCAGGTCGCCGATCAGGCCATTGTCGGTAATGGCCGGGCGAACGGTCTTGAAGTTGTCGCCGTCGGTGCGCTTGCCGGTAATGATGTAGCCGTCGACGGTCACGCGCTCGACTTTCCCGTCTTTTACCTGCTGGATGAAGTCGGAGTAGTTGAGGGTCTGCGGCTCGTTAGGGCTGGAGAAGTTGTTCATCACCGTCACCAGGACAGCTGCGATGATCAACCACAGGATCAGATTCTTTGCCATGTCGTTCAATTCGCTACCCTCTGAGGCCGGCGCACGACGCAGCCGTGCCTCGCATGATATTCATCGCCCTAACTTACTACATTACCTACGCATCCGCAGGCACCGTCTGTAACCCTTTGTGAAACCTAGACTACACGAAGTTCGGACGATCCTGACGGAGCAGCCGATTGGAAATAACTATCGGCCACCCCGCTACACGCCTCATGCCCCCTTGTATCCCCGGGCCAGCAGATACTGCTCGCGGGAGCGATCCCGCGATGACGAAGGCTTGCGCATCTGTACCTTGTCGAACTTGCTACGTACGTCCTTGAGGTACACATCGAAGCCTTCGCCCTGGAAAATCTTGATCAGGAAGTCACCGCCGGGCTTGAGCACGCGGGTTGCCAGATCGAGGGCCAGCTCGCAGAGGAACATGGCACGCGGAATGTCCACCGCGGGCGTACCACTCATATTGGGGGCCATGTCGGAAATCACAAGGTCTACGTGCGAATCGCCGACCGCTTCGAGAATGCGCTGCAGCACTTCATCTTGGGTGAAGTCCCCCTGAATGAAGGTCACATCGGCGATCGAATCCATTTCCAGGATGTCGGAAGCGATCAGACGCCCCTGCCCACCAATCAGACGACTGGTCACCTGGGACCACCCCCCCGGGGCCGCGCCGAGGTCGATTACGCTCATGCCAGGACGGATCAGGCGGTCTTTCTCCTGGATCTCCAGCAGCTTGTAGCTCGCACGCGAGCGGTAGCCATCCTTCTGCGCCTGCTTCACAAAAGGATCGTTGAAATGTTCTCGCAGCCAGTTTGCGCTGCTTTTGGAACGTTGTACCACGGGGCACCTCGATGATATGCGTCGTGATTGACTGGGCGGAGCCGGTGGCCCTCGGGTAAAATGCCGGTCAATTTTACAGAATCAGACGGAAAGGGTCAGATTATGCCGCTCAATAACGAGCAGAAGAAGCAATACAAGTCCATTGGTCATGACCTGAAGCCGGTCCTGATCGTTGCTGGCAACGGTTTGAACGAAGGCGTGATCGCCGAGCTGGAGCGCGCACTGGCCGACCACGAGCTGATCAAGGTCGAAATTCGCTCGGAAGATCGCGAAGAGCGTGCCGCCGCCATTGCCGAACTGTGCAAGGCAGGCCGTGCCGAGCTGGTACAGACCATCGGCAAGAAGGCACTGATCTACCGCAAGAATCCACAGCCGAACAAGCAGCTGTCCAACATCCACCGTTACAAGTAACGGCTAAGGGCCGCCAACCTGACGCGGCACCTGTGGGAGCGGCCTTGTGTCGCGAAAGGGCCGCAAAGCGGCCCCTTGATATCAGCACCGATATTGCTGGGGCTGCCTTGCAGCCCTTTTCGCGACACAGGGCCGCTCCCACAAGGAGCCGAGCCATCGGGCTAACGCCGAGATTTGACCGGGACTGGTTGGGCAACCAGCACGATGCCGGAGAAGCCCAGCACCAGGAAGCAGAACATCTGCCAGCGCTCGCCCACCGAGATACCGTAGCGCAAGGTGTAGTACCCCACGCAGGCACCGAAGCCGAGCAACAGCATCTGGCCACGGAACTGCCGCCACCAGGCCGCCAGGCCGTCCACCCGCGCCAGCACCGCCAGCTGGGTCAACAACCCGAGCAAGGCCACGCCGATCAACCAGCGGTCGATCTGCCCGGCAACATCCTGCACCAGCAAAGGCGCAAGGCCACTGACCTTGAGCGCCGGCACCAGCCCCACGTGGAACACCCACAGGCCACCGACCCAGAAAACCTGGGCCAGTTGCCAGAGGATACCCTCGAGGGATGGCGCCCGCAGGCGCCGATCAGATGTGCTTGACTTCGACAATCTCGTACTCGACCGTGCCGCTTGGCGTCTCGACGACGACAGTATCGCCTTCTTCCTTGCCGATAATGGCACGGGCAATCGGCGCACCGCTCGAGAGCTTGCCCTGTTTCACGTCAGCTTCATCCTCGCCAACGATCTGGTAGCTCACCTCTTCATCGGTTTCGGTATTGGCCAGCACCACGGTGGTACCGAAAATCACCTTGCCGGTGTGAGGAATGGTGGTCACATCGATCACCACCGAGTTCTGCAGACGGCCTTCGATATCGCGGATCCGCGCCTCGACCATGCCCTGCTCTTCACGAGCGGCATGGTATTCGGCGTTTTCCTTGAGGTCGCCCAGCTCGCGCGCTTCACCGATTGCCTGGCTCAGTCGCGGACGTTCGGTCTTGCTCAGGAACAGGAGCTCCTCTTCCAGGGCGCGAGCGCCCTGGACGGTCATCGGGTACTTGGTAATGCTCATGCTTTGAGTCCTGCATGCAGATCCTGCAAGCGACGAACGGTCTTCTCAGGGCCGAATTTCAGCGCTTCGCAGATGGCTTCACCGGCCGCAATGGTGGTGGTGCAGTAAATCTTGTGCTGCAACGCATTGCGACGAATCGAGTACGAATCGGCGATCGACTGACGACCTTCGGTGGTATTGATGATCAGGGACACTTCGTCGTTCTTGATCATGTCGACCACGTGCGGGCGACCTTCGGTCACTTTGTTCACGCGGCGCACTTTCAGGCCGGCGGCTTCGATGAGCTTGGCGGTACCTGCAGTTGCGACCACTTCGAAGCCCAGGGCGATCAGGTCGCGGGCAACGCCAGCCACTTGTGGCTTGTCGTCGTCGCGCACGCTGATGAAGGCGGTACCGCCGGTCGGCAGCACTTCGCTGGCACCCATCTGGGCCTTGGCGAAGGCTTCACCGAAGCTGTCGCCCACCCCCATGACTTCACCGGTCGATTTCATCTCAGGGCCGAGGATCGGGTCAACCCCTGGGAACTTGGCGAACGGGAAGACGGCTTCCTTGACGCTGTAGAAGTTCGGGATGATTTCCTCGGTGAAGCCCAGCTCCTTGAGGGTTTTGCCGGCCATGACGCGGGCCGCGATCATCGCCAGCGAAGTGCCGATGCACTTGGAGACGAAAGGCACGGTACGCGAAGCGCGCGGGTTGACTTCGATCACGTAGATCTTGTCGCCCTGCAGGGCCAGCTGCACGTTCATCAGGCCGACGACGCCCAGCTCCAGGGCCATTTTCTTGACCTGTACGCGGACCTCGTCCTGCACTTCCTTGCTCAGCGAGTAAGGTGGCAGCGAGCACGCCGAGTCGCCGGAGTGAACGCCGGCCTGTTCGATGTGCTGCATGATCGCGCCGATCACCACGTCGGTGCCGTCACAGACCGCATCCACGTCCATCTCGATGGCGCAGTTGAGGAAGTGGTCGAGCAGTACCGGGCTGTCGTTGGACACCTGGACCGCTTCACGCAGGTAGCGCTTGAGCTCGTCCAGTTCGTAGACGATTTCCATGGCTCGACCGCCCAGTACGTAGGACGGGCGAACGACCAGCGGATAGCCGATGCTGCCAGCGGCGCGAATGGCCTCTTCTTCGCTACGCACGGTGGCGTTTGGCGGCTGCAGCAGGTTCAGGCGCTGAACCATCTGCTGGAAGCGCTCACGGTCTTCGGCGCGGTCGATGGCGTCCGGGCTGGTACCGATGATCGGTACACCGGCTTCTTCCAGGGCGCGGGCCAGTTTCAGCGGGGTCTGGCCGCCGTAGTGGACGATCACGCCCTTGGGCTTCTCGACGCGGCAGACTTCCAGCACGTCTTCCAGGGTCAGCGGCTCGAAGTACAGGCGATCGGAGGTGTCGTAGTCGGTGGAGACGGTTTCCGGGTTGCAGTTGACCATGATGGTCTCGTAACCGTCTTCACGCAGCGCCAGTGCGGCGTGCACGCAGCAGTAGTCGAACTCGATACCCTGGCCGATACGGTTCGGGCCACCGCCGAGGATCATGATCTTGTCGCGGGTCGACGGGTTGGCCTCGCACTCTTCCTCGTAGGTCGAATACAGGTAGGCGGTATCGGTGGCGAACTCGGCAGCGCAGGTGTCGACGCGCTTGTAGACCGGGAACACTTCCAGCTTGTGGCGGTGGCGGCGCAGGTTCTTGTCGGTGATGCCGAGCAGCTTGGCCAGGCGCTGGTCCGAGAAGCCCTTGCGCTTGAGGCGCAGCATGTAGTCCTTGTCGATGGCCGACAGGGCCAGGGTCTTGACCTTCTCTTCTTCCTTGATCAGGTCTTCCATCTGCACCAGGAACCACAGGTCGATGCCGGTCAGCTGGAAGATTTCTTCGATGGTCATGCCCGAACGCATGGCGTCGGCGACGTACCAGATACGCTCGGCGCCCGGCACGGTCAGTTCGCGCTTGAGGATGCTGGCGGCTTCAGCGCTGGCCAGGTCGACTTTCGGGTCAAGGCCGCAGGCGCCGACTTCCAGGCCGCGCAGGGCTTTCTGCAGGGACTCCTGGAAGGTGCGACCGATGGCCATGACTTCACCCACGGATTTCATCTGGGTGGTCAGGCGCGCATCGGCTTTCGGGAATTTCTCGAAGGCGAAGCGTGGCAGCTTGGTGACGACGTAGTCGATCGACGGCTCGAAGGACGCCGGGGTGCGACCGCCGGTGATGTCATTCTGCAGCTCATCGAGGGTGTAGCCGATGGCCAGCTTGGCGGCGATCTTGGCGATCGGGAAGCCGGTGGCCTTGGAAGCCAGGGCGGACGAACGCGATACTCGCGGGTTCATCTCGATGACGACCATGCGACCGGTGTTCGGGCAGATACCGAACTGCACGTTGGAACCGCCGGTTTCGACGCCGATCTCACGCAGCACCGCCAGCGAGGCATTGCGCATGATCTGGTATTCCTTGTCGGTCAGCGTTTGCGCTGGGGCAACGGTGATCGAGTCGCCGGTGTGCACGCCCATCGGGTCGAAGTTCTCGATGGAGCAGACGATGATGCAGTTGTCCTTCTTGTCGCGGACCACCTCCATCTCGTATTCCTTCCAGCCGATCAGCGATTCGTCGATCAGCAGTTCCTTGGTCGGCGACAGGTCCAGACCACGGGTGCAGATCTCTTCGAACTCTTCACGGTTGTAGGCGATGCCACCACCGGTGCCGCCCATGGTGAACGACGGACGGATGATGCACGGGAAGCCGAGCTTCTCGAGGACCGCATTGGCCTCTTCCATGCTGTGGGCGATACCGGAGCGCGGGCACTCCAGGCCGATGTCTTTCATGGCCTTGTCGAAGCGCGAACGGTCTTCGGCCTTGTCGATGGTGTCGGCATTGGCGCCGATCATCTCTACCCCGAACTTTTCCAGAACGCCGTGGCGCTCCAGGTCCAGGGCGCAGTTCAACGCGGTCTGGCCACCCATTGTCGGCAGAACGGCGTCAGGGCGCTCTTTTTCGATGATCTTGGCCACCGACTGCCACTTGATCGGCTCGATGTAGGTGGCGTCGGCCATGGCCGGGTCGGTCATGATGGTGGCCGGGTTGGAGTTCACCAGGATGACGCGGAAACCTTCCTCGCGCAGGGCTTTGCAAGCCTGGGCGCCGGAATAGTCGAATTCACAGGCCTGGCCGATCACGATCGGGCCAGCGCCAAGAATCAGGATGCTTTTGATGTCTGTACGTTTTGGCATGGTTGTCACTCAAATCCGCGGGTCAGTCGGCAAGCCGTCTTGAACAATCTGGGTCAGGCGCTTCCGGGCGCGGCACATACCGCCCCGGGGCCTTGATGCAGGATGCTCAGCGGCGCTTGGCCATGGCATCGGTGAAACGATCGAACAGTGGCGCGACGTCGGTCGGGCCTGGGCTCGCTTCAGGGTGCCCCTGGAAGCTGAACGCGCTCTTGTCGGTGCGCTCGATGCCCTGCAGGGTACCGTCGAACAGCGACTTGTGGATGGCGCGGACGTTGCCCGGCAGGGTGGCTTCGTCGACGGCGAAACCGTGGTTCTGGCTGGTGATCATGACCACGCCGGTGTCCAGGTCCTGGACCGGGTGGTTGGCACCGTGGTGGCCGTGGCCCATCTTGACGGTCTTGGCACCGGAGGCCAGGGCCAGCAGCTGGTGGCCGAGGCAGATGCCGAACACCGGAATCTCGGTCTCGAGGATTTCCTTGATCGCCTGGATGGCGTAATCGCAAGGCTCGGGGTCACCCGGGCCGTTGGACAGGAACACGCCATCCGGATTCAGTGCCAGCACTTCACTGGCCGGGGTTTGCGCCGGCACCACGGTCACGCGGCAGCCACGGGCGACCAGCATGCGCAGGATGTTCAGCTTGACGCCGTAGTCGAAGGCAACCACGTGGTACGGCAGGTCGGCCGCGTCGATGGTCGGGTGGCTGTCGGTTTTCAGCTCCCACACGCTGGAACGCCACTCGTAGCGCTCGGTGGTGGAGACAACCTTGGCCAGGTCCATGCCCTTGAGGCCAGGGAAGGCGCGAGCAGCGGCGATGGCTTGCTCTTCGGTGATGTTGTCACCGGCCAGGATGCAGCCGTTCTGGGCGCCCTTTTCACGCAGGATACGGGTCAGGCGACGGGTGTCGATGCCGGCGATGGCGACGACGTTGTTGGCCTTCAGGTACTCAGGCAGCGACTGGGTGTTACGCCAGTTGCTGGCCAGCAGCGGCAGGTCGCGGATGACCAGGCCAGCGGACCAGACGCGGTTCGACTCTGCGTCTTCCGGGGTGGTACCGGTGTTGCCAATGTGCGGGTAGGTCAGGGTAACGATTTGCTGGGCGTAGGAAGGGTCTGTAAGGATTTCCTGGTAGCCGGTCATAGCAGTGTTGAACACCACCTCACCAACGGTCTGACCGTCGGCACCGATGGCTTCACCGCGAAAAATACTGCCATCGGCAAGGGCGAGTATGGCTGGCTTTGTCAAGAAGACCTCCCGTAAATCAAGCATGAAAGGGCGATCGCAGGTTGCAAAAAAGCGGAGTGACGTATGGACACGTCACCCCGCTTTCATGTGCTGAATTCAATTCGCTGCGCGCTTTTAGTGGACACACTAAAGCTGTAGCTTACAGAAAAGAGCGTTTCCGGTCTACCGCAAATGCGACAGAGGGTTACTGCGCCAACCCTCAACGCAGCTCGAGCACGTCCTGCATGTCGTACAGCCCAGGCTCCCGACCATCGAGCCACAGTGCAGCACGCACGGCGCCCTTGGCGAAGGTCATGCGACTGGAGGCCTTGTGGGTGATCTCGACGCGCTCGCCTTCGGCAGCGAACAGTACGGTGTGATCACCCACCACATCGCCGGCACGCACGGTGGCGAAGCCGATGGTCTGGCGATCACGCGCACCGGTCTGCCCTTCGCGACCATATACGGCCACTTCGCGCAAGTCACGCCCCAGCGCCTGGGCGACCACTTCACCCATGCGCAGCGCGGTACCCGATGGCGCATCGACCTTGTGCCGGTGGTGGGCTTCGAGAATCTCGATATCCACATCGTCACCCAGCACCCGCGCGGCAGTATCGAGCAGCTTCAGGCAGAGATTGACGCCGACGCTGAAGTTGGCAGCGAAGACGATCGGGATTTCCTTGCCCGCCTCGACCAGCAATTCCTTCTCTTGCGGGGTGAAACCGGTGGTGCCGATGACCATGGCCTTGCCCGCCTTACGGCAGAAGGCCAGGTTCTTCAGGGTCACCGACGGATGGGTGAAGTCGATCAGCACGTCGAACTCGTCGGCGACCTTGGTCAGGTCGTCGGAGATCGGCACGCCGATACGGCCCAGAGCCGCCAGCTCACCTGCATCGGCACCGACCAAGGTGCTGTCCGGACGATCGATGGCCGCCGTCAGGCCGGCCTGAGGCGCTTGTTGCTGCACGGCCTCGACGAGGGTCTTGCCCATCCGCCCAGCCGCGCCCATCACTGCAATACGTCGCATAACCTGTTCCTTGTCAGAGATCACCGAAGAAGCGCTTGACACCTTCGAACCAGCCACTGGCTTTCGGCGAATGGGAGCTGTCACTGTCCAGTGAATCGCGGAACTCTTCGAGCAATTCACGCTGGCGACGGCTGAGGTTGACCGGGGTTTCCACCGCCACGCGGCACAGCAGGTCGCCGGCAGCACCACCCCGCACCGGCGCAACGCCCTTGCCACGCAGACGGAACTGCTTGCCGGTCTGGGTGCCTTCGGGGATCTTCAGCTTCACGCGGCCATCGAGGGTCGGCACTTCCAGTTCGCCACCCAGGGCAGCGTCGGTGTAGCTGATCGGCACTTCGCAGTACAGGTGCTTGCCATCACGCTGGAAGATCGCGTGCTCACGCACGTTGATGACCACGTACAGGTCGCCGGTCGGGCCACCATGGGTCCCCGCCTCGCCTTCGCCGGACAGGCGGATGCGATCGCCGGTATCGACACCGGCCGGCACCTTGACCGACAGGGTCTTGTATTCCTCGACACGGCCTTCGCCGTGGCACGAGGTGCAAGGGTCGGTGATGATCTTGCCCTGGCCATGACAACGCGGGCAGGTCTGCTGCACCGAGAAGAAGCCCTGCTGCATGCGCACCTGGCCGATACCACCACAGGTCGGGCACGCCGCCGGGGACGAGCCTTTCTTGGCGCCGGAGCCATCGCATGGCTTGCATTCGACCAGCGTGGGAACGCGGATGTTGACCGTGGTGCCACGCACCGCTTCTTCCAGGTTCAGCTCCAGGGTGTAGCGCAGATCGCTGCCGCGCTGGGCACCGCCACGCGAGCCACCACGGCCACCGCCGAAGAAATCACTGAACACATCGCCGAAGATGTCGGAGAAGTTGGCGCCACCGAAGCCGGCACCGCCGCCACCCATGCTCGGGTCGACGCCAGCGTGGCCGTACTGGTCGTACGCTGCACGCTTGCTCGCATCGGACAGCACTTCGTAGGCCTCGTTGGCCTCCTTGAAATGCTCTTCCGACTCCTTGTCGCCGGGGTTGCGGTCGGGGTGGTACTTCATCGCCAGGCGGCGATAGGCCTTTTTGAGGTCACCTTCACTGGCGCCACGCTCGACACCCAGCACCTCATAATAATCACGCTTTGCCATAGGTCATTTGCACTCTTGGGGGCGTTCGGCATACCTCTGCGCTATGCGCTGTGCCGCAACACCTGCCAACCTCCGAGAGGCTTTGACAGATGCTGTAAAAATTCTCGTATTCCAGACACACCAACGCGGGAGCAAGCCCCGCGCGGCGACATCCTACCAGCTCACCGCCAAACGGCGGTGGGCTGGCCGACAACATGCAGGCATTACTGCTTGTTGTTGTCTTTCACTTCCTCGAACTCGGCGTCGACCACGTCGTCGTGCTTGGCTTCCGGCTCGGCCTGCTGCTGGGCGCCGCCCTGAGGCTGCTCACCCTGCTCGGCGTACATCTTCTGGGCAACCGGCGCGGAGACCTTGGACAGTTCCTCGACCTTGGCGTCGATGGCAGCCTTGTCGTCGCCTTTGACAGCAGCCTCCAGCGCGACCACGGCAGCCTCGATGGCCGTTTTTTCTTCCGCGGTGACCTTGTCACCGGCGTCAGCGACCATCTTGCGGGTCGAGTGAACCAGCGCATCACCCTGGTTACGGGCAGCGGCCAGCTCTTCGAACTTGCGGTCTTCCTCGGCATTGGCCTCGGCGTCACGCACCATGCGCTCGATTTCATCGTCCGACAGGCCGGAGTTGGCCTTGATCACGATCGACTGCGACTTGCCGGTGGCCTTGTCCTTGGCGCTCACGTGCAGGATGCCGTTGGCGTCGATGTCGAAGGTCACTTCGATTTGTGGCACACCGCGTGGTGCTGGCGGAATGTCGGCCAGGTCGAACTTGCCCAGCGACTTGTTCTGCGCAGCCTGCTTACGCTCACCTTGCAGCACGTGGATGGTCACGGCGCCCTGGTTGTCGTCGGCAGTCGAGAACACCTGCGACTTCTTGGTCGGGATGGTGGTGTTCTTCTCGATCAGCGGGGTCATCACGCCGCCCATGGTTTCGATACCCAGAGTCAGCGGGCTGACGTCCAGCAGCAGTACGTCTTTTACATCACCGGCCAGGACCGCACCCTGGATGGCAGCGCCCATGGCGACCGCTTCGTCCGGGTTGACGTCCTTGCGCGCTTCCTTGCCGAAGAAGTCGGCAACGGCTTTTTGCACCAGCGGCATACGGGTCTGGCCGCCGACCAGAATCACGTCGTCGATCTTGCTGGCGTCGATGCCGGCGTCTTTCAGGGCGATGCGGCATGGCTCGATGGTGCGCGAGACCAGGTCTTCGACCAGCGATTCCAGCTTGGCGCGGGAAATCTTCACGTTCAGGTGCTTAGGACCGGTAGCGTCTGCAGTGATGTACGGCAGGTTGACGTCGGTCGACTGAGCAGAGGACAGCTCGATCTTGGCCTTTTCAGCGGCTTCTTTCAGACGCTGCAGAGCCAGTGGATCGTTCTTCAGGTCCATGCCGGACTCTTTCTTGAACTCGTCCACGAGGTAGTCGATCAGGCGCATGTCGAAGTCTTCGCCACCCAGGAAGGTGTCGCCGTTGGTGGCCAGTACTTCGAACTGGTGCTCACCGTCGACTTCGGCGATTTCGATGACCGAAACGTCGAAGGTACCACCACCGAGGTCATAAACGATGACGGTGTGGTCGCCCTTGGCCTTGTCCATGCCATAGGCCAGCGCAGCAGCGGTCGGCTCGTTGATGATGCGCTTGACGTCCAGACCGGCGATGCGGCCGGCGTCTTTGGTGGCTTGGCGCTGGCTATCGTTGAAGTAGGCCGGAACGGTGATGACCGCTTCGGTCACAGGCTCGCCGAGGTAATCTTCGGCGGTCTTCTTCATTTTCTTCAGGACTTCGGCGCTGATCTGCGGCGGAGCCATCTTCTTGTCGCTGGCTTCAACCCAAGCGTCGCCGTTGTCGGCCTTGACGATCTTGTAAGGCACCAGCTTGATGTCTTTCTGCACGACGTCTTCTTCGAAGCGGCGACCGATCAGACGCTTCACGGCGAACAGCGTGTTGTGCGGGTTGGTGACCGCCTGGCGCTTGGCCGACTGGCCGACGAGGATCTCGCCATCGTTGGCGTAGGCGACGATCGAAGGGGTGGTACGTGCGCCTTCGGCGTTTTCGATGACCTTGACGCTACCGTTTTCCAGGATGGAGACGCACGAGTTGGTGGTCCCCAGGTCGATACCGATGATTTTACCCATGTTAACTCTCCCGAAACTTGAATTTGGTGGCAGCCGCTACTCTGGGCAACTGCGGTAATACTTGAACGCTTGACACTTAGATGGGGATGCCCCGATCAATTTCAAGCCTGTTCATCGATAGAAGGTTGCGGCGCGCTCGGCGCCTTGCTGACCACCACCATGGCGGGGCGCAACAGGCGGCCGTTGAGCAGGTAGCCCTTCTGGAACACCTTGAGCACGCTGTTGGGCTCGGCATCGGCGCTTTCCTGCATCGCCATGGCCTGGTGGTGCTCGGCGTTGAACGGTTCGCCGTGCGGATCGACCGGCTCGAGGTTGTAGCGCTTGAGGGTGTCGTGGAACATCTTCAGGGTCAGCTCGATACCTTCGCGCATCGGCTTGATGGTCTCGTCGTCGGCGCTGGACAGCTCCAGGCCACGCTCCAGGCTGTCGATGACCGGCAGCAGGTCGCCCGCGAACTTCTCCAGGGCGAACTTGTGGGCCTTCTCGACATCCTGCTCGGCGCGGCGGCGCACGTTCTGCAGGTCGGCAACAGCGCGCAGGGACTGGTCCTTGGCCGCAGCCAGCTGCTCCTCGAGCTCCTGAATGCGGGCATCGGTGTTGTCTGCGCCAGCTTCTTCGGCGTTAAGGTTCTTCTCATCCAGCTGTTCGTCAGCCATTGGGGTTCTCCTTCGCGATTTCTGTAGTGCGAGCCAAGCTCGTCGTGTCTGCCGGCTATATGGGGTCGGAAAAACCAGGTTCAAGGGCCGACTGCCTATCGAACGCTCAGGAAAATCTCCGAGCGGCCCTTGGCAGGGTCGAAAAAACTACTGTATAAATAACCAGACATGACCTTCGGGAGTCGTCCTCATGCTGGTGCACCTGTCCATCCACAACTACGCCATCGTCGAACACCTCGACCTCGAGCTTGCTCGCGGCATGTCCGTCATCACCGGCGAGACCGGCGCGGGCAAGTCGATCATGCTCGACGCCCTCGGCCTTGCCCTTGGCGACCGCGCCGACAGCGGCGTGGTGCGCCCCGGCGCGGACAAGGCGGACATCCTCGCCACCTTCGACCTGGCCGACATCCCCGAGGCAGGCACCTGGCTGGCCGAGCGCGACCTGGCCAACGATGGCCCGTGCATCCTGCGCCGGGTGATCACCGCCGAAGGCCGTAGCCGCGGCTATATAAATGGCACGCCCTGCCCGCTCAGCGACCTCAAGGCCCTGGGCGAGCTGCTGATCGACATCCACAGCCAGCATGAGCACCAGTCGCTGCTCAAGACCGATACCCATCGCCGCCTGCTGGACGAATACGCCGGCGCCATCGACCTGGCCCGCCAGGTACAGCTGGCCGCCAAGCGCTGGAACCAGACGCGCCTGGAGCTCGAGCGGCTGACCAACTCCGGCGACGAGCAACGCGCCCGCCACCAGTTGCTCAGCTACCAGCTCGAAGAGCTCGACAATCTCGGCCTGGGCGAAAACGAACTGGAGCTGCTCGAGCAGGAGCACAAGAACCTGACCAACGCCGAGGCGCTGTTCGGCATCTGCCGCCAGGTCATCGACCAGTGCAGCGAGAGCGATTCGGGCAACGTGCTCAGCGCCCTCACCTCCAGCCTCAATCGCCTGGGCGCTGCCGCCAATGCCCCAAGGCACTCGGCGAAGCGGCCAACATGATCGCCAGCGCACAGATCCAGGTCGAGGAGGCGGTGGGCGAACTCAACCGCTTCCTCGACAACTTCGACGCCGACCCCATGCGCCTGCAGGCCCTGGAAGAACGCCTCGACACTATCTATACCCTGGCCCGCAAGCATCGCGTACACCCTACGGAGCTGCCGCACCTGCAGCAGCAGTTGATGGATGAACTCGAAGGCCTCAATGCCAGTGACGAAGCACTGGAGCGCCTGGCCGAGGAACAGGCGGCTTTCGCCCAGCACTACAAGGCCAAGGCCACCGAACTCAGCGCCTTGCGCCAGCAGGCTGCTCGCCAGCTGGCCGTCGCGGTCGAGCAGGAGGTGCAGCGCCTGGGCATGCCAGGCGGGCGTTTCTGCATCCAACTCACGCCCAACGAAGGGAGCGAGCTGTCACCCCACGGCCTGGAGCAGATCGAGCTGCTGGTCAGCGCCAACCCCGGGCAGCCGCTCAAGGGCCTGGCCAAGGTTGCCTCGGGCGGTGAGCTTTCGCGTATCAGCCTGGCGATCCAGGTGATCACCGCGCAGACCTCGCGCATTCCTACCCTGGTCTTCGACGAAGTGGACGTGGGCATTGGCGGGCCTACCGCCGAGATCGTTGGCCAATTGCTGCGTCGCCTCGGCGAGCGTGGCCAGGTGCTGACCGTGACCCACCTGCCACAGGTGGCCGCGCAAGGTCATCACCACCTGTTCGTGCACAAGGTGCGCAACAGCGACACCACCCACACCGCGGTGGCCAGCCTGGGCAAACGCGAACGGGTCGAGGAAGTCGCACGCATGCTGGGTGGCATCGACCTGACCAAGGAGTCGTTGGCCCATGCGCGCAAGATGGTAGTTTCCGGCAAGGCCTGACGCCTTCGTTTGGCCAGCCGAAAAGCACAAAGGCGACCCTAGGGTCGCCTTTGCTATCTATAACGATCTAAATCGTTACTTCTTTTTACGCACATACAGGACCAGGTTATGGTCCACCAGCTCGTAGCCATGTTCAGCCACGATCTCTCTTTGGCGGCGCTCGATTTCAGCGTCCATGAATTCGATCACTTCGCTGGTCTCCACGTTGACCATGTGGTCGTGGTGACCGCCGTCAGCCAGTTCGAAGACCGCGTGGCCGCCGTCGAAGTTGTGGCGAACCACCAGGCCTGCCGCTTCGAACTGAGTTAGAACGCGATACACGGTTGCCAGACCGACGTCCTCGCCCGCTTCCATCAGCGCCTTGTAGACATCCTCCGCGCTCATGTGACGTTGCTCGGTAGAATCGAGCATTTGTAGGATCTTGACTCGAGGCAGGGTCACCTTGAGACCGGCTTTGCGCAATTCGCTATTTTCAACCATGGTCAGCTTTCTCGCCGATGCTGCTTCGCAGCTTCTCTTAATACGGGTATGATCGGTGTTTACGTTGTCCAGCCAAGATAGTGGAAGTCGCCCACCGATGCAAAACACCAAGCTCTTGCTAACCAGCCTCACCCTCGTGGGACTGCTCGCACTCGCCGGTTGCTCGTTTCCCGGGGTTTACAAAATCGACATCCAGCAGGGCAATGTCGTCACGCAAGACATGATAGACCAATTACGCCCCGGAATGACCCGTCGGCAAGTAAGGTTTATCATGGGCAACCCCCTCCTCCAGGACACCTTCAACACCAATCGTTGGGACTACCTGTACAGCCTGCAGCCAGGCGGCGGTAAACGCCAGCAGGAACGCATGAGCGTGTTCTTCAACGACAGCGACCAACTGGTCAGCCTGTCTGGCGATTTCATGCCGGGCGTTAGCCGCGACCAGGAAATCCTCGGCGGCAGCGGCGATACCACGGTCAACCCGGCCACCGAAGGCCAGGCACCCGCCCAGCCGGAACAGCCGCAAGAGAAGCCGGCCAAGCCAGGCTCGACCGAAGAGTCGATCCAGCGCGAGATCGATACCATCGAGACCACGCCGGTCCCGACGCCAGCACCGCTGGAAACCTCGCCGCAGTAATTGCAGCGCAGGCAAAAAAAAGCCCGGACCATGGTCCGGGCTTTTTGTTGGCGCCGCGCCGACGCCTCAGCTGTGGAGCTGTTTGGCACGCTGGCAGAAAGCATCCACCAGGGTGTTCGCCGCCTGGTTGAACAGCGGCCCGAGGGTGGCGCGCACCAAGGGGCCTGCGTAGTCGAACGACAGGTCCAGGCTGATCTTGCAGGCCTTTTCGCCCAGCGCCTTGAATACCCACACACCGTGCAACTGGGTGAAGGGCCCCTCTTCCAGATTCATTTCGATCGATTGCCCAGGCACCAGCACATTGCGCGTGACGAACTGCTGGCTCATGCCGCCCTTGGCCACTTCGAGCTTGGCGCGCATGCTCGTGTCGCTGGCTTCGAGCACCGTCGAGTCCGAGCACCACGGCAGAAACTGTGGGTAGCTGGCCACATCGTTGACCAGATCGTAGAGCGCCTGGGCAGGGTACGGCAGCAGGGCGGAGCGTTGAATATGGGTAGTCATCCAGGCATCACTTCCAAGGCTGGGTGGCGGCGCTTCGCAGCGTGCCGAAAACAGAATCTGTACATGTGACAGGCTTTGTATTGTCCGGTATTCATCGCAGTGGCTCAAGCACACCGAAATCCCATAGCCGATGACGCGCCGACTGCCTATAATGCGGCCCCTATGGCTAAGCAAAAGAAACATCCGACCGGGACCATCGCGCAAAACAAGAAAGCGCGACACGATTACTTCATCGAACACAAGTTCGAGGCCGGACTGGTCCTGTCCGGTTGGGAAGTAAAGAGCCTGCGGGCCGGCAAGGCGCACCTGACCGACAGCTACGTGCTGCTCAAGGATGGCGAAGCCTGGCTGTTCGGCAGCCACATCACCCCGCTGACCACCGCCAGCACCCACGTCATCGCCGACCCGATCCGCACGCGCAAGCTGCTGCTGAACAAGCGCGAGCTCGAGCGCCTGGAAGCGGCCGTGGCGCAGAAGGGCTATACCTGCGTGGCGTTGGCGCTGTACTGGAGCAAGCACCTGATCAAGTGCGAGATCGCGCTTGGCAAGGGCAAGAAGGAGTTCGACAAGCGCGACGTCGTGCGCGAACGCGACTCCAACCGCGAGCTGCAGCGTGCGGTGCGCAACAAGGGCAAGGAAGACTGAGTCTTCTTTAGCCTGCTGCGGCCCTTTCGCGGGACAAGCCCGCTCCCACAGGATCTGCGCTGACCGAAGCTCGGCACAGATCCTGTGGGAGCGGGCTTGTCCCGCGAATGACCCAATACAGCTTTCAGCGCCCGCTGCGCCGCTCTGCCCGCGCCACCCGCTGGGCCTCGTCCTGGGCTTCTTCGAGCACTTCCTGCACATAAAGAATGTGCCGGCTCGACACCTCCCGCGCCTCCTCCGCCCTACCCTCGACAATCGCCTGGTACAACTCGCGGTGCTGACTGATCAGCATGTCGCGCGTCTCTGCCCGCTGCTGATACATGCCACCGATGTTGGTCACCACGTTGCGCTTGAGCAGGTCGAACAACCCACGGATGGTGTGCAGCAACACGGCGTTGTGACTGGCCTCGGCGATGGCCAGGTGGAATCGCGCATCGGCCGCGCCCTCTTCTGCCCGCGTAACCTCATCGGCCCGGGCATAGCAGTCCAGCAAGACGTCGAATGCCGCCTTCAGCCGAATCCGGTCGGGCTCGGTGGCACGCTGAGCGGCGTAATAGGCGCATGACGCCTCAAGCGTATGGCGAAATTCCAGCAGGTCGCGCTGGGCCTCGGTACTGTGCTCGAGCAATTGCAGCAAGGGGTCACTGAAGGTCGAACCCAGCGACTCGGCGACGAAATTGCCGCCTCCCTGGCGACTGACCAACAGTCCCTTGGCCACCAGCTTCTGGATCGCCTCGCGCAGCGACGGGCGTGATACGCCGAACTGTTCGGCCAGGGCGCGCTCGGCCGGCAGCCGCTGCCCAGAGGTCAGGGTGCCTTCCAGAATCATCGCTTCCAACCGATCGACGATATCGTCGGACAAGCGCCGTTGGCGGACCTGATCAAAAACCATCACATGCTCTCCACAGACCCCCAGCCAAATTCGGGGGGCGGCTATTCTCACTGATTCGCGCCGTGTCAGCACCCATCAGTTGAGGTTTTTTGCAGCCGTTCAGCCACCGCCCATCGTCACTCGACCAAAGTTTCGCCAAGGACAAATTGACACAGCCATGAGCGCGCTTTTAACCTAGCGACCAGACATTGTAAATTGGTCTTACCAATTATCCAATGCCAGTGCTGACCAACAACAATTAGGGGCCACCCCACTATGCAAACCTGGCAACAACTCTATACCCCACTCGGAAGTCTGGGCCTGTCTGCCCTGGCAGCTGTGATTCCAATCGTCTTCTTCTTCCTCGCCCTCGCCGTGTTCCGCCTCAAGGGCCACGTCGCCGGCAGCATCACCCTCGCACTGTCGGTCCTGGTCGCGATCTTCGCCTTCCAGATGCCTGTCGACATGGCTCTGGCTGCTGCGGGCTACGGCTTCCTCTACGGCCTCTGGCCGATTGCCTGGATCATCGTTGCCGCGGTGTTCCTGTACAAACTCACGGTCAAGAGCGGCCAATTCGAAGTGATCCGCAGCTCGGTCCTGTCGATCACCGACGACCAGCGCCTGCAGGTGCTGCTGATCGGCTTCTGCTTCGGTGCCTTCCTCGAAGGCGCCGCCGGCTTCGGCGCGCCCGTGGCCATCACCGCCGCATTGCTCGTGGGCCTGGGCTTCAACCCACTGTACGCCGCAGGTCTGTGCCTGATCGCCAACACCGCACCAGTGGCCTTCGGCGCCTTGGGCATCCCGATCATCGTGGCCGGCCAGGTCACCGGCATCGACGCCTTCCACATTGGCGCCATGACTGGCCGCCAACTGCCGCTGCTGTCGCTGTTCGTGCCGTTCTGGCTGGTGTTCATGATGGATGGCCTGCGCGGCGTGAAGGAAACCTGGCCGGCCGCCCTGGTCGCCGGCCTGAGCTTCGCCGTGACCCAGTATTTCACCTCGAATTTCATCGGCCCGGAACTGCCGGACATCACCTCGGCCCTGGCCAGCCTGATCTGCCTGACCCTGTTCCTCAAGGTCTGGCAGCCCAAGCGCTCGTTCGCACAAGCCAAAGGCAGCGTCGGCGCCGCCGTGGTCGAGCCGAGCGGCAGCCAACCGACCCCGTACAGCTTCGGCGAGATCTTCAAGGCCTGGTCGCCGTTCCTGATCCTCACCGTACTGGTGACCATCTGGACCCTGAAGCCGTTCAAGGCAGCCTTCGCCCCAGGCGGCGCGATGTACAACTTCGTGTTCAACTTCGCCATCCCGCACCTGGACCAACTGGTGGTCAAGACCGCCCCGATCGTCGCCGCGCCGACCGCCATGCCAGCGGTGTTCAAGCTCGACCCGATTTCCGCCACCGGTACCGCGATCTTCCTCTCGGCGCTGATTTCCATGGCAGTCCTGAAGATCAACTTCAAAACTGGTCTGACCACTTTCAAGGAAACCTTCTGGGAGCTGCGCTGGCCGATCCTGTCGATCGGCATGGTGCTGGCCTTCGCCTTCGTCACCAACTATTCGGGCATGTCCTCGACCATGGCCCTGGTCCTGGCCGGCACCGGCGCTGCGTTCCCGTTCTTCTCGCCGTTCCTCGGCTGGCTGGGCGTGTTCCTGACCGGCTCCGACACTTCGTCCAACGCCCTGTTCAGCTCGCTGCAGGCGACCACCGCGCACCAGATCGGGGTCAACGACACCCTGCTGGTGGCCGCCAACACCAGCGGCGGCGTGACCGGCAAGATGATCTCGCCGCAGTCGATCGCCGTGGCCTGCGCCGCCACCGGCCTGGTGGGCAAGGAATCGGACCTGTTCCGCTTCACCGTCAAGCACAGCCTGTTCTTCGCCACCATCGTCGGCCTGATCACCCTGATCCAGGCCTACTGGCTGACCGGCATGCTGGTTCAACACTAAAGTGAAAGGGGCCGGGCGCCCTGGCGCCCGGCATCTCCTTCAACCAACGCTGCGAGAATCCATGATCATTTCCGCCTCCACCGACTATCGCGCCGCGGCCCAACGCAAGCTGCCTCCCTTCCTGTTCCACTACGCCGACGGCGGCGCCTATGCCGAATACACCCTGCGCCACAACGTAGAAGACCTGGCGAGCATCGCCCTGCGCCAGCGTGTGCTGAAGAACATGTCCGAGCTCAGCCTCAAGACCGAGCTGTTCGGCGAAACCCTGAGCATGCCCGTAGCCCTCGCTCCGGTAGGCCTCACCGGCATGTACGCCCGCCGTGGCGAAGTGCAGGCGGCACGCGCGGCGGCGGCCCATGGCATTCCGTTCACCATGTCCACCGTGTCGGTGTGCCCGATCGAAGAAGTCGCTCCGGCCATCGACCGACCGATGTGGTTCCAGCTGTATGTACTGAAAGACCGCGGCTTCATGCGCAATGCGCTGGAGCGGGCGAAGGCCGCCGGGGTGAAGACCCTGGTGTTCACCGTCGACATGCCGGTGCCCGGCGCCCGCTACCGCGACGCCCACTCTGGCATGAGCGGCAAGAGCGGGCCGATGCGCCGCGTGCTGCAAGCCATGACCCACCCCGAATGGGCCTGGGACGTTGGTGTCATGGGCCGTCCGCACGACCTGGGCAACATCTCCACCTACCGTGGCAACCCCACCGGACTTGCCGACTACATCGGCTGGCTCGGCGCCAACTTCGACCCGTCGATTTCCTGGAAAGACCTGGAGTGGATTCGCGACTTCTGGGATGGCCCGATGATCATCAAGGGCATCCTCGATGCCGACGACGCGCGTGACGCGGTCAAGTTCGGTGCCGACGGCATCGTCGTCTCCAACCACGGCGGTCGCCAGCTCGACGGCGTGCTGTCCAGCGCCCGCGCCCTGCCGGCCATTGCCGATGCGGTCAAGGGGGACCTGAAGATCCTCGCCGACTCCGGCATTCGCAGCGGCCTCGACGTGGTGCGCATGATCGCCCTGGGTGCCGACAGCGTCCTGATCGGCCGCGCCTTCCTCTGGGCCCTGGCCGTGCATGGCCAGGCCGGGGTGAAAAACCTGCTGGAGCTGTTCGAGAAGGAAATGCGCGTGGCCATGGTGCTCACCGGCGCCAAGTCGATCAGCGAGATCACCCGCGACTCGCTGGTCCGCGAACTGGGCGCCTGAGCGCCTGCCTTGAGAAACACCGCCTGAATGACCGGGGGCACAACGGCGCGCGAGACGCCGTGACCCTTTGAGGAGATTGCATGAGCTTGCCTGCTGCATTCCTGCGTGATGTCGAGCGCCTGATTCCCGCCGAACGCCGTTTCGACGACCCCACCTCGACCTTGGCCTTCGGCACCGATGCCAGCTTCTACCGGCTGATCCCCAAGCTGGTGGTGCGGGTCGAGTCCGAGGACGAGGTGGTCGGGCTGATTCACCTGGCCCAGCGCGAGCGCGTGCCGGTCACCTTCCGCGCCGCCGGCACCAGCCTTTCAGGGCAGGCCATCAGTGACTCGCTGCTGATCGTGCTCGGCGATAACTGGAATGGCCGAGAGATCCGTGGTGCCGGCGAGCAGATCCGCCTGCAACCGGGTGTCATCGGCGCCCAGGCCAACGCCTGGCTCGCTCCGTTCGGGCGCAAGATCGGCCCTGATCCGGCTTCCATCAATGCCTGCAAGATCGGCGGCATCGTCGCCAACAATGCCAGCGGCATGTGCTGCGGCACGGCGCAAAACACCTACCACACCCTGGCCGGCATGCGCCTGGTGCTGGCCGACGGCACGCGCCTGGACAGCGAAGACCCGGCCAGCGTGGCCGCCTTCGAACGCAGCCACGCCGACCTGCTCGAGGCCTTGGCTCGGCTCGGTCGCGAGACCCGTGCCAATACCGAACTGGCCGACCGCATCCGACACAAATACCGACTGAAGAACACCACTGGCCTGTCGCTCAATGCGCTGGTGGACTACGACCAGCCGCTGGATATCCTCCAGCATCTGATGGTCGGGTCCGAAGGAACCCTGGGCTTCATCAGCGCGGTGACCTACGACACCGTGCCCGATCACCCACACAAGGCCAGTGCGCTGCTGGTGTTCCCCAGCGTCGAGAGTTGCTGCCGCGCGGTGACCGTGCTCAAGCGCCAGCCGGTGTCGGCGGTGGAGTTGCTCGACCGCCGCAGCCTGCGCTCGGTGCAGGACATGCCGGGCATGCCGTTGTGGGTAAAAGGCCTGTCGGCCAATGCCTGCGCATTGTTGATCGAGTCCCGCGCCGCCAGCCAGAGCCTTCTGCACGAGCAACTTGGCCAGGTCATGGCGTCGATTGCCGACTACCCGCTGGAGCAGCAGGTGGACTTCAGCGAAGACCCGCAGGTGTACAACCAGCTGTGGAAAATCCGCAAGGACACCTTCCCGGCGGTCGGCGCCGTGCGCGAGACCGGCACCACGGTGATCATCGAGGACGTGACCTTCCCCGTCGAGCAACTGGCCGAGGGCGTCAATCGCCTGATCGAGCTGTTCGACAAGCACCACTACGACGAAGCGATCATCTTCGGCCACGCCCTGGAGGGCAACCTGCACTTCGTCTTCACCCAGGGCTTCAACAGCCCCGAGGAAGTCGCCCGCTACCAGGCCTTCATGGACGACGTGGCGCAGTTGGTGGCGGTGGAATTCGGCGGATCGCTCAAGGCCGAGCATGGCACCGGGCGCAACATGGCGCCGTTCGTGGCGCTGGAGTGGGGCCAGGATGCCTACCAGCTGATGTGGGCGCTCAAACGCCTGCTCGACCCCAACGGCATTCTCAATCCCGACGTGGTGCTGAGCGAAGATCCGGACATCCACCTGAAAAACCTCAAGCCCTTGCCGGCGGCCGACGAGATCGTCGACAAGTGCATCGAGTGCGGCTTCTGCGAACCAGTCTGCCCGTCCAAGGGGCTGACCCTGAGCCCACGCCAGCGCATCGTCATGTGGCGCGATATCCAGGCGAAAAAGCGCGCTGGCATCGACACCCGCGAACTGCTGCAGACCTACCAGTACCAAGGCATCGACACCTGTGCCGCCACCGGCCTTTGTGCCCAGCGCTGCCCGGTGGGCATCAACACCGGCGAACTGGTGAAGAAGTTGCGCTCCCAGGCCGCCAATCATGAAAAGGCTGCCGACTGGCTGGCCGAGCACTTCCAGACCGCGCTGGGCGGCGCGCGCCTGACCCTGACTGCCGCCAACACCGCGCGCAAGCTGCTCGGCGCGCCGCGCCTGGCGCGCTGGAGCACGGCCTTGAGCAAGACCAGCAACGGCCGCCTGCCACAGTGGACACCGGCGATGCCGCAACCAGTGCGCGACCTGACCTTCGGCCCGGCGAGCAACGATGCCCGACCGCGCGTGGTGTACCTCGCCGCCTGCGTGTCGCGGGCGATGGGCCCGGCCTACGCCGACCGCGAACAGAGCACGCTACTGGACAAGACCCGTTCGCTGCTGGAAAAAGCCGGCTATCAGGTGGTGTTCCCGGACAACGCCGACAGCCTGTGCTGTGGCCAGCCGTTCGCTTCCAAAGGCTACCCCGAGCAGGCCGAGCACAAGCGCCAAGAGTTGATCAACGCCCTGCTGCAGGCCAGCCGTGGCGGCCTCGACCCCATCTATTGCGACACCAGCCCATGCACCCTGCGCCTTGTGCAGGACATGGCAGACACCCGGCTGGACCTGTACGACCCGGTGCGGTTCATCCGCACTCATCTGCTCGACCGGCTGGAGTTCACCCCTCAGGACGAGCCGGTGGCCGTGCATGTGACCTGCAGCACCCAGCACCTGGGCGAAAGCCAGGCGCTGATCGACCTGGCGCGGCGCTGCAGCAAGCAGGTGGTTGTACCCGAAGGAATTCATTGCTGTGGGTTTGCCGGGGACAAGGGGTTCACCACGCCGGAGCTCAATGCCCACTCGCTGCGTAGTTTGAAGGATGCGGTGCAGCATTGCAGCGAGGGGATCTCGACCAGCCGGACGTGCGAGATCGGGCTGTCGAGCCATAGTGGGATCGATTACCACGGGTTGGTCTACCTGGTGGACCGGGTGACGCGTCCGCGGAGCATCTGACGATACGGATCCTACAGAAGGTTCAGATCCCTCCTACGCACAAGTGGTAGGGATTTGCAGCCTTTGGAAATATCCTACGAGTCGCGTCGACACGCGTCTGATTGTCCCGAAAATCCTGGCTCCCTAGGCTGTTCGAGTCGCTGGTGTTCAGCGACCGGGCGTGGAACCCCGGCCTAGCATTCTGGAGCGTGTCGTTAATGGCGGCTGTACGCGGGAGGCCTCGTGCCTACCGAGTACTCCTGAATGCACTCGGGTTCCACCCCGTGTACAGCTGCCACCCTTCCTGTGGAACGGAAGCGGCAGTCCTTCAGCATTCAGGAGACTGCATGAAAAAAATCGTCCCCGACTCACCGCATTTCTACCAGATCCCCGACGGCACCACCCTCTGCAACGCCATCATCGAGCGCCATGTGCCCTTGAACCATGTGGTGATGAACGTCACCCATTACCTGATGATCGCCTATAACCGATGCCGCTATGCCGTCGACAGCATCGAAGATGAAGCCATGCGCGAATCGGTCGAGAACGGCCTGCGCGCCATGCAGATTGCCTGGGCTCAGGCGGATGCCTTGTTGTTGGCATTGGAGCGCAAACCAAGCCTGCATTGATAGCGGCCTAACCGGCCTCTTCGCGGGTAAACCCGCTCCTACAGGTACAGCGCCAACTTCAAACTCGGCGCTGTACCTGTAGGAGCGGGTTTACCCGCGAACACCGGCTCCGCCGGTGCCATCCCCCACCGAATTCAGGAAACCGCCCCAATGGACACAACCGACCCCACCCGCACCACCACCGCCGGCATCGAAACCTTCGACCTGTTCCGCCTGCAACCCGGCATCCCCTTCGACCACGCCTTCAGCCAACTCTCGATCCTGCTCGGCTGCATCCGCCACCTCACCACCGAGGCCGAAATGGAAAACGACCGCAAGGCTGGCAGCGCCGCGCGCATCCTCAGTGAAATGGCCAAGGCGCTGATCGACGACATCGAACTGGGCCTGAACAAGTCCCACTGACCCCTGCGGGAGCGGCCTGCAACATCTCGCCACACACCGTCATGCCGCCCCGCCATCATCGCGATTGAACCGCCGCAAATCCGCCACAGTCAACCCTTACAGGCCCACCCTCCAGAGGCCCTACAAGGAGACACCCATGAAAGGTACCGCGCTTTCGGCCCTGTTCGCGGCCGCTACCCTCCTGGCTTCGCCGGTGTTCGCCGCCGACGACCTGTGCGCCATCAACCTGCAGAAGATCGGCAACAGCATGGCCACCGCCGGCGCCACTTCCGAAGGCCTGGACAAGGCCGTCACCGAACAGGTCGACGAGGCCAAGGCCGCCCAGGCTTCGGGCGACAAGGAGAAATGCATCGCCCTCACCAGCAAGGTGCTGGAGCACTTGGAAAAAACCGAGAAAGGCAGCGGCTCGGCCGGCGGCAGCGGTGCTTGAGCCCTCGCGGCGCGGGCGACCCGGCCTGCTGTCGACGTCGCTCGCACAATCACGTATACTGGCCGCACGTGCCGAAAGGTACGTAAGCTAGAGCTGTAGCGTGGGGCCGATTAGGATTCGACGCCGGTTGCGAAACTCTAGGTGCATGCCGAGTTGGTAACAGAACTCGTAAATCCACTGTTGCAACTTTCTATAGTTGCCAATGACGAAAACTACGAGGGTTACGCTCTCGCTGCGTAAGCAGCTGAGCCCGCTCTCCTGGTAGCTTCGGCTCCAGCAATCACCAGGGGATGCCTGTAAACCCGAAGTGATTGTCATACAGAACAGGATCGTCGTGTAGCACGTTGGGGGCAAAGCGACTAAAACTTACCCAACTCGTCCAAAGCACCCTGCCCGTCGGGCGGCTGCGGATTAACTCAGTAGACACGGCTAAGCATGTAGTACCGACAGCGGAGTACTGGCGGACGGGGGTTCAAATCCCCCCGGCTCCACCAAATCCTCAGAAAAAGACGTCCCCGGACGTCTTTTTTTGTGCCTGACATTCACCGGATTCAAGTCACCGCTCGAACACTCGGTCTTCCTGATATCGACCTTGGCTACCTGCGCACTCATGGTGCGCACATCGCACCAATTTGGCATCTCACAAGACCACCTTCCACTCGCACGCCCCCTCAACCCCTGCTCCTCGCGGAATCGTTAGCCCCCTCACGACCTGGCGCAAAAATTGCTATCAGTTTGCCATCAAACTATAACAACAGGGGCTATCAATGACGCTCGCAAGCCACGCCATGCAGCTCTCTTCCAGCGAAAAACGCTGGCTACCGTGGTTCGGCAAGACCGGGAAGCTCTCCATGGGCTGGTCATGCCGGCTCAATCAATCTGCCTACCCGGTAATCGAACAGACCTTCGAAGCCATCGCCCAAACCCGCGTGCGCCTCCTGCAAAACTGGGCACGCGAACAATGGGAGCACCTGGCCGAACTGGCCGAGCATTTCAGCGACGACCTGACCCAACTCGACCACACACTGCTGGCGGACAAACTCCACCGGGCCGAAGACATTTCCGAACTGTTCGTCGTCGACATCAGCGGCGCTGTCATCACGTCGACCTGGGACCGCCGCGACGGCCAGCCGCTCGCGCACCACAAAGCCCTAGCACAAGGCCTCAAGGCGCCCTTCCTGCACGGCCCCTACAGCGACCCGCTCACCCTGCAGATCGGCCCGTCATCGTCGCGCTTCCACGATGCCGTGACGCTGATGTTCTACCAGCCACTGAAAGTCGCCGGCAAAACACTCGGCTGCCTCTGCGCCCGCGTGCCGAACGATGTCCTCGGCGACCTCATCCAGCGCGAGGCCGGGCACATCTTCGCCGAGTCGGGCGACAACTACCTGTTCATGGCGCAATCGCATTTCGACCCGACCCTGCAACCTGGCACCGCCCTGTCGCGCTCGCGCTTCGAGGACGGCACTTTCAGCCATGGCGAAAACCTCAAGAGCGGCGTGCACACGCCCTGGTCCACGGTGAAGATCCAGCAACACACCGAATTGGAGCTGCGCTTCACCGACCCTGCGACCAAGCAACTGCACCCTGGCGTGCGCGAAACCATCCGTCATGGCTCGAACCTGTTCGTGACCTACCCCGGTTACTCCGACTACCGCCACATTCCGGTGGTCGGCAAGGGCATCACCTTTCAGTTGCCGGGCTCGCCCGACCGCTGGGGGATGATGTGCGAGGCCGATCTCGAAGAGGTCTATCGCCGTCGCTCGCTCACCCATGGGTTGATGAAGCCGTACGTGGCCACCATGGCCGGACTGCTCGGCTGCAACGTGGCCGTGCAGCATTACGCCGGTCTGTCCCAAGGCATGAACGACGCGGTCATGCTGCTCAGCATGCTCTGCGCCGCCGTGCTCTTCAGCAGACTCGGGCCCAAGCGCCTGGCTGCGCGCCTGAACGGCATGACCGACGTGCTGCGCACCATCGCCGAAGGCGAAGGCAACTTGCGCCAGCGCCTGGACATCACTGTCATGGCCAATGATGAGAGCGGCGACATGGGGCGCTGGATCAACAGTTTCATCGACCGCCTCGATTCGGTGGTCGGCCAGGTGGTCAAGGCCAGCCGCAACGTCGGCGCCACCAACCAGATGATGCTCCAGCGCAGCCAGCAGGCCAGCCTGACCTCCAGCGAAGTGGCCGATGCCGTGCACCAGATGATGATCATCGTCGAGGATCAGCTTGGCGAAATCCAGCAGGCCTCGGCCAGTGCCGAACAGATGAAACAGGCCATGGACGAAGTCGTCAGCCGCGCCCACGAACAATTCGTCTCGGTACAAGCCGGCACGCAGTCGATTCGCGACGTGGTGCAGCGGTCGTCTTCGAGCGTGCAGTTGCTCGACAGCCGCATGACCCAGATCGGCAACATCACTGGGTTGATCAGCGACATCACCAGCCAGACCAACCTGCTGGCGCTCAATGCCGCCATCGAGGCCGCACGGGCAGGTGACCACGGGCGCGGTTTCGCCGTGGTGGCCGAGGAGGTCCGCAACCTGGCCGCTCGTACCTCGCGAGCCGCCGATGACATCCGCAGCATGGTCGAAGGCCTGCAGAACGAGACCCAGAAGGCCGTCAGCTTCATGGAAGAAGGGGTCAAGAACGTGGATGACAGCCTGCGCCTGGCCGAGGATGCATCATCGGAAAACGTGCAGTTGCATCAAGCCGTGGAGAGCATGTTCGCCATCATCCAGCAACTCAACGCCCACAGCCTGGCGTGCGGCAAGACCATCGAGAAGGTCGACCAGTCTTCGGCCGAGATGCGCCAGACGGGGGTGGTGCTGCAGAACAGTGCGCAGACGATGAAGGTCAATGCCAACAAGCTGGAGAAGCTGGTGGGGCAGTTCGAGGTGAGCGGCGACGGCGATCGGGCGGCGGCCTGAACGAAGGGGTGGTCGGCGCGCCTGCAACGAGGCGCACAGCCTTTCACCCCAAGCGCACCACCGCATGCTTCACCTTGTCGAGCAGCTCCGACAATTTGAACGGCTTGACCAGCATGTCCATCCCGGTGCCCAGGAATGCCTGGCGATCCAACGCCGCATCGGCATACCCGGTCATGAACAGCACTGGCAAACCTGGCCGGTGCATCCGGGCGATGTCCGCCAGCTCACGCCCACTCAGGGTCGGCAGGCCGACGTCGGTCAGCAGCAGGTCGATGACCCCCTCACCTTGCAGGTACTCCAGCGCCTCGTCGATGGTCGACGCCAGCGTGCAGTTATACCCCTCCTCGCCCAACGCCTCGGCGACCGACAGCCGCACCGAGGCCATGTCCTCGACGATCAGCACATGCTCGCCATTGCCTTGCTGGTCATCGTCCACCTCGCGTTCCACGGCCACCGCCGCCTCGGCGCTGGCCGGTAGCAACAATGTCACTTCGGTGCCCTTGCCGACCACGCTGCGCAGCTCCACATGCCCACCGGACTGGCGGGCGAAGCCATAGATGGTCGACAGGCCCAGGCCGGTGCCCTGGCCGAGGGGTTTGGTGGTGAAGAACGGGTCGAAGACCTTGTCGAGCAACTCCGCCTCGATCCCACTGCCGTTGTCGCGCACGGTCACCGCCACGTACGCGCCGTCAGCGAGGTTGGGGTCGCCATGGCTCCAGGCCGCCGAGGTGTTGACCCAGATCTGCCCGCCCTTGGGCAAGGCATCGCGGGCATTGATCACCAGGTTGAGCACCGCGCTTTCGAGCTGCACGGGGTCGACCAGCGCGATGGCCGGTCGACTGGACAGTTCGAGGGTCAGGGTGATGCGTTCGCCGATGGTGCGGGTGAGCAGTTCTTCGAGTGAGCGCACATGCTGGTGGACGTCCACCGGGCGCGTGTCCAGCGGCTGCTGGCGAGCGAAAGCCAGCAGCCGGTGGGTGAGCACGGCGGCGCTGTTGGCCGAACTCAGCGCCGCCTCGGCGTACTTGGGCACCTTCTCCACGCGGTTTTCCGCCACCCGCTTACGAATGAGTTCGAGGCTGGTGATGATGCCGGTGAGCAGGTTGTTGAAATCGTGGGCGATGCCGCCGGTCAGGCTGCCTAGAGCGTCCATCTTCTGCAATTGCAACAGCTGCGCCTCGGTGCGCACGCGCTCGGCGACTTCCTTGGCCAACTGGCTGTTGGCGTCGTCCAGGCGCGCCAGGTGCGAGCGTTCGCGGTGGCGGTGCTCGGTGATGTCTTCGACGAAGACCAGGCACAAGCCCGGCGCCTGGTAGGGCGAGAGCTGCCACTCGGTGTCACGCGGCTGGCCGTGCAGGCGCATGCCCAAGGTACCCTTCCAGCGCTGGCCCGCCGCCAGGTGCTGGCGCAACTCTTCGAGCGCCGCGTCCTGGCCGTCGGCGAAGCATTCGTGCAGCCGCTGCGGGTCGCGGTTGTCCTGCACCAGGTGGGCGAAAGCATGGTTGCATTCGTGCACCTTGAGCTCGCCGTCGAGCACGGCGATGGGCGCAGACACCCCGCGGAAGATTTCCTGGAAGCGCGCCTCGCTCTGGCGCAGGGCGCGTTCGGTGTCGCGCACGCGCAGCAAGGTGCGCAGCGTGGCAAGCAGTACGTCGGGGTCTACCGGGTGGATCAGGTAGGCGTCGGCGCCGGCGTTCAGGCCGGTGATGATGTCGCCGCTCTGGATCGACGCCGCCGACACGTGAATCACCGGCAACAGTGCGGTGCGGCTGTCCTGGCGCAACAGCCGGACGATGTCGAAGCCGCTCATGTCTGGCAGGTTGACGTCGAGAATCAGCGCATCCACCTGTTCGTCGCGAATCAACGCCAGCCCTTCGCCGCCGGTACCCGCTTCGAGCACTTCGTAGCCCTGCGCGCTGAGGCGGCGGCGCAGGGCGTAGCGGGTGGCGACGTTGTCGTCGACGATGAGCAGGCGCAGGTCAGGTTTCATCCACGCTCTCCTGGGCCAGGGCCAGAGGAATGGTCACGAAGAAGGAAGAGCCTGTCCCGGGCTCGCTGTGCACACCGACCTCGCCGCCCAGCAACGTAGCGAAGCGCTTGCACAGCGACAGGCCCAGGCCGGTGCCACGCAGGCGCTTCTGCAGCGGCGAGTCGACCTGGGCGAAATCCTCGAACAGCGTGCCCAGCAGCTCGGGAGCGATGCCGATGCCGGTGTCGCTGACGGCGAAACGGATGTTGCCCGCCTCGACCAGTTGCGCCGATACCCGCACTTCACCGCGGGTGGTGAACTTCAAGGCGTTGGAAATGAAGTTGCGCAGGATCTGCGCGAGCTTCTTGTCGTCGGTAAAAAGCCGCGGCAAGCCCACCGGCTCCTCGAAAATCAGGTCGACCGCGGTGGCATCGACGATCGGCCGGAACATGCCGCGTAGCGCGGCGAACAGGTCGAACATGTCGAACCAGGCCGGCGAGATGGTGATGCGTCCGGCCTCGATCTTGGCCAGATCGAGCAGGTCGTCGACCATGTCGGAGAGCTCGCGGGTGGCAGTGCTGACGAAAGCCACCTGGCGGTGCTGCTCTTCGGACAGCGGGCCATCCAACTCGTCGGCGAGCAGGCTGGTGATGCTCAGGATCGAGCCCAGCGGGGTGCGGAACTCGTGGCTCATGTATGACAGGAAGCGGCTTTTCAGGTCCGAAGCCTGGCGCAGTTGCTCGGCCTGCAGGTCCAGTTCGGCGTACAGGGCCAGCACGCCCTGGTTGGTTTCTTCGAGCTCGGCGCGCAAGGCGTCGTTCTCGCCCTGCAAGCGAGCGATCAGCGCGGCCTGTTCGGTGGTGGTGGGTTCAGCCATGGGTAGGCTCCAGGTCGATGACCAGTACCGTCACGTCGTCCCGCCCTCGGCAGAAATCGCGGTGCAGCACGGCAGCAATCACGGCCGGGTGACGGTGCACCAGGCCAGGGTAGTCTTGAAGGTTCCAGCGCGACTGCAGGCCGTCGCTGTAGAGGATCAGCAGATTGCCAGTCACGTCAGCGTAGTCGAAGACCTGGGCCTTGCGGTACTGCCCGCCGAGGAAGCCCGCCAAAGAGGCCAGGCCGCGCGCCTTGGTCGGCGTTACCAGGCTGGCGCCGATGTTGCCGATACCGGTGAAGCTGAGTCGACCGGTGCTCGCGTCATACTGGGCGATGGCCGCGGCGCCTCCGCGGGTTCCGCTCATGGCCAGGTGCATGCGCTCGATCAGCAGCAGCGGGTCGAGAAAGGCGTCCTCGGCGAACGCGGCAGCGGCGCTCTGGGCCGCCTCTTCGGCCTCGGGGCCATGGCCCAGGCCATCGACCAGCAGGGCACTGAGCCGCCCTTGGGCAAGCACCACATGCCAGGTGTCACCACAGGCGGGATCGTCGTGCAGTGCATGATGACTGACGCCGATGCGCAGATCGCTACCTTTGGCATCGCGCCGGTACAGGCGCGCCATGACCACGGAACCGCCAGCGTCGGTATGGATGTCGAACACTTCGGCCAGGCGCGCGATGGCGCCCAGGCCGATGCCTTGGGTGCCACCGGTCGAGTAGCCATCGGCCAGGCAGATCTCGGCATCGAAGCCACCGGCCTGATCGACGGCCAGTAGTTCGACACCCGCGCCATTGGCACCGGGCACCGCCCGCAGCTGCAAGGTGCCCCGCCCGGCATGCTTGAGCACGTTGCTGGCAAGCTCGGTGGCCAGCAAGGCCACCCGCCCGGCGTCTTCGCCGTCGAAGCCTTGCTGCTCGGCCAGGCGCTGCGCGGTGCGCCGGGCATGGCCGATCTGGCTGGCCTCCTCCAGGGGCAATACCAGCGTCCTGCTGGCAGGGATGTTCATATCCATCGTGTGATCGTCACCCGCGTGCCCTCGCCGGGCGCGGTGTCCAGTTCGAACTCGTCCACCAGGCGCCGAGCGCCGGTCAGGCCGAGCCCGAGGCCGTTGCCCGATGTCCAGCCGTCGGTCAGGGCCAGCTTCAGGTCGGCGATGCCAGGGCCTTCGTCGCGAAACAGCAAGCGCACGCCAGTACGGCCCGCTTGTTCGAGCACCTGCCAATCCATGTCACCGCCACCGCCATAGACCACGGTGTTGCGTGCCAGCTCGCTGACGGCGGTCACCAGCTTGGTCAGGTCAACCAGGCGCATGCCGCAGTCGCTGGCGAGCTTGCGCGCCAGTTGCCGGGCCAGTACCACATCCTGCTCGATACGCACCGGCAGGCTGCCACTGTGCTCGCTGTTCATAGGCGCCTCACATGCTGGCTGAGCCGCTGCATGCCACGCTCTACGTCCAGCGCCGTGCTGACCCCAGGCAGGGTGAGGCCCAGTTCCACCAAGGTGATGGCCACGGCCGGCTGCATGCCCACCAGCATCACCTGGGCGTCCATCAGCCGCGACAGGCTGGCGATGTCGGCGATCATCCGGCCAATGAACGAGTCGACCATGTCCAGCGCCGAGATGTCGATCAACACGCCAGCGGCGGAAGTCGCGCTGATACGGTCGGTGAGGTCCTCCTGCAGACGCATGGCCAGCTTGTCGTGCATGTCGACCTGGATCGTCACCAGCAGGAACTCGCCCATTTGCAGAATCGGGATACGCTCCATGGGCCTATCCCTGCCCGTCCAGGCTGACGCCCAGGCGCTTGAGCGCCAGCTTCAGGGCATCGGCGAGGTTGGCCTTGGTGGTCAGGGTGCCCAGGTCCAGGCCCAGGTGCACGATGGTCTGCGCGATCTGCGGACGTACGCCGCTGATGATGCAGTCGGCGCCCATCAGGCGGATGGCAGTGACGGTCTTGAGCAGGTGTTGGGCAACCAGGGTATCGACGGTCGGCACGCCGGTGATGTCGATGATGGCGATTTCCGAACCGGTATCGACGATGCGCTGCAGCAGCGATTCCATCACCGTCTGGCTGCGTTGCGAATCCAGGGTGCCGATCAGCGGCAGCGCCAGCACGCCATCCCACAGCTTGACCACTGGGGTGGACAGTTCCAGCAGTTCTTCCTGCTGGCGCTTGATCACCGCTTCACGGGTCTTTTGATAGGTGCGGATGGTGTGCATGCCGAGCGTATCCAGCAGCTCGGAGATGACCCACAACTGTTCGGCCAGGCGCGCCGGGTCATCGCGGAAATGCGTTTGCAGCAGACCGAACAGCGGGCCCTTTAGGGCGAAGATGAAATACGCTGCCTGGTGGGAGTCGTGGCCCAGTTGCGCACGGCTGGCCGAGAGTTTTTCCAGGAAACGGCGGGTTTCTTCCCACTCCAGATCGGCGATGCCACCGCTGCCTGATTGCAGGCCATCGACGAACAGTTGCAGGAAGTCGCGGGTTTCCTGCAACACGGTCTGTTCCCTGAGATTGCGGTTGGCGCCGTTGGCCTCCAGGGCCGCTGTCCATTGAGTCAGCAGTTGCGCCTGGTTGTTCTTGATGCTGTCCAACGTGCTGTCGTGCAGTGCTACCATTTTTCTTCGCTCCTATGCGGGTGGGCCGGCATCCCCATAAACGGCCGACCTGCAAAGAATGACATTTAGCGGTGAAAATAGTTGTGGCATTGAAAAAGATAATTGCAATGGGCCATCCATGATGCGCCGCAGGGCTTGGGATGGCCGCAGTGGAAGGGATGCCAGACACCGGAGCCGCGCTAAGCGCCCTGTTCTTCAACGGAGCCCAAGGCATAGAACTCATGCAACTTCGCCTGCAGCAGCGCCTTGTCCGGCAGACGCGTCTGGTACTGCGCGATCAACGCGGGGGACACACTGCGATTGAGCGCGTACTCGACCACTTCGTCCTCCTTGCTGGCACACAACAGCACCCCGATGGCCGGGTTTTCATGAGCCTTGCGCTCGTTGGTCCAAGGCCTCGAGATAGAAATCGAGCTTGCCCAGGTACTCCGGCTCGAAGCGACCGACCTTTAGCTCGATCGCGACCAGACAGTTAAGCCTGCGGTGGAAGAAGAGCAGGTCCAATGCGAAGTCCCGGCCTCCCGCCTGCAGAGGGTATTGGGAACCGACGAAGCAGAAATCCCGGCCCAGCTCGACCAGGAACGCCTTCAGGCGCTCCATCAATGCGCGGTGCAAATCGGCTTCGGCATGGCCTTGGGGTAACCCCGGAAACTCGACCATGTAGGCATCTCGAAAACGTCCATTGCCGCCGGATATTGCTGCTTCAGTGCTGCCGAAGCCTTTGTCGGGCTGGCAATGCTGCGTTCGAAAAGCGAGGTCTTGAATTGGCGCTCCAACTGAGAAAGTGTCAGCACTGCTGACACAATTGCCGTGGACCAAGAATCTGACCATTCTCACCCTGAGCAAACTACCCGAGGAGCGTGAGTTCTACTTGCGCCGGGCCATCCAGGAGAAGTGGTCGAGCCGGGGTCATCCTTTCCCGAAGCGAGGGCATTGGGCGTTTGTGGTTCTTGATGTTGCCCACTCATGAAGCGACTCCCTGTGTGAATACCCCAGAAAGTCTACTCCCGAAGAGGCGCCGCCCCGCCCCTGGCAACCTCGAACACGTGTTTCAAAAAGCAAAGGGCACCCATCCACTGGTGCCCTCGGCCCTACCGCAAGGTGAACGCGTTCACCCCATCGACCGCGCCCCCACCGTCTGCGCATGGCCCCGCGAGGTGACGATCCCCAGGAAGGAAATCACGATCGCCAGGCCCAAGGTCGAACTCACTTCCGCACGATGCTCGGGTGTATACATCATCACCGCCAGCGCCCCGCCGATGAACAGGATCACCGCCCAGGTCAAGTACGGGAACAGCCACATGCGGAATTTCAGCTCGGTGTTCTCGCGCTCCAGGCGGCGACGCATGCGCAGCTGGGAGATGGCGATGACCAGGTACACCAGCAGCGCGATGGCACCTGAGCTGGCCAGGAGGAACTCGAACACGCCCTTCGGCGCAAAGTAGTTGAGCACCGCGATGGCGGCGCCGATCAACGTGCTGCCGAACACCGCGGCGCGCGGCACACCGACCTTGGAGGTCTTGTTGAGCATCGCAGGGGCATCGCCACGCTTGGCCAGGGAATACATCATCCGCGAAGCAATGTAGATCGACGAGTTCATGCAGCTGGTCACCGCCACCAGCACTACCAGGTCGACCATGAAGCCGGCATTGGGGATGTTCATGATCTCCAGTGCGCGCTGGTACGAACCCACCACCGCCAACTGCGGGTCGTTCCACGGCACCACCGAGATGATCACGAAGATCGACAGGATGTAGAAGGTGCTGATCCGCCAGATCACCGAGCGCGTGGCCTTGGCGATGTTGCGCGACGGGTCGCTGGATTCGGAGGCGGCGATGGTCACCGCCTCGGTGCCGATGAAGCTGAACATCACGGTGATGAACGCGCCGATCACCGCCGACCAGCCCTTGGGCGCGAAGCCGCCGTGCTCGGCCATCAGGCCGCTGAGGCCGCTGACCTCGCGGTTGGGCAGCCAGCCCATCAGGGCGGCGAAGCCCAGGCCGATGAAGCCGAGAATGGCGGTGACCTTGAGAATGGCGAACCAGAACTCGAACTCGCCATACTTGGCCACGCTGAACAGGTTGGTGCCGGCCAGCAGCACCACCGAGGCCAGGGCGAATATCCAGCTGGGGATGTCCGGGAACCAGGCATTGAGCACGTGCCCGGCGGCCAGCGCCTCGATCGGAATCACCAGCACCCAGAACCACCAGTACAGCCAGCCGATGGTGTAGCCGGCCCAGCGGCCGATGGCTTGGTCGGCATAGGTGGAGAACGATCCGGTGTCGGGATGCGCCACGGCCATTTCGCCGAGCATGCGCATGACCAGCACCACCAGGGTCCCGGCCACGAAGTAAGAAATTATGGTGGCAGGCCCGGCCGCCGCGATGGCGTGCCCGGAACCCACGAAAAGTCCGGCACCGATGATGCCCGCGATGGACAGCATCGTTACATGACGCGGCTTGAAACCTTGTGCAAGGTTGCCATCAGATCCCACGGTGTTCATTGATCTTGTTCTCTTTTTGCTGACACAAGGAAGGACGGGCAGGCGTAGGCGAAAAAAGCTCCTTGAAGACGAGGGGAATGACACGTCGCTCACGCTCTGTTGTTGACCTTCTGCACGCTTTACAGAGCAACGCACCAGCAATTCGGGGTCCATTTAAGCCCCCTGCGGCGCCGGGAATTTACACGAGAACGTCCCGTAGGTGCGCGATCACGACAACGCATTTCCATTCGCGCCAGATGTCGCGAATGGCATGTCTGGATGCGCCATCGGGTCGTCTGGAGGTTCCGCTTTTCATTTGGGTGTGGTTGGGTAGGTACAGGTAAAAAAAGGTTCTTCACGGATTGTCGGGATTGGGCTTGGCTTGGCTTGGCTTGGCTTGTTGGCATTGAGATTGGGAACGGTCCATTTTGTGTAGCGGCGCTACTGGCCCCTTCCGCCTTTACGGCGGGTCCCTTTTTTCTTGGAAAAAGGGACGCAAAACCGCTCGCTCCTGCATCCGGCCCTCCGCTGCGCTACGGGTCCCCTCGCTACGGCGCCTTCCGGGCCCGCGCGGCCTACGACTTGCTCCGCAAGTCTACATCTCGCGCCTTCGGCTACGCCGAAGGGTGCTGCGCACCTGGCCCTACAGGCGCCTACGCTCGGCCTCCTGACGTCGCGAAGTTAGGGGCGGCGCCTGCACTGGCGTTATCTTCGAAAGAGACACCGCGCTATCTGCTACAACACAAAGCGATAGGTAAACCGCGAGAGCGCAGCGATTCGCCTGCCGTTGCTCTGGCTTTTGATCTGGCTTTTGATCTTGATCTACCCGCGACCTCAGGAGGCCGAGCGTAGGTGGCTGGAGGGCCAGGTGCGAAGCACCCTCCGGCGTAGCCGGAGGCGCGAGATGTAGACTTGCGGAGCAAGTCGTAGGCCGCGCGGGCCCGGAAGGCGCCGAAGCGAGGGAACCCCGAAGCGCAGCGTAGGGGCCGTATGGGGGAGCAAGCGGTTTTGCGCTCCTTTGTCCAAGAACAAAGGAGCCCGCCGTAAAGGCGGAAGGGGCCGGTAGCGCCGCTACACACAATGGATCAGCTCACGATATAAATGCCAAGCCAAGCTCCCCGACAATCCGTGAAGAACCAAAAAAAAGCCCCGGTCTCCCGGGGCCCTGTTGCTCAGGCGTCTGCCTACGCCTGTCCGGTACGCTCGAAGCGCCGGGCCAGCAACAGGTAAGCGAGGATTCCCAGCACGCCATGGGCGGCCACGAACCAGAGTGCGTTGTTGAACGAGCCGGTGGAGGCCACCACGTAACCGATCACCAGCGGCGTGACGATGCCGGCGATGTTGCCGATGCCGTTGAACACACCGCCGCACAGGCCGACCATCTTCTTCGGCGCCACATCCGACAGTACCGCCCAACCCACCGCCGCCAGGCCCTTGCCGAAGAACGCCAGGGTCATCAAGGCAATCACCGCGGCGTTGCCGTCGACGTAGTTGGCCAGCACCAGGCTGGTGGACAACGCCATGCCGATCACGAACGGAGTCTTGCGGGCCTTGGAAGGATGCACGCCACGGCTGATCAGCCAATCGGAGAGGAAACCGCCGAGAATGCCGCCGGTGAAGCCGCAGATCGCCGGCAACGCGGCGACCCAGCCAGCCTCCATGATGGTCATGCCGCGGCCCTTGATCAGGTAGATCGGGAACCAGGTGATGAAGAAATAGGTGAGCGCGGTGATGCAGTACTGGCCCAGGTACACCGCCCACAGGTTGCGGCTGGTGAACAACTGCATCACTTCGGCACGGGTCGGCTTGCTCTTGGCGGTCTTGCGTTCTTTTTCCAGGTCGACCAGTGCACCACCCTCACGCATGTAGTCGAGTTCTTCGCGGCTGAGCCCCGGGGCGCTATGCGGCTCATGGTAGAGGCGGAACCACACCAGGCTCAGCAACAGCCCCAGCACGCCCATCCAGATGAACACCTGCTCCCAGCTGAGGGTGTGGGTCATCCAGGCCATCAGCGGGGCGAACACCACCACTGCCATGTACTGCGCCGAGTTGAACAAGGCCGATGCCGTGCCCCGCTCACGCGTGGGGAACCAACAGCTGACTACCCGCGAGTTGGCCGGAAACGCTGGCGACTCCACCAGGCCGAGCATGAAGCGCATGGAGAACAACGCCACCGCCGCCGAAGCGCCCGCCAGGCCCATCCAGCCCACGGTGCCCTGCATCAAGGTGAACAATGACCAGAGGATCAGGCTGACGCCATACACCCGGCGCGCGCCGAAGCGGTCGAGCAACCAGCCGCCGGGGACCTGGCCAAGGGCGTAGGCCCAGGCAAAGGCGGAAAACACCATGCCGAGCATCACCGGGTCCATGCCCAGGTCCTTGAGCACCTCGGTACCGGTGATCGACAGGGTGGCGCGGTCGGCGTAGTTGATGACGGTGATGACGAAGATCAGCGCCAGGATCAGGAAGCGATGGCGATTGACCCCAGCCAGTGCCTGCGGTGCGGCGACGGCGGATTTGCTGTTCATGTGACCCTCTTGCTTCTCGATGGAAGCGATTGTTCTTGTGAAGAGAAGGTGTGGCCTGTGGGCCTTGTGATACGCCGGCTTGCCGGCGATGGCGGCTATGCGCGATTGGGTGGCATCTCCCCTCGGAAACAGGCAGCCAGGTTGTCGAGCACCATCTGCCCCATCTCCAGCCGGGTCTGCAGCGTGGCGCTGCCCCGGTGCGGTTGCAGGCTGGCCTGGTTGAGGTCGCGCAGCGCAGGCGGCACATGCGGCTCGTCGACGAACACGTCCAGCCCGGCGCCGGCGATACGCCCTTCGCGCAGCGCCTCGACCAGTGCCGGCTCATCCACCAGCTTGCCGCGCGCCACGTTGATCAGGTAACCCTGCGGCCCGAGCGCTTCGAGCACTTCGGCGGTCACCAGCACCTGGCCGCCATCGGCGGAGGCGGCGACCACCAGCACGTCCACCGAACGCGCCAGTTCCACCAGGTCGGCCTCGTAGCGGTAACCCGAGCCCGGCTGTTCGCGGCGCCCGTGATAGGCGATGCGCATGTCGAAGGCGGCGGCGCGGCGGGCGATGGCCTTGCCCACCTGGCCCAGGCCGACGATGCCCAGGTCGATGCCGCTGACCTTGCGCGCCAGCGGCAGGTTGACCGTGCCCCACAAGCCATCGCGCACCAACCGCTCGCCCTCGCCCAGTCGGCGCAAGGTACTGATGATCAGGCCCAGAGCCATGTCGGCGACATCGGCGGTGAGCACACCCGGTGTGGTGGTCACGTGAATGCCGCGGCTGGCCGCATGGCGCAGGTCCACGGCGTCGGTACCGATGCCGCTGATGGCGATGATGTTCAGGGCAGGCAACTGGTCCATCAGGGCGTTGGACAACCCCTTGGCGCCACCGGTGACCACACCGCGAATGCGTGGACCGACTTCGTCGAGCAGCTGTTGCGGGTTGCTCTGCTGGTACAACCGGTGCACCTGGTAGGCAGCGACCAGCTGGGCATCGATGGCCTCGGGCACGGGCTGGGTCAACAGCACGTCGATGGTGTTCTGGTTCATCGTGGGTATCCGGCAGTTCGAAGACATGGGTCGATGCTAGGCCGGCATTTGATACAGGTCTAATATAGATGCTGGATCGAATAATTCAGGAATTGAATCATGGAGCTGCACCAGCTGCGTTGCTTCGTCGCCGTTGCCGAAGAGCTGCATTTCGGCCGTGCGGCCACCCGCCTGCACATGACCCAGCCGCCGCTGAGCCGGCAGATCCAGCTGCTGGAACATTCGCTCGGGGTGTTGTTGCTCGAACGCAACAACCGCCAGGCGCGGTTGACCCTTGCCGGCATGAGCTTTCTCGAAGACGCCCGGCGCATCCTGCATATCGCCGAGACCGCCAGCCACTCGGCCCGGCGGATCGCCCACGGCGAGGCCGGCCGGTTGACCCTGGGTTTCACCGCAGTGGGCGCCTACAGCATGATCCCGCGCCTGCTGGTGCACGCCGGCAAGACCCTGCCGGATATCGAACTGATGCTCAGCGAAAGCGTTTCCAGCACCCAGGTGCATGACCTGGAAGCCAGCCTGATCGACATCGGCCTGGTTCGCCAGGTGCTGCCCAGCGCTCGCGTCGAGTACGTGCCGATCCACCGCGAACCGTTCGTGGCCGCGCTGCCAGCCGGGCACCCGTTGAGCAGCCGCGAACGGCTCAGGCCGGACGACTTCCACGAACAGCCGTTCATCATGTACAGCGCGGGCGAAGGGCGTTACCTGCATGACCGCATCGCCAACCTGTTCGCCCGACACGAGGTACAGCCGCGTTATCTGCACCGGTTGGGGCAGACCCACTCGGTGCTGGGATTGGTCAATGTCGGCTTGGGTTGCGCGGTAGTGCCGGCCTCGGCGCAGGCGTTGCGCCTGGAGCAGGTGGTGTTCAGGCCGCTGCAGGGGATGGAGCAGCAGGCGGAGATCTTTCTGGCGTATTGCCGAGATAACCCGAACCCGGTGTTGGTGGCGTTCGTGGCGATGGCGCGGGGGTTTTTCGAAGCAGGATAAATGGCGCTGGCCCCTTCGCGGGACAAGCCCGCTCCCACAGGTTCTGCGCCCAGCCTGTGGGAGCGGGCTTGTCCCGCGAAGAGGCCCTATGGCTCACCGCACCAGGCAAGGCCGCTTGTTATCGAACTGCCACCCCGGAATCAGGAACTGCATCGCCACGCTGTCATCCCGTGCGCCCAGCCCCATGTTGCGGTAGCACTCGTGCGCCTTGGCCAACTGGTCTTCGTCGATTTCCACGCCCAGCCCCGGTCGCTCTGGCACTCGCACATGGCCATCGACGATACGCAGTGGGTCACGGGTCAGGCGCTGGCCGTCCTGCCAGATCCAGTGCGTGTCGATCGCGGTGATCTCGCCCGGCGCCGCCGCCGCCACCTGGGTGAACATGGCCAGGGAAATGTCGAAGTGGTTGTTCGAATGCGAACCCCAGGTCAGGCCCCAGTCGTTGCACATCTGCGCCACCCGCACCGAACCCTGCAAGGTCCAGAAGTGCGGATCGGCCAGCGGGATGTCCACCGATTGCAGTTGGATCGCGTGGCCCATCTGCCGCCAGTCGGTGGCGATCATGTTGGTGGCGGTCGGCAAGCCGGTGGCGCGGCGGAACTCGGCCATCACCTCACGGCCCGAATAGCCATTCTCGGCGCCGCACGGGTCCTCGGCGTAGGCCAGCACATCGTGCTTGTCGCGGCACAGGGCAATGGCCTCCTTGAGCGACCAGGCGCCATTGGGGTCGAGGGTGATGCGCGCTTCGGGAAAGCGCTCGGCCAGGGCGGTCACCGCTTCCATTTCTTCCTCGCCACGCAGCACGCCGCCCTTGAGCTTGAAGTCGCTGAAGCCATAGCGCTGCTTGGCGGCTTCGGCCAGGCGTACTACCGCCTCGGGGGTCAGCGCCTTTTCGTGGCGCAGACGGAACCAGTCGTCGTCGGCATCGGCTTCGTTGCGGTAGGCCAGGTCGGTCTGCTGACGGTCGCCGATGTAGAACAGATAGCCCAGCATCTTCACCGCATCGCGTTGCTGGCCTTCGCCGAGTAGCGCCGCCATGGGTACGTTCAGGTGCTGGCCAAGCAGGTCGAGCAAGGCCGACTCGATGGCGGTGACTGCGTGCACGGTGATGCGCAGGTCGAAGGTCTGCAGGCCACGGCCAGCCGAATCACGGTTGGCGAAGGTCTGGCGCATGGCGTTGAGCACGCGCTGGTAATGGCCGATCGGCTGGCCGACCACCAGGCTGCGGCTGTCCTCCAGGGTCTGGCGGATCTTCTCGCCACCGGGCACCTCGCCCAGCCCGGTATTGCCGGCGCTGTCGCGCAGCACCACGACGTTGCGGGTGAAGTACGGGCCGTGGGCGCCACTGAGGTTGAGCAGCATGCTGTCGTGGCCAGCCACCGGGATCACGCGCAAGTCGGTGACCACGGGCGTTTGGGTATGGAGCGCGGGTGTCGTCTGCATGTTCATGGTTGTTGTCTCGCAGTCATCAGTGGGTCTGACTCAAGGACGAAGGGCCTTGAGGTCATGGGAAGGAACGCCCTTGGGGCGGGTACGGACGAAGAACACGGCGATGGCCGCCAGCACCGAGGTCACGGCCAGGCCATACAGCCCGCCCTGGATCGACCCGGTCTGCTGCTCGAGCAGCCCGAAGGTGGTGGGGGCGACGAAGCCGCCGAGGTTGCCGACCGAATTGATCAGTGCGATCACCGCCGCGGCGATACGTGCATCCAGGTAGCCCTGCGGAATCGGCCAGAACAGCGACGAGGCCGACTTGAAGCCGATGGCGGCGAAGCAGATGGCGACGAAGGCGAATACCGGTCCACCGGTGGTGGACATGAACATGCCGAGAGCAGCGACCACCAGCGCACCGGCCACCCAGGCCTGCTGGAACTTCCAGCGGCTGGAACCGGCGGCGAAGGCGTACATGGCCAGGATCGAGATCAGCCATGGGATGGAGTTGAAGAAGCCGACCTGCAGATCGCTCAACTCGCCCATGCGCTTGATGATGCTCGGCAGCCAGAAGGTCGCGGCATAGATGGTCAGTTGGATGCAGAAGTAGATCAGGCAGAACAGCACGATCTGGCGGTCCTTGAGCAGGCTCCAGACCGAGGGTTTGACCACGCCGGACGCTTCGCGCTCGCGCTGCTCGCGGTCGATGGTGTCGACCAATGCATCCTGCTCGGCCTGGCTCAGCCACTTGGCATCCTGGGGTTTGGAGTCGAGCCAGAAGAACACGAAGAAGCACAGCGCCACCGAGGCCATGCCTTCGATGAACAGCATCCACTGCCAGCCGTGCAGGCCCATGCCCTGGATCTGCATCAGCGCCCCGGCCAAGGGACCTGAGATCAGCGAAGCCAGTGCCGAGCCGCTGAGGAAGATGGCAATCGCCTTGCCCCGCTCGGCCGCCGGCAGCCAGCGGGTGAAATAGTAGATAACGCCGGGGAAGAAGCCCGCCTCCGCTACACCCAGCAAAAAGCGCAGCACATAGAACTGGGTTTCGTTCTGCACGAAGGCCATGGCCGTGGCCACCAGGCCCCAGGTGAACATGATGCGGGTCAGCCACAGGCGCGCACCGACACGTTGCAGCAGCATGTTGGAGGGCACTTCGAACAAGGCGTAGCCAATGAAGAATAGGCCGGCGCCAAAACCGTAGGCGGCGGCGCTGATACCCAGGTCGCTTTCCAGGTGCGGGCGGACGAAGCCGATGTTGACGCGATCGAGGTAGTTGACGATGAACATGATGACAAACAGCGGCAGGACGTGGCGCTTGACCTTGGTCACGGCGCTGGCCAGGGCGTCGCCTTCATTCCGGGCAGACGGAGCGAGGGTGTCGTTCACTTGTGGATCTCCCACTAATTGTTTTTGTGCGGGTCGGGTTGTCGGGCAGGACAATGGGGTGGAGCATATGCGCGGCAAGGTTGTACGACAAGATGGGTAACGGCGTCGAAAAGACAAAGTACAAGCTGATTAATGGCGATATTGCTGCGAAATAGCGTTTATCTTGTAGAACACTCTCGTGCTACGCCAGGAAAAAAGCGGCAGAAAATATTTTTATCGATTAACTTGTCATACAAGCCAGCACCTGCCACGGAGTCCGCTCATGCCCCAACCTGCCGCCCCACGCAGCCACAGCCGTGCACACGACCTGGTCTCGCGCCTGACCCAGCAAATCCTGTTGGGCACCTTCAAGCCCGGCGACAAGCTGCCCTCGGAAAACACCTTGGTGCGCGAGCATGGGGTCAGCCGCACCGTGGTGCGCGAAGCCCTGTCCAAACTACAGGCTTCGGGATTGGTAGAGCCGCGTCACGGCATCGGCACGTTCGTGATCGAACGTCTGGCCCAGGGCAGCCTGCGGGTGGGTGCGGAAAACGCCGCGAGCGTGCGCGACCTGCTGGAATTGCGCATCGGTTTGGAGGGCCAGGCGGCCGCCCTCGCGGCCGTGCGCCGCGATGACAAGCACCTGGCACGCATGCGCCAGGCCCTGGACGACTACCAGGATCTGGCGGCCGCCGGAGACAGTTGCATCGAGGCGGACCGTCGCTTCCACCTGTTGATCGCCGAGGCCACCGGCAACCTGTACTTCAGCGAAATGATGGCGCAACTGGGCAATGGCCTGATCCCACGTAACCGCATGGCCCTGGCCGAGCGCGCCGGGGCGAACCTGGCGCGGCATGCCTACCTGGCCAACCTGGAGCACGAGGCGATCCTCAATGCCATCCGCCGCCAGGACCCGGATGCGGCGCGGGCAGCGATCTGTTTGCACCTGTCCAACAGCCGGGATCGGTTGTTGCCGGATTGATGATTGCCAGGTAACCCACACTTTTTCTTGTGGGAGCGGCCTTGCGTCGCGAAAGGGCCGCATAGCGGCCCCATACCCTTGGCTTCGGCGCTGAAATCGAGGGGCTGCTGCGCCGCCCTTTCGCGACGCAAGGCCGCTCCCACAAGGACCGCGTCAGGTCTGCAACCCCAACGTCAGCACTGTCTTGAGGTTTTACCAGGTCAAACAGATCTTGCCGAAATGCCGGTTACTCTCCTGGTAGCGGAACGCTTCGACGATCTGCTCCAGCTCGAAGTGCTTGTCCACCACAGGCCGCAGGCCATTGGCGTCGATCGCCCGGACCATCGCTTGCTGCTGCGCGCGGCTGCCCACCAGCACGCCTTGCAGGCGGATCTGCCGCACCAACGCCTGCACCAGCGGCAGTTGCCCGGCCACACCCGTGAGAATGCCGATCAGCGACACATGCCCGCCGATCCGTGCAGCGATAATCGATTGCTCCAGGGTCGCCGGGCCACCCACTTCGATCACATGGTCGACGCCGCGATTGCCGGTAAGCTCACGTACCTTCTCGCCCCACGCTGGGGTGCTGCGGTAGTTGATCAGGTGGTCGGCGCCCAGGGCCTTGAGGCGTTCGAGCTTGGCATCGCTGGACGAGGTGGCAATCACCGTGGCACCGGCCAGCTTGGCGAACTGCAGGGCGAAGATCGACACCCCGCCGGTGCCTTGCACCAGTACGGTGTCGCCAGGTTTCAGGTGATCGTCGCTCATCAGCGCACGCCAGGCAGTGAGGCCGGCGGTGGTCAGGGTGGCGGCCTCGGCGTGGCTGAAGCCCTGGGGTGCGAGGGTGAAGGAGGTGGCGCGGGCGGTGACCTGCTCACGGGCATAGCCGTCGATGCCGTCGCCGGGCACGCTGGCGAAGCCTTCGAGCAGGGGCTGGCCGTCGATCCAATCGGGGAAGAACGTGCTGACGACAGGGTCGCCGACCTTGAATTCGCTCACGCCGGCGCCGATCGCAACGACTTCGCCAGCACCATCGGCCATAGGGATGCGTCGCTCGCTCGGGCCCCACATGCCGCTGACCACGGCGAAGTCGTGGTAATTGAGGGAACTGGCGTGCAGCCGCACGGTGATCTCGCCGGCCTGCGGCGCGGGGGCTTCGCAGGTGCCGACTTCGACCTTGTCGTAGCCGCCGCCGGGTTTCACGTAGATGGCTTTGTGGGTCATGGCAGGGGTTCCATTCACGGGGAAGACAAGGGTTCAGCATAGTCAGTGGCGGCCCTTTCGCGGCGGTTCGGCGCGAAAGGGCCAGCACTGACACGCCGAATCTCAGCCCAGCATCCCCTGCAACGCCCGACAATCCGCCGCATGCCAGTCCGCCAGCTGCGGCCAGGGATTGTCCGGCAGGTTGACCAGCACCGTGCGCGTCCCCGCCGCCCGCCCGCAATCCAGATCGAATCGATAGTCGCCCACCATCACCATCTCGCTGGTCGGCACGCCCCAGGCGTCGGCGATCTTCAGCAAGCCATCCGGGCTCGGCTTGGGCGCCGCTTCGTCACGCCCGAGAATGTGCTCGACCGGGAAGCAATCCGCCAGGCCGATGGCCTCCAACGTGACATGCGCCAGCTCCCGTGCATTGCGGGTGAGGATGCCCAGCCGGCAACCGCGCCCGGCCAGCTCACGCACCAGCGCCACCGCACCCTCGGCAGCGGTCGAAGCCACCGCCAGGTCGCGCTCGTGCTCCAGCAGCCAGGCATGCTTGGCGGCTGCCAGTTCGGCCGGCAAAGCCGCCAGGTGGGTGAGGATGTCGTCCTCGGGCGGAATGCCCAACGCCACGCGAATGGCGGCGAAGTCGTGCACCGCCACGGTCAGGGTGCCGTCCATGTCGAACACCCAATTGCGGATCTCGCCGAGGCTCATGCCCAGTCCTTGCGGTGTCGGATCAGGCCTTCCTGGGTCGACGACGCCACCAGTTTGCCGGCGCGGTTGAAGATGCTGCCGCGGCAGAAGCCACGGGCGTTGCCGGCCCAGGGGCTGTCGGTGGCGTACAGCAGCCAGTCGTCGGCACGCAGGTTGCCGTGGAACCACAGCGCATGGTCGAGGCTGGCGATCTGCATGTCGCGGTGCCACACCGACTTGCCGTGGGGCAACAGCGAGGTGGTCAGCAGACCGAAGTCCGAGGCGTACGCCAGCAGGTACTTGTGCAGCGCCGGCACGTCCGGGAGCACGCCATCGGCGCGGAACCAGGCGTACTTCACCGGGTCGCCCGGTTTGGGGTTGTACGGGTCGCGCTCGGTCACCGGGCGGATCTCGATCGGCTTGGCGCACAGCACCTTGTCGCGGATCCGCTCGGGCAGCAGGTGGGCCATGGGCTGGGCCAGCTCGACCTCGGTCGGCAGGTTTTCCGGGCCGACCACGTCGGGCATCTGCGTCTGGTGCTCGAAACCCTCTTCGTCGTACTGGAACGACGCGCTGAGGGTGAAAATGGTCTGGCCTTTCTGGATCGCGGTCACCCGACGGGTGCTGAAGCTGCCACCATCACGCACGCGGTCCACCGAGTACACCACCGGCAGGGTGGCATCGCCCGGGCGCAGGAAGTAGCCGTGCAGCGAATGCACATGGCGCGAATCCTCCACCGTCTGGCTGGCCGCCGACAACGACTGGCCCAGCACCTGGCCACCATACAGTTGGCGGAAGCCCAGGTCCTGGCTGCGCCCACGGAACAGGTTCTCCTCGATCGACTCCAGGCTCAACAGGTCGACCAAGTCGTCCAGCACATGACTCATTGGAAATTCTCCTAGCTAGGCATCACAGCTCTACTGCGGTCACAGGTTCGAATGATACAGGGTTTGTCATCGGCGCCACGCATGGAGGGTCATTCAGAGCGCAGGGTCTGCTCCCAGTGCGGGCGGTCCATGCGGTAGAGCACGTGACGGCGCAACGGGTGGCCACTGGGCAGGCGCGGGTGTTCGAAGCTGCCTTCGAGGTCCTGGACCATGCCGATGGCCTGCATGACCTTCTGCGATGGCAGATTGCTCTCGGTCGTGAACGACACCACCTCTTCCAGGCGCAATTGGGCGAAAGCACACCGCAGGCAAGTCCACGCCGCCTCGCTGGCGAAGCCCAGGCCCCAGTGCCGCCGGGCCAGGCGCCAGCTGATTTCCACCGCCGGGGCGAAGGGCGCGTCGAAGTCGACGTTGAGCAGCCCGGTCATGCCGATGAAGGCGCCGCTGTCGGTGCGCTCCAGGGCCCACAGGCCGAATCCGTATTCGTTGAAATGGCCACGGATACGGCCGATCAGCGCCGCCGCTTCCAGGCGCGTCAGGGGCGCGGGGAAGTAACGCATCACCTGCGGATCGGCGCACATCGCGGCAAACTCGCGCAGGTCGTCATCCTGCCATTGGCGCAGCAACAGGCGGGCGCTGTGCAGTTCGCGGATGGGGCTCATTGAGGGGCTCCGGTTTTGCGGTGTGTCAGCCTACAGCGTAGGCGTACGGCGCATTTTCACCCAACACTGCAGTGCCAATGCAATTTTCACGGCGTCTTCACCAGGCCCCGACAGCACGCTTCGCACAATGCCTGCCATCCAACGCTTGCCATCGGAGCCACGCATGCTGCCTAGCACCACCCTGGGACACTCGGCCATCCACCTGCGACGCAAGCGACGGCTGTCGCGCAAGGCCCTCGGCGCCGCCCTCGGCCTGTGCATGGTCGTGGCGGCATTGACCACCTGGCTGGCGACGAGGACGCACATCGTGGACCTTGGCAACGAACGGCAGTTGAGTGACAGCGGCCTGCTCCAGGATTGGGCCGAGGGCGCGGTGATCGTGATGATCCGCCACGCCGAGCGCTGCGACAGCGCCCCCGGCCCGTGCCTGGACGACGGCACCGGCATCACCGTGGCCGGCAGCGAAGCGGCCATGCGCGTCGGCGAGGGCCTCCACACGCTGGGACTGGCAAGCGCCGACCTGCTCAGCAGCCCGAAACTGCGCACCCGGCAAACCGCGCACTTCATCCTCGGCCAGGCCGTGGAAAGTGAAGACTGGCTGGAAAGCTGCGACCGCACGTTCGCCAGCGAGGCGCTGGCGCGCAAACGGGCCGGGCACAACCTGGTGCTGGTGACCCACAACGGTTGCATCGACCACTTCCAGCGCGAGCAAGGGGTGGCTGGGGGCGAACGCGAGAGCGGGTATGCCAGTGCGTTGTTCGTCTCGGTCGATGCCAACGGCAAGACGCGCATCCTGGGCCGGCTGAACGAGCCGGATTGGCGGCGGGTGCTGGCCAGCGCCGGGAGATAGCATCGCAGCCATCGTCTACAGGGCGGGCGCGACCCCTGCCATCCATGGCAAGATCAGCGCTGGCCCCCATTGCGAATGCCCCATGCCGTTGCCGCTGATCTACCACGACGACTACAGCCCGGAATTCCCCGCCGAGCACCGCTTCCCCATGGACAAGTTCCGCTTGCTGCGCGACCACCTGGTCGACAGTGGGCTGGTCAACGACCAAGACTTGTTGCGCCCGGAAATCTGCCCCAACGACATCCTCGCCCTGGCCCATGACCGCGACTACATCGAGCGCTACATGAACGGCGAGCTGTCCCGCGAGGACCAGCGCCGCCTCGGCCTGCCCTGGAGCGAGGCCCTGGCCCGGCGAACCGTGCGTGCGGTGGGTGGCTCGCTGCTGACCGCCGAGATGGCCCTGCAGCATGGCATCGCCTGCCACCTGGCCGGCGGCACCCACCACGCCCACTACGATCACCCGGCCGGGTTCTGCATCTTCAACGACCTGGCGGTCATCAGCCGCTATTTGCTCGAAGCCGGGCGCGTGCACCGGGTACTGATCTTCGATTGCGACGTGCACCAGGGCGACGGCACGGCGCGCATCCTTCACGACACGCCGGAGGCGATCACCGTGTCGCTGCACTGCGAGCAGAACTTCCCGGCACGCAAGGCTCACAGCGACTGGGACATCCCGTTGCCGCGAGGCATGGGCGACGCTGCCTACCTGAAGGTGGTGGACGATGCGCTGAACTACCTGCTGCCGCTGTACCGCCCCGACCTGGTGCTGTACGACGCCGGCGTCGACGTGCACAAGGACGATGCCCTGGGCTACCTGCAACTGACCGACGAAGGCCTGGCCGCACGTGACGAACAGGTGCTGCGCCACTGCCTGGGCCGCGACATTCCCGTGGTCGGCGTGATCGGCGGTGGCTACAGCAAGGATCGCCAGGCGTTGGCCCGGCGCCACGGTATCCTGCACCACAGCGCGGCGCGGGTCGTCGGTTGTTCACAATGACTGTGGAACCGCTTGTGGATAACCTCTGTGAAAGGCCCTGCAGCCCTCGGCCGGCGTGGCCTGCGTAGACATGATCATTTTTTGACCAGTGCTTCCGATGGCCGCGGCAGGCTAGAATGTGCGCTCTTTTCCACAGCCTGCTGCCCGCCATGTCCGATATTCACCGCGCATCCCCTCCCCTCGCCGTCGTCATCGGCGGCGGCCCGGCCGGCCTCATGGCTGCCGAAGCAATGGCCCAGGCGGGCCTGGCGGTACAGGTGTTCGACGCCATGCCATCGGTAGGGCGCAAGTTCCTGCTGGCCGGCGTGGGCGGCATGAACATCACCCATTCGGAAGCTTATCCACAGTTCAAGGCACGCTACGCAGAGCGCCAGGACCAGATCGACGCCCTGCTGCGCGACTTCGACGCCGATGCCCTACGGCAATGGATCCATGGCCTGGGCATCGACACCTTCGTGGGCACCTCGGGCCGGGTCTTTCCCACCGACATGAAAGCCGCGCCGCTGCTGCGCGCCTGGCTCAAGCGCCTGCGCGACAGCGGCGTGGTTATCCACACCCGCCACCGCTGGCTGGGCTGGAATGCCGATGGCAGCTTGCGAATCGCTTATCCACAGGGTGAATTGCAGCTGCAGGCCGACGCCGTGGTGCTCGCCCTGGGCGGCGGCAGTTGGGCACGGCTGGGCTCCGATGGGGCCTGGCAGCCACTGCTGGCCGAGCGGGCTGTGGATATCTCGCCATTGCAGCCGAGCAACTGTGGGTTCGAGGTCGAGGGCTGGAGCGCGGTGCTGCGCGACAAGTTCGCTGGCTCACCGCTGAAGAACATCGCCCTGGGCATGCCCGGCATGGCGTCGCGCAAAGGCGAGTTCATTCTCACCGCGCAAGGGGTGGAAGGCAGCCTGGTGTATGCCTGGTCGGCGCCACTGCGCGAGGCCATCGCCCGTGACGGGCAGGCCACGCTGCTGCTCGATCTTTTGCCGGACAAGCCTGTGGACAACATTGCCAAGGCGCTGGCCAGGCCACGTGGATCACGCTCGATGGCCAAGCACCTGCAAGGGCAGTTAGGTATCGACGGGGTCAAGGCGGGCATGCTGCGTGAGCTGACCGATGCGGCCACGTTCGCCGATCCGCAGGCGCTGGCGCGGGCGATCAAGGCGCTGCCGATCACGTTGGTACGTACCCGGCCGCTGGACGAGGCGATCAGCAGTGCCGGCGGCGTGCGCTTCGAGGGGCTGGATGCGGGGTTGATGGTGAAGGCGCTGCCGGGCGTGTTCTGTGCTGGCGAGATGCTCGACTGGGAAGCGCCGACGGGTGGGTATCTGTTGACCGCGTGCTTTGCCAGTGGATTGCGGGCGGGGAGAGCGGCGGCAGGCTGGGTGAAATCCACACGCTGACACATGCTCAATTTCTAACAACCAGCGCTATTCCCTGTAGGAGCGGGCTTGCCCGCGAACACCGGCGTAGCCGGTGCCATGCACCGCGGTGTCTGGTTCGCGGGTAAACCCGCTCCTACAGGAGGCTGCGTCAGTTTCGGGTCATGGCTTACGCTTGCGCGGCCCGCCGTTGAAGCTCGGCACCTTGCGCACGGCCTTCACCTGCGCAGGGGCGGCGTTCTCTTCACTGTCCATCCACCGCCCCAGGCCACGCTTGGCGCTGTTCTCCTTGGGCTTCTTGGGCTTTTTCGGCTTCTTGATCACCTGGCCACTGGCATCGGTCATCGGCACCCGGTGGTCGGGAATGAAATCCGGCTCGTCATGACGCGGCAGGGTCTGGCGAATGAGGGTTTCGATCGATGCCAGCAACTGCACTTCATCGGCACACACCAGCGAGATCGCCTCCCCCTTGTTGCCCGCCCGGCCAGTACGGCCAATGCGGTGCACATAGTCCTCGGCGACGATCGGCAGGTCGAGGTTGACCACCAGCGGCAAGTCGTCGATGTCCAGGCCTCGGGCGGCTACGTCAGTGGCCACCAGCACCTGCACCTCACGCGCCTTGAAGCTGTCCAGGGCGCGCTGACGCGTGGCCTGGGGACGATCCCCATGGATGCCGTCGGCATTGACGCCCTCGCCCAGCAGGCGTTCGACCAACTGGTCGACGCCATTGCGGGTCTTGGCGAACACCAGCACCTGCTTCCAGCGCTGCTTGCGCAGCAGGTGGCAGAACAGGTCGGCCTTGCGCTTCTTGTCCACCGTCACCAGCCACTGCTTGACCGTGGTGGCGGCAGCATTGCGCGGGCTGACCTCGACGCTCAGGGGGTCGTTCAGCGCCAGCCCGGCGAGCATGCGGATCTGCTCGGAGAAGGTCGCCGAGAACAGCAACGTCTGGCGCTTGCGCGGCAAGGCGGCGTACACCGCCTGCAACTCCTCGGCGAAGCCCAGGTCGAGCATGCGGTCGGCTTCGTCGAGCACCAGGGTCTGCACCTGGTTGAACTTGATCGCGTTCTGCCGGAACAGGTCGAGCAGCCGGCCGGGAGTCGCCACCAGCAGGTCGACGCCGCGGCGCAGCCGCATCATCTGCGGATTGATGCTGACGCCGCCGTACACCGCGTAGGTGCTCAGCGGCAGGTTTTCGGCGTACTCGCGGACATTGGCATGGACCTGCTCGGCCAGCTCGCGGGTCGGCACCAGCACCAGGGCGCGGATCGAGTTGCTGGCGACCTTCTCGCCTTCCAGGGCCAGGCGTTGCAGGACCGGCAGGGCGAAGCCGGCGGTCTTGCCGGTGCCGGTCTGGGCTGCGGCCATCAGGTCGCGGCCGGCCAGCACGGCTGGGATGGCCTGGGCCTGGACCGGGGTCGGAGAGTTGTAGCCCAAATGCTGCAAGGTACGCAGCAGGGGTTCGATCAGGCCGAGTTTGGCGAAATTCATGGCAATACCGTCAGGGGGTTCAGCGAAGGCGGCAAGTTTACCGCAATGCCCTGCCCTACTTGCAGATTTCCCCTTCCAGCGGCCGCGCCGGCCGGCGCCACTGCGGCAGGCCGATCAGCACCACCGCGCTGATGATCACCGCCATGGCCAGGCACTCCTCGGCGCCGATGCGCTCGCCCGCGAAGGCGATCCCCAGCAGCACCGCGACCGCCGGATTGACATAGGCGTAGCTGGTGGCGGCGGCCGGGCGCACGTGCTTGAGCAGGTACATGTAGGCGCTGAACGCCAGGATCGAGCCGAACAGCACCAGGTAGGCCAGTGCGCCCCAACCGGCGGCGCTGGGCATTTGGGTCATGCGCTCGCCCGACACGGCGCTGCCCAGCAACAGCACCGCACCGCCGACGAGCATCTCGGCGGCACTGGCCATGGGGCCTGCGGGCAGCGGCAACGATTTGCTCCAGACCGAGCCAAAGGCCCAGGACGCTGCGGCGAACAGGATCAGCGCCGCGCCGATGGGGCTGGCCTGCAGGTTCGAGCCCAGGTTGAGCAGGCCGATGCCGACCAGGCCGAGGGCGATCCCGGCCCATTCCAAACGCGAGTTGCGCTGGCCGAACAGCAAGCCGAACAACAGGGTGAACAGCGGTACGGTGGCAACGGCCAGCGCCGCCACGCCCGAGGCGACCCCGGCATGCTCGGCCACGGTCACGCCGCCGTTGCCACAGCTGAGCAGCAGAAAGCCGATCGCCCCTGCCGCCCGCCATTGCGGCCATGTGGGTGCCGGCACGCCGCGCCAGCGCAAGAAGCCGTAGAGCAGAGCGCCGGCGACCATGAAGCGCACACCGGCCATCAGCATCGGCGGCCAGGACTCCACGCCAATGCGGATGAACAGGTAGGTGGAGCCCCAGATCAGGTACAGGGCGAGAAAAGCGCCGATGAGCAACAACGGGAAGCGGCGGGAGGCAGGCATGGCAGGGGCACTCTAAATCCGTTTACGGGCGCCCCAGTTTAGTGCGCTGACCGAGTAAAGATAAGCGCATGCCGTGAGATAGTTTGTGCCTGTCAGATCGAGCGACGCCCGCGCGGCGCATCGCGGCACAAGGCCGCTCCTACATTTGTTGCAACGTGCCTATGTCTGCCAGGCCATGGTTGCTCGCCTTTGGTGGCACCACGGAATATCGTGGTGCGCCCTCGCGCACACTCAATGCCGCAACAACAACCGCCCCTCGATCGGCACATAACGGCTGGCTGCACGTATCAGCGACAACGCCGTCAACCCTGGCACGCCATACACCACCGCCTCGGTGCCATGGCGCTGGATCACCCGCTCGAGCAACAGGTCGAAATCACCGTCGCCAGAGGCCAGCACCACCTGGTCGACCCGGCTGGCCGCATCGATCACATCCAGCGTGATGCCCACGTCCCAGTCGCCCTTGGCCGAGCCGTCGCTGCGCTGGATGAACGGCTTGAGCCGCACCTCGAAGCCCAGGTTGCGCAGGATCTGCTGGAACTGTTGCTGCTTGCTGTCGCCACGGTCGATGGCATAGGCGAAGGCCTCGACGATCTGCCCTTCGCGGCTGACGTCGGCCCACAACGCGGTGTAGTCGAAATGGCAACCGTGCGCCTGGCGCACGGTGTAATAGAGATTCTGCACATCGGCGAACAACGCGATCTTCTTCACGACATACCCTCGGCAGAAAGGGGCGCACCGCGCCCCTGAAAATGCCCGCAGTATGCCAGAGCCGTCAGACGTAGGAGTCGTCGTCGGAGAAGAAGCCGCCATCGTCGTTGCCATAATCGCTGTCGTAGCCGCTGTCGGCATAGCCACCCTGGTCGCCCCAGCCGCCGTTGTCGGCGACCTGCTGCTGGCCACCCTGGTCCTGCCAGCCGCCGGTATCGCTGGCCGGCGCAGGTTCTTCCTTGATCACCTCGACCACTTCCTCGGGCTGCGAGTGGTGGTTGAACAAGCTGCTGATGCCCTGCGCCAGCAGCACGCCACCGGCCACGCCCGCAGCAGTTTGCATGGCCCCGCCGAGGAAGCTGCTGGCGCCGCCACGGGCCGGTGCCGCGCCAAAGCCGGGCTGCTGCGTCTGAGGCGCGGCGTAGCCAGGGGCGGAGGGTTCACGCCAGCCGCCACCGGGAGCCACTGGCCGCTGCGGTTGGGCCTGGGGTTGGAACTGTGCCTGGGCTTGCGCCTGTGGCGCAGGCGCCGGGTTGCGCGAGCCGAACAGGCCGGACAGGAAGCCACCACCGCCGCTGCTGGCCTGGCCACGGCTGGCCTCGGCCTGGGCACGGGCCTGCTGCAGCTCGGCCTCGAGTTGCTTGTTCTGCTCGTCCAGGCGCTTGAGCGCCGCTTCCTGCACGAGAATCGCCTGGGCCATGTAGTACGGCGCGGCCGGTTGCTGACGCAGGTGCTCCTCGATGCGCGCCTGGGCCTGGGCGTCACGCGGCTGGCTCGGGTCCTCGGCTTGCTTGATGCGGCCGAACAGGCCGTCGATCAGGGTTTGTTCTTCAGTGTTCATTGGGCTACCTCATGGGGGAGCGGGACATCGGACAGTGTCAAGATGGGGCGCTCGGGCAGTGGATTCAATCATCCGAACGGTGAAAGTTTTTTCAGCAAGTGACCGCCCTGGGCTAAAGTTAGGCCCCTGTTTTGACTGTCCTGTGATGTCGACCCATGAATCCGCTTAGCGTTTTGCGTGACTCCCTCTACTTCTTCCGCTCCCACTTGGGCAACATCGTCACCCTGTGCCTGCCGTTGATCGTGCTCGAGTCCCTGCTCTCCCAGCTGCTGATGAGTCAGCTCGGCGAGCGCTCGGGGATGGCCGCTGCCACGGCGGTGGGCCTGGCGCTGTACCCGCTGTACAACGCCGCGCTGATTCTCTACCTCGACACCCGCAGCAATGACCAGCAGATCGCCAACCGCGATCTGCTGGCGCGCGCCGCGCAGCTCTGGGCTCCCCTGGTCATGTTGCTGGTGATCAGCTTCCTGCTGATCATCGCGGGCTTGGCGCTGCTGGTCATTCCGGGAATCTGGATCATGATCAACCTGGTGTTCGCCGAATACCTGCTGGTGCTGCGCGGCATGCCGGTGATGCAGGCGATGCGTGCCAGCGCCGCGATGACCACCGGCAATTTCCTGCGCATCCTGGTCTGCCTGCTGGCGGTGCTGGCGCCGCTGTGGCTGATCGATGCACTGCTGATGACGGCATTTCCCGATCCCGCGCCAGGGGTCGAGCTGCTGCTCGACAGCCTGAACGGCTTCCTCAGCCTGTTCATCACCGTGGTGTTGTACCGCCTGTTCATGCTGCTGGAGGGCGAAGCCGGCGCTTGAGCTGGCCCGCCGACGAACGGCTCGGTTATGCTGGCCCCCACCCGCACCGACAAGCCGAGCCGATGACCCGACTACTGCGCAACGTCCTGCTGCTCCTCCTCCTCCTGCTGGCCCTGCTGTGGTTGCTCGCCAACCACCTGAGCTGGCAGCCCGCGCAACGCGAGGCCGTGCCGGTGGCGTGCCAGGGCAATCCGGCGCCGCTGCAGGCCGGGCAGGCGCTCAAGGTCATGACCTGGAACGTGCAGTACCTGGCCGGCAAGCGCTACGTGTTCTGGTACGACCAGGGCCGCGGCGACGACACCCGGCCCAGCCCCGAGGACCTGGCGTTCAACCTCGATGAAGTGGCCCGGGTCATCCGCGCGGAGCAGCCCGACGTGGTGCTGCTGCAGCAACTGGACAAGAACACCAAGGCCACCGACTACCAGGACCAGCTGGCGCTGCTGCGCGAGCGCCTGGCCGACCTCTATCCCTGCACCGCCCAGGCTTACGACTGGCAGGCCGGGCTGGTGCCCGATCGGCATGTGCTCGGCAGTGTCGGCCGCACCCTGGCCACCCTCAGCCGCTACCCGATCGGCAAGGCCGAACGCCTCGCCTTGCCCAACGATGCCGGCAACGCCCTGCAGCGCCTGTTGCAACCGCAACCGGGGCTGCTGGTCAGCTACCTGCCCATCGCAGGTGGCGGACGCCTGGCGGTGCTCAACACACGCCTGTCGCCCTACCGCCCCGGCAGCGACGTGCAACGCCGCCAGGTCGCCCATGTGGCCAAGGTGCTCGATCGCCTGGAAGGCCAGGGCACGCCCTGGGTGATCGGCGGCGACTTCAACCTGCTGCCGCTGGGCCAGTACCGGCGCCTGCCGCCAGCGCTGCGCGGGGCCTACCCGGCCGACAGCGACCTGCACCTGCTGTGGGACAAGTACCCGCTGATTCCCAGCAATGCCGAAGCCAGTGGCGCCGAACGCGATGCCTGGCTGACCCACTTCCCCAATGACCCGGCAGCCAACGGCCCGGACCGCACGCTGGACTACCTGCTGCACAGCCCTCGGCTGCTGCGCCAGGATGCCAAGGTGCTGCAGCAGGACACCCTGCAGATCTCCGATCACCTGCCGGTGCTCGCCCACCTGCTACTGCCGCCCCGCCCCTGAACGGGCGTCATCCCGCAGCCGCCTTGCCGGCCTGAGCCTCCAGCAGCCCGGCGAGGATCATCACCGGCTCGTTCGGGCTGCGGCTTGAGTGATGCACCAAGCCGATATCGCGATAGAACGTATGCTCGCCCAGGTCCAAGGCCCGCACACCGGCCGGCCAGGCCTTGTGCCCGACGGTCTCGGGCACGATGGCCACGCCGACGCCATTGGCCACCAGCTTGCCGATGGCCTCCAGTTCATCCAGTTCGCACAGCTCGCGGGGGGTGAAGTGCATCCGGCGCAGAAAGCGGTCGACCTGGCGTCCACCGAACGAGGCGCGGTCGTAGCGGATGAACGGCTGGCTGGCGAGCAGCTCGCGCCAGTCCTCCTGCGGGGCCCTTTTCGGCACCAGCAAGCGGTAGGGCTCGTTGGCCAGTGGCCGCCACTTAAGGTCGCTTTGCAAGGCGAATGCCGGGTGGATGATCACTGCCAGGTCGATCTCGCCGGCATCGACCTGGTCGAGCAGCTCCATCGACAACCCCGGCAACACCCGCGAGCGCAGGTTCGGCCACTGCTGGTGGAAGCGCGCCAGGGCACCGGGCAGGAGCATCCGCTGGACCGAGGCGATGGCGCCCAGGCTCACCCGTTGCGGCGCCAGGGTCTCGGGCGCTGGCGAGCCGAGGTTGTTGTACAGGCGGATCAGCTCCTGGGCCTGTTGCAAGGTCTGGTAACCCACCGAATTGAGGTGGGCACTGCGCCCGGTCCGGTCGAACAGCTCAAGGCCAAGTTCGCTTTCCAGGCGGGCGATCTGCGCGCTCACGGCTGCCTGGGTGAGGCCGATCTTCTGCGCGGCGGCGGCAAAAGTGCCCTCCCGTGCCACGGCGACCAGGGTCTTCAGTTCACGGATCATTGATAAATTTTCTTTGTGTATTTCAAAAAAATATATTGTTTTTTTTGTTTGTCGGCTACCCCTAAGATGGCTCCAAGGCGTAGGGCACCTGGCCGAATCCGACCGGCCCCGAGCGCCTCATCAAAACGACAAGACTGGAGCCCCACTGATGAGCCTCTCCCCTTTCCACCTGGCAATCCCTGTATACGACCTCCCGGCCGCTCGCGCCTTCTACGGTGACCTGTTCGGCCTGGCCGAAGGCCGCTCCAGCACCCACTGGGTCGACTTCGATTTCTATGGCCACCAGTTGGTCATCCACGAACAACCCAAGACCGCCAGCCAGGAGTCGGCCCACACCAACGCCGTGGACGGCCACGACGTGCCGGTGCCGCACTTCGGCATCATCCTCAGCTGGGACGAGTGGGAAGCCCTGGCCGACCGCCTGCAGGCCCGCGAAACCAAGTTCGTCATCGAGCCCTACGTGCGCTTCAAGGGCCAGGTCGGCGAGCAGGCCACCATGTTCCTCTTCGACCCCTGCGGCAATGCCCTGGAGTTCAAGGCCTTCAAGGACATGAGCCAGCTGTTCGCCAAGTGACCGACCACGCGGCGCCGAATCAGTAGTCGGCGCCGTAGACCTAAAAGAAAAAACACCGCGCAGCCGTGCACTGCGCTGCCTTGCTTACTGCCCATCACAACCGGTTTGCCACGTGCAAACACATAAAAACAGGCGGCTCTGATCGCCTTACTAACAATCCGTTGGTTCCGTGAATGGTGATTTATGTCTCGCGTACTAGCCCCAGAGGGCCCGGGCTCCGTGCCTGCGCCTTCCCCTGTTGCAGCCCCCCTCTCCAGCGATAGCCGTTCGGTCAGCCGAAGGGCAGCCGTCGCCGCAGCTACCGGTACCGCCGTCGAGTACTACGAGTTTGGCGTCTATGGCTACATGGCCGCCGTCATCGCGCCGCTGTTCTTCCCCGGTGACAATCCAGCCGCCGCGCTGCTCGCCTCCCTGGCGGTATTCGGCAGCGCATTCCTGACCCGCCCGCTGGGCGGTATCGTGCTCGGCCGCCTGGGCGATCGCATTGGCCGTCGCGCCGTGCTGCTCACCACGGTGATCGGCATGGGCCTGGCCACCGCCCTGATCGGCTTCCTGCCGACAGCGGCGCAGGCCGGCATCCTGGCGCCGATCCTGCTGGTCATGATCCGCCTCGCCCAGGGCTTCTTCGCCGGAGCCGAAGTGGTCGGTGCGGCGGCCTTCGTCGCCGAATCCTCGCCTGCCCACCGGCGCGGCTTCTTCGGCGCCTTCACCCCGGTGGGCGTGGCGCTCGGTGGTGGTACCGCCGCCTGCGTGTGCGGCGTGATCACCCTGCTGCTGAGCCCCGAGGCGCTGCAGGAGTGGGGCTGGCGCGTGCCGTTCTTCCTCTGCGTGCCGCTGGTGATCCTGTCCTGCAAGATGCGCCACAACGTCGAGGAAACCCCCGAGTACCAGGCCTTTCTGAAAAAGGACAAGCCACCTGCCGCGCCGGTGCGCGAGGTCATGAGCCAGCACCTGGGCAAGGTGGTGCGCGTGGTGATTTTGGCCTTCGGCCAGAACGTCGGCTACTTCATCGGCATCGTGTTCATGAACATCTACCTGACCACGTACCTGAAGTTCGACAAGACCCACGTCTACTGGACCATCGCCAGCATCAGCTTCCTGGTGGCCGCGATGATGCCGTTCTGGGGTGGCGTGTCCGATCGCCTCGGGCGCCGGCGTACCTTGGCCATCGGCTTCACCGGCTACATCGTGCTGGTGGTGCCGATGATGATGCTGATGAACGGTGCGTCGATCTGGATGGCTGCCCTGGCGCTGCTGGTGGCGACTTTGCCGATGCCGATCATCCAGTCGGTGGGCTACCCGACCTATGCCGAACAGTTCCCGACCCGGGTGCGCTACACCGGCATGGCGATCGCCATCAACCTGGGCGCGATCATGGGTGGCGGCCTGGCGCCGTACCTGTCATCGGCGTTGATCGGGGCCACCGGCAACCTGCTGATGCCTGGCTACTTCCTGGCCGGTGCCGCGGCACTGAGCCTGCTGTCGCTGCTGTTCCTCAAGGAAACCGCAGGGCACCAGCTCGAGCGCTGACGCGCGCACCGAGGTAAACGAGATGAACATGTTGAAACCCGTAGAACCCCTGGACAGCGTCCAGGCCTGGACGCTGTCGCCCGCTGGGGACAGCTGCCTGGTCCTGAACTTCGGCGCTGTGCTCAGTGCCGAGCGCAACCGCCTGGTCGCACGCTGCGCCAGGCAACTCGATGCAGCGGCCAGGCAAGGGCTGCTGCCGGGCATTACCGACATCGTGCCGGCCATGGTGTCGCTGGGCATTCACTACCGCCCCGAGCAGATCGCCTGCCAAGGCGACGAAAGCCCCTACGAAGCCCTCGCGGCGCACCTCGAAGCGGTACTGCGCCAGGCCGACGACACCCAGGCCAGCGAGCCCAGGCTGATCGAGATACCGGTGTGCTACGGCGGCGAACACGGCCCTGACCTCGACGAGGTCGCACGGGGCCTGGGCCTCACGCCGCAGGCGCTGATCGACCTGCACAGCGGCCAGTGGCTGGACGTGCTGATGGTCGGCTTCGCCCCCGGCCATCCCTACATCGGCGTGCTCGACGAACGCCTCGACCCGCAGCGCCGGAAAAGCCCCCGCACCCAAGTGGCGGCGGGCAGCATCGGCCTGGCCAACCGCCAATCGGTGATCTACCCGCTGGAGCTGCCAGGCGGCTGGAACCTGATCGGCCGCACGCCGCTGAGGATGTTCGACGCCTACCGCGCCGAGCCCTGCCTGCTGCACAGCAGCGACAAGGTGCGTTTTGTGCCGATCGAACCCAGGCAGTTCGCCTCGTTGTCGGAACAGGAGCACACACGATGAGCCTCGTCGTACTCAAACCAGGCCTCTGCACCACGTTCCAGGACGCCGGGCGCACCGGCCACCAACACATCGGCGTGCCGGTGAACGGGCCGATGGACGCCCTGGCCCAGCAACTGGCCAACCTGCTGGTGGGCAACCCGCTGGGCCTTGGTACCCTGGAACTGACCCTGCAAGGGCCAACCCTGCGCTTCGATGCCGGCGCGCTGATCGCCCTGGCCGGTGCCGACCTTGGCGCCAGCCTCGACGGCCAGCCGCTGCTGCCCAATCAGGCGGTGCGGGTCAAGCCGGGCTCGCTGCTGGCATTCGCCCAACGCAAGGCCGGCGCCCGCGCCTACCTGGCGGTGGCCGGCGGTTTCAGCGCCGCGCCTGTACTCGGCAGCGTCAGCACCTACCGCCGCGGCGCCTATGACGGCGTACTCGGTCGGGCCTTGGTGGCCGGCGACCGGTTGGGCTTCGCCTCGAGCTTTCGCAATGCCCCGCGCATCGTGCTGCCCACCAGGCTGAACCGCATGCTCGAACGCGAGGCCGACGCCCCGATCCGCGTGGTGCCCGGCAGCGAGTGGCAGCACTTCAGCGACGAGGCGCACGCGCACCTGCTGAACGCCGAATACACCATCGGCAACGACTCCGAGCGCATGGGCTACCGCCTGCAAGGGCCGGCCCTGGACCTGCGTCAGCCGCTGGAGCTGCTCTCCGAGGCCGTGGCCTTCGGCACCGTGCAGGTGCCGCCCAACGGCCAGCCCATCGTGCTCATGGCCGATCGCCAGACCACCGGCGGCTACCCGCGCATCGCCAATGTCATCAGCGTCGACCTGCCGCTGCTGGCGCAACGCTTGCCCGGCGAAACCGTGCGCTTCGAGCTCACTACCCTGGCCAATGCCCAGCAACTGGCGGTGAAGCGCGCGCGGATGCTGGCGCAACTGGAGCACGCGCATGCCTGAGATCGATTTCAACAGCGACCTGGGCGAAGGCTTCGGCCTTTACCGGCTGGGCGATGACCAGGCGGTGCTGGCGCAGATCACCTCCGCCAACATCGCCTGCGGCTTTCATGCCGGCGACCCGCGCATCATGCGCCAGACCGTGGCGGCGGCGGTCGCGGCCGGGGTCGCGGTCGGCGCCCATCCCAGCTTCCCCGACCTGCAAGGCTTCGGCCGACGCAAGATGAGCCTGAGCCCGGACGAAGCCTACGAATGCGTGCTGTACCAGGTGGGCGCTCTGAGTGGCTTCGCCACGGCCCAGGGTACCCCCCTGCAGCACGTCAAACCCCATGGCGCGCTGTACAACCAGGCAGCCGCCGATCCGGCCCTGGCCCGCGCCATCTGCGAAGCCGTGCGCGACTTCGACCCAAACCTTTACCTGTATGGCCTGGCCAACAGCACGCTGACCGACGCCGGCGAAGCGCTGGGCCTGAAGGTGCGCCACGAAGTGTTCGCCGACCGCACCTACCAGGCGGACGGCACGCTGACCCCGCGTGGCCAGGCCAACGCGATGATCACCGACGCCGAGCAGGCGGTCGCCCAGATGCTGTGCATGCTGCGCGAAGGCCACGTGGTGGCCGTCGACGGCACCCGGGTGCCGGTGCGCGCCGACACCCTGTGCATCCATGGCGACCAGCCCGGTGCCGCCGCCTTCGCCCGCGCCATCCGCCAGGCCCTGACCCGCGAGGGCGTGAACGTGCGCGCCCCGCGCGCCGCCTGATAGCCCTCCCCTCATTACGTAGAACCAATGCCCATGGATATCGACAAACTCAACACCCTGATCGCCATTCTTGAAAAGTCCGACGTCGACGAACTGGAAATCAAGGAAGGCGACAGCAGCATCCGCGTCAGCCGCCACAACAAGACGCCGATCCAGCACTTGCACAGTGGCGCCACAGGCGCCGTCCCCGTGGCTGCGGCTGCCGAGCAAAGCGCCCCCGAACATCCCCGGCTCAAGGGCAATACCCTGCTCGCGCCGATGGTCGGCACCTTCTACCGCAAAGGCTCGCCCGAGGCGCCGGTGTTCGCCGAGGTCGGCCAGGTGGTACGCAAGGGCGACACCCTGTGCATCATCGAAGCGATGAAGATGATGAACCATGTCGAGGCCCACGCCAGCGGCACCCTCGAGTCGATCCTGGTCGAGGACGGCCAGCCGGTCGAGTTCAACCAGCCCCTGTTTTCCATTCTGTGAGGCCTGAGCATGGCGCATAAAACCCTGCACAAGGTGCTCATCGCCAACCGTGGCGAAATCGCCTTGCGCATCCTACGAGCCTGCAAGGAACTGGGCATCAAGACCGTCGCCGTGTATTCCACCGCCGACAGCGAACTGATGCACCTGGGGCTGGCCGACGAGACCGTGTGCATCGGCCCGGCGCCGTCGGCGCAGTCCTACCTCAGCGTGCCGGCGATCATCGCCGCGGCCGAGGTCACCGGGGCCACGGCGATCCACCCAGGCTATGGCTTCTTGGCCGAGAACGCCGACTTCGCCGAGCAGGTGGAACGCTCGGGCTTCGCCTTCATCGGGCCGAGCGCCGACACCATCCGCCTGATGGGCGACAAGGTCTCGGCAAAGCACGCCATGAAGCGTGCCGGCGTGCCGACGGTGCCCGGCTCCGACGGCCCGCTGCCCGAGGATGAGCGAGCGGCGCTGGCCATCGCCCGCGAGGTCGGCTACCCGGTGATCATCAAGGCCGCCGGTGGCGGTGGTGGCCGTGGCATGCGCGTGGTGCACCGCGAGGAAGACCTGATCAAGTCGGCCAAGCTGACCCGCACCGAAGCCGGCGCGGCGTTCGGCAACCCGATGGTCTACCTGGAGAAATTCCTCGGCAACCCGCGTCACGTCGAGGTGCAGGTGCTGTCGGACGGCCAGGGCAACGCCATTCACCTGTACGACCGCGACTGCTCGTTGCAACGCCGCCACCAGAAGGTGCTGGAAGAAGCCCCCGCCCCCGAGCTCGACGAACAGGCCCGCGCCGAGGTGCTGCAGCGCTGCGTGCAGGCCTGCATCGAGATCGGCTATCGCGGCGCAGGCACCTTCGAGTTCCTGTACGAGGATGGGCGTTTCTACTTCATCGAGATGAACACCCGGGTACAGGTCGAGCACCCGGTGACCGAGATGATCACAGGCGTGGACATCGTCGCCGAGATGCTCAGCATCGCCGCCGGCAACCGGTTGACCATCCGCCAGGAGCAGGTCAAGGTCCAGGGCCATGCCTTCGAGTGCCGGATCAACGCCGAGGACCCCGACACCTTCATGCCCTGCCCGGGCCAGGTGAAGCAGTTTCACGCCCCGGGCGGCAACGGCATTCGCGTCGACTCGCACCTGTACAGCGGCTACCGCGTCCCGGCCAACTACGACTCGTTGATCGGCAAGGTCATCAGCCACGGGCCGACCCGCGCGGCGGCCATGGCGCGCATGCGCAATGCGCTGGAAGAGATCGTCGTCGAGGGCATCAAGACCAACGTGCCGCTGCATCGCCGGCTGACCCGCGATTCGGGGTTCGCCGAGGGTGGCGTGAACATCCACTACCTCGAGCACCTGCTGGCCGAAGGTTGAGGCTGGGCCTCTACAAGAGACCCTGTTCGCGCTCGATGATCTGCTCGATGATCGGCACCGGCGTCAGCAGGTGATCGAGCATCATCCTGCTGGCCTTGTCGGCGTCGCGCCCGATGATCGCCTCGACCAGCTCGGCATGCTCGGCGCGCTTGAGGCGCAGCGCATCTTCCGATAGCACCGTGCGCTTGAGCCAGATCTGGCGGTAGCGCTCGGCCTGGTCCTGGAGAAAGGCCCGGGCCTGCAGCAGGCTCTTGGACCCGCAACCGCTGGCGATGGCACTGTGGAACGCCTTGTGCCGGGCGTCCCAGATCTCGACCATTTCCTGGGGCGTGTGCAACTCGACCACCTTCGACAACGTATGCGAGCGGGCGATGATCGAGGCCTCCCAGGCCTCGTCGCCGCGCTCGACGGCCAAGCCGACGATCATCGCTTCGAGATGCGCCCGCGCCTCGTACACGTCGCGCATCTCTTCCAGCGACATGCTCGCCACGCGGTAACCCTTCTGGTTGACCGAACTCACCAGACGCTCGGCGACCAGCCGCGCCAGCACCTCGCGCATCGGGCCAACGCCCAGCGCGTAGCGCTCCTTGAGGCTGCTCATCAACAGCTTTTCACCCGGCCGATAGGCGCCTTGGAGGATGTCGGCCTTCAAGCGCGCGTAGGCGGCATCCGATGCGGGTTCAGCCAGAGAAAGGTCATCCATACGGGGAATCCATTGCGAGATACCGCCGATCATACCGGAAATGGCGCTAGACCGGCTTTGCGTCTACGAACCCTATTTTTAAATACATAATTTAAAAATGTAGACATTTTGCATAAGTGACGATAATTTCCACTCACAGCCGCACCACACCCCATTCAGTACCGGCACCCCAGGAGTCGCCATGAACGCTTTCACCCAGATCGACGCACCTACCGTTCCCCAGCCCGTCGCCCTGCAAGGCTTCACCCTGCAGGCCACCGAACAGTCCGACCGCCTGCTGGAACTGCGCTTCCCGAAAGCCACGGTGGACGCGTTCGTCGCGGCAGTGGCGCAATGGCCGGTACAGGCGCTGGAGTACAAGTCGTTCCTGCGCTTCCAGGTCGGCAAGATCCTCGATGACATCTGCCAGGGCACCCTGCGCCCGGTCATCATCAACACCCTGCTCGATCGCAGCACCGGCGGCCTGCTGGTGGTGCCGGAAGGCCTGGATGATGTGAGCCAGGCCGAAGACATGGTGAAACTGTCGACCGCCGTTGCCCACCTGCTGGGCCGCTCGAACTTCGATGCCATGAGCGGCCAGTTCTATGCCCGCTTCGTGGTCGAGAACGTCGACAATTCCGACAGCTACCTGCGCCAGCCGCACCGCGTCATGGAGCTCCACAACGACGGCACCTTCGTCAACCAGATCACCGACTACGTGCTGATGATGAAGATCGACGAGCAGAACATGGAAGGCGGCAACTCGCTGCTGCAGCACCTGGACGACTGGACCGAACTCGACACCTACTACAAGCACCCGCTGGCCCGCCGCGTGATGCGCTGGACCGCGCCGCCCAGCAAGAACACCCGCGAAGACGTGTTCCACGCGGTGTTCGACACCGACGCCGCCGGCCGCCCGACCATGCGCTACATCGACCAGTTCGTGCAGCCGGAAAACTACGAGGAAGGCACCTGGCTGTTCCAGCTCGGCGAGTCGCTGGAAGGCAGCTCGACCAAGGTCTCGATCCCGGTGCCGGTGGGCTCGTTCCTGCTGATCAACAACCTGTTCTGGCTGCACGGCCGCGACCGCTTCACCGCCCACCCGGGCCTGCGTCGCGAACTGATGCGCCAGCGTGGCTACTTCAGCTTCCCGAAAATGCAGCACCACCGCGGCCAGACCTCCAACTGATACGCGACACGACAGCGACCGGATTTCCGGTCGCTTTCGTTTCGAGGGAACAGACTCATGTACGATTTCGTGATCATCGGTGGCGGCATTGTCGGCATGTCCACTGCCATGCAGCTGGCGGACCGCTATCCAGGGGCACGCATGCTCGTGCTGGAGAAAGAAAGCGGCCCGGCCCAGCACCAGACCGGCCACAACAGCGGCGTGATCCATGCCGGCGTGTACTACACCCCCGGCAGCCTCAAGGCCAAGTTCTGCCTGCAGGGCAACATCGCCACCAAGCGCTTCTGCGATGAGCACGGCATTCGTTACGATGAGTGCGGCAAGCTGCTGGTGGCCACCAACGAACTGGAAATGGAGCGCATGCGCGCCCTGTGGGAGCGCACCGCGGCCAACGGCCTGGAGCGCCACTGGCTGAGCGCTGGCGAGCTGCGCGAGCGCGAGCCGAACATCGTCGGCCTGGGCGGCATCTTCGTGCCCTCCAGCGGCATCGTCAGCTACGCCGAGATCACCGCCCAGATGGCCAAGGAGTTCCAGAAGAAAGGCGGCACCATCGTCTTCGGCAGCGAGGTCACGGCCCTGACCGAGCGGGCGGACTCGATCGTGGTGCAGACCGCGGGCGATACCTACACCACCCGCTACCTGGTGTCCTGTTCCGGGCTGATGGCCGACCGCGTGGTACGCATGCTGGGCGTCGAGCCGGGCTTCACCATCTGCCCGTTCCGTGGCGAGTACTACCTGCTGCCGCCGCAGCACAACCAGATCGTCAACCACCTGATCTACCCGATTCCGGACCCGTCGATGCCGTTCCTCGGCGTGCACCTGACGCGGATGATCGACGGCACGGTCACGGTGGGGCCGAACGCGGTGCTGGCGATGAAGCGCGAGGGTTATCGCAAGTCCGACGTTTCGTTGTCGGACCTTGCCGGCATGCTCGGCCACAAGGGCATTCGCAAGGTGCTCAAGGACAACCTGCGCCCGGGCCTGAGCGAGATGAAGAACTCGCTGTTCAAGGGCGGTTATCTCAAGACTGTGCAGAAGTACTGCCCGAGCCTGCGCAAGGAAGACCTCAAGCCCTACCCTGCTGGCGTGCGGGCCCAGGCGGTGTCCAATGAAGGCAAGCTCATCGACGACTTCCTGTTCGTCAACACCGCCCGCAGCGTGAACGTGTGCAACGCACCGTCGCCGGCGGCCACTTCGGCGATTCCGATTGGGGCGTATATCGTGTCGAAGGTGGAGGAGCAGGTGGGAGATAGCTTGGCGAAGGTGGTGGTGCAGGTGCCTCAGGCCAAGGCGGGGTGAGGTAGGCGTTGGGGCTGCGCCGGGCAGCCTCTCCTAGAACCTTTTCACGCTGCCTGTGGACTCAGGCCTGCAGCACGCTCCCAGGGAGCCGGGAAATCGCCCGGCCCCCCTTGGAGAGTAGTCATGTCAAACCCTGCCAGCGCTGATCTTTGGTACACACGCTCATTCACCGGCAAGCTCTATGTGCGCAAAGACGCAACCCTGATTCCCACCCGCCAGCATGCCTATGGTGCCGACCCGGACAGGCCCACCTATGAGCAGGCCTATTCCAACGACGGCTGGTTGCGCATGGGCGGCAGCGAACCTACCGTCTCGCTTGCATGCTCGTATCTGTCGAAAGGTCCGGATGGGCTGAGGTTCACGATCTCAGGCTGCGACGAAGACAGCGAGAGGAAGCTTGGCGTCAGCCGCAATGGCTACCTGGGTTTCTACAAAGTCGCCGCAGTCACCGATCCCTGGTTGATCGAGCCTGTCACGGTGGATGGCGATGTGCTCGTTTGTCGGCTCAAGGACCACCGGGGGCATGTAGTGAAGGCCGAGTTGGGCACAAGTGACCAGTACCTGAATGTGGAGACAGGCACTTCGCTCGAGTTCGCGATCATTTATGCGCCAGATTGAAGCTTGGTGATCCGATCTCACGCCTATGGGAGCGGCCTTGCGTCGCGAAAGGGCCGCGAAGCGGCCCCGACAATTCCCACGGCGGCGCCATCTTTCAAGCACCCCACTGCTCTTTCCCGTAAGACTTTTCCCAACCTGAAACCAGGAGTTGGCCCTTCCCCGACAGAGGGGTATCTAGGCGCCGGGAAACGCACTGGCCCGGCTCACGAGAGCTTTTCTCAAGGGCCCGCCGCCATGGGCGCCCAAGATATGAGGCCGCCAGCATTGGTTTCGGTAGGGCCGAAGAATCAGCCTCCTATAATCACTCTATAATTCTCTATAAAATTCTATAGACCGCCATTCGCACACCCCAAATAATTGGTCTATAGTCACTCTATAATTACCTATAAACCAGCCATGAGATCTGCCATGACCGAGACCGTGAGCGTTTACCATCGCCCCCAGTTAGCCAAACGCATTGCCCAACTGATCCTTAAGGTAGCGGTAGGAAGCTCTGCGAGCTCTGGAGTCTTCCTAGCTGCGCCTCGGCGTACCGGGAAATCCACATTTGCTCGCGAGGATCTTCGGCCTGCCCTTGAAGAGCAAGGAGCGTTAGTGCTCTACGCAGACCTCTGGAAAGACCCGATCAAAGACCCTGGCCTGGTCATCGTCAATACGGTTCGAGAGGCCGTCGGTAAAAACGAAGGATTCATAACGCGCTTGGCCAAATCGGCGGGTATGGAAAAGGTCGCCGTAGGAGGAATGAATTTCAGCCTGGACAAAGTTGGGCTTGGAAAAGACATTGATCTCACAGCCGCCCTGGTCGCGCTGTCGGATGAGTCAAAGAAAATGATCGTCTTGATCATTGATGAGGCACAGCATGCGATTACGACTGAAGACGGCGTAGCAGCCCTGTTTGCGCTCAAAGCAGCCAGGGACGAACTCAACAGTTCCTTACATCATGGCCTCCGTGTCGTTTGCACCGGCTCAAACAGGGACAAGCTGGCTATGCTCCGCAACAGCAAGGATCAAGCTTTCTTTGGGGCAGCCATGGTGCCATTCCCCACCCTAGATCAAGATTTCATCAACTGGATCTGTGAACACATTGATCTCCAATGTCAGCTAGATCCTTCCGAAGTATTCCAGCTTTTCAAGGACAGCGGCTTTCGCCCTGAACTGCTCGGAGCAGCAGCCGACCTGATTCGATTCGACTTCAGCATCGACCCCGAAGCGATACCTGAACGATTTGCCGAATTGGTGCGAGCTCAGGCAGACGAGCTGAACACCAACCTGAGAAAGGTGATACATAGCCTTACCCCCATCCAATCAGCCGTTCTTCGTGTCATGAGCGCAAAAGGCGAACACTATGCTCCATTTGAAGCGCCAACAATGCAGCTATACGCCAAAGCAATGGAGCAGGCTGGAATTGAAGCAGGGGATGTAAAGGCTGAGGTTCCAGGCGTTCAGCAAGCCCTTATCGCCCTTCAAGAGAAGAAACTGGTATGGAAAGCTTCGAGAGGTGTCTACGCGGTTGATGAGCAAGTAATCGTCGACATGCTTCATGATGACGGCCTGCTAGAAGGGTTGTCGTGATCGCATCTTACCGTTGAGTGCCCTTCAGATCTTTGTGTATCCCAGGTGAGCAAGGCAAACAGGGATCTGAGGTAAGAAAATCAGATTTCGGCTCTTTTCTGTAGGACGTTTCCCAAAGATACTGTTGCAGCCTATTTTCCGTTGCGGCCTGACCGGGATGCGTTCTAGTCTCGGGGTGTCGTTGCACATCAACGACCGGCTTTGACAGGCCGTCACGGTTAAATCGGTATGGCCTCCTTTATGGTAGCTGTATGTGGGGCACGCTTGCGTGCGCCGGGCTTACGATTTCCACCGGTCTGTCAACCCGCGTACAGCTGCCACCCTCTGTTTGACAGCAGAAGGTGGCCGCATCAGAAAGGAAATCGTAAATGCTTAAGATCGTTCCCGACCCACCGCATAACTCCCACTTCCCCCGAAGGCACTTGGCTCCAGCTCAACCGCGTCCCGGCCAGCCGCCGCGCGACTGAGCCACATCACGTCATGCCTGGCCTGACCTAATCGCGAGCGACCTTGCCTTAGATGTCCACCATTCCCTTCCCCTGGATTAACAGGCGGGCGTGTAGGAGCCGGGTTGCCGGCGATAAGGCCAGCCCAGGCACCCAAAACTTCAGGGAGATAAAACCATGCCCATGAACGATACCAGCCGCAGCTTCACAGTCGGCACAACCAAGTTCTACCAAGGTGAAAACCAGACCCAACCTTTGTTCTGCATCGAGCCCGGCATCCCTTGCCACTACGCTCGAGAACAAGCTTCGGAGTTAATGGGCTGCGCCCGCGACATGAGCATCGCTGGTGTGATGGACGACAAGCCTCAGTGCGTGTGGGCTGCGCACTACCTCAGCGCGCTGGCCAAGGCCCTGTTGGATGATGCTGAGTTGGGCATGAAGCGCAGAGATGTGTACTGACTTAGCCGGCCTCTTCGCGGGACAAGCCCGTTCCCACAAGTACAGCGTCGAGCCCAACAGCTGCGCGGATGCTGTGGGAGATTCTATGGTTTTCAGCAAACCAATTTCCCGCCTTTTGTGACGTATTCGTCCTGATTTTTCATCAGGGCGAATGCTACCCGCGCAAGCTTTCTTGCCAGGATTACTAAAGCTTGGGTTGTGGCTTTACCTGTGCTCCGATGCTGTTCGTAAAACCCTCTCCAGGCAGCCGATCTGCTGGCAGCCATCGCAGCGTTATGCAATAAGCGACGAATTTCTGAACAACCTCGCTTGGTGAGGCGGCGGCGTCCATTCTTTTGTCCGGAATCACTCACTCGCAGATCCATTCCCAAGAATGCAATGTACGAGTCACTGCTTTTGAATTCGCCCCTCATAAAAGCCATCACCAACGCGGTGGCGGTGAGAAAACCAATACCCTCTACCGCCTGGCAGCGAGCGACTTGCTCGTGCAGCCCAGCCTCTCGGAGTACTTCTTTAATCTTCTTTTGGATCAATTGATCCAGTCGATCTATCGACTTTAAGAAGGTCTCGAAGGCGGTTTTCAAAAGGCTTTCATTCGCCCAGCTTTGAGTCATAGCCGTGCGAGCAGTCACCAATCTGGCTCTGCGCCGAAGGAGACTCTGAAGCTTGCTGTAGACAGCAGGAGGCGGGCTCCAAGGGCGGAGGTCCTCACCTTCGTTTTTCAGAAAACGGGACAGCAACCGAGCATCAGACGGATCGGTTTTTACCCGCCCACCGACACTTTTTCTGTAGTTGCTGAGTTGAAAGCCATCGATGACATAAACCTCAAAACCCAGGTGATGGGCCAGCTCGACCAAGTCCAGGTGATAGACATTGGTTGCTTCAACTGCGATAGCAGTATTGAGAGGCTGCTGCTTCAGCCACCTTTTGATTTCGAGTTTGGAATTTTTCAGCCTGATGATCTCATCACGATCATCGTGATGGATAACCAGTTCTACTTTCGCGACATCCACCCCCATGATCAACTTGCTTACCTGCATTGCCATGGGCGGCTCCTCACGTTATGGTTTTTCGGCTTGAAGGGGTTTCACCCAGAGGCGCTGGCTTGCTTCTATCGTCGCTTGCAAACGATGCATTCTTTATCGGCGCTTTGGTGGAAGGGGTGGGGCGATGTCTCCCACGGTCTGTACTGCTGCGAACAGTCAGAATCGGGTATTTAGTCCCACCACCCCTTCAAGTCTAACCATACAAGCGGGCTTGTCCCGCGAACACGGGCGCAGCCCGTGCCATCCCCCACCAAACCCGAGGACAAAGCACCATGCCACCCTGCAAACCCTCCCGCATCCCGCCACCCGACGATCCACTGCCGCTGCCAACCTTTCGCTCCTCCCAATCCATCTTCACCGTGACCCCAACCACAACCCTCTCCTACGCCCAGGCAGAGGCGCAGAAATTGATGGAATGTACCCGTTATCTGAACCAGACCGGTGTATTGACGGGAGATCGTCGCATGACAGCGGCGTCCCACCACATCAGCGCCATGGTCAAAACGCTGTTGGATGAAATCGAACAGGGAATGCTGCCGTCGCGGCTTCGGGGGCAATATTACGCGTGCCCCTGCTGGGGCGTGATCGAATTGTCGGTCACGCTCTCACGCGGCGCATCGCCGGCAAGCCGGCTCCTGCATTTTTCAACATGCCTATGCAAAAGAGGCCGCGCGCCGCCCTTTCCAGTACCACCATAGGCTATAAGCCTTGGCCAACTCCGATGCGATCAAAAGACCCGACCAGAGCCATGGATTGATAGTAGGCAATAGCAGGATTACCGAAACCGAAGGAATCAAGAAAAAGAGGCGAAATGGTATTTGCGCTAGCGCCAAATAGGCACCCAGCTTTTTTCCACAGCACAGTAGGATGCCCGTAGCCAGAACAGAAATTTGGAGTGCGCCTCCCACCCAAACAAAAAACTCGAAATCTCCACCCCAGCGGCGTACGTTCTCAAGCGCGGCATTGAAGTCACTTAAAAACGGCACCATTCCCCGTGAAACACTGCCAGCGACAAGGATGAGCACATAAATAATATCTAACGCTCCCCACACGCGCAGCAGACATTGCCGCCTTCCTATGGAACTCATTTCGCCAACCTCACTCACCCTTAGCTTCATAACTGTCATTTGCTACCACTGGACGCCAATGCCACGAGCATCGACAAAAGCGGATAGATTTATTTAACAGAACCAAATAGGGGCAGGCTATCTCTATTCGTCTAGCGAAAAATAAATCCATCCCCATTTTGCCCAAGTTCCTTTTGCACCATCAGCCTTTTATGCGTTCTAGGAACTCTACTATTGCTAGCGGATCACGCTCCACAAGTTTTTCAAGTAAATCTTCTGCTGCCCAATGCAGAATCATGTCTCCTCCCCCCGTCCTTGCAGAGGATGAGATCAGGCAAAGGGGACAGATTTATTTAATAGAACCAAATAGGGGCAGACCATCCCTATTCGTCTAGCGAAAAATAAATCCGTCCCCATTTTGCCCGAAATAGCTCTTATTTCATATGCGAGCACGGACTGTAGACCTCTAGCACGTCAACCATATCATTGAGAATCAAGGTGGACGGCCCAGACGGGGCGACTACTGTCTGTCTCCTTTTTATTCCGGACGGCCTCTGAAAGTTTATCTCCGGCCCGTCAAAACTGTGTTGCCCATTAGAATGTAAATAATCAAACATATGCGCTTTAAAACGGGCGTTAATCTCATCTCGATCTGCCTGCAAAGGTCCGAGCATATAAGCTTTAGAATCAGTGAAGGCGAAAAAAAAACCATCCGCAGCTCTTCCGCCGGGGACAGTTGAGCAGATGACATCTTCGGATTTGAGAACGCGGGCCTGTACATACTTGCCGTTGACAAAATGAGCCATCACCAGACCATCCGGCGTAACGATTCCAATTCCTTTTTCGGGCTTGCACCCTGGAGCACTGCCGTAAGGATGAACACACCAGTTCATTCTCGACGAATCGATGATAGTACCCAGTATCAAGTCCTGACTCATCTGTTGCCTGGCTTCAGGGCTCTCGTACTGGTACACGTTACCTGAGCAAGCGCTGAGAGTGAACGCCGTGGCTATCATAGGAACAATACGCAGCATCGCCGGTCCTTTAGTTTTATATGAAGTATATAAAGGGGACAGCCCCCAATAATTAGTAAGAAAAGCGAGAAAAGGGGACAGATTTATTCAATAGAACTAAATAGGGGCAGGCCAACTCTATTCGTCTAGCGAAAATAAATCCGTCCCCATTTCTTTGCACTCCTAAGTAAGAGTCATTCAACCCTTTCCCTTTTTCCTCATTTCTTCTTCTATTGGTCCGACCCACTATTCCCCCGCAATGTCCACCATCGACAGCTCAGATCAGGTTCAAACATCACCCTTGCCTCTGAAATTAATTCAGCGAAACCAAATACAACGCGAACTCCCGCTCCTGACCCATCACGCACCACCTCAATTATCTCAACGTTTTCCGACGAAATTACCGCCACTTCCTGCTTGGAGAATCTCAACACAACCTGAAAAGACTCCATAATCGCACTAAATGAGAAATCCATTTCAAGATCGCTATTTCTTGACTTAATTGTGTAACTACATAACGCCAAGCTTGGGTCGACCTCGATAGGTTCGATACCAAACTCTTCCAAAAAATCATTTTCACTCAGAAATTTCATCATTGATCCCTTAATGAATCGGTATGACCGTACTCAGTTTACGGGTGCCATCCTCGAGAACTTGAAAAGTGCTTTGGAGGTTAGCAGCCTTGCCCGACGGCCCCATAAGTAACGACTCCCTAACCTCGAATGTCCCATACTGATTGGAGAATGTCTTGATCACATTTCCTTGCGTTTTAGCCGAAAGCGTTAGGTGATCGGTAAGCAACTGCCTTCCAGCGGCACTATCTGTAACCCCAAGCCGTTTCATCTCCAGCGCAAGCTGATTCGAGCGAGCAGCATTATGCGAGTTACTAGCCACGCGACCGAAAAGGTACTCAAATTTACCCGGCGCGATTTCGATTCGCTTTGCACCTACTAGATAATCCATAGCCTTCTGAACCTGCGCAAGCCCATCGCGCTCTGGCACACCGGCAGGCTTCGACCCTGCTTGCTTACCTACAGCGGCTCCTCCGATGAGCGCCAGACGCTCCATGGTCGGTGCCCACTCATTAAGGACATTACTGAGGTGTGCATAGCTATCAACCGAGCGCTCCAGCAGCGCTGTCTTGTACGATTCGCAGGTCGTTGTCCCACACTGAACGGACATCAGTGCGCCTATGCTATCGGCGATTTGAAGGCTCTTTTCCTTGGCCCTTTGAGGTCCATAGGTGTTCTGGGCCTCCTCGACATTCAGCAGGCTTTCATCGTCGTATTTCTGCTTCTCCCACTTTAGACCAACTTATCCAGAACGACTAGCTTGAAGCTCCTGTCTAAAAGACTCCAATACATCGGACCAATTCTTAAAAAGTTGACTCTCACCCTCTAAAGAAGGATCTATTGCCGGCATATACCGCACAATAGAAGCAATAGATTCCGGATAATTAAAATCCGCATATAGCTCTTCGACAAGCCCTAGTGGATTTCGATATCTATCCCTATTAAGAAAGACCCACAGAAAAATCAAAAAAACCCACGCTTTCTCCGCCCCCCCTACATCTCGCACATCTTTGACTGCGAGGCGACTAACGCACTCCTGGACATCATTGCCATCATCGCCACTCAAGCAGGCCAACTCATAGTGCTCCGCAGGAGAATCCGAAGAAAGCCTTTTAGCAGCATATTCAACCACTCCTTTTGAATTTAAGAAGCCGCGATCCAAACCGTACTTGATGTCTCCCCAACTCAACCATGGTGCTTCTGAGAAGCAAAAACCACCATCTAAAACTATTTGCTGCATACCGGACCTCTTATCTTGGTAATCTAGATGGAATTTGGTTAGGCATACCAGTAATCTTTCCGGCTGGGATAAACCTCTGATGAGTCAACTCACCCTTGGCGTTAACGAGCCACTCGAATATACCAGACTTGCCATCCACGGCCCCTTCCATCTGGGTAAGGTTGTACGACTTTCCATCCCCACCTCGGATGGTGAAAAGCCTTCCTTTTTCTGGGATCTGGTCAATCACATAACTGGGAGCACGATGAAGAGGGTCTTCTTTAAGTGCACTTCCGACAGGTTGTGCATTTTTTATCTCTTGGGCTGCATAACCTGCTCGCTGTCTTTCGAAAAGAGCAATATTCGATGCGGAATCTGTCGCTTTTGGACCAGAGACTAACCCGCTACTCTCCCCTTGACTACCCGCGCCGTTTAGCTCAACCCCCGTAGCTTGCTGACCACCACCTTTCCCCAACCGCCCGAGAGCACTAATCAGCCTTTTCCCCAACCCCCCCGCAGCCGCAACCTGCAGCACCTCCAACGCAACAGCTGTCCCCTCCCCGTATCGCTGCCGTATCAGCTCAAGCTGAATGGTGTCTATTGCCGCTTCATTCGACTCCGAGGCCAGCTGAATACCAATCGCAGCATTGACGTCTTCAAACCGCAGTTTCTCCATCGCGGCTGCGTTCAGCCCGCGCTCCGAGGCCAACTGCCTCATCAACCCCATGCATTGATCTGGATTGCTCTGGCAGAGCCCAGGCAGGCTTGCATTCCGGGCCGTGTCCAAATCTGCGTAGTACCTGAGGGTCTGCTGCTGACAAGCCTCGTCACTGCCACAGCCTTTGACTTTCTCGTTTCGCTCCAGAATCTCTTCATGCAGCAAATAGTTGTACTGAGTGGCACTTCCCGCCACCCAGGCCCCTTTCTGTAGGCTATCGGCAGACGCGTCGCCCTGCGTCGAAGCCGCCAGCACGCCGATCAATTGGGAGCTCATTATCAGCAAGCCCTTCTTGTCATCGACGGGCAGGCTGGCGTATTGCTTGGCAAGGCTATCTACCACGGCCTCGTTGACCCCAGCCGCCAGCGCTCCGGTACGGAAGTCGCCACCTGCCGCTTCCGCAGCCAAACCGCCCACCAAAGCATGCAGGCCGATCTTGCCGATGCTGCCGTCTTTCAACACGCCGGCAGTGGCATCCCCGACCAGATTGAAGCCGTAGGCCGCAAAAGCATTGGCCAGGCTACTGCGCATCGCATCGCTGAGGTTTCCTTCACCCCCCAATGCCCGGTCCACCAGCGCGGAGGTACCGCCTTGTAGCAACTGATTGGCTGTAAACTGGCCCACGCCTTGCCAGGTTCCCAGCCCGGCGGCCGACGTGACTGTCCCGCTATTCGGCAAGGCGGTCGAGGTACCGGTCTCCGTAGAGGTCCATTTGTCGAACAGCCCAGAGGTCAATCCAGCTGTCGTGCCGGCCACCGCATACCCACGCAGGGCATCACTGGACGTCACATCCTTGAGTACATCGCCCAGATTCCCACGGTTATTGATCGTGCTGACCGCACCGGTGCCCGCCATGCCGCTGAGCACTGCAGTGCCTGCCGCATTCAGCCAACCCGCCGACGTCGTCGCGGTAGCTGCTGCTGTGGCGCCAGCCATCGAGGTTCCGGTTCCAGCCGCTGCGATTGCTGTGCTGGCCGCCCCAGCCGTGAGGTAAGTCACGACGATCGCAATCACTATCTGAGCCCCAGCCCCCAACCCAGAATGGCTGTACTTCCAGCTATCGTGGACTTCCTGCACTCTGCGCCAATCCACATCACCGCGAGCCTCAGCGTCTTTCAACCAAGCGAGTTGAGGATCCGCCTCCACCATCGCATCAATGGTCTGACTCACGGTCTTCTGATCGATGTGCTTCAGGTCGACCTTCAGCCCTTCCACCGCCTTGATCGTCAGCGCCCCCTGAGCAAACAACTGACTCTGCCGCAGGGTCTCGTCGGTGCTGCCCTTGCCTTTCATGCTGTTCCAGGCAAGGTCACCTTTGGACTTCTCGTGACTCTCCTGATGCAGGTCTTTCACCCCTTCGAAGGTGATCCCCCCACCACTCTCCAGAGTCAGGTCCTTGCCACTCTCCAGCTTGGCGACCTGGTAGGTCTGATCGCCCTCGCTCTTGAGCGTCAGGTTGCCGCCTGCGTGGACTTCACTTCCCACGTGGGTTACCTGGGTAACCTCATCACGCTGGGTCTTCTTGCTCCCCCAGTCGCCCTTTTTCTTCATGTCGTACAGCGAATAATCGCTGTCTTGTTGCGCCAGCAGGTTCAACTGCCCACCCGCCACCAGATAGGCCTCATCCCCGGCAGTGACGCGACTTGAAACCAGATTGAGGTCGGTGCCGGATGCCAACACCACATCACCGCCAGCGACCACAGTACTGGCCACCTGCTGGACATGATCTTCCTGGCTCGTGACTTTTTTGGTCTTGCTCGCCGAATGTTGCTCATTGGCAGCGGACACCAAATTGATGTTTTCCGTCGCCGACATCACCACATCCCGCTTGGCCTCGATCGCACTGGCCACCGCACTGACATCGCGCCCCGCATTCACCGTCAGGTCCCGCCCAGCCTGCACACTCGACCCGTTCTGGGTCACGCTGCTGTCGGTATGGCGCACGCCGCGGTCATTGACCACCACCTGCTCGACCGAAGTCAGCTTCACATCGCGCCCGGCCTGCAGGGTAGTGTCGGCCCCACTGCTGAGCACCCCGCCGTCGTTGTTCAGATCACGCCCGGCCTTGATCGCCAGGTCGTTCGCCGCCTCCACCCGGGCGGCGGTGTCGACGAAGTCACGCTGCTGGGCGTAGCTGCCGTTGCTGCTCTGGTGCGAGGTCAGGGTGCGTTCGTTGATCACGTCCTGCACGGCAGCCAGGCTCACGTCGCGCCCGGCGATGATGCCGCCGGCCTTGTTCACCAGGTCGTTGCCGGCCAGCAGGTCGAGGCGGTTGCCGGCTTGCACCAGGCCGCTGTTGATCAGGTCGTTGCCGGCCTGGGCCGAGAGGTTGTTGCTGGCGCGCAGGGTGCCGACGTTGTCGAGGTTCTGCCCGGCGATCAGGCTGACGTCGTTACCGGCGATCAACGCGCCGTTGGGCGCCAGGCGGTCGGTGCCGTGGGCCAGGTAGAGCACCGGCACCAGCACTTGCTCGCCGTTCACCTCGGCGGTTTCCAGCCAGACGATGTCGTGGGTCAGGGCGGCGACCTGCTCGGAGGTCAGGCTCACGCCCACGGCCAGGTCGAGCTGTTGCTTGCTCTGGATGGCGTTGTCCATCAGGTACTTGAACAGCTGCTCGTCGCTGCTCTGGCCATCGATGAAGCGTTGGCCGGTGCGGGCGAGCACGGCTTGCTGGATCAGCTTCTGTTCGTAGAAGCCGTCGCCCAGGCGCTTGGCGCTGTCGTCGGGGTCGTACCCGAGGTTTTCCAGCAAGTAGTCGGAACTCATGAACTGCTTGAGGTCGGTGAGCACCGGGTTGGTTTCGATCAGGTACTTGTGCGGGTTGCTGCGCACGCTGCTGTCCGGCAGGCCTTGCACCCGGTCGATGGTGAGCGGGCCCTGGCCATTGAGCGCGGTCGCCTGGGTAATGCTGTCCTCCGCGCCCAGACGGGTGTCGACTGCGCTGGCGGGGCCGGCGCTAGCTGCCTGGGTACGCTCGGCGGTGCTCAATGCGGTACTGCTGGCGGTCGCCAGGCTGGCGTCGGCGGCACGAATGTCGTGCCCCTGTATCACCGGCAGGGGTTGCTGACGCTGAGCCAGGCCCAGGCTTGCGCCGCCAATGCTCCAACTCTGCGGGCCGCTGGCAGAGGTGCTGCCCGCCTCGCTGCTGAGGCGGAACAGGCCGTTCTGGCCGGTGGGCAGGCTGAAGCCTGGCAGCGCCAGCGGGTTGATTTGCTGCTGGGCGAGGTCCGGGGGCAGCTGCTGGTTGAGGGTGATACGGGTGGAGAACGCAGTGCCAGGCGCGGTGGTGTCGGTGCGCGCACCGCTGCCGATGTAGGCATAGCCCGGGCGCACCACACTGTTGTCGATGCCATTGCCGGCAGTGATGCTCACTGCGCCATTGGCCTGCATGACGGCGGCATAGCGCTGGTCACCCGAGGACAGTTTGCGGGTGCTGCCAAGGCTTACCAATTCGGCTTCGGTCTTGCCGATGAACTGGGCCAGGTCGGCTTCCAGCCCACCCAGGTTCGCGGGGTCGTAGCCCGCGCTCTCGAACCAGTACTTGTTGGTGATCGAGCTGGCGAGCTGATACAGCGACCCTGCATTGTTGGTGCGCTGCGAACGCACGATGCGGGTGGTCTCGGTCTCGCCGGTCTCCACGCCGGTGTTGGTCAGGTTGTCGACCGTGGCCACCAGGTTGCCGCCAGCGCCGATGGTGCTGCTGCTGTTGAGCAGGTAACCGCCGTGGATGGTCAGGTTGCCGCCGGTGGTGATGCTGGAGGCGGCACTGGCGTCGATGACTTCGAACTTGTCGCGCTGGACGATTTCCCAGACGTGGTTGCGCTTGCCGCTGCAGTCGCCGGCGTTGTAGCCCTCGATACAGGCGACTTCGCCGACGCGGGCGGTGTAGAGGCCTTTGTCATCGGTCTGCAGCACCGCACGCACGTTTTGAATGGTGCTGGCCGCCAGGCTCATGGACAGGTCGCTCTGCAGCGAACCGGAACTGTTGACGATGCTGTTGGCCAGGCCGCCCAGGCCATCGCGGTCGATGCTGAGGCGGCCCAGGCTGTAGACGTCGGCATAGCTGTTGGTCAGGCTGGCGACCCGCAAGCCCATGTCCTGGCCACTGAAGATCAGGCCGCCGTCGCTGTTGAGCAGAGCTCCGGTGGTCAAGGTCAGTCCCTCGCCCGCCCCCAGGGTGCCCTGGTTGCTGACGCCGCCGGCGCCGAGGGTGAGCCCGGCAGCCGAGGTCAACCGGCCAGCATTGTTCAACTGCCCCGCCACGGTAACGCGGGTGGCGCCGCCACCGGCAATGCTGCCCGTGCTGCCGAGATTCACCTGCCCGGCACCCAGGCCGAGGGTGCCGCGGCTGCTCAGGCGACCATTGCCGGTGTAGGTGCCGGTCAGATCGAGGCTGAGGCTGCCATCGCTGGCGATCAGGCCGTCATTGCTCCAGTTGCCGCCGCTGCCCACCAGCGCCTCGCTGGCCAGTAACTGTCCGCTGGCGGTCTGGCTGAAGTCGCCGACATTGACGCTCAGGCGCCCGGCCTGGATGACGTTACTGTTGCTCCAGCTGGAGGCGTTGAGGGTCAGGCCGCCGCGGGTGACGATGCTGCCGCCGGCGCCGGTGACGTTGGCGGTGCTGATGGCGAAGTTGCCGTTGCCGACGTGCAGCAGATTGCCGCCACCGTTGAGGAAACTGCCGACACCCAGGGAGAGATCGCTGTTGGCCGTTTCCAGGGTGCCGTTGCGGTTGTCGAACTGGCCACCGATCTGCAACCGCGTGGTGCCACCGCTGCCCAAGGCACGCAGTTGGCCGGTCTGGTTGTCGAGGCTGGCTGCGCTGATCGCCAGGGTGCTGTCGCTCTCGATGATGCCCAGGCGGTTGTTCAGTGCGCCGCTGAGGTCGAGGTCGATGCGTTGGCCGGCAATCTGGCCATCGTTGTCGCCACTGTTGTCGAAGCTGCCGCCGCTGACCTTGACCAGGCCCTGGGCGTACAAGCCGCCGTTGCGGTTGTCGAAGTCGGCGGTGGTGACCAGGGCGTCGCCGGCCTGCGCGGAGATCCGCCCACCGTAGTTGTCGATCCCCGCCAGGGCCTTGAGGGCGAGGGACTGCGCCTGGGTGATACCCCCTTGGCGGTTGTTGTTCAGGTCGTAGCCGTTCTTCAGCACGCCGCGCAGGTCGGCGTTGAGCGCGCCTTGCAGGCTCGACAGCACGCCGCCGCGGTTGTCCAGGTTGCCGGCCGTGACGCCGAGGTCGCCGGCGTCGGCAAGGAGGCGACCACTCTGGTTGTCGATATCACCGGCCACCAGCACCAAGGCACCCTGACTCTGCAGGGTGCCCTTGGCGTTGCCCAGGCTGGCGGCGCGCACGTCGAGGCCGCCGTTCTGGCTGTAGATCAGGCCATCGGCGCTGTTGTGCAGTTCGCCGTCAACCGCCAGGGTCAGTTGCTGGTTGGCCGCGACGGTACCGCGATTGCGGTTGTCCAGGCTGCTGGCGAACAGGCTCAGCAAGCCTTGGCTGGCGATCTGGCCGCCCTGGTTACCGACCTGGGTGGCGTCGATACGCAGCGGGCCGGCGCTGGCCAGCTTGCCGTTGTTGTTGGTCAGGGCGCCGAGCAGCTTCAGGGTCACGGCGGCGTTGCCGATCAGGCTGCCGGCGCTGTTGTCCAGGCTGTTGGCATTCACCTCCAGGGCCTGCTGGGCGCTGATGCTGCCGGCGCCATTGCCCAGGGCCATGGCGTTGAGGGTCAGGGCCGCGCCGCTGTCGATCAGGCCGCCTTGGCCGTTGTTCAGCAGGCCACGGATGGTCAGACGTTGCCCGCCCGCACTGGACAGGATGCCAGCGCCACTGTTGTCCAGGTTCGCCGCCGACACGCTCAGGGCCTGCTGGCTGACCAACGCGCCACCGGCGCTGTTCTGCAGGTCGCCGCTGACCTGTACATCAAGCGCGCCGCTGCGGCTGGACAAGGTACCTTGGTTGCGGTTGTCGAGGCTGCCCAGGTCGGCGCCCAGGCCTTGCCAGCCCGAAACCAGACCGCCCTGGTTGAGCAGGCGCTGGGCAGTGACATGCAACTGCCCGCTGCTGATCAGCTTGCCGGCACTGTTGTCCAGGCCACGGCCGGACAGGTCGAGGCCTTGCTGGCTGGAGATTTCACCGCTGCGGTTGCTGAGGTCGCGCAGATGATCGAAGGTCAACGCGCCAGCGGTCGTGATCAGGCCGCCGTCGTTGTTCAGGTCGCCTGTGGCACTGCCGAAGTCGAAGCGAATGGTGTTGCCCAACAGCGAGCCTGCCTGGTTGTCCACGGACCGGGCAGCGATATCCAGCAGGCCTGCGGCGTTGATCAGGCCTTGCTGGCCGTTGTTCAGACGGTCGAGCACCTGCAGGTCGAGGCCGCCACGGCTGCTCAGCGTGCCGCCGCTGTTGTCCAGGCTGGCAGCGTGAATATCGAGACTTTCGGCGGCGACCAGGCCTTTGATGGTGTTCAAGGCCTGGGCGATGCGCAGGGTCAGCGACTGGTTGCTCAGTACCTTGCCGCTGCCGTTGTCGAGGCTGCGGGCAGCCAGGGTGAAGGCCTGGGCCGAGGAGATCTCGCCGCCCTGGTTGTTCACGTCGCCGAGCTGCTTGAGCACCAGCAGCGGGGCATTGATCAGGCCCTGACGGTTATCCAGCAGGCCGTGGTTCAAGTCCAAGGTCAATGCGCTGTTGCTGAACAGTTGCCCACCTTGCTGGTCCAGACCAGTGGCATTGACCGCGAGCGCGCCGTCACTGGCGATGCGTCCGCCGTCGCGATTGCTCAGCTGACCGGCGGCCAGGTCGAGGCTGGCGCCACTGTCGATCCGGCCTTTGCGGCTGTTGTCGAGGCTGCTGGCCTCGATGCTGGCCAGCCCTTTGGCGCTGATGATGCCCTGGTCGGTGTTGGCGACCTGAGCGGCGCGCAGGTGCAGCGCGGCATCGGTGACCAGTTCACCGCCCTGGTTGAGCAGGTTGCCGGTGTGCTCGAGGGTCAACACACCTGCGCTGGACACACTGCCGGCGCGGTTGTCGAGTTCGCCGCTCGCCAGGCTCAGAGTGCCCTCGGCACTGATCAGGCCCTGGCGGTTGTCGAGCTTGCCTTGCAGCTTGGTGTCGATGGCGTGCTGGCTGAGCAGCAGGCCGCCGGTGTTGTCCAGGCTGTCACCGCTCATGCGCAGGCCGACCTGGCCAGAGAGCCCCCCCTTGCTGCGGTTGATCACCTCGGCGACGGCCATCTGCAACGAACCGGCGGCGAGTACCTTGCCGGCATCACTGTTGTCCAGGCGAGTACCGCCCAAGGTGACGTCAGCCTTGCTCGACAGCTCGCCCGCGCGGTTGTCCACCGCTGCGAACTGCAGATCGAGGTTGTGGGTGGCGCCTACCAGGCCGCCTTGACGGTTGTCGAGGGTGTCACCGCTGAGTGCCACGGCCCCGGTTGAAACCAGCACACCGGCCTGGTTGTCGAGGTTGCCGACCTGCGCGCTCAACTCGCTGCCAGCAGAGACCTGCCCCTGCTGGTTGACCAGGCTGCCGGCGCGGACGTCCAGGCGTTGATCGGCGATCAGCGTACCGCCCTGGTTGAGCAAGTCGCCAGCGACGACCAGTACCTGGTCGGCGCGACTGCTGATCAGGCCCTGGCGGTTGTCCAGGCTGGCGCTGTGCAGATCCAGGGCATCGGCCGAGACCAGCCCCTTGAGATTATTCAGCAGTTGGTCGATGCGCAGGGTCAGGCCCTGTCCGGCGATCAGTCGACCGTTGCGGTTATCCAGGCTGCGCGCCGCCAAGGTGAAGCTCTGGTCACTGGATATCTCACCTTGCTGGTTGTCGACTTCAGCGAGATTTTTCAGCACCAGCAGCGGCCCGTTGATCAGGCCCTGGCGGTTGCTCAACACGCCGTGGTTCAGGTCGAGGGTCAACGCAGCTTTGCTGAACAGTTCGCCGCCATCCTGGGTCAGGCCGGAGACGCTGGCGACCAGTGCCTTTTCACTGGCGATACGGCTGCCCTGGCCGTTGTTGACCTGACCCGCCGTCAGCTCAAGCCCCTCGCCACTGACCAGTTGGCCGCCCTGGAGATTGTCCAAGGTGCCGGTGGCGACCTTGGCTGCGCCGTTGCTGCTGAGCACGCCGAGCTGGCTGTTGTCGAGGCTGTGGCTGCTGATCGTCAGGTCGCCGTCGGTGGTGATCGAGCCCTGGCGATTGAGCAGCGCGTCTCTGCTGGTCACGGCCAGGCCCATGGCGCTGGAGAGCTTGCCGCTGTCGTTGTCCAGGTGGCCGAGATTGGCAGTGAGGTGCCCTTCGGCACTGATCAGCCCCTGAAGGTTGGCCAACCCGCCGCCCAGGCGAATATCCAGATCCTCGCCACTGACCAGGCGCCCCTGCTGGTTGTCCAATCGCTGGCCGACGATGCTCATCGGCCCTGTGGCAGACAGCAGGCCGAGGTTACGGTTGAGCACCTCGGCGACCTGCACTTGCAGCGTGGTGCCGGCCAGGACCTTGCCGCTGTCGCTGTTGTCCAGTCGGCTGCCTTGCAGGGTCAGGCCTTTGCTGGTGGAGATTTCCCCGCCACGGTTGTCGACTTCGGCCACGTTCAGTTGCAACGCGCTGGTGCCACCGACCAGGCCGTTGCCACGGTTGTCCAGGTGGGTGCCGGTGAGCAGCAGGTCACCCTGGGCTACCAGCTCGCCACTTTGGTTGATGATCCGACCAAGCTCGGCCACCAGCGCACGCTGGCTGGAAATCCGCCCGCCGCTGTTGTCCAGGCTGTCGGCTTGCAGACGAACCGGGCCGCCGGCACTGAGCAGGCCGCCACGGTTGTCCAACTGCGTACCGTCGTAGCTGAGGGCTGCCAGGCTGCTGAGCAGACCTTGCTGGCGATTGTCCAGGCTCGCGGCACGCACATCGAGCCCGGTCGCGGAAATCACCCCGCCTTCGTTGTTCAGCGCCTGGTCCAGATGCAGGGTCAGGCTCTGGTTGCCAAGCAGCTTGCCGAGGCTGTTGTCGAGGCTTCGTGCGATCAGCACGAACGCTTGGGCGCTGGAGATCTCGCCCTGGCGGTTATCCACGCTGTCGAGTTCATTCAGCGTCAGGCGCGGCGCATTGATCAGGCCGCCCTGATTGTTCAGATGGCCTTTGTTCAGTGTCAGGCTCAGTTCGCTGACGCTGGTCAGACGACCACCGTTGCTCTGGTCGAGCCCCGTGACATTGGCGGTGAGCGCCTGGTTGCTGGCGATACGCCCGGCATCGCCGTTGCTCACCTGGCCGGCCTTGAGGTCCAGCGTCTTGAGGCTGGTGAGCTGGCCGGCGCGGTTATCCACAGCGCCACTGGCCGTCAGGCCAAGGTGCTGGCCGGCGCGCACGGTCCCGGCAGCATTGTCCAACTGGCCGACCTTGGCGTTGACCACGGTCCGGCCTCGGTGCCCACCAGCTTGATGGTGTTGGCGTACATGCCGCCCAGGGCCGAGGAATCGATGGCCAACTGCGGCGCCTGGGAGGGGTCGCCAGCACGCGCAGTGGCGGCCAGCGTCTTTGCATCGACATCGTTGCTGCCGGCCACCACCGCCAGGTTGCGGGCCTGGATCTCGGCGTTGATCTTGGCACTGCGGGTGATGATCTCGAACTGATCGACATTGTTGGCGTTGAGCCCTGCCCCCTCGATGGCGACGCTGCCCTGCTCCACCTGGTAGCGCTGCAACTGGCCATTTTCGATGACCGGCTTGCCCGTGGTGAGCGTGGCCTTGGGCGTGTTGATGAAGCCGCAGCCATTGCAGGTGACGCCATAGGGGTTGGCGACGATGACATGGGCCGACTTGCCCGCCACCTCGGTGTAGCCCTTCAACTGGCTCGGGCTGCCACCGTTGACCTCGTTGAGGATGGTGCTGGCCGCACGCCCGCCCAGGTTGCTGTTACCGATGATGATCCCGCCCAGCTGGGTCGACTGGGTGCGCTCGGTGGCGTTGTTGAGGATCACGCCCTGCTGGCCGACGTTGTAGTCGCTGAACTTGTTGTGCGACAAGCCGGAACCGTTGGGCTTGGCGATATTGACGATGGGCACGCCATTGCCGGCCTGGCCGACGCTGGTGCCGCTGCCGTTGACCTTGATGCCGTCGGCCATGGCCACCAGCGGATGCCAGAACATCATGTTGGCCAGCATGAACGCCAGGCCACGCTTGGACAGGCCCCAGAAGGTCTGACGGGGTTGCAGGGCAGCCGAAGGCTGACGGGCCAGCAAGGCGAATTGACGAACGTCCATGTCGGTACTCGGAAAAATCGAAATTAGAGGTAGAAGTCCAGGCGGAAGTAGACCGGAGCCTCTCCCTGCTCGATGGCGCTCGGCCGCTCGAGGGAGTGGGCGAAGGTCACGCTGGCGGCCAGGTTCTTGCCACGGGCGAACAGTTCGATGGCATTGCTCGACAGCCGCCCGCTCTGCCCGCTGTTGTAGCGATCATGGCGAATGGCGCCGACGTCGTAGGCCAGGCCCAGGCCATACTCGGTCAGCGTTGGGCGTAGCCAATCCCAGGCCACCTGCCGGCTCCAGCGCAGGTCGTTGCGCCAGTAGTAGCCGCTGTCGCCGTTGAGGCTTTCGTCCTTGTAACCGCGTATCGACGACTGGCTGCCCAGGCTCATGCGCTGCGAGCTGAACAGTGGGTCCTCGCTGCGCTGGCCGGTGACCAGGCTGCTGAACAGCAGCGACTCGCCCCAGAGCTGCAGCGGCTGCAGGTAGCTGACCGTGGCGGTGTACTTGCGGTACCGGGCGTTGGCCAGGCGCTCGCCAGTTTTGGCGTCGCGCTGTTTTTCACGCTGGGCATCGAAGGCGCCGATGCCCTCCTGCATGCCCAGGTCGACGTTGATGAACGCGTTGCCGATACGCCGCCCGTGGTTGATACCGAACTGCGCTTCACTCAAGCGGTTGCTGTTGACGTCCACCTTGCTGTCTTCGATGAAGTTGTTGGTGCGCAGGTAGCTCAGGCCGGTGTTGAGGGAGGTCTTGCTCTGGGCATCGCGGTGGATCACCCGTTCCAGGCGCAGTTGGTGGCTCTGGCTGTCACCGGTCTGCTTGAAGGTGAAACCCCGCCCCTCGCCCAGTGCGCGGTACTCGTTCTGGCTGTAGCTGTAGCTGAGGTTCCACCAGCCGAACGGCAGGTTGTAATAGAGCATGGCGCTGCGCGAGGTCTTCTGGTGGTCGCTGATGGCATCGTGGCTGCCACGCAGCATCAGCTGGTCGGCCAGGCCCAACGGGCTGTCCCACTCCAGGCTGCTGCCCCACTGCTGCTCGCCGGTACTGCGCTGGCCATCGTTGCTGCGCGAGAGGCCCACGCGCCAGGGCTTTTGTGGGGTGTTGCGCACCACCACCTCGCTGCCTCCCACAGCCTTGCCTGGGGTCAGCTCCATTTGCGCCTGGTTGGAAGGCAGGCGGTTGAGTTGGTCGACCATTTGCTCGATCTGGCGCAGGTTCAGCAGGTCGCCAACGCTGCCGGGAAAGCTCATGTCCAACTCACGGGCCGAAAGCTTGCTGCCTTTAGCGGACTTCAAGCCCTCGATGCGGCCCTCGACCACGATGACTTTCAGGTGACCACTGGAAAGGTCTTGCTGGGGCAGGTAGGCACGGCTGGTGACCAGGCCTTTCCGGATGTAGAGATCGGTGATGCCCTTGAGCACCGCGTTGAGCTGCACGACGCCCAGGCACTGACCAACGTAAGGTTCTAGCAGGCGCTCACGCTCCGAGGAGGAAAGCGCATCGGCGCCGTCGAGCACGATCTCGTCGATCTGGAAGCAACGGCTGTCGCTGGGTGTTACCGGCGCCACCGTTTCGGCCTCTTTGCCGGGCAACTCCTTGAGTTGCTCCAGGCGCCGGTGCTGCTCTTCCAGCAGGCGGTTCTGGCGGTCACGGATCAGATCCTGGTCACCGGGCGTACTGATGGAGGCGGCACCGGCAATCGGAGAGAAAGCGACGAGCAAGGCGCACGCGAGCCAGCCATTGGCGCGCAAGCACAGGGAGGGGGAAAGCATGTTCGATCCTTCGAAACCGGGCAATGCGGCAAAAAGTCGATGATGTTAGGTGGCCATTATTTTGACGTCAATCAATCATCGACCTGCGGTATACATTTAGCGCCCAGGCCTGCAATCAGGTACCCCTTGGCTTGGCCCGGGCGGTGGCCTCGGCGATCAATGGGTCTTCGGGCCAGTAATGCTTGGGATAGCGGCCCTTCAGATCCTTCTTCACCTCGGCATAGGTGGTGCGCCAGAAGTTGGCCAGGTCCTGGGTCACCTGCACCGGCCGCCGCGCAGGCGACAGCAGGTGCAACTTGACCTGCTGACGGCCCTGGACGATGCGCGGGGTGTCGGCCAGGCCGAACAGCTCCTGCAGTCGCACGGCGAGGATCGGCGGGTTTTCGCTGTAGTCCAGGCGAATGTTCGAGCCCGACGGCACTGCCAGATGGGTCGGCGCCCACTCATCCAGGCGCTGCGGCAAGGGCCAGGGCAGCAGGTTGCGCAGCATCGAGGGCAGGTCCAGGGCGGCGAAATGGCTGAGTCGCGAGACCTTGCCCAAATAAGGCTGCAACCAGTCTTCCAGGCCAGCCAACAGCGCCTCGTCGCCCAGGTCGGGCCATTCGCTGTGGCCATCCTTTTCCAGGTCGAGCTGGCGCAGCAGCGCCACCCGCGCCTGCCACTGGCGCAGTTCCGCAGTCCAGGTGAGCAGGTTCAGGCCTTTGCGCCGTACCAGGCCGAGCAGCGCCTTGGCCCGGGCATCGTCATCCAGGCCCGGCAGCGGCTCGCGGCTGAGCACGAGCTCGCCGACCTTGATCTGGCGTTCGGCACGCAGCACTTGTTCGCGCTCGTCCCAGTCGAGGATATCGACCCGTTCGACCTGCTCGGCCAATACAGTGTCGAGCAATGCCGGATCGAATTCGGCCGCGAGATAAATGCGCTCTTCGCGCTGGCCCTGGCGGCTGCCAAGGTCGGCGATCACCAGCCATGGGCACTTCATCAGCGCATCGACCTCGGCGAACAGCGCTGCCCGACCATTGGCCAGGCGGTACTCGGCACCGCCTTCGCGCCGCTGCTGGGCGACGCGGTCGGGGTAGGCCAGGGCCAGCAGGGCGCCGAGCCAGCGCGAGTGCTCGGGGTCGGCCACCGCTGCCCGCGTCTTGCCCCGCAGCAGGCCACGGTACTGGCGGGCCAGTTGCCGGGCACGTTGCACCCCGCCCTGCCCGCCTCGGCTGGCCTTGCTCTCGCCGCTGAGCAACGCCAGCCGGCTGTGCAGGTCGGCACCGCCGCCACGCTGGATGTCGCGCTCGCCCAGCAAGGCCGCGACATCGCAGGCCATGCTCGCCAGGCCCAGGTCCTGGCCGCGCAGCAACAGGTGGGCGATGCGCGGGTGCGCCGGCAGTTCGGCCATGGCCTGGCCATGCTCGCTGAGGTGCTCGCGGCTGCCTGGCTTGAAGGCACCGAGCCGCGCCAGCAGGTCCTGGGCCTGGCCGTAGGCGGCAGCCGGCGGTTGGTCGAGCCAGCGCAACTGATCGGGCGTGACGCCCCAGCGGGCCAGTTGCAGGGCCAGGCCGGCAAGGTCGGCCTGGAGGATTTCCGCGCTGCCATGGGCGGCCAGTTGGTCATGCTGGGCCTCGGACCACAGCCGGTAGCACACGCCAGGCTCCAGGCGCCCGGCACGGCCGGCCCGCTGGGTGGCGCTGGCGCGGGAAATGCGCTGGGTATCGAGGCGAGTCATGCCGCTGCCTGGGTCGAACCGCGGCACCCGGGCCAGGCCCGCGTCGATCACCACGCGCACGCCGTCGATGGTCAGGCTGGTTTCGGCGATGTTGGTCGCCAACACCACCTTGCGCAGCCCCTTGGGTGGCGGGTCGATGGCGGCGCGCTGGGCATCGAGGTCGAGTTCGCCGTGCAGCGGGCAGAGCAGGATGTCCGGGCGCTGACCGAGCGCCTCCTGCAGGCGCTGGTGCACACGGCGGATCTCGGCCTGGCCGGGCAGGAACACCAGCACGCTGCCGGGCTGCTCGGCCAGGGCCTGGAGCACGCTGTCGACGACCCGCGGCTCGATGAACTCACCCGGCTGGAACGGCCGCCCCCAGCGGATATCCACCGGGTGCATGCGTCCTTCGCTGCTGATTACCGGCGCCGCGTCGAGCAACCGCGACAGGCGCTCGCCCTCCAGGGTCGCCGACATCAGCAGAATCTTCAGCGGCGGGTCGTCACGCAGCAGTTCACGGCCATTGAGGCTCAGTGCCAGGGCCAGGTCGGCATCCAGGCTGCGCTCTGAAAGTTTGCCGATTTGACAGATTGTCAAGGAACCTAAAAGCCTATACGATCCAGGCCACATGACAGGCTTTAAGAGAATCAAAAACCGTGACAATCATCAAAAGCAAGGCCTACCTCCACCACTACCCGCTGCAAGCCATCGATGATGAGCTGGCATGCAAGCTCTTGATGACGCCCACGACTATCAGTGAGCAAAAGGGGAATGCCCTCAAGCTTTTCGATTGCCATTGCCACTGCCTAGGTGAGCACTTGACCCTGACAAACCTGGATGCAGGGAAACTCACTTGGCTAGCCGAAAGCTTTCTTGGAAGCCTGAGCTCTGGCGATCTGTTCACACTTGAAGCTGACGTCATCCGGCAGCGCTCTGTCGCCGTTATCGAAATGCTCTCTGGCTTGGTCGATGCGCTTCCAGACCTGCAATTGCCAGTCTGGTCGCGCATTCGCTTGCCTCACTTCATTCAGGTATGGCGAGAGAGCAAGCACAAGCTAGACCCAGAGACCGTTTCTTTCTGGGCTGGGTGGGCGGTCAAGGGCAAGAAGGGCAAGCCGGTTTATCTCAAGCTGGCCGCGATGTATCACTCTCATGGCGCAGAATTCACCCGAGCCTTCCATGAAGCAGCCAGGCGCGACTCCCTAAAACGCGCCAAGGTCTCGAGTCCGATGCTCAATAAGCTCGCCGAGTTCATCTCTGAGCAAGGGTTTCGGTTCCCCCCTGCTGCTTTCCAGTCTCCAGAAATGATGGAGGAATTCTTCGAGCAGCTTTTCTGGCACTACCAAACCTCTGAATACGAGCGCAATGAAAACCCGGATCTGAATGGCCGCACTTTCAGAACCATGCGAAACCTAATTATCCGCTGCTTCCTTAAACCCGGCGTTTGGTCAGCCGACGAAGATTCAATTCCTCTTCCGCCTGGGAAGGCTCGCCCTGGGTCAGATCTCAACCTTACGACGAATAAACACGGTATCGAGATCAAAGATAAATTACTGACGGAAGTACCTGTGCACGTCACTGACATCCAAGCCATTGATCTGCTTTACGGGGAAATTACAAGTGACCTGTCATGCATCAAAAAATGGGCGATATCAGAGGTTCTGCAAATCAGAAAAGCCCAACGAACTCGGATCAGGGAAGCCAAGAACGGCACCTTCCTGAACCATTTCTACAAAAAACCCAGACTCAGCCTAAACTTTGACAAAGTTGGCGTCGCTAATATTTTCCGCACCTTTGAAGAAGAAGGCATGTGCACGACAGAACATGCACGCAGCCGTTACCGCATCAAGCTTCCGGCGCTTGCACAAAAGCTCGGCCTACCAACGACTTATAGTATGTTGCCGTTCCAGTGCTTACTTACTCTTTACCACCCGGAAATCACCACTACCTTCATGGACGACCTAGTGATTTGGGATGGCAAGAAAAGGGTTTCTTTCTCAAAGACCAATAAGGGCTATGAGCTTATTGGTTTCAAGGATCGACGTGGGAGCAAAAACTCTGAGCAAAAAATCTTGCTACACCCAAAGGCCGCCGCGCTCGTTCGCATGGTGGAAGAGATCACGGAACCACTACGACAGTATCTCAAAAAGCAAGGTGATCCAATCTGGCAGAAGCTCTTCCTGACCTGCGGAAATAGCTTTAACTATCCGAAAACAGCAGACAGCAATTGCCTGAATCGAACTGTAGTAGAAAAATACGCGTCCACACGAAAAAAATTCGTTGACAGCCTATCTCCCCACACCGCTAAAAGAGGCGACGACTTGGTGGATTTCATCAAGAAGCTATCTACCAGCAGGGTGCGTGCCCAGGCAGCTGTTGCTGATTATATTGAGAACCACAATTTGCCGAGGCTTGCCAGGAAGCTTGGCCACGCTTATATGAGTCGAGATTTGCTGGACTCCTACCTACCGACCGCAATCTACGACTTCTTCGCAACACGGTATGTACGTATCTTCCAGAAGGGCATCATCTGTGAAGCTATGAAGGACAGCGAATACCTGCTGCGAGCCTCCAAGTTTGACGACTTTGAGCAACTGCACGAATTCTTGAGCCGGTACACGCTCAAGGAGGTTCCAGAGAACCTCAAAACCAGGGAAGAAAACCTCTTGGCCGACGGCGAGATCGTGGAGGTGGGCGTTTCTGTATCTGCTGAAAGCATGACCGCGCTGATGTCCATCAGGCAGGCCGTGAAAACCAGCAAGACGCCACACTCTATTCGAGGACTGGCAAGGTACTGGGCGGCAGTTTGCGACATGGTCGAGAAGTACATCCATAAGGCTCGCGACAAAGCCCTGCAAGCTCACCTTGAAACTGCCATTAAGAACTGCAGCCCAAGCGCCTACGAGAAGATGATCCATGCAGTATCCTGAACACCTCGCACATTTCGCTGCCCTGTTCAAGAAGCGTGACTTAGCCCACTTCATGACGGCTCCCTGGCTTGTTTCTAGCTATAAGCATCCTGTGTGGAAGTACAATTTTGGGTTCAGGACAGACCAAGACTTGGACTGGCGTGTTCACCTGTATGACGGATCGTTATTAACCGATCCGCAGCACCTCAAGCTGCTCAACTCTTTGCAATGCTGGTTGATCGCTTCAACTGAGAATGCAGCTGGGCCCGGCTTCACCAATAGCTTGGCCTCCCAGGCGGCCTCTTTTCGGCGAACCCTGACGGTCATCGACCATATCCTTCAAAACGCTGAAGGTTTGGAATTGGTAGAACATGGCCTGAGCGCACTGACCTATGATGTGATGTGCGACATTCTCGAGCAGATCGGCACCAACAGCACCGTTGCTTTGAGCACCTATGATTGGAACAACCGCCTAGCGGACTACTGCATGTCCCTTCTGCAGACAACCGATCCTGAGGAAATTGAGGAATATCTAGAGAAGTACCCCACTCTTGCTGACATATCTCCTATTCAGCTTGAAGAGAATACGCTTCCGATCCCTTTGGATCTAATTCCACAAGTACGAGCCGCGCTTTATATCAATCGAATGTACCACACCAATCCAAATGGTGGTCTCAACGTTAACTCAGTTCGCGTCAGCGCTCTACTATACAAGGATACTTTGGCTGGAAAGAAGCGGCTCAAGCCGCTGCACAGCATTCTAGGTTTTATTTGGCGAAAAGATCGCTTCATTCGTGAGTTTGAAAGCGTTCCGGTCACGAATGGTACCCCAGACCGAATGACCAAACGGGACTTGGTATTGTACCGTACTGCATTTACATTCTTACAAAAGATCTCAACCCTCGACTTCAAGCTTCCCAGCAAAGAAGATCTCCGAGAAATTGCTGTCTATAAGGTTAGTGGAGCCGCAATGGGACGGTTCAAAAACGTCCCCACCCCAATTATCTTCAAATCGATCAAGGATGGGATCGAGTTTCACTTCAAACACGGCCCACAGCTTCTCAAAAGCTACATAAACATCGCCAAGTATTCTGTCAAACACAAAGTGAACATCACTGGCATTCCGGACGAGACTGTTGTCTCGCTCCTGGAACCCTCCATTGCTCAGCTTGGAGTGCAGTATCTGGGGGTTTCAACTCGTTCAAGCGGAAGAGATCCGGGGACTGAACTCAAAGAATCCAAGGAAGTGTACTTTGGCAAGTTAAGGGACAATGCAGGCCTGCTGGAGCTCATCGGGGTGTACTACGGAGCCATCCAGTTATTGGTCGGAGCAACCATGGCGAAGCGTGGCAGTGAGTTACGCGACCTCGACCCTACCAACTGCCTCAGCGAGGACAAAAGCTGGCTGATCGCCCGCATCGCTAAGTCCAGCCGAGGTCAAAAGGGCCGAAGGGCTCGGAATGCTCGCCCCATCGATCCCCTTGCAGCGGAGATGGTTCAGACGCTGATCGACTTTCAGAAGGAGCTGATCGAGGTTGGTTTCATCGATCACCACCTTCCGCTGTTCTCGTCGCCAGGCATCATCGGCACAAGCTCTCTGACGCCCTGCGACGTGTACCTCTACTACAAGAACATTGACCTGTTCTGCGACTACTTTGAGGTCGAGCGTGATAGCCAGGGGCGTCGTTACTACATCCGTCAGCATCAACTGCGGCGGTTTTTCGCGCTGGTCTTCCTTCACTGTGGCTACGGGGCCAGCGCGGGCATCCTCCAGTGGATGTTCGGACACACTGACCCCGCGCACATCTGGAACTACATCACCGAGGAGCTACCTGGCAAAGAGCTTCGGAACACTTTGTCGCAAGCCCTCAGCGAGCGTATCGCCAGTGGCGGCGCCACGCACTATACTGATGTGATTGACCTGATTGAGTCGAAATTTGGCACCCGAAGCGTGGCAGTAATGGACGCAGAAAAACTTGCAGACTACTTCGATTTCCTGATGGAAACCGATCAGATGACCATTGAGCCAGTATTTTTTGAAAGTGATACTGGCTTACGGGTAGACATACTTGTTGTTTTGAGGAAAAAAGATGAACTGGGATGAAGGCAAGGCCATTCAAACCGCCTCAATTGAAAACACGCGAAAGTTACTACTAGCAATAATAGCAACGCCGTCCAAGTACCTCGAAAACACCGAAATCAGGGATGCACTAATCAGCCAAGCATCCCTGGCAAGACTCGACCTGAGAACTAGCATCGAGGACGAGCCAATTTACATAACTCCGATAAGCCTAAACACCTTTAAGCAGCGAAGCGAAGAGCGCATGCCAGGTGGCTTCTCCGCAATTGACAGTCTTCGAAAAAATGCCGCACTGGCTATCAGAAAAGAAGAACAAAGACCACCTCCCGCAAAGAATAATAGAACTCGAGAGGCTATACTAGAGCAGCTTGCGGAGGCCAATCTGAGTCTAGATGTGCACAAACGCGCTAACTTGATACTCCTCCAGACCCTATCAGATGTTCGCAGCAAACTAGATGGCGTCGTAAGCGCCCAAGATGAAGTCACACGCAAGATTCGTGCTGCAGAGATATTGAAACGTATCACCGCAATAACCAGCTTGAACCCTGCGATGTATCAAATTCCGCCCATACAGAAAGCATCAGTCGTGTCCATTGCGGCCAAGGGCAAGAAAGATGACTGACAAATTCCTAGTAGAAACGCTTGATCATGTTGATCTGTTCCAAAGGTACGCAGGGGGCAAAACGCGCAAGCATTCCTTCTATAAATTTCCCTACATGAAATGGCCAAACAACGAGCCATGCAATATCGCCAACCTTTACTTACTTAAACTCTCCAAGAAACACGAACAAATCTCTGCCGATGGTCGCATGCAGGACAGCAAAGGCGGAACAATAGGCCAGTACGCGAGCTATATTAGCCAGCTAATAAAGCGTTGCTGGCAATACAGGATTGACCCCTACCATATAACCGATAAATTTTTTGAAGACTTCATTATTGAGCTTATTCAAGAGTCGGATCCTAGAAGACTAGACAAACCCAAGCGTAAAGACAGAACCACCCTAAATATTGGCAGAGAGTGCCTAAACTTTTTAACCTGGATCGGCGAGTTCCATGGCGACCCTAACTTCGTTTCTGAAAAGGGCACCATCAAGTTGACCACCGAGGAAGTCATTCGCACATTTAACAAGCACCATAAAGTAACGAAAACAACATCGCACCACTCCTTCCCTTTGCCCTTCCGCGAACATACTCGGAGTCCGATTTCCGAGCACAACGTTGATCGAATGGAGCAGGCAGTACGCGATTCTGAAAAATCCGAATTTCTTAAAGCTCGTCACCTTGCATTGCTTGCCCTCCTACAACACACGGGCGCTCGTCGTACAGAAATTGCATCTTTGACGACATCGGCCTTGCGAGATGCAATGCTTATGAAGTATCCGATGCTCAAATTTGTAACGCTGAAACGTGGCGAGAGCTTTGTTCGTGAGTTCCCAGTTAATGCTGTTGCACTAAAAGATGTCAAAGATTATTTGGCTTTGCGGCAAAAGCTAATAAAATCTCATCCAGAAAACAAAAATGACTATTTGTTTATATCAGACAGAACGGCTAAGCCGATAACCCCAGAGACCATAACCAAGATTGTAGCAAACATTAGAGATGCTGCCGGCATTGAAGAACAGGCATGCGCTCACATGTTCCGCCATGCATTCATCACCAACTTGTTCACGCTATTGGTTGAGCGGCACAAATTTGAAAGCAAGGATGAATTCGAGGCAGCACTGATTAGCGATAAAGAGTTTTTGCGCAAGGTCAAGGAATGGACAGGCCATAAGAGCGTTGAGTCCCTCAGAACCTACCTGACCAAGGTATTCGAAGGAGATAAGAGCATTGGTAATGCTGCGGAAAGCGTTCATCAAACTAATACGCTAAAGATCTATCAGAAAAAGTACGATGCCCTGTACAAAAAATTTAAGCTCAAAGAAATCACTCAAGATGAGTTTATGCGCCAGAGTGATGAGTTGATGGAGTTGCGTGATCTCGAGCTGTCCAGGTACGACCCCAAGCCCAGGTCTCTGTGACGGTAGGGAGTAGGTCGACCGTCCACAGCAGATAGCGATCTACCTAGCCCCCGTTTGGGGGAGTAACGACATGCGGTTTGGGCTTGTCCCCTCCGGGGGACGGCTCTCGTGAACCAAACCCCGGCTGCGCCCGGTTTTGGCCCTGCGGGCTTCCATCCTCAAGCCTCTGGCCCTTCGTGGGCCGGCGCGCTCCGCTTGCGGTCGTTACTGATAGCCGAGCAACCCTCCAAGACACTCCCCCCCGAAACCAACCTGGCGATGCCCTTCCCGCAGGCTCTTGCGGAGTAAATTTGCCTGACCTATGATCAGGCCAGGCGGTGATGGTCGCCTGGCGCCTGTTTCGCGAAGCAATAGCCCATCGTAGATACACCCCCTCGTTTTACATCGGCATGTCCCTAACCAGACGCTGCCCGGTGAACAGGCAATCGGTAACCAAAGTGTCGAATGGTTTTGGAGACTTTGCTATGTCCGATTTTTCCCCTATCAGCATCATCAAATCGCAAGCCAAGCAGCATGCTCGTGAACACGACATGAAGCTTTCTGCTGCCCAAGAAGCGCTTGCGCGTCAGGCAGGGTTCGAGGAGTACCACGAGCTCGTTGTCGTCGCCCGGCGAAACCCCACGGATCCTCGGCTGATGCTCGCCGCCTTTGGCGTGCGTGATTTCAAGGACGCGATTGACGAGGACGATGTGTTCTCCGAGCTGGATCAAGAGCTGAATCACATGCTGTCCGGCGCGATGGACGAGACTAACGCCAGTGAGTTCACCATCGGTGAAAGCGAGGTGGAGTCAGCCGCCTATGACGATGCGACTGGCGTACTCAGGTTGGGCATGTCTATCGACTGGGAAGGCAAACAGGATCCTGACCGTGTGTACTACGGCAGGGTTTTCTTCCTCAAGGCGGATGTTGACCTGATTCGGCGGGACGGCAGGTGGTCGCTCGGGGAAGACTGCGGATTCCACGACACTTGGACACCCAGCCCACGCTCATTTGGACACTCGTTCCACGCGCACTTGGACACCTGATCCACGTCCACTTGGACAGGCAGTCGGAGCGCAGCGACGCAGGGTTGCATTGTTAGTCTGAAGCCCCTGCCACCGTCAATTTCGTCGTGCGTTTACGCATCGATTCACCCTTCAGTTCGATCCGATAAGCGTTGTGCACCAGCCGGTCGAGGATTGCATCGCCCAGGGTCGGATCGCCGATCAGTGCATGCCATTTGTCCACCGGCATCTGGCTGGTCACCAACGTCGAGCGGCTGCCGTAGCGGTCGTCCAGCAGTTCGAGCATGTCGCGCCGTTGCGCTGCGCTAAACGGCGCCAGGCCCCAGTCGTCCAGGATCAGCAAGTCCGTCTTGGCATACCCCGTCATCAGTTTGGCGAAGCGCCCATCACCGTGGGCTAGGCCCAGCTCTTCCATCAGGCGTGGCAGGCGTAGGTAGCGCACGCTGTAACCATCGCGGCAGGCCTTGTGGGCCAGGGCGCAGGCGAGCCAGGTTTTGCCCACGCCCGTGGGGCCGCCGATGATCAGGTTCAGGCCATCGCGCAGCCATTGGCCGCTGCCCAGTTGCAGGATCAGCGACTTGTCCAGCCCACGAGGGCTGCGGTAGTCGATGTCCTCCAGGCAGGCGTTGTGGCGCAGCCGAGCAGCCTTGAGGCGGGTCGTCAGCCGTGTGTTTTCACGCTCGGTCAGCTCGCGGTCGACCATCAGGCCGAGGCGTTCGTCGAAGCTCAGGTCGTTGATGTCAGGCGTCGCCTGTTGCTCGCTCAGCGCTTTGATCATGCCGTGCAGGCGCAGGGTTTGCAGCTTGTCCAGGGTGGGGTTCGGTAGCATTTCAAGGTTCCTTGTTCAGGTCAGTGGTAGTAGCCAGGGCCGCGCAGGTTGGTGTGTTCGTCGGGCAGCAGGGGCAGGTTTTGCTGGGCCAGCGGCAGCCGTTCCAGCCCTTGGCGCAGGATCGATTCGAGGCTTTTGTAGCTGCACGCGCCCAGTGCCAGCGCACGCTGGCAAGCGGCCTCCAGCCGCGCTTCGCCGTGCTGTTTGCTCAGGCGCAGGATGCCCAGGCATGCGCGAAAGCCATGCTGCGGATGGATTCGGCGTTCGAGGATGTGGGCGATGACACCAGCGGTGTTGGGCCCGGTCTGCTCGGCCCAGCGGATCAGTCGCTGTGGCGTCCATTCGGCATGCTCGCGGTGGCTCTTGGGCATGTGCTCGGTTTGCGTGGTGTGGCGGCCTTTGTGCGGCGAGCGGCGGTGGCTGGCCACACGCTGGTTCGCGTGGAAGCACTCGACGGTCTGGGCGGTCAGGCGCACTTCGAGCTGGTGCTTCACCAGTTGGTACGGCACCGAGTAGAAGTGGCCGTCCACTTCGACGTGGTAGTCGATGTGGACGCGTACGTTTTTCCATTCAGCGTAGACGTAGGGCTGTTCCGGTAAGGCCTGCAACGCAGGTTGGTCGATGGCTTCGAAGGCCGACCGGCGTGAGCCGGGCAGCTTTTTGAAGGGCTTGTGGTTGAGCCGATCCAGCAGCAGTGCGATAGCGGTGTTGAGTTCGCCCAGCGAGAAGAACTGGCGGTTGCGCAATGCCGCCAGGATCCAGCGTTCAACCACCTGGACGCCGACCTCGACCTTGGCTTTGTCCTTGGGCTTACGCGCACGGGCAGGCACGACGGCGATGCCGTAATGCTCGGCCAGGTCGCGGTAGCTGGGGTTGATGTCGGGCTCGTAGCGATGCGCCTTGCTGACACCGCTGCGCAGGTTGTCGGGCACTAGGATCTGTGGGGCCGCCCCCAAAAATGCCAAGCAGCGCGCATGCGAGCCCAGCCAGTCAGGCAGCGTTTGTGACCAGGTGGCTTCGGCGAAGGTGTAACTGGATGCACCGAGAACGGCGACGAAAACCTGGGCCTGGCGGATTTCACCGGTCTGCCGGTCGATGACCGGTACGGTTTGGCCCGCGTAATCGACGAACAACTTCTCGCCGGCGCGGTGCTCCTGGCGCATGGCCACGTCGACCTTGGCGGCCCACAAGCGGTAGTGCTCGCAGAACCAGCTGTATTGGAAGCCTTGCGGGTGGCTGAGCCGGTACTCCTGCCAGAGCAGGGCCAGGGTTACGCCGGGGCGGCGTAGTTCGGTGTGCACCCATGCCCAGTCTGGTATCGGGCGTTGATCGCTGGGTACTGTTGGGGCCGGTGGGAACAGAAGCCGTTCTAGCTCGGCATCCGACAATGACGTTGGCCAAGTCAGCCCGCAGGCGTTGAACCGGTGCAGGTAATTGCCAGCACTGCCGCTACTGATTTGCAGGCTTGCGGCGATCTTGCGCACGGACAGGCCGGCGTCGAACTTTAGGCGTAGTACCTCTCGGATTTTACGCATGGATAAACGCTCCACGACGACCTCTTCGCTTCGAAAAAGAGGTCGATGGTAGTGAATAGTCCTGCGTTGCTGCCTGCCTGAGCTTGGGGCTGATCAGTGAGCGCTCACTGTCCAAGTGCTCGTGGAATCAGTGTCCAAGTGTTCGTGGAATGGGTGTCCAAGTCAGCGTGGAATCACTGTCCAAGTGTTCGTGGAATGGGTGTCCAAGTGCGCGTGGAATCCCCAGGAAGACGGTATTTCCATCACCGGGAGCGAAACGGATGCAGACCGTGATCGCAGGACTGAATGGGAGTACATGGAGCACCAGCAGGTCGCTGAAAGCGAGGAGCACCGCCCCAGCATGAGCATGGCGCAAGCGCTGGCCAATGAGCTGAAGATATCGCTGGAGGATGCGGAGCTTCTGGCAGAGGCCGAAGTAACCGCGAACACCTCGGATGACGGGATGATCTACAGCTACTGGGTGGACGTTGAGCCGTATGCCGAGGGAGCTCTGCGAGATGATCTGCTGGCCCGATTCGGCACCTTGGAGATCGAGCTGAACGTCAACTTCTTCGACGACATCCATCCTGAAATGTGAGTGAACTGGGGGGTGGCTGGCTTCGGATGCTGGCCACCTTCAACTCCGTGCATACCTTCTTCGCCATGGGAGGCTTCAGCATGCAGGTGATCAGCGCAACGCAGGCAAGACGGCGTTTCCGGAGAATCATGAAGCTCCTGCAGCAGGGGCACTCGTTCGTGATCACCAAGAACGGTAAGCCGGCCTGCAAGCTTGTGCCGCCTGAAGCGCCGTGACATGCGCACGGTGTGCGGAAAAATCCGCAAATAAATCCGAAAAACTAGAATACTTTCTCGCTGTAAGTCAGGCGTGGCAAGGGCTCCAGGGATTTCTTGAATCCGCAAATTTGCTGGCTCGCCCCTCCGGGGACAGCTGTCGTGCACCAAACCCTGGCAGTGCCCGGTTTTGGCCCTGCGGGCTTCCATCCTCTCGCCTATGGCCCTCCGGGCCGGCGCGCTCCGCTTGCGCTTCTGACCCGAAAAGGATGGTGACCTTTGTTCAGGCGGTTCCGTTCTGAATGTAGCGGTTCTGCCCGTTGGATGAGGCCACGCCATCTAGGCGTTTTGCTCGGGGTGTGCGATAAACCCGGCCTGGCGCCTGGCCGCTTCTGTTCGCTCTGTTCACATTGATCAGAGATAGGCCTTACAGGTTCAGGCCATCATCTTTGCAAGCTGAGTACACCGGTTTACATGACAACAATGGATGACCAAATCACAACGTTGCAAGAGCTCAGAATTCTGCTCTGCCTAATCCGCCATGCGGACGAAAAAGGAGGCGTTGACTTCAACAATTCCGATGTCACGGCTGATCTGGGTAGCCTTGTAGGCAACTGGAATGCACTGGAGTATCTGCTTTACAAGCTCGATCAAGCTGGAGTGGTCGACTACTCGGAAATTGGTGAGGATGGCTTCAAGCCAATTATCATCTGTTTCGTCGACGACGGCACTCACCGCTACGTCGCAGCATTGGCTGAGAAGATTGAAACGGAATACGTCGCCCTGGATCAGCGCATCACCGACATCCTGACTTTCAATCCCAGCGCCCTGACCAATCGAATCAGCGACACGAAGCGTCAGATAGATGAGGTCAACAAACACGTAGCATCAAACGAACTCCTCAAGCCGTTGTCCGGCCCACTGCGCGAGATTCAGAGCCATTTCGATAGCATCCGCGTGGTGTCAGAGGGTTATGAGCACATCTATAAAAATATCATTCGACCTGTCCAAGAGGAGGGTAAGTCAGGGGTTAAGGCTACGGTGAAGTGGGCCATCCTCAGCATCCTGATTTCCACAGCAATCTCGCTGGTTATCAGCAACTGGTCATTCTTGAAGGATGGAGTTAAGTCTTTGTTTGCTGCCTGATCCGCCCTCCTCCGGGCAGTCAGAACTTGGTGGCAATACGGCCTCATAACTCGGCGAGGCCCAACCACTCAGGCGGACTATCAGTGCTGGGTTTGAACCACCCTACCCAATAGGAGCAACTGGTAGTCGATGACGGTTTGATACAGGTGATCAGCCTCAAGACGGAGCCTTTCGACCTCCTCGGCTGGTCGCCCTTCATCCACAGCCTACTGATGGGCCCGGATGGCATGAAGAGCCTGCTGCAAGAGCGGCTCGCCGGCCTCTGCCATACCCAGGATCGTTCTCTTCATCGCGACCTCTTGCTGCGATGGGCGTTCAGGTGCTCAAGTTCCTGGTGCCACACGGCCACGAACTTCTCGAAGTCGCGCAGATAGGGCCCCTCTGCCAGGCGTGTAGAGCCAACACTCGCCGCTTGGAAGCGCTGCAGCCATGGCTCGGGGATGCTGTCCTCGACAACCAGCTGAATGCCGTTGTGGAGCTTCGTGGTGACGACATTGACGAGCTCCTGGGCGTAGAGCTGATCACCACTCACGATGTCCTGCAGGCCCTGGTCAACCTCGTCGAGTTCAGCCAGCACCTTTTCAGCGCGGGCATCTCCAGGCTGTAGATCGGCAAGTGCCCACAGCGCTCTGCGCCTCGCGATCTCCAGCCTCCGCAGCCGATGATCAATCGTCACATCACTTCTCCCTGCCGCAGGTGGACGTCACAGGCCAAGTTCGACTTCTAACTGCGATCCCCGCAAGGTACGGGTGAGCTCGCCTCTCGGCAGTCTTGCCAGGATCCCATCGGCGAGGTCATTGGCGTGCCGGGCGTACAACGTGACAACACCTGGTACAGGCACGCGATCCGGAACGAGGGCCCCGACTCGCACCTGGGCAATTTTCAGTATATTCACGACATCTGCGGGTAGCGTGTCGGTCGACAGGTGCTCGACGGTCGGCCTTGTGGGAGGGCTCGCTCCGTCCCACAGATCTACAATCGTTTCCCACAGCTTTTCGGGGCCGAGAAACGCCAAGGCGATTTCCCACAGGCAGCCTTCCTGGGACAATTTCAGGCGGGCCCTAGTCATTGCAGAGGTTCCAACAAATGAGGATCTTTCTCGATTGTGAGTTTACTCAGCTCACCGCGCAGGCAAAGCTGATCTCCCTGGCTCTTGTTGGCCAGGATCGCCGGGAATTCTACGTGGAAGTGATCGACGCGTGGCGAGAAGAAGACTGCAGTGATTTCGTGATAGAGATCGTACTGCCGCAGTTGTGGGGTGGTGAGTACGCCATGCCAATCATCGAGGCCAGAGCGGCGCTCCTGCGGTTGCTGGCAACCTATGACGAAGAGCTCGAGATTGTCACAGACGTACCTGCCTACGACTGGGAGCTGTTCTGCGAGCTCGCCTATGACGATGGGAAATGGCCCCAGAACGTGAGGAATTTCCCCACTGATGCCACGACCCTGACCGCGACGAACGATGGGGAAGAACTGCCTCACCATGCCCTGCTTGACGCTAGGATCATCGCAAGCATGTTCACAGCTACAGCGTAACCATCTCACGCTCAATGGATTGCCTGAGGTGCTCAGGCATGTTGTTGCAGACGTGGAAGTCGACTGGCACCCCCACCATGGCCTGGAGCTCATCCTCGAGCTCGGCGATGTCGAACAAGGAAATCTTGCCGGCCATTGCTGGAGGGATGATGGCGAGCAGATCAAGGTCACTCCCTTCGTGATCATCGCCTCGAGCAGCAGAGCCGAAGAGTTTGGGCTCAATGAAGCCATAGGCCTCGATGAGGCGCCGGATGTCCGCTTCCTTTCCTCGTATCGCGTCAGTGGGCCTCATGCCTTTCTCCAAGTTGCCGCTGAGCCGCGAGCAAAAGGCAAATTCTGCACTTTGCTGCAGGAGATCAGTCTCAGGTAGGCCATCTGTTAATGATCTTTTTCAGCGGGCCCGCCAAGAGCATGCAACTGGTAGTCGGTGACAGCCTGAAAACGATGCTCAGCCATCAACCGCAGACGCTCGAGCTCAATCCCCACGACTCCATCAGCCTGGGCCTGATGGTAAACCTTCAGCGCCTCCACAGCCTCGGTGTACAGCGGATGGTCGGGCATGAGCACCTTGCTCAGATCTCTTTTCATGATCCCTCCCTTTCGCCATAGCGATCCCACACGACGCGATGCCATCAAGGCTTGTGTTTAGCCTACCAATGCTGATCAGCCTGGACGGAATGGGCGTACATCAATGCTTCGTCGGCGAGCTCCAACATGTCAGCCAAGGTTCCTGAGTCTACGGCATGCGTATCACGTAGCGCATATGCGTGATGCAGAAGCTCCCTGTGATGTTTCTTAGGTGCGAGAAGCAGGGCCTCGGTGTCGTTGAGTAGCTGCCGCCACTCTTGGATCGACATTACGGGCAGATTGGTGCCTGTCATGGCGGCACTCCCTATTACTGTATGTGCATACAGTATTCGGAAAATGTCTGGCTGCATAGGTACTGCGGACGAAATGCGCCTGCGATGAGACCAGATCAGTTGCTGGAACGAGGCAGGCCTTCGCTGGGGGTGATGAGTCGCTCAGGTGTATCACCTGACAGCATCACAATAGAAAAAGCCCCCGTGAGGGGGCTTTAGCAAACCACCTGTGGAGCGCGTTACTGGGCGAGCCAGCCTTCCACCACATCAGAGCCGTACTCGGCTTTCCATTCTTTGAGCAGCTTGTGATTGCCGCCCTTGGTCTCGATGATTTCGCCGTTGTGCGGGTTCTTGTACTGCTTCACCTGCCGCGCACGACGCGGGGCCTTTTCAGCTGCAGCAGGAGCAGCGGTGCGGCGGCTGGCCTGCGGATCGAGGATGTTGATGATGTCGCGCAAGCTGTAGCCGTACTTGTTAAGCAGGTCACGAAGCTTGGTTTCAAATTCGATTTCTTTCTGCAGTTCGGAGCTACCTTTCAGCGCTTCCAGCTCTGCGAGTTGTGCTGCGAGTTGCTGTTCAAGCTGACGAAACTCTGCCAGACGAGACATATTCGATCCTCAAAGTTAAGGGAAACAGGCGGAACATCCTAAAGCATCCCGCGAGCGATGTCCTTTAATAGGACGTTGGTGCTGGATCTTCGTTCGGTTTAACTAGCCTGGAAACTTCTCGAGACAAGGAAATTATGCATGGCCTTATCAATCATTTGTCTGGGGCGAAGGCATCAAGTGAGGATAGGAGCTTCTCCAGATCCATAAGCCTGGACACCTTGATGATATCGTACTCACCACGACTACTCAGCTTATAGACCTCACGGGCCTTTTTGACACGCTCAAGCAATGGCACGACCACGCCAGATGCCATCTCCAAAAAGTCATTGATGTCGGCTCTTGTCTGCGGGATTTTGTAGCCTTTGGACGTACTTGTGATGATGACATCGGCGTCCCGCAGCTTCGCAATACCACTTGATCTGACCCGCTGCTCGGAGAGATCGCCAAAGCCTTTGTCACCGAGATGGGCCAAGATCGCGGCTGTAGGGATGTAATCCTTCGTGACGAACTCACTCTGAAATCTCAGGTAATCCAGGATGCTGACCTGTAGACGCTCGTCCTCGTCCGGGTGTTGGCCGGCCTTTTCGACGAAAAGTTCTGCTTGCCGGAGAGCTTCCTGATGCACCTGGTAGTCCGCGTAGCTGGACTCATCCATCGGCGGAGCAAGCAGCGAATTGAACTTGGGTGGCCACTCCAGAAGGCCGAGGGTCTGCTCGCGAAGGATCGTTTTATAGACCTCAGCAATATCGCCAACAGTCTTCTCCTCATAGATCTGGGCTACAGACCCCGCGAAGAAATCAGCGACCTGAATCAGGACATCATCCTTGCTGGATTTCGTCTGGAACGCATGGTCATCCCCGAAGAGATCATCGACGTAGCGATCTTGTACGTAGGCCTTCAGACTCTGCTGGAACTCAACTCCGCCATGCTCATCCACTGTCATCTGTAGATTGCGGCAGTTCCTGAAAAGCCGGCTGTAGAGCAATCCGTTGATATGCTTTACGAATGAGGTTTTGAATTGCAGGCCCCCATCTTTGTAGATGCGCTCCTTTTCCACCACCACGAAATAGAGCTTGATCGGAAGCTTCGCCAGGTCGGTAAGGATACGAACGCGTCGTTGAGCATCCTTCGCACGCACCTTACTGGACTTGATTTCGCCTGTCTGGAAGTGCTGCCGCCGAAGCTCCTCGGCACGCTGGTAGGCGGCCTGCAGGTCTTTCTCAGCCACAAGGATGGAGCAAACCACAAAGAAGCCAGAGCTCCCAGCCTTGGATGTGTCTAGGTCAGAGTTACCTGACTCATCAACAAAGGCATACGTTCTGTCCAATCAGGTGCCTCCCTCATCAATAGGTGGCTGTACTGCTACCAGGAGCGGGCCCTTCGCTGAATGTGTAGTTGATGACTACATCATCGCGGATGAGCACATCCAACGTCTTCTGCGTACCGGTGGTGGTGACCTTCATCGTCACAACATAGCTCTGCGCATGGGCAGAGCCAGAAGTGTACGTGTAGATCCACTTCTCATCGGTCTCGCTCACAGCACTCTTCGTGTATGGCTCACCGAACATATTTTTCAGCTCCGTTGTCGTGGTCTTTCCTTTGGTGATGCTCGCTACACCCGCCGATGGGAAGTCGCGCCCAGCGGTGTAGTGGGACGTGGCGCATGCACCGAGCAAGAAGCACATCCCAATGACAGCAATGAACCTGTTCATAGTCTTCCTTGAATAATCTGAAGCCCGAGCTTATCTCGCAACCAGGCCAAATGCCATCATCGGACATTCCTTCGCAATTTATCATTCACGTAGCAGCGACCTTTATTGTGCAATACGTTGCGCTTGGAGACCTTTCGCGCCCTCTGTCAGCTAATACAGAAGTAAAGGAATCCAGCCGATTCCGCCCAGCATCCGAAATAAACACAGGTTCCCCTGTGTGAACCGACGAGGTGCGAGATCATGACAAACGATCAAGACAAGACTGGCCAGCAAGGCGGCAGCACTCAGAACAACCCCGATGGCTTCGAGAACGATGCACACCGGCCATCTGAGCCAGGACAAAGAGGCGGACAGATGCCAGGTGGCCAGTCCAACATGGAACGGCAACATGAATCCCAAGGAGGCGGCCAGGGCTTAAGTGGCAACCACCAAGGTGATCAACAAGGAGCCGGCAGTGCAGTTCATCAAGGCGGTACGGGCGGCCATTCCACTGGGCCAAAGTCCGACAATGACCAGAGCGACCTTAACGAAGCTTCGCAAGCTGTACAAGACGAAGATAGCGGCATGACTGAAGACAACCGATGAGGTTGATCAGGGCCAGAGAAATGAAATCCCTGGCCTTGCTCAGGTACTACCACCCTATTTGCAGTAAACCGTCCAGAGCTCATCCACACGCGTTGTGAAGCTCTGGCTCATCATCTCTCGACGCATACCCCAGCTAGGATCTACAGGCACGCTAGCCAACCGCATCGTTCCCCTACCCCACCTGCCATTCACCGCATCGAGCACGCCCATCAGCTTCTCACTCGCCACCGGCTGTGCTGCCGCGAACAGGTCACCGGTAACCTCGTTAGGCTGGCTGAGGTCGAGCAGCAACACCTCTGCCTTGCTGTAGCGGAAACCCTCACGGAATATTCGCTCCACGCCCTCCTGCGCTGCCTTTGTCAGCAAACGCGTGTCGTCCGTTGGATACGGTAGCTCGACCAAGACACCGTTGGCGTATTTCGCCTCTTCCGGATTGAACATGCCAGTGCGGATGCTCACCCGTAGTCGTTTGCAAAGTGACTGCTGGGCACGGAGCTTCTCGGCAGCCCTGGACGTGTAGGTGGCCACCGCTTCCTTGATTGGGGCCAGTTCGGTGAGGCGGGTACCGAACATGCGGCTGCAGCAGATCTCCTTTTTGGGTGGGTCAGGCTCGTCCAGCTCGAGGCAGGCGGTGCCGGCCAACTCCCTGGCTGTCTTCTCCACTACCACGCTGAACTGCTTTCTGAGCGACCAGGCGTCGGCATGGGCCAGCTCCCAAGCAGTGCGGATATCCATTGCCGCCAGGTGGGCGGAAAGGCGACGACCGATACCCCAGACGTCTCCCGCATCGCATTTCTTGAGAACCCAGTTGCGCTTCACTTCATCGCGCAGATCTACAACGCCACCGGTATGGCTCTGCCATTTTTTGGCAGCATGATTGGCTAGCTTCGCCAAGGTCTTCGTCGAGGCAATACCGACGCCGACTGGGATGCCCGTGCGCCGGTATACCTCGGCTCGAATCTGCCTGCCCAGCCGCTCTAGATCTCCAGACATACCCGTGAGCTCAGCGAAGGCCTCGTCGATACTGTAGACCTCAGCTGCCGGCACCATGGACTCAATGACAGTCATGACGCGCTCACTCATGTCGCCGTAGAGCTCATAGTTCGACGAGCACGCCACGATGCCATGCTTACGGAGCTTGTCCTTTATCTGGAAGTACGGCTCACCCATCTTCACGAAAGGCTTGGCATCCGCTGAGCGAGCGATTACACAGCCGTCGTTGTTGCTCAACACCACTACCGGCTTGTTGCGAATGTCGAGGCGGAATACGCGCTCGCAACTGGCATAGAAGCTATTGCAGTCGATGAGGGCGAAGACTCGCTCAGGCTTTGTCATGACTGCGCACGCTAAAGGTGACAACACCCCATACCTGAAGCTCTTCACCCTCCAGCAGATACCTTGATGGGTAGCGCGGATTCTCCGATTTAAGCACCACTTGACTACCGTCACGGGCAAGGCGTTTGCAGAGCGGTTCGCAGTTCACTGCGGCGATGACAATGTGGCCTGGCTCAGCCTCGATGGAGCGATCCACTATCACGAGGTCGCCCGGGTAAATGCCGGCACCGATCATAGAGTCGCCCTCAACACGCACCAGGTATATGTGCGGCGCCCGGACGTCGAGCAGCTCATCCAAGGAAATGCGTTTTTCGAGATGGTCAGCTGCTGGCGAAGGAAAACCTGCCGGGACATGAAAGGCAAAGAGCGGGAGTTCCGCACCGCTTGGTTCGAGGGGGCCGAGGATGGTGACCATGACGAAAACGCCTATACTGTATATTCGTACAGTTAAGCGTTTTCTCGTCAGTTGGTCAATGCAGCCCGGACAAGCTGAAGACAGCTAGAGATCGCGAGCCCAGGTCTGGCTAATCAAATCTTTGCCGAAGCTGTTGACCTCCTCCTCTTCAATAAGCTCAAAACCGGCCCCCTGATAGAGCTTACGGGCGGTCGTGAGATTGCTGGTCGTCCAGAGGATCATCCTTTTGTAACCAGCCTGACGAGCGAATCGTAGTGTCTCATCAACCAGGCGCTTACCAATACCCAGGCCTCTCGCACGAGCGTCGACGTACAACATCCTCAGTTTGGCAGTGTTCTCGTCGTGCCGAACGACGAAAATTGATCCCACCACGTGGCCGCTCTGCTCTGCGATCCAGCAACGCTCGCGGGTGGGGTCGAATTCACGGAGGTACTTCGCCACGATCTCAGCCACCAAGGCCTCGAACTCAGAATTCCAACCGTACTCACCTGAGTAGAGTGCGGCCTGCTGCTGAACGACCAGCCCCATGTCGCCAGGCTGGGGATCACGTAGTAGGTAGGAGCGATCTGCTTTACCAAGAAGCCCTTCAATTTGCTTCATTGCCTCAGTCAGTTGCCGCTGCTGGGGCTCGGACAGAGGCTCAATTAGGGCCATCACCGCGTCTCGAGATACCTCCTCAAGCGATGCCAGGGTTCTCTGTCCCTCATGGGTCAGGTGGATCTCGTAAGCTCGAGCATCTTGGTCAGAGCGTACCTTCTCAATCAGGCCACGTTTCTCCAGGCCTGTTATTACCCTGCTCATATACCCAGCATCTAGGCTGAGGTGACTCCTAAGATCAACGCTGGTGAGTGGGCGACCTGCGCCAAGCTCAAATAGGATCCTAGCTTCAGTTAGGGAAAACTCTGATCGAAGCAGATGTTCGTCGAGCAACCCCATCTGGTGCGTATAAAAACGATTGAATGAGCGGATGACGTCTGCGCGCTCCCGCAAGGTGTTATGCATGACCAGTCTCAATGCTTGCTTTTAGCAATCATATCATTGCCAAAGGCAATCATGTCAATTCAAGTCTCCAGCCTCCCTGGCTTCCTAGCAACAACCAAGATTAGGTGTCTCGCTGACACCACCCCTGAACCAAGAACGCGAAATGCGGGTCAACCCGTAACAGGAGATTGCGAAGGATGGGTTACGGCAAATGGTTTCATTTGACCTGCAGCGGATGCTCATTGGCGAGTTCCCACTGACCTTTCTACTAGAGGTCGCTCTCCGCGTTTCAGCGGCGTTTCTAGCCGTATTCTTCTTTCTGAAATTCAGTGGTCGACGCGGAATTAGGCAGCTGTCCCGTTTCGAGCTCGTGGTGATCCTCACCTTGGGCTCAGCCGCAGGCGATGTTACCTTTTACGAAGATGTACCCCTCCTCCCGGTCGCATTGGTTTTCCTCACGCTTTTGCTGCTCTATCGCGGAACTGTCTACATGATGAGGCGCAGCAGAACATGCGAGGCCTGGATCGATGGGTTGCCCATCACGGTCGTAAAGGACGGAATGTACGAGATCCATTCGCTGCGGAATTTGAACATCTCGTCCAACGAGCTCTTCATGGAGCTGCGCCAACAAGGAGTGGAGCATCTCGGCCAGGTTCGACTCGGCCTATTGGAAACCGATGGCGATATCAGTCTGTATTTCTATGGGCCAGATGACACCCGGCCAGGGCTGTCGGTGCTACCAGTCGAACATCGTCCAGAGTACCTGGCGCCGCCGAACGCTGGCTTGCACTGCTGTGTCAGCTGCGGCTTCCCAACCTTCCATGAAGCTCAAGACTCAGTCGTGTGTGAACGCTGCGGACATAACGTCTGGTCACCTGCATTGGATACCGTGCGCAACCGCTAGACTAAATCCACTTTAAATGCGGGGTTGGACAGACAGCGCCTTCACCGTCGCGTGTATTCACGTCCTTTTCACATACGGTGTGGGAACGTTAGCTATCCCTACGTGTGATAGAAGCTCCCTTGCCCGCCTAGCAGCGGGCTTTCTTTTGCCCGCAAATTCTTCATCGACTCGGGCCATTCGTCCGCTGGGCTGTCCGCTTCATCGGCCAAGGCTGTCCTCTAAGGACACCAGCCAGAGCCGTTCTCATGCGACAGCTATTCCAAACGATAACTCTTCCCCTCGCCTGCACTCTGCTGTGGGCCTGCTCCGCTCCCGAAACGAAGTCTCCTGTGGAGACACCAGGCAGGCCCGAGTCTGCTAAAACCCAGCTGCTGGAAGCCGGCGCCGCGACGCTGCAGTCCAAGCCGCCCATTGAGGCCATCAATGCCTACCTGGATGGCTTTCACTTCTACAACGGCCATCCGGACGTGCAGATGGAAGCGCACCATTACTGCTCCATCCTCAACGAGGATGTCATTCAGTGCGTGATATTCGACGGCAATACCAAGGGTGCGAAGATCATGGGCGTCGAGTACATCATCGACGAGAAGCTTTTTGCCGGGTTGCCACCCAAAGAGAAGGCGATGTGGCACAGCCATGGTTACGAGGTCTCTTCTGGGCAGCTGATCGCTCCAGGCATTCCTGCGCCTGCTGAGCATGCCCTGATGGAGCGCCTGGCGCATACCTATGGGAAGACATGGCATACCTGGCACACCGATCAGGACAAAGCGCTGCCAGTGGGTGTGCCGCAGTTGATGATGGGCTTTACCGCAGATGGGCAGGCAGACCCGGCGATGGTCGAACAGCGCAATCGGCGCCTGGGTGTGGATGCTGCAAAAACCAAAGCTGAGCGGGCTGACATTCGTATTCCTGATGCAGATCCACAGGCGGATGGCTGGCAGCACGGTAATGTCATTCAAATCACCGATCCAACCGGTGCCCATGTACATCGCTCTTCAACTGCTACACCACCCCCTACAAATAGCCGATCCAGCCAATAGCGCCTGCATCAGCTTTGAGTGAATGGGGCCTTGGGCGAGTCCCCCTTCGGGAGAGCGGCTGTCGTGTACCGCACCCCTGGCGCTGCCAGGGTCACGGCCCTACCGGGCTTCCATCCTCTCGCCTCCGCCCCTCCATGGGCTGCGCGCTCCGCTTGCGGTGGTAAGTCGGAACGATTTTCATCGCGCAATATCCTGCTTGTAGCGTTCCGCGTATACCTGCATGACCATGAAAACGACGTTCGGGATCATCATGATGGTGATCATCCCCCAAAATCCGACTATCCCCCAGCCATGTAAGGCAGCGCCCAAAGCGATACCCAGCATTGAGAGCAGTACCTGCGACCACACGACCTTCCTTTGTCCCTTCATTCGAGTTCCTTGAGTTAACTCGTACAGCATTTTTTTCGGTTACAGCCTACATATCGACCCAAGCGCAACAGCTAATCGCGGGTTAGGCCAAATGGGATTCACTTGCTGAGAAATGTCAGAGCGGTGCGGGCAAACTTCTCCGGCTGGTCAAGCATTACGAAGTGAAAACTGCCGTCAATGCGCTTTAACCGGATGTCGCGTGCTGAGGTATAGGCCTGATGGAACATCGCATCCACGCTGGATGAAGGCACGCCATACATTGGGTCATATGCGTACACGACCTCCACCGGCACGGTGATGCGGCTGAGTTCAGGTCGCAAATCGGTGACCATCAATTCATAGACAGCATCGGCCACCGTTCTGCGATCCGAGCGGATACTGTCAGCGACCAAACCTGGCCTAAACGCTTCATTTTTAACAAGCCGAGCGATGGATGCAGTTTGCATGGCTTCGTTTTGCTCAGCAGATGCAGCCATTAGCGAATCACGCATCACAGCAGCAGGCGCTGTAGCAGTTTCGGTGGTGGCCGAAGGGTCGACTAACAAGCTGTAAAAGGGAAGCGCATCAACGATCAGCAATCGGCCCACCTGATCGGGATGGCGAGCTCCAAGCATCAAAGCTGCCTCTCCTCCCAGAGAGTGACCGATGATCACCGGTGCCTTGATCCGCTGAGAGTGGATGTAGTCAGCGATCTCTTCGACCGCAGGGGCAATGACTTTCCCCTTGGTTTCGGATACGGCAGGCGACCCGGCGAAACCTGCCAGCTCAACCAGGTGAAGGCGATAGCTTTGCCTTAATTTGGGGACTAGGTCATCCCATACCTTTCGAGACGATGCCAGGCCTGGGATCAATATGACGTCCTTGCCGGAACCTTCAACCTGCACAGAAATTCGCTGCAGGCTGAAATGCTCTGCTGGCTGGGACGATAGGTCTGCTGATGCCATTACCGGCCATGTCATCAACGAAAGCGTGGTTCCAACCATCGCGATGATTCTTCCAACGCGCATCAGACCCGCCCTTCTACGCAAAGCACTGCAAATTTTGCAGAACAATCACCTTTGAAAATAGTCGGCGTCATAGTCTCTCCTTGACCGTTGGCAAACGGACAGTATAAGGGCTTCAAAGCGCGGTGAAACCAGTAATCCGAGGTTCAGCTTGAGCCAAGGGGTGAAAAAAGTAGGCGTCCGCCCAACGCACCTTGCGTGAGCTGGGTCGGAATCCACTGACAGGTAGCAGCCCGTCCTTAGTGGCCTCGTTGCAGCACCGGCACCCTAGCGCGCCTGCGCTGCTTGTTGACGGGAATACGTTGCAGCACACTAAGCCTCCATCGTAAGGAGACGACCTCGCATGAAGGATACGCCTAGCATCCCCCTGATTATCCTCGATGTTCAGGATGCTATCGATCAACCTGTTTGGAATGGTAAAAGCCACCCTGGCTATTTGTCAGTTATCCAACGCCTTCTTTGGCACTGGCGATCCAGTGGCTGGCCTGTCCTTCATGTGAAGCATGATGAAGAAAATCCCACCTCCAGCTATTACGTTCATGGCCCTTGGAATGGGATCAAGAAAGAAGTGGCACCGGTAGAGGGCGAGATTGTCATTATCAAGCATGAGAACTGCGCATTCATAGGAACCCAATTGGATGCCATTCTCAAAAATATGCAAGTAAAACGCATTGTTTTGACGGGCGTTGTGGTTCACAACAGCATGGATGCCACTATCCGGGCCGGGAAAGCGCTTGGGTACGAAATTATTCTTCCTGCGGATGCCACGACTGCTGTACCCGTAACCGGGCCGCAAGGAACGTGTTGGGACGCCTTAACCGTTTATGAGCTGGCCTTGGCCATACTGGGCACTGAATATGCCCAAGTCATGTCATCAGAGGATGTGCTCGCTCAGCTCCGCCTATGAAGCAGCGGCAGGCCTCCACTGATGCGGTAGCAAGCGCCCGACTTCACTGGCCCGCTGCGTCGGCAGCCGCATCAGAACGTCCTTTGAACAAGTTGTCCCCCAGACGGGACTCCAGTTGACGCACTGAGTAACTAACCGCTGACTGTGTAACACGAAGCTTGGCCGCCGCACGGGTAAAATGTCTTTCCTGCGCCACTGCTAGAAATACGACGAGGTCGCTGAATTTGTCGCGGGCCATTGAAGCCGGCTAATGCAGATCCCAAAATTGTGGACTCTCTGCGATGTTCGTCAACTTCAAGGCACCGTCGTCGCTAAACTGCACAGAAGCGTAGCGCCTGACACAGTGTTGTCGAGAATGCACCAATTGGGTGGATGGATAGCGCTGTACAAGCCCGGCGCATCCTGCACCGGGCATCAGCCATCATTTTTCGAGTGTTGCCGCCTGGTTGCCACCTTCTTCAGCAATTGCAGAAAGCTTGTCGTCCGCTGCTTTTTCCTCGGCCAAGGTATCGCCCAGCAACGACACTGCTTCCTTCATTCCCAGGTGCTTGGCCATGGCGATCAGCGTTCCGTAGCTGGCGATCTCGTAGTGCTCCACCTTCTGGCAAGCCCCGATCAACGCTGCATCGAGCACCGCGCCTTTTTCGATTTCATCGAGTAGCTCCTTGCTCTCCTCGACCAGCCCCTCCATCGCAACGCACTTCATCCGCTTGAGCTTCAAGCCTGCCGACTCCACCAGTTGGTCGATGCGCTCGATCTGACCCTGGGTTTCGGCCAGGTGGGACGTGAAGGCGTCGGCCAACAATGGATTGGTGGCGGCCCTGGCCAACCGAGGCAGCGCCTTGGTGATCTGCTTCTCTGCGCTATACACGTCAGACAGTTCGTGGATAAACAGGTCTTCAACAGTTTTCCGTGCAGCCATTGGTTATCTCCTAGACGGTAGTGATCAGTGCAGGGTGTTACTCAGAAAAGTTTCTGGCCGCTCGACTTCCGGCGCATCGCCGGGAAGGTCGTTCGGTAGAAGCGAGCCGACTCCGAAGGTCATTACGGCCATGCGTACACGGAGAGCTCGACAGGCCAAGCGGGACTCAGCTTCAAATTCGGCCAACGCTTGACACATGAGGTGCTCAACGCCAACCAGGCGATGTGGCGAGGCTTTCTTGCGCAGAGTGTTCATGAAGCCTCCGGCAGCTCAGTCTTTGCCATTGATCAAGCCGGAGCCAAGATCCGCTCCGGTGACCGGGTTGGTGGTTGGATCGGACATCGTCCGAAGCTTCATCGCCTCGACCGTTTCAGCCTCGGCAGGAGTCAGCGTCACCGAAGCGGTGCCATCTCCCCCATCAACAGCTGCGGATGGATTTTCCACGTACTCCCACTCGCTGCCCTCGTTCCAAGGGCCGCGCACATTGGGCTCACCGGACATGTTGAAATACTTGTTGGTGAACTCCGGCATGCCGGGGAGCTTGCCTTGGGGGAAGTTCGGCTGAATGGCGTGAAGCGCCTTCTCAAAGGAAAGCTGATGGGCGATCTCTCGCGTCATGAGGAAGCCCAGCGCCTCTTTCACGCCTGGGTCATCAGTCACGTTCATCAGACGCTCGTAGACGATCTTGGCCCGCGCTTCAGCGGCGATGTTCGAACGAAAATCTGCTGTTGGCTCGCCTATGGTATCGACATAGGCAGCGCTCCAAGGGACGCCAGCCGAATTGGTGAGCGGAGCGCCGGCACCGTACAAGATGCTGGTGATATGGGAGTCGTTGCCCGCACCATTGATCGCTCGATACAACTCACCCTCCTCTTCTACGCCCTCTGCAAGGCGACCTTTGGCCCCTTTGTTGAGCATGACGATGATGGAGCCGACGATCTCCAGGTGACTGAGCTCCTCGGTCGCGATGTCCATGAGCAGGTCTTTACGCCCCGGATCGTCTTCCGCCAACGCTTGAGTGAAATAACGGCTAGCAGCCGCCAGTTCACCTTGAGCACCACCGAATTGTTCGAGCAACAGGTTCGCCAGACCTGGATTGGGCTGCGCTACTCGCACGGTATATTGCAAGCGCTTGTTATGGATAAACATGGCTATCTCCTCGCGGCTAGTCGAACGCCCATAATTATTTGTGAACGTCGTCTATGGCTGGGAGTGAGCTCCGTCTTACATCGTGCTAACCAACGCTCAACATTCAGGACGGGCGGCCACGCAGAAATAGTTCAAAGTGATTTTCCATGCAAATAAAAATAAATAGACTCCAATAGTTAGTGCGCAACACCATTCATCGTCTGAAACGAACAGTTCCTAAAGGACGGTTTCCCAATAATTCCCTCACAAAGGATATTTGACCATGGCGACTCCAACCGAGAACTTACTGGATTGGCTGCGTGATGCTCACGCAATGGAACAGCAAGCTGAGACAATGCTGAAGGGGCAAGCAGAGCGACTTGAGCACTATCCCAAACTTCGCGAGCGAATTGTTCAGCACATTGCAGAAACCGAAGGACAGCAGCGTCGGCTAGTGGAGTGCATCGAGCGCCTTGGCGGAAGCACATCGAAACTGAAAGACATGGCCGGCAAACTCATGGCGTTTGGCCAAGCTGTTGGCGGCATGGCGATGAGCGACGAAGTGGTCAAGGGCGCCATGGCTGGCTACGTGTTCGAGAACGTAGAGATCGCTTCCTACACGGTGCTCGTAGAAGCGGCTACATTCGCGGGCGACGAGCTGACGGCAGATGCGTGCCGTTCGATCCTCAAAGAAGAGATCGCCATGGCGAAATGGCTGGGTGAGCATTTGCCAGAAATCACACAAGCCTTCCTTTCTCGTTCTGCAACTCCGGATGTTGAAGCGAAACGCTGATTTCGAAAAGGCCGTATCGCGTTGATACGGCTCATTACTTTCCGTTGGGCCTCCAATCGATATGAAAGACTTTTCCGATATCAACTGCTGCCATTCCCGCCTTAAAGGGCCGCTATGGAAGACGTTGAGCTTTAGCGTCTTACACTTCTCGATAGCCTTTACCGTCGCCTACCTACTCACCGGCTCTGCATTGACAGGCGGACTGATTGCGATCATTGAGCCGGCTTGTAATACCGTTGCCTTTTATTTCCACGAAAAGGTGTGGCAACGTCTTCAGAGCTAATAATTAACAACTTTACTGCGCGGATCACTGGCAATCCTTCTGGCCCGTCCTACACCCCAGGCCAGTGCACGGGTCATCGATTCTCCTGGCCTAGCATCAAATGCTTCTTCGTGGAGTGGCATCCCAGTGGCCGCATAGACGCCGATAAAAACCTGGGTAGCCCCGGTTCGCGACAATCTCGTCTGTACGTCAATAACCGTTCCGTTGTCCAGTGTCTCATCATGGCTACGATGGGGAAGCACAGGGTCAGCCCACTTCCAGAAAACATCACCACGTATTCGCATGTCAGCCATCCTATGACTTTAGTATCATTTAGACATCACCTGACCTTAGCGGAGCAGCCCATCAACGCGAGCGCCAATTTCCGACAACGACGCTTTTCGGACAGCCGGTAACGGTCGCCCAACTCTTCAACGTGCCATCGAGCTCCGAGCGGAAGTCGTAATGCAGCCGTGTGGCGTCATGCTTCTGGACGCAGAATTGTAAGGCCTGAATCTTCCTGCTCGACTGCTTACGATTTCCAGACGGCTCTGGTGACGCGTCGAAATCTCGCATCCGGTTGTATTTCTCAAGGCTGGAGACATGGTTAGTGGATGGCGCATCGGGCTCGATGACGGCCTTGCCCAAAATCACCTCAACGAGCGTGGCCAGGGTTTTACGCTGAGCCTTGGCTTCAGCACTGAGGATCTGTACGGCCATGGTTTCACGCAGATCTGGGAGTGCTTCGCCAGCCTCCAATGCCTCCGCTTCTGTAAGCACTTGTACCTGCGAAAGCGCCTCAGGATGTGAGGCAGCGAACACCATGTATGCCAACATCGTGTCGTCCATCGCCACGCCCCTCGTTTAATCGGCCTGGCTCTTGTGGCACGGGCTCAGATCGTTCTGATACCGGTGTGGTCAGGAATGTTCAGCTTGAAATGTGGGCGTCGCGAATGAGTTTTAAGTACCACCGGACTTGTTCGGCTGAACTTTGCCATCTGTCATGGCTTCCCCTGCATACCTATCACGGAAAACGCCTGCAGGAGCTGACCTTATGAGAGCACTGACCTACCACGGAGCACACGACGTCAGGGTCGATAACGTCCCCGATCCCATCATTGAGCAGGAAGACGACATTATCCTCAGGGTCACCGCCACAGCCATTTGCGGCTCTGACCTGCACCTTTATCGAGGCAAAATTCCAGAAACCGAAGCGGGTGATATCTTCGGCCATGAGTTCATGGGCATCGTCGAAGATACTGGCAGTGCCGTCACCAATCTGCAGATCGGCGACCGCGTAGTGATTCCCTTCGTGATCGCGTGCGGCAGCTGTTTCTTCTGCCAGCACGACCTGTTCGCTGCCTGTGAAACCACCAACACAGGTCGTGGTGCGATCATCAACAAGAAGGGAATTCCCCCAGGCGCCGCGCTGTTTGGATATAGCCATCTCTATGGCGGTATCCCTGGCGGCCAGGCGGATTACGTGAGGGTGCCCAAGGGCAACGTCGGCCCGTTCAAAGTGCCCACCGCGCTGGCCGACGACAAGGTGCTGTTCCTCTCGGACATCCTGCCGACCGCTTGGCAGGCGGTCATCAATGCCGAAATAGGCCAAGGGTCATCGGTGGCGATCTACGGCGCCGGGCCGGTGGGCTTGCTGAGCGCCGCCTGTGCGCGAATGCTCGGCGCTCAGACCATCTTCATGGTCGACGACAACGATTATCGCCTGGCCTACGCACGAGAGGCCTACGGGGTCATACCGATCAACTTCGAGCAAGACGACGATCCCGCCGACAGCATCATCCGCCAGACGCCAGGCATGCGCGGCGTCGATGCGGTGATCGATGCGGTCGGTTTCGAGGCGAAAGGCAGCACTGCCGAAACGGTGATGACGGCGCTGAAGATCGAAGGCAGCAGTGGCAAGGCGCTGCGCCAGAGCATTGCTGCAGTGCGTCGCGGCGGAGTTGTCAGTGTGCCGGGGGTATACGCCGGCTTCATCCACGCCTTCATGTTCGGCGATGCCTTCGACAAGGGGCTCACCTTCAAGATGGGCCAGACCCATGTGCAGAAATACTTGCCTGAACTTCTTGAACACATCGAAGCAGGTCGCCTGCAACCAGAGCTGATCGTCACCCACCGCCTGGCCCTCGAAGAAGCGGCCATGGGCTACAAGATGTTCGATCAGAAGCAGGACAACTGCCGCAAGGTCATCCTCGTGCCAGGCGCGGCAGCGGGCACCTTGGGCCCTGACTTCGTGTAAAGGAGGCAAGCACATGAACGGTATCGCCAGCTACTCCTGGATTGCCGTCGCGGCAATCCTCTTGCTCATCGATCTGTGGGCCATCGTCAGCGTATTCCGGAGCGACAAGTCAGATGCAGTCAAAGCGGCCTGGGCCCTGCTGATCGTCGCCCTACCGCTGGTTGGCCTGGGTATCTGGGGCGTTGCTGGCCCACGCGGTATCAAGCGAGGTACTGGGCCCACTTCCGACGAGCACAGCAAAGGCTGACATTTCCGAGCTCCACTTACAGGGGTTTCAACATGATCGATCAAGCGACAGGCATGAAACCAGGCGAACGCTATCGCGTGGAAAACGTGGAGCGCGCTCATCAGTTCCCCGGCTTCTTTCAAGACGGGAAGTATTATCTCGGCCCTGAGCTTCTCACCGCCGTGGGATGGCTTGAAGGCACACAATTCATCTACGACAGCCTGGATGCCGAAGGTGAGCCCGTGTTTCCTAACCGGGAGGCGGGAATCATCGAAGGGCTGACTTTAACCCTGGTAGATGGCACCGCTCTGGGACTTTGCCGAGTCGAGGCCAGCGAAACCCTTGCTAACTTTGACGCCAGTACGTCGGGCACAAATGATGGAGCACTTGGCGATAGTTACCCGATCAAGGGCCCGCTTCGCGGCAAAGTCGTGGTGATCACTGGCGCTTCAAGCGGTATAGGTCGCGCCGCTGCGCACGCCTTTGCGTGCAAAGGTGCTCGCCTGGTACTCGCAGCACGCGACGAAGAGGCGTTATTCGACGTCCTGGATGAATGCACCGATTGCGGTACCGACGCCATAGCGATTATGACGGACGTCACCCGCAACGATCATGTTCAAGCGCTCGCCGAGCAGGCTGCAGAATTTGGCCATGGACGGATCGATATCTGGATCAACAATGCCGGGGTCGGCGCGGTCGGCAATTTCGAAGAAACGCCATTGGAGGCGCACGAGCAGGTCATCCAGACTGACCTGATCGGTTACCTGCGAGGTGCCTACGTCGCCCTTCCCTTCTTCAAGGCACAGGGCAGCGGTATTCTGATCAACACGCTGTCGCTGGGCAGCTGGGTGGCCCAGCCCTACGCCGCCGCTTATTCGGCGAGCAAATTCGGCTTGCGTGGACTGACCGAGGCATTGCGAGGCGAGCTGACTGGATATCCCAACATCCATGTCTGCGATATCTATCCAGCAGTCATGGACACACCTGGCTTCCGAGACGGTGGCAACTACACCGGACATACGCTGACACCGCCAAGCCCCGTATACGATCCCGAGATGGTGGCAAAGGCTATGGTGGCATGCGCAATCTCGCCTCGGGCTCACACCACCGTTGGCGCTGCAGCGCGCATCGCGCATTTGGCCAGCTACCTGATACCAGGGCTGCCTCTGTTGTCAGGGAAGCTGACGCGCTGGGGGATAAATCGCAGCCCCGTAGCCGCAGCATCATCAGGCAACCTCTTCGAGCCTCCAAGTGGCAGGAGAGGTATCGACGGAGGTTGGAGGAAGTCAAAAGATAAAACGCCCCTGCTGATCGGCGCAGCGGCGCTGGGAATCCTTTTGGGTATTACCCTCACACGTTCACGACGCAGGGATAGATAGAGAAGGTCTGCTTACAGAGGATTGAGCGTGGTTTCATTGCGAGATCACGTTCGATCCCTACTCTGCTGACGAGCTCCTGGGTTTAACCGGGCGATAGTCCTCCCCTGCTACCGCTCTCAGGTAAGCAGCGTCAGCCTCCAGACGAAGATCGCGCCATTCCTGCCAGCAGATAATCCCTCGACGATCCATCTCATCGGCTTGGCGAAGCAATTCCTCGTGATAATCGTCAGGCGAGTCCATGCGCAATGCCCTGTCTTCAAGCACCCGATATCAAACCGCCAAACAATTGAGTTTCAGCAATTGGGCGGCAGACAGGTTTTTCTCGAGTGTTCGCATCAGGAGGCCTCATATGCTGATGGAGGGTTGAGTCACGCAGATTGCAGAGGTTCAGTAGGGCGGTGTCAGCGGCATGGATGCGTCCAGATGGTCGCCCCCGTTATAGATCCGCTCACGGATGGGAATGGATGGCACTGACTCAAGTTGAAGTGAATTTTTTGAACGCTGGCGATGTCGTAGTGATGGCGCGCTGCTACGTCTTGCTGGAAGAAAGCAAGCAGACCTGGATGTCCCTCCCTTCCTGCAGCCGCATGTCCGAGTACACGTATGAAAGAGCTGCTTTCCGCTGCGAAGATAATTCGCCCAACTGTTCTCATCGTTGAGGACGAACCCATGATTCGAGAGCTTTTGACCCTGTACCTGGAAGAATGGGGGGCCATGGTGACAGCGGTGGCGACTGCCGATGACGGTAATGAGGCGTTGAGGAAGCAAGATTGGACGCTGCTGATAACGGATGTACAAACGCCTGGTTTACTCAATGGGGTTGATCTTGCCTGGATGGCAAGCCAGCAAAAACCTCAGACGCGCATCATTGTCATGAGCGGATACTACGAATTTGCAGGGAGAGTGTTGCCGCCAGGTGCGGAGTTCCTTCCTAAGCCGTGGCCAATAACCCAGCTCCAGGAACTGCTCTGCGCTCAGCTTAACCACGCCGACGGGGGTGGAAGGTCGGCGTCTGCCAAGCTTGATCTTTCCCAAACGTTCGCGAACAAAGCTTAAGGACGCCACACACGCCTGCACCGGTTCTTTCGCGCAACCCGTCGGCCTTGGCCAAAACCCACTGAGTAAACACCCCGCCCCAGGACGTCCGAGTTGAACACAGACTTTCCTGTGTGACGACATGAGGTGAAAGATCATGGCTAACAACCAAACCAATCGTGGCCATCAAGGTGGTACTGCTCAGAACAATCCTGGCAATTTTGCCAATGATCGCGAGAAAGCGTCGGAGGCAGGTCGCAAAGGCGGGCAGAGCTCAGGCGGCAACTTTGCCAACGACCGTGAGCGTGCCTCCGAGGCGGGCCGTAAAGGCGGGCAAAACAGCCACGGCGGCGGTCGCGGTAGTGAAAACCGGTAACTTGAAATGAGCCTGGCCGGGGTGCATGGCACTCTGGCCACTTTTTGAGAAAATGAAAGCGGTCTCAAGAAGACAGCGAAATGGGCAACAAGGGTTTGCCTCTCGCTCGAAGACGACCACCAACGAACACCAGCGCTAATGACGCTGCCGCTAGCAACAGGCTCACCCCTAGCATCTCGCTAGTGAGGTTGTGAAACCCTGAAACCGCAACGCCGATTATGGCTAACATTCCTGAAAGCCCAGCGTAACCTACCGCAGTCATCAGCCATCCCCAGTTACGCATACCCTACTCCTCCAATGATGATGCCAGGTCTCGAATCAGCCTGATTACGACCATACGCATTTGGCTAAGTGCCATCGGTGTGTGCAGGCGCGCCTAGAGTTTGAAGCGTACATGGATACAACTTTTACTATCCTGCCGATCAACCTCCACTGCCGCGCTACCGTAACCGGAATAGCTTTTGACCAATCGCATGCCAAGCCCTGTACCTGTCGGCTTAGGATAATTATCAGGGAAGCCGTCGCCCTCATCCCTGACGGTGAGTAGCGCATGGTCGCCGGCATGCTTGACGGCCACCTCAATGTCGCCCTTGCCATACTTGAGGGCATTCGTGATCAGTTCAGAAATCACCAGTCCCAAGGGCGCCATTCTTTCTGGAGGCAATACGAAGTCGTCAGCCTCCAGCGCAATTTTCCGGTCAGCCAAAGCCCTGCCCAGATCCCCCAGCAGAGCAGTGAGGTAGTCACGAGCACGAAGTTCTTGTTCTTCGGCAGCTTGGTACAGCCGCTCGTGAACCGTGGCAATGGTCACCACTCGGCCTGCGGCGGTTTCAAGTTGCAATTTGACCGCTGCATCAGGCGTGAGATTGGCCTGCAGCAAGAGTAGTGTGTTTACCAGGTGAAGGCTGTTCTTGACGCGATGGTGGATCTCTTCGAGATAGAGGTCGCTTCGGTTTTGCTTGCTATTCTGGGCCTCGATGAGCGACAGCAATTGAGCTTCATATTGATGACGCTCGGTGATATCTCGCGATACGGCAATCATTCGCTCGACCTTGCCGTCCACTCCGAGGATCGGCGCCACCGTCACGTCCCACCATTTTGGATCATCTGCAGAGATGGGGTGATAGGCCTCGAATCGAGCGGTTTCCCCGCTGCTGACCTTTCCCATAGCCTCGCAAACAAGTGAGCGAGACTCCTCGGGCCACAAGTCTTGCCACCTCTGGCCTTTTACATCCGCCAGCTGGGTAGCCAGGAAGAGTAGCCCGGTTTCGTTCATGAACTCGATCTCGCCACTTGAAGTCAGGATCTCGACCCAGTCGGGACTAGCGTTCAGAAGTGTTTCCGAATACGGATCGGGAAGAGGGATATCTGCTCCCGCAGATATTCGCTCAAGGGCCATGGAAATGACGTTCGAGATACCCTCCAAAAATACGAGATCGCTCTCTACAAAATCGTCCCCGTCACTGCTATCGGCTTCGAGAACGCCAAAGGGGCTAAGTACGCCCCGGATCGGGACGTTGATAGCCCTTTCGATTCCGTATTTCTTCAGCAGCTCCGGTGTTCGGAACCGGTGCTCCATGCCCAGATGGTTCGACAGCACTGGCCTGTAGGTTGCCAATGCATAGCCTGCCGGGCTTGCTTCATCGGCACCCACGGTAGCCTGACCGATGTCAGAAGCGTCCCAGCCCACACCGTGTGACAAGATGAAGCCTTCCCCCTCCTCAGCCGGCTGCAGCACCTTGGCGAAGCGAGTGCTCATCCCTTCAGCGACGACTTCACAGGCATGGGTCAACAACACATCCAGGTCAGTCACTTTCAAGGACATCACGCCGAACTCCACCACCAGTTCATGTTGGCGGTGCAGGCGAATGTGGGTCTTCTTCAAGGCCGCTCGTATGGTTTCGTCAGCTGGCAGCTGCTGCATAGTCTTCCCTTCAGATTGACGGTATACGCCCCGAAAACCGGGCAGAGCGTGAAGGCGGTTCGCTTGACGCCCTCCTACGATAGCCGCTAATGCCATGCGACGCTTGGCCCACCACTCATCGCTTCGGAGCAACGTCGTATGGCCGAGACGCCCTAACGCATACCAGAGGCGAGCTAACGACGCATGACCAAAACCATTTTGATCGTAGAAGACGACGAACTACTCAGAGACCTCACCGCAGAGAGTCTCTCGTCACTTTACGCGGTAACCATTACGTCCACGGCAAATGCTGACGAGGCGCTTCACCACCTTTCGCATGAAGAAACCCCTGCATTGGTAATGAGCGATATCCACATGCCTGGCAGCATGGACGGATTAGGTCTGGCGCACGTTATTTGGCGCAGGTGGCCTACCCTACCCGTGATTTTGACGTCAGGACACGCAATCATCGATACCCATTTACTTCCGGTGAGGGCGGCATTCCTGCCCAAACCGTGGGGGATTACCGATCTGGCCTCGCTGATTAACAAGCTGGTAACCCTGCCCGCCATCGAGGCTTAAGCAAACCATTGGGGGCGCAGATGCCTAATCACTCACTCGCCTGTATCTACGGAAGCAACGCTGAGTGCCTTACATATTGCGTCTGCTAGCTGATCAATCGACCATGGCTTGAACAGGTAGATCACAGGCGGGGTCACCAGCGACGCGTCCAGCTGATAGCCCGAGGTCAGAATCGCTGGCAGCCCAGGCCACCTCTCATGGGCCATGGAGATGAATTCCATTCCCTGAATGCTTCCAGGTACGCCGTGATCCACAACGATCAGCGAGCATTCATCTTTAAGGCTCAACATGCTGATCAAGGCATCTTCGGCGTTATCGAATGCAGCGCAGGCGGCGCCCAATTCGCTAAGAATTTCCACCAGCAAGGTTCGAAGCGTCGGATCGTCTTCTATGACGATCACTGTCTTCCCTGACAGCGACAAACCCTTGATGTCGAGCCTCATCAGCTACTCCAGTCCATAGTCCAATCACCGAGTGTTTCACTCATATGTCCGCACGTCGATGGGGGCTATAGGCCACCCTCTGCTCAGCGGCCGACCAACGTCGTCAAATGGGCCCGACCTTCGCGCAGGAATATCTCCACCGTCTTAGGGCCTATACCTTCAAACTCCATTAGCCAGCGTTTAAAACCCTCAATGCCTGTGGCTCCCGGCAGTGCCTCAAGTTGGGCAGCCAGTTCCACCTCAACCTTGTTGGCAAGGGCATGCAACCGTCGGGCGGTGGATTCGTCGTATCGTGTATACCCGGCCTGACCGAGTAACCTGACAAGTGCCGAATGAGAGGTTTGGAAAAGCTTCTGCGGCGTATTCAGCCCCTGCTCATGGACGAGGATTCGGTATGCCTTCACAGCCACGGTTGAGCGGATGGGCTTGCCCATGAGAAAACTGGCCAGCAACCATCTGAACAGGCCAAGGTCATCCGAGACCTCTATGCCGAGGTCACGGGCAGTTACGTCCTTCAACCTTTGCTACGACGCGGATCATCTGAGCGGGGGTAGGTACGCTCCTCTTCGATGGTGCCGTCGGCCTTGTGGATTTTCACCGAGGCGGTTTTACCTTCGAAGAACTCAGACAATGAGCTCACCAGCTCCTGCTTGGTGGTACTGCGTTTCGAAGCCCGTTCAGCTCCAGCCTTCTTGAGTTCCCAGCCGTCTGCAGTGGGGCTTACGTGGTAGTTGTCCATCGTTCTACTCCTTCTGTTTCATGCCGATCCGCTGTCTCATCTCTGACGTGATGAGCTGCTTCGTACTGGCCAGTTCCGCCCAAGGATCATCACCGCCGAGCTCATCCAGACGCTCCTGGAGGTTGGTGATGTTCCACCTCGCTGCGGACTTGAGCTCGGCGACCTCCTCTCGGTAAATCGGGACAGATACAGGTAGTCCTTCACGAGCCCTGGCCGCATAGACATTGACCGTCGTAGCGCCTTTAGCGTTTCGCAAATAGTCGATGAAGATTTTGCCGATGCGATTTTTCGGGCCGAGCACAGCCGAAAATCGATCTGGAATGAGCTTGGCGATGTATTTCACCACCGCCTGGCTGAAGGACTTCACCTCTTCCCATGAAGCCTTCGGAGTAAGCGGCACCATGATGTGGATACCCTTCCCTCCGCTGGTCTTCAGGAAGGACTGCAGGCCTAGTTCATCCAGCACCACCAGGGTGAGTTGTGTGGCCTCGACCATCGCCTTCCAAGGCAAAGCAGGATCTGGGTCGAGATCGAGGACGAAGCGATCAGGCTGATCAATGCGAGCGGTTGTGCCGTTCCAGGAGTGCAGCTCAATGGTGCTCATCTGCACCGCCCCGACCAGAGCTTCGACGCTGTTGATCACCATGCCGGCTTTGCCTGCCTCAGCCTTCGGCACGGTCGTGATGTTGGGTATCGCTAGGCGATCAGCATTCTTCTGAAAGAACAGATCACCTGTGATGCCTTCAGGCGCTCGCACGAGCGCAATGGGACGGTCTTTCAGGTGCGGCAAGAGCCAAGGTGAGACCTGGGCATAGTATTCGGCCAGATCACGCTTTGTGAGGCCGCTGCTGGGATCGATGACGCGCTCGGGGTGCGTGATCCTAACCTTACTGCTTGTTGGTTTGGTCGCCTCCGCTTTGGCGGATGTCGCTTTTTTCGGCGCGGGCGCCGGCTTCTCTTCCGTGATGTCCTTAGCGGGCTTGTCAGTGCGGATGCCATGGAAGACGGCATGTCGCACCACACCATCCGAGGTGATCTCAGCGAACATGACCTCAGCCAGGAGCTCAGGCTTCAACCAATGGATGCCCTTGGCGTCCACCCCCTTTGGCGGATTCGCCACCGGCACCTTTTTCTGCTCCAGGGGTTGCAGCGTCTGCAAGATGGTGGCGAGGGTCGATTCGGTGAACCCAGTACCAACCTTGCCGGCGTACCGAAGCTCTCCGCTGTCCTTATCAGTCAGGGCCAGCACCAGTGCTCCAAAGCCACTGCGCGCACCTTTGGGATCGGTAAAGCCAACAATCACGAACTCCTGGCGATGCTTGCACTTGAGCTTGATCCAAGAGTCGCTGCGCCTCGATACGTAGGGGCTACCCGAGCGCTTCCCAATCAGCCCCTCCATCCTCATCTGGCAGGCGCTGTTCATGAGCGCATCGACGTCCTCGGTAAAGTCGTCCGAGAATCGAAGCAAGGGATGCTCATTGCTTTCCATCACCTGTTTGAGCGCGGCTCGCCGCTGCTCCACAGGCACCAGGCGCAGGTCGGCGCCGTTGAGGTACGGAAGGTCGAACAGGTAGTAGATGATGCCCTGGCTCTTGCCCGCGTCGAACGCGTTCTGCAGCAGCTGGAAATCGGGTACGCCATCAGCGTTCGGGACGACAATCTCACCATCGAGCCAGGCGCTTTCCAAACCGAGCTGCTTGATGGCTGCGGCCTGCTTCGGTAGCTTGTCAGTCCAGTCATGTCCATTTCGTGTGAACAGGCGCACTTCGTCACCCTCGACTCGGCAGAGCATGCGATAGCCATCGAACTTGATTTCGAAGCGCCACTCACTGCCCTGCGGACTCGACTCGACGAGCGTGGCCAACTGCGGTGCTAGCTTCTCTGGGAGGTCTGCCGGTACTGCATGAGCCGTTCGGAGCGGCTCGGCTTTATCTGGTGACTCACTCGGAGAGGAGGATTTAGGCTTGCCTCGTTTCTTGGGAATGACGGTTCGGTCGCTGAGCACGCTGTTCGGCTGCTCCGACACGACATCGTAATCGGCGAGCGGTCTGGCCGACTCGTCCTGATGTTTGATGAGAAACCACTGCTCCTGCTTGCCTTCGATATTGGTTCGAACCAGATTCCACAGGCCTGACAGCTTCTCACCCTGCAGTTCGAACTTGAGTCGGCCTTTGCGGTAGGCCTCGTCCGGATCACCTTGAGGGATCCAGATACCGCGATCCCAGACGATCACCTCGCCGGCACCGTAGTGCCCTTTGGGAATCGTTCCTTCAAAGGTGGCGTAGTCGAGCGGATGGTCTTCGACATGCACCGACAGCCGCTTCACCTTTGGATCGAAGCATGGGCCTTTCGGTATGGCCCAGCTCTTGAGCGTGCCGTTTAGCTCAAGCCGGAAATCGTAGTGGAGTCTGGTGGCGTCGTGTTTTTGCACACAAAACTGCAAGGCGCGAGCGGATGAACGCTCCGAACGCTTTGCGGATTTCTCCGCACCCGATGGTTCAGGTGAGGCGTTGAAATCACGCATCCGGTTGTACTTTTCCAGGCCAGGGACGCTCGGGCCTTCCTTTTGAACGTCGCCTCTCCCGATAAGCGCTTGAATCAGCCCATCGAGGGAAACGCCTCGCTTGTTGGCTTCCGCCGTGAGGGCCTGGACTATCATGGTGTCACGCAGCGCCGACAGCGGCTCTCCGGCTTCCAGCGCTTCCGCTTCACTCAAGACTTGAACTTGGGCAAGAGCGTCCGGGTGATCTGCCGCAAAGATCATGAATGCCAAGGCCGTGTCGTCCATTCCCCGAACCCCCTCTGAGACCGTGTCCAAATTCGAGGCGGCAAAAAGGGCTTCAGTTCAGCGCGAGAGCCGAATGGGCAGGGCCTGGAGCAGTTCTACTGGGATGGTGAGAGTTAGCTCGCCACAGTTCGTGAATAAGCTTTCTTAGCGCAATCCGTCGGGCAAAAGCGAAATTCAAGTGAGCGAACTACCTGCTTTCAACCCTCCGGTTTGACAGACTTTCCTGTGTGCCACATGAGGTGAAAGGTCTTGGCTAACAATCAAGGTAATCGCGGTCATCAAGGCGGCACTGCTGAGAACAACCCAGGCAACTTCGCCAATGACCGCGAAAAAGCGTCTGGGAGATAGCATAAGGATCAACGTACTGGGGGCAGCTGTAATGGCGTGGTCACCACTAGCTCATCGAGGAGGAGACGCTTTTCCATGTGATCAGTAGCCAGAGAGGGGAAGCCGGCAGGCACCTGGAACGAATAGAGAGGGAGATCGATAGAGCTGGGGTCGAGAGTGGCGATGACGGGGATCATGTCAAGGAACGTATTTGCTGTACGCATATACAGTTAAGCGTTTTGATTGCATCTGGTCAACGTCGCCTCGCCAGCTCATGATGCTCGAATTCTCATACTAAAGGAGCTGCGACATGGACATCTGGGTGGTAAGGATCACCATTCTTCTTTTTGTCGTAGTCGCTCTAGGCATTGCAGCCCTATTGTGGCTGAACCCTGACACTCCGAGCAGTACCACCCAAATCGCAACACTCATGGGTGCTTTGGCACTGGCCTGTATTGCTATTAGCCCCATTTTGAAGCCGGAGAAAAAAATCAGCTTCTACACCCTCACGTTTTTTCGGGATACCACGCTCGGAGGGTTCATGGCAGGTCACGGCTACCATCCGTACTGGGCCAGAATGGGACAGCTCTTCGCTGGTTTGCCTTCGAGAAGTTCAGCGTTTGGGCCGGCGATGCTGGTCGAAACCGATCAAATTTTCGACTTCCTACAGGCCGCCACCATCAAACATTTAGCTCGCGATGTACAAGGTGCATGGGACGGTCAAACTGTCCGCCTTCCGGCTGTCTATGGAGTGCATCCCGGAGGTAAATATATACTTGGCACCACAACCCCTTCCGAAACACTTCAAGCAGCCGACATTCAAAAAGCGCTATCTGACAACCATTATGTAGAGCTACTGGAGCACGAAATTCTTCAAGTACCTCCGGGCACGAAGCTGGTCTCGAAAGGAGTAGGATCAGATAAGCACTTGGTGCTTGATGCGAACGGCTTTAAAGTTACCATTGGAACTGTCGGTTGGTCAGGGGCAACTTTAGGACTTCCCTTGTGGGGGATCATTGATCCGCCAGTAGACGAACCTACGCGTTACGAGATCCAGCAGTACACAGTAATGGTAATGGCAGAGACGCCATGGCTTCGAAGATACATGGCAGGTATCGAGTCCTACTGGAAATGGGTCGCTAATATAAACGAAAGATTCGAAGAAATTGACTGGAAAACGATTGATGCAGCGATGATCGACCAGAGCCGCCGAGGTGCTTATCCAAACGTACTGGAACAAGTGATAGAGCGATATACCCGACCTGCGCCATAAGCTCAGCGGGGCGACTCTGCATGAAGGCATAGATAATGAGGCCGGCGCGACCTCGAATGCTCTAAGTCCCGCTCCCTGCCAACTATAAGGCCCGCGAAAGCGGGCCTCTTCTGAACTGCTTGGAGTATCGCTTTCTCACCTTCCCTACCAGCTAGCCAGCCTGCGCAATGCTGAACCGCTCCAGGTTGTGCTGGTCACGGCTACCGGAAACAGCTAAACCAGTCCGGAGAGCCTTATCGCGGGTGAGTGAGTGCTGAATCTGCCACTCACCCATAATCGGAGGGCAAAAAAAAGCCCGCGATGGGGAGCGGGCCGGATGAATCGTAGAGATGTGGGGAAGCCTAACCCGCCCTTTGTGAAAATTACGTGAGCTCACCAAGCAGGCCACGAAGTTTGTTTTCAAACTCCATTTCAGCCTGAATGGCACCGTCATTTTTCATCGCTTCCAATTCTGCGAGCTGCTGAGCAAGCTGGAGTTCAAGGCGGCGGAATTCGGCAAGACGAGACATGGGGACGTGTTCCTTGGGGAGCTATGATCGGGCCAGATTACAGAAATTGCCGAAGAATGTCTTAACCATCTCAGGTCAAGTTTGCCCAAAAAATCTTTGACGAGGTGAAGCGACTCGACCTCTAAGACAATTGCTGTAACGCATTTCCTGGAATGTAACAACGCCAATGTTACATTCCAAAAACTACGTTACAAGCCCTATAAACAAGGGGTTTGACACCAAACGGCAAGCGGAGCGCGCAGGCCACGGATGGCTGAAGGCGTGAGGATGGAAGCCCGCAGGGCAAGGCCACACGAATGTGGGGCCTGGTTCACGACAGCCGTCCGCGAATGCGGCACGCCCTGAGGTCAGCGGTGCAGCTTGCTGAAACGCTCTACTAATAGGGCGGGTGCAATCGACTTCCACGTATCAAGAACTGAGGTTTTGTGAAATAGGTAAATACCGCAACCCACAAAGAATCCCCCTGTCAGCAGCCCTATGACTGAGGCGCCCGAGTTGATAAAAGCCCATTGCAGCGACATCGAGCGGCTGCCCATCAAAAAATCCGATCCGAAGACCAGGGCAATCCAACTCAAAACAAATGCCACAGCAGCCCAAATCGCAGCAATCACCCAGAAGTGCAACTGTACTTTATAACGCATGCTCGGCACGCGCAGGAGCCTTCCGCTGGCAGTCTTGGCTGCAAGAACAATTGCGGTATTTTTGACCTTATTTTTTGAGTTCTGCACGAGAGCATAGAACTCAACATGAGACCCTTTTTCCAGATCTTCATAGATCTGAATCGGAACTTTGACATTGGGAATTAATATCCCATCAACTTTCATGATGACCTGCACGAAACCCGTGAGATGCTCGAAAACTCGAATATCCTCTAGGCAGCCAGCAAATCTTAGGTATTCAAACTTTATAAACACTTACAGCTCCTTGCTCAATTCCCGAATGACAGGCAGGGGGAGGCCTTGAGCACAAGTCAATGTGCTCAGGTTCGATCTAAATCAGTGCAGCTGTGTATTGGGGAAGCGGTCTCCAACTAGGCGACAAAAATCCCTCAGGCTCCGGCGTCCACCATCACGGCGAAAGGTAGCCACGACGTACTTGGAGTTCATGGTCGTGATCACCCAAAACCTACCTTCTTTCTTGATAGCCACGATGTCGGAGGTTTTGATCAAGTGCCCATCGGCGAATCGGCCATGAGGCCCTTGCCGCACATGCCCAAAAACCACGCCAACGGCGCTCAGTCGATGAATGTGGACATTCACCAGAAACGCGGTGATCTCGCCTTCATACCCCTGGCCCACAGCCCGAGCGATCCGCAGCAGATCGAAATCGCTGTAGCGCTTAACGTGGAAGTCGACCGCTACCGTGTTGTCCTCTGTCATGCCTACGCCCTCCGGGGCCCTGCTGCAGCACTGGCCTGAGCCATACCACGTCGATACAGCTCTTTGACGCCGTTCAAGGAGTCGGCACCGAGACCAGGCTCATGCGTATCGACATACACAGCACCACCCTCTACTTCCAGGACACACACAGCGACACCAGCCTGGTTGTGTCCCATCGAGAGCGACATGAGCTTCTCCATCTTCCAACCATCATCCTTGTTCATCCAGGATGGGGTGACGGCTTGGACTTCCTGCACCACCAGGCTCTCGTCTTGCGCTACTAGCAGCTCGACGAGGCGCATCTCATCGTTGAGCATCTCCTCGTAGGCAACGAACCGATCCTCATGCCTGCGCTTGAGGCTGACGTGATACCAGTGAGTGGCCAGAGACCGGGTGACTGCATGAAAGTGAGCAAGGCCGTCCCCAAACATACCGACAGGGCCAGCCTGGTCTTGCGTGCTAATGCGGAACATCGTGGATCTCATCTGGGCAAGCCCACCTATGGGGCCTGCGGGTCAACATAAGCCGAATATTGTCTTCAGCGAGGCGGTCTGCTCACGACCAGGGCCAACCAGGACGTACACGGTGTTGCGCGTTTCGAACATGCACACGCCGTCGTAGGTCTTGCACAGCGTCGAACGCACCCATCCCCCTGGTGGGAATCGGCCCTCGCTGTCGTAGTTGACGCAATGGGAGTACAGGAACATCGGCTGCAGGCCTACAGACCGGACTCTGTCCAGCGACTGCTGCGGCTCATCGACGTGGAAGATGAGCCAGTCCTCAACCAAGCAATACGGCCTGCGAGGAAAGCGTTCGGCAAGCAGTGCCTCAATTTCGGGTTGGGACAGCGACGTCCCAGCGGAAGAGACGTGCCCTTCCTGGAGCAACTCGTGCTCTACGGAGCTATCAGTCACCAATTACCTCGGTATTCAAAACGACGAGGTGATGTGCGAACGGGAACGTAGCGGCAGATCGCCATTCGACTCACTCAAACCAATATATCTGTTTGAGCGAGCCTAGGCAAACGAGGCATACCGTCTCCTTTTGCGGAGGCAGAAATGCCGCTACGCCACTCTCTCGCCGCCGTGCTCCAGTCGCTCCGAACGCAGCAAGGTCTGTCTCAGCAGGAGATCTCTGGCCTTCTTCGTCAACAAACGATCAGCGAACTGGAAGCGGCTAGCTTCACGGCCACCATCGATACCGTGAGGGATCTGGCAATTTCACTGGGCATCAGCCCAGCTACCCTGTTCGCCATGGTCATTGCAGCGGAAAACCAACAGACGACTCACCAAGTGCTGATCGATGCAATCGTGGAAGCAGAGGCCTTGGGGAGAGCCAACGAGATTATGGAACGGCAGCCTCGCGAGATTGAGCATCCGCGAGTGACGGCTGCTAGAGAGAAGTGGAAGGCAGTGCAGGCGCTGAAAAAAGACGGCCTCACCCAGGCTGAGGTGGCGCGTGCTCTGGGGTATTCGAAGGGCACTGTGTGGCGGCTCTGGGAGCGGGAGCCTGGTAGCTAACCCTCAACCCTTTTCAACACAGCCCGTGCACTGACGCACTTCGGCGTCGACTGCATAGGCCTAGGGTTTGCGGACAAAATGCTTCAACCTCTCCCGCGCCTCCAACACTTGCTCACGTATCTCTTCAGGGTCGATGGACATGCGGCCCCTTGGCGTCACCTTGAGCGTCTTGAGGCTGTTTACCGCCTCGATGAACTCACGCTCACGTTGCTTTTCCCACTCGGGACGACGGTCGGTGTCAATGAGGCTCCAAAGTCTTTTCAAAATCTTCAAGGGCACTCCAACCACCTAGAAAACTGACACTCCAATGATACAGTTCTGGAGGCGGCTGTCACTTCCTCGAATTCGGATAAAGCGTTCTCGTCAAAAAAGAACGATCTACGGTGCCCATACTGAGCCAGCGAGACTCATGATCTCTTAGGAACTGAGCCATCTCATCCACATCGAGATCTTGAGGCACCTCAATCACACCGTTGACCCTCTGGAGAGTCTGAACAGGCACCCCCATCTCCTCTAGGCCAGCAAGACCGGGAGAGAGATGGTAATGCTCAAAAATGCCACGCAACCTAGAATAGTCAATCTTAGAGTTGATATTGTGTCTTTTGGCATACAGCTTCACCACATCTTCAAGAATACCTAGAAGCTTGGGAACGGTATGTCCGAAAATATTGATTACCACCTTTAGGTCATCATTGATGCAGATAGATAAGTCTTCAACCTCTCCTCTCTCCAAACGCGCCTTTGACTGATCAATCTGGGACTTGAAGTATTCGGCGTACTCAGAGGTGTACAAATAGTTTGTAAGCTTTGCGTGGATCACAGATGTGTTTTTCGTGGGAATACGTACCCTACGAAGGGCACCTGCTTGAAACCTAGTCACTGCCTCGGCTAAAACATTCAGAAACGTGGCAGAAGGCATCCAATGAAAAATTGCGGACTGCAGGTCGGACTCTGAGAGCATCTCCACAAAGGAGTATATCTCTCTGAACGTTTCTAAGCTGAAGGAGCTATGTCGCTTGAGCAAATCTACGCCGAATTCGTCAACATTCTCATCTCGTTCAAACCTAGCCTGAGAATAGTCACTGAGGTGTTCAGGCTGAACACCCACCAAGAGGTTCATTGGCGTCGTAGCATCTTGGATACCCAGGGGGATATCTACTTCCTGATTGAACGAGTCCTGTGGTATTGACTCAAGGCAGTATACCTTACCTACAAAATGAACCCCCATCCGACCAGCACGACCTTTAATATTACCATGCGTGAACTTGTCGATACTAAAATTGCCATCCCTATTGTCATATATGACAACATTTTTAGCAATCGTGTTAACCCCTTCAATAATCGTCGAAGTACAGATCAAATAATTGATCTCACCTCGATTGAAAAGATCAATAGTATATTGCTGCAACGCACGGGGCAATCCGCCAAAATGAAGCCCAATACCATTGCGCAACGCTAAGCAATAGTCCCAATCCCAATCATATTCTTCTGCCACCCAGTTCAGATGAGGACTATTAAACTTTGAGCCAAAACCATTGGCAGCTAAAGTCCTAGCAACGCCACCAGCAATAGCAGAAGACTTGCAGTAGATTATAGTGGCCTCCCCACGGCACTTCCCTGCAATAGCACGAATGGCTTCCTCTTTGCCTGCTTCGTCATTAGGGGACAAATCCAGTGACTCGACATCTAAAGCCACCGTATTAAAATCAGACGATATGAAAGTATACTCAAAACCGAGGCCAGCCAGGCCTGTGACACTATTGATAAATGGGCCAGTCATATAAAACTGCTTGGAGGCTTTGAGAAGCTTGCTCAATGCAATATTAAGCTCAATCACTCGCTCATTTTCGTAATCTATCTTGCCACTGGCTCGCTGCTGAAATGCAAGCTTATAAAATTCATCAATCACGAAAAAATCAATGTCTACGATATCTTGCCGCTCGTTGACCCTCTCTTGGGTCAGCACATAAATTACCTTGTCACCACTGGCCTGCTGCGAACTGTGGTGAATAATCTGATAAGTCTCTCCAAATCTATCTTGAAGCCGCCTGCGGGTCTCGTCGGCAAGTGCAATGGTAGGTACAACCAAAACCGCCCTACGCACTAAACCCAAACCAATAATGGAGTCTACAATCGCACTTTTGCCCATACTGGTAGGAGCGCTCAATACAACATTTCGACCAGACCTAAGAAGCTCGAACACCTGAAATTGCATTGAGTGGAAGACGATGTCGTCTGAGAATGGAGTTTGATAAATACCTAAAGCTGCTCTTTCGCTGACTGATACATCTTGAAACTCCTTCTTCAAGTACGGATATAGCCCGGCTTTACGCACAAGGTTCCGAAGTAACGGCGTATAGCTTGAGAACTTTGGCCTTGCATCTAAGGCACGGATCACCAAGTCTCTGCCCATATGCAGTGAAACAGGATTTGACAACAGCTTGTCAGCAGCTCGCAGATAAGTGAATGCTGAAGAACCTTGGGTATCAAGCAGCAACCTAGCACTGTCGTAAATACTGTTCATTGCTCATCTCGCATTTTCTTTTTCAACAAACCACATAAGTCGTCAAAACTAGGGGCCGCATAGATATAAAGCTCGACATTCAACTGAGCATAAACCGGATTACTTGCTAAATCTGATATAAAATCCACGAACAACTGGTACGCCTCCCGATACAAATCAGGCTCGTGACCTTTTGTCTCAGGAATAGTTAGCAACGCGGACTCATACCCGAAGAAAATAACAAATCTAAAGCGATCCAGATGATCCTCAAACGAGCTGCTCGTATCAAGAATCTCATCTACATCGTGCCTCAGGAGATAGGAGTCCTCTTTCACATCGAGAACTTTCTCCCTAACTCCATCCAGGCCGTTGACTATGTCATCGTAAAGAGCATCCCTCAGCTCAGTTAAGACTTGGGATACGGTTCTTGCTTTAGTTAGCTTACTGACTCCGAGCCACAACTCATCTCCACCTTTGGAGCGCTGGACAATATGGACATTTTCAAATACCTTCAAGTCGCCCTTTGAGTCCAAATAAAGTGTAGCGGGTATGGGCTGACTATCATGCCTCAATCGCATTACCGAATGCAGTAATGCATTCCCAAGAAATTGCTCTAGATCGTTCGTATTATCAGCGAGCCGCGACCTTAGTAGCCTGTACTTTTCAGTGGCGCTGGAACTATTGAAGTCAGCAATCTCATTTGGCCTCAGCAAGAGCTCGTCAAACCAGTGACAAATATTGCTAGCAATATGCTCATAGCGATACTGACCCATCTGGTAGCGCTGATGCAGGGCTAGCCCATTCCTACTAGGAACTGAACTTACAAATGGCGCCTGAAGTTGAACCAGGATATTTGGCAATTTCCGATGAACGTACACTTTCGCGTGAGAATTGCCGCGATCATAAAATAACACTTCAGCCTTGAACCAGGCGAGAAAATGATCTCGATGATAAGTTTTGTCATCCTCTACATAAACCCGCCTATCCAACGCACTTTTCTTAGTCATGGTGACAAGAATGTTAACCCATATATTTTCAACCACCGACTCGACGCTGAGAATCACGCCGTAAAGGCTTTGTGCGGCCCTTCTAATGTTATCCAGAGCGGTAAGCTCTATCTCTCTCAAGCTAGGTATCACATGCCACCAGCAGGCATCAACCCAGTCAGTTATCGAGTTCCCTGCCGGAGCGACATAATTTTTAAGCTTATCATTAAGCCCATCGATCAAATCTTGGCGACCAGGCTTCCCGCTCCGCTTCGATCTATCAATTTCTAGAAAATCCAAAGGATCTTTGCAATCCCTAGGAGACAGTATCCTAAACTTACACCGATCAAGGGGTGCCGATGCACACTGCATGGACTTGTGGACAATAGAGCTATTAGCAATAAGTTTATTGTTAGCGCCGCGAGAACGGATTGTTACTGTACTGATAGACCAGCGCGGCTTATCGGAAGTTTTAACCTGGATAAACTCTGTGTGCGTGCCATAGAGAATATCAATGTCATCAGTAACCTCGCACCTGACAGCCTCGATCTTCTTGTTGAGCAGCATCTCAGTTACGAAAAGCGCCGCAGCACAGTCCTGATAGAGGAATCCAAGCTTGGCTGCTACGCCGCCCGCATTACTCGAGTCCATCACCTACTTCCATGGCTTTTGGCGCTCAAGGCTATGTGAAATCAGAGGTGGCGTCCATGCCTAATGGCCATACGCCACCGAGGTAACGACAGAAGGCGAGCAGTGAACCATTAACTTCTACGAAAGGCCCTGTATTCAGGACTTCCTCGGCTTGGCTCTAGGGAAACTCTGAAGAGGACTTCCAGATTTGGCAGAATGCCTGATCTCACCCGCCGAGACGCCTGATGAAGCAGATGACCTTCGCCGATGCCGAGTACGCCGGCAAGCGCAAGCAGACCCGCAAGGAATTGTTCCTTATCGAGATGGATCAGGTGGTGCCGTGGAAGGGTTTGATTACCCTGATCGAGCCGCACTACCCGAAGGGTGAAGGCGGTCGTCCGGCCTATCCGTTTATGGCGATGCTGCGCATACATCTGATGCAGAACTGGTTCGGCTACAGCGATCCGGCAATGGAGGAAGCGCTCTACGAAACGACCATTCTGCGCCAGTTTGCTGGGCTGAGCCTGGAGCGCATTCCCGACGAAACCACCATCCTCAACTTCCGTCGCCTGCTGGAAAAGCACGAGCTGGCGGCAGGGATTTTGGGCGTGATCAATGGCTACCTGGGAGATCGCGGCCTGTCGCTGCGCCAGGGCACCATCGTCGATGCCACGCTGATTCATGCGCCGAGTTCGACCAAGAACCAGGACGGCAAGCGCGACCCGGAAATGCACCAGGCCAAGAAAGGCAATCAATGGTACTTCGGCATGAAGGCCCATATCGGTGTGGATGACGAGTCGGGCCTGGTGCATAGTGTGGTGGGCACGGCGGCCAATGTGGCCGATGTCACGCAGGTCGATAAGCTGCTGCACGGCGACGAAAACGTGGTCTGTGCCGATGCCGGTTATACCGGAGTGGAGAAACGCCCCGAGCATGAAGGTCGTCAGGTCATCTGGCAAATTGCCGCCCGGCGTAGCACCTACCAGAAACTGGGCAAGCGCAGCGTCCTGTACAAAGCCAAGCGCAAGATCGAAAAAGCCAAAGCGCAGGTAAGGGCGAAGGTCGAGCACCCGTTCCGGGTGATCAAGCGCCAGTTTGGTTATGTGAAGACGCGCTTCCGTGGCCTGGCCAAGAACACGGCACAGCTGCTGACGCTGTTTGCCCTGTCGAATCTGTGGATGGCCCGTCGACATTTACTGAGCAATGCAGGAGAGGTGCGCCTGTAATGTGGGGAATAGCCGCCGCGAGGTGCTCGCTGCGGCTAAAAAGACAGGAATGAGTCAGTGATCTGAGCGTTTTGGGTCGACTCGCCACTTTCAAAATCAGCGATGGTCGAAGCCGGCCAGAAGCACATGGCTACTTCAGACCATCCCTAGCCGTAGCCTCCGCCACCAATGGATCTTCAGGCCAATAATGCTTGGGGTATCTACCTTTGAGATCTTTCTTCACCTCGACATAGGTACTGCGCCAGAAGTTGGCGAGATCCTGGGTAACCTGCACAGGCCTACGGGCCGGCGACAGTAGATGGAGAATCAGCGGCTGCCTGCCCTGGGCAATGCGAGGGGTTTCTGCCAGACCAAACAACTCCTGAAGCCTCACTGCGAGGATCGGCGGATGCTGCGAGTAGTCGATGCGGATGTTCGAACCAGACGGCACCTGGATCGCCTGAGGTGCCTGGACTTCCAGCTCTTGTGGAAGCGGCCAAGGTAGTAGGTTTCTGACTATCGACGACAGATCCAGCTGGCTGAAGTGGCTGAGCCTCGTGACTTTGCCCAGGTACGGCGTGAGCCACTCTTCCAGCGTGTCGAGCAGATTGGCATCACTGAGATCAGGCCATTTGCTCTGTGCCTGACCATTCTGGATGTCCAGCTGACGCAGCAGATCGACCCGCGCCTGCCACTGCCGTAGCTCGGGGTTCCACGGCAGCAGCTCGATACCCTTACGCCTCACCAGGTTGACCAAGGCCAGCGAACGGGTTTGCTCATCAAGACTCGGCAGGGCTTTCGTCGACAAGATCAGCTGCCCAACCTTCAATTGCCGCTCAGCCTTCAGAACACCTTCCCTTTCGTCCCAGTCGACCTCATCGACAGACCTCACAAGGTCAGCCAGCTCGTCATCGAACAGAGCCGGATCGAGGTCACTCGCCAGGTAGATCCGTTCTTCGCGCTGCCCTTGCCGGCTACCCAGGTCGGCCACCACCAGCCACTCATGTTTGGTGAGGCCATCGGGCTCTGAGAACACCGCAGCACGACCGTTGGAGAGACGGTATTCGGATGCACTTGCACGCCTCTGCAGGCCGATTCGGTCAGGGTAGGCAAACGCCAGGAGGCACCCTACCCACCGTGGGTGATCGGGCTCGCTGACAAGGCTGGAGGCCTTCCCCCGTAGTAGGGATCGGTACTGCCGAGCCGACTGCTTCACCCGCTGAAGGGAGCCGCCACTACGACGTGAATGTTGCTCACCTGACAAGGCACTCAGCCTGGTGTGAAGGTCGGCGCCTGCTCCACGCAGGATGTCCTTCTCACCCAGCAGAGCCGCAATGTTGCAGGCCAGGTCATCCAGGCCCATCGCATTGCCTTTGATGAGCATGTGAGCGATCCGTGGATGCGCTGGGAGTTCGCTCATCGCCGAACCGTGCGGTGTGAGCTGTCCAGCATCATCGAGTGCGCCCAGACGCTTCAGCAGGTCTCTGGCTTGGCCGAAAGGAGCTGATGGAGGTTGGTCGAGCCAGGTCATCTCTTCTGGCTTCATTCCCCACCGGGCCAGCTGGAGTGCCAGAGCTGCGAGATCCGCCTGCAGGATCTCTGGGGTGCTGTAGCCGGCCATTTGCTCGTGCTGCGATTCCGACCACAGGCGATAGCAGACACCTGGCTCCAAGCGCCCTGCCCGCCCCGCACGCTGGGTAGCACTGGCCTTCGAGATACGCTGAGTGTCGAGTCGGGTCATGCCACTGCGAGGATCGAACTTCGGCACTCGCTCCAGACCACTGTCCACCACGACCCTGACGCCTTCGATGGTCAAGCTGGTCTCGGCGATGTTCGTGGCCAGTACGATCTTCCGGGAGCCCCTGGGTGCCGGGTCTATCGCGGCACGCTGAGCGTTCAGATCGAGGTCACCGTACAGCGGGCATACGATCACGTCTGGACGGCTGTTGAGCTGCTCCTTGAGATCTTCCGCCACCCGCCGAATCTCTGCCTGCCCAGGGAGGAAAACCAGAATGCTTCCCGACTGTTCATTGATGGCGGCCAGGCAGGTGTCAGTGACTCGCGCATCGATTCGCTCTCCCGGCTGATAGGGGCTACCCCAAACCGTCGAAACCGGATACATCCGCCCTTCACTGGTGACCACAGGCCCATCATTCAGCACCTTTGAAAGGCGAGCACCCTCCAGTGTTGCGGACATCAGGAGCAGCTTCAGTGGGGGCTCATCACGCAGCAGATCGCGGGCACTCAGGCACAGAGCAAGTGCAAGGTCAGAGTCAAGATTTCTAAGGTGGTACTCGTCGAAGATGACCACGCCCACCCCGTCCAGCGCAGGATCATCTTGGAGCCGGCGCGCCAAGATACCTTCGGTGACCACCTCGATCTGGGTTCGCGGGCCTACTTTGCTTTCAAGGCGAATGCGGTAGCCGACAGTCTCACCTACCTTCTCACCCAGTTCACTCGCCAAACGCTCAGCAGCCGCCCGAGCAGCCAGTCGACGAGGTTCGAGCATCAGGATCTTTTGATCACCAAGCCAAGGTTCGTTCAGCAGCGCCAGGGGCACCCGAGTGGTCTTGCCCGCACCAGGTGGCGCTTCAAGGATCACTTCGTTGCGGTTGGCCAGGGCCTCTCGTAGGTCTGGCAATACGAGGTCAATAGGTAGAGAAATCATCGAGGCTCCCAAATCAGGGAGGCAGTATACGCTGAGCGTTGAGGGTTGATTTGAGCTTGAGGATGCCAGTCAGGATCAGTGAGCTACCTAAGCGCACCATGAAAAGATAGGAAGAACGAGAGCAGAAGCGAGGGCAAAGCAGAGGCGGGAGCAGGAGCAGGAGCAGGAGCAGGAGCATCAAAGCCTTGTGGGCTTTGATTGAAAATCCTGACAAGCAAGAGCGGAAAAAGAGCTAATCAGCAAATCGTGAAACTCGTCGAAAATCAGCAGCCCCACACCTTCGAGCGCCGGGTCGGCCTGCAGGCGGCGGGTGAGGATGCCCTCGGTGACCACTTCGATGCGGGTGTTCGGCCCCACCTTGCTGTCCAGGCGAATGCGATAGCCCACGGTCTCGCCGACCTTCTCGCCCAATTCGCTGGCCAGCCGCTCGGCGGCCGCACGGGCAGCGAGCCGGCGCGGTTCGAGCATGAGGATGGTCTGCCCGGCCAGCCAGGGCGCATCGAGCAGCGCCAGCGGCACGCGGGTGGTCTTGCCGGCGCCGGGCGGCGCTTCGAGCACGGCTTCGTCGCGGTTTTCCAGGGCCTGGCGCAGGGCGGGCAAGACAGCATCGATCGGTAATGAAATCATGGTGGTCCTCGAACAGTGCGGCGAGTATAACGGCGAACCGAGCCTGCCCTATCATGGTCTTAGCTTCAGGTGCTGGCGCTTCGCTTGCCCTGCTGAATACCTTTTCCGGAGATTTACATGCGCATCCCATCCCGCGTCATCGGTGGCGCCCTCATCGTCACCCTGCTGACCCAGCTGACGGCCTGCGGCACGATTTTCTATCCAGACCGCCGCGGCCAGATCGGCGGCAAGATCGACCCCGTGGTCGCCGCAATGGATGCCATCGGCATCCTGTTCTACGTGATCCCCGGCCTGATCGCCTTCGGCATCGACTTCGCCACCGGCGCCATCTACTACCCGGGCGGGCGCACCGCGCAGGTCGACCCGGTCAAGCTGCGCGAGGCGGTGAACGCTGACGGCAAGGTCGACAACGTCAAGCTGCAGGCCATCCTGGAAAGCGAACTGGGCCAGCGCCTGCCGCTCAACGACCCACGCCTCATCCAGCACCGTGGTAGTGTCGAGCAACTGGCCGCCTACGGCCTGGTCCCTGCCGCCTGAACCACGAGGATGCCGCCCCGCGCATGATCACCTGCGCCGAACACCAGCGCCTCCTGCGTCTGGCCACCCGCGCTTCGCTGGCGGTGGCCAGCATCCTGGTCGTGAGCAAGGCGCTGGCCTGGTGGCTGAGCGGTTCGGTCAGCCTGCTGGCGGGCCTGACCGACTCGGCGCTGGACGCGGTGGCGTCGTTCCTCAACCTGCTGGCCGTGCACTACGCCCTGCGCCCGGCCGATGACGACCACCGCTTCGGCCACGGCAAGGCCGAGGCGCTGGCCGGCATGGCCCAGGCACTGTTCATCGGGGTCAGCGCGGTGCTCATCGGCCTGCAGGCGTTCGAGCGCCTGCAGACGCCACGGCCCTTGGGCGACACGGCGGTCGGCATCGGCGTGATGCTGCTGTCGCTGGCATTGACCGTCGCCTTGCTGGCCTTGCAGCGCAAGGTCATACGCCTGACCGGCTCGACCGCCGTGCGCGCCGACTCGCTGCACTATCGCTCCGACCTGCTGCTCAACGGCAGCATCCTGCTCGCCCTGCTGCTGGCACGCTTCGGCTGGCCGCAGCTGGATGCGCTGTTCGGCCTGGGCATCGCCCTGTACATCCTCTGGAGCGCGTTGCAGATCGCTCGCGAAAGCACGTCGATCCTGATGGACAAGGCGCTGCCTGGGGACATCGGCGAGGAGATGGCCGGGCTGGTGCTGGGCATACCTGGGGTACAGGGCGTGCACGACCTGCGCACGCGGGTGTCGGGCAACCAGTGGTTCGTGCAGTTGCACCTGGAATTGCCCGGGCAGTTACCGCTGCATGAGGCGCACGCCTTGTGCGTACGCGCCTCGGAGGTGATCCGCCAGCGTTATCCGCGGGCGGATGTGATGGTGCATGCCGATCCGGTGTGAGCTGCCCGGCCTCAGTTGACGCTATACCCTCGCCCGCTGAAGCAGGCCCCCAAGGCGCGCCGGTAATTGTCGGCGACATTGGCAGGTGGCGCGTAGGTCGCCGTGGCCGGGTCGAAACCGGACTGGCTGACCGCCCATCGGTGGCACTGGTAGCGGTCCTGGTCCTGTTGTTCCTGGCCCTGGCCGTACAGGGGATAGGCCACCACATCGTAGCCATTTGGCGCAGGCGCTACCGGCACCGGCGCAGGGGCTTGCGCGGGCGGGTTGACCACCACGTACTCCTGGCTGTCGGCCAGGTACTGGTAATAGGTGTCGGCGACCAGGAAGAACAACGCACCGCCCAGCCATACCTCGCGAGCGTAGGACGGCAGGTAGCCGACACGTACGCCGTACGGCGGGGACACCACCCGATAGCCGCCGCCATTGGGGCGATACCAGTAGCCGCCGGAGTAGAAATAGTCCTCGCCGCGATAGGGCACTTTCCAGTAGCGGTCCGGGAAGCGGTCGACCTGATGCCCCGGCCGGTACTGCGGCCCAGGTCCCCAGCCGTTGCCATGGCCGTCCGGACGGCCCTGCCAATCGCCACCGGGACGCTGGCCGCCCTGCCAATGGCCCTCACCGCCACGGTGCGGGATGTCCTGGTAATAGCCTTGCCGCGCAGGCTGGGTCTGGCGGACCTCGTCGCGCGAATTCAACGTCCGGCCGCCGCCGTTATCGTTCGAGTCTTGCGGGCCTGCACCGCCATGCCCCTCTCCAGGCCGCTCTCCAGGACCCTGGGCCTGCGCCCCGAGGCTGATCGCCAGGCCAAGCAAACCAACACCTGCCAACTGCCAGATGCGCGACTTCATGTTGTTCCTCTCGGTAATCAAACGCGTGGCGCCAGTTTACCGCGCCGCCACATCGCCCAGATGAAAATCGCGGGCATGAAAAAAGGGAGGCCGCTGGGCCTCCCTTTGGGAATTGTCGTCCGTGCTCGACACTTGTGGCGTCGGCTCACCTCGCATCGTCTTCTGGACGCTGCGTAGCCCGGGGGCCTGGCGGATCCTGTTGGATGGCTGGCCGCGACCGCCCGCCTGGGGCGCGTCGCCGTGGACTGTTGTCCGGGCAGTGATTCTGTAGGTAAAAAGATACGGGACCTGACCCAGCAGAGGATTGCGAAGATTGCACGGATAAATAGCACTTGCGCAATTTTTCACCCTGGATTGATAATTCAACGCAATCTGAACAGAAAAGGCCTTTTCCATGAGCAAACTTGACCGCTACGACCTGAGCATCCTCGCCGAACTGCAGCGCGACGCGCGCATTTCCAACCAGGAGCTGGCCGAACGCATCGGCTTGTCGCCTTCGCCATGCTCTCGTCGGGTCAAGCAACTGGAAGACGACGGCTACATCTCGCGCCAGGTCGCCCTGCTCGATCGCAAGAAGCTCGGCCTGAGCCTGACCGCCTACGTGCTGATCGGCATGGACCGCCACACCCCCGAGCGTTTCGAAACCTTCGAGGCGGCCATCCGCAACCTGCCGCAGGTATTGGAATGCAGCCTGGTAACCGGGATGGACGCCGACTATCAGCTGAAAGTGGTGGTGCCGGACATGGATCATTACCAGAAACTGCTGCTCGGCAGCCTGACACGCATCGAAGGCGTGACCAGCGTACGTTCGAGCTTCGTGCTCAACCAGGTATTGGCCAGCACCGAACTCCCCCTGACCCACCTGCGTTGATCGCCCAGGAGAACATCGATGGATCCCGCCGTATTCGAAGAGTGGATGATGATCGTCCTGGTCACGATCCTGATCGGTTTCATGGGTTTCATCGTCTGGGATTTGGCGAAAAAGTCCAAAGCCGGGCGATTTGGTACGCTGATTCTGTTTTTCGTGCTGGGGTTGGGGGTATTGGCCTTCATCATCAAGAGCGTGGTGGTGGCGTTTCTCGAAGGGGTCTAGCGTCTTCGCCGGCCATTCGCGGCGGTTCGGCGCGAATGGCCACCCAGCAGACCTACAGCCGGGCCTCGACCTCACGCCAGCAGCCCTGCTCCAACCCCTCCAGTGCCCACTTGCCAATGCGCACCCGTACCAGGCGCAAGGTCGGCAACCCGACCGCCGCCGTCATCCGCCGCACCTGACGATTGCGACCCTCACGGATCACCAGCTCCAGCCAGCGGGTCGGCACGCTCTTGCGAAACCGCACGGGCGGATTGCGCGGCCATAGTTGCGGTTCGTCCAGGCGCCGCGCCTCGGCCGGCAGGGTCGGCCCGTCGTTGAGCTCGACGCCATCACGCAGGCGTTGCAACTGCTCGTCACTCACCTCGCCTTCGACCTGCACCCAGTAAGTCTTGGCCAACTTGTGCTTGGGGTCGGCGATACGTGCCTGCAGGGCGCCATCGTTGGTCAGCAGCAGCAGGCCCTCGCTGTCACGGTCCAGACGCCCCGCCGGGTATACGCCGGGGATATCGATAAAGTCCTTGAGCGTGGCACGCCCCTCACCGTCGCTGAACTGGGTGAGCACATCGAACGGCTTGTTGAACAGGATCAGGCGTGGTTCGGCCGGCGGCGCCTTGGGCTGGCGACGCGGGCCAGTGGGCCGCGCCTGGGGGCGACGCGGCTTGGAACGGGGAGGCAGGGACATGGATCCTCAGCGGAACGGCGGTTCATCGAAGCTGCGCAGTTTACGCGAGTGCAACGAATTGAGCTCGGTACGCAGCAGGTCGAGGGCGGCGATGCCGATCTTCAGGTGCTGGCTGACTGCCCGGTTGTAGAAGGCATTGGCCGAACCGGGCAGCTTGATTTCGCTGTGCAGCGGTTTGTCGGAGACGCACAGCAAGGTGCCGTACGGGACCCGCAAGCGGTAGCCCTGGGCGGCGATGGTGCCGCTTTCCATGTCCACGGCCACGGCGCGCGAGAGGTTGATCAATGGCCGTTCCTGGGCCCAGCGCAGTTCCCAGTTGCGGTCGTCGTAGGTCAGCACGGTGCCGGTGCGCAGGCGTTTTTTAAGCTGCTCGCCACGCTCGCCGGTCACCTGCGCGGCAGCCTCCTGCAGCGCCATCTGCACCTCGGCCAGGGCCGGGATCGGGATGTTCGGCGGCACCACGCGGTCGAGAATGCCGTCCCGGCGCATGTAGGCGTGGGCCAGCACGTAGTCGCCGATGGTCTGCGACTGACGCAGACCGCCGCAGTGGCCGATCATCAGCCAGCAGTGCGGGCGCAGCACCGCCAGGTGGTCGGTGATGTTCTTGGCATTGGACGGGCCGACGCCGATGTTGACCAGGGTGACACCGTCGCCGTCGGCGGCGATCAGGTGGTATGCCGGCATCTGGTAGCGGTGCCACACCACGCCGGCCACCAGGGCCTGGGCTTCGCCGTTGTCCATGGACTTTTCGATGACCACGTTGCCTGGCAGCACCATGCGCACGAAACGCGGGTCGTCACGCAGTTGTTCGAGGCCATGGGTGATGAACTGGTCGACATAGCGGTGGTAGTTGGTCAGCAGGATCCAGGGCTGCATGTGCCGCCAGTCGCTGCCGGTGTAATGCACCAGGCGGCGCAGCGAGAAGTCCACCCGGGCGGCGTCGAACAGCGCCAGTGGCAGGCTCTCGGCGCTTTCCCAATCGTACAGGCCGTCGGCGATGTTATCGGTGGCCGCCGACAGGTCGGTGCTGGGGAACACCCGCGCCAGCTGGGCCGCGGTAATGCCACTGCCGGCCAGTTCGTCACCCTGGTCGACGACGTAGGGGTAGGGAATGTTCTGCTCGCTGACGCCGACTTCCACAGTAACGGTGTAGTCGTGCATCAGCGGGCGCAGTTGCTCCAGCAGATAGCCACGGAACGCCGCCGGCTGGGTGACGGTGACGCTGTAGGTACCGGCGACCTGCACCTTGGCATAGGCGCGCGTGGTGGCGGCGACCTCGCCCTGGCTGTAGTAGGTCAGGCGCAGCGCTGGGTAGCGGAACAGTGCGCGCTCGTCTGCGCCCGGCTCGGTACGGTCTTTCAGGTAACGCTTGAGGGCCTGGCTGAGGGCCCCGGTGGCCTGTTCATGCAGGGCCGCCAGACGATCGACGGCCTGTTCTGGGGTATCAACGACGATAAACGCTTGGCTCACACTGGGCTTCCTGTCTGGGCATGCATGGAAACATCTTGCCTGCCTTCCGTTGCAATTACACCCCCGTCGTCATCCGACCGGCCAGAGTGGCGTAGCCCGCGCCACCAGCGCCTCGACATCCACGCCACGGGGCAATGCGCCATAGGCCCGGCCACCACCCGCCAGGCGGCTCCCGATGAAGGCATCGCTGACCACGGTATTGCCCGCTTCGAGCAACAGCTTGGCCTGTAGCGCCAGGGCGATGTCCTCGGTCAGTTGCCGGGCGCGGTACTGGATGTCGCTGGTATCGGCGAACGCCCCCTTGAGGTTGCCGATGTGCATCGCCAGGCGGGGGTCGCCATGGCCATCGCCCAGTTCGGCGAACAGCGCTTCGAGCACACCCGGCTCCTTGGCCAGTGCCCGCAGTACATCGAGGCACTGCACGTTGCCCGAGCCTTCCCAGGTGGAGTTGACCGGCGCTTCGCGGTACAACCGCGGCAGGATGCTGTCCTCGACGTAGCCGGCACCGCCCAGGCACTCGGCAGCCTCGTTGATCATTCCCGGGGCGCGCTTGCAGATCCAGTACTTGCCAACGGCGGTGACCAGCCGGGCGAAGTGCGCCTGGCTCGGGTCGTCCAGTTGCTCCAGGGCCTGGCCCATGCGCAGGCTGAGCGCCAATGCCGCCTCGCTTTCCAGGGCCAGGTCGGCCAACACGTTCTGCATCAAGGGTTGTTCGTTGAGCAGACGCCCGCCGACCTTGCGGTGCGCACAATGATGGGCGGCCTGGGTCAGGGCCTGACGCATCAGGGCGCTGGAGCCGACCATGCAATCGAAGCGGGTCATCGCCACCATCTCGATGATGGTCGGCACTCCACGCCCCTCCTCCCCGACCATCCAGGCCAGGGCGCCGCGCAGTTCGATTTCGCTGGAGGCATTGGAGCAATTGCCGAGCTTGTTCTTCAGGCGCTGGATATAGAACTGGTTGCGGCTGTCGTCCGGGCGATGACGCGGCAACAGGAAGCAGGTCAGGCCCTTTTCGGTCTGCGCCAGGGTCAGGAACGCATCGCACATCGGCGCCGAGCAGAACCACTTGTGGCCGACCAACTCGTAGGCCTGGCCCGGCCCTGGGGTGCCGACCGGATAGGCCCGCGTGGTGTTGGCGCGCACGTCGGTACCGCCCTGCTTCTCGGTCATCGCCATGCCGAGGGTGACCCCGGCCTTGTGCCGGTCGCCCACGTTACGCGGATCGTACTCGCGGCTCAGCACCTTGGGCAGCCAGTACTCGGCCAGACCGGGCTGCAACCTCAGCGCTGGCACCGCGGCGAAGGTCATGGTCAGCGGGCAGCCGCTGCCGGCTTCGGCCTGGCTGTGCAGATAGGTCATGGAGGCCCGGGCCACATGCGCGCCAGCTCGCGGTTCGGCCCAGGGCAACGATGGCAGGCCATGTTCGACGGCGGTGCGCATCAGCTCGTGATAGGCCGGGTGGAACTCGACCAGGTCGATGCGATGACCATAACGGTCATGGCTGCTGAACTCGGGCTTGTGCGCGTTGGCCAGAAAGCCCGCCGCCATCAGCGGCCCACCGGCCAGGGCGCCGTAGGCATCGATCCGCGAAGCCGCCCAACCGGCGCCGAAGTGCCGTGACCACTCCTGCAGCGGCAGGTCGAGGCGGTACAGGTTGGCGCCGTCCAACGGTGGCGGCTGGTTGGTGACTTCGTGGGTTTCAGCGTACTGGTGCAGGTTCATCGGGTGCTCCTGGATCCGGGCATGCATGAACCCCCAGTGAAGCACCCCTCACCTGTCAGTCAAAGGGGCAAAAATGACTAAACGTGTAGTTGCCGCTAGAACCGCGTCACCCCGGACACTGCCCTGCCAGGCGGCATCTGCACCTGGGCCAGGCTCACCTCGAGGCTGAATTCGAAGCGGCTGCCCAGTCCCCGCGTCGATTCATGCGACAGACGGGCACCGAGCAGTTCGCCCATCTGCCGGCAGATCGACAGGCCAATGCCCAGGCCGCCATAGCGCCGGGTCATCGAGCCGTCGACCTGGAAGAAGCGCTGGTAGAGGATCGCCTGGTCGAGGTCGTCGAAACCGATGCCGCTATCACTGACGACGAAGCTCAGCGCCAGGCGCTCCGGCCCGAGGCGGCGGCCCCGGACCTGCACGACCACGCCACCCTGATGCGTGAACTTGAGACCGTTGTCCATCAGGCAGCCCAGGCAGCGCGCCAGTTTTTGCGCATCGCCCAGCAGTTCGTCAGGCACATCGGCAGGAATGTCCAGGCTCAAGTACAGCCCCTTGCCCAGGGCCTGGGCAGCGCGGCCGGAGCGCAGATCCTGGAGCATGCGCCGCAGGCCGAACGGCGTGGCCTGCACGCGCAGGCGCCCGGCCTGCAGCTCGGTGAGGGTGAGGATATCGTCGACCATCGCCATCATGTCCTGGGCCGAGCCTGACGCGGTGCGATGGTACTGGGCCATCTCACCTTCCATGGGCAGGGTGTGCATCAGCTCGAGCGAGCCGATGACGCCGTTCATCGGTGTGCGCAGCTCGTGGGTCACGGTGGCGAGGAATTCATCCTTCAGGCGATTGCTCCTGGCCAGTTGCTGGTTCAACTGCTCCAGGGTGCGGCCCGTGTCACGCAGGGCCTGCGCCTGCTGTTCGCGCAGGCTGTTGATGCGGTCGGCCAGTGCCAGCGACAGCAATGCCACCTCCAGTGCCGACCCGAGCTGGCTGGCATACATGGTGATGAACACATTGGGCAGGTAGCCCAGCACCATCAAGGTGTTGACCAGGCCACCGAGGAGAAACGCCGACCAGGCGATGATGAACCAGCGCGCCACCCGCAGGCCGCGCCACCAGGCATACAGCCCGGCGGCGAAGATGCTCACGGTGAACAGCAGCGCCAGCAGCGTGGCCATGCGCAGGGCGATGCCGTAGTGCAGGGTCACCGCCAGCACCATCACCAGCGCGCCACCGACCATCAATAGCTGCAGCAGCCGATCGAAACTTCGACTGATCTTGCCAAGGCGTAGGAAATGGCGGGCGAACTGGCAGCCGAACAGCCCTGCCGCGCCGATGAACAGAGGGGTGGCGGCGTTCGCCCACCAGGGGCTGTCCGGCCAGAAGTAGGCGACCCCGGCGCCGTTGACCGACACCTGGTAGAGCCCGAACGAGGCGATATAGAGAATGTAATAGAGGTAGCTGATGTCGCGCACGCTAAGGAAGATGAACAGGTTGTAGACCAGCATCACCAGCAATACGCCGTAGATCATCCCCAGCACGTACAGGCGCGTGGGCTGGGCCTCCATGTACGCCTCGGCGGACCACAGCGCCAGCGGCGCCTGGACAGAACCCTCGCTGTGCAGGCGCAGGTAGGCGGTGGTGGCCTGGCCGGGCTGCAGCGGCAGTTCGAACAGGTAGTTGTCCTGCTGGATCTGTCGGCTGCTGTAGGGCAGCGTATCGCCGGTGCGCTGGGCCAGCCGATACACGCCCTGGGCGTCCGGCAGGTAGAGCTCGAGGTGGTCCATCGGCGGGTAGGCCAGCTCCAGCAACCACTGCCGGGGCGCCGCGCCTGGCTGGGGCAGATAGCGCAGGTCGACCTTCAGCCAGAACACCGAGGTGGAATACCCGGCGTTGAGCACTGCTTCATGGTGGGTGCGAAAACGGCTGGCGAAGGCTTCGGAGCTGACCTGGGCAATGCTGGCGCTGCCATCCTGGTCCTCGAAGACCTGCATGACCCGGCCCAATGGTAAGTGCCGGGTGGCGTCGTCGAAATCGACCGCTCCGGCCAGTGCGGGCAGCAAGCCCAACAGCACGATCAGCAAATAGCGCATACAGCCCCAGCCTGGCCCGTCCAGTCGCGTCGCGGTTGCCTCCCATTCCTTTGAGACGACGAAATCCGGCAGGCTCCATTCATCGAGTTATCCGAGCACTCTAGCATAGCTTTACCCGCTATCAATCAGCCATCATCAAAGCTGAGAAAACCGCTCTAAATCAATGCTTTGCGCAAAATACACGAGGCGAAATTGACCACCGGATCAGCAAATCCCGTTTGTAGGACGATCCGCGCAAATGGGTTTGATGGTAAGCTCGCCGACCATGAATACCTACAGCTCCCGCCCCGTTGTCCTCTGTCTCTCCGGCCACGACCCCAGTGGCGGCGCCGGCCTGCAGGCAGATATAGAAGCCCTGATCGCCCAAGGCTGTCACGCCGCCCCTGCAGTGACCGCCCTGACCGTGCAGGATACCGTCAACGTTTCCGACTTCCGCGTGCTCGACCGCGAGTGGGTACTGGCCCAGGCCAATGCCGTGCTCGCCGACTCGACCGTGGCTGCGGTCAAGCTGGGCATGCTCGGTTCGATCGAGATGGTCGATACCGTGGCCGAACTGCTCGCCGCCCACCCGCACCTACCGATGGTCTGCGACCCGGTACTGCGCGCCGGCGGCGGTGGCCGCCTGGGCAAGGACGAGGTCGGCTACGCGCTGCGTGAGCGCCTGCTGCCGCTGGCCGCCATCGCCACGCCCAACCTGCCGGAAGCACGCATTCTCGCCGAGTTGCCCGAGGGCACGGCGGATGAATGCGCAGAGAAGCTCCTGCCGTTCTGCAGGCACCTGCTGATCACCGGCGGTCACGGCGACGAGGATGAAATCCACAATCGCCTGTACAGCCGCGACGGCCAGCGCCACACCTGGACCTGCCAGCGCCTGCCGGGCAGCTATCATGGTTCCGGTTGCACCCTGGCCAGCGCCCTGGCCGGCCGCCTGGCCCTGGGCGAGCAGCTCGAAAGCGCGGTTCGCAGTGCCCTGGACTACACCTGGCGGACCCTGCGCGACGCCGAGCAACTGGGCAAGGGGCAGTTCGTCCCGCGCCGCCTGCCCCTGGACTTCTGCTCCTGACACGAGGCCCTCCGATGAAGCTACGCGGTCTGTACGCAATCACCGATAGCCAGCTGCTCGCCGGCCGTTTCCTGTCCCATGTCGAGGCGGCGCTCGAAGGCGGCGTCTGCCTGTTGCAGTACCGCGACAAGAGCGACGACGCCGCGCGTCGCCTGCGCGAGGCCGAAGCGCTGATGAAACTCTGCGAGCGCTACGGCACCCAGTTGGTGATCAACGATGACGCCGAACTGGCCGCGCGCCTGGGCGTGGGTGTACACCTGGGCCAGACCGACGGCCCGCTGACCCCGGCCCGCGCCTTGCTCGGGCGCCATGCGATCATCGGCTCGACCTGCCATGCGCGCCTGGACCTGGCCGCGCAGGCTGCCCAGGAAGGCGCCAGCTATGTCGCCTTTGGCCGCTTTTTCAATTCCGTGACCAAGCCCGGCGCCCCTGCCGCCAGCCTCGATCTGCTGGAGCAGGCCCGGACCCAGGTCAAGCTGCCGATCGCCGTGATCGGTGGCATCACCCTCGACAACGCCGCCCCGTTGGTCGCCCATGGCGCCGACCTGCTGGCGGTCATCCACGGCTTGTTCGGTGCCGACAGCGCGCAGGAAGTCACCCGCCGCGCCCGCGCCTTCAACGCCCTGTTCGCTTGCTGATTTCGAGAGAAGATCCCATGTCCCGTTCCGAATCCCTGTTCGCCCAAGCCCAGAAGCACATCCCCGGTGGCGTCAACTCGCCGGTCCGCGCCTTCAAGAGCGTCGGCGGCACGCCGCTGTTCTTCAAGCACGCCGAAGGCGCCTACGTGGTCGATGAGGACGACAAGCGCTACGTCGACTATGTCGGCTCCTGGGGCCCGATGATCCTCGGCCACAGCCATCCCGAGGTGCTCGCCTCGGTGCGCAAGCAGCTCGAGCACGGCCTGTCGTACGGCGCGCCGACCGCCATGGAAACCGAAATGGCCGACCTGGTCTGCTCGATCGTGCCGTCCATGGAAATGGTGCGCATGGTCAGCTCCGGCACCGAGGCCACCATGAGCGCGATCCGCCTGGCCCGTGGCTACACCGGCCGCGACGCCATCATCAAGTTCGAGGGCTGCTACCACGGTCACTCCGACAGCCTGCTGGTCAAGGCCGGCTCGGGCCTGCTGACCCAAGGCGTGCCGAGCTCGGCGGGCGTGCCAGCCGACTTCGCCAAGCACACCCTGACCCTGCCGTTCAACGACATCGCCGCGGTCGAGAAGACCCTGAGCGAAGTCGGCAGCACCGTGGCCTGCATCATCGTCGAGCCAGTGGCCGGCAACATGAACTGCGTACCGCCGGCGCCAGGCTTCCTCGAAGGCCTGCGCGAGCAATGCGACAAGCACGGCGTGGTGCTGATCTTCGACGAAGTGATGACCGGTTTCCGCGTGTCGCTCGGCGGCGCCCAGGGTCACTACGGCATCACCCCCGACCTGTCGACCTTCGGCAAGATCGTCGGTGGCGGCATGCCGGTCGGCTGCTTCGGCGGCAAGCGCGAGATCATGGGCTGCATCGCCCCACTGGGCCCGGTCTACCAGGCCGGCACCCTGTCGGGTAACCCACTGGCGATGGCCGCAGGCCTGACCACGCTCAAACTGATCAGCCGCCCGGGCTTCCACGCCGAGCTGAGCGACTTCACCAGCCGCATGCTCGACGGCCTGCAGCAGCGCGCCGATGCCGCCGGCATCCCGTTCGTCACCACCCAGGCCGGTGCGATGTTCGGCCTGTACTTCAGTGGTGCCGACGACATCGTCACCTTCGACGATGTGATGGCCAGCGACGCCGAGCGCTTCAAGCGCTTCTTCCACCTGATGCTCGACGGTGGCGTCTACCTGGCGCCGAGCGCGTTCGAGGCTGGTTTCACCTCCATCGCCCACGGTGAAACCGAGCTGAAGATCACCCTGGATGCGGCTGAAAAGGCCTTCGCCGCGCTGAAATGACGGGGCAGCCTGTACCGGCCTGTGCGACGTGTCCGCGAAGAGGCCGGTGCAGGCAATAACTGCAGCGGCAATCAGCAGATGCTCCTTCAATAGAGAATTTCGAGTAAAACTTTGTAAGGTTGGCGCTGCTTATCCCATAATGTGCCACCAGAGACATTGGCCGTAGCTTTGCAGAGGTAAGTCGATCCCCATGAACCGCACCGGCCGCGCCCTGACCCTGGGCTGCCTGTTGCTTCTTCAGCCCCTGCTGGCCCTGGCGGAGGGCAGTAACTCGTTGCTGATTCCGGCAACGGGCCGCTGCACCCTGAATGTCCAACCGCAAGATCTGGAAAACGCCATCAAGGCCTGCGAAAAGATCGCCAGCGACGGGGATGCGCAGGCGCAGTACGAGCTGGGCGAGTTCTACTACACGCAAACGCCGAAAGCCCTGGACAAGGCCCTCAGCTGGTTCGAGAAGGCCTCGTTGCAAGGGCATGCCGAAGCCCAGTACCGCCTCGGCGCCATGTTCTTCCATGGCGAAGGGGTCAAGGCCAATAACGTGCAGGCGTACATCCTGCTCAAGATGGCCGCGGTCAACGGTGCCGAAGATGCGCTGGACATGGCCGACGAAGTGACCGAGCAAATGCACCGTGACGAGCTGGAACACGCCACCCAGGTGCTCGGCCAGATTTTCCGCAAGTACCTGCTGGAACTGCAGAACGCCGAAGGGCGCACGCCCTTCTCGCCGCTTCCCTGAGCCTTACTTCTCCGGCATCGGCATCGGGAACGGCATCACGTTGCCCCCGCCTTTGGCCTCGCTGATCTTCGCCGTCCCCAGCCGCTCCACTTCGTCGATGCGCACGATCGAATGCATGGGCACGAAACTGCGGATCACGCCCTCGAACTGAGTCTTGAGCTTTTCCTCGCTCGGGTCGACGACTACCTGGGTACGCTCCCCGAAAACGAATTCCTCGATTTCCAGAAAGCCCCACAGGTCGCTCTGGTAGATCTGCTTGGCATACATCTCGAAGACCTGCCCCTGGTTGAGGAAGATCACTTTATAGATGGCGGGTTCGCGTTTGCTCATGTTCGGCGGAATAACACATTCGTAGGAAAAGGCGCGCATGATACCCGTTCCGGCCACTTCGCGGGCAACTCAGGGCGCCGGAACGGGCCGCACGCCCCCTTGATCGTATCAGTGCTTTCGCCACTGCCCTTCTAGGGTTATTCTTGAGTTCACATTCATTGCCGTCGAGCGGCTAAAAACGACCTTGAACGCACCCATACAACCTCATCGTTTCATCCTCGAGCCCTTCGAGGCCAACCGTTTCGCCAACTTGTGCGGCCAGTTCGACGAGCACTTGCGCCTGATCGAACAGCGCCTGGCCATCGAGATCCGCAACCGCGGCAATCAGTTCGAACTGATCGGCGAACCCAAGACCACCTCCGCCGCCGAGCAGCTGCTGCGACGCCTCTACCGTGAGGCCAAGGCCACCGAGCTGTCGCCGGAAACCGTGCACCTGTATCTACAGGAGTCCACGGTCGAGAACATCGACAACCCGGCGGTCAACGAAGTCAGCGTCTCGCTGCGCACGCGCAAGGGCAACATCCGCCCGCGTGGCGTCAACCAGCAGCGCTACGTCAAGGAAATCCTCGCCAACGACATCAACTTCGGCATCGGCCCGGCCGGTACCGGCAAGACGTACCTGGCCGTGGCCTGCGCCGTCGATGCCCTGGAACGCGAGCAGGTGCGCCGCATCCTGCTGGTACGTCCGGCCGTCGAAGCCGGCGAGAAGCTCGGTTTCCTGCCTGGCGACCTGGCCCAGAAGATCGACCCGTATCTGCGCCCGCTGTACGACGCCCTGTACGAGATGCTCGGCTTCGAACACGTGGCCAAGCTGATCGAGCGCCAGGTGATCGAGATCGCCCCGCTGGCCTACATGCGTGGCCGCACCTTGAACAACAGCTTCATCATCCTCGACGAAAGCCAGAACACCACGCTCGAGCAGATGAAGATGTTCCTCACCCGTATCGGCTTCGGCTCGACCGCGGTGATCACCGGCGACATCACCCAGGTCGACCTGCCGCGCGGCACCAAGTCGGGCCTGGCCCACGTGATCGACGTACTTCGGGATGTACCGGGCATCAGCTTCACCCACTTCCAGCCCAAGGACGTGGTGCGTCACCCGCTGGTGCAGCGCATCGTCGAAGCCTACGACCGCTTCGACGCCCGCCAGGCCAAGCCCGAGGTCACCGGCAAAGATGCTTGAACTCGACCTGCAACGGGCCACGGATGCCGAGGCCCCGGATGACGCGGCTTTCCGTCGCTGGTGCGAGCTTGCCCTGCGCCAGCGCAGCGCCGACTCGGAAATGACCATTCGCCTGGTCGACGAAGCCGAAGGCCGCGAGCTCAACCATACCTACCGGCACAAGGACTATGCGACCAACGTGCTGTCGTTCCCGGCCGACGTGCCCGACGAACTGCTCGATATCCCGCTGCTCGGCGACCTGGTGATCTGCGTGCCAGTGGTCGAGCGCGAAGCAGCCGAGCAAGGCAAGGCGCTGGAGGCCCACTGGGCGCACCTGGTGATCCACGGCTGCCTGCACCTGCTGGGCTACGACCACATCGAAGACGCCGAGGCAGAGGAAATGGAAGCACTGGAACGGCAATTGCTTGCCGAACTGGGGCATCCCGACCCCTATGCCGACGACCAAACAGATTCCCTCACACACTGACATTGCAAGGATCACGAGTAACCGCCATGAGCGAAGATCGATCGAGCAACGGGCAAAAGTCCTGGTTGGGTAAACTGACCCAGGCTTTTGCCCATGAGCCGAAAAACCGCCAGGAGCTCCTCGAGCTGCTGCGCGAAGCCCATCAGAACAAGCTGCTCGACAGCGAAGCGCTGACCATCGTCGAAGGCGCCATCCAGGTCGCCGACCTGCAGGTGCGCGACATCATGGTCCCCCGCTCGCAGATGATCAGCATCAAGGCCCACCAGTCGCCTCGCGAATTCCTGCCGGCAGTGATCGACGCCGCGCACTCGCGCTATCCGGTGATCGGCGAGAGCCACGACGATGTGCTCGGCATCCTGCTCGCCAAGGACCTGCTGCCGCTGATCCTCAAGGAGAACGGCGACAGCTTCAACATCAAGGACCTGCTGCGCCCGGCCACCTTCGTGCCCGAGTCCAAGCGCCTGAACGTGCTGCTGCGCGAGTTCCGCGCCAACCACAACCACATGGCCGTCGTCATCGACGAGTACGGCGGCGTGGCCGGCCTGGTCACCATCGAGGACGTGCTGGAGCAGATCGTCGGCGACATCGAGGACGAGCACGACGTCGAGGAAGACAGCTACATCAAGCCGCTGCCCAGTGGCGACTTCCTGGTCAAGGCGCTGACGCCGATCGAGAACTTCAACGAGTTCTTCGACAGCGAGTTTTCCGACGATGAGTTCGACACTGTCGGCGGCCTGGTGATGAGCGCCTTCGGCCACCTGCCCAAGCGCAACGAGACCACCGAGATCGGCGCCTACAAGTTCCGGATTCTCAACGCCGACAGCCGGCGGATACACTTGCTGCGTTTGACCCCGATCACCCGCTAAGGACAATCATGCGTTGGATCACCCGCCCCGGCTGGCCCGGTAACCTGCTGGCCCTGGCGGCCGGCGCTTCCACCCTCCTGGCCCTGGCGCCGTTCGACTTCTGGCCGCTGGCCATCCTGTCGATCGCGCTGTTCTACCTGGGCCTGCGCGAGCTCAGCCCGCGCCAGGCCATGGGCCGTGGCTGGTGCTTCGGCTTCGGCCTGTACGGTGCCGGCACCTGGTGGATCTACGTCAGCATGAACACCTACGGCGGCGCCTCGCCGCTGCTGGCGATCCTGCTGCTGGTGGCGTTCTTCGCCGCCCTGGCCTGGTTCTTCGCCCTGCCCGCCTGGTTATGGGCGCGCTGGTTGCGGCGCAACGAAGCGCCTCTGGCCGACGCGTTGTGCTTTGCCGCGCTGTGGCTGCTGCAGGAGGCCTTCCGCGGCTGGTTCCTCACCGGTTTCCCCTGGCTTTACGCCGGCTACAGCCAGCTCGATGGCCCACTGGCCGGCCTGGCGCCGCTGGGTGGCGTCTGGCTGGTGTCGTTCGCCCTGGCGCTGAGCGCGGCGCTGTTGTGCAACCTGCATCGGCTGCGCGTGCGCCCATCGTTCCTGGCCGTAGGCGTGGTGCTGCTGCTGGCGCCCTGGGTAACGGGGCTGGCGCTCAAGGACCACGCCTGGACCAAACCCGCTGGCGAGCCGCTCCAGGTCGCGGCGTTGCAGGGTAACGTCGAGCAGGACCTGAAGTGGGACCCGGCGCACATCGATGCGCAGCTGGCGCTGTACCGCGACATGAGCTTCAGCTCCAAGCCGGTCGACCTGCTGGTGTGGCCGGAAACCGCGGTGCCGGTGCTCAAGGACCAGGCCCAGGGCTATATCGATGTCATGGGCCGCTTCGCCGCTGATCGCCATTCGGCGCTGATTACCGGGGTGCCGGTACGCGAAGTCGTGCATCACCAGCGCCGCTACTACAACGGCGTCACGGTCACGGGTGAAGGCGATGGCACCTACCTCAAGCAGAAGCTGGTCCCATTCGGCGAATACGTGCCGCTGCAAGACATGCTGCGCGGCGTGATCGAGTTCTTCAACCTGCCGATGTCGGACTTTGCCCGCGGCCCTGAGGACCAGCCTTTGCTGCAGGCCAAGGGGTACCAGATCGCTCCGTACATCTGCTACGAAGTGGTCTATCCCGAGTTCGCCGCAGGCCTTGCAGCGCGCAGCGACCTGCTGCTGACGATCAGCAACGACACCTGGTTCGGCAAGTCCATCGGCCCGCTGCAGCACCTGCAGATGGCGCAGATGCGCGCACTGGAGGCGGGTCGCTGGATGATCCGCGCCACCAACAACGGGGTGACCGCGCTGATCGACCCATTCGGGCGCATCACCACGCAGATTCCGCAGTTCGAACGCGCCGTGCTGTATGGCGAAGTGGTGCCGATGCAGCAGCTGACGCCGTACCTGCAATGGCGTTCGTGGCCGCTGGCGATCGTGTGTGTGCTGCTGTTTGGCTGGGCGCTGGCGGCTGGGCGGATTGCCAAGACGGTCTAGCCGGCGACGCCTTCCCTGTGTAGGAGCGGCCTTGCGCCGCGAAGGGCTGCGCAGCAGCCCCTGGATTCTGCTACGCCGGTGATGTCGGGGCCGCTGTGCGGCCCTTCGCGGCGCAAGGCCGCTCCTACACGGCGATCTGCGCCGGGTATCAATCAATAGAACAGCCGATACCCCACCAACCCCACCGCTTCATTGAGCAACTGCCCGCTCTGCCACATCGCCCGGCTCTCGGGCAGCAAACCCGCGAAAGGCCGGGCATGGTCGCCACCGAGGAACCCCATCGGCGCCGGCACCACCTCGAACCCGGCACGCTCGAAACTCCAGCGCGAACGCTGCATGTGCCAGGACTGGGTCACCAGCACCACCCGGCGAATGCCCAAAGGTTGCAGGACCTGGGCAGTGAACTGGGCGTTTTCCCAGGTGGTGCGGCTGGCCTCTTCCTTCCACTTCACCTCGACACCGAAGTCTTCATGCAGGCGATCAGCCATCAACTGCGCCTCGCTCGGCGGCGTGCCGTAGTGCAAGCCACCGCTGATCAGCAACGGCAGGCCGCTGGCCTTGGCCAGGCGGGCGGCGAAGCGCATGCGCTCCAGGGCCGTCGCGGTCGGCTGGTCGTCGCCGCCCCAAGCCATGTCGCCACGCTCGCGCCCGGCGCCCAGCACGACGATGGCCTCGGCCTTGTCGGCAAGCCCGGCCCAGGCCGTCAACGGCAACGGCGGCTCGGTTTCCAGCACCCGCGCCGATTCCTGCACCACCAGCGGCAGGCTCATCAGCCACAGGCCACCCAGGCCCAGGGCAAAGCACAGCGCCGCCAACCGTGGACGCCGCGTGCGCAGCCACCAGGCGGCAAGCAGCAGCAAGAACAGCAGGCCCGGCGGCAACAACCATTGTTTGATGAAAAAGCGAATCGGCATTGGCACACCTCCATGGAAGGCGTGCAGCCTAAGAGGATCGGCGCCAGGCAACAAGATGTCGCTGGCGCCGATCATGGGAAGTGTATTGAAGTACCGGGGCGCGATGACTTGCGCCGGTCCTGAACGGCTAGCGATGCGGCAGCGTCCTGGATCTCGCCGTACTGGCGGGGCGTCTCTTGTCCTTCAGCCAGATGATCTTCGCCGAGGTCGGTTCCGCTTGTGGGTAGGCACCGGCGCAGGCATTGCGGCGTTCCGGGAGGGAATCCAGGTAGGCCTTGATCACTTCGAACTCTGCGTGGCTAAGGCCGCGCAACTCCAGCTCAGCTGGCATCTCATCACGCAATCGCACCGATGTCCGGGCCACTTCCAGGGCCAGTCCAAGACGGTCGATCAGGCGTTCGTAAAGCTCCGGTTTGATTGCGGGTAGCTGCGTCTCTCCCATCCGTTCACCTCATTGAAGATAAGATATCTCCCCCCACAAGTGAGCTTAGCGTCACTGCAGAAAGCAGCCGGGCGCTGCGACCAGCGGGCATTCGCAATCAGGGTTTCCCACGATACGCGGCGCTGCTGTATGCTACGGCGTTCACTCTCACGACACCGGAGTGCCGGACGCAGCGAGGTTCCGCTGCCTGGAACAAGGTCTCTTCTCTCTCAGCAAAAAGTAGCCATGCACGAACAATACACGCCCCGTGATATCGAAGCCGCCGCCCAGAAGTTCTGGGACGAGCAACAATCGTTCGCTGTTACCGAACAGCCAGGCAAGGATACGTACTACTGCCTGTCGATGTTCCCGTACCCGAGCGGCAAGCTACACATGGGCCACGTGCGCAACTACACCATCGGTGACGTGATTGCCCGCTACCAGCGCATGCTGGGCAAGAACGTCCTGCAGCCGATGGGCTGGGACGCCTTCGGCATGCCGGCGGAAAACGCCGCGATGAAGAACAACGTCGCCCCGGCCAAGTGGACGTACGAAAACATCGACTACATGAAGACCCAGCTCAAGAGCCTGGGTCTGGCCATCGACTGGGCACGTGAAGTCACCACCTGCAAGCCGGACTACTATCGCTGGGAGCAGTGGCTGTTCACCCGCCTGTTCGAGAAAGGCATCATCTACCGCAAGAACGGGACCGTGAACTGGGACCCGGCCGACCAGACCGTACTGGCCAACGAGCAGGTCATCGACGGTCGCGGCTGGCGTTCGGGCGCGCTGATCGAGAAGCGCGAAATCCCGATGTACTACTTCCGCATCACCGACTACGCCGACGAGCTGCTGGAAAGCCTCGACGAGCTGCCGGGCTGGCCTGAGCAGGTCAAGACCATGCAGCGCAACTGGATCGGCAAGTCGCGCGGCATGGAAGTGCAGTTCCCGTTCGACCAGGCCAGCATCGGCCAAGAAGGCACCCTGAAGGTCTTCACCACCCGTCCTGACACCCTGATGGGCGCCACCTACGTCGCCGTCGCCGCCGAGCACCCGCTGGCCACCCAGGCCGCCCAAGGCGATGCGGCGCTGCAGGCATTCATCGACGAATGCAAGAGCGGTAGCGTGGCCGAGGCCGACATGGCCACCCAGGAGAAGAAGGGCATGCCCACTTCCCTGTTCGTCCAGCACCCGCTGACCGGCGAGAAGCTGCCGGTGTGGGTCGCCAACTACGTGCTGATGCACTACGGCGATGGCGCCGTGATGGCCGTGCCGGCCCACGACGAGCGCGACTTCGAGTTCGCCCACAAGTACAACCTGCCGGTCAAGGCGGTGGTCCGCACCAGCGCCGGCGATGAAGTCGGCAGCGAGTGGCTGGCGGCCTACGGCGAGCACGGTCAACTGATCAACTCCGGCGAATTCGACGGCCTGGACTTCGCCGGCGCCTTCGACGCCATCGAAGCCGCCCTGATCCGCAAGGAACTGGGCAAGTCGCGTACCCAGTTCCGCCTGCGCGACTGGGGCATCAGCCGCCAGCGCTACTGGGGCTGCCCGATCCCGATCATCCACTGCCCGTCCTGCGGCGACGTACCGGTGCCGGAAGACCAGCTACCGGTCACCCTGCCCGAAAACGTGGTCCCGGATGGCGCCGGCTCGCCACTGGCGCGCATGCCCGAGTTCTACGAATGCAGCTGCCCGAAATGCGGCACTGCGGCCAAGCGCGAAACCGACACCATGGACACCTTCGTCGAATCGTCCTGGTACTTCGCTCGCTACGCCTCGCCCAACTACGAAGGCGGCATGGTCGACCCGAAAGCCGCCAACCACTGGCTGCCGGTCGATCAGTACATCGGCGGTATCGAACACGCCATCCTGCACCTGCTGTACGCGCGCTTCTTCCACAAGCTGATGCGTGACGAAGGCCTGGTGACGTCCAACGAGCCGTTCAAGAACCTGCTGACCCAGGGCATGGTGGTCGCCGAAACCTACTACCGCGTGGCCAGCAACGGCGGCAAGGACTGGTTCAACCCCGCCGATGTCGAAGTCGAGCGCGATGCCAAGGCCAAGATCGTCGGCGCCCGCCTGAAGACCGACGGCCTGCCGGTGGAAATCGGCGGCACCGAGAAGATGTCGAAGTCCAAGAACAACGGCGTCGACCCGCAATCGATGATCGACCAGTACGGCGCCGACACCTGCCGCCTGTTCATGATGTTCGCCTCGCCGCCCGACATGAGCCTGGAATGGTCCGACTCCGGCGTCGAAGGTGCCAGCCGCTTCCTGCGCCGCGTCTGGCGCCTGGCCCAAGCCCATGTCGGCCAAGGTCTGCCCGGCAAGCTGGACGTCGCCGCCCTGGACGACGCGCAGAAGGTCATCCGCCGTGCCATCCACGCCGCGATCAAGCAGGCCAGCACCGACGTGGGCCAGTACCACAAGTTCAACACCGCCATCGCCCAGGTGATGACCGTGATGAACGTGCTGGAAAAGGCCCCGCAAGCCACCGCGCAAGACCGCGCGCTGCTGCAGGAAGGCCTGGAGGCCGTGACCCTGCTGCTGGCACCGATCACCCCGCACATCTCCCACGAGCTGTGGCAGCAACTGGGCCACGCCGAGGCCGTCATCGACGCCGCCTGGCCGGCAGTCGACGAAAGCGCCCTGGTGCAGGACACCGTCACCCTGGTGGTGCAGGTCAACGGCAAGCTGCGTGGCCAGGTAGAAATGCCCGCCGCCGCCAGCCGTGAGGAAATCGAAGCCGCCGCCCGCAGCAACGAGAATGTCCTGCGCTTCATCGATGGCCTGACCATCCGCAAGGTCATCGTGGTGCCGGGCAAGCTGGTCAACATCGTCGCCAACTGATGGCAACGCCCGCCCGCAGCATTGCGGGCGGGCGGAACAGGCTCAAGAGGGAGCAACAACATGATCAAACGCAATCTGCTGGTAATGGGCCTGGCCGTCGTGCTCAGCGCCTGCGGTTTCCAGCTGCGTGGTACCGGCACCACCGAACTCAGCCTGAAGGAAATGGACGTCAGCGCACGCAACGCCTACGGCGATACCGTGAAACAGCTGCGTGAAGTACTCGAGCGCAGCGGCGTCAAGCTAACCACCGCCGCGCCGTACCGCCTGGTCCTGACCAACGAAAGGGAATCCCAGCGCGCCGCCACCTACAGCGCCGGCAGCCGCTCGACCGAGTATGAGCTGACCACCCAGCTGGACTACAGCATTCTCGGCCTGAACAACCTCGAGCTGCTCAGCGACAAGCTGGAAGTGCGCAAGGTCTACGTGCATGACGGCGACAACATCACAGGTTCCGATCAGGAAGCCACCCAGGCCCGCGAAGAAATGCGCCGTGACCTGGTCCAGGGCATGGTCGTGCGCCTGCAGATGCTGACCCCGGCCCAGCTCGACCAGCTGCAGCAGGAAGCCGATGCCCGCGCCAAGGCCCAGGCCGAAGCGCTGGAGGCCGCTCGCCGCCAGCAGGACGAAACGCCGCAGCAGTCGCCACTGGAAATCCCGGCCAACTGAGCCGATGCGGGGCACCCAGGTGCCCCGCCCATTCCCCATGAAGCTCGCCCCCGCCCAACTCAACAAGCACCTGCAAGGCAATCTGGCCCCGGTCTACGTGGTCAGCGGCGACGACCCGCTGCTGTGCCAGGAAGCCGCCGACGCCATCCGCAACGCGGCACGCCAGCAAGGGTTCGACGAACGCCAGGTCTTCAGCGCCGACGCCAACTTCGATTGGGGCACGCTGCTGCAGGCCGGTAACAGCCTGTCGCTGTTCGCCCAACGTCGCCTGCTGGAGCTGCGCCTGCCCTCGGGCAAGCCCGGCGACAAGGGCGCCGCAGCGCTGATGGAGTACTGCGCCAACCCCGCCGAAGACACCCTGCTGCTGGTCAGCCTGCCCAAGCTCGATGGCAGCGCGCAGAAGACCAAGTGGGGCAAGGCCCTGATCGAGGGCGCGCACTGCCAGTTCATCCAGATCTGGCCAGTGGATGCCCAGCAACTGCCGCAGTGGATCAACCAGCGCCTGTCCCAGGCCGGGTTGTCGGCGCAGCGTGACGCGGTCGACCTGATCGCCGCGCGGGTCGAGGGCAACCTGCTGGCTGCCGCGCAGGAAATCGAAAAGCTCAAGCTGCTCGCCGAGGGCAACCAGATCACCGTTGAAACGGTGCAGTCTGCCGTTGCCGATAGCGCACGTTTCGATGTGTTCGGGCTGGTCGATGCCATCCTCAATGGCGAGGCGGCGCATGCGCTGCGCATGCTCGAGGGATTGCGCGGCGAGGGTGTCGAGCCGCCGGTGATCCTCTGGGCCCTGGCCCGTGAGTTGCGCCTGCTGGCCGGCCTGGCCCAGCAGTTCAGCCAGGGCGTGCCGCTGGACAAGGCCTTCAGCCAGGCCCGCCCGCCGGTCTGGGACAAGCGCCGGCCCCTGGTCAGCAAAGCCTTGCAGCGTCTTTCGGCGCGGCGTTGGGCCCAGCTGCTGCAGGATGCCCAGCGCATCGATGCGCAGATCAAGGGCCAGGCCGAGGGCTCGCCCTGGACCGGGTTGGCGCGGCTGGCGCTGCTGATGGCTGGGCAGCGACTGGTTCTGCCGCCGGAATAACGTGGGTCTGCTTCGCAGCCCATCGCGGCACATTGGATTCACGCGATACATCGGGATGACGCGATCCCTGTAGGAGCGGCCTTGTGCCGCGATGGGCTGCGAAGCAGACCCACGATCTCAACCATTGACACAATCAATTGGCCCCACCCGCCCCTCGGCCCTAAAGTGCGCCCCGACACCAACCCCCACGGGAACCCGCCATGAGCAAGAAGCCGAAAAAGCACGGCCCCAACAAGGCCAAGTCGATCGTCGCCCAACCACTGTTCCGCTGCCGCCAGGAACGACCGGACAAGGGCAAAGGCAGCTACCGCCGCGAAGCCTTCCAATCGAGAGATTGGGAGGCTTCTTACTTTTTGGCCGCATGAAAGCATCGAAAGCGCAGGCATGGTATGGTCGTCACCTGACCTGAATTTCTGGATCTGTGCATGCTCCTCAGTCTTCTCCCTCGCTGGGAATCCCGCCAGCTGATCGCAGCCTCGAGCTTCATCCTGCTTGTCGCCTGCGCGGAAAAACCCACGGCGGCCGACGCCCTGCCGCTGGCACCCGCCCAGCCCGCACCCGTGGTAACCCTGCCCAGCGCCACGCCTGACACCAGCACCGAAATCCAACCGCTGCAAACCTTCGCCCAATGGCAAGCCGGGTTCCGCCAGCAGGCCCTGCAGGCCGGCATCAGCGCAAGCCTGTTCGACCGTGCCTTCCTCGGTGTCACGCCCGATATGGACGTGATCAAGGCCGACCGTAGCCAACCCGAATTCACCCGCCCGGTCTGGGAATACCTCGAAGGCGCGCTGTCGCCGGTGCGCGTGCGCAAGGGCAAGAGCCTGCTCGAGGACAACGCCGAGCTGCTGACGCGCATCGAGCAACGCTATGGCGTCGATCGCCAGGTCCTGGTCGCGGTCTGGGGCATGGAAAGCAATTTCGGCCAGTTCCAGGGCAACAAGTCGGTGATCCGCTCGCTGGCCACCCTGGCCTACGAAGGCCGCCGCCCACAGTTCGCCCAGGACCAGCTGATCGCTGCCCTGCAGATCCTCCAGCATGGCGACATCCAGCCAGAGGCCATGCGCGGCTCGTGGGCCGGGGCCATGGGCCAGACGCAGTTCATCCCCACCACCTACAACACCCATGCGGTCGACTTCGATGGCGACGGCCGTCGCGACATCTGGAACAGCACGCCCGATGCCCTGGCCTCCACTGCGCATTACCTGCAGAGCTCGGGCTGGAAGGCTGGCCAGCCGTGGGGCTTCGAGGTGCAGGTACCGTCGGGCTTCGATTACTGGCAGGCGGACGGCACCCTGCGCAAGCCGGTCAGCGAATGGCTGCAGATGGGCGTGAAACTGCCGGCGGGTACCCAGTTGCCAGCTGGCAGCAACCAGCTACCCGCTGCCCTGCTGCTGCCTGCAGGCGCCCGTGGTCCGGCCTTCCTGGTGCTGGACAACTTCCGCGCGATCCTCAAGTACAACAACTCCTCGTCATACGCCATGGCCGTGGGCCTGCTGGGCGATCGTTTCTCGGGCTGGGGCTTCATCTCGGGCAGCTGGCCCAAGGATGACGTGCCGCTGAGCCGCAGCGAGCGTATGGAGCTGCAGAATTTGTTGAATGCCAACGGCCATGATGCAGGCAATGCCGACGGGATCATCGGCGCCAACACCCGCAAGGCCATCCGCAATGCCCAACAGGCGCAGGGCTGGCCGGCGGACGGGTATCCGACGCACCAGTTGCTCGAGAGTCTACGTCGCCCCTGAGGCCCCCGGGGGGCGCTTTGCGCCCCATCGCGGCACAAGGCCGCTCCTACAGGGATAGCGTCATCCCGATGGATCGCGTGGGCCAATGTATCGCGCCCTGTAGGAGCGGCCTTGTGCCGCGATGGGCTGCAAGGCAGCCCCAGCAATCTCAAGCCTCGAACAGATCCTGCTGCAACACCACCTGCTGCTGCTCACTGTCCAACAGCACCCGAGCCCCCAGCGGCAAGCACACATTCGGGTCGCAATGCCCACTGCGCCACCCCGCCAGCACCGGCACGCCCAACGGACCGAAGATCTCCAGCAACAGCGGCGTCATGGCCGCGACCGTGATCCCCGCAAAATCCCCCACCAGCACGCCCTTCAGGCCTTCCAGCTTGCCCGCCAGGCGCAACTGGGTCAGCAACCGGTCGACCCGGTACAACGGCTCGTTGACGTCCTCGATGAACAGGATCGCACCTTCGCAATCCAGCTCGCCGGGGGTCCCCAGCGTGGCGCCCAGCATCGACAGGTTGCCGCCAAGCAGGCGCCCCGTGGCCACACCCGGCACCACGCAGCTCAAGGGAAACTGGGCAGGATGGGCGATGGCATCGCCCCGCCGCACATGCCCGCCCAACTGCGCAATCAATGACGACTCGGTCGGCTGCAGCTTGGCCCCCAGCAGGTCGGCGTTGAGCATGGCGCCATGGAAGGTCACCAACCCGGCATGCTGGTTGAACACGCTGTGCAGCGCGGTGACATCGCTGTAGCCGATGAACGGCTTGGGATGGCGGCGAATCAGGTCGAGGTCGAGACGATCGAGCAGGCGCATGCTGCCGTAGCCGCCACGCATGCACAGGATGGCATCGATGGACGGGTCGGCGAAGGCATCGTGCAGGTCCTGCAGGCGCTGGGCATCGCTGCCGGCGAGGTAACCTTCGCTGGCGCTGACGCTCGGGTACAGCTGGCAGCGGTAGCCACGCTCGGTGAACCATTGCACGGCCTTCTGCGCGTCCAGCCGGGCCGGCCCGGCCGGCGCCACCACGGCGAAACGGGCCGTCGTGGACAACGTCTTGGGCAAGCGGGATTCAATGGTTTCGGCGCAGTTCATCGCAACTCCTTGCAACGCATCATTCTCAAACAAAAATGCCGATGCCACCTCACGGCGTGCATCGGCATGTGCGGCCCAGCCCAGGCTCAGAGCTTGATCTTGGCCTCGTGCGCCTGCTGGTCGGCATGGTACGACGAACGCACCAGCGGGCCGGAGGCGACGTTCTTGAAGCCCATCTTGTAGCCTTCCTCGGCGAACCAGGCGAAGGTGTCCGGGTGCACGAAGCGCTGCACCGGCAGGTGGCTACGCGAAGGCTGCAGGTACTGGCCGAGGGTCAGCATGTCGATGTCATGCTCGCGCATGCGGTGCATCACTTCGATGACTTCTTCGTCGGTCTCGCCAAGGCCGAGCATCAGGCCCGACTTGGTCGGCACGTGCGGAACCAACTGCTTGAAGCGCTGCAGCAGGTCCAGCGACCAATCATAGTCCGAACCCGGGCGTGCGGCCTTGTACAGGCGTGGCACGGTCTCCAGGTTGTGGTTGAACACATCCGGCGGCTCGTTGGCGGTGATCTCCAGGGCCACGTCCATCCGGCCGCGGTAGTCCGGAACCAGGGTCTCGAGCTGCACGCCCGGCGACAGTGCGCGGATTTCGCGGATGCAGTCGGCGAAGTGCTGGGCACCGCCGTCACGCAGGTCGTCACGGTCCACCGAGGTGATCACCACGTACTTCAAGCGCAGGTCGGCGATGGCAACGGCCAGGTTCTTCGGCTCGTCCACATCCAGTGGCTTCGGTCGACCGTGGCCAACATCGCAGAATGGGCAGCGACGGGTGCAGATGTCACCCATGATCATGAAGGTCGCGGTGCCACCGGAGAAGCACTCGCCCAGGTTCGGGCAGGAAGCTTCTTCGCAGACGCTGTGCAGCTTGTGCTTGCGCAGCAGCTGCTTGATGCGGTCGACCTCGGGCGATACCGGGATGCGCACGCGGATCCAGTCAGGCTTTTTCGGCAGTTCTTCGGTGGGGATGATCTTCACCGGAATGCGCGCCACCTTTTCGGCACCACGCAGTTTCACCCCGGCTTCCACCTTCTTCGGCGCTGGGCGCGGGGTGGCATCCTGGGTAGGGATCAGGTTCGGCACGGCTTCTTGCACAGTTGTCATAATCAGTCGATTCCGCCCGTCAGGGTCGTCTGCTCAGCATAGTCGAGGTGCTTGACCAGCTGTCCGCGCAGCCTTGTCCTGACCTCGTCGAGTTCGATCGGGCCTGCCAGGTCGCGCAGCTGGGTCATGGCCAGCCCCGCATACCCACAGGGGTTGATTCGGCGGAATGGCGCAAGGTCCATGTCCACGTTCAGAGCAAGGCCATGGAAGGAGCGGCCATTGCGGATTCGCAAGCCGAGGGAAGCGATTTTCGCTCCATCGACGTACACACCCGGGGCATCGGGCTTGGCCATGGCGGTGACGCCATAGCTGGCGAGCAGGTCGATCAACGCCAGCTCGATGCGGCTGACCAGGTCGCGCACGCCAAAGCCCAGGCGGCGCACGTCCAGCAACAGGTAGGCCACCAGTTGCCCGGGGCCGTGGTAGGTCACCTGGCCGCCGCGGTCGGTCTGCACCACCGGGATGTCTCCCGGCACCAGCAGGTGCTCGGCCTTGCCGGCCTGGCCCTGGGTGAACACCGCTGGGTGCTCGACCAGCCAGATCTCGTCCTGGCTGTCCGGGCCGCGCTGCTCGGTAAAACGACGCATGGCTTCCAGCACCGGTTCATAGGGCTGCAGGCCAAGCTGGCGAATACCGAGGCTGGATGCCATCAGAGCACCATTTTCACGATGCCGGTCGCGCGCAGGGCGCTGTTGATGTCGTGCAGCTGGTTCTCGCTTTCGGCAACGATGTGCAGCTGTACCGTGGTGTACTTGCCTTCCTTGCTCTGGCGCTCGGCCAGGGTGGACAGGTCGACCTTGGCATGCCGGCAAAGGATGTCGATCACCGTGTCCTTGAAACCGACAACGGTATCGCCGATGACCTTGATCGGGTAATCGGCGCAGGGGAATTCGATCTTGTGCGACTTGACGTCAGGTTCGCTCATGGCGGAAACGGCCTCGTAAGCCGTGGCAACAACAACGCCCCCGCGTGATACACGGGGGCATGCAGGTCACGTATCAGTTGAACAACCCGTAGAAGAATAGACGGATGCTATCCCACATACGGCGGAAGAAACCACCTTCCTCGACGCCATCGAGGGCGATCAGGTCGGCGCTGTGAACCACTTTCTCGTCCAGTTTGACTTCCACTTTGCCGATCACGTCACCTTTGGCGATCGGTGCGGTGAGCTGCGGGTTCATGGTCATCGAAGCGACCAGGCGCTTCAATTGGCCTTTAGGCATAGTCAGGGTCAGGTCGTTGGCGAGGCCTGCCTTGACCTGGCCGGTGGCGCCCTTCCAGACCGGGGCCTGGGTCAGCTCGGTGCCCTTCTGATAGAAGGTCTGGGTTTCGAAGAAGCGGAAGCCGTAGGTCAGCAGCTTCTGGGTCTCGGCGGCACGGGCCTGCTCGCTGTTGGTACCGAAGACCACGGCGATCAGGCGCTGGCCGTCACGTACGGCCGAAGCCACCATGCAGTAGCCGGCTTCCTCGGTATGGCCGGTTTTCAGACCGTCGACGGTCTTGTCACGCCACAGCAGCAGGTTGCGGTTGGGCTGCTTGATGTTGTTCCAGAAGAACTCTTTCTGCGAGTAGATGGCGTAGTGGGCCGGGTCGATGTCGATGATCGCGCGGGCCAGCAGGGCCATGTCGTGCGCCGAGGAGTAGTGCTCCGGGTTCGGCAGGCCGGTTGGGTTCATGAAGTGGCTGTTGCTCATGCCCAGGTCGGCGGCGGTCTTGTTCATCATGTCGGCGAAGGCGTCTTCGCTGCCGGCGATGTGCTCGGACAGGGCGACCGAGGCGTCGTTGCCCGACTGGATGATGATGCCATGCAGCAGGTCGCTGACGGTGACCTGGCTGCCGACCTTGATGAACATGCGCGAGCCGCCGGTACGCCAGGCGTTTTCGCTGACGGTGACCGGGTCGTTCTCGCCGATCTGGCCACGGCGGATGTCCAGGGTGGCGATGTAGGCGGTCATCAGCTTGGTCAGGCTGGCCGGCGGCAGGCGCTCGTCACCGTTGTTCTCGACCAGCACGTTGCCGCTGGAGGCATCCATGAGCACGTAGGACTTGGCGGCCAGTTGCGGTGGCGCCGGCATCATCTGCTCCGCTGCGAACGCAGCAGGCATGATCATCAGCAGTACGGGCAGGCAAAGGCGTTTGGCAAGGTTGGTGATGTTCATCCGTCTCTCGAAAATCGCTAATGGTCTGATGTTCCCTGGGCTACGTCATGTGCCCAGCGCCAGTCAGTCTAGTGTTGCGGCTGTACGGCCGCTTCGCCCGGAAAATGCGGCGTTATGTCGCTGCGGGCAAAAGCGGTCATTGTACATGGGCAGGCGTTGCAATTCATGACAAAACCGACAGCTTGGCTGTCGGTCTTTTCCCAAGGAAAGCGACGCGGTCAGTCGGCTGTGACCAGCTTGGCCTGCCCAAGGTTCGCCAGGCGAATGCTGTCCTGCGCCTGCTGGATCTCGCCCTGGCTGTTGATCGGCCCCAGGCGCACGCGGTGCAGGGTCTGCTGATTACGCACGATGGAGCTGATGAACACCGGCGCGCTGACCATGGTGCTCAGCTTCGAGCGCAACAGCTCGGCGGCGTCCGGGTTGGCGAAGGCGCCCACCTGCAGGAAGCTGCCGCCATTGGCAGCCGGCACATTGCCGCCGCCGACCTGCACGGGCACCACCGGTGCCGCATGCTGCTGCGCCGGTGGCGTCCATTGCTCGACGCGACCGGTGCTGGCAGGGACCGGCTGGGCCTGGGCCACCTGCGGCTCCTTGAGCACCAGCGGCGGCTGCTGGCCACGCTGGGCCCACCATTGCTGCGGGTCGATGCCTTCGACGCGCACATGCGCGGTGCCGATCTCGGCATAGCCGAGTTTTTTCGCCGCGGCGTAGGACAGGTCGATGATGCGGTCGGAATAGAACGGGCCACGGTCGTTGACCCGCAGGATCACGCTGCGGCCGTTGGCCAGGTTGGTCACCTTCACGTAGGCCGGCAGCGGCAGGGTCTTGTGCGCCGCGCTCATGCCGTACAGGTCGTACAGCTCGCCATTGGCGGTGTTCTGCCCGTGGAACTTGGTGCCGTACCACGACGCGGTACCCTCGGCGCGGTAGTTGCTCGACTGCTGCAAGGGATAGTAGGTCTTGCCCAGCACGGTGTACGGGTTGGCCTTGTAGGCTCCGGTGTGCACGGTCGGCGTGGCGTCGGGGATCTTGTTGACATCCACGTCCCACCACGGCGCGCCGTCCTTGTGCGCACGGTTGATGTCGAGGCCCGGTTGGGCGCGCACGACATTGCCGCTTTGCTGCGGGGTCGGGCGGCTGGAAGAGCAACTGGCCAGCAACACGCCGACGGCGAGGCAGGTCAGCAGCTTGAAGGAATTGCCAGAGATGATTGCGCGCATTACTTGACGCCCCGTGCTTGGACCAGCTGTTCCGAGAGCTGATGCACCGCCATGGCGTACATCACGCTGCGGTTGTAGCGAGTGATCGCGTAGAAGTTCTTCAGGCCCATCCAGTACTCGGGGCCGTTGTCGCCCTCCAGGCGGAAGGCGGTAACCGGCAGATCATCGCGCAGCGCATCATGACTCGACCAGCCCAACGCTCGCAACTCCCCGACGGTCTTGGCCGGCTCGATGCCGGTGGTCAGGCCTTCGTCGGCACGTTCGCCGAGCACCAGCGCGCGGCTCACCACCGGCTCGCCGGCGACCCAGCCGTGGCGCTTGAAGTAACTCGCGACGCTGCCAATGGCATCGTCGGGATCGTTCCAGATATTGATGTGGCCGTCGCCATCGAAGTCCACCGCGTAGTTGCGGAAACTGCTCGGCATGAACTGCGGCAGGCCCATGGCACCGGCGTAGGAACCCTTCAGGGTAAGCGGATCGAGCTGCTCTTCGCGGGCCAGCAGGAGGAACTCGCGCAGCTCCTTGCGGAAGAACTCGGCACGCGGCGGGTAATCGAAGCCCAGGGTCGACAGCGCATCGATCACCCGATAGTTGCCGGTGTTGCGGCCGAAGAAGGTCTCCACGCCGATGATCGCGACGATCACCTGGGCCGGCACGCCGTACTCCTGCTCGGCACGCGCCAAGGCGGCCTCGTGCTGGCGCCAGAAGTCCACACCCCGGGCGATGCGCGCGTCGGTGATGAACATCGGCCGGTATTCCTTCCACGGCTTGACCCGCTCGGCCGGGCGTGAAATGGCGTCGAGAATCGACTGTTTGCGCTGCACCTCGCGGAACACGCCCATCAGTTGCTCGCCGGCAAAACCATAGTCGCGCGTCATCTCGCCGACGAATTCGGCCACCTGCGGCGAGCCATCGTAGTCGCCGGCCTGCGCCTGCTGGACAGCGCCGAACAGGCCCACCGCACCGATCCACGGCGCACAACGGGCAGCCCAGTTACGCACTGCTTGCATGAAATTCTTCACCTTATTCAAACCTGCGCGATCCATTTGCGGTGCGTATGGATCGACATCAGAACGCCAAACGCTGACAGCAGCGTCACCAACGAAGTTCCGCCATAGCTGATGAAGGGCAGCGGCACGCCCACCACGGGCAGAAGGCCGCTGACCATACCGATATTGACGAACACGTATACAAAGAAGGTCATGGTCAGGCTGCCCGCAAGCAGCTTGCCGAATAGGGTCTGGGCCTGCGCGGTGATCATCAGCCCACGCCCGATCAGCAGCAGGTAGACGATCAGCAGCAGGCAGATACCGACCAGGCCGAACTCCTCGCCGAGCACGGCGATGATGAAGTCGGTATGGCTTTCGGGCAAAAAGTCCAGGTGCGACTGGGTGCCCAGCAGCCAACCCTTGCCGAACACCCCGCCGGAGCCGATCGCCGCCTTGGACTGGATGATGTTCCAGCCGGTGCCCAACGGGTCGCTTTCCGGGTCGAGGAAGGTCAGTACCCGTTGCTTCTGGTAGTCGTGCATGACGAAGAACCACATCGCCACCGCCACCGGCACGGCCGCCGCCAGCACGCTGAGGATCCAGCGCCAGCGCAAGCCGCCCATGAACAGCACGAACGCCCCGGACGCGAGGATCAGCAGTGCGGTGCCAAGGTCGGGCTGGCGCACGATGAGAATGAACGGCACACCGATCAGCACCAGGCTGATCGCCACATGCTTGAGATGCGGCGGCAGGGTGCGCTTGGACAGGTACCAGGCGATGGTCGCCGGCATGATGATCTTCATGAACTCCGAGGGCTGGAAGCGGATCACCCCGGGGATGTTGATCCAGCGCGTGGCGCCCATGGCGTTGTGACCCATCACGTCCACCACCACCAGCAGGCACACGCCCGCCAGGTACGCCAGGGGCACCCAGCGGGCCATGAAACGCGGCTCGAGCTGGGCGATGACGAACATCGACACCAGGCCGATGCCGAACGAACTGGCCTGCTTGAGCAGCAGGTCCCAGTCCTTGCCGCTGGCCGAATACAGCACGAACAGGCTGCCGGCGGCGAGGGTCAGGAGAATGATCAGCAAGGGGCCGTCGACGTGGATGCGCTGCAGGAAGCTGGCGCGTCGACGCATCACGTCCTCGCTGGAGAGCATGCGATCGAAATTGTTCTTCACGGGGCCGTTTCCTGGGCGACGGTGGCGGGCGCGAACTCGGGCTTGAGATGGCCACTTTCATCGAGCAGCCAGGCGTCCATGACCTGACGTACCACGGGGGCGGCGACACCCGAGCCGGACTCGCCGTTCTCGACCATCACCGAGACCACGATCTTCGGATCGTCGGCCGGGGCGAAGGCCACGAACAAGGCGTGGTCGCGGTGGCGCTCCTGGAGTTTGTTGCGGTCGTACTTCTCGCCCTGCTTGATCGCCACCACCTGGGCGGTGCCGCTCTTGCCGGCGATGCGGTACTGGGCACCGGCTGCGGCCTTGCGCGCGGTACCCCGGGCGTTGTGCATCACCTGCTCCATGCCATGGGTCACCTTGGCCCAATCGGACTTGTCGCGCAGGACGATATTGTCCATCGGATTCTCGTCCACCGGCGGCTGGCCTTCGATGGTCTTGGCCAGGTGCGGGCGGTTCCACACGCCCTTGTTGGCGATCAACGCGGTGGCCTGGGCCAACTGCAAAGGCGTGGCCTGCATGTAGCCCTGGCCGATGCCGAGAATCAGCGTTTCACCCGGGAACCAGGCCTGGCGCCGCGTGGCGCGCTTCCACTCGCGCGATGGCATGAGGCCGGCGGACTCCTCGAACATGTCGAGGGACACCTTCTGGCCGATGCCGAACTTGTTCATGTAGCTGGACAACCGGTCGATGCCCATCTTGTGCGCAAGGTCGTAGAAGTAGGTGTCGTTGGAGCGCATGATCGCCGTGTCCAGGTCGACCCAGCCGTCACCGGTGCGGTTCCAGTTGCGGTACTTGTGGTCGTAGTTGGGCAACTGGTAGTAGCCCGGGTCGAACACCCGGCTGCTGGCATTGACCACGCCGCTGTCCAGACCGGCGATGGCCACCGCCGGCTTGATGGTCGAACCTGGCGGATACAGGCCGCGCAGCACGCGGTTGAACAGGGGCCGGTCGATCGAATCGCGCAACTCGGCATAGGCCTTGAAACTGATGCCGGTGACGAACAGGTTGGGGTCGAAGCTCGGCTGGCTGACCATCGCCAGCACCTCACCGGTGCGCGGGTCGAGTGCCACCACTGCGCCACGGCGCCCACCCAGGGCGGCCTCGGCGGCTTCCTGCAGCTTGATGTCGAGGCTCAGCACGATGTCCTTGCCAGGCTTCGGGTCGGTGCGCTTGAGCACCCGCAGCACGCGGCCGCGGGCGTTGGTCTCGACTTCCTCGTAGCCCACCTGGCCGTGCAGCTCAGGCTCGTAGAAGCGCTCGATGCCGGTCTTGCCGATGTGGTGGGTGCCGCTGTAGTTCACCGGATCGAGGGTTTTCAGTTCCTTCTCGTTGATCCGCCCGACATAGCCCACCGAGTGAGCGAAATGCGCCCCCTGCGGGTAATGCCGGACCAACTGCGCCACCACCTCGACGCCCGGCAGGCGGAACTGGTTGACCGCCACCCGGGCGATCTGTTCTTCGTTGAGCTCGAACAGGATCGGCACCGGCTCGAACGGCCGGCGCCCCTGCTTCATGCGCTTCTCGAACAGGGCGCGGTCATCGTCGGTCAACTCCAGCACTTCGACGATGGTATCCAGTACTTGCTGCCAGTTACCCGCACGTTCGCGGGTCATCGACAAGCTGAAGCTGGGCCGGTTGTCGGCGATGATCACCCCATTGCGGTCGAAGATCAGCCCGCGGGTCGGTGGGATCGGCTGCACATGCACCCGGTTGTTTTCCGACAGCGTCGAGTGATAGTCGTACTGGATGATCTGCAGGTAGTACAGGCGGGCGATGAGCACGCAGATGAGCAGCATGACCGCCACTGCGCCGACCACGACGCGGTTGCGCACCAGGCGGGCGTCTTTCTCGTGGTCCTTGAGACGGATCGGCTGCGACATCGGACGGCTTACAGGCTCATTTGTGGTAAGGATGCCCGGACAACACGGTCCAGGCGCGGTAGATCTGCTCGCCGATGAGTATCCTTACCAACGGGTGCGGCAGGGTCAGTGGCGACAGCGACCAGCGTTGCTCGGCGCGTGCGCAGACCTCCGGCGCCAGCCCTTCCGGACCGCCCACCATCAGGTTGACCGTGCGCGCATCCAGGCGCCAGCGATCCAGTTCGGTCGCCAGCTGCTCGGTACTCCAGGGCTTGCCATGGACCTCGAGGGTGACGATGCGTTCCCCTGGCTGGACCTTGCTCAGCATGGCCTCGCCCTCCTGACGAATCAGGCGGGCGACGTCGGCATTCTTGCCTCGGGTGTTCAGCGGGATTTCCACCAGCTCCAGCGACAGCTCCTGGGGCAGGCGCTTGGCATATTCATGCCAACCGTCCTCGACCCACTTGGGCATGCGCGAGCCGACCGCGATCAGGCGCAGACGCACGGCGTGTCCTTATTCCCGGTCCTTGAGCTTGTCGGAGTAGTCGTGGCTGTTCTCCGGGCTGTGGTGCTTGCCATCGGCAGCACGGCTTTGCTCGGCACCCAGCCACAGGCGCTCCAGGTCGTAGAACTGGCGAGCGGCGGCGGTCATCATGTGCACGATGACGTCGTTCAGGTCCAGCAGCACCCAGTCGCTGTCGCCCTTGCCTTCTTCGCCCAGGGGCTGTGCACCCTCTTTTTTCACGGCCTCGCGGACCTTCTCCAGCATCGCGTTGATCTGGCGGTTGGAGGTACCGGTGGCAATGATCATGTAGTCGGTCAGGCTGTGCTTTTCACGCACGTCGATGACCTGGATGTCCTGGGCCTTGACGTCTTCCAGCGCGGCCTTGGTCAGCTCGACCAGCTTTTCGCCATTGATTTTCTGCTTGCTCATAAAAAACTCTTCAACTCGTTGGATGAGGCGCCGTGGGGCACCGTCAGTTAGGCACACGATACAGTTCGTGCGCCTCGATATAGGCCAGTACGGCGTCCGGCACCAGGAACCTCACCGATTTGCCGCTGGCCAGCAGCTGTCGGATCTGCGTGGCGGACACCGCGAGCGGGGTCTGCCAGACGAACGAAATATGCCCCGCCGGGCCGGACATGGCGGTGGGGTCGCTCACCGAGCGCGCAGCCAGAAGGTTGCGCAGCTCGTCTGGGGGTTCAACGTCGGCATCCGGGCGTTGCAGCACCAGGATGTGACAGTGTTGCAGCAGTTCTTCCCAGCGGTGCCAGCCCGGCAGGCCGCAAAACGCGTCCCAGCCCAGCACCAGGAACAACTGATCGTCGGCATGCAGCTCGGCACGCAGCGACTCGAGGGTATCGATGGTGTACGACGGCTTGTCGCGAGCCAGCTCGCGGGCATCCACGCTCAGGCGTTCGACGCCCTGCACCGCGCTGCGCACCATGGCCAGGCGGTCGTTCGCGGCCACCTGCGGCGTATCGCGGTGTGGCGGGCGGGCGTTGGGCAACAGGCGCAGTTCGTCCATCTGCATGAACTCGGCCACCTCCAGCGCGCTGCGCAGGTGACCGATGTGCACGGGGTCGAAGGTGCCGCCAAGAATGCCGATACGCCGGGCTGCCGGGGCCTTGCTCAACTCAGCAAGTCCCCTGGCCGCGCAGTTGACCATCGCCGATCACCACGTATTTTTCGCAGGTCAGGCCTTCGAGCCCGACCGGGCCACGGGCGTGCAGCTTGTCGGTGGAAATACCGATCTCGGCGCCCAGGCCGTACTCGAAGCCGTCGGCGAAGCAGGTCGGGGTGTTGAGCATCACCGACGCCGAGTCGACCTCGGCCATGAACTGGCGGGCCTGCACCTGGTGCTCGGTGATGATCGAGTCGGTGTGGTGCGAGCCATAGTGGTTGATGTGCTCGATGGCCTGGTCCAGGCCGTCGACGACGCGGATCGACAGGATCGCGTCCAGGTACTCGGTATGCCAGTCGTCTTCGCTGGCCGGCTTGGCCTCGATGATTGCCTGGGTACGTTCGCAACCGCGCAGTTCGACACCCTTCTCCTGGAAGCGGCGGGCCATTTCCGGCAGGAAGTCGGCGGCCACGCGCTGGTCGATCAGCAAGGTTTCCATGGCGCCGCAAATGCCGTAGCGATAGGTCTTGGCGTTGAAGGCCACCGCCCAGGCCTTGTCCAGGTCGGCGTGTGCGGCGACATAGACATGGCAGATGCCGTCGAGGTGCTTGATCACCGGCACGCGGGCATCGCGGCTGATGCGCTCGATCAGGCCACGGCCGCCGCGCGGCACGATGACGTCGACGAACTCGGGCATGCTGATGAGCGCGCCCACGGCTTCGCGGTCGGTGGTCTCGACCACCTGCACCACCGCCGCCGGCAGGCCGGCCTCGGCCAGGCCACGCTGGATGCAGGTGGCGATGGCACGGTTGGAGTGGATGGCCTCGGAGCCGCCACGCAGGATGGTGGCATTGCCGGACTTCAGGCACAGGCTGGCGGCGTCGATGGTCACGTTGGGACGCGATTCGTAGATGATGCCGATCACGCCCAGTGGCACGCGCATCTTGCCGACCTGAATGCCCGATGGACGGTAGCTCATGTCGCGGATGGCACCGACCGGGTCTGGCAGGCTGGCCACCTGGCGCAAGCCGGTGATCATGCCGTCGATGCGCGCAGGCGTCAGGGCCAGGCGGTCGAGCAGCGCAGGCTCCAGGCCGTTGGCGCGGCCTGCGGCCAGGTCCAGTTCGTTGGCTGCGGCCAGCTCGGCGCGTGCGGCGTCCAGCGCATCGGCGGCGGCCTGCAGGGCGCGGTTCTTCTGCGCGGTGCTGGCTCGGGCGATCACCCGGGAGGCCTGGCGAGCGGCGCGACCCAGGCGGGTCATGTAGTCAAGAACGGACTCGGTCATGGGTGCGGTGTCTTGGCAAAGGGGAAATCGGCTGATTATAACTGTCGCGCAGGTATACGCCCAGCGGCGGGTGGCGGATGGTAGAAAATGATGGGCTCGGTTTGGGATTTGCAGCGCATTGAAGATCGAGCGCCGCAAGGCCGCTCCCACATCTGTTTCGGGCCAATTATGTCTGGTAGGCCATGGTTGTCAGCCTGGTGGGCCCGGCGCGATATTGGTGTTGGCGCAGGGAGCACCACGATATTCCGCGGTGCCCCCAAAGGCGAGCAACCATGGCCTACCAGACATAATTGGCCCGAAACAAATGTGGGAGCGGCCTTGCGTCGCGATGCGCCGCGCGGGCGGCGCTCGATATCTGCGCCGCTACAAATCTCAAGCGCACCCCCCAAACCGAAACATACAGAAACCATTGTCCCACCCCGACCGTTCAGCCTCGATTAAGCCAATCATTGCTATCATCCCCGGCTTTATCGCCACGAACCGCCAGCATGCCAGCCCTTAGCCCCTGCCCTGCCCGCGTCCTGCCCGACAGTTTCTTCGACCGCGACGCCCAGACCCTGGCCCAGGCCCTGCTGGGAAAGGTCATCCGCCACCGCCACGGCGACCTGTGGCTGGCCGCACGCATCATCGAGACCGAGGCCTACTACCTTACCGACAAAGGCAGCCATGCCTCGCTGGGCTACACCGAAAAGCGCAAGGCGCTGTTCCTCGAGGGTGGGCACATCTACATGTACTACGCCCGCGGCGGCGATTCGCTCAACTTCAGCGCCCACGGCCCGGGCAACGCGGTGCTGATCAAGTCCGCCTACCCTTGGGTCGATGCCATCTCCGACGCCAACAGCCTGGCACAGATGCAGTTGAACAACCCGGACGCCAGCGGCAACCTGCGCCCAGCCGAACGCCTGTGCGCCGGCCAGACCCTGCTATGCCGTGCCCTGGGCCTGAAAGTGCCGCAGTGGGACGCCCAGCGCTTCGACCCCGACCGCCTGTACGTCGAGGACTGCGCCATCGACGTGCCGCGGGTGATCCAGACCACGCGCCTGGGCATCCCCCATGGCCGCGACGAACACCTGCCCTATCGCTTCGTCGATGCCGAATTCGCCCGGTTCTGCACGCGGAACCCGCTGCGTCGGGGGCAAGTCGAAGGGCGCGACTTCTTCATTCTCGAACAAGGAAGCTGAACCATGGGCCAATGGCTCGACAGCCTGACCGACTGGCTCGGCGCCAACCCCGAGTGGCTTGGCCTGGCGATTTTCGTGGTGGCCTGCGTGGAATGCCTGGCCATCGCCGGCATCATCGTGCCCGGTACCGTGTTGCTGTTCACCGTCGCAGTGCTCGCCGGCAGCGGCGCCCTGGGCCTGGGTGAAACCCTGCTGCTGGGCTTCCTCGGCGGCCTACTGGGCGACGCGCTTTCCTACACCATCGGCAAATATTTCCACCAGAACATCCGCCGTTTGCCTCTGTTGCGGCATCACCCGGAATGGATCGGCAGCGCCGAGAGCTATTTCCAGCGCTATGGCATCGCCAGCCTGCTGGTAGGCCGCTTCATCGGCCCGCTGCGGCCGATGCTGCCGATGGTCGCCGGCATGTTCGACATGCCCCTGCCACGCTTCATCGCCGTCAGCCTGCTGGCGGGCGCGGGTTGGTCGGTGGTCTACCTGCTGCCGGGATGGGCCACCGGTGCGGCCATGCGCCTGCCGCTGCCCGAAGGGTTCTGGCCGGAGGCCGCCGTGGTCGCTGCCACCTTGGCGGTGGTGCTGGGGCTGAGCCTGAACAGCAGCATCCGCGACCGCCGTCATGGCACGCGGCTGATCGCCGGACTGAGTTTCCTGGCCTTGGCCGGGGTATTTCTCGGCTGGCCACTGCTCCACGACCTCGACCAGGGCATCATGACCCTGGTGCAGGAGCATCGCAGCCAAGCCATTGATGGCACCGTGGTGCTGGTGACGCGCCTGGGCGATTTTCGCACGCAGTTCTTCCTCGGCGGCTTGCTGACCGGCTTGCTGCTACTGGCCCGGCAATGGCGCCACGCGATATTTGCCGGAGGCGCGCTGATGGGCACGGCCATCGCCAACGGCACCTTGAAGTGGCTGTTCGCCCGGGCCCGCCCGGAAGTCCTGACCGACCCGCTGACCAGCTACAGCATGCCCAGCGGGCACAGCTCGGCGTCGTTTGCGTTCTTCCTGGTGATGGCGGTACTGGCCGGTCGCGGCCAGCCGCCGCGCATGCGACTGACCTGGATAATGCTGGGGTGTGTGCCGGCGCTGTCGATTGCCCTGTCGCGGGTATACCTGGGGGCGCACTGGCCGACCGACATCCTTGCCGGGGCCTTGCTCGCCTGCTGCGTCTGCGCGTTGAGCCTGACCCTGGTGCAGCACCGCGCACCGCTGACCGCGTTGCCGCAACGGGTGTGGTGGCTGGTGGTGCCTTCGTGCGTGGCACTGCTGGCGTTCTTTGCCATGCATGCGCTGCCGCAGGCGTTGTTGCGGTATCAATATTGATTGATAGGGCCACTCGCAGCGATCAGGCGAACAACTCACCCTGGATCCGCTCCAGCAACCGCTGGATTTCCGCCAGCCGCTCCTGGGGCGAGTCGATGGCCAACAGGTCGAGCTTGTCTTCTTCCATGAACGGCAGCAGGTACGCCAGCTGATTGGCCAAGGCCTGGCGACCATCGACCGTGCGCGGCATGTCCAGGGCCTCGACCATCGGGTGTTCACCCAGCGCCAACAGCAGTGCCAGCAGGTCATCGTCCTGCTCGCCGAGCGCACTGTCCGGCTGCTCGGCAAGCCAACTCACCTGCCCCAGCATGAGCTGGTCCTTCTGCACCTCGGTCTGGGTCAGCTCGAACCGGCGCCCACCCTCCACGCGAATGCCGAGCAGGCCGTTGTCCTGCTGGACGAAATCACGGATCAGCGCCTCGCAGCCGATCGACGCCACCACTGGCGGCGCCTTGCCGACCTGCTCGCCCTCGAGAATGCAGACCACGCCGAAGCCTTCGCCCTGCTTCATGCAGCGGCCGATCATGTCCAGGTAGCGCGCCTCGAAGATCTGCAGATCCAGCAGGCACCCGGGAAACAACACGGTATTGAGGGGAAACAGCGGTAGCGTCATCACAACTCCTCAAGCCACCAGGCTGACCGCCAACGGCAGGAACACCGCCGTGGCCACCCCCATGAGACTCATAGCCAGCGCGGCGAAGGCGCCGCATTCGTCACTTTCCTGCAAGGCCACCGAGGTACCGACCGCGTGCGCGGTAATACCCAGGGACATGCCCCGCGCCTCCGGGCTGAGCACACCCAGGCGGGTCAGTAGCGCCGGGCCGAAGATCGCCCCGATCACCCCGGTGATCAGCACGAACACGGCTGCCAGCGCCGCCACCCCACCGATCTGCTCGGCCACCAGCATGGCGATCGGCGACGTCACCGACTTGGGCGCCATGGTCATCAGGATCATGTGGTCGGCGCCGAACCACCACCCCAGCAACACGCACGCCACGGTGGCGAACACGCCTCCGATTACCAGCGTAGTAAAGATCGGCCAGAACAGTTGGCGGATGCGCCGCAGGTTGAGGTACAGGGGCACTGCCAGGGCTACCGTGGCGGGGCCCAGGAGGATGTTCATGATCTCGGTGCTCTTGCGGTACTCGGCGTAGTCGATCCCGCACACCACCAGCACGCCGATCACCAGCAGCATCGACACCAGCACCGGCTGCAGGAAGATCCAACGGGTTTTCTCGTAGGCCGCCAGCACCAGCTGATAGGCGCCCAGGGTGATACCGATGCCGAACAGCGGATGATGCACCACCGCATCGACGGTGCCCTGCCAATCGAGGCTCATGGCTGCTCCTCGCGCGGCGCCTGGCGATGGATGAGCTTTTGCATCAGCACGCCGACGAATACCAGGGTAAGCAGGCACGACACCAGCAATGCACCGACGATGGCCCAGAAATCGGCGGCAATGGCCTTGGCGTAGACCATCACGCCGACCGCCGGAGGCACCAGCAACAGAGGCAGGTAGCGCAGCAGACTGCTGGCGGCCTCGTTCAAGGGCTTGCCGACCTCGCCCCGGGCCATGAGGAAGCACAGCAGCAACAACAGGCCGATGATCGGGCCCGGTAGAATCGGCACCAACAAATGATTGACCGCCGTACCCAGCAGTTGGAACAGCACCAGCCAGGTCAAACCACGCAACAGCATACGTCTCTCCTTCGGGCATCGCGGGCATTATAAGCACGCGGCGCCTATATGCCGATATTCGTCAAACTGCAGGCAACTTGACGGCAACGAACGGCCGTGCTGACCTTGCACTTTCGTGCCAACTGAAAGCCTGGAGAGTCGCCATGCCCTATGTACCGGTTACCGAGCTTGCGCAGCACGTTGGAAAGGAACTGGGTCGCTCCGACTGGCTGAAAATCGATCAGCAACGCATCGACCTGTTCGCCGAGGCCACCGGCGATTTCCAGTTCATTCATGTCGACCCGGAAAAGGCGGCGAAAACGCCATTTGGCTGCACCATCGCCCATGGTTTTCTCACCTTGTCGCTACTGCCGCTGCTGATGGAAGAAATCATGCTGCTGCCCGAAGGGCTGAAGATGGTGGTCAACTATGGCCTGGACAGCGTGCGTTTCGTGCAGCCGGTGAAAGTCGACAGCAAGGTCAGGCTCAAGCTGGAACTGCGCGAGGCCAGCGAGAAGCGGCCCGGGCAATGGCTGCTCAAGGCCACCGCCACCCTGGAGATCGAAGGCGAGGAAAAACCGGCCTATATCGCCGAGCCGATCACCCTCTGCTTCGTCTGAACGATTTTGGGGCTGCTACGCAGCCCCCATTCTGCGGCATACTCGGTAGATCTTTTGCCCGGGTTCCCCCATGCGTCCACTGTTGCCCCTCGCCTTGACCCTGTTGCTCGCCGCCTGCGGCGATGGCGAGTCGTTGTCGCCGCCGGACGCCCGCTTGCCCGACGGCGGACGCTACCGCGGCGAGGTGGTGAACGGCCTGCTGCAGGGCGAGGGACGTATCGACTACCCCAATGGCAGCTGGTACGCCGGCACCTTCAAGGATGGCCAGTGGCATGGCCAGGGCGAATGGCATGGCAGCAATGGCGAGGTCTACCGCGGCCAGTTCGCCGAAGGCCTGTTCCAGGGCCTTGGTGACCTGAGCACCCCCGGCAGCCACTACGCAGGGACCTTCAAGCACGGCAGGCGCGATGGCGAAGGCACGCTCAAGCAGGTCGATCAGACCTACCGCGGCCAGTTCAAGGACGACCAGTACGAAGGTGCCGGCGAGCTGGAACTGGCCGACGGCAGCCGCTACCAGGGCCTGTTCGCCAAGGGCCAGCCCAATGGCGCCGGTGTGCGCAGCGACGCCAGTGGCAACCAGTTCAGCGGCCACTTCGTCAACGGCCAGATCCAGGGCAGCGGCACCTACGACAGCGTCGACGGCGAGCAGTACATCGGCGAGTTCAAGGACAACCGCCTGGAAGGCCGGGGCCGCTACGAAAACGCCGACGGCGACGTGTGGATCGGTGAATTCAAAGATGGCTCGCTGCTTGGCGAGGGCGAAATGCTCGGCAGCGATGGCAGCCACTACAAGGGCGATTTCGTCGACTGGCGCTTCGACGGCCAGGGCACCTTGCAACTGCCCGATGGCAGCCACTACAGCGGCGGCTTCGCCAGCGATGCGTACCACGGCGCCGGGCGCCTGACCCTGGCCAGCGGCAAGGTGCAGGCCGGAGAGTGGGTGAACGGCGTGCGCGTACGCGACCAGCACGGCAAGCTGTTGCCCGACCCACTGGACCTGGCCTTGCTCAACCAGGGCCGCCTGCTCGACGAGGCACTGGCCAAGGTCCCGCGCTCGGCGCCGCCGATCCAGCTGTACAGCCTGGTGGTGGCCGGCGATGGCCAGCAGAGCGTGTTCATGCGCGAGGCCGACTACGTCAGCAACATGCTCAAGGTGCGCTTCGGCGCCCGTGGCCAGGTAACGCTGGTGAACCACCGCGACCAACTGGCCACCCGCCCGATGGCCACCCGCGAGAATCTCTCCCGCGCCGTGCGCACCCTGGCCGAGCGCAGCGGCCCCGAGGACCTGGTGTTCATCTACCTGACCAGCCACGGCAGCGCTGACCACCAACTGGTGCTCGACCAGCCGCGCCTGCAACTGGCCGACCTGTCCGCCGCCGAGCTGACCAGCGCCCTGGCCCCACTCAAGGACCGCGACAAGGTAATCGTCATCTCCGCCTGCTATTCCGGAGGCTACATCGCCCCGCTCAAGGACGACCGCACGGTGATCATGACCGCTGCGCGGGCTGATCGGGTGTCGTTCGGCTGCTCGGAAGAAGCCGATTTCACCTACTTCGGCGACGCCCTTTTCGCCCAGGCGCTGAACCAGACCGACGACTTGAAACAAGCGTTTGAACTGGCACGGGCCAACGTTGCCGAACGTGAACAACGGGAAGGATTCGAAGCCTCGGAGCCACAGATGTGGGCACCGCCTGCGGTACTGGCGCATTGGCAGCACCTGCGCCGGCAACAGGCCGAGGAAGCCTTGCGCAACGCCGCGCAGACCCGCTTGGAGGAGCAGGCAAAAACGCCCGGCAACCACTAAGCTTTGTGTAACAAGGGAGAGACATCATGTACTTGACGCCTCAGCATGTCCTGCTTGCCGGAGCCACGGGCCTTACGGGCGAACACCTGCTCGACCGCCTGCTGAACGAACCCACCATCAGCCGCGTGCTGGCCCCTACGCGCCGGCCGCTGGCCGAGCATCCGCACCTGGAGAACCCGGTCGGCGACCCCGCGGTGTTCCTGCCGCAACTGGCCGGGCGCGTCGACATCGCCTACTGCTGCCTGGGCACCACGCTCAAGCAGGCGGGTTCGGAACAGGCATTCCGCGCGGTGGACCTGGACATGGTCGTGGCGTTCAGCAAGCGTGCCCGGGAGATGGGCGCACGGCACTTGCTGGTGGTCAGTGCGATAGGCGCCGACCCCAAGTCGTCGATCTTCTACAACCGGGTCAAGGGTGAGATGGAAGAGGCGCTCAAGGCCCAGGACTGGCCGCAACTGACCATCGTGCGGCCGTCGTTGCTGCTGGGCGAGCGCATCGAGCCACGATTGGGCGAGAAGCTGGCATCGCCGTTCTCGAAGTTGATGCCCGGGAAATACCGCGGCATCGAGGCGTGCACCCTGGCGCGGGCGCTGTGGCGGCTGGCGCTGGAGGAAGAGGACGGCATCCGTATCGTCGAGTCGGATGAGTTGCGCAAGCTCGGCAAAAAATAGACGTTGCCCGTAACGGCCTCATCGCCGGCAAGCCGGCTCCTACCGGTCTATCACAGCGCCTGTAGGAGCCGGCTTGCCGGCGACAGGCTTCACAAACCACCGGTAGCCTGAAAGCCGATGCCCGCCGCCGTCAGCAACGACAGGGGCAGAAACAGGGTATCGAGCAGCATGCTCCCCGGCAGATCAAGGCGTGGATACTTCGGTGCCTCGGCGCCGAAGTGATCCTTGGGGCAGCACCCGCCATTGATCACATACATGTCCAGCCGGGTCCCGGCATACACCACCGGCGCGCCCGGCTGATTGGCGTCCAGGGTACGCACGGTGGCGCAGCCGCCAAGCGCCAGCGCGCCCAGCAGCCCCAGCAATGCGCCCCTCAATCATCGACCCCGAAGTGATGCTCGCCCCAGCGCGGCAGCATGTCCTGGGGAATGTTCAGCAGGTTGAGGATGCGCGCCACGACGAAATCGACCAAGTCATCGATGGTCTGCGGCTGATGATAGAAACCCGGCGCCGCCGGCAAGATCACCGCGCCCATCTGCGACAGCTTGAGCATGTTCTCCAGGTGGATGGTCGAGAGCGGCGCCTCGCGCGGTACCAGGATCAACTGCCGACGCTCCTTGAGGGTGACGTCGGCGGCGCGCTCGATCAGGTTGTTGCAGGCACCGGTGGCGATGGCCGACAGCGTCCCCGTCGAACAGGGCACCACCACCATCGCCGCCGGAGCGCCGGAGCCCGAGGCCACAGGCGACATCCAGTCTTCCTTGCCATAGACCCGCACCTGGCCGTCGGCGGCGCCGGTGTACTCGGTCAGAAACGCCTGCATCGCCTGTGGCTTGGCTGGCAAGACCACGTCGGTTTCGGTGGCCATCACCAGTTGCGCGGCCTTGGAGACGAGGAAATGCACCTCCCGGTCTTCGCGCACCAGGCAGTCGAGCAGACGCAGGCCATACTGCGCCCCGGAGGCGCCGGTCATGGCCAGGGTGATACGTTCCGGCCCGTTCACTTCAGGGCCTCGGCCAGTTTGCCGTGGAGGCCGCCGAAACCGCCGTTGCTCATGATCACCACGTGGGTGCCCGGGCGCGCCTGGCCCTTGACCCGCTCGATGATCGCTTCGAGGCTGTCGGCCACCACGCTCGGCACCTTGCACTGCGCGGCCGTGGCCGCCAGGTCCCAACCGAGGTTGGCCGGGGCGTACCAGATCACCTGGTCGGCGTCGTTGACACTGTCCGGCAGGCCATCGCGGTGCGCACCGAGCTTCATGGAGTTGGAGCGGGGCTCGATCACCGCGATCACCGGCGCTTCGCCGACGCGCTTGCGCAGGCCGTCGAGGGTCGTGGCGATGGCGGTCGGGTGATGGGCGAAATCGTCGTAGATGGTCACGCCCTGGACCTCGGCGACTGTTTCCATGCGGCGCTTGACGCTCTTGAAGGCGCTCAAACCGTCGATACCCATGGCCGGCACCACGCCCACATGGCGAGCGGCAGCCAGGGTCGCCAGGGCATTGGCGACGTTGTGCTGACCGGTCAGGGCCCAGTCGACCACGCCCTGCGACTCACCGTCGAACAGCACCTCGAAGCGCGAGCCATCGGCGCTGAGCAGCTTGGCTTGCCACTGGCCACCCACACCGGTGGTCTGCACCGGGGTCCAGCAGCCCATGCCGATCACCCGCTCCAACGCAGGCTCGGTGGTGGGGTGGATGACCAGGCCTTCGCTGGGAATGGTGCGTACCAGATGATGGAACTGCCGCTCGATCGATGCGAGGTCAGGGAAGATATCCGCATGATCGAACTCAAGGTTGTTGAGGATCGCGGTCCGCGGGTGGTAGTGCACGAACTTCGAGCGCTTGTCGAAGAAGGCGCTGTCGTACTCGTCTGCCTCGACCACGAAGAACGGCGTACCGCCAAGGCGCGCCGACACCGAGAAGTTCTGCGGCACGCCGCCGATCAAGAAGCCTGGGCTCATGCCTGCATGTTCCAGCACCCAGGCCAGCATGCTGCTGGTGGTGGTCTTGCCGTGGGTGCCGGCCACGGCCAGCACCCAGCGGCCTTGCAGCACATGGTCGGCCAGCCACTGCGGGCCCGACACATAGGGCAGGCCCTTGTTGAGCACGTATTCCACTGCCGGGTTGCCGCGCGACATGGCGTTGCCGACCACTACCAGATCGGGCGCCGGGTCCAGTTGCGCCGGGTCGTAGCCCTGGGTCAGTTCGATGCCCTGGGCCTCGAGCTGGGTGCTCATCGGTGGATAGACGTTGGCGTCGGAGCCGGTGACGCGGTGGCCGAGCTCCTTGGCCAATACCGCCAGCGAACCCATGAACGTGCCGCAAATACCTAGAATGTGAATATGCATGGTCGACCTCGCAAAACTTCGAGGCAGGGTAGCCCAGGGCGAAGAAAATCGCACACGATGTTTCGCTCAGGCGGCTCGGGTAATGCCGTGCTTGCGCAGTTTTCGATAGAGGGTATTGCGGCTGATGCCCAGTAGCTCGGCGACGCGGGTCAGGTGCCAGCGATTGGCCTCCAGGGTGGTCAGCAGGGCCTGGCGTTCGGCATCCTGCAACACTTCACGCCCCCCAAGAGCTTCAGGCATGTCACGACAACTGTGGGAGCTGGCTTGCCCCGCGAAGAGGCCAGCCGCGCCACCCTGATGACCTGGACGGTCGCCTTCGCGGGACAAGCCCGCTCCCACAGACGCCCCGTCGACTCTGATGATGGCGGGGAGATCCGAGAATTCGATATGTGCCCCGTCACACAACGCCACCAAGGTGCGCAGCACGGTACGCATCTGCCGCACATTGCCCGGCCAGGCGAAGTCCAGCAGCGCCTGCCGCGCCTGCGGCTCGATGGCGATGACCTGGCCCTGGGCTTCCTGACGCAGCAGCAGATCGAGCAGCGCCGCCTTGTCGCTGCGCTCGCGTAGCGCCGGCAACGCCACCTCCAGGCCGTTGAGGCGGTAGTACAGGTCTTCGCGGAAACTGCCCTGCTCGACCCGCTCGAGCAAGTCGCGGTGGGTGGCACTGACGATGCGCACATCCACCGCCTGCGGTTCGCCACCGATCGGCACCACCTGGCGCTCCTCCAGTACCCGCAGCAGGCGGGTCTGCAAGGCCAGCGGCATGTCGCCGATCTCGTCCAGCAACAAGGTACCGCCATCGGCCTGCAACAGTTTGCCGCGCATGCCTTCCTTGCGCGCCCCGGTAAAGCTGCCGCCGCGATAGCCGAACAGCTCGCTCTCGATCAGGTTTTCGGGGATCGACGCGCAGTTGACCGCCACGAACGGCTTGCCTCGTCGGGCGCTGGCCTGGTGCACGGCCTGGGCGAACGCCTCCTTGCCGCAGCCGGTCTCACCGCGCAGCAGCAATGGCACATCGCGCTCGAACACCCGCACGGCGCGCTGCAACTCGCGCTGCAGCACTGGGTCCAGCAGGCATACACCCGGAGCCGGCGCGGGCACCACGCTGGCCGGCAACGACCACAGCGGGCGCTGCGCCTGGCCGCGCAGGCTGGCGAACATCTGTCGGCCATCGCGGCTGCGCAGCGGCCATGCGGTGCTGGCCGAAGGCATGGCGCGGCTGAACAGCTCGTCGTGCCTGCAGGCGAAAAACGCCTCCATCGCCTGCCCCAGCACCTCGCCGCGCAAGCATCCGAGCAGGTTCAGCGCACCCTGGTTGGCCGCGCAGATGCGCCCATCGCCATCGAACGCCAGCAAGCCTTCGCCCACCAGCCCCGGCGACTCGGCCTGCAGGTGAAAGCGCAGCAGCCAGTGGCGCTCGAACTGGCGCAGGAAGTACGCACTTTCGATCAACTTGGCCGACAGGGTGACCAGCGCCATGGTGTGGAACTGGCTCTGGCGCGACACATCCGGGCGGGCCGACGACACGTCGAGCACCGCCAGCAACTCGCCATGCGGGTCGAACACCGGGCTGGCCGAGCAGGTCAGGCCGATGTGCCTACCGCGAAAGTGTTCGTGCTGGTGGATGGTCAGGGCCTGGCGCTCGACCAGGCAGGTGCCGATGCCGTTGGTGCCCTCGCGGGCCTCGCTCCAGTCGGCGCCCAGCCAAAGCCCCGCCCGCTCGAACACGCGCCGCTCAGTGGGCGCGGTGACGCAGTTGAGGATCACCCCGCGAGCGTCGGTTAGCAGCACCGCATGACCGGCTCCAGAGAGTTGCTGGTGCAGGCTGTTCATCTCGCCACCGGCGATTTCCAGCACCTGGCGCAGGCCCTCGCGGCTCTCCAGCAGGCGCTGATGCTCCAGCACCAGCGGCGCCTGGGCCCGTGCCGGGTCGAGGTGGTAGTCCTCCAGGCAACGCAGCCAGGAGCGGGCAATGGAAGGGTCACCTGTGGCCGCGCCCGGGCGACGGTATGTACCTGCCGGGCATGGCGGCTGAGATCGTTGCTCTGCATTTGTTGTTGTGCTCCGCAGATAGAGACTTCACGCCAGCATCCTCCACCCGAGCGGGCTTTGCAATGCAAGCGCCGCAGGCGTCTCACCAACGGTACAAAGTGTCACTCCCTGTTGCGCCAGGTCTGGCACAAGGCGCCCTGCTCCGACGCTGCGCAATTGCCCAAGTCATTGATTGCACTAGGGGTCGCCACGCTGGCCCGGGCTTTGCTCTACGCTTTTGAACTCCGCAACAAAACACACAATAGCCAGGAGACACACCATGCGTTACGCACATCCCGGTACCGAGGGCGCGAAGGTTTCCTTCAAGAGCCGCTACGGCAACTACATCGGTGGCGAGTTCGTAGCTCCGGTCAAGGGGCAGTACTTCGAGAATACCTCCCCGGTGAATGGCAAACTGATCGCCGAATTCCCCCGTTCCACTGCCGAAGACATCGACAAGGCGCTCGACGCCGCCCACGCAGCCGCCGATGCCTGGGGCCGCACTTCGGTGCAGGACCGCTCCAACGTGCTGCTGAAAATCGCCGATCGCATCGAACAGAACCTCGAGCTCCTGGCCATCACCGAAACCTGGGACAACGGCAAGCCAGTGCGTGAAACCCTCAACGCCGACATTCCCCTGGCCGTGGACCACTTCCGCTACTTCGCCGGCTGCATCCGCGCCCAGGAAGGTGGCGCTGCAGAAATCAACGAAGGCACGGTGGCCTACCATATCCACGAACCGCTGGGCGTGGTCGGGCAGATCATCCCCTGGAACTTCCCGATCCTGATGGCCGCCTGGAAACTCGCCCCGGCCCTGGCCGCCGGCAACTGCGTGGTGCTAAAGCCCGCCGAGCAGACGCCACTGGGCATCAGCGTACTGGTCGAGCTGATCGGCGACCTGCTGCCCAAGGGCGTGCTCAACATCGTCCAGGGCTATGGTCGCGAGGCCGGCGAAGCGCTGGCCACCAGCAAGCGCATCGCCAAGATCGCCTTCACCGGCTCCACCCCGGTCGGCTCGCACATCATGAAATGCGCCGCCGAGAACATCATCCCGTCCACCGTCGAGCTGGGCGGCAAGTCGCCGAACATCTACTTCGAAGACATCATGCAGGCCGAGCCGAGCTTCATCGAGAAGGCGGCCGAAGGCATGGTGCTGGCGTTCTTCAACCAGGGCGAGGTCTGCACCTGCCCATCGCGGGCACTGGTGCAGGAGTCGATCTACCCGCAGTTCATGGAAGCGGTGATGAAGAAGGTGCAGCAGATCAAGCGTGGCGATCCGCTGGACACCGACACCATGGTCGGTGCGCAGGCCTCGCAGCAGCAGTTCGAGAAGATCCTCTCGTACCTGGAAATCGCCGAGAAGGAAGGCGCCGAGCTGCTGACCGGCGGCAAGGTCGAGAAGCTCGAAGGCGCGCTGGCCACCGGTTACTACATCCAGCCGACCCTGCTCAAGGGCAACAACAAGATGCGCGTGTTCCAGGAAGAAATCTTCGGCCCGGTGGTCAGCGTCACCACCTTCAAGGACGAAGCCGAAGCCCTGGCCATTGCCAACGACACCGAGTTCGGCCTGGGGGCCGGGGTGTGGACCCGCGACATCAACCGCGCCTACCGCATGGGCCGGGGGATCAAGGCCGGTCGTGTGTGGACCAACTGCTACCACCTGTACCCGGCGCATGCCGCGTTCGGTGGCTACAAGAAATCCGGCGTCGGCCGGGAAACCCACAAGATGATGCTCGACCACTACCAGCAGACCAAGAATCTGCTGGTGAGCTACGACATCAATCCGCTGGGCTTCTTCTAAACCACGTTGCGGCATTCGCGGGCAAGCCCGCTCTCACAGGTCCCGTGCCGGCCTTGAACATGGCACATCACCTGTGGGAGCGGGCTTGCCCGCGAAAAGGCCGCCATTGACAGGCTCCATTGCCGTGCGGTTCCCGTGCACGAACCGCTCTGGCCCGCTTCCTGCAGTCTCGATCACCATCGGCCCGGAACCCCTCCGGCCCCCAAAGAAAAACAACAGGTGAATCCATGCCAAGCGATCATTCCGCCGGCACGCCGGCTGGTTCTTCCGTCGATTTCGAAAAGGTCGGTTCCGACTACTTCCAGCAACGCGAATTGAAAAAAGGCGCCGCCGGCTGGGTGCTGCTGGTCGGCCTGGGCGTGGCCTACGTCATCTCCGGCGACTACGCCGGCTGGAACTTCGGCCTGGCCCAGGGCGGCTGGGGCGGCATGTTCCTGGCGACCCTGCTGATGGCCACCATGTACCTGTGCATGTGCTTCTCGTTGGCCGAGCTGTCCTCGATGATCCCTACCGCCGGTGGCGGCTACGGTTTCGCCCGCAGCGCATTCGGCCCCTGGGGCGGCTTTCTCACCGGCACCGCGATCCTCATCGAGTACGCCATCGCGCCCGCCGCCATCGCCGTGTTCATCGGCGCCTATTGCGAGTCGCTGTTCGGCATCGGCGGCTGGATGATCTACCTGGCGTTCTACATCGTCTTCATCGGCATCCACATCTTCGGCGTGGGCGAAGCGCTGAAGCTGATGTTCATCATCACCGCCATCGCCGCCATCGCCCTGGCCGTCTTCCTTGTGGGCATGGTGCCCCATTTTGATGCAGCCAACCTGTTCGATATCGCCAAGACCGATGCGGTCGGGGCCAGCAGCTTCCTGCCGTTCGGCTATGTCGGCGTGTGGGCGGCAATCCCCTACGCCATCTGGTTCTTCCTCGCCGTCGAAGGCGTGCCGCTGGCCGCCGAGGAAACCAAGAACCCGAAACGCGACCTGCCGCGCGGCCTGATCGGCGCGATGCTGGTACTGCTGGCGTTCGCCCTGCTGATCCTGGTGGTCGGCCCTGGTGGTGCGGGCTCCGAAGCGCTGAAGGCATCCGGCAACCCGCTGGTCGAGGCCCTGTCCAAGGCCTACGGTGGCAGCACCTGGATGGGCAGCTTCGTCAACCTGGTGGGCCTGGCGGGCCTGATCGCCAGCTTCTTCTCGATCATCTACGCCTACTCGCGGCAGATCTTCGCCCTGTCGCGCGCCGGCTACCTGCCACGCAAGCTCTCGGAAACCAACAAGAGCAAGGCACCGGTACTGGCCCTGGTGATTCCCGGCATCATCGGTTTCGCACTGTCGCTGACCGGCCAAGGCGACCTGCTGATCCTGGTCGCGGTGTTCGGCGCGACCCTGTCGTACGTGCTGATGATGGCCGCGCACATCACCCTGCGCATCCGCCGGCCGAAGATGGAGCGCCCCTATCGCACCCCGGGCGGCATCGTGACCTCGGGCGTGGCTCTGGTACTGGCGTGCATCGCCGTGGTGGCGGGCTTCCTGGTCGATCCGCGGGTGGTGATTGGCGCCGCGGTGATCTATGGGGTATTAATTGCCTACTTTGCTTTCTACAGCCGCCACCACCTGGTAGCGGGTACGCCGGAAGAGGAATTCGCCGCGATCCAGCAGGCCGAAGAGGCCCTGCACTGATCGCCGACACCCGCCGCGGGCCTGGCCCGCGGCGCTCTGGAGATTCTGTATGGCAAGCATCAAACACACGGTGGGCAACCTGGTCTACCGCTTCGACAGCCTCCGGGAAGTCATGGCCAAGGCCAGCCCGGCGCGCTCCGGCGACTATCTGGCCGGCATCGCCGCCAGCAACGATGGCGAACGGGTGGCCGCTCAGATGGCACTGGCCGATATCCCCCTGCGCCACTTCCTCAACGAAGCGCTGATCCCCTACGAGCAAGACGAAGTCACCCGGCTTATCGTCGACAGCCACGATGTACAGGCGTTTGCCGCCGTCAGCCAGCTGACCGTCGGCGGCCTGCGCGACTGGCTGCTGAGCGATGCGGCCAACGAAGACAGCCTGCGCGCCCTGGCCCCGGGGCTGACCCCGGAAATGGCGGCTGCCGTGTCGAAGATCATGCGCGTGCAAGACCTGGTGCTGGTGGCGCAGAAGATTCGCGTGGTCACCCGCTTTCGCGGCACCATGGGCCTGCGCGGGCGCCTGTCGACCCGCCTGCAACCCAACCACCCGACCGACGAGCCGGCGGGGATCGCCGCGAGCATTCTTGACGGCCTGTTGTACGGCAACGGCGACGCGATGATCGGCATCAACCCGGCCACCGACAGCATCGCCTCGATCTGCGCCCTGCTGGAGATGCTCGACGCGATCATCCAGCGCTACGACATCCCCACCCAGGCCTGCGTGCTCACCCACGTAACCACGTCCATCGCCGCCATCGAACGCGGCGTACCCTTGGACCTGGTGTTCCAGTCGATTGCCGGCACCGAAGCGGCCAATGCCGGCTTCGGCGTCAACCTCAACGTGCTGCAGGAAGGCTATGAGGCAGGGCTGTCGCTGCAGCGCGGCAGCCTTGGGCAGAACCTCATGTATTTCGAGACCGGCCAAGGCAGCGCGCTATCGGCCAACGCCCACCATGGCATCGACCAGCAGACCTGCGAGGCCCGCGCCTATGCCGTGGCCCGGCATTTCAAGCCGTTCCTGGTCAACACCGTGGTCGGTTTCATCGGCCCGGAATACCTGTACAACGGCAAGCAGATCATCCGCGCCGGGCTGGAGGACCACTTCTGCGGCAAGCTGCTGGGCGTACCGATGGGCTGCGACATCTGCTACACCAACCATGCAGAAGCCGACCAGGACGACATGGACACCCTGTTGACCCTGCTCGGTGTTGCCGGGATCAACTTCATCATGGGTATCCCGGGCTCCGACGACATCATGCTCAACTACCAGACCACTTCGTTCCATGACGCGCTGTACGCACGCCAGACCCTGGGCCTGCGCCCCGGCCCGGAATTCGAGGCATGGCTGGAGCGCACCGGCATCTTCACCCAGGCCGATGGCCGAGTACGCTTTGGCGACAACCTGCCGCCGGCCTTCCGCCAGGCCCTGGCGCAGCTTGCATAGGACATGACCATGGACCCTCGCACGCCCTCCCCGGCCAACCCCTGGCTGGCCCTGCGCAACCTTACCCCGGCGCGCATCGCCCTGGGCCGCAGCGGCACCAGCCTGCCCACCGGGGCGCAGTTGGACTTCCAGTTCGCCCATGCCCAGGCCCGCGATGCCGTGCACCTGGCCTTCGACCACGCGACCCTGGCCGAGCAACTCAAGGCGCACGGTCGCGACAGCCTGGTGCTGCACAGCGCCGCCAGCGACCGCCATCAATACCTGCAACGCCCCGACCTGGGCCGACGCCTGCACGAGGACTCGGCGCAACTGTTGCGCGAGCACGCCCGGGCCAACCCGGGTGGCGTCGACCTGGCCATCGTCGTGGCAGACGGGCTCTCTGCCTTGGCGGTACATCGCCACACCTTGCCGTTGCTGGCGCGCTTTGAGGAACAGGCCGCCGCCGATGGCTGGCGCAGTGCGCCGGTACTCCTGGTGCAGCAAGGCCGGGTGGCCGTCGCCGATGAAATCGGTGAACTGCTCGGCGCCCGCATGACGGTGATGCTGATCGGCGAACGCCCTGGGCTCAGCTCGCCCGACAGCCTGGGCCTGTACTTCACCTACGCGCCCAAGGTCGGCCTGACGGACGCCTACCGCAACTGCATCTCCAACGTGCGCCTGGAGGGCCTGAGCTATGGCATGGCCGCACACCGACTGCTGTACCTGATGCGGGAGGCCTGCCGGCGGCAGCTTTCGGGAGTGAACCTGAAGGACGAGGCCGAGCTGCACAGCATCGACAGCGAAAACACCAACAGTAAAAAAGGAAACTTCCTCCTCGACGAAGGGTAAAGAACATGTCACGGAAGGCGGATTGTGCTGGCGACGCGCATTGGGGCAGCATGGCCCTGAACGCTGCTGGCATTCCGCCGTTTTTCCAAATGGACTCTGAGGGCCGCACATGCGCATCATCAAGGCAACCCTGGAACACCTCGACCTGCTGACCCCGCTGTTCGTCAAATATCGCGAGTTTTATGGGGAACTGCCCTACCCGGACAGTTCGCGAACCTTTCTGGAAAAACGCCTCAAGCGCGACGAGTCGGTGATCTACCTGGCGCTGCCGGACGACGACGATGGCAAGTTGCTCGGTTTTTGCCAGCTTTACCCGAGTTTTTCGTCGCTGTCGCTCAAGCGCGTGTGGATTCTCAACGACATCTACGTGGCCGAGGATTCGCGGCGCATGCTGGTGGCCGACCATCTGATGCGCGAGGCGCGCAAGATGGCCAAGGACACCCATGCGGTGCGCATGCGGGTGTCGACCAGTGCGAGCAACGAGGTGGCGCGCAAGACCTACGAATCCATCGGATTTCGCAAGGACACCGAGTTCGAGAACTACGTGTTGCCGATCAATTCCGATTGAGCGCATCGCCGGCAAGCCGGCTCCTACCGGTACCCCAGAGCGCCTCGATTGGTGTAGGAGCCGGCTTGCCGGCGATGCGGCCGGTTCAGCCCCCCAGTAACCCCCAGCTACAAACTCTCCGGGCACGATCCCCACATCGCCGTATAATGCCCTTTCCTGACATAAAGAAATTTACCCACCCGTAGGTTAAAAAACCCTACATCCTGGGCGTCGTCCGTCATCGCGTGCCCGTAGTCTCGGGTCAAGAACACAGGTGCTGTACATGGATTTCAACCCGCTGGACCTTATCCTGCATCTCGATACCTACCTCGACCTGCTGGTCACCAACTACGGCCCCTGGATCTACGCCATCCTCTTCACCGTGATCTTCTGCGAGACCGGCCTGGTGGTGATGCCCTTCCTGCCGGGCGATTCGTTGCTGTTCATCGCCGGCGCCGTGGCTGCCGGTGGCGGCATGGACCCGGTATTGCTGGCCGGCCTGCTGATGGCCGCGGCAATCCTCGGCGACAGTACCAACTACGTGATCGGCCGCACCGTGGGTGAACGCTTGTTCAACAACCCCAATTCGAAGATCTTCCGCCGCGACTACCTGCAGCGAACCCACGATTTCTACGAGCGCCATGGCGGCAAGACCGTGACCATGGCGCGTTTCCTGCCGATCCTGCGTACCTTCGCGCCCTTCGTCGCCGGCATCGCGCACATGCACTACCCGCGCTTCCTGGGCTTCAGCGTGGCCGGTTCGCTGCTGTGGGTGGGCGGCCTGGTGACCCTGGGCTACTTCTTCGGCAACGTGCCGTTCATCAAGCAGCACCTGTCGCTGATGGTGCTGGGCATCATCGTCCTGTCGCTGGTGCCGATGATCCTCGGCCTGCTGCGCGGGCGCCTGGGCCGCACGGCCAAGGCTCACTGATCGCTCCATGTGGTCGTTGAGCGCCTGGCGGCGCAAGCGCACCCTGGCGCGCTACCCGATCGACCCAGGGCTATGGCAGGTGATCCGCGAACGCCTGCCCATGCTCGATGGCATCAGCCAGGCTGAAGACCGCTGGCTGCGCGAGGCGTGCATCCTGTTCCTGCACGACAAGCACCTGACCACCCTGCCCGGGGTGGAACTGGACGACGAACAGCGCTTGTACCTCGCCGCCCAGGCACAACTGCCGCTGATGCACCTGGGCGAGTTGAACTGGTACCAGGGCTTCCACGAGATCATCCTCTACCCCGACGACTTCAAGAGCCCGCAACGCCACCGCGACGCCAGCGGCGTAGAGCATGTCTGGGACGGTGAGCACAGCGGCGAGGCCTGGCAGCAGGGGCCGGTGATCCTGGCCTGGCATGGCGTACTGGCCAGCGGCGGCTGGGATGCCTACAACCTGGTGATCCACGAACTGGCGCACAAGCTCGACATGCTCAACGGCGACGCCAATGGCCTGCCGCCCCTGCACCGCGATATGCACGTCGAGACCTGGGCCAGGGCGATGCAGCAGGCCTACGACGACCTCAACCGCCAACTCGACGCCAACCCGGACGCCGAAACCGCCATCGATCCCTATGCCGCGGAAAACCCGGCGGAGTTCTTCGCCGTTACCAGCGAGTACTTCTTCAGTGCGCCCGACCTGTTGCAGCAGGCTTATCCACAGGTGTACGCCCAGCTCGCGCTGTTCTACCGCCAAGCGCCGCTCGAACGCCTGCAGCGTTTGCAGGCCGAACACCCGGACTACCGCGAAAGCCACGCCTGATGCGCCCGCGCATCCGGCTGGGCGTGGCAGCCCCGAGTGGAATGTGTCTATAATCGCCGCCACTTTTTGAACAAACACGGGGGCATAGCCCAATGAGCTACAGCAAGATTCCGGCTGGCAAAGACCTGCCGAACGACATCTACGTCGCCATCGAGATCCCGGCCAACCACGCGCCGATCAAGTACGAAATCGACAAGGGCAGCGACACCCTGTTCGTCGACCGTTTCATGGCTACCCCGATGTTCTACCCAGCCAACTACGGTTTCATCCCCAACACCCTGGCCGACGACGGTGATCCGCTGGACGTGCTGGTCGTCACCCCGTACCCAGTCGCCCCAGGCTCGGTGATTCGTGCTCGCCCGGTCGGCGTGCTGAACATGACCGACGACGGCGGCGGCGACGCCAAGGTCATCGCAGTCCCGCACGACAAGCTGTCGCAGCTGTACGTCGACGTGAAGGAATACACCGACCTGCCTGCTCTGCTGATCCAGCAGATCGAGCACTTCTTCGCCAACTACAAGGATCTGGAGAAGGGCAAGTGGGTCAAGATCGAAGGCTGGGAAGGCGCCGACGCCGCCCGTGCCGCGATCACCAAATCGGTCGCTGCCTACAAAGGCTGATACCGGTTGCCAAAAAAACCCCGCCCAGGCGGGGTTTTTTTATGGGTATCTGCGGGTATGCATGGTAGAGCGTCCTGATGCGTCCTAGGCACTCGTCCTACAAAATGCCCATTTTCCTCGCATTCGTATCAACATCACGTTCATTTCCCTGCTCATATGCCGACGTTACACTCGGTCCATGAACATATCCGGTGAACGCCTCAAGGCTCTCCTCCAGGAGTATGGCCTGACCTCTTCCGAATTCGCTGCGCAGCGTGGTGTCTCGCCGCAGCACGTCAACAACTGGTACAAGCGCGGCATTCCGCTTGCACGCCTCGACGAATTGGCCGAGGTGTTTTGCGTCAACCGCCGCTGGCTGCAGAGCGGCGAAGGCCCCAAGCATCCCGCACCGCTCCTGCGCAGTGACCTGTCCGCGTCGCAGCCGGTCGATGCGCCGACGCTGCTCGGCGCCCAAAGTGGCTATATGCAGCAGGTGCCGCTGCACGCGCCGCACGAGGGCAAGCTGGTGCCTGTACCGGGCAACTACCTGCCACTGCCCGCCCAGGCGCTGCAGACCCTTGGCATCCCCAGTGAGGCGGCCATCTGCGTGGCCATGTCCGACAGCAACATGGCCCCGCTGATACCAAAGGGCGCCATCGTCGCCATCGACTGCAGCCTGACCCAGGTGATCGACGGCGAAACCTACGCCCTGCTCCACGATGGCGTGCTCAGGGTGAACAACCTCAGCCTGGGCCAGTACGGCACCTTGTGCCTGCACAGCCACGACCGCGAGCAGCACGCGCCCGAGCGTTACACCCGGGCGCAGCGACGCGCGCAAGGCCTGCAAATCCTCGGCTGGGTGTTCCACTGGTCGCATTTTCGTGGGCAGCGGCCTGGCGCATCGCGCTGATGGCAATTTTTACTGGGCATACGGCGCCGGCCCTTGTATGCTACGCGGCACACCAGCCCCGACCGGCGCAAGCCGCGATCCAGAGGGCTCGGCAACGTCCCACACGGCCGTTTGCCATCACTATTCGGCCCTTGATGGCCACACGTTTAAGGCGGTTGCGGCTTACCAAAAATTAGCCAAGAGCGTCCCCGAGAAGCCGGCCACAAGCCGGCTTTTTAATGCCTGCAACATTCTCGCCGCTCAGCACGGGGCACGCTTACGTGCCCAGCCGCTCCACGCCCGGGAACAACTGCCCCAACGTGCGTCGCGCCTGCGCGGCTTCAAGGTAGGCATACAACAGGCCGGTCAGTTCATCGAGCTGCAGCGCCCTACCCGCCAGGGTCGGTGTGCACACCCACACCTTGAGTCGCAGACCGCCGGCCAGCGCCACGGCATCCGGGGCCACCAGCGACTTGAAGCATGCGGGCTGCAACGTTGGGGCACGGCTGAACGCCGAGACCGAAAACACCAGCAAGGTACTCAGGCGTCGCTGGTCGATGTCGAACGCATCGAAGGTATGCCAGGGTAAAGGCACGGGGGAATTGGCAAAGCAGATCGTCTCGGGGGTCACGCCCAGCACCCGCTTGCCGTGGCGGCGGCGCAGCGCCTCGGCCAATGCCAAGCCGGCCAGACCCAGCGCCAGCAGCGGCAGGCCGCACCCCCACAGCAGCCATTTCACCGGCAGCGGAGTGTGCGGGCCGAAGACCAGCGGCAAAGTGGCCAGCCATAGGCCAACCGCAGCTAACAGCAATGCCAGCAATGCACACACCAGCGCCTTGCCGAGCGAACTTTCGTGAATCTCCAGCGACTCGCTCGGCCCGTCGGCGCAAGCCTGGAGATACTCCAGGTGCGCCTCGCGCTCGCGGTCATCCATTGGCCTGCAGGGCCTCCAGCTGGCGTTGGGCATGCGCTGCGTCGCGATAGGCGGCCAGCAGTGCGAGCACTTCCTCGTTGTCCAGCTTGCGCCCGCCGACCGCCAGGCCCGCGGACATGATGCGCAATTGCAGACGAGGCTTTCGAATCACCATCGTCTGGTTGCCGAAGAACTGCAACCTGGCGACGCGATGATCGGGCAGTACCGCTTCGTCACTCATGTTCAGCGTCTGCATCGTTACCAGCCCCTCATCCTTGATGCCGACATCCTCGACCTGGGCCATATCGACCGGCGTATCCAGGGTGTCGACGAACAGCTGGCGGCGGGTCAGGCGCATGAACACATGGGTGCCGGCATTGCGATGCTGCCAGCTCACCGCAGCCGAGATGACCGCCAAGAAGATGGCCGCCACGATCATGCCGGTCTTGCCCATGTTGAAGGCCAGGGCAAGCATCCCCAACGACACCAGCAGCATCACCGGCCCCCACACCTTGTAACGGCGCGAGTTGGTGAATTCGGTCTGTTCGGGTACACGCTCGATCATCTGCTTGAGTTCGGCGATCACGCGGTCGCGCTGGGCCGCGCGGGATTGATCGTATTCGGCGCTGAGCGAGCCGCTGAGGTTGGACAGCGAGTCCGGGTTTTCAGGAGTGGTCATGGGTATCGTCCCGGTTGAAAGGCCTGTATTGAAGTGGCCGAGTATCGACCTGCCAAGCTGGCAGGTCGCTATTCACAACAAAAAGGCCGTCGAGCACAACGCCAGATGCGCGGACTGTGCACGGGTTAACACTTGTGCTGACCACGCACACAGCGACGGGCGCGGCTCAGAAATCGTAGCGGGCACCGACCATCATGCTGCGCGAAGGGCCGTAGAAGTTGAAGGTCGAGGTCGAGCCCACCCGCGACAGGTAATCCCGGTCGAACAGGTTGTTGACGTTGAAGGTGGCGGTGAGTTTGTCGGTGACCGGGTAGGACAACATCGCGTCGACGGTGGCATACCCCGGCGCATCGATGCGCACGCCGCCGTTCTCGGCGTAGAAGTTGCTCATCGCCGAGACGCCGCCGCCGATGGCCAGGCCGTTCAGCGGGCCCTGGTCGATGGTGTACTTGGTCCACAGCGAAGCCTGGTTGCGCGGCATGATGAAGAACGTGGTCTCGGCATCGCCCTTGACCGTGTCGGTCTGCATCCAGGTGTAGCCGGCCAGCACTTCCCAGTTCTGCGCCAGCTTGCCGCTGACTTCGACTTCGGCGCCCTTGACCCGGGTCTTGCCGGACGCGACGGAGTCGGTGGTCGCCACGCCGTCAGCGTCGTAGACGGTAGTGGCGCGGTTCTTGTCAGTCAGGCGGAAGACCGAGAAGCGGGTATTGAGGTCGCCACCGAAGTAGCTGCTCTTCAGGCCGAATTCATACTGCTCGCCCTGGCGCGGCTTGAGGACCCGGCCATTGACGTCGGTGTCGGACTGCGGCTTGAACACCTGGGAGTAGCTGGCGTACAGCGCATGGGTGTCGGTGAGGTCGTAGACCACGCCGCCATACGGGGTGAAGCGGCCGTCGACGCGCTTGTCGTCTTCGGTGGTTGAGCCGCTGCTCAGGGTGGTGGTGTAGAAGTCACCGCGATACCAGCTGAATCGGCCACCAGCGATCAATGCCAGGCGCTCGACCGGGCGGAAGGTGACCTTGGAGTACAGCCCGTATTCCTCTTCCTGCGAACCGGTCTCGGTGCTGTAGTTCGGCGACGGCTTGGCGAACTGGGTCGGCGAGTAGCTGTTGACGTCGATGGTGCCCAGGGTGGTGGCGCCATTGAGGTATTCGGTGTCGTAGTTCTTGTAGTCGGTGCCGACCACGAACTCGCTGACCTGGCCGAAGGTTTCGAACGGCTGGCTGTAGCTGGCGTCCAGCGAGTAGGTGTCCTGGGTGAAGTCCCGCGCACTGGCCCGCAGCGAATTGGCACCGGTCTTGGCGTTGGTCGCGGTGAAGGCGTACAGGTAGTTGGTGTCGCGGTGCGAGCCGCGAGCTGCGATCCGGCCGTAGCCACCATTGTCGAAACGGTGGGTCAGCTCGGCAACCAGGTCGGTGGTCTTACCGTCGAAGTAGTTCCAGTCGGCACCGAGGAATTTGGAGTGACTGAAGTCGGGCACTTCACCGGACAGCGTAGCCGGGTAGCCATTGTGCGGGGTGATGTTCTTCACTTCGTGGATCAGGCCGAACGACAGCAAGGTGTCGTCATCCAGGTCGATGTCCAGCGCACCGTAGTAGCTGTTGCTGGTGTTGGCGTTGTAGTCCACTTCGCCGTTGGTGTCGTCACGCGAGGCGACGAAACGCCCGCGCACACGGCCTGCCTCGTCCAACGGTCCGCTCAGGTCGATTTCCTGATGGTTGGTGTCCCAGGTGCCGTAGCTGCCTTCGATGTGCCCCTGGAACTCGGCGGTCGGGCGCTTGCGCACCATGTTGACGATGCCGCCCAGCTCGCTGGTGCTGCTGAACAGGCCCGCCGGGCCGCGCATGATCTCGACGCGGTCGAAGGCTGCCAGCGAGGGTACGGTACCGAAGATGCTGGCCATGGGCGCCGGCAGGCCGTCGATGTTGAATTCGCTGTACTCATAACCACGGGCGTAGATCGACGAGCGGCCGCTGTCGTTGGTCAGGGTGCGCAGGCCGGCGGTGTACTTGGCCAGGTCATCGAGGTGCACGAACTGGCGGTCCTTGACGTAGTCCTGGGTGTAGACGGTGATCGACTGCGGGATGTCCTTGAGCGCGGCAGGGGTCTTGGTGCCCACGGTGGCAGCGTCGACGCTGTAGCCACCGGTCTGCTCCGACGGCAGCATGTCGTACAGGCGGTTGCCTTCGATGGTCAGCGCCGGCAAATCGAGCGAGCCATCCGCTTGCGCAGCCTCGGTCGCAACCGTTTCAGCCAGTGCCGACAACGAAAACGGCGCCAGCAGCCCCAGTACCAGCCAGCCCCGAACCCGACGCGAGCTCCCCACACCTTTGATACCGCTCATGACACACCTTTCAGTTGGATTTGCAGTGGACAGGACAGCAGCCGATTCGCTTGCACCGCGCCGAGGGGCTCGAACCCCTTTCTTGCGGGCAGCCGCCTCCCGCGACATGGTCGATACAGACGATGGGCAAGGAGAAGGGACCAGTGGCCTCAGCCACCTAAATGACAGTCAATCGCAAACGAAACCAGTTGCTTTTTGCGAACGATACCCGAGGGCAAGCAGGGGTGCAGCAGGATTAACCTTCTTAACACATGCCCGCGCAGGGTCGGGTCCGAGCAGTCCACGCGCGAGGATTGCCCTTGGGCGGCTCACAATGGGATGATGTAACTGATACAAATTCTCATTCAAGGTTCATCGTGCCCACATCTCTGCTGCTTGCCGAAGACGACCCGCGCCTGCGCCAGGACCTCGAACGCCATTTCCTCAGCCGCGATTTCCAGGTTCACGCCTGCGCCAGCGGCACCCAGGCCATGGCCGCGATCCAGCGTTCGCGCTTCGACCTGGTACTGCTGGATATCATGCTGCCCGGTATCGATGGCCTCAGCCTGCTTGACGAACTGCGTCGCCAGCAGGCCGTGCCGGTGATGCTGATGTCGGCGCTGGGTGCCGAGCAGGACCGCATCAGCGGCTTCACCCGCGGGGCGGACGACTACCTGCCCAAGCCGTTCAGCCTGGCGGAGCTGGATGCCAGGGTCGATGCGCTGTTGCGGCGGGTGGCCTTCGACCGTGGCACAGTCGTGCACAGCGGAGCCGGAAAGCTGCTGCTCGACCAGGACCGCCAGGATGTCGTTCACCACGGCAAGGCCGCTGGCCTCACGGCGTCGGAATTTCGCTTGCTGGCCACGCTTTGCGCTCACCCCGGCGAAGCCCAGAGCAAGGCCTTCCTGTATCAAACGGTGCTGCACCGGGCCTACACCCGACTGGATCGCGGCCTCGACGTGCACGTCTGCAACCTGCGCCGCAAGCTTGCCGATATCGATGCGCAGCACCTGCAGATCCAGGCCGTGCGTGGCCAGGGCTACATCCTGGTCGACACGGAGCAACCCTGATGCGCCGCCACCCCCTGCTGTGGAAACTGGCCATGCTGCAGGTCGGCTTCTGCCTGCTGCTGACCTGGCTGATCTGGACCTGGGGGCTGTCGGTCGAGCGCAAGAGCTATTTCCTCTCCCAGGCCGACCAGGACTACCTCGCACGCTATGCCCAGCAAGCCGAACAGGCCTGGAATCAGGGCGGCGCGGCGGGCGCCGAGGCCTTTCGCAGAAGCCTGGAGCAGGCCGAGGACACCTGGGCGGTAGTGCTCGGGCCATACTTGCAAAGCCTCGGCACCACGCCACTGAGCGCCGAGGAAGCCGGCCACCTGACGTTCATGCGCAAGCTCAACTGGCCGATGAGCCGCCGCCTGCGCGACGAACTGCCCTACGTCAGCATCGAGTTCCCTGATCACCCCGAGCAAGGCCGGCTGGTGATGCAACTGCCCGAACGCCTGCTGCCCACCGGCCTGACGCCCTGGACCCACGTCATCACCCACGGCGTCGCCCCGACCCTGCTCGCGCTGCTGCTGGGCCTGGCGTTGTATCGCCATCTCGTGGTGCCACTGAACCGCCTGCGCGATCGCGCCGACGCCCTGCGCGCCGACGATCTGGACAACCCAAGCCTGCTCCTGCAGGAACGCCGCGATGAACTGGGCGAACTGGCGCTAGCCTTCGAGCACATGGCCGGGCGCCTGCGCCAGAGCCTCGAGCAGCAACGCCTTTTACTGCGCACGCTGTCCCATGAACTGCGCACGCCGCTGGCGCGGTTGCGCATCGCCCATGACAGCGACCTGCCACCCGTGCAATTGCGCGAGCGCCTGGACCGCGAGGTCAACGACATGCAGAAGCTGCTCGAGGACACCCTGGACCTTGCCTGGATGGACACCGAGCAACCGCGGCTGACCACCGAACCGGTGCTGATGGTGTCGGTATGGGAGGCGCTGTGTCAGGACATCTGCTTCGAAAGCGGCTGGGACCGTGCACGCCTGCCCTGCTCGCTCGGCACCGACTGCGTCGTGCAGGTGCATCTGGACAGCCTGGCCCAGGCCATGGAAAACCTCATGCGCAATGCCATCCGCCACTCTCCGGAGCAGGGCCGGGTGCGCCTCGACGGCTGGCGTGAAGGCGACTGCTGGCACCTGCGCCTGAGCGACCAGGGCCCCGGCGTGCCGCAAGCGGACCTCGAACGCATCTTCAAGCCGTATCAGCGTCTTGCCGACAGCGGCGCAGGCTTCGGCCTGGGCCTGGCGATCGCCCGACGCGCCATCGAACTGCAAGGCGGCCGGCTATGGGCCAGTAACGCTCATCCCGGCCTTTGCCTGCATGTGCTGTTGCCCATGGGCGAGGAATGTTTAGAAAGTTAATGCGCTTTACCGCCAATCGATAGTGAATATCATCCAGGGTTTCGCCCACGGCGTGCATGCCTGCGCCTTTCCCGGACGCCCGATGAGATTCCCGATGAGCAAGCTGACCCTGTCCCTCGCCCTGGCACTGGCCCTTGCCGCCCCGGTCGCCCTGGCCCAGCCCGAACGCAACCAGAAGATGGACACCAGCCTGTTGCAACGTCAGGACCTGGCCTACCGCTTCAGTCACCTCGACCTCGACTCGGTCGACGGCCAGCGCCATTACCGCCTGTGGATCGGCAAGCCCGACCGCCCCGCCCCCGCCGCCGGTTACCCGGTACTGTGGATGCTCGACGGCAATGCCGCGATCGGTGCGCTGGATGCCGGCCTGCTGAACACGCTCGCCGCAGGCCAGGCGCCGCTGTTGGTGGCAGTGGGTTACCAGACCGATCAACGCATCGAGCGCGCCGGCCGGACCTACGACTACACCCCGGCGCTGCCGGGGCAGGCGCAGCAGCTCGACCCGTTGACCGGCCAGCCGAGCGGCGGCGTCGAGGTGTTTTTCGAGTTGCTGCGCCAGCGCATGCGGCCGATGGTCGCCAGCGTGGCGCCGATCGATCCGGCCCGCCAGACCCTCTGGGGCCATTCCTATGGTGGCCTGGCGGTCTTGCATGCGCTGTTCGCCCACCCAGACGAGTTCAGCGACTACGCCGCCGCCAGCCCGTCATTGTGGTGGCACGACGGCGCCATCGTGCACGAGGCCGAGGGCTTGCAACAACGCCTGGGGGACAGCCGTGCGCACCTGCTGCTGATGCGCGGCGCAGCCGAGCCGGCGCGCCCGGGCAAGCCGTCCAAGGGTGACGAAGAAGGGCCTGCACGCAGGCTCGCAGCGCAGCTGGGCAAGGTCCAGGGGCTAGAGGTACGCTTCGAGCGCTTCGACGGCCTTGGCCATGGCCCCATGTTGCCCGCCTCGCTGCGCCGAGTGATCGAGTCGATGTCCGATCACCAGCACGCCCGGTCTGTGCCTCAAGGGTAGATGTACTTGAGCACATACAGGCTCAGTTCGCGAAATGCCTCGACGGGAATGTTCGGCATTTGCACCTGTGCGCGCTGCAAGGTCGAGCAGCAGGCCTGAACCATGCGCTGGCGGGTCTCCTTGGCGATCATGCCGGCATGCACCACCTGTGCGTACTGCACATAGGAACACGGGAAGTCGGCCTCAGCGTTACGGACGATCTGGAATGTCCGATCCATCTGCGGGACGCGGGCGAATGGCTTGCCATTGTAGTCAGAATGCGCCACCAGATTTGTCGGCGCATCACATTGGCTGTGGCACAGCACCTGGCTTTCCATGTCGGTCTCGAAGCCTCGATGGTGCAAGGTGATCGACGAACCCGGCACCTTCGTGCAGGCGTTTTCGAAGGCATCGAGGATCGCCCGGGCATTGCCGTGCGATTCCTCGATCTTGGTCAGCGACAGGAAGCGATCGAGCTCTCCGTTGGCCACGCTTTTTACGCCCCGATCCAAGGTCGCCCAATGGCTGAACTCCTTTTTGCAGGCGATCATATGGACCTCGAACTGGTATCCCGCCTCAACGGCAATGGGTGGGAATTGGGCGAAGGCGGCTTTGTCGAGTGCGGTTTCCATGATGATGTTGTAGCGATTGTCGATGGCATAGGTCATCAGTTTCTTACCAAGCGCCCAGATGAAGTCCTCGGTGTACTTGTAGATATCCAGCACGCTTTCTTGGCTCATTTGCGCATAGGCAGGGTGCAACTGCCGGTACGACGGCAGATAAAGGCGTACGTAGTTTGCAAAGCGGCCGCTGGGAAGCAACGTGTTTTCCAGGAGGTAGGTCTTGCCCGCACCTTGGGCTCCCGCCAGGATGAGAATCTTCGGACTGGACGGGGCGTTCAGGTCGTCCGCGTCGCGAGTCTTGTCGAACACGGTGACGGCAAGCGTCTCGAATGCCGCGTCGACATCGGATTCGGTATGCGCGTAAAGCAGCGCCGTAGGGTCGGTCTTGGGTTTAACTTCGGAGTTGGTCAAGGGTGTGATCCTGATAGCTGCCCAATATGGGCGGGGCCTCACTCTAGGGCAGCGTACAGAACCGATGATGGTAGATAGCTGCTACCCTCACCCCTTCACGCAGACCACCTGGCGCAGGGTGTGCACGACTTCCACCAGCTCGCGCTGGGCCTGCATCACGGCGTCGATATCCTTATAGGCCATGGGGATCTCGTCGATGACGTCCTTGTCCTTGCGGCATTCGACATGGGCGGTGGCGCGCCGCTGGTCGGCAGTGTTGAATACCCGCTTGGCCTGGGTGCGGCTCATCACCCGCCCGGCGCCGTGGCTGCACGAGCAGAACGACTCGGGGTTGCCCAGGCCTCGCACGATGAAGCTCTTGGCGCCCATGGAGCCGGGGATGATGCCCAGTTGACCCCGCTGCGCGGAGACAGCGCCCTTGCGCGTGACCAGCACCTCGCGGCCGAAGTGCTGCTCCTTCTGCACGTAGTTGTGGTGGCAATCGACCGCCTCAAGGCTCGCCTCGAACGGCTTGCCAAGGGCCTTGCGGGTCGCGGCCACTACCGCCTGCATCATCAGCTCGCGGTTGTGCCGGGCAAAATCCTGCGCCCATTCAACCGCCTCGACGTAGTCGGCGAAATGGCGGCTGCCTTCCTCGAAGTAGGCCAGGTCCTTGTCCGGCAAGTTGGCCAGGTGCTGGCGCATGTCGGCCTGGGCCAGTTCGATGAACAGGTTGCCGATGGCGTTGCCGACCCCACGCGAGCCGCTGTGCAGCATGAACCAGACGCGGTCGGCCTCGTCCAGGCAGACCTCGATGAAATGGTTGCCGCCGCCGAGCGTGCCAAGGTGATGTCGGTTGTTGGTCTTTTCCAGCCGTGGGTACTTGTCGGTGATCGCCTTGAAGCGACCGGCCAGGGCGCGCCAGCGCGCATCGGCATGGCCCGGCACCTGGTCCCAGGCGCCCTGGTCGTGGCGGCCGAAGGTCTTGCCGTGGGGCACGGCTTTTTCGATGGCCGTGCGCAGGCCATGCAGGTTGTCCGGCAGGTCGCGGGCATGCAGCGAGGTGCGCGCGGCGATCATGCCGCAGCCGATGTCCACGCCCACCGCTGCCGGAATGATCGCGCCCACGGTGGGGATCACGCTGCCGATGGTCGAGCCCTTGCCCAGGTGCACATCGGGCATCACTGCCAGATGCTTGAAGATGAACGGCATCTTCGCGGTATGGGTGAGTTGGCGGCGGGCGTCGTCTTCGACCGGCACGCCGTCGGTCCACAGCTTGACCGGCTTGCCGCCGGTGATTTGCAGAATGTCCATGGCTGCTCCAATGAGGCCCTGCGGGCATGATACCGCCAAAGGTCGTACGCCAGCGGCTTGCCATACCGGTGGCGCAGTGCGGTATGCTTGCCGGGTCTTCAGGGCGGGGTGAAAGTCCCCACCGGCGGTAAATCGAAAGATGAGCCCGCGAGCGCCCCGGCCATGCCGGGGGTCAGCAGATCTGGTGAGATTCCAGGGCCGACGGTCATAGTCCGGATGAAAGAAGGCGTCAGCCAAGGGCCATTCGGGCGCCCTTGCGCGCGCATTTTGTTCGCCCCGAGACGTTCATCGACCTTTACGAGGAGCGTTTCATGTCTTCCAAGCTGTCCCAGCAATACCCCAACGTCACCGCCGCCATCGCCGCCTTCCAGGCCGGGCGCCCCGTGCTGCTGCTCGACGACGACGATCGCGAGGACGAAGCCGACATCGTCGCCGCCGCTGAAAACCTCTCGCTGCAGACCATGGCCATGATGATCCGCGATTGCAGCGGCATCGTCTGCCTGTGCCTGGACGAAGCCACCGTCGACGCCTTGCAGCTGGCGCCGATGGTGCAGAACAACCAGGCCCGCCACGGCACCGGCTTCACGGTCACCATCGAAGCGGCCGAGGGGGTCAGTACCGGCGTTTCGGCGCAGGACCGCATCACCACCATCGAAGCCGCCCTGCGCTCGACCGCGCAGCAGCGCCATATCGTCAGCCCAGGGCATGTGTTCCCGCTGCGCGCCCGCGACGGCGGCGTGCTGGCCCGCCGCGGCCATACCGAAGGGTCGGTGGACCTGGCGCGCCTGGCCGGCCTGCGCCCGGCTGCCGTGCTCTGCGAGCTGATGAACCCCGATGGCAGCATGGCCCGGGGCGAGCAGGTCGCGGTGTATGCGCGCCAGTACAACCTGCCGGTGCTGACCATCGAGGAACTGGCCCGCTATCGCGAGGCGCTGGTGGGGCTGGAGGTGGAGATCGCTTGATGGCGGGTGGGTGTTCGCCTTTGTAGGTGCGGCGCCGCGGATATCGAGCGCCGCCCGCGCGGCGCATCGCGACGCAAGGCCGCTCCCACATTTGCTGCAACGTGCCACTGTCTGTCAGGCCATGGTTGTTCGCCTTTGGCGCACCGCGGAAGACCGTGGTGGCCCTGGCGCCAACACAAATAGCGCGCCGGGCCCACCAGGCTGACAATCATGGCCTATCAGACATAATTGGCCCGAAACAGATGTGGGAGCGGCCTTGCGTCGCGATGCGCCGCGCGGGCGGCGCTCGATGTATGCGGCACCGCACGACTCAAGCGCACGCTTCGCGCACGCGGCGCTCGATACATGCACCACCGCCAAACCCCAGCCAAGCCCCTGCAACCCCCACACAAGTTTGCTCCCCCCGCCCCTCTCTGCTAGTGTCGCGCCGTTCTGACCAGCCACCGAGACAGTCGCCATGGCCCGCAAAAAAGCCTCCATCGATTTCGAACAATCCCTCGCTGACCTGCAAGCCCTGGTCGAGCGCCTGGAGAACGGCGAACTGTCGCTGGAAGACTCGCTGGCCGCGTTCGAACAAGGCATCGCCCTGACCCGCGATTGCCAGGGCGCCCTGGCCCAGGCCGAGCAGAAAGTGCAGATTCTCCTGGAACGCGACGGCGAGCTGGCCGCCCAGCCCTTCGACGCGGAGCCAGAGGCATGATCACCCGCTACCAGGCCAGCAGCCAGGCACGGGTCGACGCCGCCCTCGAACCGCTGTTCCAGGCGCCGTCCAAGGAGCTCGAGCGGCTCTATGCGGCCATGCGCTACAGCGTGATGAACGGCGGCAAGCGGGTCCGTCCGTTGCTCGCCTATGCCGCCTGCGAAGCCCTCGGCGCCCCCGCCGAACACGCCAACGGCGCCGCCTGCGCGGTCGAGCTGATCCACGCCTACTCGCTGGTGCACGACGACCTGCCGGCGATGGACGACGACGACCTGCGTCGCGGCCAGCCGACCACCCACAAGGCATTCGACGAAGCCTGCGCCATCCTTGCCGGCGACGGCCTGCAGAGCCTGGCCTTCAGTGCCCTGCTCGACCCACGCCTGAGCCCCCAGGCCGACACCATCCGCCTGGCCATGGTGCAGACCCTGGCCCAGGCAGCAGGCCCCGCTGGCATGGTCGGCGGTCAGGCTATCGACCTGGGCTCGGTCGGCATCAAGCTGGACCAGAAAGCCCTGGAATACATGCACCGGCACAAGACCGGCGCGCTGATCGAGGCCAGCGTGCGCCTCGGCGCCCTGGCCAGCGCCCGCGCTGAACAGGCCCAGCTCGACGCCCTGCAGACCTACGCCCAGGCCATCGGCCTGGCCTTCCAGGTGCAAGACGACATCCTCGACGTGGAAAGCGACACCGCCACCCTGGGCAAGCGCCAGGGTGCCGACATCGCCCGCGACAAACCGACCTATCCTGCCCTGCTCGGCCTCGAAGCGGCCAAGGCCTATGCGATCGAACTGCGCGAGCAGGCGCTGGTCGCACTGGAAGGGTTCGGCGAAAACGCAGAGCCTCTGCGAGCGCTGGCGCGCTACATCGTCGAACGCCGCCACTGATTGACCGGGCTGCTTTGCAGCCCTTGGCGGGCCAGCCCGCTCCCACAGGGGCAGCTTTTCCCACAATGGGGTAAACTGCCGCGTCTTCATATCTATAACGACTCGCCTGATGCCCACGACGTTTCAAGAGATCCCCCGCGAACGCCCGGTCACGCCGTTGCTCGACCGCGCTGACACGCCTGCCGGCCTGCGCCGGCTGGCCGAAGCCGACCTGGAGACCCTGGCCGACGAGTTGCGCCAGGAGTTGCTCTACACCGTGGGTCAGACCGGTGGGCATTTCGGCGCAGGCCTTGGCGTCATCGAACTGACGATCGCCCTGCACTACGTCTTCGACACCCCGGATGACCGCCTGGTGTGGGACGTCGGCCACCAGGCCTACCCGCACAAGATCCTCACCGGCCGGCGCAACCGCATGCTGACCCTGCGCCAGAAGGACGGCATCGCCGCCTTCCCACGCCGCAGCGAGAGCGAGTACGACACCTTCGGCGTCGGTCACTCCAGCACCTCGATCAGCGCCGCCCTGGGCATGGCCATCGCCGCCCGCCTGCAAAACGATCCGCGCAAGGCCATCGCTGTGATCGGCGACGGCGCGCTGACCGCGGGCATGGCCTTCGAGGCGCTGAACCACGCCCAGGAAGTGGACGCCAACATGCTGGTGATCCTCAACGACAACGACATGTCGATTTCGCGCAATGTCGGTGGCCTGTCCAACTACCTGGCCAAGATCCTCTCCAGCCGCACCTACGCCAGCATGCGCGAAGGCAGCAAGAAAGTGCTGTCGCGCCTGCCGGGTGCCTGGGAAATCGCCCGTCGCACCGAGGAATACGCCAAGGGCATGCTGGTGCCCGGCACCTTGTTCGAGGAACTGGGCTGGAACTACATCGGCCCGATCGACGGCCATGACCTGCCGACCATGATCGCCACCCTGCGCAACATGCGCGACCTCAAAGGGCCGCAGTTCCTGCATGTGGTGACCAAGAAGGGCAAGGGCTTCGCCCCGGCCGAGATCGACCCGATCGGCTACCACGCCATCACCAAGCTCGAGCCTGCCGACAAGCCCGCCGCGCCGAAGAAGCCCAGTGGTCCGAAGTACTCCTCGGTGTTCGGCCAGTGGTTGTGCGACATGGCCGCAGCCGACAACCGCCTGGTCGGCATCACCCCGGCGATGAAGGAAGGCTCCGACCTGGTGGCCTTCAGCGAACGCTTCCCGGAGCGCTACTTCGACGTGGCGATCGCCGAGCAGCACGCGGTCACCCTCGCCGCCGGCATGGCCTGCGAAGGCGCCAAGCCGGTGGTGGCGATCTACTCGACCTTCCTCCAGCGCGCCTACGACCAGTTGATCCACGACGTGGCGGTGCAGAACCTCGACGTGCTGTTCGCCATCGACCGCGCCGGCCTGGTCGGCGAGGACGGCCCGACCCACGCCGGCAGTTACGACCTGTCGTACCTGCGCTGCATCCCCGGCATGCTGGTGATGACGCCGAGCGACGAGAACGAACTGCGCAAGATGCTCAGCACCGGCCACCTGTACAACGGCCCGGCAGCCGTGCGCTACCCACGCGGCACCGGCCCCAACGCGCCGATCAGCGGCGACCTGGAACCGCTGGAAATCGGCAAGGGCGTGGTTCGGCGCAAGGGCCAGAAAGTCGCATTGCTGGTGTTCGGCGTGCAGCTGGCCGAAGCCCTGCAGGTTGCCGAGCAGATCGACGCCACCGTGGTCGACATGCGCTTCGTCAAGCCGCTGGATGAAGCCCTGGTGCTCGAACTGGCCGGCAGCCATGAACTGCTGGTGACCATCGAGGAAAATGCCATCATGGGTGGCGCCGGTGCTGCCGTGGGTGAGTTCCTGGCCCGTGAGGCGGTGGTCAAGCCACTGTTGCACCTGGGGCTGCCGGACATCTACGTGGAGCATGCAAAGCCTGCGCAGATGCTCGCCGAATGTGGCCTGGATGTGGCTGGCATCGAAGCCTCGGTGAAGGCCCGGATGGCCAAGTTGGGCCTGTAGGGCCCCTTCGCGGGACAAGCCCGCTCCCACAGGGATCCCACAGATTTCAAGACTTGTGGCGTGCCTGTGGGAGCGGGCTTGTCCCGCGAATACGTTGGAACCGCCAATGAAAAAATCTGCCTGTGCCGCTTTACTCTGCGCCCCCACATTCCTGCTGGCCGCAGAACGCGACGACGCGCTGAAACTCCCCGACGTACTCATCAGCGCCAACCGCCAGATCGAATCACGCACCGCCACCAGTGCCGCCAACACCGTCTTCACCCGTACCGACATCGACCGCCTGCAGCCCAGCAGCGTCACCGACCTGCTCACCCGCGTACCCGGCGTGCAGGTGGCGCCGACCGGTGGTCGCGGCAGCCTGCCGGGGATCTTCATCCGTGGCACCAAGGCGGCCCAGAGCCTGGTACTGGTGGACGGCGTGCGCATCGCGAACGCCACCTCCGGCGACAGCGGCCTGCAGTTTCTCGATGTCGACCAGATCGAGCGTGTCGAGGTGCTGCGTGGCTCGCGCTCGGCGCTGTACGGCAGCGATGCCATCGGCGGGGTGATCCAGATCTTCACCCGTCGCGCCAGCGGCCCCGGCCTGCAACCACGGCTGCGCCTGGCCGCCGGCAGCAACCACACCTGGCAACGTAGCCTGGGCCTGTCCGGCAACGACGGCGCCACGCGCTTCAACCTCGGTGCCAGCATGGACGAAACCGCCGGCATCGACGCCACCGGCCCCTCGTTCGCCAGCGACAACGACCACGACGCCTACCGCAACCAGTCGCTCAACCTGAGCCTCAGCCACACCTTCGGCGAGCGCTTCGAGGCAGGCCTGAACCTGCTCGACAGCCGGGGGCGCAGCGAGTACGACAATCCGTTCGGCCGCTTCGACCCGATCACGTTCGAAAGCTTCGGACAAAAGCCCTACACCGACTTCAGCGTCAGCAGCCTGGGCAGTTACATCGACGCCCAGTTGACCGAGACCTGGCACTCGCGCCTGGAAGCCGCCCACAGCGAAAATCGCGATGACAAACGCGACAAGCTCAGCGACGAACGTTTCGTGTTCAACACCTACCGCGACCAGGTCACCTGGCAGAACGACCTGGCGCTGGCCGAGCGGCACAACCTGCTGGTCGGCGGCGATTGGTACGAGGATCGCGTGCATGCCAGCACCGACTTCACCGAGGACAGCCGCTGGAACCGCGCCGCCTTCATCCAGCACCGCTACAGCGGAGAACGTTTCTCGACCGAGCTGGGTGTGCGCCGCGACCAGAACCAGCAGTTCGGCGGCAAGACCACCTGGAGCGGCAGCTTCACCCTGCCGCTCGACGCCCGCAACGATGTGCTGCTGTCGTACAGCGAGGGCTTTCGGGCACCGACCTTCAACGACCTGTACTACCCGCAGTTCAGCAACCCGGACCTCAAGCCGGAACGCTCCAAGAGCTATGAACTGCAATGGCGCAGCCAACTGACCGACGACAGCCGCCTGGAAACCTCGCTGTACCGCACCGACCTGCGCGATGCGATCATCTTCGGCCAGGATTCGATCCCACGTAACGTCGCCTCGGCCCGCATCAATGGCCTGGAACTGGCCCTCGACCAACAGTGGGGCGCCTGGCGCAGCCAGCTCGGCCTGGCCCTGATCGACCCACGCGACCGCGACAGCGGCCACACCCTCGCCCGCCGTGCCCGACGCACCCTCAGCGTCGATCTCGACCGCCAGGTCGGGCGCTTCCAGGTCGGGGCCAGTTGGCAGGCCGTGAGCGCCAGCTTCGACGACGAAGCCAACCGCAACCGCCTGGGCGGCTACGGCCTGCTGGGCCTGCGCGGTGGCTGGGCGGCAACCGATGAGCTCAAGCTGGAGCTGAAGCTGGATAACCTGCTGGACAAAGGCTACAGCCGCGCGCTGTACAGCTACGACGGCGCCAGCTATGGCTACCGCGAGGAAGGCCGCACTGCACTGCTGAGCCTCACCTGGACACCGGCGCTGTAGCGGCGAGCGAGGCGCACAGCCGGGCGGTCGCCTCGATCATCTGCCCGCTGGGGCGCTCGATCCCCTTGTCCGGCACCACCAGCAGGCGTCCGCCGGCCACTGCGTCGATGGCCGGCCAGGCTTTCCAGCTTTGCAGTTGCGCCGCATCACCCGCCAGGATGACCTGGGGATTGCGCAGCAACACCGATTCCACGCTCACCTGCGGCGCAGGCGGGGTCAGGTCGTCGAAGACATTGCGCGCACCGCACACGGCCAAGGCGTCGCTCACCACCTGCTGACCGCCAAGCGTATAAAGCGGTCGATCCCAGACCTGATAGAACACCCGAAGCGGTTGCTCGCGATGGTACTGGTCGCGCAACTGGCGCAAGCGCGCACGCAACGCGCCGGCATACGCCTGGCCCCGTTCGGCCAGGCCCAGGCGTTGGGCAAGGGTTTCGATCTGCTCGATCAACTGCGCGAGCGTGTGCGGCTCGGCGCTGTAGGTGGCGATACCCAGGCGCGAGAGTTGCTCGCGCTGGGCCGGGCGATGCTGCCCGGCCACAGCAGCAAGAGGTCGGGTCGCAGGCTCACCAGGCGTTCGAGGTCGAGTTGGCCCTGCCGGCCCACCGAGGGCAATGCCCGCAGGGCCGCAGGCCGGTCACCGCCATCGAGCACGCCGACCAGCAGGCCGTCGGCCTGCAGTTCGAGCATGATTTCGGTCATCGATGGCGCCAGGCTGATCACCCGCAGTGGCTCGGCCCGCGCGGAACAGGCCAGCACGGCCAGCAGGCAGAACAGCAGGCGCATCGGCGCGGCCTGGTCAGGCCTGGGGCACTTCGCCCTGGTGCTTGCTGCCCATCATGTGGCCGAGCTTGTCAGCCTTGGTAGCCAGATACAGGCGGTTGTGCGGGTTGTGCCCGGTGTGCAACGGCACGCGCTCGGCGACCGTGATGTGCATGTCGGTCAGCGCCTTGACCTTGCGCGGGTTGTTGGTCATCAGGCGCAGGGCCTTGACGCCCAGGTGTTCGAGCATTGGCAGGCACATGGCGTAGTCACGCTGGTCGGCAGCGAAGCCCAGGCGTTCGTTGGCCTCGACGGTGTCGGCGCCGCCATCTTGCAGTTCGTAGGCGCGGATCTTGTTCAGCAGGCCGATGCCACGGCCTTCCTGACGCAGGTACAGCAGCACGCCACGGCCTTCGCGGGCGATGGCCTGCAGCGCGGCTTCCAATTGCGAACCGCAGTCGCAACGCTGGCTGAACAGGGCATCGCCAGTCAGGCACTCGGAGTGCAGGCGCCCCAGTACCGGCTCGCCATCGGCGATATCACCCAGGCTCAGCACCACGTGCTCGCGGCCAGTGGCTTCGTCAAGAAAGCCATGCATGGTGAAAGTCGCAAAAGGGGTCGGAAGCTTAGAGGCGGCAACAAAGACGACGGGCACGTTGTGCTCCTGGATTAAGTAGGACATTTCTCAGGTAGCGATTGTATCAGCAGGTTGGCACGTATGGGCTCGCTGAATACCGTCGCTTAAGATCGAAAAGTTCGATGCTTATGGTGCCCGCCCAAGCTTTATTGCGGCTTGCTGTCGGGGCTGAACGGATATGGCTGCTTCCAGTGCTGGAAAATCGGCTTCAACTCGCCGCTGCGTACCAGTTCTGCCATGCGCTTGTCGAACAGCTCGCGCAAGGCCTTGGCCTGCTCGCTGCGGGCAAACGCCAGGTACAGCGGCAGCTCGGCGATGTGCGTGCGGTGAAAGCGCTCAGGCTGCGAGGCCTGGCCGAGCACGTAATCGACCTCGGTCTGCGCATCGATGTAGAAGTCCACCCGGTCGTGCTCGAGCATTGGCAGGATGCCTTCGCGGCGCTGGATCTCACGGAAGTTGCGCACGTTGGGCAGGTAGCTGCCATAGTCGTAGCCGCGCACCCAGGCCAGACGATACTGCCCGACGGTCTGCAGGGTCGGCACCGGCTTGCCGGCCAGGCCCAGGGCGTAGATGTGGTCCATATCGAAGTGCCAGCGCGGATACAGGTTGTCGTCGTTCTCCTCCTTGTACGAACCGACCCAGGCATCGGCTTCGCCACGCTTGACCAGCCCGATCGCTCGGCTGTACGGCGCGCTCTGGGTCACGACCTTGACCCCGGCCGGCTCGAACACCTTGCGCAGCACGTCCCAGGCCACTCCGCTGCCATCGGCGTTGGTGTAGTCGAGCCACTCCTCGCTGACCAGGTGCACCTGCTTGGGCAGGCCACCGGCGGCGGCCACCCAGGGAGCCAGGCTCAGCATCATCGCCAGCAACACAGTCCTCATGACCATCGCCCCACTCCCTGTATCAGCCCACCGCCCAGACCAGGACCTGCATGCCCAGCCAGGCGAACACACCGGCCAGGATATCATCAAGCATGATGCCCACGCCGCCATGCACGTGACGGTCGATCCAGCGAATCGGCCACGGCTTGAGGATGTCGAAGAAACGGAACATCAGGAACCCCGCCAGCAGCCACTGCCAACCATCGGGCACCAGCCACAGGGTGATCCACATGCCGACCATTTCGTCCCAGACGATGCCTTCGTGATCGTGCACGCGCAAGTCGGTGGCCACCTTGCCGCACAGCCAGAAGCCGAACAGCATGGTGATGCCCAGCAGCAGCCAGTAGCCCCAGTCCGGCAGCATCTGCCAGAGCGGAATGAACGGCAGGGCGACCAGCGAGCCCCAGGTACCCGGGGCCTTGGGCAGGGTGCCGGAGCCGAAGCCGAAGGCGATGAAATGCCACGGGTTGCGCCAGACCGAAGGCGGCACGAACTCCGCGGGCACCTGATTCGGGTGGTCGGTCACGGTGTCTCCCTAAAATGTTGATAGCCCCGCTGCTGCGGGGTGATGTCCTTGCCCTGCCGGTCGCGCAGGCTCACGCCCTGGCCTTCGAGCACCCGCCCGATGACATGGACGTCGGCCTGCGCCTGCAGGGATGAAAGTTGCCCGGGCGGCAGGGTGAACACCAGTACATAGTCGTCGCCGCCAGCCACTGCGGCCTGCAAGGCGCCCTGCGCACCGAGAAAGCCCTGCAAGGCGGATGACACCGGCACCTGATGCAGGTTCACTTCAAGCGCCACGCCGGACGCCTTGGCGATATGCCCGCAGTCGGCCAGCAGGCCGTCGGAGATGTCCAGCGCCGCCGTGGCGCGGCCGCGCAGCAGCTGGCCGAGGGCGAACTGCGGCGAAGGTGACCAGTAGTGATCGAGCAAAGGTTGCGCCAGCACGCTGGGCGCCTCGCGCTCGCCCAATACCAAGGGCAAGGCACCGGCGGCATTGCCCAGCTCGCCGCCCACGCACAACAGGTCGCCAGGCCTTGCGCCACTGCGGCGCAAGGCCTGGCCGGCCGGGACACGGCCGAACACGGTGACGGTGATGCTCAGCGGGCCACGGGTGGTGTCGCCGCCGACCAGGCTCAGGCCGCATTGCCGGGCCATGCGGTCGAGGCCCCCGGCATAGGCGCGCAACCAGTCCTCGCCGACTTGCGGCAGGGTCAGGGCAAGGGTGAAGGCAATCGGCGTCGCGCCCATGGCTGCCAGGTCGCTGGCGGCAACGGCCAAGGAGCGCTGGCCGAGCAGGCCAGGGTCGCAGATCTGGGGAAAATGCACGCCGGCAACCAGGGTGTCGGTTGACACCGCCAGTTGCTCGCCGGGAGGCAGGCCCAGCAGGGCGCAGTCGTCGCCGATACCTAGCGCCACGCCTTCGCCGCCCTGCGCGCATTGCGCGGCGGCGAAATAGTGGTTGATCAGCTCGAACTCACCCATGGCCAGGCAGCGCTGGAATCAGCGCTTGGCCGCCTTGACTTCCGCATCGCGCAGGATCGGCGCGAGCTTGTCCAGCACGCCGTTGACGAACTTGTGCCCGTCGGTGGCGCCAAACACCTTGGCCAGCTCCACGCCTTCGTTGATCACCACGCGGTACGGTACGTCGACACGCTTGATGAACTCCCAGGTGGACAGGCGCAGCACGGCCAGTTCGACCGGATCGAGCTCTTCCAGTGCGATGGTCATGCAAGGCGCCAGGGCCTTGTCGATTTCGCCTTTGATCGCCGGAACCCCGTGCAGGATTTCGCGGAAATAGGCACCGTCGACATCGGTGAAATCGTTATCGACCCGGAACTGCGCTTCGACCTCGTTCAGCGAATGCTGAGCCATGTGCCACTGGTAGAGCGCCTGGGTCGCGAGCTTGCGGGCTTCACGGCGCTTGGCGCTCTTCGAGGGCTTGCCGGCATCCGCGGGTTTTGGATCGCGCGGGTTGAAACGATCGCTTTCGTCGCTAATCACTTGGCCTCCAACTGCGCCAGCAGGCTGACCATTTCCAGTGCGGACAGGGCAGCTTCAGCACCTTTGTTGCCGGCCTTGGTGCCGGAACGCTCGATGGCCTGTTCGATGGAGTCGACGGTCAGGACACCGAAGGCCACCGGCACACCGAACTCCATGGACACCTGGGCCAGGCCCTTGGTGCATTCGCCCGCCACGTATTCGAAGTGCGGGGTACCGCCACGGATCACGGCGCCCAGGGCGATGATCGCGTCGTATTCGCTTTGCTGGGCGACCTTCTGTGCCACCAGCGGGATTTCGAAGGCGCCCGGGGCACGGATGATGGTGATGTCGCTTTCGCTGACGCCGTGGCGTACCAGGGCATCAACGGCACCGCTCACCAGGCTTTCGACGACGAAGCTGTTGAAGCGGCCAACCACCAAAGCATAGCGACCTTTGGGGGCGATGAAGGTACCTTCGATGGTCTTCAGGGTCATTCCGATAATCTCATGTTCAAGAGCGAGGCCGCGCGCTGGCGGCCTCGACAGGGGTCTGGACTCGAGCTGCAGGGCGTCAATGCCGCCTCAAGTCACTCGGAGGGCACGTATTCTACAACTTCCAGATCGAATCCGGATATCGCATTGAACTTCATCGGCGAACTCATCAGGCGCATCTTGCGCACGCCGAGGTCGCGCAGGATCTGCGAACCGGCACCGACGGTGCTGTAGGTGGTCGGCGCCTTGGTCGGCGCATCGCCCGCGCTTTCGCGGATGTGTGCCAGCAGCACGTCGCCGTCCAGCGGGTGGCCCAGCAGCAGCACCACGCCGCTACCGGCCTCGGCCACCGCGGCCATGGCCGCACGCAGGCTCCAGCGGCCCGGTTGCTTGACCAGCAGCAGGTCGCGCAGCGGGTCCATGTTGTGCACTCGCACCAGGGTCGGCTGTTCGGCGCAGATGGTGCCCAGGGTCAGGGCCATGTGCACGTCGCCTTCCACCGCGTCACGGTAGGTGACCAGGTTGAATTCGCCCAGCTCGCTCTCGATCGGCTGCTCGGAGACGCGCTGCACGGTGCGCTCGTGGATCATGCGGTAGTGGATCAGGTCGGCGATGGTGCCGATCTTCAGCCCGTGCTCGGCGGCGAACACTTCCAGTTCGGCGCGACGCGACATGGTGCCGTCGTCGTTCATCACTTCGCAGATCACGCCGCTCGGCTCGAAGCCGGCCATGCGCGCCAGGTCGCAGGCGGCCTCGGTGTGGCCAGCGCGGGCCAGGGTACCGCCAGGCTGGGCCATCAGCGGGAAGATGTGACCCGGGCTGACGATGTCCTCGGCCTTGGCGTCCTTGGCCGCTGCGGCCTGCACGGTGCGGGCGCGGTCGGCGGCGGAGATGCCGGTGGTGACGCCTTCGGCGGCCTCGATCGACACGGTGAACTTGGTGCCGAAGCCGGAGCCGTTGCGCGGCGCCATCAGCGGCAGCTTGAGCGTTTCGCAGCGCTCACGGGTCATCGGCATGCAGATCAGGCCACGGGCGTGCTTGGCCATGAAGTTGATGTGCTCGGGCAGGCAGCACTCGGCCGCCATGATGATGTCGCCTTCGTTCTCACGGTCTTCGTCATCCATCAGGATGACCATTTTGCCCTGGCGGATGTCTTCGACCAGTTCTTCGATGCTGTTGAGCGCCACTGGCACCCCCTTCTCAATCAGGATTTCAAGAAGCCGTTGGCGGCCAGGAAGCTTTCGGTAATGCCACTGCCCTTGCTCGGCTCGGCCGCCTTGTCACCCAGCAGCAGACGCTCCAGGTAACGGGCCAGCAGGTCGACCTCAAGGTTCACCCGACGCCCTGCGCGGTAGTCGGCCATGATGGTTTCGGACAGGGTGTGCGGGACAATGGTCAGCTCGAACTCGGCGCCATTGACCTCATTGACCGTCAGGCTGGTGCCGTCGACGGTGATCGAACCCTTGTGGGCGATGTACTTGGCCAGCTCCTTCGGCGCACGCACGCGGAACTGGATGGCGCGTGCGTTATCGCTGCGCGAGATGATTTCGCCGACACCGTCGACGTGACCGCTGACCAGGTGGCCACCCAGGCGGGTGGTGGGGGTCAGGGCCTTTTCCAGGTTGACCTTGCTGCCGCTCTTGAGGTCGATGAAGGCGGTGCGCTTGAGGGTCTCGACGCTGACGTCGGCCCAGAAGCCATCGCCTGGCAGTTCGACGGCGGTCAGGCACACGCCGTTGACCGCGATGCTGTCGCCGAGCTTGACGTCACCCAGGTCGAGCTTGCCGGTCTCGACGTAGACGCGCACGTCGCCGCCCTTGGGGGTCAGGCTGCGGATGGTGCCGATGGATTCGATGATGCCGGTGAACATGGTGCTTCCTCAGGAACGGTTGCGCGGGGCAAGCCCGGCATTATACGCCGGGCGCTGGCAGCGGGATGGCCGTGACCCGCCAGTCATCGCCCACTGCGCGCATTTCGATGATTTTCAGCCGGGGCGCCTCGCTCATCTGGCTCAGCGGCCAATCCAGCAGCGGCCGGGCTTGGGAGCCGAGGAAGGTGCCGGCGACGAACAGCTGGTATTCGTCGATCAACCCCTGCCGGGCGAAGGCGCCGACCAGGCCGGCGCCCGCCTCGAGCAGGATGTCGTTGACGCCACGGGCGGCCAGGGCGCGCAGCAACGCGGGCAGGTCGACCTGGCCATCGCCGCCGGGCAGGCTGAGCAGTTCGTGGCCGGCCTCGGCATACCGCGCGTCCGGCGCCTGGGCGGTGACCACCAGGGCCGGGCCGGCCTGGAAGAACGGCGCATCGAGCGGCAGGCGCAGGCGGCCATCGACCAGCACGCGCAGTGGCGTGCGGCTCAGTGCCAGCGCGGTGGTTTCGGCATCCAGGCCAAGCTCGGCGCCACGCACGGTCATCCGCGCGTTGTCGGCCAGCACGCTGGCGGCGCTGGTCAGCACCACGCTGGCGCGGGCGCGCAGGCGTTGCACCGCCGAGCGGGCAGCCGGGCCGGTGATCCACTGGCTTTCGCCGCTGGCCATGGCGGTGCGGCCGTCCAGGCTCATCGCCAGCTTGGCGCGCACGAACGGCAGCCCATGCTCCATGCGTTTGAGAAAGCCAGGGTTGAGCGCCCGGGCGTCGGCCTCGAGCACACCGCTGGCGACCTCGATACCCGCCTCGGCCAGGCGTCGCAGGCCAGTGCCTGCCACCTGCGGGTTGGGGTCCTGCATGGCCGCCACCACCCGCGCCACGCCGGCCTTGACCAGCGCCTCGGCGCACGGCGGGGTGCGACCATGGTGGCTGCACGGCTCGAGGGTGACGTAGGCGCAGGCACCGCGTGCGCGCTCACCCGCCTGGCGCAGGGCATGCACCTCGGCATGCGGCTCGCCGGCGCGCACGTGCCAGCCCTCGCCGACCACCTCGCCGTCGCGCACGATCACGCAGCCTACGCGGGGGTTGGGTTGGGTGGTGTAGACACCCTTGCGCGCCAGCTCCAGTGCGCGGGCCATGTAGTGGGCGTCGAGGATCGCGGTCTGGCTGGGCATGCTCACTCTTTGGCCGGCTCGCGGGCCAGACGGTCGATTTCTTCGCGGAATTCGTCGAGGTCGCGGAAGCTGCGGTACACCGAGGCGAAGCGGATATAGGCGACTTCGTCGAGCTTGCGCAGCTCGGCCATGACCATCTCGCCTACCACCAGCGACTTGACCTCGCGCTCGCCGGTGGCGCGCAGGCGGCTCTTGATGTGCGCCAGCGCCGCCTCCAGGCGTTCGACGCTGACCGGGCGCTTTTCCAGGGCCCGCTGCATCCCGGCGCGCAGCTTCTCTTCATCGAAGGGCTGGCGCGTGCCGTCCTGCTTGATCAGCCGGGGCAGCACCAGCTCGGCGGTTTCGAAGGTGGTGAAGCGCTCGCCGCAGGCGACGCATTCGCGGCGGCGGCGCACTTGTTCGCCTTCGGCGACCAGGCGCGAATCGATGACCTTGGTGTCGTTGGCACCGCAAAATGGACAGTGCATGGTGGCAGGCAACAAAAAAAGGGAGGGCCATGGTAGCGCATTGCACTGGCAAGACAAGACAAAGGGTTTACCATCCAGATAAATCTGCCCATGAAGGATGACCCCATGCAGCTTCGCGCGCTCGTCGTGCTGTGCCTTTCCGGCCTCCTCGCCGCCTGCGGCAGCGACCAGCCAAAGCCCGACCAGGCCCCGGCGCCCACCCCCGCCAAGGTGGCGAAAAAAGCCGACCCTTTGGGCCCGCTGCCCGCCTACCAGCGCGAACTGAGCGGCACCTTGCTGGAGATCCCGGCCGGCGCCGACGTCGAATTGGCCCTGCTGGTGATCGACGAGCGCGACCGCCCGCAGCGCCTGCTGGCCAGCAGCAACCTGACCGGTACCGGCCAGGCCCTGCCCTATCACCTGCGCTTCAATCCCGAGGCCTTCCCGGCCGGGGCCCGTGTCGAACTGCGCGGTCGCGCCAGCCGCTCTGGCCAGTTGATCCTGCATTTGCCACCGCTGCGCATCACCCAGGCCCAGACCCAGGCCACTGGCCCGCTGCGTTTCGAGAAAGCCCCATAATGGTCCCAAGCGCCCTGCAACAGGCCCTCACCGGCCTGATCGGCGAAGCGCGCCTGGTGGTCAGTGAGCTACCCGCGAGCCCGTTGAAACTGTGGTTGATCGACGACCAGAACATGGACCGCGCCTTCAGCAGCGAAGAAACCCGACGCATCCTCGAAGAGCCGCCCTACTGGTGCTTCTGCTGGGCCAGCGGCCTGGCCATGGCGCGCTACCTGGCCGAGCATCCGCACTGGGTGCAGGGCAAGCGCGTGCTGGACTTCGGCGCCGGCTCCGGCATTGCCGGCATCGCCGCCGCCCGCGCTGGTGCCCTCGAAGTGGTGGCCTGCGACCTCGATCCCTTGGCCCTGCAGGCCTGCCAGGCGAATGCCGCGCTCAATGGCGTGACCCTTGGCTATAGCAGCGATTTCTTCAGCGAAGCCGACCGCTTCGACCTGATCCTGGTGGCCGACGTGCTCTACGATCGCGCCAACCTGCCGCTGCTCGATGCCTTCCTCGGCCGTGGCCGGCAGGCACTGGTGGCGGACTCACGGGTACGCGACTTCAGCCATCCGCTGTACCGGCAACTGGGTACGCTCGATGCCCTGACCCTGCCGGACCTCGCCGAACCGCACGAATTCCGCAGGGTCAGCCTGTACCACGCCAGCCGCGAGCCTTTATAGTGGTGCCATTCACGGATTTGCGAGAGTCATGATGAGCCAAGCTCCCTATAGCGAAGAAGTCCCGTACATTTTCGACGCCACCGATGCCAACTTCCAGCAAGCGGTCATCGAGAACTCGTTCCACAAACCCGTGCTCGTCGACTTCTGGGCCGAATGGTGTGCGCCGTGCAAGGCGCTGATGCCATTGCTGGCGAAGATCACCGAGGGTTACCAGGGCGAACTGCTGCTGGCCAAGGTCAACTGTGACGTCGAGCAACAGGTGGTTGCCCAGTTCGGCATCCGCAGCCTGCCTACCGTGGTGCTGTTCAAGGACGGCCAGCCGGTCGACGGCTTTGCCGGCGCCCAGCCCGAGTCGGCCATCCGCGCCATGCTCGAGCCGCACGTGCAGATGCCCGCTGCGCCTGTTGCGGCGCCGCTGGAGCAGGCCAAGGCACTGTTCGCCGAAAGCCGCTTCGCCGAGGCCGAGGCGCTGCTGGTGGCGCTGCTGGGTGAAGACAACAGCAATGCCGAGGCACTGATCCTGTATGCCCGCTGCCTGGCCGAACGTGGTGAACTGGGTGAGGCCGAAGTGGTGCTCGATGCGGTCAAGAGCGATGAGCACAAGGCCGCCCTGGCCGGCGCCAAGGCCCAACTGACCTTCCTGCGCCAGGCCGCCAGCCTGCCGGAAGTCGCCGACCTGAAGAGCCGCCTGGCGCAGAACCCGGAGGATGACGAAGCCGCCTACCAGTTGAGCATCCAGCAACTGGCGCGCCAGCAGTACGAGGCGGCGCTGGACGGGCTGCTGAAGCTGTTCCAGCGCAACCGTGGCTATGAAAACGGGCTGCCGCAGAAGGCCATGCTGCAGGTGTTCGAACTGCTGGGCAGCGAACATCCGTTGGTGGGCGTGTACCGTCGCAGGTTGTCGTCGGCGATGTTCTGAGGCGTGCACTGGAGGGTTGCAGCGCCGCGAATATCGAGCGCTGCGCGGGCGGCGCATCGCGAAGCGTGCGCTGGAGAGTTGTGGTGCCGCGGATATCGAGCGCCGCCCGCGCGGCGCATCGCGAAGCGTGCGCTGGAGAGTTGTGGTGCCGCGAATATCGAGCGCCGCCCGCGCGGCGCATCGCGACGCAAGGCCGCTCCCACATTTGTTGCAACGCACCTATGTCTGATAGGCCATGGTTGTCAGCCTTGTTGGCCCGACGCGATGTTCGTGTGGGCGCCAGGGCGCACCACGATATTCCGTGGTGCCACCAAAGGCGGGTGGCCATGGCCTGACAGACATAGGCACGTTGCAACAAATGTGGGAGCGGCCTTGCGTCGCGATGCGCCGCGCGGGCGGCGCTCGATATCCGCACCACCGAAAACCGCCAGGCGAGCAAAAAGCCAACCTCACCCCACCCAGTGATACACCGGCGCATCCACGCCACTTTCCACCTTCACCTCGCTGCTATGGCGCAACCGCACCAGCAGCCGCTTGCCCGCCGCCGTACTCCCCGCCAGCCCTTCCAGCCGATCGAGCAGTTCCGGCCCGTTCATCTGCCCCGCCTGGCGCAGCAGGTCACGCGCTGCTGTCCACTGCCCGTCGTCTTGGCGTGGCGCCGCCGTGGTTGCGGCAGGCACTTCGGCTACCGCCGGCACATCCCTGGGACGCCCCAGTTGCGCCCACTCTTCAGGTTCGAGCTCGATGGTCAGGTCCACCGGCCAGTCACCAATCTGTCCACGAATTCTCACGATGCGTTCCTTGAAGCGAGGTCGATGGCGACCATGCTACAGCAACATGAAACCTGCGCCAGGCAGGCTGGCGAGGCGGATAAAAGTTGTTATAACATTACCAAACACATCTTCCCGCTTCCGGAGTCGTCCATGCGCCGCCTGCTGCTTGCCCTGCCCTTCGCCCTGCTGCCCCTGGCCGTGGCCCACGCCCACGACGAACATGAACACGACCATGCCCACGGCACGCTCGGCGCCCATGAACATGGCGTGGCCAAGCTCAATGTGGTCCTGGACGGCAACACCCTGGAACTGGAGCTGGACAGCCCGGCGATGAACCTGGTCGGCTTCGAACACGTCGCCAGCAGCGACGCCGACAAGGCCAAGGTGGCCGCCGTGCGCCAGCAGCTCGAACAGCCACTGAAGCTGTTCGGCCTGGCCGCCGCGGCAGGCTGCAAGGAAGACGCCCAGGAGCTGGAAAGTCCGCTGTTCGGCGATACTCCGCACGCCGACGACGATGGCCACGAGCACGAACATGGCCATGTGCACAGCGACATCGGCGCCCACTACCAGTTGACCTGCGCCGCTCCGGCCAAGCTCGCCCAGATCGACCTGGGCCCGCTGTTCAAGACGTTCCCGGCGACGCAGAAGATCAACGTGCAACTGATCGGCCCGAACGGCCAGAAAGGCCTGGAAACCAGCCCCACCCAGGCCACGGTCGAATTCTGAACATGAACCAGCCGCTGCTCGAACTGCATGACCTGGTGTTTGCCTGGCCCGGCCAGGCACCCCTGCTGGATATTCCCGCACTGCGCCTGGAGGCCGGCGAGGCGTTGTTCCTCAAAGGTCCCAGTGGCAGCGGCAAGACCACGCTGCTGGGCCTGCTGGGTGGGGTCAACCTGCCTGCCCAGGGCACCATCCGCCTGCTCGGGCAGGACCTCGCAGGCTTGGGCCAGGGCGCGCGCGATCGCTTTCGCGTCGATCACACCGGCTACATCTTCCAGCAGTTCAATCTGCTGCCGTTCCTCTCGGTGCGCGAGAACGTCGAGCTGCCCTGCCACTTCTCGCCCAGCCGCGCCGAACGTGCGGCGCGCCGCCATGGCAGCGTCGGCCAGGCCGCCGGGGTCCTGCTGGCCCACCTCGGGCTGGATGACCCGGCGCTGCTCGGCCGGCGGGCCGGCAGCCTGTCGATCGGCCAGCAGCAACGCGTCGCCGCCGCCCGGGCGCTGATCGGTCAGCCCGAACTGGTGATCGCCGACGAGCCCACCTCGGCACTCGATACCGATGCCCGCGAGGCGTTCATCCGCCTGCTGTTCGACGAATGCCGCGATGCCGGCGCCAGCCTGCTGTTCGTCAGCCACGACCAGAGCCTGGCGCCGCTGTTCGACCGCCACCTGTCGCTCGCCGAACTCAACCGCGCCGCCAAGCCCCGGGAGGCCTGATGTACCTGCTTCGCCTTGCCCTGGCCAGCCTGGCCAACCGCCGCTTCACCGCGTTCCTCACTGCCTTCGCCATTGCCCTGTCGGTGTGCCTGTTGCTGGCCGTCGAGCGGGTACGCACCGAGGCCCGTGCCAGTTTCGCCAGCACCATCAGCGGTACCGACCTGATCGTCGGCGCCCGTTCCGGATCGGTCAACCTGCTGCTCTACTCGGTCTTTCGCATTGGCAACGCCACCAACAACATCCGCTGGGACAGCTACCAGCACTATGCCCACGACCCACGGGTGAAATGGGCGATCCCGATTTCCCTGGGCGATTCGCATCGCGGCTACCGGGTGATGGGCACCACCGGCGACTACTTCAGCCATTACCAGTACGGTCGTCGCCAGCACCTGGAACTGAGCCAGGGCCGGGCCTTCGCAAGCGACCCGTTCGAGGTGGTGCTGGGAGCCGAGGTGGCCGAGGCCCTGCACTACAAGCTCGGCGACTCACTGGTGCTGGCCCATGGCGTGTCCGCCATCAGCCTGGTCAAGCATGACGACAAGCCGTTCACCGTGGTCGGCGTGCTCAAGCGCACCGGCACGCCGGTCGACCGCACCCTGCACATCAGCCTGGCCGGCATGGAAGCCATTCACATCGACTGGCACAACGGTGTGCCGGCCCGCGGCGCCGGGCGCATCAGTGCCGAGCAGGCCCGCACCATGGACCTGCAACCCACCGCCATCACCGCCTTCATGCTCGGCCTGAACAACAAGATCGCGACCTTCAGCCTGCAGCGCGAGATCAACGAGTACCGCAACGAACCTCTGTTGGCGATCCTTCCCGGCGTGGCCCTGCAGGAGTTGTGGAGCCTGATGGGCACGGCCGAACAGGCGTTGTTCGTGATGTCGGTGTTCGTGGTCCTGACTGGGCTGATCGGCATGCTCACGGCGATTCTCACCAGCCTCAACGAGCGCCGCCGGGAAATGGCGATATTGCGTTCGGTGGGCGCGCGTCCCTGGCATGTGGCCGGATTGCTGGTGCTCGAGGCGCTGGCGTTGGCGCTGGCCGGCTGCGTCGCCGGACTGGGCTTGCTGTACGCGGGCATAGCCTTGGCCCAAGGCTATGTGCAGGCCAACTATGGCCTGTACCTGCCACTGGCCTGGCCGAGCGCCCATGAATGGACGCTGCTGGCGATCATCCTTGGCGCTGCGTTGCTGATGGGCAGCGTGCCGGCCTGGCGAGCCTACCGGCAGTCGTTGGCCGATGGCCTGTCGATCAACCTCTGAGTGCCGTGTGATGATCCGAAACCTCAGCGCCCTCTTCGCGTTCATGCTGGCCTTCCTGGCGCTGTCTGCGCTGGCTGCCGAACCCCGCGAACTGGACTGGCCGACGCTGATCCCCGAAGGCGCGCCAGTCATCGCGCCGCAGCTCACGCCAATGCACGACCTGTCGCAATTGAGCGACGCCCTCGCCGAATCGGCGCCACCGGCCCATCAACAAGCGCCGGATGCGCCGGTGGAAAAGAGCCTCGACGGCCAGTTGGTCAAGCTACCGGGCTTCATCGTGCCGCTGGAAGTCAGCGAGGAAGGCCGCACCACCGAGTTCCTGCTGGTGCCGTACTACGGCGCCTGCATCCACGTGCCACCGCCACCGTCGAATCAGATCGTGCACATCTTCAGCGAAATGGGCGTGCGCGTCGAAGACCTCTACCAGCCCTACTGGATCGAGGGAAAAATGCAGGTCAAAGCCTCCAGCAGCGAGCTGGCCGAAGCCGGCTACCAGATGGAAGCCGAGAAAATATACGTTTATGAGCTGAAATGAGAACAGTTTCGTATTTGTAGACGCGCTTCTTTGAGCTGGGTCAAACTTTTGGCGTGAACGCCTCCGTACCATTGGACTACTCGATTACTCACGTCCTTTGGGAGCTTTCATGAACAAGTCCTTGCTCGGCGCCTCACTCGTTGCCCTGGCGCTCGCAGCCCCTGTCGCCAACGCCTACCAGGCGGGAGATATGATCCTTCGCGCTGGCGCCATCACCACCGCTCCCAATGAAGACAGCGGCGCCCTGAAATTCGATGGCGACAAGGTCTCGGGCACCAAGGCGACCCTGGACAGCGACACCCAGCTGGGCCTGACCTTCGCCTACATGCTCACCGACCACATCGGCCTGGAACTGCTGGCGGCCACGCCGTTCAAGCACACCGTGGGGGTCAAGGGCCTGGGCGGCGGCCTGGATGGCAAGCTGGCCGACATCAAGCAACTGCCGCCGACCCTGTCGCTGCAGTACTACCCGATGGAACCGACTTCCAAGTTCCAGCCGTACGCTGGCGTCGGCATCAACTACACCCTGTTCTTCGACGAAGACCTCAGCAGCCAGCGCAAGCAACAGGGCTTCAGCAACCTCAAGCTGCAGGATTCGGTAGGCTTCGCCGGGCAACTGGGCATGGACTACATGCTCACCGAAAACCTGTTGGTCAACGCCTCCGTCTGGTACGTCGACATCGACACCAAGGCCAGCGTCAACGGCCCGACCGCCCTGGGCTACAGCAAGACCAAGGTCGACGTCGATGTCGATCCATGGGTCTACATGGTCGGCCTGGGCTACAAGTTCTGACCTGCCAGGGGCACGAGAACAGCATCAACCCGATAGCAGCGTACTGGTGTTCACTTGAGAATGCCGGGGCTGCTGCGCAGCCCATCGCGACACAAGGCCGCTCCCACATTGTCCGTGAAGCCCCTATCTACAGGGCAAGCACGGACAATATGGGAGCAACTGTCTTGCTCAATTTCTAAAAGCTGGCGCGATCAATGTGGGAGCGGGCTCGCCCGCGAACACCGGCGAAGCCGGTGCCATTCACCGCGGCGTCTGCTTCGCGGGCAAGCCCGCTCCTACAGGATCTTCACCGCTGTCAAGGTCTGTGCCGTACCTGTAGGAGCGGCCTTGTGGCGTCAGGGCTGCGAGACAGCCCGCAGCTTTCAGCCCTTGCCCAGCAACCGCGCCAGCCCCTCGACCATCGGCGTCGGCTGCGGAAAATCGAAGCGCGCCAGCAGGCGCTGGTTGTCCGCCCGCGAATGGCGGATGTCACCCGAGCGTGCCTGGCCATAGCTGATCGCCGGCAGGCTGCCCACCACCTGCTCCAGCGCCTTGAGCAACTGGTTAAGTGAAGTGGCCTGGTTCAGGCCGATGTTCACCGCACCCTCTTCCACCTGCGCCTGCTCCAGGGCCTGCACCATCACCTGCACCAGGTCACCGACGTAGAGGAAGTCGCGGGTCTGCTCGCCGTCGCCGAACACGGTGATCGGCAAGCCCTGGCTGACCCGCTCGCTGAAGATGCTGATCACCCCGGAGTATGGCGAGGAAGGGTCTTGGCGCGGCCCGAAGATGTTGAAGAAGCGGAACACCACCGGTTCCAGCCCATGCTGGCGGCGGTAGAAATCCAGGTACTGCTCGCTGGCCAGCTTGTCCACGGCATAGGGCGTCAGCGGCGCCTTCGGCGTGTCCTCGGCAATCGACTGGCCTTCGCCATTGTTGCCGTAGACCGCAGCGCTCGAAGCGAACAGCACGCGGCGGATCCCCTGCACACGCATCGCCTCGCAGACGTTGAGGGTGCCGATGAAGTTGCTCTGGTGAGTCTTCACCGGGTCTTCGACCGAGGCCTGCACCGAGGCCACTGCGGCCAGGTGGACGACGGCATGGCAACCCTGCGCGGCACGCTGCACCAGCTCGGCATCGGCGACATCGCCCTCGATCAGGGTCAGGCGCGGGTTATCCAGTTGCAGGTTGTCGCGTTTGCCCGTGGACAGGTCGTCGAGGATGCGCACCGCGTAGCCTTTTTCCAGCAACGCATCGCACAGGTGCGAGCCGATGAAGCCGGCACCGCCGGTGATCAGGATGGGGGCGTCAGCCATGGCGATAGAATCTGTCCAGTAGTGGCGGCAAGCCTGCGCGCCAGGCGCGGGGCTTGATGCCGAAGGTGTGAAGGATCTTCTTGCAGGCCAGCACCGCGTGCTGCGGCTCTTCGCTGGCGTCGGGACGCGCGGCGTGGGCCTGCGCGGTCGGCGCCTGCACCGCCAACTGGCGATACTGGCCGGCCTCGGCGAGGATCGCCTGGCCCAGCGCCAGCAACGTGGTGGCCTCATTGCCAGCGTAATGATAGGTGCCCCACAGCGGCGCATTGCAATCGAGTTGTTTGAGCACCGAGAGGATCACCCGAGCGGCGTCGTCGACGGGCGTCGGGTTGCCGCGCCGGTCATCGGCCAGCAGCAGCTCCTGGGGCTGCTCGGCGCGGGTCAGGAAGCGGCCCAGCGCCCCGTCGATACTCTCGTCGAGCAACCAACCGAAGCGCAGCAGCACATGCTGCGGGCTGGCCGCGCGCACGCTCTGCTCGATGCGCCACAACGCCTGGCCACGCTGGCCGAGCGGTACGGGTTCGTCCTTTTCGCTGTAGGCCGTGGCGCGCGAGCCGTCGAACACCCGGTAGCTGGAAGGTTGTACCAGGGTGATCTGGTGGTGCTGGCACAACTCGGCCAGGCGCTCGACCGCACGTTCCTGCAAGGCCAGGCGCTGGTCACTGACCGACTCGGCCTGGAACCAGTCGAAGTAATAGGCCAGGTTGACCAGGGCATCGGGGCGATGATCGTCGAGCAACTGGGTGAGGGTGGCCGGGGTCCAGCCGTTTTCCGGGGGACGCGGCGCCAGGAATGCGATGTCCTCCTCGGCCCCGAGACGAATCAGCGCTTGCCCGAGGGCATTGCCACCACCCAACAGCATCAGGCGCATACGCATAGAGTCAGCAGATCCGAACAGGTTGATAGGGGAAAGCGGTCATTTTGCGGTTTCCTGCCAGGGAAGTCCAACACGCGGCCCGCGTCACTCCCACCGACGGTATTCAGCACAAACTCCAACGCTCAACACCTAGAGCAAAGGAAATTTCCTACCCAAGGCTAGGAGGCGGCTGTCTTTCATAACACAGCTCAACTGCATTGAATGGTGACTTGCCCACTTGCTGGCGAAAAACCGAATACAAGGAACGTTCAATGTACCACCCGGAAGTCGCACATCTGGATTTCAGCCACGAACAAAGCCAAGCCATTGCCTTGGCCAGCCAGGCAATCGCGGATTCAGGCGGCCCAGAGGCCAAGGGGTCGGCATTTCAGGCGTTCGCATCCGCCGAACACGTTCTGAAAACGCTAACCAACAACCAATGTGCGATGCTTCAGCGCTTCAGCGAAGGCGGCCTGTCTGCTCTGATGTGCAGACACATGATCCACGCCAACGACCCGATTCCCTTACAACTTCCCGATATCGACACATTGGCGAACAGTGCGCATTGCCAATACCTCGCCTCACGCAATCAACTGCTCCTGGCAATGGCACGCCATCGTGGTTTCGCTTTCGATATCGACAACGAGGGTAAACAAATTCGGCTGGTGGGTAACTTCAAGGGGGGCGGTTGGGTACCCCACTTCGACGAGCCGCCCAGCACCGAAGTTGAAGTCAGCTCACATGCCGGCTTGCGCCTGGGGCCACACACAGAAGCACCCTACAACTGCTCCACAGTTGCACACGATGGACACTCCCCAGCACCTTCTGCGCTGATACTCACCGCCCGCTGGAATCCTGCCGATGAACCCACTTATGTATTTCCGCTTCGAGACATCATTGAACGCCTCGGTAGCCTCGATGCGCTCGCACTGACTTCAGCATCCTTCAACTTCACCCGCAGTGACTGCTTTTCCGATGGCCAGGGTGAGGCAGGCAAATGCGTTTCGATGCTGCAGTTCGAGGCTAATGGAGGCTTTTCACTTCGCTACAACAGCTACCGCTTTTCTCTTGATGAGCAGGCACCCAGCACAGTCGCCCGCGCCTTCGCCGCCTTCGAGAAAATGCTCGATAGCGCCGAACCTCAGAAATTTGTCCTGCAACCTGACAACGCGTTGCTGATCAACAACTGCCGGGGCTTGCATGGTCGCGACAGGGTCCAGGATAACCGGCGCTTGCTCGTACGCCAGTTCGGATACGCCCCCTGCGCAGTACCCATAGTGCTGAGCAACGACCCTCTATTGGTCCAAGCGTGAGAGCGAGCGCCTGAATGATCGAACTCGACCTGACACTTATCCTCATGCTCGCGCTGGTTGCACTAATGGCCGGTTTCTTCGATGCAATTGCCGGGGGCGGAGGCCTGATAACACTCCCGGTCTTGTTCGTTGCGGGTATCGAGCCCTTGGCCGCCATTGCCACGAACAAGTTCCAGGCGGCCTCCGCTACGGTTTCAGCCACCTGCGCCTTTGCCCGTAAAGGCATGCTCGACTGGAGACGAGGTGGCCCCATGGCAGTCATGTCGTTTGCGGGGGGAGCCTTGGGCGCCTTATCGGTCAGCTACGTACCCAAGGCGGTTCTGCAAGCATGCGTACCCTTATTGCTGATTTTGGTAGCCGCCTATTTCGCCTTCAGCCCCAAACCGGACGAGCAAACGCGTAAGGCAAAGGTTTCAAGCAGCCTCTTCTGCCTCGCTGTCGCGCCCATCATCGGCTTTTATGACGGCATCTTTGGCCCTGGCGTTGGCTCGTTCTTCATGCTGGCCTGCGTGATTCTCCTAGGGCAGCACCTGATACAAGCCGTGTGCAACAGCAAACTACTGAACGCTGCTTGTAACCTGGGGGCGTTATCCGTGTTTGCCCTCAGCGGCGCGATCATCTGGCCGCTGGCGCTGGCCATGGCGATGGCCGCGTTCGCCGGTGCGCAGTTGGGGGCGCGCTGCGCAGTGCGCTTCGGGCCCCGGTTGGTCAAGCCACTCCTGGTGAGCGTGTGCTGCATCATGGCGGTCAAGTTGTTACTCGATACTGGCAACCCGCTCGCCGATTGGCTGCACGGGCTATTGTTCTGATGCTCACTCGATCTCGAACAAACCATTGCTCAGCGGTCCCACCGTCAGCCGCTCACGCACATCGTCGTCGATACGCGGGTCATCCGGTCGGTACAGCCTGACCTGGCGGTAGGCGTTGATGCGGTTGATTTCCTCGCCCAGGTATTCCCACACCACCCGGGTACAGGCCGGATTGCGGCGGTCACCGCTGGACACGCCGGTCTTGAGCCCATTGAGGCGGGTGATGCGGCTCTTGAAGCTGGGAATCAGGATGGTCTGGCTCATCTCGTTGAGCGTCAGCGACTCATAGTCGATGAGAAACAAACGGTCCTGCAGCTGGTAGGCCACGCCCAGGTACCGGCAGCGCACCTCGGCGTGCGGGTCGGTGGCGGTGGAGCGCTCCTGGCGCTCCTGGCGCTCGAAGACGAACTGCCCGCGCTCCTCGCGCAGGTGCACCAGCGACAGCAGGATCGAGCCTGGCACCGACATGCAGTTGGAGTATTCGAAGTAGTAACCACAATAGCGCGAGAGATTGCCGGCCTGCGCCTGCAGGGGCTGGAACAGCTCGCTGAGCGGGTCGCGCGGGGCCTCGGCCAGCGGCGACACGCGTGCGCCTATCAATCGGGCGAATTGCTCGGGCGGCAAGTTCAGCTCGTATTCCTCGACGCCGAAGAAGTCGCCGATGCGTTTGAGGTTGTAGGCCGTCGGGCGGCTCTGCCCACCCAGGTACTTGTTGAACTGGGCGCGGTTCATCGACAGCTGGCGGCAAACCTCGGAGATAGAGCGGTAATGGCTGCAGGCCAGTTTCAGATTGGTTGCGAAATGATCGCTCATGGCAAGACTCAGGTGACGCGAATGACGCCATTCTAGCATCAAGTCGCATCAAGTAAGAGCAACCCGCGAAATTGTAACCACAGTTGTCATGGCCAACCATGCGCCCCAACGAATAGCGGTGCGCCTGCCGCCCGCTGGTTTTTCCTGCGAACAATAAGAATCGAGGTCATTTCCCAATGCTCGAAGCACTCAACGATTTCCTTTCGGGGAAACTGCTCATCGTGCTGATCGTCGGTCTCGGCGGTTACTTCACCATCCGCTCGCGGTTCGTCCAGTTCCGTCACTTCGTCCACATGTTCGCTGTGTTCAAGGAATCGCTGCGTGGCCAGGCAGGCCAGTTGAGCTCGTTCCAGGCGCTGATGCTGAGCCTGGCCGGGCGCGTGGGTGCCGGCAACATCGCCGGTGTCGGTATCGCCGTGACCCTGGGTGGCCCAGGCGCGGTGTTCTGGATGTGGGTCACCGCCCTGGTAGGCATGGCCAGCAGCTTCTTCGAATGCACCCTGGCCCAGGTCTACAAGCGCGCCGATGGCGATGGTCTGTACCGCGGCGGCCCGGCGTACTACATCCAGCATGGCCTGAAGCGTAAAAGCATGGCCGTGGTGTTCTCGATCCTGCTGCTGGTCACCTACGGCTTCGCCTTCATCGGCCTGCAGTCGTACACCGTGACCCATTCGCTGCAGAACGCCTTCGCCTTCGATCCACGCCACACCGGCATCGTCCTGGCCGTGCTGCTGGCCATCACCTTCCTCGGTGGCATCAAGCGCATCGCCGCGGTCTCCGACCTGCTCGTGCCGATCAAGACCCTGGCCTACATCGGCGTCACCCTGTACGTGATCGCTACCCAGATCGAACACGTGCCGGCCATGCTGGAAACCATCTTCAAGAGCGCCTTCGGCCTTGACCCTGCGTTTGGCGGCCTGCTTGGCAGCGCCATCGTCATGGGCGTCAAACGTGGCGTATTCGCCAACGAGGCGGGCCTGGGCAGCGCACCGAACGTCGCCGCCGTGGCCGCCGTGAAACACCCGGGTGCCCAGGGCGTGGTGCAGGCCTTCAGCGTGTTCCTCGACACCTTCGTGATCTGCACCTGCACCGCGCTGCTGATCCTGCTGTCGGGCTTCTACACCCCAGGCTTCGAAGGCGATGGCATCGTCCTGACGCAGAACTCGCTGGCCGCCGTGGTCGGTGACTGGGGCCGCCTGTTCGTCAGCGTCGCGCTGTCGCTGTTCGTGTTCACCTGTATCCTCTACAACTACTACCTGGGCGAGAACAGCCTGCAGTTCCTGAGCCGTAACCGCGTGGTGCTGCTGGCGTTCCGTGCCCTGGTGCTGGCGCTGGTGGTGTGGGGCTCGATGCAGGATCTGTCGACCGTGTTCGCCTTCGCCGACATCACCATGACCTGCCTCGCGTTCGTCAACCTGGTGGCCCTGGCCCTGCTATTCAAGGTCGGCCTGCGGGTGATGCGCGACTACGACGACCAGCGCAAGGCCGGTATCGAACAGCCGGTATTCGATTCGAGCAAGTTCGCCGACCTGGACCTGGACACCAACGCCTGGCCGGCCAATCCACAGGCCGAAACAGCCGCTGACAAAGCCGCGGCCCAAGCCCAGCTGCAGCGCTGATATCCTGCGCCTCCCAGCCGCCCCGTTCGTGGGCGGCTGCTTCATCTCCGCTCACCGCTACGGATGCTTTCCATGCGTGCAGTCAAGAATCTTCTCGTTCTCTACACCGGCGGCACCATCGGCATGCTGGAAACCGCTGAAGGCCTGGCGCCGGCTGGTGGTTTCGATGCGCGCATGCGTGCGCACCTGGCCGTGCTGCCCGATGCTCCACAGGTGCAATGGACCCTGCAGGAAATGAACCCGCTGCTCGACAGCGCCAACATGCAGCAGCACAACTGGCTGGCCATGCGCGATGCCATCGTGGCGGCGGTGGAAGGCGCCGGGCACGACGGCGTGCTGGTGCTGCATGGTACCGACAGCCTGGCCTACAGCGCAGCGGCGCTGTCGTTCCTGCTGCTGGGCCTGCCGGTACCGGTGCTGCTGACCGGCTCGATGCTACCGGCCGGCGCACCGGGCAGTGACGCCTGGGGCAACCTGTGCGGGGCCTTGCGGCAGTTCGAGCAGGGCCTGGACGCTGGCGTGCAGTTGTACTTCCATGGCCAGCTGCTGCACGGTTGCCGCGCTTCGAAGCTGCGCAGCGAGGCCTTCGACGCCTTCGCCGTTCTGCCCCGCCACCGCGAGGGCGAACACGCTGCAACGCTGCCTGGCAAACTCGACTACCGCAAGCAACGCCAGCCGGTCAACCTGGCGGTAATGCCGGTGTTCCCAGGGCTGCAGGCCAATCACCTGCGTGGTGTGCTCGACAGCGGCGTGCAGGGCTTGCTGCTGGAGTGCTACGGCAGCGGCACCGGGCCTTCGGATGACCAGGCACTGCTGGAGGTGCTGCGCGAGGCGCGTGCACGGGGAGTGATGCTGGCGGCGATCAGCCAGTGCCCGGAGGGGGCGGTGGTGTTCGATACCTATGCGGCGGGCAACCGCTTGCGCGCAGCCGGGCTGGTCAGTGGTGGCGGCATGACCCGTGAGGCGGCGCTGGGCAAGATGTTCGCATTGCTCGGGGCCGGGCTGGATGTCGACGCGGCAGAGCAGTGGTTTGCCCTGGATCTGTGCGGGGAGCGGGCTTAGCTTCGTTCTTGAGAGCCTCTTCGCGGGTAAACCCGCTCCTACAGGAACGATGCAGATCCTTGTGTGCGGGCGTGCCTGCGAAAAGGCTAGAAAATTGGCGGAAGGCAGCGGGAGTCGAACCTGCCCGGGAACGGCTGCCGTCCCCAACCGGGTTTGAAGCCCGGCCGCGCCACCGGGCGCGATTGCCTTCCTTGAACTCAGTGCCTGGCCTGCTGCTGGGCCAGGGCGCTGTCGGCGCGGATGTGACGCTGGTCGGCAACCCTGCGGGTCAGACCGATGCGGTCGAAATACTCGAGCACCTGCACACTGCGCTTGCGACCGATGCCCAACATATCGCGAAACGCGGCAACCTGCACTACCGGCGTCTCGCTGGCCTGGCCGAGCAACAGCTCTGCCATGCGCTGCAGCGTCGCCTGCGGGTAGAACAGGTCACGCACCACCTGATGCACCAACCCCAACCGGGCCAGCTTGCGTAGCAGCAGGCGCACATCGGCCTCGGCACAGTTTTCCTCACTCGCCAGCGTCCGCACCCAGGGTGGGTCGAACTGCCCCTGCAGCAGGCGCGGTTGCAGGCGCGCCCACAACGCGTTGTCCGCTTCGCTCAACTGCACCTTGTGGTCGGGCAGGTGCAGCCAGGGCCCGCTGCTGGCAATCGCGCCGTCATCGAGCAACTCATCGACCAGACTGACGAAGGCCGGCCGCTCCAGCGGCAGGGCACAGAACCTGCGCAGGCGATCCCGGTCCGGGCCGAGCTGGTCGGGCTCCTGTTCGTGGAACAGCGCCAGTTGCGCCAACACCTGTTGCTTGAGCCCCTGCCACTGCGCGTCGGCAAACAACAACTGTCCTTGGCGTGTGGCGATGACCCGCACCTCGGCCGGCAGCTTCCAGGTATCGCGCAGGCGATTGAACTGACGTTCCAGGCGCTGCGGGTCGAGCCCGGAAGGGGCGCTGGCCAGCAGCGCCGGCAGCGCCTGCTCCAGGTCATCGGCATCGCGCAGTACCTGCAACTGGCGCAAACGCACCTCGCTGCGGCGTTGCCGGCTGGGCGCGAACGGGTCGAGCACCCGCCCGCCGCCCAAGGTACGCTGTGCACGCTGGTCACGCAGCACCAGGCGGTCGCCATGCACGGCCTGCAGCGGCGCGTTGAGCAACAGCTGGGCGAACATGCGCTGGCCTGCGGCAAGCGTCTCGCCTTCGAGCAGCGCGACCCGCGCGGTGACATCCTGGGTGCCGAGGTGCACATGCACCGCGCTGAAGTGTTCGAAAAGGCGCGTCTCGCCAGGCAGCAGGCTCAACTCGATGTCCACCCGGACGCTGGGCGCATGCAGCCAGTCGGGCACCAGCCAGTCGCCGCGATGCACCTGCTCGACCGCCAGGCGTTCGGCGCTGATGTTCAACGCCACCCGCTGCCCCGCCTCGGCCACCAGCGCAGCCTGGTTCTGCGCATGCAGGCCACGCACCCGCACCGGCTTGCCGGCCTTGCCCAGCAGCAAGGTATCGCCGGCACTGACGCGTCCGGCCAGTGCCGTACCCGTAACCACGACGCCTGCACCGGTGACGGCGAAGGCGCGGTCGACGGCCAGGCGGAAACCACCACGCACACTGCGCTGCCCCACCTGTTGGTCGGCCTCCAGCAATGCCAGGCGCAGGGCGTCGATCCCCTCTGCGGTAACGCTCGACAGCGGGAATTGCCGCGCACCGGCATACGGCCCCGGCGCCAGCAGCTCGGTAATCTGCGCCTGCACCTCGGCCAGGCGGGCCGGTTCGACCCGGTCGCATTTGCTTACCGCCACCAATGCCTGCGGGATTCCCAGCAGTTCGATGATCGCCAGGTGCTCGCGGGTTTGTGGCATCACGCCGTCGTCGGCGGCCACCACCAGCAGCACCAGGTCGATACCGTGAGCCCCGGCGAGCATGTTGTGGATGAATCGCTCGTGCCCCGGCACGTCGATGAAACCGGTCAACGGCGCACCATCGGCCAGGGCGGCGTAGCGGTAGCCGAGGTCGATGGTCATGCCGCGCGCGCGTTCCTCCTGGCGCTGGTCGCCGGCCTGGCCGGTGAGGGCCTGGAGCAAGGCGGTCTTGCCGTGGTCGATGTGGCCGGCGGTGCCGACGATCACTGCACCGGCCCCAGCTGCAAGGCGGGCAGTTGCGCCAGCCACTGCGCCTCATCGTCCAGCTGGCGCAGGTCGAGCCACAAGGCATCGTCGTCGATACGCCCGAGCACCGGCACCGGCAGGGCCCGCAGCGCCCGCTCCAGCACGTGCAGGCTGCGCCCGCGCAGCTTCTTCGTCACGTGTGGCCGCAGGCACAGCGCTGCGCTGGGCAGGCGCGCCACCGGCTGGCTGCCACTGCCGATCATGCCCAGGGCGGGCTCTACGCTCACGCCCCATGGCGCGCCCAGCTGCGCCGCCAGTTCGGGGGCCAGGCGCTCGGCCTGGGCCTGGATTTCGGCTTGAGAGCGGGTCAGCAGGCGTAAGCTGGGCAGTCGCTCGGCCAGGCGATCCGGATTGCGGTACAGCGCCAGCACGGCCTCGAGCGCGGCCAGGGTGATCTTGTCGACGCGCAAAGCGCGCTTGAGCGGGTTCTTCTTGATCTTGGCGATCAGCTCCTTGCGCCCGACGATGATGCCGGCCTGTGGGCCACCGAGCAGCTTGTCGCCACTGAAGGTGACGATGTCGGCGCCATCGTCCAGCGCCTGGCGTACCGTGGGTTCGGCAGGCAGGCCCCAGCGGGTCAGATCGAGCAGGCTGCCGCTGCCGAGGTCTTCGAGCAATGGCAGCTGGTGCTGGTGGGCAATGCGCGCGAGTTCGGCGGTCGGCACCTGGGTGGTGAAGCCCTGGATGCTGTAGTTGCTGCAGTGCACGCGCATCAGCAGGCCGGTGCGCGGGCCGATGGCGGCCTCGTAGTCGCGGGCGTGGGTGCGATTGGTGGTGCCGATCTCGTGCAGGCGCACACCGGCGCGGGCCATGATGTCGGGAATGCGAAAGGCGCCGCCGATCTCGATCAGTTCGCCGCGGGAGATGATGCCTTCCTTGCGCGCGCCGAGGCTGTTGAGCGCCAGCAGCACGGCAGCGGCGTTGTTGTTGACCACGGTGACGGCTTCGGCGCCGGTCAGTTCGCGGATCAGCCCTTCGATCAGATCGTCGCGGTCGCCGCGCTTGCCGGTGGCCAGGTCGAATTCGAGGTTGAGCGGATAGCGGGCGGCGGTCTGCATGGCCTCGACGGCCGCTTCCGGCAACAGCGCCCGGCCCAGGTTGGTGTGCAGCACCGTGCCGGTGAGGTTGAACACCCGGCGCACCTGGCTGCGCTGCGCAATGGCCAGGCGTTCACCGGCGCGGCCCAGCAGGACTTCGGCGGCAAGTTCCGCTGGGCTGAGTTGGCCGTTACGGGCCGGGTCGCGCAGGTCGTCGAGCAGTTGCCGCAGGGCGTTGAGCACGGCGTCGCGGCCGTGGCGGTCGATTAGCGGGAGACAGGCCGGGTGGCGCAGGAGGGTGTCGATCGAGGGCAGGCGTGGGGTTTCGCTGGCTGGGCTTGAAGACATCAGGTACTACCTTAACTGATCCGTTGTCTGTTCGGGCCTCTTCGCGGGCAAGCCCGCTCCTACAGGTACACCGCTGTTTTCAGAAACAACGGTGTACCTGTAGGAGCGGGTTTACCCGCGAAAAGGGCGACGCGGTAATTGCAGTGTAGACACTCCCGCCTAGCCAGGCGCGAGCATCAGGTTCGGCGCCAGCCGATGAAAGCCCTCCTCGTCCAAGCGGATATCCAGCGCCAGGCTGGCCAAGTCGTCGGCCAGCGGTTCGGCATAGGCGTCGTTTTCCAGGTAATGGTGCTTGAGGTAGCGCTGGCACCCCGGGCAGCACTCGGCCCGTAGCGGTGCCTTGCCCGGTGCATGGCGATCGTCCTCCAGGCTGGTGTAGCGCAGGCCCTTGCTCGACTCGCAGTACACGCACTTGACCCGCACCACATGCCATTCACAAGCGCACAGCGAACAGGCCAGGTAGCGCAGCCCATTGTGCTTGCCACGGTTACGCACCAGCCCGGCCATGGCCTGCGAGCCGCAGGCCGGGCACTGCGCCAGGCTCCCCGCCGGCTTGAGTTCGGCCTCGGGCAGCGCCAGCAGCCAGCTCGACCAGGCCGCTTGCAGCGCCGCGCCGAGGAATGGCACCAGCGCGGCTGGGACCGCGTCGTACTGGCCGGCGAGCAAGGCGATGCCCCAGCCCTTGCGCTGGCTCTCGGCACTGTCGCGCAGCGTCTGCACAGCCTTGCCCAAGGGGCCGTCGTTGGCCTCGTCGAAACCTTCCAGCAGTACCTGCAGCCAGGGAAGCCAAGGGCCTTCGCGCACCAGGCTGTCAGCCGCCAGCGGCGGCAGGCCGTGACTTATACACAGGCGCTGGCGCTCCTCGGCCACCGGCAAGCCACTGGGCGGGTTATCCACAAGCTGCTGCTGGAGACGACAGAGCCGCGCCACCAGCCGCAGGTAATCGCCCAGGGCGTTGCCCTCGGCCAACTGCGCCAAGCGCTCGGCGCGCCGTTCGAACAGATTGCGGGGCGGCAGGTGCAGGAACGGCGGCATCACCGCCGACGCTTCGATCTGCCCAGGTTCGAGTATCGTGCTCAAGCACTCATCCTTCTTTGCCTTGGTGGTCCGTCGGGGCCTTGTCGCCCGTCACATCGCGGTACCACAACTGATGATGTTTGCGCGCCCAGGCGCGACTCACCCAGCCATGCAGCATGGCGCCGATCGAGCCCTTGATCCAGATCCCGGCATAGATATGCACGATGATGCTGAGGATAAGCACGAACGCAGCCAGTGCGTGCAGCAACGTGGCCAGGCGAATGGACGTGATGCCGAAATACTCGCTGAAGTAGGCGCGCCAGATCACCACGCCGGTAGCCAGCAACACCAGCATGCACAGCAGCAGGGTCCAGAACAGGAGCTTCTGCCCGGCGTTGTACTTGCCGATCGGCGGCACGCCCTCCTCCTTGTTGAGCATCACTCGGTCGATTCGGCGCAGCCATAGCCGGTCGTTGGCGGTGATGAAGTTGGCGCGCCAGAACCGGATCACCAACCCGAGGAAGAACACGAACATCGCCACGCCGATGAACGGATGAAGAATCCGCGTCCACGGCCCTCCTCCGAACAAATGGCTGAACCAGAACAGCGCCGGGTGGAACAGCGCCAACCCCGATAACGCCGCCAGGATGAACAGAATCGCCACGATCCAGTGGTTGGTCCGCTCGTTGGCGTTGTAGCGCAGGATGGGTTTGTTTTCGTCGCTCATGGCCGCTGCTCCCCTTGCCCACCGGGCCGGTTCGGATCATAGACATGCACCGACGGGTCCACTTGGTGCACGCCATCGCCAGGTGGCGTCGGATGCTCCTCTTCCTCGACCCGCTGCGGGCCCACGCGCACGTAGTGGAAGAACCCGGCCAGCACCGCCGCGCCCATGGCCAGCAGCGCCAGCGGCTTGGTGAAGCCTTTCCACAAGCCCACCAACGGGCTGATTACCGGCTGGTCCGGCAGGCCGGCATACAGCTTCGGCGTGTCGGCATGGTGCAGCACGTACATCACGTGGGTGCCGCCGACACCATCGGGGTCGTACAGGCCGGCCTTGTCGTAGCCGCGCGACTTCAGGTCGACGATACGCTCGTCGGCATGCACCTTCATTTCCGCCTTGCTGCCGAAGACGATCGCCCCGGTCGGGCAGGTCTTCACGCAGGCAGGCTCCAGGCCCACGGTCACGCGGTCGGAGCACAGGGTGCACTTGTATGCCTTGTGGTCCTTTTGCGAGATGCGCGGGATGTTGAACGGGCAGCCGGTGATGCAATAGCCGCAACCGATGCAGTGGTCCTGGTTGAAATCGACGATGCCGTTGGCGTGCTTGATGATCGCCCCGGGGCTCGGGCAGGCCTTCAGGCAACCGGGGTCTGCACAGTGCATGCAGCCGTCCTTGCGGATCAGCCACTCCAGGTTGCCATCGTCGCGCTCGTGCTCGGTGAAGCGCATCAGGGTCCAGGTCTCGGCGGTGAGGTCCTGGGGGTTGTCGTAGGTGCCGTGGTTGTGGCCCACCTCGTCACGCAGTTCGTTCCACTCCGAACACGCCACCTGGCACGCCTTGCAACCGATGCACTTGGTGGTGTCGATCAGTTTGGCGACTTCTTCCAGCTGGCGTACCGAGGGCGGCACGGTGGTGGTGGCCGAGCGGGCAATGATGTCTTGGCTGGCCATCAGAGTTTCTCCACTTTGACGAGGAACGACTTGGACTCCGGCGTCTGCGTGTTGCCATCACCAAGGAACGGTACCAAGGTGTTGGTCAGGTAGCCGTGCCGGGTCGAACCGGTGAAGCCCCAGTGCAACGGGATACCGATCTGGTGCACGGTCTGGTTGTTGACCTGCAGCGGACGGATCCGCTTGGTCACCACCGCCACCGCGTCGATATGCCCGCGCTTGCTCGACACCCGCACACGGTCACCGGCCTTGATGCCCTTCTCGTTGGCCAGCACCTCGCCGATCTCGACGAACTGCTCGGGCTGGATGATCGCATTCAAGCGGCAGTGCTTGCTCCAGAAGTGGAAGTGCTCGGTCAGCCGATAGGTGGTGGCCGCGTAGGGGAACTCGTCGTGCGTGCCGAGCGAATCCCACACCGAATCGAACACGCGGCCAGCCGGGTTGCTGGTGGCCTTCTTGTTCTGGGGATGCAGCGGGTTGATCCCGATCGGCGTCTCGAACGGCTCGTAGTGCTCGGGGAACGGCCCTTCGGCCATTTTGTCGATGGCGAAGAAGCGCGCCACACCCTCGGGGTTCATGATGAACGGATTCATCCCCGCTTCGGGTGGCGAATCGACCTTGAAGTCGGGCACGTCGGTGCCGGTCCAGGCCTTGCCGTTCCACCACACCAGGCGCTTCTTCTCCGGGTCCCACGGCTTGCCTTGCAGGTCGCTGGAGGCGCGGTTGTAGAGGATCCGGCGGTTGGCCGGCCAGGCCCAGGCCCAGTTCTGCACCTGGTGCATGCCATACGGGTCGCTGTTGTCGCGCCGGGCCATCTGGTTGCCCTGCTCGGTCCAGCAGCCGGCGAAGATCCAGCAGCCCGAGGCGGTGCTGCCATCGTCCTTGAGCTGGCCGAAGCCCGCGAGTTGCTGGCCGGCCTTGATCTGCGCGCCGGTCGGGTCGGTCACGTCGCTCACCGCCCAGCCGTTCATTTCCTTGGCCAATTCCTCGGGGGATGGCTCATCGGCGATCTTGTACGGCCAGTTGATGTTCAACAGCGGATCGGGATAGGCGCCACCCTCGGCCTGATAGCGTTGACGCAGGCGCAGGAACAGCTCGCTCATGATCTGCACGTCGGTGCGGGTCTCGCCGGGGCCGTCGGCGCCCTTCCAGTGCCACTGCAGCCAACGGCTGCTGTTGACCAGCGAGCCATCCTCCTCGGCGAAACAGGTGGTGGGCAGGCGGATCACCTCGGTCTGGATGTTGGCCGTGTCGACATCGTTGAACGGCCCGGCGTTACGCCAGAACTCCGAGGTCTCGGTGGCCAATGGGTCCATGATCACTAGCCACTTGAGCTTGCCGAGGGCTGCGGTGACGCGGTTCTTGTCCGGCAACGCGGCAATCGGGTTGAAGCCCTGGCACATGTAGCCGTTGACCTTGCCCTGACTCATCATCTCGAACATGCGCAGCACGTCGTAGGCCGGTACGTCGAGTTTGGGCAGCCAGTCGTAGCCCCAGTTGTTCTCGGCGGTGGCATTGGCGCCATACCAGGCCTTCATCAGGCTGACGTGGAACTTGCCGTAGTTCTGCCAGTAGGACAATTGCCCCGGGCGCAGCGGCTTGGAGGCGCGCTTGTCGATGTAGGTGGCGTAGTCCTGCTCGGCATCGCCGGCCAGGGTGAGGTAGCCCGGCAAGGAGTTGGACAGCAGCCCCAGGTCGGTCAGGCCCTGGATGTTGGAGTGACCGCGCAAGGCATTGACGCCACCGCCGGGCATGCCGACGTTGCCCAGCAACAGCTGGACCATGGCCGCGCTGCGGATGATCTGCGCACCGATCGAGTGCTGCGTCCAGCCCAGCGCATAGAGGATCGTCATGGTCTTGCCCGGTACCGAGCAGGTGGCGATCTCTTCCCAGATCTTCATCATGGCGTCCTGCGGCATGCCACAGGTCATGCTCGCCAGTTCCGGGGTGTAGCGGCTGTAGTGCTGCTTCATCAGTTGGAACACGCAACGCGGGTGCTGCAGCGTCGGGTCGACCTTGGCATAGCCATCGTCGCCGAGCTCGTAACCCCAGCCGGACTTGTCGGCATACACCCGCTTGGCGGCGTCGTAGCCACTGAACAGGCCGTCTTCGAAGCCATAGCCTTCTTTGACGATGAACGACACGTCGGTGTAGTTGCGCACGTACTCGTGCTGGATCTTGTCGGTGCTCAGCAGGTAATTGATCAGCCCCCCCATAAAGGCGATGTCGCTACCGGTACGAATCGGCGCGTAGTAATCGGCTACCGAGGCGGTACGGGTAAACCTTGGGTCGACCACGATGAGCCGCGCCTTGTTGTGCGCCTTGGCTTCGGTCACCCATTTGAAGCCGCACGGATGCGCTTCTGCTGCGTTGCCACCCATCACCAGGACCAAGTTCGCGTTAGCGATATCGGACCAGTGGTTGGTCATGGCGCCACGGCCGTACGTCGGGGCAAGACTTGCCACCGTCGGGCCATGTCAGACACGTGCTTGGTTATCGAACCCCAGCATGCCTGTTGCGCGGACGACCTTGTGGGTCAGGTAACCCGCCTCGCTGGAGGCGGCAGATGCAGCGAGGAAACCGGTAGTGAGCCAGCGGTTGACGGTTTGGCCCTGGGCGTTCTTCTCGATGAAGTTGGCGTCGCGGTCTTTTTTCATCAGGTCGGCGACGCGGTCGAGCGCCTCGTCCCAGCTGACCCGCACCCACTCCTTGCTGCCCGGCTTGCGCACCTCGGGGTACTTGAGGCGGCTGGGGCTATGGATGAAGTCGAGCAGGCCCGCGCCTTTCGGGCACAGGGTGCCGCGGTTGACCGGGTGATCGGCGTCGCCTTCGATGTGGATGATGCTTTGTTTGACGTTCTTGCCCGCATCGCCCTGGCTGTACATGATCAGGCCGCAGCCGACCGAGCAGTAGGGGCAGGTGTTGCGAGCTTCTTTGGTATGCGCCAGCTTGAAGTGACGCACCTGCTCGGCGAACGCCGGCGTCGGGGCCATGCCCAGCGCCGCGAGGCTCGAGCCTCCAAGGCCGATACCGGCGACCTTGAAGAATTGCCGACGGTTGAGGTCCATCGTGCACTCCTGATCAGGTGGTGGACGCACGGAACATGGCCGGCGCCTCTTGGTAGTCACGGTGGCGGCTTTTTGATGGCTGCCAGAGGTTAAGACTAGTCAAGAATCGAGAAGGTGCGATGACATGGGTCATGGGGTGGGTGTTTGGGGTGTTGGGGTGTTCGCTTGAGAGATGCAGCGCCGTGAATATCGAGCGCCGCCCGCGCGGCGCATCGCGACGCAAGGCCGCTCCCACATCTGTTTCGGACCAATTATGTCTGATAGGCCATGGTTCCCAGCCTGGTGGGCCCGGCGCGATATCTGTATTGGCGCCAGGGCGCACCACAATATTTCGTGGTGCCTCCAAAGGCAGACAGCTATGGCCTGACAGGCGTAATTGGCCCGAAACAGATGTGGGAGCGGCCTTGCGTCGCGATGCGCCGCGCGGGCGGCGCTCGGTCTTGAGAACACCATAAATCTAAAGACAAGCCCCTAGCCGCCCCACCGCCAAACTCCCCGTAAGACATTTCCGAACTTGAAACTTAATACTTCAAGGTCGATTTGAAAGAGAACTATCCTACGACCGCTGCTGAACTATCGCTGTTGTCGGGAACATGCCCCAGGAATAACGTTTTCGGGTCGCTTCGGTGACCGGGTGTGAGAACCCGATGGATAGATCTAGTAGCACCGCAATGGTGGCCGTACGTGGGCAGGCTTCGGCCTGGCCGGGTCTCTTACTATTTCTTCCCCGGTTTCTCACCCCGCGTACGGCTGCCACCTTCAATCCGTGAGAAAGATCCAGGTGACAGTTCCTCTTCAAGAAATAGGAATGACACCATGAAAAAACACGTCCCCGACCCACCCCACCGCAAATCCCCCCGAACCCCATTCTTCACCGTCCAATCCGACATGTATCCACCCGACGCCCTGGCCCACGCCAGCGAACTCCTGCGTGGCGTCGCCGAGACCATCGACGAACACTGCCGCGCACGTGCAGGCGAACCCGGCATGGGCATGCTCGGCAACGCCATGCACGCCACCGAAATCGCCCACGAACTGGTCGAGCACGTACTGGCCTTTTTCCCCCGTGAACAATCGAAGCCGGAGGAATGAAGACATGGCAGACAAATCCAAACCCGTCACGACCGCCGGCGTGGAAACCTTTTTGGAGGTCGGCAACCCACCATTGGACTTACTACGCGTACAACCCGGCATCCCGATCGATGATGCCTACGAGCAAGTCTCCATCCTGTTGGGTTACATCAAGCACCTGGTGCGCGAAGGCGACATGGAAGATGACCACAAGTTGCTAGGTGCAGCGGATTATCTGAATGCCTTGGCCAAGGCGTTGATGAACGATATCGAGATAGCCAAGAACAGAGTGCATTGACCCACCCGGCCTCATCGCCGGCTTGCCGGCGATGCTTTGCGCGGGTTATTACGCGGCACCTCGATGCTGAGCGCCTGCTGGACAGATGAAAATCTTGAATTCGTTTTCACTCACGTAGCAAGCCTGCAGGCCTGTACTGACTGCCTTCCCCTCGGGATCGATTATTTCGTAGCGAGAAAGCAGATATGCCTCACGGCTCATGGAACCTTCAGTCCGCATCCGACTACCCGCCGCCGTCAAAGCAGAGCCTACCAATGCAACGAGGCCAGGTCTCATTTGCATGTGCTGCCAAAAGCTCATCCCTTTAGAACGGTAGTAGTAGATCTCCGAGGGTCCGTATATCAAAATCCAGATACTCAGCATCACAATTGCCGCGCCACAGATCAATAACAACCATCCTCCAAAATTGGCTGCAGCATGCTGATCTACATGATCCTCGTAGGCATCGAAGAACCCTGGAACCTCATAATTCTGGATGCTTTGCTTTAGCTTCACCTGCCCGTTGAATTTAGTTTCGTCCCGTTCCTGCATGATTCACTCCTTGAAAAAGTGAATCCTATTCAATTGGGACGGCACAAAGCGCAAACAGAAGCAACTTCAGAGATAGCCTACATAAATAAAAGAAACGACCATCAGAATGGATGGCGAAGCCAGACCAACCCATTCTGAAACGGTGCCGCGAGGCAAACAGCCATAAAAAAACCCAGGGCCAAGGCCCTGGGTTTCTGGTTCAGCTAGACGCCTACCGTTCGAATCAGAACGGAATATCGTCATCGAAGCTATCGAAGTCAGCCGCCGGCTGCGGAGCAGGCTGCTGTGGCGCCGGGCGCTGCTGTTGCTGCGGGCGCTGGGCCTGCTGGCGTGGCGGAGCCTGGTTGTACTGCTGCTGGCCACCACCTTGGTTGTAGTTGTTGCCACCACCCTGGTTGTATGGGTCGCCGCCCTGCTGCTGGCCTTGCGGACGACCGCCGAGCAACTGCATGGTGCCGCCCATGTCGACGATGATTTCGGTGGTGTAGCGCTTGATGCCGTCTTTTTCCCACTCGCGGGTCTGCAGCTTGCCCTCGATGTACACCTGCGAACCCTTGCGCAGGTACTCGCCGGCGATCTCGGCAACCTTGCCGAACAGCGACACACGGTGCCACTCGGTACGCTCGACCTTCTGGCCGGACTGCTTGTCGGTCCACTGCTCGCTGGTGGCCAGGCTCAGGTTGGTCACGGCGTTACCGTTGGGCAGGTAGCGGACTTCGGGATCCTGGCCACAGGTACCGACCAGAATGACTTTGTTAACCCCACGGGCCATAACGTTCTCCTAGGCTTCGCACGCCGATGAGGCTGGGTTTACCAAACGCTCGAGGGTCGTACGGTCCAAAATTTTCGTATCCAGTTTGATGTAGATGGCAGACTCTTCTGCCACCACTACGGCGTCGGTCACACCCGGCACGGCCAGCAGGCGCTCGGTCAGCCCGGCTTCCCGGACCGCCTCGGGCGTCAGCGGCATGCGCACGCTGGTCACGTACGGCGGCTCGTTCATGCGCAATGCAATGACCAGCCACACGGCACACAACACCGCGCAGCCGAGGAACACCATGTCCAACCCACCGTGCTGGAACAACCAGCCACCGAGAATTCCTCCCAGGGCGGCCCCGAGGAACTGGCTGGTGGAATACACCCCCATCGCCGTTCCCTTGCCGCCTGCGGGCGACACCTTGCTCACCAGCGAAGGCAGCGAAGCCTCCAGCAGGTTGAAGGCAGTAAAGAATACCACGGTGCCAATCACCAGTCCGCGCAAGTTGTCAGCCCACTCCCAGAAGAACACCTCCACCAGCAGCAGCACCGCCACCGAGCCGGCCAACACACGCTTCATCTTGCGCTTCTTTTCCCCGTAGATGATGAAGGGAACCATTGCGAAAAATGAGACGAACAGTGCGGTCAGGTACACCCACCAATGCTGCTCCTTCGGTAGCCCACCCCGTTCGACGAAGGCCAGGGGCAAGGCGACGAAGCTTGCCATGAGGATCGCGTGCAGGATGAAGATGCTCGCATCCAGACGCAGAAGGTCCGGATGCCGTAGGGTCGGCCCCAGGGCCTGGCGCGCCACACCCGACTCGCGATGCTGCAGGGTGCTGTGGGTATTGGGCACGACGAAGGCGATCAGGGCGATACCGACCAGGGCAAGTCCTGCGGTGGTGAGGAACAATCCTGACAGACCGAAAGCACGCGTCAGCAGCGGACCGACGACCATCGCCACAGCGAACGAAAGGCCGATGCTCATGCCGATCATGGCCATGGCCTTGGTGCGATGCTGCTCACGGGTCAGGTCAGACAACAGCGCCATGACCGCAGCGGAAATCGCCCCCGCGCCCTGCAGGATCCGCCCGGCGATCACGCCCCAGATCGAGTCGGCCTGGGCCGCCAGCACGCTGCCCAGGGCGAAGATCACCAACCCCAGGTAGATCACCGGCCGGCGACCGATACGGTCGGAAATCACCCCGAACGGGATCTGCAGCACTGCCTGGGTCAGGCCGTACGCACCAATGGCCAGGCCGATCAGCGCAGGCGTGGCACCCGCCAAGTCCATGCCATAGGTGGCCAGCACCGGCAGGACCATGAACATGCCCAGCATGCGAAAGGCAAAGACCAGGGCCAGGCCGCCTGCGGCGCGCGTTTCGCTGCTGCTCATGCGCTCGGTGTGGGTGTCGTGCATGGATTAACCTCGTGTGAACCGGCGGCGATTCTATCAGTCCGACAGCTTGACGGCATCTACGCGACGCTTTGCCGCGTGCTGGCAGTGCGCCGTATACTTCCTTGTTTATGCCCGCCAAGCGAGGCCGCAGTGGACAAGATCCTGATTCGTGGGGCACGGACCCACAACCTGAAGAACATCGACCTGACCCTGCCGCGCGACAAACTGATCGTGATTACCGGCTTGTCCGGGTCGGGCAAGTCGTCCCTGGCGTTCGACACGCTCTACGCCGAAGGCCAGCGCCGCTACGTCGAATCGCTGTCGGCCTATGCCCGGCAGTTCCTGTCGATGATGGAAAAGCCCGACGTCGACACCATCGAAGGCCTGTCACCGGCCATTTCCATCGAACAGAAATCGACATCGCACAACCCACGTTCGACCGTGGGCACCATCACCGAAATCTACGACTACCTGCGCCTGCTGTATGCCCGCGTGGGTACGCCGCGTTGCCCTGATCACGACATCCCGCTGGAGGCGCAGACCATCAGCCAGATGGTTGACCTGGTGCTCGAGCGCCCGGAGGGCACCAAGCTCATGCTCCTGGCCCCGGTCATCCGCGAGCGCAAGGGCGAGCACCTGGCGGTGTTCGACGAGTTGCGCGCGCAAGGCTTCGTGCGCGCGCGGGTCAACGGCAAGCTGTACGAACTCGACGAACTGCCCAAGCTCGACAAGCAGAAGAAGCACAGCATCGATGTCGTGGTGGACCGCTTCAAGGCCCGCGCCGACCTGCAGCAGCGCCTCGCCGAATCGTTCGAGACTGCGCTGAAACTCGCTGACGGCATCGCCCTGGTGGCGCCGATGGACGATGAGCAAGGCGAGGAGATGATCTTCTCCGCGCGCTTCGCCTGCCCGGTGTGCGGCCATGCGATCAGCGAGCTGGAACCCAAGCTGTTTTCCTTCAACAACCCGGCGGGTGCCTGCCCGACCTGCGATGGCCTGGGGGTTAAGCAGTTCTTCGACACCAAGCGCCTGGTCAACGCCGAGCTGACCCTGGCCGAAGGCGCCATCCGCGGCTGGGACCGGCGCAACGTGTATTACTTCCAGATGCTCGGTTCGCTGGCCGCGCATTATGGCTTCAGCCTCGAAGCGCCGTTTGGCGAGCTGTCGGCCGAGCACCAGAAGGTGATCCTGCAGGGCAGCGGCAAGCAGAGTGTCGACTTCAAGTACCTCAACGACCGAGGCGACATCGTCAAGCGCTCGCACCCATTCGAGGGCATCGTGCCCAACCTCGAGCGCCGCTACCGCGAGACCGAATCGGCCACCGTACGGGAGGAACTGGCCAAGTTCCTCGGCACCCAGCCGTGCCCGGATTGCCGCGGGACTCGCCTGCGCCGCGAGGCGCGTCACGTCTGGGTTGGCGAAAAGACCCTGCCGGCCGTGACCAACCTGCCGATCGGCGACGCCAGCCAGTACTTCGCCGCCCTGACCTTGACCGGCCGCCGCGGCGAGATCGCGGCGAAGATCCTCAAGGAGATCTGTGAGCGCCTGCAGTTCCTGGTCAACGTCGGCCTCGACTACCTGACCCTGGACCGCAGCGCCGAGACGCTGTCCGGTGGCGAGGCGCAGCGGATCCGCTTGGCCAGCCAGATCGGTGCCGGTCTGGTCGGCGTGATGTACATCCTCGATGAACCGTCCATCGGTCTTCATCAACGCGATAACGATCGCCTGCTGGCCACCCTCAACCACCTGCGCGACCTGGGTAACACGGTGATCGTGGTGGAACACGACGAGGACGCCATCCGCCTTGCCGACTACGTCGTCGATATCGGCCCGGGGGCCGGCGTGCACGGTGGCCAGATCGTCGCCGAGGGCACGCCCCAGGAAGTCATGGACCACCCCGACTCGCTAACCGGCAAGTACCTGTCCGGGCGCAAGAAGATCGTCGTCCCGGCCAAGCGCACCCCGCGCAACAAAAAGCTGCAACTCAAGCTCAAGGGCGCCCGCGGCAACAACCTGCAGAACGTCGACCTGGAGATCCCGATCGGCCTGCTGACGTGCGTGACGGGCGTGTCCGGCTCGGGTAAGTCGACGTTGATCAACAACACCCTGTTCCCCCTGGCAGCCACCGCCCTCAACGGTGCCAGCAGCCTGGAGGCCGCGCCGCACAGCAGCATGGACGGCCTGCAGCACCTGGACAAGGTGGTCGACATCGACCAGAGCCCGATTGGCCGTACGCCGCGCTCAAACCCCGCGACCTACACCGGCATCTTCACACCGATCCGCGAGCTGTTCTCTGGTGTGCCGGAGTCCCGTTCACGCGGGTACGGGCCAGGGCGTTTCTCGTTCAACGTCAAGGGTGGGCGCTGCGAGGCGTGCCAGGGCGACGGCCTGATCAAGGTGGAAATGCACTTCCTGCCGGACATCTACGTGCCTTGCGATGTGTGCAAGAGCAAGCGATACAACCGCGAGACCCTGGAGATCAAGTACAAGGGCAAGAACATCCACGAGGTCCTGGAAATGACCATCGAGGATGCCCGCGAATTCTTCGACGCCGTGCCGGCCCTGGCGCGCAAGCTGCAGACCCTGATGGACGTCGGCCTGTCCTACATCAAGCTGGGGCAGTCGGCGACCACGCTTTCGGGCGGCGAGGCGCAGCGGGTCAAACTGTCGCGCGAGCTGTCCAAGCGCGATACCGGCAAGACCTTGTACATCCTCGACGAGCCAACCACCGGCCTGCACTTCGCCGATATCCAACAGTTGCTGGATGTGCTGCACCGCCTGCGTGACCACGGCAATACCGTGGTGGTGATCGAGCACAACCTGGACGTGATCAAGACCGCCGACTGGCTGGTGGACTTGGGGCCTGAAGGCGGCTCCAAGGGCGGGCAGATCATTGCCTCGGGGACTCCGGAAGAACTGAGCAAGATGAAGCAGTCTTACACCGGGCACTACCTGAAACCCCTGCTGGAGCGTGACCGGGCCTGACCGTTCTCGCCGCCATGAAAAAAGCCCCTGGCACCATCGGTACCAGGGGCTTTTTTCATGCTGTGGATAACTTACATCTGCGATTGCAGGTAGTTTTCCAGGCCAATGGCCTTGATCAGCCCCTGCTGCTTCTCAAGCCAATAGGTGTGATCTTCTTCGGTATCGGCCAGTTGCGCGCGCAGGATGTCACGGCTGACGTAGTCCTTGTGCAGCTCGCACAGCTCGATGCCCTTGCACAGGGCGCCGCGCACCTTGTACTCGAGCTTGAGGTCGGCCTCGATCATTTCCGGGACGGTGGTGCCCACTTCCAGATCGTCGGCGCGCATGTCCGGGGTGCCTTCGAGCATGAGGATACGGCGCATCAGGGCATCGGCGTGCTGCGTCTCTTCTTCCATCTCGTGGTTGATACGTTCGTAGAGCTTGGTCAGGCCCCAGTCTTCGTACATACGCGAGTGAATGAAGTACTGGTCGCGTGCGGCCAGTTCGCCCTTCAGCAACGTGACGAGGTAGTTGATTACGTCCGGGTGGCCTTGCATCGCCCTGTTTCTCCATGTGAAAACGCCAATGAGCATAGTGTGAACCAGCTTTTGTTCGCGGTCACTGAAAAACGCGCAATTAGAAGCAAAAAATCGGTTAAACAGTAGTGATATTCATTGAAAAACCGCCCAAATGAGGGCGGTTCTTCTTATCACTTCGACTTAGGCGAGATTCACGCCCAAGGCCTTGGCGATCCCCTCTCCATAAGCCGGGTCGGCCTTGAAGAAGTACTGCAACTGGCGTTGGACCACATCCTCGCTGACGCCTGCCATGGTGCCGGCGATATTGTTGATCAGCAGCGCTTTCTGCTCATCGCTCATCAAACGGAACAGCGCCCCGGCGTGGCTGTAGTAATCGGTATCCTCGCGGTGATCGTGACGATCCGCCGCACCGTTCAAGGCCAGTGCCGGCTCGGCGTGGCGTGGCGACTGCTTCGGCGCATCGACGTAGCTGTTGGGCTCGTAGTTCGGCGCACTGCCGTAGCTGCCCGTCGCCATCGAGCCATCACGCTGGTAGCTGTTGACCAGGCAACGCGGCGCGTTCACCGGCAGTTGCTGGTGATTGGTGCCGACCCGGTAGCGGTGGGCATCGGCGTAGGCGAACACGCGGCCTTGGAGCATGCGGTCCGGCGACAGACCGACACCTGGGACCATGTTGCTCGGGCCAAATGCCGCCTGCTCGACCTCCGCGAAGTAGTTCAGCGGGTTGCGGTTGAGCTCCAGTACACCTACCTCGATCAGCGGGTAGTCCTTCTGCGACCAGGTCTTGGTCACATCGAACGGGTTCTCGGCGCGATTGGCCGCCTCGGCTTCGCTCATGACTTGAATGCATACGGTCCAGCGGGGGAAGTCACCGCGCTCGATGGCCGAGAACAGGTCGCGCTGGGCGTAGTCCGGGTCGGTGCCGGCCAGGCGTGCAGCCTCAGCCGGAGCCAGATTCTTGATGCCCTGCTGGGTCTTGAAGTGCCACTTCACCCAGGTGCGCTCACCTTGCGCGTTGATCAGGCTGTAGGTGTGGCTGCCGAAGCCGTGCATGTGACGATAGCCATCCGGGATGCCGCGGTCGGAGAAGAGGATGGTGACCTGGTGCAGCGCCTCGGGCGAGTGCGACCAGAAATCCCACATCATCTGGGCATTTTTCAGGTTGGTCTGCGGATGACGCTTCTGGGTGTGAATGAAGTCTGGGAACTTCAGCGGGTCGCGGATGAAGAACACGGGGGTGTTGTTACCGACGATGTCCCAGTTGCCTTCCTCGGTGTAGAACTTCACCGCGAAGCCGCGCGGGTCGCGCTCGGTATCGGCAGAGCCACGCTCGCCGCCAACGGTGGAAAAGCGCAGGAAGGTTTCGGTCTGCTTGCCAACCTGGTCGAACAACTTGGCACTGGTGTAGCTGGTGATGTCGCGGGTGACGGTGAACGTACCGTAGGCACCCGAGCCCTTGGCGTGTACACGGCGCTCAGGGATGTTCTCACGGTTGAAGTGGGCGAGCTTCTCGATCAGATGGAAGTCATCGAGCAACAGCGGGCCTCGGGGGCCGGCAGATCGGGAATTCTGGTTGTCAGCTACGGGTGCACCGCTGGCGGTGGTGAGAATCTTGCTCATGGGCTCTCCTTATCGGTCTCGAACGCCGGCTAATCGGCTTGGCTTGAAAGGAGTATCGACGAGCGGACGATCTAGAACAAATTCATTACCTGACTTGCATCAATAGAAATTAACAATGCATCTAAAAACAAAAAACCGGGCGCTAGGCCCGGTTCTTTGTAGCAGACAGAACGTCTTACTCGGCAGCTTCTACAGCACCGCCGACCGGACGATCAACCAGCTCGACGTACGCCATAGGCGCGTTGTCGCCAGCGCGGAAACCGCACTTCAGGATGCGCAGGTAGCCGCCCTGACGGGTGGCGTAACGCTTGCCCAGGTCGTTGAACAGCTTGCCTACGGCGGACTTCGAACGGGTACGATCGAAGGCCAGGCGGCGGTTCGCAACGCTGTCTTCCTTGGCCAGGGTGATCAGCGGCTCGGCAACGCGGCGCAGTTCCTTGGCTTTCGGCAGGGTGGTTTTGATCAGCTCGTGCTCGATCAGCGACACTGCCATGTTCTGGAACATAGCCTTGCGGTGAGAGCTGGTACGGCTCAGGTGACGTCCACTTTTACGATGACGCATGATTCATTCCTTACCAAACACTACGTTCGGTGATTACGACGATCAGGCGGTCGCCTTGTCGTCTTTCTTAAGACTTGCAGGCGGCCAGTTGTCGAGGCGCATGCCGAGAGACAGACCACGCGAGGCCAGTACGTCCTTGATTTCAGTCAGGGACTTCTTGCCCAGGTTAGGAGTCTTCAACAGCTCTACTTCGGTACGCTGAATCAGGTCGCCGATGTAGTAGATGTTCTCCGCCTTGAGGCAGTTGGCCGAACGTACAGTCAGTTCCAGGTCGTCAACCGGGCGCAGCAGGATCGGATCGATCTCGTCTTCCTGCTCGACTACGACAGGCTCGCTGTCACCTTTGAGGTCGACGAACGCGGCCAGCTGCTGTTGCAGGATGGTCGCAGCGCGGCGGATAGCCTCTTCAGGATCCAGGGTGCCGTTGGTTTCCAGATCAATGACCAGCTTGTCCAGGTTGGTACGCTGCTCAACACGGGCGTTCTCGACCACATAGGCGATACGACGCACCGGGCTGAACGAAGCGTCCAGCTGAAGACGGCCAATGCTACGGCTTTCATCTTCGTCGGTCTGACGGGAGTCGGCCGGCTCGTAACCGCGACCACGAGCTACGGTGAGCTTCATGTTCAGGGCGCCGTTGGACGCCAGGTTCGCGATTACGTGATCGGGGTTGACGATCTCGACATCGTGATCCAGCTGAATATCGGCAGCGGTAACCACCCCCGAACCCTTTTTCGACAAGGTCAGCGTAACTTCGTCACGACCGTGCAGTTTGATAGCCAGGCCTTTCAGGTTCAACAGGATTTCAATGACGTCTTCCTGAACACCTTCGATCGCGGAGTACTCATGGAGTACGCCATCGATCTCGGCCTCGACTACTGCACAGCCAGGCATGGAGGACAACAGGATGCGGCGCAGCGCGTTGCCCAGGGTATGGCCGAAACCACGCTCGAGAGGCTCGAGCGTGATCTTGGCGCGGGTCGGACTGACTACCTGCACATCAATGTGGCGGGGAGTCAGGAACTCATTTACCGAAATCTGCATGGATGCACCTATTTTCTAGCCCTTACTTGGAGTAGAGCTCGACAATCAGGTTCTCGTTGATGTCGGCGGACAGGTCGCTGCGAGCAGGAACGTTCTTGAAAACGCCCGACTTTTTAGCAGCATCCACGTCAACCCACTCAACGCGGCCACGCTGGGCGCAGAGTTCAAGGGCTTGAACAATGCGCAGCTGGCTCAGCGACTTCTCGCGAACCGCGACCACGTCACCCGGACGAACTTGGTAGGATGGAATGTTTACAGTCTTACCGTTGACGCTGATCGCTTTGTGCGAAACCAGCTGACGCGACTCGGAACGAGTCGAGCCGAAGCCCATACGGTAAACGACGTTATCCAGACGGCACTCGAGCAGTTGCAGCAGGTTTTCACCAGTTGCGCCTTTTTTCGAGGCTGCAGCTTGGTAGTAACCGCGGAACTGACGCTCCAGAACACCGTAGATACGACGGACTTTTTGTTTCTCGCGCAGCTGGGTACCGTAGTCGGACTGACGGCCACGGCGCTGGCCGTGGATACCTGGGGCTGCTTCGATGTTGCACTTCGATTCCAGAGCGCGAACGCCGCTCTTCAGGAACAGGTCGGTGCCTTCACGACGAGACAGTTTGCATTTTGGACCAATGTAACGTGCCATTCTTCTGTCTCCTGATTACACGCGACGCTTCTTCGGCGGACGGCACCCGTTGTGCGGGATTGGCGTCACGTCGGTGATGCTGGCGATCTTGTAGCCGCAGCTGTTCAATGCACGAACGGCGGACTCACGACCTGGACCTGGACCCTTGACGTTTACGTCGAGGTTTTTCAGGCCGTATTCCAGCGCAGCTTGACCAGCACGCTCAGCAGCGATCTGAGCTGCGAACGGGGTGGATTTGCGCGAACCACGGAAACCCGAACCACCGGAGGTCGCCCAGGACAAAGCATTGCCCTGACGGTCGGTGATGGTCACGATGGTGTTGTTGAAAGACGCATGGATGTGGGCGATGCCATCAACCACTGTCTTTTTGACTTTCTTACGAGGACGAGCAGCAGGTTTTGCCATGTCTATATTCCTGGGCGATTACTTGCGGATCGGCTTACGCGGGCCCTTACGGGTGCGTGCGTTGGTCTTGGTGCGCTGACCGCGAACCGGCAGACCTTTACGATGACGCAGGCCGCGGTAGCAACCCAGGTCCATCAAGCGCTTGATCTTCATGTTGATGTCACGACGCAGGTCACCTTCGGTGGTGAACTTCGCGACTTCGCCACGCAGGGTTTCGATTTGCTCGTCGCTCAGATCCTTGATCTTTGCGGCTGGGTTGACACCAGCGTCTGCACAAATCTTCTGTGCAGTTGTGCGACCGACACCATAGATGTAGGTCAGCGAGATAACAGTATGCTTGTTATCTGGAATGTTGACGCCTGCAATACGGGCCATTCAGTGGGACTCCAATTGACAGCTACCTACGCCCCGGAAGCCAAGAAATAGGGCGCGAGATAATATCGCTGTAGAAACGATTAATCAACCCAGCAGCACACTAGCTGCTGGGTTTGAAGCGCAGATCACACTCAGCCTTGGCGCTGCTTGTGACGCGGTTCCGCGCTGCAGATCACGCGCACGACGCCTTCGCGACGGATGATCTTGCAGTTACGGCACAGCTTTTTCACCGATGCACGAACTTTCATTACCGACTCCTCGAACCTTAAGGGGCTAAATCAGCGCAGCAGACCGCTGCCGCCGTAGCCTTTCAGGTTGGCTTTCTTCATCAGGGATTCGTACTGGTGCGAAACGAGGTGCGATTGTACTTGGGACATGAAGTCCATCACAACCACTACCACAATCAGCAACGAGGTCCCGCCAAGGTAGAACGGCACATTTGCAGCCACCACCAGGAACTGGGGCAGAAGGCAGACGGCCATCATGTAAAGAGCACCGAACATGGTCAAACGGGTCAGAACGCCATCAATGTAGCGTGCCGACTGCTCACCAGGACGGATACCCGGAATAAAGGCACCGGACTTCTTCAGGTTTTCCGCTACGTCTTTCGGATTGAACATCAACGCTGTGTAGAAGAAGCAGAAGAAAATGATCCCTGCACTAAACAGCAGAATGTTCAACGGCTGACCAGGAGCGATCGACTGCGAGATGTCCTGCAGCCAGCCCATACCTTCGGACTGACCGAACCAGGCACCCAGCGAAGCCGGGAACAGCAGAATGCTGCTCGCGAAAATGGCCGGGATAACCCCCGCCATGTTCACCTTCAACGGCAAGTGGCTGGTCTGCGCAGCGAAGACCTTGCGGCCCTGCTGACGCTTGGCGTAGTGAACGGCGATACGACGCTGACCACGCTCAATGAACACCACGAAACCGATAATCGCTACTGCCAGCAAACCGATAGCGACCAGGGCGAAAATGTTGATATCGCCTGTGCGTGCAGACTCGAAAGACTGCCCGATTGCTCTCGGAAGACCGGCAACGATACCCGCGAAGATCAACATCGAGATACCGTTGCCCACACCGCGCTCGGTGATCTGCTCGCCCAGCCACATCATGAACATCGCGCCTGCCACGAACGTGGAGACGGCGACGACATAGAAGCCCAGACCAACAGAAAACGCCACGCCCTGGTTGGCCAGGCCAATGGACATGCCAATGGCTTGGACCAGCGCCAGGATAACGGTGCCGTAGCGGGTGTACTGGCTGATCTTGCGACGGCCAGCTTCACCTTCCTTCTTCAACTGCTCCAGTTGCGGGCTGACCGCAGTCATCAACTGCATGATGATCGATGCCGAGATGTACGGCATGATCCCCAATGCAAAGATGCTCATGCGTTCCAGCGCGCCACCGGAGAACATGTTGAACAAGCTAAGAATGGTCCCCTCATTCTGCCGAAACAGATCCGCCAGACGGTCCGGATTGATGCCTGGAACCGGGATGTGCGCACCTATCCGATAGACGATGATCGCCATGAACAGAAAGCGCAGACGAGCCCAGAGTTCCGACATCCCGCCCTTACCGAGCGAAGAGAGAGCACCTTGCTTAGCCATTTATTCCTCGAACTTGCCGCCAGCTGCTTCGATAGCCGCACGCGCACCCTTGGTGGCTGCGATACCCTTGATGGTGACTGCGCGAGTGACTTCGCCAGACAGCATGATTTTCACACGCTGTACGTTCTGGCCGATCACGTTGGCATCCTTCAGGGATTGCACGGAAACCACGTCGCCTTCCACTTTAGCCAGCTCGGACAGACGCACTTCGGCGCGGTCCATGGCTTTCAGGGAAACGAAGCCGAACTTCGGCAGGCGACGGTGCAGCGGCTGTTGACCGCCTTCGAAGCCCGGAGCGATCGAACCACCGGAACGGGAGGTCTGACCTTTGTGGCCGCGGCCACCGGTCTTGCCCAAACCGCTACCGATACCACGACCCGGACGATGCTTCTCGCGACGGGAACCCGGCGCTGGACTCAGATCATTGAGTTTCATCGATTAACCCTCGACGCGCAGCATGTAGTAAGCCTTGTTGATCATCCCGCGATTCTCGGGAGTATCCTGGACTTCTACAGTGTGACCGATGCGACGCAGACCCAGGCCTTTAACGCACAGAATGTGGTTAGGCAGACGGCCGGCGGTGCTCTTGATCAGCGTTACTTTTACAGTTGCCATGATCAGAAGATCTCCTCAACGCTCTTGCCGCGCTTGGCAGCAATGGACTCAGGAGATTGCATGGCTTTCAGACCCTTGAAGGTGGCGTAGACCACGTTCACTGGGTTGGTCGAACCGTAGCACTTGGCCAGGACGTTCTGAACACCAGCAACTTCCAGGACAGCACGCATGGCGCCGCCGGCGATGATACCGGTACCTTCCGAGGCAGGCTGCATGTAAACCTTCGAGGCGCCGTGGGCAGCCTTGGTGGCGTACTGCAGGGTGGTGCCCTTCAGGTCAACCTGGATCATGTTGCGACGAGCAGCTTCCATAGCCTTCTGGATCGCGGCAGGTACTTCGCGCGATTTGCCACGGCCGAAACCAACACGGCCCTTGCCATCACCTACCACGGTCAGCGCGGTGAAGGTGAAGATACGGCCGCCTTTTACGGTTTTAGCTACGCGGTTAACTTGAACCAGCTTCTCGATGTAGCCTTCGTCGCGCTTTTGATCGTTATTTGCCATAACTTAGAACTCCAGCCCGCCTTCACGAGCAGCATCAGCCAGCGCTTTGACGCGGCCGTGGTACTTGAAGCCGGAACGGTCAAAGGCAACTTGAGATACACCGGCGGCTTTCGCACGCTCAGCTACCAGCTTGCCAACCTTAGTGGCCGCGTCGATGTTGCCAGTGGCGCCATCACGCAGTTCTTTGTCCAAGGTCGAGGCGCTTGCCAAAACCTTGCTGCCGTCGGCCGAAATGACCTGGGCGTAGATGTGCTGCGAGGAGCGGAACACGCACAGGCGCACGACTTCGAGTTCGTGCATCTTGAGGCGTGCTTTGCGAGCGCGACGCAGTCGAGTAACTTTTTTGTCGGTCATTTGCTAGGCCCTACTTCTTCTTGGCTTCTTTACGACGGACTACTTCGTCCGCGTAACGCACACCCTTGCCTTTGTAAGGCTCCGGCGGACGGAACCCGCGGATTTCAGCGGCCACCTGACCTACCAGCTGCTTGTCGATACCCTTGATCAGGATGTCGGTCTGGCTAGGAGTTTCAGCGGTGATGCCGGCTGGCAGTTCGTAGTCCACTGGGTGCGAGAAGCCCAGAGCCAGGTTCAGGACGGTGCCCTTGGCCTGTGCCTTGTAACCAACACCGACCAGCTGGAGCTTGCGCTCGAAGCCTTGGCTTACGCCCTGGACCATGTTGTTGACCAGAGCACGGGTGGTACCGGCCATGGCGCGAGCTTGCTGATCACCGTTGCGAGCGACGAAACGCAGCTCGCCAGACTCTTCGGTAACTTCAACAGACGAGTGAACGTTCAGTTCGAGAGTGCCTTTGGCACCCTTCACCGAAAGCTGCTGGCCGGCGAATTTGACTTCGACACCAGATGGCAGCTTAACGGGGTTCTTAGCGACGCGAGACATGCCTATCTCCCCTTAGAACACTGTGCACAGAACTTCGCCGCCGACACCGGCAGCGCGCGCAGCGCGATCAGTCATCACACCTTTGTTGGTGGAGACGATAGACACGCCCAGGCCGCCACGTACTTTCGGCAGCTCTGTGACGGACTTGTACTGGCGCAGGCCTGGACGGCTGGAGCGCTTCAGTTCCTCGATGACCGGACGGCCTTCGAAGTACTTCAGTTCGATCGACAGGGATGGCTTGGCCTCACCAGTAACCTGGTAGCCAGCGATGTAACCTTCGTCTTTCAGAACTTTGGCAACCGCGACCTTCAGGGTGGAGGAAGGCATGCTTACGACGGACTTTTCAGCCATCTGGGCATTACGGATGCGAGTTAGCATGTCCGCTAACGGGTCCTGCATACTCATGGGCTAGATGCTCCTGATACAAGAATTATTAGCCTTGCGGCTATCACAACCACCCGAGCGGACAGGGCAAAAAACCCAGGCTCAGGTGAGCCGGTCATTCTAGACACAAGGCAGAAACGAAACAAGCCCCATGAAGGGGCTTGTTCGATGGCGAGGTCACCGGCGGTCGGAAGATTGCTCCCCTCCCGCCGGGATCACACCTGCAGCACTTACCAGGAGGCTTTGACCAGACCTGGTACGTCACCGCGCATTGCAGCTTGACGCAGCATGTTACGGCCCAGGCCGAACTTACGGTATACACCGTGAGGACGACCGGTCAGGCGGCAACGGTTGCGCAGGCGCGAAGCGCTGGCGTCACGTGGTTGCTTCTGCAGCGCGACTACGGCAGCGAAACGCTCTTCTGGAGAGGCGTTGACGTTGACGATGGTCGCTTTCAGCTCAGCACGCTTCTTAGCGAACTTGGCTACCGTGAGCTGACGCTTCAGCTCGCGGTTTTTCATGCTCTTCTTGGCCATTTTCCTACTCCAATCAGTTGCGGAACGGGAACTTGAATGCACGCAGCAGAGCGCGGCCTTCGTCGTCCGAACGAGCAGTGGTGGTCAGGGTGATGTCCAAACCGCGCAGAGCATCGATCTTGTCGTAATCGATTTCCGGGAAGATGATCTGCTCTTTCACGCCCATGCTGTAGTTGCCACGACCGTCGAAGGACTTGGCATTCAGGCCGCGGAAGTCGCGAACCCGAGGCAGGGAGATCGCCAGCAGGCGGTCCAGGAATTCGTACATCTTGTCGCTACGCAGGGTCACCTTGACGCCGATCGGCCAGCCCTCACGGACTTTGAAGCCCGCGATGGATTTACGAGCGAAGGTCACGACCGGCTTTTGACCGGTGATCTTTTCCAGATCGGCTACAGCGTGCTCGATGACTTTCTTGTCACCGATCGCTTCGCCCAGACCCATGTTCAGGGTGATTTTGGTAACGCGCGGAACTTCCATCACGTTCGACAGCTTAAGTTCTTCCTTAAGCTTGGGAGCGATTTCGTTCCGGTAAATCTCTTTCAGTCGTGCCATGGTCTTCTACCTAGCAGTGTTCAAGCATCAACCGCTTTTTGGGTCGACTTGAAGACACGAATTTTCTTACCGTCTTCGACTTTGAAACCAACGCGGTCAGCCTTGTTGGTTTCGCCGTTGAAGATGGCAACGTTGGAAGCGTGCAGAGGCGCTTCTTTCTCGACGATACCGCCCTGAACGCCCGCCATCGGGTTAGGCTTGGTATGACGCTTGACCAGGTTCACGCCACCGATGACCAGACGGTCATCAGCCAGAACCTTCAGCACCTTACCGCGCTTACCTTTGTCTTTGCCGGCGATCACGATGATCTCGTCGTCACGACGAATCTTTTGCATGTCGGATCTCCTTACAGCACTTCAGGGGCGAGCGAGACGATCTTCATGAACTTCTCAGTACGAAGTTCACGGGTCACTGGCCCGAAGATGCGAGTGCCGATCGGCTCTTGCTTGGTGTTCAGCAGAACAGCAGCGTTGCCGTCGAAACGAATGATGGAACCGTCAGCGCGACGTACACCGTGACGGGTACGGACGACAACAGCGGTCATCACCTGGCCTTTTTTGACCTTACCGCGCGGAATTGCTTCCTTGACGGTTACTTTGATGATGTCACCGATGCCGGCGTAACGGCGGTGCGAACCGCCGAGAACCTTGATGCACATGACGCGACGAGCGCCGCTGTTATCGGCCACATCGAGCATGGATTGAGTCTGAATCATAAAATTTCTCCGACCCCTAGCCCTTAGACTTCAACAGCGCGTTCGAGGACTTCAACCAGTGCCCAGGACTTGGTCTTGGCCAGCGGACGGGTTTCACGGATGGAAACCTTGTCGCCGATCTTGCACTGGTTGGATTCGTCGTGCGCGTGCAGCTTAGTCGAACGCTTAACGTATTTACCGTAGATCGGGTGCTTTACGCGACGCTCGATCAGAACGGTGATGGTCTTGTCCATTTTGTCGCTGACGACACGGCCAGTCAGCGTACGGACGGTTTTTTCAGCTTCAGCCATGATCACTTACCTGCCTGCTGGTTGAGCACAGTTTTCACGCGAGCGATGTCACGCTTAACTTGCGAGAGCAGGTGCGACTGCCCCAACTGGCCAGTTGCTTTCTGCATGCGCAGATTGAACTGGTCGCGCAGCAAGCCGAGCAGTTGCTCGTTCAGTTGCTGTGCCGATTTTTCACGAAGTTCATTCGCTTTCATCACATCACCGTCCGCTTAACAAAGGAGGTGGCGAGAGGCAGCTTTGCAGCAGCCAGGGCGAAAGCTTCGCGCGCCAGCTCTTCAGAAACACCCTCGATCTCGTACAGGACTTTGCCTGGCTGGATCTGGGCAACCCAGTATTCCACGGAACCCTTACCTTTACCCATACGAACCTCGAGAGGTTTCTTGGAGATCGGCTTGTCCGGGAACACACGGATCCAGATCTTACCGCCACGTTTTACGTGACGGGTCAGGGCACGACGTGCCGACTCGATCTGGCGAGCGGTGAGGCGACCGCGAGCAACAGCCTTCAGGGCGAATTCGCCGAAGCTGACTTTGCTACCGCGCAGTGCCAGACCACGGTTGTGGCCGGTCATCTGCTTGCGGAATTTTGTACGCTTTGGTTGCAACATTTGGCGTACCCCTTACTTAGCAGCTTTTTTACGAGGCGCTGGTGCTTGTGGTTTCAGTTCTTCTTGGCGACCACCAATAACTTCGCCTTTGAAGATCCAAACCTTCACACCGATCACACCGTAGGTGGTGTGAGCTTCGTAGGTGTTGTAGTCGATATCGGCACGCAGGGTGTGCAGAGGCACACGACCTTCGCGATACCACTCGGTACGAGCAATCTCAGCACCGCCGAGACGACCGCTCACCTGGATCTTGATGCCCTTGGCACCAATACGCATGGCGTTCTGTACGGCGCGCTTCATGGCGCGACGGAACATTACGCGGCGTTCCAGCTGCTGAGCTACGCTCTGCGCAACCAGCATTGCGTCGAGTTCCGGCTTGCGGATCTCTTCGATGTTGATGTGCACAGGCACACCCATCTGCTTGGTCAGGTCCTGACGCAGCTTCTCGACATCTTCACCTTTCTTACCGATAACGATACCGGGACGAGCGGTGTGGATGGTGATGCGTGCAGTTTGAGCCGGACGATGAATATCGATACGGCTTACGGACGCGCTTTTTAGTTTGTCTTGGAGGTACTCACGCGTTTTCAGATCCTTCAACAGGTAATCTGCGTAAGTAGCACCGTCTGCGTACCAGACGGAGGTGTGCTCCTTGACGATTCCCAGGCGAATGCCAGTGGGATGTACTTTCTGACCCATCTGATCGACTCCGTTACTTGTCCGCAACCTTGACAGTGATATGGCAAGACCGCTTGACGATGCGATCAGCACGGCCCTTGGCACGTGGCATGATGCGCTTCAGCGAACGCCCTTCGTTGACGAAGACGGTGGAGACCTTCAGGTCATCAACGTCTGCGCCTTCGTTGTGTTCGGCGTTGGCTACGGCCGACTCGAGGACTTTCTTCATGATTTCAGCGGCTTTTTTGCTGCTGAAGGCCAACAGGTTGAGCGCTTCGCCCACCTTCTTCCCGCGGATCTGGTCGGCGACCAAGCGGGCTTTCTGGGCGGAGATTCGAGCGCCCGACAACTTAGCGGCTACTTCCATTTCCTTACCCCTTAACGCTTGGCTTTCTTGTCAGCCACGTGCCCGCGATAGGTGCGGGTACCGGCGAACTCGCCCAGTTTGTGGCCGACCATGTCTTCGTTCACGAGAACTGGGACATGCTGGCGACCGTTATGAACCGCGATGGTCAGACCGACCATTTGTGGCAGGATCATCGAACGACGCGACCAGGTTTTAACTGGCTTGCGATCGTTCTTCTCCACCGCCACTTCGACCTTCTTCAGCAGGTGAAGATCGATAAAAGGACCTTTTTTCAGAGAACGTGGCACTGTCGTATCCCTCTAGTTACTTGCGACGACGGACGATCATGTTGTCGGTACGCTTATTACCACGGGTTTTCGCACCCTTGGTTGGGAAGCCCCATGGCGATACCGGATGACGACCACCGGAGGTACGACCTTCACCACCACCATGCGGGTGGTCAACCGGGTTCATGGCAACACCACGAACGGTTGGGCGAACGCCGCGCCAGCGTTTGGCACCAGCTTTACCCAGCGAACGCAGGCTGTGCTCGGAGTTCGAGACTTCGCCCAGGGTCGCACGGCACTCAGCCAGGACTTTACGCATTTCACCAGAGCGCAGACGCAGGGTCACGTAGACACCTTCGCGAGCGATCAGCTGAGCCGAAGCACCAGCGGAACGAGCGATCTGAGCACCTTTACCCGGCTTCAGTTCGATGCCGTGAATGGTGCTACCTACTGGAATGTTGCGCAGCTGCAGGGAGTTACCGGCCTTGATTGGGGCCAGTGCACCTGCGATCAGCTGATCGCCAGCGCTCACGCCTTTAGGGGCGATGATGTAGCGACGCTCACCGTCTGCGTAGCACAGCAGGGCGATGTGAGCAGTACGGTTTGGATCGTATTCGATACGCTCGACAGTGGCTGGAATGCCATCTTTGTCGTTGCGACGGAAGTCGACCAGACGGTAATGCTGCTTGTGACCACCACCAACGTGACGAGTGGTAATGCGGCCATTGTTGTTACGACCACCAGACTTCGATTTTTTCTCGATCAGCGGTGCGTGAGGAGCGCCTTTGTGCAGCTCCTTGTTGACCACCTTGACCACGAAACGGCGGCCAGGGGAAGTCGGTTTGCATTTAACGATTGCCATGATGCACCCCTTCCTTACTCAGCACTGCTGCTGAAATCGAGATCTTGGCCTGGCTGAAGGGAGACGATCGCCTTCTTCCAGTCATTACGCTTGCCCAGACCACGTGCGGTACGCTTGGTTTTACCCAGAACGTTAACAGTCGACACGTTTTCAACTTTTACGTTGAACAGGCCTTCGACAGCTTTCTTGATTTCCAGCTTGGTTGCATCGGTAGCAACCTTGAATACGAACTGGCCTTTTTTCTCAGCCAGAACGGTAGCCTTCTCGGAAACGTGCGGGCCAAGGAGGACTTTAAATACGCGTTCCTGGTTCATCCCAGCAGCTCCTCGAATTTCTTCACGGCCGAGACAGTGATCAACACTTTCTCGTATGCGATCAGACTGACCGGGTCGGAACCTTGAACGTCACGTACGTCGACGTGCGGCAGGTTGCGAGCAGCCAGGTACAGGTTCTGATCAACAGCGTCCGAAACGATCAGTACGTCGCTCAGACCCATGCCGTTCAGCTTGTTCAGCAGATCTTTGGTTTTCGGGGCTTCGACAGCGAAGTCCTGAACCACGACCAGACGGTCGCTACGCACCAGCTCAGCGAGGATGGAGCGCAGGGCAGCGCGGTACATCTTCTTGTTGAGCTTCTGCGAGTGATCTTGAGGACGGGCTGCGAAGGTAACACCACCGCCACGCCAGATCGGACCACGAGTGGTACCAGCACGAGCACGGCCAGTACCCTTCTGACGCCATGGGCGCTTACCGCCACCAGCCACGTCGGAACGGGTCTTCTGCTGCTTGGTGCCCTGACGGCCGCCGGCCATGTAGGCCACGACTGCTTGGTGTACCAGCGTCTCGTTGAATTCGCCACCGAAAGTCAGTTCGGAAACTTCGATCGCCTGAGCGTCATTTACATTAAGTTGCATGTCAGTTTCCCCTTAACCGCGAGCCTTGACAGCTGGACGTACAACCACGTCGCCGCCAGTAGCGCCAGGAACGGCACCCTTGACCAGCAGCAGGTTGCGCTCAGCGTCTACGCGTACTACTTCCAGGGACTGAACAGTCACGCGCTCGGCGCCCATGTGACCGGACATTTTCTTGCCCTTGAACACACGACCAGGAGTCTGGCACTGGCCGATGGAACCTGGGACACGGTGCGACACGGAGTTACCGTGCGTGTTGTCCTGGCCACGGAAGTTCCAGCGCTTGATGGTACCGGCGAAGCCTTTACCTTTGGACTGACCGGTTACGTCTACCAGCTGGCCTGCAGCGAAGAGTTCAGCTTTGATCAGATCGCCAGCCTGGAAATCGCCTTCTTCAAGACGGAACTCCCAAACACCGCGACCAGCGGCAACGTTAGCCTTGGCGAAGTGGCCTGCCTGAGCGGCAGTCACACGCGAAGCACGACGCTCGCCGACAGTGACTTGCACTGCACGGTAGCCATCGGTTTCTTCAGTTTTGAACTGGGTGACGCGATTCGGCTCGATCTCGATGACCGTGACCGGAATGGAGACACCTTCTTCGGTGAAAATGCGGGTCATACCGCACTTGCGACCGATTACACCAATAGTCATGTTGTAAACCTCATGAGTGTACGGGGCTTTCACCCGCTATGGCCGCCCATTTCAGAGCGTTACACGACCAGACCGAAGTCTTAGCCGAGGCTGATCTGTACTTCCACACCTGCCGCCAGATCGAGCTTCATCAGCGCGTCAACGGTTTTATCCGTTGGCTGGACGATGTCCAGAACACGCTTATGAGTGCGAATCTCGTACTGGTCACGCGCGTCTTTGTTGACGTGCGGGGAAACCAGAACGGTGAAACGCTCTTTGCGGGTAGGCAGTGGAATTGGACCACGCACTTGTGCACCAGTACGTTTCGCGGTTTCCACGATTTCCTGGGTGGATTGGTCGATCAGGCGATGGTCGAAAGCCTTCAACCTGATACGGATTTGCTGATTTTGCATTGGATTTCAGACTCCAGGCTGTTCCCAACGGACGCACTACGCCCGCTAAAAGGAGGCGTGATTCTATAGACGCCCCCATTTAGTGTCAACCCAATAAAAAAAACCCCCGCTGAGCGGGGGTTTTTTCAATCGGTCGAGTGATTACTCGATGATTTTTGCTACGACGCCGGCGCCGACGGTACGACCGCCTTCACGGATAGCGAAGCGCAGACCGTCTTCCATTGCGATGGTCTTGATCAGGGTGACAGTCATCTGAATGTTGTCACCTGGCATTACCATTTCAACGCCTTCCGGCAGTTCGCAGTTACCGGTCACGTCAGTGGTACGGAAGTAGAACTGAGGACGGTAGCCTTTGAAGAACGGAGTGTGACGACCGCCTTCTTCCTTCGACAGGACGTAGACTTCTGCGGTGAACTTGGTGTGCGGCTTGACCGAACCTGGCTTGACCAGAACCTGGCCACGCTCAACGTCGTCACGCTTGGTACCACGCAGCAGAACGCCGCAGTTCTCGCCAGCACGACCTTCGTCCAGCAGCTTGCGGAACATCTCAACACCGGTGCAGGTGGTGGTGGAGGTGTCACGCAGACCAACGATTTCCAGCGGATCCTGAACGCGGACGATACCACGCTCGATACGACCGGTAACAACGGTACCACGACCCGAGATCGAGAATACGTCTTCGATCGGCATCAGGAATGGCTGGTCGATGGCACGAACTGGCTCAGGGATGTAGGCATCCAGAGTTTCTACCAGCTTCTTGACAGCGGTAGTGCCCATTTCGTTGTCGTCTTTGCCTTCCAGCGCCATACGAGCCGAACCGATGATGATCGGGGTGTCGTCGCCTGGGAAGTCGTAGGTGGACAGCAGGTCGCGAACTTCCATCTCGACCAGTTCCAGCAGCTCAGCGTCGTCTACCAGGTCAGCCTTGTTCAGGAAGACCACGATGTACGGAACGCCAACCTGACGGGACAGCAGGATGTGCTCACGGGTTTGTGGCATCGGACCATCGGCGGCCGAGCAAACCAGGATCGCGCCGTCCATCTGGGCAGCACCGGTGATCATGTTCTTCACGTAGTCAGCGTGACCCGGGCAGTCAACGTGAGCATAGTGACGAATGTTCGAGTTGTACTCGACGTGAGCGGTGTTGATGGTGATACCGCGCGCTTTTTCTTCCGGAGCCGAGTCGATCTTGTCGAACTCAACGACTGCCGAACCGAAAACTTCGGAGCAGACGCGAGTCAGAGCTGCGGTCAGAGTGGTCTTACCGTGGTCAACGTGGCCGATAGTGCCGACGTTAACGTGGGGAAGGGAACGATCAAATTTTTCTTTAGCCACGACAGTGAACCTCTTGCCTAAAGGGGATTAGCCTTGTTTTTTTACGAGTGCTTCGACGATGTTCGACGGAGCTTCGGCGTATTTGGAGAATTCCATGGAGTAGCTTGCGCGACCCTGAGACATGGAACGAACGTCGGTTGCGTAACCGAACATCTCTCCGAGCGGTACCTCAGCAGTGATTACCTTGCCGGACACCGAGTCTTCATTACCCTGGATCATCCCGCGACGACGGCTCAGGTCACCCATCACGTCACCCAGGTAGTCTTCCGGGGTTACAACTTCGACCTTCATGATCGGCTCAAGCACCACGCCACCGCCCTTCTGGGCCAGTTGCTTGGTCGCCATCGAAGCGGCGATCTTGAACGCCATTTCGTTGGAGTCGACGTCGTGGTACGAACCGTCGAATACCGTAGCCTTCAGGCCGAGCAGCGGATAGCCGGCAACAACGCCGTTTTTCATCTGCTCTTCGATACCCTTCTGGATCGGGGCGATGAATTCCTTAGGAATCACACCACCAACGACTTCGTTGGTGAAGACCAGACCTTCGGTGATATTGCCCTTCTCGTCGACGTCCGGCTCCGAGAAACGGATCCAGCAGTGACCGAACTGACCACGACCACCCGACTGACGAACGAACTTACCTTCGATCTCGACGTTGGATTTGGTGATCTTCTCGCGGTACGAAACCTGCGGCTTGCCGACGTTGCACTCGACGTTGAACTCGCGCTTCATGCGGTCAACGAGGATGTCCAGGTGCAGCTCACCCATACCGGAGATGATGGTCTGGCCGGTTTCTTCGTCGGTCTTGACGCGGAACGACGGGTCTTCCTGGGCCAGCTTGCCCAGTGCGATACCCATCTTCTCCTGGTCAGCCTTGGTCTTCGGCTCTACGGAGAGCGAAATCACCGGCTCAGGGAAGTCCATACGCTCGAGGATGATCGGCTTGTCGGCGTTGCACAGGGTGTCACCGGTGGTGACGTCCTTCATGCCGATCAGAGCAGCGATGTCGCCTGCACGTACTTCCTTGATCTCTTCACGCTGGTTGGCGTGCATCTGCACCATACGACCAACGCGCTCTTTCTTGCCCTTGACCGAGTTGATGACGGAGTCACCGGAGGTCAGGAAGCCCGAATAAACGCGGACGAAGGTCAGAGTACCAACGAACGGGTCGGTGGCAATCTTGAACGCCAAGGCCGAGAACGGCTCGTCGTCGTCAGCAGGACGCTCGTCGTACTGCTCTGGCTTGACTTCATCCTTCGGCACGTCGATCAGATCAGGGTGGATACCCTTGATCGCAGGGATCTCGGTTGGCGCAGGCAGGTAATCAATGACGGCGTCGAGAACCAGGGGAACACCCTTGTTCTTGAACGAGGAACCGCAGACAGCAGGAACGATCTCGCTCGCCAGGGTACGAATGCGCAGACCAGCCTTGATCTCTTCGACGGACAGGTCACCTTCTTCAAGGTACTTGTTCATCAGTTCTTCGTTGGCCTCGGCAGCAGCCTCGACCATGTTGTTGCGCCATTCGTTGGCCAGGTCTACCAGCTCGGCAGGAATCTCTTCCTCGCGATAGGAAGTACCTTTGTCGTCATCGTTCCAGTAGATGGCCTTCATCTTGATCAGGTCAACCTGACCCTGGAAGTCATCTTCAGCGCCGATAGCCAGCTGGACCGGAACCGGGGTGTGACCCAGGCGGTTCTTGATCTGGCCGATAACGCGCAGGAAGTTGGCACCAGCACGGTCCATCTTGTTCACGTAGACAACACGTGGAACGCCGTACTTGTTGGCCTGACGCCATACGGTTTCGGACTGCGGCTCAACGCCGGAGGTACCGCAGAACACAACGACCGCGCCGTCGAGTACACGCAGCGAACGCTCTACTTCAATGGTGAAGTCAACGTGGCCGGGGGTATCGATGACGTTTACGCGGTAGTTGTCATACTGACCACGGGAACCTTTCCAGAAGGTGGTAACGGCAGCGGAGGTAATGGTGATACCGCGCTCCTGCTCCTGCACCATCCAGTCGGTGGTCGCGGCGCCGTCATGCACCTCGCCCATCTTGTGGCTCAGACCTGTGTAGAACAGGATCCGCTCGGTAGTGGTAGTCTTGCCCGCGTCAACGTGAGCACAGATACCGATGTTACGGTAGCGGTTAATTGCTGTAGTACGAGCCATAAAGCCCTCGCAAAATGATTGATGCTTGAATTAGAAGCGGTAGTGCGAGAACGCTTTGTTGGCTTCAGCCATACGGTGCACGTCTTCACGCTTCTTGACTGCAGCACCTTTGCCTTCGGCAGCATCCAGCAGTTCGCCGGCCAGACGCAGAGCCATCGACTTCTCGCCGCGCTTGCGGGCGTAGTCTACGAGCCAGCGCATTGCCAGAGCGTTACGACGGGATGGACGAACTTCAACCGGGACCTGGTAAGTGGCACCGCCGACACGACGGGACTTTACTTCGACCAGCGGAGCGATGGCGTCGAGAGCTTTCTCGAAGATTTCCAGGGGGTCGCTGTTCTTGCGTGCTTTGACAGTATCCAGTGCACCGTAAACGATGCGCTCGGCTACGGCCTTCTTGCCGCTTTCCATCACGTGGTTCATGAACTTGGCGAGGATTTGGGATCCGTATTTAGGATCGTCCAGAATCTCACGTTTTGCTGCTACACGACGTCTTGGCATGATAAGCCCTCAAACGGTCTTCAGGTTAGCCCGGGACGTGGGTCTACGACCCCTGCCCGACCTTACTCTTATCGACTCAAAAAAAATGGATGCCTGCAAACGACCGATTACTTCGGACGCTTGGTACCGTACTTCGAACGACCCTGGTTACGGCCTTTAACGCCCGAAGTATCCAGAGAGCCGCGAACGGTGTGGTAACGAACACCTGGCAAGTCTTTTACACGGCCGCCACGGATCAGGACGACGCTGTGCTCTTGCAGGTTGTGGCCTTCACCACCGATGTACGAGGAAACCTCGAAACCGTTGGTCAGACGCACACGGCATACTTTACGCAGTGCCGAGTTAGGTTTTTTCGGCGTGGTGGTGTACACGCGGGTGCACACGCCACGACGTTGCGGGCAGTTCTGCAGCGCAGGAACGTCGGACTTCTCGACCGAACGCTTACGCGGCTGACGTACCAGCTGGTTGATAGTTGCCATCTACTAGCTCCACTGATTGTCTTGCGACTCTATTGTCTTGCAAGAAAGCCAAAAATTGGCGAGACGGAGCCTCACCAAATTTAAGGGTACAAAAGTCTACGGAGGATCTTGCACCCAGTCAAGACGAGGCCCCGGCCCTCCCCGCCCGGTCATCGGCAACAATTCATGTCATCGACGACCGTTCGGGGCTTGCCGGGGCCATGCCCTGTACTTAGTTACCGCTGGAATTCAACGCTTCGGTCAGTGCGGCTTCCACCTCACTGGCACTTACGCGCAGCGGTTTGTCGGCATCACGGCGACGCTTGCGCTCGCTGTGGTAGGCCAGACCGGTACCCGCCGGGATCAGACGACCCACGACCACGTTCTCTTTCAGGCCGCGCAGGTAATCGCGCTTGCCGGTGACGGCCGCTTCGGTCAGTACGCGGGTGGTTTCCTGGAAGGAAGCCGCGGAGATGAACGACTCGGTCGACAGCGAGGCCTTGGTGATACCCAGCAGCACACGGGTGAACTTGGAGATGAACTTGTCCTCGCTGGCGAGACGCTCGTTCTCTACCAGTACCTGGGTCAGTTCCATCTGGTCGCCCTTGATGAAGCTGGAATCGCCCGACTCGGAGATCTCGACCTTACGCAGCATCTGACGCAGGATGGTCTCGATGTGCTTGTCGTTGATCTTCACGCCTTGCAGACGGTAAACGTCCTGGATCTCGTTGACGATGTACTTCGCCAGCGCGCTCACACCCAGCAGACGCAGGATGTCGTGCGGATCGCTCGGGCCGTCGGAGATAACTTCGCCGCGGTTTACCTGTTCGCCTTCGAAGACGTTCAGGTGGCGCCACTTCGGAATCAGCTCTTCGTACGGATCGCTGCCATCGGTCGGAGTAATGACCAGACGACGCTTGCCCTTGGTTTCCTTACCGAACGCGATGGTGCCGCTGACTTCCGCCAGGATCGAGGCTTCTTTCGGACGGCGCGCTTCGAACAGGTCGGCAACGCGCGGCAGACCACCGGTGATGTCACGGGTCTTCGACGTTTCTTGCGGGATACGCGCGATAACGTCACCAACTCCGATCTGGGCACCGTCAGCCACACCGACCAGGGCGTTGGCCGGCAGGAAGTACTGAGCCGGTACGTCGGTACCTGGCAGGTACAGGTCCTTGCCGTTGGCGTCGACCATCTTGATTGCCGGACGGATTTCCTTGCCTGCGGCAGGGCGATCCTTGACGTCCAGAACTTCGATGTTGGTCAGGCCGGTCAGTTCGTCGGTCTGGCGCTTGATGGTGATGTTTTCTTCCATGCCCACGAAGGTCACGGTACCTTTCAGCTCGGTCACGATCGGGTGGGTGTGCGGGTCCCACTTGGCGACGATGGCGCCAGCTTCGACCTTGTCACCTTCCTTGACCGAAATCACCGCACCGTAAGGCAGCTTGTAACGCTCACGCTCACGACCGAATTCATCGGCAATGGCCAGCTCGCCGGAACGCGATACAGCAACCAGGTTGCCGTCAGCACGCTCGACCTGCTTCAGGTTGTGCAGACGCACCATACCGCCGTTCTTCACCTGGACGCTGTCGGCAGCCGAGGTACGGCTTGCAGCACCACCGATGTGGAACGTACGCATGGTCAGCTGGGTACCCGGCTCACCGATCGACTGAGCAGCGATAACGCCGACAGCTTCACCGATGTTCACCTGGTGACCACGCGCCAGGTCACGACCGTAGCACTTGGCGCAGATGCCGTAGCGGGTTTCGCAGTTGATCGGCGAACGCACGACGACTTCGTCGATGCTGTTCAGCTCGATGAACTCGACCCACTTCTCGTCGACCAGGGTACCGGCCGGAACGATGACGTCCTCGGTGCCCGGCTTGAACACGTCGCGAGCGATGACACGGCCCAGAACGCGCTCACCCAGCGGCTCGACAACGTCGCCGCCTTCGATGTGCGGGGTCATGACCAGACCCTGGTCGGTGCCGCAATCGATCTCGGTCACGACCAGATCCTGCGCCACGTCTACCAGACGACGAGTCAGGTAACCGGAGTTCGCGGTCTTCAGTGCGGTATCCGCCAGACCTTTACGAGCACCGTGGGTCGAGATGAAGTACTGCAGTACGCTCAGACCTTCACGGAAGTTCGCGGTGATCGGCGTCTCGATGATCGAGCCGTCCGGCTTGGCCATCAGACCACGCATACCGGCCAGCTGACGGATCTGGGCTGCGGAACCCCGCGCACCCGAGTCAGCCATCATGTACATCGAGTTGAAGGACTCTTGGTCGACTTCGTTGCCATCGCGGTCGATGACCTTCTCTTTCGAGAGGTTGGCCATCATCGCCTTGGACACTTCATCGTTCGCCTTGGACCACAAGTCGATGACCTTGTTGTACTTCTCGCCCTGGGTTACCAGGCCGGAGGCGTACTGGCTCTCGATTTCCTTCACTTCGTCGGTAGCGGTACCGATGATGCGAGCCTTCTCGTCCGGGATAACGAAGTCGTTAACACCGATGGAGACGCCGGAAATGGTCGAGTAGGCGAAACCGGTGTACATCAGCTGGTCAGCGAAGATCACGGTCTCTTTCAGACCTACCACGCGATAGCACTGGTTGATCAGCTTGGAGATCGCCTTTTTCTTCATCGGCTGGTTGACCACGTCGTACGGCAGACCTGCCGGTACAACCTGGAACAGCAGCGCACGGCCGACGGTGGTGTCGACGATGCGGGTGTTCTTGGTCACGCTGCCATCGCGATCCTTCACGGTTTCGTTGATACGAACCTTGATTTTCGCGTGCAGGGCAGCTTCGCCGGCGCGGAATACGCGGTCGACTTCCTGCAGGTCGGCGAATACGCGACCTTCGCCCTTGGCGTTGATGGCTTCACGGGTCATGTAGTACAGACCCAGTACAACGTCCTGCGACGGAACGATGATCGGCTCACCGTTGGCTGGCGACAGGATGTTGTTGGTCGACATCATCAGCGCGCGCGCTTCGAGCTGGGCTTCCAGGGTCAGCGGCACGTGAACGGCCATCTGGTCACCGTCGAAGTCGGCGTTGTACGCGGCGCAGACCAGCGGGTGCAGCTGGATAGCCTTGCCTTCGATGAGAACCGGCTCGAACGCCTGGATACCCAGACGGTGCAGGGTCGGTGCACGGTTGAGCAGTACGGGGTGTTCGCGGATCACCTCGGCGAGCACGTCCCAAACCTCTGGCAGCTCGCGCTCGACCATCTTCTTGGCGGCCTTGATGGTGGTCGCCAGACCACGCATTTCCAGCTTGCCGAAAATGAACGGCTTGAACAGCTCGAGCGCCATCTTCTTCGGCAGACCGCACTGGTGCAGACGCAGGGTCGGACCTACGGTAATTACCGAACGGCCGGAGTAGTCCACACGCTTACCGAGCAAGTTCTGACGGAAGCGACCTTGCTTACCTTTGATCATGTCGGCCAGGGACTTCAGCGGACGCTTGTTCGAGCCAGTGATGGCGCGACCGCGACGGCCGTTGTCCAGCAGGGCGTCGACCGCTTCCTGCAGCATGCGCTTTTCGTTGCGCACGATGATGTCCGGCGCCGACAGATCGAGCAGGCGCTTCAGACGGTTGTTACGGTTGATCACCCGACGATACAGGTCGTTCAGGTCGGAAGTCGCGAAGCGGCCGCCATCCAGCGGAACCAGCGGACGCAGGTCCGGCGGCAGCACTGGCAGGACGGTCAGGACCATCCACTCAGGCAGGTTGCCCGAGCCCTGGAAAGCTTCCATCAGCTTCAGGCGCTTGGACAGCTTCTTGATCTTGGTTTCCGAGTTGGTCTGCGGAATCTCTTCACGCAGGCGACCGATCTCGTGCTCCAGGTCGATAGCGTGCAGCAGCTCGCGGACAGCCTCGGCACCCATGCGGGCGTCGAAGTCGTCACCGAACTCTTCCAGCGCTTCGAAGTACTGCTCGTCGTTCAGCAGCTGGCCCTTTTCGAGGGTGGTCATGCCCGGGTCGATCACGACGTAGCTCTCGAAGTAGAGCACGCGCTCGATATCACGCAGGGTCATGTCCATCAGCAGGCCGATACGGGACGGCAGCGACTTCAGGAACCAGATGTGGGCAACCGGCGAGGCCAGTTCGATGTGCGCCATGCGCTCACGACGAACCTTGGCCAGGGCAACTTCAACGCCGCACTTCTCGCAGATCACACCGCGGTGCTTGAGGCGCTTGTACTTGCCGCACAGGCACTCGTAGTCCTTGACTGGGCCAAAGATCTTGGCGCAGAACAGGCCGTCACGCTCAGGCTTGAACGTACGGTAGTTGATGGTTTCCGGCTTCTTAACTTCACCGAACGACCACGAACGGATCATTTCAGGCGACGCCAGACCGATGCGGATGGCGTCGAACTCTTCGACTTGACCCTGGTTTTTCAGCAAATTCAGTAGGTCTTTCAAGGCCTTTCCTCCTGGCGGAGCAGGAAGCGGGCATTACCTGCCCCGCTCCCATTCGCGTCACGTGTTATTCGGTTTCCAGATCGATATCGATACCGAGCGAACGGATCTCTTTGATCAACACGTTGAAGGACTCGGGCATGCCCGGCTCCATACGGTGATCGCCATCCACGATGTTCTTGTACATCTTGGTACGGCCGTTCACGTCGTCCGACTTCACTGTGAGCATTTCTTGCAGGGTGTATGCCGCGCCGTATGCTTCCAGCGCCCACACTTCCATCTCCCCGAAACGCTGACCACCGAACTGCGCCTTACCACCCAGCGGCTGCTGGGTAACCAGGCTGTAGGAACCAGTGGAACGCGCGTGCATCTTGTCGTCCACCAAGTGGTTCAGCTTGAGCATGTACATGTAACCAACGGTCACAGGACGCTCGAACTTGTTGCCGGTGCGACCATCGAACAGCTGCATCTGGCCGCTTTCCGGCAGATCCGCGAGCTTCAGCATGGCCTTGATCTCACGCTCCTTGGCACCATCGAAGACTGGAGTTGCCATCGGCACGCCTTTCTTCAGGTTGTTGGCCAGTGCAATGATCTCTTCGTCGGAGAACTCTTCCAGCTTCTCCTGACGACCACCGATCTCGTTGTAGATCTCGGTGAGGAAGGTACGCAGCTCAGCGACTTTACGCTGCTCTTCGATCATGCGGTCGATCTTCTCGCCCAGACCCTTGGCCGCCAGGCCCAGGTGGGTTTCGAGGATCTGACCGACGTTCATACGCGAAGGTACGCCCAGCGGGTTCAGTACGACGTCGACCGGAGTACCGTTGGCGTCGTGCGGCATGTCTTCGACCGGCATGATCACCGAGACGACACCCTTGTTACCGTGACGACCGGCCATCTTGTCACCCGGCTGGATGCGACGGCGGATTGCCAGGTAGACCTTGACGATCTTCAGTACGCCCGGTGCCAGGTCATCGCCCTGCTGCAGCTTGCGCTTCTTGTCTTCGAACTTGTCGTCCAGCAGGCGACGGCGATCGACGATGTACTGCTGAGCCTTTTCCAGCTGCTCGTTCAGTGCATCTTCGGCCATGCGCAGTTTGAACCACTGGCCGTGCTCCAGACCGTTCAGGACTTCGTCGCTGATCACGGTGCCTTTCTTCAGGCCCGCGCCACCGTCGACAACCTGACCGTTCAGGGCCGCACGCAGACGCTCGAAGGTTGCACCTTCGACGATGCGAAACTCTTCGTTGAGGTCCTTGCGGATCTCGTCCAGCTGCATCTTCTCGATGGCCAGGGCGCGGCTGTCGCGCTCGACACCATCACGGGTGAAGACCTGTACGTCGATGACGGTACCCTTGGTGCCGGTCGGCACGCGCAGGGAGGTGTCCTTAACGTCGCTGGCCTTCTCACCGAAGATCGCGCGCAGCAGTTTTTCTTCCGGAGTCAGCTGGGTTTCGCCTTTTGGCGTGACCTTGCCGACCAGGATGTCGCCAGCACCGACTTCGGCACCCACGTAGACGATACCGGCTTCGTCCAGCTTGTTCAGCGCAGCTTCACCCACGTTCGGGATGTCCGCGGTGATTTCCTCTGGGCCAAGCTTGGTGTCACGGGCCACACAGGTCAGTTCCTGGATGTGGATCGTAGTGAAGCGGTCTTCCTGAACCACACGCTCGGACAGGCAGATGGAGTCTTCGAAGTTGAAGCCGTTCCACGCCATGAACGCGATGCGCATGTTCTGACCCAGCGCCAGCTCACCCATGTCGGTGGACGGGCCGTCGGCCATGATGTCGCTACGCTGAACCTTGTCGCCCTTGCTCACCAGCGGACGCTGGTTGATGCAGGTGTTCTGGTTCGAACGGGTGTACTTGGTCAGGTTGTAGATATCCACACCTGCTTCACCGGTCTCGACTTCGTCGTCATTGACGCGAACGACGATACGGCTGGCGTCGACCGAGTCGATCACACCACCACGGCGAGCGACCACGCAGACACCGGAGTCACGGGCAACGTTGCGCTCCATGCCGGTACCTACCAGCGGCTTGTCGGCGCGCAGGGTCGGTACCGCCTGACGCTGCATGTTCGAACCCATCAATGCACGGTTGGCGTCGTCGTGCTCGAGGAACGGAATCAGCGACGCTGCGACCGAGACAACCTGCTTCGGCGAAACGTCCATCAGGGTGACGTCTTCCGGCGCCTTGACGGTGAATTCGTTCAGGTGACGGACCGCTACCAGCTCGTCGATCAGCTGCTTCTTCTCGTTCATCGCGGCCGAAGCCTGAGCGATGACGTGATCGGCTTCTTCGATCGCCGACAGGAACACGATGTCGTCGCTGACCACGCCTTCCTTCACCACGCGATACGGGCTCTCGAGGAAACCGTACTGGTTGGTGCGGGCATAGGCTGCCAGGGAGTTGATCAGACCGATGTTCGGGCCTTCAGGCGTCTCGATCGGGCACACACGGCCGTAGTGGGTCGGGTGCACGTCACGGACTTCGAAGCCTGCACGCTCACGGGTCAGACCGCCCGGGCCGAGTGCGGAGACACGGCGCTTGTAGGTGATCTCGGAGAGCGGGTTGTTCTGGTCCATGAACTGCGAGAGCTGGCTGGAACCGAAGAACTCCTTCACCGCCGCCGCTACCGGCTTGGCGTTGATCAGGTCTTGCGGCATCAGGCCTTCGCTTTCGGCCATCGACAGACGTTCCTTGACCGCGCGCTCGACGCGCACCAGGCCAACGCGGAACTGGTTCTCGGCCATCTCGCCTACGCAACGTACGCGACGGTTACCCAGGTGGTCGATGTCGTCGACGATACCTTTGCCGTTACGGATGTCGACCAGGGTCTTGAGGACCTCGACGATGTCTTCCTTGCTCAGCACGCCCGAACCTTCGATCTCGGTGCGACCGATACGACGGTTGAACTTCATGCGGCCAACGGCGGACAGGTCGTAACGCTCGGCGCTGAAGAACAGGTTGTTGAACAGGGTCTCGGCGGCATCCTTGGTTGGCGGCTCGCCTGGACGCATCATGCGGTAGATCTCGACCAGAGCTTCCAGTTGGTTGCTGGTGGTGTCGATCTTCAGGGTATCCGAAATGAACGGACCGCAGTCGATGTCGTTGGTGTACAGCGTTTCGATGCGGACGACCTGAGCCTTGGCGATCTTGATCAGCAGCTCGGTGGTCAGCTCGGTGTTGCACTCGGCCAGGATCTCGCCGGTGGCCGGATGAACGATGGCCTTGGCGGTGGTACGGCCCAGCACGTACTCCATCGGCACGTCCAGCTGGTTGACGCCAGCCTTCTCGAGCTGATTGATGTGGCGCGCGGTGATACGACGACCCTGCTCGACGATGACCTTGCCGGTATCGTCCAGGATGTCCATGACCGCGACTTCACCACGCAGACGCTGAGGCACCAGCTCCAGGCTGAGTTTCTCGCCGGAGATGTGGAACACGTTGGTGGTGTAGAAGGTGTTCAGGACTTCTTCGGTGCTGTAGCCCAGCGCACGCAGCAGTACCGAGGCCGGCAGTTTGCGGCGACGGTCGATACGCACGAACACGCAGTCTTTCGGGTCGAACTCGAAGTCCAGCCACGAACCGCGGTAAGGGATGATGCGAGCGGAGTACAGCAGCTTGCCCGAGCTGTGGGTCTTGCCACGGTCGTGGTCGAAGAACACACCCGGCGAACGGTGCAGCTGGGAAACGATCACACGCTCGGTACCGTTGATAACGAAGGTACCGTTCTCAGTCATCAGGGGGATTTCACCCATGTAGACTTCTTGCTCTTTGATGTCCTTGATCGCTTTGTTCGACGATTCCTTGTCGAAGATGATCAGGCGCACCTTTACCCGCAGTGGGACCGCGAAGGTCACGCCACGCAGGACACATTCCTTCACATCGAAGGCGGGATCGCCCAGGCGGTAGCCTACGTACTCCAGGGCAGCATTGCCGGAGTAGCTGATGATCGGGAATACCGATTTGAAGGCCGCGTGCAGGCCGACGTCGCGGAAGTGATCCTTGGATGCTCCCGCTTGCAGGAATTCGCGATACGAATCCAGCTGGATGGCCAGGAGGTAAGGCACATCCATGACGTCCGGCAACTTGCTAAAGTCCTTGCGGATACGTTTTTTCTCAGTGTATGAGTAAGCCATCAGCGTTCCCCAGCTTGGTCACCTGCTTGTTTGGCTTCTCCCGGCGGGAGCAGCCAGAAAATCGTGCAAACCCCTTGGTTTGCGCCACCCACATGGGTGTCTTGCAGCTTGTTATCGGGGCCGGCATGACCGACCACCAATAACGGAAAAAGGCCGGTGGCATAAGCCACCAGCCATCAGCCCTTCGCTCAACGCTCGGACTGGAGTCGCAAGGTCGAGATTACTTCAGCTCGACTTTAGCGCCAGCTTCTTCCAGCTTCTTCTTAGCGTCTTCAGCGGCTTCTTTCGAAACGCCTTCAGCTACAACCTGAGGAGCGCCATCGACTTTCTCTTTGGCTTCTTTCAGGCCCAGACCGGTCAGCTCGCGAACGGCTTTGATCACGTTCACTTTCTTGTCGCCGGCTTCAACCAGAACGACGTTGAACTCGGTCTGCTCTTCAACAACGGCAGCAGCAGCAGCTGGGCCAGCAGCGGCAACAGCAGCGGTAACGCCGAAGGTTTCTTCCATTGCTTTGATCAGCTCAACAACTTCCAGAACGGTTTTCTGGCCGATTGCTTCGATGATTTGTTCGTTAGTCAGGGACATGACTTAAATCCTGTATTGGGGTGACAGCCTACGCAGCCATCAAATTAAACAAATGATTTTGAAAGAGTTTCGCGCACGCCTTAGGCTGCGGTAGCTTCTTTCTGGTCGCGAATGGCTGCCAGAGTACGAGCCAGCTTGCTGGTGGCGCCTTGGATCACGCTCATCAGTTTCGCAATAGCTTCGTCGCGGGTCGGCAGGGAAGCCAACACGTCGATCTGGTTCGCTGCAATCAGATTGCCGTCAAATGCGGCTGCCTTGATCTCGAACTTGTCCTGACCCTTGGCGAACTCTTTGAACAGACGAGCAGCAGCGCCCGGGTGTTCGTTCGAGAATGCAATCAGGGTCGGGCCTTTGAACGCGTCGTTGAGGATCGAGTACTCGGTGCCTTCAACAGCGCGCTTGAGCAGGGTGTTACGTACGACACGTACGTAAACGCCAGCTTCGCGGGCCTCTTTACGGAGTCCGGTCATTGCGCTTACAGTCACACCACGGGCATCGGCCACGACAGCGGACAGAGCGACTTTGGCAGCCTCGTTGACTTCAGCGACGATGGCCTTCTTGTCTTCGAGTTTAATTGCCACGGGTTTACTCCTGGTTTCTACCGTTTCATCTGGCCGAAGCCGGATGTCGTTTTGGTGTCTGATTCGGTAACGAATCGGGAGCACCATCTGCGTGGGCTGGTATTTTAAGGCTTGCGCCGCCTACGGTCTTGGATAGCCCCGCCAGGCAGGGACCCCAATTTTTGCTGGCGGCGCGACAGGTCGCGCCGCCATGTTCTTACACGTTCAGCGAGCTCTGATCGATGACCAGACCTGGGCCCATGGTGGTGCTCAGGGTAACACGCTTGACGTAGATACCTTTCGAGGAAGCTGGCTTGATACGCTTCAGGTCAGCGATCAGGGCTTCAACGTTTTCCTTCAGCTTGCCAGCTTCGAAGCCGATCTTGCCAACGGAGGTGTGGATGATACCGTTCTTGTCGGTACGGTAGCGAACCTGACCAGCCTTGGCGTTCTTGACGGCGCCGGCTACGTCTGGGGTCACGGTACCCACTTTCGGGTTAGGCATCAGGCCGCGAGGACCCAGAACCTGACCCAACTGACCGACAACGCGCATGGCATCAGGCGATGCGATGACGACGTCATAGTTCAGGTCGCCGCCTTTCATTTCGGCAGCCAGATCGTCCATGCCTACACGGTCAGCGCCGGCAGCCAGAGCGGCCTCAGCAGCTGGACCCTGGGTGAACACGGCAACGCGAACGGTCTTGCCAGTGCCGTGTGGCAGCACGGTAGCGCTACGAACGACCTGGTCGGATTTACGCGGGTCAACGCCGAGGTTAACGGCGATGTCGTAGGACTCTACGAACTTGGCAGCCGGCAGCGAAGCCAGCAGAGTTGCGGCCTCTTCGAAGCTGTAGGCTTTGCCTGCTTCGATTTTTTCGGCGATAGCCTTTTGGCGCTTGGTCAGCTTAGCCATTACACACCCTCCACGTTCAGGCCCATGCTGCGGGCAGAGCCAGCGATGGTGCGTACAGCTGCATCCAGGTCAGCGGCGGTCAGATCAGCCTGTTTAGCCTTGGCGATATCTTCCAGCTGAGCACGGGTAACGGTACCGACTTTAACGGTGTTCGGACGAGCCGAACCACTGGTCAGGCCAGCAGCTTTCTTCAGCAGAACCGAGGCAGGGGTGCTCTTGGTCTCGAAGGTGAAGCTACGGTCGCTGTAGACAGTGATGATCACTGGAGTCGGCAGACCTGGTTCTTGACCCTGGGTACGGGCGTTGAAGGCCTTGCAGAATTCCATGATGTTCACACCATGTTGACCCAGTGCTGGACCAACGGGTGGGCTTGGGTTGGCCTGGCCGGCCTTTACTTGCAGCTTGATGTAAGCCTGAATCTTCTTAGCCATGAGCTACTCCAAAATCGGGTACGAACGCCAGATGGCTCCCCGGATGACTTGCGTTTTATCCCAGTGACGACAAAACCCCGCAGCACACAGGGCTGCGGGGTATGGGATGCTTCGTCCGCCTAGACCTTTTCGACCTGGCTGAACTCGAGCTCCACCGGAGTGGAACGACCGAAAATGAGCACCGCCACCTGGAGGCGACTCTTTTCGTAGTTAACCTCTTCGACACTACCATTGAAGTCAGCGAACGGACCATCAATGACTCGAACCACTTCACCTGGCTCGAACAGCGTCTTGGGCTTCGGCTTATCGCTACCGTCGGCTACGCGACGCAGGATAGCTTCCGCTTCTTTATCGGTGATCGGCGCAGGCTTGTCTGCAGTACCACCAATAAAGCCCATCACACGAGGGGTATCCTTGACCAAGTGCCAAGTCCCTTCGTTCATCTCCATCTGGACCAGTACATAGCCAGGGAAGAATTTACGCTCACTCTTGCGCTTCTGGCCATTGCGCATTTCGACGACTTCTTCGGTCGGAACCAGAATCTCGCCGAAACCGTCTTCCATGCCAGCCAGCTTGACGCGCTCGATCAGGGAGCGCATTACATGCTTCTCGTAACCCGAGTAAGCATGCACAACATACCAACGCTTAGCCACGGGACACCTTTAGCCAACGATCAGGGAGACCGCCCAGCCGAGCAGGGAATCAAGACCCCACAGCAGCAGTGCCATAACCAGCACGACAGCCACGACAATCAGCGTGGTCTGGGTGGTTTCCTGGCGGGTCGGCCACACGACTTTACGGATCTCGGTACGAGCTTCCTTCGCCAGCGCAAAGAACGACTTACCCTTGGCGGTCTGCAAGGCAACGAAGCCTGCGACTGCAGCCAGAGCAAGAAGTGCAAGGACGCGATACAGGATTGGAGAGGCGGAGTAATATTGATTACCCACGACACCAACAACCACCAAAGCCACTACAGCCAGCCACTTGAACAGATCAAAACGCGTTTCTTGGGCTTCAGTCTTGGGAGTCATCGGGGAGGATCCTGTGAGAAGAAAGCCAATCACACCGAGGTGAATGGCAGGTCAGGAGGGAATCGAACCCCCAACCTACGGTTTTGGAGACCGTCGCTCTGCCAATTGAGCTACTGACCTTTAACGCTGTATCAGGCCGGCAATTATACCGGCCCGATCAAGTAAATCAACTACTTATTCAATAATTTTTGCTACGACGCCGGCGCCGACGGTACGACCGCCTTCACGGATAGCGAAGCGCAGACCGTCTTCCATTGCGATGGTCTTGATCAGGGTGACAGTCATCTGAATGTTGTCACCTGGCATTACCATTTCAACGCCTTCCGGCAGTTCGCAGTTACCGGTCACGTCAGTGGTACGGAAGTAGAACTGAGGACGGTAGCCTTTGAAGAACGGAGTGTGACGACCGCCTTCTTCCTTCGACAGGACGTAGACTTCTGCGGTGAACTTGGTGTGCGGCTTGACCGAACCTGGCTTGACCAGAACCTGGCCACGCTCAACGTCGTCACGCTTGGTACCACGCAGCAGAACGCCGCAGTTCTCGCCAGCACGACCTTCGTCCAGCAGCTTGCGGAACATCTCAACACCGGTGCAGGTGGTGGTGGAGGTGTCACGCAGACCAACGATTTCCAGCGGATCCTGAACGCGGACGATACCACGCTCGATACGACCGGTAACAACGGTACCACGACCCGAGATCGAGAATACGTCTTCGATCGGCATCAGGAATGGCTGGTCGATGGCACGAACTGGCTCAGGGATGTAGGCATCCAGAGTTTCTACCAGCTTCTTGACAGCGGTAGTGCCCATTTCGTTGTCGTCTTTGCCTTCCAGCGCCATACGAGCCGAACCGATGATGATCGGGGTGTCGTCGCCTGGGAAGTCGTAGGTGGACAGCAGGTCGCGAACTTCCATCTCGACCAGCTCCAGCAGCTCAGCGTCGTCTACCAGGTCAGCCTTGTTCAGGAAGACCACGATGTACGGAACGCCAACCTGACGGGACAGCAGGATGTGCTCACGGGTTTGTGGCATCGGACCATCGGCGGCCGAGCAAACCAGGATCGCGCCGTCCATCTGGGCAGCACCGGTGATCATGTTCTTCACGTAGTCAGCGTGACCTGGGCAGTCAACGTGAGCATAGTGACGAATGTTCGAGTTGTACTCGACGTGAGCGGTGTTGATGGTGATACCGCGCGCTTTTTCTTCCGGAGCCGAGTCGATCTTGTCGAACTCAACGACTGCCGAACCGAAAACTTCGGAGCAGACGCGAGTCAGAGCTGCGGTCAGAGTGGTCTTACCGTGGTCAACGTGGCCGATAGTGCCGACGTTAACGTGGGGAAGGGAACGATCAAACTTTTCCTTAGCCATCGATACAATCCTCCGCAGAAGAAATAGTCTTGCGCTGATAAAACAAAGGCAGATATTTTCATATCTGCCTTGTTTATATGGAGCTCTTGAGCGGACTTGAACCGCTGACCTCACCCTTACCAAGGGTGTGCTCTACCAACTGAGCTACAAGAGCGAAACACTTTGTGCAAAATCCAGCAAACTTGGAGCGGGTAGCGGGAATCGAACCCGCATCATCAGCTTGGAAGGCTGAGGTTCTACCACTAAACTATACCCGCGGAGCTTGCAGCTCTCGCTAAAACTGGTGGAGGGAGAAGGATTCGAACCTTCGAAGCTCTCGCAACGGATTTACAGTCCGTCCCCTTTGACCGCTCGGGAATCCCTCCAGATGTGGCCGGCATTCTATTTGTCTGCCGCCCTAGTGTCAAGCGCTTTTTCAAATTTTTTCAATCAAATCTGATGCTTAGCTACTTTGACACCGCTTCCAGCGCTACCACCTCAGTGGTGTTCCCTGTGAAGCGGGCGCCATTCTATCAAGCTATTCGCCAGTTGCAATACCCTCGCACAAAATAATTTTGTGTTTTAAGTCTTTGAAATCCTTGGAAAGACTTCCGAGAACCGAAGCATCCAGCAAACGCTCGCTTTGCGCGGCGATCTTGAGCCAGCGGCCATCGGCGCCCGGCAGCTGGCCGGCAACCGGCTCAGCCTCGATATCAAGGCTGAGCAGGCGCTGACGGAGCGCATCCAACTGCTCCTGCCCCGCTACGCCCCCTACTACCAGACACTCGTCGCGACGGCGGGCCGGTGCGGACACACCGGTTTCGCGCAACAACCGAATTTCTTGCTGATTACCCTTGTACAGCGACAGAGGCGCGACTTCCTTGACCTTCAGCGGGGCTTCCTGCTGGTGCCAGACGTAATAGACGATATTGAGCACCAGCAACAACAGAAACAACCAACGCATAGGCACCTCAATCCAACGGACAGGCCATTGCCAGGCCTACGAATACCAGGTCGGGAACGACACGCGCCTGGGGTACAGCTTCACGCACCAGTGGTGCATCGCCCCCGGTAAGGAACACCGTGAAATCATCTCCCCAATGTGCGCGCGCCTGCTCGAGCTGGGTGCGGGCAAACCCCTGGAGCATGAGCACGCAACCACGCTCGACCGCTTCGACCGTGGAGCGCCCGGGCTGAAGACTGGTCAACGCGCGCTCCGCGGATGCATCGTCATAGCGAATCCGTCGAGTGTGGGTACGTAGCTGACTGCGCATCAACGGCATGCCCGGACAGATGTAACCGCCCAGGTGCTCGCCATCGGCACTGACGAAGTCTGCCTTGGCGGCAGTCCCAAGATCGATGATCAGGCAAGCACCCTTGGCCAGGTGATAAGCCCCCAGCACCGCCAGCCACCGATCCATGCCCAAGCGCTGATAGTCCTCATAACCGTTACGCACACCGGCCATTTCGGCTGCCGGCTGAGCGACATGCGCCTGGACCCCGAATTCATGGGCAATCAGCGCGCACAGCACGGCGGTTTCTTCCTCACTGCGCACGCTGACGATGCGACAACCGGTCAACCGAGCCGTCGCGAGGCGGGTCACCGCACCGAGCAGCGCCTGGTCGGAGTCGACGATACCACCACCCACCATCGTCGCTTCGGCGGCGTGGATGACCCGCCACTTGATGAAGCTGTTTCCGCAATCGAGCTCAAGAATCATCACGCAACCTCAAACTGAGCTCACCACCACTGAAGCTCTTTTCCACACCGTCGACCTCAAGGCGTATCGCGCCCTGCCCATCCACCCCGAGCGCGATACCGTCGATGGTGGTAGTGCCTGCGATCAGCGAGACCTTTCGCCCCTGCCAGAGGTGCGCACGCTCCCACTCCTCCTGGAAAGCAGCAAACCCGTAGCGGCGATGGCGAGCCATCTCACGCTGTAGATGCTGACTGAGCTCGGCGACCAGACGATTTCGGTCGACTACCTGGCCCACTTCGCGGCGCATGGATGTCCATTGCTGATCGACCAGGTCATTGACCTGCATGTTCACATTGACACCAATCCCGAGCACTACATGACAGACATCGGCTGGATCACCGACCAACTCTAGCAGTATGCCGGTGATCTTCCGCCCATCTACCAATACATCATTGGGCCACTTCAGACCGACTTTCTCGAGACCGAAAGCTTGCAGGGTACGCATGACGGCAAGCCCCACCACCAGGCTCAAGCCCTCGAGCTGGCGCATGCCGCCATCGACGCGCAAGACCAGGCTGTAGTAGAGGTTCTCTGCAAATGGGCTGACCCATTGGCGCCCCCGCCGCCCTCTACCGGCACTTTGACGCTCGGCCAGCACCACGAACGGCGCAGCCTGCCCATCGGTTGCAAGACGCAAACCTTCGGCATTGGTGGAGTCAATGGTGTCATGAATGAAGACCGGCCAGCGCTCACCCTCGACGAAACCCGCAATCGCCTGCTCATCGAGCAGGACCAGCGGCGCCGCCAATTGATAACCGCGTCCACGGACCTTGTGAATGGTCAGGTTGAGTTCGCTCTCCAGGTGCTGCAGCTGTTTCCAAACGGCGCTGCGGCTTACACCCAGGGCGGCGCCCAGGGCTTCCCCAGAATGGAAGCGGCCATCCTTAAGAAGATTCAACAACTTCAGCATGCCAGTCTCGACTTGGAATAAGGCTGGCATGATACCTGTAGGCGCAGCCTCGTGTCGCGGAAAGGGTGCCAGCCAAACCCTCGATCCGGGGCGATTAGCGCACAAAGACAAAACCCCTACCTGCTCGCGCAGATAGGGGTTTTGCGAAATGAATCTTGACGATGACCTACTCTCACATGGGGAAACCCCACACTACCATCGGCGATGCATCGTTTCACTGCTGAGTTCGGGATGGGATCAGGTGGTTCCAATGCTCTATGGTCGTCAAGAAATTCTGTTGCCAGAATGTCCAGATGGACAGCCCAGCGAATTCGGATATGTGAATTTGTGCTGCTTTTAATTTGTGAGCCGAATTTTCGGTTCTTCCGTCTTCACCACCACAATTTGGCTCAGCGCACAAATTGCTTGGGTGTTATATGGTCAAGCCTCACGGGCAATTAGTATTGGTTAGCTCAACGCCTCACAGCGCTTACACACCCAACCTATCAACGTCGTAGTCTTCGACGGCCCTTTAGGGGATTCAAGATCCCAGTGAGATCTCATCTTGAGGCAAGTTTCCCGCTTAGATGCTTTCAGCGGTTATCTCTTCCGAACATAGCTACCCGGCAATGCCACTGGCGTGACAACCGGAACACCAGAGGTTCGTCCACTCCGGTCCTCTCGTACTAGGAGCAGCCCCTCTCAAATCTCAAACGTCCACGGCAGATAGGGACCGAACTGTCTCACGACGTTCTAAACCCAGCTCGCGTACCACTTTAAATGGCGAACAGCCATACCCTTGGGACCGGCTTCAGCCCCAGGATGTGATGAGCCGACATCGAGGTGCCAAACACCGCCGTCGATATGAACTCTTGGGCGGTATCAGCCTGTTATCCCCGGAGTACCTTTTATCCGTTGAGCGATGGCCCTTCCATACAGAACCACCGGATCACTAAGACCTACTTTCGTACCTGCTCGACGTGTTTGTCTCGCAGTCAAGCGCGCTTTTGCCTTTATACTCTACGACCGATTTCCGACCGGTCTGAGCGCACCTTCGTACTCCTCCGTTACTCTTTGGGAGGAGACCGCCCCAGTCAAACTACCCACCATACACTGTCCTCGATCCGGATAACGGACCTGAGTTAGAACCTCAAAGTTGCCAGGGTGGTATTTCAAGGATGGCTCCATGAGAACTGGCGTCCCCACTTCAAAGCCTCCCACCTATCCTACACAAGCAAATTCAAAGTCCAGTGCAAAGCTATAGTAAAGGTTCACGGGGTCTTTCCGTCTAGCCGCGGATACACTGCATCTTCACAGCGATTTCAATTTCACTGAGTCTCGGGTGGAGACAGCGCCGCCATCGTTACGCCATTCGTGCAGGTCGGAACTTACCCGACAAGGAATTTCGCTACCTTAGGACCGTTATAGTTACGGCCGCCGTTTACCGGGGCTTCGATCAAGAGCTTCGCTTGCGCTAACCCCATCAATTAACCTTCCGGCACCGGGCAGGCGTCACACCCTATACGTCCACTTTCGTGTTTGCAGAGTGCTGTGTTTTTAATAAACAGTCGCAGCGGCCTGGTATCTTCGACCGGCGTGGGCTTACGCAGCAAGTGCTTCACCCTCACCGGCGCACCTTCTCCCGAAGTTACGGTGCCATTTTGCCTAGTTCCTTCACCCGAGTTCTCTCAAGCGCCTTGGTATTCTCTACCTAACCACCTGTGTCGGTTTGGGGTACGGTTCCCAGTTATCTGAAGCTTAGGAGCTTTTCTTGGAAGCATGGCATCAACCACTTCGTCGCCTAAAGGCAACTCGTCATCAGCTCTCGGCCTTGAAATCCCGGATTTGCCTAAGATCTCAGCCTACCACCTTAAACTTGGACAACCAACGCCAAGCTGGCCTAGCCTTCTCCGTCCCTCCATCGCAATAACTGGAAGTACAGGAATATTAACCTGTTTTCCATCGACTACGCTTTTCAGCCTCGCCTTAGGGACCGACTAACCCTGCGTCGATTAACGTTGCGCAGGAAACCTTGGTCTTTCGGCGTGGGAGTTTTTCACTCCCATTGTCGTTACTCATGTCAGCATTCGCACTTCTGATACCTCCAGCAAGCTTCTCAACTCACCTTCACAGGCTTACAGAACGCTCCTCTACCGCATCATCATACGATGATACCCGTAGCTTCGGTGCATGGTTTGAGCCCCGTTACATCTTCCGCGCAGGCCGACTCGACTAGTGAGCTATTACGCTTTCTTTAAAGGATGGCTGCTTCTAAGCCAACCTCCTAGCTGTCTAAGCCTTCCCACATCGTTTCCCACTTAACCATGACTTTGGGACCTTAGCTGACGGTCTGGGTTGTTTCCCTTTTCACGACGGACGTTAGCACCCGCCGTGTGTCTCCCATGCTCGGCACTTGTAGGTATTCGGAGTTTGCATCGGTTTGGTAAGTCGGGATGACCCCCTAGCCGAAACAGTGCTCTACCCCCTACAGTGATACATGAGGCGCTACCTAAATAGCTTTCGAGGAGAACCAGCTATCTCCGAGCTTGATTAGCCTTTCACTCCGATCCACAGGTCATCCGCTAACTTTTCAACGGTAGTCGGTTCGGTCCTCCAGTCAGTGTTACCTAACCTTCAACCTGCCCATGGATAGATCGCCCGGTTTCGGGTCTATACCCAGCGACTAAACGCCCTATTAAGACTCGCTTTCGCTACGCCTCCCCTATTCGGTTAAGCTCGCCACTGAATATAAGTCGCTGACCCATTATACAAAAGGTACGCAGTCACCTAACAAAGTAGGCTCCCACTGCTTGTACGCATACGGTTTCAGGTTCTATTTCACTCCCCTCTCCGGGGTTCTTTTCGCCTTTCCCTCACGGTACTGGTTCACTATCGGTCAGTCAGTAGTATTTAGCCTTGGAGGATGGTCCCCCCATATTCAGACAAAGTTTCTCGTGCTCCGTCCTACTCGATTTCATTGATAAGAGATTTTCGTGTACGGGGCTATCACCCACTATGGCCGCACTTTCCAGAGCGTTCCACTAATCTCAAATCAACTTAAGGGCTGGTCCCCGTTCGCTCGCCACTACTAAGGGAATCTCGGTTGATTTCTTTTCCTCAGGGTACTTAGATGTTTCAGTTCCCCTGGTTCGCCTCTTGCACCTATGTATTCAGTACAAGATACTCAGCTTGTGCTGAGTGGGTTCCCCCATTCAGAGATCTCTGGATCACAGTCTGTTTGCCGACTCCCCAAAGCTTATCGCAGGCTACCACGTCTTTCATCGCCTCTGACTGCCAAGGCATCCACCGTATGCGCTTCTTCACTTGACCATATAACCCCAAGCAATCTGGTTATACTGTGAAGACGACATTCGCCGAAAATTCGTACGTTGCGCTTTCGCGCAGAACTCACAAATTTTACCTTAGCCTGATCCACCAGCAGTGAAACTGGTGTTCAGTCTATATCTATCACATATCCGAATTTTTAAAGAACGATCTGACAAAAGTCAGAAATCAACATTCATTCACGAATGTTCATTTCTAAGTTCTGACCAAGTACTACGCGTTACAGCAAACGTGGTGGAGCCAAGCGGGATCGAACCGCTGACCTCCTGCGTGCAAGGCAGGCGCTCTCCCAGCTGAGCTATGGCCCCGCATATTGGTAGGTCTGGGCAGATTTGAACTGCCGACCTCACCCTTATCAGGGGTGCGCTCTAACCAACTGAGCTACAGACCTATATAGGGTCTTGATCGTCTTCAACTTCTTGAATCAAGCAATTCGTGTGGGAGCTCATCAGCAGGCTGATGTCGTCGATTAAGGAGGTGATCCAGCCGCAGGTTCCCCTACGGCTACCTTGTTACGACTTCACCCCAGTCATGAATCACACCGTGGTAACCGTCCTCCCGAAGGTTAGACTAGCTACTTCTGGTGCAACCCACTCCCATGGTGTGACGGGCGGTGTGTACAAGGCCCGGGAACGTATTCACCGCGACATTCTGATTCGCGATTACTAGCGATTCCGACTTCACGCAGTCGAGTTGCAGACTGCGATCCGGACTACGATCGGTTTTGTGAGATTAGCTCCACCTCGCGGCTTGGCAACCCTCTGTACCGACCATTGTAGCACGTGTGTAGCCCAGGCCGTAAGGGCCATGATGACTTGACGTCATCCCCACCTTCCTCCGGTTTGTCACCGGCAGTCTCCTTAGAGTGCCCACCATAACGTACTGGTAACTAAGGACAAGGGTTGCGCTCGTTACGGGACTTAACCCAACATCTCACGACACGAGCTGACGACAGCCATGCAGCACCTGTGTCAGAGTTCCCGAAGGCACCAATCCATCTCTGGAAAGTTCTCTGCATGTCAAGGCCTGGTAAGGTTCTTCGCGTTGCTTCGAATTAAACCACATGCTCCACCGCTTGTGCGGCCCCCCGTCAATTCATTTGAGTTTTAACCTTGCGGCCGTACTCCCCAGGCGGTCAACTTAATGCGTTAGCTGCGCCACTAAAATCTCAAGGATTCCAACGGCTAGTTGACATCGTTTACGGCGTGGACTACCAGGGTATTCTAATCCTGTTTGCTCCCCACGCTTTCGCACCTCAGTGTCAGTATCAGTCCAGGTGGTCGCCTTCGCCACTGGTGTTCCTTCCTATATCTACGCATTTCACCGCTACACAGGAAATTCCACCACCCTCTACCGTACTCTAGCTTGCCAGTTTTGGATGCAGTTCCCAGGTTGAGCCCGGGGCTTTCACATCCAACTTAACAAACCACCTACGCGCGCTTTACGCCCAGTAATTCCGATTAACGCTTGCACCCTCTGTATTACCGCGGCTGCTGGCACAGAGTTAGCCGGTGCTTATTCTGTCGGTAACGTCAAAACAGCAAGGTTACGTCCACTTTCGTTTTGCAGAGTGCTGTGTTTTTAATAAACAGTCGCAGCGGCCTGGTATCTTCGACCGGCGTGGGCTTACGCAGCAAGTGCTTCACCCTCACCGGCGCACCTTCTCCCGAAGTTACGGTGCCATTTTGCCTAGTTCCTTCACCCGAGTTCTCTCAAGCGCCTTGGTATTCTCTACCTAACCACCTGTGTCGGTTTGGGGTACGGTTCCCAGTTATCTGAAGCTTAGGAGCTTTTCTTGGAAGCATGGCATCAACCACTTCGTCGCCTAAAGGCAACTCGTCATCAGCTCTCGGCCTTGAAATCCCGGATTTGCCTAAGATCTCAGCCTACCACCTTAAACTTGGACAACCAACGCCAAGCTGGCCTAGCCTTCTCCGTCCCTCCATCGCAATAACTGGAAGTACAGGAATATTAACCTGTTTTCCATCGACTACGCTTTTCAGCCTCGCCTTAGGGACCGACTAACCCTGCGTCGATTAACGTTGCGCAGGAAACCTTGGTCTTTCGGCGTGGGAGTTTTTCACTCCCATTGTCGTTACTCATGTCAGCATTCGCACTTCTGATACCTCCAGCAAGCTTCTCAACTCACCTTCACAGGCTTACAGAACGCTCCTCTACCGCATCATCATACGATGATACCCGTAGCTTCGGTGCATGGTTTGAGCCCCGTTACATCTTCCGCGCAGGCCGACTCGACTAGTGAGCTATTACGCTTTCTTTAAAGGATGGCTGCTTCTAAGCCAACCTCCTAGCTGTCTAAGCCTTCCCACATCGTTTCCCACTTAACCATGACTTTGGGACCTTAGCTGACGGTCTGGGTTGTTTCCCTTTTCACGACGGACGTTAGCACCCGCCGTGTGTCTCCCATGCTCGGCACTTGTAGGTATTCGGAGTTTGCATCGGTTTGGTAAGTCGGGATGACCCCCTAGCCGAAACAGTGCTCTACCCCCTACAGTGATACATGAGGCGCTACCTAAATAGCTTTCGAGGAGAACCAGCTATCTCCGAGCTTGATTAGCCTTTCACTCCGATCCACAGGTCATCCGCTAACTTTTCAACGGTAGTCGGTTCGGTCCTCCAGTCAGTGTTACCTAACCTTCAACCTGCCCATGGATAGATCGCCCGGTTTCGGGTCTATACCCAGCGACTAAACGCCCTATTAAGACTCGCTTTCGCTACGCCTCCCCTATTCGGTTAAGCTCGCCACTGAATATAAGTCGCTGACCCATTATACAAAAGGTACGCAGTCACCTAACAAAGTAGGCTCCCACTGCTTGTACGCATACGGTTTCAGGTTCTATTTCACTCCCCTCTCCGGGGTTCTTTTCGCCTTTCCCTCACGGTACTGGTTCACTATCGGTCAGTCAGTAGTATTTAGCCTTGGAGGATGGTCCCCCCATATTCAGACAAAGTTTCTCGTGCTCCGTCCTACTCGATTTCATTGATAAGAGATTTTCGTGTACGGGGCTATCACCCACTATGGCCGCACTTTCCAGAGCGTTCCACTAATCTCAAATCAACTTAAGGGCTGGTCCCCGTTCGCTCGCCACTACTAAGGGAATCTCGGTTGATTTCTTTTCCTCAGGGTACTTAGATGTTTCAGTTCCCCTGGTTCGCCTCTTGCACCTATGTATTCAGTACAAGATACTCAGCTTGTGCTGAGTGGGTTCCCCCATTCAGAGATCTCTGGATCACAGTCTGTTTGCCGACTCCCCAAAGCTTATCGCAGGCTACCACGTCTTTCATCGCCTCTGACTGCCAAGGCATCCACCGTATGCGCTTCTTCACTTGACCATATAACCCCAAGCAATCTGGTTATACTGTGAAGACGACATTCGCCGAAAATTCGTACGTTGCGCTTTCGCGCAGAACTCACAAATTTTACCTTAGCCTGATCCACCAGCAGTGAAACTGGTGTTCAGTCTATATCTATCACATATCCGAATTTTTAAAGAACGATCTGACAAAAGTCAGAAATCAACATTCATTCACGAATGTTCATTTCTAAGTTCTGACCAAGTACTACGCGTTACAGCAAACGTGGTGGAGCCAAGCGGGATCGAACCGCTGACCTCCTGCGTGCAAGGCAGGCGCTCTCCCAGCTGAGCTATGGCCCCGCATATTGGTAGGTCTGGGCAGATTTGAACTGCCGACCTCACCCTTATCAGGGGTGCGCTCTAACCAACTGAGCTACAGACCTATATAGGGTCTTGATCGTCTTCAACTTCTTGAATCAAGCAATTCGTGTGGGAGCTCATCAGCAGGCTGATGTCGTCGATTAAGGAGGTGATCCAGCCGCAGGTTCCCCTACGGCTACCTTGTTACGACTTCACCCCAGTCATGAATCACACCGTGGTAACCGTCCTCCCGAAGGTTAGACTAGCTACTTCTGGTGCAACCCACTCCCATGGTGTGACGGGCGGTGTGTACAAGGCCCGGGAACGTATTCACCGCGACATTCTGATTCGCGATTACTAGCGATTCCGACTTCACGCAGTCGAGTTGCAGACTGCGATCCGGACTACGATCGGTTTTGTGAGATTAGCTCCACCTCGCGGCTTGGCAACCCTCTGTACCGACCATTGTAGCACGTGTGTAGCCCAGGCCGTAAGGGCCATGATGACTTGACGTCATCCCCACCTTCCTCCGGTTTGTCACCGGCAGTCTCCTTAGAGTGCCCACCATAACGTACTGGTAACTAAGGACAAGGGTTGCGCTCGTTACGGGACTTAACCCAACATCTCACGACACGAGCTGACGACAGCCATGCAGCACCTGTGTCAGAGTTCCCGAAGGCACCAATCCATCTCTGGAAAGTTCTCTGCATGTCAAGGCCTGGTAAGGTTCTTCGCGTTGCTTCGAATTAAACCACATGCTCCACCGCTTGTGCGGGCCCCCGTCAATTCATTTGAGTTTTAACCTTGCGGCCGTACTCCCCAGGCGGTCAACTTAATGCGTTAGCTGCGCCACTAAAATCTCAAGGATTCCAACGGCTAGTTGACATCGTTTACGGCGTGGACTACCAGGGTATCTAATCCTGTTTGCTCCCCACGCTTTCGCACCTCAGTGTCAGTATCAGTCCAGGTGGTCGCCTTCGCCACTGGTGTTCCTTCCTATATCTACGCATTTCACCGCTACACAGGAAATTCCACCACCCTCTACCGTACTCTAGCTTGCCAGTTTTGGATGCAGTTCCCAGGTTGAGCCCGGGGCTTTCACATCCAACTTAACAAACCACCTACGCGCGCTTTACGCCCAGTAATTCCGATTAACGCTTGCACCCTCTGTATTACCGCGGCTGCTGGCACAGAGTTAGCCGGTGCTTATTCTGTCGGTAACGTCAAAACAGCAAGGTATTAACTTACTGCCCTTCCTCCCAACTTAAAGTGCTTTACAATCCGAAGACCTTCTTCACACACGCGGCATGGCTGGATCAGGCTTTCGCCCATTGTCCAATATTCCCCACTGCTGCCTCCCGTAGGAGTCTGGACCGTGTCTCAGTTCCAGTGTGACTGATCATCCTCTCAGACCAGTTACGGATCGTCGCCTTGGTGAGCCATTACCTCACCAACTAGCTAATCCGACCTAGGCTCATCTGATAGCGCAAGGCCCTAAGGTCCCCTGCTTTCTCCCGTAGGACGTATGCGGTATTAGCGTTCCTTTCGAAACGTTGTCCCCCACTACCAGGCAGATTCCTAGGCATTACTCACCCGTCCGCCGCTGAATCAAGGAGCAAGCTCCCGTCATCCGCTCGACTTGCATGTGTTAGGCCTGCCGCCAGCGTTCAATCTGAGCCATGATCAAACTCTTCAGTTCAATACTGCTTGGGTTTTTAAGAAACCCTAAACTTGGCTCAGCAATCTCAAATGACTATGTGATTTCTCGCATGGTCACTTGTGATGCTGATAATCTTTTTGACTATCAGTCCGTACTCACAAGCACCCACACGAATTGCTTGATTCAATTTGTTAAAGAGCGTTTGGTTAAGAGCGTTTCGTCTCAACCGAGGCGCGCATTCTACGCTTTCCTCATTTCGTGTCAAGCGTTTATTTTGAAGTTTTTTCCGAGAAACTCGTTTAGCTTCAAACACTTGACTCGCTGCGATCTCTCGTAGCGGGAGGCGAATAATACAGCGTTTAAAACCGCTGTCAACTGCCTTTTTCACCGCTGCCGATCAGTTGATCGAAGCCCTTTCAGCACCTACCGAACTATCTAACTCGTTGAATCTCAAGGAGTTTTTCGTTCCGTTGTCGCTGGAAGTGGTGCGCATTATAAGGAGATTAGAAACGGCGTCAACACTTAATTTGAAGATAATCAGATATTTAGCAAAAAGCCCAAAAGCAAAGCGGGGAGGCCTGCCGGCCTCCCCGCTTTTATATAGCTAAGCAAGCGCAACCATCACTCTGCCTTCAAGGTCACCCGAGCGAAGGCTTTCTTGCCAGCCTGGCAGACATGCGTGGCGCCAATAGCGAACATGAAATCACGCTCGACCACCGCCCCGTCCACCTTCACAGCACCACCGCTAAGCAGGTCCCGCGCTTGCGCCGAGTTCTTCACCAGGCCCGCACGGTTCAGTACAGCAGCAATCGGCAGGTCCTCAGCGGCAACAACCTCGACTTCCGGCAGGTCTTCGGGCAGTTCACCCTCTTTCATACGGTTACCCGCCGCACGGTGAGCGTTGGCAGCAGCCTCCTCGCCATGGAATCGCGCAACGATCTCTTCGGCCAACTTGATCTTGATGTCCCGCGGGTTCGCGCCAGCGGCCACATCGGCACGGAACTGATCGATCTCCTCCATCGAGCGGAAGCTCAGCAGCTCGAAGTAGCGCCACATCAGCGTGTCCGGGATCGACACCAGCTTGCTGTACATCACACCCGGCGCTTCCTGGATACCGACATAGTTACCCAGCGACTTGGACATCTTCTTCACGCCATCGAGCCCTTCGAGCAAGGGCATGGTGACGATGTTCTGCGCTTCCTGGCCGTAGGCGCGCTGCAATTCGCGCCCCATCAGCAGGTTGAACTTCTGGTCGGTGCCGCCAAGCTCGACGTCCGCCTTGAGCGCCACCGAGTCATATCCCTGCACCAGCGGGTAAAGGAACTCATGGATGGCGATCGGCTGATTGGTGGTGTAGCGCTTGTCGAAATCGTCACGCTCGAGCATGCGCGCCACGGTGTACTGCGACGCCAGGCGGATGAAGTCGGCGGGCGTCAGCTTGTCCATCCAGGTGGAGTTGAATGCCACCTCGGTCTTGGCCGGGTCGAGAATCTTGAACACCTGCTGCTTATAGGTCTCGGCATTCTCCAGCACCTGCTCGCGCGTCAGCGGCGGGCGAGTGGCACTCTTGCCGCTCGGGTCACCGATCATCCCGGTGAAGTCACCGATCAGGAAGATCACCTGGTGCCCCAGCTCCTGGAACTGGCGCAGCTTGTTGATCAGCACCGTGTGCCCCAAGTGCAGGTCCGGCGCAGTCGGGTCGAAGCCTGCCTTGATACGCAGTGGCTGGCCGCGCTTGAGCTTCTCAACCAGTTCCGACTCGACCAACACTTCTTCCGCACCGCGCTTGATAAGCGCCAGCTGCTCTTCAACCGACTTCATAGACAGACCCGCAAGGCTCAGATTCAAGGGGAGCCAACCATACAAGATCGGCCATCAAATACAAGTTTCGCAATGGAATGTGACCCGGCAGGCGCCTTGCGGCGTCTACGCGCCCTTGCGCGAAACTGGATTTGGTTATATTTTATACAGTTATTTCATCTTCATCATGTCATTCATCTTTTCCTTTTCACATTTTCAAAGTCTTTTTACCTATGACCAACGAAACGCCTAAAGCGCCCCCGCTTTATCCGAAAAGCCATCTGTTGGCCGCTAGCGGCATCGCCGCCCTGCTCAGCCTGGCCTTGCTGGTATTCCCTTCCAGCGAAGTCGAAGCCAAGAGAACCACCCTCAGCCTGGAGCTGGAAAGCCCGGCCGAACAACTCAAAGATCAATCCGACGCAGCCCCTGTGGAGCAGGCTGCGGGCGATCAAACCCCGCCTTTCGCACAGATCGAAGGCGCCGAACAGCCTACCGAACAGGCAACCAGCGAAGCACAGCCCGAAGCCAAGCAACCTGGCCACCGCGAAGTGACGGTTGCCAAGGGCGATACCCTGTCCACCCTGTTCGCCAAGGTCGGCCTGCCGGCCAACGTGGTTCACGACGTGCTCGCCAGCAACAAGCAGGCCAAGCAATTCAGCCAACTCAAGCACGGCCAGGTGCTGCAGTTCGAGCTCGACAAGGACGGCCAACTGGCCAGTCTGCACAGCAAGGTCAGCAATCTCGAGACCATTCGCCTGAGCAAGACCGACAAGGGCTACAGCTTCGATCGCGAAATCAGCAAGCCCGTAGTACGCAGCGCCTACGCCCACGGCGTGATCAAGAGTTCACTTTCGGCCTCGGCCCAACGTGCCGGCCTCTCCCACAGCCTGACCATGGACATGGCTCGCGTGCTGGGCTACGACATCGACTTCGCCCAGGACATCCGTCCCGGCGACGAATTCGACGTGGTGTACGAGCAGAAGGTCATGGACGGCAAGGTGGTCGGAACCGGCAATATCCTGTCGGCACGTTTCACCAACCGCGGCAAGACCTACACCGCAGTGCGCTATACCAACAAGCAGGGCAACACCAACTACTACACGGCCGACGGCAACAGCCTGCGCAAGGCGTTCATCCGCACCCCGGTAGATTTCGCCCGGATCAGCTCGCGATTCTCCGCCGGCCGCAAGCACCCGATCCTCAACAAGATTCGCGCGCACAAGGGTGTGGACTACGCCGCGCCCCGCGGCACCCCGATCAAAGCCGCCGGCGATGGCCGTATCGAGCTGGCTGGCCGCCGTGGCGGCTACGGCAACACCGTGATCATTGCCCACGGCAATCGCTACAAGACCCTGTACGGTCACATGCAGGGCTTTGCCAAGGGCATCAAGACCGGCAGCAGCGTCAAGCAAGGCCAGATCATCGGCTATATCGGTACTACCGGCCTGTCCACCGGCCCTCATCTGCACTATGAATTCCAGGTCAACGGTGTGCACGTCGATCCGCTGAGCCAGAAAGTGCCGATGGCCGATCCGATCGCCAAGGCCGAGCGTTCGCGCTTCCTGCAGCAGAGCCAACCGCTGATCGCCCGTATGGATCAGGAAAAGGCTACCCTGCTCGCCGCGAACAAGCGCTGAGCCATGGCGCTCTACCTGGGGGTGATGTCCGGCACCAGCCTCGATGGTCTGGATATCGCCCTGATCGAACAGAGCGAGCAGCCCCGCCTGCTCGCCACCCACTACCTGCCGATGCCGACCGAGCTTCGCCAGCACCTGCTGAGCCTATGCGCCAGCGGTCCTGACGAGATCGTGCGCGCCGCGCTGGCGGAGAACCAGTGGGCCACCCTCGCCGCCGAAGGCATCCAGGTACTGCTGGCGCGCCAGGGCCTCGAGCCCCGAGCCATCCGTGCCATTGGCAGTCACGGCCAAACCATCCGCCACGAGCCGTCCCAGGGCTTCACCGTGCAGATCGGCAACCCCGCCCTGCTCGCCGAGCTCACCGGCATCAGCGTGGTGGCCGACTTCCGTCGCCGCGACGTGGCTGCAGGTGGACAAGGCGCACCACTGGTACCGGCCTTCCACGAGACCTTGTTCGGTCACCTGGGCCAACGTTTGGCGGTACTCAATGTAGGCGGTTTCAGCAACCTCAGCCTGATCGCGCGGGACACGCCGGTACATGGCTTCGATTGCGGACCGGGCAACGTGCTGATGGATGCCTGGATCGAGCAGCAGTGCGGCCAGCGCTATGACGCCGATGGGGCCTGGGCGGCAACTGGAAAGGTGATCGACGAGCTACTCGCGGCGATGCTGGGCGATCCATTCTTTGCCGGTGCCGGCCCAAAGAGCACCGGTCGCGAGGTATTCAACCTGCCTTGGCTGCAAGGCCACCTGTCCCGTCTGCCCGGCTATCGTGACGAAGACGTGCAGGCCACGCTGCTCGAACTGACCGCACGCAGCATCATCGAATCGCTGGGTAATGCCCAGCAGGGTACCGAAGCGCTACTGGTCTGCGGCGGCGGTGCACGTAATGGCGCCTTGATGGCCCGCCTGGCCGCACTGCTGCCTGGAGCCCAGGTCGCCAGCACCGACGCCCATGGCGTAGACCCGGACTGGGTCGAGGGCATGGCCTTCGCTTGGCTCGCTCACTGCTGCCTGGAAGGCATCCCCGCCAACCGCCCGAGCGTTACCGCGGCCAAGGGGCTGCGCATTCTCGGGGCAATCTACCCCGCCTAACACTGGCCACAATGCAAAACGCCGCGCAAATGCGCGGCGTTTTCGTACCTGCTGCCCTCAGATCGAGAACGAAGAACCGCAACCGCAGGTGGTGGCCGCGTTCGGGTTCTTGATCACGAAACGCGAACCTTCCAGACCTTCCTGGTAATCCACCTCGGCGCCGGCCAGGTACTGGAAGCTCATCGGGTCGACTACCAGCGATACGCCTTCGCGCTCGACGATGGTGTCGTCCTCGGCCACGTCTTCATCGAAAGTGAAGCCATACTGGAAGCCCGAGCAGCCGCCGCCCGTCACGAATACACGCAACTTCAGACGATCATTGCCTTCCTCGGTGACCAGGGTCTTCACCTTTTGTGCAGCCCCGTGGGTAAATTCAAGAACCGTAGGGGTAAAGGTTTCGACGCTCATGTTGATTCTCCCGGCGCTGGTGCCGCCATAAAACTCGATGACGCGCATTATCCGCTTCCCCGAGAAAATTGGTCAAGAATTGTGCGGCTTTAGTCTGTGCAAAGAAAAAGGCCCGCACGAGGCGGGCCTTTTCGACAACCAGGCAGTTACGGCAGCAGGCCGGCGTGGGACAGCCCCATGCGCTCGTCCAGGCCAAACAGGATGTTGAGGTTCTGTACCGCCTGGCCCGATGCGCCCTTGACCAGGTTGTCGATGACCGACAGTACCACCACCAGGTCACCACCTTGCGGGCGGTGGACAGCGATGCGGCAGACGTTGGCACCGCGCACGCTGCGGGTTTCTGGATGGCTACCGGCCGGCATCACGTCGACGAACGGTTCATCGGCATAGCGCTTCTCGAACAGCGCCTGGAGGTCGACCGAGGTATCGGCGACCGTTGCGTACAGGGTTGCATGGATGCCGCGGATCATCGGCGTCAGGTGCGGCACGAAGGTCAGGCCGATGTCCTTGCCTGCAGCCTGGCGCAGGCCCTGGCTGATTTCCGGGAGGTGGCGGTGGCCCTTCACGGCATAGGCCTTCATGCTCTCGCCCGCCTCACAGAACAGCGAGCCCACGGCGGCCCCGCGACCGGCGCCGCTGACGCCCGACTTGCAGTCGGCGATAAGGCGCGAAGTGTCGGCCAGGCCGGCTTCGAGCAGCGGCAGGAAGCCCAGCTGGGTAGCGGTCGGGTAGCAACCCGGCACGGCAATCAGGCGAGCCTGGCGAATCTTCTCGCGGTTGACCTCGGGCAGGCCGTAGACGGCGTCCTTGAGCAGCTCGGGTGCGCCGTGCGGCTGGCCATACCATTTGCCCCACTCGGTGGCGTCCTGCAGGCGGAAGTCGGCCGACAGGTCGATGACCTTGGTGCCCGCTGCCAGCAACTCGCCGGCCAGGGCGTGGGCGACACCGTGCGGAGTGGCGAAGAACACCACGTCGCAGGCTGCCAGGGTCTTGCTGTCCGGAACGCTGAAGGCCAGGCCGTCGTAGTGACCGCGCAGGTTCGGGTACATGTCGGCGACGGCAACGCCCGCTTCGGAGCGTGACGTGATGACTGCGACTTCTGCCTGCGGGTGCTGTGCCAGCAGACGCAACAGTTCGACACCGGTGTAACCCGTGCCGCCGACGATACCGACCTTGATCATAACGCTTGCCCCTTTTCAACGAGCCCACTGGAAAGCGCACGATAATAGGGGCCTGGGGCGCCTGTAACAACTCTTCAGGTGTTCCTTCGGGCACTTGGCCTCTACTATCTGACGACCGTGAATCCTGAAGGAACTCCCTCCATGCTCTATCTATGGATCAAAGCGCTGCATATCGTCAGTGTCGTCTGCTGGTTCGCCGGCCTGTTCTACCTGCCGCGCCTGTTCGTGTACCACGCGCAAAGCGAAGACAAAGTCAGCCAGGACCGCTTCGTGGTCATGGAGCGCAAACTGTTTCGCGGCATCATGAACCCGGCCATGGTCGCCACCTACGTGTTCGGCGCCTGGATGCTCTACCTGACGCCGGGCTGGCTCAGCCAGGGCTGGCTGCACGCCAAGCTCACCCTGGTCATCCTGCTAACCGGCTATCACCACATGTGCAGCGCCCAGCGCAAGCGCTTCGCCAACGGCACCAACACCCGCAGCCACGTGTATTACCGCTGGTTCAACGAAGTGCCGGTGTTGTTCCTGCTGGCGATCGTCATCCTGGTGGTGGTCAAGCCGTTCTAGGCACCTTGAGCGCCGATACGAAAGGCAACACTTTGCCCAGTCACGCGCTGTACACTACGTGCCCTCACCCGCCATCAGGAGCCTTGCATGACCCGTTACGCCATGATCACCGGCGCTTCCAGCGGCCTGGGCCTGGCCCTGGCGGAAGCCCTGGCGCGGCGCGGGCGCAACCTGATCCTGGTGGCACGCCACCGGGAAACCCTGGAACCCGTGGCCATCGAGCTCACCCAGCGGTTTGGCGTCGAGGTGTTGCTGCGAGCCTGCGACCTCAGCCAGCCGCTGCGCCTGTCGGGCTTCGTGCTCGAACTCGAAGAAGGCGAACGGCGCATAGACCTGCTGGTCAACTGTGCCGGGCAACGCACCTACGGGCCGTTCCTGGCCCATGAGTGGGCCGATGAACAGGACCTGCTGGAGGTCAACATCCTCGCCTTGAGCCGCTTGTGCCACGCCATCGGCAACTTGATGGCGCTTCAGGGTGGCGGGCAGATCCTCAACGTCGCCGGCCTTGCAGCCATCGCGCCGGGCCCCTGGATGGCCGCGTACGCGGCCAGCAAAGCCTATGTGATGAGTTTTTCCCAGGCCTTGCGCGAGGAACTCAAGCGCACCGGCATCAAGGTCTCGGTGCTGTGCCCCGGCCCGATACGCTCTGCACGCCGGCCCATCCCCCGGCTGGACGGCAACAGCCGCTGCCTGAGCCCCGAGGAAGTCGCCCTGTATGCCGTGCGCGCGCTGGACCGCAACCACGCCGTGATCATTCCCGGACGACGCAATCGCTGGCTGGCGTTCGCCCCGCGCCTGCTACCTGCCTGGCTGGTGCGCAAGCTGGCCGGCGTCATCCACCGCCGCTACTGCCCGGTCGGAATGGAATAGCCACTGGGCGAGCGGCGCCGGGCTGAGTAAACTCGGCGCGGACCCTCACCATGGAGCAAGTGCTGTGGACGATTTATTCATCAAGATCATCAACCGGGAAATCCCGGCGAAGATCATCTACGAGGACGACCAGGTTCTGGCGTTCCACGACATCGCCCCCCAGGCGCCGGTGCACTTTCTGGTCATCCCGAAAAAGCACATCCGCACCCTCAACGACCTGACCGAAGAGGACAAGGGCCTGGCGGGCCACATCCTGTTCACTGCCCAGCGCCTGGCCAAGGAGCTTGGCTGCGAGGACGGCTTCCGTGTGGTCATGAACTGCAACGAGCAAGGTGGGCAGACCGTCTACCACATCCACATGCACGTGCTCGGCCAGCGCCAGATGCACTGGCCGCCGGGCTGATCCAGGGCAGGCGACCCCGCATCGATTGCGTTAAACTGTCGGGCACATTCTTGCGGAGGTGCCCGATGGCTACCGAACGTCACTACTCGCCGCTCGACCGCTTGTTGCTGCAGGCCGATACCGCCATGCGCACCTTGCTGCCCTTCAGCGGCCAACCTTCCCGCCCATCGCCTGCCATCATCCAGCCGGATGCCGAGCTGGACGAGGCCCAGTCCCGCCATATCGCCGGGCTGATGCGTATCAACCACACCGGCGAAGTCTGCGCCCAGGCGCTGTACCAGGGCCAGGCCCTGACCGCGAAGCTGCCCGAGGTGCGCAAGGCCATGGAGCATGCCGCCGAGGAAGAAATCGACCACCTGGCCTGGTGCGAGCAGCGCATCCGCCAGCTCAACAGCCATCCCAGCGTGCTCAATCCGCTGTTCTATGGCATGTCGTTCGGCATTGGTGCCCTGGCCGGGCTGGTCAGCGACAAAGTCAGCCTGGGCTTCGTCGCCGCCACCGAGCACCAAGTGTGCAAGCATCTGGACGAGCATCTGGAGCAACTCCCGCATGAGGACGAAAAGTCCCGAGCGATCCTCGAGCAGATGCGCGTGGACGAAGAACACCACGCCGAGTCGGCCCTGGAGGCCGGCGGCTATCGTTTCCCCGCCCCCGTGCGCTTTGGCATGAGCCTGTTGGCCAAGGTCATGACCAAGAGCACCTACCGCATCTGAGCCCGCCATGACGGATCGAATCGACGCCAAGGACCTGGCGCGCGCCGTGCAAGCCGGCGTTCTCCAGCCGGGCCAGGACCAGGCCCTGCTGGCGTTCCTGCGCCAACAACCGGCAACGCGTGGCAGCTTGCAACTGGCCCATGCCGCCTTCTACTTCGGCGCCCTGCTGATCATGGGCGCCATGGGCTGGCTGCTCAACGAAGCCTGGATGCGCATCGGCGACTGGGCACTGCTGGCCATCGCCAGCCTGTATATCCTGCTGCTCACCGGCTTGGCGCTACATCTGCAGCGACGCGGCCAGGCTGTGGCGGGCGGGGTGCTGGCGGCGGTCGCGGTCAGCATCGTGCCACTGGTGGTGTTCGCCATCGAGCGGCTGGTTGGCTGGTGGCCACTTGACGATGGGCAAACGGACTACCACGACTACTACGCCTATGTGCGCGGCGGTTGGCTGTTGATGGAGGCCGCGACAGTGGTGGCCGGGCTGCTGATGCTGAGGTTAGTCCCCTATCCATTCATCGCCATGCCGATCGCCGTGGCCCTGTGGTTCATGTCGATGGACCTGAGCGCCTGGGTCTATGGCGCGCCCTTTACCTGGGAGCAGCGCCTCACGGTGTCGCTGTGGTTCGGCCTGGGCTTGCTGGTGGTCGTGCTGCTGGTGGATGGCCGCACGCGCCAGGACTATGCCCACTGGGGCTACCTGGCAGGGCTGGCGGCCTTCTGGGGTGGATTGACCTTGATGGAAAGCGAAAGCGAACTGGGCAAGGCCTTCTACTGCCTGATCAATCTAGGGCTGATGGCGATCGCCATACTGTTGCGGCGCCCGGTGTTCATGGTGTTCGGAGCGCTGGGGGTTGCCGCGTACCTGGGCTACCTGTCGTATGAGGTGTTCGCCAACTCGCTGCTGTTCCCCGTTGTGTTGACCTTGATCGGCCTCGGGGTGATCGGCTTGGGGTTGGCGTACCAGAAGCGGCGCGAGCACTTGAGCCAGTCGGCACGGGAGTGCTTGCCGCAGTGGTTGCTCGCGGCGTTGCCGGCGCTGCGTAACTGAGATCGACGGGGCCGCCTTGCGGCCCCAGCAATGTCCGGCTCAACCCAGCTCGACGATCTCGTAGCCGTGGGTGATTTCCACGCCAGCACGCTCCAGCATGATCGATGCCGAGCAATACTTCTCGGCCGACAGCTCGACCGCGCGTTTGACCTGCGCCTCTTTGAGCCCGCGTCCTTTCACCACGAAGTTCATGTGGATCTTGGTGAACACCTTCGGGTCCTCGCCGGCACGATCCGCTTCGAGGAACGCCTCGCAGCTTTCTACCGCCTGGCGCGACTTTTTCAGGATACTCACGACGTCGAAGCTGCTGCAGCCGCCCAGGCCGAGCAGGAGCATTTCCATCGGGCGCACGCCCAGGTTACGACCACCGGCTTCGGGCGGGCCATCCATCACCACGACATGGCCGCTCCCCGACTCGCCGAGGAACATCGCTTCGCCGGCCCACTGGATGCGTGCCTTCATCTATCCATACTCCTGAAATTCGGAAAAGGGTGTCAGCTTAAGGGTTGTGTAGCTATCGGAAAAGCTCAAGACGCTGCGCTTTTGTGCTTAATCGACCACAGTGTCTGATAAGCTGGCGCCAATCGACTGGCGCTCCTGCCAGATAGCCTCTATAAAAAGCCTCCGCGTCGCATCGAACAGGATTTCGTGATGGTTGCCTCTGCCCTACCCGCCAAGATCAAGAACATCGACAAGCTGCTGGTGCATTGCCAGCGCCGCCGCTACACCGCCAAGAGCAACATCATCTGCGCTGGCGACCGTGCCGATACGCTGTCGTTCATCATCAAGGGTTCGGTGACCATCCTCATCGAGGATGACGAAGGCCACGAGATGATCATCGCCTACCTCAACAGCGGTGATTTCTTCGGCGAACTGGGCCTGTTCGAACCGGCCGGCAGCGACCAGCAACGCAGCGCCTGGGTACGCGCCAAGACCGAGTGCGAAGTGGCCGAAATCAGCTACGACAAGTTCCGCGAGCTGGCCCGCCAGGACCCGGAGATCCTCTACGCGCTCGGCAGCCAGATGGCCCAGCGCCTGCGCAACACCACGCGCAAGGTCGGCGACCTGGCGTTTTTCGATGTCACCGGCCGCGTCGCCCGTTGCTTGCTCGACCTGTGCAAGCAGCCGGATGCCATGACCCACCCAGACGGCATGCAAATCAAGATCACTCGCCAGGAAATCGGCCGGATCGTCGGTTGCTCGCGGGAAATGGTCGGCCGCGTCCTCAAGGACCTCGAGGAACGCAGCTTGGTGCAAGTCAAAGGCAAGACCATGGTGGTCTACGGCACCCGTTAATCCTTGGGCAGCGCCGCCAGCACTTCGCCATAAGCCCGCGACAGGCGCTCGAACCAAGGCGCCTGGGGCGCGACCTCATGCAGGGCGATGTGGCTGTCGGCACGGCAACGCTGTTCGAGGTCGCAGCATTCATTGAAACGGTTGACCGCCGCCACCATCGACTCACGCTCGTCGTCCAGCAACAATGCGCCATGCACCAGCACCACCGGACGCTTGCCGCCCAGGCCTTGGCGCCAGCGCTGGGCCGTGCCGACCAGCTTGCGGCCATTGAGGTTGACGTTGTAGCGGCCATCGCAGAAGGCCCCATCGATCTCGCCCACCGAAGCCACCCCACCCCATTCGCGCAGAACGTCGCACAGCGGCAGGCACAGCCGCTCGTAGGCGTTTTCGATCCGGCCATGATCCCCTTCGCTGCGCGGCGCGACGTACACCAATGCCACGTTCACCGTCGAATGCGACTGAGGCACAGGTTCCCCGCCGGTTTCGCGCAGCAGCACGGGCCAGCCGGCGATGGCCAGTTCCGCGCAGGCGATTTCGAAGTTTTCCAGGCGGCTCATGCGACGGGGCATGACCAGAGCATGATCGGTGGGGCGCCAGAACAGGACACCGGCTTCGCGTTCGCCACGGCAGACGGCGGCGAGCAGTTCCTGTTCGGCGTGCAGACCTTGCTCGACGGTCAGGGCCAGGGGTTGGTCGGTCATGGGGCCACCTATGATGTTGGGGCCACCGGCCCTTTCGCGGGCAAGCCCGCGCCTGCAGGGACGGTGCTGGATTGCAGAGGCATGAAAAAGCCGGCATCAGCCGGCTTGGTTTCGATCAGTCCAAGGATTGAACGGTCTTCTTCACCTGTTCCGGGAAGAACAACCGCTGCAATTCCAGGCCCGGCTGCTCGGCGCGCATGAACGCCTCACCGACCAGGAACGAGTAGACCTCGTTGATTTCCATCAGCTCCACGTCGGCGCGGTTGAGAATGCCGCTTTCAGTGATGGCCAGGCGGTCGCGGGGGATGCGCGGCAGCAGGTCGAGGGTCGTTTCCAGACTGACTTCGAAGGTGTGCAGGTTGCGGTTGTTGACCCCGACCAGTGGCGTGTCGAGGGTTTTCAAGGCCCGCTCCAGCTCATCGCCATCATGCACTTCGACCAGCACGTCGAGACCGACGTCCTTGGCTGTAGCGGCCAGCTCGGCCATTTTCACATCGTCCAGAGCCGAAACGATCAGCAGCACGCAGTCGGCACCCAAGGCCCGGGCTTCGACGATCTGGTACGGGTCGACCATGAAGTCCTTGCGGATCACCGGCAGTGCAACCGCGGCACGCGCCTGCTGCAGGTACTCGTCGGCGCCCTGGAAGTAGTCCACATCGGTCAATACCGACAGGCAGGTCGCCCCGCCTTTTTCGTAGCTGACGGCAATTTCCGCCGGTACGAAGTTCTCGCGGATGACGCCCTTGCTGGGCGACGCCTTCTTGATCTCGGCGATGACCGCAGGCTGCTTGCGCTTGGCCTGTTCGATCAGGGCATTGGCAAAGCCACGCGGCGCATCGGCCGTCTTGGCCAGGCGCTCCAGCTCGGCCAGGCTGACCCGCGCACTGCGCTCGGCCACTTCCTCGAACTTGCGGGCGATCATCCTTTCCAGCACCGTCGGCACGCTCATGCTTCGTTCTCCACCTTGAATACCGCGGTAAATGCACCCAGCTCCTGCAGCTTTTCCCAGGCAAGGCCGGTGTGCAATACGTCATGCGCCAGTTCGACGCCGGTCTTGAGGCTCATCGCATGATCGGCAGCGTACAGCGCTGCGCCAGCATTGAGCACGATCATTTCGGCGGCCTTCTGGCCATTTTCGGTCTTGCGCCGGCCCAACGCATCGCGGATCAACTCCAGCGACGCTTGCGGGCCTTCGACCGCCAGGCCATGCAAGCTCTGGCTCTTTATACCGAGATCTTCCGGCTCGACCCAGTACTCAAGGATTTCATCGTTTTTCAACTCGGCCACATAGGTCGGCGCAGCCAGGCTGAACTCGTCCAGGCCGTCCTTGGAGTGCACCACCAGCACGTGCTTGCTGCCCAGGCGCTGCAGCACCTCGGCCAGGGGCCGGCACAGGGCCTGGGTGAACACGCCGACCACCTGGTGTTTCACACCGGCCGGGTTCGTAAGCGGGCCGAGCATGTTGAACAAGGTGCGCAGGCCCAGGTCGCGACGCGGGCCGGCGGCATGTTTCATCGCCGAATGGTGGCTCTGGGCGAACATGAAGCCGATGCCCAGGCTGTCGATGCAGCGGGCGACCTGGGTTGGCGTCAGGTTCAGGTAGATGCCGGCGGCTTCCAGCAGGTCGGCACTGCCGCATTTGCCCGACACCGCCCGGTTGCCATGCTTGGCGACGGTGCAGCCAGCGGCAGCGAGGACGAACGACGAGGCGGTGGAGACGTTGAAGATGTTGGCGCCATCGCCTCCCGTGCCGACGATGTCGACCACACCCTCGAGGTTGTTCAGCTCGACCTTGTCGGCCAGCTCACGCATCACCGACACGGCACCGACGATCTCGTCGATGCTCTCGCTCTTCATTCGCATGCCCATGAGGAACGCGCCGATCTGCGCTTCGCTGCACTGACCGGTCATGATCTGGCGCATGACGTCGCGCATTTCCTCGGTGGACAGGTCCAGGTGGCCGACGATACGGCTCAACGCGGTTTTGATATCCATGTTCGGTCCTTAGCGGCGGCCGCCGGTCTGCTTGAGGAAGTTGGCGAACAGCTCGTGGCCCTGCTCGGTGAGGATGGACTCGGGGTGGAACTGCACCCCTTCGATATTCAGGGTCTTGTGGCGCAGGCCCATGATCTCGTCGACCGAACCGTCTTCCAGCGCGGTCCAGGCGGTGACTTCCAGGCAGTCGGGCAGGGTTTCGCGCTTGACCACCAGCGAATGGTAGCGGGTCACGGTCAACGGGTTGTTGAGGCCGGCGAATACCCCCAGGTCGCGGTGATGCACCGGGCTGGTCTTGCCATGCATGACCTGGCGGGCACGCACCACATCGCCGCCAAAGGCCTGGCCGATGGACTGGTGGCCCAGGCACACGCCCAGGATCGGCAGCTTGCCGGCGAAATGCAGGATGGCTTCGATGGAAACACCTGCCTCACTCGGCGTGCAGGGTCCCGGCGAGACGACGATGCGCTCGGGGTTCAGGGCTTCGATCTGGGCGATGGTCATTTCGTCGTTGCGAATGACCTTGACCTCGGCACCCAGCTCGCCCAGGTACTGGACGACGTTGTAGGTGAAGGAGTCGTAGTTGTCGATCATCAGTAACATCGGGCTAAACCTCTTGAATCTACTGATTGCAAATATGTCCGGGCGGCTTTTGCACTGCGCCGCCACTCACAAGGTGCAGGGGCCGCAGGCTTACCTGGATGTCTGCTCAGCCAGGGCCACTGCCCGGAACATCGCCCGACGTTTGTTGATGGTTTCTTCCCACTCCAGCGCAGGGACCGAATCGGCGACGATGCCGCCCCCGGCCTGCACATGCAGTTCGCCGTCCTTGATCACCGCGGTGCGGATGGCGATCGCCGTGTCCATGTTGCCGTTCCAGGCGAAATAACCGACCGCGCCCCCGTACACGCCACGCTTGACCGGTTCGAGCTCGTCGATGATTTCCATGGCGCGGATCTTCGGTGCTCCCGACAGGGTGCCGGCCGGCAGGATCGCCCGCAGGGCATCCATGGCGGTGAGGCCTTCGCGCAACTGGCCGGTGACGTTGGAAACGATGTGCATCACGTTGGAATAACGCTCGATGACCATTTTCTCGGTCAGGCGCACGCTACCGGTGGACGACACCCGACCCACGTCGTTGCGGCCCAGGTCGATCAGCATCAGGTGCTCGGCGATCTCCTTCTCGTCCGACAACAGGTCGTCTTCCAGCGCGCGGTCGGCCTCCTCGCTGGCACCGCGCGGGCGGGTACCGGCGATAGGACGAACGGTGACCAGATTGTCCTCGACCCGTACCAGCACCTCGGGCGAGCTGCCGACCACATGGAAGTCGCCGAAGTTGAAGAAGTACATGTAGGGCGTCGGGTTGAAGCAGCGCAGCGCCCGGTACAGGTCGATGGGCGCGGCCTTGAAGTCGATCGACATGCGTTGCGACGGCACCACCTGCATGCAGTCACCGGCCAGGATGTATTCCTTGATACGCCCTACCGCGTTCTCGTAGTCGTCGCGGGTATAGCTGGAGCGGAATTCCGGCTCGGCCGCCATCGGGCCGCTCAGGTCCAGGCCACGGCGCGGGGTGATCGGCTGACGGAGTTTTTCCAGCAGGCCCTGCAGACGTGCCTGGCCTTGCTCGAAGGCCTGCTCCTGGGCAGGGTCGACGAGGACGATGGCGTGCATCTTGCCGGCCAGGTTGTCGAACACCACCACCGCATCGGACACCATCAGCAGGATGTCCGGTACACCCAGCGGGTCCGGGTTCGGGCTGGCGCCCAGGCGTTTTTCCACGTATCGCACGCAGTCGTAGCCGAAGTAGCCGACCAAGCCACCATTGAAGCGTGGCAGGCCTGGAATGTCGGCGACCTTGTAGCGTTCCTTGAAGGCCTCGACGAACGCGAGCGGATCCTCGACATCGTGGCTTTCCACTTCGACGTCATCTTGCAGGATGCTGACATGGTAGCCGTGCACGCGCATCACGGTGCGCGACGGCAAGCCGATCATCGAGTAGCGGCCCCACTTCTCGCCGCCCTGGACGGACTCGAGCAGATAGGAGTTGGCCTGGTCGGCGAGTTTCAGATAGATCGACAGCGGCGTGTCGAAGTCGGCCAGGGTTTCACAGGCCAGGGGAATACGGTTGTAGCCGGCAGCGGCCAGGCGCAGGAATTCTTCGCGGGTCATGGGTAGCCTCGTGGCAAGCAGCAATAGAGTCGGGCAAGCGGACGGGCCGGCGGGCGCCGGCGGGCAAAAGTCAGGCGCGCCAGCGCCAACGGGCCAGGGCCTTGATGACTTTCATCCAGAACTTGCCAGTTACCGCCACGGTGGACTCTCTGTCTTGTGAGGCTTGAAGATCCGCCAACGTTATCCCAGTGGCCGCATCTAAGCAACCAGGCAACAACGCCCGCAGGTCGTCGACCACCAGGTTCGGCGCTTCGTCGACGATCGGCCGGCCATGGTTGTAGCCATAGCTGAGGCCCACGCACTGCACGCCTGCGGCCTTGGCGGCCAGTACATCGCTGCGCGAGTCGCCGACGAACAGCGATTGCGCCGGGGTGACGCCGGCCATCTGCATGACGAACAGCAGCGCGGCCGGGTCGGGTTTTTTCTGTGGCAGCGTGTCACCGCCTATGATCCAGCGGAAATAGCGGCCGAGCTTCATCTGGTCGAGCAACGGCCCGACGAAACGCTCGGGCTTGTTGGTGATCAGCGCCATTTCCACACCTTGCTTGCGCAGCCACAGCAAGGTGTCCTGGACGCCGGGGTAGACGACGGTCAGCTCATGGCTCTCGGCGTAGGCCTCCATGAACAGGGCCAGGCCCCGTTCGGCCAGGGCATCGTCCACGCTGTCGTGTTCGATACCGCCCGCCAGGGCCCGACGCACCAGGACCTGGGCGCCGTTGCCGACCCAGTGGCGGACTGCCTCGAGGCCTGCGGGCGGACGCCCCAGTTCGAGCAGCATGCGGTCCACGGCGGCGGCCAGGTCCGGTACCGAGTCGATCAGGGTACCGTCCAGATCGAACATCACCAGCCTGGGCAGCGTCCCTGGGAACAGCTGCTCGAAGCCGCTCATGGGCGGGCCTGGGCCAGTTCGGCGCGCATCTTGGCGATGACTTCCTGGTAGTCGGGGGCATTGAAGATGGCCGAGCCCGCGACGAAGGTGTCGGCGCCAGCGGCGGCGATTTCGCGAATGTTGTTGACGTTGACGCCACCGTCGATCTCCAGGCGGATATCACGGCCACTGGCGTCGATCAGGGCGCGGGCCTCGCGCAGCTTGTCGAGGGTCCCGGGGATGAACTTCTGCCCGCCGAAGCCTGGGTTGACGCTCATCAGCAGGACCATGTCGACCTTGTCCATCACGTACTTCAGCGCATCCAGACTGGTGGCCGGGTTGAACACCAGGCCGGCCTTGCAACCACCGTCGCGGATCAACTGCAGCGAGCGGTCGATGTGTTGCGAGGCTTCCGGATGGAAGGTGATGTAGGTGGCGCCGGCTTCGATGAAGTCGCCGATGATGCGGTCGACCGGGCTGACCATCAGGTGCACGTCGATCGGTGCGGTGACGCCGTATTTGCGCAGCGCGGTGCAGACCATCGGGCCGATGGTCAGGTTGGGCACGTAGTGGTTGTCCATCACATCGAAGTGGACGATGTCGGCGCCGGCGGCCAGCACCTTGTCGACGTCCTCGCCCAGACGAGCGAAATCGGCGGAGAGAATGGAGGGGGCAATAGCGTAGGGCTGCATGGCGCACCTGTTGGGCAAGAATCACGGTGGCGCGCATTGTAACTCAGGGAAACCGATCAGGGCTGATTGGTATCAATGGGTGTCTACCAGCGGCTAATGCCTGTCCAGGCCCTTTCGCGGCGGTTCGGCGCGAAAGGGCCGGGACAGGCGACACACCATTACGCCGGTTGCTGGGTCCGCAACTTCTCGCTACGCCCGCGCAGCCATTCCAGGGTCAGCAGCAACACCACCGAAAAGACGATCAACAACGTCGCCGCCGCGGCAATCGTCGGGCTCAGGTTCTCGCGAATGCCACTGAACATCTGCCGCGGCAGGGTCGCCTGTTCGGGCCCGGCCAGAAACAACGTGACCACCACCTCGTCGAACGACGTAGCGAAGGCGAACAACGCACCGCTGATCACCCCTGGCGCGATCAGCGGCAAGGTCACCCGGCGGAACGCCAGCAACGGCGAGGCGCCGAGACTGGCGGCCGCGCGCACCAGGTTGTAGTTGAAGCCCTGCAAGGTCGCCGACACGGTGATGATGACGAACGGCACGCCCAGCACCGCATGCACCAGGATCAACGAGATGAAACTGTTACCCAGGCCCAGCGGCGCGAAGAACAGGTAGCTGGCCACGCCGATGATCACCACCGGCACCACCATCGGCGAGATCACCAGCGCCATCACCAGCGACTTGCCGGGAAAATCGCCGCGGGTAAGGCCGATCGCCGCCAGGGTGCCGAACACCATGGCCAGTGCGGTGGCCGCCGGGGCGACGATGATGCTGTTCTTCAGGGCCCGCATCCATTCGGCCGAGGCGAAGAAATCGTGGTACCACTGCAGCGAAAAACCCTGCAGCGGGTACACCAGGAAGCTGCCGCTGTTGAACGACAACGGCACGATGACCAGCACCGGCAGCACCAGGAACAGCAAGATCAAGCCGCAGAGGATACGCAGGCTGTAGAACCAGACCCGCTCCACGGGCGACATGTATGGGCTCAGCATGACGAAGCTCCTCAGCTCAGGCGCAGGCGGCTGGCACCGACCAGCCAGCTATAGATCAGGTACAACAGCACGGTGGCCAGCAGCAACAGCCCGCCCAGCGCGGTAGCCATGCCCCAGTTGATGCTGGTGTTGGTGTAGAACGCCACGAAGTAACTGACCATCTGGTCGTTCGGGCTGCCCAGCAATGCCGGCGTGATGTAGTAGCCGATGGCCAGGATGAACACCAGCAGGCAACCGGCACCGACGCCGGCGTAGGTCTGCGGGAAGTACACCCGCCAGAAGCTGGTGAACGGATGGCAACCCAGCGAGATCGCCGCACGCAAGTAGCTGGGCGAGATGCCCTTCATCACGCTGTACAACGGCAGGATCATGAACGGCAGCAGGATGTGCACCATCGAGATGTACACCCCCGTGCGGTTGAACACCAGCTCCAGCGGTTGGTCGATGATGCCCATGGCCATCAGCGCGCTGTTGATCAGCCCGCCCGACTGCAACAGCACGATCCAGGCTGCCACCCGCACCAGGATCGACGTCCAGAACGGCAACAGCACGAGGATCATCAACAGGTTGCTTTGCCGGGTCGGCAGGTTCGCCAGCAGGTAGGCCAAGGGGTAGGCCAGCAGCAGGCAGATGGCGGTGATCACCACGCCCATCCACAGGGTGCGGGCGAAGATATCCAGGTAGATGGCCTGATCCGGGGTGGCCTTGGCCAATTCGCCCAGGTCGTCGATGCGGTGATCGAGCGCGGCCAGCAGGTAGAACGAGGTCACCTGACTGGTGTTGCGCCGGATCGCCTGCCAGTAGGCAGGATCACCCCAACGCTCGTCGAGGGCTTGCAAGGCATCTTTATAGGAAGCGGGTTCGCTTTTGAACGGCAACGCCCGCGCGGTCTTGGCCAGCAGGCTGCGGTAGCCGGCCAGTTCCATGTTCAGGCGTTTGGAGAGGTCGCCCAGGGTCTGGTTCTTGCGCGATTCGGCCAGGTCCTGGCTCAGTGCCTGGTACGCCGTTTCATCGGGCAAGCCCTTGCCGTCCCACTGCGATACCAGCTCGACGGTGCGCGGCAGGCCGGCGACCACCTCGGGGTTGCCGACGCTCTTGTACAGGAGCGCGGCAATCGGCACCAGGAACACCAGCAGCAGAAACAGCGCCAGCGGCGCGATCAACGCCTGCGCCTTCCAGCGGTTGACCCGCTCGGCGTGCTTGAGGCGCTGCTTGAGATTGGGACCTGCGCCTTCATTGAGCGGCACTGAAATGGCCATGGCGAACTCCACGAAACAGTAAAAACAGGGTCGATCGGGCTGCTGTCCGGCCCATCGCCGGCAAGCCGGCTCCTACAGAGATCTGGCGGTTCTGCTAGGAGCCGGCCTGCCGGCGATGGCGGCCACGCTTACTGGGCGGTCACTTCTTCGCAGCCCACGCGTTGAAGCGTTGTTCCAACTGCTCGCTGTTATCGGCCCAGAAGGCCACGTCGATCTGCACCTGGTTGGCGATGTTTTCAGGCGTGGTCGGCATGTCTTTCTTCACCTCGTCCGACAGCATGTCTACCGCCTTGGCATTGGCCGGGCCGTAGGCGATGTTTTCGGAATAGGTTTTCTGCTGCTCGGGCTGCACGCTGAAGGCGATGAACTGCTTCGCTTGCTCCGCATCCTTGGCGCCTTTGGGAATGGCCCAGGCGTCGAAGTCGTAGATGCCGCCGTTCCACACCACCTTGAGGTTGCTCTCTTTCTGTACCGCCGCGATCCGGCCGTTATAGGCCGAGCTCATGACCACGTCACCCGAGGCCAGGTACTGCGGCGGCTGGGCGCCGGCTTCCCACCACTGGATGCTCGGCTTGAGCTCGTCGAGCTTCTTGAACGCACGGTCCACACCTTCCTTGGTGCCCAGCACCTGGTAGACGTCCTTGGGTGCCACGCCGTCGGCCATCAGGGCGAACTCGAGGGTGTACTTGGCGCCCTTGCGCAGGCCGCGCTTGCCCGGAAATTTCTTGGTGTCCCAGAAATCGGCCCAGCTGGTGGGGGCGGTCTTGAGCTTGTCGGCATTGTACGCCAACACGGTCGACCAGACGAAGAAGCCTACGCCGCACGGCTGGATAGCACCCTTGACGTAGTCGGACTCATTGCCGAACAGCGCGGGGTCGAGTTCCTCGAACATGCCTTCGTCACACCCCCGGGCCAGTTCCGGCGACTCGACCTCGACCAGGTTCCAGGACACGCTGTTGGTGTCGACCATGGCCTTGACCTTGGCCATTTCACCGTTGTATTCACCGGCGACGATCTTGCCTTTGCCTGCCTTCTCCCAAGGCTCGTAGAACGCCTTGACCTGCGCTGCCTTGTTGGCACCGCCGAAGGACACCACGGTGAGATCCGCTGCCAGGGCCTGGCCGGCGATAACTAAGCCTAGGGCCAGAGCGGTCATCTTCAACTGCTTGTGCATTATTCTTCTCTCCACAGTACAGGGTTGGTGAAGCGGTCCATCAGAGGGTTTCGGCAATCGGGTCGAGCGCACGGGCGTGTTCGATCGCCCAGCCCAACGGCACCACATCGCCGACGCTCAGGGCGGGGTCGAGTTCGGCGATCGGCTGCTTGACGAAGAAATCGGCCTTGCCGCACACCTCCAGGCGCACCCGCACGTGGTCGCCCAGGTAGATGAACTCGGCGACTCGCCCGGAAAAGCGGTTGACGCAACGGTCGCTGTGGCCATTCAGACGCACGCGCTCGGGGCGGATCGACAGCGTTACCGGCTCGCCGGCCTGGCCGACGTTCACCGCCAGGGCCTCGACGCGCTCCCCACGCGCCAGCTGGACCTGGCAGCGCTCGCCGTCGCTGCCAAGGAGGATGCCGTTGATGCGATTGTTCTCGCCGATGAAGTTGGCGACGAAGGTGTTGCAAGGCTCTTCGTAGAGGGTGCGGGGGTCGGCGATCTGCTGGATCTCGCCCTGATGGAACACCGCCACGCGGTCGGACATGGTCAGCGCCTCGCCCTGATCGTGGGTCACGTAGACCACGGTCACGCCCAGGCGCTGGTGGATGTGCTTGATCTCCATCTGCATGTGTTCGCGCAGTTGCTTGTCGAGCGCGCCGAGCGGTTCGTCCATCAGCACCAGCTGCGGCTCGAAGACCAGTGCCCGGGCCAGCGCCACCCGCTGCTGCTGGCCGCCGGAAAGCTGGCCGGGGTAACGCTTGGCGAAGGCATCGAGCTGGACCATGCCGAGCACGCGTTTGACCCGCTCGCTGATGTCGGTCTTGCTCAGGTTGCGCACGCTCAACGGAAAGGCCAGGTTCTCGGCCACGGTCATGTGCGGGAACAGGGCGTAGTTCTGGAACACCATGCCGATGTCGCGTTTGTGCGGCGGCACGTTGTTGATCGAGCGGCCGGCCAGCTGGATCTCGCCAGCGGTAGGCGTCTCGAAGCCGGCGAGCATCATCAGGCTGGTGGTCTTGCCCGAGCCCGAGGGGCCGAGCAGGGTCAGGAACTCACCTTTGCGGATGTCCAGGTTCAGGTTCTTGACGATCAGCGATTCGCCGTCGTAGCTCTTCTGCACACCGCGAAAGCTGACCAGTGTCTCACCGCTGGCAGCGTTCGAATTCGCCTCGCTCATGCCTGCACCTTTCTCTTGGATGACTGCGTGGGCAACAGCGTAGAAGAGCCGCGGGCGCCCGAAAATCGGGGGCACTGAGAGATTGCCATCAGTCTGATGGCAATCTCGCTGTAGGGATCCCCCTACAGCCACGTCGCTTTTAGATAAGCTTGTGTTCCATGGCGTACTTCACCAGCTCGGCCAGTGAATTGACCCGCAGCTTCTGCATCAGCCGCGCCTTGTGGGTGCTGATGGTCTTGCTCGACAACGCCAGTTGCTGGGCGATGTCGTTGACGTTGGCGCCCTGGGCCAGACGTTCGAACACCGAGAACTCGCGCTCCGACAACAGCGTGTGCAGCGGCCGGGTCTCGGTCAGGCCGACCTCGAAGACCATGCGGTCGGCCAGGGCCGGGTCGATGTAGCGCCCGCCACCTGCCACCCGGCGAATGGCGGTGAGCAGCAGCGCGGGGTCGCTGTCCTTGGTGGCATAGCCGGCGGCACCGGCCTTGAGCGCGCGTGCGGCCATCTGCGCCTCGTCGTGCATCGACAGCATCAGGATCGCCGGGGCATCGGCCAGGGCGCGTATCCGCGGGATCGCCTCCAGGCCATTGACGCCAGGCATCGAGATGTCCAGCAGCACCACCTCGCACGGCGTATGGCGCAGGGTCTCCAACAGTTGCTCGCCATTCCCCGCTTCACCGGCCACCTGCATGTCCTTGGCCAGGCCGATCAATTGCTTGATGCCTTCACGGACGATGGTGTGGTCTTCGGCCACCAGCACTCGAATCACGCTCGTTCTCCTGTTTCCAACGGTATCGTCACGCTCAGGCTGGTGCCCTCGCCCGGTTCGCTGTCCAATGCCATGCTGCCACCGAGCATCAGCACCCGCTCGCGCACGCCCACCAGGCCGAACGACGAAGGCCGCGGCTGCTCGCGGCAGAAGCCCACGCCATCGTCGCTGACGGTCATGCGGAGCTGCCCGCGCTCGTGCGCCAGTTCGATCTCCACGCTGTGCGCCTGGGCATGGCGCATGACATTGGTCAGCGCCTCTTGAAGAATGCGGAACAGCCCGGTGGCCTTGGCATCGCTCAATGCTGGCAGACAATCCGGGACCTGCACCAGGCATGGAATCTGCGTGCGCGCCTCGAAGCGGCGCGCCTGCCACTCGATGGCCGAGGCGATACCGGCGTCGAGGATCGGCGGGCGCAATGCGCTGGCCACGTCACGCGCCAATTGGAACAACTGCGCGATCAGCCGTTTCATGCTCGCCATGCGCTCGCCCAGGCCTGGGTCCAGCTCGGCGTAGGCCAGTTCGCACATCGACACCTCGAGCTTGAGCACCGTGAGCATCTGCCCCAGCTCATCATGCACTTCGCGGGCGATGCGCGCCTTTTCCTCTTCACGCACGCTTTCCAGGTGCGCCGACAATTCGCGCAGTTGCTCCTGGGAACGCGCCAGCTCCAACTCTGCCCGCTTGCCCTGGGTGATGTCCCAGACGATGCCATCCCAGACGACCCGGCCATTGGCCAGGCGCCGCGTGCTGGCCTTGATGTCGGCCCAGCGCTGCTCGCCCTGGCGGGTCAGGATACGCCCCTGCCACGACCAGTCCTGGTCGCTGGCCAAGGCCAGGTCCTGGACCCGATGGTAATCGGCACGGTCATCGGGGTGCACGAGGTTGCGCAGGCCCATCTGCGGATGCTGGATTTCACTGGGCAGATAGCCGACCAACGCCTCGCTGCCCTCGCTGATATAGGGAAACTCCAGGTCGCCTTCGGCCGGGTCGCGCTCCAGCCGGAACACCAGGCCAGGGACGTTGGCAGCAATGCCCTTGAGCCGCGCCTCGCTCTCGCGCAGCGCTGCCAGTGCCCGCTGGCGCTCGGTGACGTCGGCGATGTACACCACCAGGTACTCGGCATCGCGAAAACGCAGGAAGCTCAGCGACACGGCCACCGGCATCAGCGTGCCATCGGCGCGCAGGCAGTGGGTCTCGAACGCCGCCAGCGCGGCATCGCCGCCACGTGCGCCCTTCCACAACTCCAGCCAGCGGTCCATGGTCAACTGAGGCTCGAAGTCCACCAGCGGTCGCTCGAGCAATTCGCCCTCGGCATACCCCAGCATGTGCTGGACGGCATGGTTGGCATAGCGCACATGGCTGTCCCAGTTGACCCAGAGAATGCCCACCGTGCTCTGGTCGCTGGCGAACTGGCTCAAGCGCAATGCCTCCTCGCGGACCTGGCGCTCGGCCAGGTGCTCGCGCGCCGCCAGCAGATCGCGCTCCAGGCGCTGCTGCTCGCGGCGCTGCCAGAGCAAGGTGGCGAAGGCGCACAACAGCAACATGCCGAACAGCCAGGCAAGGTTCTGCCAGAAGCCCGGCGACTCACTGAAGCGCGTATGCCTGGGTTGCAGCCAGCGCCCGTGCAATTGCTCCAGATCCCTGGCGGGCATGGCCTGCAAGCCCTTTTCCAGCACCTCGGCCAACACTGGCCAGTCGCGTCGGGAGCCGACCCGCAGCAGTTGCGGCAAACCGATGTCGCCGACCACAGCCAAATCGCCGAACTCGCTCTCGCGGGACAGGCGACTGAGCTGGGCTTCGTCGAGCACGGCGTAGCTGGCCTGGCCGGCGACCACCAACTGCAAGGCCTCACGCTCATCGGGCACGCCCTGCAGGTTGAGGTTGGCGTAGTTGCCGCGCAGGTAATCGGCCAGGGCGCCCGGCATGCGCACCGCCACCCGCTCATCGACGCCGAGCTTTTCAAGCTCCACGGCCGTCTGGCTGTTGCCACGCAGCCCCACCAGCAACTGCGGCACGCGCATGTAGGGGTCGCTGAACAACCATCGGCGCAGGCTGGCTGGCGTCTGCGTAAGCCCTGGGGCGAAGTCGATCTCACCGGCCTGGAGGGCATGCTCGAGACTGCCCTGGTCGGCGAACGTGCGCCAGGTAAGATCCAGCCGCAAGGCTTGGGCGAGCCCGTTTATCAGCTCCACATTGGCTCCGTAGAGCTGCTGCAAGCGCCGGTCGAACTGGGCGTATGGCGCCTGCAATACCACGCCGACACGCAGGGTGCGATGGGCATCGAGCCACTGCTGCTGCGCAGGATCGAGCACCACCTGCGGTGCCACCTCAGGCCTTGCCCAAGCGATCAAGGGCAGACACAAACAGCCGATAACCAACAGGTGACGCAGTCGCTTCATCTACACGCTCGTCCTGGCAAGGACGGCCATGCAGCATGGCCGTCGCGGGCAAATACTATTAGGCTGCCGGTATCATTCTGGCCTTGGGTTGATTCATGTCCACACTTTATCGCACGACGCTGGCAATGTGCTGCCTGGCTTCGATCCTTCCGCTCGGGGCCCTGGCCGCCGAAGCCGAACCACCCCAGGCGGCGGCCGAAGCGCCTGCCGCCGCTACTGTACGTGCGCCGTTGCTGGAACGCAGCCAGGAGGATGCCCTGGCCCTGGAGGCACGCGTACCCAAGGCCGAACAGCAAACCTTGCAGGCCGGTGCGGAAAGCTTCCTGGCCTTGTGGAAGCCGGCCAACGATGCCGACCCCCAGGGCGCAGTGATCATCGTGCCCGGCGCTGGCGAGAGCGCCGACTGGCCCGACACCGTCGGCCCACTGCGGCGCAAGTTCCCCGACATCGGCTGGCACAGCCTGAGCGTCAGCCTGCCCGACCTGCTCGCCGAACGCCCCCAGGCACGGGTCGAGGCCAAACCCGCCCCAGCGCCGGAGCAGGGCAAGGGCGAAAGCGCCCCGGCCAAGGACACCCCGGACGATGCCAACGCCAACGTCGCCCAGGCAACTGCAGCCGATGCCGACACCGCCGAAGGCACCGATGCCGCCGAGGCGAGCGAGCACAACGACCAGGCCGATGCCGAGCGTATCTTCGCTCGCCTCGACGCAGCGGTGGCCTACGCCCAGCAACACAACTCGCGCAGCATCGTGCTGATCGGCCATGGCAGCGGTGCCTACTGGGCGGCGCGCTATCTGAGCGAGAAGCAGCCACCGCAGGTGCAGAAGCTGGTCATGGTGGCTGCGCAGACGCCGGCACGGGTCGAGCAGGATCTCGAAGCACTGGCGCCGACCCTGAAGGTACCGGCTGCCGACCTGTACTTCGCTACCCGCAACGTGGATCGCAAGGCAGCCGAATCGCGCTTGCAGGCCAGCAAGCGGCAGAAGGAAAGCCAGTACAAGCAGCTGTCGCTGATCGCCATGCCGGGTAACGCCGTGGCAGAGCAGGAACAGCTGTTCCGCCGGGTGCGGGGATGGATGGTGCCGAAGGAATAACCGCAGCGCCCCGATCGCCGGCAAGCCGGCTCCTACCAGGGCTGCGTGATATGGGTAGGAGCCGGCTTGCCGGCGATGAGGTCCTTACAGCCCCCGCCGCTTGCGGATCAGGGCATACGCCTGGTGCAGCTCGCGCGTCCGCTCGGTCGCCTCGCGCACCTGCGCCTCACTCGCTCCGCTACCGGCCAGCTTGTCTGGATGATGCTTGCTCACCAGGCGCCGATACGCCTGCTTGACCCGATCACCTTCGCTATTGGCCTCGACGCCAAGCAACCGCAGTGCCGCGGCATAGGTCATCACGCCGCTGTTGGCCGGCGCCTTGCGCGGTTCGTACTCCAGCGACATCGCTTGCACCTGGCGTCGGCTGAGCCCCAGTTTCTGCCCCCAGTCCAACAGCAGGTCACGCTCATGCTGCCCGGCCTTGCCATCGGCCCACGCCATGCGCCAACAGGCGCGCAGGGTGCCCTCGGCGGCGTGCGGCTGCAGGCGAATACGCCGCAGGTGCCCGGCCAGTCGATCCTTGCCTGCCTTGCCCCGGTTGAACGCGGCAATCGCCCGCAGGCGCGCCGCATCGGCCATGTCCAGGCGCTGCATCTCCTGGCGGGCCTGCTGGATATGCTGCTCGGCCACCCGTCCATCGCTCTTGGCCAGGCGCCCAAGCAGCACGAACAGCAACTCCTCGTCGCGCAGGGCAGGCCGGCCGCCAAGGCGCTCGCGCATGTCGTCCCAGCCCTGCACGCGAATGCGCCGGTCCATCGCCTGGCCGAGCAAGGCACCCAGCAGCGCCCCGGGAATGCTGGCGACCGCGAAGCCTGCGCCCAACCCGATCACCGTGCCTGGCCACCACATTTCAGGCGCGCTCGCCAATCAGGCGCTCGACCTCGGCCAGGCGCTCCTGGGTGCCGACATCGACCCAGCGGCCCAGGTAGTGCTCGCCGCTGACCTGACCGGCGGCCATGGCCTGGCGCAGCAGCGGCGCAAGCTTGAAGGCGCCCGGCTGGCAGCCATCGAACAAGGCCGGGTGAAGCACCGAAAGGCCACTGAAGGTCAGAGTACCGGGGGCATCGTCACCATCGACCACCTGCGTGCCTTGCAGACGGAAGTCGCCACGCCCATGGTGGCCGGGGTTGTCTACCAGTACCAGATGCGCCAGTCCCGGCAAGGGTGCGCGCAGGCGGGCGAGGTCGTAGTCGGTCCAGACGTCGCCATTGATCAGCAGGAAGGGCCCCTCGCCGAGCAGAGGCAAGGCCTTGAAGATCCCGCCACCGGTTTCCAGTGGCTCGCCTTCCGGCGAGTAACGGATGCTCAGGCCGAAGCGGCTGCCATCGCCCAAATGCTCCTCGATTTGCTGGCCAAGCCAGGCGTGGTTGATCACCACCTCGGTGAAACCCGCAGCGGCCAAGGCGCGCAGGTGGTACTCGATCAACGGCTGACCGGCGACCGGCAACAGGGGTTTTGGCGTATGCAGGGTCAGCGGGCGCATCCGTTCGCCTTTGCCTGCCGCCAGGATCATCGCCTTCATGGACGCGCCTCGGCCTTCAGTTCGGCGATCAACTCGCCCAGTTCGGCCAATTCCGCACGACGGCTGATCACTTCATCTATATAGGCGAAGAAACGCGGCACGTCGGCCAGGTAGCGCGGCTTGCCATCGCGATGGCAGATACGCGCGAAGATACCGATCACCTTGAGGTGGCGCTGCACGCCCATCAGGTCGCTGGCCAGGTGGAACGTCTCGAAATCGGTGTGGACCGCAATGCCCGCGGCACGCGCCTGCTCCCAATAGTCACGCAGCCAACCCTCGACACGGGGCTGGGGCCAACTGAGGAAGGCATCCTTGAACAGGCAGGTGATGTCGTAGGTGACCGGGCCGTAGACCGCGTCCTGGAAATCCAGCACGCCGGGGTTTGGCTCGCTCTGCATCAGGTTGCGCGGCATGTAGTCGCGGTGCACCAGGACCTTGGGCTGGGCCAGGGCGCTGTCGATCAGCAACTGGCTGACCCGCTGCCAGCGCTGTTGCTGGGCCGGCGTGAAATCACGGCCAAGCTCGCGCGCCACGTACCACTGCGGGAACAACTCGACCTCGCGGCGCAGCAGCGCGTCATCGTAGCTTGGCAGCGAGGCAGTCATCGGCAGGCGCTGGAATTTCAGCAACGCCTCGATGGCATCGCCGAACAGGCTGTCGGCATTGTCGGCATCGATGATGTCCAGGTAGGTCTGGTGCCCCAGGTCACCGAGCAGCAGGAAGCCGCGCTCGAGGTCCTGGGCATGGATGACCGGCACGTGCACGCCGGCGCTCGCCAGCAAATGATCGATATCGACGAAAGGTCGGCAGTTCTCCTGGGGCGGGGGGCATCCATGATCACGAAACTGTGCTCGCCGCCCTGCCAGCGGAAGTAGCGACGGAAGCTCGCGTCACTGCTGGCGGCGGTCAGGCTGCCCTCGGGCACATCGCCCCAGGCTTTGTCTTGGTACAGATTCTCGAGCTGTTCGGCGAGCCAGACAGTCAGTTGTTGCAGGCGTACATCGTGTTCAGGCATTACAAGGGTCTCCGACGGCCCTAGCCGTCAAGCGGGTCATGCTTTATTATCCAGCATCTTTTTCAGACCATCGAGAGGCGTGCGGCCCCCACACGCGGGCAGATGGCACGCAGGAAGCCCGGACTAATAAGATGGCATTGAAATCCCCCGCGTTTCGTAGAAAGTTTCCGTTGCTGGTCACCGGCGGTCTGCTGGCCCTTCAACCTCTGGCCACCTCGTACGTGGTGGCTGCCGAGCAGTTCGACTGCCAAGTGTCCGCCTCCGGTGGTTGGGACTGCAAGCCCAAGACCCCTACCAGCAATCTGCCACCGCGCCCCGTGCACGATGGCGCTGCGCTGACCTCCGGCACCGAGGCCGAGACCCGCGAAGCCGAGTCCGCCGACAAGCCGATGCTGGTCACCGAGGCCAAGGGCCGGGGCCTGAAGTCGCGCAGCGAGGACTACAGCCACCTGGACTGGGTCCCACGTGAAAAGCTCACGGCTGCCCAGCTGGCCGAGACCGGCCCGTACTGCGGTGGCGCCTACATCGAGCCGCCACGTCCAGGCATGGCCGACACCACGCCCAAGGACGAGTCGCCGACCTACATCAACGCCAAGGTCTCCAAGTACCAGCAGGAGCAGCAGATCGCCACCCTCGCCGGTGACGTGGTCATGCGCCAGGGCAGCATGCAGGCCGAGGCCGATGAAGCCAACCTGTACCAGGCCGAGAACCGTGGCGAGCTCAAGGGCAACGTCAAGATTCGCGACAACGGCTCGCTGGTCGTCGGCGACCAGGCGCAGATCCAGCTCGACACCGGCGAAGCCCAGGTCGACAACGCCGAATACGTGATGCACAAGTCGCACATCCGCGGCAACGCCCTGTACGCCAAGCGTGGCGAGAACGCCATCATCCGCCTCAAGGACGGTACGTACACCACCTGCGAACCGGGCAGCAACGCCTGGCAGCTGAAGGGCAACAACATCACCCTGAACCCGGCCACCGGCTTCGGTACCGCGACCAACGTCACCCTGCGGGTCAAGGATTTCCCGGTGTTCTACACACCGTACATCTACTTCCCGATCGATGACCGTCGCCAGTCCGGCTTCCTGCCGCCATCGTTCAGCACCAGCAGCGACACCGGCTTCATGCTGGTCACGCCGTACTACTTCAACCTGGCGCCGAACTACGACGCCACGCTGTACCCGCGCTACATGACCAAGCGTGGCCTGCTGATGGAAGGTGAGTTCCGCTACCTGACCAAGTCCAGCGAAGGCCAGTTCGGGGGTGCGTACCTGAACGACAAGAACGACGATCGCAAGCTGCAGACTGATTACAAAGATCAGCGCTGGATGATCAACTGGCAGCATAAAGGTGGCCTGGACGAGCGCCTGATGACCGAGGTTGACTACACCGATATCAGCGATCCGTTCTACTTCCAGGATCTGGAAACCGACCAAATTGGCGTAGAGAGCCGTGATGCGGTTAACCAGCAGGGTGCCTTGACCTATCGTGGTGACGATTACACCGCGCGGTTCAACATGCATGCCTACGAGATGACGACCATCTCGAAGGTTACGCCGTATAACAAGCTGCCACAGATCACTCTCAACGGCATGCTGCCGTACCATCCGGGTGGCTTCGACTTCAGCTACAAGACCGAAGCCGTGCGCTTCGAGCGCGATCTGAAGAGTGGCACCGTGTTCAACGAAGATGGCGAACTGGACACCACCGCCGGCGCCGATGGCCGCCGTCTGGACCAGAACGTCTTCGGCCTGGCGCGCGCCAACGGTACCCGTTTGAACGTCGCACCGGCCATCAGCCTGCCGATGGAAGCGAGCTACGGCTTCATCAAGCCGAAGCTGACGTACATGTACACCCACTACGACCTGGACCTGGACAGCAAGGGCAAGAACGACCTGGCCACCGCCAGCGACGCCACACGCGACCTGCGCGGCGACTTCTCCAGCACCCAGAGCCGCAGCGTACCGATTTTCAGCGTCGACAGCGGCCTGTACTTCGACCGCAACACCCAGTGGTTCGGCGAGAACTACCGCCAGACCCTCGAACCGCGCCTGTTCTACCTCTACGTGCCGTATGAAGACCAGAAAGACATTCCAGTCTTCGACACCAGCGAAACGTACTTCAACTATGGCTCGCTGTTCCGCGAAAACCGCTTCTCCGGCTCCGACCGCGTCGGCGACGAGAACAAGCTGTCGCTGGGTGTGACCAACCGCTGGATCCAGGACGACGGCTTCGAGCGCCAGCGCATCAGCGTCGGCCAGGCCCTGTACTTCAAGGACCGCAAGGTCCAGCTGCCAGGCATCGACTGGCGTACCCGCGACAGCTCGCAGTCCGATGTATCGCCATACGCGCTGGAATACATGCTCGCCTTCAACCGCGACTGGCGCCTGAACGCGGACTACAATTGGGATCCGGACAGCCGCAAGCCGCGCTCGGGTAGCGCGATGTTCCACTACCAGCCGCAAGAAAACCCGAACAAGATCGTCAACGTCGGTTATCGCTATCGCAACGACACCGTTCGTTACGACCCGCTGACCGGTCGCTGGGGTGAGGGTGGCGACTATGGCACTCCGGGTAGCCCGAACTACATCAAGGACTACTACAAGATCCAACAGCACGACTTCTCGGTCATCTGGCCGATCGTGCCGCAGTGGAGCGTCATCGCCCGTTGGCAGCATGACTACAACCGCAACCGCACCCTGGAAGCCATGGGCGGTTTCGAGTATGACAACTGCTGCTGGAAGCTGCGCCTGATCAACCGTTACTGGCTCGACTACGACGACTTCAGCCAAGCCGCGCCACAGAACGAAAAAGGCGACCACGGCGTGTTCCTGCAAATCGTCCTCAAGGGCCTCGGCGGTGTCGTAGGCAATAAGGTCGAGTCTTTCCTCGACGAAGGCATTCAAGGTTACCGTACACGTGAAGACCAAGCTTATTGATCGACTGCGCCCACTGCTGTTGGGCGCTGCATTGCTGAGTGGCGCGGTACATGCCGCGGTGCAACCCCTGGACCGGGTGGTGGCCATCGTCGACAACGACGTGGTCATGCAGAGCCAGCTGGACCAGCGCGTGCGCGAAGTCCAGCAGACCATCGCCAAGCGTGGCGGCGGCGTACCGCCGTCCGGCGCGCTGGAGCAGCAGGTCCTCGAACGCCTGATCGTCGAGAACCTGCAGCTGCAGATCGGCGAGCGCTCCGGCATCCGTATCACCGACGAAGAGCTCAACCAGGCCATCGGCACCATTGCCCAGCGCAACGGCATGTCCCTGGACCAGTTCCGCGCCGCCCTCGCCCACGACGGCCTGTCGTTCGACGACGCCCGCGAGCAGGTCAAGCGCGAGATGATCATCAGCCGCGTACGTCAGCGCCGCGTGGCCGAGCGCATCCAGGTATCCGAGCAGGAAGTGAAGAACTTCCTCAACTCGGACCTGGGCAAGATGCAGATGTCCGAAGAGTACCGCCTGGCCAACATCCTCATCCCGACCCCGGAAGCCGCCAACTCGGAGGCCATCCAGGCCGCGGCGCGCCAGGTCGGCGATGTGTACCAGCAACTCAAGCAAGGCGCCGACTTCGGCCAGCTGGCGATTGCCCGTTCGGCCAGCGAGAACGCCCTGGAAGGCGGCGAGATGGGCTGGCGCAAAGCCGGCCAGTTGCCACCTGACTTCGCCAAGATGCTCAGCAGCATGGCCGTCGGCGACATCACCCAGCCGATCCGCATCCCCAACGGCTTCATCATTCTCAAGCTCGAGGAGAAGCGCGGTGGCAGCGAGAACGTGCTGCGCGACGAAGTCCACGTGCGCCACATCCTGATCAAGCCAAGCGAGATCCGCAGCGATGCGGCCACCGAGCAACTCGCCGAGCGCCTGTACGAGCGCATCCAGAATGGCGAAGATTTCGCTGAACTGGCGAAGAGTTTCTCGGAAGACCCGGGCTCGGCGCTCAACGGCGGCGACCTCAACTGGGTAGACCCGAACAGCCTGGTACCGGAGTTCCGCGAGCAAATGGCCAACGCTGCCCAAGGCCAGGTGACCCGTCCGTTCCGTACCCAGTACGGCTGGCACATCCTCGAAGTGCTGGGCCGTCGCGCCACCGACAGCACCGAGCAGGCGCGCGAGCAACAGGCACTCAACGTGCTGCGCAACCGCAAGTACGACGAAGAGCTGCAGACCTGGCTGCGCCAGATCCGCGACGAAGCCTACGTTGAAATCAAGCTGCCTGGCGCCGACCAGGCCGCCCAGTGAAGCCCCTGCGCTTCGCCGTTACGCCCGGCGAGCCGGCCGGCATAGGTCCCGACCTTTGCCTGCTGCTCGCCGCCGAGCCCCAACCGCACCCCCTGATCGCCATCACCAGCCGTGACCTGCTCGCCGAGCGGGCCACCCGGCTGGGGCTGGCTGTCGACCTGGTGCCGGTCATGCCTGGCCAATGGCCCGAGCGGCCAGCGCCAGCCGGCAGCCTCTACGTCTGGGATACGCCGCTGGCTGCCCCGGTGGTGCCAGGGCAGCTGGACAAGGCCAATGCCGCCTTCGTCCTGGAAACCTTGACCCGCGCGGGCACTGGCTGCCTGGACGGGAACTTTGCCGGGATGATCACCGCACCTGTACACAAAGGCGTGATCAACGAGAGCGGTATCGGTTTTTCCGGCCATACCGAATTCCTCGCCGACCTGACCCACACCGCCCAGGTGGTGATGATGCTCGCCACCCATGGCCTGCGTGTGGCCCTTGTCACCACGCACCTGCCACTGCGCGACATCGCCGATGCCATCACCGCCGAGCGCGTGGAACGGGTCACTCGCATCCTGCACGCCGACATGCAGGACAAGTTCGGCATCGCCAACCCGCGCATCCTGGTGTGCGGGCTCAACCCGCATGCCGGAGAAGGCGGCCACCTGGGCCGCGAAGAAATCGACATCATCGAACCGACATTGGCCCGCTTGCGCACCGAAGGCATGGACCTGCGCGGCCCGCTGCCGGCCGATACCCTGTTTACCCCCAAATATCTGGAGCACTGCGACGCAGTGCTGGCGATGTACCACGACCAGGGCCTGCCCGTACTCAAGTACAAAGGCTTCGGCGCGGCGGTCAACGTGACCCTGGGCCTGCCGATCATCCGCACGTCGGTCGATCATGGCACCGCCCTGGACCTGGCCGGCAGCGGCAAGGTCGACACCGGCAGCCTGCGGGTCGCCCTGCAAACCGCCTACCAGATGGCCGAGAACCGACCATGAACGAGCACTACCAACACCGGGCGCGCAAGCGTTTCGGCCAGAACTTCCTGCATGACGCAGGGATCATCGACCGCATCCTGCGGGCGATCAACGCCAAGGCTGGCGAACACCTGCTGGAAATCGGCCCAGGCCAGGGCGCACTGACCGAAGGCCTGCTGGGCAGCGGCGCGCAGCTGGACGTGGTCGAGCTGGACAAGGACCTGGTGCCGATCCTGCAACACAAGTTCGCCGGGCGTGACAACTTCCGCCTGCACCAGGGCGACGCCCTGAAGTTCGACTTCAACCAGCTGGGCGTGCCGCCGCGCAGCCTGAAGGTAGTCGGCAACCTGCCCTACAACATCTCGACCCCGCTGATCTTCCACCTGCTCAGCCATGCCGGCCTGATCCGCGACATGCACTTCATGCTGCAGAAGGAAGTGGTCGAGCGCATGGCGGCTGGCCCTGGCGGTGGCGACTGGGGCCGCTTGTCGATCATGGTGCAGTACCACTGCCGGGTCGAACACCTGTTCAACGTCGGCCCTGGGGCATTCAACCCACCGCCGAAGGTCGATTCGGCCATCGTCCGCCTGGTCCCGCACGAAGTGCTGCCCTATCCGGCCAAGGATCCGGCGCTGCTCGAGCGTGTAGTGCGCGAAGCCTTCAACCAGCGTCGCAAGACCCTGCGCAACACCCTCAAAGGCCTGCTCGACAGCCAAGCCATCGAGGCGGCCGGCGTCGACGGCAGCCTGCGCCCGGAACAACTCGACCTGGCGGCCTTCGTCCGCCTGGCCGACCAACTGGCCGAGCAACAAGCCTGACCCCCCCCCCGGCAAGCCCGCTCCCGTTGGAGTCGGCTTGCCGGCGATAGGCCCGACATCCCTCCATCGCTGGCCCTCCCCCCTCTCAATGGCCTAGACTGCTCTCATTGCAGTATTTGCGTCCGCTCGCCCAAGGCCCTTGCATGTCCGACCCCCGCTATCAGATCGACGTCAGCGTCGTGACCCGCTATCTCAAAGAACAATCCGACCCGGAACACAGTCGTTTCGCTTTCGCCTACACCATTACCGTGCAGAACAACGGCTTGGCCAAGGCCAAGCTGATGTCCCGACACTGGCTGATCACCAATGGTGATGGCGAGGTCGAGGAAGTGCGCGGCGATGGCGTCGTCGGCCAGCAGCCGACCCTGGAGCCCGGCAAGAGCCATACCTACAGCAGTGGCGCGGTGATCACCACCCGCGTGGGCACCATGCAGGGCAGTTACCAGATGCTCGCCGAAGACGGCAAACGCTTCGACGCCGAGATCGCCCCGTTCCGCCTGGCCGTGCCCGGGGCCCTGCACTGATGGCTACCTACGCCGTCGGCGACCTGCAAGGTTGCCTGCAGCCGCTCAAATGCCTGCTCGAACGGGTCGGGTTCGACCCTGCCGTCGATCGCCTGTGGCTGGTCGGCGACCTGGTGAACCGCGGCCCCGAATCACTGGAAACCCTGCGCTACCTCTATTCGATACGCCAGTCGCTGGTGTGCGTGCTGGGCAACCACGACCTGCACCTGCTGGCCGCCTGGCACAACGTCGAGCGCCTGAAAAAGAGCGATACCCTGCGCGAGATCATCGAAGCGCCCGATGCCGCCGACCTGCTCGACTGGCTACGCCAGCAGAAACTGCTGCATTACGACGAGCCACGCGGTATCGCCCTGGTGCATGCTGGCATTCCGCCACAATGGACACTGGGCAAGGCCCTGGAGCTGGCGGGCGAGGTCGAGCAGGTGTTGCGCGACGACACCCGGCTGCAGCTTTACCTCGCCGGCATGTACGGCAACGAGCCGACCAAGTGGAGTAACAAGCTCAGCGGTGTGGAGCGGTTGCGGGTGATCACCAACTACCTCACGCGCATGCGCTTCTGCACCGAAGAGGGCAAGCTCGACCTCAAGAGCAAGGAAGGCCTGGGTACCGCGCCGAAGGGCTACAAGCCCTGGTTCGCGCACAAGAGCCGGCGCTCGCGCCACGTGAAGATCATCTTCGGTCACTGGGCCGCGCTAGAAGGCAAGGTCAACCAGCCGGACCTCATCGCGCTGGATACCGGCTGTGTCTGGGGCGGGGCCATGACCCTGTACAACATCGACAGCGGTGAATATCACCGCTGCGAGTGCGGCGACGACGGCAATGTTCGTCAGCCCGCACCGTCGGCTAACATCAACGATCACACCTGAAGGAAAGCCCCACCCATGAGCGAGTTCAAGCGCATCCCTCCCGAACAGGCCCTTGCCCTGCGGGCACAAGGTGCGGTCGTCGTCGACATTCGCGACCCACAGGCCTTCGCCGCCGGCCACATCACCGGCGCCAAGCACCTGGACAACCATTCGGTCGCCGACTTCATCCGCAATGCCGACCTCGACGCCCCGACCCTGGTGGTGTGCTACCACGGCAATTCCAGCCAAAGCGCGGCCGCCTACCTGGTGGGCCAGGGCTTTTCGCAGGTCTACAGCGTCGATGGCGGCTTCGAGCTGTGGCGTACCACCTACCCCGCCGAAACCGCCCAAGGCAGCGCCGAGTAATTTTTTCATTTTTACTGCAGCCCGCGTCCCACGCGGGCTCGCGCCCCACCTGACGAACGGTCGCAGGCAACTTCTACGCCCCTCGCCCTTGACCTTGCGTATTACCAACTATCCTTAAGCCCAGGCCATCCAAAAAAGGGGAGAGCCGGTACACCGGCGTGCGGGTCATCGGTAGCGTTTCAGGGTGTTCTGGGGGGTATACAGCAATCGGCGAACCCGGTTGCATGCCAGCATCAGCTGACTGATCCGGCGTCGTCTCCACGTATCGAGCGAGGTGACGTCATGAGCATTTTTAGCCACTTCCAACAACGTTTCGAATCAACCCGCCAAGAAGAACTTTCGCTGCAGGAGTACCTCGAGCTGTGCAAAGAGGATCGCAGTGCCTATGCATCGGCGGCTGAACGGCTGTTGCTGGCCATCGGTGAGCCGGAGCTGATCGACACCTCTACCAATTCCAGACTGTCGCGGATCTTCTCCAACAAGGTGATCCGTCGGTATCCGGCCTTTGCCGACTTCCATGGCATGGAAGAGTGCATCGACCAGATCGTCTCGTACTTCCGCCATGCCGCCCAAGGCCTGGAAGAGAAGAAACAGATCCTCTACCTGCTGGGCCCGGTGGGCGGCGGTAAATCGTCGCTGGCCGAGAAACTCAAGCAGCTGATGGAAAAGGTTCCGTTCTACGCCATCAAGGACTCGCCGGTATTCGAGTCCCCGCTGGGCCTTTTCAATGCCACCGAAGACGGGGCCATTCTCGAGGAAGAGTACGGCATCTCGCGGCGCTACCTGAACACCATCATGTCGCCCTGGGCCACCAAGCGCCTGCAGGAGTTCGGCGGCGACATCAGCAAGTTCAAGGTGGTCAAGCTGTATCCCTCGATCCTCAACCAGATCGCCATCGCCAAGACCGAACCCGGCGACGAGAACAACCAGGACATCTCCGCCCTGGTCGGCAAGGTGGATATCCGCAAGCTCGAGGAATTCCCGCAGAACGACGCCGACGCCTACAGCTATTCGGGCGCGCTGTGCCGGGCCAACCAGGGCCTGATGGAATTCGTCGAGATGTTCAAGGCGCCGATCAAGGTCCTCCACCCGCTGCTCACCGCCACCCAGGAAGGCAACTACAACAGTACCGAAGGCCTCGGCGCGATCCCCTATTCCGGGATCCTGCTGGCCCACTCCAACGAATCGGAGTGGCACACCTTCCGCAACAACAAGAACAACGAGGCGTTCATCGACCGGATCTACATCGTCAAGGTGCCTTACTGCCTGCGCGTCAGCGACGAGATCAAGATCTACGACAAGCTGTTGGTCAACAGCTCGCTGGCCAAGGCGCACTGCGCACCGGACACGTTGAAGATGCTCGCCCAGTTCACCGTACTCTCGCGCCTCAAGGAGCCGGAAAACTCCAATATCTATTCGAAGATGCGGGTGTACGACGGCGAGAACCTCAAGGACACCGATCCAAAGGCCAAGTCGATCCAGGAATACCGCGACTCTGCCGGCGTCGACGAAGGCATGAACGGCCTGTCGACCCGTTTTGCCTTCAAGATCCTTTCCAAGGTGTTCAACTTCGACCCGCATGAAGTCGCCGCCAACCCGGTACATCTGCTCTACGTACTGGAACAGCAGATCGAGCAGGAACAATTCCCGGCCGAGGTACGCGAGCGTTACCTGCGCTACCTGAAGGAATACCTGGCTCCGCGCTACATCGAGTTCATCGGCAAGGAAATCCAGACCGCCTACCTCGAGTCTTACAGCGAGTATGGCCAAAACATCTTCGACCGCTACGTGCTGTATGCCGACTTCTGGATTCAGGACCAGGAATACCGCGACCCGGAAACCGGCGAGATCCTCAACCGCATCGCCCTGAACGAAGAGTTGGAGAAGATCGAGAAACCTGCCGGCATCAGCAACCCGAAGGATTTCCGCAACGAGATCGTCAACTTCGTCCTGCGTGCCCGCGCCAACAACAACGGCAAGAACCCGAGCTGGCTCAGCTACGAGAAGCTGCGGGTGGTGATCGAGAAGAAAATGTTCTCCAACACCGAAGACCTGCTGCCGGTCATCAGCTTCAACGCCAAGGCCAGCAAGGAGGATCAACAGAAACACAACGACTTCGTCACGCGGATGGTGGAGCGTGGCTACACCGACAAACAGGTGCGCCTGCTGTCGGAATGGTACCTGCGGGTCAGGAAATCGCAATAAGGCGGCAAGCTACACGCCGCGCGTCCACCGCTGGTCTGCCAGCGGCGGGCGCCGGCAGCTGCTTTGCTGCTTTTACGTGCAGCAGTTCGTAGCTTGAAGCGTGCAGCTGTTCCCAGCTACCGGAGGGGTCATGAGCTACGTAATCGACCGACGCCTGAACGGCAAGAACAAGAGCACGGTCAATCGCCAGCGTTTTTTGCGGCGTTACCGTGAACACATCAAGAAAGCTGTCGAGGAGGCTGTGAGCCGCCGCTCCATCATGGACATGGAGCATGGCGAGCAGATCAGCATTCCTGGACGGGACATCGACGAACCGGTGCTGCACCACGGCCGTGGTGGCAAGCAGACCATCGTGCACCCGGGCAACAAGGAATTCACCGCCGGCGAGCACATCGCCAGGCCGCAAGGCGGCGGAGGTGGCGGCGGACGCGGCAAGGCCGGCAACTCCGGCGAAGGTATGGACGACTTCGTCTTCCAGATCACCCAGGAGGAGTTCCTCGAGTTCATGTTCGAGGACCTCGAACTGCCCAACCTGGTCAAGCGCCACCTGACCGGCGCCGATACGTTCAAAACCGTACGTGCGGGCATCGCCAACGAAGGCAACCCGTCGCGTATCAACATCGTGCGCACGCTGCGCTCGGCTCACGCCCGTCGCATCGCCCTGACCGGCAGCAGCCGCGCGCTGCTGCGTGAGGCGCAGAAGGAACTCGCCCGATTGAAGGTCGAGGAGCCGGACAATTTCACCGATATCCAGGAGGTCGAGCAGGAGATCGAACGCCTCAAGGCGCGCATCAATCGCTTGCCCTTCCTCGATACCTTCGACCTCAAGTACAACCTGCTGGTCAAGCAACCGAACCCCAGCTCCAAGGCAGTGATGTTCTGCCTGATGGACGTGTCCGGCTCCATGACCCAGGCCACCAAGGACATCGCCAAGCGCTTCTTCATACTCCTGTACCTGTTCCTCAAGCGTAACTACGATCGCATCGAGGTGGTGTTCATCCGGCACCACACCAGCGCCCGGGAAGTGGACGAGGAAGAGTTCTTCTATTCGCGGGAAACCGGCGGCACCATCGTCTCCAGCGCGCTCAAAATGATGCAGGAGATCATGGCCGAACGTTACCCGGCCAGTGATTGGAACATCTACGCCGCCCAGGCCTCGGATGGTGACAACTGGAACGACGACTCGCCGATCTGCCGCGAGATCCTCTCCAAGCAGATCATGCCGCACGTGCAGTACTACACTTACGTTGAGATCACCCCACGCGAGCACCAGGCCCTGTGGTACGAGTACGAGCGTATCGGCGAGGCCTTCCCCGACACATTCGCCCAGCAGCAGTTGGTTTCGGCCGGAGATATCTACCCGGTCTTCCGTGAACTCTTCCAGCGCAGGTTAGCCACATGACCGCCAGTGCACAGAGACGCCAACCCATCTCCACCGGGTCCGAGTGGACGTTCGAGCTGATCCAGACCTACGACCGGGAAATCAGCCGCCTGGCCGAGCGCTACGCCCTGGACACCTATCCCAACCAGATCGAGGTGATCACCGCCGAGCAGATGATGGATGCCTATGCCTCCGTCGGCATGCCGCTGGGTTATCACCATTGGTCCTACGGCAAGCAGTTCCTCAGTACCGAAAAGTCATACAGCCGGGGCCAGATGGGCCTGGCGTACGAAATCGTGATCAACTCCGATCCGTGCATCGCCTACCTGATGGAAGAGAACACCATGTGCATGCAGGCACTGGTGATCGCCCACGCCTGCTATGGCCACAACAGCTTCTTCAAGGGCAACTACCTGTTCCGCACCTGGACCGACGCTACCTCGATCATCGATTACCTGGTGTTCGCCAAGCAGTACATCGCCCAATGCGAGGAGCGCCATGGCATCGATGCCGTGGAGGACCTGATCGACTCCTGCCACGCCCTGATGAACTACGGCGTCGATCGCTACAAACGCCCCTACCCCATCTCCGCCGAGGAAGAGCGGCGCCGGCAGAAGGACCGGGAAGAGCACTTGCAAAGGCAAATCAACGATCTGTGGCGAACCATCCCGAAAAGCGCTGAAAAGGGCGGCGAGCGCGACGATGCGCGCTTCCCTGCCGAGCCACAAGAAAACATTCTCTACTTCATCGAGAAAAACGCCCCGCTACTCGAGCCATGGCAGCGTGAAGTGGTACGCATCGTGCGCAAGATCGCCCAGTATTTCTACCCACAGCGCCAGACCCAGGTAATGAACGAAGGCTGGGCGACCTTCTGGCACTACACGCTGATGAACGATTTGTACGACGAGGGACTGATCACCGAAGGCTTCATGATGGAGTTCCTGCAGTCGCATACCAGCGTGGTGTTCCAGCCAGGGTTCGACAGCCCCTACTACAGCGGCATCAACCCCTACGCGCTGGGCTTTGCCATGTATACCGACATCCGCCGCATGTGCGAGAACCCTACCGAGGAGGATCGACGCTGGTTCCCCGACATTGCCGGCAGTGATTGGCTTTCCACCATCAAGTTCGCCATGAGCAGCTTCAAGGACGAGAGTTTCATCCTGCAGTACCTGTCGCCCAAGGTCATTCGCGACCTCAAGCTTTTCAGCATCCTCGACGACGACCAGCGTGAAGACCTTCTGGTGCCGGCCATCCACGACGAGGACGGCTACCGGACCATCCGCGAGCAATTGGCAGCCCAGTACAACCTGGGCAACCGTGAACCGAACGTGCAGATCTGGAGCATCGACCGGCGCGGCGACCGCTCCCTGACCCTGCGTCACCAGCAGCACAACCGCAAACCCCTCGGCGATTCCACCGAGGAGGTACTCAAGCACCTGCACCGCCTGTGGGGCTTCGATATACATCTGGAAACCGTCCAGGGCGACCAGGTGGTCAAGACCCACCACATGCCGCCGCGTGGCGAACACGGTGAAAGCAGCGACTACGGTCGCATGGACCTGGCCGTCATCCACCACCTCTAGCATCGGCCCACCGCCATTACTGCCGACAGGGTATCCTGTGGGCAGTAATGGAGGCTGCACATGCAAATCTACAAAGTTGGCGGCGCGGTGCGCGACCGCCTGCTGGGGCGCCCGGTCAGCGATATCGATTGGCTGGTGGTCGGGGCTACGGTCGAAGACATGCACGCCAGGGGCTATCGTCCGGTAGGCGCTGACTTTCCGGTTTTCCTGCATCCCAAGACGGGCGAGGAATACGCCCTCGCACGTACAGAGCGCAAGAGCGGGCGAGGCTATGGCGGATTCACCTTCCATGCCAGCCCCGATGTGACCTTGGAAGAAGACCTGATTCGCCGCGACCTGACCATTAACGCGATGGCGGAGGACGAACAGGGCGTGATCCACGATCCCTACCATGGCCAGGAGGACTTGAGTCAGCGTCTTTTACGCCACGTTTCCCCCGCGTTCGCCGAAGATCCCCTGCGAGTGCTGCGTGTCGCCCGCTTCGCCGCCCGCTATGCGCCACTGGGTTTTCAGGTCGCAGACGAAACACTGGAGCTGATGCGCCAGATCAGCGCCTCCGGCGAACTGCAGGCGCTGACCGCCGAACGCAGCTGGAAGGAAATCGAGCGTGCCTTGATGGAAGACCAACCCCAGGTGTTCATCCAGGTCCTGCGTGACTGCGGCGCCCTGGCAGAGTTGATGCCGGAGCTGGAGCGCGATGCTGACACGCTGCCAGCACTGCAGCAGTCGGCTCTGCACAAGCAGCCGGTACATGTGCGCTGGGCCTGCCTGCTCCGGGGACTGGAGCCAGCGGCCATCAAGGCGCTCAACCAACGTTTCAAGGTGCCACGGGAATGCCAGGAACTGGCCGTGCTGGTGGCGGAATTCGCCGACCGGGCCGATGACGCCCTGACGTTGGCCCCTGCAGACCTGCTGGAGATGCTGCAGAAATTCGATGTGTATCGGCGGCCGCATCGCTTCGAGGATTTTCTGGCGGCGTGCGAGATGGCTTCACACGGGCGCGGGGAACAGGTTTATCCACAGGCCGAGTATCTGCGTGGGGCCGCTGCAATGGCGAAGGCGGTCGATGTGCAGCCGTTGGTTAGGGCCGGATTGAAAGGACAGGCGCTGGGCGAGACGCTAAAGCAGGAGCGGTTGAAAGCGCTCGAAACCTACAAGCTCGATTGAACATTCTGGCCTCTTCGCGGCTAAAGCCGCTCCTACAGGATGCGCGGGCTCTGTAGGAGCGGCTTTAGCCGCGAAGAGGCCGGTACAGGCTCAACCCGGCGTCAGCTGCAGCCCATTCCATTCGAAGGCAACGGGCGCCAGCACCTGGTCGATCCGTGCCTCCTGCCACAACTGCGCCATGCTCTTGCCCGCGCCGGGATGCACCAGCTCGGGCGCCAGCAGCGACAATGGCCACAGCACGAAGGCATTCTTCAAGATCTCGGCCCGAGGCAGCACCAGCCCGTCGAACGTGCCGTGCAGGTCGTTGTACATCAGCACGTCGATGTCCAGCGGCAACCCCTTGCGGTCCGGCGCATAACGGCCATTGTCCGCCTCGATGAACTTGAGCCTGCGATCCAGCTCGATCAACGGCAGCTCAGTGGTGCCGGTCACCACGAAGTTGATGAACGGCCCGCTCTTGATGCCCACCGCCTGGCTCTCGAATGCTGGAGAGCAATGCATGTCGCCCAGAATCGCGGCGAGGGCATCCAGACCGGCGCACAAGTGCGCATGGCGGTCGATATTGCTGCCAAGGCCCAGGTAAACCGTGCTCAGAGACATCCGCGCTCGATCTCCACGCCAACACCGCCTCGGGCCGCAGGCACGGCGCCTGGCTTGGTCAGTTTCAGCCGCACCCAGGGGATCTGGAACTCGCTCATCAACACCTCGACCAGACGTTCGGCGAAGGTTTCCACCAGTTCGAAACGTGCCTGCTCGGCAAATGCCTGGACCCGCGCCGAGACGCTCGCGTAGTCCAGCGCCAGGCTCAGGTCGTCACCGGCTGCGGCAGGGCGATTGTCCCAGGCAAAACTCAGGTCCAGGCGCAGGCACTGGCGAATATCCCGCTCCCAGTCATAAGCACCGATCACGGTGTCGACTTCCAGGCCTTCGATGAACACTCTGTCCAAGCACTTCTCTCCACAGCACGACAAGGGCGACTGGCGCCGTTAGAATCAGGGCGTCCTCGCCCGGAATAGTTAGCATGTTTTGGTTATTGGCGCTGCTCGCCTACCTGCTCGGCTCGCTGTCCTTCGCCATCGTCCTAAGCCGCCTTTCGGGCAGCCCGGACCCGCGTTCCAGCGGTTCGGGCAACGCCGGCGCCACCAACATGCTACGCCTGGCAGGCCGCAAGATGGCGATCCTGACCCTGCTTGGCGACCTGTGCAAGGGCCTGCTGCCCGTCCTGCTCGCCCGCGCCGCCGGCCTCGACCTCCAGGAACAGGCCTGGGTCGGCGTGTGCGCAGTGCTCGGCCACCTGCTACCACTGTACTTCCGTTTCAAGGGCGGCAAGGGCGTCGCCACCGCCGCCGGCATGCTCATGGGCCTGTATTTCCCGGCCGCCCTGCTGGCTATCGGTGCCTGGCTGCTGACCTTCTACCTGACCCGCACCAGCTCCCTCGCCGCCCTGATCGCAACGCCGCTGACCCTGCCATTGCTGGCCTGGCGTCAACCTGAAGCGCTGCTGCCGATTGCCGTGCTCACCGTGATGATCGTCTGGCGGCACCGCAACAATCTGCGCGATCTGTTTGCCGGACGCGAAAGGCATTTCTGAAGCGCCCGTAGCCATTCATACCGGAGGCAGCTGCTCCATCGGCCAGCGCGCCTGCACGCTGATCGCCAGGTCCTGGCGCTGCCCCGCCAACAGGCGCTGGCAACCGGCATAGGCGATCATCGCACCGTTGTCGGTACAGAACTGCGGACGGGCGTAATACACGTTGCCCTTGATACTGCCCAGCATGTCTTCCAAGGAAGCACGCAAGGCTTTGTTGGCGCTGACGCCGCCAGCGATCACCAGGCGCTTGAGGCCCGTCTGCTTGAGGGCGCGCTTGCACTTGATGGTGAGAGTCTCCACCACCGCCTGCTGGAACGCCAGGGACAGGTCGCAACGGGTTTGCTCACTGTCGTCGCCAGCATTGCGGCACTGCTGCCAGGTGTTGAGAGCAAAGGTCTTGAGGCCGCTGAAGCTGAACTCCAGGCCCGGACGATCGGTCATCGGCCGGGGGAACACGAAGCGCCCGGGCACGCCCTGCTCGGCCAGACGGGCGATTTCCGGCCCACCTGGGTAATTCAGGCCGATCAGCTTGGCGGTCTTGTCGAAGGCCTCGCCCGCAGCGTCGTCCAGGCTCTCGCCCAGCAACTCGTACTGACCGATACCGTCGACGCGCACCAGTTGGGTGTGGCCGCCAGATACCAACAAAGCGACGAACGGAAACTCGGGCGGGTTTTCCTCCAGCATCGGCGCCAAAAGATGGCCTTCCATGTGGTGCACGCCAATGGCCGGGATATCCCAGGCAAAGGCCAGCGCCTGGGCGCACGAGGCGCCCACCAGCAATGCCCCGACCAGCCCGGGGCCAGCGGTGTAGGCGATGGCGTCGATCTCGGTGGCGACGCAGCCGGCCTCGTCCAGCACCTGGCGAATCAACGGCAGCATGCGCTTGACGTGATCACGCGAGGCGAGTTCGGGCACGACCCCGCCGAACACGCGGTGCAGGTCGATCTGGCTGAACAGCGCGTCGGCCAACAAACCGCGCTCGCTGTCGTATAATGCGACGCCGGTTTCGTCGCAGGATGTTTCCAATCCCAGTACTAGCATGGGCTCGTCCCTTGTGGGGGCTGAATTCGAAGCCGCGCATGATAGTCCCCGTGCCGGGTGCCGACCAGCGGTTTTCGATCAGAGGCTTTGCATTCCGGCTTGCTAAGGGTTAACATCCGCAACCCTTGAAAACCGACGTTCTCCAGCACACCTTTTGTTTTGCCAGGAGCACGTCTACCCCGGTAATGAATTAAGGTAGCCCTGGATGCCAGCCGTCAAAGTTAAAGAGAACGAACCCTTCGACGTAGCTCTGCGTCGTTTCAAGCGCTCCTGCGAAAAAGCCGGTGTACTGGCTGAAGTTCGTAGCCGCGAGTTTTACGAGAAGCCGACCGCCGAGCGTAAGCGCAAAGCAGCTGCTGCTGTTAAGCGTCACGCCAAGAAAGTTCAGCGCGAACAGCGCCGCGCCGTTCGTCTGTACTAATACAGACGTTCTACGCAAAGCTTCTGCCCAGCCCGGCTCAATGCCGGGCCGATGGCAGCGGTTGCTTCAAAATGCTGCAAACCTTGAGCAGCTAGCCCAAGGCGCTTCTTGCCAGTGCTCCTGCACCAGCAAAGTTGCAAACGCCTGAAACGTCAGAGCTGGTCCCAGACCAGTCGTGCGCGTCCTGTCTGACGAGCCCTTGTGGCTGGCGACGAGCACATACTCCCTCGCACTTCCCTGTTGCAGCACTCGCCCCTACCTTCGCGTTAGCGTTTAGACTTGCCAGTTGCCAGATGACGAGACTGCCATGGCCGGGCTGATTCCCCAGAGTTTCATCGATGACCTGATCAACCGCCTCGATATCGTCGATGTGGTGAGTTCGCGCGTCCAGCTGAAAAAGACCGGCAAGAACTACTCCGCCTGCTGCCCGTTCCACAAGGAGAAGACCCCCTCCTTCACCGTCAGCCCCGACAAGCAGTTCTACTACTGCTTCGGCTGCGGCGCCGGTGGCAACGCCCTCGGCTTCGTCATGGACCACGACAACCTGGACTTCCCCCAGGCCGTCGAGGAACTGGCACGCGCCGCCGGCATGGAGGTGCCCCGCGAGGAAGGCCGGCGCAACCAGAAGCCGCGCCAGCCGACCGACTCGCCGCTGTATCCGTTGCTCGAGGCCGCAGCGGAGTTCTATCGCCAGGCCCTGCGAGGTCACCCGACCCGCAAGTCGGCGGTCGACTACCTCAAGGGCCGCGGCCTGTCCGGGGAGATCGCCCGCGACTTCAGCCTGGGCTTCGCCCCGCCAGGCTGGGACAACCTGCTCAAGCACTTGGGTGCCGACAGCCTGCAACAGAAGGTGATGATCGACGCCGGCCTGCTGATCGAGAACGCCGAAAGCGGCAAGCGCTACGACCGCTTCCGCGACCGGGTGATGTTCCCCATCCGCGATAGCCGTGGGCGCATCATCGCCTTCGGTGGCCGGGTCCTGGGCGACGACAAGCCCAAGTACCTGAACAGCCCCGAGACCCCGGTATTCCACAAGGGCCAGGAGCTGTACGGGCTGTACGAGGCGCGCAAGCACAACCGCAACCTCGACGAAATCATCGTCGTCGAGGGCTACATGGACGTCATCGCCCTGGCCCAGCAGGGCCTGCGCAATGCCGTGGCCACGCTCGGCACGGCCACCAGCGAGGAACACCTCAAACGCCTGTTCCGCGTGGTGCCCAGCGTCTTGTTCTGCTTCGATGGCGACCAGGCCGGACGCAAGGCCGCCTGGCGCGCCCTGGAGTCGACCCTGTCGGCCCTGCAGGATGGCCGCCGCGCGCGCTTCCTGTTCCTGCCCGAAGGCGAGGACCCGGACAGCCTGGTGCGCGCCGAGGGCACCGACGCCTTCAAGGCGCGCATCAACCAGCATGCCCAGCCGCTCGCGGATTACTTCTTCGAGCAGCTAAGCGCCGAAGCAGACCCGCGCTCCCTTGAAGGCAAGGCGCACATGGCGACCCTGGCAGCACCGCTGATCGAAAAGATCCCCGGCGCCAACCTGCGTCAGCTGATGCGCAATCGCCTCAAGGAAATCACCGGCCTCGATCCGCAGCAGGTCGAGCAACTGGCGCAGCAGGCCCCGGCCACCCACAGCGTTCCGGACTACGACCCCGGCTATGACTACGATGCCATGGCCAGCTATACCCCTGACTACGGCGACATGCCTCAGCCGGACTACGCGCCGGTGCAGCAGGAGCAGCAATGGAAGCCGAAACAGGGTGGCGGCAAGAAGCCATGGAGCGATAAACCCTGGGACAAGAACCGCAAGGGCGGCAAGCCCTGGCAGCAACGCGACGAAGCGCCGCCACGCGTACCAGCACCGGTGGAGCCCCCGACCCTGGCCGCTCTGCGCACCCTGCTGCACCACCCGCTGCTGGCCGGCAAGGTCGAAGACGCCAGCCATTTCGCCGACGAAGAACACCTGTACAGCCAGCTGTTGGTGGCGCTGATCGAGGCCGCGCAGAAAAATCCTGGTCTAAGCTCTATGCAGCTGATCGCACGTTGGCACGGCACCGAGCAAGGCCGCCTGTTGCGGGCCCTGGCGGAAAAGGAATGGCTGATCGTGGCGGATAACCTTGAACAACAGTTTTTCGACACCATAACTAGCTTGTCTGCCCGCCAACGCGAGCGCAGCCTGGAACAACTGCTCAGGAAATCACGTCAAAGCGAATTGACCAGCGAGGAAAAATCTCAGCTCCTCGCCCTGCTGAGCCGGAATGTTCCCGCACAAACGCCGACCTCATCTGGCGCGTGAGGCCCATGCTCGGGTATAATCCTCGGCTTGTTTTTTGCCCGCCAAGACCTTCAGTGGATAGGGTGTTATGTCCGGAAAAGCGCAACAGCAGTCTCGTATCAAAGAGTTGATCACCCGCGGTCGTGAGCAGGGCTACCTGACTTACGCGGAGGTCAACGACCACCTGCCTGAGGATATTTCAGATCCGGAACAGGTGGAAGACATCATCCGCATGATCAACGACATGGGGATCAACGTATTCGAGAGTGCTCCGGATGCGGATGCCCTTCTGTTGGCGGAAGCCGACACCGACGAAGCCGCGGCCGAAGAAGCCGCTGCTGCGTTGGCGGCAGTTGAAACCGATATCGGCCGCACGACCGACCCGGTGCGCATGTACATGCGCGAAATGGGTACCGTCGAGCTGCTGACCCGCGAAGGCGAGATCGAAATCGCCAAGCGTATCGAAGAAGGCATCCGTGAAGTCATGGGCGCTATCGCCCATTTCCCCGGCACTGTCGACTATATCCTCGGCGAATACGACCGCGTCACCACCGAAGGTGGCCGTCTGTCGGATGTTCTCAGCGGTTACATCGACCCTGACGACAACATCGCCGCGCCGACCGACGAAGTGCCAGTCCCTGGCGCCAAGGCCCCTGCGGCCAAGGAAGAGTCGGACGACGAAGACGAAGAAAGCGAAGGCGGTGACGACGAGGAAGAGACCGAAAGCGGTCCTGATCCGGTCGTTGCAGCCCAGCGTTTCGGTGCCGTTGCCGATCAACTCCAGGCCACCAACAAGGTCCTGAAGAAGAACGGCCGTGACGTCAAGGAAAGCATCGAGGCCCTGCAGGCCCTGGCTGACCTGTTCATGCCGATCAAGCTGGTGCCCAAGCAGTTCGAAGTACTGGTCGAGCGTGTCCGTGATGCCCTGAGCCGCCTGCGTCAGCAAGAGCGCGCGATCATGCAACTGTGCGTCCGTGACGCACGCATGCCGCGTGCCGACTTCCTGCGCCTGTTCCCGAGCAACGAGACCGACCAGACCTGGAGCGGTGACCTCGCCAAGCGCAACACCAAGTGGGCTGCAGCCCTGGGTGAAAAGGACGCTGCCATCGTTGCTTGCCAGCAGAAGTTGATCGACCTCGAGACCGAGACCGGCCTGACCGTCGCCGAAATCAAGGAAATCAATCGTCGCATGTCCATCGGCGAGGCCAAGGCCCGCCGCGCCAAGAAAGAAATGGTCGAGGCGAACCTGCGTCTGGTGATTTCCATCGCCAAGAAGTACACCAACCGCGGCCTGCAGTTCCTCGACCTGATTCAGGAAGGCAACATCGGCCTGATGAAGGCGGTGGACAAGTTCGAATACCGTCGTGGCTACAAGTTCTCGACCTACGCCACCTGGTGGATCCGCCAGGCGATCACCCGTTCGATCGCCGACCAGGCGCGCACTATCCGGATTCCGGTGCACATGATCGAGACGATCAACAAGCTCAACCGTATTTCCCGCCAGATGCTGCAGGAAATGGGCCGTGAACCGACCCCGGAAGAGCTGGGTGAGCGCATGGAAATGCCTGAGGACAAGATCCGCAAGGTACTGAAGATCGCCAAAGAGCCGATCTCCATGGAAACCCCGATCGGTGACGACGAAGATTCGCACCTGGGCGACTTCATCGAGGACTCGACCATGCAGTCCCCGATCGACGTGGCCACGGTCGAAAGCCTCAAGGAAGCGACCCGTGACGTGCTCTCGGGCCTGACCGCACGTGAAGCCAAGGTGCTGCGCATGCGTTTCGGCATCGACATGAACACGGACCACACCCTCGAAGAGGTGGGCAAGCAGTTCGACGTGACCCGTGAGCGGATCCGTCAGATCGAGGCGAAGGCGTTGCGCAAGTTGCGCCACCCGACTCGCAGCGAGCACCTGCGATCCTTCCTCGACGAGTGATGACGAACCCCGGCCCAGGCCGGGGTTTTTCTTTTCCGCGCCCGGGCGATTTCGCCCTGACGCAGGGGCCGATGCGCGACTACACTCGATTTCAGATCACCTGAACGCGAGGCCGATATGCCGCCGAAGCCGGCCATCCTGTTGTTGCTCCTACTCCTATGGACCACAACGGCCGGCGCCCTGACCCTGACAGACGAGGAAAAAGCCTGGCTCACGGCACACCCGCAACTGAGCCTGGGCGTCGACGCCGCCTGGCCACCGTTCGAGTTCCGCGACCAGGAGGGCAGATACCAGGGATTGGCCGCCGATTACGTCGCCTTGCTACAGGAGCGCCTGGGCGTTTCACTCGTGCCTGTGGAGCCGAAAAGCTGGACCGAAGTGCTGGAGCAGGCACGCAACCATCGCATCGACCTGCTGCCGGGAATCATGTCGACCCCCGAACGCCAGGCCTACCTGTCATTCACCCGTCCCTACCTGGACTTCCCCATCGTCATCCTCGCCCATGAGGGCGGCGCCCAGCCGCGCACCCTGAACGATCTCTACGGCTTGAAAATCGCAGTGGTGGAAAACTACGCACCTCACGAGTTGCTGCGCACCCATCATCCAGATTTGAACCTGGTGGCCATGCCCAACGTCAGCTCGACCCTGCAAGCGCTGGCCACCGATGCCGTGGACGCAGTAGTGGGCGACCTCGCGTCGAGCATCTGGAGCCTGCGCCAGCTCAAGCTCGATGGCTTGTACGTGAGTGGCGAGACACCCTATCGCTACCAACTGGCCATGGCTACGCCGCGGGACAATCCGATGCTGGTCGGCATCCTCGACAAGGCCATGGCCGACCTTGGCGACAGCGAGATCAGCAAGATCCAGCAACGCTGGGTGGGCAATGTGGTCGACAAGCGCACCTTCTGGCACGACCTGCTGCTGTACGGCCTGCCTGCCGTGCTGGTGCTGCTGGCCATGCTCGCTGCGGTCATGCGCATCAATAGGCGCCTGAGTTCGGAAATTTCTCGACGCATCGCCCTGGAGCAGGAGCTGCGCAGCAGCGAGTATCACTACCGCAGCCTGATCGAAAGCCTCTCGGCCATCGCCTGGGAAGCCGACGCCAACGACTTCACCTATAGCTATGTCTCGCCACATGCCGAGGACCTGCTCGGCTACCCCACCCAGAATTGGTTGAGACCAGGGTTCTGGCGCAGCATCCTGCACCCGGAGGATGCGCTCTGGGCCCAAGCCTATTGCGAGAGCGAAACCGCCGCGGGGCGTGACCACAGCCTGGACTACCGGGTCATCTGCGCCGACGGCCAGCCGTTGTGGGTGCGCAATATCGTCAGCATGATCGAGCATGGCCATCGCCCAGTGATGCGCGGCCTGATGATCGACATCAGCGAAACCAAGCGCACCGAGGACGCCCTGCGCCTCTCAGAACAGAAATTCGCGTCAGTATTCCAGCAATGCCCGGACATCCTGCTGATCGCCCGGCACAGCGACGGCGTGCTGCTGGAGGTCAACGAGGCGTTCGAAGAGCAGATCGGCCTGAGCCCGGGCCAGGTGATCGGGCATACGGCCACGCAACTGGGCCTGTGGGGCGTAAGCGGCAGCGGCCCGGTGCTGCTCGAGCGCCTGCACCAGGGCGGCATCCGCAACCTCGAAATGACCTTCCGGCGCAGCAATGGCCAGCTGTTCACGGGGCTCACCTCGGCGGAAACCTTCGAGCTCGATGGCATCCCCGCGCTGGTGGTGGCCGTGCGTGACATCAGCCAGCTCAAGGAAACCCAGGAACAACTGCAAATCTCCGAGGAGAAGTTCGCCAAGGCCTTCCACGCCTCGCCCGATGGCCTGCTGCTATCGCGCCAGAGCGATGGCCTGCTGATGGAGGTGAACGAAGGCTTCTGTCGCCTCACCGGCTACGACCTCAACCCATCCATCGACCAGACTTCCTTCGACCTGGGCATCTGGGTTGACCTGAACGAGCGCAAGCGCCTGATCGACCAACTGGCCCGCGACGGCTTCGTGCGTGATTTCAGCTGCCACTTGCGCCGCAGCGACGGGCAGATCCGCCTGTGCGAGCTGGCCGCACGACCGCTGCCGATCGGTGGCGTGGATTGCATGCTGACCATCGCCCGCGACATCACCGAGCGCCACCTGATGCAGGAAAAACTCCAGCTGGCGGCCACCGTGTTCGAGAACACCGCCGAAGGCGTGCTCATCACCGACACCGACCAGCGCATCAGTGCGGTCAACCGCGCCTTCAGCGAAATCACCGGCTATAGCGAGATCGAGGCCTTGGGCCAGACCCCGCGCCTGCTCGCCTCCGGCCAGCACGACAGCGCCTTCTACGCCGCCATGTGGCATCAGCTGACTGCCGAGGGCCACTGGCAGGGCGAGATCTACAACAAGCGCAAGAATGGCGAGCTGTATCCCGGCTGGCTGACCATCAGCGCGGTGCGCAACCACGAACGTGAGATCACCCACTTCGTCGCCGTGTTCGCCGACATCTCGAGCATCAAGCACGCCCAGGCCGAGCTCGACTATCAGGCCCATCACGACCCCCTCACCGGCCTGCCCAACCGCACGCTGTTCGAAAGCCGGCTCCAGAACGTCCTCACCTGCCCGCAAGTCTCCAGCCGCCAGGGCGCGGTGCTGTTCCTCGACCTCGACCGCTTCAAGCACATCAATGACAGCCTCGGCCACCCGGTCGGGGACCTGCTGCTCAAGGGCATCGCCCAGCGTCTCAAGGAGCAGGTACGCGACTTCGACACCGTGGCACGCCTGGGCGGCGACGAGTTCATCATCCTCCTGCCCGGCCTGCACAGGCCAAGTGACGCGAGTACCATCGCCAACAAGCTGCTGACCTGCTTCAACGCGCCCTTCCAGGCCGGCGAGCACGAGTTCTTCACCAGTGCCAGCATCGGCATCAGCCTCTACCCTCAGGACGGCACCGATGTCGCCTCGCTGATCCGCAACGCCGACGCCGCGATGTATCGCTCCAAGGCCAAGGGCCGCAACCGGGTCGAGGCCTACACCCGCGACCTCACCGCCCAGGCCAGCGAACGCATCGCCCTGGAGCACGAGCTGCGCCGCGCCATCGAGCGCAACGAAATGAGCCTGAGCTATCAACCCAAGCTCAGCCTCAAGACCCAGCAACTGGTAGGTGCCGAGGCGCTGATACGCTGGAGCCACCCGACCTTGGGCGAAGTGCCGCCGGAGCACTTCATCCACCTGGCCGAAGAGAACGGCACCATCCTGCAACTGGGCGACTGGGTGCTGGAGCAGGCGTGCAAGCAGATGCACAGCTGGAAGATGCGCTATCGGCCGTTCGGCCCGCTATCGATCAACCTCGCCGGCGCGCAGTTGCGCCACCCCCACCTGGCCAAGCGCATCGAACACCTGCTCAAGACGTACCAGCTCAAGGCCGGCGACCTGCAGCTGGAGATCACCGAGAACTTCATCATGAGCCAGGCCGAGGAGGCCCTGGCGGTGCTGCATGAGCTCAAGCAACTGGGCGTTCAGTTGGCGATCGACGATTTCGGTACCGGCTATTCGTCGCTGAGCTACCTCAAGCGCCTGCCGCTGGACATCCTCAAGATCGACAAGTCGTTCATTCGCGGCCTACCGGACGACCCTCACGACGCCGCCATTGCCCGGGCGATCATTGCCCTTGGGCGCAGCATGCAATTCACGATCATCGCAGAAGGCGTGGAGAACCAGGCGCAGCAGCGTTTCCTGGCCCAGGAGGGTTGTGAGCAGATCCAGGGCTACATCGTCAGTCTGCCGCTGCCGCCCGAAGAGTTCGCAGCTTCCTTTCTTCGTATAGCACTGTCCGATCTTTCGGATGGCACCCTTTCAAAACCCTCGTTATAATCCGGCCACCTCCTGAGGGCCTATAGCTCAGTCGGTTAGAGCAGAGGACTCATAATCCTTTGGTCCACGGTTCGAGTCCGTGTGGGCCCACCAATCTGAAAGCCGCGCAATTGCGCGGCTTTTGTCGTTTCAGAGGGGGTTGGAATTGAGCCTAAATAGAACTGCAAGCATCCACCAGAGCTACAGGCTCACTCCTCCAGGTGATCAGCACCTACCGCATCATGCCCAACTCGGCATCGTCCATCAGCGCTTTGGCAAGCGCACTCAGATAGTGTGCTGCCCAGAGCGATGATGAGTCCTCCTCCATCAGACCATCGAGAGTCAAGTCACGCACATAGCCCATCAATTCCGATGCCTGTTCGTGCGCGTGCTGGCAGGGAATACCAGACTCGACGCAGAACAGAGGTTGGGTGTGGCTTTCGCCCTGGTAAAACTTGGTCTTGCCGACAGTGGTTTTGCTGTCGTTATCGTCCGTGGACATGGTTGTATCTCCCTGACTATCTAGGTGCCTAGGCTGACCCCAGCGCCTCGGTTCGTTGCCATGGCAAACCAACGCCCCGCAGGAGCGACGCCCGGTTTGTCAAGTTACGCCGCCCAAGGGGAACGCTGGTTTGCCACAACGCCGCACTACAACAGGCGCCGCAAAACCCTGTGGGAGCGGGCTTGCCCGCGAAGAGGCCCTTCCAGACAAAACTTGCTTCGGCTTAGTGTAACGTTTGAGGACTCGTCGGAATCTCATTTTGCGCCACCACCGAATCAAGCGGTTTGCACAGAGCATCTGATTCATGCTTCGACGTCATGATCAGCAACGCAACCGATGAGCAGGACTGCAGAAGAACGGCCTGCGGGGCGATGGCATCAGCGCAGAGGGCATAGTCTGAAGCCGCTACGAGGCTAGCTTGGAGGGGAATGGGGTTGTTCGGTGGATCGGGTACGATTTTCAGCATTATCTGCTCCTGAGCTCCAATGGACCGCCACCATCTCTGCTGTCAAACAGGAGGGCGGCAGCTGTGCATGGGTTGACAGACCGGTGGAACTCAGGAAAACCGGCGCACGCGAACGTGCCCCACACACAGCCACCATTGCAAGCGAAGCCGTGCTTAAGTTCCTTGCGGCCTGTCAAAGCCACATCGTTGATGTGCAACGACGGCTTGAGACTAGGACGGCTGCGCGTAGGACCGCAACGGAAAATAGGCGTGGGAAGTATCTTTGGGAAATGGACTACAAGGAAGGAGGAAAGTCTGATTTTCAGCTCATGATGACCATTCGATGGCCTCGCTTAGCTCCCGCCTGAATACGCTCGCCTTGAGGCGAGAACTCTACGAAAAAACGATCCCCCAAAGGCTCGGGTGACGTTTCAAAGGTTTTCATCCAGACCCAGACCATCCGATACCGCGAGTCAAGAATTAGACACTGAGCCGAATAGCCTGCATTATTCGGCTCATGATATGAGCCGAATAAGCTCATTAATCGGCTCACAGGCAATCACTCATGAATGACCCTATCTGGATCTGGCAGCAGCCCAACTGGCCGCATTTCAGTTGGCAAACCGAAGCGCTCGCGCCGCTAATGAGGGCCTGTAGCCAGGCTCAAGGACGCTTGCTCGGCATGCTCAGCTCTGTAGGTGATGACACTGAGGTGCAAAGCAGTCTCGATGCGATGCTGCAAAACATCGTCACTTCATCCGCCATCGAGGGTGAGCAGTTGAACGTCGGCTCGGTACGTTCATCCCTGGCCCGGCGTTTGGGACTGAGCGATGAGGGCCGCACCACCTCACGCTCCGAAGGCCTGGCGCAATTGCTGCTCGATGCCACGCGCGGCTATCAGCAACCACTGGATCTGCAGCGATTATTCATGTGGCACACCTGGTTGTTCCCTGTCGACGACTCCCTGTTGAGCCGCCCGCTGCATATCGGCACACTTCGCGGCGAGGAGCCGATGCAAGTGGTATCCGGCAGGCTTGAGCGCCCTATCGTGCACTTCGAAGCACCTCCCCGCTCTGTATTGGAGGGGCAACTCGGCGAATTTCTCGCCTGGTTCGAGGACAGTCGCAACGATGCCAGTCTCGACCCCTTTCTGCGGGCGGGCATTGCCCACTTCTGGTTCGTGACCCTGCACCCCTTCGATGACGGCAACGGTCGCCTCACCCGCACCATCACCGACCTGGCACTGGCTCAGGGCGAACAACAGGCCATCCGCTTTTACGCCATGTCCGCAAGCATCCTCGATGACCGTGCCGGTTACTACCGCATCCTCGAAGCGAGCCAGCGGAGCACACTGGATCTGACCGCATGGCTGCAGTGGTTTCTCGCCACGCTGCTCAAAAGCCTGGAGCAAGCCCTTGCCCGCATCGACCGCGTACTGGTGAAAGCGCGTTTCTGGCAGGCTCATCGCAGCCAAACCTTGTCAGCCGAACAGGTGAAAGTACTAAATCGTCTACTCGATGGCGGCGAGCGCGGCTTCGAAGAGGGCATCAGCGCGGCGCAGTACCAGGCCGTGGCCAAGGTATCCAAAGCAACGGCGACACGTCACTTGAGCGACCTGCTGGAGAAAGGCTGTATCGAACGGCTACCGGGTGGCGGGCGCAGCACGCGTTATCAGATAGCACGCTGAACGCCTGGGTAGCACGGCCCCATCAATGCAGTTGCACCCATTGCTCGACCTTGCGGCGCACGCCCCTGGCTGGCTAGGCTAACAGGCCGACTACCGAGACTCCCCATGCCCGCCTCCCGCCCCATCACCCTCGACGAAATCGACCGCCAACTCATCGCCCTGCTGCAAATCAACGCGCGCGAAAGCGTCGCCACCCTCGCGCGTCAGCTAGGGATCGCCCGCACCACGGTCAATTCGCGCCTGGAGCGGTTGGAGAAGAACAAGGTCATCACCGGCTATGGCGTGCGCCTGGGCCAGCGTCTGATCGATGGCGGCCTGCAGGCTTATGTGGGCATCAAGGTGCAGCCGCGTTCGGGCAAGGAGGTGGTCCGTCGCCTGAGCGCCATGGGGCAGGTGCAGCAACTGTGCGCGGTGAGCGGCGAGTTCGACTATGTGGCCTGGCTGCGCAGCGAATCGCCGGAGCAACTCGATGAATTGCTGGACCAGATCGGCAATGTCGAAGGGGTGGAAAAGACTACGACGTCGATCATCCTCAGCAGCAAGGTCGACCGCGGGCAGCCGGTCTAGGTGGCCCGCCGGCCGATGGTTTCGTCGTAATGACTAGAATTCAGTCATTACGATGAATAAACACTCATTATGTAGCTACTCTGCGTCTTAATTACGAACACCCCGCTCCATAAAATGACCTCCAGCCATCTCCTATACTCAGGCTCCGCCCTTCGCGCAGCCGCTCTGGCAAGGTCACTTCATGAACAAGAACAACCGCCACCCCGCCGACGGCAAGAAACCCATCACCATTTTTGGCCCGGATTTTCCCTTCGCCTTCGACGACTGGCTGGAACACCCGGCCGGCCTGGGTAGCATCCCGACCGAGCACCATGGCGAGGAAGTCGCCATCGTCGGTGCTGGCATCGCCGGCCTGGTGGCGGCCTACGAGCTAATGAAACTGGGGCTCAAGCCCGTGGTGTACGAAGCCTCGAAACTCGGCGGCCGGTTGCGCTCGCAGGCCTTCAACGGCACCGACGGGGTCATCGCCGAACTCGGTGGCATGCGCTTTCCGGTATCCTCGACGGCTTTCTATCACTACGTCGACAAGCTCGGCCTGGAATCCAAGCCCTTCCCCAACCCGCTGACCCCGGCTTCGGGCAGCACGGTGATCGACCTCGAAGGCCAGACCTACTACGCCGAAAAGGCCCAGGACCTGCCCAGCCTGTTCCACGAAGTGGCCGACGCCTGGGCCGATGCGCTGGAAAGCGGTGCCCAGTTCGCCGAGATCCAACAGGCGATCCGCGAACGCGACGTGGTGCGCCTGAAAACCCTGTGGAACCAGCTGGTTCCGCTGTGGGACGACCGCACGTTCTACGACTTCGTCGCGTCCTCGCGCGCCTTCGCCAAGCTCACCTTCCGCCACCGCGAAGTGTTCGGCCAGGTGGGCTTCGGCACCGGTGGCTGGGACTCGGACTTCCCCAATTCGATGCTGGAAATCTTCCGCGTGGTGATGACCAACTGCGACGACCACCAGCACCTGATCGTCGGTGGCGTGGAGCAGGTGCCGCAAGGGATCTGGCGCCATGTACCGGAGCGCTGCGCACACTGGCCCGCCGGCACCAGCCTCAGCTCGCTGCATGGCGGCGCGCCGCGCACTGGGGTCAAGCGCATTGCCCGGGCTGCCGACGGGCGCCTGGCGGTGACCGACAACTGGGGCGATACCCGCCACTATGGGGCGGTGCTCGCCACCTGCCAGAGCTGGCTGCTGACCACGCAGATCGACTGCGAGGAGTCGCTGTTCTCGCAGAAGATGTGGATGGCCCTGGACCGCACGCGCTACATGCAATCGTCGAAAACCTTCGTGATGGTCGACCGACCGTTCTGGAAGGACAAGGACCCTGAAACCGGCCGCGACCTGCTGAGCATGACCCTGACCGATCGCCTGACCCGGGGCACCTATCTGTTCGACAACGGCGATGACAAGCCAGGCGTCATCTGCCTGTCCTACGCCTGGATGAGCGATGCGCTGAAAATGCTCCCGCACCCGGTGGAAAAGCGCGTGCAACTGGCACTGGACGCACTGAAGAAGATCTACCCCAAGACCGACATCGCCGGCCATATCATCGGCGATCCGATCACCATTTCCTGGGAGGCCGACCCTCACTTCCTCGGCGCCTTCAAAGGCGCCCTGCCGGGGCACTACCGCTACAACCAGCGCATGTACGCGCACTTCATGCAGCAAGACATGCCTGTCGAACAGCGCGGCATGTTCATCGCCGGCGACGACGTGTCGTGGACGCCGGCGTGGGTGGAAGGCGCGGTGCAGACATCGCTGAATGCGGTGTGGGGTATCATGAATCACTTCGGTGGCAAGACCCATCCGGACAACCCGGGCCCGGGCGATCTGTTCGACACGCTCGGCCCGATCGCCTTGCCGGACTGACACGTAGGAGAAACGATGCGCATCGCCCTGTTCCAAGGTGAACCCAACCCGCTCGACCTGGCCGGCAACCTGCAACGCCTGCGACAGCAAGCCCAGGCAGCAGCCGAGCGTGGCGCGCGATTGCTGGTGTGCCCGGAGATGTTCCTCAGCGGCTACAACATCGGCCTTGCCCAGGTGCAGCGGCTGGCCGAGGCCGAGACTGGGCCGTGCGCCGCAGCCGTGCGGGCGATCGCCCAAGACCTGCGTATCGCCATCGCCTATGGCTACCCGGAGCGCGCCGAAGACGGGGCGATCTACAACAGCGTGCAACTGATCGATGCCCAGGGTCGCAGCCTGTGCAACTACCGCAAGACCCACCTGTTCGGTGATCTGGATCGCTCGATGTTCAGTGCCGGCGCCGATCATTTCCCGGTGGTCGAGCTGGACGGCTGGAAGGTCGGATTGCTGATCTGCTACGACATCGAATTCCCCGAGAACGCCCGGCGCCTGGCGCTCGACGGTGCCGAGCTGATTCTGGTGCCAACGGCGAACATGACGCCTTACGACTTCGTTTGCCAGGTGACGGTGCGCTCGCGGGCGCAGGAGAACCAGTGCTACCTGGTGTACGCCAACTACTGCGGCGCCGAGGGCGAGATCGAGTATTGCGGGCAGAGCAGCATCATCGGCCCGGATGGCAGCCTGCTGGCCATGGCCGGGCGTGACGAGTGCCAGTTGCTGGCCGACCTTGCCCATGAGCGGGTGGTGCAGGGGCGAGAGGCGTTTCCGTATCTGGCGGATCTGCGGCAGGAGTTGCATCTGCGTCGAGGCTGAGAGGGGCCGCTGCGCGGCCCATTCGCGGGGCAAGCCCGCTCCCACAACGACTACTCAGCACTCAAGACCTCCGACCATCCTGTGGGAGCGGGCTTGCCCCGCGAAGAGGCCGGCCCTGCCAAATGGGTTAGCATGAACACCTGCCCCGGAGTATCCATGCCTGACGCCACCCGCCATCTCACCCTCGCCAATGGCCTGCACCTGACCCTGCGCCATGCCCCGCGCCTCAAGCGCGCGGCCGCTGCCCTGCGGGTGCACGCAGGCAGCCACGACGCCCCGGGCCGATGGCCAGGTCTCGCGCACTTTCTCGAGCACCTGTTCTTTCTCGGCACCGAGCGCTTCCCGCTGGATGACGGGCTGATGCGCCACGTCCAGGCCCTCGGTGGTCAGGTCAACGCCAGCACACGAGAACGCACCACCGACTTTTTCTTCGAAGTCCCAGCCAACGCTCTCGCAGGTGCCCTGGAACGCCTCTGCCAGATGCTGGCCGAACCTGAGTTGGGCATTGCCCGCCAACGCAACGAACGCGAAGTGATCCACGCCGAATTCATCGCCTGGTCACGCAACCTGCAAGCCCAACGCCAGTTCGCCCTGCTGCAGGCCGCAGCGCCGGGGCATCCATTGAGCGGTTTCCATGCCGGCAACCGCTACACCCTGGCGCTGCAGGACCCCGCGTTCCAGCAGGCACTGAAACACTTTCACCAGCACTTCTACCAAGGCGGCCAGATCACCCTGAGCGTGTGCGGCCCTCAGTCGCTGGATGAACTCGAACGACTGAGCCGACAGTTCGCCAGCGTGTTCGCCACTGGCCAACGCCAGCCGCAACACCGCCCGCCCGCCTTGCCAGGGAACACTCAAGCGCGGGTCTTCGCCCACGACGGTCTGCCTGAGGGCAGCGAGCAGGCGCTGGAACTGTTGCTGAGTTGCCTGGAAGACAGCCGCCCCGGTAGCTGGCTGGGCGAGCTACGCCAACGCGGCTGGCTGCAAGCGTGCAAGGCAGAAACGCTGTACGCCCACGCCGGCCAATTGCTCTGGCAAGTCGACCTGCAGCTTGGCCAAACAGCCTGTGTCGACGAAGCGCAACGCCTGCTGCACGGCTGGTTCCACTTCATGCGCCAAGCGTCTCCCGCGCAGCTCAATTTGCGCTTCGCCTCGCTCCAGCAACGGCGAGAACAAGCAGCCAGCGCACTCGAACTGGCGCGCAGGGATAGCACCGGCAAACCATTCGCAGCACTGGACGCGCAAGGCCTGCGGGCGTTCCAGCAGTTGCTCGACGGCCTGCCCAACAGCGCGTACGGGCAATGGCATATACCTGCCAATGATCCCTTGCTGTGCAACGACCTGCCAACAGCGCCCGCCACACCGTTGCCCGATGCCATGAGCGTGAGCGATGCGCTGCCCGCCTCACGCCAACACGCCGAACTGCACCTGCGCTGGCAGATACACTCGCCCCTGCGCCAGCGCTTGCATGCCGTACTCGAACAGGCCTTGGCCCCGCTGCGCGAACGGGCCGAGCACGCGTCGCTGCAATTGGACTTCGCCACCGTGGGCGGCTACTGGCACCTACGCTGTGCAGGCCTGCCAGGTGCAGTGGTGCGGGCCTGCGAAGAGGCTTTCGAGGTGCTGCGCAGCCCTGCAGCCGAATCATTCACCAGCGTGCCGCCGTCGGCACCGCCACTGATCCCCATCCGCGCCCTGCTCAAGCAACTGCCCGATGCGCTGCATGGGCTGGCACCCGAGGTCGTTGCGGCCAGCCCATTGGATCAGGGCCAGTTGCAGCACATATGGCAACACGCTACCTGGCAGGGTTTGGCGACGGGCTTCGATGAAGCCGGCCTCGACGCGCTGGCAGCAGCGCTGCGGCGATGCCCAGGCTGGGGTGTCAGTGCGAGGCCGTTGCCACCGACCCTCGAACGCCGCTGGCAGCAGGCCGCCATGGCCGGCAGCGAGCAGGCGCTGCTGCTGTTCTACCCCCTGGCCCCCGCCGAGCAAGGCGCCGGCCGCCTGCTTGCGCAACTACTGCAAGGCCCGGTGTACCAGCGCCTGCGTGTAGAACTGCAACTCGGTTACGCGGTGTTCAGCACGTTCCGTCAGGTCGAAGGCGTCGCCGGCCTGCTGTTCGGCGTGCAGTCCCCCCATGCCGGTCATCGCGAGATCATCGGCCATATTCAGGACGTGCTGCGCCAAGGTGTCAGGCTCGAACCCAAAACCCGCCAGGCCCTGGCCGAGCAGTTCGTCGAAGCGGCCATGACCAATGCCGATGTGGCGCATTGGGCCTGGCAGGCCTACCTGGGCAGGCAAACGGATGAGCTGAATGCCGTACAGCGGTCTATCCTGATGACGCAACAAGCGGATCTGGACACTCTGCTCAGGCATATGCTCGACGCCGACGCGGCCTGGCTCTGCCTGGCCAACGCAGCGCAGCCAAGCGATTCGTGGCATTGACCCCCCTGCGATTGTTACGTCGACTGCAAGGGCTCATTTCGAATAATTAACCTTTTGGTACAGAAAATTCTTGTAAGATAGCGCAATCCCAGTCTATGGAACCTCCTTGCCAAGGCGGCGCCAAAGATACTGGCTGGACCCAAAACCCCCATCCGGAAGGAGCAACTCCATGTGGACCAAACCTGCTTACACTGACCTGCGTATCGGCTTCGAAGTGACCATGTACTTCGCCAACCGCTAAGCCCTGCTTGTGGTTCGACGCCTCGGCTCGCCGAGGCGTTGTCGTTTTTCGGATACGGGTCTTCGGATTAGGGAGTGGCCATGTACATCCAGATTCTCGGTTCCGCCGCTGGCGGTGGATTCCCGCAGTGGAACTGCAACTGCGTCAACTGCAAGGGCTTTCGCGATGGCAGCCTGCGCGCCACGGCACGCACCCAGTCCTCGATCGCCCTGTCCGACGACGGTGAGCACTGGATCCTGTGCAATGCCTCGCCCGACATCCGCGCCCAGCTGCAGGCCTTCGCGCCGATGCAGCCGGCCCGTGCCCTGCGCGATACCGGCATCGACGCCATCGTCCTGCTCGACAGCCAGATCGACCACACCACCGGCCTGCTGAGCCTGCGCGAAGGCTGCCCACACAAGGTGTGGTGCACCGACATGGTCCACCAGGACCTGACCACCGGCTTCCCGTTGTTCAACATGCTCAGCCACTGGAACGGCGGCCTGCAGTGGAACCGCATCGAGCTCGAAGGCAGCTTCGTGATCGACGCCTGCCCCAACCTGCGGTTCACCCCCTTCCCGCTGCGCAGTGCCGCGCCGCCCTATTCGCCGCACCGTTTCGACCCGCACCCAGGCGACAACCTCGGCCTGCTGGTCGAGGACACCCGCAGCGGCGGCAAGCTGTTCTACGCCCCGGGCCTCGGGCAGGTCGACGACAAGCTGCTGGCGATGATGCACGACGCCGACTGCCTGCTGGTCGATGGCACGCTTTGGGAAGACGATGAGATGCAACGACGTGGCGTGGGTACCCGCACCGGCCGCGAGATGGGCCACCTGGCGCAGAACGGCCCGGGCGGCATGCTCGAAGTGCTGGATGGCTTCCCGCGCCAGCGCAAGGTGCTCATCCACATCAACAACACCAACCCGATCCTCGATGAAGATTCCGCCGAGCGTGCCGAGGTCCAGCGCCGCGGCGTGGAAGTGGCCTACGATGGCATGAGTATCGAGTTGTAGGAGGCCCGATGAGCGAAGCACTGCCGATGTCCCCTGCCGAGTTCGAGCAGGCCCTGCGCGCCAAGGGCGCCTACTACCACATCCATCACCCCTACCATGTGGCGATGTACGAAGGCCGCGCCAGCCGTGAGCAGATCCAGGGCTGGGTGGCCAACCGCTTTTACTACCAGGTCAACATCCCGATGAAGGATGCCGCGATCCTGGCCAACTGCCCCGACCGCGAAATCCGTCGCGAGTGGATACAGCGCCTGCTCGACCACGACGGCGCGCCCGGTGAGGATGGCGGCATCGAGGCCTGGCTGCGGCTGGGCCAGGCCGTGGGGCTCGACCCGGACCAACTGCGCTCCCAGGAACTGGTCCTGCCGGGCGTGCGCTTCGCCGTCGACGCCTACGTCAACTTCGCCCGCCGCGCCAGTTGGCAGGAAGCCGCCAGCAGCTCGCTGACCGAACTGTTTGCCCCGCAGATCCACCAGTCGCGCCTGGACAGCTGGCCGCAGCACTACCCATGGATCGATCCAGCCGGCTACGAATACTTCCGCACCCGCCTGGGCCAGGCCCGACGTGACGTGGAACACGGCCTGGCGATTACCCTGCAGCACTACACCACCCGTGCCGGCCAGGAGCGTATGCTGGAGATCCTGCAGTTCAAGCTGGATATCCTGTGGAGCATGCTCGACGCGATGAGCATGGCCTATGAATTGAACCGCCCGCCGTATCACAGCGTCACCGGCGAGCGTGTCTGGCACAAGGGGATCGCCCTATGAGCTTCGATCGCAACCTGGTACCCAACTGGCGCCCTGGCTACCGCTTCCAGTACGAACCGGCGCAAAAGGGGCATGTGCTGCTGTACCCCGAAGGCATGATCAAGCTCAACGACAGCGCCGGCCTGATCGGCGGGCTGATCGATGGCCAGCGCAGCGTCGCCGCCATCATCGACGAGCTGAGCGTGCAATTCCCCGATGTGCCCGAAGTCGGCGACGACATCGAGCAGTTCATGGAGGTGGCCCGTGCCGAACACTGGATTACCCTCGCCTGAGGTCCCGGTCGGCCTGCCGCTGTGGCTGCTGGCCGAGCTGACCTACCGCTGCCCGCTGCAGTGCCCGTACTGCTCCAACCCGCTGGATTTCGCCCAGCAGGGCAAGGAGTTGAGCACCGAGCAGTGGTTCAAGGTGATGGCCGAGGCGCGCGAAATGGGCGCCGCCCAGATCGGTTTCTCCGGCGGCGAACCACTGGTGCGCCAGGACCTCGCCGAGCTGATCGGCGAGGCCCGCCGGCTGGGCTACTACACCAACCTGATCACCTCCGGCATCGGCCTTACCGAGCAGCGCATCGCCACCTTCAAGCAAGCGGGCCTCGATCATATCCAGATCAGCTTCCAGGCCAGTGACGAACAGGTCAACAACCTGCTCGCCGGCTCGAAGAAAGCCTTCGCGCAAAAGCTGGAAATGGCTCGCGCGGTAAAGGCCCACGGCTACCCGATGGTGCTCAACTTCGTGACCCACCGGCACAACATCGACAAGATCGACCGCATCATCGAGCTGTGCATCGCCCTGGAGGCCGACTTCGTCGAACTCGCCACCTGCCAGTTCTACGGCTGGGCGCACCTCAACCGCCTGGGCCTGCTGCCGACCCGCGCGCAACTGGAGCGGGCCGAGCGCATCACCAACGAGTACCGCGAAACGCTCAAGGCCCAGGGCAACCCTTGCAAGCTGATCTTCGTCACCCCCGATTACTACGAAGAGCGGCCCAAGGCCTGCATGAACGGCTGGGGTAGCCTGTTCCTGACCATCACCCCGGACGGCACCGCCCTGCCCTGCCATGGCGCCCGGCAGCTACCGCTGCAGTTCCCCAACGTGCGCGACCACGACCTGCGGCACATCTGGTACGACTCGTTCGGTTTCAACCGCTTCCGCGGCTACGACTGGATGCCCGAACCCTGCCGCTCGTGCGACGAAAAGGAAAAGGACTTCGGCGGCTGTCGCTGCCAGGCCTTCATGCTCACTGGCGATGCCAGCAACGCCGACCCGGTGTGCGCCAAGTCGCAGGACCACGGCATCATCCTCAAGGCCCGCGAGGAGGCAGAAACCGCCCAGCTCGCCATTGAACAGATGACCTTCCGCAATGAACGAAACTCCCGTGTCATCGTCCGCGGTTGAGTTCACTGCCGAGCAGGCAGTAGCCGCCGGCACCGACTTCGCCGAACTCAAGGTCGGCGCCGCCGGCCTGTTCTGGAACGAGTTCCGCCCGGCCGATGGTGCCTGCCGCATCTGGCACTGGCGCGACCATCAGGCGCGCTGCCTGACCCCGGACGGTTTCAGCGCACGCAGCCGGGTGTACGAATATGGCGGCGGCAGTTTCTGCCTCGGTGACGACCGCGTAGTGTTCGTCAACGAGCGCGACCAGCAGGTCTACGCCCAGGCACTGGACGGCACCGCGCCACAGGCGCTGACCGCCGATGCGCAGTGCCGCTACGGGGATCTGCAGTGGCATGACGGCCAGGTGCTCGCGGTCGAGGAACGCCACGAGGCACAGGTCGAACACCGCCTGGTCGCGTTGGACCAGGGCACTCGCCAGGTGCTGGCCGAGGGCGCCGATTTCTACGCCGCACCCACGCTCAGTGGCGATGGCCAGCGCCTGGCCTGGATCGAGTGGGACCGCCCGGCGCAGCCCTGGACCGTCACCCGGCTGATGTGCCGCGAGCGTGACGGCAACGGCGCCTGGGGGCCTGCACGCTGCATCGCCGGCGACGACGAATCTTTGCAGCAGCCGCGTTTCGACCCGCAAGGCCGGCTGTATTGTCTGTCCGATCGCAATGGCTTCTGGCAACCCTGGGGCGAAGTCGACGGCCAATGGCAGGCGCTACCCGCCGAAGCCGCCGACCATGCCGCCGCGCCTTGGCAACTGGGCGCCAGCACCTGGCTCGCCGATGGCCCGCAAAGCTACCTTGCCACTTGGTTCGAGGACGGTTTCGGCCAGCTCGGGCTGCGCGGCAGCGACGGCCGCATGGAGCGTTTCGCCAGCGCCTATAGCCGTTTTCGCAGCCTGGCCGAAGATGAGCACTACCTCTATGCCATCGCCGCCTCGCCCATCAGCCCACCGGCGGTCATCGCCATCGACCGCGACAACCATGAAGTCCGGGTGCTGGCCGGTGGCGCCGAAGTGTTGCCCGCCCAGCACATCAGCCTGCCGCAATCGATCCACTACCAAAGCGTTGGCGGGCTTGCTCATGGCTTCTTCTACCCTGCCGCCAACAGCCAGGGCCCGGCACCGCTGGTGGTGTTCATCCACGGCGGCCCGACCTCGGCCTGTTACCCGGTACTGGATCCGCGCATCCAGTACTGGACCCAGCGAGGCTTCGCCGTAGCCGATCTTAATTATCGTGGGAGTACCGGCTATGGCCGGGCCTATCGCCAGGCACTGCACCTGCAATGGGGCGAAAGCGATGTGCAGGATGCCTGCGCCGCGGTCGAGTGCCTGGCCGCGCGCGGCCTGATCGACCGCGACAAGGCGTTCATCCGCGGCGGCAGCGCTGGCGGCTATACCACCCTGTGCGCGCTCGCCTTCCACGATGTGTTCTGCGCCGGTGCCAGCCTCTATGGCGTCAGCGACCCGATCGCCCTGGGCCGGGCCACGCACAAGTTCGAAGGCGATTACCTGGACTGGCTGATCGGCGATCCGCTGCGCGATGCCGAACGCTACCGCCAGCGCACGCCATTGCTGCATGCGGCTCGGATCAAGGCACCGGTGATTTTCTTCCAGGGCGAGTTGGACGCGGTGGTGGTGCCGGAGCAGACACGTTCGATGCTGGAGGCCTTGCAGGCCAATGGCATCGAGACCGAGGGGCATTTCTATGCCGAGGAGCGCCATGGTTTTCGCAAGGCGCAAAACCTGGCGCATGCGCTGGACCAGGAGTGGCGGTTTTATTGCCGGGTATTGAGCCGGTAAGAGCCGGGGCCGCTTCGCGGCACGAGGCCGCTCCTACAGGAGCAGCGTAGGACCTGTAGGAGCGGCCTCGTGCCGCGATGGGGCGCGAAGCGGCCCCGGCAATCTCAACGCTTGGCGATGATGTACACCGCGTGCACGATCCCAGGAATATATCCCAGCAGGGTCAGCAGGATATTCAGCCAGAACGCCCCGCCGAAGCCCACCTGGAGAAACACGCCAAGCGGCGGCAGGATGATGGCGATGATGATGCGGATGAAGTCCATGCGTACAGCTCCTTTGAGGGGTTTCAACAAAGACTAGCCGCGCACCGCAGAGGTTCCACCGCCTGAACGCCAGGCAAAAAAATGCCCCGAGCCAAATTGATCGACCCAGGGCGGTGCGCAGAAACGCAAGACGGTTCGGTTGAATTCGGATCAGGCCGGGACTTCCCGGCGGTTGTGCTGCTTGGCGTGCAGCCGGGCGAACGCCCGGGCCAGGCGCAGGAGCATTTCGTCGATGTTGCCGCGGCTCACGGTCAGGGCCGGCGAGAAGCGCAGCACGTCCGCTTGCGGGGCATTGAGCAGCAAGCCTTCGTGCAGCGCAGCCTGCACCAGCGCCGGGGCGATGTGCTCGCGCAGTTGCAGCGCCCACAGCAGCCCCTGCCCACGCACCTCACCCTGGCCATAGCGACCGGCCAGGCGGGCCAGGCCCTCGCGCAGGTGGCGGCCACTGTCCTGCACCTGCTCGAAGAAGCCGGTGTCCAGCACGGTGTCGAGCACGGCCAGCCCGGCTGCGCTCATCAATGCATTGCCGTGATGGCTACCCTCCAACTCACCTGGCTCGGCGCAGCAAGCGCTACCACGGGCCAGCAATGCCGCCAGGGGCACGCCACCGCCCAGGCCCTTGCCGAGGGTAATGATGTCGGCGCGCACGCCATAGGTCTGCTCGGCGAGCAACGCACCGCAACGGCCAATGCCGGTCTGCACCTCGTCGAGGATCAGCAGGATGCCCAGCTCGCGGCACAGCTTCTCCACGCCCTGCAGGTACTCACGGGCAGCCGGGATCACGCCGGCTTCGCCCTGGATCGGCTCGAGCATGATCGCCACGGTGCGCGAGTCGACCTGCGCATGCAGCGCCGCCAGGTCGTTGAACGGCACCTTGCTGAAACCCGGCAGGCCCGGCTCGCAGCGGTTGCACGGGAGCGGGTCGGAGGCCGACAGCGCGCCCAGGCTGCGGCCATGGCAGCCCTGGGTGGCGGTGATGATGTGATAGGCGCCGTTGCGGTGCAGTTGGCCCCATTTACGCGCCAGCTTGATCGCCCCTTCACAGGCTTCGGCGCCACTGTTGAGCAGGTAGGCCTGGTCGCTGCCAGTGCTCTGGCACAGGCGATTGACCAGCGCCAGCAAACCACGGCTGTGGTAGCCCGCGCCTGGGTTGATCAGCGCCTGGGCCTGGTTGCCAAGGGCCTTGACCAGTGCGCTGGGGCTGTGGCCAAGGCTGTTGACCGCACCGCCCTGGGTGAAATCCAGGTAGGCATGCCCCTGATCGTCCCACAACCACGACCCCTGGCCACGCACGAACACGTGCGGGGCACGCTCGCTGCCAGGCATCAGGCGCTCACGCGACAACGGCGCCACATCCGCCTGGATGACCGGCGCACGCTGGGGCTCGGCGACCGCGGCAGGAGCCGAACGGCGCAGGTTGAACAGGTTCATGGGGGCTCCAACCAATCACGGTAACGGGCGCTCGGGGCCTGGTCTTGTGCCGGCGCCCGATGATTTTGCCCTGCCTATCAAAAGTGTTGCTCAGCGCCGGTAACAATCGCCTGCTGTGGCGCTGTAACCCTTTGCTATACGGCGATAGACTAGGCTTCCAGGGCGCTTGCGGCCATTCCGTTTTTCCAGCTTTTTCGATAAGTGTTTCTTATGGATTTTCGCCAACTGCGTTATTTCGTCGCGGTCTATGAAGAAGGCCACGTCGGCCGCGCCGCGGAGCGCCTGTCGCTGTCCCAACCCGCGCTGTCGCAGCAGATCCGCCAGCTCGAACACAGCCTCGACCTGAGCCTGTTCGAGCGCAGCAACAAGCGCTTGTTGCCGACGCTCGCCGCCCACACCCTGTACAACCATGCCCAGCCGTTGCTCGACGGCCTGCAGCGCGCCCACGAAGCCATGCGCAACTTCAAGGGCCAATCGGTGCGCACCCTGGCCATCGGCGTGCTGCAGACCGTACGCCCGGGCCTGGTGCCGCAACTGCTCGAGCGAGTACGCAAGGCCCAGCCGCATCTGGTGGTACAGATCTACGAACTGTCGGGGCTGGAAATCGAACGGCGCCTGCTCAACGGCAACCTCGACATCGGCATCAGCTACCTGCCGCCGCGTCAGCCGGGGCTGCATGGCTTGCTGTTGTACGAAGATGAGTTGCAGCTGGTCATTCCGGATACCCACCCGCTGAAGGACTTCAAGAAGGTATCCATTCGTCAGGCGGCAGAGCTGCCGATGCTGATGCTCGGCGAGGAGTTCCAGATCCGCCAGATCTGGAAGGAGCAACTGGCCAACCAGGGGCGCAGGCCCCAGGTGCAGGCGGAGATGAACAACATGGCCGGCATTCTCGACAGCCTGTCGCACACGGCCCTGGCGACCATCCTGCCTGGCCGGGCCAAGGAGGCCGCCGAGGATGACCAGGGGCTGCTGTGGAAGCCGCTGAGCGAGCCGCGGGTGCCGCTCAAGGTCGGCCTGGTGTTCCGCGATGCCCAGCGCCAGCAGGCCTCGGTGGAGCTGCTGCGCAATCTGCTGGAAGAGGAAGTGCTCGGCTAAAACACGCGCACAAAGAAAACCCCGCCGAAGCGGGGTTTTCCAGACTGTTTCCCTATGACATCCCTATCGCCCCACCTTCCTGGCAGGCATCCTTCGTTGTCCCTGTTCTGTCCTTTGCGCTTCCTGCGCGACGTCCATGTAAGAAAGATTAACCGTGGATCCAATCTCAGAACAGTGGCGAATAGTCACCGCGTCATGTAGGAAAAAGCTTACACAGCCACGCCGCATGCCTTAGAACTGCTCGGCATCCAGCAGGTACAACGACTCGCTGCCCGCCTTCACCGACGCCACCAGCGAATCGACCCGCGGCAGCAGACGGGCGAAGTAGAAGCGCGCCGTGCCCAACTTGGCCGAGTAGAACGCCGCGTCGCCTTGGCCCTGGCTGGCGGTGCGCGCCATCAATGCCCACATGTAGGCATAGGCCACATAACCGAAGGCGTGCAGGTACTCCACCGAAGCCGCGCCGATCTCGTTCGGGTTGCCCTTGGCCTGGTCCAGCACCCAGTCGGTGAGCGCGTCGAGCTGGTCGAGGGCCGCCGCCAGCGGTCGGGTGAACTCACCGGCCTCGCTGCCGGCACTGGCGATGAACTGGCGGATCTCCTCGGAAAACAGCCGGTAGTACGCGCCCCCACTGGCCACCACCTTGCGGCCCATCAGGTCCAGCGCCTGGATGCCATTGGTGCCTTCGTAGATCTGCGTGATACGCACGTCGCGCACCAGTTGCTCCTGGCCCCATTCGCGGATGTAGCCATGGCCACCGAACACTTGTTGGCCGTGCACCGCGCACTCGAGGCCAAGGTCGGTGAGAAACGCCTTGGCCACTGGCGTCAGCAACGCCACCAGCTCCTCGCTGCGCTTGCGAGTGGTGGGGTCTTCGCTGTACTTGGCGCTGTCGAGTTGCATCGCCACGTAGGTGGAAAACGCCCGGCCACCCTCGATCAGCGCTTTCATGGTCAGTAGCATGCGTCGCACGTCGGGGTGGACGATGATCGGGTCAGCCACCTTGTCCTTGGCCTGCGGGCCGGTAGGCGAGCGGCTTTGCAGGCGATCGCGGGCGTATTCCACGGCGTTCTGGTAGGAGCGCTCGGCCGACGCCAGGCCCTGGATACCGACGCCCAGGCGCTCGTAGTTCATCATCGTGAACATGGCCGCCAGGCCCTTGTTCGGCTCGCCGACGATATAGCCCACCGCCTCGTCGAAGTTCATCACGCAGGTGGCCGAAGCCTGGATGCCCATCTTGTGCTCGATCGAGCCGCAGGTTGCCGGGTTGCGTGCACCCAGGCTGCCATCGGCATTGACCAGGAACTTGGGCACCAGGAACAACGAGATGCCCTTGGGCCCGGCCGGCGCATCCGGCAGCTTGGCCAGCACTAGGTGGATGATGTTCTCGGTCAGGTCGTGTTCGCCGCCGGTGATGAAGATCTTGGTGCCACTGACCTTGTAGCTGCCGTCGGCCTGCGGCTCGGCCTTGGTGCGGATGATGCCGAGGTCGGTACCGGCATGGGGCTCGGTCAGGCACATGGAGCCGGCCCAGACGCCGGCGTACATGTTCGGCAGGTACTGCTGCTTGAGCGCTTCGCTGGCGTGGGCATTGATCGACAGGCAGGCCCCGGCGGTCAGCATCGGGTACAGGCCGAAGGCCAGGCTGGAGGCATTGACCATTTCTTCGACCTGGGCCGAGATCGCCTTGGGCATGCCCATGCCGCCGAACAGCGGGTCACCGCCCACGCCGACCCAGCCACCCTCGGCGTAGGTGTTGTAGGCATCGATGAAGCCGGCCGGGGTGCGCACGGCGCCGTTGTCCCAGTGGCAGCCTTCTTCGTCGGCAGCGCGGCTGAGCGGCGCGATGGTGCGGGCGGTGACCTTGCCGGCCTCCTCCAACACCGCCATCGCGGTGTCGGCGTCTACCGCCTCGGCCAGCGCGGGCAATTGCGCCCACAGCTCGGCCACGTTGAAGACTTCATTGAGAACGAAGCGCATGTCGCGCAGGGGCGCTTTATAGTCAGCCATGACAACCTCTCGCTGGTGGGGTCGGGCGGTTCGGGCAACCGCGGCACGGATTTGAAATCCAGAATTTGAAATCCAGTGTAACCGACAAACTTTTACGAGACATAGGGTCATCACCCGACCGTACAGTCAGTTTCGGTCACGCCATGCGAACCGCACCACGCAGCGATTGCTGGCCGTACATCATCACGCAGTTACGCCCCGCCCCCTTGGCGCTGTACAGCGCCTGGTCGGCGGACTTGAGCACCTCGTCGGGGTTGCGGTGATCGACCAGGCGCTCGGCCACGCCGATGCTGATGGTGACCGATACCGTGCCGTTGCCATTGCCGCTGCGCCTTTGCCGCCCGGCGCTGTCGTCCTGCGGACGGCTGTTCTGGTCGCGCAGTTGCATGGCATAGTTGGCGATCACCTCGCGCACGGCCTCCAGGTGGGGCAGGCATTCGTCGGCGGTCTTGCCGGCGAATACCAGGGCGAACTCCTCGCCACCATAGCGGTAGGCGCGCCCGCCGCCAGTGACCTTGGCCAGGCGGCTAGCGACCAGGCGCAGGACCTGGTCGCCGACATCATGGCCATGGGTGTCGTTGAATTTCTTGAAGTGGTCGACGTCGGTCATGGCGATCACGTAGTTGCGGCCAAGACGCTGCATGCGCTCGTTCAGCGCACGGCGACCGGGCAGGCCGGTCAACTCGTCGCGGAAGGCCATCTGGTAGGCCTCGTGGGACACCGCGGCGGCGATCATCAGCATCACCTGGCTGCACATGATGTTCAGGGTGAAGGGCAGGATGAAGGTCTTGGGCAGCATCCAGAAGATACCGATCAGGCCGATCACCTGCGCCGCGTGCAATGGCCGGGGCTCGCGCAGGTACTGCACCACCAGCAGGATGAACACCACCAGGAACAGCGGGTAGACCATCTGGATCAGGCTCATCCACTGACCATGCAAGGCCGGCCAGCGAATTTCCGCCAGCCATGCCAGCACGGCGTCCGGGAAGCTTTGCTCCAGCGCCAGGGCCACACTGCCCACGGCGAACAGCACGGCGAACCGGGCCAGCAGGTCCTGGGCCAGGTGGGTCCGCTCCTGCCAGGCGCCGAACAGGCCGTACAACGCCGGCAGCAACAGGCACACCAGGTGGAAGATCACTGCCGCATCCTCGCGAACCCGGCCGTTGTCGCGGTAGTAATCGGTCTGGGTATCGAGCAGGAAGTAGGCGATGTACACCGTGACCATCAGGAACAGTTCACGCTGGCGGCGATACACCGCGCAGTAGGCGCCGCCCAGCAGCAGCACCAACGTCGGCAGGACGTTGAACAGGGATGTGAAGAACACGCTCAGGTCCCTCACATAGGCCGCCGCGAGGCCCGCCAGCAACAAGAACAGCGAAGGCAGGAAATGACTCGCACGGACAGCATTTAGATGAAACAAGGGAATCTCCGACCCGGCAGATCAATAATGGCATTGTGCCCTTACTTCATCGGCAGCACACGTGAATAGATGAATATGTTGCTGGGTTAACGGCAGCGGGTTGGCTCGGCTTGAGGTTTTTCTGCGCGATCGATCGCCGGCACGTCGGCGCCTGCTGGAGGTGCGAGACTTGGCCGGTCGCCAAAGCGCAAAAAACCCGCCTGCCGGTGAGGGCAGGCGGGTTTCGCTACAACCGAAGCAGGGCTTAGATGGAGAGACCGAAGTCCTCTTCCTTCATCGACATCAGGTTGCCGGCGCCCGACAGCATCGCGGCCACGTGGGTGCGGGTGCGTGGCAGGATGCGCTGGAAGTAGAAGCGTGCGGTCTGCAGCTTGGCGGTGTAGAAGCCCTCCTCGCTGGTGCCGGCGGCAAGCTTCTCGGCCGCCAGGCGGGCGATGTCGGCCCAGAAGTAGGCCAGGCAGGCGTAGCCGGAGTACATCAGGTAATCCACCGATGCAGCGCCCACCTCCTCGCGGTCCTTCATGGCGGCCATGCCCACTTTCATGGTCAGCTCGCCCCACTCCTTGTTCAGCGCCGCCAGTGGCTCGACGAACTCCTTGACCGCTTCATTGCCTTCCTGGGCCAGGCAGAACTTGTGCACGATCTTGGTGAAGCCCTTGAGCGCCTCGCCCTGGGTCATCAGCACCTTGCGCCCGAGCAGGTCGAGGGCCTGGATGCCGGTGGTGCCTTCGTACAGCATGGAGATACGGCTGTCGCGCACGTTCTGCTCCATGCCCCATTCGGCGATGAAGCCGTGGCCGCCGTAGATCTGCACGCCGTGGTTGGCCGACTCGAAGCCCACCTCGGTCATGAATGCCTTGGCGATCGGCGTCATGAACGCCAGCAGAGCATCGGCCTTCTTGCGCTCTTCCTCGTCCTGGCTGTACTTGACGATATCGACTTGCTTGGCGGTGAAATAGACCATGGCGCGGTTGCCTTCGGCGAACGCCTTCATGGTCAGCAGCATGCGCCGCACATCCGGATGGACGATGATCGGGTCGGCGGCTTTTTCCGGTGCCTTGGGGCCGGTCAGCGAACGCATCTGCAGGCGCTCGCGGGCGTATTTCAGGCCACCCTGGAAGGCCACCTCGGCATGGGCCAGGCCCTGCAAGGCGGTGCCCAGGCGCGCGGTGTTCATGAAGGTGAACATGCAGTTCAGGCCTTTGTTGGCCGGGCCGATCAGGAAGCCGGTGGCGCCGTCGAAGTTCATCACGCAGGTGGCGTTGCCGTGGATGCCCATCTTGTGTTCGAGCGAGCCACAGCTCACGGCGTTGCGCTCACCGACGCCGCCTTCGCCGTTAGGCAGGAACTTGGGCACGATGAACAGCGAAATGCCTTTGGTACCGGCCGGTGCATCCGGCAGGCGAGCCAGGACGATGTGCACGATGTTGTCGGCCATGTCGTGCTCACCGGCCGAGATGAAGATCTTGGTGCCAGAAACCTTGTAGGAACCGTCAGCTTGCGGCTCGGCCTTGGTACGCAGCATGCCCAGGTCGGTACCGCAGTGAGGTTCGGTCAGGCACATGGTGCCGGTCCACTCGCCGGTGACCAGCTTGCTCAGGTAGGTGTCCTGCTGCTCGGCAGTACCGTGCGCCGACAAGGTGTTCATCGCGCCATGGGACAGCCCCGGGTACATGCCCCACGACCAGTTCGACTCGCCGACCATCTCGCTGATGGCCAGGCCCAGCGACTCCGGCAGGCCTTGGCCGCCATGCTCGACGTCATGCGCCAGGCTCGGCCAGCCGCCTTCGACGAACTGCTGGTAGGCCTGCTTGAAGCCGGTCGGCGTGGTCACGCCCGACTCGCTCCAGGTGCAGCCTTCGAGATCGCCGACGCGGTTCAGCGGTGCCAGCACCTGCTCACAGAACTTCGCGCCTTCCTCGAGGATCGCGTCGACCATGTCGGGCGTGGCGTCCTGGCAACCCGGCAGGCTCTGATAGTGCGCCTCATAGCCGAGCAGCTCGTCACGGACGAAGCGAATATCACGCAAGGGGGCTTTGTAATCAGGCATTGCGATGAACCTCTGTAATGAGTCCGGTGGGGAGACCGCAGGTACCAACCAGCTCTTGCCGGCTTTCGGTCAAACAGTTGTTTGAAACTTACGTTTAGCTCCGTTCGATGTCAAGCCGGCACGCTGGTGCCATTTGTGCCGGGGAAGATGTCATTGTTGCCACGCCGTTTCAGGACAAACAGCAAAACCCCTGTAGGAGCGGGTTTACCCGCGAAAGGGCCCTTCCAGACATACAGAAGTGTCTGAACTGACGCATTCGCGGGTAACCCGCTCCTACAGGGGTCGGCGGTGATTTAGGTGGATCAGGCGTAGGTATCGATGAAACGCCCAAGCATTTCGTCGGAGGCCTTGGCGACGCTCACGCCAAGTTCGACCTCCTGCTTGCCAAGCGCCATCTGCACGGTATCGGTGGCAAGGTCCAGTTGCTGGCTGCGGTCGACCGAACGCAGGCGCTCGGCCTGATAGTCGCTGGACTGGCTGGTGGCGGCGCGCTCGACCGTGGCATTGGCGATGTTGCTCGCGGCCTGGTCGACCCGCTGCTGGCCGCTCTGGATGGCGCTGAGGCCGGCGTAGTAGGCAGTGCTGCCGGTGATTTCCATGTCAGGACTCCAATGACACTGGCTGTGAACAACGGCAATTAAAGCAGGCCAGGGGAGAAAAGACCCGTTTAAATCCCTAATGGCTCAGTGCCATCTGATAGGCAAGGGGTATTCCTGTACCCGCGAAAGGGCCGGGGCAGGAACCTGCTAATCCAGAAGATCCAGCTGCAGGTGCTCGGCCACCGAGTCCGCGTTGGCCTGCTTGAGCTTGGGCACACGCCCCAGGCAAGGTGCCGGCAAGCGCTCGGCCAGGCTCGCCAGGTTCTCCTCCAGCCGCGAAGTGCGCGGCTCGATGATGTTCGCCACCCAGCCGGCCAGTTGCAGCCCATCGCGCTCGATCGCCTCGGCGCTGAGCAAGGCATGGCTGATGCAGCCCAGGCGCACGCCAACCACCAGGATGACCGGCAAGCGCAAGGCGATGGCGAGGTCGGAGAGGTTCTCCAGCCCCGACAACGGCACGCGCCAGCCACCCGCGCCCTCGATCAGGGTGAAATCGGCATTTTGTTGCAGCACGTTACGCATTGCCGTCAGCAGGGCTGGCATGGCAAGCGTGACCCCCGCCTCACGCGCCGCCACATGGGGTGCGATGGCGGGCTCGAAGGCGAACGGATTGACCTGTTCATAAGGCAGCTTGATCGTGCTTTCGTCGATCAGTGCCTGGGCATCGCTGTTACGCAGCCCTTTGGGCGTCATCGTGCAGCCCGACGCCACCGGCTTCGCGCCCAGCGTGCTCAGCCCCTGCAAACGCGCCGCGTGCAGCAAGCCCGCAGCGATGGTGGTCTTGCCCACATCGGTATCGGTCCCGGCGATGAAATACGCTTGAGTCATCTCAATCCCTCACAGCAATGGCTTGCGCATCACACCATAGACCACCTGGTAGGTGGCTGGCAGCCCTTGCTCCTGGCGAAACGCCTCATACGCTTGCAGCAATCCCTGCATGCGCGCGCGACCGGTCAGGCCCGATGGCCGTCCGGGGTTGAGGTTGTGTGCCCCCAGCGCCTTCAGCTCGTGGGTCAGGCTGCGAACGTCGGGGTAATGCAGCACATGGGCCCGACGTTGCAGCTCGAGCTGTTGCAGCCCACTGGCGGCGCATAGGCGCTGGTAGTCCTCGAAATGGCGGAAGCGATTGACATGCACCATGCCATCCACCGCCTGCCAGCTCGCCCGCAGTTCGTCGAGGGTGCCGACACACAGGCTGCTGAACGCCAGTACGCCACCAGGACGCAGCACCCGCCGGGCCTCCGCCAGCACGCTGGCGAACTGGCTGCACCACTGCACGGCCAGGCTGGTGAACACCAGGTCGACACTCTCGTCGCGAAGCGGCAGGCGCTCGGCATCCCCGGCCACGTGGTAGCGCGCGCCACCCTGCACACCACGGGCATGGCGCAGCATGCCTTCGGCGATATCCACGGCCACACCGCTGCCCTGCGCATAGCGCTCGGCAAGTGCCCGGCTGAAAAAGCCGGTGCCACTGCCCAGGTCCACCCAGCACGAGGGCTGCAGGTCTTCAGGCAGCTGTTCGAGCAGGCTCACGCCGACTGCGCGCTGCAGGGCCGCGACGCTGTCGTAGCTGCCTGCCGCGCGTGAAAAAGAAGCCGCCACCTGGCGCTTGTCCGGCAACGTGCCGGGCAGGGTCGGACGGGAAAGGTCAGTCATCGCCACTCTCATGCAGGAAACTCTTGATACCCGTAGCCAGTTCCTGTGGGTATTCCAGCAGGAACGCGTGGGAACTGTCTTCGACCAGGCCGACTTCGACATCCGGCAACAACTCGCTCAATGCCTTCGCCGCGCCAGGCGGCACCAGCGCATCGCTGCCGGCGAACAGGTGCAACTGCGGGCCGGCGTAGGCCTCCAACGCGGCGCGGGTGTCCAGTTGGGCCAACACTTGCAGGCCGGTCGCCAGGTACAGCGGATCGGTGTCCGGCACCCCCACGCCCAGTTGCCGCAGCAAGGTGCGCGGCTGCTGCGCGCCGTCGCTGCACAGGGTGCGGAAACGCTTGAGGGTGACCTGAGTGTGACTGCGGCAACCATCGAGGAAAGTCCCGAAGGTGTCTTCGGCCATGCCGTGGGGCCAGTCCGGCCGCGCCACGAAACTCGGATTGCTGGCCAGCGTCAGCAGGCCACAGCAATGGTCGCCGCGCTTGCGCGCCAGTTCGCTGGCGAGCATCCCGCCGAACGACCAGCCGCCAAGCCAGGCATCGGTGGGAAGATGCCGGTCGAGGTGATCGACCCAGGCCTGCACGTCGGCCTCGGCCAGCTCCGGCAGTGCCATCAGGTCGACCCGCAGGCGCGCATCCTGGGCCCGCAGGCTGGCGGCCAGTGGCTCCAGGGAAGCAGTGCCCAGCCCCCAGCCGGGCAATAGAATGACTCGGTTACGCATCGGCGGACTCCAACGGTGGATAACACTCGGCCAATGCATTCAACAATAGCTGCACCTGCGCCTCACTGTGCGCGGCGGTGAGCGTGACGCGCAGCCGTGCGCCGCCAGCGGGCACGGTCGGCGGGCGAATCGCGGTCACCAGCAGGCCGCGCTCGCGCAGCATCTGCGACAGGCGCAACGCCTGTGCGCTGCTGCCGATCAGGATCGGCTGGATCGGCGTAGGGCTGTCCATCAGCTGCAGGCCGATTTGCTCGGCGCCCTGGCGGAACTGGCGGATCAGCGCGGCCAGGTGTTCGCGGCGCCAACGCTCGACGCGCAACAGTTCCAGGCTTTTCAAGGTGGCGCAGGCCAAGGCCGGCGGCTGGCTGGTGGTGTAGATGTAGGGCCGGGCGAACTGCACCAGCGCCTCGATCAGTTCATCGCTGCCGGCGACGAACGCACCGGCGGTGCCGCAGGCCTTGCCCAGCGTACCGATCAACACCGGCACCTGGTCGATACCCAGGCCAAAGTGCTCGACGATACCGCCGCCATTGGCACCCAGCGTACCCAGGCCATGGGCGTCGTCGACCATCATCCAGGCGCCATGGGCTTGCGTCACCTCGGCCAGCGCCGGCAAATCGGCCAGGTCGCCGTCCATGCTGAATACGCCATCGGTCACCACCAGGGTGTTGCCGCTGGCCTTGGCCAGGCGGCTCTGCAGGCTGGCCGCATCATTATGCAGGTAGCGGCTGAAGCGGGCACCGCTGAGCAAACCACCGTCGAGCAGCGAGGCATGGTTGAGGCGGTCCTGCAGCACCGTATCGCCCTGCCCCACCAGCGCGGTGATGGCGCCGAGATTGGCCATGTAGCCGGTGGAGAACAGCAGCGCACGCGGGCGCCCGGTCAATTCGGCCAAGGCTTCCTCGACCTGGTGATGCGGGGTGCTGTGGCCAATCACCAGATGCGAGGCGCCACCGCCCACCCCCCAGCGCTCGGCACCGGCCTGCCACGCGGCGATCACCTCGGGGTGGTTGGCCAGGCCCAGGTAATCGTTGCTGCAGAAGGCCAGCAACGGCTGGCCATCGACGACCACCTGCGGCCCTTGCGGGCTCTGCAACAGCGGCCGCTGCCGATACAGGTCCGCGGCGCGCCGTTCGGCCAGGCGCGCCGACAGGTCGAAGGCCATGTCAGGCGCTGGCTGCGTCGTAGAACAGCTCGCTGCTGCGTTGCTCGACCAGGGCCTGCTCGATCGCGGCCTGGTGCACTTCGTCGGCATGCTCCTCACGCGCTTCGGGCTTGATACCCAGGCGGGCGAACAGCTGCATGTCCTTGTCGGCCTGCGGGTTGGCAGTGGTCAGCAGCTTCTCGCCGTAGAAGATCGAGTTGGCCCCGGCCATGAAGGCCAGTGCCTGCATCTGCTCGTTCATCTGCTCACGACCGGCGGACAGGCGCACGTGCGATTTGGGCATGAGGATACGGGCCACCGCCAGCATGCGGATGAAGTCGAACGGGTCGACATCCTCTTCCTCGGCCAACGGGGTGCCGGCGACCTTGACCAGCATGTTGATCGGCACCGACTCCGGGTGCTCTGGCAGGTTGGCCAGTTGGATCAGCAGGCCGGCACGGTCGTCCAGCGACTCGCCCATGCCAAGGATGCCGCCGGAGCAGATCTTCATCCCCGCATCGCGCACGTAGGCCAGGGTCTGCAGGCGCTCGCCGTAGGTGCGGGTGGTGATGATGCTGCCGTAGAACTCCGGCGAGGTGTCGAGGTTGTGGTTGTAGTAGTCCAGGCCGGCCTGGGCCAGGGCGGCGGTCTGCTCCTGATCGAGCTTGCCGAGGGTCATGCAGGTTTCCAGGCCCATGGCCTTGACCCCTTTGACCATCTCCAGCACGTAGGGCATGTCCTTGGCCGAAGGGTGTTTCCAGGCGGCGCCCATGCAGAAGCGCGTCGACCCGATGGCCTTGGCCCGGGCGGCCTCTTCCAGCACCTTCTGCACTTCCATCAGCTTCTGTTTTTCCAGCCCGGTGTTGTAGTGGCCGGACTGCGGACAATATTTGCAATCCTCCGGGCAAGCGCCGGTCTTGATCGACAGCAGCGTCGAAACCTGCACGCGATTGGCGTCGAAGTGCGCGCGGTGCACGGTCTGCGCCTGGAACAGCAGGTCATTGAACGGTTGCTGGAACAGCGCCTTGACCTCGGCCAGGGACCAGTCGTGACGTGTTGTTGCAGTTGTGCTGGCGCTCATCGGCGTTTCCTTGTTTAGGCTGTAGCTGGCGCCGACACGGAAAACCCGCCAGCGCATCACGGATAGCTCGCATAGTCATGGAAGGCCTATGAACTGTCAACCACACCTTAAAGCACTGGTTTACAAGTGTACAAATAGCAACCAATACTGTTTGCTCTGCGACGCGCTCGCCGAACAGCCCTACCCGCTCTGCATCGCCTGCGAGCAGGAGCTGCCCTGGCTGGAGGAACAATGCCTGCGCTGCGCTTTGCCCCTGCCGCTGGCCGGCCTGACCTGCGCCCAGTGCAGCCGCCGGCCACCCGCCTTCGACCAGGTCGTGGCGCCCTGGCACTACGGTTTTCCGCTTGACACCCTGATCAGCCGCTTCAAGCACAACGGCCAATGGCCCTTGGGCCGCTTGCTGGCCGAAATGCTCGGGCATGCACTGCGCCACCGCTACGCTGAAGGCCTGCCTCGCCCACAACTGCTGCTGACCGTGCCGCTGGCCAGGCGCCGGCTACGCGAGCGGGGCTTCAATCAAGCGGCGATGCTGGCGCGCTGGCTGGCGAGCCAACTGTCGCTCAGCTGTGACCAGAGCATGCTGCTGCGCACCCGCGACACGCCTGCGCAGCAGAGCCTGGATGCCCGCGCCAGGCAAGGCAATCTGCGCGGGGCCTTCGCACTGGCGCCAGGGCACCTGCTTACCGATAGACACGTTGCCCTGATCGATGACGTCATGACCACGGGGGCGACGGCGCGGGCCATCGCCGAGTTGTTGCGCAAGGCCGGAGCGCGCCGGGTCGATGTGTACTGCCTGGCGCGTACGGCAAAGCCTGGCCATGTATGATTGCTCATCGAACCCTGACCCGTGCCGCCCATGTCCTTGCCTTCACTGCTTACCCAGCACATCGCCCGCCGACCACAGCGCATCGCCCTGCTCCAGCACATCGCCGAGCAAGGCTCGATCACCCGCGCCGCCAAGGCCGCCGGCATCAGCTACAAAGCTGCCTGGGACGCCATCGACGAGCTGAACAACCTGGCCAGCCGCCCCCTGGTCGAGCGCAGTACCGGTGGCCGCGGTGGCGGCGGCGCGCAGCTGTCGGCGGAGGGTGAACGGGTGCTGCGCCTCTACCAGCGGCTGCAATCCTTGCAAACACAGATGCTCGAAGCCGCCGAGCAATCCAGCGACCTCGACCTGCTCGGTCGCCTGATGCTGCGCACCAGCGCCCGCAACCAGCTGCAGGGCCAGGTCAGCGGGCTGCGCCGCGAGGGCCGGCATGATCGGGTGAGCCTGGCCTTGGCCGGAGGGCTGGAGATCGATGCGCTGATTACCCACGACAGCACCTCACGCCTGGAGCTGACCCTGGGCACCACGGTGGTGGCCTTGCTCAAGGCGGGCTGGGTGCAGGTGCTGGGGGTTGGAGATGTGCCCGAGGCGGGCAGCAATGTGCTGGGGGCGACGGTCGAGCAGGTGTTGGCGGATGCCCAGGGCCCGAGTGAGGTTCGGCTGGCGTTGGGCAATGGGCAGACGCTGTGTGCGTTCGCCGAGGCGGATTGGCTCCAGAGCCAGGCGGTGGTCGAGGGCAACGAGGTTCGGGTTCAGTTTCATCCATCCTTTGTTTTGCTGGGGGTGCCGGCGTAAGTTGTCTGTACCGGCCCTTTCGCGGGCAAGCCCGCTCCTACAGGGACGGCGGTGATCGTGTAGGCGCGGGCTTGCCCACGAAAGGGCCGGCACAGCCACCAAGGCCCGCCCCCTGGAATGCGCTACCATGGCCCCCGAAGCCGCCCGCCCCTTCGGAGCCATCATGTCCCACCCCTTCGACACCCTCACCCCCGACCTGGTCCTGGACGCCGTGGAAAGCATCGGCTTTCTCAGCGACGCCCGGGTCCTGGCCTTGAACAGCTACGAAAACCGCGTCTACCAGGTGGGCATCGAGGAGGCACAGCCGCTGGTCGCCAAGTTCTATCGCCCCGGCCGCTGGAGCGATGCCGCGATCCTCGAGGAGCACAGCTTCACCGCCGAACTCGCCACCCATGAAGTTCCGGTGGTCGCGCCGCTGCAGCACGAGGGCCAGACCCTGTTCGAGCACCAGGGTTTTCGCTTCACCCTGTTTCCCCGCCGCGGCGGCCATGCGCCCGAGCCCGGCAACCTCGACCAGCTCTACCGCCTCGGCCAATTGCTCGGCCGCCTGCATGCCGTTGCCGCAACGCGCCCGTTCGAACATCGCGAGGCGCTGGCTGTGGACAACTTTGGCCACGCATCGCTGAACACCTTGCTCGACGGCGGCTTCGTACCCAAGGACCTGCTCCCTGCGTTCGAGTCCGTGGCGCGTGACCTGCTCAAGCGGGTCGAGGACGTCTATGCCCGCACCCCGCACCAACTGATCCGCCTGCACGGCGACCTGCATCCAGGCAACCTGATGCACCGCGACGAGGTGTACCACGTCGTCGACCTGGACGACTGCCGCATGGGCCCTGCCGTACAAGACCTGTGGATGATGCTCGCCGGCAGCCGCGAGGAACGCCTCGGGCAACTGGCCGAGCTGATCGATGGCTACAACGAATTCCATGACTTCGACCCACGCGAACTGGCCTTGATCGAACCGCTGCGAGCCCTGCGCCAGTTGCACTACAGCGCCTGGTTGGCGCGGCGCTGGGACGACCCGGCATTCCCGCCGAGCTTCCCCTGGTTTGGCCAGCCGCGCTACTGGGGCGACCAGATCCTCGCCCTGCGCGAGCAGATGGCCGCGCTCGACGAAGCACCGCTGAAATTGTTCTAGATCGCTACACCCGTCTGTCTACAATAGCTGTCGCTCCACCTCGGCTATCAAGCAAGGATTCTGCATGCAAGCTGCAAACCCGCGTCGCGGGTACCTCCTGGGCCTCGGCGCCTATATCATCTGGGGGCTGTTTCCCCTGTACTTCAAAGCGATCCAGAGCGTCCCGGCGGTGGAAATCATCGTTCACCGGGTGCTCTGGTCGGCACTGTTCGGCTCGCTCCTGCTGCTGGTGTGGAAACACCCCGGCTGGTGGCGCGAGCTGCGCGAGAACCCCCGCCGCCTGGCGATCCTGGCACTCAGCGGCACGCTGATCGCCGGCAACTGGCTGACCTACGTGTGGGCGGTGAACAACGATCGCATGCTCGAAGCCAGCCTCGGCTACTACATCAACCCGCTGGTCAACGTGCTGCTGGGCATGCTGCTGCTCGGCGAACGCCTGCGCCGCCTGCAGTGGTTGGCGGTGATCCTGGCGGCCCTGGGCGTGGCGCAGCAGGTGTGGCAGGCAGGCAGCCTGCCGTGGGTTTCGCTGGTGCTGGCGCTGAGCTTCGGTTTCTATGGTCTGATTCGCAAGCAGGCGCCCGTCGCCGCCCTGCCTGGGCTGGTGGTGGAAACCTGGATGCTGGTGCCGCTGGCCCTCGGCTGGCTGCTGCTCAACCCTGGCGCGATGAGCGCCCAGGGCGCCTTCTACACCAGCAGCGAAGCGCTCTGGCTGATGGCCGCAGGTCCGGTCACGCTGGTGCCGCTGGTGTGCTTCAACGCCGCCGCCCGACATTTGCCGTACACCACGCTGGGCTTCCTGCAGTACCTGGCACCGACTCTGGTCCTGCTGCAGGCGGTACTGTTGTTCGACGAGCACCTGTCGTCCAGCAGCCTGGTGGCCTTCGTATGCATCTGGGCGGGCCTGGCGATCTATAGCGTGGACGCGTGGTCGAACCTGCGCAAACGCGCCTGATCAAAAAACGATCAAACCTCTGTAGGCCACGCGCTTCGTGGCCTGCAGAAACATCTCCAAAGGTTATCCACACCCTCGTCCCCGCGCTTTGTGGATCAATCCTCAGGCCGCAGCGTCAACTCCACCATCAGGTCATCGGCCAGGCCTTCGAGCTTTTGCTGCAGGTCCTCCAGCGACAGGGTCAGCGGTAGCGCCAGCAGCGCATCGGCATGGAACAACGGCTCGCTGCTCATCGGTGCCGGGCGCACCTCGGTGGTGAATCGCTCCAGGTTCACGCCCTGGTCGGCCAGCAGTCGGGTGATGTCGCGCACGATGCCTGGCCGGTCGTTACCCACCAACTCCATGGCAATCGGCTTCCAGGTGCAGGAGGGCTCGATGCCGCTTTCGGCGATCAGAACGCGGATGTCGTATTTGCCAAGCGCCTGCAGCGACTCGACCAGCTCGTCGTAGTTTTCCGCCGGCACCGCCACCCGCAGGATGCCGGCGAACTGCCCGGCCATGCGCGACATGCGGCTCTCCAACCAGTTGCCACTGTGGTCGGCGATGCACTGGGCGATGCGTTCGACCTGCCCGGCCTTGTCGGGGGCGATCACGGTCAATACAAGATGATCCACAAGCCCTTCCTCTGTGTCGGGCCGCGCGAGGCGACGGAATCCGGGGGATCGGTTCAGTATAGGCAAGGCGCGGCAACCTGCCGCAGGACAGTCCGCTTGACTAATCGTGTACTGTTTCAAGATTTATCTGGAACAATCCACACGTTTTTTGCGAACATACCCACTCCCAGCGTGACCCAACGCGACCAAACGGTCGCACAACGACGCTTTTGGTCTGGTATTCCCCTGCCTGCCGCTTCATGTAGTATGCGGCGGCGTGGACTACAAAACGTCGTTCGATGTTAAAGAGAAGCGCTACAGGCTTAATACAAGTAGAGCGAATAGCTGAGCAGAGTGAGGCAAGCAATGACTGGATACGTTCAAGTCGGTGGCCTTCAGGTCGCCAAGGTCCTGTACGACTTCGTCAACGACGAAGCCATTCCGGGGACCGGCATCGTCGCCGAGCAGTTCTGGGCCGGTGCAGAGAAGATCATCAACGACCTCGCTCCAAAGAACAAAGCCCTGCTCGCCAAGCGCGACGAGCTGCAAGCCAAGATCGACGCCTGGCACCAGGCGCGCCAAGGCCAGGCCCACGACGCCTCGGCCTACAAGAGCTTCCTCCAGGAAATCGGCTATCTGCTGCCACAAGCCGACGATTTCCAGGCCACCACGCAGAACGTGGATGAAGAAATCGCCCTCATGGCCGGCCCACAGCTGGTAGTGCCGGTGATGAATGCCCGCTTCGCCCTGAATGCCGCCAACGCCCGCTGGGGCTCGCTCTACGACGCCCTGTACGGCACCGACGCCATCAGCGACGCCGGCGGCGCCGAGCGCGGCCAGGGCTACAACAAGGTCCGCGGCGACAAGGTCATCGCCTTCGCCCGCGCCTTCCTCGACGAAGCCGCGCCACTGGCCGCAGGCTCGCATGTCGACTCCACCGGATACCGCATCGAGGCGGGCAAGCTGGTCGTCGCCCTCAAGGGCGGTAGCAACACCGGCCTGCGTGACGACGCGCAATTGATCGGCTTCCACGGCGATGCCGCCGCGCCGACCGCCGTGCTGCTCAAGCACAATGGCCTGCACTTCGAGATCCAGGTCGATGCCAGCACCCCGGTAGGCAGCACCGATGCCGCCGGCGTGAAGGACATCCTGATGGAGTCGGCCCTGACCACCATCATGGACTGCGAAGACTCGGTCGCCGCCGTCGACGCCGATGATAAGGTCATCGTCTACCGCAACTGGCTGGGCCTGATGAAAGGCGACCTGGCCGAGCAAGTGAGCAAGGGCGGCAAGACCTTCACCCGCACCATGAACCCTGACCGCGAGTACGCCGCGCCCAATGGCGGCAGTGTCACCTTGCATGGCCGTTCGCTGCTGTTCGTGCGCAACGTCGGCCACCTGATGACCAACCCGGCGATCCTCGACGCCCAGGGCAACGAAATCCCCGAAGGCATCCAGGACGGCCTGTTCACCAACCTGATCGCGGTGCACAACCTCAACGGCAACACCACGCGCAAGAACACCCGTAACGGCAGCGTGTACATCGTCAAGCCGAAGATGCACGGCCCCGAGGAAGTGGCGTTCGCCGCCGAGATCTTCAGCCGCGTCGAAGACCTGCTGGGCTTGCCGCGCAACACCGTGAAGGTCGGCATCATGGACGAGGAGCGCCGCACCACGGTCAACCTCAAGGCCTGCATCAAGGCCGCCGCCGAGCGCGTGGCGTTCATCAACACCGGCTTCCTCGACCGCACCGGTGACGAAATCCACACCTCGATGGAAGCCGGCGCCGTGGTGCGCAAAGGCGCCATGAAGAACGAGAAGTGGATCGGCGCCTACGAGAACAACAACGTCGATATCGGCCTGGCCACCGGCCTGCAAGGCCGCGCCCAGATCGGCAAGGGCATGTGGGCGATGCCCGACCTGATGGCGGCCATGCTCGAGCAGAAGATCGCTCACCCGCTGGCCGGTGCCAACACCGCCTGGGTACCGTCGCCGACCGCTGCCACCCTGCACGCCCTGCACTATCACAAGGTCGACGTGCAGGCGCGCCAGCGCGAGCTGGCCGGCCGTACCCCGGCGTCGGTCGACGACATCCTGGCCATCCCGCTGGCGGCCGACACCAACTGGTCCGCCGACGAGATTCGTAACGAGGTGGATAACAACGCCCAAGGCATTCTCGGCTACGTGGTGCGTTGGATCGACCAGGGCGTGGGTTGCTCGAAGGTGCCGGACATCAATGATGTCGGCCTGATGGAAGACCGCGCCACCCTGCGCATCTCGGCGCAGTTGCTGGCCAACTGGCTGCGCCATGGCGTGATCAGCCAGGAGCAGGTGCTGGAAAGCCTCAAGCGCATGGCCGCGGTGGTCGACAAGCAGAACGCCGGCGACGCCCTGTATCGCCCGATGGCGCCGAACTTCGACGACAACGTCGCGTTCCAGGCAGCGGTCGAGCTGGTGCTCGAAGGCGCCAAGCAGCCCAACGGCTACACCGAGCCGGTGCTGCACCGCCGTCGCCGCGAGTTCAAGGCGCGTAACGGGTTGTAAGTCACCTCTACGACAAGGGGCCGCTTTGCGGCCCAATCGCGACACAAGGCCGCTCCCACCATCACACCGCAGGGTTTGTTGGGGGAGCGGCCTTGTGTCGCGATTGGGCTGCAAGGCAGCCCCCGTTGTGGATCACTCCAGCCTCAATTCCTTCTTCACCAGCCCCAGCAATTTCCCCAGATCCACCGGCTTGAGCAGAAAATCCACCACGCCCAGGTGCATCACATCCACCGCCTCGCTCACATCGGTGTCGCCCGACACCACGATGATCGACAACGCCGCCCGTTCCGACTCGCGAATCTGCCGGATCAGCTCCAGGCCATCACTGGGCGCCATGCGCAGATCGGTGATCATCAGCGCGATGCGCGGCTCGTAGTGCAACTTGAACATTGCCTCCTGCGCGCCATCGGCGGTCATGCAGTCGATGCCCCGGCTTTTCAGGTAGAGGCTAAGCGCTTCGGCATTCACCGGATTGTCGTCCACCACCAGCACCACCGGCCTGGGCGAGACGGGCGCGCTTACCCCGGCCAGTGCCTCGCGTTCAGCGTCACTCAGGATGTCGTCATGCTCAACCATGGATCGTCTCGTCAAAAAAAGAACTCGCTCATGGGTAGGACCACAAAACCCGGCTAACCCTGTTCGCCTTTCGTCGGGTCTTTGACAGCGCCATTCATAGACTTACGTCCAATGGGCACCAGTGGGCGGCGGACCGACCATGGAGGTCGAAAACAACAAGGCCGCACCTATATATAGATATATATAGTTCGGCGTAGCGATACGGTCGGTTTCATGAGCAAAAAGGACGCCTACAGCCAGGCGGGCAGGACGGCGGTACTGCAGAACATCCAGGGCACCCTGCAGTTCCTGCAACGCTTTCCACCGTTCAACCAGATGGAGCACAACCACCTGGCCTACCTGGTGGAACAGTGCCAGCTGCGCTTCTATGCCAGCGGCGAAAGCATCATCAAGCCCGCCGACGGGCCGGTGGAGCACTTCTACATCGTCAAGCAGGGCCGGGTCGTGGGCGAGCGCCAGCACCTGGTCAAGCCAGGGGTGGAAACCACCTTCGAGATTGCCAGCGGCGAATGCTTCCCGCTGGCTGCGCTGCTGGGCGAGCGCGCCACCCGCACCGAGCACCTGGCCGGCGAAGACACGTTCTGCCTGCAGTTGAACAAGACCGCGTTCATCCACGTATTCTCGTTGTCGGAGGCGTTTCGCGACTTCGCCCTGCGCGGGGTCAGCAGCCTGCTCGACCAGGTCAACCAGCAGGTGCGCCAGCGCGCCGCCGAAACGCTCGGCACGCAATACTCGCTGAACACCCCGCTGGGCGAGCTGGCCATGCGTCATCCAGTGGTCTGCAACCCGGATACGCCGCTGCGCGAAGCGGTGCGGCTGATGCACGAGCAACAGGTCGGCAGCATCGTGGTGGTCGATCCGCAGCGCTATCCGTTGGGGATCTTCACCCTGCGCGACCTGCGCCAGGTGGTGGCGTCGGCGGATGCCGAGCTGGGCGCGCCCATCGACCGCCACATGACCGCCAAGCCGTTCTACCTGAGCCCCCAGGCGAGCGCTTTCGATGCCGCCATGGCGATGACCGAGCGGCACATCGCACACGTATGCCTGGTGGAAAACCAGCGCCTGTGCGGCGTGGTGTCCGAACGCGACCTGTTTTCGCTGCAACGGGTCGACCTGGTGCACCTGGCCCGCACCATCCGCCATGCGCCACGCCTGGAGACGCTGGTATCGCTGCGCGGCGAGATCGGCCAATTGGTCGAACGCATGCTCGCCCATGGCGCTTCCTCCACGCAGATCACCCAGATCATCACCCTGCTCAACGACCACACGGTCTGCCGGGTGATCGAGCTGGCCCTGGCCGAGCGCGGCGACCCAGGCGTGCCGTTCACCTGGTTGTGCTTCGGCAGCGAGGGACGCCGCGAGCAGACCCTGCACACCGACCAGGACAACGGCATACTCTTCGAGGCCCAGGACAGCCAGCAGGCCGAAGCCATTCGCGCCCGCCTGCTACCGCTGGCGCAGTACATCAACCAATGCCTGGCGCAGTGCGGCTTCACCTTGTGCAAAGGCAACGTCATGGCCGGCAACCCCGAGCTGTGCCTGTCGCGAGCCGAATGGGCGCGGCGGTTCGCCGGTTTCGTCCGCGAGGCCAGCCCGGAAAACCTGCTCGGTTCGACCATCTACTTCGACCTGCGCGTGGTCTGGGGTGACGAACAGGGCTGCGAACAACTGCGCCAGGGGCTGTTGCAGCAAATTGCCGACAACCGCTTGTTCCAGCGCATGATGGCCGACAACGCGCTGCGCCAACGCCCGCCGGTGGGGCGCCTGCGCGACTTCGTGCTGACCCGCCAGGGCAATGACAAGGCCGCTACCCTCGACCTCAAGGTGCAGGGCCTGACGCCCTTCGTCGATGGCGCCAGGCTGTTGGCCCTGGCCCACGGTATCGGCGCCTGCAATACCCTCGAGCGCCTGCGCCAGCTGGTCGCCAAGGGGGTGATCGACGCCCTCGATGGGGCGGCCTATGAAGAGGCCTACCACTTCATCCAGCAGACGCGCATGCAGCAACACCAGCGTCAGACGCGTGACAACCTGCCCTATTCCAACCGCCTCGACCCGGACAGCCTCAACCATCTGGATCGGCGCATCCTGCGTGAAGCGCTGCGCCAGGCTCAACGCCTGCAAAGCAACCTGGCGTTGCGGTACCAGCTATGAACCTGTTCGCCTGGCTACGTCCCAGCGCGCCGCCCCTGGGCGAGCCACTGCGCCAGCGCCTGGAGCGATTGCCCAGGCCGAAGCCGCTGGGCGTGTGTTCGCTGCGCGAACAGCGCTGGGTGGTGCTCGACCTGGAAACCAGCGGCCTCAACCCGCACCGCGACCAGGTGCTGTCGATCGGCGCGGTGGCCATCGCCGATGGCGCCATCGACTTCGCCCAGCAGTTCGAGCGGACCTTGCACCGGCCAAGCCAGAAGGCCAATGCCAGCACGCTGATCCACGGCCTCGGGCCGAGTGCCCTGGCCGCCGGCTGCGACCCGGCCGAAGCGCTGCTCGACCTGCTCGACTTCATCGGTGACAGCCCGGTGCTGGCATTTCATGCGGCGTTCGATCAACGCATGCTGGCCCGTGCCTTGAAGCAAAGCCTGGGCTTTCGCTTGCAACAACCGTGGTTCGATGTCGCCGAGCTGGCACCGATGCTCAACCCGGACACCGTGTTGCGCGAGGCCAGCCTGGACGACTGGGTGGCGCGCTTCGGCCTGCGGGTCGACGAGCGCCACCACGCCAGCGCGGATGCCCAGGTGACCGCGGAGCTGGCCTTGATCCTGTTCAGCCAGGCGCGCCGCCAGCAGCTCGACAGCCCGTTGCAGTTGGAGCAGCGCTTGCGTGGGTGGCGGCGACGCAAGGTGCAGGGGCATGGCCTGTGAAAGCCATCGACCGCTGCGCAGGCAGCCCTCCCCCACAGGTACGACCCCGACCCTGGCAGCAACGAAGATCCTGTAGGAGCGGGCTTGCCCGCGAAGCGGACACCGCGGTACATGGCACCGGCTACGCCGGTGTTCGCGGGCAAGCCCGCTCCCACACGGTACGCAGCCGACTCGCCGCGAAAAGCCGCCCCTGTGCAATTGCATGGTGGCAACCCGATAAGCGTCCATTGCGCCAACACCCCCGCCTCTGCAACAATCGCGAATAGTTATCGTTAGTTAATGCATTCGTTCCAGGGGGACGCTGCGTGTCTTCAGCCCACAGCCCACATGCCGAATTGGTCGGCTCGCTGTACCGCGACCATCGCGGCTGGCTGCTCGCCTGGCTGCAACGCAGCTTGGCCTGTCGCCAACGTGCCGAAGATCTCAGCCAGGACACCTTCGTGCGCCTGCTCGGCCGTGACCAGCTGGACGCCCCTCGCGAACCCCGCGCCTTCCTCGCCGCCGTGGCCAAGGGCCTTTTGTTCGATCACTTTCGCCGCAGCGCCCTGGAGCAAGCCTACCTTGCAGAGCTGGCGCGCCTGCCCGAGGCCGAACACCCATCCCCCGAGCTGCAGCAACTGATTCTCGAAGACCTCAAGGCCATCGATCGCCTGCTCGGCAAGCTATCCAGCAAGGCCCGCGCGGCCTTCCTGCACAACCGCCTGGATGGCATGGGCCACGCCGAGATCGCCGAGCGCCTGGGCGTGTCGGTTTCACGTGTGCGCCAGTACATCGCCCAGGGCATGCGCCAATGCTACGTGGCGCTCTACGGGGAGCCGACGTGAACGGCACGCCGGTATCGGCCAGGGTCCTCGAAGCAGCCATTGCCTGGAAGATGAACCTTGACGAAGGCTACGGCGGCACCGACCAACGCAGCGAATTCATGCGCTGGCACGCCGCCAGCGAAGAGCACGCCCGTGCCTGGCGCCAGCTGGGCGCACTCGACCAACGCGTCAGCGCTGCCGCCGGCCCCGCACGCCAGGCTCTGCAACAATCCCGGGCAAGTTTGCGCCGGCGCATTGTCAAGGCCGGTAGCGGACTGGCCGGCATGCTCCTGCTCGGCTCGCTGCTGGCATGGATCGGCGCGCCCTCGCTGGCGCCCAGCTATTGGCTGGCCGACCAGCGCACTGCCACTGGAGAATTGCGCACCCTGCGCCTGGAAGACGGCACGCTGCTGAGCCTGAACAGCCACACCGCCGTGGACATCGACTACGCCGGCGAGCAGCGAATCCTCGTCCTGCACCAAGGCGAAATCTCGGTGGAAACCGGCCACACCGATCCGCGCCCCTTGTTGGTACGCACCGACGATGGCCGCCTGCGCCCGCTGGGCACGCGCTTCCTGGTGCGCCGCGAAGCCCTGGGCACGCGGCTGGAAGTCTTGCAATCGTCGGTTGCGGCGATGCCCCGCAATAGCGGCGACGAGCAGGTGCTGCAAGCAGGCCAGCAGGTGCTGATGAATGCCAACGGCCTCGGCGAAACCTCCCAGGTAGCCCCCGGGGCGGACGCCTGGACGCGCGGCATGCTGGTCGTCGACAACGTGCGCCTGGCCGACCTTCTGGAGCAACTGAGCCCCTATCGCAGCGGCCACCTGGGCGCTGCCGACGCAGTCGCCGACCTGCGCGTGACCGGCAGCTTCCCCCTGACCAACACCGACCTGGCCCTGGCTTCGCTGGTACCGGCACTGCCGGTGAAGATCGAGCGCCATACGCCGTGGTGGGTCACGGTGGTTCCCAGGTAAACGAACCTGCCTGCTTGCCCCTGCAGGAGCCGGCTTGCCGGCGATGAGGCCACGGCGGGCAAACGACGAATTCAAATAATTCTCACTTTTTTTACGAATACCCCTGTCACTTTTTCAATCTCGCTCGGCAAGGAAGCAACTAGCACTTATCCGTCGAGGAGCCGTTGCATGTCCCGCGCTGTTGATCGTTTGCTTCGCCCTAGCCTGTTGGCTCTGGCCATCGGCCTGTCCGCCCCACTGACCAGCCCCGCCCTGTTCGCCGCCGAGCAATCCGCTCCACGCGCCTACAGCCTGCCTGCAGCGCCGCTGGCCAGCACCCTGAACCAGATCGCCAGCCAGTCGGGCATCGCCCTGGCCATCGACCCCACCCTGGTCAGTGGTCGCACCTCGGCGCCGGTCAACGGTCAGTACGACGGGCTCGGGGCGTTACAGGCAGCCTTGCGGGGTACCGGCCTGCAACTGCAGCAGAGCAGCGCCGGCAGCTACAGCCTGGTGGCAGTGCCGGACGGTGCCCTGGCCCTGCCGGAAACCGCGATCAATGCCGACTCGGCTTATGAAAGCGCCTGGGGACCTGTGGACGGCTACGTCGCCAAACGCACCGCCGCCGGCACCAAGACCGACACCGCGTTGGTCGAAGTCCCACGTTCGATCTCGATCGCCACCCGCGAACAGATGAGCGACCGTGGTGTGCACAGCCTGGACGATGCCGTGCGTTACATGCCGGGTATCGTCTCGGCCAGCTTCGGTAGTGACACCCGTTACGACTGGATGCGCGTGCGCGGCTTCGAGCCGACCCATTTCCTCGACGGCTTGCCACTGCCACGTGGCGTGTATGCCAACCCCAAGCCCGAGACCTGGAACCTCGACCGCCTCGCCCTGCTGCGCGGCCCGGCTTCGTCGTTGTATGGCCAGACCCCGCCAGGCGGCCTGTTGGACATGGTCAGCCGTCGCCCCCAGGCCGAAAGCGAGCATGAAATCCAGCTGCAATATGGCAGCGACAACCACCGCCAGATCAACTTTGCCAGCACCGGCAAGATCGACGATCAGGGCCAGTTCCTCTACAGCGTCAGCGGCGTGATCCGTGATGGCGGCACGCAGATCGACCACATCGACGACAAGCGCTATAACATCGCTCCAAGCCTGACCTGGAACATCGACGACGACACCTCGCTGACCCTGCTGACCCAGTTCACCCGCGACGATACTGGTGCCACCAGCCAGTTCCGACCGATCCAGGGCACCAAGATCGACATGCCGTTCGGCAAGATCTCCCACCACAAGAACCTGGGCGACCCGGATTACGAGTTCTACGATCGCACCTACTACGCACTGGGCTATGCCTTCGAGCACCGCTTCAACGACATCTGGCAATTCCGCCAGAACCTGCGTTACACCAAGACCGATCTGGCATTCCAGACCATCACCCCCGGCAGCTATAACGCTAGCAATCCCCCGGTCCAGGACGATGGCACCGTCAGCCGCCTGTCCACCAACACTGATGAAGACATCAGCCAATTTGCCGTGGACAACAACTTCCAGGCCGATTTCGCCACAGGTGATGTCACCCACACGCTGCTGCTTGGCCTGGACCATCAACGCATCAATACCAACTACTTGTCGATCTTCGATTTCAGCGTGCCGCCAAGCAACGTCAACAACCCGGTCTATGGTTTGCCGATCACCCGCCCGCCTCGCTCCGACGCGTTCTACGACTACAACCAGAAAACCCGCCAGACCGGCGTGTACATCCAGGACCAGATGGCGCTTGGCAAATGGCGACTGACCTTGGGTGGGCGTGAGGACTGGGTACATACCGGTACCAAGTTCTTCAATGACAACGACGCCACCAGTACCGAACGGGACAAGAAGTTCAGCGGTAACGCTGCCATCAGCTACGTATTCGACTCGGGCTTCGTGCCATACCTGTCCTATGCCGAGTCATTCCAACCGACTCTCAACGCAACGGCATCAGCGACACAGTCGTTCAAGCCGACTGAAGGCGAACAATGGGAACTGGGCGTCAAGTACCAGCCACCTAGCTCCAATACCCTGCTGTCGGCAGCGGTATACGACCTCACCCAGAAAAACGTGTCGGTCACCAACAACGTCGGCGGTGTTCCCATCACCAGCCAGACCGGTGAAGTGAAAGTGCACGGCCTGGAGCTCGAAGCCGTGTCCGATGTCACCGAAAACCTGAAAGTGATCGCTGCCTACACCCTGGCCAAATCCGAAGTGCAGGACGGCCTGTACAAAGGCAATCGCCTGCAACTGATGCCCAACCAGCAGGCCTCGCTGTGGGCCGACTATACCTGGCGCAGTGGCTGGCTCGACGGCTTCGGCATCGGCGCCGGTGCGCGCTACACCGGCAACACCTACGGCGACCAGGGCAACACCTACCTGGGCAAGGCCAACGCCTACACGGTGTTCGATGCCTCCGTGCACTATGACCTGGGGCGTCTGGACAACAGCCTGAAGGGCGCCTCGGTGGCGGTTAACGCCACCAACCTGTTCGACAAGGACTACCTCTCCACCTGTGACTCGTTCTACTGCTACTACGGCGACGAACGTAGCGTCGTCGCCAGCGCCACCTATAAGTTCTGAGTGAGCAAGGGCCGCACAGCGGCCCTCGCTTCCAACAGACAAGCAACGGAACCGTGATGAAAAGCCCAACCATTCGCCGCTGGTCGGTGATCCATACCTGGAGCAGCCTGGTCTGCACCGTGTTCCTGCTACTGCTGGCGCTCACCGGCTTGCCGCTGATCTTCCACCACGAACTCGAACACCTGCTCGGCGACGCCCCCGAACTGCGCGAAATGCCCGCCGACACCCGGCACCTCGACCTGCAACAGTTGGTACTCAAAGCCGAGCAGCACCGCCCCGGCGAGGTGATGCAGTATTTCGGCTACGACGAAGACGAGCGCAACGGCGTGGTCGCCATCACCGCGGCCACCGCCGGCACCGAACCGAATTCGTCGCACACCTTCATGCTCGATGCCCGCACCGGCGAAGCCGTGGCCATGCCTGCCGCCAATGGCGGCTTCATGATGATCATGCTGCGTCTGCACGTGGACATGTTCGCGGGCCTTGCCGGCAAGCTGCTGCTGGCCTGCATGGGCCTGTTGTTCGTGGTCGCCATCGTGTCCGGCACCGTGCTCTACGCCCCGTTCATGCGCCGCCTGGCCTTCGCCACGGTACGCAACGACAAGTCGACGCGCCTGCGTTGGCTCGACCTGCACAACCTGATCGGCGTGGTGACCCTGGCCTGGGCGCTGACCGTGGGCGTCACCGGCGTGATCAGCGCGCTCTCCGACCTGGTCATCGCCGCCTGGCGCAACGACAGCCTGGCGGCAATGGTCGCGCCCTACCGGGACTCGCCGCCACTCAGCGAACGTGCCCCGGCCACGCGGCTACTGGACATCGCCGAACAGGCCGCCCCCGGCATGCGCCCGGACTTCATCGCCTTCCCCGGCACGCGCTTTTCCAGCGAACACCACTACGCCGTTTTCATGAAGGGCGCCACCCACCTGACCTCGCACCTGCTCACCCCGGTGCTGATCGATGCGCGCACCCTGGCGGTCACCGCCGTCGGCGAGCGACCCTGGTACATGGATGCCATGGGCCTGTCGCAGCCGCTGCACTTCGGCGACTACGGCGGGCGGCCGATGCAGATTCTCTGGGCCGTGCTCGATGTGCTGACCATCATCGTGCTCGGCAGTGGCCTGTACCTGTGGTGGGGCAAGCAACGCAAGGTCCGGGAGGTGCGCCCATGAGCCACCGGTCACGCGCTACCTGGCGCATCTTCCTCTGGCCGTGTGCGATCGCGGCGCTCGGCGCGGCGGGACTGTTCGCCGCGCTGCTCGGCGACGGGCTCTGGGACGCGCTCGCCTGGCTGGGCCTGGGCATACCCGCCATACTCAGCCTGCGCGGGCTGTACCGCAGATGAGGTAACCCGCTGCCACACCGAGGCCTGCCGTAACGACCATGCTCCTGGCCCGCCCAACAGGAGCATGCCCATGACCCCCTTGCAGCGTCTCAAGTCCCTGGACGCCCCCATCATCCAACTGCTCGCCGGCTTTCCGGCACACGACCGCGCGCTGCCCTCCTGGCAGGCCCGGCAACGCTTCTTCGGTGACCTGGCCGATTACTGGAATGCGCCAGACAGCACCGGCGAAAACCGCAAAGCGCGCCTGATCCAGCTGCGGGGCAGGCAATTGCGCGCCGAGATCGAGCTGCGCATGGCCGACCAGACACTCGAACCTGCCCATGCCCAACTACTCGAAACCTGTCTGGACAAACCGCTGTCCTGGCAGCGGCAAGTACTGCCCGCCGCGACACGCCCACAACTGTACCGCCCCTTGCTAGATATCACCCGCCCCAATTGGCGGGGCCATATACCCGGTGTAGTGGTAGTCGTGGAAGGCGGCCCGTCCGGTCAGTTGCTGACCCACGACCAGGCCAGCGGCCGAGCCTTGCTATGCAGCGTCTCCCACGGCATCGAAGCGTTCAGCGACCTGTCAGCACTGCACCGGGAGCTCTGCGAGCGACTCGACGACCCACTGCAAAGCCTGCCCCTGCTGCGGCTGTTCGCTCGTACCGACGATCAGAGCTATGCGCACAATGCCGAACGCCTGCGCTATGACTGGCTGACCGAAGACTTGCTGCAGTCGCAGGTCCAAGACCTGCTCGATGCCCAGCAAAGGCGCCTGGCCGAATGCTGGCAGACCCACCCCGAGCCAGCACAGACGAGCACCCAAGAGGCGTTCGCTGCACGCCTGCGCAGCGCCGCAGACCTGCTCGAAGCCACCACCAGCAGGGCGGTATTACCCACACGTTACGCCCTGCTGCTGGAAAAGCACTCGCCCACCTGGCTCAAGCGCGCCTCGCCGCAGGCACTGACGCATATCATGCAGACCATCCAGGAACTGGTGATCAGCATCGACCGGGCCGCTGCACCGGGTATTCCCCGCCACCACGAGTTTCTTGAGCAAAACAGCTTGCAGGTCTGGACCCGAGAACGCCTACACCAGGCGTTACGCCAGCAGTACCTGCTCGACATCGACCCCCGTCACGTGCTGATCAGCGTGACCATGGCGCGCCAGGTCGGACCGGTGCTCCATCCCTCGCTGCCGAACAGCTACGTGCCTGTGGCCAGCCGTGATCGGGTGGGTGGGACCGTCGAGCTCGTACCTCGCACCTACAGCCTGGAACAACTGGCATTGCTCAACGTCGCCTGGCTGGACGTGGACTACTGGCTGACCGCACGTGTTCACCAGGCAGACGGCAGCGCGTTGCCCGAGCTCAGCGCGGCGCAGGCGAAGAAGCTGGTGCGCGAACTGAATACCGGGGCTAGCTATCCACGTTTTCTGCGCACCCACCTGATCGACTCCGCTGCCGGTCGGTGGCGCCAGCAAGCGCATGCCAACATCAACCGCGCGCGCATGCACGCCGAAGCAGCCAAAGGCCGTTATGCCGGACACTTCAAGTACAGCCCTGGGCAAATCGGCTATCGCTGGGCCAGGGCGATCATGAACTTTCCGGACAGCCAATGGCGGCCCCTTGTGCAGGAAAACCGCATCCAGGTGCGGCAGATGCTGATCAGCAACCAGACGCTTCAGGGCGTACTGCTGATCACGACCGACACGCCGACGGTCAAGCGTTTCCTTCTGTATGCCCCCGATGCGCCCGACCGCAAGCCTTGGCGCGAATATGCCTCGGTTCGCGAGTTGCTACGCTCACTGCGCGACAAACCGGCCTTTCGCGACTACGTGATCGAACGCCTGCCCATGGTCAAGCGCGGCACACTTCAAACCCTGTTGACCAAAGGACGATTGGGACGGGAACTGACCACCCCGGAAATTACCGGCAACTTCCTGCACGCCTGTTACCTGGCCGAAGTGCGTGCGGTCATCGCCGCCGTGGATGCCAGTACCAACACCCGCCTGGAACTGCTGGGCCATGCCAGTCTGCGGGCGCTGTGGGTCATCCTCGATATCGTCAGCCTGATATTGCCCAACCGCGCCCTGACGCCCCTGGCCTTTGGCCGGGCAGCCATCTCCGCGCTGGATAGCGTCCAAGCGCTGGACGAGGATGACCGGATCGGCGCCTTGGGCCATCTGGTCGAGATGTTCACTCATGCCGGCGACGGCCTGAACAGCATCAGCGGCTCAACCGTGGTGCGCCGAGCGATCCGCGCCATGCCACCGACACCGCCGGTGATGCTGCCGCCGAGCTACAAGGTCCATCCCGAGCCCGCCAAACTGCGTTACCGCATCGATGGCATCCATGGCGAAGGCGTATTCGAAAAGCCCTCGACCTACCCGGGCCTGACCCACTACTACATCCAGGACAATACCGGGTTCTACTACCAGGTAGCGTTCGATGGCTACCGCTGGCGCGCCGTCGACCCACAACAGGTCGATGCCTACACCAAGGTGGCGGTCAAACGCCGCGAAGATGGAGAATGGGTCGTCGACTCACCGGTCCTGTGGTACGACGGCCTGCCGGACCTTGCGGCGCTGCTGGACGGTTGTCGTCTGGAGGAGGTACCGCAGGGCGTAGCCGAACCCTCCACACCCGGTGTCTACCGCAGTAACGACAAGCTGCACCTGCGCGCTGGCGGCCATGCCCTACCCTTGCGCGCCCACTTGCTCGAACACCATTACCACCTGCTGATTCCAGGCCAACCCAGTCGTCGTGGTCCGGCTTGGGCAATCCTTCGCTGGCAGGATGAGCAATGGCGAATCCGCGTGCGCCAGCCAGGACGCAGTAGCGACTGGCTGGCGCTACCGGCCGGCTATTCCGACAACCGTGGCAGCAGCCGATCAAGCCGCTGATGCAAGGCACTGCTCGCCGGCCAGTTGCGCAACAGGCGCGCCCGGTCACGGGCATAGGCCTGAGCGAAACTCAGCTGGGTAGCGTGCTGGCACATGGCGTCGAGGTCGATCAACGACCACTGGCCGTCCTGCCAGAACAGGTTGTGGCCCTTGAAGTCGCCATGGCTGATGCGCTCGCGAATCAACTGGCGCATCAGCCGCACCAAGGCATCGACCTGCTCCTCGGGCGCATCGCCGTTTTCCACGAAAGGTGCGAAACAGGCCGCCAGGTCCGGGCCGTCCAGGTATTCGGTGATCAGGTAGGCGCGGCTGCGCAGGCCCATCACGCGCTCTTCCAGCACGGCCAATGGACGCGGGGTGGCGATGTCGAGAAACGCCAGGCGATGGCCTTCGATCCACGAATGCCAGGCCCGGCTCGGGCGCCAGAAGCGCTTGAACCAATGGGCGGTGTTCTTGATGTTGTAGCGCTTGAGCACCAACGGCCGGCCGTCGACTTCGATACGTGCGACGCTGGCCGCACCACCGGTCTTGTACACGTGGCCCTTGTCGATCAACGCGTCGGCCTGCGCCAGCACCGGCAGCAGCGCGTCCACTTCACCGCGCACGATGGCCCGCAGGCCCGACAGGCTGCGCTGAACGCTGAACAACGTGCATTCGCGACCGGCCTTTTCCAGGTAGTCCTTCTGCCGCCAGTTGCGCACCTTGTCGACCTGCTTCTGCAACGCTTCGAGCGGCAAGGCATGCTCGGCGTTGGCCAGCAGGTAGTGCACTAGCAGCTCTTCGATGAACGGCTCCAGGCGCTTGGGCAACTGGGCGAACAACACACCGAGGTTTTCCAGCACACGCGGGCGCGAAAGCTGCTGGCCGGCAGTCTCGACGCGAATGCCCGCGCCGTCGATGAGGTACAGCTTGCCGCCATGGCGCAGCAGGTTGTCCAGGTGCAGGTCTTCCTGCCACAGGCCCTTGGCATGCATGTGTGCCACGGCGGTGAGGGCCTCGCCCAGCACCAGGTGTTGCGCATCGGACAGCACCGGCTGGCGCTCCACCTCGGCCCAGGCATCGGCCAGGCTCTGGGCGCCATCGAGAAACTCGAACAACAGCCAGCCGCCCTCGCCTTCCTTGAGCCCGTCGGCCAACAGCGTCGGCGTGGTCAGGCCTTGTTCGGCGAGCAGCTTCACGCCTTCGAGTTCACGCTGGAAGTGCCGTGCGGCGCTGCCGCCAACCAACAACTTGGCCAGCACCGGCGTGCCGCGCCAGATGCCGGCGCCGACGTAGCGCTGGCCAGGCAGCACGCGCAGCAGGCTGAGCAGCTGCAGGTCGCTGTCGCCGGCGGCATCGGCGAGGGTGACGGACAGCGGCAGCGCCGGGCTGCGGCCCAAATCCTTGAGTTCAGACAAACGCATCAGCGGGCCTCTTTTTCACGACGGCGTTGCGTCAGGCGTTGCAGCCAGGCGCCTACCTGGGCGCTCTCGGCCGGTTGCGCCAGGTAGGCGGCAAGCAGCGTGCGCACATCCGCTTCGCTCCAGGCGCGGGCACGGCGCAGCAGGGGTTCCAGGTCCTTGAGCCGGTCGCGCATGCCGAACAGCAACGGCCGGGTCTTTTCCAGGTCGATCAGTTGCGCGTCCCAGCCCTCGCGGCGTTGGCGCAGGAAAATATGCTTGGGGTAGAAGCAGCCGTGGACCTGGCCGGCAGCATGCAAGGTGCGGGCAAGCCCGCCGCAGGCGAGCAGGATGCCATGGCGCGTCGGCGCATCGAACTGCGGCCATTGCGCCAGCAAGCTTTCCAGGTCGCTCCAGCCATCCAGGGCGCGGGTCATGAGGATCGCCCGGTGCTCGTCGGCGTGCTTGCGCTCGCCGTAGAACACCGCCTGCAAGGCAGGGATCGCGAGCTTCTGGTAGCGGCTGATGTTGCGGAATTCACGGGCGAAGGTCGGCTCGCCAAAAGGCCGGTGCAAGGTGCGGGTCAGGTAGTTGGCCTGGCGCTTGAGGTAATAGCCCTTGCCTTCGAGTTCCATGCGAAACACCTGGCTCCAGCCACCACGCCCGGTGTTGGGTTCATCCACGGCATCCAGTTGCAGCGCCCACAACGCCTCGAAATCATTCAGGCCATGGCGCTGCAGCAGCGCGAGGTCGGCGCTGGCCAGGTAATCGGTCATTCCCTTCCCTCGAAGAAGCCCAACACCTGGCGGATGCGCCGTTTGTCACGGGCATTGAGGCGCTGGCGCTGGCGGTACTGCAGGTAGAAACGCAGGCGCTGGGTCGCCGACAGGTGATATTTGGCGACCTTGTCCAGGCACGCCAGGTCCTTGATCAGCCGGTGGCGCCACATGAAGCCACGCCAGAAGTCGCCGGTCGGGCAGTCGATGAAGAACAGCGTGCCCTGATCGTCGACCAGCAGGTTGCGCCACTTCAAGTCGTTGTGCGCGAAGCGGTGCTCGTGCATGACCCGGGTGTGCCGCGCCAACTGGCGGCTGACATGGTCGACCCAGTGGCGGTCGGCCAGGCGCGGATCGTTGCGCTTGGCCAGCTCTTGCAGGTCTTCGGTGCGCGGCAGCTCGCGGGTGACCATCGCCCCCCGGCCAAAGGCCAGGCCATTGCGCTCCAGGCCCCAGGCCACCACCTCGGCCGTGGGGATATGCCACTTGGCGAACTGCTTGAGGTTCTGCCATTCGGCCTTGATCCGCGGCCGGCCCAGGTAGCGGCGCATGTGCTTGCCGGCGCCGGTGTAGCGCTTGACGTAGTAGTTGACCCCGTCACGCTCGACGCGCACCACCTCGCTCAGCGGGTCACGCGTCAGGCGCTCGCCCTGTACGGCGAACACCGCATCGAGGCTACCGAAGTCCGCCGCCAGGTGCTCGTAGCCCGGCGCCAGTGTCCAACCCGCCATCAGAGTGCGTCCCCATAGCGTTGCTTGCGATCGTAGAGTTTCTGCGCCTTGCGCTCGAGCCAGGCGAGCAATGCCGCTTCGTCGGCGAACACCTGGCGCAACGGGCGCTGGAAGTAGCCGCGCAAGAAGCGCAACTTGTCGCGGCGCGTCAGGCCGATGTCCAGGGCCGAGAAGTAAAGGGCGGCAAGGTCCTTGTCGCGCCAGCGCCGGCTGATTGTCGCCCGGGTCTGGGCACGGTGCAGGTCGATCACCGACAGCTTGAAGTCTTCCGGCGTCACCGGGCGGTCGGTGTGCAGCAGGAAGTGGCAGATGTAGCAATCGCGGTGATTGACCCCGGCGCGGTGCATGCCGCCGGTCATCTTCGCCACTTCGCCGATCAAGGCCCATTTCAGGCGTGGCGCGGGCGGCTGCTTGACCCAGTCGAGGCTGTAGTCCTCCAGGCTGATGGTCGGCGCCAGTTCCTCGGTGACGATGAACGAATGCTGGCGAGCCGGATCGCTGCCGCGCTCGCCATAGGCCACCGCGGTCATGGTCGGCACGCCCACCTCGTGCAGGCGCTGGATGGCCCGCCATTCCTGGCCGGCTCCGAGCACCGGCAGCTTGGCGGTGAACAGGTTCTTGAAGATCTCGCCCCAGCCGATGCCGCGGTGGATCTTCACGAAGTAGCCCTTGCCTTCGACTTCGGTGCGCAGTGTGCGGCGCCCCTCGAGTTCGCGGTAGACCTCGCCCTGCAGCGCCTCGACCGCCTCGAAGGCGTCGCGCTTGGCCCACAGACGCTTGAATGGCTCGGCCAGGATCAGCTTCATGCGCCCACCTTCCCGAGGATCACGTCGGCGGCATGCTGCGGCATGCTGTAGAGATCGGCCGTGTCGGCGAACGCCAGGCCGTTGCGCGCCCAGTCGGCACGGGCCTGCGGGTCCTCGAGCATGCGTTGCAGGTAATCATTGAGCTGCTCTTGCTCGAACGGCTCGTCCAGCACCAGGCCGCTGTCGGCCTCGGCGATGTAGTGGGCGTATCCGCACACCTTCGACACCAGCACCGGCAACCCGGCCACCAGGGCTTCGAGCAGCACGGTGCCGGTGTTTTCGTTGTAGGCCGGGTGGATCAGCAGGTCGGCACCGAGCAGGAAGCGCGGGATATCGCTGCGCCCCTTGAGGAACTGCACCTGCTCGCCCAGGCCCAGGGTAGCGCTCTGCAGCTGAAACACCTTGGGGTCGTCCTGGCCGATGACCATCAGCCGGGTGCGCTTGCGCAGGGCCGAAGGCAGCGCGGCCAGGGCCTTGAGGCTGCGGTCGACGCCCTTGGTCTTGAACCCCGAGCCAATCTGCACCAGCAGCAGGTCGTCATCGCCCAGGCCAAATTCCTTACGGAACTCGGCGCGGATCTCGGCGGCATTGGCCGGCGCGCGACGGTCCTGGGAAATGCCCGGCGGCAGCAGGTGGAAACGTTCCACCGGGGTGCCGTAGTGCTTGATGAACAGCGGTTGTTGCACCTCGGAGATCATCAGTACCTCGGTGTGTGCGTCCTTGGCGAACACGGCGCGCTCGTACTCGGCGAAATGCCGGTAGCGGCCCCAGCGACGGTACAGGCCGCCACGCAGGGTCTGGGCCTTGTCCTCGAAGCAGCCGTCGGCGGCGTAGTACACGTCCAGCCCCGGCATCTTGTTAAAGCCGATCAGGCGGTCGACCGGGCGCTTGGCCAGGTCCTCGGCCATCCAGGCGCTGAGCTTCTCGTTGCGGCGGTGGTTGAACAGCGCCTTGACCGGCGCCACCAGCACCTCGAAGCCCGGCGGCACGTCACCTTCCCAGATCAGCGTGTAGACACGGATCTGGTGGCCACGCTTCTGGCACTCCAGGGCGATGCGCATGAAATCGCGCTGCAGCCCGCCGAACGGGAAGTATTTGTAAAGCACGAAAGCCAGTTGCATCAACGAACATCCTCAGCCAGCAGCAGCGCGCTCAAGCGGCTCGCCACATGCTCGGGATTCAGGCGAGTGAAGCACAACGGCCACTCGCGTTTGATATCGAACCGGCGCAGGTCGTCGGCGCTCGGTTTGTAGGTGCATTTCTTTTGCAGGCAAGGGGCGCAGGGCCAGTCGCTGGCCTGGTGAATCTGGGTACGGCCATAGGCCCCGGTCAGGCCTGGGTTGGTCGGGCCGAACAGGGAAATGGTCGGCACGTCCAGCGCTGCGGCCAAGTGGCCCAGACCGGTATCCACGGCCACGCAGGCCTTGGCCGCGGCCAGCACGCGGGCGACCCCGGCAAGGTTCAATTTGGGGAGTACCTGGCAGTTGTTCAAGCCTTGGGCGATGCGCTCGGCACGCGCCTTCTCGGCAGGATTGCCCCACGGCAGGCACACCTGCAGCTTGCGCCGGCCCATGCGTTCGGCCAGTTCGCGCCAGTAGGCCTCGGGCCAGTGCTTGGTGGCCCAGGTGGTGCCATGCAAGAACACCACGTAGGGCGCGGCGGGCGGCAGTTGCAGGCGGTCGAGGTCGAGCCCGTAATTGCCCAGGCCCTCCGGCAGGTCGTAGGCCAGGGCCATGGCGAACAGCTGACGCACGCGCTCCACGGCATGTTGCCCGACCGCTACCGACAGGCGCCGATCATAGAAGCGGCTGGCCCAGCCCTCGCGGGCCGAGTAGCGGTCCAGGCCGGCCACCGGCGCCTTGACGTAGCGGGTCAGCCAAGCTGACTTGACCAGGCCCTGGGCATCGATCACCAGGTCGTACTTACGCGCGCGCAGACGTTGCTTGAACGCCTTCCACTCGCCGCTCTTGAGGGTCTGCCAGAGGTTCTTGCGCCAGCGACGGATCGCCACCGGAATGACCTGGTCGACCGCCGGATGCCAGCTGGGGATCTCGGCGAAGCCTTCTTCCACCACCCAGTCGAAGCGGATGCCCGGGATCGCGTGGGCGGCATCGGTAATAGCCGGCAGGGTGTGGATGACGTCGCCCAGCGACGAGGTCTTGATGATCAGTACCCGCACTTAGTCGACCTCGGTCACGGTATCGATCAACTCCGGCCCGCCCAGGCGCGTCAACGCGGCGATGACCATGCCCGGGTCGAGCAGGCGCAGGCAGTTGTAGTGGCCGAAGCGGCAGGTGCGGTCGAAGCACGGGCTGCATTCGATGCCGGTACGCACGATCTCCACCTGCTCGGCCAGCGGCGGGGTGAAGCCCGGCGAGGTCGAGCCATAGACCGCCACCAGCGGACGGTTGAGCGCGGCAGCCACGTGCATCAGGCCGGAGTCGTTGGTGACCACGGCGTCGGCGCAGGACATCAGGTCGATGGCCTCGGCCAGCGACGTTTCGCCAGCCAGGTTGTACGACTCCTCACGGAACCCCGGGATCAGCCGGTCGCGGATCTGCTCGCCGACCGGGTGATCGTTCTTCGAGCCGAACAGCCACACCTGCCAGCCTTGGCGAATCAGCGCATCGGCCACCTCGGCGTAATGCTCGGCGGGCCAGCGCTTGGCTTCACCGAATTCGGCGCCTGGGCACAGCGCCAGCACCGGGCGATCGAGCGCCAGGCCGAACTTGGCCAGGGCGGCGTCGCGGCTCTGCGGCTCGATGCGCAGGCTCGGGCGCGGATACGGCTGCGGCAGCTCGGCGCCCGGCGTGTAGGCCAGGGCCATGAAGCGTTCGATCATCAGCGGGTAGCGGGCCTTGTCCAGCTTGCGCACGTCGTTGAGCAGGCCGAACCGCATCTCGCCACGCCAGCCGGTGCGTTTGGGGATGCCGGCGAAGAACGGCACCAGCGCCGACTTCAGCGAGTTGGGCAGCAGGATCGCCTGATCGTACTGGCCAGCCAGGGATTTGCCGATGCGTCGCCGTGTGGCCAGCTCCAGGGCTCCGTGGCCGAGCGGGAAGCTCAGAGCCTGGCGCACCTCGGGCATGCGCTCGAGGATCGGCCGGCTCCACTCGGGGGCCAGGACATCGATCGCGCAGTCGGGGTGCTGCTGTTTCAGGCGCTGGAACAGGGTCTGCGCCATCACCATGTCGCCGACCCAGCTGGGGCCAATGATCAGTATTCTCATGCTTAGTCCAGAAACGGTCGGGGAGGCTGCAGGCTGCGTTACAGCCTGGCCTCCCCTCTTTATATTCAGGCTATGTGGCGGACAGTGTAACACTGGGGGTGCGAAGTGCCCTCATCGCCGGCAAGCCGGCTCCTACATGAACCGCAAAGGCCCGGTAGGAGCCGGCTTGCCGGCGATTGGCCCTCACCTCAAACCGAGCTCTCCCCAGATCCGCCGCACCTCGCGGCGCTCATCGGCGAACTGCGCCGCGTCGATCACCCCGGCCTGCTTCTGCAAGGCCTGACGGTGCGACGCCGAGCGGAACGCCTTGTACACCTCGCGCAGCAGGACCGCATCGCTGGCCGGCATCAGGCCGGCCTGCTCGAGTTCCTCGAGGATACGAATGTTATCGGTCCAGCGCAGGATGGCCGGATGGTCGTGGGACCAGGCCAAAGCGGCGTATTGCACCATAAATTCGATATCGACGATACCGCCGGCATCCTGCTTGATGTCGAAGGGCATGCCGGCGTCGAAGGCATTGCCCGCAGTGCCCGAGGCGGTGGCCTTGGTGCCGAGGTTGTCGCGCATCTTGGCGCGCATTTCGCTCACTTCGGTGCGCAGCCCGGCCAGGTCGCGGGCGCGCCCCAACACCTTGGCGCGCACCCCCTCGAACGCCGCCGCCACCTGTGGGCAGCCCACCAGCACGCGCGCGCGTACCAGCGCCTGGTGCTCCCAGGTCCAGGCCTCGTTCTGCTGGTAGCGCTCGAACGCCCCCAGCGAGCTGACCAGCAGGCCCGAGGCCCCGGACGGGCGCAGGCGCATGTCGACCTCATAGAGCTGGCCGGAGTTGGTCTGGGTGGTCAGCAGGTGAATGATGCGTTGCCCCAGGCGGGTGAAGAACTGCGCGCTGTCGATCGGCTTGGCACCGTCGGTTTCCGCCTGCGGGTCGCCATCGTGGATGAACACCAGGTCCAGATCCGAGCCGTGGCCAAGCTCCAGGCCACCGACCTTGCCGTAGCCGATGATGATGAAGCCGGGGTCGCACAGGCTGCCGTCGCTGCGCTTGGGCTGGCCATGGCGTGCCACGGTCTGGCGCCAGGCCAGGGCAAGTACCTGGTCGAGGATGGCCTCGGCGAGCCAGGTGAGGTAGTCGCTGACCTTCATCAGCGGCAGGTTGCCGGTAATCTCCGAGGCGGCCACACGCAGGCTGTGGGCCAGCTTGAAGTGGCGCAGCGCTTCCATCTGCTGCTCCAGGTCGTCCTCGGGGATGCGCGTCAGTCGCTCGCGCAGTTCGGCGGCCAGCTCTGGAGCCAGGGGCGGGCTGAACAGCCGCCCCTCGTTGAGCAGTTCGTCGAGCAGCAATGGATAGCGCGCGATCTGCTCGGCGATCCACGGGCTGGCGGCGCACAGGGTCAGCAGCCGGCGCAGGGCCCCCGGGTTCTCGGTCAACAGCACCAGGTAGGCCGAGCGCCGGGCCACCGCCTCGACCAGCGGCAGCACGCGTTCGAGCACCAGGTCAGGGTTGGCGTGCTCCACGGCCTGGGCGAGCAGACGCGGGATGAAGGCATCCAGGCGCTCGCGGCCAATGCGCTGCATCGAGCGCAGCTGCGGGCTGGCCCGCAGGCCGGCCAGGCGGCGCAAGGCTTCGGCGGGTTGATGGAAGCCGGCCTCTTCGAGCTGGCGACCGGCCGCGTCCTCGTCCTGGGCCTGCTCCCACAGCGGCGACCATTCGCCACCGACCACCAGCTCGCCCTCGCTTTCCTCTTCGTCGGGGTCGGCGATGACCTGGCGGAAATGCCAGTCGACCCGGCCACGCCAGTACATCAATTGGTCGTGAAACGCCTGCCAGTCGGCGAAGCCGAGCATGTAGGCGATCCGCGCGCGATCGCTATCGCCTTCGGGCAGCATCTGCGTCTGGCGGTCGGCGATGGCCTGGATGGCGTGCTCGGTGTAGCGCAGGAATTCATAGCCCTCGCGCAGTTCCTGGACCACTGCCGGCGGCAGGTAGCCCTGCCCTTCCAGGGTCGCCAACACCTTGAGCAGCGGCCGCTGCTGCAAACTCAGGTCGCGCCCACCATGGATCAACTGGAAGGCCTGGGCGATGAACTCGACCTCGCGGATGCCGCCCGCGCCCAGCTTGATGTTGTCGGCCATGCCCTTGCGCCGCACCTCCTGCTGGATCAGGTGCTTCATGGTGCGCAGCGCTTCGATGGCGGAGAAGTCGAGGTAGCGGCGATAGACGAACGGGCGAAGCATGTCCAGCAACTGCGCGCCGCTGGCCTGGTCGCCGGCGACCACCCGCGCCTTGATCATCGCGTAGCGTTCCCAGTCGCGTCCCTGGTCCTGGTAGTAGTGCTCCAGCGCGTTGAAGCTCAGCACCAGGGCGCCGGACGAGCCGTAGGGGCGCAGGCGCATGTCGACGCGGAACACGAAGCCATCGACGGTCACCGGGTCCAGGGCCTTGATCAGCCGCTGGCCGAGGCGGGTGAAGAACTCCTGGTTGTCCAGCGAGCGCTTGACCCCCTCGGTTTCGCCGCCTTCGGGGAAGGCGAAGATCAGGTCGATGTCCGAAGACAGGTTCAGCTCCACCGCGCCCAGCTTGCCCATGCCCAGCACCACCATGTGCTGGGGCAGGCCGCTGCGGTTGCCGATCGGCGTGCCGAACTGCTGACAATGGCGCGGGTACAGCCATTGGTAGGCCTCGTCGATGGCCGCATCGGCGAGATCGGACAGGTCCTGGCAGGTTTCGCCCAGTTCGGCCTGGCGGGTGATGTCGCGCCAGATGATCCGCAGCTGCTGGCGGTTGCGCTCGCGTCGCAGGTTGCGCGCCAGCTCATCCTCGCTCTGCGCCGCCTGGGCCACTGCGGCGATGTGCCCGCGCAGCTCGCCGGGGGCGTAGCGCCGGTCGAGTTCGCCACTGGCCAGCAGCGTGCAGAGCATCAAAGGTTCGCGCTGGGCCTGGTCGAGGACGAAGTCGCTGGCAGCGGCAACCTGATCGAACTGTTGCCGGTGCACCGGGCTCCAAGCCTTGAGGTCGAGGTCTGGGTAAGCGGCCACGGCATCGTGCAGGAACTGCTGGTTACGTGCGACCAGCGGCTGCAGGGCGGCGGGCAGATCGAGCGGCAAAGGCAGGCGCATGGGCTATCCTTGATCGGCGAGAAAGTGAAGGGTAGAAGCGGCCACGGGGACGCTGGACCACGGTTGGACTGTCGTACAAAAGTTGGAAATAGCTGAAAAATCCGAAACATTGGCAAGAAACATCACTAAACACCCGCTCGCGACACCACGCCAACCAACATGAACGTTTTTCCCCACAAGCCGAGGTGCGACCAAACGTCGCATTTCTGTAGTTTTACTACTACCCCGAAGCGGTAAAAGCATGAAATGCGAAAGCATTTGTAGTAAAACTACACGGCGCCGGATCACACACCGGTAATCCAAGAATTCACGACGTCTGCCCATAAGGCCAGTCGCAAACTCAGGCCCCCGATTCTGGTGGCCTTTCCGCCCTGGAGCAAGCCATGCAAGACCTCGATCCAATCGAAACCCAGGAATGGCTGGATGCCCTGGAGTCGGTCCTCGACAAAGAAGGCGAAGACCGCGCTCATTACCTGATGACCCGTATGGGCGAGCTGGCCACCCGTAGTGGCTCGCAGCTGCCGTATGCCATCACCACGCCGTACCGTAATACCATCCCTGTCACCCACGAAGCACGCATGCCTGGCGACCTGTTCATGGAACGCCGCATTCGCTCGATGGTGCGTTGGAACGCCCTGGCCATGGTCATGCGCACCAACCTGAAAGACTCGGACCTGGGCGGACACATCTCCAGCTTCGCCTCCAGCGCCACCCTGTACGACATCGGCTTCAACTACTTCTTCCAGGCCCCGACCGAAGAACACGGCGGTGACCTGGTGTTCTTCCAGGGCCACGCCTCGCCTGGCGTCTACGCTCGCGCCTTCATGGAAGGCCGCATCAGCGAAGACCAGATGAACAACTTCCGCCAGGAAGTGGACGGCAACGGCCTGTCGTCGTACCCGCACCCATGGCTGATGCCTGACTTCTGGCAGTTCCCGACCGTTTCGATGGGTCTGGGTCCGATCCAGGCAATCTACCAAGCTCGTTTCATGAAGTACCTCGAAGCCCGTGGCTTCATCCCGGCCGGCAAGCAAAAGGTCTGGTGCTTCATGGGCGACGGCGAGTGCGACGAGCCGGAATCCCTGGGCGCGATCGCCCTGGCCGGCCGCGAGAAGCTGGACAACCTGATCTTCGTCATCAACTGCAACCTGCAGCGCCTCGACGGCCCGGTTCGCGGCAACGGCAAGATCATCCAGGAACTCGAAGGCGTGTTCCGTGGCGGTGGCTGGAACGTCAACAAGGTCGTCTGGGGCCGCTTCTGGGACCCACTGTTCGCCAAGGACACCAACGGCGCCCTGCAGCGTCGCATGGACGAAGTCATCGACGGCGAGTACCAGAACTACAAGGCCAAGGACGGTGCGTACGTCCGTGAACACTTCTTCAATACCCCAGAGCTCAAGGCCATGGTCGAAGACCTGTCCGACGACGAGATCTGGAAGCTCAACCGTGGCGGCCACGACCCGTACAAGGTCTACGCGGCATACCACCAGGCTGTGAACCACAAGGACCAGCCGACCGTCATCCTGGCCAAGACCATCAAGGGTTACGGTACCGGTGCTGGCGAAGCCAAGAACACCGCGCACAACACCAAGAAGGTCGACGTCGACAGCCTGCGTCACTTCCGTGACCGCTTCGACATCCCGGTCAAGGATGCCGACCTCGAAAACCTGCCGTTCTTCCGCCCAGAAGAAGGTTCCGCCGAGGCCAAGTACCTGGCCGAGCGCCGCACCGCCCTGGGTGGCTTCGTGCCGCAGCGCCGCGCCAAGAGCTTCAGCGTGCCGACCCCGCCACTGGAAACGCTCAAGGCGATCCTGGATGGCTCGGGCGACCGCGAAATCTCCACCACCATGGCCTTCGTGCGCATCCTGGCGCAGCTGGTCAAGGACAAGGAAATCGGCCAGCGCATCGTTCCGATCATCCCGGACGAAGCCCGTACCTTCGGTATGGAAGGCATGTTCCGCCAGCTGGGCATCTACTCGTCCGTGGGCCAGCTCTACGAGCCGGTCGACAAGGACCAGGTGATGTTCTACCGCGAGGACAAGAAGGGCCAGATCCTCGAGGAAGGCATCAACGAAGCCGGCGCCATGTCGTCGTTCATCGCTGCCGGTACCTCGTACAGCTGCCACAACCAGCCGATGCTGCCGTTCTACATCTTCTACTCGATGTTCGGCTTCCAGCGTATCGGCGACCTGGCCTGGGCCGCTGGCGACAGCCGCACCCGTGGCTTCCTGATCGGCGGTACCGCCGGCCGTACCACCCTCAACGGTGAAGGCCTGCAGCACGAGGACGGCCACAGCCACATGATGGCGGGCACCATCCCGAACTGCCGCACCTATGATCCAACCTACGGCTACGAGCTGGCGGTGATCATCCAGGACGGCATGAAGAAGATGACCGAAGAGCAACAGGACATCTTCTACTACATCACCGTGATGAACGAATCCTACCAGCAGCCAGCCATGCCGGCCGGTGTCGAGGAAGGCATCATCAAGGGCATGTACCTGCTGGAAGAAGACACCCGCGAAGCCGCGCACCACGTGCAACTGATGGGCTCCGGCACCATCCTGCGCGAAGTCCGCGAAGCTGCGAAGATCCTGCGTGAAGAGTTCAACGTCGGTGCCGACGTGTGGAGCGTCACCAGCTTCAACGAACTGCGTCGCGACGGCCTGGCCGTGGAACGCGCCAACCGCCTCAAGCCTGGCCAGAAGCCACAGCAGACCTACGTCGAGCAGTGCCTGAACGGTCGCAAGGGTCCGGTCATCGCCTCCACCGACTACATGAAGCTGTTCGCCGAGCAGATTCGCCAGTGGGTGCCGAGCAAAGAGTTCAAGGTCCTGGGTACCGATGGCTACGGCCGCAGCGACAGCCGCAAGAAGCTGCGTCACTTCTTCGAAGTCGACCGGCACTTCGTGGTGCTGGCTGCCCTGGAAGCCCTGGCTGACCGTGGCGAGATCGAACCCAAGGTTGTGGCTGACGCCATCGTCAAGTTCGGCATCGACCCGGACAAGCGCAACCCACTGGACTGCTGAGGAGTATCTTTAAGTGAGCGAACTCATTCGCGTACCTGACATCGGCAGCGGTGAAGGTGAAATCATCGAGCTGTTCGTCAAGGTCGGTGACCGTATCGAGGCTGACCAGAGCCTGCTGACCCTGGAGTCCGACAAGGCCTCCATGGAGATTCCGGCCCCCAAGGCCGGCGTGATCAAGGAACTCAAGGTCAAGCTGGGCGATCGCCTGAAAGAAGGCGACGAGCTGTTGGTCCTGGAAGCCGAGGGCGCCGCTGCTGCGGCCCCTGAGGCTCCTGCCGCCGCACCTGCCCAGGCAGCAGCGCCTGCTCCTGCAGCCGAAGCGGCGCCTGCTCCTGCTCCGGCCGCAGCCCCGGCTGCCGCCAGCGTGCAGGACATCCACGTGCCGGACATCGGCTCGTCGGGCAAGGCCAAGATCATCGAAGTACTGGTCAAGGCCGGTGACACCGTCGAAGCCGACCAGTCGCTGATCACCCTGGAGTCCGACAAGGCGTCCATGGAAATCCCGTCGCCCGCCGCTGGCGTGGTGAAGGAAGTGATCGCCAAGCTGGACGACGAAGTCGGCACCGGTGACCTGATCCTCAAGCTGGAAGTCGCAGGCAAAGCACCTGCTGCCGCCCCGGCTCCGGCTGCTGCACCGGCCAACGCCGAAGCCGCGCAAGCAGCAGCGCCTGCCGCTGCTGCCCCGGCTGCCGCCCCTGCGCCAGTGGCCACCGCTCCGGCCGCCGGCAGCAACGCCAAGGTGCATGCCGGCCCGGCCGTGCGTCAGCTGGCCCGTGAATTCGGTGTCGACCTGGGCGCGGTCGCCGCGACCGGCCCGCACGGCCGTATCCTCAAGGAAGACGTACAGGTCTACGTCAAGTCGGTCATGCAGAAGGCCAAGGAAGCACCGGCCGCCGGCGCGACCGGTGGTGCCGGCATTCCGCCGATCCCGACCGTCGACTTCAGCAAGTTCGGCGAAGTGGAAGAAGTCGCCCTGACCCGCCTGATGCAGGTCGGCGCCGCCAACCTGCACCGCAGCTGGCTGAACGTGCCGCACGTCACCCAGTTCGACTCGGCCGACATCACCGAGCTCGAAGCGTTCCGCGTCGCGCAGAAGGCCGTGGCCGAGAAGGCCGGCGTCAAGCTGACCGTTTTGCCGCTGCTGCTCAAGGCCTGTGCCCACCTGCTCAAGGAGCTGCCGGACTTCAACAGTTCGCTGGCACCAAGCGGCAAGGCGATCATCCGCAAGAAGTACGTGCACATCGGCTTCGCCGTGGACACCCCGGATGGCCTGCTGGTCCCTGTGATCAAGAACGTCGACCAGAAGAGCCTGCTGCAACTGGCTGGCGAAGCCGCGGCCCTGGCCGAAAAGGCGCGCACCAAGAAGCTGTCGGCCGACGACATGCAAGGCGCCTGCTTCACCATCTCCAGCCTCGGCCACATTGGCGGCACCGGCTTCACGCCGATCGTCAACGCGCCGGAGGTGGCGATCCTCGGTGTCTCCAAGGCCACCATGCAGCCGGTCTGGGACGGCAAGGCCTTCCAGCCGAAGCTGATGCTGCCGCTGTCGCTGTCCTACGATCACCGCGTGATCAACGGCGCTGCCGCCGCGCGCTTCACCAAGCGCCTGGGCGACCTGCTGACCGACATCCGCACCATGCTGCTGTAACAGGCAGCCAACCTGCCTCCCTCCGGGGAGGCAGGCACCCTTTTCGAGCTGCCACGCTCGTACCTCAACCCCGCCCTCTGGCGGGGCTTTTTTTGCCTGAAATTCAACACGATCGTTAGGAGCTTAATCACAACGCGTCCGGAAGCGTCCTACGAAAGCTCATTTGCTGTTGGACGTATGCTGGAAGCTCAACCATTCATGTAATGGTGCTGCTCCTGGTTATCGCAGATACAAAAAACCGATTGCGGCCATTTCATGAATAGTGGAACATGAACTCACTACTCAGCCCCGTACGCAGTGATTCAGTTCACTGGCCGTTGGGGTGAAAAAACCGGCCAAGGCCGGTTTTTTCGTTTTTAGGAATAGTCAATCTTGCGTACCGCGTGCTTTGTCGACGGCTACAACCTCTTCTATGGCCTCTTGGCCGGCACCCAATACAAGTGGCTTGACCTTCAGGGCCTCCTGGCCCATATCCTACGTGTCCAGCACCCTGGAAATACGCTGGAGTCAGTCAGCTTCTTCACTACCGGCGTTAAACCTTCCCTGGCCTCCCGTGGCACTGCCTCCAAAGAAGCCCAGGACACCTATCTGAGGGCATTGATCGCACTAGGTGTGGAGGTTTTCCATGGGCGCCATCAGCTGGAGCCAGGCAAAGCGCCCCGCTTCGTTGACAAAAGAACTCCAGCTTCTCGAAACGATCAAGTCGAAATCTGGAAGCTCGAGGAAAAAGAAACAGATGTTCACATTGCAATCAGCATGTATCGACTTGCTGCGCGACAGGCGAAATTGGCACCTGAGCAAAGGGTCGGGCAACTGGTGCTGGTCTCCGCCGATACAGATATGACTCCAGCCCTGCGTGCGCTTCATGAAGATTTCCCAACGCTGAAATTGGGTGTGATTCTTCCGCACCGAGAGGGCACCCAACGTACGGTGCCTGGATCGCTGAAGCATTATGCCCACTGGATGAGGCACGTTGTTTCGAACGTTGAGCTAGCCGAGCACCAGCTTCCACAGCGTGTAGCGACTCGCAAGAAACCCGCCGACAAACCCTTCTACTGGTAACCAGCCTTAAGGATTCTCGGCCAATGGCCGAAAACCTGACTGATACCCCATATGGCCGCTTGCCAGCTTTGGGGACATGATGCAACCTTGCCAGATGCGCCGCCGTCCCAGGCCGCGTCACCTCTTCAAGCGAGTCTTCGATGAAAAGCCAACCCGATGCCGCCAGCCGTGTGGCGGCCGAGGTCGTCACGCAGCTTCCCGTGCCCTCGCGGCTCGGCATGCTGCGTTTCGAAAGGCTCAACGAAGCGAGCTGGGCCATGCTCTACCTCGACCCGACTTGCGAACGCGAGTTCGCCATGCCCGCCGCCGACCTCTGCGCACTGATCGACTCGCCCTACGCCAGCCTGATGGAGCCCGAGGCGCGCTACGCATTGCACGACGACATCCAGCAACAACTGGGCCGCCGCGGCTACTACCGGGTGCGCTACACCCTGCATGCCCAGGCCGGGTCGCTGCGCCTGCTGGAAACCGGCGAAGCCTACAAGCAGCACAACCGCCAGTTGCTGCGCGGCTACCTGACGGTGCTGGACGACCAGGCACATGGCGGCGCCGACCCGACCGCCGACGAGCTGGAGTCGCGCAACAACCGCCTGCAACTGGCCCTGCAACTCAACCAGCATGCCCAGCAGGAACAACTCGAACATCTTGAACGCGTGCGCGGCCAGCAGGACCTGATCCTGCGCCTCGCCCGCCAGCGCTACAGTGCCGAGAACTCGCTGCTCGAGGCCGCCGAGCTGATCACCCGCAGCGCCTGCGAGATCTACAAGGTCGACAGCGCCAGCATCTGGCACCTCGACGGCCAGCGCCTGGAGCCGATCAGTGCCTGGCTGCGCGACGAACAGGTGCATCGCCTGCCCGAGCCGATCGACGCCAGTAGCTTTCCCGACTACCTCGAAGCCCTGCACACCAGCCGCGCCATCGACGCCCACAACGCCCGCCACGATCCGCGTACCCGCGAATTGGTGGCAGCCCTGCCGGTGACCGACAATGCCATGCTCGACGCCAGCATCCGCGTCGATGGCCAGGTGGTGGGGGTGCTATGCCTGGAACAGACCGCCACACCCAGGGCCTGGCAGTCCGACGAGATCGCCTTCGCCGGCGAGCTGGCCGACCAGTTCGCGCAGGTCATCACCAACCACAACCGACGCACCGCGGCCAGTGCCCTGCACCTGTTCCAGCGTGCCGTGGAGCAAAGCGCCAGCGCCTTCTTGCTGGTCAACCGCGACGGCGTGGTCGAGTACGTCAACCCAAGCTTCACGGCTATCACCCAGTACAGCACCGAAGAGGTTCAGGGCCGTCACCTGGCCGAGCTGCCGGCACTGGAAAACCTCAGCGAGCTGCTGTTCGACTCGCCATCGAGCCTGGCCATGGGTAACAGCTGGCAAGGCGAATTCAAGAGCCGGCGCAAGAACCTCGAACCCTACTGGGGCCAGCTGTCGATTTCCAAGGTGTACGGCGACAACCGCGAGCTGACCCACTACATCGGCATCTACGAGGACATCACCCAGTCCAAGCTGGCCCAGCAGCGCATCGAGCGCCTGGCCTATACCGACAACCTGACCAACCTGGGCAACCGCCCGGCGTTCATCCGCAGCCTCGACGAGCGCTTCGCCCACGTGGGCGACAGCCCGATCTGCCTGTTGCTGGTGGACATCGACAACTTCAAGCGGATCAACGACAGCCTCGGCCACCAGACCGGCGACAAGCTCCTGGTAAGTCTGGCCCGGCGCCTGCGCAACAGCCTCAACGCCGACGGCATGCTGGCCCGCTTCGCCAGCAACGAATTCGCCGTGCTGCTCGACAACACCAGCCTGGAAGACGGCCAGGGTGTCGCCCAGCAACTGCTGCACACCCTCGACAAGCCGATGTTCGTCGACAACCAGCTGATCAACGTCACCGCCTCGGTCGGCCTCGCTTGCGCGCCGCTGCATGGCAGCGACCCGACCACGCTGATGAAGAACGCGGGCCTTGCGCTGCACAAGGCCAAGGCCAACGGCAAGCACCAGGTGCAGGTATTCACCGAGGTGCTCAATGCCGAGGCCAGTTACAAGCTGTTCGTCGAGAACAACCTGCGCCGGGCGCTGACCCAGAACGAGCTGGAGGTGTTCTACCAGCCCAAGCTGTGCCTGCGAAGCGGTCGCTTGCTGGGCCTGGAGGCGCTACTGCGCTGGAACCACCCCGAGCGCGGCATGATCCGACCCGACCAGTTCATCAGCGTGGCCGAGGAAACCGGCCTGATCATCCCCATCGGCAAATGGGTGGTACGTCAGGCCTGTTGCATGAGCCAGCAACTGCGCAAGGCCGGCATGGGCAGCCTGCACGTGGCGATCAACCTTTCGCCCAAGCAGTTCTCCGACCCCGACCTGGTCGCCTCGATCGCCAGCATCCTCAAGGAAGAAGCCCTGCCCCCGCACTTGCTGGAGCTGGAACTGACCGAGGGCCTGCTGCTGGAGGCCAGCGAAGACACGCACCGCCAGCTCGACGAGCTCAAGGCCCTGGGCCTGAACCTGGCCATGGACGATTTCGGCACTGGCTACTCGTCGCTGAGCTACCTGAAGAAGTTTCCGATCGACATCATCAAGATCGACCGCAGTTTCATCAACGAGATCCCCGACAACCAGGACGACATGGAAATCACCTCGGCGGTGGTGGCCATGGCCCACAACCTCAAGCTCAAAGTGGTGGCCGAGGGTATCGAGACGCCCGAGCAACTGGCGTTCCTGCGCAGGCACCGCTGCGACGTGGGGCAGGGTTACCTGTTCGACCGGCCGATCCCGGGGCGCGAGCTGGAAGCAAAACTCAAGCGCTATCCGCGCGGTCCAATGGCCTGACAGCGGCGTAAAGCTCGGGCACTATAGAACCCATTCGGGCCCTTTCGCGGGCAAGCCCGCTCCTACAGGATCTCCACAGCATTCAGATCCTGTAGGAGCGGGCTTGCCCGCGAAGGGTCCTGCACCTATCCAACTGACAAACAGAGGAACGGCCATGGTCCTGCGTTCTGAAATCCTGGTGAACAAAAACGTCATGCCTACCGCCGAGCAGGCCCTGCCCGGCCGCGAAACCCCGATGACCCTGCCTGAGTTCCACTACGTGTTCGAAGGCACCCCGCTGCTCGGCCCGTTCTTCGAAGGCAACATCGACTTCGCCATCTTCGGCCTCGGCTGCTTCTGGGGCGCCGAGCGCCGCTTCTGGCAGCGCGAGGGCGTGGTCAGCACCGTGGTCGGCTACGCCGGCGGCTTTACCCCCAACCCTACCTACGAAGAAGTCTGCTCGGGCCTGACCGGCCATACCGAGGTGGTGTTGGTGGTGTTCGACAAGGACAAGGTCAGCTACCGCGAGCTGCTGGCAATGTTCTGGGAACTGCACAACCCCACCCAGGGCATGCGCCAGGGCAACGACATCGGCACCCAGTACCGCTCGGCCATCTACTGCACCAGCCCCGAACAGCTGGAGCAGGCCAAGGCAAGCCGCGACGCTTTCCAGGCCGAGCTGAGCAAGGCCGGGTTCGGCGAAATCACCACCGAGATCGACCAAGCGCCGACCGTGTACTTCGCCGAGGCCTACCACCAGCAATACCTGGCCAAGAACCCGCAAGGCTACTGCGGCATCGGTGGCACCGGCGTATGCCTGCCACCCAGCCTCCAGGGCAACTGAAACATGAGCACGATGACCCTGTTCCATTCGCCGTTGTCGCCCTTCGTGCGCAAGGTCATGGTGGTGCTGCACGAAACCGGGCAGCTCGAACGCGTGACCTTGCAGCCGGTGAACGTCAGCCCGGTGAGCGGCGACGAGCAGCTCAACCAGGGCAACCCGATCGGCAAGATCCCGGCCCTGCGCCTGGCCGACGGCACGGTACTGCACGACAGCCGGGTGATCTGCGAGTACCTCGACCTGCAGCATGTCGGCGAGCCGCTGCTGCCACGCGAGGGCTCGGCGCGCTGGCGGCGCATGACCCTGGCCTCGCAGGCCGATGCGATCATGGATGCGGCGGTCTCCAGTCGCTATGAAAGCTTCCTGCGGCCTGAGGACAAGCGCTGGGATGGCTGGCTCGAGGCGCAAGCCGGGAAGATCCGTCGGAGCCTTGCCAACCTGGAGCAGGAGCACCTGGCCGAGCTCATGTCCGGCTTCGATCTCGCGGCGATTGGCGTGGCGTGTGCGTTGGGGTATCTGGATTTGCGCCAACCTGAATTCGGTTGGAGGGAGCGCCAGCCAGGGTTGGCGGCCTGGTATGCCGAGGTGGCCAAGCGGCCCTCGATGGCTGCCACGGCACCGGTGGCCTGACCGCCCTCTTCGCGGGACAAGCCCGCTCCCACAGACACAGCGCAGTACCTGTGGGAGCGGGCTTGCCCTGCGAATGGGCTGCACAGCAGCCCCAGGCCTCAACGCGGTATTACAGGAAACAACTCCCTGATTCTGCGGGCCAACCAGCGCCCAATCTCCCACAGACACAGCGCAGTACCTGTGGGAGCGGGCTTGCCCCGCGAATGGGCTGCACAGCAGCCCCAGGCCTCAACGCGGTATTACAGGAAACAACTCCCTGATTCTGCGGGCCAACCAGCGCCCAATCTCTCTATCCTCCCTCATGCCGCCCTCCCCACCCGCGCCCAGTCCAGCCGCCGCGTCAGCACCATGAACACGCCCAGCAAGCCAAAGCACAGCAGCGAGCCCATCAGCAGCGCGTAGTCCTCGGCACTGAGCAAGCCATAGAGCATCGCGTACAACGCCGCCAGCCCCGCCGCGAATCCCACCCCTCGCCCCAGGCTGCGCAACACGTGGCTCAGGTAGAAACCGATCAGCAGCACGCAGGCCGCTGCCGACAGCGCATAGGCCGGGCCAAAGCCGATGTGCTCGGACAGCGACAGCAACAGCAGGTAGAAGAACGCCAGGGCCACACCGACCAGGATGTACTGCACCGGGTGCACGCTGAGACCCTTGAGTACCTCGAAGAGGAAAAAGCCAGCAAAGGTCAGGGCAATGAACAGTAGCGCGTACTTGATCGCCCGTTCACTCTTCAGGTACTGGTCAACCGGGTCGACGAAGCTCACGCCGAAGGTACGCTCGCTGAAGTCCGCGCATTGCCCGCCAGTGGCGCACTGGCGCAGGGCATCTTCGAGGTTGGTGGCGAAGAACGAGGTCTGCCAGTGGGCCGTGAAACCTTGCTCGTCGATGTCGCGGCGGCTGGGCAGATAGCTGCCGACGAAGCTTGGGTGCGGCCAGTTGGCGTGCATGTCGACGCTGCTGGTGCGCCCCACCGGCAACAGGTGCAATTGCCCCGTGCCTTGCAACGCCAGGTCGAAACCGTAGGTGAATTGCCGGGCTTGCTGGCCCTCGAGCTGCGCCAGCGGCACATGCACGCCGCTGCGCATCCAGTCCAGGCCGGTGCCGGCCTCGAAAGGCACGCGCTGATCGTCGACGCTCAGCTCCAGGGCATTCTCGATGCCGCGGATATCGGTGATGCCGATCACCAGGAAGGGTTTGTCGAAGCGATAGTCGTCGTAGTCCTTTTCGATGCCCCAACGCGCCGGTAGCTTGAAGCTGCCAGACAGACGCCCCTTGGCGTGGAACAAACGCGCCTGGTAGATGCCTCGGGCGCGCAGCTCGGTATCCACACCCAGGTCGGCATCGAAGGTTTCCGGCAGGAAGTACAGGTGGCCGGCGACGGTGCTGGTCTCCTCCACGCTCTGGCCGTCCTTTTCGATCCAGCGGCGCTGATACTTGCGGTACGGCACCACCAGAAGCGGGCCGCTGATCTGCTGGTCGTAGCTGGCGCTCTGGGCGATATCGTGCAGCACGCCGTCACGCAGTTGCTGACGTTCGTCGATCAGGCCGCTGATCATCAGCAGGGGGATGAGCAGCAGCACGATCAGCAAGGCGATGGTGCCGAGCTTGAAACTCAGGGTCTTGTTCATGGGGCCTCCTATGGCAGTGGGCGCAGTGTCTGCGCCTTGCATGGAGGCTGTGTGGGGATTGTGTGGGGATTCGGTGTTTTTGGGGCTGCTGCGCGACCCATCGCGGCGCAAGGCCGCTCCTACACAGATCGCCGAGCGTTGCACATTACCTGTAGGAGCGGCTTCGTGCCGCGATGGGCCGCGCAGCGGCCCCGGCGACATCAGCTGATACGCCGAGCCGGCAGCCACAACCGCACCCTTACCCCGCCGTCGACGTTCTCTACCTCTAACGCCCCACCATGCAGCTGCATCACCTCGGCCACGAAGTTCAGACCCAAGCCGGTGCTCTTGCGCCCGGTCCCTGGCCGCGGCAGCGAGTAGAACCGCTCGCTGACCCGCTCCAGGGCATAGTCCGGAATCGCCTCACCTTGGTTGAACAGGCTCAACGCCACGCGCTCGCCCTGGCGCTCCAATTCGAACAGCAGTGCGCCACCGGGCGGTGTGAAATCCAGGGCGTTATCGAGCAGGTTGGCCAATGCCTGACGCATCAAGAACGGGTCGCACCATAGCCGCAGCGCCACCGGCACGCGCTGGCGAACCTGCAAGCTGCCGCCCTCGATGCGAGGCGCATGCGCCAGCAGCAGCTCATCGACCAAGGGCGCCAGCGCCACCTGCTGTTCATCCTCCAGCGCCTGCATCTGCTCGACCCGCGCCAGGTTGAGCAGCCGTTCGATCATCTGCTGCAAGCGCTCGCTTTCCCGTTCGATGTTGCCGGCAAAGCGTGCCCGCTGCTCATCCGGCATGTCGCCCTGGAGCAGCTCGGAGGCGCCGCGGATCGCCGCCAATGGGCTTTTCAGCTCGTGGGTCAGGGTGTGCACGTAGCGCTCCACGTAGGCCTTGCCTTCGAGCTGCGTACGCATGCGTTCCACGGCGTTGGCCAGGTGCGCCAGTTCACCGCCCTTGTAGTGCGGCAAGGCCGCGCGCTGACCTTCGCTGACCGCCTGGGCATAGCGGGCCAAGCGCCGCAGCGAGCGGGCCAGCCACCAGGACAGTGCCGCGCCGATCACCAGCCCCAGGCCGATCAGGCTCAGCCCCAGGATCAGCAAGCGTCGCTCGGAGCGGTCGATATAGGGCTGCAATGAGCTGTTGGGTTTGGCCACGGTCACCACGCCGATGATCTTGCCGGCATCGACGATCGGCGCGGCGACATGCATGACAGACGTGCTCTCGTCGTCCGCCACGCTGCGTGTGGAGCGCGCGCCGTACTGGCCACGCAAGGTCAGGTAGACGTCGTTCCATTGCGAATAGTCCTTGCCCAGGTCCTGCCCAGTGGAGTCGAGCAGCACGATGCCCTTGGCGTCGGTGACATAGATGCGGTGACTCACCGCCGCCTTCTCCAAGCCCCAGATCTGCGCACCGGGGCTGCGCAGCCCATAAGCCTTGAGCACCTCCGGCAAGCGACTTTGGCCGAGGGTGCCGGCCTTGACCTCGTCATGGAGGATTTCGGCCAGCAGGTTGGCGGTATCGACCAAGGTTTCCTCGGAGGACTGACGGACCACCGGTCGGATCTGCTCACGCACGGTATTGAGCAAAAAGTAGCCGGCCAGGCCGACGAACAGGAAATACACCAGGAAGATCCGGATCCCCAGGCGCATCAGGCGTGGTCCGGGCTATAGCTGTAGCCGAGGCCACGATGGGTCTGGATTGGCTCGGCGTCGCTGACCACCTGGCGCAGCTTGGCGCGCAGGCTCTTGATGTGGCTGTCGATGGTGCGCTCGTAGCCGACGTCGGAGGCCACGCCCAGGGCGTCGAGCAACTGCTCGCGGCTGAATACCCGCCGGGGTTGCTCCAGCAAGCATTGCAGCAGGCGGAACTCGTGGCGGGTCAGGGGAAGTGGCTGACCACGGTAGGTGATCTGCATCCGCAAGGTGTCGAGGTGGAACAGCGTGGCCTCGCTGGCAGGCTCGGCCCTGGGGGCCATACGCTTGAGAATCGCACGTACCCGCGCCGCCACTTCGCGAGGGCTGAACGGCTTGACCACATAGTCGTCGGCACCGATCTCCAGGCCCACCACACGATCGATCTCGCCATCGCGGGCACTGAGAAACATCACCGGCACCTCACTGAAACGGTGTAGCTGGCGACAGGTTTCAAAGCCCGTCATGTCGGGCAGACCGATGTCGAGGATGATCAGGTCGGCGGGGCACTGGCGCTGCTGGTCGAGGGCAGCGCTGCCCAGGGTCACCCAGGCGGTGCTGTGGCCATCGGCCTGCAGGGCGTAGACCAGGGTGTCGGCGATGGCGGCTTCGTCTTCGACGATGAGAATATGGGGCATGATGCGCGGCCTGTGCAGATGTCGAGGGCAACGCATTATTGTGTAGGAGCGGCCTTGTGTCGCGAAAGGGCCGCGAAGCGGCCCCGGCAATATCTGCATCAACGCTGACATCGTGGGGCCTTGTGTCGCGGCCCTTTCGCGACACAAGGCCGCTCCTACAAGGGGCCAGTCCGGCTTCAGGTCAGCAGTCGGGCTTGCCTGCGGTGAAGCGCTTGGCCGGGTTCACCGCCGCCTTGAACTCGCGCAGCGCCTTGGCGCCGACCAGCAAGGGGTAGTTGAAATGGCTGCGGTCCACCAGGTTGACCTCGACGGTGCGCTTGACATCACCCAGGCAAAGCTCCAGGTCGACCACCGGGCGCTTGGAAAGCTCGGGCGCATCGCCCTCTTCTTCTTCATCGACTCGGTTCTTGATCTTGCTGATACGCGACAGCTTGTGTTCGTACACCTTGCCATCGGCATCCTTGGTGGCCAGGCGGAATCGAACCCACTCCTCGCCATCACGGGTGAACAGTTCGATGTCCTTGGCAGACAGCGAGGCGGTGTAGGCGCCAGTGTCCATCTTGGCCTTCAGGGTTTCGCCGATTTCCGGTAGGCCGATGTTCTCGTACCGGCCATACAGGGTGGGCTCGGCAGCCATGACAGGCAGGGCCAGCAAGGACAAAAGGGCAAGCAATGGTTTCACGGGCAAGCTTCCTCGAATGGGTCAATGCTTAGACTGTTGGAATGAGTTAGGTTCGTTGTAACCAGGGTAAACAACATAATGTGAAACATTTGTCCTCACCGTCGGGCATTGGACATTTGGCGTAGCCCACCGGGCTGCTTATCATTGCCGACCGCTTACGTCCTACAACAAGAGTCTTCTTATGCGTCGCCTGCTGATTGGCATTCTTACGACCACCCTGCTACTGCTCAACACCTTGGTGTTGATCGGTCCGCTACTGGTGTTCGCCCTGCTCAAACTGGTCTTGCCAGGCCGTGGGCGCGACTATGCCTCTTGGGGGGTGATGTGGATCGCCGAAACCTGGTCGGAGATCGACAAACTGATCTTCGCCCTGTGCATTCCCACCCAGTGGGATATCCGCGGTGTCGAGAAGCTGCGCCAGGACACGTCGTACCTGGCGGTGAGCAACCATCAGACCTGGGTCGATATCCCCGCGCTGATCGAAAGCCTCAACCGCCGTACACCATTCTTCAAGTTCTTCCTGAAAAAGGAGCTGATCTGGGTGCCGTTGCTGGGCCTGGCCTGGTGGGGGTTGGATTACCCGTTCATGAAGCGCTACAGCAAGGCCTTCCTGGAAAAGCACCCGGAGCTCAAGGGCAAGGACCTGGAAATCACCAAGGCCGCCTGCGAGTTGTTCAAGCGCCAGCCGGTGACCGTGGTCAACTACCTGGAAGGCACACGCTTCACCGAGGCCAAGCGCCAGGAGCAACAGTCGCCCTATCGCCATCTGCTCAAGCCCAAGGCCGGCGGGGTGGCGTTCGTGCTGGCTGCATTGGGCGAGCAGCTCGATGCACTGCTGGACGTGACCATCGTCTATCCGGGCAACCAGGCGCCTGGGTTCTGGGCGTTGCTCAACGGCAGCATCAGTCGGGTGATTATCGACATTCGCGTGCGGGAACTGGACCCGGCGCTGTGGGCTGGAGACTACGAGAACGACCCGGTTTTCCGCCAGACCGTGCAGGACTGGGTGAACCAGCTGTGGGTCGAGAAGGACCAGCGGATCGAGCAGTTGCGGGTGGAGATGGGCTGATCTCTTTTTGGCCCTCAATGGCCTGTTCGCGGGTAAACCCGCTCCTACAGGATTTTTACCGCCCTTCAGAACGGCGCGGTGCCTGTAGGAGCGGGTTTACCCGCGAAGAGGCCTGAACAGACCCTAAAGAATCCCGATTAAAACCCACGCTAATAATCAAAATAAGGATTACTTTTTTGTCATCCCCCACCTAAGTGGATAAAAATCGATCTAATCACAACTAGAAAAACGCCAGGATCGATCAATGGCCCATCCACCTTGCTCCCCCAACGCGCAACTGCGCCGTGTCCTGGGCCTACCCGCCCTGGTGTTCTTCGGCCTGGTCTACATGGTCCCCCTGACCATCTTCACCACCTACGGCATCGTCACCGAGCTCACCGGTGGCCGCACTGCCGGCGCCTATCTGGTCACGCTGGTGGCCATGCTGTTCACCGCCGCTTCCTACAGCTTCATGGTCAAACGCTTTCCGGTGGCAGGTTCGGCATACTCCTACACCAACCTGGCCTTCGGCCCAAATGTCGGTTTCCTCGCCGGCTGGTCGCTGCTGCTGGATTACCTGTTCCTGCCAATGATCAACTACCTGCTCATCGGCCTGTTCCTCAACATCGCCTTCCCAGCCATTCCGGCGTGGTCGATCGCCCTGGCCTCGATTGCCCTGGTCACCGTGCTCAACGTGGTGGGCATTCACTCGGTGGCCAAGACCAGCAACCTGATCGTCGGTGCGCAGATCGTCTTCATCGCAGTGTTCGTCGCGCTTTCCTGCAAATCCCTGGCTGGCCAGCCGCTCGACCTGCTGTCGCCGCTGCTGGGTGACGGCACACAACCCGGCTTCGGCCCGCTGATGGCCGGCGCTGCGGTGCTGTGCCTGTCGTTCCTCGGTTTCGATGCCGTCTCCACCCTGGCCGAAGAGTGCCGCGACGCTCGCCGCGACGTACCCCGGGCGATCATCCTCACCACCTTGTTCGCCGGCGTGCTGTTCACCGTGCTGGCCTATGTCAGCCAGCTCGTGTTGCCTGGCAGCACCTTCGCCAACGCCGATGCGGCGGCCAATGAAGTGATGCTCAAGGCGGGTGGGCAATTCCTGGCCAACTTCTTCACCGCCGCCTATGTCGCCGGCAGCCTGGGTTCGGCGCTGGCCTCCCAGGCGGCGGTGTCGCGCATCCTGTTCACCATGGGCCGCGACAACGTGCTGCCACGACGCAGCTTCGGCTACCTGTCGCCGCGTTTCGGCACGCCGGTGTTCGCCATCGCGCTGGTGTCGGCGTTCTCGCTGTTGGCGTTGGTGATCGACCTGGCGACCCTCGCCTCGCTGATCAGCTTTGGTGCCCTGGTGGCGTTCTCGGCGGTGAACCTCGCAGTGGTGAAAACCCACTTGATCGATGGCAACGCTGCGCGTACGCCCAACGCGCTGCTGTGCTATGGCGTGGTGCCGCTGGTGGGATTGGGGCTGACCCTGTGGCTGTGGACCAGCCTGTCGGCGCTGACCCTGGTGATTGGCCTGTGCTGGTTCGCCCTGGGCCTGGCGTACCTGGCGGTACTGACCGCCGGTTTCCGTCGGCCGGTGCGGCTGGTGGACTTCACAGAAGCTGCCTGACCGAACGCAATCCTGCTGTTCTTGTGGGAGCGGCCTTGCGTCGCGAAAGGGCCGCAAAGCGGCCCCGGCAATCTCTGCGGTGACGCTGAAATCCTAGGGCCGCTTCGCGCCCCTTTCGCGACGCAAGGCCGCTCCCACAAGTGGTGCTGCGCCAGGCTTGAAGGCCGGCACTGGCGCTAGAGAACCGTCAGACCGAAGGTTGGGTCAACGGCGCCGGGGTGGTCCACAAACTCCCAAGGTTCTGCAACAACGACCCGGCAATCCCTTGCTGTCCCAGGTACTGCAGGATCAACGGCGCAAACTGCCCGATCATCCCGGTATCCATCCCCAACGCCTTGAACGCGTTGTCCAGGTCGGTGCGGTTCTCCACGTCGTTGCCCAGGGCCTTGCTCAAGGCCGACTGGCTTTCGCTGTTGTTGCCCAGCAACTCACCCAGCCCGCTCAGCCCGCCCAACGCGTTGGCGCCCGACAGCAGATCCAGCCCCGGCACCGCCTTGGTCAGCTGGCCGTAGTCGTCACCACTGAGGTTATTGCGCGCCAGCCCGAGCATGGCCCCAGCCCCACCCACGGCCTGCTCGGGAGTGATCTTCAATTCGCTGCCCAGGGTGTTGAGCAGATTGGCCTGCGCCTCGGGCGCCTGAACCTGGCCCTGCTGTTTTTGCGTCTGCATGGCCGACACGGCGTTGGCGGCGTCGCTCAGGTTAAAGGCGAACACCGGGCTTGCGGCCAGGGTCATCAGGGTTGCCAGGGTGAAAGCTTTCATGGACGGACCTCGTCGGCCGGAATGGCCGGGAAACGAGGCGTTGGACTGGGGGCTTGAATCTTTGTTCCGGGCCGGTTGTCGGGGTGGGGCTGCCGGCCTCATCGCGGGCTGTCGCCCACAGGTCAAGTGCTGCAGTCCGGATCGATGGCGAAGCTTCCAGAGCGGCCTGACAAGCCTTGATATCAAACCTATCACTTTTGCCAGTGGTAACGCGCTCGTGACTGCTCGATACTCGAAACATCATGTCCAAGCACTAGCGAGACAGCATCGTTTTAGATGAGGGTCCAGATATGCCCCAAGGCGAAAATCGCGCATACTCAGCCTACGGGTACGCCACAGATCAATCATTCAGCGAAACGCTTTCTGGATTTAAAGGCGAACTCTATCTAGCCGTCCTCGGCAGTTATCTGCTGGGCAACGGATATCGCATTTACTCACCACACTTGCTGCGATTCCTTTCGCCAGACTCATGTTCCCCATTCGCTGAGGGCGGCCTCAACCATTACGCCTATTGTCTAGCCGACCCAATTAATTACGTCGATCCGTCTGGACAATTTTCTGTCAAGCAATTGCTGAGTCGTCGTACTCAGCCACGCAGAAATTCACTCGCATCTGCGGGAGCTAGAGAACGTCACCCTATACAACTGGCACAGCCGCAACCCGGTTCGACTCAGGGACGTAGCGTGCCAGACGGTTTCGAGCTGGTGGGTTATCATGGCAGCTCGAAAAAATATCAAGCGTCGTTGGAAGCAGGCATTAAGCCTCGACCTGGGGACGACAACACCATGGGAGCAGGGTTTTATTTCTCTTCGCGTCATGATATCGCCTCAATGTATGGTGCACACGGCCCAGGTAATCAGCATGTATACGGCGTGTACGCAAGGAATTTCAAACACCTTGAGCAAGGGAGGGACTTTGACTATCTAGGGGGCAGCAAGGAACTATTTGTCGTACGCGAAAGAGCGTTTGCTAACTTCGCAGTGAGGGCTCAGATAGAGGGCAAGCTCATTCGCAGGAACTCCTATACCAAGGAGCACATTTAAATGGGGCCCGATCAACTTCCTCTCTAACCACACTGTCAATCAGGAAAGATGTGAATGAACCTATACACGCCCTACGGCTACTCAGCCGCTACATCATCCACGCTCGGCATCCTTGCATTTTGTGGCGAACCGGTGGATAGGACAACCCAGAGTTATTTGCTCGGGCAGGGATATCGGTCCTATCAGCCTTTCCTGATGAGGTTTTGTCAGCCTGATCGCATGAGTCCTTTCGGAGAGGGTGGTGTGAACAGCTATGCCTTTGTGGGTAACGACCCGGTCAATTATACGGACCCCACTGGCGGCTTCAGACTGTTCCGACGCGGGCGAACCTACAGCGGCCAAGCTAAAGTAGTGGACCTTGGTTTTGCCTTTATGGCTAAACATCCTACTGTTAAAGGCAAGCGCGCCATCACTGCAATCGTTCACGGTCAGGCGGGGGCCGTAGAAGGCGAACGCAGACCTGTTTCAGCGGCACGTTTTGCAGCGTCCCTTGATAAGAAAGGATTTGAGACCTCCCGATATGACATTCACATAATTTCATGTATGTCTGGAGATCCCGCACAGGATAGACAATCATTTATACAGTCACTGTCGAACATCACCGGACGGAACGCTCATGGCTACTCAGGCACGGTCACGGCGAATCCAACGTTCGGGCGTACATCAAATGCTTTGACTCCAATCAAGGTCCGGGTAGTGTCTAAACTCCCGTCCTATGCTGAGTACAAGAAAGATTTTGTCTACCAGCCCCGGGTCGCGTCCCCACAAAAAGCCATACGTGACCCTGGCTGATACTCTGGAAAGCGGTGGCCAGGCTGCCCTGCCAGCATGCAACTTTTTGACGATGTCCGAATGGGCTTGAAGCAATCTGCGCGAACGCCTCCATGTAAAGAGATTTGAATCATGAACAAAGCACAGAATAATTCGCTGTTCTTCTATCAAGGCGACAGGCTGGTTACCGTGAAACAAGGCGCCGTCAGTCGCACTATTTTCCGCACCCCAGACCTGCCGTTGGCCGAGCAGCAAACGGCCGGCAGCACGACGGCAGGCCTGCTCGCCACCGACGACAAAGGTTCGGTGCTGTCGGTGCAGGAGGCCGATGAAGACGAGCCGCACGGTTACTCCGCCTACGGGCACGACCCCGGGTTGCCATCGTCACGCACGCTGCTGGGTTTCAATGGCTAAGCGTTGCTTGCTTCACACAGCGACTACCTACTGGGTAACGGCTACCGCTCGTTCAACCCGGCCCTGATGCGTTTCATGTCCTCAGACAGCCTCAGCCCTTTCCGTGCCGGTGACTTGAATAGTTACGCGTATGCGCTGAACGATCCGGTCAACTATAGCGACCCAACCGGCCACTGGCGGTTGTTTACGCAAACCAAGGTCTTCTCGGGCGATGCGCGGCCTGTCAACCGTGGACACATCTACTTGGCCAAGCATCCCCAGCGCAAAGGTGAGAAAGCAATAACGGCGGTCTACCACGGCGACCGCGGTTATCTAACCGGGCATAGAGGCGCCATCACACCTGATGCTTTTGTCCGCTCGGTGACAAAGAAGGCGGGATTGCCTGTCGATAAATACGACCTGCATGTCATCGCGTGTTACACCGCAGACCCTCTGGAAGGCAGGCCGTCGTTCATAGAGTCAGTAGCCAGGCTGACGGGGCGGCGTGTGTATGGCTATTCGGGAACAGTGTCCACCTCGGAAAAAGAAAGCCCTCCCGCCTCAAACGGAGATGTTTATTACAGGACGCTGATCCGCACAGAACTGGCGTTCTGGGCTCGAAACAAAAAAGAATTCAACTACCGGCCCGTCTCGGTCGAGACTGCGCAAACGATAAGGGATTCTGTTGTTTCTGCCAGTGGCCGGGTGATTTGATCAAGAGAAAGGAAAAGAAAAGAAAGGGGAAAAGAAAGGGGACAGATTTATTTCTCGCAGCTGGCAAACCCGCTCCCGTAGATATGGAGACCTGCATCATGAGCAAAGCATCGAACAACACGCTTTTCTTCTACCAGGGCGACAAGCTGATCACCGTGAAACAGGGCGAACAGCACCGCGCCATCTTCCGCAATGCGCAACAGCCTCTAGCAGAGCTGAGTACAGACGAAACCCAGCCCGGCGGCTTGCTGGCCACCGATGACAAAGGCTCGGTCCTTGTGGTGCAAAACCCAGATGAGCGGGTAGGAAAAAGCCCCTCTTCATGAGGGGCTCTTGGTTACATCACGGCATCAAGCCGCGCCCCACATCTTGTGCGGGTCAATCACGAATTTCTTCGGCACACCTGCATCGAACTCACCATAGCCTTCCGGCGCCTGGTCCAGGTTGATCACCTGAACCCCCACCACTTCGGCGATGTTGATGCGGTCCCACATGATCGCCTGCATCAGCTGGCGATTGTACTTCATGGTCGGGGTCTGGCCGGTGTGGAAGCTGTGCGACTTGGCCCAGCCCAGGCCGAAGCGAATGCTCAGTGCACCGATCTTGGCGGCGGCATCCACCGCGCCTGGGTCTTCGGTCACGTACAGGCCTGGGATACCGATGTTGCCGGCGACACGGGTCACTTGCATCAGCGAGTTCAGCACGGTAGCCGGGGCTTCGTGCTTGGCACCTTCGTGGCCATGGCCACGGGCCTCGAAGCCTACGGCGTCGACAGCGCAGTCCACTTCAGGCTCGCCAAGGATGTCGACGATCTGCTCGTGCAGCGGGGTGTCCAGGGACAGGTCGACCACTTCGAAGCCCTGGGACTTGGCATGCGCCAGGCGAGCTGGGTTGAGGTCACCAACGATCACGCAGGCGGCGCCCAGCAGGCGCGCCGAGGCAGCGGCAGCCAAGCCGACCGGACCGGCACCGGCGACGTAGACGGTGCTGCCTGGGCCAACGCCAGCGGTGACGGCGCCGTGGTAGCCGGTCGGCAGAATGTCGGACAGGCAGGTCAGGTCACGAATCTTCTCCATGGCCTTGTCGCGGTCTGGCAGTTTCAGCAGGTTGAAGTCGGCGTACGGCACCAGCACGTACTCGGCCTGGCCGCCTGTCCAGTCGCCCATGTCGACGTAGCCGTAAGCGCCGCCGGCGCGGGCCGGGTTGACGGTGAGGCAGACGCCGGTGTGCATCTCTTTGCACGAACGGCAGCGGCCGCAGGCGACGTTGAACGGTACCGAGACCAGATCACCGATTTTCAGGCGTTCGACGTCACGGCCCAGCTCGACGATTTCACCGGTGATTTCGTGGCCCAGGACCAGGCCGACCTGGGCAGTGGTGCGACCACGGACCATGTGCTGGTCGGAGCCGCAGATGTTGGTGGAGACCACCTTGAGGATCACGCCGTGCTCGATCTTCCTGCCGCGTGGGTCCTGCATTTTCGGGTAGTCGATCTTCTGCACCTCGACCTTGCCGGCGCCGAGATATACCACTCCACGATTGCCAGACATTGCTCTTACCTCGCTTGATTTGTATTTATGCAGCGGTGGTTGAACGCGCCGCCATCCATGGGCGGCATGTGTTTCTGGAATGCAGGAATTGTGGGCCTGATGGCGCTTGTCGCAGTGACTGGAAGCGACAGGGAGATGCCTTTTTACGGCAGGTAAAAATGAGTCGGCCCCTTCGCGGGCAAGCCCGCTCCCACTGGTTTCACCGCCATGTTCGAAACGGCGGTGAACCGGTGGGAGCGGGCTTGCCCGCGAAAGGGCCAGTATAGGCGTTAGAGAACGACCGTCCGGTTGGCGTTGAGGAACACCCGCCGCTCGATGTGATACCCCACCGCGCGCGCCAGCGTCAGGCACTCGATGTCGCGGCCTTTGGCGATCAGGTCTTCCGGGTAATGGCTGTGGTCCACCACCTCGACGCCCTGGGCGATGATCGGCCCTTCGTCGAGGTCGTTGTTGATGTAGTGCGCCGTGGCGCCGACCATCTTCACGCCCTTGTTGTAGGCCTGGTGATAAGGCTTGGCGCCCTTGAACCCTGGCAACAACGAGTGATGGATGTTGATCGCCCAACCGTCCAGGCGCCGGCACAGCTCAGGCGACAACACCTGCATGTAACGGGCAAGGATCACCAGCTCGGCGCCGGTCTCCTCGATCACCTGCAGCACCTTGCGCTCTTGTCCCGCCTTGTCCTTGGGGTCGAGGGCGAAGTGGTAGTAGGGAATCTTGTGCCACTGCGCCAGCGGCTCGAGGTCTGGGTGGTTGGACACCACCGCGACCACGTCCATGCCCAACTGGCCGATGCGCTGGCGATACAGCAGGTCGTTCAGGCAGTGATCGGCCTTCGACACCATGATCACCACCTTGGGGCGGTGATTCGGGGCGGTCAACTCGAAGGTCATGCCGAACGCATCGCTACGCTCGGCAAGGCCTGCGCGAAAGCCCGCCTCGTCGAAATCATCCGGCTGGCGGAACTCCACGCGAATGAAGAAGCGCCCCGACAGGCGGTCGTCGAAGGAGTGGTGCTCGGTGACGTAGCAGCGCTGCTCGAAGAGGTAACGCGTCACCACGTCGACGGTGCCGAGCATGCTCGGGCAGTCGGCGGTGAGAATCCAGGTATCCGGTGCCCGACTCATGTTCGTTCTCCTCAGGCCTCGATGCTCAAGCCGTATTCGGCCGAAGCGTCCTGCAGCCACAGCCACCAGTAGTCGGCGAAGCTACGACGGATCACCAGCTCCCAGGTGTCCTCGGCGGTGCGGCGGATCACCAGTTGCGACTTGGCGAACACGGTGCCGACGGCCTTGCCGACCGGGAAGTTGTTCGGGTGCACGTCATAGCTGGTGGATTTCATCAGCACTTCGCGCACGTTCGGGCCGCGCAGTTCCAGCAGGCTCTGCCCGCCGCTGACGTTGACCACCTGGATGTGCTGGCCTTCGAGGGCGGCACGCAGCTTTTGCTCGACGGCCACTTCCTGGCCACCGGGGACGATCAGCAGCCACTCGTCGGGGCCGACCCATTGCAGCGACATCTCGGCGTTGGCGACCACGGTCAGGGCCACCGGCAGCTCCAGGCCCAGGGCCTTGTGCACGCCTGCGGCGAATTCCGGGTCGTGGCCGTCGCCACGCAGGGTCAGGTGGCCGAGGAACTTGCGTTCACGCAGGGTCACGCCCGCGTTCTTACGGCCCTTGCCAACCAGGCTGGCCAGGTCGGCGTGGTGCAGTGGCGACTGGGCCTTGGCATCGCTGCCGGGGTTTTGCTGGAAGACGTTGATAGCGCTCATTTCTTACCTGCCTTGAATTCGGGTGGGAGCGGGCTTGTCCCGCGAAGAGGGCGTTGAACTCGCCATCGCATTCGCGGGACAAGCCCGCTCCCACAGGGTTTGCATTCCAACGGGACCGATCTATGGGCCTTAAACGTTCTGCCGCTCACCCTTCGGATCGAAGAACACCGAAGACACGATTTCCGCCTCGATCACGCTGCCATCGGCCTGCGGCGAGTAGACCCGCTCGCCCATGCGCTTGAGACCGCCCTTGACCACACCCATGGCGAACGAATAGCCCAGGGAGTTGGCCGCGTAGCTGGAGGTGACGTGGCCGACCATGTCCATCGGAATCGGTTGCTTCGGATCGAAGACCAGTTGGGCGCCTTCCGGCAGCCATTTGGTCGGATCCACAGGCTTGAGGCCTACCAGCTGCTTGCGGTCCTCGCGCACGCAGTCCTCACGGTTCATGCCACGCAGGCCGATCCACGAGAACGGCTTGTTGCGGCCGACGCACCAGCTCATGTTCAGGTCGTCCGGCGTCATCGAACCGTCGGTGTCCTGACCGACGATGATGAAGCCCTTCTCGGCGCGCAGCACGTGCATGGTCTCGGTGCCGTACGGGGTCAGGTTGTACTTCTTGCCCGCCTCGATGATCTGTTCCAGCACGCCCATGGCGTAGTTGGCCTGGACGTTGATCTCGTATGACAGCTCACCGGTGAACGAGATACGGAAAACACGGGCCGGCACGCCGCCGACGTTGCCTTCCTTCCAGGTCATGAACGGGAAGGCTTCCTTGTCCATGTCGATGTCGGTCAGCTCGCTGAGCAGCTTGCGGCTGTTGGGGCCGGACAGGGTCATGGTCGCCCAGTGGTCGGTGACCGAGGTGAAGTACACCTTCATCTCCGGCCATTCGGTCTGGTGGTACAGCTCCAGCCACTGCAGCACACGGGCGGCGCCGCCGGTGGTGGTGGTCATGATGAAGTGGTTGTCGCCGACGCAGGCGGTCACGCCGTCGTCGAAGACCATGCCGTCTTCCTTGCACATCAGGCCGTAGCGGGCCTTGCCCACGTCGAGCTTGGTCCAGGCGTTGGTGTAGATGCGGTTGAGGAACTCGCGGGCATCCGGGCCCTGGATGTCGATCTTGCCCAGGGTCGAGGCGTCCAGGAAGCCCACGCTGTCACGCACGGCCTTGCATTCGCGGGCCACGGCGGTGTGGATGTCTTCACCGGCTTTCGGGAAGTACCAAGGGCGCTTCCATTGGCCGACGTCTTCGAATTCGGCGCCGTTCTTCACGTGCCAGGCATGCAGGGCAGTGAAGCGCACAGGCTCGAACAGGTGGCCACAGTGACGACCCGCTACCGCGCCGAAGGTCACCGGCGTGTAGTTGGGGCGGAACATGGTGGTGCCCATTTCCGGAATGGTGATACCGATCGAGCGAGCGGCGATGGCCAGGCCGTTGATGTTGCCCAGCTTGCCCTGGTCGGTGCCGAAGCCCAGCGCGGTGTAGCGCTTGACGTGCTCGACCGACTCGAAGCCTTCGCGGGTGGCCAGTTCGATGGCTGCGGCGGTGACGTCGTTCTGCTGGTCGACGAACTGCTTGGGTGCGCGGGCAGTGCCTTTGTCGTGCGGCACCTGGAACAGCGCCACGGTGGCCTCTTCCTTGCGTGCGACGGTTTTCGGCAGGCTGCCGACAGTGGCCTTGAAGCCGGCTTCGGTGGCTGCACGGGCGCCGCCTTCGAAACCGTCGGCGATCACGTCGCCCAGGGCGTAGACGCCATTGACGCCGCCAACGCACTCACGTTTTTGCGGGGCATCGCCCGGCACGAAGCCGAGGATGTCTTCGCGCCATACCGGGCGACCGCCCAGGTGCGAGGCCAGGTGCACGATCGGGCTGTAGCCGCCGGAGGTGGCGATCAGGTCGCAGTCGAGGACTTCGCCTGGGCTGGTGACTTTATGCGCCTGCACATCGATGGCGGCCACGCGGGCGCCGGTGACGTGCTTGCTGCCCTTGGCCTCGATCACGGCGCTGGAGGTGAGGATGCGAATGCCCTTGGCACGGGCTTCCTCGACCAGCGAACCACGCGGGTTGTGGCGGGCGTCGGCGATGGCGACCACTTGCAGGCCGGCGTCGTGCCAGTCCAGCGCGGCGCGGTAGGCATGGTCGTTGTTGGTCGACAGCACCAGCTTGCGGCCCGGCGCCACGCCGTAGCGGCGCACGTAGGTGGACACGGCACCGGCGAGCATGTTGCCCGGCACGTCGTTGTTGCCATAGACCAGCGGACGCTCGTGGGCACCGGCAGCCAGTACCACGCGCTTGGCACGCACTCGGTGGACGCGGTGGCGCACCTGGCCGATCGGTGCACGGTCGCCCAGGTGGTCGGTGAGGCGCTCGTGGATGGTCAGGAAGTTGTGGTCGTGGTAGCCGTTGACCGTGGCGCGTGGCAGCAGGGTCACTTCCGGCAGGCTTTCCAACTCCTTGACCACGGCGTTGACCCAGTCGGTAGCAGGCTTGCCGTCGAGGGTCTCGCGGGTGTCGAGCAGGCTGCCGCCGAACTCTTCCTGTTCGTCGGCCAGGATCACGCGGGCACCGCTACGGGCGGCCGCCAGTGCAGCGGCAAGGCCCGCGGGACCTGCGCCGACGATCAGCACGTCGCAGTGCTGGTTCATGTAGTCGTAGCTGTCCGGGTCGTTCTGCAGCGGCGCACGGCCAAGGCCTGCGGCTTTGCGGATGTACTTCTCGTAAGTCATCCAGAACGATTTCGGGTACATGAAGGTTTTGTAGTAGAAGCCCGGCGGCATCATGCTGCCGCCGACCTTGCCGAGGATGCCCATGACGTCGTTGTTGACGTTCGGCCAGCCGTTGGTGCTGGTTGCCACCAGGCCTGCGTAGAGGGCCTGCTGGGTAGCACGCACGTTGGGGACCTGGGTGGCTTCGCTGGAGCCGATCTGCAGGATGGCGTTCGGCTCTTCGGTACCCGCGGCGATGATGCCGCGCGGACGCGAGTACTTGAAGCTGCGGCCGATGATGTCGACGCCGTTGGCCAGCAACGCGGCGGCCAGGCTGTCACCGGCATAGCCTTGGTAGCTCTTGCCGTTGAAGCTGAAGTTCAGGACCTTGCTGCGGTCGATACGGCCGCCGCTGGCGAGGCGATAGGTCTGGCTCATACTTTTTCCCCTTGGCCTTTGACGGTCGACGGTGCGCTGCTTGGCTTGCCGGCCGCGGTCACCTGCGGCTTCTCGCCAATCTTGTAGGTTTCGAGAATTTCGTAGGTCACCGTGTCACGGGTGACGTTGAAGTACTGACGGCAGCCGGCGACGTGGTCCCACAGTTCGTGGTGAATGCCGCGCGGGTTGTCGCGGAAGAACATGTAGGTGCCCCACTCCTCGTCGGAGCAGGCAGCAGGGTCCAGCGGGCGGGCGATGTGCGCCTGGCCAGAGGCGTGGAACTCTTCTTCGGAGCGCAGCTCGCCGCAATGGGGACAGAAAATTTGCAACATGACGGTGGCTCCGGTTAGTGGGCGACGGCAGCGGCGCCGTGTTCGTCGATCAGCGCGCCGTTGTAGAAACGGTCGATGGAGAAAGGCGCGGCCAGCGGGTGCATCTCGCCCTTGGCCAGGCTCGCCGCGAAGACGTTGCCCGAACCTGGGGTGGCCTTGAAGCCGCCAGTGCCCCAGCCGCAGTTGAAGAACATGTTCTTGACCGGCGTCTTGGAAATGATCGGGCAAGCGTCCGGGGTGGTATCGACGATGCCGCCCCACTGGCGGTTCATGCGTACGCGCGAGAGGTTCGGGAACATCTCGACGATCGCCTGCAGGGTGTGCTCGATGACCGGGTACGAACCGCGCTGGCCATAGCCGACCCAGCTGTCGATACCGGCACCGATCACCAGGTCGCCCTTGTCGGACTGGCTGATGTAGCCGTGCACGGCGTTGGACATGATCACGCTGTCGATGATCGGCTTGATCGGCTCCGACACCAGGGCTTGCAGCGGGTGCGATTCCAGCGGCAGACGGAAGCCGGCCAGCTTGGCCATGTGCCCGGAATTACCGGCGGTGACCACGCCGACGCGCTTGGCGCCGATGAAACCCTTGTTGGTTTCGACACCGATCACCGCGCCGTTTTCCTTGCGGAAACCGATGACTTCGGTCTGTTGGATCAGGTCCACGCCCAGGGCGTCGGCGGCGCGGGCGAAGCCCCAGGCCACGGCATCGTGACGGGCGACGCCGCCACGGCGCTGAACGGTGGCGCCGAGGATCGGGTAGCGGGTGTTCTTCGAGCAGTCCAGGTAGGGGATTTCGGCCGCGACCTGGGCGGTGTTGAGCAGCTCGCCATCGACGCCGTTGAGGCGGTTGGCACTCACGCGGCGCTCGGAATCACGCATGTCCTGCAGGGTGTGGCACAGGTTGTAGACACCGCGCTGGGAGAACATCACGTTGTAGTTGAGGTCCTGGGACAGCCCCTCCCACAGCTTCATGGCGTGCTCGTACAGGTGCGCCGATTCGTCCCACAGGTAGTTGGAACGCACGATGGTGGTATTACGGGCGGTGTTGCCGCCGCCCAGATAACCCTTCTCGATCACCGCGACGTTGGTGATGCCGTGTTCCTTGGCCAGGTAGTAGGCCGTGGCCAGGCCATGGCCGCCACCGCCGACGATGACCACGTCGTAGACCTTCTTGGGGGTCGGCGTGCGCCACATGCGCTGCCAGTTTTCGTGGTGGCTGAGGGAGTGTTTGAAGAGGCCGAAGCCCGAGTAGCGTTGCATGGTCGTTTACTCCACTCAGCGGTAAACAGGGAAGTCTGCGCACAGGGCGGCGACGTTTTTCGCCACATCGGCTTCGACGTCGGCGTCACCGAGGTTGTCGAGGATGTCGCAGATCCAGCCGGCCAGAGCCACGCACTGGGCGACCTTGAAGCCGCGGGTGGTGACGGCCGGGGTGCCGATGCGCAGGCCCGAGGTGACGAACGGCGACTGCGGGTCGTTCGGCACGGCGTTCTTGTTGACGGTGATGTGCGCGCGGCCAAGGGCGGCGTCGGCATCTTTGCCGGTCAGGCCCTGGCGAATCAGGCTGACCAGGAACAGGTGGTTGTCGGTACCACCGGAGACCACGTCGTAGCCGCGGTCGACGAACACCTGGGCCATGGCCTGGGCGTTTTCGATGACTTGTTTCTGGTAGCTCTTGAATTCAGGCTCCAGCGCTTCCTTGAAGCACACGGCCTTGGCGGCGATGACATGCATCAGCGGGCCGCCCTGGGCGCCTGGGAACACGGCGGCGTTGAGCTTTTTCTCGATCTCTTCGTTGGACTTGGCCAGGATCAGGCCGCCACGTGGACCGCGCAGGGTCTTGTGGGTGGTGGTGGTGACCACATCGGCGAACGGGATCGGGTTCGGGTACAGGCCAGCGGCGACCAGGCCGGCGACGTGGGCCATGTCGACGAACAGCAGCGCACCGACCTTGTCGGCGATGGCGCGGAAACGTGGGAAATCGAGGGTCTTGGAGTAGGCCGAGAAGCCGGCGACGATCATCTTCGGCTTGTGCTCGACGGCCAGGCGCTCGACTTCGTCGTAGTCGATCAGGCCGGTATTGGTGTCGATACCGTATTGAACGGCGTTGTACAGCTTGCCCGAGGACGACACTTTGGCACCGTGGGTCAGGTGGCCGCCGTGGGCCAGGCTCATGCCCAGGATGGTGTCGCCGGCCTGCAGCAGTGCCAGGTAGACGGCGCCGTTGGCCGAGGAGCCGGAGTGCGGCTGGACGTTGGCGTAGTCGGCGCCGAACAGCTGCTTGGCGCGCTCGATGGCCAGAGCCTCGACCTTGTCGACGTGCTCGCAGCCGCCGTAGTAGCGCTTGCCTGGATAGCCTTCGGCGTATTTGTTGGTCAAGCCGCTGCCCTGGGCCTGCATCACGCGCTTGCTGGTGTAGTTTTCCGAAGCGATCAGCTCGATGTGATCTTCCTGGCGCTGTTCTTCGGCATTCATCGCCGCCAGCAGTGCATCGTCGTAACCCTGGATCTGGTCTTGCTTGCTGAACATCGTGTATCTCCCGGCAGCGATCGTTTTTTGTCGTAGGGCACTGTGGCCCTTTGTGGCGATGGTATGACTGGCCGGGGTGGGTCAGATGCCTGCGCACGCCTTGCAATGGCGCGTTTACGACATTCGTTGAAGTGGCGTGCCTGGGCTGGCCCTTTCGCGGGTAAACCCGCTCCTACAGGTACTGCGCGACCTCTGTAGGAGCGGGTTTACCCGCGAAAGGGCCGGACCTGGCAACTTGTATAGGCAACCGCCGAATCGATGGTTTAGAGTGCGGTTCTGCGTCGTAAAAAGGACCGCTGTGATGACCGACAACAACAACCAGCAATTCGCCAGCGACAACTATTCCGGCATCTGCCCGCAAGCCTGGGCGGCGATGGAAAAGGCCAATCATGGCCACGAACGCGCCTACGGCGACGACCAGTGGACCGCGCGCGCCTCCGAGTACTTCCGGCAACTGTTCGAAACCGACTGCGAGGTGTTCTTCGCCTTCAACGGCACCGCCGCCAATTCCCTGGCCCTGGCCTCGCTGTGCCAGAGCTACCACAGCGTCATCTGCTCCGAGACGGCCCACGTCGAAACCGACGAATGCGGCGCACCGGAGTTCTTCTCCAACGGCTCCAAGCTGCTGACCGCGCCCAGCGTCAACGGCAAGCTGACGCCCGAGTCTATTCGTGAGGTAGCGCTCAAGCGCCAGGACATCCACTACCCCAAGCCGCGCGTGGTCACGCTCACCCAGGCCACCGAAGTGGGCACCGCCTACCGCCCCGACGAGCTCAAGGCGATCAGCGCCACCTGCAAGGAGCTGGGCCTTAACCTGCACATGGACGGCGCGCGCTTCAGCAATGCCTGCTCGTTCCTCGGCTGCACGCCGGCCGAGCTGAGCTGGAAGTCAGGTATCGATGTGTTGTGCTTCGGGGGTACCAAGAACGGCATGGCGGTGGGCGAGGCGATCCTGTTCTTCAACCGCGAGCTGGCCGAGGACTTCGACTACCGCTGCAAGCAGGCAGGGCAGTTGGCCTCGAAGATGCGCTTCCTGTCCGCGCCCTGGGTCGGCCTGCTGGAAGGCGGCGCCTGGTTGCGCCATGCGGCCCATGCCAACCATTGCGCGCAGTTGTTGGCGTCGTTGGTGGCGGATTTGCCCGGGGTCGAGCTGATGTTCCCGGTGGAAGCCAACGGGGTGTTCCTGCAGATGCCCGAGCACGCCCTCGAAGCATTGCGCAATAAAGGCTGGCGCTTCTATACCTTCATCGGTAGCGGCGGTGCGCGGTTCATGTGCTCGTGGGATACCGAAGAGGCGCGGGTGCGGGAGCTGGCTGCGGATATCCGCAGCATCCTCGGCGCCTGAACAACCCTCGCGACCTGTAGGCGCGGGTTTACCCGCGAAGGCGGCAGTGAATTCGCCATCGCCTTCGCGGGTGAACCCGCTCCTACAAGGGATCGCTGCCAGACCTATTGCTCGGCGATGGTCCGGACGATGGCGTCCACCGTGGCATCGATCTGTGCCTGGGTACGCTCGAGGGTCTGCTGGTGTTCCTTCTGCAGCTCGACCTGCTTGGAACACAGGTTCAGGGCCGCCAGCACCAGCAGCTTGTCGCCAATCAGCGTCGGGTACTGACGCTTGGTTTCGGCCAGGGCGGTGTTGAGCATCCGCACCGCCTGCGCCAGGGTCTCTTCCTGGCCTTCGGGCGCCTTGATCGAGTAGTCGCTGCCCAGGATCGACACGACATTGATCGGCTGCGCTTGCAGTCTCATGCGCCGACGACGCCTGCGCTGGCGCGTTCGACCAGCGCCTGGATACGCGCAGCGGTAGCGCCGTGCTTCTCTTCCTGCTCCATCAACGACAATTGCAGGGTCTCGTTTTCTTCCTTGGCCTGGGCCAGTTCCTGGCCGAGGGCGGTGTTCTGCTCGGTGAGTTGAGCATTCTTGTGCATCAGGTCGCTGACCAGTTGCTCGAGTTGATTCAGGGAGGCTTCCAACATGGGGGCAGATCTCGGGTTGTTGCAAAGGGCGCACACGATAAAGAAAAGCGCGAACCCCCGCCATTAAATATCGGATTCACAAGGCAAAAAGCCCTGCGCAGATTGACAGGTCAAGCGCCCCCTTGTTCCGGCACGGATCAACCGCCGGTCGAGTATTTAGATAGCACCCTTATATTTTTTTCGGCCAGCCTCAAGACCGCTCGGTCACGACCGATAGCGAGGTGAGTCATATTTCGTCGTACTGACCGCGCCTCCCTCTACCCCTTGTCTGGATCCTTTCCATGTCCTTACGCAACATGAATATCGCCCCGCGCGCGCTACTCGGGTTCGCCTTGATCGGCGTGCTGATGCTTGGCCTCGGTATCTTCTCGCTCATGCAAATGGGCAACATCCGACAGGCAGGCGTCACGATCGAAAAGATCAGCGTACCCAGCATCAAGGCCCTCGACGAACTGACCGCGCTGAACCTGCGCCTGCGCACCCTGTCGTTCCGCCTGCTGCTCAACCGCGAAGCGCAGAGCCAGCAAGAGATCCTCAACCTGCTGGAGCAGCGCAACGGCCAGATCGACAACGCCCGCCGCACCTACGAGCCGCTGATCGCCGCCGCCGACGAGCGGGCCGCCTATGAACAGTACGTGCAATTGCTCAACCAGTATCGCCAGCTCGAATCGCGCATGCGCAGCTTGAACCAGGCTGGCAAGACGGAAGAATTGCGTGCGCTGATCAACACCGAGGTGCAGGCCAACTCCGAGCAGATCAACCAGGTCATGGACACCCTGGTGCGCATCAACACCGAGCAGACCCGCGAAACCAACGCCACGGCTGCCAGCCAGTATGGCGCCGCCTTCGCCCTGGTCATCGGCCTGCTGGTGGCCGCCACGGTGCTGACCTTCCTCTGTGCCTTCCTGTTGACCCGCAGCATCGTCAAACCCATCGACGACGCGCTCAAGGCCGCCGAACAGATCGCCGACGGCGACCTGACCCACAGCATCAACGCCGACGGCACCGACGAAGCGGCGCGCCTGCTGCGCGCCATGGCTCGCATGCAGGACAAGCTGCGCGAGACCCTGCATCAGATCTCCGGCTCGGCCACCCAGTTGGCCTCGGCGGCCGAAGAGCTCAACGCGGTCACCGACGAAAGCGCCCGCGGCCTGCAGCAGCAGAACAACGAAATCGAGCAGGCCGCCACGGCTGTCACGGAAATGACCAGCGCCGTTGAAGAAGTGGCGCGCAACGCCGTGAGCACTTCCGAAGCCTCCAGCGATGCCAGCCGTTCGGCCGGCGATGGCCGTGACCTGGTCATGGAAACCGTCGGCGCCATCGAGCGCATGAGCGGCGATGTGCAGGCCACCGCCAAGCTCATCACCCACCTGGCCGAGCAGTCGCGCGACATCGGCAAGGTACTGGACGTGATCCGCGGCCTGGCCGACCAGACCAACCTGCTGGCGCTCAACGCCGCGATCGAAGCGGCACGTGCTGGCGAGGCGGGCCGTGGCTTTGCCGTGGTGGCCGACGAGGTACGCGCACTGGCCCACCGCACCCAGCAGTCGACCAGCGAGATCGAGCGCATGATCGGCAGCATCCAGGGCGGCACCACCGAGGCGGTGGAATCGATGCGCACCAGCACCGAGCGCGCCGAGTCGACGCTGAACATCGCCAAGGGCGCAGGCCTGGCGCTGGACACCATCGCCGGAGCGGTGGCGCAGATCAACGAACGCAACCTGGTGATCGCAAGCGCCGCGGAAGAGCAGGCCCAGGTGGCGCGGGAAGTGGACCGCAACCTGGTGAACATCAACGACCTGTCGGTGCAGAGCGCCACAGGCGCGCATCAGACCAGCGCGGCGAGTGCCGAGCTGTCGCGCCTGGCGGTCGACCTGAATGGCTTGGTGGCGCGGTTCCGGACCTGACCCGACAACCCCGGGGCCGCTTTGCGGCCCATTCGCGGGACAAGCCCGCTCCCACAGAAAAACATAACCCATTGGTTTAGCGGGGATCTGTGGGAGCGGGCTTGCCCCGCGAACACCGGCGAAGCCGGTGCCATCCACCGCGTCGCCCCATTCGCGGGACAAGCCCGCTCCCACAGGGCCACAGTTTTCGGCGCCCCGACTTGCCCCGCGAAGGCGGCATCAGAGCCAAACAGCATCCCAATGCGAATAGTCGCCTGCCCGGCCAACCAACCCGGCTCTTATTGGGTTGGCAACGATGTACCTGGCAACTTTCAACACGCTCTCTTCCCGACGCAATGCCCGGTCCTGATAGCCCGGCTGCCATATTCTTTCGCGGCGCATGCCTTGCCGATAAAGCGCATGACTGCTGCGCGACTTGAACCTGCGCATCAAGCAGCAAAGGGTGGCGCCTCGCAATTCGATCAACCAATGCACATGGTCAGGCATCACCACCCACGCCAGGGAGTGACAAAGCCCATCGATTTCAGCCAGCCTGAATTGCTGGATGACGCTGCGAGCGAGTTGGAGCTGGGTGAATATCTGCTTTCGCTGGTGAGTTACCGTGGTCAGCAGGTAAATACCACCTGGCTGGGAGAAGCGACCACGACGTAGAAGGCAGGATTGGGCACGGTCCATGTGATGTCCCTGAATCAAAGCTCGGGATAGACCCTAGCCGAGGGATTATCGACATGAGACGGAGAATGTTTTCTGGATGTTGGCAGACACTCCCACAGGCTCAGCGCAATTCCTGTGGGAGCGGCGGTTCGGCGCCCTGACTTGCCCCACGAATGGGCCGCAAAGCGGCCCCATGCATTGCTGGATCAGTAATCGATCCGCACATCCCCTTTCGGCACGCTGCAGCACGACAGGATGTAGCCCTCGGCTTCGTCCTCTTCGGTGATGCCGCCGTTGTGCTCCATCTCCACTTCACCGCCCAGCTTGAGCACCTTGCAGGTGCCGCAGATACCCATGCCGCAGGCCTTGGGAATCATCAGGCCGACTTTCGCCGCCGCCGCGTGCACCGTCTCGCCCGGGGCGATGCGGATGCTCTTCTCGCTGCCGATGAACTCCACCAGGTTGAGGTCGGATACATCCACTTCCGGCGCGTCGGCAGCCTGTTCGGCATGCTCCACCGCATCGGCCTTGGCCTCCGCCGGCGTCGCGCCGAACGACTCCTCGTGGTAGTTGTTCATGTCGAAGCCAACCCCCTCGAGCATGCGCTTGACCGCCGTCATGTACGGGGTCGGCCCGCAGCAGAAGATGGTGCGCTCCATGTAGTCGGGGGCGATCAGCTCCATCAATCGCTGGTTGAGGTAGCCGCGATAACCCGCCCATGGCTCGCCCAGGCCGTGCTTCTCGCAAATGATGTGCAGGCTGAAGTTGGGGATGCGCGAAGCCATCTGCTCCAGCTCGCGGTGATAGATGATGTCCTTGGGCGAGCGGGCGCTGTGCACGAACACCATGTCGACATTGGCGTTGGTGTCGTAGAACCAGCGCGCCATCGACATCACCGGGGTGATGCCGACCCCACCGGAAAGGTACAGCACCTTGCCGGCCGGGAAGTCGATGGCGTTGAACAATCCCACCGGCCCGTGCACCGGCAGCTCGGCGCCTTCGTGCATGGTGTCGTGGAGGAAGTTCGAGACCTGCCCGCCCGGTACGCGCTTGACCGTGATGGAGAAGCTGTACGGCACCGACGGCGAACTGGAGATGGTGTAGGAACGCATCACCGGCTTGCCCTCGATCTCCAGCTCCAGGGTGACGAACTGCCCGGGCTTGAAGAAGAACATGATCGGCGCATCGGCCATGAAGCAGAAGGTGCGCACGTCCCAGGTCTCCTGGATGACCTTGACGCAGCGCACGATGTGGCGGCCGTTGGCCCAGGTCTGGGTAGTGACCGGATTGAGGAAGGTATCGGACATGTTCATCTCCAGCGGCCGACTATTGGCCTTTTTATGGCTGCGATAATGCGCAACCCGAAGGCTGTGCACATTCCTGCCAGCGACATCGGCGTGCTTATCGCGACCAGCCCCGCGCTACGGGGGCTGGCGCGTCGTAATTCAAATCGGCCATGTCGCCCATGGATACGGTTCAGGGCGTCTTCGGACGCACACTCCTCGGCAAAACAAACCGCTGTTTTTCAAACGACAGCCTTGCGGCACCACAACAACGATTAGCCACCTTTTGCCGGCCGCACACGGCCCCGAGGAATACACGATGGACGTCACCGCAACCCTGAGCCTGGGCGATCCACTGGAACCTGCACGCAAGGCCACCGCCGAGATGCTGCAGACCCGCGAGCGCACCTACTCGCTGCCCCAGCCTTTCTACACCGACGAGCGTCTGTTCCAGATCGACATGCAGGAGATCTTCCACAAGGAATGGCTGATCGCCGGCATGACCTGCGAGATCCCGGCCAAGGGCAACTACATCACCCTGCAGATCGGCAAGAACCCGATCATCGTGGTACGCGGAGCCGAAGGTAAGGTGCATGCCTTCCACAACGTCTGCCGCCACCGTGGCTCGCGCCTGTGCGTGAGCGAGAAGGGCAAGGTGGCCAAGCTGGTCTGCCCGTACCACCAGTGGACCTACGAACTCGATGGCCGCCTGCTGTTCGCCGGTACCGAGATGGGCGCCGACTTCGACATGCAGCAATACGGCCTCAAGCCTGTGAACGTGAAGGTCGCCGGCGGCTACATCTTCATCAGCCTGGCCGAAAACCCGCCTGCCATCGACGAGTTCCTGGCCACCCTGGACCACTACATGGAACCGTACGACATGGAGAACGCCAAGGTGGCGGTGCAGACCACCTTGATGGAGAAGGCCAACTGGAAGCTGGTGCTGGAAAACAACCGCGAGTGCTACCACTGCAACGGTTCGCACCCGGAGCTGCTGCAAACCCTGCTGGAATGGGACGACACCAACGACCCGCGCGCCAGCCAGGAATTCAAGGACCACGTGGCCGCCTCCGCCGCCGCCTGGGAAGCCGAGAAGATTCCATACCTGCACAAGAGCCATGGCCTGCGTAACCGCATCGTGCGCATGCCGCTGCTCAAGGGCACCGTGTCGATGACCATGGACGGCAAGCAGGCCTGCCAGAAGCTGATGGGCCGCATCAAGAACCCGGACCTGGGCTCGATGCGCATCCTGCACCTGCCGCACTCGTGGAACCACTGCATGGGCGATCACATGATCGTGTTCACCGTGTGGCCGATCAGCGCCCAGGAGACCATGGTCACCACCAAGTGGCTGGTGCACAAGGATGCCGTCGAAGGTGTCGATTACGACCCTGAGCGCATGCGCAAGGTGTGGGACGCCACCAACGACCAGGACCGCCGCCTGGCCGAGGAAAACCAGCGCGGCATCAACTCCACCGCCTACCAGCCCGGCCCGTACTCCAAGACCTACGAGTTCGGCGTGGTGAACTTCATCGACTGGTACAGCCAACGCGTTCTGGAGAACCTGGGCGCAGAGCCCGCGCCGTACCTCAAGGAAGTGAAAGCACAGTAACCGCCCGCGGTCATGCAAAAACGCCACGGCTGATCCCCATCAGCCGTGGCGTTTTACATTGCAATCCAAAGCATGCGAACAGCTTATCCACAGGTTCTTCCGCTACTGTCGAACCACCCGCCGACTGCCCGTGTCGGAAGCGACTGTACGTTTTTTGATCATATCTCTGTAAGCCAATGATCTAGAGGCCTGCAGACTCTATCAAACACCTTGTCCACAGATCGACCAACAGAAATTGTGAGCAAGGAAGATCTGCGTCTGTGGATAAGCGATCCAAGCCTCTGTATTCACTGCTTTAAGCTGATTATCAAAGCAATTGATCAGTTATTGACCAACTCCTTGCAGGCCTCGCCAATAAAGGGCTGCAGCATTCGTCGAACATATTATCCACAGACCCGCCAACAGCGATTGTGGGAAACTATGACGCCTGGCTGCCGGGACGTTGGAGATCAATCACCCGAGTGCCTGATCATTTCTTGATCAATCTCTTACAGGCTAAGCAGTACAAGGCTTACAGCGATGAGCGAACACTTTATCCACACCTTGGCGAACAGATTCGGTGGGCAAACGAAAGGCGGCACGTTGGCGTGTGGATTCAGGGACGAGAAAGGGCATCACGGGGGAGTTATGCACAGAAAGCAGGTTTGCCCCTATCGCCGGCTTGCCGGCGATAGGGGCAGAGGATTCAACGCAGCACGCCCTCCTCCACCAACAGCTTGAGAATCGCCTCTGCACCTTCCTGCGCCGACACGTCCTTGAGTACCTTGCCGCCACCGCCGCTGGCCTTGGCCGTGGCAGCCTTCATCCGGTCCGCGCCACTCTTGGCCTTGATCACCTTCAGCCGCTTGGGCCGCGGTCGCGCCGGCTGCAGCTCGGCCTCGACCAGCAGCTCATCCTCGACGATGGCCACGTTGCGCGCCGCCAACACGCCTCGCCGAGCCGGCCCAAAGGCACTCTGGCGCGGCTTGGGCGCGGCGTTATCCACCGTCGCCAGCAACGGCAGGCGCACCTTCAAGCGCCGCCGCTGACCGCGCGGCAGGGCCTGCAACACCTGGGCGGTGCCATTGTCGATCGACTCCACCTCGGCCAGGCCCACCACCAGCGGCCAACCCAGCTTCTCCGCTAACAGGAAGGGCAACATGCCCGACCCTTCGCCGGTTTCCGCCTGGCTGCCCGTCAATACCAACTGGGCGCCAGCGTCGCGCAGGTAATCGCCCAGCACGCCGAGCACATCGGCTCCCGCAGGCTGTTCCAGCACATCCAGATGGTCGAGCCCCATGCCCAGGTAGGCGCGCAGGGCCTCTTCACGCGGGTTGCCGGCGTGCACCACCTGCAAGTTATCCCCAGCCAGCTGCAGGCCCAGTTCCACCGCGCGGGCATCCTGCTCGGCACGGCGGGCGCGGCCGGAGCTTGGGTGGGCGCCGATGGAAACCAGGCTGATGACTTTCGTACTCATGCTCGTGCCCTTATGCGGCGTCGCGCTGAGCGCCGCTGCGGAAGTTTTCCACAGCCTCGATCAGTGCCTGGAGAATCGCCGAGCTGTCGCCAATCACCGACAGGTCGGCCCGTTTGATCATGTCGCAGCCCGGGTCCATGTTGATCGCCACCACCTTGTCGCAGGCACCGACGCCTTGCAGGTGCTGGATCGCGCCGGAGATACCCACCGCCACGTAGACCCGCGCGGTGACCCAGGTACCCGTGGCACCGACCTGGCGGTTACGCGGCATGAAGCCATCGTCCACCGCCACCCGCGAGGCGCCTTCGGTGGCGCCGAGGGCGGCCGTGGCCTGGTGATACAGGTCCCAGTCCTTGACGCCATTGCCGCCGGAGACGATGAACTCGGCTTCGGCCATGGCGATGGTGGCCGGATCGACGGCCACCGAGCCGAGGTCCTCGATGCGCGACAGGCTGCGCGCCACGCCTGTGGACAACTCCACCGGCAAGGCCTCGTGGCGGGTTTCGCTGACAGGTTCCGCGCACTCCGCCGCACCGAGGATCAGGCGCGGCACCGCACGTTGCAGGTCTTGCTGGCCGGCGCCGGCTCGGCCGATGCACTGCCCGTCCTTGACCTGCCACACGCGCGTCGCTGGGCGTTCACCCAGCGCAGCGCCCAGGCGCCGGCCCAGCTCGCCACCACCGCTGCGGCTGTCCGGCAGCAGCCAATGGCGCGGGTTGAACTGGTTATCCACAGCACGCAGGCCTTGCACCAACTGCTCCGGTGCATAACCTTGGTACTGCTCGCCTTCGATGACCAACAGGCGGTCGACGCCTGCCGTGGCGAAATGGCTCTCCTTATGCTCGCCGAACACGATCGCCAGCACCGCGCCATCGCTGCCGGCCAAGCCGTGGGCCAGGCCGAGCACGTCGCGGTCATGGCTGCTCAGGCGGCCACCGACCATGTCCGGCACCACGGCGATGTAGAACGCCGGCGCCGGTACCTGGTGCAGCGGCAATTGCACTTCTGCCGCGGCGCTGCGCCGCCCGCCGACACCAGTGCCCTGCTGGGCGCCACTGCGGTCGATGCGCTTGATGCCGTTGGGGCCGATGAAGCCAGCGGCGATGGCGTGGGGGTTCTTGCGCAACAGGCCGTTGGGGCCCATCCAGCGCGTCTGTTGCGTCTGCAGCGCCGCATGCAGCGGATGCAGGCGGTTACGGGCGATCCACTCGGCGCGTGGGTCGCGGCGGATGATGTCGCTCATCAGTGCACCTCCGCAGGTTCACGTTTGACCGTTGGCGACTTTGGGGCTGCGGGAGTTTCCTCCTCGATCAGCACGTCAGCCACCAGCTCGGCGAGGTCCTTGATCTGTGGGCGCGGTTCGACCACGCCTTCGAGCATCGCGGTGCATTGCGGGCATCCCACGGCAACCAGTTCGGCCTCGGTCTCGCGGATGTCGTCCATGCGCATGTCGGGAATACGCTGCTTGCCGGGGATATCGGTGATCGGCGCACCGCCGCCTCCGCCACAGCAGCGCGAGCGAAAGCCCGAACGCTGCATCTCGCGCACTTCGATACCCAGTGCCTTGAGCACCTCACGCGGGGCTTCGTATTCACCGTTGTAACGGCCCAGGTAGCACGGGTCGTGGTAGGTGACGCTGCCCCCCTTGTGCTGGCCAAGGTTGAGCTTGTTGGCCGCGATCAATTCGGCGATGTAGGTGCTGTGATGCTGTACCTGGTAGTCGCCGCCCAGGGCGCCGTATTCATTCTTGAGCACATGGAAGCTGTGCGGGTCGCAGGTGACGATGCGCTGGAACTTGTACTGGGCCAGGGTCTGGATATTGCGCTTGGCCAGTTGCTGGAAGGTCGCTTCATCACCCAGTCGACGCGCCACGTCGCCACTGTCGCGCTCTTCCAGGCCGAGCACGGCGAAGTCCACACCCGAAGCCTTCAGTACCTTGACGAACGAACGCAGGGTGCGTTGGTTGCGCATGTCGAACGCACCGTCGCCGACCCAGAACAACACCTCGGTGGTTTTCACCTCCGACAGCAGTTTCAGGTTCAGGTCGGCCGCCCAGTTCATCCGTCCGCCGGGGGCGAAACCGCCGGGGTTGTCGGTGGCGATCAGGTTGTCCAGCACCTCGGCGCCCTTGTTCGGCGTGGCGCCCTTTTCCAGGGTGAGATGACGGCGCATGTCGACGATGGCGTCGACGTGCTCGATCATCATCGGGCATTCCTCGACGCAGGCGCGGCAGGTGGTGCACGACCACAGCGTCTCGGCGTCGACCAGACCATTGACGATCGGCTGGTGCGGATGGCCCCCGTGCTCACCGATCGGTTTGCCTGGGTACGGGCTACCGGCGAACTGGGCATCGGTGCCGCCGGCCAGGCCAATGACCATGTCCTGGATGAGTTTCTTCGGGTTCAGCGGCTGGCCAGCAGCAAAGGCCGGGCACATCGCCTCGCATTTACCGCACTGCACGCAGGCATCGAAGCCCAGCAGTTGGTTCCAGGTGAAATCCACCGGCTTTTCCACGCCCAGCGGCGCATTCGGGTCTTCCAGGTCCAGCGGCTTGAGGCCAGTGGAGCGGCCGCCGCCGAAGCGTTCGGCGCGGCGGTGCCAGGCCAGGTGCAGGGCGCCGGCGAAGGCGTGTTTCATCGGCCCGCCCCAGGTCATGCCGAAGAACAGCTCCGACACGCCCCACAGCACCCCGAGGCCGAGCACACCGACCATCACCCAACCACCGGTGTTGGCCGGCAGGATGCCGGCGACCGGCAAGGTGGCGATGAAGAAGCTCGCGGCGAACACCAGCAGGCTTTTCGGCAAGCGCATCCACGGGCCCTTGGACAGGCGCGAAGGCGGATTCAGACGGCGTTTGAAGACAAAGATGGCACCGCTGAACATGATCACCGTAGCGACCAGCAAGGCGTAGCCGAGGATCTTGCTCTGCAGGCCGAAGCCGTGCACCAGGATCGCCAAGACTGCCGACAGCACGAAGCCGCCAGCGGTGGCGACGTGGGTCTTGGACATGTACTTGTCGCGCTCGACCACATGGTGCAGGTCCACCAGGTAGCGTCGCGGCATGGCCAGCAGCCCGCCGATCAGGTCGACCTTGCTTGGCCGGCCACGTCGCCACATGCGCACCCGGCGCAGGGCGCCGAGCACTGCCAGGCCAAGGGCAGCGAACAGCAGGATGGGTAGAAGGGTGTTCAACATGGGAGGCTCCCACAACAGCTGGATTCTTGCGCCGCCCAGAAGGCCAGCGCGGACCCCTGTAGGAGCGGCCTTGTGCCGCGATGGGCTGTGAAGCAGCCCCAGGAACTCAGCGGCACTGCACAGATCCCGGGGCTGCTTCGCAGCCCATCGCGGCACAAGGCCGCTCCTACAGGGGGGCCAATCCCGCCTCTAGAGAGGCGGAGCGGTCAAAAGTCCTTGCACAGGCGCAGGGCGTCGTAGATCGCCGCATGCACGTTACGCTGGGCCACGCAGTCGCCGATGCGGTACAGCAGGTACCCCTCGCCCGGCTGGCTGAGGATCGGCTGTGGCTTGATGGCGAACAGCGCCTCCACGTCGATCTGGCCCTTGTTGCGCGAACCCTCCTTGAGCGCGTAGTACAACTGCTCGTCAGGACGCACGCCGTTCTCGATCACCACCTGGTCGACCACGCGCTCTTCCTTGGCGCCGGTGTACTCGTTCTCGAGCACCGCCACCACCTTGTCGCCCTCGCGGTAGACCTTCTCCAGCATCATGTCCCCGGTCATGATCACTTCCTTGGGGTACATGCTGCGGTAGTAGGTCGGGAAGGTCGTGCCGCCCATCGCCACGCCCGGCTTGATGTCGTCGGTGACGATCTCGACCTGGGCACCCTTGTCGGCCAGGAAGTCTGCCGCCGACATACCGGTGAACTCGCAGATGGTGTCGTACACCAGCACGTTCTTGCCCGGTGCGACCTTGCCGTCGAGCACATCCCAGCTGCTCACCACCAACCCTTCGGCGGCGCCCCAGTGCTCGTTCTGCTCGACGAACGGATGGCCGCCCACCGCCAGCACGATGATGTCCGGGCGCAGGTCCTGGATGGTCGCCACATCGGCGGCCGTGCCCAGGCGCAGGTCGATCTTCAGGCGGGCGAACTCCAGCTGGTACCAGCGGGTGATGCCGGCGATCTGGTCGCGCTGCGGCGCCTTGGCGGCGATGGTGATCTGCCCGCCGATCTGTTCCTTCTTCTCGAACACGGTCACGTCGTGGCCACGCTCGGCGGCCACCCGTGCGGCCTCCATGCCGGCTGGGCCGGCACCGACCACCACGACCTTGCGCTTGGCCCCGGTGGTCTTCTCGATGATGTGCGGCACGCCCATGTATTCACGGGAGGTGGCGGCGTTCTGGATGCACAGCACGTCCAGGCCCTGATACTGGCGGTCGATGCAGTAGTTGGCACCGACGCACTGCTTGATCTGGTCGACCTGGCCCATCTTGATCTTGGCGATCAGGTGCGGGTCGGCGATGTGCGCACGGGTCATGCCGACCATGTCCACGTAGCCGCCTTCCAGGATGCGCGTGGCCTGGTTCGGGTCCTTGATGTTCTGCGCATGCAGCACCGGGACCTTGACCACTTCCTTGATGCCGGCCGCCAGGTGCAGGAACGGCTCCGGCGGGTAGCTCATGTTGGGGATGACGTTGGCCAGGGTGTTGTGGGTGTCGCAACCCGAGCCGACCACGCCGATGAAGTCGATCATGCCGGTGGCGTCGTAGTAGGCGGCGATCTGTTTCATGTCCTCGTGGCTCAGGCCATCGGGGTGGAATTCGTCGCCACAGATACGCATACCCACGCAGAAGTCGTCACCGACCTCGGCGCGCACTGCCTTGAGCACTTCCAGGCCGAACTTCATGCGGCCTTCGAAGGTGCCGCCCCATTCGTCGGTACGCTTGTTGACCCGCGGGCTCCAGAACTGGTCGATCATGTGCTGGTGCACGGCGGACAGCTCGACGCCGTCCAGGCCGCCTTCCTTGGCACGCCGCGCCGCTTGCGCGTAGTTGCCGATCACACGCCAGATCTCTTCCACCTCGATGGTCTTGCAGGTGGCGCGGTGTACCGGTTCGCGGATGCCGGACGGTGACATCAGGGTCGGCCAGTTGAAGCCGTCCCAACGCGAGCGACGGCCCATGTGGGTAATCTGGATCATGATCTTGGCGCCATGCTTGTGCATGGCGTCGGCGAGGTTCTGGAAGTGCGGGATGATGCGGTCGGTCGACAGGTTGACCGACGACCACCACTCCTGCGGGCTGTCGATGGCAACCACCGAGGAGCCACCGCAAATCGCCAGGCCGATGCCGCCTTTGGCCTTTTCTTCGTAGTACTTCACGTAACGGTCGGTAGTCATGCCGCCGTCGGTGGCGTAGACCTCGGCGTGCGCAGTGCTCAGCACGCGGTTGCGGATGGTCAGTTTGCCGATCTGGATCGGCTGGAACATTGCTTCGAATGCCATGACGCTCTCTCCGACTTACAACGGCTTGACGACGAACAGGCCGTCATCGTGACCTTCTTCCGAACCGCCGTAGACCTGCTCGGCCACGGTGCGGATCGAACTGCCACGGGCGGCGAGAATCTGGTCCATGGCACCGGCGAACCAGCCGGTGAACATGTAGTCGACCTTGCGGCCAACCTTGCCGTAGACGTACACGAATGCCGAGTGCTTGAGCTTGACGCTGCAGGTGCCCTTGTCGAGGTCGATGTCCTGGATCTCGAACAGGCCCCAGCCACGCTGGCTCAGCCGCTTCATGTAGTGCTCGAACACCGCCACGCCTTCCAGGCCGTGGCATTCGGCTTCTTTTTCACACCAGTGCCAGGCGGACTTGTAGCCGGCCTTGTAGAGGATCTCGGCATAGGCGTCGGCGCCCAGCACTTCCTCGATACCGATGTGGTTGTTGACGAAGAAATGCCGCGGCACATACAGCATCGGCAATGCGTCGCTGGTCCAGACACCGGTTTCGCTGTCGACTTCGATTGGCAATTGCGGGGCGATCTTGGCCATGGAAACTCAACTCCATAAAAATTTTTGTTTGGATGCCCCGGCGTTGCTGGCAGGGGCTTTCAGGCTTTGGAGAGCGGCTTACTCGCCCCACACGTCCTTGAGGACGTTGACCCAGTTCTCACCCATGATCTTGCGCACCACGCGCTCGGAATGGCCGCGCTTGAGCAAGGTTTCGGTGAGGTTGGGAATTCGCCCACGGTGCGAATGCCCAGCGGGTTGATGATCTTGCCGAAGTTGGTCAGGCGCCGGGCGTAGCCCTTGTCGTGGGTCAGGTATTCGAAGAACTCCTGGCCGTGGCCCTGGGTGAAGTCGGTACCGATACCGATGGCGTCTTCACCGACGATGTTCATGGTGTACTCGATGGCCTCGGCGTAGTCGTCGATGGTCGAGTCGATGCCCTTGGCCAGGAACGGCGCGAACATGGTCACGCCGACGAAGCCACCATGGTCGGCGATGAACTTCAGCTCTTCGTCCGACTTGTTGCGTGGGTGCTCCTTGAGGCCCGAAGGCAGGCAGTGCGAGTAGCAGACCGGCTTCTTCGATTCGAGGATGACTTCTTCGGACGTTTTGGAGCCGACATGGGACAGGTCGCACATGATGCCGACGCGGTTCATCTCGGCGACGATTTCGCGACCGAAGCCCGACAGGCCGCCGTCCCGCTCGTAGCAGCCGGTGCCGACCAGGTTCTGGGTGTTGTAGCACATCTGCACGATGCCCACGCCCAGCTGCTTGAACACGTCGACGTAGGCGATCTGGTCTTCGAACGCATGGGCGTTCTGGAAGCCGAAGAGGATGCCGGTCTTGCCCAGCTCCTTGGCCTTGCGGATGTCGGCGGTGGTGCGCACCGGCATCACCAGGTCGCTGTTGTCGCGGATCAGCTTCTGGCTGGCGGCGATCTGGTCGACGGTGGCCTTGAAGCCTTCCCAGACCGACACCGTGCAGTTGGCCGCAGTGAGCCCGCCCTTGCGCATGTCCTCGAACAGCTCGCGGTTCCATTTGGCAATGATCAGGCCGTCGATGACGATGCTGTCGGCGTGAAGTTCGGCTGGGCTCATCAGGCTGTCCCCTGTTATTGATTTGGGCTGCACCGAATCTTCTGTCGGCGCTTTGGGGCCAGCATATGCCTGTGCCCCGAGGCGCCCCGATGCAAAAACGACAGGGGGTTTGCCGAAAGCGTCAATGCGCGACATCGGGGCGTCTGGCACGGTGCCTGGGGATGAGAGACAGTCGCGATAACGACATTTCCGCCGTTATGAACAGTTCGACCGGGAAGCCATTCCCCCTAAAAGAACTACGAGTTACGCAGCGCCAGGCTATTTCCTACGGTGGCACCTCCTATCACGCATCTGGAGATGCCATCGTGTTACATATTCATTCACTTACCCGGCAGGCGTTGCCCGTGCTGATGTGCGCCACACTCGTAGGCGGCCTTCTTAACCTCGGGCAAGCCGAGGCGCGTACGCTTGGCTGCGAGATGACCGATACCGATACCTATAAAAAATACCTTGGCCCGGGTTGGCGGGACATCGCGGAGTACCCGGGGAATCGCCAGAAAATCATCATCGCCTCCGACCCGCAGGCTCACCGCGCCATGACTCAACGCAACCCCCATAAGGAGGACGGCCACAATAAAAGCGTTTGGCACAGCAACCTCGACGCCGTCACCAACGCCATACGCCAAGACCGGCGGGCGTCCTACTACGTACCGCTGGTAATCAACGGCGATCTCACCGAGTACGGCCATAGCACCGAACGCCGTGATACGCAGAGAAAGATGCATCAGGCGCGTGCCAACAGGCCAGGCCCACTGATATTGCCGGGGCTAGGCAATCATGACTACGACCAAAATGTCGGCAATTGCTCGAACAACGGCTGTGCCCGCGACTCGGTGTGTGACTTGGTGAAATGGGTGAACACTTTGTCACCGACTCCTTTCGACCATCGCTTTGACACCTCGAGTAACACGCATCGAGGCTCGCTGGCGTATTCGGTGGGTGTCGGTCGCGTGCACATCGTGCAATTGAACCTCGAACCCTCCTACACCCGGAATTTCGAAACCGGTGGCCTGACCGCCCCAGGTTTGAAGCGACGTTTCGCCATCAATTCAGCCATGGACTGGTTGGAAAGAGACCTGAAATATGCCCAAGCACGGGCAGGCACGTCATTATCAATTTGCATAAACGTAACAACTGGCAGGACGACTCGGTGCGCAATGGACGATTCGCCAAACTACTGGAACAGTACAACGTGGTGGCCGTCTTCGCGGGTCATTATCACGGCTCTATCGGCAAGGTGGCTACCATAGGCAAAGTTCCGGTATTCCAGACTGGCGCAATGCTGTCGAAAAGCTATCTGCGCGTCACCTTCGACTGGTCGACCTACAAAATGTGGGTGACGCCGGTTACCCTCGGCAGTTCCCCGCCGCCAGGGACAATCGTGAGCCTCAAACGCTAGCCCGACTCGCCAGGGCCGGTCATCCTCTTATACCGACGATGAATGGGCTGTCGCGCGGCGGGGCTAGACCGGCCCTTGATCCCCGCTGCTATGGCAGGCCGCATGAAGTTTTCTTAAGGTAGCTACCACAACGGCTGTCGCTGAGCGAGAATCCTGACGATTCGTCAGCCAGTTGGAGAGATAACGGATGAAATCATTGGCATGGCTGGTATTGCTGGTCGTGGTCACGGGCGCCCAGGCTGGTGAGGAAGAAAGTACCCCGTGCGACAACGTCGACACCGACCAACAGACCTTCGCCTGCGCAGCCTTCAACAAGCAGACCGCCGAACGGGAACTGCAGTCGGCGTATGACGACCTGACCCAACGTATTCGCGACCAATATGCCGACGAGGCGGACAAGGCCACGGCCCTGGTTGGGCGCATGGAGGCGGCAGAAACGTTGTGGACGCAGCTACGCGATGCCGACTGCAAGGTCGAGACCTATTCCGAAAAGCCGGGGAGCAAGGCATTCGAGGCGGCATGGAATACCTGTGTGGCGCAGCGCAGCGATGATCGCTCGGAGTATTTGCAATCGATCGGTCAGCAGTGAGGCCATAAAGACCGTCGCCAATGGTGCGAGAAGTCTCAAACGCTTGGAGTCCGAACGCTTCGAAACCTCGCCCGACACCACCGACGAAGCCATTGTCTTGACCGTCCAGGAGCTGAACTGGTTGCTTGACGGCTTTGACCTCTGGTGCAACCGTCATGCCACTTGCCGATCGACAACAACTTGGCAGAGCGCGCGACCAAGCCGTTTGTCATCGGTCGCAAGGCATGGCCGTTCAGTGACACGCCCAACGGCGCCACGGCCAGTGCCCAGATATACAGCCTGATCGAGACCGCAAAGATCAACGGCCAAGAGCCCTATACGTGGCTGCGCCACGTACTTGAGCGATTGCCCCACGCCTCGTCAGTAGCAGACTACGAAGCACTGCTGCCGTGGAACTGCTCGCCGGAGATGCCACGGTAAACCGAGGCATCATCTTGTGGTAGGTGGGGTTTATGGATCGCACTCGAAAAGTTGTGGGAGCAGTTGCGCGATGCCGATTGCAAGGTCGAGACGTATGCTGAAAAGCCCGGCAGTCCCGCATTCGAAGCGGCGTGGAGCACCTGCGTGGCGCAACGGAGCGATGATCGCTCGGAATATCTACTAGGCATTGGCCAACAGTGAAACGCCGCCGGTTTTGACTGACCTTATTTTCCCCCGGGGATCGTTATAGGCTTGGTCGTTGGAGGCGGTACAAACTGTTCAAGCTTTTGCGTGTGGCTGCCTTTCAACGTGCGCCCGTCAAACCACTCCACGCGCATGCTGTAGGCACGCCAGTCGAACATCACACGCAGGTAGTTGTTGTGCATGATCGCACCGCTGAGGAAGATGGGTACCTTGCCATAGGCCGAGTAGTTTCGTTTGCCCAAGTTCCGGTGAAAATGCCCAGCGAACACGGCAACGACGCGGTTCTGTTCGATGAGCTGCTTGAACTGGTGATTGTAAACATCAGAATCCTGCCAACCGCTGGGCTTGTGCAAGTTGATGATGGTATATTGACCTCGTGCCTTGGCATCGGCCAGGTCTTTACGCAACCAATTCATCGAGGCGGTAATATTGAATCGCCTTTTCGAACCCTTGGCCCCCAGCTGACCGCCCGTCTCGAAATACGTGGTATAGGTAGGCTCGTTGTTCAATTGAACGACATGCACTTTACCCACATCGAAGGAGTAGGACAAAGAGCCTGTGTGCCTGCCATTGGCGTAGGTATGGTCGAAGTTGAAACGCTGCGCTTGTCGCTCGATGGCCTTGGTCCAGATGATATGGTCACAGACCGCATCTCGCGCACACCCGTTGTTCGCACAATTGCCTACGTTCTGATCGTAGTCGTGGTTACCCAGCCCAGGGAAAAACAACGGCCCGCCCGGGGTACCGGACTTTACCGTCAGGGTGCGTGTGATGAACTGCCGAAACGCGCTGCGCTCGCCGCCATGACCGTACTCGGTAATATCACCATTGACGATCAGCGGCACGTAATGGCCACCGGCGCGCTCCGCCCGCAGGATATCCGCCAGACCATGGGTGACACGCTTCCACTTGGTGGAGTTGAACTCCTCCGAGCCATCAGCACGGGCCTTGACCCTAAAAGCCTGGGAATCGGATGTAATCAACATCTTCTGCACCGTGGCTGATGCGTTTTGCCAACCCGGGCGCAGGGTGCTACGAAAATCGGACGTCTCCGGGGCCGTTACTTCGCAGCCTGGAAAACTATTGCCCGGCTTTGGAACGATTCCACCAGGCGGAACCAACCCGGCCTGGGCAGCGCCGGATGAAAATAAAGCAAGCGCAAGGATCGGAAGAATCTGTGAACATTTATAAATACGCATAACAAGTCTCCATTAAATGACCATGAAGACCCTAACAAGCGGTTGATACGACCAATACTAGTAGATGTACGAGGTTGAGCTCATACCAACCCGCAACGCCTTTCCCATGGACTTAACCGTCATATCTCGACTACTTAAAGGCGGTTTTTTACTCATCGATCCCGTCGTGGAGAACAACCAAAACAGGCTTTGTAACAGCGAGTAAAGTAAGAGGCAGATTCAAAACCGCAGGCAACGCCTACCTCCATAACACTCATGTCTGAATGCTGCAGTAACTGTCGGGCCTTGTCTAACCTCAATCGCAGATAAAAGGCACGGGGTGTTAGTTCCAGGTGCACCTGAAACAATCGCTCGAGTTGTCGTCGGCTGACTTGTATGGATTGGGCCAGCGTGAGGGTATCGAGGGGCGATTCGATGTTCTTTTCCATCTCGCCAATCACCCGCACCAGCTTCTTGTTGCTGATGCCATACCGGCTGGCGATCTGCATGCGTTGGTGGTCTTGGCGTGGGCGGATACGCCCGAGCACGAACTGCTCGGAAACCTGCACCGCCAATTCACTGCCGTGCGACTGCCCGATCAGGTCGAGCATCAGGTCGATCGAGGCCGTGCCACCGGCACAAGTGATGCGCCTGCGGTCGATCTCGAACAACTCCTGGGTCACGTGCAAGCGTGGATAGCGCTCCTTGAAAGCGTCCAGCGCCTCCCAGTGCAGGGTGGCGCGGTAGCCATCGAGCAGCCCCGCTTCGGCCAACACCATGGGGCCGGTATCGATGCCGCCGAGAATCACCCCGGCGTGATCGAGGCGGCGTAACGCCTGCTGCAGCGGTGGGCCGTAGCAGGCCAGCGGATCGAAGCCCGCAATGATCAGCAATACCCCCCCTGACTCAACCTCTGCCAAAGGCGCATCGGCGTTCACCGACATGCCATTGCTGGCCAATACCGCACCGCCGTCCAGGCTCAACACCCGCCAACGGTACGACGGCCCCTTGAAGCGGTTGGCCACCCGCAGTGGCTCTACGGCGCTGATGAAGCCCATCGCCGAAAACCCTGGCAGCAGTAGGAAGTGGATCAGTTGCGGCATTGCAGGCTCCACGGGAGAAGAAGTCGCTTGCGTGCAAATGTTGGTCGCCGGAGTGCGATTTTTCGCACTGTGGGCAGCGTAGCGTGTTCACACGGTCCAGAGAGACCGGCCACCATAACAATATGCACTGCCGATGGAGAGCCACCATGCACCGCTTTGTCCGCCGCAGCCTGCTGTCCCTTGCCCTGAGCAGCACCCTGGTCACCCCACTGTTCGCCGCCGAGCCGGCCGAATGCAAGAACGTCCGCTTGGGCGTGGTCAACTGGACCGACGTCATCGCCACCAGCGCCATGGCCCAGGTACTGCTCGACGGTCTTGGTTATCAGACCAAGCAGACCAGCGCCTCGCAGCAGATCATCTTCGCCGGTATCCGCGACAAGCGCCTGGACATGTTCCTGGGTTACTGGAACCCGATCATGACCCAGACCATCACCCCCTTCGTCGACGCAGGCCAGGTCAAGGTGCTCGACAAACCCAGCCTGGAGGACGCCCGCGCCACCCTCGCGGTGCCGAAATACCTGGCCGACAAGGGCCTGAAGACGTTCGCCGACATCCACAAGTTCGAGAAGGAGCTGGGCGGCAAGATCTACGGCATCGAGCCAGGCTCCGGTGCCAACACCCAGATCAAGGCGATGATCGACAAGAACCAGTTCGGTCTGGGCAAGTTCCAGCTGGTGGAGTCCAGCGAGGCCGGCATGCTCGCGGCAGTGGACCGCGCCGTGCGGCGCAAGCAGGCGGTGGTGTTCTTCGGCTGGGCGCCGCACCCGATGAACGTCAACATCGACATGGCCTACCTGGGCGATAGCCAGGACGCCCTGGGGCCGGACGAAGGGCGCGCCACGGTGTGGACGGTGACCGCCCCGGACTATGCCGAACGCTGCCCCAATGCCAACCGCCTGCTGGCCAACCTGAACTTCAGTGCCGAGGACGAGAGCCGAATGATGCAGCCGTTGCTCGACCACAAAGATGCGCTGGAATCGGCGCGCCAATGGCTCAAGGACCACCCTGAAGACAAGGCTCGCTGGCTTGAGGGTGTGACCACCTTCGACGGCAAGCCGGCGGCCGAGAACCTCAAGCTCAGCGCCAACTGACCCGGCCGCTTCGCGGGGCAAGCCCGCTCCCACAGATAGACGCGCATGCCAGGGGCACCCGCTCCCCTGTGGGAGCGGGCTTGCCCGCGAAAAGACCACCCTATACCGCACAAGGAACCATCATGAACCACGACGTCATCATCACCTGCGCCCTCACCGGCGCTGGCGACACGGTCGCCAAGAGCCACCTGGTCCCGGTCACCCCCAAGCAGATCGCCGAATCCGCCGTCGAAGCCGCCAAGGCCGGCGCCACTGTCGTCCACTGCCACGTCCGCGATCCCGAGACGGGCCGTTTCAGCCGCGACGTGGCGCTGTACCGCGAAGTCATGGAGCGCATTCGCGAAGCCGACGTGGACATCATCGTCAACCTCACCGCCGGCATGGGCGGCGACCTGGAGATCGGCCCGGGCGAGTCGCCCATGGCGTTCGGCCCAGGCACCGACCTGATCGGCCCGCTGGAGCGCCTGGCCCACGTCGAGGCGCTGCTGCCTGAGATCTGCACCCTCGACTGCGGCACGCTCAATTTCGGCGACGGCAACGCCATCTATGTATCCACCCCGGCGCAACTACGCGCCGGCGCCAAGCGCATCACCGAACTGGGCGTGAAGGCCGAGCTGGAAATCTTCGACACCGGGCATCTGTGGTTCGCCAAGCAAATGATCAAGGAAGGCCTGCTCGAGGATCCACTGTTCCAGCTGTGCCTGGGCATCCCGTGGGGTGCGCCGGCCGACACCACCACCATGAAGGCCATGGTCGACAACCTGCCGGCAAACGTCACCTGGGCCGGCTTCGGCATCGGTCGCATGCAGATGCCGATGGCCGCCCAGGCGGTGCTGCTCGGCGGCAACGTGCGGGTCGGCCTGGAAGACAACCTGTACCTGGACCGTGGCGTGCTGGCCAGCAACGGCCAGTTGGTCGAGCGCGCCGCCGAGATCATCACCCGCATGGGGGGCCGCGTGCTCAGCCCGGCAGAAGGTCGGGAAAAGATGAACCTCAAGCGCCGCTGATCCCTTCAACACTCGCAAGTGCGCCATGAATCCTGTGGCAAGCAGGCAACGCGGTGGCTGGCACCGGCTACGCCGGTGTTCGCGGGCGAGCCCCCTCCCACAGGATTGGCATCAACCCTACTGTCCCTGTTTGTCCTGAGGATTCGACATGCCCTTCATCACCGAGATCAAGACCTTCGCCGCCCTGGGTAGCGGCGTCATCGGCAGCGGCTGGGTCGCCCGCGCCCTGGCCCATGGCCTGGACGTGGTCGCCTGGGACCCGGCACCGGGCGCTGAGCAGGCACTGCGCAAACGCATCGCCAATGCCTGGCCGGCCCTCGAAAAACAAGGCCTGGCGCCAGGCGCTTCGCAGGACCGATTGAGGTTCGTCGCCACGGTCGAAGACTGCGTGCGTGATGCCGACTTCATTCAGGAAAGCGCCCCCGAACGCCTGGAGCTGAAACTCGACCTGCATGCCCGCATCAGCGCCGCGGCCAAGCCCGATGCGATCATCGGCTCCAGCACCTCGGGCCTGTTGCCCAGCGAGTTCTACGAGTCGGCCAGCCACCCCGAGCGCTGCGTGGTCGGCCACCCGTTCAACCCGGTCTACCTGTTGCCACTGGTGGAAATCGTCGGCGGTAAGCGCACGGCCCCGGAGGCGATCGAGGCGGCGAAAGCCATCTATACAGCGCTCGGCATGCGCCCGCTGCACGTGCGCAAGGAAGTGCCCGGTTTCATCGCCGACCGCCTGCTCGAAGCGCTGTGGCGCGAAGCCCTGCACCTGGTCAACGACGGCGTGGCCACTACCGGCGAAATCGACGATGCGATTCGCTTCGGTGCGGGGCTGCGCTGGTCGTTCATGGGCACGTTCCTCACCTATACCCTGGCCGGTGGCGATGCCGGCATGCGTCACTTCATGTCGCAGTTCGGCCCGGCGCTGAAGCTGCCCTGGACCTACCTGCCCGCGCCTGAACTGACAGATGAGCTGATCGACGATGTGGTCGATGGCACCTCGGAGCAACTGGGCCAGCACAGTATCGCCGCACTGGAGCGCTATCGTGATGACACGCTGCTGGCGGTGCTGGACGCGGTGAAGACCAGCAAGGCCAACCACGGCATGTCGTTCAGCGACTGAGGGAAACACGATGCCCGCTTTGATCACCTACCGTACCCCAGTCCAGGAGGACTGGGTCGACTACAACGGGCATCTGCGCGATGCCTTCTACCTGCTGATCTTCAGCTACGCCACCGATGCGCTGATGGAGCGCATCGGCCTGGATGCCGACAGCCGAGGGCAAAGCGGCCACTCGCTGTTCACCCTGGAGGCGCACATCAATTACCTGCATGAGGTGAAGTTGGGTACCGAAGTGTGGGTACAGACGCAGATCATCGGCTTCGACCGCAAGCGCCTGCACCTGTACCACAGCCTGCACCGGTCAGGGTTCGACGAGGCGCTGTCGGCCAGTGAGCAGATGTTGCTGCATGTGGATCTGGCGGGGCCACGGTCGACCCCGTTTGGCGAGCACAGCATCGCGCTACTCCAGGGTTTGCTGGATGAACAGCAGGGCTTGCCGGAGCCTGCGTTGGTTGGCCGGGTGATGGGACTGGAGGCAAAAAAATAGCCCCGGAAAGCCGTGAGCATCCGGGGCCAAGAGCGAGCAACATCCACTGTGCACGAGCGAGGGTGACCAAACCCTCCGTTGCGGTAGATGGCTTGAGTGTGCGTACTTCCGGCACGGTCGATTTAGCCCGGAACGACCTGTTCTTAGTCAAAGCAGCCATTGCGACATTCTGTCCTTGCCGGCCTCTCGCCCGCGTCACAGAATCGGTCGACAATCACAGCAGCACTCTCTTAGCGATAAAAGGGACAACAGCCATGATGCATGCGGATTTGATTGACCAGGACGATCTGTTGGGCCACCTGCGGGCGCGGGGGTTCGAGATTCCTGCAGGGGCCAGCGCCGAGCAGGCCTGCGAGGCGGTGGTGCGGGGGCTGACCGAGCCCAATGCACGGGCGCTCAAGGGGATGGTCGAGCAGATGTACACCGGGAGCGCGACGATCTTGCCGGCAGTGCGCCAGGCGATAGAAAAGCAGCTGTTGCCGGCGTTGGCGCAGTTCAACCAGCGCGCCTGAGAGGTGTGTCTGAACGGGCCTCTTCGCGGGTAAACCCGCTCCTACAGGACAGCGGTCATCCTGTAGGAGCGGGCTTGCCCGCGAAGAGGCCCGCGTCGTTCTAAAGCCTTACACTGGCAAACGTCGATTCGTTTCGCGCCTGGCTCAGGGCAGCCATCGGCCCACTGTGCGGCGACAGGGTCATGGCCTGTGGAATCGGCATCATCGCCACCTGCTGCGCGGTATTGGACCCCACACGTTCATCACGCGGCGGAATGCCGAAGTACTCGCGGTAGCACTTGGAGAAGTGCGGCGTGGAGACGAAGCCGCAGACCGACGCCACTTCGATGATCGACATCGGCGTCTGCTTGAGCAACTGCCGCGCGCGGATCAGGCGCAGCTTCAGGTAGTAACGCGATGGCGAGCAATGCAGGTATTTCTGGAACAGCCGCTCGAGCTGCCGGCGCGACACCGACACGTACACCGCCAGCTCGTCGAGGTCGATCGGCTCTTCGAGGTTGGCTTCCATCAGCGCGACGATTTCCTGCAGCTTCGGCTGGTTGGTGCCGAGCATGTGCTTGAGCGGCACGCGCTGGTGATCCTGTTCGTTGCGGATGCGCTCGTAGACGAACATCTCGGAGATCGCCGCCGACAACTCGCGGCCATGATCGCGGCTGATCAGGTGTAGCATCATGTCCAGCGGCGCGGTGCCGCCGGAGCTTGTGAAGCGGTTGCGGTCGAGGGTGAACAGGCGGGTGCTCATGTTGACCCGTGGGAAGGCCTCCTGCATGGCTGCCAGGCATTCCCAGTGCACGCTGCAATCGAAGCCATCGAGCAGGCCGGCACAGGCCAATGCCCAACTGCCGGTGCAGACTGCGCCAAGCCTGCGCGACTGACGGGCCTGGGCCTGCAACCAGGTGACGTGCTCGCGGGTGACGCTGCGCTGGATACCGACGCCGCCACAGACGATCACGGTGTCGATGGGCGGCGCGTTGTGCATCGCCGCGTCAGGGGTGATCTGCAGGCCGTCGCTGGCCCACACCTGGCCGCCATCGGCGGTCAGCGTGTGCCAGCGGTACAGCTCGCGACCGGACAGCTGGTTGGCCATGCGCAGCGGCTCGACGGCCGATGCCAGGGAAATCAGGGTGAAGTTGTCCAATAGAAGAAACCCGATGGACTGGGGTGCTGTGCGGTTCTGGGTTGGATTCCCGGAGGTGTACGACGTCATCGCGATTTCTCCTCACACAAATGCTGGGGTGTGCCTCAGGCGAGCACTGATTCTTGTTATGGCCCCGGATTGATGTACCGGAGCTTGGTGGCCAATCTCAACGCAAACGCCGTGCCTGAAATTGAACGGCTATCCAAAAAAACCTGAAAACGACGCCTGCATCAGGCAAATCAGGTACTTCGCTGAGCGTTGGTCAATCTTCGCAAACCTGCGTGCTAGCGCGTTGCGGGTAACGGCTGAGCAATTTGGTGACACGCGCAGTGTAGGTTGCCCAGAAACGACACTCTTGAGTGTCACCGACAATGCCCATGCTGATTACGACAGCCGACGATTGGTCGGGATGAGTGGTGCACCAGAAGGGGGCGCTGAATGGGGCGCAGGTGCACTGGGAGATCGACGGTGGCCTCTTCGCGGGTAAACCCGCTCCTACAGATACCCCGCAACTCTCGAAGATTGCGCAGTCCCTGTAGGAGCGGGTTTACCCGCGAAGAGGCCAGTGAAGCCAACTAATGATTCAACACTCGATGGCGCTGACCGCCAGGCCACCGCGCGAGGTCTCTTTGTACTTGTCGTGCATGTCGGCACCGGTGTCGCGCATGGTACGGATCACCTGGTCGAGGGAGATGAAGTGTTCGCCATCGCCACGCAAGGCCATCTGGACGGCGTTGATGGCTTTCACCGCAGCGATGGCGTTGCGCTCGATGCACGGCACCTGGACCAAGCCGCCGACCGGGTCGCAGGTGAGCCCGAGGTTATGTTCCAGGGCGATCTCGGCGGCGTTCTCCACCTGCGGCGGCGTGGCGCCCAACACTTCGGCGAGGCCCGCCGCAGCCATGGCGCAGGCCGAACCGACCTCGCCCTGGCAACCGACCTCGGCGCCGGAGATCGAGGCGTTCTTCTTGCACAGGATGCCCACTGCGGCGGCACCGAGGAAGAAGTCGACCACGCTGGACTCGTCCACCGCATCGCTGAAGCGCATGTAGTAGTGCAGCACCGCCGGGATGATGCCGGCCGCGCCATTGGTGGGCGCGGTGACCATGCGCCCGCCAGCGGCATTTTCTTCGTTGACCGCCAGGGCGAACAGGTTGACCCACTCCATCGCGCTCATGGTCGAGCCGATGACGTTGGGCTTGCCGATCTCCTGCAGGCTGCGGTGCAGCTTGGCAGCGCGGCGGCGCACGTTGAGCCCGCCGGGCAGCGTGCCTTCGTACTTGAGGCCGTTGGCGACGCACTCCTGCATGGCGTCCCAGAGCTTGTAGAGACCTGCGCGGATCTCTTCTTCGCTGCGCCAGACCTTCTCGTTGGCCATCATCAATTGCGACACGCTGAGGTCGTTTTGCTTGCACAGGCGCAGTAACTCGGCAGCGCTGTCGAAGTCGTACGGCAGCACCGTCTGATCGGCGTCCAACACCCCGCTGGCGGCCTGCGCCGCGTCGACCACGAAGCCGCCACCGACCGAGTAGTAGGTGTCGCGGTGCAGCTCGCCCTGCTCGCCCTCGGCGACCAGGGTCATGGCATTGGGGTGATACGGCAGGTTCTCGTCCAGCAGCAGCATGTCGCGGGCCCAGACGAACTCGATGGGCAAGCGGTTATCCAGCAGCAGGGTGTCGGTTTCACGCAGGTCGGCGATACGCGGGACGATCTGCGTGGGGTCGATGGCGTCGGGCCATTCGCCCATCAGGCCCATGATAGTGGCGTTGTCGGTCCCGTGACCGACGCCGGTGGCCGACAGCGAGCCATACAGGCGCACCTCGATCCGCTTGACCCGTTCCAGCTCGCCGCGCTCGCGCAGCCCCTGGACGAACATCGCCCCGGCCCGCATGGGCCCCACGGTGTGCGAGCTGGAAGGCCCCACACCGATCTTGAACAGGTCGAACACGCTGATGGCCATTGTCGAATCACCTCTTGCTGGGCTTGTCTCTGCGCGCCATGCGCAGGGCGGGGCAACTGCTAGGCTGATAGCTGCGAGCCGCCAGGAATGCACGCATCATCGGGCTTTTGCCTACCCCCTCGCCGTCTGCAACCGACGTACTTTTGTCCAGCTGCGCCGCGGCCTTCGCGGCCACCCGGGCGCCGCTTTCCAGCGGCCGGGTGACGCAAAAACGCGGCTGCAGGGGTGGAAAAACCCATAAACGACATTGCCCGTACTGGATGCGACCCGTTGCGTACTGGTTACGACCCCACCAGTAGGCGATTGCCCGGCGCTGGAGGATTATCGAAAGCGACTCGTAAAGCACGGCCACGCAACCTGCCCTCTGCAGGCCTGGTCGACCGGACCCTGAGAACGCCCGGCGACCCATGCGAACCCGAAGAAAAAATCACAGGAGTCCATCCATGAAAGGTTCACCCTCGCTGTTGCTGGTTGCGTTGCTTAGCGCTCCGCTGCTGGCCCAGGCCGCCGAACCCGAGCAGTGCCAGACGGTACGCTTCTCCGATGTCGGCTGGACCGACATCACCGTCACCACGGCCACTACCAGCGTCGTGCTCGAAGCCCTGGGCTACAAGACCCACACCACGATGATCTCGGTGCCGGTGACCTACAAGTCGCTGGCCACCGGCAAGGACCTGGACGTGTTTCTCGGCAACTGGATGCCGACCATGGAGAACGACATCAAGCAATACCGCGACGCCGGCACCGTAGAAACCGTGCGCGCCAACCTGGAGAACGCCAAGTACACCCTGGCCGTGCCCCAGGCGCTGTATGACAAGGGGCTGAAGGATTTCAGCGACATTCCCAAGTTCAAGAAGGAACTGGACGGCAAGATCTACGGCATCGAGCCCGGCAACGATGGCAACCGCACCATCCAGAGCATGATCGACAAGAACGCCTTCGGCCTGAAGGACGCCGGGTTCAAGATCGTCCAGTCCAGCGAGGCCGGCATGCTGTCCCAGGTCGACCGCGCGCAGAAACGGGGCGAGGCGATCGTGTTCCTGGGCTGGGAGCCACACCCGATGAACACCCGCTTCAAGATGCAGTACCTCACCGGCGGGGACGAGTTCTTCGGGCCGGACTTCGGCAAGGCCACCGTGCTCACCAATACCCGCAAGGGCTACGTGGAGGAATGCAGCAACGTCGGCCAACTGCTGAAGAACCTGTCGTTCGAGCTCAAGGATGAAAGCACCATGATGGGCTATGTCCTGGACGACAAGATGAAGCCCGACGCCGCCGCCAAGAAGTGGCTCAAGGACAACCCCGGCAAGCTCGATACCTGGCTCGCTGGCGTTACCACCGTGGACGGCAAACCCGGCCTTGAGGCGGCCAAGGCCAAGCTCGCGCAATAACGCAGTACGCAATAGCGCTACCTCGGGGCGGGACCGTGCCCGCCCCGGACTGATTTCAATCTTTGCAGGTGGAAGCTCGCTATCATGCTCATCGATCAAAAAATACCCCTGGGCCAGTACATCGCGTCGTTCGTCGAATGGCTGACCCAGAACGGCGCCGATTATTTCGACGCCATTGCGCAAGGCCTGGAGTTCATGATCCATGGCGTCACCAGTGCCCTGACCTGGTTCAATCCCTACGTCCTCGTCGCCCTGTTCGCCGCCCTGGCGCACCTCATTCAGCGCAAGTGGGCGCTGACCGTGTTCGTCGCCCTGTCCTTCCTCCTGATCCTCAACCTGGGTTACTGGCAGGAAACCATGGAAACCCTGGCGCAAGTCACCTTCGCCACGGTGGTCTGCGTGGCCATCGGCGTGCCGCTGGGCATCGTCGCCGCGCACAAGCCGATGTTCTATACCGCCATGCGTCCGGTGCTCGACCTGATGCAGACGGTGCCGACCTTCGTCTACCTGATCCCGACCCTGACCCTGTTCGGCCTGGGCGTGGTACCCGGGCTGATCTCCACGGTGGTGTTCGCCATCGCCGCGCCCATCCGCCTCACTTACCTGGGCATCTGCGACGTGCCGCAGGAGCTGCTCGACGCCGGCAAGGCCTTCGGCTGCTCGCGGCGCCAGCTGCTGACCCGCATCGAACTGCCGCACGCGATGCCGAGCATCGCCGCTGGCGTCACCCAGTGCATCATGCTGTCGCTGTCGATGGTGGTGATCGCCGCCCTGGTAGGTGCCGACGGCCTGGGCAAACCTGTGGTCAACGCACTGAACACCGCCGATATCTCCCTGGGCTTCGAAGCAGGCCTGGCGATCGTACTGCTGGCAATCATGCTCGACCGTATCTGCAAGCAACCGGAGCTGCCGGTAAGGGGTGAAGCATGAGCATCATTCGATTCGAAGACGTCGACGTCATCTTCTCCAACAAGCCGCGCGAGGCCCTGGCGCTGCTCGACAAGGGCCAGACCCGCGAGCAGATCCTCAAGCAGACCGGCCTGGTGGTCGGCGTCGAAAAGGCCAATTTGGATATCAACAAGGGCGAGATCTGCGTGCTGATGGGCCTGTCGGGCTCGGGCAAGTCGAGCCTGCTGCGCTGCATCAACGGCCTCAACACCGTGAGCCGCGGCAAGCTGTTCGTCGAGCACGAAGGCAAGCACATCGACATCGCCCACTGCACTCCAGCCGAGTTGAAGATGATGCGCACCAAGCGCATCGCCATGGTGTTCCAGAAATTTGCCCTGATGCCCTGGCTGACGGTGCGCGAGAACATCAGCTTTGGCCTGGAAATGCAGGGTCGCCCGGAGAAGGAACGGCGCAAGCTGGTCGACGAGAAGCTCGAGCTGGTCGGCCTGACCCAGTGGCGCAACAAGAAGCCGGACGAGCTCTCCGGCGGCATGCAGCAACGCGTGGGCCTGGCCCGGGCGCTGGCGATGGACGCCGACATCCTGCTGATGGACGAGCCGTTCTCGGCGCTCGATCCGCTGATTCGCCAGGGCCTGCAGGACGAGTTGCTGGAGCTGCAGCGCAAGCTGAGCAAGACCATCGTGTTCGTCAGCCACGACCTGGACGAAGCCCTGAAACTGGGCAGCCGCATCGCCATCATGAAGGACGGGCGGATCATCCAGTACAGCAAGCCCGAAGAAATCGTCCTCAACCCGGCCGATGAATACGTGCGCACCTTCGTTGCCCACACCAACCCGCTGAACGTGCTGTGCGGGCGCAGCCTGATGCGCAGCCTGGACAACTGCAAGCGGGTCAATGGCTCGGTGTGCCTGGATCCGGGTGGCGATTCGTGGCTGGACCTGGGTGAAGGCAATTCGATCAAGCGCGCACGCCAGGGGCAGAATGGCCTGGACATGCAGAACTGGGCGCCAGGGCAGGCGGTGGAGGGGCTGGGGCGCAAGCCGACGCTGGTGCATGCCGACATCGGCATGCGCGAGGCGCTGCAGATTCGTTACCAGACCGGCAACAAGCTGGTGCTGCAGGAGGATGACAAGGTGGTGGGGATTCTCGGGGATACCGAGCTTTATCACGCGTTGCTTGGCAAGAATCACGGGTGAGGCCGTTGGGGCCGCTTTGCGGCCCTTCGCGGCACAAGGCCGCTCCTACAGGGCTTGCGCAATATGCCAGCGCTGCGCTGTACCTGTGTAGGAGCGGCCTTGTGCCGCGATGGGCTGCAAAGCAGCCCCAATCAATGCTTCAGCGAACGACGATCCCGCGCGAAGCCATGTAGGCCTTGGCCTCAGGCACCGTGTACTCGCCGAAGTGGAAGATACTGGCCGCCAGCACCGCGCTGGCATGCCCTTCCAGGATGCCATCGGCCAGGTGCTGCAGGTTGCCCACCCCACCCGAAGCGATCACCGGAATCCCCAGCGCGTCGCTGATGGCGCGGGTGACGCCCAGGTCGAAGCCATTCTTCATGCCGTCCTGGTCCATGCTGGTCAGCAGGATCTCGCCCGCACCCAGGCCTTCCATCTTCTTCGCCCACTCCACGGCATCCAGACCGGTCGGCTTGCGCCCGCCATGGGTGAAGATCTCCCAGCGCGGCGCCTCACCCGGGCCCGATACCTTCTTGGCATCGATCGCCACGACGATGCACTGCGAACCGAAACGGTCCGCGGCCTCGCCGACGAACTCGGGGTTGAACACCGCTGCGGTGTTGATCGACACCTTGTCGGCACCGGCATTGAGCAGGTTGCGGATGTCCTGCACGGTACGCACGCCACCGCCCACCGTCAGCGGGATGAACACCTGGCTGGCCATGCGCTCGACCGTATGCAGGGTGGTGTCGCGGCCATCGACGCTGGCGGTGATGTCGAGGAAGGTGATTTCGTCGGCACCCTGCTCGTTGTAGCGACGGGCGATTTCCACCGGGTCACCGGCGTCACGGATGTTCTCGAACTTGACGCCCTTGACCACCCGGCCGTTGTCCACGTCCAGGCAAGGGATGATGCGCTTGGCCAGTGCCATGGTTCAGTCCTCAGCCTTGGTAGTTGTCGCAGAAGGCCTGGGCCTCGGCGACGTCGAGGGTGCCTTCGTAGATGGCACGGCCGGTGATGGCGCCGATGATGCCAGGGGCCTTGGCATCCAGCAGGGCCTTGATGTCACCCAGGTTGTGGATGCCGCCCGAGGCGATCACCGGGATCGACGTGGCTTCGGCCAGCGCCTTGGTGAAGGGCACGTTGCAACCCTGCATCATGCCGTCCTTGGCGATGTCGGTGTAGACGATCGCCGAGACGCCATCGGCCTCGAAACGCTTGGCCAGGTCAATGACTTGCACCGAACTGACCTCGGCCCAGCCGTCGGTGGCGACGAAGCCGTCCTTGGCGTCCAGGCCGACGATGACCTTGCCCGGGAAGGCCTTGCACGCTTCGGCGACGAACTCCGGTTGCTTGACCGCCTTGGTGCCGATGATCACGTAGCTGACGCCAGCCTTGACGTAGTGTTCGATGGTTTCCAACGAGCGGATACCACCGCCGATCTGGATCGGCAGGTTCGGGTAGCGCTTGGCGATGGCGGTGACCACCTCACCGTTGACTGGCTGGCCTTCGAAGGCGCCGTTGAGGTCGACCAGGTGCAGGCGGCGGCAGCCACCCTCGACCCACTTGGCGGCCATACTCACCGGGTCGTCGGAAAACACCGTGGAGTCTTCCATGCGGCCCTGGCGCAGGCGCACGCAGGCACCGTCCTTCAGATCGATAGCGGGGATAATCAGCATCTTGGGAACCTGTCTGTTCTTAGGGTTTCAGGGCTTTTCGAGCGCCCACAGATCGCTTTCGATGCTCTCGAACCGCTCCTTGAGGTGCAGCTGAACATCGGCAATCGCCCTGTTGTAGTAATGGGGTGCAATTTCTTTGCTGAACAACTCGAGGACCTCGGCCACCTCGAACGACCCGAGCTGCAGCTCGAAGCGGTCTTCGAGGAAGCGCTTCAAGGTGTCGAGCGCCTCGCGCTCCTGCTCGGGGGCAAGGGTGATGATCGGGGCCTTGGTCTTCGACCTGCTCATTTACCAGCGCCCGTCCCAGGCGACGAAGTTCTGCAGCAGCTGCAGGCCATGGGTATGGCTCTTCTCCGGGTGGAACTGCACGGCAAAGCGCGAACCGTCGGCCAGCGCGGCGGCGAAGTCGACGCCATAGTGGCCACGACCGACCACTTGGCCAGGCTTGCCGGCATTGATGTAGTAGCTGTGTACGAAATAGAAGCGCGCGCGGTCGGGAATGTCGTGCCACAGCGGGTGGTCGATGGTCTGGCTGACTTCGTTCCAGCCCATGTGCGGCACCTTCAGGTGCTCGCCGTCTTCTTCCAGACCCTTGCCGAAGAAGCGCACCTGGCCGGGGAACAGGCCGATGCAGTCGACGCCGTCGTTTTCCTCGCTGTGTTCGAGCAGCGCTTGCATGCCGACGCAGATGCCGAGGAAGGGGCGGTCCTGGCTGACTTCGCGGACCAGGCTGTCGAAGCCCAGGCGGCGGATCTCGGCCATGCAGTCGCGAATCGCGCCGACGCCTGGGAACACCACGCGGTCGGCCTCGCGGATCACCGCGGCGTCGCTGGTGACCAGCACCTTGCCGGCGCCGACGTGTTCGAGCGCCTTGGACACCGAGTGCAGGTTACCCATGCCATAGTCGATTACGGCTACCGTCTGCATTTACAGGCACCCTTTGGTCGACGGCATCTGGCCGGCCATGCGCTCGTCGAGGGTCACGGCCATGCGCAGTGCGCGGCCGAAGGCCTTGAACACGGTTTCGATCTGGTGGTGGGTGTTGTGACCACGCAGGTTGTCGATGTGCAAGGTCACCAGGGCGTGGTTGACGAAGCCCTGGAAGAACTCCTGGAACAGGTCGACATCGAAACCGCCGACGCTGGCGCGGGTGTACGGCACATGCATCTGCAGGCCCGGACGGCCGGAGAAGTCGATGACCACGCGCGACAGCGCTTCGTCCAGCGGCACGTAGGCGTGGCCGTAGCGGAAGATGCCTTTCTTGTCGCCGATGGCCTGGGCGAATGCCTGGCCGAGGGTGATACCGACGTCTTCGACGGTATGGTGATCGTCGATATGCAGGTCGCCCTTGCACTCGATATCCAGGTCGATCAGCCCGTGGCGAGCGATCTGGTCAAGCATGTGTTCAAGGAACGGCACGCCGATATCGAATCGGGCCTTGCCACTGCCATCGAGGTTGATCGAGCACTTGACCTGGGTTTCCAGGGTATTGCGCTCGACGGAAGCCTTACGTTCGACCATCACCAGCTCCGCAAAATCATTGGGCGAAAAGGGCTCCATTATAGGCCCAGAACGCTCAAGCTTGAAACGCGGATGACATATGGCAAGGGAATGAATTGCGGGGGTGCAGCGCGATACAGGTCTATACAACCGGGTATCGGGGGCTGCTTTGCAGCCCATCGCGGCGCAAGGCCGCTCCTACAATGGATCGCGCGGTCTGTGTAGGAGCGACCTTGCGCCGCGATGGGGCGCAACGCGCCCCCATTGGCCACAAAAGGCCTACATCAATGGAACAACACAGCCGTTTTCTGCAGGGTAATCCACACCCCCCAGGCCAGCGGAATCACCACCACGGCCCAGGCGACCAGCACCAGCGGCAGGCTACCCGGCGCGGCATGCCACTCCAGCGAACGCGCGCCATCGGCGCCCTTGTCGTGGCTCAGGGCACGCTCGGCAGCAAGCTCGGCATCGCTCATGAAGTGCTTGTCGGCCACCGGACGGATCAGCAGGTTGCAGACGAAGCCCAGCACCAGCAGCCCCGAGAGGATGTACAGGGTCATGTCATAGGCCGCTGCACGCTCCACGCCTGCCGCCAGTTGGTACTCGCGCAGGTAGGTGATCAGCACCGGGCCAAGCACGCCGGCAGCCGCCCAGGCGGTCAGCAGGCGACCATGGATGGCACCGACCATCTGCGTGCCGAACAGGTCGGCCAGGTACGCAGGCACGGTGGAGAAACCACCGCCATACATCGACAGGATGATGCAGAACGCTGCCACGAACACCGCGACGTTGCCCAGGTGACCCATGTTCGGGATCAGGCCGTAGAGGCACACGCCCAGGGCGAAGAAGGCGAAGTAGGTGTTCTTGCGGCCAATGTAGTCGGAGAACGAGGCCCAGAAGAACCGCCCACCGATGTTGAACAGGCTCAAAAGGCCAGTGAAACCAGCGGCGATCGCGGCGATCTGCGCCAGTTGCGCGGCGTCCAGCTCGCTGAAGCTCAGCTCGTTGCCCAGCAGCTTGCCGCCGAACACTTCCTGCAGCAGCGGCGAAGCCATGCCGAGGATGCCGATACCGGCCGAAACGTTCAGGCACAGCACCAGCCAGACCAGCGCGAACTGCGGGGTTTTCCAGGCGACGCTGACGTGCACGTGGCGGTCGGTGACCATGCCGTTGCCGGCTTTTTTCGCCGGCGCGGTCCAGCCTTCGGGCTTCCAGCCGGTCGGCGGGATGCGGTAGGCCAGGGCGCCAGCGGTCATGAACACGAAGTAGATCGCGGCCATCACCACGAAGCTCTGCCATACGCCGACTTCATGCTCGTTGCCGAAGTGGCCCATCAATGCAGTGGCCAGCGGTGCGCCGACCATCGCGCCGCCACCGAAACCCATGATCGCCATGCCGGTGGCCATGCCGCGCTTGTCCGGGAACCACTTGATCAGGGTCGACACCGGCGAGATGTAGCCCAGGCCCAGGCCGATGCCACCGATCACGCCAGAGCCCAGCCACATCAGCCAGAGTTGATGGGTTTTCACGCCGATCGCCGAGATCAGCATGCCGCCGCACCAGCACAGCGCCGAGACCAGGCCGGCCTTGCGCGGACCGGCGTGCTCCAGCCAACCGCCCAGCACGGCAGCCGAGCAACCGAGGAAGACGAAGAACAGGGTGTAGATCCAGCTCAGCATCGAGATCGGCCAGTCGCACTCGGCGCTGAACAGGCGGGCGATGAAGCCCATGTCGGCGGAACAGGCGACCGGCGCGGTGATGCCGATGGCTTGCGACAGCGGCAACCAGAACACCGAGAAGCCATAGGCCATGCCGATGCACAGGTGAATGGCCAGGGCCGCCGGCGGCACCAGCCAGCGGTTGAAGCCCGGGCGGGCGATGATGCGCTCCTTCGACAGGAAGCCCGGCGCGCTGGCCCGGCCTTCTATCGTGATAGTACTGCTCATGGATTTGATCCTTTTGTAGGTAGACAGTGCTGGCGGATTGAGTCCCGGGCTCTTGTCGTTGCACGCAGGCAAGCTGGCCTTATCCTTGGGTGACGAGCCGCGACAATGCGTCGCGGCCGCTCCGAAAGCGGCGCAAGGGTACCAGTTCCCCGGCTGCATGAAAGCAATCTGATATCGTTATTTTTTGCGCGGCTGAAACGGTATTGCCCTGCAGTTTGTCTGCGCCGGCCCTTTCGCGGGTAAACCCGCTCCTACAAGAGCGGCGCAGTACCTGTAGGAGCGGGCTTGCCCGCGAAAGGGCCGGCGCAGACCAACCCTGAACCGAATCACCAAAACCCGATCCATTCGTATGAAATGCCCTGTATCTCTTGTCGAATACTCAGGGCCCACACCTGCGGCGCTATACTCTGCCGCTCGAAATTCTTAAAACGGACTACAAGGACTCGCCCATGAAAGCGTTCGGCAAAATCCTGGGGCTGGGCCTACTCGGGCTGTTGCTGATCATCGTGGCGCTGGGCTTCGCCCTGACCCACCTGTTCGATCCCAACGACTACAAAGACGAAATCCGCCAACTCGCCCGCGACAAGGCCCACGTCGAGCTGACCCTCAACGGCGACATCGGCTGGAGCCTGTTCCCCTGGTTGGGCCTGGAGCTGCACGAAGCCAGCATCGCCACGCTGACCAACCCCAAGGTGCCGTTCGCCGATCTGCAGATGCTCGGCCTGTCGGTCCGCGTGCTGCCGCTGCTGCGCCGCGAAGTGCAGATGAGCGATGTACGCGTCGAAGGCTTGAACCTGACCCTGGCCCGCGACGAGCACGGCCATGGCAACTGGGAAGACATCGGCAAGCCGCTGCCAGCCGACACCGCCGCCACGCCGGGCGCTCCAGCACCGACGCCGGGCGAGCAGCCGGCACCGACCCCGGAAAGCAACAGCGAGCGTTCGGTGAAGCTCGACATCGACAGCCTCACGGTCAACAACGCCCGCGTGCAGTACACCGACGAGCAGACCGGCAAGCGCTACAGCGCCGAAAGCATCCAGCTGAGCACCGGCCCCGTGCACGAAGGCTCGAACATCTCGCTCAAGGCCAGCGCGTTCCTCAGTGCCAACCAGCCGAACGTCAAGGCCCGCACGGAGCTTGCCGGCGAGTTGCGCTTCGACCGCAAGCTCAAGCGCTACAACTTCGAAGACATGCGCCTGTCGGGTGAAACCTCGGGCGAGCCGCTGGCCGGCAAGACCCTGAGCTTCTCCGCCCAAGGCCAACTGCTGGTCGACTTGGCTGCCAACGTGGCTTCGTGGACCGGCCTGAAGGTCTCGGCCAACCAGTTGCGCGCCCTGGGCGAGCTGAACCTGCGCGACCTGGACAAGACCCCGCAGCTGAGCGGCGGCCTGTCCATTGCGCAATTCGACCTGCGCACCTTCCTCGACGGCATCGGCCAACCGCTGCCGGCCACCACCGACCCGGCCGTCTTCGCCAAGCTGGAACTGGTCAGCCGCCTGCAAGGCTCGCCCAACAGCCTGGCGCTGGAAGACCTGGCCGTGAAACTCGACGACAGCAGCTTCAGCGGCCGCGTCGCCATCGAAGATTTCGCCAAACAGGCCCTGCGCGTGCAGCTCAAGGGCGACAACTTCAACGCCGACCGCTACCTGCCAGCCAAGAGCGAGGAAGCCAAGGGCGCCACCGCCGCCCGCCAGGCCGAGGTCGAGCAACAACAGGCCAGTGCCGGGGCCGCCACCACACCGCTGCCCAACGCACCGACCCAGGTCGCCTGGAGCAATGACAAGCTGCTGCCGGTGGACCGCCTGCGCGCCCTCGACCTGCAGGCCGACCTGGCGTTCGGCGCGCTGACCCTGGACCAACTGCCGATCACCGATGCCCAACTGCAGGTCACAGGCCTTGGCGGCCTGGTCACCCTGCAAACCCTGCGTGGCGGCCTCTACGACGGCAGCTTCGAAGCCAAGGGCACGGTCGACGTGCGCCCGGCTGTGCCACAGCTCGGCATCAACACCAAGATCAACCGGGTGCCGGTGGAGCACTTCATCAAGCCGCATGGCAAGGACCAGACCCCACCGGTCAAAGGCCTGCTCACCCTGAGCAGCGACCTCACCGCCAGCGGAAACAGCCAGAAGGCACTGGTCGACACCCTCAATGGCAGCGCACACTTCACCATTGCCGACGGCGTGCTGGTCAATGCCAACCTCGAGCAGCAGCTGTGCCAGGCCATCGCCACGCTCAACCGCAAGACCCTGAGCAGCGAACCACGCGGCAAGGACACGCCGTTCCAGGAACTGCGCGGCAGCCTGACGGTACGCAACGGCGTGGCCAGCAACCCGGACCTCAAGGCCCGTATCCCCGGCCTGACCGTCAACGGCCATGGCGACCTCGACCTGCGCGTGCTGGGCATGGACTACAACGTCGGCGTGGTGGTCGAGGGCGACCAGCGCGCCATGCCCGACCCGGCCTGTCAGGTCAACGAACGCTACGTCGGTGTCGAAGTGCCGCTGCGCTGCCGCGGCCCGCTGGAACTGGGCGCCAAGGCGTGTCGCCTGGACCAGGACGGCCTGGGCAAGGTTGCCGCCAAGCTGGCCGGCAACCGCCTGAAAGACAAGATCGATGAAAAACTCGGAGATAAAGTGAGCCCAGAATTGAAAGACGCGCTCAAGGGGCTGTTCAAGCGATGAGCCCCGAGCAGTTCTCCAGCGCCGTGCTGGAATGGTACGACCAGCACGGCCGACACGACCTGCCCTGGCAACAGGGCATCACCCCCTACCGAGTGTGGGTGTCGGAAATCATGCTGCAGCAGACCCAGGTCAGCACCGTGCTCAACTACTTCGACCGCTTCATGCAGGCCCTGCCGACCGTGCAGGCGCTGGCCGAGGCGCCGGAGGACGAAGTCCTGCACCTGTGGACCGGGCTTGGCTACTACACCCGCGCACGCAACCTGCAGAAGGCGGCGAAGATCGTCGTCGAGCGGCACGGCGGCGAATTCCCGCGCAGCGTCGAGCAGCTCACCGAGCTGCCTGGCATCGGCCGCTCCACGGCTGGCGCCATCGCCAGCATCAGCATGGGCATCCGCGCACCGATCCTCGACGGCAACGTCAAACGCGTGCTGGCCCGCTACACCGCCCAGGCCGGTTACCCCGGCGAGCCGAAGGTGGCCAATCAGTTGTGGGCCACCGCCGAGCGCTTCACGCCGCATTCGCGAGCCAACCACTACACCCAGGCGATGATGGACATGGGCGCCACGCTGTGTACCCGCAGCAAGCCCAGTTGCCTGATTTGCCCGCTGCAACGCGGCTGCGAGGCGCACCTGCACGGCGAGGAAACCCGCTACCCCGAGCCCAAGCCGCGCAAGGTCTTGCCCCAGCGCCGCACGCTGATGCCGCTGATGGCCAACCACGAAGGCGCCATCCTGCTTTATCGCCGGCCATCAACCGGCCTGTGGGGCGGGTTGTGGAGCCTGCCCGAGCTGGACGATCTCGAACAGCTCGACGACCTCGCCTACCAGCACGGCCTGCGCCTGGCCGAAAGCCGCGCGCTGGACGGCCTGACCCACACCTTCAGCCATTTCCAGCTGGCCATCGAGCCCTGGCTGGTGCGCGTCGACCCGGTCGGCGAGCACGTGGCCGAGGCCGACTGGCTCTGGTATAACCTCGCCACCCCGCCGCGCCTGGGCCTCGCCGCCCCGGTGAAGAAGCTGTTGAAACGCGCGGCCGACGAACTGATTGCAGGAGAAGCCCGATGACCCGCACCGTGATGTGCCGCAAGTACAACGAAGAACTACCCGGTCTGGATCGCCCGCCCTACCCCGGCGCCAAGGGCCAGGACATCTTCGAGCACATCTCGCAGAAGGCCTGGGCCGACTGGCAGAAGCACCAGACCATGCTGATCAACGAGAAGCGCCTGAACATGATGAACGCCGAGGACCGCAAATTCCTCCAGGCCGAGATGGACAAGTTCTTCGCCGGCGAGGAGTACGCCCAGGCCGAAGGCTACGTTCCCCCCTCCGAATGACCCCACGGATCGTAAGCGACGGAATTAATTTAAAATTTTTTCAAAAAGTCGTTGACGGGTCCTCAGGAAATCTATTTAATTCACCCCGTCGCCCAGATAGCTCAGTCGGTAGAGCAGAGGATTGAAAATCCTCGTGTCGGCGGTTCGACTCCGTCTCTGGGCACCACCTTCAGCTTCTGGTGGTTGCAAAGTTACCCGAAGCGACACAAGAAACCCGCCTAGTGCGGGTTTTTTGTTGCCTGCGATTTTTTGCTTTTTCCCTCTTCCACCGCTTTCGATTAGCCCACTGCTCGACGCGGCAGCACCTCAGCGTGCAGCCTCACGCCCAACGCCGCCATTACCTTCATGATGGTCGCCAGGCTCGGATTACCCTCCGCTGACAACGCCTTGTACAACCCCTCGCGAGTCAACCCAGTGTCACGCGCCAACTGAGCCATACCTCGTGCGCGTGCGATATCGCCCAATGCAGCAGCGAGCAATGCCGGGTCGTTCTCTTCAAGACAGGCCTCCAGGTAAAACGCCATGTCTTCCCCGGTTTTCAAGTAATCTGCAGCATCCCACTTGGTGAGCTTCGTATTTGTCATGGCAGCCTCCTATAGATCACGTGCCAACTTGAGTGCGGATTTAATGTCTCTGGCCTGGCTGGACTTGTCGCCACCTGCCAACAGAATGATCACCTCCTGGCCTCGCTGAACGAAGTACACCCGATAACCTGGACCATGATCGACCCTCAGCTCGGACACGCCTTCACCAACGGGCTTGCAGTCTCCCATCACCCCAAGCTCAATCCGACGCAGGCGCACATTAATGCGGGCTTGTGCTCGCGCATCCTTGAGTCCTGCGAACCACTTTTTGTACGTGTCGGTCTGTAATAGTGTGCGCATGAATGGAGTGTGAACCACAGTTCACATTACAACAATTCGCATCTGTTTCAAACCATTTGAGCAACCGCGGCGCACCCCTCCCGAGGCACTTGTTGCCGAGCGCCAACGCTTGGGTTTCTCCCGCAACTACGCTTCAATACGCCCACTTTTTCGCCACCCCCAAGGATCCACCCCATGGCCTCCAATACCAAGCAACAGAAACGCGCCAAACGTGCCGCCAGCAAGGCCAAGCAGAATCGCATGGTGCGCAGCGGCCAGGCGGTCAAGGCCAGTGCTGGCGACAGCGCCAGCGTCGAGCAGGTCTATAACAAGGCCATGGAGTCGGGCAGCTACGACGCGCTGTTCAAGAAGATGAAGGAAGCCCAGGAGAACGGCCTGGTGGCGATGATCTCGGTGTTCCTGGTCGACCCACTGCTGACCCTGGTACTCAAGGGGCACAAGGAAGAACACGCCACCGACTACATCGTGCTGGTCTTCACCGCCTACCGCAAATGGCTCGATGGCGCCGACGAGGACACCACCATGGCCTGGCTGGAGAGCGACGAGTTCCAGGACGCCTACGTGGCGGCCTCGGAGGTCGTGGCCAAGCAGCAGCAACAGCAGAAGCAGTTTGGCTGATACCCTGCGATAAGGCCTGGGGCTGCTCTGCAGCCCTTTCGCGACACAAGGCCGCTCCCACAGGGGCTGGCTCACCACAATCCTGTGGGAGCGGCCTTGCGTCGCGAAAGGGCCGCAGAGCGGCCCCAGCATTCGCCCAGACAAACAAAAAGGCCGCGCCCTGCACAGGACGCGGCCTTTTCATCGTCTGCAGCGCGGATCAGTTATCCAGCGCCACCCGCCCGGCAGCTTCACGCTTGCGGTGCACCAGCAAGCCCGCCGCCACCACGCCAATGCTCAGCAGCGCGGTCGCGATGATCTCGGCCCGGTGATCCTCACGCAGCGCCATCACCACCAGCACCGCCACGATGAAGGCAATGGTCGCCCAGGTCAGCCCAGGGAACAGCCACATCTTGAAGGCGATCTTCTCGCCACGGGCTTCACGCTGGCTGCGCATGCGCAGTTGCGACACGGCAATCACCAGGTACACCAGCAGCGCGATGGCGCCGGAGCTGGCCAGCAGGAACTCGAACACCTGCGCCGGTGCCACGTAGTTGGCGAACACGCAGAGGAACGCCGCCGCAGTCGACAACAGCACGGCCACATGCGGGGTCGCCGCCTTGGTGGTGCGCTGGGCGATGGCGGGAGCGTCGCCACGCTTGCTCAGCGAGAACAGCATGCGCGACGAGGTGTACAGCGCCGAGTTCAGGCAGCTGGTCACGGCGACCAACACCACGATATCCACGATCAGCTTGGCATTCGGCACGCCGATGCGGCTCAGCACGGTCTGGTAGGAACCGGTTTCGGCCAGCGCCGGATCGTTCCACGGCACCAGGGCCACGACCAGGAAAATCGACACCAGGTAGAACAGGCAGATACGCCAGATCACCGAGTTGGTGGCGCGGCTGATTTGCTTGCCCGGGTCTTTCGATTCGGCGGCAGCGATGGTGACGATCTCGGTCCCCATGAACGAGAACATGGTGGTCAACATGGCGGCCAGCACGGCGCCCAGGCCATTGGGCATGAAGCCCTGGGTATCGAACAGGTGGCTGACACCACTGACCTGGCTGCCCGGCGCCAGACCGAACATGGCCACGCAACCCACCACGATGAAGCCGATGATCGCCAGCACCTTGAGCAGGGCGAACCAGAACTCGAATTCACCGTAGTTCTTCACGCTGCACAGGTTGGTCAGGGTCAGCGCCAGGGTGATCAGCAGCGAGAAGGCCCAGAGGTCCACCGCAGGGAACCAGGCGTGCAGGATGGCCGCGGCGGCATTGGCCTCCAGCGGAATCACCAACACCCAGAACCACCAGTACAGCCAACCGATGGTGAAACCGGCCCAGCGGCCAATAGCGCGGTCGGCGTAGGTGGAGAAGGAACCGGTATCCGGCGAGGCGATGGCCATTTCGCCGAGCATGCGCATCACCAATACCACCAGCGTACCGGCAGCGGCGTAGGCCAGCAGCACGGCGGGGCCGGCGGCAGCGATGGCGTGGCCGGAGCCGACGAACAGACCGGCGCCGATGACGCCAGCAATGGACAGCATGGTGACATGCCGTTGTTTGAGCCCCTGAGCGAGGTCGTTGGAATTGTTACCGCTCATAAAACTACCTTTGTAAGGAGTGGACCACTCCGACTGCTATACGAAGCGCGCCTTGGGTTAATTTAGGCGTCACTGCAATCGGCGGTTTCCTGCTGGCAATAAGCGAGCCAGGTGCTGAATTGTTTCGTCAGATGACTATCGCGAGCCAACAACGACGCGGCTTGCAGGGCATTCGGCCAACCCTTGACCGAATGGTCGTCAAATAACCCTGCCAGGTTCGGATTACTGAAATACCCACTTACAAACGCACCAAAGGTGCCCCTCGGTAACACCTTTGCACCAACGCAATGCAAAAAGGTGCAACCCACAGGCGCAACCGGCTTTTGTGTCTTTGACGCAAGCGAAGCGGCCGCCAGACCTGCGAATGGTCTAAAACCGCTTCCAACAGCGGGTCAAAGGTGGCACCATCGCGCCTTTTTTCATCAAGGCTATGGCGCTGGGCCGGACCTTGGCGGACATCTGCGCGACGTTGCGCTGCGTTGATGCGACAAACTGCCCCGGCATTGCCCCAAGCCCCCTGCAACCCAGTTGGCCGCCATATTGCCGCTATGCTAGCTTGGCGCTCGCCAGGAAGGCCGCCAACAGCTGGGAACGCACCCGTACACATGAGGACCGCACATGGCCCAGGCCACGCCCGCGCTGGAAATCCGCAACCTGCACAAACGCTACGGCGAGCAGGAGATTCTCAAGGGCATTTCGCTGACTGCGCGCGACGGCGACGTGATCTCCATCCTGGGGTCGTCCGGCTCCGGCAAGTCCACCTTGCTGCGCTGCATCAACCTGCTGGAAAACCCGCACCAGGGTGAAATCCTCGTGGCTGGCGAAGCCCTCAAGCTCAAGGCCGCCAAGAACGGCGACCTGGTGGCTGCGGACAACCGCCAGATCAACCGCCTGCGCAGCGAGATCGGCTTCGTCTTCCAGAATTTCAACCTGTGGCCGCACATGTCGATCCTCGACAACATCATCGAGGCGCCACGCCGCGTGCTCGGCCAGAGCAAGGCCGAGGCCGTCGAAGCTGCCGAAGCGCTGCTGAACAAGGTCGGCATCTTCGACAAGCGCCACAGCTACCCCGCCCAGCTTTCCGGTGGCCAGCAACAGCGAGCCGCCATCGCCCGCACCCTGGCCATGAAACCCAAGGTCATCCTGTTCGACGAGCCCACTTCGGCGCTCGACCCGGAAATGGTCCAGGAAGTGCTTAACGTCATCCGCGCACTGGCCGAAGAAGGCCGAACCATGCTGCTGGTGACCCACGAAATGAACTTTGCCCGCCAGGTGTCCAGCGAAGTGGTCTTCCTGCACCAGGGCCTGGTCGAAGAGCAAGGATCGCCGCAGCAGGTGTTCGAGAACCCGACCTCGGCGCGTTGCAAGCAATTCATGTCCAGCCACCGCTAACGGAGCAACACATGCAGACCTACAAGAAATTCCTCCTGGCCGCTGCCGCCACGCTGGTGTTTTCGGCCAACGCCCTGGCCGCGGAAAAACTGCGCATGGGTATCGAGGCGGCCTACCCGCCGTTCAACAACAAGGATGCCAGCGGTAACGTGGTCGGCTTCGACAAGGACATCGGCGACGCCCTGTGCGCCAAGATGAAGGTCGAGTGCTCGGTCGTCACCTCCGACTGGGACGGCATCATCCCGGCCCTGAACGCCAAGAAGTTCGACTTCCTGGTGTCGTCGCTGTCGATCACCGACGAGCGCAAGCAGGCGGTTGATTTCACCGATCCGTACTACTCCAACAAGCTGCAGTTCATCGCGCCGAAGAACGTCGACTTCAAGACCGACGCGTCCTACCTCAAAGGCAAGACCATCGGCACCCAGCGCGCGACACTGGCCGGCACCTGGCTGGAAGACACCTACGGTGACGACATCACCATCAAGCTGTACGACACTCAGGAAAACGCATATCTCGACCTGACCTCGGGCCGCGTAGACGCCATCCTGGCTGATAAGTACGTGCAGTTCGACTGGCTCAATACCGACGCCGGCAAACCCTACGAGTTCAAGGGTGAGCCTGTGGTCGAGAGCGACAAGATCGGCATCGCCGTGCGCAAGGGTGACACCAAGCTGCGCGACGACCTGAACAAGGCCCTGGCCGAAATCAAGGCCGACGGCACGTACAAGAAGATCAACGACAAGTACTTCCCGTTCAGCATCGAATGATCCGCCCCGACCGGCGCGCCCTGGTGGCGCGCCTGTCCCTAGAATGACCTGCCCATGAATATCGACCTGCACGGATTCGGTCCGGCCATGATGGCCGGCACCTTGATGACCGTAAAACTGGCGCTCTGCGCCCTGCTGCTGGGGCTGGTCCTGGGCCTGCTCGGCGCCTTGGCCAAGACCTCGTCGGTCAAGCCCTTGCAGTGGCTTGGCGGCTTCTACTCGACCCTGGTTCGCGGCGTGCCCGAACTGCTCTGGGTCCTGCTCATCTACTTCGGCACCGTCGGGCTGATGAACAGCCTCGGCGAAGCCCTGAACCTGCCCGGCCTCGAGCTCAGCGCTTTCTCCGCTGGCGTCATCGCCCTGGGCCTGTGCTTCGGCGCCTATGCCACTGAAGTGTTCCGCGGCGCGATCCTGGCGATCCCCAAGGGGCACCGTGAAGCCGGCCTGGCCCTGGGCCTGTCCAAAGGGCGCATCCTCTCGCGGATCATCCTGCCGCAGATGTGGCGCATCGCCCTGCCGGGCCTTGGCAACCTGTTCATGATCCTGATGAAGGACACCGCGCTGGTGTCGGTGATCGGCCTGGAAGAAATCATGCGCCACGCGCAGATCGGCGTGACCGTGACCAAGGAGCCGTTCACCTTCTACATGGTCGCGGCCTGTATCTACCTGAGCCTGACCGTCATCGCCATGACCGGCATGCACTTCATGGAAAAACGCGCCGCTCGCGGCTTTGCGAGGGCCGAACAATGAATTGGGAAGTCATCATCAAGTGGCTGCCACGCCTGGCCCAGGGTGCGACCCTGACCCTGGAGCTGGTGGCCATCGCGGTGATCGCCGGGCTGATCCTGGCCATCCCGCTGGGCATCGCCCGCTCGTCCCGCCACTGGTACGTGCGCGCCTTGCCGTTCAGCTATATTTTCTTCTTCCGTGGCACGCCACTGCTGGTGCAACTGTTCCTGGTCTACTACGGCCTGGCCCAGTTCGACGCGGTGCGCACCAGTAGCCTGTGGCCGTACCTGCGCGATCCGTTCTGGTGCACGGTGCTGACCATGACCCTGCACACGGCGGCCTACATCGCCGAGATCCTGCGGGGCGCGCTGCAGTCGATCCCCAAGGGCGAGATCGAGGCGGCGCGAGCCCTGGGTATGTCGCGGGGCAAGACGCTGTGGTACATCATGCTGCCACGTGCGTCGCGGATCGGCCTGCCGGCCTACAGCAACGAAGTGATCCTGATGCTCAAGGCCAGCGCCCTGGCCAGTACCGTGACCCTGCTGGAACTGACCGGCATGGCCCGCACGATCATTGCCCGGACCTACCTGCCGGTGGAGATCTTCTTCGCTGCCGGGTTGTTCTACCTGCTGATCTCGTTCGTGCTGGTGCAAGGCTTCAAGTTGCTGGAGCGCTGGCTGCGCGTTGACGCAAGCCAGGGCCGCTAGCCCCTGAGGCTGCTTGCAGCCTTTTGCGGGACAAGCCCGCTCCCACAGGTTTTCCGCTGCATGTGCAGCCGGTAAGGATTCTGTGGGAGCGGGCTTGTCCCGCGAAAGGGCCCTCGAAAACATCCCACATCTGTAAAACCACCATGCCCTCCATCCTCCACAGCCACCACCTACACGCTCGCTTCCAGGCCCTCGACCAATTCCTGACCGAGCACCAACCGCTGTGGAAACCCAGGCCCTTCACCGCCCTGCGCCTGGACTGGGAAACCACCCACCCCGAACTGGCAGAACACCTGCGCCAGTGTTCCCTGGCCGATGCCGAAGCCGACCTCGCCCCGCAAAACCTGCCCGCGCCCTTCCCGCAACTGGCGGCCCGGGCCCTGCAACTCTCAGCGGTGGGCGAGCTGCCCGACATCGGCCTACCCCCTGCCGGACACCGCCTCGACGTCAACGTGCCTGGCCGCAAATGGCAACAGATCGAGGCCTTCAGCCGGCGCCTGGGCTTTCGCCAGCAGACCCGGCACTGGCTCGACTGGTGTTCGGGCAAGGGCCACCTCGGCCGCCGCCTGCTGCAGCCCGGCCAGCAGCTGACCTGCCTGGAATATGACCTGACGCTAGTGGAAGCCGGCCAGGCCCTGAGCGACCACCATCACCTGCCCGCCACGCACGTTCACCAGGACGTGATGGCTCCCGGCAGCGCCGAGCACCTGGACGCGGACAAGAGCGTGGTGGCCCTGCATGCCTGCGGCGAACTCCACGTACAGCTGCTGCGCCTGGCCAGCCAGCGCGGTTGCCGCCACGTCGCCGTGGCGCCTTGCTGCTACAACCGCATCCTGGGCGAGCACTACCAGCCGTTATCCACAGCCGCGCAGTGCTCGTCCTTGGCCCTGAACCTGACCGACCTCGGCCTGCCCCTGAGCGAGGCCGTCACCGCGAGCGCCCGCATCCGCCGCCAGCGCGACTGCTCGATGGCCAGGCGCCTGGGCTTCGACCTGCTGCAACGCGAGCAGCGTCGGTGCGACGAGTATTTGTCCACACCTTCGTTGCCAGTCGCCTGGCTGGACAAGCCGTTCGAACAGTACTGCCGCGAGCTGGCCGCGCTACGCCAGGTCGACCTGCAGGGCAACCCGGACTGGGCAGCGTTGGAGGCTGCCGGCTGGCAGCGCCTGGCCGAGGTACGCAACCTCGAACGCGTGCGCAACCTGTTCCGGCGCCCGCTGGAGCTCTGGCTGGTGCTCGACCGCGCCCTGTTTCTCGAGGAACAGGGCTATCGCATCAACCTGGGTACGTTCTGCGACTACCCACTCACACCGCGTAACCTGTTGCTACTGGCCGAACGGGACGCTTAGCCACAGCACAACCTGTGGATAACTCTGTGCACAAGCTTTTGATGACTGGTTGGATCCAAGCGCTATTTAAAGGGTTTGGCTTATTCCGAGGTGTCACGCAAGGCCAATGAAAACAGGCGTTTGCGCAAAGACCGGTGGTTATGTCAACTGGCATGCCTTGCGCGCAACGGGCTGATGCCTCTTGTGCATAAACCTTTGATGTGCTTGTTGACGCACCGCTGATATTCGCGTTTTCACGGCTTTGTAGGGTGTTTTTCGAGCTGTTCTGTACCTATCGCCGGGTGGCCGACGATAGGTCACCGTCGCTCAACGCGATCTGTTCTTGGCGATCTCGATATCGTCCATCACGGCCTTGGCCATGTTCGCGAGGTAGTCCGCTGCTCCCAGCAGCTTGTGGTCGTCTTCCATATCGCCCTCACGGAGCAGGTGTTTGACGTATCCGAGCAGCACCGAGACTTGTTCGTAGGCATCGTCGATCGGGATGCCGGGTTGTACCCGCAGCAGGTCGACTGGCGACGCACCTACGCGCAGAAAGGTTTCGACGCCGGCGGTTAGCGTGGGTTTGCTTGCATCACTCATGACCTCCCTCCCCCTCACGTTCCTGGCTGAGCAGCAGGAATGCATGTTCGGCGAGCAGATGGGCCGAGTTGGCAGCTTGTGCGATGTCGACCAGCAGGTGGTGCTTTTCTCCTTTGGGATGGAGATCGCGATAAGCGTGGAGGCTTGCCATTATGCCGCGGGTGAGGACTTCGACATTGGCGATGGCGTCGAGCGGGGTGATGTAGTTATGGGCGAAGAGGTAGGGGGTTTTTGGAAGGGGGAATGGTGGGTCGGGTACGATTTTCTTTTTCATGGCAATCTTCCGGATTCGAGCCTCAGAAGCCGCCACACCGACCTTTCTCACGGATTGGGGTGGCAGCGGTGCGCGAGGTGAGAAACCGAGCGAATCCAGAAACTCTCGGCCAGACATAGTCTGCCCGCGCACAGCCGCCATGAAGGATGCTGACGTTGGATTCGTGTTCAGGTTCTCACACCCGGCCGCCCTGCTAGGCGGCTCGAAAACGTTATCCCTGGGCCACTTCCCCGCCAACAGCGATACCTCGCCAGCGGCCGTAGGATACGTCCGATTCACCCCAATCTCGAAGCATCCAGTTTCAGATTCAGATATCCCCTACACCCGATAGTCCAGCCGCGATCCCCTGTGGGAGCGGGCTTGCCCGCGAACACGGGCGAAGCCCGTGCCATCCCCCGCCAAACCCGCCCCCAACGGTGTATCATCCCCACCCCAAATCACTAAAAAGCGAAGTCGCGCGCTGCCCGCCAGCCCCGCGACCGTCTGGCGTTGCGCCAGACCGACAATGGACTAACGGACCTAGACATCGTGCCCCAAGCCAAAGCCCTTGCCCTGTTGACCTTCACCCTGGCCCTGACCGCCTGCGCCAGCAGCACCCCAGCCCCCCACAGCAACAGCCTCGACTGGAACACCCCTGGCATGCAGCTGGGCGGCGACAACGGCCTACCGATGCGCCACGAAAGCCCCTGCCGCAAGCGTGGCTGCGACAACGACAAGCTGTTCTTCAACCCAGGCAAGACCGAGCCAAACGTCAATACGATCCACCGCGGCTGGTAGGAAAAATCTCCTTTTAGGCCGGTGACTTAGGTCGTTTGCACACAATCACAAGGAAGTGGTTTACAGCCGGCCCCTGATCGCTATAATGACGCCCCATTGCCGGTATAGCTCAGATGGTAGAGCAACTGACTTGTAATCAGTAGGTCCCGGGTTCGATTCCTGGTGCCGGCACCATACGCAGTATCAAAAAAGGCTCACCGAAAGGTGGGCCTTTTTTGTTTGCGTCGCAAACCCTCATCCCCCAGGGTCGTGCCGAAAAAAATACCTAGCTGCCGACGCGATCGGTGTAGGAGCTGGCTTGCCTGCGATGGGCCGCGCAGCGGCCCCGGCAATCTCAAATATCCCGCATTCTATGACCTACAAGACACGCCCCCACACACAAACGCTTTGACTTGCCAATCGAGCCCAGTTACGATTTTTATCGTAAATTTTAGATATCTCTTCTGAGGCAAGCCAATGGCGCTTCAATTTCACGAAAGCCCCTTCCACGCCACCCACGATGCAGAGACGGCCAGCAAAATGGCGTTGAAGATGGACCTGTCCATTTTCATCACGGACTGCATCAAAAAAATGGGCCTCAAGCAGCATGATGCTGCAGCCAGGCTGAACGTGGCCCAATCGCGCATCTCCGAGCTGGCCAATGGCAAGATCGAGAAATTTACGCTGGACGCCATGATGGACATGCTCGACAAGCTCGGCTTTCGCACGAGCCTGGTCCTGCCCTCGAACGATGCCGGCTCCCCTCCCCAGATCGTTATCTCTCAAGCGCCTGGCAGCTAGACCCTATACCCCATCTTGCGAAGCTCGTGCTTGAACTCCTTCATGCGCTCTTCAGCAACCTGCATCGCGTGCCGGTCGGACCTGTTGGTCGTCTTCACGAACGAATGCAGCACAACGACCATATCCGCAAACTTGGCCACGTAGACGCATCGGAATGCAGGGCTGCCGTTGATGATGAGTTCTATCGCACCCGCGCCGACCGACTCCGACAGCGACTTGATCGGCCGATCAGGGTCCTGGCCATACTGGATACGACGCAGGTCCTTGCCGAAGTCGTCCTGAACATCCAGTGGCAGGTCCTTGTACTCACGCTCCGCGGCTGCACTCACAAACGCAAACTTTCTCAACGTTCTACCCACAAAGGAAATACGGGAACAGGGAACGGCGGGATGCCGAAGAGTGGGGAATTTATCGCAGTTGCTTGCAGACAACAGTGATAGAGCTATTTCGGGATGTAGCGTGATGTATCCAGTTTTTACCCGTGCGTTACAGGAGCTGATCTGCTTGTTGCCAACATACCTCGTCCTCCCATAGCTACTGTATGCATGTGGTGCTGACCGAGCCATTGCGTGCAGTGCGCTGGTCGAGTCCGGGCTGTGGTCGGAGACGGCTATCGAGCGACAGATGAGCCACAAGGAACGCAACAACGTACGGGCCGCTTATACCCACAAGGCCGAGTTCCTCGAAGAGCGCCGGATGATCATGACCTGGTGGAGCCGGTTTCTAGATGCAAACCGCGAGGACCATGTGACGCCGCACGAGTTTGCCAAGCAGACGGGCGAGAACGTCACGCGCCTTCGCAGTGCCAAGAGGACCGAGTAACCCGCCGCACCACCACCTCAAACTTGCTGTGAAGTTACCCACAGCACCGCATGAAGCTCCTCCGCGCGGGCCCTTTCAAACGGGGCTGCAAAGCCGCCCCGTTTGAAAGGGCCCTACCTAAGAAAAAAACCGCTGGCACAGCTCACGTCTGTGGAAAACCACTGATGTCCACTGGGGGACAGTTTTATCCACAGGTGCTAAATCCCTAAAATCGCTTTGCTTGACGAACATTGTCCACAGGCGTAGACCGGGAGTTGCAAACGCTGTCGATGACAGCAACCCAGGTGACCCGAACCTTAAAGGTCACGCCGCTCCCGCGGTGGTTCTCCCCAAGGGCGATTCGCATCCGGCAGCTCGCCCGGTCACTACCCATGTGATGGATGCTCTTACACATAAAGCGCTCGTGCGCCAGATGCTCCGTACCTCGCTGCCCTGCAGCAACCTATCCGCTTGGCCGAATACTGCGCCAACCTGTGCCCGTCTCTTTTCCTGAAAAGAGACGGGCACTTCTACCACTGCTGCAGCCTTGATCGCACAAGGCTTTGCAGCATTCCCCCTCGTGACAATCGCCGTGACAAACGCCGATGTCACTAGCAACAGCGATGTAGATGATGATGCCGCAGACCAAGGAATGGACTGCACCTGACTGACAGTCAGGCATGCCCCAGTCATCGCTTTGCTGCTTGCACCAGGCTCAGGATCTTCAGGCACTGGTCTCGTCAGCCAATGCTGCCTCCACCCGCCCACCGGTAACGGTGCTCAGGAGGCCAGATCATGAGATGCCCTTGCTCTTGGTCGTAGAGAGCCGCCAGTCCCGCGTTAGAGGACATCCCCACAGGCCGCAGGGGCCTTGATCCCTGATAACACTCAACATTCTTGGCGGGATGACGTGGGGCGAGGATCGGAGACCAGGCGATGAGGTGATTCGACATGGCATTGGTGGGTAGACGCGATGGCCGTAATTTCGGCTACGGCAGGCAACTGAGCTATGCAGGGCCGCAGGCGTTGAAAGACATGTTCGGCGGCGGCCACTACGGCACGGTGAAGGCACACTGTGATCGGTGGCAGGCATTCGTCAGATGGTGCCGCTCCGAACAAGGACCCGGTATCAATGATGCGCGGCAGATTGATCGGAAGGTATTGGCGGACTATGCGGCGTACCTGCGCGACCTGGTTAGGCGCGGTGACCTCGCGGTCAGCACCGCGCAAAATCGGCTATCCAGCGTTAACAGGACCATGGCGGCGCTGCGCGGTGATCAGTGTGTGAAATTGCCCAGTCCGAGCAAGGCGTTGGGGATGCAGCGCAGCGGGATTCGCCTCTCGGTACCGCAGGGCCAAGACCGCGAACAGGTTAAGCAGATCGTCGATGCGCTTTGTCGCGATCATCAGCAACGGGCCGCAGCGACTGTTCTGTTGGCGCGAGCCACCGGCATGCGCCTGCGTGAGTCCATCTTGGCTGACCTGCCACGGCTAAGCCGCGAGGCTAACGACCTAGGTAGGATCAACATCCAGGATGGCACCAAAGGCGGCCGCGCCGGCGCCTCAGCGCCACGATGGATTGCGGTGAACCACCATATTCAAGACGCACTTGGGTTTGCACGGCAGGTGTCGCCTACGAGTAGCCACAACCTGATTGCGCCAGACGAAAGCTATCTAAATGTTCTGCAGCAAATCATCCGCCCAGCGCGGGACGTCCTGCATGCATACAAGCTCAAAGGCTTCCATGAGCTACGAGCGGCGTACGCATGTGAACGCTATGAGCAAATCACCCAACACCCGGCGCCTATCAACGGCGGCCAATGTTGCCAGGCAGATAGGAACCTAGATCGTGAGGCCCGAAGGCAAATCAGCTATGAGTTGGGGCATGGTCGGATCGATGTGGTCGCGGCCTACATTGGAGGGCGGAGATGAGCAGGCCATTCGATATGGAGTTGTTCTTGGCTGCCGTGCTGACCGGATCGCACTCGACGCGGCAACGCCATTTACGGCAAGCAAAGACTATCCAAGCTGAGATTGCAAAACGCTGGCAGCGAGAAACGCCTTGGGCTTGGCAGCGAAAGCATTTGGTTTGGTTTCTTGAACATTGCCTCGATGAAAGCAATGAGGCGACACGTTACTACTACCTGCTTACTGTCCGGCTGCTCGCTCGGCGCTTAGAGGCACCTTGGGCTTTCACTATCTGAAAGGGATCTGGTAGCAATAGCCTCCAGCGACAGCAACCGATTCAAAGCTACCCATGGGGAGCCTTCAACATTTTGCGAGCGCCCTCGATAGCACCCTCAGCGGTGTGATGCCTAGCGCAAATGAACGTTGCTTATCATGCAGCGGCGATGTCGGCCGTTACAGAGCCTGGGCTAAACCTGGAACTTTCTCTGAAGCACACGATAAAGATGCTCTGACACCAGAACGGCCAGCTGCAAGAATGAAATGCACAAAGAAGCCCGGCAAGCTCATGCTTACCGGGCTTTTGCTACATCAGTGAGGCTGGGATGGTACGTCATCATCCTCAAGGTCAAGCGTACCTTGCTCACCGACTCCTTCAGGTGGCTTAGCCTTCCGAACTTCATCTACCTCAAAGCAGAACGCGGTTTTACCAACCTCGTGTGCGAAAAGGCGCTTGCCATTGCGGAGGGTAATGAAGGGTCTGCAAATCATGGTCATACGGGATCTCCTAATGAGAGAACCCGGAGATACCTGCGGCACTGCAAATGCCGCTAGTCAAGCAGGTGTTGTAAAGAGATAAAGATGTACGTAGAATCTCTCTCCGAGTGTGGAAACCTGACCTCCGGGTTTGATTTCTAATTGTGCTTTGGAGTTCTGCAAAAACATCCATTGCACGGTTCAAAGGGCCTGCCAATGCTGCAAACATTGGTGGGCTTTTTGTCGACAGAAATAACTATCGGCAATTATAAGTATCTCGTCATATCATTCTGGTGTCAACCTCTCCCCCCTAGTTTTTTCTTTGTTTTTCAGGCTCTTGCCCGAAAAATCGAGTAGCTGTGGCTCAATCGTCAAGAATTGGCTGTTCCGGGTCGCTTCTCAGGCTCACATAGTCAGCCTGCCAGCGTGTCAGATTGAGCGATTGACTGTATGTCAGCGCTTCATCTGAGATCCAATCCACTTCCATGTCTTGCCTTCCCCTGTTCTGCACCGGCTCTCGAAAAGCTCCTCGATAGCTTTCACTGCGGCTTGAGCTGCCTCTTCAGCAATCTCAGGGTCTTCATCAGTCTTGTAGAGAACCAAGATCGAGAGCTCGTAGAGATCATCTGATCCATCTCTAGCCCTCTCCATTCCTTGATCGACGTCGAAGAATACGGCCGGGATGTGGTTGCCGGTGTCTTTGAAGAGTTTGGCGAGGCGCTCAGCTACCTTGGTGTCTCTCAGGCGGCGATCAAATTCGTCTGGGAATGAAGAACGGCGATACCTTGCAGCCAGCCAGCGCTGGAAGATGCTTCGCTCCTGTCCGCTCATCAAAAAGGTGCGAGCCGGCTCATAGGAAATAAAGGCTTTGGAGGGATCCTGGTGTTCCTTGGGGATCCGAACCCGTTTGCTCGCATCGAACTCACAGAGGAGGCGCTGATCTGTTCCAGTCAGCTCCAGATGCAGCCGCCTAGCGGTTTTACAGTGCGTGTAATTGCCATCCAGCTTCTCAGCCAGGATTGTTCCTAGGATCAATTCGACTTCCGGCTCGCCTGCAGCCACCTGTGCAAGGTCACAATCGTGTGTTGCAACAACAGCGATGACTTTTTGCTGGCCATCCCCGTCGATGATGATGCCGAGCTGGGCGAGCGTCTCGCTATCGACAATGTATCCTTGTCGCCACGGGGTAGATCGACTCCAGCTCACCATCAACAGCTACCTCATACTCTGTCTTTCAAATGCGGCGATCCGACCGACGCGAGGTCTACGGCAGCCCGATTTCGGTTCTTCAGTCTCGACTCCATGACTGCGCGCTGTGCGCCTTCCTTTTCAGCCATGGCAATGAGTTTTCCTGCTGCCTCTACACCCGACATGCCGCCGGCAACGGCTTCAAGTAGAGACGTACCACCTGGAAGCTTCCGCTTGGCATTCACTTGTCCTGCGAGCGGGTGGGCCACGATACGGTCGGCAGCCGCAGCCAGCTCGTAGAGCAGAGCTTGGTTACCCTCTGAGATGTGCTCACCGGCTTGCCAGTTGTAGATAGCCTGCCTCGAAACTCCGAAGATCGATGCCAATTCAGTCACCGCTGGCTTCAAAGTGGTGCGCACATAAGACAACGCTTCTGCAGCTGTCCTCGGAGCAACTGCGGAATCAAGCTTGGCGATACCTTGAACTGATGCTCTGTATTCCCTGCTTTCACGGCTCTCACGAGGCTGAGGTTGTGGTGCCAAGGTGCCAATGCACAGAGCGAAGGCAACGGTCAGTCCATATCCCCAAGCTAGCGCAGTACTGCCTGTGGAGCTCTTGGCTTTCTCGCGCTCAGCTTCGAGATGCCGACTCGCGGCATTGAAGGATCGGTCTGCCAGACCCGAGCTTGGGGATGGTGCATACATCGTGTTCATAGGTTAACTCCATGCTGTCCGTGCGTGGTCCGTCACGGTCGCGTTAAAGAACAACTTAACGAGGTCGTGAAGGTGTTGGAACCTATCTCTAATTTCAGCCGAATCGTATTTTCGGCGCTCGGAAAAACTGGCGTCGACGTCGACGGTTGCATGCTGTCCATTGAGCTCACTGAAGCGCTGACCAATCTTGAGCGGGGCGGGCAACAGATCTGGCGGGAAGCGGAGCTCGCTGTTTTGGACAATCACCCGCGACACCACCTGTCCAATGTTAGGAATGGTGGCCGACGACTCGGCAAACGAATGGTTATACGTCAGTGGCTGTCCTTCGAACTGGTATACCTGTCCTAGGTCGAGTGAGGCAGGAGTGCCCCAAACCTCACGAGCAAGATACTGCTGCAAGGTTTCCCCTTCTGCAGGTACAACCGCATCAAGGTATCTCAGGCCTAAACGCTCAAAATAAGCTAGGCCATCGACCGCTTCCTCCAAGATCTTCAGGCCTCGTTCCAGCTCGGCATAGAATTCCGGGAAGGTCTCGTATTCGGTGCAGCGGAACGAAAGCGCACTAGGTTCCAGCAGGAAGCCTTGGGTGCCTTCGAGATTGGAGAACGTATAGCTCTCGATCTGCTGAGCGCCAGGCTTGAAAGGTTGCGTGTCATCGCCACCGGTAACTGCGCCAAAAGAGAACTGCATCTGCTGAGCGCTGCTGAAGTCCGGATAACCGGCCTTTCGCATGCGCTCCTGGATCGCCGGAAGGTAGGACTTCAGCGACAGCAGGGGGTTGTGACGCACCTGGCCGATGGTGAAGTAGACCGGGGCGTTTGCGTATTTCGTTCCCATCTCGATTACTCAGCTTGACACTTTGATTGACAGTTTACAGCTAGGTTTACACGCTAGCAAACGCTGGGTTGGGTTGTATCTGGATTGAACCTACCCCGAGCTAGGCTCACAGCAACTGATTCGGCCGGCAAACCACAGCTGACCTGGGTCTAGGATGAGACTACCGTTCGTCGCCTCATGAGCCTCGCGCGAGAACCTGACCCCGGAGTTGGCTGGAGGACCACATGCACCAAGATATGTTGAGAGCTGTAGAGATACCCCACCCGAAATGAAAATCGGCTAACCGGTCTAGAGAGGACTGCCCACCGGCGTTCGTTCTCAGCATTCTATAAGCCGGGGCGGGTGGATCGCGCAGCGTGGACCGAGTAGAACTCCTCCAGCCCCCCTGAACTGAGAGCGACTCCCATATCTGATACCACCGCTCAGCCTTGAATGGATTTGCGGCTGGGATGGATGAGTACAAGCTTTAATCAAGAATTAGGCTGGCAAGCCCTTCCCCAAGGATACTTTTAGAGATAGAGGCCTACATTTACATGAAAAAATATATTTTAAATCATTGAGTTACGATATTTTTCGACTCCTGGTGCCGCACCATACGCAGTATCAAAGAAGGCTCACCGAAAGGTGGGCCTTTTTTGTTTGCGTCGCAAAACCCTCATCACCCAGGGTCGTGCCGAAACAAATACCTTGCTGCCGACGCGATCGGTGTAGGAGCTGGCTTGCCTGCGATGGGCCGCGCAGCGGCCCCAATCCCGACGATGTAGAGCTTGAGCGAACACGAGGCGCACCTTCTTCACCGCCACGCTCGGCTGCACACCGCCCCTCCCGACCGTTTACCCGACAACCCCCTGAACACGATGAGCGGTCAGTCTCGCGCCCCACCGGGCCGGCATAATGGCATCGCCTTTTTCCAGCGATCCGCCTCTTCATTCCGCCACTGCGAGCCTTTCTGCAATGCAAACCGAAACACGGTACTCGATCATCCTCGAACACAACGCCGAGGTGCTGCTTGAGAACGCCTCCATGGCGCAAGTGGAAGCCTTCTGGGATGCCAACGACACCCGCTACTTTGGCTTGCGCATGGAAGACCAGGACAGCACGGATGTACGGGTGCTGGTTTCGGATGAAATGGCGAAGGAAGACGAGCCAGAGCTGTTCGCCCGGTAACCTCTAATCGCCATCTCCAACTGGCTGGAAAGAAGCCCGGTTCTAGCCACCACTGGCATTCATCAATGCGCAGCACCTGCACCTCATCGCTGCCCAAGAAATGCCGTGCTGGCTTGCGTAGCAGGGCATCGAGCACCGGGGCGTCTTCACCCGAATAACGGCGCAGCAGCCCACGCAAGTCCAGCGAGTGCTCGTGGCCCAGGCACAGCAGCAGGCGCCCTTCGGCGGTCGTGCGCACGCGGCTGCAGGTGTCGCAAAAATGCTGGCTGATCGGCGAGATGAAACCGATGCGCGTGTCGGGATGGCCGCTGACGCGCACGTAGCGGGCCGGCCCGCCGTTCTAGTCGGCGCGGCCCACATCGCCGAGCGGCACTCCTCGAAGGAGGTATCACCTGGGTAGTTCCAGCGAACGTTGATTTCGATCAAGGCTGGCAGGGGTGCCGGACATAGGCTTAAGCCACGAGGCAACTGCTGGAGGCGTACCATGGCCAAGAAATTCCCAAGCAAACCAAGTCACCCCGAGCGTATCTGCTGGGGCTGCAACTTGTATTGCCCGGCCAAGGCACTGGCTTGCGGCAACGGGGCGGAGCGGACGATGCATCCGCTGGAGTTGTTTGGGGAGGATTGGGAAAGTTTCGAGAGCCGGTTGGAAGCAACTTCAGACAGAAAGCACGCCCACGAGAAACGCTAGGTGCAGGCCTCTTGGAAAGGCATATTACAAGGCAATGTTTCATCGAAACAGTTTCGCGACCTTGCTTGGATAGACTGAGTGCTATCAAGCCCAAGGAGCTGCCTGATGCTGCATCTCGACACCCCCCTGGCCCTAGCAGTACGCACCCTTTTCGACCGTGCCCTGCCGTTGCTGAAAAGCCGTCCTCCAGGGACCGTGAAAATCTATGTGTTTGGAGGATGTGCCTTGCACATACTGACAAACGCCCGGGGCAGCGCTGATGTTGATGCGGAAGTGAAAGCCAGCGAGAAACTGCTCAGAGACGAGATCCGGGCGGTTTACACCGCGCCTGAAGATTACGAACAGAACGGTCTTGATCTGTCCGTTGTGTTCAACCAACAGTTCAACAATTCACTATGCCCCTTGCATGAGGATTATGAGGACCGGGCTATCCCCCTTGCGGATCATCAAGCCTCTCCAATGCAGGTTTTCATTGCTCACCCAATCGATCTCGCCATCTCCAAACTTGGAAGATTCACCCAACGCGATCAGGAAGACATCCATCTACTCATCGGCGCAGGCAATCTTGACCTTGCTGAATTTGATAGCCTTGCGAGAGAAGCAATTGACTACTACCCCTGTGACAAAGGCACCGTAACCAGTTGCCTGAGGTTGGTTCTCGATGAAGCACGAGAAAAAAAAAGCTGACAAGCCCGCCCACCGTCTGGCTGCGGATGTAAATCAAGCACCAGGCAAAGAGGAATTGGGTGCTCAATTCGACGCCCGGCTGACCAAGCTATGGGCGCTCGTATCGCCTGACGCCTGTGTTTATGACGAACACGTGCGCCAAGCGCTCGACTATCTGGTCGTGCAGGCAACCAAAATGCCCTTGGGAAAAGTGGACAAGACAGTTGCCGAAACCTTTGCGCTGTTGTTCTGGTACAGAAACGAGGACATGCGCGAATCGTTGGAACATCGCCTGAGTTCCCCCGGTGTCGCGCCGGTCAGAAAACGCAGATTGATGTACCTGGTCGATCGACTTCGCCGATTCCCCTGCATGAGGCCAGAGCAAGCTGAGCAAATGAAAATGCTGGTTACAAAATGGCAAGATTTGACCCGCAACTTGAATGACAGGCTGGTTCAGCGCGCCAAGGCACTTAATGAATACGATAAAGTTGCAGTGACCTGGGGCGTCGCTGAACCCGTAGGCCATGTGATGGGAATGGTGCTCGAATTGCAGACCCGTCATTTTGCAGACGCCCATCACCTCCCCAGTGGATATCCCGAGCTTTCGACGCAGCGTGACGTCGGCCACCGCTGATGATCCAGCCATCGATACAAAGGCCCGCAAAGCGAGCCTTTGTAGCATTCAGAACGCCGTGCTCACGGTCAGCGACATGTTCCTCGGATCGCCATAGATCGCCCCCGCATAGAACCCGTACTGGGTGTAGTAGTGCTTGTCGAACAGGTTGTCGACATTCAGGCTCACCGCCGTGTCGTCCGTCAGCTGGTACTTGGCCATGGCGTTCCAGATCGCGTAGCCCGACCAGTTCACGTCCGTAGCCCCCGCACTCACCCCATTGACCGGTTGCCCAGCAGGGCTGGAAATCGCGCGGATATTGCTCTGCGCCTTGACGCCCGCCCCCAGGGTCAGGCGATCGAGCGGGCCGGACAGGCGGTAGGTGGTCGAGGCCTTGAACAGGTGCGACGGGTCGCTGCGGCCGTCGCTGTCCACGCGGCGGAAGTGCAGGTAGGTGTAGCCGGCGTAGACGTTCCAGTTCGGGGTCAGCGCACCGGCGATCTCCAGGTCGATACCATCGGTTTCCTGACCGGTGCCGGCCTTGTAGGCATCGCCACCGGTCGGGGTGGTCAGGCCGTCGTCGAGTACCGCCTTGTTCTCCTGCTTGGTGCGGAAGTACGCCGCCGATGCATTCAGCCGCCCGTCCAGCCACGCCCCCTTGATACCGGTTTCGTAGCTTTGGCCACGGATCGGCTCGACCTTGGTACCGCTGGCGGTCTCGGCGGTTTGCGGATTGAAGATGTCGGTGTAGCTGGCGTACAGCGAGTAGGTGTCGTTGAGGTCATACACCGCGCCCAGGTACGGGGTGACGATGCCGCTGTTCTGCTGGTTGCTGCGCACGCCACTGACGTTGCGGGTGGTCGCGGAGTAATCAGTGGTGCGCATGCCGACGATCACCGAGAACGGGTCGGTGATGCTCAGGCGGGTGGCGGCATACATGCCTTGCAGGCGCGTGGTGGTCTTGCTGTGGCGGCCGGTGCGCGAGGCGAGGATGTCGTAGTCGCTGTCCACGCCGTTGTGCCAGTTGGTCAACGGGAAGCCGTTGTTGGCGCGGAACTGACAACCTACCGACGGCGCGCTGACGCTGTCGGCGCTGACCATGGTGCAGCTGTACTCCGGCGACCAGGCCACGGTACGGCTGTCGTTGTAGCCGACCATCGCCTGGTGGGTGCGGCCGAACAGCTGGAACGGGCCAGAGAGGTCGATCTGCGCGGACTGCTGGGTGGTGTCGGTGGAGCTGTGCAAGCCGTTGAGCACTGCGCCGCTGCCATCCTGATCCCAGTAGCCGCCGTAGCTGCCACGGCCCGCCGAGTTGACCTTGGCCAGGCCACGATGGTTGAGGACTTCGGCAGTGCTTTGCGCGGCCTTGAGGTCGAGGGTCCAGTCGTTGTCGAAGCGATGCTCCAGCGAGCCGAAGGCGGTGCGCGTGGTGTATTCGCCAAAGCTCCAACTCGGCACCAGGTTGGTGCTGCGCGGCAGGTCGGTCTTGCTGCCATCGCGGTACCAGATGGGGATGTTGGCGCCCCAGCCGCCACCGACCACCTTGTTGTATTCGTACTGGTAGCCGGCACCCAGCGTGGTGGCATCGTCCAGGTCGAACTCGAAGTTGGCCAGGGCCGCGCGCGAACGCTCGGACTGGTTGTCGCGGAACGAGTTGGCGTCCTGCTGGGTCATCACGAAGCGTGAGCGCAGGCGGCCATCCTCGGACAGCGGCAGGTTGAGATCGGCGCCCAGACGGCGTTTGTCCCAGCTGCCGTAGGTGGCATAGGCGCTGCCACCGAAGGTTCTGGTCGGGGCCTTGCGGATCAGGTTGACGGTGGCCGATGGGTCGCCGGTGCCCCCGAGCAGGCCGTTGGCGCCACGCACGATGTCGATGCGCTCGTACAGGTCCATGTTCAGCGCATTGCCGCCACCGCTGAAGTCGGAACCGCCCTGGAACTGCAGGCCGTCGACCTTCCAGTTGCTGATCGAATAGCCACGGGCGCGGAAGTCGGTGCGCCCGCCCACTTCCGACTTGCTGCTGCTCACGCCGGGGGTGGTATCGAGCGCCTGCTCGATGGTGCGCACGTCGCGGTCGTCCATCTGCTGGCGGGTGATGGTGGTGATCGACTGCGGGGTCTGCCGAGGCGTCAGCGTGAGGCCGGTGGAACTGCGGCTGTTCTCGACCGTGTAGCCGAGCTGGCCGGCATCGTCTGCGGGCAGCAAGGCGCTGTCCTCGATCTGTGTGGCGTCGAGTTCCAGCGGTTGGCCATCTGCAGCCATGGCGCCAGCGCTCAGGGTCAGTGCGATGCACAAGGCAAGTGGGTTGAGACGGCTGGCGCCGCAGGTGTGGAGCTGAGCGTGGTGAAGGATGCTTTGAGGTTTCATTTGGGAAGACTTCGTATTCGCAGATGATTTTTTGTTACGATTCTAGGGATTGGCCCCTTGGGCTCCATGCCCGGCTTGTACGGGGATGTAACTGAACGTAATGAGCGCCGCCGGCCCTCCCCGAACAGGTGTTTTTCCCCATGAGCACTACCCTGCTGGTCGTCGACGATGACGACGAGATTCGCGAACTTCTCTGCGATTACCTGACCGATGCCGGCTACGCCGTGCTGGCAGCGGCCGATGGCGATGGCATGCGTGAGCAACTGGCGCGGCACAAGGTCGACCTGGTGGTGCTCGACCTCATGCTGCCCGGCGAGGATGGCCTCAGCCTGTGCCGGCACTTGCAGGCGATGCCTGGGCTGGCGGTGATCATGCTGTCGGCCAAGGGCAGCACCTTCGACCGCATCATCGGCCTTGAGGTGGGCGCCGACGATTACCTGGCCAAACCCTTCGAGCCACGCGAGTTGATTGCCCGGATCAAGGCCGTGCTGCGACGTCCGCAACGCCTGGAGGCGGCCTCGCCAGAAGCTGCGGGGCAGGCGCTGGAGTTCGCCGGTTTTCGCCTCGACCCGGTCAAGCGTCTGCTGACCTGCCCGGATGCCACGGTCCACACCCTGCCCCGCTCCGATTTTCGCGTGTTGCACGAGTTGCTCGAAGCCAATGAACGCGTGGTGTCCCGCGACCTGCTGACGCGCAGCGCCTTTGGCCGCGATCACCTCCCCGACGACCGCTCGGTGGACATGTGCATCAGCCGCCTGCGCCAGCACCTGCGCCGCGCCCCGGCAGCCAGCGCGCAGATCCTCACCATCCGCAACGAAGGCTACCTGCTGACCCTCGGCCAGGCCGAGGCGCACGCCTGAAATGCGCTTGCTGCGGCGGTTGTGGCCGCGCACGCTGTTCGGCCAGTTGCTGCTGATCATGGTCAGCGGCACCCTGGTCATCCAGCTGATGTCGAGCAGCATCTGGTTCGATGTGCGTTTCGCCCAGGTGCTGGAGGCTCCGGTGCGGCTGATCGCGGCGCGCAGTGCGCCGTTGATCGCCAAGGCCGATTGCCACGCCGGCAGCCTGCAGATTCCAGCGCACTATCGGCTGCGCTGCGCCGAGGCCCTGCCGGCGGTCGAGCACGACGAGCGGCGCGGGCGGCGCCGGGTCGAACTGCTGCTGCGCCAAGCGCTCGACTACGAGTTGGGGCATGAGCAACCCGTGCGCCTGCTGAACGTGCAACTGACCGATGAGCTAGGACAGCCAATCGTCTGGCGGAGCCTGTTCGGCCTGCGCACCGCCCAGGCCCATATCGCGTTCGCCGTGCCCCTGGCCGATGGTCACTGGCTGACCATCGACGGTCAGGAGCTGCAAGGCTGGAGCGGCGAATCGGCCTGGGTGCTGATCAGCGATTACCTGTTGCGGGTGTACGCGCTGCGCATCGTCGCGGTGCTACTGGTCTGCCTGGTGGCGGTACGCCTGTGCCTGCGCCCGCTACGGCGCCTGGCCGATGCCGCACGCGGCCTGGGCAGCAACCTCGAACAACCGCCGCTGGCCCTGGATGGCCCACAGGAAGTTCGCCAGGCAGCCATGGCCTTCAACGCCATGCAGCAACGCCTGATCGCCATGGTCAACGACAAGGCCTACTTCCTCGCCGCGGTATCCCACGATCTGCGCACGCCGCTGACACGCATGCGCCTGCGACTGGAGCGCCTGCAGGACGACGAGCAGCGCGAACGGCTGCGACAGAACATCACGCAGATGGACGACATGATCGGCCAGGTGCTGGACTACCTGCGCGCCGGCGAGCAGCAGAACCTGCAACAGGTCAACCTCGATCGCCTGGTGGCGCGGCTGTGCGCCGACCTGGCCGGCGTCGACGAGCCGCTGCCGATCCATGGCCAGGTCGGCAGCCTGCAGGCCGACGCCCTGTTGCTGCAACGCTGCCTGCAGAACCTGCTGGTCAATGCCTTGCGCTATGCCAGGGAGGTCTCGGTCAGCCTGGAAAAGACCGCCACGGCGGTGCTGATCCATGTCGATGATCGCGGCCCCGGCATTGCGCCGGCGATGTTGGCGACCATTACCGACCCGTTCGTGCGCGGCGAAGGTTCGCGCAACCAGACCTCCGGCGGCTATGGGCTGGGGCTGAGCATCGCCCTGCGCATCGCTACCAGCCATGGCGGTGAACTGGTACTGCTGAACCGCGAAGGCGGTGGGTTGCGCGCCAGCGTGCTGTTGCCCTTGTAGGGGCTCGCTTGCCAGCGATGGGGCCACCGCACACACGCCCTCCCCCCTGAACAGGTAACAGTCTTTTACCGTTTGCCCGGGTTTTCCGCTCGTCGCCTTTGCCTATCCTAGGCCCGGTCATACAGACCGTGATGAACCTATGAAGCATTCCCTACCCAGCCGCTACGCCTGCCTGGCCACCTGCCTGATCTTCACCTTCGCCAGCCTGCCGCTGCTACCCCTGCACCCCTGGCTCTGGCCATTCACCCTGGCCACCGCCCTGCTCAGCCTGGTCGGCCTCAATGACCTGCGCCAAAGCCACCATGCGGTACGCCGCAACTACCCGATCCTGGGCAATATCCGCTACTTGATCGAGACCATTCGCCCGGAAATCCGCCAGTACCTGATCGAAGGCGACGATGAAAAGCTGCCGTTCTCCCGCTCGCAACGCTCGCTGGTGTATGCCCGGGCCAAGAACGAAAGCGCCGAGAAGGCCTTCGGCACGCTCAACGATGCCTACAAGCCCGGGTTCGAATTCATCAGCCACTCGATGCTGCCGGCACCCACCCCCGACCCCGCCTCGTTTCGCATCACCATTGGCGGGCCGCAGTGCCGCCACCCTTACTCGGCGTCGATCTTCAACATCTCGGCGATGAGCTTCGGCGCCCTCAGCGCCAATGCCATCGCCGCGCTGAACCAGGGCGCACGCCTGGGCCGCTTCGCCCACGACACCGGCGAAGGCAGCATCAGCCCCTACCACCGCGAGCATGGCGGCGACCTGATCTGGGAGATCGGCAGCGGCTACTTCGGCTGCCGTGACGATGATGGCGGCTTCGACCCGCAGCGCTTTGCCGAACAAGCCCAGGCGGCTCAGGTGAAGATGATCGAGATCAAGCTCAGCCAGGGCGCCAAGCCCGGTCACGGCGGCATCTTGCCGGCGCACAAGGTCAGCCCGGAAATCGCCGCCACCCGCGGGGTGCGGGTAGGCGAGGACTGTATCTCGCCGGCCGCGCACAGTGCCTTCCGTACACCCGTCGAGCTGCTCAAATTCGTCGCCAGGCTGCGCGAACTGTCCGGCGGCAAGCCCGTGGGGTTCAAGTTCTGCCTGGGTCACCCGTGGGAGTTCATGGGCATCGCCAAGGCCATGCTGGCCACCGGCATCACCCCGGACTTCATCGTCGTCGATGGCAAGGAAGGCGGCACCGGCGCCGCACCCCGCGAGTTCAGCGACAACATGGGCGTGCCGATGCGCGAAGGCCTGATGTTCGTGCACAACACCCTGGTCGGCCTGAACCTGCGCCAGCACATTCGCATCGGTGCGGCGGGCAAGCTGGTCAGTGCCTTCGACATCGCCAGCGCGCTGGCCATCGGTGCCGACTGGGTCAACTCGGCGCGCGGCTTCATGTTCGCCATCGGCTGCATCCAATCGCAGAGCTGCCATACCAACAAATGCCCGACCGGCGTGGCGACGCAAGACCCACTGCGCCAGCGGGCGCTGGTGGTACCGGACAAGGCCGAGCGCGTGGCGAGCTTCCACCGCAACACTTTGCATGCCCTGGCCGAGATGCTCGCGGCTGCCGGCCTGGAGCATCCGTCGGAGCTCAAGCCCAAGCACCTGGCGCGGCGCATCAGCAGCAGCGAGATCCGCCAGTTCTGCGACCTGCACCAGTTCCTCAAGCCGGGTGAACTGCTCAGCGGCTCGATCGAAAGCGAGTTCTATGCACGGATGTGGCGGATGGCGCGCAGCGACAGCTTCGCTCCGGAAACCGGTGAGGTGGCGCAGGCGGTGGCCGTGATACGCCGGAAAGAAACAGCCCCGGCATAGGCCGTAATGCTGTTCACTTAAGCTCTGCATCGCCGGCATTGGGGCCGCCTTGCGGCCCATCCGACCGGTCCGGCGCTCCGGCAAGGCCGCTCCCACATTGTCCGTGTTTGCCCTGTAGATGGGGGCTTTCACGGTCATTGTGGGAGCGGCCTTGTGTCGCGATGGGCTGCGCAGCAGCCCCGGCATTCTTAAGTAAACAGCCCCGGCATAGGCCGGGGCTGTTGCAGACGCCGATTCGATCAGAAAAAGCTGATCGGGTATTCGACGAACACGCGAACTTCGTTACCGTCGTCGAAGTAGCCGTTCTGGCGAACGCTCTCCGAGGTACGCAGCCACGAGCCACGCAGTTTGACCGACAGGTCCTTGGCCGGGCCGTCTTGAACCACGTATTGCAGCTGGTTGAAGATCTCGCGCTCGGTACCTTCGCCGAAGCCGTGGGTGTTGATGTTGTCACCCCGCACGTAGGCGATCTTGTAGCTCAGGCCCGGTACGCCGTAGGCGCCGAAGTCCAGGCGGTAGGCGATCTGCCAGGAGCGCTCGTCCTCGGCGTTGAAGTCGGACCAGTAGGAGTTGGCCAGGTAGATGGTCGAACCACCGTCACCCACGCCGCCGCGGTCCTGGTACCAGCCGTACTGGTAGCCGGTACTGCCGGTGCTGCGCTGGTGGGCGATGGTCACCGAGTGCGGGCCGAAGGCGTAGGTGGCCGCCAGGCTCCAGATGGTGTTGTCGTCGCCGGTCAGGTCGGCACGGTCGACGTACTTCTTGTCGATGTCCGACTTGTAGCCGTTGAAGTCCAGGGTCAGGGACTGGTCTGCCGAGATCGGGTAGACGTAGTTCAGGCCCAGGTAGTGCTTCTTCATGACGTCCTGGACATCGGACGTGTACAGGGAAGCGGTGAAGTTATCGGTGAACTTGTAGCTACCGCCGAAGACGTCGATCGACTTCAGGTGGCCGCTGTCACGACCTTCGGCGCTCTTGCGCGCTTGCTGGGTGAAGTGACCGGCGTTCACCACCAGGCCTTCGATCTCCTTGGAGGTGATGAAGGTACCGGTGTAGCTCTCAGGCAGCAGGCGGCTGTCGTCGTACTGCAGCACTGGCAGCTCGGGCATCATGTCGCCGTACTTGAGCACCGTGTTGGAAACACGGAACTTGATGGCGGCGCCGCCACGGGCCAGGTTGTGCGGGGAGTTGGCCGGATCGGTATCGCTGGCCTTGAAGAAGTCGATGCCGGCAGCGCCGTTACGGCCCTTGCCACCATCCAGACGCAGTGCATACAGGCCGAAGGCGTCGACGCCCACGCCGACGGTGCCCTGGGTGAAGCCGGACTCGAACTTGCCGATGAAGGCCTGGCCCCACTCGCTCTGGTCGTTGGTGCCGTGCTTCTTGTCGCGGTTCATGTACGCGTTGCGCAGCAACAGGTTGGCATGGCTGTCTTCGATGAAGCCCTTGCTTTCGGCCTGGTCGTTGGCCTGTGCCTGGGTCGCGGCGATCATCGCCAGAGCGACCAGGCTGATCCTGGTTTTCAACATTTTTTTTCCTTATTTCGTAATCAAAAACGCGCTGCAAAATGACGCCGGGAACCAACGCCCCTTTCGTAGGCTTCGACGCTATGCGGATCCGAACTGAAAAGCCCGCTGGAACGTGCGCAGCGGGCCTTGAACAGCAGCATGGCCAAGTGTTGGCCAGCAGGCGTTGGCCGAATCCTAGCCGCGTGTGATTACAAATGTCAAAAACTCGTGAAATGCAGGTTGATATAACCAAATTTTCGCTTTAGGTCGGTGCATTTTGTCGCATGTTTCCGACAGGCCCAGAGCATTTTGTCCTACAACAGGGCAGGCCCTGGAAAAGCCTTGAGCCACAAACGAAAACGCCACCGCTTGGGCGGTGGCGTTTGTGCGTCGGCAGCGGCTGGAATCAGCGCCAGACTGCCTGCAGGGCCTCGAGCTCAGCATCGCTGAGCAGACCTTGCGGGTAACGCCCGTCAAGCAGACGTCGGGGGTCGGTCGTCCTGACCCGTTTGCATCCATGGTGCTTCAACCACTGCGTCAAGATTTTGAGCGATTGAGGATTCATTGCCGATGGGGGCAAAACCGACTCACTTGCGGCGTTCATCTCTACACGTACTCCCTGGGCCGTGAGCGGCTAACTTACGTCGTCATTGTTACAGTACGGGGTGCCGTATCTGCTTGAAAAAACAATACAAAACGTATGCCATCCTGGTATACCAGATGTCGCCCAAACAAAAAGGCCCGTCCATGGACGGGCCTTTTTCGCGGCAGGGAGGCCGTCAGCGCTTGGCCGGTGCCGGCTGCTGCTGGGTCAGGCAGTGAATGTTGCCACCCCCGAGCAGCAGCTCACGACCGGGGATCATCACCACTTCATGGTTAGGGAAGATCCTCGCCAGAATCGCTCTGGCTTCGGCGTCCGCCGGGTCATCGAAGCTCGGCGCGATGATGCCGCCATTGACGATCAGGAAGTTGACGTAGGAGCCGGCCAGACGCACCGATGGGTCGCGTTCCTGGCTGCCTTGCACCTGGTCGACGCCCGCGCACTCCTCTTCGGTGGCGTACAAGGGGCCTGGAATCGGCATCTTGTGCACCACGAACTCACGGCCCTTGGCATCGCGGGTGTTTTTCAACACCTCGTAGGCTGCGTGGCAGCGCGCGTAGTTGGGGTCGTTGGAATCATCGGTCCAGGCCAGTAACACTTCGCCTGGCGCTACGTAACAGCAGAAGTTGTCGACGTGGCCGTCGGTCTCGTCGTTGTACAGGCCGTCGGGCAGCCAGACGATGGTGTCGACGGCCAGATGGTCACGCAGGATGGCTTCGATCTGCTCGCGATCGAGGTGCGGGTTGCGGTTGCGGTTGAGCAGGCATTCCTCGGTGGTGATCAGCGTGCCCTCGCCGTCGACGTGGATCGAGCCGCCTTCGAGCACGAAGCCCTCGGTGTGGTAGCGCTGGCAGCGTTCCATTTCCAGCACCTTGGCAGCCAGTTCCTCGTCACGGTTCCACGGCGCATACAGCCCGCCGTCGAAACCACCCCAGGCGTTGAATGCCCAGTCCACGCCGCGTACCTCGCCGTGGTCGTTGATGACGAAGGTCGGGCCGGTATCGCGTACCCAGGCGTCGTCGTTGCTGATCTCGACCACACGGATATTGGGCAGGTCGAGTTGGCGACGGGCGTTTTCGTATTGGCCTGCGGACACCGCCACGGTCACCGGCTCGAAGCGGGCGATGGCCTTGGCCAGGGTCAGGTGCGCCGCTTGGGCCGGCTTGCCACCCAGGCGCCAGTTGTCCGAACGCTCAGGCCAGACCATCCAGACCTGGCTCTGCGGTGCCCACTCGGCGGGCATGTGGAAGCCATCGGCACGGGGCGTGGAATTGAGGGTTTTCATCGATAAACCTCTGCGAAGGCCCGGTGTCGATCCGCACCAGGTCGTTGGTCGATTGGATAGCAGCGCAGTGCGTCAGTTCTGCCGGCGCGACAAGCGCCTCAGGATAAGCCCTTTATATCCGATATATATCGATATTTGAAGCAAATTGATTGATTATTTATCTATAAAAATAGCCGCATATACCGATAACAATCGGCATATGCGGCGATAGAAGGTTAGAGACCTTCTGACAGGACGCGGTCTACGCTGTCGACGAAATGATCCACGCTAGTGCGGGTGGTGCACATCGGCGGCTTGATCTTGAGGATGTTCAGGTAGTCGCCAGTCGGCTGCATGAAGATGCCCAGGTCGCGTAGGCGGTTGCACAGCAATTGGGTTTCCTGCGTGGCCGGCTCCAGGGTCTGGCGGTCGCGCACCAGTTCCAGGCCCAGGTAGAACCCCGAGCCGTGGGCTGCACCGGCAAGCGGATGTTTATCGACCAAGGCCTGCAGGCGAGCCTTGAAGTAGGCCCCGGTTTCCCGCGTGTTCTGCCACAGCCCCTCCTCCTGCATGACATCCAGCACGGCGATGCCGATCCGGCAGCTCACCGGGCTGCCGCCAGCCGACGAGAAGAAGTAACCCTCGGCCTCCAGCGCCTCGGCGATCTCGCGGCGAGTGATCACCGCACCCAGCGGCTGGCCGTTACCCATGCCCTTGGCCATGGTGATGATATCGGGCACCACGCCTTGTTCCTCGAAGCCCCAGAAGTACTCGCCGAGGCGGCCGTAGCCCACCTGAACCTCATCGGCGATGCACACGCCACCCCGTGCTCGCACCTGGGCGTAGGCCTCACGCAGGTAACCGGCGGGCAGCGAGATGCCACCGGCGTTGCCGTATACCGGCTCGCAGATCATCCCTGCCAGCTGGCGGCCTCGGGCGTCGAGGTCGGCGAGCTTGGCCTCGACATCGCGCAGGTACTCGGCGGCGCTGTCGGCACCGCGGTAGCGACCACGGAAGGTATTGGGTGCCTCTACCGGATGCACCCAGTCCGGCCTCGTCTCCAGGGCCTGCGGGTTGTCGGCGATCGACGTGGAGATGGCGTCGGTGGCCACCGACCAGCCGTGGTAGGCCTCCAGCACGCTGAGCAGGTCACGCCCGCCGCTGAAGGCCCAGGCCAGGCGAATGGCCAGGTCGTTGGCCTCGGTGCCACTGTTGACCAGGAACACCCGGTCGAAGCCGGGCGGTGCCAGGGCCAGCAGGCGCTCGGAGAACTCGGCGATGGCCGCGTAGTGGAAGCGCGAATTGGTGTTGAGCAGCGACCACTGCCGCGCCGATTCGGCGGCCATGCGCGGGTGACCATGGCCGAGTACCGCGACGTTGTTGAGCATGTCGAGGTACGAGCGGCCCTGCATGTCGATCAGGTAGTTGCGCCAACCGCGCTCGATGTGCGGCGGCTGGGCGTAGTAGTGCTTCTGCGAGCGAGCGAAGCTGGCATCGCGGCGCGCCAGCAATTGCGCCGGGTCTTGCAGTGGCTCGGCGTCGCAATCGAAGCCCAGCAATGCGGCTGGCGATGGACACAGGGCCAGCCAAGCGGCGGCATGCGACGGCTTGGCGAAGGAAGGTGGCTGCACCTGCGGCGCTCCGCACAGCTGCACGCCGAGAATGGCCGAGGCGCTGCCCAATGACTGGCCCCGGGTAATCGCCGCGCCGTCTTCCGGAGCCTGCTCCAGGCCGCTCAGCCACAGGCTCCAGCCGGCGCTGCGCAGGCAACCACGGCCTTCGCCGGTACGCTGCCAGGTGCCGTCCTGTGGCGCTTGCAGCGCCGTGCCGGGTTGCACGTGCAACTCCACGCCCAAAGCGCAGGTGGCCGGTTCGTCCGGGCGGTCGACATGGGTTTGCGAGAGGCGGTATTGGCCATGCAGGGTGCACGCCGGCGCGGGCTGCGCCAGCAGCAGGTGCCGGTCGAACCCGGGTTGCTCCCAGTTGCCAGCCTCGTAGTGTGGGCTGAGCACACCCAGGTCGAGCCGCGCCACGGGCTGGCCGGCCAACGCTGGGAGCAAGGGCAGGCAATCGAGCAAGGCAGGAGATTCGGCGGTGAACCCGGCAACCTGCAGGATGGCCGCTTCCATCAACGCGCAAGGCACTGCCGTGGCGGTGTCGAATATTTCCCATTCATGGGCGATGTTGTCGAGGATGTACTGGTTGCCAGGCTCCACCGCCAGTTGCTGCTCGCTGCTCAGTACCAGCACTGCGGCGCGGTTCAGCACCAGCGGCCACAAGGCACGCAGCTCGGCCTCGGTGAGCGGGTTGCAGGCGTGATAGGCGGCCACGGCAGGCAGGATGCGCAGCGGATCGCCCTCGGCGTGGTGCAGCAGCGCCGCGCAGGTCACCGATAGGTCGGCGACGCGCCAGGTGCGCAGCAGGTCGCCGAAATCGATCACCCCCTGCAGTTGCCACTGGCGTTCGCTATCGCGGGCCCACACGGCGTTGTCATCGGTGATGTCCAGGTGCACGGCCTGGCTAGGCAGTTGCGCGGCCAGCGGCGCCAGGCGCTCGGCTGCGATCTGCGTCGCCTGCAAGACGCGGCTGCGCTTGGTCGCGTCCTGCAAACCTGGAAGCAGGTGGGCGATCAGCGCCTGGGCATGTTGCGGGTCCCACTGCAGCGTACGCACCAGGCCTGGATGATCGAAGCCTGCCAGGGCCTTGTCGACCCGGGCGCACAGCTCGCCGAGTTCGGCCATCAGCCGTGACGGCATGTGCGTGAGGCGGGTCAGCGACTGGCCGTCGATGTAGTCGAGCAGCCGCGCACGCAGGGCCTGGCCGTCCACCTCCACGGCCAGCAGCGCCTGGCCGTCGCGTGCACTGCGCACCGCCGGCACCGGCAGGCCCTGGGCACGCAGGTAGGCCAGTGCGGCGTGCTGCGCCTCGAGTTCGACCTGGGCATAGCTTGCGTGGCAGACCTTGAGCACGAACCGACCCTGGTCGCTGTCGAGCTTGAAGTTGAGGTCCTGCTGGCTGCCCAGTGACTGCAAGCTACCCGCCAGATCGTAATGCGCCCGCAGCAGGGCATGCGCCTGGGCCTCGCTGAGCGAAGGACTGGGCTGGCTGGAACGCTGGATCAGGGTGTGGAGCGGCATGAACGGGGGACCTCGGTCTTTTTTCCGCATATATCGCCATTAGCGAGGCCAATAAACAAGTGGAGGTTTGCAACCAGGCGTCGGACACACGGTGCAGCAATAACTTGCCTAGGGGATCCGCAGCCGACAAGCTAGGCTGGTTAAGCACAAACCTCTTGGCCAAAGGCAATTGCACATGCGCATCCTCGTTACCGGGGGAGCCGGCTTCATCGGTTCGGCCCTGATTCGTCATCTGATCGAGCACACCGAGCATGAGGTGCTCAACCTCGACAAACTGACCTACGCGGGCAACCTCGAATCACTGCAGCGCATTGCGGGCAACAGTCGCTACGAATTCGTAAAGGCGGATATATCCGATCAGAGCACCGTCGCAGCGTTGCTGGAGCGCTTCCAGCCAGATGCGATCATGCATTTGGCGGCCGAGTCGCATGTCGACCGTTCAATCGATGGCCCGGCAGCGTTCATCCAGACCAACATCGTCGGTACCTACGCCCTGCTCGAAGCCACTCGCGCCTGGTGGAATCGTCAGCCTGCGGACAAGCGCCAGGCCTTTCGCTTCCACCATATCTCCACCGACGAGGTGTATGGCGACCTGCACGGCGTCGACGACCTGTTCACCGAGACCACCCCCTACGCGCCGAGCTCGCCGTATTCGGCCAGCAAGGCGGCATCCGACCATCTGGTCCGTGCCTGGCACCGCACCTACGACCTACCGGTGCTACTGACCAACTGCTCGAACAACTACGGCCCGTTCCAGTTCCCGGAAAAGCTCATCCCGCTGATCATCCTCAACGCCCTGGCGGGCAAGCCCCTGCCCGTTTACGGCAACGGCCTGCAAGTGCGCGATTGGCTGTTCGTCGAAGACCACGCCCAGGCCCTACTAAGCGTGGTCACCAAGGGCAAGGTTGGCGAGACGTACAATATCGGGGGCCACAACGAACAGCAGAACATCGATGTAGTCCGCAGCATCTGCACGCTGCTCGAGGAGCTGGCACCCGTGCGCCCAGCCGGTGTGGCAAACTATGCCGACCTGATCACCTTCGTCCAGGACCGCCCCGGCCACGACCTACGCTACGCCATCGATGCGAGCAAGATCGAACGCGAACTGGGCTGGACGCCTGAAGAAACCTTCGAGACCGGCCTGCGCAAGACCGTGCAGTGGTACCTCGAAAACCTCGAATGGTGCAGGCATGTCCAGGATGGCCGCTACCAAGGGGCCCCCTTGGCCAACTCCGACTTAAACGATCTGATCGCATGACCAAAGGCATCGTCCTGGCGGGCGGCTCCGGCACCCGTCTTCACCCCATCACTCTCGGTGTTTCCAAGCAACTGCTGCCGATCTACGACAAACCGATGATCTATTACCCGATCTCGGTGCTGATGCTGGCCGGTATCCGTGACATCTTGCTCATCTCTACCCCTCGAGACCTGCCCCAGTACCGCCAGTTGTTCGGTGACGGTAATCAATTCGGCCTCAACGTCAGCTACGCCGAACAACCCTCTCCAGACGGCTTGGCCCAGGCCTTCCTGATCGGAGAAACATTCATCGGTAACGACTCGGTATGCCTGATCCTTGGTGACAACATTTTCCATGGCCAAGGTTTCAGCGAGCAGCTTTTGCGGGCTGTGCGCCAACCTTCCGGAGCCACCATCTTCGGTTACTGGATCAAGGACCCCGAGCGCTTCGGCGTGGTGGAGTTCGACGACCAGGGCACTGCCCTGTCGATCGAGGAAAAACCGCTCGAGCCGAAGTCCAGCTACGCCGTCACCGGCCTGTACTTCTACGACAACGACGTGGTCCAGATCGCCAAGGGCATCAAGCCGTCGCCACGCGGCGAGCTGGAGATCACCGACGTCAACAATGCCTACCTGCAGCGCGGCGACCTGCGCGTCGAGCGCTTCGGCCGTGGCTTCGCCTGGCTCGACACCGGCACCCACGACAGCCTGCTGGAAGCGTCGCAGTACGTGCAGACCATCGAGCACCGCCAGGGCCTTAAAGTGGCCTGCCTGGAAGAAATCGCCTTCCAGAAGGGCTGGATCAGCCGCGAACAGCTGCTGGCCAAGGCCGAAGACCTGAAGAAGACCGGTTACGGTCAGTACCTCCACACCCTGGCGAAAGAGCACGCATGAACACCATCAAGACCGCCATTGCCGATGTCGTGATCATCGAACCCAAGGTGTTCGGCGACAGCCGCGGCTTCTTCTTCGAAAGCTTCAACGCCCGCGCCTTCGCCGAACAGACCGGCGTCGACGTGGAATTCGTCCAGGACAACCACTCGCGCTCGCAGAAAGGCGTGCTGCGCGGCCTGCACTACCAACTGCAAAACGCCCAGGGCAAGCTGGTGCGCGTGGTCCAGGGCGAAGTGCTGGACGTCGCCGTGGACATCCGCAAGAGCTCGCCGACCTTCGGCCAGTGGGTCGCCGTACGCCTGTCCGCCGACAACCACCGGCAACTTTGGGTGCCGGCAGGTTTCGCCCACGGTTTCGTGGTGCTGAGCGAGTCGGCCGAATTCCTGTACAAGACCACCGACTACTACAACCCGGCTGCCGAACGCTGCATCCGTTGGGATGACCCGACCCTGGCAATCGACTGGGAGCTGGCCGAGCAACCGCAGCTGTCGGCCAAGGACCAGGCCGGCGTGTTGTTCAAGGACGCGGAGCTGTTCCCATGAAGATCCTCGTGTGTGGCCGCAACGGCCAGGTCGCCCAGGCCCTGCAAGCGGAACTGGCCAGCCTCGGTGAGCTGCACGTGCTCGGTCGCGACCAACTCGACCTGGCCCAGCCGCAGGTCCTGCGTGAGCCGCTGCGGGCACTGGCTCCGGACCTGATCATCAACGCTGCCGCGCACACGGCGGTGGACCAGGCCGAGAGCGAGCCGGAGCTTGCCTTCGCGATCAACGCCCAAAGCCCCCAAGTACTGGCCGAGGAAGCCGCCCGCCTGGGCGTGCCGCTGATCCACTACTCCACCGACTATGTGTTCGACGGCGACAAGCCAGCCCCGTACACCGAGGACGACGCACCGAATCCGTTGGGGGTATATGGCCGCAGCAAGCTGGCCGGTGAACAGGCCATCGCTGCCGTGGGTGGCGAGCACCTGATCCTGCGCACCAGCTGGGTCTATTCGCTGCATGGCCGTAACTTCCTGCTGACCATGCAGCGCCTGCTGCAGGAGAAGCCCGAGTTGCGTGTGGTCAGCGACCAGATCGGCGCACCGACCTGGGCCAGCACCATCGCAGCCAGCACCCGTGCCCTGATCGAGCGCTGGCAGGGCGGCCAGGCCGGCGCCTGGGGTACCTACCACCTCACCGCCCAAGGCGAAACATCGTGGTTCGGCTTCGCCCAGGCCATCGGCGAGCAACTCAAGGCCCGCGGCCTGCCGTGCGCCGAGCTGCTGCCGATCCCGTCCAGCGAGTACCCGACGCCTGCGCGCCGGCCGTTCAACTCCCGACTGGACTGCTCTCGCCTGGCGCGTGAGTGGGCTGTCAGCCAACCTCACTGGCAGCAGGCGCTGATCGACTGCCTGAAGTAGCGCATAATTGCGCCAGACCCTTCTGGCGCATTCCACCCGATGATTGCAAAGCCCACGCCTCCCCGTCGCCCACGCTGGCGCAGCCTTGCCCTCCTGGCCCTGTGCCTGGCCCCAGTGCTCTGGCCGGTGCACCATCTGGCCGAGCGCTATTACCAGGATCAGCTGGCCTCGCAGAACCGCCAGACCCTCGACCTGTACGTCGCCAACCTGCTCGGCACCCTGCACCGCTACGAGACCCTGCCGCAGATTCTCGGCGACCTGCCGGCGCTGCGGGGCGTGCTGGCCGACCCGTTCCGCCTCGAGGCGGTGACCAACGCCAACCGCCTGCTCAAGGACATCGCCCACCAGACCGGCGCCGAGGTGATGTACCTGATGGACGTCAGCGGCAACACCCTGGCCGCCTCCAACTGGGACAAGCACGACAGTTTCGTCGGGCGCAACTTCGCCTTCCGCCCCTATTTCAACGAGGCCATGGCCGGGCACCTGGGCCGCTTCTTCGGCCAAGGCACCACCTCGGCCAAGCGCGGCTATTTCTTCGCCGCTGCGGTCCGCGATCGTGAGCGGGTGATCGGCGTGCTGGTGGTCAAGGTCGATCTCGACCACACCGAAACCCTCTGGGGTCGCACACCAGAGCAACTGCTGCTGACCGACAACAACGGCGTGGTCGTGCTCACCTCGCGGCCCGAGTGGCGTTTCCGTGCCACCCGCCCACTGACCGAGGCCGAGCGCCAGGCGATCATTGCCATCCAGCCCTACCCGACCCAGGCGCCGCAACCGCTGCAGCTCAACCCTGACGCCTGGATCTCGCAGAGCCGCGACATCAAGGAAACCGGCTGGCAGGTGAGCATCCTGGCACCGCGCATGTTGGTCGACCGCTCGGTACAGACGGTGATGGCCATCGGCGGTGCCACGCTGCTGGTGCTGATGCTGCTGGCCGGCCTGCTGATGCAGCGGCGTCGCCACTACATCGATCGCATCGATTTCGAAGCCAAGGGCCGCCAGGAGCTGGAAAAACGCGTGGCCGCGCGCACCGCCGATCTCGAAGGGCTCAATACACGCCTGAAAAGCGCCGTGCTCGAACGCGAGAGCGCCCAGCAGGATCTGGTGCGCGCCCAGGACGAACTGGTCCAGGCCGGCAAGCTGTCGGTGCTGGGCACCATGTCGGCGAGCATCAGCCACGAACTCAACCAGCCCCTGGCGGCAATCCGCAGCTATGCGGAAAACGCCGAGATCCTGCTCGACCACCAACGCACCGAGGACGTGCGCGGCAACCTCAAGCTGATCGGCGAGCTGACCGGACGCATGGCCTCGATCATCGCCCATCTGCGCGCCTTCGCCCGTCGCGATCGCCATGCGCCGGAGAGCGTGGCGCTGCAACCGGCACTGGACGACGCCCTGGCCCTGCTCGCCAAGCGCCGGCGCGCGATGGCCGTCGAGCTGATCCGCGACCTGCCCGAAGCGACCCTGTGGGTGCAGGCCGGCGAGACCCGCCTGCGCCAGGTGCTGGGCAACCTGCTGGCCAACGCCCTCGACGCCCTGACCGAAAAGGCCAACCCGCGCAGGCTCTGGCTGAGTGCCGAAAAACGCGAAGACGACGTCTACCTGTACATCCGTGACAATGGCCCCGGCTTCAGCCGCCAGGCCCTGGAGCACGCCAAGGAGCCGTTCTTCACCACCAAGACCCGCACCCAGGGCCTGGGCCTGGGGCTGGCCATCTGCGAGAGCCTGATGCTGGCCTTGGGCGGCGAACTGCTGATGGGCAACCACCCGGAAGGCGGCGCCTTGCTCACCCTGCGCCTGCGCGTGGCCAAGCCCGGTGCCAACCTGCAATCTTCGGAGGATACGTCGGCATGACGACCGAGCCACTGATCGACAGTCACGCCCAGGTGATCCTGGTCGACGACGATCCCCACCTGCGCCAGGCCCTGAGCCAGACCCTGGACCTGGCCGGGCTCAAGGTGCTCGCCCTGGCAGACGCCCAGGGCCTGGCCGAACGCATCGAGCCGGACTGGCCCGGCGTGGTGGTCAGCGATATCCGCATGCCGGGCATCGATGGCTTGCAGCTGCTCGAGCAACTGCACGGTCGCGACAGCGAACTGCCGGTGCTACTGATTACCGGCCATGGCGACGTGCCCCTGGCGGTGCAGGCGATGCGCGCCGGAGCCTACGATTTTCTGGAAAAACCCTTTGCCAGTGATGCCCTGCTCGACAGCGTGCGCCGTGCCCTGGCCCTGCGCCGCCTGGTGCTGGACAACCGCAGCCTGCGCCTGGCCCTGAGCGATCGCCAGCAACTGGCCACGCGCCTGGTCGGCCACTCGCCGGCCATGCAGCGCCTGCGCGAGCAGATCGGCGCCCTGGCCGGGACCCGCGCCGACGTGCTGATCCTTGGCGAGACCGGTGCTGGCAAGGAAGTGGTGGCGCGCGCACTGCACGACCTGTCCAGCCGCCGCGACGGCCCCTTCGTCGCCATCAACGCCGGCGCCCTGGCCGAATCGGTGGTCGAGAGCGAGCTGTTCGGGCATGAGCCCGGCGCCTTCACGGGCGCGCAGAAGCGCCGCATCGGCAAGTTCGAATTCGCCAACGGCGGTACGCTTTTCCTCGACGAGATCGAGAGCATGAGCCTGGACGTACAGGTGAAGCTGCTGCGCCTGCTGCAAGAGCGCGTGGTCGAGCGCCTGGGCGGCAACCAGTTGATCCCACTGGACATCCGCATCATCGCCGCGACCAAGGAAGACCTGCGCCAGTCTGCCGACCAGGGACGCTTTCGCGCCGACCTCTATTACCGCCTCAACGTGGCGCCGCTGCGCATTCCAGCGCTGCGCGAGCGCGGCGATGACATCCTGGTGCTGTTCCAGCACTTCGCCGATGCCGCCAGCGAGCGCCACGGCCTGACGCCTCACAGCCTGCAGCCGGGCCACCGTGCCATGCTGCTGCGTCACGAATGGCCAGGCAACGTCCGCGAGCTGCAGAACGCCGCGGAACGTTTCGCCCTGGGCCTGGAACTGGCACTCGACGGCCAGGTACCACCGCCGCCGGCCACTGCCACCACGGTCGTGGTCGGCAACCTCAGCGAACAGGTCGAGCAGTTCGAGCGCTCGCTGATCGCCGCCGAACTGGGTCGGCCACATGGCTCCATGCGCAGCCTGGCCGAAGCCCTGGGTATTCCGCGCAAGACACTGCACGACAAGCTGCGCAAGCATGGCCTCCACTTCGAGGGCGGCAGCAGCGGGCACGACGACCAGGAGGACAACCGCCCATGAGCACCGACGCCCAGTACCTGCAAACGGTCCTGCACAGCGACATTCCCCTGACCCGCGAGATGGGCTTGGAAGTTATCGATTGGCAAGGTCACTGCCTGCGCCTGCAGCTACCGCTGGCAGCCAACGTCAACCACAAGAGCACCATGTTCGGTGGCAGCCTGTACTGCGCTGCCGTGCTGGTGGGTTGGGGCTGGTTGCACCTGCGCCTGCGCGAGCAGGGCATCGACGACGGCCATATCGTCATCCAGGAAGGCCTGATCAACTACCCACTGCCGGTGACCGGCACTGCGGTGGCGCGCTGCGCGGCGCCGGACGAAAAGACCTGGGAGCGCTTCCTGACGATGTACCAGCGCCGCGGTCGGGCACGCCTGACGCTGCTGACCACGGTGAGCAACGCCGGCAGCGATGAGCCCGCCGTGACCTTCAGCGGGCAGTACGTCTTGCACCGCTGATAGGCTGACTTCACTGGCCCTGTCGCCGGCAAGCCGGCTCCTACAGGCTGGGCGTATCCGGTAGGAGCCGGCTCGCCGGCGATGAGGCCTGACCTGCAATGTGCTGCTCGATGAACGCCTGGCGCCAGGCGGCCGCAGCAGGCATTGCCAGGAAGAAGGGATTGAGCAGCGATTCGCGCGCCGGATAGCGAAACGGCTGGCCATCCACTTCGATCACTTCGCCGCCAGCCCCCTCCAATACACCTTGCGCCGCAGCCGTGTCCCACTGCGAGGTCGGTGCCAGACGCGGATAGCAGTCGGCACTGCCTTCGGCCAGCAGGCAGAACTTCAACGAGCTGCCGATATTGGCCAACTCCAGCTCCCCCACCACAGCCCCCAGCCCGGCCAGCAAGGCCTCCTGTTCGGGGCTGGAGTGACGGCGGCTGGCTACCACGGTGAAGCGGCCATCGGCCGGCGGGGTGTCGCGCACCTGGATCGCCACGGCCTGACCATCGGCCTCGGCGCGCCAGGCGCCCAGGCCGCGTCCACCGAAGTAAGCGCGCCCGTTGGTTGGCATGGTCACCACGCCGAACACCACCTCACCGTTCTCGATCAGCGCGATATTGACGGTGAATTCCTCGCTGCCGGCGATGAATTCCTTGGTCCCGTCCAAGGGATCGACCAGCCACCAGCGCTGCCAGCCCTGACGTTCGGCCAGGGGGATATTGCAATCTTCCTCGGACAGTACCGGGATCTGCGGCGCCAGCGCCTGCAAACCGTCGACAATGACCTGATGCGCGGCCAGGTCGGCAGCGGTCACCGGGGAGTCGTCGGCCTTGCTCTGCACGGCAACGTCGGCGCGCCAGTAAGGCAGGATCGCATGGCCGGCCAAAAGGGCGAGCTTGACCACTTCATGCATCAGTCGCTGGTCGCTCATGCCTCGAACAACCCCCGCTGAATCAGCAGGTCACGGGCCAGGTACAACGCCGCCAGGGCACGCCCTTCGGTGAACTGCGGGTGCATGGCCAGGGCCGAAAGCTCGCGCAGGTTGACCTTGTCGACGCGCATCGGCTCCGGCTCGTCGCCCTCCAGGCGCTCTTCGTACAGATCGCTGGCCAGTACCACCTGGATTTTCTGGCTCATGTAGCCCGGCGACAGCGACAGTTCGGTCAGGTGCTCCAGCTGGCGTGCGCCAAAGCCGGCTTCTTCCTTGAGCTCACGGTCGGCCGCCGCCAGCACGTCCTCTCCCGGCTCGATCAGGCCCTTGGGCAGCGACAGCTCGTATTCGTCGGTTCCGCCGCAGTACTCTTCCACCAGCACCGCGTGCTCGGCGTCGAGCATGGCCACGATCATCACCGCGCCATAGCCATTGCCGCGGCCGACCAGCCGTTCGTAGGTGCGCTCGTTGCCATTGCTGAAGCGCAATTGCACGGCCTCGACGCGGAACAGGCGGCTGCTGGCGACGATTTCGCGACTGAGGACGGTGGGTTTCTGGCGCATGGGGCGGCTCCTTGGCGTGAACGGGTTACTATACCGTGGCTTGCCGACTGATCGAGAGTTTCCCATGCCTGTTCTTCCCTGGTCCGCCATCGATACCGTCCTGCTGGACATGGACGGCACCCTGCTCGACCTGCACTACGACAACCGCTTCTGGCTCGACCACCTGCCACAACGCTACGCCGAGCTGCATGGGGTGAGCCGGGCGCTGGCGGAAATGGAGCTGCAGCCGCTGTTCGAGCGCAACGCCGGCACCCTCAACTGGTACTGCCTGGACTTCTGGAGCCGCGAGCTGAAGCTGCCGATCCGCGAACTCAAGCGCGAGATCGCCGACCTGATCGCCCTGCGCCCGGATGCCGACACCTTCCTTGCGGCGATCCGCCAGGCTGGCAAGCGCGTGGTGCTGATCACCAATGCCCACCGCGATTCGCTGTCGCTGAAACTGGAGCGGGTGGAGCTGGCGCCTTACTTCGAGCGGCTGATCAGCTCGCACGATTATGGTTATCCGAAGGAAAGTCCGCAGTTCTGGGATGCGTTGCAGGCCGATATCGGCTTCGAGCCGCAGCGCAGTCTGTTCATCGACGATACCCTCGCGATCTTGCGCAGTGCCCGCCGATTCGGCATAGGACACCTGCTAGCGGTGCGCCAGCCCGATAGCCAGGCACAGCCTCGCGATACCGAGGAGTTCGCGGCGGTGGAGGATTACCGGGAGTTACTGGTTGGCCTGTGAGGGCCTCTTCGCGGGCAAGCCCGCTCCCACAGGATCTCCACAGGTCCGAACATTGTGGGTTACTTGTGGGCGGGCTTGCCCGCGAAAGGGCCGTTACAGCCTGATGATCATTCCTTGGGCGGAATACGCAGTACCTGCCCCACATAGATCTTGTCCGCGCTTTTCAGCAAGGGCTTGTTAGCCTCGAAGATCTTGTTGTACTGGTTGGCGTTGCCATAAACGCGCAGCGAAATTGCACTCAGCGTTTCACCCTTCTGCACCGTTACGAACTGGGCCTGGGTAACGACCGTCGCTCCCGCCACGGTCAGACCATCAGCATCGACCTTGGCCACGCCTTCGATATTGCCCGCCGCCAGGATGATCTTCTCCTTTTCCTCCTGGCTAGCCACTTCACCCTTGAGCACGACCTTGTCGCCGTCTACAGTGGCACTGATGTTCGGGTTGCCCAAACCGACGTTTTTCACGTGTTCCTTGATCTGCGTCTCGGCATTGGCATTACCGGGGGTCAGCAGGTCGACTACCTTCTCACCTACGTTCTTCACGAAATCGATCAGACTCATAACGTTCTCCTTGTCGACGAAACCTCGAACCCTGAAGTCTAGGCCACGATTGCCGACCCTGCCCAAATGCGACCAATCGACGCGGTCTATCAAGGCATAGACCCTAGCGATTAGACGTCACCGGCACACAAGCCTAGGCTTGTGCTATCAGATAGCCGCCGGTAATCCACGCCGATGCATAGCAAACCTCCGGTCTGCGCGGCGTCATCGTCCTTGACCATGCCCGCCGCCAGCAATACCTACGACTACGTCCAGCTCGACGACAGCGCGCAGGCCAGCACGCCGCTGGCCGAAGAAGTCGCCCTGGCGATCGTCTACAACGGCCTGAACCAGGCGGTGATGCTGGTCAGCCCCACCGACCTCGAGGACTTCGCGGTCGGCTTCAGCGTGGGCAGTGGCATCGTCGAAGGCACCGCAGAAATCTACGACCTCAAGCTCTCCGGCAGCGGCTCGGCGATGTACGCCGACCTGGAAATCTCCAGCCGCGCATTCTGGAACCTGAAGAATCAGCGCCGGCAATTGGCCGGCACCAGCGGCTGTGGCCTGTGCGGGGTCGAGGCCCTGGAGCAGGCGCTGCCGGAACTGGCCGTGCTGCCGGGCGCCCCGTTGCCTCCAGCGCACTGGCTGGCTGGTCTGCGCCAGCGCATCGACGCTTTCCAGCCTCTCGGCCAACACTGCGGCGCGGTGCATGCGGCGCTGTTCATGAACGATCAGGGCGAACTGCTGCTGGGCCGTGAAGACATCGGCCGGCACAACGCCCTGGACAAGCTGATTGGCGCGCTGCTGCGCCAAGGCATCGACGCCACGGGCGGCCTGGCCATCGTCACCAGCCGCTGCAGCCTGGAGCTGATCCAGAAAGTCCTGCGCGCCGGCATCCAGACCCTGGTCAGCCTGTCGGCGCCCACGGGCCTGGCCCTGCAATGGGCACGCAAGCACAACCTAAACCTCATCCATCTGCCCAAACACAGCGCACCGCGGGTCTACAGCCCTGCGGCGGAGTCTCAACAGCCGTGACCTCGTACCAGCACCTCCCAGACAACGCCCCCGCCTCTTCCCCACGCTACAAGCCCTACGATGGCCCCGCCGGTGGCTGGGGAGCCTTGCGCAGCGTGGCCAAAGCCTGGGTCGGCAGCGACAACGCGCTGAAGAACATCCGCGCCCTGCTCAAGACCAACCAGAACGGCGGTTTCGACTGCCCTGGCTGCGCCTGGGGCGACTCGCCCGAAAGCGGCATGGTCAAGTTTTGCGAGAACGGCGCCAAGGCGGTCAACTGGGAAGCCACCAAGCGCCGTGTCGATGCCGGCTTCTTCGCTCGCTACAGCGTCAGCGCGCTGCTGGCGCAGAGCGACTACTGGCTCGAATACCAGGGTCGGCTGACCGAGCCGATGGTCTATGACCCGCAAAGCGATCGCTACCAGCCCATTGAATGGGACGCCGCCTTCGCCCTGATCGCCCGCCACCTGAACGGCCTGACCACACCGGACCAGGCCGAGTTCTACACCTCGGGCCGCGCCAGCAACGAAGCGGCGTACCTGTACCAGCTGTTCGTGCGCGCCTACGGCACCAACAATTTCCCCGACTGCTCGAACATGTGCCACGAGGCCAGCGGCGTGGCCCTGGGGCAGAGCGTCGGCGTCGGCAAGGGCACCGTGACCTTCGACGACTTCGAGCATGCCGATGCGATCTTCGTCTGGGGCCAGAACCCCGGCACCAATCACCCGCGCATGCTCGACCCGTTGCGCGACGCAGTGAACCGCGGCGCCCAGGTGGTGTGCATCAACCCGCTAAAGGAACGCGGCCTGGAACGCTTCCAGCACCCGCAGAACCCGCTGGAAATGCTCACAAACAGCGACCGCCCGACCAATACCGCATTCTTCCGCCCGGCCCTGGGTGGCGACATGGCGATGCTGCGCGGCATGGCCAAGTTCCTCCTGCAGTGGGAGCGCGAGGCCCAGGCCAAGGGCGAGCCCGCCGTGTTCGACCACGTGTTCATCGCCGAGCATGGCCATGGCGTCGACGAATACCTGGCCGTGGTCGACAGCACCTCCTGGGAGCACATCCAGGCCCAGTCGGGCCTGGAGCTGGCCGACATCGAACTGGCCGCGCGCATGTACTGCCGTGGCAAACGCGTGATCATGTGCTGGGCGATGGGCATCACCCAGCACCGCCATTCGGTGCCGACCATCCAGGAGATCGTCAACCTGCAGATGCTGCGCGGCAACGTCGGCGTGCCCGGCGCCGGCCTGTGCCCGGTGCGCGGCCACAGCAACGTGCAGGGCGACCGCACCATGGGCATCAACGAACGCCCACCGGTCGCGCTGCTCGACGCCATCGAACGACGCTTCAATTTCCCGGTGCCGCGCCATAACGGCCACAACACCGTCGAAGCCATCCACGCCATGCTCGACGGCCGGGCCAAGGTGTTCATCGGCCTGGGCGGCAACTTCGCCCAGGCGACCCCGGATACCGAGCGCACCGCCCAGGCATTGCGCAACTGCGAGCTGACCGTGCACATCAGCACCAAGCTCAACCGCAGCCACCTGGTCCACGGCAAGCAGGCACTGATCCTGCCATGCCTGGGGCGCACCGACATCGACCTGCAGGCCGACGGCCCGCAGGCGGTCACCGTGGAAGACTCGTTCAGCATGGTTCACGCCTCCAACGGCCAACTGAAACCCCTGTCCACCCAGATGCGCTCCGAGCCTGCGGTGATCGCCGGCATCGCGGCCGCCACGCTGGGCAAGAAACCGGTGGACTGGCATTGGTTGGTGGCCGACTACGACCGCATCCGCGACCTGATCGGCGACACCATCGCCGGTTTTGCCGGCTTCAACGAGCGCCTGCGCCATCCGGGCGGCTTCTACCTGGGCAACAGCGCGGGCAGCCGTGAATGGAAAACCAGCACCGGTCGCGCCAACTTCAAGGCCAACCTGCTGCCGGACACCCTGCTCGATGAACGAGTGCGCGCCAGCGGCCAGGTGCCGGACCTGATCATGCAGTCGATGCGCTCGCACGATCAGTACAACACCACCATCTACGGCCTGGACGACCGTTATCGTGGCGTACGCGGCCAGCGTGACGTACTGTTCGTCAATGAAGCCGACATCGTGCGACTGGGCTTCCAGCCGGGGCAGAAGGTGGACATCGTCTCGCTGTGGGGCGATGCGCACGTGCGCCGGGTACGTGGCTTCACCCTGCTGGCGTTCGATATTCCTGCCGGGCAGGCGGCGGCGTACTATCCGGAGGTGAACCCGTTGATTCCGCTGGAGAGCATTGGCGACGGCAGCCATACGCCGACGTCGAAGTTCGTCGCCATCAAGCTTGAGCGAGCCCAGGACAACGGACGCATCCTCTAAAAGCCGCCTCGGCGGCCAGAGGTGCCAGAAACGAAAAAAGCCCTGTTCCGTAACGGTTCAGGGCTTTGTCATAAATACCTCAGACAAGCAAAAATCAGGAAAGTTTCACCCGAAAAACAATAACTTAGATAATTGTGTACAACTCGTGCTACTCGTCGGATTTGCGTTGCCAGGCGCCCTCAAGAGCCTCACATTCGCCTCGTCATCCCTATGAGGCTCTCTTGATGAAGAAGTACTCCTCGATTCTGTTGTTGTCTTTCAGCTTGCTCAGCGGCGTTGCCATGGCAGGCGGCAATACCGAGGCTGGCATTGGCGGCGCATTGGGTGGGGTACTCGGCTCCGTGGTGGGCAACTCCATCGGTGGTAGCACCGGCGGCGCCATTGGTGCGGGTCTCGGCGGTGCAGCCGGCGGTGCCCTGGGTGCCGACAAACGCCAGCGTGGCGAGGCCGCCATCGGTGGCGCACTGGGCGCCGCAGGCGGCAACGTGGTCGGTCGTTCGGTCGGCGGTACCACCGGCAGCTACATCGGTGCAGCTGCAGGCGGCGGTGCCGGTGGCGCCCTGGGTAACTACCTGGGCAACAAGGCCGACGACGACGACCGTCATGATGGGCGCCGCTACCGTCGCGGCTATGACGACGATCGCCGCCACTGGGACCGTGGCCACCATTACGGCCACCGCAAGCACAAGCGCCACTGGCGCGACTGATACCTGGGGCACAGCCTAGGTAGCCAGAAGAGCCCCGCCCTTACCGGCGGGGCTTTTTCATGCCTGCCGGTCGAGCGCCAGGCCGGCCAGGATGGCCTGCAGCGTCTCTGGCAAGGCCAACGGACGGCCACTGTAGCGCTCGACGAACACCTGTACCACCGTGCCCGCCGCGCAGGCCTCCGGCTCTCCCGGACGGAACAGCGCCAGGCGGTATTCCACCGTGCTGCCCACCAGCCGCGTGACACCCAGCCCCACCTCAAGCACGTCCGGGAAGCCGGGCAGTGCATAGAAGTCCGCCGCGGAACTGACCACGAACGCCGCCAGCTCGCCTTCGCGCAGGTCCAGTTCGGCCTGCTCGACCAGGAAGGCCTGGATCGCGGTTTCGAAGAAACCGTGGACGGTGGCGCCGGCGATATGGCCGTTGAGGTCGTTGTCCTGGGGGCGGGTGAGGATCGGGTGGAAGTGAGAGAAGGAGGTGCGGCCTGGGGATTCGTTCATGACAGGTCCAGTGTGACTGCATTAGGGAGACGCTTCCCACAGCAATATAGGAAGCCTATAGTCGGCAATCATTTATAGATTGCATAGCATGGTGGACCCCGATGAACGCGAGAAATACACCAGTGCCTACTCATCAGCTCGATCATGCCCACCTCAGCCAAATGGTGGCATCCGGCAGCATCAATGCGACTCACATTGTAAGTCAGCCCGGCGGCTGGTCCATCCAAGTGGACGTCAACCAATTGGAGCATGTTCTCATCGCCCAACGAAGCGGCAACGTCCGATTGTTCAAGAAGTTCGAGACCCTGGTCAGCTATCTGCTGGGTCTAGGTATCGACCACTTTCAGGTTGACGCTTCTACGTTTGACCCGAAGCAGTTGGCTACCTACCAGCGGCCAGACCGTGCCCAAGCGCTCAAACGCGCCCATCAAGCAGCCGCCTACGAAGCTTGGTTTCACCAACAGGTGGAGGTAAGCCTGAACGACAATGCTGCCGTCATCGATGACGAAGACGCCGAGCGGATGTTTGCAGATCACCACGCCAAACTCAAAGCCAAACGCTGCTGATGCGCCTGGTTTGGCGAGACATGGCGCTCAAGGACCGTTTGCGCATCATGGAGCGCGTTGCAGCAGACAATCCTGAAGCCGCCATTTTGCTAGATGAAAGCTTCAGAGACAAAGCCAGGCGCGCCGCTCAAACACCTCGGCTGTACAAACTAGGACGATATCCGAGTACACGAGAAATCGTCGGGAGGCCGAACTACGTGATGGTGTATCGCATTTTGGACGAGCGCGTTGAAATTATCCGCATACTGCATGCACGTCAGCAATGGCCTTGATACTAGAAACCAAAAAGCCGCCCCGAGGGGCGGCTTTCTCATTCCAACCAGCGACAGCTTACAGCTGAGGACCGGCAGCCTTGATGGCCTCGGACACGTCGAACTTCTTGAAGTTCTCGGTGAACAGCTTGGCCAGGCCCAGGGCAGCAGCGTCGTAGGCAGCTTTGTCAGCCCAGGTGTTGCGCGGGTTGAGCAGCTCGGTGTCGACGCCTGGAACGGCCTTCGGCACGTCCAGGTTGATGATGTCCAGGTGCTCGGTTTCGGCGCCGACCAGAGCACCGCTCTGAATGGCAGCGATCACGCCACGGGTGGTCGGGATGCTGAAGCGCTTGCCGACACCGTAGCCACCGCCGGTCCAGCCGGTGTTGACCAGGTAGACCTTGGAGCCGAACGCGTTGATGCGCTTGATCAGCAGCTCGGCGTATTCACCCGCCGGGCGCGGGAAAAACGGCGCGCCGAAGCAGGTGGAGAAGGTCGATTTGATGCCGCCGCCCGAACCCATCTCGGTCGAACCGACCAGCGCGGTGTAGCCGGACAGGAAGTGATAGGCAGCCTGTTCGTTGTTCAGGATCGATACCGGAGGCAGAACACCGGTCAGGTCGCAGGTCAGGAAGATCACTGCGTTCGGCTCGCCGCCCAGGTTGGCCTCGGCACGCTTGGCCACGTGCTCCAGCGGGTAGGCGGCGCGGCTGTTCTGGGTCAGGCTGACATCGGCGTAGTCGGCGTGCTTGTTGGCATCGAGAACCACGTTCTCCAGCACTGCGCCATGCTTGATGGCTTTCCAGATGACCGGCTCGTTCTTCTCGGACAGGTCGATGCACTTGGCGTAGCAGCCACCTTCCATGTTGAAGACGACGCCTTCGCCCCAGCCGTGCTCGTCGTCACCGATCAGGTAACGGCTCTCGTCGGCCGACAGGGTGGTCTTGCCGGTGCCGGACAGGCCGAAGAACAGGGTCACGTCGCCCTCTTCACCGATGTTCGCCGCGCAGTGCATCGGCAGTACGTCGGCGGCCGGCAGCAGGAAGTTTTGCACCGAGAACATGGCTTTCTTCATTTCGCCGGCGTAGCGCATGCCCGCAATCAGCACTTTCTTGGCCGCGAAGTTGATGATCACGCAGCCATCGGAGTTGGTGCCGTCACGCTCAGGCTCGCAGACGAAGTTGGCGACGTTGAGGATCTGCCACTGGTCGCGGCCAGCCGGGTTGAACTGCTCCGGATTGATGAACAGGCAACGACCGAACAGGTTCTGCCAGGCAGTCTGGGTGGTCATCTTCACCGGCAGGTAGTGTTCGGCTGCCGCCCCTACGTGAACGTAGGAAACGAAGTGATCCTGGGCGTTGTTGAATGCCTCGACGCGGTCCCACAGCGCATCGAACTTGTCGGCCGGGAACTTGCGGTTGATCGGGCCCCAGGCGATGGCGTCCTGGGTGGAAGGTTCTTCTACGATGAAACGGTCGGCCGGCGAACGGCCGGTACGGTGGCCGGTCTCGACTACCAGTGCGCCAGTATCGGCCAGCACGCCTTCACCGCGTTGCAGCGCTTCTTTTACCAGTTCATCGACGCTCAGGTCGGTGTACACGGTGTTGTTGGCTTGCGTCATGAGATACCCCATCCGGCCCGAGGCCGAGTGCTCCAAACGTTTTGTAGTTGTCTCGAAAAAACTACTACAGCGAAAAAAGTGGCCGGATTATGCCAGAAACGCCCAAAAAAAGTAGGCCCCTCCTGTCAGAACCGCTCTTTTGCGCAATTCGACAGGAGATTCCCCTGAACTTAAACGTTTCAGTGACGAGTGTCTGACGCCAGGTCAGTGCCGCCTCCGGCAAACAGTTGCGCGACGTCGCTGGCATCGAAGAAGTAGCGTTCGTTGCAGAACTGGCAGTCAATTTCCACTTTTCCGCCGCATTCTTCCACCAGCTGCTTGGCGTCGTGCTCGCCAAGACTGACCAGCGCATTGCCGGATCGTTCGCGAGAGCAACTGCATTTGAAGCGCAGCGGGTGGATATCGAACAGGCGCACGGCATCCTCGTGGTACAGGCGATGCAGCAGCGTTTCGTTGTCCAGGCTCCACTCCTCGGGCTTGAGGGTGCTGGCCAGGGCCACCACGTGCTGCCAGCTTTCCTCACGCTCTTCATCGTCCGGTTGGCGGTCGCGCGGAAGCTGCTGGAGCAACAGGCCGCGGGCCTTGCCGGTGGAAGTGTCGAGCCAGAAGCGGGTGTTGAGCTGCTGCGACTGAACGAAATAGTTGGTGAAGCACTCCGACAAATTGGCGCCGTCGAGGTCCACGGTACCCTGGTAGCGCTGGCCCTTGACCGGGTCGATGGTCAGGGTCAGGTGGCCATCGGGCATCAGTTGCGCCAGGGTCGCGTCGGCCGGGATCTGGTCCGCTTCGTAGCGGGCCATGCCGCGGATGTCGCGCTCACCCGAGCACTCGACCATCAGCAGTGGAATCGGCCCTGGCGAGCGCGCCTGCAGAATCAGCAGCCCGTCGAACTTGAGCGCGCCCACCAGCAGTGCAGTGGCGGCCATCAGCTCGCCGAGCAGGGTCTGCACGGGCGCGGGGTACTGGTGACGCGCCAGCACCGCGGCGTAGCTGTCCTCGAGCTCCACCCACTCGCCGCGCACATCGCGGTCGTCGAAGATGAAACGTTGGGTGAAATCGGTATCTGGCAAGTCGCTCATAGGTTTTGGCTATCTGAAAATGATGACAAAATGGTTACACGGGATGTCGCGAATCTGCACAAGCCCATGACAGAGCGCTCACGAGGCGCTCCGATTACTGTTTGCAATAGAGGCATTTTATGGACAATCGACCCCTGTTCCAAGCAAGGTGGTCTTGGGGGCCCCTGGTAGCCTGTACCCTGCTACCCATCGCTCTACTGTGTTTCTGGTTATGGCCGTTTGGCCAGATCCTCTGCCTGACTTTCGACGAGTGGCTGTTCCACAGCCTCAATGCACCCCTGGCAGACAACACCACCTGGCGCTACATCTGGACCGTTGGCAGCCTGCGGCCCTTCGATATCGTAGTCGGCCTGATCCTGCTGGCCGTGCTGATCCGCGGCAACTTCGTGTTCAAGGCACCGCAGGTACGCGAAGCCTTTTTCGGTTTTCTCGTCACGCTGATCCTATTAGTGGTGATTCGCGCACTGTTTTCCAAGTGGGTGGATGCAATGGGTTGGCAACATGACAGCCCGTCGATGGTGTTCGACAACGTCGTGCACCTGAGCGACTACTACCCGAAGCTGGAAAAGGCCTGGGAGCTCAAGGACCGCTCCAGCAACAGTTTCCCCGGCGACCACGCCTCGGTGCTGTTGATCTGGGCGCTGTTCATGAGCCTGTTCAGCCGTCGCCTGGTGCAGTACCTGGTGATCTGGGGCCTGGCCTTCCTGTTCATGATGCCGCGCCTGGTGGCCGGTGCCCACTGGGGCCAGGACGACTACATCGGTGGCCTGCTGATGGCAGTGCTGGCGCTGGGCTGGAGCTGTCATACGCCGCTGGCGGCCAAGGGCAGCGCCCTGCTGCTGCGCTGGACGGCGCCGCTGTTCAGGCTGATGGGCAAGTTGCCATTGGTCGGGCGCCTGGCAGTGATGCGCTAGCAAACCGAGCCGCTTTGCGGCTCATCGTCGGCAAGCCAGCGCCTACAGGGCCAATTCGATAGCTGTAGGAACCGGCTTGCCGGCGATGAGCACTACTCGAAACTGCCATGCAACTGGTGAATCTGCCGGCGTTGCTTCTTGTTCGGTCGACCGTCACTGGTCACCCCCAGCGCTCCAGCCTTGCGCAACTCGGCCGCCTGCTCGCGACGGCGCACGCTTTCTTCGGTCTCCTCATACAACGTCTGCGCCTCTGGCGCCCCGCGCCGCACCACCGACAACGCCTTGACCACCACCGTGCGCTCGTCGAAGCCGGTGCGCAGGACGAATTCGTCGCCCACCCGGGGCTCCTTGCCTGGCTTGCAACGCTCACCGCGGCAATGCACCTTGCCACTTTCGATGGCCGCCTTGGCTAGCGCACGCGTCTTGTAGAAGCGTGCCGCCCATAGCCATTTATCCAGGCGAACCTTGTCGTCATCCTCTTGCTTGCCTGCCATCTTCTACCTCGAATTCTGTCTTTCATCGAACTGTACTACCGTAAGCTTCGGATGCAAAAAATCGCCGCCGTGCTTACAGTTCACCACCTCATTCGCAGGGTGCGCTTCGTGAAGACATTTGACCATCTGACTATGATCGGCCTGCGCGAGTGGGTCGCGCTACCCGACCTGGGCGTCGCCGGCCTGCGAGCCAAGATCGATACCGGCGCCAGCACCTCCAGCCTGCACGCCACCGAGGTGGAACCCTTCGAGCGCGATGGCCAGCGCTGGGTGCGCTTTACCGCGCACCTGGGCTCTGTGGTGCAACTGCGCCATCGCCGCTGCGAGGCACCACTGGTCGCCATGAAAACCATCAAGAGCTCCAACGGCCAAGCCCAGACTCGCTATGTGATCCGCACATCGCTGGCCCTGGGCGATGAAGTGTGGCAGGTCGAGTTCACCCTCGCCTGCCGCAAGAACATGCGTTACCGCCTGCTACTCGGCTCCAAGGCGCTCGTCCAGGCGCAATTGGTAGTCAACCCTGGGCTCAAGTACGTTCAAGACAAACCGGCCTACCCGGCCACTCTCTCTCCTGTAACAGGTGCTGCATGAAGATCGCTGTGCTGTCGCGCAATCCGCGTCTGTATTCCACCCGCCGCCTGGTCGAAGCCGGTACCCAGCGTGGCCACGAAATGGTAGTGATCGATACCCTGCGGGCCTACATGAACATCGCCAGCCACAAGCCGCAGATCCATTATCGCGGCAAGCCGCTGGAAGGCTTCGATGCGGTGATCCCGCGCATCGGCGCTTCGGTGACCTTCTATGGCTGTGCGGTGCTGCGCCAGTTCGAGATGATGGGGGTCTACCCGCTCAACGAGTCGGTGGCCATCGCCCGCTCGCGAGACAAGCTGCGCTCGCTGCAACTGCTGTCGCGGCGCGGTATCGGCTTGCCGATCACAGGTTTCGCCCACTCGCCCGACGACATCCCCGACCTGATCCAGATGGTCAATGGTGCCCCGCTGGTGATCAAGGTGCTCGAGGGTACCCAAGGCATCGGCGTGGTGCTCTGCGAAACCACCAAGGCCGCCGAATCGGTGATCGAAGCGTTCATGGGCCTGAAGCAGAACATCATGGTCCAGGAGTACATCAAGGAAGCCGGCGGCGCCGACATCCGCTGCTTCGTGGTCGGCGACAAGGTCATCGCCTCGATGAAGCGCCAGGCCAAGCCCGGGGAGTTCCGCTCCAACCTGCACCGTGGCGGCGTGGCGAGCCTGATCAAGATCACCCCGAGGAGCGCATGACCGCCATTCGTGCCGCCAAGGTCATGGGCCTGAGCGTGGCTGGGGTCGATATCCTGCGTTCGAACCATGGGCCGCTGGTGATGGAGGTGAATTCGTCACCGGGGCTCGAAGGTATCGAAGTGACCACCGGCAAGAACGTCGCCGGAATGATCATCGAGCACCTGGAAAAGAACGGCGGGCCCAACCAGACCCGGACCAAGGGCAAAGGCTGAATCAGACCTGGGCGGGCCTGCGAAAGGCCCGCACGGATTTCAAACGGCGTTACGCGGCAGCAACAACCCCAACGGCAGCCTGACCCGCGCCTCGATCCCACCGCCGGACCGATTACGCAACTCCACATTACCGCCATGCTGCGCGGCAATCCGCTTGACGATGGCCAGGCCCAGCCCGGTGCCCTTGCCGCCCCGCGCCCGGTCACCACGAATGAACGGGTTGAAGATGGATTCCAGCTCCGACTCGTCGATCCCCGCGCCACGGTCCAGCACGCTGAGCACCACGTAGGGGGCGCTCTCGTCACCCGAGACATAGGCAGCCACCTCGACGCCCTTGCCAGCATGGTGCAGGGCGTTGCCGATCAGGTTGCCAAGCATGCGCTTGAGCGACACCCGGCGCAGCGGGAACGGCGGGATCGGCTCCAGGCACAGGCGCACGCGCTCGTCCGGCTGGTTGTAGGGCGCCACCACCTCGCGCACCAGGTCGGCGAGATCGACCTCCTCCACCGGTTCGTCACGGCCATCGCGAATGAAAGCCAGGAACTGGTCGAGAATCGCGTCCATGTCCTCGATGTCACGCACCATGTCATCGCTGAGTTCGCTGTCGTCGCCCATCAGCGACAGCGAAAGGCGCAGGCGGGTCAAGGGCGTGCGCAGGTCGTGGGAAACCCCAGCCAGCATCAGCTCGCGTTCGCGCCCTGCCTGCTCGACGTCCTCGGCCATCTGGTTGAAGGCCCGGTACACCTCGGTCATCTCGCTCGGGGTATCGCTGATCGGCAGTCGCACGCTGCGTCCCTGCCCCAACTGGCGGGCGGCGAACACCAGGCGCTTGAGGGGCTGGTTGAGCTGGCGCACGAAAATCCAGGCAGAAGCGGTGGACAGCAGGCCGATGGCCAGGAACCAGCCCAACACGTTCCAGATCTTCTGCCCGCGCAGCGGGTGGGGTAAAGCGGCACTTTCAGCCAGCCCGGGCCCAGGCTGGGAGCATTCACCCACAAGGCGGGCGGTGCGTGTATGCGCAGGCGTACCTCGGTGTCCTCACCCAGCTCGGCCTGCATCTGCCGCTGGTAGATCTCGCTATAGGGCCAATGCTGCTCGCCTTCCGGCACGCCGGAGCCGGTTACGCGGATCAGGCCCGCGGCTTCGGCGATCTTGTCGCGGTTTTCTTCATCTGCCGCCCAATAGGCGCGCAGGGTCAGCGCCACGCCGTGGCTGTACTGGCGGTCGACCAGCACGTCCTCGTTCATCAGCAGGTAGACCAGGGTCAGAGCCTTGGAGAACAGGACGACGATCAGCACCAGCCACAGCGTGCGCGCGAAGAAGCTCTGCGGGAACCACAGCGGCGTTTTCATCGATGGCGAGACATGATCATTTACCGGCGTTTCCGTCCGGTACGAACACGTAGCCCACGCCCCATACGGTCTGGATGTAGCGCGGCTTGGACGGGTCCGGTTCGATCATGCGGCGCAGGCGCGAGATCTGCACGTCGATGGAGCGCTCCAAAGCGTCCCACTCACGACCGCGGGCCAGGTTCATCAGTTTGTCGCGGGTCAGCGGCTCACGGGCGTGCATGACCAGGGCCTTGAGCACGGCGAATTCACCGGTGGTGAGCATGTTCACCTCGGCGCCACGCTTGAGCTCGCGGGTAGCCAGCGACAGCTCGTAGTCGCCGAAAGTGACCGTTTCTTCCTCGCTGCCCGGGGCACCCGGCACGCTTGGCGCCTGGCGGCGCAGCACGGCCTTGACGCGGGCCATCAGCTCGTCGGGGTTGAACGGCTTGCCCAGGTAGTCGTCGGCGCCCAGCTCGAGGCCCTTGATGCGGCTCAGCTCGTCGCCCTTGGCGGTAAGCATGATGATCGGGATCTGGTTGTTCGCTTGGCGCAGGCGCCTGCACGCCGTCAGGCCATCTTCGCCGGGGAGCATGAGGTCGAGCACCACCAGGTTGAAGACCTCACGCTGCAATAGGCGATCCATCTGTTCGGTATTGGGCACCGCACGGGCGCGGTAGCCCTTGCTGGTGAAGAAACGCTCCAGCAGGCTGCTCAGCCCTGGATCGTCATCGACGATGAGAATCTTTTCGCCTTCAGCGTTGTTTGCGGTGCCGGTCATGAATAACTCCTCTGATATCGCCGCACATTATGGCGTAGCCATTGCCGTGCGTGCCGTGTGCATTGTTAGCAGATTTTTCCCGAGGCGCCAGTTCCCGGCCTCGGCAACTGGCCTGGCGCCATCACCGCAACCCGGCCTCGATGGGTATAATGCGCCGCTTTCATCCAGCGCCGTCGGGCCCCATGCCCCCTCGCGGCCCCGTATTCACAATTGTCAGGTGGTTTACATGGACAGCATCAACAGCCGTATCGCCGAAGAACTGGGCGTGCGTCCACAACAGGTCGAGGCGGCCGTGGGCCTGTTGGACGAAGGCTCGACCGTGCCCTTCATTGCCCGGTACCGCAAGGAAGTGACCGGCAGCCTGGACGACACCCAACTGCGCCACCTGGAAGAGCGCCTGCGCTACCTGCGCGAACTCGACGAACGTCGTGCCAGCATCCTCTCGAGCATCGAGGAGCAAGGCAAACTGACCCCGGAACTGGCCCGCGAGATCAAGCTGGCCGACACCAAGACCCGCCTCGAAGACCTCTACCTGCCGTACAAGCAAAAACGCCGCACCAAGGGCCAGATCGCCCTGGAAGCCGGCCTTGGCGAGCTGGCCGACAGCCTGTTCGACGACCCCAACCTCACCCCGGAAACCGAAGCCGCACGCTTCGTCGACGCTGAAAAAGGCTTTGCCGACGTCAAGGCAGTGCTCGAGGGCGCCAAGTACATCCTCATGGAGCGCTTTGCCGAAGACGCCGCCCTGCTCGACAAGCTGCGCAACTTCCTCAAGCAGGAAGCGGTGCTCAGCGCCCGCGTGGTGGCTGGCAAGGAGGAAGAAGGCGCCAAGTTCCGCGACTACTTCGCCCATGACGAATTGCTGCGCAGCGCACCGTCGCACCGCGCCCTGGCGATCTTCCGTGGCCGTAACGAAGGCGTGCTGAGCGCCTCGCTGAAGGTCGGCGAGGAGCTGCCCGGCACCCTGCACCCGTGCGAACTGATGATCGGCAACCACGTCGGCATCGAGAACCGCAACCGTCCGGCCGACAAGTGGCTCGGCGAAGTGGTGCGCTGGACCTGGAAAGTGAAGCTCTACACCCACCTGGAAACCGACCTGTTCGGCGAGCTGCGCGACAACGCCGAAGGCGAGGCCATCAACGTCTTCGCCCACAACCTGCACGACCTGCTGCTGGCCGCTCCGGCAGGCCCACGCGCCACCCTGGGCTTCGACCCAGGCCTGCGCACCGGCTGCAAGATCGCCGTGGTCGACGCCACCGGCAAGCTGCTGGACCACACCACGGTCTACCCGCACGCGCCGAAGAACGACTGGGACCGGACCCTTTCGATCATGGCCGCGCTGTGCGCCAAGCACTCGGTGGAGCTGATTGCCATCGGCAACGGCACTGCCAGCCGCGAGAGCGACAAACTGGTGGCGGAGCTGGTTAAAAAGTACCCGGCACTGAAGATCACCAAGATCATGGTTTCCGAAGCCGGTGCGTCGGTGTATTCGGCCTCGGAACTGGCCGCCCGCGAGTTCCCCGACCTGGACGTGTCGATTCGTGGCGCCGTGTCGATCGCCCGTCGCCTGCAGGATCCACTGGCCGAATTGGTGAAGATCGACCCGAAATCGATTGGTGTCGGCCAGTACCAGCACGATGTCTCCCAGGTGAAACTGGCGCGTGGCCTGGACGCCGTGGTCGAGGACTGCGTGAACGCCGTCGGCGTAGACGTCAACACCGCCTCGGTGGCGCTGCTGACGCGCATCTCCGGCCTCAACGCGACCCTGGCCCAGAACATCGTCGCCCACCGCGACGCCAACGGCCCGTTCGCCACCCGTGCGGCGCTGAAAAAGGTCAGCCGCCTGGGCGAGAAAACCTTCGAACAGGCCGCAGGCTTCCTACGCGTGATGAACGGCGACAACCCGCTCGACGCCTCCGCCGTGCACCCCGAGGCCTACCCGCTGGTGCAGCGCATCGCCGCCGACACTGACCGAGACATCCGCTCGCTGATCGGCGACAGCGGTTTCCTCAAGCGCCTCGACCCGAAGAAATTCACCGACGAAACCTTCGGCCTGCCCACCGTCACCGACATTCTCCAGGAGCTGGACAAACCCGGGCGCGACCCACGCCCCGAGTTCAAGACCGCCACCTTCCAGGACGGCGTCGAAGACCTCAAGGACCTGGAGCCGGGCATGATCCTCGAAGGCGTGGTGACGAACGTCACCAACTTCGGTGCCTTCGTCGACATCGGCGTGCACCAGGACGGCCTGGTGCACATCTCGGCGCTGTCGGAGAAGTTCATCAAGGACCCACGTGAAGCGGTCAAGGCCGGTGACGTGGTCAAGGTCAAGGTCATGGAGGTGGACATCCCGCGCAAGCGCGTCGGGCTGTCCATGCGCATGAGCGACACCCCGGGCGAGAAGGTCGACGGTAACCGCGGCGGCGGCCGTGGCAATGGCGGCAACCGCCAGCAGCAGGCCCCGCGCCCACGCGAAACCACCACGGCAGCCCCGGCCAACAACGCCATGGCCGCCCTGTTCGCCAACGCCAAGCAACTGAAGAAGAAATGATGGAAATTCCCAAGGAGTTAGTCCACAGCGCCTACAGCCAGCTTCTCGGCTGCCGCGTGCAACGCCTGGATACCGGCGTTGCCGAGGTCGCCCTGGCTCTGGAGCCGCAGTTGCGCAACCGTGGCCAGAAGCTGCACGGTGGGGCGATCTTCAGCCTGGTGGACATCACCATGGGCCTGGCCTGCTCGGCCAGCCATGGTTTCGACCAGCAAAGCGTCACCGTCGAATGCAAGATCAACTACATGCGTGCCATCAGCGACGGTGAAGTACTGTGCACCGCCCGCGTGCTGCACGCCGGGCGACGTACGCTGGTAGTCGACGCCGACGTAGTCCAAGGCGACAAACTGGTGGCGAAAGCGCAAGGAACCTTTGCAGTTCTATAGCCCACCAAGCGGTATCTGCGGTATTTTTCGGCAGTGCGCTGGCACTGCCGGAACCGCGTAAACCAGGCGACAACGCCAGTTCCTTTCTACCTACCCTTGTAGACCGTTATTTCTACCCCCATATTGGGGCGACTGACGCGTGAAGGAATACATCTTGAGCGACCTCCTCAACCGCCGCCTGAGCCTGCTCGGCGCCAATCTTCCCCTGCTCAAGCAGTGCCTGCACGGTATTGAGCGCGAATGCCTGCGCGTGACCGACGAAGGTCGCCTGGCCCAGACCCCTCATCCAGAGGCATTGGGTTCGGCGCTGACCAACGAGCTGATCACCACCGACTATTCCGAGTCGTTGCTGGAGTTCATCACCCCGGCCCTGCCCGACCCCGCCCAGGTGCTCGAAAGCCTCGAGCAGACCCACCGCTTCGTCTATAGCAAGCTGGGTGACGAATACCTGTGGAGCCCGTCGATGCCCTGCGTGCTGCCGGCCGAGGAGGATATCCCGATCGCCGAGTACGGCACCTCGAACATCGGCAAGCTCAAGCACGTGTACCGCAAGGGCCTGGCCCTGCGCTACGGCCGCACCATGCAATGCATCGCCGGCATCCATTACAACTTCTCGCTGCCCGAAACGCTGTGGCCGCTGCTGCGCACCGCCGAAGGCAGCGACGAAAGCGATCGCGATTTCCAGTCCTCGGCCTATATCGCGCTGATCCGCAACTTCCGCCGCTACAGCTGGCTGCTGATGTACCTGTTCGGCGCCTCGCCGGCCCTGGACAAAGGCTTCCTGCGGGGCCACGCGCACCAGCTCGAAGAGCTCGATCCCGAGACCCTGTTCCTGCCCTATGCCACCAGCCTGCGCATGAGCGACCTGGGCTACCAGAGCAATGCCCAGGCCGGCCTCACGCCCTGCTACAACAACCTGGCCAGCTATACCGACAGCCTGCGTCGGGCCGTGGGCACGCCGTACCCGCCCTACGTCGAGATCGGCACCCATGTCGATGGCGAGTGGGTGCAGCTCAACACCAACATCCTGCAGATCGAGAACGAGTACTACTCGAACATCCGCCCCAAACGCGTCACCTACACCGGTGAACGGCCGATCCAGGCACTGACGTCCCGCGGCGTGCAGTATGTCGAAGTGCGTTGCCTGGACATCAACCCGTTCCTGGCGGTGGGTATCGACCTGCCCCAGGCGCGCTTCCTCGACGCCTTCCTGCTGTTCTGCGCGCTGGAGGAAAGCCCGCAACTGAGCAACGACGAGTGCGGCCAATGCACCGACAACTTCCTGACCGTGGTCAAGGAGGGTCGTCGCCCTGGCCTGGAACTGCACCGCGACGGCCAGCCGGTCGGCCTCAAGCAGTGGGCCAGCGAGCTGATCGCCAGTATCCGCCCGCTGGCCGAGCTGCTCGACCAGGCCCATGGAGGCGACGCGCACGCCAAGGCCCTCGATGGCGAGCAGGCCAAGGTCGACGACGCCTCGCTGACGCCGTCCGCCCAGGTCCTGGCGCGCATGACCGAACATGACGAAAGCTTCGCCAAGTTCTCCCTGCGCCAAAGCCGCATTCATGCCCAGACGTTCCGCGAGAAGCCACTGAGCCAGGATCGCCAACAGGCCTTCGAGACCCTGGCCCGCGACTCGCTCGCCGAGCAGTCGCGCCTGGAGCAACAGGAGGTCGGCGACTTCGACCTGTTCGTCGGCGCCTACCAAGCCAGCATCCTGGCCATCAGCAACTGATGAACCGCGCCGCCACCCCGCGCAGGCCCCGTGCCAGCAGCCAGGCCAGGATCGACGCGATCCTGGCGGCGGCACGCGAGCTGTTGGCCGAGCAAGGCGTGGCGGCGCTGTCCATCTACAGTGTCGCCGAACGGGCGCAGATCCCGCCGTCATCGGTCTATCACTTCTTCGCCAGCGTTCCGGCTCTGCTCGAAGCGCTGACCGCCGATGTACATCGGGCATTTCGCGAAGCGCTGAGCGCTCCGATCGACAGCAGTGCCTTCACGACCTGGCATGAACTGTCTAGGTTGATCGAGCGACGCATGCTGGAGATCTACAACGACGATGCCGCCGCACGCCAGCTGATCCTCGCCCAGCATGGCCTGAGCGAAGTGGTGCAAGCCGACCGCCAGCACGACATGGAGCTTGGCGATCTGATGTACAAGCTGTTCGACCAGCATTTCCGCTTGCCGCACATGCCCGACGATGTGGATGTGTTCGCCCTGGCGATGGAACTGAGCGACCGCGTCTACGCCCGCTCGATGCAGTTGTTCGAACAGATCACGCCACGCATGGCAGAAGAAGGCATGCGCGTGTTCGAAGCCTACCTGGCGCTGTATCTGCCACCCTTCCTGCCCCAGCGCAGCAATGGCTGAGTAGATAGATCTACCACCCCGCATGACCCCACGACCATTTCAATGAGGGCACTCGCGCACGCGCGCCTTCAAAGAGATGATCGTTCATGTCCACCCCCACCATTGCCCTCGCCCCCCTGCCACTCCTCGATGCGGATACAACCGACGGCCACCTGGCCGGAAAGGGCAATCTGCTGGTTGTCGCCCGGCAAACCCAAACCCGGAGCGCCGCGCATCTGCGGACCTTGCTGAGCCAGGCGCCAAGCTTGCGGCAAACCTTACTCACGACCCTGCGCGACCACTTGCAGGTCGATCCATCCAGCTGCGGCCTGCAGCATGATCAAAGCCAGGTGACCCTGCTGACCTTCGCCGCCCGCCTGCTGGTCAGCCCGGTGTCTGCCAACGCTTTTGCCGAGTGGTCCGGCTGGGGCTTCAGCGAGACCCACGCCAACTGGAGCGTCGCACAATGGACCCAGTACCTGACCCCGATCGTGGCTGCGGCCAGGCTGCGCGCGCCCCTGGACTACTGGCAAGGACGCATGCCAGGCACGGCCATCTCCAGGCAACGCCACGCGAGCGACCTGCTGCGTGAACACTTCGACAGCAGCCTGGACATCGCCTACGGTGTCGCCACGCTGCAAACCGATGGTTGGCGGCAAGGCAAACAAACCGTTCTGCCCTGTGCACACCTGGCATGGCGGCAGCCTGACAACCGAGTGCTTGTCAGCACCTCGGCACTGCTGATCGGCCCTCCCCCCGAACGTTCGCGCTGGCTGCTCTACCAGCCGGCGGCCAGGCATCCGGTACTGGAATTCGCCAACCTCGACAGCCTGCGCGACTGGAGCTTCCAGAATCGCTCCAGCCTCTGGTCGGACCCAAAGTCATCGGTTGCCCAAGGCACTCGCGATGACGTGGTGATCACCCCCTTCGATGGCGATGGCTTCGCTGCGCTGGTGGCGCACATCCTTAGCCGAAACGACGCCATGACCGACCATCATCTGCTCAAGGCCAGCCAGCAAGGCGATACCGACCCGCTGGACTGGACCGACTTGCAAGCCTGGGAAGCCCAGCGCAGTGCGGCCGTGAGCGCATCGCTGGATGCCACCCACGAAGTTGCCATCGATGGCGTGATCGCAGCCGATGCTGAACTGGCGCAACAGGAGGTGCACTTCGCGTGCCTGGAACAGCACCTGCCGATCAGCTGGCGAAACCAGCAGGTCGAGTATCAGGAAATGCTCCTCGAGCAGCACCTGAACGGCGACCAGGAACCGACCTCGGACACACTCACGCAACTGCGCGAGCAGCAGGCAGCGCTGGAACAGCTGCAGGATTCCCAGGAGCTGTACTTGCTCGAATTGCCTGACGAGGTCTCCAGCACCGATTGGCAGGCGATCACCGGAGAGCACACAAGGGAAGCACAGATTACCGATGGGCTATGCCAGGCCCTGCTCAAGGAAGCTCGCCTGCGCCACCTGTTAGGCGAGCTGTCCGACGCCCATCTGCAGTGGATCGAACGACTCGTCGACCGGCCTGAACCGAGCCTGCAGCGCCCTGTTCAGGCATGCTCGCTGGAGTTGGTCGCGGGGGATCACACCTGGCAACTTTGCGGCTACATGACCCTGCACGCCATCCCCGATCAGGACGATGAGGATCCGGATCGCTCGGTTCTGTTGTACAGGCCAGGTCAGCGTGGCGGCCTGATGGCATTCGATGACGCGTCGGCGCTCGACGCCCGTCTGTTGGCCACGCTACAAGGTGCATGGCCGGATGCACTGCTCGAATCCGCCTCGCCACACGACGCTGCGCAGTTGTTCGACATACTGGCCAGCGCCTCACAGGTGACGTTCAAGCGCGTGCCTATCGACACCCACTTCATGCTGCACTGCGTACGCTCAATCGTCACCGCACTGCCTGCGCCAGCCAGCCGGCAACAGGCCCGGCAACGCTTGTGCATAGCTGAAAACCGCGCCCGTGCGCTAGCGGTTGCACGCTTTGCGGAAAAGAACCGCACCGAGCACCTGCAGACACGAATGATGTCGTTGCAGCACCTTGAAGCCGAACAGATCACCGAACTGGCGGGCTTGATCCAAACACTCGAAGGTGCGCTACAGGCATCGGGCGATTTGCTCAAACTGAGTTTGCCGGATCGCAAGGCGTATGCCCGGCTGAAATTGCTCAATCACCTGCGCAGTGCGTTCAACCTCGAGCAAGTGCCACGGATCAGCCTCGACATCGCCGACAGCGTCACCTTGCAGAAGACCGTGACCGGGCAATCGGCAGCAGGCGGGGCCGGCTCACGCGATGTGCCGGTGTTCAGCAAGGAACGTAGTGAAGTCGACCTGGAGACTTTCATCTTGTGGGCACTGGACAGTGACCGCAGCCTGCGCCTGAACGATGCCACCATCAAGGTCGAGCCCGCCAACAGCGTACTGCAAGAGGCAGTCACCACCGATTACATCGCCAACCTCATCGAACAACTCGACGTAGCCGGAAACTACGAAAAACGCATCACAGCAACCTACCTGGGGTTCGCCCACGAATCCGCGTGGCAGGCTCAGTGGCGCCAGGAGACCCTCCGCCGGCCTTACGCCTGCCGCTTGCAGCTGCTCGCACAGATCAAGCCGAGCAACCTCGATGCCGACGGCCAACGCCTACTGGAAACCTTCTGCCGAGAGCAGCTCGATCCCGATGCGCGCAGAACCATTGCCCACCATGCCGTGGAGCTCAGGCCCGGCGTAGCTGCAGACGGTTCAAGCGACAGGATCGGCCTGTCCGGCGTTCACATCATCCAAGGCCCGACCGGTCCCTCGCTGTTGTATCTGCCCGAAGCGCCCAGCGGCCAGGTCATCGGCCAATACGCCAACGCCAGCGAAGCCTGCCTGGCCCTGCAAAACATGGCATTGGACGACGCCATGGCCCGCTACCTGGCCAGCCAGGCCCAGGAGGGCAATCCACAGCACCATCTCGGCTACATCAAGACAGCGCTGCAGAAGGGCTTCCATGGCTTTATCGAGATAGGCGTGGCGCGCCCGGAATCCCTACCGACCTACGAGACTCGCCTGGACATGGGGCAGCGTATCCGCGCCCACCGCGCCTCTTCGCGCAGCCAGGCCGACTTGAGCCTGGTGACGCCCGACAACTTCGATCGCTACTTCTTCCTGATGCTCAGGCTGGCGCTGGGCATTACACCTGGCGTGGGGACGGCCTTGGCGCTCTACGACGGTTGGAATGCGGCGACTACTGCGGTCAAGGCCTTCGGCAGTGGCAACACGGAAGAGGGGCTCCAACAGTTGACCAGCGTACTGCAGTCATTGACCGATGCCGTCCTCACACTCGCACCGCTGGCCAGCACCGCGAATGCACCGGCCCTGAGTGCCCGTCAATTGACTCAGCACCGCCAGCGGCTGGACCCGCTTCGCAGCGTGGGCAGTATCCGAAAATCGCCACCCAGCCCATTCGCCGGGTACGAGGTCGAGCTCCCTACCGGCCCGATGCTACGCACCAAGCACCGGCAAGGCGCGCAGGTGTTCGAGCACTTGGACAGCCAACAGCACTACATCACCCGCAATGACGCATGGTATGCGGTGAACTGGGACACCACCTACTCGACCTGGAGGCTCAAGCCCCAGGGCACCCGCACCTATCCCCAGCCCGTGCGTTTGAGCGAACACGGTCGATGGGAAACCCCTGGCAGGTTGAGCGGCCTTCTGGTCGATGACGGCCTGGCGGGCGGTGGTGGGGTATTGACCAGGCTGTACGAGCACGGCGTGGCCTATTGGCGCACGACGCTCGGCCGACAGCCTCGCCCACTGACCGGCATGAGGCTCGCCCATGACATAAACGACGAGCTCAAACGCATCCGCAGCCGCATGGCTGCAAAGGAGTTGGCGTACACAACGGCTAAACGACAGGTTGCTGACCTGGACCAAATGAACGACAGGCAACGAGCAGCAATCGCCAAGGCGCGTCAGGAGCTGAACGAAGAGCTCAATCGCAGTCTGGAGTTCAACACGCTCAGCCTTGCGCGCCTGCGCGAACAACGCTCAACCCTGCTCCCCACGAGATACACCGACTTCACGACGCAGTGCGATATCAACATCAACGAGCTGCACTTACTCGACATGAAGCTGGTCTCCGAGCGTTTCATCATGGCTACGGACCAGGTAACACGCGCCGGGGAAGCGATCCGAGCCCTGCATGGGCAACTAGTGGCCGCCGAGTTGGTGCAGCGCCTGACCGCCGCATCACTACGGGCGAATATTGAAATGGTCGATGCCCTCCAGGAGGTGGAACGTATCTCCATTCGTCACCACACCAGGCTCGGCCAACTACAAGGCGCGATTCGGACTCAGTACACCGAGGGCGTCGCACAGACCAACCTGACCCTCGACGTGACCAACGCACGCCTGGTACGGGCATCGATCCTGTCAACGACTCTGTTCACCTCGCATGCAACCCAACATGCGCAGATGGGAACATTCATGGGGCACTTCCTCGAGCAGGGCAGGACGCTGCGCAGCATGCTATACAGCCAGATCCAACTGCCCTCGGCCGGGCTCAGCGGGGCCCAGAGGCGCCGCTTCTTGCTCAATGCACGGGATCGCTATCGGGTCTTCCTGAGCCACCTCACGGCTTGGGAGGACACCTTCCATGAACTGCTATCTCCGACCGAAACCCGAGCCTTCCGTCGATTGATGCATCAGTTGATCAGCCAGATCGACGACACCCTCAACAACGTTCCCGCACCCCGGCAACGTAACCCGGCTAGTGGCAACCTGAACCGACCACGGTTGTTCGAAACAGTCGAGGGGCCACTGATCGGCACCGAGGTCTTTGAAGGTGGGCAGCCCCGCATGCGCATCAACGAGCCCCATTCCAATCGAGCACATTCCATCTATGCCAGGAACGCCGCCGGCCAATGGCAGCTAACCGGTCAGCAACACGCAGCGCCGACTCAAACGATCGCTGAGCTTGTCGACACGGCCACTGCCCGATTGAATGACCTCGCCAGGCAGCAGGCCAGGTTGCGCCAATACCAGACACCGCAAACCTTGCCAGTTGACCTCGAAGACATTGCACAGGGCCATGCACAGCAGTTGCGATTCATCGCCGCTAGTATCCGTCAGCGGGCAGGCGATGGCATCACCGCCCAGCACACTGCGTTGATCAGCAGGCTGGACACGGCCGCCGAGCAGATGGGGACGTTGGGCCGCCAGCTACGCATTGCCCAGACCAAGGCAACCAGCAAGCCTACCGTCGGCTACCTGGAATATCTGGTTGAACAGGGAGAGGTGGAAGTTGCGTGGTCGCGCACCTTGAAACCAAAGGTGGACCGCAGGAACAAACCGATCGAGTATCTGGAGGAGTACCGCATCGATGATGCAGCGACCCAGCAACCGCTGTGGTATGCCCATTTCCATTTCAGAACGAAGCCGGCACAGGGTTTCAACCGACTCGAAGCAGGTCACCTGAAGTTGCCCAGCGAGCGTGACCTGGGGGCTGGCGCTTGGCGCGGCGCCTTGAACGAAAGGCAGGCCACGAGGCTATTCGGCAACTTGCGCCCGGCCAGCCGTTGACCCATCGCCTGGGCTGCCCTGCAGCCCAGGCCTCGCCACTTACAGCTTGGCGATGGACACTTCGGTCGATTTCACGAAGGCAATCACTTCGCTGCCAACCTGCAGCTCGAGCTCACGCACCGAACGCGTGGTGATCACCGAGGTGACGATACCCGATGCGGTTTGCACGTCGATTTCCGACAGTACCGGGCCTTCGAGGATTTCTTTCACAGTGCCTTTGAACTGGTTGCGGACGTTGATCGCTTTGATGGTCATGGTTTGATTCCTTCTCTATGGCTTCTGGGGTCTATGGCTTCTGGGGTTCAATGCGCCCAACGCAGTTGCGTGGGCAAAGGGGCTACAGGGTCCGGCTCGGGCGGCGTGCCCGGTACCGACAACACACGGTTGAGTACTTCGCTTTCCAGCGCCGCCAGGCGGTGCGAGCCACGCGCCCTCGGCCTTGCCAGGTCGACCGTCAGGTCCAGGCCGACTTCGCCGTCCTCGATGAGGATGACGCGATCAGCCACGGCCACGGCCTCGTTGACGTCATGGGTGACCAACAGCACGGTGAAGCCATGCTGGCGCCACAGCCGTTCGATCAACTGCTGCATTTCGATCCGGGTCAGCGCATCCAGCGCACCCAGCGGTTCGTCCAGCAGCAGCAGACGCGGCTGATGGATCAGTGCCCGGGCCAGGGCCACACGTTGTTTCTGCCCCCCCGACAACGCTGCCGGCCACTCATTGGCACGGTCCGCCAGGCCTACCGCTTCCAGCGCTTCCAGCGCACGTGGGCGCCAATCACCGGAAAGCCCCAGGCCCACGTTGTCGATGACTTTCTTCCAGGGCAGCAGGCGTGCGTCCTGGAACATCAGCCGGGTTTCTTCACGCGCATCGGCCAACGGCGCGGCGCCCGCCAACAGCTCACCGGCGCTGGGTTGATCGAGGCCGGCCAGCAAGCGCAGCAAGGTGCTCTTGCCGCAACCGCTGCGGCCGACGATGGCAACGAACTGGCCGGCCGGAATGTGCAGGTCGATACCACGCAGTACTTCACGCTGGCCGAAGGTCTTGCGCAGGCCCTTGGAGGCCAGCGGGATGCCGCGCAGCAAGCGCGGCGGTTGTTCCTTGAGCACGGTCATGCGCCCTCCTTCTTGGCCACTTGGTAGGCCGGGTGCCAGCGCAGCCATACACGCTCCAGGCCACGGGCGGCGAGGTCGGCGAGCTTGCCGAGCACCGCGTACAGGACGATCGCCAGCACCACCACGTCGGTCTGCAGGAACTCACGGGCATTCATCGCCAGGTAGCCGATGCCGGCATTGGCCGAAATGGTCTCGGCGACGATCAGCGTCAACCACATGAAGCCCAGGGCAAAGCGCACACCGACCAGGATCGAAGGCAGGGCGCCCGGCAGGATCACCTGGCGGAACAGGCCGAAGCCGGACAGGCCATAGCTGCGGGCCATTTCCACCAGCGCCGGGTCGACGTTGCGAATGCCGTGGTAGGTGTTGAGGTAGATCGGGAACAGGGTGCCCAACGCGACCAGGAAGATCTTTGCCGACTCATCGATGCCGAACCACAGGATCACCAGCGGGATCAGCGCCAGGTGCGGCACGTTGCGGATCATCTGCACCGAGCTGTCGAGCAGGCGTTCGCCCCAGTTCGACAGGCCGGTGATGAAGCCCAGCACCAGGCCGATGCTGCCGCCGATGACGAAGCCCAGGCCGGCACGCCAGCCGCTGATCGCCAGGTGGGTCCAGATCTCGCCACTGCGCACCAATTCGACGCCGGCGCTGACCACAGCGCTCGGGGCCGGCAGGATCCGCGTGGACAGCCAACCGGCGCTCACCGCTAGCTGCCAGGCCGCCAGCAGCAGCACCGGCAGCGCCCAGGGCGCCAGGCGCTGGCTCAGGTTGGTAGAGGTTGCACGACTCATGACCTCGGCCCTCAGCTTTGCGCGACGGACTTGGGCAGGATGTCGTTAGCCACCATCTCGCCGAACGGGCTGACATAACCACCGGACTTGGGCTGCTCGGGGCGCTGCACGTCCAGGTGCGGGAACAGCAGTTCGGCCACGCGATACGACTCTTCCAGGTGTGGGTAACCGGAGAAGATGAAGGTATCGATACCCAGGTCGGCATATTCCTTGACCCGCGCGGCCACGGTCGGGCCGTCACCGACCAGGGCGGTACCGGCGCCACCGCGCACCAGGCCGACGCCGGCCCAGAGGTTGGGGCTGACTTCCAGCTTGTCGCGATTGCCATTGTGCAGGGCAGCCATGCGCTGCTGGCCGACCGAGTCGAAGCGTGCCAGCGAAGCCTGCGCGCGGGCGATGGTGTCGTCGTCCAGGTGCGAGATCAGCTTGTCGGCGGCGGCCCAGGCCTCTTCGTTGGTTTCCCGCACGATCACGTGCAGTCGAATGCCGAAGCGTACTTCGCGGCCTTGGGCGGCGGCCTTCTCACGCACGGCGGCGATCTTCTCGGCCACGGCGCTCGGTGGCTCGCCCCAGGTCAGGTACAGCTCGACCTGCTCGGCGGCCAGATCCTGCGCGGCATCGGAGGAGCCGCCGAAGTACAGCGGCGGACGCGGTTGCTGAATCGGCGGATAGAGCAGCTTGGCGCCCTTCACCTGGATGTGCTTGCCGTCGTAGTCGACCACTTCGCCTTCGAGCACCTTGCGCCAGATGCGGGTGAACTCGACCGAGGCTTCGTAGCGCTCCTCGTGGTTCAGGTGCAGGCCGTCGCCGGCCAGCTCGTCCGGGTCACCGCCGGTCACCAGGTTGAACAGGGCACGGCCATTGGACAGGCGATCGAGGGTGGCCGCCTGGCGTGCCGCCACGGTCGGCGAAATGATGCCAGGGCGCAGCGCGACCAGGAACTTCAGGCGCTGGGTCACCGGAATCAGCGATGCCGCCACCAGCCAGGAGTCCTCGCAGGAGCGCCCGGTGGGGATCAACACGCCGCCGAAACCGAGGCGGTCGGCGGCCTGGGCGATCTGCGCCAGGTAGCCGTGGTCGACCGCGCGAGCGCCATCGGAGGTGCCCAGGTACTTGCCGTCACCGTGGGTTGGGAGGAACCAGAAAATGTTCAAGCTCATTGGAGTTGTCTCCTTCTAGGGTGGCTCATGCCGGGGCGGCGCCCCGGCGCTGGCGGATCGATCAAGGCGCGCTGGCGACCTTGGCGGGTGGAGTCCAGATCACATCCTTGATGCTCAGCGGCTTGGGAATCAGCTTGAGCGCCTGGAAGGTGTCGGCGATCTTCTGTTGCGCGGCGACTACCGCCGGTGTCAGCGGCGCGGCGCCGTAGCCCTGGCGTTTGACCGAGGTCAGGGTGATGTCGGTCGGCAGGCCGAGCAGCGGCGCGACCTGGTCGGTGACCTGTTGCGGGTTGGCCTGCGACCATTCGCCGACTGCGCGCACTTCGTCGATCAGCGCACTGATCACCGCAGGGTGCTTGGTCGCGTAGTCGCGGGTGGCCAGGTAGAACTGGTGGTTGTCGACCAGGTCCTTGCCATCACGCAGGGTGCGGGCTTGCAACTGCTGTTCGGCTGCGGCCTGGTACGGGTCCCAGATCACCCAGGCATCGACGCTGCCACGCTCGAAGGCGGCGCGGGCATCGGCCGGAGGCAGGTACACCGGCTGGATATCGCTGTACTTCAGGCCGGCGTCCTCGAGGGCGCGGACCAGCAGGTAATGAACGTTGGAGCCCTTGTTGAGGGCGACCTTCTTGCCCTTGAGCTCTTTTACCGACTGGATCGGCGAGCCCTTGGGCACGAGGATGGCTTCGCTGTGCGGCGCAGGTGGCTCATAGGCCACGTACAGCAGATCGGCGCCGGCTGCCTGGGCGAACACCGGTGGTGTCTCGCCGGTGACGCCGAAGTCGATCGAGCCGACGTTGAGCCCTTCGAGCAGCTGCGGGCCGCCGGGGAACTCGGTCCATTGCACCTGGATGCCCTGTTCAGCCAGGCGCTTTTCCAGCGAGCCCTTGGCCTTGAGCAGCACCAGGGTGCCGTATTTCTGATAACCGATACGCAGGCTCTCGGCCTGGGCTTGGGTAATGGCGCCGAAGGACACAGCCGCCGCAAACAGGGCGACCAGACCACGACGCAAGAAGACTGTGCGCATAGCGCTCTCCTGTGCGAATAGGGTTCGGGTTGCACCTGCTTGCCTCGTTGACGGGCGAGTAAGGTGGATAACGCGATGAAGCGGTTGTGCCGGGTCAGATGCTCCAGCGAGCACTGATCAGGCGTTCATTGAGCAAGCCGGGGGCCACGGGCCTCGGCCTGCGGGCCAGGGCGATGTGGAAGGTCTCCAGCGAGTCCTGCAGGCGCTCTTCCAGAGCGGGTGCCAGCCTGGCAGGCCCTGCGCCTTCTCCGTAGGCGATCTGGCTGTCGTCGGCGAAGATCCCTTGCAGGGTCTCCTGCGCCTTGAGTGCCGACAGCACGGGTTTCAACGCGTAATCCACCGCCAGCATGTGGGCGATGCTGCCGCCGGTGGCGATCGGCAATACGATCTTGTGTACCAGGGCGCGTTCGGGCAGCAGGTCGAGCAGGGTTTTCAGGGCACCGGCGAACGATGCCTTGTACACCGGGGTTGCGACCACCAGGCCATCGGCCTGCGCCACCAGCTGCTGGAAGTGCTGCACCTGCGGGCTGTCGAAGCGCGCGTGGAGCAGGTCCTCTGCCGGAAAGTCGCGCACCTGGAAGGTCACCACCTCGACCCCACGGTCCTGCAGCCACTGGCGCGAACGCTCGAGCAGCACGCCGGAGCGTGATCGGGTACTGGGGCTACCACCGATTGAGACGACCAGCATTGCAGCGCTTCCTTGTGTTGGGTTGAGGTGACATTACCAGCCCTTTTATATATCTAGAAATCATATTTTTTCATTTGTTTATTCCATTTGCACCTATATGAAAGACCCCGATTGCAGGCATAAAAAAAGGGCCGTCGAAACGGCCCCGAAATCCCTGCTATGGCTAAGAGCGATGCAACGAACAAATACTTAACGATTCGGCTGCGGGGTCAGGCGCAGATAGGGTTTGACCGCACGATACCCCTTGGGGAAGCGCTGCTTGATCTCGTCCTCGTCCTTCAGCGAAGGCACGATCACCACGTCGTCGCCGTCCTGCCAGTTGCCTGGCGTGGCGACCTTGTAGTTGTCGGTCAGCTGCAGCGAGTCGATCACCCGCAGGATCTCGTTGAAGTTGCGCCCGGTACTGGCCGGATAGGTGATGGTCAGGCGCACCTTCTTGTTCGGGTCGATGACGAACAGCGAACGCACGGTCAGCGTGTCGTTGGCGTTGGGGTGGATCAGGTCGTACAGGTCGGAGACCTTGCGATCGGCGTCGGCGATGATCGGGAAGTTGACCACGGTGTTCTGGGTCTCGTTGATGTCATCGATCCACCTGTGGTGCGAGTCGACCGGGTCCACCGACAGGGCGATGGCCTTGACGCCGCGCTGGGCGAAGTCGTCCTTGAGCTTGGCGGTCAGGCCCAGCTCGGTGGTGCACACCGGGGTGAAGTCGGCCGGGTGGGAAAACAGCACGCCCCAGCTGTTGCCGAGCCATTCGTGGAAACGGATCTTGCCTTCGCTGGATTCCTGCTCGAAGTCGGGGGCGATGTCGCCGAGTTTGAGACTCATGGTGTACGGCTCCTGTGCTGTGTTCTGGCGTTGTGGGTTCAATGTGCCTGCATTCGAATAAAAACAAAAAGAATAAATAATGATTTATTTATAACTATTAGGCATACGAAATTACAGGCACAAAAAAGCCTCGCACTAGGCGAGGCTCTTCTTGCAGCTACGACTTACAGGAAGTTGTAAGTGTAGTTGACGATGAAGCGAGTCTGGTCCTTGTCGACCGGAGCCTCACCTTCGCCGCGGTAGATACCGTGACGCAGGCTGGCGCCCAGACCTTTCAGGGTGCCTTCCTGGATCACGTAGTCGATACGGGCGTCGCGTTCCCACTCGTGGTAGGTACCGCTGCCGGAAGCGTTACGAATGTCGGTACCACGCAGGTAAGCGACCGACGCCTTCAGGCCAGGTACGCCAACACGGGCGAAGTCGTAGCTGTACTGACCGAAGGTGGTGTTGGTACCAGCACGAGCGAACTGGTTGATCATGCTATCGGTGAACAGGTAGAAGCTTGCACCGCCAGCGCCTTCCAGGTTGCCGTTGCCATCGGTGACGTTACCTTGGTTCAGCCAGACAAAACCACCGTCATCGCTGACCTGTTGATGGCCGAGCATCAACGCATGGCCACCCAGGGTATAGGTGAACATGGCAGACCAGGTCTTGTTGTCGATCTCGCCAGAGTTCTTGGCGTAGCCACCGTTGTTGTTGAAGAAGTACTCGCCGCCATCGCCGTTCTTGCCATCGCTGCTGCTATCGAAGTAGCGCAGGTCGGTCTTGAACGAGGAGTCGTCGGAAATCTTGTAAACGTGAGTCGCACCCAGGAAGTGCTGTTTGTAGAAGTCTTTCAGGTTCGAGTAGTAGTACTGCAGGGTCAGGTCTGGAGTGAGCTTGTAGTCCAGGCCGCCGTAGTAGAACTTGTTGCTGTCGACAGCGGAACCTGCAACGGACAGACCAGTACGGTTGCTCGAAGCACGGCCCATGGCGTGGGTCAGTTGACCGGCGTTAATGGTCAGGTTGTCGATTTCCTTCGAGGTGATGGTGCCACCTTCGAAGGTCTGCGGCAGCAGACGGCCATCGTTGGAGACCAGGATCGGCAGGTTCGGCGCCAGGGCGCTACCGAAGTGGGCCTCGGTCTTCGAGAAGCGAGCCTTGGCGTTACCACCGATGCGTGCCCAGTTGTGCACTGCGGAGCCATCGGAGTCGCTTGGGAAGAAGGTGTTGTTGGCGTCTGGACGGCTACCACGGCCACCATCCAGGTGAATGCCCCACAGCGCCTGAACGTCGACACCGAAACCAACGGTGCCCTCGGTGAAGCCGGACAGGTAGTCGAGCTTGAAGCCCTGACCGCTTTCTTCCTGGTCGGTGCCACCGTCACGGTTGTCATCGTTGAAGTACATGGTACGCGAGCTGACGGACAGCTTGCTGTCCTCGATGAAACCAGCAGCGCCTGCTTGTTGGGCGAGAACCCCCAGTGCCACGGCGAGAGCCAGGCTGGACTTGTACATGTTTTGCTCCTCTACGTTCTAATTCTTGTGCGTCTCAGGCGGCGGGGTCTTCTGCCCCACTCACCGTGGATGGGCGATTTAGCCTTAAAAGGTCACCGTCTAGTCAATACATTTCTAAACGTTTCACGACTTTGGTCTAAGAAGCCCCCTGCGCTACAGGATAATGACAATCCTATAAATCCAAAATGACTGTTTTATGAATTTCTAAGACTTTTGCGGAATAAGGTAGGAACCTTTACTGCAAAAAATTGTATCGACGTAAGGCATCATACCTTTAGGTTATTTGCAAACGTTTGCCAATGCGCTAGGCGAAATCCTCCTCGTCAAAGGGGTTCAAGGCTAGCAGCCGATCGCGTTTTCACCAGTTTCCCCGCCCCTCGAGCTCTACGGCGCGCTAAGGCAATTGCCAGCTAAGCTAATTCTAAAAAGTTATTTATTTCATATTTCTTAGATCATTTAGTCTCTCCGTCATCCATTACCCGCCTGACGAGAGGTTCTCCATGATCCTGCACGCCCCGCTGCGCCTGTTCGCTGCCCTGACCCTCGCCAGCACCAGCTGGTTGGCCCAGGCCGCCGACCTGACCGTTGCCTACCAGACCACCGTCGACCCAGCCAAGGTGGCCCAGGTGGACGGCGACTATGAAAAGGCCAGCAAGGCCAGCATCGACTGGCGCAAATTCGATAATGGCGCCGACGTGATCACCGCCGTGGCCAGTGGCGACGTGCAGATCGGCTACCTCGGCTCCAGCCCGCTGGCCGCCGCCGCCACCCGAAAACTGCCGGTCGAGACCTTCCTCATCGCCACGCAGATCGGCGCTGGCGAGGCGCTGGTCGCCCGTGACAACATCAAGACCCCGCAAGACCTGATCGGCAAGAAAGTCGCCGTGCCGTTCGTTTCGACCGGCCACTACAGCCTGCTGGCCGCGCTGAAGAGCTGGAACATCGACCCGTCCAAGGTGCAGATCCTCAACCTCGCGCCACCGGCGATCATCGCCGCCTGGAAGCGCGGCGACATCGACGCGACCTACGTCTGGGACCCGGCCCTGGGCGTGGCCAAGGAAAACGGCAAGGTGCTGATCACCTCCGGCGAGCTGGCCGAAAAAGGCGCACCGACCTTCGACGCCTGGATCGTGCGCAAGGACTTCGCTGCCAAGCATCCGGACGTGGTCAAGGCCTTCGCCAAGGTCACCCTGGACGCCTATGCCGACTACCGCAACGACCCCAAGGCCTGGCTGGCCAACCCGGACAACGTCGCCAAGCTGGCCAAGCTCTCCGGTGCCAAGCCCACCGACATCCCGGTGCTGCTGCAAGGCAACGTCTACCCGCTGGCGGCCGACCAGGCCAGTGCGCTGGGCGCACCGACCACCCAGGCCCTCACCGACACCGCGACCTTCCTCAAGCAGCAAGGCAAGGTCGAGGCGGTGCTGCCGGACTACTCGCCCTACGTCAGCGCCAAGTACCTGCCCAACTAAGATCGCAATCGACCGGAGCCTGCCATGGCCTTGCTTGAACTGGAGCGCATCAGCGCACAGTACCCCGGCGCCGACGCCCCGGTGCTGGCCGACATCGACCTGAGCCTGGGGCCACGCCAGCTGCTGGTGGCCCTTGGGCCATCCGGCAGCGGCAAGACCTCGCTGCTCAACCTCATCGCAGGCTTCGTCGCCCCCAGCGCCGGGCGCATCACCCTCGACGGCGTGCCGGTGCAAGGCCCCGGCGCCGAACGCGGCGTGGTGTTCCAGGACGATGCGCTGCTGCCCTGGCAGAACGTGCTGGGCAATGTCGCCTTCGGTCTGGAACTTGCCGGCGTGCCGCGCGCCCAGCGCGAAGCCAAGGCCCGCGAGATGCTGGCCCTGGTCGACCTGCAAGGCTTCGGCGAACGGCGCATCTGGCAATTGTCCGGCGGGCAGAAACAGCGCGTAGGCCTGGCCCGTGCCCTGGCTGCCGACCCACGGGTATTGTTGATGGACGAGCCGTTCGGCGCCCTCGACGCCTTTACTCGCGAACAGATGCAGGAATTGCTGCTGCAGGTCTGGCAGCGCACCGCCAAGCCGGTGTTCCTGATCACCCACGACATCGAGGAAGCGGTATTCCTCGCCAGCGAACTGGTGTTGCTGGCGCCCAACCCCGGCCGCGTGGTCGAGCGCCTGCAACTGGACTTCGGCCAGCGCTACGCCGCTGGCGAATCGGCGCGGGCGATCAAGTCCGATCCACGCTTCATCGAAACCCGCGAGCATGTGTTGGCGCGGGTGTTCTCGCAACGCCAGGCCAGCCGCCAACAGGAGCCCGTATGAGCAGCCTCGACCTGCCTGTCGCCGGCAAGCGCGACACCCACACCCCGCCCGGTGCGAAACCGCGCCGGCCGTTGCCGACCCGCTGGATCAGCGCCCTGACCCTGGCCACCCTGCTGCTCGCCTGGTGGCTGGTGACCGCCGCCGGCTGGATCGAGCCGCTGTTCCTGCCCTCGCCCGGCGATATCCTGGCCAGGGCCTGGACCCTGCTCACCCAGGGCTACATGGACGCCAGCCTGTGGCAACACCTGGGCGCCAGCCTCGGTCGCATCGGCCTGGCCCTGGTCGCCGCCACGCTCACCGCCATCCCGGTGGGCATCGCCATCGGCTACAACCGCGTGGCCCGCGGCATCCTCGACCCCCTGATCGAGTTCTACCGGCCGATCCCGCCGCTGGCCTACCTGCCTCTGATCGTCATCTGGTGCGGCATCGGTGAGCTGTCCAAGGTGCTGCTGATCTACCTGGCGATCTTCGCCCCCATCGCCATCGCCACCGCCACCGGCGTGCGCAACGTCGACCCCGCCAAGCTGCGCGCCGCGCAATCGCTGGGCGCGACTCGAGCGCAACTGGTGCGCCACGTGATCCTGCCCAGTGCCCTGCCCGACATCCTCACCGGCATTCGCATCGGCCTTGGCGTCGGCTGGTCGACCCTGGTGGCCGCCGAGCTGATCGCCGCCACCAGCGGCCTGGGCTTCATGGTGCAGTCGGCGGCGCAGTTCCTGGTCACCGACGTGGTGGTGCTGGGCATCCTGCTGATCGCCCTGATCGCCTTCGCTCTGGAGATGGGCCTGCGCGCCCTGCAACGCAAGCTGGTGCCGTGGCACGGCCAGAGCCACTGACTGACGACAACATCCGCACTGACCACGCCGGCATCCCGGCGCAGCACAACGATCGAGACCGACATGAGCCTGACCATCACCCCTCTCAGCCCGGCGCTCGGCGCCCAGATCAGCGGCGTCGACATCAGCCGCGAGCTCAGCGCCGAGCAGCGCGACGCCATCGAGCAAGCCCTGCTCGAACACCAGGTGCTGTTCTTCCGCGACCAGCCGATCACGCCCGAGCAACAGGCGCGCTTCGCCGCGCGCTTTGGCGACCTGCACATCCATCCGATCTACCCCAACGTGCCGGAAACGCCGCAGGTGCTGATCCTCGACACCGCCGTGACCGACGTGCGCGACAATGCTGTCTGGCATACCGACGTGACCTTCCTGCCGACCCCCGCGCTGGGCGCGGTGCTCAGCGCCAAGCAGCTGCCAGCCTACGGCGGCGATACCCTGTGGGCCAGTGGCATCGCGGCGTTCGAGGCCTTGTCGGCGCCCCTGCGCGAGATGCTCGATGGGCTCACCGCCACCCACGACTTCACCAAGTCGTTCCCGCTGGAGCGTTTCGGCACCACGCCAGATGACCTGGCGCGCTGGGAAGCGACCCGACGCAACAACCCGCCGCTGTCGCACCCGGTGGTACGCACGCATCCGGTGAGTGGGCGCAAGGCGTTGTTCGTCAACGAAGGGTTCACCACGCGCATCAACGAGTTGAGCGATTGGGAAAGCGAGGCGCTACTGAAGCTGCTGTTCGCCCATGCCACTCGGCCGGAGTTCAGCATTCGCTGGCGTTGGCAGGAGAACGACGTGGCGTTCTGGGACAACCGCGTGACCCAGCATTTCGCGGTGGATGATTACCGGCCGAATCGGCGGGTGATGCATCGGGCGACCATCCTGGGGGATGCGCCTTTCTAGGGGGTCTGCGCCGGCCCCTTCGCGGGGCAAGCCCGCTCCCACAAGGACTACACCGTCTGCAATGATGGTGGTGATCCTGTGGGAGCTGGCTTGCCCGCGAAGAGGCCGGCACAGACATTTCCCGATCAGCGAACCAGATGCAGGAACTGCATGTGCCGCTCGTACTGATCAAGGATGTCGTTGATGATCTGCTCCTTGCTGTAGCCCACCAGATCATAGTTCTGGCTGCCCTCGGCAAGGTGCACCTCGGCCCGGTAATAGCGGCGGTTCTTCAAGTCCTGGGTACCCAGCCCACCGAGGGCGAACGACGGCGTGAAGTAACCACGCATCTGCACTTGGTAGATGAACGGCTGCTCCTCGCCATGGCCGATCTTCAAGCTGACGTTGTCATGGCTCGGATCGTCCTGGGTGATCAGCACCAGGCCCTTCTGCGCGAACACTTCGGTCACATCGGCGATCGCCGGGCGCACCACGTCGTCCATGAAGCGGTACACCTCGTCGCGCGACGGGAAGTGCACCGCCTGGCTCAAGCGCTGGCGCCAGCCACCGCGGCCACGGCGTGACTGGGCGAACGGTGCCAACGAGTGCATCTGCGCGATCTGTCGCTGGCTTTCCAGGTAGAAGGCCTTGTGCAGCCCCCACATCATGCACAGCAGGATCAGCGAGAACGGCAACGAGGTCAGCACCACCGCCGACTTCAGCGAATCGATGCTGCCGGCGAACAATAGCCCGCTGGTGACCAGCGCGGTCATCGCACCCCAGAAGATCCGCAACCAGTTCGGGCCGTCCTCGTCCGGGTCGCCGCCCTTGGCCGACAAGGTCGCGAGCACCACGGTGCCGGAGTCGGCCGAGGTCACGAAGAACACGAAGCTGATGAACACCGTCACAGCGATCACCACCTTGCTCCAGGGGTAGGTCTCGAGCAGCAGGTACAGGCTCATCGACGGGTTATCCAGCGCCGACTGGCCGAGCGCGGTCATGCCGTGGTTGATCACCTGGTCCAGGGCGCTGTTGCCGAAAATCGACATCCACGCCAGGGTGAAGCCCAGCGGGATCAACAGCACGCCGAAGACGAATTCGCGGATGGTCCGCCCGCGCGAGATCCGCGCGATGAACAGACCCACGAACGGCGCCCAGGCAATCCACCAGGCCCAGTAGAACACTGTCCAGCCGCCCAGCCAGTCGCTTTTGTCGCCATAGGCATAGACATCGAAGCTCTTGCTCGGCAAGGCCCCCAGGTAGTCGCCGAGATTCTGGATGAGGGTGTTGAGCAGGTGTTGGGTGGGGCCGGCGAACAGCACGAACAGCAGCAGCGCGCAGGCCAGGAACAGGTTGATGTCGCTCATCACCCGCACGCCCTTCTCCACCCCGGCGACCGCCACGGCCACTGCCGCGCCCATCATCAGGGTGATCAGGATCACCTGCACCCACTGGCTGTGGCTGATGCCGAACAGGTAGTCGAGCCCGGCGTTGAGATGCAACACGCCAAAGCCCATGTCGGCGCCCAGGCCGAACACCGTGGCGATGATGCCGAAGCCGTCCACCGCATAACCGATTGGCCCGTTGATGCGCTTGCCGATCAGCGGGTACAGCGCCGAGCGCAGCGCCAGCGGCAGGTTGTGGCGGTAGGCGAAGTAGGCCAGGGCCATGCCGACGAAGGCGAACACGCCCCAGCCGTGCAGGCCCCAGTGCAGGAACAGGATCTGCATCGCCTGGCGCCCGGCCTCGGCGGTACCGGCCTCGCCCTGGGGCGGCTGCAGCATGTGGGTAAGGGGTTCGGAGACGCAGAAGAAGAACAGGGTGATGCTGATGCCCGCGGCGAACAGCATGCCGGCCCAGGACAGGTAGCTGAACTCGGGCTCGTCGTGGTCGGCACCGAGCTTGATCTTGCCGTAGCCGGACAAGGCGGTGACCACCACGAAGACCAGGTACAGGCTCATGGCGAGCATGTAGTACCAGCCGACCGTGTTGGCCGCCCAGTTCTGCGCCGCCAGCAGCCACTCGCCAGCAGCCTCCGGCAGCGCAATGACTACCAGGCCGAAGATGAGGATGAAGCTTGCCGCGAAGTAGAACACGGGGGGGTTCATGCGGATCTTGCCAGGGGCAAGGTTGGAAATCGGTGCACTCATCGGACGCGCACCTCGTCACGGGACGTGAGGTTCGGATTGAACGGGTTCAGCAAAGGAATCCTCCTGTTGAACACCGGCAGCGGACCAGCGTTTTTCGTTGAACAAGCGTTCAAGTTAAACATGGATCGGCTTTCAAAGCGAACCGGGTAGCTGATCGGTAGGGGTCTGTACCGGCCCTTTCGCGGGCAAGTCGGGGCGCCGAACCGCCGCTCCTACAGGGGCAGCACAATTTCAGATGCCGTGTTGTACCTGTAGGAGCGGGCTTGCCCGCGAAAGGGCCGGTACAGACAGCCCCTCACCTCAATTCTTGTCCTGGCAATCCAGCTGCAAATTGGCCTGGGTGATGTTGCTGTCGGCCGGCACGCTGCGGGTCAGCCACACGTTGCCGCCGATGGTCGAGCCCTTGCCGATGGTGATGCGCCCGAGGATGGTCGCCCCGGCGTAGATCACCACGTCGTCCTCGACGATGGGGTGGCGCGCCAGGCCCTTGTGCAGGTTGCCCGACTCGTCACTGGGGAAGCGCTTGGCGCCCAGGGTCACCGCCTGGTAGATACGCACCCGTTCGCCGATGATCGCGGTTTCGCCGATCACCACGCCAGTGCCGTGGTCGATGAAGAAGCTCGGGCCGATCTGTGCGCCCGGATGGATGTCGATGCCGGTGGCCGAGTGCGCCAGCTCCGAACTGATACGCGCCAGCAGCGGCAAGCCGGCCTGGTACAGATGGTGGGCCAGGCGATGGTGGATCACCGCCAGGATGCCGGGGTAGCACAGCAGCACTTCATCCACGCTACGCGCCGCCGGGTCGCCGTGGTAGGCAGCGAGCACATCGGTGTCGAGCAACACGCGCAGCTCGGGCAAGGCTGCCGCGAAGCCCTGGATCAGGCGCAGGGCCTGGGCGTCGACTTCAGCGAGGTCCGCCTTGCTCTGCCGCGCGGCATAGCGCAGCTCCAGGCGGGCCTGGGCCAGCAGCGCAGTGAGTGCAGCGTCGAGGGTATGCCCGACATAGAAGTCCTCGCTCTCCTCGCGCAGATCGACCGGGCCCAGGCGCATCGGGAACAAGGCCCCGCACAGCTGCTCGAGGATATGCCGCATCGCCTCGCGCGAGGGCAGTTCCCGGCCCCCCTGCTCGCCACTGCTACGGCCATTGCGGGTACGCCACTGCTCACGGGCACCACGCATGCCGCTGACGATGCTGTGCAACTGCCAATGCCCGGATGAAGGTTGTTCGCTCACGGTGTTCTCCTGCCAACTCGGCTAATCTCACTGTCCTTATCGTCATGCATAAGCCGCCATGACGCCACCCCCATCCTGGCCTACCCTCAAGGTTACTTTATGACCAACCCGGGGCCTGCCATGTCGAAATTCGTCAAACCGCTTCTCACCGCCAGCCTGGCCGTCGTGCTCGGTAGCGGCCTGTTCAGCCAGGGGTTCGCTGGCGAGCAACTCAAGACCATCCAGGAAAAAGGCGTGATCAACGTAGGCCTCGAGGGCACCTACCCGCCCTTCAGCTTCCAGGACGAAAACGGCAAGCTGACCGGCTTCGAGGTCGAGTTATCGGAACTGCTGGCCAAGGAGCTGGGGGTCAAGGCCAAGATCCAGCCGACCAAATGGGACGGCATCCTCGCAGCGCTCGAGTCCAAGCGACTGGACGTGGTGGTCAACCAGGTGACCATCTCCGAGGAACGCAAGAAAAAGTACGACTTCTCCGAGCCCTACACCGTTTCCGGCATCCAGGCGCTGATCCTGAAGAAAAAGGCCGAAAAACTGAACATCAAGGGCGCCCAGGACCTGGCCGGCAAGAAGGTCGGCGTCGGCCTGGGCACCAACTACGAGCAGTGGGTGACACAGGACGTGCCCAAGGCCGTCGTGCGCACCTACGAGGATGACCCGAGCAAGTTCGCCGACCTGCGCAATGGCCGCATCGATGCCATCCTGATCGACCGCCTGGCCGCACTGGAATACGCGCAGAAAGCCAAGGACACCGAGCTTGCCGGGGATGCCTTCTCGCGCCTGGAAAGCGGCGTGGCGCTGCGCAAGGGCGAACCGGAACTGCTGGCCGCGATCAACCAGGCACTGGACAAGCTCAAGGCCGACGGCACCCTGGCCAAGCTCTCGGAAAAGTACTTCGGTGCCGATGTGACTAAATGATCGCCGAGAGCCTGCAACTCGTCGCCGACTCGACGCCCTTCCTGCTCAAGGGCGCCGGGTATACCGTGCTGCTCAGCGTCGGCGGCATGTTCTTCGGCCTGCTGCTGGGCTTCGCCCTGGCACTGATGCGCTTGTCCAAGACCGCGCTGCTGGACTGGCCGGCACGTGTCTACGTGTCGTTCTTTCGCGGCACGCCGTTGCTGGTCCAGCTGTTCGTGATCTACTTCGGCATGCCGCAGATCGGCATCGAGCTCGACCCGATCCCGGCATCGCTGATCGGCCTGTCGCTGAACATGGCCGCGTACATCTGCGAGATCCTGCGGGCGGCGATTTCATCGATCGATCGCGGCCAGTGGGAAGCTGCGGCCAGCATCGGCATGACCCGTGCTCAGGCAATGCGCCGGGAGATCCTGCCGCAAGCCATGCGCACGGCCCTGCCGCCGCTGGGCAACAGTTTCATCTCGCTGGTCAAGGACACCGCGCTGGCGGCGACCATCCAGGTCCCCGAGCTGTTCCGCCAGGCCCAGCTGATTACCGCGCGCACCTTCGAGGTGTTCACCATGTACCTGGCGGTGGCGGTGATCTACTGGATTCTCTGCAGCATCCTCGCGCACTTCCAGAACCGCATGGAAGCGCGGGTCAATCAGCACGACCAGGAGCACTGACGATGATCGTGGTAGAAGGCCTGACCAAGCGTTTCAACGGCCAGACCGTGCTCGACCGCATCGGCCTGACCGTCGAGGCCGGCGAAGTGATCGCCATCATCGGCCCCAGCGGCTCGGGCAAGACCACCTTCCTGCGTTGCCTCAACCTGCTGGAAACTCCCGATGCCGGGCACATCCAGATCGGCGACATCAGCATCGACGCCAATCGCCCGCTGGGTAGCCAGCAAGCGGCGATTCGCCGTTTGCGCCAGCAGGCCGGGTTCGTGTTCCAGAACTTCAACCTGTTCCCTCACCGCACCGCCCTGGACAACGTCATCGAAGGACCGGTGATTGTGAAGAAGACGCCCCGTGCGCAGGCGCTGGCGCTGGGTCGGCGGCTGCTGGCCAAGGTCGGCCTGGCGGGCAAGGAGGATGCCTACCCCCGGCGCCTGTCCGGCGGCCAGCAGCAGCGGGTGGCGATCGCCCGGGCGCTGGCCATGGAACCGGAAGTGATCCTGTTCGACGAACCCACCTCGGCGCTGGACCCCGAGCTGGTCGGCGAGGTGCTGGAGACCATTCGCGGGTTGGCCGAGGAGAAGCGCACGATGATCATCGTCACCCACGAGATGAGCTTCGCCCGCGACGTGGCCAACCGGGTGATCTTTTTCGACAAGGGCGTGATCGTCGAACAGGGCGAGGCCAAGGCGTTGTTCGCCGCGCCCAGGGAAGAACGCACCCGGCAGTTTCTGCGCAAGTTCCTCGGGACCGCTGCGTCCGAGTAGGTCCTCACGGGCCTCTTCGCGGGACAAGCCCGCTCCCACAGATTCAGTGCTGATTTCGGATGTGGCGCGATACCTGTGGGAGATTCTATGGTTTTCAGCAAACCAATTTCCCGCCTTTTGTGACGTATTCGTCCTGATTTTTCATCAGGGCGAATGCTACCTGCGCAAGCTTTCTTGCCAGGATTACTAAAGCTTGGGTTGTGGCTTTACCTGTGCTCCGATGCTGTTCGTAAAACCCTCTCCAGGCAGCCGATCTGCTGGCAGCCATCGCAGCGTTATGCAATAAGCGACGAATTTCTGAACAACCTCGCTTGGTGAGGCGGCGGCGTCCATTCTTTTGTCCGGAATCACTCACTCGCAGATCCATTCCCAAGAATGCAATGTACGAGTCACTGCTTTTGAATTCGCCCCTCATAAAAGCCATCACCAACGCGGTGGCGGTGAGAAAACCAATACCCTCTACCGCCTGGCAGCGAGCGACTTGCTCGTGCAGCCCAGCCTCTCGGAGTACTTCTTTAATCTTCTTTTGGATCAATTGATCCAGTCGATCTATCGACTTTAAGAAGGTCTCGAAGGCGGTTTTCAAAAGGCTTTCATTCGCCCAGCTTTGAGTCATAGCCGTGCGAGCAGTCACCAATCTGGCTCTGCGCCGAAGGAGACTCTGAAGCTTGCTGTAGACAGCAGGAGGCGGGCTCCAAGGGCGGAGGTCCTCACCTTCGTTTTTCAGAAAACGGGACAGCAACCGAGCATCAGACGGATCGGTTTTTACCCGCCCACCGACACTTTTTCTGTAGTTGCTGAGTTGAAAGCCATCGATGACATAAACCTCAAAACCCAGGTGATGGGCCAGCTCGACCAAGTCCAGGTGATAGACATTGGTTGCTTCAACTGCGATAGCAGTATTGAGAGGCTGCTGCTTCAGCCACCTTTTGATTTCGAGTTTGGAATTTTTCAGCCTGATGATCTCATCACGATCATCGTGATGGATAACCAGTTCTACTTTCGCGACATCCACCCCCATGATCAACTTGCTTACCTGCATTGCCATGGGCGGCTCCTCACGTTATGGTTTTTCGGCTTGAAGGGGTTTCACCCAGAGGCGCTGGCTTGCTTCTATCGTCGCTTGCAAACGATGCATTCTTTATCGGCGCTTTGGTGGAAGGGGTGGGGCGATGTCTCCCACGGTCTGTACTGCTGCGAACAGTCAGAATCGGGTATTTAGTCCCACCACCCCTTCAAGTCTAACCATACAAGCGGGCTTGTCCCGCGAAGAGGCCGGCCCAGACACAAACAATCTCCCCTTCTATCAATATTCCAAAGAGTTAGTTCATAAACCTTTAATAAGCATTTAGGGTATATGAACCGGACCACCGGACCCGCACACGTCCGTCGCGATCAGCTGCAGCGACGCATTCATTTTCGTGAGGTCAGGTATGGTCAGGATCACAATCACCCCAGTGCGTAACGCCAGGGCATTGAGTGCAGCCAAGGAGCGGTACTGATGTCCAGCCAGGCACACCCGCTTTCCCACAGCGACGTCGACAGCTCGCCCCTGCTGCTGCCAGCCAAGGTGCTGCGCAGCGATGCCGAAGCCCTGCAAGCCGCTCGCGAACTGGCCGACGTGGCCCGCGAGCAGGCCGCCCGGCGCGACCAGCAACGCAAACTGCCTTGGGCCGAGATCGAACAGTTCACCCGCAGCGGCCTGGGCAGCATCACCGTGCCCAAGGCCCATGGCGGACCCGACGTCAGTTTCGCCACCGTTGCCGAAGTATTTCGCATCATCAGCGCCGCAGACCCTGCGCTGGGGCAGATTCCGCAAAACCAGTTCGGCATGCTGCAACTGCTGCGCGTGACCGCCACCGAGGCCCAGCAGGCGCTGATCTTCCGTAGCGTGCTCGACGGCTGGAGGATCGGCAATGCCGGCCCCGAGCGTGGCACCAAGGACACCTTGACCCTCAAGGCGCGGATCACTCGTCACGGCGACGGCTATCGCATCAGCGGCGAGAAGTTCTATTCCACCGGTGCCCTGTTCGCCCATTGGGTGGCGGTCAAGGCGCTGGACGATGAAGGCCGCCAGCGCCTGGCCTTCGTGCGCCGTGGCAGCCCTGGGCTGCGCATCGTCGACGACTGGTCCGGCTTCGGCCAGCGCACCACCGCCAGCGGCACCGTGCTGCTCGACCAGGTGCCGGTGGATGCCGAACTGGTCATCGACAACTGGCGCCAGCGCGACCTGCCGAACATCCAGGGCGCCTCGTCGCAGTTGGTGCAAGCGGCCATCGACGCCGGCATCGCCGAAGCGGCGATCGACGACGCCATCGCCTTTGTCCGCCAGTATTCGCGGCCATGGATCGAGGCCAAGGTCGAGAAGGCCAGCGAGGATCTGTACGTGATTGCCGAGATCGGTCGCCTGAAGCTCGAGCTGCACGCCGCCCAGGCGTTGCTGGCCAAGGCCGCGCGAGTGCTCGACGAGGTCAACGCCGGGCCTATCGATGCTGCAGCCGCGGCGCGGGCATCGATTGCCGTGGCCGAGGCCAAGGTGCTCACCACCGAGATCGCCCTGCAGGCCAGCGAGAAGCTGTTCGAGCTGGCCGGCAGTCGCGCGACGCTGGCCGAGTACAACCTCGACCGGCATTGGCGCAATGCCCGCGTGCACACGCTGCATGACCCAGTGCGCTGGAAGTATCACGCGGTGGGCGCCTATCACCTCAACGGCACGCTGCCCGCGCGGCATTCCTGGATCTGACTTAAAAGCCTCGGGGCTGCTGCGCAGCCCATTCGCGGGGCAAGCCCGCTCCCACAAGTACGCGTTGCTCTGAGCATCAGCGCAGATTCTGTGGGAGCGGGCTTGTCCCGCGAATGGGCCGCACAGCGGCCCCAAGGCCCGGAGAACACCATGACGACATCAGTAATCAGCAGCGATGCCCAGGCACTGGCCATCGCTGAGCAAATCGCCCAGCAACTGCGCCGCGACAGCGCCCTGCGCGACCGCGAACGTCGCCTGCCACACGCGGAACTGGAGCTGTTCAGCCGCTCTGGCCTTTGGGGCATCAGCGTGCCCAAGGCATTCGGCGGCGCCGGGGTCTCCAATGTCACCCTGGCCCAGGTAGTCGCCCGCATCGCCCAGGCGGACGCCTCTCTCGGACAGATCCCGCAGAACCACTTCTACGCCCTTGAGGTGCTGCGCGTGAACGGCAGCCCCGAGCAACAACGACGCATCTACCAGGAAGTCCTGGCCGGTCAACGCCTGGGCAATGCCCTCGCCGAACTCGGCACCAAGACCGCCCACGACCGCACCACCCGCCTGACCCGCGACGGTGACGGCTATCGCATCGATGGCCGCAAGTTCTACGCCACCGGCGCCCTGTACGCCCAGCGCATCCCCACCTCGGTCATCGACGAGCAGGGCGTGCAGCACCTCGCCTTCGTCCCGGCTGACAGCCCGGGTCTGCAGGTGATCGACGATTGGAGCGGCTTCGGCCAGCGCACCACTGGCAGCGGTTCGGTGCTGTTCGACAATGTGCAGGTCAGCGCCGAGGACGTGGTGCCGTTCCAGAGCGCCTTCGAACGCCCGACGCCGGTCGGCCCGCTCGCGCAGATTCTCCACGCCGCGATCGACACCGGCATCGCCCGCGCCGCCTATGAAGATGCCCTGCACTTCGTGCGCACCCGCAGCCGGCCCTGGGTCGACTCCGGCGTCGACAAGGCCAGCGACGATCCGCTGACGCTGAAGAGTTTCGGCCAACTGGCGATCCGTCTGCATGCCAGCGAAGCCCTGCTCGAACGGGCCGGCCAGTACCTGGACCTGGCCCAGCAGGACAGCACCGAGAGCAGCGTCGCCGCCGCCTCCATCGCCGTCGCCGAGGCCCGCGCCATCAGCACCGAGATCGCCCTCGCCGCCGGCACCACGCTGTTCGAGCTGGCCGGCAGCCAGGCTACCCTGGCCGAGCACAACCTCGACCGCCACTGGCGCAACGCCCGCGTGCACACCCTGCACGACCCGGTGCGCTGGAAGTACCACGCCATCGGCAACTACTACCTCAACGACGAAAACCCTCCGCGCCGGGGGACCATCTGATGGCCAGGGAAATCCTGCTCAACGCCTTCAACATGAACTGCATCGGGCACATCAACCACGGCTTGTGGACCCACCCACGAGACACCTCGACGCAGTACAAGACCCTGGGCTACTGGACCGACCTGGCGAAGCTGCTCGAGCGCGGCTTGTTCGATGGCCTGTTCATCGCCGACATCGTGGGCACCTACGACGTCTATGGCCAGTCGCTGGACGTGACCCTCAAGGAGTCGATCCAGCTGCCGGTCAACGACCCACTGCTGCTGGTCTCGGCCATGGCCGCGGTCACCCGCAACCTGGGCTTCGGCCTGACCGCCAACCTCACCTACGAGGCGCCCTACCTGTTCGCCCGACGCCTTTCCACCCTAGACCACCTGACCGGCGGCCGGGTTGGCTGGAACATCGTCACCGGCTACCTGGACAGCGCAGCCCGGGCCATGGGCCTGGACCAACAGCCCGAGCACGACCGCCGCTACGACCAGGCCGACGAGTACCTGCAGGTGCTGTACAAGCTGCTCGAAGGCAGTTGGGCCACTGATGCGGTGGTCGCCGACCGCGAGCGACGCGTGTATGCCGAACCGGACAAGGTGCGCAAGGTCCGCCACCAGGGCGAGTTCTACAAGGTCGAGGGCTACCACCTGTGCGAACCCTCGCCGCAACGTACCCCGGTGCTGTTCCAGGCCGGCAGTTCGCCGCGCGGCCTGGCCTTCGCCGGCAACCATGCCGAGTGCGTGTTCATCAGCGGCCAGAACAAGGCCGCCACCCGCGCCCAGGTCGACAAGGTGCGCGCCGCCGCCAAGGCCGCAGGCCGCGACCCGCAGGCGATCAAGGTGTTCATGGGCATCACCGTGATCGTCGCGCCAACCGAGCAGGCCGCCCAGGCCAAGCACGCCGAGTACCTGCGCCATGCCAGCCCTGAAGCCGGCGTCGCGCACTTTGCCGCCTCCACCGGGATCGACTTCGCCGCCTACGCGCTGGACGAGCCGATCGGCGCCAGCACCGGCAATGCCATCCAGTCGGCCACGCGCCAGCTGCAGGACAACGCCTGGACCCGCCGCCGCCTGCTGGAGCAGCACGCACTCGGCGGACGCTACGTGACCGTGGTCGGCTCGCCCGAGCAGGTCGCCGACGAGCTGATCGCCTGGATCGACGAAACCGGCCTGGACGGCTTCAACCTGACCCGGACCGTCACCCCGGAAAGCTTCGAGGATTTCATCGACCTGGTGATCCCGCAGCTGCAGCAACGCGGCCGCTACAAGACCGCCTACGCCGAAGGCACGCTGCGCGAAAAACTGTTCGCCAGCGACCAGGCACACCTGCCCGCCGACCACCCAGGCTCGGCCTATCGCCACACCACCCCTGCCCCGACTGGAGCCCTGCACCATGCTTGACAAACTGTTCCGGCCCGTCGCGGCCATCGCCCTGGGCCTCGGCTTGAGCGCCACTGCGCTGGCCGCCGAGCCATTGAAGATCGGCACCACATCGGCCTTTGCCATCCCCCTGGAAGCGGCAGTCGAGGAAGCCCACAAGCAGGGCCTGGAGGTCAAGCTGATCGAGTTCAGCGACTGGATCGCACCCAATGTCAGCCTCAACAGCGGCGACATCGACGTGAACTACTTCCAGCACATTCCCTTCCTGGAAAACGCCAAGGCCGCCGCAGGCTTCGACCTGGTGCCCTACGCCCCAGGCATCATCAACAACGTCGGTCTCTACTCCAAGCGCTACAAAAGCTTCGCCGAGCTGCCCGAAGGTGCCAGCGTGGCCATCGCCAACGACCCGATCAACAGCGGCCGTGGCCTGCAACTGCTGGCCAAAGCCGGGCTGATCACGCTCAAGCCGGGCGTGGGCTACAAGGCTACCGAAGACGACATCGTCGCCAACCCGAAGAAGATCAAGATCCTCCAGGTCGAGGCCGTGCAGTTGGTGCGTGCCTACGACGATGCCGACCTGGTGCAGGGCTACCCGGCCTACATCCGCCTGGCCAAGACCTTCGATCCGGCCTCGGCGCTGCTGTTCGACGGGTTGGAGAACAAGGAATACGTGATCCAGTTCGTCATCCGCCCACAAAGCAAGGACGACCCGCGCCTGGCCAAGTTCGTCGACATCTACCAGCACTCGCCGGTGGTGCGCGAAGCGCTGAACAAAGCCCATGGCAACCTCTACCAAGCCGGTTGGGAAGGCTGACATGGGCCAGGCCAACGCCTACCAGGCGTATCCCCCGCATACCGCACCGGCCCCAGGCCGCGAACAGGCCCTGCGCCCGGAGGTGAACCAGGCCCACGTGCGCTTCATCGGCCTTGGCAAGACCTACCCGGGCCAGACGCAGCCGGCCTTGCAGGGCATCGACCTGAACATCCGCCGCGGCGAGATCTTCGGCATCATCGGTCGCAGCGGCGCTGGCAAGTCGTCGCTGCTGCGTACCATCAACCGCCTGGAGCAACCGAGCCAGGGCCGGGTGCTGATCGACCAGATCGACATCGCGCCGTTCGACGAGGATCGCCTCGTCGCCCTGCGCCGACGCATCGGCATGATCTTCCAGCACTTCAACCTGATGTCGGCCAAGACCGTGTGGCAGAACGTCGAACTGCCACTCAAGGTCGCCGGCATCGCCAAGCCCGAGCGCCAGCGCAAGGTGCGTGAGCTGCTGGAGCTGGTCGGGCTGCAGGAAAAGCACCATGTCTATCCGGCGCAACTGTCGGGTGGGCAGAAGCAGCGGGTCGGCATCGCCCGCGCCCTGGTGCACGACCCCGAGATCCTGCTGTGCGACGAGGCGACCTCGGCGCTGGATCCGGAGACCACCGCGTCGATCCTCGAACTGCTGCGCGACATCAACCAGCGACTCGGCCTGACCATCGTGCTGATCACCCACGAGATGGCGGTGATCCGCGATATCTGCCACCGGGTGGTGGTGCTCGAACGTGGCGAGGTGGTCGAGCAGGGGGAGGTCTGGCGGGTGTTCGGTGCGCCGCGCCACGAGGTCACCCGGACCCTGCTCGCACCGTTGCAGGCCAAGCTGCCCGCAGCCTTGCAGGCAAGCTTGCGGGCCAGCCCGGTAGGCCGTGACAGTGCCGTGGTCCTCAGGCTCAGCGTGCTCGGCGAGCCGGCGCTGTCCGACCTGTTCCAGGATCTCGGCGGGCGTGTGCGCCTGCTGCAGGGCGGCGTCGAAACCATCGGCGCGCAGGCCTTGGGCCAGTTGATCCTGGCAGTGCAGGGCTCGCCGCACGATACCCATCAATTGCTCGAACGTGCCCGCCGCTGGGCCGAGGACGTGGAGGTGCTGGGCCATGTGGTTTGATCGTTTGCTCGAAGGCTTGCTCGACACCTTGCTGATGGTTGGCGTGTCGTCATTGATCGCGTTGCTGGTCGGGGTGCCGATGGCGGTGCTGCTGGTCACCAGCGACAAGGGCGGGATCTTCCAGGCGCCGATGCTGAACCGGGTGCTGGGCGCCTTCGTCAACCTGTTCCGCTCGATCCCGTTCCTGATCCTGATGGTCGCGCTGATCCCCTTCACCCGCCTGGTGGTCGGCACCACCTATGGCGTGTGGGCGGCCGTGGTGCCGCTGACCATCGCCGCCACGCCGTTTTTCGCACGCATCGCCGAGGTGAGCCTGCGCGAAGTCGACCACGGCCTGGTGGAAGCCGCGCAAGCCATGGGTTGCAGACGCTGGCACATCGTCTGGCATGTGCTGCTGCCTGAGGCGCTGCCGGGGATCGTCGGTGGTTTCACCATTACCCTGGTGACCCTGATCAACTCGTCGGCCATGGCCGGGGCGATCGGTGCGGGCGGGTTGGGCGATATCGCCTACCGCTATGGATACCAGCGCTTCGACAGCCAGATCATGCTGACCGTGATCGCCATGCTGGTGGCGTTGGTGGCGTTGATTCAGCTGGGGGGCGATCGGTTGGCGAAGGGGTTGAACAAGCGGTAATCGCATGGCATCCAATCGCCGGTAAACCGGCTCCGGCAGGAGCCGGCTTGCCGGCGATGAGGCCCTCACCCCCAGCGCAACTCCCCAGCCGGCACCGGCCGCCCAAACCAGTACCCCTGCCCCAGCTGGCAATGCTGCTCCAGCAGGAACCTAGCCTGCTCGGCCTGCTCGACCCCTTCGGCATGCACCTGCATGCCCATGCTCCGGGCCAGGGCGATGATCACCCGGACGATGGCGATGTCATCGTCATCGTGCGGCAGGCCGGCGACGAAGCCCTGGTCGATCTTCAGCTTCTGCACCGGCAGACGCTTGAGCCGCAACAATGACGAATACCCCGTGCCAAAGTCATCGATCGCCAGGCTCAGGCCCAGCTCGCGCAAGCGGTGCAGTTGCTCCAACGCCACCTCCGGCTCCTCCATCACCGCACTTTCGGTCACCTCCAGCTCCAGCAGCGCAGGATCCAGACCGGTGTCGTGCAGCACGTCGTCGACCTGCTGATAGAGCTCACGCTGACCGAACAAGCGGCTGGAAATGTTCACCGCGACGAACGCGAGTCGACGCCCCTGCCGCTGCCACTCGACCATCTGCGCGCATGCCTGGCGCAGTACCCAGGCGTCGATATCGGCGATCAACCCGGTGCGCTCGGCTATCGGAATGAACTCGCTCGGCGGCACCAGCCCACGCTGCGGATGCTGCCAGCGCACCAGCGCCTCGACCCCGACCATGTTCGCCTGCAGCAGGTCATGCACCGGCTGGAAGAACACCCGCAATTCCCCTTGGGCCAGGGCCCGGCGCAACTCGCCAGCGGTCTCCACCCGCTGCTGGGCGTGGGCGGTCAGTTCCTCGGTGTACAGCGCATAGCAGGCCCGGCCGTTGCCCTTGGCCTTGAACAGCGCGGCATCGGCATTGCGCAGCAACTGCTCGGCGCTCAAGGCATCGGCCGGGAACAGGCTGATACCGACGCTGGCGCTGATGAACAAGCGGTGGCCCTCGAACTCGAACGGCTCGCGCATGCGCTCGATGATGGCCTGGGCCAGCTTGCCCGCCTCACCGGCCTGCTGGCAGTTTTCGGCCAGCACTGCGAACTCGTCACCGCCCAGGCGCGCCAGGGTCACGCCGGTGCCGAGCAGTTCACGCAGACGCTCGCCCACCAGTCGCAACAACTGGTCGCCGATGGTGTGGCCGAGGCCGTCGTTGATGCTCTGGAAGTGGTCCAGGTCGAGCAGCAGCAAGGCGCAGCCGCGCTTGTTGGCCTGGGCTGCGGCCAACGCCTGCTCGGCACGGTCGCTGAACAGCAGGCGGTTGGGCAATCCTGTGAGGGGTCGTGGTGGGCCAGGTAGGCCAGCTCGCGCTCGGAATGCTTGATCGCACTGATGTCGCTGAACACCGCCACGTAGTGGCTCAGTTCGCCGGCATCGTCACGGATGGCGCAGATGGTCTGCCACTGCGGGTAGATCTCGCCGCTCTTGCGGCGGTTCCAGATCTCCCCGCTCCATTCGCCCTTCTGGGCCAGGGCGGCGTAGATCTTCTGATAGAAATCGGCGCCGTGGCGTCCCGACTTGAACTTGTTCGGCCGCTGGCCGAGCACTTCGTCCTGCTGGTAGCCGGTGATGCGCATGAACGCCCGGTTGACGTGCACGATCAGGCCCTGGCGATCGGTCACCAGTACGCCTTCGAGGGTGCTGTCGAACACCGCTGCGGCCATGCGCAGGCGCTCGCGATCCTCGCTGCGCAGGCGCGCACCGATGCCGATGAAATTGAGCAACCGAGCCCGCGACACGAAAATCAGCAGGGCACTGACCAGCACCCAGACCACCACGTTGATCTGCCGGCCCACGGTCAACGCCAGCGGATCGTCGGCCATGCTGCGCAATACCATTTCGGCCAGCACCAGCCAGAGTATCGAGAGCACCACGTAGAGCGCGGCCATGCGCAAGGCGTCGCGAACGGAAACAGACATGTCGGAAAGTAAAGCCCATGAGAACGGTCGGGGCATTATAAAGGCTGAAACATGCCGTGACTTCCTATCTGAACGGCTGACTGGTTTTATTTCCTCACCCAGGGATAATCAGACCTTTCCCTGTTTTCCCGAGGGTTTTGACACCTATGTGGTACAACGGCCTGCTCGACTTGTCGGCCTGGCAACTGGTCGCCGTCACCCTGCTGATGACCCATGTGACCATCGTCAGCGTCACCATCTACCTGCACCGCTACTCGGCGCATCGCGCCCTGGAGCTCAACGGTGCGCTCAAGCATTTCTTCCGTTTCTGGCTGTGGCTGACCACGGCGCAGAACACCCGTGAATGGACCGCGGTGCACCGCAAGCACCACGCCAAATGCGAAACCCCGGACGACCCGCACAGCCCCGTGCACAAGGGCTTGAGCACGGTGCTGCGCAAGGGCGCCGAGCTTTACCGCGAAGAGGCGCGCAACCCCGAGACCCTGCGCATCTATGGCAAGAACTGCCCCGACGACTGGGTCGAGCGCAACGTCTACTCGCGCTACAAGCTCGGGGGCATCGCCCTGATGGCGGTCATCGACCTGGCGCTGTTCGGCACCATCGGCATCACCATCTGGGCGGTCCAGATGATGTGGATTCCGTTCTGGGCCGCCGGTGTGGTCAACGGCCTGGGCCACGCCATTGGCTACCGCAACTTCGAATGCCGTGACGCTGCCACCAACCTGGTGCCCTGGGGCATCGTCATCGGCGGCGAAGAACTGCACAACAACCACCATACCTACCCCAACTCGGCCAAGCTGTCGGTCAAGCGCTGGGAGTTCGACATGGGTTGGGCGTGGATCCGCCTGCTGTGCCTGCTGCGCCTGGCCAAGGTGCAGCGGGTGGCGCCGATCGCCCACCGCGTCGAAGGCAAGGCCAGCCTGGACATGGACACCGCCATGGCGATCCTCAACAACCGCTTCCAGATCATGGCCCAGTACCGCAAGCTGGTGATCGCGCCACTGGTGAGCCAGGAGCTGGGCCAGGCGGATGCCTCGGTACGCCATCGCCTGCGCCGCGCCAAGCGCCTGCTGTCCCGCGAAACCAGCCTGCTGGAAGACCGCCACCACCTGCGCATCGAAGGCATGCTCGCGCACAGCCAGGCACTGAAGACCATCTACGAGAAGCGCCTGGCGCTGCAGCAGATCTGGGCCCGCACCAGTGCCAACGGCCACGACATGCTGGCGGCCATGAAAGACTGGGTACACGAGGCCGAAGCCAGCGGTATCCAGGCCTTGCGCGACTTCGCTGCCCAGCTCAAGACCTACTCCCTGCGCCCCACCGGCGCCTGACCGCCGCCGATCGGCACGCCCCCTGGCCGGGGTGTGCCGCGCGGAACTTCCCGGCTGTTCTTTCACTCGAATTCGGCATATTGCCCGCGTGGCGGGCCGGATGCTGGCCGCACGCTCCCCTGTCGAGATTCGCTCCGTGCACATGGCCAACGACACCGATTTCCCCTCTCCCGGCAACCCCGCACCCGAAGCCGCCCAGACCCTCCTGGCCCTGCTCCATGCCGAGGGCGAAGTCGCCCGCCTGAGCGAGCGCGAGCAGCTCTACAGCGCGCTACTGGACAGCGTCAACGCGGTGCTTTGGGCGTTCGACTGGGAAACCCGCCAGGTGCTGTATGTCAGCCCTGCCTACGAGCGCATCTTCGGCAAGCCAGTCAGCCTGGTGCTGGCCGACTACAACGAGTGGCGCGACAGCATCTACCCCGACGACCTCGAATTCGCCGAGCGCAGCCTCGCCCAGGTCCTGCACAAAGGCGCCGTGGAGGACCGCGAGTATCGGATCCTCAACGCCAGCGGCCAGGTGCGCTGGCTCAGCGACAAGTGCTACATCAACCAACAGCAGGGCGAGCGGGTCATCATCGTCGGCATTGCCGAGGACATCACCGAGAAGAAGCAGCTCGAAGGCGAGTTGCAGCGCCTGGCCACCACCGACGTACTGACCCAGAGCAGCAATCGCCGGCACTTCTTCGAATGCGCCCGCCAGGCCTTCGAGGAGGCGCGCGACAACGGCACCCCGCTGGCCTTCCTGTTGCTGGACATCGACGACTTCAAACGCATCAACGACAGTTTCGGCCACCAGGAAGGCGACCAGGTGTTGCAGCGCATCGCCGACAGCGGCAAGGCCACCCTACGCCGTGGCGACCTGTTCGGGCGTGTCGGTGGCGAGGAGTTCGCGGCGGTGTTCCCCGGTTGCACGGCGCAGGTTGCCGAGCAGATCGCCCAGAGGCTGCAGCGCGAGATCCAACGCCTGAGCTTCAGCCATGGCGAGCATACCTACGGGGTGACGGTGAGCCAGGGGCTCACCGGGCTGACCGAGCAGGACGAAACCCTCGATACCCTGTTCGCCCGGGCCGATGCGGCGATGTACCGGGCCAAGCGCCAGGGCAAGAACCAGATCGTCAGGGCATAGCCCGCCTGCGCTGCAAGGTTGCTGTGGGAGCGGCCTTGTGTCGCGATTGGGGCGCGCAGCGGCCCCAGGATTCAAGAGGCGCCATATCCATTGCAGGGGCCGCTGCGCGCCCCAATCGCGACACAAGGCCGCTCCCACAGGGTCCGCTGCCACAGAGTCCGCCCCCACAAGGTCAGCGTCGTCATCACTCCACCTTGCGCAGACGGCTCAACTCCGGCAGCCCCAGCTTGAGCAGCCGCGCAGTCTTGCCATCGGCAAGCTTTTCCAGGCCTTGATTGGCCGGCAAGCGTGCCAGTTGCCCCGCCAGGTTCATGGCCAGGATCTCCCGCGAATACACCCCGCCGCCCAACTGGTAGATCGCCGCGATCAACTCACGCAGGCTCAATGGCAAGCGCCAGCGGGTACGCAGCGCCGAGCCGAAGGCCGCGCCAAAGTCGCCCAGCGAGCGCTGCACCTGCGTTTCGTCCAGCTCGCCGCCGGCCAGGCGCCACTCCTGCAGGCAACGCAGCACTGCCAGGTCGCCCAGGCAATGCAACAGGCCGGCGCAGTAGCACCATTCGGCATCGAGCTCGAGCAGCCGGGCCAGGCTGCGGGCATATTCAGCGGTGTGCAGCGACTGGTTCCAGTAGCGCGCGGCAGGCTCGGCCAGCAGCGGGTCGCTCAGCCGTGCGCTGCGCTTGAGCGTAAGGCCGAGGATGAGGTTCATGCTCTGGGTACTGCCCAGCTTGTTCAGCGCCTGCATCAAGGTCTGCACTGGCGCCTCGCGATGCAGCGAGGCACTGTTGGCGGCCGCGATCAGCACGCCGGTGATCTGCGGATCGTTGCGCACTTCCTGTTCGAGCAGGTTCAGGTTCAGGCCCTGGGGGTTCAGGGCGCGCTTGATCGCCACCTGCACATCGGCGAACAGTGGCCCGCCATCGGCGGTGGCGCGACGCTGTTCCAGGTATTTGGGCAGCGAGGCACCCGGCTGCAATGGCGGTATCGGGCAGGCCACTTGCTCGCCCTCGGCCACCAGCAGCACCTCCAGCCTACGGCGCAGCTTGTCCAGATCCAGGGGCTTGCCCAGATATTCGGTGGGGTGCAACGGCAAGGTTTCCCTGACGCTGGCGGCATCGATCCGGTTGCTCAGCAGAATGAACGGCAGCCCCGGCTTCTCACTCTTGGCACGCACCCGGCGCAGCAGGTCCAGGCCGTCGCCACCCGGCAGCTCGCGGGCAGCGATGATCAGGTCGGGCTTGCTCGCCAGCGCGCTCAAGGCCTGGGCGCCATCGGCACAGACCTGCAAGCGGGCATCGCAACGCACGCTGAGCAGGGTTTCGCGCAGCATGTCGCGTACCCACGGATCGCCTTCGGCAATCAGTACGCAAGGGGGAATGGGGTCTGCAGCGCTCATGGCCAACTCCTGAGTAATCCTGACATGCACATCCGTCGCAGCTTCCAAGGCAAATCCTCCCACAACCATAGCGTCAAGCCGGTTTCGTGGGCACAAAAAAAACCCGCCGAGGCGGGTTTTCTCTGAAGCGTGTCACATCAAGCGAGTTCAGCGAAGCACTCTTCGATGATGGCCAGGCCTTTGTCCAGCAGGGCATCTTCGGCGGTCAGCGGCACCAGGATGCGCAGGACGTTGCCGTAGGTACCGCAGGACAGCAGGATCAGCCCCTTGTCGCGCGCCTTGGCCACGACCTGGCCAACGGCAGCGGCGTTCGGGGTGTGGGTGCCTTTTTCGAAGACTTCCACGGCGATCATCGAACCCAGGCCACGGACGTCGCCGATGATTGGGTACTTCTTCTGGATTTCACGCAGGCCGGTGGTCAGGCGCTCGCCGACGGCCTTGCTGCGGTCCAGCAGTTTCTCTTCTTCGAACACTTCGATCACGGCCAGGGCCGCGGCGCAAGCGATCGGCGAACCGGCGTAGGTGCCGCCCAGGCCGCCTGGCGCGATGGCGTCCATGTACTCGGCCTTGCCGCACACACCGGCCAGCGGGAAGCCGCCAGCGATGGACTTGGCGAAGGTGGTCAGGTCAGGCGCGACGCCCATCTGTTCCATGGCGAAGAAGGTACCGGTACGGCCAGCGCCAGTCTGTACTTCGTCGGCGATCAGCAGGATGCCGTGCTGGTCGCACAGGGCGCGCAGGCGCTGCATCAGCTCTTTCGGCGCTGGCAGGAAGCCGCCTTCGCCTTGTACCGGCTCGAGGATGATCGCGGCGATGTCACGCGGCTCGGCGTCGTTCTTGAAGATGCGCTCGACCGAGGCGATGGCGTCGTCGACGCTGACACCGTGCAGCTCGCTCGGGAACTGGGCGCGGAAGATACCGCCTGGCATCAGGCCCATGCCTGCGGAGTACGGTACGACCTTGCCGGTCAGGCCCAGGGTCATCATGGTACGGCCGTGGTAGCCGCCGGTAAAGGCGATCACGCCGGCGCGGCCGGTGGCGGCACGGGCGATCTTCACGGCGTTTTCAACGGCTTCGGAGCCGGTGGTGACCAGCAGGGTCTTCTTGTCGAAGTTGCCTGGGACCAGCTTGTTGATCTTCTCGCACAGCTCGACGTAAGGCTCGTAGGCCAGCACCTGGAAGCAGGTGTGGCTGACCTTGGTCAGCTGCTCTTGCACGGCCGCGACCACTTTCGGGTGCAGGTGGCCGGTGTTCAGTACAGCGATGCCGCCAGCGAAGTCGATCAGTTCGCGGCCTTCAACGTCGATCACGGTCGAGTTCTTCGCGGTGTCGACGAAGATCGGGTGAATCTGGCCAACGCCACGTGGGACGGCGGCGACACGACGTTGCATCAAGGATTCGTTGGTCTTGCTCATAATGCCCTCATTCGCGCCGATTCGAGCGGCGCTTTTATTCGGGGGTGGCTGGGTGAGCCGTTGATCAGTATTCGTTGATCGACTGTCTCGGGCGCCCGGCCACCAGGTACTGCGATGTAAAAAAGGCCAGCGAGACGTCGCTCTCGCGCCCCGCTGGCAGAGGTAAAGCCTTTACCCTGCGATCAGACGCTGATGCACAGGTATTTGATTTCGAGGTAGTCCTCGATACCGTACTTGGAGCCTTCACGGCCAAGGCCCGAGGCCTTGATGCCGCCGAACGGCGCGACTTCGTTGGAGATCAGGCCGGTGTTGATACCGACCATGCCGTACTCCAGGGCCTCGGCGACACGGAACACACGGCTCATGTCACGGGCATAGAAGTACGAGGCCAGGCCGAACTCGGTGTCGTTGGACATGGCGATGACTTCAGCCTCGTCCTTGAAGCGGAACAGCGGCGCCAGTGGGCCGAAGGTCTCTTCCTTGGCGACTGCAGCAGTCTTCGGTACGTCGACCAGGATGGTCGGCTCGAAGAAGTTGCCTTCGATGATCTTGCCACCGGCCAGCACCTTGGCGCCTTTGCCAACGGCGTCTTCGATGTGTTCCTGAACCTTGGCGACAGCCTTGCCGTCGATCAGCGGGCCAGTGGTGGTGCCGTCTTCCAGGCCGTTGCCGATCTTCAGCTTGGCGACCGCGGCAGCCAGCTTCTGGGCGAACGCGTCGTAGACGCCGTCCTGCACGTAGATACGGTTGGCGCAGACGCAGGTCTGGCCGTTGTTACGGTACTTGGAGATGATCGCGCCCTCGACCGCCTTGTCCAGGTCGGCGTCGTCGAACACGATGAACGGGGCGTTGCCACCCAGCTCCAGGGAAACCTTCTTGATGTCCTTGGCGCATTCTTCCATCAGCTGGCGACCGATTTCGGTCGAGCCGGTGAAGGACAGTTTGCGAACCAGGGAGTTGCCGGTCAGCTCGCCGCCGACTTCGCCAGCGCTGCCGGTGACGACGCTCAGGACGCCAGCCGGGATGCCGGCGCGGGTAGCCAGCTCTACCAGGGCCAGGGCCGAGTACGGGGTCTGCGAGGCAGGCTTGAGCACCATGGTGCAGCCAGCGGCCAGGGCCGGGCCGGCTTTACGGGTGATCATGGCGGCCGGGAAGTTCCACGGGGTGATGGCCGCGGTAACGCCGATCGGCTGCTTGATGACGATCAGGCGCTTGTCTGGCTGGTGACCCGGGATGGTGTCGCCATAGACGCGCTTGGCTTCTTCTGCGAACCACTCGATGAACGAGGCGGCGTAGGCGATTTCGCCCTTGGCTTCGGCCAGTGGCTTGCCTTGCTCGGTGGTCATCAGGCGAGCGAGGTCGTCCTGGTTCTCGATCATCAGTTCGAACCAGCGACGCAGCTTGGTCGAACGCTCCTTGGCGGTCAGTGCACGCCAGGCCGGCAGGGCCTTGTCGGCGGCTTCGATGGCGCGGCGGGTTTCCGCGGTGCCCATCTTTGGCACGGTACCGATGACTTCACCGGTGGCCGGGTTGGTCACCTTGATGGTCTGGCCGCTGTCCGCATCCAGCCACTCACCGTTGATGAAGGCTTGCTGGCGGAACAACTGAGCGTCTTTGAGCTGCATGTCGGCTTCCCGAATTGTTGATTGTAGAAAAAGCGTTTGAAATCTCAAACGAATGCTAAGCGGCTGCTGGGGGGTTGGACAATAGGCTGTTCGAAAAAAAGAACGAATGGTTGAACGGCCAGGGGCAGAATTCATGATCTGCAGAGCAGCAACGGCCGCGAAAGCGGCCGCTACAGGTTAGACGATCGAGCTGAAGGAAATGTGATGGGAGGACCGACGGCCCTCCCGAAAGGTATGAATCAGAACGCCTTGGCCAGGTCGATCACCAAGGCCCGGTAGCCAACGCTGCCCGGCTGGCGGCTGTGCACCTTGAGTTCCACCAGCACCTCCTGGCTGCCCCGCCGCACTTCGTTGAGCACCGTGGTGGTGAGCTTCTCCGGCGTGAGGAAATTCACCGAAGCCGAATAGATGAACTGGGTATCGGTGTCCGGTCGATAGGCCACCACCGAAGTCACCGGGCTGTACCATTCGTCGCCGCGTTCCTTGCCGTATTCCCACACCTGCTCGACCGTGCCCTTGGCCTCGTCGATCTTGTACTCCACCGCCCGGCTGTAGTTGCCGCTGAGCTTGGTCGGCGCGAAGTCGCGCCCCCAGCCATTGTCGAACACGGTCAGCGTGCCCTTGCCGGTCAGCCAGGCGGTGTGCTGGGTCCACGACCAGTCGAAGCCCTCGCTGGCAACCGGGGTGAGCACCTTGTCGCGCAGGTGCTGCGGCCACCCCTGTGGCGAGGCGAGGATCCACTTCACACGCTTGTCGCGACCAATCTTCACCACACCCTGGTGGCGTGCTGAAACGATGATGCTGTCGTCATCGGCGTCGTAGTCGATGGCATTGACGTGGGCCCAGTTGCGCCCGGTGCCGACACCGGGGATATCGCCGAACGGCAGCTCGCCTTCGGCCAGTTCGTTGGCCAGCCGGTCGTCTTGCTTGACCACGCCCTCCGGCAACTGGATCGCCGCCTTGCCCAGGGTACCCAGCAGATCGCCGCGGTAGGGGTCGAGGATCTGGTTCAGGTCCCAGAAGTCGAGCACGTCGCCCGCCTCGTCGACCTCGATGATATGGTCGCGCACCGAACGCACGCGCTTGCCGTCGGGGCGGCGGTAGTCGCTGGTGCCGACCCGCAGCAGGTACGTGCCGTTGGCCGTCTCGCGGATTTCATGGGAAAAGTCGGCGAACTTGTCCGGCAGGCTGCGCTGCCAGATGCGCCGGCCCAGCAGGTCGTACTTCGAGTAGGTCTGTCCCTGGCCCCAGATCAGCTTGCCATCGCGGGTCTGCTGGAAGCCCATGGTGCCGCCGATGCCGTCGCGGCGGTTGGAATCGTGGATCTGCTCGATGTCCAGGTACCAGCGCACGTCGCCATTGCTGTCGGCGATCCAGTTGTTGCCGACCTGGTCCCACTCGGCCGCGCCGCCCAGGCCGTTCCATTTGAAGGCACGGGCGCCGGGGATCTCGGCCAGCAGGTGGTTGAACAGGTAGAGGCGGTTCTCGAAGCCCGGTGCGACCTTGACCGGTTCGACTTCGGGCAAGGCTGCGGTCTGCTTGGCGACCACCGGCAGGCGCACGGCCGGCGCGTAGATCTGGTAGCGCTGGCGGATGCGCTCGCCATCGAGCTTGTAGGTGACCTCGACCTGGTTGACGTGGTCCGGATACAGCCCGAACACCGGGATGCCGCCGTAGGTCCACAGCGAACGGTCCGACACCTCGTAGGCGATGTCGACACCTCGTTCGCCACGTCCCAGGACGCGCACGTGGGCACCGCTCAGGCTGCGCCCACCGTCGCGAATGATCGCTGTCAGCGGGGCCAGGCGGTACGGATTGACCACCACGTCGCCGAGCAGCGCATCGTCGCGGTCAGGCACCTTGGCGGTCAGGCAGGCGCCTTCGGGCAGTGCAGGGGATTGGGTCTTGGCATTCATGGCAAAGCTCCTTGTGCTCAGAAGTCGTAACGGGCGGTAGCGCCCACGGTGCGCGGGGTGCCAAGCACACCGGCATAGCCGCCGTTGGCGGAATTCCACAGGCTGGTGAAATAGGTCTTGTCGCCGGCGTTCTTCACCCATAGCGACAGGTCGAGCAGGCCGTCGCCTTGATCCAGCCGCACGCCGGCGGACAGGTTGACCAGCGCATAGCTGGGGATCTGGCCGTAGTCGGAATCGTCGATGGTGCCCACCGCCTTGGAGCGGAACGCGTAGCTGGCGGTGACGTAGGGCTCGATGCGCTCGGCCAGTTGCCATTTGTATTGGGCATTGAGGTTGGCGATGTACTTGGAGGCGCCGACCACCTGGTGCCCGGACAGATCGCAGGTTGCAGTGGCGTTGGCCAGGCTCACTTCCGGCGGGCATGGGGCGTCGTCGTACTCGGTGTAGCGCACGTCGTTCCACGAGCCGTTGAAGTTCACCGTCAGGCCGCGCACCGGCAATGCCGTGGCCTCGAACTCCAGGCCACGTGAACGCACACGGCCAGCGTTGGCCAGGTACTGCACGCGGTTGACCTGGTCGTAGACGTTGGCCTGGTAACCATGCACCTCGGCCCAGAACAGGTTGGCGTTGAGCTGCAGGCGATCGTCGAACAGGGTGCTCTTGAGGCCGACCTCGGCATTGTTGACCCGCTCGGTACCCACCAGCAGCGAGTCGGTGCCCAGCCGCGGCGCGGCGCCGACGGTGAGGTTGATGCCGCCGGACTTCTCGCCATGGGTCAGGGTGGCGTAGCCGAGCAATTGTTCGTTGAAGCGGTAGCTCAGGCCTAGCAGGCCGGAAGGGCTGAAGCTGTACTGGTTGAGGTCGCCGGAATCGTAGGCACCGACGCGCCCCTGGCGTGCCGCGGCTGCCGCGCCGGTCACCGTATCGCCGCCGACCGGCGCATCGCGCGTCACCGAGGCATTCTTCTCTTCATAGGTGCCACGGATACCGGCAGTGAAGTCCAGGCGATCGGTGACATGCCAGGTGCCCTGGGCGAACAGCGCGTAGCTGTCGGTGTCGATGTGGCCATCACCCAGGGTAGTGACGTTGTTCAGGGCGCCTGTAGGCGTCTGGTTCCAGATGTCCGCCTGTGGGCCGTAGTAGGTGAACGAGGTGTTATCCAGATCCTGCTTGAAGTAGTACGCGCCGAGCACGTAATCGAAGGCCCCACCGGTCGGCGATGCCAGGCGGATTTCCTGTGAGTACTGTTTGTCGCGTACCGACACGCCGGCGTTGTAGAACACCGGCACGTTCAGGCCGTCGTCGTTGCGCGGGGTGAAATCCCACCAGCGATAGGCAGTGATGGAGGTGAGGGTGAAGTCGTTGGGCAGGGTCCAGTTGGCCTCCACCGAGGTGCCACCCTGGAACACCGTCACCTGTTGGTCGGAATCGAAATTGACCTTGCGGTCCTTGCCCGACACCAGCGTGGCGCCGGCCTGGGCCGCCAGGCTTTCGTAGCGATTGACGCCATTGATGGTCGGGCCGGTGCTGTACAGGCTGAGGATGCCGTTGTTGGAGTCTTCCTCGTTGTACTCACCGATCCAGCGCAGGTTGAAGGTGTCGCTGGGCTGGAACAGCAGCTGGGCACGAAATCCCTGGCGCTTGCCGCCGTTGAGGTCGTCGCCGTTGTACAGGTTCTTGACGTAGCCATCGTCCTCGGTGCGGTAGGCGCTGATGCGCCCGGCCAGGGTGTCGCTGATCGGACCGGAGAAGCTGCCCTGGGTCTGCAGGTAGCCGTCCTCGCCGATCGATTGCTGGAGGCTGCCCTCGCGGTGGAAGGTCGGCTTGCGCGAGGTGATGTTGAGCACGCCAGCCGTGGTGTTCTTGCCGAACAGCGTGCCTTGCGGACCGCGCAGCACCTCCAGTTGCTCGACGTCGAGCAGGTCGAACACCGCCATGCCGGGGCGCCCGAGGTAGACATTGTCCAGGTAGATGCCGACGCTGCCTTCCAGGCCGTCGCTGGCCGGGTTGTTGCCCAGGCCACGGATCGAGATGCTCGATTGGCGAGCATGCACATAGGCGACGTTGGTGCTGGGTACCAGCTGTTGCAGATCCTGCACGCGGTAGATGCGCTGGGTCTCCAGGGTTTCGCTGTCGAGTACGCTGATTGGCGTGGGCACGCTTTGCGCGGTCTCCTCGCGACGCCGGGCATTGACCGTGACGGTACCGAGCTTGGCCTCCTGCTCTGCAGTCGGGGTGACGCTGGCAGGCTCTTCGGCATAGCTGCCATTGGCAGCCGCCAGCAACACGCCGGCGGCCAGGGGGTGCAAGGCAAGACGCGACGCGCGCGCTGGCCAACGGGAAACTCCGGACATGCAAATGCTCCTTGAGGCATGGGCCCTGGCGAGCATTTCCGTTGGCGGAACCGAGTCGCGATCAGATGGGCTTATATTCTTTTAAAATATATAAATATTTGTTTTTCATATTTCGTGGAATAAGTAACAGCCTTTATAAGTGGGCAGGCGTTTCCCATCAATTGCATTCGACCGAAAGTTTTCATGTAGAAAATGCATATCGACCTCCGCCAGCTTCGTCACTTCATCGCCCTCGTCGAGCACCGCAGTTTCGTCGCGGCCGCGTCGGCGGTGAACCTCTCGCAATCGGCGTTCAGCCGCAGCATCCAGACGCTCGAGCACAACGTCGGCTGCCGCCTGGTCGACCGCGCCAGCAAGGATCTGGCACCGACCCGCCAGGGGTTACTGGTGTTGGAGCATTCCCGGCGCCTGGTGCACGGGGCGCACAACCTGGTGAACGAAATCCACCAGTTCAATGGCGCTACCACCGGCGTAGTGCGTTTCGGCTCGGGCCCGGCTCCCGCCGGCGGCCTGGTGCCTCGGGCGGTGGCGCGCTTCGTCGCCGAATACCCGGCCGCACGCACCTGCTTCCAGGTGGACAACTGGCAGGCGCTGAACCGCAAGCTGGTGGCCGAGGAGATCGAGTTCTTCGTCGCCGACACACGTCAGTTCGAGTCCGATCCGGACTACCGCGTGCACAAGCTGGCACCGCAGCGCTGGCACTTCTGCTGCCGCGCCGGGCACCCGCTGGCCGAGCGCAAGCAGGTGCAGGCCCATGAGCTGTTCGACTACCCCCTGGCGACCACCTTCCGGCCACCGAACATCCGCAAGATCATCAGCGACCTCAGTGGCCGCCAGGACTTCCTGCCGACGGTGGAGTGCGAGCATGGCTACGCGCTGCTGAACGTGGTGATGCAGTCCGACACCATCGGCATCGCCTGCAACGCCAACCTGCGGCCTTATCAGGGCGAGCGTGGCCTGGTGGCGCTGGAGCTGGCCGACCTGACGGTCGAGCAGGAAGAGGCTTTCTACACCCGTTATGGGGTGGTGAGCCGGGTGGGCTATGGCTTGTCGCCGTTGGCGCAGGGCCTGGTCAGGCAGTTGATTGCCTGTGATGCCGAGGTGTAGCGGGCGAAAGGGCCGCAAAGCGGCCCCGGCAATATCAGCCTTTGCGGGTAGTCCGGCTCAGTTGCCCATCCACCCCCACCGGCACTTCACCGGCCAGTGTCACCCGACGCACCAGCCGTGGCTGGGTGCCGTAGTCGTCCACCGCGTAGTGCTGCGTAGCGCGGTTATCCCAGATCGCCACGTCTCCCGCCTGCCAGCGCCAGCGCACGGTATTTTCCAAGCGCGTGACATGGCCCTGGAGCACCGCGAACAGGTGCTGTGAATCGGCCAGCGAATAGCCCTTGATGCGTTTCACGAAATGCCCCAGCTGCAGCGCCCGCTCGCCACTGATTGGGTGTACCCGCACCACCGGGTGCTCGGTTTCGTACACCGTCGAGGTGAACACCTTGCGGTAGCGCTCCAGCTTGGCGGGGTCGACATCGGGTTTGAGCGACGCGTAGTCGTATTCGTTGCTGTGCACCGCCCAGAGCTTGTCGGCAAGCTCGCGCAGCGGCTCGGGCAGTTCCTGGTAAGCCGTGACCGTATTGGCCCAGACCGTGTCGCCACCCGAAGCCGGTGCGACCACACTGCGCAGGATCGAAGCCTTGGGGTAGGCATCGACGAAGGTCACGTCGGTATGCCACGAATTGGCCCGCTGGCCTTCGGCGCCATCGAGTTGCAACAGGTAGCTGGTGCCTTCGACCACCGGCACGGTGGGGTGCGCGACCGGCTCGCCAAGGCGCTTGGCAAAGGCTTCCTGGCCCTGGTCGTCGAGGTGATGCTGGCCACGGAAGAAGATCACCTTGTGCGTCACCAGCGCCGCCTGGATCGCGTCGATGGTGGCGCTGTCGAGGTCGGCGGACAGGTTCACACCGCGGATCTCGGCGCCGATGCGGCCGGCAACGGGCTGGATGTCGAGTTCGAGGATCTGTGGCGCGCGGGCCTGGGCGGCATTGCTCATGGTCGTGGTCCTTACGGTTGTTGTCGAGGAGGGTTCAGCGGGCGGCCTGGGTGGCCTGTTCCTGCTTCAGGGCAGCATCGAGAAAGCGCGGCTCGACCCAGTCGGCTACCTGGAAACCACGGCGGATCAAGCGCTCCTTGGCCGCCAGGTCGACGCCCTGCTGCAGTTGGGCGATGAAATCGGCGTCCAGCCGTGGGTCGAAGTAGTGGGCCAGGTCTTCCTTGGCCAGATCGTCGTCGAGGATGTTGCGCGGCCAGTTGGCATTGCTTGCCACCAGGTCGATGAAGGCCTGGCGGTTGTGCTCGTCGCGCACCCAGTCGCTCGCCCGCTGCTGGGCGTTGACCAGGCGCTGGACCAGGTCGGGGTGTTGGCGAATGAACTCGCCGGTGCCCAGCAACACCGCCTGGGTACTGCCGGCACCTTCGAGGTCGCGGGAATTTACCGGCAGTTCGACCAGACCGCGCTCACGCAGCGACAGCAAGTTGGAAAGCCCCCAGGTGGCGTCGATCTGCTTGGCGGCCAGGGCCGCGTTGGCAGCGTTGAAGTCGAGGTTGATCACCTTAAGGTCGCGCTCGGACAGCCCCTGGCTGGCCAGGGCGCTGGCGAACGACAGCTGGTTGGCTGTACCGCGGAACACGGCCACGCGCTTGCCCTTGAGGTCTTGCAGGGTCTTGATGCCGGAGCCAGGCACCACGCCAAGGTAGCTCTTCACCCCACGCACCCCGGCTGAAAGTACACGCGTGTCCAACCCATTGGCCTTGCCGACGATGGCCGCCAGGTCACCGAGGTAGGCGAAATCGGCTTGTCCGTTGGCCAACGCCTCGTTGACTACGGGCCCCGCGCCTTTGAAGAAGTGCCAGTCGATGCGAATGCCGTCCTTGGCGAATTCCTTCTCCAGCAGCTGCTGGTCGCGCAGCACATCGACCACCCCACCGGCGCTGTGCTTGCTGCCAGCACTCAGGTCGGGCACGGCGATGCGGATGCTTTGTGGCTTGTTCCCCTCGGCGGCATTGGCGGCCAGGGTGAAGGCAGTGAGCAGACCCACGGCAGTCAGCAGATGGCGTATGGGTGTTGTTTTCATGGCACGGCTCCTTGGCAGGCTGCAACCGGCGAAGGCCGGCGTGTAGGCCAGAAGCTAGGCAAATCGGGTTAGAACCTCAAAAGATCAAAACTTCATTTTTTAGTAACTGAAAGACATAAACCAATACCCATGCGGCTCTGCGCCGAGGTTGCGAAAAACGCATGGAAAATATGAGGAAAACGCAACGCATGGGGGCTTCCGTATGCACAAGGCGCATGCTCTTATCTCTTGAAATATGATTCGTTGATTTTTTAATTCCATAAACGAATAACCTTGAAACGCTTCGGGAGAGGCCGATGAATGGAGTTCTCAGCCGCCGCCGCAGGTGGCCTTGGTGGCCGCTGCGCGGCCCTTTCGCGACACCGGGCCGCTCCCATGCCGGTATCGCCAGCCAACCGGTTCTCCCTTGGCTGGTGCCGGTGGCGGTTGCATTGCTGTGGGCAGTCGCCAGCCGACAGCACTGGATGAGCGAGCAGATCCTGCCCTCGCCGGCGCTGGTCTGGCAGAGCGCGCTGGAGTTCGGCTCGGGCGAGCTCTGGGAACATCTGTGGATAAGCCTGCAACGGCTCTGCTGGGGGTTGCTCGCCGGGGTGGCCAGCGGCTTGCTGCTGGGCACCTGGCTGGGGTCTTCGCGACGCGCCCAGACCCTGGTGCTGCCGACCTTCGTGGCGCTGGCGCAGATTCCCACCCTCGCCTGGATCCCACTGTTCATGCTGTTCTTCGGCATCGGCGAAATGCTCAAGCTGGTCGTGCTGGTCAAGGCCGTCGTGGTGCCGGTGACCCTGCACACCCTGGTCGGCGTGCGCGATGCCCAGCCCAAGCTGCGCGAGGCCGCCGCCGTGCTGCGCCTGCCGCGCCACCTGGTGTTCCTGCGCCTGCTGCTTCCGGCGGCGCTGCCCGCCTTCCTCACGGGCACCCGGTTGGCCCTGGCGACCGGCTGGACGTCGTTGCTGGCGGTGGAGCTGCTGGCCTCCAGCGAAGGCATCGGCTACCTGATGGTCTGGGGACGGCAGCTGTTCATGCTCGATCTGGTGCTGCTGTGCATCCTGGTGATCGGTGTGGTTGGCGCGGTGATGGAACGAGCCTTCACCCGCCTGGAAAAACGCCTGCTGCACTGGCCGCAGCCGGCCACTGGCGAGCAACAGCGTGGCGCCATCCCCCGGGGTTGGCAGAGCCTGCTGCTGCCGGTGGCGCTGCTGGCGCTGTGGCAGGCCAGCAATAGCTTCGGCTGGGTCGACAGCAACATTCTCACCGCCCCCTTGGACGTGCTGCGCAGCCTCCTCGACGGGCTGCGCGACGGCACGCTGGCGCAAGCGCTACTGTTGAGCCTGCAACGCGCCCTGGGCGGCTTGGCGCTCGGCGCCGGCGCGGGGTTGTTGATCGGCCTGGGGCTCGGCCTCTCGGCGATTGCCGAACGACTGCTCGGCCCAAGCCTGTCAGCCCTGCGCCAGGTGGCGTTGTTCGCCTGGGTGCCGTTGCTGACCGCATGGTTCGGCCTGGGCGAAGGCGCCAAGCTGGTGTTCGTCGGCCTGGCGGCGTTCTTCCCGATGCTCATCGCCACCCAGCGCGGCATCGCCAGCCTGTCGCCACAGCTTGGCGAGGCGGCGCGCACGTTGCGCCTGAACCTCTGGCAACGCCTGCGCCTGCTGGTCCTGCCCGGCGCCGCACCCGCGATCTTCGCCGGCCTGCGCCTTGCGCTGATCTACGCCTGGCTAGGCACCATCGGCGCCGAATACTTCATGCCCTCGGACGGCGGCATCGCCAGCCTGATGCTGGGGGCACAACAGCTGTTTCGAATGGACCAGGTGATGGCCGCCATGGTCTTGATCGGCCTGGTCGGCGCCTTGCTCGGCGCGCTGGGCCAACGCCTCGAATTGCGCGCCACGCGCTGGAGAACCGCATGAACGCTTTCAATACTTCGCACCTGCACGCGGCCAACCAGCCCGACGCCACGCCGCCTCGGGTGAGCTTCGAGGGCGTCGGCAAGGTATTCGCCGTCGATGGCCAGCCTTTCGAGGCCATCCGTGATTTCAGCCTGTCGATCAACGAAGGGGAGTTCATCGCCATCGTCGGTGCATCGGGTTGCGGCAAGTCCACGCTACTGCGCCTGCTGGTGGGGCTGGACACCGACTACAGCGGTAGCATCCGTATCGATGGCCAGCCGGTCAGCGGCATAGGCGGTGAGCGTGGCATCGTGTTCCAGGAGCATCGACTGTTCCCATGGTTGACGGTGGAGCAGAACATTGCCCTGGGCTTGGTCAACGAGCGCCTGACCCAGGGCGAGCGCGCCCGCCGCATCCATGAATTCGTGTTGCTGGTAGGCCTGACCGGCTTCGAGTCAGCTTATCCACATCAGCTTTCCGGCGGCATGGCCCAGCGCGTGGCGATTGCCCGTGGGCTGGTGGCCAGCCCGCGCATCCTGCTGCTCGACGAGCCATTCGGCGCACTGGATGCATTGACCCGCCAGCAACTCCAGGACGAGCTGCTGGCCATTCGCGAACGCGCCGGCATCACCACCCTGCTGGTCACCCACGATGCCGAGGAAGCCACCTACCTGGCCGACCGGGTGGTGGTGTTGGAGCCGCGTCCTGGCCGGATCAAGTCGGTGGTGGAAATCGACCTGCCCCACCCGCGCTTGCGTACCGGCGTGGCCCTGCATGGTTTGCGGGAGAAGGTGCTGCATCAGATTACCGGCGAGAGCGGCTACCTGCAGCCGTCTGTTCGGCGCGTGGAGGGTCTGAGGCCGGAGTTGATCGCTCTGTGAAGGACGACACATGAGTCGATCCCAGGTCACGCCAGGGTGCGCAAGTAGCTCCAGGGATAGATGCCGCGCTCGTGTCCATCACTGAAAAGCAACTGCACGCCATAACCTTGCGGCTCGATCCGTTCGATGCGCACGTCTGCGTCCACCATCCCGATCCCCCCCAGCAAGCGCGTCGACCGGCACCGTGAACAAGGGCAAGCACCCCGCAGCCGTGCATGGCTGATGACGGTTTCGCCGTCGCGCCACTGCACGGCCAAGAGCCCGAGTTCCTTTTGGTTGCGGATCGCGCTCGGAGCCTCCATCAGGCAGCCCCACGCAATTGCGCCAGGGCGATGCGCACCGCCTTGCGCACTTCCGGGTCACTGTCGGCCTCGGCCGCCTGTAGCGACGGTAACGCCCGCGCCAGGCCCAGTTCACCGAGCGCCAGCGCGGCTTCCTTGCGCAAGTTGGCAATACCGTGCCCCAGCAACTGCGCAAGCGCATCCAGGCCTTCCCCATAACGCAGCCGCCCGAGCGAACGCGCCGCCCTCAGGCGCACCTGCCAGAAGCCATCAGCCAGGGCGGCGACCAATGCCGGGCCGGCCTGGCCCTGACCCACTTTGCCAAGGGTGGTGGCAGCCTCTTCGCGCACCTGCCAAGCCGGATCGTTCAGCGCCGCGATCAACGCCGGCAACACCGAACCATCCCGGGCCAGGCCCAGCGCACCGATGGCGGCGCGGCGCACGTCGGTGTCGGCTTCGTCTCGGGCCAGCTCGGCCAACGCCGGCAAGGCCGCCACATGCTTGAGCCAGCCAAGGATACCGACCGCTTCGCGGCGTACCACCGAGTCCTCATCGGCCAGCGCCAGCAACGCCGGTTGCGCGGCTTCTTCCAGGCGCAGCTCGCGCAAGGCACGCAGCGCACTGGCACGCACGAAGGCATCGGCATGGTTGGCCCAAGGCAGAATCAGCAGGCCGGCATCGCTGCTTTTGAGCTCGCTCAGGCTCTGCGCTGCAGCCAGGCGCACGGCTTCGGCGCTATCGGCCAGGGCCGCGCACAAAGCCTGCACCACCTCTGGCTCTTCCCAGGCTTCGAGCAGGCGCGCCGCCTCGGCGCGCACTTCATCGTCAGCATCGACCAGCAAGGCGTCGGTCAGCCACGGCAGGGCATCCGGGTCTCCCAGATCGGCCAATGCGATCAGGGCAATGCGACGCACAGCGGCGTCATCGGCCTGGATACGCGGCAGCAGGTCGAGGATGTCGGGGTTGTCGGTGATTCTTTCAGTCATAGCGCAATCCGTAACGGCGGGTGGTCGGTGTCCGGCAGGCCAAGCGGGGTCAGACGCGGCAACTCGCGGCCCTCCTCATGGCGCAGCAAGGCCAGGCAGTGGCGTTTGAGGTGGGTGAACGCCGGGCTGGTCAGCAAGCTGGCACGGCGCGGGCGGGCAAAATCCAAACGCAGGTCCTCGATGAAGCGGCCTGGCCGCGGGCTCATCACCAGGATGCGGTCGGCCAGGAACAGCGCTTCATCGATGTCATGGGTGACGAACACCACGGTGGTGCGAATGCGGGTCCAGATATCCAGCAACAGCTCTTGCATGCGCGACCGGGTCTGGGCATCCAGGGCACCGAACGGCTCATCCATCAGCAGCAGGCGCGGGCGGTTGATCAACACCCGGGCAATCTCGGCACGTTGCTGCATGCCGCCGGACAACTGGCTGGGCCAGCGCCCAGCGAAATCGGCCAGCCCCACCAGTTGCAACATCTCCTGCGCCTGGCGGCGGCGTTCGGCCTTGCCCAGTCCCTGCATCTTCAAGCCAAAGGCCACGTTGTCGAGTACGCTGCGCCATGGCAGCAAGGTGTGGTGCTGGAAGACCATGCCGCGCTGGGGGGATGGCCCATCGATCGCCTGGCCATCGACGTTCAGGTGGCCGCCACTGGGCACCAGGTGGCCTGCCAGGGCGCCGAGCAAGGTCGACTTGCCACACCCCGACGGCCCGAGAATGCACACGAACTCGCCCGGTGCCACGCTGAAGTCCAGGCGCTGCACGGCCTCGAAGGCCTCGCTGCCCTGCCCCAGACGGATCGACACGCCCCGCGCCTCGATGCGCCCCGGCTCCAGGCCCTGTTGATAACTGCTCATCAGGTGCTCCTCCGGGTGCGGTACCAGGGTGTCGCCAACGCACCAAGGCGTTTGACCAAGGTGCTGCTGCCCATGCCCAGCAGACCGATCAGCAGCATGCCGACGATGATGTCCGGGTAGTTCTGCAAGGTGTACGACTCCCAGGTGTAGTAGCCAATGCCGAACTGGCCGGCGATCATCTCGGCGGTCACCAGGCAGAACCAGGAGGTACCCATGCCGATGGCAAGGCCGGTGACGATGCTCGGCAGCGCCCCGGGCAGAACCACCTCACGCAGGATGGCCCAGCGCCCTGCTCCCAGGCTGCGCGCCGAGGCCACCAGCCGCGGATCGACCGCTTCCACGCCGTGGATGGTATTGAGCAGGATCGGGAACAATGCACCGGTGAAGGTGATGAAGACCATCGACAGCTCCGACGACGGGAACATCAGGATCGCCAGGGGAATCCAGGCCACAGCCGGAATCGGCCGCAGCACTTCCAGGGGTGGCAACAGCGTGTCCTCGGCCCATTTCCAGCGACCGATCGACAAGCCGAGCCCGATCCCCAACAACGCAGCCACGCCATACCCGGCGAACACCCGCGCCAGGCTACTGCCCAGGTGCGCCAGCAAGGTATTGGAGGTCAGCAGTTGCCAACCGGCATCGAACACCGCACGCGGCGTAGGCACGTAGGTGAAGGTGAACAGGCCCAGGTCGAGCCTGGCGCTGGCAGCCACCTGCCAGAACACCAGGCAGGCCACCAACGACGCCAGTCGCAACGGCCAACGCTTGAGGTCGCGGGTCATGACGGTGCCTCCCGGTCAGCGCTGGGCTACCAGCTTCTGGTTGGCACTGACGAAGTCCAACGCTTCGCCACCATGGGCATTGGCATACTGCTCGGCCTGATCCTTGAGCAGAAATGCCGCCAGCTCGCCGTTGGCGCTGCGCACGAACCAGGCCTGGTTGGCCAGCAGCTTGATGCCGGTGTCGGCGGCCTGGGCATAGATCGCTCGGATGTCCTTGCCCTCTTGCTCGAGCTGGGCCAAGGCGGTGAGCGCAGCTTGCGGCGAAGCATAGTGACGGACCTTGTCCTCGCCACGCACCCAGATCTGCGCCAGGTGGCTGAAGTCGGTGATCGGTTTGCCGGTCAGTGCATCGTTCGCCTGCAGCGGCAGCGGCTCGTAGTTCTTCAGCGCCTTGTCGTAATCCAGGCCGGCCTGCTTGAAGGCCGCACGAATGTACTGGTCGTCGATGAACTGCGCGGTGTCCAGGCCTCGGTCGGTCTTCTTCAGCAGCTTGAGCGTGTCGATCGAGGTAGCTACTGCCTGGCGGTACTCGGGTTTCCAGGTCAGGTCGCGGGTCTGCAGGCCGAGCGGGCCATGGAACAGATAATTGACCTCGGCTTCGATGCCGGTGACCTTTTCGATCAGCTCGCTGTACTTTTCAGGCTCTGCAGCGATCAGCCGGTCGGCCTCGATGCTCGCGCGCAGGTAGGCGGTGACCACCTCGGGGTAGCGCTTGGCGTAGTCGGCGTCGACCAGCGCGCCATGCATCGTCGGTGCGTTGGCCTGCGAGCCGTCGTAGATCTTGCGGGCAAAGCCGCGGTTGGGGAACAGCTCGGCGAACGGCACGAAGTCGGCATGCGCCTCGATGCGGTTGCTGCGTAGCGCCGAGCCGGCAATCTCCGGAGCCTGGGCGATGATGCGGACATCCTTTTGCGGGTCCCAGCCCTGGGCTGCCACGGCACGTAGCAGCATGCCGTGGGCGGTGGAGGCGAACGGCACGGAAATGGTCTTGCCCTTGAGCTCGGCCAGCGACTGCACGCGCGAGTTGGCCGGCACCACGATGCCATTGCCACTGCCGCGTACGCTGCCCGACAGCACGCTGATGAACAGGCTGCGCTTGCCGGCATCGAGGTGCGCCACGCCATTGAACGAGCCGGGGAAATCGGCCATTGCGCCGAAGTCCAGCTTGCCGGCGACCATTTCATTGGTCAGCGGTGCGCCGCTGGTAAAGTTCTTCCATTCGATCTGGTACTGGGCATCCTTGTACTTGCCATCGTGTGGCAGGTACTTCTCCAGCAATCCCAGCTCACGGATCAGCAGGCCGCCGGTGGCGCAGTTGATGGTGGTGTCCTGGGTGCCGATGGCCACACGGATGGTTTCGGCGCTGGCGTTCAGGCCAGTCAATGCCAGCGCGAGGCCGGCCACGGTTGCTACAAGGCGCATGGGTGTTTCCCCTCGAATCGTTTCGAATAATGGTGTCGTCTCCGCCACCAGGCTCGGGTGGTGGGAAACGAGGGGCAGCGTTGCAAGGGCGTCCGGTGGTTCGCCGGATGGCGGGGGAGATCAGCGCAGCAGGTAAGGGATGTCGACCTTCACCGCGCCGGTGGGGCAGTCCTTCTCACAGGGCATGCAGTACCAGCATTCGTCGAAGGCCATGTAGGCCTTCTGCGTGGCTGGGTTGATGGCCAGCAGGTCCATGGGGCAGACCTCGACGCACACGGTGCAGCCTTTTTCGGCGATGCACTTGTCTTCGTCGATGGTTACCGGGGCACTGCTGCGGAAGAAAATTTCTTGCGGCTGGTAGGCCATTTCACGGTGTCCTTGGGGCCTTTGGCCCTCGTTCTGGTGTTTCGCTGAAGCGGGCAACTGCGCTCAGGCGGCGTCGGCCTTCACCCGCAGGCGGTCGTAGGCGGTCTGCTCGTCAGCATCGAGCGGGATCAGGTAGGGCTCGACCGCTTTCTTGAAGCTGGTCATCTCGCCGTCCTCACCCTTTTTCAGGTGGCAATGGCAGAACCAGTCGCCGTCGTTGCGCTCGGGGAAATCTACCCGGTGGTGGTACAGGCCCCAGCGGCTCTCTTCGCGAAACAGCGATGCACGTGCCGCCATCTCCGCGCAATCGCGGATCACCGCGACTTCCATGGCGCGCATCAACTCGTGCGGGTTGTTGGCTTTCATCTGCGCCAGGTCGCGCTCGATCTCGGCAAAGCGGGCCAAGCCGATTTCCATCTTCTTGGTCACCTTGGGTGGCTGCAGGTAGTCGTTGACCATGCGCCGCAACTTGTACTCCACCTGCGAAGGTGGCAGCCCATGCTCACGCCGCAACGGCGCGAATACCCGCTCGCGTTCCCGTGCGACCTGCGTCGCATCGACTTCGGCAAAGTCACGCCCAGCCACGTACTGCGCGGCATTGACCCCGGCGAACCAGCCATAGGTGAAAGCGCCGAGCATGTAGTTGTGCGGCACCGCGGCCATGTCGCCCGCAGCGTACAGGCCCTTGACGCTGGTCTCGGCCTTTTCGTTGACCCACACCCCCGATGCCGAATGCCCGGAGCAGAAGCCGATCTCGCTGATGTGCATCTCGACCATGTGCTGACGATAATCGGTGCCGCGGCCGGCATGAAACTGGCCCCGGCTGGGGCGCTCATTGCTGTGCAGGATTTCCTCGATGTTCTGGATGGTCTCTTCGGCCAGGTGATCGAGCTTGAGGAACACCGGGCCGTTGCCGCCTTCGAGTTCCTGGTGGAACTCCCACAGCATCTGCCCGCTCCAGTAATCGCACTCGATGAAGCGCTCGCCCTTGCTGTTGGCGGTATACCCCCCAAGCGGGCCGGTGACGTAGGCGCAGGCCGGACCGTTGTAGTCCTTGATCAGCGGATTGATCTGGAAGCATTCGAGGTTGGCCAGCTCGGCCCCGGCGTGATACGCCATGGCATAGCCGTCGCCGGCATTGGTTGGGTTCTCGTAGGTGCCCATCAGGTAGCCGGACGATGGCAGGCCCAGGCGTCCGGCTGCGCCGCAGGCAAGAATCACCGCCTTGGCGCGGATCACCCGGAACTCGCCGCTGCGGCAATCGAAACCCAGCACACCGGCAGCGGCGCCCTGCTCGTCAAGCAACACCCGGGTGCAAACCATGCGGTTGCTGATCTGCACCCGGGCTCGCTTGAGCTGGCGGTACAGCACCTTCTTGATATCGTGACCCTCGGGCATCGGCAGCACGTAGGCGCCCATGTGATGCACCTTCTTCACCGCGTAGTCGCCGGTCTCGTCCTTCTCGAACTTCACGCCCCAGCGATCGAGCTGCTCGATGGTCTCGAAGCTATGAGTTGCATAGGCATGCACCGCCGCCTGGTTGACGATGCCGTCATTGGCCACGGTGATTTCCTTGGTGTACTGCTCGGGGGTGGCGTGACCAGGGATGATCGCGTTGTTCAGGCCGTCCATGCCCATACTGATGGCACCGCTGCGCTTGACGTTGGCCTTGTCCAGCAGCAGTACGCTCAATGATTTGTCGTGCTCCTTGGCCTTGATGGCCGCCATGGGGCCGGCGGTGCCACCGCCGATGACGATGATGTCGTAGTCCTGGGTCTCGATGCTCATGCCTTGGCCCCCTTCTGGCGGTCGATGCGCAGGCGATACTGGAAGGCATCCCCACGGTAATAGAGGTGTTCGAAGTCCAGCGGCGTGCCATCGGCGGCATGGGTGAGGCGTTCGATGCGCATGATCGGCGAGCCTTCCTCCACTTCCAGCGCCTGGGTCAGGTCGCTGTCGGCCAGCACGGCGTCAATGGCAAGGTCGGCATGGCCGAGGGGAATGCCGCAATCGTTCTCCAGCAACAGGAAAATATCGCGGGTGACCAGGTCGGCCTTTTCCAGTTTTTCACCGACAGTCCTGGGCAACCAGGTGATTTCGAGCGACACCGGCTCGCGATTGATCAAGCGCACCCGACGAATCTCCGTCACCTGCGTGCCCTCCTCGACCTGCAGGCGCGCCGCGACCAGGGCATTGGCCGGCACGTGCCGAAAGCTGCGCAGACGGTTGAGCACTTCATAACCCATCTGCGTCATCGACTCGGCCAGGCCCTGCAAGGTGCTGACGTTCTGGAAGGCCTTGGGCTTGGCGACGAAGGTGCCTTTGCCATGGATCTTGAAGATCAGGCCTTCCTTCTGCAGGTCGCCCAATGCCTGGCGCACCGTGATGCGGCTGACCTCGAACGCCTTGCCCAGCTCGCTCTCCGAGGGCATGCGGCTGTGCGGAGGGTAGGTGCCATCGAGAATCCGCTCGCGCAGCAGCTCCTTGAGCTGGGTGTAGAGCGGTACGGGGGAAAGGGGGAGCAGTTCGGCCATGGTTTTCTTCGCTGTTGGCTGACTTGTTATAACAAGTTGTGACCAGATGATAGCGAGCATAACTGCCGCTTTAGAAATACTGTTATGGAATATAAATAGACGAGGTTCGCCCTGCTGGAGCTGGTTACGGAGGAAAAACATCCATAGATCAAGGCGATGGACGCAACCGAATCAGATGGGTATCATGCCTGCGCGTTGCACTCGTAGCTCAGCTGGATAGAGTACTGCCCTCCGAAGGCAGGGGTCGTGGGTTCGAATCCCGCCGAGTGCGCCATCTTCATCGCAAAGCCCGCCTCGTGCGGGCTTTGTCGTTTTTGCGGATCATCCGGCAGAAGATGGCAAAAGCGAGCGGCCTGGAGCACGCCACTGTTTCGCCATCGACGAAAGCTGTTCACTTAAGCTCTACATCGTCGGCATTGGGGCCGCTTTGCGGCCCTTTCGCGACACAAGGCCGCTCCCACATTGTCCGTGCTTGCCCTGTCGATAGGGGCTTTCACGGTCATTGTGGGAGCGGCCTTGTGTCGCGAAAGGGCTGCGCAGCAGCCCCGGCATTCTCAAGTGAAATGACGTTTTTCAATCGCCTCCATGCCGTTTCCTGCATTGCCGTGCAAGGCGCCGTGCCGGATGCTTTATTTACTCCGACAGGTCGTACTTTTCACCCCGCAGAGGCCCTTATGAAGAACGTCGAACAATTACTCAAGACCAAGTCCCAGCATCAGACCGTATACACCATCGGCCCTGACGACTCGGTGCTGGAGGCCCTCAAGCTGCTGGCGGAAAAGAACATCGGGGCCCTGCCCGTGGTCGAGGACGGCCAGGTGGTGGGCATCGTCAGTGAGCGCGACTACGCACGCAAGCTGGTGCTCAAGGGGCGCTCCTCGGCTGCAACGCCGGTGCGGGAGATCATGAGCGCACCGGTGGTCACGGTCGAGCCACGCAAGAAACTGGACGACTGCATGCAATTGATGACCGACCGCCACCTGCGTCACCTGCCGGTGGTGGACGGCGGCAAGCTGCTCGGCCTGCTGTCGATCGGTGACCTGGTCAAGGAAACCATCGCCGAACAGGCTGGCCTGATCCAGCAGCTGGAGCAGTACATTCGCGGCGAATGAGCACGTCTCAGTCCCTGCTTCAGTGGTAGGCACGCTCCAGTTCGTCGAGCTGATGATCGAAGCTGCGCAGGCGTGCCGACCAGGTGTACACCAGCACTTCCAGGTCCCGGTTGAGCACTGCGGTATTGCCCCGGCCAGTGCTCGAGGGTTCGCACAAGTCCAGCTGGTAGCGTTCGCGAGCCATCGCCGTGGCCACGCTGGAGAGGTCCCGGGCGTTGGCCAGCCAGTGGTGGTGGTGGTCGTGCACCTCGCGGTCAAGCGCCCGACACTGGCGCTTGAGTGCATCCAGGCTCTGCTCCAGCGGCGTACCCTTGAGCTCGCCCATGACCTCCTCGAACGTGCGCCCGGAATGCCAGTAGCTGCCCCAGAAATAGCGGTCGAACACCGTCTCGACCCGGCGCAGGGCTACTTTGGTGTTCCAGATGGTCAGCAACGTTCGGCCCTGGATCACTTCGCGCTTGTTCAGGTGCCACTGCTGCCAGGCGATCCACGTCAACGCCACCAACGTCACGGCGGCGGTAACCGCTGCCGCGGCGTAGAGAAACTGCACCGCCTGGTTCATCTGGTGCGTATGGCGGATGCCGTAGAAGTAACCGGCCGTCAGTGTGCCCAGGATCGTCACGGAGCACCAGAAACCTGGTGCGTAGGGATCTTTCATCGCGATATCCCCTTATTGTTTTCCTGAGCATAGCAACGGCCAAATTACTCACAGGTGCCGCTCGGCTTATTTTTTCTGCGGGTGCAGCGCCTCGTTGAGTTGATCGATCATCGGGATCCAGTCGGCGTCCTGGGCGTAGCTTTCCTTGAGGAAGGCACGCTGGGAGTCATTCCAGAACGGCGCGTCGACCAGCTTGATACCGTCATCGAGCGGTGAGTGGGTGGTGATGAAACGCTCGATGTCCGTCGGGTCGTCCGACAGGCCGAGCTGCTTGAAGATTTCCGAAAAAGGATGGATCGGTGCGTCCATGGTGCCTCCTAGGCGCCTGGGCGGTTGTCCACGACACCGCCCGGCATGGGTTGAAGAACATCAGCACAATTCGCGCACTTCGGCGCGTGGTACCAGTTTCAGGTATTGCTCCATACTCATATGGATCAGGTGATCGTGATCGCCTGCCTCCAGGTAGACATCGCCCTGACGGGTAAGACTCGAATCGAGCAGCATGTTTATCTGATAGGCATCGCCCAGCGCGGGCACCGCGCCGCGCTCGCAATCGCCGAACAGGGTCGGCAGGCCGCTTTCACGGGTCAGTTGCCAGGCGCCGGTCATGCGCACCTTGCTCATGTCCAGGTGCCGGTTGGCCGGCAGCACGGCCATGATGTAGTTGCCATGGCGGTCGTCGAGCATCACCGACTTGGCGACCCGCTCGGCGGGCACGCCCGCAGTACGCGCCGACTCAAGGCTGGTCGCTGAATGTGGATGGGGAACGATGTCGTAATCGCAGTTGGCCTGGTCCAGGCGCTGCTGCAGGGTCTTGGCCATACGCATGATGCACCTCCGGATGATCCCCCCAATCTTCAATTTTAGGCCGTGCCCAGGCAGGCATGGCTAAACTTTGTTCAGGGACCTCGATGAGGTGACGACAGGTGTACAGGCGCTGTCGCTGCTGGTTGCTGTTGATGCTACTGGCCCTGGCTCCGGCCAGCCAGGCCGCGCCGGGCAGCGTCTGGGTGCTCGACATCAGCGATGCCATCGGCCCGGCCAGCGCCGATTACCTGGTACGAACCCTTACCCAAGCACAGGACCAGGGTGCGCAACTGGTGGTACTGCGCCTCGATACCCCCGGCGGGCTGGACAGCGCCATGCGCCAGATGATCAAGGCGATCCTCGCAAGCACGGTGCCAGTGGCGAGCTTCGTCGCCCCCAGCGGCGCCCGGGCTGCCAGTGCCGGCACCTACATCCTGTACGCCAGCCACGTCGCAGCCATGGCCCCGGGGACTAACCTCGGCGCCGCCACACCCGTGCAAATCGGCGGCCCCGCCGGCACGTGCCCAGCACCGGCCCCCGATAACAAGGCCAAGCCGGACGGTGATGAAGCCACCCTGGCGCGCAAGCAGGTCAACGATGCAGCGGCCTACATCCGAGGCCTGGCCCAGCTACGAGGGCGCAATGCCGACTGGGCCGAGCAGGCGGTGCGCGAAGCGGTCAGCCTGCCGGCCAGCGAAGCGCTGCGCCTGAAGGTGATCGACCAGCTCGCCGACGACGTGCCCGCCTTGCTCCGCCAGCTCGACGGCAAGACCCTGGTCGCCGCGGGCCAGCCGCGCTTGCTGCAAACCCGGGACGCCAGCCTGGTCGAACACCTGCCCGACTGGCGCACCCGGCTGCTGGCGGTGATCACCAACCCCAGCGTGGCGCTGATCCTGATCATGATCGGGGTGTATGGCCTGTTGTTCGAATTCATGAACCCAGGTTCGGCCCTGGGCGGCGTAGTTGGTGGCATCTGCCTGCTGCTGGGGCTGTATGCCTTGCAACTGCTACCGGTGAGCTTCGCCGGCATGGCGCTGATCCTGCTGGGCATCGCTTTCATGATCGCCGAGGCCTTCCTGCCCAGCTTCGGCGCGGTCGGCTTCGGAGGCATCGTCGCTTTCGTCGTTGGCGCGCTGATCCTGATCGACACCGATGCCCCGGGCTTCGGCATCCCGCTGGGGCTGATCGCCACGTTGGCGGTGCTCTCGGCGCTGCTGATCGGTGGCGTGCTGGGCATGGCCATCAAGGCGCGGCGACGCGTGCCGGTCAGCGGCGATGCAGGCCTGGTCGGCAGCCTGGCGATCGTCACCCAGGTGATGGAGGACGACCCGCGCAACGGTGCGGTGCAAGCCCAGGGGGAACACTGGCAGGCCCGCTGCGCGACACCGTTGCAGATCGGCCAGCAGGTGCGGATCACGGCCCGCCAGGGCCTCATGCTGCAAGTGAGCGCCGCCGCACCTGCGGCGCAAGGAGAATGACGATGTTCATGCAAGTGGGTTTCGCCGCCGTGCTGATCGTGCTGGCCATGCTGTTGCTGTCGGCCTTTCGCATCCTGCGCGAGTACGAACGCGGCGTGGTGTTTCAGCTGGGACGCTTCTGGCAGGTCAAGGGGCCGGGGCTGATCCTGCTGATCCCGGTGGTCCAGCAGATGGTCCGGGTCGACCTGCGTACCGTGGTGCTGGACGTGCCGCCGCAGGATGTGATCACCCGCGACAACGTGTCGGTCAAGGTCAACGCCGTGGTGTACTTTCGCGTGCTCGATCCACAGAAGGCGATCATCCAGGTCGAGGATTTTCTCGTCGCCACCAGCCAACTGGCCCAGACCACGCTGCGTGCAGTACTGGGCAAGCACGAACTGGACGAGCTGCTGGCCGAGCGCGAGCAGCTCAATTCGGATATTCGCCTGGTACTGGATGCGCAGACCGATGCCTGGGGCATCAAGGTCGCCAACGTCGAGATCAAGCACGTCGACCTCAACGAATCGATGGTCCGCGCCATCGCCCGGCAAGCCGAGGCCGAACGCGAACGGCGGGCCAAGGTCATCCACGCCGAAGGGGAAGTGCAGGCATCGGAGAAGCTGATGCAGGCCGCGCAGATGCTCGGCAAGGAGCCGGGTGCGATGCAGCTGCGCTACATGCAGACGCTGGGCGCGATTGCCGGGGACAAGAGCTCGACCATCGTCTTTCCGTTGCCGGTGGATCTGCTCAAGGGGCTGGCGGACAAACCCAAATGAAGCGGGGGCGCCTGGCGCCCCCCGAGCCGATCAGATCGGCGCGCGACGCAGGGTCGCGAGGAAGGTGGCGGCACCGATGAACAGGCCGGCGAACGTGCGGTTCAGGCGCTTCTGTTGCTTCGGCGTGCGCAGCACCCGCAGTACCCGCGCGGCCAGCCCGGTGTAGCCGGCCATCACCAGCATGTCGACCGCCACCATGGTGATGGTGATCGCCACGTACTGCGCCAGCAGCGGCGCATGCGGGTTGATGAACTGCGGCAGCACCGCGAGCATGAACACCAGCGCCTTGGGGTTGCTGACGTTGACCAAAAAGCCACGGAACACCAGGCTCAGCGGCTTACCAATCGGCCGCACGCCGGACTCGTCGCTCATGTCCATCGGCAAGGCCCGCCATTGCTTGTAGGCCAGGTACACGAGGTAGGCGACGCCGAACCACTTGATCACATGGAAGGCCGTGGCGGATGCGGCGAGCACCGCGCCGACACCGGCGGCGATGATGGCGATCTGCACGATCAGGCCCAACTGCAGGCCCAGGGCATTCCAGTAGCCACGCCAGAAACCGTACTGCAGCCCGCTGGACATCGAGGCAATGGCCCCAGCACCCGGCGACAGGCTGATGATCCAGCACGCGGCAAAGAAGCCCAACCACACTTCCATCGACATCACACACCTCACTTCGCTCGAACAAATGTTGCAAAACATTAAGCTAAGCGGTTGGTGAAAAAATGACCAGCGAATTTTGCGGGATTTCTGTTGCCTGTACAGGCCTCTTCGCGGGACAAGCCCGCTCCCACAGGTACACCATGGTTTTCAAACACTATGGGGTTACCTGTGGGAGCGGGCTTGTCCCGCGAAGAGGCCGGCACTGACCACAGCAATGGATCAGGACAGCGCTTCGAGCTCCGCCTGCATGCTCTCCAGGGTTTCCAGCGCTTCCATCCAGGCCTCCTCCAGCTCGGCCTCGCGCTGCTTGAGCTTGGTCTGCCGCGCCAGAAGATCACGCAACTCATCCTTGCGCGCCGCGTCGTAGACACCGCTGTCGCCCAGCGCGGCCTCGACCTCGGCCAGTTGCCCATGCAGCTGGTTGAGCTCGGTCTCGAGCTTGTCGGCGGCCTTCTTGTGCGGCGCCAACTGCTGGCGCAAGGCCGCTGCAGCCTGGCGCTGGGCCTTCTTGTCGGTCTTGTCCGGATTGGCCGGCGCGCTGCTGGTCGGTGCGCTGCGCTGGCGGTACTCGACCAACCAACGGCTATAGTCGTCGAGGTCGCCGTCGAAGGTATCGACCTTGCCATCGGCCACCAGCAGGAAGTCGTCGGTGGTGCTCTTGAGCAAGTGACGATCGTGGGAAACCACCACCACAGCACCGGCGAATTCTTGCAGGGCCATGGTCAGCGCCAAGCGCATCTCCAGGTCCAGGTGGTTGGTCGGTTCGTCGAGCAGCAACAGGTTGGGCCGCTCCCAGGCAATCAGCGCCAGGGCCAGGCGGGCCTTCTCGCCACCGGAGAAATTCAACACCGGCTCGTCGACGCGGTCGCCATGGAAATCGAAGCCGCCGAGGAAGTCGCGCAGGGTCTGCTCGCGCTCGCTGGGGGCGATGCGCTGCAGGTGCAGCAACGGGCTGGCCTTGTCGTCGAGCGAGTCGAGCTGATGCTGGGCGAAGTAGCCCACCGCCAGGTTCTCACCGCGCACCAGGCGCCCGGAGAGCGGCTCGAGTTCGCCGGCGAGGTTCTTGATCAGCGTCGACTTGCCCGCACCGTTGGGGCCCAGCAGGCCAATCCGGGCACCCGGCGTCAGCTGCAGCTTGACCTTCTCGAGGATGGCCTTGTCGCCATAACCCAGGTGCCCTTCGGACAGATCGAGCAGCGGACTGGAAATTTTCTGCGACTCGCGGAAGACGAAGTCGAACGGCGAATCGACATGCGCCGCCGACAACTCTTCCATGCGTTCCAGGGCCTTAATCCGGCTTTGCGCCTGGCGGGCCTTGGTGGCCTGGGCCTTGAAGCGGGCGATGTACTTTTCCATGTGCGCACGTTGCGCCTGCTGCTTCTCGTAGGCCTGCTGCTGCTGCGCCAGGCGCTCGGCCCGGGTGCGCTCGAAGGCGCTGTAGCCGCCCTTGTACAGGTTGAGCTTGCGTTGTTCGACATGCAGCACATGATCGACCACGGCATCGAGGAAGTCGCGGTCGTGGGAGATCAGCAACAGCGTACCGGGGTAACCCTTGAGCCAGTCTTCCAGCCACAGGATGGCGTCGAGGTCCAAGTGGTTGGTGGGCTCGTCGAGCAGCAGCAGGTCGGACGGGCACATCAGCGCCTGGGCCAGGTTCAGGCGCATCCGCCAGCCGCCGGAGAAGTCGCCGACGCGGCGATCCATCTGCTCGTTGGTGAAGCCCAGGCCTGCCAGCAACTTGCGCGCGCGGGCGTCGGCGGTATAGCCGTCGGCGCTTTCCAGCTCACTGTGCAGACGGGCCAGGGCCGTACCGTCGTGGGCCGCCTCGGCCACCGCCAGCTCGGCCTGGACCTTGCGCAGGCGCGCGTCGCCATCGAGCACGTAGTCCACGGCCAGGCGGTCGAGGGTATCGACCTCCTGGCGCATGTGCGCGATGCGCCAGTCGCCGGGCAACTGGCAATCGCCGGCATCGGGCGTCAGTTCGCCACGCAGGAGGGCGAACAGGCTGGATTTTCCGGCACCGTTGGCGCCGATCAGGCCGGCCTTGTGACCGGCGTGCAGGGTCATCTCGGCGCCTTCTAGCAAGCGCTGCGGACCACGCTGTAAAGTGAGGTTGGATAGTCTGATCATGATGGTCGCGGAGTCTACCAGCTTCCTCGGCCCGTAGCGTGAGTGGAATGATGCACACCGACCTGTGGAATCACGCCCTGGCCCTGTATGCCCGGCCCGGCGTGCAAAGCACCTGCCTGACCCTGCAAGACCTGGGCGGCGACGTTTGCCTGTTGCTTTGCGCAACCTGGCTGCAAGCCCGCGGGGTGGCCGTCAGCCCAGCGCGGATCCAGGCCTTGCGTGAGATTGCCGAGCCCTGGCAACGCCAGGTGGTCGGCCCGCTGCGCGAGCTGCGTCAGCACTGGCGCGCACCCGCCCAGGACGATGCCGCCCTGGCGACGCTACGCACGCAGGTGAAGGCGTTGGAACTGGAGGCGGAAAGGACACTGCTGGCGCGGCTGCAAGCCTGCGCGCAACAATGGCCCACGGGCCCGAGTGGGCCCAGGGACGACTGGCTGGAAGGGCTGGCGCCCGATCAGGCCCTGGGCCACGACGCGCTGTTGCAATTGCGCGTCGCGGCCAGGAGGCTTCAGGAGGCCGAAGACGGCGACTGAGCCGGGGTGCTGGCAGCTGCCGCCGATGGCGAGGCCGGGGTGGCCGGGGTGGCCGAGTTGGTCACCGGGGCGCTGGCTACCGGAGCGGCGGCTGGCTTGGTCTCGGCGGGCTTGCTGGCCACCGGCTTGGCGGCTGCAGGTTTTGCAGCTGGCTTGGCGGTGGTCGCCTTGGCGGCAGCAGGCTTGGCGGCTGGCTTGGCTGGGGCCTTGGCAGCAGCAGCTTTAGCCGCGGCTGGCTTGGCCGGCGCCTTGGCGGCAGCAGCTTTAGCGGCGGCTGGCTTGGCCGAGGCCTTGGCAGCAGCAGGCTTGGCAGCGGCTGGCTTGGCCGGCGCCTTGGCGGCAGCAGTTTTAGCGGCGGCGGGCTTGGCCGGGGCCTTGGCAACAGCAGGCTTGGCGGCGGCTGGCTTGGCTGGAGCCTTGGCGGCAGCGGCCCGTGCTGGAGCTTTGGCGGCAGCCGGTTTGGCGGCAGCGGCGCGGGTCGCAGGCTTGGCAGCGGTGGCCTTGGCTGGAGCCTTGGCAGCGGCAGGCTTGGCTGCAGCAGCGCGAGCCGGCGCTTTGCTGGCAGCGGTTTTCGCTGCAGGCTTAGCGGCTGCCTTGGTGGCGGCGGGTTTGGCGGCGGCCTTGGCTGGCGCTTTGGCGGCAGCGGGCTTGGCGGCGGCGCGGGCTGGCGCCTTGGTTGCAGCCGGTTTGGCAGCAGCGGCTTTGGCCGGCGCCTTGGCCGCAGCCGGCTTGGCGACGGCACGGGCCGGTGCCTTGGCCGCAGCGGGTTTGGCAGCGCGCTGATCGAGCGCCTTGGAGGCAGCCTCGCGCACCTTGCCAACGCCCTGGGCCAGTTTCAGGCTTTCCTGGGCATCACGCTTGAGTTGCTGGATATAGCCGCGAGTCTGAGTTTGACGATCCTTCAGGGAACCGAGCAATTCCTCCAGTTCACCGACGGCTTTCTGCGCTTTGCCCTGTGCCTTGGCTTTGCCTGCCTTGGCCGCGTCCTGCAACTTCAGGCGACCGGTGTGTAGTTTTTCCTGAGCTTTGCCACGCTGCTTTTCCAACTTGGCCAGCAGTTTCTCCGCGTCCGCCAGTGCTTGAGAGCAGGCATCTTCCAAGTGTTCGAGCAAGCTGCCCGAAAGTTGCTGGAGCAGGTGTAACGGCGTACTTACTGGCTTCTTTTTGGCCGACATGGTTTACCTCCTGGCTGACGAGATTGCGGCTCATACTATGCTTCTGCTGCTACCGCCGCTAGGGCATGTTGACAGTATTGTTTGCGCCGCGTTGCATGCCTGGGCAAAGTTGTTATCTTGCAGCTCCGAGCAAGTGTAGTTGCTTAACAAATCATTGCCGATATTTAGCGCCATCACTCTATTGCCTGCTTCCGTCAATTGCCTGGAGTTGTCATGCCCCGTTCTCTGGTTCTCGGCCTGTGCCTGGTGGCGCCGTTCGCCATGGCCAATCCTGACGCCGCCCCTGCCAACGACCACGACCTGGCCTACAGCCTGGGCGCAAGCCTGGGGGAACGCCTGCGCCAGGACGTGCCCGGCCTGCAACTGGACGCACTGGTAGAGGGACTGCGCCAGGCCTATCAGGGCCAGCCTCTGAAGCTCGACAACGCGCGCATGCAAGCCATCTTGCAGGCGCAACAAGCCCAAGCCGAGAGCTCCGCTGGGCAGCAAGACAGTGTGAAATTGCAAGCGGCCGAGACACGCTTCATGGCCACCGAACGGGCGCGCGCCGGCATACACGAGTTGCCCGAAGGCGTGCTCTACAGTGAAGTGGCCGGCGGTACCGGCGCGCAGCCAAAGGCAGGCGGCAAGGTGCAGGTACGCTATGTGGGCAAGTTGCCGGACGGCTCGGTCTTCGACCAGAGCCTGCAACCGCAGTGGTTCAGCCTGGACTCGGTGATAGAAGGTTGGCAAGTGGCACTGCCACGTATGAAAACCGGCGCCAAGTGGCGCCTGGTCATTCCTTCGGCCCAGGCCTACGGTGCGCAGGGAGCGGGCGACCTGATCGCGCCCTATACGCCGCTGGTGTTCGAGATCGAGCTGCTGTCGGTGGCCGATTAACCCAGGGCACCAGCCGCTACAGCCCCTTCTTCCTTGTGGGCGTTGTGCAGTACTTCGATGAGGCAGTCTTCCAACTCGAAGCGCTCATGCAACAGGGCACCCAACTTGCCGAGCTTCTCGGCGAAGCGCTCAGTGTCCGTGCATTCACCCTTTTCGCAATGGTCGTTGAAAGCCAGGGCAATCTGGGTGCTGTCGTTGATACGCGGGTTGATCTCTTCGGCCAGTTTCAGCGCCTTTTGATCCCCGAATGCCTTGGCTTCGGTGACCAATTGCTCACTGACCTCGAAGTGCCAGGCCGAGACATAGTCGACCAACACCGCACAAAAATCACGGTTCTTGTCCTTGTCGGCAAAGGCCGGCTTGGCGTCGCGCAAGGCGCGAAAGGCCTGGACCAGCTCCTCTCGCTCCTCAAGCCAACGGTCGATCAGCTTGTGAACCCCACCCCAGCGTTCCTGGGCGTTCTGGCAACTATCGAGCATGGCGATCTCATCCCTTCTGGGTTGATGCCGTTGCACCTCGTAGCACAATCGTGCAGCACAAAGGTGACATCAGCAGGACGGCATCGAGCAGTTGTAAAGTCGGTATACGTGCTGCGAGATTATTCCCGCGCGTGCTGGCCTTCAAGGTACGCAGCGGACAAAGTTCATACAAGCGTTTAATAGCTTTTCCTTTCACCACTGGTCGCGCAATGCCTTGGCGTTGCTACAGGTCAAACATTGGCCAGGCCACGCAAACGAAGGGCGAGCAGGTAGGTCAGCGGCATCGACGCCAACAGCACAAACGCCATCAGGCTCCACTCCGGAAGTGTAAGGTCGATGAAGCTCCAGGTCAGCGAGCCACAATCCGAACCATTCCACAACAAGCTCCAGGCGACCTCATGCCAGGGCTGCTCGAATACGCCAGGCAACGGCTCGGGACAGGCAATGCCGACCACGCCCTGCAGCCACACATGGCGTGCCGCGAGCGCCCCACCTCCCAGCGCACAGGCCAACGCGGCCACCATGTAGCGCCGGATGCCCGCCAACTGGGGGCCATGCAATACGGCAACGAAACAGACCAACGCGTAACCCCCCAGCAATACCCGCTGGCTGAAGCAGAGGGGGCATGGCATCAGGCCCAAGGCGCCTTCGAGGTAAAAAGACGCAACGAGTATCGCCAGGGAGGCGAGGCTGGCTGGAAGGAAACGGGTGCGCAAACGGGCCGGCAACATGGGTGGAGAAGGTCCGGGGGTGGAAGGCTGGCCTGAGACGGTAGTGGAAAGGCGCGCTTTGTTTCAAGGCGCTACGGGAAAGGGAAGTCGCTTCGATGCGAGGGAAAATTCCGACCGCAACGTAAGATGCGCATTAGAAGCTGCCTTGCAAGACTAACCCCGCTCGCTAGATAAGTTACTCACCCAGCAGCCCGCGCCTGGACGCGGGCTGCTGGGTAGCTCAAGCTCGCACGCTTTCCGGAAGCGGCAAGGCCAACAAACGCTCATCGAGCAGGCCGAGCCCTTCCTGGAACAGCTGGTTGCTGCGCTCGGTCTCGCCGAGGCCAGCCAGCAGGCGCGCAAGCTCGGCACAGGCTTCGGGGTTGCGCTCCATGCTCAGGCTGCTTTCGAGGTAGTCGCGGGCCTTGCCCCACAAGCGGTTCTGCAAGCTCAAGCGCCCCAGGGTGAGGAGCAGGCTAGGATCCTGCGGATGCGCCTTGAGCCAGCCTTCGGCGGTCTGCAACTGACGCGCCGGATCATCCCCCCGCACCAGCCCATATAGGCGCGCCAGGTGGCTTTCGTACTCGCGCTTGAGCGCCGTGCGCAATACCTGCTCGGCCTCGCCCTGGGCGCCCACCTGGCGCAGTTGCTCGGCGTAGGCCAGGACCAGTTGCGGCTCTTGGCGCTGGGCTGTGCTCAATTGCTGCCAGGCTCGCTCCAGTGCTTGCCGCGCGGTCTGCGCGTCCTCGCCACGGGTGGCTGCCAGGCTCAGGTTCTGGCCCCACGCACGCTGTTCCAGCGCTGCCAGTTCCTTGGCCGGAAGCACCTTGTGCTTGCGCAGGTCGGGCAGCAGGCGAATCAGCGCCGACCAGTCGCCACGCTCCAGATACAGGCGCTGCAGCAGGCGCAGCACCTGGCCGTTGTGCGGGTGGCGCTCCTGCATCGCCAGCAGGGTTTCCAGGGCGCCGTCGGACTCGCCGCGGTCCATCTGCAACTGCGCATGGGTCAGGGCGATGGCCAGTTCGGCTTGGGGTTGGCGTTCCAGTGCACGCTCGAGGAGGTTGTCGCTGTCCTCGCTACGCCCTTGTTCGTTGGCCGCCCGGGCAGCACCGAGGTAGTAGAGCAGTGGCTGGCGCTCTGCTTCGGCGGCGCGGTGCAGATGACGCTGGGCACTGGCCCAGCGACCCTCGGCGAGGTCCAACTGACCTTGCTCGATGGCCAGGCGCACACGCCGGCTGCGGTTGCGCCGCGACCATGGGTTGACCACGCCGCTGGAGGTCAGCACCAGGCCGACCAGATAGCGCACGAGCCACAGCACGACCACGATCGCCACCAGCGCCGCCAGTGCCGCCCACAGCCCCGACTGATAGCGGAAGCCGCCGTAGGCGATCATCACGTAGCCACTGTGCTTGGCCACCGCGATGCCCAGCGCTGCGGCGATCACGATCGCCAGCACCGCCAACAGGTAGACACGCTTCATGGTTTGGCCCCCTCGCCTTCGACCGGCAGGTGGCGACGCTGGATATAGGCCTGCACAGCGGCCAGGCTGTCGCTCAGGTCAGGGGTGACCACCGATACCGGCTGCTCGGCCAGTGCGTTGAGGCTTTCGAGCATGGCCTGGCTTTGCGGGTTGTCGGCGTTGAAGTTGGCCAGCAGCACACTGCGGGCGTCGTCCAGGGCCTGGGTGTAGACCTTGGCCTCGCCATTGAGCGCCGCCCACTGGGCCTGCTCGATGGTCAGGCTCAGGGCCAGGCGCAGCTGGTTGAGCGACTGCCCGGCCAACAGCGGGCGAACGTTGTCATCGGCGTTGAAATCGATCTGGAAGTACTTGGAGATTTCCGCCCACCATTGCGACCAGCGACTGGCGCCGTCACCGTCGGAGGTCAGCGCGCCCATGGCATCGGCGTTGCTGTCGAACTCCGGCGACTGGGCGCTGAGCTGCTGCACCAGCTCGCGCTGGGCGGCCAGTTTGAGGAACAGCCCGGTACGGTCCGGTTGCTGGGTGCTGTTGAGCGTGGCCAGGCTGCGGGCCAGTGCCTCGCGGGCGGCAAAGGCGCCCGGGTCGCTCTGCTCGCGGAGGATTTCGTCGGCACCTTCGACCAGGGCCTTGGCGCTGGTGATGTCCTGGAGCGCCGAAAGGCGCAGGGTGGCCAAGCGCAGCAGATGCTCGGCCTCGGCCAGGCGCCACTCCTTGCGGCTCTCGCCCAATACCGTCTCTAGGCGCTGGCTGAGGCGTTGCTGGTCGCCCTGCAGCTGGGCAACCAGGCGGCGACGGTCTTCCAGTTCGCTGGCCGCTGGCAGGCTGGCCAACTGCTCGCTGATCTGTTGTTCACGCTGCTGCAAGCTCGCGGCGCGCTGGCTCAACGATTCCAGGTGCTGGCCCTGGCTCAGTTCGCTGCCTTGCAGTTGCCGCACCTGCCAAACGCCCCAGCCGCCAACCGCGACGCCGGCCGCGCCGACCAGCAGGGCCAGCAAGGCCAGGCCGCTACCGGCACGTTTGGCGGGCGCGGCGGTATCGGATTGCGTCGGCTCCTGGGCCGACGGCTGTTCATTATTGGGCAAGACAGTTTCGCTCACGTATCCATCCTTTGCATGGGAGGCGCATCGCCCTAGCTTAGCGCCTTAGGAGGCAGGTGCAGCGCTGCGCTGCACGGCTGCCAGCAAGGCCGCGGCGCTGGCGCCACGGCAATCCACAACCTGTTGGGCCCCGGCGGCCCTGGCCTGCTCGGCGACCCGTGGGCTCGGCACGAACAGCGTCAGGCGCGCCACGCGCGGCCAGTCGCCCCCGGCCATCTGACGCAAATGTTCAAGACCCTGCCCACTGCTGACCACCAGGCCGTTGAGGTGTTCCGCTTCGATGCGCTGCATCAGCGTACCGGCCGGGTATTGCGGCAGGCGGCGGCGATACAGTTCCAGATAATCGACACTAGCACCTTGCTCTCCAAGACGCTCTGCCAGCAGTTCGCGACCTCCGACGCCGCGCACGATCAGCACCCGCGCCCCGGGTGTGGCGACAGCCTGGCGCAGGGTGGGGTTGGCAAGCAAGGCCTCGCTGTCATCGCCCTGGGCCGGGAAGGTCACCTCCAGGCCGGCGGCCTGGAGCACGCCGGCGGTGGCCTCGCCGACACTGAACCAGCCCGTGCGCGGCGGCTGCACACAAGCTTCGGCAAGCCGCTCGAGCAACAGCCTGGCTGCCGGCTTGCTGACCACGATGATCGCCTGGCAGCCCGCCAGCGCAGCCAGCAAGCCGCGCCTGGGCGCGTCCAGTGGCTCCGGCTCGATGGCCAGCAAGGGCAGGCTGACACTGGCCACGCCCTGCGCCGCAAGGTACTGCGCCAGTGCCGCGCAGTCCTCTTCGGGCCGGGTCAGCAACAGGCGCCAGGGGCTCACGTGTGCCCGGCCTCGCCATAGACTTCCTTGAGGATGGCCTCGGCGCCCTGACCCAGCAGGTCCTGCGCCACCTGCACGCCGAGGGCCTCGGCAGCGCTGCGCGGGGCGCGGGCATCGGCGACCAGCAAGGTACCGCCACTCGGCTGGCCGACCAGGCCGCGCAGCCACAGCTGATCCCCTTCGAGCACGGCATAACAGGCGATAGGCACCTGGCAGCCGCCATTGAGGCGTTTGTTCAGGGCGCGCTCGGCAACCACCCGGTCGGCGGTGTCGAGGTGGTGCAGCGGCGCCAGCAGTGCATGGATCTCGTGGTCGGCGCTGCGGCACTCGATACCCACCGCCCCCTGGCCCCCTGCCGGAAGGCTGTCGTCGACACTGATGGAGGCAGTGATGCGCTGTTCGAAGCCGAGGCGAATCAGGCCGGCCGCAGCGAGGATGATGGCGTCGTATTCACCGGCATCGAGCTTGGCCAGGCGGGTATTGACGTTACCCCGCAGAAAGCGGATTTCCAGGTCTGGCCGCCGCGCCAGCAACTGTGCCTGGCGGCGCAGGCTGGAGGTGCCGACCACGCTACCGGCAGGCAGCGCATCGAGGCTGGAGAAATGATTGGAAACAAAAGCGTCGCGCGGGTCTTCACGCTCGCAGATGCAGTACAGCCCAAGGCCCTCGGGGAAATCCATGGGCACGTCCTTCATCGAGTGCACGGCGATGTCGGCTTCGTTGTCGAGCAGCGCGGTTTCCAGCTCCTTGACGAACAGGCCCTTGCCGCCAATCTTGGCCAGCGGGGCATCGAGCAGCTTGTCGCCGCGGCTGACCATCGGCACCAGGGTAACGCGCAGGCCAGGATGGGCTTGCTCGAGGCGGGCTTTGACGTATTCGGCCTGCCACAGGGCCAAGGCACTTTTACGGGTGGCAATGCGGATTTCGCGAGTGGACATGGAACGCCCCGATGCAGAGAAATGCCGCCGATGATAACAGCTCCGTCGGCATCGCTAGCAGATGTGGGTCATGATCCCGTTGCTGCCAGCACCGGCTCCACCCGCGCAACGTGTCGCGGATGGGGCCGGTGCGCGCTCAAAGCGTCTGCATCATCTTGCGCACGCCCGCCACGTGCCGGCGGCTCACGGTCAAGGCATCGCCATCCAGGCCCTTGAGGTACAGCTGGAAGTGCCCGAGCGGCGTGCGCTGCAAGCGCTCGATGCGTTCGCGTGCCACCAGGGCGTTGCGGTGGATGCGCACGAAACGCTCGCCGAACTCGTCTTCCAGGGCCTTGAGTGGCTCGTCGAGCAGCACCTCGCCGGTCTCGTGCCGCAAGGTGACGTACTTGTGGTCGGCAATGAAATAGATGACCTGGGGCAAGGGGATCAGCTCGATACCCTTGCGGGTTCGCGCGCTGATATGGCTACGCGGGCCACCGCCTTCATTGGCGGGCCGAGTGAGCGCGGCCAACTGGGCACGGTTGGGTTTTTCTGCCTTGCGCAGGGCATCGCGCAGGGCCTGGGCTTGGATCGGTTTGGTCACGTGGCTGAGGGTGCTGTCCCTGAAGGCCTCGACGCCATATTCATCGTCGCCGGTGCAGAACACCACCGCCGGTGGCGCTTCGCGCTCGCACAGGCGTGCGGCGACCTGCAGGCCGTCCAGGCCCGGCATGCCGATGTCGAGCAAGACGACATCGGGCTTGAGGCTTTCGATCAGGGCCAAGGCCTCCTCGCCGTTGGTGGCGCTGGGCTCCAGCACGGTGTACCCCTCCAGCTCGGTCAACAGCCGGCTCAGGCGTTCGCGGGCCAGGGGTTCATCATCAACGATCAGGACATTCATAGTTGCTCTGGATTCCTGAGTGAGTCTCGCACAGGGTAAGCGTAGACAGATGCAGGTCGAGCGACACTGCGGTCACGCTCTAGACCGGTGCGAAGGCCAAAGATTCACTGCGCCGGCAGAATCGCTGCCAGGCCTCTGTCCAACTGTAGACGGTCCGTGGAACACTGCCGTTCAATCGATAAATATCCCTGGCGCCCCACTGCCCAGGATTTTCCGGCCGTTTCTCACGACCAGCGCCCTGCGGCTGGGCCTTCAACCCTGCTATCATCGGCGGCACTTTTTCGTTCACGCCTTCAACGAGTGAATCCATGAGCACCGACAAGACCAATCAGTCCTGGGGCGGCCGCTTCAGTGAACCCGTCGACGCATTCGTCGCCCGCTTCACCGCCTCGGTCGACTTCGACAAGCGCCTGTACCGCCACGACATCATGGGTTCGATCGCCCACGCCACCATGCTGGCGCAGGTCGGCGTCCTCAGCGATGCCGAGCGCGACACCATCATCGATGGCCTGAAGACCATTCAGGGCGAAATCGAGGCCGGCACCTTCGAGTGGCGCGTCGACCTCGAGGACGTGCACATGAACATCGAGGCACGCCTGACCGACCGCATCGGCATCACCGGCAAGAAGCTGCATACCGGCCGTAGCCGCAACGACCAGGTCGCCACCGACATCCGCCTGTGGCTGCGCGACGAGATCGACCTGATCCTCGCCGAGATCACCCGCCTGCAGGAAGGCCTGCTGGAGCAGGCCGAGCGCGAAGCCGCGACCATCATGCCGGGCTTCACCCACCTGCAAACCGCCCAGCCTGTCACCTTCGGCCATCACTTGCTGGCCTGGTTCGAAATGCTCAGCCGCGACTACGAGCGCCTGGTCGACTGCCGCAAGCGCACCAACCGCATGCCCCTGGGCAGCGCCGCGCTGGCCGGCACCACCTACCCGATCGACCGTGAGCTGACTTGCCAGCTGCTGGGCTTCGAAGCCGTCGGCGGCAACTCGCTGGACAGCGTCTCGGACCGCGATTTCGCCATCGAATTCTGCGCGGCGGCGAGCGTGGCGATGATGCACCTGTCGCGCTTCTCCGAAGAGCTGGTGCTGTGGACCAGCGCCCAGTTCCAGTTCATCGACCTGCCCGATCGCTTCTGCACCGGCAGCTCGATCATGCCGCAGAAGAAGAACCCGGACGTGCCGGAACTGGTACGCGGCAAGAGCGGCCGTGTCTTCGGCGCCCTGACCGGCCTGCTGACCCTGATGAAAGGCCAACCGCTGGCCTACAACAAGGACAACCAGGAAGACAAGGAGCCGCTGTTCGACGCCGCCGACACCCTGCGCGACTCGCTGCGCGCCTTCGCCGACATGATCCCGGCCATCAAGCCGCGTCATGCGATCATGCGCGAAGCGGCCCTGCGCGGCTTCTCCACCGCCACCGACCTCGCCGACTACCTGGTGCGTCGTGGCCTGCCGTTCCGTGACTGCCACGAAATCGTCGGCCATGCCGTGAAGTACGGCGTCGACACCGGCAAGGACCTGGCCGAGATGAGCCTCGAGGAACTGCGCCAGTTCAGCGACCAGATCGACCAGGACGTGTTCGCCGTGCTGACCCTGGAAGGCTCGGTGAACGCCCGTGATCACATCGGCGGTACCGCACCCAAGCAGGTGCTGACTGCGGTGGTGCGTGGCAAGGCGTTGCTGGCTTCGCGCTGAACCTCCTGCGAGGGCTATGCCCTCGATCGCCGGCAAGCCGGCTCCTACTGTAGGAGCCGGCTTGCCGGCGATGGGGTCGCCACAGTTCCCCTGAAATACCCCGTATCCAATACCTACCCTCATGGCGGTCCCGATGCGATTAACCTGACGAGCAATTCATCAGGAGCCAGGGTACATGGACCGTCCCCATGCAGGTCAGCTCAGACTCGGCAGATTCTCGGAAAACCAGCCGCCTTTACCTGCTCACCAGCACCACCCTGCACCGGGCCCCGATCCTCGCCGATTTTCACTCGGCCCGCCTACTGGTCGCCCAGTTCCGCCAAGCCGAGCAGGAAGCCGCAGCCAGGTCGCTGGCATGGGTAATCATGCCGGATCATTTCCACTGGTTGATCGAACTGGGGCCCGTGCAGCCACATGCCTTGATGCGGCGGGTGAAATCGCGCAGCACCCTAGCCATCAACACCCATCAGTGCCGGCACGGACGACTCTGGCAGAAAGGCTTCCATGACCGGGCACTACGCCGGGAGGAGGATGTGCAGGCGGTGGCGAGGTATGTCGTCATGAACCCGAAACGGGCGGGGCTGGTTGGACGGATTGGCGATTATCCACACTGGGATGCGATCTGGTTTTGATTGCGGCTTTAGCGGCCCTATCGCCGGCAAGCCGGCTCCTACAGGGGAATGCGACCGGGCATCAACGCCCGGCCGCATCCTTCCAACCACCGCCCAACGCCAGGAACACCCCAATCTGCCCCATCGCCACCTGACTGTTCGCTGCCGCCAGCTGCGCACGCATGTCGGTGTACGCACGGGTTGCCTGCAGATCGGCCAGGAACGACTCCCGCCCGGCCTGGAAGTACTGGTGGGTCTGCTCCGCTGCCTGCTTGGCCGACTCCTCGGCTTCTGCAAGGGCATCGCGGCGATCGAGCAGCGCGCTGTACTGCGCGAGTCGGGTCTGGGTCTCGCGGATGGCATTGAGCACCACCCCGTCGAAATTCGCCAGGGCCGCCTGGGTCGAGGCTTCGGCCATGCGGATGCGCGCGCGGGTACCGTTGGTGGGGATGGTCCAGCTGATCTGTGGGCCGATGCCCCAGCGGTTGGTCGCCGGGTCGCCGAGGTTTTCGAGGATACCAATGGTGCCCACCTGGGCGCCGATGCTGATATCCGGGTACAACGCGCCGGTGGCTACGCCGATATTCGCCGTGGCCGCCGCCAGCTGGCGTTCGGCCTGGCGCACGTCCGGGCGACGCTTGAGCAGGGCGGCACCGTCGCCGACCGGCACCCGCTGCGCCAGGTGCGGCAGCTCGGCGCAATCGGCGGTGCCCGCCGGCAGTTGATCGACCGGCTTGGCCAACAACGCGGCCAAGGTGTACAGCCCCGTTTCGCGCTCGGCCTTGAAGCGTGGCAGCTCGGCGCGCAACGACTTGAACTGGGTCTGCGAGCGCGTGACCTGGGTCTCGTCACCGCGGCCGGCGTCGCGCAGGCGCTGGGTCAGTTGCACGCTCTGTTGCTGCAGGTCGAGCGACTCGCGGGCGATGTGGTATTCCTCGTTGGCCGAGCAGACCTGGGTGTAGGCCTTGACCACATCGGCCACCAGGGTGATGCGCGCCGTGTCGGCAGCGGCCTGCACGGCATCGGCGTTGGCCTTGGCGGCCTCGGTGCCGCGCTTGAACGTGCCCCACAGGTCGAACTGGTACGAGGCGCTGATGATGGCCTCACCGATGTTGGCCACTGGCACCTTCTCGGTCAGCAGAAACGCCTCGCCGGATTCCTGCAGACGCTGGGCGCCGGCCTTGATGCCACCATTGAAACCACCCTGCGACTCGGCCACCTCGACCTGGGCACGCGCCTTGGCGATGTTGGCCGCCGCCACGCGCAATTCGGTATTGGCGCTCAGGGCCTGGCGCACCAGTTCATTGAGGCGTTGATCCTGATACAGCTGCCACCAATCCTCCGGGACCGGCGCCGACACCACACTGTCTGCATCCTGGCGCAGCGGGCCATTGAGGTCGCTGCGTTGCACCGCCGCATCCTTGGGCACTTCATAGTCGGGGCCGACCATCATGCACGCCCCCAACGACAGGCATATACCGGCCAGGATCAGCTGTTTCATGGACGCTGGCCCTCGATGATCGAGACTGTGGCGGTACGCCCGGCGATCATGCGGAAGTCCTGTGGCACTTCGTCGAAGGCGATGCGCACCGGGATACGCTGGGCCAGGCGCACCCAGCTGAACGCCGGGTTGACGTTGGGCAACAGGTTGGCGCCGCTGACCCGGTCGCGGTCCTCGATGCCCGCGGCAAAGCTTTGCACGTGGCCGCGCAGGCGGGTGTTGTCGCCCATCACGCGGATGTCCACGGCATCGCCGATATGAATGCCGCCCAGCTTGGTTTCCTCGAAGTAACCGTCGACGTGGTACGAGGCACTGTCGACCACCGACAGCACTGGCCGGCCAGCGGTGACGAACTCGTGGTTACGCGGCGCGCGGTCGTTCAGGTAACCGTCCACCGGACTGCGGATCACCGAGCGATCGAGGTTGAGCTGGGCCGCATCGACCGCCACCTGCGCCTCGTTGGCCGCCGAGCGGGCACGGGCCTCGCGCGACTGGCTCTCTTCGAGCTGCTCGGCTGCCACCAAGTTACCCAGCTTGCGGTTACGCAGCGCTTCGCGCGAAGCCTGGGCCAGGGTTTCCTGGCGCTCGGCGAGGGTCGCCTTGGCCTGGCGCAAGGCCAGGGTGAAGCGATCCTGGTCGATGGTGAACAGCACGTCGCCGCGCTTGACCACCTGGTTGTCGCGCACCTCGACCTTCTGGATCAGGCCGGAGACGTCCGGGGCGATCTGGATCACGTCGGCACGGATGTGGCCGTCGCGGGTCCAGGGGGCGAACAGGTAGTAAACCACCATCTGCCACACGAGCACGGCGGCGAAGCTCACTACCAGCAAGGTCAGGACCACGCGGCCCAAGGTCAACAAAGGTTTTTTCATGGCAGCATCAGGTTTCGGCAAAAGTGGTCGACCGCGCCCAGCATCACGGCGTAGAGGGCAACGTTGAACAACGCCCGGTGCCAGACCAGGCGGTAGAAGTGCAGGCGCACCAGCACGGCGTGCACGCCCAGGAACAGCAGGTAGGTGAACACCATCATCACCAGCAGCGTGGGCAGGAACACCCCGCTGATATCCAGATCACCAATCACAGTGGCGCTCCATCGATGCCGTGGGGCAGTTGCGGTTGTTCGCTTGGCTCGAGCATCACCTCGACCCCCGGCAGCAAGGCCAGGCGCAGGCCGCTCAGGGCATGCAGCAGGTGCAGGCGGGCATCGCCACGCTCATGCCCCTGGTCCAGGGCCAGGCCCTGGCGCGCCCGCTCCATGCTGCGCAGCAGTTCGGCCGGCGCGTGCAAGCGCTGGTTGGCGCGCAGACAGGCCGCGTAATGGCTGCCGACCTCGGCGATGACCGTTTGCAGCCGCTCGCGGGCCTGCACGCCGACGCGCGGCATGTACGCCTGCAGGTCGAGCAGGTTCAGGCCCACGCGCAGGTCGCGCAGGGCCACGCCACTGTCCTGGCCGGTCTGCGACAGGCGCGGCAGGTGCTGCATCAGCCGGTCGAGCATCTGCACGCCGAGCTGGCGGTGCTCGGCAAGGTTGGCCGGGTAAGTGATCTCGACGATGTCGCGCCAGGCGAAACGGGTCATGCGCTTGGCCGCCAGTTCCACACCGAAGGGGCGCAGCAGCAGGGTCCAGATGAAGGCGAACAGCAAGCCCACGGGACCTGCCAGGTTGGCGTTGATGAAGGTCAGGAAATCGGCGTCGTAGGCGCCCTGAATGCTGATGAAGGTGGCCGTGTTGACGATGGTCAGCAAGGTGCCGAGATAGAAGCGCGGCTGCACGGTCAGGGTGCCGACGCAAATGAACGGCACGGCGAAGGCCAGCACCAGCATGGGGAAATCATGCAGGTTGGGCAGTACCAGGAACAGGTAGACGCTGGAGAAGATCACCGACATCAGCGTCCAGAAGAAGAAGCGGTAGATCTGTGGCGCCGGGTCGTCCATCGCAGCGAAGAAGCTGCAGGCCACGGCGGCGAGAATCACCGCGCTGCCGCCGTCGTTCCAGCCGAGAAGGATCCACAGGCCGCTGGCGACGATGATCGCGGTGACCGTGGAGAACACCGAATAGAGCATCAGGCCGCGGTCGAAGAACGGCGTCAACCGACCCAGCCGCCAGTGCCGGTAGGCAGCGCGCCACGGCGTGGCGTCGTCCAGGCGCAGGGCATGCTGCAGGGCGCAGCAGTCCTGCCACAAATCGACCCATTCGCAGAGGCGGTAGAGGGCATTGGACAACAGCAGCTCGGCGCGCTGGTCGAGGGCTGCAGCGCTGGGCTGCAGGCGGTCGATCTGCTCGTGCAAGGCGGTCCAGCGCGCCAGCGAGGCATCCTTGGCGGTGCCTTCGAGCCACTGTCGCGCAGCTTCCAGTACCGGTTGCAACTGGGCGAACTGAGCCGGCGCGCGGCCCTTGAGCGCCACCAGCGCGTCATCCAGGGCATCGATCACCGGCAGCAGGTGGATCATCCGCCCGCGCAGCTCGCGGGCGTTCTTCACGGTGTGCGGGCCGGCGCCTTCATGGCCGAGCTGACCGATCATCATTTCCAGGGTGTTGAAGGTGGCGACCATCGAGGCGCGCATGCTGCCTACCTTGTCGGTGGCGAGGTCGCGGGCCAGGTAGGCGTCGCTGTAGCGGATCGCTTCGCTGAACCAGTTGCCGGTCGAGCCGACCACCACCGGGGCCAACCGGCGCGGCCAGAAGATCGCGCCGACCACGGCAGCGCAGACGATGCCCAGGCAGATTTCCTGGGCCCGCGAGGTGGCCACATCGAACACCGCCGTAGGGTTGTCGACCACCGCCAGGGCGATCATCGGCAGGGTGTAGCCGGCCAGCATCAGCACGTAGTTGTTGGCCGTGCGCAGGTTCAGCGAGAGAAACAGCAAGGTGCCGGTCCAGAGGGCAATGGCCACCGACAGCAACAGCGGCGACTGCACCAGCGGCGGCACCAGGAAGATCGCCCCACCGGCGCCCAGCAGCGTGCCCAGGGCGCGGTACAGGGCCTTGGAGCTGGTTGGACCGACGAACGGACTGGAGACGATGTACACCGTGGCCATTGCCCAGTACGGGCGTGGCAGCTGCATGAGCAAGGCGATGTACAGGGCGATCATCGACGCGGCGAATGTGCGTACCCCGTAGAACCAGTCACGGGCAGGCGGGACCGAGCTGAAGAAACCCTTCATTGCGCCCCACCGGTGTTGCCCAGGCCTGCGGCCTCGAAGGCGCGGAGCACGCGCAGCGCGGCTTGCAGGTCCGCTTCGCTGATGCCCTGCAGCACTTCATGGCGCACGCGCACCAGCTCGGCCTCGATGGCTTCGGCCAGGACACGACCTTCGGCGGTAAGGCTCAGGGCCTTGGCGCGGCGGTCCAGCGGGTCTTCGCTGCGGCACACCAGGCCAGCCTTGCACAGCTGGTCGAGCAGGCGCACCAGCGACGGGCTTTCCAGCCCCGCGGCCTGGGCCACGGCGACCTGGTGCACACCATCGCCCAGGCGCACGATCATCAACAGCGGCGCGGCGCAGGCCTCGGAGATACCGTAGCTGGTCAGCGCCGCGTGGCAGATGCGTCGCCAGTGCCGGCCGGCAACGACCATGCCGCTGCTGACCTGGAGGCGCAGGGAATCAAGGGACATTTGGAGAACCAAGGATATTCATAGTTTGCTAACTATCAATATACGCCTGGCCCTCCCCCTGTCGTCAACAGCGGGCGACGGGTTGCCTGGATGAATTGTTGTTCATCTTGCCGGTGGGGGCTGTCTGGGCCGGCCTCAAGGCTGCACCTGGTCCTCCAGTTTCATCGCCAGCGCCAGCGAGCTGCCCAACTGCACTGCCCGGTCCCGCCACCCCAGGTACCGCACCCCATCGCGGCTGCTGAAATGCACGGCCAGTTCTTCCGCCGCCTGCATCACCCCGGTGGCGGCCGCCAGCTCCAACCAGTACAGGGCCGCCTTGGTATCCGCCGGTACATACAGCCCATGCAACAACCGATAGCCGACCTCGAACCGGCACCGCGCATCGCCGAGCTCGGCCCCGCGCAAGAACCATTCGTAAGCTCGAAGAGGGTCCACCTGCCAGGGCAGTTCGGCGTCGCAGACTTCTTCCTCGTAAAGGTCGCCCAACGCCGCTGCGGCCGCCGCCATGCCAAGCCCGAACGCCTGTCGGTAGCACTCGGCCGCCTGCTCGTAGGAGGGCGCGATGCCCTTGCCGAAATACATCTGCTGGCCCAGGTTGAACCAGGCCGCGGCATCGCCCTGCAGCGCAGCCATGCGCAACAGGTGCCGGGCCAGCACGGTATCGGCCCGCCAGTACTTGCCGTTGAGCCAGATCCAGCCCAGGTCGTTCAACGCACTGACGCTGCCGGCCAGTGCCTGGCGCCGCAGGTCGGCATACACCACTTGCAGGTCGGGCGCTTCGTCCAGGCGGCTGATCAGCAGCGCCCGCTGGCTGGGTACGCCAACGCCGGCGAACTGTCGCTGGCGCCTACCAGCGGGCAGTGGAGCCGCCACGATCCGCTCGGGCAACAGCCGGGCGAGCAAGGGGTGGATATTGCTGACAGCTGACATGTTCATCCTCATTGAACGGCCCACGCCCTCGAGCGCGGTGGCTGAGGCGTGATTCTGCGCGACGCCACGACAAAACCTGTCGCGAACGAACCGGCATGAGGCAACCAATTGCACATTCGTTGATCAGAGCAAGTTGTGGCCAATTGCCATGATCCCTGACAATTGCCGCAAACCGTTGCAGCAAGCCTAGACAAGGACGTTATCTTTTGCCGTTTGCCACCACCCGCGCCACCCTCAGCCGACAATGGGCGCTGCTGCGCCAACTGCCAAGCCGCCCCCCTGGCATCACCAGTGCCGAACTGGTGTGGCGCCTGCGAGATGTGGGTTTCAGCGTGAGCAAACGTACCGTCGAGCGTGACCTCAACGAGCTGTCGCTGATCTTCCCACTGGAGCGCAACGACAAGAGCATTCCGTTCGGCTGGCATTGGTCGGCCACTGCCGCGGGTGACCTGCGCGGCAATTTCGACCTGCAGGGTTATTTGCGGGCCGGCGGGCTGCAAAGTGCAGCGGAGCATGGCATCGCCTTGCAGGCGTGGGTCAGCGATCGGCTCGCCCGGCAGTTGCGCGAGGCGCCGTTGAGTGCGGACATGCAGTTGACCGCCCTGGAGCGCGGGCATCGACTGTCGGCCACGGTGGATGCTGAATGGCCGTTGCGCTGGTGGGCCTTGAGCCAGGGTGACGAGGTGGTGGTGGAGTTGCCGGAGGCGGTGCGTGAGGACCTCGCGCGGACGCTGGAGAATGCGGTGGCGCAGTACAGGAATTAGCTGGCTGTACCGGCCCTTTCGCGGGACGAGCCCGCTCCCACAGGCACACCACAGTTTTTCGGATCTGTGGTGTACCTGTGGGAGCGGGCTCGTCCCGCGAAAGGGCCGGTACAGACAAACCTACCGCTGCATCCCCCACCGTCGTACGGTCAACCGCTCCAGGGTATTGAACACCAACCCTTCGACCAGCAACCCGATGAGGATCACCACCGCCAGCCCGGCAAACACCTTGTCGGTATACAGCTCGTTACGGTTCTGGAAGATGTACCACCCCAGCCCGCCCTTGCCGCTGCTGGCGCCAAATACCAGCTCGGCGGCGATCAGCGTACGCCAGGCAAAGGCCCAGCCGATCTTCAGCCCCGACAGGATCGATGGCAGCGCCGCCGGCACGAGAATGTGCAGCACCAGCCGCAGCCCCTTCAGGCCATAGTTGCGCCCAGCCATGCGCAAGGTCTCGGAAACCCCGAGAAAGCCTGCGTAGGTGTTGAGCGCCAGCGCCCACAGCACCGAATGCACCAGCACGAAGATCAGGCTATTGTCGCCCAACCCGAACCACAGCAGCGCCAGCGGCAACAGGGCAATGGCCGGTAACGGGTTGAACATCGAGGTCAGAGTCCCCAGCAGATCGCGCCCCAACTGGGTCGACACCGCCAGGCTGGTAAGGCCGAACGCCAGGACGATGCCCAGCACGTAACCCTTGAGCAGAATCACCAGCGACACGCCGACCTTGGCCGGCAACTCGCCACTGATCAGGCCGTCCCAGAGCGCAGCGGCGGTCTGCAGGAAACTTGGCAGCAGCAGGTCGTTGCCCTGGTAGCGGGCAGCGCCCTCCCACAGCGCGGCGATCACCAGCAAGATCACCGCCTTGCGCAGCCAACCGTGTTGCCAGAGGCGTTGGGCCAGTGGCAGTTGGCGTTCCACAGGCACAGAGAGCAAGGGCTCCAGCTGCACCTCGTATTCCTGGCGTACAGGTGTAGTGGTCATGGTGAAGCTCCTGTCAGTAGGCGATGCGGATGTCGTTGAAACCAAGTTCCGCGGCCTCGACCGGCGCCTCGGCCTCGTCGAACAGCAAGCGGTGGATGCGCCGCGCACTGGCCTGGAACTCGGTGCCGCCAAGGCTGCCCAGGTCGTACTGGTGGCTGTGCACCTCGGCCCGAACCCGCCCCGGGTGGGGCGACAGCAGCAGAATGCGATTGCCCACCACCAACGCCTCCTCGATGGAATGGGTGACGAACAACAGGGTGAAACGCACCTCTTCCCACAACAGCAGCAACTCTTCCTGCATCTTGCGCCGGGTCAGCGCGTCGAGCGCGGCGAACGGCTCGTCCATCAGCAGGATCTTCGGCTGGGTGGCCAGGGCCCGGGCAATCGAAACCCGGGCCTTCATGCCGCCCGACAGGGTATGCGGATACGCATCGGCGAAATTGGCCAGGCCGACCTTGTCCAGGTAGTGCAGGGCCCGCTCCTCGGCTTCGGCCCGCTTGAGCTGGCCGGACACCAGCAGCGGGAACATGACGTTCTGCTTCACCGTCTTCCACGGCGGCAATTGATCGAACTCCTGGAACACCACGATGCGATCAGGCCCAGGCCCGCGCACCGGCTCGCCCTGCAGCAGGATCTGCCCTTCCTGGGGCTCGATGAAGCCGGCCACGGCCTTGAGCAGCGTGGACTTGCCGCAGCCGGACGGGCCCAGCAAGACGAAACGATCAGCGCGGTCGATTTCGAAGCTGACCTGGTGGGTGGCCCGCACCACGCGTTGCGAAGTGCGGTATTCGAGGCTCAGGTTGTCCACCTTGAGCAGCGCGGGTGTAGCGACACGGCTCAGGTTGCTGGCCGTGTGGCCTGGCAATGGGGCGGTCATGGTCGGTCAGCTCCCTTGCAGCGGGCGTTCATCCTGGAAGAAATAATCCTTCCACGACGCCGGCTTGTTCTTGATCGCCCCGACCCGGTACAAGAAGTCGGCGAGCTTGTAGGTGTTCTTCGGCGTGACGGTGAATTCGTACTGCGGGTTGTCGATCAGCTTGATCAGCGCGTCGCGGTCGATCTTGGCCTTGGTCACGCGGATGTAGGTGTCCGCTGCAGCAGCCTTGTCCTTCTGGGCAAAGTCCGCCGCTTCAGCCAACGCGTCGACGAAGGCCTTGTAGGTCTTGGGATTGTCGTGACGGAATTTCTCGGTGGCGAACAGCAGCGTCGGCGAGTTGGGGCCGAGCAGGTCGTAGCTGTTGAGCACCACGTGCACGTCCTTGTTGGCCAGTACCTGGTCCTGGAACGGTGGGTTGGAGAAATGCCCGTTCAGCTCGGTGCCACCGGCCAGCAAGGCCGCGGTGGCATCCGGATGCGGTACGGCCAGGGTGTACTTGTCGAGGCGGTTGTATTCCTTGTCGCCCCACTGCTGGGCAGCGGCGTACTGGAGGAAGCGCGACTGCACCGAGACCCCCACCGCCGGCACGGCGATGCGGTCCTTCTCGGATATATCGGCGATGGTCTTCACGTTCGGGTTACTGCTGACCAGGTAGTAAGGGAAGTTGCCCAGCGAGGCCACGGCCTTGACGTTCTGCCGGCCCTTGGTGCGGTCCCAGACGGTCAACAGCGGGCCGACACCGGCCCCGGCGATGTCCACCGAGCCGGACAGCAGCGCGTCGTTGATCGCCGAGCCACCGGACAACTGGGCCCAGTCGACCTCGATGTCGATGCCCTGCTCCTTGCCGTGTTTCTCGATCAGGTGCTGGTCACGCACCACGTTGAGCAGCAGGTAGACGATGCCGAACTGCTCGGCGATGCGGATCTTGCCTTCGGCCTGGGCCACGGCAGGGGCTGCCAGGCTGCCGACGACCAGGCTCGCGCCCAGGCCGATGCTTGCCGCCAGGCGGCTGATGGATTTACGCATGGTTCGGTTCCTCAGTCGTCAGAACGGGGCATCGCCCTGGATGGTGGTGCGGTACAACTTGCGCCGCAGGTGGGCGGGGCAGCCGGTGGCCAGGTGGATCAACGAACGGTTGTCCCAGAACACCAGGTCATGGGGCTGCCACTGGTGACGGTAGATGTTCTGCTCGAGCACGCTCAGGGCGTACAGCTGCTGCAGCACATCACGGCTTTCGTCGTCGGGCAGGCCAACGATGCGGGTAGTGAAGCCTTCGCTGACGAACAATGCCTTGCGACCGTTTTCCGGGTGGGTGCGTACCACCGGGTGAATGACTTCCTGGACCTGGGCAAGCTGCTCGGCGGTGAGGGTCGGGCGCCAGTTGCCTTCGAACTTGGTCTCGGCGTAACGGGCGGTGTAGGAGTGGGCAGCACTGCGGTTCTCGACCACCTTGCGCAGGGCCTCGGGCACGGCGTCCCAGGCTTTGTGCATGTCGGCGAACAGTGTGTCGCCGCCTTCGCTGGGCAGCTCCTGGGCATGCAGCATCGAGCCCAGGCTCGGCAGTTCCTTGTACGACAGGTCGGAATGCCAGAACTTGCCGGCATCGCCCAGGCCGATGTTCTGACCGTTCTCGATGATGTTGGATACGATCAGGATTTCCGGATGACCGGTGAGCAGGAACTGCTTGAGCACGTGGATCTGCAACTCGCCGAAACGGCGGCTGAAAGCGATCTGCTGTTCGGGGGTGATGCGCTGGTCACGAAAGACCAGCACATGGTGATCGAGGTGGGCGCGATGGATACGGCTGAAATCCTCGGCGTTGACCGGTTTGGCCAGGTCCAGGCCGATGATCTCGGCGCCTACGGCACCGGAGAATGGACGGATTTCAAATACTTGCGGCTGGGCGCTGTCGATGGACGACAAGGCGTTCGAGGCGGCGGACATGGTTCACTCCCACGCAGTGCGCGACATTCAATTGGGCGCGCAACGATTAGAAACGCACGGGGATTTCCCGTGTGGGTTCAAGTCGTGCGGCGCGCCGATTGGTCGGCGGGTACGCAGTGGGAGCGACTATAAATGCATAAGAAGAATAATTTAAATACCGTTAACGAATAACGATATGAACGACGTCAAGCCCGCTTAGGGTAACGTCAGGTCATCGCTGAATGGCTTCTGTAGGTCGCGCTCGTTGATCTCCCAGATCAGCAACTGCGCAGGGGTCAGCTTGAAGGCCTCGCTACTGAAATAGTCCTTCGCCGCGCCACTGAATTCGCCCCCATCCTTGGCGAAGTTACCCACGCTAGCACCTATGCCCTGCTCGAGAAACGGCACGAAGTTGCTGTTGCGCGAGAACGAGGTGCCGATCAGCGCGATGTTCGGCAATTGGCTGTCACCGAACAGGTCATCCTCGCTGCCCGCCGTGGCGCTGGCCTGAACCTCGAAGCGCGATGCCGCCACGGTTTCGCCGGCAGGCTGCAAGCGCTCGGGCAACCAGTCGAGCCCCGCCAGGCGCACCAGGTCGCCTGGGCGACGCGCTGCCGGCAGCAGCGTGCGTACCGAGGTCTGCCCAGGCGTCGGGGTGATCCCGCTTGCCAGCACGGCGGCGGCCAGTTGTTGCGCGGCGGCTTGCGCGCCCTGCTCGCTCCAGTGCGTGTCGGTGCGCAGGAAGGCCGCGCTACCCACTGCCTGCAAGGCCGCAGTGGGGTCGACGGTGGCGATGCCCGCTTGCTGCAAGCGTGCCCTCCATTGCTGCAGGCGGCCTTGCAACGCGGGCGCACGGGCCACGCTGCACAGCTGCTCGGCGGCAATCCGGCTCTTGTCCGGCACCAGCAGCACCAGCAGGCGAATGTTGCGGGCCGCCAACCAGTCGCGCACGGCCACCACCTTGATCGCCCGTGCCTCGGCGTTGGCCTGGGCATGCGGATGAACACGGGTTTCGTCGGCCAGGAACAGCCAACCGGGGCAGCCGCTGCGCACACGTGGGCCGGTGTCGCCCACGGTCAGCCAGCTGAAGCCGCGCTCCAGGTCGGCGGCGCGTTGCGCCAGCGACACGTGCGACAGCTCATGGGCGATGTGATGGGTGATTTCGCCATCGCGCACACCCTGCCAGCTCAGGTGCTCCGGCCAAAGGCTGACCTTGCCGATGAAAATCGCCCACAGGCAGGCAACCAGCCCCGCCAGCATGAAGGCGAACATGCACAGGCCCGCCAACGGGCTGAGCCGGATCATCATCGGGCTGGGTGGCACCGGCGCCAGGGAAGGATCTTTCTTCGACATGGGCGCCCCTTAGAACTGGAAGTAGAGAAACGGCACGGTTTCACGACTGGCGATCAGCGCGAACGACAGGGCGAAGCCCAGCACCGGCCACACCGCGCCCAGCACCCGCATTACCCGGTGTTCGCCAAGGCGCTGCTCGGCCCGCTGTTGCCACAGCGGCAGCAACAGGCACAGCACGCCCAGGCCCGCAGCCAGGCCATGCACCGGGCGCAGGGTGGCGGCCAGGGCATCGCCCAAGGCGAAGCCGTGCAGGCCGAACTGGCCAGCGTACAAACTCAGCGCGGTGGCGAAGTCGGGGGCGCGGAACAGGGTCCAGGCCAGGCACACGAACAGCAGCGTCACACTGTGCGCCAGCCACGCTGGCAAGTCAGGCAGGCCGGCGCGGGTCCAGGCGCGGTCGATGCACAGGGCGATGCCATGGGCGCAGCCCCAGAGCAGGTAGTTCCAGCTGTCGCCACCGTGCCACAGGCCGCCGATGGCCATGATCAGGAACAGGTTGCGGTAGGTCTTCCACACCCCGTGGCGGTTGCCGCCCAAGCCGATGTACAGGTAGTCGCGCAGCCAGCTGGACAGCGAGATGTGCCAGCGCCGCCAGAAGTCCTGGATGTTGCGCGCCCAGTACGGATGGTTGAAGTTTTCCGGGAAATGGAAGCCGAGCATCAGGCCCAGCCCGATGGCCATGGCGCTGTAGCCGGCGAAGTCGAAGAACAACTGCAGCGAGTAGGCCAGGCAGCCGATCCAGGCATCGACGAACGACGGATACTCCTGGGTGAACGCCACGCCGACCAACGGCGACAGGCTGTCGGCCACCAGCACCTTCATGCTCATGCCGATCATGAAGCGGCGCGCACCGAGGGCGAAGTTCAGCGGGTTGAAATAACGCTGGCGCAGCTCCTGGCGAACCCAGTCATAGCGAATGATCGGCCCGGCGATGGAGTGGCCGAACATGGCCAGGTAGGTGGCGAAGTTGGCGAAGTTGCGCTCCACCGGCACTACCTTGCGGTGCACATCGACCAGGTAGGAAATGACCTGCAGGACGATGAACGAAAGCCCCGCCGGCAACGCCACCTTCTGCCACTCGAACGGCATCGCGCCATGGGCGCTGAGCAGTTCGTTGAAGCTGGCGGCGACGATGTTGGCGTATTTGTACCAGCACAGCACCAAGGTGTTGACGACGATCAGCCCGGCCAGCAACTGCTTGCGCCGCGACGTCGTCTCGCCGGTGCCGGCCACCAGCAACCCGCCCAGCCAGCCGCCGATCGTCAGCACGATGTGCAGCAGCAGGAAGGCCGGGCTCAGCCAGCCATAGAAGAACCAGCTGCCGAGCAACAGCACCAGGTTTCGCCCCGAGGGCCGCGCCAATGCATAGACCAGCATGAACGCAGGAAGAAACAGCAGCAGAAACTCGAGCGAGGCGAAGACCATGGTTGTCCGTCAGTAGGCGTGTGGCGGTTGGCGAGGCTCAGTTGGCCAGCGTGTCTTGCGCCTGGTACAGGCGCGGCCCTTGGGCACCGGGCGCGAGCAACACGGTGTAGCGCTGGCCGGCGGCCAGTTGCCCGAGGTCCAGCGCCTCGCCACGTGGGGCGCCAGCGCACGTCAGTTGCACCGCCAGCTTGAGCGGGTTGATCGAGCGGCGCTGGGCACTGCCATCGGCCACGTCGTTGAAGATGGCGACGTTGCCGGCGGCAGAGCGCAGGCCAGGCTGGGCGCAACTGGCATCGAGGCTGTAGAACGCCAGCGAGGCCTTCAGGGCATTGAAGTCGTCCGGCTGCTCACGCACGGTGACCAGGCGCAGGGCCTTGCTATCGGGCACACCGACCACGGTGGCGAACTCGCCCGGTTCGACGCTGACGTCGAGCCCTTGTTGCTGGCCGGCCAGCGCCAGGGTGCCCTTGATCGGCTTGCCGGCAGGCACGGTGAGGAAGTTCGAGGCCGCGCCCGGCGCCAGGTTCAGCCCGGCACCATTGGCCGCGCTGAGGTGCAGCTCGGCGCTGCCGGCGTTGAAGAAGCGCAGGAAGGCCGCGTCCTCGCTGGGACCGGTCGGGTACAACGGGATCTCGGCAGCGTGGGCGGCGCCCAGGGTCAGCAGTGCGGCCAGGCCGCCAGCGATACGACGCATCATTCGTTCCCCTTGAGGCTGCCGGCCGGGAGCTTGTCGATGGCATCGACGATCGCGCCAGCCCAGGACTTGTAACCGGCCACGGTGAAATGCTGGCCGTCGGTGGTGATCCATTGGCCCGGCTTGGACAGGGTCAGCGAATCGACATAGCTGCACGGCGCCACGTTGGCGGCGAGGAACTGCGACATCAGCTGGGTGCGCTGGTCGTTCTTCTTGTACATGCCGCCGACCTTGCCCCAGGCTGGGCCGACCCACACGCACTTGGTACCGGTCTCGCTGATGGCCTTGGTCAGGCTGGTGACGCTTTGCCAAGCCCACGCCTTGGGGAAGGCGGGCTTGTCGTAGCTGGCCATGGTGTCGCCGATCACCAGCACCACGACGTCGGGCTTGTGCTGGGCGATCAGTTCCTTGATCGGCGTGGTGGTGGCTTCGCGGCCCTTGATCTGCAGCTTGCCGTTGTCCTGTTGCACGGCACCGCAGTCGACCTTCTTGGTCACCAGCCAGTCCGCCGCGCTGGCGCCACAGGCGCCGATGGAATAGGCGTGGCCACCCTTGGCCACCACGGCGGCGTTCAGGGGCTCGGTCAGGTGGTTGGCCAGGCTCATGTGGCTTTCACCCAGCACCAGCAGGGACAGGCCGGCAATCGCGGAAGCAGGCATGGTGTTCTCCTAGAATCGGTTCAATTGGAATAGGGGGAACGGTAGGGGCTGACCGGCAGGGCCATTGGCCGGTACTGGTCCTCGAACATGTAGCGCACGTACATGCCACCGTTGAATTCGCGGTAGTCCTGGGCGTTGTTCAGGCCCATGTGACCACCGAGGAAGAAGTTGCGCCCCAGCTGGTACTCGGCAGCGGCGGCGAGGTTGTAGCCGACGCCGGTCTTGCTGTCGCTGGAGTATTCCTGTTGCGTGCCCTTGATCGTCGGGTAGTAGTCCACGGCGTCCTGGTGGAAGGACTGCACGCCGACCGAGCCCTTGACCGATACGGTCAGGCGTTCGAAGCGCCGCGAGTAGCTGACCGGCACGCCGAGGGCGAAGAAGCTCTGCGGGCTGAAGTAACCGCCGTGGCCATAGGTGTAGTAACCCTGGTTGTCTTCGTAACCCATGGCCATCAGGCTCAGGCCGGCGGTGAGCTGGGTGTCCTCGCTGTTCTGCAGGTACCAGTACATGCCGCTGCCCAGCTCGGCACGGGTGTTGTCCTCGACGTTATGGCCCTTGAGGCTGTGCATCGAGCCATACACGTAGGCGCCGAACTGGCGGTCGTCATAGCTCAGTTCCAGGCGACCGCCATTGGCCGTGACGCCACCCCATTTCACGCCACTGCGCTTGTCCTTGCTGCCGGCGAACGAGGTGACGCTGTCAGTGACCGCGCGCCGCGAGGCCGTGGCCTTCCAGTGCAGGTCCGGGTTGCCTGCCACCGGCCGCTCGATGGACGCGCCGCCGACCAGGGTGCTGTAGAGGAAGCCCTGCGGTGTGGTGCCGATATCGGCCTTGACCCCGCTGGGCTGGTTTTCGAAGGCCACGGCCACGCCTACACCGGAGGCTTTCTGCGAACCGACCTTAGTGGTTCCAAGGCCGAAGCGGGTGGCCGCCTCGCTATTCGGGCTGCCCGCATTGAGCGCGACCGGAGTCACGCGCAGCGCCACGCGACTGTCACCAACCGGCGCGCTGGCCTCGAACGGCGTCTGCACGTTGCTCATGCGGCCCAGGCCCGACTCGCTGTCGTTGCCGCTGACTTCCAGACCCTGGACCACGTAGGCGCTGCGCTCCTGCTGGATATCGCTCAGGGTCCGAGCGGCCTGGCTCATGCCGGCACGCGGGTCAGGCTTATCGGCCTGCGCCGTGGTCAGGAAGGGATTGCTGGCGTCGCTGGCTGGCGGCAGGCGGGTCGGTTGCGCTGCAGCCAGAGTCGGCGCCAGCAACGCGTCCACCGATTGACCGGCACGCGGCTGGTCGGCCCTGGCGAACGGGTTACTCGGCACACCGACAGGCGTGGCCGCCGCATAGCTGCTGCTGTCCTGTTGACGCTTCTCTTGGTTGACCACCTTGCCGAGCAGCGCAGCCGCTTCGCTGGTACGGCCCTGGAAGCGGTAGATACGCGCCGCCACGATCAATACTTCCGGATCGTCAGGCGCTACTTTGAGCGCCTGCTCCAGGGCCTGGCTGGCGTAGCCGTCCTCACGCAGCTGCGCCGCGACATCGGCGGCGCCAATCAGCAGCCGGGCATCGTCGGGGTTGCGCTGTACCAGTGGCTGGTACAGTTCGAAGGCCTTGTGAGTGTCGCCATTGGCGGCGTACATGCGCGCCAGCGCAGCGCCGGCCAAGGGGTCTTGCGGGCGTTGTGCCAGGGCCGGCGACAGGGTGTCGTAGGCCGCTGCCAGGTCGCCCTGCTCGCGCAACTGATCGGCCTTGCGCACGCGGTAGAGGAACAGCAGATCGTCATACTGGCGGCGTTGCTCAGGGGTCAGCGATTGGCCCTGCAGATCGCGCAGGATACCCGCGACCTCAGGCTCCTGGCCGGCCTGCAAAAGCACGCCGGCATAACGCAGCAGCAGCCCGGTATCGGCTTGCGGGCTGGCAGCCATTACGCCCCGTAGCAGGCCCAGGGCGCGCTGCGGGTCCTTGGCGTCGGCGTAGGCCGAGGCCAGTTGCGCCTGGCGCTCCGGCACACCACGGGCGAGCGGATCGAGGCGCGACAGGAATACCCGGGCCTCCTGGTAGCTGCCACGTTTGTTGAGGCGCTCGACCTCTTGCAGGCGCTGGCGGAACTCGACGTCATCCAGCAACTGGGCGACCTCTTCGCTGCGCGCTTCGGCCGGAATGCTCGACAGCTGCTCGCGGGCCTTGCTCCACTCGCCTTGCTGCATCGAGAACAGCGCCGAGGTGTAGAGCACGTCGGGGTCGTTGGGTTGCGCGCGCAGCATGCCGGCCATCAGGCTGCGGGCTTCGTCGCCGGCGCCCATGCCCTGGTACAGGCGTGCCAGGCCGTAACGGGCCCAGGCATTGTTCGGGTCATTGCGCAGGGCCTCTTCGAGCGCGGCCCGCTGGCTGGCCGTGTCACCCCGCTGTTCGGCCAGTTGCGCCTGTTGCAATGCCAGGTCGGCACGCATGCGGCCCAAACCGCCCAACTTGTCCTGCTCGTCGCTGGGCAGTTGCTGTACTTCGCGCAGGGCCTGGTCCTGCTTGCCCTGCTGGACCAGCACGCCGATCAGGCCGCGACGCGCATTGGCATCGCTCGGTCGTTGCGCCAGCACCTGGCGATAGAGCGGTTCGGCCGCTGCCGGATTGCCGTTGGCAGCCTGCACGTCGGCCAGCGCCAGCGCGGCTTCCGAGGCCTGCGGGCGCATGCGCCGGGCCTGTTCCAGTTGTACTTGGGCGTCGCCCATGCGGCCTTGCGCCTGGCTTTGCCGGGCCTGCTGCAGCAACGACCAGTAGCGCACCTCGTCGAGTGCCTTCTGCCACGAGCGGCCGCCGGCCTTCACGGCCCGGCCAAGCAGCACCTCGGCGTCCTCGAAACGGTTTTGCTGCTGGCGCAGCACGCCCAGCCCACCGAGGGCATCGGCGTCGTTCGGCGCGGCTTTCAGACGGGCGGAAAATTCACGCTCGGCGCCTGCCTGGTCGCCTTGCTCGAGGGCCTTCAGGCCGCGCTGCACCTGCGGATCGCGCTGCCAGCCGGCGCTCCCTGCCGCGCCACCGGCACGGCCCTTGGCGAGCAGGGCGCGGATCTCTTCATCGTCGGGGTGGCTGGCCAGGAAGCTTTCGAACAACGGCCGCTGGCGGGTGCTCGGAGCGCCCAGCCAGGTCAGCGCCAGACGCCAGGTCTCGTCGGCATCGCCACCGATGTCCTCGCGCTTGGCCAGGCGCTCCAGGGCGCGGATGCCTTCCTCGCGGGTGTCCTCGCGGCGCACCAGGTGCTTGGCGAAGAACAGCGTCACGTAAGGGTCGTCCGGCTGCTCCTGGCGCAGGCGCTCGAAGCCTTGGCGCGCCTCGGGCCAGTGGCCGTCGAGGAACCCCAGATTGTTGTAGAACTCACGGCCGACGCGGCCTTGGGCCGGCTGGTTGCCGAGTGCCTTGCGGTAAAGCTCGTCGGCTTGCCCGCGCTGGTCGTTATCCACCGCCAGGCGCGCCTGCTCCAGCAGCTTGGCGTTGGCCGGGTCGGCCAGGCGGATATCCTGGGCCAGCTGGCGTGCCTGACGCGGCTGCGGGCTCAAGGCACGCAGGCGGGCCAGGTATTCATTGGCCTTGGCCAACTGCTTGTCGCCAACGGCGATCAGCCCCAGGCCGTACAGCGCATCGGGCTGCTGCGCGTCGAGCAGGAGCAGCTTGTTCCACACTTCGGCGGCGCGCTTGGGCTTGTCCTGGCCCTGCCAGAACAGGCCTTGGTCAACCAGCAGATGCTTGGGGTCGCTGTTCTCGGCCAGGGCGGCGCCGTGGATCAGGACGGCCAGCAGACCCAGCGTCAGGGGGCTTTTGCGGAACATTCGGACTCCCAGAAGGGCTTCAATTGGCCGTTGGCAGCGAAGCGGTAGCGATGTTCGCCCCAGCCAAGGCCGAACAGGCTGAGCATGTAGTCGTAATAAGCCGAGGGCAGCTTGGGATCGCGCGTGCCTTGCAGGGCCGCCTCCAGCGCCTGGCGGGCACGGCGCTCCTGCAGGTCGGCGAGCCACGGTTGGTTATTGGCCTGGAAGTACGGCACCAGGGCGGCGGAAAAGCCGAACGGGCCGCTGCCTTCGCCATGGCCGCTGGCAAGCGCGACCTTTTCCGGCGGCACGCCGCTGGCAGCGGTCAACCGGGCCATGCCCTGCAAGGCTGCCAGCACCGGCGCGGCCAGTGGGTCGGCCGGGTCGGTCATGCCGGCCCACAGGTAGACGCGGATAGCGTCGTAGCTGCCAAGGTCGCCGGAGGTGGCATCGCGCACGAACAAGCCAGCCTTGGCGGAGGTTGCACGGTAGCCGACCCAGTCGGCGGCCAGCCCCTGGCCACCGCCGTCGCGCAGCAGCTTGGCACTGCTCTGCAGCACGCCTTTCCACGGCCCTTGGGTGTCGAAGGCTGCCACCCGGCGCAACAGCGGCAGCGGCACGTAGCTCGGGTTCAGGCGCCACAGGTGATCGGCCTGGGCGAAACCTACCGGCCCTGGCAGCAGGGTCGGGCCAAGGCCAGGCAACTCGGCCACCTCCTGCGCCTTGACCTGACCCAACAGGGCTTGGGCGTCGGCACGGTAAGCCGGCACCTGCCACAGGCGGTCGGCTTCAATCAGCGCGTAGGCGAACCACAGATCGGCGTCGGAGGCCGAATTGCGGTCCTGGATCTGCCAGTTGCCATCACTGCCCTGCCCCCACAACCAGCCCGGCAGCATCGCGCCGGGCTGGTCGCCGGCGAGGTTCTCGCGGCTCCAGCGCCAGATCTGCTCGAAGCGCGCACGGTCATTGGCCACCAGGGCGAAGAACAAGGCGTAGGCCTGCCCTTCGGAGGTGCTGTGGTTGGCCTTGAGGCTGGACTCCAGCACCCGGCCGTCGGCCTGCACCCAACGTTCGGCGAAGGCCGTCCACATCGGCCAGGCCGCCTTGCAGGCAGGCTCGGCCGCCTGGGCGGACAACCCGGTGCACAGCACCAGGGCGATCAGGGCACGTGATAGCAGGCTGGCCATGCTCAGTCCTTCAACCGGTTGCGAGCCCGGGCACGCAGGCTCAGGTACAGCAACACGCTGGCCAGCGCCACGCCCACGGCGGTCAGCACCAGGGTGCCGCCCAGGTGGCGCGACAGCCACCACTGCAGGTAGCGGAAGGTGCCGAGGTCGCCGACGTAGTACTGCTCGTCGGCCACCAGCGAATTGACGCGGGTGCCGTTGACCACCGCCAGGCTACCCTGGATGGCGTTGTCTTCGTCCTGGGCCGCGCCCATCGCGGCCGTTACCTCGCCCAGCCCCTGGGGACTGCCACCGGCGAGGATCACCACGCTGCGGCCACTGTCCAGAGGCGATTCGAAACCGGTCAGGTAGTTGTCCACGGCGCCGCTGCCAAGGGCCACGCTGCCGTTCGAGCGACGCTCGTCGATGCGGTCGTCGCCGCTGACCCAGTCGCGTACGCGATAGGCCAGGTCCGACAGCTGGAAGTGCGATTGCCCGCCGAGGCTGGCAGGCAGGTGCTCGGCCCAGCGCTGCAGCAGCGGCTGGTTGCCACCCGAGGCGAACACCAGCAGATCCTTGCCTCGCAGCACGGCGTCGTCGCCGGCCTGCACCACGCTGACCGCAGTGGCCGGCAGGCCGGTGGAGTCGCCGAAGTGGCCGAGCACATCGAGCACTGCCGACACCTCGGCAGTGCCATAGCCATCGGGCATGACCACCGCTGTCTCGGACAGGTCGGCCATGCGCGTGAACGGGAAGCCGCTGTCGCGGAACACGCCGAGGTTGGGCAGCGCGATGAAGTGGCGGTAGCCGCTCAGGTCGAGCGTCGAGGTGGGCTCGATGGTGCCACGCATGTTGTCGATGATGATGTCGCGGCATTCACCCTGCTTGATGTAGTCGTACATGAAGCGCAGTTGCAGCGACGATTGCAGCGGGAAGCTGGCCAGCGGCACGGTCAGGTGGGCGTCGCGCAGTAGGGTTTCATCCTGTTTCAGGCGCGACATCAGGGTCTGGTCGTCTTTGAGGAGTTCTTGCGACGGCAGCGGCAGCGACTTGATGAACTTGCCGCTGATGCTGACCAGCAGCGACGAGTTGCTCGACACCGGTTGCGGGGTGTAGCGGTACTTGAGGTGCAGCGGCACCCCGGCTTCACGCCAGGTGAACAGATCCGGCGGCAGGCGCATCGGCAGGTTGATGGTGCCTGGGTCGTAGCCGGCGACACTCAGGCGCTTGGCTTCGGTCAGCTCACCGAGCTGCACCGGGCGGTCGCTGGGCAGCCAATTGGGCGCATCGTAAGGCTTGCGCGGATGCAGTTGGCTGACACCCTCGACACTCGCCTGCTCGCCCTTCATCACGCCGCTGCCACCGACCAGCGCAGCAGCGGCCTGCTTGAGCTGCCCGGCGTCGTGGCCACTGATCAGCAGCAGTTTGCCATTGCCATCGTTGGGGTTGGTGAGCACACGTACGCTGGGCTTGGCCGCAGCCTCCCCCTGCACGCCCGCCACGGTCTGGCCTTCGGTCAGCAAGACCACGGCGTTGCCTTGGGCCGGCAATTCGCTGAGCAGTACCGGGAAGTGCGCGCCGCGGTAGCTGGCCTGGGCACCGAACCAGGAAGCCACCGCGCCAGCGGCCTCCAGCTGGGTGGTGCTCGGCGTTTCGGCGAACACGAACGGCAGCTCCAGGCGCTGGGCATCGCGGCGGTCGAAGAACGGCGCAGGCAGCAGGGCCAGGTCGTTTGGCAGTGCCAGCGGGGCGAGTTGCAGTTGCAGTTCGCTGCCGTTGCTGACCTTGGCCCAGAGGCTCGAGTGCTGCGGGTCCTCGCACTGCATCGTGTAGTGACCGATGAGCTGCAAGGTCAGGCGGTTGAAGTCGGTGATCAGGTGCGGCGGGATCTCCACCACCTGCTTCTGCGGGCTGCCGGCGGTTTCCTTGGGCAACGGAATGCTCGCCGCGACTTGGTCGTTGACCAGCACGTTGAGCTGCGACATGTCGGGGAGCAGCGCCGGCGAATAGCTGTATTCGAGGTTCAGCCGCGCGCCGGTCACCACCCGGTCGGCGCGCACGTCGAAGTTGACGCTGTCACTGCCTTCAATGCCGCGCAGGTTCAAGGTGTACCCTGCGCCCAGCTGCTTGAGCGTGGCGTTCTGGCCGGGCACGGCCGCCTCGACGACGGGCTCGACCGCACCCTGCTCGTCGGCACTGACCGGGCCAGCCGCGAGGAACAGCAGAGAGAGCGGCAGCACGAATGCGAGCCGGCCTGTTGGCTTGCCGATGACAGAGAAGCTCATGGATTCCTCGGAGGATGATCGCCGGACGGGAGGGATGAAGGACGAACACGGGATACGGCCGCATCGAGCGTGGCGCGCGCCAGCTGGGCGATCCCGCGCACACCGATGCGCGACACCTCGCGCAGTGCCGACAGCGGTGTATCGGCGGCCTGGCCCCAGGCATTGGCCCAGGTATCGGCACGCGAGAAGGTCAGCCGGGTCAGGTCGTACTGCTGCTGCAGGTTGAGCTCATGGAAGGTCAGGCCCAGCGTCGCGCCGCGGCTGAACACCACCTGGGCGGGGAGCACGCATTCCTGTTCGTCGAGGAACAGCGACACCTGCACCTGCTCGCCACGGGCCACCGAGACGCCATCGGGCAGGGTCAGGCCCACGCCGCGCTGGGAGAAGTCGTTGGTGGTGCAGGCCACGGTCTTGCCATTGGCCAGGCCGATGGTCGCCGGCAGGGTCGCGAAGACCCGCGGTTCGGCGCGGATCTGCCGGGTTTCACTGGCCACGGCGACGGCGGCGGCACTGATGATGATGTTGTACAGCGTCCAGCCCAGGTTGATCAGCAAGGTGGTCGCGCTGGCGTCCGGGTCGAAGGCCAGCTTGTACACGCCGATCGCCGCGCCCAGCAGGTTCAGGGTCAGCACCGCGATGTAGGGCCGCGCCAGCTTCCAGTCGAAGTAGCCTTCCTCGATCATGCCGCCCTTGGCGGTCACGTTGAAGCCACCGGCCTTGGGGTTGATCATCGCCAGCAACACCGGACGCATGATGTACCAGGCCAGCACGGTCTCGTAGACCTCGTTCCAGAACGAATGGCGGAAGCGGCCCTGGATGGTCGAGTTGGTCACGCTGGCGATGAGGATGTGCGGTAGCGCGTAGGCCAGGATCAGCAGGGCTGGCGCCTGGAACACCTGGGCCTCGAACATCAGGTAGGCCAGCGGCGCGGTGAGGAACACCAGCCTTGGCAGGCCATAGAAGAAGTGCAGCATGGCGTTGAGGTAGCACAGGCGCTGGCCCAGGTTCAGGCCCTTGCCCAGCAACGGGTTGTCGGTGCGGAAGATCTGCGCCATGCCCCGCGCCCAGCGAATACGCTGGCCGATATGCCCGGACAGGCTCTCGGTGGCCAGGCCCGCAGCCTGTGGCAGTGGCAGGTAGGCGGTGTTGTAGCCACGGCGGTTGAGCTTGAGCGCGGTGTGGGCGTCCTCGGTGACGGTCTCGACGGCGATGCCGCCGATCTCCTCCAGGGGCTTGCGGCGGATCACCGCGCACGAACCACAGAAGAAGGTGGCGTTCCACAGGTCGTTGCCGTCCTGGATCAGGCCATAGAACAGCTCGCCCTCGTTGGGCACGCTGCGGAAGGTCTCGAGGTTCTTCTCGAACGGGTCGGGCGAGAAGAAATAGTGCGGGGTCTGCACCAGCGCCAGCTTCGCGTCCTTGAGGAACCAGCCCATGCACACCTGCAGGAAGGAGCGGGTCGGCACATGGTCGGCGTCGAACATGGCGATGTATTCGCCGTGGGTGTGACGCAGCGCGTTGTTGAGGTTGCCGGCCTTGGCGTGGGTATTGTCGCCCCGGGTGATGTAGCCGATGCCGGTGCTTTCGCAGAACTGGCGGAACTCGTCGCGGCGCCCGTCATCGAGCACGTAGACGTTGAAGCGGTCGCGCGGCCAGTCGATGGCCATGGCGGCCAGGGCGGTGCGGCGGATGATTTCCAGCGGCTCGTTGTAGGTCGGGATGAACACGTCGACGCTCGGCCATGACGTGCTGTTGGGGGGCAGCGGATGAGGCTTGCGCTGCAGCGGCCAGGCGGTTTGCACGTAGCCGAGCAACAGCACCAGCAGGGCATAGAGCTCGGCGGCGACCAGGCCGTAACCGAAGAACATGTCCAGCGGGCTCTCGAAGCCCAGCGAGGAGGTCAGCCGCCAGTACAGATAGCGCAGCGAGGCGATGACCGACATCACGGTCATGGCCAGCACCGCCAGGCGGCTGCCGCGTCGGCGCAACAACAGCGTGCCTCCCAGGCAGGCGGCGCAGAACAGCATCTGCTCCTCGAGCTCGAACGGCACGGTGACCACGACCACCAGCATGGCCACGGCTACCAGCCCGAACAGCAGGTCCCAGGCTTTGTGCGCACGCCAGCCATCACCTGCCTTTGGCAGGTTTGCCTTGGCCCGGTTCATTGCGCGGCTGCAGTAGCGGCGGTGGCGACTGCCAGGCGCCCGATCAGCGCTTGCGCGCAGTCGAGAACGTCGTGACAGCCCCGCCCGTTGGGGTCGTAACCCAGCACGTTGCGGTTATAGGCGAGCGCTTCGCTGATCGACTGGTCGCGGTGGACGATGCCCACCAAACGTTTGCCAAGCAGGCCACGCAAAATCTGCGTGATGTCCTTGTTCAGCTGGCGCGAGTAGTCGACCTGGTTGATGACATAGGAGGCGCCAGCAAAGTCGTCGCGGCCCTGGGTATAGGCGGCAATCAACTTGTCGATCTGAGGCAGCGAAGTGTAGGACGCCGGATCGGCAAGGCTGACGACCATGGCCAGGTTGGCCACCGACAAGGCCTGGCGCAGGTAGACCGACGGCCCAGGTGGCGTGTCGATGACCACGATGGCGCCCTCGGCGATCTCCATCTCGGCCAGGTGCCGGGCCAGCCACAGCGGGTCGTGCTGCAAGCCGTGCTCGAAGTCCGGGCGCTGGAGCTCGTCGATCATGCCATGGGCGACCACCAGCACACCGTCCTCGCTGACACGCCCCATCGCCTGCCACGGCTGGCCGGCGTGCACGATACCGGCATCCTCCATGACATCGGCCTGCGCATCGGCGCTCTGGAAGTGATGATGCAGGGCATTCTGCGGGTCGAGGTCGACGGCGACCACCTGGCGGCCACTACGGCGCAGTGCGCTGGCGAGGTTGGCGGCCATGGTGGTCTTGCCGACTCCACCCTTCGAGGACACCACCGCGATGATGCGAAGGTGCGCAAGATCGGGACGCGCCTGGACCGCCACCGGTGCGCTGACAGCTGGGGCAGCCGGCTCCTCGGCCAGTTTGGCCAAGAGGTTGCGCAGGCCCGCCGGGGACCAGTCGGATGCCTCGGGCTCAGCCTGAGACAGGTGTTTCGACATCGTCTGCGCCGCAGGCACAGGGACTTCGGCCACATGGTGCGCAGCGTTCGGCACGCTGGCGAATGCATTCACCGCAGGCACGGCTGGCGCTTGAGAGCCAGAGGCGGACAGCAACGGCCAGCGCACGGAAGAACCGCGCCCGCTGTCGTCACGTGCGAACTCCTGATACTGCTCGGGTTGACCGCCAAACTGCTTGAACAAACTACGAATATCGTTCGAGGCACTCATCTGATACTGCGCACTTAATGGTTAGTTAAAGTTCAGGCGTTCACGTGACACATTTATGTCAAAAAACCATCGTTTTTCGGTATGCCAAACGCGATATGTCAATTTTACAACGCCTACGCTGAGCGATGTCAAGGTGCCATTGCTCAGAGTTGATCGACGGCATGCGACAAAACGTCACAGGCATTCGTCCGCACTCATCCGCCGATCAGACGCTCGCAGGTCGTGTCGGTGGTCACATTCTTCGGGGGACAACAGAAAAGAACATTGAGCAGGATCAGCCGCAGGCGCACCACGGCAAGTTTGCCTAAGCTGCGCACACGGGCTCATTGTAACGAGGATGGACAGCATGTTTTACGTGCAACGCGACGAGCGGGGGCTGCTGTTGCGAGTCGAGGCCGCCCCCTATGAAGGCTTCACCGACATCCTCGCGGCCGACCATGCCGAGGTCCAGGCCTGGTTCGCCGCGGACGCCGTCGAAAGCAGCCTGAAACAACTCAAGCAAAGCGACCTGGACATGATCCGCGTGCTTGAGGACCTGATCGAGGTGCTGACCACCAAGGGGGTGATCAGCATCACCGACCTGCCTCCGGGGGCGCAGGCCAAGTTGCTCAGCAGGTCCACGGCGCGCAAGGCGCTGGGTGGGCTGAACAACCTGATTGCGGATGAGGAGGACGACCGTTTGATCTGAGTGTGGCGTTGGCTGTACCGGCCCAATCGCCGGCAAGCCGGCTCCTACACCTCGGTCCAGGGCGCGGGCTCGCCCACCAAGCGACCCTGCAGGCCTTGTACACCCATCTCCCGCAATACCTGCAGTTCGCCCTCGGTCTCGACCCGCTCGGCAATCAACGGCAGGTCGATGCTGTGCGCGGCGCGCTGGATGGCTTCGATGAACAGGCGCTTGTGTGTCTCATGATCGATATTGCGCACATAGCTGCCATCGATCTTCAGGTAGGCCAGACCCAGGTGCGCCAGGTTGCCGATCATGCTGAAGCGCCCGCCAAAGCGCTGCAGCGCGAGGCTGAAGCCCAGCCCACGCAAGTGCCGGGTGAGCTGCTCCAGCGCCGTCTGTTCGGGCAACTGCTCTTCACCGAGCTCCAGTGTCAGGCGCGGCCCCAGCGCGGGGTGCTGGCCCAACAACTCGAATACCTGCTGCAGCACCTTGGCATCGGCAACGGTCGCCGCGGACAGGTTGAGCGCCAGCGCCTCTTCGTGGGAGCGCATGTGCGCCAGCACCTTCTCCAATACCAGCAGGTCTAGCCGCGGCATCCAGCCGAAGCGCTCCAGCCAAGGCAGGAAACGCCCGGCCGCCAGCGCTTCGCCGCGTTCATCGTGCAGCCTGGAGATCACCTTGTAGTGCAGCACCCGCGTTGGGTCGTCGCTGGCCACCACCGGCTGGAAAAACAGCTCGAAGCGGCCTTGGCTCAGCGCCTGGTCGAGCCGCTGGTGCCAGGCGTGACGGCTGTCGACCACATCAGCCACGGCCCGCTGCTCCAGGCATCCCCAGGTCGGCCGCCCCTGGCTCTCGGCCCGCGAGACGGCCTCGTCGGCCAGTTGCAACAACGCTTGCGGCGAGTCGCCTGGCACGTACGGCGCCAGGCCGATGCAGGCGACCGGGTCGACATCGCTGGCGTCGGTCTGGTGCAGGCTGTGAAGGCCCGCCTCCAGCGCCTGGGCCAGGTGCGTGGCCTCCTCGAACACCAGGCCTGGCGCCAGCACCACGAACTCGCCGCCACGGCTGCGGGCGATCAGGTCACTGGAGTGCGCAAACCCGGCACAGGCCTGGCGCAGCTGCTGGGCCACTGCCTGCAACAACTGGTCGGCGCGCTGGCCACCCAGGCGCGCGTTGATACCGGCCAGGTCGCGCACGCGCAACACCAGCAGGTAACCGGGCCGCACCTCCTCCTGGGGGCTCAGCCTGGCATTGAGCTGCATCTCGAAATAGCGCCGGTTGGCAAGGCCGGTGAGGCTGTCCTGATACGACTCGGCGCGCAGCTTTTCACTGCGCTCGGCCTGCTCGCTGAACAGCTGCTTGAGCTTCTCGACCATCTGGTTCATCGCCTGCACCACCCTTCGCAGCTCGGGCGTGCGCGGCAGTTTCGACTGGCTGAGGAACTCCCGGCGGGCAATCGCCTGGGACTGCTCGACCATGTAGTCCAGTGGGCGCAGCTGGCGACGCAACAGCAACGCGCCCAGGGCAGCGCTGAGCGCCCCGCACAACACCAGCCAGCCCAGGCTGCCCAAGGCGCTCTGCCACAGCTTGCCGAGGGCGAACATCGGGTGGCTGACCACTTCCACCCGTGCGGCCTGCTGCCATCCTCGGCTGACGATGGCATCGCCAGCCGCCGGCGCCAGGCCGATCAAGCGAATGAACCAGGCCGGCACCCCGCCGCTGTCCGGTTCGGCATGGCGCTCCACCAGCACCGCGTTGGAGGCCACGTCGATGACCTTGATGCTGGAGTAGTAGCCGCTGTCGAAGATCGAGCTGACCATCAGCTCGACCATCGCTGGGTCGTCGATGTTGGGCGTGAGCGACAGCGCCAGGGCAGTGGCCGCGTCCTGGGCATGGGAGCGCAACTGGTTGACGTACTGGCTGCGCGAGCTTTCCAGGCTGACCATGAAGCTGCCACTGAACGCGACCACCAGGAACAGACAAATAGCCAGCAGCAATTGCTTGAACAGTGACATCGGCGCTCCTTCAGTACACGGGTTCGCCATCGAACCCTTCGGCCTGCATTTTTTTCAGCAAATCCTGCCAGCGCGACAACCGCTTGGTGTCGCCCACCTTCTTGTTGCCGCCGGCATTGCTCAGCCACATGCCCTCGCCATTGAAGGCATACACCGGCAGCAGGTCGTTGCGCTGGCTGGCGGGCTTGATCGCGTTCATCAGGCTGTCGAGCACCAGCGGCTCGGCCTGGGGGCTGGCGTAATAGGTCAGGACCATGTGCGCGCGGTTCTGGCTCAGCGCCTTGACGTAGGTGATGCGCAGCTTTTCGCTGGGGATGCCCATGCGTCGCAGGCTGAAATACTTGGCGATAGCATAGTCCTCGCAATCGCCGGCGCCCTTGAGCAGCGACTGGATCGGGGTGGCCCAGTAGTCCACCTCGTGCCACAGGTCGATGTCTTCCACATAGCCCAGCTGCTGGTTGAAGAACTGGTTGACCTCCTGCAGGCGCTGCGTCTCGCTGCCCTGGCTCTGGGTGGCCAGCAGGCGCTGCCAGGCATCGATGCGCTGCTTGCCCTGGCCAAGCGGGCCGTAGAGGGCCTGGGCGCGCTGGCTGATCTGGGCGAAGTCCCAGTCCGCGCGCAGGCCGAGCACGACCATCGCGCTCAGCAGCATGGCCAGGGTCAGGCGCAGTGTCAGGGGTGGCGCCGTAGGTTTGAGGGCTCGGATCGCCGCCACTGACGACACCTGCATGGGCTGTTGCGAGACGCCGATGGTGCACTCGGACATGGCGAAATGCCAATAGCGCCGCAAGGGGCTATCGCCAATGGTCGGCTCGTCGAAACTTTCCACGGCTGGCACGGTTTGGCGTCTTCCTTTGCACATAGACTTGATACACGATAGCCGCGTTTTCACAAGGCTCGGCCCCGCTTCGGATGGCGACGGTTTGACAGGCGCGTGCCTGTAGCTAGGTTGATTGGATCCAATTACTGTTTTCGTCGAGGCGCATTCCCGCGTGTCTGCAAAAATCAAACTGAGCAGCGTGTTCGGTAGCGAACAGGTACCCGCCCACCAGGCCCGCGGGGTGATCGAAGAGCGCCTGCGCAGCGCTATTCTCGATGGCCGGCTTGCACCGGGCACCGCCATACGCCAGCAGGAGCTGGCCACCCTGTTCGGCGTCAGCCGCATGCCCGTGCGCGAGGCGCTGCGCCAGCTCGAGGCGCAGGGGTTGCTGCAGGTCGAGATGCACAAAGGCGCCGTGGTCGCGCCGTTGATCGGTGAAGATGCGGTCGACACCTACGCCCTGCGGGTACTGCTCGAATCCGAGGCGCTGCGCCAGTCGGTGCCGCGCCTCGAACCCCATGACATCGACCAGGCCAGGGACTACATCCGGCAGCTGGAAAACCAGACCGAGCATGCCGAGCTCGGCCGCCTCAACCGCCTGTTCCACATGACCCTGTACAGCAAGGCCAGTAACCAGAAGCTGCTGCGCCTGATCGAGCACGAACTCAACGAGGAGGAGCGCTTCCTGCGCTTTCACCTGTCGTCCATGGGCCTGGGCACGCTGACCCAGGACGATCACCTGGCGCTGCTGGATGCCGCCAGTCAGCAACAGGTGGAGGCAGCGGTGGGCATTCTGGAGGCGCACCTGAACAAGGGCGCACAGGCCATCCGCGCCTATCTGGACCGCCAGGCGGCGAAACAGCGGTAGGTATGGGAGCAGCGGCGGCAAATTCCGGTTGCAAACTCACGGGCCACTGGCAAACAATGAGAGTCATTATCATTAATAACACTGCCCGCCATGCCTTCCAACGACTCGGTGCACACGCTCTACAGCAATCATCATGGCTGGCTGCATGGCTGGCTGCGTAGCAAGCTGGGCAATGCCGCCGATGCCGCGGACCTGGCGCAGGACACCTTCGTGCGCCTGCTGCAGCGTCGCGAAACGCTGGAGCTAAGCGCCCCGCGAGCCTTTCTGCGGACCGTGGCGCGTGGCCTGGTCATCGACCACTGGCGACGTGAAGAGCTGCACCGGGCCTACCTCGAAGCGCTGGCCCACTTGCCCGAAGCCCAGGCGCCCTCTGCCGAAACCCGCGAACTGCTGATGGAGCTACTCGAGCGCATCGCACGCCTGCTCGATGGCCTCAAGCCCAAGGTCCGCCGCGCCTTTCTCCTGGCCCAGTGCGAAGGCCTGAGCCATAAGCAGATCGCCGAGCACATGGGCATCTCCCTGCGCTCGGTGGAGCGCCATGTCGCCGATGCGCTCTACCACTGCTACCAGTTGCGCTATGAAGACGAACGCTGAGCCCATGAGCACCGCAGCACCCTCGGCAAAGGCGGTTAGACAGGCCATCCACTGGATGCTCAGGTTGCGCGAAAGCGGCAACAATCCAGGCCTTGCGCAACAGTGCGATCAATGGCGCGGGGCTCAAGCAGAACATGAACTGGCCTGGCAGCGGGTCATGCGCCTGCACCAGGACCTCGACCTGCGTGCCGTGCCCGGTGCCAGCGTGGCCTTGCAGACACTGGAGACCACCCAGCGGCGCCTGCATAGACGCCAGGCACTGAAGCTGCTGGGCGGCATCGCGATGGTGGGCACGGCCGGCTGGCTGGCCCGCGATCTCGAGCCGGTCAGTGCCTGGACCTCGGACTATGCCACCGCCACCGGCGAGCGGCGCAGCTTCACCCTGCCCGACGGCTCGCTGCTGCAATTGAACACGCGCAGCGCGGTGGACCTGGCGTTCGACCGCGAGCAACGCCTGGTACGGCTCAAGCAGGGCGAACTGATGTTGACCTGTAGCAACCAGGCCAACCCAGGGCGGCCACTGCTGGTGCAAACCCGCGAAGCCTTGCTCGAGGGTTTCGAGGGCCGCTTCAACGTTCGCCAGGACGACGATTGCACCCGCGTCAATTTCAGCCAGGGACGCGTCGCGGTGCATCGCCCCGGCGGCCAGTTGCAATGGCTGACCACCGCCCAGGATTGGCGCATCGACGCACAGGGCGTGCAACGCGTGGACCAGGTCGACATGGATGCCATGGCCTGGAGCGAAGGGTTGATCGTCACTCGTGATATGCGCCTGGTCGATTTCCTTGCCCAGGTCAGCCGCTATCGCCATGGCTATCTGGCCTGTGCCGACGATGTCGCCGGCCTGCGCCTGTCAGGGGTGTTTCGCCTCGAAGACCCCGATAGCCTGCTGCAACTGCTGCCGCAGACGCTGCCAGTGCGGCTGCGTCAACGCACGCGCTGGTGGGTTCGGGTGGAACGGCTGGCCTGACCTCGGCACGGCCAGCTGACTTTTTTTGGCGGGTTTTGCCCGGATGTCCGGCTAGGACAGTAAGCGACGCCTTCTGCCCTCAATCACCACGGACCCTTTCATGCCCATTGCCCCACACGCAGCCTTGCCACCCGTCGAGAATGATTTTCGACCTGTCCTCAATTCAGCCCGCCTGGGCAAAGCGGTACGCGCCGCCCTGTTCGGCACTGCGCTGGGCCTGGCCAGCCCCCCCTCGCTGCTGCAGGCGGCCGAGCTGGCCCAGGCCAACCAGGCCTACACCATCGCGCCAGGCCAGCTGAACGAGGTGCTCAACCAGTTCGCCCGGCAGGCCGGCATCACCCTGTCGAGCACGCCGCAGCTTACCGGTCAGTTGCAGTCCAGCGGCCTGCAGGGGCAATACTCGCCCGAACAGGGTCTACATACGCTGCTGCAAGGCACCGGCCTCGAGGCGGTCAGCCAGGACGGTCGCAGCTACGTGATCCAGGCCCAGCCCGACAGCGCCGCGCTGTCACTGCCCAGCACCGACGTACGCGGATTCAGCCTCGGCAATGCACTGGGCAGCATGGAGGGCTACAACGCGACCCACAGCCAGGTGGCGACCAAGACCAGCACAGCGCTGGTGGAAACTTCACAGTCGGTATCGGTGGTCACCCGCCAGCAAATGGACGACCAGGGTTCGCAGACGGTCGCCCAGGCCATGCGCTACACCCCTGGGGTTCTGACCAACCCGTACGGCGCCACTCATCGCTACGACTATGTGGCCATGCGCGGCTTCAACGATAGTTCGGTCGACAACATCTACCTCGATGGCCTGAAGTCCATGGGCGACAACGGCACCTACAGCACCATGCAGGTGGACCCGTACTTCCTCGAACGCATCGATGTGCTCAAGGGACCCTCCTCGGTGCTCTACGGGCGCAGTTCGCCGGGCGGACTGGTGGCGCTCACCAGCAAGAAACCGCTGTTCACCCCTTATCATCAGGTGCAGGCCAGCGTCGGCACCCAGGGCCAGCGTGGCATGGGCTTCGACTTCAGCGGCCCGGTAGACGAAGACAAGCGCATCGCCTACCGGCTGACTGGCTTGGCGGATGCTTCCGACACCCAGTTCGACCACACCAAGGAAGAACGCTACGCCATCGCCCCTGCTGTCAGCATCGACTTCACCGAAGACACCTCGCTCACCCTGCAGGCGTACCTGCAACACGACCCGAACGGCGGCTACCACGGCGGCAATCCGGCCGCCGGCATGCTGCACCAGCGCAATGGCCTGCGGCTGTCGGACCACTTCTTCGAGGGCGAACCGGGGATCGACAACTACGAGCGCACCCAACAGTCGTTCAGCTATCAGTTCGAGCACCGCTTCAATGATGTGTTCACCGCGCGGCAGAACTTCCGTTACCAGGATTCCGACGTGTCCATGGACCAGGTCTACTCAGCGGGCTGGGCGGATGCCGACAGCAACATTCTCAACCGCGCCTACACCGGGGGTGACGAGCGCCTGCATTCCTACATCATCGACAACATGTTGCAGGCTGAATTCTTCACAGGCCCGGCCAAGCACACCTTGCTGCTGGGTGCCGATTACCAGCGCCGCAAGGCTGACGTAGCGTGGCGCTACGGTACCGTCGACCCCTTGGATGCCGGCAACCCTCAGTACGGTAATGGCAACCTCCAGGTACTGGGCGAAAACCGCTACCAGCGCCGCCTGCAGCAAACCGGTGTGTACCTGCAGGACCTGGTCGAGCTGGACCAGTGGCGCTTCTCGTTGGGCCTGCGCCAGGACTGGGTAAAAGTTTCCGAAGAAAACCGCGACAGCAACACCAAGGTCAGCGATGACCGCTCCAACTTCACCACCCGGGCAGGTGTGCTCTACCTGTTCGAGAACGGCTTGGCGCCGTACGTCAGCTACTCCGAGTCGTTCAACCCCAACACGGTCTCCGACCAGAACGGCCGCCCCCTGGCGCCGACCGAGGGCACGCAGTGGGAAGCGGGCATCAAGTACCAGCCGCCGGGCACCGACAATCTGTTCACCGCTTCGGTGTTCCGCATCGAGCAGGAGAACCTCGCCTCCAAGCAGCCGGACGAAAACTTCTACCGGCCTGTAGGCGAAGTGCGCTCCCAGGGCCTGGAACTGGAAGCCCATGTGCAGGTGACCGATAACCTGAAACTGCTGGGTGGCTACACCTTTACCGACATCGAGTATTCCAAGTCGATGCCCAGCCTGGTATCGGCGGGGGTGGACAACAAAGGCAACTCGCCAACCCAGGCGCCCAAGCAGATGTTCTCGCTGTGGGCCGACTACAACTTCCGCCAGGGCCCGCTCGATGGGCTGCGCCTGGGTGGCGGCATGCGCTACGTGGGCTACAGCTGGGTGGATGCGGAAAACAGCATGAAGGTGCCCTCCTATACCCTGTTCGATGCTTCGGTCGGCTACGACCTGGGCAAGGTCGGGCTCAAGGGCGTGGATGTACGCTTGAACGCCAACAACCTCACCAACGAAACCTACATCGCCTCCTGCGCGAGCCTGAACTATTGCTACATGGGCGAAGAGCGCAATGTCAGCGCCACGGTCAGCTATCAGTTCTGACCCTTCTGCCGAACAGCACCGAGCCAGCGCCTGAACCCAGGTGCTGGCTTTTTCGTTTCTGGCGTTTCCTGGAGTTTTGCAAGATGCGTCGACTGTATGTATTGCTGCACCGTTACCTGGGGCTACTGACTGCGGTGTTCCTTGCCCTGGCGGGACTCACCGGGAGCCTGCTGGCCTTTCATCATGAACTGGACGAATGGCTCAACCCGCAATTCTACGAAGCCCCGGCCAAAGGCACTCTCCAGCAGCCGGGCCTGCTTGTGGACAAGTTGCAGGACGAACACCCTCGCCTGCAAGTCTGGTACATGGAATATCCCCAGGAGGCAGGGCATGCGGCGCTGCTGGCCATGGTGCCACGCAACGACCCTGTGACCGGCTCGCCCTACGCCGAGAAGAACACGGTGTTCTACCTGGACCCGGTCAGCGGCAACACCCTCGGGCAACGCTATTGGGGCGACTGCTGTTTCTCGCGGGAGAACTTCATGCCGTTCATCCTCGAGTTGCACTACAGCCTGACACTGCCGGGCAACTGGGGGCTGCTGTTGATGGGGAGCGTCGCGGTCCTCTGGGTGATCGACTGCTTCATCGCCCTGCTGCTCACCCTCCCCCGCGGGCGCCCGTTCTGGCGCAAGTGGTCCACGGCGTGGAAGATCAAGGGCGGCCACAGTTATCGGTTGAACATGGATATCCACAGGGCTGGCGGATTATGGCTTTGGCTGCTGCTGCTACCGATCGCCATCAGCAGCGTGGCGATGAACCTGCCGGCTCAGGTGTTCAAGCCAGCCGTGTCGTTGTTCTCACCAGTGGCACCCAGCGTGTACGAGGCCCGTGGCGCGATGCCGAAGGAGCAACTAGGGGTTACCCAGCTCAACTACCAGCAAGCCTACCAGCGGGCTCAGGAAGAAGGCGCGAGGCGGGGGCTGACTGCCCCGATCGGAGAGCTCTGTTACAGCTTCGAATACAACTTCTATGGCGCAGGCTTCGGCCAACATGATACCGACGCCCATGGTAAATCGTGGTTGTTCTTCCATGGCAGCGATGGTCGCCTGCTCGGCGCTGAGATTGCCGGGCAAGGCACGCTGGGTGAGCAATTCTATCGGCTGCAGCTGCCGATCCATGGGGGGCGGATCATCGGCATGACCGGGCAGATCCTGATAGCGGTGCTGGGCGTGCTGATCGCCGTGCTGTCATTTACCGGTGTGTATATCTGGTGGCGCAAGCTACAGGCGCGGCGCCTGGGCAAGGCACGCAAGCTTGCCATCCAGTAGCCGGAAAAGACAAAGCCCCTGTCTGCATCGCAGACAGGGGCTTTGGGATTGAATCTTGACGATGACCTACTCTCACATGGGGAAACCCCACACTACCATCGGCGATGCATCGTTTCACTGCTGAGTTCGGGATGGGATCAGGTGGTTCCAATGCTCTATGGTCGTCAAGAAATTCTGTGTGCCGGCCCGTCCTGGGGACGTACCAGCGAATCTCTATACTCTTACCTAAAGACAAAACCCCTACCTGCTCGCGCAGATAGGGGTTTTGCGAAATGAATCTTGACGATGACCTACTCTCACATGGGGAAACCCCACACTACCATCGGCGATGCATCGTTTCACTGCTGAGTTCGGGATGGGATCAGGTGGTTCCAATGCTCTATGGTCGTCAAGAAATTCTGTTGCCAGAACGTCCAGATGGACAGCCCAGCGAATTCGGATATGTGAATTTGTGCTGCTTTTAATTTGTGAGCCGAATTTTCGGTTACTTCGTCTTCACCACCACAATTTGGCTCAGCGCGCAAATTGCTTGGGTGTTATATGGTCAAGCCTCACGGGCAATTAGTATTGGTTAGCTCAACGCCTCACAGCGCTTACACACCCAACCTATCAACGTCGTAGTCTTCGACGGCCCTTTAGGGGATTCAAGATCCCAGTGAGATCTCATCTTGAGGCAAGTTTCCCGCTTAGATGCTTTCAGCGGTTATCTCTTCCGAACATAGCTACCCGGCAATGCCACTGGCGTGACAACCGGAACACCAGAGGTTCGTCCACTCCGGTCCTCTCGTACTAGGAGCAGCCCCTCTCAAATCTCAAACGTCCACGGCAGATAGGGACCGAACTGTCTCACGACGTTCTAAACCCAGCTCGCGTACCACTTTAAATGGCGAACAGCCATACCCTTGGGACCGGCTTCAGCCCCAGGATGTGATGAGCCGACATCGAGGTGCCAAACACCGCCGTCGATATGAACTCTTGGGCGGTATCAGCCTGTTATCCCCGGAGTACCTTTTATCCGTTGAGCGATGGCCCTTCCATACAGAACCACCGGATCACTAAGACCTACTTTCGTACCTGCTCGACGTGTTTGTCTCGCAGTCAAGCGCGCTTTTGCCTTTATACTCTACGACCGATTTCCGACCGGTCTGAGCGCACCTTCGTACTCCTCCGTTACTCTTTGGGAGGAGACCGCCCCAGTCAAACTACCCACCATACACTGTCCTCGATCCGGATAACGGACCTGAGTTAGAACCTCAAAGTTGCCAGGGTGGTATTTCAAGGATGGCTCCATGAGAACTGGCGTCCCCACTTCAAAGCCTCCCACCTATCCTACACAAGCAAATTCAAAGTCCAGTGCAAAGCTATAGTAAAGGTTCACGGGGTCTTTCCGTCTAGCCGCGGATACACTGCATCTTCACAGCGATTTCAATTTCACTGAGTCTCGGGTGGAGACAGCGCCGCCATCGTTACGCCATTCGTGCAGGTCGGAACTTACCCGACAAGGAATTTCGCTACCTTAGGACCGTTATAGTTACGGCCGCCGTTTACCGGGGCTTCGATCAAGAGCTTCGCTTGCGCTAACCCCATCAATTAACCTTCCGGCACCGGGCAGGCGTCACACCCTATACGTCCACTTTCGTGTTTGCAGAGTGCTGTGTTTTTAATAAACAGTCGCAGCGGCCTGGTATCTTCGACCGGCGTGGGCTTACGCAGCAAGTGCTTCACCCTCACCGGCGCACCTTCTCCCGAAGTTACGGTGCCATTTTGCCTAGTTCCTTCACCCGAGTTCTCTCAAGCGCCTTGGTATTCTCTACCTAACCACCTGTGTCGGTTTGGGGTACGGTTCCCAGTTATCTGAAGCTTAGGAGCTTTTCTTGGAAGCATGGCATCAACCACTTCGTCGCCTAAAGGCAACTCGTCATCAGCTCTCGGCCTTGAGATCCCGGATTTGCCTAAGATCTCAGCCTACCACCTTAAACTTGGACAACCAACGCCAAGCTGGCCTAGCCTTCTCCGTCCCTCCATCGCAATAACTGGAAGTACAGGAATATTAACCTGTTTTCCATCGACTACGCTTTTCAGCCTCGCCTTAGGGACCGACTAACCCTGCGTCGATTAACGTTGCGCAGGAAACCTTGGTCTTTCGGCGTGGGAGTTTTTCACTCCCATTGTCGTTACTCATGTCAGCATTCGCACTTCTGATACCTCCAGCAAGCTTCTCAACTCACCTTCACAGGCTTACAGAACGCTCCTCTACCGCATCATCATACGATGATACCCGTAGCTTCGGTGCATGGTTTGAGCCCCGTTACATCTTCCGCGCAGGCCGACTCGACTAGTGAGCTATTACGCTTTCTTTAAAGGATGGCTGCTTCTAAGCCAACCTCCTAGCTGTCTAAGCCTTCCCACATCGTTTCCCACTTAACCATGACTTTGGGACCTTAGCTGACGGTCTGGGTTGTTTCCCTTTTCACGACGGACGTTAGCACCCGCCGTGTGTCTCCCATGCTCGGCACTTGTAGGTATTCGGAGTTTGCATCGGTTTGGTAAGTCGGGATGACCCCCTAGCCGAAACAGTGCTCTACCCCCTACAGTGATACATGAGGCGCTACCTAAATAGCTTTCGAGGAGAACCAGCTATCTCCGAGCTTGATTAGCCTTTCACTCCGATCCACAGGTCATCCGCTAACTTTTCAACGGTAGTCGGTTCGGTCCTCCAGTCAGTGTTACCTAACCTTCAACCTGCCCATGGATAGATCGCCCGGTTTCGGGTCTATACCCAGCGACTAAACGCCCTATTAAGACTCGCTTTCGCTACGCCTCCCCTATTCGGTTAAGCTCGCCACTGAATATAAGTCGCTGACCCATTATACAAAAGGTACGCAGTCACCTAACAAAGTAGGCTCCCACTGCTTGTACGCATACGGTTTCAGGTTCTATTTCACTCCCCTCTCCGGGGTTCTTTTCGCCTTTCCCTCACGGTACTGGTTCACTATCGGTCAGTCAGTAGTATTTAGCCTTGGAGGATGGTCCCCCCATATTCAGACAAAGTTTCTCGTGCTCCGTCCTACTCGATTTCATTGACAAGAGATTTTCGTGTACGGGGCTATCACCCACTATGGCCGCACTTTCCAGAGCGTTCCACTAATCTCAAATCAACTTAAGGGCTGGTCCCCGTTCGCTCGCCACTACTAAGGGAATCTCGGTTGATTTCTTTTCCTCAGGGTACTTAGATGTTTCAGTTCCCCTGGTTCGCCTCTTGCACCTATGTATTCAGTACAAGATACTCAGCTTGTGCTGAGTGGGTTCCCCCATTCAGAGATCTCTGGATCACAGTCTGTTTGCCGACTCCCCAAAGCTTATCGCAGGCTACCACGTCTTTCATCGCCTCTGACTGCCAAGGCATCCACCGTATGCGCTTCTTCACTTGACCATATAACCCCAAGCAATCTGGTTATACTGTGAAGACGACATTCGCCGAAAATTCGTACGTTGCGCTTTCGCGCAGAACTCACAAATTTTACCTTAGCCTGATCCACCAGCAGTGAAACTGATGTTCAGTCTATATCTATCACATATCCGAATTTTTAAAGAACGATCTGACAAAAGCCAGAAATCAACATTCATTCACGAATGTTCATTTCTAAGTTCTGATCAAGTACTACGCGTTACAGCAAACGTGGTGGAGCCAAGCGGGATCGAACCGCTGACCTCCTGCGTGCAAGGCAGGCGCTCTCCCAGCTGAGCTATGGCCCCGTATTCTAGGCTGCACCATGTAATGGTAGGTCTGGGCAGATTTGAACTGCCGACCTCACCCTTATCAGGGGTGCGCTCTAACCAACTGAGCTACAGACCTATAACAGGGTCGCGTTACAGCATCGTCTTTATACAAAGAATCAAGCAATTCGTGTGGGAGCTCATCAGCAGGCTGATGTCGTCGATTAAGGAGGTGATCCAGCCGCAGGTTCCCCTACGGCTACCTTGTTACGACTTCACCCCAGTCATGAATCACACCGTGGTAACCGTCCTCCCGAAGGTTAGACTAGCTACTTCTGGTGCAACCCACTCCCATGGTGTGACGGGCGGTGTGTACAAGGCCCGGGAACGTATTCACCGCGACATTCTGATTCGCGATTACTAGCGATTCCGACTTCACGCAGTCGAGTTGCAGACTGCGATCCGGACTACGATCGGTTTTGTGAGATTAGCTCCACCTCGCGGCTTGGCAACCCTCTGTACCGACCATTGTAGCACGTGTGTAGCCCAGGCCGTAAGGGCCATGATGACTTGACGTCATCCCCACCTTCCTCCGGTTTGTCACCGGCAGTCTCCTTAGAGTGCCCACCATAACGTGCTGGTAACTAAGGACAAGGGTTGCGCTCGTTACGGGACTTAACCCAACATCTCACGACACGAGCTGACGACAGCCATGCAGCACCTGTGTCAGAGTTCCCGAAGGCACCAATCCATCTCTGGAAAGTTCTCTGCATGTCAAGGCCTGGTAAGGTTCTTCGCGTTGCTTCGAATTAAACCACATGCTCCACCGCTTGTGCGGGCCCCCGTCAATTCATTTGAGTTTTAACCTTGCGGCCGTACTCCCCAGGCGGTCAACTTAATGCGTTAGCTGCGCCACTAAAATCTCAAGGATTCCAACGGCTAGTTGACATCGTTTACGGCGTGGACTACCAGGGTATCTAATCCTGTTTGCTCCCCACGCTTTCGCACCTCAGTGTCAGTATCAGTCCAGGTGGTCGCCTTCGCCACTGGTGTTCCTTCCTATATCTACGCATTTCACCGCTACACAGGAAATTCCACCACCCTCTACCGTACTCTAGCTTGCCAGTTTTGGATGCAGTTCCCAGGTTGAGCCCGGGGCTTTCACATCCAACTTAACAAACCACCTACGCGCGCTTTACGCCCAGTAATTCCGATTAACGCTTGCACCCTCTGTATTACCGCGGCTGCTGGCACAGAGTTAGCCGGTGCTTATTCTGTCGGTAACGTCAAAACAGCAAGGTATTAGCTTACTGCCCTTCCTCCCAACTTAAAGTGCTTTACAATCCGAAGACCTTCTTCACACACGCGGCATGGCTGGATCAGGCTTTCGCCCATTGTCCAATATTCCCCACTGCTGCCTCCCGTAGGAGTCTGGACCGTGTCTCAGTTCCAGTGTGACTGATCATCCTCTCAGACCAGTTACGGATCGTCGCCTTGGTGAGCCATTACCTCACCAACTAGCTAATCCGACCTAGGCTCATCTGATAGCGCAAGGCCCGAAGGTCCCCTGCTTTCTCCCGTAGGACGTATGCGGTATTAGCGTTCCTTTCGAAACGTTGTCCCCCACTACCAGGCAGATTCCTAGGCATTACTCACCCGTCCGCCGCTGAATCAAGGAGCAAGCTCCCGTCATCCGCTCGACTTGCATGTGTTAGGCCTGCCGCCAGCGTTCAATCTGAGCCATGATCAAACTCTTCAGTTCAATACTGCTTGGGTTTTTAAGAAACCCTAAACTTGGCTCAGCAATCTCAAATGACTATGTGATTTCTCGCATGGTCACTTGTGATGCTGATAATCTTTTTGACTATCAGTCCGTACTCACAAGCACCCACACGAATTGCTTGATTCAATTTGTTAAAGAGCGTTTGGCTAAGAGCGTTTCGTCTCAACCGAGGCGCGCATTCTACGCTTTCCTCATTTCGTGTCAAGCGTTTATTTTGAAGTTTTTCCCGAGAAACTCGTTTAGCTTCAAACACTTGACTCGCTGCGATCTCTCGTAGCGGGAGGCGAATAATACAGCGTTTAAAACCGCTGTCAACTGCCTTTTTCACCGCTGCCGATCAGTTGATCGAAGCCCTTTCAGCATCTACCGAACTATCTAACTCGTTGAATCTCAAGGAGTTTTTCGTTCCGTTGTCGCTGGAAGTGGTGCGCATTATAAGGAGATTCGAAACGGCGTCAACCGCTAATTTGAAGAAAATCAGATAATTAAGGGAAAAGGACCGCGTTGAGGCCACCAGGGGCCCGCCACAACACCTTCAGCGCCCATGAGATCGAGCGCCGCCCGCGCGGCGCATCGCGACGCAAGGCCGCTCCCACATCTGTTTCGGGCCAATTATGTCTGGTAGGGCATGGTTGCCAGCCTGGTGGGCCCGGGGCGATATTTGTGTTGGCGCCGGGCGCACCACGATATTCCGTGGTGCCACCAAAGGCGAGCAACCATGGCCTGACAGACATAGGCACGTTGCAATAAATGTAGGAGCGGCCTTGTGCCGCGATGCGCCGCGCGGGCGGCGCTCGATTTGTGCGGCGCTGCAACGGTAATGGCGAACACATTCCAGCGGCACCCAAAGGCAACGGCAAACACATCCGAACAGCACCGCCCCTCACAACACCCCTGCACCACGCAGCCGCTGCACCGCTTCTGCATCCAACCCCAGCACCTCGGTCAACACCACCTCGGTATGCTCCCCCAGCAAGGGAGGCGCCTGGCGATATTCCACCGGCGTCTCGGAAAGCCGAATCGGGCTGGCCACTTGCGGCACGCTACCGGCCAACGCGTGCGGCATGCTTACCGCCAACCCCCGGGCCAACACCTGCGGATCCTGGAACATCTGCGCCAGGTCGTTGATCGGCCCGCAGGGGACACCCGCCGCTTCCAGTTGGTGGACCCACTCTGCCGTGGTCTTGAATACCGTAGCCTGGCGAATCAAGGGGATCAGCTCGGCGCGATTGGCCACCCGCTGCTTATTACTGGCAAACCGCGGATCGTCCGCCCACTGGGGCTGACCCGCAACCTCCGCGAACTTGCGGAACTGCCCATCGTTGCCCACGGTAAGGATGAAATCGCCATCGGCTGTAGGGAAGTCCTGATAAGGCACGATGTTCGGGTGCGCGTTGCCAAGCCGCCTCGGCGGATTACCCGTGGTCAGGTAGTTCATTGCCTGGTTGGCCAGGCAGGCCACCTGCACATCCAGTAGCGCCATATCTATATGCTGGCCGATCCCTGCCTGGTCGCGGTGGGCGAGGGCAGCCAGGATTGCCACGGTCGAATACAACCCGGTCAGTATGTCGGTCAGTGCCACGCCAACCTTCACGGGCCCGGCAGCTTCCTCCCCATCGGGACGCCCGGTCAGGCTCATCAGCCCGCCCAGCCCCTGAATCATGAAGTCGTAGCCAGCACGCTTGGCATATGGCCCGGTCTGACCGAAGCCGGTGACCGAACAATATATAAGCTGCGGATTCACAGCCTTCAGGCTCGGGTAGTCCAGACCATAGGCCGCCAACCCGCCCACCTTGAAGTTCTCGATGACGATGTCCGACTTCGCCGCCAGTTCGCGCACCAGGCGCTGGCCTTCCGCTTGCGTGAAGTCGATGGTCACCGAACGCTTGTTGCGATTGGCCGACAGGTAATAAGCCGCCTCACTGGTGTTCTCACCCTCGGCATCCTTGAGGAAAGGCGGCCCCCAGGCACGCGTATCGTCTCCACTGCCTGGACGCTCGACCTTGATCACATCGGCCCCCAGGTCCGCCAGGATCTGGCCGGACCAGGGGCCGGCCAGCACGCGCGAAAGATCCAGCACCCGCAGATGGGAAAGCGCGCCCATGGGCTGGCTCCTTATCAATAGAAGGCCTGGATGCCGGTTTGCGCACGCCCGAGGATCAGCGCATGCACGTCATGGGTGCCTTCATAAGTGTTGACCACCTCCAGGTTGACCAAGTGACGGGCCACGCCGAACTCGTCGGAAATCCCGTTGCCGCCCAGCATGTCACGGGCAAGGCGGGCGATATCCAAGGCCTTGCCACAGGAATTGCGCTTCATGATGGAGGTGATTTCAACCGCCGCGGTGCCTTCGTCCTTCATGCGACCAAGGCGCAGGCAGCCTTGCAGGGCCAGGGTGATCTCGGTCTGCATGTCGGCGAGTTTCTTCTGGATCAGCTGGTTTGCCGCCAATGGGCGACCGAACTGCTGGCGGTCCAGGGTGTACTGGCGTGCGGTGTGCCAGCAGGCCTCGGCGGCACCCAGGGCACCCCAGGCAATGCCATAACGAGCGGAGTTCAGGCAGGTGAACGGGCCGCGCAGACCCCGCACATCGGGGAAGATGTTCTCTTCCGGCACGAACACGTTGTCCATCACGATCTCGCCGGTGATCGAGGCACGCAGCCCGACCTTGCCATGGATAGCCGGCGCGCTCAGGCCCTGCCAACCTTTTTCCAGCACGAAGCCGCGGATATCCCCGGCATCGTCCTTGGCCCAGACCACGAATACGTCGGCGATCGGGCTGTTGGTAATCCACATCTTGCTGCCGGTCAGGCGGTAGCCACCCTCGACCTGGCGCGCGCGGGTGATCATCGAGCCCGGATCAGAGCCATGGTTGGGCTCGGTCAGACCGAAGCAGCCGATCCATTCGCCGGACGCCAGCTTCGGCAGGTACTTCTGTTTCTGCGCTTCGGTGCCGAACTCGTTGATCGGCACCATGACCAGCGACGACTGCACGCTCATCATCGAGCGGTAACCCGAGTCGATACGCTCGACCTCCCGCGCGATCAAGCCATAGCACACGTAGTTCAGGCCGCTGCCGCCATACTGCTCGGGAATGGTCGCGCCCAGCAGGCCGACTTCACCCATCTCGCGGAAGATCGCAGGGTCGGTCTGCTCGTGACGGAATGCCTCCAGTACACGAGGAGCCAGCTTGTCCTGGGCGAACTGGTAAGCGCTGTCACGCACCATGCGCTCTTCTTCAGTGAGCTGTTGATCCAGCAGCAGCGGGTCGATCCAGTTGAAGCTTGCTTTACCAGCCATGAGCGATGTCCTCGGAGTAGGGGAGCAATTCTTGTTCATTGATCCTAGGCCCGATCCATTGCCTGGACAAACGACGATTGCGCACGGATTAGTGATACTTTCTCACTTCGAAATACGAAAAAACCCCTTATTCAAATAATGACAAGTGAGGTTGACGTACATGCGCCGCAAGATTCCCAGCACCACCGCCCTGGTCTGCTTCGAGGCCGCGGCGCGCCACGAGAGCTTTACCAAGGCGGCACACGAACTGGCCTTGACCCAAGGCGCCGTCTGTCGGCAGATCGGCAGCCTGGAGAGCTTCCTCAACGTCGACCTGTTCCGCCGCTCGCGCCGAGGCGTGAAGCTGACCGAGGCCGGACTGTCTTATAGTCGCCAGGTAGCTGCCCAGTTGGATGCGGTGGAGCGGGACACGCTCTCGGTGATGCGCCAGCAGGGCGCCAACGTGATCGAACTGGCCGTGGTGCCGACCTTCGGCACCCAATGGCTGCTACCCCGGCTCAAGGACTTCCAGAAGCGTCATCCGGAAGTCACGGTCAACCTGACCAACCGCACCCGACCATTCCTGTTCGCCGATACCACGTTCGACGCTGCCATCTACTTTGGCGACGCGGATTGGTCTGGCACCCAGTCCCGGCGCTTGATGGGCGAGAACCCACTGCCGGTGTGCAGCCCGGCGTTGTTGAACGGGGAGGGCATGCTCGATGCCCGGCGCATCGCCGGCATGCCGCTGTTGCAGCAAACCACTCGTCCCTATGCGTGGCGCCAGTGGTTCAACAGCCTGGGCATGAGCATCGAGGGCGACATGACAGGCCCGCGCTATGAACTATTCTCCATGCTCGCCCAGGCCGCCATGCATGAGATGGGCATCGCGCTGATCCCACCCTTTCTGATCCAGCGTGAACTGGAGGAGGGCCGGCTGGTGGTCGCTCACAGGCACGTGCTGATCAGCGACAAGGCCTACTATCTGATGATTCCGGAGCGCAAAGTCGAGTCGGCCTCACTGCGTGCGTTCCGCGACTGGCTGGTCGATCAGGCCAGGCAATACCTGGCCTCAAGCGATCGTGAAGGCGGCACCTGACTTTTGTAGTCAATTATTTTAAACACCTACAGATATAAGATTTTGTCGCATATCAGCAAACTGTTCAGGTGCATCAAAAACACTGCAAAAGGCCACTAACCACGCGGCTTACAGGCAATTTAGCGACACCCGCGAGCCTATCTGCGAAACTACTACAAAAAACTTCGAAAAATCTCTTAATCTCCCAATGGCCCATGTTTGATGGGCTACAGGCCTCTCATTGCGACATACGGTCACAGGGTGACTTGTAGTTTTGACTTCGTTTCGCTCCATAAGCTGTTGAAGGCCTCCGGGTTCGTCTGCAAAATGCTCGGCCCGCCCAGGATATGGCGGGCCCGGCGCTCAATCGCCGCACCCATGCACCATCCGAAGTGCGCGGGTTTCTATAAAGACAAAAAGGTCACCGCAGGAGACAAAGTCGTGCACATTGGTGTTCCTCTCGAGACGCAGACGGGTGAGACAAGGGTTGCCGCAACCCCCGAAACCATCAAGAAACTGGTTGGCCAGGGCCATCAGGTCACCGTCCAACGGGGGGCAGGGCTAAACGCCAGCATTCCGGACAGTGCCTATGAAGCCGTGGGGGCCACCCTTGGCAACGCAGCCGACGCCTACGGCGCGCAACTGGTGCTGAAGGTGGTCGCGCCCAACGACCAGGAACTGGCCCAGATCAACAGTGGCAGCGTGCTGATCGGCATGCTCAACCCGTTCAACAGCGACCTCATCGTCAAAATGGCCGAGCGCGGCATCACCGCTTTCGCTCTGGAGGCCGCGCCGCGTACTTCGCGGGCACAGAGCCTCGACGTGCTGTCGTCCCAGGCCAACATCGCCGGCTACAAGGCCGTGTTGCTCGCCGCCCATCACTACCCGCGCTTCATGCCCATGCTGATGACCGCCGCCGGCACCGTGAAGGCTGCCCGCGTGCTGATCCTCGGCGCCGGCGTGGCCGGCCTGCAGGCCATCGCCACGGCCAAGCGCCTGGGCGCGGTGATCGAGGCCTCCGATGTGCGCCCGGCGGTGAAGGAGCAGATCGAGTCGCTCGGCGCCAAGTTCATCGACGTGCCCTACGAGACCGATGAAGAACGCGAATGCGCCGAAGGTGTCGGCGGCTATGCCCGGCCGATGCCGGCCAGCTGGATGCAGCGCCAGGCCCAGGCCGTGCACGAGCGCGCCAAGCAGGCCGACATCGTCATCACCACGGCCCTGATCCCCGGCCGCAAGGCACCGACCCTGCTCAGCGCCGAGACCGTCGCGCAGATGAAGCCCGGCTCGGTGGTCATCGACCTGGCCGCGGCACAAGGCGGCAACTGCCCGCTGACCGTCGCCGACCAGGTGGTGCAGGAGAACGGCGTGACCATCGTCGGCCCGACCAACCTGCCGGCCCAGGTCGGCGCCGATGCCTCGGCGCTGTATGCCCGCAACCTGCTGGACTTCATGAAGCTGCTGTTCGACAAGGACGGCGCGCTGGCGATCAACCTCGAAGACGACATCGTCGCGGCCTGCCTCATGTGCCGTGATGGTCAAGTCGTCCGCAACAACGGCTAAGGAGCACGACAATGGAAGACATGCTGATTTCCCACGGCATCTACAACCTGATCATCTTCGTGCTGGCCATCTACGTCGGCTACCACGTGGTCTGGAACGTCACCCCGGCCCTGCACACGCCGCTGATGGCGGTGACCAACGCCATCTCGGCGATCGTCATCGTCGGCGCCATGCTCGCCGCTGCGCTGACCGTGACCCCAGCCGGCAAGGTCATGGGCACCCTGGCCGTAGCCTTGGCCGCGGTCAACGTGTTCGGTGGCTTCCTGGTCACCCGCCGCATGCTTGAGATGTTCAAGAAGAAAACCAAGAACGAGGCGCAGAAGTAAGCATGAGCATGAATCTGGTAACGCTTCTCTACCTCGTCGCTTCGGTGTGCTTCATCCAGGCGCTCAAGGGCCTGTCGCACCCGACCACTTCACGGCGCGGCAACCTGTTCGGCATGATCGGCATGGGGATCGCGATCCTCACCACCGTCGGCCTCATCTATAAGCTTGGCTCCGAGCTTGCAACGGCCGGCATCGGCTACGTCATCGTCGGCCTGCTGGTCGGCGGCAGCGCCGGTTCGATCATGGCCAAGCGCGTCGAGATGACCAAGATGCCCGAGCTGGTCGCCTTCATGCACAGCATGATCGGCCTGGCGGCGGTGTTCATCGCCATCGCCGCGGTGCTCGAGCCGCAGTCGATGGGCATCGTCGCCGCCATCAGCGACCCGATCCCCACCGGCAACCGCCTGGAGCTATTCCTCGGTGCGGCCATTGGTGCCATCACCTTCTCCGGCTCCGTGATCGCCTTCGGCAAGCTGTCGGGCAAGTACAAGTTCCGCCTGTTCCAGGGCGCACCGGTACAGTTCGCCGGCCAGCACAAGCTGAACCTGATCCTAGGCCTGGCCACCATCGCCCTCGGCCTGCTGTTCACCTTCACCGGCCACTACAGCGCCTTCACCCTGATGCTGGCCCTGGCCTTCGTCATGGGCGTGCTGATCATCATCCCGATCGGCGGCGCCGACATGCCGGTGGTGGTGTCGATGCTCAACAGCTACTCGGGCTGGGCGGCCGCCGGGATCGGCTTCTCGCTGAACAACTCGATGCTGATCATCGCCGGCTCCCTGGTGGGCTCGAGCGGTGCGATCCTGTCGTACATCATGTGCAAGGCGATGAACCGCTCGTTCTTCAACGTCATCCTCGGCGGCTTCGGCGGCGACACCGACACCGGCGCCGCGCAAGGTTCGAAGGAGCAGCGCCCGGTGAAGTCCGGCTCGGCCGACGACGCCACCTTCCTGCTGAGCAACGCCGACAGCGTGATCATCGTCCCCGGCTACGGCCTGGCGGTGGCCCGCGCCCAGCACGCGCTCAAGGAACTGACCGAGAAGCTGACCCACAACGGCGTGACCGTGAAGTACGCGATCCACCCGGTGGCGGGCCGCATGCCCGGGCACATGAACGTGCTGCTGGCCGAGGCCGAGGTGCCGTACGACCAGGTGTTCGAGATGGAAGACATCAACGCCGAGTTCGGCCAGGCCGACGTGGTGCTGGTGCTGGGCGCCAACGACGTGGTCAACCCGGCGGCGAAGAACGACCCCAAGTCGCCGATCGCCGGCATGCCGATCCTCGAGGCGTTCAAGGCCAAGACCATCATCGTCAACAAGCGCTCGATGGCCAGTGGCTATGCCGGCCTGGACAACGAGTTGTTCTACCTGGACAAGACCATGATGGTGTTCGGCGATGCGAAGAAGGTGATCGAGGACATGGTCAAGGCCGTGGAGTGATCCTGACGTAACAAACCTCGCGCTATAAAGGAAGCCCCGCTCAGAATCGATCGGGGCTTTCTTTTTTGCTTCAGATCAAAGGCTTTTGTTATAGGCCTTTCCTACGACCATAGTCGTGGGACGGCGACGGGTTAAATCTCTAGACTGCGCTGCAGTAGCTTCAGTAGCCCGAGATAACAATCCATGTACCGTGATCGTATCCGCTTGTCCTCCCTGCACAGCAAGGTAATGAGTGCGGCTGACGCCGCTGGCTTGATCGAGGACGGCATGACCGTCGGCATGAGCGGTTTCACCCGTGCCGGTGAAGCCAAGGCCGTGCCGCATGCGCTGGCCGAACGCGCCAAGCAGTCGCCACTGAAAATCAGCCTGATGACCGGCGCCAGCCTGGGCAACGACCTGGACAAGCAATTGACCGAGGCCGGCGTACTGGCGCGCCGCATGCCGTTCCAGGTGGACAGCACCCTGCGCAAGGCCATCAACGACGGCAAGGTGATGTTCATCGACCAGCACCTGTCGGAAACCGTCGAGCAGCTGCGCAACAAGCAGCTCAAGCTGCCGGACATCGCGGTCATCGAAGCCGTGGCCATCACCGAGCAAGGCCACATCGTGCCGACCACCTCCGTGGGCAACTCGGCCAGCTTCGCCATTTTCGCCAAGCAGGTGATCGTCGAGATCAACCTGTCGCACAACGCCAACCTCGAAGGCCTGCACGACATCTACATCCCGACCTACCGTCCGACCCGCACCCCGATCCCACTGGTTAAGGTCGACGATCGCATTGGCAGCACCGCCATCCCGATCGATCCGGCCAAGATCGTCGGCATCGTCATCAGCGAGCAACCGGATTCGCCGTCCACCGTGCTGCCACCGGACGACGAGACCCAAGGCATCGCCGATCACCTGATCAACTTCCTCAAGGGTGAAGTGGCTGCCGGGCGCATGACCAACGAACTCGGCCCACTGCAGGCCGGCATCGGCAGCATCGCCAACGCGGTGATGTGTGGCCTGATCGAGTCGCCGTTCGAAAACCTGACCATGTACTCCGAAGTCCTGCAGGATTCGACCTTCGATCTGATCGACGCCGGTAAGCTGCGCTTTGCCTCGGGCAGCTCGATCACGCTGTCGACCCGTCGCAACGCAGACGTGTTCGGCAACCTCGAGCGCTACAAGGACAAGCTGGTACTGCGCCCGCAGGAAATCTCCAACCATCCTGAAGTGGTGCGTCGCCTGGGTATCATCGGCATCAACACCGCGCTGGAGTTCGACATCTACGGTAACGTCAACTCCACCCACGTCTGTGGCACGCGGATGATGAATGGTATCGGCGGCTCCGGCGACTTCGCCCGTAACGCCCACCTGGCGGTGTTCGTGACCAAGTCGATCGCCAAGGGCGGCGCGATTTCCAGCGTGGTGCCGATGGTCAGCCACGTCGACCACACCGAGCACGACGTCGACATCCTCGTCACCGAGCAGGGTCTGGCCGACCTGCGTGGCCTGGCTCCGCGCGAGCGGGCCCGGGCGATCATCGACAACTGCGTGCACCCGGACTACCGCGCTGCGCTCAACGACTACTTCGAGCGAGCCTGCCAACGTGGCGGCCACACCCCGCACATCCTGCGCGAGGCGCTGAGCTGGCACGAAAACCTGGAAGAAACCGGACGCATGATCGCCGTCTGACCCGATGCCGGACCGGAACAGCTGCAACGGCTGTTCCGGCCCCTGACACCCGTACAATTTCTTTCATCTCCCCCGCAGCTCTGCCTAGAAATATTAAAACTGTACTACTGTACTGCTATAAAGCCCGCCACCTACCTCCCGCATCCCCTACAAAAAGCAAAAACGCACCAATCAAGTGCGGACCGGTACAGTTACGCCAGTTTCGAGTGCAACAGTTGCCTAAAACAGTTAACTGGGCCATCGCAATACTGTTGAACTGTATCTACTGTTATGGACAGGGGAGGAGGATCATGGGCACCAGTTAAATCACTACCTAGTCCCGCCATAAGCGGAAGGATGAAACATCATGGAACGTACCCTCAGTTCCGATCTGGTCTTCGAAAGCAACGCCCAGCAATCCAACGCTTCGCTGCCGCTGCGCGCCTTCTCCACCCTGCTGCTCTGGCAGCGTCGCATGGCCAGCCGCCGTCAACTGGCTCGCCTGGACGCCCGCCTGCTGGCCGACGCCGGTATCAGCGAGTCGCAGCGTTACGAAGAGCTGAGCAAGCCGTTCTGGCGCTAAGCCACGGTTCGCCGGCTCCGGCCGGCACCGCGAATTCCAAGAACCCGTTGCGGGCAACCGCAACGGGTTTTTTTATGCCAAGAGTGCGTAATAGAGCGCTCGCACCGCGGATAGGTACAGTTCACGAATACTTGAAACCAAACATAACAGTTAGGTTTTAGCTTGCTCATTAACATCTGGAAATACCAGCCCGTGATACGCTTGGCTTAACAGTCTGGTAGAAACCAGTTGTGTGAAAGTAACGTGACGAGCAGTGCGAGCGTCCGATAAGCAGATCGACCTATTCCAGGAGTCCATGACCATGTCCCGTAAACACCTGATTGGCGCAGCTTTCCTGCTCGGCCTCGCCGGCACTGCCAATGCCAGCAGCTTCGTCGTCACCACCGACGCCGTGGTACGTGCCGTTGCTGCCTCCACCGACGCCACCTCCGACATGACTTCGTCGTTCCGAGACGACAAGATCGTCCAGGCAGCCCGTGACGACGCCGCCAGCTTCGTCGGCAGCCAGGGCGACATCCGCGGTGCCAAGCTGGAAAGCGCGTTCATGCACATCCGCTCGAGCATGCCGGCCCTGCAGGCCAGCGACGCGCAATTGGCCCAAGCCATTCTCGCGCTCTGATTCACCGCCCGATAACCTGAGCGCTGGCCTCGGCCAGCGCTTGCGGGCTAGTCTTCACCCCTCGTACCCGTCTTAAGAAAGCCCATGCGTTATCTGTTGCCGTTGCTGTTCTGCGTCGTTGCCATGGGCAGTGCCCAGGCCATGGACACCACCACGCAAGGCCTGGTCATCACAGGCTACGTCACCAGCCAGGTCACCACCGCACCGTTCGACCGCAAGCTGGTCAGGCAGGCCCGCGACGATGCCGCGGCCTTTGTCGCCAGCGACGGCCTGATCCGCGGTGCACGGCTGGAAGCGGCGCTCGATGCGCTGCGCCACGGCGGTGCTCATCATTCGGTCGGCGACCTTGAACTGGCCGAAGCAATTCTCGTCCAATGAATACACCTGACTCCCTGTTATGTTCCGGAGATGCTCCATGCGTAAACCGCTGATCGCCGCTACCCTCGGCATGCTGCTGCTGGCCGACCTGGCCCAGGCACAAACCCTGGTGGCCACCAGCAACATCATCGTGCGCGCCTTTGGCCGCTCGATCGACTTCACTTCTGACACCACCACCTCCATCCGCGACTCCAAGGTTGTGCGTGAAGCGCATGACGACGCCGCCAGTTTCGTCGCCAGCCAAGGCGACATTCGTGGCGCGCAACTCGAGGCGGCCTTCACCACCCTGCGCGAGCGTGTGCCTGAAGCACGCAGCGCCAGCGATCAGGTACTGGCCGAAGCCATCCTCGCACTGTGAAGCGCATGCGTGCCTGGTTGCTCGGCTGCGCCGTGACGCTGCTGGGCACGCCCGCCCTGGCCGACCTGCAGCTCGACCTGCAGACATCCGGCCTCGATTCACGACAGGTTCAGGCCACCCAGGCATTGTTGGATGAAGCCCTTGGCAAACTCCCGCCAACCTTCAAACAGCGCCTGGACCGGCGTATCCAGGTCAGCTGGGATACCCACATGCCGGCCGATGCCTATGGCCAGGCGTCGTTGGTCTCGACCCTGGCGCTCAACCGTCGCCTGCTCCCCGGTCTGGTGGACGGCAGCGCGGCACGTGAGCGCACCGACCGGCCCCATGGCACGGTCCGCGAAGAACTGCTCGCCACCGTATTGCACGAACTGACGCATATCTACGACCGCGCCCGGCTCTGGCCGCAAGCGGAGCGGGCGCTGCTCGCCCGCTGCAAGCGCCAGCAAGGCACGTTGGGCAAGGTCGGCCAGACCGGGGAATGTCGCGGCCAGGCCGAACGGCGTTTCACCCTCAGCGACGATCCGCGCCTGCTCGACCTCGCCGGCTGGCCGCAGTATGTCGGCCGACGCGGCGAACGCGAGCAACGCAATGGTCAGTTCCTGCGCAGCCCGGACAGCTACGAGCTGAGCAGCCCCAAGGAATTCGTGGCGGTCAACATGGAGTACTTCCTCCTCGACCCCAGCTACGGCTGCCGCCGACCGGCACTGAACCAGTACCTGCGCGATCACTTCGACTGGGCGCCGCAACAGCAAACCTGTGCCAAGGGCCTGCCGTTTCTCAATGCCGGCAGTGACTTTGCCCGCCAGCCACTCGGCGAAATCGACCCCGAGCGGGTCTATGAAGTGGACTACCTGCTGGCCGAGGCCAACCAGAACCTGGTGAGCCGCTGGGGCCACAGCATGTTGCGCCTGGTGATCTGCAAACCAGGCCGCCCACGCGGCCCCGACTGCCGGCTGGATCTCGACCAGCACCTGGTGCTGTCGTACCGGGCGTTCGTCAACGACGTGCAGTTGTCGAGCTGGGATGGCCTGGTCGGCGCGTACCCGTCCCGGCTGTTCGTCTTGCCGTTGGCGCAAGTGATCGACGAATACACCAAGACCGAGCTGCGCAGCCTGGCCTCGGTGCCGCTCAAGCTCACCCGCGATGAGCTGGAGAACCTGGTGCGTCAGGCCGCCGAGATGCACTGGAGCTACGACGGCAACTACTGGTTCCTGTCCAACAACTGCGCGGTGGAAGAGTTGAAGTTGCTGCGCAGCGGCACTGGCAACCCGCGCCTGAACGACCTCGACAGCATCATGCCCAATGGCCTGCTGGCGGTGCTCAAGGGCAGGGGACTGGCCGACACCAGCGTGCTCGACGACCCCCGCGAGGCGCTGCGCCTGGGTTATCGCTTCGACTCCTATCGCGACCGTTACCAGGCGATGTTCGAGGTCCTGAAAAAGCAGTTGCCGATCAAGCAGGAAAAGGTCGAGGACTGGCTAGGCCTGGATGCCGAGCAACGCCGTGGCTGGTTCGCCCAGGCCGACCTGCGCACCAGTGCCGCCTTGCTGCTGCTGGAACAGGCCGCCTTGCGCCAGCAACTGCTGCTGGCCCAGGACGAGGTGAAACAGCGCTACCTGAACGCCACCGCATTGAAAGATGGCAGTGTGGGCAAGGCCGACGAGACGCTCCGGCAGATGCTCGCCAACAGCGGCTTCCTCAGCCGCCCGGCGGAACTTCTCGACAGCAAAGGCTATGGCCTGCCGCAGCCCGAGGAGCGCAAGCACCTGGAGCAGATCAGCACCGAGCGCCAGGCGCAGTTGCTGCGCTTGAGCACCGACCTGGACAAAGAGGTGAGGGCGCTGTTGAGCCCGACACGGGCCAAGGAAATTGCGGCGGTCGAGGCCAATGTGAAGCAGATTGGCGATCACCTGCGGGCCTTGCACAAGGCGGCTGGGGGCTTGCAGCTGCCTTAGGGTCGGCAGCGGCCCGATCGCCGGCAAGCCGGCGCCTACCTGGGGCCGGGGCGCTGATGCCTAGATCGACTCTTGCTCTTGCTCCGGCAGATCTTCGTCCAGGTGCAGCCAGGGCAAGCGACTGCCGGTCCAGATATGCCGCTTGGCCCGCACCCGCTCGGGGTGGTCCAGGGTGGCCACGGTCACATCGATGCTCTGCGGGCTGTGCTCGGTCACCAGCGCCACATGGGCCCCGCAGTTGCCACAGAAGTACCGCTTGCAGCTGGCCGGTGCCACATAGCAGCGGGGCGTGCCCGCCAGCCAGGTGAAGCGCTCGTTGGGCAGCGTCAGCCACGTCACCACCAGGCCACCGCTGACCCGCCGACAGATCGAGCAATGACAATGGGCAATGTCGTGCAGCTCGCCCTGCAACCGATAACGCAGCGCGCCGCAATGGCAGCCACCCTCACTCACGTCCCTCATCACTTACCTCCCGTCACCTCGCATCTGCCGAAAGCTGGCTGAAAGCTTGCCCCCCTAGGATAGCGCCACCACCGGCACAAGACCGGTCAGCCAGGGCACCCGGATTTTTCCGTGCCCGGCCCAATCAACAACAACAATGGTGATTCTGATGTCTTTGCACGCCCGCCTCTACGCAGTCCCCCTCCGCTTGCTCCACGCGCAGCGCCCAACGCGCTGATCCGCCCGAACAGTCCTTTCTTTCGTCGCGCCCCGCCTGGAGTATCGCCATGCTGACCTTCCTCGGCTTCGCCATGGTCATCACCTTCATGTACCTGATCATGACCAAGCGCCTGTCGGCCTTGATCGCCCTGATCCTGGTACCGATCCTGTTCGCCCTGTTCGGTGGTTTTTCCGCCAAGATCGGCCCCATGATGCTCGAAGGCATCAGCAAGCTCGCGCCCACCGGCGTGATGCTGATGTTCGCCATCCTCTATTTCGCCCTGATGATCGACTCCGGCCTGTTCGACCCGGCCGTGCGCAAGATCCTCAAGCTGGTCAAGGGCGACCCGCTGAAGGTCTCGGTCGGCACCGCCGTGCTGGCCCTGGTGGTATCGCTCGACGGCGACGGCGCCACCACCTACATGATCTGCTGCGCAGCCATGCTGCCGCTGTACAGCCGCCTGGGCATGAGCCCTCGGATCATGGCCGGGTTGATCATCCTCGCCGGCGGGGTGATGAACATGACCCCCTGGGGCGGCCCCACCGCACGCGCCGCCAGCGCCCTGCACGTGGACCCTTCGGACATCTTCGTGCCGATGATCCCGGCCATGGTCTTTGGCGTGCTGAGCATCCTTGCCATCGCCTATTTCTACGGCAAGCGTGAACGCGCCCGGCTGGGCGAGCTGCACCTGCCCACCGATGACATCGACCACAGTGAAATCAGCGTCTCGCAGTTCCCCGAAGCGCGCCGGCCGAAGCTGATCTGGTTCAACGGTGCCTTGACCGCGGCATTGATGGTGGCGCTGATCGCCGGCGTGTTGCCGCTGCCGGTGCTGTTCATGATCGCCTTCAGCATCGCCATGATCGTCAACTACCCCTGCCTGCAGCAGCAGAAGGACCGCATCGCCGCCCATGCCGGCAGCGTGCTGGCGGTCACCGGTCTGATCTTCGCGGCGGGTATCTTCACCGGCATTCTCTCCGGCACCGGCATGGTCGAGGCCATGTCCAAGAGCCTGCTGGCAGTGATTCCCGATGCCCTGGGCCCGTACCTGGCAGTGATCACTGCAGTGGTGAGCATGCCGTTCACCTTCTTCATGTCCAACGACGCCTTCTACTACGGCGTGTTGCCGGTGCTGTCGGAAGCCGCCGCGCACTACGGCATCAGCCCGGTGGAAATGGCCCGCGCATCCATCGTCGGGCAGCCGGTGCACCTGCTCAGCCCGCTGGTACCCTCGACCTACCTGCTGGTGGCCCTGGCCGGCATCGAATTCGGCGATCATCAGCGCTTCACCCTCAAGTGGGCAGTGCTGGTGTGCATGTGCATAATGCTCGCCGCGCTGCTGATGGGCATTTTCCCGCTGTTCAGTAGTCTTTAATTAACACCCATCGCCCCACCGCGATGCGCCGAGGCGTCGGTGCATCGCCTTCTATCGTTCGAAGGAATACACATGGAATGGCTGACCAGCCCGGAAATCTGGGTTGCCTTTTTTACCCTGACCGCCCTTGAGATCGTGCTCGGCATCGACAACATCATCATGATCTCGATCCTGGTCAGCCGCATGCCCAAGGCCATGCAGCCGCGTACGCGGATCTTCGGCCTGGCCCTGGCCATGGTCACGCGGATCATGCTGCTGCTGTCGATCACCTGGGTCATGCGCCTGACCACCGACCTGTTCGAAGTGTTCGGTGAGGGTATCTCCGGCCGCGACCTGATCCTGTTCTTCGGTGGTCTGTTCCTGCTGTGGAAAAGCTCCCAGGAGATCTACCACGGCCTGGAAGGCGAAGAGGAGCAAGACGAAGCGCCGAAAGGGGCGGGTGGCAAGTTCTTCTACACCATTATCCAGATCGCCATCATCGACATCGTGTTCTCCCTCGACTCGGTGATCACTGCGGTGGGCATGGTTTCCCACGTGCCGGTGATGATCGCCGCGATCGTCGTCGCGGTGCTGGTGATGATGGCCTGTGCCGGTGCCATCAGCGACTTCATCGACAAACACCCATCTTTGAAGATGCTCGCGCTTTCGTTCCTGATCGTCGTCGGTACCGTGCTGATCGCCGAAGCTTTCGACGTGCACGTGCCCAAGGGCTACGTCTACTTCGCCATGGCGTTCTCGCTGGCGGTGGAAGCGATCAACATCCGCATGCGCACCGCCATGGCGCGCAAGAAGGGCAAGGAACACGACCCTGTGAAACTCCGCAAGGACATGCCAGGTCAATAACCCAGGCGGAAACGATCGAGGGCCCTGCGGGGCCCTTTTTCGTGAGAAGCTGGCAACAGCCGTGCAAAACGGCTAAAGCTTCGAGTGAGCACCACAACACATCAAAGCGCTCACGCTCTACTCATTGGCCCCATGGGCCGTCGACAACAGGGGGCGTCGCCATGCTGACCCTGCTCAACCTGCTCTCCGCAGTAGCCTTGCTGGTGTGGGGAACGCACATCGTGCGGACCGGCATCCTGCGGGTGTTCGGCTCCAACCTGCGCCGCGTGCTCAGCGAAAACATGGACCGCCGGCCGCTGGCCTTCGTCGCCGGCATCGTCGTCACGGCCCTGGTGCAGAGCAGCAACGCCACGGCCATGCTGGTCACTTCGTTCGTCGGCCAAGGCCTGATGGCCATGACTCCCGCCCTGGCGATCATGCTCGGTGCCGACGTGGGTACCGCACTGATGGCCCGGGTGCTGACCTTCGACCTGTCCTGGCTGTCGCCGCTGCTGGTCTTTCTCGGGGTCATCTTCTTCCTCTCGCGCAAGCAGACCCGGGCCGGCCAGCTGGGCCGCGTGGGCATTGGCCTGGGCCTGATCATCCTGGCCCTGGAACTGATCGTCCAGGCCGCCACGCCGATCACCCACGCCCAGGGCGTGAAGGTGCTGTTCGCCTCGCTGACCGGCGACATCCTGCTCGACGCCCTGGTCGGCGCGCTGTTTGCCATGATCTCCTACTCCAGCCTGGCGGCGGTGCTGCTCACCGCCACGCTGGCCGGAGCGGAGGTCATCAGCCTGCCGGTGGCCATTGGCCTGGTGGTCGGCGCCAACATCGGCAGCGGCCTGCTGGCCTTCATCACCACCAGCATGCAGAACGCCGCAGGCCGCCGGGTGGCCCTGGGCAGCCTGCTGTACAAACTGATCGGCCTGGTGCTGATCATCCCCGCGCTGCACCCGCTGGTGGGCTGGATGGACTCGCTCAATTTCAGCCCGCAGGAACTGGTGATCGGCTTCCACCTGCTCTACAACACGCTGCGCTGCCTGATCATGCTGCCCACCACCACCCCCATGGGCCGCCTGTGCAACTTCCTGCTGCCCGATCGCGACAACGGCAATGGCCAGGTGCGCCCGCGCCACCTCGATGTTTCGGCGCTGTCCACGCCCAGCCTGGCCCTGGCCAACGCCGCACGGGAAACCCTGCGCCTGGGCGACATCGTCGACAGCCTGCTGGAGTCCATGCTTGGCGCCCTGCGCGGCACCCAGACCGCCTTGCCGCAACAGGTGCGTGCCCTGGGCGAGGACGCCGAGGCACTGTACAGCGCGATCAAGCTTTACCTGGCGCAAATGCCCCGCGACGACCTCAGCGACCAGGACAACCGCCGCTGGGCCGAAATCATCGAGCTGGCGATCAACCTCAAGCTGGCCTGCGACCTGATCGAACGCATGCTGCGCAAGGTGCAACAGCAGAAAACCAGCCAGCGCCGGGAGTTTTCCCAGGTCGGGCTGGAGGAGCTCACCGGCCTGCAGGAGCAATTGCTGGCCAACCTGCGCCTGGGCCTGTCGGTATTCCTCAGCGCCGACCCACACAGTGCCCACCTGCTGCTACGGGAGAAGCGCCGTTTTCGCGCCCAGGAACGGCGCCTGGCCCACGCCCATGTCAGCCGTTTGCAACGCAAGGTAGTGCAAAGTATCGAGACCAGTTCGCTACACTTGGAGCTGATCGCGGACATGAAGCGGTTGAACTCTTTGTTCTGCAGCAGTGCCTATGTGGTACTGGGCGGCTCGGATACCGGCGGGCTGATGCTCGACAGTACGCCAGACGAAGCCCGCCAGCCCTGATCTCGCCAATGCGGAGACCCACGCTCGCCCATGCGTTGCCTGATGTTCCTTTGCCTGCTGATCTGCAGCCTGCCCTCAATGGCCCTCGACCGCTCACGGGTCGAAGGCTACCTGTTGCCCAACGGTCTGCAGGTGATCCTCAAGTCCGGCTACGAACGCGACCACGTCGCCATCCGCCTGGTGGTGGGCGTTGGCCTGGACGACTTCGACTGCGAGCAGAAGGAGCTGCCGCACCTGCTCGAACACCTGCTGTTCAGCGGTATCGACGAGACCGGCGAGGGTGGCCTGGAAGAGCGCCTGCAGGCCTTGGGCGGGGAGTGGAACGCCTACACCAGCAGCGCCGACACCACCTTCGTCATCGAGGCGCCGGCGCGCAACCAGCGCAAGGTGCTCGACCTGCTGCTGGCGGTGATCCGCGACACACACATCGACGCCAAGGCCCTGGCCACCGCCAAGCGCATCATCGAACGCGAGGACGGCGGCCATTACGGCCACCTGCAACGCTGGCTCGACCGCCAGGACATCGGCCACCCGGCCAGCGATCAGTTGGCCACCGAACTGGGCCTGAAATGCCCGGAGCGCTCCAATGTCGACGACATGACCCTGGAGCAGGTGCAGACCCTGCGCGACCGCTGGTATGCCGCCAACAACATGACCCTGATCATCGTCGGCGGCCTCGACCGCCTGCTGCCGGCCTACCTGGAGCGCACCTATGGCGAGCTGCCGGCCACCGAGCCGGAAGAGCGGCGTACCCTCGAAAGCATCAGCCAGCAGGCCGAACAGCGCCGCGACCTGACCCGCGGCTGGCTGGGCGACAGCGCCAAGTTGCACTGGCTGTTCGTCGAGCCGGTGCTGGACAACGACCACCAGCCGACCCTCGACCTGCTGTCGCGTTATCTGGAATGGGCCCTCTACGATCAGCTGCGGCTGCGCAACGGGCTGTCGTACGGGCCGTCGGCGCAGCGCGAGAGCTTCGGCGACAGCGGCATGCTCAGCCTCAATGCCGACCTCGAGCGCGACGATGTCGACCAGGCCATCGACGTGATGCAGCAACTGTTCGATCACTTGCGCAAGCAAGGGCTGGATACGGACACCTTCGCCCGCATCAAGGATGCCGCCGTCGCCAAGGAAAGCTGGAGCACCCAGGGCAACAGCGCATTGGCCGACTACTACTGGGGGGCACTGAACGACTACGACAACGGTCGCTTCACCGACCCGGCGCGTCAGTTGCGCCAGGTCAGCCTGGAGCAGGCCAACGACGCGTTGAAGGAAATGCTCAAGGACCAGGGCTACCTGCGCATCGAGAAACCGTTGCTGGGGTATGACGAGCTGTACGGGCTGGTGGCGCTGCTGCTCGGGGTGATCGTCGCGGCGGGCCTGCTACGCTGGCGTCGAGGTACGCCGCAGCGGCCGAGTGGTGCTACTCGGAAGCGGTGAATCAGCGGTATCCTTTTGCCAGTACCGGCCTCTTCGCGGGCAAGCCCGCTCCTACATGAATCCCACAGGTATCGAATGTCTTGGGGTGTCTGTAGGAGCGGGATTGCCCGCGAAGAGGCCGGCACAGCCACCCATGAACCTGTCGTAGACCCAATGCCCCCAATACCCCACTTCGTCATCCGCATCATCGAATTGCTCAAACGCTACCCCGGCGTCATCGCGCTCGGAGGTTTTCTCTCCGGTATCGGCAGTTTCATCCTGGTCGACCGCCAGGCCGGCCTGGCCAGCTGGGTCGCCGTGCTGATGCTGGTCAGCTGGGTCTGGCTGATGTTCGAGAACACCCTCACCGGCCTGTTCGCCCGTACCTTCAAGCGCGAGATCCCGCAGCCGCTGCTGCGCTACGCGACGCAGATGATCCACCAGGAAAGCTTGTTCTTCGTCCTGCCGTTCTTCTTCATCACCACGACCTGGAACAGCGGCCAACTGGTGTTCACCGGCCTGCTCGGTGCCGCCGGGCTGATCTCGATCATCGACCCGCTGTACTACAAATGGCTGGCCCCGCGGCGCTGGCTGTTCATGGCGCTGCATACCCTGACGCTGTTCGCCGCGCTGCTGACTGCGCTGCCGATCATCCTGCACCTGACCACCGCGCAAAGCTTCAAGCTGGCCCTCATCGCGGCCATGGCCCTGTCGTTCCCAAGCCTTGCCAGCAGCTTCCCGGTGAACACCTGGCGCCGCGGCGTGGCCCTGGTGCTGGTGACCCTGGCCGTCGGTGGCGGCGGCTGGCTGCTGCGCTCCTGGGTTCCACCGGCAACGCTGTGGATGACCGAGGTAGCGGTCAGCACCGAGGTGCTCAACCGCCAGCCGGGCGACTCGCTGCATGAAATCGCCGCCAGCCGCATCCGCAGCAGCGGGTTGTACGCCTACACCGCGATCAACGCGCCTCGGGGCCTGAACGAACGCATCTATCACGTGTGGCAGAAGGACGGCAAGGAAGTCGACCGCATCGCCCTGGACATCCATGGCGGGCGCAAGGAAGGCTACCGGGCCTGGACGCACAAGCAGAACTTCCCACCCAATCCGGTAGGCAAATGGCAGGTGCGGGTGCTCACCGAGGATGGGCAGGTGATCGGCGTGCTGCGCTTCAAGGTCGTCGACGACGCGCCGGCAGGCTGATCGGCAGGTACCGCAAACGCTTGCAGACAGCACATTTTCAACAAACCACGGCAGCCTGGCTGGGCTATGATCAGCCTCTATCTACCCGCGCCCAGTCAGATGCATGGAGCCTATGACCACGCCAAGCGCAACACTGGACACCAGCCGTCAGCCGGCCTGCCTGCGCATCGCCGGTGACTGGACCCTGGCACACTACGCCGACCTGCGCCGCGACAGCGAGCGACTGCGCACCCAGTGCGCCGCCGATGCCGTGGCCGACCTCAGCCAACTGGGGCGCCTGGACACCGCCGGCGCCTCGCTGCTGGCCGAGTTACTCGGCGCCGAACGCCTGTCGCATTGCACCGGCCAGCTTCCCGAGGCCAGCCGCGCACTGCTCAAGACCGTGTACTGCTCGGTCCAGGACTACTGCATCCCGATCAAGGCCCCGGAACGCAACGTGTTCATGGTGCTGCTCGAGCGCATCGGCTGCGCGGTGGCCACCCTGTGGGACGACACCCGGCAATTGCTCGGCTTCATCGGCCTGATCCTCGAAACCATCCTGCGCCGGCTGCTGCAACCCCATCGCTGGCGGGTCACGCCGGTGGTCGCCCACCTCGAGCAGACCGGCCTGGATGCCGCGCCCATCGTCGCCTTGCTGACCTTCCTGGTCGGTGCGGTGGTGGCCTTCCTCGGTGCCACGGTCCTGGCCGCCTTCGGCGCCACCATTTTCACCGTCGACCTGGTAGCGTTTTCCTTCCTGCGCGAATTCGGCGTGCTATTGACCGCCATCCTGCTCGCAGGGCGCACCGCCAGCGCCTTCACCGCGCAGATCGGCTCGATGAAAGCCAACGAGGAAATCGACGCCATCCGCACCCTTGGCCTGAACCCCATCGAACTGCTGGTAGTGCCGCGGGTGCTGGCCCTGCTGATCGCGCTGCCGCTGCTGACGTTCGTCGCCATGGTCTGCGGCATCGTCGGCGGCGCCGTGGTCTGCGCCCTGTCGCTAGGCATCACGCCGGCCATGTTCCTGTCGCTGCTGCAAAGCGACATCGGCGTGCAGCACTTCCTGGTGGGCCTGGCCAAGGCGCCGTTCTTCGCCTTCCTGATCGCCGCCATCGGCTGCCTGGAGGGCTTCAAGGTCAGCGGCAGCGCCGAATCGGTCGGCGCCCACACCACCTCCAGCGTGGTCCAGTCGATCTTCGTGGTGATCGTGCTCGACGCCGTGGCTGCACTGTTCTGCATGGAGATGGGCTGGTGAGCGAACGCGAAGCAGTGATCGAGGCCCGCGGTATCTGCAACCGCTTCGGCAGCCAGAGCGTGCACGAAAACCTCGACCTGGACCTGTACCGGGGCGAGATTCTTGCCGTGGTCGGCGGCTCCGGCAGCGGCAAGTCAGTGCTGCTGCGCAGCATCATCGGCCTGCGCCGGCCCAACGAAGGCACCATCAAGGTGTTCGGCGAAAACCTCGCGCAACTGGGTGAGCACCAGCGTTCGCTGGTGGAGCGACGCTTCGGTGTGCTGTTCCAGAAGGGCGCGCTGTTCTCTTCTCTGACCGTGACCGAGAACGTCGCCTTGCCACTGATCGAACATGCCGGCCTGTCCCGAGCCGATGCCGAGCACCTGGCCGGGGTCAAGCTGGCCCTGGCCGGGCTGCCGCTGTCGGCCGCCGACAAATACCCCGCGTCGCTGTCCGGCGGCATGATCAAGCGCGCCGCACTGGCCCGTGCCCTCGCTTTGGACCCGGACATCCTGTTCCTCGACGAGCCCACCGCTGGCCTCGACCCGATCGGCGCGGCAGCCTTCGACCAACTGATCCTCACCCTACGCGATGCCCTGGGGCTGAGCGTGTTCCTGATCACCCACGACCTGGACACGCTGTACACCATCACCGACCGGGTCGCGGTGCTGTCGCAGAAGCGCGTGCTGGTGGCCGGCCCCCTGGCCGAGGTCGAGCAGACCGACGATCCCTGGATCCACGAATACTTTCACGGCCCCCGCGGGCGTGCGGCCGCACAGGCCGCCAGCGGTACACGGCAGGAGCGCTGAACCATGGAAACCCGAGCTCATCACGTCCTCATCGGCCTGGTCACCGTCCTGGTGGTCGTCGGCGCCATGCTATTCGGCCTGTGGCTGACCAAGTCCAGCGTCGACGACGCCTTCAAGGACTACGAGGTGGTCTTCAACGAGGCGGTCTCGGGCCTGTCCCGTGGCAGCCCGGTGCAATATAACGGCATCAAGGTCGGCGACGTCACCAGCCTGCGCCTGGACCCCAAAGACCCGCGCCGTGTGCTGGCACGGGTGCGCCTGAGCGGTGACACGCCGGTCAAGGAAGATACCCAGGCCAAGCTGACCCTGGCCGGGGTGACCGGCAACTCCTTCATCCAGCTCAGCGGCGGCACCCCGCAAAGCCCCGAACTGGTTGGCCAGGGCAACAAGCTGCCGGTGATCGTCGCTTCGCCATCGCCGATCTCGCGGCTGCTCAACGACAGCAGCGACCTGGTCACCAACATCAACCTGCTGCTGCACAATGCCAACCAGATGTTCTCGGAAAACAACATCGACCGCTTGAGCAACACCCTGGCCAACCTCGAGCAGACCACCGGCGCCTTCGCCAGCCAGAAGGGCGGCATCAGCCAAGCCATCGAGCAGCTTTCGCAAGTGGGCAAGCAGGCCAATGCCACCCTGGCCGAAACCCAGGCACTGATGCGCAACGCCAACAACTTGCTCGGCAGCTCGGGCAAGCAGGCCATCGGCAGCGCCGAACAGGCCATGCAATCGCTGGCGCAAAGCACCGAAACCATCAACAGCCTGCTCAAGGACAACAGCCAGGCCATCGGCGATGGCGCCCAAGGGCTGAACCAGCTGACCCCGGCCATCCGCGAACTGCGCGAAACCCTCAATTCGCTGAAGGGCATCTCGCGCCGCCTGGAGGCAGACCCGAGCGGCTACCTGCTGGGCCGTGACAACAACAAGGAGTTCCAGCCATGAAAGCGACGCTGCGCCTGCTGGCCTTGGTGGCCGCCTCGAGCCTGGCCGCCGCCTGCTCGATCCTGCCGCAGAGCGAGCCTGTGGATATCTACCGCCTGCCGGTCAACCAGGCCGGGCAGAACGCCACCCCGCTCAGCTGGTCGCTGCGCCTGAACAAGCCGCTGGCCAGCGAGGTACTGGCCGGGCCGCGCATCGCCGTGATTCCCCAGGGCGACGTGATCAGCAGCTACAAGGGGGCGCGCTGGAGCGACCCGGCGCCATTGCTGGTGCGTAACCGTCTGCTCGATGGCTTCCAGCGCGACGGTCGGGTACAGCGCCTGAGCGCCGACGACAGCAACCTGCAGGCCGACTACGAGCTGGCCGGCGAGCTGCAGGCGTTCCAGAGCGAGTACCGCCCAGGCGGCGCGGTTGAAGTCCTGATCCGCTACGACGCGCGGCTGGTCCAGGGGCGTAGCCAGCGCATCCTCGCCAGCAAACGCTTCGAGGTACGCCAGCCGCTGGCCGGCACCGAGGTTTCAGCGGTAGTCACCGGCTTCGGCGCGGCCAGCGACCAGCTGGCCCGGCAAGTGGTGCAATGGACCGTGGCCCAGGCTAGCCTCGACCAGGCTCAGGCGAAGAACCAGTAGCAGACGAAGATCGCCGCGATCACGCCGGAAAGCTCCGCCAGCAGGGCGCAGCCCACAGCGTGACGCACGCGCTGGATGCCGACCGCGCCGAAGTACACCGCCAGCACATAGAAGGTGGTTTCGGTACTGCCCTGGATGGTCGCCGCCACCAGGGCCGGGAAGCTGTCCACGCCGTGGGCCTGCATGGTCTCGATCAACATGGCCCGCGCGGCGCTGCCCGAGAAGGGCTTGACCAGCGCGGTAGGCAGCCCGTCGACGAAACGGCTGTCCAGGCCCATCCAGCCCACCGCATGGCGAATACCATCCAGGGCCAGTTCCAACGCCCCCGAGGCGCGCAGCACACCCACCGCCACCAGCATCGCCACGAGGTAGGGCAACAGGCTCTTGGCCACGTCGAAGCCTTCCTTGGCGCCTTCGACGAAGGCCTCGTACACCTTGACCCGCTTCAACGCACCGATGATCAGGAACAACACGATCACGCCAAATAGCGTGAGGTTGCCAAGGATCGACGACAGGCTAGCCAAGGCGGCCGCCGACAAGGTGCCGAGAAACGCCATGAAGCCGCCCAGCAGCAACGCACCGGGCACCAGATAGGCGAGCACCACCGGATCCCACAGGCGCAGGCGTTGCATCACCGCCACCGACAGCAGGCCGACCAGGGTCGAGACACTGGTCGCCAGCAGGATCGGCAAGAACACCAGGGTGGGGTCGGTCGCGCCTTGTTGCGCGCGGTACATGAAGATGGTGACGGGCAGCAGGGTCAACGACGAGGCGTTGAGCACCAGGAACAAGATCTGCGCGTTGCTCGCCGTGGTGCTGCTGGGGTTGAGCTCCTGCAGCGCACGCATGGCCTTGAGACCGATCGGCGTGGCGGCGTTGTCCAGGCCCAGACCGTTGGCGGCGAAGTTCATGGTGATCAGGCCCAGGGCAGGGTGGCCAGGCGGCACCTCGGGCATCAGGCGGGCGAACAGCGGGCCCAGGACCTTGGCCAGCCATTCCACGATCCCAGCCTTTTCGGCGATCTTGAGAAAGCCCAGCCACAGCGTCAGGGTGCCGAACAGCAGGACCATCACTTCGACCGACAGCTTGGCCATGGCGAAGATGCTTTCGACCATGCTGGCAAAGATGCCGGCATTACCGCCAATCAGCCACTGGGCCAGGGCGGAAACCGCCGCCACCAGGAAAAAGCCGAGCCAAAGGCCGTTGAGCATCCGTGTGTACCCCCTGAGAAATGCCCGGAATCATAACGTATCGGGATGCAGGTCTGGAGATTGATGGCGCACCTTGGGCCCCTGTAGGAGCGGGCTTGCCCGCGAAGCAGACGCCGCGGTGAATGGCACCGGCTTCGCCGGTGTTCGCGGGCAAGCCCGCTCCCACAGGTACGGCGCCGGCCCTGACAGCTGTGAAGATCCTGTAGGAGCGGGCTTGCCCGCGAAGCAGACGCCGCGGTGTGTGGCACCGGCTTCGCCGGTGTTCGCGGGCAAGCCCGCTCCCACAGGTACGGCGCCGGCCCTGACAGCTGTGAAGATCCTGTAGGAGCGGGCTTGCCCGCGAAGCAGACGCCGCGGTGAATGGCACCGGTTTCGCCGGTGTTCGCGGGCAAGCCCGCTCCCACAGGTACGGCGCAGGCCCTGACAGCTGTGAAGATCCTGTAGGAGCGGGCTTGCCCGCGAAGCAGACGCCGCGGTGTGTGGCACCGGCTTCGCCGGTGTTCGCGGGCAAGCCCGCTCCCACAGGTACGGCGCCGGCCCTGACAGCTGTGAAGATCCTGTAGGAGCGGGCTTGCCCGCGAAGCAGACGCCGCGGTGTGTGGCACCGGCTTCGCCGGTGTTCGCGGGCAAGCCCGCTCCCACAGGCACGGCGCCGGCCCTGACAGCTGTGAAGATCCTGTAGGAGCGGGCTTGCCCGCGAAGCAGACGCCGCGGTGTGTGGCACCGGCTTCGCCGGTGTTCGCGGGCAAGCCCGCTCCCACAGGTACGGCGCCGGCCCTGACAGCTGTGAAGATCCTGTAGGAGCGGGCTTGCCCGCGAAGCAGACGCCGCGGTGTGTGGCACCGGCTTCGCCGGTGTTCGCGGGCAAGCCCGCTCCCACAGGTACGGCGCAGGCCCTGACAGCTGTGAAGATCCTGTAGGAGCGGGCTTGCCCGCGAAGCAGACGCCGCGGTGTGTGGCACCGGCTTCGCCGGTGCTCGCGGGCAAGCCCGCTCCCACAGGTACGGCGCCGGCCCTGACAGCTGTGAAGATCCTGTAGGAGCGGGCTTGCCCGCGAAGCAGACGCCGCGGTGTGTGGCACCGGCTTCGCCGGTGTTCGCGGGCAAGCCCGCTCCCACAGGTACGACGCCGGCCCTGACAGCTGTGAAGATCCTGTAGGAGCGGGCTTGCCCGCGAAGCAGACGCCGCGGTGTGTGGCACCGGCTTCGCCGGTGTTCGCGGGCAAGCCCGCTCCCACAGGTACGGCGCAGGCCCTGACAGCTGTGAAGATCCTGTAGGAGCGGGCTTGCCCGCGAAGCAGACGCCGCGGTGTGTGGCACCGGCTTCGCCGGTGTTCGCGGGCAAGCCCGCTCCCACAAGGTTCACACAGGCCTCGAAAAGAGGTCTGCGTGCTGCCGCGCAGACGACAAAAAGCCCCGAAAGGTCGGGGCTCTTTGCTCAATCACATTGCCTTCAGCGCTTGGCAGGCTCGCCCACTAGCGCCGCTTGCTGCTTGTCGGCCATCAGCGAAGCGTAGTACTGCTCGCCCTTGGCTGCGTCGTACATGCCTTCCCAGCGCGCCACCACCAGCGCCGCCAGGGCGTTGCCGATGACGTTCAGAGCGGTACGCGCCATGTCCATGATGCGGTCGACACCGGCGATGAAGGCCAGGCCTTCCAGGGGAATACCAACGCTGCCCAGGGTGGCCAGCAGGACCACGAACGACACGCCCGGCACACCGGCGATGCCCTTGGAGGTGACCATCAGTGTCAGCACCAACAGCAGCTGCTGGCTCCAGGACAGGTCGATGCCGTACAGCTGGGCGATGAAGATCGCCGCGATACTCTGGTACAGAGTCGAACCGTCGAGGTTGAACGAGTAGCCGGTCGGCACCACGAACGAGCAGATCGACTTCGGCGCACCGTACTTCTCCATCTTCTCGATCACCCGTGGCAGCACAGTCTCGGAGCTCGAGGTGGAGTAGGCGAGGATCAGCTCGTCCTTCATGATGCGCATGATCTTGATCACCGAGAAGCCGAACAGGCGCGCTATCAGGCCCAGCACCATGAAGGCGAAGAAGGCGATGGCGAAATACACCAGCAGCACCAGCTTGGCCAGCGGCAGCAGCGAGCTGAAACCGAAGTTGGCGACGGTCACGGCAATCAGGGCGAACACACCGATCGGGGCGTAGTTCATGATCATGTGGGTGACCTTGAACATGGTCTCCGATACGCCCTGGAAGGTGCGCACCAGCGGCTCGCGCAGGTCGGCCTGCAAGCTCGACAGGCCCAGGCCGAACATCACCGAGAAGAAGATGATCGGCAACATCTCGCCACGCATCAGCGCCGCGAAGATATTCGAAGGAATCAGGTTGAGCAGGGTCTCGATGAACGCATGCTCATGCTGCACCTCGGCCGCAGTGGCCTGGTACTTGGAGATGTCGACGGTACCCAGGGTGCTCATGTCGATGCCTGCGCCCGGGTGGAACAGGTTGGCCAATACCAGGCCGACGACGATGGCGATGGTGGTCACCACCTCGAAGTAGAGGATGGTCTTCAGGCCAATGCTGCCCAGTTTCTTCGCATCGCCTACCCCGGCGATACCCACGATCAGCGATGTAATCACGATCGGGACGACGATCATCTTGATCAGGCGAATGAAGATGTCGCCGGCGGGCTGCAGCACGTTACCGATCCACCAGGCCTTCTCTGCGCTGAAGTGGTTCAGGAGCGCGCCGACCGCAACGCCCAGGACAAGACCGATGACGATCTGCCAGGCGAGGCTCAGTTTTGCCTTCTTCATGTCTTTACCCTTTGTTCTAGTGATCATGGGCACCGACCGGAAAGGCGCGTAACAGAGCCGTTGGCAACGTCACGAGCAGCACAGCTGCTTCCGTCCGGGACCCCATGTAAGGACACCGCAAGCGAGCGAACAGGCGCTCGGGCCAGCGAAAAAGGCGGCAACTATTGCGATGGCAAAGGGCGAAATCTAATGCCGGAAACGCATACCCCATACCGTTTATGCATAGGCTGACAAGATGTCGCAGGCGGCTCGTAAGTCATTGATTTATAACGTTCGGAAATCCGAACATGACCAAAGCGCCATATTTAGGCCGTTTTGGCTGCATGCAAATGAGCGTAAAAATGCCGTGTTCGACAATCCGAACGGCTCTATCGGCGTTGAGCAGCGCCAGAGGCGATGGGAAAAAAAATGGATGGATGGTCGAGACAAAATGTGTCTCGAAGGCAAATCCACGTATGTGGATGAGGTGATGGCGCCTCGGAAGCCAGGTCGCGCTCAAGTGCCCCACTGGCACGACCCGACCTGAAGCTTCCGATTCTGCCCGCCTGACCCGGCCCAAAGCTGGAGGTACTCCCTGTACCCCTAGGCCACTCCGATCCTGCAACAATCAGAACAGCCCGGCCCCCTGGTCATGTGTCGCCCTCCTCGGGACGGCGCAACATAGAAGCGAGAACGATAGAAAGGTTCCGCTTCCATTACGTGACAATGCGCGACCGTTGGTCATTACCCGATCAAAGGATCAGTACCACTTGGGATCGCGCTTGAGTTGCTCCTGCAACATCTTCTTCATGCCGTCGTCAGGCTCTCCCAGCCAGCGGTACTGCGCATGGCGGGTGGGCGACTTGTCGCTCGGCAGGCCCTCGGGAACTTCCACGAGCATCCCGTAGGCATCTTCCTTGTCCCAGCTGAACGCCACGATCAGCCGCTTGTAGGTGCAGTTGTCGGCGGTTTCGCACAGAGGCCCGACCAGGTATTGGTCGCCGTCCTCGGTCACCGCTGACATCTGCTGCTGGGCGCTACCGGTCAGGTTGATCACCCAGTCCGGCAAGCGCTCTTCCTCTTTAATCGCGTCTTGCCAGGCTTCCCGGTATTCCGGGTCCGAGCCAAGCACCTGGTCAGCCCGCAACTGGCCGTCATTGGCCGCCATCACCACTGCACTGCCGCCCAACAGGGCGGCAGCCAGGGCGGCACGGAGCTTGATACCCATCGTCAACCTCGACCACGACCGAAGAAGAACGACGCCACGAACAGGACCAAGAAGACGATGAACAGGATCTTCGCGATACCCGTGGCAGCGCCGGCGATACCACCGAAGCCCAGCACGGCAGCGACAATGGCGATGATGAGGAATGTGATAGCCCAGCTCAGCATGGTGGTTCTCCTTCTTTTCCTTGATGAAATCGGTACGACCCGAAGACTTCGACCTGGCCGTCAAAACACCCAACGGTCTTGGGGAACGACGTTTTCGACGGTAGCCGGCGCAGCGCCTTTCTGGCCGTCACCACTGACCTGGGCCAGCGGTTCGGCGGCGCGGACCAGCGTGGTGGCCCGCGACGACTGGAGTTTCGACAGCAGGGCGGTTTGCGCCGCAACCTGATCGGCCAGTCGCGCGGTCTGCCAGCTGTGATAGAACAGGCCAGCGGCCAGGGTCAGCAGAAGAGCCATTCCGATCACCAGTAACTGGCGCAGAGGCAGTACGGCGGTGGGTGAGCGGTCGATGGTTGGGCGGTTCATGCCGGCTTCTCCTGCGGTCGTTGTTGTACAAACCTGAAGAGGTAGTTGCAGCCTGCATGCCAGACTTGGCTATTCCATAAAATCCTTATATATCAATCAGTTAGGTTGATTGCGAATCAGGGGGCGGGACGTATCCTGCACGATGCCCCCTCTGCCGTCGTGCGAATTGCACGACTTACCCTTCTACCTTGGTCGCCACCTTGAGCAGATCGGCATCCACACCGCGCACGCCAATGATCTGCCGCGCGATCTCCACCGCGATGGTTTTCTGCTCGCTGCTGACCACCTCGCCAGACAACCGCACCATGCCCTCTTCGCTGGCAACCTTGATGTTCAGGCCATCGAGGTTACGGCTGAAGCGATAGCTGCTCTGGATCTTGTCGACCACCCAGTTGTCGCTGGGCTGTGGCCCCGTGGGCGCATCGACCGGCTTTTCGCGGGCTTGGGCCATGGCCGCACTGTCGAGGCTGACCAGGTTGTTGACCAGGTAGACGCCGTCGGTGGTACGCGACAGTACCCCCGCCAATTCCTTGGCCTCGGTGCTGTCGACCTTGCCGCGCAGGGTGACCACGCCCTCGCTGCTCTGTACCTCGATGGCGGCCTTTTCGGTGACGCGGCTCCACAGCAAGCGCGCACGAATCACCGCAGCCAGGGTCGCGTCCTCCAGCCGCTGGGCGTAGGCCCGTGCTTCCAGCGGGCGCTCGACCAGTTGCGGGTTGACCTTGAGCTGGTTGTCGACGCGCTCGATGCCATGGGTGGCCAACGCGACGTGCTCGGCCAGCTGGCGTTCGACCTGGTTTTCCACTTCTCCGGCCAGCCGGGCCTGCTGGCCGTCGACATCGACCTCGATGCGGAAGGGGTTGAGCATGCGATTGAGCGAGAGCGCAGTTTGCAACGCGCCTTCGAGGCGGGCGTCCTGCACGGGGTCGGCGAACGCGAAAACAGGCAGGCAACTGACTAGAAAGACGGCCGCTCGAGTAGGAAAAGTCATAGCTACATCTCCTTTCGTAGGCAAAAACAAAAAATAGTCGCAACCAATGTGCCAGCCGAGACCTCTAACCAAATCATCGAGAATTCGGGGGCCGCAGGTGGCCGTTTGGCCATTGGCTAGCATGCAAAGGACATAATCCCTCAGAATGGACCATGCAACTTGCCCGATTTTCCCCACACTAATTGAAGATCTATCCGAAGGAGCGCAGCAAATGGAAGCAACACAGGACAAGCAAGGCCGCATTCTGCTGGTGGATGACGAGTCGGCGATCCTGCGTACGTTCCGTTATTGCCTGGAAGACGAGGGCTACAGCGTGGCCACCGCCAACAGCGCTGCCCAGGCCGATTCGCTGCTGCAACGCCAGGTGTTCGACCTGTGCTTCCTCGACTTGCGACTGGGCGAGGACAACGGCCTCGACGTACTTGCCCAGATGCGTATCCAGGCGCCGTGGATGCGTGTGGTGATCGTCACCGCCCACTCGGCCATCGACACCGCCGTCGATGCCATCCAGGCCGGCGCCGCCGATTACCTGGTCAAGCCTTGCAGCCCCGACCAGTTGCGCCTGGCCACGGCCAAGCAACTGGAGGTGCGCCAGCTCTCGGCACGGCTGGAAGCCCTCGAAGGTGAGGTGCGCAAGCCCAAGGACGGCCTGGACTCGCACAGCCCGGCGATGATGGCGGTACTGGAAACCGCGCGCCAGGTAGCCACCACCGACGCCAACATCCTCATCCTTGGCGAGTCGGGCACCGGCAAGGGCGAGCTGGCCCGGGCCATCCACGGCTGGAGCAAGCGTGCGCGCAAGGCCTGCGTGACCATCAACTGCCCCTCGCTCAATGCCGAGCTGATGGAGAGCGAGCTGTTCGGTCATACCCGCGGCGCCTTCACCGGCGCCAGCGAAAGCACCCTGGGCCGGGTCAACCAGGCCGACGGCGGCACGCTGTTCCTCGACGAAATCGGCGATTTCCCCCTGACCTTGCAGCCCAAACTGCTGCGCTTCATCCAGGACAAGGAGTACGAGCGGGTGGGCGACCCGGTCACGCGCCGCGCCGACGTGCGCATCCTCGCCGCGACCAACCTCAACCTGGAAGAGATGGTGCGCGAGAGCCGCTTTCGCGAAGACCTGCTGTATCGCCTCAACGTCATCACCCTGCACCTGCCGCCACTGCGAGAGCGCAGCGAGGACATCCTGACCCTGGCCGACCGATTCCTGGCGCGCTTCGTCAAGGAATACTCGCGCCCGGCGCGCGGGTTCAGCGACGAGGCCCGCAGCGCGCTGCTCAACTACCGCTGGCCGGGCAACATCCGCGAGCTGCGCAACGTCATCGAGCGCGCCAGCATCATCTGCCCGCAGGAGCGCGTGGAAATCAGCCACCTGGGCATGGGCGAGCAGCCGACCGGCAACGCCCCGCGCGTGGGCGCGGCGCTGAGCCTGGACGAACTGGAACGCGCCCACATCGGCGCGGTGCTGGCCGCCAGCGATACCCTCGACCAGGCGGCCAAGACACTGGGGATCGACGCCTCGACCCTGTACCGCAAACGCAAGCAATACAACCTATGAAATTGTCGATGAGGCTGCGCACGCGGCTGTTCCTGAGCATCTCGGCGCTGGTCACGGTCGCCTTGCTGGGGCTGCTGATCGGCCTGGTCAGCGTGCTGCAGATGGCCACGGCGCAGCAGCAACTGGTGCGTAACACCACCCATACCCTGGAAATAGGCCTGAAACTGCGGCAGAACCTCGGCGAGCAACTGACCCTGATGCTCGACGAGGAAACCTCGCCACAGAGCCTGCAGGCCCTGCAGGATAATTTCCAGGCCCTGCTCAACGAAGGCCTGGAGCAAGGTGGCGAGCGCAGCGGCTTCAGCAAGGCCGGCAGCCACTACCAGGCGTTCCTGCAGGCCTACCGGGAAAGCCCCGCTCCAGCCCGCAGCATGGGCTCGGGCCAGCCGCTGGGCGCCGCCTTCAACCAGCTGCGCACCGACCTGGTCGACGCGCACCGCCAGGCGCTCGAGCAGATCACCCAGAGCGAGGCGCGCAGCCGTGACCGGGCCTTGCTGATCAGTGGCCTGATCGGCCTCATGGGCCTGGCGGTGGTCGTCCTCGGCTTCATCACCGCGCACAACATCGCCCGCCGTTTCGGCCAACCGATCGAGGCCCTGGCCAAGGCGGCCGACCAGGTCGGCCAGGGCAATTTCGACGTGACCCTGCCGCTGACCCAGGCCAGCGAACTCAACCAGCTGACGCGCCGCTTCGGGCTCATGGCCGATGCGCTGCGCAAGCACCAGGCCACCAACGTCGATGAGCTGCTGGCCGGTCAGCAGCGCTTGCAGGCGGTGCTCGACAGCATCGACGACGGGCTGCTGATCATCGACCGCCAGGGCCGCCTGGAGCACCTCAACCCGGTGGCCCAGCGCCAGCTCGGCTGGAACGGCAGTCGCGTGGGCAGCGCCTTGGTCGACGCCCTGCAACGCCCCGAACTCGAACAGCAGTTACGCCAGGTACTGCGCGGCGGCACCCTGGACCGCCAGCCTGACGACCTGGCCATCGAGGTCGACGAGGAGTCGCGCCTGCTGGCCTACAGCCTGACCCCGGTCAGCCACCCCGAAGGGCCGATCCTGGGCGCCGTGATGGTCTTGCACGATGTCACCGAGCAGCGCGTGTTCGAGCGCGTGCGCAGCGAATTCGTGCTGCGTGCGTCCCACGAATTGCGCACCCCGGTCACCGGCATGCACATGGCGTTCGGGCTGCTGCGCGAGCGGGTAAAGTTCCCCGCCGAAGCCCGGGAGAACGACCTGCTGGAGACCATTGGCGAGGAAATGCAGCGCCTGACCCAACTGATCAACGACCTGCTGAATTTCTCGCGCTACCAGAGCGGCCTGCAGAAGCTGGAACTGGCGCCCTGTGCCATCGATGAGCTGCTCGATCGCGCCCAGTTGCGCTTTGCCGAGCACGCGGGCGCCAAGCACATAGAGCTGGTCAAGGCGCTGGAGGGGCCGCTGCCGCGCATCCAGGCCGACGTCGCGCAACTGGACCGTGTGCTCGACAACCTGCTGCACAATGCCATCCGCCATACCGCCCCCGGCGGCCATATCCGCCTGCATGCACGGCGTCATGCCGAGCGCGTGATCATCAGCGTCGAGGACAACGGCGAGGGTATTGCCTATGGGCAGCAAGGGCGGATCTTCGAACCCTTCGTTCAGGTGGGACGCAAGAAAGGTGGCGCCGGCCTGGGCCTGGCGCTGTGCAAGGAAATCGTGCAGCTGCATGGCGGGCGCATGGGCGTGTTCTCGCGGCCGGGGCAAGGCACCCAGTTCTACATGGCGCTGCCGGCATAGGAAGCTAGGCCTCGTCCCCCATCGGCGGTGCGCCTTTGTACCGGCCGCGCACCACCAACTCGATGAACTGCCGGGCATTGAGCGGGTGGGCGAACAACCAGCCCTGGCCATAGTTCACACCCTCGCTGTTGAGCAGCACCGCCTGGTCCTCGCACTCGATCCCTTCGGCGATCACCCGCAGGTGCAGGTCATGGGCCATGCGGATGATGTGCGGCGCCACACCGCTGCTGGCGGCGTCATGGCCCAGCGCATCGATGAAGGCCTTGTCGATCTTCAGGCAGTCCACCGGCAAGGTCTGCAGGTAGGCCAGGCTGCAGTAGCCCGTGCCGAAATCATCGATCAGCACCTGGTGGCCGACCGCGCGCAGCGCCTGCAGATTGTCCCGCGCCACTACCACATCGATCAGCCCACGCTCGGTGACCTCGAAGGCGATCTGCCTGGGCGAGACCCGATGATGGGCCAGCAACCGTGCCGCCACCCGACCGATGCGCGGCACCATCACATCGCAGGCCGCCAGGTTCACCGAAATGTACAGGTTATGGTTGGCGCGCAGCAGATGGCCCAGTTGCTCGAGCACCCGTTGCAGCACGAAGTCGGTGATCTCGCAGATCTGCCCGGTGTTTTCCGCCAGGGGGATGAACAGGTCGGGGCTGGTCAGACTGCCGTCGGGCCTGCGCCAGCGCACCAGCGCCTCGGCGCCGACGCAGCGCCGGCTGTCGAGTTCGATGATCGGTTGGTAGAGCACCTGCAATTCGCCCCGACGCAGGGCATTCTGCAACTCCGAACTCATCGAGCGACGCTGCAGGATCAATTGCAGCACCAGCCAGCCAATGCAGCACGCGGCCAACACGCTGCCAGGGAACAACAACCAGAGCGTGCCGTTCATGCGCAGGGGCAGGCTGGCGCGCGGAGCGATCAGGACCAGCTGGTAATCCGGCGACTTGGTCGGCATGCGATAGACCAGCCGGTCGGGTAGCTCGAGCAGTGCGGTTTGCCCGGACGCCCACCAATCGGGGGCCGGCGGCCAGGGCTGGCGCGGGCCGAGCACGGGAATGGCGCGGTTGCCGTTGTCCAGCACCACCAGCAGGCTGCCGCCCGGCGGCAGGTCGACCACATCGGTCAGGTGCCCACGCGAAGTGGACACCAGGAAGTTGCCGCGCCCGAGCATCAGGGCCGCCAGGTTCTCGTCGGGCTCGGTGGTGGTGTTGAGCCAATAGCTGTAGGTAGGGCCCTGGATATCGGGCGCACGCAGCGGCACGAACGCCGGCAGCGCGCCGCGGTTGGAGCAGGCGAAGCTACGGTCGACGTAGGCTGCTTCATAGATGAACCGCGAGCCCAGCGCAGCCTCGCGCAACGCCACCATCATCGCGGCGCTGCAACCACGCAAAGGCTGCGCCTGCAATTGGTCGACCGAACGGCGCAACTGGCCGAACACCTGTTCGAGGCGTTCAAGAAAGCGCTCGCCCTGGGCATTCATCTGCGCGCTCTCGCTCTGCTTCATCTGATGCAGGGCGATGGCGAAGCTGGCAGTCAGCAACACCGCGGCGCTGGCCAACGCTGCAAGAGTGGCCAGCATCCAGGGTCGATAGAAAAATTGGCGCAACGCAGTTAAAAGGGCCAGCATCGCAAGCATCCAGTTGATTACCAAGGTATAGCAACTGGATGGCGAATTGGCGCGGCCATTGAGCGGAGCGGCTCAACGCATGCGGTTGAGTACCTGGAGCATGGCTGCGGTCTGGGCATCGGGCGTGCCGTCGAAGCGCTGCGGGCGGAAGCGCATCTGGAAGGCGGCGATCACGTGGCGGGTGGCGACGTCCAACTGCCCGGTCTGGTCGATGGCGTAACCGAAACGCGCCAGTTCCTGCTGGTACCAGCCGATGGTCGGCGGATTGGCACTGAAATAGGCCTGCTGGCGCGCCACGGCATTGGCTTCGGGCCAGACACCGAGGCCCGCATCCGCCAGGCGCTTCCAGGGGAACATCGGCCCGGGATCGAGCTTGCGCAGCGGCGCGATGTCGCTGTGCCCGATGATATGCCGGGGCTCGATGTGGTTACGTTTGACGATGTCCTTGAGCAAGGCGATCAGCGACTGGATCTGGGCTTCGCTGTAGGGATACCAGACCCGGCCATTAGGCGTGTCGTCGAAGCCTGGGTTGACGATCTCGATGCCGATGGAGCTGGAGTTCAGCCAGGTGCGGCCCTGCCACTGGCTTTCGCCGGCATGCCAGGCCCGGCGGTTCTCGTCGACCAACTGGTAGATGGTGCCTGGGCCGTCGCCGATCAGGTAATGGCTGCTGACCTCGCCATGGGTGAGCAGCGCCAGCGAGCGCTCCAGGGAGGCACTGGTGTAGTGCAGGACGACGAACTGGATGCGGTCGTCCTGGTTGGCCGAGGGGTGGCTGCGGTCGATGCGCAGGCCGGTCGAGCAACCGGCCACGGTCAACAGCAGCACCGCGATTAGCATGGGTTTAGCGAAGGAGAACACATCAAGAGCCTCTGCTGGGGAGCGCTACAGTATAACCGCTAGCCTTGCTCTACGCGGTTGCGTCCCTGCGACTTGGCGCGGTAGAGCGCATCGTCGGCACGCTTGAGCACCTGGTCGCCACGCTCGCCGGTGCGGAACGTGCCCAGGCCGATGGAGACGGTGATCACCACACGCTCGCCTTTGAAATGGAACGGGCAGGCCTCGATCGCTGCGCGCATGCTTTCGGCTACCTGCGCAGCCGCAGGTGGCGAGGTCTGCGGCAGCAGCAAGACGAATTCTTCGCCGCCGAAGCGGGCGATGAAGTCGCGCCCGCGCAGGCGCTTGCTCAACTGACCAGCAACGATCTTCAGCACCTTGTCCCCGGCCAGGTGGCCATAGCTGTCGTTGATCCGCTTGAAGTGGTCCAGGTCGAGGATGGCCATGGCCAGGTGGCCACCGTTCTCCTGCCAGTCGAGGATTTCGCGCTCCACCCTCTCGCTCCACGCCGCCCGGTTCGGCAAGCCGGTCAAAGGGTCGATCAGCGCCTTCTGGCGCTGCTCCTCCAGGTGTTCGCGGTAACCGAGCGCCTCCTGCTCCATGTTCGCCACGCGTTCGGCCAGGCCGTGCAAGCGCCCCGCCAGCTCCTGTTCGCGCAGGTCCCGGGCGTGCTGGTGCTCGTCCATGGTCGTCAACAGGCCTTCCAGGCGGTTTTCCAGGATGTGCTTGAGGCTGTCGACATCCGCGGCGCCCTGCACGCTGTGCTGCAGCCCGCCGACCTGCTCGCGCAGCTGATTGTCCAGGTCCCGCGCCGCCGAACTGTTGTCGGCGTGGCCCGCACTGGCTTCGTGCAGGTGGCTCTGGAAACCTTCCAGGCGCTCGTTGAGCTGCTGCAGGTAGGCCTCGAATTCATGCTGGCCGCTGTCGGTGATCGCCAGCATGAGCACCGCCAGGTCATCGAGCACAGGTATCAGCTCGTACCAGTTCAGCCCGCGTGCCACCCGATTGCGCATTTCCAGGGCCTGGGCCTTGTGGCGTTCGGGCAGGCTGAGGTCGTCGAGCAGGCCGAGCAGGGTCTGCTCGATGTGCGCCGCCACTTGGCTATATGGAGGCTCGACGGCATCGGGGAGCGCGTAGGGGCCGTCCTCGCCCTGCAGTTCCTCGGCTGTGTCTGCCATTGGCTCTACTGGGGCGGCGGCGGTACCTTGTTCCGGCTCAGCGTCGGGCTCGGAGGGGATGTGCTCGGTGGGCGCCGGCTCGGAGGGGGTGTGCTCGGTGGGCGCCGGCTCCGAGACGATTTCGACTGGCACTGTCGCGGCGAGAGGGGACGCCGCCGGTTGCGCCTGTGGCGCAGGGTCTTCCTGACGCGCATCGCCCACCTCGGCATCGCCATCGGCCACTGGAGCCTGTTCAGGGGGCTGAGCGACAGGAGCCAGAGGCTGCAATTCGTCGATATCGGCAGTTTCGGGTGGCTCGGGCGCAGCTGGCGGCTCGGCGACAGATGCTGCAGCCGCCGCCGGCTCAGCCTCGGCAGGGGCCTGCACATCATCGTGCGCCTCGCCGTCGCGGCCACCGAACAACCGCTGGAACAATCCAGGCCGCGACTCCTCCGGCGTACTCAACGAAGACAGCGCCCGACCCTGCAGGCCGCTGAGCTCGCTCAACAGCGGCGGCAGCTCACGCGACTGGCTGACGCCTCCGTCGAGCTTCTTCGCCAGCTTCTTCAAGGGCCGGGACAGGTCTCCGGACAACGGCAGGGCCTGGAGCTGGGTCACCAATGCGGTGAGCGCGTCGCTGACCTGGTTCATGCGGGTTTCGCGGCGCTGTTCGGAGTCCAGCACGGCCTTTTCCAGACGCGGGATCAACCCGGCCAGGCCTGCATCCATGTTGTCGCGGCGGATGACCTCGCGCATTTCCTTCATGCATTCGTCGACCGCCTTGTCACTGCCTTCGGCGGCCAGCGAACTGCGTACCAGGCCACGGCGCAGCAGGTCGAGACGCGCTTCCCAGCGACGTTCGAGCTTTTCCTGCTGTTCGATGCTTTTGAGGTATTTTTCTTTCCAGCGCTCAGCTTCTTCGGTCATGCCTTGATCCGCAACGGTGGTGCATCGGGTGGCTGTGTGTACTGGCTGTCGGCGCGAGTTGGCAACACTTGAGGGTTGGCCCCGCCAAGGTTGATCTAGCTCAGGACCGGCAGCGTATCCACAGTCAATGCATCAGGCAATCGGATCTCGACGGCGACGGGAAGGTGGTCTGAAATCGGCTGAGCCAGGACCTCGACCCGCTCCAGGGTCAGGCTCGGGCTGAGCAGGATATGGTCCAGGCAGCGTTGCGGGCGCCAGCTGGGGAAAGTGGCCTCGACCTGCGGGGCGACCAGCCCCAGATCTCGCAGCGGCGAGCGCTCGAGCAGGTCGTTGGCGTGGGTGTTCATGTCGCCCATCAGCACCTGATGGCGGTAGCCGCCGATCAGCTCGCGGATGTAGCCCAGTTGCAGGGCGCGGGTCTTGGCCCCGAGCGCCAGGTGCATCATCACCACGATCAAGGCATCCTCGCCCTCGCCGAAACGCACCAGGATCGCGCCCCGGCCGGCGGGGCCAGGCAGCGGATGGTCCTCGAGCAGTTGCGGCTTGAGGCGGCTGAGCACGCCATTGCTGTGCTGGGCGAAACGCCCGAGATTGCGGTTGAGCTGCTGGTACCAGTAGGGGAAGGCGCCCAACTGGGCCAGGTGCTCCACCTGATTGATATACCCCGAACGCAGGCTGCCGCCGTCGGCCTCCTGCAGGGCCACCAGGTCGAAGTCGTTGAGCAGTTCGCCGATGCGCTGCAGGTTGCCGGCGCGGCCGGTATGCGGCAACAGGTGCTGCCAGCTGCGGGTCAGGTAGTGCCGGTAGCGCTCGGTGCTGATGCCGACCTGGATGTTGAAACTGAGCAGCCGCAGGCGACCATCCTCGGGCAGGCCAGGGGCCTGCAGGTGATGCTCGTTGACCTGCGGCTGGTGCAGGCCAATGCCGCGCGTGGTACGGAAGCGGGGCATGGGGCTGCGCCGCTTACTTAGCGGCGCGCTCCTTGTCGATCAGCTGGTCGGCGACGTTCAGCACGCCTTCCGGCCCACCGGCGGTGCCGAGGTCGAAGCGGTACTTGCCGTTGACCACCATGCTCGGTACGCCGGTGACTTCGTACTTCTTGGCCAGTTCCTTGGCCTGGTTGACCTGGCCCTTGATGGCGAAGGAGTTGTAAGTGGCCAGGAACTTGTCCTTGTCGACGCCCTGGGTGGCGAGGAAGTCGGCCATCTCCGCAGGATCGGTCAAGCGCTTGTGCTGGTTCTGGATGGCATCGAACACCGCAGCGTGGACCTTGTGCTCGACGCCCATGGCTTCGAGGGTCAGGAACATCTGGCCGTGGGCATCCCATGGGCCGCCGAACATGGCAGGTACACGCTTGAAGTTGACGTCCTTGGGCAGTTTTTCGACCCAGGGATTGATGGTCGGCTCGAAGTGATAGCAATGGGGGCAGCCGTACCAGAACAGCTCGACCACTTCGATCTTGCCTGGCTGGGATACCGGAACAGGGTTGCTCAGCTCGATGTATTCCTTGCCGGCAGTGGCAGGCTCGGCGGCCTGTACGGCAGTCATACCGAAGACGCTGGCTGCGACCAGCGCGGCGCTGAGAATCAGTTTACGCATGCTTTACTCCTGAGCATTCATTGGTCGCCTCGACGCGACCTGGTCTGAGACTGGTCGGGAAGGGCCCGAGTTCGTAGTGTAACGGCTGCGGACGAAAAAAAGGGCGGTCCGCGCCGCCCTTTCATCCTTAGTCCCACAACATTAACCGAACGTTAATGCAGACCCTGGATATAGCTGGCCAAGGCCTCGATATCCTTGTTGCTGAGCTTGCCGGCGATGGTGCGCATGGTCATCGCGTCGCCATCGTTGGAACGGTTGCCCTCGCGGAAATCGGTGAGCTGCTTGGACACGTATTGTGCATGCTGGCCGCCCAGATGCGGGAAACCGGCCAGCGCGATGCCAGCGCCGTTGGGTGAGTGGCAACCGGTACAGGCCGGCATGCCTTTTTCCAGATCGCCACCGTTGAACAGGGCGCGGCCACGTTCGACGAGCTTCGGATCGGCGGCCCCCACGCTACCCTTCTGGCTGGAGAAGTAGGCAGCGATATCGGCCAGATCCTGTTCACTGAAATTGGTCAGCATGCCGGTCATCTCCAGCACGGTACGCTTGCCGGACTTGATGTCGTGCAGTTGTTTCTCGAGGTAGCGCTGGCCCTGGCCGGCCAGTTTCGGGAAGTTCGGCGCCAGGCTGTTGCCGTCGGGGTTGTGGCAGGCGCCACAGACGGCCGTCTTGGCCTGGCCGGCGGCAGCATCGCCTTTGATGGGCTCGGCAGCAGTGGCTGCACCTGCGACACCCATGGTCAACAGCAGACTCACGACTAGTTTGTTCATCAGCTAATCCAACACGGCTAAGGGTGAAATGTTATGTATCGGGACTGCCGCTCATCCAAAGGATGACCAAACGGTAGTCCTCGGCACTGCAGTCCATGCACAATCCACGCGGCGGCATAGCCTTGAAACCCTGGGTAACGTGCGCCACCAGTGCGTCCACACCTTGCGCCAGCCTTGGCTCCCAAGCTGCCCGGTCACCCCGCTTGGGTGCCTGTGGCAACTGCCCGGCGTGACAGGCCGCACACGTGCGGTTGTACAACGCCTCGGGATCCTGTGTAGCCTGTGCGCCGTAAAACGGCAGGAACATACCGACAGCAAGCAGCCATTGCGCCATGCGCATCGACCTGACAGGGTTGGGGGCCGCGCTGCGTTCTGATGCGCGAGCTATTGTTCGACACCCCATGCGCATTCCTCTTCGCTGGAAGAATGAGCACACAAAAACTGGGGCATTATATACTTCCGCCATCCAAACGGAAACGACACCGCTTGCCGGCCTTGGCGTTGGCAACACCCACATCGGATATCCCATGCAAGTCAAGAACCCCATCCTCGGCCTCTGCCAGAAAGCCAAATTCGCCCTCAGCGCAGCCAAGGTCGAACAATGCCCGGAAGACCAGGGTTACGAGGTGGCTTTCGCCGGCCGCTCCAACGCCGGCAAATCCAGCGCCCTCAACACCCTGACTCATGCCAGCCTGGCGCGTACCTCGAAAACCCCGGGGCGCACCCAGCTGTTGAATTTCTTCAGTCTGGACGATGAACGGCGATTGGTCGACCTGCCGGGCTACGGTTATGCAAAAGTCCCTATCCCGCTCAAGCAGCACTGGCAGCGCCACCTGGAAGCCTACCTCGGCAGCCGCGAGTGCCTGCGCGGGGTCATCCTGATGATGGACGTGCGCCATCCGATGACCGATTTCGACAAGATGATGCTTGACTGGGCCAAGGCCAGTGGCATGCCCATGCACATCCTGCTGACCAAGGCTGACAAGCTGACCCATGGTGCGGGCAAGAACACCTTGCTCAAGGTGCAGTCGGAAATCCGCAAGGGCTGGGGCGAGGGGGTGACCATCCAGTTGTTCTCGGCGCCCAAGCGCCTGGGCCTGGAGGAGGCCTACCGGGTGCTGGCGGATTGGATGGAGCTGGAAGACAAGCCGGCGGAATAATAAGGTTCTTCACGGATTGTCGGGGGTTTGGCTTGGCTTGTTGGCATTGAGATTGGGAACGGTCCATTTTGTGTAGCGGCGCTACTGGCCCCTTCCGCCTTTACGGCGGCCTACTTTTTTCTTGGAAAAAGTAGGCAAAACCGCTCGCTCCTGCATCCGGCCCTCCGCTGCGCTACGGGTCCCCTCGCTACGGCGCCTTCCGGGCCCGCGCGGCCTACGACTTGCTCCGCAAGTCTACATCTCGCGCCTTCGGCTGCGCCGAAGGGTGCTGCGCACCTGGCCCTACAGGCGCCTACGCTCGGCCTCCTGACGTCGCGAAGTTAGCGGCGGCGCCTGCACTGGCGTTATCTTCGAAAGAGACACCGTGCTATCCGCTACAACACAAAGCGATAGGTAAAGGTAAGCGAGAGCGCAGCGATTCGCCTGCCGTTGCTCTGGCTTTTGATCTGCTCTTGATCTTGCTGTTGATCTTGATCTACCCGCGACCTCAGGAGGCCGAGCGTAGGCGGCTGGAGGGCCAGGTGCGCAGCACCCTCCGGCGTAGCCGGAGGCGCGAGATGTAGACTTGCGGAGCAAGTCGTAGGCCGCGCGGGCCCGCAAGCCGCCGAAGCGAGGGAACCCCGAAGCGCAGCGTAGGGGCCGTATGTGGGAGCAAGCGGTTTTGCGTCCCTTTTTCCAAGAAAAAAGGGACCCGCCGTGAAGGCGGAAGGGGCCGGTAGCGCCGCTACAACACTCGGATCAACCACCCAAGCCCAAGCCCAAGCCCAAGCCCAAAGCCCAGCCCGCACCCCCCAGGCAAATCGCAGGCAAAAAAAACCCCGGACTTCGTATGGGGAGGGGGAAGTTCGGGGTTCAAGTCCGGACCGCTAGGGCAAGTCCAGATATCTGCCAACACTTAACACAACATAGGAGCATCGAAAGGCTTCACCAGCCATTCAGTTACTCTGAGTAGCGTTTCACTGGTTTAGTTCCAGCCCCCTCGAAACTATTTGCGATAGTTTCATGAAACTTAAGAACCGTCTGCCAAGATCCGCAGCACTCGCCACGGATCCTACACAGCTTTGCCCGCTCAATCAGTGAGCTTCGTCCCAATTCGAGCCAACACCCACCTCGACCAGCAACGGCACATCCAGCTGCGCAGCGCTGCTCATATGCTGGCGAATTTCATCTTTCACCTGCTCGAGCAGTTCCTCGCGCACCTCCAGCACCAGTTCGTCGTGCACCTGCAGAATCACCCGCGCATTCAGCCCAGTGCTGCTCAGCCAGTTGTCGACATTGACCATCGCCCGCTTGATGATGTCGGCAGCGGTACCCTGCATGGGCGCGTTGATCGCCGTGCGCTCGGCGCCCTTGCGCAGGGCCGGGTTCTTGGCGTTGATGTCCGGCAGGTACAGGCGGCGACCGAACAGGGTCTCGACGAAGCCTTGCTCGGCGGCCTGGGCGCGGGTGCGCTCCATGTACGCCAGCACGCCTGGGTAGCGAGCGAAGTAGCGGTCGATGTAGTCCTGCGACTGCTTGCGGTCGACGCCGATCTGCTTGGCCAGGCCGAACGCACTCATGCCATAGATCAAGCCGAAGTTGATGGCCTTGGCGCTGCGGCGCTGATCGGTGGTGACCGCATCCAGGTCCACGCCGAACACTTCGGCAGCCGTGGCCCGGTGCACGTCCAGGTCGTTGCGGAAGGCATGCAGCAAGCCTTCATCCTTGGCCAGGTGGGCCATGATGCGCAGTTCGATCTGCGAATAGTCCGCCGCCAGCAGCTTGTAGCCGGGGCTGGCGACGAAGGCCTGGCGAATGCGCCGGCCTTCGGCGGTGCGGATCGGGATGTTCTGCAGGTTCGGGTCGCTCGACGACAGCCGCCCGGTGGCCGCCACCGCCTGCTGGTAGGACGTGTGGATACGCCCGGTGCGCGGGTTGATCTGCCCCGGCAGCTTGTCGGTGTAGGTGCTCTTGAGCTTGCTCAGGCTGCGGTACTGCATCAGCACCTCGGGCAGCGGATAGCCCTGCACGGCAAGGTCGTCGAGCACCGCCTCGGCGGTGGAGGGCTGGCCCTTGGCGGTCTTGCTCAGCACCGGCATGCCCAGCTTGTCGTAGAGGATCGAGCCGAGCTGCTTGGGCGATCCGAGGTTGAACTCCTCGCCAGCCAGTTCGAAAGCCCGGCGTTCCAGTTCGGCCATTTTCACGCCCAGCTCGCCGCTTTGCACCTTCAGCAACTCGGCATCGACCAACGCACCTTGGCGCTCGATCCGGGCCAGCACAGGCACCAGTGGCATCTCGATGTCCATCAACACCGGCTGCACGCTCGGCGTCTGCGCCAGGCGCGCCTGCAAGGCGTGGTGCAGACGCAGGGTGATGTCGGCATCTTCGGCGGCGTAGGGGCCGGCCTTGTCCAGGGGGATCTGGTTGAAGGTCAGCTGTTTGGCGCCCTTGCCGGCGATCTGCTCGAAGGTGATGGTGGTGTGATCGAGGTACTTCTGCGCCAGGCTGTCCATGTCGTGGCGGGTAGCGGTGGAGTTGTACACGTACGACTCGAGCATGGTGTCGTAGGCCACGCCGCGCATCTCGATGGCCGGCGAGCCATTGGCGAGGATATTGATGTCGTACTTGGCGTTCTGCCCGACCTTGGCCTTGTTCGGGTCTTCCAGCAGCGGCTTGAGCGCCAGCAGCACCGCCTCGCGGCTGAGCTGGGCCGGAGCGCCTTCATAGTCGTGGGCCAGCGGCACGTAGGCCGCCTCGAACGGGTCGACCGCGAACGACAGGCCGACCAACTGCGCCTGCTGGGCATCCAGGCTGGTGGTCTCGGTGTCGAAGGCGAACAGTGGCGCCTGGCGCAGTTTCTCCAGCCAGACGTCGAAGTCGGCCTGCTCGTAGATAGTGTGATACTTCGGTTCGACCTGGGCCGCCGGTGGCTCGACCGCCTCGATGGCTTCGCCGGCCTGGGCCGCGTCACGCTGCACCTCGGCGATCCAGCTCTTGAACTCCATCTCGGTATACAGCGCCAGCAGCGCCTCGCGATCAGGCTCGCCGCAGACCAGCGCCTCGACTTCGATATCGAGTGGCACATCGAGCTTGATGGTGGCCAGCTCGTACGACAGGAACGCCGCGTCGCGGTGCTCCTCGAGCTTGGCCGGCAGGGTCTTGGCACCCCGGATGGCCAGGGTCGGGACCTTGTCGAGGTTGGCGTACAGGTCGCTCAGGCCACCGCCGATGCCGGTCAGCAGGCCGACCGCGGTCTTTTCGCCAACGCCAGGCACCCCTGGGATGTTGTCGACCTTGTCGCCCATCAGGGCGAGGAAGTCGATGATGTGCTCGGGGCCGACGCCGAACTTCTCGTGCACGCCGGCAACGTCCAGCACGCTGCCGGTCATGGTATTGACCAAGGTGACGTGGCCGTCCACCAGCTGCGCCATGTCCTTGTCACCGGTCGAGATGATCACCGGACGGCCCAAAGCCGCGCTGCTGCGGGCCAGGGTGCCGATCACGTCGTCCGCCTCGACGCCCTCGACGCACAGCAATGGGTAGCCAAGGGCCTTGACGCTGGCGTGCAGCGGCTCGACCTGTACCCGCAGGTCGTCCGGCATGCTCGGGCGGTTGGCCTTGTACTCGGCGAACATGGCGTCGCGGAAGGTGCCGCCCTTGGCGTCGAAGACCACGGCGAACAGGCTGTCGGGGTATTGCTTGCGCAGGCTCTTGAGCATGTTCAGCACCCCTTTGACCGCGCCGGTCGGCATGCCCTTGGAGGTGGTCAGCGGCGGCAGGGCGTGGAAGGCGCGGTAGAGGTAGGAGGAACCGTCCACCAGGACGAGGGGCGCTTGGCTCATGAGCAGAATCAACCTTTTCGGCGGGTCCGGAGCTAGAATAGCCGGATCAATGACGACAAAGGGACAAGGTTATCATGCGTAGACTCAATCGCCTGTTACTGCTCGGCCTGTTGGCAACCATGCCTGTCGTCGCAATGGCTGCGGATGACGCGCCCTCGGCCGATCCCGAGGTAACCATCCGCACCGAAGGCGACCGAACCATCCAGGAGTACCGCCAGAACGGCTTCCTGTATGCGATCAAGGTCACGCCGAAACATGGCAAGCCTTATTTCCTGGTACGCGCCGATGGCTCCGATGGCAATTTCGTTCGATCCGACCAACCGGACATGCTGATTCCGTCCTGGAAGATCTTCGAGTGGTAATCTGACGCGCATCACTTACATCAACCTGGCACTTCCCGGCGGAAGTGCCCGCATGGGCAACTCTTCATCATGTCAGTCTTCACCCCCGTGACCCGGCCTGAGCTGGAAACCTTTCTGGCGCCGTACGAGCTGGGCCGTCTGCTCGATTTCCAGGGCATTGCCGCCGGCACCGAAAACAGCAATTTCTTCGTCAGCCTCGAACAGGGGGAGTTCGTCCTGACGCTGGTCGAACGAGGCCCGGTGGAGGACATGCCGTTCTTCATCGACCTGCTCGACGTGCTGCACGACGCCGACATGCCTGTGCCCTACGCCCTGCGTGACCGCGACGGCAACGCCCTGCGCGAGCTGTGCGGCAAGCCGGCGCTGTTGCAGCCACGGCTGTCGGGCAAGCACATCAAGGTTCCGAACAACCAACATTGCGCCCAGGTGGGCGAGCTGTTGGCGCACATTCACCTGGCGACCCGCGAGCGCATCATCGAACGCCGGACCGACCGGGGCCTGGACTGGATGCTGGCCAGCGGCGCCGAACTGCTGCCGCACCTGGACGCGCAGCAGGCGGCGCTGCTGCAGCCGGCGCTGGCCGAGATCGAGGCGCACAAGGCGCAGATCCTGGCCTTGCCACGGGCCAACCTGCATGCCGACCTGTTCCGTGACAACGTGATGTTCGAAGGCACCCACCTGACCGGCGTGATCGACTTCTACAACGCCTGCTCGGGGCCGATGCTGTATGACATCGCCATCACCGTGAACGACTGGTGCCTGGACGCACACGGCGCCATCGACGTACCGCGCGCCCAGGCCCTGCTGGCGGCCTATGCGGCGCTGCGGCCGTTCACCGCGGCCGAGGCCGAGTTGTGGCCGGAAATGCTACGTGTGGCGTGCGTGCGTTTCTGGCTGTCGCGCCTGATCGCAGCCCAGGCGTTCGCCGGCATGGATGTGATGATCCATGACCCGCGCGAGTTCGAGGTGCGCCTGGCGCAGCGTCAGCAGGTGGCGTTGCACCTGCCGTTCGCACTCTAGGCCGCGTCGGCCCTTTCGCGGGCTTGCCCGCGAAAGGGCCATTACAGGCTCAGAGCTGCTCCAGGCACCCCGCCAGGTCACTGCCCAGCTTCTCCAGCAGGCGCTCATAGCCCTTGCCATCCACCGGATCGGTACCCCCCAACGCATCCAACTCCGCCAGACGCACAGGCAACCCGGCAGTCAACGTCTCGGCCAGACGCGGGCGGATCGGTGGCTCGCTGAACACGCAGGTCTTGCCCACTTCCTGCAAACGCGCGCGCATCGCCGCCACGTGCTGGGCACCGGGCTGTACCTCGGAGGCCACGCTGAACACCCCGGTGTGCTTCAGGCCATAGGCATTTTCGAAGTAGTCGAACGCCTCGTGGAACACGAAGTAGGGTTTGTCGGCGACACCTGCCACGCGTGCCTTGATGCGCGCATCCAGAGCGTCCATGCGCTCGACGAAGGCCCGGCCGTTGGCCATGTAGCGCGCGGCATTGGCCGGGTCGGTGCGCGCCAGGTCGGCGGCCATCGTCAATGCGATCACCCGCGCGTTGACCGTCGACAACCACAGGTGGGCATCGAGGCTGCCCGGACGGTGGTCGTGGTCATGATCGTCATGCGCCTCTTCCTCGTGGGACTGGCTGTCCTCGCCGAAGTGGCGCAGGTGCATGCCCTTGAGCGTCTGCACGGCCACCGTGGGCTTGCTGCGGCTACCCAGCACCCGCGGCAGGAAGCTCTCCATGTCGGGGCCGATCCAGTAGAGCAAATCGGCATCGGCAACCCGTCGCACGTCGGAAGGGCGCAAGGCATAGTGGTGCGGCGAAGCGCCAGGCGGCAGCAGCACATCGGGGCTGCCGACGCCGTCCTGCACCGCTGCGGCAATCTGCTGCAGGGGCTTGATACTGGTCAGCACGCGCACGTCGGCCTGCGCCGAGCACGCGATGAAAGCGACAAAAAGCACAAGGAATCGGGACACGTTTAATACTCGGCTCGTCAGAAACAGGTAACATAATAACGTCTCCATCCAGAACCGTCGCTGCCCATGTCCATCACGCCGCTGGCCAACCGTCCTCACGATCATTCCCATTGCGTGCACAGCGCATTGTCCGAAGCCGATGCCCTGTGCACCCGCCAGGGCCTGCGCCTGACCGCATTGCGCCGCCGCGTGCTGGAGCTGGTGTGGCAGAGCCACAAGCCGCTGGGCGCGTACGACATCCTCGCCGTGCTCAGCGAGCAGGACGGCCGCCGCGCCGCGCCGCCCACCGTGTACCGCGCGCTGGACTTCCTCCTGGAAAACGGCCTGGTACACCGCATCGCCTCGCTCAACGCCTTCATCGGCTGCAGCCATCCAGAGCACGCGCACCAGGGCCAGTTCCTGATCTGCCGCGCATGCCACGTGGCCATCGAGCTGGAACAGCAGAGCATCAGCGACGCCATCGTCGCCAGCGCCCTGGACGTGGGCTTCAGTGTCGAGACCCAGACGGTCGAGGTGGTCGGCCTGTGCAGCAACTGCCGGAGCGCGGCATGAGCGACGCATTGATCCGCCTGGAGCAGGTCGGCGTCACCTTCGGCGGCGAGGCAGTGCTGGACAGCATCGACCTGTCGGTGGCACCGGGGCAGATCGTCACCCTGATCGGCCCCAACGGTGCCGGCAAGACCACCCTGGTGCGCGCCGTGCTCGGGTTGTTGAAACCACACCGCGGCAAGGTATGGCGCAAGCCGAAGCTGCGTATCGGCTACATGCCGCAAAAGATCCAGGTGGATGCAACGCTGCCACTGTCGGTGCTGCGCTTCCTGCGCCTGGTACCCGGTGTAGACCGCGCCGCCGCTCTCTCGGCGCTGCAGGAAGTGGGCGCCGAACAGGTCATCGACAGCCCCATCCAGACCATTTCCGGCGGCGAGATGCAACGCGTGCTGCTGGCCCGCGCCCTGCTGCGCGAGCCGCAACTGCTGGTGCTGGACGAACCGGTGCAAGGTGTGGACGTGGTCGGCCAGACCGAGTTGTACAACCTCATCACCCGCCTGCGCGACCGCCACGGCTGCGGCGTGCTGATGGTGTCCCACGATTTGCACCTGGTGATGAGCACCACCGACCAGGTGGTCTGCCTGAACCGCCACGTATGTTGCTCCGGCCACCCGGAGCAGGTCAGTGGCGACCCCGCTTTCGTCGAGCTGTTCGGTCAGAACGCCCCGAGCCTGGCCATCTATCACCACCACCACGACCACAGCCACGACCTGCATGGCTCGGTGGTCGCCCCCGGCACCCATGTTCACGGAGAGCACTGCAAGCATGGCTGATTTTCTTCTGTATGCCCTGCTTGCGGGTCTTTCCTTGGCGCTGGTGGCGGGCCCGCTGGGTTCCTTCGTGGTGTGGCGGCGCATGGCCTATTTCGGTGACACCCTGTCCCACGCCGCGTTGCTGGGGGTGGCCATGGGCTTTGCCCTGGACGTCAGCCCGGCGCTGGCGGTGACCGTCGGCTGCCTGCTGTTGGCGATCCTGCTGGTGACCTTGCAGCAACGTCAGCCACTGGCTTCCGATACCCTGCTCGGCATCCTCGCGCCCAGCACCCTGTCGCTGGGCCTGGTGGCGCTGAGCTTCATGCACGATGTGCGCATCGACCTGATGGCCTACCTGTTCGGTGACCTGCTGGCCATCAGCACCACCGACCTGGCCTGGATCCTCGGCGGCAGCGCCCTGGTGCTGGTACTGCTCGCCGCCCTGTGGCGGCCGCTGCTGGCAGTGACCGTGCACGAAGAGCTGGCCATGGTCGAAGGCCTGCCGGTGGCAGGCCTGCGCCTGGGGCTGATGCTGCTGATCGCGGTGGTCATCGCGGTGGCGATGAAGATCGTCGGCGTGCTGCTGATCACCTCGCTGCTGATCATTCCGGCGGCAACCGCGCAACGCCATGCCCGCTCACCGGAACAGATGGCGCTGGGTGCCAGCGTGCTGGGCGTGGTCGCGGTCTGCGGCGGCCTGGCCATGTCCTGGTTCAAGGACACCCCGGCCGGCCCGTCGATCGTGGTCTGCGCCGCAGTGCTATTCTTGCTGAGCCTGGCCCTGCCGAAAAGATAGGAAATTGAGGATGCGTCACGGCGCATCCTGCAACCATTTGCCGGGTAAAGGGTCTGTAAGACTTGTTTTCGAGCGTGCGCACCTGGGTGTAGACTTGCTCGCTTTTTGCGCAAATAGAGAGTCGCAGGAATGAAGCCGTTCGCATCCCGTTATCTGCTTGTTGCCGCGTTTTCCCTGTTCCTGGCCGCGTGTTCCAGCGCGCCGGTGGACCAGGCCACCGCACCTGCCCAAGCCGATGCCTGGCAGCAGCTGCAGCAAAGTATCGCCAGCAACGAGCTGGCCACAGCCGAAGACCAATTGGCCGCCTTGCAAGCCCAGGCGCCGGATGACTCGCGCCTGGAGCAATACCAGCGACAGTTGGCCGAGGCCTACCTGCAACGTAGCCAGATCGTGCTGCAAAAGGGCGATGTCAACGCCGCTGCCACTGCCTTGGCCCGCGCTCGCGCGCTGATGCCACAGGCTCCGGCGGTGACCGGTGGCGATGCCGTCGCCATGGCGCGCAAGGCTGAACTGGAAAAGGCCGAGGCGGCGTTGAAAGCGGCCGAGGCCAAGCCAGCGGCGCGCGTGATCGACCCCACCGCGCCAAGCACCGTGGTGGCATTGAAAACTACCGATATTGCAGCGATGCGTCGGCAACTCGACGAGATCGCCAAGGATGTGGTGAATTACCAGTGTGACGTGGTGTTCCAGGTGCCGCGCACGCAAGACGCACCTTGGCTGAAGACCCTCCTGGAAAAGCGCGTGCACAAGATCGACAGCGGATTCGCCTTGAAGCAAAAGCACGAGATCCAGCGCTCGCTGCCGGCGCAGGTGGTGCTGATTCCGCATCAGCAGTGAATCCGTCAGCGCCCCATCGCCGGCAAGCCGGCTCCTACCCTTAGGAGCCGGCTTGCCGGCGATGGGCTGCAAAGCAGCCCTCCTCAGGCAGGAACAGCCTCGGCCGCAGCCTCCCGTTCCCAAACCCGATGTGCCTCGACCGCCTTCACGAAGGCTTCCACTGCCTTCTGGTCATCCCCCAGCAGCAAGCCTTTGTCCGCCTTGAGCCCAAGCCCGTCGACCAGCGATTTGCCCTCGGCAGCGAAGGCGATCGCCTTGAGGTGCTTGTAGGCTTCCAGCAAGAAATGCTTGGCCAACCCGCTACCCGCCAGCGCATCCAGGGCCTTCTTGCCACCGGGCACCACCACCCCATCGAACATCACCGAGGGCATCCCCTCCATCGAGGCATCCACTGCCAGCGCCTTGCCATCGGCCGCCTTGACCGGAGCCGACGTCGGGCCAAGCACGAGGATGCGCGCACTGTGCGCCTCGAGCGCCTTGCGCCAGTGGTCGACATTGCCGGCGTCCACGCCATCGGCCACCAGTACGGCGATCTTGCGCCCCTTGATGCCGACATCGCCCAGGTGGTTCATCTGGCTCAGGGCTGGCGATTGCTTGAGCTGGCTACCCTTGACCTGCACGGTCCCGGCCTTCGGCGCAGGCAGGCCAAGGTTGGCCGCCACCGCCGCGGCGAGCTTCAGGTCGATGTTGGCGAGGATCTCGTTCACCTCGCGGGCGCGGATATGCTCGCGCTCGACCTTGCCCAACTCGAAGCTGTAGGCCTTGACGATGTGCTGCTGCTCGGTCGCGCTCATGCTCTGGAAGAACAACCGCGCCTGGGAGAAGTGATCGCCGAACGACTCGCTGCGCTCACGGATCTTGTGTGCGTCGATGCGCTCCTGATAGCTCTCGAAACCGCCATCCTGCGGCCCTGGCGGCGTCTCCTTGGGCCAGCCGCTATCGATGGAATTCGGCTCGTAGGAGGCGCGCCCCTTGTGCAATACATGCTGGTGCATCGCATCGCGCTGGTTGTTGTGGTTGGGCGCCACCGGGCGGTTGATCGGGATCTGGTGGAAGTTCGGCCCACCGAGACGGCTGATCTGGGTGTCGGTGTAGGAGAACAACCGGCCCTGTAGCAGCGGATCGTTGGTGAAATCGATGCCCGGCACGATGTGCCCTGGGCAGAACGCGACCTGCTCGGTTTCGGCGAAGAAGTTGTCCGGGTTGCGGTTGAGCACCATCTTGCCCAGGGGCGTCACCGGCACCAGTTCCTCGGGAATGATCTTGGTCGGGTCGAGCAGGTCGAAATCGAACTTGTGCTCGTCCGCCTCCGGAACGATCTGCACGCCCAGCTCCCATTCCGGGTAGTCGCCGGTCTCGATGGCCTCCCAAAGGTCGCGACGCTGGAAGTCGGTGTCCTTGCCCGCCAGCTTCTGCGCCTCGTCCCACAGCAGCGAGTGCACGCCCTGGCGTGGTTTCCAGTGGAACTTGACGAAACTGGCCACGCCCTGGGCATTGATCAGGCGGAAGGTGTGCACGCCAAACCCTTCCATCATCCGCAGGCTACGCGGAATGGCGCGGTCGGACATGGCCCACATGACCATGTGCGCCGACTCCGGCACCAGGGAGACGAAATCCCAAAAGGTATCGTGGGCCGAGCCGCCGGTGGGCATTTCGTTGTGCGGCTCTGGCTTCACCGCGTGGACGAAATCGGGAAACTTGATCGCGTCCTGGATGAAAAACACGGGCATGTTGTTGCCAACCAGGTCGAAATTACCCTCATCGGTATAGAACTTGACGGCAAAGCCGCGCACGTCGCGCACCGTGTCGCCTGAGCCCCGCGGCCCCTGGACCGTGGAAAATCGCACGAATACCGGGGTGATCTTCTCAGGGTCCTGGAGGAAACCGGCCTTGCTCAGTTCGGCGTGGCAGCCATAACTCTGGAAGTAACCGTGAGCGCCGGTGCCACGGGCATGGACGATGCGCTCAGGAATGCGCTCATGGTCGAAGTGGGTGATCTTCTCGCGCATGATGAAGTCTTCGAGCAGAGAAGGCCCCCGGGCGCCAGCCTTGAGCGTGTTCTGGTTGTCGGCGATGCGCACGCCCTGGTTGGTCCGCAGGGCCTGGCCGGTGGCATCGCTGCGCACCTCTTCCAGGCTCTGCAGTTTGGCGTTGGTATTGGCTCGGTCCGGGGTCTGGGTGCCGGCAACTTCACTGTTTCTGGGCGCGTCCGTTTTCTTGCTGGGCATGATCGGCTCTCCTCTTCAGTCTTCAGGCGTGCCCATTCGGGCTTGTCCTGTAGTGACCGGGACGCTTCGCCGAGCGTTCAATCGGGTTTACCAGTTGTCGCGTTATGCCCGTGGAATTGGTGCATTACGAAATAAATGCTAAGAACAGCTATGGGAAAACGCTAAAATGCGCGACCCCAGCTAACCGCTGACCCAAATTCCATGCGCCCCACAAGGTTCGCTACGTGATCGAGTTCCAACAAGTGCACAAGACCTACCGCGTCGCCGGTAGGGAAATCCCCGCCCTCAATCCGACCAGCCTGACCATCGAAGACGGCCAGGTGTTCGGCCTGATCGGCCATTCCGGCGCCGGCAAGAGCACCATGCTGCGCCTGATCAATCGCCTCGAAGAGCCCTCCGGTGGCAAGATCATCATCGACGGCGAAGACGTCACCGCGTTCAACGCTACCCAATTGCGCGGCCTGCGCCAGCAGGTCGGGATGATCTTCCAGCACTTCAACCTGCTGGCCTCCAAGACCGTTGCCGACAACGTCGCGCTGCCACTGACCCTGGCCGGCGAGCTGTCGCGCAGCGAGATCGACAAGCGCGTCACCGAGTTGCTGGCCCGCGTGGGGCTCTCCGACCACGCCAGGAAGTACCCGGCGCAGTTGTCCGGCGGCCAGAAGCAACGCGTGGGCATCGCCCGCGCCTTGTCCACCAACCCGAAGATCCTGCTGTGCGACGAAGCCACCAGCGCCCTCGACCCGCAGACCACCGCCTCGGTGCTGCAACTGCTGGCCGAGATCAACCGTGAGCTGAAGCTGACCATCGTGCTGATCACCCATGAAATGGACGTGATCCGCCGGGTCTGCGACCGCGTGGCGGTGATGGACGCGGGGCAGATCGTCGAGCAAGGCTCGGTGGCCGACGTGTTCCTGCACCCGCAGCACCCGACCACCAAGCGCTTCGTCCAGGAAGACGAGCAAGTCGACGAAGGCGAACAGCGCGACGATTTCGCCCATGTGCCGGGCCGCATCGTGCGCCTGACCTTCCAGGGCGAGGCCACCTACGCGCCGCTGCTGGGCACCGTGGCCCGCGAGACCGGCGTGGACTACAGCATCCTCGCCGGGCGCATCGACCGCATCAAGGACGTCCCCTATGGGCAGCTGACCCTGGCCGTCACCGGCGGCGACATGGAAGCGGCCTTCGCCCGCTTCACGGCAGCTGACGTACATATGGAGGTACTGCGTTGATGGACGCCCTGAATTTCTTTGCCAACGTCGACTGGGCCGAAATCTGGCTGGCCACCGTCGATACCATGATCATGCTGTTCGGCTCGCTGTTCTTCACCGTGCTGCTGGGCCTGCCGCTGGGCGTGCTGCTGTTCCTGTGCGGCCCTCGGCAGATGTTCGAGCAGAAGGGCGTGTACGCGTTGCTGTCGCTGGTGGTCAACATCCTGCGCTCGCTGCCGTTCATCATCCTGCTGATCGTGATGATCCCGATCACCGTGCTGATCACCGGCACCTCGCTGGGCGTCGCCGGTGCCATCCCACCGCTGGTTGTGGGCGCCACGCCGTTCTTCGCACGGCTGGTCGAAACCGCCCTGCGCGAGGTGGACCGCGGCATCATCGAGGCGACCCAGTCGATGGGGGCAACGACCCGCCAGATCATCACCAACGCGCTGCTGCCGGAAGCTCGCCCGGGCATCTTCGCGGCCATTACCGTCACCGCCATCACCCTGGTGTCTTACACGGCCATGGCCGGCGTGGTCGGTGCCGGCGGCCTGGGCGACCTGGCGATCCGCTTCGGCTACCAACGCTTCCAAACCGACGTGATGATCGTCACCGTGGTGCTGTTGCTGATCCTGGTTCAAGTCCTGCAGAGCGTGGGCGACAAACTGGTCGTGCATTTTTCCCGTAAGTAACCCAATGGGGTCGGCCCGGCCGGCCCACCCGGGGGCCGTCGCGGCCCTCACAAGGAGTGATCAATGAAGAAGCTGCTTGCTGTCATTGCCGCTGTCGCGGCCTTCTCGGCGCACGCCGAAACCCTGACCGTCGCCGCCACCCCGGTGCCCCACGCCGAGATCCTCAACTTCGTCAAACCGCAATTGGCGAAAGAGGGCGTGGAGCTGAAGGTCAAGGAGTTCACCGACTACATCCAGCCCAACGTGCAGGTCGCCGAGAAGCGCCTGGACGCCAACTTCTTCCAGCACCAGCCGTACCTGGATGAGTTCAACAAGGCCAAGGGCACCGACCTGGTCAGTGTGGTCGGCGTGCACCTGGAGCCGCTGGGCGCCTACTCGAGCAAGTACAAGTCGCTCAACGAGCTGCCGGACGGCGCCACCGTGGTCATCCCCAACGACGCCACCAACGGCGGCCGTGCCTTGCTGCTGCTGGACAAGGCCGGCGTGATCAAGCTCAAGGACAACAAGAACATCCTGTCCACCGTGAAAGACATCACCGGTAACGACAAGAAGCTCAAGTTCCGCGAGCTGGAAGCCGCGACCATTCCGCGTGTATTGACCCAGGTCGACCTGGCGCTGATCAACACCAACTACGCGCTGGAAGCCAAGCTGAACCCTGAGAAAGACGCGCTGGAAGCCAAGCTGAACCCTGTGAAAGACGCGCTGGTCATCGAGGGTAGCGACTCGCCGTACGTCAACATCCTGGTGGCCCGCCCGGACAACCTGAACTCCGACGCGATGAACAAGCTCAAGGCGGCCCTGCACTCGCCCGAGTTGAAGCAGTTCATCACGGACAAGTACAAGGGCGCAGTGGTACCGAGCTTCTGAGCCGCTAGACCTCGCTGAAACCATCGCCGGCAAGCCGGCTCCTACACGAAGGTGCGCCGCATTGACGGACACCCCGCTACCTGTAGGAGCCGGCTTGCCGGCGATGAGGCCGCCCAAGACAACCGCTACCTTGCGTCGCCCGCCGACTCTCCTTCCAACGCCTGCAGCGCCTGCCGCGCGTGGCCTCCCTCCAGGTAACGGCCCACCAGCAAGGACAGCTCGCCACCACTGAGCGCCTTGCCGTCCACGCTCCAGCGCCCCAAGGCCAACGTGACCTGCCGGGTCCGCGCATCGAACTTGGCGTCGGGCTCCCAGAACCTGCGCTTGTGGAACACCGGCAACGGTGCATCCTCGGCCAGCTGCAACACCACCGCCAGGCCAGGCGAGACCTTGATCATGTATTGATCGAAACAATGCAGCGCGATCGCTTGCGGGGCATTGGCAAAGCGCACCGTGTCCCGGGTCAGGATCAATGCGGGAGTGGCGGCACGTTTGATGAAGCGCCAACCGAACACGCCGAGCATCACCCCGGTGGCGGCAATACCCACGGCCAGCACACGGAAGAAGGTGATCAGCCCAGGCTTGGCGCCGTGCACATTCACGCCCAGCACCAACCATAGCGCGGCCAGCAGGCAGCCGATCGCCACCACCAGGAGAAAACGGCCACGCACTTGCGCGCCTTCGCGAACGATACTTTCGCTCGGCACCGCCTGCGCTCGTTCCTCCAGCTCGCGGCGCATCTCCTGGCGCTGGCGCGCGAGGAAGCCGCCGAGGGCTGCCGTCAGCTGGCGTGACAGTGCCGCAACGTCCGGCACGTCCTCGGCAAGGCGAGCCAGCGCCTGGTCGACCAGCACCGGGCGCAGGGCCTGGCCGTGGCGCGCATCCTCGGCCGACATGCCCAGCGCCTGAATGCGCTGCAAGGTCTGTGGATGGGTATCGGTCGGGTGGGGCAGTTGATCCGCCAGCTCGTTGTCCGGCAGCGCTATCGGTTGCTGTTCGAGGTGGGCCAGCACCGCGCCGAGGAGGTCCTGCGGCCATTGCTCCGGCTGGCCGCACAGGTGCGCATGGTGCTGATCGATCAGCGGCTCCAGCGCGCCGATCCGCACCAGCGAATCCACCACCGCCTGCGGCCCGCCAATCTTCGCGCCTGCGGCATCGGCCAGCAGTTCGCGCTCGCGGCTCCAGTAGCTCACGGCATGGTCGAATCGCTGCATCGAGTACACGGCCAGCGCGAAGGCCGGCAGGGTCAGCAATCCGCGTAGAAAGCCTGCCTCCATGTGCTCGCCAAGCACCCCGATGCTGCGCCACACACCCTGGTAGATGGGCGCGAAACGCATACTGTAGGCGGTGTCCTCGCCCGAGAAGTGGGCCAGCTCGTGGGCGATCACCGCATCGCTTTCGCTGCGGCTGAGCACCGCCAGCAACGGCAACGGCAGGTACAGCGTGCGCCCCTGCAGGCGGCGTTCGTCCGGCTGCAGCAGGACATCGGCCGAGGTCACGTAGAAGCCTTCGAGGCAGCCGACCACGATGTTGTCCGGCTCCAGCGCGTCGAGCCGCCGCGCCAGTGACCGCACCCTGGCCCACAGCTCAGGCGCCTGCTGCTCGGTCAGCGGCGTGCCGAAGATGTCGTGGGGCTCGGGGTTGAACAGTTGCAGCATGGTCTTGAGATGCCCTGGCAGGCGGTACAGCGGCCAGAGCATTGCCAGAATCAGGAAACCCACCAGCAGTTGCAGCTTGAGCACCCCGGCCGAGGTCTGCTTCAGCGCGAACAACCAGAGCGCTTCATAAGCGATTTCCAGCACGGCAGTCAGGGTCAGCAGCACCATCAGCGCGGCCAGCACCAGCGGTAACAGTTGCCGTACCCTATGGAACAAGCGCACCAACCTGGCCCTTGAGGCCAGCGCAGCCTTGCCGGCCCAGCGCAGCGTCACCAGCGAGCCCACGCCCAGCAGCGTGAGCAAGGTCGCCAACGGCAGCGACCACTGCGCCAGCGCGGTGCCGATGCGGGCGAAGGTCAACTCGCGCTCGACCTGCTGCAGATACAGCACCGCCATGCTGTTGGCCATGGCGGGGTTCACCGGGCGCCCATTGAACTGGACGTCGCGATGGTCGCGCTCGCGCTGCATGTGCTCCACCTCGGCGATGAAGCCATGCAGTCGGCCGCGCTCTTCCAGTAAAAGGGTGCGGTGCCCATCGGCGCGATGGCCCTGCCAAATGGCCAGGGCCAACAGCAGCAGCGGCAGCAAGACCAGCCGCCAGGCAAGAATGCGCGTGTCGCGCGAGGTCATATCGGGCTCTCCATGCCAATGCTCGAGGCCGGTCATCCTAACCGACAGGAAAGCGGAGTCAAACGCGCGATCGGGGTCAGTCGCGTTTGACCAGCCCCGGCAACTGCGCCACCAGCTTCTGGTTGTTGAACGGCGCCCGGATGAAGCCACGCTGGCGTCCATCCGGGCCGACGATCGCCAGGTTGCCGCTGTGGTCCACGGTGTAGCCGGGCTTGCTGGTATCGGCCGGGATGAACGGAATGCTCAGGGCGTTGGCAAGCTTCTGGGTGTCCTCGATCGATCCTGCAACGCCGACGAAGTCCTTGTCGAAGTAGCCCAGGTACTGCTTGAGCTGGTTCGGCGTGTCGCGGTTCGGGTCGACGCTCACCAGCACCACCTGCAAGCGGTCCACGGCCTCCGTGGGCAGCTCGCTCTTGACCTGGCGCAACTGGGCCAGGGTAGTCGGGCAGATGTCCGGGCAGTAGGTGTAGCCGAAGAACAGCAGCGACCACTTGCCCTTCAGATCGTCCAGTTGCAGCGGTTGGCCGTTCTGGTCGGTCATGGTCACGTCCGCCACCGTGCGGCTCTGCGGCAGCAAGATGATGCCGGCATCGATCAGCTCGGTGGGATTGGGCTGGTTGCGCTCGCTGAGCACCTTGTTGACGGTCAGGCCGATGATCAACGCGACCAGGGCAACGAGGATGAAGACGGTTTTCTGGGTTCGGGTCATAGGCTCAGCAACAGGTAGTGGTCAACGAGCATCGCGGTGAACAGCGCGAACAGGTAGCCGATAGAGTACTTGAAGGTGCCGATCGCCGCATGCGGCCGGCTGCCACGGTACAACACCCAGGCCCAGTGCAGGAAGCGCAGGCCCAGGACCAGGGCGCAGGCCAGGTACAACGGACCGCTCATGTGGATGGCGTAGGGCAGCAGGCTCACCGCGAGCAACATCAGGCTGTACAGCAGGATATGCAGGCGCGTGTAGCGCTCGCCGTGGGTCACCGGCAGCATGGGGATGTCGGCCTTGGCGTACTCAGCCTTGCGGTGAATGGCCAGGGCCCAGAAGTGCGGCGGGGTCCAGGCGAAGATGATCAGCACCAGCAGCAGCGGCTCGGCGCCGACCTGGCCGCTCACCGCCACCCAGCCGAGCAGCGGCGGGGCAGCGCCGGCCAGGCCACCGATGACGATGTTCTGCGGTGTGGCACGCTTGAGAAAGCCGGTGTAGAGCACGGCGTAGCCGAGCAGCGAGGCCAGGGTCAGCCAGGCAGTGAGGGGGTTGGTGAACACCAGCAGCAGGGCCATGCCCAGCAGTGCCAGGGCCAGGGCGAACAGCAACGCCGGCAAGGGCTCGACCCGCCCCTGGGCCAGCGGGCGCTGATCGGTACGGGCCATCAGCGCATCGATACGCCGATCCAGCACATGGTTGACCGCCGCCGCGCCGCCAGCGCACAGGCCAATGCCGAGGTTGCCAAACAGCAGCACGCTCGCGCTCGGGCCGCCATGGCTGGCCAGCAACATGCCCACCAGCGAGGTGATCAGCATCAGCGCTACCACTTTGGGCTTGGTCAGCTCCAGGTAGTCGCGCCAACTCGCTCGCCGGGCGTCTAGAAGCGTCGCCATGCCGGGCTCCTCGCGGGTTGGCCGACGCTGCCAGCAGCCACCGGCGTCAGGCGCCAGCCCTGGCCGACGCGGACCTTGTCGACCACACGGATGCGGTAGTTCACCAGCACCATGCACAGCAGCAGCGACGCGCCCCGGCGTTATGCGCCACGGCAACCGCCAGCGGCAGATGGAACACCACGTTGCTGATGCCCAGGCCCACCTGCAACGCCAACACCAGCAGCACCAGCCGCGCCAGGCCAATCAGGCCGCAGCGATAGAGCTTCCAGCTGAGCATCAGCAGCACCGCCGTGACCAGCAGCGCGCCGAGGCGGTGGCTGATGTGGATTGCCGTGCGCGCATCGCTGTCCAGTTGCCCGCCCAGATAGTTGGGGCCAACATGCTGGGTCAGGTGAAAACCGTTGCTGAAGTCCGCCGCCGGCCACCACTGGCCATGGCAGGTGGGCAGGTCGATGCAGGCGACCGCGGCGTAGTTGGCGCTGACCCAGCCGCCGAGGGCGATCTGCCCGATCACCACCAACAAGCCCAGGGCCGCGACCCGGCGCAGGCTCAGCGGCAACTTGGGCAACGGCGCAAAGGCCCGCGACAACCGCAGCGACAGCAGCATCAGTAGGCTGAGCGTGGTGAAGCCTCCCAGCAGGTGGGCGGTGACCACTTGTGGCCACAACTTCAAGGTCACCGTCCACATGCCGAACGCCGCCTGGGCCAGCACCACGCCCAACAGCAGCAAAGGCAGTCGGTACGGCTGGGCTGGCAGGTCATGGCGGGCATGGCGGCGCAGCGCCTGTAGGGCGAGCAGGGCGATCACCACGGCGAGGGTGCCGGCGAAGTAGCGGTGGACCATCTCGGCCCAGCCCTTGGCGGCTTCCACCGGATGGTCGGGAAAATGCAGCTCGGCGTGGGCCAGCTGCGCTTCGCCCTTGGGCACGCCGATGAACCCGTAGCAACCCGGCCAGTCGGGGCAGCCGAGGCCGGCATGGGTCAGGCGGGTATAGGCACCCAGCAGGACGACCAGCAATGCCAGCAGGGTGGCGAATACAGCGAGGCGGAATCCGGGTCTGGCCATGGCAGGCTCCTAGCCGATGTTGGACAGCTTGAGCAGGTGGCGCAGGTCGTCGAGGACATGTTTGCCATTGACCTTGCCGTCGTAGCGCAATACCAGGTTGCCGTGCGGGTCGACGATCCACAGCTGCGGGCCTGCTTCGCCGACCTTCTGCAGGTAGCGCGAGGCGTCGAGTGGGTAGCGCTGCAGTTGCGGATACTCGCGCTCGAGCAACGCCTGGTAGACGCCGTCCAGCGGCTGGGCCGCCGCCAGGGCATGGCTGGCGCGGCTGGCGTCGCGGCCCAGGCCGACCTGGATCTGCCGCGCCAGGTAGACCAGCCGCTGGCAATCCTCGGCGCAGGCCTGGGGCGCGCTGACCAGCAACTGCCAGCGTGCAACCTCGCCAGCGATGCCGATATCCGCGCGGGTCTCGCCGTTGCCGAGCATCGCCCCGTGGTAGCTGCGGCCTTCCGGCACCCAGAACTTGAGCTTGTACATGCAGGTGGCGAGGACCATCGGCCCGAGCACCACCAGGAGAATCAGGATAAGCTGCAAACGCCCGCGGGCTCTGGGTTTGCTACGTTCAGGCAGGTCCAGCGCAGTGGCGGCGGCCATGGGGTTTCTCCTTCTTGTGATGCCAGCCGAAGTAGAGGTAGAGCAGCACCAGGGCGGTGGCCAAGGCAAACCACTGCACGGCGTAGCCCTGGTGTTTTTCCGGGCCCATGGCCACCACCGGCCAGTCCAGGCGATAGCTGGCCGGGCCTGGTTCCAGGCGCAGCTCATGGTCGAAACCGTCACGCCCCAGTTGTTGCCACAACTGTCTTGCGTCGATTGCCGTCAGCAGGTGCGGCCACTGACCGCCAACCGGGTCTGGGTGTAACTGGAAGGTGCTGCCCGGTGCCACGTACACCGTGGCCTCCAGCGCCAGAGGCTGGTCCGGGGTGGCGAAGCTTACCGGCACGCGGCGATCGGGCCAGGGTAACCAGCCGCGGTTCACCAGCAGCCAAAGGCCGCTGGCCTGGTCCTGGAACGGCTGCAGCAACTCGACACCGGCCTGGCCATCGCGCATGCGGTTGTCCAGCAGCAGGCTGTGCGCGGCATCTAAGCGGCCGTACAGGTGCACACGGCGATAGGCGTTGTCTTGACCTTGCTGCAATTGGCGGGTGGCCACCGGGGTATCGAGCCGGCGCTCGGCGTAGGTGGCCAGCAGCGCGCGTTTTTCATCGGCGCGGCCGAGTTGCCAGCACCCCAGCGCGACCAGGCCCGGCAGCAGCGCAAGCACTACCAGGGTGGGTATCCAGCCAGGGCGAAACGGCCTCACGGGCGCCTCGCTATACTTATCCACATCACCGCATCCCCCCGGAGAAGCGCCATGCTCAAGGCCGCGATTGTCCTGATGCTGTTGGCCACGATTGCCAGCCTGTTCAGTGGCCTGGTGTTTCTGGTCAAGGACGATGAAAACTCGACCCGCCTGCTGAAAGCACTGACCGTGCGCGTGGCGCTGGCCGCCGTGACCATCGGCCTGGTGGCCTGGGGCTTCATCAGCGGTCAGCTGGTGTCACACGCCCCGTTCTGAGGCGCTAAAGCACATACACGAAGATGAACAACCCTACCCACACCACATCGACGAAGTGCCAGTACCAGCTGGCCGCCTCGAAGCCGAAGTGCTTGTCGGGGTTGAAGTGCCCGCGCAGGATGCGCACGAACATGACGAACAGGATGATCGTGCCCAGGGTCACGTGGGCGCCGTGGAAGCCGGTGAGCATGAAGAAGGTCGCGCCGTAGATCCCCGACCCCAGCGTCAGCCCCAGCTTGGTGTAGGCCTCGTGGTATTCGTAGGCCTGCAAGGCGATGAAGCTGGCCCCCAGGACAATGGTCAGGCCCAGCCACAGCTTCAGCGCGCCCCGGTGGTCGCGGCGCAGGGCGTGGTGGGCGATGGTGATGGTGACGCTGGAGCTGACCAGCAAGATGGTATTGATCAGTGGCAAGTGCCAGGGATCGATCACTTCCTTGGGCGGCGGGAACAGTTTCGGGTCCGGCGTGTGCAGCAGCGGCCAGGCGAATTCGAAGCTCGGCCACAGCATGTGGGCGATGCCCTTGTGCCCCTCGCCCCCCAACCAGGGCCCGGCGAGCACGCGCACGTAGAACAGCGCGCCGAAGAAGGCCAGGAAGAACATCACCTCGGAAAAGATGAACCAGCTCATGCCCCAGCGGAACGAGCGGTCCAGCTGCGGGCTGTACAACCCGGCGCGGCTTTCCTTGACCACCGCGCCGAACCAGCCGAACAGCATGTAGGCGAGGAACAGCGCGCCGATGAAGAAGATCAGCGGCCCGTGGGAGTCCGCGTGCCCGGCCTTGAGGTCGTTGAACCAGGTGCCCAGGCCGAACACCGTGATGAACATGCCAATGGTGGCGATGATCGGCCACTTGCTCTGCGCCGGCACGTAGTAGTGATCATGACTTGCCATTGCGGTTCTCCTTCCCTCAACGGGCGCCCTGGGCGTTGGCTACCGTGGCGTGGGCCACCGGCGGATGACGCGCAGTGATGTCGAACAAGGTGTAGGCCAGTGTCAGGTGCTTCACGTTGGCCGGTAGATCGCGGTCGACGATGAAGCGCACCGGCATCTCGATGCGTTCGCCGGGCTGCAGCACCTGCTGGGTAAAGCAGAAGCACTCGGTCTTGTGGAAATACGCCGCCGCCTCGGCCGGGGTGATGCTCGGGATGGCCTGGGCGCTCATCGGCCGGTCGGTGGGGTTGTGGGCGATGAAGATCATCTGGTTGACCGCCCCGGGGTTGACCTCGAGCTGGTCGGCAGTGGAATAGAAGTCCCAGACCATGTCGCTGGCATTGGTCGACATGAACTGCACCCGCACCGAGCGCGTCGTGTCGCTGACCTGGCTGCCTTCGTACTGCCCGCCGGTCTTGCCATTGATGCCGAAGGCCTTGCACATCACGTCGTAGATCGGCACCAGGGCGAAGCCGAAGGCGAACATCACCACCGTCAGCATCAGCAGGCGCAGGACCAGGCGTTTGAGCGGCAGGCCGGACATGGTGGTTACCTATTTGACTTCCGGGGGTGTCTGGAAGGTGTGGTAAGGGGCGGGCGAGGGAATCGTCCATTCCAGCCCCTCGGCACCGTCCCACGGCTTGGCCGGTGCCGGCGCGCCGCCGCGAATGCACTTGATGACGATGAACAGGAAGAAGATCTGCGTGGCGCCGAACAGGAAGGCGCCGATCGACGACACCATGTTGAAGTCGGCGAACTGCAGGTTGTAGTCGGGAATCCGCCTCGGCATGCCGGCAAGGCCGACGAAGTGCATGGGGAAGAAGGCCATGTTCATGCCAATGAACGACAGCCAGAAGTGCAGCTTGCCCAGGGTTTCGTCGTACATGTGGCCGGTCCATTTCGGCAGCCAGTAGTAGGCGGACGCGAAGATGCCGAAGATCGCCCCGGGCACCAGCACGTAATGGAAATGCGCCACCACGAAGTAGGTATCGTGGTACTGGAAGTCCGCCGGGGCGATGGCCAGCATCAACCCGGAGAAACCGCCGATGGTGAACAGGATGACGAAGGCGATGGCGAACAGCATCGGCGTCTCGAAGCTCAGCGAGCCTTCCCACATGGTGCTCACCCAGTTGAAGACCTTCACCCCGGTGGGCACCGCGATGAGCATGGTGGCGTACATGAAGAACAGCTCGCCGACCACTGGGATACCGACCACGAACATGTGGTGGGCCCAGACGATGAACGACAGGAAGGCGATCGCCCCGGTGGCGTAGACCATCGAGGTGTAGCCGAACAGCGGTTTGCGCGAGAACGCCGGGATGATCGAACTGACCGCGCCGAACGCCGGCAGGATCATGATGTACACCTCGGGGTGGCCGAAGAACCAGAACACATGCTGGAACAGTACCGGGTCGCCGCCGCCGGCCGCGCTGAAGAAGCTGGTGCCGAAGTGAATGTCCATCAGCATCATCGTCACCACTCCGGCCAGCACCGGCATCACCGCGATCAGCAGGAACGCGGTGATCAGCCAGGTCCAGACGAACAGCGGCATCTTCATCAGGGTCATGCCCGGCGCACGCAGGTTGAGGATGGTGGCGATCACGTTGATCGCACCCATGATCGAGCTGATACCCATCAGGTGGATGGCGAAGATGAAGAAGGTCACGCTGGCCGGCGCATAGGTGGTCGACAGCGGGGCGTAGAAGGTCCAGCCGAAGTTGGGCCCGCCGCCGGGGCTGAACAGGGTCGAGACCAACAGCAGGAACGCCGCCGGCAGCAGCCAGAAGCTGAAGTTGTTCATCCGCGGCAGGGCCATGTCGGGGGCGCCGATCATCAGCGGGATCATCCAGTTGGCCAGGCCGACGAAGGCCGGCATCACCGCGCCGAACACCATGATCAGGCCATGCATGGTGGTCATCTGGTTGAAGAATGCCGGCTCGACGATCTGCAGGCCGGGCTGGAACAGTTCGGCGCGGATCACCATGGCGAATGAGCCGCCCAGCAGGAACATGGTGAAGCTGAACCACAGGTACATCGTGCCGATGTCCTTGTGGTTGGTGGTCAGCACCCAGCGCATCAGGCCCTTGGCCGGGCCATGGGCGTGCTCATGGCCGTGGGCGTGGTCGTCGATCACTGCACTCATGTCCTGTCTCCTGCAATCCGTTGATTGCCGCGAGTAACCCGCTTCATTTCGCTTCGGCCTGCTTGAGCGCGAGCACGTCCTTCGGCGTGACCATGTCGCCCTTGTTGTTGCCCCAGGCGTTGCGCTCGTAGGTGACCACGGCGGCGATGTCGACTTCCGAGAGTTGCTTGCCGAAGGCCGCCATCGCCGTACCCGGGCGGCCATGGAAGACCACGCCCAGGTGCTCCTCCTTCGGCCCGGTGGCCACTTTCGAGCCCTTGAGCGCCGGGAACATCGGCGGCAGGCCCTGGCCTTCGGCCTGATGACAGGCGACACAGGTGGTGTGGTAGACCTTGTCGCCGCGCGCGACCAGTTCCTCGAGCGTCCATTCCTTGCTGGTCAGCTCCTTGAGCTGGGCGGCTTCGGCCTTGCGTTCGGCGAGCCAGGTGTCGTAGTCGGCCTTGGACTTGACCTCGACCACCACTGGCATGAAACCGTGGTCCTTGCCGCACAGTTCGGTGCACTGGCCACGATAGATGCCCGGCTTCTCGATGCGCGCCCAGGCTTCGTTGACGAAGCCCGGAATGGCATCACGCTTGACCGCGAAGGCCGGCACCCACCAGGAGTGGATGACATCCGCCGCAGTCACCAGAAAGCGCACCTTGGCGCCCACCGGCAGCACCAGCGGCTGGTCGACCTCCAGCAGGTAGTGCTCGTCCTTGGGCGCCTGGTTGTGGATCTGCTCGGTGGGCGTGGCCAGGTTGCTGAAGAACTCCACGTCCTGGCCCAGGTACTTGTAGTGCCACTTCCACTGGTACCCGGTGACCTGGATATCGATGTCCGATTCGCTGGCATCGTAGATGTCGATCAGGGTCTTGGTGGCGGGGATGGCCATGGCCACGAGGATCAGGAAGGGCACGATGGTCCAGAGGATCTCGACCCAGGTGTGTTCGTGAAAGTGCGCGGCCTGCTGGCCGGTCGAGCGGCGGTGCAGCACCATCGACCAGAACATCGCGCCGAACACCACGATGCCGATGATCACGCAGATCCAGAAGATGGTCATGTGCAGGTCGAAGACGGCGTTGGAGACCTCCGTGGCCCCAGGCGCCATGTTCACGGTCCAGGCGGCGTTGGCCTGGTCGAAAACCGTCCACAACAGGAGGCCCATCCAGACATGTGGATGTCGCATCATTGCGGGTTCCCCTTATCGTTCTTGTTGTCCCGGAGGCGTGGCCTGCGGCAAGGGGGGGACGGCGGTCAAGACTGCCTGGCTTCGACGACCGAGCCCCTGCAAAAAGCAGTCGGGCCTCATCAACGAATCACGTTCAACCGGAGTATAGACACGGACCCCCGCGTCGCAACGGCGGGAATGAAATGAACTTCACGCGCGCGGGAAAAACGCCGTAAAGCCCGAGATAGAGCGGTTATGGCAAAATAATGGCCAAGCTTTATGCTCAGAAGCGCACACGTTTGCGAGACTTATAACAAATACGTCTTAGGTATGTTGTATACCGAGCTAATTTAGTGTCTTCCGTTTGAAACGTAATGTCCCTGGAGTTGTCATGAACATCGCTGCTGTACGCGAGCAGATCCAACAAGCCCATCAACACGAAGCCCAGACCGGCCAACTTGCCGAACGCCTGGCAGTGCAACTGCCACATCTGCACCCGTCGATCCATCTGCCCGAGCAGGACGCCCAGGGAACCTTGTCACGCTTCGTCAGCGCCTACGTCGAACAAGTGCCGGAACTGCTCGAGGCCGCTCACTCGGTCGCGCGCGAAGCCGGTATAGAGTCACAGATCAAGCCGGTGTTGAAAATTGCCGAAGCCTACTTTCTGCAGCCGCCTGAATTGAAGCCCAAGCACGTGGGCCTGGACTGCCTGCTGGATGAAGCGTACCTGGCGCATCGCCTGGTCGAAGAGGTCAACGATCTGTACATCCGCCACTTCCAGCAACCGCTGATTCCGGTGGATACCACGGTGGCCAACCTGATCGCCCACCAGTTGATCGGCGAAGACTTTGCCAACCAGCTGGACGAGGTGGTGCACCATTCGGTGGACGAAATGCTCGATGACGAAAGCTTCGCCAGCGAGTCGGTGGAGGCCTACCGCGATACCCTGAGCAGCCCCAAAACCGGCGCTGCCTGGAAGCGTTGGCCATGCCTGTCGCGGCAGCTGGGGGTGGAGTTGGGGCAGCCCCACTGATCTCCATGGGAGCGGGTCTGTGGGAGCGGCCTGTGGGAGCGGCCTTGCGTCGCGAAAGGGCCGCAAAGCGGCCCCAGGGTTTCAGCTGCGGCGCGGGAATCCTGGGGCTGCTATGCAGCCCTTTCGCGACGCAAGGCCGCTCCCACAGGCCGCTCCCACAAAAATCACCTGCAACCTGCGATAGCCTACGCCCCAACCCCCGCCGTGGTCCGCATCCGCCCCTCGATCCGCCGCTTCAACCGCCGCTGCTCGATCACCAACCGCGAGCCATGGGCGGCGTTGCTACGCCCCCAATCCTCCAACAGCTCCAGGCACGAGTGGTCGATATAGCTCAGGTTGCCCAGCGGCACATGCAGGGTTGTGCCCACCGGCACCCTGTCCAGCACCCGGGTCAGCGCCGGCACCTTGAGGAAGGTCGCCGCGCCGCTCAGACGCAACTCCATGTGCCCAGCTGGCTCCAGGTCGACCAGGTTGATCTTCAGTCGCGCCGCCTTGAATGCCAGCTTCAGCAGGGTCAGGGCGAAGCCCAGCAGCACCCCGGTGAGCAGGTCGGTGAAGACGATCGCCAACGCCGTCGCGGCGTAGGTGAACATCGGCATGCGACCGTAGCGGCCAAGGCCTCTGAAGGCCTTGAAATCCACCAGCTTGATGCCGGTGTACACCAGCACGCCGGCAAGGCTCGCCACCGGAATCTGCTGCAGCACGCTGCTCAGCACCACGACGAAGGCCAGTAGCCACAGGCCATGCAGGATCGCCGAGGCACGGGTCTGCGCCCCCGCCTGCACATTCGCCGAACTGCGCACGATCACCCCGGTCATCGGCAGGGCACCGAGCACGCCACAGAGCATGTTGCCGATACCTTGCGCCGACAGTTCGCGGTCGAAATCCGAGCGCTGGCCACTTTGCATGCGGTCTACCGCAGCCGCGGAAAGCAGCGTCTCGGCGCTGGCGATGAAGGCCAGGGCGAAGGCGGCGACCAGCAGGGTCGGATCGGCGAGCTTCAACAGGTCGTCCGGGCGAATCCAGTCGATGGCCTCGGACAGGTCGGCAGGCACCACCACGCGGTTGACCGGCAGGGCCAGCCACATGCTGATGAGGGTCATGCTCGCGACCCCGAGCAGGGCGCCGGGAATGAACCGCAGTTTCTGCGGACGCAAACGCTCCCAACCCCACATCAAGGCGATGGTACCCAGGCCCAGTGCGCCCGCCTGCCAACCATTGCCGGCCGTCTCCAGCGGCAAGGCCGCCATCAACGTGGCCGGAAACTCCAGCAGGTTCTGCATGCCCGAGGGCTGCGGCGCGGTGTCGAACATCACGTGGACCTGGGACAGGACGATCAGCACGCCGATCCCGGCGAGCATGCCGTACACCACCGCCGGCGCCGTAACGCGGAACCAGCAGCCCAGCCGCAGGCGCCCCGCCAGCAACTGCAACACCCCGGCCAGCAACAGGATCGGCCCGAGCATGCCCATGCCGTGCTGGCGTACCAGCTCGAACACCAACACCGCCAGGCCAGCCGCCGGGCCACTGACCTGCAGCGGCGAGCCCGCCAGGAAGCCCACCACCACGCCGCCAATGATACCGGTGATCAAGCCTTTGGCCGGCGGCATGCCGGAGGCGATGGCAATGCCCATGCACAGGGGCAGGGCGACCAGGAAGACCACCACCGACGCCAACAACTCACGCGGCAGGGCCGCTTTCAACTGTGTAATGTTCACCCTATTTCTCCTTTCTCTGTCGCACGGCCAATCCGATGGCCGTGGGCACGTGGGCCCCTGACGAACGCGCAGGCGCGGGCCGCCAGCGAGCATGCCGGCAGGGCAGTCAGGGAATTCAAGGCAGCCGAAGGCCGCGCCACACCCTCATGGGGTGCAGCCGGCTATCAAGGTTCTAGCGGTGCAAGGGTCGCTTAGTAGCGGCCTCTCGGAGTGGCGCAGGGGACCGGCTCGCCGGCAGCCAGGGGCAGGAAGCTATCGCTGGCCGCGTCGTAGGCTTCGATCTTGCTGGTCTCGATGTCGTAGACCCAGCCGTGGATGTACAACTCACCGGCCGCCAGGCGCGAGGCGACCGAAGGGTGGGTGCGCAGGTGATGCAACTGGGCGATGACGTTTTCCTTGGTCAGCACCTTCATCGTCTCGTGCTCGCTGCCGCAGGAGCAGTTGTTCTCGACCACGGTGCGCGCGACCTCGGCATGGCGCAGCCAGGCACCGACGGTCGGCATCTTGTCCAGCGAGTGCGGGTTGAGCACGGCTCGCATCGCGCCGCAGTCGGAGTGACCACAGATGATGATGTGGTGCACTTTCAGCGCCAGCACGGCGTATTCGATGGCGCTGGAAACACCACCGTTCATCTGGCCATAGGGCGGTACCACGTTACCGACGTTGCGGGTCACGAACAGGTCGCCCGGCGAGCTCTGGGTGATCAGCTCGGGGACGATGCGCGAGTCGGCACAGGTGATGAACATGGCACGCGGCGTTTGCGCCGTGGCGAGCTTCTTGAACAGCTCCTGCTGCTCGGGGAAGACGTCATGGTGAAAACGCAGGAAGCCGTCGACGATGTGTTTGAGGGCGGCATCGGCGCTCTCGGCAGGGGCCTGCGGAACGACCTTGGATGGGTCCTTGACGGGCATGATTCATCCTCTTGACGGTGTGTAGGTAAATCCATTTTACCGGTGAAAGATTCTGGCTATGCAGGGAGTTAGATGACACGCACGAGCCATTGATCACAGTCTTCGTCGACTGGTTTCCTACGCTAGCGGGGAAAACTTAACTGAAACTTAATTCGAGGGCTCTAGAACAAGTGTTCCAGATGAGAAAGGCGGGATTTGGATAATAGCAAAAAAGTATCAAATGGCTAGGGGTATTAGTGAAATTATCTGGTCCGATTAGTCGTACTGAAGGGTGTCTAGGTGGACGCTAGAACAGTGCCATCTGCCCACCGGGCGGGCAGAACGCCGAGCAATCCAGCGCCTGTGCCTCTCGTCCGGCAAACTCCAAGCGCTTCATGGCCCGGGCGAACCGCTGGGCCAGCAGTTCGGCGAACACCCCTTCGCCGCGCATTCGCGAGCCAAACCGGCTGTCGTACAGTTCACCACCGCGGCTTTGCCGAATCAGACTCAGCACATGCGCCGCCCGCTGCGGATAATGGTCCTGCAGCCATTGCTCGAACAGCGGCGCCACCTCCAGCGGCAGGCGCAGCAGCATGTAGGCCGCACTCTGCGCCCCGGCATCCTTGGCGGCCTGGAGCAGATGTTCGAGTTCGCTGTCGTTGATCATCGGAATCATCGGCGAGCACAGCACCCCCACCGGTACCCCGGCTTCACGCAGCACGCGGATCGCCCGCAAGCGCGCCTTGGGCGATGCCGCACGGGGCTCCAGCACCCGCTTGAGTTCATCGTCCAGGGTCGTGAGGCTGATCATCACCCGCGCCAACCGCTGGCGGGCCATCTCCGCCAGCAGGTCGAGGTCGCGCAGCACCAGCGAGCCCTTGGTGACGATGGTCACCGGGTGGCGAAAACGCAGCAGTACTTCGAGCAACTGCCGGGTCAGGCGCTGCTCGCGCTCGATCGGCTGGTAGGGATCGGTATTGGCGCCCAGGTTGATCGGCGCGCAGACATATCCCGGCTTGCTCAACTGCTCGGCCAGCACCTGGGCAGCGTTGGTCTTGGCGATCAGCTTGGTCTCGAAATCCAGGCCTGGCGACATGTCCCAGTAGGCATGGCTGGGCCTTGCATAACAGTAGATGCAACCATGCTCGCAGCCCCGGTAGGGGTTGATCGACCGGTCGAAGGGCAGGTCGGGCGAGGTATTGCGGGCGATGATGGTCTTGGCCATCTCGACCCGCACCTCGGTGCCCTGGGTTTGCGGGACCTCTTGATACCAGCCATCGTCCTCCACCACCGAGCGGCTGGGCGCGAAGCGGTTATGCGGGTTGTTGGCGGTACCACGACCGCGGATGGAAGTCGGCTGCATGAGCGGACCCTCTACACTGTATTTTCATACAGTACAGCAAAGCCCCGAAGCATTGCCACTACCGTCAGGCGGCGCCGTGCCGCCGCGCATACGCCTGCAATGACATGGGCCGGCCGACGAAGGCCAGGAACGACGCGCCCATGCCGCGTGAGCCACCCTTGGCGAGAATTTCCCAACGTACTGCACGGCCCAATGCCGTCTCGTCGGCGTCGGCCGCTTCGAAGCGGGTGAACGCATCGACCGCATGGGTCTGCGCCCACTTGTAGCCGTAGAACCCGGCTTCATAGCCGGACACCATGTAGTCGAACGATTCGGCGAAACGCTCCTGAGCGAACGTGTCGGGCAGGCCGACCCGGCGGGTGGCATCAACAGCCAGTTGGCGCAAGTCTTCACGGGCGCTTGGGTCACGGTGTGCGGTGAAGTCGAACCAGCCCTTGCGCAGTTGCTCGGCCTCGCTCACCGATTGCATGCGGCTCTTGGCCGCAAGCCACTGGTGCAGCTGCGGCAATGACACCGACGCAGGTTGCGCCACGGCATGCAGCGTCGATGCGGACCAGCACCACTGCTCGAGGAGCTTGCCGACGAACTCGCAGCGGTCCGCGCCGAGCGATGTATCCGCCACCCGGTTGAGCCGACGATGGTCGTTGCTCACCAGCACTTGGTTCAAGGCATGTCCGAATTCGTGGAACAGCTGGCAAAGTTGCTCATGGCCCAGAGGCGACGCGGGCTGGCCCGGTACTCGCTTGAAGTAGCAGGAGAGCAGCACGGCCGGCAATGTGAGCGCCCCATCGGCATCGACATGGCGCTGGCGCATGGGGTAACAGGTCGGCCAAGGCATCTTGTTCGCGCGCACATAGAGATCCAGGTAGATATGGCCAAGCGTCGCCCCCGCCTCGCTGACCTCGAGAACATGCACATCCGGGTGCCAGGCAACCAAGCCAGAAGAGGAGATTCGAATACCGAGCAGCCGCTCATGCAATTGCCACAACCCCGTCAGGACCCTGTCCAACGGGAAAAGCGTCTGCATGCGCACCTCGACTTCCTCGCTGCCTTCCAGGCGTAGCTGACGCGCCAGGTATGCAATGTCCCATGGCTCGACCGGGACGATCCCCAGCCTCTCGCCCAGGGCCTCTATCGCCCGCAGATCGGCTTGCAGGCGGGGGCGATTCTGCTCGATCAACTCATCGATGAACCGCTCGACCTGATCCGCCGTCCGCGCCGCCTTGGTTTCCATGCCCAGTTGCGCGGCATCGGTCACGCCCAGCAATTGAGCGCGCTCGTGACGCAGGCGCAGCAACGCTTGCAGTACCGGCGCATTGTCCAGCGCATTGTCCGGCCCTTGGTCGGATGCCAGGTTTCGCGAGGCGCGGTACACCTTTTCACGCAGCTCGCGATCGTCGGCCCAGGCCAGCAGAGCCTCGACCGTGGGTTGCTCCAGGTCGAGCCACCAGCCCTGCTCACCATGGGCCTGGGCATTGGCCGCCAGACGCTCGCGCTGCGCAGGCAGCAGGCCGGCCAGGCGAGACTCGTCCGTGATGCAATGCTCCCAGGCAAGACGTGCGTTTTCCAGGTTGCCCAGGAACTGGTCTTGCAGTCGCGTGATCGCCGCCTCGGTCGTCCGTAGCTGCTCGAGTGCTGCGCCATCGAGACCGTAGCCACCCAGGCGCAAGTCGCGCAGGATGAGGGTCTGCACGACTTTTCGTTCGCCGTCGAGCTGGAGGGTGCCTAGGCGCTGGTAGGCTTCATGGAGCCCAGGCTGGCTGTATTTGTGCTGTTTCCAGGCCAGGCACAGCTCATAACAGGCGTTGACCGCGTCGCGCCAGGCATCGCCTTCGTAGGCCAGCGGCACGAGGAGGTCGAACAGGCCTTCGAGACGCTGGTCCAGGCGGTCGATCGCCAGCACGAAGTCGTCCCATCCGGGCGATTGTCCGTGGGCTTGGATGATCTGTTCGAGTGCCGCGATATTGTCATCGCGCAGGGATTGGAAGAGGGGCTCGAGCTGCTCGGGTCGCAGTGCGGGATAGTCAAGCAAGCCATGGGCTAGCTTGGGAAGGCTGTCGGTCATGGATCACCCTGGTGCTGATTGAAGGGCGGCCAGGGTAGGGCGTCGCTCGATCAGGGCGGGAAGCCATATTTAGGTGCAACAGGGCTGGCGCCCATGCAGGCGCCAGCCCCGAGGATCACTCGGTGGTTTTCTTCAACTTGGGGTTGGGGAAGAACTGCACCGTCTGCACCTGTGCCGGGGTGGGGGCCTTGGGCGCCTGCTGATTGACCCGTGTGCCCAGCTCCTTGGGTACCGACAGGCCCTGTTCGTTGAGCGTGTCGGTGAAACCGCAGGCGACGCACTCGCGGTGCGGCACGCCGTCCTCGTTCCACATCATCAGCTTGTCCGGCTCGCTGCACGCCGGGCATACCGCCCCGGCGATGAAGCGCTTCTTGGTCTTGTTCACGGCTACCTCGCTCATGCTGCCGCGTCCTCGCTCAGGCCACTGTGGCGCAGCAATGCATCGATGGAAGGCTCACGGCCACGGAAGTCGACGAACAGCACCATCGGCTCACGCGAACCACCACGGGCCAGGATAGCCTCGCGGAAGGCGCGGCCGGTCTCGGCATTGAACACGCCCTCTTCCTCGAAGCGCGAGAAGGCGTCGGCCGACAGCACCTCGGCCCACTTGTAGCTGTAATAGCCGGCCGCGTAGCCGCCGGCGAAGATGTGCGCGAAGCTGTTGGGGAAACGGTTGTACGCCGGTGGGCGCATCACCGAAACCTCGTCGCGCACGCCTTCGAGCACCTGCAGCACGCTGCGGCCGTCGCCGTGGCTGGCGTGCAGTTCGAAGTCGAACAGCGAGAACTCCAACTGGCGCACCATCATCATGCCGGACTGGAAATTCTTCGCTGCCAGCATCTTGTCCAGCAGGTCCTGGGGCAGGGCGGCGCCGGTTTCGTAGTGACCGGAGATCAGCGCCAGGCCTTCGGGCTCCCAGCACCAGTTTTCCATGAACTGGCTCGGCAGCTCGACCGCATCCCAGGCCACGCCATTGATGCCGGACACACCGGCATGTTCGATGCGGGTCAGCAGGTGGTGCAGGCCATGGCCGAATTCGTGGAACAGCGTGGTCACTTCATCGTGGGTTAGCAGCGCAGGCTTGCCAGGCGCTGCCGGGGTGAAGTTGCACACCAGGTTGGCCACCGGGCTCTGCAACGCGCCCGCGGCGGTACGGCGACGGTCGCGGGCGCCGTCCATCCAGGCACCGCCACGCTTGTTGGCGCGGGCATACAGGTCGAAGAAGAAACGGCCGACGTGCTGGCCGTTTTCCTTGATTTCGAACAGGCGCACGTCCGGGTGCCAGGCATCGAAGCCCTTGAGCTCGTTGATCTCGATGCCGTACAGGCGCTGGACGATGGCGAACAGGCCGCCGAGCACCTTGTCGATCGGGAAGTAGGCGCGCAGGGCTTCCTGCGAGACGCTGTAGCGCTGCTCGCGCAGCTTCTCGCCGAAATAGCCGGCATCCCAGCTGGCCAGCTCGGCGCAGCCCTGTTCGCCAGCGTACGCCTTGAGCTGCTCCAGGTCCTGGGCGGCGAAGGGCTTGGAACGCTTGGCCAGGTCACGCAGGAAGCTCAGCACCTGGTCGCTGGACTCGGCCATCTTGGTCGCCAGGCTCAATTCGGCGTAGTTCTGGTAACCCAGCAGCTCGGCCAGCTCCTGGCGCAGATCAAGGATCTCGCGCATCACCGGGCCGTTGTCGAACTGGCCGGCATTGGGCCCCTGGTCCGAAGCGCGGGTGCAGTAGGCGGCGTACAGCTCCTCGCGCAGGGCGCGGTCGCTGGCGTAGGTCATCACTGCGTAGTAGCTGGGAAACTCAAGGGTGATCAGCCAGCCTTCGAGACCCTTGGCCTGGGCCGCGGCAGCCATCTGCGCCTTGGCAGAATCGGGCAGGCCGGCCAGGGCGGCTTCGTCGGTGACGTGCTTGGTCCAGGCCTGGGTGGCGTCGAGCAACTGGTTGGAGAAGCGGCTGCCCAGCTCGCTGAGCTTGCTCTGCACCTCGGCGTAGCGCTGCTGTTTGTCTGCCGGCAGGTCGATGCCCGACAGGCGGAAGTCACGCAGGGCGTGCTCGAGAATGGTCTTCTGCGCCACGTCGAAGCCGGCGGCCTCTGGGCTGTCGATCAGCGCCTGGTAGGCTTCGAACAGCGCACGGTTCTGCCCGAGCTCCGTGGAATAGGCGCTCAGCGCGGGCAGGCAAGCCTCGTAGGCCTCGCGCAATTCCTTGCTGTTGCACACCGCATTGAGGTGGCTGACCGGGCTCCAGGCGGCGCCCAGGCGGTCGTTGAGTTCGTCCATGGCCAGCACCAGGCCGGCCCAGGTAGGCTGCTTGCCTTGCTTTTCGAGGATCTGGGCAATGGCTTTGCGGTTGTCGGCCAGGATCTCTTCGATGGCTGGCAGCACGTGTTCGGCGCGGATCGCCGAGAACGGCGGCAGATCGTAGGGCTGCAGAAGCGGGTTGTTCGCACTCACGGTTTGGATACCTTGGCAGAAGAAACACTGGACCATCTTAATTACAATCGACGCCGACCGCAGCAGGCAGCCTGCCTATCGGCACATATGAGAGACGCTATCATGGCCATCCGAAGCTTCCAGCAACACACTCCGAAAGTTGGACCACGCGCCTTCGTCGACCGTTCGGCGGTGGTACTGGGCGATGTGGAGATCGGCGAGGACAGCTCGGTGTGGCCGTTGACGGTGATCCGCGGCGACATGCACCGCATCCGCATCGGCGCGCGCACCAGCGTGCAGGACGGTAGCGTGCTGCACATCACCCACGCCGGCCCGTTCAACCCCGACGGCTTCCCGCTGATCATCGGCGACGAGGTCACCATCGGTCACAAGGTGATGCTGCATGGCTGCACCCTGGGCAATCGCATCCTGGTCGGCATGGGCAGCACCATCATGGATGGCGCCATCGTCGAGGACGAGGTGATCATCGGCGCCGGCAGTCTTGTGCCGCCCGGCAAGCGCCTGGAGAGCGGCTACCTGTACGTGGGCAGCCCGGTGAAACAAGCACGCCCGCTTTCCGACAAGGAGCGGGCATTCTTCCCGTATAGTGCTGGCAACTACGTGAAGCTCAAGGACCAGCACCTGGCCGAAGGCTACGACCAACCTGAGTGACCCTTTTCCATGCACCAGCAGAACATCCTTTTCGACCTCGACGGCACCCTGACCGACCCGCGCCTGGGCATCACCCGTTCGATCCAGTACGCCCTCGCCAAGCTGGGCATCGACGAACCAGACCTGACGCGCCTCGAGCATTTCATCGGGCCACCGCTGCTACAGGCCTTCATGCAGTTCTACAGCTTCGACGAAGCCAGGGCCTGGGAGGCGGTGAACCACTACCGTGAGCGTTTCCGGGTGACCGGCCTGTACGAGAACGAGGTGTTCGACGGCGTGCCAGAGCTGCTCAAAGCCCTCAACGACCAGGGCCGTACGCTGTACATCGCCACGTCCAAGCCCTGGGAGTTCGCCCGCGAAATCGCCCGCCACTTCGCCTTCGACCAGCACTTCAAGGTGATCTACGGCAGCGAACTGGATGGCACCCGCACCAACAAGGTCGAGCTGATCCGCCACCTGCTGGACGAAGAGGGACTGGACCCTGCGCAGACGCTGATGATCGGCGATCGCAAGCACGACCTGATCGGCGCGCGCAGCAATGGGCTGCAGGCGGTGGCGGTAGGGTACGGGTTTGGCAGCCAGGATGAATTGATGGCCGAAGCGCCGGCGTTCCATTTCGAGACGTTGGCGCAGTTGCATCAGGCATTCATCAGGGCTTGATGGCCAGGGGCTGCTTTGCAGCCCATCGCGACACAAGGCCGCTCCTACAAGCGATCGCGCATACCTGTGGGAGCGGCCTTGTGTCGCAATGGGCCGCAAAGCGGCCCCAAAATCTCACTGGCTTACTTCAACCGCTGCAACGCCACCTTGCGCCGATCGATCGGCAACCGCCCCAACTGCTCCACCCGCGCATAAAACCTCGCCCAGTCCCCGCCCACCTCGTCAAACAACGCCGCGAACGCCGGCACCCACTGGTCATACAGCCCGAACGGCAGCAACTTGGCATTGTTCATCGGTCCATAAATCCAGGCGTCATAGCGCTTGTCCCCCGCCCACGCCCCATCGCGCATCACCCGATACTCCCGGCGCAGCCGCTCGAATTCCGCCTGCTTGGCCACTCGCTTGTGCGCATCGTCCAACGGCCCTGCATAGATCGCCTGCAAACGCTCGCGGCTGGCCAGCACCAGCCGGGTGAACTGCTCGCGTTGCGCCGCCTGGCCGTCGGCCAACGGCGCCAACCCACGGGCCACGCGCCATTGCCGCGCGCCTTCCTGCTCGACGAAGGTGGCGAACGACTCATTGAACGCCGTGTCGTCACGCACGTAGAAGCGCTGGTGCGCCAGCTCATGGAAGATCAACGCCGCCAGGCGCTCGTCGCCCCAGCCCACCATCGTCGACAGAATCGGGTCATCGAACCAGCCCAGGGTCGAATAGGCCTCCACCCCGCCCACGTAGACGTCCAGGCCATCCTCACGCATCAGCGCCGCAGCACCCCGGGCCGCGCCCTGGCGGTAGTAGCCCCGGTAGGCGACGCAACCGGCGATGGGGAAGCAATGGGTCACCGGTTGCAGCGACAACTCGGGCGTAGCGAACACGTTCCACACCACATAGGGTCGCCCGAGATCGGCGTAGACCCGGTAGCTGCGGTTGTCTGGCAGTTGCAGTCGCTGGCTGGCGAAGCGCCGCGCCTGTTCGGCATGGGCCAGACGCTGGCGCAGTTGCGGGCTGCTGGCTGGATCGGCCAGCACGTTATCCACAGGCTGGCGCGCGCGCAGCAGTTGCCACTGCCCCTGGGCCAACTGCCCGTAGTAACCGACGCTGCTGCAACCGTTCAGCAGAAGCACGGCCAGCACGGGAACCAAACCCTTGAAAATGCGGTCGAGTGGCCCAGGGCCTGAGCGCTGCAAAAGAAAAAATCGATCCATCTTGGGGCTGTCCCACTGCTCATGGCCATTGCGCCCAAGACTATCTTGCCAGGGGGGAGTACTGCCATGCGTGCCCTGTTCGTCGCCAGTTCGCTAGTCCTGCTGTCTGCCTGTTCGACCTTGCCCGACCCGGACCCCAATCAGGCCTGGATCGACCTCAGCCCGCATGACGATACCTCGCTGCATGCCGTCCAGGTGGACGAACGCGAGTGGGCCGACAACCGCTATTTCGAGGTCGAGCCCGGTAGCCACGAACTGACCGTGCGCTACCAGTTCCCGGTCACGCCGAGCAACATCGGCCCGGTGAACGAGCCCTTGTGGCGCGACTGCCAGCTCAACCTGACCTTCAAGGACTTCAGTGCCGGCCAGCGTTACCAGCTGCAAGCAGGCAGCATCGGCTTCCGTCCCTGGATCAAACTCTACGACCACCAGCAGAAACTCGTCGGCCAGGGCCTGCCAGCCGGATGCCAACGCACCTGAAACCCCTGAACGGCGCTATGCTTGTACCTTGTGAATCGCAAGTGGGAGTATTGCCATGCGCCAGCCCATGATGCTGATCGCCCTCAGTGCCCTGGGGGCCTGCGCCAGCCCCTTGCCACCCGCCGACCCCAAGCAGGCCTGGGTCGATCTCTACACCATGACGCCAGGGCGCCTGGTCATGGCCGACCGGCTCGATGGCCAACGCCTGAACGATGGCCGCTATTTCCAGGTAACCCCCGGCAAGCACGAGCTGGTGGTGCGCTTCGACTATGAAGTGTACGCGGGTGGCTTTACCACCGACCCTCGGGAACGTACCTGCTACCTGACCGTGCGTTTCGATGATTTCAAGGCCGGCGAGCGCTACCGCCTGGTTGCCCGAGCGCCGGTCATGGACCCGGAAGTGGCGTTGTATGACGCCAGCCGCAACAGAGTGGTGGATGAGGCAAGCAACGTGTTCTGCATTCCCTGAGCAGCAAGACCCCGGCGCAGACCTGTCTGCGCTGGGGCCATGGCCCATCTACCTGTCGTTCTTCTGGTAGATGATCTTCTGGGTGCCGCCGTCGCAGGTGCCAACGACCATATTCTGGTCCTTGACCTCGCTGTTGGGCACGATCTCCAAGGCATAGGACGATACGCCCGCAGCCTGGATCTTGGCTTCGATCTCGGCCTTGAGCTCTTCGCACGGTTTGACTGCCGCCAATGCTGAAGTGGCCACGAGAGAAGCCAGCACGGCGATTACGACGCGTTTCATTGAACCGCTCCCGAAAGGGCAGCCTTGCTGCCGACGCTGTTTAGACTACAGCAATCTGCCACTGTTGCGCCGTCAGGCTACCAGCGAAGCGTCCAGGCTGATCTTGGCGTTCAGGACCTTGGAAACCGGGCAGCCGGCCTTGGCCTTGTTGGCGATCTCGAGGAACTGCGCCTCGCTCGCGCCGGGTACCTTGGCCTTGAGGATCAGGTGCACCGCGGTGATGGCGAAACCGTCGGGCTGCTTGTCCAGGGTGACCTCGGCAATGGTGTCGATACGCTCTGCGGTCAGGCCGGCCTCGCCGAGCATCATCGATAGTGCCATCGAGAAGCAGCCAGCATGGGCCGCACCGATCAGTTCCTCGGGATTGGTGCCCGGCGAGCCTTCAAACCGGGTATTGAAGCCGTAGGGATTTTCCTTCAGCGCCCCGCTCTCAGTGGAGATGCGGCCCTTGCCATCCTTCAGTCCACCTTGCCAGATCGCCGATGCTGTCTTTTTCATGATGCCTCCTGGTCATGGTTACGTACCTGTAAATTCAGAGGCACCTTCCTACAGCAAGTTCAGATCAATCCACCGGCCAGCATTGATTCCTGCGAATCCGCCCATACACAAACCAAAAGGCCTCTGGCCTGTGACCTATTGCGGAGGCTCCGATGACCCAGCTGCGTGACCTGAAGATTTCCACCCTCGACCTGGTACCGGTACGCGCCGACACCGGCCCTGCACAAGCGCTGCACAACTCCCTGGACCTGGCGCGTCACGTCGAACGCTTTGGTTACAACCGTTTCTGGGTCGCCGAGCACCACAACATGGACGGCATCGCTAGTTCCGCCACCTCGGTGCTGATCGGTTACCTGGCGGGCGGCACATCGAGCATCCGCGTCGGTTCCGGCGGCATCATGCTGCCCAACCATGCGCCTCTGGTGATCGCCGAGCAGTTCGGCACCCTGGCCAGTCTCTATCCCGGGCGCATCGACCTGGGCCTGGGCCGTGCACCGGGCTCGGACCAGATGACCGCCTATGCCCTGCGTCGCGACCGCGCGGGCAGCGCCGACGACTTCCCGGACGATGTCGAGGAGTTGTCACGCTACCTCGGGCCGCGCACTGATGATCAAAAAGTGATCGCCGTGCCGGGCCACGACACCGAGGTGCCCCTGTGGCTGCTCGGCTCCAGCCTGTTCAGTGCCCAACTGGCAGGCATGCGCGGAATGCCCTACGCCTTCGCCTCGCATTTCGCGCCGCGCATGATGCACGAGGCGATTCGTATCTACCGTGACCACTTCAAGCCCTCGACCACGCTGGACAAGCCCTACGTGATGCTGGGCGTGCCGATGGTGGTGGCCGATACCGACGAGCGCGCCGAGTACCTGGCCACCTCGGTGTACCAACGCATTCTCGCGCTGATCCGCGGACAAAGCCTGATGCAACGCCCGCCGGTGCCGAGCATGGATGGCCTGTGGCTGCCCCACGAGCGCGATGCGGTGGGCAGCTTCCTGGGCCTGGCGATGATTGGCAGCCCGCAGAAGGTGCGGGCCAAGGTGGAAGTGCTGCTGGAGCAGACGGGGGCGGATGAGCTGATCTTTACCTGCGACCTGTACGAACATGCCGACCGGGTGCGTTCCTATGAGCTGATGGCGCAGGCGCTCAAGACCGAGTGATGTTCTTCGCGGGGCAAGCCCGCTCCCACAGGGGCCGCGTGCTGCACGGGCCCTGTGTGGGGCTTGCCCCGCGAAGCATCCACCGCACCAACCACGCCGGTAGACGATTTCCTTGGTGCCACCCTCGCAGCTGCCAACGACCTTGCCCGCCGGCTCACCCTTCTTGACCACCTCGAGCGTGTAGCCGCTGACGCCCTTGGCATCGAGCTTTGCCGCAATCTCCGCCTTGAGCTCTTCGCACGGCTTGCCCGCCGCGAACGCTCCTCCCGCCAACGCCATCAGCCCTACCGCCACAATCGTTCTTTTCATCGCCTGCATTCCTTGAATGGATGAAACCGAAAAAGGGCGCCGGCAAAGGCACCCTCGAAAACCATCATCGCGCCTGGGCCACTGGCCCTGGCATGGCCTCAGCTGTTGGCGATGCGGAAGCCGACCTTGAGCGTCACCTGGTAGTGCTCGACCTTGCCGTCGCGGATATGCCCACGGGTATCGACCACCTCGAACCACTCCAGCAGCTTGATGCTCTTGGCCGCCTCGGCCAGCGCATTGTTGATCGCATCCTCGATGCTGGTGGTCGACGACCCCACCAACTCGATCTTCTTGTACGTGTGATGATCGCTCATGACGTTCTCCTTGAAGGGTTGTGACACTTGAGCCTAGCAGCGCCGGCCTGGTTTACCTGCGAGCCGTCAGCGTCGCTGAAAGTTCGATCGCACTTTCAACGCAGCGGGAAGTCGCAATCCTTACCACCCCTACCGCGAAGGAGAGTCCACATGCCACGCAATTCGCTGCGCAAAGCGTCCCTGGAAAGCATGGAAACCGAGATCGAAAACCTGCTCAAAGCCCTGGAGAACCTCAAGCACGACGCCTCCGAGGAGTCGCAGAAATCGCTCAAGTCCATTCGCAGCAATGCCGAAAACGCGCTGCGTCATTCGCGCAGCCTGCTTGGCGATGCCTATGAAGAGGTGAAGACCCGCACCCGCCAGACCGGCATCGCCACCCGCGACTACGCCCAGGAACACCCGCTGACCACTGCCGGCGTGGCGGTGGGCGCCCTCGGCCTGCTGGCTGCCTGGCTGCTGTGCAAACGCAACTAAACGAGCTGGCTGTCCAGTTCCCGGCGCAGCCACTGCGCCAATTGCTCGGCGCGCCCATCCGCGGCGCGCCTGGGCACCCATAGCGCCAACGCCGCACGGGTCGGCGAAAACCCCCAGGGCGCGCTCAGCCGCCCGGCGCGAAGGTCATCGGCCACCAAGGGTTGCGGCGCGATGGCCACCCCAAGGCCCGCCACCGCAGCTTCCAGCAGGTAATACAAGTGTTCGAAGGCCTGGCCGTACTGCAACGCAGCCGGGTCCAGCGCTTGTTCGGCGGCCCACGTCGGCCATGCCTGTGGCCGCGACGTGGTGTGCAGCAGCGGCTCGCCCAGCAATGCCTGCACCGGCGCCTTGCGCAGGCGCTCGAAACCGGCGAAGTGCGGGCTCAGCACTGGCCCTATGCGCTCTTCGGCCAATACATGCACCTGCATGTCCGCAGGCCACGGCGGCTCGGCATACACCAGCAATGCATCTAGCCCCGGACGGCGTGGATCGAGGTCACCCTCGCCAGCCGACAGGTGCAGGCGCAACTCCGGCAGGTCGGCCTTCAGCCTGCCCAGGCGCGGGATGAACCAGCGCGCCAGCAGGCTCCCGGAGCATCCCAATACGAATGGCGCCTCGCTGACATCGCGACTGAGCTCAGCGCAAATGCCGCGCAGGCGGTCGAAGGCATCGAAGCTGGCGTCGCGCAGGCGGATGCCGGCATCTGTGAGTTTGATGCCACGGCCATCCTTGACGAACAGCGCGATCCCCAAGTGCTCTTCGAGTACCTTGAGCTGCCGGCTCACCGCGCCATGGGTCACGTGAAGCGCTTCGGCTGCTTGACTGACGCTGTTCAGCCGAGCCGTGGCCTCGAAGGCGCGCAGGGCATTGAGCGGGGGAAGATCGTGGGCCATTGTCTTGTGAGTTTTCCTGACAGGTTTGCGCAATCTTATCGGTTTTCAGGCGGGCTTGCCGTGGTTAGAGTAAAGCCCATCACTCATTCATAACGCCCTGGAGCGCCCCATGACCCAGACCCAATACCGCCCCGGCCCGGATGCCAACGGCCTGTTCGGCGCGTTCGGCGGCCGCTACGTGGCCGAAACCCTGATGCCCCTGGTGCTGGACCTGGCCCGCGAATACGAAGCGGCCAAGGCAGACCCCAAGTTCCTCGAAGACCTCGCGTACTTCCAGCGTGACTACATCGGCCGGCCGAATCCGCTGTACTTCGCCGAGCGCCTGACCGAGCACTGCGGCGGCGCGAAGATCTTCTTCAAGCGCGAAGAGCTCAACCACACGGGCGCGCACAAGGTGAACAACTGCATCGGCCAGGTACTGCTGGCCAAGCGCATGGGCAAGAAGCGCCTGATCGCCGAGACCGGCGCCGGCATGCACGGCGTGGCCACCGCCACCGTGGCGGCACGCTTCGGCCTGCCTTGCGTGATCTACATGGGGGCCACCGACATCGAGCGCCAGCAGGCCAACGTGTTCCGCATGAAGCTGCTGGGCGCCGAGATCGTCCCGGTCACCGCCGGAACCGGCACCCTCAAGGACGCCATGAACGAGGCCCTGCGCGACTGGGTCACCAATGTCGATGACACCTTCTACCTGATCGGCACCGTCGCCGGCCCGCACCCGTATCCGGCCATGGTCCGCGACTTCCAGTCGATCATCGGCAAGGAAACCCGCGCCCAGCTGCAGGAAAAGGAAGGCCGCCTGCCTGACAGCCTGGTCGCCTGCGTCGGCGGAGGCTCCAACGCCATGGGCCTGTTCCACGAATTCCTCGAAGAGCCGAGCGTGCAGATCATCGGCGTCGAAGCCGGCGGCCACGGCGTGCACACCGACAAACACGCGGCCAGCCTCAACGGTGGTGTGCCAGGTGTGCTGCATGGCAACCGCACCTACCTGCTGCAGGACGAGGACGGCCAGATCACCGACGCCCACTCGATTTCCGCCGGCCTCGACTACCCGGGCATCGGCCCGGAGCACGCCTACCTGCACGAAGTGAAGCGCGTCGAGTACGTCAGTATCACCGATGACGAAGCCCTCGACGCGTTCCATGCCACCTGCCGCCTGGAAGGCATCATTCCGGCGCTGGAAAGCTCCCACGCCCTGGCCGAGGCGATCAAGCGCGCGCCGAGCCTGCCCAAGGATCACCTGATGGTGGTGTGCCTGTCGGGCCGTGGCGACAAAGACATGCAAACCGTGATGAACCACATGGCAGCCCAGGAGAAACAGGCATGAGCCGTCTTGAACAACGCTTCGCCGAGCTCAAGGCCGAAGGCCGCTCCGCGCTGGTCACCTTCGTCACCGCTGGCGATCCGGGCTATGACGCCTCGCTGCAGATCCTCAAAGGCCTGCCAGCCGCCGGCGCCGACGTGATCGAGCTGGGCATGCCGTTCACCGACCCGATGGCTGACGGCGTGGCCATCCAGCTCGCCACCCTGCGCGCCCTGGAGGCTGGCCAGACCCTGGCCAAGACCTTGCAGATGGTTCGCGAATTCCGCGTTGGCGACCAGACCACGCCGATCGTGCTGATGGGCTATTACAACCCGATCCACCGTTTTGGCGTGGACCGGTTCGTGGCCCAAGCCAAGGATGCCGGTGTCGATGGCCTGATCATCGTCGACCTGCCGCCCGAACATGACGCCGAGCTTGCGACCCCGGCCCAGGCCTCGGGCATCGACTTCATCCGCCTGACCACACCGACCACCGACGATGCACGCCTGCCGCGCGTGCTGGAACGCAGCTCCGGCTTCGTCTACTACGTGTCGGTGGCGGGTGTGACCGGTGCCGGTTCGGCCACTACCGAGCACGTGACCGAGGCCATTGCACGCCTGCGTCGGCATACCGATCTGCCGATCAGTGTCGGCTTCGGCATCCGTACCCCAGACCAGGCGGCGGCGATCGCTCGCCTGGCCGATGGTGTGGTGGTGGGCTCGGCGCTGGTCGACAAGATCGCCCAGGCCAAGGACGCCGACCAGGCTGTCAGCGATGTGCTGAGCCTGTGCTCGGCGCTGGCCGAAGGGGTGCGCGGCGCACGGCGCTGAACGGCGCCGTCTGGTTGCGGGGTTGCGCAGTTGCGAATGGCGCAACTGGCATTTTTGCCAGTAGCGCATTGCAACCCGGATCCACATCCTTGGGCTTCAACTTACCAAAGGAGTGGGTTTGATGCGCTATCTGGCCGGCTTTACCCTTGCGGCACTGATTTCCAACGGTGCGTTCGCTGCCACTTGCCCAGATGTGGAGGAAATCACACAAAAGGCAGGTACAGTCCACGAAACCGAGGGTGGTACCGACATCATCCTCGAGGGCTATCACTACGAGGCAAAAAATGCCGACGGCGAATGGACAGGCTTCACTCCGGATGCTGAAGAAGTAGACTTGGCGGCATTCAAACCTGCGAAATCGTCACCCGATGCCACCCCTCCGATTTGCCGCTATGAAGACGGCGGAGACGGAGGTATCAGCTTGTCACTCAAACCGTAACCTGTGGTGAAGGGCGCAATGCGCCCTTCAATGCGTGCTCAAGGCTGAAAAATCGACAGATTCAAAGGCCGCACTGCCCCCATCCAGATCGCATGATCTCGATGATCCAGCAGCTCATCCCCGGTCAGCGGGTGCAGGAACACCACCAGCCCCTTGCGATTCAGTGCCAACCACGGCAACACCACGCCCACCACTTCGGGGGCAAAAGCCAGTTGGCAGCTCCAGTCCGGGTGCGGCCCCACCGGTTTCTGATGCATGCGCCCCATGGTCACGGGAAACAGCCGCGCCGCTTCCTCACACAACTCCCGCGCTTGTTCGAGGGTGTTTGCGTCGTAGTATACGTGGGCGTGATAACCCTTGATCCATTGCATGTTAACTCCTGAATCTGGTCAAACCATCACCACCGGCCAAAGGCTTGGTGCAGTGAAAAATGCCGAAACTCCGGCCTACACCTACGAAAGAGCCCTCACAGGCCCCGTTCTTGCTCCAGCCAGTCCACGAACCGCGCAATCAGCGCCCCGCGCCGCTTGCGCGGCGGCAGCACCGCGTAATACCCACGCGAGGAGCGCAGATTGCCTTCCACGGTCCGGCACAACAGCCCCTGCTCGACCAACCCGTCGACCAGATGACCCCAGCCAATCGCCACGCCCTGCCCGGCAATGGCCGCCTGGATCAACAGCGTGTAATTGTCGAACCGCAGTTGCCCCGGCGGCGGCGGGCTGGCCAGGCCAAGGCCACGAAACACGCCCGCCCAATCGAACCAGCGGGTGCCCTGGCCGGGGCGCAAATGGAGCAGGGGCAATCGTTGCAAAGCCTCGGCTGACAAGGGTTTGCCATGAGTCAGCCGGGGGCTGCAGACCGGGAAGACCTCCTCGTCGAAGAGCCAGCGGCTTTCGCCCTGATGAAACCGGCCATCGCCGAACAGCACTGCCACGTCGATGTCCGGGCGCAGCATCGCCTGGGTGCGCTCGCTGGTCACCAGGCTCACGTCGACCTGTGGATAAGCCTGGTGGAAACGCTGCAGCCGCGGCATCAGCCAAAAGGCGGCGAAGGCGAAGTCGGTGGCCACCTGCAACACTTCACGCTGGCCCTGGCCACTGGCCTGGGCAACGCCTTCATTCATGCACTGCAAGCCTTGCTGCACCTGCTCGAACAGTAACTGGCCGGCCTCGGTGAGTTCGATACCGCGATAGATCCGATCGAACAGGCGCGTGCCCAACTGTGCTTCCAGACGCTTCACTTGTTGGCTCACCGCTGGCTGGGTGGTGCCCAGCTCCAGCGCCGCCGCGGTGAACCCGCGCAAGCGGGCGGCGGCCTCGAACACCCGCAGGGACTCCAGCGACAGCTCGGCAAGGTGGTCAAACATAAGCGTGGCTAATCCCAGTCATTGCCCGCCATGGGCTTTACCCCCGTTATCCACAGGCTCATCGTTAAAAGCAAGCGAAACGCATAACCCTCGACGATGGAAGCCCACATGACGCGCCCGAATATCCTGTTCATCATGGCCGACCAGATGGCCGCACCGCTGCTGCCGATCTACGCACCGTCGCCGATCCAGATGCCCCACCTCAGCCGCCTCGCCGAACAGGCCGTGGTGTTCGATTCGGCCTACTGCAACAGCCCGCTTTGCGCGCCTTCGCGCTTCACCCTGGTCAGCGGCCAACTGCCCAGCCGCATCGGCGCCTACGACAACGCCGCCGATTTCCCCGCAGACGTGCCCACCTATGCACACTACCTGCGCCGCCTGGGCTATCGCACCGCGCTCTCAGGCAAAATGCATTTCTGTGGCCCGGACCAACTGCACGGCTACGAGGAACGCTTGACCTGCGACATCTACCCGGCCGACTACGGCTGGGCGGTGAACTGGGATGCACCGGACGAGCGCCCGAGCTGGTACCACAACATGTCGTCGGTGCTGCAGGCCGGCCCCTGCGTGCGCACCAACCAGCTGGATTTCGACGAGGAAGTGGTGTTCAAGGCGCGCCAGTACCTGTACGACCACGTCCGCGACAACGACGGACGCCCGTTCTGCCTGACCGTGTCGATGACCCACCCGCACGATCCGTACACCATTCCCAAGCGCTACTGGGATCGCTACGAGGGTGTGGATATCCCCATGCCGTGCGCCGAGTTCAACCAGGCCGAACTCGACCCCCATTCGCAGCGCCTGCTCAAGGTCTATGACCTCTGGGGCAAGCCGCTGCCCGTGGACAAGATCCGTGATGCCCGCCGCGCCTACTTCGGGGCGTGCAGCTACATCGACGACAACATCGGCAAGCTGTTGCAGACCCTGGAGGAGTGCGACCTGGCCGACGACACCCTGATCGTGTTCTCCGGCGATCACGGCGACATGCTGGGCGAGCGGGGGCTCTGGTACAAGATGCACTGGTTCGAGATGTCGGCCCGCGTGCCGCTGCTGGTGCATGCGCCCCAGCGCTTCGCCCCAGGCCGGGTCAGCGCCTCGGTATCGACCTGCGACCTGCTGCCGACCCTGGTCGAGCTGGCCGGCGGCAGCGTCGAACCGGCCCTGCACCTGGACGGCCGCTCGCTGCTCGGCCACCTGCAAGGGCAGGGCGGACACGACGAGGTGATCGGCGAATACATGGCCGAGGGCACGGTCGGCCCACTGATGATGATCCGCCGCGGGCCGTACAAGTTCGTGTACAGCGAGGACGACCCATGCCTACTCTATGACCTGGGCAACGACCCGCACGAGCGGGAGAACCTCACCGGCAGCCCGGACCACCAGGCGCTGCTGCAGGCATTCGTCGACGAGGCGCGGCAACGCTGGGACATCCCCAGCCTGCGCCAACAGGTGCTGGCCAGCCAGCGCCGCCGTCGCCTGGTGGCCGAGGCCCTGGCCATCGGCACGCTGAAAAGCTGGGACCACCAACCGTTCGTGGACGCCAGCCACCAGTACATGCGTAACCACATCGATCTCGATGACCTCGAGCGCAAGGCACGTTATCCACAGCCCGCATCCATGGATTGAGAAGAGAGACAGCCATGCACACCATCGCCACCGCCGCATTGACCCTGGTACTCGGCCTGGGCGCCATCGGCGCCCAGGCCGCCGACGACGACGCACAATGCAGCACCGTGAAACTCGCCGACCCCGGCTGGAGCGACATCGCCTCGACCAACGCCGTCGCCCGCCTGCTGCTCGAAGGCCTGGGCTACCAGGTGAAGATCGACAACCTGGCCGTGCCAATCATCTACGGCGGCCTCAAGGACGGCCGCGTGGATGCGTTCCTCGGCAACTGGATGCCGGCGCAGCAGGGCTTTCATGACAAGTTCATCGCCAACGGCGATGTACAGCGGCTGTCGCGCAATCTCGAAGGCACCGAGTTCACCCTGGCAGTGCCCGATTACGTGTGGAATGCCGGTGTGAAGGACTTCGCCGACCTGCAAAAGCATGCCGATCAGTTCGACCAGAAGCTGTATGGCATCGGTTCCGGCGCTCCGGCGAACCTGTCGCTGAAGCAGATCATCGACGCCAATGAGTTCGAACTCGGCAAGTGGAAGCTGGTGGAGTCCAGCGAACAGGCGATGCTGGCGCAGGTGGAGCGGGCGGTGAAGAAGCAACAGTTCATCGTCTTCCTCGGCTGGACGCCGCACCCGATGAACGTGAAGCTGAAAATGCATTACCTGACAGGTGGGGAAAAATGGTTCGGCAGCAAGGGAGAGGTCTATACCCTGACGCGCAAAGGTTATCCACAGGCCTGCCCGAACGCGGCCAAGTTGCTGGCCAACCTGACATTTACCCTGGACATGGAAAACGCCATCATGGCCGAGGTCGTGGATAAGAAAGTCAGCTTCGACGAGGCGGCCAAAGCCTGGGTGAAGGCGCATCCGCAACTGCTCGAAGGCTGGCTGGCTGGGGTAACGCCTAAGGCCGGAGGCAATGCAGCCGAGGTCCTCAAAGCCAAGCTGTGATGATTGTCTGCTAGGCTGCCCCACAGGCCCACTGCTGGCCTTCAGGTTTGTAGAAAACCCGGTGGGAGCGGCCTTGCGTCGCGAAACGAGGGCAAAGCCGTCGCCCGCGATTCAGAACCAGGAAAAATGCATGCCCCGTTTCCACAACCTGCTGCCTTTCCTAGCCTGGCTCCCCCGGCAAACCGGTCGCAGCCTGCGCCAGGATCTGCTGGTGGGTTTGAGCGGCGCCATCCTCGCCCTGCCGCAGTCCATCGCCTACGCCCTGATCGCCGGTCTGCCCGCCGAATTCGGGCTGTACGCGGCCATCGTGCCGGTACTGGTCGCCTGTCTCTGGGGATCGTCATGGCACCTGATTTGCGGCCCTACCGCTGCGATCTCCATCGTGCTCTACGCCAGCATCAGCCCCCTGGCCGTGGCTGGCAGCGCCGACTACGTCACGCTGGTACTGCTGCTGACATTTCTTGCCGGGATTTTCCAGTTGTTACTCGGGCTCCTGCGCTTCGGCGCACTGGTCAACTTCGTATCCCATTCAGTGGTGATCGGCTTCACCCTGGGCGCCGCCATCGTCATCGCCCTCGGCCAGTTGCCCAACCTGTTGGGCCTGGACCTGCCCAGCCAGGCGACAGCGTTGAAAACCGCGCAAGACCTGGCCAGCCATGCCGGCGAAATCGACCTGCCTTCGCTGCTGCTGGGGCTGGCCACCGTGGGGGTCGGCGCATCCCTGAAACTCTGGCGCCCGCGCTGGCCGAGCCTGTTGATAAGTCTGGTCCTGGTCAGCCTGCTGGCCTGGCTGCTGCCGGGCGTCTTTGGCCATGTGCCACGGGTGCCGGCGTTCATTGGCCAACTGCCGCCGTTCAGCCCCCTGCCGCTGCTGGATGTGGAACTGATCCTGCGTCTGCTGCCCAGCGCCGTGGCGGTCGGCATGCTGGGGCTGGTGACCAGCCTGTCGATTGCCCGTTCGCTGTCGGCACGCTCGGAGCAGTTGATCGACGCCGACCAGGAGATCCGTGCCCAAGGGCTCTCGAACATGGCCGGGGCATTCTTCTCCGGCTACCTGTCGTCCGGCTCCTTCACCCGCTCCGGGCTGAGCTACGACGCCGGTGCCCGCTCGCCGATGGCGGGTGTGTTCTCGGCGCTATGGGTAGCGTTGTTCGCCGTGGCCGGTGCCGGGCTGATCGCCCACCTGCCGATTCCGGCCATGGCCGGGAGCATCCTGCTGATCTGCTGGGGGCTGGTGGACCACCGGGCGATCCGGGCGTTGTTCCGGGTCAGCCGTGCGGAATTCCTGGTCATGGCCCTGACCGCCGCCGCCACCTTGCTGCTGGAGCTTCAGACCGCGATCTATGCCGGCGTGCTGGCGTCGCTGTTCTTCTATCTCAAGCGCACGTCACGGCCACGCGTGCAGCAGAGCCGCGAAGGGGAGGCCGACCTGCTGCGTGTGGGCGGGTCGATCTTCTTCGGCGCCGTGCATTACCTGCAGGTGCGCCTGCAACGCTGCCAGGGGCCGCACGTGGTGATCGACGCACGCCAGGTGAACTTCATCGACTATTCGGGTGTGGATATGTTGCACCGCGAAGCGCGCAGGCTACAGCGCGCGGGAGGTAGCCTGACCTTGCTGCGGGCCAGGCCGCAGGTGATCGAGGAACTGCAGAAGCTGGAAGGGGTGGAACTGTGCCCGATCCGCTTTGAGGAGTGAAGCTTGAATCCTTGGGGCTGCTTTGCAGCCCATCGCAGGCAAGCCAGCGCCTACAGGGATCGCGCCAGCTTTTGGAAATTGAGCAAGACAGTTGCTATCGCAGGTAAACCAAAAAGCTGGGGGCTGCGCCGTACCTGTGGGAGCTGGCGTGCCCGCGATGGGTCGCGAAGCGGCCCCGGCAGTCTCAGCCCCGAGCGAGCTGTCGGCGCAGTTCAGCCAAGACCGGCGCAGTGTCTGGGCGCACGCCGCGCCAGATGAAGAACGCCTCGGCCGCCTGTTCGGCCAGCATGCCCAGGCCGTCGAGCACCTTGGCCGCGCCCAGCTTGGTCGCCCACTGACAGAACGGCGTCGGCTCCTTGCCATACATCATGTCGTAGCAGACCGTACGCCCGGCTTCGACCAGGCTGTCGGCAATCGGCGGCAGCTCGCCAGCGAGGCTCGCCGAAGTGGCGTTGATGATCACATCCACCGGCTCCTGCAACCAACCGAAGCCACTGGCCACCACCGGGCCCAGTTCGTCGAATTCGTGCGCCAGTTGCTCGGCCTTTTCCACCGTGCGGTTGGCGATCACCAGCGACTGCGGCTTATGCGCCAGGATCGGCTCCAACACGCCACGCACCGCGCCACCGGCGCCAAGGATCAGAATGCGCTTGCCGGCCAGGCTCACCCCTGCGTTCACCGTCAGATCGCGGACCAGGCCCGCGCCATCGGTGTTGTCGCCTTGCAGGGTGCCGTCGGCCAGCCGGGTCAGGGTATTCACTGCACCGGCCCGACGCGCTCGCGGGGCCAGGCTGTCGCACAGGCGGTAGGCTTCTTCCTTGAACGGCACGGTGACGTTGGCGCCGCTGCCTTGCTTGAAAAAGCCGCGCGCGCAATCGCTGAACTCGTCGATCGGCGCCAGCAGGGTGGTGTACTCCAGGTCCTGGCCGGTCTGTTCGGCGAACAGCCGGTGGATCAACGGCGACTTGCTGTGGCCAATCGGGTTACCGAAAACGACGTACTGGTCCATGGGAGCTCTCCGGTTATCCACAGGCTTACTGGCCGAGCCAGTCGCGGTCTTGCAGGAAGTATTCGGTCAGGCGCGCTTCCTCGCTGCCGGGTGCGGCTTTCCAGTCGTAGCCCCAGCGTACCTGCGGCGGCAGCGACATGAGGATCGACTCGGTACGGCCACCGGACTGCAGGCCGAACAGCGTGCCGCGGTCGTAGACCAGGTTGAACTCCACGTAGCGGCCGCGGCGGTACTCCTGGAACTCGCGTTGCTGGGCGGTATAGGGCGTGTCCTTGCGGCGCTGGACGATCGGCAGGTAAGCCTCGACATAGGCATCGCCGATGGCGCGAATGAAAGCGAAGCAGGTGTCGAAATCCCACTCGTTCAGGTCGTCGAAGAACAGCCCGCCGATGCCGCGCGGCTCGCCACGGTGCTTGATGTGGAAATAGCGGTCGCACCAGGCCTTGTAGCGCGGGTACACGTCGGCGCCGAACGGCGCGCAGGCCTGCTCGGCTACGCGGTGCCAGTGGATGCAGTCTTCTTCGTTGCCGTAGTACGGGGTCAGGTCGAAGCCGCCGCCGAACCACCATACCGCTTCTTCACCTTCCTTCTCGGCGATGAAGAACCGCACGTTGGCGTGGGACGTGGGCACATGGGGATTGTGCGGGTGGATGACCAGCGACACGCCGAGGGCCTCGAAACCACGACCCGCCAGCTCCGGGCGGTGGGCACTGGCCGATGGCGGCAGCCCGGCGCCGAACACATGGGAGAAGTTCACGCCGCCTTTCTCGATGACCTTGCCGTCGCCGATCACCCGCGTGCGGCCACCACCACCGGCTTCACGCACCCAGGCATCCTCAACGAAGCGGGCGCCGCCGTCCTCGTTTTCGAGGGCAGAGCAGATGCGGTCTTGCAGGTCGAGCAGGTAGGCTTTCACGGCCTCGGTGCGGCTAGTCATCGGGTCACCAGGAACGGGCAGGGAAGAATTCGCCGGGTAGCATACCACCGGCGGCCAGCGCGCCGCAGTTGACGGCGATCAAGCAAAGGCGTCCGATAGAGGGCCTTTCCCGATCCCGACTACAGGAGTACGAGATGGCCAAGCGTATCCAGTTCAGCCAGCATGGCGGCCCAGAAGTGCTGCAGCTTGTGGAATTCGAACCCGCGGCCCCAGGGCCGCAGCAGGTACGTGTGCGTAACCATGCGATCGGCCTGAACTTCATCGACACCTATTTTCGCAGCGGGCTCTATGCCCCGCCTGCGCTGCCGTCCGGGCTGGGCACCGAGGGTGCCGGCGTGGTCGAGGCGGTGGGCGAGGGCGTCACCCGCCTGAAGGTCGGTGACCGCGTCGCCTACGGCACCGGCCCGCTGGGTGCCTACAGCGAGCTGCACACCCTGCCCGAAGCCAACCTGGTCAAGCTGCCCGAGCACATCAGCTTCGAGCAGGCAGCAGGGGTGATGCTCAAGGGCCTGACCACCCAGTACCTGCTCAAGCAGACCTACGCCGTGCAGCCGGGCGACTTCGTCCTGTTCCATGCCGCCGCCGGTGGCGTGGGTTCGCTGGCCTGCCAATGGGCCAAGGCCCTGGGCGCCAAGCTGATCGGTACGGTGAGCTCGCCCCAGAAGGCCGAGCGGGCCAAGGCGCTGGGCGCGTGGGCAACCATCGACTACAGCCACGAGGATGTGGCCAAGCGGGTGCTGGAACTGACCGACGGCCAGAAATGCGCCGTGGTCTACGACGGCGTCGGTGCCGATACCTGGCTGACCTCGCTGGACTGCGTGCGCCCGCGTGGATTGATGGTGAGCTTCGGCAACGCTTCCGGTGCGGTCAGTGGAGTGAACCTCGGTATCCTCGCGCAGAAGGGCTCGCTGTACGTGACCCGGCCGACCCTGGCGAGCTACGCCAACAATGCCGAGAACACCCAGGCGATGGCGGATGAGCTGTTTGCGATGATTGGGAGTGGGAAACTGGTTGTGGATATCCAGCAGCGGTATGCGTTGAGCGAGGCGGCCAAGGCGCAGGCTGAACTGTCGGCGCGCAGGACTGTGGGGTCTACGGTTCTGCTGCCTTGAGATAACGCCTGGAGCGGGTTGCCCGCTCCAGGCCCAAGAACGAACTGCGCGCGGTGTTATCAATCGTCATAGTGATAGCGACACTGCAAAATCGTCATCTGGCCTCCTTCGAAGAGGTAGACCAAACGATGTTCGCGAGTAATGCGACGAGACCAGAATCCTGAAAGGTCGCCCTTGAGTGGCTCAGGCTTGCCGGTGCCTTTGAATGGCGTACGCAGACATTCCCTGATCAATGCATTGATCGTTGCAAATACACCTGCGTCAGCGTCTCTCCAGTGGCAGTAGTCTTCCCAACCTTCCGAAGTGAACGCAACGCTTACAGCATTTCGAGCTTCAGTCTTGTTGCGCTGTTTTGACTTCATGTTCATCGATGGACAGCTCATGGATAGCAGCTCTACCCGACTGCAGCTGATCAATGGAGGCACGCAAGCGCTTGGCATTAGCCGACGACCCCAACAGGTAAAGGGTCTCTTGCATACCGTTGTAATCCTCAAGCGAAATCATGACCACCGGTTCACCGCGCTGGCGGGTGATAATTGCGGGCTCATGGTCCCGGCACACATCATCCATCGTCTGCTTCAGATCGGCGCGAGCCTGGCTAAAAGTCAGTACATGCATTGTTTCAAATCCTTCCCAGGCAGAGCCTGGATCAGGTTTTTCTCGACCCAGGCAGGTTTGCTGAATGGGCAATAGGCTTGATGGCTACTGACTAATGGACAGGGAGCAGCGCCAACACGAACATTGTACAAGCCTATGTACAATCATCAACATCCCATGGTCGGATACTTTAAGGCTAGAAATGATAGGTTGGGTGCCGCGTGAGTGAAAGGTGATGGAATTCGAAGGGATTGTTAGGACATTTCCCAAGCTTCAGGCCGGACAGCCATTCGAAACAGAAACATCTGCCGTACAAGGCTAGTCAGGCCTGAACGGCACCGAAACCGGATAATCGCGCTGAATATGTATCGCGAAACGAGGGCAAAGCCCTCGCAGCCGTATCACCCCGGACGCACGACCTCGCCGGTCGCCAGGTTACGAATCACACTCGGATTCTTGCGCCCCCCCAGCGCCCCACCCAGCACCAGGTCCAGCTCGCCGTGGAAATACTGCTCGACCCGCAACCGGGTCTTCGCCGCCGGGCGCCCGCCTGGGTTGCACGACGTCGAAATCAACGGCCCCACCAGTGCGCACAGCTCGCGCACCAGCGGATGATCGCTGACCCGCAGGGCGACAGTGTCATGCTCGCCCGTCACCCACTCCGGCAACAGGTCCTGGTGCGGCACCAGCCAGGTATTGGGCCCCGGCCAGGTGCTGCCCATGCGGTCGATCCAGTCGGTGGGGAAGTCCTCGAAGAGGAAATCGAACTGACGGATGTTGTCGGCGATCAGGATCAACCCTTTATCCACAGGCCGCGACTTGAGTGCCAGCAAGCGATATACCGCATCCTCGTTCCATGGGTCGCAGCCCAGGCCCCAGACCGCTTCCGTCGGGTAGGCGATGACTGCGCCCGCCCGGATCTCACGTGCGGCTTGTTGCACACGAAAACTGCTTACCATGTTGTGTCTCTCCACCTGTAGACCTTGCTTGAAGCGCAGTGTACTTAGCCGACGCGGGCAAACCAACGCCCGGCGACATTGCTGACTCGGCCTTCGAGCTCCAGCTCGGTCAGCTGCGCCAGCACCTCGGCCAGCGGCCGCTCGCTGCAGTGGGCCAGGTTCTCGCTAGTCTGTGGCGCGGCATGCAGCAGAGCAAGCAGGGGATGCGCGGGTTTATCCACAGCCGCCGTCGGCAGATTCTGCCAACCTTGCAGGCTGTCGAGGATCTGCCCGACGTTTTCCACAAGCAGTGCGCCGTCACGGATGAGCTGGTGGCACCCCTTGGCTCCCGGGTGATGAATCGAGCCGGGCAAGGCATAGACCTCGCGCCCCTGTTCGGCCGCCAGGCGGGCGGTGATCAGCGATCCGCTGGCCAGGCCCGCCTCCACCACCAGCACCCCCAACGACAGGCCACTGATGATGCGATTGCGCCGAGGGAAGTTGCCCGGCAGTGGCCCGGCATCCAGCGGATACTCGGAAACCAGCGCGCCACCGTTGTCGATCATCGCCCTGGCCAACTCGAGGTGGCGCTGTGGATAAAGTTTTTGCAGCCCCGTGCCAAGCACCCCGACCGTACTCCCCCCGGCCTGCACAGCTGCCCGATGAGCGGCGCCGTCGATACCCAGGGCCAAGCCGCTGGTGATGGTGAACCCGGCCTGGGCGAGGTGCCGGGAAAAGGCCTTGGCGGTATCCAGCGCCGTAGGTGAAGCACGCCTGCTGCCCACGATGGCCAGTTGCGGTCGCTCGAGCAAAGCCGGCTCGCCAGCGACGAACAGCAGCGGTGGTGGGTCGTCGATCTCTGCCAGCAGGGCCGGGTAGCCGGGGCCGTCCCACATCAGCAAATGCTGGCCGGGACGCTCTAACCAGGCCATTGCAGCCAGGGCGCCGTCACGCACCTCAGGGCAGCGGCGGGCATCGATGGCGGCCTGCGGCATACCCAGGGAGCGCCAGGCACTGGCCGGCGCGCTGAGCGCCGACGAGGCACTGCCGAAGGCCTGGATCAAGGTGGCAAAGCGACGCAATCCCACCTCTGGAAGGCGGTGCAGGCGCAAACGCGCCTCGAGTTCGGCAGGCGGACAAGGCGACGAATGGTGAGTCGGCATGGGGATCATCCTTGATCGAAACAGGGCCATCGACGTGGCACAAGCTGTGGATAACTTTGTGGGTAACAGTTTGAAAAGCTGTCCATCGATTGGCAGCTATCACGCCCATAGACACCCTAGTCGAGCTTGCCAGGTGCCGAAATCCTCGATTCCCTTTATTATGTGTGTTCAGTTTTCAACCGAACGCACAGTGACTGCCTGACCTTATGGCCATTTTGAACATTCTCGAATTCCCGGACCCGCGCCTGCGCACCATCGCCAAACCGGTGACGGAGTTCGACGACGCCCTGCGCCAGCTGATCGACGACATGTTTGAAACCATGTACGAAGCCCCTGGCATCGGCCTGGCCGCGACCCAGGTCAACGTGCACAAGCAGGTCGTGGTCATGGACCTCAGCGAAGACCGCAGCGAACCGCGGGTTTTCATCAACCCCACGGTCGAGGAGCTGACCCACGACATGGGTCAGTACCAGGAAGGCTGCCTGTCGGTACCGGGCTTCTACGAGAACGTCGATCGCCCGCTGCGGGTCCGGGTCAAGGCCCAGGACCGCGACGGCAAGCCGTACGAACTGGAGTGCGAGGGTCTGCTGGCGGTCTGCGTGCAGCACGAGTTCGATCACCTCAACGGCAAGCTGTTCGTCGACTACCTGTCGCAACTCAAGCGCGACCGGATCAAGAAGAAGCTGGAAAAGCAGCACCGCCAGCAAGCCTGATCCCCACCTGCCAGAAGGCTTGCTCCGGCAAGCCTTTTTCTTTTTTGAAGCGAGAACTCCATGCGCATCGTCTTTGCAGGCACTCCAGAGTTTGCCGCCGAACACCTCAAGGCCCTGCTCGACAGCCCCTACGAGATCGTGGCCGTCTACACCCAGCCCGACCGCCCCGCCGGCCGTGGCCAGAAGCTCATGCCGAGCCCGGTCAAGCAGTTGGCCGTGGGCCATGACATCCCCGTGCTGCAGCCGCCGACCCTGCGTAGTGCCGAGGCCCAGGCCGAACTCGCCGCACTTGCGCCCGACTTGATGGTGGTGGTCGCCTACGGCCTGATCCTGCCCCAGGCGGTGCTGGATATCCCGCGCCTGGGTTGCATCAACAGCCACGCCTCCTTGCTGCCACGCTGGCGCGGCGCGGCGCCGATCCAGCGCGCCGTCGAAGCGGGCGATGCCGAGAGCGGCGTGACCGTGATGCGCATGGAGGCGGGCCTGGATACCGGCCCCATGCTGCTCAAGGTGACCACCCCGATCAGCGCCGAGGACACCGGCGGCAGCCTGCACGATCGCCTCGCCGAGATGGGCCCGCCCGCCGTGCTGCAAGCCATCGCCGGCCTGGCCGACGGCAGCCTGCAGGGTGAAGTGCAGGACGACGCCCTGGCGACTTACGCGCACAAGCTGAACAAGGACGAGGCACGCATCGACTGGAACCGCCCGGCCCTCGAACTGGAGCGCCTGATCCGCGCCTTCAACCCGTGGCCGGTGTGCCACAGCACCCTCGACGGCGAAAGCGTGAAGGTGCTGGCCGCCAAGTTGTCCACAGGCAAGGGCGCACCGGGCGAAATCCTCGATGCCAGCAAGGACGGCCTGGTCGTCGCCTGCGCTGATCAGGCACTGAGCCTGAGCCGCCTGCAGCTGCCGGGAGGCAAGGCGCTGAACTTCAGCGACCTGTTCAACAGCCGCCGCGAGAAGTTCGCCGCTGGCAAGGTACTGGGCCAATGAACCCACGTCTCGCCGCCGCCCGTGCGCTGGCCGCCGTCCTCAGCGGCAAGGCCTCGCTGAACAGCTCGCTGCCCGCGCAACTGGACAAGGTCGACGAGCGCGATCGCGGCCTGACCCAGGACCTGGCGTTCGGCACCGCCCGCTGGCAGCCACGCCTCGACCTGCTGGCCGCGCAACTGCTGCAGAAGCCGTTCAAGGCCGCCGACGCCGATGTGCAGGCATTGCTGCTGGTCGGCCTGTACCAGCTGTTCTACACCCGTATTCCGGCCCACGCCGCCATCGGCGAGACCGTCGGCTGCGCCGACAAATTGAAGAAACCGTGGGCCAAGGGTCTGCTCAACGCCGTGCTGCGTCGTGCCCAGCGTGAAGGCGAGGCATTGCTCGCCGACATGGAGCGCGACCCGGTGGTACGCACCGCCCACCCACGTTGGCTGCAAAAGGCACTGAAGGCCTTCTGGCCGGAGCAGTGGGAAGCCATCTGCGCCGCCAACAACGCCCATCCGCCGATGATCCTGCGGGTCAACCGCCGTCATCACAGCCGCGACGCCTACCTGGCCCTGCTGGCCGAGGCAGGTATCGACGCCAGTGCCTGCCAGTACGGCAGCGACGCCATCGTCCTGGCCCAGGCCTGCGACGTGCGCGGCCTGCCGGGCTTCGCCGAGGGCTGGGTGAGCGTGCAGGACGAAGCCGCGCAACTGGCCGCCGACCTGCTCGAACTGGCCCCCGGCCAGCGTGTGCTCGATGCGTGCTGCGCCCCCGGCGGCAAGACCTGCCACCTGCTCGAAGCCGAAGCCGGCCTGGCCCACGTGGTGGCCATCGACCTCGAAGCCAAGCGCCTGGCCCGCGTACGCGAGAACCTCGACCGCCTTCAGCTCGACGCCGAACTGATCGCCTGTGATGCCCGTGACACCGCAAGCTGGTGGGATGGCAAGCCATTCCAGCGCATCCTGCTCGACGCGCCATGCTCGGCCACCGGCGTGATCCGCCGCCATCCGGACATCAAGCTGACGCGCCAGGCCGACGACATCCCGGCCCTGGCTGCGCTGCAAGGCGAATTGCTCGATGCCCTGTGGCCGACCCTGGAGGTGGGCGGCATGCTGCTGTACGCCACGTGCTCCAGCCTGCCGACCGAAAACACCGAAGTGATCGATGCCTTCCTGGCCCGCACCCCGGGCGCCCGTGAACTGGACCTGGCGACCGACGCCGGCCTGCGCCAGCCCCACGGTCGCCAGTTGCTGGCCCAGGAAGGCGGCCACGACGGCTTCTACTATGCCAAGCTGATCAAGATCGCCGCCTCGCGCGGGTAAGAACCAAGGTAGGGAGTAGCGGATGAAGATCATCATCCTCGGCGCAGGGCAGGTAGGCGGGACGCTGGCAGAACACCTGGCCAGCGAAGCCAACGACATCACCGTGGTCGACACCGACGGCGACCGCCTGCGCGACCTCGGCGACCGTCTCGACATCCGCACCGTGCAGGGCCGCGGCTCGCTGCCCACGGTGCTGCGCCAGGCCGGTGCCGACGACGCCGACATGCTGGTGGCGGTGACCAACAGCGACGAGACCAACATGGTGGCCTGCCAGGTCGCCTACTCGTTGTTCCACACCCCGACCAAGATCGCCCGGGTGCGCGAGTCTTCCTATCTCAGCCGCGAAGAGCTGTTCGACAACGACCATATTCCAGTGGATGTGCTGATCAGCCCCGAGCAGGTGGTGACCAACTACATCAAGCGCCTGATCGAACACCCAGGTTCGCTGCAGGTGATCGACTTCGCCGAGGGCAAGGCCCAGCTGGTGGCGGTCAAGGCCTACTATGGCGGCCCGCTGGTGGGCCAGCAGCTGCGCCAGATCCGCGCCCACATGCCCAACGTCGACACCCGCGTGGCGGCGATCTTCCGCCGCGACCGGCCGATCACGCCACGCGGCGACACCCTGATCGAAGCCGACGACGAAGTGTTCTTCATCGCCGCGCGCAAGGACATCCGCGCCGTGATGGGCGAGCTGCGGCGCATCGACGAGACCAACAAGCGGGTGGTCATCGCGGGCGGCGGGCAGATCGGCGAGCGTCTGGCCGAAGCCATCGAAAGCCGCTACCAGGTGAAGATCATCGAGATGAGCCCGGCGCGCTGCCGCTACCTCTCCGACACCCTGGAAAGCACCGTGGTGCTGCAGGGCAGCGCCTCGGACAAGGACCTGATGCTCGAAGAGAACATCGCCGATGCCGATATCTTCCTGGCCCTGACCAACGACGACGAGGCCAACATCATGTCCTCGCTGCTGGCCAAGCGCCTGGGCGCGCGCAAGGTGATGACCATCATCAACAACCCGGCCTACGTCGACCTGGTGCAGGGCGGCGAGATCGATATCGCCATCAGCCCGCAGCTGGCCACCATCGGCACCTTGCTCGCCCACGTGCGCCGTGGCGACATCGTCAGCGTGCACTCGCTGCGCCGTGGCGCGGCCGAAGCCATCGAGGCGGTGGCCCATGGCGATGCGAAATCGAGCAAGGTGGTGGGCAAGGCCATCGAGGACATCTCGCTGCCACCGGGCACCACCATCGGCGCGATCATCCGCGACGAGCAAGTGCTGATCGCCCACGACGACACGGTGATCGAGTCGGGCGACCATGTGATCCTGTTCGTTGTGGATAAAAAGCATATCCGCGACGTGGAGAAGCTGTTCCACGTAGGTTTGAGTTTCTTCTAGGAGAACACGGCATGCGCGAATCGCTGGAGAAGATGCTGGCCAAGGGTGTGGATAACCCACTGCTGCGCTTTGGCCTGGGCAAGGCCTGGCTGGATGAGGGCAACGGCGCCGAGGCCGCGCAGCACCTGGCGCGCTGCGTGGAGCAGGACCCGAAGTACTCGGCGGCGTGGAAGCTGCTAGGCAAGGCGTATCAGTTGCAGGGCGACCTGGCGCAGGCGCGCAAGGCCTGGGAAGACGGGATCGTGGCAGCGCAGGCCCATGGCGACAAGCAGGCCGAGAAAGAGATGGCGGTGTTCCTCAAGAAGCTCGATAAAGCCTGAGATGGCCGGGGCTGCCTCGTAGCCCATTCGCGGGCAAGCCCGCGCCCACAAAGGTCCTGCATACACCGATCAATGTGGGAGCGGCCTTGTGTCGCGAATGGGGCGCAAAGCGCCCCCAAAATCTCAATACCAGCGCGCCTCACCCTCCGGCCGCTTCTTGAAGCGCTTCATGCTCCACATGTACTGGCTCGGGTACTCGCGCACATAACGCTCGACCACCTTGCTCATGGCCGCCGCCGATTCGGTCACGTCGGTGCTGTACATCGCTTCCGGCGCGGCCTCCAGGAACACCTTGAAGCCCGACCCATCGGGCAGGCGCAGGGCATGCAGGAACACCCCGACGGCTTTGCCACCGGCCAGCATGTTCGGCACGAACTTGCTGGTCAGCGCCTGGGTGCCGAGGAACGGCACGAACACCCCGGCCGATTCCGCCGGCTCCGGATCGGCAGGAATGCCCACCTGGCCGCCGCGGCGCACTTCCTTGATCACGCTGAGAATGCCTTCCTTGGTCGAGGGCGCCACGCGGTTGCCCATCTGCACGCGCTGCTCGCGCAGCAGGTCATCGACCGCCTTGAGCTTGGGCGGGCGGTAGAAGATGATCGGCTTGCACTGGCTGCAATAGAAGTGGTTGAGCACCTCCCAGTTGCCCAGGTGGCTGGTGATGCCGACCACGCCCTTGCCCGAGGCCAGGGCCTGCTCTAGCACCTCCAGGCCGTGTACCTCCTTGACCAGCTCCAGCGACCGCTGCGGCGGCCAGATCCAGGCGCAGGCGCTTTCGGTGAACGACTTGCCGATGTCCTTCAATGCACGGCCAACCAACTGCTCGCGTTCGACCGGATCCATCTCCGGGAAACACTTGGCCAGGTTGATGCGCACCACGTCGCGCGAGCCGTTGGGGACTTTCCACATCAGCCAGCCGATGCCGGCGCCAACGCGCTGCACTGCGCCCCAGGGCAGCTTGGCAAACAGACGCAGCACCCCGACCATCAGGGCGCCCTTGAACTTTTCCACAGGCGGATTCCTTATTTCAGCAAGGCGCGCATTGTACCCTTTCAGCGCGCCAGCGCGGCGTAGCGATCACAGTCGATGGTATGGTCCATGACCATGCCGGTGGCCTGCATGAAGGCGTAGCAGATGGTCGGGCCGACGAAGGTGAAGCCGGCCTTGCGCAGCGCCTTGCTCATGGCCTTGGCCTCGTCGGTGACCGCCGGCACCTCATCGCGGCCCTTGAAATGGTTGACCTTGGGCACGCCGCCGACGAACGACCAGAGCCACTCGGCGGGGTTATCCACAGCCAGCCAGGCCTGCGCGTTGCGGCGCACGGCATTGAGCTTGAGGCGGTTGCGGATGATCCCGGCATCGAGCATCAGCTCGGCGATCCGTTCGTCGCTCAACTGCGCCAGGCGCACCGGGTCGAAGCCGTGCAGCACCTGGCGATAGCGCTCCCGTTTGCGCAACACGGTGATCCAGGAAAGGCCGGCCTGGAACCCTTCGAGCAAAAGCATCTCGAACAGCAACGCCGGGTCACGCTGTGGCGTTCCCCACTCCTGGTCGTGGTAGGCCTGGTACAACGGATCGTCGGTACACCAAAAGCAGCGTGGCATAAGGCTCCAATGAGTAGAGGGCGAGGCGAATCAGGTTATACTCCCGCTCTTTACATCCGCATCCCCAGATACAGGTGAATTTCGTGAGCCAGCCTACGCCAGCCGTGCGTACCTTCCAAGACCTGATCCTCGCCCTGCAGAACTACTGGGCCGAGCAAGGTTGTGTGGTGCTTCAGCCCTACGATATGGAAGTAGGCGCCGGCACTTTCCATACCGCTACATTCCTGCGCGCCGTCGGCCCGGAAACCTGGAACGCCGCCTATGTGCAGCCTAGCCGCCGCCCTGGCGACGGCCGGTATGGCGAAAACCCCAACCGCCTGCAGCACTACTACCAGTTCCAGGTGGTGCTCAAGCCGAACCCGGCCAACTTCCAGGAGCTGTACCTCGGCTCGCTGAAAGCCATCGGCCTGGATCCGCTGGTCCACGACATTCGCTTCGTCGAAGACAACTGGGAATCGCCGACCCTCGGTGCCTGGGGCCTGGGCTGGGAAATCTGGCTCAACGGCATGGAAGTGACCCAGTTCACCTACTTCCAGCAGGTCGGTGGCATCGAGTGCTACCCGGTCACCGGTGAAATCACCTACGGCCTCGAGCGCCTGGCCATGTACATCCAGGGCGTCGACTCGGTGTACGACCTGGTCTGGGCCGACGGCCCGTTCGGCAAGGTCACCTACGGCGACGTGTTCCACCAGAACGAAGTGGAGCAGTCGACCTACAACTTCGAGCACGCCAACGTCGAGAAACTGTTCGAGCTGTTCGACTTCTACGAAAGCGAAGCCAACCGCCTGATCAAGCTGGACCTGCCGCTGCCGACCTATGAAATGGTCCTGAAGGCGTCGCACACCTTCAACCTGCTCGATGCTCGCCGCGCCATCTCGGTGACCGAGCGCCAGCGTTACATCCTGCGCGTGCGTACCCTGGCCCGGGACGTAGCGCAAAGCTATCTGCAAGCCCGTGCACGCCTGGGCTTCCCGATGGCCACCCCTGAACTGCGTGACGAAGTGTTGGCGAAGCTGGAGGCTGCACAATGAGTGCTCAAGATTTCCTGGTAGAACTGGGCACCGAAGAGCTGCCACCCAAAGCCCTGGCGAGCCTTGGCGACGCCTTCCTGGCGGGCATCGAGAAGGGCCTGCAGGCCGCCGGCCTGAACTACACCGGCAAGCAGGTGTACGCCGCACCGCGCCGCCTGGCGGTACTGCTGCGTCAACTCGACGTGCAGCAACCCGACCGCAGCATCAACATCGACGGCCCGCCCATGCAGGCAGCGTTCAACGCCGAAGGCCAACCGACCCAGGCCGCGCTTGGTTTTGCCAAGAAGTGCGGGGTGGATCTGTCCGAGATCGACCAGAGCGGCGCCAAGCTGCGCTTCTCCCAGCACATCCCGGGCAAGGCCACCGCAAGCCTGCTGCCGACCATCGTCGAGGACTCGCTCAACGACCTGCCTATCCCCAAGCGCATGCGCTGGGCGGCCAGCCGTGAAGAGTTCGTGCGCCCGACCCAGTGGTTGGTGATGTTGCTCGGCGACCAGGTCGTCGACTGCACCATCCTCTCGCAGAAGGCCGGCCGCGAGTCCCGTGGCCACCGCTTCCACCACCCGGAAAATGTGGTCATCACCACCCCGGCCAACTATGCCGACGACCTGCGCAAGGCCTATGTACTGGCCGACTTCGCCGAGCGTCGCGAGCTGATTTCCAAGCGCATCGCCGAGCTGGCCCTGCAGCAGGAAGGCAGCGCCATCGTGCCGCCGGCACTGCTCGACGAAGTGACCGCGCTGGTCGAGTGGCCGGTGCCGCTGGTGTGCTCGTTCGAGGAACGCTTCCTCGAAGTGCCGCAGGAAGCCTTGATCACCACCATGCAGGACAACCAGAAGTACTTCTGCCTGCTGGACAGCGAAGGCAAGCTGCTGCCGCGCTTCATCACCGTGGCCAACGTCGAGAGCCGTGACCCCAAGCAGATCGTGCAGGGTAACGAGAAGGTCGTGCGCCCGCGCCTGACCGACGCCGAGTTCTTCTTCAAGCAAGACAAGAAGCAGCCGCTGGAAACCTTCAACGAACGCCTCAAGAACGTGGTGTTCCAGGCCCAACTGGGCACCGTGTACGACAAGGCCGAGCGCGTTTCCAAGCTGGCCGCGTTCATCGCCCCGCTGATCGGCGGCGACGCCCAGCGCGCGGGCCGTGCCGGCCTGCTGTCGAAGTGCGACCTGGCCACCGAGATGGTCGGCGAATTCCCCGAGATGCAGGGCGTTGCCGGCTACTACTACGCGATCAACGACGGTGAGCCGGAAGACGTCGCCCTGGCCCTGAACGAGCAGTACATGCCGCGCGGTGCCGGTGCCGAACTGCCGCAGACCCTGACCGGTGCCGCCGTGGCCATCGCCGACAAGCTCGACACCCTGGTCGGGATCTTCGGCATCGGCATGCTGCCGACCGGCAGCAAGGACCCGTATGCCCTGCGCCGTGCTGCGCTGGGCGTGCTGCGCATCCTGATCGAGAAACAGCTGGACCTGGACCTGACCACCGCGGTCGAGTTCGCGGTCAAGCAGTACGGTGCCAAGGTCAAGGCTGCCGGGCTGTCCGAGCAGGTGCTGGAATTCGTCTTCGACCGCCTGCGTGCGCGCTACGAAGACGAAGGCATCGATGTCGCCACCTACCTGTCGGTACGCGCCCTGAAGCCGGGCTCGGCCCTGGACTTCGACCAGCGTGTGCAGGCCGTGCAGGCTTTCCGCAAGCTGCCGGAAGCCGAAGCCCTGGCTGCGGTGAACAAGCGCGTGTCGAACCTGCTGAGCAAGGCCGAAGGCGCCATCGCCGACCAGGTCGAGCCCAAGTACTTCGACAACGCCAACGAGTTCTCCCTGTACTCGGCCATCCAGCAGGCCGACCAGGCCGTGCAACCGATGGCCGCCGCTCGCCAGTACAGCGAATCGCTGGCTCGCCTGGCAGCCCTGCGTGATCCGGTCGACGCCTTCTTCGAGGCGGTGATGGTCAACGCCGAGGACGCCAAGGTCCGCGCCAACCGTTATGCCTTGCTCAGCCGCCTGCGCGGCCTGTTCCTGGGCGTGGCCGACATTTCGCTGCTGGGGTAAGCCTTGAAACTGCTGATTCTCGACCGTGACGGGGTGATCAACTACGACTCCGACGCCTACATCAAGACGCTGGAAGAGTGGATCCCGATCCCTGGCTCGGTCGAGGCCATCGCGCAGTTGAGCAAGGCCGGCTGGACGGTGGCAGTAGCCACCAACCAGTCCGGCATTGCCCGAGGCTACTACCCCCTGGCAACCCTCGAGGCCATGCACGCGCGCCTGCGCGCGCTGGTGGCCGAACAGGGCGGCGAAATGGGCTACATCGTGCACTGCCCGCATGGCCCGGACGACGGTTGCGACTGCCGCAAACCCAAGCCCGGCATGCTGCGGGCGATTGCCGAGCACTATCACGCCGACCTGCGCGGCGTATGGTTCGTCGGCGACAGCAAAGGTGACCTGGAGGCCGCCCTGGCCGTCGGTGCACAACCCGTGTTGGTGAAAACCGGCAAGGGCGAGAGGACCCTGGAAAAAGGCGTTCCCGAATCTACACTGATTTTCGACGATCTGGCGGCTATCGCCAGAGAACTAATTTAAATAGTGCGCCGTTTGGCGCACGTTTCTTCAGGCGGGCGCGCCCGCAACGGTACATGCCACTATGTCGATCCTGCAGGCGATCAGAATCTTTCTTTTTTACCTGCTGTTGGGCACCAGCTCCTTACTGTGGTGCTCCCTGAGCTTCTTTATCGCGCCGTTCCTGTCGTTCCCCAAGCGCTACACGTTCATCAACGTTTACTGGTGCCGCTGCGCGTTGTTCCTCGTGCGCACCATCCTCGGCATCGACTACAAGATCACCGGTGCCGAGAACGTGCCGAATGAACCCTGCGTGATCCTGTCCAACCACCAGAGCACCTGGGAAACGTTCTTCCTTTCCCAATACTTCTCGCCGTTGAGCCAGGTGCTCAAGCGCGAACTGCTGTACGTGCCGTTCTTCGGCTGGGCCATGGCCATGCTGCGGCCGATCGCCATCGACCGCGACAATCCCAAGGAAGCCTTGCGCCATGTGGCCAGCAAGGGCGACGAACTGCTCAAGCAAGGCATCTGGGTGCTGATCTTCCCAGAAGGTACCCGCGTGCCGTTCGGCACCGTGGGCAAGTTCTCCCGCGGCGGTACCGCCCTGGCGGTGAACGCTGGGCTGCCGGTACTGCCGATCGCCCACAATGCCGGCAAGTTCTGGCCCAAGACGGGCTGGGGCAAGCGTTCGGGGACCATCGAGGTGGTGATTGGCGAACCGATGTATGCCAACGGCACCGGGCCACGCGCCATCGCCGAGCTCAACGACCGTGCTGCCGCCTGGAACGAAGCCACCCAACGGGCCATGGGTTCGTTGCCACCGGTGAATGAAAATCCCGAAGAACAGATTGCTTGACGATCTGTGGATAACTTGTGTGCAATTTTGGGATGGAATGCCTGGATCTATAGATAACTCATTGAATTAGTTATTTATTTCCTTGTATGAATTTTTTTGGAAAATCGTGCATAAGTTTTTTCGGGGCATAAGAAAACCGGCTTTTACAGCCGGTTTTTTTATGTCGGTTCGTCAGCGCTTCGCCGATTGTGTGGGAGCGGCCTTGCGTCGCGAAAGGGCTGCGAAGCAGCCCCGGATTTCAGCCGTGTCGCATATTCTGCCGGGGCCGCCTTGCGGCCCTTTCGCGACACGAGGCCGCTCCCACACAAAGCCCTTCAGACCTTGTCGATATCCACATCCTTGGTTTCTTTAAGGCAGAAGATCCCTACCACCAGGCTGATGCCGGTCACCAGCACCGGGTACCACAGCCCGTAGAAGATATCCCCGGTGTACACCACCAAGGCGAACGACACCGTCGGCAGGAAGCCACCGAACCAACCGTTGCCGATGTGATAAGGCAGGGACATGGAGGTATAACGGATGCGGGTCGGGAACAGCTCGACCATCACTGCCGCCAGCGGCCCGTAGGTCATGGTCGCGATCAGGATCATCGCCACGATCAGCACCACCACCATCACCTGGTTGACCTGCGCCGGATCCGCCTTGGCCGGGTACCCGGCCTGCTCGATGGCTGCGCGCATGGCCGCTTCATCGAAGCCATTGATGCTGGTTTCGCCAATTTTCACCACCACGTCGCTACCGGTGGCATTCACCGAGCTGTAGGGCAGACCCTGCTTGACCAGGAAGGTCTTGACCTTGTCGCACGGGCTGTCGAAGCGCGCCTTGCCTACCGGGTCGAACTGGAAGGTGCAGCCTTGTGGGTCGGCGCTGACCACGATCGGTGCCTGACGGCTGGCCGCGTCGATCTGCGGGTTGGCGTAGTGGCTCAGGGCCTTGAACATCGGGAAGTAGCACACGGTGGCCAGCAACAGCCCAATCATCAGGATCGGCTTGCGGCCGATGCGGTCGGACAACCAGCCGAAGAACACGAAGAACGGCGCGCCGATCACCACACTGATGATCAGCAGGGTATTGGCTTGCGCCGCGTCCATCTTGAGCATCTGGGTGAGGAAGAACAGCACGTAGAACTGCGCGGTGTAGAAGGTCACGGCCTGGCCGGCGTTGATGCTGAACAGCGCGGTGAGCACCACCTTGAGGTTAGGCCACGACGTGAACGATTCACGGATCGGCGATTTGCTGACCTTGCCCTGGGCCTTCATTTTCACGAACGCCGGCGACTCGTGCATGCTCATGCGGATCCAGGTGGAAATCGCCAGCAGGAAGATCGACAGTAGGAACGGCAGGCGCCAGCCCCAGGTTTCGAACTGATCGCCGCTTATATAGCGGCTGGCCAATACCACCAGCAGCGACAACAGCAGGCCAAGGGTGGCAGTGGACTGGATGAACCCGGTGTGGAAGCCGCGTTTGCCGGGTGGCGCATGCTCGGCCACGTAGGTCGCCGCGCCACCGTACTCACCGCCCAGGGCCAGGCCCTGGAGCATGCGCAACACCACCAGGATGATCGGTGCGGCGATGCCGATGCTGGCGTAGGTGGGCAGCAGGCCGACCGCGAAAGTCGACAGGCCCATGAGCACGATGGTGATCAGGAAAGTGTACTTACGCCCGATCATGTCACCGAGGCGGCCGAACACCAGCGCCCCGAATGGCCGCACCAGGAAGCCGGCGGCAAAGGCCATCAGGGCGAAGATGAAGGCGGTGGTGTCGTTCACGCCAGCGAAGAACTGCTTGCTGATCACCGCTGCCAGCGCGCCATAGAGAAAAAAGTCATACCACTCGAAAACAGTCCCGAGGGATGACGCGAAAATGATCTTGCGCTCTTCGCGACGGCTGGAGCTGCTGGCCGTCGCACCCTGCTCTTGGATGTAATCCGACATCGTTGCTGTCCTCGGCCCGCAGGCCACAGTGATTATTCTTGTTGTTCCACTGTCGGCAGCTTCCGACCGCTAGCTGCCGGTGTTGCACGCACCCGGTCAGGGCGTCGGTATTGCGTCTTGGTTCAGGTAGGTTTGGGTGGGCGCTCCCTTGAGAATGAGTTCGGCCGCCTTCTCGGCGATCATCAATGTGGGTGAACAGGTATTGCCGGAGGTGATCTGCGGCATGATCGAGGCATCCGCCACGCGCAGGCCGGGGATGCCGTGCACGCGCAGCTGGTTGTCCACGACGTCCAGCGCGCCGTTGCCCATGCGGCAGGTGCCTACCGGGTGGAAGATGGTGGTGCCAATGCGTCCAGCGGCCTCGAACAGCGCCTGCTCGGTCTGCAGGGCAGGGCCTGGCAGGTATTCCTGCGGCGCGAACGCCGCCAGCGCCGGGGCCTGGACGATGCGCCGGGTAAGGCGGATGGCATCGGCGGCAACCCGCAAGTCCTGTGGGTCGCTGAGGTAATTGGGGTCGATCAACGGCGCGCTGTTCATGTCGGCGCCGCCGATGTCGATGCGCCCACGGCTGGCCGGGCGCAAATTGCACACCGAGGCGGTGAAGGCCGGGAACGGGTGCAGCGGCTCGCCGAAGCGCTCCAGCGACAAGGGTTGCACGTGGTATTGCAGGTTGGGCGTGGCCTGCTCGGGGCTCGAGCGCACGAAGGCGCCCAGTTGGCTCGGCGCCATCGCCAATGGGCCACTGCGATCGTAGAGGTAGCGCAGGCCCATGCCCATCTTGCCCCACAGGCTGTTGGCCATCTGGTTCAGGGTCCGGGTGTTGCGAATCTGGTAGATCAGTCGCAGTTGCAGGTGGTCCTGCAGGTTGCCACCAACCCCCGGCATGTCGTGGCGCACGGCGATCCCAAGGTTTTCCAGAAGCTTGCGCGGACCAATCCCGGAACGCTGCAGGATGCCGGGCGAGCCGACCGCACCGGCGCAGAGGATGATCTCGCGCCGGGCCCCGAATTCGTGCCAGGCACCTTGCCAGAAGGCTTTCACGGCGCGGGCACGGGTGTTGTTGAGCAGTACCTGGTCGACCTGGACGCCGGTCAGCACAGTGAGGTTGGGACGATGCTCGATGGGCCGCAAGAAAGCCTTGGACGCATTCCAGCGCACGCCGCTGCGCTGGTTGACCTGAAAGTATCCACAGCCCTGGTTGTCGCCAGTGTTGAAGTCGTCGACCTTGGCGATGCCGCTTTGCTCGGCGGCATCGCGGAAGGCATCGAGGATCGGCCAGCTGTAGCGCTGGCGCTCGACCCGCCATTCGCCGCTGCCGCCATGGTGCTCGCTGGCGCCGGCAAAGTGGTTCTCGCTCGCCTTGAACAGCGGCAATACGTCCTTCCAGGCCCAGCCTTGGTTGCCTTGCTCGGCCCAATGGTCGTAGTCGGCGGCCTGGCCGCGCATGTAGATCATGCCGTTGATCGAAGAACAGCCGCCCAGCACCTTGCCCCGTGGATAACCCAGGCTGCGACCGCCCAGGCCTGGCTGCGCCTCGGTCTTGAAGCACCAGTCGGTGCGCGGGTTGCCGATGCAGTAGAGATAACCGACGGGAATGTGGATCCAGGGATAGTTGTCACGGCCACCCGCTTCGAGCAGCAGGACGCGGCAGGAAGGGTCGGCGGACAGGCGGTTGGCCAGCAGGCAACCGGCGGGACCGGCACCCACGACCACGTAGTCGTAGACAGAATCGGCTGATGGCATGTGCAACCTCGGGCCTGTTTTTTATTCTTGTCCCGAATCATCTTAGTGAGTAATTTCGCTGAGGAAACACGAAATTTCGCGCAGCCGTTGTGCGTTTTAGCACAGGGTGCCCACTGCAACGTCGCATTTCTGTAGGAGCGGCCTTGTGTCGCGAAAGGGCTGCGCAGCGGCCCCGGCTATATCTGCTGCGGCGCTGAAATCCTGGGGCTGCTGCGCAGCCCGTTCGCGACACAAGGCCGCTCCCACAGGATTCACTCCGCCTGGATGCATAGGGATCAGCATGTTCGACTGGAACGATCTGCGGTTTTTCCTCGAGTTGCAGCGCAGCGGCCGGCTGCTCACCGCCGCCAAGCGACTGAATACCACCCACAGCACCGTTGCCCGGCATATCGAAAGCATCGAGAAGAGCCTCGGCACGCCGCTGTTCATGCAGCACGCCCAGGGCTACGAACTGACCCCCTCGGGCCAGGCCCTGCTCAAGCATGCCGAGGCCATGGAGAACGTCGCCCTGCTGGCACAGGAAGAAATCACCCAGGCCATCACCCCGCTGGGCAAGATCCGCCTGGGCGTGACCGAAGGCATCGGCATCATGTTCTTCACCCCGCGCATGCGCGAGCTGTTCAGCCGCTATCCCGGCCTTGAGGTAGAGCTGGTGGCGGTGCCGCGCTTCGTCAGCATTCTCAACCGCGAGGCCGAGATCAGCATCCACCTGGAACGGCCGAACGCCGATTTGCTGATCACCCGCAAGCTCACCGACTACCGCCTGGCCCTGTACGCCAGCCAGGCCTATCTCGACCACGCGCCACCGCTGCACAATCGCGAAGACCTGGCCCGGCACAGCTGGATCGGCTACGTCGACGACCTGCTGTTCAGCCAGGAACTGCTGTTTCTCAACAGCTTCTGCAGGGCGCCCAACGTGGCCTTTCGCAGCACCAGCGTGATTGCCCAGCAACAGGCCGCCCGGGCCGGCGTGGGCATCGCCGTGCTGCCCAACTACATGGCCCGCCACGACCCTGGATTGGTGAGAGTGCTGCCCAGCGAAACCATCCAGCGCAGCTACTGGATCTGTACCCGTCGTGAGTTGCACAAGTCGGTGCGCCTGCGGGTGGTCTGGGACTACCTGCTGGAGCTGTGCGCCGCCGAACAGGACGAACTGCTAGCCCAGTAGCGCCTTGCCGGCCAGCGACACGGCGGCCAGCCAACCGGCCAAGGCGAACAGCTGCTGCAGCCGCGGGCCGGCGATTTTCGCCGCCAGCGGCCGTGCCAGCAGCAAGCCGAGCACCGCACCGACCGCGAACGGCGCACCGATCCGCCAGTGCATCACGCCAGCGAGGCTGGCGCTCACCACGCTACCCATGGATACCAGGGCGATCACGGCCAGGGACGTCGAGACGATGCTTTTCATGCGCAGGTTGGTGTAGCGGTTCAACGCCGGAATGATCACGAAACCGCCGCCGACCCCGAGCAGGCCGGACAACAGCCCGGACAGCGCGCCGGTGGACGCCAGCGCACGGGCACAGGGCAGCGTCCAGCGCAGGCGGCCCTGCAGCGGGTTGAGCACGCAGGGCTCGATGTAGCGATGAGCCTCGTTGAGTTCGCCGCGCAGTTCCTTGCCGGCCTTGCGCCAGATGCGCAGGCAGGCATAGACCAGCACCCCGGCGAACACCAGCGCCAGGGGCGTGTTGGGCAGACGGTGCGCGAGCATCAGGCCGAACGGCGCGGCAGCGATACCGATCAGCGCGATGAACAACGCGGCGCGATAGCGCACCAGGCCTTCACGCAAACCCAGCCCGGCCCCGACAGCCGCGGCCAGGCCGACAGCAAGCAAACCGATGGGCGCAGCTTCGGCCATCGACAGGCCAAGCCCGAACACCAACAGCGGCACTGCCAGGATGCCGCCACCGGCGCCGGTCAGCGCCAGTACCGCGCCGATGATCGCGCCCAGGCCGGCGCCAAGCAGCTGATGCTCAATCACCGTGTCGCCTCGACTGCCAGCTGCGACCGCGCCAGCCATTCACGGCCCTTGAGCATCGCCTGCCAGTAAAGCGGCGGCAACACACGGGCTTTCAACAACCAGGCCAGGCGCGTCGGCTGACGCCCATCGAGCAGCCAACGCGGGAAACTGGGCGCGAGCTTGCCGCCGTAGGTGAACTCGGCCAGCACGATCTTGCCACGCTCGACGGTCAGCGGGCAGGAGCCATAGCCATCGTATCGGGCCAGGGTCGGCAACCGGCCCAGCGCCACCAGCACGTTGTTGGCCACCACCGGAGCCTGCTTGCGCGCGGCGGCGGCGGTCTTGGCATTGCTGGTATTGGCGACGTCGCCCAGCGCGTGGACGTTGTCGAACTGCCGGTGGCGCAGGGTATGCGGATCGACATCGACCCAGCCGGCTGCATCGGCCAGCGGGCTGTTGCGGATGAAGTCCGGAGCGACCTGGGGCGGTACCACGTGCAGCATGTCGAAGGCTTCGATGCGGGTCTCGCTGCTGCCGTCGGCCAGGGTCCGCACGAAGGTGGCACGCTGCCTGGAGCCATCCACCGCGACCAGGCGATGGCTGTAATTGAGGTCGACGCCGTACTTGTCGATATAGCTCATCAATGCCGGCACATAGTCCGGTACACCGAACAACACGGCACCGGCATTGAAGAAGTGGGCCTTGATATCGCCTAGGCGACCGCTGCGCAGCCAGTGGTCGCACGACAGGTACAGGGCCTTCTGCGGCGCCCCCGCGCACTTGATCGGCATCGGCGGCTGGGTGAACAACGCACGGCCTTGCTTGAGCGACTGCACCAGCTCCCAGGTATAGGGCGCCAGGTCATAGCGGTAGTTGGAGGTAACGCCGTTGCGCCCCAGGGTCTGGCTCAAGCCTTCGATGGCGTCCCAATCGAGCTTGAGGCCGGGACAGACCACCAATTGTTCATACGTGATGGCGCGACCATCTTCGAGCATCACCTGCCAGGCGATCGGGTCGAAACCCTGCACCCGCGACTTGATCCAGCGCACCCCGCGCGGCATGGCCGAGGCCATGGCGCGGGCAGTGTCTGGCGCATCGAACACACCGGCGCCGACCATGGTCCAGCCGGGCTGGTAGTAATGCACGTCGGCAGGGTCGATCAAGGCGATGTCCAACGACGGGTCGCGCGCCAACAGGCTGGAAGCCGTGGCGATACCGGCGGCACCGGCACCGACGATGAGCACCTGATGATGGGAGGGGGACAGCAAGGCAGGCATGGCAGTGAATCCTGGATTCTGATGGGGGGCAGGGCGGTCAGAGCTTGTTCAGCGGGATCTTCAGGTAGCTGACACCGTTGGCCTCGGGCGCGGGCAGTTGGCCGCTGCGCATGTTGACCTGCACCGACGGCAGGATCAGCACGGGCATGTCGAGGGTCTTGTCGCGGGCTTCGCGCATGGCCACGAAGCTGTCTTCGTCGATGCCCTGGTGGATGTGGATATTGCTGGCACGCTGCTCGGCCACGGTGGTGACGTATTGCATCTCCCGCCCGCCTGGCAGGTAGTCGTGGCACATGAACAGCCGGGTCTGGTCGGGGAATGCCAGCAGGCGCCGGATCGAACGGTACAAAGTACGGGCATCGGCGCCAGGGAAGTCGCAGCGCGCGGTCCCGTAGTCGGGCATGAACAAGGTATCGCCGACGAATACCGCCTTCTCGCCACTGTCTTCCACGACGAAGCTCATGCACGCCGGGGTATGCCCGGGCGTATGCAAGGCGCGGGCATGCAGGTTGCCGATGCGAAATTCTTCCTCGTCTTCGAGCAGGACGTCGAACTGGCTACCGTCGCGGGCAAAGCCGGGCTCGGCGTTGAACAGCGCACCGAATACCTTCTGCACCTGGGTGATGTGCGCGCCGATGGCGGTATGGCCGCCGAGCTTTTCCTTGAGGTAGGCCGCCGCTGACAGGTGGTCGGCGTGAACGTGTGTTTCCAGCACCCACTGGACCGTGGCGTTCAGTTCGGCCACGCGCTCGATCAGGCGGTCGGCCGAGGCGGTGCAGGTGCGCCCGGACTTGGGGTCGTAGTCCAGCACGCTGTCGATCAGCGCGCACTGCCTGGTCTCGCGATCCAGCACCAGGTAGCTGATGGTCGAGGTCGCCTTGTCGTAGAAGGCGTCCACGTGAAGGTTGTTGCCGATGATCATCACGTTCTCCAGATTATCCACCAGGGCTTATAGAGGCCTAGGCAGTAACCGAAGGTTTATCAAGATGCATGCCAGGGATTTTTCTGCCTCAAAACCCATGAAAACGGCCTGTCGCCACCCGCTGGCAGGCGCAATGGCAGTGTTTTTGGCAGTCGACTGTCAGCCAATGGCAGTGTGTGGCAGCGCCTGTTACCCTCGGCGTGTTATCCACTGGTTGCCGTCATGTCCGATTCCCATCCGCTGATCCTCGCCCTGGTTTCCTACCTTGAACACGATGCCTTGCCCACCATCGTGCTGGATACCGACTACAACATCCTCGCGGCCAACGCTGCCTACCGACGCCAACTCGGTCAGGGCGAGCGTGCGCCGCTGGGCGAGAAGTGCCACCGGGTTTCGCACCACTATGCGGTGCCGTGCGACCAGGCAGGCGAGCATTGCCCGATGCGCAAGGCCTGGGACAGCAAGGTCCCGGAGCGTGTCCTGCATATTCATCACACCCCTCGCGGACCCGAGCATGTGGATGTGGAGTTGCGCCCGATCCTCGATGAACAGGGCAGGGTAGTGGCCTTCGTCGAGCGCCTGACCAGTATCACCTTGGCTTCGGCGCAACCCCAGCAGCAAGGCCTGGTAGGCCGCGCGCCAGCATTCAAGGCGGCACTGGCGAGCCTGCAACGTGCGGCCCCTGCGCAGATCCCGGTGCTGCTCCAGGGCGAATCGGGTACCGGCAAGGAGTTGTTCGCCCGCGCCATTCACCTGGGCAGCCCACGTGCCAATGGCCCTCTGGTGGTCGTCGACTGCACCGGCCTGACCGAATCGCTGCTGGAAAGCGAACTGTTCGGCTACGAAAAAGGCGCCTTCACCGGCGCCACCCAACGCAAGGTCGGCCTGGCCGAGGCTGCTCACGGCGGGACCCTGTTCCTCGACGAGATCGGCGAGGTGCCGCTGGCGATGCAGGTCAAGTTGCTGCGCTTGATCGAGTCAGGCAGCTTCCGCCCGGTGGGCAGCCTGCGCACCGTGCACTCGGACTTCCGCCTGGTATCGGCCACGCACAAGCCGCTGAAGAAGATGGTCGCCGAGGGGAGCTTTCGCGAAGACCTGTATTACCGCATCAGTGGTTTTCCGATTCGCCTGCCAGCGCTGCGCGAGCGGGTCGAAGACTTGGCGCTGCTGGCCGAAAGCCTGCTGCAACGCATGCCGGGCCACCCGCCAGCGCAACTCGGCGATGAGGCCCTCACACAACTCCAGCTGCATCCGTTCCCAGGCAACATCCGTGAGCTGCGCAACATTCTGGAAAGGGCCCGGTTGTTTGCCGATGACGGGCTGATCCGTCCTGAACACTTGCCAGAAGACATCGGGCCACAGTGCTTTGCCAGCGTAGCAAGCCCGCGTGGCGGTAGAGGCCTGGGGGATCTTGCGCAAGCGCTCGAGCACTTCCAGGGGTCTCGCAGCGAGCTGGCCCAGCACCTGGGTTTGAGCGAGCGCACGCTGTATCGGCGCCTGAAATCACTGGGTCTGGGGTCAGCGTAGGCCCTTAGCCTTACACACCTTTACCGGACCTTTACCTGTTGCTGAGGTTTACACCTGGGAAACTGTGTTTTCATTACTCCATCGCACCAGGCATAAACGACGTAGTTGCCGGTCGTTCACCGTAGAGGAACACCCCCGATGAAAAAGACGCTTACAGTGATCTGCGCCGCGCTGATGATCAGCGCTCCCTTGGCCAGCTTCGCTCAACCCGGGCCGTCCCAGGGCGGCCAGCAGGGGCGTCCGCAGCAGGGACAGCAACAGAATCGTCCCCAGCAAGGTCAACAGCAGAACCGCCCGCAGCAGGGACAGCAACAAAACCGTCCCCAGCAGGGCCAACAGCAGAATCGGCCGCAGCAGGGTCAGCCGCAAAACCGTCCGCAACAAGGCCAGCATCAGGGTAACCAGCAGCACAACAGGCCGGGCAACAACCAGGGCTATCGTGATCCGAGCTATCGCCCGCAGCCGGGCATGCCAGTGCCGCATTCCCAGTGGAAACGTGGTCACGTGGTCGACCCACGCTACCGCGGCGACGGTTACTGGGTAACCGACTGGCGTACTCGTCACCTGCCGGCACCGCCACATGACCACCGCTGGCTGCGCGTCAACGGCGATTATGTTCTGGTCGCCATCGCTACCGGCGTGATCATGAACATCTTGACCGGCTACTGACCAACACGAAAAAGCCCGCTGATGCGGGCTTTTTTCTGCGTGTCGATTTCTGTTACAGAGCCTTGCCCAGCGCGCCATGCGATTTACGTTTCGCCAGCCAGGCATCGATGCTCAGCGCACCGCCCCCGAACGCTGCGATCTGCAACAGGCCGCCAGCGATCGAGATGTTCTTGAAGAAGTTGATGAACTGGCCCTGGTCCGCGAGGTTGTTGTGAAACGCCAGCGCCGCCATCACGGTGAACACCGCCATCACCACAGCCGCGATCCGCGTTTGAAAGCCGACGATCAGCAACGCTGCCAGGCCGAGCTCGACGCCAAGCGCAGCAAGGTAGCTCAGTACCGGGAAGGGCAGGCCGCTCGACTCGATGTACGCGATGGTGCCCTCGGGCGAGGCCAGTTTGCTGAAGCCGCTCAGCAGGAACAGCACGGCCAGTAGTACGCGGCCGATGATTGCAGTGGTGTGTTTCAGAGAGTTCATATCGTTGCTCCAAATCCTGAGGGTTTGCCGAAGTGGCTTGCGATGGAGAAATGATAGGGCTGCTTACTTTATGCAACAATATGGCGATGTTTGATTTGACTGTTTCTAAATAAGGGACAGTGATAACCGCCATCTTGCTACCAGGGAACGCCAGTGGACCGTATCGAATGCATGCGAACCTTCATCGCGACCGTCGACGCAAACGGCTTTGCCGCAGCTGCCAGGATTTTGCGGGTACCGCGGTCGAAAGTCAGCAAGCAGATGCAAGCCCTGGAAGAGTCACTCGGCGTGCAGTTGCTGCATCGGACCACGCGCAGCCTCCACCTCACCGAGGCGGGCTGCGAGTATTACGAGGCCTGTCGGGAATTGCTGGCCTCCTTGGAGGAGGCCGAGCAGCGTGCACGCAGTGGCCTGGCCGAGGTGCAGGGGGTATTGCGGGTAAACGCACCGATGTCGTTCGGTCTGTGCAGGCTCGGGCCGCTGCTGCCGCAGTTCCATGCCCTGTACCCAAAGGTGGAGTTGCAGTTGGTGTTGAGCGATCAACAGGTCGATCCCATCAAGGGTGGCTTCGATGTCACCATCCGCATCGCCAGCCTCGCAGATTCATCGTTGGTAGCCAGGCACCTGTCACCAGCACCCAGAGTGCTGGTAGCCTCCCCAGGTTACCTGGCCCGACATGGCATGCCGGAATCTCCCAAGGACCTCGCCAGCCACCAGTGCCTTAACTATGGCTACCTGCAAAGCGGCGTGAGCTTGCAATTGAGCAACGGCAAGGATGTGCAACGCGTGCATGTCACAGGCCCGCTCAATGCCAACAATGGCGACCTGCTTGCACAGGCCGCCGAGGCGGGTATGGGGATTGCCCTGTTGCCGCTGTTCATCGTCGAGAAGGCCTTGGCGGACGGGCGCTTGGTGCAGGTGCTGGACGAATGGGAAGCTCCGCCCATCTCCATCAATGCCGTTTACCCGTCGGCGCGACGCGTGCCACTCAAGACCCGAGCGTTTCTCGATTTCCTTGCGGGCGAATTGCGCATCCCTGAAACCGCGGGGGAGAGTTAGCAACAGGCTCAAGGTGATCGACCCGTGGCTGGCTAGCGTCTCTCACAGCAATCCGCCGCCGGCCATCGCGCCAAAGAGACAAATTCGTTCAGCGCGGGCCGGGGCCACAAGGTTCCACGTGGAACATACACCGGTCCTTGGGTGGGGATCCGGGGCAAGGTCTAAATCGACCGGGCAAAGAAAAGCCCGCTTGCGCGGGCTTTGGTTCAGAGCACCACTCGCGCTGTGTCGGCGCCGATTTCCAAGCGCGTTTCATAGCCTGTGCATAAAGCCGCGAAGCGGTGCAGGATTGCCTGGGCCTGGTCACCTGCTGCCAGCCTTGGCCTGCCGCGTCGGTGGATGGCTTCGCCGAGACCCAGGTGCACCGGGTGCAATTCGATGCCTGTCAGGGTGCGACCGTCGAAGGTGCAGATCGGCACGATGCTCTCCCAGAAACGCGCATCGGACGGGAAGCTGCGCGTATCGTTGCGGGTGCGCTGCAAGAACACCTTGGACGGCGTCTGTTGGCGGTCCACCCGGAACTGGTCGTAGCTGTCCACCGGTAGACGCTCCACCAGTTCGTTCTGGCCGATGAAGTTGCCCAGGCTGTAGAAGATCGGCTTGCCCTGGTAGATCTCCATGCCTCGCAGCAAGTGCGGACCATGACCCACGACGATGTCGACGCCCGCATCGATCAGCTTGCGCGCAACCGGCTGGATGAATTCGGCGGGAGCTTCCAGGTCCCATTCCCCTTCATCGTTGTAGCCCAGTTCATGGGCATGCAGGCTGACCATCACGATGTCCGACGTCAGCCTTGCTTCCTCGACCCAACGCAAAATGCCATCCAGGTCTTTCTTGCGGGCGAGGGTGCGCAACCGGGTGCTGGCGCCTTCTCGGAACAACAGCGGAGTAAACGGGCCAAACACCTGCAGCGAAGGATCGGGCAGGGGATGAGCAAAGCCCAGGTCCACCGCCCCCTGGTACAGGCGATCCAGGCCAAGGTCGGCAATCAGCTGGCGCACCTGCGCCATCTGCTCGGTGCTGACTTCATGCAGGGTGTCATAACCCAGCGGGTTGAGGCCCGGGCGCCCAGGCATGTCGCGGCTCTGGTCGCTGGCTTCCTGGCCCTTGCCATAGGTCGAACTGCACGCCAGCAACGCGACGGTTCCCGCCGGTTTGCTGCAGTACACCGGACGGCGGGCTTCCTCGAGGTTACGCCCGGTGCCGGCGAACAGCAGTTCACGCTTGCGCAACTGTTCGTGGGCGGCATGAAGGCCACTGATGCCGTAGTCCAGGCTGTGGTTGTTGGCGGTCGAGAACAGGTCGAAGCCACCCTCGACCAATTCGTCGAGCACCCAGGCCGGCGCGCCGAAATGCGAGCCGCCGCTTTCCAGAGCCGGGTCACCGGCGAAGTCGTTGGGCAACACCTCAAGATTGGTGAAGCTGACGTCCGCTGCACGGATCAGGTCGAACAACGGACTCAGCGTCTGGTCGTCCCGGCTGTGCAGGCGGCGCTGCAGGATACTGTCGCCGGTCAGGGCAATCTTCATGGTCTACCTCGAAAGGGGAGAAGTCCGACCGGACTATAGGGCAAGGCTGCACGACATCAGATTGAATACGGCTCATCCCGATAGCCAGCAGTTATCAACCCCTCGCACGTCGCAGGTACTCGCACCCGCCACCCTCTCATTTGGCTATAGGCATCACTTTTTTTCAGAAGCCGCCGCTGTGACTCGCTGCTTACCATGCAAGCGCCCCGCCGACGGGGAGGCTTTCTCATGAACAGCAAGTTCAAGGCGCAGAGCACTATGAAAAAAACAATAACCGGCGTCGCGGGCCTTCGGCTTCGCGCTCTGCCGTTGGCAGTTGGCCTGGCAATCGCGGCAAGCACCGCGCAGGCCGTTACGTTCAACATCGGGGAAATCGAAGGGCGGTTCGACTCCAGCCTGTCCATCGGGGCAAGCTGGGCGATGGACAGCCCGGACCGCGCATTCATCGGCAGCCGCAACGGAGGTACGGCTTCTACCCAGACGTCCGACGACGGCCGCCTGAACTTCAAGAAAGGCGAGACCTTTTCGAAGATCTTCAAAGGCGTGCACGATCTTGAGCTCAAGTACGGCGACACCGGCGTGTTCGTGCGGGGCAAGTACTGGTACGACTTCGAGCTCAAGGACGAAAGCCGCCCGCTCTACGACATCGACGACAGCCACCGCGACAATGCCGCCAAGGCGTCGGGCGTCGAGCTGCTCGATGCCTTCGTCTATCACAACTACAACATCAACGACCTGCCCGGCACTGTTCGCGCCGGCCGGCAGGTGGTCAGCTGGGGCGAAAGCACGTTCATCCAGAACGGCATCAACAGCATCAACCCGGTCGACGTCTCAGCCTTGCGCCGCCCAGGCTCCGAGGTCAAGGAAGCGCTGATTCCGGTCAACATGCTCTATTTCAACCAGGGCCTGACCGACAACCTGTCGATCGAGACCTTTTACCAACTGCAGTGGGAAAAAACCGTCGCCGACAACTGCGGCACCTTCTTCAGCAGCGATGTGGCCGCCAAGGGCTGCGACATCAACATGGCCATCAACGGCAGCGACTTCGACCGCGATATCGACGGCACTGGGGTCCTGGGTGGGTACGGCTACGTGCCACGGCTATCTGACAAGGATCCACGCAACAGCGGCCAGTTCGGCGTGGCCCTGCGCTGGATGGTGCCTGAACTCAATGACACCGAGTTCGGCTTCTATGCCATGAACTATCACAGCCGTACCCCGACCAGCACCTGGTCGGTCGGCCGCGGCGCGCTGGCCGACCCGGTGGGCGGGCTGGCAGGGCGCGGTGGCGTCAGTACCGCGAGGTACTACCTGGAATACCCGGAAGACATTCGCCTGTACGGCCTGAGCTTCAGCACCACCGTCGGCGCCACCGCCGTGGCCGGCGAAATCAGCTACCGGCCAAACATGCCGCTGTCGCTGAACGCCAGTGACGTATCGGCAGCCGCCACGCTCGGCTCGGCGGCCACCAACCCGCTGGTCAATGCCGGCCTGCCGATCTTCGAGACCGGTTTCGCCAGCTCCGCCTACGGTTCGCTGATCAACGGCTATGTCCGCAAGCCATTCACCCAGGCGCAAGTCACCCTGACCCGCACCATCGACCAACTGACCTTCATTGGCGCAGACCGCCTGACGCTGGTGGGCGAGGCCGGCTACAGCCACATCGCTGACCTGGGCTCGACCGATGGATCGGACCTGCGCTTCGGTCGCAGCAGCGTCTATGGCAACGGTCAATTGTCCGAAGCCGGCAGCGCCGCGCTGCTCGGTGGTATTTCCGGTAACGACCTGTGCCGCCAGGTCGCCAACTCGGCCAATCCCGACCAGTGCACCAGCAAAGGCTTCTACACCGCTGACTCCTGGGGTTACCGACTGCGCGCCACGCTGGAATATGCCGACCTGATCGGCGGTGTGGTACTGCGCCCGAGCCTGTCCTTCTCCCACGACGTCGAAGGCTTCGGTCCGACCTTCAACGAAGGCGACAAGTCGATAAGTATTGGCCTCGATGCCGAATACATGAGCCGCTACAACCTGGCCGTCAGTTACACCGACTACTTCGGCGGTGACTTCAACACCAACACCGACCGCGACTTCCTCGCCGTCAGCATGGGCGTGAGTTTCTGACATCCCTTTGTTCCTGGAGGTAGACCATGTTTCGCAAATCCTTGATCCGCAGCAGTTGTCTGGTCCTGAGCCTGTTGGCCTGCCAGGTGATGGCGGCAGTGTCCGAGCAGCAAGCCGCACGCCTGGGAACCGACCTGACTCCAGTCGGCGCCGAGAAGGCCGCTAATGCCGACGGCAGCATCCCGGCCTGGACCGGCGGCTTGTCGGCCAGCACCGGAGCGGTGGACGCTGGCGGCTTTATCCCCAACCCTTACGCCGACGAAAAACCCCTGTTCGTCATCACCGCGCAGAACGCCGACCCATACAGGGAACGGCTGACGCCCGGTCAGTTGGCGATGTTCAAACGGTTCCCGGACACCTACCGCATCCCGGTCTACACCACCCATCGCAGCGTCACCTTGCCGCCAAAAGTGCTGGCTGCCGTGAAGGAAAACGCCACGCGCACCACCCTCGCAGAGGGCGGTAACGGCCTGCAGAATTTCAAGATGTCGATTCCCTTCCCGATTCCCCAGTCGGGGCTGGAAGTGATCTGGAACCACATCACCCGCTACCGGGGCGATTCGATCCTGCGCAACACCGCGCAGATGAACCCGGTGGAAAACGGCACCTACACCATCAGCATGATGAAAGAGCAGTTCGCCTTTCCGTTCGGGCTGAAGGATTACGACCCGCAGAAGATGGCCAACATCCTGTTCTACTTCCGCCAGGAAATCCTCTCGCCACCACGCCGAGCCGGTAGCGTGATGCTGGTGCTGGAGACCCTCGACCAGGTCGCCGAGCCGCGCATGGCCTGGATGTACAACGCTGGCCAGCGGCGGGTACGCCGTGCGCCCCAGGTTGGGTATGACAGCCCGGGCGCCGAGGGGATGCGCACCTACGACGACTTCGACATGTTCAACGGTGCACCCGACCGCTATGACTGGAAGCTGGTGGGCAAGAAAGAGGTGTATATCCCCTACAACAGCTATGCCCTCGATTCGCCGAAGCTCAAGTACGACGACATCATTCGCCCAGGCCACCTCAACCCCGACCATACCCGGTACGAACTGCACCGCGTCTGGCACGTGGTCGCCACCCTCAAGCCGGGGCAGCGGCATATCTACAGCAAGCGTGACCTGTACATCGACGAAGACAGTTGGCAGGTCGCCGAAGCCGATGCCTACGACAGTCGTGGCAACCTCTGGAGGGTTTCCGAAGGCCATGCGCGATTCTTCTACGATCAACAGTTCCCCTGGCTGACGGCCGAGACCCACTACGATGTGAACAGTGGCCGCTATACCGTCTCGGGCCTGCGCAACGAAGAGAAAAAGGGCAGCTACGACTTCTCGCTGAACGCCTCGAGCAAGGATTTCACCCCGAGCGCCCTGCGCGCTACCGGGATTCGCTGACCGACTGCTGCGCCCACGGGATCGCGATGTAACCCGTGGGAGCGGACTCGTCCGACGCGGCTTTTTATGCTCTAGTTCGCATCCCCTCACGTCCAGGTGTGTGTCCATGAAGTTGCATCAACTGCGCGCCATCGTCGCGATCTGCGAAAGTGGCAGTATCCAGGAGGCCTCACGGCTACTGCATATTTCCCAGCCGGCCCTGTCCAAGAGCATCAAGGAACTGGAGTCGGAACTGGGCGTGCCACTGTTGGTGCGGTCCAACCGTGGCATCACCGCCACCCCCTACGGTGAACGCCTGGTCCGCCGTGCGCGCCTGGTGGTGGAGGAGGTACGCAGGGCTCGCGATGAGATCGAGACGCTCAAGGGCACCATGGACGGTCGCGTGACCATCGGCGTATCGCCGGTAACGCCCAGCCAACAGTTCGTCAGCTGCATCCTCAGCTACCGCAAACGCTATCCGAAGGTGCAGCTGGAGATACTTGAACTGCGCCCGGCCAAGCTACTGGAAGGCCTGCGTGAGGGTCAGCTGGACCTGGCCCTGACATCGCACCCGCCGTTACGCAGCGTTGACGGCTTCGAATGGCGTGAACTATATGCCCAACCCACCACCCTGGCCGTGCGCAAAGGGCATCCACTGTCGAAGGCGCGCTCGTTGAGCGAACTGCTCGACCAGGAATGGCTGCTGCCCGATGCCCTTGCCATCAGCATGGCCGGTCGCATGTTCGAGGAGTACGGCGTCAAGCCCCAGAACGCACAATTGTCTGCGCGTCAGTGGTGCTCTACGCGGAACTCGCCGCCTCGACCGATGCCATCAGTAGCTGGTCGCGCCGGGTGTTCGACCTGCCGATCATATCGGGCAACCTCGATATGCTGTCGATCGCAGAGCGCGTACCCGGGACCGATATTTTCCTCGTCTGCCGACCTGCAGAACTGATGACCCGCGAAACGCAGATGCTCATCGACGACATCATCTACGCCTTCAAAAGCCCGCAATCCTTGCGTTCACCGCTTCATAACCAACCCTGATAAGCATGCCGATAGATCATTATTCAGCGATCAACGGCTGCGGCATCCTGCCCGCAAGCCCCATGGAGTAGCCCTGTATGCCGTTCTCCCGCCGTAATCTCGTGCTGGTGATGCTGATGGCAGTGATGATCATCAGTGTGCTGGACAAAAGCATCTTCGCCTTCGCCGGCGCCCAGATCATCGATGAATTGAAGCTCACGCCAGCGGAATTCGGTTTCATCGGCAGTGCGTTCTTTTTCCTCTACTCGATCTCCGGCGTAGCCGTGGGCTTTCTCGCCAACCGCTTTCCCAGCCGCTGGATCCTGGTGGGCATGTCAGTGGTGTGGATGGTCTCGCAACTGCTCGTGAGCGTCAGCAGCAGCTTCGCCGCGCTGGTGCTCAGCCGCTTGATGCTCGGTGCCGGTACCGGCCCCGGCACCGCCGTGACCCAGCACGCCTGCTTCAAATGGTTCGGCCCCACCGAACGGGTGATGCCCGCATCGTTGATCCAGGTTTCGATCATGCTTGGCGCCGTGCTTGCAGCCGTCAGCCTGCCGTTGCTGATCGCTCATGTCGGTTGGCGTATGGCCTACCTGGCGCTGGCGCTGATCGGGCTGGTGTGGATGCTGCTGTGGTTGGCTTTTGGCCGCGAGGGTACGCAGGTGGATGAGGTGGCCAGTAATACCGGCCAAGCCTTGCCGGGCTATCGCCGGTTGTTGCTGAACCGGACCTTCCTCGGCATCACGTTGATTGGCTTCATGGGCTACTTGCCCAATGCACTGGTCTATAGCTGGGTGCCGGTTTATCTGCAGAAGGGCCTGAGCATAACCGCGATGCAATCGGGTTACGTGGTCATGGGCGTCACCCTGGCTGTCATCCTGTGCAACCTCGGTGTCTCGGCACTTTCGCAACGGGCATTCAAACGAGGGGCCAGTCCACAGCGGGCAATGGTGGTGTTGCCACTGGCCTGCTGCCTGATCGCCGGCGTCGCCTTCCTGCTGATCACCCAGACCCACGGTCACATGATGGCGACCCTGGCGCTGTATGCGATCGGCGCGGTACTGATCAATGTGTTGCCCACGTTCGCCAACACCATCGTCGCCTTCATTGCGCCCAGCGTACGCCGAGGGTCGATGTTGTCGATCCATATTGGCGGGGTGACCAGCGCCGGCATGCTCGCGCCCTGGCTGGTCGGGCAATTGGTGGCGCTGCGCGGCGACGACATCGCCCATGGCTTCGAGTCTGCGCTGGCGCTGATCGGCACCGCCATCATCGCCTGCACGCTGATTGCCTTCTGGCTGGTACGACCCGAGCACACCCGCGAGCGCCTGCAAGCCAACGAGCCGTCGCTGCAACCAGCGCTCCACACCAGCTGATCGTCAGGCCGCGCTCTGCGGCCTTTTCCCTTCTCACTTTTCTGGCCTTGGGCCGGCCGGGATGCGGCTGCCCGTCGGCCGGGTCAACCCATGGAATATATTCAGGAGCCGCAATGAACCCTGCTGCCTGTTTCTCACAGACTTATGCACAAGCTCGACAAAAATTCCTCAATGCCTGTGCCGATCGCGGTCTAGCCGTGGAGTCCCATAAGCACCCGTTACTGGGTGCGGAGGGGGAAGAACTGGCGATCGATGTAGCGCGCAGCGGCCCGCTCGATGCCGAGCACGTGATGCTGATCAGCAGTGGCTGCCATGGTGTCGAAGGCTTTTGCGGATCGGCGGTGCAGTTGGCGCTGTTGCAGGACGAGGTCTTCCAGCACCAAGCCAGAGAGGCCCGTTGCGCGGTGGTGTACTTGCACGCAGCCAACCCGTACGGGTTTTCCTGGCTGCGCCGATGGACTCACGAAAATGTCGACTTGAACCGCAACTTTCGAGATTTCAGCCAGGCCCGTTCGCACAACCCCGACTATCCAGCGCTTCATTCGGTGATGATTCCCAAACGCTGGCCGGTGACCTTGGCCAATCGTCTTCACCTGTTTTCAAACCTGCTGAAGATGGGGCGCAAGCGTCTGCAGAAAGCGATCTCAAGTGGGCAACACAGCCATCCCGATGGCCTGTTCTACACCGGCACCGCGCCAACCTGGAGCAACGTCGCGGTGCGTCAAAGCGTTCGCCAACATGCCAGCCGATGCCAACACCTTGTGTGGGTCGATATCCACACAGGGCTAGGACCGAAAGGCCACGGTGAACGCATCTACTCCGGGCCTGCCAACTCGCCCATGCTGGAACGGGCACGGCGTTGGTGGGGGGAGGGCGTTCGCTCCTCGCAGGAAGGTCAGTCGGTGTCGGTGCCGCTGAGCGGGCTAATGGTGTACGGCGCGATGGAGGAGTGCGCGCCGCCAACCTTCACCGCGTTGACCCTGGAATTCGGCACTTTGCCAGGTGCCCAGGTACTCGATGCGTTGCGCGCCGAACAGTGGCTGCACAACAACCCGGGGACCGATGAGCCGAAGCGCCAGCAGATCAAGCGGCAACTGCGCGATGCGTTCTATGTCGACGAAGCACAATGGAAAGAGGATGTTTTGCGCCAGGCGCGAGAAGTCGCCTATCAGGCAATCAATGGCCTGAGCCAAGCGCCATCCTTGGCTCAGTAATGAAAAAGCCCGCTTGCGCGGGCTTTTTGATGAACCTGATGTAGGTTCACAAAATAGGTGATAGGCCAGACCCCGTGAAATTGGAATCTTCGCCATTTTTTTTGTGAAATGAAGGGGTGCTTTTCACAGAAAAGCCGAGAAATCCCTACTCACCAATCACAAAAGTTGATTGGCCTGGAAAGGGCCGTTTACGACCGACGCGTGACTTTTCGGTAAGGGATGAGGAGTAGTCGCAGCGATCCTTTAGCTCCTAGTCTGGCGACCTTGGGTTCAGAATCCGACTGGCAATGCCCGCCGTCACTACTTCAGAGGAACCAGCTTCCTCTGCTGCCAAAATTGCGGGGGGCTCATGCTGGTACCCAGGCCCGACAAATGCGCAGTTGCAGCCCTCAATTGCAAGGCTATCCAAAGCGGCACGCGTGTCAATCAAGATCTGATGCATGACGATGGCCGGCCTCACGGAGGTGAAACCGGAGATTCAGATTGACTAAACCGACCCCGTAGACACCAACCTCCACGAAGGCCGCTATCGACCCAAAGCTGTCCTTCAAGAAAGGCAGCTAACGGCGAGAAGCGGTCATTTTGTATCTACAGGTTTCGGGGCGATTCACTCGTCTGATGCTCAGGAGCACCAGGATGGGCGTCAAGGAGGTGGTCATCTTGAGGTGGACTATGCTGACCAGTTGCTCTCAAATCTAATCGTGAGGTCCTCCATGGCAAACCCCAATCTGCTGGCTCTATTCAGAGATGAAGTCCTTCTGACCGGGCCTGAAAGCTCCCTTCCAAGCAACCTATCTCAGTTCTGGCTTGAGGAGCTCCAGAGTCATCTGGAGAGGTATTTCGACGGTTTGAACTCGGATTCAGATGCAGAAGAGAAGGATCTCGACATCTCTCTCCCACTCGCAGCGATCATCCACATCTTGTTCGCGAAGAATGGTGGGGAGGAGATATCCGAGAGCTCTGAAAAGCTGTACGAGTATTTCCAAGACTACCGGCTCGAACTGGCCCTTGAAGAGATCACGCGAAAGACTCATGTGGCTGCCGAGGCTGCAACCATTGAGACCATCTTCACCAACCGAGATGTCCTGGTGGAACAAGGCCCCCTTCTTCAATAGGTACCTCCACCGATGCCATCGCCGGCGGGCACGCTCCGAGGCATTGATGGAATGCATTTTGACGGCTGCCGAGATCAGCGAATGAAAGAAATTGCTGCGCCGATGTTCGATCTAATCGCTTTGTCGCTTCCACGAGGGTTGGGGTTTGGGGACAGCCCGCCAGTAGGGGCATGGCTTAGTGAGGACGGAATTTCTTGTGCCGCTCTAACCCGAAATATCCATTCCGGCAGCTTCGGAATTGTCACCTTGCGGCGTCGTGTCGATAGCGTGTGGGTGCTCCTCAGCCATAGTGAGCGCACCACTGGCGAGTCTGAAGCCCGCGCCTCAATCAGCCATTTTCTCTATACCCAAGCCCATCCGCTTCCACTCCCTTCAGGTGAACGACGACGTGCTCCTCTAAGCAGAATGGGTAAGCGCACACCAAGCGTGGTGTTCAAATCACTATTTGATCCAAGCCGCCGTATTGGGGCGTGGGCGCTGAATCAACTGTATCTCGCACTGCCATCCCCAGACAGAAATTGGGTTCCCGATTGCCAGACTGAGAATTTTCACACCCGCCTCTGGGAAGCCCACCTATTAGCGATTTTTCGTGAACAGGGACTCTTGGTCACCCAGCCTAAAGAATCACCCGATTTTCACATCGAGAATAGGCTGGGAGATGAGGCCTGGGTTGAAGCAGTGACAGCCAACCCGGAAGAGCGGTATGAGCATTTTGGCGCCTCGCCGGTCCCCCCCACCCGCTGACCGACATGAGCGTTTCTTAGGAGCGGCTGCAGAAAGGTTTGCGAGGACCATCCAAAACAAATTGGACAAGCGTTACGAATCCCTACCGCACGTGGAGGGTAAGCCGCTCATTCTGGCCTTAGCCGATTTCCATGCGCCCAGTTCAATGCTGTGGAGCAGGGAGTCGCTCATCAGCTATCTCTATGGCTTTGCAGTTCACTCATCTGCGCATCGTGGTACGCACCTGATAACTGTGGAGGAAGAGACATCTCTGCTATCAGGGCGCCCCAACGGCCTATTTACGCTAATGGAAAATGCCCATCTTTCAGCGGTCATTTTCACCAATGCCTGCACAGTGCCAAAGCTCAGCCGAGTGCCGATCTCAGGTGGAGCTCATCTAGACGGGTACCGATACTTGCGGTTTGGTGAGTTTTTCGACCGTTCTCCGGGAGCATCACGAGGTATCCCATTTCTGTTGGATGTAGCGTCCAGCGACTACGGTCAGCTCTGGCCGCAATATGGCTACGAGCCGTGGTCTGCTGAAGTGGAGGTATTCCATAACCCTATGGCACTATACCCGGTGCCTAATGAGTTGATACCAGAAGTCACCCACTGGAGAGAAGTAAACGGAAGAGTCGAGTGCGAATCTTTCTTTGATGTATCCATACTCCGATCCAGAACACTCGTCCTCAGTGCAAACGCTAAGGTTCCGTCACTCGATGAGTTGCTGACAGCAGCCAGTCCTCCAGAGCTCTGACGGCGGCGGGGTGGCCGCATCGTTGCCACGCAGGTAGATGAGAATTTCTCAGCAAGCTACCCAGCCAGGGGAAGGACATGAGATCCCCTGCGCAATTCAGGACCGTTGAAGCGTCACCTCTCTTCGGGTAAAAGCATGACCGTCATACAACGCTACAACAGCGTCATACCCGAGAGCATAGGAAGAAAAATGTCGATCCAAGGACTAAAACGATACTTTGGAAACAAGATTCACGCAGTGATAATGATGGCCCCGCTTAAGCGGGAAATGATACGCCTCGGCATATGCACCCTTATGGCGATTATTCTGAATATCATCTTGTATACCGGCGTTGAAGTAGACGGCACCATCAAGCCGTGGGCAGAAACCCCGATAAAACTGTTTGCATCGTCGATGTTATTCGCCTTCATGATCAAGGCTTTTCTGCCAGTTCTCGGCTGGACGATACTGAAAGCAATGCTGTTGAGTGCGAACAATGCCTTCAGCGGCATACTGAGTTTTTTGGGCAATCAGTTCACAGGCGTCATGTACTGTACCGGAATTATTATGGGTTCTATCACGATTAAATTGTATATGGTTTCCGGGGTTTTAGACTCTGAGTTTGCTTATCTGTCCGCAATCGTATTTGCTTCCGGGGTTTTATATTTCTATGTGCTGCAATGCGCCATTCAAAAAACAATGAGTCCGGCCCTGCGTACACCAGCAGTACCGCGTTAAACCACTAGGCTGTGACTATTCATCTCTGGTGCTCAGTAGGCGCTCGCTCTGCTGAACCCTCACCCATACACAACCATTAATGGACTGGCCCGCCTTCGACTTTATGAAGAAGGCGAGCGAGCACGTGACTGATTGCGCATGTATTCCGAGATGAGACTTTCGAAATTGATGTCCGCCTCCTCAACGAGAATATTGACGTGACAGTACAGCTCTTCAGGACCTCTGAGATAATTGAAAATCCTTGATCTAACGATGCCGCAAACCCCTTCTTTGACCGCCGTAGAGGGGAGGTTGATAACATCGCCAACGCACGGGATAAGAGCTAGGCCATGGTCGCTGTTGAAGACAATGTCAGCTGGACAGGCATCAATGCTGGCATCGGATTGTCCTTGCGAAACCTGCTGATAATCAATGCTATACCTCATGTACAGCCTACCTCATTTGTTGAGTGAGGAATCAGCGCCGCGGATCGTAAACAGAAACCTCAAGTTCGCAAGCGACGGGAGCATGTAGCGGATTTTCGGTACTAGAGAGCTTGGCAACTATCGTTTTTCAAGCACATACCCTACGCCCCGAAGCGTATGTATCAGTTTGGTCTCGAAAGGGTCATCTATCTTGGCTCTGAGTCTTCGAATCGACACCTCTACAACGTTTGTGTCGCAGTCAAAATTCATATCCCAAACCTGCGAAATAATTTGGGTGCGGCTCAGCACCACACCGGTATTACGCATCAGGTAATGCAGTAACGCGAATTCTTTCGTGGTCAGGTCAATGCGCTGACCGTCCCTGAATGCCCTGTGCCGGCTCTGATCAAGCTCCAGGTCAGCGACGCGAATGACCTCTACGGATCCAGGGTGATCTGACCTGCGCATCAAGGCGCGAACCCGGGCCAGCAGCTCAGGGAACTCAAATGGCTTGATCAGGTAGTCATCTGCTCCGTTCTCCAGCCCCCGGACCTTATCCGCCAGCCGGCTTCTCGCCGTCAGCATCATGATACGGGAAGGGCAGTTTTTACGACGCAACAACTCAAGGACCTGCCAACCGTCCATCTCTGGCAGATTTATATCCAGGATAATCAGCTCATATTCGTGCTGCTTAGCCAAGAATAATCCATCTGACCCGGTGTGGACGCAATCTACGACATAGCCACATTCCGTCAGACCTTGACGCACATACTCCGCAGTTTTTACTTCATCCTCAATTACCAGAATTCGCATGGGATTTTGTCTCGATATCACTGAGCAATTAACCGCGCACGCGCGCCGGCATTATTGAAAGGGATGGTAAATCAAAATGAGCGTGCCGGGGCTCAAATGACGGATTTGTAATTTCTAGGTAATACAGTTGATAGTCTGGCGGTATATCTTGTCGCGGTTTGGGTTTGACAGTTGCGGGCCCTCTCTCCAGCAGGTGATTTGACCTTATGAAGTATTGGGTTATTTTCTTCTTTGTGCTGGCTTCGTTCCGCTCAGATGACGGCGAGGTCGCTCACATTGAAGAGACTGGTCATTGGTGTAGTCATGAACTTCACCGGCATGCGATGCGTACAATCGAACGCCTACTTGAATTTTAGGCAAAAAAAGGCGCCCAATGGGCGCCAAATATCCACCTTTTACCAAAGGAGCACTTAAGCCACTCAAGGTGAATTCGTAATGCTCGTTTTACTAATAGGACCAGTTAATGAATAACTGGTCCAGTTAGCGAATTACAGAATCGAAAGCGGGTACTCAATGATCACACGGGTTTCATCCAGATCCGATTCGAATGCAGTGGCACGTGTGGTTGCCTGGCGCAACCGGAAGGACAGATCTTTTGCTGGACCGGTTTGGACAACGTATTTGACTTCGACGTCACGCTCCCAACGCTTCTGATTGTCGAGCGGGTTGCCGTTGTCATCAGTGCGCATGTAGAACTGGTTAGCGTTCGAGTAATCCGCGCCCGAGCCTCTGGCGTAGCGGGTCATGAACGTCAGGCCTGGAATGCCGTAGCTGGTGAAGTTCAGGTCATAGCGCAGCATCCAGGAACGCTCTTTCGGCGAGTTGAAGTCGCTGTACTGGATGGAGTTGTCGACGAAAATCGAGTCCGACTGACGCAGGTAGTCAAAATCGTCGTCGCCGTTGTTGCGCTGGTGCGACAGGGCTAGGGTATGGGCACCGTAACGCACGCCGACCTTGGCACTCCAGATGTTGTTGTCGAATTCACCCAGGCGCTTCTTACCTTCATCTACGGCTTTGTAGTAGTTGAAGCCACCGATCAGCGCCAGATCGTCGCTCAGCGGGTAAACCACGCTGGTGCCGGCGTAGTACTGATTCCAGACGTCTTTCAGCTGGCTGGCGTAGACGCTCACAGTCCAGTTGTCGTTGATCGAGTAGTCACCGCCACCGTAACCGATCCATGGCGAGTTGACCGGGCCGCCGTAGAACGTCACGAAGTTGTCGTTCAGGTTGCTTGAGACCGGCTGGCTCATCGCATGCAGACGACCACCCTGCAGGGTGAGGCCTTGGATGCTGGTGTTCTCAACGGTCACGCCGCGGAAGCTTTCTGGCAGCAGGCGAGAGTCGCCGGATGCAACGACCGGAGTCGATGGGAAAACATCACCTACTTTCACGATGGTATCGAACAAGCGGACTTTGGCTGCGCCGCCGACCTTGGTGTATTCGTCGCGAGCTTCGCCCTTGTTATCAACGGGTAGCACGTCGAAGGAGCTACGGCCGCCGTTGCGCCCATCACCGGTGTCGAGCTTGAGGCCGATCATGGCGAAGGCATCAACGCCAAAGCCAACGGTTCCCTGGGTAAACCCAGAGTTGAATTTGCTGATGATCGCGTGCGCCCAGGCTTCGGAGTAGCCGTTGGTGTTGCCCTTGCCACTGTTATAAGTGGGGGCAGTGCTGTCGCGGTTATCACGGTTGAAGTAGAAGTTACGGTTCAGCACTGTAAGGCTGCTGCCTTCAATGAAGCCTTCTGGCTTGTCTTCTGCCTGTGCCGAAATAGCATAGCTTCCAGACAGCGCAGAAACTGCCGCCAAATACAGTGGTACTTTGATTTTCATCCGATGCTCCTTTGATTCACGGCAGTTTTTATTATGTTTACCGGCGCGGGTGTCGTTAATTGTTCTGACCAGGCGGCGCGCCTAGCGTAGCGCGAGCTCATATTTGCAGGCCGAAGATAACGGGGGGGTGATAGGAAAATTACAATTTCGTCATCTACCTGTTGTTCGGGCCTTCGCACCGCGTGTTTGCCATCTCCGTTGCTTGTAACGAAATCATCGTGTCGGGTTTGGTTTCCCAGTATTTTCGGGCATTACAGGACATTCTTACGGAATTGTAATTTTCTAGCCACCCCTCTGATAGCTACCGCTCATTAGAGTGCCATCACCTAATCAAGTGGGGCTTGGCAGCTGTTTCGGCGTTCTCGCCAAGCTTTATCGAAGTTTGTGCACGAGGACCATCAAAGTGCCCCGGTATAACCGCAATGTCTTACCCAAGACCCCCGTCTCGCCCTGGAAGATCGCTGCACTCTGTGCAGTCATCTCTGGGTTGATGGCGCCTGCAGCCCTTGCCCAAAGCATCAGCTTGCCCCAGGCGCTTTCGACGGCCATGGATGCCAACCCAGACCTGGCCGCGGCCAGGCAAGAAATTGGGATCGCTGATGGTGCTCGCAAGCAGGCCGGGCTTATCCCCAACCCCACAATCTCGTATGACGTGGAAGACACCCGTCGTAACACCAGCCAGACGACTGTCTCTCTCAGCCAGACCCTTGAGCTGGGCGGTAAGCGGGGGGCTCGTGTTGACGTCGCCACATACGGGCAGACCGCCGCACAGCTTGAGTTAGACCGTCGCGTTAACGGCCTGCGTGCAGATGTCGTCCAAGCCTTTTACGCCGCGTTGCGGGCCCAGACAGGTCTCGACCTGGCCAAGCAATCTCTCGAACTGACTGAGCGCGGTCTTCGCATCGTCGATGGCCGTGTTCGCGCAGGTAAGTCGTCCCCAGTGGAGGCGACCCGCGCTCAAGTGCAACTGGCCGAAGCCCAGCTGCAAGTTCGACGTGCAGAAACGGAAAAAGCGACCGCTTACCAACAGCTCGCTCAAATTACCGGGAGCTCAGTCACCGTGTTTGATCGACTCGAATCGCCAACCCTCTCCCCGGGCTTGCCACCTCGCACTGAAGATCTGCTGGCTAAGCTCGACCAAACAGCAGAAATGCGTCAGGCCGTGGTGCAGATAGACAAGAGCGATGCCTCGCTCGGCTCAGAGAAAGCTCAGCGTATCCCGAACCTTACTGTCAGTGTAGGTAGCCAGTACGACCGCTCTGTGCGCGAGCGGGTCAACACTGTGGGCCTGTCTATGCCTTTGCCGCTGTTCGATCGTAACCAGGGCAACATTCTTTCCGCTTCTCGTCGTGCAGATCAGGCCCGGGACCAGCGCAATGCTGTTGAGCTGCGCCTGCGCACCGAAACCCAAACCGCGTTGAACCAATGGTCCACCGCCATGCAGGAGGTCGAGTCCTACGACAAGACCATTCTGCCTTCAGCCCAACAAGCCGTAGAGACCGCAACCCGCGGCTTCGAGATGGGCAAATTCGGTTTCATCGAAGTGCTGGATGCCCAGCGCACCTTGATCGTCGCTCGTGGCCAATACCTCGAATCGTTGGCAGCGGCGACCAATGCGCGTGCGCAGGTGGAAAGGGTTTATGGCGAAGTCGGCTCAACCGCCGGCACTCGCTGAACGGGCCAAACATTTTCTTCGGCACACAGCCTTGAACAAGCCGGTGCCTACGATCAGCAGGAGTAGCAATGGATAACAAACGCAAGATCGCCCTCGCGGTAGCCGCTGTGGCAGCCCTCGGATTTGGCAGCCTTGCCTGGAACAACAGTTCCGGACAGCAGGCCGCCAGTACTGCCGAGCATGGCGCTAACGATGGCCATGGCGACGAAAAGAAAGCCGCATCTGCCGCCAAAGAGGAAGGTGATGAGGGCCATGGTGAAGAAGGCCACAGCGAAGAGGGCGGTGAAGAAGAGGGCAAGCTGACGCTCAGCGCTGAACAGATCAAGGCCGCTGGTGTTGCCCTGGAAGCTGCAGCGCCTCGTGACCTCGGTACCGTCGTGAGCTTCCCTGGCGAAATTCGCTTCGACGAAGATCGTACTGCCCACGTGGTTCCTCGTGTTCCTGGCGTTGTTGAGGCTGTCCAGGCCAACCTGGGCGAGACGGTCAAGAAAGGGCAAGTCCTCGCGGTAATCGCCAGCCAGCAGATCTCTGACCTGCGCAGCGAACAACAGGCCGCACAGCGTCGCGTCGAACTGGCGCGTGTGACCTTCGAACGTGAGAAGCAACTGTGGCAGGACAAGATCTCTGCAGAGCAAGACTACCTCCAAGCACGCCAAGCGCTGCAAGAAGCGGAGATCTCCTTGGCCAACGCCAAGCAGAAGGTCGGCGCAATCGGTGCCTCGGTTAACTCCGTTGGCGGTAATCGTTACGAGCTCCGCGCTCCCTTCGACGCCGTGGTAGTGGAGAAACACCTGACCGTCGGCGAAGTCGTCAGCGAGGCGACCAACGCCTTCATCCTTTCCGACCTGAATCAGGTCTGGGCGACCTTCGCAGTTCCGCCGACAGATCTGGGCAAGGTCACGACTGGCCGTGCAGTGAAAGTCTCTTCGCCTGACATGAACGTCGAGGTCGAAGGGAAGGTGGGTTATGTCGGCAGCCTGCTGGGCGAGCAAAACCGTGCAGCTACTGTCCGCGTCACCTTGACCAACCCCAACGGCGCCTGGCGTCCAGGCCTGTTCGTAAACATTGCGGTCACCTCCCAGACCGATCGAGTTGCCGTAGCGGTCCCTGAGCACGCTGTGCAGACCGTTGAAGACAAACCTTCGGTATTCGTACGCACCCCAGATGGCTTTGACACCCGCCCGGTAAAACTGGGTCGCCGCGACAATGGGTACGTGGAAATCATCGACGGTATTGAAGCCGGCGCCCAGGTAGCAACCAGTGGCAGCTTCACACTCAAGTCCGAGCTCGGCAAAGCTTCTGCCGAACACGGTCACTGATGCGAACTGACAGGATGATTTCTCATGTTTGAACGTATCATCAGATTCGCCATCGAGCAGCGCATCGTAGTAATGATCGCCGTTCTGATCATGGCGGGTATCGGTATCTACAGCTATCAAAAGCTGCCCATCGATGCGGTACCCGATATCACCAACGTCCAGGTGCAGATCAACACTGCAGCGCCTGGTTACTCGCCCTTGGAAACCGAACAACGGATCACGTTTCCAGTTGAAACGGCCATGGCCGGTCTCCCGGGCCTTCAGCAGACCCGTTCCCTGTCTCGCTCTGGCCTGTCTCAGGTCACCGTGATCTTCAAGGATGGCACTGACATCTTCTTTGCCCGCCAGTTGATCAACGAGCGGCTGCAGGTTGCGAAGGAACAGCTGCCAGAAGGTGTAGAGGCCGTCATGGGTCCGGTATCTACCGGCCTCGGCGAGATCTTCCTGTGGACTGTTGAAGCCGAAGATGGCGCGGTCAAAGAGGACGGTACGCCGTACACCCCGACCGACCTGCGCGTGATCCAGGACTGGATCATCAAGCCTCAGCTGCGTAACGTCCCGGGTGTGGCCGAGATCAATACCATCGGCGGTTATGCCAAGCAGTTCCTGGTTGCGCCGGATCCAAAGCGCCTGGCTACCTACAAGCTGACACTCAATGACCTGGTCGCAGCGTTGGAAAGTAACAACGCCAACGTCGGTGCCGGCTACATCGAGCGTAATGGTGAACAGTTGCTCATCCGTGCACCGGGTCAGGTAGGCAATATCGAAGACATCGCCAACATCGTGATCACCAGTGTGGATGGTGCACCGATTCGCATCAGCAGCGTTGCTGACGTCAGCATCGGTAAAGAGCTCCGTACAGGTGCTGCTACTGAGAACGGCCGCGAAGTCGTGCTCGGTACCGTGTTCATGCTGATTGGTGAAAACAGCCGCACCGTATCTCAAGCTGTCGCCGCCAAATTGGCGGACATCAACCGCACCCTGCCAAAGGGCGTGGTGGCTGTGACTGTTTACGACCGTACCAACCTGGTTGAAAAAGCCATCGCGACGGTGAAGAAGAACCTGGTGGAAGGCGCGATCCTGGTTATCGCCATTCTGTTCCTGTTCCTCGGCAACATCCGTGCGGCTCTGATCACCGCGATGGTGATTCCGCTGTCCATGCTGTTCACCTTCACAGGCATGTTCAACAACAAGGTCAGTGCCAACTTAATGAGTTTGGGGGCACTCGACTTCGGCATCATCGTCGACGGTGCCGTGGTTATTGTAGAAAACGCGATCCGTCGACTGGCTCATGCGCAACATAAGCATGGCCGCATGCTCACCAAAACCGAACGCTTCCACGAGGTCTTTGCCGCGGCGCGAGAAGCTCGCCGGCCGCTGATCTTCGGTCAGCTGATCATCATGGTGGTGTACCTGCCGATCTTCGCCCTCACCGGCGTCGAAGGCAAAATGTTCCACCCGATGGCCTTCACCGTTGTGATGGCGCTGCTGGGTGCAATGGTCCTGTCCGTTACCTTTGTTCCTGCAGCTATTGCCATGTTCGTCACTGGCAAGGTGAAGGAAGAGGAAGGCGTGGTCATGCGCACAGCTCGACTGCGCTATGAACCGGTTCTGCAATGGGTGCTGGGACATCGGAACATCGCTTTCTCGGCCGCAGTAGCCTTGGTCGTGCTCAGTGGTTTGCTGGCAAGTCGTATGGGTAGCGAGTTCATCCCAAGCCTCAGTGAGGGTGACTTTGCGATGCAGGCCATGCGTGTGCCTGGAACGAGCCTCACTCAATCTGTCGAGATGCAGCAGCGTCTGGAGAAAGCGGTGATTGCGCAGGTGCCTGAAGTTGAGCGGATGTTCGCACGCTCGGGTACCGCAGAAATTGCATCTGACCCGATGCCGCCGAACGCCTCTGACGCCTACATCATGCTCAAGCCTCAGGATCAGTGGCCTAACCCGAAGAAGCCTCGTGATGAGCTGATTGCTGAAGTGCAGAAGGCCGCAGCGGGTGTTCCAGGAAGCAACTACGAGTTGTCGCAGCCAATCCAACTGCGTTTCAACGAGCTGATTTCGGGCGTGCGTAGTGACGTCGCTGTGAAAGTCTTCGGCGATGACATGGACGTGCTCAACAACACCGCCAACAAGATCGCGGCAGCGCTCAAAGCGGTCCCGGGCTCATCGGAAGTGAAAGTTGAGCAGACATCCGGCCTGCCGGTGCTGACCATCAACATTGACCGCGAAAAAGCAGCACGCTACGGCCTGAACATCGCGGATGTTCAGAACTCGATCGCTATCGCCGTGGGTGGCCGTCAGGCCGGCACGCTGTATGAGGGCGACCGTCGGTTCGACATGGTAGTACGCCTACCAGAGACCGTTCGCACCGACGTAGCGGGTATGTCCAGCTTGCTGATCCCGGTACCTGCCAATGCGGCACAGGGTGCCAATCAGATCGGCTTCATCCCGCTGTCCCAGGTCGCCAATCTGGACCTGCAACTGGGCCCGAACCAAATCAGCCGCGAGAACGGCAAACGTCTGGTTATCGTCAGCGCCAACGTTCGAGGCCGCGATCTGGGGTCCTTCGTTGAGGAGGCGACCGCATCGCTGGACAAGAAGGTGCAAATCCCTGCGGGCTACTGGACGACTTGGGGGGGCCAGTTCGAGCAGCTGCAGTCGGCTGCCAAACGCCTGCAGATCGTTGTTCCAGTCGCCTTGCTGCTGGTCATGACCTTGTTGTTCCTGATGTTCAACAACCTGAAGGACGGCATGCTGGTCTTCACCGGTATTCCATTCGCACTCACCGGTGGTGTTGTGGCGTTGTGGCTGCGGGACATCCCACTGTCGATCTCGGCAGGTGTCGGCTTCATTGCACTGTCCGGCGTTGCAGTACTGAACGGCCTGGTGATGATTGCCTTCATCCGCGGGCTAAGGGAGGAGGGACGAACGCTCAGACAGGCAGTCGATGAAGGTGCATTGACCCGTCTGCGACCTGTTCTGATGACAGCCTTGGTAGCGTCCCTGGGCTTCATCCCGATGGCTTTGGCCACCGGCACCGGTGCCGAAGTTCAGCGGCCATTGGCGACGGTGGTGATTGGCGGGATCCTGTCCTCCACCGCACTGACCTTGCTGGTACTGCCTGCCCTGTATCACTGGGCACACCGCAAGGATGAAGACGGCGACGAGGCCGAAGTGGTTAGCTAACAGCCTCCGCTAAAGAGAAGCCCACAACACGTGTTGTGGGCTTTTTTGTTTAAAGTGAAGTAGATGCACTTACCTTTCAAAATTGTAAGTTTCTCGTCATGCCGGTGATGCCTATGCATTGCTAAGGTTACGCCCGAGAAGTTTTGAAATTGAGAGGGTTTTATGAAAAAGCTAATTATCGCTGCTGCACTTGTTGTTTTCTCGGTGGCTTCGCAGGCCAACACTTTCTCCGAGAGCAAGCAGCTTCAATACACCAAGGAACACCAGACCGCAGTGGCCAAGTACGCGGAGAAAAATGGCAAGCCAATGCCAGAGATTCAGGATTACAAATATGGCATGAAGATAGACGTTGCGAAATTCGTACGTCAGTCGCAGGCCCCCCGTACCTGCCAGGTCTATCCACGGTTGATGACCTTCGAGGACTCCCAGGGCACGCTCAAGACTGTTCGTTACTCGATGTATTCGCAATGCATCAACAACAAGTAGTAAACGATTTGAACAGAACAATTAGAGAATTCATAAATGCCAGGCAGTGCCTGGCATTTTTTATTACGCCCGATACCCCATAGCTTCGAAATGTTAACGCCTGGGCTCGGGCAAACCGTGCAATAGATCTTAGCCAACCAACAGAGACGGCTCCCCAACTGCAGAGGGCAATTGGAAGCCTTGACCCCAGAAGGGACGAGTTATGAAGAGTTTGCTTGAACGCCCTGATGACCAAGCCGGGCATGAAGGTCATAGCCATGAGCATGGCGGCATTTTTGGAATGAACACAGAGCTGATTTTCGCGCTGATCTGTGGTGCTCTCCTGGGTGCCGGAGCTCTCGCAGGAAAACTTGGCCTGATTGATCGTCTGCCTCTGATTCTGTACGTGTCGGCCTACGTGTTCGGTGGATGGTTCACCACTAAGGAAGCGGTTACCAACATCCGTCAGAAACGCTTCGAGATCGACTCGCTGATGCTTCTCGCCGCAGTCGGTGCCGCGAGCATCGGCGCCTGGGCGGAGGGGGCTCTGCTGCTGTTCCTGTTCAGTCTGGGGCATTCCCTTGAAAGCTACGCGATGGGGCGGGCCAAGAAAGCGATTGAGGCACTGTCCAAGCTCGCACCAGCCACCGCGATCGTACGCAGAGCAAATGGCACGGTGGAGATGCCCGTGGAGCTGCTGGTTCCCGGTGACGTTGTCATCGTGCGCCCCAATGACCGCCTGCCGGCCGATGGTTTTGTAGTCGTAGGCTCCTCAAGTATCAACCAGGCGCCAGTAACCGGTGAGAGCGTCCCCGTGGACAAGCAACCTGTTCCTGATGCCGAACTCGCACGCAGCAAGCCAGATGCAGTGGATGCAGCCTCGAAAGTCTTCGCCGGTACCATCAATGGCGAAACGCTCATCGAGGTTGAGGTAACACGGCGCTCTACGGAGAGTACCTTGGCGCGGGTCATCAAGATGGTCAGTGAAGCCGAAGTCAGGAAGTCACCGACCCAGCGATTCACGGACCGCTTCCAACGCATATTCGTCCCGTTGGTTTTACTGCTGGTAGTCGGGCTGCTATTTGCCGGCATTTTCCTTGACGAGCCGTTCCGTGACTCGTTCTACCGGGCGATGGCCGTACTGGTTGCAGCCAGCCCCTGCGCGCTCGCGATCGCTACACCAAGCGCCATTCTCTCTGGCATCGCCAGGGCAGCCCGAGGTGGCGTGCTGATCAAGGGCGGTGCGCCACTTGAAGAGCTTGGATCATTGAATGCCATGGCATTCGACAAGACCGGTACCCTGACCGAAGGGCGCCCACGTATCACCGATGTAATACCCATAGGCGGCACGCAGATCGAGGATCTGCTAAACGTCGCCATCGCTGTGGAGTCGATGAGCGACCATCCGCTGGCTGCGGCAATTGTGCGTGACGGTGAAGAGATGATTGGCACACGGCGCCGATTCCAAGCCAAGAACATGAGCAACATGATTGGCCGCGGCGTGCGTGCTGAGCTTGATGGGCAGTTCGTCTGGATTGGCAAGGTCGAGATGTTCGGTACCAATGGTATTCCCGCACTCAGCAAGGCAGCCCTGGAGGCTGCGGAGCGTCTACGTCAGTCAGGCCGTACCACCATGGTGGTACGGCGTGCTGACAAGGATCTGGGCGCTATCGGGCTATTGGACACACCCCGGGAGGGGGCCAAAGAGGCACTCCAGAAGCTTAGAGAGATGGGCATCGAACGCATGGTCATGATTTCTGGAGACCACAACCGCGTTGCAGAGGCTGTAGCCAAACAAGTTGGCTTAGATGAAGCGTGGGGAGACCTGATGCCGGAAGACAAGGTCAAGGCCATCAAAAACCTGCGCCTTAGCGCCAAGGTGGCCATGGTGGGTGACGGCGTCAATGATGCCCCTGCCATGGCCAGTTCGAGCGTTGGTATCGCAATGGGGGCTGCTGGATCTGATGTTGCCCTGGAAACGGCTGATATCGCGCTTATGGCTGACGACATCAGGCAACTCCCATTTGCGGTGGGGCTGAGCCGTCACACGCGATCGATCATCCACCAGAATCTGTTCGTCAGCTTGGGGATTGTGGCCATCCTGGTTCCGTCCACCATCATGGGCTTGAGCATTGGTGCCGCTGTTGCGATCCATGAGGGCTCCACACTGTTGGTCGTCTTCAACGCCTTGCGCCTGTTGGCCTACCGCAGAAGCACCTGATCCCTGAGCTTCAATCATGAAGCTAAGCAGGGAAATGACCTGAAGTAGAAGTACGGGTCGTGCGCGATCAGCGCACGACCCGTACTTTTCTCTCACTCGTCGATCCCGATGCGCTTGAGGCTTTCAAGGGCCTTTCCGCACTCAGGTGAGCCATGCCGTAAGCCGCAGGCCAATGCAGCTTTGAGGCTCATGACACCGGCTACGAAACCGACTTGATTGCCGACTCCGTGTCCGTCCGCAAATCCCTGATCATACGCAATCTCGACAAGCGCATTGATCGCCGCCAGGGTGTCCTGTTTGTTTTTACTCTTTTGCATATCTACTCCGCGAGCATTCAGCTCATATCGCTCGGTTAGGTGGCGGCGCCTTCAGGTTTGGGGTGAGCGAATCCCGCTCCCATAGCCAATCCCTAACGGGGGGCTCAGCCCGCCACCGTAAGGAAAATCAGCTATTGAGAGCAGATGACTCGTTTTGGTCACCCGTGCTGCTCGCCTCACCGCATTGGCACTGAGTGGGTACATCCGGGTAGTCGCTGTGATTCTCAATGAACAGCGTTCGGCAGGTTTCGCACCCATAGATCCGGGGCAGGGATTTAAGGCCGCTCGGAAGCACGTCACTCAGAGGCTCGTTATGCCAAGGAGCCCCGTCAAGGATTCTTGAACGCAGGATGTTTCCCAGGCGCCAGGTGTCACTTTGTGCGCGCCAGGACCACATCGGCGCAGAAAGCGAATACTGGATGAAGGTCTCTTGTGACTGCCTGGATAGCGGGTACTTGGGGCGGGTCCAGCCGGAATCGATGATGCTGAACCCCATGCCCATTTCTGCGCTCGGGTGGGTCTTTTCACCAAAGAAACGGTCATGCGTCGCTGGAGCCGTCGCATGATGGTCAGTCGGTGGGAATACCCACAGATAACACTCATCCCGGTTGACCATGCTGATGAGCTCGCTTGGCCCCCGCATGGGGGAATTTGCAGCCAGGGCGAAGCGATCCTTCCACGACATTTTGGGAGGCGGCGCAATACCAGCAGCGATGGCCAACGTGGCAGTCTTGGGGACGAAGCGATCGCCTAGCTCGTTCAGATCCAGGTTCTTGCAGAGAGCCTTGAAGGCCTTTTTGCGAGTCTTCGAGCTGAAGGAGGGGTCAAGGAGCAGGCGAACCTGGTTCACGCCGATTCCCGCAGTTCGTAGCACCTCAATGACTTCTTCAGCCACACCGACTGCTTGAAGATCGGTCAATCCTAAGCACGTTTTCGCCCGCTCGACCGCCGCGTAGAGGTTGTACTGCCGTGTCTCGTTGTCACGACAGACCTGAATTGGCAGCTTGTCTTGGATGGCAACTTGCGGTGCAACGGAGCCGATGGCCGCGTGGAACAGCTGGTGGAGGTGCAGATGAGAGTACGGGCGGCCAGAAGCCGAGAACGAGGCGTGCAGCTGAGCAGCGAGAGGTTGAAGCAGCTTTTTTGCAGACATGACTATCCCCTAATGAGCGACGTTGGGGTAGCTGCGCTTGTAGGGCCGTTAGACGCGAAGCTGGACGTCGAATCAGGTTCAATCATGAATAGGAGTCAGGTTTGATTTGCTTGCACGGCCACCATGCAAAGCCCGACGCGGCAATCACATCAGATTCGCCGAGCTTTGGCAAGAGCGGTCATCGGTAAGCGAAAGCAGGTAGGAGGAGGGCGCTCCATGCTTGATCACCTCCAGAAACAGGAAAGCCGGAAGCACGTTGAGCGCTTCCGGCTTTCTCACGTCAGACTGATGAGAGGGATCAGAAGACGTATTGCAGGCGGGTCACGATGGCATTGCCGCTGTCGTCGCCCACGGTGTTCTCGTTGTTGTCGGTGCGCACGTTGATGTAGTTGGCACTGACTTTCACCGCCTCGTTGACGTACCAGTTCACACCCACCGTGTGGCTCTTGGCCTTGCGCTCGTTCGATTGGTCCGCCGCGGTGACCAGGTTGCCGTCTTCGACCTTGATATCGTCAAAGCGGTAGAAGACTTCCCAGGCCCCCAGTTCCTTGTTCTCTGGTTTGATAGTGTCGAACTTGGCACCATCGAGCTTGTAGATACGCGGCTCGCCGGTCAGGGTGTAAGCCATCTGGGCGTAGTAACCGGAGGCCTTCATGTCGTTGTTGGCCTGGTCAGCTTTCAGCTTGCGGCGAAGGTATTCCGCTTGAACCGAGAACGGGCCGGTGGCCCAGGCACCTTCGAGACCCCAGACCGAGTCGTCCTTCCACAGGCCATCTTGTGCAGCAGCACCGCCAAACAGCATGCGGTTGCCGTTGGTGCCGGCATCGCCGCCGCCATTGGTATCTACACCGCGGACGCCCAGACGCGAACGAATCCGGGTATCGACCGCACTGTTTTTGAGGTCGCGGTAAGCGTACTGAGCACCGACGTGCAGGACGTTGCCATCACTGTGCAGCGGTGCGAACACGCCACGTACGTTGTAGCGCTTGGTGCTGTCGCCATCCGAGTTGTTATTGGTTTCGCTGAAAACGCTACCGGAAACATAAGCCATGTCAGCGATGGTGCTGGTGGCTTGAACACCCATGCCGGCGTTGTCGTTGATCCAGTCCGCCAGGTCGTACGAGAGGTTCCGCTCCATGGCGGTGGTCCACTTCGAACTGGTGGCTTTCTCAAGACCGAAGTCGGTGTAGAAACGGCCAAAGCGCAGTTGCACCGGCTTGAAACCCGTGTAGGTCAGGCTGGCTTCGTCGAAGTAGCCGTCGGAGTCGTTGCCCGTGTTGCGGGAAAGGTCGTAGTTGAGCTGATACTTCCAGTCGCGGTACAGCACGCCACCGAGCTCAAGGTAGGCGCGACGGAAGTAGCCTGCGTCAGCGGTATCGCCATTCTTGGTGAAGACACCATCGAAACGGCCGTAGTCGGCCTGAACTCGGCCGCCCAGTTTGAAACTGAATTCCTTGTCAGAAGTCGATACTTCAAGACCGCCCTTGGTCTTCAGAACGATGTCAGCTCCGTCAGTGGTTACTGTTCCGGAGAATGCTTGCGAGGAAAATGTGCCTATTATTGCGGCAGCCAACAGCTTTTCCCGCATGTTCGAAGAACGGATCATTGCTTGCCTCTCGTATGTTAAGTGCTTAGCTACCGACGTTATATTTCGCCCTGCGCCGGCCTAAATTTATCTTGCAGATGGGAGCAGGCCACGGTTGTCACCCGCTGTAACAAGATGCCTTTGTTCTAAGCACTCTGACTAGGTTGCAAGCGAATATGACAGTTGTGTTTCTGTAGTGTTAACGGAGGAGTTTGAAACCTAACAAAACTGTTACCGAACAAGCCAGTCCTTCTTATCAAAGAAGCTCTTCTTGATCAATCTTCGAATTTCCAAAACCTGCGGATTGCGGACAAGCTTCGTTTTGATAACAAGATAGACATCTTTCTCCTCCAGGTCGTCCAGGAAACCCGGCACGGGTAGGATATTTCTCTCCAGTTTTCGGCTGTAGTCGGGCAGCACTCCAATACACGCACCGCCAACGACAAGGCCTCGTGATAGGTTGTAGCTCTTGACCCGAGTGGTACCGCCCTGATGCTCAGCCATTATCGATGCCCACTTTCGTGAGCCCGCCAAGATCTCTTCATCCCAAGGGACAACGAGCATGAAGTTGTGCAAATCCAAGCTCTCCACTGGAAGGGTGACGCTTCTTGAATAGCGGCTGGAAATGAACAGGGCGTGCCCAATCCGGCCAAGCCTTTCAAACCTATACGTAGGATGGCGATCAAGCGCGCCTTTATCATCTGGGCTCACCAAAGCGATACCCACATCGACTTCACACTCAGAAAGCATCTGCGTTGTGCATTCTGAATGGATTTCCAGCTGCATTTCGGCATGATCACGCACGTAGGCGACTAGATCGCGGTTTACGATGTCGTTCAGCACTGGCTCTGTGATCGCGATGGTAAGCCTGGGGACTTCCTTTTCACCGGACTTGCCAAGGCCGTCTGGGCCGAAGAGCTGGCACAGGTAATGGCTGACCCTCTCGCCTGTGCGGGTCAGGGCAAGCTTGTTGTGTTTGTAGACAAACACGGGAGCACCAATGTGCTCTTCCAGTTTCTCCAAGCGTTTCCGCAGGCCTACCACTGGCACATTGAGCCCTCGGGCAGCCTGTTTGAAACTGGCACAACGTGCTGTTGCGAAAAACTCTACGGCCAGCTGATCATCAATTGGCAAATCATCCAATATGTCAGGGCTGTAAGGAACAACGCTGCTTGTATATGTTTCATTTTGTGTAACCATTAGGTCCCCCTTAATTCGGGGAATCTATCTCAATGCCACCCGGTGTTTCCTTATCTTGTCAACATTGTAATCCACGGGTCATGCATGCGTTATCGGAAGGCTTTTATTTCGAAAGCGTAATTTTCAGGCAATCCCTCTGATATTGTAGCGTGCTAGCCTAGTGCGCCGACTTGTTACTTACCATATATAGATTCGGCTAATTACGCATTTACATTTAGTTCACTATTTTTTCACCTTTGCCTCCATAGGCTTTGGGCATGGAAAATCAAACCCCACCTCTTACTACCTTACTGATTCGTTATCTGGGGATCGGCTTCATAGCAACGGGAGTCCATTATGCGGTGTTCCTATTGCTGGTTACGACAGAATTCGTTACTCCGTTACTGGCCAGTATCTGTGGCGGCATGGTTGGCGCAATCGCGAGCTTCATTGGAAATAGGGCGCTCTGTTTTGTGGCAGATGGCTCTCGTAAGTTTCAGCCTGTCAGGTTTGCACTGGTCGCGTTAACCACAAACTTCGGCAATGGCGTGGGTATGTGGTTCCTCATCAAGTCGAATCTGTCACCGCTCATCTCCCAAGTCGTAGTGACCTTAAGCCTCACTGCACTTGGATTCATTGCACATCGTTTTTGGACATTCAATCATGCAGACATTACATCGCTTTCCCGAGCGCCCTGATCCCTTGTTAACCATCGTGGTCCCTTGCTTCCAGGAAGAGGAAACCATCCCCGAGTTCCACCAGCGAATCACCCGCGTGGTGAAGCGCTTACCCGTCTCCTGCGAAATCCTCTATGTCGACGACGGCAGTAATGACCGGACGGCCGACATTCTTCGCCACTATCAGGATGGGTCATCTGTACGTTGCCTGTCCCTGAGTCGCAACTTCGGCAAAGAGGCTGCACTGAGCGCCGGGATAGACCATGCCCGTGGCAGTGCGCTGATCTTCATTGATGTCGACCTGCAGGATCCACCAGAGCTCATCGCGGCCATGGTGGACTACTGGCAACGCGGCTACGACGTGGTGAACATGCAGCGCAACCTGAGAATCGGTGATTCGTGGTTCAAGCGCATGAGTGCCCGGGCTTACTACTGGGTCATGCAGCGCCTGGTGGAGAAGGTGGACATGCCGGCCGATGTCAGCGATTTCCGATTGATTGGGCCTGCGCCGCTGGCAGCCCTGCGGGCCCTGGATGAACGCTCCAGGATTCTCAAAGGCATGATCGGCTGGGTAGGCTTTCGTACCATCGAACTGCCCTACAATCGCACTGTTCGCCATGCCGGGAGCACCAAATGGAATGCAGCTGGCCTGTTCAATCTGGCCATCGAGAGCATCGTCAGCTTCTCTCGCAAACCACTGCGCATTTTCAGCCTCATCAGTTTCGGTCTTTTCGTCTCCAGCATCTGCTACATGCTTGCGTCGCTTGTGGCAGGCAGTTTCGACATCCATCACCTGATCGTCGGAATGGCTTCATTCATGTGCGTCGGTGTCGCCATGGTGGGGGAGTACCTGGGCGTGACACTCGCGGAAGTGAAGCGCCGGCCTCTCTATTTCCTGAAGCACAGCAACAAGGCAGATCCCGTGTCACTCCACCCTTCGATGGCTTCGATCGAGGGTAAGAAATGCTGAACCTGAAGAACGAGAGGACGCTGTGGTGGGTCCTGGGTTCGATTTTGCTATTGCGTTTGGTGGGGCTGGGCATCTACCCGCTGATGGACACATCTGAGGCCCGTTACGCTGAAATGGCTCGCAAGATGGTCGAGTTGAATGACTGGATCACGCCCATGTTCGACTACGGGGTACCGTTCTGGGGCAAGCCTCCGTTGTCCTTCTGGACCCAGGCCGCGAGCATGACGGTCTTCGGCGTTAACGAGTTCGCTGCGCGCTTCCCAGCGTGGCTACTCCACCTGGCAAGCTGTTTCATCATCATCAAACTCGGCACGCAGCAGATTTCTCGTAACGCCGGCATCTGGGCTGCCATTATTTTTTCCAGCACCACACTTGGCCTGGTCTCCAGCGGTGTTGTGCTGACTGACCCTGTTTTGTCGTTCTCGATTCTGCTGGCCAGCTACGGTTTCTGGCGTTGGATGAAGTGCGCCAGCAAGGCGGATGCCTACCTGATGTTCGCAGGTCTCGGGCTGGGCTTGCTTGCCAAAGGGCCGCTGACCCTGGTGCTTATGGGGGCGCCGGCATTCGCCTGGTTCGTTATCTACAAGGAATGGGGACGGGTACTGAGGCTTCCCTGGATTAGCGGCCTTGTACTCATGTTCGGTATATCCGTGCCATGGTATGTCGCGGCCGAGATGAAAACGCCCGGCTTCATGGAGTACTTCTTCGTTGGTGAGCACTGGAGCCGCTACGTCGTCAGTAACTGGGCAGGGGACCTCTATGGTAGTGCTCATGCCAAGCCGTACGGCAGCATCTGGATCCAGCTCGGATTGTCGCTACTGCCATGGGCCTTGTTTCTACCACTGTTGATCCGCAAGCGTGGATCGATGCAGCGCTTCAAAGCCTACCTCTGGCTGTGGGCCTTGGCGACACCGGTCTTCTTCACATTTGCAGGCAACATTCTGTGGACCTACCTGCTACCCGCGCTGCCAGCGTGGGCATTGCTGCTGTCTGCACGGGTCAGCGAAGTTGGCCCGAAGACCACCTGGGCTGCCGCTGCGAGCGCATTGGTGTTGCCAATCATCGGTGCGGGCATCATCTACGCCGGGGTACTAGAGGAGCGCCCTCAGAATCAGCGGGATGTGGTTCAAGCCTGGCTCAATGTGCAGTCTGCTCATTCCGCTCCCCTGATCTATCCTGGCCGCCGCTCATACTCGTCGGAGTTTTACAGCAGCGGGAAGTCCGAGAACATCAAGGATCCTGCCAAGTGGCCGCGGGATGGCTCGTTCTATCTGTCCAGGCGCTTGCGAGACAGCAAGGATGGTCTGCCCGCTGATCTAGCTTGCACATCGATCACCGAAGCGAACGCCAGCCAGCTCCTGCTGTGCCATTGGAAACGCCCCGCACAAGGTGCCGAGGGTCTGGCCGGAGAAAGCAATGCGGAAACGCCTCGCAAGAACGAAGGCTAAATTCCAAGCACAAAAAAGCCAGGTTTTACCCTGGCTTTTTTGTCGATTTCTTTCGTCATTTGAAGTCCTATTTAACCGCCGATTAATTGTCGGCTTGTTCCTTACCATCCTTGCTTTCTTTCTTTTGCTCTTGAGCGACTTGTTGTTTGTTCTGGTCCGAAGAGTCATCGCTCCATAGGCGAGCCTGTTCGGTTCGGAAGTTCTCGTTGAACTGTTTCGTTCGCTCGAAGCCGCCTTCAGCGTAAGCGGTACCCATGAGACCCAGCAGCAGGCTGCCAATAGCGATAGATTTGACAAATTTCATTGTGAACCTCGGTTCATACTAGGCCAACCTGATTAGCGGCCTTTGTTGGTTTGTAGTTTAGGAACGCGAAGCTAACGACAAGGTGAGTCAATAATTACAATTCCGTAATTTTGGCTGCAGATAGGATGCGTTAAATCTTCAAATCTGGAAGGATCATGTCTATCTCGGCACTGTCGAGGGCGACTTCGAATTTTCTCTTAAATTACAATTTTGATATCTAGCGCGTTAATTCAGCGCGGCGTTGTTGGCCGCCCTAGGAGATAGCCATGAATGACATAGAGCCCTGGGCAGTTGCTATCGGTGACTTTCGCCGCTGCACTGAAAAACTCACTGTCCAGCTCGATGAGCTGACCTCGCAGACGCGCACCTCCAGCGCTGTTCTGGAGAGGTCGAACGAACTGGTGGAGCAGGTGGACGCTGTCGGCCGGCAGATTCAGGAGGAGGTGCGAAAGGCGGAGAAGGCTTGGTCGAACGCGGAGGAGGTTGCCTTGCGCGCCGCTGCATCAGCGTATTCAGCTGCATGCCGCGGAGTCGACACCGCCATCCAGCCACTGATCTCGGAGCTTACAGCAGCGACAAAGGCGGCGGACGCCTCTATCCAGGAGCTCAAGCGGGCACCGGTGCTGGCCAAGCGTTATGTGATGGTGGTCGCCACGGCGTTCTTCATTCTGGCGCTGATCTGTGTCTACTCGACCATGCGCCTGATCGATGCCGCCGGCAGCGTAAGTGCTCAAGAGAAAGTGAATGCTCAGTACTTCTCACACCTGTGGAAAAACGCCAATCCTGACGAACAGAAGATTATTAAGTCGGTGATTCTGCGGTCGCCCATGGACCCTGTGGTCCTTCGGCACTGATGCATTGAGGCAAACAAAAGGCCCGTCGATTGACGGGCCTAATCGTGTCTGCGCAATTTAAGCGGCGGTCATTGCCGGCTGCATTTGCTGGGCTTCCGGAAAGTGAAGGTGGAACCAGGTGAAGTTTTCTTCGGTCACCTCCACGCTCGCCGATCCCTGGTGCAGACTCATGATCGACTGCACAATGGCCAAGCCAAGACCGGTACCGCCTTCGCTCCGTGCTCGGCTCTTGTCCACACGGTAGAACCGCTCAAACAAGTGCGCGTGGTGTTCCTTGGCAATACCACGGCCGGGGTTGCCGACACTCAACGTCGTACCGCTCGCACTATGCTGCACCTTAACGTAGACCGTGCGGCCGCGAGGGCAGTAACGGATCGCGTTCGAGACCAGATTCGAGACGGCACGTTGAACCATCAGGCGATTCCCGCGCACCACGTCATCACTGCCGGAGATCTGCAGCTGAATCTCGCCTTCTTCTGCTGAAATGCTGAAGAGCTCGCACACTCGCTGAACCTCGTCGACCAAGGAGACGGATTCGAACTCCACCATTGATGCTGGATGACTGACCTGGGCCAAGAACAGCATGTCGGAAACCATGCGGCTCATGCGGTCCAGCTCTTCTGTGCACGACTCCAGAACCTCCCGGTACTCGGAAAGCGATCGTTCTCTGGTCAAGGCAACCTGGGCCTTGCCCATCAGGTTGGAAAGCGGTGCTCGAAGTTCGTGAGCAAGGTCGTCAGAAAACTGCGAGAGCTGCTGAACCCCATCATCCAGGCGAGCCAGCATGATGTTGATGCCGTCGGCGAGCATTTTGAGTTCTGCCGGCATCCCATCAGTTGGAAGGCGATGGTCGAGGCTCTCGGTTGAGATTTTCGAGGCGATCTTGAGGAACTTGGTCAGTGGTAGCAGGCCTCTGCGCACAGTCCACCAGCCAATGGCCAAGATCAGTGCGAGGATGACGGGGGACATCATCAAGGCCCAGGTCAGCAACGCATCGAGCAGCGCCTCACTGGATGACTGGTCCATGGTCATATAGACGCTGACCTCTGTTCCATCGCCCAAACGCATGATTCGAGAAGCACTCAGCAGAGGACGGTCCTGCGTATCACGCCATTCGTGCTCTTTGGGCTGGGCCGCCGGCTGAAACTTGTGCACCTCCAGATTGACCTGTTTCGAGCCAATCGAGAGCAGGGGAGTCTGATTCTGTGAGGTATCGAATATGCTCACATACAGGTTGTTGTGGCCCATGACCAAATCGACAAGCTGATGCGCATCCGCGTTGACGCCGGAGATGTCCGGGATGGTGGACAGGTTGTGAGCCATCCCCGCCATCTTTACTTCCAGGTCTGCTCTGGCATTTCTTTCCAGAGCCTTGCCTACCATCAGATAGCCAAAGGTGGCGAACAGAAGCAGCAACGCTGCGCTCATCAACCCAACTTTTAACCCCAGCTTTGCAGCCAGGCTGAATGGCCTCATGCGCGTTCCTCAAAAACGTACCCAACGCCACGAAGCGTGTGAATGAGCTTGGTTTCAAACGGCTCATCGATCTTCGAGCGCAAGCGCCGGATGGCTACATCGATGACATTGGTGTCGCAATCGAAATTCATATCCCAGACCAACGAGATGATCTGAGAGCGAGTCAGCGCTTCGCCCGTTCGGCTCATGAGCAGGTGCAGAAGCGCAAATTCCTTGGTGGTGAGATCGATGCGTGTGCCACCGCGGAAGACGCGATGGCGGACGGAGTCGAGTTCCAGATCGGCAATTTTCAGCGAGCTCTTCTCGACTAACTCATCACCACGGCGTTGCAGCGAACGGATGCGAGCAAGCAGCTCAGGGAATTCGAATGGCTTCACAAGGTAGTCATCCGCGCCGCCGTCCAAGCCCTTGAGCTTGTCATTGATGCGTCCGCGGGCGGTCAGCATGATGATGCGGACCCGGCTGGTCTTACGGATGGTTTCCAGCAGGTCCCAGCCGTCGATACCCGGGAGGTTCACGTCCAGGAGGACCAACGAATAGACATTAGTGTTGAACAAGTGCAGAGCATCTACACCGTTGTGCACGATATCTACGACATACCCGCTTTCGGATAGGCCCTGCTGAAGATATTCGGCAGTTTTAATTTCGTCTTCCACAACTAGAACGCGCATAACTTATCTCAAGGTGTGAGGAAGGAGTTGGCCTAATCCGCCAAGATTATGGTTGCAGGCTGTTCGAAAGTTTGGCTGAGGGTATGGCATGTGGTAGTCGCTACCTCTGTCCATACGCCGGGTCACCTGAGGACGCTTGAATCTTAACGCGAAGAAGCTGGCCGCGGCGAAATCCTACAAATTTGTAATGTAGCCGCAAGATTTCTGACAGTCATGCAGGCTCCACCCCTAAGCATAGCGGATTCTGGGGCCTGCGGCGGTGTATGACAGATTCGCCTGGCAGGTGGAATCGGCCAGGACAGGCAGCATTTCGGTCGTTAGCTTGCAAGGACTGGTACTGGCCTTGGATCGAGGGCGCCACGCAGGCAGACCCCATGCACGGCCGCAAACCGCAGCGCCTTTCTGCAAATTAGTTCACGTGGCGGCTCGATATTCTCTCGAATAATTATCTTACAATCTATTACATGTCCAAATTGTAATTGCCCGATCATCTTGGTGTTAGCCTCCTTTGCTAGTTTAAGGGCAGCGGAAGAGGCATCGCTGCTTTGGAAATTGTCTCATTTCAAAGCAGCTTGGCAAGAGCACCGAGCAGTTGTTCGCGCCAGTGCATTCACCTGTAAACCATACGCTCCTTTGGTAGGTGAATTTTAGCGCCCCCCTACGGGCGCTTTTTTATTAAGGGACTTCTTATGAACACTACTGTATCAGCGATCGCCGTGTTTTTGCTCTTTACATCACTAACAGCCAATGCCCAAAGCGGTATGGAGATCAATAAACGCATCGAGCGTACTGCTAGAGAGGCTACAGCGGATTATGCTCAACGCGTAAAAAAGCCCATGCCTCAACTAGAAGACTACGCCTATGGCATGGACCTGGACGTTGGTAAGTTGGTGTATGTATCACCCAGTGTGCGGTACTGCGGTAATGTAAGAAGCATGATGACCTACGAAGACTCGAAAGGCGAACTGCACATGGTTCGCTACCTGGTGAAGGGCGAGTGTGTTAATAGCCGTTAAGACTCATCAAGATGATCCCTGCGGCCACCGGATCATAGAAGCTCAATGCCGAACCGGCGCAGCAGTATGGCGAAGCCTCCGAAGCTGGCCATTGTGATGAGGATGCTGCTGATCAGTGTCGGCCAAAAGCCGAGCTTAGGTAGCAGCAATGGAAAAGCAATAAACATCGGTAGGGTCGGAAGCACGTACCAGAACGTGTACCAAGCATGGTTGGAGATCTTCTCCATGCTCTGGTTCTCTAAATAGAGCCAGACCAACGTCACGACCGTGACCAAGGGTAGGGCGGCGACCAAGCCGCCCAGCTTGTCGCTGCGTTTCGCCAGCTCTGACACGAGAATCACTATACCGGCAGTGAGTAGGTACTTCGTGATGATCCAGGCCATCGCTGAGCCTTCTGGAGGTTGTTGACGAGGGCAGGCGAAGCCATTCACCAACCCCCTTGAAGCGCTCCTGCCGTTTACGGCATCCCTCACCGCATTTTTTTTGCAACATCACCCTCAGCCAGGAGGGTGATGTGTTTGCATGGTGTTTACCGATCGGTCAGTGCGAGGGTGAGGGAACGCTCTCGTGGAAAGCTGCCCGCTCGATCTGGATGGTGCAGTGATGGATTTCGAATGCATCGCTGACAGCATCCACGACGGCCGCCAACACAGCATCCCCATCTGCAGAATCCCGAACCACTACGTGCGACGTCATCACGTTACTGCCACTGCTGACAGCCCACACGTGCAAGTCATGAACGTCCGTCACGCCATCTACTCCGAGGATGGTGGCCTCGATTGCCGTAACGTCGAGCCCCCTCGGGACACCCTCCATGAGGATCCCCAGGCTTTCGCGAAGCAACTGCCACGTCCGCGGCAGAACCCAAAGGCCGATCGCCACAGCGACAATCGTGTCGACCCAGGTCCAGCCGGTGAAGCGGATGATAAGTGCCGCGATGATTACGCCAAGCGAGCCGAGCATGTCGCTCCAAACTTCGAGGTAGGCTCCTTTGACGTTGAGGCTTTCGTTGCTCGCAGATGCCAGAAGGCGCATCGAAATTAGGTTGATGATCAGGCCGGCGATTGCGATCCACATCATCGCTCCGGTAGCGATCTCCGCCGGCATGAAGAAGCGCTGGTAGGCCTCATACAAGATGTACATCGCCACCAGGAAGAGCAGCACGGCGTTGAACGTCGAAGCCAGAATTTCCAGGCGCGCATAGCCGAAGGTTCTTTTCTGATCCGCCGGCCGCTTGGCTATCTGAAGTGCAATCAGTGAGATCGCCAAGGCGGCAGTATCTGTGAACATGTGAGATGCGTCCGACAGCAGCGCCAGGCTGCCGGTAATCCACGCACCGATCACTTCTGCAATCATGAAGCTGCCAGTCAAGCCGAGCGCCATGATTAGCTTCTTCTGATGCCCCTCGCGTACTGCAGCGCTGCCATGGTCATGATTTGAACCCACGTATTTCTCCTTGCGCAGGGTTGTGGTCTCGTTGGCCTTCCTGTCTACCTAGCCTTAGAGCGTCGCTTGGCCACAGTGACTGCAAAATCTTGCTCCTGCACTCAGCAGCGAGCCGCAGGCGGTGCAACCACTCGATAGCGGTGTTCCGCAGTTTAGACAAAAGCGTGCTGACGGATCGTTGGCCGTCCGGCACTGCCTGCAGCCCTGCAGATCTTTGATGGGGGCAGGAGTGGGAGGGCGCCCGCCGTCATACACCTGATTACCGCCGTCGCAGCCCTGCTGCCGGCCATGGCGATCATATTGCTCGGCCCCATGTCCCCCGCTGTGGTGCTTGCCTCCACCGTGGTTTCCACGGCCATGGTGCCCGCCCAGGATGTTTTTGAAAAAGCTCATGGTATTCGCCCCTCATTGATGGGTGACATATTAACGAGCAAAAGTTGAAAATAATATTCTGCTCGCGAGAAAGACTTGTAAGTTGAATTGAAAGTTCAAAATTAGCCTACGACAAAACGAAACCGTTTTGTTTGTGAAATTAAATTTATCTAGCTGAGCGGAGCATTGCTTTTGGTGGGTAGTATCCCCCTAATTTTGATCATAGCGTGATCAATGACAATCAAAACAGCAGTAATTGGATTTCTGTCAGCATTGTAATCCCGAGGTCATCGTGTCGTTATCAGGTCCCGGAAATAATGCGCTCAGCGAGATTCATTTCTCTTTTTATCCCTATGCCTCACACATACTAAGCGTCCCCAACGCCTAGGGGCCTAAGGCCTCTGACGCTCCGCACATTGCGCAATCGCTCAGCATCTGTCGACGGTTTGCCTTGTAGCTCCCGCTAACTCCATAGCTACCGCCATGGATAAGCAGCTTCCAGAGTTTGATAATGACACCTTCCAAATCCATTGTTCACACCCTGTTAAGCAAATGGATCTTTGCTATTCGCAATGCGCGGCAGAAAGGCATCAGTACTAATTTGCTAATCGGCCTGGTGACTTTTTGGTTACTGCTATTCGCGAACGCTGAGCTCTGGAACGTGCTCTGGAAGCTGGTATTCAAAACCGATGAAGTGAACTGGCAGCTAGCGGCTAGCCTCCCAGTCATAGTATTCGCATGGGTGTTTACCGTTCTGAGCTTGCTGTCATGGGGGCGGCTGGCCAAACCCATACTGTGCCTGGTACTGATCAGCGCGTCTTTTGCGAGTTACTTCATGAATGCCTACGGCATCGTGATCGATTACACAATGTTCACCAACGTTGTGGAGACCGACGTCGCTGAGGCAACCGAGCTGCTGAATTGGAAGCTCGGTCTTTGGGTCGCAATGGTTGGGGTGTTGCCCGTCTACCTGATTGCCCGGGTTCCCCTCCGGCGCAAGCCTTGGGCCAAAGCTTTGGTCAGCAGGTTCATTGCTCTGTCGCTCGCTCTGTTGACCTTATCTGGCATCGCGTTGAGTCAGTACCAGTCGTATGCCTCCTTGCTGCGCAACAATCGGGAGATCCGGCTGATTCTGGTACCTACCAACTTGTTTGCGGCTGGCCATGGGTACCTGAAGCGTCAGCTGGCCTCACCTAAAACGCTGACGGCCATTGGTACTGATGCGGTAGTTAATCGACAGGGTGCGGCTCGTAAACCCAGGCTGCTGGTACTGGCAGTAGGAGAGACCGCTCGCTCCGCCAACTTCTCCCTCAACGGCTACTCCCGTGAAACGAATCCGGAACTAGAAAAGCGAAATGTCATTAGCTTCACGAACGTGAGCTCCTGCGGTACCGCTACCGCGGTCTCGCTGCCATGCATGTTCCTGGACGTGGGTAAGGCCCAGTACAAAGATGGCTTGGCCAAGAGCCGAGAAGGGCTGCTCGACGTGCTTCAACGCGCTGGCATCAGTGTCATGTGGACTGACAACAACTCGGGGTGCAAAGGGGTCTGCGACAGGGTTCCCAACCACAAGGCTGCCTCTCACGCGGATTCCCAACTGTGCACCAGCGAGGAGTGTAAGGACGGGGTGCTGCTCACGGAGATGCAAGACTTCATCAAGCGCCAGGAAGGCGATGCTGTCCTGGTGCTCCACTACAAAGGCAGTCACGGCCCGGCCTACTACAAGCGCTACCCCTCGCAATTCAAGAAATTCGCACCGGTGTGCGAGACCAACGAGCTCGACAAATGTAAGCAGGAGGAGGTGGTCAATGCCTACGACAACTCAATCCTCTACACCGATTATGTGACTGCAAATCTCATCGATATCCTGGCGGCCAACACCAAGTTCGACACTGCGCTGATGTACGTTTCGGACCACGGCGAATCGCTGGGGGAGGGTGGGCTCTATCTACACGGGCTGCCTTACGCGATGGCTCCTGACGAGCAAACAAAGGTGCCGTTGGTACTTTGGATGTCTGACTCGCTCGCGAAGAGCGAAAAGGTCAACGTGGGTTGTTTGAAAGCTCAAACCACGTCACCGCTGAGCCACGACAACCTGTTCCACACCGTGCTCGGCATGATGAACGTCCAGACGTCTTCGTATCGCTCAGCGCTGGATTTCACTGCCCCTTGTAAGCCCTTTGTCGGAGGCTCTTATTCTGGCCTCTGAATGTTCGATGTGGACCGGATCATCGGCCAGGCGGTTCTGCACCAGCCTGCTTTGACAGCTGAGAGAAGCTGGACTAATTACATAGCTGCATTCAACAACCCAAGCGGAAAAGGAAGTTTTGCATGAGCATCAAGCCAGGCCCAAAGCGCACCAATGAAGATGGCACTCCGGACAAAAGGCAGCGAGTCACCCCTGAAAAGCAGAAGGACCATCCGGACCTGAAACCCCACAAGCACAAAAAGGGGGAGTAAGAAAAAAGCAGCTCTCGGGAGCTGCTTTTTTTTTGGGGCTGTGTGCAAACCCTCCCGACCGTCTCGCTGATCAATCGGACCGCGTCGTGAGTCTTCCGCTTGGCTTGATGGATTCTGAAGCTACCTCCGGATCGGTTATCCCTTCAGTGCGGACGACGAGACTGATATCCCAGAGCGTTGAGCTGATACTCGCTGACAGCCCGAAATTGTGATTCTGCGATTTGACGCAGGCGCTCAACCTCTTCGGCAGATGAGCCAGAAGCCTGCGCCTCGTGGTATTGCTTCATCGCATCCACTGCGTCGGTATACATGGGGTGGTCGGGGAGAAGAGCTGGTATCTTTTTCGTCATGTAGCGGCAGGTCCTCACTGGATAGTCGACGGTGGTTTACCTGCTTTGAGGAGCTGAAAATCAATGACCGCCTGATAGAGCGAATCTGCCAATAGGTGAAGACGCTGTACCTCAAGGTCTGGCAATCCAGCAGCCTCCGCTTCGTGGGCCTGTCGGATAGCTTCAAGCGCTTGCCTCATCAGTGGCTCACCAGCCTCGACCATTCCAATGAATGTGCGCTTCACAACATTTTGCTCCATTCAGCTGAAGATGAATTATAGGACACCGCGGCGTGGCAAGGCCCCGAGCAGCACAGGTGTTCGACGTCCGGCTGAACGAACCAATGAGGAGCGCGCTGGCCTGGGGAGTGGCCAGGGCGCGTGTCATAGCTACGTTGTAAACCACTTTTTTCACTGTAAACCACTGTGGTTTACAGTGAAAAAAAGTGGTTTACAGCAGGCCTCCTCAGGCCTGAGTCAGCTCCAGCAGATCGCCCAGTTCCTCCCGGGCCATCTTCACTCTATCCATTCTGCGATAAGGATGATCAACCGGCATCCGGATAAGAGATTCGAACCAAGCCGAATCGAATTTGATGACTTCCTTGTGAATGTGCTCAAGCTCACCTCCGCGAGGCTGTGACACTACAAACTCCATGCTTTGAATCGCCCCTGGTTTCGTAGACACCTCCAAGCCTCATAATGAGGCCCAAATAGGAGGTGCCATGAGTCGTCAGCGTTACCCCGAAGAATTCAAGATCGAAGCGGTCAAGCAAGTGACCGAGAAAGGCAAACCTGTCGCCGATGTCGCCCAGCGCCTGGGCATGTCCGTGCACAGTCTTTACGCCTGGATCAAGGTCTACAGCAAGCCCCAAGAGCAGCGTCAGCAAGACGACGATCAGCAGGCCGAACTGCGCAAGCTACGCGCTGAACTCAAGCGCGTGACGGAAGAGCGAGACATCTTAAAAAAGGCCGCCGCGTACTTTGCCAAGGAGTGCGGCTGAAGTACGCCTTCATCAAGAAGCACTCGACTGATTACCCGGTGCGGCGCCTTTGCCAAACCCTCAAGGTGCACCCCAGCGGCTATTACGCCTGGCTGGCCGAGCCTCAATCTGCCCGAGCAAAAGAAGATCAACGTCTGCTTGGCTTGATCAAACACGCTTGGCTGGAAAGCGGAGGTGTATACGGCTACCGCAAAATTCACGATGACCTGCGTGAGCTGGGAGAGGAATGCGGCCGAAATCGAGTCAGGCGCTTGATGCAGGCGGAGGGACTGCGTTCTCAAACGGGCTATCGGCGGCGTCCAGGGTTCTATGGTGGAAAACCAACAGTGGCCTCGCCCAACCACCTCGCGCGGCAGTTCAAGGTAAGTGAGCCGAACAAGGTCTGGGTGACAGATATCACTTACATCCGCACCTATGAAGGGTGGCTCTACCTCGCGGTAGTGCTGGATCTGTTCTCACGCCAAGTAATTGGTTGGTCAATGAAGCCAAGGATGTGCAGCGACCTGGCTATCGACGCGATGTTGATGGCTGTTTGGCGACGCAAGCCTCAGCAGCAAGTTATGATTCACTCAGATCAAGGCAGTCAGTTCAGTAGCTCGGATTGGAAAAGCTTTTTGAAGGCCAACAATGTAATCAGCAGCATGAGCCGACGGGGAAACTGCCACGACAATGCCGTAGCCGAGAGCTTTTTCCAGCTTTTGAAGCGAGAGCGAATCCGACGAAAGATCTACACAACCCGTGAAGAAGCCCGAAGTGATATTTTCGATTACATCGAGATGTTCTATAACCCTAAACGCCGACACAGCAGTGCTATGCAGCTGTCTCCAGTAGAGTATGAGAAACGCTATTTCCTGAGCTTGGAGAGTGTCTAGAAAACCAGGGGCGATTCAAAAGCTTGCCTACATCGAATGCCGAGTCGCTGGCAGAAACCGGATTGAAATCGACGACCTCCACAAGGCTTACCGATCGAGCGCGTATACCACCAGCTCGAAAGAGGTCGAAGAACTGCAGTTGTTGGCCATTAGCAAAGGCAATCAAGGCGGGCATTTGGACCTGCGCTGTCCATTTGACTTACCTGTTGAATACAAGTCGAACGTGGTGAGTTTTAACAGGACAGACCGTGATCAGCGTGTACAGACAAGGGTCTTCGATTCGTCGGCTACCGAGACTGAGCGCACCCTACTGAGGCAGATCACCCAACCGGATGAGAACGCTCCGGTCAAAGCGCCTCGTCGTAAACCGCTTCCAAAGGCGACCGACGAAGACCTAGCACTAGCCTTCCATCGATACGTGGACTCACAGTCCCCGTCCTCACCTAAAAAGCCGAAGTAGCATGGCTGGTTTGGCTTTCAAATCAATGACCATCACGGAAGAAGTCATCCCTGGAAGCGAGGCCGAAGTCATCCTCGGGCTGCTGCGGATCACCTTCAAACATGTTGGCTGTGCGCCGCTCTTGCTTGAGGTAAGCGATGGTTTGGAAGAAGCAAGGTTCACATAGGTGTACCTCATAGCGCTCTCCGTCATGCAGTGCACCAAAGCCCCAGTGCGCCTGGAGCACCCCATACTGCAGGCTGCCGTTTTCCAAACGTGTGGAGGAGCCGCATACGTCGCAGCTCACGTCGACCACCGCTTCTGTTTCTACACGACCAGTGATTTTCATCATGAAGCCTCTGCCAACGTTGGGACAAATGATTACGCCAGAGTTGGGCCTTGGAGAGCATCAATATGCGCCGTATCGGTATTCCTGCGGCGAGAGTCGGCCGCCTGGGCCGAATAGCAAGTGGGAGGTATAACGCTCCAGAAAAGCTATGGCTTCCTTCTGAACGCATCCCTCGTAGTAGGCTCGCCGGGCTAGCGGAACTGTGGCCCGATTTTTCAGGCACAGCTTCACCAACTCTGATAACAAATAACCGCGAACGTCATATCGAGCATCAACCGCCTTGATCACCGTCGAATAGCAATCATGGAAGACGGGTCGCCAGTTACGATCGTTGCGGGGAGCTGGTTGACTGCTCATCTTTGATCCCCTGAGACACTATCCATCGGGCGCGTCACGGTATGCAATCTGAAGCCGTTCATCTAATCACACGTCTTCCTCTTGGCTTTTTCTTTGCCGCAGCTAGCACCCATTCTGGGGCGGATGACAGCAAGGCTTTGGGGGCGATACCGCCCAGAGACGAATTTTCTGATTGGAACCAAGCCGCCATAGACCACTCGTCCATGCGAGTCGAGAGAACGGACAATACGTCGCAAAGGCTGCTGATCGGTTGATAGCCGTTGCTACCGTCCAAAGCATAAGCGGGGAAGAAGTCGACCTTCCCAGGTCGAAGCGAGAAGATCTGACCATCAGCCAGTAGCTGGTCGGGGTCAACTCCACCCCCTGGGGTGGAGGTAGATGCGAGCTGAAGCCATTGCTTGCCTGATATCCAGTCTCCGCTTTGGAAGACCCTGGAGCGGATGAGCCCGGCTGAAACGCCACTCTTCAGGATGGATTGAGGCACCGACTCTGCGGGGAGAAAGCAGTCGATGATGAGATCTAGCGCTTCCTGGGGGTATTCATCCAGCCGCCACTCGAATAGATCGTTGTACATCTGCAGGCCACCAAGGTAAGCATCGATCGTCCGGTCTGAATTGGCTTCAATCGACAGGGTAGCAACCAAAGCGACCTTGCTTTTATTCAGGGCGGTTGAAGGCTCATGTCGGGTCTGGATGTGAGCAAAGGGAGTGGTCATATGCACCTCCCGCGATGGGGCTAGAGATAGCTGTAGGTCGGGTAGCTGAAATCCATTGGAGGTTTACTAGAGCGGTAGCAGCAGTATGCGGCACCCTGCGCTCTACGCTTGGTTTTCCGATCAAACGCGAGTGCTTTAGCTGGGATGTGCGGCCGTTACCGTGTTTACTGCAAGGGAGTCCCCGCTGCGGGGCTGAGGTGTGTCCAATGAGCAATTTGCAAAGAGCTGCTGAGGCTTTGCGCAGGTCCAAGAGGGTCGTTTTTTTCACGGGTGCTGGCATCTCTGCTGACAGCGGAATTCCGACCTTCCGCGACAAGCTGACAGGCCTCTGGGCGAAGCATGACCCTCAGCGTCTCGAAACAGCGGACGCCTTTCGCAAAAATCCAGCTCTCGTCTAGAGCTGGTATCTTTGGCGCCGGCAGCAGGTTGGCCAGGCCAAACCTAACTTGGCTCATCTATCTATTCCACGGATAGCTGATGCTGGCTGGAACGTATCTGTCGTTACCCAGAATATTGATGATCTGCATGAACGAGCCGGCTCCAGTTCGGTGATACACCTTCATGGCCGCTTGATGGACGTGAAATGCTTCGGATGCCACCGGCCAGCAGAGTTATCACCAGATCAACTGGCGGTTCCCCCGGCGGGACAGATGATCGAGCCTCCGCGGTGCACTCGATGCAACGGGAGGTTGCGCCCTGGGGTGGTCTGGTTCAGAGAGAATCTTCCAGAGGATGCGTGGCGTTCAGCAGTAAGGCTTGTGGAAGCCTGTGACTTGCTGATTTCGGTGGGTACATCTGGCGTAGTCATGCCGGCAGCCGGTATTCCAGATATGGCTCTGGCGGCCGGGGCAACCGTGATCCATGTGAACCTTGACGACGTGGGGATGGACGGGGCGGAAGAGATAATGCTCGTTGGGCCTGCAGGGGTGGTATTACCCGCTTTGCTTCAAGCCGCAGGAGTTGCAGGTCCGTTGCAGCTTGATGGTTTTACTTAAGGAGCCAAGCCAGCTCTCCAATCCGCAGATGCTGTGCACATTTTTTTGCACATATCTCACGCCACGATACCCCAGTAGATTCAGGCTTTTCGCAGCCTTTGCATAGGTGAGTCGCGATGGATTTCTACACATCTCAATGAGGAAACCTAAGCTCCGTTTTCCACGTATTCCTCCGCTACAGAACGCTTTTCTGCGGTGTGTCCCCTGACATTCGCTTTTCAGGGCGAGCTATGGGGGCCACTCAAGACGGCTATCTTTTGCCTGGCACCAATGAAAAGGCCCTCAATATTGAGGGCCTTAAATTCAATGCGGATCCGTCACGCGGGCATTTTTTGCAGCTGTCGAACTCGATCATGGACCACAAATTTAATGATTCCTTTGACATCGTTGGTGCAGTTTTCAAAGGCAAGGCGCGATACCACCTGGCGACCCTCCTTCAGAATCAGCGCCCCGATCAACTCGTCGACGAAGGACTGAGTGACATCGTTCCCAGCGAAATCTATGACAACGCTCTCACCACTGCTGAGCGAGCGTTCGATTTCGGTACGGTAGGGGATCGCTGAAGCTCGCATTCCGTACGTTCGGATAGAACTATCCCTACTTAATCGAATTTGAGTTTGCATGTCGTAACCCCTTGTATTGCATAATCCTTTTTTGCAGCCCGAGAGTTTCAGTTGACGCTGAATCTCCCATTTACCGCTCCTTGCATGATCGACTCTAGCCCTCGAGCTATCAAAAAGCCAGAGCTAGCGGAAATTCAGATCTAGGTCGAGATCGTCGTCAACCTGTCCTGCATCGTCCTTCGGCAGCAAGTCACTGATCGAAATGGTGGGCAGCAGCTCACGGGTACAGCTAAACGCGATCGATACACCATTCCACAGCGCATCATGCAGCTCCTGAGACTGCCGACGCTTTGTGTCATGTATGCCATTGCCGCTCACGATGATCAAACCACCGCCCGCCGCGTCTGCAATTTTTGCGGTAGTTGTTAACCCGATACCTTGGTTCTCGCTACCCAGGATCTGGGCCATCGCACCCCGGTTGCAGCTCACTCGCGGTTTGAGTGCCGCCTCGATCGCGTGCAAATGCGTGCGGTCATGAAGCTCAGGGTGATTCCTCAGTGTCGCGAGAAACCCACACCCATTATCGACGATGGCCATGCGTACAAGGTTCAATTTTGGATAAAACTGACAGGTCAGCCAAACGGCGGCGTCACCACGTCCCTCTCTGCGGGCGTGAGTAAGCGAGTTTTCCAATAGCTCCTTGAGCGAATACTCCAGAGGGCCCCGGTAGGAGTCAAACTCATTCCGTCCCGTGTGCTCGTCGACTGGGGCATCCGGGTCCGATTGAGTCAACCTTCCCGTAATAGCTCTAGCGAGGCGAGAGGCTGCAGCCTCTGCTTGATGGTGTTCGCTGATTTTGGTGATTTCCACCAACGAGGTGCTTCGGTCGTTTCGACGTCCTACCCCCGATAGATCTACACCCTCTACATCAATGTCCTTGAAAAAATCCATCCTGGCCAGGTAGGAGGTCAGGTCTCTGCTCAAAAACTGCATCGAAACTCGCTTCTGGACCAACTGGTTTTCAAACAACGCTCGCAGCGTGGCCATCCCTAACGGATCGATATACGAGAGGTTGCTAGCGTCTAAAACGATGTCACCAGGGCAGTTAATGATTTCTGCGCACACAGAAAACAGGTCATGGGGCGATCTTGAGCCAAGCCCCCAAGGAAGAACGATCGCGTTTTCAATATCGATGGCCTGCATGCAATTCCCTGGCAACGGAGCTAACCCTTTCGGATAGATATAGGGCTCGATAGTAGCCCATTGCCTGCCGGGTAAGCACTCACCTATTTTTTGACGAGTAGTGCCGGCATAGAATTGGCGCGCGGCAGTAGCGGCCTGTGGATGGTGGATCGCGCTCGCCTTGGGCTCAACACGCACGAAGAAAACACGGCCAACGCCCTGCCACGGGTCAGCCATTCAAGCAAAGATGGCCAGATCAAAGCCTTGTGCGAGAGCACTGGAGCAGGTTTGTGAGTCCGCCGAGCAGTTTCATCTCCGACGTCTGCTGTGGGCAAAGGCAAAGCTGGAAGGGGAACAGCGAAGAGTGACCCGATCAGCGCTGTACCGCACCGCATGTATCAGGTCTGGGGCTTGAGCTGTTAGATCGCATAAGGCTACCTTGGCCGGCAACTGGAGAACGAACTGCACCTCGTCTTCCAATGCGTTGGCGTGGAAGTAACTGAGGAAGTACTCGCTTTGACGGAACTGGTCAGAAGCGATCTCCTCCAGGCGTTACAGCCCACTGGGCAGGCCTTCCTGACAGGCCTGGTAGAAGGGGTCGAGCAAGTATAGGCCGTCCAGGCAGGAAAGCATGGACGGCGTTCCCCACCGGGAGCCGGCGTCGTACTCCTCCAGCGGCTTGGGCACTCCCTCGCCGGGGTACAAGGCAGCCAGCGCATTGTCGAAGGGCAACCACTGGTGCAGCAGCAGGATCAGCAACCTCCAGAAATGATCTATGCCATGACGCTACACCACAACAATAATCGACACGCTTACAGGAGCATTGATTGGCGTCACAGCTGTTCAAGGAGATGTTGTCTAGGCTGGACAATACGGCAGCGGCCGATATTTCCCACCCAGCTTGGGAGTTGATCATGACGGAGCCCATCGCCGTGGTACAGATCTGGCAATACCTTTTTGGCGGACTAAAGGCGGTATTGCACTGATCATGCTGGCCATATTTGGCCTGTTTTATGTGGCTCGTGCACTATGGCCACCTGTCACAGGCACTACAGTTATTTAATTTTGTTGCTCTGTCCGCTGACGCAACTCTTCGGGCACAACCATGGCGGGTATTCTCACCAGAAGGGTGAAAACTCGTCCAAACCGGACAACAAAGGGAACTACTTCATGCACACCGAATCGTGCCAGCATGACCATGACCATGACCATGACCATGACCACTCGCACCCGCATGAGCAACCGGATGGTAGTCAGCGCGATTTGGTATGCGGTATGACGGTGCCACCGGATAGTCGCTACTTCGAGCTATACGAGGGAAGGACATACCGCTTCTGCAGTGAAAAGTGCCTGACGAAATTCCGCGCAGCGCCTGTGCATTATCTTAGCCCTCCCCAGGACCAAGAACACGCGGGCCATCTCCACTCGGCTGCCCCGCAGCCAAGCAACGCGGCGGACGCCGAATACACTTGCCCGATGCATCCCCAAATCCGCCAGCGTGGGCCGGGCAGTTGCCCAATCTGTGGCATGGCCCTAGAGCCGGTAATACCGGAGCTTGAGGAAGACGAGAACCCGGAACTCAAGGACTTCTCCCGCCGCTTCTGGTGGACCTTGCCCCTGACGGTCATCGTGACCGTGTTGGCCATGACTGCCCACCAACTCCAATTGCTGCATGGTGCCACACAGAATTGGGTGGAGTTGATTCTGGCCACTCCCGTGACACTATGGGCTGGCTGGCCGTTTTTCGTGCGTGGGGTCGCATCGATTCGTAATCGCAGCCCGAATATGTGGACCCTGATAGGTTTGGGAACGGCTGCGGCGTACCTATACAGCGTTGCGGCCACAGTGTTCCCGCAGGTTTTCCCGACGACTTTCATGCAGGATGGCCGCATCGGTGTCTACTTCGAAGCGGCTGCAGTCATCATCTCATTAACGTTGCTCGGCCAAATGCTCGAGCTCAAGGCGCGCTCACAAACCTCCGCCGCCATCAAGTCGCTCCTGGGTCTTGCCCCCAAGACGGCCCGTCGCATCGGGGCCGATGGTCAGGAGGAAGATATTCCGCTCACCCACGTGCATACGGGCGACCACCTGCGCGTTCGCCCTGGCGAGAAGGTGCCGGTCGACGGGGTGGTCCTGGAAGGCGAAAGTGCTATCGATGAATCCATGCTGACAGGCGAGCCCGTGCCAGTGATGAAGAAAGCTGGGGATGCACTCATCGGTGCCACGCTGAATACCCACGGCAGCCTTGTGATGGCGGCGCAGAAGGTCGGCGCCGAGACAGTGCTCTCGCAAATCGTGCAGATGGTCGCGCGGGCTCAGCGCTCGAAAGCCCCGATGCAGCGGATGGCGGACACCGTGGCCGGCTATTTCGTCATGGGGGTGATTCTGGTCGCGCTGGTCACGCTCTTCGGCTGGGGGCTTTTCGGACCGGAGCCTGGCTGGGTCTTCGGCCTGATCAATGCGGTCGCGGTCCTGATCATTGCCTGCCCCTGCGCGCTCGGCCTAGCCACTCCCATGTCGATCATGGTCGCTACCGGGAAGGCTGCCAGCAGTGGCGTGCTCTTCCGAGACGCCAGTGCTATCGAGAACCTCTGCAAGATCGACACGCTGATCGTCGACAAGACCGGGACCCTCACCGAGGGCCGGCCAGTGTTTCATAGCGTGGTCGGTACCGGGCAGTTCATGCCACCCGAAGTCTTGCGCCTTGCCGCCAGCCTGGACCAAGGCAGCGAGCATCCGCTGGCACATGCGATTGTCGATCATGCGCGAGCGCATGGACACAGCTTGTCCAAGCCAGAGGCGTTTGAGTCGGGCTCTGGGATCGGTGTACGTGGCCAGGTGAACGGCAAACGGCTGCAGCTTGGCAACACGACCTTGATGGAAGAGGCTGGCCTCGACACCAGTCCGTTGCGAGACCGCGCCGAGCAGCTGCGTCTGGAAGGCATGAGTATCATGTACTTGGCCGTCGATGGCGTGCTCGCTGGCCTGCTAGCGGTGTCCGATCCGGTCAAACCCACCTCCAAGGAGGCGGTAACCCGGCTACAGGCAGAAGATGTGAAGGTCATCATGGCCACCGGCGACGGCCTGACTACGGCACGTGCGGTCGCGAAACAACTCGGCATCGAGGAAGTCCACGGAGAAGTGAAACCCGAGGACAAGGAGCAACTGGTGGCGCTCCTGCAGGGCGATAAGCGCCGGGTTGCCATGGCAGGAGATGGGATCAACGATGCCCCTGCGCTGGCCCGGGCTGATGTCGGGATCGCCATGGGAACTGGCACCGATGTTGCCATGAACAGCTCCCAGTTGACGCTGGTCAAGGGCGACCTGATGGGCATCCTGCGGGCCAGAACACTATCCGTGGCCACGGTGAAGAACATGCGTCAAAACTTGGGCTTCGCATTCTTCTACAACGCTATGGGCATACCGCTGGCGGCAGGTTTGTTCTACCCGCTTACCGGCCATCTATTGTCACCGATGATTGCGGCATTGGCCATGAGCGTAAGTTCGGCTTCCGTGGTATTCAACGCACTGCGGCTGAAGCGCGTAGTCACAGACTGAAATGGGCACACCGCAACCTATGAGAGGAAGTTCCGCCATCAGCGTTTCAACGCCTGATCCATATGACTGACTGTCTAGGGCTTTGGCCTTAGCGGGTATGTCCGCGAGTTCGGCGCCAATCTGGTCCTGATGGAGGACATCGGGCAACTGCGACGTCCGCCATCTTCTGCCAAGATCGTAAGGGACAATTGTGATGCAGCAGGGGCCGCCGCCAGAGGAGTTGGACAAGATTTCAGGGCGAAGATAAATCCTTTGACCGGGCCTTGACCTTGTCATCGTGTCAAGGTTGAAGCTGTAAATGCGGCGAGAAAAGCCGTACCAGCATGAGAGGCCCGCTATGTTCGTTTTGGAAGTTTCCGGTATGGGATGTGGCAGTTGTGTCAACAAGATCACCAAGGCCATCCAGGCTGCCGATGGCGACGCGAAGGTGATCGTTGATCGTGCTGCCGGTACAGTGAGTGTCCAAAGCAACATCGAGGCGGAACGCGTCGGTGCACTGGTCCAGGCGCTTGGTTACCCAACCAAAGTCAGTCGCTAAGTCTCGTTACCGCTCAGATGGCAAGCCGCCGTGCCATGTTTCATGGCGCGGTTTCTTCATATACAGCCTGATGTCGACTGACTCCGGGTCGGGATAGCCAGCAATACTCCCCAAGAAATGGACGGCCTTCGATCACCCAGTGCCGAGTCAAGCTGTGGACGTTGACGCTGATCAAGAAAATGCTTCGCGATTGGTGTTTATCTTGAGTAAATGTATAGGCCAGCCTGGCTCACATACCCCGGCCCCTCGTTGGAGCTCATTCACAATGATGACTGCCAAGCGGTTTAGTTCTATGGCCTTGGGGATATCCCTGCTCATCCCTCTGGGGCTGGTCATGGCAAACCCTACGGGTAACGTCTACACGGCCAATGAACGGTCCGCTTCCATTAGCCAGGTAAATCTTGCGACAGGTGATGTGAGCACGGTCGCCTTGCCGATCGCACCCCACAACCTACAGGTTTCGCCCGACGGCAGCTTGCTTCTGGTTGTTGGAGTGGCTGGACATGCGGGGCATTCGAGCGGTGAAAAGCCCGGTGGGCAGTTGCTGGTGTTCAGTACCAGCGCGCTGGACAGGCCACCGTTCAGCTTCCCGGCAGGCGATCACCCGGCTCATGTGGTCACCGACGTCACCGGGCTGCGAGCTTTTGTGACCGATTCCGCTGCCAACCAGGTGCGAGTATTTGACCTTGAGCAGCGAATCGAGTTGCCCGGTATTCCAACTGGGCGTTATCCCCATGGGCTGCGCTTGAGCCCTGATGGCCGGACACTCTATATCGCGAACATGAAGAGCGACAGCGTATCGCTTATCGATGTCGTCACACTCAAAGAAACCGCGCAGATTCCCGTGGGCAAAGGCCCTGTCCAGGTCGGCTTTGCCCCTGACGGTCGCCTGGCATTCGTCTCGCTCAGTGCGACAAATCAGCTTGGCATCATCGACACGGCCAGACGCAAGGTGATCAGCAAGGTTGATGTCGGCCGCACGCCAATCCAGATGATGGCCACCGTTGACGGTCGCCAGGTCTATGTCGCGAATCAGGGCAGTGGCCAGAATCCGGACGACCGAGTCTCCATCGTAGATCTCCAGACGCGTAGCAGCCTGGGCACCGTGACCACCGGCAAGGGTGCCCATGGTGTGGCCATCAGCAGCGACGGCGCTTATGTGTTTGTCAGCAATATTGAAGCGGGCACCGTATCTGTCATCGATACGAGCAGCCGAAAGGTCGTTGCTACCCATAAGGTTGGCGCCGGGCCAAACGGGATCAGCTTCGAGCCGCCGAGTGCCCAATAATAGCCCGTCGGTGTACAACCCGAGCACGACGCGAAAAATGAGCATTCACGCCGGCGCAGTAATTTGCTTGTCGTGCCAGGTGAGGCCTAGCGCCCAGACCAAGGCATCCGGCTTTAAAACAGTGCTAAGGAGATGATGATGAACAACGTTCGAAATTTACTGATCGGACTTTGTTTGGCCGCAGCGTCCGTGGGCGCCATGGCGCAAAACACCGATGAACACTCGACACATCACCCGGCCGATGCGCCAAGCGCGGCGGCTACCGAGAAGACGCCTTCTCAGCCAATGGACAAAGGGCAAATGGCGGCGATGGACCAGCAAATGAAGGCCATGCAAGCCATGCACGAAAAGATGGCTGCAGCCAAAACGCCGGAAGCCCGTCAGGCGTTGATGGCCGAGCATATGGCGCTGATGAAAAATGGCATGGCCATGATGAAGTCCATGGAGGGTGGCATGCCTGAAATGGGGGGCATGCATGGCGGCATGGGCGGGGATATGGCCGCCCGCCACCAGATGATGGAAAAGCGCATGGACATGATGGAGTCGATGATGCAGATGATGATGGACCGCATGCCATCTGCTGCATCGAAGTAACCCATCTCCTTTCCCAGGAGTCGCTATGAACCCTCACTTCGATGAAAACGGCTCACCACACAGTTTCTGGCGTTCACGCTATGCAATCGGCCTGGTGGTAATCGGTGGGATCGCCGTCTACTTCCTGCTCACCGAGCACCTTGCCCATGTCGTTGGAGCCCTGCCTTATCTGTTGTTGCTCGCCTGTCCGCTGATGCATGTCTTCATGCATCGAGGACATGGGGGACACCATCACCAGGGCCAGAGCAAACCGGCCCCCTCCGATAAGGCTGATATCCATAAGCCGGGAGATCCATCATGAATCATGGTGAAAGCGCGTATGGCCTCTGGTCGCTGGTTTTCATCAACTCCGCGATCTTCATCATGTTTGCCTTCAGTTTCTTCAAGCCGGCAACGGCGAGAGACTGGAGGAGCTTCGGTGCATTCTCGGCCTTCATCGTTGCCCTGTTTGTGGAAATGTATGGCTTCCCCCTGACGATCTATCTGTTGTCAGGCTGGTTGCAGGCCAGGTTCCCCAACCTCGATCTGCTTTCCCACGAATCCGGCCATCTGTGGTCGACGTTGCTCGGTGACCAGGGCAACCCACACTTCAGTGTTTTGCACATTGCCAGTTACCTATTCCTGGGTTTCGGCTTCTATTTGCTTTCTGCCGCCTGGAACGTGCTATATCACGCGCAACGCCGCCGTTCACTTGCAACGGTCGGGCCCTATGGCTGGATCAGACATCCGCAGTACGTGGCATTTGTGCTGATTCTTCTGGGCTTTCTCCTTCAGTGGCCGACGCTGCTGACGCTGGCAATGTTCCCGGTGTTGCTGGTGATGTACGGGCGTTTGGCGGTTTCCGAAGAGCGGGAAATGCACAAGCAGTTTGGCGCTGCCTACGAAGCTTATACCCGCGTTACGCCTAGGTTCGTTCCGCACCTGCGCGAAAGGTTGGGTGGGGGTCATAGAGGCTGAAGCGTAGGACGAAGGAGCTACATGCCAGGAGGGTTTCAGCGGCAGTGTTTCTAGGGAAATCCTGAAGAAGACTTCCCGAATCTGGTGAAATACGCCGATCCCGTTGCCCGAGTTTTCCGATGAAGCAGATGACCTTCGCCGACGCCGAGTACGCCGGTAAGCGCAAGCAAACCCGCAAGGAGTTGTTCCTGATCGAGATGGATCAGGTGGTGCCGTGGCAGGGTTTGATCGCCCTGATCGAGCGGCATTATCCGAAGGGCGAAGGTGGACGTCCGGCCTATCCGCTGATGGCGATGCTGCGCGTGCACCTGATGCAGAACTGGTTCGGCTACAGCGATCCTGCGATGGAGGAAGCGTTGTACGAAACCACCATCCTTCGCCAATTTTCTGGGCTGAGCCTGGAGCGCATCCCCGACGAAACTACCATCCTCAACTTCCGCCGCCTGCTGGAAAAGCATGAGTTGGCGTCCGGAATTCTGGCAGTGATCAACGGCTACCTGGGGGATCGCGGCCTGTCGCTGCGCCAGGGCACCATCGTCGATGCCACACTGATCCACGCGCCAAGTTCGACCAAAAATAAGGACGGTAAGCGCGACCCGGAAATGCACCAGACCAAAAAGGGCAACCAGTATTACTTCGGCGCGAAAGCCCACATTGGTGCCGACGAAGAATCGGGCCTGGTACATAGCGTGGTGGTCACGGCGGCCAATGTTGCGGACATCACTCAGGTCGACCAACTGCTACACGGCGAAGAACACGTGGTGTGCGCTGACGCTGGGTATACCGGAGTCGAGAAGCGTCCTGAACATGAAGGTCGTGCCGTTATCTGGCAGATCGCGGCTCGGCGCAGCACCTACAAGAAACACGGCAAGCGCAGCGCCTTGTACAAAGCGCTGCGCAAGATCGAGAAGGCCAAGGCCCAGATCCGTGCCAAGGTCGAACACCCGTTCCGCGTGATCAAACGGCAGTTTGGCTATACGAAGGTGCGCTTCCGAGGATTGGCCAAGAATGCGGCGCAGATGGTGACGCTGTTTGCCCTGTCGAATCTGTGGATGGCCCGCCGACATTTGCTGGCCAGCGCAGGAGAGGTGCGCCTGTAATGCGGAAAATGGCTGCGGTAACGTGCTGGCGGTAACGAAAAAGGTAGAAAAGCGCGACTGATCGGATTGTCTTGGATCAGTTGGGCGATTTTGAAATCGGCAGACGCTGAAGTCAGCCAGAGATGCATGGCTACTTCAGACCATCCCTAGCGGGAATAGGGTATCCAAAGTCTGTTTGCTCGGATAACACTCTGAGTTGTCGCGGGTTTTCTTGTCGACAAGCTCGGTGGAATCCTTGTTGGCGTTCGGATAACTCAGGCAGTTGGATGACTTTGCGATGCCCTGTCCGCTTTCGACCCATATAGATCGTGATGCACGAAGATCTCTGCTCAAACGTCAGCTACTACTCTGATCTGAATGCATCCCGGCTACAGAGCGCAAAGACCAACTAGCGTCCCGAGGCACAGAGCTGAAGGCGGCGCGGTCAGGAATTGCGGCAGCACTTTTTCCAAAGTTTGGCTAAATGACCCTGCCTATCAGCTCTAATAGGCAGGGTTAGAAGTCAATCCGTCACTGCTTGCGAATGCCTACGATCGTCGCTGTGCCCCCATTCATTCGGAAATCGAAGCTGACCTTGTCGCCTACCTTGAGTCCCTTGAGTTGCTGCTCGGTAGCGCTGAAGCCCATGGTCATTGCCGGCCATTTCAGGGCTGATACTGGTCCATGCGCCAAGGTAACTTTACCTGGTTCCAAAGCTTTGATGGTTCCCTCAGCCGATGCAGTCGGAGCCGCCTGGCTGCCTTGGGTCTCGTTGCCTTCCATGGGCATATTCTTCATATCCGTGCCATACATGTCTTGGGCCTGCACCGCCGCCGCAACGGCGAACACCAGGCCAGCGCTGATCAGTAGCTTCTTCATCGGGTTACTCCTGTTTGGGGTTATCGTGTACAGCGAGTCCGCGGCGCCTGACGAGCCAGTAAGCCGCAGGGATTACAAATAGTGAGAGCAAAGGCGCGGTGAGCATGCCGCCGACCATGGGTACAGCGATCCGGCTCATGACTTCGCTGCCGGTACCGCTACTCCAGAGGATTGGCATCAAGCCTGCGACGATCACTGCTACGGTCATGGCTTTGGGGCGGATGCGCTGCACGGCCCCTTCGCGGATAGCATCCAGAAGCGCAGGTTGCCCCTGCGTACCGTTGCCGTTTCGTTCAGTCCAGGCATTGTTGAGGTAGATCAGCATGATGACTCCAAACTCTGCTGCGACCCCAGCCAAGGCGATAAAACCGACACCCGTGGCCACCGACAGGTTGTAGCCCATCATGTACAGCAGCCATACGCCGCCGGTTAGCGCAAATGGCAAGGTAGCCATGATCAGCAGCGCTTCACCGAGGCGGCCAAACGTGAGGTAGAGAAGGACGAAAATAATGGCCAGCGTCGCCGGTACTACCCATGCTAAGCGCGCATTGGCGCGCTCCAGGTATTCGAACTGCCCGGAATAGCTCAAGCTTATGCCAGGATCGAGCTTCACCTGCTGATCGACTAGCCGGCGCAGGTCGGCAACGACGGAGGACAGGTCCCGTCTCCGCACGTCGATATACACCCAGCCCGAGGGGCGCGCGTTTTCACTCTTGAGCATGGGTGGACCGTCCGCAATACGCACCCGTGCCACGGTTCCCAGTGTGATTCGCCCCCCTTGGCTGGTGTAAATCGGTAGCTGCCGCAGGGCATCAACAGAGTCACGCCACTCCCGTGGGTACCGAACACTGATGGGATATCGCGCCAGGCCTTCTACGGTTTCGCCGATGTTTTCGCCCCCAACGGCGCCGGCAACAATCGCTTGGACATCAGCAATGTTCAGGCCGTAACGCGCTGCGAATTGGCGGTCGATATCCAGATCGATGTAGCGTCCACCGGTTAATCGCTCGGCGAGGGCGGAAGTCACCCCTGGAACCGTTTTGGCCACCTTCTCGATAGCCAGAGTCACCCGGTCGATCTCATTCAAATTGCTGCCGGCAACCTTTACGCCGATCGGGCTTTTGATACCGGTTGCGAGCATGTCGATACGGTTTCGAATCGGTGGGATCCAGATATTGGTTAGCCCAGGTACCTGCACGGTACGGTCCAGCTCTTCGATCAGCTTCTCAGTGGTCATCCCTGCTCGCCACTGATCCTTCGGTTTAAGTCGGACAGTCGTCTCGAACATCTCCAGCGGGGCCGGGTCGGTCGCTGATTCAGCCCGGCCCGCTTTACCGAAGACACTGGCGACCTCCGGTACCGTTCGGATCAGCCGGTCCGTACGTTGCAAAAGCTCAGAGGCTTTCTGCGCCGAAAGACCTGGCAGGGCAGTCGGCATGTACAGCAAATCGCCTTCATCCAGTGGCGGCAAGAATTCGCCGCCGAGCTGGCTCAGGGGCCAGACACTGCTGAGCAAAATCAACAGTGCACCCGCCAACGTGAGCTTTGGCCGGCGTAGAACGATCTCCAATGCTGGGCGATAGAGCCGTATCAGGGTTCGATTGAGTGGGTTGCGCTCTTCTGCCGGTAAACGACCCCGAATCCAGTACCCCATCAGCACGGGTACCAGGGTAACCGAAAGGCCCGCTGCTGCTGCCATTGCATAAGTCTTGGTGAATGCGAGGGGCGCAAACAGCCTTCCCTCCTGAGCCTGCAAGGTGAATACCGGTATGAAGGACAGCGTAATGATCATGAGGCTGAAGAACAGCGCAGGCCCGACCTCGACTGCTGCCTCAGTCATCACTTTCCAATGATCTTCGCCACGCAACGACTTTCCAGGGTGCCACGTATGCCAAGCCTCAACCCGTTTGTGCGCGTTCTCAATCATCACCACAGCGGCGTCCACCATCGCACCGATTGCAATGGCTATGCCCCCAAGCGACATGATGTTGGCGTTGATGCCCTGGTGGCGCATGACGATCAGGGCAATGAGGACACCAACCGGAAGCGAGACGATGGCGACCAACGATGAGCGCAGATGCCAAAGAAATGCAGCGCACACCAGTGCGACCACGATGAACTCTTCAATCAGCTTCTGGCTCAGATTTTCCACAGCACGATCGATCAACTGGCTACGGTCGTAGGTAGTGACCAGCTCGACCCCGGCAGGCAGGCTTTTTTCCAGCGATTCAAGCTTGGATTTGACGTGAGCGATGGCATCTTTCGCATTCTTGCCACTGCGCAGAATTACTACGCCGCCCACCGCTTCGCCCTGTCCATCAAGCTCGCCGATGCCGCGACGTGCCTCAGGGCCCAGCTGTACAGTGGCTACATCGCCCAGTGTTACGGGTATACCCTTCGCAGCCAGGCGCAGGGGAATGGCTCGGAAATCATCGAGTGACTTCAGATAGCCGGAAGCCCTTACCATGAACTCAGCTTCGCCTTGTTCGAGCACGCCGCCACCGGTTTCCTGATTGGCCTTGGCGATGGCGTCCGAAACCTCAACTTGAGTGATTCCCAAGCTGGCCATGCGCAGCGGATCGAGCACTACCTGGTACTGCTTGACCATCCCGCCTATCGTCGCCACTTCGGCAACGTCCGGAAGAGTTTTCAACTCGAAGCGCAGGAACCAGTCCTGAAGGCTGCGCAGCTGTGCCAGGTCATGGGTACCACTGCGGTCCACCAGCGCATACTGGTAGATCCAGCCTACACCAGTGGCATCGGGTCCGAGCACTGGCTTAGCGGACGCCGGTAATCGAGACTGAACCTGGCTTAGGTATTCGAGCACCCTGGACCGCGCCCAATAGAGATCTGTGCCGTCCTCAAACAACACATATACGAAGCTGTCTCCAAATGCTGAAAAGCCCCGCACTGTCTTGGCTCCGGGTACGGAAAGCATTGTGGTGGTCAGGGGATATGTCACCTGATTTTCCACGATCTGCGGTGCCTGCCCTGGGTAGGAGGTGCGGATAATCACCTGCACATCTGACAGGTCAGGCAACGCGTCGATCGGCAAACTGCGCAGAGAGAAAACGCCCCAAGCTACGGCAAACAGTGTTGCCAGCAGGACCAGGACGCGGTTGCCAACCGACCAACGAATCAGGTTCGCGATCATGGCTGGTTCTCCTGCTGGGTTATTTGCTCGATGACCATGCCTTCATCGCGCTCGCGCACTCCAAACCGGATGCGTTCGCCAACCTTGAGTCCGGCAATCAAGCGGGGATCTGCCACAGGGAAAGTCATCGTCATACCAGGCATGCCCAGCGTCACGAACGGTCCATGAGCGATGGTCAGCTGATTACCTTCTATTTGAACGATGCGCCCATTGGCCTGATGTAGAGCCGGCTGTACAGGTTGCGCAAGTGGAGCATCGCCAGCAGTAACGGCCTCGATACCTTTCAAGCTCGCTTCGGAGTCCAGCAGAAACTGCCCGGACGCCACAACGCGCTGGCCCGCCTGAAGGCCTCGCAGCACGACCACCTGGCCAGCACTTTCCTGGCCGAGCACTACTTCCACCGGCCGGAATCGACCTCCGTCTTCTGACACCATTACGAGATCGCGTTTCCCCGTCCGAATGATCGCCTCGGCTGGCACCAGTAGGCTGTCATCCTGTTGCCCGGACGGATGGAGGGAAACCTGCGCGGTCATGCCTGGGCGCAACCGGCCGCCGGGGTTGGGCAGTTCTATACGAAGCCGCAAGGTGCGGCTTTGCAGATCCGCATCAGCCAGCAATGCGGTCAGCTTGCCGGGAACAGGTTCGCCTGGGAACGCTGCCAGATTCGCCTGCACTGCCTGTCCTTCCTGTAGGCCTTGGGCTTGCGCTTCAGGTACTGCGGCCTCAAGCCAGACGTTCGCGATACCATTGATCTTCGCCAACGTTGCACCCGGTGTCATTGTCATGCCTGGCCGCAATTCCAGAGCCTGAAGGACGCCTGCTGTTGGGGCCAAGAGCGTTACCGAATTCTGGACCCTTCCCGTACGGTCAATCCGGTTGATAAGATCGGCAGGCATACCCGCCAGCAGTAGTCGTTGCCGAGCTGCAGCGCGCAATTCATTGTCCCCAGATCGCTGAAGCGCCAGGTACTCTTCCTGCAAGCCCGCCCATTCAGGCGTCAACACATCTGCCAATGGGGCGCCCTTGGCAACCACGTCGCCTGTAGCGCGGCCATAGGTGCGTTCGACGTAGCCACCGGTACGAGCCTGCAGAACGCTAAAATCCCGCTCATCGAAGGTAAGCACGCCGCTCACCTGGAGGGTTCGAGCAAGCTGCCCTTTCGCTACGGTAGCCAGACGGACCCCCAGGTTTTGTTGGAGCCCCTGTGAAACTTGAACTGCGGGGCTCACCTCAGCAGCGGTGCTTTCCTGGTACTTCGGCACCAGTGGCATGTCCATGAAGGGCGACTTGCCCGGTGCTGGAAAGTGCTGCTGGGGGTACATCGGGTCATACCAATACAGCACCTTCTGTAGCGTTTCAGGGGAGGCAGTGGACACCTGCCCACGCTTTGCTAGCTGATAGCCAACGCCACCGCCGATAGCCAACGCGGCCAATACCACAAGGCTGATAGTTGAATTTCTCATGCGCGCACCTCTCCATACGCGAAGTGCAGCCGTGCAGCTGTCGCGGCCAACTGTCCTTGCAGATCGATGTCTTGCAGTCGTGTTTCAACCCGCTGACGTCGAGCGGTGAGAACCTCACTTAAGGGTGATTTACCGGCTCGATAGTCAGCAAGGGCGAGGCGGACTCGATCCTCCGCTAGCGGTAACAATGTTTCACGGCTGCGCTGCACTGCTCGCTGCAATCGCTGGTAATCCGCAAGATCTGTCTCCAGCTGCGCTTTATGCTCACGCAATGCCGCTTCCTGTTCGTCCTCCAGTTGCCGGACTTGTGCGCGACGTGCCGCGATCATCGGGTCCTGCCGTGAGCCAGCGAACAAGGGCAGTTGGAAACTTACCTGCAGGCTCACCATATTGCTGAATTCAGGCCCGCGCCGCTGGTAATCCACCTGCCACCCCCAGTCCGACTTCTTTTCTGCCAAGGCTTGGTGCACTTGAGCTTGTGCTTCCCGCGTAAGGGCGTTGTAGGTCGCCAATTCTGGATGTGCATGTATAGCGTGTAGATAGTCCGGCGCGCTCACTGGCCAGCGCGGAAATGCTTGAGCTTGCGGATCAGCATCCTCTCCAATCCATCGCTTGAGTGCAGCCCGTGCCTGAGCGGCCTGTGTGAGCAGAACATCTTTTTGCTCATCGAGTTGCGCAGCTTCCTGGTCAGGAGCAAGTGCGTCGGCCGTCGCGCCGGTACCGCCGGCCAGGCGTGCGCGGATTGCTGCGGCCAACAGACGGTTTTCTTTGTAGAAGTCCTCAAACTGCTGCAGTTTCCGTTGAACGGTGTACGCCGCGACCCAAGCTTGGGCTGTGGCAGCACGCACTTTTAAGCGCTCGAACACCGCCTCTGCATCGGCTCGCTCAACGCTCGCTCGTGCCGTCTCAACTCGTGCCTCCCGCTTGTCCCGGTTTGGTACTTCCTGGGAGAGGCCGACAACCTGCATCGTCATGAAATCGCGGTTCATGCTCCAACGATCACTGCCGTCAACAGGAAGGTTCTGCACTCCTAGGTTGAGACGTGGATCAGGCAGCTCGCCTGCTGGGATCACAGCGTGTCGAGCGGCCGTCATTTGCTCTTGCCTGGCCTGGAGGATGGGGGCATTGCGTTCGGCAAGTTGAAGCGCTTCCTCCAGAGACAACGGTGTAGCCTGAGCCGGTAACGTCGACAACAGGCTGATCAGAGCGGCCAGACATGCCATCCCTAATCGGTAACGTGGGGGAGTCATGGAAATGATTCCTCAAAAAATCAGCGCGCAAGCGCATGCCATCATCCGGCTGCAAAACAGGACGATGGGGTGAATTTAAGAGGTAATCAGGCGCGGGGTGGCCGCCAAGGGTCAGGAGGCGCCCTGTTTACGAGGCTCACCGCATAGGTATCTACTGGCCTAGGCGCAGAATAGGTGAGCGTGGGGTTAATTATTTCGACCTGAACTGTGCTCGCGGTTCTACACTCCTGGCCCACTTTGCAGGCTTTGGAGTGGTCGGCAGCTGATCCTGGATCAGTATCCTGGCAACAATCGTGATCCATCCCCGCCATCATCTCCATCCCCATGGTTTGCATGGGGCATGGTTCAATGGCTGAGTCGACTCCCGCCATGCCGTTGAGAGGAAGCGATGCGATTAGAAGCAGGATGGTGAACAGTCGTAGGAGCCGGTTCATGATGGCCGAGTATAGGTTACACGCATGAAATTAGCATTAAGCCGTTTGAGGCTTGGAAGTGGATTGTTTGGCGTGCGGCAGAGCGATGTGAAAACTCGTCACGCCGTCAGCGGAGGTACACCAAATTCGCCCACCATGAGCCTCGATGATCGAACGCGTTATGGCCAGACCCAAGCCGGCGTTGCTTGGGCTTCCTTCCCGCCTTGCAGGGTCAGCGCGATAGAACCGGTCGAAGATTTTGTTGATATGTTCCGGATCAATCGTGGCCCCATTGTTCTGGACGGACAGGTTCACTTGATCAGCCGCCTCGACAATCCGGACGGCGATATCGTGGCCTTCGGGGGTATAGCGCAAAGCGTTGGATAGAATGTTGGAAACCGCCCGGTCAATCATTAGCCGGTCACCACGGATCGTACCTTCGCCTTGAAGGGCAAGCCGAATGCTTCGGTCTTCGGCTGCAAGCTGGTAGTACTCAATCAGTCTGGACACTAGCCCGACCAGATCGATATCAACCTGCTCGGGGATGATCAAGCCGTTATCAGCTTTTGCCAGGAACAGCATGTCATCGATCATGCGCGACATGCGCTTGAGGTCTTCAAGATTGGAGTAGAGGTTGTCTTCGTAGGCATCGAGGTCGCGTTTTTTGGTCAGAACGACTTCGGTATGCGTCAGAAGATTACTTACCGGAGTCCGCAGCTCATGTGCGATGTCGGCTGAGAAGTTTGATAGCCGGACGAACGCGTCTTCCAGGCGTGCAAGCATTCCGTTGAAGGAGAGGATCAGCTCCTGCAATTCAAGCGGCACGGGCTCCAATGGAATTCGCTCGCGAAGGGACCGGGCAGACATGGATGTCGCCACCTTGGTGATCTGCCCAACCGGCCGAAGACCGCTCTTGGCCACGATCCACCCCAATCCTGCACTAACCAGAGCGCTGATGACCAAGCCAATGCCGAACCACCATTGCAGCGTCTTGAAAAAGTGGGCATGGCTGGTGACATCCAGCATCAACATGACTGTTACCGGCGCCTGCGCCTGCGCTATAGCCAGTTGAGAGGTAATCCCCCGGAAGTTCCGCGAGTCGATTTGCCAGTCCCAAACGGCGCCAGAAGAGGCCTGCTTAAAGCGCTCAGGGATGCGGGATGCCTTGGAGTCCGAGAACAGGACAGTACCGTCAGCATCAAGAATCTCCGCAGAAAGGTCCTGATGAGCCCCCAACAAAGCACGCAGTTGAGGCTCCTGATCCTCAAGTTCATCACGTGCTGCTGAAAGTGAAAGGATGTGCCGGGTGGATTCGAGTTTCTCGGCCAGGGCTTGCTCATCCAGCATCTGGAAATGGTGCTGACTGAGCATGTAGAAGCTCACGCCGGCAACGACCAATACGGCGATGACCGCGAACATGAACATGAGGGTAAGGCGTTTAACGAGCGACGATTGGGCGCGCATTACTCGGGAACATCCATCAGATAGCCCATGCCACGAACTGTATGTATGAGCTTGGGGGCGAAATCGTCATCAATCTTGGCCCGCAACCTACGAACAGCAACCTCGATCACGTTAGTGTCGCTGTCGAAGTTCATATCCCACACCTGCGATGCGATCAGGGACTTCGGCAGTACCTCGCCGCGTCGGCGCATGAGTAGTTCCAGTAAGGAGAACTCCTTGGCTGTGAGGTCGATCCGCTTGCCATTTCGGGTGGCCCGGCGCTTAAGCAGGTCTACCTCCAGGTCAGCCATCTTCATAGTGGTCTGAGCATAGCCACTGCTGCCTCTTCGCAGCAAAGTGCGCACACGCGCTAGCAGTTCCGAGAATGCAAAGGGTTTGACCAGGTAATCGTCAGCCCCGAGTTCTAACCCTTTCACGCGATCGTCCACGCCATCACGGGCCGTCAAAAACAAGACTGGGACCTCTTTCCCTGCCGCACGTACCATCCGCAGCACCTCCCAGCCGTCTAGCCCCGGCATCATTACATCAAGAATCAGCAGGTCATACGCCTCGCTCAAAGCGTATTGCAGCGCGTCGGTCCCTGTGACCACACGATCGACGGTAAAGCCTGCCTCCGTCAGCCCTTGCTGCAGGTAGGCCCCGATTTTTGGCTCATCTTCGGCTACGAGTAATTTCATCTGCTGCGCCCCCTTGGATGCCCTTCAGTGTGCAGCAAAAAAGGCACCCAACCAGAAGCTGACGGAAAAGTAATGTCGGGCTCAGCTTGCTGACAGTGCCGGGTAGCTAGCTTGAGCACTGTGAACGGCGCCAATCAGGCGAAACTGACCCTTAGAGGAAACGCAAATGAACATGATCAAAGCGATTGTGATGGTAGTCACCTTCGGCATGGCGAGCCTCGCCCTGGCTGAAGGCGGCGCGGATCGCACCTTCGCCAGGATGGAAGCTGCACGTGCATCTTCCATGCAGGCTTACCAGGTTGCTCAGGAGAAAAAAGCAGAGGCTCCTGTTACCGCCCAAAGCCAAAAGCACCCCGGCCACGAGAGCTGCTGAGCTTAGCTTACAGAAATGTAATCACCCCGGAATCTGAACTATGTCAGCTTTCGGGGTATTGCCTCCCGCAATCCTTGTGCTTTGGCGAAAGTCTACGAGGCTTGGGGGAGCTCAATTGAAACCAGATGGCTGCGGATCCCGCAGTCTGGATATCAGCGATCTACCTGATTGGACGCAACGGCATGCAAAGCAAAACCACGAGACGTTCATTCGTCAAAGGCCTGGCTGCTACCGGACTACTGGGTGGGCTGGGCATGTGGCGCGCGCCGGTCTGGGCCGTAACCAGCCCTGGCCAGCCTAACGTACTGACCGGCACCGATTTTGACCTGTACATCGGGGAGCTCCCGGTGAACATTACCGGGGCAGCTCGAACGGCGATGGCCATCAACGGTTCGCTGCCAGGACCAATACTCCGTTGGCGCGAAGGCGACACGGTCACGCTACGGGTTCGCAACCGCTTGAAGCAGGACACGTCCATCCACTGGCACGGCATCATCCTGCCGGCGAATATGGACGGCGTGCCGGGTCTAAGCTTCCATGGCATCGCTCCCGACGGCATGTACGAGTACAAGTTCAAGGTCCACCAGAACGGCACCTACTGGTACCACAGCCATTCGGGCTTCCAGGAGCAGGTCGGTGTTTACGGTGCGCTGGTGATTGATGCCAAGGATCCAGAGCCTTTCACCTACGATCGTGACTATGTCGTCATGCTGAGTGATTGGACCGACGAAGACCCGGCGCGGGTTATGTCCAAGCTCAAAAAACAGTCGGACTATTACAACTTCCACAAGCGCACCGTTGGCGACTTCGTCGACGACGTGAGCGAGAAAGGTTGGTCTGCTGCTGTGGCCGATCGAAAGATGTGGGCCGAGATGAAGATGAGCCCAACCGATCTCGCTGACGTGAGCGGGCACACCTACACCTACCTCATGAACGGCCAGGCGCCAAATGGGAACTGGACGGGAATCTTCAAGCCAGGGGAGAAAATCCGGCTTCGCTTTATCAATGGCTCGGCGATGACCTATTTCGACGTGCGGATCCCCGGCTTGAAAATGACGGTTGTCGCAGCCGACGGTCAGTACGTTAAGCCAGTGTCGATCGATGAATTCCGGATTGCCGTTGCTGAAACCTACGATGTCATTGTCGAGCCTGAAAACGAGCAGGCTTACACCATCTTTGCTCAATCCATGGATCGCACCGGCTATTCAAGGGGTACCTTGGCTGTCCGTGAGGGCCTGCAGGCACCGGTGCCGGCTGTAGATCCAAGGCCTCTCATCTCCATGAGTGATATGGGGATGGACCACGGCAGCATGGGTGGCATGGATCACGGCAGCATGGCCGGTATGGACCACAGCAAGATGGCTGGCATGGACCACGGCAGCATGGCCGGTATGGACCATAGCAAGATGGCTGGCATGGACCACGGCAGCATGGCCGGTATGGACCATAGCAAGATGGCTGGCATGGACCACGGCAGCATGGCCGGTATGGACCATAGCAAGATGGCTGGCATGGACCACGGCAGCATGGCCGGTATGGACCATAGCAAGATGGCTGGCATGGACCACGGCAACATGACCGGTATGGACCAAAGCAATATGGCCGCCAGCGGTGCCATGCAGAACCATCCCGCCTCCGAAACAAACAACCCTCTGGTCGATATGCAGACCATGACCCCTACGCCAAAGCTGAGCGATCCGGGGATCGGGCTTCGCGATAACGGGCGTCGGGTTCTCACGTATTCGGATTTGCGTAGCACCTTCATCGACCCTGACGGCCGGGAACCTGGCCGGACAATCGAACTGCACCTTACCGGGCATATGGAAAAGTTCGCTTGGTCCTTCGATGGGATCAAGTTTTCTGACGCAGAGCCGCTGCGGCTCAAGTACGGCGAGCGCCTGCGTATTACCTTGGTCAACGACACCATGATGACTCACCCCATCCATCTGCACGGCATGTGGAGTGACCTGGAGGATGAGGACGGCAATTTCATGGTGCGAAAACACACGATCGATATGCCGCCTGGCTCGAAACGAAGCTATCGCGTAACCGCAGATGCACTCGGGCGCTGGGCCTATCACTGTCACCTCATGTACCACATGGAGATGGGCATGTTCCGAGAAGTCCGCGTGGACGAATGAACTGGAGATACGAGATGAGCAAACCAATGAAACGAAGCGCCTTTTTCCTCTCTGCCGCGATGGTTGGCCTGCTCGCGGTGTACGCCCCGTCTTCCTGGTCCAGTGACAACCATGATCAGCACTCTCAAAAGTCGTCCAACGCGGCGCAATCGAACGGCTCGAAGAGCAAGCAAGCCCAGGGCATGAACCATGAAGGCATGGATCACGGCTCCATGAAAGGCATGGATCATGGCTCTATGGAGGGCATGGATCATGGTTCCATGGAAGGAATGGATCACAGCAAAATGATGGAATCGCATGGCAGCGACAAAGCTAAGGCAGGGAAAAATGGCCAATAGCGTTGCACGACCATCGCTGCTGGCATTCGCCGTTTCTTTAGGTGTGCTGGGCGTTTCGCCCAGCTTCGCCGCTGAAATGGATCATTCCGGAATGGACCACTCGGCAATGGGCCACGGTGCCATGCAGATGGACCACGCCTCATCACAGGCTGCGATGCCGGGCATGGACCACAGCCAGATGGGCGCGAGCAAGCAACCCACGCAACCTGCACCCGTTGATCACAGCAAAATGGGCCATGGCCAGCCCAAAGCGAAACCCGCCTCGATGGACCACAGCAAGATGGACCATGGAAGCATGAAAGGCATGGATCACGGGTCCATGGAAGGCATGGATCATGGCGCGATGGGTCATTCCACGATGGGAAACGGGAACGCTGATTCGCCGACCCCGACCAGCCGTACGCCAATCCCGGTGCTGACTGATGCCGACCGGCAGGCTGCCTTCCCCCCGCTTGACGGGCACAAAATGGATGACAGCGGGTTCAACAGCTTTTTCTTGCTAGACCAACTGGAATACCAAGATGCCGATGAAGGTAGCACGCTTGCTTGGGATGCATCCGGCTGGGTGGGCGGCGATATCAATAGGCTCTGGATTCGCTCGGAAGGTGAACGAACCAATGGTGTGACTGAAGATGCTGAGCTGCAGCTCCTCTATGGCCGCTCGGTAAGCCCGTGGTGGGATGTTGTCGCCGGCGTCCGGCAGGATTTCAAACCGGAGGATCCGCAGACCTGGGCTGCGTTCGGTATTCAGGGCCTGGCCCTGTATGACTTCGAAGCTGAAGCCACCGCCTTTATCGGCGAGAACGGTCAAACCGCTGCCCGTCTGGAGGGCGAGTACGACATCTTGCTAACCAATCGTTTAATTCTTCAGCCAACCGCTGAGGCCAACTTTTATGGCAAGAACGACCCGGAACGCGGCGTCGGCTCTGGCCTGGCAAACACCGAAGTCGGGCTGCGGTTACGGTACGAGATTGTTCGCCAGTTCGCGCCATACATAGGTGTCACCTGGAGCCGTTCCTACGGCAAAACCGCCGATTTCATTCGGGATGAAGGCGGGGACGTGGACGAAGCTCGTTTTGTGGCCGGTATTCGGATGTGGTTTTGAGAACTCAACATGAAAAAAACAATTACAACGCTGGTGGCGGCAGGTGCTGTTACTAGCGCAGCAGTGCTAGGTGCTGCTTACTTCGGTCTCGTGAACGTTGGTGCGGACGACCCACACTTCCCCGCTGTGCATGCGTTTTTGGCCATGGCGCGGGATCGCTCGATTGAAGTCCGAGCAAGCGACATTGAGGTGCCAAACCTTAAAGATCCTGCTCTCATCCAAGCAGGGGCAGGCAACTACAACGCCATGTGTATCGGTTGCCACCTCGCGCCAGGGGTGGAGAAAACTGAACTCAGCCAAGCCCTATACCCATCCCCACCAAACCTCACCGAGATAGGTGTAAGCGGTGACCCTGCTGCTGCGTTTTGGACCATCAAGCACGGTATCAAAGCGACAGGCATGCCAGCCTGGGGTAAGAGCATGGACGACCAGTACATCTGGGGAATCGTCGCGTTCCTGGACCAGCTACCGCAACTCAATGCTGAGCAGTACCAGATGATGGTCGCTTCCAGTGGTGGTCACCAACATGGCGGTGGCGAAAGCGATATGCATAACCATGAAGGCCAACACGGTGGTGCGAAATCAGGTCATGGAAATCATGATGATTCCGCAGCAAACGGCGTGGCTGAGGAAAGTCATGATCATGGCAGTTCGCATTCGGAGTCTTCATCAGTAGCGGAGCACCACGGTGAACACGAGTCCGGCGAGGCGCACTCGGACCACCACACAGGTTCTACTCCCAAAACCCATGTGCACAAAGACGGGAAGGAGCACACTCATGACAAGTAAGCGCCGCTTCCTCGGTTTAAGTACCGCAGCGTCACTTCTAATCGCCTCAGCCGCCTTTGCTGCGGAGCCCCTGACTATCGATGTGCACCGGGACGCTAATTGCGGTTGCTGTAAGAAATGGATAGCGCACTTGGAGGCAAACGGCTTCAAGGTCGTCGACCACGTTGAAACGGACATGAGGGCGGTGAAGCAAGAGCTAGGAGTAGCTCCGAGGCTGGCTTCGTGTCACACCGCGGTTATCGATGGCAAGTTTGTGGAAGGTCACGTCCCCGCAGCCCAGGTGCAGGAGCTCATAAAGCGCAACGACCTGGCAGGCGTCGCGGTACCTGGCATGCCCGCTGGCTCACCAGGTATGGAGGTTGATGGCATGAAACACGCCTATCAAGTCATCGGCCTCACCAAGAGTGGGGACGATCAAGTAGTTGCCAGTTATCCTGACACGTAATGCAAGATGCCCCGGGGGAAGGGCTTCTGCCGGCCAGCCGACCAGCTGCAGCGCTGGTCGTGGTCAGCTTACTCCAAGACTTACCCTGTCCCTTCGGTCAGTTTTGACCTCTACAGTTAATTCCAGCAGAGCGATATTCGAGGATTTTCAACTCACCTGTTGAGTCCTCGTAATTCATCTGTGTCGGCATCACGTCGCAGCTACCTTTGAGCGAAGTCATACTGATAACTCTCGCCACATCCAGTTTCATTCCGTAGCGATAATGGATCACTTCAGGTGGTTTTTTTCCATTGGCAGCGGCGTAGGCACGCATTGCTTGCTCATTTGCCTGAATCATCTTTCCGTGTAAGCGATCAGATCCTCCTTCAGCTAAAGCGGATGAGGAGGCGATTACGAGCATGAGGGCGGCAATGCTTTTAGCGGTGTTCATTTCTGTTACTCCATGAAGACATGAGTGAAGCTTACCGACTGGGAGCTGTCATCCACGTGATCCAGGAATTACATGTTTGTAAGCAGGCTATCGATAATGATGGCTCTGAATACACGTGAAAGCCGCGTCGTTTCAGGCTGCGACAGTTTTAATTCTCTAGCGAATCAGTCTGAACCGGCGTTTTGGGTGATTGCGACAGTTTTGCGTTTCCTCTCCAAATGGCTGCAGGCCGCGAAAGACGGGACCCTCTAGCGACAGTTTTAATTCTCTAAATCCACCACCCGCAGAAAATTTCGTCACGCCCCAGAATGGGAATTTGCATTCGGGGCGCACCACGATTCATCTCGTGCCAGAAGCCGCCTGCAGTGCAATCAATTGGCGAGCCAAGACTCGACTACCTCAGCGCCATACTCGTTTTTCCAGGCCTTAAGCGTACGCTGATTACCACCCTTGGTCTCAACAACCTCTCCGCTGTGTGGATTCTTGTAGACCTTCACTTCGCGTGGTTTCCGAGAGGTTTTTGGGGCCATATCAGTGGAAGCCACCGCTTGCGGATCGAGGATCAGCACCACTTGGCGCAGGCCGTAGCCATACTCGTTGAGCAAACTGCGCAGCTTCGTTTCAAATTCCATTTCCTGCTTCAGGGCAGAGTCATTTTTCAGCGCTTCCAGCTCCGCCAGTTGGGCTGCGAGCTGTTGTTCGAGCAGGCGGAATTCAGCGAGACGGGACATAAGATTCTCCAAAATGGGTTCGATGATTTTAGCAATCAAGAAAGAAAGCGTGCTAACTATCTTGATCCCACATGCCTGAATCGGCAATCACGAGGCTGAGCGATCGGTGTGGATAAAAACGTGATGGCTTCAGGATCGTCGATCTGGGCGGCTTCACTTGCGAGGTAATCGATCAGCTTTTTGCTTCTTACCCAAACGTACTGCCGGCAAGCCGCGTTTGGAATGGATGGCCCCGCAACGGGGCGAAACCTGGCCTCCCAAAGGTGCTTGAACGCCTCCCTGGTCGACTTCCCCAAATACACCGCAATCTCCGGTCCCAAGATATAGCCACGCCTGAATCTGTCGATGGCTTGAGGCTTAACCATCAATTGCGTACGCCGGCCTCGTTCGACAGCAGTGCTCCATAGCAGACCCAGTCGAACGAACGCGTATGCGCATTGTTCTTTGACGCCTAACAGCGCAGCAGCCTTGACTACCGACAGGCCGGGAAAGACCGGACTCTTGTTCTCAGCTCGGGCTTGTTGCCACGCTGCAAAATCTTGCGGCTTGAGTAACCACGCCCCTACCGCAACCGAGCCATTCTCAGCTGGGCCGTAAGCGCGAAGTTCACCTGCACGTATTGCCTGAACCAACTCGACCAACCCACCCCCCTTGGGCAGAGAATGCTTGGCCAAGTAGTTGATCGACACCAGGCTCTGGTCAGAGCTGGTAGGCAGCTTCTCATCAATCAATTCGTTGATCGAGCGGCAGTCAATCAGCCACCTTTCGCCTGGGCGCGGTTCTCCACCAAAGAACTGGAGGGTACCACCAGCTAGCAGCTGCCTAACCCGATTGCGACAGAGGCTTAGCAAAGTCGAGGTTTCTTTCATATCAGCCACGCCCTGGAGATGCTGCGAGATTGCCTTCAAATGATCCAGGTCCACGACCGTAAAGACTCGATCTTCATGGACCTTCTCCCGATAGGCGATTTGTCCCTCCTGATGAAGGCGTTTTATGACTGATACCCCGAGACCACAAGCTTCAGCAGCAGAATCGAACGACACCCAACGATGTCTCTCAATCGTCTCCTCACTCAAATTGCGATTTCGCTTCGCTAACGGTGCTTCCCACGCATGCTGCAGAAATGATTCGAACTCTCGACGAAGAAAGTCAAAACAAGAGTCATCCAGATCACGGTGGATGTCGTGGTATATCGGGCCGAACGATCTGCTGAGCGTCCAATGTTCGTTATCGGAATGGACTGCCTTGAGGCCACTCAGCAGTTCTCTGAATGCGAGAGGCCAGTTCATGAGAACCACGCCCGCCGCGTTTGCCATAAGCCGCGATATCTCTAGCGAACCCGAATCAGCAACCTTCAGCGGCTGGGTTCTTTCCGTAGGCAAACTTCTGACAGCGAGACGCGATGACAACTCGTGAAACTGTTCGTAGGTGAGGGCCGCCAATCCCGCGTCAGCTGGCAACGAGTCGGCGTAAAACCTATCTTCAAAGCCAGAGGTGAGCCAGGCGGCCGTATCACTCGCCGGCGCGATCTCAAAATTGGTCCCACTCAATGAGGTGCCACACGCTTGGCAACTATTCGCACTCATTGCGCTTGGATCGGTTTCCTTCAGACAGTTGGGGCACCGCCCGTGGAGTTCAGTGCCGTGGACAGAACACGTCGTAACCAGGGTCAAGCCCCAGCTTTCTCTCCAATAACCGGCTTCGCCCAAACAGATCGGACAGTAACGAGCGTGATGAGTCGTCCATAACTTGACCCCCTTGGGCCTTGGATCACGAAACTCAGCAGATACCGCAGGCCAGCTCAGTGGTCCTTCCATCATCTGCAGCCAGTCCGCAACATCGGTCTCGTCGGCTCGTGCAAAGGCGGTGAGCAGTTCCTTTCTGGGTAATCCGTTGGCTTTCGCCAGGCGCTGCAGGTACCCCAAAAGACTTTCGTCTTGGTGTGGTCGTGGGTTGATTAAAAGACCAAACATTCCTACACATCCATGAAATCGAAGACATAAAAATCAGGGGAGTAGAGCCGGGCCGATAAGCCCGGCCCTTGGCCGTCAGGTACTGCTCTCTTCGAACGTCTCAAACGGCTCCCGCTTCCCGAACAGAGGCTGGAAATTGAAGCTCGCACTGAAGGGGTTTCGATCCTCGGTGGCGTAGCTCCAAACCTCGTCTTCAAAAGCCTGGGCCAGCACAGGAAGTTCAATCCCGACAAGGTCCTGGACTTGAACCAGCCAAACAGCCCTGTCCACAATCTTGATGAGGTAGTCGATCAATCCATAGGAAGCCAGGTAGAAGCGTTTAATCATCGCTGGCTCTACAAAACTGATGGTTTGAACAGGCAGTTCGCCCTCGATTGCCTGCAACAACATCACGAAATGAAGAGACGTATTAGCGGAGAAGGTGAAGCGATCGTATGCCACCGTGGCCGAAAACCTGCGTCGCAGTTGCTCGTTTGCTAGCAGGAGATTTTCGGTGCGCTTCAGCCCAATCAGAACAAACGCGATACTGGTTTCATTCATCAGACTCTTGATCCAGTCTGCTGCCTCATACGCACCATTACGACGATAATCGACCAGGTGCTGCGCCTCATCGAGGACCAACATCTCCACGCCAAGGTTCTTCAGCAGCAGGACTACTCGCGCAAATTTAACCTCTGCCGAATGTCCTCGTGCCTCTGCGAAGGGATCCTTCAGCTCTGCCAAAATGGCTGCTGCCAGGTTCTTTTTGGTTGGAGACGAAGGCATCTCGACGAACAGAACTGTCCGCTTCTGTGGGTCATGGCTCTCCAATTCCTCCAATGACCGAATGTACTCCTTGACCAATGTGCTCTTGCCCACTCCGCTTGGACCTTGGATCAGCAACCCTTTACTTGCTCTGGTACGCCGACTATCGCCGTGGATATCGCCTAGTCGCGTCAACGCTCGCTCGACTTGAGGGCTGTGAATAAAACGATCGCGGAGCGTAAAGCTGTATTCACCATGCTCGTAGCATTCGTACAGATTGATGGCGTTCATGGCTTAGAACTCCCAGCAGGGCGACGAACCGAGACCTTGAAGGCTGCTGGCGGAATGTTAGGAATAGAGTCACCGGTCCATTCCACTTCAGCGAGTACCTTGGGTGGAGGCGTGCTTTCGGTCACTCGACCCTCCTTGTCGATTTTCGCTATGGCAGCTGCGCGTCGTTTTCTGAGCGTCTGCGAACGGCGGGCCTCGTCTGCATCTTCCATAATTTCCTGGTAGCACCTGTGCGTAGCCTCGAAGCTAGGCTGCTCATTATATTTTTCTCGCAGCGCTTTCTCGGCAGCCTTCCACACCTCCCTGCTCTTACCGGCCATTCGCTCATCTTTGGCGGGCACTTTGAAGAACAAGTTTCTGAAGCGGTCGTGAACCCAAACGTGCCCGGCTTCGTCTCGATAGCGGACGTTTACCTTTTCTCCGTCTGCCAAACGCATACGGAGCTCAGCAAGTTCCGTAGAGTGGTAGCCCACTTTGGCAACCTCGATGCCGTAATGGTGAACCTTCACCGAGGCCCGCTTGGCCAGAATGCACTCCAACGAGTCCAGGTCGACGGGAAGGCTGATGACATGGTTCGCCTCGCTAGTCCCCCAGACTTGAGCCGGTGTTCTGTTGTCCAGCCCCCGATGAGGAGTCTGGTGGTAACCATCGACGATCCATTTCACTACCACCGCCTCCAATTGAGGGAGCGTGAAACATGCATTCTTCTCCGAGTCGTAATCGCCACGCTGCTGGATATTCGAGAAGGTGGTACCCGGGAGGTTGTGGATAAGCCCCAGGTTCTGTGTGCTGAAAAAGCGTTCGACGGCACCTTTCCTTTGAGGGGCCCTTGAAGCGGGATACATGATCTCGATACCCAACTCGTTGAATCCCATGATGAGATCGCCCGCGTGAAATTCCGCTGCGTTGTCTGGGACTATTCGAGCCGGCAGCCCACGTGCCCACCATTCATTTCTCACTTTCGGAAAGCGCTTCAGCAATTCGGCTTTTGGACGGATTGAGCGTTCGATCACACGAAGCACGGTTTCCGTATTTGGCGCCGACAGGTGGAGCAAATATCCCATCACCATTCGAGAGAAGCGGTCGAGGACGATCGTCAGATAGGGGCGCCCAATGCACAGCCCCGAGGTTTCATCCACAAGCTGGACGTCCAACAAGGTGTGATCAATTTCCCAACGTTCCAAAATCTCATGGACACGTAGGACACCCGCCGCAACACGGTGCTTCTTGTCTGCTGCGTGTTTTCCGAGCCTCTCCTTATCCACAAGGTACGGATCCAGCTTGGCGATGTACCTTCGGACAGTCATTCCGCTTGGGATCTTGAGCTGATCCGAAGGCAAACGACTTTTGTTCCTCTCTTTTATCTGATCCTCGAATTCTGAAACGACCACGCTGACCGCTGGAATCGTATCCTGCAGGTAGGTTTTATTAATCACCCCTTCAAGAATAACTTCGAGCTCTCCCTGTATCGCGGCAGCCCGACCCTTTTTGGCATGCTGAGGGATAAGCTTTACTACGTTCTGGCCAATGTATTTGGCTGCCCAACGTCGAATAGTGGAAACCGAGGGTGCGCACGCATCCCCAATCTTTTTGGCGATATCTCTAAGCTTCTTGATCATGTCTTCGTCACCCGGTAGCTTGTATTTACCGCGCTTAGTTAGGTCGTCCAGATACTTGCGTCGACGCAATGCCTCATCTCCATGTTTTTTGGGGAAGCATGAAATATCTGGAGGGACGTTCCGCACATACGGAACCCTCCCAAGGTATGGCTGATCAGCGGAGATCTCGATCTCGCGCTTCTCGTAGGCCTCATAGAACTCCTTCTCGGATAGCTTCGTGGGCTCACCAAGCTCATCGAAAAAGAGCAGCTTCCGGTCAATAAGCCTCTTCTCAAGCACCATCAGTACGCCACGAACGATGACGACCAATTTCACCCTAAGGGAAAAGGTTTGCATGACGGTGCCCCCCTTGCAGGAAGACCGGGGAGTCAGTGTCAATTGACCTATCAAGGTCAATGCCCACCACCCCAAGGCCTAACAAGCGCCAGGCTTTCCCCTCACCAACCACGTAGAGCAGATCTGCAACGGTCATAGGCGGCCATTCGTTGAAGGTCGCCATTACCTCCTCCAACGCCTGATGCGAAAGCTCTGGACCGCGCCGGTGATACATCAGCCTTCTAAGATTGGTAGCCAGGGGTTCAGCTTCAATTAACTTTTCAGTGATCACCGAAAAGTTACGGGCAGTGGCGTTGAAGTAGCGCTCAGCGGCATCCAGTCGCTGCCTGACGCTGGCAATCTTCAGTCGGTCGTGAGGCTTCACTTCAAACCACCACTCGCGCCCATCCGCGAGGAAAACCTGTACGTCTGGGTAATATTTGAAGTAGCCCTGGAGCGATGGAACACGTTCCTCACTGGGCTGCGGGACGTAGCCGATGACCGCAGGAGACAGCTCAAGAAGCCGAAAAAGAGCGCCTTCGAGCTGGGACTCCCAGGGCACAGGCTTTTTATTTTTGAGCGATGGGAAGTAGCCGCGGTAATGGTTGGACCGCCGCGTGACCACCTTTCGTACTGTCATGAAACACCTCCGAAAATCTCGAAACGAGCGCCGACGCTGCGCCAAAAAATCAAGGCGCAGGGCGGGCGAAGTGAGGCCTTTCGACAGGCAACACTGTGCCGTCGAGTAACCTCGCTAAGGTCGAAAAAATGGGAGAGGATTGACAGTCGCTTCGAAAAAGCAGACATTGCGGGTTCTGAGGACGCAAGTCTGCTTCGCTAAGCGCGGTCAGTCCTCTCGGGATTGATCGCGTTTTTCTACATTTTCAGGTCTCCTTTTCTCTCATTGGTCATGACTCTCATGACTGATCAGAATCTAAAGCAATCGGCTTGCTCTCTTTATTTCTAAACGGCCACTTCGTGATCGCTGGAGCAATTTGGATCAGGTCTGAAGCTCTCGCTTCAAACAGCTGATTTGGCTGAAAATCTTCAGTGCAAAGCGGAAAAGTTGGTCATAGATCTTATTCCAACATCCCTTCGAAATCTACAAAAAATCCAAAATGGCAACTTCCACCAAATTCCATTTCCATACTAAATTGTTCAAATTAATACTTAACACGTACGCTTAATTAACTATTAAGGTGTTCAAATATTAGTTTTAAAGTCCTCTCAATCTCTCTGCTGCTCAGATCCGCCCGCCGACCCTCTCAGCACTTCCAGCGCCCCATCAAATCACTTCCTCAAATCCCCCCATCTGCATCATTTTCCAATGAGCGGAGTAGGGCGCCCCGGCAGGAATTCCAGGCAAAAAAAAGCCCGCGAAGGCGGGCTTGATGGTGACCGACAGGGGCCATGGTTGAAGCCCGGCCGGTCATCTATTTGTGAAAGCGTGCAGCTTTTCTGTGAACCTACACCTGATCAGAAGTCCAGGTTCGATACCGACAGGGCGTTGCTTTCGATGAAGTCACGACGCGGTTCAACGGCGTCGCCCATCAGGGTGTTGAAGATCTGATCGGCTGCGATCGCGTCCTCGATGGTGACCTTGAGCATGCGGCGAACGGTCGGATCCATGGTGGTTTCCCACAGCTGATCCGGGTTCATCTCACCCAGTCCTTTGTATCGCTGGATGGTATGGCGCTTGGTGGTCTCGTTCATCAGCCAGTCCAGGCCTTCCTTGAACTCGACGATCGCTTTACGACGCTCACCACGCTGCACGTAAGCACCTTCACCCAGCAGGCTGGACAGCTTGGCACCTACGTTGACCACGGTGCGGTAGTCGTTGCTACCGAAGAAATCGCGATTGAAGGTGACATAGCTCGCCAGGCCATGGGAGATGATTTCCACTTCCGGCAGCCAGATATTACGTTCCTTGTCCTCGCGCAGGCTGGTCTTGTAGGCCAACCCAGACTTCTGGCTGTTGTTCAGACGCTCCTCGAACTTGGCCAACCACGCTTGCATCACGCCATGGTCACCCAGTTGCTCCAAGGTAACTTCTGGCAGGTAGATGAAATGCTCGGTCAGCTCTTCCGGGTACAGACGCGACAGACGCTTGAGGGTCTTCATCACGCTGCGGAATTCATTCACCAGCGCTTCCAGCTGAACACCCGAAACGGCAGGGGCCGATTCGTCCAGGTGCAGGCTGGCGTCTTCGAGGGCCGACTGGGTCATGTATTCTTCCATGGCCTCGTCGTCCTTGATGTACTGCTCCTGCTTGCCTTTCTTCACCTTGTACAGCGGTGGCTGGGCAATGTAGATGTAGCCACGCTCGACCAACTCTGGCAGCTGACGGAAGAAGAAGGTCAGCAGCAGGGTACGGATGTGCGAACCGTCGACGTCAGCATCGGTCATGATGATGATGTTGTGATAGCGCAGCTTGTCGATGTTGTACTCTTCGCGGCCGATACCACAACCCAGCGCGGTGATCAGCGTGCCCACCTCCTGGGACGAGATCATCTTGTCGAAGCGAGCCTTCTCGACGTTGAGGATCTTGCCCTTCAGCGGCAGGATCGCCTGGGTACGGCGGTTACGACCTTGCTTGGCCGAGCCCCCTGCGGAGTCACCCTCCACCAGGTACAGTTCGGAAAGGGCAGGGTCCTTCTCCTGGCAGTCCGCCAGTTTGCCTGGCAGGCCGGCGATATCCAGCGCGCCTTTACGGCGGGTCATTTCACGGGCTTTACGTGCCGCTTCACGGGCGCGGGCAGCGTCGATCATCTTGCCGACGACAGCCTTGGCCTCGTTGGGGTTTTCCAACAGGAAGTCGGCGAAGTACTTGTTCATCTCCTGTTCCACGGCAGTTTTCACTTCCGAGGAAACCAGCTTGTCCTTGGTCTGCGAGCTGAACTTAGGGTCCGGTACCTTCACCGAAATGATCGCGGTCAAGCCTTCACGCGCATCGTCACCGGTGGTGGCGACCTTGTTCTTCTTGGCCAGGCCTTCCTGCTCGATGTAGCTGTTGAGGCTACGAGTCAGGGAAGAACGGAAGCCCACCAGGTGGGTACCGCCATCACGCTGGGGAATGTTGTTGGTGAAGCACAACAGGTTCTCGTTGAAGCTGTCGTTCCACTGCAAGGCAATCTCGACACCCACACCATCTTCACGCTGGACGTTGAAGTGGAACACCTGGGAGTTGATCGGCGTCTTGTTGGTGTTCAGGTACTCGACGAATGCGCGCAGGCCGCCTTCGTACTTGAAGAATTCTTCCTTACCGGAACGTTCGTCTTTCAGCAGGATGCCAACGCCCGAGTTGAGGAACGACAACTCGCGGATACGCTTGGCCAGGATGTCCCAGCTGAAGTGAATGTTCTTGAAGGTTTCAGCCGAAGGCTTGAAGTGAATGTGGGTACCGGTGGTTTCGCTATCACCCACCACGGCCATCGGCGCCTGAGGCACACCATGAACGTAGGTTTGTTCCCAGATCTTGCCGCTGCGGCGAACGGTCAGGACCAGCTTTTCCGACAGCGCGTTCACTACCGAAACGCCTACGCCGTGCAGGCCACCGGAAACCTTATAGGAGTTGTCATCGAACTTACCGCCGGCGTGCAGAACGGTCATGATGACCTCGGCGGCGGATACGCCTTCCTCTTTATGCACATCGACAGGGATGCCGCGACCGTTGTCGCGCACGCTGATGGATTCGTCTGGGTGGATGATGACCGTGATGTCATCGCAGTGCCCGGCAAGGGCTTCGTCGATCGAGTTGTCGACCACTTCGAAGACCATGTGGTGCAGGCCGCTACCGTCATCGGTGTCGCCAATGTACATGCCGGGACGCTTGCGCACGGCATCCAAACCTTTCAGCACCTTGATGCTGGAGGAGTCGTACGTTTGATTTTCGCTCATGCCTTCACTCCCGATGGTCGTGGGTCTGGGTGATACGGCCCTGTTCCACGTGGAACAAAGCAACTGGCGTTTCCGTCTGCCAGCCTTCCCTCAGTAATTCGTGATCTACACAGGTGATGAACACCTGGCAGCGTAATTCTTCAAGCAAGCGACACAGCGCACGGCGGTGCTGGTCGTCCAACTCGGACGGCAAGTCATCCACCAGATAAATACAATGACCGCGACGCGCCTGGCTGACGAGGTGGCCCTGGGCGATGCGCAGTGCGCAGACCACCAGCTTTTGCTGACCACGAGACAGAATGTCGGCCGCGTTATTGGCAGCCAGACGAAGACGCAGATCAGCACGCTGTGGGCCGGCTTGGGTATGGCCCATCTGCTGATCGCGCAGGAGAGAGGAGGCGAGTACTTCGTTGAGTTCCCGGTCCTTGTCCCAGCCTCGGTAGTAGCTAAGGGTCAACCCGTCCAGCTCGACCAATTCGCTCAGGGTTTGCTCGAAGACGGGCTTCAAGGCCTTGATGTAGTTGCGACGGTATTCATCTATTTCCGCGCTGGCCAGGCATAGTTCCCGGTCCCAGGCGGCTTGCGAAGCTGGGTCAAGTGTACCATGCCGCAACCATGAGTTCCGCTGCCGCAGCGCCTTCTGCAATCGCTGCCATGCGGGCATGAAGCGAGGTTCCACGTGGAACACTCCCCAATCGAGGAACTGGCGGCGGATTTTAGGCGCACCTTCCAACAGGCGGAAACTGTCTGGGTTGATCAGTTGCAGCGGCAGCAACTCCGCCAACTGAGCGGCACTTTTGGCGTTCTGGCCGTCAATGCGAATGGTGAATTCCCCTTGCCGCTCGCGCGAAACACCCAGGTTGCTGGTACCACCTTCGACCAACTGCACTTCGCCGAATACCGTGCACGCCGGCTGCTCGTACTGGATCACCGGGTTAAGACGGGTACTGCGGAACGAGCGCGCCAAGCCGAGCAAATGCACGGCTTCCAGCACGCTGGTCTTGCCGCTGCCATTGGCGCCGTAAAGGATGTTGATGCGGGGGGAGGGGGAGAGTGTCACCGGGTGCAGGTTGCGCACCGCGGTGACCATGATACGTCGAAGAGACATCGTGCCTGCTACGGTTACAGACGCATCGGCATGACAACGTAGGACGAGTCGTCATTGCCCGCTTCCTGCAACAGGGCGCTGCTGTTGGAATCCGAAAGGATCAGGCGAACCTGCTCGGTCGTCATCACACCCAGTACGTCCAGCAGGTAGCTGACGTTGAAACCGATCTCCAACGAGCTGCCATCGTAATCGACGCTGATTTCTTCTTCCGCTTCTTCCTGATCGGGGTTATTGGCCTGGATCTTCAATTGACCAGCCGCCAGCTGCAGACGAATGCCGCGGTACTTTTCGTTGGACAGGATCGCGGTGCGGCTGAACGCTTCACGCAGCGCCTGGCGGTCACCCAGTACCAACTTGTCTCCACCCTTGGGCAGCACGCGCTCGTAGTCTGGGAACTTGCCGTCGACCAGCTTGGAAGTGAAGGTGAATTCACCCGTGGTGGCGCGGATATGGTGCTGGCCCAGGACGATGCTGACCATGCCTTCCGGGTCGGTGAGCAGGCGCGCCAGTTCGAGGATACCTTTGCGCGGCACGATGACCTGGTGGCGATCGGCCTGGCCGATCTGTGCCTGCATCGAGCACAGTGCGAGGCGGTGACCATCGGTGGCCACGGCGCGCAAGGTGTCGGTCGACACTTCCAGCAGCATGCCGTTGAGGTAGTAACGCACGTCCTGCTGCGCCATGGCGAAGCTGGTGCGCTCGATCAGGCGACGCAGTTTGCTCTGTTCCAGATTGCAGGTCAGGGAGCCAGGGCCTTCCTCGACGGTGGGGAAATCGTTGGCCGGCAGCGTCGACAGGGTAAAGCGGCTACGGCCAGCCTTGACCAGCAGCTTCTGCTCATCGACCTTGATGTCGATCAGCGCATCGCTGGGCAGGCTTTTGCAGATGTCCATCAGCTTACGTGCTGGGACAGTGATCTCGCCCGGCTCGGCCGGCTCTTCCAGTTGAACTCGGCCAACCAGCTCGACTTCCAGGTCGGTACCGGTCAACGACAGCTGTTGGCCTTGCACGACCAGCAGTACGTTGGATAGCACCGGCAAGGTCTGACGGCGCTCGACGACACCGGCGACCAGTTGCAGAGGTTTCAACAGGGCTTCGCGTTGAATGGTGAAATGCATGGTCTAGTCCCTTGCCTTCATTAAGCTGCGCCGACGCCCATCAGGTCGTCAGCGTGCGCAGCAGGTTCTTGTAGTCCTCGCGGATGTCCGCGTCGGATTCCTTCAATTCGTTGATCTTGCGGCAGGCGTGCAGCACCGTGGTGTGGTCCCGACCACCGAACATGTCGCCGATTTCCGGCAAACTGTGGTTGGTCAGTTCCTTGGACAGTGCCATGGCGACCTGGCGCGGGCGCGCCACGGAGCGCGAACGGCGCTTGGACAACAGATCGGCGATCTTGATCTTGTAGTACTCGGCTACCGTGCGCTGAATGTTATCCACACTCACCAGCTTGTCTTGCAGGGCCAGCAAGTCTTTCAGCGATTCGCGGATCAGCTCGATGGTGATGTCGCGGCCCATGAAGTGCGAGTGGGCGATCACGCGCTTGAGCGCACCTTCGAGCTCCCGCACGTTGGAACGGATGCGCTGAGCGATGAAGAACGCAGCGTCGTGAGGCAGCTCGACCTTCGCCTGGTCGGCTTTCTTCATCAAGATCGCCACGCGGGTCTCAAGCTCGGGCGGCTCGACTGCAACGGTGAGGCCCCAGCCGAAACGCGACTTCAGTCGTTCTTCCAGGCCTTCGATTTCCTTCGGATAGCGGTCGCTGGTGAGGATCACCTGCTGGCCGCCTTCGAGCAGGGCGTTGAAGGTGTGGAAAAACTCCTCCTGCGAGCGCTCTTTGCGTGCGAAGAACTGGATATCGTCGATCAACAACGCATCGACGGAACGATAGAAACGCTTGAACTCGTTGATCGCGTTGAGTTGCAGCGCCTTGACCATGTCGGCGACGAACCGCTCCGAATGCAGGTAGACCACCTTGGCATTCGGGTTCTTCTTCAGCAGGTGGTTACCGACCGCGTGCATGAGGTGGGTTTTACCCAGGCCCACACCACCATAAAGGAACAGTGGGTTGTAGCCATGCTTGGGGTTGTCGGCGACCTGCCAGGCCGCCGCTCGCGCCAGCTGGTTCGACTTACCCTCGACGAACGTTTCGAAAGTGAAGGTTCGGTTCAGGTAGCTGGTGTGCTTGAGCGCGCCTTCGACCTGCACCGTGCGCTGCTCGGTGCGACCAGCAGCGGAGGGGGCAGGTGAGGTGTCGGCCATGGCATCGAAGCTGTCGCGCGAAGATGCCTCGGCAGGCTCGCTGCTCGGCACAGGCTCGGCGACGGGTACGGTAGCCGGCTCTGCAGGCATGGCAACCAGCGCCGAGGGCTGGACCTGGTTTTGTGCCAGAGATGCCGCCACTGCAGCACTGACCGGTGCGTTGGGCGCAGCCCGTGGAGCGGAGCTGCGACGGCTGCCTATTAATAAGGAAAGGGCAGGCGCGATGCCGCTGCCTTGCTCACCCAACAGCTCGAGCAAACGACCCAGGTACTTTTCATTGACCCAATCGAGAACGAAACGGTTAGGCGCATAGACGCGCAACTCGTCGCCTTCGGCTTCGACCTGTAGCGGACGGATCCAGGTGTTGAATTGCTGGGCAGGCAGTTCGTCGCGTAGAAGCTCCACGCACTGCTGCCAAAGTTCCACTGACAC